>NZ_CP033334.1:1837500-6870350 GCF_013170705.1 Mesorhizobium loti | reverse complement strand
GATCGAGTTCCTTGTTTTGTACCTGTTTTTCCGCCGGGGATGCGCCTCCTGCATCCTTCTTCCAGCGACTGCGCTTTGCTACAACGTCCGCTGCCGCCGCTGGCAGTGAACATCGCCCATTGTCTCAGGGAACCGGTGCCGGCCCATGGAAGCCAGTCCGCGTTGGGTATGTCAGGGCAATACAACACCGTCCGGCGAAAACGCCGGCGCGCCGTCGACCTGCCATGTCTAGTTACGCCAGTCCCCTACCGTATCGAAAAAGAGCAAACCAAACCCATCCGCGGACTTGATCCGCGTCGCAAATCCCGCCAATTTAAGCTGGCCGCGTCAGGCTGGGTTAAGGGCCCAGAGGCCCGTCCCTTTCGATGGATCGACATTACCGAAATCGCTGTGGATAGGGCAAGGCCACGTCTAACGGATTTTTAAGGAATCTGGTTACCTCGGGCGCGTCGTAGCGCCATGCCACGGCGGTGTATTTTGACAAAGCCATTGTGATTCAAACCCTTTTCCGGCGAATATGAAAAAGACTGGCCGGCGCGAAATATTCTGAAATAATTTGCTTGACAGCCAGTTGTCCTCCCGCCTCCCCGGGGCGCTGTGGACAAGCTGTGGATGACCACAGATAACTATTTGAAAAATAGCGCTTATTTCTGAGAATTAAGAAATTCTAAGCGGATGCTTTTCAAGCGTGCCAACCATCAGCGGACATGCATGTGCCGGCAAAGCATTTCGAAGCTTGGAATCCGCTTTGACCGCCGTTTCCGAGTATTCTTTTTAAGTGCTTGCCGGCAAACGAAAAAACCCGGCGTGATCGGCCGGGTTTTAAAGAAGATCAGTCTGAAAAGGCGATGTCAGGCAGACAACACCTTGAGGCGCTGGGCCAGGCGCGACACCTTGCGGGACGCGGTGTTCTTGTGGATGACGCCCTTGGTCGCGGCGCGCATCAATTCCGGCTCGGCGGCCTTGAAGGCGGCCTGTGCGGCGGCCTTGTCGCCGGAAGCGAGTGCTTCCTCGACCTGGCGGACATAGGTGCGCACGCGCGAGCGGCGGTTCTTGTTGATCGCTGCGCGGCGGACGATCTTGCGCGTTGCCTTTTTGGCCGAGGATGTGTTGGCCATGATGCCTCTCTTCTGATCTGGTCGGCGCACGCGGCATGCCGCAGGGCGCAAAAAACAAACGGGCAGCCACGGGGCCGCCTCGGTTGGTGCGGCTTATAGTTCAGCTTTTCCGGCGCGTCAACGCTGCCCGGCGTTCTTTTTGGTCGCCGCCCCAGGGTTTCGATCGTCGGCCGGCAACGCTTTACCGATTGGTGAAATTCGGCTTCCGCTTTTCGGCGAAAGCCGCCATGCCTTCCTTCTGGTCTTCGAGCGCGAAAAGCGAATGGAACAGGCGGCGTTCGAACCGCAAGCCCTCCGCCAGCGTCGTCTCATAGGAGCGGTTGACGGCTTCCTTGGCCATCATCACCGACGGCAGCGAGAAATCGGCGATCTTGGCCGCCGCCCTGATCGCCTCCTCGATGAGTTCGCCGGCGGGCACGACCCGCGACACCAGGCCTGAGCGCTCGGCTTCCGCTGCATCCATCATCCGTCCGGTCAGGCACATGTCCATCGCCTTCGACTTTCCGACGAACCGGGTCAGGCGTTGCGACCCCCCCATGCCGGGAATGACACCGAGCGTGATTTCGGGCTGGCCGAATTTGGCCGTGTCGGCGGCAATGATGAAATCGCACATCATCGCCAGTTCGCACCCGCCGCCAAGGGCATAGCCGGCCACCGCCGCAATGATCGGCTTGCGCGCCCGCGTGAACTCTTCCCATCCGACGAAGAAGTCCTGGCTGTAGGCGTCCACATAGGAGATCGCCTGCATCTCCTTGATGTCGGCACCGGCGGCAAAGGCCTTGTCGGAGCCGGTAACAACCATGGCGCCAATGCCGGGGTCGGCGCCGAAACCGTTCACCGCCGAGACGAGTTCGGCAAGGATCTGGGAATTAAGCGCATTGAGCGCCTTTGGCCGGTTCAGCGTGATCAGTCCGACCTTGCCGCGCGTCTCGGTGATGATCGTTTCATAGGCCATGGCTGCTTCTCCTCGCGATCCGGTCTATCTCTTTGTTTTGACGCATTCCCAAGCGCCATGCGCCTTCCCGGGAAAACCGTTCACTAACTCAGCTCTGACACGTCCGGCAATAGAAGGTCGAGCGTCCGCTCTGCACGATACGCTCGATGTGGCCGCCGCAGCCGGGTTTCGGGCACGGCTGCCCCTCGCGGTCGTAGACGGCGAAGGAGTGCTGGAAGTAGCCCAGCGATCCGTCGGTGTGCACATAGTCGCGCAGCGACGACCCTCCGGCGGCGATGGCATCGGATATGACCGAGCGGATCGCCTCGGCCAGGCGTTCGCTTTGTTCCCTGGCCTTCTTGCCCGGCCTGGCGATGGTTCCCGCCTCGCGCAAGGGCGACAGGCCGGCACGCCAAAGCGCTTCCGAGACATAGATATTGCCAAGTCCCGCGATCAGCCTCTGGTCGAGAAGAGCTGCCTTGAGAGGCGATCTGCGGCCTTTCAGCAGCGAGGCGAGCAGCACGCCGTCCAGCGTATTGCCCGTGGGCTCGACGCCCAGCCCGGCCAGCATCGGATGCGTCTCCGGCGATCCTTCCGCGAACAGCATGAAACCGAAACGGCGCGGGTCGTTGAAGATTACGCGCGACAGGGCACCGGCGGCGGAGATCACATGGAACACGACATGGTCGTGCACCGTGCTTTTCGAGCGTTCGTGATGGAACACGCCTGGTGTGTCGCTGTCATCGTCGGTCTCGATGCGAAAGGAGCCCGACATGCCGAGATGGCAGATCAGCAGCGGGCCATCCTGCACATGCATGGTCAGATATTTGGCACGGCGGCCAAGCGCCGTGATCGTCCTGCCGGTCAGCCGTTCCGAAAACCGTTCGGGAAAGGGAAACCGGAGATCCGGCCGCCGCGCCTCGACCCTGGCCAGACGGGCACCTTCCAGGACAGGCTGCAGGCCGCGCCGGACCGTTTCGACTTCGGGCAATTCAGGCATGGCCGCCAATCATCGCATGGAAGGAAGTTCCGTGGCGTCCGGGTGCCAGCCCGAGGTGTTCGGCGACGGTCTCGCCGATATCGGCGAATGTTGTTCTCAGTCCGATGTCACCACCTATCAAACCGGGGCCCGTGCCGATCACCGGTATGCGTTCACGCGTATGATCGGTCCCTCGCCAGGTCGGATCATTGCCGTGATCGGCCGTCAGGATGAGAAGGTCGCCCTGTCGCAGCCTTGCGAGTGCTTCCGGCAGCCGCCGGTCGAAGGCCTCGAGTGCGGCCGCATAGCCGGCGACATCGCGGCGATGACCGAATTCAGTGTCGAAATCGACGAAATTGGCGAAAACCAGATCGCCGTCGGCGGCATCGTCCATCGCGCCGAGCGCCTTGTCGAACATGGCCATGTTGCCGGCGGCCTTGCGCACTTCCGAAATTCCGCGATGGGCGAAGATGTCGCCGATCTTGCCGACGGCGATCACGCGGCTTCCCCGCTCGGTCAGCCGGTCGAGCAAGGTCGGCTCCGGCGGCGGCACGGCATAGTCGTGGCGGTTGTACGTTCGTTCGAAGGTCGCGGCGGTTTCACCGACGAACGGCCGTGCGATCACGCGCCCGATTCTGAGCGGATCAACCAGACGGCGCACGACCTGACAGAACTCATAAAGCCGTTCCAACCCGAAATGGACTTCATGCGCGGCGATCTGCAGGACCGAGTCGACGGAAGTGTAGCAGATCGGCTTGCCGGTGCGGATGTGCTCCTCGCCGAACCGTTCGATGATTTCGGTGCCCGGCGCATGGCAGTTGCCGAGAATGCCTGAAACCTCGCCCTCGCGGATCATCGCCGCGGTCAGATCAGCCGGAAAGGCGGGAACCGTATCCGGGAAATAACCCCAGTCGAAACGCACCGGCAGGCCTGCGATCTCCCAGTGGCCGGAGGGGGTGTCCTTGCCGCTCGAAACTTCCTGCGCCGCGCCATGGAAAGCATTGGCGAGCAGATCCGTACCGAAATGGGCAAAAGCCAATCCTGTCGCCGTCTCGGCTGCCTTGCCGAGCCCGAGTGATGCCATATGAGGGACAAACAGCGGCCCTTGCCGAAGCCGCTCGCGATCCGCGCGCCCTTCGGCGCAAGCTTCGGCGATGTGCGCGAGCGTGTTGGCGCCGGCGTCGCCATAGCGTTCGGCGTCGGCCGCGCCGCCGATGCCGAAAGAATCCAGGACGAAGAGGAAAGCACGCGCCATCGGGTCATTATCGCCAGTTTGGACGCCCAGACATAGGATCCCACGGCGGCATTGGCAATTCGGAAACCAAACGGCAACGGCTTGGCGCGATAGTCCAGTGCATGTCGCCCAAAAGTGCGCAGCGGTTTTGGGGCAATGACATGCGCAAACCAAGGGCCCATGTCGCCCAAAAGTGCGCAGCGGTTTGGGGCAACGACATGCGCAAAACAAGGGCGCATGTCGCCCAAAAGTGCGTAGCGGTTTTGGGGCAACGACATGCGCAAAAAACCAAGGGCCCATGTCGCCCAAAAGTGCGTAGTGGTTTGGGGCAACGACAAGCTCAATCCAGGATGTAAAGTGTCGCGGGCAGCGGGCATGGATATGGACCGAAGAAAACGCAGGACGGCCTTGTCATGAATGCCGCGCGGAAGGCATGCGCCGCCCTTGTGGCCGTGCACGGCGCGCTTTGGTGTGGTCCGGCGCGGGCCGACTGGCGTGATGATATCGGCACGTTTCGCATCGGTATCGTCGCCGAGCCTGGCGCCGGCAACACCGTTCCGGGGCTGGCGCTGTTGACGCAATCCTTTACCAATGCGCTTGGCATGAAGGTGGAGTTCGTCGTCGCGCGCGACTATGCGGCACTGATCGATGCTCAGGCCAATGCCCGGATCGAATATGCCATCTATTCGGCGACGGCCTACGCGACGGCGCTGCAGCGTTGTGGATGCATCGAGCCGCTTGTGGCTCCGGTCGATTCCGACGGGGCGGCCGGCATCCGCTCCGTGCTGCTGACCAGGGACGGCAAGCTGCCCGACCTGGCGGCGATGGAGGCGCACCGGATCGCCATGCCGCCGCCGGACAGCGTCGGAGGTTCGCTTTTGCCGCTGGCGGGCCTGGCCGCCGAACACGTCAAGATCGCTGAAGATTCACCGTTTCTGGTCCATGCCGATTCTTCGTCCGCGGCGGAAAAAATGCTCTTCGATGGCCAGGCTGACGCTATGTTCGGCTGGGTGACGGCGACGGCCGACGGCCAGCCCTTGTTGTCTGACGGCACGCAGGCAAGGTTGGAGGAGGCCGGCCTTGCGCCGTCGGCATTTCAGGTTGTGTGGATGTCGGGTTTGCTGAGATACGGTCCCCATGCCGTGCGCAGCGATCTCGACCCGGAAGCCAAGCGCCGGCTGACCGTCTTCCTCACCAACCTCAAATCGACGACGCCGGATGTCTACGATCTTCTGGAATCAAAACACTCCGGCGGCTTTTTGACCGTTGCCCCAAAGGACTATGCGATGGCGGAGGCGGTCGTGCGCATGGTGACGTCTGATGGTGGTCAGCAGTAGAAGTCTTCAGCAATCGCTGCAGGGGATCGTCAGGCTCCTGCGCGGGCGCAGATAGTAGGTCTCGCCCATCGGGATTGTCGTGGACAGGGATTGGGTCAGTCCAAGCTTCTGTTGGGTGTCCGGCTGCCAGTTGATAATTGGCGAATAGGCGAGGTTGCTCTCGACCCGGATGAGGAAGGTGCCGGCGACCCTGAGCGTTGCCGGAACAGTGGTGGTCGCGGGCAGGGCAGTGGCGATGCTGTAGACGCCATCGACCACCTTGCGCGACCACACCACGTTCACGTTGGGTGGCGTATCGGCGGTGACCTGTATCGCGGTGATGGTGATGTTCGGTGTCGAGCGGTTGTAGGGCTGGATGGTCGAGGTGCCGATTTTCATGATGGCGTCGAGATCCGCCTTGACGATGGTCGGCTGCTGCGTGACGAGGTCGGCAACCATGCTGCCGATGCGGCTGACCTTCTTGCTGGTCTCAATGGCCTGCGAAGCCTCCATGGTCATGAAATACATGACCAGCAGGATCGGCACGATCAGGGCGAACTCGACCGCCGCCACCCCACGGCGATTGGAGCGGAACCCAACCACCTTGCCCCAGATCCCCGCAATTCCCGGATGTGCCCCCGCACGCATCATGTCATTGCCTTTTTTCTTGTTGTCGTCTTCGAACTCAATTGTCGAACGGCTCGTTCTGCCAGGTCACGGACGCGAAGTGCAGCGTCCTGCCTCCGCTCAGATTGGCCATCGACTTGGCCATCAGATCGGTCATGACAGGCCATTTGTAGAAGACCCGCAGCATGTTCTTCGATTCCGCCAGGCCAGGCGTGTTCGCGAAAGTCTGTGAATTCGTGCCTTGCATCAGCACGACGTCGCCGTTCTGGATCTTGAAGCTCGCCGTCGCCGCGTCGGCGAAAGTCGGATACTCGCGAAGATCCACAAGCAACTGTTGCGGGCAATCCGTGGAGACGATGATCTGAAGTCTGCCGCAGATCAGGGTCGTCAGCTTGTCCCCGGCCACATCGGCCGGCTTCAACTGGCCCGTGCGCAACTGGCGCGCGACATCGTCGGTGATGTTGGCCATCACCTCCTGGCCGGCAAACGAGATGCAGCTTTCAAGGATGGCGAACACAAGGAGGGCGAACGGCAATGCGAGCAGCGCGAACTCCAGCGCCGTGCTGCCACGCCGGTCGCGAACGAAGCGCCTGAAAGACCTGGCGCGCTCCACCTTGTGCCGAACTGTCGAGCCGAATCCGTTGCGCATGCCTTGTCCTGCCATCCCTGGACGGTCCTGGCAGGTGTCCTAACGCAAACCAATTGAAGTCCGGTTTGGATGATCGTTAAAGTCGGTGAGGGCGTCTTAACTGGCCGGTAACCTGGACGGCCGCCGGGGCCATGCAGCCTATCTGCTGACGTTCATTTCGGCTTCGGAGGATTTCTCGGCCTCGCTCTTGTAGGAGCTCTCGCAATAGGGCGTGCAAGACATGGTTTGGACCTCGGCGCGCCGGTAGATGCGAACCGACGAGGCTGCCTGCCGCACGACGGTAACCTGTGCGTCGACGATCGGGCTGCCGTCCTGGTCGAGAACGACGAGATTGGTGACACCAAAACCCTTGCCGGTGAGCACGATCGTCGAGGCGTCCTGGACGGAGGCATCGGCGATTGCCGGGTTGCCGACGACGATCGTGTCGGCGGGGCGCGACAGTTTCACGATCTTGGCCTGATTCATGGTGACTTCTATATCGGCGCCGGCTCTGGCTGGCGTGATCAGGCTCGTGGCGGCAAGAAGCACGGCAATCAGGATTGAGGATCTCTGCACGGCCATCGAGGCGCTCCAAGCAAGCAAACTGTTCAACGGAACATGAACGAGATTGGTGAACCAACAGTTAAGTCGGCTTGCTGGCGCCGGATATGGCGATCGGTACAGCTGTTCGCATGGTCGATCCGCTCTGGGTCACAAGATTCCTTAAGTCCTTGCCCTTTGCGGCGTTGGCCTGGGGAACGGTACTTTAGCCGGCGCTTAGCATGGAGTTAACCAAGCACTCCGTTCGAGCCGGGAAAGGAATCGGTAAGGCTGTTTATTAAGCCGATCGAAAGAGCTTCTCCCTAGATTGGCAGCATCCGATCAACCATCACAGAAGTTGACGGAAGTGCTGTAACACGTGGAGTAGGAGCTCTCGAATGTCTAACCTTTTTGCACGTTTCGTGAAGGACGAATCCGGCGCGACCGCTATCGAATATGGTCTGATCGCCGCTCTCATCGCGCTCGCCATCATCACCGGCGCCGGCGCACTCGGCAATGCGATCAACGCCAAGTTCACTTCCATCGGAAGCACCCTGAACAGCAGCGGCAGCTGATCTGCTTATTGTTGAACGCTCCGATAGCGTTCCAGACAGGGGCCGCCACATGGCGGCCCCTGTTTTATTCTGTTTGTCCATGTCACTGCCAATACCAGCCATCTTTTCGTTTCGGGCCTCATCAATCGTTAATCGAACGAGCCTAGGTTGAGCCCCTTGGAATTCTGACAATAGGCATGAGCGCCGATGCTTGAAGCCCTGATCTTCGTCGTCTTTCCGTTCTGCATGCTTTTTGCCGCGATCTCCGACATGCTGTCGATGACGATTGCCAATCGCGTGTCGGTGTTGCTTGTCGCCGTCTTTGCGCTGGTTGCGCCGCTGACGGGTATGGAATGGGCAGCCTACGGTTGGCATTTCGCCGCCGGCGCCCTGGTCCTTGCCGTTACGTTCGGCCTGTTCGCGATGGGTGGCATGGGTGGAGGCGATGCCAAGCTGCTCGCCGCCACGGCCGTGTGGATGGGGTTGAACGTTCATCTTGTCGAATACCTGGTTGTCTCGACATTTATCGGCGGCCTGCTGACGCTTGCCATTCTCGTCTATCGGAAATCGCCGCTGGCGGTTATTACCGGCCGCAATCCATTCCTGCGTCATTTCGCGGATGACACGACCGGGGTTCCCTATGGGATCGCGCTCGGCCTGGGCGGACTGCTGACCTATCCGGATTCGCCCTTGATGGTGTGGGCGCTGGCAAGGCTGGCGAGCTGAACGCGATCTGAATTCCGTCACCTTGATCGGGTTGCCCGACCGGCTTTGGAAAGCGCCGGCGGCCGGGACCCTCTTTTGCATCCGTGGCCGGGCGATCCAGCTAATTTATGTAAACCTTAAATTAATCACGATCGTAAGCATTGCATTAACCTTGTTTTGACGATTGCCGCTGCAAAGTCCGGCTTGGCTAGGTGGTTTGCCAAGGGCGAGGGTTCGGACAGATGCCAGCATCCCGACTGATTATTCTGAGCGTGGCGGTGGCCGCGGCAGGTGGCGCTGGCTATGTCGCAAAAAACATGGTCGCCGCGCCGCCGCCCCAGATCGTCGTTAATTCGGGTCCCCAGGCTCCTGCCGTGCCCCTGCAGGACGTGCTTGTGCTCTCGGGCGACGTCGCTATGGGCAACGCGCTCCAGAACAACATCTCCTGGCAAACCTGGCCGGCCGACGGCGTCAACGCGAATTTCATCACCAAGGCAACCGCTCCCGACGCCCTCGACAAATTGAAGGGGTCGATTGCCCGTGTGCCGATGTACGCGGGTGAGCCCGTGCGGCGTTCCAAGCTGATCGGCGAGGGGCAGAGCTTCATGTCGTCCATCCTGCCTTCGGGGATGCGGGCGGTCGCCACCGCCATATCGGCCGACACTTCGGCAGGCGGCTTCATCCTGCCAAACGATTTTGTCGACGTCATCATGACGCGAAGGGCGGATGCCAACAGCGGCAGCACCGGCTTCAACACTGAAACCATCCTCAAGAACATCCGCGTCCTGGCGATCGACCAGACCATCCAGGAGGACGAGGAGGGCAAGAAGACCAGGGTCGGCCAGACCGCCACGCTGGAGCTCACGCCCAAACAGGCGGAGATCATCACCGTTGCCCAGCAGATGGCCGATCGCCTGACCCTGGCGCTGCGGGCGATCACGGACACCCAGGAAAAGAATGTGGACGAGGCCGACTATCTCGTTTCCGGCAATGGCCGCAAGGGAACGGTGAGATTGATCAAGTCGGGTGAAGTATCCGAAGTAGGGGCAAGGAAATGAGGCTAAGCGGTAAACTGCCGGCAATCGCAGCCGCGGCATTCGGCCTGCTGCTCGTCGGAACGAATGTGCAGGGCGTCGTCGAGGCCAAGAGTACGCAGGTGACGGCTACGACAGCCACGCAGCGCGTCAAGCTGGGCCTCAACAAATCGGTGGTCATAGATCTGCCGAGCGATGCCTACGACATTCTTGTCGCCAACCCGAGCGTTGCCGATGCGGTGACCCGCACCGCAAGGCGTATCTACCTGTTCGGCAAGTCGGTCGGCGAGACCAATATCTTCGTCTTCGGTCCGAACGGCGAACAGATCGCCAGTCTGGATCTGGCCGTCGAACGCGACGTTGCCGGTCTGGAAGGCTACATCAAGCGCTTCCTTCCGACCTCGGCCGTCAAGGTGGAACTGCTGAACGACAACGTCGTCCTGACCGGAACCGTCGATACGCCGCTGGATGCGAAGCGGGCGGTCGACCTGGCGACGATCTTCGTCTCGGGCGGTGAAGCGACGACGGGTCAGTATTCGCAGACCGCGGCCGGCGGCTCGGCCCAGAGCGGTGTCGACATCAACAACCCCGACCAGGAACGACGCGTCTCGAAGATCGTCAATCTCCTGCAGATCATCGGTGACGACCAGGTCACGCTGAAAGTGACCGTCGCGGAAGTAAGCCGGTCCGTGATGAAACAGCTCGGCGTCAACATGGTCGGCAGTGGCGGCAGCAACGGCATTAGCTGGGCCGCACTTAGTTCGCCCAACTACGGGTTGGGCAAGCCGCTTTCGTCGACTTCGGGCCTTGGGTTCGCTACTTCGGGTCTGCAGTCCTACATCAATGCCATGGAACAAAGCGGCGTCATGAAGACGCTTGCCGAACCGACCCTGACCGCTGTTTCGGGCGAGAAGGCTACGTTCAAGGTTGGTGGCGAGTACAATGTGGTCTCGGGGCGTACGAGCAACGTATCGTCCGACAACCAGACCGGCCAGACGACATATACTTTCGACAAAGTCGAATACGGCATCGGCCTTGAGTTCCAGCCCGTGGTGCTCTCGGCGGGCCGGATCAGTCTCAAGGTCAGGACTTCCGTATCGGAGCCGACGACGGAAGGTGCCGGCTCCTTGGAAGCGGGAGGCTTGAAGCAACTGGACTTGCAGGGAATGGCGGTTTTGTCGATCCGCAAGCGGCTTGCCGACACGACCGTCGAATTGCCGTCGGGTGGTTCGATGATGATTGCCGGCCTGGTGCGCGATGACGTCCGTCAAGCCGTTGCGGGACTGCCCGGCCTCACCAAGATACCGGTGCTCGGTGCGCTCTTCCGCAGCAGGGACTTCGTGCGCAACGAAAGCGAACTCGTCATCATCATCACGCCCTATCTGGCGAAGCCGGTGGCACGCAACGATCTCGCCAAGCCGGACGACAATTTCAATCCTCCAAGCGACGGCGCCGGCATGTTCCTTGGCAAGGTCAATCGCGTCTACGGCACCATGCAGACCGACAAGCCCAACGGCCGGTATCACGGCGTTGTCGGCTTTATCTACAAGTGAATGGGGAAGCGGACATGTCTCAGTCAGCGTTGAACACAAGGGGCATCGTCACGACGATGCGCACCGGCCGTTCGCGGACCAGCCTGCGGGCGCTCTCGATCCTGGCGGTGGCGGCAACGGCTTTGCTGGCCGGCTGCGCCCAGCGCGACAGCATCACCGTGGGCGCCATTCCGGACGACTATCGCACCAACCATCCGATCGTGATCGCGGAGAAGAACCAGAAGATCGACCTTCCCGTCGGCGCCGGTGACCGTGGCATGACCGGTTCGCAGCGCGACACGCTGCTCGGTTTCCTCGACGGCTATGACAAGAGTGCCGCTCCGACATTGACGATCCAGGTTCCCAGCGGATCGGCCAATCAGGTTGCCGCCTCGGCGGCCGGCCGCGATTTCGCCCGGCTGGCGGTCGCCAGCGGCGTCAAGCGCAACCGGATCATCGTGGTTTCCTATCAGGCCGGATCGAGCGAGGTATCGGCCCCGGTTCGCGTCTCCTATATCGCGGTGAGGGCCCAGACCGACAAATGCGGACGCTGGCCCGACGATCTGACGGAGACGTCGGAGAACAAGCACTATGCCGACTTCGGCTGTTCCTATCAGAACAATCTCGCCGCCCAGATGGCCAACCCGGCCGATCTGCTCGGGCCGCGCAAGCAGACCACCATCGACGCGGAAAACCGCGGCGCGGTGATCGATGTCTATCGCAACAGGGGCATTTCGGATGAATTCCTCGGCAATTCGGAAGTGACCTACTAAGCCGCCCTTGGGAAAGAGAAGACACGGAAAGAACAGGCCACGGAAAGAGCATGACCATGAGCAACCTTGCCTATGACGCCACCGTGGACGGCGGTGACACCTCACCGCAGGACATCGCCGCGATGCAGGCGTTGCGGCCGGTCCCGCGCATCTCGATCCAGGCATTCTGCGAGACCGAGGGCGTTGCCAATCCGGTCGAGCGCGCCGGCGAGGACCGCCGCATGACCAAGGCGCATCTCAAGGTCCATATGGGCGGCGTTCCCACGGCCATCGAGTTCTATCAGTCGGCACCGACGCCGAACCTGATCCTGCTGGAATCACGCAGTGAACCCAAGCAATTGCTGGAGCAGCTCGCCCAGCTCTCCGAACACTGCGATCCATCCTCGAAAGTGGTGGTTATCGGCCATTACAACGACGTCGGTCTCTATCGCGAGCTGATTCGCTCCGGCATCTCCGAATATGTCATCGCGCCGGTGTCGATGGCCGACATCGTCAGCGTCGTGTCGTCGATTTTCGTCGACCCTGAGGCCGAACCGCTCGGCCGTTCGGTGGCCTTTGTCGGTGCCAAGGGCGGCGTCGGCTCCTCCACCATCTCCCACAATGTAGCCTGGGCAATGTCCTCCCTGTTCAAGTCCGAGGTCGTCGTTGCCGACCTCGACCTCGCCTTCGGCACGGCCAACATCAATTTCGACCAGGACCCGGCACAGGGCATCGCCGAAGCGGTGTTTTCGCCCGAACGCATCGACGAAGTCTATCTCGACCGGCTGCTGACCCAGTGCGCGGAGCACCTGTCGCTGCTCGCGGCGCCCTCGACGCTGGAACGTGTCTACGACTTCGATCCCGATGCCTTCGCGCAGCTTGTCGATACCGCGCAGCGCAGCGTACCCCTTCTGGTACTGGACGTTCCCCATGTCTGGACGGGATGGGCCAAGAACACGCTGGTCAAGGCCGACGAGATCGTCATCACGGCGACGCCGGAACTGGCCAATCTGCGCAACACCAAGAACCTGATCGACATGCTCAAGCGGCTTCGCCCCAACGACCCGCCGCCGAAGCTCATCATCAACCAGGCCGGCGTCCCCAAGCGGCCGGAAATTTCGCCGTCCGATTTCGCCGAGCCGCTCGGCCTGACGCCGATGGCGGTCATCGGCTTCGATCCGTTGCTGTTCGGCAATGCCGCCAACAACGGGCGTATGCTCGGCGAAATGGATGCCAAGAACCAGATTGTCGCGACCATCAATGAGATTGCCCATGTGCTCACCGGGCGAAGCGAAATCCGGACGAAAAAGAAGGCCGGCTTGGGCAGCCTGCTCGGCAAGCTCTCGCGCAACAAGAAATGATGCTTTGGAACCGGTAGTCGATCATGTTCGGTAAAAGAGGCAACGACGACGGCAACCGGTTCACACCGGAATTCCGCCAACCAGCACCGGCGCCGGCCGCGCCGCCGGTCGCGGGTTCGACGGATACGGCGGTTCTTGGCCGGGCCGCGGCACCGCCGCCAAGCGCAACGGTCGCTCCACCAGCCCGGCGTGCGGTAGAGGCGCCACCCATCGCGCCGGAGGCGAGGCGGGGCCGCGAAAAGAGCGAGACCTACTACGACACCAAGAGCCAGGTTTTCTCGGCGCTCATCGACACGATCGACCTGTCGCAACTTGCCAAGCTCGAACCCGAAAGCGCGCGCGAGGAAATCCGCGACATCGTCAACGACATCATCGCGATCAAGAACTTCGCGATGTCGATCGCCGAGCAGGAAGAATTGCTCGAAGACATCTGCAACGATGTGCTTGGCTATGGGCCGCTTGAGCCATTGCTCGCCCGCGACGACATCGCCGATATCATGGTCAACGGGTCCAAGAACGTCTACATCGAAGTCAATGGCAAGGTCGAGCAGACCACCATCCGCTTTCGTGACAATCAGCAGCTTCTCAACATCTGCCAGCGCATCGTCAGCCAGGTCGGCCGCCGCGTTGATGAATCCAGCCCGATCTGCGACGCACGCCTTCCCGACGGCTCCCGCGTCAACGTCATCGCGCCTCCGCTCTCCATCGATGGAGCCGCACTTACCATCCGAAAGTTCAAGAAGGACAAGCTGACGCTCGATCAGCTGGTCAAGTTTGGCGCCATTTCTCCGCAGGGAGCCGAGGTTCTCAAGATCATCAGCCGCGTTCGCTGCAACATCGTCATCTCCGGCGGCACCGGCTCGGGCAAGACGACACTGCTCAACTGCCTGACCAACTATATCGACCGCGAGGAGCGCGTCATCACCTGCGAGGATTCGGCCGAACTGCAGCTGCAGCAGCCGCATGTCGTTCGCCTGGAGACCCGACCGCCCAACCTCGAAGGCGAAGGCGAAGTGACGATGCGCGACCTGGTCAAGAACTGCCTGCGCATGCGGCCCGAACGCATCATCGTCGGCGAGGTGCGCGGACCCGAAGTGTTCGATCTTCTACAGGCGATGAACACCGGCCATGACGGCTCGATGGGAACGATCCACTCGAACAGTCCGCGCGAATGCCTTAACCGTATCGAATCCATGATCGCCATGGGCGGTTACTCGCTGCCGCAGAAAACCGTGCGCGAAATCGTCGTCGGCTCCATCGATGTGATCATCCAGGCGGCGCGTCTGCGCGATGGATCGCGTCGCATCACCCACATCACCGAGGTCATCGGGATGGAGGGCGACGTCATCATCACGCAGGATATCGTCCTCTACAACATCAAGGGCGAGGACGCCAACGGCAAGCTTCTGGGCGAGCACGTCTCGACCGGCATCGGCCGCCCGCATTTCTGGGACCGTGCCCGTTACTACGGCGAGGAGCAGCGCCTCGCCGTTGCGCTCGAGGCCATGGAGAAACGCGCTGACTGACGTGGCGTTGAGGGCTCTGCTCGATGTTTGGAATTGACGGCACCGTATTGGCGTTTGTCGTGCTCGCCGGCTTCAGCGCCGGCGCGGTCGCCTATGCATTCCTGTTCAACCAGATCAGCAATGAGAAACAGGCCGGCAAGCGGCTTGAAACGATCAAGGCGGCGGAAACGGACCGCTCCATCGTCAAGGCCACCCGCGACCGCGCCGCGGACGCGGCCAAGCGCCGTAAATCTGTGCAGGATTCGCTGAAGGAGCTCGACGAGAAGCAGAAAGCCAAGGACACCGCCGTCAAGAAGCCGCCGCTGAAGGCGCAAATCCGGCAGGCCGGGATGAAGGTTTCGATCGAGCGCTTTTACATCTATTCCGCCATATGCGGCCTCGCGCTGACCATGGTCGCATTCATGGCCGGGGCGCCGACGCTCGTCCTGCCGGGCGTGCTGCTGGCAGGCGCGCTTGGCCTGCCGCGCTGGTTCGTTTCGTTTCGCCGCGCCCGGCGCGTCAAGGCATTCCTCAACGAATTTCCAAACGCCCTCGACATCATCGTGCGCGCGGTCAAGTCCGGCCTGCCGCTGAACGATGCCGTGCGCCTGATCGCCAACGAATCCCCCGAGCCGGTGAAGACCGAGTTTCGCCGCATCGTCGATTCGCAGCAGATGGGCCTGTCGATCCCCGACGCGACCTTGAGGATGCCCGAAACCATGCCATGCACCGAGGCGAGTTTCTTCGGCATCGTCATCCAGATCCAGTCGCAGGCCGGCGGCAACCTGTCCGAGGCGCTGGGCAACCTCTCTCGCGTCCTTCGTGACCGCAAGAAGATGAAGGCCAAGGTCCAGGCGCTGTCCATGGAGGCGAAGGCGTCGGCCGCCATCATCGGCGCGCTGCCTTTCATCGTCGCCTTCCTGGTCTACCTTTCGAGCCCGCTCTACCTGATGCCGCTCTTCAACACCAGTGTTGGCAATCTGATCCTCGGCGTTTCCGCCGTCTGGATGTCGATTGGCATCTTCGTGATGCGCAAGATGATGAACTTTGATGTCTAGGGCCGCGGCATGAGTGAACAAGTCATCAAGTCACTGACGGATCCGGCGTTTCTGATCGCGGTGCTGGTCGCCATCGCCGTGTTCGCGACCGTCTTTACGCTGCTGCCGGCGCTTGGCGGCAACCAGCTCAAGGCGCGCATGAAAACGGTCGCGCTCGAGCGCGATGAGCTTCGCGCCAAGCAGCGCGCGCGGCTTGCCACCGAGGCCGATCGCCGCCGCAAGGGCCTGCGCGAACAACAGTCGATCGGCATGCGCAACATTGTCGACCGGCTAGACCTGCGGCGCGCGCTTGCCGACGAGAACACCTTGCAGAAACTCAAGGTCGCCGGCTTTCGCGGGCAGAACCCGCTGACGCGATTCCTCTTCTTCCGTCTCGTGCTGCCCTTTGTCGGCTTCGCGCTGGCCCTGGTCTACATATTCGTGCTTGGAGGCTTGCCGGACAAACCACTGGTCGTGCGGCTGTTCGTCTGCGTCCTCGTAGCCTATGGCGGCTTCTACGCACCGGTTGTTTATGTCAACAACCGCGCCACCAAGCGCAAGCAGTCGATCCAGATGGCGTGGCCTGATGCGCTCGACCTGATGCTGATCTGCGTGGAGTCGGGCATGTCGGTGGAAGCCGCGCTGCGCAAGGTTGCCGACGAGATCGGCGCCCAGTCGGTGGCTCTGGCGGAAGAATTCATCCTCACCAACGCCGAGCTTTCCTATCTGCAGGAACGCAAGCAGGCCTATGAGAATCTTGCCAGCCGTACCGGCCTGGAATCGGTCAAATCGGTGTCGCAGGCGCTCGTCCAGGCCGAACGCTACGGCACGCCCGTGGCGCACGCGTTGCGCGTGCTTGCCGCCGAAAGCCGCGACATGCGTATGAACGCCGCCGAGAAGAAGGCCGCCGCCTTGCCGCCCAAACTCACCGTGCCGATGATCTTGTTCTTCCTGCCGGTGCTCTTCGCCATCATCCTGGGACCCGCCGGTATCCAGGTCAGCCAGCGCGGCATCTTTGGCGATCATTCCGGGGCGCCGGCGTCGACCAGCCAGTAAAAATCGCGGCAGGTTCTCGCCCAAAGACAAAAGCCGCGCTGCATGCAGCGCGGCTTTCAACGTCTGTCGGCGAAATCGTTGTCAGTTGGTTGCCGGTTTCGCCTTGTCCTGGTCCTTGAGCTGGGTCCAGGCATTCTGCTGGGCCAGCATCTGCCTGAGATAGGCGACATTGGCCTGTGCCTGTTCGGGCGATAGCTCCTGCGAGGCGATTTTCTCGGCTTCGTCGAAACGGCCCTGCAGACCGACGACCAACGCCAGGTTCTGGCGCACACGGCTGTCGGCCCCGGGCTGCTGGGCGGCCGAGCGCATATAGGTCTCGGCGGTGCGCAGATCCCCTCCCAGCACATAGGACATGCCGAGATTGGAGAGAACCGAGGGCTCGTTCGGCTTGAGTTCGAGGGCCTTGCGGTAAAGCTGGCGCGCGTCGTCCTTCTGGCCGAGCTGGTCAAGGATGGCTGCCTCCGCCGAGACCAGCTTCCAGTCAGGGTATTCCGGCGTCTGCGCGCGACGCACGGCGTCGAGCGCTGCCTCGAACTGGCCGTTGGCGGCCAGCGCCTTGCCATAGGCGGCGAGCACGTCGCGGTCCTTGGGGTAAGCGATCGCCAGCTTGCGCATCACGGCGAGCGACTGGTCGGCATCGCCATCCATCTGCAACGCGGCCGCGAAATTGGTCGCGATTCGCTTGTCGTTGGGGTTCCTGGCGTAGGACTGGCCAAGGGCGGCCGTGGCATTGTGCAGTTCTCCGGCCGACATGGTCTCCAGCGGTTTGCCGCCGGTGCGGCCGATCGAGCCGGTGGTGAGCTTGTCGGTTCCGCAGCCGGCGACGCCCGCCGCGAGCGCCAGCATGAGGGCCGTGGTGACGAGCCGTTTTCCCCTGGCATTCACTGTGCGGTCGGTCGGCATCGCTACCCAAGCCTCCATTCATGCGCGGCCATTGCGTGGCCATCTTCCCTCCCGGAGAAATATTCTGTTAACCCTAACGGAGAGTTAAGAAACGCCGACTCGATTTGGGTTCGGCATGGAGAACATCGAATGCCTGTCGAACTCGTCGAGAAGAAATTGGACGGCGCGTTGCCGGTGCACCTGGTGGCCAGGGACGGTCTGGAGACCGCGGGCCTTGCGCCGTCCACGGTCGCCTGGGCCAGGGCCAACGGCTTTTTCGGCGAGGCAGGCAGGACGCTGGCCGTGCCCGGCCAAAACGGCGCGCTTGCCGGGGCCTTGTTCGGCATTGGAGACGGTGAGGGGGCGCTGGCACTGGGTGTATTGTCCAGAAACCTGCCGGAAGGCGACTGGCATTTCGCCGCGACGCCGGCCGAGCCGGAACTCGCGGCAATCGCGCTGGCGCTCGGCGGCTATGTCTTTACCCGCTACGGCAAGAAGTCAGGCAAGGCGCTGCGCTTCGATCTGCCGGCCGGCGTCGATGCAGGGCGTGTTCGCCGCATCGCCGATGGCGTGTTCCTGGCACGCGACCTGGTCAACACGCCGACCAGCGACATGGGACCGGACGATCTGGAGATGGCGGTGCGGACCTTGGCCGGGGTTCATGAAGCCGAAGTCTCCGTCATCAAGGGTGACGACCTGCTCGCCCAGAATTTCCCGATGATCCATGCCGTCGGCCGTGCCTCGACCAGCGCGCCGCGCCTGATCGACATGACATGGGGGTCGAAGGCCGCGCCGAAGGTGACGCTGGTCGGCAAGGGCGTCTGCTTCGACACTGGCGGCCTCGACATCAAGCCGTCATCGGGCATGCTGCTGATGAAGAAGGATATGGGCGGCGCTGCCAACGTGCTTGGCCTGGCGTCCATGATCATGGCCGCGGGATTGAACGTGCGGTTGCGGGTGCTGATCCCCGCGGTCGAGAATTCGATCTCAGGCAATGCTTTCCGACCGGGCGACGTGCTGGCGAGCCGCAAGGGCATCACTGTCGAGATCGGCAACACGGACGCCGAAGGGAGGCTCGTGCTGGGCGACGCGCTGGCGCTAGCCGACGACGAGGAACCGCAGCTCCTGGTCGACATGGCGACGCTGACGGGAGCCGCCCGTGTCGCGCTTGGCCCCGATCTGCCGCCCTTCTACACCGGTGACGAGGCACTGGCCTCGGATTTGGCGGCGGCTTCCGCCGCGGTCGAGGATCCGCTGTGGCGCATGCCGCTGTGGCGGCCTTACGATGCGAAACTGTCATCGAAGATCGCCGACATCAACAATGTCACCACGGACGGGTTCGCCGGCTCGATCACCGCTGCCCTGTTCCTCAAGCGCTTTGTCGAGAAGACCGCGAGCTGGGCGCATTTCGACATCTTCGCCTGGAACCCCGTCGACCGCCCGCACGGTCCTGCCGGCGGCGAAGCCCAGGGTATCAGGGCTTTGGAGCAGGTCATTTCGAGACGGTTTGGATAGAGCAATTCCAGGAAAGGCGTGAAACGGTTTTCGTCCGGAATTGCGTAAACAAATAGTAGAGCAGTTAGCCGTTTCCGTGAAATGGTGAACTGCTCCAGACCCGCCAACAGAGCCGGCAAATTGCTGAAACTGAAACGGAACCGAAACAATTTGGCGTCATGCTGGTGCGATGTCGATTGCGATGCGCCCGAGCCAGGCCTTGCGACTGTGGCAGCAAGTGATGCTGTCGCAGGTGCGTGACGACGCACCCGACCTGACCATGCGCCAGACGGCGATCCTGTTCACCATCTATCTCGATCCGCCGCCACACACGGTGCGCGGACTGGCTGCTCGCCTCAACGTCACCAAGCCCGTCATCACGCGCGCGCTCGACACGATGGGCGCGCTGAAGCTGGTCTCGCGCCATCGCGACGAACTCGACAAGCGCAATGTCCTGATCAAGCGAACGGTCGAGGGCGCGCTCTTTGTCGAGCGCTTCGGCGATGGTATCATTGCCAGGGCGCATGAACTGCCCATCTGACCACCAGCCATTTGACCGGATTGCCGATTTGACCGCCAGGGATGCCCGCCTTCACGCTTTCCGTTCCGACCTTGCCGACGCAAGGCTGAAGGGCGAGGTCGTCGCCGACCGCTTCGTCGCCGGCCGGCCGGCGCGGATTTCGGCATCGGTGGCCGATATCCGCAAGGCGCCCAGGGCGGATGCGGGCATCAACACGCAAGCCCTGTTTGGCGACGATGTGCTGGTTTTCGAGGATGCCGAGGGCTGGGCCTGGATCCAGGCCGAACGCGATGGCTATGTCGGCTATGTCGACGCAACCATGCTGGGCGGACGGGACCACGCGCCCACTCATATCGTTTCGGTGCCCCGCACCTTCCTCTACCCCGGCGCGGATCTGCGCTTTCCGATCGCGGGACGGCTATCAATGGGATCGACGGTGACCGTGACGGGGAGCGCCGAGACGCGCGGCACGCATTATGCCGTCCTGCCCTCTGGCGAGGCGATCATCGCCGCCCATTTGCGGCCCATCGGCGAAGTCGCCGCCGACTATGTCGCGGTGGCCGAGGCCTTTCTTGGGACACCGTATCTTTGGGGTGGCGCGTCCGGCTTCGGCATTGACTGTTCGGGCCTCGTGCAACTGGGGATGCGCATGGCTGGCCGGGACGTGCTGCGCGATTCCGACATGCAGGCGGCAAGCATCGGCGAGCCGCTCGATCCAGGCCCGGACCATGCCGGATTGCGCCGGGGCGACCTCGTTTTCTGGAAAGGTCATGTCGCGGTCATGACCGATACCGAGACCATGATCCATGCCAATGGCCACACCATGCTGGTCTCGCGCGAAGGGCTGAAGGATGCCATCGCCCGCATCGGGTACCTCTATGGCGGCCCGACGGGGTTCCGGCGGCCGTAAGCTTCTTCCTCCTCCCGTATGGTGACGGGGAAGAGCGCTCCTCGATCCCCTTTTGTTCCGATTTCCCTTGGCGATTGCCCGTGGCCGCGCTACCTCTGGCGCGTGACAGTTGAGCCGCGCCTTGCCGAACAGAATGCCACCGTGGCCCTGCCCGAGCCATTCCTCAGATGGTTCGCGGAGAAGGGCTGGTCGCCGCGCGCCCATCAGATCGAATTGTTGGCGAAGGCTCAAAGCGGGCAATCGGTGCTGCTGATCGCGCCGACCGGGGCTGGCAAGACGCTGGCCGGCTTCCTGCCCTCGCTGACCGAACTGGCCGTCAGGCCAAGGCGAAAGCCGGGGCAGGCGCATCGCGGCATACACACGCTCTACATCTCGCCGCTCAAGGCGCTGGCCGTCGACATCGAGCGCAATCTCGGCAAGCCGGTCGAGGAGATCGGGTTGCCGATCAGCATCGAGACACGCACCGGCGACACGCCGTCGCACAAACGCCAGCGGCAGAAGCTGGTGCCGCCCGATATTCTGCTGACCACCCCCGAGCAACTCGCGTTGCTGATCGCTGCCGGCGATGCCAGGCGCTTCTTCGAAGACCTGCGCTATGTCGTGCTCGACGAACTGCATTCCCTGGTGACGTCGAAACGCGGCCATCTGCTGGCACTCGGCCTGGCGCGGCTGCGCAGCTTTGTGCCCGGCCTGCAGACAATCGGCCTGTCGGCGACGGTGGCCGAACCGGACGAACTGCGACGTTGGCTGGTCAGCCAGAATCCACCCGGCGACATGTCCGAATTGATCGTCGTCACGGGTGGCGCGAAGCCTGAGATCTCCATCCTCGATTCCGAAGAGCGCGTGCCATGGGCAGGGCATTCGGCCCGCTATGCCACGCCGGAGATTTATCGCGAGATCAAGCGCCACAAGACGACGCTGCTGTTCGTCAACACCCGCAGCCAGGCGGAACTGCTGTTCCAGG
The DNA here is from genome assembly GCF_013170705.1 of Mesorhizobium loti. Classification (NCBI taxonomy): domain Bacteria; kingdom Pseudomonadati; phylum Pseudomonadota; class Alphaproteobacteria; order Hyphomicrobiales; family Phyllobacteriaceae; genus Mesorhizobium; species Mesorhizobium loti. Next base: position 6,848,668 of record NZ_CP033334.1, on the reverse strand, counting down.
AATTGTGGCGGGTCAACGAGGACACCTTGCCGATCGCGCTTCATCACGGCTCACTCGATGTCGCCCAGCGCCGACGCGTAGAGAAGGCGATGGGCGAGAACGCGCTGCGTGCCATCGTCGCCACCTCGACGCTCGATCTCGGCATCGACTGGGGTGATGTCGATCTGGTCGTGCATGTCGGCGCGCCGAAGGGAGCGAGCCGGCTGGCGCAGCGCATCGGCCGCGCCAACCACCGCATGGACGAACCGTCAAAGGCGATCCTCATCCCCGCCAATCGCTTCGAGGTGCTGGAATGCCGGGCCGCGCTCGACGCCAACTATCTCGGTGCACAGGATACACCGCCGCTGGTCGATGGCGGCCTCGATGTGCTGGCGCAGCATGTGCTCGGCTGCGCCTGTGGCGCGCCCTTCCGCGCCGATGATCTGTTCGAGGAGGTGCGAACGGCGGCACCCTATGCCAGCCTCGATCGGCCAACCTTCGACCGCGTCATCGATTTCGTCGCCACCGGCGGCTACGCGCTGAAGAACTATGAGCGCTACGCCCGGATCCGCCTGAACAAGGATGGCCTATGGCGGGTTTCCAATCCGCGCGTCGCTCAGCAATACAGGCTCAATGTCGGCACCATCATCGAAGTGCCGGCGCTCAACGTGCGTTACGTCAAGGCTGGCAGCAAAGGCTCGGCTACGCGAGGCGGCAGCGTTCTCGGCAGGATCGAGGAGGCCTTCCTCGAAACGCTGACGCATGGCGACACCTTCATGTTTGCCGGCAAGGTGCTGCGCTTCGAAGGTATTCGCGAGAACGAATGCTTCGTGTCGAACGCGCCCGGCAGCGATGCCAAGGTGCCCTACTATGGCGGCGGCAAGTTTCCGCTTTCGACCTATCTCGCCGAACAGGTCCGCATCATGCTGGACGATCCGCAGCGCTGGAAGAAGCTGCCCGAGCAGGTGGCCGACTGGCTGCGATTCCAGGCCGACAAATCGGTGCTGCCCAAACGCGATGACCTGCTGATCGAGACCTTTCCGCGCGGCAACCGCTATTATCTCGTCGCCTATCCCTTCGAGGGCAGGCTGGCCCACCAGACGCTCGGCATGTTGCTCACCCGCCGTCTCGACAGGGCAGGCGCACGACCACTCGGCTTCGTCGCCACTGACTATGCGCTGGCCATATGGTCGCTGGGCGACATGGGTGCGATGTTCAAGGCCCGCAAACCGTCGCTCGGTGCCCTGTTCGACCAGGACATGCTGGGTGACGATCTCGAAGCCTGGCTGGCCGACAGCTGGCTTCTCAAGCGCACCTTCCGCAACTGCGCTCTGATTTCGGGGCTGATCGAGAAACGCCACCCGGGTCAGGAGAAAAGCGGCCGCCAGGTCACCGTGTCGACCGACCTCATCTACGACGTGCTGCGCAGCCACGAACCGGACCATATCCTGCTTCAGGCGACACGCGCCGATGCGGCGGCCGGTTTGCTCGATGTCAGCAGACTTGCCGACATGCTCTCGCGCATCCAGGGTCGAATCATGCATAAGAATCTGGAGCAGATTTCGCCGCTCGCCGTGCCCATCATGCTCGAGATCGGCAAGATGCCGGTGAACGGCGAAGCCGACGAAACCCTGTTGATGGACGCGGCGACACTGGTCGAGGAGGCCATGGGGCCGGAGATGGTCAAGGAATGAATTTTTCGCTGGCGCGCACGTCGCTGATTGGTGAGGCCGACCTTGTCGGTATCGCCGGCGAGCGCGCGGTCTGCGATCCGCGCGGCGTGCTCTATTTTCCCGAGTTTCGGCTTCTGGCGGTGTCCGACCTGCACCTGGAAAAGGGCTCGTCGCTGGCAAGGCGCGGCACGCTGATCCCGCCTTACGACACCGGCGCGACCTTGCTGCGGCTGCAAGCGGTGATCGCGGATTATCAGCCTTCGATCGTCATCAGCCTGGGCGACAGCTTCCACGATGGCGGTGGCGCCGAGCGCATGCATGCAAGCTTCCGCGAGCGGCTGGAAGCGCTGATGGCAGGTCGCGACTGGTTCTGGGTCGCCGGCAATCATGATCCGGAAGCGCCGGCCGACCTGCCCGGCGAAACGGTGCGTGAACTTGCCATCGGTTCGTTGCTGTTCCGGCACGAGCCATCCAAGATGCGCGTCGAGGGCGAGATTTCAGGCCATCTGCACCCTTGCGCGCGGATCGTGCAACAAGGCCGCTCGGTGCGCAGGCGCTGCTTTGCCGGCGATGGCGGCCGCATGATCATGCCGGCCTTCGGCGCGTATACTGGTTCGCTCAATGTGCTCGACCGCGCCTATGCCGGCCTGTTCCGGCTGGAGACGCTGATGGCTTACATGCTTGGCACCCAGCGCATCTTCGCGATTTCCGGTTCGATGCTGCGGCCGGGCTGACTGTCAACGGCCGTAATAAAGGGTGACCGTATGCTTCGCCTCGGCGAAGAACAGCCAGCGCTCGACCAGCATGCCGGTGAACTGGACGATCGCCGCGAACCCTGAAAACACCGCCGCAAAGGGCCAGGGCAGGACGAAGGCGGCGGTGAGCAGCAGGACGGGCAGAGCGAAGGCCAGCAACTGCGTGATCCGGCGCAGCTTCGCACCGTGCTTGCGCGCGATGCGAAAGCCCATTTCCTTGAGCAGGTAGTTTTCCTCGGTATGCGGCCATTCCAGCGACCGCACCGTCCCGCCGGCCAGACCGGTCGCGGTGTTGGCGGTGGTTGGGATCTCGAGCCGGTCATTGTGCCGCCAGGTCGCGAGCTTCCAGCCCCAGCCGAACACCGTCAACAGCACGCACGCCGCCAGAAGCATTTTCGAGCCGATCGCAAAGCCCTGGCATAGTGCGTTCAGAAGCACACTGCCGGTCATTGCCGCGAAGATCAGATAGGCCGGCAAAGTGTAGCGGCTATGCCACTGGGCAATCGGCTTCAGTGACGCATAGATCATCCCTGTGGTGCAGACCGTGACGATCGCACCGATGGCGGCCAGCAATCCGGCAATGGCCACCCAGCCATCGGTGTGGCCCAGGAACACCCAGCCGATGCCGAACAGTCCCGCCGGGATGAAGGTAATGACCGACGACACGCCTTCGCGCGACAGCCAGGAACTGCGCCACTGCGAGAACGCTCGCCAGGCGCGCTCGGGTCGGCCGAGATGACCGGTCGAGGACAACAGTCCCGCCGCGATCAGGCCGAGCGCCAGCGCCAGGCCGACGAGGCCGAGCCAGAAATCGGCCGGGATGATCTGGAGCCCACCGAGCACGCCAAGCAGCGCGAGCAGGCCGTAGCCGGCCCCCGTGGCGGTGGTGAAGAAGACAACGGAGAAGGCTGGATGCATGGATGTCAGTTCGAAAGCATGCGGTCGACCCAGCCGAGGAAACCGCCTTCGGCCCGCACCGGCTCCAGTGCGGGGGCTGTCACCGATGCGGCGCGTTGCGTATGGGCGCGCGGGGGCAGGTATTTGTTGGTCGGGCGATAGCCGAGTTCCGGCATCAGGTCGACCCCGCCGCGCTCCGCCACCAGTTGCGAGACAGCCGAGAGGGGATCGCCGAGATCGCCGAAGTGCCGCGCGCTTGTCGGGCAGGCGGCGACGCAGGCCGGCACGCGGTCTTCCTCGGCCAGATTGTCGTTGTAGATGCGGTCGACGCAGAGCGTGCATTTCTTCATGACACCGACATCGGTGTCGAATTCGCGCGCGCCATAGGGACAGGCCCAGCTGCACAATTTGCAGCCGATGCACTTGTCCTCGTCGATCAGCACGATGCCGTCCGAGGCCCGCTTGTAAGAGGCGCCGGTCGGGCAGACGGTGACACAGGCCGGCGTCTCGCAATGCAGGCAAGAGCGGGGGAAGTTCACCGTGCGCCCACCCATCTCGGTGGTGTGCTCATAGCTGTGCACGCGGTTGAACCAGACGCCGTCGACGTTGCCACCATAGGGATCGATATCGGTCAGCGGCGCCATGTGGCCGCCGGTGTTCCATTCCTTGCAGGCGGTGACGCAGGCCTGGCAGCCGACGCAGGTGTCGAGATCGATGACGAGGCCGAGCTTTTTGCCGGTTTGACTTGGCAGACAGGTCATTCGGCCGCCTCTCGTGCTCGGCGAAACTCGGCGCCGAAAGTCAGCTTGTCGGGCGAGGGTTCGAAATGCGGCGGCTGGCGGAATCGCTCGAATTGCGGCTCGGTGAAGCCGGCTTCCTTATCAGGGCATTTGACGATGCGCACGCGAAGGTCGAACCAAGCTGCCTGGCCTGTCACCGGATCAGAGTTGGAATAGCGCTTCCCCTGCGCGTCGGCCGAGGTCTGGTCGCCGATGACATGGTTGAGCAGGAAGCCGCGATTGCTCTCTGCCGCATCATCCTTCAGGCCCCAGCTGCCGCGCCGCTTGCCGATCGCGTTCCAGGTCCAGACCGTGCTTTCATTCACCCCGTCGATCAGCTTGATCTGGCCCTTCACCCTGCCGTTGATGCTCTCGATCCAGACCCAGTCGTCATCGACGAGACCGAGGCCGGCGCCGGTCCGGTGATGCACGAACAGCCGGTTCTGGCTGGTGATCTGCCGCAGCCAGGCATTCTGCGAGCCCCAGGAATGATACATGTGCATCGGTCGCTGTGTCAGCGCATGCAGCGGATATTTCTCGAGGTCGACGGCCGCTTCCTCGAAGGGCATGTACCAGAACGGCAGCGGATCCATGTAGCTCTCGATCCGCTGACGCTCGCCTTCCGGCGGCAGGACACGGCCATGGCCGCGCGCGGCGAGGCGGAAGCGCTGCATCGGCTCGGAATAGAGCTGGAAAATGATCGGCTCGGCCTTGGGGATAAAACCCATCTGCACCGCGAAATCGAGATAGGAGCGGTTGGCCATCTTGTAGTAGCGCTGGTCGTCGGCAAAGTCGTGGTGCCAGAAGCCGCCATTGTCGATGTAGCGCTGCAACTGGTTCGGATTGGCCTCGCCCTTGCCGATCGCGGTGCCGCCCTTGCCGCGCCATCCGGCCAGCGGACCGATGCCTGATGTGCGCTCGTGGTTGACGATGTAGTCCGCATAGTCGGCATATTTGGCCGTTCCGTCGTCATTGACGAAGCCGGGGAGTCCCAGCCGCGCACCCAACTCGATCAGCACCGACTGGAACGGCCTGACGTCGCGGTCCGGCTCGACGACGGGATGGCGGATGGCATCGCCCGGCCCGTCGGCGTGGCTGATCGGCCGGTCGAGCAGGCTGATGCAGTCATGGCGTTCGAGATAGGTGGTGTCGGGCAGCACCAGATCCGCGAACGGCACGGTCTCGGAATAATAGGCGTCGGAATAGATGATGAAGGGTATCTTGTAGTTCCCGGCCCCGTCATGGTCGGTCAGCATGGCAATCGTCTCGACGGTGTTCATCGAGGAATTCCAGGCCATGTTCGACATGTACATCATCAGCGTGTCGATCGGATACGGGTCGCCGGCCCACGCATTTCGGATGACGGTGTGCATCAGTCCGTGTGCCGCCAGCGGAGCGTCCCAGGAATAGGCCTTGTCGATGCGAAGCGGCGTGCCGGCCTCGTCGACCAGCAGATCGTCCGGCCCGCAGACGAAGCCGAGCGGCATGCCGTCGAGCGGCGTCATCGGCTTGACGGTCTTGCCGGCGGGTTTCGGGCCAGGCGGCGCTGATCTGGGGTAGGGCGGCTTGAAGCGGAATCCGCCGGGAACGTCCACCGTGCCCAGCAGCACCTGCAGCAGGTGGATGGCGCGGCATGTGTGAAAACCGTTCGAATGGGCGGAGATGCCGCGCATGGCATGCATCGAAACCGGCCGACCCTTGATCGTTTCGTGCCGGCGCCCGGCCCAGTCGGTCCAGGCAACCGGCAGTTCGATCGTCTGCTCGAAGGCGACATGGGCGAGTTCGGCGGCGATCCGGCGGATCGTATCGGCGGCGATGCCGCAACGCTCGGCGACCGCATCGGGGGCATAGCTCCCGTCAAGATATCGGTCGGCGATCAGCTGGAACACCGGCGTGCACCGGCGTCCGTCGACTTCGAAGCTGCCGGTCAGCGCCGGCTTCGCCTCCGGGTCGGTTGCCTTGGCGGCGGTCTTCGCCACCCTGTCCCACGCCAGCGGATTGCCGTCGGCATCCCTGACGAACAGCCCGTCGTCGGAGGCGCCAGGCTCCTGCACGACGAGGATATGGGCGTTGGTGTAGCGCAGCAGATAATCGAGATCGACGCGGCCAGCCTTCAACAGCTCGTGGATGAGAGCAAACACGAACAGGCCATCCGTGCCGGGCCGGATGCCGATCCAGTCGTCGGCAATGGCATTGTAGCCGGTCCGGCACGGATTGATCGAGACCACCTTGGCGCCGCGCGCCTTGAGTTTGCCGAGGCCGATCTTGATCGGGTTGGAATCATGATCCTCGGCGACGCCGAACAGCATGAAATATCGCGTGTTGTCCCAGTCGGGCTCGCCGAACTCCCAGAACGAGCCGCCGATCGAGTAAAGGCCTCCGGCCGCCATGTTGACCGAACAGAAGCCGCCATGGGCGGCGAAATTCGGCGTGCCGAACTGGCTTGCCCACCAGCCGGTGAGAGACTGCGACTGGTCGCGGCCGGTGAAGAAGGCGAGCCTTTTGGGATCGTTCCGGCGTATCGTCGAAAGCCGCTCTGTCGCGATCGCAAACGCTTCTTCCCATTCGATCTCGCGAAACTCGCCGGAGCCGCGCGGGCCAGTGCGCAGCAATGGCTTCTTCAGCCGGGCCGGGCTGTAGTGCTGCATGATGCCGGAACTGCCCTTGCCGCAGATCACGCCGCGATTGACCGGATGGTCCTTGTTGCCGTTGATGTAGCGGACCTTGCCGTCCTTGATGTGCACGTCGATGCCGCAGCGGCAGGCGCACATGTAGCAGGTGGTCTTGGCGATGCTGTCGGAAATGCCTGGCGACGTGTCGACACCGTCGCCTTCATCAGGCGCGCGCGTGTCGGCAAGTGGGCGTTGCGATGGTGCCGAATTCGCGCCGCGCGGCGGTCGGTGGCTCATGATCCGGCGGTACCCCCGGACTTGGCCCGCGTCTTCGGCCCGGGGCCGCGCATATAGTGTTCCTCCGGATGATAGCGATCGCCGGCCAGCCGCCGCCTTATGCCACGGGCCCAATGGGCAAGCAGGGATCTGAACCGCCCGATCATTTTATTCGCTGCGACCTGAAGGCCAATTTTTTCTAACTTCACCGGAAAAAGTAGAATAAAGCTATTGATCCGTCTAATCAGTTGTTCTTGTAAATTCGATCGATATTGGTTCTTAATACATCCATGACCCTGGATCAGTTGCGCATTTTCGTCGCCGTCGCCGAGCGCGGCCACATGACCAAGGCGGCGGAGCTTTTGGGCATTTCCCAGTCGGCGGCATCGGCCGCCATCCGCGCGCTGGAAGAGCAGCACGGCGTCCATCTGTTCAACCGCGTCGGCCGCAACATCGAACTTGCCCAGACTGGTCACCGGTTCCTGCCGGAGGCCAAGGCCGTGCTGGAGCGGGCCGCCGCCGCGCGCAATGTGCTGGAACATGTCTCCCAGACGGTCGCCGGCAGTCTGTCGATCGCCGCCAGCCTCACCATCGCCAGCTACTGGCTGCCGCGCCGGCTGGCGTCTTTCCATGAGGCCTATCCGGCGGTGCGGCTGAGCGTCAGCATCGGCAACACAAGGCAGGTCGAGGCCAGTGTGCTGGATGGGACCGCCGATCTCGGCCTGGTCGAGGGGCGCACCGAATCCGACATATTGCGCCGCGCCAAGGTCGATACCGACCGGCTGATGCTGGTGGTTGCCGCGTCACATCCCGGGATTACCGAAATTGCGCCGAGCCGCCCGGATATCAGGGGCTTGCGCTGGATCATTCGCGAGGGCGGTTCGGGCACGCGCGAGGTGCTGGAGGACCTTGCGCGGCGCGAGGGGATTTCGCTTGCCGATTTGCGGATATTCCTGGTGCTGCCCAGCAACGAAGCCGTCCGCCAGGCGGTCGAGGCCGGGGCCGGCGCCACCATCATTTCGGAACTCGTCGTCGGACGCGCCGTGGCTGAGGGCAGCCTGAGGGCCGTGCCGATTGAACTGCCGAAGCGCGACTTCGCCATGATCACGCACCGCGATCGGCAGGCAAGCCTGGCCCAGATGGCGCTGAAGGCACATCTGGCTACAGAGATGAGCGGGTCCGCGCCGGGGTAGAATATCAGTGAAACCGTTCAGCCGAACTTGCGCTGGGCATCCAGAGCCAGGCCAAGCCCGACCGAGCCGAACATGTCGCCGTCGATGACGGAAGCGTGCGGCACCAGCGACAGGATTTCCCGCCTCGCCAGCGGTATCGCCGTCGAGCCTCCGGTCAGGAAGACCGCCGTGATGTCGGACGGCCTGACCTGCGCATCGCGGATGGTCTCAGCCACCGTTGTGGTGACGCGCTCGATATCCCTGGCGATCGTGGCGTCCAGCCCGTCGCGCGTGATCTCGGCGGCGAACTCCACGTCGGATAGCCGCACCGCGACTTCCGCCGATGACTGGTCGGTCAGCTCGATCTTGGCCTTTTCAACCAATGCCGCCAGCGCGTGCCCGTAGCGGTGCTCGACGATGTGGATGAAGCGGTCGACCAGATCGGCGCGCGCGGCCTCGTAGCGGATCTGGCGCAGATGCGTCATCGCCTTGGCGGTGTAGACCAGGTTGATGCGCTGCCATGTCGCGAGATCGATAAAATAGCTGGCCGGCAGATTGCGCTTGCCGTCCCTGGTCGGAGAGAGATAGCCGAGCTGCGGCATGACATGGGCGATGCTGAGCAGCCGGTCGAAATCCGTGCCGCCAATATGAACACCCCGGCTGGCCAGGATGTCGTCCTTGCGGTCCGGGGATCGGGCCCGCTCGGGCGAGACGCGCACGACGGAGAAATCCGACGTGCCGCCGCCCATGTCGATGATCAGCGCCAGTTCCTCGCGCGTCACCCTCTGCTCATAGTCGAGCGCCGCCGCGATCGGCTCGAACTGGAAGGCGATCTGCTTGAAGCCCTGCGCGTGCGCGGCCTTTTCCAGGTCGCTCTGGGCATTGGCGTCGGCTTGCGCGTCGTCATCGACGAACTGCACCGGGCGGCCGAGCACCACGGTCTCCACCTGGTCGCCGCCATCCTCCTCCAGCCTTTTCCTGAGATGCCCGAGGAACAGGCCGATGATCTCCATGAAGCCGATCGAGCGGGCCTTGATGCGTGTCTTTTCATGCGCCAGCGAGCTGCCGAGCACGCTCTTCAGCGAACGCATCAGCCGGCCTTCCACGCTGTCGGTGTAGTTGGCGATCGCCTGGCGGCCAAAGAAGATGCGGCCATCCTCGAAATTGAAGAACACGGCACTCGGCAGCGTGACCTGGCCGTCCTCAAGCGTGACGAGGCGAGGTTGCCCGTTGCGGACCACGCCGACAGTGGAGTTCGAAGTGCCGAAGTCGATGCCGGCGAATGCTGGTCGCAAGGCAGCCTCCTGTCATTGGCGCCAGGCAGTGGATCGGCGCTCGCTGTAGACGCGTGCGCTGCGGTTTCGGGCGACCGAACCACTTTGCCGAATTGAATTGTGCGTGCTTGCCCGGTGGGCGGGGAGGTGCGGTCTATAGCATGAGGCGGGAAAGGGAAACCCCCTTTGGGATGCCTAGTCTTTGCGGAAGACCAGCCTGCCGAGCCAGCCTGTCAGCATGGCCAGCGATATGGCGAAGACGCCATAGAGGAAGGAGTAGTCGTGGGCGACCCGGAAGATCGACTGTTCGAAGCCGGACTTGCGGATTTCGAGCTGGGCCGAGCTCTCCTTGATGAATAGGCCGCTCCTGAACAGGAAGGCGCGCGCCTTGTGGGTGCCGACCGGCACATTCGGCGCAAGCCTGACGGTGGCGCGGAACAGGTTCTGCGACAGGAATTGCACCCCGCCGACATTTTCGCTGTAGAGGCCGGTCGCGGCCTTGCGTTCGCGCAATGCCGCGGTGAATTCCTGGATCGTTGCCGGACTGTCGCCGGCGTCGGCGGGCTGCATATAGAGGTTGGAGGCGCCGAGCGACAGCTGCTTGTAGCTGTTCGGTTCGGTGATGTCCTGCAGCGGCCGCGTCGTCGCCACCGAATAGGACATCGGCACGTTCTCGAAGGTTTCGGAATCGAGATTGACCCACACGCCAAGCACCCGGTCCTTGCGGCGCACCACCACCGGTCGCGGCGGGCCTTCGAGCACGACGATGACATCGTAGCGGTTCTGACGGGCTATAAGCGGGTCGGGATTTTCCAGCGAACCGAAGATAGTCAGGTCGGCGCCGGAAAAGCCGGCGGTGATCGAGACATTGTCGGTGGAGAGCCCGATCTGGATGCCTTCCGGCAAGGGCGACTGTGCCTTCGCCGGTGCGGCGGCCGCAAGCAATGACAGGAGGATGGCGGCTGCGAACGCTTTAGGGCCCGTCATCAGTTGAGGCCCACGCCGGACAGCGAATAGAGATTGGGCGGGGTGACGAAGAGATCGATGGCGAGCCTTATCGCCACGGCCAGCACCAGCAAGGCCAGCAACGCCCTGAGTTGCTCGCCGCGCAGCCTCTGGCCGGCCTTGGCGCCATATTGCGCGCCGGCCACGCCACCCGCCATCAACAGGAAGGCCAGCACGACATCGACCGTCTGGTTGGTGGTGGCGTGGACCAGCGTTGTATAGGCGGACGTGAAGATGATCTGGAACAGTGAGGTACCGATAACGACATTGGTCGGCACCTTGAGCAGATAGATCAGCGCCGGCACCATGATGAAGCCGCCGCCGACGCCCATGATCGACGACAGGAAGCCGATGCCGGCGCCAAGGCCAAGCACGGGGATGACGCTGACGAACAGCTTAGACGCCCTGAAGCGCATCTTCAGCGGCAGCCGGTGGATCCAGTTGTGCTGGCCGGATTTCTTCAGCACCGGGGCGGCACCGCTGCGTGTTGCGCGCAGTGCATTGATGCTCTCGACCAGCATCAGTCCGCCGACCGTGCCGAGCAGCACGACATAGAGCAGCGAGATGAACAGGTCGAGCTGGCCAAGCCGGCGCAGGAAGGCGAAGACGTAGATGCCGGCGGTGGAGCCGACGATGCCGCCGGCCAGAAGCACGCCGCCGAGCTTGAAGTCGAGCGTGCCTCGCTTCATGTGAGAAAGGACGCCTGAGACGGAAGAGGCGATGACCTGGTTGGCGCCCGTGGCAACCGCGATCGCCGGGGGAATGTTGTAGAAAATCAAGAGTGGCGTGATGAGGAACCCGCCACCGACGCCGAACATGCCCGACAGGAAGCCCACCGCCGCGCCCATGGCCAGCAGCACGAAGACGTTGACGGAAATTTCCGCAATCGGGAGATAGATGCCCACCCGTCAGTCTCGATCAGTTTGCCTGTCGGCGAATACAGCCGTTGTGAGCAGTCTCGCACCGAAAAGCCAATTTTTCCTTGCGCCGACGCGGCGGCGGGGTCAAACCCCGTCGCCGCGCCGAAACAAAAAATATCTCAATCAGTTAACAGGCAAATGTATGGCAAGAGCGTCGTGTAAACGACGCTTGTTCTGTTATTTGCGCGCCAGCAGCGCCCGGACCAGTTTCTCATCGACGGCGCCGGTCGCCGGCAGCTTGTTGTCGGTCTGGAAAGCGATGATCGCGTTCTTGGTCTTGTCGCCCATGACGCCGTCGGCGCCGCCGGCATCATAGCCGTTCTTGTTGAGGATGAGCTGGATGTTCTTGACCGCCTTCTTCATGTCGATGCCGGCGGTCGTTTGCGGCGTACCTTCCTGCCAGGACTCGGGAATGTCGGCCGAATTGGATGCCGCGTTGAGCGGCTTGGCCTTCCACAATTCGGTCGCGGCGCGCGCCCGCTCAAGCTGCTCGGGCCGCAGCGCGTTGGCAATCTCGTCGCGCTTGGCGGCCGCGTCCTTGTCGCCGGTCTTGGCGACGAGCGCGAACCATTTGTAGGATTCCTCGAGGTTCTGCTTCATGCCGACGCCCTTGGCGGCGAGGATGCCGAGATTGAACTGGCTGTCCTTGACGCCGAGGTCGGCAGCCTCCTGGAACCAGTGCGCTGCCGATTCATTGTCGGTCACGCCATCGGCGGCCATGGCGAACAGCACGGCCAGATTGTGCATGGCACTGGCGTTGCCCTGTTCGGCGGCCAGCTGGTACCAGGTCTTCGACTTCTTGATGTCGCGCGCGACGCCGATGCCCTTCTCGTAGAAATTGCCGATGCGGTATTCGGCCGGCGCGAAACCGAGTTCAGCCGATTTCTCGTACCATTTGGCCGCTGCCGCCATGTCTTCCTTGACGCCGCGCGACTCGGCATAGCGCGAGCCGATCTCGAACAGCGCCTTGGCGTCGCCATTGGCGGCGGCATCGCGCAGTGCGGCCGGGCCGGCATCGGCCGGAATGTCGAACTTGGTCGCGGCTGCCGGTGCATCCGTCGGCGCAACGGCACCGGTGGTGAGTTTGGACGTGGTCTCATTGGCCGCCGCCGGGGCAACCGCTGCCGGCTGGGCATCGGTATCCGCAACGGGCGCGGCTGGTGCCGGAGCCATCGCATCGGAGGCGGCTGCGCTCGGGCCGGAGGAGGCGGCCGAAGCCGCGGGCGCCGCAACCGGTGCTGTATCCGCCATTGCATCCATGTCCGACGGCATCGCCAGGGCGGTCTGCGTCACCATGTCGTCCTTGGTCGCGGACGGGGATGGTTCCGCCTGCCTGACGGCGCGGGACGGCGCACTGTCCGTTGCGGCCGACTGGGCTTCCGCCTTCGGCTGGCTCGTCGTGTCGACGGACGCAGTTTGTACAGGCTTCGCGGCGACGATCGGTGCCGCGTCATTGTTTGCCACCTGGGCGGGATCCGAGAAAAACGCCTTGCCGAGCTGCAGGCCGGCAAGCGCAAGCATGATCGCCGCCGCCGCCATCAGGATCGGCTTGCGCCGCGCCTTGAGCAGGTCGCCGATCCTGAGCGCCTTCACCGGTCCCTTCATCGTCGACTGGCGCTTCAAGGCGTCGGCCTCGGCCGCGGCGGCCTGGGCCGCGCGCCGAGCGGCGGCGATGAAGTCGGACTTCGCGGCGTCGCCTTCGCTGAGCTTGGCCGGCTGACCACGCTCGTCGCGCACCCGCTTCATGATGGCGTTGAGGTCCGGCGCACCGGAGCCGGGCTCCAGCGGGCGATTGGCCACTTTCGGGTCGAGGGGCTCGTCGAGATCGACATTCGGGACATCGCTGCTCGGCGCCGAGCCGGCCAGTGGCGGAATATCAGCCGCCTTCTTGCCCTTGAAGGCGCGTGCCAGCCCGCCGAACATCGATTTGCGGCCTGCCGGCTGGTCCTTCTCGGCGATGGTGTCGGACCCGAGGGCTGCGATGGCGGCAGCCGCGGCTGCTTCCGCCGGCGTGCGCGTGCCCAGGTCGCCACGCGTGCCCAAGTCGCCACGCGTGCCCAGGTCGCCACGTGCGCCGTGCTCGTTGCGCAGTATGGCGGCGGCGCGGCCGTCGAGATCGGCCATGTCGCCGGTCAGCGGCATAGGCGCGTCGATATCCAGGGACGGTGCCTCGACAGCCATCTTGGCGATCCGCGTGCGGCGCTTGCCGGCCGCTTCGTCCGATCGCGTGTCCAGAAGCTCGCTCACCGCTTCGGACGGTTCGCTGGTCTCCAGCGAACCAAGCCTGTCGACGATCTTGAGCAATGTGTCGTGGATGGCCTCAAACGTTCTCGAATTGCGCTCGTCGGAACGCCGCGTCAGCGTTTCCAGCGTCTTCAGGTCCTGGGCGAGGCCGGAAACGGCCGTCGTGTTGGCGCTCGACCCGGCCAGCGAACGCACCGCGTTCTCGGCCGCTTCGCGTGCCGCGCCGAGGATGGAATCGCGGGTGCCGGCCAGCGCCTTCTCGATTTCGTCGAGGCGCGGGCTGATGTCCTCGAATTCCGGAAGTGGGGTGCTCGGCCTGGAAAGATGGGCGGACAGGCCGGCGACCTGCGCTTCCAGGCTGCGGATCAGCGCCGGGTCGATGCCGGCCACCTGGGCCGCCGATGCGTCGAGCCGGCTGGAAATGTCCTCGAGCCGGCTTTCCAGGCCACGGATCGCCGCTTCGCCGGCCGGATCGGGAACGCGCGTCTCCATGCGCGTCGCGAGCGCGGTGAAGCGTGCGTCGATGGCTTCCATGATGCCGGCGCTGTCCACTTGCGGCACGATGCGCTGGTCGAGCCGGTCGGCAACCTCGTCCAGGCGGCGCTCGAGATCGCGAAACAGCATGTTGCCCTGTTCGATGGCGTCGCCCTGCCGGCGTTCCATCATGCCGGACAGCACATCGAAGCGCTGCTCGAGCCCCTGGAAGATATAGTCGGCGTCGGGCATGGCCGGCGCCTGGTCGATCTTGTCGGCGATGAGCGTGATCTGCTTGGCCAGCCGTTCCATCGCCTGTTCGGGAAGGTTGGCGCGGCCGGCGAGTTCGTCGACCCGGCTCGATAGCGTGCTCAGCCGATCCATGACAGCGTCGCCTGGGCGATCCTGTGCCACTTCCTCGATCTGCCGGGCGAGCGAGTCGATGCGCTTCTCGATGCGGTCGAAGGCTTCGTGGTCGACCGAATTGGCCTGTGCCGCGACCGTCGAGGCCACGATGGCGCGGGAGATCTCGTCCAGCCGCTCGTCGATCATGGCAAGCGTGTCACCGCCGCGATTGTCCTGCTGCTGGCTGGCGAAGTGATCGACAGCGCCGGCCAGGGTACGGACCTTTTCCTCGAGCGAGCGCAGCGACAGCGATTCCGGCAGGTTGTTGACGGCGTTGCTGATCTGCTCCAGCCGGTCGGTCAGCGCCGCAAGGGCGGGATCGTCGGAGCGTTTGCGCTGGTCGGCGTCGACGCGGTCTTCGAAAGCCGTCCAGCGGCGGTCGAATTCGTCCCAGCGGCGGTCGACCTTCTGCACGCTCTCCTCGCGCGCCAGCGTGTCGAGCGCGGCCTTGACCTGCTCGAGCTCCAGCCGCAGCAGATTGACGCTTCTGTCGTCGCTCTTCTCCGACAGCGACTTGATGGCGCCGGAAAGCCGTTCGAACTCGACGCCGAGTTCGGCGCTGCCCTTGCCTGCCGCGCCGGGCTTGGCGTTCGCCTGGAAGGCGCGGTCGATATCCTTGCGCAGCGCATCGAATTCGCGCTGCAGGCCTGCCGTCATCTGGTGGCGCAGTTCCTCGCGCATGCCGCGCAGCTCGCCGGCGATCTTGCCGACCATGGCGACACTGTCTTCCTGGCCGCGCACACGGTCGATGTCGCGGGCGATGGCTTGGTAATTCTGGTCGAATGAAGGGGCTGGCGCCGGGCTCTGCGGGCGTGGTGCCGGTTGCGGATCCTCGTACCAGCGCTGCTGGCCGGTTGGCTGCGCGGCGGGGTAGCGCGGCTCCATGGCGGGATAACGCGGGTCGGCGCCGTATTGGCGCGGAGCCGGACGTGCCGTCACCTCCTCGCGGGTCTGCCCCAATCGCTGCTCCAGCGTCTCCAGCGAACGGTTCAGCTGCTCGAGCGTGGTCTGCGGCCTGCGCTGCCTGCCGGCGTTGAGTGTGTCGAGGTAGGACCGCTTGCTGTTCATCGGTGCGTCCGTCTTTCAGATTGGCCGGCTTGCGGCCAGCTCCCCAAGTCCCTGCCGGAACGAAGGCGACCGCGCTTCCATGCCACGGTGGAAGACAAGCTTCCCGGGGGTTCACCCGCGCTCCGAAAAACCGTGAAAAATTCGATACAGGATAAACACGGGTAGCCGACGCGCCCACATTTCCCTCAACGTGGTAAACAACGCGTTAACCAAGCTTAAGAAGTTGCAAGAAGTTGGCTGCCGCTGCCCGCGGTGCGGCATAAAGCGCCTTCATAGAACGCCCCTTGCGTCATGAGGCGGCTATCGGTATAGAATTGACGTAAACGTAAAAGGCGCATTCGAGTGTGCTGTTTGCGATTTTGTTTGTCGAAACCACGGCCGGAAGCACGCCCCCGCTTCCAGTCAGGCGACGCATGGTCCAGGACCGCGACGCCACCAGACGGGGAAAGCCAGTGACCATGAAGCTTATCTCGGCCGGCGAGACCGCCGCCAATACCAATAATGTATCTGTCGAAGCCGGTGAGGACCTCGTCCGCATCGGCGAAATGGCCAAGAAATACGGCGTGACGCTGCGTACGCTGCGTTTCTACGAAGACAAGGGCCTGCTCAACCCGCAGCGCGACGGTTCGACCCGTCTCTACACACGCCGCGACAAGGCCCGGCTGAAGCTGATCCTGCTTGGCCGCAAGGTCGGGTTCTCGCTGCGCGACGTCAAGCAGATGATGGATCTATACGATCCGACCGGTTCCAACACCAAGCAGCTGCGGCTGGCGCTGGACAAGTCGGAGAAGCAGCTTGCCCGCCTGCAGAAGCAGCGAGCGCTGATCGACGACGCCATCAACGAACTTTCCGGCTCGATGTCGGCGGTTCGCCAGATGCTGGCCGAGCGCACGGCGCCGCAGGCGAGCGTCGCAAGCTAAGCAAACCGCCGGTTCCGGCACGATCAAGCCGCGTGGCTCTGCCACGCGGCTTTTTCGCTTTGTGAATCTGCCTCTCTCCGATCCCTCGGCTCTGGCCCGCACGACGTTGCGCCGCTAGGCTCACCAGGCTTGGTAGGGGGAAATCTTATCGCATCGAAGAAATTGACGTTTACGCAAACGTCAATTTTTGCTATCTCGGCTCCAACACGGGTCCGCATGCTGCCCTGACACATGAATTCGGGGCTTTCGGACCAGGTCCGCAGGGTGGAGAAAAAGCATGCCGACATACAGGGCTCCGGTTCAGGATACGCTGTTCGTACTCACCGAGGTGCTAGGCTATCAGCGCTATTCCAACCTTCCCGGATTTGCCGACGCCACGCCCGACGTTCTGGAAGCGATCCTCGCCGAGGGCGCCAAGCTCGCCGAAAATGTCATGCATCCGCTCAACCGCGTCGGCGACATGGAAGGCTGCGTGCGTCACGACGACGGCTCGGTGACGACGCCAAAAGGCTTCAAGGAGGCCTTCGACCAGTATCGCGAGGGCGGCTGGATGGGGTTGGCCGCACCGGTCGAGTTCGGCGGCCAGGGCCTGCCCTATGCCGTCCACACGGCCGTCGCCGAATACATGGTCTCGGCCAACATGTCGCTGATGATGTATCCGGGCCTGACGCAGGGCGCGATCGCGGCGATCATCACCCACGGCACCGATGAGCAGAAGGCGACCTGGCTGCCCAGGATGGTCGAGGGCTCCTGGACCGGCACCATGAACCTCACCGAGCCGCATTGCGGCACCGATCTCGGCCTGCTGCGCACCAAGGCGGTGCCGAATGGCAACGGCACCTACAGGATTTCAGGCCAGAAGATCTTCATCTCGGCCGGCGAGCACGACATGTCGGACAACATCGTCCATCTGGTGCTGGCCCGCATCGAGGGCGCGCCGGAAGGTGTGAAGGGCATATCGCTGTTCATCGTGCCGAAGCTCAAGCTCGATGCGTCGGGCAATCCGGGCGAGAAGAACACGCTCTCCTGCGGCTCGATCGAGGAGAAGATGGGCATCCACGGCAATTCGACCTGCGTCATGAACTATGACGAGGCCGAAGGCACGCTGCTCGGCGAGGAGAATGGTGGCCTCAAGGCGATGTTCACGATGATGAACGAGGCCCGCCTTGGCGTCGGCCTGCAAGGGCTGTCGCTGTCGGAGATTGCCTACCAGAACGCCGTCGCCTACGCCAAGGACCGCTTGCAGGGCCGTTCGCTGTCAGGCGCCAAGGCGCCGGACAAGAAGGCCGACCCGATCATCGTCCATCCCGACATCCGCCGTTCGCTGATGACCATGAAGGCCTTCAACGAGGCCGGCCGCGCGCTGGCGCTGTGGACGGCGATCAAGTCCGACATTGCCCACCGCTCCGCCGACGACAAGGACCGCCAGGCCGCCGACGACTACACCGGGCTGATGACGCCGGTGGTCAAGGGCGTGCTCACCGACAAGGGTTTCGACCATGCGGTGATGGCCCAGCAGGTGTTCGGCGGCCACGGCTATATCGAAGAACACGGCATGAGCCAGTTCGTGCGCGATGCCCGCATCGCCATGATCTATGAAGGCGCCAACGGCATCCAGGCGCTCGACCTCGTCGGCCGCAAACTCGGCCTGAATGGCGGTCGCGCCGTCCAGGCCTTCTTCAAGGAGGTCGGCGAATTCTGCGAGGAAAACCGCGCCGACGAGAAGATGGCGCCCTTCACCAAGGGATTGAAGAAGGGTCTCAACGACCTGCAGGCGGCGACCATGTGGCTGGTGCAGAACGGTATGGCCAAGCCCGACAATGCCGGTGCGGCCTCGACAGACTATATGCACCTCTTCGGCCTTGTGGCGCTGGGCTACATGTGGGCGCAGATGGCCAAGGTGGCACAGGGCAAGACCGGCGCCAACGGCACCCAGTCCTTCTACGACAACAAGGTGGTGACGGCGCGCTTCTTCATGGAGCGGATCATGCCGGAGACGTCGGCCCATCTCGCCCGTATTTCGAGTGGCGCGGACACGCTGATGGCCCTGCCCGCGGAAGCGTTCTAAAGATGGTTGCCCTCTCCCTCGAGGGGAGGGTCGGTTGAGGCCCGCGTGACGTGCGCCGGCCTCAACCCTGACGATGCGCTCTGGGAGGAGTACCATATCCACATGACCAACCCCGCCGAAATTCTTGGCCTTCCCAAGCCCGCCTGGGCGGCGGACGAGGTCGGCATGCTCTACGACATGGCAACCCGCTTCATGGCGGAGGAGATCGCGCCGCGCTACGACGAGTTCGAGAAGAACGAGATGGTCGACCGCGAGAGCTGGCTGAAGGCCGGTGCCGCCGGCCTGCTCTGCGCCTCGATGCCGGAGGAATATGGCGGCTCCGGCGGCACCTTCGCGCATGAGAGCGCCATCATCGAGGCGATCGGCCATGTCGGCGTCGACGGTTTCGGCATCGGCCTGCACAATTCGATCGTCGCGCCCTACATCCTTCACTACGGCTCCGAGGAGCAGAAGAAGAAGTGGCTGCCGAAGCTCGCGACCGGCGAGCTGATCGGCGCCATCGCCATGACCGAACCAGGCGCCGGCTCCGACCTGCAGGGCGTCAAGACGCGGGCCGAGAAAGACGGCAACCAGTACCGGATCAACGGCTCCAAGACCTTCATCACCAACGGCCAGCTCGCCAACTTCATCATCGTCGTCACCAAGACCGATCCGGAAAAGGGCGCCAAGGGCACCTCGCTGATCGTCGTCGAGACCGACGAGGTCGACGGTTTCGAGCGCGGCCGCAACCTCGACAAGATCGGTCTGAAGGCCAACGACACGTCGGAACTGTTCTTCAACGACGTGCGCGTGCCGACCGCCAATCTGCTTGGCCACGAGGAAGGGCAGGGCTTCATCCAGCTGATGCAGCAGCTGCCGCAGGAGCGGTTGCAGATCGGCACCGGCGCCATCGCCATGATCGAGCGGGCGCTGGCGCTGACCATCGATTACGTGAAGGAACGCAAGGCCTTCGGCAAGGCGATCATCGACTTCCAGAACACCCAGTTCAAGCTGGCCGAGCTCAAGACCGAGGCCACCATCGGCCGCGTCTTCTACAATGATTGCGTCACCCGCCACATCAATGGCGGCCTCGATCCGGTGACGGCCTCGATGGCCAAATACTGGCTCTCCGACCTGCAGGGAAAAGTCGTCGACGAATGCCTTCAATTGCATGGCGGCTATGGCTACATGAATGAATATCCGATCGCCCGCATGTTCCGCGACGCTCGCGTCCAGCGCATCTACGGCGGCACCAACGAGATCATGAAATTGCTGATCGGACGCTCTCTCTGAGAGTGGCGGCCGGCAAACCCAAGGAGCAAGGAAATGGCTGAGGCTTACGTCTACGACGCCGTGCGCACGCCGCGCGGCAAGGGCAAGAAGGACGGATCGCTGCACGAAGTGCCGGCGGTGCGGCTTGCCGCCAAGACGCTCGAGGCGTTGCGCGACCGCAATGGGCTCGACACCGGTACAGTCGACGACATCATCTTCGGCTGCGTCGATCCGGTCGGCGAGGCGGGTTCGGTCATTCCGCGCGCCGCCGCCTTCGAGGCCGGCTACGACACCAAGGCACCTGGCATGCAGATCTCGCGCTTCTGCGCCTCGGGTCTCGACGCCATCAATTTCGGCGCCGCCAAGATCGCGCAGGGCGCCGATGAGATCGTCATCGCCGGTGGCGTCGAATCCATGTCGCGCGTCGGCATGGGCGCCTCGGGTGGCGCCTGGTTCATGGATCCCTCGGTCGGCCTGCCCGGCTGGTTCGTGCCGCAAGGCATTTCGGCCGACCTGATCGCCACCAAATACGGTTTTTCCCGTGACGACGTCGACGCCTATGCCGTCGAGAGCCAGAAGCGGGCGGCAAAATCCTGGGCCGACGGTCGCTTCAAGAACTCCGTCATTCCGATCAAGGACCAGAACGGGCTCACCATCCTCGACCATGACGAGCACATGCGGCCTTCGACCGACATGCAGTCGCTCGCCTCGCTCAACCCATCCTTCGTCATGCCTGGTGAAATGGGCGGTTTCGACGCGGTCGCGGTGCAGAAGCACCCCGAGGTGGAAGAGGTCAACCACGTCCACCACGCCGGCAACTCGTCCGGCATCGTCGATGGCGCGGCGGCCGTGCTGCTCGGCTCGAAGAAGGCCGGAAAATCCATGGGCCTCAAACCCCGCGCGCGCATCCGCACCTTCGCCAATATCGGTTCCGAGCCGGTGCTGATGCTGACCGGCCCGGTCGACGTCACCGAAAAGCTTCTGAAGCGCGCCAAGATGAAGCTGTCCGACATCGATCTGTTCGAGCTCAACGAGGCCTTCGCCTCGGTGGTGTTGCGCTACATGCAGGCCTTCGACATCCCGCACGACAGGATCAACGTCAATGGCGGCGCCATCGCCATGGGCCACCCGCTCGGCGCCACCGGCGCGATGATCTTCGGCACGGTGCTGGACGAACTCGAGCGCCGCGACCTCAACACCGCGCTGGTGACGCTCTGCATCGGCGCCGGCATGGGCACCGCAACGATCATCGAACGCGTCTGACGGGGAGAGAACAATGAGCTACATCAATTTCACCCTCGACACCGACGCTGACGGCATTGCGCTCGTCACCTGGAACATGCCCGACCGCTCGATGAACGTGTTCACCGAGGAGGTGATGGGCGAGTTGGACAAGATCATCGACCAGGTGGTGGCCGATGCCGGCATCAAGGGTGCGGTGATCACCTCGGGCAAGGACAGCTTCTCCGGCGGCGCCGATCTCACCATGCTCCAGAAGATGCTGGCGGTCTTTGCCATGGAGAAAGACAAGGATCCGGAGAAGGCGGCAAAGCTGCTGTTCGACAATGCCGGCCGCATGGGCGGCCTGTGGCGCAAGCTCGAAACGTCCGGCAAGCCTTGGGTGTCGGCGATCAACGGCACCTGCATGGGCGGTGCCTTCGAACTGTCGCTGGCCTGCCACGGCCGCGTCGCGGCTGACTCGGACAAGGTCAAGATGGCCCTGCCGGAAGTCAAGGTCGGTATCTTCCCCGGCGCCGGCGGCACCCAGCGCGTGCCGCGGCTGACCGATCAGCAGCAGGCGCTGCAGATGCTGACCTCGGGCCAGAACCTGTCGCCGCAGAAGGCCAAGGCCATGGGCCTTATCCACGAGATAGCCGAGCCAGCCAAGCTGATCGAGACGGCAAAGGCCATGATCAAGAACGGCCTGAAGGCCGTCCAGCCCTGGGACGAGAAGGGCTTCAAGCTGCCCGGCGGCCAGATCTATTCGCCGGCCGGCTTCAATCTCTGGCCGCCGGCCATCGCCATCCTGCGTCGGGAGACCTATGGCAATTACCCGGCCGCCGCCGCCATCCTGAAATGCGTCTATGAAGGCCTGCTGGTGCCGTTCGACACCGCGCTCAGGATCGAGCAGCGCTATTTCACCGAGATCATGCGGACCAGGGAAGCGGCGGCGATGATCCGCTCGCTGTTCGTATCGCTGCAGGAATTGAACAAGGGCGCGCGCCGCCCGGCCGGCGTGCCGGAAACCAAATTCAAGAAGATCGGCATTCTCGGCGCCGGTTTCATGGGCGCCGGCATCGCTTATGTCACGGCCAAGGCCGGTATCCCGGTGGTGCTGCTCGACCGCGATATCGAGTCCGCTCAGAAGGGCAAGGCGCATTCCGACAGCCTGGTCTCGGATCAGGTCAAGAAGGGCCGCGCCAAGCCGGAGGAGAAGGACAAGCTCCTGTCGCTGATCACGCCCACGGCCGACTATGCCGACCTTGCCGGTTGCGACCTCGTCGTCGAGGCGGTGTTCGAGGATTCCGCTGTCAAGAAGGCCGCCACCGAGCAGGCGGAAGCGGTGCTGAAGTCGTCGGCGATCTTCGCCTCCAACACTTCGACCATCCCGATCACCTCGCTGGCCAAGAATTCGGCGCGGCCGAAGAATTTTGTCGGCATTCACTTCTTCTCGCCGGTCGACAAGATGATGCTGGTCGAGATCATTTTGGGCAAGAAGACCGGCGACAAGGCGCTGGCGACCGCGATCGACTTCGTCCGCGCCATCAAGAAGACGCCGATCGTCGTCAACGACACGCGCGGCTTCTACGTCAATCGCTGCGTGCTGCGCTATATGTCTGAGGCCTACAAGATGCTGATCGAAGGCGTTCCCGCGCCGATGATCGAGAATGCGGCAAAGGCCGCCGGCATGCCGGTTGGCCCGCTGGCGCTGACCGACGAGACGGCGATCGACCTTGCCCAGAAGATCATGAAGCAGACCATCAGGGATCTCGGCGACAAGGCCGTCGACCCCAGGCAGATGGCGCTGATCAACACCATGGTCGACGACCATGGCCGTTTCGGCCGCAAGAATGGCAAGGGCTTTTATGACTATCCGGCCAAGCCCGCCAAGAAGAAGCTGTGGCCGGGGTTGAAGGACCTCTATCCGCAGCTAGAGCCCGAGACAGTCGATTACGAGGAACTCCAGCAGCGGTTGCTCGTCACCATCGCCCTGGAGGCGGCACGGGTGATGGAAGAGGGCATCGTCACCGATCCGCGCGAGGCCGATGTTGGGTCGATCCTGGCCTTCGGCTTCGCGCCCTATACCGGCGGTGCGCTGTCCTATATCGACGGCATCGGCGCCAAGCGCTTCGTCAAGATCGCCAAGGGGCTGCAGAAGAAATACGGCGCCGAATTCAAGGCGCCCAGGCTTCTCATCGACATGGCCGAGAAGGGCGAGACCTTCTACGAACGCTTCGACCCCTATGCCAAGGGTGACGTGAAGCAAGCCGCCTGACGCATGGGTAGAGTCGAAAGTGTTACAGCGTCCTTTGCGCGTCCAACAGGACGCGCGGCGCTGTAATGTATGTCTGGGCGCGTATGGCGCGCATGCTGGCCACGGCGCGAAGCCGTGGCCCCTATGTGATGGGCGGTGAAAGCCGGCTGGCTTTTCGCTGCCTGCCGACCGACATCGATTTCAACATCCATCTCAACAATGCGCGCTACATGATGCTGGCCGATCTCGGCCGCATTGACCTCTTTGTCCGCGCCGGGCTGATCACGCTGGCGCGAAAGAATGGCTGGGCGCCGATGATGGGCGGGCTGCAGGCGGTCTACGCACGCGAGATCCGGCTGTGGCGCCGGTTCGAAGTGGTGTCGTCGATCGAAACCTGGGAAGGTAGCCAGGTCATCGGCAAGCACCGTTTCGTCCTCGACAATGGCGAGACGGCTGCTTTGATCCTGACGACCGCCGGCGTCTATGACCGCAAGGCTCGCCGCTTCCTCGACATTGCCGAGGTTGTTGCAGCCCTTGGTCGCACAGCCGATCCACGACAGCCAACGGAGGCGGAACGGATTTTCATGGCTTCGCACCAGGGTTTGCGTACCCTCGCCAAGGCGGCCAGTTGATCCCGGGAATCCCAATGTCTAGGGTCGACACGAATGTGTGTCGGGTGAGCGGTGCTGGTGGACAAAGCGGCCTTCGCGGACTAGAACGAACAGGCATTTTTTCCTGTTTCGAAGGAGAGCACGACATGCTCTCGCACGACCGCGTCTGGGCCGCCATCGATGCTCTCGCCGAGCGCTATTCGCTTTCGGCTTCAGGTCTGGCAAGGCGCGCGGGGCTCGATTCGACTGCTTTCAACAAATCGAAACGCCTGTCGTCCGACGGCCGGCCACGCTGGCCTTCGACCGAATCGCTGGCCAAGATCATCGAGGCGACGGGTGCTTCACTCGACGAATTCACCGGGCTTATCGAAGGCCGCATGGGCGCCGCGCCCGCCTACCGGCGATCGGTGCCCTTGCTTGGCTTTGCCCAGGCCGGCGCCGGCGGTTTTTTCGACGATGCCGGTTTTCCTGCAGGGCAGGGCTGGGATCTGGTCGAACTGCCGGCGCAGTCGACCGAAAGCTCCTATGCGCTGCAGGTGCAAGGCGACTCCATGCTGCCGCTCTACCGCAATGGCGACGTCCTCATCGTCGAGCCGGGCGCGGCCACCCGCAAGGGTGATCGCGTCGTCGTCAAGACCACGTCAGGCGAGGTGATGGCAAAGGTGCTCGAGCGCCAGACCGTCAAGTCGATCGCGCTGGTCTCCCTCAATCCCGATCATCCCGACCGCGACATTCCCATGCGCGATGTCGAATGGGTGGCGCGGATTGTCTGGGCGAGTCAGTAGGTCCGAGCTGGTGCGGCTTCCTCATCTTGCCCTGGCGGTTGTGATGGTTCCGGTGATGGCGGCCCTGGTCGTCGCCGGCGGCCGTACGCTGAAAGGAAGCGAAAGCACCGTCGCGGTGGACCAGATCGATCCTGGCGTTGATACGATCTCTCAGGCAGGCACCGATGCCGGGCCGGAAGAGCCGGCCACGTCAGCCATTCCAGCGCCTGCCGCTCCGCCACCGGCAAAGCCGGCGGTGCATTCGCGGGCGATTGATCCGGAGGTCGTCGCGCCGCCGGACCTGCCCGCCGGAGAAATCGAGCGGATCGAGCCGCGCGAACCGCTGAGCAAGCTGGCGCTGGCCATGCCGCCAAAGCCGAAGATGCCCGACGACTGGAACGGCACGAAGCTGTTCCAGCCGGTCGCGCCGGCCGCCGGCCTTATCGAGGCGAAAGGCTATTCCGTCGCGGTTTCCGGCATCGATGTCGTCGCGCAGGACGAGGCCTGCACCACGGACGGCAAATCCTGGCCGTGCGGCATTCGCGCGCGCAGCGCCTTCAGGGCCTTTCTGCGCGGCCGCGCGGTGATTTGCACGGTCCCGCCTGAAGGCGGCCGCGACCGGATCGCGGCCGAATGCCGGATCGGCAAGCAGGACGTCGGCCAGTGGCTGGTCGAAAACGGCTGGGCGCGTGCCGCCAAGGGCGGGCCCTATGTCGAGGCCGGCGAAAAGGCGCAAAGCGGCAAGAAGGGCATTTTCGGGCCGGCGCCGGATCTTGCCGGCATCTCGGCGATGCCCGCCGCGCCCGCCCCGGCGCCTCAGGCGCCGGGCTCGATCCTGGAAGAGGGCTCGATCCTGAAAGAGGAGGGCGGCGCCCTCAAGCCAGTTGACCAGCCAGCGCCTGCTGAATGAGCTCACGGGTCTCGGCGACGCCGTAGAGCGCGGCGAACGATCCGAAGCGCGGGCCGCGCTCCTGCCCGATGAGCACCTGGTAGATCATCTGGAAGAAGGCGCCAGAAACGCCTGGGCCGCCTTCCGGGCTCTGCTTGGAATGGTCCTGATAGCGTTCGATCTTGCGCGCCACGTTGAGTGAAGCGTTCTGGATCGCTTCGCCGCTGGCATCCGTCGGCAGCGTGCCAAGCGCCGCGTCCAGCGCCTGCAGCGCCTCGCGCTCGACATCGTCGGCGGCGCGGAACGTTTTCGTCGGCTTTACGAAGTCGTCGAAATAGCGGATCGCATAGCCCGTCAGCCTGTCGAGTTCGGGATGGGTGGCCGGCGTCACGCCGGCGGCGTGGCGTGAGATGAAGCCCCACAGCACATCCTTGTTCTGCGCATTGGAAGCACTGACCAGGTTGAGCAGCAGCGAGAACGGCACCGGCATGTCGATGGCCGGCGGATTGCCGTCATGCATATGCCAGACCGGGTTGCCCAGCCGCTCCTTCCAGTCCTGCCGTGGGTAGGCGGCAAGGAAGGTGTAATATTCATCCACGGCCCGTGGGATGACGTCGAAATAGAGCTTCTTGGCCTGCCGCGGCCGTTGATACATGTAGAGCCCGAGGCTCTCGGTCGGCGCGTAGGTCAGCCATTCGTCGATGGTCAGGCCGTTGCCCTTCGACTTCGAGATCTTCTGGCCGTTCTCGTCCAGGAACAGTTCGTAGACGAAATGCTCCGGCGCGCGTCCGCCCAGGATGTCGCAGATGCGGTCATAAACGACCGCGTTGGTCTGGTGGTCCTTGCCGAACATTTCGAAATCGACGCCCAGCGCCGCCCAGCGCATGCCGAAATCCGGCTTCCATTGCAGCTTCACCCGGCCGCCGGTGATCGAAAGCGTGGTCTCGGTGCCTTCGTCGTCGAAGGTGATGGTGCCGGCCTTGGCATCGACATGCTTCATCGGCACGTAAAGCACGCGGCCGCTCTTCGGAGAAATCGGCAGGAACGGGCTGTAGGTCGCCTGCCGCTCCGGTCCGAGCGTCGGCAGCATCACTGCCATGATCTTGTCGTAGCGCTCGGCGGCGCGAAGCAGCATCGCGTCGAAACGGCCGGACTTGTAGTACTGCGTCGCACTGGCGAATTCGTAGTCGAAGCCGAACGTGTCCAGGAAGCGGCAGAGCATCGCGTTGTTGTGGTCGGCGAAGCTCGCATAGTCGCCGCCGAACGGATTGGGAACCGAAGAGAGCGGCTTGTGCAGATGCGGCTCAAGCGCTGCGCGGTCCGGCACGTTGTCGGGTATCTTGCGCATGCCATCCATGTCGTCGGAAAAGCACAGCAGCTTCGTGGCGACCTTGTCTTGCGTCAGCACACGGAACGCATGGCGCACCATCGAGGTGCGCGCCACCTCGCCGAACGTGCCGATATGCGGCAGGCCGGACGGGCCATATCCGGTCTCGAACAGGACCGTTTCGGGAAAGTCGGCGCCTTTGTAGCGCTCGATGATCTTTTTGGCCTCCTCGAACGGCCACGCCTTGCTCTCGGCGGCGGCCGCCAGCAGTTCGGGGTTGAGATCGAGGATGTTTGATCCCGCCATGGTGCTGTTTCCAAATTATTCGCCGGCCAGACTATTTTCGCTGGTTTGGCCGCGGTGTCGATTTTCAACCGGTCTCTAGGCGCGCGGGGCCGGAGCGTCAACGATTGCGGCGCTTTTTCCTTGCGGCCTCCGAGCGCCGTTCCTACCTTCGAAGCCCGTTCAAGGAGTACCGAATGCCATCGCCGACGCCGCATGAAGCCCTGATCTACCTGATGGTCATCACCTCGGCCTCCGATCGGGACATGACCGATGTCGAACTGGCCCGGATCGGCGATGTTGTCCGCTCATGGCCGGTGTTCGAGGATTTCAAGCAGGATAGGCTGGTTCCCGTCGCCCAGGCTTGCCAGAAGCTGCTGCATGAAAAGGACGGCCTGGAGGGTGTCCTGGCACAAGTCGCCGAAGCCCTGCCGGAGCGCCTGCGCGACACCGCCTATGCCGCTGCCTTCGAAGTGGCCGCCGTCGATCTCGAAATGCGCATGGAGGAAGTGCGCGTGCTGCAGTTGATCCGCCGGCAGCTCGATCTCGACACACTGACCGTCGCCGCCATCGGCCGCGCGGCCAAGGCGCGGCTGCGCACTCTGACCTGACTGCGTTACGGGCGGATCAGAAAACCGGAACCGGATCGGAAAAAACTGACCGGGACCGGATCAGAAAAAACTGACCGGGAAATAGCGCAGGTAGAATTCGGCGAAGGTACCTTTCATCGAAATCTCCTGCAGCGCGTAGTCGATCGCGGCGGCCAGGGCCGGATTGTCCGCCCGTGTGGCGATGGCCATGCCCGTGCCCAGATATTCTGGCGCCAGATAGGGACCGCCGGCAAAGCGGCAGCAGCCTGCGGCGTGCGAGCCGCCCAGCCAGAAGGCGAAGCGCATGCCGTCGCCAAAGGCCGCATCGATCTTGCCCGCCTTGAGGTCGGCGTAAAGGGCTTCCGGTCCGTCGAAGGAGACGACCTGGACCGTGTTGAAATAGTCGCGCAGCATGCGCTCATGCGCCGAGCCGGCGATCACGCCAACGCGCTTGCCGTGCAATTTGTCGAAGACCGGTTCCGTCAACGCCTTGCCCTTCGGCATGATGAAACGCGACGGAAACTGCAGATAGGAGCGTGAGAAGGCATATGTCTGGCGTGCCTGTGGCGTTGCGGCGATGCCGGCGATGATGGCTTCGCCCTCGCCTTTCTCAAGCGCCCCTTCGAGCTCGGCCCAGGGCAATGCCTGGATCTGGCATTTGTCGATGATGCCGAGTTCGGCGCAGATGGCGCGTGCCAGGTCGATGTGGAAACCGGACAGCTTTCCCGAGCCGTCGAGGAAATTGAAGGGTGGAAAATCCGTGGTCGTCAGGAACCGCAGCCGTGGCAGGGCCGAAAGATCTGGCTTGGGCAACCGTTCCTTGGCGTCCCACAGCACCGGCACCTGCGGTTCCGCCGCGCGCGCGCCAGAAGCCGCCGGCAGTGCCGCCATCAGCAGCGACGCCAGGACCAGGAACCGCCATTGGAACGCCACGATAGAACTCCGCCGCACTCGTTTTCGCACTGGTTTTGGTACGAAAATGATACAGGCACAATGGTTTTTGATTTCAACGCGCCGATTTCAGGATATGATTTAGCGCGTTTGCAAACAGCGGTGGCTGCCTTGGTTGGGGGACCAGGGTCGAGAACCACAACCGGAAAAGTGCGATTGCAATCCGTGGTCGGTGGCAAAGTGCAGGCAAGGCATGGACCATCGGTCTCAATGCATGAGGCAACATGGGGTTGATGTTGCGATGGGTCAATTCGATCGTACGCTGGAATACATAGACCAACTGCAGCACGCCGGAACGGCGGCGGTGGTTTGCGAGAAGCTGTTGGGCATAACGTCGGATTTCGGTCTGACCGCGCTTATGGCCGGAACCGTTCCGCAGCCGGGCACGCCGGCCGGGCAGCAAAAGCAGCATGTCCTGCTGTGCGACTGGCCTGTCGAATGGCTGGAGCGCTACGTGTCGCGCAATTATGTCGATCACGATCCCGTGGTCAGCCACATGAAACAACTGCAGGCGCCGTTCCAGTGGCGGGAAGCCGCCGAGGGCATTCGCTTCGACAAGAGCAGCGGCGAAGTGATGGGCGATGCCGGCGCCTTCAAGCTGCGCGACGGCTTGGCTTTCCCGCTGATCACACTCGACGGCCAGATCGTCATGGTGTCGCTGGGTGGCGAGGCCGTGCAGCTGTCGGCGGAAGAGTTCGGCCTGGTGTCGCTGGTCTCTACCTATGCCGTTGGCCGCGCCATGCAGCTCCACACCATGGCGGCCAAGACCATCGACCATATCGAGTTGACTCCGCGCGAGCGCGAATGCCTGCAATGGGCGGCTGTCGGCAAGTCCGAATGGGAGATTTCGCAAATCCTCGGCATCTCGGAGCACACCTCGGAGAAACATCTTCTTAACGCCAAAAGCAAACTCGGTGCCGTCAACCGGGTTCAGGCTGTCGCCGAAGCGATAAGGCGCGGCTACATTAGTTAGGTCGGCCGTGCCGACCTAGAAATTCTTGCCTACGTGATCACGCAATTTTCTCACTGAAGCACGGCCGTATCTTCCTCTTAAACCCAGGAGACGACGGCATGCTTTTTTGTCTTACAACTCAGGAATTGATGGAACGTCCCGACCTTTGGGAGGCCGTCCATCGGCTGCGCTACCAGATATTTGTCGAAGAAATGGGGTGGGAGGACCTGCGGCGCCCGGACGGATTCGAGGTCGACCAGTTCGACCATGACGAGGCGGTGCATCAGATCGTCATCAGAGGCAACGAAATCGCAGGCTATCAAAGGATGTTGCCGACCACGCGGCCCCATCTGCTGACCGAAGTCCTGACCGACCTTTCCGAGGGAACGCCGCCATCGGGCCCAAACATCTGGGAATTGACCCGCTATGCGGTGGCTCCAGGCTTCCGCGATGGCCGTCGCGGCGTTTCGACGGTCGGCACCGAATTGATCGCCGGCTTCGTCGAGTGGGGGCTGAAGCGCGGCGTCGACAAGGTGATCATCGAGTTCGAGCCGATGTGGGTATTGCGCGCCTTGCAACTGCATTTCCTGGCGACGCCGCTAGGCTACCAGCGCACCTACGGAAATCAGCAGGTCGTGGCGACACTGCTCTCCTTCACCGAGCACACGCTGGATGTGGTGCGTTCGCGCCGCAATCATCATGCTCCCGTTCTGGCCAGGGGATATCCAGACATGTTCGGCCAAAGGAGGGCGTCATGAGATCGGAGATGGCCATGCACCCGCAACCGGAACTGCGCAACCACACGCTCATCGTCACCGTGTCGTCGAATGACGGCCGGCCGGTGCTCGACAGAAGGGCCTATGAAAGCCTTGCCAGGACGTTCCACGAAGCCGCCGACAATGATGAGGTTCGTGTCGTCGTGCTGCGTGGCCTGGCGGGCTGTTTCTGCCTCGGTGGCGACTTCTCCGAATTCCTCGACGCCACCAAGCATCAGAAGCTCATCGCCGCCGTCACCGACATGTTCCGCACGCTGGCGACGTTCCCGAAGCCTATCCTCGCCTGCGTCGACGGCGATGCCGTCGGCGTCGGCTGCACGATCCTGTTCCATTGCGACATGGTGATCGCCTCCAATGAAAGCACGTTCCGGGTGCCGTTCGTCGATTTCGGCCTTGTGCCGGACGCGGCGACCAGCATCCTGGCGCCGCAGAAGCTCGGCTATGCCGGCGCCTTCCGCTTCTTTTGCCTCGGCGACACGCTCCACGCCGAGGATGCCAGGGCGCTCGGTCTCGTCGCCGAGATCGTGCATGACGGCGTGGAGGAGGCGACGCTCGGACGGGCCAGGCAGCTGGCCAAGAAGCCGGTCGCTGCCCTTCTGCAGACCCGTGGGCTGCTCAAGGGGAACACCGGCGCGCTGTGCGATCGCATCGACCAGGAGATATCGCTGTTCCAGCAGGCATTGCAGGACGACACCACGCTGCGGCGCCTGCAGCGCATTGCAAGGCTGGCGGCCTGAGGATCGCGAAGAATGCCGTGCCGCGTGGAGGCCACGCGGCACGGCGAATTCAGCCCTCCTTGCCCAGGAATGACGGTCCTTCGCCGATGATCTTCTTGTCTTCCTTGCCGATGATATCGAGATCGCGCCCCTCATAGGGCAGCGACAACAGGATGCGCCGCATCACCGCCAGCCGCGCGCGGCGCTTGTCGTTGGCCCGCACGATGATCCATGGCGCGAACGCCTTGTGGGTCCGCTCGAACATGGTGTCGCGCATCTTGGTGTAATCATCCCATTTGGTGATGCCGGCGACATCGATCGGCGAGAACTTCCAGCTCTTCAGCGGACTGTAGCGACGGTCATGAAAACGCTCGAGCTGCGTTTCCCGGCCGATGTTCAGCCAGAACTTGAAGAAATGGATATCGTCATTGACGATCATCCGTTCGAAATGGGGCGTCTCGTCGAGAAACTTCTCGTGCTGTTCGGGCGTGCAGAAGCCCATCACCGGCTCAACGCCGGCGCGGTTGTACCAGGAGCGGTCGAAAGTGACGAACTCGCCCGATGTCGGGAAGTGGTCGACATAGCGCTGGTAGTACCATTGTCCCAGCTCGGGCTGGGTCGGCTTGGTCAGCGCCACGTTGCGTGCCGTGCGCGGGTTGAGATACTGATGCACCACGAAGATCGTGCCGCCCTTGCCGGCGGCGTCACGGCCCTCGAACAGGGCCATCACCCGCTTGCCGGTCGCCTGCAGCCATGCCTGCGCCTTGACGAGCTCGATCTGCAACTTTTCGAGCGTCTCGTCATACTCGTCGCTTTTCATCTTCTTGTCGTAGGGGTAGCCTCCCGCGGTCAGCTTTTTGGCCTCGACCCACTCCGGAAGCTCGGGATTCTCGATGTCGAATTCCCGTTCCTTGCCGTCGATCCTGATCTTCAGCGGACCCGAAGCCGGCGCGGCGGAACTTTCCTTGGCATTTTTCATGCTGACGAACCCTTTCCAGCTTTCGGACTCATGCTATTGGGAGCCACTACAGACCGCGCGTCCGTCTGGACGCGCAAACGACGCTGCAGGACTTTTGATTTTGCGCATGATCCTTTCCGAGAATCGATTCCCGATTTACGGGATCATGCGCGGAGCGGTCCAGCGGAAGTTTCCGCTGCCGCACGACCGATGGGGCGCGGGCGCGCGAGCGAATGACTGATCTGGACGCAGGGCAGAAGGGCATGGCGCAAATCCTGGCCGCCCGGCTGTGGAACAGCCGCTGGCTGCTTGCTGCCGGTGTCGCCGCGGTTCTGATCGCTTTTGCCTTCGCGGGCGTGTCCGCCTACGCGCTGGTACCGGCGCTGCTCCTGTTGCTTGCGGCGGCGATGCTGCCGGCCGCGGGACTCGGCCAGTCCGCCGATGGTGCCGCCGCGATCGAGGCGATCGGCCTGCAGCGCCTGTCGGGCGAATATCTGGCGGCGGCCGTCGCCGACCCGCTCATCATCTTCGACCATGCCGCCACCATCGTGCATGCCAACGCCGCCGCGTTTGCCGCCTTTGGCGGGATCGCACCGGGCATATCGCTGCCGCTGAAATTCCGGGCGCCGGAAATGCAGACCCTGCTCGACAGCGTGTTGTCGGGTACTCTCGCCTCGGATGTCGTCGACTATACCGAGAAGCTGCCGGTCGAGCGGGCCTACCGGGTCAGCGCGTCCTCGGTCGGGCACGGCACCGATCTCTATGTGCTGGTGTTCAAGGATCAGAGCGAGACGCGGCGGATCGACCGCATGCGCGCCGACTTCATCGCCAATGCCAGCCACGAATTGCGCACTCCGCTGGCCTCGATCGCCGGTTTCATCGAGACGCTGCGCGGACCGGCCCGCAACGATCCGGCGGCGCGCGAGCAATTTCTGCAGATCATGCAGAACCAGACCGGCCGCATGGCGCGGCTGATCGATGATCTCCTGTCATTGTCCCGGCTTGAGATGAAGCCGTATCTGAAGCCCGGGACGGAGGTCGACCTGCGCCAGACCGTCGACAGCGTCATCGATTCGCTGGCCCCGCTTGCCCGCGAAAACAGCGTTGCCATCGAGCGTGATTTCGCCAAGGGGCCTCTCAATGTGCCGGGCGATCGCGACGAGTTGTTCCAGGTTTTCGAGAATCTCCTGGAAAACGCCTGCAAATACGGCCAGTCGGGCGGCCGTGTCCTGGTGTCGATCGCGCGCGGCGACCTCGATTCCGAACCCGGCATCGACGTGACGATCCGGGATTTCGGCCCCGGCATTCCCGAGGAACACATTCCTCGCATCACCGAGCGCTTCTATCGCATCGACGTCGAGACCAGCCGGACCCAGAAAGGCACCGGCCTCGGCCTGTCGATCGTCAAGCATATTCTGACGCGCCATAACGCCAGGCTGACGATCAAATCCGAGGTCGGCAAGGGCGCCGCCTTCTCGGTTCA
Source organism: Mesorhizobium loti (assembly GCF_013170705.1). Classification (NCBI taxonomy): domain Bacteria; kingdom Pseudomonadati; phylum Pseudomonadota; class Alphaproteobacteria; order Hyphomicrobiales; family Phyllobacteriaceae; genus Mesorhizobium; species Mesorhizobium loti. Next base: position 6,815,122 of record NZ_CP033334.1, on the reverse strand, counting down.
TTTGCCGACGCACTGATCTCGCCCTAGTTTTCCCCTGGACCGTTTCTTTTTTCTGTCATCCCGCTAGCGTATCAGCGGGGATTCGAGGAAACGACTCAAAGTAAAGAACCCGTGGGAAGGCATTTCATTCATGCAGTCCGTGCACATCATGAGCGCCTATGACGAGGAGCTGAAATATCTGTCGAAGCGCATCGCCGCTATGGGCGGCCATGCAGAGCGCATGGTCGAGCAGGCGGTCGCCGCTCTCGTCAATGCCGATCCGGGACTGGCCCAGAAAGTCATTCGCGATGACGCCGTGCTCGATGAAGGGCAGCGCGAGATCGACGACAAGGCGATCATCATCATCGCCAAACGCCAGCCGATGGCGACGGACCTGCGCGAGATCGTCGGCGCCATCCGCATCTCCGCCGATCTCGAACGGGTCGGCGACCTCGGCAAGAATGTCGCCAAGCGGGTGGTCGCCGTCACCGACGGCCGTCAGCCAACCAGCCTGTTTCGTGGCCTGGAGGCGCTGGCCAACCTGGCGCTGACGCAGCTCAAGGAAGTGCTCGACGTCTATGCCTCGCGCTCGGTCGACAAGATCGGCTTCGTGCGTGACCGCGACGACCAGATCGATGCCATGTACACGTCGCTGTTCCGTGAATTGCTGACCTACATGATGGAGGATCCGCGCAACATCACACCCTGCACGCATCTTCTGTTCTGCGCCAAAAACATCGAGCGCATCGGCGATCACGCCACCAACATCGCCGAAACCATCTATTACATCGTCACTGGCGACCAGATGCCGGCCGAGCGGCCGAAAGGCGACAAGACCGATAAGATAAGTCTTTCCGCGACGCTGCCGGCGAAATGAACGCTCTTCCCCTCGAACGCTAGATCATATTGCGCTAAACTATCCCGGCGTTAAGCTTCTCAGGCCTTGATAAAGGTCCTGCCTTCAGGAGGCTGCGATGGAATATGTCCGAGAGTTCAAGCCTGCCGCGCCAACGTCAGGCATCATCGCCTCCAGTGTCTACACCGCCGGGCGGCGTATTGCCGATATTCCGATCGAGGAAGCCGGCGACTGGGCCAAGAAATCGGGACACGTCGTCTGGATCGGGCTGCTCGAACCGGACCGTGACCTTCTGCTGCGCGTCCAGGCACAATTCCATCTGCACGAACTGGCGATCGAGGATGCCGAGCATCCGCACCAGCGGCCGAAGCTCGAGCAATATGGTGACGCGCTGTTCATCGTCGCCCGCACCGCGCAGCTGATCGAAGGACGGGTGACCTTCGGCGAGACGCATCTGTTCGTTGGCTCGGGCTATATCGTCAGCGTCAGGCATGGCCCGTCGACCTCCTACGCCGCCGTTCGCCAGCATTGGGAAAGCTGCCCGCATTCATTGGCCAAGGGCGAGGATTTCGTCCTCTATGCCATTCTCGATTTCATCGTCGACAACTACATGCCCGTTCTCGAGCAGATCGAGGACGAGGTCGAGGCGATCGAAGACAAGGTCCTGCTGAAGCCGATGACCGGTCCCGACATCGAGCGGCTCTATATGCTGCGCCGCGATCTCCTGCGCCTGCGCAACGCGGCGCTGCCGCTGGTGGAAGTCTGCCGCCGGCTGACCAGCGCCGACCTGCCGCAAATCCATTCAGCCATGCACCCGCTGTTTCGCGACGTGACCGACCACATCCGCACTGTCCAGGAAAAGATCGACAGTTTGCGCGAGGTGCTGGCGTTCGCGTTCGAGGCAAGCCTGCTGGTCGGTCAGAGCCAGGAAACGGCGATCTCGAAGAAACTTGCCTCCTGGGCGGCCATTCTGGCCGTGCCGACGGCATTCGCCGGCATCTACGGCATGAACTTCACCGACATGCCGGAACTGAAGATGGAATATGGCTACCCGATGGTGCTGGCGACCATCGCGGCGATCTGCGCGGTTCTCTACTGGCGGTTTCGCAAGAATGGCTGGCTGTAAGGTAAGTCAGTAGAAATTAGTAAGTAGTGAAATTCACTACTCACTACTTGGCGCTCAGCGATTGCGCCTGCGCTCCGCCGCCGGCTGGAAGGCCACGCGGGCGTGGTATTTGCAATATGGACCGGTTTCTGCGGCTTCGTTGCCGCAGAAATTGAAGTCCTCCGACAACGGATCGCCGTTCGGCCATTTGCAGGTGCGCTCGGTCAGTTCGACGAGTTGCAGATGCCGAGAGATCGGTACCACCACATTCTCGACCGGGCGGATATAGTGTCGCGCCACCGGCTCGGCGTCGAATTGCGTCTGAAGGGCGGTCGCGCCGATCGATGCCGTGACATGGCGAGCCGTGGTTGCGGCGCGCGCCACCGATTTCTGGACGGTCGAGCCCTGTGTCGCCTTCTTCTGGCGTGCCGGCGTCGCCGTTGCGCGGCCGCGGCCCGACAGCTTCAGCCGATGCACCTTGCCGATGACGGCATTGCGGCTCACCCCTCCAAGCTGAGCGGCAATCTGGCTTGCGCTCAGACCCTCCGACCACAGTTTTCTGAGAAGTTCGACCCGCTCGTCAGTCCAGTTCATGAGACCGCGCTCCTGCTAAGCGTGCGGCAATCGGAATCCACTCCCGACCCAGCACCACTGCTGGGGCAGACACCACATATATCTGGTGATTAGGTCCGCCGCACGAAATCTAGTTATTTCTCGACTACAATTACCTTATGCGCTGACTCGGTGACAAGAGTCCCAAGTGCAACACGAATCGGTTTTTTCGGTTTTCCCCAACTTGCCCGGTCGCTTATGAGCCGGCATCGCGTTGGAGGGCTTGCCGCGCGCACTACGCGACGTTTTCGTTGACTTCATGGCCGAAAAACACGATAAGCCGCACAAGGCCGCCGCTTTGGCGGCTTTTTTGATTTTCCGGTACCGGAGACGCATATAATGAGCGGTTCGGCGCTTTACGAGACCTTTGCTCGCGCACCCCTGGCTTTCGACCACGGGGAAGGCACCTGGCTGGTTACCGACAAGGGCGAGCGATATCTCGATTTCGCCGGCGGTATCGCGGTCAATTCGCTTGGCCACGGCCATCCGCATTTGGTCGCGGCGCTGACCGAGCAGGCCGGCAAGCTCTGGCACGTCTCCAACCTTTATGAGATCCCGGGACAGAGCCGGCTTGGCGAGCGCCTGGCTGATGCCACCTTCGCCGACAAGGTGTTTTTCACCAACTCCGGCGCCGAGGCGCTGGAATGCGCGATCAAGACGGCGCGGCGCTACCACTTCGTCAAGGGTCATCCCGAGCGCTTCCGCGTCATCACCTTCGAAGGCGCCTTCCATGGCCGCACGCTTGCGACCATCGCCGCCGGCGGCCAGTACAAATACCTCGAAGGCTTCGGCCCCAAGGTCGAAGGTTTTGACCAGGTCGGCTTCGACGACATCGATGCCGCCGAGAAGGCGATCACGCCGGAAACCGCCGCGATCCTCATCGAACCGGTGCAGGGCGAGGGCGGTATTCGCCCGGTGCCCACACAATCGTTGAAGCGGCTGCGCCAGCTCTGCGACCAGCACGGCCTGCTCTTGATCTTCGACGAGGTCCAGTGTGGCATCGGCCGCACCGGCAAGCTGTTCGCGCATGAGTGGACGGGCGTGACGCCCGACATCATGGCGATCGCCAAGGGTATTGGCGGCGGCTTCCCCATGGGCGCGTGCCTGGCCACCGACGAGGCCGTGGTTGGCATGACGTCGGGCGTGCACGGCACCACCTTCGGCGGAAATCCGCTGGCCATGGCTGTCGGCAATGCAGTCCTCGATGTGGTGCTCGAAGACGGCTTCCTCGAGGATGTGCAGCGCAAGGCATTGCTGTTGAAGCAAGGCCTGGCGGCGGTCGCGGACGAGTTTCCCGATGTCATCGAAGGCATCAGGGGCACCGGCCTGATGCTTGGCCTCAAATGCGCCATGCCCAACACCAAGGTGAACATGGCGCTGCGCGACCAGCATTTGCTGGCGGTTCCGGCCGGTGACAACGTCATCCGCCTGCTGCCGCCGCTCACCGTCACCGACGCCGAGATCCACGAAGCGCTCAACCGCATCCGCGCCGGTGCCAAAGGCCTGGCGGACGCCATCGCCGTGGCCGCCGCGAAGTAATTCCGGAATATTGCTGATGTCAGTTCGCCATTTTACCGATCTTTCCACCGTTTCCGAGGGCGACCTGCGCTTCATGCTGGACGACGCGGTGGTGCGAAAGGCGCGCCTCAAGGCTGGTGAGCGGACCAAGCCGCTCGAAGGCAAGGTGCTGGCGATGATCTTCGACAAGCCGTCGACGCGCACACGCGTTTCCTTCGACGTAGGCATGCGCCAGCTTGGCGGCGAGACCATCATGCTGACCGGTACCGAGATGCAGCTCGGCCGCTCGGAAACCATCGCCGACACCGCCAAGGTCCTGTCGCGCTATGTCGACGCGATCATGATCCGCACCACCTCGCATGACCGGTTGCTGGAACTGACCGAGAACGCCACTGTGCCGGTGATCAACGGGCTGACCGACGACACCCATCCCTGCCAGCTGATGGCCGACATCATGACCTTCGAGGAGCATCGCGGTCCGGTTGCCGGCAAGACCATCGCCTGGACCGGCGACGGCAACAATGTGCTGCATTCGCTGCTCGAAGCGTCTGCACGGTTCCGCTTCAACCTCAATGTCGCCGTTCCCGAAGGCAGCGAGCCGGCGCAGAAGCACGTCGACTGGTCCAGGGCGCATGGCGGCAAGCTCCATTTCACCCGCTCACCCGAGGAAGCCGTCGACCAGGCCGACTGCGTCGTCACCGATTGCTGGGTGTCGATGGGCCAGGAGCATCGCGCCCGTGGCCACAACGTCTTCTCGCCCTACCAGGTCAACGCGAAGCTGATGGCGCATGCCAAGCCGGACGCGCTGTTCATGCACTGCCTGCCGGCGCATCGCGGCGAGGAAGTGACCGACGAGGTTATCGACGGACCCCATTCGGTGGTCTTCGACGAGGCCGAGAACCGGCTCCACGCCCAGAAGGCGGTGCTCGCCTGGTGTCTTGGTGCTTGAGATGAAGTGTCCGGGCGCTTGATCTGCGGGGGCGCGATGCCTATCTGCGCCGCATCACGCAAATCAAGCGCGTTTGGACGCATGCACCCCAGCGGGCGGCATGGCCGCGCCCTGGAGCTTTGTCATGTTGGAAACGCATCAAGTGACTGAACATCACCCCAAACTCGGCGAGTTCGGCTATGCCGGCGACGACCATGTCGTGCCTTTCGAGGTCGGCCCGCTCGACGTGCGCGGTCGCACGGTCCAGCTCGGGCCGATGCTCGACGCCATCCTCAGCCGCCACGACTATCCCGAGCCGGTCGCCCGCCTGCTGGCGGAAGCCTGCGTGCTGACGGTGCTGCTCGGCACCTCGCTCAAATTCGAGGGCAAGTTCATCCTGCAGACCCGCACCGACGGGCCGGTCGACATGCTGGTGGCGGATTTCACGACGCCTTCGGCGCTGCGCGCCTATGCGCGCTTCGATGCGGATCGGCTCGAGGCGCTGGTCGCGGCAGGAGAGACGTCCCAGCAGACGCTGCTCGGCAGCGGCGTGCTGGCGCTGACCATCGACCAGGGTGCCCACATGCAGCGCTATCAGGGTATCGTGCAACTCGACGGCGAGACGCTGGAGGACGCGGCGCGTACCTATTTCCGCCAGTCGGAACAGATTCCGACGGATATCAGGCTGTCTGTGGCCAAGCTTTTGACGCCGGGCCCTGGTGGCGCGCGCGAACAGTGGCGTGCCGGCGGCATCCTGGCGCAGTTCCTGCCGCAGTCCCCCGAGCGTATGCGCGTTCCGGACCTGCCCGGCGGCGACGGCGATCCACGCGAGGAGATCCACGATCCGGCCGACAATTCCTGGCAGGAATTGCTGGCGCTGCTCGGCACCATCGAACCGACAGAGCTGATCGATCCGACGATCGGCGCCGAACGGCTGCTCTATCGCCTGTTCCATGAGCATGGCGTGCGCGTTTTCGGCGGCGTCCCCGTCGCCGACCAGTGCTCATGCTCCAGGGACAAGATCCGCGGCATCCTCGAGGGCTTCTCCGCGCAGGAGATCAAGGACTCGACCGAGGATGGCGGCATCCACGTCGCCTGCGAATTCTGCTCGAAGCAATATGACTTCGACCCTGCGGAATTCGCTGCGCAGTGAGTCGAGCCTTCTCCCCGTGCAACGGGGAGAAGGACGCTAATTCACCGTCCGTCTCGTTCCCGGCAGATCCAGCGAAAAGGCCGGGATGGCGATGTCGAATGTCTCGCCGCGCTGGTTGCGCATCGTATAGCGTCCGACCATGATCCCTGACGGTGTCGAGAGCGGGCAGCCCGACGTGTATTGATAGCTGTCGCCGGGATTGAGTTCGGGCTGGTCGCCGACAACGCCGGGGCCGCGCACTTCCTCGACCCGGCCGGCGCCGTCGGTGATGTGCCAATAGCGCGACAGAAGCTGCACGAATTCGTCCGACTGGTTGTCGATCGTTATCTGGTAGCCCCAGACGTAGCGGTTCTCGGAAGGATCCGAACGGTCCTCGAGATAGAACGGCCTGACCTGCACTTCGATATTGCGCGTTACGGCGCGGTACATAAGCGGCTCCAAAACGATATCGAGCATGATCGCGAAAAGTGGAACCGGTTTTCTCGGTCAAACGCTTCCCGTTTGTTCAAAGGCCATGCTCAAACAAAATAAAACTCTCGGCCCTCCAGGCGAGGAGGTCAACGTGCGCGTCTTGACGCGCTCGTCCTCGAAAGGCAGGTGCCGGCAAAGAATGTCATTTAAGTGACACATGACAATGGTGGTGTGCGCGAACCGAGCGACTCGGCGCTCTGTCGAACTGTTGAAAGCGGCCACACCGCGGGCCGTCTCTTCCGGAGTGCCCAGACCTCGATGGAACTCACTCTCATAGCCACCTCGCTTTCGACTGCTCTTATCCTTTCCAACGCTGCCAGCATCGCGCTGGCCGCTTCGCGGCTGAAACGGCGCACCACGATCGCACGGCCAGCCGGCAAGTTGCCGCCGGTGTCGATTGTCGTGCCGTCGCGTGGTGTCGAGCCGTTCACGCACGAGACGCTGGAACGCGCCTTCTCTCTCGACTGGCCGCGCTATGAGTTGATCTTCTGCGTTGCCCACGCCGATGATCCGGTGGTCGGTTTGATCAGACAGGCCATCGCCCATTTCCCCGAGGTGCCGGCCCGGCTGTTGATCGGTGACGATCGCGTCAGCGCCAATCCCAAGCTCAACAATTGCGTCAAGGGCTGGGAGGCGGCGCGGCACAACTGGGTCGTCCTGGCCGATTCCAACGTGCTGATGCCCAGAGATTACATCCAGCATCTGATTGCGGCGTGGCGGCCAAACACAGGCCTTGTCTGCTCGACGCCGATAGGCTCACGGCCGGATGGCTTCTGGGCCGAGGTCGAATGCGCCTTCCTCAACACGCTGCAGGCGCGCTGGCAGTATGCCGGTGAGGCGCTCGGCCTTGGCTTTGCCCAGGGCAAGAGCATGCTTTGGAACAAGCCGATGCTGGATGCCAATGGCGGCATCCGCGCGCTGGCAGCCGAAATCGCCGAGGACGCCGCCGCGACCAAGCTGGTCAATGGGGTCGGCCTGCGCGTCAATCTCGTCGCTTCGCCCTTCGAACAGCCGCTTGGCCGCCGCACGCTTGGCGAGATCTGGTCCCGCCAGGCTCGCTGGGCGCGCCTGCGCCGCGTTACCTTTCCTCTGTTCTTCGCGCCTGAAATCCTGACCGGCGCGGGGGTGCCGCTGGTGCTTGCGCTGGGTGCGGCGGCAAGCGCCGGCTTCAGCCTGCCGCTGACAGCCGTCGCCGTGCTTGCGGCCTTCTACCTTCCGGAATGCGCACTGGCCTGGTCCAAGGGCTGGTACCTGTCGCCGCGTATGGTCGCGGCGATGATTGTGCGGGACTTGATGCTTCCAGCCATGTGGGCGCGCGGCTGGCTCGGCGGCGCTGTCGACTGGCGCGGCAACGCGATGACCATCGGCACCAAGGCCGCCGAACTTGAAGAGACGCCGTCGCGCGCTTGAACCCGCCGCGGTCGACGCCGTCTGGACGGCCTGCTATTGGGCGGCTTTCAACGCCTGTGCGATGTCCTCCAGAAGGTCGTCGGTGTCTTCCAGGCCGGCCGACAATCTCAACGTACCGGGCCCGATGCCGAGTTCGGCGCGGGCTTCGTCGCTCAAATTCTTGTGCGTCGTCGTCGCCGGATGGGTGATCAGGCTCTTGGCGTCGCCAAGGTTGTTCGAGATCAGCACGATGTCGAGTGCATTCTGCAGGGCGAAGGCTGCCTGCTTGCCGCCCTTGACATCGAGGCAGATCAGCGTCGAGCCACCCGACATCTGCTTCTTGACGATATCGGCCTGCGGGTGGTCGGCGCGGCCGGGATAGATGACACGCGCGATCTGCGACTGCTCGGCGAGAAAATCGGCGATCCTGCCAGCGCTCTCGGTCTGCTGGCGCACGCGCAGCGGCAGCGTCTCCAGGCCCTTCAGCAGCGTCCAGGCATTGAAGGGCGACAGGCTGGGGCCGGTATGGCGGAAATAGTCGTGCAGGTTCTCGTCGATCCACTTCTTGTCCGACAGGATCACGCCGCCGAGACAGCGGCCCTGGCCGTCAATGTGCTTGGTCGCCGAATAGACGACGATATGCGCGCCAAGCTGCAACGGCTTTTGCTGCAAGGGCGTGGCGAAGACATTGTCGACGACAAGCCGCGCGCCGATTGAATTGGCCAGTGCGGCGACGGCTGATATGTCGACCACTTCCAGTGTCGGGTTGGTCGGGCTTTCCAGGAAGAAGAGCTTGGTGTTGGGCCTGACCGCCTTTTCCCAATTGGCGATGTCGGTGCCGTCGACCAGCGTGGCCTCGATGCCGTATCGCGGCGCCAGCGTCTCGACCACCCAGCGGCAGGAGCCGAACAGCGCGCGCGCCGCCACGATATGGTCGCCGGCCTTGACGCTGCACAGAAGGGCCGCCGTGACCGCGGCCATGCCCGATGCCGTGGCGCGCGCATCCTCCGCGCCTTCGAGCGCGCACATGCGCTTTTCGAACATGTCGACGGTCGGATTGGCGTAGCGGGAATAGATGAAACCTGGTTCCTCGCCCTTGAAACGGGCTTCTGCCGCCTGCGCCGTCTTGTAGACATAGCCCTGCGTCAGATACATCGCCTCGGAGGTTTCGCCGAAGCCGGACCGCAGGGTTCCGCCATGCACGAGGGCTGTCTGAGGCTTCCAGTTGCGCTTCTTGGTGCTCATCGCTTTATTCCAGACACAAAAAAACCGGCCGCGAAAGTCGCAACCGGTCCATACGGCCTTGCGGCCCGACGGTCCTTTAGCGACTTGTTTAACGTGGCTGCAAGCCGACCGGCCAAATCACCACGGGATAAAGACCCTTTAGACCCGTCCCACGCTTGCGTCAATTGCCGGCTTCATTAAGAGGTTTGTACCAGGCGGGTTCGACACAGCCTGCCCTCTAGGAGCGAAGCCTTGCGAGAGACGGGCATTCTTCCCGATCAGGACATTTCGGCGCTGTTCCAGTCTGGGGCGCTGAAGTCGACGCGCGCGCTCGATGCCGACCAGATCCAGCCGGCCAGTCTCGATCTGAGACTCGGCGACAAGGCCTGGCGGGTGCGGGCCTCCTTCCTGCCCGGCCCCAATCACAAGGTTTCGGAGAAGCTCGACCGGCTGAAGCTGCACGAGATCAATCTTGCCGACGGCGCGGTGCTGGAAACCGGCTGCGTCTACATCGTGCCCTTGCTTGAAAGCCTGGCATTGCCGGCGGACATTTCCGCCTCGGCCAATCCGAAAAGTTCGACGGGGCGGCTCGACATCTTCACCCGCGTCATGACGGACCGTGGCCACGAGTTCGACAAGATCGCGGCCGGCTACAGCGGTCCGCTCTATCTGGAAGTCAGCCCACGCACTTTCCCGATCGTCGTGCGCACCGGTTCGCGCCTGTCGCAGATCCGCTTTCGCACCGGCAACGCGCTGCTCGCGGAAGCCGAACTGCATGAACTGCACCGCGCGCAAATGCTGGTCGCCACCGAGCCGCCGAATATTTCGGGCGGCGGCATCGCGCTGTCGATCGATCTCAAGGGCGACAGTGACGGGCTGGTCGGTTATCGCGGCAAGCATCACACCGGCCTTGTTGATGTCGACAAGCGCGCGGCGCAGGATGTCGTCGATTTCTGGGAGCCGATCCACAAGAGCGGCGCCGGCGAGTTGGTGCTCGATCCTGACGAATTCTACATCCTCGTCAGCCAGGAGGCGGTACATGTGCCGCCGCTCTACGCAGCCGAGATGACGCCATTCGACCCGCTGGTCGGCGAATTCCGCGTGCATTATGCCGGCTTCTTCGACCCAGGCTTCGGCCATTCGGCGGCCGGCGGTACCGGCAGCCGTGCCGTGCTCGAAGTGCGCAGCCACGAGGTACCTTTCATCCTCGACCACGGCCAGATCGTCGGCCGGCTGGTCTACGAGCACATGCTGAAGCGACCGCAGGCGCTCTACGGCACCGATCTGGGCTCCAACTACCAGGCGCAAGGCCTGAAGCTGTCCAAGCACTTCCGCGCCGCGCGGTGATCTTTACAGCCCGGTCTGCCTGACTTCGCTGGGATCAAGTCTCGGGCCTACCTTGCGCGTCCAGAAGGCCGCGCGGTGCCATGAGGCCGATCGATAGATGATGGTTGGTCTAAGCTACCGCTTGAGACTTGATCGGCAGGACAACAGCTTTGCTGCCTTCGGGAACCCGGTCGTACAGGTCTATAATATCCTGATTGAGCAGACGGATGCACCCCGAGGAAACCTTTGTGCCGATCGTCCATGGCTCGATTGTGCCATGGAGCCGGTAAAGCGTGTCGCGCCCGTTGCGATGAAGGTAGAGTGCGCGAGGGCCGAGAGGATTTCGCGGTCCTCCCGCAAGACCGTTGCGCAAGGGGCCGTAGCGCTCGGGATCGCGGCCTATCATGTCCTGCGTCGGGGTCCAGCGTGGCCATTTCTGCTTCCAGGCGATCACCGCCTCGCCTTGAAAATTGAAGGATTCCACCTTTCCCACACCAACGCCATAGCGTATGGCCCGGCCCTGTTCCAGAACCAGATACGCGAATTTTTCATTGGGATCGACAACTACCGTCCCGGGACGCTCGCTTCCTGCATAGGCCACCTCGCGGCGTAGATACTTCGGGTCGACGATCCGCGACAGGTCGATCGCGTCGACCGGGAACGGCTCGCCAGGTACGGCGGCGTACATCGAAAGATAATGTGGATCCGCCGTCGGCGGGGCGGTGGCCGGAAGCAAAGGCACGGTGGCGTTGGTGGCGCAGCCGGCAAGCACCAACGGCGTGGCGATCAGAAACCCTCTACGGTTCAAGGTCATAATCTCCTTGGCAAATTTCGTCTTGATATGACCAGCCTCCTTGGCATAAGCAATGAGAATTGATTTATAGCTTCAATAACTGATTGGAATACTATGGACGTCGCTGCAGCCTTGAGGGCCTTCTTGCGGACCGTCGAGAGAGGGTCGATAACAGGCGCCGCGCGAGACTTGGCCATTTCCCAGCCTGCGGTATCAAAGCTTGTCTCGAACCTGGAGAAACATCTCCAGGCCCGGCTCCTGGAGCGTTCGGCGCGCCACGTCAGACCCACGCCGGAAGGCAGGGCACTATACGATGCGAGCCGGACTCCCTTGGCCCAGATCGACGCCGCTTTGGAAGGTGTGCGATCGGACGCCGGTGTGATCGAGGGCGGTATTCGTGTTCATACTCCCTCATGCATCGGGGTGAAAAATCTGCATCCAATCGTGATGGAGTTTCAACGCAGGCATCCGAAGGTGACGGTGGAGCTTGTTCTCGAAAACAGGGTGGTCGATCTGGTCTATGAAAATTTCGACCTTGCAATCCGCTATGGGCGCCCGGAGGCGCAAGAAGTTATTGTTCGGCGCATCGGTCAGGTTCGTCGAATTTTGGTTGCCAGTCCGTCTTTCCTGCGAAGGGTCGGACCTATCGACACGCTCGATCAACTGGCCGTGGCTGATCTTGTCGTTACTCCGGCCGTACTGTCCTCCCGCAACATGCTCGCGCTCATCAAAGGTTTTGAGCAGACGGAAGTGGCGGTTCATTCGATCCTGCGCACGAACGATGCGAGCGTGATCGCAAATACGGTCCTGAGCGGCCATGCCGCTGGACCGGTTCAGCTTCTTCTCGTGTCCGAGGATTTGAAGGCTGGGCGGCTCGTTCGAATCTTGCCCGACTACGAGGTACGGCCAAGCGAATTGTTCATCGCTTACCCATCCATCCGGTTCATGCGCCCAGCCGTCAGGGCGCTGAGCGACCATATCATTTCTCGGTTGACGCAGGTCGACGGCGTCGACACGACCGGCGTCGCCCCGGCGGAAAAGGCTTTGGGGCCAAGCATTGCCCTTCTCGACGCACTCCAGTAACGAGCGCCTTACAGAGCCTTCACCGCGACCTTCACAGGCTTTTCGATCTCCAGCGGATTGCGCAGCGGCAGGCCGAAATCCCCAGCCTCGATCTCGAATACATCGCCGGCCTCGGTCTTGACGCCATCGGCGAAGGACAGCGTCGCTGTGCCGAACATGTGCACATGCACGTCGCCCGGCTGGCGGAACGCCGAATATTTGAAATGATGGTGTTCGAGATTGGCGATGGTGTGCGACATGTTCGCTTCGCCTGACAGGAACGGCTTTTCCCACAGTGTCTCGCCGTCGCGCACGATGCGCGACGTGCCCCTGATATCGGAAGGCAGGTCGCCGATCAGGATCTCCGGCCCGAACGAGGCATTGCGCAGCTTGGAATGGGCGAGGAAGAGATAGTTCACGCGCTCGGTCACGTGGTCGGAAAATTCGTTCGACAGCGTGAAGCCGACACGGAAGGGCGCGCCGTCGTCGCCGATGACATAGATGCCGGCCACCTCTGGCTCTTCCCCGGCGTCCTTGGCGAAGGCCGGTGACAGGAGCGCCGCACCTGGCGCCACGGCCATGGTGCCGTTGCCCTTGTAGAACCATTCCGGCTGCACGCCGACCTGGCCTTTGGCGGGCTTGCCGCCCTCCAGGCCCATTCGGAACATCTTCATGGAATCGGTGAGCTGCTCCTCGCCATCGGTGCTGAGCTTCTTGTGCATGGAATCGCGCGTCGCCGCCGAGCCGAGATGCGTCAAGCCCGTACCGGTGAGATGCAGGTGAGCCGGATCGGGATGGTTGATCGGCGACAACAGCCGCCCCTTCTTGTAGGCCAAGTCGAGATCGATCGTCTCGCCAAGCCCCTTGCGCTCGATCAGCGTGGCAAGGCCGACGCCGGTGCGGGCAGCTTCCATCGCCAGCGAATAGACGCTGCGGGCGCCGTTGATGATCCGGGTCTTGCCGCCGCTGCGGGCAACGACACGAATGGTGTCGGCGTCGTCGAGAATCTGCGAGATCAGCATGGTCAGTCCTCTCTCATGTGTCTTGGCCCGGCTGCCTCCTGGCAAACCTTGACCTGCGCGGCTCGGACCTAGCCGCGCCACGGGTTGAACTCTTCGTCCGGATTGCGCTCGCGGGCTTGATCCCCCGGGGGATCTCCTGATGCCGACAACTTGCCGGCCGCGCCGCGATCGTATGCCTCCTGCTTGCCTCGCCTAAACCTGTCAGGCCTTGTTCTTGTTGTAGACGTCGAAGATCACGGCGCCGAGCAGAACCAGGCCTTTGACCACTTGCTGCCAGTCGACGTTGACGCCCATGATCGACATGCCGTTGTTCATCACGCCCATGATGAAGCCGCCGACCACGGCGCCGATGACCTGGCCGACGCCGCCCATCGCCGAGGCGCCACCGATGAAGACGGCGGCGATGACGTCGAGCTCCGAGCCCAGACCCGCCGCCGGCACGGCCTGGCCGAGGCGGGCAGCGATGATCAGGCCGCCGAGCGCCGACAGCACGCCCATGTTGATGAACACGTAAAGCGTCAGCCGCTCGGTGTTGATGCCCGACAGCTGCGCCGCCTTGGCGTTGCCGCCCATTGCGTAGATGCGACGGCCGATGGTCATACGCTTGGTGACGAAGACGAACAGCGAGATCAGCACGCCCATGACGAGGAGTACCACCGGCAGTCCCCTGTAACTGGCGAACTCATAGACCAGGAACAGCGCCAGCGCGCTGGCGACCAGCGTCTTGACGACGAACAGGGGGAAGGGTTCGGCCTCATAGCCATGGCGCTCGCGCTTGCGCCGGGTGCGCAGCCCGAAATAGGCATAGGCCAGCACGGCGATCACGCCCAGCACGATCGTCGTCATATGCAGCGTCAGGCCGCTGCCCATGATGGTCTTGCCGGCGGCATTCACCGTCGGTGGGATCAGCGTCAGCGGGCCGATCACGTCCGGTATGAAGCCGGAGCTCAGCGCCTTGAATTCGTCTGGAAGTGGCCCCACCGAGGATCCGCCGCCCAGCAGCGCCTGGCAGATGCCGCGGAAGATCAGCATGCCAGCCAGCGTCACGATGAAGCTCGGTATTCGGTGATAGGCGATCCAGTAGCCTTGCGCCGCGCCGATAAGGCCGCCCACGATCAGGCAGACGATGGACACCACCAGCGGATTGCTGAGGGGCCCGAGCTGCCAGATGACCATCATGTTTGCCGCCAGCGCTCCGATGAAGCCCGCGACCGATCCGACGCTGAGGTCGATATAGCCGGAAACGATAACCAGCAGCATGCCCAGCGCCATCACGATGATGAAGGAGTTCTGCTGCACCAGATTGCTGAGGTTCACCGGCTTGAACAGCGTTCCCGACGTGGTGAACTGAAAGAACAGCATGATGACGATCAGCGCGATGATCAGACCGTATTCGCGCAGGTTCGCCGTCAGCGCCGAGACGGCGATGCGTGGACGTTGTTCTTCGGCGACGTTGCCCTGCGGGGCGGGGGCGCTTTCGGTGCTCATGCTGCTTTTCCTTCTCCCCGAACGATGGCGCGCATTATTTTTTCCTGGCTTGCGTCCGCCGCGGGCATTTCGCCCACGATGCGCCCTTCGTTCATGACGTAGATGCGGTCGGTGATGCCGAGCAATTCCGGCATCTCCGACGAGATGACCACGATCGCCTTACCTTCCGAGGCAAGACGCGCGATGATCGTATAGATTTCGTACTTGGCGCCGACATCGATGCCGCGTGTCGGCTCGTCGAGGATCAGCACGTCCGGGTCGGCGAACAGCCATTTCGACAGCACCACCTTCTGCTGGTTGCCGCCCGAGAGATTGCCGGTCATCTGATAGACGCTCGATGCACGGATGTTCGTCTTCTTGCGATAGTCGTTGGCGATGGCGAGCTCGCGCAGATCATCGATGACGCTGTGGCGCGACACGCCGCCGAGATTGGCGAGTGTTATGTTGTGCTTGATGTGGTCGATGAGGTTGAGACCGTAGGTCTTGCGGTCCTCGGTGACATAGGCGATGCCGTGTTCGACCGCCTTGCTCACCGACGAGACATCGATCTGCTTGCCCTTGAGCAGCACCTCGCCGGTGATGCGGCGGCCATACGAGCGGCCGAACAGGCTCATTGCGAATTCGGTTCGGCCAGCGCCCATCAGCCCGGCAATGCCGACCACCTCGCCCTTGCGCACGTTGATGTCGATGCCCTTGATCACCTGCCGTTCGGCATGGAGCGGGTGGTAGACCGACCAGTTCTTCACTTCGAACACGACCTCGCCGATCTTGGGCTCGCGCGGCGGGTAGCGGTCGTCGAGCGAACGGCCGACCATCGAGGTGATGATGCGGTCTTCCGAAATGTCTTTCTTGGCCAACGTCTCGATGGTGCGCCCGTCGCGGATGACGGTAACCTTGTCGGCGACCCGGTTCACCTCGTTGAGCTTGTGCGAGATCAGGATCGAGGTCATGCCTTGCCGCTTGAACTCGAGCAAAAGATCGAGCAGCGCCTGACTGTCCTTTTCGCTGAGCGATGCCGTCGGCTCGTCGAGGATCAGCAGCTTGACTTCCTTGCTCAGCGCCTTGGCGATCTCGACCAGCTGCTGCTTGCCGACGCCGATATTGGTGATCAGTGTCTTGGGGTCCTCCTTGAGACCCACCTTCTTCAACAGGGCGCTGGTGCGCTCCTCGTTGGCATCCCAGTCGATCACACCGTATCTGGCGTGTTCGTTGCCGAGGAAGATGTTTTCGGCAATCGACAGCATCGGCACCAGCGCAAGCTCCTGGTGGATGATGACGATGCCCTTGTGTTCGCTGTCATGGATGCCTTTGAACTGGCATTCCTGGCCTTGAAAGATGATCTGGCCGTCGTAGGTCCCCGCGGGATAGACGCCCGAAAGCACCTTCATCAGCGTTGACTTGCCGGCGCCGTTCTCGCCGACCACGGCGTGAATCTCGCCTTCCTCGACACGCAGGTTGACATTCGACAGCGCCTTCACGCCGGGGAACGTCTTGGTGATGTCGCGCATCTCCAAAATCGTCGAGGTCATTGGCGCAAGCTCCTCCGAGGCCGGCAGAAACAATACCGGGGTCGCTTGTGAACGAAAAGGGGCCCTGCGTTGCGCAGGACCCCTGACTTTACAACCGAAATTACTTCAGGTCTTCGGCCTTGATGTAGCCCGAGTCGACGACCAGCTTCTGGTAGTTCGACTTGTCGACCTCATGCGGCGTCAGCAGGATCGAGGGAACGACCTTGACGTCGTTGTTGTAGGTCTTGGTGTCGAGGCCATCAGGCTTGCCGCCCGAGAGCACCTTGTCGACGAGTTCGACGGTGGCCTTGGCCAGATCGCGGGTGTCCTTGAACACGGTCGAGTACTGTTCGCCCGTGATGATCAGCTTGACCGAGGCGGTCTCGGCATCCTGGCCGGTCACGATCGGCCAGGGCTGAGCGGCCGTGCCGTAGCCGACGGCGCGCAGCGAGGCGGTGATGCCGCGCGACAGGCCGTCATAGGGCGACAGGACGCCATCGACGCGGCTGCCATCCGAGTAGTTGGCCGACAGCAGGTTGTCCATGCGGGCCTGGGCGGTCGCCGCCAGCCAGCGCAGCGTGCCGACCTTGTCCATACCCATCTGGCCGGACTTGATCTTGATCGAGC
Source organism: Mesorhizobium loti (assembly GCF_013170705.1). NCBI lineage: Bacteria > Pseudomonadati > Pseudomonadota > Alphaproteobacteria > Hyphomicrobiales > Phyllobacteriaceae > Mesorhizobium > Mesorhizobium loti. Next base: position 6,798,061 of record NZ_CP033334.1, on the reverse strand, counting down.
CGTCGTCGATCAGCGGCTGCAGGACGGAAATCGCACCATTGTAGAAGAAGAACGCGTTGTTGTCGTCGGGCGAGCCGCCGAACAGCTCGACGTTCCAGGGCTTGGTGTTCGGGAAGCGCTCCTTGAGGCCCTTGACCAGCGAATTGGCCTGGATCACGCCGACGCCGAAATTGTCGAAGGTGGTGTAGTAGTCGACATTGGCGGTCTTCTTGATCAGGCGGTCATAGGCGACGACGACGACGCCGGCGTCAGCGGCCTTCTGCAGCGCATCCGACAGGGTGGTGCCGTCGATCGAAGCGATGATCAGCGCCTTCGGGCCTTTGGTGATTTCGTTTTCCAGCTGGCTGAGCTGGTTGGGGATGTCGTCCTGCGCGTACTGCAGGTCAACGGTGTAGCCGAGAGCCTCGAGCTGGGACTTGACGGCATCGCCGTCATTGATCCAGCGCTGCGAGGTCTTGGTCGGCATCAGCACGCCGACAAGACCCTTGTCGGCCGCGTGCGCCGAGTAGGTCATGGCAGCGATGCCAAGCGCCGCGACTGCGGCCAGTGTCTTGATGATTTTCACTTAACTCTCCCTGGTTGATGGACGCGGCACCCCGGGGGTCGCGGGCCGCGCAATCGTGCAGAAGCGCCAAGGCACTGCTGCCGTCATATCGATCTCCGGTATCCTCCCATGGCCCCGAAACGCTGATTTCAATCGATACGATTTTATCGTCGGCGACCGTCGCGTCTCGGGACGCGCTGACGTTGCCGCCCTTTTGCCATAACTGTCAAATGCGATCTTTGATGATTGCTATACCGCAAGTGGTATGTGTTATGATGCGTGATGGGTCGCTGGCAGATACCAACGGGCCGCGAGCGGAGGTAAGGAAAGCCATGGCGACGTTACCGAATCCGGTCGCGGTTTCAAACGTTTACAGTGACGTACCGGGCGACGGCGAAACCCTGCTGCGCAGCGGTCTCAGCTTGCGCCACATGCGCATGATCGTCGCCCTCGACGATCATGGCCGGGTGAGCGCGGCGGCGCAGGTCATGAACATCTCGCAGCCCGCGGCCTCGCGCATGATCGCCGAGATGGAGGCGGTGCTCGAGGTCAAGCTGTGCGAAAGGCTGCCCCGCGGCATCACGCTGACACCCTACGGCAAGGCGCTGGCCAGGCGTGCGCGGTCGATCCTGCTGGAGATGCGCGAGGTCGACCGCGAGATTTCCGAACTCAAGGCGGGCAAGGGCGGATCGGTGTTCCTCGGAGCTGTGACGGCGCCCGCGATCGAACTGGCGGTACCGGCGATCCGCGAAATCCGCCGCATCTACCCGCGCATCGAGATCACCATGCAGGTCGAGACCTCGAATGTGCTGGCGCGCGAACTGATCGCCACACGCCACGATTTCATCATCGCCCGCATCCCCGACGACCTCAATCCGCGGCTGTTCGAATCGCGTGTCATCGGCGTCGAGAAAGCCTGCCTTATCGTGCGCCGTGGCCACCCGCTCACCAGCGGCGGCGTGGTGCGGCTGGAAGACACCGCCGCCTATGACTGGGTCTTCCAGTCGGGCGGTTCGCCCTTGCGCCAGGCGATGGAGAGCAATTTCCTGAACCGCAACATCGCCCTGCCGGACCGGATCCTCAACACCAGTTCGCTGCTGCTCACGCTGGTCATGGTCGCGCAATCCGACGCCATCGCACCGGTCTCGGTGCAGGTGGCGAAATTCATCCAGAATCCCGACGGGCTCGCCGGCGCCATTGACGTCGTCCAGACCGAATTCGACATCGAGGTCAGGCCCTACAGCCTGATCACGGTCAGGAATCGCGTGCTGTCGCCGGCCGCCAAGATGCTGCACGATTTCATCCTGCGGGAGGTCGGTTGATGCGTGGCCACATGATTGTCGGCGGGTGCGGAGGTTGCCATCTGGTGTATTGATCGGTTTACAATGACCCTGCAGATCCATTGCAGGGCAGGCGGGTAGGGGACGTGAAAGCGAACGTCGTCGTTGTCGAGGATGATCCGCTCGTCGCCGCTCATGTCGGACGCGGCGTGGTGGCGCATGACGGCTTGTCGCTGGCGGGCATCGCGGGCACGCTGGCCGGTGCGCGTGGTCTGCTCGAGGAGAAGGTGGACCTGTTTATCCTCGATCTTGGCCTTCCCGATGGAAGCGGGATCGAACTGATCGAGGAAATCCGTGCACGAGGCGGTCTTGAGCCGAAAATACTCGTCCTCTCGGTGCTGGGCGATCAGGATACGGTGCTGGCGGCTGTGCTGGCGGGAGCGGACGGCTATCTGCTGAAAGATATTGACAGTCTCGACATCGGTCAGCAGGCCGCCGATGCGTTGACCGGTGGTGCGCCATTGTCGCCCAGCATCGCCGCTTATGTGCTGCGTCATCTGCGCCGGCAACGGGAAGATTCGAAATCGGATGATGCCGATCCGCCGCTGTCACCGCGCGAAATCGAACTGCTCCAGCTTCTGGCGCGGGGGTACAGCAACCGGCAGGCGGCGGCCGAACTGGAAATATCGCCGTACACGATCGGCGATCACGTGAAATCGATCTACAGGAAGCTCAGGGTGAGCAATCGGGGCGAGGCCATGGTACGCGCTTTTCGCAGCGGGCTGCTGCGCCTGTGACCATCATGCCCCGGCTGACGGGATGGCGCCGCGCGCTGGCTATCATTCTCGGCGCGCAACTGCTGTTCTGGTGCGCTTATACGCTCATCATCGCCGGTTTTCAGCCTGTGGGCACACTAGAGGAATATCGGTTGCCGGCGGCGCGGGCGCTGCTGGCGTCCGAGCCGGCCGAGGTGGGCGCCTATGCTGCCGGGCTTTCAGGGCCGGCCATGCTGCGTATCCCAGGCTGGCAGCCCGTGGTCCTGCGGCCGGCGCAGGCGAGTCTGTTGTCGCGCGCGGAGACGTCGGCCGGGAATGAGTGGTCGCTCACCTGCCGGGGAAATCCTTGTCCGGAGGCCGCGACAGCTTATGCAGGGCCTTTCGACCGTATGGATGAGACCGCCGGTCGGGAGAAGTTCCAGCGTTTCGACATGGTATGGCTGGTCGTTGTGACGGAACTGATGATGGGCGCAGCGCTGCTCGTCCTGTTGCCGGTCAACGGCTTTTCGCGGCTCCAGTGCATCACCGGCCTGCTGCTCATATCGGTGGGCATCGACGCCTGGCTCACCACCTTCGGGGCGGAGAGCCTGCCCTATGTCTGGTTTCCGTTGCTGCGCTACGGCGTGGAATATCTGATGCTGACGTTAGCAGCGCTTGCCGTGAACGCCTTTGCCGACTGGCGGTCGCGCGAGGCGTGGGCAGCCTGCGGCTGCTTTGGCGTCGCCTTCGCCATATTGCTTGGGACCATGGCCGCAGGCGTCGGCTTTGCGACAATTGTGCCCTGGCTCGATGCGGTGGCTCTGACCCTGCTGTTGGGATATGGCGTTTTGGCCTTGCTGCGGATGGGACGGACAGCTCCCGGGCCGGCGATCCGGGTTCTGGCGATATTGCTGGTCGCTCTTGCCTCGATTGGCTTCGACCTGTTTCTCTTGCCGCCGCCCAACGGCTTCGCGCTGCAGGCGTCGGTCCTGGCACCGCCATTGACGATGTTCGGCATCCTGTTCGAGATCGCTCTGCAGGGGCACAGGCTCAACCAGGAGGCGGAGGAGGCGCGTAGCGACCTGGAACGTCAGGTGCTGGAGCAGGATGCGAGCCTGCTGCGCTCCTCGCGATTGTTGCGCCATCAGGAACGGTTGCTGGCAATCGACGCAGAGCGTCAGCGTCTGCTGCGCGACATGCACGATGGGGTCGGAGGTGTGCTGACGCATCTTCTCCTCGATGTCCGCGAGAATCGACTGACCTCACGGGAAATCGAGCAGGGATTGCAGTCTTCGGTCGATGACCTGCGCAACATGGCCAGTGCGATCGATGCGGGCAACGAACCGATCGACGAGGCGCTGGCGATGTTCCAGGAGCGCATGGCAGGCCGTCTTGCCCGATCCGGCATCACGCTGGACTATCGCTGCACGCTCCCGACCCCGGCGCCGAGCCTCGACGTGCGGCGGCTGCTCAGCCTCTATCGGCTGTTGCAGGAGGGTATCGCCAACAGCTTGCGCCATGCTTCCGCCACAAGGATCGAACTCGCGATGAACCCCGGTGACGATGGCGTCATTCTCGTCATACTGTCGGACGACGGAATGGGGTTCGAGCCCGAGAGAGCCTCGGGCGCTGCCGGCGAAGGACGAGGCCTTGCGAACATACGTCGTCGGGCTGACCAGATGGGCGGACGAATAGCAATCGAAAGCGCGCCTGGGCGCGGCACGCAACTGACCTTGGCCATTCCGACTCACGCTGCGGGACGAAAGGCCTGATCGCTGCGTCAGAGGTGGTCGGAGCGGGGCTCGAGCGCTCGGCGGTCCGGCTTAAGATGACGGCCGACCGGATGCCGGTAAGCGAGTTGCCTGGCCGCCGGGCCAAATGCCGAAATTTGCCGTGATATTCTGCCGGTACCCCCTCGAACGCGGGATTGATGTATCCGCCGCCCCGGCGGAAAAGATCATCAACGACTCCCGTCCGGGATCGGGGAGCAAATCAATGAAACCGCGGTGCCGCCGATGGCGGCGCGGGGGAGGGCGTATGCCCGCGCTCCCTTGCGCCGACGCGCGGACGGCTGCCGTGGGGGAGCATGGCAATGAAGGCAGGGCGCGGCAATCGTTCGAGGACCATTTCGCTCGGCAGGCTGTCGGTCACGACCTCGACCCTCGCGCTCCTCGCCATCGCGTGCGCGCCTTCGACGGGCCATGCGCAACAGGCTTGTGACCCGGGAGGGGGACCGTATACCGGCGGTTTCCCGGTTTTCAACGGCGGCCCCACCAATGGTTGCAAAGTCGACGCCGATACAGCCGATACTTTTAGCGGCACCGTGGCCGCAACCTTCCGCAATGGCGCCGTCCTCAATGCGAACGCGGCCGGCGCCGTCAGCGGCGGCCTCGTGCAATTGCCGACCTTCGATGCCGTCGTGAATGCGAACGTCGCCAACGCCATCACCGGTGGCACGCTGACAATCAACGGCACCGTGAACGCACTGGCCACCGGCGCCATCGATGGCGCTTGGTTGAGGCTCGGTGGAGACGGCGTCGTCAACATATGGGCCGCCAACGCAACGACAGTGAATACCGACTTGGAGTTCGGCAGTCAGGCAGTGGCCGCGGGAGGTCTCCTCAACCTCAACGGCTACAGCACGACAATCGGTCGGATCACGAACTACATCCCCAGCGGGCAGATCGTAAACGGCGGCGCGACGGATGCCGTGCTGACGATCGATGGTTCGGCACTTGGAGATTCTTCTTTCGGTGGCGTCATCGCCGACGGCGCCGGTGGCGGCACGCTCGCTTTGGTCAAGCGCGGGTCGGGCGCGCAAACGCTTTCGGGCTCCAACACATATACCGGCGGGACGCGGATCGAAGCGGGCACCCTTGACCTCAAGGGCAACGGCACGCTCGGTGCGCCAACGGGGGAGCTCTACATCGGCAGCGGCGCCACGCTCCTTCTTGATACAACGGCCCTGACGGTCGGCTCGCTGTCGGGTGCGGGCACCGTCACCCGTTCGGACTTCAACCCCGGCCTGCTCACCGTCAATCAAGCCACCAACACCACTTTCAGTGGCGCCATCGCGGATTACTTCGACGAAATCAACGGCGTAACCACCATGACCGGGCTGACCAAGTCCGGTACCGGCACGCTCACCCTGAGCGGCAGCAACACCTATACCGGCACCCCCAATGTGACGGGCGGCACGCTGCTCGTCGATGGATCCCTGGGCAATGTGATGTGGGGGCCCATTCTGTTGGGCACGTCGACGGTTGCGATTGCGTCCGGCGGCAGTCTCGGCGGTGCCGGATCGATCGCCGGCGACGTTTCCGTGGCGTCCGGCGGCATCCTCCTGGGCCGCACCGGCCAGACCCTGTCGATGGGATCGCTGGCGCTGAATGCTGGCTCGGTTATCGATGTCTCTCTCGGCGCACCGGGCAACACGCGCCTGTTCAACGTCGCTGGCAACCTGACGCTTGCCGGCACGCTCAATGTCAGCGACGCCGGCGGTTTCGGCGACGGTCTCTATCGCCTGTTCGACTATGGCGGGGCGCTGACCGACAACGGGATGACCATTGGCGCGACGCCAGCCGGTTATGCTGGCGGCGATCTGGCCGTGCAGACTTCAGTGGCTAACCAGGTCAACCTGCTGGTCGGGGCGGTAGCGCCCGGCTCCTACAGCTTCTGGAACGGCGCGCACACCGTGCCTAACAATATGGTCAACGGCGGCACAGGCACCTGGAGCGCTGCCGGAACCAACTGGACGAACGCGGGCGGCAGCGCGAGCGGCGTCTACGATCCAGCGGCCATGATGATCTTCCAGGGCGCGCCGGGCGTGGTCACGGTCAGTGCGGGCGGTGGCGCGATGGATTTGGGCGGCGGGATGCAGTTCTTCGTCGATGGCTATCAAATGTCCGGCGATGCGCTCAATCTCACCGGATCCAGCGTTCCGATCCGCGTGGGCGACGGCACCACGGACGGCGCGGGCATGTCCGCGACCATCTTGTCTGCGCTCACCGGCAGCGGTGGCATCGACAAGACCGACCTCGGAACGCTCATTCTTTCCGGATTCAACACGTACACGGGTGGAACCACGATCTCGGCGGGCACGCTGAAGTTCGACGTCGACCTGGGCGGCACGCTTGGCGCACCGACTGGTGCGCTTGCGATCGCCGGCGGTGGCACGTTTGATCTTACCGGTACCAACCAGACGGTCGGCGCGCTGTCCGGCGCCGGCAGCATTACCACTACGGTGTATGGCGGCCGGCAAAGCCCGCTCACGGTCAATCAGGCGACCAACACCAGTTTCAGCGGTGCGATCACGGACGGATTCATGACGGGCGCTGGGGACGGCGCCGTGTGGCTCATCAAGGATGGTGCGGGCACGCTGACCCTGACCGGCAACAGTGCGTTTTCGTTCACCACCGTCGATGGCGGCACGCTGGCGATCGCACATGGCGGTACGGTCGCGAACCTGACCAGCTATATCGGCGAAGTGGCCGGCAGCAATGGCACGATGCTCGTTACCGGCATCGGGTCAGTGTGGACGACGGATTATCTGCGCCTCGGCTATCAGGGTGCGGGCACGCTTACCGTCGCGGATGGTGGCAGAGTCAGCACCGGCGTCGGCACGGTCGATATGGTGCGCACAAGCTCCGCCAGTGGCACGCTGAATCTGGACGGCACGGCCGGAGCACGCGGGGTTCTGGAAACCGGCGGTGTCTGGAAAGGTCACGATGGCGCGAGGGTCAATTTCGATGGCGGCATTTTGCGCGCCACGAGTGCCGACACCGATCTGCTCGGGCATTTCGCTGCCGGCGATGTGACGATCAAGGCGGGCGGCGCCTTCATCGACAGCAACGGTTATGACGTCGAGATCTCTTCCCCGCTGGGCGGCGTCGGGGCGCTGACCAAACAGGGCGCGGGCGAACTGTACGTGATCGGAGCCAATACGTACGAAGGCGGCACCAATATCGAGGCGGGGAGGCTGTTCCTTGGAGATGGCGGCACGCTCGGCGCCCCGACCGGATCGCTTTTCGTCGCAAGCGGCGCCACTCTCGATCTCGGCATCACGTCGCAGACCGTTGGTTCGCTGTCGGGCGCGGGCGATATCACCAGCACGGTGGCGATGGGATCCCCCAGCTTGCTCACCGTGGATCAAGCCACTGACACCACCTTTAGTGGCGTCATCAGGAATGGCATGCAACTCGTCAGTCCCGGCAGCAGCACCCTCCCGGCGATTCTCGTGCCGACGGTCGTTGGGCTGACAAAATCGGGCACGGGCACGCTCACCTTGAGCGGTGGCAATACCTATACCGGAAATACCAACGTGACCGGTGGAACGCTGCTCATCGAAGGGGCCTTGAACAGTACCCAGGTCGCGGTTGCATCGGGTGCTGCGCTCGGCGGCACCGGCACGATCACGGGCACGGTCACGGTCTCCGGCCGCCTCTTCACTGGCCCGGTCGCATCTGGCGTCGGCATCGGCACGATGAACGTGGGTGCCGTCACCTTCAATGCCGGCTCGACCTATCAGGTCGCCGCGAACGCGGCCGGACAAGCCTCCCGTCTCGACGTGACCGGGCCGGCCACGATCAACGGCGGGACGGTCAGCGTGCTGGCTGGCGCGGGCAGTTACGGACCTCAGACCGACTACACGATCCTGTCGGCGACCGGCGGCGTCAGCGGTACGTTCGCCAATGTGATCAGCAATTTTGCCTTCCTCGATCCTTCGCTCAGCTACGACGCGGACAACGTCTATCTGCGGCTGCACCGCAATAACATCAGTTTTGCCTCGGTTGGCCTGGGCGCCAACCAGATGGCCACCGGTGGCGGCGCCGAGAGCCTAGACAGCGGCAATCCGCTCTACGACGCCATCCTGGGGCTACCCGCCACGGCTGCCGCTCGAGATGCCCTCGACCAATTGTCGGGCGAGATTCATGCCTCGGCCAAGGGCATGCTGCTGGGAGATGGCCATTTCGTCCGTGATGCCGCCACCAGCCGCATCTCTGCCGCCTTCGGCGACGACAGCATGGCCGCTCTACCGATCATGGCCTATGGCGAGGGTGGTCCCGAAATGGTCGCCGCCGACACCGATCGTTTCGCCGTCTGGGGTCAGGCTTTTGGGTCTTGGGGCAGCACGGACTCCGATGGCAACGCCGCCGCCTTTGATCGCTCGACTGGCGGCCTGCTGGCCGGCGCCGATGCGTCGGTCGGCCGCTGGCGTCTCGGTCTGCTTGGCGGCTACAGTCATTCGAGCTTCGGTGCCGATGATCGCAATTCGAACGGTAAGAGCGACAACTATCATCTCGGCCTCTATGGCGGTACCAATTGGCGCGCCATCGCCTTCCGCACCGGCGCCGCCTACAGTTGGAGCAGCATATCGACCAGGCGCTCGGTAGCCTTCGACGGTTTTGCCGACGCGCTCTCGGCCGACTATGGTGCTGGCACCGCGCAAATCTTCGGGGAGTTCGCCTACAAGGCCGATGCCGGACAATTCAACTTGGAGCCTTTCGCCAATCTTGCTTATGTCAGCGTGCACACAAACGGGTTTACCGAGCAAGGTGGCCCAGCGGCGCTGGCCAGCGCCGCTTCGACCACCGATGCCACCTTCACCACCCTCGGCTTGCGCGGTTCCACCGAATTCACGCTTGGCGGCGTCAACGTCACAGCGCGTGGCATGCTCGGCTGGCGTCATGCCCTCGGCGATATCACGCCGCTGTCGACCGTCACTTTCGCCGGCGGCGATCGCTTCACCATCGCTGGCGTGCCGATCGGCAGGGACAGCGCGCTCATCGAGGCGGGTCTCGACCTGCTGCTCGCCCCCAACGCCAAGCTCGGCCTGTCCTATACTGGCCAGTTCGGCGGCGGCGTTGACCAGGGCGCCAAGGTCGATCTCGGCGTGAAATTCTGAGGGCGCCGGCGTCGCGTTCTGCCGCCGGCCGCCAAGATGCTGCACGATTCATCCTGCGCGAAGGGGGTGATGGAACAAGAAGCGCAGTCGCGCGTTCGATCCAATCGACATGTCGCTGGAGCCTGTTTTGGGCGAGGGAACGAGGTGCCGATAGTCACAACTCTGGAGGTTTTTGATGGAACGTCGGTTGTTTCTCACTGGAATGCTGGGCGTCGTCGGCGCGGTGGCGGTTGCGAGCGTAGCCGGGCCCGGCCGGGCTGTTGCCGGTATTCCCCAAGGCAACGGAATTCTCGACAAGCTGGATAAGCCGGATCCGGCTGTCTTCGAAGGCGGTGAAGAGGTCGAACTGGAACAGGTTTCCCATCGTCGCGGGCATTACCGCTATCGTCGCCGGCATGGCGGCAGGCGCCGCGGCTGGAGACGGGTGTGCCGCAGTTACTGGCGCCATGGTCGTCGCCACGTCCGTTGCTGGCGCGAGCGGGTATGGCTCTGGTAGCAATTGGATTCTCGCTGACGCAAGCCGGCCACCAACAGCGTGGCCGGTGTCGTCGGGATGCACAACCGTGCAGGGCCAATGTATGCGTTTGCAAATCGGTACCCAGGTACCGATCAGCCGATCGTTACGGATCCAGTCACGTATTTTAGCTTAATCTAACGCGTATTTTAGCTTAATCTAAGAATCGGTGGAACCAAATCAGCCGTTACCCGTTAGGGCGCTGTTTATCGGGAATTGTGACCATGCCAGACGGCTACCGAAGAGAATCGCATTCCGCAATTTTGATTACAGGTCCACAGGCCAGAGGCAATCCGCACGCATGAAGGGCGTGGCGATAGTGACCGAAGCCCGCAGCGGCTCCGAATGGCTCGGCAGTCTGGCAAACAGCACGGGAATATTGGGCCGGTCAGCCGAATGGCTCGATTCGGACACGTTGGGCGTCAGGCCGAAATCCTTCGACGAACTCCTGTCCGCCGTCATTGATCGTGGCGGGACCGAAAATGGCCGGTTTGCCGTCAAGCTGTTTCCACGCCACCTTCACTGGTCGCAAGCGAAATATGAAGCCGACTTCCTTGCCGAATGCATCCGGCGCCATGCCATGGGTGTGGTCTTTCTGGAGCGGCGGGACCGCCTTCGCCAAGCGATCTCCTATTGCCGGGCGAAGGCGTCGGGTCGCTGGAGAAGCACGATGGGCGGCGCGGATCGGGTTCCGCAATACGACTTCGCCGGAATCTGCCAGGCCTATTTCATGATCGGGCAGAGCTATGCTTTCTGGGAGGCTTATCTGCGCATGGCCGACCTGCCTTACGACCATTTGTTTTATGAAGATCTGCTGGACGACCCTCGTCCCTACGTCGCGTCGGTGGCCCGGCAGTTGTCGATTGAAGTGCCGAACTGCGAGTTCAGGACAAATCTGCGGTTGCAGCGGGACAGCTGCACTGAAGAGTGGGCCGAGCGGTTCCAGAGCGACGCCAAGTCCAAGGGCCTGCTGGCCCATCTCCCCAAGAAGGTGGCGCCGCGAAATATCAACAACCTTGCCCGATTCCTGCTCAAGAAGCAGATGCGCATCGGCCAGGCTTAGATGGGCCTGACCAATCCCGTACCGAACCGCCGGACCGGGCCGAGCACCCCAAGGCGCGTTTGAGATCGTCCGCGCGGCCTACTGGTCCGAAAACCTCACGCTCACCCCGCGCTGCCGAAAATAAGCCTGCATCAGTTTGCGGCCCGAGCGGTTGTTCTGCGCCAACTTGGTCGGATCGAACACAGCCTCTTTTATACCCTCTCGTGTCAGGGCTGCCTTAAGCGTCGCGATATGTGCGTCGATGTCGGCATTGTCCGCCCGCAGCGACGCATAGATAGTTTCAGTCGCCTCGGCCACGGTCGGTTCGCTCACAGGTGTCGTCCTTTGTTTGATTGGGCGGCGGCTCTAAAAAGTGTCGCCTTATCCGCCTGTTGTCTGGATGGTGCGCCGAAAGCTTGGAGCGGGTAGCGGGAATCGAACCCGCGCGTTCAGCTTGGGAAGCTGACAGGCTACCATTACATCATACCCGCGCGTGCCCTCGTTACCATGAGGTTCGGCCTTCGGGCAATCGCAAAGCGGCTCTCGAAACGCACTCTCCAGAAGTTCCCTCGGCGCGGGCCTGGGTTTTTATTTTGCCTTCGCGACCTTGTCGCCGGCGGCAAAGCTCGGCCAGTATTTCGAGATGGCGAGTATCGCGCCTGCCGAAGAGAAATGACCGTAGTCGAAGTAGAGAAATTGCCTGGTGCCGGCGTCTGCGTAGGAGCAGCCGGCCGCGTCGCACAGATAGGCCAGCGGGTCGATGAAAGTTGCCCCTTTGACGAAAGGCAGCACCTGCTTGTTGATGTCCGGATTCATGGCCATCGGCCAGGATGTGTTCGCCAGGTGCTCTCGCCGGGCGAAGAAGGCGATTTTCTGCACGTCGGCGATGAACTCCGGAGATTGCCCGATGACATAGACCTTGACGCCCATCCCGTTGAGCCGGTCGATGGTCTTCTGCAGGCCGTCGAAGCCCCTGGCCTGGTAGTCGGTCCATCGTCCACTCAGGATCACGGCCTGGATGTTGGCATCGCGGATGATCGACAGTGCCCGTTCGTTGAAGCGCGTGCAGGCCGGCCGGGCATAGGAGAAGTAGCTCAGGTTTGGCGGGCAGCCGGCATAGGTGTACTGGATGACATTGGCCTGGATTTTCTGCGCGTTGGCCTCCAGCCCCGATACGTAGTGAGCGGCGAAGGAATCGCCCCACAACAGCACATTGACTGGAAAGCCATGCGTTCGGGTGCAGTCGGCTAGGTTCCAGTTCTCGATCCGGCTCGCGCCCTCGTTGAAGCAGACGCCATTGCGCCAGTCACCCACCAGCACCCGCTCCGTCGAGAAGTCCGGGAACCGTTGCGGAAACCCCTTGCCGAGCGCACCGGCCAAGCCGCCGACGCACAAAAGGGCGATCGCTGTCGCCGAAAAGGCGAAGATGGGCAGCGGCGCCGTGAAGGTGCTTTTCCGGCGGAACGGCTGCTCGACATATTTCCAGGAGAACGTCGCCAGGGCGACGCTCGCCACGATCATTGCGAGGATCGTCGGCACGCCGATGGCTTTCAGCGAGAGATAGTGGACGAACGAATTGATCGGCCAGTGAACGAGATAGAGCGAATAGGAGATGAGGCCGACCCAGACCAGCGGAGCGAGCTGAAGCACGCGGGTGGCGACAGGGACGGGTCTGTCCGGGTGCATCTGGCCCGCATAGATCAGCAGCGCCGTCCCGATACAGGGATACAGGGCGTTGTAGCCCGGAAACGGGTCGCTCTCCGAAATCGTCAGGAAGCCGAATGTGAGCAGGCCAAAACCGGCGAGGCCGATCAGTTCCGTCACCGGGCGGCTGGCAAGTGCCGGCGGCTTTCTCAGCATCAGCATGGCGCCCAGCGCCAGTTCCCAGATACGCGTCGGCAGCAAGTAGAAGCCGGCGGTCGGCGCCAGCGTGGTTGCCATCACCGCCAGGGCGAAACTGCCGATGGCAATCGGCAGCAATATCGTCAGCCAGCGCTTCGCGGCGTATCGGTAGATCAGATACACAAGGACCGGCGCGAAGATATAATACTGCTCCTCGACCGAAAGCGACCATGTGTGCAGCAGGGGCCGCAGTTCCGCGTCAATGGAGAAATAGTTGGTCGTCTTCCAGAAATAGATGTTCGACCAGAAGGTCGAGGCCGCGATCACACTGAGGCTGTACTCGTGAAGGTCGGACGGCAGAAGGATGAACCAGGCGGCAATGCTTGCGAGCACGATGACGAAGGTCAGTGCCGGCAGGATGCGTCGTGCGCGGCGCCAGTAGAAGCGGCCGATCGAGAACTGGCCGCGCTCGAGATCGTCGAGCAGGCTGCCGCTGATCAGATAGCCCGATATCACGAAGAAGATGTCGACGCCGGTGAAGCCGCCGGGAATGGCGGAGACGCCGAAATGGAAGAGCACGACGGGAAGCACCGCAACGGCCCGCAGGCCATCGATATCGCGCCTGTAGTTCATTCGGCCGGTCCGTACGCCGTGGTTCGTGCGGCGGAACCTGACATGCTCCTCATGCTGCGATGTCCCCGTCGTACAAGAAAACGTGGCCCATGGTTTTATGGACTGTGCCCTGCAACATAAGTTTGCTGCACTGCAATATCCATGTCAAGCCGGATGCCGGGGTTTGGGCGCCGGCTGCACCGGCCCCTCGGGACGCTGCAAATCAGGTGCCGGGCAGGTAGATCACCGCATAATCGTCCGCATATGCCCGCTTCCACCCCAACTCCGCGAAGAAGGGGATGCGGGTGTCGTCGGCTGTAAGCAGCGCCCAGCCAATGGCGTATTTCTTCAGTTGGGCCTCGAGCAGCGGTTTTCCGTCGCTGCGTCCCGTTGCGTCGTCGGTTTTCGTGAAACCGCTCAGGAACAATTGGTCCGTCCTGCCGTCGATGTAAGTCTTGATGCCATGAAAGATCAGTGTGCCGCCGAAATTATAGGAATTCAGCACGTTGCCCGACAGGTGGTGATCCCCGGCGAATGCGAGGGCACCACTGGCGGATGTCTTCGGGCTCGGTGTCACCTGGTAGGCACTGCCGAGGATTGCGGCCGCCGCGACCAGAAAGACGGCCATGGCGCCGCAGACCGCGTAGAACCGGCTGGCGAAGAATTTTTCCAGCCCGTCACGCTTTTCCATCAGCCAGGTCGTGGTTGAGAGCGAAGGGTATTGCTGTGCGACCTCGACGGCGATCACCAAGGGAATCAGCAGGAAGGGCAGATATACAAATCGCAGATGGGTGAGATAGACATGCAAGGTGAAGATGACGAACAACGCCTTGGCCCAGCCGATCCGCAGCCTGGACACCAGAAGCCCGAAAAGCGCCAGCAGCATCACCGCTTCCTCGAAGATCTGCTCCTGGGCATTGAACGGCCGCCACTCCAGGATGAGTGGCACCGCCTCGTTGCCATAGGCCACGGTGAATGTCGCCAGGATGGCTTTCACGCCATAGGGGTGCATCAGGCTCACGACTGGGCAGAGTAGGCCGAAAGCCACCCATTTCGCCAGGAGAACGGGTTTCGACAAGCCCGAGCGCGTCAGCAGACCAAGCCCGGCAAAGGCGGCGATGACGAAGCTCAGGGTGAAGGTGGCGTGCAGGTTGGCCCACAAGACGACGAGTATGAGCAGCCACAGGGGCGGAGCCCTCTCTTCCCGCGCGGCGCGAAACAGCATTGCCGTCCAGACGACGATGATCGGCAAGGTGAAGACGTGGGGGCGTGCCGTATAGATCGGGGCGATCAGGAAAGCCACCACGAAGGTAAGCCCTATCGCCAGTATGGGCTTCAGCCATGTGCTGAGGAACCATCCCATCAGGAAGACCGTCAGACCGACGGTGGCGATGATCAGTGCGACGACGCCATTCCAGCCGCCCGCGCGGTAGGCAAGTGCCAGAAAGACCTGCCCCAGCCACTCCTTGGCGATCCAGGGCTGGCCGCCGAACGTATGGGAATAAGGGTCCACAAGCGGAAACGTCCGGTGTTCCAGGAAGTCCAGGCCAACTTTCACCTGCCACCAATTGTCGGGATCCTGCAGGATCGCGCTGGCAATGGCGCTAAGCACACAAGCAACCATGCAGGCGCACAGAAGGCAGAATATCAGCCTGATGCGTTGCGCGTCGCCCAGCGAAGGCGTTGCCATGGCGATTGCGGCGGCCTGGCTCATGTTGCGGCTCCGGGTGACGGCGTCGCCGTCACGACTGCTGCGGCCTGGTTCATGTCACGGCTCCGGGCCATCTCGTATTCGTTGCGGCGAAGGCGTCAGGATCATCCGCGCCGCCGGCGAAGACGAACCGGGCCGAGCCGAGATAGAAGATGACCGAATATAGGCAGTTTCCCGCCAGGTGGACGAACGGGCTCTCGATGAAGCCGGCTGACATGGCGGCAATGACGATGCCCAGATTGGCGCCATAGGCAACGACGAAGGTCATCGCGTATCGGGCAACCGCGCCGGGGCAGCCTGCACGTCCGAACGTCCAGCGGCGATTGAGAAAGAAACCAAGGGTGAGGCCGGCGGTATAACCTGCCGCATTGGAAACGATATCGCCAAGGCCCAGCGCCAGCCCGGCCAGGATCAGCGTATATCCAAGCGCCGTGTTGAGAAGCCCGACAGCGCCAAAGCGCAGCACCCGCGAGACATCAGATGGAAGAGCCGACCGCATGCCGCCCACGCCGTTTCGGTTGCATCCTGTCGACCTTCGCCTCAGCCAGGCGCGACCCTTTCGCCATCTCCTGCAGGCGATGGACGGGCAGGTCGCTATCCTTGGTCGGCTGGTCGCGCGAAACGACCTCATTGACGAAGTACAGCGGCCGCCGCTTTGTCTCCATGTACATGCGGCCGAGATATTCGCCGAAGATGCCAAGCACCAGAAGCTGGACGCTGCCCATGATCAGCGTGATCGCGGCAAGGCTCGTCCAGCCGGGAACCACGTTACCCCTGGACCATTCGAACAGCGTATAGCCAAGCACGACCATGCCGAGCAGGCCGAACATCATTCCCAGCAGCGAGGCAAACCGCAAAGGCAGGATCGAAAAGCTGGTCATCGCGTCGACCGCAAGAAGTACCATCTTCTTCAGCGGGTAGTGGGTGGTGCCGGCAAAACGCCGGTGCCGCTCGTATGGAAAGGCGACCTGGTTCAGGCCGATCCAACTCACCATGCCGCGAATGAACCTGTAGCGTTCGGGCATCGCGTTCAGATGATCGAGCGCACGGCGGCTCATCAGCCGGAAGTCTCCGGAGTCCGAAGCGATCTCGACATCGACCATCCGGCCGAGCAATCGGTAGAACATCGAGGCCGAAGCCCGCTTGAACCAGCTTTCGCCGTCGCGCTTCACCCTTTGGCCGTAGACGACGTCGAAGCCTTCATCCATCTTGGCCATCATCGCGCTGAGCAGTTCGGGCGGATCCTGAAGGTCGGCGTCGAGAATGAGAATGCGCTCGCCGCGACAGAATTCCAGCCCGGCGCTAAGCGCGATCTGATGGCCGTAATTGCGGGCAAGGTCGATGGCGACGACATGGTCGTCCTTTTCGGCCAGTTCGAAAATGGCTTCGCGGGTGCCGTCGGTCGCGCCGTCGATGACGAGCACGATCTCGTAGGAAGCGTTTTGCTCAAGGCATGCGGCGCTGACGCGTCGGTGAAGCTCGGCCACGCCATCGCGTTCGTTATAGCATGGCACGACAACCGACAGCATGACCGCGCGGCGCGCGCCGATTTTTCCCGTTCCCACCAAAGCCTGGCTCCCGCTCTTGTAATGGCAATAGCGGCAATTGGTTAGAAAACAGATAAGTAAGGTGGATATGCAGGTTAACTCGGCGGCCAATATCCAGCAGCATCCAGCAGCGGTCAATCGGATTCCGCGGACAGAGCCCGCCGGCTTGATGGATTACCGGCAAGCACGTATCTCTGGGCGGTGCCCGTGAGTCTGGGCATCTCAATCGGGAGACGGCCTTGTCCGCACTGACGCGTTTTCTCGGCGACTCGCCGCTCAGGGTGATCCTGAAGCTGCTGGTGGTGTCGTTCCTCGTCGGCCTTGTCATGAATGCCTTCGGCTGGTCGCCGATGGATGTGTTCTACGGCATCCAGAAATTCTTCATTGACCTCTGGAACCTGGGCTTCCATGCCATCGACCGCTTCCTCGGCTACATCCTGCTCGGTGCCGCGATCGTCGTGCCGGCCTTCATCCTGCTAAGGATCGCCAACTATCGGAAGTGACTCTGGAGCAATTCCAGGAACAGTGTGAAACGGTTTTCCGTTCGGAATTGCATTAAGACAGACGGCTAGGCGTAACCCGAGGCGACCTCGAACAGCAGGGCATGCCGTGCGGCAAGTGCCGGCACGTCCGTGGAATAGCCGCCGCCGATGACGCCGCAGACCGGAATGCCTTGTGCGCGAAAATGGCCGATGACCATCTCGTCGCGAGCGCGCAGGCCGTCGTTGGAAAGCGCCAGCCTGCCGAGCCGGTCCTCGGCATGGACGTCGACACCGGCATTGTAGAAAACGATGTCCCAGCGCAGTTGGGCCGAGAGCTCCGGCAGGATCGTGCCCAGCCTTTCGAGATAGGCGGCATCGCCCGTGCCGTCGGGCAGTGCAATGTCGAGATCGGAAGCGATCTTGCGCACGGGGTAGTTGCGCTCGCCATGCATGGAAAAGGTGAACACGCGTGGCTCGTTGCTCAGAATATCCGCGGTGCCGTCGCCCTGATGCACATCGAGGTCGACGACCAGGATGTTTTGTGCCGCACCCTCTGTGAGCAGCACCAGCGAGGCGACGGCGACGTCGTTGAAGGTGCAGAAGCCGGCACCTTGCGCGCGTCGCGCATGATGGCTGCCGCCGGCGGTGTTGCAGGCAATGCCGTGGCGCAAGGCAAGTCGCGCAGCCAACACCGTGCCGCCGGTGGCAAGCCGTGCGCGGAGCGAAACGCGGGGGCCGACCGGAAAACCGATCTCACGCTCGATTTTTTCCGGCACCGAACAGCCGATGACCTGGTCGACATAGTCGGCCGCATGGGCAAGCTTCAGCCATGACGCTGGTGCGGGGGCCGCTGTGTTGAGCGCGTCGGGTCCGGCCAGGCCGCGTGCCCGCAAGGCCTCCATCAGGAGCGGATACTTGCTCATCGGGAAGCGATGGTTGGCAGCGAAGCCGGCGTCGTAGTCAGGATGGTGGACGATCTGCAGGGGCATGAACGGAATCCGGCGGGCTCGCGCCAGACCGGGATTTCGGTTGGCCATCGCGGGAAGAATGATTGCGCGGTGGTCAGAAAATGGGGCACATCGGCTCCTCGATCAAGCATCAATCAGCAAGGCAGCAATCCCTTGGACAAGGGTGCAATCCCAGCCGACGCCAGACCTTTTGTCGTCACCAACCGTTCCGTGCTCGCCATAGCGGTGCCGATGACGCTGGCCTATCTGACCACGCCAATGCTCGGCCTGGTCGACACGGCGGTTGTCGGGCAGTTCGGCGACGCGGCCCTTCTCGGCGGCCTGGCAGCGGGATCTCTGGTGTTCAGTGTCGTCTTCACCACCTTCAATTTCCTGCGCTCCGGCACCACCGGTCTCGTCGCCCAGGCTTTCGGGCGCGGCGACGCGCTGGAGGAACAGGCGGTATTCTGGCGCGCCGTGCTGATCGCGGTCGTCGCCGGCATCGTGCTGGCAGCGCTTTCACCGCTGATCGCCGTCGGTGGCCAGTGGTTCATGGGCGCCGAGCCGCGCGTCAGCGAGGCGATGGGCGTCTACATCAGGATCAGGCTCCTTGCCGCACCCTTCTCGCTGATCAACTATGCTATCCTCGGTTATGTGCTGGGGCGTGGCGAGGGCGGGCTCGGCCTTGTGCTGCAGCTGGCGCTCAACGGCATCAACATCGCACTCTGCTTCCTGCTTGGGCTGAAGCTCGGCTGGGGCGTTGCGGGCGTCGCCTGGGCGACCGTCGCCGGCGAATTCCTGGCCATGCTTCTGGGGCTCGCCATCGTGGTGCTCCGCTTTCGCTCGACCCCGTCCCTGCCGCGCCATCGTCTGCTCGACATGAGCGCCTTCCTGCGCATGCTGTTGCTCAACCGCGACATCATGATCCGCTCGTTCTCGCTGCTCGCCGCCTTCGCGCTGTTCACGCGTCAAGGTGCGCAGTTTGGCACGGTGACGCTGGCCGCCAACGCGGTCTTGATGAACTTCTTCCTCGTCGCCGGTTATTTCCTCGACGGTTTTGCCACCGCCGCCGAACAGCTCGCGGGCCGTGCCGTCGGCGCACGTGCAGAGCAGCCCTTCCGGCGGGCGGTGCGTCTGACCTTGTTCTGGGGTTTCGGGCTGGCAGGAGCCGCGACGCTGGTGCTGCTCTCGGCTGGTGCCGATCTCGTCGCCGTCGTCACGACATCGCGGGAGGTCCGCTCGGTGGCCGACATCTATTTGCCCTGGGCGGCATTCACCGCGCTGAGCGGCGTGCTGGCGTTCCAGATGGACGGTGTCTTCATCGGCGCGACATGGTCGCGCGACATGCGCAACATGATGCTGCTGTCATTTCTCGTCTTTACCGTCGCGCTGCTGACGCTCGCGCCTGCCTTCGGCAATCATGGCCTGTGGGCGGCACTTCACGTCTTCCTGCTGACGCGTGGCTTCAGCCTGCTGGCGATTCTGCGGCTGCGGCTGCGGACGGCGTTCAGCTGAGCGGCTTTGACGCCCACCGATCGAGATGGCTGTCGCGCAACGCGCGGATGGATTTCAGCCGCTCCGTCTCGCAAAAGCGCGCCATGCCGGCGACGATACGGCCCGGCAGTGCCGGCCCTGCATAGATCATGCTGGTGTAGAGCTGGACGAGATCGGCGCCCGCGCGGATCTTTTCCAGCGCCGCATCCGTGCTATCGACGCCGCCGACGCCGATGATGGCGATATCCGACCCGAGCAGTTTGCGCATCCTGGCCAGTACGATGGTCGAGCGTTCGAACAGCGGCTTGCCGGAAAGTCCGCCTGTTTCGCTTGTCGTGCCGGTGCTGCGCAGCGGCGGCCGCGAAATCGTGGTGTTGGAGACGATGACGCCGTCGATTTTCTTCTCGGTGACCTCGGCGGCGATGTCTTCCAACTCGGCCTCGACCAGATCCGGCGCGATCTTCAGGAAGACCGGCGGCTGCGCGGACGCCATGGCGCGTGCGGCCATGACCCGCGACAGAAGCTCGCCGAGCTGTTCGCGCGCCTGCATGTTGCGCAGGCCCGGGGTGTTGGGCGAGGAGATGTTGACCGTCAGATAGCTGGCATAGGGGGCGAAGCGGACGACGCCGCGCTCATAGTCACTGATGCGGTCGGTGCTGTCCTTGTTGGCGCCGATGTTGACGCCGACGATGCCGGAATGCCCCTTGCGGGCGGCAAGGCGCCTTTCGGCCGCCGCATGGCCCTCATTGTTGAAGCCCAGCCGGTTGATCACCGCTTCATCCGCCGTCAGCCGGAAGATGCGCGGCTTCGGGTTGCCGTCCTGCGGCAGCGGCGTGACCGTGCCGACCTCGGCAAAGCCGAAGCCGAGGCCAAGCAGCGCGTCAGGCACCTCGGCGTTCTTGTCATAGCCGGCCGCCATGCCGAGCGGGTTGGGGAAATCGAGGCCGCAAAGGCTGACCTTCAACCTGGTATCGTGCGCCGTCCGCGCGCCGACCGGCAGCCCGCAGCGCAGCGCCGCGATCGACAGGCCGTGCGCGGTTTCCGGATCGAAGGTGAACAGCAGCTTCTGGCCGAGCCGGTCGAGCACGCTCATTCGGCCTCCAGCGCCGGGAAGAGGTGGGTACCGTCGGGACCAAGCGGCAGCGGTCGCACCCACTTGACGGCTTTCAGCTCCAGCACGCCGTAAAGATGCGGAAACAGCGCACCGCCGCGCGACACCTCATATTTCAGGGCAGGCCCCAGGCCGGCGCCGTCGATGGCGACGAGCAGAAGGTCCGACTGGCCGGAAAAATGCTTTGCCGCCGTTTCCCGAACCTGCGCCGCCGTCGAGAAATGGATGAAGCCGTCGGTGAGATCGATCGGCGCCCCGGTAAAGCGGCCATTGGCTTCGGCCTCGCGCCAAAGCGCTTGCGGGGTTATCTTGTAGATAAACTGAGACATGGTTGCGCTATAATCCGAACCAGTCGTGCGGGGAAGGCCACGCCAAGGGTCTTCCCCATTTCCGGCGCAAACATGCGATATTTCAGGCCTTGGCCATGGAGGACAACATGCGTCTGCATCACATTTTGATCCCCGCCGCACTCGGTTCACTGATCGCGGTATCAGCCTATTCGGAAGAAACCGATCGCTACCGGCTGGAAAAATCCGACAACGGCTATGTCCGCATGGACACCCAGACCGGCGCGATGTCGCTCTGCGAGGAGCGCTCGGGCCAGCTCGTCTGCAAGATGGCGGCCGATGAACGCGCCGCCTTCCAGGATGAGGTCGACCGCCTGCAGACCTCGATGAAGGCAATGGATGAGCGCGTCACCAAGCTGGAGAATTCGCTCTCCGCCCGTCTCGAATCGAAGCTCCCGAGCGAGGAGGATTTCAACAAGACGATGAGCTACATGGAGCGCTTCCTGAAAGGCTTCATGGGCATCGTCAAGGATATGGACAAGGACAGCGGCGACGGCGCCCAGCTCAACTCGCAGAAAACCTGAGCATCCAAACCAGGGAAAATGGGACGTGCCGGCTTTGCCGCTTGAAAACAGCGCGCGGCCCCTCATAATCGTCCGACTGGTCCCGAAAAGCTAAAAATCATCGACGGGATTCGGGGAGGAACATTTGCCGTCAGGCTATTCTTTCGTCATCGCCGACGATCACCCGCTGTTTCGCGGCGCGCTGCGTGAGGCACTTGCCGGCATCGGCAATGTCGCCGCCATCCACGAGGCCGGCGATTTCGAAAGTGCCAAGGCGCTGGTCGTGGCCAATGAGGATGTCGACCTTGTGCTGCTCGACCTGTCGATGCCGGGCGCCAGCGGCCTTTCCGGCCTGATCTCGCTGCGCGGTATCCATCCGGCGGTGCCGCTGATCGTTGTCTCTGCGCATGACGATCCGGCGACGATAAGGCGTGCGCTCGATCTTGGCGCCTCCGGGTTCATCTCCAAATCGGCGAGCATGGAAGAGATCCGCAACGCCGTGCAGTCGGTGCTGGCCGGCGACATAGCGGCTCCGGTTGGCGTCGATCTCGGCGTCGAGCGCGACCCCGAAATATCGGACCTGATCAAAAGATTGCAGGCGCTGACCCCGCAGCAGACCCGCGTGCTCGGCATGCTGGCCGAGGGCCTGCTCAACAAGCAGATCGCCTACGAACTCGGCGTCTCCGAGGCGACGGTCAAGGCGCATGTCTCTGCCATCCTGCAGAAGCTCGGCGTCGACAGCCGCACCCAGGCGGTTATCTTGCTGTCCAAGATCGGCAGCGATCCGTTGCAGCCGGCGCACTGAGTGACGGCGTGGCAACGGATTCAGGCGATGCGCTCCAGGTTATTGTTCAGCCTTGTCTGTCACCCTTGCTTGGCTATCGCCTGTGCGATCGCGCGCATCCAGATCGCAACGGCCGCGGCGCTGCCGTCCGGCGCGCCGACTGCCCGCTCGCCGAGATAGCTCGCCCTGCCAAGACGCGGCGACATCGAGGCGGTGGCGTCGGCCCCGCCTGCCGCGGCGAAAGGTCTTGCTCCGCTGGCAATCCAGACCGCGAACGATATCTCGAAGGCCCTGGCATAGTGCTTACCAGGCGGTGCGTATGAGTAAGACCTGATCTTACTCGGCCGACGCCATCGGCCTGACCCTGGCCATCATCGAGCGCAGCACCGCCGGTTTCAGCGGCTTGTTGATCATCGGAACGTCGAGTTCGCTGGCCGCCGCGCGCACCTCGTTGGAACGGTCGGCGGTCACCAGTATACACGCAAGATCCTGGCCGCAGGTCGCGCGCAGGGTCCTGATCACGTCGAGCCCGGTGACGCCGTCGAGATGATAGTCGGCAAGCACGATGTCGGGCCTGCGCGCGCCAGGCCGCGGGAGCTCTCCTGATCCGGAAGCGGTGTCGACGGTGCACCCCCAGCCTTCGAGCAGAAGACGCATGCCGTCGAGGATGCGCGCGTCATTGTCGATGCAAAGTACTGTCAGCCCAGCAAGCGAGGAAGCGGCATGGGCTGGTGCTTTCTCGATCTCGCGCCGCGGCGCCGCCACAGCCGCCACCGGCAGTATGACCGAGAAACGCGTGCCCTTGCCCGGATTGGAGAAAATACGGATTTCCAGGCGCAGCACCCGGGCGATGCGGTCGACGATGGAGAGGCCGAGACCGAGGCCTTCGGCCTCGCGCGCGCCTTCGTCCAGCCGGGTGAACTCATGGAAGACCGTGTTCAGCTTGTCGCCGGCAATGCCGATACCGGTGTCGATCACCTGGATTTCCGCCAGTTCGCCGCGTCGCCGCACGCCGACCAGGATGCGGCCCTGGCGCGTATATTTGATGGCATTGGAGACAAGGTTCTGGATCAGGCGGCGCAACAGATTGCGGTCGGTCACCACCGTCAGCGAAGACGGCATGATCGTCAGGCCGAGCTTCTTTTCCGCGGCCATCGGTCGAAAATCATTGCCGATCTGTCGCAGCAATCCGTCGAGGTTGAAGGCGGTATCGTCCGGCTTCATCGCGCCGGCATCGAGACGGGAGATGTCGAGCACGGCGCCGAGGATCGTCTCGACCGATTCCAGCGAGGATTCGATGTTGACCGCAGCCTTGCCGGCCGGACCCTTGCCGGCTTTCTCGATCAGCGAGGAGCAATAGAGCCGGGCAGCGTTCAACGGCTGCAGGATGTCATGGCCGGCGGCGGCGAGGAAGCGCGTCTTGCCCAGATTGGCCTCCTCGGCCAGCATTTGCGCCTGCGCCAGTTCCTCGTTGACCCGGGTCAGCTCGATGGTGCGGGTCTTGACGCGCTGCTCCAGCGATTCATTGGCGCGCTTCAGCGCCAGATCCTGCTCGACGCGGCCGGAAATGTCGGCATAGGTGGCGACGATACCGCCGTCCGGCATCGGGTTGGAGCGCAGTTCGAGAATGCGGCCGCTGGTCTTCAGCTCCATCTGCCAGGGGCTGACGAAACTGGTCAGACGGTTGAGCGTCATCACGCGCTGGTCGGCGGGGATGTCGCCTCGCTCGGCGAGGTGGCGCAAGATCTGGTCGAGCGAGACGCCGACCTGGCCCATTTCGTCAGGCAGATCGAACAGCGCCCGGTACTGGCGGTTCCAGCAGATCAGGCGAAAGTCCTTGTCGAAGACAGTGATGCCTTGCTCCATCTGGTCGAGCGCGATCTGCAGCAGGTCGCGGTTGTGCTGCAGCGCCTCGGTGGCGTCGTCGAGCAGGCGGAAAGCATCCCGGGACTCGCGGTCATGCCGCCTGAACAGCAGCGACAGGATCAGCCGCGCCGAGGAGGAGCCGACGGCGCTGGCCAAAAGCTGCTCGGAGAAGCGGATGACGTCCATGCTCGCCTGCTCCTTGCCGTGCAGCGAGGTGCCGTTGGTCCTCTCGAACGACTGGAAAGAGCGCTCGGTGCGCTCGACGCCGAGATAGCGGCCGATCGTGTCCTTGAGGTCATTGACGGTGATGGCGGTGCGGAAGCGGCGCAGGCTCGGCATCGGGCCGGCGTCGCGCGGCACGAAGATCGATGCCTGGATGCGCTCCAGCGGCACCGACGCGCGCGACAGCGAGCCGAGCACGAAGAACACCGCGTTGATCGACAGGCTCCACAACACGCCGTGGTTCAGCGGCTCGGCCACCGTACCGAACAGGGCTTGCGGGCGCAGCGCCTCGAAGCCGAACAGCCCATGCACGACGATGTCGGTGTCGGGAGCGACAAGCGAGGGCAAGAGCAGCGTATAGCTCCAGACAAGGATGCCGGCGACCATGCCGAGCGCGGCACCCCTGCCGTTGGCGCCGCGCCAGATCAGCCCGCCGATCAGCGCCGGCGCGAATTGCGCGATGGCCGCGAACGACATCAGGCCGATCGACGACAGCCGCGCGCTGTTGGTGCTCTCGCGATAGTAGAGGAAGGCGATGAACAGAAGGATGAAGATCGCTCCGCGCCGCACGTTGAGGATGAGCGTCGACCAGTCTTCGGTCTCCAAGGTCGAGGTCTTGAGCAGGCGGCGCACGAACAGCGGAATGACGAGGTCATTGGAGATCATGATCGACAGCGCCACGCTTTCGACGATCACCATGGCCGTTGCCGCGGACAACCCACCGATGAAGGCCGCCATGGCCAGCAGGTCGTGGCCGCTGAACAGCGGCAGCGACAGCACGTAGAGATCGCTGCTGGTGCCGGTGCCGACCAGCGACAGGCCGGCAAACGCGATCGGCAGCACGAATAGGTTGATCGCCACGAGATAGAGCGGAAACACCCAGGTCGCTGTGCGCAGCTCGGCCTCGCCGCGGTTCTCGACGATGGTGACGTAGAATTGCCGCGGCAGCATGATGATGGCACAGCCGCTGAGGCCCGTCAGCACCAGCCAGGTGGCAAGCGAGGTGTTGTAGCCCATCGCCTGCCGCACCTGCCCGTTTTGCGCCAGCTTGGCGAACATGTCGCCCGGGCCGCCGAAGATCAGGAAGGTGACCATCAGGCCGATCGCCAGGAAGGCGGCGAGCTTGACCACGGTTTCGACCGCCACCGCCAGCACCAGCCCGTCCTGATGTTCGGTGGCGTCGGCGTGGCGGGTGCCGAACAGCACGGCAAACAGCGCCAGAAGCATCGCCACGACCAGCGAGATGTCGCTGACGAACGGATCGAAGGAGGGTGGCGATCCCGTATAGTGCTCGACCATCAGGCTGACCGAGCCGGAAATCGCCTTCAATTGAAGCGCGATATAGGGTACCGCGCCGATGGTGGCGATCAGCGTGGCGATCGCCGCGACGGTGAAGCTCTTGCCGTAGCGCGCGCCGAGGAAGTCCGCGATCGAAGTGATCTTCTCGGTCTTGGCCAGCCGTACGATGCGGTTGAGCAGGGGAAAGCCGAACACGAACACCAGCACCGGACCGGTGTAGATGCCGAGGAATTCGAGGCCGCGTTCGGACGAGAGGCCGACGGAGCCGAAAAAGGTCCACGAGGTGCAGTAGATCGCCAGGCTGAGCGCGTAGATGAGCGGCCTTGCCCGGCCCGGCCCTGAAATGGCCGAGCGACGATCGCCCAGGCTGGCGATGGCGAACAGCAGCGTCACATAGGCGATCGCGATGATGACGATGAACAAGCCCTGCACGCCTGGAATTTCCTCCTTCGCCGCCTTTTTTATCCGGCTTGTCCGAACGCAATCACAGCTTGGGCCCCAAGTCCATCGCGGCTTTGGGCGCATGAAGGGCGCGACTTCCGGAGGTTGACGTGAGGGAAGGAGAAAGCGGTTGCTTTCTCCCTTTTACCCATGTTGCAACTTCAGGTTTTTGTTATTGTGCCCACGGTCGATGCCGAAGGACGGAACGGCAGCGCGACCGGTCATGACAAGGAGGGTCGAAATGCTGAAAGAATTCCAGGAATTCATTTCCAAGGGTAACGTGATGGACTTGGCCGTCGGTGTCATCATCGGCGGCGCTTTCAGCACGATCGTCACTTCGCTGGTCAACGACATCATCATGCCGATCGTCGGCGCGATTTTCGGTGGTCTGGACTTCAACAACTATTTCTTCGGCCTTTCCTCGGCCGTCAACGCCACCTCGCTTGCGGACGCCAAAAAGCAAGGTGCTGTTTTTGCATATGGCAGTTTCATCACCGTGGTGCTGAACTTCATCATCCTCGCCTTTATCATCTTCCTGATGGTCAAGGCGGTGAACAATCTGCGCCGTCGGCTTGAGGCCGAGAAGCCCGCGCCAGCCGCCGCGCCGCCCCCCGCCGATGTCGCCCTGCTGACCGAGATCCGCGATCTGCTCGCCAGGAAATAACTCGGCCTGCCATTGCTGGACCAAAACCCCGGTCGCTCGCGGCCGGGGTTTTCTGTTTTCGCATCTGGTAAGGAGCGCTGACCAACGCTTGAGACCGGAACAGACCCGCCATGACCTTGATCGACAGCTTGCGCGCCGAAGCCCGCGCGGCACCTGAAAGCGGCATTGTTGCCGTCGTCAACTACGGCCGCCTGCGCGAGGGGTTGATCCCGCTTTGGGCGGGTGAGGGCGACCTGCCGACGCCGGCCTTCATTTCCGACGCCGCTGCTCGGGGATTGTCCAATGGTGAGACCTTCTACACCTGGCAGAAAGGTATTCCTGACCTCAGGCAGGCGCTCGCCCGCTATTATGCCAGGCATTTCGCCAGGACGTTCCCCGAGGAGCAGTTCATCGTCACCGGCTCCGGCATGCATGCCATCCAGCTGGCGCTCGACGCGCTGGCCGGAGCCGGCGACGAGGTTATCTATCTGTCGCCGGCCTGGCCGAATTTCGATGCCGCAGCGGCGATATCGGGAGCCGTTCCGGTGCCGGTCACGCTCGATAACTCCGGCAATGGCTGGTCCTGCGACGTCGAGAAGATAGCGGCGGCGATCACGCCGCGCACCAGGGCGCTGTTCATCAACACGCCCTCCAACCCAACCGGCTGGACCGCCGATCGCGAGACCTTGCAGGCGATTCTCGATCTTGCGCGGGCGAAGAACCTCTGGATCATCGCCGACGAGATCTATTCGCTGTTCCAC
The DNA here is from genome assembly GCF_013170705.1 of Mesorhizobium loti. Lineage (NCBI taxonomy): Bacteria > Pseudomonadati > Pseudomonadota > Alphaproteobacteria > Hyphomicrobiales > Phyllobacteriaceae > Mesorhizobium > Mesorhizobium loti. Next base: position 6,770,410 of record NZ_CP033334.1, on the reverse strand, counting down.
TATGGCCATGGCCGTGCGCCGTCCTTCCTCGACATCGCGACGGCGGAGGACCGCATCCTGTTCGTCAACTCCTTTTCCAAGAACTGGGCCATGACCGGCTGGCGTGTCGGTTGGATCAAGACGCATCCGAGCCTGCAGCAGGTGTTCGAGAACCTGATCCAGTATTCGAACTCGGGTGTTGCCCAATTCATGCAGCGCGGTGCGATCGCCGCGCTCGACGAGGGCGATGGCTTCGTCGCCGAGCAGGTGGAGCGGGCGAGGAAGGCACGCGACCTGATCTGCGGCATTCTCGGAGCCACCGGCCGGGCCCGGTTCACCGTGCCGCAGGGCGCTTTCTATCTGTTCTTCGCCGTCGACGGCATCACCGATTCGCGCGCGGCCGCTTTCGAGATCGTCGACAAGGCCAATGTCGGCCTGGCGCCGGGCACGGCCTTTGGTCCTGGCGGCGAGGCCTTCCTCAGACTGTGCTTCCACCGCCGCCTCGATCAGATCGAGGAAGCGGCGCACCGGCTGGCGAAGTGGATGAAGAGCGTTTGAACCGAAGGCGGCTTTAGCCGCCCGGGATCAGCCGCCCGACTTGGGGACCAGGAGCGGAATGATGCGGTCGGTCTTGGCGACCGAAGGTTGGCCGGAACTGGCATAGGGAATGCCGAGCGCATCCCAGGTCTCGACCAGCGCATCCTGCAGTTCGGCGATCAGCGCATCGGAATGGAACGGTGTCGGCGTGATGCGCAGCCGCTCGGTGCCGCGCGGCACGGTCGGGTAGTTGATCGGCTGGATGTAGATGCCGTGGACGCCAAGCAGCCGGTCGCTCGCCATCTTGCAAAGCTCCGGATCGCCAACCAGCACCGGCACGATATGGGTCGCCGATTCCATCACCGGCAGGCCGGCGGCCGCCAGGATGTGTTTGGTTCGGCTCGCCTGCTGCTGCTGCGCGTCGCGCTCGGCCTGCGAACGCTTGAGATGGCGGATGGAGGCGGTGGTGGCGGCGGCGATCGCCGGCGGCAGCGCCGTGGTGAAGATGAAACCCGGCGCATAGGAGCGAACCGCGTCGATCACCGCGCTGGTGCCGGTGATGTAGCCGCCCAGCGTGCCGAACGCCTTGGCCAGCGTGCCCTGGATGATGTCGATGCGGTCGGCAAGGCCTTCGCGCTCGGTGATGCCGCCGCCGCGCGGTCCGTACATGCCCACGGCATGGACCTCGTCGATATAGGTCATGGCGTTGTAGCGCTCGGCGAGTTCGACGATCTCCCGGATCGGCGCGATGTCGCCGTCCATCGAATAGACGCTTTCGAAGACGATCAGCTTGGCCCGCTCGCGCCCCGCCGCCTGCAGCAGGCTTTCCAGATGCGCGACGTCATTGTGGCGGAAGATCTTCTTTTCCGCGCCCGAGCGCCGCACGCCCTCGATCATCGAGGCGTGGTTCAACTCGTCCGAGATGATCAGGCAGTTGGGCAAAAGCCGGGCAATGGTCGAGATCGAAGCTTCGTTGGAGACGAAGCCGGAGGTAAAGACCAGCGCGGCCTCCTTGCCGTGCAGGTCGGCGAGTTCCTGCTCGAGTTCGACCAGCGGGTTGGAGGTACCGGAGATGTTGCGGGTGCCGCCGGCTCCCGAACCCATCTTGCCGGCCGCGTTCTGGAAGGCGGCGATGACATCCGCGTGCTGGCCCATGCCGAGATAGTCGTTGGAGCACCAGACGGTGATTTCCTCGGCGCGGCCGTTGGAGCGCCAGATGGCGCGCGGAAACTTGCCCGCGATACGCTCGAGATCGGCGAAGACGCGATAGCGACGCTCCGCATGGAGCTGGTCGATCGCTTCTTCGAAGAACCGCTGGTAGTTCATGTCGGCTTCCCAATTTTGCGCGGGATCATAATCATTGCCCTATGGGTCGTCCACCAGGCCGTTTTGGTCAAAATGCCACGCCCCGTACCTGTTCCTAACGCTGGCGGATCGTGGCCTATTCCCAGTCCAGGACACGCTCTGTGGATCACTTTTGTTTCCACACGATGCCACATCAAGTGAACGCCGGTTACCAAGGGTTCTAATGGCCATGCGGAGGGCTTTCCAGTAAGGCGGTGTTTGAGACAGTTTCCGATAAATCTTGAGATGCGAGGATGCGGATGACGGTTTTGGTGACAGGTGGCGCCGGCTATATCGGTAGCCACATGGTCTGGGAATTGCTGGATGCCGGCGACAGCGTGGTCGTTCTCGACCGGCTTTCGACCGGCTTCGAATGGGCGGTTGCGCCGGAGGCAAAGCTCGTCGTCGGCGATGTCGCCGACAAGGAATTGGTCGGATCGATCATCCGGGACAATCAGGTCGACGCCATTATCCATTTCGCCGGCTCCATCGTGGTTCCGGAATCGGTCGCCGACCCGCTTGCCTATTATGATAACAACACCTCAAAGACGCGCACGCTGATCGAAACCGCGGTGCGCGAGGGTGTACCCAATTTCATCTTTTCCTCGACCGCCGCCGTTTATGGAGGCGCCGGGCTTGAGCCGGTGCGCGAGGACGCCCGCCTGGCGCCCGAATCGCCCTACGGCCTCTCCAAATTGATGAGCGAATGGATGCTGCGCGACGCGGGCCTTGCGCACGACATCCGCTACACGGCGCTTCGCTACTTCAACGTCGCCGGCGCCGACCCGAAGGGCCGCACGGGCCAGTCGACGCCAGGCGCCACGCACCTTATCAAGGTTGCCTGCGAGACCGCGCTTGGCAAGCGTCCCTTCATGCAGGTGTTCGGCACCGACTACCCGACGCCGGACGGCACCTGCATGCGCGATTACATCCATGTCAGCGACCTGGCCGCCGCGCATCGCCTTGCCTTGCAGCGGTTGCGCGAGGGAGGCACGAGCCTCGTCGCCAATTGCGGCTACAGCCATGGCTATTCCGTGCTCGAGGTGATCGACAGCGTGCGGCGCGCCTTCGGCCATGATTTCGAGGTGAGGATGGGCGATCGGCGTCCCGGCGATGCGGCGGCCGTGGTCGCCAATTCGGACCTCGCGCGAGCGGAACTCGGCTGGGCCCCGCAACGCGATGACCTCGACCAGATCGTCGCCGACGCGCTCGCCTGGGAACGCATCCTGACCAGCAAGAACTCCGCACGCGGCTGAGCCAGGTTCCCCGAGGGCTCGCAACGCGCGCGGTGACACGCTATGGAAGCATTCGCGACACGGCGTGGAAGCGCCGTGCCGCTGCGAGCTTTTGGGGGATGGCATGAAGATAACGGTGCTTGGAGCTGGCGTCGTCGGCACGGCGGCGGCCTATTATCTGGCCGCCGACGGTCATGAGGTCACCGTGATAGAGCGCCATCCGGCGCCGGCGCGTGGCACCAGCCAGTCGAATGCCGGGCTGGTTTCGCCGGGCGACGCCACCGCCTGGGCCTCGCCAGCGGCGCTGAAGACCTTCCTGCGCGGGCTCTACAACCATGATCTCGGCATCAAGGTGCGGCTGCGCTTCGATCCTTATTTCCTTGCCTGGAGCCTGCGTTTCCTGCGCCAGTGTACCGTGGCCCGCCTGCGCGCCAACAGCCAGGTCAAGCTACGCCTGGCGCTCTATTCGCGTGAGTGCATCAACGCCATCTCGGCCGACACCGGCATCCACTATGACGAGCGCAAGAAGGGTATCCTCTATTTCTTCCGCTCACAGCACAGTCTCGACACCGGCACCGACAATTACCGATACCTGGCCGAGCATGGCCTGCCGATCGAGATCGTCGGCCGCGACCGGCTGGTCGAGCTTGAACCGGGCCTTGCCGGCGTGAAGGAAAAGATCGCCGGCGGCGTCTACTCGCCGATCGACCAGACCGGCGATTCCCGGCAGTTCGTGGAGAAGCTCGCTGCCCATGCCGCCGAAAAGCTCGGCGTGAGATTTCTCTACGGCACGACGGTCGAAGGCCTCGACATCGAGGGCGGCCGGGTGCGCGCGGTGATGACCTCCGCCGGCACCGTCTCAGGCGATGCGGTGGTTATCTCGATGGGTCCGGAAAGCGGCCTGCTCGGCCGCCGGTACGGCATCGACCTGCCGGTCTATCCGGTGAAGGGTTACACCGCGACCATTCCGCTGGAAGACGAAAGCAAGGGCCCGACCATGGGTGGCGCCGATGAGGACCAGCTGATGGCCTATTCGCGCCTTGGCAATCGCTTGCGGTTGGCCTCGACCGCCGAATTCACAGGCTTCGACCGCACCCACAAGCCAAGCGACTTTGCCACCATGTTCAGGACCGCCAGGGATCTCTTTCCCGGCGCCTTCGACGAGAAGAAAGCGGAGTTGTGGGCTGGCCTGCGGCCAATGATGCCGAACTCCGTGCCGGTCATTGGCCAGGCGCGCTATGAGAATCTCTATCTCGACACCGGCCACGGCCATGTCGGCTGGACGATGGCCTGCGGCTCCGGGAAATTCCTGGCCGACCTTGTCGCCGGCCGCAAGCCGGAGATCGACCCGCAGGGGCTGGTCTACGGAGGCTAGGCATGTCGGGACCGCAAGTCGCCATCGACCTTGGCCGGATCGAGCGCAACGCCCGCACCATCGTCGAGCGCTGCGCGCTGTCGGGCATCAAGGTGTTCGGCGTCACCAAGGGCATGTGCGGCATGCCGCAAGTGGCGCGCGCCATGCTGCGCGGCGGCGTCGCCGGCATTGCCGAATCGCGTTTCGAGAACATCCGCCGGCTGCGCGACAGCGGCATCAACGCGCCGATCATGCTGCTGCGCAGCCCACCCATGGCGCGCGTCGAGGAGGTGGTGCGCACCGTCGACATCAGTCTGCAATCGGAACTCGCCACCATTCGCGAGATTTCGCGCATTGCCGAGCGCATGGGCCGCGTCCACGACATCATGCTCATGATCGATCTCGGCGATCTCCGTGAAGGCATCTGGCCGAGCGACCTGATACCCACCGTCGAGAAGATCCTCGAATTCAAAGGGGTTCGCATAGCCGGCATCGGCACCAATCTTGGCTGCTTCGGCGCCATCATGCCGACGCCGGAGAATCTTGGCCAGCTCGTCGCTCACGCCTACAAGACCGAGCGCCTGTCCGGCAAAAGTCTCGACTGGATCTCAGGCGGTGCCTCGTCGTCGCTGACGCTGCTGCTCGAGGGCAGGCTGCCCGCCGGCATCAACAATCTCAGGGTCGGCGAGGCTATCCTGCAAGGCGGCGTCGAGACTTTTCGCGAGATGCCATGGGCCGAACTCGAACCCGATGCCTGCCGGCTGACCAGCGACATCATCGAGGTCAAGCTCAAGCCGTCGCGGCCGATCGGCGAGTCCGGCTACGACGCCTTCGGCAACCAGCCGGTCTTTCCCGACGAAGGCGACAGGCTGCGCGCCATCGCCAATATCGGCCGCGAGGACGTGCTGGTCGAAGGGCTGACGCCGATCGCCAAGGGGATAAGGGTGCTCGGCGCCTCCAGCGACCATCTGCTGCTCGACGTCCAGGATGCCGATCCGCCACCCGCCGTCGGCGACCGCGTCGCCTTCCGCATGAGTTATGGCGCCATGCTGCTGGCGATGACTTCGGAATATGTCGAGAAGGCGCCGATGCACGACGTCGCGGACTTTTCCGGCCGCAAGATGGTGTCGATCTCGGCTGAAACGGAAGCCGCCGGCATCCTCGTCCGCGAGGGGACGGGCGGGCGGCTGGAGGCGATGAATTTCGACGTCGTCGAACTGGCCGATGTCGAGCGACCCCCCTCGGGGCTGATCCGTCTCACCGCGGGCGCCGACCGTCGCGTCGTCCACAAGGCGCTGACCGTGACGGCGCGCGCGACGCACTCCTTCGGCCTGATCTGGATCGATTCCATCGCCGCCCTGATGCCCGAGGACGAAGAGGGCATCGATCTGCCGGAGGCCTCGGTGCTGGCGCGTGCGCTCGGGCTCGACCACAAGGCCGGCGCGCTGCAGCCGCAGCTGTCGCCGGAAAATGTCGTTATCGTCGGCTTGCGCCATGCCGATCCGGCCGAGGCGCGGGTGCTGAAGGATTCGCGGGTGTCGGCCTTCACCATGACCGACATCGACGCCATGGGCATGCGCGACCTGATGCATGAAGCGATCCGCATCGCCACGTCGGGCACGCAAGGCTTTCATGTCAGCTATTCGCCGACAGCGACCGAATTCGCCGGCTGGGCTGCTGGCTCCGGCGGGCTGACAGTGCGCGAAACGCATCAGGCGATGGAGGCGATCGCGCTGTCCGGCGGCCTGCTGTCGATGGATGTCTCTAGCCTGACCAAGGATCTGGAGCCCAGGATCGGCACCGATACCGTCAATTTCATCATGTCGGCCTTCGGCAAGCGGATCCTGTAATCAGCCCTGTGCCGCGACCGCCGCGCGCCATGCGCTGACATAGTCCGCCCAGGCCGGGTCGGTCGGTGGTTCCAGCCTTTCGCCGTTGCCGTGCGTGGCGGCCTGATCCGATGCCAGCAATGCGGCGCCAATGCTGGTGCCGGTCGCGGCTTCCGAGGCGACGACGCTGCGGGCGGTGGCCGCCGCCAGCATGTGGACAAACAGCCGGTTGCGGGCAAAGGGTCCTTCCACGGTGGTCGGACCGTCGGCGCCGATCAGCTCGAGACAGGTCGCCGTCATCAGCGCAAGATAGAACGAGATGGTGGCAAAACGCTCGGCATTGTTCATGCCGTCGGCATTGAGCCATGCCGCCGCAAGGTGCGGAAACGGTCCCGAACCTTGCTGCGTCGACGGCAAAAGCAGCATCTTGTTGGTCAGGACCGCCAGCACGTCGCCGCCGCTGTAATCCTGCGACTTGCCGTCCGTCAGCAGCGAGAATTCGCGCCCGCCCATGAAACGAGCCGACGGCACGGGATTGCCGAGTGCATTGACATTGACCAGCGTATCGCGCGCCGGGTCGAGCTTGACCGGCCTCCCGCCGACCGCCATCGACACCACCCAGGTCCCGGTCGAGACGACCGAGAAGGGTGGCGCATCCGACAAGAGATGCGGCAACAGTGAGGCGTTGGAATCGTGCAGGCCGCAGAACACCGGGGTTTGCGGATCAAGCCCGGTTTGCGCCGCGAGCGCGGGCAGGATCGGGCCGAGACGGTCTCTCGCCGGTCGCACCGGCGCCATCAGGCCGCGCCAGTCCATGCGGTCGACCAATGACGAGAAATCCACCTTCCATGGGTCCCAGAGATCCGTGTGGCAGCCCAGCGAGGTAACCTCGTTTGCGGTAACGCCGGTGAGGCGCAAGGCCCAGTATTGCGGATACATCAGCATCGCCGCGGCCCGCGCAAAATCGGCCGGAAAGCGTTTCTGCTGCCAGAAGAACTGCGCACCGAGATTGAGGCCGAGCGGCAGGCGCGGCGTGCCGGTCTCGGCGAAGGGCGGGCGGATCGCGTCATAGTCCGCCGCCAGCGCGTCGGGACCATCGAATTCATAGTCGAGTACCGGCAGCACCAATTCACCCAAGGCATCGACCAACGCGCCGGTCGCACCGTGGGTGGTGATCGAAATGGCGTCGATGCGCTGTTCGCGGTTGAGGCTGGCCAGGCTGTTGAGGATGAATGTCCACAGCGCTTCGACATCATGGTGCGGGTAGGGCGCCTGCCGCACCGGCGCATTGGCCATCCGGCGCAGCGCGACCTCGCTCAACGTTGTGAGGTCCACCAGCGCCACCTTGGCGTTGGTCTTGCCGATGTCGATCACGGCGATGTGGCGCATCGCACTCATTCCATATGGAACACGGTTTCCAGCGGCACCACCACCGGCTCGTTGTCAGGCCTGGTTTCCATGATGTCGGCCATGTCAGCCCACCAGCGCTGCATCACCGGATGCTTGGGCAATTCGTCCATGCTGTGGTCGTCGCGCCGCCACAGCACGCCGAACAGGGTGTTGGTCTCCTCGTCGAGATGTATCGAGTAATCGGAGACGCCGGCCTGCTTCAAGAGCGCGATCAGCGCCGGCCAGATCTCGTCGTGACGCTTCCTGTACTCGGCCTTCATGCCGGGCTTGAGCTGCATCTTGAACGCGTATTTCTGCGGCATCAGCGTCCCCCGCGCAGCCGCCGCCAGACGATCGGCAGCGCGATGACGATGATCAGCAGCAGGCCGATGAAGATCGACATGACGATACCGGGAACGTTGAGCAGGCCGAGGCCGAAGGTCACAAGCCCCATGATGAAGGCCGCGAGCACCACGCCGACAATGCTGCCGGCGCCGCCCAGAATGCTGACGCCGCCGAGCACCACCATGGTGATGACTTCCAGCTCATAGCCTTGCGCGATCGACGGCCTTGTCGAACCAAGCCGCGAAGTGATCAGCACCGAGGCGATGCCCGACATCAGTCCGGTCAGGCAGAACAGGATGAATTTGATGCGGCCGACGCGCACGCCGGAAAACTGAGCCGCGACCGGATTGTTGCCGATGGCGAAGACACGGCGGCCGAAGCTGGTGCGGTGCAGGAGGAACCAGTAGACGACGGCCGCGATCAGGAAGAGCACCAGTTCGAACGACACGACCCACCAGACATAGCCCTGGCCGAAGAAGGCGAAGCTTTCGGGGTAGCCCTTGTAGGCCTGGTCGCCGAGGATGATGAAGGCGATGCCGCGAAACAGGCTCATCGTGCCGATGGTGACGACGATGGAGGGCAGACCGAGCCGTGTCACCAGCAGTCCGTTGAAGGCACCGCAGCCGAGGCCGACGACGATGCCGATCGCCACCAGCGCCGGGGTTCCGGCACCTGCCTGCACCGCCATGCCCATCATGGTCGAGGCGAGCGCGATGATAGCGGCCACCGACAGATCGATCTCGCCCGAAATGATCAGCAGCGCCATGGCGAAGGCGATCAGGCCCTTCTCTGTGAAGTTGAAGGTCAGGTCCGACAGCGAATAGGGGTCGAGGAAATAGGGCGAGGCGAAGCTGTTGATGGCGAAGATGGCGACGGCCACCACCACCAGCAGCGCCTCCCAGGAAAAGATCGCTGAAGACAGCGGCTTGTCGAGCCGGTCGGGAATATGGCGCGGGGCGGGGATGTCGGTCATGCCGCCTCCACCTTTCTCAGGATGATGCGGCCCTGCTGGCGTTCGCCGCGAGCGTTGAGCACGACGGCCAGGATGATGGCGCTGCCCGAAATCGCCATCTGCCAGAAGGGCGAGATGTTGATGACCGGCAGCGCATTGGAAATGATGCCGAGGAACAGCGCCCCCAGCACCGCGCCGCCGACCGAGCCGATGCCGCCGGCGATCGAGATGCCGCCGATGACACAGGCGGCGATGATGTTGAGTTCATAGCCGTTGGCGACTTCGACCGAGGCGATCACGTAGCGTGAGATCCAGAGGTAGCCGGCAAGGCCGCCGATCATGCCGGAGATGCAGAAGACGATGAATTTCGTCCGGCCGACGTCGATGCCGGTATAGACCGATGCCGTCGGGTTGACGCCGATGGCGTAGATCGAGCGGCCGAGCGCCGTGCGTGTCATCAGGATGAAGAACAGCGCGATGACCAGTATGGCGATCCAGGACAGCACCGGGATGCCGAGGAAGGCTGCGCGCTGGAAGCCGATGAATTCAGGGCTCATCTTGTCGGCATTGACCCAGGCGCCGCCAGACAGCACGAAGGTGGCGCCGCGATAGATGGTCAGCGTGCCCAATGTCACCACGATCGAAGGGATGTTCAGCCGCCACACCAGAAGGCCGTTTATGGCCCCGAGCACCAACCCGACGGCGAGCGCGGTGACGATCAGCACCGGGATAGGGATCGCCGGGTGCGCGGCATTCAGCATCGCCACCATCATGCCGGTGAAGCAAAGGTTGGAGGCCATCGACAGGTCGATCGATCGCGTCAGGATGACCACCATCTGCCCAAGCGCCAGGATCATCAGGATCGAGGTGTCGTTGAATACCTGGCGCAGATTGCCTGGATCGGCAAAGGCGGGGAAGCGGGTCGAGATCAGCGCGATCAGCACGACGATGGCAGCGGCCAGCCAGATCTCGCGGTATTTCAGGAGAGCCTTCATGCCGCGATTCCCGCTGCTGTCCGAACCAGCGTTTCGGCGTCGAGTCCCTTGTTGTCGTAGACGGCCGCGACAAGCCCCTCGCGCATCACGACGACGCGGTCGGACATGCCGAGAATCTCCGGCAATTCCGACGACACCATGATCACCGACAGGCCCTGCGCCACGAGTTCGGCCATGAAGCCGTGCACGGCGGCCTTGGAGCCGATGTCGATGCCCTTGGTCGGTTCGTCCAGGATGATCACCTTGGGCGCGGTCGCCAGCCATTTGGCGATGACGATCTTCTGCTGGTTGCCGCCCGACAGCGTGCCGACATCCTGGCTGAGCGAGGAGGCCCTGAGGTCAAGCCGCTCGGTGTAGGAGCGGGCGAGCGCGAACTCTTCCGACAGCCGCAGCAGGCCTGACTTGGAAGTGCGCTTGAGTGAGGGCAGCGACACGTTCTGGAAGATCGGCAGGCCGATCACCACGCCTTGCTTGCCGCGTTCCTCCGGCACATAGACGATGCCGGCTTCGATCGAATCCGCTGCTGATTTCGGCGCGATTACCTTGCCGTCCAACGTGATCGTGCCGCCTGAGGCGCGGGTGATGCCCGATATTGCCTGCATCACCTCGCTGCGCCCGGCGCCGACAAGGCCGTAGAAGCCCAGGATCTCACCCTTGTGCAGTTCGAAGCCGATATCCCTGAATTCGGTCGGGTGCGACAGGCCGGCGACCGAGAGCACCGGCGCGCCGATCTCGGCCTTGCGCTGCGGAAAGATATGATCGACCGAGCGGCCGACCATCATGCGCACGATCTGGCTCTGGCCGGCATCCTTGATCAGCCCTTCGCCGACCATTTCGCCGTCGCGGAACACCGTGTAGCGATCGGCGATACGATAGATCTCGTCGAACTTGTGACTGATGAACAGGATCGCTTTGCCCTCGCTCTTGAGGAATTCGATCAACAGGAAAAGCTCCTCGATCTCCTTCATCGAAAGGGCGGCGGTCGGCTCGTCCATGATGACGATCCGCGCGTCGATCGACATGGCGCGCGCCACCGCGACGAGGTGCTTGTTGGCAATGCCGAGGTCCTTCAGCCGTGCGTCGGCATCGATATGGCCGGCATGCATGGTGTCCAGCACTTCGCGCGCATTCTTGCGCATCGTGCGCCAGTCGATGGTGCCGAAGCGCGAGCGTGGCGCATGGCCAAGAAAGATATTTTCAGCGACCGTCAAATCATCGAACAGCACCGTTTCCTGATGGATGGCGGTGACCCCATGGCCGAAGGCGGCATGCGCGCTGGGCAGGGTGACGGCCTGGCCGTCGATGCTGATCGTGCCGGCATCCGGTTGGTAGATGCCTGTCATGATCTTGACCAGCGTCGACTTGCCGGCGCCGTTCTCGCCGATCAATGCGGTCACCTGGCCGGGGTAGAGCGACAGGCTGACATTGTGCAGCGCGCGCACGCCGGGAAAGCTCTTCGAGATGGCGGACAGCGTCAGGCGTGGGGTGGAGGCCAAGGGCCTCTCCATTGCCGCGCCGTGTTGGGCTGTCGTGTCCATGGTTGTGTATCAAGCCCTGAAACAAGGTCCGTTTAAAATCGCGGCGGGACGTGAGCCCCGCCGCGACAGCTTGAGAGGGGCCGAGATCAATAGATCTTGGAGAACTTTTCGATGTTGGTCTTGTCGAACTGGAAGGGCGGAGCCATCGCAGCCGAGTTGGTGTCGTCGAGCGTCACCTTGCCGACGCGGCCGATCGACAGCGTGGCGCCGGGCTTTGCTTCTTCCTTCTTCACCGCCAGGTCATGGGCGAGGTAGACGGCGGAGTAGCCGAGGTCGATCGGGTTCCACAGCGCGACCGCCTGGCTGGCGCCGTTGTCGATGAACTTCTTGAACTCGGACGGCAGCGCGAGGCCGGTGACGTTGACCTTGCCGATCAGGTTCTCGTCGGTGACGACCTGTGCGGCGGCAACGACGCCAACGGTGGTCGGCGCGATGATCGCCTTGAGGTTCGGGTAGGACTTCAGCAGGCCCTTGGCTTCGTCGGTGCTCTTGGCCGAGTCGTCATCGCCATAGACGGTGGCGACGAGTTTGATCTTGGGGAACTTCTCCGGCAGGATTTTCTTGGCCGCGTCGATCCAGGCGTTCTGGTTGGTCGCGGTCGAGGAGGCCGACAAGATGGCGACATCGCCGCCTTCCGGCAGGTAGTCGGCGGCAAGCTTGATGATGGTCTCGCCGATCAGGCCGGTATCGGACGGGTTGAGGTGAAGCTGGCGGCCTTCCTTGGCGACACCGGAATCCCAGGAGATGACGGTGATGCCGCGCTCCATGGCCTTCTTCAGCACCGGCACCAGCGCGTCGGCGTCATTGGCGGAAATGGCGATGGCGTTGACCTTCTGGGCGATCAGCGAGTTGACCACTTCGATCTGCGCTTCGGCGGTCGCCTTGGTCGGGCCGGTGTAGATGATGTCGACGTCGCCGAGTTCCTTGGCCGCCTCTTCGGCGCCCTTGTTGGCCGCGTCGAAGAAGCCGTTGCCGAGCGACTTCACCACCAGCGCGATCTTGACATTCTCGGCATAGGCCGCATTCACGAACATGGCGGCGGAAAAGGCCGCGGTAACCATCAATTTCTTCAAGAAGCTCATCGTATATCCTCCCTTGAGCGTTGCATTTCCATCGCCGCTGCGGGCGTCTCAGGCCTGCAGTGAAGATTCTTCCTTTGCCGATTTGCGGGCGACGATCAGCGTCACGCCGGCGGTCTCCAACATCTTGGCTTCGCGATCCTCGATGCCGTCATCGGTGATGACCGTGGCGATGCGCGACAACCCGCACAGGATCAGGCTGGAGCGTTTGCGGAATTTCGAGGAATCGACGAGCACGACCAATTCGTCGGCCTGGTCGATAAGCTTCTGCTCGGCCTGGATCAGCAGCGGATCGCCTTCCATCAGGCCGAGCGGTCCCAGGCCTTGCGCCCCCATGAACATGCGGCGCGCGTAGAAATTGCGCGTCACGTCATTGTCGAAGGGCGACAGGATGATGTTCTGCTCGCGGTAGATGGTGCCACCCGACAGCATCACCGTGTTCTTGGAATGCTTGAGCAGATGCTCGGCGATCGGGAACGAATTGGTGAAGATCGGCATGCGGCGGCCGGTCAGGAAATGCACCATCTGGAAGGTGGTGGTGCCGCCATTGATGATGATCGGCTCGCCGTCCCCGCACAATTCCACGGCTTCTCGGGCGATGGCCCGCTTCTGCGCGGCGTTGATCGTTTCGTTGACGGAAAAGGGCCGGCCGGCCAGGCCGATGAATTGCGGCGGCGAGATCGCCTCGGCGCCGCCGCGCACCCGGCGCAGGCGCTTTTGCACGTGAAGAGCCGCGATGTCACGCCGGATCGTCGCCTCGGAGGACTCCGTCAGGTCGACCATCTCCTGCACCGTCACCACAGGCTTTTCCTGGACGGCGGACAGAATGATCCTGTGGCGCTCTTTTTCGTGCATGGTTCCTCCCTGCATTGCCATCTAGGCACTCAAAACAAGCACTGTCAATCATTTCCGATCATATAATTTCATTGTGCAGTGCAATATGATCGATATTGATCGTTTGTGATTGACAAGCGAGCCTCTTGCGTAGACATTCCGGGCAAAATGGACCGCGGCTTTTTGCGTCCCAGGGAGGATACCTATGCTCGACAAGCGCTCCGGCTCGCGCCTTGCCAATCTGTGGGACGATACGAAGGCCCAGGGGATGAGCGGGCCTGAGCTTCTGGTCTATCGCTCGAACACGCTCGGCTCCGACAAGCGCGTCACCAACTATGGCGGTGGCAACACGTCGTCCAAGATCTGGCAGAAGGATCCGCTCAGCGGCGCTGATGTCGAAGTGCTCTGGGTCAAGGGCTCCGGCGGCGACAGCGCTTCGATCAAGCTCGACGGTTTCGCCACGCTCTACATGGACAAACTGCGCGCGCTCAAAAGCCTCTATCGCGGCGTCGAGCACGAGGACGAGATGGTGGGGTATCTTCCCCACTGCACCTTCAACTTAAATCCGCGTGCGGCCTCGATCGACACGCCACTGCATGCCTATGTGCCGAAGCCTTTTGTCGACCACATGCATCCCGACGCCATCATCGCCATCGCCGCGGCTAGGGATTCCAAGGCGTTGACGACGGAGATCTTCGGCGACGCCATCGGCTGGCTGCCGTGGAAGCGGCCCGGCTTCGAACTTGGCCTGTGGCTGGAGAAATTCTGTGTTGAACACCCCGCCGCCAAGGGGGTCATCCTCGAAAGCCACGGCCTGTTCACCTGGGGCGACACGCCCAAGGAATGCTACGAGACGACGATCTCGGTGATCAACCAGGCGATCGAGTGGTTCGAGCGCCGCTCCGAGGGCCTCGCCATTTTCGGCGGCGAAGTGGTCAAGTCGCTGGACGCCGCTGAGCGTCGCGCCATCGCCGCGAAACTGATGCCCAGAATTCGCGGCCTGATCTCGGAAAAGAGCCACAAGCTTGGCCATTTCGACGATTCGGCCGCCGTGCTCGAATTCGTCAACTCCAGGGATCTGCGCCCGCTGGCGGCACTGGGCACCTCATGCCCCGACCATTTCCTGCGCACCAAGATCCGCCCGCTGGTCATCGAGTTCGATCCGGCCAAGCCCGATGTCGATGCGGTGATCGCGCGCCTCGCCGACGACGTCGCCAAATACCGCGTCGGCTACCAGGCCTATTACGACAGCTGCAAGCATGCGGACTCGCCTGCCATCCGCGATCCAAACGCCGTGGTCTATCTGATGCCTGGTGTGGGCATGTTCACCTTCGCTGGCGACAAGGCGACGGCGCGGATCTCCGGCGAATTCTACGTCAACGCCATCAATGTCATGCGCGGCGCCTCGACCGTCTCGTCCTATGTCGGCCTGCCCGCACAGGAAGCCTTCGATATCGAATACTGGCTGCTCGAGGATCTGAAGCTGCAGCGCATGCCGAAGCCTAAGTCGCTGGCCGGCCAGATCGCGCTGGTCACCGGCGGCGCCGGCGGCATCGGCCGCGCTACGGCCAACCGCCTGCTGCGCGAAGGCGCCTGTGTGGTGCTGGCCGACATCGACGAGGCAGCACTCGCCAGCGCCAATGATGAACTGGCGAAGGCGTACGGCAAGGATTTCGTCCGGCCGGTGGTCATCAACGTCACCTCGGAGGATCAGGTCGTAGCCGGTTTCGCCGAAACGGCGGTCGAGTTCGGCGGCATCGACATCCTGGTGTCCAACGCGGGTCTCGCCTCCTCGGCGCCGATCGAGGAGACGTCGCTGGCGCTGTGGAACAAGAACATGGACATATTGTCGACCGGCTACTTCCTGGTCTCTAGAGAAGCGTTTCGGCTGTTTCGGGTGCAGAAGATCGGCGGCAATGTCGTCTTCGTCGCGTCCAAGAACGGCCTTGCCGCCTCGCCCAACGCCGCCGCCTATTGCACCGCCAAGGCCGCCGAGATCCATCTCGCCCGGTGTCTCGCGCTGGAGGGCGCGGAAGCGCAGATCAGGGTCAATGTCGTCAATCCGGACGCCGTGCTGCGCGGCTCCAAGATCTGGACCGGCGAGTGGAAAGAGCAGCGTGCGGCCGCCTACAAGATGTCCACGGACGACCTCGAGGAACATTACCGTTCGCGCTCCATGCTGAAGCGCTCGGTCTTCCCGGAAGACATCGCCGAAGCGATCTATTTCTTTGCTTCCGACATGTCAGCCAAATCGACCGGCAACATCATCAACGTCGACGCCGGCAACGCGCAGAGCTTTACGCGCTAGGCCTTCTCTCCTTCTCCCCGTTCACGGGGAGAAGGTGGCCCGAAGGGCCGGATGAGGGGCAGCGCCAACTGGCATTTGGGAGGAATAGCAGTTGTCCGAAACGATCATTTCCGCCGACGTCGTCGAAAGAAATAACATCGCCCGCAAGGCTGACCTCGAGCACGACTACGCCTCGCTCGGCGAGCGACTCGACCGTCGCGGCATCGCCATCGACGCTATCCGCGACAAGGTCGAGAAATTCGCCGTGGCCATCCCCTCCTGGGGCGTCGGCACCGGGGGCACCCGCTTTGCCCGCTTTCCCGGAGCCGGTGAGCCGCGCGACATCTTCGACAAGATCGAGGATTGCGCCGTCATCAGCCAGTTGACGCAGGCGACACCGACCGTTTCCTTGCACATCCCTTGGGACAAGGCCGACCCGAACCGACTGAAGCAGGCGGCCTCGCGTTTCGGTCTCGGGTTCGATGCCATGAATTCCAACACCTTCTCCGACGCGAAGGACCAAGCGCTTTCCTACAAATTCGGCTCGCTCTCGCATGCCGATGCCGGTACCCGCCGGCAGGCGGTCGAGCACAATCTCGAATGCATCGAGATCGGCAAGACGCTCGGCTCCAAGGCGCTGACGGTGTGGATCGGCGACGGTTCGAATTTTCCGGGCCAGGTCAATTTCGCCAAGGCATTCGAGCGCTATCTCGATGCGATGAAGCAGGTCTATGCCGGGCTGCCCGCCGACTGGAAGCTGTTCACCGAGCACAAGATGTACGAGCCGGCCTTCTATTCAACCGTCGTGCAGGACTGGGGCACCAACTACATCATAGCGAAAGAGCTTGGCGACAAGGCGTTCTGCCTCGTCGACCTCGGTCACCACGCGCCCAACGTCAACATCGAGATGATCGTGTCGCGGCTGATTCAGTTCAAGAAACTCGGCGGCTTCCACTTCAACGATTCGAAATATGGCGACGACGATCTCGATGCCGGTTCGATCGATCCCTACAGGCTGTTTCTCGTCTTCAACGAACTGGTCGATGCCGAGCTTTCCGGCGCCGGCGGCTTTGACCCGGCCCACATGCTCGACCAGAGCCACAACGTCACCGATCCGATCGAAAGCCTGATGCTGTCTGCGGTCGAGGTGCAGCGCGCCTATGCGCAGGCGCTGCTGGTCGACCGCAGGGCACTCGAAGGTTTCCAGGACGGCAATGACGCGCTGATGGCGACGCAGACGCTGAAGGCGGCCTACCGCACCGATGTCGAGCCGATCCTGGCCATGGCGCGGCTGAAAACCGGCGGCGCCATCGATCCCGTCGCCGCCTACCGGGCGGCTGGCTACCGCGCCAAGGTCGCGGCCGAGCGCCCTGCCGTCGCCGGCGGCTCGGGCGGGATTGTCTGACACGCCTGACATCTGAATTGATCCTTCTGGCCCACCATTGATGGTGGACTTGACGGCAGCGACAGGGTCTTCTGGGCACCCCGCCCAGGAGCACCGCCATGCGCCATGTCAGCCAAACCCTGATCGCCGTCAGCCTCTCTTTTGCGTTTGCGACAGCACCGCTTCAGGTGATGTTTGCGGCGTCGCCGGCGCCCGCCAAAGGCGAACACGGCATGGTGGTGACGGCCCAGCATCTGGCGTCGGAAGTCGGCGTCGAGGTGTTGAAGAAGGGAGGCAACGCGGTCGATGCGGCTGTCGCGGTCGGCTATGCGCTGGCCGTCGTCTACCCCAATGCCGGCAATATCGGCGGCGGCGGTTTCATGACCATCCGTTTCGCCGACGGCAAATCGACTTTCCTCGATTTCCGCGAGCGCGCGCCGCTGGCGGCAACCAGGACCATGTATCTCGACAAGGATGGCAACCCCGTGAAGGGCGCCAGCCTTGACGGCTATCTCGCGGTCGGCGTGCCGGGCTCGGTGGCCGGTTTCGAAATGGCGCGCGAGAAATACGGCACGCTTTCAAGGCAGGATCTGATGGCACCAGCGATCGCCTACGCCAAGGATGGCTTCATCCTCGATCAGGGCGATGCCGCCTCTTTTGCCGGCAATGCGGGCCGGCTGGCGAAGGACCCGGCGGCGGCGGCCGCCTTCCTGAAACCTGGCGGCAAGCCCTACGCCATCGGCGAGAAGCTGGTTCAACCTGACCTTGCCGCGTCGCTCTCGGCGATTTCCGACAAAGGCCCCGATGCCTTCTACAAAGGCGCCATCGCCGACGCCATCGTCAAGGCAAGCAGCGCCAAGGGCGGCATTCTGGCCAAGGCCGACTTCGAGCAATATGCGGTGCGCGAACTCAAGCCGGTGACCTGTTCCTATCGCGGTTACGAGATCACGTCCTCGCCGCCGCCGAGTTCAGGCGGTGTCATCATCTGCGAAATCCTCAACGTGCTCGAGGGCTATCCGCTGTCCTATCTCGGCGCCGGCTCGGCCGAGACGGTGCATGTCATGGTCGAGGCGATGCGCCATGCCTATGTCGACCGCAATTCGGCGCTCGGCGATCCCGATTTCGTCGACAACCCGGTCTCGAAACTGCTTGATAAAGCCTATGCCAAGGACATCCGCGACAAGATCGATCCGTTCCGGGCTGGTGTGTCGCAGGACCTGATGCCGAAGGGTTTTGGCGAGTCGAAGGAGACCACGCATTATTCGATCATCGACAAGGACGGCAACGCGGTTGCAGTGACCTATACGCTGAACGGCTCCTTCGGCGCAGGCGTCGTCGCCGACGGCACCGGCATCCTGCTGAACAACGAGATGGACGATTTTACCCAGAAGCCCGGCGTGCCGAACCTTTATGGCCTGGTCCAGGGCGAGGCCAACGCCATCCAGGCGAAGAAGACGCCGCTGTCATCGATGAGCCCGACCATCGTGGCCAGGGATGGCAAGCCGTTCATGGTCATCGGCAGCCCCGGGGGCTCGCGCATCATCACCATCACGCTGGAAGCGATCGTCAACGTCATCGACCATGGCATGAACATCCAGGAGGCGATCGACGCGCCGCGCATCCACCACCAATGGCTGCCTGATACGGTCTATGTCGAGCCGTTCGGACTTTCGCCCGATACCGAAAGGCTGCTGGCGGGCATGGGCTATCACCTTGATCTCGGTGGCCAGACCTGGGGCCAGGCGGCCGGCATTCTCGTTGGAGGCAAGAGCCTGGCGGAAATCGAGAAAGGCGGCGGCGCGCGCTACAATGGCGCCATCGACAGCCGCGCGGCATCGGGGGAGGCTCTCGGATATTGATATCCGGGTAAACCCTTGGACAAGCGCCGGCTCATGGCCGGCCGGGCCGTCAGGTAACCAGCGTGATGGTCGATGCAATCAGCATCAGCGCGGCGATGCCGACGAACAGCGCATAGATGCGCGGCCGGTCGAGCAGAAGCGCGTTTCCCGATATCCAGGCCGAGGTCGCGCCGCCAAGCGCGAAGAGGAACCCGTTGCGATGGCCGAAGGTCATCGACGCGGCCATCAGCCCGCCAATGATCAGGGCGCCGAATACGATGATCACGGCGACCGCGTATTTTTCGAAGTCGTTGCCGCCGCCCATGGCCGGGCCGATTGCATTCAGATTCGGCAGGTCGTCCGGATCGAAAGACCCGTATTCGTCTTGACCGATGGATTCTCGCATCACTCGTTCTCCGCTGACCGGCAACAAACCATCAACACTTGCCGAGTGCAACCCGATCGCACGTTCCTCTCCATGTTGACCGCCGTCTTCAACACGTTCCGGCGGCACTTGTCATCGATTTTTCGGCCATCTGGCTCGAATGCGACACGAGTTCGCGCCCGGGGAACGCCGCCATCTCATTCCATTTGGACCGTGTTCTCGGAAAAAAGATGATGTCGCCGATCAATTCGGCACGCTGAGGGTTCTGCACGGCTGCGGCGGCGAGTCGCAGTACCCGCCATTGCGCCATCATTCCCGTGAAGGGGAGGCGCTCAATCGACGATAGGGGACGCCGTCGAAGCTTGCCGTCACAAAATCGGTGACGGACATCTTGCGCTTGCGTCCGTCGCTGCAGGTGTAAACCGGCCAACCGGCATCGCTGCATTCGCTGGCAGCGCAGATACGTGCCAGGCAGTTGCCGATAGTCAACCGGAAGCCGCCCTTGCCGGCGAAGCCTTGCAACAAGCTGCCGTCCGCCGAGCGCCATGTTCGCGCACGGAATTCCGCCCGCAGAAGCAACGGCTCGAGAGAGACCGCAAGATTGGTTTCGCCCGCACGTCCCGCGAACTGCAGACGGAAGCGCGCCATTGCAGTCGTGTATGCGGTCACGAGGTCCGATTCGCGAAGATAGGAGATCGGCAGGTTGGAGCGGTCAAGCAGATGAGACACACGCTTGCTTGCCTCTACCGGCCCCAGCAAGGCAACAAAGGTAAGAAGGGCGAAGAAAGCTCGCGACATTTTCAGCAGCCATATCGATCCCGGCCTGCCGGTTTGCCCGGTGCCCCCCTGTAACATCCCGCCAATCGTCGCCCTGCGCAAGCCGCTCGGCTAAACGGTCCATAAGGCGGCCGAGTCTGCAATTCGCAAGGCCCCCGAGTTAAAGCGCTCGAAAAAGTGACCCGCATCAAAGAATTGCGCGGGCGATAGCGAGGTACAGCCGGCGTTGCGGCAAGGAGGAGACTTGCCACCAGCCGGGGATCCTCAGCTGGCGCGCGCCGGCGGCAGTTCGAACAGATTGGCGCCGTTCTCCTGGCCGCGCTCGACATAGCCGATGACGCTAAACCACCTGGCGACGTCGGGGCCCTGCAGCCAGCTGCGTGAGTGGATGGGAAGGTTGCCGGCGAGCGCCTGGATGTGGCGGATGTGCCGCTTGCAGAAACGGACGGTCGAGGCGCGGAAGAAATCCTCCTGCGCGGCAAACAGCGTATCGGCGGCGTCGCTGTTCTCATGCCAGGCGATGATCGCCACGGCCTTGTCGCCCTCGACAAGCGCGTGCGCACGGCCTTCCTTCAAATTCATCATCAGATTGTCGTAGGCGATCTTGCTGTCCTTGCCGGCCGCCGCGTATTCGTCCGACATCCGCTTGGACAGGCCATGGAAGACATCCTCGAGATCCCCAAGCGTCGCTGCACGTGCTCTCATATCACCTCCTGCAGCCCCTCCGGGAAGTTTGCCCTAAGGATGGGGGATCACCAAGCAAATCAATTCCACTGAAGGGCCGAGTAGAGCAAAGTCATTTCGTCTGGCGAGTCGCGACGTCGCTGATTTCGGCCGATCGGCTGGAATGGGCCGCAGGACGATGAAGTGAGTTGGTAGATGGTGGCCGGAGGCGGATAGGGCCCGGAAGCAAGCCTGTGCGTTGATTTGAGAGACGAATGGGATTCGTCGTGAAAATCGCGCTCTCGCATCACCTCGATGAACTCCTTGGCGCGCTCGTAGCGCGTTTCGTGGTCGTCCAGTGTGCAGAAGTTGAAGTTGTGCGCTTTTTTCTCGCCGGTCGATGTCACCACGTTCCAGCTGGCTCTGCCGTTGCTGATATGATCGAACTGAGTGCACAACGTGATTGAAAAACGGCACCAAGCCAGGAATTTGGGTGTTCACCCTACCAATTGCCGAAATACACTAGGTGGCTGGATACCATCAAGAATACCAACACCGAGAGAGAACCTAGAGAGAGTTGTGACAGGCGCAATGGTTGTGTCAAAACTTATGACGAAAAACCAAGTTGCGAGAGGAAAATACAATTTAAAGCTGATGGTGCCCAGAGGCGGAATCCAAGCAAAGCAAATTTGACTTTAATTTTCAAATGCCTGGGGTCGCGGACCGACGGCGTTAACCAACAGACATACCAATAAAATATTTCTGTGGATTGGTTCGGTTCCCGAACATTACAAACTGCCCCGGACCTCCTCTCAGAAACCGATCGCTGTTCTAATGAACCTTAGCCAAGACTGGATCGTCCTCTCGATCACGCCCATAGCGCCGTGATCGTCTGAGGCGATCAAACTCGGGTTTTCGCCGGAAACTGCGCAATGCGAGACTCAAAACAATAAGGCAGGTCAAGTCATTTGAATCACTTGAGTCTGTTCCCCGGACAAACCTGCCGGCGGCGGAGAGAGCGTCTTTCGAGCTGACCTCCACGGCCAGTGGCCGTCTTGCGGCAGCTCGCTTGCCCTTTCCACCGGAGCTTCGGGGAGGGGAGGGGGAGGGCGTTGCGCCGCGGATATTGGCAGCGTTGGTAACCGATTGCTGATGGGCAGCCCTCTGCCTATTGCCCAAATGTCCGGTACAAACCGTCACCTCAGTCTCCTCTTCGCGGCAAAGCAACAGCTCCGGAGCCCTGCACGTACAGCCACGGTCTGCATCGTTGGATACGGTGCCGACCATCTGGCAACCCAAACAAGCCCCGCACTGGGTCGATGCGCCGGGGCTTTGGCCTTGCGGCAGATATCCAATATGACGGCCCAACGCTTCCCGGTCCCATTGGTCGAGGCTTGCGCCGTCGATGCGAACCTTTCCGGCGGCCGGGGCCATGCGCCGACAGTAGCGCGCGAGAGCGTCGACTTGCCGGAACCCGATGCGCCGATGACGCCCAGCGCGCTTCCCGCCTGAATGGCAAACGCAAGGCCGGTCTCGGTCGGCTTGCTTTCGCCGGGCGGAAAGATTGTCACGCCCTCGACGCGCAGTTCGCGTTCAGGTGCAGGCATAGGCATGACAGGAGCAGTTTCGGGGATCTTTGCCAGGGGGTCCAACAGATCGCGTTTGAGATTCCATCCGTCTCCTCATGCTCCATTCTCCTGGGTCCCTTACAGACCCGGGTTCGAAGCATGCTAGATGGCACATCTGACGCTAGGGAGCGGCCGCGCTTGTCGATGCGGTCTATCCCAGCCGAGGGGCGCCGGGTCGATATGCCGATAGAACAGGCGCGCCTCGATTCGACTCGAGTCAGGCTTGGGCCAATCGGGCGCAATCGCCGCCTTGATCGACTATGAAAAGGGCGCAGGGAATGCCGAAATAGTAGGCCTGCAGATGCCGCAGGAAGTCGAGATGCCTGCTCCCCCGCAAAACGATGGCGTCGTAGTCGTCGCAGGCCGCGTCGTGCCGCGGCGTACCAACTTCGCTCGTGACTCCAAATCTGCGGAAGCCTCTCTGAATCACACTAACCTGTGACAGACCACCAATTATACGCCGTCGTTCACCTGAACTGCCCTGCGGTCACCGCTGCTCCTTCACGCTGAAAGTGCGGTAAATCGAGGTGCCCAACTGAGCCCCCATCAGTGCTCGACGAGGAAGAGTATGGTTGGGTTAGACGCCTGTTGGGCATGGGCCGCATATCCACCCCATGAATGCACTCAATCCAAACAATCAAATTTACCGATCCGTCAAGATGCTGCATAGCGCATTAATTGAAAGCGCATGTCCCGTGCTTTCGCGCTCACGTTTTCCGGATTGTTCTACATTTGTGCCACGCTAACCTTGACAGGGCTCTATTATGCGCATTTGCGGTATCAAGCTAACGCACGACGGGGCGATCGCTGTCGTCGAGGACGGCCGATTGATCTTTTGCATCGAGCAGGAGAAACTCAATAATAACCCACGATACCAATCCATTGATCGTCTTGAAACGATTACTGCCGCCTTAGCGGAACATGGCCTCGATCCGCGCGATATTGACCGGTTCGTCATCGATGGCTGGGACGGTGAGATCGAATCGGAATTCCAGGTTGTCAGTGAGGGTGCCCCGGTCACTCTCCACGGGGCACCATATGTAGAGCGGGACGCTAATGGTCCCCTGACAGCCTATCACAGCTCGGGCCTCATGCTCGGCGGCGGGGCATTTCCTTATGAAAGCTATCCGCATGTCATTGGCCACGTAGCTTCCGCATACTGCACCAGCTCATTCGCCAAAGCAAAACAACCCGCCTTTTGCCTGATATGGGACGGCTTCATCTTCCCGCGGCTTTACTACGTGGAACCAAGCGGAGTCCGGTTTGTCAGATGCCTGTTTCCGATTATAGGCCATGCCTACGCCGCAGCGGGCCAACACTTCGGTCCCTATAGACAGGAAGTGCGGACCGGCTGGAATCTAGATATAGCCGGCAAGCTGATGGCCTATATCGCGCTAGGGGCTGTTCACGAAAATATCGTCTCTATATTTCAAGAGCTTTATAACGAACACTTCGCCGGCGACACAAAGATTGGCCTCGAATACAGGAGCAGCAGCCGCTGCGAAGACGCGCTACTCGCAGCTGTGCATGGTTTCTTCGATGTAAGCGCGTCGCGCCTAGTCGCCGAGAGACCCGAGGACATACTTGCTTCATTTCATGCCTTTCTCGAGCGCCTTCTTGTTCGCGAGATGACAATCGCGCTGCGGCAGTCGGTTCCCGGGACGCGAAACCTGTGCATCGCCGGGGGATGCGGGCTGAATATCAAATGGAACAGTGCACTTCGCGCGAGCGGTTTGTTCGATACAGTCTGGGTACCTCCGTTTCCAAACGACAGCGGGTCGGCGATCGGTGCTGCTTGCTGCGCCCTAGCCGCCGACAAAGGCTTCGTCCACCTCGATTGGTCGGTCTACAGCGGGCCAAACATGAACCATGGCTCCGTGCCCCCTGGATGGCATGCTGCTCCATGCAGCTTAAAAGAACTTGCCAACGTGCTCGCCGACGACAAGCCTGTCGTTTTCCTCTCAGGCCGTGCAGAGCTTGGTCCACGTGCGTTGGGAGGCAGAAGCATCCTGGCGGCCGCGACTTCGCCGCAAATGAAGAACCACCTCAACAACGTAAAAGGTCGAGAGCACTTCCGGCCGGTAGCGCCAATATGCTTGGAGGATCGTGCTCATGAGATATTCGAACCCGGCACGCCGGATCCTTACATGCTGTTCGATCATCGAACACGTTTGGAGTGGAAAGAGAAAATTCCGGCAATCGTTCATCTCGACGGCACTGCGCGATTACAGACAGTTTCTAGAAAATCTGATCACCCAATTGCAGAGCTCCTGGTCGAATATGAGCAACTCACTGGGATTCCGCTGCTCTGCAACACGAGTGCCAACCTTAACGGGCGTGGGTTCTTTCCGGATGCCGCGGCAGCCTGCGAGTGGGGACGGGTGGACCACGTTTGGTGCAATGGGCTGCTGTTGACCAACGTGAAAGGTACATGACCGGTTGGGCACCTGACCGTCCGCTTCCGCCTGAGGGTTACGTGCGTGTGGCCGAATGGCGAATGATCCCTATGAAGGTAGTTTTATGAGATTGTATGCGAAAATCTTTGCTGCAGCGGGAGCGTTGCTCGCTGCCTGGCCGGTCATGGCCAATAACGCGGTTGTGGGTGAACCGGTGTCCTACAATCCCGATTTCTCTTTCGTCGGCGGCGGCCTCATCATTGACATCGAGGCCAACGAGCTAGTCCGGCAGGAAATCTTCCTGGCGGGCTCCGTCGAATGCTTAGCATCTCGACAGCTTTGGCGGCTGGACCTCGTATCTTGCCGCTGGACGAGCCAGAGGCCGGTTTAGACGCGACCGAAGACAGCCGAGGTCACCGGCAAGCGAGAAGCTTAGATATGCGATCCGTGATCCGTCTTTGTGACCGGACCACGGTCTTGCATTTCGGCTGCGTCCTCGCTGAGGGGACACAGGCAATGCGCTATCGACGAGTTGAACTTCGGCGCGAAGATCAGTGGCGTCACGCCGCCGACGTGGGCAGCAATGGCGTGGGCAAGACCAGCTTGATGAACACTATCTGCGGCTGGTGAAGCCATCGCAGGCGAGATCAGATTGGAGGGGGAGTGCATGGACGGCATGCCCCCTGATGAGGTCGTGCGCCGAGGTAATTCGCTTGTCCCCGAGGGCTGGGTACTGCTTCCGCACCTCTCGGTGCGCGAGTTGCCCGTGCCGCTATGGCGTTCATCGCCAACTCACGCGCCTCGGCCATCGGTGCGACGTAGTGGCCCCGACGCGAGTTCGCGGGAGCCTGGCCATCGGGTTAGACGAACCGTCGCGACGCCACCAGGCCCGCTCGCCTCATCGGGCCGGAGAGTTGACCCCGTCTGGGTGCCCGACGCCGATCATGAAGCCATGCGCGACCTGATCCGGCTGCGCAGCCGTCGTGCGACAAGTGGTGACGCGAGCGCGCCAACATCTTCAAGGATTTCTGCTCCGTCACGGGCGCTAGCATGAGCGCGGGAGGGCCTGGCGAAAGGCTTATCGGCGATGGCTTCGGCCCTCGACCATCCCGCTCAGCAGGTCGCATTTCAGGACTATGTCGATGCCGTCATGGATGCGGAACGGCGCCTGCAGCGCCCCGTTCGTTGACGCTTTGCAGGCGATGCGCGGCATCGCGGTGATTAATGCCCTGTGCCGGGCGCGGAGGTCGGTGAACTTCACACGCTTCTCAAACCCACGCCAGCTCATGGCCTATTTCGGCCTGGTCCCCGGAGAACAATCGAGTGCTGAGACCGTCTGGCGCGGCGGCATCACCGAGCCGGCAATACTCATGCCCGGCGCGCGCTGGTCGAAGGCGCCTGGGCTTACCGGATGGGAGCGCGCATCGGCCAGCATAAGGTCGACCGGATCGAGGCGCTGCCGAAAATCGTTCGCGATATCGGGTGGAAAGCGCAAGTTCGACTGTGCACCCGAAATCGTCGGCTGAGCGCGCGCGGCAAGAATGCGATCCGCGCCAAAGGCGGCGTGACCACTATTTGACAGACCGCCAGCAGAGGAGACCACAACACGGGATCAGCCTCGGCGCGATACGCGGCGCTGGAGGCGCGACAATGCCGGGGAGCTCACTATCAGCCTCGACGCTCGCCACCTAGACAGAGGCAGCCCCAAACGAAACCAGGTCATGCGGCCCGACCCGCGGCCTCTTGCACCTCACATCCGCCGTACAAGTGCCTCATGCCCGCCGATCGGATCGGCGGGCATGAGAGTGGATTGATCGGATCAAAAAAGGTCCGATTTTGGGATTCCGTTTGCGGTGTAGCGTGTGAGTTTGATGCATCCCCATGGCATGTCCCTCAACGGCTCGGCCAGCGATCGTCGGCGCTTGCAAGTGATCGTCGCGGACCCTGGAAGCCTAGAAGGCGTGATGAGCGGCGATGGTCTGGGCACCTCGGCAATCATGGCCGAGACCGACAAGTCCAAGACCTCTGTCTGTCGCTCGCAGGAGCGGTTCATGCGCGAATGCTTCGATGGACTGCTCCGCGACCGGTCCCGTTCGCCCGGAAGGGCGCCGGTCCCGCCGAAGCACGTCGCCGAGATCGTCCGCCTGACGCAGGCGACGCCGCCGCATGAGGCGGCCCATTGGACGCTGCGCGCGATGTCCACGGTCGCCGGCATTGAAGCGTCGACGGTGCAGGGTATCTGACATTGTCGGACATCTGACATCGCCGAATGGGAAGTGCTTGCCACTTGAAAGGTTGCTAGGTGAACCATCCGTAGGCGAGCGACGAATATGATGGCGTTAGCGCGCGCCCGTAGTCGCTGTGTCGTCAGCGTACCCTTGCTCAAGTCGGTAGATCGCAGATCCCGTGATACGACTCCAAAACCAGCGATAGACGCGGTTCTGCGATCTTTTTTCGGAGCGTTGCAGGAATCGCTTGTCTTTTGGGCCATTCGAGCTCCAGCGCGAGATGCTTGGGGCGACAGGCGATCATGAGCCTTGCGCGCCGGGTTGCGATTGGACTGGGCTTTTGCAATTTCTCGCTTTTGCTGCCCCTAAAATCTCGGTATGAAGCGGGCGGACTGGCTTATGGCCTGCCCGCATCGAAATGTTTACAAGGAATACGACTATGGCGACCGGAACGGTGAAGTGGTTCAACAGCACCAAGGGATTTGGATTTATCCAGCCCGACAATGGCGGTCGGGATGTTTTCGTCCACATTTCTGCTGTCGAACGCGCAGGCCTCTCGACCCTCACCGACGGCCAGAAGATCAACTATGAGATCGAACAGGACCGCCGTACTGGCAAGTCCTCCGCTGGCAGTCTCAGCAAAGCTGGCTGAACTTTTCTGCGTCTGCCCGACAAGAGCCGGGCAGACGTGCCACTGACTCCGATAAGAGCGGGCAAGAACATGGATCCTACGCAGACCGGGGCAGCAGATTGTGGGAAGCTGTTATTTCTACTCCAGCAGATTCTTCTGTAGAAGATGCCGACGGCAGCTGCGCGCATCAGAACGAATCTGGAGAGATGAGACCACGCTGCGACTTCTTGCGGATCCCGGTCCCTTCGCCGCTGAATGCTAATAGCTCGCGGCGCGTTCGCGTTCCGATCTGATGGACCTCGTCATCACCTACCATAGCCGACTACCGCGACAGTAATAATACTTCGTCCGATGAGGTCTCACGGACCCAAATGTCCACTGCGCTCCGGTTTTCGAAACCATCATCATATGACTCGCCAGAGCGAATTTCGAAACAGTCTTTGAGAAGCCATTGCTGTTGGAGTTGTCGCAAGAGTGGATCGGAGCGCTGCGCAGCTCACCTCTCGAGGGTCACTTCAGCAGCCCCTGCATACGACACCGTCCCGCACAACACTCCCCTGCACCGCAGCGATCTCCAGAAAATCGGGTGAAGGCGAAGAGGCGCTCGCCGGCCTCTTCCAGGCTTCGGCCACCGCCCAGCACTTGAGCCGCCATATGCGTAGGACCTGCGGCCGTCGTACGGGCAGCGTTATTGATATTCATCCGCTTCGTAGCTTCGACCGCAATCTAACCATCTTAGGATATGTTCCTTTCGAAAAGCTGGCGAGTCGAAGAGCCAATCACGACCGTCATTGGCGTCGCACCTGATTTCCTTCAGACATGCAAGGTGGTTCGATCCGGCACCGACCGTTAAGCGGGGGGCTGTTTGAGCCGATGCCGGACCGAACCGTCTGGGGCAACGCCGGCTTTCTCGTGGGAGATTGCGATAATGTCGGGGCTAAAAGGTGGCGATAATGTGTCACGGAATCACCGATTCCAACACGCGCTTCGAAAATGTGACTAGGCGGTTGGAAGCGGCACAGAGCAGCTGGCTTTGCTAGAGGTCTGCAGTTCGGCCGCGAAAGTGCTACTTTGGCTATGGTAGAAAGATTGATGCAGCGCGACAATCAAGGGTTCTTCCGCATATTTGGTGCAGATTGCGGGATTCACGGACGGTGCGAATAAGTTCATAGAGTCGGAATCGCAGTTGACGCCGTGATTTGCCCGCGCTCCATGCCTTCCGCTCGCTGATTTCGCCCGAGCTTTCGATTGTCCAAATTCTTCCGCAGGCTGACAGGGCGGTGCTCGTCGCTCGGCCGAAGGCAATGGAAACGTGCTTCCATGTTGCGGCCGCCGAACCGGCCGCGTCCACAGTCACTACATGCGCCGGTTGACCGATCTGCCGTGGCAGGGGCGGGTTGTCGAAATTCGGCTCCACGCACGACCGTTTCGATGCGCGAATTCACAATGCCCGCGCCGGTTCACCGAGAGGCTTCCTGAGACGGTTCAGCCGAAAGCCCGGCGCACGGTTCGGCTCGGCGAAAGCCATCTGGCGATCGGCTTCGCTGTGGGTGGCGAGCCGGGCTCGCGCCTGTCGGACAAGCTCGCCATGCCGGTGAGCGGCGACACGCTGTTGCGGATGGTCCGCGCGGCCGGGTATTCGAGCCGCCGCAAGCGCCGCGGGTGGTTGGCATCGACGACTGGGCCTGGCGCAAAGGACAGCGCTACGGAACGATCATCTGCGATTTGGCGCGCGACCGCGTGCTGGATCTATTGCCGGATCGAAATGCCGGCACGGTCGCATCACGGCTTAACGCCATCCTGGCATCGAGGTCATCGCGCGCGATCGTGCCGGCGTTTATGCCGAGGGCGCCCGTCGCGGTGCTCCCGATGCAACGCAGGTCGCCGACCGCTGGCATCTTCTCCAGAACCTGGGCGAAGCGTTGCGTCTGGCCGTCGGTCGCCATCGCAAGGCGGTCAGCGCCGCCGGAAAGGCCATGGCGTCCGAGATGGCCGGAAATGCCGAAGCCGAGCCGGAACCACCGGTAGAAACTTCCCCGAAACTTGATTGCCTGCGCCAGTCGAGGCGCAACCAGCGCAGCGAGTTCTATGCTGAAATCCTTCAGTTGCGGGAGGCCGGTCTATCGCCGCGACAGATCGCGCCCCGGATTGGCATGAACGTGAGAACTGTCGAACGCTGGCTTGCAGCGGGCGGTGAGCCCGAGCACCGGCGGCCACCTTCGCGCTCGGTTCTCATGGATTCTTTCCAAGAGTATCTCGAAGGGCGCTGGGAGGAAGGCCAGCGCAACGGGTTGCAGCTGTGGACCGACAGGGGGCCATCAGGTGCTCCGCGAGGAGGGCAAAGGTCAAGACTTCGTCGCGATTGTGAATGAAATCATGCCGGGGTCGCGGTCAGCCCGAGCAGGTGACTCGTCGCGATGGCGGTCGCCACGCCACTGCGCCGGCTTTGCCAGGAGCTGATTACGCTGGTGGCCCGAGCTATCAGCACCGGCACCGCGGAGACGCCGTGGCAGACATTCTACCGTTCGATCTCATCTGCTGAAGATATACGAAACTGAGGGAATTCTATCATGAGCGCCGAGTTTCCTTTCGCGGATGAAAGAAAGCTCGATTGACTCTCCCGCCCCATTCCGGTCTCGTGAATCAACGTGCGGTTGCGGCGTGCAGAAGTCAGTCGAAGATCGCGATTCATGAGAGGAAACCCATGCGCCAAGCATCGCCCCGATGTGCACTCGACCACGTCGCGGCGCCCCGACTTACGGTCACGGCGTTTTTCGCGCTTGCCGCGTTCCGCGGCGCGTGGAAGAGCGGACCGGGCAACATGGTGCTGTAAGTGGGTCCGGTGATGCCAGCCAGGCCGGCCACGTCGCCGAATGAGGCTGCTCCCTGGGCCGCCGCTACGGCCCCGCCCGTCGTCAGCGATCAGGCACCACTGGGCTGCCAGCGCGGCCTCTTAAAGGTGCGAGTATGTCAAATCGCGAGCGTGCTATCGGGGCCGTGGAGAGATGTGGCTCGCTGCAGGCAAAGGCGGCGCCTCCTGGGACTGACGCCGCGCCAGACTGGATACACGCTGAGGAAATACGGCATCAAGATCAAGCGTCCTTGAAAGGCCGACCGAGGCAAATATCAGTGACAAATCAAGCGTTGGTGGTTTGGCGGAGCCTTGGCCCGATGACGAGTGGATGCGGATCTGAGCGTCGGCCGGTTCGACCCGGGAGGACAGCCCGCCCGCCCTCACGGGGTCAATGTGCTGACAAAGGCGGTGTGAACGCACCGTCGGTCGTCCATGTGCTCTAGACCATCAGTTCATCCGGATTCCTCTGCGACTGAAACGGAGAAAAACATGTCCGACGCAAAACTGCAGAGTGTGCTTTCGTCTCTTTCGCGAGTGGCGAGACAGTTAGATGCTCTGCCATCCGATAGACCAGCGCCGGATGCAAGTTGGGTAAAACTAAACACGAATGAGAACCCATTCCCGCTTCCAGCAATCATAATGCAAAGTGCGATTTCAGCTTTAGAAAGGCAGTATCTATATCCGGAAGACGATAACATCAGCTTGAGGGAAGCAGCCGCCAACGTCTATAGCGTCGCCATGGATCAGGTAATCGCCGGCAACGGTTCGTCTGAACTGCTTGGACTTGTCTACCGAGCTTTCCTTGCTCCGGGGGATAGCGTGGCGATGATGTCGCCAGGTTTTTCGTTTAACCGCAAGCTTGCCACGTTGCAGGGTGCTCAATTTCTCGAAATCGAATTTAGCGAAGATAATTCCTTGCCGATGGAGCAATTGCTCTTCGGTCCTGCAAAGGACGCCAAGTTCATTCTGTTAGCCAATCCGAACAATCCGACTGGAACGTTCGTTCCGGTGGCCGATATCGAACGCCTGGTAGCGAAATCGGACCGCTTGATCGTGCTGGATGAGGCCTACGTCGACTTTGCACCAGAGAATGGTCTACGCCTCATCGATCGCTATTCGAACCTTCTGGTCTTAAGGACATTTTCGAAAAGCTATGCTGCCGCCGGCGTTCGCGTCGGTTTCGGTTTCGGTCACCCTGAAATTATCGGCAGGCTACGCAACATCCAGAACGTCTTCAACATGAATGTGATCGGGCAGGCGGTTGGTATCAGCGTCCTTGCGCACCGCGCCGCCTATGCAGACAACCACAGACACATCAGGCATGAACGACGGCGAGTGACGCTCGCGCTGTCGCAACTTGGATTTTCCGTAATCCCTTCCCACGCAAACTTCTTGCTTGCCCGCGTGCCAACGGGACAGGACGGCTCATGGTGGCAATCAGCCTTTGCAAGGCAAAAAGTACTTGTTGCCGTCTTTCCCGATAAAGGTTTGGAAAATTACATCCGCGTCAGCATCGGTACAAAAGAGCAAATGGATGCGTTTCTTCGTGACGCTAGTCGTATTAGTAGAATATTGAATATGTTAACGCCCCCGCGTTAGGTTGTTAAGGCCCTGCTTTAGCATTTCGCACGCATAATTCGAGCGATTACACAAGCGAAAAACCTTCAAATTGCTTGGAATACGCAAGCAACCGGAATTGTTGCGTCAAAAAATGGAGACAATATCATGGATAAGGCCTTTCCTTCAGGCCTAGCTGTCGGAATCTTCGATCATCTGGACGAGGACGGCCCCGATATCGCCCGACAGTACGAAGATCGCCTGATGTTAGCGGAGGCGTGCGATCACCTTGGGTTCTATGCATATCATCTCGCAGAGCACCATTGTACCCCACATGGGAGAGGTCCCTCACCGAATCTGTTCTTGTCGAGCGTAGCCCAGCGAACCCGGCGCCTTCGTGTCGGACCGTTGGTAATGTTGCTTGCCCTTTATCATCCGCTACGTGCGTTTGAAGAGATCTGTATGCTGGACCAATTGAGCGGTGGCAGGCTGGAACTTGGGATAGGGCGCGGCTCGCTCCCGATCGAATTGGGTTACTTCGGGATTGGCTCGGACGCGGCGCCAAACCACTATGCGGAAGCCAGCGAAATTCTTATCAATGCGCTGAAGGGCGGCACGCTATCGTATCAAGGTCGCCATTTTGAGTTGAACAGCGTTCCGCTGACGCTAAGAACTCATCAGCGTCCACATCCGCCGACTTGGATCGCCACCAATCGACCGGAATCGGCAGGCTGGGCCGCTGCGAATGGCATGAACATAGCGTGCGTGGGACCTTCCTCTTCCGTTCGAAGAATCACTGATGCCTTCCGCGCCGGTCGAGAGCACACCGGTGAGGCGGACGACCAAGCGCCATTTCTTGGATTGCTCCGAATGGTCGTGATTGGGCGTTCTGAAACAGATGCACGTTCACTCGCCGCACCTGCTTACGAACGGTGGCTCAAGAGCTTTAAATTTCTTTATGATCTCAATAGCATGCCAATTCCACCAAACCTGCCGCTGACCTTCGATGGAGCAATCGAGAAGGAATTGTGCGCAGTAGGAACGGCAGCATCTGCGGGACAAGCTCTTCTTGATCAGCTGGAAGCGGCAGGTGCAAACTACCTCCTTTGTCAACCGGCGTTTGGGAACCTGTCGTTAGATGCTTCCCTATATACCGCAACGGCGATTCAATCCGCAATTATGGCTCGAGTTGGCTAACCCCGGTTCGAACGTTCGCTCACCCAACAACGTGCCAAGCGGCATGCTGTCGCTAGCGACGACTAGGTGCGGGTTTCGGATGACCCATCAACCGGTTGGCACAGAGGCATGCGGCTTCCTCCTCAAAGCGGCGTGTTGTTCATAGGCGAAAGCGACCGTGTATGCCGCATTCTCACCCTGATAGGGCCTTCATGTCCTAGGAGTAGACCCACGATCGCCTGCCAGACTTGATCGGATCGTTGGATACGTTCGGGCCGATCAGCTTATCGGCCCGATATCCTTCGATCCGGCAAGCGCATCGAAAACATGTTGCTTGGCTTGGCGCACGCTCGCTTTCAGCGACGCTCCAAGAGCAAGCGAGGCGGCGACTGCGCTGGCCATCATGCAACCCGTTCCGCGCATCCCTCGCGGCAAGCGGGGCGCCTCAAACCGAACTGCAGGTTGGTTCGGCTGCAAAAGCACGTCGACGCAACGGGTTCCTTGTACATGGCCGCCCTTGACGAGTACGGCGGTCCTCACCGTCCTCGATAGCTCTTCAGCCTGACGACAAGCCCCTTCTTCGTCCGCGGCCGGTGACGAGCCGGTAAACGCAGCCAGCTCGACCAGGTTAGGCGTTACAAGCCGGCAGATCGGCATCAGATCGTGGCGCAGCATATTAATGGCATCGTCCGGCAGCAGATTGCGTCCCGAGGTAGAGGCCAGGACCGGGTCGAGTACCACAGGCACTTGGCGGTTGACCAAAACAGCGCCGACTGCCTCAACAGCCGCCGATGTCCCAATCATGCCTATCTTGACGGCCGCGACATCGTTGGCAGCGAACGCGGCGCGCATCTGAGCGGCGACAAGCTCCGACGGCACAAGCTTGACGTGCTCGACAGCCGAGTGCGTCTGGACTGTCACGGCGGTGATGGCAAGACAACTGCGCAGCCCGAAGGCGGAAACCGTTTCTATATCGCGGGCAATGCCAGCTCCACCGCTGGAGTCCGATCCGCCAACGACAAGGACATGCGGTTCCCGCCTCAGCGCCATCGCTCCGTCTTTTTGATCCATTCTCGCGTACGCGCCTCGGGGTCGGCATTCAGCGTGATATCGGTGACCACTGCCGCGCTATCGGCGTCCGCCGCGAAAACACCGTTGAGCCTGTCAGGGTTGAGACCGCCAATGGCGACCAATGGGATTGGCGCTACCCGATGCTTCCATTCTCTGATCCGTTCGAGTCCCTGCGGCGCCCATTTTATCTTCTTCAGGATGGTCGGGTAGATGGGCCCAAGCGCGATATAGTCCGGCCCGGCGGCCATCGCCGTTTCCAGCTCAATGTCATCATGTGTGCTCAGTCCGAGCCTCAAGCCGGCTGCGCGTATCGCCAAGAGGTCGGCGGTCTGCAAATCGTCCTGGCCGAGATGCACGAAGTCGCAGCCTTCCTCGATTGCCAGGCGCCAATGGTCGTTGACGATGAGCTGGCATTGTTGCTCGGCACACAGGGCCTTCGCCTTCCGGATTTCGGTGCGCAACCCGGCCTGATACACGGTCTTGATGCGCAGTTGCACAAGCCGGACTCCGAGTGGGACCAGCCGCTCGATCCAGGCTGCACTATCGACGATCAGATAGAACGGATCGAGCTTCATGAAAAAACTGCCCTGCCAATTGTCGGCGTCGATGGCGCGGCGACGTCGCGCGGTTCGAGCATTCCCGAGCTGTAAGCTTCACGACCGGCCTCGACAGCCTTGCCGAAAGCGCGCGCCATGCCGACCGGATCAGCCGCTCTGGCGACCGCGGTGTTCAGCAGCACGCCGTCAAAGCCGAGTTCCATGACGGTTGTCGCGTGCGACGGTCGTCCGAGCCCCGCATCCACAATCAGCGGGACGCCAGGGAAATGTCCGCGCATCGAGCGCAGTGCCATGATGTTGACCGGGCCGAGGGCGGAACCGATCGGTGCGCACCAAGGCATCAAAACCTTGCAGCCCGCATCCAGCAGCCGCTCGGCGACACCAAGGTCGTCGGTGGTATAGGGAAATACCGTAAAACCGTCTTCGCACAGGATGCGCGCGGCTTCGACCAGGCCGAACACGTCCGGTTGCAGCGTGTCCTGGTTGCCGATCACTTCGACCTTGATCCAGCTCGTGCCGAACACTTCGCGCGCCATGTTCGCGGTGGTGACCGCTTCCTTGACGGAGTGGCAGCCGGCAGTGTTCGGAAGGATTCTCGTGCCGAGCGCGCGGATCAACGACCAGAATTTTTCGCCGGCCCTCCCGCCTGCCATCTCACGCCGCAACGAGACTGTCACCACCGATGTGCCCGACGCCTTGACCGCATCGGCAAGGATGGCCGGTGAAGGATATTGAGCCGTGCCGAGAAGCAGCCGCGAGGGAAGCGACGTTCCGAGAAGCTCGAACATGCTAGCCTCCCTGCATGGGTGAGAGGATTTCGATCCGGTCGCCGTCGCTCAACCGGAACTCCGCCCGATTGGCCCGGTGCACGAGGTCGCTGTTGACGGCCGTCGCCAGCCATTCGCCTTCATAGTCGAGTGCGGCAAGCAGCTCGGCCAGCGTGGTGGCCGCAATCTCATGCGCTTCGCCGTTGACCATCAATTTCATGAGCAAGCTCCTTGGTTCCGTCTTGATTGAAAACCAGGTCGGCAGCCTGGCGCGCCATGGCGGGGGCGAGGAGAAAACCGTGGCGATAGAGCCCGTTGATTGCGACGGTGCTTCCGTGGGTCGCGACTCGCGGCAGGTTGTCTGGAAAGGCCGGACGAACACCGGCGCCGGTATCGATGACGCCAGCCTCGCCGAATGCCGGATGGAGAGCGTAGGCCGCGCCCAAAAGCTCCATCATCGAACGCGCCGTCACCGGTCCCGTGGACCGGCTCTCGATCATCGTCGCGCCAACCATGAAACGGTGGCCGGTGCGCGGCACCGCGTAAAGCGGAAAGCGCGGGTGAAGCAGCCGGACCGGGCGCGACAGCGACACATCCGGCGTGCGCAGGATCAGCATCTCGCCACGAACGCCGCGCAGTCGGTCGTCTTCCGCCGCCATCCCCGTGCAGTCGATCCGACGATCGAAACCGGAAATGTGCCGGGCATCGACGCCGAAGCGGAATTCGACGCCCATCGCCGCCAGCCTGCCATGAAGTGCCGCCATCGCCTGGCGAGGGTCGAGATGGGCTTCGTCGGAGAAGAACAGTCCGCGGCGGAAGCGGCCGGCAAGGTCGGGCTCGAGCAACACGATTTCATCTTCATCGACACGCCGATGACCCGAGGTACGGCTGGCGAACCGGTCGAGCTCGCCCACATCGCGCGGCGCGGCCACGACCAGCGTTCCCGCCCGTGTCACCTGGCCAGGCGTTGCCGCCTCCCACCAGTCTCCGGCATTGCATCCGAGATCCAGCACTGGCTGCTCGGCGCTTTCACGCTCGCACCATGGCGCCAGCATGCCGCCGGCGAACCATGACGCATTGCCGCCGAGGGCATGTCCTGTCTCGGCAACTGTCACCGCCGCGCCGCGTGTGGCGAGCTCGAAGGCGGCGGTGAGGCCGGCGACGCCGGCCCCTTTGACCAGCACCCTCATGACGGCTCATGCGCCTCCGGCATGAGCGGTGCGCCGGTCTCGTCCGCCGGCACATAGAGATCGCCGCCTTCGCGATATTTCGCCGCCATCGCCGCCATGCCCTCTTTCTGTGCCTCGGCGCGAATGTCGTGGGAGATGCGCATGGAGCAGAATTTCGGCCCGCACATCGAGCAGAAATGCGCCAACTTGTGCGCCTCCTTGGGCAAGGTCTGGTCGTGGAAGGACCGCGCGGTTTCGGGATCGAGCGACAGGTTGAACTGGTCTTCCCAGCGGAACTCGAAGCGCGCGCGGGAAAGGGCGTCATCCCTGACTTTCGCCGCCGGATGCCCCTTCGCCAGGTCGGCGGCATGGGCCGCGATCTTGTAGGTGATCACGCCGGTCTTGACGTCATTGCGGTCCGGAAGGCCGAGATGCTCCTTCGGCGTGACGTAGCAGAGCATGGCCGTGCCGAACCAGCCGATCATGGCGGCGCCGATGCCGGAGGTGATGTGGTCATAGCCCGGCGCTATGTCCGTCGTCAGCGGCCCCAGCGTGTAGAACGGCGCCTCGCCGCAGACAGCGAGCTGCTTGTCCATGTTCTGCTTGATCTTGTGCATAGGCACGTGGCCAGGGCCTTCGATCATCACTTGGCAATCTTTGGCCCAGGCGATCTTCGTCAATTCACCGAGCGTTTCCAGTTCGGCGAATTGCGCCGCGTCGTTGGCGTCGGCGATGGAGCCCGGACGAAGACCGTCGCCGAGCGAAAAGGACACGTCATAGGCGCGGCAGATGTCACAGATTTCCGCGAAATGCTCATAGAGGAAGCTCTCGCGATGATGGTGCAGGCACCATTTGGCCATGATCGAGCCGCCGCGCGAGACGATGCCCGTGACTCGGTCAACGGTCAGCGGGATAAAGTGCAGCCGCACGCCGGCATGGATGGTGAAATAGTCGACGCCCTGTTCGGCCTGTTCGATCAGCGTGTCGCGGTACACCTCCCAGGTCAGGTCCTCGGCGATGCCGTTGACCTTTTCGAGCGCCTGATAGAGCGGCACCGTGCCGATCGGCACCGGCGAGTTGCGCACGATCCATTCGCGGATGTTGTGGATGTTGCGGCCGGTCGACAGGTCCATCACCGTATCGGCGCCCCAGCGGATCGCCCAGACCATCTTTTCCACTTCCTCGGCCATCGACGAGGTGACCGCCGAGTTGCCGATATTGGCGTTGATCTTCACCAGGAAATTGCGGCCGATGATCATCGGCTCGCTCTCGGGATGATTGATGTTGGCGGGAATGATCGCGCGCCCGCGCGCCACCTCCTCGCGCACGAATTCCGGCGTGACAAAGTCGGGGATCGCCGCGCCGAAGGCTTCGCCGTCGCGCTCGATCTTGCCGCGCAGGATCTCGCGGCCGAGATTCTCGCGGATGGCGACGAACTCCATTTCTGGCGTGATGATGCCGGCGCGCGCATAGGCAAGCTGGGTCACGGCCTTGCCCGATTTGGCCTTCAGCGGCCGGTTACGGATTGGAAACTCCGGCGTCAGGCGTTCGCCCGTGACAAATCCATTGTCTTCGGGTCGGACATGGCGCCCGTCATAGGCTTCGACATCGCCGCGCGACACGATCCATTCGCGGCGAAGCCGGGCAAGGCCGGTTTCGATGCTGGTTTCGACAGTCGGGTCGGTATAGGGGCCTGAGGGATCGTAGACGGTGACGGGCGGCTCGCCGGCCGTCGGATGGACGGAGATCTCGCGCATCGGCACCCTGATCTGCGGGTGGATGGCACCGGGCTTGTGGATTTTCCGCGAGGCGGGCAATGGTCCCGTCGAGACGGCGGGGGTGAAGGCATTCATCTTGAGGCTCCTTTGCTCATGCATTGGAGACCCAGTTCTGTGCCGGAAGGATGAAAAGACGCTTCTGTTGACCTGCCGAAACAGGACCTCGGGCGTAAACTCCCGTAAGCGCTTGCACCGTCCCTACGCCAGTATGAACTGGATCAGGTTCAACGGGTCACTGCGCCGCGAAAGCAAGCAGTATCTCAGCCCCTTGCCGGGACTCCCCTGGTGAATGCCTCAAGTTTGAACGGGCCGGCGCTATTTTGTCAAGCGCATTCGGCCCGCAGCGGTGATCGGGGCGACCAAACAAACCCAGCGGAAAAGCATGGTAGTATCGAGAGCAAGTCACGCTCCAGAGGAGCGGTGAAGCGCCCCCAATAAGGCGAGCCCTCATGCGGATTCGGTGCCTTTTCCAGCACGGTGTTTTCGGGGCTTTCCGGAACGACGCTGCTGCCGCCCAGTTGGGTGAGATTGCTATAGATGTCTGGCTTGCTCGTCGTCGGCAATCCTTCCCCTTCGGCTAGACGCCCCGTTTGTTTCCCCAGAGCAGAACATGAAGCTGCGGCAGCACACGCGCCTCGAACCACCTGTCACGGGTCACCTTTTCAACCAGCCATTCCATGCGCCTCATCACACCGGCAAAGTCGATGAAACCGTCTTCGTTGCCGGGACGCGGCGGCGTGTGATTGCCGGGCTGCAGATAGACGGGTAATTGGGGGTAGCGCGCCGCGGCGTCTTTGGCATAGGCATAGTCATCTTCGTCGAAGACGACAAGCTTGAGCGCCATCTGCGGCTTAGCCTGCGCCGCCTCTAAGCAGGCGTCGAACGCGGCCCAATCTGTCGTCATTTCACTTGAGGGCGGCTTGGGGCTGAGTACCAGCACGTCGAGGTCCGCGAACCATTGCTTAGACACCGAACCTTGGCTTTCCAATGCAAAACGGTAGCCCTCACCATGCCCGCGGTCGATCAAGTGGCCAAGCGGCTGGATGGCCGGATTGCCGCCCGATAGCGATACCATCACGGGCTGACCGCCGGAAAGTGCAATGACCTTTTGCCAAACCGCCTCGGGAGTCATCATCTCCCAATCATGGCGGAAGCGACGGTCCACCGCATGCAGGCTGTCGCACCAGGAACAGCGATAATCGCACCCGCCGGTTCTTACGAACACCGTCGGCAAGCCGATCAGCACGCCTTCGCCCTGAATGGTCGGCCCAAAAATCTCGCTCACCCGGATTCCGGGATGCAACGCGCAAGTCATGGCCGGTATTCCGCCCAGGTTTTCGGCGTCTCGCTCACCCGCACGGCGGAGGTTTCGGGTAGCCGCACCTTGCACCAGTCGTAGAAGTGCCTGGCCAGGTATTCCGCTGTGGCATGGTCATGCCCCAGCACGTCGTTAAGATGCCGATGGTCGAAGGTCCCATCGATGTAGTGCTTGAACGCCGCCAGATCTTGGTAGTCGCGCACAAAGCCGTGTTCGTCCAGTTCGCCACCCGAAAGCTCCACTACAACGATGTAGTTGTGGCCGTGCAGACGTGCGCACTGATGACCTGGTGGCAAGGAGGTGAGCTGATGCGAGGCCGAGAAGTGGAACTCTTTGGTAATGCGGAACATTACGCGCTCCTTGTCTGGATAGCGTGGAGCCAGAAGTCTGCGTCCTCATAATCTGTCGGGTCGGTGATGCCGGCCAGATCGAATGCTTCGCGCCGTTCGACGCATGTCCCGCAGCGACCGCAATGACGTGCACCGCCCTTGTAGCAGGACCACGTCGCCTCGAACGGTGTGGCGTACTTTGCCCCCTCGCTGACGATGTCGGCCTTCGAGATATTCACATACGGAGCGTACAGGCAGATATCGGCGTAGCCTGCGAGCGCATGGTTCTGCATCGTCTGAAAGGCGTCGATAAAAGCGGGCCGGCAATCGGGATAGATGAAATGATCTCCGCCGTGGACGGCAGTGGCCACCGCATCGGCCTTCTGCGCGGCGGCAACCCCGAAGGCGATGGCCAGCATGATAGCGTTCCTATTCGGCACCACCGTGATCCTCATGGAGTCTTCGGCATAGTGCCCGTCGGGCACGTCCACATTGTCAGTCAGCGCCGAGCCGCTCAGGTTCCGGCCAACATCGCGGATATCGACGATCTGGTGCGGAACACCCAGCCGTTTGGCGCAGATGGCGGCAAAGCCGAGTTCCTTTTTGTGCCTCTGGCCGTAATCGAACGAAAGCAGGCCAATGAGTTTCTGCTCGGTCGCCACCTTGTGAGCGAGCGAAACAGAGTCCAATCCGCCGGAGCAGATGACGAGGGCATTCATGGTTTGAGTCCTTGTTTTGACCGGGTAAGGCTGCGACCGGAGATTTCTCTGCGTTCCCACTACCCCACCGAGCCGGTTTTGTGAATGAGGTGGACCCGATTGAGCGCACGTACCTTGTTGTCAGGGTCCCAAAGATGACTTTGCACGCGACTTGTCGCGCATGTTCGACCGCTGAGGCGCTGAGTCCGCCACTGCGTATGTATGCGTATAGACGATGCAGAAGTCACTGCCGTGGCGCAGCAGCATTCCCGACACACCTTTGGCTTGTCCGGTTTGCTCCAGAACTTGACGTCCCGAGTTCGGCGATAACGCAAGGGTCGACCGGCAGTCCAGTGAAAGGCTTCTGCCGCGCGCTGGTCTGCGCATAGATCGCCTCGATCCGCCGCGCCTCGTCATTGGTCAGAGCGGGGAAAGGCGGCGGTGCGAGCAAGGAGGTCACGCGGCACGTCCCCTATGATTGCCGCCGCGTGCGGCGACAGTTCAAGGCCGATGATCTTTCGAGTGTCTTTGCGGAATCCCAGAGGGCAGAACTCATGCGTGCCCAGGAGATTGTCCCTTATGCGGTAGCGCGAAGCGGTCTTCTCGGGTCCCGGACCACCGCAGCTCGGGATCGACAACCGGAACGTAGCGTCCGGCATCGGCGTCGGGCAGATCGAGACGCGCGCCCGTCAGCCATTCATAAGAAACCAGATGCGGCGGGCATAACTGCCGGTCGGGCTTTCAGGGACCAGCGCCTCGAGGCTACGGGCAACGCCATGGCGGTGGTGCGGGTTCTGTCGCCCTATGTCGGCCGGGTGATTGTCGCCAACCCGATGCAGGTGAAGGCGATCGCCCATGCCAGGATCAAGACCGACAAGATCGATGCCGGGGTTCTGGCGCAGCTCCATGCCAGCGGCTTTCTGCCGGAGGTCTGGGTTCCCGATGAGCGGACTGAGCGGCTTCGCCGCCTCGTCGCGCGGCGCAACCAGGTCGTGCGGCACCGCACGCGCGTGAAGAACGAGGTGCATGGCATCCTGCAGGCGCACCTCGTGCCGAAGTGCCCGCATGCCGATCTGTTCAACCGTCGGGGTCGCGCCTGGCTCGAGCAGCAGGTGCTCCCCGACGACGAGCGGGCTGCTATCGCCCGCCACATCCGCGAGATCGACCGCCTGGCCGAGCATCTGGCTGACCTCGATCGCGACATCGCCCGGGAAGCGGTTGATGATGTGCAAGTCCGGCGGCTTCAGACGATCACCGGCGTCAATGCAATCGTCGCGAGCGGTATCATGGCCGCCGTCGGCGACATCCGGCGGTTCCGCGAGCCGCAGAGGCTGGTGAGCTACTTCGGCCTCAATCCGCGTGTGCGCCAATCTGGTCTTGGCTTGGCGCAATATGGCCGGATCAGCAAACATGGGCGTTCCCATGCCCGCGCCACGCTGGTCGAGGCCGCCTGGGCGGCGGCGAAGGCGCCCGGACCGCTCAGGGCCTTCTTCCTGCGCATCCGCAACAAGCGTGGCCATCAGGTCGCAGCCGTGGCGGTCGCCCGCAAGCTCGCGGTGTTGATCTGGCATCTGCTGACAAAGGAGCAGGACTGCTTCTGGGCTCGCCCGGCGCTGGTGGCGGCAAAGCAGAGGCAGCTCG
This sequence comes from Mesorhizobium loti, assembly GCF_013170705.1. Taxonomy (NCBI): domain Bacteria; kingdom Pseudomonadati; phylum Pseudomonadota; class Alphaproteobacteria; order Hyphomicrobiales; family Phyllobacteriaceae; genus Mesorhizobium; species Mesorhizobium loti. The sequence continues at coordinate 6,727,868 of NZ_CP033334.1, read as the reverse complement.
CTCTTAAGGCTGGCGCGCCGGGGGAGCGCGGTGTCGGTCGCCGCGGTTCGGCTTACGCCTACAACGTGAAGTAGTTGCGAAACAGCGAGAAAGCCGCGGCCGAGAATGCCGAGCGTGCCTACGAGCTGATGGTTGGGCATTGGCGGCCACGCGGGCCGAAGCGGCGCACGGACGCCACAAAGGAGGACCGACTATAAGGCTGCGTGGCGGCACTCTCATCCCCTGCACCACTCTTTGCCACGTGATCATCCATGCCGGACAAATATAGCATAGGGAATGTGCCGGCACGACCGCCGTCTCGGTCCGCTCCAGACTGGCGCCGTGCTCGACGCCGTCAAGGCGTGGCCTTGAAACCTCGCAGCCGCCGTGCCGCCACCGCACCGGCCAGCCTTGACGGCGTCTCGACACGCTCGCACGGGAAATCCTGTGGGCCGGGACGAAGAAACAGGCTCACCTGAAGCCGAACAAAGAAACGAACAGGAGTCGAAAAAGCCAAAAAGCCGAAATCAGGCTTGTCGATGTCATCCGTCGAGTGCAGCTTGACGCGGTGCTCCCTGGGGAAGCTCATGTAGGCGAGCACGTCGTGCTGGGCCTCGTCCATGATGGCGGCGAGATTCGGCACCTTCGGGCGGATCTGGTCGGCGACGGCGCGCCACTGCAGGCTTGCCGCCTCGGCCGTCTCCTGGACGAAGGCGGTGGCGATGAAGGCCGAGACGACGCGGCGGCCGCTCTTGCCGGCATGGGCGAGCACGTTGCGGGCGAAATGCACCTTATGCCGATGTCGGCATAAGGTGCCATTGGACTAACCCGCTCCGCGATTGCGGAGCGGCAAGGAGGGTGTGTGCCGACGGCGTGGTGTTGATCACGTCGTCTGTCGCGCTGGTCATGTGTCCACAACAAGCTCCGACTGCGTCAGCATGGAGTGGCTGCTTGCAGCCCATTCCATCCGACAAAGGAGCTTGTCATGACCCAACTTCGCCAGCGCATGAGCGAGGACATGGAGGTGCGCAACTTCGCGCTCAACACCCAGCTGTCGTATCTGCAACAGGTGTCGCTGTTCGCCCGCTATTTTAGCAAGTCGCCGGACTTGCTCGGGCGCGAGGACATTCGGACCTATCAGGTCTATTTGACCAACGAGAAGAAGCTGGCCCCCGGCTCGATCCACATCTCCATTGCGGCGCTGCGTTTTCTCTACAAAGTGACGCTCGGAAGGGACTGGGCGCTTGAAGAGGTCCTGCCGCTTCCCAAGAAGTCGCAAAAGCTGCCGATCATTCTCAGTCCCGAGGAATTTCAGCGGTTCCTCGGTTGCGTCCTCGACGTCAAACACCACGCCATCCTGACCACTTGCTATGCCGCCGGCTTGCGCATCTCGGAAGCGGTTCGGCTGAAGCCCGCGGGCATCGACAGCCAGAGAATGGTCATCCGCGTCGAGCAGGGCAAAGGCCAGAAGGACCGCTACGTGATGCTGTCGCCCAAGCTGCGAAGAAATCGATCAGGACGGGTCGTTCAGCGCAGCCAGCGCTTCTTGCCCCATTCCCAATGGGCGTCTTCGGCATTGACCTCAGCTAAAGTTTGAACAGAGGCCTTGGCTTCCCTACGACGCAACTCAAAAAAAGGTCGCCAGCGTGCTTCAATATGCTCGAGATTCGTGCTGTCCAGGCCATGATACAGATCTGCATCTTCGCATCCCCAACGAACCGATGGGCAAAGTGTCGTTCGATCCGTCTGAGCGGCCGGCGCGGACCGTCATGCGGAAGAAGCCTTCGAGCTCCGAAGAGCGCCGACGCGAACAAAACGAGCGCATAGCCGCTCGGATGGACTTGGTGAAGAGGATCGTCGGATGACGATGTTCGTTGAAGCCCGCGCTGCGCTCAGTGTGCGCGCCGCCTTCGATATGGCGGCCAAGATGCAATGTCCGGTGCTTGCGGTCGGTAAAGCCGAGCTCCGAAAGACTGTAGCACTCGGGTGGATAGCTGCCCAAACCGGAGCTGCCTGTTGTGAGGTTGCGTAGCATAGCAAGGCTATCAGGCCGATGCTGCAGATGCTGCACGACGCCTACGGCGTCCAAAAGGACAGCAAGTTCACATACGACCTTGCGACAGGATTGCATCAACTTTTTGGATGCCCGATACGGCGCGACGCGTGCGTTGCTGGTGGACGAATATCAGAACTTCACACCCGCCGTATTGCGAGAGCTGCTGCATCTTCAGGAGTACTGCGGTTTCGCTTTGCTGCTCGCTGGCAACACTCATCGTTTAGCGGGCACGAGGCGTGATACCCACGCTATGGATCAGCTCGAAAGCCGTATCGGCATGCGTTTCGAGATCGGGCAACCGACGCGGGAGGACTGCGTAAGGATCGGTGTCGAACAAAACGTTGATGGAGCCGACGCCTACGAAGCGATTGTCATCTATGGTGAGAACACCTCCCTTCGCGCGCTTTGCCACCTTCTCCAGAACTGCGCTGCCCTTACCAGCGGCATTGGGGGCATTCGTCTTCCCCGGAACGAGACCACGCTTTCGTGTGATGTCGTGCGGCAGCGATGCGTTAAGCTTTTGCACGAGCGCCGGCACGACCGGCTTGATTCCGGACAGCGACAGATAATTTCTGAACGGCACAACAGGGCCAGAATCTGCTGCAGCGGCTGTTCACAGGGCATGCCGGAGCCTGCTGCGCGAGCTGGGACCGTGAGAACAAGCACGAGCGCGGCGGACCAAAGAAAGCTTCTTGCACATGAATTAGCCCTTTCAAACTACTGAAGTTGCGGGAGCGTCAGTCGGGTGACGGCGTAACCGCCGCTGCCCTCTGACCGCTGGACCATGGTTCGTCCGGTTTGACGAACCGACTTTTCCAGACCGGTCGGCTGAGTAGCCAGGTCGCCTGCCGCCATCGAGACCGGCAACTGCTTGCTAGGCAGAAGGACGAAGCCGATGCCACACATCCATTTCGTAAATGTTTCTATCGAACAAATCGATTTCCCCAGTTGTCTGGTGAGGGATAGCAAGGTGCCAGGTGGGTGGGGCTGTATCAGAAGGAATGTTTGCGATGGAAACGTTTATCCAGGGAGGCCCGAAGGGCGAAACCGTCTTCGGCAGCGACGGCGACGATAAGATACTTGGTTCCGGTGGCGGTGACTGGCTCGAAGGTCGTGGCGGCGTTGACTATATCTCGGCCGGCTATGGTAGTGACCGATCCATGGGCGGTGAGGGCAATGACAAAATCTTGGGCGAACAGGGCTTCGACCATCTCTCCGGCGACAACGGCCGCTACAAACCGCGCATCGTCGGTGAGGACAATGACTTTATCGACGGCGGTCCCAACGACGATTTCCTCTACGTGGGTGACGGCAAGGACTATCTGACAGGCGGGGCCGATAAAGACACTTTCGTGTTCCAGTTCCACGATCCAGTTCCTGGGGTGGATAGTTCAGGGTCTGGGGAGCCTGTGGACCCTAAGCCTTGGATGTTGCCTGACTATCCTGAGTGGCCTGGGGAGGAGGATGATCCCCTGATAGGGGGGTGGGAGGAGGATGATCCCCTGATAGGGGACGAGCCTGGGGAGCCTGGGGGAGCCTTGGGAGTATCCGGTGTTCCTGACATCACTACCATCCAAGATTTCGATCCGAAGGAGGATACCTTCGCCTTCGACGCCGTGGGCCTCTACAATGATGGTTTTGGCGCAAACTTCATCAATAACGCCAGCCCAGAGTCTGGCCACCCGGTGAGCAGCTTCTACAGCGGTAAGGCCTCGGATGCGAATGGCGAGCACGTCGTGGTGATCACTGACAAATCTTTCACCTCTGCCTCTGACGCCGCGAATGCCATCTCCGGCGAAACCGTCGGCGACATCATCGTCTACCACTCCGACGGCAGAACGGGACTCGCCAGTCTGGCCTATGTCACCGCCGAGAACCAGGCGGAGGACTTCACCCATCTGGGCGGTGTGGACAGTTTGGCCGATCTGGCCAATCTGGGCCTGACAGCCTCGGACTTTACCTTCGTCTGATTCGGAAAGTCGATATGGGACCCGCCCCACACGTGGGGCGCTTCCTTTTCCACTACTTGCCGATGGCCGTGGCGCAGCATGTCACCTTGATAAAGGGCTGCTGGTCGTAGACCGTCCTGAAGGTACACATTGAGGCGGTGAGGCTGTCCGGACCCCTGGCAGGAGCGGAGCACAATGGCTGATGAACGAGCCGGTGCGATCAGTGTCGCTCCTCCATTTGGCGAGCACTGCGCGTGCTGTGCCGACAATTAACGGAGGCATTCTCCTGAGCAAGTATCTCTCGAACATTTCAGTGTGGAGACCTTCCGGTCTGACTTCCACCATTGGGGGAATTTTGTTGATAAGCGGCGTGGTCAATGTGCTTGCGCTGACCTCGCCGCTGTTCATGCTGCAGGTCTATGACCGCGTTCTGGCAAGTGGCAGCGTACCGACGCTGGTGGGGCTCGCCGTGCTTGCTGCCGGGCTTTATGCGTTCCAATGCCTGCTCGAAATTCTGCGCGCCCGCGTGCTGCTGCGGATCGGTGAGCGTTTCGATCGACAGTTTTCCGGACGCGTTCACGATGCTATCGTTCTGCTTCCGCTTTCAACGCGCATGCCGGGCGACGGCTTGCAGCCGCTTCGCGATCTCGACAATGTTCGCGGATTCCTAGGTGGAAAAGGTCCGACAGCCTTTTTTGATCTGCCATGGACTCCGCTTTATCTTGGCATTTGCTTCCTGTTTCATTTCTGGATCGGCATGACGGTGACTGTCGGAGCGGTCGTTCTGATATCTATGACATTTCTTACCAATGCTCTTTCCCAACGCCCGATACGCGATACAACAGCCCACAACATAGTACGTCATGGTCTTTTGGAAGCTGCACGCCGCAACGCCGAGGTCGTGCAGGCTCTCGGTCTCGGAAACCGAATCGCTGCCCGATGGCACCAAGCCAATGGCAAGTATCTGGCCGCCAACCGGAAAGCCGGGGACGTGGCAGGTGGGCTCGGCCGCATTTCAAGTTCGCTGCGCGTCATGCTGCAATCGGCCATCCTTGCCCTGGGAGCGTACCTTGTCATCAGGCAGGAGGCTACGGGCGGGGTCATGATTGCCAGCTCGATCATGATGGGGCGTGCGCTGGCTCCGGTCGAGCTGGCCACTGCAAGCTGGAAGTCCTTCCTCATGGCGCGCCAGAGTTGGGCGCGGCTGGAGGACCTCCTGGCAAAGATCCCTGAAAGTGCTCCTGTCATGCCTATGCCTGCACCTGAACGCGAACTGCGCGTCGAGGGCGTGACAATCGTTCCCCCCGGCGAAAGCAAGCCGAGTGTGACCGGCCTTGCGTTTGCCGTTCAGGCTGGAAGCGCACTGGGCGTCATCGGCGCATCGGGTTCCGGCAAGTCGACGCTCTCACGTGCTATTGTCGGCGCATGGCCGCCGGCCGCCGGAAAGGTTCGCATCGACGGGGCAAGCCTCGATCAATGGGATCGGGAAGCACTAGGCCGTCATATCGGATATCTGCCGCAAGGCGTTGAACTGTTCGACGGCACCATTGCCGAAAACATCGCTCGTTTTGAAGACAGTCCTGATCCTGAGGCTATTGTCGCCGCGGCAAAGGCCGCAGGGACCCACGAGCTCATCCTCCGATTTGAGTACGGTTACGAAACTCCGATCGGTGAGGCCGGATCAGCACTTTCCGCCGGGCAGCGTCAGCGCATCGGTCTTGCCCGTGCTCTCTACCGCGACCCTTTCCTTGTCGTGCTCGATGAACCTAATGCCAATCTCGATGCGGAAGGCGAGGCCGCTGTCATTGAGGCGATCGCCTCCGTGCGCGAGCGGAAGGGAATTGCGGTTGTCGTCGCCCATCGGCGGAGCGCCCTGCGTGCAGTGGATTACGTGTTGACTATGGACGGTGGGCGGCAGAGGGCCTTCGGTCCGCGTGATGAAGCGCTGTCCAAGGTCCTGAAAGGGGCAGCGACGGCACCAGGCATGCGTCAAGGCGCACCAAGTCCTCACACGATGAAAGGCGAGTGCTGATATGGTGGCCCCGATGTCCGGCATTTATCAGAGCAATGACGTTTCCAGCTCCATTCGCCATCACCTGTTAGTGGGCCTTGTGGCCAGCGTGATCGTTGTCGGCGGAGCCGGAGCCTGGGCGGCCGTCACGAATCTTTCCGGTGCAGTTGTCGCATCCGGACACTTTGTTGTCGATTCCCATGTGAAGAAGGTGCAGCACCCAACCGGCGGGGTCGTGGCAGAAATCCTAGTGCGCGAAGGTGATAGAGTGAAAGCCGGCGACGTCGTCATCCGGCTCGATGCCACCAAGACGCGCGTCAATCTCGCCGTCGTCACCAAGCGGCTCGATGAGCTGGCCGCCCGGTTGGCACGACTGGAAGCTGAGCGTGACGATCTGGCGGAGATCGCCTTCCCCCACTGGCTGCTCGCTCGCGGAGATGGTGCGGCAATACATAACGAAACGCGGCTGTTCGAATTTCGTAGACAATCCCGCGAAGGAAAACAGGCCCAGCTAGCCGAGCGCATTGCTCAATATCAGCACGAGATCGAGGGGGGCAAGGAGCAGGAAATTGCCTACGAGAAAGGCATCGAGATTCTCCAAAAGGAAATTGCTGCCCTCACTGGGCTGCGCGAACAAGGCATTGTCTCGGACCAACGCTTGAATAGCCTAAAGACGCAGGTTGCCACTTTCGGCGGCGAACGCGGTGAGAAGATTGCCTATCAGGCACAGACGGCAGGCCGCATAACTGAAACGCGCCTGCAGATCCTGCAGGTCGATCAGGATCTCAAGACGGAAGTCGGCCAAGAGCTCAGAGAGGTTCAGGCGCAGATAGGGGAATATGTTGAGCGCAAGGTGGCGGCTGAAGACGAACTGCGACGAATCGATATTGTCGCGCCTCAGTCAGGCATCGTTCAACAACTCGCAGTTCATACGGTCGGCGGAGTGATCGCGCCCGCCGATCCGATCATGCTAATTGTGCCCGAAGGCGACGATCTGACGCTAGAAGTGCGGATCAACCCGAAGGACATCGACCAAATCCAGCTCCTTCACAAGGCTGTGCTGCGGATGTCAGCCTTCAATCGGAGAACCACGCCCGAATTGAATGGATATGTAAGCCGGATCGCAGCCGATCTGGTGACGGACGAAAAAAGCGGCAGTTCCTATTACCTGGTGAGTCTCTCAATCCCGCATGCGGAACTGACGAAACTCAAGGACCTGACGCTCGTGCCCGGCATGCCGGCCGAAGCGATGGTCCAGACGGGCGAGCGTACGGCGCTTTCCTATCTTGTGAAGCCGCTGGCCGACCAAATCAGTCGCGCATTCCGCGAGCAGTAGAGTGCGATCCCTTCCACCCCGCCAAGACACAACACAGGAGAAAGACACATGGCACTAGTCAGTAGCAGAGAATTCAACGATCACGTTTGCGATGGGACGCCCTATGGGGACCTGATCCTCGACAGCCAGAACAGGGACGATCTGCACAGGCCGCGCGACTGGGTGCAGGGCAGCCCCGAGGCCGACGTGTTCCTCGGTGGCGACGGCACCGATTTCGTGAAAGCCGGTGGAGGCAACGATTATGTGCGGGGCGGTGACGGCCGCGATATTTTGTTCGGCGAGGAGGGCAATGACAGCGTCCATGGTGACGGGGGCGACGATCAGCTGTACGGGGGGTTCAACAATGACTATCTGTACGGCGACGGGGGCAATGACTTGCTCGACGGTGGCAGGGGTGACGATCATCTGTTGGGCGGTGGGGGCAGCGACAAGTTTGTCTTCGAAGCCCAGAGCGGCAACGATATCGTGTGGGACTTCGAGGCGGGGCACGACATGCTGCGGATCAATGGAGCTATGACTAATGGCGCTTATCCCACCGTCGAAGAACTTGCCGGTCGCGCCCATCAGGTTGGCCAGGACACGGTCGTTGAACTCGAAGCGGGTAATACGATCACGCTCTCCAACGTGAGTGCTGACGACGTTCACGCGCACGCGAACCTTTATTTCTTCGTCTAGGTGTTCAGTCCCGAGGTCAAGTGGACCGGATCGATCCGGAAGCGATCTGGCTGTTTGGCCCATGCCGTGCAATAGCTTCGTAAGGTGTAAGGCCATGAAGGGTCTTGAGCCGCCTGGCGAAGTTGTAGCCATCGAGCGAGGCGGCAAGGTGATTTCAAGTTGCCGGTGGGTCGGAAACCGGCAGGATCGGGTACTGCCGCACGAACGGTGGCTGCAATGATCGGACCTACACCGGGGATTGCCGTCAGGCGGCGAGCGCTGTCGTCTTTTCTGTAAAAGCTTTAACTTTATCTGACAGACGGTGTCCTAGGTTGAGCTTGAGCCGAGGCCGGGCGCGGGCCCGGCCTCGGCGTTTGAAAGGACACTAACATGACCAAGGACCAAAAGATCATCCGCGCCAAGGTGGGGCTGCTGGAGCTGGCCAAACAGCTCGGCAATGTCAGCCAGGCCTGCAAGATGATGGACTATTCGCGCGACAGCTTCTGCCGCTTCAAGGAGCTTTACGAGACCGGCGGCGAACTGGCGCTGCAGGAACTGACGCGCAGGAAGCTGTTGGCCAACCGCACGCCACCACAGATCGAGGCGATCATCATCGAGCCGACGCTGGAATATCCCGCCTATGGCCAGACCCGCATCGCCAACGAAATGCGCAAGCTCGGCCACTCGGTCTCGCCGTCGGGCGTGCGCGGGGTGTGGCAGCGTCACGATCTGGAGACGATGAAGAAGCGGCTGAGGCGCTGGAGGCGAAGGTCGCCCAACACGGCATCGTGCTCACCGAGAGCCAATTGGCGGCGCTGGAAAAGGGCCAGGCTGGACAAGGGGGCGCATGGTGAGTTCGAGAGTGAATGCCAGGGCTATTGCGGCGGCCAGGACACCTTCTATGTCGGCAACATGAAGGGGGTCGGGCGCATCTATCAGCAAACCTTCCTCGACACCTATTCGAAGATCGCCTTCGCCAAGCTCTATGACCGCAAGACGCCGATCACCGCCGCCGATCTCCTCAACGACCGCATGGTGCCGTTCTTCGATGCCCACGAAGTGAAGCTAAGCCGGGTGCTGACCGGGGTGACCGCGTGGCGAAGAGCGGGATCAGAGGTGAGTGTCCCGCCGCGCTGCCTTTATCGTCGCACCTCATTTGCGGCATCCGTGCGCACCTTCTTCGGACCTCGCGGGTTCCAGCCGGCAACGAAGCGGGCATAGGCGCCCTCGGCTTGCTCAACCCAGCGCCGCTCTTCATCTCGATGGCTTTTAATGTTGTAGGCGTGCGCGGTTCCCTTTTGGCCGCGCGCAGCGTTGCCTCCAGCTTTGAGTTCCATGTCGCGCAACTTCTTGGCGTGCAGGGACGGGCGCGCCCAGGCATAGCTCTCCCCCTTCGTCAACAGATGCCAGATCACGACGGCGAGTTTGCGTGCGGTTGCCACGGCCGCGACATGCTGCCCGCGACGGGCTCGCACCCGCAGGAAGAAGGCACGCAGTGGCCCCGGTGCGCGTGCTGCCGCCCAAGCTGCTTCAACGAGCATGCCGCGGGCATGTCCGCGACCCTGCTTGGTGATCCGTCCGTGGTAGGCGGGGCCTGGCCCTGATTGCCTGACGCTCGGATTCAGGCCAAGATAGCTCACAAGTTTCTGCGGTTCGTCGAAGCGTGACACGTCGCCGATCGCGGCCTTCATTGCCAGCGCGACCGTCATGTCGACGCCGGGAATGGTCATCAGCCGCTTCACGCCTTCATCATCGAACGCCGAGCGGGCAAGATCGCGCTCGATAACCTGGAGGTCGTCGCCCAACCGGTCGAACTCGCGCAGATGCCGATCGATCGCGAGGCGCTCGTCTTCTGGCACGATCTGCTCGCCCAACCACGACCGGCCTTTGGCGCCGCGTCACCTGCCGGCGCAACGCCTGTGTTGGCTCGTCCGGAATCCAGACTTCTGGCAGGAAGCCGCTGGCATAGAGCTGCGCCAGAACGCCGGCATCGATCGTGTCCGTCTTGATCTTGGCATAGGCGATGATGCGCACCTGCTTCGGGTTTGCGATCACGACTTTCTTCACGTGCAGCGCGACAACCGCGGCGGCAGAGGACGCGTTGCCGGTAGCCTCGATCACCACAATGTCGCTCGGCGCCAGCTTTGCGGCAAACGCCTCCAGCAGGTCGCGCCGCATGTCGACACGGCCCAGCTGCCTGAGCCTGCCGTCCTCCCATGCCACGCCTCGGCGAAAGCGCGGTGGATATCCAGTCCGATGATGCACATGCCTGTTGCCTCCTTTCTGGCTCGGTCAAAGAACGGGAACTGGCGGGCAACACGACATCTACTGATCCGCGCTCGCAGCGCATCCGGGAAAGTCGCGGGGGGCGGCCATGTAACGAGCTCGGGCTCTCAGCCCACGGTCTAAAGACGGCCTGCCCGCACTTTCGTGCTCCCGGTGCCCCACGTCCCGGATGGGCTCACCATAAGGCCGTTCCAAACAAAGAAACAGCAGGACGAATAGGCACCGCAGGTCACATACCGGATAATGGAGTCGTTGAACGCTTCCACAACGGTGCTGGACGAGTTCTACCGGGTCGCCTTCAGGAAGAAGATCTATGGCTCGATAGAGGAACTGCAGGCCGATTTGAACGAATGGGTCAGAAGTTACAATGAGGAGCGCCCACATCAGGGCCGCTGGTGCTTCGGCAAGACGCCGATGCAGACCTTCCTTGACACGCCCCCTTGACACGGCCCCGCTGGCGAAAGAGAAAATGATCGCTGTCTGATCCCATCGGACAGGCAAAACGGACCACTCTCAGACGCTAACTGTCCGATCAAGTGCAAACTTCTACATCTTTTCTCACTGTCGCGAGAATCTCCCTATCCAGCCTCTCAATACGTTCTGATACCGCTTCGATCTGTTCGACCAACTCCGCCAACGCCATTCGAGCAGCGCCCGGCAACCTAGTGTCACTCTCGTCGCGCACGATGGTGGCAAGCTTGATGATTCCGACCAGCCCGGTCGCCCTGACAATCCCTTGATTTCGCTGACCGCTGATAATTTCCATTTTCCCCGCCTTCTGACGGGCGCAAAACGGTGTCCTTCGATTGGGTGCCGGTCCGCTATCGAAGCGTTATTTCGATTCTCAAGAACCCATTCTATCAGGGGTCTACGTCTATGGTAAAAGTGAGAAGCGAACAGAGATTGTCGATGGCCGGGCTCGTAAAAGCTACGGACACAGCAAGCCTTTCGCAACGTGGGACGTGCTGCTCCGGGATCATCATGAAGGCTATATCGATTGGGATGAGTTTGAAAGAAACCAGCGCCTTATCGCCGTCAATGCCTTTGGTCAAAAAGGCGGGATCAAGTCCGGTCGTGGAGGTCGAGCGTTGCTCGCAGGCCTGCTCACCTGCGGCCGGTGTTGAAGACGGTGGGGCGTTGTCTATTCGGGACGCCCTCCAGGCCACCCTTATTACCGCTGCGAACGTATCAACCAGATGTTCGCCAAACCGCGATGCATGACTTTGGCGCTTCCCGCATCGACCCTGCGATCGGCAAGGAGATACTGAGGGCCGTAACGCCCATGGCGATCGAGGCGGCGATGGAAGCTGACCAAATGCATCGGGATAATCTGGAAGAACGGCATCGCATGATGGAGCTGGACTTGTAGCAAGCGCGCTACGAGGCATCTCTAGCAGAAAGTCGTTATGCCGCTTGCGACCCTGATACCGGCTGATCGCTGCTCAGCTTGAGAAGAGCTGGGAAGCAGCGCTCAGGCGCGTGGAAACGTGTGAAGCGGCTCTAATCCAAGCCCGACAAGTCGAACATGCAATCCCAACTCCCGATTTCGCCGGCATTGCCACCGACCTGGAGGCCGCCTGGCGCGCGCCTAGTGTCGATATGCGTTGCCGTCAGCAACTCCTTCGCACTATTGTGTCCGATATCATTGCTGATGTCGATGAAGAGAAGCGCGAAGTCCTTCAGGATCGCGGCCAATACGGGAACACCACTCCCGGCGATTGAAGCGGTGCATGGCAAGGACGTGGTGGATCAGGTAGCGGTGAATGCGGCCGTTTCCGTCCTCGAACTGATGGATGTAGACAAGGCCGAAGGCGAAGATTGCGGCGGCGACGACTGCATCAAGGTTTTGCGGTGGGCCTTGATAGAACGCACTTCCATAACAACTTCCTGGACTGAAGGCGTCGCAAGGCAAGACATTGTCGGCGCTGATCGTCGTCCCAGCTGATCCAAGCATCGGTTCCTGCTTCTTGGGTCTAGCGCCCTAGGCGACGCCATGGTCGGCGAGCGCTCTGGCTGACCTTAATCCAAATACCTAAGAATCACAGGGTTCCATTGCGCTGATCGAGACGGCCTTCTAGACCTATCCATGCCATGGATGCATTCCATCCAAACAACCAAGTTTACGGATCTGTCATGATGCTGCATAGCGAAATACCGGCAGGCACCGATCGATCACTCCACTGCCTCGATCATTAGATGAGCGCGCAAAAAGATTCCAATAGAAGGAGAACTGTGGATGCCCCCGTGCCAGTGGATGCCCTGCTGTTCGGCGGAACTCTGAGGGGTCCTTGCGCCACACCGTGTTGTAGAGACCGCATATCTGAACAGCAGGTGGCTGAGAGCGATGGCCCTTGCATTAGAAAGTACTAGCCCATTGCAACATGACCCCACCCTGCCTGTCCACTAGCAAAGCGAAATCATGAAATTCGGGTCAAGCGGCGTTCGAGGTTTGGCTTCGGAATTGGTCGGCAAGGCCAGCGGACTTTATGCCGAAGCTTTCGCTTGGCGTTTGATTTCCAGCCGGGTTCAGCCGAGTAGTTCGGTCTTCGTAGGCCGCGACCTACGTGACAGCAGTCAGGCGATAGCCAACAATTGCATGGCGGCGTTGGCCGCAAATGGTTTCCAGCCGATCGATTGCGGCACCATACCTACGCCTGCGCTGGCACTATATGCATGCAAACACGGCGCGGCGGCTCTTATGGTAACCGGGTCGCACATTCCAGCCGATCGCAATGGCATCAAGTTCTATGGCCCGAATGGTGAAATCAGCAAGGCGGATGAGGCCGCGATTACGCGCTTTGTAGCCGAAAGATCAGTTGCGTATTGCTTACCAACGGCTTGTCTGGGAACGACGTGGCCTATGCACCGTGAAGAAGCAATCGCCTCTTATCGAGAGCGCGCCCATAATATGCTGGAGCCGGGCTCACTTTCCGGCATGAGACTTGGTGTCTATCAGCACAGTTCGGTCGCGGCGGAACTGTTGGTACAGGTTCTTCGATCGCTCGGTGCCAGCGTGGTCGCCGTCGGGAAAACCGGGACCTTCGTACCTGTCGATACCGAGGCCGTGGACGCAGCAACAATCGCGAAATTGAAGAAGTGGGTCCGCGAATTCGGTCTCGATGCCATCGTGTCGACCGATGCGGACGCTGATCGGCCACTCATCGCTGATGAAAATGGCGATCTTCTTCGCGGCGACCTGGTTGGGCTTGCAACGGCTCTTTTCCTGAAGGCAGACACGATCGTGACGCCAGTGACCTCCAATTCGGGAATTTCGAAGGCCTTTGGTTTCGCGGTCCAGAGGACGAAAGTCGGGTCTCCATTTGTCATTGAAGCAATGGAAGCATTACACGGCGCCGGCGGCGTCATCGTCGGCTTTGAGGCCAATGGTGGTGTTCTGCTGGGCTCGGATTGTGTGGTGAATGGGAAGACATTGACTGCACTGCCGACGCGGGACTCATTCCTCCCGATTTTGGCCGTCCTCAGTACGGTGGCATCGACAAAAAAGAAGCTGTCGCGACTGCGCGGGCTTTGGAATCTTCCTGTGTGCGCCAGTGACCGGCTTCAGAACTTCCCCTCGGAAAGTTCACGCAGATTGATGGATCATCTCGCAAGCTGGAACGCACTGCAGCACTTTCTTGCCTCGTTCGGGACCGTCGCCGAAGTTGACGAAACCGATGGCCTCAGGGCGCGGATGCATACGGGCGAGATCATACATCTGCGGCCTTCCGGCAATGCCCCGGAACTGCGCTGCTACTCGGAAGCTTCGACCGAGAGCAGGGCCATCGCAATCGTCGCCTCGACGCTGCAAAGGGCACAGGCATTCGCGCTTACAGACGAGATAGAGGACCTTTGATGAAAGTGGTTCCGGTCATCATCAGCGGTGGAGCTGGTTCGCGGCTCTGGCCGGCCTCAAGGCAATCGCACCCCAAACCTTTCCTGAAGGTGGCGGATGGACATTCGCTCATCCAGCACACCGTGTTACGCGCCGCTTCGATACCGGACGTCGTAGAGCTTGTTACCGTGACGTCCACGGGGCACCTCTTCCTTACAAAAGACGTTTTCGACGAACTGGATTCCGTGGTTTTGCCACGCACCTTTCTGCTTGAGCCTGAGGGTCGGGATACCGCCGCCGCCATTGCTGCGGCAACCGTCCATACCAAGGCAACACAGGGTCCCGATGCTGTTCTGTGCATTTTTCCCGCCGACCACATGATTGGTGACCTGCCAGCATTTCAAACCGCCATGAGCCGGGCAATCGAACAGGCGCAGCAGGGGCGTATCGCAACCTTGGGCATAACCCCGGATAGGCCAGACACCGCATTCGGCTACATCGAGGCCGAGGGTGAGAAAGTTGTCCGGTTCGTCGAGAAACCGAACGCCGAGACTGCCAAATCTTATGTCGCGTCCAAACGTTTCTTCTGGAACGCTGGCATCTTCTGCTTCAAGGCGCAGGTCATGCTCGACGAAATGGCTGCGCATTGCCCGGAGGTGATCAATGCCGTTCTCGACAGCTATGATAACGCTCGCGTCAGCCACGGCGAACATGTTGCCAGCGTCGAACTCGCATCTGAGCACTTCGCCATGGCGCCGCGTATTTCACTCGACCGAGCGGTGATGGAAAAAACACACAATCTCTCCGTCGTTCCCTGCGAAATGGGGTGGAACGACATTGGATCTTGGAACGCAATGGCCGAACTGGTCCCCGCTGACGGGAGCGGCAACAGGATTCGCGGCGATGTCCACGTGGTCGACACCGTGGGCAGTTACATAAGCTCGGACAAACGCGTCATCGGCACCGTCGGCATCAGCGACCTGGTGATCGTGGATTCCCCAGATGCATTGCTTGTTGCGTCCCGCGATCGCGTCCAGGACGTCAAGAAACTCTTCGAGGGCCTCAAGGCTGCGGGACATGAAGCGCACTTGCTTCACAGTACCGTGCACCGGCCCTGGGGCACCTACACGGTTCTGGAGGAAAGCGAGCGCTTCAAGATCAAGCGCATCGAGGTGAAGCCGGGCGGACGCTTGAGCCTGCAGATGCACCATCACCGCTCCGAGCACTGGGTCGTGGTCAGCGGCACTGCGAAAATAGTCAACGGCGACCAGGAGCTACTCCTGACAACTAATCAATCTACCTATATCCCTTGCGGCCACAAACACCGGCTCGAAAACCCCGGCAATATTGGACTGGTGATGATCGAGGTCCAAAGCGGCGAGTATCTCGGCGAAGATGACATCGTGCGGCTTGAGGACGTATACGGTCGAACCTGATAGTCCAACGTCACATGCCCTACGGTGGCTGGCAGACCGAACCTGCGTCGGCATGTGGGCTGTCAGGCGACCGCCGGCTAAGCAAGGCGAGGCAAACCAGAACAGGTTTTATGAGTATGGCTAGTGAGCGATGTCGCAACGACAGGCTGGCCGAATTGTTGAGACGGCAGTTTTCCGGCGAGATTGTCAGACGACGCTTGTGCATCCGCTGCACCCGCTGCAACGGCATGCGCTGCTACAGCCGCTCGAGTTGCGGAAGGTGATCGGCAATATCAGTCGATCAGGTGCGCGATGAGGTTCGTTGCCATGTACGGCAGGCGCGACATGAGCGGCCTGGCACTCTGACGGGTAGGCCAGCATGCGCCAGGCCCGATTGGCGGAGGCTCGGAAGAGAAACGCGGCATCGGCTGACGAAGATAATACGCTCCTGCGCGCCGGTGACGGATCGGGGCCATTAGGCGTAGGGGCATCGCTATCGCCATGCCACGTAAACAATCCTATTCGGGCTGGGCAGATGGGCGGTAATTCCAGCTTTCGACGGCGTTGACTTCGTCGATGCAGACCGGCCCCGATGCACCGCAGTCCTCGCATTTCATCACAACGCGCGCCTCGTCCGTCTCATATGGCCTAATCTCGCAGCTTGCGCAGAACGGGCAAGGGATCGCTTTCATCGTGACGAACCTTCCTGATGGCCTCGGGCGGTTTCGCCGAAACCTTTCGGCTAAGCCGCTCGACTTCACAAGCGCTGATCGTTGTGCCGTAGTTCGGCGCCACCATCGGGTAGGATATTTTGTCCACATGCCCTCGTACCGGCCGGTGTGCCGGTGCTACTGTTCGCTCCGATTCTCTCGGAACTTTGTGATCCATTCATCGTGCACGGCTTTGGCAAAGTGATGCGCATCTCGGTCGCGACTTATGTTCGTTCATAATGGCCGCGGCGCGCCACGTCTCGGATCGTTTCCATTCTCTAAGCGGCGCGTGAACCGGATAAATTCCCACTCGCGCTCAAATTCGGCAGGCACCCCTGCGTATTTTCGCTTTAGGTCTTTTGTTCCCAAGTTCTTGTTGGCTTCCTTGCGACCCACCAACGCGGCTAGGCGGTTCTCACTATCCACAGATCTGGCCTCTCGTGCGGGTTACATCCGTGTCGCCCAGCATGAGACCGATCTTCCGCAGAGCGAATCGATTCCGTAGAAATAAGAATTCTGCCACCGCCCCGCCGCCGTAAGGGTATTGATATACCCTTGGGATTTTGATCCGACCTGGCAGGCGGCGGGTAATCTTCAGAGGCCGACGTCAGGCAGCGTTCGGGATACCCGAGATTTCATCGAAGATACTCTCAGCCAAGCCAAGCGCCCGAGCGATCCGATCGCGATAGCCCTTGTCGAAACAATTGCCAGATTCGATCAGCCCAACCTCCTCGACTGTCAGACCGCTGGTCACGGCAATGTCCTCGGTCGAATAGCCAAGATGTTCCCGACATGCCTGAATTAGGGGTTTTCCATTTGAGATTGCGGTAAGCACTGCCTCGGGCAGCGCGAAAGGCGTTGCGGTCATTTTGCCTCCAAATGCAGAGAACGGCCATTCGATAACTCGAAACAAGCGGCGGCCGATGTTGAAATAGGATGCCGAAACAGCCCGAGCCGGCGGCATCCAAAAATGCGATCACTCTCGAACGTGTGAGAGGCGCTACGCTAATATGGCGGCCGCCGCCGTTTAGATCAAGAACCTTGGCTCGCTTTACGAGGATTGCTCCAGTGGCCACAATACGACGACACAGTGCGCAGCGCCGTCATCATGCTCACATCGATGATTGCGCGGCCGCTTTAACGCGCCGTCGGCTTGCGGCGCGATTGAGGAGCCGCGATCTGGCGGTCGGGCACTAGGCGCACCAGCTCGCGGACCAGCGTCAAAGTATCTGCCGGGACTGTCTAGCGATGTTTGCCGGCGGCGTTCATCTTGAGCTTTAATACCGTGTGGTCCCCTCCCGCCCATGCAGGAGGCCGGGTGCCCTTCGGACAAGACGCTGAGGGACCAACATCTCTCTGTTTCAGCCCGACTGTTGGCTGTCAGATCCGCGACACCGGAGTGGGGCTGCGCTTTGCTGCGAATTCCTTCAACCTGTTGAATGATGACCAGAAAATCCGCCGGAGGTTCCTTCTGCTCAGTTGGCACGACTTTTGATGCTTCTCGAGAGGCGACAGGAGATACCGACTGGCGTTCATCGTGGGTGACTTCGCGCAATGCAACGAAGGAAGACAATATGTCAGGTCCGCGTCAGAATCGATTTTATGCAAAGAGGATTGCCGCCTTTAGCGCAAGGCGTTCACGAACCGCATATCAACAATGGCTTCCGTGCAAAACGCAGGGAGATCACGCGTGAAAATCCTATTCACTACGGTGGCTGTCGCGTTGCCGGCCATCGCTTTTGCTGCACAAACGATCCCCGTATACCTCAGCGAAACAGCACGGGCCACCTTCAAGGCTCTACCATCCATCACGCCGACAGTCGCCAACAACCCGATCACACCGGAGAAGATAGCCCTGGGCAAGGCAATGTTCTTCGATCCACGCCTCTCGGCGTCAGGCGTCTTGTCGTGCAATTCGTGCCACAACTTGGCCACCGGGGGCGACGACAATCATGAAAGCTCGATCGGCCATGGTTGGCAGAAGGGACCGCGGAACGCGCCGACGGTACTGAACGCTGTCTTCAACATAGCGCAGTTCTGGGATGGTCGTGCTGAAGACCTGAAGGTTCAGGCCAAGGCACCGATCCAAGCCGCTGTCGAAATGGCCAACACACCAGGTCAACTCATCGCCACGCTCAAGTCGATGCCGCAATATGTCGAGTGGTTCAATTCAGCTTTCTCGGGCGAAGCCGATCGCGTCACCTTCGAAAACGTCGCCAAGGCAATCGAAGCATTTGAGGCGACACTGGTCACACCGGCGCCCTTCGATGCCTTCCTCAACGGCGATGACGCCGCTATGACTTCCGAACAGAAACAGGGCCTGACGCTTTTCATGGACAAAGGCTGCTCGTCCTGCCACGGCGGTATCAACGTGGGTGGGGAGGGCTATGCCCCATTCGGCCTCGTTGAAAAGCCCAACACCGATGTCCTGCCGGAAAACGACAAAGGCCGATTTGCCGTGACCCGTGAAGCCGACGATTCCTATGTTTTCCGCGTGGCGCCGTTGCGCAACGTAGCACTCACCGCGCCATACTTTCATTCGGGCAAGGTTTGGGATCTGAAACAGGCCGTCGCCATTATGGGGACCACCCAGCTCGGCCAAGAATTGACGGAAAAAGAAGTCGACCTGCTCGTTGCCTTCCTTAATTCGCTGACCGGAAAAGTACCGGAGGTCGCCTATCCCGTCTTACCGGCCGAAACGCCGACAACGCCTCGACCTGTATTGCATATCCTCCCGCAATGATTGGCCGGAGCTGGCTAGTGAAGGTCGCAATCACGAATGATTGCGACCTTCACTGGGACGAGACGATCATGACTTCCGGCGAGGCCTATCCAACTGGAGCTAGGTGGACTTTCATATCCGAATTCCATTGAAACGCTAAGTGAAAACCTGACCCGTCGACGCCCAATTGCGGCACGACGGTATGACCGCCTTGTCGGCCACCTCGATCAGACGCTCCGACTACCCGACTGTGTCACGATGTGTCGTTGCATGCACCCGCGCTTAGATTCGCTGACAAGCTCGGATCCATCT
The DNA here is from genome assembly GCF_013170705.1 of Mesorhizobium loti. Taxonomy (NCBI): domain Bacteria; kingdom Pseudomonadati; phylum Pseudomonadota; class Alphaproteobacteria; order Hyphomicrobiales; family Phyllobacteriaceae; genus Mesorhizobium; species Mesorhizobium loti. Next base: position 6,708,606 of record NZ_CP033334.1, on the reverse strand, counting down.
GATCGAGCCATCGCGGTGAATATTCCGCGCGGCGTTGGCGTGCGCCCAGCAGAAACCGCCATGCCTTCAGATCCACCCCTTCAAACGTGCTCGATGGCGTTGCGACGCGCTAGCAGTTGTTCCAGCTCTGCAAACGCACCGATACGAAAACAAAGCTGCGACAGGCAGCGACGTGGCTCGAACGAGCATTTGTCAATGCACACCGCAAGTGCCGCTTGCTCTCGGGCTATCTCATCCATATAGCTGGGCGCAACAGAGGGAGCGCCAGTTGTTCAGTCGTCGTCAGCCGCGACCTCTGTGCAATTCGTTCTAACAAGGAAGAACCTATGAGGCGGCAGACCCGACCGTTCACTGTGGAGGTCAAACAAAAGCGCAATTATCAAAAACGGGGCCGTTCCATCTGGAGCGATGTCGATCTCTCCGTAGCCATAGCCGACACAACAAGGGAGCTCAAAGAAATGGATCTAAATGGTCGGCTGATTGACTCTAATGTCATAGCCCTTGATGCTGAACACGGTCTCAAACCGCGAGCGGAGAATCTCATGGCAAATCCCCCAGACGCTGAATCAGTAGAAACTGCAACCGAACCTGCTCCCAGGGGAACTGAAACGAAGAAGAAATCCTCACCGTCGCGGGAGGCGAAGGCTGCGCCTGGTCGCAAGAATGGCGCCAATACGGCGTCCCCGGCGAAGGAAGCAACAGCAACAGCAGCGGCCGTGCGGAGCCCCCGGAAGGTCTACTCCGGAAAAGAGCGCGCCCAGAAGCTCGCTCAGATCGAGACGTCGATCAGCGGCAGCGCCACTCTCAAGAGCGCCGTAAAGCAGGCCGGTATATCGGAACAGACCTATTATCACTGGAAGAAGGCCGCGGCGCCTACATCCGATGGCGACGATCTGAAGGATCTGCTCGCCCTCGAGCAAGAAAACAAGCGATTGAAGAGCCTGCTCGCGGAACGCCTGCGCAGAGAGAACGCCGAACTGAAGACGAAGCTGGGGTTGCAATAACGCTTCAGAAGTCTCCTGATTCGATGCCGGCATTCGGCCGGACGGATCGTAGAACTGTGACGGGTCGATCGGCGCCCGAACACGAGCAAGCCAGCTGCGGGCCACAAGATCTACCCTTATCTGTTGCGCGGGATTAAGATCGCACGGCCGAACCATGTCTGGGCGATGGACATCAGCTACATCCCGATGCGGCGCGGCTTCGTCTATCTGGCAGCCGTCGTCGACGTGTTCAGCCGGCGGGTGCTGGCCCATCGGGACTCAATCACGATGGAGGCGGCGTTTTGCGTCGAAGCGCTCGAGGAGGCCCTGGCCAGACATGGCCGACCCGAGATCTTCAACTCGGACCGGGCAGCCAGTTCACCAGCCTCGAGTTCACAGGCGTGCTGACGGCGGCGAGCGTGTCCATCAGCATGGATGGCAAAGGTGCCTGGCGCGACAACGTCTTCGTCGAGCGGCTGTGGCGCACGATCAAATACGAGGCGGTCATGCGCGCCTACGACCGGTATCTCGCCTTCTGTAATGGAGGGCGCCCGCATTCGAGCCTTGACGGGCGCACGCCCGACGAGGCTTATTTCGGCGCGCAAGCGATGGCGACGGCCGCATGATCGTCGCCGCGCGATTTTGCTGCAGCTCTGGTCGGGCTACGCCCTCCCGACGCCGCAGCAAAATCGCAAAGCCCCGCGCTCAACGTAACCGGCAGCATGCCACTTAAATTCCGCGGGCGCTGTCCAAACAAGCGGAGCCAGCTCTTGGGGCGACCTACACGCTTACCTGAGTCACGAAGCTATCACCCGCATTGCCTTGGATGCAGTCCACAACCGCCGTTGCTCTAGACTGAAAAATAATGTTCCGGGTGCGTGTGAAAGTCGTCAAAACTCACTTTGGCGAGCGTGATCGAATTACCCGGTTCGAGGTCAACGACCGTGTCTTTGCCAGACTGATAGGCGCGACCGGCAAGTACTTCAACCGTAGCTTCAGTGCCATTGATCATTACCCCGCTGATCGACAGGGTGTCCTGCCCCGCCTCGAAGTCCATCACTTTATCGTTGCCGGTCTGGGCTTCGAAGACGAACTCGTCGGAGCCCTTACCGCCGAACAGACGATCGTCGCCTTTGCCACCGTAGATCATGTCATGCCGTCATCACCCGCCAGAGTATCGTCGACCTTACCGCCGGCCACACGATCGTCGCCTGTGCCGCCGTAGAGATGGTCACGGCCCTCTCCGCCGTACAGATGATCGTCGCCCTCCGCCGAACTGATGATCGTCGCCCTCTTCGCCGTACACATAATCCTTGCCCGCACCGCCGAACAGAGAATCGTTGCCCCTCTCACCATGTAGGAAGTCATAGCCCTCATTGCCGCACAAAAAATCGTCGCCGCCACCGCCCCATATCGAATCGTCGCCTGGACCGCCGTTCACATAATCGGCGTCGTCGCCACAAACGATCTCCTCGTCCCCGGGGCGCCCCCGCTGCCCGTCGCCCGGGCTGTGCAAATCGTTCCTGTTCTGGTTGTCGAGGATCAAGTCCTCATCGGGCCTCCCATGCAAAACGATCGTTGAAGTCTCTGCCACTGACTAGTGCCATGTGTCTTTCTCCTGTGTTGTGTCTGCTAGAGGGGCCGGCACGGAAGGCATCCCACCCTGGCTGCCGAACATACATGTCGGATCTGACGCAAACCTGACGTGCACCTCACCAGACGTTATGACCGTGGTCTGAGCGGCCGGGCCCGCCCTTAGTCTTTGCAGCTGTTAAGCAACGGGGGGTGCTTCTCTATTCGGCGTGTTGAAGTCAAGCGCTTTTCGAGCTTTCCGCTTCGCCGGCATCTGAGGTCTTTCGCGGGGTCTTGCTTCTTTACGAGATCGGCGCTCGGGGCCGTCGCCTTGATGGGGATGAGAAGCATGAGGCGGAACAATCTCGGAAGCGTCCTGATCGTTGTGATGCGACCGGTACTGCAACCCTCGCGAACTCACCTCATTCGTCGTCCCGCGAAGGACGCTCTTTCCACCGGCTGGTGGAACCTTATGGGGTGATCCTTGTCACGCTCGCTCTGCGATCATGTTTCATCTCCGTGTTCTGCCGTCCCCGACCTGGTTTCGGCTCGGCCACCGCGCGCCGGAGGCTGCGATGGTCAGGCGCACGATCAGGCGGCTTTCGGCATGATGTCTTGTCGCGTCCAACGAAACTCTGTGCCGTCGCGCCACATGCGATGCATGATCACCGCCAGCCGGCGAGCCAATGCGACAATGGCCTTTTGTCGGCCGCGCCGCCTGGCAACATTCATCGCCCACGCCCTCAGCCACGACCATTTCGTCACGCGCGTTAGCAGTGTCTGCGCGGCTCGTAAAGCAGCGTTCGCATCATGCCGTCGCCGCAGCGGGATATCCGGCCGATGCGGCGCCTTTCGCCCGACTCATGGAGCACCGGCGTCAGCCCCAGGATCGGTCCGACCGCCTTGGAGTTGTGGAAGCGGGCCGGAATGTCGATGGTCGCGTTATAGGCCAGCGCCACCACCGGACCGACGCCGGTATCGTCGTCAGCCGCCGGCAGACCGCATCACCGCGGACAATGGCCAGAAGTTTGCGGTGAAGCGCGGCAAAATTCTCGCGCAGCTTGCTACGCGCCTCGAGCAGCGGTTCGACGATTTCGGCCAGATCGGGCATCCCTTCGGTGAGCTCGCGGATGCGGGCCTCGAACTTGACGGCGCCGACCATGCCGACCTTGAGGCCGAAGTTGCGCAATAGCCCGCGGATGTCGTTCTGGATGGCGATCGCCTTGTCCTGCAAGAGTTTGCGCGCAATCAGCAGGGCCCGGCGCCTTCTGCTCGTCAGCGTCTTGACATGGACCGGGCGAAACAGGTTGCCCGGCATCATCTGGGCAATGCCGCGGGCGTCAATGCGCTCGGATTGTTCATGGTGGCCACCAGGAGATCGCCTCAGAAGCGGCGCCCATTCGGAAACATTAGCACCTCCGCGTCTTGTCGCGGCTGCTTGAACTCTTCGACGGCAACCGCCTCAATTAGCAAATCCAAGGCTTCGCGCCCCCTCCGACTCATCGGGTCATCGCCACGCAAGTAATGATACGCTCGATCTAAATGCACTCGCGCGGCGGAAAAATCGCTTGTCATGTGACCCTCTCAGTTGCCGCCCGCGTTAGCCATCTACGAGGTGAGGATCGCGCAATCGTCACTATCCACAGACGGATTTGATTTAAATTGCGAATGATGTGGGATAATCACAACGCCTGCTTGTCTTGTGCGAGAGCCCCTTGCTTACGTCGCCGGCCGGGCCCGGTTGGCTCTGCAATTGGGGTTCCGTGGTGTGCGCCGATCGCACGTTTCATGCGATGGTCGTCATTGAACCTCGCATCGGCCGCTACTGCTATGTTCGGTCGGCAGCCGATGCCCGGAAAGTGCTCCTCCGCGAATGACCTGACCACGTGGAAGCATGGGTCCTAACTCGTGCAGGAGGTTGTCGCAGGCCAGTTTTTAGAATGGCCGCAGAAACGCCGCAGCTTGCATGAAACAGCCCCTTCGCGCGTGTTACCAAGCACACGACAGCCGTCAGCCGGTAGTGGCGCGGAATGCCTTGTCAGGTTTGCCAAGCGAGCCCTGCCAATGTGTCCCCAGCATCAACCATAAGCTGTCCCGAGTTTCTGGCCGGATCGCACGCGCAGGCATCCTGTTCTCCTGTCTCGCGCCGCTCGCGCGGGCCGTATATACTACGGTCCCGGCACCAAAGAAAAATCTGCTCGAGCATCGCGCCAACCGATTGCCCGGTCGGACACAGTTCGCCAGCGATCCACAATGTCAGCTCTTCCCGATCGGGCCGTTCTGGCGGAGACACTGCAAAATCTCGGCATAATGGCGGCGCGCAGTCCGTCCGGAGAAATCATACTGGTTCACGGCGTCACATTCGACGCACGCAGAAGGACGAAACATACGCGCCAATCCCAGTCGCGGCGGGGCCGGCTTGCCGTTCACAAAATCCATGTCGAAAAAGCTCAGGCTCCCACGCCCGATAAAATCCTCATTCGAAATACTCAAACTCCTGTCATTCCCCGCAATTAGCGGGACAATTTTCCCACAACGTCCTTCTTGGCCAAAATCCCAGCTTCGAGCCGACAGGGCCAGAATCTGCTGCAGCGGCTGTTCCCAGGGCATGCCGGAGCCTGCTGCGCGAGCTGGGACCGTGAGAACAAGCACGAGCGCGGCGGACCAAAGAAAGCTTCTTGCACATGAATTAGCCCTTTCAAACTACTGAAGTTGCGGGAGCGTCAGTCGGGTGACGGCGTAACCGCCGCTGCCCTCTGACCGCTGGACCATGGTTCGTCCGGTTTGACGAACCGACTTTCCAGACCGGTCGGCTGAGTAGCCAGGTCGCCTGCCGCCATCGAGACCGGCAACTGCTTGCTAGGCAGAAGGACGAAGCCGATGCCACACATCCATTTCGTAAATGTTTCTATCGAACAAATCGATTTCCCCAGTTGTCTGGTGAGGGATAGCAAGGTGCCAGGTGGAGGGGTGGACTTTATCAAAAGGAATGTTTGCGATGGAAAACTTTAACCGGGGCGGTCCGAGGGATGAAACCCTCGTCGGCACCGATCGCGACGATAATATACTTGGTTCCGACGTCAATGACTGGCTCGACGGGCGTGACGGCGTTGACTATATCTTGGCCGGCGGCGGTAGTGACCGAGTCATTGGCGGTCAGGGCAGTGACCGAATCTCCGGCGAAGATGGCCCTGATAGTCTCTCCGGCGACAACGGCCGCTACGTACCGCGCGTCCTCGGTGAGGACAATGACGAGGTCAACGGCGGTCGCGGCAACGATGTCCTCTACGTGGGTGACGGCCGGGACTTTTTGTCAGGCGGGGCCGATAGAGACACTTTCGTGTTCCAGTTCCACGATCCAATTCCTGGGATGCATACGCCTTGGGAGTATCCTGAGGAGCCTGGGGAGCCTGGGGAGCCTGGGGGAGAATCGGTGTTCCCGATGCGCGACATCACTACTATCGAAGATTTCGATCCGAAGGAGGACACCTTCGCCTTCGACGCCGTAGGCCTCCTCAACGATGGTTTTGGCGCAAACTTCATCAATAACGCCAGCCCAGAGTCTGGCCGCCCGGTGAGCAGCTTCTAGAGCGGTAAGGCCTCGGATGCGAATGGCGAGCACGTCGTGGTGATCACCGACAAATCGTTCACCTCTGCCTCTGACGCCGCGAATGCCATCTCCGGCGAAACCGTCGGCGACATCATCGTCTACCACTCCAACGACGGCAAGGGACTCGCGAGTCTGGCCTATGTCACCTCCGAGAACCAGGCGGAGGACTTCACCCATTTGGGCGGTGTGGACAGTTTGGCCGATCTGGCCAATCTGGGCCTGACAGCCTCGGACTTTACCTTCGTCTGATTCGGAAAGTCGATATGGGACCCGCCCCACACGTGGGGCGCTTCCTTTTCCACTACTTGCCGATGGCCGTGGCGCAGCATGTCACCTTGATAAAGGGCTGCTAGTCGTAGACCGTCCTGAAGGTACACATTGAGGCGGTGAGGCTGTCCGGACCCCTGGCAGGAGCGGAGCACAATGGCTGATGAACGAGCCGGCGCGATCAGTGTCGCTCCTCCATTTGGCGAGCACTGCGCGTGCTGTGCCGACAATTAACGGAGGCATTCTCCTGAGCAAGTATCTCTCGAACATTTCAGTGTGGAGACCTTCCGGTCTGACTTCCACCATTGGGGGAATTTTGTTGATAAGTGGCGTGGTCAATGTGCTTGCGCTGACCTCGCCGCTGTTCATGCTGCAGGTCTACGACCGCGTTCTGGCAAGTCACAGCGTACCGACGCTGGTGGGGATAGCCGTGCTTGCTGCCGGGCTTTATGCGTTCCAATGCCTGCGCCTCAGTCAGGCATCGTTCAACAACTCGCAATTCATACGGTCGGCGGAGTGATCGCGCCCGCCGATCCGATCATGCTAATTGTGCCCGAAGGCGACGATCTGACGCTAGAAGTGCGGATCAACCCGAAGGACATCGACCAAATCCAGCTCCTTCACAAGGCTGTGCTGCGGATGTCAGCCTTCAATCGGAGAACCACGCCCGAATTGAATGGATATGTAAGCCGGATCGCAGCCGATCTGGTGACGGACGAAAAAAGCGGCAGTTCCTATTACCTGGTGAGTCTCTCAATCCCGCATGCGGAACTGACGAAACTCAAGGACCTGACGCTCGTGCCCGGCATGCCGGCCGAAGCGATGGTCCAGACGGGCGAGCGTACGGCGCTTTCCTATCTTGTGAAGCCGCTGGCCGACCAAATCAGTCGCGCATTCCGCGAGGAATAGAAAATAGGCATTTTCGCCGCTGAACTCTCTATTTTGCCAAACGTTGAATCGGGATGCCGTCCAGTTATCCGAGTTCTCGGCGACCTCAGGTCATTGCTGGTGATGTGAAACGGGCGTACGCTCCCGCCCATTGGTCACTTTCAGTTTAACGAGCCGATCATTGGCCGTCGAGTCAAAGCTGCGGACTCATGGCCGGCGTCCTCACCTGCGTTAACAGCATGCAAGCCGGCGGGAGGAGACGGAGAATACTCGGCCCAGGTGCGATATGCAGCCCAGCGCACTCCTTCGTCTCGCCGTGGCTTGCTTCTCCGGGCCGGACGCAATGACTCGTTTTGGCGACAAGAAGCAAACCCTCTTCCGAGCCCTGGATCCACGCACCAAATCCTTCTGCAGCGGTGGCCTCGTTCGTCAGCGATCCAACAAAGGTGCTCACGTCTTAGCTCCGCATGGGCCGTGCGGCAGGCCGCGAATCGGTTGCCACAGTACCGGCCCATTCAGACGTCCCCTCCAGCGGATGCGCAACAGGCTGGCGTGAGAGATCTCGAGAAACCCGGCAACCGCCTGCGTTTTGCCGACGGGCTGAGGCTTTCCGATGCGCGACAATGGCCACGTTGCGAGGCGAAGGATCCGATCCATACGCGTATCGGTCACCGTCACGATCCGGGTGAGATTGTTGGCCAAGCCGAATTCGATCATGCCGGCGAAGAGCTCGTAGGTTGCTTGGGCAAGGCCGCCTGCCGCCTTGGGCGTTGATGGGGGCAAATCGAGCCCGAAACGGCTGCTTTCCCATATGTCAGGACTCGCGGGCTGGGCGCGGTCCGCATCGACTATCCATGGTATGGATGCGCTCATCGAAACAAACTATTTGATCAACCTTCCGGGATCTCGCATTGACAAGAGCCCGGACACGCACCGAGAACCCGTTGCCTTTGTCGCTTGAAAAAGGACCCGAAAGGGAAAATCTTTGAATGAGCTCAGACGTGCGCTGGAAATTGTTCTGGGAATGAGTTGCAGAAGGTCAACGATTTCGAACGCCGACCTCTCTTTCACGCAGCTGAATTAGCGGAGACAGCCCATGTTTCCGCCCATCATTGCCCTCGCTGGTCGGCAAGGTTTTCCCGACTGACCGGGGCCGGACGCCGGAGCTGCTCTTTCACTCGCAGCCGCGACACTGCAAAATTGCCAGTCACGTTTGCCGCTTAATCGTTCAACGGATAAGACGGGAGGCGCCAGCTTGGCCGGCCTACTGTCGGCATTTTCACCGCGTCACATCTACCGGAGGTTTGGGGGTTTCGTGGTCCCCTGGTCAGCATGCTTATGAGCGTTGTTGAATGTCGCGAATGTGGTCTCGACAAAGTGCGGCGCTGTCCAGTCAAAGTCCGCTGCAAGTTCGACATCACGCCCGATCTCGTGATTGCCGAGGTAGACGCCTTGATGAATTATTGTAAGGGGCGCGACAAACTTATTGTGGCTCCCGGGTGTGCGGCCAGCACGACCGTCGCGCGCGAGGAGGCAGCTTAGTGCGCGTGTCGTGACGCGGCCGCTCGATTCAGGTCATCTTGTGGAGCGCCAACCATACGGGTCGCGGCAGCGATCGCCTGTCGACGGCGGTGTTTGATATCCGGCACCCTCAGCCGACTGGCGATGGCTTGGACATAGCCATAGCCCCACGCCCAGCCCAAGAGGAATGCTGTAGCGAAAGCGGTTCGTGGCGCTGAACGTCTTCCTTGGGCGATCAGATATTCCGGCGCTGCAGGCCTGAAAGAGTTCGAGCGAATCGATGTTTCCGAAGCCCGACCCACAGGATGAACCCGCCCCGCGGATCGGTGACCTTTGTGCTTTGCGCGATCCGCCCGCGCGCTTCGTTGAACCGGAGAGCGAGTGTGAGGCGCTGAGCATCTAGCAGCGACCGAGACGTGCCGAGCTGTTGCGCGGAGTGGCCATGCGGGATGGCTCCTGCAACCAGAGGCTTGCTGCGTCATTGAAACGTATCCCTATCCACAGCGTGGATGCGTCTTATCGAAACAAATAATTTTATCAATCTTCCGGAATGTCGCATTGACGACAGCACCTCACACACACCGATCACCCGCTACCCTTCGTGTGACGACTGCGAAAGAAGAGCCCGAAAGGAGAAAATCTTTCCATGAGCTCAGACGTGCGATGGAAGTTGTGCTGGGAAATGAGTTGCAGCTGGCCGACCATTTCGAACTCTCCGACTTCTTCCGAAAGCCGAGATTTTTGACGACGGTCCACTTTGCACATTCGAGATGCTGCTGGCGCAAAATCGGGTGCCGGCAACGTTCTTCGTCATCGATGCCTACGCCGCAGACCAACCGGAACTCATCCGGTCTCTATAATGCGATTGGTGTTGGCGAGTGGCACAAGCCTGGTCAGGGACGATTTTCGCGACGTGACTGGCAGAGGCATGGCGCCGCGCCCACGTCAAAAGGCATTACTATGGAAAGGAACAGAATGGCTGATCAACTCGCAACGGAAATCATTGCCACGATCAAGAACCGAGTCGAATCGGAGAGCGGCGAGGGAAAGAGTGTGTCCATCATCGGCGAAATAACGACTGCCACGGAACTGACCTCACTCGGAGTCGATTCGCTGGGTCTGGCGGATCTCCTCTGGGATGTGGAGCAAGCCTACGGCATCAAGATCGACATGAACTCGGCCGACGCCTGGTCGAATCTCAAGAGTGTCGGCGACATGGTGGAAGCCGTCCGCGTTTTGCTCGCGAAGGAGGTCTGACTTGGACAGGCGAGTCGTCATTACTGGGATGGGCGGGCTTTGCGGCCTAGGCAACGACGCCGCCTCTATCTGGAAAGAGATGCGCGAAGGCCGCTCCGCCATCCGCCCGATGGTAACTTCCGAGATTCATGAGCTGAAGGGCACTGTCGGTACCGAGATCAAGGAGCTGCCCAACCACGACATCGGCCGCAACCAGCTCGTCTCGATGGACCGCCTCAGCTTGCTCGCTGTGCTTGCAGCGCGCGAAGCCATGCAACACGCCGGACTTTCCTGCGATGAGGGAAATCCGTATCGCTTCGGCGCGACAGTGGGCGTCTGCGGCTGGGGCTGGGGAACGGTCGAAGAAACCTACCGCGCCCTCCTTTTGGGCGGCGCGAAGCGTGCTGGCATTTACAGTGCACCAAAGGGGTTGCCGAGCGCCGCTGCCAGCCAGGTCAGCATGAGCCTCGGCCTGCGCGGCCCGGTCTTTGGCATCGCCTCCGCATGCGCATCGGGCAACCATGCGATTGCGTCGGCGGCTGATCAGATCAGGCTCGGCCGGGCCGACGTGATGCTTGCCGGAGGTGCCGAAGCGCCACTCGTATGGGTTCAGCTGAAGGCATGGGAAGCAATGCGCGCGCTCGCTCCGGATACGTGCCGGCCTTTCTCCGCCGATAGGAAGGGAGTGGTGCTAGGCGAGGGTGCGGGCATGGCCGTGCTAGAAAGCTATGAGCATGCCGCGGCACGCGGTGCCACGATGCTTGCCGAGATCGCAGGCATCGGCCTTTCCGGCGATGCCTTCCACATCGTCGCGCCGTCTATCGAGGGGCCGGAGGCCGCGATGCGCGCTTGCCTTGCCGACGCCGGACTGAATACCGAGGACGTGGACTACCTCAACGCCCACGGCACCGGCACTAAGGCCAACGATCAGACCGAGACAGCGGCGATCAAGCGCGTCTTCGGACACTATGCCTATTCGATGTCTGTCTCGTCCACCAAGTCCATGCACGCGCATTGCCTCGGCGCAGCGAGCGCACTTGAAATGATCGCCTCCGTGATGGCGATCCAGGAGGGCGTCGTGCCGCCGACCGCCAATTATCGCGAGCCAGACCCCGATTGCGATCTCGACGTCACGCCCAATGTGGCGCGCGAGCGCAAGGTGCGCGTGGCACTGAGCAACGCCTTTGCCATGGGCGGCATGAACGCAGTTCTGGCGTTCAAGCAGGTGTAGAAGCCATGCGAGATGCCTCCAGTAACAATATCTTTCGTGTCAAAATGCCTGCCGGATCACGATTGTGAAGGACGTGCCCTTGGACCGCCTCGGTGAATGCGCCAAGTGACAGCGGAAGCTGACGAGCGAGGCCCCGTTTTTGTTAAAATTCTCAACTGTTGAGGCGGCGGGGACCTGCCGCTGCCCGGAAGGTTAAGCGAGGCCCTTCGGGTTCGGCTAGAGCGTCTGTCCAAAGCTATACCCGATAATGTCTGGAAGGCGCAGGGCCGCCGGTGACCGCCTCCGTGCGAAGCCGGTCCTTAGAGAGGGAATCGATAACAATGTTCGATCTGACTGGCCGCAACGCGCTCATCACCGGAGCAAGCGGTGGAATCGGCGAGGCCGTGGCGCGGGCGCTGCACGCGCAGGGCGCAAACGTCGGCCTGCACGGCACCCGTGTCGAAAAGCTCGAGGCGTTGGCTGCCGAGCTTGGCGGGAGGACAAGACTGTTTCCGGCGAACCTCTCAAACCGCGACGAGGTGAAGGCGCTGGGCGCAAAGGCGGAAGCCGAACTCGAAGGCGTCGACATACTGGTCAACAATGCCGGCATCACCAAGGACGGGCTTTTTATCCGCATGTCGGACGCGGATTGGGACGCGGTACTCGAGGTCAACCTGACCGCCGTGGTCCGGCTCACCCGCGAACTGACCCATTCGATGATGCGCCGCCGCAACGGCCGCATCATCAACATCACCTCCGTGTCCGGCGTAACCGGCAATCCCGGCCAGGCGAACTATTGCGCCTCAAAGGCTGGCATGATCGGCATGTCGAAATCGCTGGCGCAGGAGATCGCGACTCGCGGCATGACTGTGAACTGCGTGGCGCCAGGCTTTATCGAATCGGCCATGACCGACAAGCTGAAGGACAAGCAGAAAGAAGAGATTATGGCCGCCATTCCGGCCAGGCGCATGGGCACCGGCGCGGAAGTCGCCGCGGCTGTCGTCTACCTGGCCTCGAACGAGGCCGCCTACATCACCGGCCAGACCATTCATGTGAACGGCGGCATGGCAATGATTTAGCCTAAAACGTTCAGTGCGCCCGACGAGGCGTATCAACGGTGGATGAAGGTTCCCGCCCAGATAGCAGTCGGTTGGTCTAGCAACGCAACTGACGAGCGGCTCGGTCGGGCAACTGGCCGGGTCGAAGCCTCGTCATAAAGGCCGCCTTGGGCGGAGGTTTAGATCAAGCTCTTTGAGCGCCTGGCTTTTCCTATTCATAGCGTGGATGCATTCATCGAAACAAACGATTTTGCCAATTCTGCAGAACGGCATAGCAAGATCAAGGATCTAAGCCAAAAGGTACTTATGGATGTTTGTATTGGCTCCGAGCAGCAATTTCTGGTGCATCGCCTCCCGGTGTGCTCCGAACACAACGAAGTCGCATGTTCATTGCGGCTAGTTTCTTCAATGATCTGCGCAAGCTACATCGAGCCGGCATGATACGACAGCGTCCTTAAGGTAGGGCTTACCTCAATCAAACAGCAACAAAGATGAGGTCTTTCATGTGCTCTGACGTGCAGTGGAGGTTGTGCTGGGAAAATGAGTTACAACAGGCCGAACATGTCGAACTCTCCGAATTCTTCCTGAAGACCTATGGACCGACTGGGGCCTTCAACGCAAAACCATTCGAAGGCGGCCGTAGCTGGGCCGGTGCGAGGCCAGAACTCCGCGCAATCAGCTACGATGCGCATGGCGTAGCGGCTCATATCGGCATACTACGCCGCTTCATCAAGGTTGACGAGGTCGAACTCCTAGTGGCCGACCTGGGCTTGTACGGGGTGCGTCCGGATCTTGAGGGACAAGGGATCAGTCATTCAATGCGCGTTGTGTATCCAGTGTTGCGGCAGCTTGGGGTTCCATTCGCTTTCGGCACCGTTCGGCACGCGATGCGGAATCATTTTGAGAGGTTCTGCAGAGACGGCCTGGCGGCGATTGTGTCGGGCGTTCGCGTGCGGTCCACTCTCGCAGATGTATACCTCGACCTACCCCCCACATGCGTCGAGGATGTGCTCGTCGTGGTTGTGCCGATTGAACGCTCGATGAGCGAGTGGCCGTCCGGCACCCTGATCGTTCGGAACGGCCCAGAGCTATGAAACATCTTGAAGTGCTGGGTGATCGCGCCGAGGGCACCAGAGCGGCGGGGTTTTTGCAGAGCTACTCGGATTGCATAGGCGTTCCCATTCACGTTAGCTGTGGGTAATTAAGGCTGAAATAACATGCATAATCTGCGCATCTAAATCGATCCGAGCGCGATTTCCGCGCGCACGGACGTGCCGGACCTGAATCGCCGTCCCCTGAAATCGACAAGGCGTCGGCTATCCCAAAAACAGTGCTTGACGTTGCGTAAGGCCCCGTGTTTTCAGATACGCGGGAACGACTTCCAGTCTCACCCAAGGCAACGAAATAGGGGCAGCAATGGTGGCTGGCGAACCTAATGACGTGCGCGTCAAGCGTTGCGGTGGGGGATGGATCGTTCATACTGTCCAGGACGGCAAACTGACAGTTCTTCGGTTCAAGACGCAGTCTCCCGCCGAAAATTTCGCCGATGCCCAACGAACCAGGCTCGGCCTTGCTGCCAAGCCACCGATCGACCGGCGCTGATATGTGACCGGATTGGGCGTTGGATGGCTGGTGAGGGCTTGGCGCCGGCGGGATACACTTTGCCGAAGGCCCGCTTCAATGGTGCGTTTTGATTCGGACACTCAGACATGCAAACCGCTGTTCGCGGGCACGAAGGCCCGCCGTACCGAAGGCGCAGTGGGCATGGGGGTTTCGAAGCTCGAGTCTTAGACGCTCTTCAGTGCCCAGCAAGTTGCAACGGGGCGAAGAGGCTCGCACATCTATCGAGCGCGGCTCACGCCCCGGAGACCAGGGCAGGAATGACCAAAGGCTCATTCGCCTCGTCAAGAATGGAGAAACTGTAACGGCCGTCTGTGTCGACATCGACTGAGTAGCTCAGGCGGTCGAGTATGTGGTTATCCTGGTCAAACGTGACGATCCGCGGCTTCAGCGAGGTGATATGCGCTTCGTCCAGGTAGATGGAGTTGCAGACAATGATCTGGTCGTCGGGCTGACAGGTGCGAGCCGCCGCTCCGTTGAGGATGCAGCACCGTGAACCGCGCTCGCCGAGGATGACATAGGTCGAGATCCGCGCTCCGGAATTCTTATTCCATATCTCCACGAATTCCATCGGCAGGATCCCGGCTGCCTCGCAGTGGTCGGGGTCGAGCGTTATCGAACCATGGTAGTTGAGGTTCGCTTCGGTGACGTGGATGCCGTGCAGCTTGCCGGCCACTATTTTTCGCATTGGTTCTGTTGTCCTCATCATCATACAAGGTGAATCTTGGTAACTGGTTCGCGCGGCTAAATCCCGAAGACGAGAGCGCCTCCGCTGAGACCCGCACCTGCCGCTGCCAGAAGGATTTTCTCGCCCTGTTGGAACGGCTCCGCCTGATGGGCCAGAGAGAGCGACAGCGGGATCGTCCCGGCGGAAGAGTTGCCATACTCGGCGATCGTCTTGACGATCGCGTCATCCGCGATGCCGAGGTTTCTCCCGACGGCATCGAAAATGCGGGCATTGGCCTGGTGCGGCACAAACCGATCGATATTCTGTGGCTGCATGCGGGCAGCAGTGAGCGCTTCCTGCGAGCAGGCAGTCATCATGTCCACGGCCTTGGCAAATACTTCGCGGCCGTCGGTGATCGTCATCCGGGTCTGCTCGAGGTCGAGGTCGCCATGGAACGGAGTGTTGCTTCCGCCGGCGGGAATCTGGATCAGCCCGTAGCGCGAGCCGTCCGAATCCACCGAAGCGCCGAGAATGCCCCGATCCGGGTCATCGCATGGACCAATCACCACGGCGCCGGCGGCATCAGCAAACAGCACGGCGCTGGCACGCTCGGCCGGATTGATGCGACGGCTGAGGATGTTGGCGGCAATGACAAGGCTCGCCTTGCCATGCAGGCGGGTGAAGCCGTCGGCGAACATCAGTGCATAGATGAAGCCGGCGCAGGCGCCGGTCAAGTCGATCGCACCGGCACGGCCCAGTCCCAGTCTATGTCCAACCAGCGGCGCGCTTGGTGGAAGGAGGTGATCGGGCGTCGAGGTGGCGAGCAACAGCAAGCCGATGTCGCTGCGGTCGATGCCGGCGTTCGCCAGCGCCATGTCGCCTGCATGCGCGGCAAGGCCCGACAGCGTGTCTTCGTCGTTTGCCCAGAAGCGCGACCGTATCCCGGTGCGTCGCTCGATCCAGCCGGGCTCGAGCCTGAGACGATTTTCGATTTCCGGATTCTCCACCTTGCGCGAGGGCGCATGATGACCAAATCCGAGAACGCACGACGACCTGCTCATGATCTCGAACCGAAACGTTCGCCGGCCTCCTCGATGGCGTCATAGAGCCCGTCCAGTTCCTCGCCGGTGATGCAATAGGGTGGCAGAAGATAGAGGACATTACCGAGTGGGCGCACGAGCAGACCGCGCTCGAGGAAGAACGCGCGCAGCTTCGGCCCGATCTCGGCCAGGTAGCCGGCAGATCCGGCGCGCAGGTCGAGGGCCGCGATCGTGCCGGTCGCCCGGCTGTCGGCGAAGTAGGGACTGTCGCCAAAGCGCCGAAGTCCGGCGGCCTGTCTCGCGCTCAGGGCCGCGATGCGCTCAGTCACCGGCTCGTCACGCCAGATCTCGACATTGGCGAGTGCCGCCGCGCAGGCAATCGGATTGGCGGTGTAGGAGCTCGAGTGGAAAAAGGTCTTCTGCCGATCCTCGGAATAATGGGCCTGGAAGATGGGGTCGGTGGCGAGCGTGACGGCCAGCGGGATGGCACCACCGGTCAAGCCTTTCGAGGTGCACAGGATATCTGGAGAGATGTTCGCCTGCTCGCAGGCGAATATGGTTCCGGTGCGCCCCCAGCCGGTCATCACCTCGTCGGCGATCAGCAGCGTGCCGGAGGCCTCAGTGATCTTCTTCAATTCGGTGACAACCGAGGCCGGATACATCAGCATGCCGCCTGCGCCAAGCACCAGCGGCTCTACGATCAGCGCGGCGGCGCGCCGGTCGCGGCTCACCGCCTCGAACCGATCCAGCGTGTCCTGCTCGCGGCCGACGGCCGGGAAGGGGATGGTGTCGACCTCGAACAGCAAAGGCTCGTAGGCGGCGTTGAACACGCCACGGGCGCCGACGCTCATCGTGCCGATGGTGTCGCCGTGGTAGCTGTGCTCCATGACGACGATGCGCGAACGCGGTGCACCGATGTTGCGGAAATAGCCGAGCGCCATCTTCAGCGCGACCTCGACGGAGGTCGAGCCGCTGTCGGAATAGAACACCCGGTCGAGGCCGGCGGGAGCGAGGCCGACAAGCGCCTCGGCGAGCCGTTCGGCCGGCTCGTGAGTGAAGCCCGCAAAGATGATCTGGTCGAGGCTCGACGCGGTCGCCTCGATGGCCTTCATGATGCGGGGATGGCGATGGCCATGGGTGACGACCCACCAGGATGAAATCGCGTCCAGGATGCGCGTGCCGTCGGCCTTGTGGAGATAGGCGCCTTCCGTCCGCACGATCTCGGGGATCGCGGGCTCAAGGGCGTGCTGGGTGAACGGATGCCAGACTCTAGACTGCGACATCAGTCGCCTCCGGCAATCAGGGTAGGGTCGAAACCGGCAACCATCGCATCTCTCAGCGTTTCACCCGTCAGCGGATTGAGGTGCGGCAGCCTGCCAAGCTGCGGCATGCCGCCGAATTCCACGATTGTACTTTGTGTCTCAGCCACCTCTTCGCCGATGAAGGCTATGCCGATGAGCGGGATGGAGCGGGCCCGCAGAGCCTCGATCGACAGCAGGGTATGGTTGATGGTGCCGAGCGCGGTGCGGGCGCAAAGGATGACCGGCAGCTGCCATTGCGCGAATATATCGATGAACCTTGTCCGCCGGTTGAGCGGCACCATCACCCCACCCGCGCCCTCGATGATCAGCGGTCCCGGCACGGCGGGAACCGAGAGGTCAGCCGCCTCGATCGAGACGCCGTCGATTTCGGCCGAACGATGCGGTGACAGCGGCATCCTCAGACGGTAAACTTCCGGCAGGACGCGCCCGGCCGGTAGACCGGAAAGCCGGGCAACGACCTCGCTGTCAGTCTCCTCGTCGAGGCCCGATTGCACGGGCTTCCAGTAAAAGCCGTCGAGCAGGCCGGCGAGCCCGGCCGAGAACACTGTCTTGCCGATTCCGGTGTCTGTTCCGGTGACGACGATGCGTTTGGTCATGCCGGGGCCAACACCTCGGCGAGCGCCTCGACCATGGCGGAAATGTCGGCTTCGTCGACGTTGAGCGTCAGGGAAATGCGCAGGCGCGACGTGCCCTCGGGGACCGTCGGCGGACGAATGCCGCGAATGTCGAAACCGCGCGCCTGGAGCGCCGCCGCCACCGCCATGGTGCGTCTGTTGTCGCCGATGGCAAAGGGCTGAATCTGCGAGCCGCTGGGTGCCACGCCGCAGCGCTCGGCCAATTGCCGGCCGGCGGAGGCAACGCGTTCGTGCAGTTGAACGCGGCGCATGGGCTCATCAGACAGCATGGCAAGCGCTTCGCGTACCGCCACTGCCATCAGCGGCGACGGCGCGGTGGCGTAGATGAATGGCCGGCACCGGTTGACGAGATAGTCGCACAGCGTTCGCGGTCCGGTGACGAGCGCGCCCGACGCGCCGAGCGCCTTGCCGCATGTGTGGAGCGCGATGATGTTGTCGCGGCCCTCGAAAGCGGCGGCCAGTCCGCGGCCGTCCGGTCCCCAGACGCCGGTGGCATGCGCCTCGTCGACGACGATGAATGCCTCGTGCCGATCGGCAAGCGCGACGAGGCTCTCGATCGGCGCGCGGTCGCCATCCATGCTGTAAAGGCTTTCGACCGCGATCCAGACGCGCCCCACGCCGCCTTCAGCGCGCCAGCGGGTGATCGCATCCTCGACAGCGTCGACGTTGTTGTGCGCGGCCAGCCCGAACTCAGCGCGCCCAGCCTGTGCGCCCTCATGCATGCTGGCATGGGCGAGTTCGTCGAGGACCAGCAGGTCGCCCTTCTGCGGCAGTGCGGTCAGGAGAGCGAAGTTGGCGATGTAGCCGCTGCCGAAGAACAGCGCGCGATCGGCCCCGAAAAACGCCGCCGCGTCCGCCTCCAGCTGCTCATGTTCCGGCGCGTTGCCGCGCAACAGCCGCGACCCTGTGGCGCCGACCGGTGTTCCCCGGGCAATCGCCGCCGCAACCGCTTCGCCAAGTCTTTTGGAGGCGGCAAGTCCGAGATAGTCGTTCGACGAGAAGTCGAGGCCGGCGCGCGGCGCAAGCGTCCGCAGCCGGTCCTTGCGCGCCAGTCCGCGCAAGGATGCCTCATACCGGGCAAGCGGTGCCTCGTTCATTGCGTGCCGATTTCCATCGGCTCGATGCCAAGACGCTGCAATAAAAGAGTATCCTTGCCTTCGCCCGGATTGTCCGCCGTTAGCAGCGTGTCGCCGACGAAGATCGAGTTGGCGCCGGCAAGGAAGCACAGCGCCTGCATCTCGTCGGTCATAGCGGTGCGGCCGGCGGAAAGGCGGACGTGCGATTTCGGCATCATGATGCGGGCCAGCGCGATCACGCGCACGAATTCAATCGGCTCGATGGGTTTAGCCTCGGCCAGCGGAGTGCCCTCGATCGGGATCAGCATGTTGATCGGAACGCTTTCGGGATGCTCCGGCAGATTGGCCAGCGTCACCAGCATGTCGATCCGGTCCAGCGGCTCTTCACCCATGCCGACAATGCCGCCGCAACAGACCTTGATGCCGCTGTCGCGGACATTGGCGAGCGTATCGAGACGCTCGGAAAACGTGCGGGTCGAGATGATCTCTGAGTAGTAGCGCTCGGAGGTGTCGATGTTGTGGTTATAGTAGTCGAGACCGGCCTCTTTCAGGCGAGCGGCCTGCTCGAGATCGAGCATGCCCAGCGTCATGCAGGTCTCCATGCCGAGCGCCTTGACGCCCTCGACCATCGCCACCACGGCATCCATGTCGCGCGGCTTGGGGTTTCGCCAGGCAGCGCCCATGCAATAGCGGGTGGCGCCGGCATCGCGCGCCTTGGTCGC
Organism: Mesorhizobium loti; assembly: GCF_013170705.1. Lineage (NCBI taxonomy): Bacteria > Pseudomonadati > Pseudomonadota > Alphaproteobacteria > Hyphomicrobiales > Phyllobacteriaceae > Mesorhizobium > Mesorhizobium loti. Next base: position 6,689,179 of record NZ_CP033334.1, on the reverse strand, counting down.
CTCGGCGATGACGCGCCGGACCTCCATCAGCTTCGACGTCTTCAACCCGCTTTCGTGATGCGCCGACTGGCTGCAATAACCGCAATCCTCCGGGCAGCCGCCTGTCTTGATGCTGAGAAGGCGGCTGAGCTGGACCTTATTGGGATCGAAATTCTCGCGGTGGACCGTCTGAGCCCGAAAAAGCAGGTCGTTGAAGGGCAGGTCGTAGACCGCCTGAGCTTCCGCTCGCGTCCAGGGGGGAAGCGCCCATCCGATTGGATCCGAGGTCAGGTCTGGGCTGAGTTCGTTCATAACGGTCTTGTTCTCCATAATCTTCCGTCCTTGACCGGGAGCGTTGCAGTGGATGCTGAAGACAAGGCGCATGCCCAGCGGGAAGTCTTCTATCGAAATGCGATTGGTGGCGCGCTCGAGCGGACTCTCCAACTGCTGCCCGCAGGCTCAACTCACGTCATCCGCGGGGATTACAGTTTCCATTGTTTGGCTCTGAGCACAGGAATGCTCCTTTCTGATCGCGTCGCAGGATTCGGTGAACGCGACGTCCAGCAGATAACCGAGAAGTTCCAGCCCATGAGAGGCCGCCAACTGGCGCATCTCGTCGAGTCGGCAGATGATGACGCCAAGGGCTTCAACGCGTCCTTCTGTACCTTGCTGGTCCGTCGATCCCGCCTCCGTCGTTGAAGCGTGTCGCTTGGCACCGTGCAGGCTTGCATCGGCTGTTGGTGGAACCGGGGACGTGCTGACGCAAGTTAGCCTGCGACCAAAGGAGTTCCTGCGATCCCGGTTCATGTCCTCTCCCTCAGTTCAGATGTCTGTTGCAATTTCGGTCGGCCGGCATGTCGAGACCGATGTCGAGAATGGGCGCGCTGTGGGTAAGCCAGCCGACCGATATGAGGTCGACGCCGGTCGCCGCAATTGCCGCGGCGCTCGCCCGCGTTACCCGGCCTGAAGCCTCCGTGATCGCACGGCCCCCGACCATAGCCACTGCCTGCGCAAGGTCCTCGACTGACATGTTGTCGAGGAGCACGGCGTCGACGCCCGCTGCAAGCGCTATCTCCAACTGATCCAGCCTGTCCACCTCGACCTCGATCTTGACCATGTGACCTATGGCGCTACGCGCCCGCTCGATTGCGGTGCGGATATCGCCGGCAATGGCGATGTGGTTGTCCTTGATCAGCACGGCGTCGTCGAGCGCGAAGCGGTGATTGGCCCCGCCGCCCGCTCGTACCGCATATTTTTCCAGGACACGCAGGCCGGGCGTCGTTTTGCGTGTGCACACGATCTTTGCGTTATGGCCGCGCACCGCGTTTACGAGCGTAGCCGTTGCCGTTGCGATGCCGCTCAGCTTGCACAAGAAATTGAGCGCCGTCCGTTCGGCCGTCAGCAGGCTGCGCGCCGGCCCGTTTACGATCGCGATGGTCTGGCCGGTCGAAATCTTGCCGCCCTCAGGACACCGCAGCTGGATACTGATCCCGGGATTGACCAGCAGGAAGGCAAACATCACCAAGTCGAGCCCGGCAACAACGCCCGCTTGGCGCGCGTTCAGCGAAAGCGTGGCTTTGCAATCGGCGGGGATGATTGCATCGCTCGTGATGTCGCCGGCTCTGCCTAAATCTTCCAGAAGGGCATTTCGTACGATCGGCTCCATGATGATCTGGGGAAGTGGTGCAAGTGAAGTCATATCAACGGCTCCGTTCGGATGCTTGCCATCTGAGCGTGACGGCATTCTCAAAAGCTGTGCAGAGCGTCAGTCGTGAGGGGCAGGCGGCAGCATCGCGCCCGGGGAAATCGGATCGGTAATGCGAACCCCGGCTCTCCTCGCGCCGAAGGGCTGAGATCGCCATCAACAATGCCACCAGGGCCGGATCGGCCGCGGCCGTCTCGCCAACGGCCAATGGCAGCAGTGTCGTGATTGTTTCGCGCAGCCTCTTGCCGTTGCGGACTATCCCGAGTGCATCGGAAGCGACCTGGCGTATAGATGACGGGTTCGGTCGCGCGGGCACTATCTCGGGAAGCCTGGGCCATTGCCACCCCGCGCAAGTGCCAGCGACGCTTGCCGCCACCCAAGCCGATGTTGCGACCGCTTCGGAGAGCGAGTTGCTGGCCAGCCTGTTGGCGCCATGCAATCCGGTACGGGCGACCTCGCCGCACGCCCATAAGCCAGTCACGGAGCTCCGCCCCTCGGCGTCAACGGCCACTCCGCCCATGTGATAATGTGCCGCCGGACGCACGGGGATTGGCTCCAGGGCGGGATCGATACCGGCCTGCTTGCAAACAGCGTCGATTGCTGGAAAGCGTTTTGCGAATTTCGGCCCGAGGCATTGTCGTGCATCGAGATACACACGATGCCCGGCGGCGAGCTGATCGGAGATCGCCCTCGCGACCACATCGCGCGACGCGAGTTCTGCCCCGGGCGTGTCTGCCAGGAAGCGATGGCCGTGCTCATCGATCAGCACCGCGCCTTCGCCGCGCACCGCTTCGCTGACAAGCGGCATTGGCCGGCGCGGACCATCGAACGCGGTCGGGTGGAACTGCACAAATTCGAGATCGGCGAGCTCCGCTCCAGCACAGGCCGCAAGCGCAAGACCGTGGCCGAATGAGGAGAGCGGGTTTGTTGTGTCGCAAAAGAGACCACCTATACCACCGGTGGCCAGCACCACACGGCGCGAGGGCAATGCGAACACGCCGCCGTGCAGAACAGCCAGCAAGCCCACAATGCTGCCCTGGGCGACAACCAGGCGAAGCGCTGTCATGCCTTCCATGATCGTGATCGAACGGGTTCGCCGCGCCACGCCGAGCAGCACCCGAAACAACTCGCGGCCGGTTGCGTCGCCGGCGGCGTGGACGATCCGGCGACGTGAATGCGCCGCTTCCAGGCCGAGCCGCAGCCTCCCGTCTAGCGAGCGGTCGAAGGGAGCACCAAGACGAATGAGGTTCTCGACGGCTTGAGGTGCGGCCTCAATCACCCGCCTGGCCATTTGTTCGTCGCAGTGTCCGTCCCCGGCAGCAAGCGTATCGGCGAGGTGGAGTTCCGAGTTATCGTCCTCGCCGAGGCTGGCTGCGAGCCCGCCCTGGGCGAGCGTGCTGGAGGCTTCGGTCCCGAGCGGAGTTCTGGAGAGAAGAACTACCGGTTGTGGCGCCAGATGCAGCGCCGTGAGAAGGCCGGCGAGGCCAGCGCCGACAATGACCGGCGCCCCGCCAATGTCAATGTCCTGCGTCATACGAAGAGCATGCGCTCGACAGCCCAGCGGGCCCGGTCAGCAACACGCGGGTCGATCGTGACGACGTGGCGGTTCTCCTCGAGCGCGGTCCGGATATTACGAAGCGTGATCCGCTTCATGTGCGGGCACAGATTGCATGGGCGCACGAAATCCACGTCCGGATGCTCGACCGCGACGTTGTCGCTCATGGAACATTCCGTCATCAGCATCACACGCGCCGGCTTATGCCGGGCGACATAATCGGACATCGCTGCTGTCGAGCCGGCGAAATCGGCTTCCGCGACCACTTCGGGCGGACATTCGGGATGGGCAAGTACACTGATGCCGGGATGGGCCTCACGCAGCTCGCGGATGTCGGCCGCTGTGAAGCGCTCATGCACCTCGCAGCGCCCCTTCCAGGCAATGATCTCGACCTTGGTCTGCGCCGCGATGTTCTTCGCCAGATATTCATCGGGCAGCATAATCACACGCGGCGCGCCAAGCGATTTTACGACTGCAAGCGCGTTGCCTGAGGTACAGCAAATGTCTGACTCGGCTTTCACCGCGGCGGAGGTGTTGACGTAGGTGACGACCGGAACGGACGGATAGCGCTGCCGCATCAGGCGTACGTCTTCGGCCGTGATCGAGTCGGCAAGTGAGCAACCGGCCTCGAGGTCCGGTATGAGCACTGTCTTGTCGGAATTGAGCAGCTTGGCTGTTTCCGCCATGAAATGCACGCCAGCCAGAACGATGATATCGGCATCGACCGTCATTGCCTTTCGGGCCAACGCCAGGCTGTCGCCGACGATGTCAGCCACGCAGTGAAAAATCTCCGGCGTCTGATAATTATGCGCCAGTATGACCGCGTTGCGCTGTCGCTTCAGTTTCAGGATAGCGTCGATGTCCTCGACGAAGAGTGGCCACTCGATTGGTGGGATAACGCGCCGAACGCGGTCGTATAGTGAGGCGCTCGAAGGCAGGACGGCGCTCATCGAGCCTCCAGTTATAGTCAACGCGATTATAAGGCCTATATAATCGTTGTGACTATAAGTGGTGTCAAGCCCGTGCGAGCGGCAATTTTGTGCCGGCCACAGGCCTCTCGTCTAGAATAGCATGGTGGAAGCGGTAGAGCTGCGCCGGCCGGCCGCCGGTCTCGGCGGTCGTCGCCCCGGTCTTCTCAACCAGCTCCTGCTGCTCTATGAGCCGGCGAAAGTTCGGCTTGTTGATGAGCCTGCCGGAGAGCGCCTCCACGGTTCTTTGTAGCTGTAAAAGCGTGAAGAGCGGCGGCATCAGTTCGAACACAACAGGCCGGTATTTGATCTTGGAGCGCAGCCGCGCAATAGCCGTGGCCAGAATGCGGCGATGATCGGCGCTCATCGATCTGCCCGGCACCGGAGCGAGGATGGCCGAATCTCCGCCGCGTTTTGCTTCCTCTACCAGGGCGGCCTCATACAGCAGCTCATAGCGCTGCAGCGCGAGCTCTTCGTTCCATGCCCGGTCGTCCAAGGCAAAGGCGACCGCCGCTCGCCGGCGGCGATCGAAGCGCGTCGCGCCGTCGTCCGCGCCGTCCGCCCATTCGATAAGGCGCGGCCACAGTTCTTCCAGCATCGAAGGCCTGCCGGAGCGATGATCCTCCCAGGGGAAATAGTCGTACCAGCTGGCCCAGCTGCGCCTGCCCGAGGCGCCCGCATCGTCTTCGCGGGTGAGTGCGAGATAGCTAATCGAGATCACGCGTTCGTTGGCGCCGATCCGATCGCGATCGGCGAAGGTGTAGAGCTGCTCGATATAACCGAGAGGCTGACCGGTCTGCAGTTCCACCCATGCCCTGAGGCCCGACTGGAGCGAACGATGAGCGAGCTCAAACGGGCCCGAGGGAAGGGTGTCCCCCTGTTCGATGGTCAGAACACAAGGTCCTGCGTCGTTCACGGCAACGACGACTGCGATGAGGTCCGCGTTGACGTCGTTGGTCTTGCCTGTGACTCTGCCTTTCCTTGGTCCCTTTGCCTGATCCATAGTTCCTGACCTACTTGGCAGAGCTCCGCCTGTCTAAACCGATTTAGTTCTGTTCTTTATCATACCACCCGTCGCGTCAACACCACGCGCTCTGGCGATTTTACCTCTTCGCACCTCGACAAAAATATGCCAAACGCGACACTGGCCGGGGTGACGTTGGGTGAGGAGAGACGTGGATTGAGCGCCGCTGGTGTCGTCAAGGCGATCACGCCGCCGAACATCCGTGCGCGAAAGGGCAGCACGCCGCTGGTCTGCCTGACGGCCTACACCACGCCGGTCGCAAGGTTGGTTGACGGCCACTGCGACGTCGTTCTTGTCGGCGACAGCGTCGGCATGGTTCTCCACGGCCTTCCCTCCACGCTCGGTGTCACGCTCGATATGGTGATCATGCACGCCAAGGCGGTTCGGCGGGGAATGGAGCGGGCGCTCCTGTTCGTCGACATGCCGTTCGGCTCGTACGAAGAAAGCCTAGAGCAGGCCTTCCGCAATTCCGCGCGCCTTATGGCGGAGACCGGATGCGCTGCGGTCAAGCTCGAGGGCGGCGCGACGACCGCCGAGACGATCCGCTTCCTCACAGCGCGCGGAATCCCGGTCATGGCGCATGTCGGCCTGACGCCGCAGGCGGTCAACGTGTTTGGCGGATATCGCGTGCAGGGCAGGGGCGAGGATGCCGAGCGCATTTGGCGCGATGCTCTTGCGGTTAGCGAGGCTGGCGCCTTTTCCGTCGTACTGGAAAAAGTGCCCGAACCGCTCGCCCGCCGCATCACCGAGGAAATCCCAATCCCGACGATCGGCATCGGCGCCTCCGCGGCCTGCGACGGGCAGATCCTGGTCGTCGACGACATGCTGGGCCTGTTCGGCGACTTCCGGCCGAAATTCGTCAAGCGCTATGTCGAACTGGGAGAGGTCGCTTCGGCAGCGATCGAGGCCTACGCGTGCGACGTGAAGGAGCGCCGGTTTCCGGCGGCCGAACATGTCTTCGGCGATGAACCGAAAGCCATCAAAGGAGGAGAAGCGACATGAGCACACGGGTCGTCCGGACCGCCACCGAGTCGCGCAAATCCGTGGCGGCATGGCAGGCTGGGCATGAAGGTCGCGCCCTTGCATGAAGGCCCTCTCAGCCTGGTGCGCGCCGCACTTCAACGCGCCGACCGGGTGATCCTTACCTCTTCGCGAAGCAGTTCAACGACCGCCGCCGACGTTGCCGCCTATCCACCCACGGAGCATGAGGATGCTGCCAAGCTGCTAGGCGCCGGATGCTTTACGCGCCGCAAGAGAGATGTATCTCGAGTGGTTGCCACCGCTGTCGCGGTGAGCGGGGTGAGCGAAGGCTGTGCGTCGCGTTCGGCGACGGCGTGGCGCGATTGGTGACGAAGCTCTTTTCCAGACCGCTGCTGGTCCGGCCTTCTTGGCGAGAAAGATTTCCAGCAGTTGAAACTCGTGCGCCGTTCTGCCCGCTTTCTCGAGATCATCGCCTTTCCGAAAAGGCGCAAAGCCATGGATGGGCGATCGCAATTCTCAGCTGCCGGCCGCGCAGCGCGTGGCGATCCCCCAAAGCGAAATACTGTTAAAGCGGCCGAGAGGCTGGCCAAGGCACTGCGAGAGGCGACGCCATCCTAGCCGCCGGCTACAGAGAAGTCGAATATCTCGGACTACGGGCCGACGATGATCCCGATCTGTTTTTACGGACCAGCCGACCGAGCTGCAACTACAGCATGTCCTGTGATGATGACTCGATGGTCATGTGACAGTTGCTTTGGTGCTGATTCAAAATCCTTGAACGGAGGTGAGCAGTCGGTGCGGATCAGCCAAAGCGCCTTGAGCGCCTGCCTTCGCGGGTCCGGCGAAGCTTGTGTTGCTGGACGAGACCGACCTCTCATGCGACGCAGAATGACGGCGAGCGCGCGGGCAACAGCAACAAAGGCCGGAGGCATACTGCGCAGTTGGCGACGTTCATGCCCCACGCTCTGAGGCCCGACCCTTTCTTGCTGAGCACGAGCAGCGAATAAGCCGCCTCGGAGAGCCGTGCTGGCCAGTTGGTCACTGCATCGGCCCAATGGCCCTTTGGCTACAAGCTGGCAGTCCTGCGCGGGCATCGCCAACGTCCTCGTCCAGCGGCTTCGCGCGTCGAATGTCGCCAAGTGCAGGCCGCCGCGGTCCCGCCCGTCACTGAAGGCAGCAGGGCGAAGAGCACGTGAAAACATCCATCCGGCAAATGCATTCATAACGGCAAACGATTACCGCAATGGCTCGGTGAGCGGTATACGAAGTGCTTCGTCGCGGCAGCATCGGGAGACTGCAATGAGAAAGCTTATCCTGCAGCTAAAACAGTTTCTTAGGGGTCAACCAACTCCCGAAGCAATCGAAAATGAGCGGCACGATGTGAGCGTGGGACCTGACCGCAGTGACAGAACCGACGCTTGTCGAGGCGACTCTCAATCTTTAGCCCGCGAGGGCGATCACCGACCCTACGGTGATAAGGCATGCACGAACTCTCCGGTGACAGAAGCCGCGACAAACCGCACGTTTTTGGGGAAAACAATAACATGCTCTGCGGATTCGGCGAACGGCAGCAAGGATTACCTGACCGCGGGCGTTGACTCACGTTTCCAGGATCCGACGAACGATTTCGATCCGAGATTAGGGTGGAGGCCGCACGTCATCGCTCTCGTTGATATCGAACGCAATAGCTTCATCTTTCAGACGGTGGGGTACTACAGGGACGGTTCCAACGCGAACTCCGTCGACAACGCCGGCGCACTGCCCGGCTACCCGGCGAACTGGTTTTACACAGGCAAATCCTCATTGCACTAGTTCGCAGAGCCGATCGACAGGACCGACAGAGCGACCATAACGGTGCTGCGTTCCCAACCAACTTGATCGGGCGGCCGTGCGGGCCGTTCTTGGCGCCGGTAGGGGGCTGGACCGCCTCGCGGAGGTCCGTGCCGAATGAACCAACCCTTGATTTGACCCAGCTATTCGCCTCGCTCGCTCTGTCGCGCGGCCGCCACATATCGAAAGTTCGACAGCTCGTTCAGAGACACTTGATCTCGATACCGTATTTCCTCAGCGCGTAGCCAATCTGGCGCGGCGTCAATCCAAGCAGGCGCGCTGCCTTTGCCTGTACCCAGCCGGATCTTTCCATCGCCGCGATGAGACGCTCGCGATCGGTCATCTTCCCGTCGCTCACGAGGCCTATCCGATCAGGCGCTGGCAGTGCCTGCTCGCTGTCAACAGGCGGGGTCGCAACGGCGGCCGATGCAAAGGCACCAGATGATTTCATGGCCGGGTTTAGTGGCGATGGTGCGATCGCCTCGAATTTCGGCGAAGTCTCCTTAGACGCGTGCTTCCATAACATCGCGGAAAGGCATCGGCCGTGTGAGCAGTCAAAGTCGTTTCTGACGATTGGCGTTCCCGCTGCGAGGGTCGCTGTCCGCTGCACGCAATTTTCAAGCTCGCGGACATTTCCGGGAAAAGCACAGTTCATCAGCACTTCAGTCGCACTCGCATCGAAGACCATCGTACGGCCGTTCTCGCTGTTGAAATTCTTGAGAAACTCAGCGGCAAGGAGCGGAATATCACCGCGCCTTTCGCGCAATGGCGGCACCAGCAAGGGAACAACGCTGATGCGGTAATAAAGGTCGGCGCGAAACTCGTTCCTTGCAACCGCGTCTTCCAGATTCCTGTTCGTGGCGGCAATCACGCGAACGTCGACCTTAATCGTCTGGTTGCTGCCGACGCGCTCGAACTCCTGCTCCTGCAGCACGCGCAGCAGCTTTGCCTGGAACGAGGCCGAAATCTCACCGATCTCGTCCAGAAACAACGTCCCCTTGTCGGCGAGCTCAAAGCGCCCCTTGCGCGTGTTGAATGCACTGGTAAAGGCACCCTTTTCGTGACCGAACAGTTCGGATTCCAAGACCGTCTCAGGGAGCGCTGCGCAATTGAGCTTGATGAACGGCCGCTTGGCGCGCCCCGACAGCTCGTGAACGGCCTTGGCGACCAGCTCCTTGCCGGTCCCGGATTCGCCGCGCAGCAAAACGGTGCTGTTGGACCTGGCCACTAACGCGACCTTCTCGAGCAGCCCGCGCAGCGCCGGGCTGTCGCCAATGATCCCCTTGACATGAGCCCTCTTGCCCTCATGGCCAGGCTGCTCGAGTTCGCCGAATTGCTTTTGCATCCGGATTCTCTCGGCCATCAGTCGCTCGGGGTCGGACGCGAACATGCGATGCAGCTTCACTGTCTGCCCAACCAGATTGGCGATTGTGGTGAGGAGGCGGAGGTCGTGATCGAGAAGGGAACCTGATTTGTTGTCCAGGATGCGGTCGATGGTCAGCGTGCCCACGACGTTCGCATCGACGCGAATGGGTACGCCGATGAACGACACATTCATGTTGTCGGACACCCCGAGCACGTCCTTGTCGGCGGCGTTAAAGGCCGGATCCAACGCTATGTTCTCGGCGACGAGTGCCATGCCCGTCGTTATGATCTGGTCGATCGCCGTCCGTGGCAGATGCTTCCGGTAGCGCACATCGCTGTCTTCGCTCCAGCCGGCGCCGACGGTCATGTCCGGTATGCCGGCACCGCCGCAGAGCGAGATGATGCCGTGCCGCACCTGCACCAACGATGGCAGGAGATCGACGACGTTGGCCAACGTGGCTTCCAGTCCAGACGGAGCGGTGAGCGCTTTTGACGTTTCAAAGATGTCCAGAGCCCTCTCGTGCAACGGCACAACAGGGACCACGTCATTCATCTCGGACTTTGAATTGGGCCTTTTCATTTTTCGAAGCGATATGCAGCGTGACGAGATCCGCCTGGCACTTTGCTCGGAGTTGCGAGCATCGTGTTGCATGTGATCATCCATCTCGCGCCATGAAATCGATGCCCGAGGCAAGTGCGCCGGTCGTCCAGCGCGTGGATGTCCATGGCGAATCGCATTCGTCGGCGTCTTCGCTCCGCAGGCCGCCGCACAATCGACGAGTTTGCTTGCCTTGATCTGGCACGCCGGGATTCATTGAAGCACAAAAAGGCGTTGATGGAGACAGTCGTAACGATTGGTCCGCCAGCGAGACGGACGTCTGCAGCGGGTTTTTCGCGAGTAAGGAGATTGCCGTCGGGATGATAGTTAATGTCGCTGCCAGTCAGGCCCGGGCCGCGGGCAAGTGCGGCCTTGGCAAGTTGGGGCGGCGCTATGCGGTAGATCGCAAAGCGGAGCGATGCTCGACGCATGGCTTTCCTTTCTCTTCCATGAAGTGCGGGTCATCGTTCTCGGCTGACTGGATTCCGCCGCGCAGCAATCATTCTTTGTTAAACGAGACCGGAATGAGGGAGTTGAGTCAACCAAACTCCCGCTGCTTTTCTTTCATCGACGAAAGGAAATTAGGCCTCTCATGATAGTATTTTATCAGTTTTTCAGATGTTTTCGGGCAGATAGATTTCGAACGGCAGAAAAGTCTGCCCAAGCGTCTCCGAAGTGCCGACCTTGATGGCCTTGGCCATTAGCGTCATCAGTTCCTGGCAAAGCAGGCGCTGGGGTGTGGCGACCGACATCGTGATCATGCCATCTGCGAGTGCTGCCCGCGACTCCGGCGTGATCTCATTAACGATCGCGACGAGACCCCGGCTTTCGCCTTCTTCACGGAGCGCGGAAATCGCTCCCTCCATACCTCCGCCGGCCACATAAAAGCCGGTGAGTTCGGGTTCCCGTTGCATGAGGTCCAGCGTGACCTCGTAGGTGATCTGCCGTGCCTCAAGGTTCACGAGCGGATCGAGCAGCTCGAATGTCGGTGCATTCTCACGGAAATAGGAGCGAAAGCCGGCCTCCCGCAGCTCCTGCCCCTGAAAACGGTGGCTGCCGACAAAAACCGCCACCTTTCCCGGCCTTCTTGCGATCTTTGAAAACATCCACGCTGTCGTCCGCCCGACCTTGCGGTTATCGAGGCCGATATAGCCCTCACGAACACCTTCCGCGAAATCGGAAAGCAGCGAGAAAACGGGGATGCCTTTCGCCTTGAGTTCTTGGACGGCTGCCGTGATCGCCGGATGGTCCGGCGCCACCATGGCGATCGCGTGGCAGCGCGCGCCGAATTCCTTGAGCAGTGGAATAAGGTCGCACGGCATGTGCGACGGCGCGAATTCGATGAGCGAAGTGCCATGGAAGCAATTCGCCGCGTTGACCGCCGCTTCGACCTCACGCGCTAATCCTTGGTAGAAGTGGTGAGCCGGTTTTCTCAGGATGAAGCCAAGCCGATATTGCGGCAGGTCCCGCTGCAGGCGCTGCTTGATGAGACCTGCGGCGTGATATCCGATGGCCTGTGCCGCCGCTAAGACCCGCCGCGCAGTCTCCTCCCGCACCGGATGACGGGCATTCAGAACTCGGTCAACGGTGGCAACACTGACCCCGGCTTCCCGGGCGATATCAGCAATTATGGGTCGCTTCGCCATTGTCCGACTCTGATCAAAACGACATCAGGAAGAAACCCGGTAAAGGTAAGATTCAGTAAAATCTGTCATTCCTGCATTGATCCTGTTCGCTAGCGGAATTCTTGTCGTGGCGTGGCGCGAGGGAGCAGCCGAAACGTAGAACCCACGCGCCATCCGATCGTCTTCGACATCATCGATGCCCATAGATCATTGATTCCTCTATGCCAAGGTCGCTTTCGTTGCGTAGAGCGTTGGCGAATTGTTCAGCCGTGCCGACGAGAGTTGACCGCGGCGGCCTCCGATCGAGCTCCGCGCCCGGTTCACGAACCTTCGCAATCTTCGGAAGCATTAAGCGGTTCATCGATGGCTTGTGTGTCGTGACCGGTGCGAGTCCTTCGCAAGGCGCACATGATTTCGCACCCACCGCATTTCGGGATTCTTGATTTCATCGGCCCGCGAGGTTCTGTTTGGAACCCGCGGCTCGATTGTCCGGCGTTTGCGACCAGCCAGGCGCTTCAATCGGTAGCGATGCTGCCGACTCGCCCGGCGCGGGCACTATCAGTGGCTGGCCGGTTGATGTCTCGGCAGGCTGGTGGCCGCAGAAGGCAGCTTCCAATTGCGCCTGGTCCAATTCGCCTTCCCAGCGGGCGACGACGAGCGATGCCACCGCGTTACCGACCAAATTCGTGAGTGCCCTGCATTCCGACATGAAGCGGTCGACGCCAAGGATCAGCGCCATTCCAGCAACGGGAACAGCCGGCACTACCGAGAGCGTAGCGGCCAACGTGACGAAGCCGGCACCTGTGACACCTGCTGCACCCTTCGAGGAAAGCATCGCGACGAGCAACAGGAGGACCTGATCGCTAACTGACAAATCCGTATTCGTCGCCTGCGCGATGAAAAGGGCCGCAAGGGTCATGTAGATATTGGTGCCATCCAGATTGAAGGAATATCCGGTCGGGATGACCAGGCCCACGACCGAGCGCTTGGCGCCGGCCTTCTCCATTTTCTCCATGAGAGAGGGCAGCGCGGCCTCGGAGGAGGACGTTCCGAGGACCAGCAGCAGCTCTTCCTTGATGTAGCGGATAAGAGAAAAGATCGAGAAGCCATTGTAACGACAGACTGCGCCGAGAACCCCGAACACGAAGAGGAAGGCCGTGAGATAGAAGGTCCCGACCAGCATCGCAAGGTTGGCCACCGAGCCGATGCCATATTTGCCTATCGTGAAGGCCATTGCTCCGAAAGCGCCGAACGGCGCGGCTTTCATCAGGATGCTGACCAATTTGAAAACCGGTGCAGTGAGGTCCTGAAGGAAGGAAAGAACCGATTTGCCCGATTCTGCGACCATCGCCAGCGAGATGCCGAAGAGGACGGAGAAGAACAATACCTGTAGAATGTCGCCTTCCACAAAGGCGCCGACAATCGTGGTCGGGATCATGTTCATCAGGAAGCCGGTCACGGACTGCTCATGGGCCTTTGAGGCATAGCCACTGACGGCCTGGACGTCGAGCGAGATCGGATCGATGTTGAGGCCGGCGCCAGGCTGAATGACATTGCCGACGATGAGGCCGACGATAAGTGCGAGCGTCGAGAAGGTGAAGAAATAGACCATCGCCTTGCCGGCAACACGGCCGACCTTCTGAAGATCGCTCATGCCGGCAATTCCAGTCGCCACAGTCAGAAAAATGACGGGCGCGATGATCATCTTGACTAGCTTGATGAAGGCATCGCCGAGGGGCTTCAGGTTTTCTCCGATTTGCGGATAAAAATGGCCAACTGCAACTCCGAGGATGATTGCGACAAGCACCTGCACGTAAGGCTTGCCACAAAGGGTTTTGCGGGGTGCGCGTTTTGCGCTGGGGGGCAGTGGGGCCAACATGTAAGTTTTCTCTCCCTGACCGGGTCGGGCGGGCTCTTCCTCCCCGCGGCTTCTCCCATCGCGGCGCTCCGGTCAAACGCTGCTGCGATGTTGGTCGCAAGAGCCGTGCCAAGCCAAGAAACGCTGAATTCGTAGGAGTCTCGGGTATTTGCTACAATTTGCGCAGTTAGATTGTGTGGTTTTCCGCACTGATCGCTTTCCCTTCTGGCGGAACCCCGCACTATGGTTCGTCAATGATCGGTCTGAAGAATGCGATGGCAGAAGAAGACATAGGCAACGGCGCCTTCCAGCGCGCCCCATGGGTCTTCCCTGGCAGATGGCTGGCGGTCGATCTGTCTGGCTTGCGGTTTTGCTTGCAATTCTTGGTGCAGCGCTCTGTTTAGTGGTCTTTGCAACGGGCCGCATCGCCGGCACCAGAGCACAGTATGCCCTACGCGACCGTGCTCTTGCCGCGTTCCCACTTGCGGCCGACAGTTTGAAAGGGGAGGTCGAGAAGCAGCGAGTGATTCCGCTCGTCCTGCACCGAGGCCATGGCGGACGACGCGGCTATGCAATACGCGCTCGGCACGGTTAGCGCACGGCCGGGGCTCTATCTGTCGAGCCGGGTCGATGGATCGGAGGGGCCGGGCGGCCCGGCAGCGGCAGAAAGTGCTTGTGTTCCTGAATGCGGAACTGGAGCATCGCGTTGAACTGCGCACTGCGGAGCTCCAACGCTCGAACGAAGCGCTCGCCGGTGAGATCGCCGAGCGAGAGAACGCAGAGGCAAGAGTGCGCGCCTGCGCAATGAACTCGCCCAGGCGAACCGCTTGTCAATCTCGGGACAGAGAACAGCCGGGGTCACCCACGAGGTCAACCAGCTGATCGCCGCAATCCGCACCCATGCTGAAAATGCCGCGCGTCTTCTTGGGGCCGGCCGGTCGCAAGGTACCGGCGAGAATCTGACCTCGATAGCCGCCATGACCGGCAGGATCGGCACGATCACCGAAACGCTAAGGTCCTTCTCCCGCCGCGCCAGTGGATCGATGGAACCGATACTGGCGGAAGACGTGATCGACGACGCCCTGTCGCTTCTTTCAGTCCGAATTCGCGATTCCGGGGTGACGATAGAACGAAAGCGGATTGATCCATCTCCAATTGTCATGGCAAACCGCATGCGACTGGAGCAGATCCTCGTCAACCTTCTCCAGACCGTGCTTGACGCTCTGAAGGATCAACCGGAGCCCCGGGTCGAGATAGCGTTCGCCGATAACGGGGAAATGGTCGCTATTTCCGATCGGGACAACGGCCTCGGCCTTGCCCCCCAAGATTCGCAGGAGCCTCTTCATGCCGTTCATCACCAACAAGGAAAAGGGTCCCGTCTTGGCCTGGTCATTTCGGAGGAGATCGCACGTGAGCTCGGCGGCTCGTTGCGGCATGATGATGCCGGCCAGGAGAGAGGGAGTTCCTTCACGGTCGAGCTGAGGCGCGCGGCATGAATGCTGAAACAGGACCGGTCATTTTTATTGACGATAATGAGGATCTGCTCCGCGCAGCCACGCAGATGCTGAAGCTTGCCTCCTTCTCACCGAGCGTGTTCGGTTCGGCCGAGGCCGCGCTCGCCAGTATCGACGAGAACTTCGATGGCCCTGTTGTGAGTGACATCCGCATGCCCGGACTGAACGGCCTTCAGCTCTTCGAGCGAGTGAAGGCGATCGACCCGGACATTCCGGTTGTTCTCATCACCGGGCATGGCGACGTCGAGCTAGCCGTTGCCGCGGTCAAGAACGGCGCCTACGATTTTATCTCAAAGCCTTATGCGAACGACCGGCTTCTAGTGACGCTGCATCGCGCTTCGGAAAAACGGCGCCTGGTCCTGGAAAACAGACGTCTTAGGGATGCAGTTGTCCGATCTGCGGGCGATATCCCGCTGATCGGGGAGGCACCGACCATGATTCGACTACGCGAAACTCTCCGTCAGATCGCCGATACCGATGTGGATGTCCTTGTGGAAGGCGAGACGGGCACGGGTAAGGAGGTGGTCGCGGATCTGCTTCACCGCTGGAGCAAACGACGCACGAAGCCCTTCGTTGCCCTGAATTGTGGAGCGCTGCCCGAAAGCGTCATCGATAGCGAACTTTTCGGGCACGAGGCAGGCGCCTTTACTGGCGCGCAGAGGCGCAGGACCGGTCGCATCGAGCATTCGAACGGAGGGACGCTCTTCCTCGACGAAATCAAGTCGATGCCGCCAGCACTCCAGGTGAAGCTTCTGAGGGTGCTTGAGACCCGGCAGATCACGCCGCTCGGCACGAACGAAACCCGCAGCATCGACCTTCGTATCGTGTCGGCTACGAAGGCCGATCTCGGCGACCCGGCCGCCCGCGGAGATTTCCGGGAAGACCTTTATTTCCGGCTGAATGTGGTGACGCTCCGCATCCCGGCGCTTCGTGAAAGGCGCGAAGACATCCCGATACTCTTTGGACATTTCCTGGAACGCGCCGCCAAACGTTTCGGCAGGCCAGTTCCCGACACAAGCGCTGGCGTGCGCGATCGCCTCATGAGCTACAATTGGCCCGGCAATGTCCGTGAACTCGTGCATTTCGCCGATCGCGTTGCATTGGGACTTGAAGAGGTAGACACGCCCATTGCGCCCGGTCGAAAGGAACAAGCGGTATCAAACCTCCCGTTGTCCGAAAAAATTAGCCTTTATGAAGCGACCGTCATCCGTGATGCCTTGCAGGAATGCGGCGGCGACGTGAAGCGGACGATCGAAATCCTGGGAGTGCCGCGCAAGACCTTTTACGACAAGCTAAAACGACATGGGATAGACGCGGCCGATTATCGAAGAAATGCCAGTGTCTGAAGCCTTCTTGCTCGGGTACCTGGAAAGGCTGCGATGATGTGTTGGGTCCAGTGCATCGGAATTGCTAAAGTGGAATGATTTAGCTGCGGTCTCAATCTGGTTGACGAAGACGTTTCGCCATTCTTGCAAAGTGACGGTTTCGAGAATCGAGCGATGGCGTCGCAGAACGGCATTGACAGTTTGGCGGCGGCGTCGCGCAGAGGTGGCTCGAGCCGGCGAGCGAGAACAACGGGTGTTGCGGCTGCGGGTTCCGCAGGACCGAGCCGGCCTCTTCTCCACCGAGTGCTCGAGCGCTACCAACGTTCGGAGCGCGCCTTGGTGGCCACCTAGCGGAGGTGTATGTGCAGGGCGTGTCGACCAGGAAGGTCAAGGCGATCACGGCTGGCTGTGCGGCCATGCGTTCTCGGCCATCAACAAGCGGCTGGACGAGAGCCTGAAGCCCTTTGTCGAGCGCCCGTTTCGCGAGCTGCTTGCTTACCTCATCCTCGACGCCTTCTGCGAGAGGCACTTATCCATAGCGTGGATGCTCGCGATCTAAACAATCAATTTTACCAATCCGGGCGTGTCGTTCATAGATCGCCACGTGACATGCACCGCCGCTGCTTCTATCGCGTGAGGTGCACAAAAGAACCCGAAAAGAGGAAGTCTTCGCATGCGCTCTGGCGTGGGTCGAGGTTGTGCTGGGAAAATGAGTTGCAGCTTGCCGATCACCCGAAATCTCTGAGTTTTTGAGAAAGACCTACGACCCGACCGGGGTGTTCACGCAAAACCATTCGAGGGCTCTCGAAGCTGGCCGCTGCTAGGCCTGAGGTCCAGTGAAACGATGCTCGCGGATCTGCTCATCTCAACGACGCCGGCAGATCAGGCGTGAAGTTCTCGAAAAGGAGCAGCGGCAATTGCGGAAGCAGCGCCGCGTTCGGTTGCATCACATAGATGCTGATCGCATCCATCAAGACTTCGGTCAAGCGCTAAAGCATAGCAGTCAATACTAATATGGCCGTGGCCCGGCTCATGACCGTGATGCGAAGCTTATTCCCATGAAATTGGCAACGACCACGATCACCGGTGGCTGGTCTGTGTGTGGGGCCAGACATATTCAAGCCCATTAATGCTTGTGGTGTTCTGAAAAGAGGCAATGTAGATGCTTATCGACAGTTCAAGGAAGGATCGTTTCGTTGTTTCTCGACGGCGCACCGGTTTCGGTGATTGCCTGTGGTCCCTCGCGTCGGCTTGGGACTACGCACATCGAACGGGGCGAGCTTTAGCAATAGATTGGCGCGGCTCTTGTTACCTTGACAACCCTTTTTCGAATGCCTTTGCGGTTTTCTTCAAGCCAATTGAGGATATCGGTGGTGTACCGGTCATTTGCGATGACCAGATCAACAACGTCTCATTCCCTGGCCCCTTTTTCCCGTCGTGGTGGAACAAGCCATCCATCGACTGCGTGTACCGTCCGGATGAACAGATTTTCCAAGAACGTGACGAGCTAATCGATCTTTTACAGGCCCAAGATGATTGTGAAGCCGACACGGTAGTGTGTGATGCTTGCTTGATGTGGCGCTGCGATGAGAAGGCAGAGCGAACCATATTTCGAAGCATCACACCGAGGTTCGAAATTGAGAATCGCATTGAAGCGCTCTACCACGAACACTTTGACGGGTACAGCATTATTGGAGTCCATGTCCGCCACGGTAACGGCGAGGATATTATGGATCATGCACCTTTCTGGGCTGATCCGAAGGTTGCCTTGGAGCAGGTATGTACTGCCATTCGTATGGCCAAAGCGCAACCGCATCCGAGACCTGTAAGGGTGTTCTTGTGTTCGGACAGCGCCCAGGTTGTTGATCACTTGTCGGGCGTATTTCCCGAACTTTTCACCGTTCCAAAACGCTTCCAGGCGGATCAGTCCGGCCCCTTACACAGTGCAGCACTGGGCACCGACGGGGGTTTTTCCGCTCTCGTTGAAATGTATCTCCTCGGCAGGTGCGACACTGTAATTCGCTTTCCTCCGACTAGCGCCTTCACCCGCTATGCCCGCCTCTTCGTGCCACGCATTATTGAATTCGATTTGAATGACCCGCGTCGTTTGATCTTGATTGATAATTCTTCCGAACGTCCCCCGGCACCATGAAAGGGTTGGCATCCCACTCGAACTCTCCCTTGCCTTCGCGCAGAGGCCCCGTTGCCCTGCCCAAAGCGCCCCCTTTTCGCCACGCAATCCCGCCGCAGGCGAGCATCTTCTTGGGCGCGTCAAAATCAAAAAGGATTCAAGCTTGTCGCAGAGAAAAGTCGCTTTAATCACCGGGATTACGGGGCAAGACGGTTCCTACCTCGCAGAATTGCTTTTGGAAAAGGGCTATTCTGTGCATGGGATAAAAAGACGATCGTCTCTTTTTAATACGGGCCGTATCGACCATCTCTATCATGACCCTCATGAAAGTGGCGTTGATCTTACCCTTCACCACGGGGACTTGACAGATTCGTCCAGCCTTACGCGCGTCATACAACTGGTGCAGCCGAACGAAATTTACAATTTGGCAGCTCAGAGCCACGTGGCAGTCTCCTTTGAAGAACCAGAATACACCGCGAACTCCGATGCCTTGGGTGCGCTGCGTATCCTCGAGGCAATTCGGATCTTGGGGCTCGTCGAGCATACGCGCTACTACCAAGCCTCGACGTCTGAGCTCTACGGGCTGGTGCGGGAAACGCCACAGACCGAGACGACACCTTTCTACCCCCGATCACCCTACGCTGTTGCCAAATTGTATGCTCACTGGATCACCGTAAACTATCGAGAAGCTTACAATTTGTATGCGTGTAACGGCATTTTATTCAATCATGAGTCACCCGCGCGCGGAGAAACATTCGTAACACGCAAAATCACGCGCGCCCTGGCTCGGATCAAGCTTGGAATGCAGCAGACTCTATTCTTGGGCAACCTTAATGCGCGTCGCGATTGGGGGCACGCTCGAGACTACGTCCAGATGCAGTGGTTGATGCTGCAGCAGGAGCAACCTGAAGACTTTGTGATCGCTAGCGGTGAGCAACATTCGGTGCGCGAATTCGTCAACGTCGCGGCCGCTGAACTCGGCATCGGTGTTCGTTGGGTGGGGGAAGGGGTCGACGAAGAGGGGTACGATGCAAAGACGGGAGCTCTGATCGTAAAAGTAGATCCCCGTTATTTTCGTCCTGCCGAGGTCGAGACACTTCTCGGCGATGCCCGCAAGGCCAAAGAAAAACTTGGGTGGGAGCCCAAGATATCCTTCATCGAATTGGTTAGGGAGATGGTTCGGGAGGATTTGCACATGGCAGAGCGTGACGCAGTGCTGATGAAGCAGGGTTATTATTCACACAGTCCACAAGAGTTATGCTGACAACGGCCGCGCCATGCTGACTTATTGTCAGTGCCATGGTGGCCTTCTTACGGAGCGTCCAGAGCGTTATCAATGGAAAACAAAAAGATGAAGAAAGTCTACGTGGCAGGTCATCGCGGCCTTGTGGGATCCGCCACCATGAGAGCCCTCGAGGCGTTAGGATCCTATGAGATAATAACACGCACTCACGACGAACTGGATCTATTTGATCGGAGCGAGACGCGCAGCTTCTTCATGTCGCGGCGACCTGATTACGTCGTTATGTGCGCCGCGAAGGTTGGTGGTATACTGGCGAACGCTACCTCCCCTGTCGATTTCCTTCACAACAACCTCGCGATTCAAGTCAGTGTTTTTGATGCCGCTTACGCGTCCGGCGTCGAACGGATGATTTTTCTTGGCTCCTCGTGTATCTATCCACGCGACTGTCCACAGCCGATACGGGAGGAATACCTTCTCACCGGTCCGCTTGAAGCGACAAATCGTCCCTACGCTTTGGCAAAGATCGCAGGTGTTGAATCATGCTGGTCTTTCAACCGGCAGTACAAGGCGCGCTATCTCGCGTTGATGCCGACCAACTTATATGGTCCGGGCGATAATTATCACCCCGAAAATTGTCACGTTCTGCCTGCTCTGATACGCCGTTTTCATCAAGCTAAAGTAAACGGCGACACCTCGGTGGGGGTCTGGGGATCCGGAAAGCCTCGGCGAGAGTTTATGTATTCGTCGGATCTAGGTGATGCCATAGCGTTCCTGCTTGGCCTGCCAGATTCGGATTTTGACGCCTTGACAGCCGCCGACACTGCGCCCCTGATTAATGTTGGCGTTGGTGAGGATGTCACAATTCGCGAGGCAGCGGAACTCGTCAAGGCGGCAGTCTGCTGGGAGGGCAATCTGGTATTCGACTCGACGAAGCCAGACGGTACTCCGCGCAAGTTACTGGACGTAACGCGCTTGCGTAACCTTGGCTGGAAAGCCAAGACGTCTCTTGGTGCCGGGTTGCAAGCGACGTATGAGGATTTTCTTCGCCTTCATGGGGCTTGATGTGGATGCGTGCATCTTGGTTGGACTGCATGTCCGACCTGGTGCAAGCTTATTCAGTCAGGCGAAACAGAAGAGAGGGACACATACTCGGCAGGCATGCGCCATGATGCGGCCGTTTACAACCCATGCAGCAGCGGGTCTCGTTGAAGACGAAGCGGCTTGCCCTGTACCAACCGTTCGAGAGCGTCTGCAGAGCGCCAAGCTCGATTGGCATCGGCCCCAACGCGCTCATGATCATCGTGCCGCGCACGGCTTTTGCCTTTTGCCGCCAAGTGAAGCCGATCATCTGCGAGCGCTCGCCGCGACAATATTCCATTATGCGCATTCCGCATCGCCGACCTTGGTGCGGCCGGCGGGCGATGCTCCGCTCGGCGGGTTAGAGCCAGGTGCTGGCTCGAAACAGCAGCGCCTCTCGGAGTTGTTGAAAACCCCGCAAGTGAATTGCCCGTTTTCCTTTCGGCAATCGCTGTTGAGACGTCTGGGAATGACTCAAACGATTGCCCTTTTGGCTTCATGCAATGTCTCGCCCAATCCGACGAGACGGGCCGCGGCTTGACCCGTCGGCATGTCAATGACCGTGATTGCGCTTGCTGCAAGGAAGCGGCGCTCGTTCTTGGTCAGCGTCGCTGTATCCATTGCCGCAAAATGTGGGCCATTGGAGCGCTTCATGATCTGTCGGGCATAGGTGCGCAGCATCTGATCGTTGAAGCGGCAGCCGAGGAAGAAAAGACCACGGCTGGCTCGCCGTTCCTTCACAAGGTCAGGGATCGGCGTCTGGATATCGATTTCGCTCAGCACTTCGACATAGTCGGAATCTGCGACGAGGAAGTTTGCGGCCGGCCTGGCGCCGCCGTGGGGGGCGTAAAGAACCGTCTTCGCCGTCGGTGCGGATTCGAGTAATATCCCGGACAAATCGTAGGCTTTCGTCCAAATGTCGCCGGTCTCGTGCGCCCGTGGGACCCCTTGTATTTCAACGACGTCCGTTCGGCGGGCCTGTATTAGGGCCGCGCGCATGGCACCGTCGTACCAGCTGTCGATGATCACGGAGAGCGGCAGCGTTGCAAGCCAGGCATGGAAGACGGTCGGCAGCACCGGGACGGCGAATATTTCGGCCATCCAAACTTTAAGCGTGCGGCGGTGCCGGCGCTGTTCGATATACTGCGCAACCGACCACATGTTGGTGCGAATCTTCGAAGGGGCCGGCGTGCGCTTGTGGAGCGCTGCGGCAACGGCTTCGGGGGTATTCGGTACGAGCGGTTCGGCGGAGCTGGTCTCAAGCAGACCCGGCCCGAGATAGGGAATTACGTGATCGGCCGCGAGCGCTGCCTTCAAAAGGTCAAGTTGCCTTTCAGCAAAACTGTCCCGAATAACGACGAGGTGGCCCGAGGTCATCGTGTTCATGCTCGTATCCCTTTGCCGCTCTCTTTGTGTCAACCCGAAGATCAGCTCTCGTCGGGAATCTTCCTTGCCTCGACGGTGATCGGCAAAGGCGTTTCCCGCGGAAGGTCGGGCAGGACTAACCGCCAGCCATTCTTCAGCGTCACGACCCCGCCCCATAAGTGTTCGTTGTCGGCCTTGATGATCGGCTCTTCGAGATCCTTTTTGGGAACATACGCCGTCAAGCCATCACCGGTCCTGCGGATCATTACCTTCATCCGGCCGTTCCTTCGTTAAAACCAGCACCGATTTCGGCACTGCAAGGAGTCCGAGCCGTCTCAAGGCTCATGAGTTCACGGGCACGCATGCCGACGACGGTGCCGCGATCGATCCATTCGACTGCATAGATGTAGAACTGCTGGAGAAAGGTGCCGATGTCGCGCACATAGCCCTCGTCGCCTTTGCGCACCAGGTTTTCACCGATCTCCTTGCCAGGATAGGTGCCGTCATTTTTTATATGGCGTGTGGCGCGGACCCGCTCACCCGGCGCGAATCGCGGAGGTGTACGGATTTCGATGTCCTGTTCGCGTTCGAGGCCCATGGCCGTTCCTTTCTCCCGTCTGCAGCTTTCCAACAGGAGGTCAATGATTCTGATGAGGCGCCTCGACCGTGTCGGTAGCCGAAATGGAGGTCAGGCGGGGACGCAAGTCTTCGACACCGGACACACCGAGGCGCATTGTTGCGTTTCGAAGGTGCCCTCGCATTCGGTGCACTTTTTCGGATCGATCACATAGGTCTCGCCCTTGAACTTGATCGCGCCGGAAGGGCATTCGAACTCGCAGGCGCCGCACTGGGTACATTGGGAAGCTATGATCTTAAAGGCCATTTTCATCTCCGGTTCGGTTAGAATGAGGCGGCTCAGGCCGTCGCAGCCAGTGGCTCGCTCCCAAACTCGGCGGCGTAAAGCGCGCCGATCGCGGTCTCGATGTAGTCATAGCCGTAAGCATCCGTTGCTCGGATCCCACTTTCCTTGAGTCGATCCTCGGGGCTATTTCCAATTCTCGCGCACAGCACGATGTCTACGCCTTCGAGCGTAGAGATGACGCCGTCGAGGCTCTTGTCCTCGGCCCGGCCGCCGAGGCAATACTGCTCGACTTTGCGATGACCCACGAAGCCGATCCCTTTCGGCGAGGCCTCATAAATCTGGAATTCCTTGGCATGGCCGAAATGCTCGTTGATGCGACCGCCTCCCTTGGTCGCCACCGCGACCAGAAGCGATTTGCCGGAGCCTGCGGTCTTGACCATCCCGAGCGCCTCGCTCTTGGCCGCCATGCGATCGCCCCGCTCGCGCGCGACCACTGCCCGGTACGTCTCGCGCTTGCTGGCGTCGTACGTGACCTTGTCGGGAAGCCGGTCGAGGGTGAATTCCTTGCCGCGATCCTCACCGAGCAGCCCGACAGCATCGGCCCGGCACTGCCGGCAATGGCGCATCAACTTGGCGCCGCCTTCGAGACGATCCTGAAGGGCCTTCAGCTCCATTGCCTTGGGGCCGCGCTGCCCGCTCAGGCCGTAATGCGTACCGTGCGCCGGGTCGGAAATCAGCGGCATGACATTGTGCAGGAACGCGCCGCGCTCCTTGACCCATTTATTCACCTCGATCAGGTGCTCATCGTTTACGCCGGGGATCATTACCGAATTGATCTTGGTGAGGATGCCGCGCGCCGTCAGCATCTCCAGCCCCGACATCTGTCGTTCGTGCAGGATCGTGGCTGCCTCAACGCCCGTATAACGGCGGTTCTCATAGAAGATCCACGGATAGATCTCGGCACCGATCCGCGGATCGACCATGTTGATGGTGATCGTCACGTGATCGACATTCATTTCGGCAAGCTCGGCGACGCGGTCTGGCAGCGCGAGACCGTTGGTTGAGATGCACAGCTTGATGTCGGCGATTTCCTTGGCGACCCGTTCGAATGTGGCCTTTGTGTTCTTCCAGTCGTAACAGGCATCGCCCGGTCCGGCGATGCCAAGCACGGAAAGCTGCGGCACTTGGTTGGCAACCTCGATCGCCTTGCGCAGCGCCTGGTCGGGCGTCAGTCTTTCCGAGACGACCCCAGGCCGGCTTTCGTTGGCGCAGTCATATTTGCGATTGCAGTAGTTGCATTGAATATTGCAGGCCGGGGCGACCGCCACATGCATGCGCGCGAAGTAGTGGTGCGCTTCCTCTGAAAAGCAGGGATGATCCTTGATCTTCTCCCAGACAGCCGAGTCCATCTCGTGCGGCTTTGCGGAGGAGCCGCAGGATGAAGATGCGCAGCCACCGGATTTCGCTCTCGCCGGCGACTGATCGAAGACTGTCGTGCCGGAAAGGCCCTGTAGCGAAATCATCGGTGCAGACATCGAACGGCTCCGTGCGTGGTGTGAACATCGCACTTCAGAGCGCAAGAGATATGCCAACTCGAAAAGTGGTCTTTATCGTTATGTTGGCTTTTACGTCGTGCCTTTTGTGTCCAATTGTGTCCGTTTCCTGCGACACGTCTTGTCAGGTCGCCGACAACGTCAAAAAAGGTTCCGTCTTGTCTCAGTTATGCCCAGTGCGGGAAGCAACCGCGCAACCACGTTCGATGTCATCAGGGACGTTTAGAACTTCTTCACTCCGATACGATGCCGGCGCAAAGCATAGCCGACCTGCCGCGGCGTGAGACCGAGAACACGAGCCGCCTTGGCCTGTACCCAGCCGGCCCTCTCCATCGCATCAATCAGCCGGTCGCGTTCCGTCAGACGCGGGTTCATTGCAGGACAAACGGGATGGTGGGGGTCGCAGGTCTCGCCGGGCGATGCCTCATTCTGTGAGGCGCCGACCCGCATGGGAGACGGCCGCGATCCAGCCGGCATCACATTGGCACGTGGGAACTCGTCGACGGCATAGCCGCCATGCGAACGGCCGACTCCTTTCCACAGAAGCGCAGACAAGCACTGGCTGTTCTTGCAGGCGAAATCCGACGCAGTTATTGTCGTTGAACGCGCAAGTGTGGCCGTCCGTCTCACACAATTCTCCAACTCACGCACGTTGCCAGGGAAATAGCATTGCGACATTAGGTCAAGCGCCGACGGCGTGAATGCAAGATCGCGATGGTTCTCCTTGTTGAATCGCTCGAGGAGAGCTTTCGCAAGGCGTGGAATATCGCCCGGCCGTTCTCTGAGGGGAGGCAGGACTATTGGCACCACATTGATGCGGTAATAGAGGTCAGCCCTGAACTCTCCATTCCGGACAGCCGTCTCGAGGTCCTTGTTGGTGGCGCATATGAGCCGCACGTCAACTTTGAGGGTCCTGGTGCCGCCCACTCGCTCCAGTTCTCCTTCCTGCAAGACGCGCAACAGCTTGGCTTGAAAGGCAGGCGAAATCTCGCCGATTTCATCAAGCAGCAGGTTCCGCCATTCGCCAATTCGAACCGGCCAGCGCGCTGCAGGATAGCCCCGGTGAAGGCGCCTTTCTCGTGGCCAAAGAGCTCTGATTCCAAAACGCTTTCGGGCAGTGCGGCGCAGTTCAATTTGACGAAGGATTTGTCCTTCCGATGTGAAAGCTTATGGATAGCCTGTGCAAAGAACTCCTTGCCGGTACCGCTTTCGCCTCGCAGAAGCACGGTGGAATTGGTCCTGGCCACGACCGAGACGATATCGAGGACTTGCTTGAGGGCGGGACTTTCTCCGATAATTCCGTCGATCTTGACATGCGGATGTCGGGCCGGATGGGTCCTGTCCTCGTCGAGCGACTGCTCTGGTCTCGGTTGCTTTTCCACAAGTCGCTGACGACATGTGCTCAAAGTGCGATGGAGGCGGATGGTCCGGCCGACCAGATTGGCGACCATGGCCAGGAAGCTTAAGTCCTCCTCGTAGTGGAACCTGGTGGTACCGTTCCTGACGCGGTCGATCGACAGCGTCCCGAAGATCTTTTCCTCAGCCTTTAGCGGGACACCGATAAAGGCAGTTGCGATCGTGCCGCTGTTCGATCGAGGATCAGCCTGAAATAGCTCGGACGTGCTTGTGTCTTGTATGACGATCGGCAATCCGGTAGCGACGATTTTGTCTATTACGGCCTGGGGAATGACGCTGCCGGCGGCTGATTGAGGCACAGTGCCGCCGGTAGTTGCGCTAATCTGCGGCTCTCCTTCAGCGTCCAGGACGACGATTGCGCCATGACGCATTTGCACAAACGAGGAGAGGATATTCGCGACATTGGCAAGCGTAATCTCCAGCTGGGCCGGGGCAGTCAGAATCTTCGATATCTCGTAGATTCCCCTGAGCAAGCTGTCCGCATTGCTCACCGCTTCGACCGCAGGTTCGGGCGGGGTGTTCCGAGATGCGATTTCACCGACCTGATCTGGAAGCATGTGAGCCATGCAAACACCTCAAGGATTGTCCAAGGTGCTCCGCCCAAGCCCTTTTTTGTATTTTGAGTTCCAGAAACTTTTTTCAGCTTTTCGGTAATTGTGAACACTATTGACGGTATTAACCGCAATTGCGAGCCTCTCATTTCTCGCTCTGCGCCAGTCATCCGAACTTGAAGAGAACGCCGAAGCCGCCGCGCGGGTAATTCCACACGATCTCACCGCTGGCCTCGCACAGCACGCGACAGGTGCCGCATTCCATGCAGCCGTCGGGAGTGGTCTCCACCTGTCCCTTGTCGTTCAACTCATAGCACTTAGCCGGGCAGATGTGTGTCAGCGCGAGCAGGTTCGCGCTCGGCCTCTCGTGCGGTCGCACTTTGATATGCGGGCGGCCCGGATCGACCAAATAACGGTTCTGATAAAGCTTCTCCTCGACGCGTAACTTCGTCACGGCCATCGTCATTCTGTTTCTCCTTCAGCGCCACGCCAGTGCCAGGCGGACCACATCGCTGATCAGCCCCCAGCGCGAACGCGCCTTGATGAAGGCAGCAGTGGTCGCCTTTTCCTTCTCGATTTTCGGGGTTCCGTCGACCCGCATGAAGTTCTGCGCGGCCTGCGACATCAACTGCGGGTAAGTCATGAAGAAATTGCGGGAATTGGTGTGTATCAGGTCCGGCATGTCCTTATATTTCATCAAGTCTTTGACTACGAAGGACTTGTCCAACATGGTCTTGTAAAGGGCGAGATTCCTCCTGATCATCGGCTGGTTGCGGCCCTTGATCTCAATGATTGCCTCGCCCGCGATGCGACCTGAAGTCATGGCCAGGTTCGAACCCTCGCGGTGAATGGCGTTGTTCAGTTGGGCGGCATCGCCGACCGCGACCCAACCGTCACCGAAGAGCTGCGGAATGGCCTTGTAGCCACCTTCGGGAATGAGATGCGCGGAATACTCCTTGACTTCCGAGCCCGCGATCAGCGGCCGAATCGAAGGATGGTGCTTAAAGGCGTCGAGGAGGACGTAAGGGCTCTCCCTTGTCTGGGCGAAATCGGAGACGAGGCAGCCAATGCCGAGAGAGATCGACTCCTTGTTGGTGTAGAGGAATGCAAGTCCGGCCATGCTGCGAGAGATCGTGCCCGCCGCTTCGATCACGCAGCCTTCGTCGCCCTGGAGGCCGAACCGCTGCTCAATGACCTCGTCGGGTAGGAAATGCATTTCCTTGACAGCGAGCGCCACGCTTTCTGGCTTCGGCATCTTGCGCAGGCCGGCCCGTGTACCGAGCAGTCCGTTGACACCTTCTGCGAGCACGACGACGTTCGCATAGATCGGCCCGCCAGCCCGGTCGGTGCGCACGCCGATCACCTTACCTTTGGCATTGCGGACGAGTTCGGTCACCGTCGTCTCGCACAGAACCGTCGCGCCGGCCTCGCGCACCTTGCGCGAAAACCACTTGTCGAATTGGGCACGGATGATGGTGTAGCGATTGGGCCTCGCCTCGTTGAAATCATCCGATCGATACTGCATCCCGGTGTGGGAGGTGTCGTCCATCACCCAGAATCGCTGCTCGACCAGATGCCGCTCGAGAGGCGCATCATTCCGGAAATCCGGGATGATTTGCTCCAACATGTCGGCATACATGATGGCGCCCTGGACATTCTTGGAGCCCGGATACTCGCCGCGCTCTAACTGCAGCACTGCCAGGCCCTGGCTTGCCATAGTATAGGCGGCCGCGTTTCCGGACATACCGGCCCCGACGACGATGGCGTCGAATTCTTCCTCGATCATGGCCGTCTCCCTTAGCTCGCAAGCTTGTCGTGACTGTGCGGCGACAGCCGCCGGGTGAAGGCGTCCGTCAATGCCGGCAGGAAACGGATCGCATCAGTGACGATGCCGAGGTGGGCAAAGTCGAAGATCGGGGCGTTCGGGTCGGTGTTGATGGCTACGACCAAATCAGACCCCTCCACGCCAACCCGATGCTGAATGGCGCCGGAAATCCCGGCCGCTATGTAAAGCTTTGGCCGGATGGTCTTGCCCGTTTGGCCAACCTGCCGATCAGCCGGCATCCAGCCCTTCTGGACCAGCGGGCGCGAACAGCCATATTCGGCGCCGATTGCCCGCGCTAGATTCTTCACAAGCTGCAAATTTTCCGCCGAGCCGAGGCCCAGGCCTCCGGCAACCACGATGTCGGCGTAGGCGAGATTTGCCTTTGCCGATTGGCGATCGAGGTTGAAGCCAAGGACTTTGGTGATGATCTCTTCCTCGGTCATCGACAGCTTGTGCCGGATGACACGCCCAACCGGCTTATCCGCCCGCGGTGGCATGGCCATAACTCTGGGTCGTACGGTGGCCATCTGCGGCCGGTAGTTGAGCGTATAGATCGTGCATAGCAAGGAACCGCCGAAAGTCGGACGGGTCGCGGCGAGCGAACCGTCCACATCCACATCGAGTTCGGTGCAGTCGGCAGTAAGCCCTGTCAGCAAGGTCGTCGCTACTGAGCCAGCGAGATCCCTGCCGAGCGTGGTCGCACCGAGAAGCAGGATCTCCGGTTTGTGGGTATTGACCAGATCCGTCATCGCCTTGGTGAAAGGCTCGTTGCGATAGTCGGCAAGCAGCGGTGCTTCGACAAGGTAGACAAGGTCGGCGCCGTAAGCGAAGGCCTCGGCAACGGCATGCTGGGTGGCCTCACCCGGCGGTCCGAGCACGATGCCCGCAAGCTGGATGCCAAGCTTGTCGGCGAGCTTGCGGCCTTCGCCAAGCAGTTCGAAGGACACGGGATGGACCTCGCCGCGTTCCAGTTCGATGAAAACCCAGACGTGCCGATAGTCCCTAAAGTGCTCAGGCAATTCCCTCTTGATGCCGGCACGGCCGGCGGAAGGAGGGGCTTCGCGGTTCGCGTTCGACATCGTCTCTCCTTGCCGTCCCGTCACTGGCCGCCGTCAAAGGCGAGTTCGTGTTCGAGCGCTGGCTGGCGGGTGAAGATTGCGGCGATCAGTTCGTCAGCGGCGTCATGCTGTGTCTTGTCGGTCATGTCGATTTGCGTCGCCTTTTCCGCCCGCGTCGTAGGGGCGAAAACGCGCTTGACGACCGTCGGCGAGCCGCGCAGGCCGCATTTGTTGAGGTCCTCAATGCCAGCTTCGGCCGCACTCCACTTCACGATCTGGCTACGCGCGGCGCGCATGGCGTCGTCGAGCGAGCCCCTGCGGATTTCGTTGGTGCCTTCCAGCATTGTGATGAGGCAAGGCAGTCTGCTTTTCAGCATCTGCGTACCGCCTTCGGAACGGCGGTTGACGGTGATCTCGCGCGCATCGAGATCGATAGAGGCGATCTTCGCCACATAGGTGAACTGCAACAGGCCGAGGCGCTTGGCGATGCCGGGCCCGACTTGGGCGGTATCGCCGTCAATCGTCTGCTTGCCGGCGAAGACGATGTCCGGCGCGCCGAAGGTCTCGCCAATTCTCACGATTGCCCGAGAAAGCGCGAAGGAGGTCGCTAAAGTATCGGAGCCGGCAAAACAGCGGTCGGTCAACAGGACCGCGCGGTCGGCGCCATAGGTGAGCGCCTTGCGCAGCGCATCTTCTGCCATCGGCGGACCCATCGTAAGCACGGTGACCTCGCCGCCATGGGCGCCGCGCAATCTAAGTGCCTCTTCGAGGGCGAACAGGTCGTAAGGGTTGATGATGGTCGGTACGCCCTGGCGCATGATCGTGTTCGTCACCGGGTGGACACGTATCTGCGCGGAGTCCGGCACCTGCTTGATACAGATTACAATGTGCATTGCATCTCTCTCGGCTCCAATCCGCAAGCGCCCGTGGCGTTCATCTCCTTCTCAGCATCATTCGTGCCAACCCTCTTGCGTTGCTCTGTTCCCTTTGACATGGGGTTGTTTTCTTCCGAAGGTGCCGTCGTGATGACCGGACTTGTCGGCTTTTCGACATTGTCGCGTCGCAACCGTGTCGCGCTCAGTCTGTCTCGAACCGCCTCAGGATCGAATCGAACGGGACAAAGGTGTGGTCCCGAACGGCCGGTTTGTCCGGATCGTGCTCTTTGAGCACCTTGAAGACCCGGTGCGTGAGGGGCGAGGATGTCGCGAAATCCTCATAGGCGCGTTCCAACGTCGCACGCGCCCGCGCGGCGATCACCCCGTCGGGAAGGCCGGCGAAATCCTCTTCAGCGAGGTATTGGCCCATGCGCTTCATGATATGCAGGCGTGAGACATTGAGCACCTTCGGATCATAAGAGATGCCAAGGACTGCGAAGAACTCCTCCGCAGCCGACAGGCTCATCAGCCGGGCGAGGATGTCGGTGACATCGATGGCACAGCTTTCAGCGAAACAACTACGCATTGCATCCTCCTTGGCCCGAAACGGTGCTCGGGGGTTGCGTCGTCGCCCGGAGCTGGAGCTCATTGAAGTCCTTTCGCCTGGCTGGCGAAGACGGGGAAAGGTCATGCAGCTTCTTAACGATCCCGGGCATGACCTCGAGCACCCGGTCGACGTCCTCCTCGCCGTTGTTGCGCGAAAAGGAGAAACGGATTGCGCCGTGTGCCGCGCTATTGGGGATATTCATCGCCACCAAGACATGGCTCGGCTCCAGCGAGCCGGAGGCGCAAGCAGAGCCGGAGGAGCAGGCGATGCCCTCGCGATTGAGGAAATGCAGTATGCCCTCACCTTCGATATGTCCAAAGGCGATGTTTGCGGTGTTCGGCAACCGCTTTAGTAGGTCGCCGGCCACGAAGGCGTGTGGGATGCGCTGGAGAAGTTCTTTCTCCAAGCGGTCGCGCAACGCCTTTACCCGTGTGTTCGCGTCGTCCATGAATTTCAAGGCAAGTTCGGCTGCCATGCCGAGACCGACGATGCCTGGCGTATTCTCCGTGCCCGCGCGGCGGTTGCCCTCCTGGCGCCCCCCCTTGATCAGCGGACAGAAGCGCACGCCGCGCTTTGCATAAAGTGCGCCGACCCCTTTCGGTCCGTGTAATTTGTGACCGGAGAGAGACAGCATATCGATTGCCGTCGATTTCAAGTCGATCGCAAGCTTGCCGACCGCTTGCACCGCGTCGGTATGGAAAAGGGCGCCGACTTCCTTGGCCAACTCAGCAAGCTCGGGCACCGGGAAGATCGTTCCGGTCTCGTTGTTCGCCGACATGATCGAGACGATCGCCACGCGCGGGGTGAGGGCGGCCTTATAGGTGTCGAGGTCGATCCTGCCGTGGCGATCCACCGGGATCCTATGCACCTTTATGCCGCGCGCCTTTTCAAGGTGGGCGCAAAGCGTCAGCACGGCCGAATGCTCGACTGCGGAAGTCACGATCTCAGTGCGCTCAGGCATCACCTCGAGCGCCGAAAGGATCGCCGTGTTGTCGCTTTCCGTCCCGCCCGAGGTGAAGGTGATTTCGTCGTCGAACTCCGCGCCGATCAGCGTTTGCACCTGCAGGCGCGTCTTTCTCACCGCCGCCCCGGCGGAAGCGCCAAAATCGTGGTTCGACGACGGGTTGCCGTAATGGTCCGTAAAAAACGGCAGCATCGCTTGAACGACTTCAGGATCGACCCGTGTCGTTGCGTTGTTGTCCAGATAAACAGGCCTCATGGATGTGATCCTTCTCCTGAGCGCAATCACGCAAAAGCGCACGCCCGGTCTGTCATGATGATGGCTAGCCAAAGGAGTTGCCGCGGCCACATTCGGCCCGCGCTTCTTGGACCCAGCGCGGCCGCTCGCCTCGACTTGATGCGCCAGCCTTGCGCCGGCCCGGGAAAGCGCGGTCTTTAGGCCACGGCGTTTTCGGTGCGCTGGATCATGGACTGTTTCTCCTTCAGGCCGGGGCGCGTTCTCGAACAGCTACGCATGGACCGTGCCAAAGAAGGAAATCATTTCAAAACAACAGATGTCTTCAACACTGCTATGTCGCATGTCCGACATCGGCCTGAATTGTTCAACGCGGAACGCCGTTGAATCGGCGTGAATTCCGCTTCGCGTGAGGAGCAATCCTACGTCGTTCGCCCAGGGTGCCCGCGCGATCGATGCGTCCTGTCGGGTTTGTCGGGTTCGCGACGCGGCACTGTTCCGCCCCGTTGCCTGCTGAGATCTCGTTTGTCATTGAGGAATATGCAGAAAATCCTTCTGAGCGTCTTCTGTGCCTTTGGCACGGCTATTGCGGTTCTATCCTCGTAAGAGCGGCGCGTGCTCGCAGCCGATATTCATCTCGCGGGTGACATCGCGATCGATGGAACGAAGGAAAGAAAGAAAGCAACATGCCAGGTCCAGATCAGCTACCCGCATTCCGCATGTTTTCGTCCTCACGCAGACCTTCCATTTCAGCTTTCTTGAGACCGAGCGTCCTGCTGCGCTCGTACAAAGCCAAGCGTCGTTTTCACATCGATCTGCGCGGCGCCGCCTTTCGCGACGTTTTCGCCTTCACCATGCGCCACTGGAGCAGGCAGCCGGTCCGGCTCGCGATCATTATGATCGCGGTGCTTGTCGCAACGCTCCTTGACGTCCTGACGCCGTTCTATTCCGGACGGCTCGTAGACGCGGTCGCCCAAGGGGCGGCAGCAGAGGCCGTCGTGTGGGATGCGGCTCTTGCGGCCTTTTCAATGTTGATTGCTCTCACACTCGGCGCCGTCGTCTTGCGCAACGTCGCCTTCATTGCCGTCAATGACTTCATTCTGAAGATGATGTCGGACATCGCCTGCGACGCGTTCCATCGCGTCCAGCGCTTTTCGACCAATTGGCATGCGAAAACCTTCGCCGGCTCGACGGTGCGCAAGATCACGCGCGGCATGTGGGCGCTCTGCCTCCTCAACGACACGATGCTTTTTGCGTTGTTCCCCTCGCTCATCATGCTCGTAGGGTCGAGCGTCCTGCTCGGCTGGTATTGGCCAATGATGGGGCTGATCATCGCCTGCGGCTCGGTTGGCTATGTGGCGCTGATCATTATCCTGTCGCTTGGCTATGTGGCGCCAGCGGCAAGCCTTGCCAACGACTGGGATACGAGGCTTGGGGGCTCGCTTGCTGACGCGATCAGCTGTAACGCCGTGGTCAAAGGCTTCGGCGCCGAGGTGCGGGAAGATTATCGCCTCGCGAAAGTCATCTCTAAGTGGCGGCACCGCACCCGCCGGACCTGGGTGCGCGGGACAACCAGTGCTGCATTCCAAGGAATCATGCTTCTTGCGATGAGAGCGGCTTTGATCGGCTATGCCTTATTTTTGTGGTCGCGCGGCCAGGCTACCCCAGGTGACATCGCCTTGGTGCTCGCGTCTTTCACCGTCCTGTATGGCTACTTGCGTGATGTTTCCATACACGTGCGCAACATCCAGCGCTCTGTAAATGAGATGGAAGAACTGGTCAAAACCTACAGCCAGCCGCCCGACGTGGCCGATGTTGCCGGCGCCAAGCCGATCCGGATCACGAAGGGTCACATCGATTTTGAGAGCGTCCATTTCCACTACGGCAATCATTGGTCGCCATTTTACAGCGACTTGTCGATTTCGATTGAGGCCGGCGCACGGGTCGGTCTGGTCGGCCCCTCTGGCTCCGGCAAGACCACCTTCGTCAAGCTCATCCAGCGGCTTTACGACCTGGATGCTGGACGAATCTTGATCGATGGGCAGGACATCTCGCGGGTGACGCAGGCCTCGCTGCGCTCGCAGATTGCGATCGTACAGCAGGAGCCACTTCTGTTCCACCGCTCGCTGGCCGAGAACATAGCCTATGGGCGGCCAGGTGCTTCTCGGACCGACATTGAGCAGGCGGCGCGGCTCGCCAGCGCGCATGACTTCATTGCGCGCCTGCCGAACGGCTACGGTACGCTGGTCGGCGAACGCGGCGTGAAGCTTTCAGGCGGCGAGCGCCAGCGTGTGGCGATAGCGCGCGCCTTTCTCGCCGATGCCCCGATCCTGATTCTGGACGAGGCGACATCGAGCCTCGACTCGGAATCGGAGGTACTGATCCAGAAGGCAATGGAGCGGCTCATGGTCGGGCGCACCACGCTCGTCATTGCGCACCGGCTCTCGACGGTGCGCGAACTCGACCGGCTGCTTGTCTTCGACCGTGGTTGCATCACCGAGCAGGGCGACCACGCCGCGCTGATCCGTCGCGACGGCATCTACCGCCGCCTGTTCGAGCGGCAGGCCTTGGAGCTGACAAAGGGGTGGGGTGGGACCGATGTGCAACGCGGTTGAACACGGCGTAGATTCAGCTCGCCTCCCCAGCAATCCTGTCGGGCCGTTCCTGAAAAGGCGGCCGCAACCTGTCGTCGGGTTTGTCCAATCCACGACACGCCTGGTGCCGGCCTGTCTTCCTGCCGCGCTCTCGAGCAAACCAATGAATGGGATGAAGACAATTTTTTATGAGCTGCGTCCTGCGTTCCCGGCACGGCGCTTGAGGCTTCAACCTGAGGCGGCCGCCGCCGCGCGATCATTTAGATCTTGGTTGATGCGATCAATGAAGCGAAGGAAAGCAACGCGCCGGGTCCGCGCCAGATCCGCGTTCTCTGGCAGAGAGGTGTCGCCAAATCGACGCCCTCCCAGCATGCGCGCACGGCCCGCGTCGACATGGGGCACTGATCGTGATTGTCGGCTGCGACCCACCGCTCTTATGCCGAACTCGAAGGTGCAGGATACGGACCTGCGTCTCGCAGCGCGGGATTGCATAAGCTGGCTGTAGCGTCTCCTATGCACCATCGCCATCATCGGTTCGGCTTCGAGACGTTCCGGAAACTCGCCGAGGCCGGCACGCCGGCGATGCGGTCGCGGCCATAGAAGCGCGTCCGACATGGCGCGGGGGTAAGAAAACCGGCTTGCGAGGAAGGGGATCATGTCAGACCTTGAGCTGTTGCAGAAGAAGGTCCGCAAGCTGCAGTCGCGCGCGGGAGCGCCAAGATCGAATTGCACGACCTTGCCAAGGACCTGCGGGTCAACTGGACCGAGATCAAGGCGGTCGCCAGGGAAACCTTCGAGATTTTTGCCGAGCTGGATGCGGCAAAGGAAGAACTCGCGGCGTTGGAGAATTTACAATGACGAGCGCTTTTGTCACCCGCGACGGCTCGCCATGGACGCCGCACTATCTG
The DNA here is from genome assembly GCF_013170705.1 of Mesorhizobium loti. Taxonomy (NCBI): domain Bacteria; kingdom Pseudomonadati; phylum Pseudomonadota; class Alphaproteobacteria; order Hyphomicrobiales; family Phyllobacteriaceae; genus Mesorhizobium; species Mesorhizobium loti. Next base: position 6,653,592 of record NZ_CP033334.1, on the reverse strand, counting down.
ACGGCGATCAATAGCGCGACCTGCATCGGCTGCGGGCGCTGCTTCAAGGTCTGCTCGCGCGAGGTCATGCACCTTCATGGCGTCGACGACGCAGGCGAAATCCTCGGCATCTGCGCGGGCGAGGACGACGACTTCGATGGCGAGCTCAACCGCATGGTCATGATCGTCGACCATGCCGGCCACTGCATCGGCTGCGGCGCCTGCGGCCGCGTCTGCGCCAAGAACTGCCAGACCCACCTTGCGGCCGACAAGCTTGCTGCATGAGCTGGGGACAAGACCAGGAGAACGGCGCCACAGTCGCCCATCACCGTGTCTGTTTCAGCACCAGCCAATGGCCGCCGACAGACCTGGCGGCGGCGTTCGACCGGCATGCGCTTGCCTGTGTTGTTTACCTCGCGTTCGAGGAGGTCGGGGCCGGCAAGGCGACCGCGACCGAAGCAACCGGCCTTTCGCGTGCCGACCTGCGAGATGTCATGACACACTATTTCCCGGCTGTGCCCGTCACCGCCTTGGCGCTGGAAAAGCTGACCGATCCCGAGCCGGATATGGAGGAAGGGCTTCTGCGCGGCCTGCTCATTGGGCATGCCAGGCCAGACGATCCGGCGAGCATCCTCTTCGCCAAGATCATCGCCAGGCGTAGCTTGCGCAATGACCATCTGTGGCAGGACCTTGGCCTTTTCAATCGGGCCGAACTCAGCCGCTTGATCGCCAGGCATTTCCCGGCGCTGGCGGCCGGCAACACCAAAAACATGAAATGGAAGAAGTATTTCTATCGTAAGCTCTGCGAAGATGAAGGCTTTTCGTTATGCACCGCGCCCAGTTGCCAGGAATGCCGCGATTTCGAAAGCTGTTTTGGCCCGGAGGAAGGCGAAAGCCACTTGGCCCGGATCAAGAACGGGTTCGCTTTGGATTAAGAGCCGCTCTCGTCGGCGCCGCCGCCCTGGCTTGATTGGCATCGAAGCCGCACGCGCTTTTCCCGGCGACGGCGCGCGGAGGACGGGATGTTCAGCGCCTCACGATATTTCGCAACTGTTCGGCGAGCAATGTCGATCCCGGTTTCCTTGAGCCGGGTGGCGATGTCGTCGTCGGAAAGCACTTCGTCGGGCGATTCCACGGCAACCATCGCCTTGATTTGATGGCGGACGGCTTCAGCGGAGTACGCGTCGCCGCCTTCGGAGGAGCCGATCGCGACAGTGAAAAAATACTTCAGTTCGAACACGCCGCGCGGGGTCAGCATGTACTTGTTCGACGTCACCCGGCTTACCGTCGACTGGTGCACGTTGATCGCCTCCGCGACAGTCCTGAGATTGAGAGGCCGCAGGTGGGCGACCCCATGTTCAAAAAAGGCGTCCTGCTGGCGGATGATTTCAGCCGCTACCTTGAGGATCGTCTTGGCGCGCTGATCAAGGCTGCGGATTAGCCAGTTCGCGTTTTGGAGGCACTCGTTGAGAAATGACTGGTCTTTCGAATTTTGGGCGCTTAGGCGTGAGACCTCGGCAAAATAGTTTTGGTTCATCAGGAGCCTGGGCAGCGTGTCTGGATTGAGTTCGATTTGCCACCCACCTGCGGGCGAGGGCAGGACCAAGACGTCGGGTATGATCGATTCAGGCCCTCCGGATTGGAAGCGATTTCCAGGCTTGGGATCGAGCGCGCGGATTTCTTGCAACATGTCGAGAAGGTCGTCTTCATCGACACCGCAATGGCGCTTCAATGTTTGAAAATCGCGTCGCGCTAGCGCTTCAAGATTGGCGACCAGCGCTGCCATCGCCGGGTCGAACCTATTCAGCTGCCGCAACTGTATCTCAAGGCATTCGCTGAGAGTTCGCGCAAAAATACCCGGTGGATCGAACTGCTGTAAGGTTCCAAGAACTTGTTCCACAACAGCCTCCCGGACATTCAGGCTGCGGGCCAGTTCCGAAAGGTTCACCGGAAGGTATCCGGTGTCTTCCAGATGACCGGCAAGTTCGCCAGCTATTCGCCGCTCCAGCGGCGCGAATGCGCTGAGAGCGATCTGACGAGCGACATGGTCGTGCAATGTTTCGATGGAGGTGAAGGAATCTTCGAAAGCATGGTTTCCCGCCGGTTGGACATTGTTTTTGCCGCGGATTGATTTCCACTGCGAGGCCCGATCCGATGCTCCGCCCGTGGTCGGCCCGATGCGCGGGTTCCCGGCCGAAATCGACGGAATGTCCTTCGGCGCCCGGTTTGATGCCCGTTCCAGAAAGGGGTTCTTCTCGATTTCTTGCTCGACGAACTGATGCAGTTCGGGATGCGCCAGTTGCAACAGGCGAATGGATTCCATCATTTGCGGCGTCAAAACCAACGATTGCTTCTGACGCTGAAGCAGGCTTGCTGAGGACTCCATGGTTAGCGTGAAACTCCTACCGAGCGATCCTTCGCCTTGTGCAAGGGGATTTTCGAGACGTTGACTCGTCTAGATCATGCCGCCGTCACGGCTTCAGCGGCTTTCAGCGTTTCAAGGACGTTCTGCGGCGACGATACGCCATAGGGATCGGTCTCGCAGTTGTCGCAGAAACCGTCCTCCTCGAACCACCGCTCCACTAGGCCATTATTGATCACGGCAGCGTAGCGCCAGGAGCGCATGCCGAAGCCGAGATTGTCCTTGGCAACCAGCATGCCCATCTTGCGGGTGAACTCGCCCGAGCCGTCTGGGATGAGCTGGACTTTCTGCAGCCCCAGGGCCTTGCCCCAGGCATTCATGACGAAGGCATCGTTGACCGAAACGCAGTAGATCGCGTCAATTCCCTCCTTCTGGAACTCGTCGTAGAGCATTTCGAAATCGGGCAACTGGAAGGTCGAGCAGGTCGGGGTGAACGCACCGGGCAGCGAGAACAGGATGATGCGCTTGCCGTTGAAACAGTCGTCGGATGTCTTGTCTTCCCAGCGGTACGGGTTTGGCCCCTAGATGGAATCATCCCGAACACGCGTGCGAAAGGTGACGAAAGGAACCTTTTTTTTGACGGTCATCAATGTGCTCCTGGAGGAAGACTGGTCCGCTGCTTTTTTGGTTGAAACTGACACGGCATCGACCTCGGCCGGCAATTCGGCCGAGCGCCGCGCGTTTTGTGTCGGCCTTGGATCAGCCATGGCAAAACCGCTCGCAAGCGTGGGCGTTTGAAGAAACGAGGTCTCGATTTGCGGCGGCAACGAGAACGGTTTCACTACGCGCTTGTACGGGACGTCGCGATGTCTGCAATGGTCTTGCTCCCGGCCACCTTGTGATGGGTTCTACCGAGTCCGACGCAAGCGCCATGCCATTTGATTTAGGCAGAGGTTCACACTGATTTTTTTGCAGCGACACTCTTTGCCTTGAGCGGCCAGGACCATGCCTTCGCCGAGGTCGAGCGCGCCCATAATCACCTGATCGTGAGCTCTGGGCAGAGGGCATCCCCTTTATGCGTTTCAATCCGCGAACCTCTTTGTCCGAAGCTGGACAAAAATGTCGGAAGTCGGACCGGAAGGTCGCCGGGTCGCACAGAAAATAGGTGGCTCGTATTCGGCGCGGTCGGGGCTAACCTGACGAGGGTCCCTCCGGCCTCCGGCCTACGCGCTTCGGCCTATCGACGCCCCCAGACAGCTTCGAAGTCGACGATGGGTAAAAAAGCCAGCACGTCCATTGGCAAACTGGCCATGTGCATCTTCCTGAACTGCGCTTGCGTGAGGCGGGCACGGTCCCAAGTGACGGAAAACCGCCTTGTGCTCTCGGAGCATTTGAAGCTGCCGCGACTTTGCTGTCGGGTATGTCAGGTCCGCGACACGGCTGTGCTCCGCCAGGCTTGCGGCTGCGCATTCGTTCAAGCTGTTGAATGATACGCAGAAAATCTCCTGCAAGGCTCTTTCCGCGCCGTTGGCACGACTTTTGAAGCTGTGTTGTTGAGACGGCAGGAGATACCGACTGGCGTCCATTCGTGAGTGAAATCGCGCTCAATGCAAAGAAGGAAGACAACATGTCAGGCCAGCGTCAGTTCAAATTCTATCCGAAACGGGCATTGCCTTTGGAATGCAATATCGACCGGCGTGGCTTGCGTCACCATCACAATCGCCCGGCACCGGCCAATGGCCACCGATCGACCTGGAGATACGATTCGACCAGCATGTGCTTGTCCCTGTCCTCTCGCCGGCGCTCGAGGAGACCGGCGAGCGCGTCGGCGGCCAAGCGGCCTTTCGCGTGCCGCGCTGCGGATATCCTCGATGAGATGACTGACCCCGAACCGCTTTGGAGCAAGAGCTTCATTCCGGCTCGCAACTCGAAGCTGGAAAACGCCGCGTCTCCGACGATTTCGCTCGTCGGCTCTTTGGCGGCCAGACAGCGGTCTGGCCAAGAGGGTTACAAGTTGCCGGATGGCCAAGATGCAATGCCGCGCAGCCTGGTTGGTGGTTAGACGGCAGAAAAAGTCCAATGGCGCTCAACCAGGTTCCGGATCATGTCCCGCCCGAAATGGTGGGGGACTTCAGCCTGTTCACGTCGCCTGGCATGCTGCCGACGCCCGACGGGGACCCGCAGGCCGCTACTGCTTGCGTTCATGCCGGGCCACCGATCTTTTATTCCCCCTTTAACACACGCGATGGCCGAGGCACCTGGGTCATCACTCGCGCCACAGACCAGCGCAGGGTGCTGCAAGACGCTGATACCTTCTCCAGCCATCGAAGCATCTTCGCCTCCGCGCTTGGCGAGAACTGGCCGATGATCCCGCTTGAACTCGATCCACCGGCCCATGGCGTCTTTCGCTCGCTACTCAATCCGCTGCTCTCGCCCAAGCGGGTGACGGCACTCGAACCGGCTGTCCGTGAGCGAGCGATAGCCCTGATCGACAGCATCGCCGCATCGGGCACGAGCTGCGACGTCATGAAGGATTTTGCCTTGCCTTTTGCGGTAAGCATCTTCCTTCGCCTTCTTGGGCTACCCGATCACCGACTCCATACATTTGTCGGCTGGGCGAACGACCTGCTCCACGGCGACGATGTCAAAAGACCGGCGGCGGCCCGGACGATCCTGGCGTTCATCGACGAGCTCGCGGCCATGCGCCGCGAGGAACCGGTCGACGATTTCATGACCTTCATCTTGCAGGCACAGGTCGAGGGCCGGCGGCTGACCGACGAGGAAGTCCGTGGCATCGGCGTGCTCGTGTTCGTCGCGGGACTTGACACGGTCGCTGCAGCGATTGGCTTTGACCTGGCCTTTCTCGCGCGTCATCCCGAAGAACAGGAACTGCTGCGGAGCGAACCGAACCGAATCGTGCTCGCAGCCGAAGAGTTGCTGCGTGCCTATCCGACCGTGCAGATTATCAGGGTGGCAAGGAAAGATATCGACTTCGAAGGCGCGCCGATCCGTAAGGGGGACTATGTTTCCTGCGCGACGATGATTGCCAATCGCGATCCGGCGGAATTTGAATGTCCCGAAACGATAGATCTCATGCGCGAGGACAACCGCCACGCCGCCTTTGGCTATGGTCCCCACCGCTGCCTTGGCTCACACCTTGCCCGGCGAGAGATTGTTATTGGCCTGGAGGAATGGTTGGCGCGCCTCCCGGCCTTCCGGATCAAGGAAGGTACAGCGCCCATCGCCTATGGCGGCCATGTGTTTGGGATCGAAAATCTGATCGTCGACTGGTCCTGACCAAGAAGTCTTCAGCCACGGCACAGACAATGGAGGAGCGCCATGCACATCGTCGTCCACAAAACCAAGTGCCAGGGTCACGCACGATGCTGGGCGCAAGCTCCGAACATCTTCAAGCTTGATGATGAGGGCTACGTCCTGCCTGGCGACATCAATGTCGCGCAAGAGGACGAACTGCTCGCGTCACGGGCCGTGCGATCCTGCCCCGAAAGTGCGCTGGAAATCGATCGCACGTCGGCCGCGCGGTTCGAACCAGCCGACATGCAACCAAGCGCTGGGGAAGCTTAGGTGGAATCACGAGACGTGGCCCCAAACCGCAAGGCAAGATGTCCGGCCGCTTCCCTGCCTATCTCCTCTCCGGCATCGAGACCTCAATGACACGCACGCGACGCGTGAAGTTCGTCTCCGTTCTGGCTTCTTCGGTTGCCGATCGGTTCGTCCTTACATGCACCTAGAGGCACGAAGCGCCTCTTCCAATCTCAAAATTTGCGACAGAGCGATGAGCCAGGCAAAAATCACCGAACTGCGCGACCGCGAGGCGATCCGCGACTGCCTTTATCGGTACTGCCGCGGCATAGACCGCGCGGATGAGGCTGCGCTGCGCAGTGCGTATTGGCCCGATGCGCATGACAATCACGGTGCCTATTGCGGCTCAGCCGAGGGCTTTTTTGAGGTTGCGTTTGGTCTCTTCAAGACCGGACCGCGGTTAATCCACCAGATCACGAACGTATTGATCGAGTTCATCGACCCGGCGGAGGCCGTGGTTGAAAGCTATTTCACCGCGCTGCAACGCGGACCAGACAACGACGGAGAAGCACGCCAGGTGCTTCTCTGCGGCCGTTACTGCGACCTGTTTCAGAAGAGGGAAGGGGCGTGGCGCATTGCCGAACGGACCGTCGTTTACGATTGGCTCGAAGAGCAGACCCCACCAGCGGTCCCCGAGGCAGAACGGTTCGGCTTACGGCAACCGATCGGAGCAGCGCATCCCAATGACCCGGTTTACGCGCTCAAGAAGCGCCGCAGCTCGTCATCAAGATGAAAATGCAAAGCTGACACCACAATGCTTTCCAAGGCTCCCAACTGGAGAGCCGCATCGCGGGAGCGGTCCTGGAACGCAACACGTCTACCGGTATGGAAACTTGCGGTCACCAGGACGTCTTGCAATGCCGCGACCGGCTGGCTCGCGTCGAGGACGCTGGCTGCGGAGAGGTTCATGTGGAGCGGGCAGGACGGGTCGTCATCATTACTGGAGCGGCAGGCGGGATCGGCCGCCGAACGATAGGCAGCTCTGCGCAAGATGGTCGATTACGTCGCCGCCGGATCGATACCCCGGCCCACCCGCAATCGGCACAAGTCGAAGGCTTGATTGGCCACTTTGTGTAAACGAGGAAACGCCATGGAATTCGCGACGTTCATCTTGGCGGCCCAGCGAGGCTATCATCAATCGTGCGACAGCGTCATCGGTAACTCCATAGAACAGGCAATCGCTTCGGAGCAGGCCGGCTTCAACACCGCATGGTTCGCCGAGCACCACTTCAACAATTACAGCCTGGTTCCCTCGCCCTTGATGATGGTGGCACACTGTGCTGGCCTCACGAGCACCATCGGCCTCGGCACCGGCGTCTGTGTGCTGCCGCTATATCAACCGCAGCGCCTGCTCTCCGAGATCGGCTTTGCCGATATCGTTTCGAACGGCCGCCTCGAACTCGGCGTCGGCTCGGGATACCAGCAGTTCGAGTTCGAGCGCTTCGGCGTCGATGTCGATCAGGCGCCGGCCATGTTTGCGGAATATCTGGATATCCTTCTCAAGGGCCTTAACCAGCAGGTCTTCGAGCACAATGGCCAGTATGAGAAGATACCTTTAACGGCGATTTCGCTGCGCACCATCCAAAGGCCAGCCCCACCGATCTGGATCGCCTGCGGTTCCGCGCGAAGCATGTGCCGTGCCTATCGTGAGGGCCACAATCTTTTCGTCACGGCGTTCCACTACGGCTTGGAAAACATAAGAATGCTGCGTGAGACCATCGAGGCGGCAGCGGCCTCGCGGGGTAAGGATGTCACGGCCGCCAAGATAGCGCTTCTGCGCTGCTGCTATGCCAGCGACGATCAGGCTGAGATCGACAGCTATCTCGACAACGCCCGCTTCCAGCGCCGGCTATCTGAAGCACTTCATCAGCGTCGCCAGCAGAGCCGGGACGGCTATCTGCTGCAGGAAACACCGACGCAGCAGGACCTGTCGTTCGAGACCATGCGCCAGAACCTGCCGATCGGCAGCGTAAGTCGCGTCATCGATCGCCTGCTGGAAGAGATAAGTGTCCTTAAGCCGGACCAGATCGCAATTCAGACCCAATTGGGAGATTTCGACCAAAAGACGATGCTACGCCAGATTGAGCTCTGGGGAGACAAGATCATTCCAGCGATCAACAAGGCGCTCGGTCACGTCAAGGCTTGAAGTTCCGGGCGGCCGCTGGGGTTGTTGAAATCTCGCGTGCCGATGCTCGGCAATTCGTCCATGCGGCCTGGATAGACAATCAAGCCGCCTGGCGATTGCCGGGATCGAAGACCAACGCCGTCCGTCACCTTGCCTGCACGGACCGCAGGTCTTCCGCTCCTTGGGCCACCCCGCTTGAGATCGTTGATCGGCAGCGTGGCGGGCCAGCCGCCACGGCGCAGACGAATAGCCACTCCCACGACCCCTCTTGTGTCCGAAGTTGGACGAGGATGTCGCAAGCCCGACCAAAGGGCCTGGCACGCGTATGGAGAATGGGTGCGGCGCAGGTGGGGCGCCATTTCGGCACGCGCCTTGCTTCATTCATTCTGTCCGGTGCACGACAGTGGCAGATCGCCGATCGGTGGGCAGAGCGGTTCGTCACTGAAAGTACTTCGTGCGGCAGCAATGACAGGCTTGTCGGCTGGATAGCGTCGGTGGAGGTGAGACCGCATGGTGGAGAGGCAGTCTGGTGCGCAGACGCGCGAGAGCTTGCGCCGAATGATCGCGTCCGGTGAACTCGCCTTCGCAATGGAGGCTCATGACGGCCTTTCGGCTGCGATTGCCGAGCGCGCTGGCTTCAAGGCGCTCTGGGCGTCCGGCCTCTCGATTTCATCCAGTCTCGGATATCGAGATGCGAACGAAGCTTCCTGGTCCCAACTCGTCGATGTGGTTGAGCGAATTTCCGACACGGTGGACATTCCAGTCCTCGTCGACGGGGACAGCGGGTTCGGGAACTTCAACAATGCCCGTTTGGTCGCCCGCAAGCTGCGCCAACATGGCGCGAGCGGCATATGTCTCGAGGACACGGCGTTCCCGAAAATGAACTCGTTTATCGGTGATCGGCACCCGTTGGCCGATATTCCCGAGTTCTGCGGCCGGCTTAAGGCGGTGAAGGACCAAGTGCCGGATGCGGAGTTCGTTCTGGTCGCCCGGATCGAGGCGCTCATCGCCGGCCGCGAAGAGGATGAGGCGCTGGCGCGAGCACAAGCCTACGCTGAGGCCGGCGCCGATGCTATTCTGATTCATTCCCGCAAGTCCAACGCTGAGCAGATTTTCGCCTTCACGCGCGCCTGGCAGAACCGCCTTCCGGTCGTGATCGTGCCTACGAAATATTACCGCACACCGGTCTCCGCGTATCGGGCGGCCGGAATCTCCACGGTCATCTGGGCGAACCACAACATGCGCGCGGCGATATCGGCCATGCGCCAGGTCTGCGACCGTATCCTCCGCGAAGAAAGTATCGCCGGTATCGAGGACGAGGTGGCGACCCTCGATGAACTCTTCGATCTGCTCAATTACCAGGAACTCTCAGCGGCGGAAGAGAAATATCTGCCGCAGACGGCGACCGGCGTGCGGTAGCAGCCCCAGCCCGTCTTTTGAAAGCAAACGAAAACGGGAGCGCACATGCTTGCGCATCGGACAAACCTGTTCGCTACATCGGGTACCGCCGCAGCGCGCGCTGCAGCAAAAGCGGCGGCCGATGCTGGCAAGGAGATCATCGATCTGACCGCCGGCGAGATCTGGAGCGAGCTTGCTCCCACGATTCGCGACGGCGCGATCGACGCCATCAATAACGGCGTCAATCGCTATACCGATACCGTTGGCAATGTGGAGCTGCGCGAGGCACTGTCGCGGAAGATATCCCGCGCTACCGGCCAGATCTGGAAGGCCGAGGAAGTTGCCGTGACGTGCGGAGCGAAGCAGGCCTTGTTCAACGCCGCAATGGTGCTTCTAAACCCAGGCGACGAGGTCATCATCCCGGCGCCTTACTGGACAACGTTTCCCGCCCAGGTCCTAATCGCCGGCGGCACACCGGTATTCGTCGACACCAAATCAAACGGTTACGTCCCGCGCCCCGAGCACATCAAGGAGGCGGTCACCGAACGCACGCGGGCGATCGTCGTCAACACGCCCAGCAATCCGGGCGGTGCGGTCTACGATGTTGAAACCCTGATGGCCATCGCTCAACTGGCAGTCAGCCGCAACCTGTGGATCATTTTTGACGAGTGCTATGGCGACTTCATATATGGGCATCATACCCACCACCCGATCGTCTCGGTCGCTCCCGACATTCGAGCACGCGCGCTGATCGTCAACTCCTTCAGCAAATCGCTGGCATTGACCGGTTGGCGCATCGGTTATCTGGCGGGTCCAAAAGAGGTGATCAATGGCGTCAAGGCCCTGCAATCGCACACCACTTCGAATCCAAACGTAATTGCCCAGCACGCGGTGCTCGCCCACTTGCAAAGGGGGGGCTCGGACTATGAAAGCAAGCTGCGTTCACGCCTGACAAGCACCAGGCGGGTCGGTCTCGACGCGCTTTCTTCGTTGACGCGTGTACCGGTCGCCAAGGCGCAAGGGGGCTTTTATTTCTATCTCGATCTTTCCCGTCTGCTGCGACCGGGATCGAAAGACGGCGCCTCAACGACGGCCGACGATGTCGTGACGGCTCTGCTTGCCGAAACTGGCGTCGCAGCTGTGCCGGGCACTGCGTTCAGTGACCCCGCCGGCCTGCGCCTGTCCTATGGAATTCCACCTGAAAAACTCGCGACCGGCCTGGCCCGGCTCGTCGAATTCCTCAATGCCTGGAAATGACACACACAACGAAAGAGGTCAATGAGATGCCTCCCGCTGCTCCCAGGAAAGCCGTCATTCTCGCTGCTGGCTTCGGCTCCCGCCTGCGTCCGCTGACCGATCTGTGTCCCAAGCCCCTCATCGAAGTCAACGGCACACCGATACTTCACAATGCCCTGTGGAACCTCCAGGCGGTGGGAGTTGAAGAGGTGACGATTGTTGTCGGCTATCGCAAGGATGCCATTCGCCATGCGTGTGGCAAACGCTTCGGGAGACTTGAAATCAACTATGTCGAGTCCTCGGTCTTCGACAAGACGGGGAGCGCCTACTCGCTCTGGCTGGCGCGCGACACGCTTCTTTCGGGCGACTGTTATCTCCTCGAAGGTGACGTCTTTTTCGAAGAAGATGCGCTGCGCCACCTGATCTTGGGGGAGGCGGCAAATGCCGCCGCGGTCGCGCCGTTCGATCCATCCATGGAAGGGTCGGCAGCCGTCCTTTCCAGCGACGGCTTCATATCCGAAGTCCGATTGAAGCAGACGGCAGCAAACCTGGTATCAGGCAGCCCGGCGCTCTTCAAGATGATGAACCTCATCCGGTTCTCTGGAGCCGAACTCCAAACGGTGATCGTGCCGGTCCTCCACGACCTGATCGGCTCGGGCGCGATCAAAGCCTATACCGAGGAGTTGCTCGCGCATCTCATCGAGCAGCGCGGACTGCAACTCGCCGCGGTGCGATGCGACGATTTGCGATGGTACGAGATCGACAGTGAACAGGACCTGCGGGTGGCGGAAAGGATTTTCGCCTTCGAGCGACCTCACGGACATAGTACCGGCGCGCCGGCCGCCGTGGCGGGGGTAGGACGATGATCCGCTATCTGTTCGACGCTGCAAATGCCATTACGGCCCTTGGGCTGACCTTGGCCACCACGGCGATCTACTTTGCTTTGATCGGGCGCTTCGAGATTGGCATCTGTTTCGGCTTGTGGGCTCTTTTGGCGGATGATGCCGACGGCATGGTCGCGAAGAGTTCGCCGAACCGGTCCGCTTTGACGGCACAACTGGGTGGCGCGTTGGACGGGCTGCTTGATTTGGTCTACGCAGCCGTCTTTCCAGCGGTTCTGATTTTGTCCTTCAACGCGTTCTCCGTTTCCGCCTTGTTGGCTGCCAACTGCCTCATCCTGTCGGGGGCTCTGCGCCTCAGCTACTTTTCGACGTTCGGACTGGACGCTGACGGATTCGGCAGAGGATTGCCGTTGAACAACAACCTCTTCGTGTTGGCGTTGCTCTTCGTCGCCGACCATCACTTGCCAGTGCAAGGCCTGGGCAACCTATTGATCGGTGCAGGATTTGTGCTGTCGGTCCTGCATCTTTCAAATTTCAAATTTCCCGGTACCGGCAATGCGTTGCGCTTGGCCAATCTTACACTGGTCGCAGCCGGATCTGTCGCCTTGCTCACAAAGTGAATCAGTTTGTAGCTATAGGGAAGAGAATACATGGAAAGCTCTTTCGAGATCGAAACTCGCACCGTCTTTGATCGCTACCAGCGCCAGCAGGAGAATGACGACCACATATTCGACAGGTTGGTCTCTCTGATCGAGGAGGACTATTTCGGCCTGCCAACCGGTAGCTTCCGCGGCCTTGATGTCCTGGATGCGGGCTGCGGCTCCAATGCGAATGCGTCCTATGCGTTTCTCGACAAGGGGGCCCGAAACGTTGTTTCGCTTGAATTGAGCAATGATTGGATGGATTGCGCGCGCAAGCGGCTCAGCCGATTTGGGCCGCGCTCGGAACTGGTCGCTGGCAGTGTGCTCGATCTGCCGTTTGACGACTTCAGTTTTGATTTTGTCCATTGCGCAGGGGTTTTGCCGCATACCAGGGATCCGAAAAAAGGCTTTGAAGAGCTTGCCCGTGTAACCCGCCCCGGCGGCAGCTTCTTCTTGACGATTATGGGTACCGCCAACGGCGTCATTTACCGATGCATCAATCACTTGCGAGAACTCTACCAAAGCGACGAACAATTCCGCAGTTCCATTGACAATCTAGATGCATCCACCGCACGCGAAGCCATCGACTGGCTGTTGAGAACAAAGGACGGCGAAGAAAAGGAATATATCCCTGGCGAAAACGAATTCTTTCGGAGTCTTTTTGATGATGATTTGTTCGTGACGATTCGGGATCGCTTCCAGGCGCCGACCTATCACCAGTTCGCCTTCACAGAGGTGCAAATCCGAGGCTGGTATGGCGAGTGCGGCTTCGAGAAGATCCGCAGGATCTCAAGGTATACAAAAAATTTCCATAATCTTCGGCGCTTTCTCGCTCCGATGTACCGTCATTATGACCACCCGCTGGCCCGCTTCTGGTTCGGCGATGGCTGCATCCAGATGATCGGCGAAAAGCCGAGCACGTAGTTGGCGTTATTCGTGCCAAGAGAGCGACCCCAATGTGCGGAATCTTTGGGATAGTCCTCAAAACCGAGGGGACACCCGTTTGTGCTGAGGCCGTTGAGCGTTGCGCTGACGCTCTCGCTCATCGCGGGCCTGATGCCAGCGGCTTATACATTGATCAATCGGTCGCATTCGCGCATCGACGGCTATCGATTGTCGACGCTCATTCTCGCGCCAATCAGCCCTATCGCGATGACAATACCGGAGTGGTGGTAACGTACAACGGCGAGATATTCAACTATCGGGAAATTAGAGCTGAATTGAGGGACATGGGTTTTTCCTTTTCGACGGTGTCCGACACCGAGGTTCTAATTCTTAGCTATATTGCTTGGGGAAAGTCATTCCTGAACCGCCTTGACGGGATGTTTGCCTTCGCGCTTTTCGATCCCCGGAACTCGCTTGCTCTCATCGCCCGAGATCGTTTGGGGGTAAAACCCCTTTACTACACGATCTGCGATGTTGGCCTTCTCTTTGCGTCGCAGCCGAACGCTCTCATTCGCTGGCCGGGCGTGATGCGCGGACCCGACATCATCGGCGCGCTCAGTTTTCTTTCCTATCGCGCGGTTGTCGGCGCCAGAACGCTGTTTGCCGGGATTTCCAAGTTAGAGCCCGGCCACCTTCTCGAAATAACAAACGGGCGACACACGTCGGAGCGTTGGTGGAATCTGTCCGAGCGCATTTCGCGATCGAAGCCGGACTATTCCGACATAAGGAGACTATTTGGAAGCGCCGTCGAACGTCAGCTGGTGGCTGACGTACCGGTCGCCGCATTGTTGTCCGGTGGACTTGACTCGAGCATCCTGGCCTATGAGGCATCCGCTCACTCCCAAATCCGTCCGATTTGCTATACCGGCAAGGTCGAGGCCCCCGATTATGACGAGACGGCTTATGCGATGGAGGTCGCCGCTGAATTCGGGCTCATTCAACGGGTCGTTCCAATTGGAGAACCTTCCGATATCAACGCTGTGTCAGAGCTGGTTCGCCTGCGTGGACATCCACTTGGGATGCATAACGAAATCGCAATGTTTACGCTCGCAAAGGCGATTTCGAAGGAGCATAAGGTCGTCCTCACCGGCGAGGGTGCCGATGAGATTTTTGCTGGCTACAGCCGATTGTTCCGTACGCCGTATGACTACAATCGAAGCAAGATCATCGCCGCATTGCCACGTGCTCTTGCCCAGGTCGCACGCCGGCGCCTCGGACTCGACGTCCACTGCTCTCAATTGCAGTTCTTCCTGGCGCGTTACAGCTACTTCCCGACCGATGAAATCCGCTCGCTTGCCATCGATGGGCGGATACGAAGGGAGCACGAGATGGCTCTGTTCGATCACTTCTCGACTCAATTTGCAGAGGCCGGCGGAGATTTCTTTAGCAAGATCTCATATGTTCTCGTCTCTACGCATTTGCCCGCATTGCTGGAAATGGTTGACAACACCACAATGGCAGCTGGGCTTGAAGCTCGCGTTCCTTATACCGATCACCAGCTCGTTACCGCCGCAATGGCGATGCCCGGCTCACAGCGGTTGAGGTGGAGGACTCCAATCGCTTCGGTCCAGGCACTGTGGCATCCGGTTGCTTCCTTCAGCGAACGTCTCGATGTCTCAAAATTCCCCTTAAGAAGGGAATACCGCAGCGTCTTGCCCAGATCTGTTCTATCTCGCAAAAAGATGGGATTTCCGCTGCCGCTGGGTGAGTGGGCCGTTGGCGAGGGAGCAACGGAATATCGAAGGCTGCTGTTTGATAAGGACTCTCCACTGGGAGATTTGTTCGATCCTGCTGCTTTGCGGCGTTGGTTCGAGGAGGGACAACGAAACCCATCAGATTCATTTGGCCGGAAATTCTGGCTGCTCGCCAACCTTGGGATATTCTTCAATGAGGTATTCTCATGACGAATATGCGAGCCCGCAGGCGGGCGGCTGCGGGCATTTTACAGAAGACCCTTTGCCGAAAACGGGGCGTTGGACAATCCCAAGATCTGAGCAATGGTTGGCGTGAACTCTTCAGCGGAGCCCCAGGCAACATTGCAAGGTTGCATTCCCGGGATGCTCAACAGGCATATGCGATCGTCCTCCGCGCTGCCCGGTCGAAAACCGTGGGTCGACAAGTATCGAGGTCTGCCCGTCGGGCCAGCTTCTTGCGTGTCTCCAACGGTCTCCTCGAAGGAGTGTCCAGGAGGTGCGACATAGGTCGCTATGCAATCGCGTTCATTTACCGGAACATGGTCGCTCGACCACGGCTCCACTTGGAAGCGCGCCAACAGTCCGTCTGCGATTCTGCGGTCATGAGCTCCGTCAACCAGGACATGGAGCGTCGCTCCTTCACTTTCCCAAAGCAAGTCAGGGATGATCGCATCCGGATAAATGGTTGTGTGGACGGCGCTATGTCCATGGTCACTTGCGACTACGATCGCGTAATCGTCTTCCCGCCCGACTCGCCTCAGTCCTTCGATGAGAGCGCCAATCATCATGTCGGCCGCGGCGACAGACCAATGTGCCGCCTCGCTTTCGTATCCGAACTGATGCTGAATCGAATCCGTCATGTCGATCTCGGTCAAAATGAGATCAGGCGGGTTCTCCGAGCAAGCCAGCGCTCCTGCAGCCCCGATCATGAGATGATCCGCGGCCAGGCCCGCAACGAGAGCAGTGCTCGCAACGGTGTCACTACTGGACGGGAAGCCGAAGAGATCGAACACGCCGGCGGCTCGCAACCGCCCATCTGGATCTTTGATCATGCGCGAGCGAGCGATGCGGTTTTCGGACAGGCTCTTAAATGACCGGCTTCCCTGGAGAAACCCTCGTTCCCACCAGGCCGGCACGAAGACATCGCAATCGGCTGGGTCGATCAACCCAGCGCCGATGGACGCGACATCAAGCCCGCTATTTTTGGCAAGCTTTGCAATTGTCGGAACCCGCAGATCAGACGCGTCGGCGCAGACAAACGAGCCATCTCGCACAATGTGGTTTCCGTAGATCCCGTTCGCTTGAGGCGCCGCGCCGGTTAGCATGCTCGCGCGCCCCGGCATCGACGTTCCCGGCACCGTTGAGCGCAGGCGAGTGATGGACAGACCGTCTCCTGCCAAACGAAGAAGCGTCGGCAACCGATGTTTGTGCTTTTCGAAATAGTCCGCGCTTACGCCGTCCATGAGGATCAGAATCGCTTTCGTAGGAGCGCGCGGCTTTATCGAGGCAGGCGTGTGAAAACGAGCGGTAGGCCTGGATGGATTGGTGTGGGTCATTTTGCACCTGGAAGAGACCGATCGAAACCAAAGCCCCCTATAGGCTTCGGATGACGCCGGTATGAACGCATCACGGGATTCTTCGAGCGCCCGTGGGTCGTTTTGATTTTTGGGAATGGGCGCTTCTAGGCGCTCTTTTTGCTTCCTTCAGAAGAAAGGAGTCCGAGATGGCCGATACGACCCGTGCTATTTTTATCCTCGATTTCGCAGGGCCAAAAATACATCTGTGGAGTGGCAGCTACGATGCACCGTTGGTTCCTATCAACGGTCAGCCGCTCTTGGATCGTCTCGTCAACGCCTGTGTCGAAAACGGCATTGAAGATGTCACTTTCGTTGAAAACTTGAGCAGCGGCACATTCGATGGGTTCCGACTGCAGGACAGCACAAATACGCTTTCGTGGCGCGACGCGCATGACGGCGATCTCATTGAGAAGTTCCGCCAACATGAGGGCGATACTCTCCTGATATGGGGAACACCGCTTTTCGACAGTGAGGTTCTTGACGGTATCAATACCAACAAAGGTTTGCGCGGCTCCGCTTGGCGGCCCGACGCGCCGACCGGGATTTATCGATTGAGTGCTGATGTTCTACGCAATCTTCTGGCCGAAAGCCGCGCCGCGGCATCTCTGCATCAGGCCTTCAGCTGGTTAGTCGCGGGCCTGTCCCAGCTGGACGTAGCGTTGCCTGACAATGTGCTGACTGCTGGCTCCAAGCTGCTCGATATTTGCGACGGTGTCGACGCATCCATCGCGGAATTTCGGTGTGACAAGGAGAACGTGCTGTGGCGTCTGGAAACGAGCGTCGGAGGTTATTGGCGCAAGCCAATCGCTGAGCACATGCTTCTTTGCAATACCCGTTTCCCTCCCAAGACTTTTTACGATCGGCTGGCGGCGAGGCTCGAAGGCGTGTTGACATGCTATCCTTCTCAGCAGATGGATATCGCTTCAGTTGTTGGCACGATGACCTCGCAGCAGCCGGACTTTATTGCAGTCGGAAACGGGGCGACCGACCTCATCCAGGCGCTCTATTCAACGCTGAACCCAACAATCGCGATTCCCGTGCCGACGTTCGCCGGCTTTCAAACACCTCCCGATGACGAACAAAAGAACAACTTCGTCCTCACCCCGCCCTATTTCGATCTCGACGTTCGAGCCTTCCTGGAATTCGTACTGGCGACAGGCGCGGATACGGCAATCGTTGTAAATCCAAACAATCCGACCGGTCGACTTGTTGATCATGCTGACGTGGCATGGCTGGCGGAGGCCCTAGGATCTCGAGGGCGACGGCTGATCGTGGATGAATCGTTCATTGATTTTCCCGCTGATGGCCGACCAAACAGCGTTGAGAATCTGGTTCCGTCCTGTGCCAATTTGATCGTGGTGAAGAGCCTTGGAAAGGTCTTCGGACTTGGCGGAATCCGGCTCGCCTATCTCATGGCTGGCGATCCCACCCTCGTTGCCGCCGTGCGCCGGAAACTGCCGCTGTGGAACATTAACGGCATTGCGGAATACACACTGTTCCTGCTTCCCGAATTTGCAGAGGAATTGGAACACAGTCTAGAGATGTTGCGAGAAGATAGAGAGCTGTTCATCGAGGAGCTGCGGACGGTACCGGGCCTCGACGTCGTACCTTCGCAAACGAATTTCATCTTGTGCCGGCTGCCTGAAAATTCGGTATCCGCTGCCGAACTCAAGCGCCGCCTCGTTCTATTCGAATCCGTCCTCGTAAGAGAATGCGGCTATCAAGCCATGAACGAAGCAGATCGATATCTGCGCCTGACGGTTCGAAGTCGGACGGAAAACGAAAGGCTGGCAAAAGCTCTGCGGCGCACCTTAAGCCGCTCAATGGCCTGTGAGAGTGACGCCCTGGCGTGACATTTGCGCAGCGAACTGAATGGTCTTTTTTCGAATGCCGCGAGAGAGAGAAGCATGTCGCTTAGTTACAATCGTCATAAAAGGCTCGTAGAAATCGTCCAGGCGAATGGCGAAGTGCGCATCCGAGATTTGATGCAGCGGTTCAATATTTCAGAAGAGACTGCGCGGCGGGATATCAAACGGCTCGAGCAGGATGGCTTGGTCGCACGTGTCCATGGCGGCGCGGTCGCAACGCAACGGCCCAAGTTGCTGGCCATCTCATCGCGAGCTGTTTCCGAGCGCGCGGAAAAAAGCACCATCGCTGAGATCGCCCTGGGTCTTCTGAAGCCCGGTCAGAATCTCTTTTTCGGGGGCGGCAGCACCATTCTGTCGTTGGCCAGCCGCATATCGGCCCTCCCAGAAATGCGCGTCGTCACCAACATGGTCGATACTGCCATAGCCGCGGCCGAAGGCCATCGGCATCGCGTCGTCATGCTGGGAGGCGATTTCAATGTCGATTTCCGGACCGTAACCGGATTCACCGCCTTGCGTACACTCCGCGAACAGCAGATCGACATCGCATTCATCGGCGTCAACGCGGTGCATCCGAATGGCGTCTTCGACCATGAACAGGTCGGACAGGAGCTTGCTGCGACGCTCTGCGAGCAAGCGCGGAAAATTGTCATTCTCGCAGATCACAGCAAATTCGGCTTGTCGGCGCGCTACCGCATCCTGCCCTATTCGGCGATCACCGCGATTATCACCGACCGGAAGCCTGCATCGGACATGCTGGACAAGATCGAGGCCGCCGGTGTTGAAGTTCTATATCCGCAAAACCGTCACAACCCCGCACCGGTCTCTACTTGATCATCTGCGTTCAGCCAGCAGGCTGCCCCAACCGTGAAAGATTTTTTTCCGTTTGATTTCAAGAACCACCACAATCCGTCTCAAACCTGCAAAAAACCGTCACATAACCGCGCTATGTCTCAGCCCGTCTCGGGAGCGGATTTCGTTCGCTCCGATTGTCATCCCGACTGAAAGAGAGGGGATTTGATATGCAAACGACACGTCGCAGATTTCTCGGCATGACCGCCATGGCGGCTGGCGCGATAGCATTGCCGAACACGATCATGGCGGCAACCGCCCGGCGGCCGAACCTCAATATTGCCGTTCAGGACCTGCGCACAATTCTGGAACCGGTGGACGGCTCCTCCATCGCCAACGTTTCCTGGCGGGTGCAATACAGCATTTTCGATCAGCTTTTACGGACCGACTACATCGACAATTTTCGCCTGAATTTCGCGCTTGCGACATCATTGAAGCAAATTGACGCCACGATCCATGAGATCAGGTTGCGCGACAATGTGAAGTTTCATGACGGTTCCACAATGACGGCGGATGACGTTGTCTTCTCGCTCGGGCCGGATCGTCTGCGCGGCGAAAATGCGCCGGGCGCGGCCGTGTTTGCCAACTTCCTCTCCTCGCTCGCCGATGTTCAGAAGATCAATGACCGCACTGTCCGTTTGATCACCAGGACAGAGGATCCGGTCTTTGCCCAGCGGCTCGGCGCCTGGGGCACGCAGATCATCAGCGCCAGGGCACGGGCTGGCGCAAGCACCTATGACGCCTGGGCGGCGAAGCCGATCGGCACCGGCCCTTACAAGATCGGCGAGGTTCGCAATGGCGACGAGATCACGCTGGTGGCGCACGACGAATATTGGGGAGGTCAGCCGCCATTTGCCTCGATCCGCTTCAAGCGGTTGCCGGAAATCGCCGCGCGCATCGCCGGACTGAAGTCGGGCGATTACGATATCGTCACAGACATCACTCCGGACCACATTGCCGAAATTGAGGGAGTCAACGGCCTCTCGATTGTTGGTGGCGAAGCCATGTGGTTCCGCTTTCTCACATTTGCTCCACTCAGGACTCCCATCCTGAAAGATGTCGATCTGCGTCGCGCACTCGCACTCGCTATCGATCGCGGTGCGCTGGCGGACGGCCTCTGGGACGGCCGGGCGAAAGCGCTGACCAGCTGGCAGCTACCGATCTTCGGCGAGATCAACGACCCCAACCGCAAGGGGGTGTCCTATGACCCGGCGCAGGTCAAGGAACTGCTCGCCAAATCATCCTACAGAGGCGAGGAAATCCCATACCCTTCCGTCGGCACCTATTATCCGATGCAGCTCGCCGAGAACCAGGCGCTTGTCGAGATGTGGAAGGCTGCCGGAATCAACGTCAAGCTGATCATGTGTGAAAACTGGACGCAGGTCGGCGACATTGGCGGCATTAATGACACGTCCGGCGGCGCCTTCTACGCCGATCCCGTTTCCATGCTGTGGCAGATTATCGGTCCGACCAATGACCTCCAGTCGACAGGTGGCTGGACCAATGCCGAGTTCAACGCGCTCGGTCACGAGCTTGAAACGACGACCGATCTCGCCAAGCGCCAGGCGGCCTTCAAACGGATGCAGGACATTGTCGGGATCGAGGACCCTTGCATCACGCCGCTGCACTCCATGCCCTTCATCTATGGGCAGAAGGCGGATGTCAGCTGGCGGCCCAACCCGTTGCCGCAAATGTATCTCGGTCCGAAGATGCCGCCTGAGCCGGTGGCCTGAGTTCCATGCTGCATAAGTCTTTCCAGAACAGCGCCGGCGCCGCGCTGTTGCCGGCTCATGGCATCGGGGCTTCCGCCACCAAACCTGCCATCAGCATTGCTGGCTTGAGGGTGGCGTTCGGCGATGTGCCTGTGCTGCACGGTGTCGATCTCGTTGTGAACAAAGGCGAGGCCTTGGGTATCGTCGGCGAATCCGGCTGCGGCAAGTCCGTGACCTGGCGGGCGGTTCTTGGCCTGCTGCCGAAATCCGCGGAGATCGGGGGCGAGGCCAGGATTGGTGATCTCGATCTTGTGGGCGCACGACAATCCGTTTTGGATCGGGTGCGCGGCGGACGCATCGCCATGATCTTCCAGGATCCGGCCAGCGCGCTGAACCCGGTGCATCGCATCGGCGCGCAGATCACCGAAGCGCTTCGCCTGCACCGTGGCCTCAGCGGTGCCGCCGCCCGTGCCGAGGCCTGCCGCCTGCTCGACCAGGTCGGGATAGCCGCTGCGGCAAGCAGGCTCAACACCTACCCCCACGAACTGTCGGGCGGCCAGAACCAGCGGGTGATGATTGCCATCGCGCTCGCCGGCCGGCCCGAACTGCTGATCGCCGACGAGCCAACGACCGCGCTCGACACCACCGTGCAGGCGCAGATCCTGCTGCTGCTCAAAGATATTCAACGCGACACAGGCATGGCGCTGGTCATGATCAGCCATGATCTCGCCGCGGTGGCGGCCGTCTGTGACCGGGCATGCGTCATGTATGCGGGCCAGATCGTCGAAACGGCACCGAAACACACGCTTCTGACCGCGCCGCAGCACCCCTACACACGCGACCTGATCGGTGCCATTCCGCCCTCGCACGGTCCGCGCATGCGGTTGACCGCCATTGCCGGCGCGCCGCCACAACGCCATCTGTCGCCGGGATGCGCCTATGCGCCACGCTGCCGGCACGCGATCGCGGTATGTCGCACGAGCCGACCGGAACCGCGGCAGGTCGCCGCGCGGCATTCGGTGCGTTGCCTTCGTTTGGACGCCGGCACGTATCAATGACCCTGCTGCGTCTTAACAAGATCACCCGTCGCTTTCCGCTCGGCTCGCCACTCTACGGACCGCGGAAATATCTTGTAGCAGTCGATGGCGTGTCGCTGGAAGTCGAGATGGGCCGGACGACCGGCATTGTCGGCGAATCCGGATGCGGCAAGTCCACCACCGGCCGTATTGCGCTCGGTCTGGAGCCGCCGGACAGCGGAGGTGTGCTGTTTCAGGGTTTGCCGCTGCCGCGCATCGACAGCAACAGGTTGGCGCGCGCAGCGGCGCCAAATGCAGCTGGTCTTTCAGGACACCTTGGCAGCGCTTGATCGCCGAATGACTGTCAGCGCTCTCATCGCCGAGCCGCTGGCGATTTACGGGATTGGCGATTCGGCAAGCCGCAAGCAACGTGTGGCGGAGCTTCTCCACGGCGTCGGCCTCGGCGAAGACCATGGCGTGCTCTATCCGCATCAGCTTTCCGGCGGCCAGCGCCAACGCGTCGTGCTTGCGCGGGCGCTGGCGCCAAAACCCTCGCTTCTGGTTTGCGATGAGCCGGTCTCGGCGCTCGACCTGTCCGTCCAGGCGCAAATCGTCAATCTGCTCATGGATCTTCAGCAGGAGCTCGGGCTCGGCCTCTTGTTCATCAGCCATGACTTGCGGGTCGTTCGCCATGTCAGCGACCGGATCGTCGTCATGTATCTTGGCCGCGTCGTTGAGCAGGGGCGCGCCGACGCCATTATCGATCAACCCGCCCATCCCTATACGCAGGCGCTCGTCTCGGCCATGCCGAGGCTTCCGGGCGGCTTCGATCATTATGTGGCGTTGCCAGGCGAGCCGCCGAGCCCCACCGATAGGCCGTGCGGATGCCCGTTTCATCCACGCTGTCCACTTGCGCGCGACGTTTGCCGCCAGAGCCTGCCCGAACTCCTGCCGCTAGGAACGGAACGGCAGGTCGCCTGCCATTTGGTGAGGCATTGATGAGTGCTGTGTTTCGTTTCGCCGGCCCCAAGATCCTGCGTGCCGGCCTGTCGATCCTGATCGTGGTGACCTTTACATTCGTGGTGCTGCGGGCCTCTGGAGACCCGGCGCTGCAGATACTCGGTCCCAGCGCCCGCGCCCCGGATCTTGAGGCGTTTCGCCGGCATTGGGGGCTCGATCGGCCTCTGTATGTGCAATATGTCCGCTATGTCCTGGCGGCACTCCACTGCGATTTCGGGAATTCCATGCTGGCTGGAAAACCGGCCCTTGAGCTTGTGTTCGAGCGCGTGCCCCTAACATTGGCGCTCATGCTGCCGGCACTGGCGCTCACGATGCTGATCGGCATTCCGGTTGGCGCCTACGCCGCCATGCATCGCGACACCTGGGTCGACCGATCGGTGATGATGCTGACCGTGTTCGGCTTCACCGTGCCAAGCTTCGTGCTCGGGCTATTGCTGATCCTGATCTTTTCCGTGACGCTCGGCCTGTTCCCGTCCGGCGGCGCGGATCGGCCGGAAAGCTTCGTACTGCCGGTGCTCACGCTTGGTTTGGGCGGGGCGGCCATTATCGCGCGCTTCACGCGTAGCGCCATGATCGAAGTTCTGTCGCAGCTCTACATCGTGGCGGCCAGCGCCAAGGGCGTGGCGTGGCGGCAGGTGGTTCGCCACCATGCCTTTCCGAATGCGATCATTCCTGTGCTGACGCTGTTCGGCCTGATGCTCGGCGGGCAGGTCGCGGGCGCCGTACTGGTGGAAAGCGTCTTCGGCTGGCCCGGCATCGGCCAATTGCTGGTGGTTTCGGTTGCGAACCGTGATCTCGCCGTGGTTCAGGTCATCCTCCTTCTCGTGGCGCTGACCATGACGTCGGCCAACCTGCTGATGGACCTGCTTTATGGCGTGTTCGATCCGCGCCTGCGTGGAACAAACTCAGGATCGCAATGAAAACGGCAACTGTAGAAACCAACCGTCCGACGGCTCGCTCGGTGGACCTGCCGACACTCCTTGCGGGCGGCTGGGTTCTCCTCATGCTCTTCACGGCGCTCGCCGCGCCGCTAATGGCTCCTTATGAGATTACTTCTATCGACCTGCGCCATCGCCTGGCGCCGCCCGTCGGCTTTGGCGGAACGATGCTACACGTCCTGGGAACCGACGATCTGGGCCGTGACGTGGCCTCGCGTCTTTTCTACTCGATCCGCACCAGCTTGCTGGTCGCCTTCGGCGCCACTGCAATCAGCGTGTTGGTCGGTACCGGGATTGGCTTCATCGCCGCGTATTTCCGCCGGCTCGTCGAGCATGCCCTGCTGCTAATGATCGACGTACAGGCTTCGCTACCGTTTCTAATCGTGGCGCTGGCAATGCTCGCCTGTTTCGGTAATTCGCTGACGCTGTTCGTCGCCCTGATGGGACTTTATGGCTGGGAGCGGAATGCGCGGTTGGCACGAGGACTGGCAATCACCGCCAGCGCGCAGGGCTATGCGAGCGCAACGCGCCAGCTCGGCGCCCATCCGCTGCGTGTCTATCTGCGGCATATCCTGCCCAACAGTGCGGCGACGCTTCTCGTGGCGGCGACGGTGACCTTTCCGGAGATCGTCCTGGTGGAAAGCGGACTGTCCTTCCTCGGCCTCGGCGTCCAGCCGCCGATGACCAGTCTGGGTGTCATGGTCGCGGCGGGCCGCGAGTATATCACCCGCGCCTCCTGGATGCTGCTCGCTCCAAGCCTTGTCATTGTCATGACGGCCGTTGCCGTTAGCGTCCTCGGCGATTGGTTGCGCGATAAGCTCGACCCGACCCTCAAATAACGGTTCCCAGTGCAAAGCAAGCTGATCTCCGTACTTGTCGACGGCTGCGCTCTCGCACGTAGCGGGATGCCGAACCTTCGCCCGCGGCCGGTATCGACGTAACCGGAATACAGCATATGGATCTCGTCGCGGGCCCGCGTCAGGCCAACATAGAACAGCCGTCGGCTTTCGCGTCGCGCCGCCGGCTGCTCGTTGCGCCAGGGCAAACCGCCCAGATCGAGTCCCACCATGATCACGACATCATATTCGCAGCTCTTTGCCGAGTGCGGCGTCAACAGATTAAGATGGAGAGGCGACGCGTCGCGTCCACCGAGGCTCGCCAGATCCAGGTCGGCGAGCGGCCCGCCGACAGCGAGCGCCGCCGACATGCGCACCACCTGTTCGCGCTGATCGGCGAGGCTTGGCTCTACCGCCATCAGCGCATCGAGCATTCCCGGCCGCAGCGCGCCGATTGGCGAAGTTTGTAATTTTGATCCGCGAAATTCGCACGGCGACATCGTGCCAGTGACGAGCAAAGCGATCGCCGCGCCGGCGCTCCTGCAGGCAGAAGACATGGATGGCCGTCGCCTTCTCCCAGAAGGGCACCTGCACGCGGAACCCGTCCAGCAGGCGTTGTGGTCAACCATCGCCGCGCGAATCGACCAATCCCTGTTTCGCGCCGTTCGCCAAACGAGCCTCGCCCGTCCTGGGGCCGACGCCCTCTGGTCGGCGCCGAGATATTTCTCTTGTCAGCGCAAAAAATCCGACGCTGAGGCCGTAAAAAAGTTACGCCCTTGATTCAAAGGGAAAATTGCCGGAAACATTTTTTTGAGGTTTCGCCAACCATCGGCACCAGATCGGACGATCTTTACACCTCGCGTCGGCCGGCGGCTGCTCGACGCTGGTCAACAAGTACCGTCGCGTAACATATATCACGCGTCCACCGATGCCATTCAACCGAAAGAGCGCACTGCCCGGACTGCCTGCACCTTGATCAAAC
Source organism: Mesorhizobium loti (assembly GCF_013170705.1). Taxonomy (NCBI): domain Bacteria; kingdom Pseudomonadati; phylum Pseudomonadota; class Alphaproteobacteria; order Hyphomicrobiales; family Phyllobacteriaceae; genus Mesorhizobium; species Mesorhizobium loti. The sequence goes on along the minus strand of NZ_CP033334.1, from coordinate 6,627,969 downwards.
CCAGCATTCTGGTTATATTACTGGAAATAAGTCGGAGGTAACTATGGGCAGCTCGCAAAAACGCGCCATTCAAAACTATCGATCTCGCCTCAGCGAGCGCGGCTTGGCGCGCTTCGAGGTGCTTGGCCGCGATGCCGATCGCGACCTCATTCGATCTTTGGCTCGCCGCCTGGCGGAAGATGGACCGGATGCCTCTAGCCTGCGCGCTGCTGTCAGCCAGACCATCGCCGGCGAGCCACCCAAGCTTGGCGGGATTCTCGCCGCATTGCGTCGTTCGCCGCTGGTGGGAGCTGACCTCGATCTTTCCCGCCCCCATGAAGAGGGACGCAAGATCGACCTGTGACACGCTACCTCCTCGATACCAACATCATCAGCAATGTCGTGAAATCGCAGCCGTCGGAATCGCTCCTGGCATGGATGTCGAGACAGCGTGACGAGGATTTGTTCATCGCTTCGCTGACCGTTGCGGAAATTCTTCGCCGGGTTCTGGAGAAGCCACGCGGGAAAAAACGCAACGCACTCGACAAGTGGTTCTCTGGGCCCGAGGGGCCGCAGGCGCTGTTTGCGGGCCGCATCCTTTCGTTCGACGACAAGGCAGGGCTGATCTGGGCGCGGCTGATGGCAGGAGGAAAAGCGGCCGGCAAGCCGCGCAGCGGGCTCGACATGAGCATCGCCGCTGTCGCCGGAGCGAACGAGTGCGTGCTGGTAACGGATAACGAAAAAGACTTTGCCGGGCTCAAGGTCGTCAATCCGATACGCGGAGCGGTCTGATGCGGCGTCGGGTCAAGGAATGCTCGGGAGGGCAAGATGGCTGAAACTCAGATAGAGTGGACAGACTCCACTTGGAACCCCGTCGCAGGATGCTCCATCGTCACCGCAGGCTGCACCCATTGTTATGCTATGGAAATGGCCAAACGCCTTGAGGCCATGGGCATCGCAAAATATGCGGGACTTACCCGTAAGACGGGAAAGCGCACCGTGTGGAATGGCGTCGTGCGGGAAGACCGCAAAGCGCTGGCCATGCCCTACGGATGGAAGAAACCGCGGAAAATCTTCGTAAACTCTATGAGCGACCTCTTCCACGAGGGTGTCAGCGACGAATTCATCCTTGAGGTCTGGAAGGTCATGCGCGAGACCCCGCGCCACAACTATCAAATCCTTACTAAGCGTCCCGAGCGAATGGCAGCTCTCGTCGCCTCGCAGTTGGGCGACATCCTGCCCAATGTCTGGCTGGGCACTAGCATTGAAGACGCGAACGTCGTGAGTCGAGTCGACTATCTCCGCCAGGCGCCCGCAGCCATTCGCTTCATCTCTTTTGAGCCTCTCATTGGATCGGTTGGCGCCGTCGACCTCCGCGACATCCATTGGGCCATCGTGGGCGGTGAAAGCGGCAAATCCGCTCGACCGATCAGGGAAGAATGGATCGACGAAATTTACGGCCAATGCCTGGCGGCCGGTACCGCCTTCTTCTTCAAGCAGTGGGGAACCTGGGGCAAGGATAACAAAAAGCGTTCCAAGAAGGCCAACGGGCGCGAGTATCGGGGCCGGACCTGGGACGAGATGCCGACCACCCAGCAAGGCACGGTTACAATGTAGAACAACATCCGTCGGGGGGAGCAAAGTGGTCGAAAAACGATATGAATGGGCCGACGGAGCAAAGCTGGAGGAACACTCTCGCCGCAAACATAAAATTTTGCGAGAATATGTATTCGACTACTTGACGGTCCGCTGTAGGCTGCCTCAGCAGGAGCGATTTCGCCTCGCGATCGTCGACGGTTTCGCTGGCGGCGGGCGCTACCAGTGCGGCTCACCTGGATCGCCGTTGATTTTCATCGAAGAATTAAAACGAGCAGTCGAGGCTGTGAACACGCAGCGCGCCGTCCAAGGGCTTGGCGCTATCGAAGTCGAATGCCTCCTCGTATTCAACGACGCCAACCGCGATGCGATCGAACTTCTGAAGACGCATGTCGCACCGATGCAAGCAGAGGCTAGCCAGAGCTGCCCCAAGCTGCATCTGCGGGTCGAATATCTGAACGAGTTCTTCGAAGCCGCTTATCCCGATATCAAGAGCCTGTTGGGGCAAGGCCGCTATCGGAGCGTCATCTTCAACCTCGATCAATGCGGTCACAGCCATGTCGAGCGAAACACCATCCTCGACATTATGCACTCTTATCCCGCGGCTGAGATTTTCTACACCTTCGTCATCAGTTCGCTGCTCGCATTCCTTCAAAAGGACCAACCGGAGCGGCTTCGCGCCCAGCTCGATCATCTCGGGCTGACGAGCAACGATATCCAGGCGCTCGATGCGTTAATGAGCCAAAAGGACTGGCTCGGCACAGCCGAGAAAATCGTCTTTGACGCTTTCCGATTGTGCGCCCCCTATGTCAGCCCGTTCTCGATCAATAATCCCGGCGGGTGGCGGTACTGGCTGATCCACTTTGCGAATGCCTATCGGGCAAGGCAGGTCTACAACAACATTCTTCACGACAACGCCAGCTTACAGGCACACTTCGGTCGATCCGGCCTCAACATGCTCTCCTACGATCCAAAGCATGATGAAGGCATGCTCTACCTCTTCGACATCAGCGGTCGCGTATCGGCAAAGAACCAGCTTCTCGGAGACATTCCGCGCCTGATCATGGAATGCGGAGACGCCATGCCTGTCATGGACTTCTACGAAAGCATATACAACATTACCCCGGCGCACGCCGACGATGTCCATGCAGCGATCATCGAAAACCCAGACCTTGAGGTGATAACGCCCGCCGGCGGGGAGCGACGGAAGGCCAATACGATTGGCGTTGATGACGTCATCAAAATGAAGAAGCAGATCAGCTTCTTCCCAATGTTCCTGAATGCCGGGACAAAAGGCGGTCCAAAAGAATGACCGCGAACCGACATCGGGATCCCGAATGGCGCGAATTCGAACGCCTGATCGCGCGGATCGAGGCCGACGCAGGCCCCCGGGGGCTGATCGTCAAGTCACCGGATCGTCTGCGTTGCAGGCTCACAGGTCGGCTGAGGGAAGTGGATGCCAGCATTCGTGCCAAAGTCGGCACGACCGAAATGCTTGTCACGATCGAATGTCGACGCAGATCAAGACTGCAGGATGTCACCTGGATCGAGCAGCTAGCCACAAAGAAGTCTTCGATTGGCGCGGATCGAACCATTGCCGTCACTGCATCTGGTTTTTCCCCGGAGGCTCAGATTGCCGCGTCTCATGCGGGCATTTCCCTGCGGAAAATTTCGGAAATTACGGTTGCGGAAATCAACTCGATCTTGTTGCGACTGGACTTTGTGCTCTTTTGGCATAGGGCCTGCGGCATTGCACGGATCGGCATCCGGAGGTTCCGTTCGCTCGATTGGAAAGTTCCCAGTACGCAGGACGTGGATTTTACTTTACCGGAGGATACTGATCCGCTCGCGCCGATCTTTCGCAACACCGAGTCCGACGCAACTTGGTCTTTAACTGATCTGTGGCACCAAATCCAAGGGGCTGCAGATCCGTTTGACGGCATTCAAAAGGCGCAACCGCCTGCGTTCCGCACCGCATGCTTTCCTTATCCCGGCTCAGTCACCCTCACCACCGCCGACGGCCCCTGCGTGCTCGGTGACGTCCTACTGACGGTCGCGCTTTGGATAGAGGCCGAGCAGATCACTCTCGATGCGGCGCACAAGGTCGAGTACGCATCCGACGAGATGGCCGCGATCCAGCGCGTCGAATTCGCCTCGCGCCGGCGAAAAACGAACGATTGGCGCATCTCCCTCCAGATCCCAAAAGACTCCGAGGATCCCGCCAATCTCCGAACAGGAACCAATTGGCTTGATGCCGAGAAATAGCGACACACATTGCCTTTTGAAAAACATCGACCAGTTTGTGCCCCCGCCCGACCCTGCACATGCGCAGCAATCGGACAAGCTGCTGTGAGGGTCCTGGCTAGGGGCGTGCGTCCCAGGAAAGGATCTCTATGAGTATCGCCCAGACAGTTCGACCGATTCATTTCGAGGATTTCAGTGGGTCCGAGTTCGAACGACTTGTCTTTGCCTATCACCTCTGTGAGGGATGGACCGACCTCGCATGGTACGGCCAGGCCGGCAGCGACCAAGGGCGAGACATCGTCGGCACTCGGCCATTCGACGACCGGCCGGACGAACGGACTGTCATTCAATGCGTAAACCGCGCAAGTCTTACTCAGACAAAGGCCGAGAAGGATATGTCCGCGGCAATCGGTGCTGCGTTCGGGCGCCCGGCGACATTTAAGTTTGTTTGCCGATGCAGCGTCTCCGCTCAGCGGCGGGACGAAGTGAAAGCTGCGGCCAACAAGCTGGGAGTGGCTCGCGTCACGATCTGGTCGGGCTCAGAGTTTGAAGAACATCTGAGGCTCCGCGCCGAGTTCCTCCTTCGACGTCTGGTCGAAGGGGTCCCCTTTCCCGACACCGCGGCTGAACTGCGCGATTTCGTTGACCGGTTCTCGGCTATTACCGATGACCAGACACTGGCGATGCTTGCGCGGGCCTTCGATAGACCGGCCTTTCGAACACCCTTTCAGCAGGAGAGTAACCTTCCAGCCTTCCTACAGGCCGTCGAAGACACCATTCGCGTGCTGAGCACCGGCATCTGGCAAACCCGTGAAGGCGTAGAAATCCATCGCCTTCCCTCGTTGCATCACATCCGTGATCCAAGCGTCCGATCGGCCCTCGAAGCGACGGTGCGTGAACTAGATAACCTTCGTCGCCGCTATAAAACCTTGCTTTCAACCGGTGCGATCAGGCCGTGCGGCTGTGGCGATCCGTCCTGTCCGACCTTCATGTTGACCGATGCCGCTGCCCGGGAAATGGACCGCGCCCGCGATCGCGTCCTTACTGCATTTCGAAAGCCATATCCGAGCTTCAGCGTAACTCTGGAATAAAGCAGGCTGATGAGCGACACGTTATACATCATCGGCAATGGCTTTGACCGCTATCACGATATTCCATCGGATTACGTGGACTTCGGCCGATATCTCAAGCAAGTCGATCTGGCCACCTATCGCGAAGTCGAGACATATTTTGCAGTCGACGACGCGTTCTGGTGGGAATTCGAGGCGAGGCTGGCCGACTTCGATGTCGACACGGTTATTGACTATGCCTCTCAATTTCTCATGTCCTATGGAGCGGAGGACTGGAGTGATTCAGGCCATCACGACTATCAGTATGAACTGAACCGCGTCGTCGAGGCTATTTCTTCTACAATGCGGGCACGGTTCGCCGATTGGATTCGACAGCTTCGCATCCCCGCAGCCAATTCATTCACCGGCAAACCTTTACCGCTCGACCCGACCGCGCGTTATCTCAACTTCAATTATACGCCGACACTTCAGAAGGCCTATGGAATTGCCGATAGCCAGGTTCTGCACATTCACGGGCAAGCCAGTAGCTCTGCTGACCAACTCGTGCTCGGCCATGCATGGCAGCGCACTTTGGCGGACTCCCTCAATCACGGCGTTGATGTCGAGGCTGCGGACACACGCGTCCTTGAGGGCAACAGGATCGTCGACGACTATTTTTCGGCGACGTTCAAGCCGACCCATAAAATCATCCTGCAGCAGCAGCCGTTCTTCCATAGCCTGAGATCAGTGCGTCGAATCCTCGTCATGGGACACTCCCTTTCTGAGGTGGACGCGCCATATCTCGAGGAAATAACCAAGCACATCGACGCAACAACGGTGACGTGGAAGGTTAGTTATCACAGTAATCCAGCGGCGGCGCAGGCTCCAATGTCGGAGCTGGGAATTGATCCTGGTCTTATAAGCCTCGCACGTTTGATCGATTTCTGAACAATTCTGATCCTTTCCAAGAATGTCCCCTTTTCAGCGACCAGACCGCTGTGGCTGCCATACGACCCTTGCTTGAGTCCAGGCCTGACCCGCGAAATTATCCGACTTGGCGCCCGATGGCCGCAGCTACAACCTCGACGGGCAAACCGACCAAGTCGGGGTGAAGACGCGAGGGGGCATCTACTTCATCAGATTTTGACAACTAGCTTCCTTCCGGGCTCCGCGGCCGACCAACGCCATCCGACATCTCCTGTCGCCTTTGTCGGGCCCGCGACACAAGTTTATTTAGCCAATTTAATATTTTTGCCAAATGTTAAACAGCTGAAAAGCAATCATAAAATTTCTTCTTCGATCCAGCCGGCCAAATTGGCACGAGTTTTGAAACGATCGGTGCGAGGCGGCGGGATCTGCCGACCGGCATTGAAGTCGCGGTAACCGCTATGGATGGAAAGAAGGAAGGAAGCAACATGTCAGGTCTGCGTCAGATCGCATTCTACGGAAAGGGAGGCATCGGCAAGTCCACCACCTCTCAAAATACGCTAGCCGCCCTGGTCGACCTCGGACAGAAAATCCTGATCGTCGGCTGCGATCCCAAAGCCGACTCCACCCGCCTGATCCTGAACGCAAAGGCGCAGGATACCGTTCTGCATCTCGCCGCCCAGGAAGGTTCTGTGGAAGACCTTGAACTCCAGGACGTGCTCAAGATCGGCTACAAAGACATCAAGTGTGTGGAGTCCGGCGGCCCCGAGCCGGGTGTCGGCTGCGCCGGCCGCGGCGTCATCACCTCGATCAACTTCCTCGAGGAGAACGGCGCCTATGACAATGTCGACTATGTCTCCTACGACGTGCTGGGCGACGTGGTGTGCGGCGGCTTCGCGATGCCGATCCGCGAAAACAAGGCCCAGGAAATCTACATCGTCATGTCCGGCGAGATGATGGCGCTCTATGCCGCCAACAACATCGCCAAGGGTATCCTGAAATACGCCCATTCGGGTGGCGTGCGGCTCGGCGGGCTGATCTGCAACGAGCGCCAGACCGACCGCGAGCTCGACCTCTCCGAGGCGCTGGCCGCCAGGCTCAATTCCAAGCTCATCCACTTCGTGCCGCGCGACAACATCGTCCAGCACGCCGAACTGAGAAAGATGACGGTAATCCAGTATGCGCCGGACTCCAAACAGGCAGGGGAGTACCGCGCGTTGGCCGAGAAGATCCATGTCAATTCGGGCCAGGGCACCATCCCGACCCCAATCACGATGGAGGAGCTCGAGGACATGCTGCTCGACTTCGGCATCATGAAGACGGACGAGCAAATGCTTGCCGAGCTTCAGGCCAAGGAAGCGAAATTGGCCGTCGCTCAGTAACCGCCGCTACCGACAGGGGGCGCCGACCGTGACCTGGCGCCCCTTTCTACGAAGCAAGGCCTCGTTGGCGAGGCGTTACCCGAACCTTGAAAGGGGCAGGTCCCATGGGCCTCGACTATGAGAATGACGGCGCTTTGCATGCGAAGCTTATCGAAGACGTGCTGTCCCAATATCCAGACAAGGCGGCGAAGCGTCGCAAGAAGCACCTCAGTGTCGCAACGAGCAAGGACGAGGCCGGTGGGGAGGACAAGGGCCTTTCCGAATGCGATGTTAAATCGAACATCAAATCCATTCCGGGCGTGATGACGATCCGCGGCTGCGCCTATGCCGGCTCCAAGGGCGTGGTGTGGGGTCCAGTCAAGGATATGGTCCACATCTCGCACGGGCCGGTCGGCTGTGGGCACTATTCCTGGTCGCAACGCCGCAACTATTACGTCGGCACGACGGGCATCGACACGTTCGTGACAATGCAGTTCACCTCCGACTTCCAGGAGAAGGACATCGTTTTCGGCGGCGACAAGAAGCTGGAAAAGATCATCGACGAGATCGAGGACCTGTTTCCGCTCAGTGGCGGCATCTCGGTGCAGTCCGAATGCCCGATCGGCCTGATCGGGGACGATATCGAGGCCGTGTCGCGCAAGAAGGCCAAGGAGCACGAAAAGACGATTGTACCGGTGCGCTGCGAAGGTTTCCGCGGCGTTTCACAATCGCTCGGCCACCACATTGCAAATGATGCGATCCGCGATTGGGTCTTCGACAAGGACGATGTCGCGTTCGAGTCCGGCCCATACGACGTCAACGTCGTCGGCGACTACAACATTGGCGGCGATGCCTGGGCCTCGCGTATCCTGCTCGAAGAGATTGGGCTTCGGGTGGTCGGCAACTGGTCGGGCGACGCCACACTCGCCGAGATAGAGCGCGCGCCCAAGGCCAAGCTCAACCTGATCCACTGCTACCGGTCGATGAACTACATCTGCCGGCACATGGAGGAAAAATACGGCATCGCCTGGATGGAATACAATTTCTTCGGACCCTCCCAGATCGAGGCCTCCCTGCGCAACATCGCCAAGCATTTCGGCCCGGAAATCGAGGAGAAGACCGAAAAGGTGATCGCCAAGTACCGGCCCTTGGTAGATGCCGTCATCGCCAAGTACCGACCGCGCCTCGAAGGCAATACGGTGATGCTTTATGTCGGCGGCCTGCGCCCCCGTCACGTCATCACTGCCTACGAGGACCTCGGTATGGTGATCGTTGGCACCGGCTACGAGTTCGCCCACAACGACGACTATCAGCGCACCGGCCATTACGTGAAGAATGGCACGCTCGTCTATGACGACGTCACCGGTTATGAGCTGGAGAAGTTCATCGAAGGCATCCGCCCTGATCTCGTTGGCTCCGGTATCAAGGAGAAGTACCCGGTGCAGAAGATGGGCATCCCGTTCCGCCAGATGCACTCCTGGGACTATTCCGGCCCGTATCACGGCTATGACGGCTTCGCCATTTTCGCCCGCGACATGGATCTGGCCATCAACAACCCGGTGTGGGGTCTCTACCGCGCGCCGTGGAAGAAGATGAAGGACGCGCCGGTGAGGGCGGTCGCCGCCGAATGAGGACTGGCCACCCTGCCAGGCAGGGAGGCCGATAAATGCTTGGGGCGCACTCGATCCGCGGGAGGCCCCTTAACGTCTCGATGTCCCTGTGCTGCCGCTTGGCGCGGCCAGATGGAAAAGGTGACCACCATGCCGCAATCGGCCGAAAAAGTTCTCGACCATGCTCCCCTGTTCCGCGAGCCGGAATACAGACAAATGCTTGCCGAGAAGAAGCTGAATTTCGAATGTCCGCACCCTGATCAGATCGTCACCGATCAACGCGAATTGACCAAAACTTGGGAATACCGCGAAAAGAACCTCGCTCGCGAGGCGCTTGTCATAAACCCCGCCAAAGCCTGCCAGCCGCTCGGTGCCGTGTTCGCGGCCGCGGGGTTCGAGAAGACTATGTCGTTCGTTCACGGTAGCCAGGGCTGCGTTGCCTACTACCGCTCGCATCTGTCGCGACATTTCAAGGAGCCTTCGTCAGCGGTTTCCTCCTCGATGACCGAGGACGCGGCAGTGTTTGGCGGCCTGAAGAACATGGTCGACGGGCTCGCCAATACCTACAAGCTCTACGACCCCAAGATGATCGCCGTCTCGACCACCTGCATGGCCGAAGTCATTGGCGACGACCTGCGGAGCTTCATAGAGAACGCCAAGAACGAAGGCTCGGTCCCCTGCGACTTCGACGTGCCTTTCGCTCATACGCCTGCCTTCGTCGGCAGCCATGTCGATGGCTATGACGGCATGGTCAAGGGCGTGCTCGAGCATTTCTGGAAGGGCAGCGAGCGCTCGCAAGCCGCTGGGACCATCAACATCATTCCAGGCTTCGACGGATTCTGCGTCGGAAACAATCGGGAACTCAAGCGCCTCCTCGACCTGATGGGTGTCACCTATACCGTCATTCAGGACGCCTCAGACCAGTTCGACACGCCGTCGGACGGCGAATACCGCATGTATGACGGTGGCACCAAGATTGAAGACCTGAAAGGGGCACTCAACGCGGAGGCGACACTGTCGCTGCAGCATTACAACACCCGCAAGACGTTGGAATATTGCAACGAGGTCGGGCAGGCGACGGCATCCTTCCACTATCCGCTGGGTGTCCAGGCGACCGACGAATTCCTGATGAAGATCTCGGCGATTTCCGGCCAGGAGATCCCCGAGTCAATCCGGATGGAGCGCGGCCGACTGGTTGACGCCATGGCGGACAGCCAGTCATGGCTGCACGGCAAGAAGTACGCAATCTATGGCGATCCCGACTTCGTCTACGCCATGGCCCGCTTCGTCATGGAGACCGGCGGCGAGCCGACACATTGCCTCGCGACCAACGGCACATCGGCCTGGGAGGCCGAGATGAAGGAATTGCTTGCATCCTCGTCCTTCGGCCAGGATGCCCAGATCTGGGCGGGCAAGGATCTCTGGGCGATGCGTTCGCTGCTGTTTACAGAGCCGGTGGACCTGCTGATCGGCAATTCCTATGGCAAGTATCTGGAACGCGACACCGGCACGCCGCTGATCCGGCTGATGTTTCCAATCTTCGACCGGCACCATCACCATCGCTTTCCCCTCATGGGCTACCAGGGTGGATTACGCGTGCTGACGACGATCCTCGACAAGATATTCGACAAGCTCGATCGCGAGACGAGCGAAACGGGCGTGACGGACTATTCCTATGACCTCACCCGCTAAGCCCGTGCCGGCTTTTCGTCGAGGCCGTCCATTGCCCAATGGACTTCGGAGACTGACGCAATGACCTCGCTCAGTGCCAAGATCCAGGACGTTTTCGACGAGCCCGCCTGCGATACCAACCGCGGCAAGGATGCCAAGGCGCGCAAGGAGGGCTGCTCGAAGCCGCTGACCCCCGGGGCGGCAGCCGGCGGCTGCGCCTTTGACGGCGCCAAGATCGTCCTGCAGCCAATCACCGACGTTGCGCACCTGGTCCATGCGCCGCTCGCCTGCGAGGGCAATTCCTGGGACAACAGAGGCGCAGCTTCGTCCGGGCCAACCCTGTGGCGCACAAGCTTCACAACCGACCTCACCGAACTCGACGTCGTGATGGGGCGGGGCGAGCGGAAGCTGTTCAGGGCGATCCGCGAGATCAAGGAAACATATGCGCCGCCGGCAGTCTTCGTCTATTCGACCTGCGTGACGGCGCTGATCGGCGACGACATCGAGGCCGTGTGCAAACGCGCGGCCGAAAAATTCGGCTTGGCCGTGGTGCCGATCAATGCGCCGGGCTTGGCCGGCTCCAAGAACCTCGGCAACAAACTCGCCGCCGAAGCGTTGCTCGATCATGTCATCGGCACGGTGGAACCCGACGACGCCGGGCCCTACGACATCAACATCCTTGGCGAATTCAACCTCTCGGGCGAATTCTGGCTGGTGAAGCCGCTGCTTGATCGGCTCGGCATCCGGGTGCGCGCCTGCATTCCGGGCGATGCGCGTTACCTTGACGTTGCATCCGCGCACCGCGCCCGGGCGGCTATGATGGTGTGCTCGAGCGCACTCATCAATCTGGCACGCAAGATGGAGGAGCGCTGGGACATCCCGTTCTTCGAGGGCTCCTTCTACGGCATAACCGATACGTCGGAAGCACTTCGCAACATTGCTGAGCTGCTGGTGAGGAAGGGCGCCGATGCGGAGATCCTCGATCGCACAGACACGCTGATTGCTGAGCAGGAAGCGATTGCGTGGAAGAAGCTCGAGGCCTACCGCCGGCGGCTTCAAGGCAAGCGGGTGCTGCTCAATACAGGCGGTGTGAAGTCCTGGTCAGTCGTTCACGCGCTGATGGAGACCGGCATGGAGATCGTTGGCACCTCTGTCAAGAAATCCACGGTCGAAGACAAGGAGCGGATCAAACGGATCCTCAAGGACGAAAACCACATGTTCGAGCAGATGGCAGCGCGCGATCTTTACGCCATGCTCTCAAACCACAAGGCCGACATCATGCTGTCGGGTGGGCGCACGCAATTCATCGCGCTGAAGGCCAAGACACCCTGGCTCGATATCAACCAGGAGCGCCAACATCCTTATGCCGGCTATGACGGCATGGTGGAACTTGTACGGCAGATCGACCTCGCCATTCACAACCCGATCTGGGGTCAGGTACGGGAGCCGGCGCCGTGGGATTGCCCGCCTGCTTTGGAGGACGATCTGGCGAGCACGAAGAACGGGACCGCGACTGTGAATGCTTTCAATGAATTCGCTGGCGCGACGGCTCACCGCTTCGACAACCGTTGAGGAAATCCGATGGTCCGCATCCTTCGCAAAATCAAATCAGCGGCGGTCAATCCGCTGAAGTCGTCGCAGCCACTGGGTGCCGCCTTCGCTTTTCTTGGAGTCGACGGTGCGATGCCCCTGTTCCACGGCAGCCAAGGCTGCACCAGCTTCGCCCTCGTGCTCTTCGTGCGGCATTTCAAGGAAGCGATCCCCTTGCAGACAACGGCGATGGACGAGGTGGCAACCATACTCGGCGGAGCGGATCATCTGGAAGAGGCGATCCTCAACCTCAAAACCCGCACAAAGCCAAAGCTGATAGGGGTGTGCACGACCGCGCTGGTGGAGACCCGTGGCGAAGATTGCGCGAGTGATATCGCCAACGTCAAGCTGAAGCACGTGGAAGAACTCGCGGGTACGGAGGTCGTGCTGGCCAACACGCCAGATTTTGACGGCGCGATCGAAGAAGGCTGGGCCAAGGCTGTCGCGGCGATGATCGAAGGGATTACACGGTCGGGCGCACGGACCCGGCACCCGAAGAAGATCGCGATCCTGCCCGGATGCAACCTCACTGTCGCTGACGTCGAGCATTTGCGTGACATGGTTGAAAGCTTTGGGCTCAAGCCGGTTGTTCTGCCGGACGTCTCCGGCTCTCTCGACGGCACGGTTCCCGACCGCTGGGTAACGACTACCTATGGCGGCACCAGCGTCGAGGAAATCCGCGAGCTTGGCACTGTCGCGCAATGCATCGTCATCGGCGAGCACATGCGCCACCCTGCGAAAGTGCTGCACGGGTTGACCGGCGTGCCGTTCGCGGTGTTCCAGTCGCTGACCGGATTGAGGGCTGTCGACCGGTTCGTCTCGCTGCTATCGGCGGTTTCGGGCGCGGCGGTGCCGGCCCAGGTGCGCCGTCACCGGGCGCAATTGCAGGATGCGTTGCTCGACGGACATTTCCATTTCGGAGGCAAGAGAATTGCGATCGCTGCTGAACCAGACCAACTCTATCAACTCGCAACCTTCTTCACCGACATGGGCTGCGACATCGCGGCGGCGGTCACGACGACCGATATGTCGAAGATTCTGCAAAAAGTACCGGCGGAGTGGGTTCAGATCGGCGATCTCGGCGATTTGGAAGCTCTTGCAGCGGGCGCGGATCTTCTCGTAGCACATTCCCACGGTCGCCAGGCGTCGCAACGCCTTGGGATTCCGCTCATGCGCGTCGGCTTCCCGATCTTTGACCGGCTGGGCAGCCAGCACAAGCTCACAATCCTGTATCGGGGGACCCGCGACCTGATCTTCGATGTTGCCAATATCTTCCAGGCCAACCAGCGCGCGCCGACACCTGAGGCGCTTGACCCATTCCGTAATCGAGAAATGCCAGATGAGCTCCGTTCGTCGCCTCTCACTCGTCACTGACGAGGTTCACGCACCGATGCCTGAACGACGAGCAGGCGCATTGCGCGTAGCCATCGCCACGCAAGACATGAAGGGTCTCAATGCCCATTTCGGGTCGGCCAAGCGCTTTGCTGTCTACGACGTGACGCGCGAGGAGTGGCATCTCGTGGAAGCCGTGGCCTTCGATGAGGTTTCCGATGAGAGCGGGAAGCGTCGGACCGAGGGCGATGACCGCATCACGCCGAAGGTGGAGGCGCTGAGGGGATGCCACCTGCTGTTTTGTCTGGCCATCGGCGGGCCTTCGGCAGCCAAGGTAGTTTCGGCAAAAATCCATCCCATCAAGGTGCCGCAGCCACAAACCATCCAAGAGGTGCTGTTGCGCACTCAGATGATGCTGAGGACATGTCCTCCTCCCTGGCTGCGAAAGGTGCTGGCCGAAGCCGGTGTCGCCGAAAAGAAACCCTCCTTCGAGGACGAGGACTGAAACGAGGAAAGAGCAAAATGTTTGAAGTCGCGATCAGCCCTGCTGTCAACGATGACGAGGCGGCCCTTGCCAGCCCGTTCGTCAAATGCCTCGTGCGGCTGATCCGTGCTCAAGATACCCACGGGTCGTGGGACGGCAAAGCGGACGCCGAGTTGCTGGCCGACTTCATCGTCAGCAAGGAACAGCGTCGGACGATTCCAATCATCGGCGATCCCGATCCGGACGTGCTGTGGAGGCTCGACAAGTTTTACACTGCCGTCGCCCTTGCGATCGAGGAGCGCTCCGGCCTGATGGCATCGCCGATGATCGAAATGAGCCATGAGGGCTTCGGGCGTGTGCTTTTCACCGCCGGGCGGCTGGTCGTTCTATCCAAGACCCTGCGCGACGTCCATCGGTTCGGCTTCGAGACGTTCTGCAAAGTCGCCGCGGCCGGTACGAAACTGGCCGACGATGCTATCGCAGCCATCGACGCCTATCCCGAGGTGGCACGGGCATGAAACCGATTTTCGAGCAAGAGGATCATGTCAGGCCTTGAGGAGCCGCGACGGCCAGCCTACGCGGCCGACGCAGTCGAGGCCAATTTGGTTCTCGGGGTAGCGCTGATGAAGCCACTCGTCCTGATCTGTTCGCAAGATGCGGAGTTCTATCTGTTCCTCAGCCACATACTGGAAGTGGACGGGTTCGCCAGTGAGCCGGCAGGCGGCGCGAAGGAAGCACTTGCAATGGCCGACGAACGGGAATTCCAGGCCGTGGTGCTGGACTGCGGTCCAACGAGCCTTACCGGGTCCGCAATCTGCGCCCGGCTCAAGCGCGAGCCCCAGACCGGCGGCCTGCCCATCATTGCCCTGATCGCGCCCGGCGCCGAGAACCAGCAACTCGATCTGTTGAAGGCCGGCATTGACGAGAGCTTTGTACGGCCAATGGCGCCGGCCAAGCTGCTCGATTGTTTGCGGACGAGGCTGGCGCTGCCGAAGCCGGGTTCAAACGGGATTGAAAACGGCAGCTGGCTTTCCTGTGGCACTCTTGAGATGAAGCTCGATGCCCACCGGGTTTGCGGCAATGGCCATGACATCCATCTCGGACCGATCGAGTTCAACGTCCTGCGGCATTTGCTCGAGGCTCCCGGCAAGGTCTTCAGCCGGGACGAGTTGATCGGCGCGGCCTGGCCGGCCAATATCCACGTCGGTGTACGCACAGTCGATGTCCATATCAGTCGGCTCAGAAAGGCGCTGGAGACGGCCTCGACCGGCATCGTCATCCGTACCGTCAGGTCGGCCGGCTACTCGCTCGAGAAGCCGGACGGCTGAATCAAGTGCCGGGTGTGGTGCCCTCTTTTCCTCGGTCTTGCGGCCTGAAACGCCCTCAACGAATACTCAGGAAGAAGCAGGAAAATGGGCTTTAAAACCGTACTCTGTTTGACCGGCGCCGACCATTCCGATCAGGACGTCACAACTGCTGCCGGCTTGTGTGCGGAAATCGGCGCGTACCTTTCCGTACTGATCATGCCCCCTCCGACGCACCTTATGTCGCATCGGCGGATCGAGGATGGTGTCCCCGAGTGGCCGATAGGACGTGGACAGGCAATTACCAGATTGAACGATCGGTTTCGGCAAATCGATCGATTTACACACGACGTGGTCAGACGGGAAAAACGCTCCAGAGATGTCCAGAAACTGCTGGAATCTATGTCGCTCGCCGGTAGTGGGTCAGTTTGAAATTCAGACCGCCATTCTATGAAGATCGATGAACATGACAGGCGACTCTGACGCCTTGTTGTCCGGCGTATCGATCATCGTGAAACCGTATCGCTCATAGAATTTGATGGATGGCTGTTTGGCGTCTACGACAAGAAAACGACACCCGACATTCGGGCATATTAGCTCCTTTGTGACACCTAGCGCGAGGTCCACTAGTTGCCGGCCAAGCCCGCCGCCTTTAAGACGTCTGTCAACCGCCAGCCTAGCAATCTTGACCGCCGGATACCTTGGATACGGATACTGAAGATCCTCGCCATCATGGTTCGCCTGAACCTCAATTTCTCCGCATATAACGGTGATATAGGCGCTTACCCTCTCCGTTCCGTCTTCGACCGCAACATAGGTTCGAGCTAGGCTCGCCGCCTGATGGGACTTGGCGTCCTTTCGAAGAAAGGTCTTGAGAGGTGTAAAAGCCGCGTCACCCAACGATAAGGACGTTACTCCATCCTTATCGTTGAGCGCTCGTATCTGAAATTTTAGTTCAGCGTTTGCGGCCAGGGGATTTCGCGTCCGATTTCTTGATCGTAACGCTTACCGAACCCGACTTCTGCATTTGACAAAGCATGGCCGAGCCACGCTTGGCGGATGCCGCCGCAGCTGCTTTTGGTCGTCCGTAGCGGACCTGATTCAGAAACTTTTTGGCGTCATCACCAGTCAGGGTGACTCCACCAAAAGCAGAGGATTTAATGCTCATGTCGGTCTCCCTTTCTTAGTGTTGGAACCAATCCGGTTACGTATGTCGGCATGGAATTATGTCCGTCAATAGCCTACCAAAGGTTGACTAGCAACGAATGGCATGTTATCGAGCGACTTGCTCTCTCGGCTAGTCGCTTTTCAAGGCCGCATTCCCTGAAAAAAATATGTTATGCTGGGACGTTGGCGGCATTTTTAGCACAGCCAGGAAGCGTCTCTGTTTCTCAATTCCGCTTCTTATAAGGGCCGCGCATGACCGGCGTCTCCGCTTCCTTCGCCTCGATCAGCGCCACGATGTCGCTTATCTCCCAAAGCTTGCCAGTTACGCCAGCGGCCATCGCCGGGGTCATACGAAGCGACGAATGGATTTTCACGAAGTTGTAGTACATGAAGTGCAGCGCGACCGCATTTGCGTGAGCTTCCACCTTCTTGGAAAAGCCATTGGTTAGACGCGTGAAGCGGCGCATGTGCATCCGCATAGTCAGGTTCTGACGTTCGGCAAATGACGTGCTGACGTACGCCAGATCGGGCGAACCTTCGATACGGTTCTTCTTGATGCCGGTGCATTCGGCGGGGCTGTAGCGGCCCTTGGTGCTGTCAGGCGAGGCCCCGTAGATCTTGATCAGCATTGCGTAGTCGATGTCGCCGCCGAATGCGCCTTCAACCGCCTCCAGATAAGCCCTGTGGCCGTCGCTGGTCAGCTGGACGCGATTGGCGAGGCGGCGCGAAAGATCGTCCATGAACGCCATTGCGTATCCGCTGTCGCGCCCGCCGACCAGCCACGACATGACGAGCTTGCTATCCGCATGGATGGCCGTCCAAGTCCAAGTGTCGCCGGCCCCTTCCGGCGCTGCTTTCGCCGTCGCGACGTTCTTCTGCTTGGCGTAGGTAAAGCTCCAGATTTCGTCTACCTGGCAGCGGCGCGTGTTGAGATTGCGAAGGGCTTTGTCCTGATACTCGGCACACACTGCGCCAGCATCCGAAAGGAGCTTGGCGACAGTGTTCTTGCTCATGCCCATGACGCGCGTAATCGAGCGGATGGATTGGCCTTCACAAAGAAGGTGCAGGATACGCGAACGGGTTTCAGGGGTAAGCTTGTTCATACCCCTTCAATATGACACTTATGCTTGTCAGTCAAGCACAAAAGGTCAGTTCGAAATCACTTCGGCTATTTCGCCGGTTCCGACCCGTTCGGGCGGGTAACCGGCTCCGAGTTGCCTCTTTCTGGAGAATTTCCAGATAGCTTTCCGGACCGATTTCGGCGTCGAGGATTTCCCGCGCCTCCGGGAGGCGCGACTGGGTTTTGGCTTGCTCCGACGCTTGCTTTCGCAGTTGGTGGTTCATCGTTCAAATACTCCAGTCTTGGTCCCTGCTCCCTTGGGAGCACAATGTCCATACCCAATTTGTCAACTAAATCCAGCATTTCAGGCGGGTATGGCGCCACGTTTATAAAGAGGTTTGAGGCCTCTTTAAGGTCGATTACGAAACCGTGGGAATCGTAACCAGAGAGCAAGTTGTCCAACGCGTCCAACTCGCGAGTGCGCTTAAGGTTCCGGCTGTGAACGTTCAACCGTGTCGCATAGGAGAGCGCTAGCCGGTTGGACCTATAGTCCTCACCGATTGTAACGGGTTCCATCTTGTCGAATATCGGCTGGACGACACCAATGGTCATTTTTGTAGCGATATCTGAGGCGGTCTTGAGCGTAACGCGATAGCCTGAATCGCCTAGGTTTCGGACGAAGCCAATAAAAAACTTGAACGCTTCAAGCTGCAGTTTCTCGAACGCTGCCTCGGCGACCAAGCCAGATTTTTGCTCATTCATTTCGTCAGCTTTGACGATCTGCACATCAAGCGGACCAAGCTCGCCAGCGTCGCCCATGACAAGCTGATGTGCCCCGATGCACATAAGCGTTCCTGCACTCTTGCACCAGCCGCCCACAGCGACTGTGACACGTTGATACCGGGCCTGCAGGAACCGCATCATACGGAACGCGGAATCAGCACTACCGCCTTCGGTAGTTAGGAAAAGCAGAACTTTGCTTCTCCGATTGCGAGACCCAACGGTTCGAATGAAGACGAAATCGCCTGGGGGATAAATCTCGGCGTTCAGGATCAGGATGTCTGTGTCTAGATGCTCAGCCAAAGCATTCGCTGACGCCTTAATCGCGTCAATCCTCGCTTGACTGGTTGCCATCTCCCCGACCCCAACGCCGACGCGCGGCCTCCCGCGCAATTTCTTCCCGGCGCTCTGAGGATAACTTGTTCGCCCTCGACCGTCCACCTTTCTTCCCAGCTTCGCTTAAGATGGGGTTAGCAGACGTTTTGGTGTGGTCGCTCCGCTCGCCTGTGGCTACGTCTACTATCGACTTCGCCAATTGGTTCGGATCGCGCGGGCGGTTGGCGTGGCCGCTCACAATTTGCCTTCCTTCGCCAGTTTCTTCTGCAACTGGTCGAGTTCGGCGGCGGACAATCCCTCGGTATCGATACCGTGATCTTTAAGCAGGGTCTTGGCCTTGAGGCCAAGTTCGCTCCAAAGCCTGTCTATCTCTTCGCGTGTCTTTTCGGTCATGCGTCCAATATGGCATTGTCAGAGGTCACTTTCAAAGCCAGATTTCAAACTGACCCACTACCCGCTCGCCTATGACGTTGACACCGACTATTACGGTCGGGCCAGCCTCGGTGAAGTGGCACGACAGCGGGCGCTCTGCGCCGACCTCACTATCATCGGACCGGGGCTCCTCAACGACGAGAATCTCGGACCTCCTGTGGTCAACGGCTGCTTGTTTGATACCGGAAGGCCGGTGCTCGTTGTGCCGGAGGGCGCTGAGGCGACGCTGTCGCCACGGCGCGTCCTAGTCGGTTGGGATTCCCGAGCAGAGGCGTCCCGTGCGGTTCGAGAAGCGCTGGGTCTCCTATGCCTTGCTGAGGAAGTTCGTGTCGCCCTGGTCGATCCGAAGGCCAACGACAACGGGAACGGCGCGGAACCTGGAGCCGACATCGCTGCCTATCTCACTCGGCACGGTGCTCGGGTGTCGGTTGACGTACTGCCAAGTGCCGGCAAATCGGCGGCCACGGTGCTTGCGCAGCACGCAACCGACACGTCTGCCGACATGATAGTCATGGGCGCTTATGGCAGCCGCCGGCTGCGTGAGCGGCTCTTCGGCGGCGTGACGAGATGGATAGTCGAAAAGCCGCCATTGCCACTGTTTTTGGCTCGCTGACGGTTCTGGACCCGCACCGATGCTGTTCAAAGCTCTACTGTGACGCCTGCATTCATTCGTAGATGGGCTCCATCGTAATAATCGATTTTACGAAGAGTAACGAACATGAAAAGCATTGCTCGGGAGGCGACGCCCGCCGGAAATCTCTCCAGTCATGCGCAAGGCGGAAGGTAGAACGGAGTCCTCCCAGTACTGATGCCCAGGGTATGCGCCGGCACGTCGTTGGCGATCGATGACGCATCGGCCGACGAGGCTGCTCGTTCCACGAAAAGCGACAAGCGCGAGATCAATGGGCAACCTCGTCGGGATCGAAAAGAGCGCTAAACCGGGTTGCTAGATCAATCCAGGGTGCCGCGTCGCCGCTCTCTGAAGCTATTCGAACGACCGCCGCCAGATAATCGGTAAAAGCCTTCAGTCTTATGGCGCCTTGCTCTGAGAGGCAGTCAATGGCGTCAAGCCGCTGGTAAACGGCAGCGAGCATATGTTGCACCAAAAGCAGGGAGGATGGGCAAGGGCAATCGCTCTTACTCGCGAGACGCCTGCACTCGCCGCAAAGCGGCGGAATGTCCTCTAAGGCTAGGTCGCTGGAAAGACGTTGTATGAGATTGTCAGTGGCGTTCCTTGTCGAGAAGTCGGCCACCAGCTCCCCATCGCGTTGGTTCAATGAGATATCACTGTAAAAGTTCATGGTTTCTTCCTTTCCGATGGCGAGGCTAGGCTTGCGCGAGATAGTCGTGGACGACCTTCCCGAGCGCGAGCGTGAGATCTGCAACGAGGTGTACTGCCGAGACTACTTCCAGCACCGGCAGTTCGGCGACGGGGGCAAGCGCGTGCGACCAGAGGTTCAGGGCTGCCGGTCCGGTCCAGGCGCCCCTCAGATGGACGTCCTCTAGATGATATTCCACGAGCTCACAGATGCGCGGCGTGCCGTCGACATGCGGGATAATCTTGAGGAGGAAGTTCGGTTCAGCGAGCGAGGCCCTCACGCTCGCGAGGTCGGCGGCTCGGTGCTTGTAGCCCATGGTACCCGTCGCGACGCGGACCGGCCCGTAGTCCAGCGTGCCAACGAGGGTATCCGTCTCCGTTCGGAGCGTTGGGCTAGCGAGCTTCTTGGGAAAGCCCCACAACTCGCGTCCGCCCGCTATCGGCGGATGGTCGTCGAGAAACATGCAGAGGGTGTAGCTCCCCCTGCGGCCACAGAAGGAGACAGGGATGACCTGTCCGCCTTCCGTGTAGTCGCCGAAGCCCGTCGAGTCCGGCATGCGAATGAACTCGAATTTGACCAGAGGCTCGCACACGTGAAGCGGCTCCGGCACGATGTCGCGCAGTTTCTGCGGATCGGTGCGATATGTGATGATCAGATACTCCCGGTTGCGGAAGCGATATGGGCCGGCCGGGTAGGCCGGGCTGGTCAGGGGCATGGCGAAAGCTCTCCCGCGGACGGTATCTTGGTGCATGTTTTGAAATTCCTTTGTGCTGGATCAAGTGGGCCCAGATCGGTCTGCATGATGGCGGCGAGGCTCTCCGAGGTGCTGTCGTAGCCTCGTAAGGGATGCATGGCGTAATCGCGCGTAGCCATTTTGCGCTGGGCAATTGCCTTGGGGCGCGATCATTGGCGATGGTCGCGGACGCGGTTCCATGACTGCGGTTGTGGTCGAGAGGCAAGATTCGAGGCAAAGTCATTTTGTTCCTCATTTGAAGGCGCTGCTTCCCGTCTGCCCTCGTGGCTGAAGGAGGTAGAGTGGCGGCCAGCTCGGATTTCTCCTCATGACCGGGTTTGCGGATCGAGGCGCATGCGCCATGCCAAATGAGAAATCGCCGAGGCCCGCAGGACAGACGGCCTCAGCGAGCCAGTCGAGAGAGAAGGTCTTCGCCTCACGCGGATCAGATACGAATTCCCGAGCACTGCGGTGATGTAGCAAGAAGGCCTGCGACGCCACCAAACCTCTGTCGCGAAAACATGGAGGTGACGCGGTATCCGCGGTCTAGCGAGACGAGAGCAGCATCCGGCAGCACGCACTCAACGGCCTGTTGTCATTGCCGGCTTCAGGAGAAAAGATCAGCTATGAGCCGACAGGCAATCGCTGCACGCGGCGGTCAGGCCGTGTAGATCTTCCGCGCACACAGCCGGCGCCGAAATGATGCTAGATGATGAGCCGACGCCAACATTACCGCAGGGGAGACAGCCAAGTCTGTCCTCCAGCGTCTGACGATGAGTGATGCATGTCCAAAAGCTGACAGCGACAAAAAACATGTCTGGTCCAAAACCACCGGCCGCCTTGGGCATGAGGTTTCTCGAAGCCTACTCATGCCGTTGCTGCGGCTAAGCGCGCTGGCACGGCCTTTGCTGGAGATGCGGCACTGAGTGGGGGGCTGACCGCATGAGAAAGCGCGAGACGATTGATGGTCTGCTACACCATCTCGGCGGCGCGCCCGCTCAACGGTCACGGCTACACCTTTGGCAATGGCTGACGCGCGACATTGCGGTTGCACCGCCCTGCCGCGCCGATGCGCCCAAAGTTCGTTGATAGTTCGCTCGGCAGATTGAGGAAGCCGCTGTTGACTGCTGCCCAGGCGGAGATGGCTGGGTTCATTCGGAACGTCTTGACCGTCGGTGTCATGAAGCCAACGACACCATGCTGGACGTTACGCATGACCAGACGAGTGGGAGTCATAACGAATGGTTTTACCGGAACTGCGCTCTGCTATCCCAGCCGGAAGAGTTTTGGAGATAACGACGACCACAGGATGCATCGTGGGATGTTCATATTGTCCGCAGGACAAGTTCGCTGACCGGCAAAGAAAAGTCTCTGATACGAAGCATCTTAGTCTTGGAGATTTCAAGCGCTGTCTGGCGCGCGTACCAACCTCCGTCGACATTGGTTTTGCCGGGTATTCTGAGCCATGGCTCAATCCAGATTGCACCGAAATGGTCGAGCACGCTGCCGCCAAAGGCCACGGCATCAGGATTTTCACGACGCTTGTGGGAATGAAGGGGCAGGATCTGCAACGCTTGCAAGCGCTGCGTTTAGGCGTATTCGTTGTCCATGTTTTCGATGATGGCACCCACATGAACAGCCGCCTCGTTGGAGACAACTATCGCGATCTGATTCGTCAACTCGTCCACGCCAACATCCCTTCGATCCGATTCGTGGTTTTGGGCGAGCCCCACCCAGAAGCCGACATTATTCCTGCCGAAATACTCATTCGCGCGCAACCCGTGAGCAGCAGGGGTGGAAGCGTCGACCCCAAGATCGTTGAACCACGGCAGCCAGTCGTCGGAGCGCTAACCTGCGTGGACGAACGACAGTATCGGAATGTACTCCTTCCAAACGGCGAGGTTACCCTCTGCTCCATGGATTTTGAGCGGCGTCACGTACTGGGCAACCTTCTATGCGACGAATACGGCGATCTCTTTAAAAGCCCAGTTTTTTGCGAAATCGTCGATCGCATGAATGGAGCGGCTGGCTTTCTGCTTTGCAGGATGTGTGAATTTGCCGATCCAAACGATAGGAACTGACTGATGCCGGCTGACGCGGCGGGCCGACGGCCCTGAAACGGCAAGATGCACATGCCCGCGAAGTCATCGTGTTTTCACGTCACGCTAACACGATCCCGTAGGCGCGGCAGTCGGCCTCGACCATTTCCGAGACGAGCTCATCGAAAGTGGTCTTCGGCTTCCAACCGAGTTTGGTCGGCTGCCTTGGAGGCACCGCCGATCAGCAGGTCAACCTCGATTGGCCCGAAACAGCGTTTGTCGATCCGGATCAGCGCTTGATTACTCATGCGTTCACGGCCCACCTCGTCAACGCTTTCGCCCTCACAGACGATCTCCTTTTCGACTCGCCTGAAGGCAGCCCCGACAAAGGTGCGGACCGTGTGTGTCTCGCCGGTTGCCAGCACGAAATCGTCAGGTTGATGCTCACATGTCCTCGACATAGGCGCGCGCCGAGCCCCAGTCGCGCTTTGCTTCCAGGTCTGCGAGATAGAGACAGTCCTGTTTGCCGGCCATGATCGAGCCACGGCACGCGTCACCTTGCGCGTGATGAAAGTTTCGCCGCGCGTCGGCCCTTTAATTGAACAGGATGCCGTTGCTTGCATAGAGCCCGCACACCTTGCGGTAGTTCATGGTGGTAGAGCTTCGCCACCGCATAGGCCGAGCGTGGATAAAACGGAGTGGTCTCCTGCTGCGGCACCCCCTGGACCGAACCAAAGAGTTCCGAAGTTGATGCCCGGTAGAACCGCGTTTCTTTCTCGAGACGAAGAATGCGGATCGCTCAGCAGCCCAGCGTTCCGAGCGCGGCTGCGTTTCTTGCCGGAGACGGATCAGCTTTGCCGCATCCGTCGTGTCGCCGTAATGCAGGACCATGTCGGGATAGTGCCCATGAGGATCTTGATGACGGAATTCCTCTTCAGGGATCGACACTCGGCGCCGAGGCCATTCCTCGATGACGACAGTATGGAAAGTGCCAAGAGCGCCTGCAACGCTATGAAGTCGAAAAAGTACGATTACCTGCAAACGTGGGCGCCCGTGCAAGGTTTCGGCCTCAATGTCGGATACTCGACAGGATTGCAAACCTGCCTTCCGTTGCTTTTGCTGATGTTTTGCTCTGGCACATTCGATGCAGGGGACCTCCCGAACGCAGCAGCGGATGTCTTCAATGATCAAACCCACGGAAAAATGCTGTCGCCGCACTCATGTGCGTGCCCTCGCTGGTCGCCAAGCAGGCCGAAGGTCGGCTCATCGTGGTCGAGGCGGGCAACTGAGCCCTGTTGCAATGCGGGACAGGCTGCGAAAGCATGTCACTGACCACGCGGGGGTTATCGAGGCGGGGTTCTCGATGCCAGCCACGCGCAACATGTCACCGGCATGAGTGCCGATCTCATCAGAGAGCCGGAATCCGCGGGCGCCACACCCGACGATACGAAGGCGCGGACAAGCTGTCGCAAGTCCGGCGGTGTCGACGATGAGTTCGCGGAGGGGAGGCCCAACGGCTATGGCCGACATTCGCCGCATACAGCGCCTGAATGGGACACATCAGTAGGAGTAAGACAACTGGAGCTCTCTTGCATTGGGATCGGTGCTGGTCCGTCCAATTTGAGCCTTGCGTGTCAGATCCATGAGCAGGTTGGGCACGGGGCACTGTTCTTGGATCGACAAGTCGACTTCCGCTGGCATCCAGGCAGCGCATTCGAGTCCTCAGAACTCCAGGTCAGCCACTTCAAGGATCTGGTCACGCTGGTGGATCCGCGGTCAGCCTATACTTTCATAAATTTTCTGCACGAGAACGGGCGTCTATACCACTTCCTGAATGCACAGTTCGATTCTGTGTTCAGGGCTGAGTTCGGACAATACCTGAATTGGGCGTTCCGCAGGAACCCACTTGTCCGCGGCGGCGAGACTGTCCACGAGATACGGTATGATGGCGAGTTTCGGGTGCGGACGGACGACGCGGTGCTTAGTGCCAGAGACCTGGTGGTCGGCATCGGCAAGCAAGCGCGGATTCCACCTCAATTTCAGGGCTGGATCGGACGCAACCTGTTCCATTCATCCGATTTGCTGCACATCCATCCTGAGGTGCGGCAAAAACATGTTTGCGTCGTTGGTGGAGGGCAGTCGGGAGCCGAGGTGCTGTTGCATCTGGTGGGTGGGCCAAGAGAACGGCGGCCTGCCTCGATCACCTGGGTCTCGCAGCGCGAAAACTACCTGCCCCTCGACAACAGCCCGTTCACAAACGAGTTGTTCATGCCCTGTTTTTCGGATCGTTTTGCGGCAATGAGCCAGACGCAGCGCAAGCTGTTCCTGCAGCGTTTCCTGCTTGCCTCGGATGGTATTTCGGATCGCACTTTGCGCGCCGTCTACCAGGCGCTGTATCGCCACGAATTTCTTGAGCCAGCCCCATGTGACATCGCACTGCGGCCGGGTTGCAACGTTTCACGCTGCATCAACGACGGCGCGGGTCATAACTTGACGCTGCAGCGCGGCTTGGGCGACGTCGAAGAAGTCACGGCCGACATTGTCATCCTGGCCACCGGTTACGAGAACGCTGTGCCAAGCTTTTTGGAACCGATGGCGGACCGGCTGCAACAGACCGACAATGAGTTGGTCATCAACGAGGATTTTTCGGTTTGCTGGGACGGACCGCGCGACAGACGCATCTTCGTACAGAACGCCAATCCCGGGCAGCGCGGGCTGGCCGATCCGAACCTAAGCCTGCTGGCCTGGCGAGCTCGCCGCATTCTTGACAGCCTTCTACAGCGCGCGCCGTGCGCGAAGCCCGAGCATCCTGGCTTTATCAGCCGTACCTCCGTCGAAAGCTGGCCCGACCCGGTAGCCGAAGAAATGGGCAGGGGGATATGAGTCATCGACTACCGATCATCGGCGGTGGCATCCAAGGAATGATGTCCGCCTCCGCTGCGGCGAAGGCCGGAGCCCCCTCCGAACTCATCGTGAGTGAACCTGCCCTTGGACCTATGGGCGCATCGCTTTATTCTGCGGGCGTCCATTTGCCCCACGGTCGTCGAAACCGTACCAGGTCGCTCACAGTGACCCTGGCGGCCATGACTGCGTCGGCCGTCAGGGGAGGCTTCCGGCCCGTAGCGATGCGTGTGGTGGCCGGACCGGGTGATGTAAGTGATCGGGACCAGCTTAGGGAACCCCTGGACCCAGCTTGGCCTGGGATTGGCAGTCTAGCGCCGAACTTCTGCGGACAATACCCGTTTTTGGAGCATCGATGGACTCGATGCCGACGTGCCCTCCCTGATCGCCCCGAACGGAACTTGTCGCAAAGGTTCGCGTGGCGCGGCTTGCGTCGCGTCAGGCTGCACGAAAGGTCGTCCATCGGGCAGTCGCACCATCAACAGCATGTTCGGCGGTGACTACTATGCAGACGTACCGGATCGACAGATCTTTACGGGCCTGGGCGATCTCTCCATTGAGGAGGGACAACAACGCCGTGCAATCCACCCGGAGCGGAACGCGCTTGGCGTCGCCGTCCGCATGTCGTGGAGTATCGTCTCCGAGGGCCCCCACCCTGACAGCGCCCGACTGCCCCTAACCGGAATGTTTGACCAACCACTCTTTCCAACAGGAGGCTTTTCGCATGTTGACCGATGCACAAAGAGAAAAGTGGCAGAGAGACGGATACGTCAGGCTCGAAAGTTTCTTCGAGCCCGCGGCTCTGGAAGGTATTTCCAGCTTTGTTGAAGACATATCACGCTGGGATGTCAGCGATGATAAATGGCTCATGTGGTTCGAGAAAACGACGGACGATCGGAAGATTATCTCCAAAGCCGAGAATTTTCTCGACTTCCATGACCCATTGCGTCTTCTCCTCCTGGAAGATCAGCGCATTAAGTCTGCGGTCGAGGATTTGCTTGACGAAGATTCGCGCAGGCTCAAGGAGTTGCTGATCTTCCACTATCCCGATAGCGGCGGCTATCGCCCGCATCAGGACATTTATCACATTCCACACAGGCTGCCCGACCGGATGGTCCATGCGGTCGTTGCCATAGGCATTGACGACTCCGACCCGGACAACGGCGGGCTTTTCTTCAGTCCCGGCAACCACAAGAAGGGGGTATTTCCCATGGATGCCGGCGGGGTGATCGATGCTGAGGTCGCCGAAAGGTTTTCCTGGGAGCCAATAGTATGGAAGGCTGGCGACATCTTCATCTTCGACGATTACGCACCGCATTACTCACAACCGAACAAAAGCAATCGTTCTCGGCGGACACTCTACTTGGTGTTCCAGCGTGCTTCGACCGGTGGACCGACCCGCGCTGAATATAACGTGCTTAAGCGCGCCCTTAATCCGCCAGAGGGCAAAGTGGCCGATCTCGACAACCTCAAGCTCCCAAACGGCATTTTCTATCGCGATTGAGCTCACGGAACCAGGCGAGGCCATGCACACGAAACTGATCTACCGCTAGAAAATGCGCGGAGAGCATGGCGTTCTGATTGCCGGCTACGGGAGCTTCGCCGCAATCCGTTACGACGCTTCGGTACGTCGATTGTGAAGGTGTCGCCGGGCGGTCTTCTGTGACGCCTAAAGCCCCACTGGCGCCCGTCGTCGCCGGCCTGGACCCTAGAGACGGATTATACTGAAGGAGGCGGCCAACGTTTCGGGCTACCGCCGCTCTTCGCAACTTGCAGCAGAGGCTGTTGCGTGGGCAGCCGAAGATACCACTGTTTCAATCGCTGAGGTTCGTCATGCGCAAATCCACGTTTTCTCGAACGGAGCTGTCGCGGGCGTTCGGTATTGACACGGCCACGCTCGGAACGGGAAGCGCGGGCACCGGGTTTTCATTCGGCAAGGTGGCACCGGGCGTCACATCCGAGCCCCATCGGCACGACGAAATCGAGGCCTTCGTGGTCCTGTCTGGAGTGGGCAAGGTCAGGACCGATCTTGGGGAGATCCCGGTCGCGGCCGGCGACGTCGTTCTGTTCCACCCTTTTGAAGCGCATGTGCTGCACAACGATGGGGACGAAGACCTAAATTTCGTCGATGTCTACTGGCGCGACGGCAAGGCCGCCCTCGAAGCTGCTGCACAGACCGCGACTCCGCGCGGACCGATCTTCGTCTTCTCCGCGCCACCGACGCCTAATGGCGATCTGCATCTGGGGCATCTTTCTGGCCCTTATCTTGGCGCTGATGTCTACACGCGGTTCCTGCGCATGAAAGGGGCCGAAGCCTATCACCTGACGGGAAGCGACGATTACCAGAGCTACGTCGCCACGCATGCAGATGCCGATCAATCGACGCCCGCAAAGGTGGCGCGCCACTACGCCGACGAGATTCGAGCCACGCTTGCGCTTCTCGACTGTGAGGTCCACAGTTTCCTCCCCACCTCGGGTGATAGCGCTTATGCAGAGTTTCAAGCGGCGCGTTTCCGTAGTCTTCTGAGCAGCACGGCGGTAGATCTGCGCCAGAGCCCTGCGCTCTTTGATGCTGTGACAGGCGACTACCTTTACGAACCGGATGTAAGCGGCCTCTGCCCCGATTGCGGCGGCTCCGCTGCTGGCAACATCTGCGAGGAATGCGGCGCGCCGAACCTATGCCACGACCTGGGTGCAGTCCGGTCGCGGCACTCGGCCGAGGCGCCGCTGGTCGGCTCCGTGTGCCGTCCCGAACTTGCGCTGGAACGGTGCTACGTCAATATCGACCGGCATTTAAGGGCGTCGGGCGCCCCCGTTCGGATCATGGACCTCTTCGCGCGTCTACGCCAACGTGGCGACTTTTCCGTGCCCATCACCCACCCGTCGGACTGGGGGCTACCAGCCGAAGGGTTCCCGGGGCAGGTGACCTGGGTCTGGCCAGAGATGGCGTTTGGTTTTCTTTACAACATCCAGGCGCTGGCTAGCTCGCTCGGTCGAGACTGGAATGCGGCCCTGCCCAGCAATGACTGGCAGATTGTCCATTTCTTCGGCTTCGACAATTCCTTCTACCACGCGCTACTTTGCCCCGCCGTTTATGCCGAGGTCTTCTCCCACTGGACGCCACGCATCCGGTATCATGTGAACGAATTCTATCTGCTCGACGGCCAGAAGTTCTCGACCAGCCGCGGCCATGCGGTCTGGGGCAAAGAGGTTCTAGGCCCAAAGACAGTCGATGTTGTCCGTCTTCATTTGGGCCTGACACGTCCAGAAGGTGAGCGGACGAACTTCACGCTGGACGCGCTGCGCCGCACCGAGAACGAGGTGTTCCAAGGGATCTGGCTGAATTGGCTTGATGCGCTGCACCGGGAAATCAAGCAGGACTTCGGCGGTTGTGTGCCCGACGCAGGCGACTGGGCTCCCGCCGATCGCGCTTTCTTTGCTCGGATAGAGCTCCATCGCGCGGCGATGGAACGCGCCTATTCGGACGATGGCTTCTCGGTCCGGCGCGCAGCCGCGCAGGCCTGCGATTTCGTGACCGATTGCGTAGTCTACCGACAGGCGCAAGACTATGCAGCGGCGCGACGTCTCTATCCCGCCCGTATCCGGACTTCGCTCGCCGTTCAGACGACGGCCGCTGCGATCCTGGCACAGACACTCGCGCCGCTGATGCCCCGATTTGCCAGCACGCTGGCGCGAGGCATCGACGGCATCTCAACCGAAACATGGCCGCGGTCGGTCCAGAGGCTTGCGCCCGCAACGACCTTTGATCTCGAACCCGTGCTGGCGTTCTATGCCAGAGCAGACATTCCTGTTCCCAATGAGGAGGAGGCATAATAGCTATCGTGATTTCGACTACCGTGATTTCGACCAGATTCTGGCGGCAATCAAAGCCGATGTTGCCGAAGCTTTACTCGCTACCACTGGCTGCCGAAGGCCACTCTGAGACCATAGACACAAACACTCGCCTTAACCAAAATGTCGAGACGCTGGCCCGCGCCTTGGAGGATCGCTCGGTTGACAGCCTTCCAGCGCTTGCCATTCGTGCGGCAAATGCCGAGCGGGCCCCACTGCGCTGACCAACTTTCCTGAATCGCGGAATTTCCGACCTATTGCCAGCCGGTCAAGAAGGTCATGCGGTTCGGGGCGCTGGGGCAGCCTAGCGCGCCCGCGCATCGCCGGCGGCGAATGGTGCTGGATGAGCCGACGCCAACATTACCGCAGTAGAAAGCCAAGCGGTTCTCGCCCTCAAGCGTCTGATGCATGACGCGTGTCCAAAAGCTGACAGCGGCAGAAAACATGTCTGGTTCAAAACAACCGGCCGTCTTGGGCTTGTAAGGTTTCGAGGCAGAATCATGCATTTACTGCGGGCAAAGCGCTGGCATGACGTTTGCTGGTTGAGATCGGCAATACTGAGTGAGGGCTGGTCGCATGAGAACACGCAAGACTTCGATGGTCTCCCAACCGGTGTGTTCCGTTCTGAGAGAACAACCAGCTCGCGCATAAACGTCAGGAAAGGTGTGGGAATGGAAAACAACATATTGCGTAGAGAATCCCCGGCTCCTCTGCTCGAAGTGGACGATCGGCTGCGTAGCGAACCCTCACGAACTTTCAGCCCGGCAAGGAGTAGGGATGACAATTGGAAGGGAACCCTGGTCAATTCGCCCATTTTCTACGGCGCGCCCGCAGTAGCTATGTCCATGGGGCACAGGGTCGACCGTTTGCTTCAGGTCAGGGCTCGGACGTTAAAGACCTCCAACCGAATAGCCGCGGCCGCGATATTCGACGCGAATTTGGCCGTCGATGAAGACGTCACAGTCCACGACGTGTTTAAGGTCGGCCACCGCAGCATTTACGTGGAATTGGCCTGGCCAGGCCGGACGTCGGCTGCGTAAGCGGCCCCGAAGTCCACTTGCCGAAAGCAGAAATCCTCCGTTGAGGACGAGACCTAAAATTGAGGAAACGAAATGTCTCACGCAGCGCTGGCCCTGCCGTCAACAGGACGGCAAGGCCCTTGCCCGCCCGTTCGTCAAATGCGTCCTGCGGCTGATCCGTGCTCAGGACTTCCACGGCTCATGCCAACGGAAACCGGACACCGGGCTGCTGGCCGATTTCATCATCACCAAGGAACTGGGCCGGAATATCCAATCACCGGCAATCCGGATCCGGACGCGCTGTGGAGGCTCGACATGTTTTGGACCGTAGTGGAGCTTGCGATCGAGGAGCGCTCAGGCGTGACATAGTCAACAACAGAAATCAAACCGACGGGTGCTTTCGGACGCGTGCTTTTCACGGTCGGCCAGTTCGAGGGTCTGTCGAGACGTCTACCGTATCGGCTTCGAGACGTTCCGGAAACTCGCGAATACCGGCGCGAAACTGGTCGGTGATGCGACTGCAGCTATTGCCTATCCCGACGTGGTGCGGGCGTGAAGAAACTGATTTTCGAGGAAGGATCATGTCAAACCTGGATGAGATGGCGAAGAAAGTCCGAAAGCTTCAACTGCGCGCGGCAATTGCCAAGACGAACTTGCGCGACCTTGCCGAGGGTCTCCCGGTCAAATGGATTGAGATAGAGGAAGTCGCCGAGAAAACGCGTGCCGTTTATGCCGAGTTGGATGGTGCCAGGAGAGAGCTCGCCAAAATGAAGACTTTGCGATGAGCGGCACATTCATCAGCCGCGACGGCTCCATATGGGTGCCGGAATATCTGATCGCTATAGATGGCAAGATCTGTATCGGCTGCGGCCGCTGTTTCAAAGTCTGCTCGCGCGAGGTCATGCATCTTTACGGCGTCGATGACGCGGGGGAAATCCTTGGCGCCTGCGACAGCGGTGACGACGACTTCGATGGTGAGCTCAATCGCATGATCATGGTTGTCGACCGTGCCGGCCGCTGCATTGGCTGCGGAGCCTGCGGCCGCGTCTGCCCAAAGAACTGTCAGACCCATGTCGCGGCCGACCAGATCGCAGCATGAATTGCATGATTTGACGAGACAAAATCAGGAGAACGGCATTGCGCCTCATCAACTTTTGTCGGCTCCTCGGGCTGGTCCTGTGCGGCAACGCTGTGACGGTTTACTTCGTCTCGCATTCGTTCCGTCTAGCAGTCGTCACGACGCTGGGCTGTTCGCTACTTCTTCAGCTGGGCTATTTCGCAAGTGTGCTCTTTCTGATTTGGCGATCCAGCTGCGCTGGCAAAGCCGGGCAAGGGGCTGGGCTTTTCGACAGGTCACAGGAAGTTCGGTACCAGTCGCGCGACGATGATGCGCATAGGAACGAAACTCAAGATGTGCAGCAGCGCAATCAAACGCTCGGCATATCGCTGCTCCTCCCTTGAGGCGCCGTAACAAGATCAGAACTCAAATTCGTCACTTTCGGCGTCCGATTTTGAGCCCCGGTTGATGGAGATCTGCGGCCATCCGCTTGTCTCGGCGAGCGGATGGAGGGGATGAATAGGTGGATACGATTGCCCGTGTTCGGCGCGCTTTTTATGTTCAGGGGTGGTCGGTCAAACGGATTTGCCGGGACCTTGATCTGTCGCGCAACACGGTGCGCAAGATCCTTGCCAGCGACGCATAGATGACGACGGCGCTGCTCGACTGGCCCACCTATCACTAGATGAGTCCTCGCGCTTCAAGAACCCCACCTAAAGCGCCCCCACCGCCCAAACAATCTGCGCTCGCCGGGCTGCGCAACCCCGACCAGCTCCGCCCGGCGAGCGCTCCTCGTCGCGCTTATGCAAGACGGGTCAATATTTGACGCTTTTGGGGAAATTCGAGCGGCATTGACAGTTCGAGGCCAAGACCCAGTTCGCCGTCGTCTTCGGCGAAAGGTTCGTCAGCCAATGACGAGATCGGCCTCGCGCACAGAATTGCCGACAGTCACTTCGTTCGCATCCGAGGCAAACTGCATTATCTCTGGCGAGCTATCCCCAGGCGAAGGATCAAATTGTGCACGCCCGCGGGGCCATTGACGACCAGGTAGGCGCCCAAAGCAAGCACGCCCGACTGCAGCATCATTCTAAGAGATAGCCTCCCTAACCCTGTCGCAACATCAGAGGCGCGCTGCTGGAAATCCATATAGCTTCATTTGCAGCGCTCCAATGGCTTCCTACGCGCTTGGCCATTCCCATCGCACGAACGACTTCAGCGTTGCGCCTGTTTGCTCCTGCAATGGAATTTCTGATGGTCCCGAATTCGGCTGTCTTGCGCGATGGCTCTCGAGTGAGTCGCTCGGTCATAAGCGTCACAAACACCAGAAGCAGAGCCCCGACCAGGACCGCGCTGCCTATCCACGCATGAAACATAAAGCAGATGCCAACGTAGAGCGGCAACCAAGGCAAATCGAATAAAGCTCCCGGTCCCCCATCGGAAAGAAAGTATTTGATCCAGGTCATGAAGAGGCTGAACCATCTCCCCTCTCGTCGTTCACGAGCGGCAGGCCAATCAGCGTCTCGTGCACCCTCCCACTCAACCTCTCGTCAAGAAGTCGGCCGACGCGTATAAACAGGCGTGCGCGGCCAACATCCAGCCAGCCTTGGAAAACGAAAAGACCGCCAGCAAGAATTACGAGACCAACAAGAGTTGGCACGCTACGACTTGGCAGAACCCGGTCATAGACCTCGAGCATGAAGACGCGCCGGTCAAGTGTAGCGAGCTGATCACTCCGCTCATCGCCGCCGTACCTGCCAATGCCCAACGAGAGGCGGCGATAGCTTCGCGAGGCTGCGAACCGGTTGCATGCTTGTTCTGCATAAATGTTATCCGTCGACGCGCGAGAAGGAGTGCGGCGCTGGGGGGAATCCCCCTGACAGCACCATCCAGCCCATGCAGAAGGCGCTGACCCAGATGAACCTGCAGCTCCAGCACGCGGGGACCGACAGCACCGGCCAGACGGGGCTGCGCAGCATGCCGATCAGGGTTGCACCGCCCCGGCAGCCCCTGATCGATCTGGGACCTATGGCTCGCGCCAACGCGAAACCTTCCTTGACGCGAGCATCATGGCAACCCCTCCAGAGTCGCCATGGCAAAGGCATGGCCACCCAGACGCTGGCCCGTCCACGATGGACGGCGCCAGGAGCCGGAGCGTCCTCCTTGCACCGTCATAAGAGGAAGAAATACACTTCTGGGTGGGCGTGAACGTCCTCAGCATTCACATCGAGGAGTCGGATCGAGTCGCCATTGCCTAGTTCGACAATCGTGTCGTTGTCGACTTGGTGACTGGCGTCAGCGAGGTCGGCATACGTCTTGATGTTGGTGCCGTTCATCCCCAGGTCGACCTCGAGGAGGTCCTCGCCAGGCGCGAAGTCTAGAACTTGATCTTTGCCGCAGCCGCTCTGGAATATGAACAAGTCGCCGCCCTCACCGCCCCAGAGCGTATCGTATCCGGGGCCGCCCTCCAGGGAGTCGCCCCCGGAGCCGCCAGAGAGCCTATCGTCTCCGCCGCCCCCCCGCAGGGTGTCGACCCCGTTTCCGCCCCAGAGCGTATCGTTTCCGTCGCCTCCAAAAACGCTGTCGTTCCCTTCAAAGCCGTCGAGCTTATCGTCTCCGGGGCCGCCCTCCATGTGGTCGTCCCCTTTTCCGCCCGTCTTCCTATCGGGATACGGATCAGGGGCGGGATCAGGGCTGGGATTGTCGTCGTCGTGAGGGGGACGCCAGGGACGATGATATCCAGGTTCCCAATATATAGGTGGTGTAGTAGGGATATCAGGACGATGTCCACCCTCGGGGTCGGGATGAGCGTCGTCTACACCGAGCCTCTGGGCGGCGACGGCGGCAACTCCGCCGGCATGAAGGTCGAGAGCGTCAATGCCGTCCGATCCAAACGTCGCGCGCAGGATTTCGCTGAAGCCTGCGTCTTTAATCGTAGCCATGCCTATCTCCTTGTTATGCCGCCCGCCGAGAGCCCGCACTGGTGAAGGCGCATTGAGGGGTTTGGGCAAGTGCGCTTTGAAACCCTCCGCGTACAATCCTGCAGAAGCACCCATGCCCCAAATGCAGCATTCCGGAAGAGTGGTAAAATTGATTTCCTGATTGCATCCATCCGCGCCATGGATGAGCTATAGCGGAATGCGTACTGTCAACTTGGACGCCGGCGAGGCAAAGCTGCCGCGGGCGCAGCCGTCACGCGGTACTGTCAAGTTGGCGAGAGGCGGCGATCTTTGGCTTGGTCTTGGGTATGAGCGCGACGTCCAATCCCTACCGGGGCTTCCGCTGTCCGGCCGAGATCACAATCAGGCCGTCTGGTTGTATCACTGCTCCAGCCTGAGCCCGCGTGACGTTGAGCTGATTCTTGCCGGGCGAGTCGTGGTCAGCTACGAGACTATCCGTGAATGGAGCCTGCGCTTCGGCTGCGCCTATGCAAAGTTGCGGAACAGCCCTTCCGACCAGAGCACGTCAGCAAAGTCCGGTCCGATGCCCTTGATGTCCAGCAACACCGCCGCCGAGGCAGGTGTTGCCGCGTCTCGTGTCTCAACGGTCATATGGTGCCGCGAAACTTGAGATCCTGCCGGGCGTGGAGGGCATGGACTGGACGCGCGTCAAGGCTGAACGGATACGACGGCGGACCTCGGCCGGATAGACCCGTGACCAAGTGAACTCAGGTGGTCGAAAGCGGGGCCTCGAATCGGGCTAAATGTGCTTCTGTCGAGCCATGACGCGCGGTGTTTCTGCCCTTCCCAAGATGACGGCACACTGAAGGCGATGCTTGCGGCCGTGGCCTCGCAGAGGGGGGCAGTGGATCGCCGGCCGCGCTCAGCCGGACATAGCGCTCGTCAATATCCCAGAACCCAGCCTGACCTCGCATCCAACGCCCCCGTGCAAATCACCAGGCGAAGTGAATCAAAATGCGTTCTCGATTGCCAGGTTTTTCGAGGTGTCCAGTCGGAGGATGTCGATGCGGCACCCGCGGCTTGGGACGAAACGTTCGACATCGACCGCGACGACCTCGAGAGGCTGCTGCGGGAGGCCGATCTGCAGGCGATGGTGCGCTCGCATCGCATGCTGCTGTGAACATCATGTCCCGCAACAAGATCTCGGTAACGGAAAATGCCACCCCGACGACGCCCGTAGCTGCTTCTCGATCGCAACATCCGCACCTTGCCGGTGATCGGTGCGGACGGCCGGCTGGCCGGCACCGTGGGGCTCCGCGAGCTGACGCAGGCGATCGAAGCGGTGAAGGGCTTGATATGTCGAAGGCGGGCGTCGTCTCGCCCGAGATGCCGGCGATGAGCCTGCTTCCCGTGCTCACCGACGGCCGCAGCCATGCGGTCGTCATTGTCGGTGCCGAGCGGCGCATCCTTGGCCTGATTACCCAGACCGACCTGCTGGCGGCGGCGGGGCGCCTGCAAACGGCAGACACAGCACTTTCTGCAGCGTAAATCATATTCTCGATTTGCTCAAATCCGAACCCCCTTTTGCCGGAGTGGCATCCTATTGCCGGATGCCCACGCCTGTCCGGGAGATCGGGGCGCAGAGCGCCAAACCCGCAAGGGCGCTTCGAGCATGGGATGCCGCGTCGGACGCTATCGCTATGGGCGGGCATGCGAACGAAATCGAAATGGTCGCCGCCCAGGGAGCAGAATTCTGGGTGTCGCGCTCACTGATGATTACAGTTGGATTGTTTCCGCTGCCCGACCAGCGATCGGCATTTGCCCGATTGTGGCCCGCGAAGCCGAAGTCGGCATGGATGGTCCGACCGCAGCCTTCAGGATCTGCCGGTCCAGGGCAAGCCCGTGACGGTGAAGCTCCTGCTGAGCCGCTGGCGATGTGCACATCAGAAATGTGAGCGACAAACGTTCACTGATCGACTCCCGACGGTTGCTTCCCTTATCCGCGCAGGACGACGAGGGTCGTGGAGATTGTCGGCTTGCGCGGCCATAGCACGGGTGGACGTCCTGGCGGACGCCTCATTCAACGGCTCGGCATGAACGTCAGGTGACGACACCATCCTGCGGCAACCGAAGCGGGATGCTGCGGTTACTCGCCGCGCCTCCGAGATTCGGGTGGTTGGCATCGATGACTGGAGCTGGCGGGGAACGACGCTATGCGGCACTATCATGGTTGATCTCGAGCGTCACTCGCTCGTCGACATTCTCGATGATCGAGTGTCGATAGCGCAGCCAGGTGGCTGCGGAATCATCCCTTCGTCGAGGTCGTCAGCCGAGACCGCTGCAGCCTGTATGCGGGAGCCGTCCGTGAAGGCGCACCGCGGGCTCGCCAGGTGGCCGACGGATTTCATCTGTCGAGAATCTTCGTACGGCAACCGAGGAACAGATGAGCCTTAATGGACGTGCTTCAGGAAGCCCCATCCTGTCCGAGGACGCCATTGTCGACGCTGCGACACATCGCCGGCGTGCCCGTCTTGCGCATAGGCAGTCTCGCCAGGAGATATTCGAGATGCTCCACGCCTTACGCCAATAGCTTACGCCCCCTCCCAAGGCAAAGCCGGCCTGGCAGCGAGCTCAGTCTCTGCCGGGCATGCCATTTTAGACGTACTCGCGTTCAGAACTTCAAATTGGGCGGCGTAATGCCCGGCTGAAGAGGAATTCGTCGAATGAAATATGAGGCCGTTCCGAGGGCTCTCCGATGGCACCTGGCCGGAGCGCGAAGGAAGCGTTGCTGTGCCCATGCGGGTGGGTTCACGCTAAGCGTGTTCGTCGACATCCGACAATTGTGTCGGCTTGTCGGTTTGACGACACAGCCTTGTTTGGCCGGCGTCTCGGACGTTTGGCTAAACCGCTGAAAGCAAACATGCAATTCCTTCCCTGTCGCCGTCATCTAGATTGGCATGAATTTAGCTTAATTCCGCTGAGAGAGCGGGAGCTTCTTGCCAGGAAGAGCGAAGAGATGGCTCGGCAAAGTTGAAGGACGGGAGATCACAGATTTGTTGCGAATGAACACGTTGGCCGCTGGGCGGACATGCGTCTGAGGCTAGAGCCTCCGGCGGGTCCAACAAGGGGGTTGCAGATGTGCATACGGCTGGCGGCCGGTTACGTCCTGTTCGTGATGGCATTCTTCGTCAGCGCCATGACTGCGAACGGACAGGAGACCAGCCTTGTCGGCATTTATCAAGGTTCGGAGCTGACCGCGGCCGCCAACCATCTGGGACAAGGCGGATACGAGCTGTCGGATGGTACGAAAGTGTCTTTCGAAAAATGGTACCATAGCAACTGGATCGACATGCGATTTGAAATGTTGACGCAGCTCTCGGATGATTTCGGTCTCCTGTGGGGCGCGAGCACCGGCCAACGTGCCGAAAAGATCCGAATCGACCCAGGTGTGAAACTCGGCTTCATTCTGCAAAAGCGACCGACACCGTCCACGACGCTTTCTCTCACCGTCAGTTCGATTTTGGGCGGGAACCTGACGGAACGACCTTGCACGGCTGACTATGGCGCCGTCGGCGGCTTCCATGCAGTGAATTGCCGTCTGGCGGCCTCGCAACTGCGGCCCTCGGATACGTTGAAATACATGACCAACCTCGAGCCAAGCCGATGGAAACTTGACCTTCGGTTCAGGGGTGAATTTTAGCGATGGTGAAAGGCAAGGCCGTAAATTTCGTTGATGAAGAACAATCAGACAGGAAGTTGATTATGCACAAAACACAATTGTTCCCGGCAGGTTTCGTTGTCGGTCTTATAGCGTGCCTGTTGGCTGCACCCGGTTTCGCGGGTGATCTCGATGCCGGTGTCAGCGGCAAAGGAACGACCGGTACTCTAGCCGCGGAAAGCAGTAGCTCGGGCTGTCCACAAAATGCCGACGGCACATTCTGCTGGATGAGCCCAGATATTGGTGAAGCATGGACATCAGGCTTTATCGGTTCCGGCGTATCGATAAATGTCATAGATGACTTCAAGGAACAGCCATTTGACGCAGACCTCGGTCGCGGTACGCAGACGCAGCGACATGGAGATTGGGTCGCTGAAATTGCCGGCATGGTCGCCCCTGGCGCAAACATATTCAAGTATGGCTATCTCGAGGGGTCTTCGATCGGTCTGCAGGACGGCCTCAATATCATCAATGCGAGCTACCGCATTATAGAGCCCCTGAGCCAGCATCCGCGCGAGCAGGCGATCGTCGATGCCGCCTGGGCCGGCTCTGCCATCGTCACCAAGAGTGCCGACAACCGCAGCAGCGAGGTTGGTAGGCCGCACGAAGGGGATTTCGATGAGCTAACCCTCGGGCTGATCGGGGCGCCATCGACAATCTTCGTGGGTGCGCTCGACCATAATGGCACTCCCGGGAACAAGACGCGGCTGGCCCGATACTCGAATTATCCCGGCTCAAACCCCGAGGTGCGGAACCAGTTCCTGACCGTGGGTGTCGAGGGTGACAAGACTGGCCTATACGGCACGTCTTATGCGGCACCTGTGGTTGCAGGCTATGCCGCCATTCTGGGCAGCAAGTTCACGTCAGCAACACCGACACAGATAACCAATCAGTTGCTGGATACGGCTAGAACCGACACGCTCGTCAACTACAATCCGGCGACTTACGGCCGCGGCGAGGCCAGCCTTTCGAGGGCATTGGCACCCGTTTCGATCAGGTAGACGAGCACTTCGATCGAGCAGCTGAAACCTCTGTGAGGCATTTGAGCGCCACAAAAATCACCTGGCAGAATTCGGCTCGGCAACCGTCCAGTTCCTGCCGGTCCAATCGCAAACAAGAGCCACTGCGTTTTTATCGAAGTCTGTTGGTTTGGCGGTCTGGCTGCACTTGCAAAGCTGGCAAAAACGCAGATGCCGACCGCGTGTCGTCGTTGGTTTCCTAGGCAATGGTCGCCTCATGGCAGCATGCCGACATGTCGATCGCTTCGTCTCAATCGCAAGGAAGGCGCTGGAAATCCCAAGGCTCTGATGGGAGGTCGGAGAGCGCGGCCGACCAATCCAAGCGGCGCTTTTGGAACGAGTTTTGCGTGGCTATTTCAGCTGAATGATCATCGCCGGAGAGAATATGCTGGAAAAATTCGAGCGTTACCCGCTCACCTTTGGACCCACACCCATCGAGAAGCTCGACCGGCTCGGCAAGCATCTGGGGGGCAAGGTCGAAATCTACGCCAAACGCGAGGACTGCAACTCCGGTCTGGCGTTCGGCGGCAACAAGCTGCGCAAGCTCGAATATATCATCCCCGACGCGATCGCGTCAGATGCCGATACCCTTGTCACCGTCGGCGGCGTGCAGTCCAACCACACGCGCATGGTCGCCGCCGTTGCCGCCAAGATCGGCATGAAATGTCTCCTGGTTCAGGAGAGCTGGGTCCCGCATGAGGACGCCGTCTACGACCGCGTCGGCAACATTCTCTTGAGCCGGATCATGGGAGCGGAGGTGCGCCTGGTCGACGATGGCTTTGACATCGGCATCCGCCGCAGCTGGGAAAAAGCGCTCTATGAAGTCAAGGCAAGGGGCGGCAGGCCCTATGCGATACCGGCCGGGGCGTCTGTTCATCCGAATGGAGGCCTCGGCTATGTGGGGTTCGCGGAGGAAGTGCGCGCCCAGGAGGAACAGCTAGGGTTTGCCTTCGACTACATGGTCGTTTGCACGGTCACCGGTTCAACGCATGCCGGCATGCTCGTCGGTTTCGCCAAGGACGGTCGGCAGCGCAACGTGATCGGTATCGATGCCTCTGCTACCCCGGCCAAGACCAGGGCGCAGGTGCTTAGCATTGCCCAACACACTGCGACCCTCGTCGAGCTCGGAACGGAACCTGTCGAGGATGACGTGGTGTTGCTCGAAGACTACGCGTACCCGCGTTACGGCATTCCATCCGAGGAAACCAAGGAGGCGATCCGTCTGTGTGCGCGGCTCGAGGGTATGATTACCGATCCCGTCTATGAGGGCAAATCGATGCAAGGGATGATTGACCTCGTTCAAAAAGGCTTTTTTCCAGAGGGCTCGAGGATACTTTACGCGCATCTCGGCGGCGCGCCGGCCATCAACGGTTATGGCTACACCTTTCGCAATGGCTGATGCTCACAGACCTCCACGTGCTGTGCCTGCCGTAACAGCGCTGCGCCAAGTTTGACCGAAGGCCCGTTGGCAGACTTCAGCGGGCAGCTGTTAACTGCCGCCACGACGTGGGTCGTGGTGCTGGCATGCTTGGCAGCATTTGCCTGTGCTCAATGTGTCCCGGAGCGGCATAAGAAGGGAGAAGACATGGCCGTTTGACTTTCTTGTCATTTTGCGGGCCGCGATAATCGCCGTAAATTTGATAAATTGTAAGCCACCGAAGATGTCGCGCAGGCGCGGAGGTATCTACTTGAGCAGGTTTGGAAGCTGTGACCAAGCGTGCTCGAGCGGGTCGTCGTCGGCGAGCACATCGCCGGACACCCCCAGCGCGGCGGTGAACTGGGCCTGCATGGGTGAGGGAGAGGCGTCCCCCGCGACGTGACAGCGGGCAGTCGGTATCCGGCTTAACGAGGGCTTGCTCATACCTATTGCGAGCGTCGACGAGACTGTCGTCCCTTCGGCAATTTTGACCGAAACGGCGCGTTCAGCCGACGCGTTGCCCTCGGGCGGGCTCGTCCACCTGGCGCTCAGCACTACGTGCGGAGGGGGCTACGAAGTCGCGGAGCCGCTCTATACGGAAGGGCGCGCGCGAGGCGACGATGAGGTCGAGTTGTCCCACGATCGCGTTTAGGCAGCTCTAAGTGTCTACATATCGGCCTGATTCTAGATCGTCGAGACAGAGGGCTGCTTGATCTTGAGGATCGAGGCGATCTCTGCCTGGGCTTCCCAGCCGCACGGCGCAGCTCGCCGAGGCTCTCGACCTCCGTCCTTTAACTCTTCGAAACGTGCATCGACACGCTCCCGACGCTCCTCAGGGAGGGCTGCGATCACGTCATCAAGCCTGCGTTCCATCACTTCCTCTCCTTCTTGTTCGCCGCCGCCCGGCGGTGAGATGCCTTGATGGCAGTTGGTCCAATGGCGTGTTGATTGGTGGCCCGGAACGGGAAGTCGCATCTGGCCATTGCCATCGCCCGGGCGCTCATCCGCGACAGCGGGCGCGGCTACTTCGACGGAACAACGGACCGCACTGCTCGAGCCTCTCACGCATCATTGCGAGATCATCGAAATCGGACATGAATCCTGGCGCTCCAAGAACCGCGCCTGATCAACACATCGCCCAAGACGATCCGCGCTCGCCGGGCTTCGCAACCCGGACCAGCTCCGCCCGGCGAGCGCTAAACGCGATGCGCTGCCGCCAATTTTTACCGGGATACTCGCTGCGGCCAAGCAAGAGGGATACCTCAAAAAAGCAAACTGGGCTCATTATCGATGTAGCACCGCCAAAGTGCTCTACTGGGTGGATTTGCCGAGCGCGATTGACGAGTATCTGGGAGGGTTTTGCGCCGAGCTGGAACGGTCCGTGCAGTCCAAAATGCGTTCATAGGAAATTTGATCACTTGGCGAAACGGCTGTTTGACCCGAATCTTTCTTTCAGTGGCTGAGCGGAGTCAGATTGGTCGATGTCTGCATCGTCATGGTCTTGCAATCAACGATGCCCAAAATGGCGAGCAGCATCTGGCGGTCAAAGCCCTCAAGGGATTTGGCGGCCGAATTCTTGCGGTGGCCGACGACTTAGACAGGGATACTTATCGCGCCGTCCATGCCGTCGCTTCGCTGGTGTGATCTTTCCTTGCTTCCAGAAGAAGGCAGGGAGATGCCCAAGTGCGAAATCGATCTCGTTAAGGCGCGATTGAAGGCG
Source organism: Mesorhizobium loti (assembly GCF_013170705.1). Taxonomy (NCBI): domain Bacteria; kingdom Pseudomonadati; phylum Pseudomonadota; class Alphaproteobacteria; order Hyphomicrobiales; family Phyllobacteriaceae; genus Mesorhizobium; species Mesorhizobium loti. Next base: position 6,585,356 of record NZ_CP033334.1, on the reverse strand, counting down.
GCCGAGACGCACTATCGCGAAAACTATCGGAAAGGAACAAAGTCATGACTGAAGGAATCACCGGCGAAATGACCAGCGGCAACGTGTTTGCGGATTTGGGCTTTGACAATTCCGAAGAGGAATTGCGGAAAGCCAAGCTCGCCCGTGAGATCCGCGCCGTCATTAACCGTCGGCGCCTCACTCAAGCCAAATCAGCTCAATAGCTTGCCATGAAACAGCTCGACATATCTGCCATAGTCACGGGGCGAACAGACAAGTTCTCTATAGATCGCCCAGTGCTGCCTCGATCGACGCGACAATAAGGTGGACGTTATGGCGCGCCACAAGCCGCGCAAATCGGCACGAATGGTCGGACAAGTAGCCTAATCATTGCGGGAAGCGGGGGTCCACCTCTCGACAAGATCGTCTTCCTGGGGGATTTCCATCTCCTCGTCCTCTTGGCCTATTTCGGTGGATACGAGGATCGTGAGTGCCGAACTGCCCTTGCGCCCCAGTTTTCCTCCAGGAAGCGGTCGTCGCTTCGCAGCGGCACGGATGACCTTATCCGGACGACTATGGCTCTTCCGATTCTTAAGTCCAAATACTCTCTGGCGTGAGAATCTCGAACGGAACAATCCGCTGTTCGATTAGCCGCGTGTCCGTGCGTTCGATCATTCGCAGCATCACGTCGATGAGTTCTTCAGGCATCCTGTCGACGGGATGGCACAAGGAAGCAGTAATCAACCCTTCGCTCAATCCCTTGCGTGTCTCGGGCCCGATGTCGCGGCAGACGATCCGGATTTTGCAATGCTCCACAGCGAGCTCGCGCATGGCACGCAGAACGCCGGAAATGCCGCCGCCATTAACGAAGATGCCCCGGAGCTCCGGCTCCTCCGCTATCAGCCTGCGAACGATTGCATAGGCGTTCTTCGGCGCCTCATGGGTCAGGAGGGTTTCGCTGACATGGAACTCGGGCGCGTGCTCGCGCATGTAGGAGCGAAAGCTCGCATCCGAGATGTCTTGGAACTGATAACGGTTGCTGCCGATGAGAGGAAAGACCTTGCCGGGCCGACCGGACGTCTGGCTGATAAACCATGCGGCGGTGCGGCCGGCCTTCCAGTTGTCGGTTCCCACAAAGCCGGCCCGTCTGGCGGCGGACAGGTCGGTGACGTAGGCGATCACCGGAACGCCTTTGACGCGCAACTCATCAATCGCCTGGCCGACGAGCGGGTGATCGGCCGAGATCACCGCGATTGCATCGGCGCTTCCGCCTATCTTGAGCAGATTGGCAGCGACCGCTTCGGGGGAAGGGTCGTCCTCGAACAGCACGTCTGGCTCAATAACCGCATCTGTGCGTCGCGCGCAGGCACCTAGAAGCGCCTCGGCCCAGATCCGGCAGAGCGGCCGGTGGGATTGCTGCATGAGAAAGCTCAAGTGCCGATGCGGGAGATTGTCCCGCCTGCGTTCGTGCAGCGGCCCCGAACTGCGGAACCCGATCTGCTGCGCTGCGCTCAAGATGAGGTCGGCCGTCTGCGGTCGCAGTGCGCCAGTTCCGTGCAAGAGCCTATTGACCGTGGAAACGCTTACGCCCGCGGCATTCGCCAGATCGGCGATCGTTGGTCTGTTCATCAGCCGCCTCTCTTATGCAATTCGTGAATGACTTTCTTTCAAGTGCAAAGGCCATGTCAGCGGCGAAAGACGCGTTTCTTCGGATCCTTCGAGGAGAGGCCCGACATGTTGCAAGAAATCTCCGCGCCGCCTGACGCCCAATCGGCCAGATTGTTCGCCCGCGGCCGCCCGTTTTCCTCGAGCCACGCACGCAGCGGCTGTGCGATCCGAAGCCGCGCGGCGCGCTGCAACGCGAAGGCGCCAATCTGGCTGACCTCAACGGACAGCGCTTTCGGGACCTCAACAACACTTTCGCTATCCTGATGCATAGGGATGGCTTTGCCCCGGCGCTTGATGCGGTCGCGCGCATTCGTTCATGACGGCAGCCGCCTTTTCAATTCGACGGCACATGAGATCGACTTTGCTGAATTACCTGTTTGATTGTCTTCCGGCGGTTGAGCACATCCATTTCGTCAAACATCGAAACTGAGGCTGTGACGATCGCCATCAAGGCGGCACGCGCATTCACCACGAGCATTGCCAGATCGAAGGCGCTTATCAGGAATCCTTTGATTGGGCCGAGGTAGGCCAGGGGAGGGATATCCGCAACATCGCGTCGCCGCAGGCGCCTGCGCCCGTGCCGGCTTACGCAGGCGCCGGCATCGATTGCCGATGAGGTCGTCATTCGTCGCTTCAATGATGCCGATGGTGCGGCCATGCTGGTTATGGACCTGCATGGACGATCCTCCAGGATAAGGGGAGGCTCGGGCATTAACCGCCTCTCGTCGAAACCACAACCTCTCCTTTTTCTTGGCGGTACGCTCCACGATCAATCCGACCGGGATTAAGGATAATAACCGCGGCCTGCTCGCCATGGTGCTGAACTCCCCTACCAAACAGCACCACGGAACGGCAAAGATCATCAAGGTCGATGGTATGGAACAGCCCTTCGAAACGGCATCGAAAGCGCCTACCCTGGTCGTGCTGTACATCACAAAGAGAAAGAAACGATCTATGGAACAGATGCCACCGTCAGCCTGGATCTTGGCGCTCACGTGATTTCATGGGCGGCAACGGGTGTCTCTTTGCAGGATCGGAATTGCTCCCATCCCGCCGCGCGAAGATTACACTCGATGCAGGTCCCGCAACCGAAACCCCAGCTATGTCTATGTTCGCGGTCTCCGCTATAGCAGGTGTGACTTCCCTCGCAGATGAGCTTCACCAGCGCCTCGCCGCCCAGCCAATCCGCCAGCGCCCAGGTCTGCGCCTTGTCGCGCTGCATGAGGGGTGTGTGAATGATGAAACGCGTCTCCATTCCAAGGTTCAGGACAAGTTGCATCGCTTTGACTGCGTCATCCCGACAATCCGGGTAGCTGAAACGATCCGTCTCGGAAACACCGATCACGAGGTGTTTCGCGCCCATCCGGTAAGCTATCGCGGCCGCAAAGCCGAGGAACAGAAGGTTGCGGCCAGGCACGAAGGTATTTGTTAGACCGTTCGCGTTCAGTGCGACCTCGACGTCGCGCGTGAGCGCGGTATCACTGATTTGGCCGAGCACGGCCAGGTCAATCATGTGATCCTCGCCTAGTCGCCCACGCCAGGTCGGAAAGTCTGTTCGAATGCGCTCGAGCAGATAGGGCCGCACATCGAGCTCGATCCGATGCCGCTGCCCATAGTCGAAACCGATTGTCTCGACGCGCTCGAAGTTCTCCAGCGCCCAGGCCAGGCAGGTTGTCGAATCCTGACCGCCGGAGAAAAGGACGAGTGCGGTTCCCGAATCTCGTTGCATCGGGTCAACCCTCGTATTCAGCCCAGCACAGCGGCGTCTCATAGACCGTTACCGAGCACATTTGGCCAAGAAGCGGCTTGGTTTGGTTCCAGATCCAGACCGCAATGTTTTCCGCTGTCGGATTGTCGAGACCCTCAACCTCATTCAGATACTGATGGTCGAGACGTTGCAGAAGCGGTCCGAACACAGCCTCGACATCGAAGAAATCGATGACAAAGCCCGTGTCTGGATCGACGGGCCCTTCCAGACGCAGTTCCACACGGTATGAGTGGCCATGTATGCGGTGACAGCGATGGGTCTTTGGCACGCGCGGAAGGCAGTGCGCTGCCTCGAAGGTGAAAGCTTGCGTAATTTTCATGGGATCCCGAGAAGTTTGTGGGTTTGAAGGCTCAAGCGCCAACGTGGGTTGGCAAGACAATAGGCTACTGCGGCGGCCGTATTCGCCTCGCGCTCGGGCCCATCCATCGGCTGAAGCAAAAGGTGCTCAAACGCGAGAACTTCGAAATGCTCGGGCTCCGCGCCAATCTGAGGATATACAAGCTTTAGCTCGTCCCCTGCCATGACCACGAGGCGTGTATTGCATTTCGGACTGACGCACAGCCAGTCGATGCCGGCGGGTGTGGGGATGGTACCGTTGGTCTCCACGGCAATTTCAAACGCCAAGGAATGCAGCGCTTCCAGGAGTTCTTCATCGATCTGGAGGAGGGGTTCCCCTCCGGTGAGCACGACAAGACGTTGCCCCACCGACCCGCGCCAGGCTTGTTCGATCGCCAACGCAAGCTCCCGCGCGGTGTCAAAATGTCCGCCACCGGGGCCATCTACCCCAACGAAATCGGTGTCGCAGAATCCGCAGAATGCTCTTTCCCGGTCGCCTTCACGTCCCGACCAAAGGTTACAGCCGGCGAAACGACAAAATACGGCAGCCCGCCCGGCATTTCGTCCTTCACCTTGAAGGGTGTAGAAAATTTCCTTGACCGCATATGACATTGCTTACGCGGCCTTCGACTGAGCACGGGAGCGCCTCTGCTGGCCTACGAGACGCGGCAAAAGGTGGGAAATGTCCCACTGCATGTTTTGCATCTCGGTCCACTGTCGAGGCTCGATGCCAAAAACCCAATCGCCCGAATTCCACGCAGAATTGGGTTTCAGCGGGGGAAGGCTGTGGGGAAGGGCCTCTCGCTCCTCGACGCCTGTCACCACGAGAAACGCCTCGATCACGTCGCTCATGGCGATGATGCCTTGACGAGGACCAGGCGGGAGAATGCTGGTGTCTCCTCGAAAGCCTGCCTCACAGCACGGAAGAACTCGCTCATCAGCCGCAAGCCGCGCTCCAGGATGAGGCGGTCGAGCGATGAGTATATCGTCTGCGGCGGCAGGGCGCCGAGAAAATCCGCTATGTCCTGATCGGTGATCTGAAGGGCTTCATCGATGGTCTTGCCGACGATGAATTCGGTAAATGTCGAGGAAGCGGCTATGGCCGAGCCGCGGCCGAAGGTCTGGAACGCTGCGGCGGTGATCGTCTCGGTCTTGGGGTCGAAACCCATCATCAATTTAAGCCCGTCGCCGCAGGCGACGGCACCGACCTCGCCAGCCGCATTGGGGGTGTCCAAAGCGCCGACATTGTTCGGGTTGATGAAATAGAGCTTGTCGCTGAAGAGGTAGACGTTGTCGGTATTATCCCGCACGGCGCCGATCCTTGTCGTGATGGCGGCTAGCCGAAGGACTTGCCGCAGGCGCATTTGGCCCGCGCATTGGGATTGTCGAAGACAAAGCCCGAGGACTCCAGGTCCGTGACGAAGTCAACGGTCATGCCGGCGAGATGGAGCTGGGATTTTGCGTCGACGAACACCTTGAACCCGTCCGTCTCCATGATGGCATCGCCCTCGCGCGAGACGCTTTCCAGACCCATCAGGTATTTGAGGCCGGCGCAGCCGCCCGCCTCGACCATGATGCGAAAGCCTTCCGCCGGTTCGTCGGCGCGGGAAAGCGCGGCCTTGACGGCGGCGACGGCGTTTTCAGTGAGTGTGATCATGGGACTATTTTCTTGCTGATGCGTTCGCAAGCCACGCTGCACAGAACGTGCCAGAGAAGAAATTCGATTAAAACACCGGGTTTGCGGATTTGGCGCCCTGTCTCACATCCAACAATTGTCGGATGTCAGACAAAGTGAAACTTTGCGCACAGAAGCGGCATTGAACACATCGCTAGTGCGTCGCCTCATCTGGCGTTTTCGATCAAGTGGGATGTTGAGGGGCGCAATGGGCGGCAACTCTTTCGTCGCACAATTCTTCGCGTTAAAATCTGGGATCGCGACAGATAGTGCTTTGCGTCGACCCTCACTCTGGCGTTACGTCGCCTCGACCGAAAAATGTTTGTCACACATCCAGGTACGGCCGGATTCGCCCGATGCCCGCTCGGTCGTTTGGGCGAACAACCTCGTGCCTCGTTCTCTGCAGGAGGCCGTCATTGACAAGAGCAGCGAGACGACCGCGATCCCGGTGCTTGTGCTGCGCCTGGCGGCCCATGACGGCCGCAAGGCGCGCTCGTTGCGATCTAGCCATCGCCACCAATGCTGCCATTGCTGCCACCATCAGGGGTGCCGGCGCCGACTTCCTGCTCGCGGTCAAGGCCAACCAACCGAGACTCAGAGCCGAGATCGAGAGCTATTTCGACGCCGCTCCCGCCGATTGCCTCGACAGCTTCGTCGATCTCGACAAGGCCCATGGCCGCATCGAGGAGCGCACCGTCACCGTCAGCCGCGAGGCCAGCTGGCTCGAAGGCCAGCGCTGCTTCCCCGGCGAACTGCGCCTGCCAGACGCCGCAACCATCGTGCACGTCAATTCACGCACCGGACTAAAAAATAGAAGCCGCTTCGACACGCGATACTTTATCGCCTCTGCCGCGCTGACAGCCGAACGGCCGCTTACGCCGTGCGTGGCCACTAGCTGATTGAAAATGCCCTGCACTGGACACTCGACGTCGCCTTCAATGACGATCAGTCGCGGCTCAGAAAGGGCCAGGGCGCCCTCAACATGCTATTGACCGCCACTTCGCTCTCAACCTCGTTAGAGCTATCGGCCACAAGCATTCCTTCGCTCAGACGCCAAAAGGCCGGTTGGAGCATCGACTACCTCGCCTCAATCCTCGACGAGCTTCATCGTTAACCTGGATTCGCAGCCTTGCGTTGAGCCCTGGCCTGCTGGGCGCCTCGCCCGCGGGATCGCACGCACGAGCCATAGGCAGGAGGATTGCAGCAAATGACACCAACACCACGCGACCGCGAGGGGTCTCCGGAAAACGCGTGGTGCCCGCTTGTGCAACGTTTTCGCCTGCGCCTGCTGCGGGCTCAATCCATGCGCTCGCGCTACCGACGAGACATTCGCGCTAGGCGCCATCGCCTCCCCCATAGTCCGCGCATTTCGATTCACCGACCAATGCCAGCTCAGCTAGGGCGTTCAGCCGATCGGCCACACCTTCGGCTGACCGCAAAGCTGTCAAGTCTGGACTGGGGCGGAGACTGCAAGCCCATCTCCCGGGAGAATCATCGCGAAGTGTCCCGCCCAATATTGGGTCTGATTAGCGCTTACCGCAAACCATCAGTGACTGGTTAGACTGACACCCCTCGAATATCGAACCCACCGAAATTCGCTGAGACGCTCCACGCGACGCTGCCGGTCACCAACAGCGCAACAGATATTACAAGTAATTTCACAGAATCTTTACGACCTAAAATTGCTGATAATGCTACGTTCACCCCAAAATATGAGGTCATGGCGCCCTAGCTACTTGAAAGTATCCCAACTGAAACGCGAGCCCATCTTCAGATGATCCGGGTCTCGCCTTCGTAGCAGCAAATCGCACGTCAATGTATCTGACGGGGAAGTGATATGGCGATGCAAAACTCTATCCATCCCATCGGCCCCAACGGGGCGAGCATGTCGACAAGGGAGCTTCTCGAAGCGGCCGCCGATGAAGTTTGGAGGCCATACATGTATCACCAGACGTTCGACGGCGCAGATGCGGCCCAGATTGTCGCCGAGGACGGGCAGCAGCCAAGTGTTCATTCTAGCGACGCCCTTTGTTGCGGTACATTCGGCGAGTTGCTGCAAGGTCAGTTACCGGTCGGCTCCGTTCGGGACCCTCACTTCTTAGTAACGATGCCCATCGCGCTCTTTGCGCGAGCTCACTTCATGCCGATTGCAGGCACGCGATCCGTAACCGTTTATCCGCCACATAAAGTCAAAGCGAAACGACTGGCTGAGAATCTCGTGATTGCGCTCGGCTCCTCAGGGGGGATCCTGCTTTTGCAATCTGAGCTCCCCGAAGGCAAAGGGCTGGCAAGTTCGTCTGCGGATCTTGTTGCGGCGGCACGGTCAATCGCCTGCTCGTTCAAGCATAAAGTCCGGACATCATTGATCGAAAAGCTAATGGCGGAGATCGAGCCGTCCGACGGGGTAATGTACCCGGGAGTGGTCGCATATCAGCAGCGAGCATGTAGCCTCATCTCCTTCCTCGGGCAAATGCCGCCGCTTGCAATCGTTGGTATTGACGAAGGAGGAACGGTCGAAACTGTCGACTATGATCAACGGCGAGGTGAAATCTCCGCCAGTCACAGAGCAGAATATCGTCAATTACTCGACAACGCACGGATAGCAATTCCGCGGGGTGACACGGCCACGATAGGCAGAATAGCTACGGCCAGCGCGCTTCTGCATCAGGAGCGGGCTCCAAAGGAGCATCTGAACACGATGCTGAAAGCATCCGAGGCGAGTGACGCTCTCGGGGTCATAGTCGCGCACAGCGGCACAATGATTGGAATTCTGCTTGATCGAATGGCGGCTGACTTTCCACGGAAACTTCGGTCCGTGCTCGCCCATGTATCGCCTTTCGACAACTCGCCAAAAATATATCTGACCATGACTGGCCGCCGGTGAGGGAAGCAATATGGACGCTGTTCGCAAACACCTGCCATTCTCGGGCTATTCTGATGCCTATGCTCTCCCCAGCATTATTAGGTGTGAGACGAACCTTTATCTTGCGCAGTTCGCATTCATGAAGCTTCTCCCTGCGAAGTACATTATTGAGCAAGCGCTGGCTCGAGGGACTTTGACGCACGGCATGAGAGTTCTCGAGACTTCGAGCGGAACCTTCGCGCTGGGTTTGGCCGTAATTTGCCGAGAACGTGGATTCCAGCTCGAAATCTTCACGGACCCAGTAATGGACGAGGGTCTGGAAAAGAGGCTGAAATCCTTGGGGGCCGAGGTCTTCATAATAACCGAGAAGGCGAGGCACGGTGGCTATCAAAGAAGCCGCCTCGACGCATTACACGCCAGGATGAGACAGCTTGGCCACTCCTGTTTCTGGCCCCGGCAATACGAAACCCCCGACAACCCCGCAGCCTATAGGGTCTTCGCCGACCAAATATCGGAGATGTTGGACGCCGACGTAACTCTGGTAGGTTCTGTGGGGTCAGGCGGCTCTACCTGCGGAACGATAGAGCGCCTCCGCCAAAAAGCCTCTGGGGCGCGCCTGATTGGAGTGGATACCTTCAACAGTGTCATTTTTGGGCAACAGGATGGCGAACGGAAACTGCGGGGCCTGGGGAATAGTCTTGTCCCCAAGAACGTGAAGCATGAACTGTATGACGAGGTGCATCTCATCTCGGCTCAGCTCGCATTCGCTGCAACGCGAACCCTCCACGAGCGGCACGCCGTTTTCGCCGGTCCGACCTCTGGAGCGAGTTATATTGTGGGGCGTTGGCGTGCTCAGCAGTATCCAGAAGAAACCGTAGTCGTCATATGTCCCGATGAAGGCCACCGCTACGTCGAATCTGTTTACGATCACGAGTGGCTCAAGCAGAACGGGTGTCTACATGAAGGTGTTCTTCTGGAAGCTCCGTCGGGCGAAGCGCATCCCTCGACCGCTCTCCCGCCCTGGAACCGATGTCGTTGGAATCGGAAAAGCCGAGAAGCTGTTCTGAACGCGCTGGAGGGCAAGTCGTGAGGAATCGAGGCAGCTTCCTTTTCGTGGAAAGCAACACGACCGGCACGGGCGAACTATTAATGAAGCGGGCCCGAGTCCTGGGCTTTGAACCTTACCTCGTTACCCGCAATCCGACGCGCTATCCGTTTCTTAAGGACTCCGTCGCCCAGGTGATCGAAGCTGAAACGCGCAGCCCGGGCGAACTCACCGGCGTCGCCGTTAAAGTAAAAAGCCTGGCAGGAATATACTCGTCGTCGGATTATTTTGTGGAAGCAGCGGCAAGTGCCGCGACGGCGATGGGATTACCAGCGGCGAATCCCGAGGCCATAGCCACATGCCGCAACAAATGGAAGCAAGCGGCCGAGTTGCAGCGACAATCAATCACGATCCCCGAAACTCGGCTGGCCGCTTCCGTCAGAGACGTCGAGAATATTCTTGCCCAAGCTACTCTCCCGGTGGTCGTGAAGCCGGTCTCCGGAAGCGGTAGTAGCGGCGTGAGATTGTGCGATAGTGCCGGAGCCGCCATCAAGGCGTTTGAGAGTGCAAGGGGCGCACTGCTCGATCAAGTAGGTCTGTGCAACCCCGACGTCCTCATTCAGCAATATGTGGAGGGTAAGGAATACTCAGCAGAGATAATTGCGTACGATGGGACGCTGCATTGCCTTGGAATTCTTGCCAAGCACAAAGGCCCGCCTCCCTGCTTCGTTGAGGTGGGACATGACTTCCCGGCCCCGCTCCCGGAGCGCTCACTCCAGGAATTGGCAGCTTTTGCCGTGAGCGCGGTATCGGCGCTCGGCCTGGAGTTCGGACCGGCTCATGTAGAGTTCATGATAGCGGAGTCGGGCCCGGTCATCATTGAGGTCAATCCCAGACTGGCTGGAGGAATGATCCCAGTCATGCTGTCGCACGCTTTGGGCACGTCAATCCTGGACATGGTTATCAAACTTTACGCGGGAGAAGGGTTCACACCTCCGCGCGCTGGCGCAAGAGCAAGAGCAGGAGCCATCCGTTTCCAACTTGCTCACAAATCCGGCAAGCTCAAACGCCTGGGTTTCTCTCGAGATAGAGAGCCGACAGTGCCTGATGCCAGTGTTCTCAAATCTGAGGGGGAGGAAGTTCAAATAAATGGCGACTTTAGAGACCGAGTAGCCTACGCAATTGGCGTCGCTGATGAACTCAATGCAGCTGCCGCGGCAGCTGAAGGGATGATCGACTCGCTTGAGATCGACATCGAGACGGGTGGTGGTGAATCGGACAACAAGCAGCAGGCTGGGTCAAGCGATGCTAGGTGGACCCTGCATCCCGAAGCAATGAAGTTGCTCGCTCCCCCTATCCAAATCACGCGTGATGGTCGCCTTCTGCAATACCAAGCGGCCATAGACGAAGCACATCTGGTGATGCTCGCGGACCAGGTCTTAGTCAGCCCGGCAGCCGCTGCTGATCTCCTCAAGCACATCTTGGACCTCCAGGACGAGGGCTTTCAGTCATTGGAGGGCCGCGATGCTCCGCGTGGCCTCTATCTGGCCTATGAGGCGGAACTTGCCGCCAGAGCAGGACCGGAAAAGGCCGGCTGGCTGCATCTTGCGAGATCCCGCAACGACTTGAACGCGACTATTTCTCTGCTGGCCCTTCGGGAGGCCGCGTGTTCCACCTCGCAGGAAATAGGAATTCTACAGGATGCACTGCTTCAGCGAACGGAAGAGGCATCGAAACTTGTGGCTCCGCTGTACAGTCAGTACCAGATCGCACTCCCTGGGTCGCCAGGGCACTACCTGCTTGGCGTCTTCTTCGCTCTGGGGCGCGAGCGCCAGCGCCTCCATTGCCTGCTGGAAGACATCAGGAACTGCCCTATGGGGGCGGGTGCGGGTGGAGGTACCAGTATGCGTATAGATCCGTTGAAGACCGCAAATCTTCTGGGATTTGAACTGCCGTCATTCAACTCACTCGATGCGGTCGCAAGCCGCGATCATCACCTGCAAGCGCTGTCGATCTTCGCTGGCGTTTCAATTTTGCTCAGCCGTGTGGCGCAGGATCTGCAGGTTTGGACGACGCGGGAGTTCGCGCTGATCGATGTTCCAAAAAATCTTGCTGGGGGCTCTTCCATGCTCCCCCAAAAGAAGAACCCGTTTTTGCTTGAACACATCAAGGGGTCGGCAAGCACAGTGGTTGGGGCCTACGTTTCTGCGGCAACGGCAACCTGCAAAGCGCCTTTCAGCAACTCTATCGAAGCAAGCAACTACGGCTGCTCTCCGCTGGGCGTTGCAGAAGATGCCCTGAAGCGGGCAATAACCCTCACATCGCTCATCGTGAAGTTCATGTCTTTCAACGTGAGGTCGATGCGTGAGAATCTCGAAGACGGCTCACCGATGACGGCCGTCGCCGCCGAACGGATGGCGTCGCGAGGCGTTCCTTTCAGGCAGGCCCACACACTAGTTGGCGAGATCGCCGAACGCCTGTCTCAGGATGCCGGCGTCGCGGAGCGCCGAAGCGAACTGGCCAGTCACCTCGCTGATGTGTTGCCGGCGAGTCCTGAAGAGGGCAGGGACGCTTTGCAGTTCGGAGGAGGACCCGCAAAACGATCAACCGACGACCAGATTTCTTTAGCAAAAACACTGTTCCGGGAAATGCAGCTGAAATGTGAGGAGATACGGGAGCGGTGGGCTGGCGCCGAGGTGCACCGCAAACGACGAGTGAAAGAATTCGTTGATGACGTATGCATACGCTGAAGCGTAAGCGCGTCGCTGATCCCCTACGGATCTGGGCTTGACGCTTTTCGGAATCGCCAAGGCATGAGTTCCTCGATCTGGCTCTGCGGATAGCCGTTGATGATGTGGCGTCGAGGGTTTCGGCAAGGTGGGCGACGGGGCTGACGTCGTGGCGTTGTCATGTTGTATGAAATGTGGCCGCGTGAGGCCGACACCGCGCTTTTCGGGCAGGCCGTGCACTCACGGCTTCCCACGTGGCCATGGCTTGGCGTCGACGGGTTCGAATTTGTGCTGCCGAGCGGTTGTCTGGGATGGGACAAAGAGGTTTCGGACTACGGAGAAGATCGACACGAAATGAGCCGACCGACCGGAAACCCTGTCGCGTTCGCTCCCGTTTTCGGAACGGCAGGTGAGAATTCTCCGCCCGGTTGTTCAAGCCTTTATGCGAGCGGTGTTCCACCTTCGGCGTGACCTGGCGTTTGGCCGCCCCGTAGGAGCGCAATTTGTCGGGGACCATACGCTTTGGCGACATGCCCTGCTCTTCAGAAGTCGCGTCAGCAGGCGCTTGGCGGCCTTGGGGTTGCGGCGCGTCTGGACGATCTCATCGAGCACATATCCGTCCTGATCAACCGCTCTCCACAACCAGCATTTCTGACCGTTGATGCGCACCAAGACTTCATCGAGGTGCCAGACATCGCCTTACGTCGGCGTCTTGCGGTGTATGCGGCGCACATAACCAGGGCCGTGCTTTCGGCACCATCGGCGGATGGTCTCGCAGGAAACGACGATCCCGCGATCGTGCAGCATTTCCTCGACATCGCGCAGGCTCAGATTAAAGGTACGCATACGACGAAGGCCGCATGATTGGCATAGGCGCGTGCGCGCGGCGGGCTCTATGATGGCGATGCGTGAAGGTCAGGCGGCCTGCTGATCTTCGGGCTCGACTTCGCGCAGGCGCTTCCATTGCCAGGGCAGTAGTTCGTGCAGGCGCGAGGTGGGAAGATCGGCAATGCGGCCCAGGACGTCGGCGAGCCAGGCTTTCGGGTCGACGTCGTTGAGGCGTGCTGTGGTGATGAGGGTAAGCATGACGGCGGCGCGTTCGGCGCCGCGCTGGGAGCCGGCAAAGATCCAGTTGCGCTTTCCCAGAGCAATGCCGCGCAGCGCTCTTTCGGCCGCGTTGTTGCTGAGGCAGATTCTGCCGTCGTCGCTGAAGCGGGTGAAGTCGGCCCAGCGCCCGCCAGCCGGTTCTGGACCCTTCTTTGGCTGCTCCGCTACGATCACCGCCGGCACGAAATCGCAGACGCCACTTTCGCCGAGCCGACCCTCGCGATGCGCCTTGCGCCAAGCAAACAGCAGTGGGTTGGAAATCCCGTGACGCCGCGCTGTCGCGGATGCTTGCCGCGGAGCCGAATAGCTCTCCTCGACAATCCGCAGCTTCGCCTCTTCCGACCAGCGGCGCCGGCGGCCAGTGTCAACAATCTCGAGACGAGTGACTTGGCGACAGTCAGTAGCGATATCCATACCGACAGTCAGCTACATCCTCCCTTCGCCCGCAAGGCGGCCCTCCTCGGAGGCGTACGATTAAAGCGGAAGTAGAGCCAGACCGCTCGGGCTACGATTTCGAGCGGATAGCGGTGGTTCTTGTAGGTCGGTGCACCCACCATGATAGGCGCGCTGCTACTGGACTCTCAGGAATTCCGTGTGCGGGCGGGCATAATGGGTAAAAAGGATTCCCTCTATGACCCGACGCAAAGACCCTGCGATACCAAATGATCTTCTCGACCAGCTTCTGGCGGGAGGCGCAGCCAGTGCTGCCTTCGAACAGGGCGGCCTGCTGGATTCGCTCAAGAAGGCTCTGACCGAGCGCGCGCTGAACGCGGAGATGGACCATCATCTGGCGAGCGGCGAAGACGTAGGCAATACGCGTAACGGCTACGGCCGCAAGACCGTGACGACGGAGACCGGCAAGCTGGAGATCGACATACCGCGTGATCGCCAGGCCAGTTTCGATCCGCAGCTGATCGCCAAGTATCAGCGTCGCTTCCCCGGCTTCGACGAAAAGATCGTGTCAATGTATGCGCGCGGCATGAGCACCCGGGAGATCACCGGACACCTGCATGATCTGTATGGCGTCGACGTGTCGCCGGATCTGATCTCAACGGTGACGGACGCCGTGCTCGATGAAGTCGCCACTTGGCAGCAGCGCCCGCTCGATCCGGTTTATCCGCTCATTTTCTTCGACGCGATCCGGGTCAAGATCCGCGATGAAGGGATGGTCCGCAACAAGGCCATTCATATCGCACTGGGCGTCCGCGCCGATGGCGCCAAGGAGGTGCTCGGCCTGTGGCTCGAGCAGAATGAAGGCGCCAAGTTCTGGCTGCGGGTGATGAACGAGCTCAAGAACCGCGGTGTCGATGATATCCTGCTGGCCGTCGTCGATGGCCTGAAAGGCTTCCCCGACGCGATCACCGCCGTGTTCCCGGAGGCGATCGTTCAGACCTGCATCGTCCACCTGCTGCGCAACTCCATGGACTTCGTCTCCTGGAAAGACCGCAAAGGGCTGGCGACAGCGCTCAAGGACATCTACCGCGCCGTCAATGCCGATGTTGCCGAAAGGGCGCTGACGGCGTTCGAGGCCGGCCCCTGGGGCCAGCGCTATCCCGCCATCGGCCAGAGCTGGCGGCGGGCCTGGGGCGAGGTCATCCCATTCTTTGCGTTCCCTGACGAAGTCCGCCGGATCGTCTACACCACAAACGCAATCGAGGCGCTGAACTCGAAGCTCAGGCGGGCTGTCAGGGCCAGGGGCCACTTCCCCAGCGATGACGCGGCCACCAAGCTGCTCTATCTGATCTTGAACCGGTCCGAAAAAGAGTGGAAAATGCCGCCACGTGAGTGACCATGGCCAAGGCCCAGTTTGCCGTCATCTTCGGCGAGCGCTTCATCAAAGCCATGGCGGCATAATGTTCAACCGCCCACCCGCACACGGAATTCCTGACAGTCCCCGCTGCTACCTTACCGCTCAATCAATGTGACAGCACCGACGGGGCGCACCCGCCCCGAAACGAACCCGCCGACCGCAACCCGCAACCCCCGCCTTCCATCACGACGGATGATCACTGCCGGCGCCCAACCAACTTGTGAAAAAGAACAGAAACGGCGACCAGATCACCGCCTCAGGCCGCCAAACGTTCAGCGCCGCGCATCAATCCGGCTAAGTTTTGGCGTAGTTAGGGACCAGTATGTCCTTTACGCGTCATATGATCGAAAGCTCCCTTGCTACCTCCGCAAACGCCTCAACCGCACGGTCAATGTCCGCAGTGGAATACGCCGCTGACATCTGCGTGCGAATGCGCGCATGGCCCTTCGGCACCACTGGGAACCATGCCGTCCATGGAAAACACGCCGTCGGTGGCGATCAGCCGGAAGCGGCAATCCTTCGCTTCCTTCAATCGCGCCTCCAGTTCGGCCATGTCGTTGTTGGCGTAGCGGAAGCGCTTGGCCTTCGACAGCCGCACGCCATCGATGATCGAAGCGTGGTTCAGCGCGTCGGAAATGATCGCATCGTCCTCGCCCAGCAGCGTTTCGAACAGGCCGCCATTGGCGTCGAAGCAGGAGCCGTAGAGGATGGTGTCCTCCAGGCCGAGGAAGGACGAGATCGTCGCCTCGAGCTGCTTGTGCTCCTCCTGGGTGCCGCAGATGAAGCGCACCGAGGCCATGCCGTAGCCATAGCGGTCGAGCGCCTGGCTGGCCGCCGCGCGCAGGTCGGCGCTGTCGGCGAGGCCGAGATAGTTGTTGGCGCAGAAATTAAGCACCTTCTGCCCGCCGACCTCGATCTCGGCGGACTGGGTCGACGAGATCACCCGCTCGGATTTGTAGAGGCCGGCCGACTTCAGGCCGGCGAGTTCGTTCGAGAGATGAGAAATAAAAGCGTCGGTCATCGGCAGACTCACGGCAGCACAGACTCCCCGGCGCTGGGGAGGAGCGCTCGAGAATATATCGCGGTACTATCTGTAATTTATCGGGGTCGACCATGCCGGATCGGCATGCTTCTCCCAATACAGGTCTGTCAGCTGGTGTGTTAGAGCGCCAACCTTGCCGTCGCCAACAACGGTCTCGTCAATCTTGGACACCGGCATAATCCCGCCCGCAGTAGACGTGATGAAAACCTCATCGGAGCCCTTCAGCTCGTTGCGATCAATGTCGCCGACGCTAACAGAGATGCTCAATTCGCCGCATAGATCAAATACGGTCTGGCGGGTAATGCCGGCAAGGACGCCATAAGCCGGTGTCTTCAAGCGGCCGTCCTTCACGGTGAAAACGTTGAAGCCAGGCCCTTCGGCAATGTTGTCGTTGATGTCGACGATCAATGCAGTTTCGGCACCGTAGTCGTACGCATCGAACAGTCCCTTCACCAGATCGAGCCAGTGATAGTTCTTGATGGTCGGATCGATCGACTTGGGCGGGATCCGAACGATGTTGCTGATGGCGACATGCAGGCCGCGCTCAAGCTGCTCCTTGTTGGCGACTGACCCGAAAGGCACCGCGAATGCGATGAACCTGTTCTCCGACTGGCGCGGGTCACGGCTAAAGGTGGGCGACCCGCCTCGCGTGCAGACCATTTCCACATACGCCGACTTGTGCCCGGATAGCGCCACGCAGGTAGAAAGGATTTTCTCGATCTCACTGCGGTTGTAGGGAACATTCATGCGGAGCTTTTCCATCCCGCGGAAGAACCGGTCCAGGTGCAGCTCCAGCCTGAAGAACCTTCCGTCCCATACATGAACGGTATCGTAGGTGGCATCGGAATGCAGAAATCCCCAGTCCAGGACGGACACTTTGGCTTCGGACATCGGCAGGTACTGACCGTCCATGAAGGCTACGCCATGAGGATACTGTCGTTGATCCCGGTGCCGTTGCTCTATGGTCGGGAGAGCCGTTGCAGGTTCGGCTGCAGCAAGTGTCATTCCTGAGTCCTCCAAATCTTGCAATCCAGGCGCTCCGTACACCCGGTCACGATTTGCCGCCGCGAAACCGCCCAGCGGCTCCACATCTCAGCAGTTCAAATGTTGGCGCACCTCGGACCGCCAGCACGCCGTGCGTGCCAAATGTCATCAGCGCGATCGATTACCGCTACCCTTTTATGGGCGGCCGCCGGTCACCCGGCGATCCAATAAATCCCAGACTTCGGTGCGCCGATTGCGATCAAACTAGCCCTTCAGCCGCAACGCACGCTTCAAAATCAGGGCAGGAGTGGCGGAAACGTTCAGGCCTTAAGAAGGCTACACTAGCACCCGGGGCTCAAACTTCACGCGGTCCAGCGCAATCATGCTCTTGAACTTGCGGACATTAGGATTTGTGTAGAGTTTGGTCTTTACAAAAACGTCAAAGGCCTCGACGTCTTCCACTGCTACAATAAGAACAAAGTCGGCATCGCCTGTGACCATATAGCATTGAGTGACTTCTTTTGCCGCCCTCATCGCCCGCTTGAAGTCGTCGACGAGGTCTAAACGCTCGCGATCGAGCTCCACTGTGACGACCACAGTCAGCGACTTACCGAGCGCCTTAGGGTCGACTAGGGAGATATCAGCGGTGATAACCCCGTCGGCGCGTAACTTATTGACACGGCGCATACATGAGGCAGCAGACGAACCCACGAGGTCCGCAAGGTCAGAGAACGACAGCCTGTTGTTCTTTTGAAGGGCGCCGAGTATCCGCCGGTCAAGATCATCTAACACACCTTACACCCTAGATACGAAACAACGATGTAGCATGAGCGATCTGAAACGCTCGTTGCAAGATCGGACACTCAATGAAACGCTACCCCATTCAAAGGGTGCCATTATCGCAATCGTCACGGAGAGGCAATCGTTTCTTTTCGCCCGAATGCGTGTTTTGCCCAGGGTTGCTTGGATTCTTTGAGCTGCGCGTTTCTCATGACCCGGAGGCGCCATCAACCATGAGGTTCGTAGCCAGGCGCGAGGCTCTTGAGGGCGTTGTCACGTTGTTTGAAATGTGGCCGCGTGAAGCCGACACGCGCTTTTCAGGCAGGCCGTGCATTCACGGCGGTCGTGGTCGACTAGCTGTGAGCTTTCGGGAGGTTGTCCATTCGGACCGGACCGGGGAGACTGGAGTTACCAGGCTTCAGCACTCACCGGAGGGTCCGAATGAACATCCACAAGAATGCCCGTCTCACGCCGCTGCGTCGAGAGGAGATGGCGCTGTCGGTGATAGAGGGCGCTTTTTCCAAAGCCCATGCGGCGCGCCTCTTTGGCGTGTCGCTCAAGATCGTGGCGCGCTGGGTCGAGCGCTATAAGGCCGAAGGGCGGGCCGGCACGGTCGACCGTTCCTCGCGGCCCGCCCATACGCCGCAGGCCACCGCTGCGTTGATCGCCGAGCGCATCATGGCGCTGCGGCGGCAACGTTGGACCGGCAAGCACATCGCCCATGAGGTCGGCGTCTCGCCCGCTACCGTCAGTCGGGTACTCAAGCGTGCCGGACTGTCGCGGTTGCGGGATATCGAACCGGCCGAGCCGGTCCGGCGCTACGAGCGCGAGCATCCCGGCGAGATGATCCACATTGACATCAAGAAGCTCGGCCGTTTTGAGCGCATCGGTCATCGCATTACCGGCAAACGTACCGGCAATGCCAGCTCGCGCGGCAGCAGTTGGGAGTTCGTCCATGTCTGCATCGACGACGCCTCCCGCATCGCCTTCTCGCAGATCCTGCCAGATGAGAAACAGGAGAGCGCCATCGCCTTCCTCAAGGCGGCGGTGGCCTACTACGCCAGCCTCGGCGTCACGATAGCCCGCGTCATGAGCGACAACGTCCTAAGCGCGGAACGAAATGGAGTCTGCAGTCAAGGTCTCTCTATCCGTCAGCATGCTCTCGCTGCGTGACGTTGGTCAAGTCGTCGAAACAGGCGGCTTCCACCGGCAAGGGAAAAGGTCTCGTCCATAGCAAACAAACGGTACGCACGGAGGCGGCCCTCACCGTCCTCAACACGAGCTTCTGATCCAGGCGGAAGACCCGAACATTATCTACAGGGTCATCGAAGCGATGCCCTCACGGCCCTAGCTGACAGAGGTTCTTCCACCTGGCACCCGCCCTTCAACGAAGGGCCGGTAGTCGGAACCACCTTTGACAACAGCGTGCACGACGCGCGCCATCTTGGCGGTAATAGCCGCCTTGCGGCGTAGATCGGGATTGTCGCGACCCCTAGCAATGTAGCGTTCGAACTTATGACGGAAGCCATTCTCCCGCTGGCGGATGGCGACTTGTCCGGCGATCCACAGGGTGCGGCGCAGCCGAGCATTGCCGAATTTGGAAAGGCGGGTCTGGCCCCGATATTGGCCTGACTGCTGTGTCGAGAGGTTCAGCCCGCAGAACTTTAGAAACTGGCGATGATGACCGAAACGGCGAAGATCGCCGGCTTCGGCAATGATCGTCAGCGCATTGATCGGCCCGATGCCGGGGATCTGGCGTAGGAGCTGATAATCCTGGCTGTGCCGCAACAGCTCATCGGCCTGCGCTTCGATCTCATTGCGTTGCCGGATCAGGCCGCGTGCCTCGTCAATGACCATCCGGAACATGCGAATGGCAGGGGCATCGAGCGGCAGCGGCAGTCCGATCGATGAGCGCGCCGTCTCGTAAATATCCATTAGAATCTGTGTCTTGCTGACCTTGCGACCGACGACATCCCACGCTGCTGTCACAAACTCCTCCTTCGTCAGCGCCGTGATGCTTGCTGGGGTCGGAAAGGCATGGAGGAAGGCGAAGAACCAGTCGCTGCGGCTGTTCCCCCGGAAGCGATCGATCTCGGGAAAATACAGCGGCAGGTAGTGCGTCAGGATACGGTGCTGGATCTCGGTCTTGGCCCTGGCGATCGCTTCATGGGTCTTCGACAGCTCCTGCACGTCGTTGATGCCGGCGCGCAGTGGATCATGGTAGACTTGTGTTGCCTGGATCCTGAGCATGTGCAGCATCACCTGTGCATCCTTTGGATCGTTCTTGTCCCAGCTGTTGTGCAACGCTTCTCGTGTTCGGGCCAGCGCTAGCGACGACACCAGCCGCACCTCAAAACTCGCTTCAGCCAGGCGCCATGCTATCGGCCGGTGATAGTTCCCGGTCGCCTCAAAGGCGCAGACCACAGGGCGGCCGTACGCCTGCAGCACTTCGATCAGATGGTCGTGCTCAGCACGGGTGTTGAGGACCAAAAGGCGACGCCGGCGCTTGTGGCCTGGTGCTTCGATCAGAACTTCATTGCGCACCTTGGCAATGTCGATCGCTACCAGCACCGCGGCGGCGGGTGTAGAATCTGAAGTGGTCATGGTCGGTCTCTCCGGAATGGGTTGTGAACATTCACATTCTAGAGAAACTTTGACTGGCCATGGCCGCCTCGACAGTGGTGCGCGCCTGCAGCGAAAAGCTGCGCGCACCGCTCTCTCGGTCGCCGTCGCTCCTTCATTCCGTAGGTGCTACGGCTCCTGCTACAGATCGAAGGCCTTCGCCAAGGCCTGCCGCGGTCTCGGCCTCAAGCACGTCAGGACAAGGCCCTATACGCCCAAGACCTACGGCAAGGCCGAGCGCTTCATCCAGACAGCACTGCGCGAATGGGCCTATGCCATTGCCTATCCGACTTCAGATCACCGCGCCGCAGAGTTGCCGGTCTGGCTGCATCGCTACAATTGGCACCGTCCCCACGGGAGCCTAAAGTCCAAAACACCTATCAGTCGCCTCGCTCTCTAACCGAGAACAACCTGTTGAGGCTCCACAACTAGCTCAGCCATTCGGCTTTCGACCGGGTCACCGGAGGCGGTCGCCGCCCCCGGTTCCCACAGAACGTGGCGTGCGGAGCTACCGCAGCACGTTGCTTCACAGCACCGCAAGTGCCCGCAGCCCCCGGTATGGGGGCGAAAGCCGAATGGCTGAGCTACTCGACCACGATCTGTCGGCCTCACGCAGCCACATTTCAAACACCGTGACAACGCCCATGTGACAGCACCTATCCTTCAACTAAATTTGCAGGAACTTTACGTTTGCGGGCCGCTGACAGTGATACCTTCACCGCAAAGTCTGAGGTCAGGCACGGATTAAAAGCTGATGCCTGTTCACGCTCAGACCGCCCACACAACGGAGGGTCAACGTCAGTGGCAAGAAGAGCGCTTATCCTGGTTGAAGGCCATAGGAGTATTGGTTTTCTATATGTGAACGCGGCCGAACGCCTTGGTCTCTGTCCAGTTACCCTGTCGGCGGATCCAACTCAGTATGACTATCTTGCGGCGGAAGGCATTGAGGCAATCCGTGTCGATACAACCAATCTCGACGCGTTGATCCGCGAATGTTGTCGACTGCGTGAGACATATGACATCGCTGGCATTACTGGCTT
This sequence comes from Mesorhizobium loti, assembly GCF_013170705.1. Lineage (NCBI taxonomy): Bacteria > Pseudomonadati > Pseudomonadota > Alphaproteobacteria > Hyphomicrobiales > Phyllobacteriaceae > Mesorhizobium > Mesorhizobium loti. Next base: position 6,563,908 of record NZ_CP033334.1, on the reverse strand, counting down.
TTCAGGCCTCGACGAGTCGGTCCCGACGACAGTCGGCAAGCTCTGCCGGCATTTTGATCTACCGGGACCGAACCCCGCATCGATTGAACGTTGCCACGACAAATTCACGCAACGTCAGATTCTCGCGGAGGCCGGCGTCCCAATACCTGCTTATCGCTTGGCGGCGAATGCGACCGACGTGAAAAGCTCTGCCGCGGAGATCGGTCTGCCGGTTATTGTTAAGCCAGCCGTAGGCTCTGGCAGCAGCGGTGTCCGACTGTGCCACAACGCCGACGAGTTAGCTGAACATACGTCCTATCTGTTGGGCGAGAAGCAAGTATGGCGGTCTTCACCGAGGATATTGGTCGAAGAATTCGCACAAGGCTCCCATTACAGCGCTGAGATAATGGGAAACGAGGCCTTTGGAATTGCCGCCGTTGACTTCGGCAGCCCGCCGCATTTCGTCAGTCTTGAGTACACCTATCCGGCCGTGCTGACCGATGATGAGCATAGGCGTATCACGGATGTTTCGCTGAGCTGTTTGCGAGCTCTCGGCCTTGGCTGGGGGCCAACGAACATTGATCTCCGATGGACGAGACGTGGTCCAGTCGTCATTGAAGTCAATCCGCGTTTGGCGGGTGGGACCAGCCCTCAGCTGGTTCAAGCGGCCTGCGGCGTCGATCTCATCACGGAGCACATCAAACTTGTCATCGGCGGTGAATGGAATTTATGCAAAAGGCATTCGCACATCGCGGCCGCGCGGATCCTGGTTGCTGATTGCGACGGCACTCTCGATTGGATCGATGGTGACGGTCTGGCGGCTGCCGTGCCAGGTGTCGCTGAGGTCAAATTGTATGTTGAACCCAAGACGCCGATCGTCAGGAAAGGCGATTTCCGAGACGCTATCGGGTATGTCATCGCTGTTTCACCCACCCTCGCTCAGACCGAGACGATACTTCGACGCGCCGTCGACTTGATCCATTGGTCGATCACACCGTTTCCGACCATTGGCGAATAGGAGCAGTCCGGGGTCTCTTGCGTCGCCGCACTTGCAGAGGTGGCGCGAGGCGATAGGTGATTGTCGCCGGACACACTTGGCGCAATTGAAAGATCCTCCTAGTCTTAGTCTAGTTTCCATCCATAAACGTGCGCATTTTGCAGCAGTTACAAAGACTTGTGTCGGACTGGATGCTTTTGAGGGGCATGCTCAGGGTCAAGACCGCTGATTGCCGAGAAAATGGTGTCATCGGCACGATCCGGCGCACGCCACGAGGGCCGGGAATGGCCGGCGCAAGGCCACCGCGATGCCGGGTCGGCGTCAGGTCGCTTTGAGGCGAGTGAAGAGGACGAGGTTATAGGCCACGACCGAGGACCAGACGTAGGCCCTGAAGTGATCGAGGCCGCGCCAGGTGCAGCGTGCCAGGCCATAGGCGCGCTTCAGGCATGATATGCCGGCTTCGATGCCGGCGCGGAAATTGCGCAGCTTGCGATAGACCCACTTGCTTCGGACCATGTCCTCGATCCTGAGGCCGGCCTTCTTGTCGAAGGCCATGTCGGAGACGCCCCACGCCTTCGCTGTGGCCAGGTTGTTGCGAGTGGCAAAGCCGCCATCGGCAGCCGCTTGCCGCGGCGCTTGACCATAGAAGTCGATGTGGCGCTCCAGCATTGGCAGCAAGCGGTCGCTGCCGGCCGGGTTGCCTGCTTCGATCACCAGATCAAGGATCATGTCGCTCCTGCCGGTGGTCAGGTTGAGCTTGTGGCCGTACTCGGTGTCGCGGCTGCCTTTGACGATGATATCGGAATGCGGTTCGAACAGGCTGACCAGCTTCTCGCCGGCTGGCACCGGCTCGCCGGCTAACGCCGCTCGCTCTGTCCGATGATCCGTTCAACCAACGGCCGATAATGACGAACCTGGATCTGCCACAGTGCGATAGCTGGCGTGCTCGCCACGGCTAATCGCTCGCTCGCCTGCGTCAGATAGGCCAAGGTCGCGCGGGTGATTGCGATCAGTTCACGGTAGAGTTGGACGCGATTGGGTCGACCGCGCGTGAACTGGATCTTGCGGGCGCGCTTCTTGGCTGCGCGGCAATGATTTGCGCCATGATGAGCCAGCGCCGCCGACCAAGCTATCGGCCCGCTTCAGAAAGCGCACCATGACCGTAAGCGCTCATTTCCCCGCACATTGACGGCCCTTGCAACAACTGATCGCTTTCAGACGGACGCGTCGGGTCAGGCTGCGGCGGCTTTGAGGAAGTTGAAGGGCAGGAGATCGTCGATAGCCACGTTCTCGGGGCGCTGAGGCAGTTCAGTGAGGACGTGGCGCAACCACGCTAACGGCTCGACGCCACAGGCGCGGCAGGTCAACATCAGGCTGTAGATGACAGCGCTGGCCTTGGCTCCGTCGACAGTATCGCTGAACAACCAACTCTTCCTGCCGGTTGCAAAAATCCTGATGTCGCGCTCGAGAAGATTGTTGTCGATCGGCATGCTGCCGTCCTCGGTGTAACGCGTCAGATATCCCCATTGGTTCAGGGTGTAGGACACGGCGTCGCCGAGCTTGCTGTCCGGCAAGACTTTTGGGGCGATGTCGTCGAGCCATGCCTTAAGAGCATTGAGGATGGGGACACTATGTTGCTGGCGGAAGCGGCGAATGCAGTGATCTCGCGTTTCGCCCTTGTCCGGTTTTTCGTTCCGCGCCTGCCTTTCAACCCGATAGAGCTGTTCGAAGAAGCGGAGCGCCTGTTCCGGCGGGCCGCCGCCTTTCTTCCTCGCCTTTAGGGCATCGACGAAGCGCCGCCTCGAATGGGCCATGCATCCAATATGCGTTGCCCCCTCCAGCGTGCGCCAGGCGGAATAGCCATCGCTCATCACTATGCCGTGGTAATGGCCGAGGAAGGCCTGCGGGTGTATCTGGCCGCGGCCTGGCTGATAATCGAGCAGCACGATCGGCTCGTCACTGTCCTGGCCGCTCCGGTAAGCCCACATATATGACGTGCTGGCGGCCTCTCTGTCCATTTCCTTCAGCACCTGGACCGTGGTCTCGTCACCATGGATGAGGGGCTGCGATCTGAGCCGCAGCTTCAGCGCGTCATAGATGCGGGAGAGATGCTTTTCGCTCGAGCCGATCACCCAGTGGCCCAGAGCGCCTCGGCTGACAGGAACGCCGGCGCGCTCGAATGCCTGCGCCAGGCGGTAGAGCGGTGTGCCGTCGACATACTTATGAACGAGCGCGAAGGCCAGCGTCGAGGCCGTGGCGATGCTGCCCGGCAAAGGTTGCGCGGGCATCGGCGCGATCACGACCGGCGTGCTGATCCCGGTGCGGTCGCAATGACGGCAGGCATACTTGAACCGCACATTCTGCAGGACCTTCGCCTTCACCTCGATATGAAGCTGCTCGGTAACGGTCTCGCCCATGCGATGCATCTGGCCGGCGCAGCAAGGACACGCCTTCTGATCGTCGGGAAGGTCATACTCGACACGCTCGCGCGGCAGGTTTTCCGGCAAGGCCTTGCGGCCGCGCTTCTTTCCGGTCTTGCTTTCGACCACTGGCAATCCAGTATCCGGAAGGTCGGCGACATCGTCATCTTCGCCGTCGCATTGCCTCGTCGAAAATGTTCCTGAATGTTCAACCGTTGCCTCACATAAGTTGCTCCCTACCGAGGGGTAAGAGCAGGGGCGACTATGGGACGGCTGAGCATGGCGACAAGGAAAGAACTGACGACGGCGGTTTCAGAGCGCTATCGTGCTTCGACGCGAGCGGAGAAGGCGAGAATTTTGGATGAGTTCGTCGTCGTCACGGGCTTTCACCGCAAGCACGCGATGCGGCTGCTACGACGCGGTGAGGGGCCGTTTGCAGGCCGGCGAGCGCGGCCGCGGATTTATGATGAAGCGGAACGCAATGCGCTCATATTGCTCTGGGAGGCGTCCGACCGCGTCTGCGGCAAGCGGCTGAAGGCGTTGCTGCCCATCCTTCTCGAGGCGATGGAACGGCACGGTCATTTTGACCTGGCGCCCGAAATCCGGGGCAAATTGCTGGCGATGAGCGCGGCCACGATCGACAGGACGTTGGGACCGATCCGAGAAGGCTTGGGACGTCCCCGACGACGGCCTGCAGCGCATGCCCTGCGACGGAGCATTCCCATTAGAACGTCGGCGGATTGGGACGATCCAGCGCCAGGCTTCGTTGAGGCGGACCTCGTGGCCCATAGCGGCCCTTCGGCTCGCGGCAGCTTCATCCAAACCCTCGTGCTCACCGACATCGCGACCGGCTGGACGGAATGTGCGCCGCTGCTGGTTCGCGAACAGACGCTGTTGAGCACGGTGCTCACAGAATTGCGCAAGCAACTGCCCTTCGCGCTTCTCGGCCTGGATACGGACAACGACACCGTTTTCATGAACGAGACGCTGAAGGCCTATTGCGTCGCCGCCAACATCGTCTTCACGCGCTGCCGCCCCTACCGCAAGAATGACCAGGCCTTTGTCGAGCAGAAGAATGGCGCCGTGGTGCGTAGGATGGTCGGATATCGTCGGTTCGAGGGGCTGGAGGCCGCCACGCTGCTAGCGAAGCTCTACCGGTCAGCGCGGCTGTTCGTGAACTTCTTTCAGCCATCGTTCAAGTTGATCGCGAAGCAGCGCGACGGCGCGCGTGTGCGCAAGACGTATAGTCCGCCAGCTACGCCGCATCAGCGTCTGGTTGCCGACCCTCGCACCTCAGATGCAGTCCGCTCCCGTCTGCAGGAAATCTACGCCGGGCTCGATCCTGTCCTGCTGTTGCGCGATATCCGCGCCGTGCAGGAGCGACTCGCTGCGCTTGCCGATACTCCGCCGGCCATGCGCCCTGACGGAACAGCTCAGCCAATCGACCTTTTCCTGGCGAGTTTGCGGACTGCTTGGAAGGACGGAGCTATCCGGCCGACGGATCGCCCGATTGTGAAAGCCAAAAGGGGGCGGCGGCGTCCTGACCCTCTCGTCAAGGCGACTGCGGACTTACGAAATTGGTTCGAAGCCGAACCATGGCGAACCGGCAGCGAACTTCTGTCACGACTGCAGGCCGAGTATCCCGGCGATTACCCGGACAAACTGCTTCGAACGCTTCAGCGTCGTCTGAAGGTCTGGCGCAGCGAACAGGCGGACGCGTTGCTGTTTGGCCCCTTGATCAAGGAGCCGCCGATCCTGGAGATCGCAGGGCCACACTGAGGCGCCGTGGCGCTCGCGAAGGAGGCCGGGCGCTGCGAAACCCGGCCATCTCCGCGCCCGGCCTCCTTAGCCCCAAGCCGGGAGCAAAATGAATGAGGCAACGCTCGAATCTCGAGGAACATCGTTACGTGAGGCAATACGCGCTCTCACGTTGATTGCCGCGCCGCAGCGGGCTCCACGACCAGGGCAGGCGGGCAAAGGCGCGAAACGAGGCGGAGTCCTCGAGATGGAACGCCAGCTCCTGGTAGCTCAGTTGCCGATACTGCTTGAGGATCGCGCAGCGCAACACCGCCTCGGCCGGCATACCCGAGGCGTAACGAGACGTCCCTGCCAGGACGTGGGCCGAGCCATTCCGCTGTGTCAGTTGCATCGTTGGCGTCACAACGCTCGCGATTGCGTTTTAAACCTTGGAAGGCTCCATCCCTCGCGAAGCCCATCATGCGGCGGCTTCATGTCGACCGCGAAGACGACCGTGCTCCCGGCAAACGACACCTCAATACAAATTTGGGCTTGCATTTCGGTCCGCAATTAGACGACTGACAACGCCTCTTCTCGCCATAGGCGGAGCCGGTGGCCGCGCCCACCTCTATCTCCATCAGCTTCTCAGCGACAAAGCCGATCATCTCGCGCAACAAATCCACATCGGCGCTCTTCTCAACGAGCGAGCGCAGGATCATCACGTCGTCGGTCATCAGTGATCCTTCATCAGGTTGGAGTGTGAACAACCAGACTCTCCCGGAAAACATTGATGGCCACCCCGCTACGCCGCTCGCCTACAGTGCTTCTATGACGATTACGACTGAATGTGTACGAAGTTATTGTACGAGATAGATTCCATAGCAGGAGCGACAATTCAGATGTCATCCCGTGTCCAGTCGAACGTGCGGGCCGGGCCAATAATCGGAAGGTCGCTTTTCGTCAGTCAGAGGCAGCTGATCTGACGACCGGTCCAGGCGCCTTAAACGCTGACGACATTTCAAAAATCATCCTTTGCTGTAGCGGATATTTCAACAGGAAACGCAGTTTGGTGTAAATCCCTCGTCATAATGCAGCATATTGATTTACGGCCGATTAAAACGAGATTGAGTTTTTTTCGTAAGGTATCCTCAAAGAAGGTCTCCATTGAATCCTTTGCCCTTTTCCGAGCAGAATGACGCTGGAAATTTGCATCTAAACGGTCCGGCGAAAAGTTCTAAATATGGATAAATGCAGAATGACAAGCTTTGAAATTTTCCGGGATCTGCAGCGCGAAGCAACCGAATGGCGCCGGTATCTTCATCAATATCCTGAACTCGATTACCGGCTACCTAACACAGCACAATTCGTTGCGGAGAAATTAGCCTCGTTTGGTATCAATCACATCGAAACGGGGATTGCTGAGACGGGCATAGTCGCGATTGTCCAGGGTAAAGGCGGCGACGGGCCGACTGTGGGGTTTAGGGCTGACATGGATGCCTTGCCAATTGTTGAGGCTTCAGGCAAGCCCTGGGCATCGAAAATGCCGGGCCGAATGCATGCATGCGGCCATGACGGGCACACGGCCATGTTGCTGGGCGCCGCGAAACATTTCGCAAGAACGCGCAACTTCAAGGGCTCCGTTGCTCTGATCTTCCAGCCGGCAGAAGAGGTTGAACTGCCATCGGGTGGTCTGAAAATGGTCCTAGAGGGGATCATGGATCGCTTCAACATCTCCCAGGTCTTCGGCATGCACAACAGGCCAGGGGTGGAGATCGGCACATTCGCAATTTGCGATGGTCCCATCATGGCGTCGCAAGATGACTTCGACATAGTCGTAAAGGGCAGGGGTGGTCATGCGGCTTCGCCGAGTCGAACTATAGATCCTGTGGTTGTTGCAGCACAGATCATCATGGGTCTGCAGACACTGGTCTCGCGCAAAACTGATCCTATGGACTCCCTCGTGATCTCAGTGACAAAGTTGAAGGCCGCAGAAGCCTACAATGTCATTCCCGATAACGTTGAAATCGCTGGGACTGTGAGGACGCTTTCATCCGAGCTGAGAGATTTTGCCGAGCGAGAGGTGTTTGCTTCCGCTCAGGGCATTGCGCGTGGATTCGCCGCCGATATCGAGTTCACTTATCGCCGATCTGTTCCGGTTACTTTCAATCACGCTAAAGAGACGAATTTTGCGGCCACGGCGGCTCGCAACGTGGTGGGAGCCGCATCAGTGAACGACAAGGTCAGGATGAGTATGGGCGCAGAGGATTTCGCCTATATGCTTGAGGCGCGCCCGGGCGCCATGATTTTTCTTGGAAATGGATCGTCGCCTTCTCTGCACAATCCGGCTTATGATTTTGACGATGAGGCCCTTGTCTATGGCATCGGGTTCTGGATCAGCCTAGTAGAGATAGTGTTGCCGGTTTGAGAGGAATCTGATCCGAAACGTGAATCGTTGACATTCTTGATTACCAAGTAAGTTTGCAGGAGAAGTCATGTCCAATCCACATCTTTCTGGCATTATAACCATCCCTCACGTGCCGTTTCCGCGGATTGAGTGTGAAAATCGGATTCTGAACGCGCGGCAGTTAATGAAGGAGCATGCTTTTGACGCGATTCTCGTCACGTCCGAACATAACTTCCGCTATTTTGTTGACGACACCAGCACCACTCCCATTCAGACTACGCGACCGCGCTTTTTCTTGCTCCTGCAGTCTGGTGAGGCGATAGCAATTGTTCCAACTGGTCTAGATGAATTTTTCAGGGAAACCACCTGGATAAAAGATTTCCGTACTTGGCCGGGTCCGAATCCGAAAGATGAAGGCGTCTCCGAAGTTGCAAAACTCTTAAATGAACTGTTGCCAGAACATGCCCGGATCGGGATCGAGCTTGGCGCAGAAAGCAGACTCGGAGTGCCTGGAGGAGACTTTTTACGTATAAGAGAAGCAATAAGGCCTCGGACATTTGCCGATGCGTCAGGACCAATTCTGACACCATTGAGAATGATTAAGTCAGAGGGCGAAATTGATCGCATTAGAACTGTATGTAGAGCCGTTTCCCAGGTCTTTGACAATTTGACTCACCAATTGCACTTCGGAATGACGGAGCGAGAGGCCTGCCGTCTTTTCGAATTTGGATGCTTCATTCACGGCGTCGACAAAACTCCGAAGATCGACAGTGCTTCAGGCCGTGGAGGATATTCGCGCTGCTACGGTGAGCCGACCGATAAAGTGCTGTCTGGGGGGGATGTGCTTTTCATTGATGCTGGCTGCTTGTTCAATTTTTATTGGAGCGACTTCAACCGCAACTTCTCTTTCGGAGAAGCTGATCCGCATACACAGGATGTCTACCAGGCGGTTTGGGAAGCGACAGAAGTAGGAATTAGTGCTGCACAGCCAGGCGTTCCAATCTGTAACGTGTGGACTGCAATGTCCGATGCGCTATCTCATTCGACGAATCTAGGAAAAAGCTCCACTATCGGCCGTATGGGTCACTCCATGGGTTTATGGATGCCAGAGCTGCCTTCCGTTCAGCAGAATGACAACACGATACTGGAGCCAGGTATGATCATCAATATTGAGCCCAGTATGACGTATCCATCCTATTTTGATGGCTCTTCAAAGCTAATGCTCCATGAAGAAGTCGTCGTAGTGACCGAAAGCGGGGCGAAATTGCTCACCTCGCGTGCTCCGCGACAAATCCCCGTCGTTAAGTAGTCGATTGGAGGCGCTGCTCCGCTACCATTCTGAACCGCCGGAAGGTAGAGTTTCCCGGCTTTCTCACGATGGCGGGCTGGCGGCGCCATCGTGAGTGAGCAACGAGATCAGCGGCGTCCATACTGAACTGCGCCTGCCGAAGCGGCGCCGAGGACAGCGCAACAGCACCTCCGGCGATATCATCGCGGCCGTCCGCCAACTGGTGCTCATCGCCAATGATGATCTGATTGCCGGCATCCTCAACCGCAATGGACTGGTGACCGGCCACGGCAATCGATGGACCCGCGAACGGGTCACCGCGCACAGGTCGCATCACAAGATCCCGGTCTTCCGGCCAGCGGCGGACGGCAAAGAGCCATGGCTTAACCTGAACAAGGCGGCGCGCCTTCTCGGCCTCGCACCGAAGACCCTCAGGCTCGCCGCCGAGGCGGGCGACATCGAAGGCGTTCATCCTCTACCGGACGGTCCGTGGATCTTCAGCCGATCAACGCTTGGCGAACCGGCGGCTCAGCGCATCGTTCATCGCGCGCGGCAAAGCCCAAAATACCCCACGGGATCGCATCCCGATCAGCAAAACCTATTCACTTCAACGACATAGGCAGATGGGTGTTATGAAACAGGATTGTAGTATCTACGCCAATCCTCCAACTTTTCGGCGGCGTCGGCAAGGGTCAGGAACGAATGGGCGTTCAGGCACTCCGCCCTGAAGCGGCCGTTGAAGGCTTCGATGTAGGCGTTGTCGGTGGGCTTTCCCGGCCTGCTGAAGTCGAGCGTCACGCCTTTCGCGTAGGCCCATAGGTCGAGGTCGCGGGAGACGAACTCGGAGCCTTGGTCGACGCGGATCGTCTTCGGATAGCCGATCTTCGGACAGACCTGTTCCAGTGCCCTGACCATATCCTCTGCCCGATAGCTGAACCGCGGGTCGAGCACAGGCACATAGCGGGAGAACGTGTCGACGACCGTCAGCACACGGATCTTCTTGCCCGTCGCGAGCTGATCGTGGACGAAGTCCATCGCCCAGACGTCGTTCGGGCCGACGGCTTCCTCACGGCCTTCCCGCAGCTTCGCCTTCACACGCCGCTTCGGCGTCTTGTTCCTGAGCTGCAGGCCCAAGTCCCTGTAAATTCGATAGGTTCGCTTCATGTTATGTTCCAGCCCTCGCGCGTGAGCATTACGTGCACGCGCCGGTATCCGTAGCGGACCCGTGTAGGCGCAGATTTCCTTGATCCGAGCTTCGATGCCGGCCTGATCGCGGCGGCGGGACTTGTAGTGATAGGTCGACGTGTCGAACTCCAGAACCCGGCATGCCCGTCGGATCGACAAGTTCCACTCATCACACGTCTCCGCCACCAGCTCGCGTTTGCGACCAGGCCTCACAGTTTTCGGCGGATCACGTCCTGCAGCATCTCCTTGTCCAATGACAGGTCGGCGACCAGCTTCCTCAGCTTGCCGTTCTCGTCCTCAAGCTGCTTCAGCCGTCGGCAGCAGTCCGTCGAATTTCTTTTTCCAGGTGAAATAGGTCGCCTGGCTGATTCCCGCCCGCCGACAAGCCGACCGACCGGAAACCCTGTCGCGTTCGCTCCCGTTTTCGGAACGGCAGGTGAGAATTCTCCGCCCGGTTGTTCAAGCCTTTATGCGAGCGGTGTTCCACCTTCGGCGTGACCTGGCGTTTGGCCGCCCCGTAGGAGCGCAATTTGTCGGGGACCATACGCTTTGGCGACATGCCCTGCTCTTCAGAAGTCGCGTCAGCAGGCGCTTGGCGGCCTTGGGTTGCGGCGCGTCTGGACGATCTCATCGAGCACATATCCGTCCTGATCAACCGCTCTCCACAACCAGCATTTCTGACCGTTGATGCGCACCAAGACTTCATCGAGGTGCCAGACATCGCCTTACGTCGGCGTCTTGCGGTGTATGCGGCGCACATAACCAGGGCCGTGCTTTCGGCACCATCGGCGGATGGTCTCGCAGGAAACGACGATCCCGCGATCGTGCAGCATTTCCTCGACATCGCGCAGGCTCAGATTAAAGCGGAAGTAGAGCCAGACCGCACGGGCTACGATTTCGAACGGATAGCGGTGGTTCTTGTAGGTCGGTGCCCCCACCGTCATAGGCGCGCTGCTACCTTACCGCTCAATCAATGTGACAGCACCAGATCGGCACCTCGGAGGCGAGCCGATCTGGACGGAGTTCCTGCGCAAGCTGACACGCCGCGGCCTCCGCGGCGTCAAGCTCGTCGTCTCCGACGCGCCCGACTATCACGTCAGGCCTGTGAACGTAACTGCGACTGCTGTCACACAAAAAACGAGCTACACCACCGGGGCACGACCCATTCCCCGAAATGCGCAACGGCGTTCCAAACTGCGTCGCTTGGTGAAATGATTATTTCAGCAGCGCGTCACTATGACGCGAAACTTATATCTACTCATGTCACATTCCTCTCGGTCAACAAACGCCGCGGGTAAATCCACGCGCCTGGCTCAAGAAGGGGAACTGAAGCATGACAATCACTCGACGCGACCTCATTAAGGCAAGCTTGGCTGCCGGGACGGCGTTTTCGGTCCCATCGGTACTGCGGGCGCAGACAGCGGCAACCGCGGGGCGGACGGTGCGCATGGTGATGGGTTCTTTCCCTCGCACCTTCGATCCAATGTTTACGACAGATGACACAGCTCAGTCGCATGGTCTGGCAATTTACGACACGCTGTTTGCGCTGGATTCCAAGTTTATGGTGCAGCCACAAATGGTACAGAAGTGGGGTGTATCCGACGACAAGAAGACATATACTTTTGAACTCCGCGATGGTCTCTCTTGGCACGATGGCGCCGCCGTCACTGCGGCGGACTGTGTCGCCTCGATCCGCCGATGGGCGCAGGTGCAGTCTGGCGGGCAGCTGATGATGGAGCGAACGAAGGACATTTCGAAGAAGGATGACAGAACCTTCTCCATCGCACTTAAGGAGCCTTTAGGGCTTCTGCCCGAAATCTTAGCTTCAGCGCCGCCTCTATTCATCATGCGCGAAAAGGACGCGAACCGCCCCGCAACCGAGCAGGTAACCACGAATATTGGGTCGGGTCCCTTTAAGTTCAATGAAGCGCTATCCAAGCCCGGCGCCAGCATCACGTACGATCGTAATGAACAATATGTTCCGCGCAGGGAGACCGCCGACGGTTTTGCCGGCGGAAAGGTGGTTAACGTTGATCGCGTCGTCTGGGAAAATATCGCCGATCAGCAGACTGCCTACGCGGCCCTGCAGGCAGGTGAGATCGATTTTATTCAGACGCCGTCCACCGATCTTCTCTCGGTAATTGAAAGCGATCCCAACCTGCAGCTCGAGATTCTTGACAAGGGAGGCCGGATTTTGCTCTTGCGCATGAATTGCCTTCAGAAACCATTCGACAACGTCAAGGCGCGACAGGCGATACTTCACCTTGTCGATCAGGAGGCGTTCTTGCAGGCCTCGTTCGGTAACCCGAAATACTTCAGAACCATAACTTCTCTGTTCGGAAACGATACGCCCTATTCAAACGACGAAAATACGGAATGGTTCAAAAAGGGCGGCGACCCGGAAGGCGCCAAGCGGCTCTTGAATGAGGCTGGATATGCCGGGGAAAAGATTGTCCTTCTCCAACCTACCGACTGGACCGAGTCCAGCAATGCTTCGCAGCTACTGGCGGCCGAATTGCGTAAAATCGGGGCGAATGTCGAACTCGCGCCGAGCGACTGGGGCGGGATTGTCGAGCGCCGGGCAAAGATGGGTTCTGTCGAAGAGGGCGGATGGAGCCTCTTCATCACGGATCACAGCAATTATGGCACGACTCAGCCGCATACCAATATCGACATGGTCGCGAACGGCAAGAAGGGATGGTACGGGTGGCCGACAAGCGACGAGTATGAGTCATTGCGGGCCAAATGGGTGGAGGTCGACACGCTGGAAGAGCGTCAAGCGCTGGCGGGCAAGATGCAGAAGGTCTATTGGGATTTTGTCGGTATGGTTTACCTAGGTGCGTATGTCCAACCAAGCGCCCGCCGCAAGTCTCTCACTGGTCTAATCGGCATGCCTGCGTATCTCCCGATGTGGAACATGCAAAGGGTTTCGGGCTAATGGCCACCTACATCCTTCGCAGAATGTTCTCGACCGTCGCCGTTATGGCGATGGTCGGGATGTTCGTTTTCCTGCTTCTCAGGCTGGCGCCCGGTGACCCCGCGGCGATGATCGCCGGCAAGGCGGCAACCGCCGAGGTGATCGCCGGTATCCGCGAGCAGATGGGACTGAATGATCCGCTGCCGATTCAATTCATAAGTTGGGTGCACGACATACTGCAGGGGGATTTAGGGACCTCGCTTTTTGCGGGGCGACCAGTTCTAGAACTCGTCTCGCAACGGCTTGAACCCACTATTTCTCTATCGATCCTGACGATGGTCATTTCGGTGACGGCAGGCGTCTGCTTCGGTATCGTTGCCGCATGGCGAGCGGGTGGCCTTGTCGACCGGATACTGACGGCATTCGCGACATTCGGTTTTTCTGTCCCGGTCTTTGTCGTCGGATTTTTCCTGATCTATTTTTGCGCGATAAATACACATTGGCTGCCGGTCCAAGGTTATAAGCTTATCGAGCATGGCTTTGGGCCATGGCTTGAGCACCTGATCCTCCCGACCGTGACATTGAGCGTACCCTACATTGCTTTCATCGCGCGGATCACACGGGCGAGTATGCTCGAAGTCCTGTCCGAAGATTATATACGGACGGCCGCAGCGAAGGGCGCTTCGACATATTCCGTGCTTTTCCACCATGCTCTGAAGAATGCAGCGGCCCCGATCCTCACTGTAATCGGTTTAAGCTTCGCGGGTTTGATTGGTGGGGTCGTCATCACCGAAACGGTCTTCAATATACCTGGTATCGGTCGTTTGGTGGTCGATGCGATCAATAGCCGCGATTACCCTGTCATTCAAGGCGTCCTCATCCTCGTTTCGGGCCTGTACGTTCTAATCAATCTGGCGGTCGATCTTTCATATACCCTGGTCGATCCTCGCATACGGTACTGAAATGACGCTCCTCTCCGCACCAGTTGAAGCTGCGCCGATGGGTCGTCTGCAGCTATCCGATCTTCCTCGTCTGGCAAGGCGGCATCCGTTGGTTCTGATAGGCGGCGGCCTCTTGGCGCTATTGATTGTTCTAGCACTCGCTGCCCCCCTTTACGCCGGCGATCCTTTGAACATAGATCCATTCAAACGGCTCCAGCCACCTTCCGCCGAGATGTGGTTCGGAAGCGATAATCTAGGCCGTGACGTGTTTGCACGAACCGTGTTCGGCGCCCGGATCTCACTAGTAGTCGGATTGACTTCGGCGGCGGGCGCAGCTCTGGGCGGCCTTATGATAGGTGTGATCGCCGGCTATAATCGTGCCTTCGATAATGTCACAATGCGAGTCATGGACGGCCTTATGTCGATTCCGACGATTCTGCTGGCCATCGCCCTTATTTCCCTGACAGGGCCCGGCGTCGGTATCCTCATAGTTGCTATCACGGTTGCTCAGCTGCCAAGCGTCGCGCGGCTGGTGCGCTCGGTGGTTATGAGTGTTCGGGAGCGTCCATACGTGGAGGCCGCGGTCTGCGGCGGTGCGCGCCTGCCGAAGGTGCTGTGGCGGCACATCCTGCCGAATACCATTCCTGCGCTAATGGTGCAGAGCGCCATTGTGTGCGCGGATGCCATTCTGACGGAAGCCGGACTGAGCTTTCTGGGCGTAGGCGTGCCGCCCGAAATCCCCAGCTGGGGTAACATGATCTCAAGCTCTCGCTTGTATCTCAATATTGCTCCCATCACGGTCTTCGCCCCCGGCATCTGCCTTGCCGTCATGGTCCTTGCCGTAAACCTGCTTGGGGATGGCCTGCGGGACCTGTTCGACCCCCGCTCGAAGCGGAGGCGCTGACATGCTAATGCGAGAACCCGCAGGGAATGACGTGCTTCTCGAAGTCCGAGACCTTGAGACGCACTTTTACGGTCAGGAGAGCGTCACCCGTGCCCTGGGCGGCATTAGCTTCCAGGTGAAAAAAGGCGAGACGCTCGGCGTCGTCGGCGAATCCGGATGTGGCAAAAGTGTCACCGCCCTCTCCATCCTTCGCCTGCTGCCGAAGCTGAGCGCCAGGACCGTCGGCGGCGAGGTCCGCTTCCACGGACGCGACCTCCTTGAGCTGTCCGATGGGGAGATGCGAAAGATCCGCGGCGACCAGATCGCAATGATCTTCCAGGAGCCGATGACGAGCCTGAACCCCGTCTATACGGTCGGCCGCCAGATCGCCGAGGTGGTACAGATCCACACGAAAGCGTCTCGCTCGGCGGGCATGGCAAAGGCAGAAGAGATGCTCCGTCTCGTCCGCATCGCGGATCCCGAGCGTCGCGTCAACAACTATCCTCACGAAATGTCGGGCGGCATGCGTCAGCGCGCCATGATCGCCATGGCGCTCGCCTGCTCACCGGAACTTTTGATTGCCGACGAGCCAACGACCGCCCTCGACGTCACGATCCAGGCGCAGATTCTGCGGCTCATCGTCGATCTGAAGGAGCGCACGGGAACGGCCGTGATGTTCATCACGCATGATCTGGGCGTTATAGCCGAGACATGCCAGCGCGTGATCGTGATGTATGCTGGCCGGATCGTAGAACAAGCGAACGTCACGGATTTGTTTGCGCGACCTGCGCATCCTTACACCCAGGGGCTCATGCGATCGCTGCCTGACCGGCGGCGTGGCCGACAGCGCCGCCTTCCGGAAATTCCCGGCATTGTCCCTAGCCTACGCGAGCCCATTGTGGGCTGCAGCTTTGCGCCTCGCTGTCCGTTCGCTATCGACATTTGCCGCGACAAGACGCCCGCCCTGCGTGATGTCGGGTTGAGCCACGCCGCAGCTTGCTGGCGCGCCGAAGAGGTGATGGGCGCATGAACGGTCCTCTACTGAAAGTCGAGAATCTGACCAAGCATTATCCGCTTGGTTCGGGAATCTTCAAGAAAAGCATTCCGGTGATCCGGGCGGTGGAGGATGTATCGTTTTCCGTCGAGGCGGGCGAGACACTTTGCATTGTCGGTGAATCCGGCTGCGGCAAGTCCACCGTGGCGCGGCTCTTGATGCGGCTCGTGGAGCCGACGGCCGGGCGCGTGCTGATCGACGGGACCGACATTGCGGGTCTCAAGAAAAACGCACTTCGAGATTGGCGCCGTCGGATGCAGATGGTCTTTCAGGATCCTTACTCGTCGCTGAACCCGCGCCTCTCCGCCGGACAGATCATCACCGAACCCGTTGAAAATTTCGAACGTCTCAGCCGCAAGCAACGCCAAGCCCTTGCCGCGGACCTCCTCCAAAAGGTGGGAATGTCGCCCGAGATGATGCACAGGCTTCCGTCCGAGTTGTCGGGCGGCCAGCGCCAGCGGCTTGGCATCGCCCGGGCACTGGCCCTTAAGCCCTCGCTCATTATCGCCGACGAGGCGGTGTCGGCCCTCGATGTTTCCGTGCAGGCACAGATCCTCAACCTCCTGATGGATCTGCAACAGCAGATGGGCATCACCTTCCTCTTCATCTCGCATGACCTCGGCGTCGTGGAGCATATCGCGCATCGCGTTGCCGTCATGTATTTGGGGCGGATCGTGGAGCTCGCCCCGAGCCAGGCGCTGTTCGCCAAACCCGTCCATCCCTACACCGAGGCGCTGATCGCTGCAGCACCCGTGCCGGATCCCACGCGGGTTCGGCTGGAGGCGCCCGTCGAGGGAGAGGTGCCGAGCCCGATCAACCCGCCGAGCGGGTGCGCGTTCCACCCGCGCTGCCCGCTCGCGGTAGAACGCTGCCGCATCGAGGTACCGCCTTTGGTGCCGATGCCAGATGGGCGGGTAGTGGCCTGTCATGTACGCGCTCCGGCCACAAACATTCCGACCCAGCCGACTGAGATGTCCTATCCTTCGCTCACTGCGGGACCGCCGCAAACCCTCCACCCGATCCAAGACCTTCACAACATAGCTGACATCGACACTGAACATCATCCCAAGTAGGGCAGGAAGAAGGAGAATGAAGAGACAGGGACCACCGGGTGATGAAGCTAGCAGTCATGTCACCATGATGAACACAATCTCGAACTCAATCCAACTTCATCATTGATCGTTCTGGCCGGAGCGACCATCCGATCGGTTCGCCATGCCTCTCACGGAGTTAGTAACTATGGAAAACGACCCTCTCAGCCTTAATGAAATCGTCCGTCGCGTGAATGCGAAGGCGGCCGACTACTGCGCCTTAAGCGACCGCATTTGGACCATGCCAGAACTAGCTTTCGAGGAGCATCGCTCAGTTGCCGAGCACATCGCTATGCTCGAGCACGAAGGCTTTCGCATCACGAGAAACGTCGCTGGTATCGCTACCGCCTTTGTGGCTGAATACGGCGAGGGCAGTCCCATTATTGGCATCCTTGGCGAGTACGACGCGCTCCCTGATCTGGCTCAAACGTCAGGCGCGACCGAGCATAAGCCATTAACCAAGGGTGGTCACGGCCATGGCTGCGGGCACAATCTTCTCGGTGCCGGCTCGGCGCTTGCGGCGGTGGCGTTAAAAGATGCGCTAGCAGCGGGAGGCATCGAAGCGAAAGTGCGATATTATGGATGCCCGGCAGAAGAAGCCGGGGGGGGCAAGTCATACATGGCTCGAGCGGGCGCCTTCGACGATCTCGATGCTGCCTTTTGCTGGCACCCAGGTGCACTAAATGAGGTGATGACCAAGTCAACGAATGCTGCAGTTAGCGCTCGTTTCAGCTTCACGGGTCGTGCGGCGCACGCGGCGGTGGATCCCCATTTGGGACGCAGTGCGCTCGATGCGGTGGAACTGATGAATGTAGGAGTTAACTACCTGCGGGAACACATACCCTCCAACGCACGCGTCCACTATGCCATTACCAATACCGGCGGTGAGGCACCCAACACGGTGCAGGCATATGCCGAATCCAGCTACTCTGTTCGTTCTCCGACCTTGACAGATGCTGAGGGGGTACTCGCCCGCGTGAAGAAGATTGCAGATGGCGCTGCTCTGATGACAGAAACATCTGTCAAGATGCAGAGGATCGGCGGCAGCGCGAACATAATTCCAAACGAAGCACTGTACGACGTCATGTTTGAGAACATGAGCCGTATCGGCCCACCGGCCTTCGACGTTGTTGACCTGGAGTTTGCCAAGGAGCTTCGCAGCAAGGCATTGACGGATGACGATGTGATGGCCAACGTCGCGGCTAAAGATATTTCACTTAAGGACAAAGTACTCCATGATAGCCTGCTCCGTTTGGGAAGTGGTCAAGTGGACATGGGCACGACAGATGTAGGCGACGTCAGCTGGATCGTGCCAACCGCACAGTGCTTTACAGCTTGCTTCGCTATCGGTACGCCGTGGCACACCTGGCAGCTTGTCACGCAGGGCAACTTGCCAGCAGCTCACAAGGGTATGGTTTTGGCCGCAAAGGCTATGGCCGCTACTGCGGCCGATTGCATACGCAATCCGGACATTATCGCTCGTGCTAAGGTGGAGTTGAAGCGGCGTACTGGGAGTCATCCATATCGCTGCCCAATCCCCTCAGACGTCGTGCCCAGTGATTTGCGTGCGAAGGCATCATAGCCTTCTCGTGATGTCTCTCTCACGCGGCAGTATACGTTGCGCCCTCTCGCTTCCCACACATGGTGTTGGCGCCGAGAACAGCGAAGCACAAACAGTGTTCCGCGAAGATGGCAACTTTAAATACTCAAAAAGGATCAGTGTCGATGACAGAAGTTGAAAAGTTCGACGCCATTGGCTCGATAGCGACAAACGTTGCGGATGGCTTCACAATGGTTGCCGTTGGTGATCTCATGATGAGGCGCCCCGTAACTAAGAACCGGCGAAACGGTATTGGCGATGTTGTGGAAATACTTCGGAGCGCTGATGCCACATTCGGCAACCTTGAGACGAATATCTTCGACACCCGCTCGTTCAAGGGAAGCCCCCAAGCCGAGCACGGCGGCGGCTATCATGTCGGACCGCCAGAACTTGGACTGGATTTGAAAGCTATGGGATTCAACGTTCTAGCTGTTGCGAACAATCACACGTTTGATTGGGGGGCGGAAGGCATGCGCGAGACCGGTCATGTGCTCGACCAGAATGGTATCATTCATGCGGGCGCTGGTGACAGTTTAGCTCAAGCTGGGGCCGCTCGCTATCTTGAGACCGCCCGTGGTCGCGTAGCGTTGGTATCGTTCGCGGCCACGTTTACGCCTATGTCCCGTGCGTGCGATCCTGCAGGCGAATCGCCGGGCAGGCCAGGCATTGCCACCCTTCGGTTGGCGAATAGTGTCGTAGTCCGGCCTGAGATGCTCGAAAGCTTGAAGCACATACACAATTCGTTGCCTGACTCAATTCCAGGTCGTGAGGATGAAAACCGAGTAATCCTCGCCGGTGTGACATTCCAGACCGGCGAGAAAGTTGGATATAGTTTCGAACCCGACCCCCGCGATCTAGGCGGCATCTGCCGAAACGTTCGCCAAGGCAAGCAATTTGCCGACTTCTTAATTGTCACTAACCACGGTCATGAGCCGGGCGAATGGAGCCGAGAGCCACCTGATTACGAACAGTCGCTAGCCCACAAGTTGATTGATGCTGGGGCCGACGCATACGTCGGGCATGGGCCTCATCAACTGCGGGGCATCGAGATCTATAGAGGCCGGCCTATTTTTTACAGCTTGGGTAACTTCATCTTCGACAACCTTCAAATGATTGAGGGGGCCGATTTTTTCGATGAATATGATAAAGACCCACGTGTCGACACTGTTGCTGATATCCTGGTCCAAGCGATGAACGAACAGGGTATTCAGGGTACAGAGTGCTATGAGAGTATTGTCACCGTCAGCCGGTTTGAGCAAAATCAGCTTGCTGAACTGAGGCTCGTTCCGGTCGAGCTCGGTTACTCGGAAAGGTTAGCTAACCGGGGTGTGCCGCGTCTCGCGCCCAGGCCCGAAGCCGAAGTCATTCTGGAGCGTCTACAGAGGCTGTCGAAGCCATTTGGGACCCATATCACCATCGAAAATGGCATTGGGATCATCAGGGTAACCAGCAGTTCGCCGCGATAGTTCTATCCCCTATGATGGCCGGGCCTGAGGGTCGTGGTGTCGCAGAGACAATCGCTTCTTGGTTAGACTGCCATCGATGACGACGCGATCGGCTCGGCGATGATTGGCCAGCGCTCTGTTGAAGAAGCGTTTCGCTCTCCGTCGATCGCTCGATAGATACACATCCACTGGCCACGATGCTTGAGATAGGTTTCGTCGACATGGCATCTACCAGTGACGATCACTGACCGGTGAAACCGGCGCCCCTTGAACATCGTAATCTCCCGAAAACCGTAAGCGGTGCGCCAAGGCACCTTGCAATAGGCTGATAAACATGGAGCTTTCGCGCCATGACATTGGAACATGCGAGGGGCGATATGGTCGCCGAGATCAGCGGCGGCGCGCCGGCCGAAGATTGTGCAGCGATGCCCGGGCGCGTGCGGCAGCGAAGGCTGTGGAGTTGCACTGAGAAGCGCGCGCTGGTCGACCTGGCGAGCGCGGCGGGGTCGTCGGTGCCTGAGGTCGCGGAGGCGTTCGGCGTAGCTCCATCCCAGCTCTATGCGTGGCGCAAGCAGATGGCCGGCGGCGAACTCGAGGCCGATCGGGCGATGGCAACTTTCGCGCGGATCGAAGTGAACGATCTGCCCGAGGTCGAGCGTCCCGTCGCCGATTGCCCGGACCCGGCCGGCAGGATCGTCGTGGCCTTTCCGAACGGCGCGCGCTTGCGGATCGACGGGACCATCGATCCGACGGCGCTGCGTATCGTACTGGCGGAGTTGACCAGGTGATCACGGTGGTGCCGACCGACCGGATTTACTTGTGCTGCGGTGAGACCGATATGCGCCGCGGGATCAACAGCCTGGCGCGGATGGTGCAGCAGGTGCTCGCGCTCGACCCGCATTCCGGCGCGATCTTCTGCTTCCGTGGACGCAAGGGTCATATCATCAAGATTTTGGCGCATGACGACCAGGGGTTCTGCCTTTTTACAAAACGCCTTTCCGATGGGTGTTTCGCTTGGCCGACTACCAAGGATCAGGTGACCGTGTCGCTCACTAAGGCACAGCTTTCCCTACTTTTGGACGGGATCGATTGGCGCCGGCCGAACAAGATTTATCGACCGCGTCTGGCCGGCTAAATTAGGCCGTTTCTCATTGATTTTGTGTCGATTTTGCTTCCGTAGACGAGGTCTTTCGGGTATGTAATTTGGGTGTCGGAACAAGCTCCCTCCATCGCTGATTTCCTCGCCCGGATCGCCACTCTGGAGGCGGCCGTTTCCGCCCGTGACACCGCCATTGCCGAACGCGATGAGCAGCTGCGAAGAGAGCGCGCCGAGGCCGCGCTTCGCATCCAGCGCCTGCAGCTGCGGATCGATCGCTTCAACCGCAAGGCCTTCGGCCGCTCCTCCGAGAAGCTCGGCCAGATGCAGCTCGAACTCGAAGATCTCGAGATCGATTTCGCCGCCAGCGTGCCCGATCTCGAACTGCCTATCGTCGCGGACAGCGACAAGGTGCGGGTGTTGCCGCTGCGTAAGCTTAACCCCAACCTGCCGCGCAAGCGGGTCGTTCGCGAGCCGTCTTGCGCATGCTGCCCGGGCTGCGGCGGCGATCTGCGCGCCATGGGCGAAGATAGCGAGGAGATGCTCGATCTGGTCGCCCAGGCCTGGCAGGTGATGGAGACCGTTCGACCCAAGTACAGCTGCCGGACCTGCGATAAAATCATCCAGGCGCCGGCACCAGCCAAGGCCATTGCTCGCGGCAAGCTCAGCTATGCCGCGCTCGCCCATATCATGATGGCCAAGTGGGGTTATCATTTGCCCTTCTACCGTCAGGCCCAGATGATGGCCGCCAAGGGCGTCGATATCGAGCGATCCACGCTTGCGCGCAGCGCCGGCTACGCCGCCGCCTTGCTCGATCCGATCTACAACCGCATCCGTGAGATCGGCCGTACCCGCAGCAAGATTCACACCGACGACACGCGGCTTCCGATCCTGGCGCCCAGCACCGGAACGACGCACAAGGGCGCGCTCTGGGTTTACGTCGCCGACGACCGCAACTCGGGTTCGCAGGAGCCGCCGATCGCCTGGTATCGCGCCACCATGGGCCGAGCCGGCGAGAGCGTGATGACCGAGCTCGCCGGATTTGCTGGCACTCTTCAGGCCGACGGTTTTAGCGGCTACAATCAGCTCTACAAGGGCGGCGCCATTCGCGAAGCCGCCTGCCTGGCCCATCTGCGTCGCAAGATATTCGACGTTCACGACAGCCAGCCGACCGAGCTCAGCACGACGGCCATGGCCGGTATCCAGGCGATCTACCGGATCGAGGAAGAGATACGTGGGCTGCCGCCCGCCGAGCGATTGGCCGCTCGACGAAGGCGTACCCGACCACTGGTCCGCGCGCTGCGACGACAGCTCATGCGCCAGGGCAAGGGTTTGTCGCGCCATGCCGATATCGCCAAGGCCTTCGCCTACGGCGCCAAGCGATGGCGCGCGTTCAATCGCTTCCTCTACGATGGCCAGCTCGAGCCCGACAACCTGATCGCGGAGCGCGCCATTCGTGGATTTACGGTCGGAAGGCGCAACTGGCTTTTCTCGGGTAACTTTGCCGCGGCAGAGCGGTCAGCGGTCGTGCTCAGCATCATCGAGACCTGCAAGCTCGGCGGCGTCGATGCCGAAGCCTACATGGCCGATGTCACCGAGCGCATCCAGAACGACTGGCCAGCCTCGCGCTGGGACGAGCTGATGCCATGGAACTGGGCGCGCCGCGAAGAGATGCCGCTCCCGTTGGCGGCATGAGCGCGCTCGATGCCACGGCGCTGTCGGACGAGGCGCTCGAGGCCTGGATGGCTGCCAAGACCAACCGCCCGCTGGTGCGGACGATATCGGCGCTGGATGGCTTCGTAACGGCGGCGGTCACTGGGCCGCGCTACCCGGACCCGCAAGACTGGATGTGCCCGCTCATGGGGTTGCGGCGCGACGTCGTGGCCAAAGGCTCTGCAGCCGATCACGCCGTGTTTGCCAGCGTCGCCAGGATCCACAACCGGATCAACGAGACGCTCTTCGACAGACCGCAGGATTATGCGCCCCGCTTCGCAACCAAGCCCAGCGGCGGCATCGACCCGCGGCCGTGGTGCCAGGGGTTCTACGCGGCCATCAATCTCAACATCAAAAAATGGAAATCGCTACTCGACCTCAACAACCCCAACCACGGTCTGCTGCTGCCGATCCTGATCTACTGCGTCGACAAAAAGGGCAGGCCCGTCCTCGGCAAGCCCAGGCCGGGGCCCGAGACCGCGCGCTTCATCGAGCACGAGGCGTACAAAGACATCGCCCTCGTCATCCCCGCCCTGCGCGAACTCCACTACGTCACCCGTTATGACGCTCCGAAGTGATCGGCGCCGGCGCGCCGACCAACGATCGATCTAACCATCAAGACGATTTCGGGACAGGTGCCTTGGCGCACCGCTTACGCTTATGCGCCAGGGCAACGGTTTGTCGCGCCATGCCGATATCGCGAAGGCCTTCGCCTATGGCACCAGGCGATGGCGCGCGTTCAATCGCTTCCTCTACGATGGCCAGCTCGAGCCCGACAACCTGATCGCGGAGCGGGCCATTCGTGGATTTACAGGCGGCCGACGCAACTGGCTTTTCTCGGGCAGCCTCGCGCGGCAGAGTCCCCGCCCTCCGCGAACTCCACTACGTCACCCATTATGACGATCCGGAGTGATCGGCGGCCTCGCGCGGACTAACGGCTGACCTACCATAGACGCATCACAAGACGATATTGGGAGGTGCCTTGGCGCACCGCTTACCGAAAACCGTCGAGACGCTCCGTACCACAGCGCACATAAGCAAAAACGGTTGCAACAGATCCTTCGTAAGCGGTGCGCCAAGGCACCTCCCAATATCGTCTTGTGATGCGTCTATGGTAGGTCAGCCGTTAGTCCGCGCGAGGCCGCCGATCACTCCGGATCGTCATAATGGGTGACGTAGTGGAGTTCGCGGAGGGCGGGGACTCTGCCGCGCGAGGCTGCCCGAGAAAAGCCAGTTGCGTCGGCCGCCTGTAAATCCACGAATGGCCCGCTCCGCGATCAGGTTGTCGGGCTCGAGCTGGCCATCGTAGAGGAAGCGATTGAACGCGCGCCATCGCCTGGTGCCATAGGCGAAGGCCTTCGCGATATCGGCATGGCGCGACAAACCGTTGCCCTGGCGCATAAGCGTAAGCGGTGCGCCAAGGCACCTGTCCCGAAATCGTCTTGATGGTTAGATCGATCGTTGGTCGGCGCGCCGGCGCCGATCACTTCGGAGCGTCATAACGGGTGACGTAGTGGAGTTCGCGCAGGGCGGGGATGACGAGGGCGATGTCTTTGTACGCCTCGTGCTCGATGAAGCGCGCGGTCTCGGGCCCCGGCCTGGGCTTGCCGAGGACGGGCCTGCCCTTTTTGTCGACGCAGTAGATCAGGATCGGCAGCAGCAGACCGTGGTTGGGGTTGTTGAGGTCGAGTAGCGATTTCCATTTTTTGATGTTGAGATTGATGGCCGCGTAGAACCCCTGGCACCACGGCCGCGGGTCGATGCCGCCGCTGGGCTTGGTTGCGAAGCGGGGCGCATAATCCTGCGGTCTGTCGAAGAGCGTCTCGTTGATCCGGTTGTGGATCCTGGCGACGCTGGCAAACACGGCGTGATCGGCTGCAGAGCCTTTGGCCACGACGTCGCGCCGCAACCCCATGAGCGGGCACATCCAGTCTTGCGGGTCCGGGTAGCGCGGCCCAGTGACCGCCGCCGTTACGAAGCCATCCAGCGCCGATATCGTCCGCACCAGCGGGCGGTTGGTCTTGGCAGCCATCCAGGCCTCGAGCGCCTCGTCCGACAGCGCCGTGGCATCGAGCGCGCTCATGCCGCCAACGGGAGCGGCATCTCTTCGCGGCGCGCCCAGTTCCATGGCATCAGCTCGTCCCAGCGCGAGGCTGGCCAGTCGTTCTGGATGCGCTCGGTGACATCGGCCATGTAGGCTTCGGCATCGACGCCGCCGAGCTTGCAGGTCTCGATGATGCTGAGCACGACCGCTGACCGCTCTGCCGCGGCAAAGTTACCCGAGAAAAGCCAGTTGCGCCTTCCGACCGTAAATCCACGAATGGCGCGCTCCGCGATCAGGTTGTCGGGCTCGAGCTGGCCATCGTAGAGGAAGCGATTGAACGCGCGCCATCGCTTGGCGCCGTAGGCGAAGGCCTTGGCGATATCGGCATGGCGCGACAAACCCTTGCCCTGGCGCATGAGCTGTCGTCGCAGCGCGCGGACCAGTGGTCGGGTACGCCTTCGTCGAGCGGCCAATCGCTCGGCGGGCGGCAGCCCACGTATCTCTTCCTCGATCCGGTAGATCGCCTGGATACCGGCCATGGCCGTCGTGCTGAGCTCGGTCGGCTGGCTGTCGTGAACGTCGAATATCTTGCGACGCAGATGGGCCAGGCAGGCGGCTTCGCGAATGGCGCCGCCCTTGTAGAGCTGATTGTAGCCGCTAAAACCGTCGGCCTGAAGAGTGCCAGCAAATCCGGCGAGCTCGGTCATCACGCTCTCGCCGGCTCGGCCCATGGTGGCGCGATACCAGGCGATCGGCGGCTCCTGCGAACCCGAGTTGCGGTCGTCGGCGACGTAAACCCAGAGCGCGCCCTTGTGCGTCGTTCCGGTGCTGGGCGCCAGGATCGGAAGCCGCGTGTCGTCGGTGTGAATCTTGCTGCGGGTACGGCCGATCTCACGGATGCGGTTGTAGATCGGATCGAGCAAGGCGGCGGCGTAGCCGGCGCTGCGCGCAAGCGTGGATCGCTCGATATCGACGCCCTTGGCGGCCATCATCTGGGCCTGACGGTAGAAGGGCAAATGATAACCCCACTTGGCCATCATGATATGGGCGAGCGCGGCATAGCTGAGCTTGCCGCGAGCAATGGCCTTGGCTGGTGCCGGCGCCTGGATGATTTTATCGCAGGTCCGGCAGCTGTACTTGGGTCGAACGGTCTCCATCACCTGCCAGGCCTGGGCGACCAGATCGAGCATCTCCTCGCTATCTTCGCCCATGGCGCGCAGATCGCCGCCGCAGCCCGGGCAGCATGCGCAAGACGGCTCGCGAACGACCCGCTTGCGCGGCAGGTTGGGGTTAAGCTTACGCAGCGGCAACACCCGCACCTTGTCGCTGTCCGCGACGATAGGCAGTTCGAGATCGGGCACGCTGGCGGCGAAATCGATCTCGAGATCTTCGAGTTCGAGCTGCATCTGGCCGAGCTTCTCGGAGGAGCGGCCGAAGGCCTTGCGGTTGAAGCGATCGATCCGCAGCTGCAGGCGCTGGATGCGAAGCGCGGCCTCGGCGCGCTCTCTTCGCAGCTGCTCATCGCGTTCGGCAATGGCGGTGTCACGGGCGGAAACGGCCGCCTCCAGAGTGGCGATCCGGGCGAGGAAATCAGCGATGGAGGGAGCTTGTTCCGACACCCAAATTACATACCCGAAAGACCTCGTCTACGGAAGCAAAATCGACACAAAATCAATGAGAAACGGCCTAATTTAGCCGGCCAGACGCGGTCGATAAATCTTGTTCGGCCGGCGCCAATCGATCCCGTCCAAAAGTAGGGAAAGCTGTGCCTTAGTGAGCGACACGGTCACCTGATCCTTGGTAGTCGGCCAAGCGAAACACCCATCGGAAAGGCGTTTTGTAAAAAGGCAGAACCCCTGGTCGTCATGCGCCAAAATCTTGATGATATGACCCTTGCGTCCACGGAAGCAGAAGATCGCGCCGGAATGCGGGTCGAGCGCGAGCACCTGCTGCACCATCCGCGCCAGGCTGTTGATCCCGCGGCGCATATCGGTCTCACCGCAGCACAAGTAAATCCGGTCGGTCGGCACCACCGTGATCACCTGGTCAACTCCGCCAGTACGATACGCAGCGCCGTCGGATCGATGGTCCCGTCGATCCGCAAGCGCGCGCCGTTCGGAAAGGCCACGACGATCCTGCCGGCCGGGTCCGGGCAATCGGCGACGGGACGCTCGACCTCGGGCAGATCGTTCACTTCGATCCGCGCGAAAGTTGCCATCGCCCGATCGGCCTCGAGTTCGCCGCCGGCCATCTGCTTGCGCCACGCATAGAGCTGGGATGGAGCTACGCCGAACGCCTCCGCGACCTCAGGCACCGACGACCCCGCCGCGCTCGCCAGGTCGACCAGCGCGCGCTTCTCAGTGCAACTCCACAGCCTTCGCTGCCGCACGCGCCCGGGCATCGCTGCACAATCTTCGGCCGGCGCGCCGCCGCTGATCTCGGCGACCATATCGCCCCTCGCATGTTCCAATGTCATGGCGCGAAAGCTCCATGTTTATCAGCCTATTGCAAGGTGCCTTGGCGCACCGCTTACGCATAAGCTGTCGTCGCATCGCCCGGACCAGTGGTCGGGTCCGACTTCGTCGTGCGGCCAATCGCTCGGCGGGCGGGAGCCCGCGTATCTCCTTCCTCGATCCGGTAGATCGCCTGGATACCGGCCATGGCCGTCGTGCTGAGCTCGGTCGGCTGGCTGTCGTGAACGTCAAATATCTTGCGACGCAGATGGGCCAGGCAGGCAGCTTCGCGAATGGCGCCGCCCTTGTAGAGCTGATTGTAGCCGCTGAAGCCGTCGGCCTGGAGCGTGCCGGCAAATCCGGCGAGCTCACTCATAACGCTCTCGCCGGCGCGGCCCATGGTGGCGCGATAACAGGCGATTGGCGGCTCCTTCGAACCCGAGTTGCGATCGTCGGCGACGTAAACCCAGAGCGCGCCCTTGTGCGTCTTGCCGGTGCTTGGCGCCAGGATCGGAAGCCGCGTGTCGTCGGTGTGAATCTTGCTGCGGGTACGGCCGATCTCACGGATGCGATTGTAGATCGGATCGAGCAAGGCGGCGGCGTAGCCGGCGCTGCGCGCAAGCGTGGATCGCTCGATATCGATGCCCTTGGCGGCTATCATCTGGGCCTGACGGTAGAAGGGCAGATTATAACCCCACTTGGCCATCATGATATGGGCGAGCGCGGCATAGCTGAGCTTGCCGCGAGCAATGGCCTTGGCTGGTACCGGCGCCTGGATGATTTTATCGCAGGTCCGGCAGCTGTACTTGGGTCTAACGGTCTCGATCACCTGCCAGGCCTGGGCGACCAGATCGAGCATCTCCTCACTATCTTCGCCCATGGCGCGCATGTCGCCACCGCAGCCCGGGCAGCATTCGCAAGAGAGCTCGCGAACGATCCGATTGCGCGGCAGGTTCGGGTTGAGCTTGCGCACTGGCAACACTCGGACCTTGTCGGTGTCAGCGACGATGGGCAGTTCGAGATCGGGCACGCTGGCGGCGAAATCGGTCTCGAGATCTTCGAGTTCGAGCCGCATCTGGCCCAGCTTCTCGGACGAGCGGCCGAAGGCCTTGCGGTTGAACGATCGATCCGCAGCTGCAGGCGCTGGATGCGAAGCGCGGCCTCGGCGCGCTCTCTTCGCAGCTGCTCATCGCCGGCGATGGTGGTGTCACGGGCGGAAACGGCCGCCTCCAGAAAGGCGATCCGGGCGAGGAAATCAGCGATTGAGGGAGCTTGTTCCGACACCCAAATTACATATCCGAAAGACCTCCGTTACGGAAGCAAAATCGAGACAAAATCAATGAGAAACGACCGAATTTAGCCGGCCAGACGCGGTCGATAAATCTTGTTCGGCCGGCGCCAGTCGATCCCCTCCAGAAGCAGCGAAAGCTCCGCCTTGGTCAGCGACACGGCGGCCTGATCCTTGGTGGTTGGCCAGGCAAAACAACCCTCGGAAAGCCGCTTTGTAAAAAGGCAGAACCCCTGGTCGTCATGCGCCAGAATCTTGATGATATGACCCTTGTGTCCACGGAAGCAGAAGATCGCGCCGGTGTGCGGGTCGAGCGCGAGCACCTGCTGCACCATCCGCGCCAGGCTGTTGATCCCGCGACGCATGTCGGTCGCGCCGCAGCAAAGGTAAATCCGGTCGGCCGGCACCACCGTGATCACCTGGTCAACTCCGACAGGACGATACGCAGCGCCGTCGGATCGACGGTCCCGTCGATCCGCAATCGCGCCGTTCGGAAAGGCCACGACGATCCTGCCGGCCGGGTCCGGGCAATCGGCGACGGGACGCTCGACCTCGGGCAGATCGTTCACTTCGATCCGCGCGAAAGTTGCCATCGCCTGATCGGTATCGAGTTCGCCGCCGGCCATCTGCTTGCGCCAGGCATAGAGCTGGGATGAAGCTACGCCGAACGCTTCCGCGACCTCCGTCACCGACGACCCCGCCGCGCTCGCCAGGTCGACCAACGCGCGCTTCTTGGTGCAACTCCATAGCCTCCGCTGCCGCACGCGCCTGGGCACCTTTGTAAGATCTTCGGCCGCCGCGGCACCGCTTAACTCGGCGACCAGATCGCCCCTTGCATGTTCCAATGTCATGGCCCGAAAACTCCATGTTCATCGGCCTATTGCAAGGTGCCTTGGCGCACCGCTTACGATCCTTCAAATAAAATCACACAATCTTTGCGACCGCAGATCGCTGACACTGATACCTTCACCGCAAGGTCTGAGGTCAGGCACGGCTGAAAGAGGTTATGCCATGTACGCTCGCCCGCCCGCACAGCACGCAACGGAGGTCGATAATGCCAAGAAGAGCGCTCATACTGGTTGAAGGCGGAAGTAATATGCCTCTACATGTCCAATACGTCCAAGCGGCCAAGCGTCTTGATCTTCAACCAATTACACTGTCGGCTGATTCTCGGTACGACTATCTTGCGGCGGAAGGAATTGAGGTAGTCCGTGTCGATACAGAAAATCTCGATGCGCTGATCCGGGAATGCTCCCGGCTAAATGCGACCTATGACATTGCTGGCATCACGTCCGCAGTGGAGTTGTTCTATTCGACGGCTGGCAAGCTCAGCCGGTACTTCGATCTACACGGACCGAACCCCGAGCCGATTGAACAATGCTGCGATAAAGTTACTCAGCGTCAGCTCCTCGCGCAGGCCGGCGTTCCAATACCTGCTTATCGCGTGGCGACGGATGCGACGGATGTGGAAAGCGCTGCCGCGGAAATCGGCCTGCCGGTGATTGTTAAGCCAGCTGTAGGCAGCGGCAGCACGGGGGTCCGATTGTGCCGCAGTCTAGATGAGTTGGCTGAACATACGGCCTATCTGTTAGGCGGGAAGCACATATGGCGTTCTTCGCCAAGGATACTGGTCGAAGAATTCGCACAAGGCGCTCATTATACCATTGACATAATGGGAAATGAGGTCATTGCGATTGCGGCCCTTGACTTCGACCGCCCCCCGCATTTCGTCTATCGTGAGTGCACCTATCCGGCAGTGCTGACCGATGACGAGCATGAGCGCATCGCCGATGTTTCGCTGAGCTGTTTGGCAGGTCTCGGCCTTGGCTGGGGCCCAACGAATATTGAACTCCGATGGACGAAGCTCGGTCCAATCGTCATTGAAGTCAATCCTCGTCTTGCGGGTTCGCCCAGTCCTGAACTGGTTCAGCTGGCTTACGGTGTCGATCTCGTCACAGAGCACATCAAACTTGTAATTGGTGACGAATGGAATTTGCGCAGAAGCCATTCAGACACTGCGGCCGTGCGCTTCCTAGTTCCTGATCGCGATGGCACCCTTGATTGGATTGATGGCCACAGTCGGGCGGCTGCCGTCTCAGGTGTCGCCGCGGTTAAGTTGTTTGTTGAACCCAACACGCAGATCGTCAGGAAAGGCAATTGCCTAGACTGCATCGGACATGTCATCGCCGTTTCACCCAGCTTTGCTGAGACCAAGGCCATACTTCAGGATGCTGTCGACTTAATCGATTGGTCGATCACACCATTTTCGGCCCTTGGCGACAGGAATAACCTGCGGCCCCTCGCGCCCCGCATCAGCGCCGGTGGCCCCAATAAGAGGTGATCGTGGACGAAGCAATTGAGAGCACGAGAGAGTGCTCTGATCCCTGAAAACTGGATCGTTCGAAAGTGGAGTTTTCCGCTGTAATTTCCCGATCGGGAGAGGAGCGGAAGACGATGAAGGCATCGAAGTTCTCGGACGCGCAGAAGGCGTTCATTCTGAAGCAGGGATCGGACGGAATCCCCGTCGCGGAGATCTGTCGTCGGGCGGGGATTAGCCAGGCGACGTACTTCAACTGGAAGAAGAAATACGACGGACTGCTGCCGACCGAGATGAAGCGGCTGAAGCAGCTTGAGGACGAGAACGGCAAGCTCAGGACGCTGGTGGCCGATCTCTCCTTGGACAAGGAGATGCTGCAGGACGTCATTCGCCGAAAACTGTGAGGCCTGGTCGCAAACGCGAGCTGGTGGCGGAGACGTGTGATGAGTGGAACTTGTCGATCCGACGGGCATGCCGGGTTCTGGAGTTCGACACGTCGACCTATCACTACAAGTCCCGCCGCCGCGATCAGGCCGGCATCGAAGCTCGGATCAAGGAAATCTGCGCCTACACGGGTCCGCTACGGATACCGGCGCGTGCACGTAATGCTCACGCGCGAGGGCTGGAACATAACATGAAGCGAACCTATCGAATTTACAGGGACTTGGGCCTGCAGCTCAGGAACAAGACGCCGAAGCGGCGTGTGAAGGCGAAGCTGCGGGAAGGCCGTGAGGAAGCCGTCGGCCCGAACGACGTCTGGGCGATGGACTTCGTCCACGATCAGCTCGCGACGGGCAAGAAGATCCGTGTGCTGACGGTCGTCGACACGTTCTCCCGCTATGTGCCTGTGCTCGACCCGCGGTTCAGCTATCGGGCAGAGGATATGGTCAGGGCACTGGAACAGGTCTGTCCGAAGATCGGCTATCCGAAGACGATCCGCGTCGACCAAGGCTCCGAGTTCGTCTCCCGCGACCTCGACCTATGGGCCTACGCGAAAGGCGTGACGCTCGACTTCAGCAGGCCGGGAAAGCCCACCGACAACGCCTACATCGAAGCCTTCAACGGCCGCTTCAGGGCGGAGTGCCTGAACGCCCACTGGTTCCTGACTCTTGCCGACGCCGCCGAAAAGTTGGAGGATTGGCGCAGATACTACAACGAGGTGCGCCCGCATGGGGCGATCGGGCACAAGGCCCCGATCTCGTTGCTCAATCTCGATGGCGCCGCCAGCCCGCCGTCGTGAGAAAGCCGGGAAACTCCACCTTCCGGCGGTCCAGAGAATGGTATCGGAGCAAAAACGGTCGAGGCTCTAATCGCCGCTGGATGAAAGTTCAGTGGCAGGTCAATCGCAACATAAACAAGCTGGACCTGAAGCTGAACTTGATCCCCTACATCAAACCCGAGCTCCCGTGAGCCCTCTACGACAAGGTAGGTCTGCATCAAGTTTTCTGTGATGCCATCGTAAGGCGGTACAACTTTTTCACTGGCAAATGCAGTGGGCGCGCTCGGCACACAACCCAGCAGAACAGAGCGAAACAACGACTTTATAGCCTAGTTCCCTCTTCTCATTGGGCTCCCGCCCCAGCGCAGACTCCTGGTGGAATCAGGAATCGAACGACATGTCGGAGGCGCGTTTTAGCCTGAGTCAATTGGTTGGATTTGAAATGCCACTTCCCTGTGCGCTATTTTAGCATCCCATACCGAAACTCGGATCGGAAAAAAACCAATCAGACGGTTGAGTTTTTTGGAAAAGGTGCCGTAGCGGATCGTGTCGGAATTTGGCGGAGCAGCCTCCGGCAAGTTGAGGTTTATCGATTCATGCGGCGAGGTCAATCTGCTGATCGAGTGGCTTGGCGGGGAGCCATCCGTCGATTTGGCAACCCATCATAGACGTTATGACCGTGGTGCGATTGGCGGCCCGTCCTTAGTCTTCAACGGCTTTCGCACCGATGCGGCGGTGATCCGCGAAGCCTTGGAGGCGGCCGCGCCGATGGCGATCGAAGCGGCATTGGAGGCTGAACGGATGCAACTGAAGAGCGAGGCCGGCAGATGATCGAGTTGGACCTGCAGCAGGCGCGCTAGCGGCCTGCGACCCCGAAGACCGCCTCATTGCGGTTCAGCTCGAGAGCTGGGAAGCGACACTCACGCGCGTGGACAGCTGCGAGGCTCGCCTGAGCGAGGTCCAGCGCGTGGAACCGGTCGATGCGGTCCGGACTTCACGGTCCTCGCGCAAAGATCTTGAAGCCGCCTGGAACGCGCCGGGCGTCGACATGCACTGTCGTTCCCTCCGGATTCTGGACATTGCTTTGCCCTTAGCATGTTCTAATCTCCTTCTCGAGAAAACCGAACGACCTACTGCAACTCGCGCGCGCGCCCGGCGCCATTCCCGGTTTCCCAGATTGACTCGAAGTTGCGCAACATCACTTCCGCGACGCTGAAGGTGTGCTTCCCTTGCCGGGAAGTCAGGCGAGCGTCGATGTCGGGATAGATAAAGAATGGAAGGGAAATTCGTTCGGCCGGACCGGTGTGCACGACCTGATGGGGCGTGCTCTTGAATCGGCCATCGCTCAAGGCCTGAAGCATGTCGCCCAGATTGACAACGAGACTATCGGGCAAGCTCGGCGCCGGCACCCAGCGCCCCCCGAACCACACCTGCAAGGAGCGAGTCGGGAGTTCCTCCTGCAGCAGCAGCGTGAAGAACCCATTGTCGGTATGCTTTCCGGCCGTGCCGCCAGTAGATGGATATCGGATCACGCGTTGCAGGACCGTCGGCGGGTTGAAATGGCGTCGGAACCAGCCCTCTTCCATATCGAGCAGGTCGGCTAGCGCGGTCCCGAGCTGCGGCACAACCTCGTTGACCACGGTAGCCTGCAAAGCAAGCAGGCTTCGAGCGAAACCAGGAGCCAACGTGTCGTCCGGAAGGCGCGTGCGTCCGGCAAACGGACGCCGGTCGCCTTCGTTCTCGATTCCGAGATCGAACATTTCCTTTGGATCGGGGCCAGCTTGGGGATGTAGCACCTCGCCGTGCAACGGACTGTATCCACGGGCGGTAGCGGGGTACACGTCTTGGCCTGCGTGACCATAACGTTCCTTTGTCGAATGTGGCAACGCGAAGGACCGCCGGGAAGCCTGGATGGCCTCTGATATCTGTTCTTTCGGGATCCCGTGTTCGACAAGGTAGAAGAAACCGTACTCCTCGCAGGTCATGCGTAGACGCTCACGCTCTTCGTGTCGCGTTGCGTCGGCTGCCAATCTCGCCAGCGAGATTTGCGGTAACGTGGTCATGGCCGCTCCTCCGTTTGTGCGTTAGCCTCATGGGTCACCTGAAAAATCCAATAGTGCGCGTGCTCCTCGGCGACGTATCTGCCGTCGTTTAGACGCTGTGCCGGCACAAGAACGCCCGCATCCTGCAGACGCCGCACCTCCTGTTCGAAGGATGTGGCCTCCGCATAGCTCTTACGGGTGCTTGCGATGACGAACCCGTTTGGGCGCGTGACGCGAGCCAATTCGCGCAGCCCCTCCGGTCGGACATGCCCGAGCGTGAAGACGCCGCAGCAGACCGTTATGTCATAGCTTGCGCTGGAGTAGTCGGAGAGCGGCCCGTTGAGGTCGACATCGCCTCGAACATGGCGGTAGACGCGGGTTTGCCGGGCCTTTTCGGCCATCTCCTCGGAGAGGTCGATCCCGTCGATCAACCGGAAGCCGAGGCGTTCCAGTTCCACGCCGACGAGGCCGGTTCCGCAGCCAGCGTCCAGGATTGCAATGGTTGCTCGCTGACCGGCCAAATAGGCCGTCTGCACGGCGCCCGCCAGTTCCGCCACGATCATCGGCCCGCAGTACTCGTCGAGGCCGACATCCAGA
The DNA here is from genome assembly GCF_013170705.1 of Mesorhizobium loti. NCBI lineage: Bacteria > Pseudomonadati > Pseudomonadota > Alphaproteobacteria > Hyphomicrobiales > Phyllobacteriaceae > Mesorhizobium > Mesorhizobium loti. Next base: position 6,529,198 of record NZ_CP033334.1, on the reverse strand, counting down.
TCGTAGGAACTGGCCCATCGGCGATAGAAGTGGGCCAAGCGACCGACATCGCCGTTGAGGGCGTGGGAATCCTTGATGCGCTCTCGTGCGGCTTGCTCCAGTGCCGTCTGCTGATCGGGGGTGTTCATGCCAGTTCCTCCGTGTGGGGGCAGATGGTCATCCGGCGGCGCACCGGTCGGCACCTGCTGCCGTCTCGCAACCAGGGTTTCAAAACTCGTGCCAATTGGCCGAACAAGGCGAAGAAAGTATTTTTGTGATTGTTTTCAGCTGTTTGGCCTGAGGCAAAACAAGAAATTGGCTAAAGAAGCCAGTGTCGTGGACCCGACAAGGCTGACAGAATGTCTGATGGCGTCACCGGGTCCGCTGCACGTTGAGGGCGGCGGAGAGCCACAACGGCAGGCGACCACTTCTCCCGCAAACGGCAGGGCTGTCCGGGGAAACTGTCTGGGAATGAAATGCCGCGGGCCTATGCCCGTACGCCCCGCGTCATACGCAACGCCAGCAAACCCCTGATTGACGCGCCGCGACAATCAAACCGACAAACCCCTTGCGCCCGCATTGCCTCGTCGAAAATGTTCCTGAATGTTCAACCGTTGCCTCACATAAGTTGCTCCCTACCGAGGGGTAAGAGCAGGGGCGACTATGGGACGGCTGAGCATGGCGACAAGGAAAGAACTGACGACGGCGGTTTCAGAGCGCTATCGTGCTTCGACGCGAGCGGAGAAGGCGAGAATTTTGGATGAGTTCGTCGTCGTCACGGGCTTTCACCGCAAGCACGCGATGCGGCTGCTACGACGCGGTGAGGGGCCGTTTGCAGGCCGGCGAGCGCGGCCGCGGATTTATGATGAAGCGGAACGCAATGCGCTCATATTGCTCTGGGAGGCGTCCGACCGCGTCTGCGGCAAGCGGCTGAAGGCGTTGCTGCCCATCCTTCTCGAGGCGATGGAACGGCACGGTCATTTTGACCTGGCGCCCGAAATCCGGGGCAAATTGCTGGCGATGAGCGCGGCCACGATCGACAGGACGTTGGGACCGATCCGAGAAGGCTTGGGACGTCCCCGACGACGGCCTGCAGCGCATGCCCTGCGACGGAGCATTCCCATTAGAACGTCGGCGGATTGGGACGATCCAGCGCCAGGCTTCGTTGAGGCGGACCTCGTGGCCCATAGCGGCCCTTCGGCTCGCGGCAGCTTCATCCAAACCCTCGTGCTCACCGACATCGCGACCGGCTGGACGGAATGTGCGCCGCTGCTGGTTCGCGAACAGACGCTGTTGAGCACGGTGCTCACAGAATTGCGCAAGCAACTGCCCTTCGCGCTTCTCGGCCTGGATACGGACAACGACACCGTTTTCATGAACGAGACGCTGAAGGCCTATTGCGTCGCCGCCAACATCGTCTTCACGCGCTGCCGCCCCTACCGCAAGAATGACCAGGCCTTTGTCGAGCAGAAGAATGGCGCCGTGGTGCGTAGGATGGTCGGATATCGTCGGTTCGAGGGGCTGGAGGCCGCCACGCTGCTAGCGAAGCTCTACCGGTCAGCGCGGCTGTTCGTGAACTTCTTTCAGCCATCGTTCAAGTTGATCGCGAAGCAGCGCGACGGCGCGCGTGTGCGCAAGACGTATAGTCCGCCAGCTACGCCGCATCAGCGTCTGGTTGCCGACCCTCGCACCTCAGATGCAGTCCGCTCCCGTCTGCAGGAAATCTACGCCGGGCTCGATCCTGTCCTGCTGTTGCGCGATATCCGCGCCGTGCAGGAGCGACTCGCTGCGCTTGCCGATACTCCGCCGGCCATGCGCCCTGACGGAACAGCTCAGCCAATCGACCTTTTCCTGGCGAGTTTGCGGACTGCTTGGAAGGACGGAGCTATCCGGCCGACGGATCGCCCGATTGTGAAAGCCAAAAGGGGGCGGCGGCGTCCTGACCCTCTCGTCAAGGCGACTGCGGACTTACGAAATTGGTTCGAAGCCGAACCATGGCGAACCGGCAGCGAACTTCTGTCACGACTGCAGGCCGAGTATCCCGGCGATTACCCGGACAAACTGCTTCGAACGCTTCAGCGTCGTCTGAAGGTCTGGCGCAGCGAACAGGCGGACGCGTTGCTGTTTGGCCCCTTGATCAAGGAGCCGCCGATCCTGGAGATCGCAGGGCCACACTGAGGCGCCGTGGCGCTCGCGAAGGAGGCCGGGCGCTGCGAAACCCGGCCATCTCCGCGCCCGGCCTCCTTAGCCCCAAGCCGGGAGCAAAATGAATGAGGCAACGCTCGAATCTCGAGGAACATCGTTACGTGAGGCAATACGGCTTCTCTCCCAGATTGTCGCGCTACAGGAAGGCACCCATTTCACCCATACCGACTGGTTGTTCGGGTGGCGAAGACGAGGAGCCAAGACGCCCCTTGCAATGAGATGCCAACGGATAGGAGCCGCAAAGCATCATCGTATCTGACGGCAGATAAATTCTAGCTGAATGAATTTACAGGACCTACGCTCTACCATGCAAAGAGTGCACCTTTTACTCGGAAATTGGAGCAACGTTTGGATCATGCAGTAAACGATGATCAGAGACGAGAGGCTTATCGGCGGATGCTCGGCCCGGCGCCGACCGCGAAGAGAAGCGAGTGACCCACGGGGCGACATCGTCCGGAAAAGACAGGAAAAGTTGACCTCACCGACCCCAATCAGAGAAGCCTGCTAGTACCGTTTCACCGAGGTTCTGACTCTTTGACTGTTAGCGGATAGGCGCGGCCCATCTTGGCTCGGGCCTTTTCGGTTGTGAACATCCAGTTGATTTGGGCACCGGTGGCATTTCGCTGATGCTCGCAGGCGGCGATCTCGCTGAGAAGGCGTCTGGCGTCGTCGAGACGTCGGTGCAGGCACTGGCCGTTGAGGACGCCGATCTCGATCTCGACCATGTTGAGCCAGCTGGCGTGCTTGGGCGTGTAGTGGAATTCGAGGCGGCGCAGGATGCGGCGCGCTTCGGCCGGCGGGAAGGCTTCGTAGAGGGCCCCGGCCGAGTGGGTCGACAGATTGTCCTGCACGAGGCGAATGCAGGTGGCCTCGGGATAGTGGACATCGACGAGGTCGCGCATGCAATGGGCGTAGTCTCGTGCCGCGCGCCGTTGGGTGACCTTGACCTTTCGCCAAGGCCGGTTGACGTCGACAAGGACAAAGAGATTGACGGTACCGTTGCGGCGGTACTCCTAGTCGTAGCGCTCAAGCTGGCCCGGCTCGGCCGGGATGGGTTGGCGGACCTCGCCGATGAGCTGCACCGGGTCTCGTCGAAGCAGACCACCGGGCGCTCGGGATCGGGCGCTTCGGCATAGAGATCGAGCACGTCTTCCATGCGTGCCACGTACTCGCCATTGACCTGGGGAATGCACCACACGTCCCTGCGCCAGGGCTTGAGGCTGTTCTCGGCCAGCCGGCGGCGCACCGTCTCGTGCGACAGGCTGTCGTGATCGGTGAGCTTGACCATGGCGTCGGCCAGCAGCTCCAACGTCCAGCGAGCGCGGCCAGCAGGCGGGTTCGCGCAGGCCGTCGCCACCAGCAAGGCTTCCTCCTTGCCCGGCTCCTCGCTCAGCGCATATTCCGGATTGCCTTCCACAAAGCGTCGCTTGGTTCGACAGACGGTGGAGCCGCTCACCGCCACGACCCGGACGATCTCCTCGTCGCTGCTTCCCGCATCGGTGGCCAGCAGGATTTGGGCTCGTTTGAGCTTGCGGGCGGCATGCTTGCCGCCGCTCAGCATCGTGTTCAGTTCAGCACGCTCGGCTTGGCTCACTTCGACCCGGTAACGTAATCATCGCAGCCTCCTCGTTGGAGGCCCGGGACGAATCAACAGATGAGTCAAAATTCAGGCGCTGCGCACCGGCCCATCGACCAGGGCTTCACCGAAAAGCAAGGCCAGTACCTAGCCTTCATCTAGACCTATTCGCACATGTTTCGACGCCCGCCCGCCGAGGCCGATATCAAACGCCATTTTCGCGTCAGCCCGCCCTCAGTCCACCAGATGATCATGACGCTCGAACGAAATGGGCTCATTCGTCGTCAACCCGGCGCATCCCGAAGCATCGAGGTTCTCGTTCCGCCCCATCAGCTGCCCATCTTGCAATGGCTGCAAATCAACCAGTCAAAATCACTGTAAAACGGTACTAGTGGCCCCAAACCGTGAGAGGTTCGCCGAGAACGGCGCGGTCGACTTCGATTCCAAGCCCCGGCAGGTCCGGCGGGATAACTCCCCCGTCGCCAAATCGCGCGTTGAACGTGGCTGTTTTCAACGTAACCATATCATCAGTATTCGCTACGCCCGCAGTAGACGCGTCGGTACGGTCGCGCCGAGATGAACGATTGAGGCGAACGCGATGGCCGAGCCCGCGGTGTCCTGGACACTCATAGTGAGGCCTGCAGCACGGCAAATATCGCGATGTCGCCGGCCATGTGTGAGACCACCGGCCTTCGCAATCTTGAGGCCAATACCGTCTGCCGCATCGTCGGCGATTGTCTGGACGATTGACGCGTCGTTCGTCGCGAGCTCATCGAAGATTATCGGAACGCCAGTCCTTCGACGTAGCGAGACACACTCGCGCCACGTCGCGCAAGGTGCCTCCAAGACGAAGTCGAGACCGTGCGGTAGCAACCGCAGCATTCTCAGGGCCGTCTCCACTGTCATGCCGCAATTAGCATCCACGAGAAAGAATTCGCCCGGTTTCTTGTCTGCCAAGCACGCTGCGATACGTTCGGCATCGAGCGCCGGTCGATTTGCTATCACAGCGGGCGAATTCTACTCTAATATTGGAGCAATTTTGATCATGCAGGTCATGTAAATTAATCAGCTAGAATTAAACTGGCGGGAGATACGATGATGCTTTGCGGTTCCCGTCGTTTGGCATCCTATTGCAAGGGACGTCTTGGCTCCTCCTCGTCGTCACCCGAAAAACCAGTCGGCATGGGTGATCTGGGTGCCTTCGGGCCACTCGGGCAGGCCTTCTACGCCGATGGCGCTGGAAGGGACATCACAATCCGCTTCTCGTCCTCGACGAACAAGGTGGTGGTGATCGGAAGTGTCCGCGTCGAAATAGCCGTGTGATGCGTCAACTGTGAGTATGCGTGAGAGCCCCGGCTCGTAGAGCTGGTTCAGCGCGTTGGAAAAGGTTGCGAGTGAGACACCGACCTTGCCTTGGTTGGCCCTTCGAGGGACTTTTTCGGCACGCACATTTGGATGAAGATCGGTCAGCGGCAAATCGGCGAGCGCTACGCCTTGGCGCGTCGGCCTCGGACAAATCCTGGGCAACATAGCTACCGAGCACGGACCTCTGGAATGGACCATGTCCCGATGTTCAGCGGAAATGGGGACAGTTTTTTAGGCGTTTGTATGGAGCTTCGCGGTGTCAGCAATGGCCTTGTCCCTAGTCTCATAGTGTTTTCTCTGAGCCCAGAGAGTCTGAAGCAAGCGCCGCGCCAGTACTTAAGGCTATGCAATCACATTGCTTTTGCAGCGACGAGGCGCCGCCGGAAGAACATCCCCAAAGCTTCATTTGTCCGAAGTTGGACAAGAATGTCGGAAGCCCAAACAAAATGGGCACTGGGCCGGAGCTACGGACAAGCGGCATGACCTGCCCCTGAAATGTCTTCGCTTTGAGGTCGGTCTGCTCTTGGCATATGTTGCGCAATTGTGCCGCCCGGCGTGTCTCGATCAACTGCAGCGCAGCCTCGGCACCAAGCGGCTGGAGCAGCTTTATGACCTGCGCGCCAACGGCAAGATCAATCCCCAGCGAACCAAACGAGCAGCCGCCAGTTCCGCGGAGCGGCGCCGATGATCCGCCAATCGCAGGCGAGACTGTCCGCAAAAGCCAGGTGCTCCTGATCCGGCAGGAGAACGGCGCTCCACGCCGCCGGGTCGGAGTTTCGGAAGGCGACTTACCCTCATGGAAGACTTAGCTTGGCAGTGCGGCCACCATCCACGACAAAGATCTGGCCGGTGACGAATGCAGCCTCGTCGGAGGCAATCCATGTGACCATAGCCGCGACTTCCTCAACACGGCCGGTTCGACCCAACGGATGAATGGCACCAAGCCGCCCCCGCGCCTGCTCGGGCAAAGCGGCGACGAAATTTACGTTGAGATCGGTATCGATCCAGCCAGGAGCCACGGCGTTGCAACGCACCCCGTCAGGCCCCCCATCGACCGCCACCGCACGCGTTAGGCCATGCAGCCCTGCCTTCGAGGCGCAATAGGCCGCGTGCCCGGGGTTGGACGCCAATCCCTCTATCGAGCCGATATTGACGATGGCACCGCGGCTTCTGCAAAGATGAGGCATGGCGTGACGGATCAGCAGAAAAGGAGCGTCAAGGTTGAGCGCCATTGTGCGTCGCCACTCCTCCAGCCCCGTCTCATCTATCTTCGCTTCAACCATGCGCCCAGCGTTGTTGACGAGGATATCGAGTCGGCCGGCCTGTTGAACGACATCGTCAATGATCATGGCCGGAACGTTGGGGTCACAAAGGTCCGCGACTATCGATTCTACACGGCCAGCCTCCTCGAGCTGAACCGCAAAGACCCTGGCTCCCTCGCTGGCAAGCCTGTCGGCGATCGCCGCTCCAATGCCGCTACTTGCGCCGGTCACTAGGGCGACTTTTCCCGCGAAGCGCGTCATGCGACAGCCCTTCCGCCGTTCACCTCAACAGACACGCCGCACATGTAACGCGCGGCATCGGATGCCGACAACAGGACAACATCAGCGATGTCTTCCGGCCGCGCGACGCAACCAATCGGCACCGAGTCGTCCGGATCGGCCATCGCCGTATTCACGTCCAGCCCGCGTATGGCGAAGCCGGTGCGCAGCATCGGCGTCTCGAATTCGTTGCGGTAGGCCGGGTTGACCCGGACACATTCCTGCGCGTGATCGCGGCCCATCCACCGCGTCGGCGATGCGAGCGCTGTCTTGGGCGGTGATGTCGGCGTCGCCCAGTGGGACCACAAGATGGATAGTTGCGCTTCTGCCTCCGAAGGCTCCGACACCTTATGGCCGACCGCCTCGAGCGTGCGGTACGCGATACGATGGACAAATTTCTCGACCAGAGCGGACGGCTCTGTGGGCCTGATCTGACGGCCATGCGCAACATCGCTCAAGGCCGCCGCCTGGGCCGCACCCGGCGCGCCACTCGATGTCCAAAGTTTCACTCTGAATCGTGGTGAGAGCATCTGCATTAAAGCCTCTTTCTCGGTTGGGTGGCCAAGCCTCCGCCCTACGCCAGTACGATCTGACTCAAGTTCAAAGGCGTCGCGCAAAGATTTTCCAGTGAGTCCGATGCAGGGGCCGTTTCTGCCACCCGCCGGCAACTCCTACTGCCTCGCTACAAGGAAGATTCAAAAGTCGTGCCAACTGAGCAGAAGGAGCATCAGAAAAAATGTTCTTCCTATTATTCAAAGCCTTAATGGGAGCGCAACAGCAGCCAAGCCGAACGCCACTGTGTCACCGTGTCGACAAAACCGACAATTGGTGTCGGCACTGCCAAAGAATGTTAAGTGTGGCCCGCATGCCTCGTCCCCCCGCTGAGTCTCGAAAAACCGGAGCCACCGTCGTACGGGCATAGGCCCGCGGCATTTCATTCCCAGACAGTTTCCCCGGACAGCCCTGCCGTTTGCGGGAGAAGTGGTCGCCTGCCGTTGTGGCTCTCCGCCGCCCTCAACGTGCAGCGGACCCGGTGACGCCATCAGACATTCTGTCAGCCTTGTCGGGTCCACGACACTGGCTTCTTTAGCCAATTTCTTGTTTTGCCTCAGGCCAAACAGCTGAAAACAATCACAAAAATACTTTCTTCGCCTTGTTCGGCCAATTGGCACGAGTTTTGAAACCCTGGTTGCGAGACGGCAGCAGGTGCCGACCGGTGCGCCGCCGGATGACCATCTGCCCCCACACGGAGGAACTGGCATGAACACCCCCGATCAGCAGACGGCACTGGAGCAAGCCGCACGAGAGCGCATCAAGGATTCCCACGCCCTCAACGGCGATGTCGGTCGCTTGGCCCACTTCTATCGCCGATGGGCCAGTTCCTACGATCTGGATGTCGGCCTCGACGAGTACTGCGGGCCGATGATCGTGGCGGAACTGGCGGGCGCCGTGCAGACGGCCTATTTGGCCGGTCAGCGAGCAACCATTGCAATCCTGGACGCTGGCTGCGGAACCGGCCTCGTCGGCGTGGAACTGGAACGCCTCGGCTTCCGGTTGATCGACGGGATCGACCTCTCCGAGGAGATGGCCGAAAAGGCCCGGCAAACCCGCGTCTACCGCCATGTTCGAGGCGATGTCGACCTCAACGGGCCGCTCTCCGACTACTCCAGCGCAAGCTATGACATAACGGTCTGCTGCGGCGTCTTCACGCTCGGGCATGTCCGACCGGAGGGGCTGCGCGAATTGGCTCGCGTCACGCGCCCAAACGGGTTCGTCATCGCAAGCACCCGTAAGAGCTATGCGGAGGCCACATCCTTCGAACAGGAGGTGCGGCGTCTGCAGGATGCGGGCGTTCTTGTGCCGGCACAGCGTCTAAACGACGGCAGATACGTCGCCGAGGAGCACGCGCACTATTGGATTTTTCAGGTGACCCATGAGGCTAACGCACAAACGGAGGAGCGGCCATGACCACGTTACCGCAAATCTCGCTGGCGAGATTGGCAGCCGACGCAACGCGACACGAAGAGCGTGAGCGTCTACGCATGACCTGCGAGGAGTACGGTTTCTTCTACCTTGTCGAACACGGGATCCCGAAAGAACGCTCGGCACCGCCTACCCAAGCCCCGATGGTATCTTCACGCTGTCAGTCAATAAGAGAATGGCCCGAAATCGTTGTGCCGACTCCCATTGTCAAACAAAGGTGTACTCATGTCTAAGGAAATCGTAGCGAGACTGGACGACAAGCTGCACGCGAAACGCGAAAGCTTTGACAAGATCCCCGTGGTTGATATATCGCCGCTACTCGATGGCAGCAGCAAACAGGGGGTGGCGAAGGAGATACGTTGGGCGTTGTCGAACACTGGCTTCATGTATGTGAAGAACCACGGTATTCCGCAGGATTTTGTGGATTCGGTGTTCAATGTGAGCCGTCGTTTCTTTGATCTGCCCATGTCGCAGAAGATGACATTGCATATTAGCAAGTCCGATGTCGCCTTTCGCGGATACATTGAGCCGTTCGGGGAAAACACCGATCCGGGGAAGACGAAAGACCTGAAGGAGTGCTTTGATATCGGACCTGAACGTTCCACGTTGGAAGGTCCGTTTTTTGGCCCCAACCAGTGGCCCTCAAGTCTGCCCGAGTTTCGGGAACTGACATACGGGTATCATCAAAAGATGGTGGACCTCGCGAAAAAACTCTTGCAGGGCATTGCACTCAGTCTGGACCTGTCGGAAAGCCATTTCGAAAGCCTTATGCGGGATCCAATCAGCGTTCAGCGCCTACTCCATTACCCGCCGCAGAGTGGCTTTGTCAGCGAAGAGATCATCGGCATTGGCGCCCACACGGACTACGGCAATCTGGCTATCCTGGCGCAGGACGACGTGGGTGGTCTTCAGGTCATGAATCGAGATGGCGACTGGGTCGAGGGGATTCCGATTCACGGCGCGTTCGTAATCAACATTGGCGATCTGATCCAGCGGCTCACCAATAATGTCTACCTAGCGAACATGCACCGCGTGGTGAATATCTCGGGCCGTGAGCGATACTCAATCCCCTTCTTTATCGACGCTGATTTCAACGCGACCATAGAACCATTGGCCTCATGTGTCACAGGCAGCAACCCGCTTCGCTACAAGCCGGTTACGTGCGGCGAGCACAAATTCGGGCGTTTCGCAGCAAGTTACGCTCACCTGGCCAAGTGTAATGAGGTGGGCAGGCAACTCATTTGACACTACCTGCCGCTTACTTCCTACAACCATTTTAGCGAACCAGTCAGGCGGGCTTTCGAAGTCGCCCGCGAAGCGGCTGTGGCGCGGTGCTGAACCCGGTACGCTGATCGAGGCGCATGTACCTGCTGTCAACCGTCTGCAATAGCGACGGCATGCCCTTGCCAATCGTGGCGCGCGGCAAGACCGATACCTATAGGCTTTAAGTCCGAACTTCTCGCCCAATGGCGAACCATTTGGCGGATCTCCCGCGTGACTACCTCAGCAGGGAAACGGTAGCGGATATAACGCGAGCGAGGGGGCTTCTTCATACCTCCTCATACGGTGCAGGATAAGCGGACGAAACAGTCGCCGGGGCCGGTCCGAGTGGTGCAACTCAAAACGTTGCGCCAATCGGCACGCAACTTGGATCGATGATTTTGTCATCGGCGGGCGACCGGAATGCGTCATGGAGGCCAGTGGTGATGACTTTAACCTCTGTAAGTTGACGGCGGTCCTTTCGTCCAGAGGCACGGCCTGAATGCACTGTATGTCGATCTGATTGGGCTGTTCGATGGTTTATCGCTTTTATGATCTCCCATCCCTCACTGCCCTCGTGGGATTCGAGGCCGCGGCACGCCATCTCTCGTTCAACCTTGCGGCTTCCGAGCTAAACGTAACGGCGGGAGAGATCGGTCGGCAAATCAAAGCCATTGAGGACGAACTCGGCGTTCCGTTGTTTGTGAGGCCTGGAACCAGCGTGATACTTACCAGTGCCGGCAAAGAACTCTACAGCGTGCTGGCCAGCAGTTTTTCCCAGGCGTCCGATGTCGTCGGGGCCATTAAACGCGGCGATCGTTTCCGGAATGTCACGATTGCCTCCACCGATGCGTTCGCCTCGATGTGGCTAATGCCGCGCATGCCGCGCTTTTGGGCACAGCATGGAGATATCACAGTCGACCATGTGATCTCCGACAGTTCGCGCGACTATCTACGCGCTGAAGTCGAGCTGCGCATCCGCTATGGCTTCGGCTTATGGCCTGACGAGACAGCGGAACTGTTGTTTGGCGATGTCATCTACCCGGTCTGCGGTCCGGGCTTCGCTCAGGAGCACAGCGATGCGACCGCCAAATGCTTGCCCAAATTGCCACTCCTGCACGTTGAAGGGATCCAATCCGATTGGGCCGGCTGGGACGAGGTCCTGCGCCGCGCGGGGATTCCCTACGGGCCGCTTCGTGGCCATAGGTTCAGCAAGTTCTTCGTGGCTTTGCAAGCCGCGCAGGCTGATCAGGGCGTTGCCGTGGGCTGGCACCGGCTGGTGCGAACATCGGTCGAAGAGGGCAAGCTCGTCAGGATTACCGACCTCAAGCTGGACGCCCCGGGAGGGTACTATCTGACGTGGAACGAGAACCGCGTCCTGTCGCCAGGGGCGGAGCGGCTGCGCGAGTTGTTGCGGAAAATCTCGGCCGAGGAGCTGAACGCCTGAAGTTAGAGCTCGCGCCCGGCGCACCTTTGAGGGGCCAGAGGCACATCGGTTGCGGTTATCGGCATCACGGGTTCGGAATGACGTTTGCAGGGAGTGAATTCGTCTAAAAATCCTTGGTCTCGAATGAGAGCTTCGTGGCCGCTCGCCATTCCGGGACGAGATCAGGAAGAAAATGCGATCAATGGTGCGTGCAGTCGTCCCATGCCTTAGCGGAACCGCCGAAAATGACAGAGTTTGGCAAGCAGGCGAGGGAACTTCTCGCTGCGATGAAAGGCGTAGAGACCGCAACGACACCTTTTACGGACCTTTCTGGACGAGACATTGCGACCGGACAGGAAGAGTCCGACTTCGAAACGTTGAGAGAGAAGCTTGGGGCGCCTTTGGTCGAGCAGATCGAAAAAGGAACAATCTGGTACGAGCATGTAAATAGCGCGCCCCAACGCCGCTCGTCCGCTCCTGCGCTATTGAGGGCGCGCTCGCGAGCGACTTCGTCACCACACCATGCCGTGGGGACGACCCGCGTGCCGAAACCAATTGTCGATTTTGTCGAGTCCGTGACACGGTGGCGGTCGGCTTCGCTGCTGATGTACTCTCATTTAAGGCTTTGAATAATCCGCAGAAACTTTTTTCTGACGCTCCTTCTGCTCAGTTGGCACGCCTTTTGAACCGTCCTTGTAGCTAGGCAGCAGGAGCTGCCGGCGGCGGGTGGCAGAAAACCGCCCGGCGTATTTGCCAAGCACTTGACCAGAGGAAGCCTAATGGACGAGAGGATGCCTTCCACGGCAAATGGCGAAACTCAGGCGCGTGGCGCCAGCTTTGGCAGAATTCACTGCGCAATGCGCGCTCGGTTGGCACCCTGCCTGTTCGCCGAATGTCTTCTTGAACGAGCTGGACCGGCCGTGTTGAGAAAGTTGCGGCTATGGTCGCATGGATTGCCTCCGACGAGGCCGCATTCGTCACCGGCCAGGTCTTTGTCGTGGATGGTGGCCGCACTGCCAAGCTCAGTCTTCCATGAAGGGAAGTCGTGTTCCGAACTCGGACCGGCGGCGTGGAACGCCATTCTCCCGCCGGATCAGGAGCGCCCGAATTTTGAGGACAATCTCGCCTGCGGTTGGCCGATCATCGGCGTCGGCTTTGCGGGACTGGCCGTCAATTCTCGACACCCTATTACCAGCCAACCGCGCGCTCGATAGTTTGTCGGCAAGCCCCGCTATTCTGGATTACGAGACCAGGAAAGTGAATGAACTATACACGACGAATTTATAGGGCCTGCGCTCTGCCATCCGCGGCGGCATCTTTTACCTGGAAATTGGAGCAACGTTTGGATCATGCAGTTAAACGGTCATCAGAGACTAGAGGCTTATCGGCGGATGCTTCGCATCCGTTGCTTCGAAGAAGAGGGTATGCGCCAGTTCAAAGGTGACAATATCCCTGGATTCTTCCACTCGAGCGTGGGTCAGGAAGCCGCCATCGTAGGGGCATGTCTCGCCCTTCGGGACGATGACGCCATGACCGGAACGCATCGTTCGCACGGCCATCCGATCGGGAAGGGCGCGAATCTGGACGCGCTCATGGCCGAGCTGATGGGTAAGGAAGGCGGCATTTGCAAGGGGCGCGGCGGTTCTATGCATCTTGCAGACAGGTCGGTGGGGATCATCAGCGAGTCGGCTATCGTCGGAGGGGGCATCCCTCTTGCCACAGGGTGTGCGTTCAGTTCGACGGTTCGGGGCGTCGATCAGGTTACCCTTTGCTTCTTTGGCGATGGAGCGGTGAACCAGGGCACCTTCCATGAGAGTCTCAACATGGCGTCGCTGTGGAAGCTTCCGGTCATCTATCTTTGCGAGAACAACGGCTATGCAATCACTACCTCGGTGGCGCAAAGCCACGGGCAGCCGGACATAGCGATGCGGGCTCCTGGCTACGGCATGCCTGGGATAACGGTTGACGGGCAGGATGTGAGCGCGGTCTATGAAGCTACGGCACGGGCCGTCACGCGAGCACGCGCGGGTGAGGGGCCTACTCTCATAGTCGCCGACACGTATCGATTCGATGAACACAATTTCGGCTTGGTGATTCCGGGGGAGCCCTATCGATCGGTTGAAGAAGTCGAGGCCCACAAACGTGACTGCGATCCAATTTTGCTGTATCGCACCGTGCTCATAGAAGAAGGCATAGACGAAAAGAGTCTGAGAGCAATCGAGGATGAAGTCGCCGAAGTTGTCAAGCAAGCTGTACAGTTTGCTTTGGCCAGCCCCATGCCTAGGTCCGAAACCTTGCACGACCACATGTTCAACTCGCCCCTTGCCGGCCATTACAGCTTCGTGGCTGGGCAGAAGCGGAATTAATCGACATGCAAAATACTGCCCAGAAATTTGTCGCTGCGCCCGGCACCCGTATTGAGATGACCTATCTTGAAGCGCTCGTGCAGGCGCAGATAGAGGAAATGGATCGTGATGAGCGCGTCGTCCTGATGGGAGAGGATATTTCGATCTATGGCGGCGGCAAACTTATTGAGCGGTTCGGCAAGAACCGGGTTTGGAACACGCCGATTTCAGAAGGCGGTTTTACCGGCCTCGCAATCGGGGCTGCGATCAACGGCTTGCGACCGATCGTGGACCTCTCAGTTGCCAGCTTCGTCTATCTTGCCTCGGATCAGATCATCAACCAGGCCTCGAAATTGCAGTATATGACTGGAGGTCAGATCGACATTCCGATCGTGTTTCGGTGTTGGATGTACTCGGTGGGGTCCAAGGCGGCGCAGCATGCCGATCGACCGTATCCGCTTTTTATGAATGTGCCTGGTCTCAAGATCATCTGTCCGACCAGCCCCGCCGACATCAAGGGCCTTATGAAATCGGCCATTCGCGATGGCGATCCTGTACTCGTCTTCGAAGACGCCTGTCTGTGGCCGGTCAAGGGCGATGTGGCCACAGATCCGGACTATCTAATCCCGATTGGCAAAGCGGATGTGAAGCGCCGGGGAAAAGACGTAACCCTTATCGCCATTGCCGGCGCCATTCGGCCGACGATGGAAGCTGTCGACGCGCTCGCCGAGGAGGGCATTTCGGTCGAAGTGATCGATCCACGTACGTTGAAGCCGCTCGATTATGAAGCCATCAGGATCTCAGTCGCCAAGACCGGACGGCTCATGATCGTCGAGAACGGGCACAGTGTCTGCAACGTCGGAAGTGAAATTGCCGCGGTGATGGCAGAAGAGATTTTCGATCTCTTGCAGCGACCGATCCTTCGCCTGAGCTCTCCGGACATTCACGTCCCATTCAGTCCGGCCCTCGAGAAGGATTTCTTCCCGACGAAGGAACACATCACCGCTGCCGTGCGGCGGCTGCTGTGAGCTCCTCGAAGGCTCTCAATAGACTGGAAGCAAAATGCCAAACGAGATCAGTCTACCCTCCAGAGGAATGCTGCCCCGCGAGTCGCGGCAGATTGTCTCGGCAAGACGCGGATTGCAACGATGCTGATTTGTACGCTGTCAGTTGACCATCGTGGTCATAGAGCCGAAGCAAAAATTTCTGCGGGCTTTCGGGATGTCTTTCAGATCCCAATCGATTGGCATCGGCTTAAACCGCAATCGTATCCGCTCGGGTAGTTCAGGAGGCACAGTCGAATAGATTTCAAGGGGACCCACGCAAGCTCTGGCGCGTCAACACCGATGGCACGAATTCCGGCAGCGGGGAAGCAGCAAGGAGGTTTTATGCATAGCGTCATGGTAAACGGTGCGGCGATCCCCGCAATCGGGCTTGGTACATGGACGCTCAAAGGCGAAGCGTGTTCGGAATTGGTCGCGCATGCGCTTTCGCTCGGCTACCGCCATCTCGACACCGCAGCGGTCTATGACAACGAGGGCGCGGTGGGCGAGGGACTGCGATTTTCCGGCGTACCGCGCGACAACGTCTTCATCACAACCAAAGTCTGGTCTACCGATATCGCTCCCGGAGATTTAGAGCGATCGGCCGAGGCAAGCCTACAGCGGCTCGGACTCGACACAGTCGACCTGCTCCTGATCCACTGGCCAAATCCTGCCATTCCGCTGGCCGGATCTATCAAGGCGCTGAACGCGGTTCGCAATTCCGGCATGGCGCGGCACATCGGTGTGTCGAACTTTCCCACCGGGATGCTTGCGGAGGCAGTGCGCCTGTCGGATGCGCCGCTTGTGGCCAACCAAGTCGAATATCATCCCTTTCTCGACCAGACTAAGGTCCATGCGGCCTGCCGAGCGGCCGGCATGGCGATGGTCGCCTATTGCCCGCTCGGCCGAGGTGGAGCGTTGTTCGAGGAGGCGGCGGTCGGGGACGCCGCCAAGCGGCACAGCAAAAGCCCGGCGCAGATCGTGCTTCGATGGCAAGTCCAGCAGGAAGGTGTAGTCGCCATTCCGCGCACCGAATGCAAGGAGAGGCTAGCGGAAAACATCGACCTGTTTGATTTGGAGCTTTCCGAAGAGGAGATGGCAGCGATCTCGCGGCTCGGGTCGCGCAACTACCGCATCTGCGATTTGGACTACTCGCCGAAATGGGATACGCTTGGGTAAGTGTAGCGATTGCTGTGGTCTCCTCGTCAGCGACAATTGAATGCGATCGGGCCGGCCGCGGCGCTGTAGTCGCGCGGCTTAGAGTGCGGGGCACCCGCCGACGGAGCCAGAAGATGCCGCGCGTCTGAAGTTTTCGCCATGGATTGTCGCAATGCTGGGGGAAAGGCAACCGGCTTGCCGCCAACGGTGGACCGCATGCGACGAAATGAATGGAAGGCGCTGCTCGCCGTCTCGCCGGCCTGTGCCGAATGCGGGCGATCCTGGAGTGACATCCCGCTGCAGCCCGATCCCCGTTACAAACAGTGTGGACTAAGGGACACAAGATTGCCGTTTATCACGGCGGCACCGATGACATCGGCAACATCCAGGCCGAATGCAATCAGTGCAACTTCGGGAAGAATGCGGGCCGGTTGACGCGCTAAGTGTTGATCCCAGGCTTTGATAGTGCATCATTTTCTTCCGAATCGAAGGAGGCACTATGGGCCAGATTTTACACGGCAGCGCCTCGACGACAGAGGCAGTCCGTCGAGCAATACAAGATAGTCATGTCTGGACGGCGCCCGCTGATCGGGGTTTGTTTTCAGCAATGGGACGGTCGCGGGTGCGGTCATGTCTCCGGCCTGTTGCTGCGGCGCTATGGCCGCTGGCCCTGATGGTATCCGCTGATCCTTTGGCCTGATCAAGAGAGCGAGCTCGAAGCTCCGACTATTCTGCAGGCTTTGGGGATCTGTCCTCGTCTGTTCCCATCACGTCATTGTCACCCTCGATTCCGGCTCGCGGCCTCAGCCGATGCTGCAGTTACATCGGTGTGCCGGCATAATGTGTTGCGTCGCGCATGAGTGCGAAGGCGATACGGGCGAGTTTGTTTGCGGTTGCCACGGCGACAAGCTTGAATGGCTTGGTTTCCATCAGGCGATCCGCCCAGTTTCTCAACGCATCGCCGGAACGCTTGCGATGGAACAGAACGGCATGAGCACCGACCACGAGCAGCTTGCGCAAATATCGGTTACCCATCTTGGAGACGCGTCCCAACCGTTCCTTTCCGCCTGAAGAGTTTTGCCTTGGTGTGAGCCCTAAGAAGGCGGCGAATTCGCGCGGACCTGAGAAGGCGGAGATATCCTGGATGCTCGCCCCAAGCGCGGAGGCAGTAATGGGGCCGATGCCGGGAACGGTCATCAGACGGCATGCCATTTCATCAGTCTTGGCGAGGGCCAGAATAGCCTGATCGCTCTGCCTGATCTCGTCATCGAGTTCTTTCAGTTGGCGCACCAACGGCAACAGTGCCGAACGCACGGTCGCCGGGATCATGTCGTTGCCCTCGATGACGAGGCTAGCCAAGGCGCGTGCGTTGTTCGGTCCCTGGGCGGCGATGATCCCGACTTCGGCCAGATGGCTGCGAAGGGCATTGAGAAGTTGCGTGCGTTGGGCCACCAGAAGTTCGCGTACCTTGTGATGCATGAGCGCCGCCTGGTTCCCGATCGATCGTACCGGCACAAAACGCATCGAAGGGCGCGTCACCCGCCTCGCAGATGGCTGCTGCATCAGCGGCATCGTTCTTCTGGCGACGCACGTAAGCCTTCACATAGGCTGGCGGCATCAGCCGCACGTCATGACCGAGCTTAATGAGTTCGCGAGCCCAGTGATGGGCCGAGCCACACGCTTCCAAGCCAATGAGGCAGCATGGCAGAGATTCGAAGAATGCCAGAACATCCTTGCGCCGAAGCGCCCGGTTCGTGACGACGTGCTCCGCAGCATCCACCGCGTGAACCTGGAAGACATGCTTGGCCAGATCGAGGCCAACAGTAGCAACAGCGCTGAGATCGGTGGTAACATTGCCCATGGACGGTGCTCCTTCAGATGAGTGCTCGACAGCCGCCATCTTGGCACGCCTCTCACGAGGATGATGCCGTTACGGGCGCCGTCCACATGGGGTAATCGCGGGAGCGAGTCGCCCTGAAACCAAGCATATCCTTGGAAGGTGGCTGTTCCCCGATAAGATGGAAATACGGGCTCACGACCTGACGCCGGGCCCAAGCATCTGATGGAGAACAGCCATGGAAGAATATATCGGTCTCGACGTGTCGATGAAAGAGACAGCGGTGGCGATCCGACGTGAAGGCAAGCGCGTCTGGCGCGGGAAGTGCGCCTCTGATCCAAAGATCATTGCCGAGCTTATCCGCAAGCGGGCGCCAGCCGCCAAACGCGTGGTGTTCGAGACTGGACCCCTTTCCGTCTGGTTCTATCACGCGCTACGCGCGGAAAGGGTGCCAGCGATCTGCATCGATGCTCGCCATGCCAAAGCTGCGCTCGATATGGCGCCGAATAAGACCGACGCGAACGACGCCGACGGTTTGGCGCATCTTGCAGAGGTGGGATTCTTCCGTGAGGTGCGGGTGAAAGGATTTGACAGCATGCTGACCCGCACGCTCGTGGCGGCACGCACCCGGCTGGTCCGGATCACCACCGAACTTTCCAACCAGATTCGTGGAATCATGAAAACGTTCGGGCTGCTCGTTCCTGCAGGTAAGGGAACCACGTTCGAGAAGAACGTTCGGCGCCTTCTTATCGATCACGAGGAACTTGCTCTCATCGTGCTGCCGATGTTGGAGGCCTGGCGCGGCATTCGCATCCGTGCCGCCGAGCTTGGGCGCCAGCTCGTCGCAGATGCACGTCAGAGCCAGGCATGCCGCATGCTCATGTCGATCCCTGGCATCGGCGCCATCACCGCAACCTCGTTCGCCACTGCCATTGAAGATCCGGGCAACTTCAAGACGTCCCGATCTGTTGGCGCCTGGATAGGCCTAACGACGCGCCGCTACGAATCGGGAGAAGTCGATTATGACGGCCATATATCCTGACGCGGCGACCGCCATTTGCGAGGGCTTCTCTACGAAGCGGCGTCGGTTATTCTGACGCGTAGCTCAACCGAGAGCACCCTGCGGACATGGGGTCTCCAGCTCCGGGAGAGGATCGGCTTCAAAAGAGCTGCCGTGGCTGTGGCGCGCAAACTGGCGGTGATAATGCATACGATGCTTAAAACCGGCGAGCTCTTAATCCGAATGCAGGAGCCACAACGTAAATCCGGATAGCGTTCAGAATCTGAACGCCTGAGGCGTCCCTGCCGGGACGTGAGCCGAGCCATTCCGCTGATGGGGTTGCACCGCTGACTCAGCAAAGTAGCGTCGTCCACATTGAAGGCTCGTCCCGCGAAGCTCCATCATGCGGCGACCGATGTTGACCGCGAAGACAACCGTGTACCCGGCCAACGCATCTCCAAGCGCGAAGATACTTGACGTCCCCACCGCGATTAGACAACCCCATCAAGAGAGCCTGAGGACACTGGCCAAGCGTTACGGGATCAACCAGAAGACGGTCATCAAGTGGAAGGGGCGGAAGTCGGTGCATTCCTCGCGCACTGCGCAGATGTAGGATCAGGCGAACTGGTTGCACATTCAGGCAGAGGTGAAACGGCTTCAGGTGCGTATCGCCAAGGCAACCCAGGAAGGCCGATGGGGCAAGGTGAAAGCATTGCAACGTCTGCTGACCCGCTCGCATAGCGGCAAGATGTTGGCCGTGAAACGGGTGACGGAGAATCGCGGTAAGAGAACGCCGGGGGTGGACGGTAAGATATGGTCATCCCCGGCGGCCAGATGGAACGGGATGAGGTCACTTCGACATCGCGGTTACCGCGCGATGCCGTTGCGACGTGTTTACATTCCCAAGAGTAACGGCAAGAAGCGTCCGCTGGGAATTCCTATATGCGGTGCCGGGCGATGCAGGCGTTATCGAAGCTCGCTCTGGACCCGGTGGTAGAGACACTGGCGGACCCGAATTCCTATGGGTTCCGGCCCGAACGCTCGACTGCCGACGCCATCGAGCAGTGCTTCATCACTCTGGCTAAGCGCGCTTCGCCAGAGTAGATTCTGGAAGGTGACATCAGAGGCTGTTTGGAACCATTATCGTAATACCCCCTGGTTCATGAGGCGCGTTCGAAGAGGGTGGGAATGTTGTCTATGGTCTTGATCCATAGACCTTTTCTCTGTCCACGGATGACATAAACGGCTTCCAGTTCGCCGCGCTTCACTCGCTGCAACAGACTTTGGCGCGACAGGCCAAGGGTCTCCATGGCGTCGCGGATGGGTTCAAAGCCGTCGCTGGGCGTGGCGAGGAAGCGGGCCTTGAGGTCCGTGGTCAGGCGAATGCGCCATGGCGCGCCGGGTGTCACCTGTTCGCCCTAGATGAGGCCGTCGTTGATATGGCGGTGAAGCGTCGAGGGCGCCACGCCGAGCGCGACGGCAGCCTGACGGACGGTGACAATGTCGCCGTCGGCGGCCGGTGCCTTGGCCTTGCAGACAGGGATCTTCCAGTAGCGGCGCTTTGCCGACGCGATTGGCGTCGAACCGATGGCCATAGACCGTTCGACGGCCCTGGCGGTTGAGAATGCCGGCGATGACGGCGTCGGGATAATGCGGCACCAGCCGCCGTACGAGCGCCAGCGTGTCCTCGTCGGTGCACACCGTCGCCGGCCGCGAGCGCGGCAGGGCGACGGTGAGGTGGCTTAGCGCGCCGCCCTTCCAGCGCAGGGCGAGTTGCGCCGCCGCCTTGTCGCGGTCGACATGGAGGGTGGCCTCCTCGATCAGCGTGCGCAAGAGCTCCTTGCGGTCACGCGCCGTCGTGGTCGGCGCGTGCCAGACGCTCGCCAGATCGGCGCCGAGGGAAAGCAGCTTCTCCCGCTCCGTGGCCGACAGCCTACGCGGGCGCTCCGCCTCGCGCCGCACCAGTTCGGCCTTGGCCGCCTCCAAGGCACGCAGGGCCTCCTCCCACTGCTGCTCGAGCGTGCGGGCGACCAGGCGATTATCGGGATCGACGGCGCGATAGCGCCGCTCGGCGCGGTCAACGGCGAACTGCGCCCGCTCGACATCGAGCCGCCATTGCTTGAGTGCCGCTTCGCGGTCGTTTTCCAGCCGCTCGGCCGCCGCGAGCGTGGTGGCCAGGCGTGCCGGCTCCAGCGCTTCCAGGAAGGCCGCGACCACGGCTTCGTCGATCTGCACGCCGCCGACATTGAGGCAATAGACGCCGCGTCCCTCGGCGATGACCTTACCGGCGCAATGATAGCCCGGTGTCGCGGTGCGGCCACGGTAATGAGTGCGCAGGCGCCGCCCGCAATGACCGCAGCGGGCAATGCCCTGAAGCAGGGCGCCGCCTTCACGCACCGCGCCGCCGGAGCCTCCCCCGGCTTCGGCATGGAGGCGCGGGCGGGTGTTGGTCGCCATGCGTTGCTGATTGGCCTCGAAGGTCGGCCAGTCGATATAGCCCGGGTGGTGAGCCTTGATCAGCACTTGCCATTCGTCCATCGGCAGCTTGCGTATCCGTTTGCGCCGCACGCCGGTTTCGTCGAGCACCGTCTCTCGGCGATTCTTGCCATAGACATAGGCGCCCGCATAGACCGGATTGGCCGGCACGGAATGAACGGCGTGGTAGCTGGCCTCGCTCCAGCGCAGCTCATGATGCCCACCAAGCGACAGTGGGAACTTCCGCATGTCCGGTTCTTAGGGGGCGGCGGCGCAGCAATGCGCCGCCGCTACCCGACCAGATGCCCGGCGCGGATGGATCGGGAGCCGTGGCCTTCCGCAAGAAACTGCGTCGTGACCAGGTGCTCAAGTTTCTTGCAGCGCAGCCTGCTTGCACGGTGGCCATGGAGGCCTGCGCCGGCGGTCATTATTGGGCGCGGGAGATTGCGAAGCTTGGGCACGATGCCCGGCTAATCGCTCCGTGAAGCCTTTCGTGAAGCGGCAGAAGAACGATGCCGCTGACGCTGAGGCGATCTGCGAAGTAGCCCAGAGGCCGACCATGCGGTTCGTGGCGGTGAAGAGCGAAGAGCAGCAAGCTGCGGCAATGGTATTCCGCGTTCGCGATCTTATGGTTCGTCAGCGGACTCAGACCATCAATGCGATACGGGGCCATCTTGCCGAATTCGGGCCCGTGGCTGCACAGGGTCTCTTCCATGCCGCCAAGCTTGTCACGGCGATTGAGGACAAAGGTACCGCCATCCCCGAAGCTGCCCGTCCGATCCTGTCTCTGCTCGTTGCACAGTTGCGGTCGCTGGATGAGAGAGTGGCCGTGCTCGACCGCGAGATCGCCCGGCGTGCCAAGGAGGATGCAGAAGCCAGGCGATTGATGACCATTCCCGGCATAGGGCCGATCACCGCGACGGCACTTGCTGCTCTGGCTCCATCGGCGACAACCTTCAAGAGGGGGCGAGACTTCGCGGCCTGGCTCGGCGTCACGCCGCTGCAACGCTCCACGGGCGGAAAGCAGAAGCTCGGCGAGACGTCTCGGATGGGCGAGCGAACGCTACGCCGGCTGCTGATCATAGGGGCCAGCGCGGCCGTGCGCTGGGCAATGCGGAAGGGGGAATCTGCGGACCCATGGCTCATGCGCATCTTGGGCCGCAAGCCGCCCATGTTAGTGATCGTCGCGCTTGCCAACAAGACTGCACGCATCGTCTGGGCACTGATGGCGAAAGGCGGAACTTATCGGGCGCCAGCCGCTGTCGTTTTCTCCCTGTCATCCAGCCGCGATTAGTAGGGAGCGGGTTGAGCAATCGGGAAGAAGACGTTTAGCCTTCGTAGCGTCGAGCCGGTAGGTTCCATGCCTTAAGACTGGCGGGACGGCTCTCCACCGGCGAGCCCCCAGAGGGTGCCACCGCTGGCTCGGCATTGGCGGACAGATCGGCGCTGTTCAGCTGCACCTGTCCCGTCAGGAGAACGAGCTTCTGGCCTGGCACCGCTCCAACGAGCTGTCGCAGCGTTTGGCCACGATCCCAGGCATTGGTGTGATCTCCGGAACGGAGTTGGCTTGTTCTGTTGTCGAGCCGCACCGCTTCCGGTGCGGTCGGTAATTTCGGCGCCTTGCACGGTCTGACGTCACATCAGAACTGCTCGGGAGGCCGACAATGGATGGGCCAGATCACGCGAATGGTGACCGCTACCTGCGTCGGTTTTGTTGGTGGTTGGTATGATCTCGCTCGTCCGACGCGGAGGATACAGCTAACCTCAGTTGATGCGCGATCTGTCTGCCATGCCGGCGCGCAAACCGGCACGTCTCGTCACGGTGGCCGCGCCAACCGAACGGGCGCACGGCCTTGACGATCATGACGCGCTACGAAACCTACCAGGCGCCGATCAGCGCCGCAGCCAGATCCCGGTGATATGAAGAAAGGCGCCCAAGGAGCAGGAGGTTCACCAGTTGCAAGGGCGATGAAGCGTGATGGCGAGCCGGTCATATCGGGAGCCGGGACAACTCGTGGGATTTCGTGGGCGTCATTGCCCCGCAAAGCAGAATGGGAGCCCGACTCCCGATCACCGTATGGCTGATCGACATGAACCACTGCGGCCATAGGCCGGATCGTCAATAGCGGCAAATTATCCATTGCACCGCGAGAGCCCCTCCACAGGAGACAATTCGCAAAAGCTGTTTTGGTAGCCATCATCCCCTATTTTGGCCGCCCTTCATTTTCTTGACGGACTCTCGCAAAAAAGTAGCTTGTCGAGTGATTTTATTTCGACTGCTGAGTGCACCATCCTTGCATATAACGACGTCGGAAGCCAAATTGGAGTCAGGCTGATGTCGTTCAAAGGCGTTATTCCGCCCGTCACAACGCCCTTTCACGCGGACGGATCGATCGACCGTGACGGCTTCTGCGTCGTGGTCGAGCACTTGGTCGCGACTGGCGTCCACGGGATCATTGTCGGTGGCACGACAGGCGAGTACTACGCCCAGTCACGCGATGAGCGTGTCAGCCTGCTTAAGCTTGCTAGGAGCCTTGTGAAGGGGACGACGCCCCTGATCGCCGGCGTCGGCGCGATTCGCACTGAGGACTGCATTGAATATGCGCTGATTGCAAAGGACCTGAAGTACGACGGCATCCTGATCGGCTCGCCGTACTACGCTGTTCCCACGCAGCTCGAACTTGCCAATCACGCGCTTGCGATCGACAAGGCCGCCAATCTACCAGTGATGCTCTACAACTATCCCGGACGCACCGGCACGATGATGGATCTTGAGTTCCTGGACCGCGTCGGTCGCAGCTCCAATTTCTGCGCCATCAAGGAGTCGAGCGGCAGCATGAACCAGCTGCATGCGCTGGCTCGTGACTATCCGCACATCGACCTGTTCTGCGGTATGGATGATCAGGCGCTTGAGTTCTTCGCCTGGGGCGCAAAAGGGTGGGTCTGCGGTGCCGGCAACTGCCTGCCGTCAGAGCATCTCGCGCTGTACGAAGCCTGCGTGATCGAGAAGAACTTCACTAAGGGCCGGCAGATTATGTCGGCGCTTCTGCCTCTGATGAGGCTTCTCGAACAGGGCGGCAAATTCGTGCAGAGCATCAAGTTCGGGTGCGAACTCGCGGGGCTGCCGGCCGGCCCGGTGCGCCGGCCGATGCGGGCACTCGACGACGAACAGAAGCGGGAACTCGAGTCGACGATCCGCACCCTTAAGGCCGTCATAGCGTCGATCACCGCAAAATCCCAAAAGAGGGCTTCCGAGAATGTCATCGCTATTAACGCGTGATGAGTACCAGAACCTGGCGGAAAGCCTGCCACTGCCGACCAATGCGGTGATCGACGGCAAGGTGCGGGCGGCACAATCTGGGGATACTTTCGAGACCATCAATCCGGCGACGGGGCAGGTCATCGCCAAGATTGCCTCTTGCGGCCAAGTTGACGTCGATCTCTCTGTCGAGAAGGCACGATTGGCGTTTGAATCAGGCGCATGGTCGCGGGCCCATCCCAGCGAGCGCAAGCGTGTTCTGCGGCGGCTCGTGAAATTGATGGAGCGGAACGCCCATGAGCTTGCGGTGCTTGAGACGCTCGAAAGCGGCAAGCCAATCTATGACGTCGAGACTATTGATATCCCCGAGGCGCTGCATTGCATGGAATGGCACGCGGAAGCCACTGACAAGCTCTACGGCCAGACGTCGCCTTCAGGCGACGACGTCGTGTCGATGATCGTGCGCCAGCCGCTTGGCGTGGTCGCCTGCGTTCTGCCCTGGAATTTCCCGATCCTGATGCTGGCCTGGAAGATCGGGCCGGCTCTTGCGACCGGCAACTCCGTCATCGTCAAGCCGGCCGAGCAAACAAGCATGTCAACATTGCGGATTGCTGAACTGGCGCACGAGGCCGGGTTGCCGCCGGGCGTCCTGCAGATCGTCACCGGTCCGGGCGAAGTGACCGGGAAGGCGCTTGGTATGCATCCGGATATCGACATGGTCGCTTTCACCGGCTCGACAGATGTCGGCCGAAAATTCCTGGAATATTCCGCCAAATCCAACCTCAAGCGGATCGTGCTTGAATGTGGGGGAAAGAATCCGTGTATCGTGCTCGATGACGCCGAGAACCTTGATGTTGTCGCACAGCATGTCACTCAGGGTGTCTTCTGGAACATGGGCGAGAACTGCTCATCCAATTCCCGCCTGATCGTCCATGAGAAGATCAAGGACCGGTTGGTGGAGACCGTCCTCCACAAGCTCAAGGAGTGGCCATTGGGCGAGCCATTAGATCCGGGCAATAGGCTGGGCGCCATCGTGTCGAAGGAACAGTTCGACCGCATCATGGGCTACATCAAGAAGGGCCGCGCGGAAGGCGCCAGGATCGTGACGGGCGGAAATGCCCATAAGCACGGCAAAGGTTATTTCATCGAGCCGACCATATTCGACGATGTCACTCCCGAAATGGCGATTGCGCGGGAAGAGATTTTCGGACCTGTACTCTCGGTCATCAAGGTAGCCAACGCTGACGAGGCGCTTAGGGTCGCCAACGATACCCAATACGGGCTTGCAGCGTCCATCTTTACCGGCAATCTCGGCAAGGCACATCGCATGGCGAGGGACATTCGCGCCGGGACGGTGACCATCAATTGCTACGGCGAAGGAGACGTCTCTACGCCCTTTGGCGGTTTCAAGCATTCGGGCTTTGGCGGGCGGGACAAGTCGCTGCACGCACACGACCAATACACCGAACTCAAGACCATCTGGGCGGACATTTCCGACCCGAAGGTCTCGCGTTCCGTGGACTAGCCTGGTCGCGCTGATGAGCGATCATGAGGCTGTCCGCACGCCTGCCGACACATCCTTGTCGGGCTGGTACGGTATTCTGCCGCCTCCCAAGGCACCAGAGGTGCTGCGCGGCCGTCACAAAGCAGACTGGCTCATTGTAGGAGCTGGGTTTGCTGGCATGGCGGCCGCGCGGCGCTTGTCACAATTGGTGCCGAACGAGCGCATAGTGGTGGTCGATGCCCAGCGTGTCGGCTGGGGTGCTGCCGGCCGGAACTCGGGGTTCATGATCGACCTGCCGCACGAACTTGGCGGCGAGAATTATGGCGGAAGCCAGGACCACGACCGCAAGCGCATTCGCATGAACCGCGCTGCGATTGAGTTCTCGGCTTCGGCGGCAGATGAATACGGATTACAGGGCTTCTTCGTTCGGGCCGGAAAGTTCCATGGCGCTGCAACTGATCACGGCCTCACCGTACTGCGCGATTTCGAAAGTCACCTGACCAGCCTTGGCGAGCCGTTCGAACGTCTCGACGGCCCCGTGTTGAAGAAGATCACCGGAACCGACTTCTTCGTTGGCGGCACGTTCAC
Organism: Mesorhizobium loti; assembly: GCF_013170705.1. Lineage (NCBI taxonomy): Bacteria > Pseudomonadati > Pseudomonadota > Alphaproteobacteria > Hyphomicrobiales > Phyllobacteriaceae > Mesorhizobium > Mesorhizobium loti. The sequence continues at coordinate 6,502,654 of NZ_CP033334.1, read as the reverse complement.
ACCGGGAACGGCAATGGCTCAGCCGGCCGGCCTCGTCCGCGGAATCGCCGAAGGTTTGTCAAGCCGTGTCAAGATATTCGAGAATTCACCGGTAACATCTTTGCAGACTGGCAAACTGCATACCGTGACGACGACCGAGGGCGAGATATCCGCGCCGCGTCTTATCCTCACCGTAAACGGTCATCTGGAAAGCTTTGGTTTCTTCAAGAAACGCCTGCTGCATGTGTTCACCTACGCCAGCATGACAAGAGCCCTCTCCAAGAGCGAACAGGCAGCGCTGGGTGGTGAGCCGCATTGGGGCTTGATCCCGGCCGACCCAATGGGATCAACCATCCGAAGGATCGGCGATCGGATCGTCGTCCGAAACACCTTCACGTACAACCCGGACATGTCCACCAACGAGAAGCAGGTCCGTCGGATCGGCGCTGTTCACGATCGATCATTCCGGGCCCGGTTTCCGATGCTAGGCCAAATACCAATGGAGTTTCGATGGGGAGGGCACTTGTGTCTGTCCCTCAATTCCGCGCCCGCCTTCGGCGAAGTTGAGGAGAGGGTGTTCGTCGCCGGGTGTTGCAACGGCTTGGGAACGGTGCAGGGCACCCTTTACGGGATGCTGGCTGCCGACTTAGCCGCTGGCAGCAATCACCCAATGGTTGCAGACGCCCTGAACGAGCCAGCCCCGGTTCGGCTTTATCCAGAACCGTTGATGTCGATCGGAGCGCCGCTGAAGTTGTGGGCAATGCAGAAGCGCGCCGGCAGGGAGTTCTAGACTAGCAATCAAGTGGTCCGCTCTTCGGTTGCGACCTCTCTCAACCATTTCCGAAATAGTTCGGCCGCAGGCGACAAGGTTCGATTGTCGTTCCAGGTTAGATGATATCCTCCGGGAGCAGGCAACTCGAGATCGGTAATCCTGACCAGTTTACCCTCTTCTATCAGCGACCGGACCAGCCGGTGCCAACCAACGGCGACACCCTGATCGGCTTGGGCAGCCTGCAGGGTCACGAAGAACTTGCCGAACCTACGGCCCCGGGGTGCTCCGTGAGGAATTCCTGCACGACGCAGAACTTCGTCCCAGTCCGCCCATTCAGGATCAACCCAATTAACGTGCAGTAGCGGAAGTTCCGGCAACGATTCAGCCGTCGCGTCCCTATGCACCTGGGCGAAGCCCGGGCCACAAACCGGATAAATGACATCGTCGAAAAGCGGTTCCGTCGTTTCGTCGGACCATGAACCAAACCCATACCGGATGCGCAAATCCACTTCGGCGCGGCGGTAATCTCGCGAATTGTCAGAGATAAGATGATCGACCGCGACATCAGGGTAGCGCGTCCAGAAGCCCGGCATACGCGGTATCAACCACATTGATCCAAATGCATCCGAGCAGGCGACGGTCACATTCTTGGAGCGATCGCCGCGTTTCACGGTTCTGACAACTTCGGAGGCCTTGGAAAATCCACTTGCCAGCACGGCATATAGGTCTTCGCCAGCACTGGTGAGCATCACACCGGTCCCAAGCCGCACGAATAGAGGAACGCCGATCTCGTCCTCAATGGCTTTAATTTGTCGGCTGACGGCGCCGGGGGTAACGTTCAGTTCCGCGGCAGCCAATTTGAATGACAGGTGTCGCGCAGACGCCTCAAAAACCGCCAGGGCGGTCAAGGACGGCAGATCGTAAAAGCGGCGAACCATTTCGAACTCCAAATACTTCGATAATTGCGCGCCGCGACGCCGTGAGCAAGAGATGCTCAACATGACCGGAAAGCATTGCAGGCATCCGGTCGTGTGGTCCAGCCGATTTTGGCTGCGTCCCAATCATTTACGGCGGAACAGCGGAACGCGGCCAACTAGCCTTCGCGATCTGCTACGGCCTTCAATCAACGCCCGACGCGGTCGAGGGCGCCGCGCAACTCAACAAGGGGGTGAGTCTTTTGCAGGGAAAACCACTGGTCTTCCGCACCCATTCAGGAAATAAGGTTGGCGTGGAGTATCGCATCGAAAAAAATCGCATCTACATTCACAACAAACTGCTGCGACGCCCGTGGTCGCCGAAGGCTAGAGGCCGAAACCAATGGAGCCGAGAGTAGAGGCTGGAGCAAGAGTGGCGAGCTCAGGAATAGGCCCATCGCAACGCTTTGCATGGATACGACATTCAAACCCGACATCTTGGACCGCCGTCAACATCCCCAGGCATGATCATGGCTGACAAACTGGCAGGCAAGATTGCAATCATCACTGGCGGGGGACGCGGCATCGGAGGAGGCATCACCCAGCGCTTTGCCGAGGAAGGGGCAAAAGTGGCCATCGTGCAGAGGAACGAGCCTCAAGAGAAGATGCTCAACGAGAGCATCATCTATATGAAAGCGGATCTTTCGAACTCTGACCAGATCGCTTCGGCTGTGCAGGCCGTCGTCGAGCGGTTCGGCGGCCTCGACATCCTTGTCAACAACGCCGGGATCATGTTCGAGAAGACGCTCGATGAGATGACCGAGGCGGATTGGGACCAGATGATGGATATCAATCTCAAGGCCCCATTCCTGCTGACGAAGGCGGCGCTGCCGCATCTTCGCAAGCGGTCCGGTGCGAGCATCATCAACATAGGCTCGATCGAAGGTCTGGCTTCCAATCCAGGACACCCCGCCTACTCAGCCTCGAAAGCGGGCGTTCATGGCTTCACCGCAGCTGTCGCCGTCGACCACGGGCACGAAGGCATCCGCTGCAACGCCATTGCACCGGGCTGGATCAATTCCGATTTGAGCGAGCTTTACATCGACAGCATGCCGGATAAGGACCGATTCCGGAGGGAACTCCTAATTATGCATCCGGTCGGACGCCTAGGCGAACCGAAAGACGTTGGCAATCTCGCCGTCTGGCTTGCTTCCGAAGAAAGTGCCTTCGTAACCGGGCAAGTCTACGTCATCGACGGCGGTCGTACGAAAAAGCTTCCGCTGCCGGTCGCGTGACAAAAGCGGAAGCTGCCAACCGCCAACTTCCAGTTGTTACGCTCTCGCCTCGGCTTCGTCGCTGATGTCAACGAGTAGGATCGAGGGAATAACGAACGAGTAGCCAGCTTCGACGCCTCTCCAACGAATGAACGATGGGGCGGGTCACTTCACCTTTAGGTCGTTCGTGCTTATACGGCAGCTTACGACGTCGAGCCGTCACTGCGGCTTATTTGACACCTACTGGGATCGGACGCTACCATTATGCATTCATTCGAATGAGCTTCGGACGCCATTAAGTGCTTGGCAGAGAATGCCCTTCGGGTCGCGGCGCTGACCAAGTTTGATCGTGACATCTGCCGAAATAAAGTCATCCGTCACGCTACTTTTTTGCGACCCCTCCTTAGGGGAAGTCATGTTACCTTTTACAGCGAGCCAGTTCACGAATACAATGGGGAACTATGATGAACGGATGTGGCTTTTTGAACCCGTTTGATTGTGGGAAATTGCCACTCGCATCGTGGGTAAGCGAGGGATTGCGCTGGATGGTCGAAAACTATCGACCCTTCTTCCAGACGGTCAAAGCGCCGTTCGACACAGTCTTGCAGTCGCTCACCAATTTCATGACTTCGGCACCGCCGACGCTGGTGATCCTCGTTATTATGCTGCTGACCTGGCAGCTCTCGAACTGGCGCCTTGCTGCCACGCTTGCAGCCATTCTTTTCTTTGTAGGCTTTATCGGTGCCTGGCCGGAAACGATGACCACACTATCTATCGTGCTGACTGCGTTGATCTTTTCTTTGGTCATTGGGATCCCTCTCGGAGTCCTGTCGACCAGATCTGAGTTATTGTACGCGATTCTCAGGCCGATACTTGACGGAATGCAAACAATCCCAGCTTTCGTTTATCTCGTTCCCATTGTCATGCTGTTCGGCATCGGCAACGTGCCGGGCGTGATTGTCACCGTGATTTTCGCGGTCGCTCCAGTCATCCGTTTGACTTATCTGGGCATCCGTCAGGTGCCAGAAGAAGTCAACGAAGCCATGCGTGCTTTTGGCGCGACGGATCGTCAATTGCTGTGGAAAGCCCAACTCCCTCTGGCGCTGCCGACAATCATGGCAGGTGTCAATCAAACGCTGATGATGTCACTTTCGATGGTGGTAATCGCCTCGATGATCGCAGTTGGAGGACTGGGCCAGATGGTGCTTCGTGGCATTGGCCGTCTCGACGTTGGGCTCGCCAGCATCGGGGGTCTCGGCATTGTCGCCCTGGCGATCATTCTCGATCGGATCACACAAGCGCTCGCCCAGCCTCGAAAGCGTCCCGGGGAGATCTGGGCGCACGGCCCAGTTGCAGCTATTCGGTACGCGATGCGACTCCTTCGGGCGTCTCCTAGTCAGCGACTGGCAGCTGGATCTGAATAAAAAGGTATCCAATGAGCAAGCCAGTCGTTCAGTGTTCCGGTATTTGGAAGATCTTCGGGAACAAGGCGAACGAAGCCCTTCAGGCCATCCGAGAACAAGGACTCTCCAAGTCCGATGTGTTGAAGCGGTACGGCGCGGTTACGGCAGTTGCCGATGTTTCGTTCTCAGTCGGTGAGGGTGAAATATTCTGCATAATGGGTCTATCAGGATCGGGCAAGTCGACCTTGATTAGACACATCAACCGTTTGGTCGAGCCTACTGACGGCGAGATTGTCGTGGCTGGCCGCAACGTAGGTGCATTGAGTAACTCTGATCTCCGCGCCTTGCGCTCGACGAGCGTGGGGATGGTGTTTCAGAACATGGCGTTGTTGCCTCATCGCAGCGTTCAGGACAATGTCGCTCTAAGCCTGGAGTTGCGCGGCGTGAGTAAAGTTCAACGTATCCAGACGGCGAAAGAAAAGCTTGAGCTCGTGGGCTTGGAGGAATGGGCTTCACGGTTTCCGGATGAGCTGTCGGGCGGCATGAAACAGCGCGTCGGTTTGGCGCGGGCCATGGCGGCAGATCCAGAGATCCTTTTGATGGATGAACCATTCTCAGCTCTCGATCCGTTGATCCGCCGGCAACTCCAGCAACAGTTCCTGGAACTCTCCAAGGTTGTCAAAAAGACGACCATCTTCATCACTCACGATCTCGACGAAGCGATTCGACTCGGCACTCATATCGCAATCATGAAGGACGGAAGGTTCGTCCAGGTCGGGACTCCGGAGGAAATTATTACAGATCCCGCGGACGAGTACGTGGCGGACTTTGTGAAGGGAATCTCAAGACTTGAACTGGTAACCGCTCGCAAGATTATGAAACCGATTCCGAACGATGCGGTCATGACGCCTCATAACGGTGCTACGGTGGCAGCTACCGATAAAATCGGTGCCATTATCGATCTCGCAACCCATCATGATGGGGACATTACGGTGATGGACGACAATCGGCCGGTGGGCACAATTTCGCGTCGTGACCTTCTTCTTGGAATCCGAGGCTGAGCGGTTACTCCAACTTGACCGCGTTAAAAGCCGCCGGCGACGCTGAATTGCGCCCTTTGTGTTGTGATCGATGCATTCAGCGAGTCCAACGATATCCCCAGGAGACAGCAATGCCGCCGATTGAAAGCAAAACTTTTCACAGCCAGTTTGACCTGGCCGGGAAAATCGCGCTTGTGACCGGTGGAGGGCGTGGTATCGGCTTGCAGATCGGCCGTGTCCTGCAACAAGCCGGTGCCGAGATAATTCTGACCGACGCCGACGGTATCCGACTCGCCGAGGCCGCAGATCACTTCCCCGTCAAGCCGCAGGTTTATCAACTCGACGTCACCGATTCACAGGCGATCCGCAATCTCGCGGGCAAAATCGGCCTTTGTCCCGATATCCTTGTCAACAATGCCGGCGTGTCTCGTGCCGCGCCGACCAACGAGACTACCGATGAGGATTGGCACGCGGTGCTCTCCGTCAATTTGGACGGTGTGTTCTACTGCAGCCGGACCTTCGGTTCGCTAATGGCGGAACGCGGTTCTGGGACGATTGTGAATGTCAGTTCCATGTGCGGTGAGATCGTTACCCGACAACAATCGGTAGTGACAGCTTACAATGCGAGCAAGGCAGGGGTGAACATGGTGACTAAGACACTTGCGTGCGAATGGGCAAGGTCCGGCGTTCGCGTAAACGCAGTTGCCCCTGGGTTCGTACGATCTGAGATGACCGACAAGTACCCCGAAGAAGTGATCAATAAATGGGCCGACCAGACACCGATGGGCCGCTTTGGCCAGCCTCACGAGATCGCATGCGCGGTTCAATTTCTGGCGAGCGATGCATCAAGTTATATAACAGGAACGATACTGTTAGTAGATGGCGGCTATACCTGTTGGTAGCAGTGCCTGGCTGCCGTCGAGACCCTTCTCGACGACAGCCGATTGCCTTGCGAGGTATGCAGAGACTATAGGCCGGGTTGCGGAGCCTAGCCTCCCATATATGATCCGCCATTCACGTGAATGGTTTGGCCCATGATATAGCTCGACGCGTTGCTGCAAAGAAATGCCACCGCATCCCCTACTTCTTCACCGGTACCGAAGCGACCAGCCGGCGTGATCGACAGAAACTTGTCCCCCTTCTGCCTCAGAAGTTCCGTCACCATCGGAGTGTCTATAGTCCCGGGCGACACTGTGTTCACCCGTATGTTCGGTGAGAGCTCTCTCGCAAGAGATTTGGTGAAAGCCAACACTCCGCCTTTCGAAGCCCCGTAGTGAACGTGCTCGGGCGAGCAACCTTCATGCGCCGCGGACGACGCGATGGTTACGATTGTTCCCCCCGGCCTGATGTGAGGGATGGCTCGCCTACAAATATAGAACACTCCATCCAGGTTTATCGACATCGTTCGCCGCCACTGCGCGTCTGTCATAGAGGCGAATGGCTGATCTTCGAAGATTGCTGCCGCCGGAACGACATGGTCGATGTGACCGAAACGAGCGATGCATGTCGATACGACGGTGTCTGCGTCTGATGGTTTGCTCGCATCATAGGCGACTGGTATGACCCGCTCGCCAGTGGGATCTAGCGACGACGCCAATTTGGATACGCCGTCTTCATCATAATCAGCTAGCAACATGCGTGCGCTTAGCCGATGAAAAGTTCGGGCGATAGCGCTGCCGATCCCCCCAGCAGCGCCCGTTACAATGACAACTTGATCTACTAGGCTGTTATTAATCAATTAAACTCTCCCGCGACAGTTTGCTCTCGCAACTTTAGCTAGTGTGCAGCCTTCGCCTGGGAGATCCATTCATCCCACTTGGCTTTGTTGGTAGAAATCCACTCCGATGCGCGCTGTTTGATCTGATCGTTGGAGCTCTCACCTTTGTAGATTCGCAGATCTTCTGCGTTCAGGTCGTCGAGAGGGATTGCAACGAGCTCGAAGAATTTCTTCGCTGATGGATTGTCTTTGACAAAAGCCGTAGCTGCAACAATCCTTTGCTGGATCATCGGAAACCCAAGATTTCCTAGGCCGGGGATTGTCGTGCTGGCTGTCTGGCCCTGGGGTAACTCGGTCTTCTTCACGTTAAGAAAAACGACGTCTTTTCCAGGCTGCAGAATGCTGGATACCCATAGCGGCGTCCAGGTATAGTATAGCGTGGGCTTCCCTTCTTTTATGCGTTCGATCGCGTCCGGAATGATCGCAAAATAACCGCCTTGCTTCTCTTCGACAGTATCCCGTAGCCCATATGCGTCGAGGTGATGCTCAATAATTACCTCGCACCCCCAGCCCGGCTCACACCCATAAAGATCAGCTTTGCCATTGCCATCGATATCGAATAGCTTCGCCTTCTCCGGATCCTTAAGATCCTCTATATACTTGATACCATTCGCGTCCGCCGTCTTCTTGTCGATCAAATAGCCCTGTATATTGTCCGCGGAGACGTGTCCGAGGCGAGTCAATACGGCCTCTCCTCCGTTTTCCTTTATATATTGGTCGTGGATCGGCTCTGCATACGCAGCAAAGAACGTCGCGTCCCCTTTTGCGATTGCAACGTAAGCCAGTTGAATCTGAAGCTGGACGGGCTCTACCACATCGTACCCGAGCTGCCTCAATCCCTCATCGACAATGTAAGTCTGCATGAGGTTTTCAGTGATGCCATCCCACGCCGGCGTCACTTTCTCGCCGGCAAACGCGGTGGGAGAGAGCAAAACAGAACTCAGCAGGATGGTGCGTAACAGCGACTTCATAATCTATACTCCCTATCGTTTGCATTTTTTCTTCTTTGGGCTCATTCAAGCAGGATAGCCTCTGTGCTATCCCTGCTAACAATCATCACCGACCGTCCATTGTCGTCGATCTGCCTGGCGGTTGACTCCTGGATCCTTGGCGAATTGAGCGGCACGGGAGTCGCACGTTTCAGTCGGACTTAAACGCTTGGATCTGAAAGGCCTCTTCCCTAGGTGGTCTTAGCACCCGCGCCGATAAAATAGATCGGAAAAAAAAATACGTGGCGGTTGAGTTTTTTGATGACTGCGGAATAGTTGCTTTAAGGCAGCGTCACCAAGCAAGCTGCTCAAGCGGTAATCTGCGTTGGCTTTTTCCGGGGAGCCGCTCGCGATAGCTGCGAGATTGGGCGCGCTTGAGATTGCAGTCGACTCCGCCGTTAACCGCCGCTAGCCCCCTCGCTGTTCGGCACGATGAGCCGGCCTGACGAGCTCCAAGGCGCGGACTGCCCGCCGCAACCAGGCTACGCGCAACAGTATTTGTGCCGATCGCCGTTCCAATTTCGACGCGAGCACCGAACAGATCCGTGGAAGGACCTACACGGCGAGCGGAGCGTGCCTGACAAGACCGTTCTTGCTCCGAGACCGTTGTGGCCGCGCCGCGCGCAACCTGGCGAAATCGTCGCCGGCGTGATGCGACGAACGCGTCAGCGGGCTCGACGCCACCAGCAGGAAATCCTTGGTCCGGCCGATCGTCGCGAACGACTTGAACTCCTCCGGCGTGACGAAGCGGATCACCGGATGGTGCTTCTTCGACGGCTGCAGATACTGGCCGATGGTCATGAAGTCGACATTGGCCGAGCGCAGATCGTCCATCAGCTGCAGGATCTCGTTCCGCTCTTCGCCCAGCCCAACCATGATGCCGGACTTGGTGAAGATCGATGGGTCGAGTTCCTTGACCCGCTGCAGCAGCCTGATCGAGTGGAAGTAGCGCGCACCCGGCCGAACCGTCAGGTAGTTCGACGGCACGGTTTCCAGATTGTGGTTGAAGACGTCAGGCTTGGCCGCCACGACGATCTCCAGAGCGCCTTCCTTGCGCAGGAAATCCGGCGTCAGGATTTCGATCGTCGTCAATGGCGTCGCCGCCCTGATGGCGCCGATGACCCGGGCAAAATGCTGCGCACCGCCATCGGCGAGATCGTCCCGGTCGACCGAGGTGATGACGACATGGGTCAGGCCCATCTGCTTGACCGCATGCGCGACGCGGGCCGGCTCATCGGCATCGAGTGCGGTTGGAATGCCGGTGGCGACATTGCAGAAGGTGCAGGAGCGCGTGCAGATCTCGCCCATGATCATGAAGGTCGCGTGCTTCTTTTCCCAGCACTCGCCGATGTTGGGACAACCGGCCTCTTCGCAGACCGTCACCAGCTTGTGTGACTTCACGATCTCGCGGGTCTCGGCATAGCCTTTCGAGACCGGCGCCTTGACGCGGATCCAGTCGGGCTTGCGCAGCACGTCCTGGTCGGGCTTGTGCGCCTTTTCCGGGTGCCGCAGCCGCGGTGCATCGGCGATCGTGTCGAGGACAGTGACCATCTTTTGGCCTTAGGACGGCCGTCGCGCTGAGGGCCCGAGAGCCTGGCCCCGAAACTCTATTGCCAACCGCAGCGCGTCACGAAAGGAGATGGAGGGGCTCCAACTCATCGCAATCTGTCCGGGTCTGAAACGGCGCCGCGCAAGCTCTGCAGGAATTTGCTCGCTTCAACTCCGTCAACAGCACGATGGTCAACGGACAGCGTGCAAGTCAGCATTGTTGCGATTTGCGTTTTGCCGCTACGATCGGCAACGACTCGGGGGCTGGCACTTCCTATGGCCAAAATGGCGCATTGTGGCGGGTTTATAATTGCATCGAATTGTTCGACGCCATAGCCGCCAAGATTGGATATGCTGAACGACCCGCCGGAAATCTCGCTCATCTTGAGTGCGTTTCGACCTGCTCGCTCGGCGAAGTCCCTCACTTCCGCAGATATACTCACCACCGATTTCACATCTGCGCCGCGCACCACCGGAGTGGCAAGCCCACCTTCAACGGCGATCACCACGGAAATGTCGGCACTGTGAAATCGGTGTATCGCAGTCTCCGTCATCTGGGCGTTGAGCGCGGGGGTGTCGATCAACGACACCGCAACCGCCTTGATGAAACAATCATTGACCGATATTTTCGCGACCGGGTTAGCTTCGTTGATTGCTGCCCGCCAACGCAAAAGAGCATCGACTTCAATATTAGCCACAAGCCGGAAATGTGGAATTGTCTGATTGGCGTACGTCATTCGTGCGGCTATGGCTTTCCGCAACGGTGTCAGTGGGACCTCGGTGAACGACCGCGACATTAGTCTTCAATCGTTCCGATAATGGCGTTGATCTCGACGGTCTTGCCCTCCGGTGCCACGATCGTCGCCAATCTGCCGCTCGCCGGCGCTTCGACCTCCACGGTGGCTTTGGCGGTCTCGACTTCAGCGACCGGCTCGCCCTCCACGACCTCGTCTCCGACGCTTTTCAACCAACGGACGATTGTAGCTTCCTCGATACCCATTCCGCTGGAAGGTAGGATAATGTCGGTTGTCATCTTTGTTTCCATCCTATTCAAGTGTCCTGGGTTGTTAGAGCAACCGTCGCACAGCCGCTATGATGTGATCCTTGGTTGGGAAGAAATCCTTCTCGATCGACGGACTGAAGGGGACGTGAATGTCTGGAGCGCATACACGAAGAATAGGTCGTTTCAGCAGATCGAACGCTTCTTCCGCCATCACGGCGGCGATTTCACTGCCAACGTTGCAGACACGGTGCGCATTTTCGACAATCACAAGCCGTCCGGTCTTGGCGACCGACGTCTTGATGGTGTCATGATCAAGCGGCTTCAACGTACGTGGATCGATCACCTCAACCGAAATGCCTTCTTCTGCCAGTGCGTCGACAGCTTCCATGGTCGGCCGGATGGCGCCTGCAATGGCGACGAGGGTCACGTCCTTTCCTTCACGCTTCACATCCGCCTTGCCAATCGGGATGACGTAGTCCGGATCTGTGGGCACATCACCCTTGAGTGCCCAGAGGCGGGCATCTTCGAAGACGAGTACAGGATCGCCATCGCGAATTGCTGATTTCATCAGCCCCTTGATGTCAGCGGCGTTGGTCGGGCAAATGATCTTGAGACCCGGAATATTCATGAAAAGCGGATAGGGCCGGTCGGCATGCTGCGCCGCCTTGGAGCCGACTGAGTACATCGAGCAGCGAAACACGATCGGGATGTCGATCTGGCCTCCGGTCATATACTGCAATTTGGAAGCTTGGTTGATGATCTGATCCGAGGCGAGATAGACAAAGCTGGCGATTGTGAGGTCGACGATAGGCCGCAAGCCGTTGATGGCAGCACCGATTCCGAGGCCGGTAAAACCGCCTTCTGAAATAGGCAAGTTCCAAACCCTGTTCTTGCCAAACCGTTCTATGAGCTTGTGACCACCGTAAATCGGAACGTCCTCTCCCAGCAGAACTACGCGTTCATCGCGATCCATTTCCTCTAACTGCGCCTGGACGATCGCTTCAAGATAGGTCATTTGAACATACGCGGCTGGCGTCGCGGCGAGTTTCTGGGCGTTATCCATAATGATTAGTTCCTCCCTAGCCCAGTCACGAAACTATTGTGGCCAATAAGCGGTGTATTGAACATATAGTCGGCCCGAGACTCGGGCCGAGGCATGGGGCTGGCCAAGCCAAATTGTATAGCCTGCTTGACAGCTGCGACCACCTCATCCTCGATTGATCTCAAACTCTCTTCTTTTAGGCCTTCATCGATAAGTATAGCGCGATAGAGCACAATCGGATCGCGGTCGCGTTTGTAGGCCTCTACTTCTTCAGCCGATCGATAAGGTTCGCCCGGAACCGCCAAGCCAAAGTTGTGCTCATCGAAACGATACGTATTGGCGACTATGAGGGTTGGGCCCTCGCCAGCGCGTGCTCTCGCGACGGCCTGAGCCGTAGCTTGATAGACGGCACTCAGATCTTGCCCGTCAACCGCCACTCCTGGCATGCCATAACCAGCCGCCCGAAGAGCAATGTCCGGCTGCCCATGACTCTGCGCCACCGAGGTGGTGATTGCATACCCGTTGTTTTCGCAAAGATATATGACTGGAAGCTTCCAAAGGGAGGCCATGTTGAGACTCTCATGGAAGGTGCCCTGGTTCACTGCGCCATCACCAAAAAAGCAAAGAGTTACCTGATCGACGCCCCGCACCTTGGCGCTAAACGCGCACCCCGTCGCCAGCGGAATGCCTCCGCCAACGATGCCCGATTCGCTGATGATGCCGACCGACCTGTCAGCAAGGTGCATCGAACCGCCGCGTCCCTTGCAAATGCCACCCTCCTTTCCCATCAGCTCGGCCATGAGGACGTCTAGACGCCCACCCTTCCCGATCGGATGGCCGTGCGAACGATGCGTCCCGGTCATTGCGTCATCGTTTCGTAGGGCAATACATGCCCCGACGATGGCGGCTTCCTGACCCACACTCGCATGGAAATTACCGGGGATTTTGCCGCCTTTGAACAGGCGCATCCCCTCTTCCTCGAAACGACGGATGCGGAGCATCCGTCGATAGGCCTCCAGTTTCTTATCACCGTCCAACTGCATCATGTAACGTAGCTCCGATGTGCAAACAAAGAGGCGCGGATCGCAAGACGAGCAACCTCACCGGTGTGAACGGCCGAAGCGCATTCACGGAAACTGGTGACGGCTGAAGCCTGGGGCCTCCGCCAGCACGAACGCGCTACGCAGCTTTGCAGGCCGTCGATGTCGAACACCGGTCCGCCTGGCCCGAAAGTCCGGCCGCCGAAGGCCGCGAACGACGCTCTTGGTGCTAGATCGTGGTCGGATCGACGCCGACATCATTGATCCAGCCTCCGAAAGAGAGTCTGCACATTACGTGAACAGCTTTGCACATCAGGTAGCTTGTCGGCATTGCGTATCGCAACCGAAATAAACTCAACTGCGACGCGACTTTTTCTGCAAACAGCAAGATGTTGATGATTGCCAGCATCGCGTCATATCCGCCGAATGCGCTTCGAGTGAGGCGAGGCGACAATGCAGCGCAGTTCCACCGATCCGGCCGAAAGTTGATCGTGGTGAGCGCCCGCCGGCGCATCCCGCGCTTCAGTTCCTGCGGAAATGTAACGAGGGGGTTGATTCTATTTCTTGAGACAATCCATTGTTTCGATCCACGAGATTCATTAACAATGCGCCCCATTCACAATGCGCCCCATTCACAATGAGCCCCATTCACAATAAAGGAGTCATCGATGGCAGGCGCCACTAGTGCGAGACGCGTTAGCGGCAGCGCACCCGCCATCTCATTCGACGTCATCATCGTCGGTGCCGGCTTTGCTGGAATGTACATGCTGCACCGACTTCGTTCTTTGGGTCTGTCGGCCGTCGTACTGGAGGCGGCGGCGGGGGTTGGCGGAACGTGGTTTTGGAACCGTTATCCGGGCGCCCGCTGCGACGTTGAAAGTATGCAGTACTCCTACTCGTTCTCGGAGGAGCTTCAGCAAGAATGGCGCTGGGCCGAACGGTACGCGTCGCAACCGGAGATTCTGGCCTATGCGAACTACGTGGCGAAGAAATTCAATCTTCTGCCCGACATAGAATTCGACACCCGAGTCATAGGCGCGGTCTATCGCGAAGAAGACTGCCGATGGCTCGTGTCGACTGATCGAGGAACGCAGTTTCGGGCTAAGTGGTGCGTGATGGCGACGGGCTGTTTGTCCGCTGCCCAAACTCCGAACATCCGTGGTTTGGATACTTTCAAGGGTCGGGTCTATCACACGGGCAATTGGCCTCATGAGGCGGTCAATTTCTCCGGTCAGACCGTAGGAGTGATCGGCACGGGATCTTCGGGTATACAGGTGATACCGGAGATCGCAGCGCAGGCCAAACACCTATACGTGTTTCAGCGTACGCCAAATTTCAGCGTACCCGCGCGAAATCGGGCGATGGATTCCGAATACGAGCGGTCCTGGAAAAAGAACTATGCTGAGCGGCGTGCAATGGCACGTTCGATGCCTGCCGGAATTTTATGCCAGGTCGGTGCGAAATCCGCATTGGCTGCGTCTCCGGAGGAGCGAAATCAGGAATTCGAGCGGCGATGGGCTCAAGGAGGAACCGGTCTTACGGTGGCATATTCAGATTTGCTGAGAGACGTAGAGGCAAACGAAACGGCCGCTCAATTCGTTCGAGACAAAATCCGCACGGTTGTTGAAAATCCGACAGTCGCCGAGCTCTTAATACCGATGGATCATCCTATCGGTGCCAAACGCATATGCTCCGATACAAAATATTTCGAGACCTTCAATCGCGAGAACGTCACCCTGGTTGACCTCCGTGCGAATCCGATCCGCGATATGGGTTCGGATGGAATAACAGCCGGGCTTGATTTTTTCAAACTGAACAGTTTGGTTTTGGCGACTGGGTTTGATGCTATTACGGGCGCACTGAGCAAGATCGATATTGTTGGTCGCCACGGACTCTCACTTAGAGAAAAGTGGCGCGATGGGCCGAATACATTTCTTGGCCTTATGAGCTCCGGGTTTCCAAACCTTTTTGTCGTTACGGGACCCGGCAGTCCATCAGTGTTGACCAATGTTATAGTTGCGATCGAAGATAATGTTGAATGGATAGCTAGTTGCATTGTGCATTTATTGAAAGTGGACGGCGAGTATATAGAAGCCACTTCGTCAGCTGAAGAGACATGGATGGAGCAAGTTCAGAAAGCGGTCGAGGGAACATTGTATCCTCAAGCGAAATCTTGGTACCTCGGCGCCAACATTGCGGGAAAGCGTGCGGTATTCCTGCCATACGTGGGTGGCCTGCCAACGTATCAACGGATCTGCGACGAAGTGGCTGCCATGGGATATAGCGGCTTCAAGATTGGTATGCGACCGACTTAAGTTGCAACAAGCTGAATCCCCGCACGTGATAGCACCCGCGAGGAGCTGCATCCAATACAGGATCTCAGAAGCTGGTAAGCTCAGGTCTGCGATGCCTTATGCTGCCCTGCCCCTCGCGCTCTGCCAGTTGGATACGCTTACGGCGGCGCTTTACTCAACAGCCGCGTGAGACTTTTGCAGTAGGTCAAATCTTCTGTCGCGGCAATAGTAGCGCGCGGTTCAGGTTTTTTGAGCCCTCGATTTTGTCTGGAGGAAGACCAGCATGACTGCTCAACTGCAAGTTTCTCGCAGAGGAGGGCGGGAAGCGCGGCGAACGATCCGCACGGCGCCTAAGATCGACATGTTGCCGACGCTGAAGCGCGGCTTGCCCGTTGTGGAACCGATGGATGTCGAGCAGGTTGAGCGCATTCACGAGGCCTCGCTCGCGATTCTGGAAGAGGTGGGCGTGGTATTCCGCGACCCGATCGCGATCGAGGACTGGAAGAAGGCCGGCGCCGACGTGCGTGCGGATGACCGTGTTCATCTCGACCGCGGTCTGGTGATGGAGCTCATCAAGACCATCCCTCCCACGGTTGAGTATTTCGCGCGGAATCCAGCGAAGAATGTCGAACTCGGCGGCGACAAATCTATCTTCGTGCCGATGACCGGCGCGCCTTACATGCGCGACCTCGACGACGTCAGGCGTGGCCCGACGATCGCGGACCTTGGGACCTTCCATAAGCTGGCGCACATGATGCCGGCATTGCATTCATCGGCGCACCATATCGTCGAACCAATGGACATTGTTGTCGCTCATCGGCACCTGCACATCACGTATTCGTCGATGAAGCACTCCGACAAGATATTCATGGGAATGACCACTTCGCCCAAGAATGCCGAGGACGTGCTCGACATGTGCGAAATCCTTTTTGGCGAGGGCTTCCTCGAGAAGCATGCAGTAACCACCGGAAACTGCAACGGCAATTCGCCGCTCGTGTGGGACCAGGTCATGCTGGGTGGCATGCGTGCTTTCTGCCGGCGCAATCAGCCCGTGTTGTGCTCGCCCTTCGTTCTCGGCGGCGCGAACACGCCAGCGTCCACCGCGGCGGCCGTGGCGCAGCTCAATGCGGAGGCGCTTTCGGCACTCGCCTACACGCAGGTGGTGCGCAAAGGCTGCCCTGCGATCTACGGGCATTACCTGTCGACCGTGTCGATGCAGTCGGGGGCTCCGATGGCTGGAACGCCAGAGATATCCCTCATGAACTTCATGATCGGGCAGATGGCGCGCCGCTACAATGTGCCGTGGCGTACCTCGAACCTGCTCGGCGGCGCCAAGGTCTTCGATGCCCAGGCCGGCTACGAAAGCGCCATGACCATGATGGCTGTGCTGATGTCGGGCGCAAATTACATCTGGCACTCGGCCGGCTGGAACGAAGCTGGCATGCACTGCTCGATCGCGAAGTTCGTCGTCGATGCCGAGGTCTGCTCCATGGGCTACCGAATGGCGCAGGGCATTCAATGGGACGACTTCGACGAAGCCCTTGCTGCGGTGCGAGATGTCGGGCCGGGCGGCCACTACTTTGGACATCCGCATACACAGGCGAACTTCGAGAAGGCCTTCTTTATCCCGAAACTCTTTGACAATAACTCGATCGAGCAGTGGTACGCTGATGGCTCCAAGGACATCAAGCAACGCGCCCTCGATCATGCTCGCCATCTTCTGGCCGAATATCAAGAACCCAAGGTAGACGTCGCGAAGGACGAGGAATTGCGCGCGTATATCGATCGTCGCTCGCGGGAAATCCCAGCCGTCGACGCGCTCAACGAGGAATACTGAGCATCCTCATGCGCATTGACCGGATCAACGTCTATAAGATCCAGCTGCCTGTCAAAGGCGGCACTTATCGAATGGCAAGCGATGACGTCGACGCGCTTGACAGCACCCTCGTGGAGATTGTGGCCGATGACGGGCTGACGGGCTGGGGTGAGACCTGCCCGGTCGGGCCCGTTTACCAGCCGCATCATGCACTGGGCGCACGCGCAGCGATTGCTGAGATTGCGCCGGGGCTCATCGGTGAGGAAGTTGCATCGATCAGGTCTCTTGCGAAACGAATGGACGAGCGGCTGGACGGACATGGCTATGCCAAGGCCGCGTTCGACATGGCGTTTCTCGACCTGCTCGGCCAGCGGCTGGGTGTGCCGGTCTCGACATTGCTGGGTGGTGCGCTGACCGACCGCGTCCCCTCATACTATTCGCTGATTGTTGGCCGGCCGGACGAAACGGCCAAGATTGCTGCCGACAAGGTGAAGTCAGGGTATCCACGGCTGCAGGTGAAAATAGCTGGACGCAATCTCGAAGAGGATGTGGCCACCGTTCACAAGGTTTGGGAGGCGGTCGGCTACAAAGCCCGCATCGCCGTGGACGGCAATAGAGGTCTAACCGCGGCCTCCGCCATTCATCTCGATCGGCTCTGCCAGGCGATCCCGTTTGTTTTCGAACAGCCCTGCAACACTATGGACGAAGCCGCGACGCTCAGGGGCCGCGTGACACACCCGGTCTATCTGGACGAGAACACGGAGGATCAGAATGTCGTGCTTCGAGCGATCTCGCTAGGCATCGCGGATGGCTTCGGCTTCAAGGTCACGCGCCTGGGCGGTCTCACGAAGATGACGACCGTGCGCGACCTTTGTGCCATCCGCTCACTCCCGCACAGCTGCGACGACGCCTGGGGCGGCGACATCATCGCGGCGGCGTGCGTCCATCTTGCGGCGACCGTCGAACCGCGCCGCATGGAAGGCGCCTGGATCGCGCAGGAATATATCGAAGGACATTTCGACACGAAGAACCCTATCGTGATCGAAAAGGGCCATATCGCCGTACCGCAACTGCCAGGCCTCGGCATTAAACCGGTACCCGGCATCTTCGGCGAGCCGGTAGCTACCCACGGGTCCTGATGAACGCACCCGCCAACATCAACGCAATGAAATCGTTGGCCACGCCGAAAATTTCGGCGGCGGCCGATCGACCGTTTGACCTAGTGGTTCTGGTGTTACCCGGCTTCTCGCACCTGGCGCTTCACGCCTATATCGAACCCTTTCGCATCGCCAACACGGTATCGAGGCTGCCGCTGTTCAGGTGGCGAATCGCGGGGCTTGACGTTCGGCCAATCGAGGGCGCCAACGGCCTTTCGGTTGCCGTTGATGTCGCAATAGACGAGCTGGTTTTCGGCTCGGACGATCGCAGACCGAACCAGCTCGCTATCGTGACGGGCGAGCCGGTAGAACGGCAACTGACGCCAGAGCTGAACGGATTTCTGCGAACGATGGCGCGTCGCGGAATTCCGATATCAGCGGTTGGGACAGCGACATGGCTGCTTGCGCGGACGGGCCTTCTGGCAGGCACACGCTGCACGATACACTGGTCGCGGCTCGCTGCTTTCGCCGAAGTGTTCAACCAGCCCCGCATAAGCGATTCCTTGTTTGTCAAGGACGGCCAGTATTCAACCTGCGCAGGAGAACTGGCAGCCTTCGATCTGGCAATCGATCTGATCGGCAGCCACGCCGGCGGGTATATTGCACAGGAGGTCTGCCGCCACGCGACTGTCCAAGGTCAGCGCTCAGGATCAAACCGCCAGACCGGGCCATCGGGTCTAGCCTTTGCCGGTGTGAGCGACAAGCTCCTGATGGCAATGCGGATCATGGAAGAAAATGTGGAGTTCCCGCTGGCAATGGACGAGGTCGCGCAACGGGCCGGAGTATCGCGGCGCCAGCTCGAACGCTTGTTCGCTTCCCATATAGGACTTCCGCCGGTGCGTCATTATCTCCGGATTCGCACAGACCATGCGAAGCGCCTGATCGAAGGCACGCGGATGCCCATCATCGACGTTGCCATCGCCTGCGGGTTCATGTCTGCTTCGCACTTCGCAAAGTGCTTCAGAGCCTTTAATGGAATGTCGCCGCAGCAGTGTCGAGCGATAGTGCCGGCTTGGGTTGGGGCCGGCTTAAGATGATAGCTTGGTATTTGAATTTAGCGGAGAACAGCGGCACCTCTACGAATGCCAATGTTGGAGTCGATCTGTCCACTGACAAACAGAAAGTGGCGCAACAAGGCGTTCCGGATCATAGCGCCCAAAGCGCCAAGGATGCGCCTCTCCGTTGTCCTCTTCTTCGTGCCGACCGACGTTCACGTGGCAACCATTGGATTGATGACGGCTTTGATGCCGCCCGACCATGGTGGCGCAGGATGACTTCTCACAATTGCATGATGAAGGGGCGGCGATGATTTCATTTCTTTCATCCAATCCCAACAAGATACTCCGATTGCACTATTGCGTGGGGAAGATGCCGTAGCGTCTCGGAGATGGTCGTTCGAAGAGTCCAGCGTAGCTGCAGTTGGCGATGACTGGTGCGAAGATAGTGGAAGCGTCGCGGCATTCTGTAAAGACGCTCAGCCGGCCAATGCCCGCGAAACAGGCCGCGGTTATGCGGGCCGGCTTATGGTGGCGGTCTACAGGTAGGGTGGCGGGCAGCAGACAGATGAAGGGATCGAGTCAGGATAATGACGAAGAACATGCCACCTATATTCGAGACATTTCTGGAACAGCTGTCCGAGAGTGTCGATGAGGCAGATTTCCGGGATGCCATGGCTCGCGCGGCCGCAGAACTTGATCTACGCACCTTTGCCTACCTGTCTTTACCCTCACAACCTTCCGGCAAACCCAGCTTGATCTCGAACTATCCATCTCGCTGGACCAAGCAGTATCTGGAAAAGCGGTATGAGAAACTCGATCCTGTCGTCTTGCGCGCGCGGTTTGGCGGCTACCCGTTTCTATGGGGATCGGATTTGTGTGGCATTAAGATGTCGCCAGCTCAACAGCAGTTGATTGATGAGGCGGCCCAGTTCAGCATCCGCTGCGGTTTGACAATCCCGATTGTCGATCTTCGCGGCTGCATTGCTGCGATCACTTTTGCCGCTGATGAGCCCAATCCGGCATTTCTCCGGGTGGCTGAACAGTATGAACAAGCTCTTCAGCTCTTGGCGACCTGTTTTCACATTTGCGTTCGCCGCAAGCTGCCGGGTGACCGAACAGTGGATGGCATTTCGCTGACACCGCGCGAATATGAGTGCCTGCAGTGGGCCGCGCGCGGCAAGTCAGCCTGGGCTATCGGCCACATCTTGGGCGTCAATCCGCGCACCGCCGCTTTCCATTTGGACAACGCTAAGAAGAAGCTCGGCGTGCGCACCCAAAATCAGGCCATAGCGCTGCTGGCCTCCTCACGGTCTTCAATTCTCTGAGAAACTGAATTCGTCTTTTGGGCCGCCTGCCAAGCGAAGGGGCTGTTTCGGCGGCGCATTCATCTCCGCGTCGACCTGAAGCTGAGAGATGCTATTTCCCCGGCGATCTCACGAGCGATGCAGCCGTATTCTGCTGTCCACGCAGGGGCTCATACATTTTGCCAGTGGTTGTAGAGCCGGTGCTTCATCCTCGGGGAGATCGTCGTTCGCCCTGGTATTTATGGAGAGGACGGGGGGTCGAAGGCGCTGCCATACCGAACGGTCCTTTTGGTGGGCGACCGCAGCCAATATGTTATATTGCGGCGTGCCAGGCGGACATCTCCAACTCGTCCTTTCCGGCGCGGAGGCTGCTCGTACTGTCCGACTCTCGTTACCGACGCGACATGGCCCACTCGGCAAATGAGTATCGGCTTCGGGCGTTTGGAAAGGCTCAAATAATCTTACCGCGCACGGACCTTGCTCGATAGGGCTGCTGCCTCGGTGGTTTACCAATCCTGACGTCTTGGGTTGACCAATCCGTTGGCCGACGTAAGCGGGTTGACCAACAAGGACGCCTAAATTCCACGCAAATCCAATTGCTTAATGCCAGTCCAGAATTACTGTCATTGAGGCCATTGGTAAACTCGGTCTTTGGATCGCGTACGCTGCTTTCGGTCGAACAGTGTGTCAGGATAACCGCCGCGGCTTCGTAGAGAAGCCCCCGCAGATGTCGATCCCCGCGCCGGGATATATGGCCATCATAATCGACTTCTCCCGATTGGTATCGGCGGGTTGTCAGGCCGATCCAAGCCGCGACAGAGCGGGACTTCTTGAAGTTGTTTGGATCCTCAATGGCGGTGACGAAAGAGGTCGCGGTGATCACGCCGATGCCGGGTATCGACATCAGGGTGCGGCAGGCTTGGCTTTGACGAGCATCCGCAAGCAGTTGGCGCCCGACCTCGGCGGCGCGAATGCGAATGCTGCGCCAGGCCTCCAGCATGGTAGCACGATACGAACAAGCTCGTTCTGATCGATAAGAAGGCTCCGGACGTTCTTTTCGAATGTAGTTCCCTTACTGCTGGGACGAGCAGGCCAAACGTTTTCACGATCCCTCGGATCTGGTTGGAAAGCTCGACGGTGATCCGGACCAGTCGGGTGCGTGCTGCCACGAGCGTGCGGATCAACATGCTGTCGAAGCCTTTAACGCGCACCTCGCGAGAAAGAACCCAACTTCAGCAAGATGCGCCAAACCGTCGGCATCGTTCGCCTCCGTCTTGTTCGCCGCCATATCAAGTGCAGCTTTGGCATGGCGAGCGTCGATGCAGACTGCTGGCAACCCCTCGCTGCGCAGGGAATGATATGACCATACCGACAGCGGGCCGGTTTCGAATACGATGCGCTTTGCGGCCTGTGCCCGCTTGCGGACAAGCTCGGCAATGATGTTGGGATCAGATGTGCACTTTCCGCGCCAGATCCGTTCGCCTCCACGGCGGATCGACACTGCCGTCTCTTTCATCGATACGTCGAGACCGATATATTCTGTCATGGCTGTTCTCCGCTGATGCTGGGCCCGGCGTCGGCTGACTTTCTGCGACACGATAACACCGTCATTGGCGATGCCATGCAGATGGAATGATTGTTTCCCGAGATCGATTGCCAGCGGATTCATTGTCATTGCTTTCCTCCTTCAAACTGCATCACCCATTGGCTTGCGAGATATCGATGCGCTGCGGCGGGGCAGGATCTGGAAGCCCTTCTGGTCGTCGGATCTGCGGATGATCTCTACCACGAAGTCCAGGTCGGCGGCCTTATTCATGAGCTTTAGCCTGTCATAGGCGCCGTCGGCGAACGGATGCTTCACCCAGGGACAACGCTTGCGGATATAGTCCAGGATCGCCTGAATCCTCGTCGCAATGGGAGGCAATTTCATTCGCCGAAACGCTCATACCCCCGCTTTGGCATTATGATGCGAAACAGAATCTTTGCAATCGTCAATGAATAGAAATTTGGCCGTTATACTTTAAAAATGAATTTAACATTTAGAAGCCTGATTTAACGGAAGTTTATTCCCAATGGTGACGATCTGCGCTAAGTTTCTAATAGCTATTGCATCCGGCTTGCCACCGTAATCGCAGCTTCCGCTGGCCAAACGAGACGCATCTCGGCGTTGCTGAGAGCGGCTGGAGATCGTGAAATGAAACGGCCTGTTATATTACATGGCAGTATGTCATACGGCAATGGAGCGATGCTGTGCCCGCCAATGTGCAGAAATCTCTCGCATAACAAACGGGACTTCGAGGTACTTCCTTCCTTCCTTGACAGAAGCTCGTAAGGAAATTCTATTGTCTTATCAGTCTACCATTGGTGACCTTCATTTGTAGGAGCTTGACACATGAGGATAATTTCATTTAAACCGCACCATGACGGCACAATTGCAGCACTAGATACGTCATCAGCCGAGCTCATCTATTCGTACGAGGCTGAGAAAGATAGCTTCCCTAGATATTCGGCAGTTACCCCTACGACTGTCCTCGACGCCGCTGGCCGCCTGGACGCCATTCCGGATGTGGTTGCTGTCGGTGGGTGGGAGAGGGCAGGATTCAGACGCCACGTCTCCGACGCGGCAGACTACTGCGGGATAGCCGCAGGGTCCGAGATTGTCGGCGAGAAGACAATCTTCGGCAGGAGGGTGCATTTCTATTCTTCTACGCACGAACGCTCCCATCTTTGGTGCTCCTATGGCATGTCCCCATTTCCCACCGGAATGCCCTGTTATGTGCTGACCTGGGAAGGATTACTCGGCGATTTCTATGAAATCGATGAGTGCCTGCAGGTCGTGCATTTAGGAAAAGTGATGGCAGGCCCTGGCGAGAAGTATTCGTTCCTCTATGCCCTGGCTGATCCGAAATTCACATTGCCCCAAGAACGGTTTCGCTACGAAGATGCCGGCAAGCTAATGGCGCTTTGCGCCTATGGGGAGGCGGGATCGCCTGACCGGGACGAGCAGGCGCTAATAGATTTCCTGCTTCCAAGCGATCCGAACCGGTTGTATAATGAGGATTTGCGGAGTTCGCCCTACTCCAATATTGGCGTAACCCATCAGAAGTTCACCAACCTTGCTAGGCGATTTTCGGACGCCATCTTCGATTCGTTCCACACCTTTGCGAAGAAAAACCTCACAAAGGGATTCCCTCTGCTGATTGGCGGCGGGTGCGGGTTGAATTGTGAGTGGAACCGCCGGTGGGTAGAAACAAACCTTTTTTCCGATGTTTTCATTTCTCCATGCACAAACGACGCAGGGTCGGCAATCGGAACCGCAGTCGACGCGATGCGGCATTTCACTGGCAACGCTAAGATTAAATGGAACGTCTATTCAGGTCAGCCTTTTATATTTGACGAGATCGACCGGACCGGACTCGAGGCCCATCCGCTCGACTACGACCAAGTTACCTCGGCGTTGCTCAGCAACAAAGTGATCGGCTGGGTCCAGGGGAATTGCGAGATCGGGCCACGGGCGCTCGGCAATCGATCGATTCTCGCAGCACCCTTCTCAAAGGCAACCCATGAGCGCTTAAACCGCATCAAGAACCGGGAGGGTTTCCGCCCGATCGCACCGGTTTGCCTGGAGCAGGACGTCGCGCTCCATTTCGATTTGGCACGCCCGTCGCCCTACATGCTTTTTTTCCAGAAGGTTCTCGATAGCAGGTTGAAGGCCGTCACGCATGTCGACGGAACAGCGCGGGCGCAGACAGTTTCTCGGGAGCAGAACCCGCGCCTCTTTCAGCTGCTTACCTCGTTCAAGGGTAAGCGGTGCGCCAAGGCACCTTGCAATAGGCTGATAAACATGGAGCTTTCGCGCCATGACATTGGAACATGCGAGGGGCGATATGGTCGCCGAGATCAGCGGCGGCGCGCCGGCCGAAGATTGTGCAGCGATGCCCGGGCGCGTGCGGCAGCGAAGGCTGTGGAGTTGCACTGAGAAGCGCGCGCTGGTCGACCTGGCGAGCGCGGCGGGGTCGTCGGTGCCTGAGGTCGCGGAGGCGTTCGGCGTAGCTCCATCCCAGCTCTATGCGTGGCGCAAGCAGATGGCCGGCGGCGAACTCGAGGCCGATCGGGCGATGGCAACTTTCGCGCGGATCGAAGTGAACGATCTGCCCGAGGTCGAGCGTCCCGTCGCCGATTGCCCGGACCCGGCCGGCAGGATCGTCGTGGCCTTTCCGAACGGCGCGCGCTTGCGGATCGACGGGACCATCGATCCGACGGCGCTGCGTATCGTACTGGCGGAGTTGACCAGGTGATCACGGTGGTGCCGACCGACCGGATTTACTTGTGCTGCGGTGAGACCGATATGCGCCGCGGGATCAACAGCCTGGCGCGGATGGTGCAGCAGGTGCTCGCGCTCGACCCGCATTCCGGCGCGATCTTCTGCTTCCGTGGACGCAAGGGTCATATCATCAAGATTTTGGCGCATGACGACCAGGGGTTCTGCCTTTTTACAAAACGCCTTTCCGATGGGTGTTTCGCTTGGCCGACTACCAAGGATCAGGTGACCGTGTCGCTCACTAAGGCACAGCTTTCCCTACTTTTGGACGGGATCGATTGGCGCCGGCCGAACAAGATTTATCGACCGCGTCTGGCCGGCTAAATTAGGCCGTTTCTCATTGATTTTGTGTCGATTTTGCTTCCGTAGACGAGGTCTTTCGGGTATGTAATTTGGGTGTCGGAACAAGCTCCCTCCATCGCTGATTTCCTCGCCCGGATCGCCACTCTGGAGGCGGCCGTTTCCGCCCGTGACACCGCCATTGCCGAACGCGATGAGCAGCTGCGAAGAGAGCGCGCCGAGGCCGCGCTTCGCATCCAGCGCCTGCAGCTGCGGATCGATCGCTTCAACCGCAAGGCCTTCGGCCGCTCCTCCGAGAAGCTCGGCCAGATGCAGCTCGAACTCGAAGATCTCGAGATCGATTTCGCCGCCAGCGTGCCCGATCTCGAACTGCCTATCGTCGCGGACAGCGACAAGGTGCGGGTGTTGCCGCTGCGTAAGCTTAACCCCAACCTGCCGCGCAAGCGGGTCGTTCGCGAGCCGTCTTGCGCATGCTGCCCGGGCTGCGGCGGCGATCTGCGCGCCATGGGCGAAGATAGCGAGGAGATGCTCGATCTGGTCGCCCAGGCCTGGCAGGTGATGGAGACCGTTCGACCCAAGTACAGCTGCCGGACCTGCGATAAAATCATCCAGGCGCCGGCACCAGCCAAGGCCATTGCTCGCGGCAAGCTCAGCTATGCCGCGCTCGCCCATATCATGATGGCCAAGTGGGGTTATCATTTGCCCTTCTACCGTCAGGCCCAGATGATGGCCGCCAAGGGCGTCGATATCGAGCGATCCACGCTTGCGCGCAGCGCCGGCTACGCCGCCGCCTTGCTCGATCCGATCTACAACCGCATCCGTGAGATCGGCCGTACCCGCAGCAAGATTCACACCGACGACACGCGGCTTCCGATCCTGGCGCCCAGCACCGGAACGACGCACAAGGGCGCGCTCTGGGTTTACGTCGCCGACGACCGCAACTCGGGTTCGCAGGAGCCGCCGATCGCCTGGTATCGCGCCACCATGGGCCGAGCCGGCGAGAGCGTGATGACCGAGCTCGCCGGATTTGCTGGCACTCTTCAGGCCGACGGTTTTAGCGGCTACAATCAGCTCTACAAGGGCGGCGCCATTCGCGAAGCCGCCTGCCTGGCCCATCTGCGTCGCAAGATATTCGACGTTCACGACAGCCAGCCGACCGAGCTCAGCACGACGGCCATGGCCGGTATCCAGGCGATCTACCGGATCGAGGAAGAGATACGTGGGCTGCCGCCCGCCGAGCGATTGGCCGCTCGACGAAGGCGTACCCGACCACTGGTCCGCGCGCTGCGACGACAGCTCATGCGCCAGGGCAAGGGTTTGTCGCGCCATGCCGATATCGCCAAGGCCTTCGCCTACGGCGCCAAGCGATGGCGCGCGTTCAATCGCTTCCTCTACGATGGCCAGCTCGAGCCCGACAACCTGATCGCGGAGCGCGCCATTCGTGGATTTACGGTCGGAAGGCGCAACTGGCTTTTCTCGGGTAACTTTGCCGCGGCAGAGCGGTCAGCGGTCGTGCTCAGCATCATCGAGACCTGCAAGCTCGGCGGCGTCGATGCCGAAGCCTACATGGCCGATGTCACCGAGCGCATCCAGAACGACTGGCCAGCCTCGCGCTGGGACGAGCTGATGCCATGGAACTGGGCGCGCCGCGAAGAGATGCCGCTCCCGTTGGCGGCATGAGCGCGCTCGATGCCACGGCGCTGTCGGACGAGGCGCTCGAGGCCTGGATGGCTGCCAAGACCAACCGCCCGCTGGTGCGGACGATATCGGCGCTGGATGGCTTCGTAACGGCGGCGGTCACTGGGCCGCGCTACCCGGACCCGCAAGACTGGATGTGCCCGCTCATGGGGTTGCGGCGCGACGTCGTGGCCAAAGGCTCTGCAGCCGATCACGCCGTGTTTGCCAGCGTCGCCAGGATCCACAACCGGATCAACGAGACGCTCTTCGACAGACCGCAGGATTATGCGCCCCGCTTCGCAACCAAGCCCAGCGGCGGCATCGACCCGCGGCCGTGGTGCCAGGGGTTCTACGCGGCCATCAATCTCAACATCAAAAAATGGAAATCGCTACTCGACCTCAACAACCCCAACCACGGTCTGCTGCTGCCGATCCTGATCTACTGCGTCGACAAAAAGGGCAGGCCCGTCCTCGGCAAGCCCAGGCCGGGGCCCGAGACCGCGCGCTTCATCGAGCACGAGGCGTACAAAGACATCGCCCTCGTCATCCCCGCCCTGCGCGAACTCCACTACGTCACCCGTTATGACGCTCCGAAGTGATCGGCGCCGGCGCGCCGACCAACGATCGATCTAACCATCAAGACGATTTCGGGACAGGTGCCTTGGCGCACCGCTTACGTTCAAGGCGAAAAGCGGGGTCGGTGTTCTTTGCAATACATCGCTGAACTTCAATGGCACTGGGTTCATCAATCGTGCAAGCGATTTGCTAACGTATGCCCGGGCCACAGGTCTCGACGGATTTGTTATCAATGATGCTTTTTATATTCTCAAGAAGACGCCCTTCGCCGCGTCGTTCCGACAGAAAGTTTGAGTTTGCGGAATTTCTCTGCCCGTGGCTCGCGCTCCACTCCGCGTCCGAGGTTCCTCGGACTGTCAGAGCCGATCCTCACCACCGGAGGAAGAAACGGCGATCGTACGCCATCGATTTCCGGCTATGCTTACCGCAATTGTCGTAGGTGGATAGAGCAAGTGCACGGAGCGGAACGCGGCGACCGGTTGTGCGGTAGGAAGTTTCGGAAGGGGCGATCGGGCGTTGGCACTGGCCGTACGCCGCCAAGGCGCAGATCGTGCCGGAAAATTCGACCGGGCTCGACCGTTGAGCATCCCGAGGGCACCCAGACTGAGAAAGGGCTCGGGTATCCTTGCAAGTCACCGATTTGGCATGAATCGGGCGGTTCCATTCCATCCGCAGCAATTGGGCTATCCCGCGTGCATCCTTCCGGTCGTTCTTCAACGGCCGAGAGCGCCGCCTTCACGCGCCGCGTCTTGAGCAAAACCGCGTCGGCCAGCGGCCACAAGCCCGGCATGCTGCCATTGCGACAATGGCCGGCCTCGAGCCCAATGCGGCCGACAGACAATTCCAGTTCGTCGAAATAACGGACCAGTGCCTCGGGTTCGTTGGCGATCTTGGCCTCGCACACGATCGTTCCCCAATGCATACGCTGCTGTTTTCCAGAGAGATATCGATTCCCGGATAGTGTTCCATGGCTGTTCCTCTCATGATGCTTGGAGCCGATCGCTCGTACTCTGTTTCAACCCGATCATTCTGAGGGACAGCCGCCCAACCTAGCTATGCTCGCAAAGGCCGGCCCATTACGGCACGGCATGTCGGCGATTCCACTCGGAGAAACGTCCTCCGCTAGACCGCGCCGACTATCAGGCTGAGGCCGGCCGCGGCGATCGCCACGCCCGCCAGTCGCACGACGCCTCGAAAACGCCGGCCCGGCAACAAACCCGAGCCGATACCTACGCCGTGCAGTAGTGCCGTGGCAAGGAGGAAGCCAGACAGATATTGAATTCCACCCGTGGTCTCTGGAATCTCGGTGCCATGCGCATGGCCGTGGAAAAAGGCAAAGCAACCGATCACCATTGCCCCAGCGGCCACAGGCAAGTCCACCGCGGCGGCGATTAGCAAGCCGAGCGTTAACATCGAAGCGAGTATGATGGGCTCGACAAAGGGAACCGGCACGCCAGCGATCCCCAGCCCGCCACCAGCAAGCATCAGCCCAACAAACGCTGCCGGCCATGTCCACAAAGCGGATCCGCCCTTCCGCGCCGCCCACAGTCCGACCCCGACCATTACCATGATATGGTCAAGGC
The DNA here is from genome assembly GCF_013170705.1 of Mesorhizobium loti. Taxonomy (NCBI): domain Bacteria; kingdom Pseudomonadati; phylum Pseudomonadota; class Alphaproteobacteria; order Hyphomicrobiales; family Phyllobacteriaceae; genus Mesorhizobium; species Mesorhizobium loti. Next base: position 6,473,847 of record NZ_CP033334.1, on the reverse strand, counting down.
CCGAGAGGGGGTGGGCGAAACCGGCGGCGAACGAGTCAGCCGAGCCGACCACGGTGTGGGACGAGGCCGGCCCGCATGCAGCTGCAAGCATAATTGGCACGAAAGCTAGCCTAGTGGATTTGCTTTTGGTCATCGGATTTTCCATGGAGCGTCATTCCCTTAATAATTTACGCGCGCTTTTCGTGTGCTTCTGCTAATCATGATCAGAATGGTGGGCGCCAACAGTATGTGTGTGGTCAAAACCCATTCTATGCATTCGGTTATGTAGGCGTGAATGCGCCGACTGAAGCAGAAGCCGCATTTCTTTATACCGTTTGGCGTCGGCGCGGATTCCTGTTGTATCAATATAAGCCATTGCGCCTTCGATCTGGTCTAGGATTGTCAGTGCGTCAGCTGCTGCGAAAAATTGAGAGCCTTCGACGTCAATCATCACTGGCGACGAGTGGGCGGCAATCATTTCAGGTTTGTCGTCGTATTTCGCTCGAAGAAGCAATGCGATCCACGCACTTTTCTGGATACGCACTGACCAACTTCCGGCATCTTGCCCTGGCCTGAGGGTGCGGCTTTCCTTGACCTCACCATTCACGACCAGGTCGATTCTGGTCATCGGCACGATTACACTTGCCGCGTTCCAGCTAACGGTGACGGTGCCCCCCGCTGAAGGCAGCCCAAAGCGGCTGCCCATGGGTTTTCCGTCGACATCAAGATCTATGAGAGGGCCTGTGGTCACAAATGTATGGCCTGAGCGGACGGCGTTCATCCATGTCTCATACGAGAACGCCTTGTGCTCGGGGATTTTAGCGTACGTCCGCATGGCTCCCACAGCGAATTCAGCGGACATCTTATCCGTCCCGGCCACCGCCGGAATCAGGTATCCATTGTTCAGGTAGCGGTACCAATCGGAGAGAGAATAAGCGTTGATGCCACTGTACAAGTCCCTGAAGGACGTCATTTCCACGGCGTCCGCTTCCCCAAGGACTATCGTCGCAGCGTTCTCCAACCGAGGATCCGGAAAGTGGGGCAATACGACAAGGCCGCCCTGCTTGCGACATTGCTCTGCCCATTCGGTGAGGAGGACGTCGACCGAGTCTCCGAGTGCAGACTCGTCGGGGCCACCAGAGCACAACGGCAAGATCATGTTGCCCGAATAGCCGAGTAAGGAAATGTGACCGAGCACATGCTGGCGGTTTTCGGTGCCGACGCGGACCAGAAATTCGCCCGTGCCGCCGGCCGCCTTTGTACCAAAGGTTGTGTGACCATCGAAATCCCCGACGTTGGTCATCAACTCTCCCCATTGGCTGGCTAAGAGATTGATGACGTTCACGCCCTCAGCTGCACCTTCCAGCATGGCTGTTGCCGGGGAAAGAAAATGGACGTGCGTATCCGCAGTGACCCAGCCCTGCTCGCGCCAATGAAGAGCCTTTTCTATTTCTACGGTAATTTGCTCTGTATCTCGGGTGATGGTGAACGTTTTTCGGACCGGCCTGATTTCAAAACCCTTGGTGATCTCCAGGTAAACCTCACCCAGTGGCAGGTCGATCGTTGCCTGCCCAGAAATGTAGGTTGATAGGTGATTGCCATGGCAAAAATCCGGGCTGTAATTTTCGAACCACAGTGGATTGGGGTTTCGACTTCGATCTACTGGAGCGAGGTATTCCCCCTTCCTACCGTGGACGTGAAGTTTAACGGGAACTATCTTATTCGTTACTGCCTCAACGACGCGAAGGCTCACACGCTGATCCGCACACTCTATTAGCTCCAGTACAAGCTCGTTGTCAGAAATGCGGGTTTCAAGGTCGCGAATAGCAATGCGGGTACCGCCCTTCAAATGGAATTCAGCGTCTTCATGAGCGGCGTATTCGACCAGCACCTCATGGGAAGCCACCGCGGGCTGAAGGTTTTGACGTGTCTGTTGCCATTCCTCCGTAGGATAGACGAGCCGCGGGCGGGCGGCGATAACCAGGCCCAAATCGAGTTGGATCTGGTCCAAGAGACTATGCTCGCCGCGAGCCGGATCGAAGCTCAGTTCGGACGGCGTCCTGAGCAACAGTTTCTTGCGCTTCTCCCAACGGACAGGCGTGGAGCGAGTGTCTCCTGCCGATACCGCAGATACTACCAAAGGACCGCAGAGCGGTTCGAACCTGAGTGCCTCTACTGCCTTCTCCGGGTGTGGATTTTCGAACGCCCAAACGAAGTTCATCCACGGTACCGCATCTTCGAAAATGAGCTGCTGCTGCCGCACTCCCCACCCTATGGGGTGGTGGTGATCAGCCGCGTCACTTCTAGGCCTCGGCTGATCGGTAACACTGAACGAAAGAGGGCGAGGCTTTATGGCTGGGACAGCCTGGGTGCAATGCTCCCCCCATCGAAAGAGAAAAGATCCTACCTGATGTCGCCGCCGGATTTCTGCTCTCTGCTCGGAACCATCATCGTAAATCAGGACATAGTCCGCCGCGTGTTCGCCGAGCTGGCCGATGCCTCGCATCGGAGAAATAAGCCCATTTTGATCCAGGGAGAGCGGACGAATATCAGATGCGTGTAAGAATGCGAACCATCGAGCTGTGGTCGGCGAGATTTTGAGTGTAAGCGGCTGATCGTGGAGCAGAACCGGGCGCCAAATTTCAAACGGGATGCCCATGGCCACACGGGAGCCTGAAAGCGCGAAGGGGGCCGCTTGCGCCAGCTCGGCTGACACGTTTGGATGTCGTGCAAGCTCCTCGAACGAGAGCGTGCCGTGAAAACTGACAGGCCGGAACAGCGGTGAAGCCGGGCCGTCTACGTGCATGCTCATACGTTGATCCTCCAAATGCCGGGGCTTCTACACCGGAGAAGCCATCAACAAGTCCTTTTGAATTCTCTAGAGGAGTGTCGGATCAACTACGCGATTCAGATATGTGCCTGCACATCGATTCAATCCCTCTAAGAAGGCGCTCTCGGGCCGGCCTCGGCGCGACCATCAAAACCTCGGTATGCTGCAGCACGAGCTGTTCCTTTGCAGAATTGATCGCTGAGTAGTCTGGTAATTAGGCTGCAAGAAAAGGGGAACGCACCCTTCAAAGGCTGCTCGATTGATACTCGATAGGTGTGCTAAATGGTGCTCCGGCGGCTCCGGCGAACGCGCCTTCCGTGTACTTGTTCGAGCCGATTCAACCAAGAGTCCACTACCATGCATCCAGTGTCGGATCCGTCTAAATGGCAAACACGCTGTTAAGGTAGGGTGGAGAGCTCTAGCCACCTATATATGATCCGCCATTCACGTGCCCATGATGTAGGTCGACTCGTTGCTGCATAGGAACGCCACCTTGGTGAAAGCCAAGACCCCACCTTTCGACGCTCCGTAGTGGACGTGCTCAGGTGAGCAGCCTTCGTGCGCCGCGGACGACGCGATGTTTACGATTGTTCCGCCGGACCGGATGCAAGGAATAGATCGCCTACAAATGTAGAACATGCCGTCAAGGTTTATTGATTTCGTTCGGCGCCACTGCGCATCTGTCATAGTCGCGAATGGTTGATCCTCGAAGATTGCTGCTGCCGGAATCACATGGTCGATATGCGAGAACCGAGCAATGCATGTCGATACAACGGCGTCTGCATCGGATGGTTTACTTGCATCATAGGCGACTGGTATCACCCGTTGGCAAGTTGGATCCAAGGAAAATGGCAATCTCGAGACGCTCTCCTCATCACAGTCAGCTAGCACCATGGGCGCGCCTAACCGGTGAAAAGTTCGAGCGATAGCGCTGCCGATCCCACCAGCAACGCCCGTCACAATGGCAACTTGGTTTACGAGGCTGCTATCAATCAATTGAATTCTCCTCCGGCATCGAACCCCGGCGTAGAGAAACTAGTTAATTCGCAGCTTTCGCCTCAGCGATCCATTCCGCCCACTTCAACTTGTTGGTTGAAATCCATTCCAAAGCTCGCTGTTTGACCTGATCATTTGAGTTTTCGCCCTTGTAGATACGCAGGTCCTCTGCACTCAGGTCTTCGGTCGGAATTTGGACAAGCTCGAACAACTTTTTAGCGGAGGAATTCTCTTTGACAAATGACGTTGTGGCGACAATCCGCTGCTGCATCACTGGAAAGCCGAGATTTCCCAAACCGTCGACCGTGGTGTTGCCCGTCATGCCGTTTGGCAGCTCGGCTTTCTTAACGTTGAGGAATACAACCTCCTTTCCGGGCCGGAGTATGCTCGACACCCAAAGTGGGGTCCAGGTGTAATAGAGTGTTGGCTTCCCCTCTTTGATCCGTTCGATTGCGTCCGGTATGATCGCAAAATACCCGCCCTGCTTTTCCTCCACAGCATCGCGCAGCCCATACGAGTCGAGGTGATGCTCAATAATTACCTCACAACCCCAACCCGGCTCGCACCCATAAAGATCAGCTTTCCCATTGCCATCAATATCGAATAGCTTCGCCTTCTCGGGATCTTTAAAATCCTCTATATACTTAACGCCCGTTGCATCTGCGGTCTTCTTATCAATTAAATAGCCTTGTATACTATCGGCGGCAATGTGCCCGAGACGAGTTAGGACGGCGTCCCCGCCGTTTTCTTTTAGGTACTGGTCGTGTATCGGCTCCGCATAGGCGGCAAAGAATGTAGCGTCTCCTTTCGCCATCGCAACGTAAGCCAGTTGAATCTGAAGTTGCACGGGGTCTGCTACATCATACCCGAGCTGCCGTAAGCCCTCATCGACAATGTAGGTCTGCATCAGGTTTTCTGTGATACCATCCCATGCTGGTATTACTTTTTCGCTAGCAAATACGGTCGGCGCGGAAAGAACAGAACCCACAAGGATGGAGTAGAAAATTGATCTCATGACCTATGCTTCCATTTTCTCATCTTGTTTTTTGTAGCCCCTAAAAGCTGGTAGCTTCTGCATCATCTATACGATAATCGTCTCAATCGATTCGTCTATTATTGTATTCTGCGCGGAAGTGTCCGTCTGGACTCCTGGTTTAATCCTGAATTGATTGACATGCGGGAAGCGAGTTTCGGCCGGAGTCGCCTGATTGGATCTGAAAAGCATCTCTCCCTGAATGTCGTTTTAGCACCCGCACCGAAAATCGGATCGGAAAAAAACAAATGGGGCGGTTGAGTTTTCGGCGGGGGCAAAGGAAGCAGTTCGTGCGGCATACCGACGTTTTGGAAGGTCGCGCCCACGGAGAGGAGATCGCGTCCTGTGACGTCATCATTGTCGGCGCTGGGTTTGCGGGCATGTACATGCTGTATCTTGCCCGCCGTCTGGGCCTATCCGCTGTCGTGCTTGAGACGGCGTCGGGGGGTTGGCGGAACGTAGTATTGCAACCGCTATCCGGGGACGCGCTGCGACGTTGAAAGCATGCAGTACTCGTACTCGTTCTCGGACGGAGCTTCAGCAAAAGTGGCACTGGTCAGAGCGGTATGCGTCCCAGCCGGAGATCATGGCGTATGCGAACTAGTGGCAAAGAAGTTCGATCTTCTTCGGGACATAGAAGTCAACACTCGAGAGTGACAAGCGCGGCGTTCCAGGAAGAAGATTTCCGGTGGATAGTGTCGACTGTTCGAGGAGCGCGGTATCGCGCCAGGTGGCGTGTAATGGCGACAGGGTGTTTGTCCACCTCCCAAACCCGCAATATCCAGGGGGTGGATACCTTCAAGGGTCAAATCTATCACACCAGAAACTGGCCTCATGAGTCGGCCAGTTTGGCTGGTCGGAATGTCGGCGTCATTGGCACCGGATCTTCGGTATATAAGTGATACCAGAGATCGCGGCGCAGGCCATATCTCCAGAGGGAATAGCGGCTGGCTCTGACTTTTACGAGCCAGACATTTTAGTGCTAGCGACAGGTTTTGATGCGATGACAGGTGCGCTCAGCAAAATCGATATTGTTGGACGGTGGAACCTCACCCTCAAAGAGAAATGGCAAGATGGGCCGAATACATTTCTTGGATTGATGAGTTCCGGCTTTCAAAACTTGTTTATTGTTACTGGACCGGGAAGCCCTACAGTCCTAACCGACATGATAGTTGCCATCGAATACGATGTTAAATGGGTAGCTGAGTGGATTGCGCATCTGATAGGGGTAAGCGCCGCGTATATAGAAGCAGCTGCGTCAGCTGAGGAAAAATGGAGGGACCAAGTTAGTAAAGCGGCCGAAGAAACGTTGTACACTCAAGCGAAATCTTGGTATCTGGCCGTAAATATTCCCGGAAACCGGGCTGTGTTCATTCCGTACGTCGGTGGCGTGCCCACGTATCAAAAAATTTGCGACGAAGTAGCTACCGCTGGTTACAGAGGGTTCAACATTCGCGAGCCATCGAATTGACCTGTTTGTAAGAGGCCGTTTGGAAAATCGGAAAATTGGGATTGAACGAAGCCGCTGACGCGGCATTTGGCGGGTCGGTCTGCGGGCGAAGCTTCTGTTTTAGAGGATTGCGGCTGTTGAAGCGCAATCTTGAGAACAGGAGCAATAAAATGGCCGAGTTGAGCCCGCTTCGCCGGCGCAACTCGTCACCGACGCCCTAATCATGGCGATCTGGCGCAGAGGCAGGCCGGACAGTCTGCTGCACCACAGCGATCAAGGGAGCCCAGGTGGATTCAAGCGGTCGTCGCAACACTGATTGTGTTCACTCACGACAGCAACTCGTCAAGCGCCTCTGCCGGCGTTTTCCAGCCAAGGGTTTTTCTCGGTCGGGCATTAAGGGCCGCGGCCACGGCGGCGATCTCGTCGGCGCTGTGGACACTCAGGTCGGTGCCATTCGGGAAGTACTGACGCAGCAGCCCATTGGTGTTCTCGTTGGTGCCGCGCTGCCAGGGGCTTTGCGGATCGCAGAAGTAGACTTGGACACCCGCGTCGATCTTGAGACGATCGTGCTGAGCCATTTCGGCTCCCTGATCCCAGGTCAGCGAAGGGCGCAGTTCTTCGGGCAAGGTGATGATGGTGCGCGTAATCGCGTCGCGCACGGCTTCGGCCCCGTGTCCCGCGAGAGCAGGGCCATTCTTCATGCGCGGAGCTTCGCCATGCCCCACAAGCCGGGGAAGATGCAGCAACATCGTGAAGCGTGTCGTACGCTCAACCAGCGTGCCGATCGCCGAGCTGCCAAGACCAAGGATGAGGTCTCCTTCCCAGTGACCCGGCACCGCGCCACCGGCCGCTTCGGCGGGGCGTTGACTGATCATGATCTCCGGCAAGACAAAGCTCTTACCTCGACTGCGTACGCGGGCCCTGGGGACACCCGCAGCACGCGCCCCGTTCGCAAGCAGGCCGACAGTTCGCGGCGTAGCGCTCCCCGACCCTGAACGAAGAGGGCTTGATAGATGGCTTCGTGGCTGATGCGCATCGTCTTGTCGTCCGGGAAGTCGATCGGCAAGCGTCGGCGATCTGCTCCGGGCTCCAAGCCCTGGCCCATCGCCGATCCTTTCGCGGACCGTGCCGGCGGCCCTTCCACCGAACGGCCGGACCAGGAACGGCGGCGCCACTTGGGGACATGACGACGCACCGGCCAGTCGCTGCTCCACATAAGTGCGCAAGGTTGTGTTGAGCGCAAGCTTGGTCGGTTTGGGCCGACGGGCCGATCGGTCGGCGTGCCATTGGGCTGTCGATGCACGATATTCCAGCCCGCCGCTGCGCGTTGCGGCATTGCGTCGTAGCTCACGGGAGATGGTCGAGGCGGATCGGCCAAGTCGGCGTCCGATCTCGCGTCTCGAAAGGCCCTGAACGCGAAGAAGTGCGATCTCCTCACGTTCCGCAAACGCAAGGTATCGCTCTGACGGCGGCTTGGTGGAAGATCTGAACATTGCTGGTGGCATACCGCCCGCCTGTCGGAACAATCTGGTTCCAACAGGCTGCGACATACCAGCCGCCAGCGCAGCATCTTCGCTGGTCAGCCCCTGCGCTAATCCCCAACCAGAATCGCTGGAGTTCAGATCGCCCCGCCACTGGCGGACGTCCCGGTGACGGCAACGGCGCCCGTCCAGAACGGTGTGATCGTCGCTTTCCAATGCCCATCGCAACCTCCTTCGTTCAGGTGTTGCGACGACCGCTTGAATCCGCCCAATATTACGAGCGAGCAGTTCCAGCGCCTGATGGCCGACCATGGCATCACCTGTTCGATGAGCCGGTCGGGCAACGTCTGGGACAATGCTGCGATGGAGAGCTTGTTCTCGTCGCTGAAAACCGAGCGGACAGCACGTAAGGTCTACAGGACGAGGGATGACGCTAGGGCGGACGTGTTCGATTACATCGAGCGCTTCTAGAATCCTGTTTCATAACACCCATCTGTCCATGTCGTTGAAGGGAAATAGGTTTTGCTGATCGGGGTGCGATCCCGCGGGGTATTTCGGGTTCTGTCGCGCGCGATGAACAATCTGCTGGGCCCGCGGCTTTCCAAGTTCTGATCGGCTGAAGATCCACGGGCCATCCGGCAAAGGATGAAGACTCTCGATCTCGCTGGCTTCGGCGGCAAGTCTGAGGGTCTTGGGTGCAACGCCAAGTAGGCGCGCCGCCTTGTTCAGGTTGAGCCATGGCTCGTTCCCAACCAACCGGTGCCGGCCGGAAGACCGGGATCTTGTGATGCGATCTGTGTGCGGTGACCCGCTCCCGTGTCCAGCGATTGCCATGCCCGGTCACCAAGCCGTTGCGGATGAGAATGCCGGCGATCAGATCATCGCTGGCGATCAGCACCAGTTGCCGGATGGCTGCGATGATATCGGTGGAGGTGCTGTTGCGCTGTCCGCGCCGGCGCTTCGGCAGGCGCAGCTCGGTATGGGCGCCGCCAATCCAATGGATAACTGGTTCCTCGAAGCCTATCACTACGAGAAACGCCGCTATCACGTCGCTTATGCGATGATGCCTTGACAAGGACGAGGCGTGAGAATCCTGGTGTCTCCTCGAAAGCCTGCCTCACGGCACGGAAGAACTCGCTCATCAGCAGCAAGCCGCGCTCCAGGATGAGGCGCTCGTGCGATGAGTATGTCGTGTGCGGCGGCAGGGCGCCGAGAAAATCCGCTATGTCCTGATCGGCTTCATCGATGGTCTTGCCGACGATGAATTCCGTAATGTCGAGCAAAGCGGTTAATGCCGAGCCGCGGCCGAAGGTTTGGAACGCTGCCGCGGTGATCATTTGCGTCTTACGGTCGAAACCCATCGTCAATTTAAGCCCACTGCCGCAGGCGACGGCGGCGACCTCGCCTGCCGCATTGGGGTGTCCAAAGCGCCGACATTGTTCGGGTTGATAAAATAGACCTTTTCGCTGAAGAGGTAATCGTTGTCGGTGTCATCCCGCATGGCGCCGATCCTTGTCGTTATGGCGGCTAGCCGAAGCACTTGCCGCAGGCGCATTTGTCCCGCGCATTGGGATTGTCGAAGACAAAGCCCGAGGACTCCAGGTCCGTGATGAAGTCAACGGTCATGCCGGCGAGATGCGGCTGGGAGTTTGCGTCGACGAACACCTTGACCCCGTCCGTCTCCATGATGGCATCGCCCTCGCGCGAGACGCTTTCCAGACCCATCAGGTATTTGAGGCCGGCGCAGCCGCCCGCCTCGACCATCATGCGAAAGCCTTCAGCCGGTTCGTCGGCGCGGGAAAGCGCGGCCTTGACAGCGGCGACGGCGTTTTCAGTGAGTGTGATCATGGGACTATTTTCTTGCTGATGAGTTCGCAAGACACGCTGCACAGAACGTGCCACAGAGGAAAATTCATTTGAAACCGTTGGTTAGCGGATTTGGCGCCCTGTCTCACATCCAACAATTGTCGGATGTCGAACAGAGCGAAACCTTGCGTAGAAGCGGCATCAGACTGACGCCCGTGAGTACGAATGCCTGCAATGGACGGCGAAGGGCAAGTCCGCCTGGGAAGTCGGGTCGATCTTGGGGATCAAGGAGCGCACGGCCGCTTTCCATCTGGACAATGCCAAGAAGAAGCTTGGCGTGCGCACCAAAAGTCAGGCGGTGACGCTGCTGGCCTTCTCACGATCATCAATTCTCTGAGGAACAGAATCCCTCTTTGATCCACCTGTGCAGATGCACAGGCAGTCGCGGCATGAAGGTTCGCCTCCAATGGCAGGGTCATACCTGCGAGGAGACCATCATGATTGAGCTTATTGCGCCCGGCTGGTACGGCGCCTTTGCCGACGAACTTCACGAAATCCACCGCCTGCGCTACCGCGTCTTCAAGGAACGGCTCGACTGGAAGGTACGCACGACCGGCGGCTTCGAGATCGATTCATTCGATCCCCTGAAACCGCACTATCTTGTGTTGCGCGATTCCGTCGGGGGCGGCGTACGCCTTCTGCCCCCGACGGGGCCGACGATGTTGCGAGATGCCTTTTCGAGGCTGTTGGAGGGGAGAACGGCACCCGAGGAACCGAGTGTCTGGGAAAGCAGCCGTTTCGCCCCTAATCTTCCACTGTATGCGCCGACGGGCAGTGGGAGTATTGCTGCTGCCGCCTATGAACTCCTCGCTGGCATGATCGAGTTCGGTTTGTCGCGGCAGGTCACCCATATCGTCATGGCTACGGATTTGCGCATGGAGCGAATCCTGCGTCGCGCCGGGTGGCCGCTGGCCCGGATCGGTCCGCCCCAGACAATCGGCACGTCGCGCGCCGATGCCGGCTGTTTGGATGTCTCAGAGGAGAGACTTGCTGCGGTCCGCCACAATGGCAGTCTTGGCGGTCCCATATTGTGGGGCCCGGTGCTCTGCACGGGCGCCTGACATGGTTATGATAGGTAATGACGCCGACTGGCCGGACTGGCAGGATGAGAAATCCTATCGCTATACGCGGCACCTGACGCGACGCGGCTGGGCCTGGGAGTTTCTGCGGCGCAATCCGGCCTTCCAGCGTGGTTTGAGGCAAGCGCTTGAGCAGGCAGAGTTTGAAGAGAGGCGCTTCGACGTAGAAGTGGTGAGATCGTCGCTCGATCTGACGCGGTGGGGGCTCCTGTTTCGCAAGCTCGTTGAGGCCTGATGCGGCTGTGTTCTGGTGCTCCCGCCAATGCCCGCATGTCCTGCCGGTCATTGCAGAAAAGGCATTGTCGCCCGAAACGCTTTCGTTTGATCTCGCAGCATTGCCATGTCGGGCGGCAATCGTGATCACTGCGGACGGTCGCCAGCACGTCGTGTTGCGAAATGCTCACCGGGATCTGCAGCTTGTCGTGGAGGGCGCTGAGGTCTTGCGCCCCGTTCGGCTTTCCGTCGACGCGATCTGGCCCGCCGATCGGACGAGGCAGCACCTGAATGCGCTCGAATGCCTCAATGCTCTTCACGCGACTGGACAACTTCCCGAAAGGCTGTTTCGGCCCGAAGCGCGGGCCAGCCGTCTGCGCTTTGTCCTCCAGGCACTCGACGGCTCGCTAGCCGGGGCATCGCACCGCCAAATCGCAACGGCCCTGTTGGGCCGACAACGCGTCCAGGCCGACTGGACGGATCCGCGCAACCACCTTCGCGATCGCATCCGCCGTGCCGTCCGGCGCGGTCACATGCTGATGGATCGTGGCTATCGGGATTTTCTCGCCTAAAGTGATTGGAATAGCTCACCTGGAGCTGGTCAGCGCGCGAACAGTTCTTTGTATCCAGTCGTAACCATCCAGTTTGCCCGATCGAGATGGCTGCGAACCGCCATTCGGGCGCGCTCCGGTTCTCGCATCGGATCGATGCCGAGGACGAGCTGCGCCATCTCGTCATCGCTGGCATCGTCGGCGGACGCATCCAGGAGCCTCATATAGACCGTGAAATGCTCATTGTCGTAGGCGGTCAGGCGGTCCGACCACGGGACTTCGTCTTGGACTTTGGGTTTCATCGCGACCTTCTGCAGTTCGGGTTTGTCGTCATCGGATGGGGCAAGAATCTCCTCGTTGGGCTAATCATATCGAATAGGAACGATCGTTCCTAGAACGATAGTTCCAGTTCTGGTCCCTTTCTTGCCATGGACCTCAAGGAGGTCATGGCGATCAACATGCGTCGTTTGCGCCATGATCAGGACCTGACGCAGGAAGAATTGGCTGCCCGCGCAGAGCTGAGCATGCGCTATGTGGGCTCGATCGAGCGTGCTCGGGTTTCCGCAAGCGTTAGTGTGCTTGGCCAACTCGCAAAAGCGCTTGACGTTGATCCTTGTGAGTTGATCAGGCCTCAGTGACAAAGGCGACCCGGCCCATCCTGGATTGCCGCAATCGATTTTGATGGCGCGCAATCGACCGCCAATGAACTGAGCCCGCTTTTTTCGACATAGGTCTAGACCAATCGGCTTCGCTCCCTGGCGCAGCTTGCGTGACCTACAGCGCTGAAAAGCGATAATCATCGTCAGATGGCATCCGGAAGTCGCGATTCCTCACAGCAGGTAGTTCGGGAAAAGTCGATGTCCTGCCAGTTAGTCCTTAAGTTTGTAGAGTATACCCCGTGGTGAAATCCTCAACAAGAGGGTGGCCTCTCGCGTATGGGAATCCGAGAGGTCTTTGCCCGCAATCTGCGTAGGCTTCGCGAGAAAAAGAAGCTGTCGCAGGAGGCGCTGGCGCATGAAGCTGGTGTTGATCGCACCTACATCAGCGCTCTTGAGCGCAGTGTATATGCTGCTACCATCGACATGGTCGAGAAGCTCGCTATAGTGCTGGAGGTTGAGCCGGCAACGCTGCTCGATCCGCGATCTGAATAGACTTAGGCAAACGTCTGATGCCGAAATCCTTCGATCGCCCCGTCAACGCCGGCTGCTGGAACAGTTGATAGCGGCGCGCAAGAACAAGGGCTTAACCCGGGCCAAGATTGCCGAAGCGCCGAGAGTTCGCACTGTGCGTCGCTTGGCTTGAGCGACTCACGCTATCCGAGTGTGCGCAGCATCATCTACATGACGGATGCGGCCGAAATGTCCACGGCGTCGGCCATTCCAAATAGCGTCTAATCCTGGTCAGTCAGGTCGCACCAGATCGATGTGGCACGGAGGGCTTGTGCCAATTTATAAAGGGTGACGATGGTGGGGCTCCTTTTGCCCTTCTCCGGCCCGCTGATGTACTGCTGGCTGAAGCTGGAGATCTCGGCAAGGCTGCTCCTGCGTCTAATCCTGCGTGCATTTTGTCCGACCAGCTTGCGCATTTCGATAAGCGGAGGTCAGCGGATCACGTCGAGGGCAGCAAATCCAAGGTATCAGGGCGGTAAACGTCGGCCACGGAAGACTGCGGGCGGCCGTCGAGGAACTCAAATGACGGCAAAGAGGCACGATGTGCTGCCAGTCGCACCGCCAGCTCTGAGTGATCGCCGGGTATCGCCGGCCCCGAAGTCCTCCAGAGCCTTCATGCCAGCTTGGCGTCCGCGCCCTGGCAGAGAGCGCTGAGCGTCGGCACGACGGCTTTGCGATCCCTCCGCGACGACGAAATCAAGTAAAAAGCCGATCAGGTCCACAATCCAGGTTAGCACTGCCGCCTGGGGAAAGGAGGCGCCGATCGCCTCCCTCTTGGCCAAGCAGTTCGCCAGCTTGCCGTCTTACCAGCACTACCTCGTTGCGTTCTTGTGTAGGCGTTGCAACAGATCCTTCAAGGAAATTCACGGAAACTTTGCGACCGCAAATCGCTGTCAATGGTACGCTCACCACAACTTTCGAGTTCATTGGCGGCAGAAATCTGCTGTCGTTTATATTCCGCCGCCCAACAGCATTTGCGAAGAGCGCGAAATGACAAAGCCAGCAAGACGAGGGTTCGGTTCTTCTATTTGGCGTCGTGCCGACCAATGATGACACTGGTCAGTCGCCTAAGGAAGGCAGCGCATCTTGATCGCCTTCGAATCCTGGGCCTTTGCGCGCATGCCGACCTGACTGTCTGCGAACTAGCGGCGATTCTCGATCTTCGTCGGGAACGCGTCGTCCGACACGTCCGGATGCTGGCCAGAGCCGACTTTCTTTGCTGCAACGGACAACGTCCGTGGCGCTCATACCACCTCAAAGCAGGAGGCAACGACGGAGGGTTGGTTCAATTCCTGGTCGATCTCCTGCCCCACGAGGATGGGTATCATAAGCGGGACCTGGAGCGGCTCGAGACGATACAAGACGCGTGGTCGAAGGGGACTGCTGCTGATCGTGAAATAGATCAAGCCAAATGGAGCGCGACTACCATGGACAACTCCACCGACGGCGCCTTCGCGCGGCCCGACAGCAACAGACAGGCTAGCCTGGCCGCAGTCGATTGCCGCGTTCACGAACTGCTTCTAAGACAGGAGCGGCAGGAGCGGACGACGCTCAAATTAATCGCTTCCGAAAACTTTGCCTCCTCGGCCGTGCTAGAAGCGACCGGCTCGATCTTCACGAACAAGTATGCCGAGGGGTACCCGGGCGCGCGCTACTATGCGGGAAACGAGATCGTCGATGAGCTTGAGACCCTCGCGATCGAGCGCCTGAAAGCGCTATTTGGCAGTGAGCACGCCAACGTCCAACCTTATTCGGGCTCACCAGCCAACCAGGCTGTCTATCGTGCGCTTTTGAGCCCCCGTGACAAAGTCATGGGCTTGCCTTTACCCGAAGGCGGCCATCTGACTCATGGCTGGTCCGTCAACTTTTCCGGCACTGATTATCAACGCGTCCCCTATGGCCTGCACGAAAAGACGCAGCAAATTGACTATGACCGCTTGCGCGAGACAGCCAGGCGGGAACGGCCAAAACTTATTTGGGTCGGCGGAACTGCCTATCCGCGTGTCTTTGACTACGCGGCAATGGCAGAAATCGCTCTGGAGGCAAACGCCTATCTCGTGGCTGACATTGCGCACATCAGCGGCCTGATTGTCGCTGGAGCGCATCCGAATCCAGTAACCCATTGCGACGTCGTCACCAGCACATCTCATAAGTCGATCCGCGGCCCCCGTGGAGGTTTTATTTTGTCGAAGAATGAAGATCGCTATCAGGCGCTCCATCATCCCGCGAGCAAATACAATCTCGCCAGACGGATTGATCGCGCGGTGTTCCCTCAACTGCAAGGTGGGCCGCACATGAATATCATCGCCGCACTAGCTGTTGCTTTGCAGGAAGCCGCGACTCCCTCTTTCCGCACCTACGGTCACCAGATCGTCAGGAATGCCAAGGCGCTGGCCGAGGCGCTTGTGGATCGTGGTTACGACCTGGTCACCGGCGGGACTGACAATCACATGCTGATCCTTGACCTTCGGAACCGGCCGCTATCAGGCAAAGCCTATGCCGAGCGCCTGGCAAGGGCAGGCATCATTACGAACTTCAACATGGTGCCGGGCGACCCGCGCGACCCGGCGGTCACAAGCGGGATCCGCTTGGGGGCGCCGGCAGTGACGTCCACGGGCATGCGTGAGGGGGAAATGGTGCAGATCGCCGCTTTCATCGACTCGGTCTGCCGACAGCCAGACGACCAGGAAGTTCACGCGAGGGTACGAAGAGACGTTGCCGACTTCTGCGCTGCGTTCGACGTCCCCGGCATCACGCCGCCCTAATCCAGAAACTCCCACCTAACTCCAACACTTGAAGCGAGGGCATTCCATGACCAGACAGTTCGTGTTCTCTTCCGAATCCGTTGGTGCGGGACACCCGGATAAGTTGGCAGACAACATATCGGATGCCATCCTCGATGCGGTCCTTCGCGAGGATCCTAAGGCGCGCGTCGCTTGTGAAGCATTGGTGAAGACGTGTGAAACGTTAGTAAAGACAGGGATGGTCGTTCTGGCTGGCGAGATCACCAGCAATGCGCAGATCGATTACAGCCAAGTTGCCCGCGATACGATCCTCGATATTGGCTACGACGACGATGCCATCGGCTTTGATGGTCGACGTTGCGCCGTCGTTCTGGCCCTTACCGAGCAGTCGCCCGACATAAGCCAGGGCGTTGACGAAGGACGAGGGCAGGATCTCGAGCAGGGGGCGGGGGATCAGGGCCTCATGTTTGGATTCGCATGCAACGAGACGGACACATTGATGCCCTTGCCGATCCAACTCGCTCACCAGTTGACGAAAAGACAGGCAGAGATCCGGAAAACGGGACAGCTTGGCTGGCTGCGTCCGGACGTGAAATCTCAAGTGTCCGTACGCTACGAGGGTTTGCGCCCGGTGGCGCTGGATACCATAGTCCTGTCGACGCAGCATGACGAGGCGGTCTCCCAAGAAACAGTCCGCGAAGGCGTCATTGAGGAGATCATAAAACCGGTCCTGCCCACCCACCTGGATACTTCGGGGATCAGATTTCTGGTCAACCCGACAGGGCGGTTCGTGGTCGGTGGGCCTGCTGGCGACTGCGGCCTCACTGGACGTAAGATCATCGTCGATACCTACGGTGGAACGGGGCGTCACGGCGGCGGCGCCTTTTCGGGCAAGGACCCATCTAAGGTTGACCGCTCGGCCGCCTATGCGGCGCGGTATGTCGCAAAGAATATCGTTGCCAGCGGACTTGCGGAGGTCTGCGAGGTTCAGCTTGCCTACGCGATCGGCGTGGCCAGTCCGGTTTCTGTGATGGTCAACACCTTCGGAACCGCAAGAATCGAGGAAAAAAGGATCGAGTGCCTTGTTCTTGAGCTTTTCGATCTCCGACCGAAAGGCATCATCAAGATGCTTGATCTCTTGCGCCCGATATACCGCAAGACCGCGACGTACGGACACTTCGGCCGTGAAGAGCCTGAGTTCACTTGGGAGAAGACGGACAGAGCCGACGACTTGCTGCGTGAAGCAGGACCGGCAGCTGCGTGAGGGCCGCTGGATCAAGCGCATGCGGCAACCCATTTCAACTCGCTAGACCCGCGCCTGGTCGGCATAGCAGAAAGCCGGTGGGTAGTTGGCGGAGACATTGATGCCGGATTATGACGTGCTTTGCATCGGCAATGCCATTGTCGACATCATCGCCCAGTGCGACGAGGAATTCCTCGAGACCAACGGCATCATCAAGGGCGCGATGAACCTCATCGACACCCATCGCGCCGAACTGCTCTACAGCCGTATGGGCCCGGCGATCGAAGCGTCCGGCGGCAGCGCCGGCAACACGGCGGCCGGCGTTGCCAGCTTCGGTGGACGTGCCGCCTTCTTCGGCAAGGTTTCGAACGATGCGCTCGGCGAAATCTATGCGCATGACATCCATGCCCAGGGCGTCGCCTTCGACACCCGGCCGCTCAAGGGCGAGCCGCCGACGGCACGCTCGATGATCTTCGTCACTCCCGACGGCGAGCGCTCGATGAACACCTATCTCGGCGCCTGTGTCGAGCTCGGACCGGAGGATGTCGAGGCCGACAAGGCTTCCGGCGCCAAGGTCACCTATTTCGAGGGCTATCTGTGGGATCCGCCGCGCGCCAAGGAAGCGATCCGGCAGACGGCCAGGCTGGCGCACGCTGCGGGCCGCGAAGTGTCGATGACGCTGTCGGATTCGTTCTGCGTCGACCGCTACCGTGACGAGTTCCTCGACCTGATGCGCTCGGGCACGGTCGACATCGTCTTCGCCAACAGCCACGAGATCAAGTCGCTCTACCAGACGTCGTCGTTCGACGAGGCGCTGGCGCAGATCCGCAAGGATTGCCGGATCGCAGCCGTGACGCGATCGGAAAAAGGCTCGGTCATCGTGCGCGGCGACGAGACCGTGGTCGTCCAGGCAACCGCGATCAAGGAACTGGTCGACACGACAGGCGCCGGCGACCTCTATGCCGCCGGTTTCCTGCATGGCTACACGCAAGGCCGCGACCTCAAGGCCTGCGGCGATCTCGGCTCGCTGGCGGCCGGCTTGGTGATCCAGCAGATCGGCCCAAGGCCGAGGCAGAATCTGCGCCGCGAAGCCGAGCAGGCGGGGTTGATCTAGCGGGACGACTCAACGACAAGCTGCTCGTCTCCCTCCTGCAGGCTGTGCGGGTAAATTGCGCGTAAATCGAAATGTCGGATGCGCATCCGCGTGAGGCGGCAGCCCGGGGCGTGTCACGATCGAAACGGTTGATCGCGGTGCCGCCCTTCAGCGCGACCCTTTTGCCGTGCGATATGGGGAACGCGTTCGGATCAGCAGGTCGACCTGTCGCATATTGCTCATCCGCCATCGTTGACTTCGTGTGGCAACAGGTCGGCCGGGATCGTGATGCGGTAGAGCGGGTAAGCGGTCAACTGGTGAATTGACATCAATGCATTGCCCGATTGAGATTATCCTGCCGGGAGGCGCAATGAGGTGTTCAGCCGAGTCGAGACGATCATGGGCAAATATAAAGACCATCGTGAGCCACGCCGGCATCGTCATGACGATGACCCGGTTTCTTTTGCGGAACGGCCTTCCGAGCTAAGCTACTTTCAGCGTTCGTCCACTGTAACCGCGGATCCTGTCGACGCCGAAGTGGTGTGGTTCAACACCAGCAAGGGTTTTGGCTTTGTCAAATTGCCGGAGGGCATCGAGGCCTATCTGCACATCCGGGTGCTAGAGGCGGCCGGGAGCCGCGGTGTTTCCGAGGGAACGCGTCTGAAGGTCACAACGGAAGAAAGTCCAAGAGGTCATCAGGTCGCGCAAGTGCTGGAGGTCAGCGATCAGACCGCGAGAACTCAGCTACATACGCGTCGCACTGGAGAGTCCACCGCCGGGACGAGTGCCCAGGTGGAGAGCGAGGGCACGGTCAAGTGGTACAATCCCCAAAAGGGCTTCGGCTTCATTGCTCCTGAAAACGGTGAGAAGGACATCTTCGTTCATGCCACCGCGCTGACCCGCTCAGGACTGAGCATGCTGATGGAGGGTCAGAAGGTGTTTGTCCAATGCGGGCAGGGCAAGAAAGGCCTGGAAGTCCGGAGCATTCGCCTCGCTTAGAGCCAAATGCGTTGGCCTACCAAGATTGCGCCTCAGACAAAGAAAAAGCCCGCTACCGGGAGGAGGTGGCAGCGGGCTCGATTTAGAATGAAACGCGGGAGGAGGTGCGCCCCATTCAGCGTCGGCACCACATCTGGGAGGAGTAGATGGCCGACACCATGATCATACCGATCGCCGCGGATATTGCAACGCACAAATTTTATCTCGCGACTGCGAAATGATGCCGGATCCGCTTAGGCGATCCTGAAAAAACTGCGGTCAGGCTGCGGCTTTCTTGCCGGCACGCTTGGCAGGTGCCGGCGTTTCCGGTTCCTTCGGCTTGCGGCCCAGACCCATGGTCTTGGCCAATGCCGAGCGCGCCGCAGCGTAGTTCGGCGCCACCATGGGATAGTCCGCCGGCAGCCCCCATTTCGCGCGATATTCGTCGGGCGTAAGGCCATAGTGGGTAGCCAGGTGACGCTTGAGCGACTTGAACTTCTTGCCGTCCTCTAGGCTGACAATGTAATGTAACCGATTTTCTGATCGGTACGGCAGGCTTGAGAGCTTCCGGCTTTTCTGGTGCGGCATTACCAGCAGTGCCTTTCAATGCGATGTGGATCTGGCTGATAAGCCCAGGCAGTTCACCGACGGGAACCGGATTGTTCGAAACATAGGCTGAGACGACATGGGCGGTGAGTTCGATGAGGTTGTCAGCTTTGCTCTCGGTTTCGTCGGTCATGAAAACGCTCCTGCGGGCTTAGACTAGGCGGTGAAGGGTCACTTCATAGCTTAATAGTGACGACCGCCTTTGATAGCAACCAAGCCATTGCATGATGTGTTGGCGGATCGCTCCACGCCCTGTCGCCGTCACGGATCTTCCTCTTGAACCGTCATCGCCCTGACAACACATTGTGTCAGGGTCGCCTCGCGTCGATGCGGCGCCTCTTCAAACAAATTGGCTATTTGGAAGGTTGGAGGAACTAATGAACGCTAAGGCTTTCAGCAGCCCGCTTTTCGTGAGGCGCGCAACGCACATCATCCAGGAGATTGCCGGCCTTGCGGATGCAATCGATTTTCTCAATGAATGGCCGGAAGATCGCAGGGACCTGATCCACGAAGCCGCCCTGAGGGCATGCTACGATGCATACGACGGGCGCAAGCCGGTAAGCACGGCGCGCAATGCCTTTTTCGGCTTTGCGAAGCGGGTCGCCATATTGGAAGATCCAACCTCCGCGATGCAGTGGATCGCCGCCTGCAGATCGGGCAGTGGAAAAGTGCAGGTTTAGACTTCGACGTCGTGTTTGAGACTGGCGAGGCGCATCAAACAGTGCACTATGTCCAGGTTTCACAGCTAGACCACGCGAATGAGAAGCAGTTGCTCACCACCGACTGCAAAACCGCCGATCGCACGCAAGCTGACCATGGCCAGACCCGCCTCACAGCGATCGCTTGCCCGCCAATGGCCAGGATCAGTGGCGCAGGTGCAACGGTCGCGTTCGGCTGAGTAAAGAAATGCGACCCGGGCTGTTGCCGCATAGTGGCTGTGGAGGAGGGGGGATGACCGGGTTGATCAGATTTGAGAGGCCAGTCGTTGTTCAGGTGAGCCGCCGCAGCTCGGAGCGTATCGTGTTCGACGTCAACGACGCGGCCGCTATCTTGCTGCGGGATCTGCATCATGAGACCGATAAACGCAGAATAGCGATGGACACCTGTCTGCAGGTGTTACGCGGCAAAACCCATCCACCTGCCGCTCGACGAGCTTTCGTTGCAGCCGCGCTCGAAGCACGCATTCTGCGCAGCGATTGAGATTTAGGACGCCGCTCGTGAATTTCGGCCATCTGCGCATCGGTATTGAGCGCGGTCCGAATACCTTTGCCGGCATCCGCCAGGAGCAAGCCAACCCCGCTCTTTCCGCGACGGCTTTCCTGGTCCGGCGCCTAATCTTCCACCATCAAAACACAAGGGGGCCGCCAGCCAGCTGGGGGCCGCTCGGCTTCGCCTTCGCGGCGATCGTGATTGGAGACAGAGGCAGACGGAGCCATCGAGCGGGAGTTGGCCCGCTGCAGATGGCGGAGCGTCGATGCCGCCTCAATCGTCTCCAGAAGTGCCGTTCGAATCCTTCCCCAGCTTGGCCGTGCATTCGGTCTCCCGGAACGCGCTCTGCGGACCGGCGGCGCGTGATCGCCGATGCTTCGTCCGACGGTCGGGAGCGGGGTTTCGGCGATCAAGATCGGGGAGATGATAATGATACTGGATTTATCGATTACGGAATAATCCGAAGCTGGCTGGCCGTGAGCCGTCTCGTTTCTGGCCGGCTCATTTGCGGCCGGCCTCCTTCGATCGCCTGCCAACGCGGGGCTTCTGGAACAGCTGACTTCAACCCGCCATAACAAGGGCTCAGCCAGGACAAGGTTGCCGAGGCGCTTCGTCACCGGCAGCTCGATTGCCTTGGGCGCGCCGGATAGACTCCCCCAAGATCGCCCGGTGTGTGGCGTTGCCGCTCACCGCCGGCGAGTGGCACCTAGCCCTACGCCGTCTGCGCTTTTTCCCGAATTGCGCGTGCTGCAGCCACCATGTTCACCAGGGCAGGGCGGACCTCCTCCCATCTGCGCGTCTTGAGACCGCAGTCGGGATTCACCCACAGTTGGCCATCCAGCAATCGCTCGCGCGCAAGCATGATGAGGTTGGAAATCTCGCCCACTTCCGGGACCCGCGGCGAGTGAATGTCATAGACACCAGGACCGATGTCGTTCGGATACTTAAAGGTTCGAAGCGTATCAAGCAGTTCCATCTGCGAGCGCGAGGTTTCAATGGAGATCACATCGGCATCCATTGCGGCAATCGCGTCCACGATATCGCCGAACTCGGAGTAGCACATATGGGTGTGGATCTGGGTCGCATCGCCGACCGCCGTTGAAGCCAGCCGGAAGCATTCGACGGCCCAGTCGAGATAGGCCTGCCAGTCGGCCTCGCGCAGCGGCAAGCCCTCGCGCAGTGCGGCTTCGTCGATCTGGATCATCCTGGCGCCGGCCTTTTCGAGGTCGCTCACTTCGTCGCGAATGGCGAGCGCGACCTGTCGGCAGACGGCTGAGCGGGGAAGGTCGTCTCGGACGAAGGACCAGTTGAGGATCGTCACCGGGCCGGTAAGCATGCCCTTCACCGGCTTCGGCGTCATCGACTGGGCATATCGCCACCAGTTTAGTGTCATCGGATTTTGTCGCGACACATCTCCAATGATGATCGGGGGTCGCACAAAGCGCGAGCCATAGCTCTGCACCCACCCGTGTTGCGTGAAGGCGAAGCCGCGGAGCTGCTCGGCGAAATACTGCACCATATCGTTGCGCTCGAATTCGCCGTGGACCAGCACGTCGAGTCCGATCTCTTCTTGCCAGCGAACGGCGGCTTCTATCTCTTTCTTCAGGAACGCCTCATAGTCGACGTAACTCAGCTTGCCCTTGGCATGAGCTGCCCGCGCCTTGCGAACCTCGGCTGTTTGCGGGAAGGAGCCGATCGTCGTGGTGGGGAAGGAGGGCAAGCCAAACGTGTCGGCCTGAAGCTTGGAGCGCACGGTGAATGCACTCTTGCGGCGCGTCATGCCGACGTTGATGCCGGCGACCCGGCCTTCGACGAGCGGATCATGCACCTTCGCGGATGTCGCGCGAACGGCGGCAGCCTCAGCCGACGCCTCCAGTTCGGCGGCGACCGCGTCCCGGCCTTCGGCCAGGGCACGGGCGAGCACGACCAGCTCGTCGGTCTTTTGCGCCGCGAAGGCGAGCCACGACTTCACATCCGCATCGAGTGCCGTCTCCATGTCCAGGTCGATCGGCACATGCAGCATCGAGCAGGACGGGGCGATCTCCACGCGGTCCAGCGGCCAGCCGGCGACGATCGGCTTGACGCGGTCAAGTATGGCAGGCAGATTCGCGCGCCAGACGTTGCGCCCGTCGATCAGCCCGAGCGAGAGCACAAGTTCCTTCTGCGCGAGCCGGCCGACGGTCTCCAACTGCTCTGGAGCGCGCACGAGGTCCACGTGCAGTCCCGCCACGGGCAGAGAAATTGCGGTCTCGAGATTGTCTCCCAGCGATCCGAAATAGGTAGCGACCATGATCTTCAACTCCGGTGCTGCTTTTGACAGCCGGCAGTAGGCGAATTGGAGCGCATCCCGTTCGTTGGGAACCAGATCGACCACGAGCGCCGGCTCATCGATCTGCACCCAATCGGCTCCCGCGAGCTTCAGCCTCCGCAGGAGCTCCTCGTAGACGGGCAGCAGCCGTGGCAGGAGGGCGATAGGGTTGAAACCTTCCTCAGGTGACTTCGCCAACTTGAGAAAGCTAACCGGTCCAAGCAGGACCGGGCGCGTGTGGATGCCGAGGGCCTTGGCCTCAAGGAAATGATCGACCGGTTTCGCCGACGAGAGGGCAAAGCTCTGGTCGTCCCTGAGTTCCGGCACAATGTAGTGATAGTTGGTGTCGAACCATTTGGTCATTTCCATCGCCGCAAGGCCATGCCCATTGGCCGCATGCTCGTCACCGGCATGTCCACAATCAGCGGCCTGACCTTGGTTGCCGCGCGCCATGGCGAAATAGGTATCGAGTGGGACCTCGCCGTCAGTCCAGGTGTATCGTGCCGGCACGGCGCCGACCATGGCGACGGTGTCGAGCACATGGTCATAAAGCGAGAAATCGTTGGACGGGATTTTCGACACGCCGCGATCGTGCTGCTCCCTCCAGCTGGCGGCGCGTAGCGCCTTCGACGTCGCGAGCAGGTCGGCAGCGGGAGATTTTCCGGACCAGTAGTTTTCAAGCGCGAATTTCAGTCCCCGCCGTCGACCGATACGCGGCACGCCGAGCGTTGCCACAGGAATTTGTTGAGAGACAGTCATGCCATACCCCGATGGTTGGGGCGGGGGACAAGGAACGCGCGAGCAGGCGGCACGAAGCCGAGCTGCCGCGACCACCAGACACCCCGCCCGTGGACGTTGTTGGTCGTGGCAGGTCTCCTGGCTCGCGGGTCAAAGCCTGCGCCCGTCTTCCCGAGGCCGTTCGCCTCAGTGACATCAATGGGCTTGGCTCGCCGCTAACAGTTGCGGGGGCAGCGCCGGTGTCGCACCGGCTTCCCTCTTAGCTCCGCTACGGCAGTGCCGCGCGGAGAACCATGACATGCGCACAATCACAGCCGCTTCGCTCCTTGTCAATACCATATAACGAGATGTCTATGTGATTATGCGAAACGCTCACCAGTTGCCCCGTAGCCTGGTGCTCAGCACGCCCGCTGAATTGCCGGATCTTGCGAGCGTGCAGGCAGAAGCTTCAAATCCCACCCATGCAGAGGTATTTCATTTCGAGGTAGTCCTCGAGGCCATGGCGAGAACCCTCCCGCCCGATGCCCGACTGCTTCATGCCGCCAAAGGGCGCTGCTTCCGAAGACATACGACCCGTGTTGATGCCAACCATGCCATATTCCAATGCCTCGGCCACGCGCCAGACACGCTTGAGGTTCGAGGCATAGAAATAGGCGGCGAGGCCGTAGATCGTGTCGTTGGCCTCACGCACAACCTGATCGGCATCGTGGAAGCGAATGATTGGCGCCAGCGGCCCGAAAGTCTCCTCTTGCGCAACCGCCATGATGCTGGAAATTTCGGTAAGCACTGTGGGCTTGAAGAAGGTGCCATCCTTGCCGATACGTTCGGCCCCGCATCGAATAGCCCCACCCTTGGCAACGGCATCTGCGATGTGCGACTCGATCTTGGCCAGAGCATGCCTGTCGATGAGCGGTCCGATGTCCACTCCGGCAGCGAAGCCGTCGCCGACCGACAAGTGCCGGACTTTCTCCACGAACTTCTCGACGAACTCATCGTGAACGCTCGATTGGACGTAAAGACGGTTTGCCGAAACGCAAGTTTGGCCGCCGTTGCGGAACTTCGCCTGGATTGCGCCGTCAACCGCGGCGTCAATGTCAGCGTCGTCGAACACAATGAAAGGGGCATTGCCGCCGAGCTCGAGGCTGACCTTCTTGATCTGTTCGGAGCACTGGCGCATGAGCAGCCGGCCAACCTCGGTCGAGCCCGTAACGCTGATCTTTCGAACCTTGGGATTGGAGCAGAGTTCGCGTCCAACGGCATCACCTTCGCACGCATAGACCAGGTTGATGACGCCGTCGGGAAAGCCGGCCTGCTGCGCGAGGGCAAACATTGCACCTGCCACGAGCGGCGTCTGTTCAGCAGGTTTGAGCACGATCGCGCAGCCGGCCGCCAGGGCCGGCGAGATCTTGCGCGCCACCATCGACGCCGGGAAATTCCATGGGGTAATCGTGCCGACCACACCGATCGGCTGCTTGATGACCAGCATGCGACGGTCTGTCGAGGGTGCGGGGATCGTCTCGCCATAGATGCGATTGGCTTCTTCGGCGTACCATTGCAGGTAGGCCGCCGCATGCGACAATTCCGACTTGGCCTCGGCAAGGGGTTTGCCCATTTCCGCGGTCACTATCGCGGCAAGGTCATCGGCGTGGTCGATGATGAGCTGATGCCAGCGCCACAGAACGTCACTGCGTTCTCGGGCGGTCAGCCCCGCCCATCCAGGCTGCGCTACGTAGGCCTTGTCGACCGCAGCGCGTGTCTCCTCCACACCCATGTCCGGAAGTATTGCCAGCATTTCGCTGCTCGATGGGTTGAGGACCTCGAATGTCCGCTGGCTAACCGGCATGCCGAGCGCCGGCAGGCGATCGATGGCGCGAAACAGGTCAGGGGATTTCAGGTGGCGGATCATCGGCAGGCACAGGGGCAATACTAAATTCCTCTCAAACACAGCGGACACGTAAGTCGGCAGGCCTCGGTTTGTACTCCGCACCTGCGGGTTCTTTAAAGGGCCTCGACCATACGGCTGGTAGAGAATTCGGGCTCGCCGCGTCCGATACCGGCAAAAGCCAGCTGAAGCGAGGTCTGGGGCAGGGCGTATGCGACCGACGCTCATTGCCCGAGCTTCGGGATGACATCAGGTACCGCGGCGAGCGCCTGCTTCTCAGGCAAATCAACTGGTCGAGTCTTCCGCTCGCAATCAGTGAATCCGGGGTGAATGCCGCACTCTCTAAGCGCTGGAAGGCCGGAAGGTGACCGGCAGGCGCTGCGGGCAGCGAATGATGTAAGACGGCATGTAGACGACGTCCTCCGGGGCGATGGTCAGCGCCAGATCCTCCAGCCGCCCGAACAGTGCGGGGAAGGCGCAGCGCAATTCCAGGCGCGCCAGCGCAGCGCCCAGGCAGGCATGCGGCCCCTCGCCGAACGACAGATGCGGGTTGTGCCGCCGGGTGACATCGAACCTGTCGGCGCCGGGACCGAAGGCCTTTTCGTCCCGGTTCGCCGCATGGAACGCCATCAGGACGGCATCGCCGCGGCGGACCATGCATCCGTCGATCTCCACGTCCTGGGTGGCATAGCGGAACGGCAGATTGGCCGCTGAGCTGCCCCAGCGCAGGATCTCCTCGATCGCCTGTGACCACGGAACTTGGCCGCTGCGCACCAGGTGCAGTTGCTGCGGATGCGTCAGCAATGCCAGCACGCCATTGCCGATGACGCCGGCGGTGGTCACGAAGCCCGCGGAGAGCACCATGAACAGCATGTCGATGAGCTCGGTGTCGGAAACGAGCTCGCCTTTGTCACGCGCGACGATCAGGGCCGAAGCCAGATCATCGCCGAGCCGGCCCCGCTTGAGCGCGATCAGGCGACGGAAGAACGTCGGGATGCGCTGCCGCGTCTGTCGCACCTCTTCGGCTGTGGCGGAGGTGTTGGCCAGGCTGTAGGTGAGCGCGACGATCTCTTCGCGCTGTTCGTCCGGCAAACCGAAGAGTTCGGCGATCACGTTGGTGGGCAGCGGAGCGGCGAACTCGCTCATCAGATCGGCACTGCCGCCGCGCTGCGCCATCTCGGCCAGGAGTCGATCGACGCATTGTTCGACCCGTGGCGCCAGCAAGGCGATACGACTGGGCGCGAAGCTGCTGGACAGCAGGCCGCGCAAGCGCCGGTGATCGGCGCCGTGCGCCGTGGTCATGTTGTCCACTTTGCATATCCCGATCAGCGGATGATTCTCGGGAATCTCGCCGGCCTGCAGCGCCCGCCACTGTCGCCAGTCCTTGTTGAAACGCTGGTCGGAAAGCATCTGCCTGAGCGTCTGGTGACGGGCTGCCGCCCAGGTCACCACATCGCCTGGCAGCGAGACTCGCGCCATCCCCCCCTGCCGCAGAATCGCAGAAGAAAGACGATCAAGTTGCGTGGGAGCGGCCGGCACACCGATCACGTCGCAATGATCGTTTTCTACGCGCATGCCAACAACTCCTTCAAGACCATCGCGGGTCCACTTCTCGGCACGGAAGATCCGCGCGCGGACTTCGAAGAGTGCCCCTTCAGGGTGCTTTCGAAATTAGAAGCGGTAAGTGACACCTGCGCCTATCAACCAGGGATCGAGATTGGCCTTGCCTGTGAGCTTGGCGCCGGCGACAGTGACGTCGAAGTCGGGCTTGAGGAAAAGCTTCTTCACGTCGAAGTTGACGCCCCAGTGCTCGTCCACCATGTAGTCGAATCCGACCTGCAGCGCGGCGCCGAATGTGTTCTTGACCTTGAGATCATCGGCGCTGCCGGCTTGCTGATGATAGAAGATCGTATAGTTCACGCCGGCGCCGACATAGGGTTTGAAGGCGCCGAGATCGGTAAAATGATACTGCAATGTCACCGTTGGCGGCAGCAGCCAAACCTTGCCGACCTTGCCAAGCCCGCCGATCGCACCTTGGCCATCGATGTTGGCATAGGTGGTGCCGAGTATGAGTTCGGCGGCGATGTTGTCCGTGACGAAATATGAGATATCGAGTTCCGGCGTCACGGTGTTCGAATAAGAAAGACCGGAGCCGGGTACCGCATTGACATAGCCCGAATCCTCGGTGATCACCCCCAACGCACGCAGGCGGATCTGCCAGGGGCTTGGCGCTTCCGCGACCCAGGCTTCTGCCTGCGGGACGCTCGCGGCTTGCCCAACATCTGCCGCGCCGGCCTGTCCCGCCACGATGAGGACGACAGCCGCTGTCATTGCCCGGGCCACGCCAATTCGCGCTCTCGCCATACTTTTCTCTCCTTGATCTTCAGAAGCGACGCACTGCGCCTTGATTGAATCCTGCTCGCATCAATCGAGATTGACGGAGCGCTCATGCGGGAGAGCCCTCGCATGTGTCGTGCCAAATGAGAAAATCGTTGCAGAACAATGCGGTCACTCCGATAGCGCGGTGTCTCATGTCCGACTTCGTCGAAGAGCCGACAATGAGTGCAGCCGTAGCCGCCCCTGGCAGCCGTTCGTCAACATCGGCCGGCAGTTCGTTGGCACGCTGGCACTCGGCTTCGAGTTTTGGCGTATTCTGCGTTCAGCGCCTTGATCGTCGCCTGCTGCTTCGCCGTCAGGCCGGGGAACGTTCCAGCCAGTTGGCGCAGTCCGTGGGCATGTCCGTAAGGCGTCTCGACCGCGACCGATATGGGCGGGAAATCCTTTGACAGAATGCGCCAGCCGCCATCCGATCGGGCCATGTAGCGGATCGCGTTCAAGACCTCGCGCAAGTCCGTCACCACGCGCCGTCCGGTCTTGGCCGCGCCCGGCAGGAACGGTTGTATCCGCGACCATTCCTCATCCGTCAGATCGGAGGGGGATAGCGCTTGGTCTTCTTCTTGATATCGGCCATCCGGCCACGCGTCGCTCGGGTCCACATCCCAAGCTTGAAACACGATTAATCCCGCCAATCCGCTGCCCGCCCTGCAGCAGGCTCTTCGGGCGGCAATTAATCCTGCTTCGGTTTGAAATTCGCTACGAGAGCACGATATCGTTGCGACGACCGACCTGGATTGATCATCAAGTGGCCGATACCGCCATCAAATGCGACGAAAAGGCGCGTGGCCGTTCTGAACCTCCGGGCCGGCCGCCGCGCAATCGTGCGGTGATGAAGCACTCCGATGTCCTTGGTGGGCTCGATTACCTGGCGGCGGACTATCACCGGCAGGATTTCTCCAAGCATATCCACAACGAGTATCTAATCGGGCTGATCGAGCGAGGCGTCCATGATGTCTGGTGCCGAGGTGAGGTTTGGCACGCCGGTAGCGGCACCGTCGCGACCTTCGCGCCCGGCGAACCGCATTTCGGGGGTGCTGGTGACGATCTTGGCTGGAGCCAGAAGATCTTCTACATGCCCGAAGGCCTTGTCCGGCAAGTCCTTGAGCACAGCGGCCAAAACGAACCCGGAACGATCGACTTCAAAAGCCCGTTCCAGGAGAATGCGCCAGTTGCACACGGCCTCAGCGCGTTTTGGCGCCTGCTTGAACATGGGCATAGCTCGGCACTGGAGATCGAGGAGCATCTGATCCGTTTCCTGCCCCACGTCTTCGCACAAGTCGGCAGGTCGCGCGTTGCTGAGCCAAAATTCGTGCCACCGAGGTTCCGTGACGTATGTGACTTCATCCATGCCCACTTTGACGAAGTTCTGCAGCTCGCCGCCTTGGCCGCCCTCGCCGGATGCTCCAAGGCGACGTTGATCGATGGCTTCAAGGCGCATTTCGGGTTGCCCCCCACCCGCTACCTGATCCAGGTCCGCATCGACGAGGCGCGACGGCTGCTGAGGCGAGGCCAGCAGGTCGCCGATGTCGCCGTCGCGGTAGGGTTCGCGGACCAGAGCCACCTGACCCGGCACTTCAAGGCGGTGCTGGGGGTGACGCCGGCACGTTACCTCTCGGTTTGAATATCGTTCAATAAAGCGCGCGGCGAACGGTCTAGCTTGGACGCTCAATGAATGAACGAGCGTCAAGACCCATGAGCGACAGCAAACAGACCCGCCCCCGCGACTTCACCAGCGACAACATCGCCGGCGTCCCCCCCGAGGTGATCGCAGCCATCACCGCGTGCGCGTCGGGTCAGGCGCTTCCCTACGGCAACGATGAGCTGACGCATACCGTCGAGCACCAGCTCGCCGGGTTGTTCGAGCATGAGGTCGACGTGTTCCTCGTTTCGACGGGGTCGGCGGCAAACGCGCTGGCGCTCGCGGCGATTACGCCGCCATGGGGCAGCATCCTCTCGCACGTCGACGCACACATCAACCGCGACGAGTGCGGCGCGCCGGAGTTCTACACCACCGGTGCGAAGTTGGTGCAGCTTCCAGGCGAGGCTGGCAAAATCGACATCGACGCCTTGGCGGCCAATGCAACGCGCATGGTGGGCGATATCCACTCGGTCCAGCCCTCCAGCGTCAGCATCACGCAGGCGACCGAGATGGGATCGGTCTACGCGCTCGATGAGATCAAGGCGATCGGCGATATCTGCCGATCGGCGAACCTGCCGCTCCATATGGACGGCGCCCGCTTCGCCAATGCCCTCGTCACTCTCGGCTGCTCGCCGGCCGAGATGACGTGGAAGGCCGGCGTCGACCTATTGTCATTTGGCGCCACGAAGAATGGAACGTTTGGGGTCGATGCGGTCGTCTCGTTCCGCAGAGATCTCGCGAGCACAATCGCCTTTCGCCGCAAGCGGGCCGGCCAGTTGAGTTCCAAGATGCGCTTCATGGCGGCGCAAATGGACGGTTATCTGAGCGACGGTGTCTGGCTGCGTAACGCGGTCCATGCCAATGCGATGGCGTCGGCGCTTGCGCAAGGGTTGGCCGTCGTGCCGGGCGTGAAAATCCAGCAGCGTCCCGAGGCCAACATCCTATTCTGCCGACTTCCCACGTCGCTAATCCGGGGGCTGCTCGACATGGGATTCCGCTTCTACCATGACCGCTGGGAGCCCGGGATCGTGAGGTTCGTCACCTCTTTCGCGACGACCGGGGCCGACGTGTCCGACTTGATCGGCGCGGCGACCAGCCTCTGCGCACCGGTCGGCTCGGCTCGTGTTCCGGCTGGCGCCAAATGAGTGTGGCGCCGTCGAGCGCTCTCGCCGCCCGTCACGGACCGTTCAAGGCATTGTCAAAGGCCTCTAAGCTATGTCCTCTTTGCTCGACTGCATTGATGATCCGAGCGTTCTGGCCGCACGAGCGCACGAGCATCTCAGGCGGTATCTTTTGTCCCAGCTCAGACCTACAAATTCATCTTACCTCGGCAGGGGGCTTCACCGTGCGGTAACAATGTGACCAGGTTGATTTTCTGTAAGAAGGTCTCCCCTAGGCGCAATTCACCTAAATTCATCCGTGATCCTCAATACTTGTGATATTTATTTTGCATTCTTTTATCATATTTTTTACGAAAAATGCTGTCCATTTAGTCAGACATTACTTAAGAGAGTGAGTCGGACCTGCGCGGGTGGCAGCATCAATCGGAATTTTGACCACTAGCAGGAGAAAATATGCCTTCCATATCTACTCGCCGCGCCAACGCAACGGACGCAGGGACGGTCGTCCGTTTTATTCACGCGCTACTCGATGAACTCACTGGCGGGAAAGCTCCCGCGCCCGACGACGTGAGACAAAGCGCGGAGATAATGCTTGCCGACGCTGGCGTGCTCGTTGTGATCGCAACTGCAGATGGCGAGCCGGTCGGCATCATGGTGCTGAATGAATGCACGGCGATCTATGCAGGAGGTAAGTTCGGCTATATTTCGGAGCTGTATGTTCGACCCGAAAAGCGCTCCAAAGGTATCGCCCCTCATCTGCTAGAGGTCGCCTCGCAGGAAAGCCATGCGCGTGGTTGGAAGCGACTTGAGCTTGCAGCGCCCAGGCAGCCAAAATGGAAGCGCACGCTCGATTTCTATCTGCGGAACGGGTTTGAGGAGCTCGGCCCTCGGCTCTGTCGGATGATCTAGACTCAGAGTTTGCTATGGGCTGCTCACAGCAACCTGTCGCACAATGTGAGGGAATGCGAGCGGACCATCCTAATGCTACAGCCGAATGGTCGATAGTTGATTATTTTCGCAGGTCAGGGCACCTCCGTGCCTTTGGCATCAGCGTTTTGGCTTGGACTTCCTCACGTTCTGCGACGAAGCGGCCTTGTGACGCCTCCTGGCGATCGACCTCCGTTTCGGCTTCGAGCCTACGCTTTAGCACAGCGGCGCTCTCGGTGACCAAGCGCCGCTCTTCGATCTGCAGAACCTGGATCAATCATCCAGCTGGGCGAGCTGCCGGGCCCGTTCGGCTGCGGCCTGTCCCAGACAGCGATCCGGCGATTCGAGCGTTTGCTGAACGGCTTCAGGGCGTGCCATAAGGGTCTCGGCAATAAGCGCCACCGCGTCCTTGGTCTCGCTCTTCACCATGTACAGACGGTTGCAGCCCTGCTCGGTGGAACGAGAGACCAGCGGAGCCGTCATCGCCAGCAGAGTCTTGAACCTGCCGAACTAAGTTCGCTCGGTCGGATGACATGCGCACAATCACCGGCACTTCGCTTCTTGTTAATTGCCATATAACGAGATGTTTATGTGGTGATGCGAATAATGCCCTTGCGCTGATCAGTCTCTTTCGACCAAACCCGCTTACGGAGCGGTCCCTCGCATCAGTGCAGGCTCGGAGAAGTCCTTGTCCCCATCGGCCACGCCGGATCAGATCGAGGTCGCCGGGCTCAAAGGGTAAAGTGGGGCCAGTCGTCACGGTCCGCCGGCATCACGGTATTTACCCCGCTCGCTTCGCTCTGCGTGAGACCGCCGAGCCCAGGGAAGGCACGATTGCCGACGAGAGCTGGCAGTACCCATGTCCGGAGTCGAAAGACTCCCTGAGAGGAAAGACAGACCCACATATTTCGCATCGGCCGCGCTCGTTTCGTAATGCCGGATTGTTCCTCTGCCATCGGATTTGTGTGGCCGCCCTGACAGCAGTTTTTTCGTCGGACCGCATGGCTGCGAGGCGAAGCGGGGAAAACCAGGTTTCCAACGAAGGCAGCGATCCTTACGGGCATCTGTCGGATCCGCCGTTTTCAAAGGCACGGCAGGTACGTCCTCGAGGGCTCGCTGATCGACTCGACCGTTTGGCCGCTGATGGGCCGCTATCTGCAGCGCGTTCAGGCCTCCCGACAAGGCAAAATACCGCTACCGCATCCCACAGCTCTCGACAGTTCGTCCGCTTCAAAGAGCGCAACGATCGACTGAGCGGCTGGAATGCGGGGCATTGCTTTCCGGCAGCCTCGGGCCGCAAGCGGCCGCCTTTGTGCTGTCATCGGGCACTTGAAATACCCGTCTGTTGGTAATCAGGCTGCCCTGAAGCCGACGGGAGAAATGCGTTGGTGTTTCTTCTTATAGATGCAGTAAGTGAGCAAATCATAAGTATTTGAGAAGCTGTGCAACCAGAATATATGCGGTTCGCCGTTCGCGTCATAAAAGATGCTTTCGCCTTCGCCCACCGGACCCCGCTTGCGGTTCGTTGCGTGATCGCAGATGGCGGAATAGGCAACTTCGGTGGTGATGCCGGGAAAGTGCTCAGCAAGCGCTTTCGATCTCGGGAAATAGGCCACATTGTCATTGCCCGCCTTCTCGCAGATATCCCTGTGATAGGGATGCCGGCTGACAACGCCGAAGGCAGGAAATTCCGGATCGCGTTCGCAAACCATTTGCCAAAGCGTTGTCGTAAGGGTGTTCCCGTAGCGCTTGCGAAGCTGCTCGATGCTCTTCCATTCAAATGAGCAGTCGAGCGCTTCGGGACGAAATCTTCCCCCGAGAAACAACAGACGGCGCCCGCCATAATTGGCTTCCGCCTCCATTGCCTGATGGAATGTCGGATTCAGCGTCGACTCATTGTCGCCCAGAAGCAGGGAGCGATGCCAAGGCAGAAGGTCATGCGTAATCTCATGTGCGATGAGGAAGCGTCGCTTCAGCTCGGCCACATCATCATCGATGAAGATCCGCTTGTCGCCTTCCTTCAGCATAAGGATACCACGAAGGCCATATTGCTGGACGACATCGACCATGCGCTTGGCCGTACTGGTGATCTCGTTGCCAGCGATTCGCGCCCGGTGGGCGATCTCATCCAGTAGGCTCAGGTTCGCTTTGCTGTAATAGGTAAGGTCAAGCTTTTGCAGCGCGCGTACCTGCTCGAGCCGTAACGGGGGCTCTGGATTGCCGAGATCACGGAGCAAACGTGATATGTGCTCATGGATATCTTGGCGCTCAAAGTCCCCAATTATCGGCTCAATCGCGGACATGGTCATCCATTCTTCTTATCGATTGACGCCAGTACCTTGACGAAATCGTTGAGGTCGCGCCTTTCAGCCTGGCTTAGCTTCGATAGGTCGTCCGAACTCGCGGCAAAACGATGCGCCGCTTCGGTGAGATTGTCGTTCTGCGCAGACGACGCCGCGGTCAGCTGTTCTACAGCACGTGCTGAAACCCCAATGAACTCGGCCAGCTGATGAACGGTACGCGGGCCTGGAACATAGCAGGGATCCTTTTCCACCTTCTCCAATTCCGCCGCATCAACACGAATTTTGGCAGCCAACTGCGCAATGCTCAATCCGTCCTTGCGTCGAAGCTGATGCACCAATTTAAACAGCACAACAGATTTCTGTTCGGGGGCAGCCGAAGGCTGCCCCGCGGTTGCTTGATGACGAGACTTCTCCTGCATAAGACGCTCAAGCGGAGCTGCATCGCGCAGCGGGAGTCCCGCGTCGCAATCGACATCTGGATCATGTTCGATATGGCTGCGTAGCCAATCGGCAGTGAAATGTAATTTCATGGTCGACTCCTCTTGTTAGTGTTGCACGGAAAGGAAAGTCGCAGCATCCCTGCTGGAAAGCTCGAAGTATCTCAGCCCTTTATGCACCCCTTCGCTATCCGCTCCAAGATCCGTCATTCCGATCGCATCCCGGTAGAAAACTTCTGCGCCAGGAAGGGAATGCAGACCGATCCGGCCACCAAACTCTTCTTCCAGGCTCAAGCTGACGGCTGTGCCAACGAGCGCACGCCCCGCACCCTTGTAAGTCGGCTCAGCAACCAGCTTTGGTCGATTCCATGGCGCCGTCGCCAGAAACTCCACGTAGATCAGCGGCACTCGCTGATGCTCGGGATGGCGACTGAAGCAGTCTTGGCCACCTTTGCGCGTCATCATGATGGCCTGTGTGCTGCCACCACATTCGAGCACGAAGAAATCGAACAGGAACGGGTCGTTCAGCGCAGCCAGCGCCTTCTTGCCCCATTCCCAATGGGCGTCTTCGCCATTGACCTCCGCTAAAGTCTGAAGAGAGGCCTTGGCTTCCCTGCGACGCAACTCAAAAAGCGGTCGCCAGCGTCCTTCGATATGCGCGAGATTGGTGCTGTCCAGGCCGTGATACAGATCTGCATCTTCGAACCGGCCTGTTGCGCGATTTAAGAGAAAGACGCGATCGATCAGCTCTTTCATAGAACCATCAGCTCTACTTTTTCTGATTTATCGGCGCTTTCGACAAACACCTTTTCGCCACGCGCCAGTCGATCGTCGACTGATTTGTAGAGCCGCAGCGCCTGGCGAACGAGCGCGGTTTTGGACAACCCTTTTTCTTCACACATGGCTTCAAGGACGCTCATTTCCGCGTCCGACAGGTTAAGCGTCATTGTACGCTTCATAGGCGCCTCCCTAACCGGCATCGTTTACGTAGCTATAAACTCCATAATTGTCAATCAAAAAATAATTACAAAATAGCCATTAATTAGCTAGACATTGGCTAAAAATTGCATATATGTTTTGGGCAGAATGAGAAACAAGGAGGCTTCGATGCCTGACGCAGCGAACTTTACATATAAGCTGAACGGCCGCGTGGTGGCTACCGATGACGCCATCGTTTCAGGTCGCGCGGTCCGCAACAGCGGTGGGCTTGATCCAGCCAGCGACTATATTCTCATCCAGATAGCCGACAGGACATCGCGTTCGATCGGCCTTGAGGAAGCGATCGACCTGCGACAGATGCCCCAGCCTGAGTTCCTTTCATTCAAAGGCGACAGCACCTTCTCTTTCACCGTCAACGAGCGTGGCTGGGAGTGGGGGGCGGCGACAATCTCCGCGTCCGACATCTACCGCTACGCCAGCATCGCCGAGGAACTCGAGCTGATCCTGGACAGCGCCGGCGATACGGTCATTCCCGCCGATGGCGCGGTGGTTCTTGGCGGACATGGCGTCGAGCGCATCCGCAGCCGCGAGGCGAAAACGGTGGTCATCAAGATCAACGGTCGATCGCGCACGATACCCCGGAGAAAGCACAGCTATCGCGAGATTGCACTGCTCGCATACCCCGACGCCGATTTTGAGAAGTTCAAGTACACGATCACCTACCTGAAAGGTGTCCACGGCGCGGAAGGTGATCTGGTCGAGGGCGAGAAGATCGAAGTCAAGAACGGGATGGTCTTCAATGTCCGCCGATCTGATAAGTCGTGATCCGCATCTGAAGCGGCTGCTGGACGAGGGGTTTGAGCTCGAGATGCGCGAGCTCGTCCTTCTCGTTCACAGCGTGCCCTACGTGAAGCGCGACATGTCGCTTGGCCGCGGCACGCTTGTCTGCATTCTGTCGCTGGATAGCGAAGGCCTGACCTCGACTCCACAAACCGGCCACACCATGTGGTTCACCGGAGAGACGCCTTGCCATCGCGATGGTACGCCGATGACCAATATCATCCACAACAGCAACGAGGCGACCGTCGGATCCGACATCAAGGTCCACCATTACTTCTCGTCGAAGCCAGAAGGGACTGGCCGGTATGCCAACATTTACGACAAGGTCGTCACCTACGAATCTCACCTCGGCGCCGCTGCGCGGTCGCACGACAAGACCGCGAACGCGCGCACAGGCGTCACGTTAGCCAGCGCGGAGGACGATAGCCCCTTCGCGATCCCCGATTCTGCGTCAGCCCGCTATGGAATCGTCATCGCCAACCGCAAGCTCAAGGGCCGCATTGCTATCATCGGCCTTGGCGGCACAGGTGCCTATCTGCTCGATCTCGCCGCCAAGACCCGCGTTGCCGAGATCCACATCTACGACGACGATCAACTTCTCAACCACAATCTTTTCCGTTCGCCCGGTGCTCCCGAACTGGCGCTGGCGAAGAATTTTCCCCGCAAGGTAGATTATTACGCAGCGCTTTACGCGCGTATGCACAAGGGCGTGAAGCCGCACGCCACCAGGGTCAAGGCTGACAACATTGATGAATTTGCAGGTTATGACTTCGTCTTTGTCTGTGTTGACAAGGGATCGTCGCGGCGCGTCATTGCCGAAGGGTTGGTTCGCCTGGGCATTCCGTTCGTCGACACTGGCATTGGTCTTGGGCTCGACGACAACACGCTCGACGGCTGCGCACGGGCGACTTTCATTGCCCCCGGCACGCCCTGGGCGGAAGTGGCGACCCATCTGTCGTTCGGTGACGACGATGAAGAGGCCGATGTGTACGGCACCGAAATCCAGATCGCCGAGCTCAATTCGTTGAACGCGATCATGGCGATTATGCGCTGGAAGCGCTGGCTGACCTTCTATCGTGATGAACGCAACGAAAAGAACGCGACGTACATGATCGAGGGCAACAATATCACGAACCGGGGGGCATGATGGCTCGGGTGGATTGTCTTGCAACGGTCTTTGTCGAAGACATTCCCGAACAGCTGGAAGACGGGGTCCTTTACGTGTCGCGCCAATGCCACGTTGCCCTCCATAATTGCGCCTGTGGGTGTGGCGAGGAGGTTTCAACACCGCTCGTTGCAACCGAATATGACTTTGTCATGGAGGACGAGGGCGCCTCGATCTGGCCGTCGATCGGCAACCACGACTTCCCTTGTGGCTCACACTACATCATCAAACGTGGCCGAATCCATTGGGCGGGCAAGATGTCTCGCGAGCAGATCGAAGCCGGCCGCGCCTATGACCGCCTTCTCAAGCGCGGTGCCCAGCCGAAGGGGCTCGGGGCCATCCTCGCATGGTTCAAGCGCCTGTGGATCAAGTTCATCAGCTAATCAGTGTGCAGCCGGCGGCATCGCGTTTGCAGGCACAGATCAGGTGACGACGCCTTCGGGAAAGCCTGCCTCTCCCGCGAGCGCAACCATTGCGCCTGCAAAAAGCGGCGTCTGTTCGGCGGGTTTCAATATCTCGGTGCAGCCCGCCGCCAGTGCCGGCGAGATCTTGCGCGCGACCATTGAAGCCGGGAAAATTCTGCAGCGTGATCGTGCCAATAAAGCCGATCGGCTGCTTCTCTGCCGTGTCGGCGGCGCCAACCGCGGAGTTTCGCTTGTGGGGAGAGAGAGATAGACAGGCTTACCTCTTGGAATCGTGGGGTCGTGGCCCCATTTTGGGGCAACCGATGCAGGGGTGCCCATACCTTCCATCTGCGAAATCCGGGTTTTCCTCGACATTTTGACCTGAAAGGCCATATTGTGATTGTCGCAAAGACGGACTTCTAGCGACAGCTCGCCGGGCAACCGGTTCACACCCAAGTGTGGAATATCCAAGAAGCGTCCGATTTAAAAGGCGCACCGCCATCCTGGCGGCCGCCG
Organism: Mesorhizobium loti; assembly: GCF_013170705.1. Classification (NCBI taxonomy): domain Bacteria; kingdom Pseudomonadati; phylum Pseudomonadota; class Alphaproteobacteria; order Hyphomicrobiales; family Phyllobacteriaceae; genus Mesorhizobium; species Mesorhizobium loti. The sequence continues at coordinate 6,435,711 of NZ_CP033334.1, read as the reverse complement.
GTTACGACGTCTCGCTGCTGCTTAACTGGTTCAGGCAGCTTCTGGCTGCTCATCGCAGCGCTCAAGCGGCTGACAAAACCCGTCGCGGCCTGACCCGCTTTCATTGTTCACGGACGACCAGTTCATCGTTGAAATGATCGCGCAGCCGGGCGACGGCCGCGCTCATGGCCGGCTGACTTAGGTTGATGCTGCTGCCGCCGCCGTCAGGTTGCGCTCGCTCAGCAGTGCGTCGAGCACGACGAGGAGGTTCAGATCAAGCCATTGGAAACGCACGGTTTTAGCTTATCCATAGCGTGGATGCTCCGATCTAAACAATCAATTTTGCCAAACGTCCATGGCGCTGCATAGACGACCGCACGTGACGTGCACCCGGTACGCCGCGTATGGCCGAATGGCGGATGATTCCTGTGAGGGTAGTTTTATGAAATTGTATGTGAAAGTCTTTGGTGGAGCGGCAGCATTGTTCGCTGCCTGGCCGGCGATGGCCAGCGAGCCGGTGGTGAGCGAACCGGCGCCCTACAATCCCAATTTCTCTTTCGTCGGCGGCGTCGGCGTCATCGACATCGAGGCCAACGAGCTAGTCAATCAGAGTCGCTACAGCGGCTCGAAGCTAAGCCAATTTATCTGGGAAAGCACCTCTCCGGTCATTTCAGCCGAGATGACGGCGCGCAGCGAGGCCGGCTGGACCGCCAAGCTTTCCGGCCAGTTCGCCTTCAGCGGCGACAGCTACATGGAATACTATGCCTGGTTCCCGCCATTCTCGACCAATGATGGCTGGAATGACTGGAGCAGCCGTTCGCGTCATTCCGACACCGGTCTGGATCACTTCTATTCGGCAACCGTCGCGCTCGGCCACGACTTCCAGGTCAGCGATCAGCTGCTGATCAACGTCAACGGTGGCTTCAAGTACACCTCGGTCAAGTGGACTGCCTATGGCGGCTCCTACGTCATCAGCGGTGCCGGCTTCCGGGATTCGGTGGGCGACTACCCAGGAGACACAAAGGTCGCCAGCTACCAGCAGAACTTGCCGGTCGCCTTTGCCGGCATCGATGCGACCTATGTCAAGGATCGCTGGAACTTCGGCTTTGCGCTGAAGGGCGGCATGACCTTCTCGGCCGGCGGTACCGATCATCACTGGATCCCTGACCAGCGCTACGAGGAAGATTTCGAATCGGCGCCGGTTCTGATGATCGGCGGCAGCGTCGGCTACCAGTACAACGAGCGGACCAGCTTCTTCGTCTCCGGTTCCTACGAAAAGATGTTCACCGCTCGCGCCGACTCCAAACTCTATGACATGCCGACCGGCGCAGAGATTGGCGGCAACGACTCGATGAGCGGCGATTTTGCCGCGGCGACGGTGATGGTCGGCATCAAGACCGCGTTCTGATTGAACGAACCGGACCGGAACGCCAAACCGATGTCCGCACGGCGCAGAAATCGGTGGGCGCGATAGGGACGACGTTCTTTCGCCGAGCTATCGTTCCGCGGTAGACCGTCTCTGATCTCGCAGCAGTCGTCCTTCGTCGAGGCGCAACCAGCGCAGCGAGTTCCATGCTGAAATGCTTCAGTTGGGAGCCGGTCTATCACCGCGACAGATCGCGCCCCAGATTGGCACGTTGAGAACTGTCGAACGCTGGCTTGCGGGCGGTGAGCCCGAGCACCGGCGGCCAAGTGCCTGACAAAACCTGTCGCCGCCTGATCCGCTTTCATTGTTCACGGACGACCAGTTCATCGTTGAAATAATCGCGCAGCCGGGCGACGGCCGCGCTCATGGCCGGCTGACTTAGGTTGATGCTGCTGCCGCCGCCGTCAGGTTGCGCTCGCTCAGCAGTGCATCGAGCACGACGAGCAGGTTCAGATCAAGCCATTGGAAATGCACGGTTTTAGCTATCCATAGCGTGGATGCTCCGATCTAAACAATCAATTTTGCCAAACGTCCAGGGCGCTGCATAGACGACCGCACGTGACGTGCACCCGGTACGCCGCGTATGGCCGAATGGCGGATGATTCCTGTGAGGGTAGTTTTATGAAATTGTATGTGAAAGTCTTTGGTGGAGCGGCAGCATTGTTCGCTGCCTGGCCGGCGATGGCCAGCGAGCCGGTGGTGAGCGAACCGGCGCCCTACAATCCCAATTTCTCTTTCGTCGGCGGCGTCGGCGTCATCGACATCGAGGCCAACGAGCTCGTCTATCAGGCTTCCGGCAGCGGCTCGAAGCTGAGCCAACTGATCTGGGAAAGCACCTCTCCGGTCATCTCAGCCGAGATGACGGCGCGCAGCGAGGCCGGCTGGACCGCCAAGCTTTCCGGCCAGTTCGCCTTCAGCGGCGACAGCTACATGGAAAACTATGACTGGAGCCCGGCCTTCTCGACCAATGATGGCTGGAACGACTGGAGCGACCGTTCGCGCTTTTCCGAGACCGATCTGGATCACTTCTATTCGGCAACCGTCGCGCTCGGCCACGACTTCCAGCTCAGCGATCAGCTGCTGATCAACGTCAACGGTGGCTTCAAGTACACCTCGGTCAAGTGGACTGCCTATGGCGGCTCCTATGTCGAGAGCGTTGGCGGCTTCCGGGATTCGGTTGGCGACTACCGAGGAGGCGAAAAGTCCAACAGCTACCAGCAGAACTTGCCGGTCGCCTTCGCCGGCATCGATGCGACCTATGTCAAGGATCGCTGGAACTTCGGCTTTGCGCTGAAGGGCGGCATGACCTTCTCGGCCGGTGATACCGATCATCACTGGCTGCGTGACCTGCGCTTCGAAGATCATTTCGAATCGGCGCCGGTTCTGATGGTCGGCGGCAGCGTCGGCTACCAGTACAACGAGCGGACCAGCTTCTTCGTCTCCGGTTCCTACGAAAAGATGTTCACCGCTCGCGCCGACTACAACACCTATGACATTCCGACCGGCGCAGAGACTCGCGGCTACGACGATCGGAGCGGCGGCGATTTTGCCGCGGCGACGGTGATGGTCGGCATCAGGACCTCGTTCTGACCGGAACGCCAAACCGATGTCCGCAACGGTGCAGAAATTGCTGGGCGCGATAGGAACGACGTTCTTTCGCCGAGCTGTCGTTCCGCGGTAGACCGTCTCTGATCTCGCAGCATCGTCCTTGTCCCCGACAAATGGCGTTTGGAGAGATGCAAGCCGGTTGGGCCATCGAATAGGCCCATCGCGATAGCTGTGAGCTGATCGCCTTCAATCGTAGGCTTCCAGAACAACGTCGAGCCGCACTCAGAACCCGCGTTCAACCGACTGAGAGCGCGTCGCACCGAACATTCACGGCAGCGAGCAAATGGCCCGATTCTTTCGATGTTATCGAACGTGAAGCACGCGACGTCGGGTGAGCAGACCCAGCGGTTCCCCACCATCGGCATGAACATGCTCCGGAACTTTCAATCGCGGCTGACCTGGCCCGCCGCTTTGCCGCGGCCATACATGGCGACGACGATGCAGGCCTCGGTCAATGGGGCTTCCCTTGCAGCAGCCTCCAGCCGTGACATTGAGGCTGTCCGGGCGGCAATCACCAAGCCCTGGAGTGCGAGCCCGGTCGAAGGCCAGATCAACCGCCTCACGATCAAGCGCCAGATGTACGGGCGCGCTGCCTATCCCCGACTTCTGGCAGCCGCTTGACCCGACCGGACAAAGGGACAAGCCGCAGGGCCGAGGAAGGTCAGCGTGCGCCAGTGGCCGTGTGAGGCAAAGCCGCGCAGGGGTTTGCCGCACGGTCCCCAGCCCCGCAGCGGAGCCATGTTGGTCTTGATCCAGGTTTCGCCGATAAACACCAACCGTTCCGGATCGAGACCCGCCTGCCAGGAGCGCCAGCGTTGCCGTCGCCGCGCGATGTCGGCGCGAACCTGTTCAACGGCGAACAGCGTTTTTTTTGAACCGCAAACCCTCGCGCCGCAGGAAGTGCCATACCGTGTCGTGCGAGACCTTCACACCGCGTGCGGCAAGTTCGTCCTTCAGGCCGTGTAGCGACAGATGCGGCGTCTGGTTGATCCGCTCCTTCAAGTGGCAGCGGCAGTCCGATCGATGAGCGCGCCGTCTCAATATCCGTCAGAATCTGTGTCTTGCTGACCTTGCGACCGACGACATCCCACGCTCCTGTCACAAACTCCTCCTTCGTCAGTGCCGTGATGCTTGCCGGGGTAGGAAAGGCATGGAGGAAAGCGAAGAACCAGTCGCTGCGGCTGTTCCCCCGGAGGCGGTCGATCTCGGGAAAATACAGCGGCAGGTAGTGCGTCAGGCCAGTGCAGCGCATTAGGGGTAGATGGGGTATTCGGCTTGCGCCCCTTCTTCAATGGTGAAGCAGGAAGGTGCTGCGCTTCGAGCTGATGATAGAACGTGGTCTGTCCAAACAGCCACAAGCATCAGGAAGGAAGCGCAGCATGAAGTACTTTATCGGTCTCGATGTCGCGGTGAGACTGCCGTTTGCATCGTTGATGAAACCGGCAGGATCTGGCGTGAGGTGAAGGTGGTCAGCCATCCCGACGATCTCCTCGCCGTGCTGAAGCATGCTGCCTTGAATATTGAACGGGTCGGCCTCGAGGCTGGGCCGTTGTCGCAATGGCTTTTCGAGGGGCTGGCCAGGGCCGGGTTGCCGGTCATCTGCATCGAGACGCGCCATGTGAAAGCGTTCTTGAAGGCGCAGCCGAACAAGACGGATCGCAATGATGCGCGCGGCATCGCGCAGATGATGCGGGTCAACCTGTACCGCCCGGTGCATGTGAAAACGCTCACGAGCCAGATGCGGCGGGCACTCCTAACAGCCCGCAAGCTACTGCAAGGCAAGGCAATCGCCATCGAGAATGACATCCGCGGCCTTCTGCGCGACTTTGGCCTCAAGGTCGGTGTTGTGGGAACGGTGAAGTTCGAGGAGCGCACTCGCGAGCTCGTCGAAGGCATGCCCGATCTCGAAGAAATCATGGAACCGCTGCTGGCCGCCAGGCGGAAGCTGCGTGCCGAATTTGCTCGCCTGCACAAAAAAGTGCTCATGATCGCCAGGAATGATGCGACCTGCCAGCGCTTGATTACGGTTCCCGGTGTCGGCCCTGTTGTGGCGCTCGCCTATGCCGCGACAATCGACATTCCGCAGCGGTTCAGCAACTCCAAGGCGGTGGGGCCCATCCTGGGACTGACGCCGAAGCTCAACGAGTCCGGGGAAAGCAAGCGCGTTGGATGCATATCCCTGTGCGGGGACGGCATGATGCGGACGTTGCTCTATGAGGCTGCCCAAACGCTGATGACTCGCGTGACGAAATGGTCGTGGCTCAAGACCTGGGCGATGAACGTCGCCAAGCGGCGCGGGATGCGCAAAGCAATTGTCGCGCTGGCACGTCGCCTGGCGGTCATCATGCATCGCATGTGGCTGGACGGCGCCGAGTTCCGCTGGACGCGGGAAACCATGGCGTCAGCCATCTGATCCAGGAGGCCGGGAAGGAGAGAGACAGTGCGATCAGGACGCTTGGCAGATTGGGCCGCCTCGTTCTTCTGACCCCATACTGGGAGGGCGAAACGCCGATCCCGCAGAGAAGCAAGGCCCTGCGAAAGACGTCAAAATGCCGGAGACTGAAAAGCCCGATAGCGCTTGACCTCAACACGCCGAATAGAGAAGTGTCTCAGTTTGAAATCTTGTCAGCAGTGTAGCCACGGCGACCATTCCGGGCTGTGCTTGCCGCTAAGCATGTGGCAGCATACGCGCGAATCATGTCCAAAGACCTCAACCCAGAGAAAGCGCTCATTTTTCGGATTGTCCACAGGGACAATATCGGACCAGTGCTGGCTGATGGTTGCCACTGCCGCGCAACCATGGAAGGCAAGAAATATATCGAGATCGGGAATCCGGAGCTGATCCAGAAGCGCGCTGACAAGGCGGTTCCGATCGATCCGGGCGGCACTTTGAGCGACTACGTTCCGTTCTATTTCACACCCTATAGCCCGATGCTCTACAACATCAAGACGGGTTACAACGGCATCAAGCAGCGCTCGATGCGAGACATCGTGATCCTCGTATCTTCGCTGCATCACCTGGCCAAGTTAGAGGTTCCGTTTGTGTTTACCGACCGGCACGCCTATCTGAAGTTGGCGCAGTTCTCGGACGATTTGGCCGATCTGAACTGGATTATCTGGCTGACCCTGCAAGCGCGCGATTTCAAGAAAGATGACATCGACAAGTTCGAGAAATATCAGGCTGAAGCGCTTGTATATAAGCACGTTCCGCTCACTGCCCTGCTTGGCATCGTTTGCTATGACGAAAACGCAAAAGCCGAGATCGAGGCTGCCGCCGCGAAAGCAGGCGCTAAGGTGAAGGTCCTGGCAGAAAGGAGATGGTTCCTCTGATGGTCAAGTTTGTCCGTGGCAACCTACTTGAAGCTGACACTGAAGCTCTGGTGAACACCGTCAACACCGTCGGCGTGATGGGGAAGGGCGTCGCCTTGATGTTCAAAGAGGCATTCCCCGAAAACTTCAAGCTTTACGAAGCCGCTTGTGAGGATAAGCGCGTGCGGCTTGGCGAGATGTTCGTTACGGAGCGGAACGACCTCTATGGCCCGAAATGGATAATCAACTTTCCCACTAAGGCGCACTGGCGATATCCATCTAAGATCGAATGGATAGCAAAGGGCTTGGACGATCTTAAAGCTGTCGTGGAACATAACAACATCAAATCCATAGCTATTCCACCTTTGGGTGCTGGCAACGGCGGCTTAGATTGGCCTGAAGTTCGCGAGATAATCCTGTCTAAGCTTGATTCGCTAAATGATGTCGAAGTTCTTGTTTACGAGCCGACCCGACAATACCAGAACGTGGCCAAGCGTGCCGGCGTAGATAAGTTGACTCCAGCGCGAGCGCTGATAGCTGAACTTGTTAGGAGATATTGTATTCTTGGAATCCAGTGCTCGTTGCTGGAAGTTCAGAAACTTGGCTATTTCGTGGAGAGATTCGCGAACCGAGAGGGCTTGGATGAGATGAAATTCGAATTCGGAGCCAATAAATATGGACCGTATTCGGACAAGATGAAGCATATGCTGAATGCTCTGGATGGAAGCTATTTACATTGCGATAAGCGACTTGGTGATGCCGGCCCCTTTGAGCCAATTCATTTTGATGATGAGCGAAAGGAACGCGTCTCTGCCTACTTTTCTACCGCTGAAGCAAAGCCATATCGATCAGCTTTGGAGGCCACCAGCAAGCTTATCGACGGCTTCGAGTCTCCCCTGGGGATGGAGTTGCTTGCGACCGTCGATTGGTTGATGCGCCACGAAAAGGTTGCCCCCCAAGTGAATGAGATCAGGGCTGCCCTGCCCAAATGGCCCGGTGGCGAGGATGCGGCTGAGCGGAAGTTGCGGCTGTTTGATGATCGCATCATCAAGATAGCCCTGGATGCTTTGAAGGAAAACTCTTTGGTGCAGGCCAGCTAATGCCCACGGGACCTAAAGGACAGAAGCGCCCCACCGACGTGATCGGCAACGCCGTCCGCGTCATGCGCATTGCCACTGGCGATGAAGCCGAGGACGTTGACGACGGCAAAGACCCTGCCGCCAAGGCGCTTGGCTCAAAGGGCGGCAAGAAGCGCGCCGAGAACATGACGCCAGAGCGCCGGGCAGAGATTGCGAAGAAAGCTGCTGAAAAGCGGTGGGGTAAGCTGTAATTCAGTTGACCTGAGATCGTCGACCGTGAACAATGAGATTGGTCAGGCTTCGATCTCGTTTGGCTGACTTTGGCGGGCTGCGATGAGAAGCCACAAAAGCAGCCTGAACCAGTTGAGCAGGAGGGAGAAGTTGTAGCCGGCGGCGGCCAGGATGGCGTTGAGGGCGTCGCCCTGCTGGCCGGCGAGGTAGTTGCGGTCCATGCGGTGTTCGTTCTTGATGTGGCCGATGACGGGCTCGACCGCCGAGCGCCGCCGCATTTGGCGCTTGATGGCTGGGGTGACGCGGCGTTTCTGGCCGCTGGTGAAGAACCTGAGCTTGTGGCTCTGCGGTGCGTTGTGGCCGCGATAGCCGGCGTCGGCGAGGATGCGGCCGATCTCGTTGCCGATGGTCTTTTCCATGTCGGGGATGACGCTTGCAAGCGTGTGGCCGTCATAGGGATTGCCGGGCAGCGCCTTTGCATGCAGGGCGAACTGGCCGCCCCTGGAACGCTTCAGCGTGGTGGCCACCGACACCTTCACCCCGAACTCATAAGACGCATGCGCCTTGCCCTTGCCGATGCATTCCACCTCGTGCGCGTGCAGGCTGTAGATCTTGCGGCCGCGCTGGCGCTGACGTTGCTCGAGAACGGTGGCGGCCTGGTAGAGCGGCCATTTGAAGAGCGCGTCCAGCCCCGCATGTTCTTGAGGAAGTGGCTAAACGTGGCGTAGAGGTTCCGGTGGGATCGACGGTGCCCGACGCTGGGGCAAAGCTTCGCCTGAAGGACCATATTGCCCAAGCGCTCGAAGAGAGCGCCAAGAAGGAAGGCGCATAAAGCGCAGCAGCAATGGATGATCTATTTTCTTCAGACAGGCGGAATCTGCCTCGGGTTATCCCCGAGCGAATCCGCGAGGCGCGGGAAGCTCGCGGGCTACAGATTGAGCCATTCGCCGAACTCTTGAACGTGACAAAGCAGGCTGTATCCCGGATAGAAAGCGGTCTCTCCGCCCCGAGTGGGGAAACATTCGGCCGCATCATAGCCGTGACTGAGCAGCCGCCGGCGTTTTTCACTACCCCAAGACAACGATCCGGCGCGGGCATCGCGCCGTTTTGGCAGTTTAAAGCGAGTCGAATTGTACCATCGCAAGCGCATCGCTCGTCGGCTTGAGTGGGCTAGCGATGTCGTCGCATATTTGGAGCGCTTCATTGATATGCCATCGCTCGATCTCCCAGCCCTTGATTTTGATCCGTCTTCTCAATCAACGGATCAAATTGAAGCGGCGGCAGATGCACTGCGATCCGCCTGGTCGCTTGGGCGCGGTCCCCTCCGGGACCTCTCAGCGATCATGGAGCTGCATGGCTTCATCCTTGTTAGCGAGGCGGTCGATTGTCCTGATATGGATGCCGTTTCATGCTGGCAGGCAGGCCGTATGTCTTGTTTTCAGCAGATGTAACCAGCGGGCCGCGTACCGCCTATAGAGCAGGCTCACGCCTGCGGCCTCAATCGCGTCGCACGCCGGCGGCCGTATGGGCGGGCAGTTTGTCCCAGCGAATTGCACCGCCGAAAGTAGCCAACTTTTGTCCCACACACGACAATTCTGCCGCCCCGAGGGTGGAGCGGCGCGACAAACCTTTTATCCAAGCAATTGAGAACGCTCATGGAATTTCGGAGGTTCTTCGACGACGCTACACGCGCGGCACGAAAGTTGCTGTTCATCCTTGCAGGGTGCTGACCGCAGCAAGCCGGCGTACGGCAACATCACTGAGTAGCATCCGCCAACCACGAGAAAGGAATGCACCATGAAGAAGAAGATCGCAGAAACCACCACGGTCATCCGTACGACCACGCCGTACACGGGCACGGTCTGATGACTTGGGAGGGTGGCAATGCGCCACCCTCCCTCAACCAAGAAGGCGAGCAATATGGCCGATTTTGTACAGTCGCACGCTTTGGCGTTGATTTCGGAGGCGGTTGGCGCCTCAACAATAACCGTGCTCAAGGCTGACAAAGGCATGGCTCCTCGAGCCACGGTCGCGACAGCTCTTGCAGACTGTGGATCTAATGTCGAGTTTGCTGATGGTGATTGGCAACGTGGCGGCTATCTCGCGGGATTCCAAAACCTGGTTGATGCGGCTTTGGAATGGACGACCAAAGAATGCCCGCACCTGATCGAGAAGCACCAGCAATCGCTTAAGCGCCTGTTTCCGCTTCTCTCCAGCGCCGCCTTTACCGTTCCAAAAGACCTCACCAACACATCGAGCAAGGAAGAGCGAACACGGTTCTACCATCACGAATATCAGAACAAGCTGCTCGTGGGGCTCGCCGAATATCTGCTCGAATATGCTAGCCGAAGCGGTCTCCGCTGTGTGCTGGTCATCGATCGAGCTTCAGAGATGTCACCTACGGCCGTCAACCTGGTGAAAGTGTTGCGGCGGCTCGACAGCGAACGCCATTTCCGCTTTGTTCTCGTGGACCATTCCAATTCCGTGTTCATTGAAGGGGCCTGTGAAGTCAACTTCGGCTGTTATTCGATCGATGAACTCGCCGGTCTCTTTAAACCTGACATGGCACCACAGAAGCGGCGGTTGATTTTTGAGGCGGCTCGCGGGAATCCGCTACTCCTTCGCGCTCTGATCACCTGCAATCAGGCCGGCATGCCAGTTGTTGGATACTTGACCTCCAATGCTGCTATCGACTTGCACCTGGCGAGCCTGAGCCCTGAGGAACGCAGCGAGATGCTTCGATCCTATGTGGAAGCAGACTGCAACCCGACCGATCTAATCGCCCAACGCAACTATGAGACATTTGATCGGGAGTATGCTGACAGTCTGCATGCAGAAATGCATCGGGCCGCAATTGAAAAACATCTTGCCGGAAAGTCACCCTTGGTGACATTCCACGCCTTGTCTGTTCGGAACAAATTCAAGCGGCTCGAGCTTATTGCGGAGCCAAGCGAAATTCTTAAGAGCATTGGGCTTTATGACACTTGGTTCAGCTATTTCGGCGAAATGTTTGCGGATCCCGAGCTGCGCGTTTACGGAACAGGAAACGATGCGGTCAACGCGGTTTTCATCAATGCAGCGTTTGTTCTCTACAGCTTGGGCTGCGGCTGCGTCTCGGTTCCCTATCTCGATCTTTTCTACTCGAAATTCCCATCAAGCCGCTACACGCCTACGGTGCTTTACGCCCAATCAATGACCTATGCCAGATATCAACAGCCAGTGAACCTTCCATTGGCGGAACAATACGCGCTGCGAAATATCGATACAATTGAGCGGGATTTCAAATATCACGAGAAATACCACTACATAAAGGTTTTCGCGGAAAACGCCTATGCCTATATCAAGGCAAGGCAGGGTCAATTTGACGAAGCCCTCCAGCTTTGCACGGAAGGCAAGGCGACAATGTCAGAGATATATGGCGACAATCGCTTCAAACTCCATCAGTCAATTTTGATGTATAACATCAGTCAGGTATACGAGCTTGTAAACGAACTTTCTCTCGCGGAGAAGAAGCTTGGCGATGTCATCGCCGTTGATCCTTATTACGGCGAATACCAGAACGATCTTGGCAATCTCCTCGGCAAAGTCCCGGGCCGTGAAGTTCACGCGTCAAATGCATATGCGCGCGCGATCGAGCTCTGCCCGCCTTACTACGAGGCGCATTTGAACCGGGCAGGTCTCCGTAAACGTCTCGGTGATACACAAGGCGCGCTTTCCGATCTTGATCGCGCTCTGTCGATCAAGCCGGAAGAATGGCGAGCTCTGCTGGAGAAAGGCAATATCCTTCTCTCAGCCGGAAACCCTTCTGCTGCAATTGAAGCTTACCTTGCTGCCGCTGAGTTCGTTCCCTCACATGCGGACCTGCAGAGCAACTTGGGTCTTGCCTATTCCGAGTTGGAGAAGCCTGAGCAGAGCATCGCCCATTATCAGAAGGCCCTCGATATCGATCCCCGTCATGCGCCGGCCCACAACAATCTTGCAATTGAGCTGTTCAACGCCAAGCAGCCTGATTTGGCATTGGAGCATGCCAATCAAGCCGTCGATTTTGCCGGCGAGCCCGATTACGAGGCCACGCGCAACCATATCCGCATGGCATTGGCGAGTTAGACAAATAGGTAGGCGTAAAAATTTGCGGTAAGGGGCTCCGTCGCCATTTCCACAGCCCTGCGGATTGGCATGACAAGCCTCGCTTATGCCCAAGCTCGATTGCGCCTAACCGTTCACGCTGGGATCGGGAGGCAAGGGTTAAGCAGCAAGCAGCTGACCGCCAATGACGACGGAATCGGGATCCTGAACCGCCCCAATCGGGCTGCGGAACCCCGACCAGCTCCTCGTCGCAGCCGGTACGCAAAACACCAGCCATCAGTCTGGTATGAAGCCGGCCACCGTTCCAACCAAAGACCGGCCAGTTTTCGGCACTAAAGATTGTCTCCTGGGTCAGCAACTTTGGCGTCAAACACTCGCTGCGGACGACGAGATTTTGATGCAAAGAGAAGGCTGACCATGAGATAGTTGAGACAAATGCTTCGGCCTGCCGCAAGCGCGACCAGCTCCCGCGAAATCGCGGTGGTGCTGGTAATAGCACGCGGTGTCGATCAAGGGAGCTTGTCCAAGCTGTGGCGATGGTTGGCGACGTACAATTTTGCCGAGACCTCTGGGCGAGTAACCCCGGTGAACGTCGCGGCAATCTCCGCCACGGGTGTCGACCTAATTGCACGCCCGACGCCGGACTGCGGTCGAACCGTTTTGGCGGCCATTCGCATGATTCCGGTCCCAAGATGTAGAACGGAACGGCCGAACGGGTGAGGGGAGCCGCGACGCTTTCGGCACCCTACTCGCCGGCGGGCTCGGCGGTGGCCGTCGCGTCTTTTTCGCTACTGGCGTTTCAGATACGCTGCCAAGGTTAAGGTCTGGCGGTGAGATGGGGCAAGAGCGCTTTCCACCTACTGTCTTGGCTATGAACTCGACCGGGACGGCTCCGCGTGATTGGTGCCGGTCCTGCTCGCGCAGCAGCTGCTTCGTCTGCCCAACCGTGAGCACCCACTGCTTTGCCATGCGGGACGAACGCATTTTTCCATAAACATTGCATATGTCAGTGCTAGGAAAGGTCCGAATCGGAAACGAAAACAATCGGGGCGAAGCTTACCATGTTGAGCGCCAGCCGAGGCAAATCGCCTGCACAGCTTTTCCGCTATCTATCGGCCAAGTGGCCCGCGGCGTTCAATCCGAAAGCGCCCAGGCCGCTCAAGATCGGCATCCATCATGACATTCGCGTGCTTGACGGCGAACTGTCTGATGATGAATTAAGGAGAGCCCTGCTGGCGTATACCAGGATGGCCAAATACTTGGCGAGACTGGATGCCGGCGCCGCACGGGTCGATCTCGATGGCAAGCCGGCCGGCGTGGTCTCGGATGCCGACGCGGCGACCGCCAAGGCTTTGCTGAGGGCCCGCAAGCACAAACAAGAGGCCAAGCAAACGCCTGAGCCAAGGGTAGAGCCTCGAGCGCCACCCAAACCAAAACCGAAGCGAACCGCCGGGTACAGGGCGAAGAATACGGCCGACAGCCCGACCGGCATAGTCGTTGAGACGAAGCGTCGCCGCGCTTTTCGAAAGCCGATGGCTTGAGCGCCGCTGAGCGATAGGCCTTGCACCGACGGACACAGCCCCTGAGGGGCGGAGCGCCGCCCCGTGCCGATCCGAATTACCGCGATTGTAAGGAGCTGCCGCATTCGTGCTGGCGAAAAACGGAGTGGTCAGTCATCCCTTCTTCGAGACGAACCAAGACCGGACGTTGGTGTCTCCGAAGCCACGGCCAGCGGCTCTCCGCCGCATCCTTGCCCGCGCTCTCCTTGTCCTCTTTCACGACCATCTCTACTACGCCCTGAACATTTCCGGCCGGATCCGACTTCAAGGAAAAGGGCGGCATCGCCGCCCTTTCGCGTATGTGAAGCCAGATCGGCTGGATTAAAAGTCCATACCGCCCATGCCACCCATGCCCCCACCCATGCCGCCGCCCATGCCGCCAGGCATGCCGCCGCCGCCGGCCGACTCCTTCTTCGGAGCCTCGGCGATCATGGCTTCGGTGGTGACCAGCAGACCGGCGACCGAGGCCGCATCCTGCAGAGCCGTGCGAACGACCTTGACCGGATCGACGATACCCATGGCGATCATGTCGCCATATTCGCCGGTCTGGGCGTTGTAACCGTAGGTCGCGCCCTTGTTCTCAAGGATCTTGCCGGCAACGATCGAGGCTTCCGCACCGGCGTTGGCCGCGATCTGGCGGGCCGGAGCCTGCAGCGCACGACGAACGATGGCGATGCCGGCGGCCTGGTCGGAGTTTGCGCCGGTGGCCTTGATGTTCAGCGAAGCGCGCAGCAGGGCGACGCCGCCGCCGGGAACGATGCCTTCTTCCACGGCCGCGCGGGTCGCGTTCAGAGCGTCGTCAACGCGGTCCTTCTTTTCCTTGACTTCGACTTCCGTCGCACCGCCGACGCGGATCACCGCAACGCCGCCCGCGAGCTTTGCCAGACGTTCCTGCAGCTTCTCCTTGTCGTAGTCCGACGTGGTTTCCTCGATCTGCTGCTTGATCTGGGCAACGCGGCCCTGGATCTCTTCCTTCTTGCCGGCGCCGTCGACGATGGTGGTGTTCTCCTTGGAGATCGACACCTTCTTGGCGCGGCCGAGCATGTTGAGGCCGACATTCTCGAGCTTGATGCCGAGGTCTTCCGAGATGACCTGGCCACCGGTGAGGATGGCGATGTCCTCCAGCATGGCCTTGCGGCGATCACCGAAGCCCGGCGCCTTGACGGCGGCGATCTTCAGGCCACCACGCAGCTTGTTGACGACCAGCGTGGCGAGCGCCTCGCCTTCGACGTCTTCGGAGATGATCAGCAGCGGCTTCGAGGTCTGAACGACGGCTTCCAGGACCGGCAGCATGGCCTGCAGATTGGAGAGCTTCTTCTCGTGGAGCAGGATGTAGACGTCCTCGAGCTCGGCAACCATCTTGTCGGCGTTGGTGACGAAGTAGGGCGAGAGATAGCCGCGGTCGAACTGCATGCCTTCGACGACTTCGAGTTCGGTCTCGGCGGTCTTGGCTTCCTCAACCGTGATGACGCCTTCATTGCCGACCTTCTGCATCGCTTCCGCGATCATCTTGCCGACCGACTCGTCGCCATTGCCGGCGATTGTGCCGACCTGGGCAACCTCTTCCGAGGTCTTGATCTTCGTGGCGTTCTTGATCAGCGTCGCGACGACGTCGCTAACCGCGAGGTCGATGCCGCGCTTCAGATCCATCGGGTTCATGCCGGCGGCAACCGCCTTGTTGCCTTCCTGGACGATCGACTGCGCCAGGACGGTCGCGGTCGTGGTGCCGTCGCCGGCGATGTCGTTGGTCTTCGAAGCGACTTCGCGGATCATTTGCGCGCCCATGTTCTCGAACTTGTCGGAAAGTTCGATTTCCTTGGCGACGGTGACGCCGTCCTTGGTGATGCGCGGGGCGCCGAACGACTTGTCGATGACGACGTTGCGGCCCTTGGGGCCCAGCGTGACCTTCACCGCGTCGGCGAGGATGTTGATGCCGTGAAGCATGCGCTCACGGGCATCACGGGAGAATTTTACGTCTTTGGCAGCCATGTTTAACTCCTGGGCATTTCGCCCGAATTCAGATTGGATGGTGCGGATGAAAGGCGGCGGCGTGTCAGCCGATGATGCCCATGATGTCGGATTCCTTCATGATCAGAAGGTCTTCGCCATTGAGCTTGACTTCGGTGCCCGACCACTTGCCGAACAGGATGCGGTCGCCAGCCTTGACGTCCAGGGGCACGAGCTTGCCAGCTTCGTCGCGGGCGCCGGAGCCGACGGCGATGATCTCGCCTTCCTGCGGCTTTTCCTTTGCCGTATCGGGGATGATGATCCCGCCGGCGGTCTTGGATTCGGATTCGACCCGGCGAACGACCACACGGTCATGAAGCGGCCGGAAATTCGACTTTGCCATTTTGGATATCCCTGGTGCAGAGGTTGAACGGTTCTTCGTTGCCGGAGCCTGGGTTAGCACTCGCCAGTTGGGAGTGCTAACGTGGCGGTGAGATAGGCTGTAGGTTCGTCCTGGTCAAGACGGATGAGCGGACGGCCGAAGAGCCAGAAGATTTGGAATCGGCCCGGAAGCCTGGCCCGCATTGCGGCGCATCCCAATGCCTAGACGCGTTTCGGCCGTAAGCTATGGGCCGACTTTTGTGTCTTATTTGGAATGTGAAATTATGTGAAATTAACGGTCGAGCAGTCGGCCGGAATCGACGGCCAGCCGAACAGTCTCGAGCTTTTTGCAAGCCCGGCCTTTTTCTTGCGCGCCTGAGGCGATGAGGCGGCTGCTGTGAACATGGCTTGACCCGCCCAACTTGCGAGCTGCAAGGATCGCTCGCACGTGCTGCACTGGGAGGCCCTTCGTGATCCAGGTCGCACACATCATTTGCTGGGAAGATCGCTCAAGCGAGCACCTGAAAATACTCGCCGGCCTGCGAATCATGCTGCAATAGCGTCCGCGAAGGGTGCCTGCTTCATATGATAGGCCCACGTCTTGCCGACCAGGCAAAGTCGGCATCTCACGATCGGCCGTCCGCCAGATCCAGGAATCAAACTCCGGTCGCGATGCGATCAGTTCGCCCAGCGTTTCCTGGTACGCACCATGGAGGAGGGCGGTACGACATACAGGCCAACCGGCCGCGGCTGTATCTGCAATATCGCCGTCGCGGTTGGCTTGTCCATAGGCAGGTTGAAGCGCGGTCCTTTCACGCTTCGCTCTCTTGTCCTGGCAAGGGCGTCGACCAGCTTCTTTTCATAGGCGGACTCGTAAGGCACCCAATTCTGCGCCACCACCATGACGGGCCATTTCCTCGATCACCGCCAGCCCCGCCGAAGTCAACCCGAAGGTGGCAACCGCGATCAAATGCGATGCCTCATCCGCGCCCCAGAGTGCCATCTCGGTTTCAAAACGGGTTGAAGCCGACGATGAAGGCGATCGTCCAACAGGAACACGAAGCCCGGCATGTGCTTGACGATCAGCTTGTGGCCGCTGCGAGCCGGGTTCAACTCCTTCACCTCGCCGACCAGGATCATCAGCTTTCTGGGGCCGCTCTTCGGGGACAGCGCAGGTGCAAGCGCCTGCCCGCGCCATTTCTCGATCGCAATCTTGTCGGCGGACCGGAACGGCTCGGGCACGAACAGTATGTCGCGCTCCGCCCTTGACCCTCATCTGGCCCGCGGCCTCGACGAGGTGCCAACGCATGTCCCACCAATGCCTCTTGCCAGCCCATCGCGACGTCCGGACCGTCAGCTCCGCCTCGTGCCAGAGATAATGGAGCAGGCCTCGCAGGGAGAGTCTCTTGGTGTCCCCGACCACGCTGTTCGAATCTGGAATGCCAGCTGCCGACGCAGCGAGCGCGCCTACCTTCGACAGGCGAAAATCCAGCTTCAGCGCGGCCATGCCGCTCTCGGAATCGACCTGGTTTGCGCTGCCCATCAGCACGCCGAGGCCGGACAGTTCGTCGGGCGGGTCGTAAGAGGAACAGGACGTATCGTGGGCACCTGCCGTATTTTGCTCGCGAATCACGCAATATACATCGCCGGGCACGGCTCTTTGCACACGCAAAACGGTCGCAGCTTTCCGCGATATCATCCCCTAGCGCAGCTTGTAGACCAGGCGCCGCCTCCTCGATTACCTGGTCAGCAACTCTGAAACCTCGCATTGCCTCCGTTGCTCCGGACGCCGCCGCATCCCCACGCCCATTGAGTCATGGTTTTGCCGTCGAAGCAACGGGCTTGTTCGTCAGGACATGCTGACCCGCCTCTCTTACCGGAACGGGGCTGCGCTTGACTGAACATCCGGTGTGCGGCTTGGTCTTCACCTTGGGCCGTGCGTTTGGGCACTGCCACGTCGCCGGGGCCTCGATAGGCGACGGTGCGGCCAGCAGAGGAAGAGGGCAGGCGGGGCTTTCGGTGGGCGGGCGAAGGTCCGGGAGAGAGACTCGGCGTCCGCCTCGGAGCAAACCATGACACAGATGGGGCACCGATGCTCGCGTCGCTCCCAAGGAGCTATCACGATGTCTTCGAGGGTGCATTCCGAAGCGCGTGCCGTCATTTGCACGCGCATCCCCCCGAGAT
Source organism: Mesorhizobium loti (assembly GCF_013170705.1). NCBI lineage: Bacteria > Pseudomonadati > Pseudomonadota > Alphaproteobacteria > Hyphomicrobiales > Phyllobacteriaceae > Mesorhizobium > Mesorhizobium loti. Next base: position 6,417,922 of record NZ_CP033334.1, on the reverse strand, counting down.
CAAAGCTACGGTCGTCGCGGACCTGAGTGGCGCCCGCGCGCCTGAAGGCGCGCGCCGGGTGCTCGTGAACCGAGCCCGCTTTTCTTCGGCAAGCCTCAGGCGGTCTCGGCCATTCGGCTTCGCCCCCTGGCGCATGCAGCCTTTCGCCTGCTGATGGCCGCCGGCCGTTGGCCGGCGTGGTCTGTCTGTTGGCCATCCCCCGGTGACGCGCGGTGGGCGGCTCTCCCTTCTAGGTCCGCCGCGGCATCCCGCAACCCTTCGCTGCCGCTCAGGGTCCTCCTCTTCGTTCCGGTCCTTCGAATGCGGTCTGCCTCCGACGGCGGACCTTTCCGGTCGTTCTCGCCGCCCACCCCGCTTTCCGGGGGAGGGAGCGCGATTGAAGAGCGGAGGACCAGACGATGCGTGCAAACAACAAGCGTTCCGCCTGCCGGCAGGCGGGCGCAGGCAAGGACAGGCGCCCCGGCGCCAGCCTTTATCAGGAGATCACCGATCGCATCATCGCCGAACTGGAGCGCGGCACCGTGCCGTGGGTCAAGCCATGGGGCAGCGCAAAGGCCGGCCTCGGCCTGCCGAGCAATGCCGCCACCGGGCGCCGCTATTCCGGCATCAACATCCTCATCCTGTGGGGCGCCGTCTTCGAGCGCAGCTATGCCAGCCAGAACTGGCTGACCTTCCGGCAGGCGCTTGCGCTTGGCGGCAATGTCAGGAAGGGCGAGCACGGCACAACCATCGTGCATGCCGACCGCTTCGTCCCGAAGGGCGAGAAGGAGCGCGCCAAGACCGATGGCGACGAACCGCACGCCGTTCCCTTTCTGAAGCGCTTCACCGTCTTCAATGTCGCGCAGTGCGACGGGCTGCCCGACCATCTCCATGCCGCCGCCGAGCCGCTGCCCGAGCGCGAGATCATCCCGCAGGCCGAGGCGCTTATTCGAGGAAGCGGCGCGGATTTCCGCATCGGCGGCGATCGCGCTTTCTACATGCCGGGCAGCGACTTCATTCAGGTGCCGCCGCAGCCGTCATTCTTTCAGCAGATCGACTATTACCGCACCTGCTTCCATGAATTAGGTTTCATCGCAAGTGTCCTTCTTGCTTCAGCACCTGCAGCAGGGAGGGCATGACGATGGCTTCTTTGAGCCGAGCAGATGTTTATGCCCGCATCACTGAAGAGATTATCGCCGCCATCGAAGCCGGTGCTGGCGAGTATGTGATGCCCTGGCATCATGATGGAACGGCGACTGCGCGGCCGACCAACGTCGCGTCCGGCAAGGCCTACCGTGGCGTAAACACGCTTGCCTTGTGGGCAGCGGCACATAGCGCTGGATATCCCACAGGCCTGTGGGGAACGTATCGCCAATGGCAGGCTCTCGGCGCCAAGGTGCGCAAGGGGGAGAGGTCCACAACCGTCGTCTTCTGGGGGCAGATCGGCGGCAAGACTGACGAGGATAGCGACGATGATTCCAGCGATGGTGAGCGTCGGCGTCTATTCGCCCGCGGCTATTCGGTGTTCAACTGCGCACAGGTCGAAGGTTATGAGCCAGAACCGGCGGTTGCTCGCTCGGAAGAAGAACGCGTCGCGCACGCCGATGCCTTCTATGCGAACCTTGGCATCAGCACCGTATACGGGGGCAATGAAGCCTACTATTTGCCTTCGGCTGATCGGGTGCATATGCCGGTTTTCAGCTCATTTCGTGACGTCGCATCTCACTACAGCGTGCTTTTCCATGAAGGTCTTCACGCCTCAGGCGCGAAGCACAGGCTCGACCGTGACTTGTCCGGAAGGTTCGGCTCCGAAGCCTACGCCATGGAGGAGATAATTGCTGACGCTGGAGCAGCCATGGTTCTCGCCGATCTATCGATATCGGCACGGCCAAGACCGGACCACGCCGCCTATATCTCCAGTTGGTTGAAGATTCTTCGCGCCGATACCTCCGCCATCTTCACGGCCTCGAGCAAGGCTCAGGCGGCTGTGGACTGGATGCATGCGCAACAGCCCTGCGAGCAGATCAGCGCGGTAGCGGCCTGACAGGCAACACAGCGGCAGGCGCCAACGGCGCCCGCCGCTGCAAGGAGGCCAGTTTGTCTTCCGCCGTCCTCGCGCGAAGAAGGAGGGCGAGATTCTCGCTCGCCAGCTTTCGCTTTTCCTCACGGTGCCGGCGCACTTCGGAGCGGAGCAGCGTAATCTCGGCCACCATTTCCTGAACTTTTGCCGCGAGGTCTTTGGATGGTCCCGGCGCTTGCACGGCAGCCTCGATCTCATCGAGGATGTCACGATGTGTCGTATAGAGTGGATTTCGGCTTTTCCCTGCCTCACGCGCGACCGAAGCGGGGCTGATCCTCACGATACGCCGCTGATGATCCGGATGACGGCCCTCGCCACGAACCAGTCGGGCCAGCGCCGCACGATAGGCGCGCGCCGCAGACAAGGCGGAAGGGGAGCGTGGCTCATCCATCATGTTCTCCGATCCTGGTCAGGACGTTGTCGCACTGTTCGATCGCCTCGGTGAGAACCGCGGCCGTCATCCCGTTGGCCGCAGGGAGCAAGACCTGGTTCCGCACCCGACGGTCCTGCCAGTAAGGCGCATGCTGCGGCTCGATCACCATATTCGCGCAACTCAGGCAGACAGATGGACTTCGGCCTGCCTCGCTAGGCCCGACCTCGCCACCGCAGCGACTGGTCTCCGGCTGGAACACACACCAGCCGTAATCGCAGGCGTGGATGCGCAGGTCCGTTTCGGCGAGGACAAACTCGATGTAATCCTGACGCACCTGCTCGCCCGCGCGCCCCCGGAATCGGGCGTTGCCCGCGACGATGCGCTCGCCCATGCGACCGGCAAGTCGATCGCTGACCAGCATTCTTTCCAACGCCGTGGCTGTTTCGGCGCGGTTTTCATGATCGACGAGCTGCCGGAGATCGAAGTCGCTGCCGACATAGCCGCGCGCGGTCATGGCGACCGATGCGTGCTTGTAGTGGCCAGCAAGGCCAAGAAGCTGCGACCGGTCCTTTCGGGCGATAAAGCGCGCAAACGTCTTGCGGAACTGGTGGCTGCTGAATGCCCAAGGCTTTCCATCGTGCAATGGCACGCCAACGTGGCGGGCAAAATCGTTGATCCGCCAGCCGATGTGCATCTGGGTGACCGGGACGATCTCGCCGTACTGGGTATTTTTGACGAGGAAGAGTTCATGCCTTCCGGAAGCTTCGCGTAGCGGTGCGCTCAGTTGTTCAAGCAAGCTGACCGCCTTCACCACGGGATCCGGAGCTATCCAGCGCTCCAGTCGCCCGCCATGCTGGTCGACTGTCTTGAACAGTCGCGCGACAATGTAGGCTTGTTCGACGCCGGTCTCACCGATGGGATGGGACTCGATGGCGTCGATCTCCATCGAGAGGATTTCGCTCACGCGCATGCCGACGAAGCCGGCAATGAGGATATAGCAGGCCTCCACGAGGTGGTTGGCAGCGTGGCGGACCGCATACGCGCCGGACAGTGCTTCACCCTCAGGGCTTTTCAGTTCAGCACGACGCAATGCTTTGCGAACATGGTCGGAGGCTTGCCTCTTTGACCCTCGGGTTAGCCCGAACGTCCGCGCTTCACGTCGAATTGTCTCCGCCTGGACGATCGTTGAACCATGATCCTCCACCCATTGCAGAGCTGTATTCAGCAACGAGATTGCGATGGCATCAGGAATGAACGGGATCGAGCCGCGCGTCGCTGGCGTCAGCCCTGCCGCTTCATATGTGGTCTCCTGCGGCAGAGGATCCACCAACGGGGCATCATTGAGCTTGGCTCGCTGTCGATAGAGATCTTTCAGCACCACCATGTAGTTGACGATGGTGTTGGGGGTGATCGACTTCGCCTTGTTTCCTGGTCGCGCCAGAAGCCAAGCCCGCAGCCGCTCCACGGCACCGGCATCGATGCTGGCGAACATCTCCAGTCCGTCGAGCGCCATCCACCTGATCATGGTTTTCAGCGTGAGGGCTTTGCTTTGCACCGACGCTGGCGACAGACGCTTGCGACCGGTCGGTGGGTTCACCGTCATCGACCACAAGAACTGCTTCGCCGTTCCGTGGAGAGCACGCCACGCGTTTTCACTGATGACGGCTCCCTCCGGCAGGGCTACCGCCCAGCTCACTCTGTTTTGGTCGGCGCGTCGACCGGCGGTCCGGATGTCGAGCATCCATTCATCATCGCCGAACCGGCTCCATTGCGAGAGCAGAGCTTCGGACCATTCGGCGAGAACAGGTTTTCGAGCAGGTCGCGTCTTCACTCGATCACCGGCAAAGCTGGTGCCGCATTCATAGAGGCGACCATATGAAGCTCCGGCGAGAAGCGCGGCAGGATATCGTGTTCAAGGATCTCCAGTTTTGGCGCGTAGAGAAGCCGCCAGCGGTCCGGAGCCAGCGATTGACGTGCCGCGACAAGAGCATCTCGCGTCGACAACAACCGTGTCAGAACATCCGGATCGAGAGGGATTACTGCATTCGGGCAGGTGAAGCAGCCCAGCCAGGCCGTGCATAACCGACCAGTTTTCTGGCCTTCTCCGACGCCCGCGAGCGGATCCTTGCAGATGAAGCCGGCAGCCGTGGCATATTCGGTAACGGCTGTCGGGGCATCTCCGTCACTTTCATCCTCGTCGTCGGGACTGCGAACAGCTTCGACGAAGCGCAATTGCAGATCACCGATAATGCGCTCCTGGGCCTTCCGTACAATCGGCCGATCGATATAGCGCTGCGTTGTATCCGGGCTGGCGTGGTTGGCGAGGATCTGGGTCTTCAGGATATCGTGCCCGAGCGCCTCATGCGCGAGCGTGAGCCCCGTAGTTCGCAGCGCTGCCAAGGTCAGTGCGAGCGGCGCGCCTTTGTCGTCGACGAGGCTGTGGCGTTGTGCGAAGAATCTGACGTGTTTGCTCATCAAGTAGTCTGGGATCAGCTTGATGGAGCGCGTGCCGTTTATGCTCGCGACCAGGAATAGCCGATCGAGATCCGACGCCGGGACATGTCGCAGCAACGGCGCCGTCATCTCCAGAACCTGATCGATCAAGTTCGGCACCGATAAGCTCTTGTCACGCAGGAAGCTTCGTCGCTGTGCTCGATTTGAACGGCCTTTCGACCACGTCATCACTTCCCGCCCATCGAGAAGCAGATGATCGCTCATGCAGTGCCTTCGAAGTTCGCGAAGGGCCTCGGGATTCGCGTAGCTCTGCGCCCCGATGGCGATCATGTACGGGATCAGTGTTTCGGGCAGGGCATGAAGGTAGCTGGCGAGTTTCTGGTTCCCGCCGTGCTTGAGCGAGGCAAAGTGCAGTCGCCAGCGACCGGTGCCTCGCTCCAAAGTGACGTTCTGCGGGGGAACCAACCCGCCGTAATGTTCGACGATGACAGCGAGCATCACCCCGAGATCATCGAGATCGAGGCGGCTGAGGTCCTTTTCCTTTGCGATGGCTTGACGATCGACCTGTGCGAGCAGAGCTTTCCCGGTCTGGAAGGTCGACCAGATCGCTTCGATGTCTTTGCGAGCCGCCGACAGAACGGCTTCCATTTCCGACCGGCTCAGCGCTTCGCGGGGGCGTGTGTCTGCATTCTTGCGGGGAAAGGCGTTAAACGGGATTTCCAGATCGGAGGCGACGAGTTCGGGCCGATTGCGCTTCAGCCAGCGAACCATCTGCTTGAGCACGGACCAGGTCCCGTGACGCGAAGTCTTCGTCCAAGGTTTCGTGTCCAGCCAGGCAATGTATGCCCTCAGCACCGCCGTATCGACATCCCGCATCGACGTGACGGTGGGATTTTTATCGCTGAGGAACACAAACCATCGACGAAGCGCATGGAAGGCGCTTTCGCGCGTCGCCGGACTATGACCGGCATGATGGTGGCGGAAGGCAAGCGCGATTTCGGCGCCTACCCTTGGCGTCGTGCCAAAAGTCGAGAAGTCGAACTTGCTTTCCGGCCGACCTTCGGGATCGAGGAAGTTGACTACCAAAGAGCCAGGCACGCCCGTAAGCGGTATAGGTGATGGATTGAGCCGATAGTCTTTGCGTTGCCGCTTCATTGTAGAAGAGCCCCGTAAAGTTCGTCGACGGAGGATTCCACCAGTGTCAGATCCGTCGCCAGGACGCGCAGATAGATCGCCGTCGTAGAGAGATCGGCGTGTCCCAGGACCACCTGGAGAGTGAGAAGTGGATTGAGGTTCGGCTCGTCTTGCGCCCGACGTTGCAAGAACCGGAGCATCGCTGTCGCAAAGGTATGTCGCAGCGCGTGGAAGCTTGCCGTTACACCTGCTGTCCCGGCCGCGGCGGCGAACATTGCACCAACGCGGCGAGCACTGATCCCGCGACCAGCTTCCGTCAGAAAGACAGCATCTGGTTCCGCGTAGTCGGCATTCCGCAATTTGGCTCGTCGAACGATGACGGCGCGCTCTTCGCGTACATAAGCGAGCGTGCGATCGATCAGGGGCAATGGCGGATAAACCGTCCGCGTTTTGCCGCCCTTCGTGGCTTCAATCTTGATGGCGACCAGAGCATCCAGGCTGGACCGTGGAAGTGCCCGCAGTCTCAATCCTGCTACCTCCATCCGGCGCATGCCGGTTGTGACAGCCCATTCGATGATCAGACGGTCGCGCGACCCCAGGCCAGCCATCACGCGCCGCAATGCGACCGGCGATAGCGGTTTGGGCAGCGCCGATGTTTGTCGGATCGTCAGCTCATTGGCGAGCTGTCGTCCGCCGGTGGCATCAACATGAGCGAGGAACCCCTGCGGCTGACGTCTCGACAGCGCGAGTTCGCTTGTGCTGAACGGCAGATCGTCGGCGAGACCTGCAGCGACGCACCATCGATAGAATAGGGCCAATGTTCTGAGGCGACCGTTGACGGTGCTGCGGGCATACGCCCGTCCGGTGTGATCGCTTGGGCGAAAGAGCATCCGATCTCGGTACGCAGCGATCTCCGCGACCCCGACCTCATCCCAGATCCACTCATTGGCTTCGAGGGTCTGCCACCAGTCATAAAGGGCTTCACCATAGGTGCGCCACGTCTGCCGGCTGCGTGTTCGTCCTCTCACGAGAGCAACGTGCAGCAACCAGGCACAGGCCGGTTCGACTAGCCGCATCTCTTGGTCGAGAAGCATCGGCACGCCAGGGAATGACGTGCCGTTCGGCGCAAACCCATCCGTCGTGAACAATAGCTCGGCCAAGGGGGTCTCCAATTTGGGCGACCCGCCTTTTGCGGGGGCAGGCCCTCGGGCCCGCCCCCGCAAAAGACGGAGCAGCGTCTCATGCGTAAGAACTGTCCTGATTCCCCATCAGGGAGATGACAGAAAGGACGCGTTGGAGGTGTGACCTAACATGAATTAGGCCACTGGACCGGCAACCCGGCGCGGCTGGCGCGCGACCTCTCCGGCGCCTTCGGTTCCAAGACCTATGCGCGCGAGGAATTGGTTGCCGAAATCACTGCTGCCTTTGTCTGCTCGACCCTCGGCATCGAGCCGACCGTGCGCCATGCTGACTATGTCGGCGCATGGCTGAAGGTGCTGCGCGAGGACAATCGCGCCATCTTCCGCGCCGCCAGCCTTGCCTCCAAGGCCGCCGATTTTCTTCTCGGCTTTAACGCCGAGGCCGAAGGCGCGCAACAAGACGAGATCGCGGCATGAGCGCGCAATCCCGACACCCTGCAGACCGAGCCGACGCCGCAAGGCGTGCCCTTCTGGCGGACGCGCCGATGCGCCCGCGCGCGGCGCAGAAGCCGCTCGATAGCGGATCAGAGAAAGATCCAGTGAATCTTTCTCCCGCCGAACGCCCGAATTCAACTCGACCTGTTTTGAGAGGAGTTTTCCCATGATCCTGATCACCGACGACCTTCGCGTCCGGCTGCTCGCCAATGGCGCAACCGACACCGAAACCGACCATGTCCCGGTGGTCAAACTGTTCGATCCGACCGGGCCAGCAACCTGGCTTCTCACCGAACTCGACGACGACGGCGACACGCTGTTCGGCCTGTGCGACCTCGGCCTCGGCTTCCCTGAACTGGGCAGCGTCAGCCTTGCCGAGCTTGCAAGCGTCAAGGGACGGCTTGGGCTCGGCATCGAACGCGACCGCTATTTCAACGCCGAGTTTCCGCTCTCCGTCTATGCCGAAGCCGCTCGGCTGTCCTGCCACATCACCGAGGACGAGCGGCTGCTGCGACAGGCAGAAGAAGCCCTTGGCAACGCACATTCCAAGCTTCCGCCCAACACGGCGGACCAGACGCGCCGCTAGGCGCGGAAAACCGTCCCCCGCTCGGCCTGCGGCCTCGCGGCGGGCAACTCAACCCCAGACTGAAGGAGACCAACCATGCAGCTTGCCCACATTCCCCTCGACCGGCTCAGCATTTCCGCGCTCAACATGCGCCATTCCAAACGCGCGCCCGACGTGTCGGACATCCTGCCGTCGGTTCGCGCGCGCGGCGTCCTGGTGCCGCTTCTGGTGCGGCCCAACGGCACGCCGGAAGGCTTCGAGATCGTCGCCGGGCGGCGGCGCTATTTCGCCGCGAAGTCGCTCGCCGACGAGCGCGGCCAGCGCAATGCCTTGCCCTGCGCCGTCATGGAAGACGGCGACGACGCCGGCGCGCTCGAGGCCTCGCTGATCGAGAACTTCGCCCGGCTCGATCCCGACGAAGTGTCGCAGTGGGAGACGTTTTCGCGGCTGATCAAGGAGGGCCGCGGCGTTGCCGACATCGCCGCCACTTTCGGCATCACCGAGCTCCTGGTCAAACGCATTCTGGCGCTCGGCGACTTGCTTCCCAAGATCCGCGAGGCCTATCGGCGCGAGGACATCGACGCCGAGACGGCGCGCCATCTGACCATGGCTTCCAAGGCGCAGCAGAAGGACTGGCTGGCGCTTTATGCCGATCCGCAGCAATACGCGCCGCGCGGTCACCAGTTGAAGCAATGGCTGTTCGGCGGCCAGTCGATTTCCACCAAGGTCGCGCTGTTCCCCATCGAGGAGTATCCCGGCCTGATCGTCTGTGACCTGTTCGGCGAGGAGAGCTATTTCGCCGATGCCGACCTGTTCTGGCAAAAGCAGAACGAGACCATCGCCGCCAGACGCGACGCCTATCTGGAAGCCGGCTGGCCCGAGGTGACCGTGCTCGAGCCGGGGCAGCATTTCCAGTCCTGGGACCACGAAAAGACGCCGAGGAAGAGGGGCGGCAAGGTCTTCATCTCAGTCTCGCATCGCGGCGCGGTCGAGTGCCACGAGGGCTGGCTGTCGCGCAAGGAGGCCCGCCGCGCCCGCGCGCAAGGCGAGGGCGGCGAGCCCGATGAAACCCCCGCCAAACCGTCGCGGCCGGAACTCACCTTGCCGATGCAGAACTATGTCGATCTGCACCGCCACGGCGCCGTGCGTAGCGCCATGCTCGACCATCCTTGTGTCGCGCTGCGCCTGATGGTGGCGCATGCCATCACCGGGTCGGGCCTGTGGCAGGTTCGCCGCGAGCCGCAGCGCACCGCCAACGAGGCTACCGCCGCTAGTATAGCCGGCTGCAAGGCCGAAGCCGCATTCGCCGATAGACGGCGCGAGGTTCTTGCGCTGCTTGGACAGGCCGACGAGGACGGCGCGATAGCCGGCGGCAATGGCGACGCCTTTGCCCTCGCCGCCGTCTTCGCCCGTTTGCTGGCACTTTGCGACGACGACGTCATGCGCGTTCTCAGCCTTGTCATGGCCGAGACGCTCGAAGCCGGCAGCGCCGTCGTCGAGGCGCTCGGCAACCATCTGGGCATCGACATGGGTGCGTGGTGGCAACCGGACGACGCCTTCTTCGACCTGCTGCGCGACAGGGAGATCGCCAATTCGATGCTGGCCGATCTCGGCGGCAAGCATGTGGCCGACGGCAATGTCGCCGAGAAGGTCAAGACGCAAAAGAAAATCATCCGCGATTGCCTCGCGGGCGAGAACGGCCGCGAGAAAATCGACAACTGGCTGCCGCGCTGGATGAAATTCCCCGCCGAAAGCTACACGAAACGCGGCGGCTTCCGCACCGCCGATCAATGGGCCAGGGTCCAGTCGCTGTTCGTCCGCGAATAGGTGCCAAGCCGGGCGGCGGCTCCTTCGAGTGCCGCCGCCCCGATTGCCTGCCGCTGGAATATTGGCTGACGCGCACGGCGATCCGAACAGCATTTGGCATGCGAGAAGCCTAATCGTGCACAAAATCCGACGGGTCTTCCGCCTCGGAATCGGGCTTGGATACCAGCGACGAAGCAGTGAGACCCGGTGCTTCTTCGATATCGCATCCATAGCTGTGGACCTTCATGACCCCTTCGAACTCTGACAAATCTGGCGCCGCCAGCCTCGAGCCCATCGCGCGCACCGCCAGTATGTCGCGCCGCTACCGACGTTTGTACTCGCCCCCACCATGCCGGCCGAAAGGTGCACTGGCGTGGGGCAAAGCCGGCTCGAATGTCGCAAAAGCCCACGACACGATGTTTGCCGCCGTCAATTGCCAGGACGTCGTGGAGGCGCTGCGCTCGGACGGGCTGCTTTGCGGGCTCGTCCGGCCGAGTTTCATACATCAGGAAATGCCGTCTCCTCGGGGGAGCGGGCGCGATTGCGAACCTGCCCGGGACCCCTGAGGCGAGGTCATGGTCGGGATGGTCGAAAGACATTCGTGCCTGCCGCCCACAATCGGCGCCAAGATCGAGATCGCCGAGCGCGGCCTCTCCGGTCTCAGATCCGAGCAAGCAGGCGCGAGCGAAGGTCGGTATCGAGCCCAACTATGGGCATGTCCAAAATATGCGACAAGTTTCGGGCAAAGGTATTGAGGCCCAAATAAGCTACAATTTTCGGACGCTCCGTGGCGCCCAAAACATGAACTCGCATCTTCACTTTGAAAGATATGGCCGACCGCGGCACACCCACAAGGTTGAAACCAGGCGACGGCGATATACATACATTCGCCGCTGCTGTTCTATGTCTCACTGTCCCAAAATTCTGCCGTGCCCCCTGCCTGAAGCTGTTTAGCCGGATCCGGTTTGCGCCCGCCACAAGCGAGCGTAAGCGCCTTCAGCTGTCAGCAGATCAGCATGCCTCCCCTCCGCAACAACCCGCCCCTTGTCCAAGACCACTATTTTGTCGGCGCAACGGATGGTGCTGAGTCGATGAGAGATGATGACGATGGTCTTGCCGCCCCGACGCAGATCCTCAACCACTCGCAGGACAAACGCCTCGGCGACCGAGTCGAGAGAGGAGGTGGCTTCGTCGAGGATCAGGATCTCCGGATCCCGGTACAGAGCCCGAGCCAACGAAAGGCGCTGCTTCTCGCCCCCGGAGAGGCGTACACCGTTTTCGCCTAGATAGGCCTGGAAGCCACCGGGCCAGCGCTCGATCACCTCCCGCAGCCCTATTTGATCGCAGATTCGGAGGATCTTTTCGATGTCCGGCTCGAACTCGCCAAGGGCGATGTTGTCGATCACCGAGCCCGAGAACACATCGATCGATTGCGGCACCGCAGCGACAACCTTGCGCAGGGATACGGTCGACAGGTCCTGGAGGGCATAACGGCCGATCCGGATGTATCCACCCTCAAGCGGGTAGACATTCTGCAGCAGCGCCGCAAGGGTGCTCTTGCCCGAGCCGCTTTCCCCCACCACTGCTGTCATTTCCCCCCGGCGGAAGGTGCCGCTAAGATCCTGGAAAAGCTCGAACTGGCTACCATATCGGAACGTGACCTTCTCCAGGTGGATGTCGCCAATGTCGGATTTGTCTGCATCGATGCCGCCACCGCTTTCCGGCTCCAGGTCGAAGATCTCGAACAGGCGATCGGCTGCGACAAAAGCATCCTGAACGATCCGGTTGGTCTGGATCAGACTGGCAATCGGCCGGGTGATATAGCCTAGCAAGGTATAGCAGGAGAGTAATTCGCCAGGCGTGACGGTTTGATCGAGGGCAAGTGTCGTTCCGAACCACATCAGCACGATGGTGAATAAAGTCGCGAGGAATGTCGAGGTGCTGTCCCCGAAGATCGAGATCAGGCCGGAGCTGTAGACGGAGTGCAGCATCTTGATGAAGCGGGTCTCCACCTTGAAGTTGGCGAAGCTCTCCATGCCGGAGATCTTGATTGTGGAGACAGCTCCGAGTGATTCCACCAGTTGTGTCTCCAGTTCGGCAGCGTTCTCCATTACGGCGCGCTGGCGAATCCTGTTCAGCCGGTTGATGATCCAATAGACCGAGAGGTACAAAGGGATGGAAACCGCCACGACCAAGGCGATCTTCCACGAGTAGATGAACATCAGCCCCAACGAGAACAGTACCGTTAGCACGTCAACGAACATGTTGATCGAGACGTCGTTCAGGAAGCTCCTGATCTTCACCGCGTCATTCATACGGGAAATGATTTCGCCCATGCGCATGCTGTCGAAGAACTTCTGAGGCAGGCTTAGGATATGATTGTAGTAGCCGAGGATCAGGTGGACGTCGATCTTCTGCCCCGTTTGCAGGACGAGCCGGTTTCTGAGGAGATTGATCAGGATCTGCACAACCAGGATCAAGAGCATGGCGACGCTCATCAGGTTGAGCAGATTGCGGTTGCCCGCTGTAATCACATGGTCGACGATCTTCTGCACGTAAATGGCAGTCGAGAGGCCAAGGATCGTCGTCACCAGCGCCCCCGCGAGAGCCTGCGCCATCGCCGCCTTGTGTGGCGCAAGCAGACGCGCGAAACGACCCAGGGGTGAGGTGGTCTCGTCGCGGCGCTTGAAGGTGTCTGCGGGAACCAGGAGCACCAGGGCGCCAGTCCATTGCTTTTTGAATTCCGCGTGCGCCAGCTTGCGGATTTCACCATAGGCTGGGTCCATGACGATGACCCACCTGGCGTTGATCTCCTGGACTACGACGAAGTGATGCAGAACCTCGCTGACGACGACATGCGCGATGGCGGGCTTGGGGATCTTGTATAGGCTGTCGAAGCCACCCTTTACCCCCTTGGCAACGAAGCCCAGCTTCCGGGCCGCTTCCATGAGGCCCAGCACAGTGGTGCCGGAGCGGCCGGTCGAGGCATACTGTCGGATACGCGACAATGGCAGCTTGTAGCCATAGAAGGCCGCGACAGAAGCAAGGCTGGCGGCACCGCAATCGGTGATGTCGCGCTGCTTGAACTTGATGATCTTGCTCGACATAGCGGCTCGCTGACTGTTTGGAATGGAGAATCAGTGGCTCGCCAGGAGCGGATTGAGCCAATCGTCGACCTCGTTGTACAGGAGTTCCAGGACAGTGCGGTCGCCCAGGAGGAAGCGGGCCCGCACGGTCATGCCTTTCTTCAGGTTACCGATGACCCCGTGCTTGAGGGCGAGATGGCGGCGAGAGAGCGCGCAGCGGACCTTGAAGGCCGGCCTGCCGTCGTGCAGCGTGAAGTCGTGCGCCACGTCGAGCACCGTCGCGTCAATGACACCCCATTGATTGTAGTTGAAGGCATCCACTTGCAGACGCACCGACTGGCCGGGGCGCACAAAGCCGATGTCGTTGGGAGAAACGAAGATTTCCGCCACCAGTTCACCATCCGGCGAAACCCAAGCGACGGTTTGCCCGGCCTGGACGTAGCTGCTGGAAGTGAGGCCCGAGAATTGCTCGAGAGCGCCTGATACGGGGGCTCGAATGAGAGTCAGGTCCCGTTCGCTCTCAAGCTGATGCAAGGCGGCCGTGAGTTCCTCAAGGCGCAGGTTAACGTCGGACAGCTGCTGGTTCCATTCGGCGAATTTGCGCCGGGCGAGGATCTCGCCCTGGATCTCAACGTTCTGAAGTGCGAAGGCCTTTTCCTCAACGGCCTTTGCCGGTGCTACAGCAGCGGAGAGCAGTCGCTTGGCACGCTGAAGTTCCGCAGCCGCATGACCGCGGTCATACTGGTTCTCCCGCACAAGGTTCAGGAAATGGGCGCGCTCGGCCGTGGCGGTCTCGGTCAAGAGGCGGATCGGGTCCTTGGCTTGCGTGCCGGAGGAGATCAGGGTTTCGAGGTCACGGGCAAAATCGCTCTTTGCGCGAATATCGCCTGTAAGCGCCCTGAGCTTTTCCTCAACCACCCCATCATCGAGGGCGAGGATCTCTTGCCCCTGGGCAACCAGATCGTTTTCAGCGGCAAGGATGCGGGAGATGCGTCCGGAGACGGGCGCGACCAAGGGCGTCTTCTCGACGGTGGGGCGAATGATACCGGCACTTTGGACAGACACCGATATGGTAATAAACGGCAACGACAACAATGCCGCAACCACAGAGAGCACAACCACCTTGTAGATGGCCAAAGATCGCCCTGATCGGCGAGAGAGGATGCTCTCTGCGGTGTAGCAGGCTATTTCAGAAGAAAGGGGAACTGCTGATCTATCTTCAGTATGAAGCATTTGTCTGGCTGGTACTTACGTTCAATGTTTCTGGCGTACTATCGCTTCCCCTACGCTTGCAGCTACAAAGGCTATCAGCGTAACAGCTGCCCAAATTAGTTGCCAAAACCCTCCTGAAATTGCTGAAGCCTCTTCAGGAGTCAATTCGGTCACATCATAAGACGACAGGTCTGATTTCATTGCTTTACTTTCCTATCTCAAATGTGAGGGTGAATCAGTGGATTTTTTCGTCGAGGATTTTTGCACCTATACAAACAAGCGCAAGGCCTAACGTCCCCAAAATCGCGAAAGCTATTGCCCAAAACATCCCTCCCGCAATTTTAGATGCTTCTTCGGGAGCCAATTCGGTCACACCATAAGCTGACATTTCCGACTTCATTGGTTTCTCCTTTCCTAGAACTCAAGATAAGAGGATGAATCAGTAGTGCACGGTCAGCGGCGTGTGCCGCCGCATAACGAGAACATCAAGAGACGTGCCAACTGCACAGGAAACCTGTGAACGGCGCTTATTGCCTTTGATTCAATCGCTTAATTGAGAGCGCGGCCGCACGCCGGGCCGAACATCGCCGTGTCGCGAACTCGACAAACCCGCCAACAGAGATGACCAAGTCCTGCTCGTCGGGAGAGGATGCGCTCTGCGATGGCAGGACATGGCGTTGTCACGTCGTTTGAAATGTGCCCGCGGGAGGCCGACACCGCGCTTTTCAGGCAGGCCGTGCACCCACGGCTTCCCACGCGGCCATTGCCTGGCGTCGATGGATCCGAATTTGTGTGCGAGCGGTGTTCCACGTTCGGCATGATCTGGCGTTGGGCCGCCCTGTAGGAGCGCAATTTTATCGGTGATCATACGCTTTGGCGGCAGACCCCCTTCTTCAGAGATCGCGTCAGCAGGCGCCTGGCGGCCTTGGTGTTGCGACACGTCTGGACAATCTCGTCGCGCACATATCCGTCCAGATCAACCGCTCTCCACACTTCGCCCGGTGCACGCCTTCGATCGCCGTCTCGAATTCCTGGCCGGTGAGCATGCGCAGGCAGAGGCCCGCTTCGGCACCCCTTGCTCAGCGACCATTATCTCGAACGCAGCCTTATGCCAGGCAGCGCTCGCCATACAGCGCGACCCGCTGCTGCTCGACATCGCCCAGCATAATCTGGGGGCACAGGCGAAACTGATCACCACACGCGTCTGGTGGAGCTTTCCGACCGGCCAGGCTTGCGACGCCGACAAGAACCGTGCCTCGCTCGGCTTCCATATGGGCACCGAGCCTTTGCGCACGCCACGGCTGATGATGGAGTCGGCTTCGGTGTCCCGCCGCCCTCGCGCCGGCGTTTCCATGGCGAGCCGGTCATTGCTGATCTCGCAAAAGTCCTGAAACAGCCTTCCCTAGACGCGCCTGGTTCTCCCTGGGGCTGGCTGGCGCCATGGCGTCGTCATGGGTCAGCTGGCGCATGACTGTTGCGCCTCGACTGACCCAGATCAAGGCCATGCCTTTGTCGGCGTGGTTTGATCGATCAGTCCTACAAGGGAAAACGCATGGGCTGACCGACAGCCTGCTCGTCGCTCCCAACGTCTTGACAATCCAGACCATATGGCGGGCAAATGACGCTTCACCGGCCAGGAACCGATGTGAGAAACGCGCTTGAGGCGATGCGGCGGGCGCTGGATCGCAGCGCAATCGATGCACGACCTGCGGCTCGATTCCAGCAGCATCTCACCAAGATAGCCGACGAGCTGGCGGCATGCTGATGGCCGGCTTTGACGACAGCTTCGACATCATCGTCGTTGGCGCCGGGCCGGTCGGACTTTCCTTCGCCGCATCGCTTGCCCACAGCGAGCTCAAACTGGCGGTTGTCGAGGGGCAGTCCCTGGAAAGACTGGCAAGTCCGGCTTTCGACGGTCGCGAGATCGCGCTCACCCACGCCTCGATTGGGATCCTTCGCGAGCTCGGCGCCTGGGATGTTATCCCGGCTTCGGACAAGTCACCGCTTCAAGGCGCACGCGTCCTCAACGGATCGAGTCCTTTTGCGCTGTGTTTCGATTCTCCCGGCGGATCCGCGGAACCACTGGGCGTTCTGGTCCCGAATTGCCGGATCCGCGATGCCCTGTTCAAGATCATCCGCTTGCAGGGCCATGCCCGGCTGCTGTGCGGCCACTCGGTCGTGCGTGCAACAAACAGCCGCGAGGGAGCAGTCATAACGCTCTCCAATGGCAGGCGGCTGACCGCTCGGCTTCTCGTTGCCGCGGATTCGCGTTTTTCCGCCACCCGCGATCTGCTCGGCATCGGCGCCGATATCAATCGGCTTGGCAACTCGATGCTGATTTGCCGGGTGAGGCACGAGCGCCCCCACCACCAGATCGCGATCGAATGGTTCGATCACCATCAGACGGTAGCGATGTTGCCCCTCGCGAAAGGCGTGTCGTCGCTGCTTTTGACTTTGCCCTCTAACGAGGCCGACGGACTGCTTGCCCTTGACGACGAGTTGTTCCTGATGGGGTTGACGAAGCGCTGTCGAGGCCGCCTCGGCAATATGAGCCTGGCAAGCCAACGCCATATCTATCCGTTGGTCACGACCTGGGCGCACAGGTTCCGGGCGCCGGGCGCCGCATTGATCGGCGACGCTGCCGTCGGCATGCACCCGGTCACCGCGCATGGCTTCAACATCGGCCTCGGCGGCCAGAGGCAGCTCGCCCGTGGTATCCTGACAGCGTGGCGCGACCGTCGCGACATTGCCGATCCCGACATGCTGCACAGATATGAAAGGCGACTGCGCCTGTCGGCGGCGCCGCTCTATCATGCTACGAATATTCTCGTCGGACTCTACTCAAGCGAGAATCCGGCGGCACGGCTTGCAAGGCATGTGGGGCTGCGCCTCGGCCAACATCTTCCCTTTGTCCGTCATGGCATTGCGGCCATGCTGAGGCGGTGAACCCCAGTCACCATAGTGTCAGCATCAGCGTGCCGCGCTTTCGCCCATCCAGGGGAGGAAGGCGTCATGCTCTTCACTGGGATCGTCGATTCCGCGCAGCCGCGACCGCTCACATCGAACCACACTCGCCCGCCTGCTACGTGATCTGCTCTTTCAAGCGTTCGTGCCGCATACGGCGCAGGCTGGTGATATTCTGCCTTCATCGGTCGTGCCTGCCCAACAAGGCGACCGAGCAGCCGGCATACACGGCACAAAACGAGGTGGGCGGCCGAACGAACCCACACCTGTCCACCGCCCGAATCGGAAGCAGCGATCCACAGTATAGCGCGGCGATCTGGGAGAGACCTCGTATTGCCTCACGTAACGATGTTCCTCGAGATTCGAGCGTTGCCTCATTCATTTTGCTCCCGGCTTGGGGCTAAGGAGGCCGGGCGCGGAGATGGCCGGGTTTCGCAGCGCCCGGCCTCCTTCGCGAGCGCCACGGCGCCTCAGTGTGGCCCTGCGATCTCCAGGATCGGCGGCTCCTTGATCAAGGGGCCAAACAGCAACGCGTCCGCCTGTTCGCTGCGCCAGACCTTCAGACGACGCTGAAGCGTTCGAAGCAGTTTGTCCGGGTAATCGCCGGGATACTCGGCCTGCAGTCGTGACAGAAGTTCGCTGCCGGTTCGCCATGGTTCGGCTTCGAACCAATTTCGTAAGTCCGCAGTCGCCTTGACGAGAGGGTCAGGACGCCGCCGCCCCCTTTTGGCTTTCACAATCGGGCGATCCGTCGGCCGGATAGCTCCGTCCTTCCAAGCAGTCCGCAAACTCGCCAGGAAAAGGTCGATTGGCTGAGCTGTTCCGTCAGGGCGCATGGCCGGCGGAGTATCGGCAAGCGCAGCGAGTCGCTCCTGCACGGCGCGGATATCGCGCAACAGCAGGACAGGATCGAGCCCGGCGTAGATTTCCTGCAGACGGGAGCGGACTGCATCTGAGGTGCGAGGGTCGGCAACCAGACGCTGATGCGGCGTAGCTGGCGGACTATACGTCTTGCGCACACGCGCGCCGTCGCGCTGCTTCGCGATCAACTTGAACGATGGCTGAAAGAAGTTCACGAACAGCCGCGCTGACCGGTAGAGCTTCGCTAGCAGCGTGGCGGCCTCCAGCCCCTCGAACCGACGATATCCGACCATCCTACGCACCACGGCGCCATTCTTCTGCTCGACAAAGGCCTGGTCATTCTTGCGGTAGGGGCGGCAGCGCGTGAAGACGATGTTGGCGGCGACGCAATAGGCCTTCAGCGTCTCGTTCATGAAAACGGTGTCGTTGTCCGTATCCAGGCCGAGAAGCGCGAAGGGCAGTTGCTTGCGCAATTCTGTGAGCACCGTGCTCAACAGCGTCTGTTCGCGAACCAGCAGCGGCGCACATTCCGTCCAGCCGGTCGCGATGTCGGTGAGCACGAGGGTTTGGATGAAGCTGCCGCGAGCCGAAGGGCCGCTATGGGCCACGAGGTCCGCCTCAACGAAGCCTGGCGCTGGATCGTCCCAATCCGCCGACGTTCTAATGGGAATGCTCCGTCGCAGGGCATGCGCTGCAGGCCGTCGTCGGGGACGTCCCAAGCCTTCTCGGATCGGTCCCAACGTCCTGTCGATCGTGGCCGCGCTCATCGCCAGCAATTTGCCCCGGATTTCGGGCGCCAGGTCAAAATGACCGTGCCGTTCCATCGCCTCGAGAAGGATGGGCAGCAACGCCTTCAGCCGCTTGCCGCAGACGCGGTCGGACGCCTCCCAGAGCAATATGAGCGCATTGCGTTCCGCTTCATCATAAATCCGCGGCCGCGCTCGCCGGCCTGCAAACGGCCCCTCACCGCGTCGTAGCAGCCGCATCGCGTGCTTGCGGTGAAAGCCCGTGACGACGACGAACTCATCCAAAATTCTCGCCTTCTCCGCTCGCGTCGAAGCACGATAGCGCTCTGAAACCGCCGTCGTCAGTTCTTTCCTTGTCGCCATGCTCAGCCGTCCCATAGTCGCCCCTGCTCTTACCCCTCGGTAGGGAGCAACTTATGTGAGGCAACGGTTGAACATTCAGGAACATTTTCGACGAGGCAATGCGAGGTCTCTCCCAGATCGCCGCACCACAGCATGGATCAGACTGCGGCGGTCCTCCGGCCACTCCTCCACAAACTCGATCGCGTCTGCGAGATTGACAATCTCCTGCACAAGGTAGGATCCATGCTTGATGAAGATGGCGTTGCTGAATGCCGCGAGCCTCTTCCGTCGCGGGTCATCAGCGTGTCAATCGCCGCGTGTGTGCGCAATTCCCGCGCGCCGCAATGCGTTTGTCGGCCAGTGCCACACAGGCGCGGACCCAGCCACGCCCAATTCCGCCTTCGATGTGCTTGGGGCGTGGATGGCTGTCATCCAAACAATCAATTTTGCCAATCCTGCCGGCCCTAATAGGAGGGTGACCGAAATCAACTGCCTCGGCCCGCAAGTACGTCCGACGAAAAAGCCTGAGCACCAACCACCTAGCCCCAAAGGAGCAACAGAATGCAACGATCCGAAGGCAGTGGAAATTGCTGCCGGGAGGTTCTTCCTCATCGGTGTCTATGTCGCGCGTCCAACCGACTCGCGTTTTGACATCGGGTCTCACGAACGACCCCGCTTCTCAGAATTAGCGTGCCCGGGCCCCGACCCTACCGACATTTGACGGCATTTGCAGCGCCGGTGATTGCTGCATTGGCTAGGTGTGAATTTGACCCATAAAATCGATCATGAACTGTTGAATCGAGAAATGGCCGCAGACGATCCATGGCGGCTCGATGGCAACCCGTTCGAGCGGGAGCGCCACACCCAAATTCTCCGGTTGTCACTTGCGCAAGGTCCAGTCGCAAATGCGCTCGAAGTCGGGTGCGCTGCCGGCGCCTTTACGGAGCGGCTAGCCCCCCTTTGCCAGCGGCTCACTGTGATCGATGTCGTGGAGCCTGCGATTACGCGAGCACGTTTACGCATGAAGGAGGCGCCGCACATCAGCTGGGTAATCTCCGATGTTCAACAGTTTTCGAGTGATGAGCTGTTCGACCTGATCATCGTTGCGGAGGTTCTTTACTACGTCGGAGACCTCGTTCAGATCCGCGCGGCAGTCCGCAACTTGGTAGGCCTGCTTGCGCCAGGCGGGCATCTGGTTTTCGGGTCGGCACGTGACGCCAATTGCCAACGCTGGGGGCACGCTGCTGGTGCAGAGACCACCATCGCCATGCTGAACGAATCGTTGACCGAGATCGAGTGCATCGAGTGCCGGGGCGCGTCGATCAATGAAGACTGCCTGCTGGCCCTCTTCCGAAAGCCGATTTCCGCTTCCTGATGAAACACTTGGAGACCCTGTGCGCTTCTGTGGTGTCAAGCACCCAATATGAGGACGTATAAGAGCGCCTGATTGCAACAAGTTAGCTGGATCCAATCGAGAATCAGAACGCTGATGCCTTCTTTGGCACCGTCGTCGGCACGCACATCATCTTCAAGCTGGCCCGGGACCGTACGGGTCGCGCCCAGAACCCAAACGAGATCGGCGTGGTCGTTGTGTCGAACGAAGTCGGGGATTTTCGAAAGAACGTCCTTTCACGGCAGGTCGTCAGTATAGAGCTCGAAGCGACCGCGCCTTCAAAGGCGGACTTGCCGTCGACCCGCGCTGATCACCGCTGCTGGCAAGCCAGAACGGAATGCCGGTAATTGCATTGAGGGTGGCGGCGATCAGCCCCTCGAAACCTTTTTCGCTCGTGGGCTTAAGTTCGGAAAGCTGCGCGAATCGTGCGTCAACGGTCCCCGCATTTGCCGACGTCTAACAGTCGGGCCCATCCTCCACTTGATCGCTGCTTCGGCACGAGGCGCAGCCACGCTGCTGGCGGCCGCTCTTGAGGCAGGTTTTGTCACCGACAGCTGCCATCGGTGTCGTCGCTTTATCGGGCCGATCGAGCACGACCAGAGGTCCAGATCAACGCATGGTTTTAACATCCACAGCGTGGATGCTCGCGATCTAAACAATCAATTTTACCAATCCGGGCGGGTCGTTCATTAACCGCCCACCTGACATGCACCGCCGCTGCTCTACCGCGTGAGGTGCACAAAAGAACCCGAAAAAGAGGAAGTCTTCGCATGCGCAATGACGTGCAGTGGAGGTTGTGCTGGGAAAATGAATTGCAGCTTTCCGATCACCTCGAACTCTCTGAGTTCTTACGGAAGACCTATGAGCCGACCGGAGCCTTTAATGGAAAGCAATTCGCAGGCGGTCGGAGCTGGGCCGGTGCAAGGCCGGAGGTCCGCGCAATCGGCTATGATGTGCACGGGGTAGCGGCTCACTTGGGGCTGCTGCGCCGATACATCAAAGTTGGCGACGCTGATCAGCTTGTCGCTGAACTCGGTCTATATGGGGTGCGTCCGGATCTTGAGGGGCTGGGAATCGCCCATTCGATTAGCGTGATGTATCCAGTGCTGCAGCAGCTTGGCGTTCCATTCGCTTTCGGCACGGTTCGGCAAGCGCTCCGGAACCATGTTGGGAGGTTCTGTCGGAAAGGCTTGGCGAACATTTTGACAGGCGTTCGCGTGCGTTCAACCCTCCCGGAGGTGTACCCCGATCTGCCTCCCACGCGAGTGGACGACGACGTACTCCTCATGGTGCTCCCAATTGGACGCTCGATGAGCGAGTGGCCGGCCGGCACTTTGATCGATCGGAACGGGCCAGAGCTATGACCGCGGATTTGTTATCCGCTCGCTTCCTCAAATTCACAGAAAAATCTGACATCTCATGAACCTGTTTGCCACAGCCAGTACGGTTGCCATCTGCTCTTATGCGCTGCTGTCGACCGTTTATAAAACCGCGCAGGTGTTTTATACCCTGCCTACAAAGGTAGCGCCGACGTCGGGCGACCCGGCCGGCGGTGAGCCTTGGCCGAGCGTCGATGTCATTATCCCGTCCTACAACGAGGCGCCTCGCACCCTGTCCGACTGCCTGGCATCCATTGCAAGTCAGGAATACGCCGGAAAACTGCAGGTCTATGTTGTTGATGACGGTTCTGCAAACCGAGATGCCCTCGTAGGTGTACAAGAGGAATACGGGCACGACCCGAGGTTCAACTTCATTGCGCTCCCAAAGAATGTCGGAAAGCGAAAGGCGCAGATTGCCGCGGTTCGCCGCTCGTGCGGCGATTTGGTGCTCAATGTAGATTCGGACACGATACTCGCGCCGGACGTCGTCACAAGGCTTGCGCTAAAGATGCAAGATCAAGCGATCGGCGCGGCCATGGGCCAGTTGGCGGCTAGCAACCGCAGTGAAACTTGGCTGACGCGGTTGATCGACATGGAGTACTGGCTCGCCTGCAACGAAGAGCGGGCTGCACAGGCTCGATTCGGTGCCGTCATGTGTTGCTGCGGACCGTGTGCCATGTACCGGCGATCCGCGCTTCTTTCGGTGCTGGATCAATACGAGACGCAACGCTTTCGAGGGAAGCCGAGCGACTTCGGTGAGGATCGCCACCTCACGATCCTTATGCTGAAAGCAGGCTTCCGAACCGAGTATGTTCCGGAGGCCGTCGCGGCAACAGTCGTTCCCGACAGGATAGGTCCCTATCTGCGTCAACAACTTCGCTGGGCCCGGAGCACTTTCCGTGACACGCTGCTATCACTCCACCTGCTGCGCGGCCTTAATATTTATCTCACATTGGACGTGATTGGCCAGAACCTTGGCCCATTATTGCTCTCTTTGTCGGTCCTGGCGGGGCTCGCGCAATTCGTAACGACAGGTACTGTGCCTTGGACGGCATGCCTGACGCTTGCAGCCATGACCATAGTTCGCTGCAGCGTGGCAGCGTTTCGTGCGCGCCAACTTCGATTTCTCGGATTCTCGCTCCACACACTCATCAACATCTCTCTCTTGCTCCCATTGAAAGCATACGCGCTGTGTACATTGAGCAATAGCGATTGGCTGTCGCGAAGCTCTGCGACCAAGGTGCCAGACATCGGCGGCGCGCTTTCAAAGCCGACCTTGGTAGGATCCGAAGCAACTTACAGCGAACAGCAATAGTCACGTGATCTCAGGCGGAAGAGTTTTGAGCCAGGACCAGAAAGATCAAGTGTTGATGCGCGAGTTGGACCCTAAGGATTTGCGGCGGCCCGAGACTGGTCAGATCGAACGGGAGTCTCACGAGCAATCAAGCGCGAAAAGCTCCGTGTCTGACTCTGCCTCGACCGTGGCGGTCGATTTTACAGGCGTAACCAAGTCGTATGGGAACAAGGTCGTCGTCGACGAACTGTCGTTCACCGTTGCGTCGGGAGAATGTTTCGGCCTCCTCGGACCAAACGGCGCGGGCAAAAGCACGATTGCGCGTATGCTTCTCGGAATGACATGCCCTGACGCGGGCACGATCACGGTGCTCGGCCTCCCGGTGCCGGCACGCGCTCGGCTGGCGCGCAGGGGCATTGGCGTGGTCCCGCAATTCGACAATCTTGACCAGGAATTCACCGTACGCGAGAACCTGCTGGTGTTCGGGCGCTACTTCGGCATGAGCACACGCGAGGCCGAAGCGGTCATCCCGTCGCTTCTCGAGTTCGCTCGCCTCGAGCGCAAGGCGGATGCGCGCGTCTCGGAATTGTCCGGCGGCATGAAGCGATGCCTGACGATGGCGCGGGCGTTGATCAACGACCCCCAGCTCATTGTGATGGATGAGCCGACCACCGGCCTTGATCCGCACGCGCGCCACTTGATCTGGGAGCGGCTGCGCGCCCTGTTGGCCCGCGGCAAGACGATTATCCTGACGACGCATTTCATGGAAGAGGCTGAGCGATTATGCGATCGGCTGTGCGTGCTCGAAAAGGGTCGCAATATCGCCGAAGGCCTCCCGCAGGCGTTGATCAACGAGCATATCGGATGCCAGGTCATGGAGATTTACGGCGGCGATCCCCACGAGTTGCAATCGCTGGTCAAGCCGCATTCTCAGCGCATCGAGGTGAGCGGCGAAACCCTTTATTGCTATGCGCCAGACCCTGAGCAGGTGCGCACGCAACTGCACGGGCGAGCAGGTCTGCGCCTTCTTCTGCGTCCAGCCAATCTCGAGGATGTTTTCTTGCGGCTGACCGGGCGCGAGATGGAGGAGTGAACCATGATTGAAGCTTATGCGGCGGCGTTGCCGGCCAATGCGTGGAACTGGGTTGCGGTGTGGCGCCGCAACTATCTGGCATGGAAGAAAGTCGCACTCGTGTCGATTCTCGGCAACCTTGCCGATCCCATGATCTACCTTTTCGGCCTCGGCACCGGCCTCGGCATAATGGTCGGCCGCGTCGACGGTGCGTCGTATATAGCCTTTTTGGCAGCCGGCATGGTCGCGGTAAGTGCGATGACCGCCGCAACCCTCGAAACATTGTACGCGGCTTTCGCTCGCATGCACTCTCAGCGCACTTGGGAAGCGATGCTGTATACGCACGTTACCCTCGGCGACATCGTTCTGGGTGAACTCGCGTGGGCAGCCACCAAGGCCTTCTTGGCCGGTGCGGCAATCACCATTGTCACCGCAACGTTGGGTTATGCAGCCTGGCCGTCCGTCCTCTATGCGCTGCCAATCATTGCTCTCACTGGGTGCGTATTTGCGAGCCTCGCGATGATCGTCACCGCGCTTTCACCCAGCTTCGATTACTTCGTGTTTTACCAGACGCTTGTCCTCACACCTATGCTGTTCCTGTCGGGCGCCGTTTTCCCATTGAATCAGCTGCCTGACGCCTTTCAGCAGATAGCGCGATGCATGCCGCTATCACATTCGATCGACCTCATTCGCCCGGTTATGCTTGATCGCCCGATCGGCGGCATCGCCCTGCATGTCGGTGTGCTCGCCCTGTACGCGCTATTGCCATTCTTCCTCTCAATGGCGCTGTTGCGCCGCCGACTAATGCGCTGACGCGAAAGAGCGGGAGATAAACATGCGCTACGGACTCCGTGCGGCAAACGACATCGCCAACAGAAATCGGCATGCCACGGAGGGTGTTCGGAGGCATCCACTCAATCTCTCAACGTCTCATGTTGATCCCGGCGAAAGAGAATTTCTTCGAGGTTGTGATGTCTGCTGGCGTTCGCCGCGGCGAACGACAACGCAGCCTGTGTTTTTGATCAAACGGCCTTGAGACAGGCCAATTCAGTCTTCTGTACGATAAATGGAGAGCAAGATGCTGTGTCTAGGATTGAGCGGCGGATTAGACAAAGTCTATGAAAACAGATTCCAGGTTCCGAACACATTCATGCACGATGGCGCTGCGGTGCTCGTCCGAGACGGACAGGTCATCGCGGCCGTAGAAGAGGAGCGCCTCAATCGGATCAAACACTCCAACAAGCTCCCAATCAGTTCGGTTCAGTACTGTCTTTCAGCCGCTGGGGTTCAGCTCAGTGAAATCGATCATGTGGCGTTCTACGCTACCGAAGCCTATTGCAACGCAATGCTCGAAAACATGCTTGCTTCCCAGCCGGACACCTCCATTCCGTTGGATGCTAAACTGTTGGTGCAGAAGCTGTTGGCGCAGGAGTTCGGTAGCGAGCTCGACGCTTCGCGTATCTCATTCGTAAGTCATCATCAGGCGCACGCCGTGAGTGCTTTTGCAATGTCGGGCTTCGAGCAAAGTCTGATTTTCGCGATTGATGGCTCTGGTGATTTCCTGTCGGGGCTCGTGGCGGTTGGATCTGGCACTGGAATTGCCCAACTCGCGACTTTCCCAGAGAACAATTCCCTTGGGCAGTTTTATCTCGAGACGATCCGGTATCTCGGCTACGGCTTGTTCGATGAATATAAGGTGATGGGGCTCGCCCCCTACGGCGATCCCGTTCCCTATCGCGAGCTTTTCGAGCAGTTCTATGAACTCTCTGCAAACGGCGAGTATCGCGTCCACCTCGACCGCATCGGTCCGACTTTGCTTCGCAGCATTCAGGTCCGGCAAAAGGGAATGCCATTCACCCAGCAGCATAAGGATGTGAGTGCGTCCTTGCAGGAAGCGCTCGAACGCATCGTGTTTCACATTCTTTGGCATCATCGTGAGGCCACCGGGATGACGCGGTTGTGCCTGGCCGGCGGCGTTGCGCACAATTGCTCCATGAACGGCAAGCTGCTCTATTCAGGACTTTTCGAAGACATCTTCGTGCAGCCCGCATCGCATGACGCTGGCTGCGCATTAGGCGCTGCACTAATCGTGTCTGAAGAGCTGGGCCGCCCCGCGCCGCGTGCGCGATTGCAGGAGGTTTATTGGGGGCCGGATCTCGCGAGCGATCACGCTGTCGAAGAGGAACTAACGGCATGGGCGGGGCACCTGGAGTTTGAACGCACGGAGGAGGTGGCGGATCGGGCAGCCGAGTGGATGGCCGGTGGCGCCGTGATCGGCTGGGTGCAAGGTCGTTCGGAGTTCGGGCCGCGCGCGCTCGGAAATCGCAGCATTCTTGCCGACCCCAGGCCCGCCACGAACAAGGACCGGATCAACGCTATGGTCAAGAAGCGGGAAGGGTATCGCCCGTTCGCCCCATCAGTGCTGGAGGAGGATGCGCGCGAATTTTTCGACCTCCCAGGTAGTGCGTGCGAATTTCCCTTCATGAATTTCGTGGTTCGCGTGCGCGACTCCAAGCGCGGTTTGCTCGGCGCCATCACGCATGTCGACGGTACGGCTCGGCTGCAGACAGTATCGCGCAAGGCCAGTCCGGCCTACTGGGACGTCATCAATGCCTTCAAGCAGCGGACAGGCATCCCAATTCTGCTCAATACGTCCTTTAACAACAATGCCGAGCCCATCGTAGATTCAGTTGCAGACTCGATTGCCACGTTCCTGACGACAGAGTTGGATGGACTTGTGGTCGGGCCGTTCCTCGTGAAAAAACGGGCCGCAACGCTGCAGGATTGGACTGCGCTCGCGGTTTCATTGCCGCCTTATGTATCCCTTCACAAGGTCCGCGCTTACACGGCGCTCGATCGCCAGGAGACCGTCTGCGAAATCCGCACGGATCACTCCAGCCGTGACGGCGTGCGTATTTCCCATGACTTGTTCAATCTGCTGACGCGGATCGAAGGCGAAGCCGTGCTCGCGGATCTCCTCGATACAATTACGCTGGATCAGGCCCAGCGCGAGGCTCTCACAGGAGAGCTGCGAAGGTTGTGGGAGCAGCGCCGCGTTCGCATGCATCCCCCACACGCCGCTCGCGTCCAACAAACCTGATGCCAAACGCTGGACAACAGATGGCAGCTGCCGAAACACCGGTCTGCATCTTCATATGACGGTCTCCAAGGCAAGCGGTGCCGAGATTCGGTTCAACATGAAATATCCGATCTTCGGCCCGCCTATCCTCGGCTTCTGATTGCGCTGGCGCTGTCACTGACTCTGCTGATGTTAGTCCGGAAAGCAGCCGCTTTTGGAAGATTCGGCGTATCGATGGCGAGGCTGCGCGAAGGGTCGCTGGTCATAATGTTCTTGCATCAATTCTTTCAGTTTTCGCTCGGCGATTTTGGTGTCTCCAACGAGGCGCTCATCATCGTCGTCGCTGTTTCCGGGCCGCTCGCGATTTATCTCGTGCTGAAAATATCCGCGTGGCTATCACCGTGGTTCCTTGGCAACGGTGGGCGCGCGCAAGGTCGTCTAATTGGCCAACTCCGCAACGGGGTTGCCTGGCGCGTCGCCAAGTATGAGCAGGAGGCAACTGGCTTTGTGAAGCCGTACATCGCCCTTGCCTTGATTGCGCTGCGCTGGCGATTGAGACGAAAGGCCCGCCCGCATGGCTTGGCTGGTGATTTGATTGTCTCCTTGACCTCTTACCCCGCGCGTTTCCCGACACTGCATCTGACGCTGCGTTGTCTTCTGTCGCAGACGGTTGCACCGGACCGAGTCATTCTGTGGATCGCTGTCGAGGACGCCGCGCAGTTGCCCGCCGAGGTGACAGACCTCAAACGACAAGGTCTCGAGATACGCCTTTGCCGGGACCTTCGCTCGTATAAGAAAATTATTCCGGCGCTGCTGGCATTTCCAAAAACCTACATCGTCACTGCAGATGACGATGTCTATTATTCGCGCACATGGCTGGAGGAACTTGTCGAAGGAGCCGGCGAAAAGACAGTCGTTTGCCAGCGAGCCCACTCGGTTGCGCTCGATGATGCGGAACGCATTCAGCCTTACAGCAAATGGTCATACGACGTCGCTGAACCGGCGGGAATGATTTTCCCCACCGGCGTCGGTGGAGTGCTTTACGGCCCCAAAGCGCTGTCGCCGGAGGTTGTGGATGAGGACATGTTCGCCAAACTCTGTCCTCAAGGCGATGACATCTGGCTGTTCTGGATGGGCCGGCGCGTCGGGAGCACGTACATCAAGACCAATCGCAAATGGGTCGAATTTCAGTGGAAGGGATCCCAGAGCTCTGCCTTGCATTTGAGCAATGTCGGGGCTGGCGGAAATGATGAGCAAATCGGCAGAATGATGAGCCACTATGGCTTGCCTGCCGCCAAGGGGCTTTCGCCGGATGAGTTGAAGCGGCTACCGTTCAGCGCCGAAGAAATGGTCGCCAGGATCCAGAAAGAGATTGACGAGAAGGGCATCCTCACAGCCGATGAAAGCCGGCTTTTGTGGACCCAAAGCAGCGAGCGTCCTTCCAAATAGAACAGTGCGCGCACTGCAATTTACGTCATTAAGGACGGCCAGATCGGCAGTCAGTATCAATGGTATAACGATCGTCAATGCGCCTCTCACCTGATTAGGGAAGTAACTCGCCCGGCGGTCCCAGCTGGAGCGCGTCATTCCTGGCGAACCAGTGCCCAGCGCTGCAGGTCTGTGGAACTAGAAGACCACCAGATCTTCGGCATACCCTTTATGCAGACCAACAGCCGGTACCGCCATGCATCAGCCGGCATCCCGGTGAACACGTCGAACACGGTCCGTAACCGCTGTTCTCAGGCCACGGCCTTGAGCGGCATAGGCCTGTAGGCCAAGGCAGCAGATCGTTGATCTGGCTTTGTGGATGGCCGGCGACGATCCGGGCGATCACGTCAGCGAGGTAGGTGTGTGGCTCGCCGCCGTTGAGCTTGGCGGTTTATGCCGACCGCCGAACTATGCCGATTCGTTTGGTCGAGATCGTTCGGCCTTTGAGCGTTCGTATGGCTTCAGCTTGGCAAGTTCGGATTCCTTCAGCTCAAGATGTGCGTGGAGATAGTCAGCGTCGTTTCCATTGCCTCACAGGCGAACAACTGCCCCGCTTTGGTCCGTCTCCGCCCGAATCAAGCACAGGCACAGTGGTCTCGTCCGCGATAGCTTGTCTGAAGCCTTCAGCCGCCCGAACAGCCGCTCATGCACAGCGTGAAGCAGGAAATACGACGGTCTCTTTTTTCTGGCCGCAAATCGAGCGGGTGCCCTCGAATCGGTCACCTTCCGTGCTTATTGCTGCCAATGAGCATCCCGACCATAACGCCATTGCGGATTTCGCCGGCGCTTTCTTTCTTCAGGAAATCGAGGACCTGTTGGTCAAGCTCACCCGGGCGGTTAGCGTTCGCGATCCGGACATCTGTTTCGGGCAATCGCTTGATCGGGATGCGAGTCGAGGAAGGGGAGCTCACCCAAGCCACGGCCGAATGCCCCACGGGCACCTGCGCGATCGCAAGCGCCGTGGTGCTGTGCCATTCGATGCGAAGCGTGAGAGTCTTCTTCAGCCCGCGCAGAACCAGGAAGGCCGACATGGGCGAGAGCGCCGCGCCGGTGATGTTGCGCATGCCCGTTTCGTACAGGGTGTGGAGGGTTTCCGCGTCGCCGAGGATTGCACCGCCAAGGCGGCGGCCTCATTCGCCGCAACGCTTTCGAGCGTAGGTCGAGCTCAGGAAGACGAGTGGTTGAACCGCATCGGGAAAGCCAGCCGGATCGTAGCCGTGATGGATCGCACGGGTAGCGAAGCCGAATTTGGCCTCGTTCGCAGACTGTGCCAGTTCAGTCTTGGGTTGGTGGGCAGTCGGGCATCGACTTCAGACGTGCTCTTGGCTTTCGGAGGGAGTGGCTGCAAACTGGCTCATATGAAATGTCCAAACGGCAGAAGAAAATGGTCCAGTCTCCAGGTCCCGGTGCTTCAACCCGCTCGCATGGCATGGGGGCGCGTCAAATCTACGAAGCGCTTCGCGAGCAGATACTCCGAGGCATCTACGACACCGGCAGCCAACTGCCGTCCTCCCGGGGTCTCGCCGAGGAACTTGGAGTCTCACGAACGACCGTCACCGTCGCTTACGAGCAGCTGGCCGCGGAAGGTTTCATCGACATCCGTCAAGGCGCGCGCCCTCGTGTCGCATCCTCACTGGTCGCACATGAGCTAACCGCCAATCCCCCAAAACGGGTCGGCCCGGACCACTTGTCAAGCTATGGCGAACGGCTGCGTGGCACTCCGCGCTGGCCCAATTACCTGCCGAACCCGCTGAAGGTCGATTTCCGATATGGCGTCCTGGCGCCCTCCGATTTCCCCGCATCGGCTTGGAAGCGCGCGATGAACGCGGCGATGGCGCAGCGGCCGGCACGGCTCGCCTATGACGATCCATGCGGTTCGCGCCGGCTCCGTCAGGCGCTTCAGGGCTATCTCTGGCGCGCCCGTACCGTGCGCTGCAACCCCGAGCAGATCGTCATCGTCAATGGTTCGCAGCAGGGCCTCGATCTCTGCGCGCGCCTGCTGCTCGATCCAGGCGACAGCTTCGTCATCGAGGACCCCTGCTACAGGATGGCGCGCCAGGTCTTTGCCAGTACAGGTGCCACGCCCGTTCCCGTCGAGGTTGACGATCACGGCATGCAGACGGAGCAACTGGCGGGGGTCACGGCCCAGCTGGCCTATGTGACGCCCTCGCATCAGTTTCCGCTCGGCGGCGTCATGCCGATCGCGCGGCGGCATCAGCTTCTGGAATGGGCCCGGGAGCAGGGCGCCTATGTCATCGAGGACGACTACGACAGCGAATATCGCTACGACATCAGCCCCGTTCCCCCGCTGCATAGCCTCGAGGATCATGGGGCGGTCATCTATCTCGGCACCATCTCCAAGACGCTCTCGCCGATGCTGCGCATCGGTTATCTCGTCGTCCCGGAGGAATTCCAGCAGGTTTTCGAAACAGCCAAGCAGTTTGCCGATCGGCATTCTCCGGTGGCGGGGCAGGACTCATTGGCCTCTCTGATCGAGAGCGGCGGCTATGAAAGCCATGTGCGCCGCGTGCGCCGCGTTAACGGCGAACGCCGGGAGGTATTGCTGACCACGCTGAAGCGGAGTTTTTCAGATCGGATAACCGTCCAGGGAGCAGAGGCTGGACTGCACGTCGTCATATGGTTCAACGACCTGCCGCAATCGCGTGAGACGGCGTTGGTCGAAGCCGCCCAATACGCCGGTCTGGGTCTGCACCCGATTTCGCCGCTTTATCATTGGCAGTCGGGAGCAGGCGAAGCCGACCGCGTCGGGCTTGTCATGGGCTATTCCGCCTTGAGCATCCGGCAGATCGAAAAAGGCGTCGAGATGCTGCGGGACGTCGTCGCTCAACTCTGAGATGTTGACGGTTCCGCACGCGGGTTAGAACACATTCGCGGCCGCTCATCGTAAACAGTTCATCGTTGAAACTTATTGCGCAGCCGGGCGACGGCCGCGCTCATGGCCGCCTGACTTAGGTTGCTGGTGCTTGCCGCCGCCGTGAAGTTGCGCGCGGTCAGCAGTGCATCGAGCCGACAGGAGGTTCAGATCAAAGCCTTTGTCTCATCTATCCGCAAGGTGGATGCTTGTCATCGAAACAATCGATTTTGCCGATTGGACACAGCGTCGTATTGAGAATTCAAGGATGCAGCCCTAAGGGGATTGTCGATGTATGCGTTGGCTCCGAGGAGCATTTTCTGGTGTGTGCCTCCTGGTCTGCGCCGAACATTAAGCGAGCCGATCCCCTTTTCGACCAGGTACGTCGGTGATCGGCGCAAGCTGCATCGCGTCGGCTCGTCGCCACAAGCTCCCCCAAGTAGCGTAGGCGCCTACCTTAAGGATCAACTCGCTGCGGAATCAACTTAAGAGGTTCTGCAGAGACGGCCTGGCGACCATTGTGTCGGCGTTCGCATAGGGTCCCACTCAGAAGTTCAGTATCTCGACCTGCCGCCTCGCGCGGGGAGGACGTGCTCGTCGTGCCGATTGCGCGGCCGATGAGCGAATGGCCGATCGGTACAACAATTGACCGGAAAGGTCCGGAGCTATGAAACATCTTGATGACAGCTGGGAGGTGCAGAGTGAGTGCGCTGACGGCACCGGCCGTCGCAGCGTTTATCTGACGTTTGACGATGGTCCCGATCCATTTTTCACACCACAGATACTCGATGTGCTGGCGCAAAATCGAGTGCCAGCGACTTTCTTCGTCATTGGTGCCTACGCCGCCGAGCACCCGGATCTCATCCAGCGAATGATCGCGGAAGGGCATGAGGTAGGCAACCACACCATGTCTCATCCGGATCTGTCCAAATGCGGCTTGGGCGAAGTGCAACGTGAGGTATTCGAGGCGAACCAGGTCATCATGCTAGCCTGCCCACAGGCCTCGATCCGCTACATTCGCGCGCCATACGGCGCCTGGAGCGAAGAAGTGTTCACTGCGTCAGAGATCGCGGGGCTGGCGGCCCTCCATTGGTCGATAGACCCAAGAGACTGGTCGCGCCCCGGCACCGACGCGATCGTCGATGCAGTGCTCGCCTCGGTACGGCCAGGCGCAGTCGTGCTCTTGCACGACGGATGCCCTCCCGATGAGGCGAGACGGAGCACTCATGCCAGTCTGCGCAACCAGACCGTTATGGCGCTGTCCAATCTGATTCCTGCATTAGAGGCCTGCGGATATGAAATTCGCTCGCTTCCAGAACATCACTGAAATGCGAGATCCTGTGGACCTGCTTTCCCAGCCAGTACCTGTGTCGTCTCGCTTATGAAGGCTTACAGGCCGGTTTACGCCCTGCGGACAAGCACTGCATCGACACCGGACGAACTGGTCGGCTCCGACCGTTGGCTAGACGTTTGTTGCCACCTGCTACAACCGAGATCAAGGCGGTCGCCAGGAAAGCCTTCGAGATTTTTACCGAGTTGGATGCGGCAAAGGAAGAACTCGCGGCTTTGGAGAATTCACAATGACGGGCGCTTTTGTCACCCGCGACGGCTCACCATGGACGCCACACTATCTCACGGCGATCGATGGCGCGTCCTGCATCGGCTGCGGCCGCTGCTTCAAGGTCTGCTCGCGCGAGGTCATGCATCTTTACGGCGTCGATGACGCAGGCGAAATCCTCGGCGCCTGCGACGGCGGTGACGACGATTTCGATGGTGAGCTCAATCGCATGATCATGGTTGTCGACCGTGCCGGCCGCGGCATTGGCTGCGGAGCCTGCGGCCGCGTCTGCCCAAAGAACTGTCAGACCCATGTCGCGGCCGACCAGATCGCAGCATGAATTGCATGATTTGACGAGACAAACTCAGGAGAACGGCATTGCGCCTCATCAACTTTTGTCGGCTCCTCGGGCTGGTCCTGTGCGGCAACGCTGTGACGGTTTACTTCGTCTCGCATTCGTTCCGTCTAGCAGTCGTCACGACGCTGAGCTGTTCGCTACTTCTTCAGCTGGGCTATTTCGCAAGTGTGCTCTTTCTGATTTGGCGATCCAGCTGCGCTGGCAAAGCCGGGCAAGGGGCTGGGCTTTTCGACAGGTCACAGGAAGTTCGGTACCAGTCGCGCGACGATGACGAGGGTGAAGTCCTAAACTTGCTGGAAACTCAGGGAGGGGTGCATCCTTTGCCGAGGAATCAAAAACCCATGCCGGTTGGCGCCGGCATCAGCAAGGAGGCACCCCATGACGACGAGAGTACCCGCATCGATGCGCACCCGCCAATCCCTTTCCGACCTGATTGAAGGGCGTCTTTCCACACCGACGGGGCGTTCGGAGCTGATGAAGCTTGCGACCCTCCTGATTGTGGCAGGAAGCACTGGAGGGGGAGAGCCGGGATGCGGTCGGGCGAGACTATTACGAGCACGGAGCTGAGGCCGGCCAGGGTTACCATAACGGCGTGCGCAGCGGGCGCCTGAAGACGGCGGAAGGCTTTGGAATACTCTGCCCCGCAGGTGGCGGGCCGGGACGCGCCGTTTCGCTCCGAGATCCGCGATCATCTGAAAGGCCGCACCGAGGCGCTCGAGGCGGTGGAACTGCTGGCGCGCGGCCTTTCGGTGCGCGACATCGAGGACGCCTTCAAGGACGAGAGCGGCCGGCTGCTGTTGTCGAAGACGGCGGTCAGCGAGATCGGCGAGCTGTGGGCGGCGCGAGCCGGTGCTGGCGGCCTGGGGCTTCAGGGCCTCCGGCCAAGCTACTGCTGCATCTGATGGCCGGCTCCAAGGAGGATGCCGAGACAGTGAGCGCCTTCCTTTGCGCGGCCGCGGGCTCGGCGATCCGCTGCTTGTCGTGTCTGACGGGCGGCATCATCAAGGCGATCGAGACCTGCTTCCCGCGCTCGGAGCGTCAGCGCTGTCTTGCGCATCGAATGCGCAATCTCGTCGCCAAGGTGCCGGAAGACAGCTGGCCGGAGTTCAAGGCCCGCGCCACCGCCGCATACCAGGCGCCCTCGCGGGCCATTGCGCGCGACCCGGCCGCCGGAGTGGTGAAAGATTACGAGGCGGAATTGCCGAGCGCGATCGCCTGCTTCATGGACGATTTCGAGGCCTGTATCGCCCACCTGAGAATGCCGATCACCCACCGCCGCGCGATCCGCACGACCAATCTACTCGAGCGCTTATTCGTCGAGGAGCGGCGCCGCCCGCTACTATCCTCCTATCACCATACCGTGCCGGGCAATGCGCTTGTGGGCCTACACGAGAGCCTTTCCCGTCTGTTTGGGAAAAGAATTCGAGATCGCTCGGACGCGGCACCGCGCCGTCCGTGAACGGCTGGACGGTATTGCAAGGGCGCGGCGTAGTCTTCGTTGTAGCCAAGGAGCACCGACCCGCCGCAGCTGAACAGGGTTGGATCCCGTAGCCTTCGGCGAGAGCTGGGTCCTAGCCGGGTTTATGCACGGCGCTGAAGGTTTGGCGGCCTGAGGTGGTGATCTGGTCGCCGTTTCGGTTGTTTTTGACAAGCTGCTTGGGCGCCGGCGGTGATCCGTCGTGATGGAAGGCGGGGGTTTGCAGGTGCGGTCGGCGGTTCGTTCGGGGCGTTGGCGCCCCGTCGGCTACGTCACGAGCCGCGGAATGCGATCAAGGACGAAGCGGGGTGGGGGCGGACTTCTGCCCACTCGGCCGCTTGGCCGGCCGCAGAGCCGCACCGACGAAGCGGCCATCGCCATCGAACACCACTATCGGCTGGAAGCCGTACTCGTCGTGATGGGCATTGAACAGGCGAAGCTGCTGGCCGCCATGCACGGCATCAAACGTGTTGTCGATATCCAGCACGATCCGCTTCGGCACCTGCCGGAAGCGCAGTAAAGATGGACCATCGCCCGGCCCATAGCGACCAGCTCCCGCATGCCGGGCAGGTTCTCCAGCCGGTCAGCGTCGACTGTGAGGCCAGATCCCGACCCGAAGGCAGCGCATCCTGGGCCATCTTGAAGGCCGGATCGCAGCCAACCGGTTGGCGTCCTTGCCATCCTCATAGCCGGCGGCAATCATCTTCATGCGGAAGCCGATCATATCGGCCAGGCTGTGGACGACCTGGTCCGGGCAGCGCGGATCGTCGATGCAACGCGCCAGACGGTCAGCCACACGCAGCCGTTTCTCCTCCTCGGCCAGAGCGACAACCCCACCGTTGGACGACAGCATGCCGCCGTCGAAGCGGGCAACGACGGCCTTGCCGCCCACAGATGACAAACCGCTCAGCGGCAGCGTAAGATCATTCATGGCGGGTGTGGTCTCCGGAAATGATTCGGATCGGCCTAAACAACAAAAATCATACGTCATTTCAACGGCTTGCACCACATCCGCCAACCTGCCCTGAATTTTCCAGGCTAGGCAGCCGTCACCGTTATGTGGCTACGCCCCACCACTCGGCTGCGACGGACCGCAGGTCGTCCCCGGCTCGCACGCCCCCTGTGTGGATCTGATCCTTGATCGTCACGAACGATCCGTCCCGCAATGCCATCTTTCACCAACTGGACCACATCAATAGCTTCTGACTGGCTGTTTCCAACAGGCCAGCTCGCCAGTATCTGACCTGGTAACGCAAGGAGTTTCGCGATGTACATCCCTCCCGCTTTCCGCGACGACGACAAGGAGTGCCTGCGCGCGACCATCCGTGCGGCGCAGCTGGCGAACTTCGTTACCGTCACGGCGGTAGGGCCGCTCTCAACGCCACTGCCCCTCTTCCTTGACGAGAGCGAGGGCGAGCACGGCGTGATCTACGGGCATCTAGCGAAGGCCAATCCCCAGTGCCATGTTCCGCCGCTGGGCGAGGGCTTGGCCATCTTCATGGGGCCGGACGCTTACGTGACGCCGGCATGGTATGCGACCAAGCGGGAAACCGGGAAGGTCGTTCCGACCTGGAACTACATCGCCGTCCACGCCTATGGACCGGTCGAGTTCTTCGAGCATGCGGGAAGACTGCTGGACGTGGTGAATCGTCTGACCGACCACCACGAGAGCGAGCGCGCCTCGCCTTGGGCGGTGTCGGACGCGCCGCCGGATTTTGTACAGGCGCAACTCCGCGGAATCGTCGGCCTGCGCATGCCGATCACGAGGCTGGAAGGCAAGCGCAAAGTGAGCCAGAACCGCAACGCGGCCGATCGCGCCGGCGTGGCCGCGGGCCTTGCGGCGAGCGAGCGGGCATCTGACCGCGAGATCGCCGCTCTCATCCCAGAATAATCATGACTTCGTCGGAATCGACATCATGTCAGAACTGACCCCACTCGCCCTGTACCTCGCCGCGGCCTCCGTGCTCGCCATCACGCCCGGTCCGGGCATCTTCTACGTTGCCGCGCGTACGCTTGCCGGCGGTCGTGCGGAAGGTATCGCTTCCAGCTTAGGCACGGGGTTGGGGGGCATGATCCACGTCCTCGCCGCAAGCTTAGGTGTTTCCGCGATCGTGCTCGAGAGCTCGGAACTGTTCTCCGCACTAAAGCTGTTCGGCGCCGTCTACCTCGTCTGGCTCGGCTTTCGCACCTTTCAAGCAGCCCGCCGCAAGGGACCGACTGGCAGCAATGACGGCCCCGCGGTGGGGCCAGTCGGACCCCGGCGGGCGTTTCGTGAAGGGGTGATGGTCGAGGCGCTCAACCCGAAGACGGTAGTCTTTTTCCTCGCCTTCATTCCGCAGTTCGTGAATCCGAGCGCAGGGCTTGTAGCTCTGCAATTCGCGGCGCTTGGCTCCGTGTCGATTGCGCTCAACACGCTCGCCGACATCGTGGTTGCCTTGGTGGCTAGCGGCATTCAAGACGGCGCGGCCGCGCGTCCCGGCTTGATCCGCCGCCTGAGGGAGGCGTCGGGCGGCGCGATGATCGCGCTGGGCGTCGGCCTCGCTCTGGCGAAGCAGCCTGCTGCCTGACTTTGAAATCCGATCGGTTGGGCATCTTTCCGGGTTGGCGGGTTCTTGCGGAGTAGCTGGATGGCTGCGAGCCAGCTTCGGTCTTGCACCCATTCAGGTCATCTCTCCGGAGGCGCGGCACCACCCGTTGCGTGAAAGTCCGCTCGTAGATGAGAGAAAATACAGTGTGAGAGAAACGTGAGTTCGACTGACTCGCCTGCCTCATACCCATCATTTCAGCCCCTGCGAATCCACGCACGGTAGAAGCCAGTCAGCCGAGAATGACGGCCGTTTCATGGAAGGAAAGCCAAGCCATGCGCCAAGCATCGCCCCGCTTTGCACTCGATCACATGGCGACGCCCGGACTTGACGTCAGGGCACTTTTCGCTTTTGCCCGTGACCAGGGACTGACCGATGTCCAGATCCCCCGACTGTGCAGCAATGCTATTGCACGCGGCATGCCGACGGCTGACGTCCGGTCTGCCGCCGCCGAAGCAGGCGTTGGGATTATTTCCGTCAATGCCTTACAGCGCTTCAACGAGTGGACTCCCGGCCGCAAGGCTGAGGCGAGCAAGCTCGCCGATTATGCCGCGGCCTGCGGAGCCAAGACGCTCATGCTGGTGCCGGTCAACGACGGCACGTGGCCCGCCAATGGCGAGCGCCAAGGCAATCTCCGGGTCGCCTTGAAAGCGCTCAAGCCGATCCTTCAGTCGCGCGGTCTGATCGGTCTCATCGAGCCGTTGGGCTTCCAGACCAGCTCGCTTCGATCGAAGAACGAAGCGGCTAAGGCCATCGCCGCCATTGATGGCCAGTCCGTCTTCCGCCTCGTGCACGACACGTTCCATCACACGCTCGCCGGGGAGACGTTCTTCTCCTGCGACCTGACTGGTCTCGTGCACGTTTCAAGCGTGAACGATCCGATCCACTGGATTTACCCGGATCGCGTGCTAGTCGGTTCCGACAATGGCAGTCAGATCCGGGCGCTGCTTGATGGCGGCTATGCGGGCCCCTTCTCATTCGCTCCGTTTGTCGACGCAGTCCACCCGCTGGACGACCTCGCAGGCGCACTTGCCGCGAGCATCGACCTCGTCCGACACGGGCTATTCGCGCAAGTGCCGGTGTGAAACACTGGAGTAATTAGGAGTGCCTGCGACCCCTTTTGGGGTCCTGCGGAGAAGTCATTCGAGACGCCTCCTGTAACAATATCTCTCGCATCCAGATGCTTGCCGGATCACTGTTGTGAAGGGCGGGCCACAGGACGGCCTCGGTGAATGCGGGAAGCGGCAGCGGAAGTTCGATGATCCGCAGGGGAAAGGTTGTTTTGAAATGCTGAACCAGCCGTAAGGGCATCGTCGCAATACGAGCTGTGCCTGAGACCATCGGCGGGATCATGCTAAAGGCCTGGACGATAACCTCGACACGTCTCTTGAGACCGTGCTCAAGCAAAAACCGTTCCTCGATGGAGGGCTTCAGCGTCCGTCCGAACTTGACCGCAACGTGCCTCATCGACATGTATCTCTCGAATGTAAGCTGCCCTGGCAGTTGCTTGTTCGTGGAGCAGCCGACGCACACGAGCGTGTCGTCGAACAGCGCCGCTCTTGGATGCGCGCTCGACATGAACAATTCTGGAAAAATTAGAAAGTCGACGTCACCGCGCCGGAGGAGCTCATCGGGGTCGTCGTCGACGGGCAGCAATTCGAAGCTGACGGCGGGTGCTTCGCGTGCAACACGCTCCACGACCTTTTCAAAAAACACGAGTGTGGCAAAATCGGAAAGAATGATCCTGAAGCGGCGATCGGATTGAGCCGGATTAAACGGATCCAAAGAAATAATCGAGCACTGGATCTGCAGGAGTGCGCCGCGAACTGCGGGGGCGAGTGTTTCCGCGCGCGGGGTCAGAACACGTTCACGGCCGCTCGTCGTAAACAGTTCATCATTGAAATAGTTGCGCAGCCGGGCGACGGCCGCGCTCATGGCCGGCTGACTTAGGTTGATGCTGCTTGCCGCCGCCGTGAGGGTACGCTCGGTCAGCAGTGCGTCGAGCACGACGAGAAGGTTTAGATCAAGGCCTTTGAAGCGCATTGCCTTTCACTTATCCATAGCGTGAATGTTCGCGATCTAAACAATCGATTTTACCAAACTTTCAACGCCCTGCATAGATGACCGCACCTGACATGCACCCGATCACGCCACTGCTTGTGTAGCGTGTGGTGGGAAATGACTTGCAAGTAGGCGGTCATGTCGAACTCTCCGCCTTCTTCCGAAAGGCCTATGGGCGACAGGGGCTTTCAGGCGGTTGTAGCTGGGCCGGTGCAGGGCCCAAGGTTCGCGCAATCGGCTCTGATGTGCACGGCGTAGCGGCTTATTTGGACCTGCTGCGCCGTTTCAGCACGGTTGGCGAGGTTAATTTCTTGGTAAGCGAACGCGGATTGTCCAGGGTGCATCCGGATCTTGAGAGACTCGGAATGAGCCATTCTATCCGCGTCATGCGTCCGACGCCGCAGCAGCTTGGCATTGCATTCGCTTTCGGCACGGCTCGGTACCCGCTGCGGAACCATATTGAGAGGCTCTGCAGAGACGTCTGGCGACCAGGGTGCCGGGCGTTCGCGTGGCCACACCTCATCGCAACCGCCCCTGCGCTCGACGTTTGCGAGCAGGCACTGGGTTTTCGTCCGCTCGGTTGCAGCCGGTCGGCCCTCGATACCACGCCGTGATCCGCGTGAATTTCGATCCTTGCACCGAAACTGGCGCTCGCCGTACCCAGAAACGGCAAGCAGCAACCGCAACAAATAGGCTGGAGTCTGATGCTTGATCACATAACAGTCGGAGCGAAGGGACGCGGCTTGCATCCAGCAGAGACAAACAACCGAAATCTAAGCTTTGATTTCGCCAAAGGTATACTCATTACTTTGGTGGTGGTCGGGCACTTGTTACAATACTGTATCTATCGAGGCACTGAAGCCTTCTGGCTGTCGCCGTATTTCAAGTCTATCTACATATTTCATATGCCCCTCTTTATGGCGATAAGCGGATATCTTTCTTCTGGGGCAATTTTTCGAAAATCATTCAACCAAGGCATCGGTGATCGGGCAACGCAGTTATTACTGCCAATGCTTTTTTGGTGTGTGTTAATTTGGGCGTTAAAGTCCGCAGTGAGTTTTCCTACGGAGAGTTTTACTAAAGGATTGCTAGATTTGTCGACAGAGGTAGTTGGAACATACTGGTTCATATGGGCAGCTTTTATTTCGTTCTTTCTAATTAGACTCCTTACAACTTTCAGTCGTCTATCGATATGGATCATAGGCCTATCTGCAATTGTTGTCGCACTTGCCCCCGTCACATTCTCAATAACACCGTTGTTAAGATACACTTACCCGTTTTATTGCCTGGGGTTCCTGTGTGCCCAGTCGGCCGGATGGCAGAACAGTATCATCTGGCGCAACAAATCGATTTCGCTGGGTTTGCTTTCGATATCGGCTTTTATATGCTTCCTTTGGTGGGGAAAGGATACTTACGCTTACAACAATCTTGTTTTAATTGAGGATGGAAAATCATTCAAACAAGTATTCCTGATGTTCGCTGGCTCTGCGGCGGCTTCTGCTGTGGCAATGCAGTTTATGTTCCAATGCTGGAGGCTAGTTTATTCAA
Organism: Mesorhizobium loti; assembly: GCF_013170705.1. Taxonomy (NCBI): domain Bacteria; kingdom Pseudomonadati; phylum Pseudomonadota; class Alphaproteobacteria; order Hyphomicrobiales; family Phyllobacteriaceae; genus Mesorhizobium; species Mesorhizobium loti. Next base: position 6,376,522 of record NZ_CP033334.1, on the reverse strand, counting down.
CTAGAATGGCTCACTTTGTCGCGGTGGAGCTTGGTCAGAGCACGCTGCTGCTTTATCTGGTCCAGGGTGCCGTGTTTCGCCTCATGGATTTGATAAACTTTGGAGACGTCTGGGATCTCACCACCAGAATCGCGTTCGCTAGTGCGGTTGGAGTGGCGATTGTCGTTATAGCCATGGCAATTCGCAGGGTTACGCGCGACCTTGGATATGTGTCGCGGATCGTTGTCGGAGCCCCGCCGCGTCCAAGTCTGCCCAAATCTCAATCTGTAACCAATTTAGCCACGTGAAAATTCGCATCTGCAATCAACATGTTTCATAGCTCCGGACCTATCCGATCGACTGTTGTACCGGTCGGCCATTCGCTCATCGGCCGCGCAATCCCCTCAACTACGACGAGTACGTCCTCCACGCTCGTGCGCGGCAGGTCGAGATACAACGCCTCTGCGGGGGACCGTAAGCGAGTGCCCACAATGGTCGCGATGACAAGCAACCCCGTTACGGACAGATGAGGCATGCGTTTCAAAGGCCTTGATCTGAACCTTCTCGTCGTGCTCGACGCACTGCTGACCGAGCGCAACCTCACGGCGGCGGCAAGCAGCATCAACCTAAGTCAGCCAGCCATGAGTGCGGCCGTCGCCCGGCTGCGCAACTATTTCAACGATGAACTGTTTACGATGAGCGGCCGTGAACGTGTTCTGACACCGCGCGCGGAAACACTTGCTCCCGCAGTTCGCGGCGCACTCCTGCATATCCAGTGCTCGATTATTTCTTGGGATCCGTTTAATCCGGCTCAATCCGATCGCCGCTTCAGAATCATTCTTTCCGATTTCGCCACACTCGTGTTTTTTGAAAAGGTCGTGGAGCGTGTTGCACGCGAAGCACCCGCCGTCAGCTTCGAATTGCGGCCGCTCGACGACGACCCCGATGACCTCCTCCGGCGCGGTGACGTCGATTTTCTGATCCTTCCGGAATTGTTCATGTCGAGCGCGCATCCAAGAGCGGCGCTGTTCGACGAGACATTCGTGTGCGTCGGCTGCCCCACGAACAAGCAACTGCCACGGCAGCTTACATTCGAGAGATACGTGTCGATGAAGCACATTGCGTTCAGGGTCGGCCGCGCGCAGATGCCATCCATCGAGGAACGGTTTTTGCTTGAGCATGGTCTCAAGAGACGTGTCGAGATCATCGTCCAGGCCTTTAGCATGATCCCGCCGATGGTCTCAGGCACAGCTCGTATTGCGACGATGCCCTTACGGCTGGTTCAGCATTTCAAAAAAACCTTCCCCCTGCGGATCATCGAACTTCCGCAGCCACTACCCACGTTCACCGAGGCCGTCCAATGGCCCGCCCTTCACAACAGTGATCCGGCAAGCATCTGGATGCGGCAGATAATGTTGCAGGAGGCATCCCGCATGTGAAGTCGCGGGCTACCATGACGAGGCGCAGCGCGTCCCGCTCACCCTCCCCAAGCATGGCCGCGCGTCGGTTGTCGTCGTTTCGGCCGAGATCTTCGAGCGGCTGATAGCCCGGGATGACCCACGCCGCGCCTACGCCGCCGCGAGACGCCGACGTTGCTGGCCAATGTCCTTGTGACTGAGCTTGACCGCCAGTCGGCCGAATACGAGGCCGGAAAGAATGACTGACCGCTTTTCCGAGCGTTCGATCGTCTCGCTGGCCTGGCGCTGGCCGCGTGACGAGGGGCGAGAGAATGCCGAAAAGGATCGGCCCGTCTGCCTCCCGATCACAGTTCGAGATCTGAGCGTGAGAGCATAGACCGCACGCTCTGACGGTTAGCAAGCGGCCGTTGTGGCCCACGTAGCGTGTTCTCGCCTGTTGGAGGATCTTTCAAATGCAGGTGGTTACCCACACTACAGCGACATTGTCGCCGTGCCAAAGCGGTCGACGGCGAGGCGGTGCGCTTCGGTCCGGCACTATTAGCTTCTCTCGTCGGCACCATCGGTCGAAACGCCGCCGCCGAGCGAATCCACCTGGACAACAACATCCGATCGCACAGAGACGAAGCCTGCAACCGACCAAAATCGTCCGCAGGATCGCAGCGCGCTGCTGATGCGATTGCATCTTTTTCAGCGTGCACTGAGGGCCGCTCTGTCAGCCGGTCTAGGGTTCGCGCTTCGGGCCGAGCAAGAACGCCGTCAGGGCGGCGAGGAACGAGGCGACGGCGCTATAGGCAAAGGCACTGGCAACGCCGGCATTGTCCACCAGCAGTCCGCCGATAATCGCGCCGGCTGCGATGGCCACTTGGAACGTTGCGGCCATCAGCCCACCGGCGCTTTCGGCCTGCCCGGGAGCGGCGTGCAGCACCATCCATGTCTGCAGTCCCACCGGCACCGCGCCGAAGGCAAAGCCCCATACGGCAACCGCAATCGCCGTGGACCAGGCCGATGCCCCCAGCATCAGCAGCGAGACAGCGGCCATCGCTATGAGCAGGGGCGGCAGGGCCGCCACTGCCTTGAGGCTGTGCTCGGCTAGGAATCCGCCTGCCAAATTGCCGAAGAAGCCGCAGATGCCAAAGGCGAGCAACAGGAGCGAGATCGTCTCGATATTGAGCGCGGGAAACTTCTCGAGGAAGGCGCGGATATAGGTGAAGCCGGCGAAGTGCCCGGAGGCGACCAGCAGGACGACCAAAATCGCGACTTTGATCATCGGATTCTTGGCCACATCCAGCAGACTGCGGAAGCTGGCCACTCCGATCGGAGGCAGCCTCGGAATGGTCATGAGTTGCACTAGCAGTGTAACGGCGCCGACGACTGCAGCGATCATGAAGGCGGTTCGCCATCCCCAAATGTCGCCGACATAGGCGCCGATTGGAGCCGCGCAAACGGTAGCGACGGTGACGCCGGTGAGGATGATCGACATGGCCCGCCGCAGGAGGTGACTTGGAACGAGCCGCATCGCCAGCGCTGCCGAAATCGACCAGAAGCCTCCGAGCGCTATGCCGAGCACGACGCGGGCCGCCAGGAGAAACGACAGCGACCCCGCAACGGCCGACAGAACATTCGACAGGATGAGCAGCAGCGTCATCGCCCACATGACAATCCTGCGGTCCAGGCGCTTTGTGATGATGGCCATCGTCGGCGCCGAGATCGCCCCGACAATGGCGGTCATTGTCAGCGCCTGTCCAGCTGCACCCTCGGTGATGCCGAGATCATGCGCGAGCGGCGTCAGCACGCTGGCAGGTAGAAACTCTGCCGTCACAAGCCCGAAGGTGCCTAACGCAAGCGCAATAACCGCACCCCATGCGGGACCAGACCGTTGATCTGGCTGTTCTGGGTCATGCAGAACTCCGTCCATGAAGGCTGTCGCAGATTCGGTCATGAACAGGGTCTCCAGTCTGGATGCGCTGCAACATCGGGCTAGCTGCGTTGACCCGCATTATCGCCAGAAGCGCCTTTCCCCGCGGCGCTGCAAGGAGGAGGGGATGTTCATCGCTTCGCGATATTTGACGGTGCGGTGCGCAATATTGTGGCCGTTTCCTTGAGCCGGACGACGATGTCATCGTCGGAAAGCACGTCATCTGCGATTCTCGGCGATCATCGCCCAAGCTTCGACCGGGTGCGAGTCGCCACCTTGGGAGGAGGCGCTCGCGACGTTGAAAAAATAATTCGGTTCGAACACGCCGCGCGGGGTCAGCATGTATGTGTTCGACTTTACCCGGCTTACCGTTGACTGAGGCACTTTGATCGCGTCGGCGACAGTTTTGAGACCGAGAGGCCGCACTTCGACGCTGTGTTCCAAAAAGGCATGCTCCTGGCGCAGGCGGATAAGCGACAATTGGGCGAGCACCACGCCTTGGTCCGTCAGTCTCGAACCACCCATCGCAAACCCGGAGCAGGGACGTCTGGAGGGGACGTTCGGCGCAAACGTGCTCCCTGGGCGCTTGCATGGAACTTCGCGGTTTTGCCATGGGTCAGTTTATAGCTTTCTACGTGCCTTGATGGGCTCTAACGGATAACAGCAAGCGTTATGCCATTTCACTTGAAGGCACCGATCCGGACTATCTTTTGCCGAATCCCTGTCGGCTTGAGCAGGGGCGCCGTGCCTGGACCGAGTCCGAGTGCGCCGCAAATCGCTTAGGCACCCGGATCGAGCAAAGGTGCTGTACTGTCGGAGTGATCAGAAGACGAAACCGTTCCGGACGGGCCGAGCCGATGCATTGCCGCATGCCGGCCGGCACCGCATCGAGCACGTAAGGCTTTGTCTATAGCGTGTAATTGCGTGCGCAGGATTGCTGCGTCGAGGAAGGTCTTCGACACCTTCTAGCTCTTCAGCACGGATCGCGCCGGTCTCCACGCGGCAAGGATTGAGTTCGGCTGGGCGTCACGGGGTTTGCATGATTGAGATTCCTTGATTTGCTCCCTCGTGCGCCTATCCGAAAACATTGTTGTGTCCGTAGGCGGACAAGAATGTCGCACGCGCGACCAAAAGATCGCCACGGCCGGCCTGCCGGTACGGTGGCCATCTTCGGGAACCGGTGGAGCAATACCCTTCCTCGTCGACTTCGGATGCGGGCTCAGCTGTGCCCGCCGCGCCGCTACGAACGACGCTGACCTTGGCGGATGGCAGACGCTTGAGGCCGGCAGCGCCGTGGTCGAAGCGGTCGGCAATCATCCGAATGTCGATATGGGCGCATGGTGGAAGCCAGACGATATCCTCTTCGATCTCTTGCGCGACAAGGAATTGCTAATTCCATACTCGCCGATGTCGCCGGCAAACATATCGCGGACGCCCATCGCCGAGAAGGTCAAGACCAGCAGAAGATCATCTGCGACTTCCTGTCGGGCGAGAACGGTCGCGAGAAAAGCGACAACTGGCTGCCGCGCCGGAGAATTCCCGGCCGAAAACCACACGAAACGCTGCGGCTTCCGCACCGCCGATAATGGGCCGACGCCCGGCCGCTGTTTACCTCCGAATGAGTCCGACATGCCGAGACGGTTCGTCGATAGCCGCGGGTTTGCGCCTATCCGGGGCGCGTTGGCTGCACGTTCCGCCCCCTTGGACCCCGCATCCGGCTCTAAATCCGGCCGCCAAAGCTCGCCCTTGCCAGCGCGCGATTGCCACGCCGAGATGCCTGCTGGGGCTCCCGGTGCACGGGCACATTAATCGATCCCGGCACGGTGTTGAGTGTTCGGAACCCGCTGCACGTTGTTCCGATCGCTTGTTGTGCTCACTCGATCACGCGCCCTGTCTCCACGCGTCTTGAGGACCATTCCCCTGCGGCTGGCTCATTGACCTATGGGCGGTTCCAGCCCGCCCGAAACCTTCGCCACCAGCTTTTTTCCCCGCCGCGTGACGCGGCTTCCTCGCGCCGCTTCGCTTCAAAAAAGCTGCCCGCTCGGGTCCTTCGCTGCCGCTGCGGCCCTGCCGGGTTCGGGCGGTCCGGACGCGCCCATCACGGTCCGCCATCGCAGGGGAATGGTCCCCGGCGACAGCAAAAGGAGACAGGAAAATGACCGCGATCGGTTACGTCAACAAGCAGGAAAACGGCAGCTACAAAGGCCAGCTCAGGACGCTCAGCGTCCGCGCCGACATCGACATCGTGCCCAATCGGAGCAAGTCCGCCGACAACCATCCCGACTTCCGGGTGCTGACGCAGGGGGTCGAGGTCGGCGCGGGCTGGATCCGAACCGGGGAGACTTCCGGCAACGACTATGTGAGCTTGTCCATCGCCGCACCGGAGTTCGGTCCGCGCAAGCTCTACGCCAATCTCGGCCGCGCCGCCGGCCAAGATGATCACGACACCTACGCCGTCATTTGGAACCCGGCCGACTGACCGGCCGGCTCAAGCCCTCGCGCCGCAATTCGGCGCGGGGGTTTCCCGCCGACGCTCGCCCGAAGGGGTGGCGAAAACTCCCACCCGACTCTTCGCCCGTCCCCACGACGACTTCGTTCGCCGATCCTCGCGGTCGCTTGTCCGAAGCGAAACGAGGACCATCATGGACGACGAAAACGACCGCGCGGCCCGCGCCAAGAAGGGCAGTCCGTTTCTGAATACCGCGCAGGCTGCCTTCTATATCGGCCTGTCACAGCGCACCCTGGAAAAGATGCGGCTGACCGGCGGCGGCCCGAAATACCGCAAGCACGGCCGCTATGTCCGCTACCACATCGACGAACTCGACGACTGGTCGAAAGGCCGCCCGCCAGAACCCGGCTCCGACGATGACAAGGGCGGGTCCGGCTCAGCCGACGAGGGAGCCCGCTCATGAGCCAGCGGCCTTCCATCCATCTGATCGGCAGCCGTTTGCGGCACGTTCAGGCGCGCAAGGCAATCGTCATCGCTGCCATTGGCCTGAGCCTGACAGGCTTCACGGCGCTCCCAAAGCCGTCTCCCTTGCTGGTCTGGAACGCCTCGGCTAGCGCGCCGGTCGGTCTCTATCGCGTTGGGTCTGCCACGCCTGCGCGCGGCGATCTTGTGCTCGCCCGCCCGCCTGGCTTCGTTGCCTATCTCGCCGACCAACGCGGTTATCTGCCTCGCAATATACCGCTGGTGAAGCGTCTCGCCGCGCTGCCGGACGAGCATGTCTGCGCCTTCACGAATGCCATCATCATCGGCGACGAGATCGTCGCCCGTCGGCTAAAAATCGACACGCAAGGCCGTCCGCTGCCCTGGTGGAACGGCTGCCGAGCGCTCGCCCATGACGAGGTTTTCCTGCTCGGCAACGCAAAAAATCACTCCTTCGACAGTCGCTATTTCGGGCCGGTGCCGGCCGAAAACATCATCGGGAGGCTGGTGCCGCTATGGACCGAGTGACCCTCCTGATGCTCGGCATGATCGCCCTCGCGCCATGCGCCTGTTCCTCCTCGACCGGCGCTGAGCCAGCCGTCATCTCCCGAAGTCCGCAGCTGCAACGATGGCGGCCCTTCGTATCGGAAGCAAGCGCGCGCTTCCACATTCCCCAGGCCTGGATTTGCGCCGTCATCGAGGCCGAAAGCCGCGGCAAGACCGTCCTCGATGGCCGCCCCATCACCTCCCGCGCCGGCGCCATGGGTCTTATGCAGGTGATGCCCGGCACCTATCAGGAGATGCGCGTCGAGCACGGTCTGGGAGCCGACCCGCACGATCCGCGCGACAACATCTTGGCCGGAACCGCCTATCTCAGCGCCATGTATGAGCGTTTCGGATTCCCGGGCCTGTTTGCCGCCTACAACGCTGGACCCGAGCGCTATGAAGGCCATTTGAAGCTTCGAAGGCCGCTGCCGAAAGAGACCGTTGCCTATCTGAAACAGCTTGAGGCGACGGGGATTTCGGCGGCCGACATGAATGAATTCAAAGGCCAATCCGCGACTTCAAAGGGGCGGAACGCTCTCTGCGGGCGCTCTTTGTTCTTCCGTCGCGAGGGCGTTCGCGCCGGGGAAAGGAATGGCGATCTGTTCGTGCCGCTCGGCAGGGATCTCGCGCGGCCAAAGAAGCCAAATGGCTAGCGATGTTGAGGGCATCCGAGAGGGGCCAAGGGCACAAAAGGCCGGATGCCTAAGGCAAGATAAAGGCACCGCCTCCATGAGGCGGCGAAGCGTTTGTCTGCACATCGTTTTTGCCGGAGGCTGCCGGCGGCGCCAGGAGGGTGGGCCAGCGAGACGCAGGTTTCGCTTGAATTTGCCCGGAGGCTGGTATGCAGGACGATGAGTTCAGGCCGAAGCTCGGCAAGATCGGCTCGCGCGGATCGAAAGCAGGCAAGCGCTATGCCGGCCAGGTCAAGGCAGCGATCAACCGAGCCGGCGGCCGCCTCCAGCGCGGCGGTCGCTTCACGGGGAGCCGGACAGGCCGCGGCGCGGCGGCGGCCGCGCTGCTCAAGTCACGCGACCGGTATGCCGCCTTCCGGCAGCGGCGGGTGATGGTCAAGGCGCGGATTGTGAAGCTGGCCGGCAAGGGTGCGGACGGAGCGCGTGCGCATCTGCGCTACATCCAGCGCGATGGCGTCACCAGGGAAGGCGAACCCGGCAATCTCTATGGCCCCGGCAGTGATCGCATCGACAGTAAGGCCTTCGTCGATCGCGCGGATAGCGACCGGCATCAATTCCGCTTTATCGTCGCACCGGAAGACGGCATTGAGTATGACGACCTCAAGCCGCTGACGCGGCGGCTCATGGCGCAGATGGAGGAGGATCTCGGCACCAGGCTCGACTGGGTTGCCGTCGACCATTTCAACACCGGCCATCCGCACACCCATATCATTGTCCGCGGCAAGGATGATCGCGGCGAAAACCTCGTCATCGCGCGGGAGTATATTTCGAGCGGCATCCGCGAGCGGGCGGCCGAGCTGGTGAGCCTCGACCTCGGTCCCCGCACCGACCGCGAGATTGAACAGCGCTTGCGCCAGGAAATGGAGCAGGAACGCTTCACCAGCATCGACCGGCAGCTGCTGCGCATGCGCGATGAGGACCGACTTGTTTCTACGCACGGCCGCGACGCCTTTCGCCAGACGCTGCATCAAGGCCGTCTGCGCAAGCTCGAGCGGATGGGCTTAGCCGAGGAAGTCGACCCGGTCCGCTGGCGCCTGGATGATGAGCTGGAAGCCACGCTGCGCCGCACCGGCGAACGCGGCGACATCATCAAGACCATGCACCGCGAGCTGACTGGCAAGGGGCTCGCTCGCAGTGCCGCCGATTACCTTGTCCACGATCGACGTGAAGAGCCCTCCCCACCGGTCGTCGGCCGCCTCGTCGCGCGCGGGCTCTTCGACGAAATCAACGATCGGCATTACCTCATCGTCGACGGCGTTGACGGCAAAAGCCATTGGATAGACATCGGCAGAGGCGAGTTGACAGAACCGACGCCCGACGGCTGCATCGTGCGTGTCACATCGAGGGATACCAAGCCCAGGCAAGTCGACCGTACAATCGCCGACATCGCTGCCGCACACGGCGGCCGTTACACCGTCGATATGCACCTCAAGCATGATGCGTTCGCCACCGAAAGCTTTGCCGAGACGCATATCCGCCGGCTGGAGGCGATCCGGCGCTCCACCGGCGGCGTGGAGCGCGAGCCGAACGGCACCTGGATCATCGCGCCGGATCATCTCGATCGTGTCGCGGAATACGAGCGCCTGCGGGCCAGGGTCGAGCCTGTGATCGTCGAGAAGCTCTCTTCAATGCCGCTGGAACGCCAAGTCAGCTTCGAAGGCGCCACCTGGCTCGACCGGAACCTGGTTGCCGAGAGACCGGAGCCGTTGCGCAACTCAGGCTTCGGGCATGAGGTGCGGGAGGCGCATGCCCGTCGGCGGCAGTGGCTGATCGCGCAAGGCCTCGCGCACGAAGAACAGGACCGGGTCGTCTATCGTGCCAACATGATTTCGATCCTGCGCCAGCGCGAGCTGAACCGTGTCGCCGGCCAGCTGTCGGATCAGCTCGGTCTCTCGTATGCCGAAGCGCAGCCTGGAGAACGAATAGAAGGCACACTGCGCCGATCGGTCGAGCTTGCCAGCGGCAAACATGCCGTGATCGAGAAGTCGCGCGAGTTCACGCTCGTGCCATGGAGGCCGGTGCTTGATCGGTACATCGGAAAGGAGGTTTCCGGTGTGGCGCGCGGGGAGGCTATCTCATGGACCCTCGGACGGCAGAGGAGCGGACATAGCGTTTCGTAGTGGCGCGCACATCGCCGCCCGGCGGCAACGAAGAGATCCGCGGGTCTGCTTAGGCGGCGGAAACATCGCTTAGGCGCCCCGGATCACTGAGCCGGTGGCCGTCGCCATGTATTGGGATGCTATGAACCGCTCAAGGTCGCAGCCGTATGTGCAGAGGTTCGTGATTCCGGGCTACATGAAGCAGCGCTACTGAGTGTTCTGGGACAAAAGGGGAATTACGGTTCAAAACAGAGGTGTTCCTTCGCTGCCGAGATCGAACGCCGTGATCGCCGCGCAGTGCTCCGCGACTAGCGTCTGAAAAGCTTCAAAAGCGCGATAGCAGTGGTCCCGCTCGATGGCGAGCAAATTGGCAACCTCATCGAGATTGAGCGGCTCGCTGCCGCCAATACCGTAGCAGATGCGCCCGTCTTCGCCGACGATACGCGTGACCATCGCGCTCATACCGATGAGAAACCGGCTCGAGAAACGATGATTGTAGGCGTTACGGAAGTCCCCGGTGGCCTGCTTGAACGCGCCGCCGGCGATAGGCTCGACGCGGCGCTTGAACGACCGGAATCGTCGCCACCTCCTGCAAATCGGGTCTATATCGTCCAGATAGAGCGCTCGCTCATTCGGGAACTCGTCACGCCACCCTTGCAGATCTTTTGTCCTATTGGCTTGGTGGCACAGATGTCCCGCCGCGAAGGCGAAGCGCGACTTGGTCGCATAAGGCCTCCCGAGAGCGACCGTCCCCAGCGTGTTTATGAACTCATGTGAGACTGCGAGCTTCTCTTTATCGGAGAGTGCGGCCGCGACGCGCGCCCATGCGCGCAGCCGATGCACGTCATGCGTCAGGTCGTTGATGATGTTCGCGAGCTCCGCGGCGTAGTCAGACAGCATGCTGGAATAGGGCATCCAAAACCCGCCGAGCGGATCGGGCAGCGTCCACCAGCGATAGGGCATGAAACGACCGCAGATCTCGCTGAGGTCTAGTTCGTGCCGATAGGCGGTGTAGAGCTGAATTGCCTCTGCAGATTGCTTCTGCGTGAATTCGTCCGGTTCAGGCATTGCGGCCCGCCCAATTGACGACCGACGAGACCAGCTCATCGACTGTGCTGCTTCCGACGCTGATATCGCGGTGCGGTTCGACGCGATGATACTCGCCGAGCGGTGCGGTCCCCGCGGTGAACCCCGTGCGGCGTGCGATGATGTTCTTGGTGCGCCGGTTTTCCTGCCAATAGGTTACGATTGCCCTGTGCTTCGGCTCGTTCGGGCTGCCGGGATGCAGTGCCCGCGCGTCGGGAAAGTGCATGTGGCGATGATGCGCGTGGAGCAGCGTGACATCATAGAGCCGCGCGATGAAGGCCCGCATCTCGTCGACGCTGCCGGAGGTGCCGACATCCTTGCATTCAATGGCTACGCGCGGACGACCTACCGGAATGCCGCCGGCCTTACGGATCTCGGTCCCGACACTGCCGGGCACAATCGAGATGTCGATCTCGTGTGTCGCGGCGCTCCGACCTGCGAATTGAATGCCGTTCCAGATTTCCCACTTCCTTCGGCGGCCCCAGCGAAAGCCGATCACAGTGGCATTGCTTGGCCCCGCCGATGCCGCGGAGACGCCGGTGGGCGCACCGCCGCGTTGAATGAAACGCCGATCGGCATCACCGGGGTGGATGATCGTCCCGTCGGATCGCTGGAGCCAGACGCTGAAGCCCGCGTCTCGTAAGCCGCGCGCGAGGCTGGTCATTACGAATAGCTCGAAGATCCGCCCGGCGCCGGAGGCGTGGTCGAGCGTAGTGACGCGGCCTACGATCGTGTTGAGCGCGGTCTGGACGGCTGGGATCATGTCGTCGCCTGGCCGCGGGCGCGCGTGGTCCACTCCGCCAGCGCAGCATGCAGGGTGGAAAAGTTGTCGCGGGCGCCTGCAACATCGTCACGGCTGCTTTTCCGCTCGCCCTCGAGGTCCAGCAGTACCAATGTCACGTCCTGATCGGTCTTGCCGGATGCCTGTGTCGGTACGTCTTGAGGGTCCTGCCGCTCGATGGTCGCCTCGACGATGAAGTCGAGCGTTTCCAACGACGCCTGCAGCTGTTCGAGCGCCGCGTCGAGCCGCTCTTCGACATAGGCCGCCGCCCATTCTACCTGCTCGTCCGCTGGGATCGGCTTCGGCTCCTCAAGCAGAACGTGCGGCTCGCCGCGGGCTTTGGGTTGGGCATTGCTGCGGACGGACTGGCGCGCCGCCGCGAGCGCTTCTTCGGGTTCATCGGGCAAACGGCCGAGCCGAATTCCTTCGATCAACTCGAAGGCCAACCAGTCCAGCCGGGCTGCCACCAAAGTCTCAATCAATTCGAGCACGCGCGGATCAAGGATCGCCACAACTTTATGCCCCCCAAGCAGATTGATCCCGCAGGTACGAATTTATTCCGGCGGGCACACCGACTGTCGTCGGCGCACCAACTTTCTATGCGGTCCCCATGAATTGTTCTAGCCAAGGGACGACGTTCGACGTCATGCAGAAATTCTCCCCGGTAGGTTCTAGCGTCGGGTCGCTCCTCAACTCAATTTCTTGCCACTCGTTTCGCTGATGTGCCGGTCGAGGGCCCGCAGCGAGTCATCGAAATGCACCGCCCTGAACCAGCCAGGCCCGCGATTGGCAAGCAACTCAAGCTTCACCTGGCCGAGATGCCTACGCTGCCGCTGCCCATCGTATAGCTCGACATAGTCGAGCCAATGCCAGGTCAAGAGTAGTGTCGGGCTCAACGGCAGATGCACGAGGATACCCTGCGCCTGTATCCCATGATCCCCATAGGGAAAGGGATTGGTGAACACGACCGGGTGGTCAGAGATCAAGAAGCGCGCCGAGCCCGCTGGTTCAACCAGGCCCGGCATCAACCGGAGAAACGAATTTCGATGGTTGGTGCGCTTGACGAATGCCTCGATCGAGCCGCGCTTGGCATCGGCGTCAGTCGGCGGTGCCAGGTGCGGGTCGTTCAAATCGGCTCCGAGTTTGTCCAGCAAGTCCCGCATTTCTTCGATGAGGACGCCGGGCGTTTCACGGGCCAATTTTGTTCGTAGCATCTGGACCGTTCGAAGGTCCGCCAGCGCCAATACCTGCTGCTCGCCCATCCATGACAAAGAACGGTGCTCCGCGATCTGGGCGACAATAGCTGCTCCGGCATCATCAACCGCGTCGTACATCGCTTCGAAATTGAGCCGTCCGCCATCCCCGGTGATTGTGTTGAAGTCGTTTTCCGAACCCGCGTCCATGATCGATGACGTGAAGCTCTTGCCGGTCGTCTTGTCGAAGACGTGGATCTGGGTCCGGCCCTCGTCGCGCGCAAAGTGACGGAGTTGCGCCTGAGTTACGTAATGGTGCTTTCTGGAAGGCTTGGATGGTTTCGACATAAATTGACGATAAGCTGCACTTGCATGGCGACCAAGGCGGTCGATGTTGGCCTGGAACGACGGTCGGCAAGATAGCCACCTTTTCACAAATCATGTTTGAAAAACCGCTCGTGACACGGAAACACGAGAACGATTTGTGCGAATCTGTCTAATCATATTGAAATATCCGCGCTAAGAGCGGATAATCAGGCATGGTTCACGATCAACGCTCTGCCCTGTCAGCTCATATCGCAAGCCTGCTTTCCGCAGGACAAGTGGTCTTTACGAGCGAACAGGCGGAACGGGCGCTTGGCGTCGGACGTGGTGCGCTTCTCGATGCGGCCGAGCGCCTTCAGCGACGCAAGGCGCTGATCAGGCCTCGGCAGGGGTTCTATGTCGCGGTGCCCCCGCAGTTCGCCTCCTGGGGTGCGCCGCCGCCCCCATGGTACATCGATGCCCTGATGCGCCACGAACAGCAGCTCTATTATGTCGGCTTGCTGAAGGCGGCGGAACTTCATGGAGCCACGCACCAAGCCGTGATGGAATTCCAGATCGTCACCCCAAAACGCATGCCGAAGATCAAGGCCGGCCGCAATCTGATCGTCTTCTATTACCGCAAAGACATCGCAGCAGTGGTGTCGGGCATCGAAGATCGCAAGACGGATACAGGCAGAATGAAAATATCCTCACCCGCCCTCACGGCGCTCGACCTCCTGCGCTACCCACAGGCTGCGGGCGGGATCGACAACGTCGCGACAGTGCTCACGGACCTTGCCGAAAAGATCGATCCGTCCCAACTCGCCGCGCTGTCCGACGCTGCCGAGCGGCCCGTCGTCCAGCGTCTCGGCCACTTGCTGGAACGACTGGGCCATGCGGATCGCGCCAATCCGATGTACGCTGCGCTGACGGCGCGCGGCGCCACGCCGTGGACGGAGCTCGATCGCGATGAAACGCGCGATCCGGATTTCACGCCAGCGCCGCAGGAGCACGACGATCGTTGGCGTGTGGTCGTGCGCCGCACGCCGGAGGTCGATGAATGATTCCCGCTCAGAACATTGTCGCCTGGGGTAACGTCGTTCCGTGGGCCGATCAGCGTCAGGTCGAGCAGGACCTCATCATCAGCCGCGCGCTCATCGACATCTTCAATGACGATCTCCTGTCCGCTGAACTGCGTTTTCGCGGCGGCACGGCGCTGAACAAGCTGCACTTCCCCGAACCGTTGCGCTATTCGGAGGACATAGATCTCGTCCGAACGACCTCTGGTCCGATAGGGCCGATTCTGGATCAACTGCGTGTGGTTCTCGAGCCGTGGCTCGGCCGCGCACAATTCGATCAAAGCCCAGTTGCGCCCAAATTTCGTTTCCGAGTGGAAGGCGAAGACGGAAGCGGCGTGCCAATTCGCCTCAAGGTCGAAATCAACACGCGCGAAATCGAAGCCTACGATCCGCCCCAAGCGATACCGTTTCAGATGGACAACCCTTGGTTTGCCGGCGGGGCCGCGATTCCTACCTTCTCTCGTGAGGAAATGCTGGCCACGAAGCTGCGGGCTCTCCTGCAACGCGACAAGGGACGTGACCTCTATGATCTCTCCCATGCCCTGGATGTGTTCGCCGGACTTAACGTTGATCGGATCACCGAAATGTTCGGCCTCTATCTTCAGTTTGCCGGCCAAGCGATATCCCGGGCTCAGGCCGAGGAACGGATGTTCGCCAAACTGGCAAATCCGCGGCTGCTGACGGATATGCGGCCATTGCTGTCGGCGGCGCAGGCGGAGGCTTTGTCGGACGATGCCGCCAAGGAGGCGTTCGAGCGCGCATTCGAAGAACTGATTGCAAAAATCGCCGGCGACACCTGGGTTCGAACCGAAGAGATGAAGGAGCGGTACGGGCTAATCGGGCAGTCAATTCCGAACGTCCCATAGCGTCCTCCGTAGAGCGTGATCCGTACGATTGCTGCCGCTATCCGGATTGCCCATCGGCTCGAATCGCCTATGCTGGGCCGTGGCTGATCCGGCCATGCCGTCCACGTTGGCGAAGCCCACGGGCAGGAATGATTTGATGACCCCGTCTGAACCTCTCTCCAAGGTGCGCGGGCCAAGTGGACACGCCGCTGCAAGCACCGCCGGAGCGGTTCCATGCGTATCTACTTTTCCGATCTCGTTCGGCCGAAACAGGCCGCAAAATATCTGGCACGCGCCGCGGCCGAACTCAATTTGGCGACCGTACATGAGGCACTCGCCAGGGCGCTCGGCTACCGGGACTGGCATGAGCTCTCGATCTATATCCAGCCCAACAGTCCCGCGGCAACGGAACGCATCAGTCTCGAAGATGTCTTGCGCATCATTCTCGAGCTGGCTGACACCCTCGCCCTCCCGGAAGCCGAGGTGCAACATGCGGTATCGAGAGCGCGGTTGCTGCGAGCAGCCCCATGGTCGATCGACGAGCACATGGTCCTTCGTACCTCCCTCTGGAGGCAGCGTGTGTTCGGCCCGCCTGGTCGTGGCAAGCCCGGAACCATCGTGAGGGACAAGGCCTATGGTTCCAAGACCCCGGCCTACCTTCGCTATCCCGGCCGTCCAACATACCTGCTTTTCGACACGGGATTTGGTGAGCGGGCCGACTTCGAGGTGGCAACACCGCGCTCCCCACTCCCGGACTTCGTGCCATCACGGATCTGGTTGCCCTACGGGATCTGGAAGCTGAGCGATGGATCGGAAGTCCCGTTCTCGCGCGACTATCTGCCGATGTGGCGCATTTCGAACCATCGAACCGAGCGCATTGCGCCGTGGCTTTGGATCAAAAATATTGTCGAGGAAACGCGTTTCGCCAACTCTGGAACCGCTACATGGGCCTTCCGGCCCGGCGCGCGAAGGGGCGGTCAGCTACTTGCAGAGGCATCACATTTCCGAGTTGCCGCGGCTGACCGACATCATGCCCCACCTCTTCGAGCCCGAGGTTGATTCTTTCCCGGACGGCGTTGCTCGCCTCTATGCCACTCGACCCGGGATCGAGGCCCAGACGCCCTACGCGGAGCTTAACACCCGCATTTTGGTTTAATCGCAGTTTGTTGCCATCGCAAAAAGCAGGGCGGCCTCGAATCTGCTAGGCAGAAGTATTCAGGGGGCAAACCATATGGCTGCAGTCAACAAGAAGAGTAATCCGCCGCTAGAGTCACGTTTCAAATTCGCAGAAGACTCGTTTGCTCGGTTGACGGGAGGATGGGATTCTCACCTGCGCACTGCTGTCGGCACTGCGGACGGCGAGGCGTACCTACTGCGCTTGTTCAAGAAGACGGGCACGGCGCTCGACGATGATCTGCGGGCAATTGTCGCCCGTGGGTTGAGACGGATTCGACGGGTACTTTCTTCTCGTCGTGCTCGAGACGTGCTGGTTGAGGTTCTCGAAGTTGCGGAAGACCAACACGAGCTCGCCATCGTCATGGTCGACCCCGGCAGTCCGATTTCCGGAGCATCACAGCGCCGGAGGGCAAAGGAGGGGCGCTATCTGACGAGCGCAAGTCGTGGGGCCTTCTGGCGGAATATGGTCCGCGTCGCAGAAGCGCTCGCGCTGTGTCACGACGCCGGCATCGTGCACGGCGGCGTCAGCATGCATTCGATATTTTCACACCGAGACGACAGTGCCGATTATCGCCTCGGTGGTGTCGAGGCATGCGTCCACATTTCGGATGGCGATCTCGGAGATTCCGGGCACCTGCTTCGCGCCTCTGCTACGATCTCGTTCCGGCAGGACTGGATCGACCTGGCCGCGGTTGCAGGCGCGCTCCTCGGCCTCGAAGGCGACAACCCTCCGGCGCTTCTGTCCGTGGAACGCCGAATGCTGGAACGGCTGGCCACTCCACCGCAGTTTCAGCTTTTCGATGGCGCTGTAGTTCTCGACGAGCTGCGAAACGTCGTGGTCGAACTCGACAGGGTCGGCTCGAGCTCCGATGGGGAACTGGTTCTCTATCCCTCACGGGGTGTGGTTCAGAGCGATTTGCCGGCCCTTTCTTCGGGCACCATACCCGCGGCCGATGGGGCAGCGATCATGCAGTTTGTTGCCGATGATCTGCTGTCGGCCGGCGTCCGCCTCGTCCCGGCTGGACAGGACACCGCACGCCTCATGACCGATCTCGCGATCTACAATATTCGCCTCATGAGCGACTCCGTCGGAATGATCGAAGGTGCGCACCAGCGTCGTCCAAATGAATGGATGCATGGCGCGGTCGAAATTGTTCATCGAATACACCTGTCAAGAAACAGAACGGGCGCCGAAGAGCGGGTTCAAAACCTCGGACCAGGCGCCAAGCGGTGGCGCGACCTCCTGGAACCCGTCCGGTCCGCCGACGCGACGGCGGACGTTCCAATATGGTTCGCTCTCATCCTCCTCGAAGCTTTCACCCTGCTGAGGGAACAGTTTCGACTCTATCCCGTCGACGTCATCGCCCCAGCCAACGCGGAAGCCAGCGTCGTCTGGCTGGCGCCCCACGATGACGCAGAGCGTGACGCTCAGCGCGAAACGATGGGGTTGCGTCCGGCGGCCGAAGCGCTGAGGCGCGAGTTGAAGTATGACGACGGAAAAGCCAACTGGACGCTGTCACAATCGGCGCGCCTCGCGATGGGCCGCGAGCGCGTGCCTGAACTCAGCTACGAAGGCAGCGGTCTGATTAAGGGGAAAACCGCGTTCGCTTTCGGAACCAATCTGTCGATTCAAGCCGGGCAACGGCTTTTTCTCCGGCCTCGCAAGGACACTGGCGCCGAACGGGCCATCCGACGACGGCTGCAGAATATTGTGGCCGCCAGATCCAATGTCGAGCTTCTGAGGGCTTTGGATGATCCGGCGCAGGTTGCGATGGATGAGGTGTTGCGCGACATCGCGGCACCCGGCCCGCCACCCGCCGACGCCGACATGGAGACGTCCAAGATCGAGGCATGGGGGTCAATCGTCGACGGCAGATCCATCAATGTGGTCGTTGGGCCGCCCGGCGTGGGCAAGACCTTCTTGATCTCACATCTCGTAAAAAGCATCCTTCATCAAACGCCCGATGCTCGAATCCTTGTTTCGTCTCAAAATCATGAGACACTCGTCCACATGGAGGACGAGCTTCGAAAGTTCCTCCCTGCGACCTCCACCATCGTCGTTCGTGTCGAGCGATCGCGCTCCAGCGAGAAAGAGAGCACGCTGAGGCGGAGCTCGCATTCTTTGTTGCGCTCCGTTTCGAAGCCGGACCCGGCCAGCGCTGCAATCATGACGAACCAGCTCAATCAGATCATCCAGGCGCTCAAACCTGTAGATTCGTCTGAGCAGTCGATCGCCGACCGCGCCTTGCGTGACACCGACAATCTGATGCTGCGCTCGTCAGATGTGACGCTTGCAACCACGTCGTCGCATATTCTTGAGGAGATGATCGCCGACGGCGACCAGTTCGACTGGGTCTTTATCGAGGAAGCAGCGCGGGCCAACGGCGCCGAACTGATCGGCGCCCTGCTGCTGGGGAACCGCAGGGTAATGATCGGCGATCACAATCAGCTGTCTCCCTTCGACGCGGCGGATCGCCAGAAGTTCTACGATGCAAGCCGGGCCGGCGAACTCCTGCGTGACGCGAAGGAGAAACTCGCCGCCATCTCCGACCTGCCGAGCGAGGTGGAGTTTGCCCTCGAGACGCTTAAGGCAGATCAGTTTCTGCTCAGCGACGTTCTCGCCATCGCGTCTCGGCTCGAAGAGCCCTTCAGATCGATTGCCGCGCGAGAAGAGATCAGGGCTGGGGACACCGGGCGCCCCAGTACGATCGCCAACACGCTTCGCGAGCAGAGCCGTATGCACCCGGCCATATGCGAGCTGGTTTCCAACACGTTCTACAAGCGGCTGCTGGTTTCCTCCGATCGGGTGAAGGCTCGCAAGCCGGCCGTTGAGTGCGCCGACGGGTTTCCCGCTTCTCCGGTCGTTATTCTGGACATGCCCTCGCTGAGCGTGGTCAAGAGACGCGCATTCGAGCAAACGGTGAAGCGCTCAATTCGCAACGAGGTTGAGGCGACAGCGCTGCTGGCCGCCATGAAGAAGCTGCGGCCCGTCATACGTGAGGGCGCGCCCGTGCCGACGCTCGTGGTGCTGTCTCCGTATACGGCCCAGGTCCATCACCTCGAACGACTGCTCAAGCCTGAGATCGACGTGTCCGCGGGCACCCTCTTCGGCTTCGCCAGCCCGCGAGGCGATGCAAAGTTCGTTTACACCAGCGACAGTTTCCAGGGCGGCGAAGCCGATGTCGTCGTCGCCAGCCTTGTGCGCAACAACGTCCTCGTGGGCACGAGAGCCCTTGGCTTCATCAAGAACCCTCAGCGCCTGAACGTTTTTCTCAGTCGCGCCAAGCACAAGCTCGTTCTCGCAACCAGCCGGCAGTTCATTCGTAATGCAGTAGAGGGGATCGACCCCGACGGGGTGAACGACGAACTCAGCTTTCTGCGGATCATGCTCGATGAAATCACACGCTTGTCCCAGGCCGACTTTCCGTCGGTAGGCAAAGGCGCCTGCGTTATCCCTGTCGATGAACAGGGGAGGCTATCCCAGTGAACAACATCTACATCCCGGCTTGGCACTATCGGGCACCCGGCATCGTGCAGCGGACCTGGGGATGGAGCCCGATCGAGGAAATGATTCTGCTGTCATTGGATCGAAGCCCGGGCACGATCAATGATGTCTCCCAGACGCTCAAGATCCCCCGACAGGTGGTCGGTTCGACCGTCGCCCGTCTCATGCAATTCGGCCTCGTCGAGGTCCGGATGTCACCGCAACCTGTCCTCGCCGCCAGCAGTGTCGGTCATGACTTCATACGGACCGGGCGCGCGCTTCCCGAACGCTCGACCGACCGCGAGATCGGCATCAGCGTCGTCTACGAGAAGGTCGGACTATCCGTTTTCAGGACCAGGGACATTGACACGGTCGCCGTCACCAAACTTCCTGCCACGGGCGCAATCATCAGGTTTCCGGATGGTGAGCCACCCGAGACGCACTACTCGATGATGCAGCGCGTCAACGAATTCATGGTCGGTATGCTCAGGCAAGGCGAATGGCTGCGGGGCGTACAAGCGAACAGCTCCTTCCTGGAGCCGAAATTTCTCGTGCTCGATCTCGACGAGGTGGCCGCCGGCGTGTTTCCGCAAGGGGCGAGCGACCAGCTCGTCGAAGCCCTCAAGACGACGATTAAGACCGGCGTTCTACCGAAAACCACGACCCCGCCGCCGGAGCGCCCCGCAACCATCGAGACCCGATTTGGTGTCGACCAGCTTGTCGTTGGCGCCGAGCAGCACTTGCAGCGTTTCGAGCAGATTGTCGGCGCCGCCACCTCCAACATATTCGTCCTGTCCACTTTCGTGGCCTCGCAGTCCGACGAAAAGGGCAGGGATCGCCGCGAACGCATCGTGCGATCACTAGAGGATGCGTGCAGGCGGGGGGTCAGATGTCACCTCTTCTTCGGCACTTCGCTCGATCGTGCCAAGCACGCCACGGCCATGCAGGAACTCTTTCTCCGCTTGTCCGCCACGAGGCAGACAAGGGGCTATCTCCTGGTGCAGAGGGATCCTGTCGACAGCCATGCGAAGTTCCTCGTAGCCGACGACGGTCACGATGGAGCAGTTGTGCTGATGGGCTCTTGCAATTGGCTCCACTCTCCGTTCTCGGCCGTCGAAGTCTCGGCGGAACTCAGGGAATCCCAGGCGGTGGCGGAGGGGCTGGATCTGCTCCGCGAGATAGTCTCCAAACTTTCCAGTGCCAGCCGATCGGTGGAAGCACTACAGTTCATGGCGTCCGAACTGCGGCGTCAGCGAAACATGCTGTCGACCCCCGAAGACGCACAGGCACCCGCCGCAACATTGACGATCCTGCATGCCGCCGACCACCAACGCCTGCTGCGCGTCGCCGCCCACGATGCGCAACAACGCTTCGTCTGCTGTACGAACAAAGTCGGTGCGAACATGGTGCCGGCGCTCTTCGATCCCGCCGAGGTCGCTGGCCGGCGACTCAGCGACGTCCGCATCTACTATTCGCGCCGTACTGGCCCGGTGAAGCGCAGCCATGTAACGAAGCACCGAGAACGGCTCCACGGGATAGTGGACCTCATCGGTGTGCCCGAACCGCAGCTGCATGCGAAGTTCCTGGCCTGGGACAGTGATCACGTTGTCGTCAGCAGTTTGAACTGGGGCTCGCAGTCAGGTCTTGAGGACAACCCACTGGATGAAATCGGCCTCTATCTGGAGGGCCCGAACTTGGCAACGTCGTTGCTCGATAGATTCGAAGCCGAATGCAGATGACGCCCCTCATTTCACCGGCTCCGCGTGATCGCAAGTGGGAAACTGACTGCAGCCGAGAAAGCGACGATTGGCGGGCCCGATTCTCTGTACAAGGTGGCCGGCGCGACATGTTGGACATTGACGCAGAGCGGCACCGTCGATTGTCTCAAAGCGGAGGTTGTCGCCAGCGATTTCGGAGAGCTCGCCGACGTATCGAGACGGTTCGCGGCTGTTGGTGAGCAGGAACACGCCGCGGCTTGCGCGGGTCAGAGCGACATAGAACAGGCGCCGTTCCTCAGCATACTCAAATGTCTCAGGTCGCGGCATGACCAGGTTGAGTGGTTCGTCATCCTCGATCCGGCTTGGCACCCCATAGTCGCCTTCACTGACATCGAGCAAAATCGTGTAGTCGGCCTCCAGCCCCTTGGCACGATGGAACGACAGTCCCGACACTTCGATGTTCTCGAAATCGGGCTTTGCTTCCTTGAACGGGTCGTGCTGATTGTAGGTAAGCGCGAATTTCCCCGCACCTTTTGCCATTGAGTGGGTTGATGCATGAGGTGTCCACCAAAATAGGTGGACACCTTGTGATGGAAGAAGATGATCAGAAACTGCTGGTAAGGCTTGTCGGTCGGAACGGGCGACGCCGATACGACCCCGCATCGAAGGACCGTCTTGTCTCGGCCTGCCTTGAGCCTGGCGTGTCGGTATCGAGGCTTGCACTCGAACATGGGGTCAATGCGAACCTTCTTCGGAAGTGGATAAAGAAGCGCACGGAGACCCAGTCCCTCCCGCCGTCCTCATCACCGGCGTTTATCCCAGTTCAGATTGAAAGCCCTTCCGATCGGGCCTTGCTGCGACAGAGCAGCATGGCTGCGGTGGATTTGCCGGGGACTTGCGATGGGGTGCGTGGGTCGGCATCGAAAAGGACAGCGCCTTTTTCCTCTCCAGCCAAGGTGAGCGCGTCACTGCCGAACGGCGTGAAGTTGACGCTGGAATGCGGTGATGTGGATGCATTGACGGCGACCATCGGAGCACTGGGTCATGTTCAGACTGGGCGCTGACCTGAAAGTCTACCTGCACCGCGAGCCGATCGACTTCCGGGCCGGCATCAACAGCCTTGCGGTCCTGGTCCAAGAGACGATGGCGCTCGATCCGTTTGCTCCGGCGGTTTTTGCGTTCTGCAATCGCCGTCGCGACCGGATGAAACTCTTGTTCTTTGACCGGTCGGGCTTTGTGCTGGTCCTGAAGCGGCTGACCGAGGACAAGTTCCGGTGGCCGCGCCGGGAGGCAGCGGTGGTCACGCTTACGACCGAGCAATTGCACTGGATTCTCGACGGCATCGATATCGATGCGATGGTCCGCCATCCGGTGCGGCAATATCAGGTTGCCGGTTGAGGGCTCTCGAATTGAGCGATTGACGCGGCGGCATGCTTTCGATTCAAGAATCTGATGAATCGACCCGGCGAACCGACTGTTGAAGAGTTGATGGCGCGTATTGCTGCGCTGCAGGCGCAGAACCGTCAACTCGCCGACCGCGTCGTCAAGCTCGAGGAAGAGCTGGCGCTTGCACGACTGCATCGTTTTGCGCCGAAGAGCGAAAAGCACATTGATCGTCTCTTCAATGAAGCCGAACAGGCCGCGGATGAGGATGACGCCGACGGCGAAGATGACGATGTCGCCGACCTTCCGGATACTGGATTGCCAGTGGTCGAAAGCAAGACCGGAAAGAAGCGCGGCCGCAAGGCCTTGCCGGAAAACCTGCCGCGCGAGCGTGTCGAGTATGACCTTCCCGACGATCAGAAGGCGTGTCCTTGCTGCGCCGGCCAGATGCATCGCATGGGCGAGACCGTTACCGAGCAGCTTCATATCGAGGTGAAGGCGAAGGTCCTGCAGAATGTGCGGTTCAAGTATGCCTGCCGTCATTGCGACCGCACCGGGATCAGCACGCCGGTCGTGATCGCGCCGATGCCCGCGCAACCTTTGCCGGGCAGCATCGCCACGGCCTCGACGCTGGCCTTCGCGCTCGTTCATAAGTATGTCGACGGCACACCGCTCTACCGCCTGGCGCAGGCATTCGAGCGCGCCGGCGTTCCTGTCAGCCGAGGCGCTCTGGGCCACTGGGTGATCGGCTCGAGCGAAAAGCATCTCTCCCGCATCTATGACGCGCTGAAGCTGCGGCTCAGATCGCAGCCCCTCATCCATGGTGACGAGACCACGGTCCAGGTGCTGAAGGAAATGGACAGAGAGGCCGCCAGCACGTCATATATGTGGGCTTACCGGAGCGGCCAGGACAGTGACGAGCCGATCGTGCTGCTCGATTATCAGCCAGGCCGCGGCCAGATACACCCGCAGGCCTTCCTCGGCCATTACCACGGCATAGTGATGAGCGATGGCTATTCCGCCTGGCGCACGCTGGAGGGGGCAACGCATATTGGATGCATGGCCCATTCGAGGCGGCGCTTCGTCGATGCCCTAAAGGCGAGGAAGAAAGGCGGCGGCCCGCCGGAACAGGCGCTCCGCTTCTTCGAACAGCTCTATCGGGTTGAAAGGCAGGCGCGGAACGAAAAACCGGACAAGGGCGAAACGCGAGATCACTGCATTCGCCGCTTCCGCCAGCAACATAGTGTCCCCATCCTCAATGCTCTTAAGGCATGGCTCGACGACATCGCCCCAAAAGTCTTGCCGGACAGCAAGCTCGGCGACGCCGTGTCCTACACCCTGAACCAATGGGGATATCTGACGCGTTACACCGAGGACGGCAGCATGCCGATCGACAACAATCTTCTCGAGCGCGACATCAGGATTTTTGCAACCGGCAGGAAGAGTTGGTTGTTCAGCGATACTGTCGACGGAGCCAAGGCCAGCGCTGTCATCTACAGCCTGATGTTGACCTGCCGCGCCTGTGGCGTCGAGCCGTTAGCGTGGTTGCGCCACGTCCTCACTGAACTGCCTCAGCGCCCCGAGAACGTGGCTATCGACGATCTCCTGCCCTTCAACTTCCTCAAAGCCGCCGCAGCCTGACCCGACGCGTCCGTCTGAAAGCGATCAGTTGTTGCAAGGGCCGTCAATGTGCGGGGAAATGAGCGCTTACGATTGTAGCGCCAGAGCACCATCACCTTGAGCTTCTGGCGCCCATCGCCGCGCCATTGCTCCGAGCGACCGCCGAGGACAGCGTCGAGACGCTTCAGCAGCCGCCAGCAGGCGACGCCGAAGTCGGGCTTCCCCCGCTCGTTCTCTATCGGAACGACACGGATCGATCGAGCGACGGGGGGCCGTGTCGACCGCACTGACTTTTTCAGTTGCGCCGGATTGCGCTGCACGAAGCTCGCGGCAGTCTCGGCGATGAGCTGGTTGCAGCGATAGGTCTGCTCGAGCTGGCCCTGCCAGCTTGCGCCGAAGTTTGCCTCGAACTGCGTGAAAATGGTGATGTCGGAGCCTGCAAAGCGATAGATGGACTGCCAGTCGTCACCGACGGCGAAGATCTTGGTGAACGCCTTCTGGTGCTTCAGCGCCTTGATGAGGTTTGCACTCGGCTCGGAAATGTCCTGGAACTCATCGGCGAGGATCAGGGCATAGGTGCTCTGGTACCGCCCAGTTTCCACGAGGCGCGTCGCATTGGCGATCATCGAGTCGAAGTCGATGCGATTGGCCGATCCAAGGACCGGGTTTACCAATGGCCTCAGTGGCAGCTAATTCTGGACTGGCGTTAAGTGGTTGGATCGGCGTGGAATTTAACCGCCTATATTGGTCAACCCGCTTACGGTCGGCAACGGATTGGTCAACCCAAGACCCCTGGATTGGTAGACCAAAGCAGCAGCCCAATCGACCAAGATTCAGCTCTGTACTTCCCCACAATCCTTTGAGACAGATGGCGTCAGAATGTAATCGTGGCAACGTGCGCGCGACAGCGACGTCCTGACTTAATTCCGGACTGCAACAGATAATTCTGGACGCCACAGTGGAATTGCGCCACCGGGCAGCAGCCTAGGGAATCGCACCAAGAATCAGGCCTGGCGCAAACTTCGAGCGGGCCCTGTGCTTGGGCGCTGACGCACGGCGCCGCTGGCCCTGCCGACCGCGAGCCGAGCTCGGCCGGTGCGCCGATCGGTTGGTGGCGCTAGCACCAAAGCTTCGTGCCAAGGCAGGGGAAACGATCCAGAAGGAGGCTGGAAGCCTGTCGCGTTTTGCGTCGCGCCGTTTGTTTGAGCGGCTGCGGACAAGTGCTCAGGGGCAGGGGAGCATGAAAAAGCTGGGGGCATCACGCGGCCATTTTCGCCTCGTTCAGTGGTAGTCGCCGTTCCTCGCACCAGCATTTGAGTCGCTGTCGAGCGTGCGGTCCGCGAGTTCGCAGTTGCATGAGGAGATGAACGCCGCGCGGCGTCTATTGCCCTTCCGTATGGGTCAATACGGTCAGGTCGCCTGCCATCATTCCAGGACAGGACAACTGATAAAGAAGGTCTCGCCGGTCTGGCGCTGACGTCCACTGTCCGACACTGTTCTGTCGCCTTTTGTTGGGTCCGCGACACCGGCCTATTTCGCTGAGCTCCTGTCTAGCCTCAGGCTAATCCGCTGAAAAGCAATCACAATGTTTTTTCTTCTGCTGGGTCGGCCAAATTGGCACGAGTTTTGAAACTCCTTCGTTGCGAGCCGGGAGCCGCCGACCGACCTTCATTTGGTGGATGACACCGCGATCGATGGATCGAAGAAAGAAAAGCAAAATGTCAAATCCGCATCAGATAGCATTCTATGGCAAGGTGGCCTCGGCGAAACCGCCCAGTACCCAAACAGGCTGCCGCCCTTGTCGACCCTTGCGCAGGAAGTCTTGATGGCCGGCTGCGACTCAAAGGCCCACCACACTCGCCTTGATCCTGAACTCGAAGGCTCAGGATAGAGTTCTGCATCTCTCCGCGCGGTATGCCTAGATAGTTACACGTTGGCCGATCTTGATAATCCGTCGGGCTACGCCGCGGAGGACGTCTCCATGCCGTCTTACGTTATTCGCTGCAGCGCCTTCCGCCCTTCCATCGCTTAGAGAGTGAAGTGCCACCATGACCGAACAATCCTTGCCGACGCTGCCGATGTGGCGCGTCGATCACATCGAGCCCTCGCCTGAGATGTTGGCGCTACGCGCCAACGGTCCGATCCACCGCGTGCGCTTCCCCTCCGGGCACGAAGGCTGGTGGGTGACAGGCTACGACGAGGCCAAGGCGGCGCTGTCCGACGCGGCGTTCCGGCCGGCGGGAATGCCGCCGGCGGCATTCACCCCGGATTCGGTGATTCTCGGTTCGCCGGGGTGGCTGGTCTCGCACGAGGGGGGCGAGCATGCCCGGTTACGCACGATCGTGGCGCCGGCCTTCAGCAACCGCAGGGTGAAGGTGCTCGCGCAGCAGGTCGAGGCGATCGCCGCGCAGTTGTTCGAGACGCTGGCGGTCCAGCCCCAGCCCGCCGACCTGAAGCGCCACCTCTCCTTTCCGCTGCCGGCCATGGTCATCAGCGCGCTGATGGGCGTGCTCTACGAGGATCACGCCTTTTTCGCCGGGCTGTCCGACGAAGTGATGACGCACCAGCATGAAAGCGGCCCGCGCAGCGCGTCGCGCCTGGCCTGGGAAGAACTGCGCGCCTACATTCGCGGCAAGATGTGGGACAAGCGCCAGGATCCGGGCGACAACCTGCTGACGGATCTGCTCGCGGCGGTCGAGCAGGGCAATGCGACCGAGGAAGAGGCGATAGGCCTGGCGGCGGGCATGCTGGTGGCGGGGCACGAGAGCACGGTCGCGCAGATCGAATTCGGCCTGCTGGCCATGTTCCGCCATCCGCAACAGCGCGAACGCCTGGTCGGCGATCCATCCCTGGTGGATAAGGCGGTGGAGGAAATCCTGCGCATGTACCCGCCGGGCGCGGGCTGGGACGGCATCATGCGCTATCCGAGGACCGACGTGACTATCGCGGGCGTGCATATTCCCGCGGAGAGCAAGGTGCTGGTCGGCCTGCCGGCGACGTCGTTCGATCCGCGCCATTTCGACGACCCGGAAATCTTCGACATCGGCCGCGACGAAAATCCGCACCTGACGTTCTCCCACGGGCCGCACTACTGCATCGGCATGGCGCTGGCCAGGCTGGAACTCAAGGTGGTGGTCGGTTCGATCTTCCAGCGCTTTCCCGCGCTGCGCCTGGCCGTGGCGCCCGAAGAACTGAAGTTGCGCAAGGAGATCATCACTGGCGGGTTCGAGGAGTTGCCGGTGCTCTGGTAATACGCGGACGCCGCCCGGAATCGCGACCTTCTCCGCAATTTGCCGGCGCGCGTTGCGCGCGCCGGTCAGATCAGCCAGCCAACAGGAAACCAAGATGGACGTGCAAGAAACCACGGCAGCATGCCGGGACGCCTTCGCCGAACTGGCGTCGCCAGCGTGCATCCACGATCCGTATCCGTTCATGCGGTGGTTGCGCGAGCACGATCCGGTGCATCGTGCGGCGTCGGGCCTCTTTCTATTGAGCCGCCACGCCGACATCTACTGGGCGCTCAAGGCCACGGGCGATGCGTTTCGGGGACCGGCGCCGGGCGAACTGGCGCGCTATTTCCCTCGTGCGGCGACCAGCCTGTCACTCAATCTGCTGGCGTCCACGCTAGCGATGAAGGACCCACCGACGCATACGCGTCTGCGCCGGCTGATCTCGCGCGATTTCACCATGCGCCAGATCGACAACCTGCGGCCGAGCATCGCGCGCATCGTCGCAGCGCGCCTGGACGGCATGGCGCCCGCGCTGGAGCGCGGGGAGGCGGTGGACCTGCATTGGGAATTCGCGCTGGCCTTGCCCATGCTGGTCTTCGCCGAACTGTTCGGCATGCCCCAGGACGACATGTTCGGGCTCGCCGCCGGCATCGGCGCCATTCTGGAAGGCCTGAGCCCACACGCCAGCGATCCTCAGCTCGCCGCGGCGGACGCGGCCAGCGCCAGGGTGCAGGCCTACTTCGGCGACCTCATACAGCGCAAGCGCACCGATCCCCGCAACGACATCGTGTCGATGATGGTCGGCGCGCACGACGACGATGCCGACAAGCTGTCGGATGCGGAGTTGATCAGCATGCTGTGGGGCATGCTTCTAGGCGGCTTCGCCACCACTGCTGCGACCATCGACCATGCGGTCCTGGCGATGCTGGCGTATCCCGAACAGCGGCACTGGCTGCAGGGAGACGCCGTGGGGGTGAAGGCATTCGTCGAAGAAGTCCTGCGCTGCGACGCGCCTGCCATGTTCAGCTCCATTCCGCGTATCGCCCAGCGCGACATCGAACTGGGCGGCGTGGTGATCCCGAAGAACGCGGACGTGCGCGTGCTCATCGCGGCCGGCAATCGCGACCCGGACGCCTTCGCCGACCCCGACCGCTTCAATCCCGCGCGGTTCTACGGCACCACTCCTGGCATGTCGACCGACGGGAAGATCATGCTGAGCTTCGGCCACGGCATCCACTTCTGCCTCGGTGCGCAACTTGCCCGGGTGCAGTTGGCCGAGAGCCTGCCGCGGATCCAGGCGCGCTTCCCCACGCTGGCATTGGTCGAGCAGCCGACCCGGGAGCCCTCCGCGTTCCTTAGGACGTTTCGCGCGCTGCCGGTGCGGCTGCATGAGGGGGGCTGAGATGCGCGTCGTGATCGATCAGGATCTGTGCGGAACCACCGGGCAGTGTGCGCTGACGCTGCCGGGCACCTTTCGCCAGCGCGAACCGGACGGCGTGGCGGAAGTGTGCGTGGCGACGGTCCCGCAGGCGCTGCACGCCGCCGCGCGGCTCGCCGCCAGCCAGTGTCCGGTCGCCGCCATTCGGGTCATCGAAAGCGACGCTGGCGAGCGCGCCAGCGCCGACCCTGCGCCTTCTCCGGCGCAGGCTGAGCGGCATGCCGCGAGAGACCAACGCAACCCAGGAGGACGGTTTGAAGGCAAGGTGGCCGTGGTGACCGGCGCCGGCGCCGGCATCGGCAAGGCATGCGCCCTCGCCATCGCGCGCGAGGGCGGCAACGTGGTGGTGGCCGACATTGATGGCTCGGCGGCCGTCGCCTGCACCGCGCAGATCGCGGCCGAAGCGGGCCACGCGCTGGCCCTGGCCATGGACATCGCCGATGCGCAGGCGGTGGCAGCGCTGTTCGAGACGGCGGAGCGGCACTTCGGTGGGGTCGACCTGCTGGTGAACAACGCGAGCGCCATGCATCTGACACCGCGTGACCACACGATCCTCGACCTGGACCTGGCGGTCTGGGATCAGACCATGGCGACCAATCTGCGCGGCACGCTGCTCTGCTGCCGGCAGGCCATCCCACGAATGATCGCCCGCGGCGGTGGCGCGATCGTCAACATGTCGTCGTGCCAGGGGCTCAGCGGTGACACCGCGCAGACGTCCTACGCCGCGTCGAAGGCGGCGATGAACATGCTGTCGGCCTCGCTCGCCACCCAGTACGGTCATGCGCAGATCCGCTGCAACGCGGTTGCGCCGGGTCTCATCATGACCGAGCGTCTCCTCGCCAAGCTGGACGAGCGCATGCAACGGCATCTGAGCCGGCACCAACTCCTGCAACGCGTCGGCCGCCCCGAGGACGTGGCCGCGCTGGTGGCGTTCCTGCTCTCCGACGATGCTGCGTTCATCACCGGCCAGGTCCTGTGCATCGACGGCGGCATGCTGGCGCATGTGCCGACGTACGCCGACGGTGGCAACAGCCGCGCCGCGCGGCCTGCCGGCGACACCGCCAAAGCGGCCGCGGCGCCCCGCTGCTGATGGACATGCTGCTCAACCCGCTGGACCGTCGGCACCGGCTGCGGGACGACATCCCGGTTGTGCCCGGCGCTTTCCCCCTGGTCGGACATCTTCCCGCCATCGTATGCGACCTGCCACGCCTGTTGCGGCGCGCGGAATGGACGCTGGGCAGCCACTTCTGGCTGGATTTCGGCCCTGCCGGACACCTGATGACCTGTGTGGATCCGGATGCGTTTGCATTGCTCCGGCACAAGGACGTGTCCTCGGCGCTGATCGAAGAGATCGCGCCCGAATTGCTTGGCGGAACGTTGGTCGCCCAGGACGGCGGCGCGCACCGGCAGGCGCGCGACGCGATAAAGGCGGCGTTCCTGCCCAAGGGGCTGACCCAAGCCGGCATCGGCAACCTGTTCGCGCCCGTCATCCAGGCGCGGGTGCAGGCGTGGCGCGACCGCGGCGACGTAACCATCCTGCGCGAAACCGGCGACCTGATGCTCAAGCTCATCTTCAGCCTCATGGGAATCCCAGCGCGGGACCTGCCGGGATGGCATCGCAAATATCGGCAACTGCTGCAGTTGATCGTCGCGCCCCCGGTCGACCTGCCCGGACTGCCCTTGCGGCGCGGCCGCGCCGCCCGCGACTGGATCGACGCGCAGTTGCGCCAGTTCGTCCGCGACGCGCGCGCGCATGCCGCGCGCACTGGGTTGATCAATGACATGGTGAGCGCCTTCGATCGCGGCGACGATGCGCTTTCCGACGACGTCCTGGTCGCCAATATCCGCTTGCTGCTGCTTGCCGGTCACGACACCACCGCCTCGACGATGGCCTGGATGGTGATCGAGCTGGCGCGGCAGCCTGGGCTGTGGGACGCCCTGGTCGAGGAGGCGCAACGCGTGGGCGCGGTGCCGACCCGGCACCCGGACCTGGCGCAGTGTCCGGTCGCCGAGGCGCTGTTCCGCGAGACGCTGCGCGTGCATCCGGCGACCACGCTCCTGCCGCGTCGCGCGCTGCAGGAATTGCAACTCGGCCAACGGCGCATTCCCGCGGGCACCCCTCTGTGCATCCCGCTGCTGCATTTGTCGACCTCGGCGCTGCTGCACGAGGCGCCTGATCAGTTCCGCCTGGCGCGGTGGCTACAACGCACGGAGCCGATCCGGCCGGTGGACATGCTGCAGTTCGGTACCGGCCCACACGTCTGCATCGGTTACCACCTAGTATGGCTGGAAATGGTGCAGTTCTGCATCGCCTTGGCACTGACCATGCACAAGGCCGGGGTGCGGCCGCGGTTGCTGAGCGCCGCCGAAAAAGGTCGGCGCTATTTCCCGACCGCACATCCGTCCATGAAAATCCGCATCGGATTCTCATGAGCTGGCATCGCATGCCCCGTGTGGCGAGGCAGCTGCGCCGGCGACGCGCGGCAATGCTGCACTCGGCGCGCGCGCTCGGGGCGACGCCGCCAACACCGCGGCGGCTCGGACGCTCGCCGTGGCCGTGCCAGGTACAAGGACATGAACGACATGCAGACCGATTCCACGCTACACGACGACGCGCAGGCGCGCGGCGCATCCGGCAGGCTGCCGCCCGAGATCTGGATGCAGGACGGCGCAAGGCGGGTCGAACAGGCGCTGGCGCGTCTTCTCTGCGCCGAAGACGACGGTGAGACCGAGCTGATGGCGGCGATGCGCTACGCCACCTTGCATGGCGGAAAGCGCACCCGCGCCTTGCTCTGTCTGGCTACCGGCGCACTGGCCGACACGCCGGCGCACATGCTCGACGATGTCGGCGCCGCCATCGAGATGATGCACGCCTGTACCCTGGTCCACGACGACCTGCCCGCAATGGACGATGACGTGCTTCGCCGCGGCCTTCCGACCGTGCACGTCAAGTTCGGCGAAGCCACTGCGATCCTGGTCGGCGATGCGCTGCAGGCGCACGCCTTCCTGACCCTGGCGAGCCTGGATGCGCCGGGCGACAACCGTATCGCGCTCGTGCGCGAACTGGCGCAGGCGGTGTCCGCCGAGGGTGCCGCAGGCGGGCAGGCCATGGATCTGTCGCTGGTAGGAAAGCACGTCGAGCTGGACAGGATCGTGGCGATGCACCGGATGAAGAGCGGAGCACTAGTGCGCGCGTCCGTTCGCATGGGCGCGCTATGCGCCATCGCGGAGGATGCCGCCCATGCTGCGCTGTACTGTGCGCTCGATCGCTACTCCGCCTGTTTCGGCCTGGCGTTGCAGGTGGTCGACGACATTCTCGACGCGACAGCGGATACCGCGACGTTGGGCAAGACCCCCGGCAAGGACGCAGCGGCGCAGAAGCCGACCTGTGCGTCGATCATGGGGCTGCAGGCAGCGCGCCAGTTGGCGCTGGATCTGTTGCGCGACGCCGGGGAGGCCATCGCCCCGCTGGGAACGCGTGCAGAACGGTTGGCGCAGATGCTGCAGCGGGCCAACGCGTATCTGTTCAAGCACGCGCCATGCGCATGAGCGCGCCCGTCCGCATGGAGTCGCCCCTGTGCCGCTGCGATCGATCGGCCGGCGTGAGCGGTTCATGCTGCACTGTGTCCAAGTCGGCGGCGATCGCAGCGGTTGCCCAGCACAGCCGCGGCGCACGCGGCGCACGAGGCGCACGCGGCGCGCTGCGCGCAAGCCTATACGGCGGATCGGCCCCAGCATGGGGCGCGTCGCCGCGCCGGAGCAGGGCGGCCGTCCGGCGCTGCCCGTGCGTCGGGCCGCGACGGGCCTGCGGCGACATGCGCGGCGTCTGCCCGATCCTGGTTCCCGTCAACTGTCTGCAGAAGGAACATACCGCGTGAACGCGCTGTCCGAACAGATCCTTTCCGAATTGCGCCACCTGCTGATCGAGATGAGCGACGGCGGCAGCGTCGGTCCGTCCGTCTACGACACGGCGCGAGCTCTGCAGTACCACGGCAACGTCACCGGTCGGCAGGAGGCATACGCGTGGCTCATCGCGCAACAACAGGCCGATGGCGGATGGGGAAGCGCGGACTTCCCGCTGTTCCGCCATGCGCCCACCTGGGCGGCGTTGCTGACATTGCAGCGTGCCGATCCTCTTCCCGGCGCTGCCGACGCAGTCCAGGCTGCAACCCGGTTCCTCGAGCGCCAGCCCGATCCCTACGCGCATTCGGTGCCGGAAGACGCGCCGATCGGCGCGGAGCTGATCCTGCCGCAGTTGTGCGGCGAGGCCGCATCCTTGCTGGGCGGCGTGGGGTTTCCGCGCCACCCGGCGCTGTTGCCGTTGCGGCAGGCGTGCCTTGTCAAGTTGGGCGCGGTGGCGACGTTGCCGAGCGGCCATCCGTTGCTGCACTCCTGGGAAGCCTGGGGAACGTCGCCGACCACCGCATGTCCGGACGATGACGGCAGCATTGGCATCAGTCCGGCGGCCACCGCCGCGTGGCGTGCGCACGCCGTAACAGATGGGAGCACGCCGCAGGTCGGGCGCACCGACGCGTATCTGCAGGCGGCATCGCGGGCGACGCGCAGCGGCATCGAAGGTGTCGTTCCCAACGTCTGGCCGATCAATGTGTTCGAGCCATGCTGGTCGCTGTACACCCTGCATCTGGCCGGGCTGTTCGCGCATCCCGCGTTCGCCGATGCCGTGCGCGTGATCGTCGCGCAGCTCGACGCCCGCATGGGCGTGCGCGGTCTGGGCCCGGCCTTGCACTTCGCAGCCGATGCCGACGACACCTCCGTTGCGTTGTGCGTCCTGCGCCTTGCAGGTCGCGAACCGCCGGTCGATGCGTTGCGCGATTTCGAAGTCGGCGAGCTATTCGTCACCTTCCCCGGCGAGCGCAATGCCTCGGTGTCGACCAACATCCATGCCCTGCATGCGTTGCGACTGTTGGGAAAGCCCGCCGCCGGTACCAGCGCTTACGTCGAGGCCAATCGCAACCCGCACGGTCTATGGGACAACGAAAAATGGCACGTTTCGTGGCTGTATCCCACCGCGCATGCTGTCGCTGCGCTGGCGCAAGGCAAGCCCCAGTGGCGCGACGAGCGCGCGCTGGCAGCGCTGCTGCAGGCGCAGCGCGATGACGGCGGCTGGGGCGCCGGTCGCGCGTCCTCATTCGAGGAAACCGCCTATGCGCTGTTCGCGTTGCACGTGATGGACGGGAGCGAAGAGCCGACAGGGCGCCGGCGCATCGCGCAGGCGGTGGCGCGTGCGCTGGAGTGGATGCTCGCCCGCCATGTGGAGCATGCATTGCCGCAGACGTCGCTGTGGATCGGCAAGGAACTGTATTGCCCCACCCGGGTCGTGCGCGTGGCCGAACTCGCCGGGTTGTGGCTGGCGCTTCGTTGGGGGCGGCGCGTCCTGGCCGAGGGAGCAGGAGCGGCGCCATGATCCAGACCGAACGCGCGCTGCAGCAGGTGCTGGAGTGGGGGCGGTCCCTGACAGGGTTCGCCGACGAGCATGCCGTGGAAGCGGTCAGGGGCGGCCAGTACATCTTGCAGCGCATCCACCCGAGCCTGCGCGACACCAGCGCCCGCACTGGCCGCGATCCGCAGGACGAAACGCTGATCGTGGCGTTCTATCGCGAACTGGCGCTGTTGTTCTGGCTCGACGATTGCAACGACCTTGGCCTGATCGCGCCGGAGGAGCTCGCCGCGGTGGAGCAGGCGCTGAGGCAGGGCGTGCCGTGCGCGCTCCCCGGATTCGAGGGCTGCGCTGTGCTGCGCGCTTCGCTGGCCGCGCTCGCCTACGATCGCCGCGACTATGCTCAGCTTCTCGACGATACCCGGTGCTACTGCGGGGCGCTGCGCGCCGGACACGCGCAGGCGGCAGGGGCGGAACGCTGGTCCTACGCCGAGTACCTGCACAACGGCATCGATTCGATCGCCTACACGAACGTGTTCTGTTGCCTATCGTTGCTGTGGGGGTTGGACATGGCGACCTTGCGCGCGCGTCCGGCGTTTCGCCAGGTCCTGCGGCTCATCTGCGCAATAGGGCGCCTGCAGAACGATCTGCATGGACGCGACAAGGACAGGTCGGCCGGCGAGGCCGACAACGCGGCGATCCTGCTGCGGCAGCGCTATCCGGCTATGCCTGTGGTGGAATTCCTCAACGACGAGCTGGCCGGCCACACGCGCATGCTGCACCGGGTGATGGCGGAAGAACGCTTTCCCGCGCCGTGGGGACCGTTGATCGAGGCCATGGCGGCCATCCGCGCGCAGTACTACCAGCCCTCTACCAGCCGCTACCGCAGCGACGCTGCGGGGGGAGGCCAGCGTGCGCCGGCCTAAACGCGCGGGAGGCGGCGGCGTGCGCGCGCTGCCGTCGGTCCGATCCGACGCAACGCCGTCGCCTGATGCGACGGTTGGGGCGAGCATGAGCGACATCGCCCTGAGCCGGCGCAAGGACGACCATCTGGACATCGTGCTGGATCGGCGAACGGCGCCGGCCACGGTCGCCGCCGGCTGGGAGTACATCCGTTTCGAACACTGCGCATTGCCCGAGTTGGACCTGACGCAGATCGACCTGCGCGCCTCGCTGCTGGGCAAGACCATGCGCGCGCCGCTGCTGATCAGCTCGATGACCGGCGGCATGCCACGCGCCGAGGCCATCAACCGGCATCTGAGCGAGGCAGCGCAAGCCTTGGGGATCGCCATGTGCGTCGGTTCGCAGCGCGTGAGCCTGCAATCCCGCAACTCGCAGGGGCTGACGCGCGCGCTGCGCCGCCTGGCCCCAGACATTCCCTTGCTGGCCAATATCGGCGCCGCGCAACTGCGCGAGGCCGACGGCCTGGACCTGGCGCGCCGGGCGGTGGATGCGCTGGAGGCCGATGGACTCATCGTCCATCTCAATGCGCTGCAGGAAGCGGTACAGCCGGAGGGCGACCGGGACTGGCGCGGCGTCCTGGCGCAGATCGCTCGCGCCGCGCGCAGCGTGGACGTGCCGATTGTGGCCAAGGAAGTGGGGTCGGGCCTGTCCGCCTCTGTGGCCTGTGCGCTCGTCGAGTCGGGCGTGGCGGTGATCGATGTCGCCGGCGCCGGCGGCACCAATTGGGCCGCGGTGGAGGGCGAGCGCGCCCGCGATGCCGCCGACCGTGCAGTGGCGATGTCATTCGCCGACTGGGGGATTCCGACCCCGGCCAGCGTGCAGGCGGTACGTCGGGCGCTGCCAACGGTGAAGCTGATCGCGTCGGGCGGGATCCGCGACGGCGTGGACGTGGCCAAGGCCATCCGCCTGGGCGCGGACACCGCCGGGCAGGCGGCCGGCGTGCTGCGCGCGGCGACGGTGTCCACCGAGGCGGTTGTCGCACATTTCGAGATCGTCATCCGCCAGTTGGCCGTCGCCTGCTTCTGCACCGGCTCGGCTGATCTGGCGGCGTTGCGTCAGGCGCGCTTGTTGCCCTCGGCACATCTGCCCGCCGGTTGATGCCGGCGTCGCTCGTACGTGGCGGCGGGCGCCTAGCAAGTTGCTGAATACCTACGCCAAAGATAGACTACTGATCACCTTGGCGAGGCGGTTCAACGCGCGGGAGCTCGTGATCACCAGAAGGGAAGTCGATGCCCAGGACGTGGCTTGGTTGGAGACGCCAAGGATCGTCAAACTGAGATCCTTGTAACGTGGTCGGGATCGACAAAGACAGGATCGAACCGGTCTCGTCACGCATAGCGGAACGATCGCGCCAGAGGAAGCATTCGGTTCTGCCACAGCATCGGTCAGGCAAAAATAACTTGCGTTGCGCAGATAAAATGCCCTGAT
Organism: Mesorhizobium loti; assembly: GCF_013170705.1. Taxonomy (NCBI): domain Bacteria; kingdom Pseudomonadati; phylum Pseudomonadota; class Alphaproteobacteria; order Hyphomicrobiales; family Phyllobacteriaceae; genus Mesorhizobium; species Mesorhizobium loti. The sequence goes on along the minus strand of NZ_CP033334.1, from coordinate 6,339,819 downwards.
CTTGCCATTCCTCCAAAGCACGTGGGCGGGGAGAAATCTCATACAACTGGCAGCGAAGGGAGGCTCGGCCCAATGAGCGGGGTGGCGCGTGAAGAAGTTAATCCGGCGTCATCGGCAACGTTTGCGCCGCTTGAGAGTTCAACTTTCCGTCCGATCTGGATTGCCACACAGGTATCCAGTCTAGGGTGGCTGATTCAAATGGTCGCCATCAGTTGGCTGATGGCGACCATTTCGACATCGGATGTGATGGTCGCCTTGGTGCAGGCTTCGACGACGTTGCCCACATTCCTCCTGTCAATCGTCGCCGGCGCCCTAGCCGACAATTACAGCCGCCGCAATCTCATGTTCGCTGGCTGGTGCGTGATCGCATTGTCCTCGACGATGCTGACTGTTGTTGCAGGCCTCGGAATTTTCAATCCATGGATGGTTCTTGCATTCAGCTGTTTGGCCGGAGTAGGCGCCGCTTTCACCGACCCCGCCTGGCACGCGTCGGTCGGCGATATTCTGCGCAAGCGCGATGTTCCGGCCGCCGTCACGCTTATCTCGGTCGGATATAACGCCGTCCGAAGCATCGGTCCAGCTCTCGGTGGCGTCGTGGTTGCTTCCTTTGGCCCTTTGACGGCTTTCGCCGTGGCGACGCTTACGTATCTGATGCTGCTGTGGACCATAGGGCGCTGCAAATGGCATGTTCGGTCGTCACCGCTGCCGAGTGAACCATTGACCACGGCGATCCATGACGGAGCGCGCTTCACCGCCCTGTCATCCGAAATCAAGGCAGCAATTGCCCGCGGTGCCCTTTTTGGCCTGACGAGCATCTCCATACTAGCGCTCTTGCCTCTCGTCGCCCGCGATCAGCTGGGGGGAGGGCCAATCGTTTACGGCATCCTGATGGCCGGCTTCGGGACCGGCGCCTTGTTCGCCGGCATCTGCAACAACACTCTGAGACGGAGGCTGTCCCAGGAACGTTTGACGACTCTGTCGTGCATCGCCTGTGCGGCTTGTTGTCTATCGCTTGCTTTCACCCCCTCGGTGGCGGTGGCGGTTATCGCGCTGGCGCTCGGCGGCGCGGGCTGGGTCGTGACCTGGACCGGGCTGGACGTGAGCGTCCAGTTGGCGAGTCCAAGGTGGGTCGTTGGTCGCACGCTCTCGATCTATTATGCTCTTTCATCCGGCGGCATCGCGGCTGGCAGCTGGCTGTGGGGTACGGTGGCCGAGAGCAATTCGCTAAGCTCGGCTCTGGAGCTTTCAGGTGGCGCGCTGCTGCTGGTCGCCGGCACCGGCTTCCTGCTGCCCATCCGTCAATGGAAAGACTCCGATCAGGCCCCTCTTGGCTTCGAAACGCCTCAGGTTGCCCTGGAATTGAAACCACGAAGCGGGCCGATCGTCGCCAAGATCGAATATTCAATACCCGAAGCAAATGTCGAAGCGTTCCTGGAGCAGATGCGGGAACGCCGGCGAGTACAAAGCGGCGTCGGTGCGCGACACTGGAATCTCCAGCGCGACCTACAACAGCCTTCGCATTGGACAGAAACCTTCCGCACCCCGACCTGGATGGACTACCTTCGCCTGAACCACCGCCTTACGGCAGCCGACAAGGAGTTGGACCAGCGTCTCCTCGCATTGCATCTAGGAGAGCTTCCTCCTCGAACCACACTTGCGATCGAGCGGCCGACCGGAGCTGGCCGCAAGCGGGACCAATCGATGCGGTTCTTTTTCCGGCGTTGACATTCGTCCAGGCGTCCGCGCTGGTGAGACAGGATAGGTTGGAAACGAGCCAACGCTCTCACCATCCGTTTTGCAGATCGGCTTCGATCCTGGGCGGCTCAGACGTATCCTTGTCGGAGAGATTCCTCGGCACTCGAGCGTCTTGGAGCGCGTTGCGCTCAAGCTCACCGGCACCTGTTCGGTGCGTTCCCGAACAGAGCAATGGCTTTTCGCGCCGCAACCCCGAGGCGGGCTTGTAATTTTCGCTTTTGCTGGGGTTAACTCCAAAGTACGAGATATGAACAGGATCGGCTTCACGGCCCGTCTGGTTCGCAGTGGCCACAGAGGAATACACAGATATGGCGACCGGAACAGTGAAGTGGTTCAACAGCACCAAAGTTTTTGGCTTCATCCAGCCCGATGACGGCGGTCAGGACGTTTTCGTCCATATTTCAGCTGTAGAACGGGCTGGACTTTCAAACCTCGTTGATGGGCAGAAGATCAAGTACGAGATCGAGCAGGACCGCCGTAGCGGCAAGTCCTCCGCAGGTAGTCTCAGCAAGGTAGGCTGATTTTCTCGTCGGACCCGCAGAGTGCGAAGGATAAGTCAAGCCGAAGGTACCATCGTCATTCGCGGGGCGTATCGCGACGGACTCTCTTATACGAGAGGATCCTGATGCGTCACGCAAACGGTGAATCACGAATGCTCTCGCCGCAAACCCCTTCCGCCCGGAAATCTGCCCCGGTTACGGCTCTCAGCGTATCCCAGAGTTGGGAGAAGCTTCTGCGAGACTACAACTGTAACATCATATCGGTTCCGCAGGTCAAGCTTCGGTGGTAACCTCATTGGGTCGAATAATGACTTTGGAGGCCGAGCAATGGATCGCGATAACAAAAGGGCACGCGCAGCTGCAAGTTCATCCCAAGACGTGGGGAATCGCAGTACTCTCCGTGACCTTCCATACGGACCATTGACCCATGTTGCAGAACGGCTGGTAACCGCTAACCCGCGCGATACAGCGCGAAATCTTGGGACCTTCAAAGAACTCGGGAGGCGAGAGCGCATATCCGTTCGGGGCACTCGAACCGAGCCAGAAACTGACCTCGCGAGATTTGAAACGCGGACCAATCAGCTTGGACGATCAGCCGTCGATCTGGGGGACAAATTGACTGCCGGGCTGGGGCACACCTCGGATGAAGTAGCATTGGAGCTATTCAGAGCCGTCAGTAACGTATCCCATTACCTTAGGCCAGAGACGCAAGATAGCATTGTTAATCGCATTGGCAACATGGCCCCACCTTCGCAAGCTAACGGAGCGCTTTACGCTGCGCAAAACTTCAGCAAGTTTAACGCTGAAAATAAATCTCGCATTTTTGATCAGGCCGCTGAATTGGCTACCGATCCGGATGGCCACGTCAGGTCGACAGCATCCAATGCTATGTACGCGATGTATCACCAGTTAGATCCAAATCAACAGGCCCAAGCTCACTCAATTCCCGGCATGCAAGACATCTTGCCGCAGATGCCTCCTCCGCGGCATGCAGCAGAGGAACGCAGTGCGGATCTGGACGCCCACATAGCAGGTCTTGAAGCTGAAGTCCGTGCGGCAGGTGCGCAAATCTCCTATGAACAGCGGCAGCGGGGTGGTGAAATCGGGCAGTCCCTAAGCCACGCCTACAATCACGCCCGCGAGGATCTAGTGGCTGCCTCCAGAAGCAGAGATCGCTCCGGCCGTTGAGGTCTCGGCCATGGCAGTAACGCTTCCTCTCCCGAATTCCGTTCACGGCCTTGCCATCTCCAATTCGCTGGCCGTTGACGTACCTGCTTAGTGTAGCTTTCAAAGACCACGCCTGCCGGGTGGTGCGATGCAAACGTCGCACCACCCGCTGCGGCATCGATCTGTCGAGCGGCGACATCGCGCGACGTCGGTTCGGTGTCTGAAGCAAGCGCAGCATTAGCTACGGCTAATCCGGCAATGGAACAATGTCTTCAACAAAAACGACGCCCCCCAACATAGCTATTAGCATCGCGTGCTCACTCGCCTTGGGCTTCTGCGCGGCAAGTCTGTACGCAACGTTCCGCCACGGGGGTAGCGGCGAGGCTTTGATGACGTTTGACGTCCGTGCCTTTTGGTTTGAGACGCCGTTCTATCTGGGTTTCGCAACCCCTGTCTTCTATCGGGGCATAGCTATCGTGCTCGCAACGTCGGCGGTCGTCTTGCTGATTCAGCAGGTCGTATTGCGGCGCAAACTCGAACACCACGGGACGGCGCGTTGGGCTCGAGTCGACGAAATGCGATGCACCGGATATCTGCGACGATATCGTAGCGTGACAGGGCCGGTATTTGGGAAGACAAGTGGCCCTTTCTGGCCTGGCTACTACCTGACCAATGGCGAGCAGCCTCACAGCCTCATCGTTGCACCGACCCGCGCCGGCAAGGGCGTCGGCATAGTCATTCCAACGCTACTTACATTCAAAGGCTCAGTGATAGCTCTCGACGTCAAGGGGGAGCTCTTTGAGCTCACCTCTAGGGCGCGCAAAGCCACAGGCGACAACGTGTTCAAATTCGCGCCGCTGGATTCGGAGCGGCGCACCAACTGCTACAATCCGCTGTTGGACCTTATAGCGCTGCCTCCGCAGCTGCAATTCACCGAAGCCCGCCGCTTGGCCGCAAACCTGATCACGGCCAAGGGGGAGGGCGCGGAAGGTTTCGTCAGCGGCGCGCGAGATATCTTTGTCGCGGGGATCCTTGCCTGCATCGAGCGGGGCACGCCAACAATCGGCGCCGTCTATGACCTCTTCGCCCAGCCGGGGGAGAAGTTCAAGCTCTTCGCGCAACTCGCCATGGAGACCCGGAACAAAGAGGCACAACGCATCTTCGACGACATGGCGGGGAACGATACAAAAATCCTGACCTCCTACACGTCCGTCCTCGGCGATGGCGGGCTCAATCTGTGGGCGGATCCGGCTGTAAAGGCAGCGACAAGTCGCTCGGACTTTTCGGTCTATGATCTTCGCCGTCGCAGAACGTGCATCTATCTGTGCGTCGGTCCGAACGACCTTGAGGTGATCGCGCCTTTGATACGCCTGTTCTTTCAGCAAATCGTTTCAATTCTACAGCGGTCGCTGCCCCGCCAAGATGAAAAGAACGAGGTTCTCTTTCTGCTCGACGAGTTCAAGCACTTGGGTAAGCTGGAGGCGATCGAGACCGCAATTACGACCATAGCGGGCTACAAGGGTCGTTTCATGCTCATCATCCAAAGCCTTTCGGCACTGACGGGGGCCTATGGAGAGGCTGGCAAGCAGAATTTTCTGAGCAATACCGGCCTGCAAGTGTTCATGGCCACTGCCGATGACGAGACTCCAACCTACATTTCCAAAGCCATCGGTGAATACACGTTTGAAGCCAAGTCGATTTCCTACAGCCAGGCGCGAACGTTCGATTGGAACATTCAGAATTCACATCAAGGTGCACCGCTGTTGCGTCCCGAACAGGTTCGGCTGCTCGATGAAGACTACGAGATTGTTCTCATCAAAGGCCTGCCACCATTGCAATTGAGGAAGGTGCGATATTATTCGGATCGCATTCTGAAACGCATCTTCGAAAGCCAGACAGGCGCCCTCCCGGAGCCGGCACCCTTGATGGAAGCTCATCCAGATGACACTGACGGTTAAGCGCCCGTCTCGCGTATCCCGTCCCTCGGCGATCAGAAACTCCACTACAGGTGAACGGCTATGGGAATTTGCATCTCCAAATCCTCCGGATCGACTCGACAGTCGCCGCGAGAATCCACGGCGTCCGGCTTTGAGAGCAGCATATCAGCGCTGAGGGTCTCCCTGGGCACGCCTGCCGACAGGTTGCGACGGGGCGGAGATGCGCCTCTGGAGCCACATCAGATCCAGCAGGCCGCCTATCATATGGGAGCGTGTGTCGTCGGTGACGACGTCACCAGCCCGATAAGACTCGCGACAGCGGGGCAAACAGTTCACGACGTTCGCCTGCTGCTCAAGCATGGCCGGGGAAACGTTAAGGTGGACGACATTCCCTCTCGCGGCCACAACAGCATCGGATCGTCGGTTGCAATGATGGGAGCAGACGACAACATTAAGGTTGCAGTGGCCGTAGTCATGGGAGCGGCGTGCTGCAATCAGAACGCTCCCCTTTCCGCTATCGTCCACGCCCCACACATGGCGGCCGACGAGTGGAGTATGACCTCTAGTGCTTCCGTGTCAATGAAACAGATAACCGACGAAGGTGATGAGATCCCAGTCAAGTTAGGTCACATTTGGAACGAACTGCGGCGCGGAAGCCGCGACCCGAGGTCGACCGTGGTTATGGATGCCTGGGCCAACGGCCCCGCTGTTCGGTTGAAAGACAGCGCATGGAGCGGAGTGCCGGTCAAGGAGGGTCATTGGTCGATGGACAAAAGCACCGCCGAATTCCTGAAAAACCGTGTTGAGGGGTTGATTCCGTTCGTGCATCCGGACACAAATGAACAGACTGCCAACGATTTGCGCCGGAAGCAAAACGAACCCACTTCGTGGAAAAAATATGCAGAAGTACAAGTGATCTCACCCGAGTTCGCCGATAGTGTACGCAACGCATTGTCCCGTATTCCTGAAGACCAACAAAAGGAAATCGCATCACGGATGATTCAGGAAGCCTACGGAATGGATCCTTCCTCGCGCACGCACCAAGACGCAGTGGAATCAGTTCTGGTCGCCGCCAACCAACTGGACTCGCTGCCCCGGCCTCCTGTCGAGCCGCCGGAATTGGCGGCGTATCACCAGTTCGACGCAAATCAACAGACCCAAGCTCACGCAGTTCCCGGCATGCAAGACATCTTGCCGCAGATGCCTCCGCCGCAGCATGCAGCAGAGGAACGGAATGCGAATCTGGACGGCCACATAGCAGGTCTTGAAGCTGAAGTCCGTGCGGCAGGTGCGCAAATCTCCTATGAACAGCTGCGGCGGGGTGGTCAAGTCGGGCAGCCCATAAGCCACGCCTACAATCACGCCCGCGAGGATCTAATGGCTGCCTCCAGAAGCAGAGATCGCTCCGGCCGTTGAGGTCTCGGCCATGGTAAGTGACGGTTTCTCCTCGAATCCCGTTCGGCCTTGCCATCTCCAATGCGCTGGCCGTTGATGTACCTGCCTTAGGGGCAGAAACACGTCTGCCGTGTGGCGCGATGCAAGCATCGCACCACACGCTCCGGCATCGATCTGTGGAGCCGCGACATCGCGCGACGTCGCTCCGGTGTCTGAAGCAAGCGCAGCATTAGCTACGGCTAATCCGGCAATGGAACAATGTCTTCAACAAAAACGACGCCCCCCAACATAGCTATTAGCATCGCGTGCTCACTCGCCTTGGGCTTCTGCGCGGCAAGTCTGTACGCAACGTTCCGCCATGGGGGTAGCGGCGAGGCTTTGATGACGTTTGACATCCGTGCCTTTTGGTTCGAGACGCCGTTCTATCTGGGTTTCGCAACTCCTGTCCCTCTTCGCCCAGCCGGGGGGAAGTTCAAACTCTTCGCGCAACTCGCTATGCAGACCCGGAACAAAGAGGCACACGCATCTTCGACGATTGGCGGGGAACGATACAAAAATCCTGACGTCCTACACGTCCGTAGCTATCGTGCTCGCCACGTCGGCGGTCGTCTTGCTGTTTCAGCAGATCGTATTGCGGCCCAAACTCGAACATCACGGGACGGCGCGCTGGGCGCGAGTGGATGAAATGCGACGCACCGGATATCTGCGACGTCTCGGCGATGGCGGGCTCAATCTGTGGGCGGATCCGGCTGTAAAGGCAGCGACAAGTCGCTCGGACTTTTCGGTCTATGATCTTCGCCGTCGCAGAACGTGCATCTATCTGTGCGTCGGTCCGAACGACCTTGAGGTGATCGCGCCTTTGATACGCCTGTTCTTTCAGCAAATCGTTTCAATTCTACAGCGGTCGCTGCCCCGCCAAGATGAAAAGAACGAGGTTCTCTTTCTGCTCGACGAGTTCAAGCACTTGGGTAAGCTGGAGGCGATCGAGACCGCAATTACGACCATAGCGGGCTACAAGGGTCGTTTCATGCTCATCATCCAAAGCCTTTCGGCACTGACGGGGGCCTATGGAGAGGCTGGCAAGCAGGATTTTCTGAGCAATACCGGCCTGCAAGTGTTCATGGCCACTGCCGATGACGCGACTCCAACCTACATTTCCAAAGCCATCGGTGAATACACATTTCAAGCCCAATCGATTTCCTACAGCCAGGCGCGAACGTTCGATTGGAACATCCAGAATTCACATCAAGGTGCACCGCTGTTGCGTCCCGAACAGGTTCGGCTGCTCGATGAAGACTACGAGATTGTTCTCATCAAAGGCCTGCCACCATTGCAATTGAGGAAGGTGCGATATTTTTCGGACCGCATCCTTAAATGCATCTTCGAAAGCCAGACAGGCGCCCTCCCGGAGCCGGCACCCTTGATGATAGCGGACGAGGGGCTCTCGGCAGAATCTCAACTCGATGACCCGCTGCGTGAATTGGCGCAGAATTTTGACGATACAGTTTGATGTGAGGCTAGTGTGGACCCGCGAAATAGTAATCCATCCCGCGTAACAGCTTTGTCGCAGGTGCAGGACTTGGAAGAGGAGCAAGCGGGCCAGGCCCGGCAAGTGGGCTTTGAGCAGCACGTGGCCGAGGCGCTCCGGCCGCTGTTCGATGATCGAGCTGACGAGCCGCCAACCAATCCAGAGGCGCTTCTGCGACTGGAACAGGGGTTCCGCGAAATGCTTCAGCGAGGGCAGGATGATCAAGCCGCCTCGTCTTTTTTCAGCGACCCCGGGATGCCCGCTGGACCGGGTGACCTCAACAGCGGCGTGGCGGACGCTTTCGCAGCGGCCGGCTCTGGGCATGCCGGAGTTGATGCCGCCGCCCCGCCAGTGTTAGCTGCCAGCCAACAGCAGATCCGGCCCTCGCCGGATGCGCTTGAACAGGGCAACCACCTGCCACCCGAGCGGGTCATCATCAACAATGAACATTCCACGGCGCTGTTGCGGACAGCGGAGAGGCAGAGGACCCTGAATACGCCGCAACCCGCCGCCATTCAGCAGCCGCTGAGCGAAATCGGCAATTCAGGCGGCCGCGTGCCGATGCAGCCCCCCATGCAGCAGTTGGGTGAATTGCCATTGGAAGGGGTACCGGTTCAAGGCACAGGGTCCGAACACATCGGAAGGCTGCATGCGGAGGCCGCGCCCTCCGCAAGGTCTGAGGCACCCCCCGCTGCGATCGAGGACTCCATCAACGTCTCATTCGCCGTCCCCAAAGGCTTCTCCCATCGGACTCAACGCGTCCCAGACGCGATGCTCTCTTTCTTGGACCCCCATGCCCCCTTGCCGGATGCGGGCCAGGCCCGGCAAGTGAGCTTTGAGCAGCACGTGGCCGAACCGCGCCGAGCCGATCCGGCTCCTGGCGCGAGTGGCGCCCGTGAAGCCCGCTATCGCCACCTGTCCGGCGAACACCGGGACGTTATTGATAAGGCGATCGCCCACGCTGCGGCCCAGCAACACCATAGCGCGGCGACGGTCCGAATATACTCGCATGCGCTTCGCCGATTGGCGAATGATCTCGGCGCTCGCGGCCAAGCGATTGATCTAAAAAATCACCAATCCCTGGTCGATCACGTCGATACTTTCTTTCCGGAAAACCACGGCATGAAGACGGCGTTGAACGTCCTGCGTGCGTATCATGAGCCGGGCTATTCAGCTGCTGCCGCGCGGCCAGCGGTGCCCTCAAAGGCAGACGCGCGTATCTTAGAACAATTGGCCAGTGACAGCAGCTTGGGCTTCGGCAGCCGTAATAACTATGGTCGGAATCTTCGCAGATTTTCTGAAGCGCTTGGGAGCTGGGGCCAGACGATCTCTGGGCTGGATCACAATTCGCGGATCAAATCCGCCGCGACGTTGTTTCCAGGCAATCGCAATCTCTTCTTCGCGTTGCAACGGGTTCGCGATGCGGAGTCCGCGTCAGACAGAAGCGTGGCCGACGCTTTCGCAGCGGCCGGCTCTGGGCACGCCGGAGTTGAGGCCGCCGCCCCGCCAGTCTTAGCTGCCAGCCAACGGCAGATCCGGCCCTGGCCGGATGCGCTTGACCAGGGCAACCACCTGGCACCCGAGCGGGTCATCATCAACAATGAACATTCCACAGCGCTGTTGTGGCCAGCGGAGCGGCAGAGGGCCCTGAATACGCCGCAAGCCGTCGCCATTCAGCAGCCGCTGAGCGAAATCGGCAATTCAGGCGGCCGCATGCCGATGCAGGCCCCCATGCAGCAGTTGGATGAATTGCTATTGGAAGGGGTACCGGTTCAATGGACAGGGTCTGAACACATCGGAAGGCTGCATGCGGAGGCCGCGCCCTCCGCATGGTCTGAGAACCCGCCCGCTGCGATCGAGAACTCCATAAACGTCTCATTCGCCGTCCCCCAAGGCTTCTCCCATGGGATTCAAGGCGTCCCAGGCGCGATGCTCTCTTCCTTGGACCATTATGGTTATGGCTTCTTGCCGGATGCGGAAAAGAAGGAGTGGAACCACGAGATTGAAGGTCGCGGCTACGCCGCCGAGAGGCCAGAAGGGCGCAACGACTTTTCGCTCGTCCATCGCGGTCCAATGAGCGAAGCTGCAGCGGCAGCAGTACCGGCAAGAGCTCCAGGACCCGCCTCGCCAGCCACCGCCAGGCTTTCAGACGCCTATCGCGGTGTTCCGTTGGTCGATCTGACCACCACCTCCGATGCTCGGATCGGAGCTTTTCCGTCAGGCTCATCCAACCTCCCCGCGGGGGCGGTGCTCGGGGCCACCGAACTGCTAAGCGACGCCCATATCCAGAGGGATTACGAATTCCTCGAGCAGCAGCTGCAGCAGGCGGATCCAGCGCTCGCCGCTCGAACGCGGCTGGTGGATCCGTCGGTATCCCATCTGCTGCGCCACATGGAGCAGCCAGACGCGCTAGGCACATTGCAGTCGATTTATAATCGAAACGCCGACCCACCCGACTTCCTGTTCGTGCCAGTGAACGATGGCACTCCTAGCAACCGAGGCACCCATTGGTCGCTGCTGCTCGTAGATCGCCGCGACCCGCAAAGAACGGTCGCCTATCACTACGACTCCGTCCAGCAAAACGACTCCGTCCAGCAAAATCGACGGGGATACAATGACGCGCCTGCCCGAGAGCTCGCAACAAGACTGGACGCGACCATCCTGGTGACACCCGAGACGGCGCAGCAGAACAACCTTGTTGATTGCGGCGTGTTCGTGGTGGACGGCACGCGCGAGCTGGTTCTTCGATTGGCGAACCAAGAGCGGCCAGAACGGCAGCTGCCACTGGACCTCAACTACCTCGTCGCCGATCGGCAGGCGCTGCAAAACCGACTGAGGCAGGGCCGCTTGCCGCACGAGCTTGCCGCAATCCCCGCGGATGCTTTTGCAGCAGCCGGGTCGCAGGTGCAACATGCCGTCTTGCAAGAGCAGCAAGCCCGACAAGTGGCGCCAGCACCGTTTGAACCGCACTTGGGCAGGACTCGCGAGAGCCAGGACGAGCTGACGGGTACACTTGACAACCGCGTGAACAGAGAGGGCGTCATCATAAACACTGAACGTTACACAGTGCTGTTGAGACCGGCGAAGATGCAGAGGACTGACAATCCGCAATCCTTCGCCACGGGGCGGCAAGCGAGCGAAGCAAATACGTCGTCCATCAGGCAAGACTCCGATCAAACCCGAGCAGACCTCATGGCTTCCTCCAGAAGCAGAGAGCGCTTCGACGCCGGACGTTGAGCTCCACGGCTGGGGCGAAGCAGAACAGCTCTTTTGAGACAGAGGCGCTGATGCGATATCCGGACCGGTAGCTCTTGTCGAAGTTTACCAGGCTGGCACAGTTGAAGCCGATGTAGGCCTGGAACCCGCCGACGGCGGTCAGGAACTTGCGCATATTCGGCTAGCCTGTTTCGAGACCTTCCGGGTCGAACTGCAGGTCGGCGATTTCGTCACGGGCACAATAGAGGTTACGATGCCAGAGATGCCATTTGATCCTGCGCAAGCTTTCAAGCAGGTCCTGTCCGATCTGCTCGTCGGTGGTTTTCGAGCCCTTGCACGAACTGGCGAAGGAGCGTGATGCGCGTGGTGTATGAAGCCAGTCGAGGACATGCTCGCTCGCCGTGCGATCATTTCCGCGACCGAGCGGACTTCTTCCCACCATCGTTGATGAAGGTAATATCCTGATTGGTCCGGACGCCCTGCTGCTTGAGATGGTCGAGAACGTGCCATTGCAGCTCGCGATCATAGCCGTGGACGAAACCGATGTAGCGCGGAGCGCCGTCTTCAGGCCGCGAGTGGCCTGCGATCAGCTCGATTTTTCTTCCAGTCGTCGCGGTGGCGGATGTACTCGGGAAACTCCAGAATACCTCCCGGTCAAGCTGCCGAGATCCCTCCGTAGCTGACATCTACGTCAGCGTTGAAGAAGTACCCTGCACCACGGGACGTTTTGACCAGGCAAGGATTGGCCGCATCAACCTCCAGCTTTCGGCGCAGGCGCATAATCAGGACATCGACACTTCGATCACAGACCTCTTCTCCACGCACACGGCTCGCGAGCAGAAGCCGTTCTCTGGATAACACGTTGCGTGGGTTCTCCAAGAACGCGATCAAGAGATTGAACTCACCTGCGGTAAGCTTGACCTCACCACGCTCCTCAAAGATCAGTCGCCGCTGCTTGACGCTGAGCTTCCAGGCCCCAAAGCGAAATGAGCGCTGATCTCTGGTTCGAGGAATGCGCTCTCGTAACGCTACTCGAATGCGGGCCAAGAATTCGCGCATCCCGAAAGGCTTGGCAATGAAATCGGTTGCGCCGAGCTCCAGTGCAACCACTTTTTCCGCCTCATCAAGCCGGTCGCCGCTGATCACTATGATCGGAACATGCGATTTTGTCGCCAGATTGCGGACGATCGCAAGTCCATCCTCCCGGCCTAGATTAAGGTCAACAACCACGAGATCGACTGGCTCATGTGAAAGAACATAGTCAAACTGCTTGCTATCGTGGACTGCGGTTACCTTCAAGGCATGCATCGTGAGGTACTCGGCGATGAGGTGCCGCATTGGGGCATCATCATCGATGACAAGAACATGTTTCAACGGCTCACCTTCAATCTCGAATCGCTTTGTCTAAGCTGTTGCCGAGCAACCCTAGGGCACCGATGTAGAACAGCTGCCCCATGATCCACCCGCCGCTGCGGCGGCCAGGTAAGGAGGCGTTGCTCGTCCATAATCGGTAGAAAGCAGGGCCTTATCGCGGACTGGCGGCATGCATTTAGCCGTGCACCAGACAGGTTCAAGCGCCGACTCGCTTTTCCGGATCGTGATTCTCCGCTTTGTCAGTTTGATGCTGACCCGCTCACACTATTCGGGTTCGACGGCATGGATGCCGAGTTGCCTGCAATGTGTTTGCTTCCTCGTCACGTTATCCGGCGCTTGTGGCCTGGATCATCTCGACATCGTCCGACTCGTGGGAGTCCGACGTGGTTAAGCAGCGCCGCGTTGGAGTCCCTGAAAGGTCGTCGGCGAAAGGACCAACGTGATTCGCTACAGCGGTTTGTGCCAAATAGCATGTCTCCTGCCAAGCCGGGTTCTTCCGAGAAGGCCGGCGGCATCGCATCTTGTTATGGTCGAGGCGGTTACCGTCCGACCTAACATTTCTCAGATTAGGCGAGACCTCCACATTGATCCTGTCACGTCACGGGCAGCACCTCAAACTCGACAGCGCCAAATCGAATCTCGTGATTGTGCCCGGCGATAGCCCGTCGGATTCCGTCAATGGCGTGCGGTTTTCTGCCGATGGGTACGATCAACTGATCCAGTGCGCGGCCGAACAGCTAAACCAGGTTCGCGAGCGTCAGCTCTCCGGGCTTCGGCATGGACGGCCTTTATGTCCACCTCGGCTCGGATTTCTCCGCCGCGCCGAAACACGTTCGCGGCTCCTTCCAGAAGCTGCTTACTTCAATCCGTGATCTAGTTCGCATGCACATCATGCTGCTGCGTCAGCTCAGCCAGCGTCCTTTCCGCCTGAACAAATGTCTTTTGTTTCAGTTGAAACCGAAAAGCTGGACTTGAACATCACGCAGTAACAAACCTCCCCGATAAGCGCGTGCCGGACAGGGCCAGAACCGGTCCGGACGCTTGGAAAGGTAGGGGATAGGAATGTTTATTGCAGCTTGGCCGCTGGCCATCGCCCTGTTGACATCCATGTCATTCCCAGCCGAGCCCGCGCCACTTTCGCCCCGTGAATTCCATCGCCTGTCGCGCAAATGCGCTCCCTGGGTTGCGCCGTCCACCCTCGCCGCGATTGCCAAAATTGAAAGTGGCTTTGAAACGCTGGTGGCTCATGACAACACCACAGGTGAGCAGCTTCGCTGGATAGACCGCCTGGAAGCGACGCGGGGCATCAAGAACCGCCTCGAAGCACAACATTCTGTCGATGTCGGATTGATGCAGATAAACAGCAAGAACTTTTCCTTCCTCAATCTCACGCCGGAAAAGGCTTTCGAGCCCTGCGCCTCGCTATCGGCCGCCGCCCACTTGCTTGAAAGCCGGTATGCCGGCGGCACGACTGCTCCGGCGCAGCAACTGGCGCTTCGCCGTGCCATCTCGGCCTACAACACGGGCGACGTCACGCGTGGCTTCACCAACGGTTATGTACGCAAGGTCGAGTTGGCCGCAAAGGACATCTCGAGTCACCCCGCGCCAACCCTGGAGCCGACCGCTCAAGATGCGCCACACCTTGAGGCACCCGGTCGGAAAGCCGTGCCGCCTCTGCTCCAACAGAGCCAACAGGCCAATGGAAAGCAGCCCAACCAAAATTCTTGGGACATCTGGGGCTCGTATGAGTCAAACCGCTCCGGGGCCGATCCCTCCGGTCCGACAGGCAGCCAGGCTGCGGAAGAACCCTCGAACCCGAACAAACTCGTATTCGATTGAACCCATGGAGATACAATGATGACGCCACTCAAAATACTTCGTGCGCTTAAAGCGCGTGTTCCTTCGCCTTTTTCCATGCTGCGCACGGCGGCTGAATATGTACCGGCCGCTGCTGCAGGCGCGGCGTGGACGGTCTTCTCCATCGGGCCAGCCTCGGCTCAGGTGACCGGAGGGACGGATCCCGCCAAGATGGTCCAGAATATCTGCACCTTCGTACTTGGCCCCTTCGGACAATCACTGGCCGTGCTCGGACTCGTGGCCATCGGCATCTCTTGGATGTTCGGTCGTGCTTCACTTGGCCTGGTTGCGGGTGTCGTTGGAGGGATCGTCATCATGTTCGGCGCCAGCTTCCTGGGCAAGGCGCTCATAGGCGGTGGCTGATGAGCGACCGGTTGGAAGTGAGCACCCTCTATGTGGCGGCGACACGTCCCGCACTGTTTTTGGGGGTGCCGCTGACGCTGGCCGGATTGCTGATGATGTTGGCTGGTCTCGTCATCATTGTCCTTCAAAACCCACTTTATGAAATCGTGCTCGTGCCACTCTGGTTTGGCGCCCGGCTGGTTGTTGAGCGTGACTATAACGCCGCAAGCGTCGCGCTCCTCTATTTGCAGACGGCCGGCAGAAGCGTGGACGGGCCGGTCTGGGGCGGCGCGAGCGTCAGCGCCAATCCGATCAGAGTGCCGAAACGCGGAAGAGGAATGGTGTAATGTTTGGCGCCAGTGGCCGGACCGAGAGGTCTGGCGAGATCTACCTTCCGTATGTTGGTCACGTAAGCGATCAGGTCGTCCTTCTGGAAGACGGATCGATCATGGCCATGGCACACGTGAACGGCCTGCCCTTTGATTTGGAAGACGCTGAGATGCGCAACTCGCGCTGCCGCGCGTTCAACACTCTGTTGCGCAACATCGCCGATGACAATGTCTCGATATACGCTCATCTTGTGCGAAACAACGATGTGCCGGAGCCGGCACTGCGCCAGTTTCAAAGTGCATTTGCTGGCAGTCTGAGCGAGGCCTACGAGAGCCGTGTGCTGTCGGGAAAGCTTTTTCGCAACGACCACTTCCTCACTGTGGTCGTGTTCCCCCGCACCGCAATCGGCAAGATCGGCTTGCGCATTGCCAAGTCCCTCAGACGGAATGACAACGATCTAGCCACCCAAATTCGAATCCTGGAAGACCTCTGGCAGATCATTGCTGGCTCACTCGGCGGTTACGGTCTGCGCCGGTTGGGTATTCGCGAGAAAGGCAACGTGCTCTTCACGGAAATTGGTGAGGCGCTTCGGCTGATAATGACTTGCCGGTTTCTTCCGGTTCCGATGGTTACCGGCTCACTCGGCGCCTCGATCTACACTGACCAGGTCATCTGCGGGAAGCGGGCGCTTGAGATTCGAAGACCCGGAGGTAGCTCCGTGGGATCATTGTTTTCGTTCCGCGAATATCCGGCGACGACGCGGCCAGGCATGCTGAATCCCTTGCTGTCCGCGAACTTCCCGCTTGTCCTGAGCCAGAGCTTTTCCTTCCTCACTCGGCCACAAGCTCATGCGAAGCTTAGCCTCAAGTCCAGCCAGATGACGAGCGCTGGCGACAAGGCTCTCACCCAGATCAATGAACTTGCCGAGGCAGAGGATGCACTGGCTAGCAACGAGTTCGTGATGGGGTCGCATCATTGGAGCCTGTGCGTCCATGCCGACAGCCTCAATAGCCTTGCAGATCGTGGAGCAAATGCGCGCGCAAGGCTGGCAGACGCGGGCGCCGTCATCGTCCAAGAGGGTATCGGCATGGAGGCCGCATACTGGTCCCAACTGCCGGGGAACAACAGGTGGCGCACGCGCCCCGGGGCGATCACCTCCTACAATTTTGCCGGGCTTGTCTCATTTGAGAACTTCCCAAGCGGTTCCAGTTCCGGCCACTGGGGCAAGGCTGTTGCGCGCTTTCGCACAAACGGGGGAACTTCTTTCGACTACATCCCCCATGAGAATGACGTCGGCATGACGGCGATATTCGGGCCTGTCGGCAAAGGCAAGACGACGCTGATGACCTTTATCCTGGCGATGCTTGAGCAAAGCCTGGTCAATCGCGATGGTGCGATCGTCTTTTTCGATAAGGACCGGGGCGGTGAACTGCTGGTGCGAGCCACGGGAGGGACATATCTTGCGTTGCGCAGAGGCGCTCCAAGCGGCTTGGCCCCCCTGCGTGGACTGGACAACACCTCCGCCTCGTTGGACTTTCTGCGCGAATGGTTGATGGCCCTGATCGAGAGTGACGGCCGCGGTCCGATCTCGCCGGAGGAAAGCCGTCGACTGGAACGTGGCATTGTTCGTCAACTTTCGTTTGAACCCGTCATGCGCTCAATTGCGGGCCTGCGCGAATTCCTGCTGCATGGCCCCTCCGAGGGCGCAGGAGCACGGCTGCAGCGGTGGTGTAGAGGGAATGCGCTTGGATGGGCGTTTGACGGCGATGTGGACGAAGTAAGGCTGGACGCCTCGATTACAGGCTTTGACATGACGCAGCTCCTGGAATTTGAGGAGGTCTGTGCGCCGGCCGCCGCCTATCTTTTGCATCGCGTGGGCGCTGTTGTCGATGGCCGTCGGTTCGTCATGAGCTGCGACGAGTTTCGCTTCTATCTGCTCAACCCCCAGTTCTCGGCTGTTATCGACAAGTTCTTGCTCACCGTCCGCAAGAACAACGGCATGTTGATACTCGCAACGCAGCAGCCTGAACACGTGCTGGAATCGCCTCTCGGAGCTAGTCTCGTTGCACAATGTATGACGAAAATTTTCTACCCATCTCCGACAGCCGACCGATCCGCGTATGTCGATGGCTTGAAGTGCACCACGCAGGAGTTCGAGGCAATCCGCCAGGGAATCGCAATTGGCAGCCGCAAGTTTTTGCTCAAGCGCGACAGCGGGAGTGTTGTTTGCGAATTCGATCTTGGCCAGATGCGCGAGTACGTAGCCGTACTCTCGGGGCGGGCCAACACCGTGCGCCTTGCCGACCAGCTTCGTGACCAGCACGGAGATGCCCCAAGTGGATGGCTCGACAAGTTCATGGCTCGTTACCACGAAGTTCAAGACTGATGGAGGAATACTGATGAGATTGGCCAAGCTTGCAGTAATAACGCTTGCTTCCTTTCTGCTTAGCACACAGGCCCGTGCGCAATGGGTCGTCAGCGACCCAGTAACAGAAACACAATCGGTCTTAACAGCGGCTTCCGCCGCGGCGATCCTTATAAAGTCAGCCGAGACGCTCGCTGCCACGATCGAAGTGGTGGAAATGCTGAAGTCGTCATTTGCTGTCACGGGACTGCTGGGCGCAATGAACCAAGGAAATCACTACCCGTCGAGCAATAAGCTGGAGGGGCAGATGTTTGATGCTCGGGCGCCAGTTTCGACCATGGCGCGTAACATTGCGCAGGACCCAACTCGGATAGTCACCGGCTCCGATGCAGAAGGGAAACTGTTACAGGGGCAAATCGCTGGTGCCGCCAATGCCGCAGCTCTTGCAGCCGACACTCTGGACGTAATGGACAAGCGCGTTAAGGCTAACGACAGCACGCTTGGTCAGCTTTCCAGCTCGAGAAATATTGTGCAGGCCACCGTGACCAACGGGCTGGTCCTCAAGCAGATTCACGATGCGATCATCCAAAATGTCCAGGCCACGAGTTTGCTGACGATGGCCACTGCACAAGGGAGCCTTCACGCCGCGGAGGAGTCCGTCACGCAGCGTCGCGAACGCCAAGACACCGCCAAGATCTTTAGCCCATGGCAGTGAAGCACGCAGAGTTCATCCGGCTCAGCTGCACTGATCAGGGACAAATCAGGCTCACGCCATGACTTTCAAAATTCCCACGCCGTTCACGACTATACACGAGATCTTTAATATGGCCTTTACGTTGGAGCTGCATAAAGTGCTCGGAAAGATCCAAGAGGCGGTCAGTGCGCCTCTGGTTGCGTGTGTCACGCTTTGGATAATAATCCAAGGCTGTCTGGTCATGCGTGGGCAAGTCGATACGCGCGGGGGTATCTCGCGCGTAATCATGGTGTCGATTGTCGTTGGCCTTATCTTAGGGCAGGCCAACTACCAGCAGTACATTGAATTGTTCTTCGACGACACGATTCCGAGGTTTGCTCACCACATCAGTGGCAGCGACTTCCCCTTCATCGAGATCCCCAAGAAGCTCGATTTCATGTTTGATTCAAGTCAGTATGCCTTTCAGGTAATTGCTTCCGAAATTGGCCCTATGAACGGCCAGGACATACTTGCTTTCGAGGGAGCGCAGTGGATTTTCTACGGCGCGCTGTGGACAACGTTCGAGATCTACGATGCCGTTGGAATTCTGACGAAGGTGCTGTTGACTATCGGCCCCCTGGTCCTTGTAGCCTACCTTTTTGATCATACTCGAGATATGGCCACCAAATGGATCGGCCAACTGCTCTCGTACGGGCTGCTGCTTCTCCTCTTCAACATCGTTGGAACGATAGTTATCGCCGCCGAAGCAGCCTCGCTGTTGCTTATGCTGACGGTGATCAAATTCTCGGGCACGACAGCAGCCAAGATCATCGGGCTTTACGAGCTCGACATGTTTTTCCTAGCTGGTGACGCTCTGATCGTCGCGCTTCCGACGATCGCCAGCAGCATCGCCGGCGGCTCTTGGGCAGGGGCGAACCCACCTCTTAACCTCAATCGCCACTTTGCCAAAACGGCGCGTGGCTAATCAATCTACGAACGCGGTGCCAATACATGAAATATTACCTGCTTTTCTCCATCCTCGCTTTGGCCGCCTGCAAGACAACCGATCGGCTTGCGACCTGTACGGGTGCGCCATTCCAGCTGAACGTGGGACAATGGGAAACCACCCCTGAGGATCTTCAGGTCGAATGTGCGGAAGAGCCTAAGTGAAGTTTCCTGATCATGCCCTTCTGGTGGAGAGAGAAACGCTAGCCGCCCACTACAAGAAGGTGGAAGCGTTTCAAACTTCACGAGCGAAGTCTGCGCGGCGCCTGTCAAAGGCCCTGATAGCTTTTGCCGCAGCGGCGGTCCTCGGAAATGTTGCCCAGGCATTTACCATCGCTGCCATGGTCCCGTTGGCCAAGCTCGTACCTGTGTTCCTCTGGGTACGGCCTGATGGGACCGTTGACAGCGAAGTGTCAATCTCGCGACTGCCGGCAACCCAAGATCGAGCCGTCATAAATGCTTCACTGTGGGAATATGTACGCCTGCGCGAGGGCTACACAGCAGATACAGCCCAATACGCCTATGACCTCGTATCCAGTTTCAGCGCACCGGCTGTGCAACAGCAATATCAAGATTTCTTCAACTATCCGAATCCCACCTCGCCCCAAGTCACGGTTGGCAAGCGCGGCAAGCTCGAGGTCGCGCATATTTCCTCGAACGACCTCAGTCCGGACGTTCAACAGATCCGCTACAAACGTACCCTTATTGTCGATGGGCAGATGCCGATAGTGACCACCTGGACAGCTACCATCCGCTACGAGCGCTTGACGGGTCTGTCTGGGCAATCGAGGCTCACCAATCCAGGAGGTCTACTCGTCACATCCTATCAAGCCTCGGAAGATACCGTATCGAACCTGGGCTTCGTGCAGCCATGACAAAAAGAGCATTTCTGGCGCTGGCCTGTTCACTCTTCCTAACGATGGAAGCGTGGGCGGAAGACACGCCCCTTGCTGGCAAGCATGATGCGCGGATGCGCTACCTGGCTTACCGTCCCGACGAAGTGGTGCGCCTATCGACCGCAGTGGGGGCAACGCTGGTTGTCACATTCGCGGCCAACGAGACCGTCGCAGCCGTGGCCGTTTCCAATAGCAAAGACCTGGCTGCGCTTCCGCGCGCCAATTATCTCTTCTTTAAGGCTAGTCGCATCCTGCCGCCCCAGCCGGTCATCGTGCTTGCCGAGAGCGAGTCCGGTACACGCAGATACGTCTTCAGCATTTCCACGAGGGCGATGCCCAAACTCGATGAGCAGCAACCAGACCTATACTACAGTGTGCAGTTCACCTATCCTGCCGATGAGGCTGCTGCTCAGAGAAAGGAAGCAGAAAGGCGCTCGATTCTTGGCCAGGCCCGGGCGAAAGTGCTGCAAGACGAGAGAGTTCAGGATTTGTTGAATCGGCCCGCCGCAACTGCCAGTCCGGACGAAAACAATTTTCACTATGTCGCAAAGGGCGATCGATCGCTGGCGCCGCTGGAAGTTTTTGATAATGGCTTTACCACGGTATTTGGCTTCCCAAGCAATTCCCGCATACCCTCCCTCTACGTTATCAATCCAGACGGCAAGGAAGCCGCTGCCAATTACGCAGTAAAAGGCGACTATGTTGAAGTATCCGCAGTCGCCCGGGAATGGCGTCTGAGAGATGGCAACACGGTCTTGTCCATTTTCAACAGGGCCTATGATCCTATGGGACGAGCGCCAGGGACCGGTACAGTGACACCCGACGTGTGGCGCGTTTTGAAAGGCTCGGGCCGATGAATGAAACCGGCCCACAGTCGGGACATGATGTACATGCATCCGGATCGATGGTCTCGGAGCCGGCCCGCCGGCAGGTTTCGGGATCGCAGAAATTGGCCGTCGCTGCTCTTGTTCTCATCTCATCTCTATCGCTCATCTGGCTCGGAGGTCGCCCCAGCACACAAGACGAACCATCTCAGCCAAAACCGCCAATTGTCACCAGCGCCGAGCCATTCCGCCCCGTGCCGATTGAGATTGCTCCCGAACCTCCAGCACCGGTGCAGGCGGCGCAGGCGGCAGATCCTGCGCCATCCACGCCGCCCCCACCGGCGCCAGCTGATCCGCCGCCCGAGGAAACACCAATTTTCGCCTACAGTGGCAGCGGTCAAATGGCCAATGACGATCGGCGGAGCGAAGACAACCATAAGGATGCTCCGGCGACCGCGGATGAGATTTCAATCGGTGGCGATCTGTCAGGCCGATTGAAGCAAGATATACAGGAGCCGAGCCGGGCCACACTTTTGCCGCACCCTGATCTCGTGATTACTCAAGGAACGATCATTCCCTGTATTTTGCAAACGGCAGTCGACACAAATTTGCCCGGCTATGTGAAGTGCGTCTTACCTAAAGACGTCCGCGGCGCCACCAACAATGTCGTGCTCTTGGATCGCGGGACGACCGTGATTGGCGAGATCCAGCGTGGTCTCCAGCAGGGGGATGCGCGTGTCTTCGTGCTGTGGACGCGCATCGAAACACCTGACCATGCTCTGGTTTCGATAGCATCGCCGGGCGCTGACGAGCTCGGCCGCTCCGGAATGCCTGGCACGGTGGACAATCACTTCCGGGAACGCTTTGGCGGAGCGATACTCATGAGCGTCATCCAAGGGGCGTTTCAGGCGGCCGGTCAATACGCGGCCAGCTCTGGCGGAGGAAGCGGCATCAACAGCTTCCAGAGCAACGGTGGACAAGCCGTCGAGACGACACTGAGAGCGACGATCAACGTTCCGCCAACCCTGAAGAAAAACCAGGGAGATGCCGTATCCATCTTTGTGGCTCGGGACCTCGATTTCTCAGATGTATACGATCTTAGAGCGACGGCAGTGGCGCCAGCCCAACATCGCGAACGCCGGAGAGACAAAAATGCAATCGGAGGCTGATCCTCAATTGCGTTTGCTCCTCGAGCCCGTTCTGAAATGGCTTGAGGAGCCAAGCACCGAAGAGGTCGCTATCAACCGGCCTGGGGAAGCCTTTGTCCGACAAGCCGGCCTTTTCACGAAACATCCGCTGCCGCTGTCTTATGATGATCTGGAGGACATCGCGATCCTGGCGGGAGCGCTGCGCAAGCAAGACGTCGGACCGCAAAGCCCCCTCTGTGCGACTGAGTTGCCGAACGGAGAGCGGCTGCAGATCTGTTTGCCGCCCGCTGTACCCTCACGAACAATAAGCCTGACGATACGGCGTCCCTCAAGTCGTGTGACCGAACTCAAGGAAGTTTCAACTCGCTACGAATACTCGCGCTGGAATCAGTGGCGATCGCGAAAAGAGCGCCAAGAGCGGCAGGACGAAACAATTCTTCAGCACTACGACCATGGTGACTTGGAGCAATTTTTGCGTGCCTGCGTCTGCGGGCGGCTCACGATGCTGCTTTGCGGACCTAGTGGAAGCGGCAAAACGACAATGAGCAAGACTTTGATCAACGCTATACCCCCGCAAGAGAGGTTGATCAGCATCGAGGACACGCTCGAACTTGCAATCCCGCACGAGAACCATGTCCGCTTACTCTATCCGAAGGACCGAGCAGGCGCAGGTGCGATGACGGCCGAGCAACTGTTGCAAGCCAGCTTGCGCATGCGCCCCGATCGAATATTGCTTGGCGAGATGCGCGATGATGCCGCTTGGGCCTACCTTAGCGAAGTCGTCTCCGGCCATGCGGGATCGATATCAACGATTCATGGGGCTGATCCGGTCCAAGGTTTCAAAAAGCTCTTTTCACTCGTCAAGAGCAGCGCGCAAGGAGCCGCTGTGGAAGACCGCACGCTTCTGGACATGCTGTCGGCTGCCATTGACGTCATCGTACCGTTCCGTACCCAAGGCGACGTGTATGAGGTGGGAGAGGTATGGCTCGCCGCCGATGCCCGTCGACGGGGAGAGACAGTAGCCGACCTTCTCAACACGCACTAAGGAACAACGTCTCGGGATCGAAAAGCCGGTGATGTGACGCGTCATTGTTCTGCTTCAATGCCCTTTTGACGGTCTTCTCGGATTTCTTAGGTAGCCCGATCGAGTCGGCGGCATCATGCCATCATCATTGTACGAACCGCATGCTGCATTGTCCGGGACGAAACCGGCTTCGCTAGCCAAAGGACGAAGGCCTGATTGGCAGATGTGACCGGCATGGGGTCGATTTCGCCGACGACTATGACAGGCACCGTCATGAGGGTGGCGACCACGGATTCGGCCTGTCCTCGCTCCAGGAAGGGCATTTTACCTAAGATCAGCAGGTCTGCTGCCTTCCCGCTCTCGGTCCAGCCGCAAAGACTTTCGAAGGTCGCGAAGCCGACGGGCTTATAACCCAGCGCGGCGATCTTGTCCTTGTAGATCTCCAACTCAGCTGGATCGGGCTCCACGACTGCAACGATTTCTCCGTTGCCAAGTGATCCGTCGTATGGGCCAAAAGCGATGTCAGCGCTGACTGGCTCCTCCTTGGAGGCCGGTAAGTAGATATCAAAGCGCGTCCCTCGGCCAACAGCCGAGGTGACGTCAAGGCATCCTGCGAGCGCGCTCACGTTTCTGTCAACCGCAGCAAGACCCAGCCCGGTCCCGCCGACGAGAGAGCGCGTGGTAAAAAAGGGCTCAAAGACATGCGGAAGTATCGAACTTGCGATTCCCGGGCCATCGTCGCTGATGGAGAGGAGAACGTAATCTCCAGGTCTCAAGGTGCCCTGAGCCAGCGGTTTGGTTTGGCACACCTGGGCGCGAGAAACGCTAACCTCGACGCGGCCCTCGTTCAAGACAGCCTCCGACGCGTTCTTGCACAGATTCATGAGGATCTGCTGCATCTCGGTTGGGCTGCCCTCGACCATCGTTTGCCACTCGTTGATCTTGAAGTTCAACTGAACACCCGCACGAACTGTAACCCGCAGCAATGGCGCAAGATCCATGACAATTTCGGAGACGTTGAAAGGCACTGCAACGCGCTTGCGGTTTCGGCTGAGTGACAAGATCTGGTCAACGATCAGCTTGGCGCGGCGTCCAGATAAGATGATTTGATCGATGTGCTTCCGTATTCTGGAGGGGCGACGCACCAGACCTTGGGCAATTTCTGAATATCCGATTATTGCGCCTAAAATATTGTTGAACTCATGTGTGGCGCCGCTTGCGATCGTGCCGACGGTCCTCAGCCTTTCCAAATGCTCCCATCGACTCGCCAGAAGGTCGCGTTCGGCATTTACACGTTGCATTTCAAGATGGTTGCTCAAACGCACAATGGCTCTGGCAAGAACCCGCAGGTCGCCTGCTGAAGGGAGTGAGCGATCTCGTTCAAAAACAAGGATGCAAACCACAGCCTGCTGATCGGAGGCCCTGCAAGCAACAATTTGACAAACACCGGAAGTGTCTGGGGCGGTGCGAACCATTTCCGCCGCCGGAACGACGCGAAATACTGGCCATCCGGCGCGGACAAGTGAAACGACTTCATCAAGAAGCGCGACGTTCCAGACACGCATGCACGTGTTCGTCGCAAAGCACTCGGTATGCCTGCTGAGACTCGGATCCACCAGAGCAAGCGCGCATTGATCCGCGTCGAAGGCGCGTTGAACAAGTCTAAGCGCTGCTTCGGTTGAAAAGCGCGGCGACGCGTTCTTTGCTTTACTTTCGTTGAAACGAGCTTCGATCTCACGCATTGCCTCTTCAAGCTCCAGCCGCCTTTCCAACCGGTTCGTCCGCACATGCAGCCTGAAGGCCCGAATGATCGCAAACAAGCAGAGGCATATGGACACCGAGCCAAAGAAAAGTCGTGTGCGCTGCGCTTGCGCGCTGGCCAAGCTGTAGTCTTTCAGATATTCGCCCTCCAGTTCGGCGGCCTTGGCGAACGTGTTAAAGGATGCGATCCGATCGGCTGCGCGGTCCACTCTCGACAACGCGGACAGGATAGCGCGGCCGTTGCGGACAACATCGTGGGTGGCTTGGTCCTGGCTCGGAGGAAGTCGGCTGAGAGACTGATCGATCTGTGATGCGAGGCTGAATCCCGGTCTGGCCGAAAACTGAAGGATCAAATTGGAGAGTTCAAGCCTGTTGGACGGCGCCCCCTCAAGGCGATTGACCGAGCGAGCAAACCGTACGAGACTGCTTTGCAGAAGCTCATTTTGCGCAGCCGCTGCCGAGATGACAGCCTCTGTGTTTTCGACGGACTTTTTGAGCTGTGCAAGCAACCTGGAGTGCGCTCCGGAGCTCTCATCGGGCGAAATCTCGGCAAGGCGTTGCAAGTTTGTAACGTTCCTTTGCAATGCTTGGAGGGTAGAATCAACGGTGCGGAAGTCCAATACCATGTCGGTTCGAGCGCGAGCGACATCGCGCTGGAGCAATGCGTAGTTGATCTGAATCGTTCGCAGTTCACTTAGGACCGCCTCGTCGACCTGTGGGTCCTGCCTCTGTATCCCGACCAAGAGCGCAAACGAGGCCGCCAGGGCGATTACAAAAACGTTGTCGGTACTGAGCCTTTTTTCACAACGAAACGGCGTTTGATGCGCGGTGCGCGCCTTGCGAAAGTCCGATCCGAATTCTTGCTCCTCATTGCTTCGGTGTGCGGCCGGATGCTGCTGGAACAGGAAAACCATGTGTACCTCTCCCCCCACAAAGACGGCTTAGACACCGTCGCACTTTGCCCCCGTTGCCCCGCTGACCCTCCGTTGAATTTCGCGGCGATTAGACTTCGACCGTTCTTTTCCGAACTCTGGCCACTCGCGAGCTCGACGCGAACGTGGAACTGAAGGCACGGCGTTAAGGCACGTTAGAACGATAACTGGGCTATCCGTGAGTGCTGATTTGATAGTTGTTGAGAAGGGAAGGCACCAATGCCAGGCTGACACCGCGTGACGGATTCAATCGAGATTTGCCTGTTTTCGCGTGGCGAGTCGAACCACGCCGATGTTGAAGGTACCGTTGAGTCTCGTCATAATGACGGCAGGAACCGAATACTCGTGAGCCTTCGTTGCGTCAGTCCGCTCAAGCCATCACGCACGCGGCAGAGCTAACTTCCGGCAAGAGTTTCATAGCTGGGCCAACAAATTGCGCTCTATGCCTGACCAGAGTAAGCAGGACGGACGTACGATCGGCATGATCCCCGAGGAGCGTTCGCACTTCATCTCTTATCCGGCGAAGGATAGCCCATTGAACAGCTCACGATCGGTTATGAGATCGAGGCGACACACAAGGCGGGCAACCTGTCGCAGTATTCGAGATCATGGAGGGACAGACAAGCCGCACGCTGCAGCAGCCTGGGGATGACACCGGTCGGCCAGCCATTATGCCGCTAACCCGCTTGCGATCTCTGTGCATTGTATCTCCTGCATGCAGCCCCTGCATTAAGCCAGCGTCGACGACAGAGCCCATATTCCACCAAACAAGGGTTAGCTTTCAAGAAGCTGATTGAACAAATTGATTGTTTGGATCGCACGCATCCGAACAATGGATGCAGCTAAATGCAGCGGCGGTTTTCGTTAGATGCGAGCGAGCGTCTCTTGGCAAGAACCACCGCGGGGCGCGGGCGAGGTGAGGGGCTGCACGCCAAGCGCGTCGGGATGGTCATCGAGGATCTGCGTGCGGGTTTGCAGCAGAAGATGTGCGCCGATCCTGCTCCACCGCATCTGCCGTTTGTTGGCGACCCGCTTGGAACGGCGTTGACGGTGACCTTGACGAGGGCCGAAGAGATGCGATCTCCGGACCGCTAACGCTCGCCGTAATTAATCAGGCTGGCACTGTTGGAGGCGATGTAGGCCTGGTGAACTCGCCGATGGCGGTCAGGAACTTGCGGATGTTCGTCTAGCCTGTTTCGAGACCTTCCGCGTCGAATTGCAGGTCGGCGATTCCGTGACGGGCCCGATAGACGTCAACATGCCAGAGATGCCATTTGATCCTGCGCAGAGTTCGAGCAGGTCCTGTCCGGTCTGCTCGTCCTGGTTTTCGAGCCCTTGCACGAACTGCCGAAGGACCCTGATGCGCACGGTGATATGGAACCAGTCGGCGATTCTTCCCCACCGTCGGTGATGAAGGTGATATCCTGATTGGCTTGCTTCTTGGTCGAGAATGCGCCGTTGCGGCTCGCGATCATAGCCATAGACGAAACCGATGTGGCGCGGAGCACCCTCTTCAGGCAGCGAGCGGCCTACGATCAGCTCGAAATTCTACTTCCGGTCGTTTGGTCGCGGATGAAAGTTCGATGCGGCTGCAGAACGCTTTTGCGATGGCCGCCCATCTTCCCGGCGCTACCGGAGCACGATAACGTTGCGACCATTTCACCACCGAAGAGACCGCAAAGCCAAAGCGCGACCAACCCGATCCAACTCTGCGCCGCCCAACTTCCATCTCGAACGGTGCGTGGAACGCCCGAGCGCCGGGTGCCTAACTCTTATGACCGTGGTCAAGATGATGGATGACCTTTTTCGCCCTATGCCTTTTGCCACAGGTTTTGTTTGCCATTGATGAGGGCAGCACGGAGACGGGATGGGGCCTTGAGACGACGGTTGATCCAGCTCTTATCCGCGGGTTGGTTACCGCACTTCCGTAATCCGTCCTGGGCTATCCCTGTCTAGTATCGGGCGTTGGGCTGATGCCCAGCCACATAGTTAGGACGGGAGTTCCCCACCGTGGCCACATCCCGTCACCGTGCTGCCCGGTTTTTCCGCCGGGAGATCCGGCGCGGGCAGAGCCTTCAATCCGGCGGCGACCGCGCCGGGGGCGCGCTTGTCGGGATCCTGATCTTCGATGAAGAAGCGCACTGCATCTCAACGCACCGGTTCGACCTGGTGGCCGATGGCCCACAGGAACGCCGCCATCTCGCGCGCGATCGCCGCAACGACGATGGGTTTGTTCTTGCCCGCAGCCATCAGGCGCCGGTAGCGGGCGCAAAGCCGAGTCTGCGCCCTCCAGGCGATCTCGCGCACCGCCTTCGGCAGACCCTCGAGCCTGACGCGAATGGGCTCCGTCACCCTGGCGGGATAGCGGTAGGCCCAGGCGCCTTCGATCAGGACGCGGCGGGCGCGGCGATTGCCGGCCAACGTCAGGCCGCCGCGCTTTACCGTGTCACCGGTCGAGCGCTCCGAGGGCACCAGGCCGAGAAAGGCCATCAGCTGCCGCGGAGTGTCGAACCGGCGGACATCGCCGACTTCGCTGACGAAAGTGACGGCGACGATGAAGGACACACCACGCAGCGCCTGATAGGCCATCACCACCGGCGCCATCGACCAGCTCGGCACCAGCTCGGCCAGTTGCGCATCCAGCCGCTCCAGCCGGTCCTGCGCATCGGTGACCACGTCGACCTGGTCCTGGAACACGATCTGCTGGGCCGGATGGTCGAACTTTTGCGCCGCCAGCCAGCGGGCATGGCTCCGGGTCCAGTTCTTGCGTCCGGTAAAGACCCGGCCATGGCGCAGCAGGAACGACAGAAGCTGCTGGCGCTTCTTGCGCAGATCCTCGCTCGCCGCGGAGCGCACCCGCACTAGATCGCGCACCGCTTCATGCACCGCGTCTGGAACCCAGATTCCCTTCAATTCTCCGGCCCGCAGCAGCCGCGCCAGACTGACCGCATCGCGCCGGTTCGTCTTGACGCGCTCGCCCGGGCGCTTGGGGATCAGCGAGGGCGCAACGACATCGCAGCGCTGACCGAGCTCGACGATCTGCCGGTAGAGCCCGTAGCCGGTCGGGCCGGCTTCGTAACAAAAATGCAGGCGAGGATGCTTTTTCTCCAGCTTGCGCACGAAGCGCTCGACCGCCGCCGGCCTCGCCTCGATCTCGCCGAAATACCGGACCTCCCCATTGCGGCCACCCTCGGCAACCGCAGTGGCGTGCTTCGCCTTCGACACATCGACACCGACGTAAAAAACGCTATCTTGCTTCATGGCCCGTCCTTTCTTCGCTTGGGGCTCGGCTCGGGCACTCCCCGAGCAACCCCCGTTTGCTTAACAGCTGCAAAGACTAAGGGCGGGCCGCCGCTCAGACCACGGTCATAACGTCTAGCAGTTGCACTGGGCATGCCCTGTGCTCGGCTATTTGAGCTTCTCCAATGCCTGCTTAATGTCATCTCCGGCGTCCTCCGGCAACGGCAAAATAGGGCGCGGTGGCTGGACGTGCGCCAGACCGAGGTAGTCGGCGATGACGAACATAACGCGGAAGCTGCCGTAGTGTTTGAACAAGGTCCAGAGCGGCCCGAAAGCGCGGTTCAACCGAGTGGACTCCACCGCGTCGCCGGACTGCGCTGCACGCGTCAGCGCAAGCGCCGGGACCGCCAGCAGACCTGCCGCAACGCTGTACCAGGTGTCACATCCGGCAAGCAGGGCATCCGCCGCGCCCCAATCGCCGCTGTATCCGATTGTGAACGTGTCAGGCGTCATCGACCGCAAACGTGCCAGTTCCCCCGCGTAATCGTCATTTGCCGCCAGAGGCATTTTCACCGCGACGATATTGGACACCTCTGACAGCCGGGCGATCAATGCGTCGCTGAATGTGAAGCGCGTGGTGCTTGGATTGTTATATATGCACAAAGGCAATTCCCCCGCCTCGGCCACCGCGACGAAGTGCTGGAAGACTTCGTCCTCGTTCAGGGGAACGTAGGACATCGGTGCCAAGAGCAGGCCGTCAGCACCAGCGGATTTGGCATCGCGCGCCAGAGCCTGAGCTTCATCGGTACGCAATGCACCCACACCCACGACAAGAGGCGTTTTGCCGCCGATGCATTCCACGGCAGCCTGAACGGCACGCTTGCGTTCTTCCCTGGTGAGGTAAGCATAACCGCCCGTGCTCCCCAGAAGGCCGATGGAGTCCGCTCCCGCGCGTTGAATACGCTCGAGAAAACGAGCCAGACCCTCGGTGTCGACATGCCCTTCGGCATCGGTTGGCGTAAGGGGGAACGCCGACAGGCCGCGAAACAAAGTCATCTCCATTCCTTTCGAAACTACATACGGGAAAGCAGCATACGCAGCCCGGCGAACGCGAAGAACATCGCCAACAGACTTTCGATCCAGCGGCGGCAGCGGCGATACAGAGCCACCATAGGCGGTGTGGAGAAGACAATGGCGTAGCCGCAGAATATCGTGACACTTAGGATGGCGCAGCCACCCAGTATCGCCGCGATGCTCTGCCACGATGAATTCGGGCCGATCCCCAGCGTGACGAGCGCGATCCATGCCAGCACGGATTTTGGGTTCGCCAAATGCATCAATAGGCCCTTCCTATAGAGCTCACCCCGCGAAAGAGCGACTTGGTCGGTCGATGCGCGCACCGCCAGCTTCTCGTTCGACGTAAGCGCCGACCGTCCCGCCCTGAAGGCGAGGAATAGCAGGTAAAGCCCCCCGAAAACCTGCAGAACGAGCAGTGCCTGGGCGTACCTGGCCAACAGGGCGGAGATGCCGGTGGAGGCCATAAAACCCCAAAAGATCGAGCCGCTGACGACGCCGGAGGCGAGCATGAGCGCAGCACCTCTGCCGCGCGCCATCGCAACCCCCATAATGCGCATGTTGCTCGGGCCGGGGCTCCCCGCGGCAATGACATATGCAGCAAAGACGATGAGCAACTGATGGAGATCGACATTCATTCTCTCAGCCCTTGATAATTTCGATCGGATCGATCGCGCCGGATGCCCCGGGCGGCCATGGATCCGCTCGCTCGACCGGAAACCTCATCCGGCGATGGCAATTTCTTGGCTCGCGATTTTGCAGCCAGGCATCAAGGCATTCAGCCCTCCGACCATGGCATCCGTCGCCTCTGCCAATGCATCGTCCGGCATGGTCTCCAACGCCTCCAGTACGAACCACATCCGGCCTGTTAGGGTCTTCAGGCGGGTTCGAGTGCCCTGTCGCCAGTTCCAGCGTCGGCAGGTGACGCCAATGTCGTCGCGCCAGATGACCTCACCGGGCAAGGGAGGATCGTTGACCGCCTCTCCATTCATCATGGTGTCGAACGTCTCACTCCCGTCAGCGATCGTCAGGTGGGGTCTTCCGACATAGGCGTCAAAATTCTCTCCACCCACCGGGACTGCGTATTTCAGGCTGATGGCGTTGTAGAGATCGACGATCGGGTTGATCGTCGAAAGAGTGCCGTCTGTCAGAACCCGTTTTCTGAGGGCCTGGGCTGAGCACGGCGTACGGTTAGGCTTCGCGCCAAAGACGACGTAGGCGTCGGACCAACTCGCCAGATGAGCTTCTGCCCAAGTCGGGCCATCCGCCAACACACAATCGCAGGCCTCAGCAAGCAATCTGGGATCGAAACGTCCTTCTCCAGCTGAAGTGGCATCGACGTAGACGCTCACGGCTCTAAATCCCGATGCAATATTCTTAATTCGACCGTCGATGATGAGACCCTCAAACATCCAGGCAACTCCATCAATTCGAGCGCAAGCAATCCATGAGCGGCGCGACCAGCCACAATCGCTTCCCTGACTGCAAGCCCAAAATTGCAGTTCACTGGTCCAAACTAAACTGCCACTTTTGGAGATTTTCATTGGTCCAGTCGAAGGAGGGTTCTCGCAGGACGGGAGCGACGCGTCGATTATCAATCCCTGCTCAAGCAGATCCAGGCCGGAGTGTAGGAACGGTGACGCCACCCAGTTCTCCGCAAGCTACCGGCCCACAAGCTCTCATGCTGTTGTGATCCCGGGCATTATGGTCGATGCCAGCGCCACCGGGCTGGCGTCGTACTGTTCGAAACCGTCCGATTGTTACCGCGGTTTTGCTTTACGCGCACGATGTCCTGAGGCCTAGGATGAAGCGCCGATTGGAGGGACGGATCGGCCGCGCGTTAGAGGGGTAAAGCGTCGTAAACCGCTTGACGTCCGCGGCGTCGACCTCGACCGGTTCCATAGCAACTATCCACTCCACGTTTTCGGTGCAGGGCGGAGTCGTTAATGATCCCTCATAGGTCCAGTAGCCGAGCGAGGCCGGCAAAAGTCCGTTGGGATCGAACTCGTCAACTGCCATCTCCTCGCCGGGCCGAGCTGGAAAGACCTTGGCGAGACCGGCAAAGCTGGTATTTGTCGCGCCAGGCGTAAGAAGGGCGCTCAGCACACCCAGAGTATCGCTCTTTGTGTCTTTATGGACAAAATGTGCTTCCATCGGGAAGCTGATGCCCGCGACGTGATGCTCGCTCGGCGCGTGGAAATGCAACTGCACCAGTTGGTAGACGCGATCCCCGCGGGTCAAGGTGCTGCCTTCCGGCATGTTGACTTGAATAGTGTGGCCGTTGTTCACCATCCTGCCGCCGCCCTTGAGCCAACTGATGGCGATGCACGGTATATCCGCCTTGACCGCGCCGGCGATGTCGATGGGTGACTGCTGCCCGCCCGCCGAACAGGCGAAATTTCTCGTGTCCAGATCGGCCCAATGCTCCGGCCCGACCGAGCCGCCATATCCCCAATGGGCGCTGGCCGCACGCGCGGTCTGGGCGCAGATCGGGCACACGCCCAGCGCGATGAATCCTCTAATCAGGTTACGACGATGCATATTGCCTCGCTCCTTGATGCGAACCTTATGTCCTTGCTTCCAATTGGTGCAGTCAAGGCACAGCCGCAAGGGCGGGCGTAGGTTGAGCCGCGCCACCAGCGTACACGCCAGCCAGTCCTCGTCGATCTGGCAAACTGGAAGAAGCGTCGCCGCCGGCGATCGTTGGAGGCTACGCTCGCCGGTCCGTGGAAATGGCTGGCGACGTGGCTCAGATTCACCGTGCTGCCGCTGATCAGGCCAACAACCAGCACAGCCGGCGTCGCCGGTCCGGCTGTTACTCGACGGTATGTGGCGCGTAACGTTGAAGCGGGAGTGTCGGGCGGGCAGTGCATTGCAAAGGATCCCCTCTTTGGCGAGACGAATTCCTCCATTCCAACTGATTCCCGACCTCTCGGCCACCCACTGTGTAGCCTGCCCGCCACGCTCTCCAAGACCATAAAGGCATATAAAACTCGCGAATACGCCT
The DNA here is from genome assembly GCF_013170705.1 of Mesorhizobium loti. Taxonomy (NCBI): domain Bacteria; kingdom Pseudomonadati; phylum Pseudomonadota; class Alphaproteobacteria; order Hyphomicrobiales; family Phyllobacteriaceae; genus Mesorhizobium; species Mesorhizobium loti. The sequence continues at coordinate 6,306,469 of NZ_CP033334.1, read as the reverse complement.
TGGAAAGCAGGTCTCAAAGGCCAAGGGGACCTTCCATCTGGAAAATGCCAAGCAAAGCTCGCGGGCGGACGATCCATGCGGTTGCCAGGCTGGCTGCCTCCGGTCAGGCGAGATCCGGATCCTTCCGCGAAGATAGCTGTAAACGTCTACAGGCTGCATCGCTGTGCGCTTTGCCCTTCGATGGCGGGAACACAACCCGCATGGAGGCGACGAATGATTCAGCTGATCACACCTGGCCTCCACAGCGAATTCGCAGGCGAGCTCAAAGAGATGCACGGGCTCAGATATCGGGTTTTCAAGGAGAGGCTCGATTGGGAAGTTCAGACCGGAGGCGAAATGGAAACAGACATCTATGACGACTTGAAGCCTGTCTATCTGCTACTCAAGGGATCCGATTGGCGAATTCGTGGCTGCGTGCGCCTCTTGCCAACCACTGGACCGACCATGTTGCGCGACACATTCCCGGCGCTGCTGGGTGAGGCTGTGGCGCCTGCGAGTGCCGACATATGGGAAAGCAGCCGTTTCGCGCTCGATTTGCCCCCATCAACGCCCAAGGCGGCAGGCGGCCTTGCCCAAGCAACCTACGAGCTCTTCGCCGGCATGATCGAATTCGGCTTGGCCAACAATCTCACCCGGATCGTGACGGTGACCGATACGCGTATGGAACGGATCCTTCGCCTCGCAACGTGGCCATTGTCGCGCATCGGACAGCCGCAGCCCGTCGGCAAAACGCAGGCGGTGGCCGGCTTTCTCGAGATCTCTCACGCCAGCCTGTTGCGCATCCGCTGGAGGGGACGTCTGAACGGGCCGGTACTGTGGCAACCGATTCTCGGCCTGTCGCACGGCCCATGCGGATAGCCAAGACGTGGTGCGTGGCCCCAGGGATCGGAAGAGGGTTTGCTTCTCGTCGCCGAAACCAGTCATTGCGGCCGGCCTGGAGAAGCAAACCGAGGAATGATGCATGAAGCAGCGTCCGCACAATTGAACGGCGAGATCAAAGAGTGCGCTGGGCTGCACATCGCACCTGGGCCGAGTATTCTCCGTCTCCTCCGGCCGGCTTGCATGCTATTAACGCAGGTGAGGGCGCCGGCCATGATATGCGCAGCCCGTTGAAGGCGGAAGCGTCCGCCCCGGTTCACATCACCCGCATTGGACTGAGGTTTAGTTCATCCATGGCGTGGATGGTGGCTATCCCAACAATCAATTTTACCGAACTTACTGGATTCCATTAGAAGACTCTAACTGAGCGTATGCCGGGCGGCATCCCTCGTCTGCGTCGGCTAAGGCTGCCGGGAAGAATTCGGAGAAGAACATGTGCGGAATTGTTGGCATCGTTGGGCAACAGCCGGTGTCGGAACGCCTGGTCGACGCATTGAAGCGTCTGGAATACCGCGGCTACGATTCGGCCGGCATTGCGACGATCACCGAGGGCACCTTGCACCGCCGGCGCGCGGAGGGCAAGCTCGTCAATCTCGAGAGGAGACTCAAGGAAGAGCCGCTGGGTGGTACCATCGGCATCGCCCACACCCGCTGGGCAACCCATGGGCCACCGACGGAACGCAATGCACACCCGCACTTCACGGATGGTGTGGCCGTCGTCCATAACGGCATCATCGAGAATTTCGCCGAACTGAAGGACGAATTGGCGGCGACGGGAGCCGAGTTCCAGACCGACACCGACACTGAGGTCCTTGCGCATCTCTTGGCAAGGCACCGCCGGGAGGGCATGAGGCGTGGTGAGGCGGTGCATGCCATGCTGAAAAGCATCAGGGGTGCCTACGCGCTTGCCATCCTCTTTGAGGATGATCCGTCGACCATCATTGCGGCGCGCAATGGACCACCGCTGGCGATCGGTCACGGCGACGGCGAGATGTTCCTGGGCTCCGACGCGATCGCGCTTGCTCCATTCACAAATGAAATCACCTATCTCATCGACGGTGACTGGGCCGTTGTCGGCAGGACGGGCGCTGATATCTTTGATCACGACGGCCACCCCGTCGCGCGTCCGCGCCAGACCTCCGTGGCCGTGGCCACTCTGGCCAACAAGGGCAACCATCGCCACTTCATGGAGAAGGAAATCCTCGAGCAGCCCGAGGTCATCGCCGATGCGCTCGGTCATTATATCAATTTCATCGAAAATGGTCCCGATGCGGTTTTTGGCATCGACTTCGCCAAGATCCCGAGCTTGGCGATCTCTGCCTGCGGCACCGCATATCTCGCCGGGCTGATCGGAAAATACTGGTTCGAGCGCTATGCGCGCCTGCCGGTCGAAATAGATGTTGCATCCGAATTCCGCTATCGCGAGATTCCGTTGTCGCCGCAGTCTGCGGCTCTGTTCATTTCACAGTCGGGCGAAACCGCCGATACGCTGGCATCGCTGAGGTACTGCAAGCAGCTTGGGCTGAAAATTGGCGCTGTCGTCAATGCGCGCGAATCGACCATCGCTCGGGAGGCCGATGTGGTCTTCCCGATCCTTGCCGGCCCAGAGATCGGCGTCGCCTCCACCAAGGCCTTCACCTGCCAGCTAGCCGCTCTTGCCGCAATCGCGATCCACGCAGCCAAGGCCCGCGGAACCGTGACCGAAGATGAGGTGCAGGCGCTCGTCGAGAGCCTCACCGAAATGCCGCGCCTCATGAGGCAGGTACTGGACAGCATCCAGCCGGAGATTGAGCTTCTGTCGCGCGAACTGTCAAAGTGTCATCATGTCCTTTATCTCGGCCGTGGCACAAATTTCCCACTGGCGATGGAGGGTGCGCTGAAGCTCAAGGAAATTTCCTACATCCACGCCGAAGGCTATGCGGCGGGTGAATTGAAGCACGGTCCTATCGCATTGATAGACGAGAACATGCCAGTGATCGTCATCGCGCCGCATGATCGCTTTTTCGACAAGACCTTCTCCAACATGCAGGAAGTGGCCGCCCGCGGAGGGCGCATTATCCTCATCACCGATGGAAAAGGGGCAGCCGCATCGAAACTCGATACGATGCACACAATCGTGCTGCCGGCCACCGACGAGATTATCGCGCCGATGATCTTCTCGCTGCCGATACAGCTTCTTGCGTACCACACGGCGCTCTTCATGGGCACAGATCTCGACCAGCCACGCAACCTGGCAAAATCAGTCACCGTCGAATGATTTGAGCCTTCATTAGTCGCAACGCTCGCCCATTCGGAAAAAACTCCAAGCACTTCAACCGGCGCTCAAGCGCGCCGCTACCGCCTTGCCGTTATTTGCTGGAGCATGCCGTTTAGCGACGATTGGTTGTCCCTTTGGCCTCCCCTCACACTGCTTGGCTGTGCCTACGGGCAAACCCGGTCGAGAAAAGCATCGAATACGCAGCAATAGCGCTAACCACAAAGCGATCCTCCTGCCGCATGCGGATAAGACCCTTCGCTGTCCACTATTTCGTCCTCGCTCGATGATTGCGGCTCGCCGCGGTCTTCGTCGGTGAGACGGTTGCCCTTTGACTTTGCCAGGCGGCCAGCTGCGATGTGCGGGCTGTAGGAATCCCGTGTAACCTCGTTCTGGATCTAACGCTCACCGATAGGCCCGACCAGTCGCAAGAGGACCGGGCGATGATCGGACACATCCAGGGACCGCTCGATGGTTCGGTCGAGCGCGAGGATCACGAAATCGTGGCCGCACGGCACGAGATTGGGCGAGATAAAGACATGGTCGATCAGCGACTTGAAGGGCGACTTGACGCAGGTGATTTGCTTGTCCGAAGCATCCTGCGCGGCGAGCGCGGTCAGGCCGGCGGCGGCCAGCGCGGTCTCCGGAAGCCAAGGTTGCATTGAGTCGCCGCCGATTCAATCGTTATCGAAGCTGGGATACTGGGCGAGTTCGGCGATTGCTTCGGCGATCACGCGCCCACCCATCTGCCGGCGGCCTCCACCGTGTCGCCGGACTGCGCCGCACGCGTCAGCGCAAGCGCCGGGACCGCCAGCAAACCTGCCGCAACGCTTTACCAGCTGTCACATCCCGGCAAGCGGGGCATCGGCCGCGCCCTAATCGCAGCTGTATCCGATTGCAAACGTGTCAGGGCTTATCTGCCGCAGGCGTGGCAGGTCCCCCGCATAATCGTCATTCGCCGCCTGAGGCCACCGAGATGAAGCTCTTCCTCCCGTTAGAATGAACGTTCGAAACGGAGGATGCCGCCGACACTGCTCTTTTTGTTGGCAGTAGCCCAGCTAATGGAAGGGTCGACCTTGCCGACGGCGAAGTCGCCGTAGCGGTCATAGTCGAGTTCGGCTGTAATTGTGAAATCTGCAAGAAACGCATAGGCAACGTTTGCAGCGACACCATAGTTCCTGAGCTGATCACCCGAGAGCTGAAGATTCAACGAAGTTGTCCCATTGAGCTTGTAAGTGGCGCCCGCCCAGAAAGCCCAGTTACCGCCCCAACTTTTGTAGAACCCGCGGCCATGAGCGTCGATTGCGTTAGTGACATCATCGTCGAGCTTGCCGTTGGAGCCGTAGCCGAACATTCCGAATAGCGAGAGTTGGTCGGTAACATCGACGTCGATGCGGACCTTGCCGGCGACCGATTCGTAGTTGCTATCATAAGCGACAACGCCGGTGATCGCGCCCCAGTGTTGTGTGTATTTCACTCCGCCGACTAGGTGCGGAACGTAGCTGTCGATGGTGCCGACCAGGCCCGAGCCTTCTTCGAGTGAAACCACAGCCGAAAAGCCGTTACCGGCGTCAAAGTAGTACTGAACCACATTAGTATCGAAGGCGCCGTACGGGATAAGCATCGGATTGAGCACGTCACCCGCGTAGCCAATAAACATGTCGAAGGCGGACCAGTCCTTGCCAACTCGGAGGCCACCAAGCTGAACCCAGGCGAAAGTCAACGTGATGCCTTGGCTGAATGCGTAGTATCGAGTACTGTCCGAACCGGAATAGGGGGTGTGCTTGCCGTAATTCATGCGAGTCTCGATGTAGGTCTGCAATGTACCGAGTTCGGTCTCTTGCTCGATCCAAGTTTTGAATGTGAAGCGCGTGTGGTTTTGCCACATGCCCTGGGCCTCGCCAGTCTTCACATCCGTGGTTCTAGCTTGGTCATACGATACGACATCGCCGAGGCCGATGTCGTAACGGACATAGCCGCCGATGCGCAGGCAGGTCTCGGTGCCGGGGATGTAGTAGTAACCAGCGCCGTAAACGTCGCAGATCTTGACGTATTCAACGGGCTCAGGCTCGGCCAGGACGATGGCGTCGGCGGCTCGGGCACAGGAAACAGCGATCAGGGCCGCAGCTGAGCCGAGCAGGAGGCTCCTGATGTTCATTCTTGATCTCCGTTCAAATATTGAAGAAGGGGACGTCAACGAACGAGCCAGCCCTTCCTGTCCCCACAATCGAAAACCATGCACATCGCGCTGCGCCTATCGCAGTGTGACAAACGGATCGTAATAACTATTCAACAACAGGGGCGATGAAGCTGAATCATAATTTCACACGATAAGTTGTTTGTTCTCATATCACCTGCTTGAAATGCCCGGGGAGGAATCAAACACTTCCGAGTCGATCGCCATGATTATCTCCGATAGCTGCGGGCATACCATCACAACGGCTTCGAAAATCACCCCGCAAGTGACGTGCCAACCTCACGACCAAGCTACGAATGACACTCAAGTTTGCCGTCGGACCTTGGTTGCGTTTCCTTTTTTGCTCTGAGGGTCAAGCTGAGCACGAAAAGCAAACGTTTCGGACATGGCTCGCCTGTTCGCTTCGCGACAGTATCGTTCAATGGCGATAGCTTTTGTTTGTTTTGAGCCTCGACATTGTTGACATCATGCGAGTGTACCGCTCGGTACGTCAGCCGAGATGCCCCATTGATGCCGACATGCCTAGGCGTAAGCGTCCTCGTTAGGGCGAAGGGCCACACTTTGGCGGTGGCGAGGTGCACCAGCTTTCCAGCTAGTCCGGACAAAGTGGTTCCTAAAGGCGGGCAGGTCGAGACGAGCCGTTGTAAGCCCCTCTCTGAATCGGAAGCCGTGCATGGGCCATTTTTGTTTTTACGGAAGCACATGCGAATTCGCTCGATTGTCAGTTGCGAGCGATGCTTGAGTTGCGCTTCACTCCGGCGCTTTGCCGGGCCACAGGAGCGCGATTTGTCGGTAATCATGCGCCTGGCGTAGCGCTACTTTCTAAATTGGTTCATCAGGCTTGCAGCCTTGGCAGGGGCGGGCCTGGACGGTCTCCTCGAGCACAATTCCCGCTCTGACAGACGGTGCGCCACAGCCAAAGCCTCGTGCCGGCAATTAATACGACGAACTCATCGAGATGCCAGGTATCGCTACGTGACGCCGTCTTACGCACCAGCCGGCGAGCAAAAGTCTGGTCCCGGCGCCGAATCGACTGGTCGGATGGAGCATGCTGCGTTCCATTGGACGCTGAAGGGAGTAGGAATAGGATAGGATAGGATAGTAGACGGTCTGCGGGAAAGTCTCGACGGGAAACCCATGGCGGTTGTCGCTGACCAGCGCGTGCTCATACCATCGCTGTCCAGCCAAGGCTGAATGGGGCTATCGCTGCGAAATAATCGGACCCAAAGCGGACCGGACTGATATAGCGCAAAGACACAGGAGAGCGCAGTGGTAAGGATGGAAGGCAACAACATGGGACGGTAACTGTTGCAGACCACAAAACATCGCGAAGCCCGCCTACCTTGGTACACCATCTATCCGACTGTCGCGGAGTTCTCTGGGGCGGTCGGCGCCGACGCTTATAAGGAATGGCTCAGGAACCTACCGGCTAACGATCCGGCGTCACTCTACTTGCACGTTCCGTTCTGCCGATCAAAGTGCTGGTATTGCGGCTTCCCCACCACCATCACCCGCCATGATGCGCCGATCGTTAATTATCTGGCGGCGCTGCGTGACGAGATACGTTTGATCTCGGAGCACGCGCCGCAGGCGCTGCCCGTGAGTGATGTGCATTTCGGCGGCGGAACGCCAACTCTCATGGGGCCAATTGAGTTCCTTGCCCTGACGGAATTCCTGCGCCGCCACTTTGCGCTTGCGGAAACAGCTACGATCGCCATCGAGATCGATCCACGGACGTTCACGGCCGATATGGCCGAAGCCTTGCAAGCAGCCGGCGTGAACCGCGCGAGCCTCGGCGTGCAGAGCTTCGATCCCATTGTTCAAAAAGCGATCAACCGGGTCCAGAGTGAGGCGCAGACGGCGGCTGCCGTCGAAATGCTGCGTCGGCATGGAGTGACAAGCATCAACTTCGACCTCATCTTTGGTCTCCCGCATCAAACGGTGCAGTCTTGCGTCGAGACCACGAGGGCGGCGGTCGCCACGCGCCCCAACCGGCTTGCGGTGTTCGGCTACTCGCACATTCCGTCCTTTATTAAGAATCAGCGCCTCATCGAGGAGGCATCGCTTCCGGGCAGCGCTGCCCGCGCCGAACAGGATGCGGCCATTGCCGTGACACTGATTGCCGCCGGCTACCGAGAGATCGGGCTCGACCATTTCGCCTTGCCGGACGACGATCTCGCGCTGGCACAGAAAGCCGGTCGACTGCGGCGCAACTCGCTGGGCTACTCGGCCGACACCTGCAAAACCCTGATCGGTTTCGGCGCGTCGGCTATCGGGCGTGTCGGCGAGGGCTACGTCCAGAACGAGGTTACACGGGATTCCTACTGCCGGCACATCGCAGCTGGCCGTCTGGCGACGTCAAAGGGCTACCGTCTCACCGACGAAGACCGCGCGCGAGCCGCAATCATCGAGCGACTAATGTGCGATCTCGAGGCCGATGTGCCGGCAATCTGTGCCGCCCACGGATCTGATCCGATCCATTTTCTCGATTCAGCTGAACGCTTGGCGATGCTTGCCAAGGACGGGATTGTGGACATCGAAAAGGGTTTTGTCCGCGTACGGCGGCAGCATCGCTTTGCGATGCGCGTTGTCGCTGCCGCATTCGACGCTTTTCTCGACCGGGTTGCCCGCTGAGTCAGCCAACCAAGTGTGAGGAGGCCAACACGACGCCGAAGCGAAATTTGACGCCCATGCGGTTTCCTTTCTTCGAGGTCAGGATTTCACAGCCGTCGCCGGCGTAGCAGGCCTCAAGCGGCTTCCCGCCCTCGAAGAAAGCCACGGTGTCGCCATCGATCGTGATCCGCTCGAATTGGTGCGATAGCCGATCTCGTAGTAGGCGTGTACTCATCTGCGCTCTGGTCGCCGCTCTCCACCTTGTAAGCCATGACTGGATCGAGCGTTCCATCGTCAGGAAGGGATAGACCAACTGCCAATCCCGGACCCAAATTCGACAGGGCGCGCTTGCTTGATCTGGTCGTCCTCAAATGTAGATCGGCTGGACCGCGGGATCGTGGCTATATGCGTGATCTTTCTCAGCTGCTTGATCGTGGATCTTGCCGCTCCCTCCGACGGCCACGATGTGGAAGGGCTTGCCCTCCACGGCGATCTCGCCGCTCCTGGTGAACGATCCCGCCGTCACGATATAGGGCTTGAGGGCCGGTCACGACGATGTTGTCCCCTGCCGCGGCGATGCACGGCCGTGCCCGTCCATCGAATAGAGGTCGTGAGCTTGAGCGAGTTGGCGATCTTGCCAGCCACGAAGCTTGGCGTTCTGGTGACGCTCAACAAGGCGACCGCGGCAATGGAACGTGCTGCCAGAGAGGCCGAACCCGTTGAGGCGGGCGGCAAGCTGCGGCCGCGCGTGCAAATCTGTAGGGTCAGGGAACTGTTGAAGGGCAGAAAGCCCACGCTTCCACCTGTCTATGACATTATCTCTGCCGCTGCCGCCCGGCAGGTGGCCGCCGCGGTTGCCAACGCGACAGGAAATACGGGACCCGCCGTCCTTCAAATATTCCATCGCCGGCAGCGGACAGAAAACCACGAACGATCAGTCGCCGACACCTGTGAGCAAGCCGTGTGCGACATTGCAATCATCCATTTATTGGCTCAACTGCCCACATGGCTGTGAATGAACTGGATTTGTTGGTTTTCCAGATGGCAGTGGAAAGCGTCCGCTCACTCTGCTTGAGCTTCAATGACAAAGCGGCGGAAATAGCTGCGAGGAGCCGCGGCAACCTGCTTTTCGACGTGCGGAACGATGATGACGCCGAGGTTCAACGGCTCGCAGCCATCCGATATCGAGGCGGCCAGATTGGTGTGCTGGCGTTGGACAGACAAGGCCTTATTAGCCGCTACTGCGTCGTCGACGGTACCTTCTCCCGCTTCATTGCACCGTTGGAGAATTGGACCAGCATGCCGGTGTCAATGCAGGCCAAAATCGATGTCACTCACCATGCCGGCCTCTTCCTAGGCGCAATGCGAAATGCCGGTCATATGCTTGGCAACTAGCGCTGGCGGAACGCATCTGTGGATCTTTGCATCTGCCTGGGCGTTTGAGCCGGCGGCTCATCGAGGTTTTGCAGCGCGCGGATGTGCCACGGCCGGGGTGATAGCCGCCTCTGCCCAACAGATCGCTGGCGAGGGCTTGTCGGACAATGAATGTCGTCAATTCACCGTCTGAGAAATGGTGTCTGGCTCACAAAAAGCACAGCGAATTGAGACTGAAACGCAGTCCAGCTGGGAACCCAGCGCGAAGGCCGGAAGGTAACTTATCTGCGATAGAGGCAACGGGAAGGCGCCTTCCACTTATAAGGCAGTGCCCAATATGTCGGTACTTGCCTGAGGAATTCCCATGGCGGGCAGGGCTACCTCGCGATCCGATCTCGATAGGCTTGTTGTACCTCAGACCGGAGACTCGATGTTCAGAATTTCCTCAGCGGCTTGCCTGCACGCCACCGCCAGCTCCCCGACCACGTGCTCACGATAGGCACGACCGATATGAGTCCCCTCCGACATAGCATTCCTCGGGAATGCGCGAATATTGATACACCTCGAAGGAGAGCAACGGCGCGCCAAACAGCCTCTCATCGCACCAAGTCGTACATAGGGCGCATTCCTGTTCCGGCCGTCCCGGGCGATGCTCGATCCATCTCTCCAGAACAGCGGAGCAAGCCAGTGACGCCCACGAAGCTTCTGATTGGGCAGATCGCCATTGTGTTCGCCATCGTTCTCCTCGGCGTGTGGGCTGCCACGCAATGGTGCGCTCATATGCTAGCCTTTCAGGAACAACTCGGCGCGCCATGGTTTGTCGCGGCTGGATGGCCGATCTACGAGCCGTGGAAACTGTTGGAATGGTGGTTCCAATTCGATGCCTATGCGCCCGAGGTATTCGACAAGGCGGGCATGCTTGCGGGCGCCAGTGGATTCATGGGCTGTGCCGCTGCGATCGCTGGTTCCCTCTGGCGCGCGCGCCAGCGCGGCTTGGTCACCACCTATGGCTCCTCTCGATGGGCGGTGACGCGGGAGATCGAGAAAGCAGGGCTGTTTCAGCCGGCAGGCGTCTTCCTCGGCAAACTGAAGGACCGGTATCTGCGTCATGACGGGCCTGAGCACGTCATGGCCTTTGCGCCGACACGTTCCGGCAAGGGCGTCGGACTGGTTGTCCCAACGCTTCTCTCCTGGTCCGGCTCGGCCGTCATTCACGACATTAAAGGCGAGAACTGGCAGCTGAGCTCCGGCTGGCGGTCGAGGTTCTCGCATTGCCTTTTGTTCAATCCGACTGATCCGCGATCGGCCCGCTACAACCCGCTGCTGGAGGTACGCAAAGGTTCGGACGAGATTCGCGATGTCCAAAACATCGCTGACATTCTAGTCGATCCGGAAGGCGCGCTAGAAAGGCGGAATCATTGGGAGAAGACCAGTCATTCACTCCTGGTCGGCGCTATCTTGCACGTGCTCTACGCCGAAGAGGAAAAGACTCTTGCCCGCGTCGCCACCTTTCTGTCGGACCCGCAACGCTCGTTTGCCGCGACTTTGCGGCGAATGATGACGACCAACCATCTCGGCGCGGCCAATAAGCCTCAGGTCCATCCCGTCGTGGCCTCGGCGGCACGAGAGGTGTTGAACAAATCGGAGAACGAACGTTCAGGCGTCCTCTCGACCGCCATGTCTTTTCTCGGCCTCTACCGTGATCCGACCGTGGCGGCGGTAACATCGGACTGCGACTGGCGCATTGCCGATCTGATGGATGCGGAGTGGCCGATGTCGCTCTATCTGGTCGTGCCGCCATCGGACATCTCGCGCACCAAGCCCTTGGTGCGACTGATCCTGAACCAGATCGGCAGGCGGCTGACGGAGCGCCTCGAGGGTGACCCAAAGAAGAGCCGCAAGCATCAACTGCTCATGATGCTGGATGAGTTTCCGGCGCTCGGTCGCCTCGACTTCTTTGAGACCGCGCTCGCGTTTATGGCCGGTTACGGAATTCGTGCCTACTTGATCGCGCAATCGTTGAACCAGATCTCCAAAGCGTATGGCGACAACAACGCCATTCTGGACAACTGCCATTTGCGAATTGCCTTTTCCTCCAATGATGAGCGCACGGCCAAGCGAATCTCGGACGCGCTTGGCACGGCCACGGAACTCAGATCCATGCGCAACTATGCGGGCCACCGGCTGGCACCTTGGCTCTCGCATGTCATGGTCAGCCGCCAGGAAACCGCCCGCCCGCTGCTGACACCGGGCGAGGTGATGCAATTGCCGCCCGCGGACGAACTGGTGCTGGTTTCGGGATTGCCCCCCATCCGGGCCAAAAAGCTGCGATACTATGAGGACCACAATTTCACCGAGCGGGTGCTGCCTTCGCCGGTGTTGCGCGACGGACCCTACGCGGACTGCCCGATGTCGCGGCCGGACGATTGGACTGGGCAAGTACGCGGTGTCGACCGTCGTCTTGCGTCTGACGATGAAAGCGCTGGCGCCGCGCTTGCGGACGAGGGAGGTGTTCAGCAGCAGCGCCATCCTGGCCTACCCGAAGAACATACCGCCGTCACCCAGGAACCGGACCAGGACCATCTGTCCAGACCCGCAGACGATGATAGCGAGGCGATGGCGGACAAACGCGTCATGGACCGGATCTCCACCGTCGCAGGTGCCTATGGCATCAACGAGGGAAGGGGTGATGACAAGGATATCGTCCCCGGCTTCTGAACGCTTTCCGCAGCTCGGGCGTATCTCAGCGTAGATAACGGCCGTAAGCAATTTTGGGCATCTCGATGATGCTTGTTCCGCCGCCGGCCCGCCAGCGCCGGCCAGTTGGAACAAGCGCATGAAGCCCCACCGCATTCGTCACCAGTTTCTGCTCGAACCGGAATTGAGCGAGAAGCTGGACAACCTCAGCCGCGATCCCTCGACCACAAAATCCGCGGTCGTCGCGAAGGCCGTAGAAGCTTTCATCGAGCGGCGTGGCGAGAATGAACTCGATCGGCGCTATGGCATGAGGCTGGACCGTCTTTCCCGCGACCTCACTCACGTCAGGCGCGATGTCGAGATGACATTGGAAAGCTTGGCGCTCTTCATCCGCTTTTCGATCACGCTTCATGCCCACACGCCTGTTCCGGACAAGTCGACGCAGGCGATTGCTCAGGAGCGTTTCGACAAATTCGTCGAGCAGGTCGGTCGCCAGATCGCATCGGGGAAACGCTCGCTTGGCAAAGACAATGGCGGAGGAGGGGAAGGATGAGCGCTCATCCAGAGGCCGACCACCGACGCCGCGCCATGCTGCGCACCGCTATGGGTCCGACGATCACTGAGGCGCTGGCCGATCCATTGGTCATCGAGGTGATGGTCAATCCCGATGGTGCGCTGCGGCTCGACCGGCTGGGAGAAGGCCGAATCGATACGGCCGTGCATATGCATCCTTCCGAGGCGGAGCGCATCATCCGCCTGGTCGCTTCCCACGTGCGTGCCGAGGCGCATGCGGACAATCCGATTGTCAGCGCCGAGTTGCCATCGGGCGAACGCTTCGAGGGACTGCTGCCGCCTGTCGTGCTGGCGCCTTGCTTTGCCATCCGCAAACCAGCCGCAATGCTCTACACGCTGGCCAACTATGTTGCGGATCGCATCATGTTGCCGCTGCAGGCCGATGCGTTGATAAAGGCAGTCCGAGAACGGCGCAACATCCTTGTCGCCGGAGGCACGTCGTCGGGTAAGACGACGCTTGCCAATGCGCTGCTGGCCGAAGTCGCCGAATGCGACGAGCGAGTGATCCTCATCGAGGACACCCGCGAACTGCAATGCGCAGCAAAGGACTGCGTTGCCCTGAGAACCAGGCGGGGCTCGGTCACACTCGCCGATCTCGTGCGCTCGACGCTCCGGCTCCGCCCCGACCGCATCATCGTCGGTGAAGTCAGGGGCGCGGAAGCGCTGGACATGCTCAAGGCATGGAACACCGGGCACCCCGGCGGCATCGCCACGGTTCATGCCAATTCGGCGCGCTCTGCCCTCTATCGCATCGAGCAGCTTGCACAGGAAGCTGTCGTCACCGTGCCGCGCCGCCTCATCGCCGATGCCATCGATCTCATCGTCTTCATCGTGGGGCGCGGCTCGTCGCGCCGCATCGATGCAATCGCTGAGGTCACAGGTCTCGACGGCAGCGGCGACTACGCCGTCACCCCACTCACGCCTCCGCAACTCCAGCAACTTTGAAAGGCCCCCTTATGCGTAAGAAGCTCCGCTTTCTTTCGTTTGCCGCGCTCGCGTTTCTTCTCACAGTTCCGGCGCACGCTGCCGGCTCCGGCATGCCTTGGGAACAGCCGCTGCAGCAGATCCTGGAATCGGTGCAGGGACCGGTCGCCAAAATCGTCGCGGTGATCATCATCATCACCACCGGCCTGACCCTTGCCTTCGGCGATACTGCAGGCGGTTTCCGCCGGCTGATTCAGATCGTCTTCGGCCTGTCGATCGCCTTCGCCGCATCGAGCTTCTTCCTCTCGTTCTTCTCCTTCGGCGGCGGGGCGCTCGTCTGATGGCCGCCGGAGTGCAACATATCGAGGGCTTCGAGGTTCCCGTTCACCAGGCATTGACTGAACCGATCCTGCTGGGCGGCGCCCCGCGGGCGGTGGCGATCCTCAACGGCACGGTGGCTGCGGCCATCGGACTAGGCTTGCAGCAATGGATTGCCGGGCTAGTGCTCTGGCTTGGCGGCCACTCGCTCGCGGTCTTTGCCGCAAGGCGCGATCCCGACTTTGCCAGCGTGCTTGTCCGTCACCTTCGCCTGAGGGGATGGCTCGCATGCTGAACCTTTCGGAATATCGCGGCAAGGCCGACCGGCTTGCCGACCACCTGCCCTGGGCAGCACTGGTGGCGCCCGGCATCGTGCTCAACAAGGACGGCAGCGTTCAGCGGACTCTTCGGTTTCGCGGGCCCGATCTGGAAAGCGCGACCGAAGCCGAACTCATCGGCATCTGCGCCCGGGCCAACAATGCGCTTAGACGCCTTGGCTCCGGCTGGACATTGTTTTTCGAGGCCGAGCGTATCGAAGCGCTGGGCTATCCGTCCTCGCGTTTCCCGGACGCGGCGTCATGGCTGGTTGATGAAGAACGGCGTGCTGCCTTCGAGGGCAAGGTCGCGCATTTCGAGAGCCGCTATCACCTGACCTTGCTGTCCATGCCGCCACCGGACGCCCAGGCGCGGGCGGAAAGCGCGCTCGTCGACTCGCATCATTCAGAAGGCGAAAGAGACTGGCGCCAGGAGATGGTGCGGTTCCGTGACGAGACCGACCGTGTGCTGGATCTTCTGTCGGGCTTCATGCCCGAAGTGCGTCTGCTCGATGATGCCGAGACGCTGACATACCTGCACGACACGATCTCGACCCGCCGCCATCCGGTCGCCGTGCCGGAAACGCCGATGTATCTGGACGGCATCCTGGTCGATGTGCCGCTTACCGGCGGCTTGGAGCCGATGCTGGGTGAGCAACATCTTCGCACACTTACCATCCTCGGCTTTCCGAACCTCACCCGGCCCGGAATCCTCGATGCCCTCAATCATCAGGATTTCGCCTATCGCTGGATGACGCGCTTCATTCCGCTCGGCAAGACCGAGGCCACCAAGACGCTGACCCGCTTGCGCCGGCAGTGGTTTGCCAAGCGCAAATCGATCGTCGCAATCTTGCGCGAGGTTGTAAGCAGCGAACCCGTTCCGCTCGTCGACAGCGACGCCGACAATAAGGCGCTCGACGCCGATGAAGCACTTCAGGCGTTGGGCGGCGATCATGTCGGCTTCGGGTATCTCACTGCAACGGTGACGGTATGGGACGAGGATCGCCAAGCCGCCGCTGAGAAACTTCGGGCGGTCGAGCGGATCATCAATGGGCTCGGGTTCACCACCATCCGCGAAAGCGTCAATGCGGTCGAAGCCTGGCTCGGCTCGCTGCCGGGTCATGTCTATGCCAACGTTCGTCAGCCGCTCGTTCACACGCTGAACCTTGCCCATCTCATGCCGCTTTCCTCGGTGTGGGCCGGTCCTGCGGCGAACGAGCATCTGGCTGAAGTCACTGGACGAGAGGCCCCGCCGCTCCTCATCGCCGAAACCAGCGGGTCGACTCCGTTCCGGCTTTCTTCCCATGTCGAAGATGTCGGCCACATGCTGATCGTTGGACCGACCGGCGCCGGAAAATCGGTGCTGCTTGCCCTGATCGCCCTGCAGTTTCGTCGCTATGCCGGCGCGCAGGTCTATGTCTTCGACAAAGGCAATTCGGCGCGCGCGGCAACGCTCGCCATGGGTGGAGAGCATCATGTCTTGGGTTCGGACGGTGCGCTTGCCTTCCAGCCTCTGCGCAATATCGGTGATCAGGGTAGGCGCAGCTGGGCAGCTGAATGGATCGCCGGCCTGATTGCCCATGAGAACGTCACCCTCACGCCGGAGGTGAAGGAGGCGATCTGGTCGGCGCTCAACAGCCTCGCCACCGCGCCGGCGCAGGAGCGCACGCTGACCGGTCTGTCGGTCCTGCTTCAGTCCAATGCACTGAAGTCCGCCTTAATGCCCTACACGCTCGACGGTCCCTTCGGCCGATTGCTCGATGCCGACGATGATCGGCTGGCCTTGTCGGATGTGCAGTGCTTCGAGACCGAGGAGCTGATGCGTAGCCAAAGCGCTGTGCTGCCTGTGCTCACCTATCTCTTCCATCGCCTTGAGGAGCGGTTCGACGGGCGCCCGACGCTGCTCATGCTCGATGAGGCCTGGGTCTATCTCGACAATCCGCTTTTTGCTGCCCGCATCCGCGAATGGCTGAAGGTGCTGCGAAAGAAGAACGTATCGGTGATCTTCGCCACGCAGTCGCTTGCCGACATCGCCGGCTCTGCAATAGCGCCGGCGATCATCGAGAGCTGCCCACAGCGCATTTTTCTCCCCAATGATCGTGCCGTGGAACCGCAGGCACGGACTGCCTATGAGCGCTTCGGTCTCAACGACCGGCAGATTGAACTGATCGCCCGGGCCACGCCGAAGCGGCACTACTATTTGCAGTCGCGCTGCGGCAACCGTCTCTTCGAGCTCGGGCTCGGCCCCATCGCGCTTGCACTTTGCGGCGCCTCGGGTCCAGCCGCGCAAAGCCTGATCGACAGGGTCCTGTCCGAGCACGGGCAGGACAGCTTTGTCTTTCGCTTCCTCGGCGCCCGCGGCCTGGATTGGGCGGCCGAGCTTCTCCAGCAATTCCCTCAACCAACCAAGGAGCAATCGTCATGATGCGGCGCCGCTTTCTCTCGGGCCTGATCACCCTTTCGTTGATCGCCAAGCCGATGGCCGACTACGTGCAGCCGGCCTACGCGCTCATCGTGTTCGATCCGTCGAACTACGCACAGAACGTGCTCACGGCGGCGCGCTCGCTGGAGCAGATCAACAACCAGATCCAGTCGCTCCAGAACCAGGCGACCGTGCTGCAGAACATGGCACGCAATCTTCAGAGTCTGGATTTTTCTTCCGTGGGTCAGCTTACCGGCTCGCTCCAACGGATCGACGGTCTGATGGACCAGGCAAGTGGCCTGAGCTTTGATCTCAACAAGCTTCAGGACCAGTGGCGTAATCAATATCCGGAAAGCTACGACGCCACGATCAAGGTCAGCGATGTGGCGAGCGCCGCACGTGACCGCTGGCAAAGCGCTATGCAGGCATTCCGTCAGACCATGGGTGTTCAGTCGCAGATCGTCGAGAATGTTCGCGGTGATGGTGACCTGCTTGCCGATCTCGTCAACCGCAGCCAAGGCGCGGCCGGTGCGCTTCAGGCAAGTCAGGCCACTAACCAGCTCCTTGCGCTTTCGACCAAGCAGCAGATGCAGATCCAGACGCTGCTCGCAACGCAGTTCCGCGCTGAGGCCGAGGATGCGGCGCGCAAGGCGCAGTCCGAGGAGGCCGCGCGCGAGACGACAAAGCGCTTCCTCGGCACAGGCACGGCCTATCCCGGCAACTGATCACCAATCTCTTGACGACGAGGAAGGCGGCATGAACGACCTTGGGGTCATTGATCGCTTCATGGAGACCTTCATCCGCTACATCGATAGCGGGTTCGGTCTGCTCTCGGGCGATGTCGCCTTCCTTACCACGAACCTGATCGGCATCGACGTCACACTTGCCGGCCTCGCCTGGGCATTCGGCGGCGAACCCAACATATTCGGCCGGCTCATCCGCAAAGTGCTCTATGTCGGCGTCTTTGCCTTCATCTTGAATAACTTCAAGAACCTCGCCGACATCATTTATCGGTCTTTTGCCGGTCTCGGCATCAATGCGTCATCCGGCAACCTATCTGCCGACAATCTCCTGCATCCGGGCCGCATTGCCGCAACCGGTTTCGAGGGCGCCTGGCCGCTTCTCGATCAGGCAAGCCAGCTTCTCGGCTTCCCAGAAATCTTCGGCAACGCGCTCACCATCTTCGTGCTGCTCGTGGCCTGGTTCCTGGTCATCATCGCCTTCTTCATCCTCTCCATCCAACTCTTCATCACCATCCTCGAATTCAAACTCACCACTCTGGCCGGATTCATTCTTGTGCCCTTCGCGCTTTGGAACCGGTCAGCGTTTCTCGCCGAGCGCGTGCTCGGCAATGTCATCTCGTCGGGCATCAAGGTGATGGTGTTGGCCGTCATCATCGGCATCGGCTCCACGCTCTTTGGCGAGTTCGCTTCCGCGCTGCAAGGCAAGGAGCCGGATCTGGCCGCCGCCATGTCACAGGTCCTGGGCGCCTTGGCGCTCCTTGGTCTCGGCATTTTCGGACCTGGGATAGCCTCCGGTCTTGTCTCGGGCGCGCCGCAGCTTGGCGCGGGCGCCGCACTTGGAACCACGGCAGCCGCAGCCGGTGCATCGCTCGTTGCCGCAGGCGCAGCATTTGCCGGCGCGCGCATGGCAACCGGCAGCGGTCTCACCGCACTCCGTGCCGGCACGACCATGGGGTCAGCGGCTTCTACGGCCTGGCAGATGGGGCGCGCAACATCGCTCGAGTCCGGCCTGCCCGGTGTAGCTGCTGGAATGCATGGTGTGACCAGCGCCGCCGGCGGCGCCGCAATGGGGGCGGCACGATCTGCCGCAGGAGGCTTCGGGCGCAGCGTTGATGCCGGGCGCGAAGCTGCCTGGACCGCGACCGGTGGTGCGCCGACCGCATCCATGACAGGAAGCCCTACTGGTCCGGTCGCTGATGCCGCGCCCGGCTGGGCCAGGCGCCTGCGTTCCGAACAGACAGCCCGTGCCCACCGTCACGCCGCCATGCAGGCCGTCCGAGAAGGCGACAGGCCGGGAGGCAGCGCCAATCCCTCTCTCAACGACAAGGACGACTAAATGCTATTCAAGCGACCCATTCAACGTTACGGCAAGACGCCCGAGCCGGTCACGCCGTATCAGAAGGCCGCGCAGCTCTGGGACGAGCGCATAGGCTCATCTCGAGTGCAGGCCCGCAACTGGCGGTTCATGGCTCTTGGCTGTCTGACCTTGGCGGCCGGACTTTCCGGCGGACTCGTGTGGCAGTCGATGCAGAGCCGCGTCGTGCCTTACGTCGTCGAGGTCGACGGCTTCGGCGAGGCACGCGCCGTTGCGCCGGCAATCCGGGACTACGAGCCCTCCGATGCCCAGATCGCGTGGCATCTCGGCCGCTTCATTCAGAATGTCCGTTCCGTTTCCACCGATCCGGTGCTGGTGCGGCAGAACTGGCTTTCGGCCTATGACTTCGCCACCGACCGCGCGGCGCTCTTTCTCAACGAGTACGCCAAGGCGAACGATCCTTTCGGTCAGATCGGCACACGCAGCGTGTCGGTGCAAGTGACCAGCGTGGTCAGGGCTTCCGACAGCTCGTTCCAGGTCAAATGGGCCGAGCAGGTTTTTGAGCGCGGCAGCCTTGCCAGCACGACGCGCTGGATCGCGATCCTCACCATCGTGATCCGCCCGCCAAGCAATACTGACCAACTGCGCAACAACCCGCTCGGCGTCTTCATCAACGCCATCGATTGGTCGCGCGAGCTCGACAGTGCTGCGCCGACGTCCGTTTCCCCAAAAGGAGTCCACCAATGAAGAATAGAATGTCGTCGGTCCGTGCCGTGCTGATCCTGTCGGCCTCTACGGCGGTCCTCTCCGCCTGCGCGTCGAAGCCGGTACCGCCGCCTGCGATTTCCTATGATGCTGCCGATTTCAAACCAGCCGCAATCGAGAAGCCGCCGGAGAAGCCGGTCAAGATAGTCGAGGTGCCAAAGCCGCTGCCGCTACCCGGTCAGTTACAGCCCAATCCGGGCAGGGTGGCCGAAGACAAGCGCTCTCCTGAAGAACGGGTCTCCGATGCCAATAAAGCAGCGACGCAGCAACCTACCAGGTATGGGTACATGAATGCGGTTCAGGTTTATCCATTCGCCGACGGCGCGCTCTATCAGCTCTATGCCGCGCCGGAGCGCGTCACCGATATCGCACTCCAGCCGGGCGAGAAACTAACAGCCGTGTCGGCCGGCGACACGGTGCGTTGGGTGATCGGCGATACCGTCAGCGGCACCGGTGACAATCAGCGCACCCATGTGCTGGTAAAACCCTTCGCGCCGGGACTTAACACCAATCTGGTGATCACCACGGAACGACGCACCTACCATTTGCAGCTTCAAAGCACCGAGAAGACCTCAATGGCGGCGATCTCCTGGACCTATAGCGAGGACCAGATCATCGCGCTACGCCAGCGCAACGCTCAAGCCGAGGCTGCCACGCCGGAGGCGTCGAATGTGGCGCTCGAGAATATCCGCTTTCGGTATTCAATCACCGGCGACACACCACCCTGGAGGCCGACGCGCGCTTTCGACGATGGCAGCAAGGTCTATATCGAATTCCCCCGTCGCATTGATCAGGGTGAAGCGCCTCCTCTCTTCATCGTCGGTGCCGATGGGGACAGCCAGCTCGTCAATTATCGCATGCGCGGCAACTACTACATCGTCGATCGCCTCTTTGGCGCTGCAGAACTGCGTCTAGGCAGCAAGCAGCAGCAGGTGGTGCGCATCACGAGAACTGACGGCCGGCAACCGACGCGGCGCATACCACTTTTTGGCCGTTCCAGCAGGTGAGGGAAGCGCTCATGACCGATACGTCCCGACCCGATGCACCGTCGAAACTCGATCCCGAGCAGCTGCAATTGCGAGCCTCGCCCCGCCGCGCTGTCCGATTCAGGCGCGGTGTGATCGTCGCCATCGCTGCAGTCGGATCCGGTGCCATTCTGGGCGTCACGATGATGGCGCTTCAAGGACCGGCATGGCGTATCAAGCACCAGGCAGAGGACCGCTATAACACCGAGCGCAAGCCACCCGCCGAGGGACTAGAAGCGCTTCCCAAGGACTATACCGGGATCATGCCGAAGGCCCCTGTGCTCGGACCGCCACTGCCCGGTGACCTCGGTCGCCCCATCCTTGAACGCCAACGTCAGCTCGGCATCGCGCCAGGGCAGGATATCTCCGCCGAGGAGCAGCGCCTTGCCCAGCAAGCAATTGAGGCGCGCGAGTCGCAAGTCTTGTTCCGGATCGACAATCGACCCAGACAGACAGATGTCGCCGGCGGCGGGCCGAGTGCGCAGCAGCCGTCTGAGGCGCTTCCGCAATCCGGAGCGACGCGCGCGTCAGCTTCCGTTGCCCCAGCCGAGGGTGACCAGAACAACCAACAGCGCAAGCTCGATTTTATCAGTCAGCGAAACACAAGCGGGATCTACAATCAGCACGCGCTGCAGACGCCGGCCTCACCCTACCAACTGATGGCCGGCAGCGTGATTGCGGCCAGTCTCGTCACCGGCATAAATTCCGACTTGCCTGGCCTTGTCGTCGCGCAGGTCACCGAGAATGTGCACGACACAGTCACCGGCAGCATTGTGCTCATTCCGCAAGGCTCACGCCTCATCGGCACTTATGACAGCGTCGTGGCTTTTGGGCAGAGGCGCGCATTGCTGGTCTGGCGGCGAATAATCCTGCCCGACGGTTCCTCGATCGAAATCGACAATCTGCCAGCGACGGATACTGCCGGCTATGCCGGGCTTGAGGACAAGGTCGATTTTCACACCTGGCAGCTGATCAAGGGAGTTGCTCTAGCGACGCTACTGGGCGTTGGTACCGAGTTGAGCTTTGGGGAAAACGAAAGCGACCTAGTTAAGGCGATCCGGGAATCCACTCAGCAAAACATCAGTCAAGCCGGCCAGCGCATCACCGAAAAGAACCTGAATATTCAACCCACCATTATCGTCCGCCCCGGTTGGCCCCTACGCGTGATTGTACACAAGGATCTTGTGCTGCGCCCATACCCGACTTGAACAGGAGTAATCATGGCAGATCTGAAACTTGGAAAGCTTCCAGACCGGACACCTTCGAAGATGACCATCACCGTTAGCGCGGACCTGAACCGAGCACTCAAGGACTATGCGGCGCTTTACCGCCAGACCTATGGCGAGTCTGAAACGGTAGCGGAACTCATACCTTTCATGCTGGCGGGGTTTCTGGAAGGTGACAGAGCGTTTGCCAAGGCCAGAAAGGAAAGCGTGCCTGCCGCCGGCATGTCAGAGAAATCGTGACGCGTGTCAGGTTCAGATTCCGAGTAATCGAAGCATAAAGTTGGAGATTCACGGATCCACGCCGCGAGAGCGAAGGCGGTTGATCGCCTTTTGCACTTTCGGATGGAAATGCTGCGCGCCTAGGCTTGCCCGCCCCATGCCGATCTCGGCAAGTGTATCAAGGCGGGCTTCGTCTATGTCGTTGGGTTCGATTTCGACGCTGATCTTCGCATCGGTAAATCGAAGCTATCCCGCAGGGCAGTTCCCTGGACTATCATATCCCCGGGCTTCAGCGTGGTCGGCGAGCCGCCGCCGAAATGCACGGCTCGGACATGGGCCTTGCCGCTGACAAGAGCGGCGACAGTCGCGATCTCCGCGTCAAGCGAGGGGAGATCCGCAGCCACCGGCTCGGAGTGGCGGGTCTGCTTTGTATGGCACGCACAGAACCAGCAGAGCCGGTCGCATGTACAGGTAGAGCGAGGCTTCGCCACCGTTTTCGAGAGCCTTAAACCAGCTTCGATAGACATCAGCGGCGACGCCCGGATGGAAATGCGGCGCGGTCGGGCAACTCGTATAACGCGGCACTTCCTCGCCAAGCCTACCAACTAATTCCGGTATCATGTCGTGTTTGCCTCGCCGGCAGTCTGGACGCGTCAAGAGCCAAAGCTCTGATTTCGGTCGCCTCCAGCACGGACAAACTGCCGCAAGGATTTCTCTGCCATCGCTTGCTATCCTGCCGGAACTTGGGATTGGTAGCGCGAGCGAATGACAGTACGGCAGGACATTCACAGTTCCGGCATTCCCGTTCTTTGCCTGTCTTGCGAAGCACGGCATCGCGGCGTCTGCGGTGCGCTCGATCCGGACCATTTGGTTGGGCTCGCCAAGACCTCGTCGCGGCACAAAATCGAGCCGGGCGTCGAACTGGTCGCCGACGCCGAGGCCGTCGACAGCTATTCAAACATGCTTTCAGGCGTTGTGAAGCTGACGAAGTGCCTTTCGGACGGCCGCCAGCAGATTGTCGGTCTTCGGTTCGCACCGGATTTTTTGGGACGGCCCTTCAAGGTGAAAAGCACGATCAATGTGGAAGCGGCAACCTCCGTCTCGCTGTGCTCGTTTCCGAAGGCGGCCTTTGAACGGATAATGAAGGCATCACCGGAACTCGAGCATCGCCTGCTCAAGCAGACGCTGAACGAACTCGACGAGGCACTTGAACGGATGGTAACTCTCGGGTGCAAGACCGCACCGGAGAAGGTGGCGAGCTTTCTCCTCATGATCGCCCAGAATATGGATTCCAGTATCGACCCGGCGGCTAGGTCGGCATGCTTCGATCTGCCGCTGACACGTGCCGACATCTCTGATTTCCTCGGACTGACGAATGAGACCGTAAGCCGCCAGCTTACGCGATTGCGGGCTGACGGCGTGATCCGGATCGAGAACAAACGCCATGTAACGGTGGAAAGCATGAGTCGGCTGGAGCAGCGCTGCGGCGGCCGAGGCGCACGGCAACCGGCCTTTGAATGAGGCCTAAGCGTTACGTCGCTTGTTGCGATCCGCGGCAGGACCTGCTCGCGTTCGAAAGCGATGTGTCGCCGCAAGCCTTCGAAGAAGCCGCGCAGCATGAACCCGACAGCTTCCGCGCTCTCTATCGGATCACAATGACCGATCGCTAGGAGCGTTTCGGCCACCTCGCCAGCGAAGCATTGATCCTCAAGGTGCTCGACGCGCAACCGGCTGGTTGAGGCAAGTTCGGCCTCGGCCGGGGTCAAGTGCGCTTAATACGCAGGGAAAATCACCGTCTCCTCAAACCCATGAATGGCACGGAGCAGCGGAACGATGTTCTTGGCCATTCCAAGAAATTTGAGGCGGTTGGCGTTCGGCAGTGCATCGGCAATGCTTTCCAGCGAGAAGCAGAGCTTCAGCTTTTCCCGATGGACAAGGTTCATGACCTCGCCCGGAATCGCCTCTGGGCCGGCCCGGCGCGAGGAAGCCGCACTCGTCCATGAGCGGGGTGGCCCGTGCTGCGTTTCCTTGTTCAAATCGCCACCTTCTGATCGGACCGAACTCAATGTTGCCCGAAGCAAAATCGTGCGGCTCTGACATGGATCAGGGCGAGCAGGCCGCAACTACGGAATTAATGCATCGCGGATTTGGCATCCGCTCATTGGAATCCTGGTCGGGGACATGTCATGAAATTCGGCACGGAGATCGTCGTTCTAACCCTGTTTGCTTTTGCGGCCCTGGTGGCTGCCGGCTCCGGCGTAGAAGGACCTTTTCGCCAGCATATGATGGTTTTGTTCTTCGCCCTGGCTGGCTTTAACGCGATCCTGCTGCGCAACTGGGATTTCAAGCCGGCCTCTCCGATCGACCCATCCGCCTACATGGACGGTCCGATCCGCTACGGAGCCATCGCAACGGTATCCTGGGGCGTCGTCGGCATGCTCGTCGGTGTGATCATTGCGCTGCAGCTCGCCTATCCGGACCTCAATATCCAACCCTGGTTGAACTTCGGCCGGCTGCGGCCACTGCACACATCCGCCGTCGTCTTTGCCTTTGGCGGCAATGCGCTTCTTTGCACGTCCTTGTACGTGGTGCAGCGCACCAGCCGCGCGCGGCTGTTTGGCGGTGGCCTCGCTTGGTTCGTGTTCTGGGGATATCAGCTTTTCATCGTCATGGCCGCGACCGGCTATCTGCTCGGCATCACCGAGAGCCGCGAATACGCCGAACCCGAATGGTACGTGGACATCTGGCTGACCATCGTCTGGGTCGCCTATCTCATCCTGTTCCTTGGCACGATCCTGAAGCGCAAGGAGCCGCATATCTACGTCGCCAACTGGTTCTACCTGTCCTTCATCGTCACCATCGCGATGCTGCACGTGGTCAACAACCTGTCGATGCCAGCCTCATTCCTGGGCTCCAAGAGCTATTCCGCTTTTTCCGGTGTCCAGGATGCCCTGACGCAGTGGTGGTACGGTCACAACGCCGTCGGCTTCTTCCTCACCGCCGGCTTCCTCGGCATGATGTATTACTTCGTGCCCAAGCAGGCGAACCGGCCGATCTACTCCTATCGCCTCTCGATCATCCACTTCTGGGCGCTGATCTTCCTCTACATCTGGGCCGGTCCGCACCATCTCCACTACACCGCCCTGCCCGACTGGGCGCAGACGCTCGGCATGGTGTTCTCGATCATGCTGTGGATGCCGTCATGGGGCGGCATGATCAACGGCCTGATGACGCTGTCCGGCGCCTGGGACAAGCTCCGCACCGATCCAATCATCCGCATGATGGTGATGGCTATCGCCTTCTACGGCATGTCGACCTTCGAAGGCCCGATGATGTCGATCAAGACGGTCAATTCGCTGTCGCATTATACCGACTGGACCATTGGCCACGTGCATTCCGGTGCGCTCGGCTGGGTGGGCATGATCTCGTTCGGCGCGATCTACTACATGGTGCCGAAGCTGTGGAACCGCGACCGGCTCTATTCGCTGCGGCTGGTCACCTGGCACTTCTGGCTGGCGACGCTCGGCATCGTCGTCTACGCCGCGGTGATGTGGGTGTCCGGCATCATGCAGGGCCTGATGTGGCGCGAATACGACGAGCAGGGCTTCCTGGTCTACTCCTTCGCTGAAACCGTCGCCGCCATGCACCCCTACTACGTCATGCGCGCCATCGGCGGGGCGATGTACCTCTCCGGCGCTCTGATCATGGCCTGGAACATCACCATGACCATCCTCGGACACCAGCGCGAGGAGGAGCCAATGCCCGGCTCCGTTCCCGCCCTTCAGCCTGCCGAATAAGGAGCCAGAAAATGGGCTTGATGGACAAACACGCAATCATCGAGAAGAACGCCACGCTTCTTCTCGTTGGCTCTCTTCTTGTGGTGACCGTCGGCGGCATCGTCGAGATCGCACCGCTCTTCTATCTCGACAATACGATCGAAAAGGTCGAGGGCATGCGGCCTTATTCGCCGCTCGAACTCGCCGGACGCAACATCTATGTGCGCGAAGGTTGCTACCTCTGCCACAGCCAGATGATCAGGCCGTTCCGCGACGAAGTCGAACGCTACGGTCACTACAGCCTGGCGGCCGAGTCGATGTACGATCATCCTTTCCAGTGGGGATCGAAGCGAACCGGGCCGGACCTCGCCCGGGTCGGCGACCGCTACTCGAATGGATGGCACGTTCAGCACCTTACGGATCCGCGTTCGGTGGTGCCGGAATCGATCATGCCGAGCTACGCGTTCCTGAAGGACAGGCCGATCGAGGTGAAGGATTTCTCGACACATCTGGTCGCCAACAGGCGGGTCGGCGTCCCCTACTCCGATGACATGATCGCTCACGCGAACGCCGACCTGATGGCGCAGTCCGATCCCAATGCCGACACATCCGGCCTCGAGACCCGCTACCCCAAGGCCAAGATCGGCGACTTCGACGGCAACCCGCAACAGGTCACCGAAATGGATGCCCTCGTCGCCTATCTGCAGATGCTCGGCACCTTGGTCGATTTCAAGAACTACGACGAAGCCGCCGGCTATCGCTGAGGAGTTTTATCGATGGATTACAATTTGATGCGAGAGTTCGCTGACAGCTGGGGCCTTGTTGCCATGGCAATCTTCTTAGTCGGTTGCATTGCCTTCGCGCTCCGACCCGGCGGCAAAAGGCAGGCCGATCAAGCCGCTCAGATCCCACTGAGGCAGGACCCATGAGCAACGAGCATATCGACGAAGTCTCAGGCATCTCGACGACCGGCCATGAATGGGACGGGATCAAAGAGCTCAACAACCCTTTACCGCGATGGTGGGTGATGACCTTTTATCTCACCATCGCCTGGGCGGTCGGCTACACCATCGCCTATCCGGCATGGCCCCTGCTGCACTCGGCAACGAAGGGCGTGCTCGGCTATTCCAGCCGCAACGACGTCAAGAATGAACTGGCGGCAGCCGAGGCCGCCAAGGGCAAGTATGTCGCGGCCATCCAGCAAAAGACCGTATCCGAGATAGCAGCCGACGACGGGCTGCGCGAATTCGCGGTCGCGGCCGGCGGAGCTACCTTCAAGGTCAATTGCGTGCAGTGCCACGGCTCCGGCGCGCAAGGGTCCAAGGGCTTTCCCAACCTGAACGACGACGACTGGCTGTGGGGCGGCAAGGCCGAGCAGATCCAGCAAACGATCACGCACGGCATCCGCTTCGCGTCCGACACGGATACCCGCGTGTCGGAAATGCCGCCCTTCGGTGACATCATCACGCCTGAACAGACCGCACAGGTCGGCGCCTATGTCGCCAGCCTCTCGGGCAAGGTCCAGGATGCAAGTCTCGTCGAGCCCGGCGCCAAGGTATTCGCGGAAAACTGCGTCGCCTGTCATGGCGATAATGCGAAAGGCAACAAAGAGCTCGGCGCGCCCAATCTGACCGATGCGATCTGGCTCTACGCACCCGGCGAGACAGCCATCGCCGTCCAAGTCCGCGCGCCGAAGCACGGTGTCATGCCGGCGTGGATCGGGCGTCTCGGCGAGACCAAGGTTAAGGAACTTGCGGTTTATGTCCATTCGCTTGGCGGCGGAGAATAGGAACGGAAGCCTATTCTCGTCCCTCCCCGCCAAGCGACGGGGCCCGGCACGAGTCGGGCCCCGACACCATTCCGGCATGCGGCGATTGACCTGCAGCAAGGCGGCGCGACCCACATGGCGAAGCGGGCTCACTGCAGACCGGACGTCTGTCGAAGCAGACAAGTCCGTCGCACAACGATGTCATAGGCGGCGCGCGAGTGGAGATGCACGTGCTGGATAAAACGCAGATGGAGCGGCTCGAGGCAAGAGCGGTCAACTCCGCCAAGACACGACAGCCGCTCTATGCTCCGCGCAAGAAAATCTTCCCTAAACGCGCCTCGGGCAGCTTTCGCCGCTTCAAATGGCTGGTGATGGCGATCACGCTGGGCATCTATTATCTGATGCCGTGGCTGCGCTGGGATCGCGGACCGTTCGCGCCGGCCCAGGCTGTGCTGCTCGATCTTGCCAACCGCCGCTTCTACTTCTTCTTCATCGAGATATGGCCGCAGGAATTCTACTATGTCGCCGGCCTTCTAATGATGGCCGGCATCGGCCTGTTCCTGATCACGTCCACCGTTGGCCGCGCCTGGTGCGGTTATACCTGTCCGCAGACCGTATGGGTCGATCTTTTCCTCGTCGTCGAGCGGACGATCGAAGGCGATCGCAATGCCCGCATGAAACTCGACGCCGGCCCATGGACGGCGCGCAAACTGGTACTGCGCGTATCGAAGCACGCCATCTGGCTGGTCATAGCGGTAGCCACCGGCGGCGCCTGGATCTTCTATTTCGCCGACGCGCCAACGCTGATCAGCGAGGTCTTCACCGGCACTGCCCCTCCGGTCGCCTATGTCACCATCGCGGTACTGACGGCCACCACCTACACATTCGGCGGGCTGATGCGCGAGCAGGTCTGCACCTACATGTGCCCATGGCCGCGCATCCAGGCTGCCATACTCGACGAGAATTCGCTCACCGTGACCTACAACGACTGGCGCGGCGAGCCGCGTTCGCGTCATGCCAAGAAGGTCCAGGCTGCTGGTCAGCCGGTCGGCGACTGCGTCGACTGCAATGCTTGTGTCGCCGTCTGCCCGATGGGGATCGACATTCGCGACGGCCAGCAGCTCGAATGCATCACTTGCGCGCTCTGCCTCGACGCGTGCGACGGCGTCATGGACAAGCTTGGCAGGGAGCGCGGGCTGATCTCCTATGCGACATTGTCCGATTACAACGCCAACATGGCGGTGGCGACCGCGGGCAGTTCCTCCCCGGTGACCCCCTCCCTTGTCAGGACGGCTGAAGGCAAGTTTTCCGACAGCTTGACGCATTTCCATGTTCGCAAGATCTTCCGCCTGCGCACCTTCATCTATCTCGGTGCCTGGTCGGCAGTCGGGCTCGCGCTGCTCTTTTCGCTGCTGACCCGCGAGCGGCTGGAACTCAACGTCCTGCACGACCGCAATCCGCAATTCGTGACCCTTTCCGACGGCTCGATCCGCAACGGCTACACCGTCAAGCTGCTCAACATGATCCCCGAGCCAAGGACGATCGTTGTCACCTTGCAAGGCCTGCCGGGAGCCGAGATGAGCGCTTTCGGTGTCGATCTTCCTCCCGCACGGTCCTTCGCCACCCTGGCTGATCCCGACCGATTGAAGACGATGAAGGTTTTCGTGCGCCAGCCAGCGGGTGAGGCTCGGCACGCTGCACAAACCTTCAAGTTCCGGGTCGAGGACAAGGAGAGCCTCGAATCCGCCGAATACACGGCCACCTTCAATGCACCGGAGATCGCCAAATGAGTGCTCATTCGCGAAAATCCCGCGAATTCACCGGCAGGCATATGCTGTTCATCATCCTCGGCTTCTTCGGCGTGGTCATCGCGGTCAACCTGACCATGGTGACGCTCGCCAATACGAGCTGGACCGGCCTCGTCGTCGAGAACACCTATGTGGCGAGCCAACAGTTCAACCGGAAGGCAGAGGAAGGGCGCGCGCAAGCGGCGCTCGGCTGGACCGGCAACCTGACGATCGCTCGGAGTGAGGTCCGCTACAGCTTGAGCGATGCCACCGGCAAGCCGGTCCCCTTGCATGGCGTGAAGATACTGTTTCGTCATCCCGGTTATGAGGCCGAGGACAAGCCCGTCACTCTTGTTCTTGCTTCGGCTCAGGAGTTTGCAGCACGGGCCGTGCCCAAGGATGGCGTATGGACCATCGAAGTCGATGCCGACGCCGGTCTCGCGGAGCCCTATCGCGACGTTCGCCGGATCATGATTTCGCAAGGAGCGCTGCAATGAGCTGCTGTGCACCCGGCGCTGAAATGGCGCTGGATCTGAACGGCGCCACATCGGTCCTGCCATCCAGCCAGGAAATCAGGTTGGCGAGCCGATCGCTTGGCGACGATCTTCGGCAGACCGACCTTTCAGTGCCGACGGTTCATTGCGCCGCCTGCATCCAGACGATCGAAGCGGCACTTGGAAGGCTCGATCACGTCGAAAGCGCGCGCGTCAACCTGTCGACGAAACGGGTCGCGGTCCGGTGGCGTGGAGACGAGGTGCCACCGTTCATCGCCGCGCTTGGCAGGCTGGGCTACGACGCGCATCTGTTCGCACCCGAGATCGACGACAAGGACAAGACGCTTGCCGAACTGATCCGCGCCGTCGCTGTTGCCGGCTTTGCGGCGGGCAACATCATGCTGCTTTCGGTCTCTGTCTGGTCCGGCGCCGAAGGTGCTACCCGCGACCTGTTCCACTGGGTCTCGGCGCTGATCGCCATTCCTGCCCTCGCCTTCGCCGGCGGCATCTTCTTCCGGTCGGCCTGGAACGCCTTGCGTCATGGCCGCATGAATATGGACGTGCCCATCGCGGTCGGTGTTTCGCTCGCCTACGCCATGAGCCTCTATGAGACGATCAATCATGGCGACCACGCTTATTTCGACGCGTCGGTATCGCTGCTGTTCTTCCTTTTGATCGGACGCACGCTGGATCATGTGATGCGGGAGCGTGCCCGGACTGCCGTGAAAGGCCTGTCTCAGCTGGCCGCGCGTGGCGCCATGGTGCTGCGCGGCGATGGCGCGCGCGACTATCTGCCGGTCGGCGAGATCGAACCAGGCATGCGGTTGTTGATCGCCGCCGGCGAGAGGATCCCCGTCGATGGCAAGATCATCCAGGGAACGTCGGATCTCGACTGCTCGCTGGCCTCAGGCGAAAGCACGCCGAAAAACGTGGCGCCAGGCGAAGCGGTACAGGGCGTGCTCAATCTTACCGGCCCGCTGACGATTGAGGCGACAGCCGCCGCAAAGGATTCATTCCTGGCGGAAATGGTCCGGCTGATGGAGGCCGCCGAGGGCGGCCGCGCGCAATATCGCCGTATAGCCGACCGCGTTTCAGCGCTTTATGCCCCGGTGGTCCATCTCACGGCGTTTGTGACATTCCTGGGCTGGATAGCGGCAACCGGCGACTGGCATCGGGCGATGACGATCGCCATCGCCGTCCTCATCATCACATGCCCGTGCGCGCTTGGCCTCGCGGTGCCGATCGTGCAGGTGGTCGCCGCACGGCGCCTGTTCGAGAACGGCATCATGGTCAAGGACGGCTCCGCCATGGAACGCCTGGCGACGATGAATACGGCGGTTTTCGACAAGACCGGAACGCTGACGCTCGGACAGCCCCGGCTCGTCAATGCGTCGTCGATCGATCCGGCCGTGCTGGCAATCGCCGCCGATATGGCCGCGCATTCGCGTCATCCGTTTTCAAAGGCCATAGCCGGTTTTGCCGCTGCTGGCGGGCAGCACAAGTTCGATGCCGTCACCGAGCATCCGGGGTTTGGAATCGAAGCCACTGTCGCCGGAAGTATCTGGCGGCTGGGCCGGCGCCGATGGGCTGGATGGAAGGCCCGAACCGATGGCGAAAGCGGGCATGGCGGAACAGTCCTGACGAAAGACGGGGGCATTGTCGCATCCTTCGTTTTCGAGGATGCGTTGCGGGCCGATGCCGGAGCCGCCTTGGCGCAGTTGAACGATGCCGGGATCTCGGTCGAAATGCTATCGGGCGATACCGCAGACGCCTGTGGCGATGTCGCAGGAATATTGGGCATCGACCGTTTTGTTTCGGCGCTGCTGCCGTCCGGGAAGGCTGAGCGGATAGAAGTGCTGACCAAGGCCGGCCACAAAGTCCTGATGGTGGGCGACGGGCTCAACGACACGCCAGCGCTGGGCGCGGCGCACGTCTCGATCGCTCCAGCCACCGCCGCCGATATCGGCCGCAACGCCGCCGATTTCGTGTTCCTGCGTGAAAGCCTTTCGGCAGTACCCCTTGCGCTGGACGTCTCGCGGAAGGCAGGGCGGCTGATCCGCCAGAACATAGCCATCGCGATCATCTACAACGCTGTTGCCGTGCCGATCGCCATTCTGGGGCATGTCACGCCGTTGATAGCCGCGATCGCGATGTCGGCCTCATCACTGCTTGTCATTGGCAATGCATCGAGGCTGCAAGGTTTTGTGCCAGACGAGCCAAGGAGAACTGCTCCGCCAGACAGGCGCTCCCACACTGGCACATTGGCGCAACCCTCATGACAATCCTGGTCTATCTCATACCTGTTGCTCTGTTGGCGGGCGGGCTTGGACTGTCTGGCTTCCTGTGGGCCTTGAGGAGTGGTCAATACGAGGATCTCGAGGGAGCCGCCGAGCGTATCCTCATTGACCGGGACGAGAGGCCGGAATGCTGATCCAAGCCGCCGGCGTGCGGACCATGGCCGTCGCGTCCGATTCGTGACATCTTGCGAACTCAGCCGGCTGGGCTACGCACAACATCAGCGATAAATGATGCAGTCAAAAGTGTGCATGCCGCACGAGCGACTACATTGTTGTAGCCTTTTCAACAGCGTAGAAATCCGACGGTATTTTTGGCGGTATCTTGGAAAACGTCAACCAACTTTACCCAGGAAAATCAACGAGGTGGCGCTCCAATTGATGATCGAGTGGGAATGACGGGATACAAACGGCGGAGCGCCACTTCAATCCTCTCATCGAGACCATGCGGGCATCGCGTTTGCCCATCGTGGCAGCCGTGAACGGCCCCGCGCCGGCGCTGCCGTGGGTATCGCGCTCGCCGCCGACATCGTCATCGCCGCCCGCTCGGCCTATTTCTATGAGCCTTTCGTCGGCATCGCGCTCGTGGCCGATGCCGGCAACCCGCTTTTTCTTTCACGCACCCTTGGCCGCGTACGCGCGTCCGGCATGATGTTGTTGGGCGACCGGATCACAGCGGAACGCTCGGCCCTGTCTGGGAGATCGCAGAGGACGACGGTATGCATGCCGCCGCTCTGGCGATTTGCGCGCGGCTCGCGGCTCTCGACGCGCAGGCGGTCGCGGCTGATTTCGGTGCGAGCGAACAGCTTCAATTTGAGCAGGATCTGCAAGGCGAGGCGGCCGTTCCCCGGCTATCAAGGCGCGCATCGCGGAGTTTTTCGCTCGGCGGAAAGAGTAGGATCCGGCAATGGAGACCGCGCTTCCTCAGGATGCCAGAAGGAACGGTGACGGCATATGACCATCCAGACGACCTACATCCTTTCGGGTGTACGTACCGGCATCGGTACTTTAGGTGGAAACGCTTAGCGGCGAGGAGCAGGCCGCGCTTGGCGCCAAGGTAGCCGCCGAAGCGATCAAGCGCGCCGGCATCGAGCCTTCCGAGGTCGGCCATGTGGTCTTCGGCAATGAAGCCGGTCGTCGCCTTGATCCGGGCGAGGCCGCGCGTGTCCGAATGCCCGGTGCGCTCCTGGCGAAGGCCGTGACCCGCCCGTTGCCCGAACGTGTCGCTGGATCCCAGCCGTCCCGTCATCGACGTGATCAGTCCAACGGGTGGGCAAGGCTTACAATGTCCTCGACGTCCTGGCGGCTGCGCGCGAAGCGTTTGAGCACCAGCGGATCGTGCCCCGGTACGATGTGAGCGGGCGAACTGGCAAGCTGCTTCATCCGTTCCACTCCGAAGATCACGTCGCTCAGTCGGTCGAAGACCGGAAAGGGCTTTTCGCGCTCCATATTGGCGTAGAAATGGGCTGCGTCGGACGCGATCACGACCGCGCCGTTGTCGGTTTCCACCCGCACCACCTGCAATCCGCGCGAGTGGCCGCCAACCTTGTGGAGCGTGATGCCGGGCGCGATCTTCGACTCGGGGTCGTGGAAGCAAACCTTTCCGGCAAAGACGCGCCGCACCATGGTGGTGACATCTTCGGCCTCGAAGGGATGGCGCATGGCATGGTGGCACATGCAGCGGCCGGTCGCGAACTCCATCTCCGCATCCTGCAGGTGAAAGGTCGCGTTCGGAAACAGATGATGGTTCCCGCAATGGTCGTAATGCATGTGTGAGACGATGACGTCGCTGACATCGGCGTGGTTGATGCCGATTGCCGCCAGGCCGTCATCGACGGGCCTCACGACACTGCGTCCGCGTTTGTCACCGGTCGGTTTGTCGAAACCGGTGTCGACGATGAAAGTGCGCTTCTCGCCGACGATCGCCCAGACGAAGTAGTCGAGCGGCATGGGAACATCATGTGTGTCCCCGCCCAGGAAATTCTCACCCGAGCGGCGTTCGAAATGGCCGTAGCGAACGGCATGGATCTCATAAAGTTCGGCGTCACCCATGATCAGCTCGCTTTGGCGACATCCGGGGTCTGGGCCGAGCCGACCTCCACATGCGCCCATGTCTCAACCGTCTTGACCATACAGGTAAAATCGGAATCCGGCCCGTAGAGCTGGTTCGTCACGCTCAGCAACTGGCGCACGGCACTGCCCACCACCATAGGCACGCCCATCGCCTCCGCCTCATCCACGCACAACCGCACATCCTTGAAGGACAGCCCCGTCGCGAAACCAAAATCGAAGGTCCGCGGCAGCACGGATTTCGGGAACTTGTCCTCGGTGGCACTGTTGCGGCCGCTCGACGCGTTGATGACATCGATCATGACCTTCGGATCGAGGCCCGCCTTCACGCCCATCACCACCGCCTCGGAGGAGACCGCAAGGGCCGCCGCCGCAAGCAGGTTGTTGGCTAGCTTCATGGTCTGGGCGGCGCCCTGAACCTCGCCCATGAAGAATATCCGGCCGAAATTCTCGATGACCGGCCTCGCCGTCTCGAAGGCGGCCTTGGGACCCGAGACCATGACGGCGAGGGTGCCGTTGCGTGCTCCCTTCAATCCGCCGCTGACCGGCGCATCGATCATGGCGATGTTCTTGGCTGCAAGGCCTTCGGCTACCCTGGCGGCCGTTCGC
Organism: Mesorhizobium loti; assembly: GCF_013170705.1. NCBI lineage: Bacteria > Pseudomonadati > Pseudomonadota > Alphaproteobacteria > Hyphomicrobiales > Phyllobacteriaceae > Mesorhizobium > Mesorhizobium loti. The sequence goes on along the minus strand of NZ_CP033334.1, from coordinate 6,271,813 downwards.
GGGCCGGTGGTGGAAATGTCCACGAAGATGCGGACCGCCTTGCCGTCGGCGATGCCGCCATCGCCGAGCACGATCTTTTCCAGGATCTGCGGGCTCGGCAAGCTGGCAAAGACGATCTCCGCGGCATCGGCAACCTCGCCTGCGCTGCCCGCGGCCCTTGCGCCCGAATTGGTCAGTTCCAGCACGGCGTTGGCGTCGATATCGTGGACTATCACCTCATAGCCGGCCTTGATGAGACGGGTGGCCATCGGCGTGCCCATTTTTCCAATGCCAACAAAGCCGATTTTCAGGGTCGACATGATCGCTCTCTCCTCCTTCGGGGCCTATTGCCCATGGTGCTTGGTCTCGATTTCCCGGATCGCATTCTGTCAGGTCGTTTCCACCGTGGGCATTTCGAGCGCCTGGCTTGTACGCGGCACGAGAAGTTCCGCTATGTCCACGACCTTCAATCTGTCGGCCACGCCGAGTGCATCGATCGCGGCTGTGTACATCACCTTGTCCTTGGGACAGGCGACGACGAAATAAGCGACGTCGCCCAGGCTCAGTGCCTCGCGGATGCGGTTCTCGCTCGGCCGCTCGGTCACGCCGTCGTCACCTTGCCAGATGCGGCCGCCGCCGGCGCCGCAGCAAAAGGAATTCTCCCGGCAGCGCGGCATGTCATGAAGCGTATAGCCGGCGGCCCGGATCAGTTCGCGCGGCGCATCGAAGCCGCCATTGTAGCGTCCAAGATAGCAGGGATCGTGATAGGTGACCCTGGCGCCGTCGGCGACATGCAGGTCGAGTTTTCCCGCCGCGATGAGTTCCGCCAGCAGCGCCGTATAGTGCAGCACCTCGAACGCCGCGCCGAAATGCTGATAGTCGTTCTTCAGCGCATTCAGGCTATGCGGATCGGTGGTCATGATCCGGTTGAAGCTGCACGCCTTGATCTCATCGATGTTGGACTGAGCGAGCGTCTCGAACAGACCTTCTTCGCCGGCACGCCGCACATCGTTGCCGCTGTTGCGCTCGGCATCGAAGAGAATGCCGAAGTCGACACCGGCCGCGGTCAGCAGTTCGGCAACCTTGCGGGTGATTTCCTGAACACGCGGATCGTAGGACGCGTAGTCTCCGACGAACCACAGAACGTCGACGGGTTCCTCGCGTGCGTCCTTGACTGGAAAGCCGAGTTCCCTGGTCCAGCGGGCCCGCATCTTGGAAGGCTTGCCCATGGAGTTGCCGAGACGGGTCAGGTTCGACAGCGCCTCCTGCAGACCGGGGCTGACACGGCCTTCGTCGACCAGATGACGGCGCATGTCGATGATCTTGGGCAGATGCTCGATCTCGACCGGGCATGCTTCCATGCAGGCACGACAGGTGGTGCAGGCCCACAGCGTCTCCTCGGAAATCACGCCGCCGACCAGTGGGGCCGCCGATGGTCCCGCGGCAAGCGCATCGCGCATTTCGGTGATCAGCAACTTCGGGCTGAGCGGCAGGCCGGCGGCATAGGCTGGGCAGACCGCCTGGCAACGGCCGCATTCGGTGCAGGACAGAAGGTCGAGCTGCTGTTTCCAGTCGAACTGTCCCAGGTTGTCGATGCCTGGAGCCTCGCGCGCTTCCGGGACCGCGGGTGCCAGGCCGCGGGGCTCGAGGCTGCGGAAGTAGATATTGGGCGCGGCAAGGAACATGTGCCGGTGTTTCGAACCGGGGATATAGACGAGGAACGCCAGGATGGCACCGACGTGAACCCAGTAGAACAGCTCTTCGCCCGCATGTCCCGGTATGCCGGCACGCTCGAGCAGTCCTGCCAGCGCCGACGCGACGGGCCGCCACGAGCCGTCGGCGCCGCCGGCTATGCGCGCCGCCGCCTCGAGCAGCAGAGACGCCACGATCAGAACGATCAACACGTAGATGATTGCCGCATCGCTGCCGTTCGAGCCATCGAAGCGGGCAGGCCTAAGCACGTAGCGCTGATAGAGTGCAAGTGCGACGCCGATCAGCATCAGCACCGAAAAGATATCCTGCAGAGCGGCAATCCAGGTTTCGCCTCCGATGGCCGCTAGCGAGAACCCGGGAAACAGCCGCGAGCCGAAGGCATCGATCGTGGCGGTGAACAGCACGAAGAATGAAATGAAGATGATTGCGTGGAGCACGCCGGAAAGCGGCTTGCGGAGCATTTTCCGGTGCATGCCGATGGCGACCATCACGCCCTGGAGACGCAGCATCGGGCGGTCGAAGCGGGCCGCTGCCGGTGCATTGGCGAGAGCAACCGCGTAACGACGAGAGCGCCAGGCCGTCAGCGCGAGTGCTGTGACGACCAGGATCCAGAGTGGCAGGGTCGATGCCATCTCAACGGCCAGAGCCGGCCCGCAGCCTGTCGCTCAGATTGGCGACGAGATCGAACAGGTCACAGGTCGCGCCGTAATGCGCGACATTGAAGATGGGCGCCTTCGGATCGGTGTTGACGGCAATGATGAGCTCGGCCTGCGACATGCCTTCGAGATGTTCGGGCGCGCCGGACACGCCGAGCGCCAGGTAGAGCTTCGGCTTCACCTTCTGGCCGGATTTGCCGACCTGGCGCAGCTTCGGCAGCCAGCCATTGTCGACCACAGGACGGCTGCCGGCGATCTCCGCCCCCAGCATCGTCGCCAAATTGCGAGCAAGATCGATGCTTGCCTCGTCGCCGATGCCGCGGCCCACGCACACGATCCTGTCGGCTGCCGTCAGATCGACGTCGGCATAATCCGGCATGTCGATGGCCACCATCTTCACCTTGCCGCTGGTGAGTACGGGTTCGGCATCGATCGTTTGCACGTTCACGGCCGCGATCGGATCCGGCACTGCCGCTGCGAAGGCCCCTGGGTTGATCATCAGAACCGCGGGCAGCCGCACTTCGCATTCGGCGAGTATCTTGCCACCATACATCTGCGCGACGATCGTCAGGCTTTCGCCATGCCGCTTGATTTCATTGACATAGGAGATGAGCGGCCAGCCGGTTCGCGCCGCGATGTCCGCTGCCACGTCCAGTCCGTTTGCCGAATAGGGAACCAGGACCAGGCCGGGGCTTTCGGCGGTGACGACGTCGCGCAGAAGCAGCGTGTAGGCCTCGGCGGGAATGACATCCAATCTTGTGGAGCAGGCCACTATCAGGCGATCGGCGGCACCAAGGCAAGCGGATGCCCCTTCCGCGTCACGACCGGCGAAAAAGGCAACGACCTCGTCGTCGGCCTGGGCCAGCGACCGCGCCGCGGCGATCATTTCAAGGGAGAAGGCTTCGATCTTGCCGGAATGGCCTTCGGTACAGGCAATCAACTTCATGGCTTAGTTCCTCGCCAGGCCTTTGGCTGCCAGGATGGTGATCAAGCGATCCGCGACTGTCTCGGCATTGCCGCCGAGGTTCTCGCCGGAGCCGCCCTGGACTGGCAGGCGCAATGTGATGATCTCGGCGGAACGTTCGAAACCCGACAATTCGGGCGTGGCGCGGCCGATGGGCGTCTTGGACGCCTCGCGAAGCTTGCTGCCCGAGACATAACGGGGCGCCTTCGACGCGGTCTGAACGCCGAGCACCGCCGGCGTGGCCAACTCATAGGTGACGGCGACACCCGCGCCGCGCTCTTGCGTGACCCGAAGCACGGCGCCGTTCGCAACGATACGGTTGGTTCCCGACACATGCGGCCAGTCGAGCAGCGCGCCGACATAGGGCGCGAGCTGGCCAAAGACATCCTCGGTCGATTGGACGCCGCAAAGAACCAAGTCTGCCGACTTTGCCCTCGCCATCGCCGCGATGGAAGCCGCGATCTCTCGTGAGGAGATCATGGCGTCCTCCTCTGATTGAAGTGCCACGACTTCCTCGGCGCCGCGCGCTGCGGCCATCTGCAGGACCCGGTTGGCGCCTTCGCCAACGGCCACCGCCGTCACCTTCGCACCGCAGGCCTCCTTGAGCAGGATTGCTTCCTCGAGAGCATGATCGTCGAAATCGTTGAGCTGGAAATCCAGCCATTCCCGATCGATGCTGCGGCCGTCCTCGGCGAGTTGCAGCTCGCCCGCGGAATCCGGGATCATGCGCAAGACGACAAGAATATTCACGGCCTCTCCTCCGACGGAACGCACCTCGAGCGCCCAGCACCGGCTGCTAGATAAGTCGTATTCCTCGCTCCTCCCAATGGCCAAAAAGGTAATAGCAGCTATTACAAGACGGCAGATTGACGATCGTGGGTAATCGACTGCTAATTTGCGTCAAATCGCGTCCAATCGAATTTTCCTGAGTTGGAGGTTGTCAGGAGAATGCTCGTGCGATTTGCCCGAGATATAAACATCTATTCTTTGTTTATACTTTCTCGTGTGCGAGAATTCCTGAGGAGAATTTTAAACGCTCTGTCGAGCGTTAAGGAGGAGGAACCAATGTCAATAAAGAGCATCCTAGACCACAAGATTTCCCGCAAGGGCTTTATCCGGGGCATGCCGGCCGTGGCGGCAGCCATGGCCGCCGCGCCGGCCATCCAACTCGCCCAGACCAGCGCGGCCGTCGCTTCGGAGACGGCGGAAAAGAAGCCTGGCTACTACGGCGCGCCGCGCACCTGGATGTGGAACCCCAATGCCAATACCATGGTCGACACCTCGAAATGGAAGAAGGCGGGTCCGTACACGATCGGGTTCTCCAATGCTTCGATTTCCAATGCCTGGCGCGTCGCCTTTCAGCATGGCGTTCTGTGGTCCGCCGGCCAGCATCGCGACGAGATCGCCCATCTTCTCGTCACCGACGCCAATGACGATCCTTCCAAGCAGATCGCGGATATCCAGGATCTGATCAGCCAGGGCGTCGATATCCTGCTCATTGCGGCCTCGACCGAGGACGCGCTCGATTCCGTCGTCGGCCGCGCAACCGAACAGGGCATTCCCGTCGTCATGGTCGATCGCAAGGTGAAGACGCCGGCCAACTACATCACCTACGTCACGGCATCCGACTGGGCGTTGGGCCGTCTCGAGGCGCAGTGGTTGTGCGAGACGCTGGGCGGCAAGGGCAACATCGTGATGCTGCCAGGCATCGCCGGATCGAGCGTCGCGGAAATCCGCATCAAGGCGAACGAGGAAGTGTTCTCGAAATTCCCCGGCATCAAGGTGCTGGAGAAGCAGTATTGCGACTGGAATCCGGCAACCGGCAAATCGGTGATGGCCGCGCTGATCCAGAAGCACGGCAAGGCCATCGACGGTGTCTTGGCCGACAGCGCCCTACAGGGCTATGGCGCGATCGAAGCGTTTCTTGACGCCGGCTACAAGGACGGCGAATTCCCGCCGATGACCGGTGGCGACGTTGCCCGGATGTATCAACTGGCCAACCAGCACAACATCAAGATGGTCGGCATCGACTATCCGACGTCGATGGGCATCACCGGCATCGAGACCGCGCTCGACGTGCTCAAGGGCATCTCGGTCCCGGACAAGGTCGAGGTGAGCTTCCAGGTCGTCACGTCGCCCGGCGCGGATACGGTCTCTGTCAAGGGCGACAGGCATCTGCTCGACCATGTCAGCATGAGCGACCCGGGTGATCTGTCGCCAAGCAACGGGCTGCCTGCCGGCTACAATCCGAGCACATTCAATCCCGACTATCCGAAGTAAGCCTCCCAAGCGACCCGGTGTGCGCCCTCCTGGGCGCGCACCGGACGTGCATTGAACAGTTCGAGCACCGGATATGTCAGCGTCTGTTATTGAACTCAGTCAGATCGAGAAGGACTATCCTGGAGTCAAACCCCTGGACAAGGTTGATTTCGCCGTGCAACCCGGCGAGATTCATGCCCTTCTCGGCGAAAATGGCGCGGGCAAGTCGACGCTGATCCGCGTCATGGGCGGCGTGACCAAACCGAATTCCGGGACCATGACCTATCTCGGCAAGCCGGTTTCCTGGCAGTCGCCGAAGGAAGCACGCGCTGCCGGCATCCACGTGATCCATCAAGAGCTTGCTCTTTTTCCGGAGCTTTCTGTTGCCGAGAACATCCTGGTCGATACGCAGCCTCGCGGCATGCTGGGTCTCATTTCGAACCGCGCCCGCCACGTCCGCGCCGCTGAAATCCTCTCACAGCTCGGCGTCGACATCCCAACCCACGCCAGGATCGACGAATTGCCGCTTGCCGACCAGCAAATGGTCGAGATCGCGAAAGCCCTGGTCGGCAAGGTGCGGCTGCTCATCCTGGACGAGCCGACGGCGGTCATCGCCGGACGTGAGGTCGATCTTTTGTTCGAGAACATGCGGAGGCTGCGCAACGAAGGCGTCGGCATCGTCTACGTCTCCCATAGGCTGGAGGAAATCTTCGAGATCGCCGACACGGTCACGATCCTCAAGGACGGCCAGCTCGTCGGCACGAGCCCGGTAAGCGCGCTCACGCGCGAGGAGATGATCACCCGGATGGTCGGTCGCCGGCTCAGCCAGATCTATCCGCCTCGGCGTACCGCACGGGCGAGCGGCCCGGATGTGCTCGCCGTTCGCAATCTCAAGGCTGGTCCGCGCGTCCGTGACGTCAGCCTCAACGTCAAGGTTGGCGAAATCGTCGGCGTGGCCGGCATGGTCGGTTCAGGGCGCACTGAGGTCGCCGAGGCGATCTTCGGCACGCGCACCGTGGAGAATGGTGTGATCGAATTCGATGGCAAGCCATTTGCGGCGAAGCTTCCGAAGGGCTCGATACGCCATGGACTCGGTTTTCTGACCGAGAGCCGAAAGGACGACGGCCTGTTTCTCGGCCTGCCGATTTCCGCCAATATCGTAGCGCCCGACCTCGGCGGCATAACGAAACATGGCCTGATCGACCGCAAGCGGGAACGTGCGGTGGCCATGCGGCAGATCCAGGACTTTTCGGTCGCGACGCCGTCGCCTGACGTGAAGATCGGCAATCTCTCCGGTGGGAACCAGCAGAAGGTGTTGTTCAGCCGCTGGTCGCGCATCGCCAGCAGGCTGCTTATCCTCGACGAGCCGACGCGCGGGGTGGATATCGGGGCCAAGGTGGAGATCTATCGCATCGTGCGCCGGCTGGCGGATTCTGGCGTCGGCGTACTGATGATCAGTTCGGAACTGCCCGAAATCGTCGGCCTTTCCGACAGGGTCTTCGTGATGGCTCAAGGCTATGTCGTCGGCGAAATCAACGGCGATGCGCTCGGCGAAGAGGCGATCATGGATCTCGCGGTGCGATCTGTCGAGCACCGCAATGCGGAAATCGATCAGCGTGCGGAGCCGGTAGGATGAGTGCCATCACGATGGATCTTCGCCGCAACCGGCTGATGCTTTCCTATCTGATCGTGGCGGTGCTGCTGGTCCTGCTTGCGGTCGCCGGCGGCTTCCTGTCCGATCGATTCCTGACTTGGCGCAACATCGGCAACCTGTTCCAGCAGCTCATCGTGCTGGGCATGGTCAGCCTAGGCCAGACGTTTGTCGTGCTGATGGGCGGCATCGATCTGGCGGTCGGTTCGCTGGTTGGTGCGCTCACCGTCTTTCTGGCGAACTTCCTCGAATGGCGCCCCGATCTGGTGTGGCTTGCACTGCCGCTCGCATTGGTCGCCGCGACCGCTGTGGGCGCGCTCAACGGGTTGTTGACGGTTGTGCTGCGTGTCCATCCGTTGATCGTCACGCTCGGCATGTCCTCGATCATCTTCGGCGGAACGTTGATGTACCGCAAGGAGCCCGGCGGCTCCGTACCGCGTGCCTTCGCGGATATTGCCTATGCAAAGGTCGGCGGCGTTCCGCTCAGCGCCGTCGTGCTCGTCGCGATCTTCGCGCTCGCCGGGCTTTGGCTGCAGCGCACGCGCACGGGCCGCAGCATCTACTTCGTCGGCGGCGACCGGGAAGCGGCGCGGCTGAACGGGTTGCCGGTCGATCGCATCGTGGTGCTTGCCTACGCGCTGTCGGGCCTGTGCGCGGGCATAGCGGCGATTTTCCTGACTGCGCGAACTGGCGTTGGCGACCCGCGCATCGGTGCCGCGCTGACGCTGCAGTCGGTAACGCCGGTGGTGGTCGGAGGCACCATCCTGGCCGGCGGGAGAGGCGGCGTGCTTGGCACTTTCCTTGGCGTGCTGCTCGTCACCATGCTCAACAGCCTGCTGAATTTCGTCAATGTCTCGTCCTATTACCAGTGGGTCATCCAGGGTCTTATCATCATCATCGCGGTCGGCATCCACACACCAAGGCGGAGATAATGATGGCGCCTCTCGATACACCGATGCCGCGATCGCAAGGCATTTCCCTGGCGTCTGTCTTCGAGCGCTACGGGCTGGTGGTCTTCCTGGTCGCGCTGATGATCGTCGCGGCTCTCGCCTCACCGACCTTTCTGCGGCCGGCCAACCTGGTCAATGTGCTGACCATCGCGGCACCGCTTGGCATGGTTGTGATCGGTCAGACCTTCGTCATCCTGGTGCGCGGATTGGACCTGTCAGTGGCCTCGCTGATGGCGACGGTGGCGGTGCTGGCGACCGCTTTCAAGGCCACCACCAATGAAGCGATTCCGATGATCTTCATCGCCGCGATCGCCCTGTCGGCCGTGGTGGGCCTGGTGAACGGCTGGCTCGTCGCCAAGCGCAATGTCAGCCCCTTTCTCGCGACACTGGCGATGATGATCATCCTGCAGGGCATTCGTTTCGCCTATACCGGCGGGGCGCCGATCAGCACCTTGCCGCCGGGCATGGGCTTTCTGGCCTCTGGGCGGATTTTTGGCGTACCGGTCAATCTGATCACCCTGGCATTCCTGGCGATCGCGTTCGGCATCGTGTTGCACCGGTCACGCCTCGGCCGTGAGATATTCATGGTGGGAAGCAATCCGAAGGCCGCGTTCCTCAACGGTGTCGCGCCCGATCGCGTGGTCATCCTTTGCTACGTCATCTGCTCGGTCTGCGCGGGAATAGGCGGCCTGTTCCTGCTCGGCTATGTCGGTACCGTCTCGAACTGGGTCGGCCAAGGCTACGAACTGGACTCCATCGTTGCCGCCGTGATGGGCGGCGTGGCGCTTACCGGTGGGCGCGGCAACATTTTCGCGGCGCTGCTTGGCGTGGCTGTTCTGGTGGTGATCAACAATCTCGTGCTGCTGCTCGGATTTCCGATCGAGATGCAGCTCATCATCAAGGGCGTCATCATCATCGGCGCGGCGGCGTTTTATCGGACGCGGCTCGCCTGAACCGATGCTGCCGTTGGACCCCAAGGGAGGAAGAAAATGACCGTTGAAGTTCTGGCGGATCGCGGTGCACGGGCAAGGCGCGACGAGGAAGTGGATGTCGTGATCGTCGGGGCCGGCCCATCCGGCTCGGTCGCCGCGCTTCATCTGGCGCGTGCCGGCATTTCCGTTGTCGTGCTCGAACAGGGCGAATGGCCTGATTATGCCGACTATACCGGCGCGCGTCCGGAGCACGAGCTTGTCAGCACCAAGCTCTGGCATCCCAATCCCAACGTCCGTGACAATCCCAACGACTATCCCGTCGACACGTCGACGACGGACATCAACCCGCTGATGTTCGCCGGCGTCGGCGGCAGCGCGACGCTTTATGGCGCGCAGTGGATGCATTTCCTGCCGTCGGACTTCCGCGTGCGGTCGATGGACGGCGTGGCCGAGGACTGGCCGTTCAGCTATGAGGACCTGCTGCCTTACCAGCTTGAGATCGAGCGCGAGGTGGGCGTTTCCGGTCTCGCCGGCGATCCGGCCTATCCGCCTCGCGGCGCCTATCCCTTCCCGGCGCTGCCCATCGGCTCCGTCGGTCTGCGCGGTGCGCTGGGCATGGAAAAGATGGGCTGGCACTGGTGGCCCGGCAGCAATGCCATACCGTCGGAGACGTTCGGCGAACTCAATCCGTGCGTGCGCCGCGGGACCTGTCTTACCGGGTGTCCGGAGGGCGCGAAATCCACGACCGACCGGTCGCATTGGCCGTTGGCATTGAAAGCCGGCGCGCGGCTGGTCACCCGTGCTCGGGTCAAGGAAGTCGAGACCAACGAGCAAGGGCTGGCGACCGGCGTCGTCTATATAGACGCGAACGGCCGGGAGCGGCGCCAGCGCGCCAAGGTGGTCATCTTGTGCGCCAATGGCGTCGGCACGCCCCGGCTGCTGCTGATGTCGGGAGGGTCCAGGAATCCGGACGGCCTTGCCAACTCATCGGGCATGGTCGGCAAAAGGTTGATGATGCATCCCTTCGCCAGCGTGCTTGCCTCTTACACGGATCCGCTCGATTCCTGGCGCGGCCCCTTTGGCCAGCAGGTCTATTCGCTCGAGTTCTACGAGACCGACGAAAGCCGCGGCTTCGTGCGCGGTTCGAAATGGAACTGCATGCCCTCGGGCGGACCGGTCGGCGTATCCGGGGCAACCGGATCCAAGGTCTATGTCGCCGAGAGCGGCCGGTTCCAGGATTTCTGGGGCGCCAACCTGCACGAGAATGTGGCGCGCCGCTTCGGTCACTCGCTGATCTGGGGCATTGTCGGCGAGGATCTTCCCGAAGAGAACAACCAGGTGATCCTGTCCAAGGATCTGACGGACTCCGACGGGCTGCCCGCGCCGCAGATCGTCTACAAGGTCAACGAGAACTCCAACCGGCTGTTGAAGTTCAATATCGATCGCTGCCTGGAATCGGTGCGCGCCGCCGGCGCCATCGAGACTCTGGTTTCGACACCGGTGCGTGAATCGGGCTGGCATCTGATCGGAACCACCGTGATGGGTGACGATCCGAAGCGCTCGGTCGTCGACCAATGGGGCGCCTGCCACGACGTGCCCAACCTCTACGTCATGGACGCGTCGACCTTCCCGACCTCGGGCGCCACCAACCCGACGGCGACCATCATGGCGGTCGCGCTGCGCAACACGCGCCGCATGATCGCCGAACGCCGCAACCAGAAGGTGGCCTGACATGTCGAACGAGAACATCTTCTTCGCGCTCGCCGATTTCCTGATCCCCGCGCATGGCAAGATGCCGAAGTTCAGCGACGTCTGCGGCTACGCCGACGTCGAGAAGTCACTGGATTTTCGCACGGACCTGAAGCCGGGCTTTGCGCGCGGCATCACGGTCGATCCGGCCAGCGGCGCCGAGGCTTGCCTGGAAAGCCTCAACAAGGAGGATGGCGAAGCCTTCTCGGCGATCACAACGATTGCCATCGCCACCTACTACATGAGCCCGCGCGTGCGCGAACTGATCGGCTATCCCGGCCAGGAGAACGTCCCCTACGATTCAAAGGCGACGCAGATTTACCTGACCAACGGCTCGCTCGGCCACGTCATTGCGCGCGGCCGCAAATATCGGCCGACTCCCGGCCTTTGATCTCCCAATCAACGGAAAGGACAATCCAATGGGCAAAGATGTATTCGACAAGGGTTTTGAAATCCGCAAATCGGTTCTGGGCGCCGAATTCGTCGAGAAGTCCTTCGCCAGCGCCGACGATTTCAATCGTCCGCTACAGGAACTCGTGACGGAATATTGCTGGGGCGCCGTCTGGGGCCGCGACACGCTCGACAAGAAGACCCGCAGCATGCTGAACCTCGCCATGCTTGCCGCGCTCAATCGTCCGCACGAGCTGAAGATGCATGTCAAGGGTGCGCTAACCAACGGTGTGACCAAGGACGAAATCCGCGAAGTCCTTCTACAGGTCGTGATCTATGCCGGCGTGCCCGCAGGCGTGGATTCTTTCCGGGTGGCGCGCGAAGCTTTGCAGGAAGTCGGAGCATGACAACCCGTCCGCCGCTCGCCACGGAAAAGCTCTCCATGCTGATCAGCGGCCGCCCGGCCGCCGCGCGGTCGGGGGATTATTTCGAATCCTTCGATCCCTTCACCGGCAAGGCCTGGGCGCTCGTCCCGCGCGCCGGGATAGCCGATGTCGATGCGGCCGTTCAGGCAGCCGCGGCCGCGTTCCGTGGCGAGTGGCGGACAATGACCCCAACGGTGCGTGGACAGATCATGACGCGCTTTGCCGACCTCGTGGCGGAGGAGGCCGAGAACCTGGCCGTTCTCGAAACCCGCGACAACGGCAAGCTGATCAATGAAATGCGGATGCAGTGCAGATACATCCCGCAATGGTTCCGCTTCTTTGGCGGCCTCGCCGACAAGATCGAGGGGCGCGTCATCCCGATCGACAAGCCGGGCGTGTTCAACTACACGCGCCGCGAGCCGCTCGGGGTGGTGGCAGCGATCACCCCATGGAACTCGCCGCTGATGCTGGCGACATGGAAGCTTGCTCCCGCGCTCGCCGCAGGCAACACGATCGTCTGGAAGCCGTCGGAATTCTCCTCGGTGTCGGCATTGTTCTTCGGCCAGCTTTTCGAGAAGGCGGGCTTTCCCAAGGGCGTCGTCAACATCGTCACCGGCTTCGGGCACGAGATCGGCGACCGCCTCGTCACGCATCCCGATGTCGCCAAAGTGGCCTTCACCGGCGGCGACGCAACCGGCCGCCGCGTCTATCAGGCCGCCGCCGGCGGGCTCAAGAAGGTCACGCTCGAACTCGGCGGCAAATCCGCCAACATCGTCTTTGCCGACGCAAAGATGGACGCGGCCATTCCCGGCCTCGTTTCGGGCATCTTCGCCGCGACCGGGCAGACCTGCATCGCCGGATCGCGCGCACTCGTGCAGCGCTCGGTCTATGACCAGGTGACGGAGAAGCTGGTCGCCTTCGCAAAGACCGCGAGGATCGGCGATCCGCTCGATCCCGAGACCCAGGTGGGTCCGATCACCACCTTGCCGCAGCGCGCGAAAGTGCTCGATTACATCGGCATCGCCAATGGCGAGGGCGCAGCACAATTGCTCGGCGGCAAGATACCCGAGGACACGTCGATTGCCGACGGCTGGTTCGTCGAGCCGACGATCTTCGGCAACGTGAAGCAGTCCATGCGCATCGCCCAGGAAGAGGTCTTCGGACCGGTGCTGTCAGTCATTCCCTTCGACGACGAGGACGAGGCGGTGGCTATCGCCAACGACACCATCTACGGGCTTGCGGCCGGGATGTGGACGCAGGACCTCGGTCGGGCGATCCGCCTGCCCGAGCGGCTCGAGGCCGGCAGCGTCTGGGTCAACATGTACCGCGCCACCAGCTATCTCTCCCCTTTCGGCGGCTACAAGCAGTCGGGTATCGGCCGCGAGAACGGCCAGACCGCCATCTACGAATATCTTCAGGAAAAAAGCATCTGGATCGATGCAGGGAATTCCATTCCCGCGCCGTTCGTCCAGCGCTGATCGACCAGATGCTTCGGGAGGAAGCCATGACCATACGTTTCGATGCCGTGCCGCCACTCGATCCCAAGGTGGCGGCGTTCGTCGGCGGCAGCCATGCGATGCTTGTCGGCAACGCGTGGCTCCCGGCGGCCTCGGGAAAGACGTTGGATGTGGTCGATCCTTCGAACGGCCGGATCATTGCGGCCGTGCCGGCCGGCGACAGCGCCGATGTCGATCTGGCGGTCCAGGCCGCGCGCAAGGCGATCGACGGCCCCTGGTCCAAAATGGTGCCGGCCGAGCGCGCCAGGCTGATCTGGAAACTCGCCGATCTGATCGATGCCAATGTCGATATGCTGGCGACGCTCAATTCCTATGAGAGCGGCAAGCCGATCGGTGATTCCCGCAATGGCGAGGTGCCGTTCACGGCCGAGACGTTCCGCTACTATGCGGGGTGGGCCACGAAGATCAATGGCGAGACGATGACGATCAATGCGCCCGGCGACTGGCACGCCTATACCCGCCGCGAGCCGGTCGGCGTCGTCGGTCAGATCATCCCGTGGAACTTCCCGCTCAGCATGCTGGCCTGGAAGGTGGCGCCGGCCTTGGCGGCCGGCTGTACGATCGTGCTCAAGCCGGCCGAGCAGACGCCGCTCGGCGCGCTCTATTTCGGCAAGCTGGTCCAGGACGCCGGCTTTCCGGAAGGCGTGGTCAACATCCTGACCGGTTTTGGCGAAACCGTCGGTGCGGCGATGTCTGCCCATCCCGACATCGACAAGGTGGCATTCACCGGTTCGACCGAGGTCGGCAGGCTGATTGCCCGCGCCGCGACCGGCAATCTCAAGAAGGTCAGCCTGGAACTTGGCGGCAAGGCACCGACCATCGTGCTTGGCGATGCCGATATCGACATGGCGGTGGCCGGCGCCTCGAGCGCGGCATTCTTCAATGCCGGGCAGAGCTGCGGCGCGGGAACGCGCTTCTTCGTTCACAAGAAGATCTACGACAAGGTCATGTCCGGCATCGCCGAGCGGGCCGAAAAGCTGAAGCTCGGCGCCGGGCTTGATCCTGCGACGGAGCTTGGCCCCGTCGTCTCTCAGCAGCAGATGGAACGCATCACCCGGCTGATCTCGGAAGGCAGGAGCGATGGCGCCGAGATCGTCACTGGCGGCGCGCGTGCGGGCCACGTCGGCTATTTCGTCAAGCCGACGGTCATTTCCCGCACGCGGCCTGACATGTCGGTGATCCGCGAAGAGATATTCGGGCCGGTGGCCTGCGCGATGCCCTTCGACGACGACGACCTGGACAAACTCGCCAAGGATGCCAACGACACCGAGTATGGCCTTGCCGCATCGATCTGGACCAACAATCTAGGCGCCGCGCATCGGCTGGCCGCGAAGATCAAATCCGGCACGGTCTGGGTGAACTGCCATAACTTCAACGACGTCACCATGCCGTTCGGCGGGTTCAAGCAATCGGGCTGGGGGCGAGAACTTGGCGAACAGGCGCTCCAGCTCTACACCGAGACCAAGACCGTCGCGATCCGGCTGCCATAGGCGAGGGGGCGGCCGATGTCCTGCTACGAGACGATCGATGCGCGATTCGGGGATTTGATCGATCCGGTCGCATTCCTCGAAACCATCCACACGGGAAATCGCTGGGCGGAGGGACCTGTCTATTTCGCCGACCTCCGCTCGTTGATCTGGAGCGATATTCCCAACGACCGCATGCTGCGATGGGACGAGGAGACGGGGGCGGTTTCGCTGTTCCGAAGCCATGTCTCCAACCCGAACGGCAACACGCGCGATCGCAACGGAAGGCTGGTCACCTGCATGCAGGGGGAACGCCGTGTCGTGCGTACCGAATGGGACGGCTCGATCACGGTGCTGGCCTCCGCTTACGATGGCAAGCCGCTGAACTCGCCGAACGATGTGGTCGTGAAGTCCGACGGCAGCATCTGGTTCACCGATCCGAACTACGGGATCATCTCCGATTATGTAGGGCGCAAGGGCCTGCAGGAGCAGCCGGGCTGCCGCGTCTACAGGATCGATCCGCTATCGGGAAAGATCACCGTCGTTGCCGATGATTTCTCCATGCCGAACGGGCTCGCCTTCTCGCCCGACGAGAAGCACCTTTACATTTCGGACTCCGGTTTTCTAACCGACCGCGGCGCTCCGCATCACGTCAGGCAGTTTGACGTCGACGGCGACAGATTGGCGAATTCCCGCATCTTCGCCGACATATCGCCTGGCATTCCGGATGGTTTTCGCGTTGATGTTATGGGCAATCTCTGGATCAGCGCATGGGATGGCGTACAATGCCACACGCCCGAAGGTGAACTCATCGGGAAAATCCAGGTGCCGGAAATGGTTGCGAACCTGGCCTTTGGCGGGCCGCGCAACAATCGGCTGTTCATCACGGCGACAACATCGGTCTATGCCGTGTTTCTGAATGTCCGAGGCCAGAAGTACGCGTTCGGTACGTGACACGGACACCACTGGGGGGCTTGGAAGCGCTGCGGCGGCGGATGGTTGGGGTGAGAGTTGGACACGAAGCAGCTACAGGTATTCATCGCCGTCGGTGCGGCTGGCAGCTTCTCGAAGGCCGCACTCGACCTCAGCGTCACCCAGCCGATGGTCACGCGCCATATTCGCGGGCTTGAGGAGGAGCTCGGCGTCGAGCTGTTCTATCGCAACGGACGCGGTGTCGTCCTGACCGAGGCGGGCGTGCTCCTGAAGGCTCATGCCGACGAGATCGTCGAGCGGATGCGGCTGGCGCAGAATGCAGTCTCGAACCTCAAATCCTCGCCGAAGGGAAGGTTGGTGCTGGCCGTGCCGCCTTCGGTCGGCACCGTGTTGACGGTGCCGCTGGTCAAGAAGATCAAGAACGAGTTTCCCAATGTCGCGCTGCAGGTGATCGAGGGCTTCAGCGGCCATATCCTGGAATGGCTGATTGCCGGCCGCATCGACGCCGCCGTGCTCTACAATTCGCCGAACCATCCGTCCGTGCTGACTGAACCGCTGGCCGATGACGAGCTTTTTCTGATCGGACCGGTCTTGTCAGAGCGCGTGCTGCCGCGCGCGCCGGTCGGCCTCGACATCTTCGCCGAGTTGCCGATGATCCTGCCCAGCCGCCCGCACGGGCTGCGGCGGCTTATCGACAACACCTTGGCGGAGCATGGCATCTATCCGCGTGTCGAGATGGAGCTGGAGGCAATGCCGTCAACCTTGCTTCTGGTCGAGGAGGGCACAGGCTATACGGTTCTGCCCTATGCTTCCGTCCATCTCCTTGTCGAGGCTGGCCGCATCGAGGTCTGGCCATTCGACCCACCGATCACCCGACAGCTGATCCTCGCGACCTCGTCGCAGCGACCGATGTCCTCGAATTTTCGGCCGCTCTTCCGCGCGGTGCGCACGGAACTGCGGGACATCATGTCCACCCACATCTGGAAACCGACAACTTATCCTGAATGAGTGTTGGTGCCGTCATCTGCTGGCCGTCGCAGACGCGGCGGCCGGCTCGATCGACCGGGTCGCGGACATCGTCAAGGTCCTCGGACTTATCAACGCGTCCCCCAGATTTCACCGACCATCCCGCTGTCATGAACGGTTGTTCGGACCTGCTCGTTTCCGTGTTTGGAGAACAAGGCATGCATGCCCGGTCGACCATTGGAGCAGGTTCACTGCCCAACCAGATCACGGTGGAACTCGAGATGATCATTGCGCTCGCGGTCGATTGAAAATCGTGTGGTGGCTCGGCATCGCGCTCGCAAAACGGAAGCCATGCCTCGCCTTGATCCCCACGCTCCCCAATCATCTCCGCAGCGCATCGATGTGCGCGCTCTACATCTCCGTCACGAACTTCGTCCGCAGATAGGCGTCGAGGCCTTCGATGCCGCTCTCCGAGCCGTACCCGGATTCGTTGACGCCGCCGAACGGCGTTTCCGGCGTCGACACCATCATGTGGTTGACGCCGACCATGCCGGCCTCCAGTGCCATCTCGGTCTTCTGCGCGAGGCTGAGATTGCGGGTGAAGACAAAGGAGGCCAGGCCATAAGGCAGCGAATTTGCCCGTTCGATCATGCCGTCGAAGGTTGAGAAGGTGGTGGTCGGCGCGATCGGCCCGAACGGCTCTTCGGACATGATGCGCGCGGCATCCGGAACATTCTTCAGCAAGGTCGGAGCGTAGAAATAACCCTTTTTGCCGATCCGCTTGCCGCCGGTGACGACGCTCGCTCCCTTCGCTGTCGCATCGCTGACGAAGCCGTCCATGGCGTCGAGCCGTCGCGGCGCGATCATCGGGCCCATCTGCACGTTTGCGTCGAGGCCGTCGCCGATCTTGAGCTTTTCGGCGCGTGAGGCGAAGCCTTCGATGAAGCGGTCATAGATAGCGTCATGCACGTAAAAGCGGGTTGGCGAGGTGCAAACCTGGCCGGCATTGCGGAACTTGAAGGCGACGAGCGTATCGAGCGTCTTGTCGAGATCGGCGTCCTCATAAACGATGACGGGGGCGTGGCCCCCCAGCTCCATGGTGCAGCGCTTCAGCGTATCTGCCGCCTGTTTCTGCAACAGCTTCCCAACGGCCGTCGATCCGGTCAGCGAGACCTTCTTCGGGATCGGCGAGGCGATCAGATAGGACGAGACCTTGGCTGGTTCGCCGAACACGATGTTGAGCACGCCCGCCGGCAGTCCGGCGTCCTGGAAGCAGCGGGCGATGGCGACCGCGGTCCCCGGCGTTTCCTCCGCCGGCTTCAGGATGATCGAGCAGCCGGCGCCGAGCGCACCTGAAATCTTGCGGATGACATTGCTGGCCGGAAAGTTCCAAGCGGCGAAGGCGACGACAGGCCCGACCGGCTCCTTGAACACCATCTGCCGCACGCCGGGCAGCCGGGCAGGGACGATGCGGCCATAGGCGCGCTTGCCTTCTTCCGCATACCAGCGGGTCGCGTCCGCCGCGAACTGCACCTCGCCGGTGGCCTCCGCCAGCGCCTTGCCGTTCTCCATCGTCAGGACACGCGCGATGGTCTCCTTGCGCTGCTCGATCAGGTCGGCGGCCTTGTCCATGATCGCCCAGCGCTGCATCGCGGTCATCGTCTTCCACAGCTTGAAGCCTTTGAGCGATGCGGCGAGAGCACGGTCGAGGTCGGCCTCCGTGACATGCGGCACGGTGGCCAGCACCTCCTCGGTGGCGGGATTGATCAATGGTTCGGACTTGCCGTCCGACCCTTGGCACCACACGCCGTCAATCAGCAGCTCGATCGTCTCTGGATACATGTTCCTGGCCCTTTCAGCCCGGCGGGCGCGGAAAGCCGCCGGCGGATTGCACGTCACAAGAAAATTTCCGCGATGACTTGACCTGTACATTGTATACAGTATGGTGTCGACATGATTTTAGCGCGCATCCAGAAATTGTCGGTCGCCATCCCGGAGAATCTCGCTGAGATGCTCGAGGAAGAGATCATCTTCGGCCGCCTCAAGTCGCGGGAGCGGTTGACCGAGGAAATGGTCGCCGCGCGTTACGGCGTCAGCCGGTCGCCGGTGCGCGAGGCGCTCAGGCTGCTCGAGCGCGACGGCCTGGTAATGCGCGAGGCCAGGCGCGGCATCTGGGTTTCACCGATGTCGCAGCGCGATTTCGACGAGGTCTATACCTGTCGCATCGAACTCGAAGGGCTGGTCGCCAAGCAGGCGGCCGAATCCGCCGACATCGAAAAGAAGGCCGAATTCAAGAACCTCTTGTCGGAGCTGAAGCAGGCACAGGCCAGGAACGATGCACGGCAGTTCTTCATCGTCGACGTCCGCGGCTCTCTCCTGACCTACACGCTGGCCGGCAACAAGACGCTGACACGCCTGCTAGGGGGTCTGGAAAAGCAGGCCTTGCGCTACCGCTATCACGCCTACGAGCAGGATCCGAAGATCATCCAGCTGTCGCTGGACGACACGGCCCGCATCTATGATGCGATCACCGCAGGTGATGGCGAAAGCGCCAAGGCCATGACCGAAAACCTCATCCGGGAAATCTGGCAAAGCATGCGGGCCGGCATTCGCGACGCGTTCGGAGAGGGCTAGTCCGTGTCCAGCTTCTCGTCAGCGTTCAGCGTCATCGATTCCCATACCGCCGGCCACCCCACGCGCGTCATCCTCGGCGGCGTTCCGAAACTCTCCGGTTCGAGCGTGCGGGAGAAGCGGGACCATTTCCGCCGGCGCTTCGACCATCTTCGCCCGGCGCTGCTGCATGAACCGCGCGGCCATGCCGCCATGGTCGGTCTGGTGCCGGTCGCCTCCGATGTCGCCGATTATGGCGCGTTCTTCATCTCGTCCTATGTCTATCTCGATATGTGCGGTCACGGCACGATCGGCCTTGCCAGGACGCTGGCCTTCACAGGCCAGATCTCTGTCGAAACGGGCGACAGCTTCACGCTGGAAACGCCTGCGGGCATCGTGACCGTTCATCTGATCTGGAACAAAGACGGTTCGCTGGACCGGGTGCGCATAGCCAACGTCCCGAGCTATGTCGGGCTGGAGCGCTTGAGTGTTTCCGTCGAAGGCATTGGCAAGGTTGATGCCGCGATTGTCTATGCCGGCATGTGGTATGCGCTGGTGGACGCCGCGTCGCTCGGCTTCAAGCTGACCCCGGACAATGCATCGGTCTTGATGCAGGCCGGCGCCAGGATCAAGGACGCGATCAAGGCGGCGATGAAGGACCTGCCTCTGCTGGCGGGTGCTGCCGCGCCGAGCGTGCTTTTTCACGATGCCGACAGCGCGCATTCGGCGACGCATTTTCTTGTCCTGGAATCCAACAAGTTCGACCGCTCGCCTTGCGGCACCGGCACCTCGGCGCGCCTGACCTATCTGCTCGGGAAGGGGCTGATCAGCCCCGACCAGACTTATCGCGCCAGGAATATCTTCGGCATTCCGTTCGAAGCGCGCCTGCAAAGGCGCGTCGAGGAGCAAGGCCGCGAAGCGATGATCATCGAGATCGAGGGCTCGGCCTTCATTACCTCGACCCAGACAATCTACTTCGAGAAGGGCGACCCCCTCTCGAAGGGATTTCTAGCCCGCTAACCACAAATAACTCAGAAAGGGGAATGACATGAAATTCACGGTAATGCGTACGTTCATGGCCGCTTTGACCATCGGTCTTGGCCTGCTCACCGCGCCGATCGCTGCTTCCGCCGACGACAATCCGTCCGCCGTCATCGACCAGATCCGTGCCAGCGGCGTGCTCAAGGTTCCTGTGATGACCGGCGAAGAGCCGGGCTATATCAAGGATCCGGCCACCGGCCAATGGAGCGGCTTCTACTACGAATTCCTGGGCGAGATCGCGACCCAGCTCGGCGTCAAGCTCGAGCCTGTCGAGACCACCTGGGGCAATCTGGCCGCCGACTTCCAGTCCAACAAGATCGACATCGCCATCGGCGTCAATCCGAACCCGAAGCGCGGTCTTGTCGTCGACTATCTATGGGAGCCGCTGTTCACCGACGCCTGGGCCGTGCTGACGCCTCCCGGCAAGCCGGTCAAGACCTGGGCCGAGCTCAATTCGCCCGACAAGACCGTCGTCGTCCAGAAGGGCAGCACCATGCAGGTCGTCGCCGAAGCGCTGCTGCCGAAGGCCAAGATTACACCAGTGGAAGATCGTGGCCTGGCGTTGATGGAACTGCAGGCCGGCCGCGCCGATGGCGTCGTGCTTTCCATCTTCGATGCGCTGCAGATCACCAACCAGAAGATCGGCAATGTCTCGCTGCCCGAGCCGATCCTGCGCAATCCGGCAACGCTGGCCGTCGCCCGCAAGCCGGGCAATGCCGGCTACATCAACTTCCTGACCAACTGGATCCTGCAGGAGCGTTCGCTCGGCCTTGCACAGGGCAAGCTTGCCCGCTCGTGGGAAGCCCGCGGCATCGACCTGTCGATCCTTCCGGCAGGGTTCTCCTTCTGATCGCAACAGCCTGACCGCCGCCTGGTGCGGCGGTCAGGCCACCACTGGACGTGCATCGAACCAGTGAGGACGCCATGTTCGACTATACAGTGATAACCAACAATATCGGGCTGCTCTGGCAGGGCCTGCTGATGACGCTCTACTTCACCGTCATCACCATCGGTGCCGGCATGCTGATCGGCCTGTTCATCGGGCTTATCCAGCTCAGCACGTTCAAGCCGCTGGTCATCCTCGGCCAGATCTATGTCGAGTTCTTCCGCAACATTCCGCTGCTCGTCACGCTGCTCTGGGTCTATTACGCCTTCCCGATCTTCGCCGGCATCAATGTCACGAAATTCTGGGCCGGCTTCATCGGGCTGAGCTGCTACGTCGGCTCCTTCTACGCCGAAATCCTGCGCGCCGGCGTCCAGTCGGTCGATCCCGGCCAGACGGATGCGGCGACCGCGATCGGCATGTCCTATGGCCAGCGCATGCGCCGGATCATCCTGCCGCAGGCATTCCGCAAGATGATCCCGCCCCTGGCGGGCCAGTCGATCATCCAGATGAAGAACACCACGCTGCTGTCGATGATCACGGTTCCGGACCTTCTCTATCAGGCGAGCTACATCTCGAGCTTCACCTATCGGCCGATGGAGGTTTACACCGCCGTCGGCGTCATCTTCCTGATCATCCTGATCCCGCTGACCCTCTTGTCCAGGAAACTCGAAAGAAGAGGGAGCCTGAAATGAGCGCCATTGAACCAAGCGCCGTGACGGACAAGAGCGACAAGCCTGTCCTGCGGCTGGACGGGATCTGCCTCAAATTCGGCGACAAGCGTGTGCTGAACGGCATCGATCTCTCGGTCGTCGAAGGCGAGGTGGTGGTGCTGATCGGCGCCAGCGGGTCGGGCAAGACGTCGTTGCTGCGTTGCATCAATCTGCTCAACATGCCGACCAGCGGCAGCATCGTCATCGATGACGAAACGCTGTTCGACAGGAGGGCCGATGGCAAGGGCGCCCAGATACCGGCCCAGGAGGTCAACCGCATCCGCTCCAAGACCGGCATGGTCTTCCAGCAGTTCAATCTCTTCCCGCACATGACGGCGCTCGAGAACGTCATGGAAGGCCCGGTCATCGTCAAGAGGGAGCCGAAGGAGCAGGCACGCCAGAAGGCGCTGCGACTGCTCGATCTCATGGGGCTGGGGCAGCACGTCGAGAAATATCCGCGCCAGCTTTCCGGCGGCCAGCAGCAGCGCGTCGCGATCGCGAGAGCCATGGCCATGCAGCCGAAGGTGATGCTGTTCGACGAGCCGACCTCGGCGCTCGATCCCGAACTGGTCGGCGAAGTCATGAAGGCGATGGTCGAGCTGGCCAGGAGCGGCATGACCATGGTGATCGTCACCCACGAGCTAGGCTTCGCCTTCGAGGTCGCCGACCGGGTCGTATTCCTCGATCAGGGGTTGGTGGCGGAGCAGGGGCCACCAGCCAAGGTGCTGCTGCATCCCGAACATCCGCGTCTGAAGACATTTGTCGGACGCTTCCATGAATCGGCGGATCTGCTTCGCCCGTTCCTCGAGGCGCGTGAAGCCGAGAAGGCGTGCTGAAGGCACGCCGCTTCACGCGAAAACAGCCAAGCGGACATCGTCGAATGCGCCCCCCTTTCGAGCTGGCCGCAAAAGGAAGACATCAATGACACTGAGTTTCGATCCGGCCACCATCGCCATTCCCAGGGGACATCATATCGGCGGGCAGTCCATTGAGCTGCCTGGCGCGGAGATCGAGGTTCTGCGCCCTTCCGATCTCCAGCCCATGGGGTTGATCACCGATGGCGGGGAGGCCGCGGTGCAGCAAGCCGTCGATGCCGCGAAGAAGGGGCTGGCGCAAAGCCGTTGGGCGAAGATCGCGCCACGCGATCGCGCCGCCGTGCTCATGCGCTTCGCGGCGCTGATCGAAGAGAACGCGACCTATCTCGGACAGCTGGAAGCGATGGGGTCGAGCCGGCTGATCTCGATGACGATCGTCCGCGACGCGGTACGTACCGCCGGCGTCGTGCGCTACTACGCCGAGTTCTGCGACAAGATCGAAGGCACGGTCACCGCGACCGAGGCGAATGCGCTGAGCATCGTCAAGCATGAACCCTACGGCATTGTCGGCGCGATCGTTCCATGGAATTTTC
Organism: Mesorhizobium loti; assembly: GCF_013170705.1. Taxonomy (NCBI): domain Bacteria; kingdom Pseudomonadati; phylum Pseudomonadota; class Alphaproteobacteria; order Hyphomicrobiales; family Phyllobacteriaceae; genus Mesorhizobium; species Mesorhizobium loti. The sequence continues at coordinate 6,248,608 of NZ_CP033334.1, read as the reverse complement.
CGATGATCACCGCCGCCTGGAAATTCGCCCCGGCGCTGGCCGCCGGCAATGCGGTGGTGATGAAGACGTCGGAGCTGACGCCACACAGCCTTCTGGCATTGGCGGAGCTTGCCGCCAGGGCCGGCATTCCCGCCGGTCTGTTCAATGTCGTCAACGGCTATGGTCATACGACCGGTGCGGCGATCGTGCGCCATCCCGACATCCTGAAAATCTCCTTCACCGGCTCGACGCAGACCGGTGCGGCGATCATGACGCTCGCTGCCCAGTCCGGCATCAAGCCCGTCACGCTCGAACTCGGCGGCAAAAGCCCGCAACTGGTGCTGGCCGATGCCGGCGACATCGATGTGGTGGCCGGCCGCGTCGCTGCGGCGTTCATGGACAATGCCGGCCAGGTCTGCACGGCCGGTTCGCGGCTGATCGTCGAGGACAAGATCGCGGATCAACTTCTAGAACGCGTCATTGCCCGGACCAAGGCGATCAAGGCGGGACCGACCTGGGACGAGACGACCACCTTCGCGCCGATCATCAGCCGCAAGCAGCTTGAGCGCATCGATACGATGGTGCGCGCCAGCATCAGCGAAGGCGCCTCGGTCATCACTGGCGGCACGGTGCTGGAAGGACGCAACGAAGGCAGTTTTTTCTCGCCGACGATCCTCGAAAATGTCGCCGACGACAATATCGGTTTCAAGGAGGAGTTCTTTGGTCCGGTGCTGACGGTGCGCACCTTTGCCGATCTCGACGAAGGCCTCGCCCTGGCGGCGCATCCGGTCTACGGGCTCGCCGCCAGCGTCCACACCACGGACATGAAGAAAGCGCTCAAGGCGGCCGATTCGATCGAGGCCGGCATGGTCTGGATCAACCAGCACGGGCGCGGCCCGGAGTTCACCTACCCGGCCGGCGGCTACAAGGGGTCCGGCTTCGGCAAGGACATGGGTCGTGCCGGCGTCGAGGCGTTCCTGCGCCAGAAGGCCATCTGGGCCAACTACGCCTGAGCGAGCGCAAGCACATGCAATTCGATTACATCATTGTCGGCGGCGGCTCGGCGGGTGCCGTGCTCGCCAGCCGTCTCTCGGAGAACGGCACGAAGCAGGTCGCGCTTTTCGAAGCCGGGCCCGACACGCCGCCGGACGACGTTCCGGAGGTCATTGCCGACAGCTATCCCGGCCTGTCCTATTTCGACCCGAAATACCATTGGACGGAGCTACGCGTCTTCAACCGCTCGCCCAAGCAGAATGCGCAGGTGGTCAAGATGGCCAAGCTCGAACAGGCCAAGGTGATGGGCGGCGGCTCCAGCATCAACGGCCAGTTCGCGGTGCGCGGCATGCCGCACGACTATGACGAATGGGAAGGTCTCGGCTTGCCCGGCTGGGGATGGGACGGCATGCTGCCCTATCTCAAGAAGCTGGAACGCGATCTCGATTTCGATGGCGAGCTTCACAACAAGACCGGGCGGATTCCGATCCGCCGCGTCTTTCCGCAGGACTGGGCCGGCTTTACCCGATCCGTCCTCAAGGTGACGGAAAGCGACTATCCCTACCGGCCGGACTACAATGGCAGTTTCGAGGACGGCTCGTTCCCGCTGCCTTTGTCGAACGAGAACGACCGCCGCGTCTCGACCGCGATCGGCTATCTGGACGCCGAGGCGCGTGCCCGCAAGAACCTGCACATCTTCGCCAATGCCTTCGTCGAGAGACTGGTGACCGAGGGGACGCGCATCACCGGCGTCGAGGTCACGATCGCTGGCCGCACGAAGATTCATCGCGCCAACGAGACGATCGTTTCAGCTGGCGCCCTGCATTCGCCGGCCATCCTGATGCGCGCTGGCATCGGTCCGGCGGCGCAGCTGAAGCGGCTGGGCATCGACGTGGTCGCCAACCGCCCCGGTGTCGGCGAGAACCTGACCGATCATCCGCATCTGGCCGTCGGCGCGCATTTCAAGAAATCCGCGCGGCTCAAGCCCGGTCAGCGGCGCCACATATTTCTGGGCGTCAGATACTCTTCGAACCATGCCAACTGCCATCCCGGCGACATGCTGCTGATGCCCGTCAACCGTGCCGGCTGGCATCCGCTCGGCAAGGCGATGGGCGCGCTCAATGTCTGCGTCAACAAATCCTATTCGCGCGGCACCGTGACGTTGAAGTCCGCGGTGCAGACCGATGAGCCGATCGTCGATCTGAACATGGCCTCCGACGGCCGCGACCTGATGCGCCTTGTCGATGGCTTCAAGCGCATCTGCAAGATCATGCAGTCGCCAGACGTCCAGCAGCACGTCAACACCTGGTTCCTGGCCGGCTACAGCGACGAGGCGCGTGCACTCAGCGTCCGCAAGCCGTCGAACTGGATCAAGACCGCAACCGCGGCCTACCTCTTCGACTACGCGCCGTTCTTCCGCGAAACCTTGCTCAAGCGCAAGTTCGGCACCACCGACCGCATCCAGGCGATGCTCGGCAATGAAGAGCTGATCGCCGATTGGGTCAAGCAATCCGTCTGGTCGGGCTGGCATGTCTCCGGCACCTGCAAGATGGGCGCCGACGGCGATCCGTTGGCGGTGCTGGATGCCGAATGCCGCGTGCGCGGCGTGCAGGGCCTGCGCGTCGTCGATGCCTCGATCATGCCGACGATCATCGCCGCCAACACCAACATCACCACCATCGCCATCGCTGAAAAAGCGGCGGACCTGATTTTGAATTCCCGACAATAGCAAAGGACCTCAAGGCTATGCGCAAGAACAAGGTGAAGGACATCTGGGCCGCCGGCGGCGAAGTGGTGACGGGCTGGCTCGGCATTCCGTCGTCGATCTCGGCCGAACTGATGGCCCAGCAAGGCTGGGATGCGCTGACCGTCGACCTCCAGCATGGCGCGACCGACTATGTCGACGCCGTGCCGATGCTGCAGGCGATCTCGACGACCGATACGACGCCGATGGTGCGCGTGCCGTGGAACGATCCTGCGATCATCGGCAAGGTGCTCGATGCCGGCGCCTATGGCGTGATCTGCCCGATGGTCAACACCGCCGAGGAAGCTGATGCCTTCGTGAAGGCCTGCCGCTATTTTCCCAAGGGCGGCCGCAGCGTCGGCCCGCTGCGCGCCTCGCTCTATGCCGGGGCGGACTATTTTCAGCACGCCAACGACACCATCATCACCATGGCGATGATCGAGAGCGACCAGGCCGTGAAGAACCTGGAAGACATTCTGAAGACGCCGAACCTCGACGCCATCTTCGTCGGTCCCTCGGACCTTGCCGTCACCATGGGCGAGGCGCCCGGCTTCGATCCGCGCTATCCCTCGGTTTACGAGGCGATCGAATACATCGCCGCCAAGTGCAAGGAAGCCGGCGTCATTCCGGGCATCCATTGCGGCTCGGTGGCCTATGGTGTCGACATGCGCAAGATGGGCTACCGCTTCATGGCCTACCTCTCCGACTTCCGCATGCTGCAGCAGATGGTGGCGCGGTCGCTGCCGGCCTTCCGCGCCGGCACGCCGAGCGCGATCGCGCCCTGATCGGCACATCCGGATCGATCGCCATGACATCGACAAGCACGCCGCGCGGCAAGGTGACGGTCATCGGCGCCGGCATCATCGGCGTCTGCACCGCGAACTATTTGCTCGAGCAGGGTTTTGCCGTCGAGGTGGTCGATCCGGCCTTGCCCGGATCGGAGGAGCAATGTTCCTTCGGCAATGCCGGCGGCATCTGCCCGGGATCCTGCATCCCGAACGCGATGCCGGGTGTGCTTCGCAACGTGCCGAAATGGCTGATGGATCCGGAAGGTCCGCTGATCGTGCGGCTCGCCTATCTGCCGCACGCGCTGCCCTGGCTGTTGCGCTTCCTAGCCGCCAGCCGCAGACCGCGCGTCGAGGAGATATCAGCGGCGATGCGCTCGCTGCACCGCTACACATTTGAGTGCTACGAGCCGCTGATCAAGGCAGCCGGCTGCGAGGATCTTCTGCAGAAGCGCGGTCAGCTTTTCGTCCACGAAACGGCCGATGGCCCGTCGAAGGGTGCCTATGGCCTCGGGCTGCGGCGCGAGCACGGCGTCAAGGTGGACATCCTCGATGCCGATGAAATCCGTCAGCTCGAACCGGCCCTGGCGCCGATCTTCAAGAGCGCGGTCTATTTGCCCGAGCAGGGCCAGTGCCCCAATCCTGGCCGGCTTGTCGCCAGGCTCGCCGAACACGCGGCACGACAGGGTGCACGGTTCTTCAGGGCGAAAGTCATCGGCTTCGACATGGGGGCCAGCGGTCCTTCGGCGGTGCGACTTGAAGGTGGCGATCGCATGCCGGTTGAGACCGTGGTGATTTGCGCCGGCGCCCGGTCGGGCGAACTTGCCCGCCAGCTTGGCGACCGGATCCCGCTTGAAAGCGAGCGCGGCTACCACATCATGGTCAAGGGCGCCGATACCGGCTTGCGCATCCAGACCATCTCGGCCGACCGCAAGTTCGTCGCCTCGCCGATGGAAGATGGCCTGCGGATCGCCGGCAATGTCGAGTTCGCCGGTTTGAGGGCGCCCGCGAACATGCACCGGGCGGATGTTCTCCTGAAGCAGGCGAGACCCATGTTCCGGAAATTGGAGGTCGGCGAGGTCACGCGCTGGATGGGTCATCGGCCGGGAACCCCCGACAGCATTCCGGTCATCGACCGGGCGTCGCGGGCGAGGAACGTCATCTACGCCTTCGGCCATGGCCATCAGGGCCTGATCGGAGGCGCTGTCACCGGCAAGATCGTGTCGCAGCTTGCCGCCGGTTTGCCGACGGCGATCGATCTGGCACCTTTCCGGAAGGATAGGTTCTGATCCAGGACGCGTGACGCGGCTTCAGCGGGAAGTCGCGCGCCATTGTAACTCGACGACCAGCCCTGCCGGTCGGGTCGATTCCGGAAACTAAGGATCGCTCCCAGTCGCGCCGCCGCCATTGTTGCGATCGTAAGACAAAGCCCGGTGCCGGAAGCGCTTTGTTGCGCCCTCGATGGAACCGCTCGATGATGCGCGGCAGCTCATCGTCATCCACGCCTGGCCCCCATCGGAGATCGCCACGCCATTTCGGTCTAGGCTGCGGAGGGCGGCGGCGCCGCTTCGAGCGCCGCGAGCGCCAGCACTTGACGGACGATTCGGCTGGTGCGGTCGACAGACGTGACGATATGACGAAGCGCCTCTTCACGACCGGGACCATCAGGGGTTGCAAGCGCCACCTGTGCCTGGGTCTTCAAGCCCGCCAGAGGGGTGCGAAGCTCATGCGCTGGTATCTGGCATATGGCTTGAGCCTGCGGGATCTGTTCTATCGCTCAAGAGCTGACTGGCCGCTTCGGCCCCAAAGCACGCCAATCTTTGGGAAACTCCATAGCTTCTATCTTGGACCCTTCAGCCGAGAGATCTCCATAGCGAAAGCGTATAGAGCGCATTTGAAAAATGTATTACCTCCAAGGTCCTGATTGCCCGATAGTCCCTCGCGGGTTCCACTGAACTCAGCGTGCACACGGCTCAACGCCCGGCACTAAGGGAGGAAAAATTGACGACATTCGCAACCATGTTGCGATCGCTTGCCGTTGTCGCAACGATCGCCAGCTTCAGTCCGGCATTTGCCGGTGGCGTGGATGAGCTGCCCAAGAACATCCAGGACGAACTTTACAACAAGGACATGATGGATCCGATGCAGCCGCTCGCGGAGAGTGCGTATCGCGATTGGAAGCCAAAGAAGGGTCCGCCGTGGACGATCGGCTATGCAAGCTCATATGCGGGCAATACGTGGCGCGCTGACGTGATGAAACGTCTGCAGGAGGAACTCATTCCGAAATGGAAGAAGCTCGGCCTCGTCAAGGACGTGATCATTACCCAGTCGAACCTGAACGACTCCACGCAGATCCAGCAGATGCGGCAGCTTGTTGACCAGGGCGTCGACGCAATCATCGTCTGTTGCTCCAATCCGACTTCGCTGAACCAGACCGTTGAATACGCTCACCAGCGTGACATACCGGTGTTTTCGGCCACCGGGTATCTGACATCTCCATATGCTGTGAACTCCTCCGCGAATTTCGTGGTCGGTGGCAGCATGCTCGGCGAATGGATGGCCAAGCAGATCAATGGCAAGGGTAACGTCCTTGTTGTCGAAGGCATTCCCGGCGCTTCGGCATCGGATTCCCAGAACGTTGGCGTGCTGAAGGCACTGGCGAAATACCCCGACATCAAAGTGGTGGGTCAAGTTGCCGGCATGTGGACCGACCAGGTTGCCCAGTCCGAGATCCAGAAATGGCTGGCCACCAATCCGGGCGACCTGAACGGCATCATCATCCAGTCGGCGTCTGAGTTGGGTGCCTTGCGCGCTCTGCAACAGAGTGGACGCGACATGGTGCCGTTCTCGATCGGCGGCGAAATCGGTGCGCTTTGCTATTGGCGCAACAACAAGGATTTCGTCAGCCAGGCGGTCCAGGCATGGCCCCCAGGTGATGATTTTGAGTTCGCGTGGAACATCATGATGCGCACTCTTCAGGGACAGGGGCCGAAGGTCCAGTCCATCCTAACGAAGCCGCAGACGCTCACTTACGAGCAGCTCGAAAAGGCCGTCCCGGCCGACTGCAGCGAAGACTCTGACGGCTGGTACAACGTCGGCGCACAGAACTGGGCAAGCAAGGATTACCTGGACCAGTTTTTCCTGCGCCCGGCTGATCCCGAGACCTTCAAGGCGCAGTGACTGCCACCGGTCTGGCCACCCCTTCGACGCCGACGGGGTGGCATTTCCTTCATTCCATGCAAGTCTAGCCGACCAACGTCGGCCAACTGGACCTATGATGTCGTACCCCACGGTTGAACTCTCATCGGTCAGGAAGACCTTCGGGCCGACGGTAGCGCTCGGCGGGTGCAACCTGACGGCCTATGCGGGCGAGGTTCACGCGATCATTGGTGGTAATGGCTCGGGCAAAAGCACGCTCGCGAAGGTTATTTCGGGCGTTCTGATTCCGGATAGCGGCCAGGTCTCAATCCTTGGAAAGTCGGCAACGTCTCCACACGAAGCGCGCCAGCTGGGCATCTCCAATGTTTTTCAGGAGGTGCTTGTTGCAGATGAGTGCTCGGTGCTGGACAACCTTTACCTGGGCGCAGACAGCCTGCTGGGTTCATCCATGAACCGGGAGGAAAAGGAGGCCAAGGCAGCCGCGCTGATGCGCGAGCTCCTCGGCTTCGAAATCGACCTCTCCGGCCTGGTAGGCGAACTGCCCCTGAGCGTCAAACAGTGGGTCACGATCGCCAGGGCTCTCCTTACCGATCCCAAGGTCCTGATCCTCGATGAGTCGTCTGCGGCGCTCGACTTCGATTCCACGGAGAGGCTGTTTCGCAAGATGCGGCAGTTGAAGCAAGGGGGGGCGAGCATTCTGATCGTCACCCACCGTATCGCCGAGCTGGTGCGTATTGCAGACCGTGCGACAGTCCTGCGCGACGGCGTGGATGTCGGCAAGCTGGCTAAAGAGGAGATCACCGAGTCCAGGATTCTCGAACTCATTGCCGGCGCCGAGCGCAGTGGGACCAGCCGTGATCAGCCTTTGCCGACGCGTCTTGGCGACCGACCGGTTCTGCGCGCGACTGACCTTCGGGTCTGGTCAGACGCTGCAGCTGTCAATTTCACGGTGTACCCCGGCGAGGTCATCGGGATCACCGGCCTGGACGGGCAAGGGCAGGCGGACTTCGTAAGGTGCATCGCCGGCATCCAGTCTCCGATTGCCGGCCGGCTGGTGGTGGTTAACGACGGCAAGGCCAGCGAGGTTACTGATCTCGCATCGGCGCGACGAAACAACATCAGCTACGTGAGCGGCGATCGCAAGAAAGAAGGCATCTTTGCCAATCTGAGCATATACGAAAATCTGCTGCTCCCAGTGTATCGCGAATTCCGGTCCGGCGGTGTGCTGAACTTCGTCAACCGAACCAAGCTGACGCCGGTTTTCGAGTGGGAGTCCAGCAAACTGGCCGTCAAAATGGGAAGCCCCCAGAACCTGATCACATCGCTGTCAGGCGGCAACCAGCAGAAGGTGCTGATTGCCAGGGCCTTTGCCGAAAAGCCGGTGGTTTTGGTGCTCAACGATCCGGCCCGCGGCATCGACGTGGGGGCCAAGCTGGATCTTTACCGCAACCTCAAGGAATTCGCGGCCCGGGGCAACGCGGTGGTGTTCCTATCCAGCGAGCTCGAAGAATTCCTGAATCTGTGCACGCGGGTTCACGTGTTTCGCAATGGCGCGATTTCGGCTGATTTTGAGCCGCCGTTCGACGGACATGTCATCCTCAATGCCATGTTCGGTCGCCGCGCAACGGCGCGATTGCCCGGGGAGGCCGCCAACGAGAATGATCCGGACAACCCGATGCCGGTCGCAGATAGCCATAGTCCGAGACTTGAACAGGGCCGGCCGGTGCCAAGGTCTGTGACCCTGCTGAACCAGGAGGTGAACCATATGGCGGCAACACCATCTTTCGTGCTGAGTTGTCCGGATATTGCGCCGGGGCGCGTTATCCCCGACCGGTTCGCCGAAGACAACCGCCTCTCGCCCAGGTTGGTTTGGTCAGGTCCTCCGGAAGGCACGCGCAGCTTCGCGTTGGCCATCACCGATCCTGATCTGCCAGAGGCGTTTAATTTTCCCCGCTCGTTTGCACACTGGCTGGTGGCAAACATTCCGGCGGAACTTAGGGAACTGCCGGAAGGAGCGAGCGGGAGCCTGGGAATGCCGCACGGCGCTGTCGAGTTCAACAGCGACTTCGTGACATTCAAGATCCCGGGATTTGGCAAGGGATACGGTGGACCTTGGCCGCCGGATCGAGCGCACCGGTACTTCTTCACGCTCTATGCGCTGAAGGTGGACAAAGTCGAGTTGCCGGCCGAAGCCGATTTCGCGGTATTTGCGGCTGCAGTGATGCCGGTTGCGATCGATGCCGCGTCGTTCGTGGCAGTTTACGGGCCCGCAAAGAAGTCATTACCCGGTTAGGAACGGGCAGGAATTCCCCAATCAGGAGGATCATATGAGTAGATATGGAAGCAGGAGCAGCTTTGATCTGGAGTGGATCGAGCGATGGGCCAGAAAGGTCAACGATGACCGTATCTTACCGGTCGTCGGCCGTTTTTTTACGAGCAAATTCGTCCTGGGTTTCGATGACACCGAGTATCTGGTGGATGTTCGGGGGGGCAAGATTCAGAAGATTGCACAGGGTCTCACCCCCAATGACATGGGCGTGGAGTTTTGGCTCAAGGCTCCGAGCAGCGCCTGGTCGAAGTTTGCCCAGGAAATCCCACCGCCGATGTTCAACGACATCTGGGCGATGGCGCATCCGCTGCACAAGCAGCTGATTATTGAGGGCAATTCGCTCCCCTTCTGGCAGAATCTGCGGGCGCTGACGCGTATGCTCTCGCTGATGCGACAAGTTTAACGGCAGCGCAGGAGAGTTGTCATGAATACACACGATCCGATTGTGGGGCGTTACGTTTATGTCCAGTGCGAAGGCAAAACGTATCGCACGTACTACGAGGAACACGGCGAAGGCATTCCGATGGTCTGCCTGCATACCGCCGGCACTGACGGGCGCCAGTACCGGCATCAGCTTTGCGATCCCGATATCAGCCAGAATTTCCGTGTCATTGCCTTCGACATGCCTTGGCATGGCAAATCGATCCCGCCGGCAGACTTCCATCTGATGGAAGACGAATACAAACTCACGACCAAATTCTATTGTGAGTTCATCGTGGCGTTCTGCCGGGCGCTGGATCTGCGCAAACCGGTCCTGATGGGCCAGTCAATGGGAGGCAACATCTGCCTGGCATTGGCACTGCGCTATGAAAGCGAGTTTTCTGCCTTCATCGCTCTTGAAGCCTGCGACTATTCGCCGGGATGGTGGATCGATCCGCTGCATCACCCCCACATCCATGGTGGCGAAGTGGTCGCGACCTCGGTGTTCGGTCTGATGGCGCCGCTCTCTCCCGACGATTACCGGTGGGAGACCTGGTGGTACTACGCGCAAGGCGGCCCGGGCATTTTCAAGGGCGACCTCTATTTCTACAGCGTCGATTCGGATTTCCGCGACCAGTGCCAGAAAATCTCGGGGAAGGTGCCGATCTACTTCCTGACTGGCGAGTACGATTTCGCCTGTACGCCGGAAATGACCCAGCGTACCGCCGAAAAGGTCAAGAATTCCGAGTGCATCATCTTTGGCGGCGGTCACTTCCCGACGTCGGAAGACCCGGCGAAATTCAAGGAGGTCATCTCTCCCGTGCTGAAGAAAATCCTCAATGCGGATCCGGAAAGACGCGGTCAAGGCAGCAATGCCCTGTCGGGACGGAGCATTTCCGAAAGCCGGTCATCGTCCCGCAACGAGCGGCCCAACGAGGGCCGGAAGGTCATTGAGTTCTAGGTTGCGTTAGCAACGAAAGACAAATGGTAATGTCTCAGTCCAGGGCCTCCCAAAACACCTACCTGCTGGTCCCGATCCTGCTGATCGCGCTGCTCCTGAGCACTGCGGTCATCAGGGGGCCGAACCTCGTATCGTTATCGGGATTCGGCAGCGCGATCATCGTGTCGGCGCCCTTGATACTGGCGACATTCTCCCTTGTGGCCCTGGCTGTGGCGGGACGCGGCACTGTCGACTTGGCAGTCGGACCGCTGCTCGCTTTCATCAATGTTACGATCGTCAAGCTCAACGGGCTTGGCATCGTGACGGGTCCCTTTGGTGTCATCCTGGTCGCCCTTGGGATCGGCGTGCTCTACCAGCTCTTTTTCGCGCTCATCATCATATTCGTGCGTGTCCAGCCGATCATTGTAGCGCTGAGTGGCTTTCTGGCCCTGACCGGCATCAACCTCGTCATCCTCCCGAGGCCTGGCGGCACTGCGCCCGACTGGATGTCGTCCTGGGGCCTCGGCAACACCATCTTTTCACCGGTCCTTCTGATCGTGTTGCTGGCTATCGCGGCATGGTTGCTGTTCACCATGACCTCGTTCTACACAAACCTGCGTCTGATGGGTTACGATGAGCGCGCGGCCTACACCAGCGGCGTGCGCATCAACGTGGTTCGGATCGGTGCTCATGTCATCGCCGGTCTCTTCGTTGGCCTCGGCGCGATCTGCTATACCGCGCTGATTTCGTCCGGAGATCCGACACAGGGCACCACCATGACGCTGACGGCGGTGACCGCCCTCGTGCTCGGGGGCGTCAGCCTGTCCGGCGGGCGCGGTGGCGTGGCGGGCGGGCTGCTCGGCGCGCTCAACCTCTTCCTGATCGGCTATGTGCTCGCCACGTTCAATTTCGGCTCGACGCAAGCGTTTGTGACACAGCTTTTCTATGGGCTGATCCTCGTTCTCTCGCTGCTGCTGACCCTGCTCGTCCCAGTCATCGGGCGATACCTTTATTTCATTTCGCCCTTTGCGGCATTTGTCGTCCTGGGCTGCGTGGTTCTCGGCATCATGCTGTATGTCAGCACCCGCGACACCTATGGCGTGGCGGCGGTGGCCAGTGATGCCTTGAAGACCAATCCGGACGTGTTGACCCGCTATTTGCTGCTGCCCCCGCAGTCGGGAAGCGGAGTCGCGTTACCCGACCTTTCCCCGCTTCAAAAGGCCGTCTTTGGCTTCGCCGCGATACTGGCCGTGCTGACCCTTACGGTCCGTGTGGTCGTGTCTGAAGCCGTATCAGTGCGCCTCGGCGCGTTCATCTATGTGTTCGTCTCGGCACTCATCCTGCTCCTGTTTCTGGTCGTCGGCGAGCAAAGCCATGCGGCCGGCATTGCGGCGGCCGGACAATTGGTGGGGATCACGGCATGACCCAGACGTTTGGCGACGGCAGCCGCGGTGGCGGCTTATTTGTTCCGCGATCGCGCGCTCTGGTGTGGCTTAACCTGGCGGTCACGTTCGTAGTTGCCGCGATCAGCTTTGGCTTGGGATTCTGGCAGGGGATCAGCGCCCAGGTTGTCATTCTCTACACGGTCGTGCTGGCCGCTGTTCTTTTCTGGCTGATCAACTACATAGCGGTCATATTTGAGCCACGGCCTTCGTCACTGGACACCGGGAGCGCGCCCGCCGCTGCCGGCGGCGTCTGGGCCGGTAACCGGGTTCTGATCATCACCATGTCGGTGATGCTGATCGTGTACCTGCTGATTACCGCTACTGTCCCGTCTTTCAGAAGCCTTGGCAACCTGATCGCCTTCCTGCTGCTGGAAGCGATCCTGGTCTTCGCGTTCAAGGTCAGCAACCGTTTCGCTCACGGCCGGAGCGCGTTTATCGGGCTGATTGTCCTGCTGGCGCTGATTGTGATCAGCTCCTTCACGATCAACGGGTTTCTCTCAGCACCCAATATCAAGGCAATTCTGCTGTTTGCCGCTTTCCTGGGAATCGCCTGCGTTGGCCAAACGCTGGTTGCGCTGCTGGGCGGCTTGGACCTGTCGATCCCATTTGTGATCGGGTCCTCGAATATCGGGCTGCTCTTCCTGATCGGGCTCGGCGTGCCATCGTGGCTGGCAGTCGTCTTTGTGCTGCTCATCGGCGCCACTCTGGGTTTTCTCAACGGCGTCCTGTCATACAGGCTGCAGGGCCAGGCTTTGATCCTGACGCTCGGCATGGGCTTTGCGATTGCAGGTCTGGTCCAGATCCTGACCAGTATCGGGTCGTCATTTGGCGGCAATGTTTTTGGGACGGTGCCCAAATGGCTCCAGAACCTCGCTGCTATGAACGGTCGTACCTTCGGTTTGGCCGTTCCGCCGACAATCCTCCTGTGGATCGTCATCGCGATCATCGTCATTGTCGGACTGCGGTATTCCGCCTTTGGCAGGTATATTTATGCTCTTGGCGGCAATCGCCGTTCCGCCAAGCTCATCGGTGTCTCTGAGTTCAAATACTGGACCGTGGCCTACACCATAAGCGGCTTCTCGGCCGCCCTGACAGGATGCCTGCTGCTGGGATGGAGCGGCGGCGGATTCATAGGGGTCGGCGACCAGTATCTTTTCACAACCCTGGCTGCGGTGGTGATCGGCGGAACCTCGCTTATGGACGGGTACGGCGGCTATGGCTACACAGTGATCGGGGTTCTCGTCCTGCAAGTCCTGAGTGCCTTCCTGATCGGCATCGGGCTCAAATACGAATGGCAACAGTTCATTTTCGGTCTTCTGATCCTGCCGATGGTCGCGCTCTACGGCCGCGCCCCAGACATCAGAGCCCAAGTTTAGGGAAAGCCCATGTTTGGAACACTCTTTCAGTCCAGCGCCGTTGTGAGCACCGCGCTCAGCGTTGCTACCCTTGCCACGTTTGCAACCGCTGCCTTGGCGATGCTGGGCCTGACGTGGACGTCCGAGCGGTGGCGGGTTCCGCTGGCGCTGTCAGGCGTCGCCCTTCTCGCATCGGGCATTGAATACTACGCTGCTTCGAACATTTGGCTGACGGGCCAGCAGCTCAGTGCGGCTTCGCGCTATGTCGCGTGGTTTGTGGTTCAGCCGATGCAGGTGGCATCGGTGTTCTTCTTTGCGAGCATTGCGGGAAAAGTGCCTGTAGGTGTCTTCTGGCGGACACTTGCAGCTGCAATCCTGATGGTTCTCGCACGATACTTTGGTGACGCACGGATTTTCAATCCGACCCTCGGCGTGCTGCTGTCGATCGCCTTCTGGCTCTACATTCTCGGCGAGATGTATTTCGGTGCGATGGCGGATGCCGTCAGCAAGTCGACGCGGCCAATCCGGCTCGGTTATTTCTGGATCAGGCTGATCCTGACCATCGGTTGGGCGATCTACCCGATACTGCACTTCGTGGATGTCGTCATCGGCACGGGACATGTGGCGCCGATCATCGTGCTCTACACCGTTGCTGACCTTGTCAATCTCATCGCCGTCTCAATGATCGTACTCGCCGTCGCCGGCGAGGAGCGTTTCTGAGGGCTGTCAATCTTCGCGCCAAAGTGCTCGGCGCTCGCGGTTAAGTGGAGGATCTTCCCATGAATGGCTCAGATGTGATCGCAGTCGTTATTCTCATAACGATCATCATCGCGATTGGTGTCTATCTGCTGCACTGGCTTTACAGACATTCGTCAAAAGACCAGTCCTTCGTCCGGACCGGCCTTGGGGGCGAGCGAGTGGTCATGGGCGGTGGTGCGCTGATCATCCCGATCGTCCACGACATCACCCGCGTCAACATGAACGCGATCCCGGTGGAAATCAGGAGGCTCGGCGAGCAATCCCTGATCACCAGGAACAAGATGCGCATCGATATCATCGCCGAGTTCTTCGTGCGGGTCGTGCCGACGCAAGTCGGTGTCTCGACCGCCGCCAGGACGCTCGGCGAGCGCACCCAGAATCCGGCCGCGCTAAAGGAGATCGTTCAGGGCCGGTTCGTCGACGCGATGTCGGCCATCGCTTCCACAATGACGATGGATGAGATCCACACCAACCGCGGTCGTTACATGAGCGAGGTCGCCGCTCTGGCGGCGACAACTCTCGGCTCCAACGGTCTCGAGCTTGAAAACGCCTCGCTGACCAACCTCAACCAGACCGCCATTTCCGTATTTGACCCGTCCAACGCGTTCGATGCTGAAGGACTGACGCAGCTGACCGAGCAGATTGAAGAGCGCCGTCAGCTCCGCAACCGCATCGAAAACGAATCGCGGATCGGTATCAAGCTCAAGGATTTCGAGACGGAGCAGCGGGCTCTGGAGATCGAGCGTGACCTTGAGTACGCCCGCATCGAACAGACACAGGCAATCGAAATCCGCAAAGCCTCGCAGCTGGCGGAAATCGAGGCAGAGCGGTCCAGCTCCACGATCAGTATTCAGAACGCCAGGATTCGCAGCGAGCAAGAAGGCGAGCGGATCCGGATCGCCAAGGACCGACTGATTGATTCCGAACGGATCACTACCCAGTCGGAGGTGCGGTCGCTGGAGATCAAGAAACAGCAAGAGACTGAATTGACGGAGATCATGTCGCGCCGCGAGCTCGAGATGCAACGGATCCAGAACCGCCGGGAAGTCGAGGCCGAGAGGATCGAAAACGAGCAGCATGTGAAGGAATCGGAAATCCGGTCGCGACAGGAGTTGTCGATTATCGAGACGACGTCATCGGCCGAGATCGACCAGGCCAGACTGCAGAGCCAACGGGTCACCGAGACACACCGTATCGAAACCGACAAAACCATTGAATTGCTGGCTGTGGCGAAGTCAAAAGAGGTTCGCATCAGCAATGAGCTTGCCGAAGCAGACCAGGAAAAGGCGCGCCTGCAGAAGCGTTACGATGTCGACGTCGAACGCTTGAGGGTTGACGAGGAAATCGTGCAACTCGAGATCGAGAAAAACCAGAAAATCAAGCTTGCCGAGACCAAGGCATTCCAAGAAATCCAGGACGCGTCGATCGAGGCCAACCGGCAGATTGATGAACTGCGCATCGCGGCGCGGAAGTTTGTCGATAAGTATGAGATCGAACAGCAGAAGGAGGTTGAAATCGTCGACAAGGAACGGCTCATCGCGGTGATCAACAAGTCGATCGAGGAAGCCTACGCGAAGACGGAAGCTGCGGAAGCCCTGAAAAAGCAGGTTGAACAGGAAGAACAGGTCAACAGCGCACGCGAAGAAGAGGTGGCCGAACGCATCAAGCGGATCGAGCTTATCCAGTCTTCGTCCAGGATCGAGCGCGACGCCCAGCGCGTGGTCTCTTCGGCAAGAGCCGAGAAGGAAGCTACGGAACTAAGGGCACAGGCGGAAATCGCAGAGTCCAACGCAGCCGAAATCCGCTACGCCAAGGACGCCGCCGGGCAGCGCATGCTCAACGAGTCGGAGAACACCCGTTCGGACGCCAGCAGGCGGAGTGCCATCTACGAGAACCTCGTCAGCAATCTGCCGAGTATTATTCGCGAGACGGTCAAGCCGATGGAAAATATCGAATCCATCAAGATCCTGCAGGTCGATGGACTGCCAGGCCTCAACAGTCCCTCGGAAACAGCTGGCGCGGGCAATGGCGGTTCGGGTGGCGGCAACATGACCGACCGCGTCGTGAACTCCGCCATGAAGTACCGTACCCAGGTGGCGTTCGTAGACGGGCTCATGAAGGACCTCGGGCTGCCGATCGAGAATCTCGGGAGCGCGGGCGGGATGTCGTTCCGCAACTTCCAGGGGCCGGACGCTCCTAAGGACAAGGACGACTGAACGCGGCCCACTTTAGCGAGAACTTTTCATGACCCCGCTCGGCCCAAATGAAACGCTAGACCGCCACGCCCTGGTTATGGCGTGCTGGTTGGCAGCGGCCCTGCCGGCCGCATTCTTGTTCGACTACGGATTCGGCCAAGGCGGGGCGCCCTATCTCCTCTCCGGGTTCGCGATTATTCTGGCGGGATTTGTGGCGCATGTGATCGTCAATGCTGTTTACGGCACAGGATTCTCGCCCCGCGAATTGGGACTTGGCCTCATCATCTATGGAATCGGCCTGCTCCTCTTCGTAGCTCTGTCGCTCGTTGGCGCGCCATTGGCCGTGAATAACTTCATGCCGCTCAGCGTCGGCTTTATCACCACAGGGGCCGTGGTGATTTTCTACCTGATCACCCGGTACGGCGCGCGACAGGCATTTGAAGGGTTCGACGCCATCCGCGACTTCCGTTCGGGTGACCGAGATTCAACCCGTTCGACGGGAGGCTCCGAATGACCTCCCTGCTTGTTTCCATGCTCGCTATCGTTGCGGTCTTCGGTCTCTATCTTGCAACCATCAGCGGCCGTCACACCCAGCAGGCGTCTGACTTCGTGGATGGCGGTCAATCATTGCCGCCTTGGGTGATCATCTTCGCTGGTGCCGGCATTACCTTGGCAAGTCTTAGCCTTTCGGATCACCTGGTTTTGCTCTCCATCTTCGGCCTGCAATACAATCAGATTGCTGTCGGGATCATCTGCGTCGCCCTCGTCGCAGCCCTTACGCAGAAGCGCCTTTGGCTCGCCTCGAGACTGACCTCGTTGCGAACCCTGGGTGACCTGCTCGGCGATTATTTTGGCAGCACCACCCTGCGCATTTTCATGCTTGTCTTGTTGTTTCTCTTCACCATCCCGTTCGCGGCGACGGCTTTGTCTCAGGCGGGCGAACTGGTGGAGGCTTCAACCGCGGGCGACATC
This sequence comes from Mesorhizobium loti, assembly GCF_013170705.1. Classification (NCBI taxonomy): domain Bacteria; kingdom Pseudomonadati; phylum Pseudomonadota; class Alphaproteobacteria; order Hyphomicrobiales; family Phyllobacteriaceae; genus Mesorhizobium; species Mesorhizobium loti. The sequence goes on along the minus strand of NZ_CP033334.1, from coordinate 6,231,533 downwards.
CCGTCCGGGCTTGCAATCTGGGCGTTTGCGTTTGCGCTGTTCGTTTGCAGCGTGATCGGCGGCTGGCGCGGCACCGCCTATTTTGTTGCCGCCCAGTCCTTGCTGATCTTAGCCCTCCTCCTGTTCTTCGGCGGTTTCACGGGCTTCACAGTTGGCAAGCTCGCGTTTACCGCTGGCGGCATTGCGACCACCGGGGGCGTGCTGCCCGACATGATCCCCGGAGTGATCCAGTTCACAGCCGGTATCGGCAAGGAACTCCCGATCGGCGGCATCTGGACGACGTTTGCGGGATTGACGTTCGCACTCTCTTTGGGCGGCATCGCCATCAGTCCCGGGTTCAGCTTCCTCGGCATGACAAGTAAGCCGCATCGCGGCTTTGCATTTGGCCAGGTCTGGATGATCGCGGGGGTGGCGGCCGGTGCACTGATATTGGTCGGGCCGATCCTAGCCGGCGAGATCGCGGCAGGAAGGACCCTGACCGCCTTCACCACGCGCCTGGCGTCGCTCGACCAGATGGTGGCGGTGGGCTTCATTGTTCTTTTGGTGGCGGCATCCCAAATTGCCGTGGCGTTTTTCGCTGGATCGGGTGCTTCCATCTGCACGCTCGAACTCACGTCCCGCTATATTGTTCCGGGCATGGACCAACGCACGATGCGGTTTGCGGCACGTGTCACCTTAGCCCTCGTCTATGGCGCCGTCGCCATCGCCGCGAGTTATGCACCGCTTGGCGCGACGATCTTTTCGTCTCTCACGCTCAGTCTGTCCGTGCAGTTCCTGCCGGCAGTGTTAGGCCTTTGCTGGGTGCGTTGGATTAGCCGCAGCGGTGTGCTGACGGGGCTAATTGTCGGAGGTCTCTTCGTGGTGTTTACAGAGAGCTTCGGCTTGGTCCTGTTCGAGCGACTGTTCATCGACCTGCCGTGGGGTCGTTGGCCTCTATCGGTGCATTCGGCCGGATGGGGGCTGATCCCGAATTTTGCGGCGTGCCTGCTGGTCTCTCTGTTCACGCGAAGCGGTGCTGAAAGAGATCGCAGGGACCGCCTCCACGATGCATTTGAGAAAAGCCAACCGGCGCGCAATGGCAACCCTGCGGCCACGACCGCGAAATGGTCGCTGACCCTGCTCTGGGCGTTCTTCGCGCTCGGACCTGGAGCGATCCTAGGCAACAAGTTCTTCAGCGAGCCGATTTTTGCAGGAACTGTCGTGGCGCCGGGCGTGCCATCGCTGCTAATCTGGCAGGTGCTGTTCTGGTTCGTCGGCGTCTTTATCGTGTGGTGGCTAGCCTATCAGGGCCGGCTATCCGTGATAGATCAACCACCGCGCCACCAGATAAACCTCGTGCCTGACATCAACCCCCTGTTTGAGCCAACCACGACGCCGTGGATTGCCCGGCTCCTTGACCGTGTCACCGGCAGGTAGCGGGGAGATGGAGGGCATCGATCTCAGGCGCCTGCGCTATTTCATTGCGGTGTGCGAGCACGGGGGCTTTTCTCGGGCGTCCCAATCCATCGGCGTAGCGCAGCCTTCGCTGACGCGGCAGATCAAACTGCTTGAGAAGGAGGTCGGCGTTTCCCTGATCAACCGCAGCGGACGGGGAGCCGAGCCCACGGCAGAAGGCCGGTTCCTGCTGGGTCGATCCCGCCTTCACATAGATGGCCTGGATGACGCCGTTCGCGAGATGCGTCGGCGTTCCAATGAACTGAAAGGCGAGATATCGCTGGGTATCTGCCCAACTATCGCTTCGCTGTTCCTTGAGGACATCCGCAGTTTCGTCGGAGTTCAATGTCAGGGCGTGACACTGAACGTGGTCGAGGCCTACAGCGGCGACCTCGCCAGCCTCATGCGCGGCGGACGTCTCGACGCCGCGCTTACCTATCGGCCTACTTCGCCGGAAAGGCTCGACATCATCGATCTGTTCTCAGAGCGCCTTGTACTTGTAACGTCCTATGCCGGTGTGAAGCTCCAACCGCCGCGCCAGCTCAGCGACATCGGCCGTCTGAAGCTGATCCTCCCCAGCGAAATCCATGAGTTGCGGCGAATTATCGATCGGGTCTACCAGGCAAGGGGCATTGCCCTCAAGCCAGAGCTGGAACTCGATTCCCTTGGCGCGGTCAAAACCGTGATCGCGGATAAGGCCACGCAATATGCAACCATTCTGCCTCACTCAAGCGTGGCCCGTGAACTCTCTCAACACGCATTGAGTGCCTCCGCCATCGCCGACAGGGACATGACGCGAACCATCGCCCTGGTGCGGCCGCAGGAAAGCGCGGCCCAGCATGTCGTCCTCCCCATCCTGATTGACGAAATCCGCCGGTTGGCGCAGCGACTGAAGAAATCCCAGGGTAGCGCAGACACGGTGTCGTTGGGACAGGGCTAGAATAAGAGGCATTGCCTCGTGGCCTTACCATCACACCGTAGGGAGTCGAGTGTGCCGTTTCGCTATATCTCCCATTACAAAACGCTATTTGACGGAGGGACCCCTTCCGGTGCGATGGTATTGGAAAAGGACGTAAGGGAGCGAGCCATGCCAGGCGCGCTGGAGGGAACGGCCGTCACCTGAATCAAGGAGAGCCAAGATCGTGATGGAAACCGCCCCTGCAAGACGTGTCTCCGTTGCACGCCACGACACCAAGGGCGGTACCGACAACCCGGTGACGGCGACCGAACTCGCACAAAAAGCCCCCACGCAACTTGTCGCCGGCGGCAGTTCGGAAGGTCGCGCTGACGAATTAATGCCGTGCTTGGCCTGCCTACGACCGCTCGATACGTTCGCTGGGGGCACTTCGACGCCGGGGATGCTCGTCCCCAAGTCCGTACCGCGCGGAGCGCCTGATGCTTAAGCGCGGTCGCCAGCAATCCAGTAGAGGTGAATAGTCATGGCCGTATCAGCGACACTCCTAAGCAGGATCAAGGATAAGGACCTGGTCCGCGAAGCGGGATTGATCGGCAACGAATGGCTCGGTCGATCGCAGTCCGGCCAAACCTTCGACGTTACCAACCCGTCGACGAACGAGGTGCTGGCAACATTGCCGGATTTCACGCGAGTGGAAATCGCGAAAGCCATCGACGCAGCTCATGTGGCGCAGAAGGCCTGGGCTGCCCGTACGGGCAAGGAGCGCGCTGCCGTTCTGCGTCGCTGGTACGATCTCACAATCGCGAATCTGGATGATCTGGCCACCATTTTGACCGCCGAGATGGGCAAGCCGTTCGCAGAGTCGAAAGGCGAAATCCTTTACGGCGCGTCCTACATCGAATGGTTCGGCGAGGAGGCCAAGCGCGTCTATGGTGACACCATCCCTGGGCATGCTCGTGACAAGCGGATCGTCGTAATCAAGCAGCCCGTAGGCGTCGTCGGGGCCGTGACGCCTTGGAATTTTCCCTCGGCGATGGTGGCGCGCAAGATCGCTCCGGCCTTGGCGGTCGGTTGTTCGATGGTCTTCAAACCGGCAGCCCTGACCCCTTTGTCTGCCTTGGCACTGGCCGTGCTCGCGGAAAGGGCAGGGGTTCCCGCCGGTTTGCTGAGCGTAGTCCCGATCACCAAGAGTTCGGACTTCGGTGATGAGGTCTGCGAAAACGAAAAGGTACGCAAACTCACCTTTACCGGATCCACTGAAGTCGGCCGCACACTTATGGCGCAAGCATCCGCCCAGGTGATGAAGCTCAGCATGGAGCTGGGGGGCAACGCACCGTTTATCGTGTTCGACGATGCCGACATCGACGCTGCTGTCGAGGGAGCCGTGGTCTCAAAGTATCGAAATGCCGGACAGACCTGCGTTTGCGCCAACCGCCTATACGTGCAGACCGGCATTTATGAGGAGTTTGCGGAAAAACTTGCCCTTCGTGTGAAAGCCTTCAAGGTGGGCGACGGCTTCGCGGAAGGCACCGAGATCGGTCCCTTGGTCGACGATCGCGCCGTCGCCAAGGTCAGGCGCCACATCGAGAACGCCGTCGCTCATGGCGCCAACATCGTGGCTGGCGGCCCGAACCACCCCTTGGGCGGCAATTTCATCTGGCCGACCGTCCTGACCGACGTGACAGGCAAAATGGCGGTAGCCCGTGAAGAAACGTTTGGTCCCCTGGCACCCCTGTTCCGTTTCGATACGGTGGAGGATGTCATTGCCATGGCGAATGACACCGAGTTTGGGCTGGCGGCCTATTTCTACGCCAAGGATATGTCGCGCGTCTGGGCTGTGGCCGAAGCCCTTGAGTACGGCATGGTCGGCATCAACACTGGCCTGATTTCGACGGAAGTGGCGCCGTTCGGCGGCATCAAGCAATCAGGCTTTGGGCGGGAAGGCTCGAAATACGGCCTCGATGACTTCACGGAACTCAAATATCTCTGCTTCGGCGGTATCGCCTAACGCACGCAGGGTTGGCGAGCTGCATTTGGAATCCGAGGGGCGGTTGCATGGAACCAGGAATTGACGCGGCAGGTCTGATCCTGGCGATGCTCGAAGACCTTGGGTCGGAAGCAAGATGGATCGGAAGGACGGTGCGGAACATACCGCCCGCCGCCGTCTATGGCATTGCGCGGAAACCCGGCCGCTCTAGTCGCGCGTCGCTTCGATAATTTCTAACAGGCAATCGCCAGCTTGCGTGCGGCTGATGCCCAGATCCCGTACGCTGTTCATATGGTTCCGATCTTCCAGGGACAGGTTGCGGACACCGAGCCCGAGCGCGCGCAATCGCGTTGCGAAATCAGCCGCCTGCTTGTGGAATGGCGGCGTTTCTTGCGCACCTACCACGATCGTCACCGCGGTATCAGGATCGTGTTGCCGCGTCATCGGCGTGAAGGCCGCGGCCTCCTCGTCGGTGATGCCGATCATTGGCTCGAGGAAAGACGTCTGCAGGGGCTTCAGGTCGTAGAGGCCACCCAGCAGCAGCGCCGCATGGATGTGTGCCGGCGCAGGCGTCTTTTCAAACAGGAATGTCGCCAGATGCGCCCCGGCGGAATGGCCGCTGAGGCTTATCCGGCCGGGGTCGCCGCCATGGCTGGCGATGTTGTCCAGCACCCATTGCTTGGCGCGCCGGACCTGATCCACGATCGCCGCCATCCTCACCTCGGGCATCAGCGCATAGTCGACGATCACCGCGATCGCGCCAGCCCTGGTCACGGTATCCGCGACATAGGAATAGTCGGCCTTGGAGAACATGCGCCAGTAGCCGCCATGGATGAAGATATGAACCGGAAGATTGCCGCCCCGGCCCGGCGGAAAGAACAGGTCGAGCTTCTCGGCGGGGTGTTCGCCATAGGCGAGATCGCCCGCCATGGCCAGCGTCGCCCGGGTCGCGGCGCTGCGCGCCACGATATCGGCCACGATGTCATCAAAATCGGCAACGTGGTCGCGGGTGCGGAAGGGGTCTTTCTGCATGGGAGCCCGATCAGAAGGTGACGGCGATGTATTTCGCCTCCATGAACTCAGCGATGCCGTGATGCTGACCGCCTTCGCGGCCAAGGCCGCTTTGCTTGACGCCGCCGAAGGGCGCCGCTGGATCGGACATCAGCCCGCGGTTGAGCCCTATCATCCCCGCCTCGATACCCGACGCCACACGCATTCCACGTCCCACATCGCGCGTATAGATATAGGCGGCAAGGCCATATTCCGTGTCATTGGCATATGCGATGGCCTGCGCCTCGGTTTCGAACATGGTGATGGGCGCGACCGGCCCGAAGATCTCCTCATGCGCCATGTCGGCTTCGGGCGATACCTGCGACAGCACGGTAGGCGGATAGAAAAAGCCTTCGCGGTCCAAAATAGAACCGCCGCAAAGCACCTTGGCTCCCCGATCCACCGCGTCCTTGACGAGACGGTCGATCTTGTCCACGGCCTTTTTTGTGATCATCGGGCCGCACTCGGTATCGGCATTGGTGCCCGCTCCCACTTTGAGCGCCGCCATGCGTTTGGAAAGCCCGTCAGCGAACCGTTCGTGGATGCCTGACTGGACATAGATGCGGTTGGCGGCGGTGCATGCCTCGCCGGCATTGCGCATCTTGGCGATCATTGCACCGTCGAGCGCCGCGTCAAGATCAGCATCGTCGAACACGACGAAAGGCGCATTGCCGCCGAGCTCCATCGAACAGGAGATAACATGCTTGGCCGCCTCGCCGAGCAAGGTCCGGCCGACCCCGGTTGAGCCGGTGAAGGAGAGCTTCCTGACACGCGGATCGGCCAGCATGGCCGATGTCAGCGGACCAGGACTGGTCGTGGTGAGGACGTTGATGACGCCGGCCGGCACGCCGGCCTCACTATAGAGCGCGGCCAAAGCGTATGCCGTCAGTGGCGTTTCGCTGGCGGGTTTCAGGATGACCGTACAACCTGCCGCCAGTGCCGGCGCAATCTTGCGGGTGGCCATCGCCGCGGGAAAGTTCCAGGGCGTGATCAGCACGCAGATCCCGATCGGCTCATAGTCGACTACGATCCGGTTGGTGCCGGATGGTGCGGTACCGAATTCACCGGTGATCCGGACGGCCTCTTCGGCGTTCCACCGAAAAAACTCGGCCGCATATGCCACCTCGCCACGCGCGTCCCGCAACGCCTTGCCGTTCTCCAGCGAGATCAGCATGGCGAGCGTTTCAGAACGCTCGACCATGAGTTCGAAACAGCGCCGAAGGATTTCCGAGCGCTTGCGCGGCGCTGTCTCTCGCCATCCCTTGGCGGCCTTGGCCGCGGCCTCGACGGCGGTTGCGGCATCGTCGAGCGTCGCATCGGGAACCGCCGCGATCACGGCTCCCGAGGACGGATCGACCACATCGATGAGCTGGCCATCGGAAGAGGGGCGCCACGTGCCGTCGATGTAGAGCCCGTGCGAAAACCGGCGCACGTCATAGCCATCCTGGTCGATTTGCTGGGCAAGGTTCATCGTCTTTTTCCGTTCGTTCAATTGGCGCAGGCCGCGAGGTCGCCGTCGTGGGCTGCCTGAACCAGGCGTCGCATGGCGGCGAAATCGAATGGGCGCGGATTGTTCTTGATGAGGCGGTCGATGCCGAGCGCCTGCTCGGCGGTCCAGTCCAGTTTATCGGCGGGTAGGCCAAGATCCGCCAGCGTCGAGGTGATGCCGATCGCCGCGAACAGCCGCCTGATCTCCTCTATGGCAGCGCCGGCCTGCTCGTCTTCACTGCGCCCATTTGCGGAGAGCCCGAGCGCGCGGCCGATCTCGGCCATTTCAGCGGCGGCCACACGCCTGTTATAGGTCATGACGTAGGGCATCATGGTTGCCACGCCCAAGCCGTGCGCGGTGTGCGTCAGCGCCCCGGCGGGATATTGCACGGCATGAGCCGCCGCCGTTCCGGCGGTGCCGAATGCACACCCTGCCGCCAACGCGCCCATCATCACATCGGCACGCGCATCGGCATCGGTGCCGTCCGTGCAGGCTTTCTGCAGGCCGCGACCCAGCAGCTTTATGGCCAGCAGCGCGAAATGATCGGTCAGCGCCGTCTTGCCGATGAACACGTGCTTTTGCGGCAGGTCCGGGTCCTCGCCGCGCCGCATGGCGGTGAAAGCCTCGATTGCGTGAGTCAATGCGTCGGCGCCGGCGATCGCGGTCAGCCCGGGCGGACAGGTCATCGTGAGGTCGGGATCGCACAAGGCAACCGCGGCGATCAGATACGGGCTCGATATGCCGACCTTGAGTGTCCGGTCGGGATCGGAGATCACCGCGACCGGCGTCACTTCGGAGCCAGTGCCCGCCGTGGTGGGCACGGCGATCACTGGCAGCGTGGGACCGGGCACCTTGAACTCCCCATAGTAGTCCTGGAGTTTGCCGCCGTGGCTGAGCAGCAAGGTGGTGCATTTGGCAAAGTCGAGGCAGCTGCCGCCGCCAATGCCGATCACCATCTCGGGCCGGAACCCCGTCGCCTCGTCGACGCAGATGCTGACTGTTTCACGCGGTACGTCGGGAAGGACGCGGTCATGCACCAGCACCTCTATTGAGGCGTCCTGGAGCGATTTGACGACCTCCGCGAACACCGCGGTGCCGGCGAAGCGCTCGTCGGTACAGACCAGCGCGCGGCGCCCGAACCTGCTGGCGACTGTCGGCAGCGCATGACGCTGGCCTTTGCCGAAAAGGATTTCACGCGGAAGCCGGAGGGCGGCGAAGAGGCTCATGATGATCTTTTTTCCTTTGACGGCGGCTCAACTGGGAACTGGGAAAGGCTATCGCGACATGTCCGCCGCCTGTAGGCGAAGGGCGTTGGACGCGCCGCGGCGACACCTAGGCGGCGGCCCAAAAACATATCCGCTTTAAAATCGTATAGGATATAGGATTGCATCGGCCGGAGCATCGTGTTAGCAGTCCTTACTGTCAAGAGGCAAAAAGATGCAGACCGCGAACTCACCCGATACGACCGAAACGATTGGCGCAGCGGGGCGTATCCAGCGCTCCAACAGCCTGGTCGAAGATGTCTACGAAGCCATCTTCGCTCAGCTCATGGCGCTGAAGATCGCGCCGGGTTCACGCATCACCGTCGATAGCCTGGTCAAGGAATTCAACGTCTCGCACACACCGATCCGGGAGGCGCTCGGCCGCCTCGAAGGTGAAGGCCTGGTGCTCAAGACGCATCTCATTGGGTACCGCGCGGCACCCCAGATTACCCGTCGCCGTTTTGACGAATTGTACGAGATGCGCCTTCTGCTTGAGCCGCATGCCGCGGCGAAAGCCGCCGCTGCCATGGACGAAGCGAAGCTCAGCACTTTGCTGGAAGCGGCCGGCGTGATGTCGCGGCGCGAAGGCAAGGATGATCGCCTGCGCTATTCGAATTTCGCCCGGCAGGACGCGATCTTCCACGACAAGATCATGGAGTTTTCCGAAAACGAACTCATTCGGGAGACGCTGAGCCACCAGCACACCCACTTCCACATCTTCCGCCTGATGTACCATTCCCGCGTGACCGAGGAAGCGCTCGACGAACATGAGGCGATTCTCGCCGCATTCGGTCGGGCCGACCCGGACGCCGCCCAAGAGGCCATGCGCGTCCATATCGAGCATTCCCGCGATCGCTTGCTTCCGGCATTCGATTGAGGCTGGAACCGATGTCCATTGCCGCCAATATCGCAGGGGAGGGAGGAAGCACGCTGTCCTCTGGTGACATGCCGGGCGCCGTCGAACCGGTGCTGCGCGCCGGGCACCTCTCGAAACAATACGGCCCGGTGACGGTGCTCGCGGACGTCACGCTCGACATCCTGCCCGGTGAGATCCACGCCATCATCGGCGAAAACGGGGCCGGCAAGTCGACATTGATGAGGCTGCTGTCCGGCTATGTCGAGCCAAGCAGCGGCACCTTGTCGATGAACGGCCACCCGGTGAAATTCACCAAGCCCAGCCAGGCACAGGATGCCGGCATCGCGCTGGTGCATCAGGAGATCCTGCTCGCCGAGGCGTTGACGGTGGCGGACAATCTGTTTCTCGGGCGTGAGCTTTCGCGCGGCCCGGTCGTGGACGACCGTACCATGCGGCGGCTGGCGGCCGAGAAGCTGGCGCAGATCGGCTGTTTCGTATCGCCGACAGCGTTGGTGCGCGACATCTCGCTGGCCGACCGGCAGATGGTGCAGATCGCTCGCGCGTTGCTTGACGACTACAAGGTTGTGATCTTCGACGAACCGACCGCCGTGCTGACCGGCGGAGAGGTCGAACGGCTGCTGGAAATCGTTCTGCAGTTGAAGGCCCACGGCACCGCCGTGCTCTATATCAGCCACCGGTTGGACGAGGTGCAAAGGGTCGCCGACAAGGTGACCGTGCTGCGCGACGGCAAGATGGTCGGCACCTATCCCGGCAGGACGCTGAACCAGATGGACATGGCGCGTCTCATGGTCGGCCGTGAGCTGGCCGCGCTCTACCCCGAAAAGACCGGGGCATCATCCGATATCCCGATGCTGAGCGTCAGGAACGCCACCGTTCCCGGCTATGCCGAGGATGTATCGTTCACGGTCCACAGGGGCGAGATCCTCGGCTTTGCCGGGATGGTCGGCGCCGGCCGCACCGAGCTGTTCGAGGGTATCGTCGGCCTGCGCCCGGCAACCGCCACGGTCGAGCTCGAGGGCAAGCCGGTCCACTTCCAGTCGCAGCGCGCCGCGATCGACGCCGGCATCGGCTACCTGACCGAGGACCGCAAGGGCAAGGGATTGCTGCTGCAGGAGCGCTTGGCACCCAATCTGACACTCTCCGCGCTTAGCGTCTTCCATCCCGGTCTTTCGATAGGTCGCCGGCGCGAAACGGAGGCCTTGGAAAAGGCCGTCGAGACTTATGACATCAGGGTGAAAAGCCCGGCCGCAAAGGCGGCCCAACTCTCGGGCGGCAACCAGCAGAAACTGCTTCTGGCCAAGATCCTTTTGACCAACCCGTCGGTGGTCATCATCGATGAGCCGACGCGCGGCATCGATATCGCCAACAAGGCGCAGATCTACGCCTTCATCCACGGTCTGGTCGCCAAGGGGAAGGCCTGCATCGTCATCTCCTCGGAGATGCAGGAGCTGATCGGTATCTGCGATCGCATCCTGGTGATGCGTGAAGGACATGTCACCGGAGAACTCAGCGGCGCCGAAATGACTGAAAGCAATGTGGCGCTGCTGGCAACCAGTGGCCCGAAGCCGGGGCCAAAGGCCAAGGGAGGAACAGAATGGCTGTCATGACCGGATCCCCGACGACCCGCCGGATCAGCGATTTGAATCTCACCTGGACCGACGTCGGACCCTTCCTGGCATTGGCTGCCTTGCTCGTGGCGGGCTTTCTTATCAATCCGGACTTCCTCTCGGCCACCAACCTTGCCAACGTGATCACCCGCAGCGCCTTCATCGCGATCATCGCGGTCGGTGCGACGTTCGTCATCTCGTCGGGAGGGCTTGATCTTTCCGTCGGCTCGATGGCCGCTTTCGTCACCGGCATCACCATCATGTTCATGAACGCGATGGCACCGCATGCCGGCCTGTGGGCCATTCCCGCCGGAATGGTCGTTGCGATCCTGGTCGGGTTGCTGTGTGGGCTCGCCAACGGGCTGATCGTCACGGTGGGCCGGATCGAGCCGTTCATCGCGACGCTTGGCACGATGGGAATTTTCCGGGCGCTGATCACCTATCTGACCGACGGCGGCACGATCCCGATCGACCGGTCGCTGCGCGACGCCTACCGACCTGTCTATTTCGGTACGGTCGCCGGCATTCCGATCCCGATCCTGATATCCATCGCGGTTGCCGCCGTCGCATCCTTCATCCTCTACAAGATGAAATACGGACGCAAATGCGCGGCTGTGGGCGCCAATGAGGATGTCGCGCGCTATTCCGGCATCTCGGTCATCAAGACCCGCACCATCGCCTACATAGTCCAGGGCGCGTGCGTGGCGATCGCCGCGATCTGCTACGTGCCGCGCCTTGGCGCCGCCACGCCGACCACCGGACAGCTCTGGGAATTGCAGGTCATCACCGCCGTGGTGATCGGCGGCACCGCATTGCGCGGCGGCAAGGGCCATGTGTGGGGAACAGTCGCCGGCGCGGTCATCCTGGAACTGATCGCAAACCTGATGGTGTTGTCGGACTTCGTCTCCGAGTACCTCGTGGCCGCCGTTCAGGGCGTAATCATCATCATCGCCATGCTCATCCAGCGGTTTTCCAATTCGAAATAGCCCGTGTCCGGACCACGCGGGAGCCAGGTTTTTGTAGGTCCATGGGAGAAGAGAATGTTGAGTAGAAAATGGATCGCGGCGGCCGCCCTTGGCTCGCTGCTGCTGGCTGGACAGGCCATGGCGCAGGACAAGAAGGTCGTGGCGGTGTCGATACCGGCGGCTGACCATGGCTGGACCGCGGGTGTCGTCTATCATGCCCAGCAGGCCGCCAAGGAGATCAACGCGGCTTTCCCGGGCGTGGAAGTGGTCGTCAAGACGTCGCCATCGGCCGCCGAGCAGGTCAGCGCGCTCGAGGATCTGTCCGCCAGCCGCAAACTGGATGCATTGGTCATCCTGCCGTACAGTTCGGAAGAACTGACCCAGCCGGTCAAGGCCATCAAGGGCGCGGGAACCTTCATCACCGTCGTCGACCGAGGCCTGACCGATTCCTCGATTCAGGACCTCTATCTCGCCGGCGACAACATCGCGGTGGGCTCCAATACCGCGAAGTTCATGATCGACAAGCTGGGTGGCAAGGGCGATCTCGTCGTGCTGCGCGGCATTCCCACGGTCATCGACGACGAGCGCATCAAGGGCTTCGAGGACACGATCAAGGGCACCGGACTGAAGGTGCTGGACCTCCAGTACGCGCATTGGAACAGCGACGAGGCCTTCAAGCTGATGCAGGACTATTTGGCCAAGTATCCGCATATCGATGCGGTCTGGGCCAATGACGACGACATGCTGCTTGGCGTGCTCGAGGCCGTGAAGCAATCGGGCCGGACCGATATCAAGCTGGCTCTCGGTGGCAATGGCATGAAGGACATCGTCAAGAAGGTGATCGACGGCGACGCGATGACGCCGGTCGAGACCCCATACCCGCCGTCGATGATCAAGACAGCGATCTACATGACTGTTGCCAATCTGATCGGCCAGGCACCTGTCCGCGGCACCGTCAAGCTCGATGCGCCGCTGATCACCCAGGCCAACGCCAAGGAATACTATTTCCCTGACTCGCCATTCTGATCCGATCCGATCCCCAGAAGGCAAGGCGCGATCCGCGCCTTGCCGAGCCAAAACCGAGAGGAAGAGCCATGCCAGGCAAAAAGATACTGATGCTGACCGGTGAGTTCACCGAGGAATACGAAATCTTCGTCTACCAGCAGGCGATGGAAGCCGTGGGTCACACGGTCCACGTCGTGTGCCCGGACAAGAACGCCGGAGACGTGATCAAGACCTCGCTGCACGATTTCGAGGGCGACCAGACCTATACCGAAAAGCTCGGCCACTACGCGCTGATCAACAAGACGTTTTCCGACGCTGAGAAGCAGCTCGACCAATACCACGCGGTCTATTGCGCCGGCGGTCGTGGCCCTGAGTATATCCGCACCGACAAGCGCGTTCAGGCGATCGTGCGTCATTTCCATGAAGCCCAAAAGCCTATCTTCACGATCTGCCATGGCGTTCAGATTCTCATCGCAGTCGATGGCGTCGTGCGCGGCAAGAAGGTTGGCGCATTGGGGGCTTGCGAGCCGGAAGTCACACTCGCCGGCGGCACCTACATCGACCTGTCTCCGACGGAGGCTTATGTCGACGGGACGATGGTTTCGGCCAAAGGCTGGACGGCCTTGGCAGCCTTCATCCGGGAATGCCTGAAAGTGCTCGGCACGGAAATCCGGCATAACTAAAGATGGTCCAGGCAGAAAGTACTTGGAGCGGTTCACCACCCTGGTTTGAAGTTGCACCGCTCCAAGTGCACAAAGCTCTGGTCAAGCCGCGCTGGTGATCCATACGCCAGCTGGTTGTGCTAGCGCCCTGCGCTGCGCCACGCTTCGTACTCTGCGCGGGCGTCTTCATGCAGCGGATAATAGCGTTGCAGCGGCGCGCCCTGCATGAGCTTCTCTCGCGAAAACTCCTCCCAATCGTGATGCTTCTTCGAGTCTTCGATGACCTGCGCCGCCATCGCGACGGGAAACACCACCACCCCGTCGTCGGCAGCGATAAAGTCGCCGGGGATCAACGTGACACCGCCGGCAGGCAATCGGCGTCGATCACGCGGTCGTGGATCGATTACTGCTCCTTCTTGAACAAATCGCGCGACTGACGCCCGGAAGGTAGCCGACGCCCTGTCTCGAACGTACTGCCGTATCAATTACGCAGCCCGATATCCAAGCGGCAATCAGGGCGAGATGGTTGCCTGCGACCGCACGTCGAAATCAACCTGACATCTCTGACCTGCCGGAATTTGATCATCGGGATTGGGAAGTTCCAATCGAACCCCGAACGTACCGCTGGCGGCGTCGAAGACCTTATCCACCACGGTGACCGCTGCTCCACGCCTTTGCTGGTCAGGCTGGTTGAGGATGATCGAGCCGTGAGTCCCGACGATGATCTTGCCCCACAGATCGACGGGAACATAGGCTTCGACAAAGAGGGGATCGATCTGCACGATCGTCATGATAGGGCTGTCCTGGCGGACGAATTCACCGGCGCGCAGGCTCTGTTCGGCGACAAATCCCTTGATTGGGCTGCGGATGCTTTGCCGATCAAGCAGTGCCTGCTGGCGCTGAAGCTCGATCTGCGCGAGCAGCATCTTGCGCTTCTCGGTGTCGAGGTCGCGCTTGGCGATCTCGACATTGGCTTCCAGCTCCTCGACCTTCGAGGTGGCGACGGATCCAGAGTTCACCAGCTTTTTCGAGCGCGACAGATCTGCTTCGGCCAGCGTCAGCCGTGTCTGCTGCGCCTGCACGGCCTCGTCGGCCTCCGCCTGCGCCTTGGCAAGCGCGACATTGGCCTCCTCCACCGTCGATTCCAGCTTCGCCACCACGTCGCCAGGCAGCACGAGGGCGCCGCGACCGACAGCGACGGACGCCAACAGACCGGTGACCGGCGTACCGATCTGGACGCGCTGCGCCGGCTCGGCGACGCAGTCGAACGTCATGGCTCTGACGGCGGTGGCGGCAACGGAAAGAAGGGCGGCTGCAACGGCGACGATTGGCTTCATTGGTTCACTCTGGACGGCCGGAGAAGGCGAGGGTGCGGCTTTGTTTTTCATCGGAAGCCAGCAGGTCCTTGCGCATGCCCGCGTGCACACGTTCGGCACGGCGCTGGGCGTGGCGCAGCAACCAGCGCGACGGCCTCTCGCCGAGGATCGGAGCAGTTGCCCGGGCGAGGTTCTTGAACGCCCGGCTGGCCGCAAACTCGACAAGGGGATCGTCAAGCGACAGGATCGCCTGGAAGCAACCCGGCTGGCCTTGCCGGCCGCTGCGACCGGCGAGCTGGTCATCGATGCGGCGCGCCTCGTGGCGCTCCATCATGATGACGTGCAGTCCGCCGAGTTCCTCGACGCCTTCAGCCAGATGGATATCGGTGCCGCGCCCCGCCATGCTGGTGGCGACCGTGATGCGGCCGAGTTCACCGGCCTGCGCGACGATGGCGGCTTCCGCGCTGTCCTGCGCGGCGTTGAGAACAAGGTGCGGAAGCCCGGCATTGGCAAGATGCTCGCTGGCGATCATCGAGCAGGCCACGGAGCCTGTGCCGATCAGAACCGGAACGCCACGTGCGTGCAGCTCGGCGATGCGGTTGACCGCGAGCTCCCATTTGGCCTCTTCGTCGGGCAGTACCCGATCGACCAGGTTCTTGCGTCGCCTTGGCCGGTGCGTCGGGATCGCCACCACCGGTAGCCGATAGACATTCCAGAATTCACGGGCGACCTGGCGTGCCGTTCCTGTCATGCCGGAAAGATGTGCGTAGCGGCGGAAGAAGCGCTGATACGTCATGCGGGCTATGGTGGTGCGCCGCGCCGAGGGCTTGCAGCCCTCCTTGACCTCGATCATTTGGTGCAGCCCGTCGGTCCAGGCGCGGTCGGGCATCAGGCGACCGGTGTGCTGGTCGATGATCTGCACCTTGCCGTCACGGACGAGATACTCCTCGGCGCGATGAAAAAGATGCAACGCCGACAGTGCCTGGCGAGCGAATTCCTCACGGACGATGACACCGCGCCATTCCTTGCCATGCGCCTCGGCGAACTCGGCGACACGTTCGCGGCCGGCATCGGTCAACACCACTCGCTTCTGTTCTGTCAAAAGCAGATAGTCGGTACCCGCTTCCAGCGTGGCGGCGAGTTCCAACGCCTCCAGCGCCGCCTCTGCCGAAATTTCGCCCTTCGCTTCGCCCGAAATGACCAGCGGCGTTCGAGCTTCATCGACCAGCACGCTGTCGGCCTCGTCGACAATTGCAAAATGCAGGCCGCGCAGGCGCAACTTCTTCGATCGCGGTGTCTCGTCCTGCAGGCCCTCGAGCTTCAACCGCAGGTTCCCGTCGCGTTGGCCGAGCACGATGCGGTCGCGCAGGTAATCGAATGCCAGTTCCTTGTTGGTGCAATAGGTGATGTCGGCACCATAAGCCGCCTGCCGTTCCTGCATCGATTGACCGCTGACGACGACGCCGACGGACAGGCCGAGCGCATCGTAGATCGGCTGGGTAAGCTCGGCGTCACGCTTGGCGAGGTAGTCGTTCACGGTCACGACATGAACCGGCATGCCGGCGAGCGCCGCCGTGCCGGCAGCCAACGCCGCCGTCAGCGTCTTGCCTTCGCCGGTGGCCATCTCGGCGAGGTAGCCGCGGATCATCGCATATGCGCCGATCATCTGGACGGGGTAGTGGCGCCTGCCGCTCAAGCGCGCCGACAGTTCGCGGATGATTGCAAAACATTCGGCGACGGTGTCTTCCGGAAAGCCGCGCCTGCGCCTGAGCGACACCGAAACATGCCGCGCTCGCAGGCGAAGCGCTTCGTCCGACAACGCCCGCATCTCGCCGTCGAACGCATCTGCCTTGGGCACGATATCGGCGAGCCGGCGTGCACGGCGCCCCGAGCCCGCGACGACGGCATAGGCGAGGACACGCGAGGCGAATTCATCGAGCGGCGCCCGCTTGGCATCTTCGCGTTCGGCATAGAGGATCGGCAGCGGCGGCCTGATCAGAGCGGCGTCAGACATTGAAGCGGCTCAGGAAGGTTTGGCGCACGGTGCGCACCCAGCGCCAGATCAGCGGCTCCCTGCCGTGGTCGAAGCGAACGAAGACGCGGCTGCCCAGAAGCAGATGCTCGCCTGCCTGCTGGGGGGCAACGTCGAAAACGAACAGCCCTTCCAGCGCACGAGGCTTGCCGCTGGCGTCGTTTCCGGACCGCATGGCGACGGTTCCACCACCTTCCACGGAAAGCGCCAGGCTTGGCAGATCGAACTGGGCTGCCGGAACTTCCCGGCTGATACGGGCCGGCACCGGCTTTCCGAACTCGCCCGCGTACCGGACTTCGACGCCGTCAGTGCGCGCGCGCACCAGATCGACCTCGCTTTGCGGCACGATCACGCGCAACTGCGGCGTGGCGGTCGAGACGACATAGCCGACCAGATCGCCCTGGTTGAGGAACCGGCCGGGCAGGTTGGCCGCCTTTGGCAGGATGAATCGTCCCGCGTCATGGGCGCTTACCACCAGTCCGTCACGCCGCTGCTTCACCGAGGCGAGCACGCCCTCCATGTTTTTTATCTGCTCGAGCAGGACGTCCGCCTCGACGCGATCGGAGAACCGCACCGCCTCGTAACGCAATTGCAACTCGTGCCGCTGCGCCTCGATCAGTGCGACGCGGCCGCTAATACCTGGATCTTCCAGCCGCAGCAGTGGCGTTCCGGCCGAAACCATCGTGTCCGGTGCGGTGAGAATTTCGGTGACGATACCGGCGGTGTCGGCCCGCACTTCGGCGCGGTCCGGTATCCAGACCACACCCTGTGCCACCGTGCCGTACGGCATGGGCACGAACAGTACGAGCGTGGCCAGCCCGGCAACAGCGGCTCCGGTCAATGCGATGGCGCGTCCGCGCTGGCCTTGCAGGCGAGGCGTCGTCAGCAGGAATTTCAGGCCCTTGAAGATCGGCATCACGACGGTGCCGAAAACCGTGAACAGGGCAAGCAGGACGCCGATGAAGAACAACTTGGTGGCGACCAGCAATGCGATGGTGAGGCTGAGCATTATGCGGTAGCAGAAGGACAGCACGGCGTAGCCGAACAGCCATTTGCGTTCGCCCGGCGCCGAGGCCGGATTGTCGATATTCGTGATCCCCAGAAGGTAACGCTGGACGAGGTACCAGAAGTAACGGTTGGCGCGGGTGCCGAGATTGGGAACCTCGATCAGATCGGCGAAAATGTAGTAACCATCGAAGCGCAGCAGCGGGTTGCCGTTGAAGAACAGCGTCGAGATGCCGCCGATGACCATGACGTTGAAGGCGGCGGCGCGGGCAAGGCCAGGCTCCGCGTTGACCCAGAAGATCATGGCGGCGGCGGCCAATGCGAATTCGACCATGATGCCTGCGCTGCTGACGACCACGCGGCGCCACTTCTCGCGAAAAGCGGTCGATGCGGTTGCATCGACATAGGGCGCGGGAACGAAGATGAGCAGCATCAGCCCGACTTCGTGCACCGCGCCGCCCCACGCTTTGGTGGCGTAGGCGTGGCCCGCTTCGTGGAACGTCTTGACCAGCGGGTAGATGGCGATGATCAAGGCGACATTGCCGGCGCTGAGCAGGCGATCCGATGCGTCGGAACTCAGTTCGGACCAATGAAGCACCGCCAGCGCGATGCCCGTTCCGACCAGCGCCAGCCATGCGATCAGGCCATAGATCGTGAACAGTGGCCGAACCAGCGGCATGGTGAGATCGAGCCACCGGTCCGGATCGAACAGCGGCATGCGCAGCGCCATCGGATTGCGCAGCTTGTTGATCACCTCGTTGCGCGCCTGCTTGGCGGAGCGGTCGGTCAGTTCCTGGAAATCGGGCGGCAGTTCGCCCTGCAGAAGGTCCGAGGCGTGCAGTTCGGCAAGCAGGTGGATTGCTTCATCCTGCGTCGGCGGGTCGTCGCCGGCGCGTCGCCCGACGAGATCCCATATCTCATGCAAGGTGCGCCTGCCGTCCATGAGCGAGATCATCAGATTGGCGGACGCCGACAGCCGGTGGAAGCGTCCGGTCTGGTGATCCTGCAAAACGTACCAGATCTCGCCGCGGAATTTCTGCCGGTGAATCTGGGCATGCCTGCGTAGCCTGACTTTCAGCTCGGCGACGCGATACCAGGACGGGCTGAACAGCGACTTGGCCACGTCACGGCATCCAGCGCCAGCTTGCCAGGCGCCACCATTCCAGTACCGGCCGCGCCCATATCGAGACGAGCCGACGCTGGTCGATCGCGATCTTGGCGACGCCGATCATGCCGGGCCGCAGCCGCGGCGATGTATGCGTCAGGCTGCCCTCTACCTGGAAAAGGTTCTTGCCGTCCTTGGCCTGCGCCACCGGTGTGATCTTGCCCACGGTCAGCTCGAAATGCTCTTCCGGCAGGGAAGCGAAGATAACCTCGCCCTTCTGGCCCTCGCTGACGTCGGCGATCTGGCGTTCGTCGACCTGCATGACGACGCGGTAATCGGTCAGCGGCGCGATCTCGTAAAGCAGTTCACCGCGGCTGACCGAGCCGCCGATCCGCTGGCTGAGATCGCCGGACACGACGAGGCCATCGAACGGCGCCACGATCCTGGTGCGCGCTATCTGTTCGTCGATCAGCTTGAGCTGCGCGTCGGCCTGGTCGATCTGGCTTTTGACGACATTGATCGTGGCCGGCTGGCGGGTCGCCAGGGCCTTGTCGTATTCGAAACTGTATTGCTGCCGCTGGGTCGCCCAGCGCAGCCGCTCGAGTGCCAGTTCGCGGTCTTCGAGCGTCGCCAGTTCATCGCCGGATGTCACCACATCGCCGGCCCGCGCCTTGGCTTCCTGGATGAAGCCGTCATAGGAGGAAATGATCGCGCGGCGAACCGATCCTTCGATTTGCGCGTCGGCGTTGACGCGATAGGTGTCGGTGGCGAAGTAGCCAAAGGCCGCCGCCGCGGCGAGGCCGATCGCGGCGAGCTTGCGGCCGGTGTAGCCAGGCCCGAGCAGCCGCTTGATCTGCTGCCATAGCGATTCGCCGACCTTGAAGATCAGCCAACGGTCGTTCAGTCGTTTCTCGTTGAGAATGGGACCGATGGCGGTGGCGATCATGTCGAGGATCTGCACGATCTCAGGCTCGAAGGCATGACCGCGCCGGCGTTCGAACGTGATGGCGCCGACAAAGGCGTCGACGACGAACATCGGCACCGTGAGCACCTGGCCGTCATGCTGCAGCCGGGCGACTTCGCCGTGGGCGTGGGTGGCGATCGGCTCATCGACGCCGATCGGATAGAGGATGGAACAGCGCTGGTCGATGGCCTCGTCCATGGCCGCACCGATAGCGCGCACAAGGCCCATCTGGCGGCCGAACTGCGCGGTGTGCGAAATGGCGGCGATGCGGGCCGATCCGCGGCGCGTGAAGCCGACGCTGACCCGGGCGCAGTCGAAACGGATCGCGAGTTCCGTCGCGGCCGCCATGGTCGCGGGAGCAAATCGCTGGTGTTCGAGAACCGAAGCGATCAGGTCGAGCGTGGCGCGTGAACGGTCGAGCTGGCGCACATTGGTGCTGGCCCGCTGGCCGCGCAGATGATCGCGCAGCCAGGCCGAGCCCCACTGGATCTGGCGGATGGCGGCCCGCATCGCCTCCTTGGCCTGCGACGGCTTGGCGACGGCGATACCGACCGCAACCACCGCGATGACGGCATCGTCGAGAAGGATCGGAAAGGCCACGGAGGGACTGGCGACGGAATCGGCGGTCGTGCCGCGCGCCACGGCACGGCGTTCGGACAGGGCCAGTTCCGCCGTGCTCTTGAGGTCCGCTGGCTCGTCGTTCGCTTCCGGCCATGCCGACAGCAGGCGCATTCCTCCACGCGCCTCAACGAGCACAATGCCCTTCGACGCACCGGGGATCATGCTGCATTGCAAGGCGAGCCATGCGGTGGCCAGATCCTCGGATGTGCTTGCTTCGGAGAGGCGCTTCCAGAGCGCTGGCGCAAGAAGCGTCAAGGAACTGGCCGATGCGGCCTCTTCGGCCGCATCCGCATCGTCGCTTTGCGTGACCTTGGCCATTTTTCCCGGTCGCTTACTCGACGTTGAGTGACCCGTAGCGGGCCTCATGCTCGCGCAGCACGCCACCGAGCACGGTCCACAACCGTTTCGCCGCCAGGGGCGTCAGGATGATGCGATTGGACAGCTCGACCGAAACGGAGCCGCCATCCTCGACATTCCAGGTCCGGTTGGTGCCGAAGAACAGGTCGACCTGTTCCCTTGTGCCTTGAACGTTGACCACATTGGCGAAGTGGGTGGTCATCTGGTCCTCAAGCCACTGGACGCCCTTGCGCGCCGTGCCGTCTTCCTTTTTGGGTGCTGCGGGTCTTGCGGGCTTAGCGGATGCTGGTGTCTTGGCCATTTGGTCTCCCATGCCTGTCGTCGCTGCCTCGATCGCGGTCGAGAACCACGGTCGTCGAATGCGCTGCCGGTTTTTACGATTCTCGCCCCGAGAAAGGCACCGACCATCTCGGTCGACACGCCCGAGGCGGACAATAATTCAAATGGGTCGGGACCGAAAGACGTCTTCGCAGCGTAAAGGGAGAAGCGGGAGGTAACGTTACCGCGGCCCGCGCACGGCTCGGACCGCGAAGAATCGCGTGCGAGCCGAGAGCCGGCCTCGGCTAGAAATGGTAGGCGAGGCCGATCCTGCCGGTCAGCAGCGACGGCTTCAGCTCATTCTGATCGAGCTGGGTGTTGGCGACGGTCAGGCCATCCACCGCCTTGGTGTACAGGCCTTCGACACGCAGGCTGAGCTTGTCTGTCAGGGCCGATTCAATACCGCCGCCGATCTGGTAGGCCGACAGCATCTTGCTGCCGCCACCATCGAGCCCGAAGAACTCATCATTGGCGTCGGTCCACAGGCCAGCAAAGCCACCCTTGGCATAGACAAGGGTTGAAGGCGTGGCGAAGTAGCCGGCGCGAGCAGTGAGGGAGAGCTCAGCCTTGACGGTGCCAAACAGCGTCGGAGCGCTCGGATCGAGTGAATTCTGCGACGGATCCTTGAAACGTGCATCAAGGTAGTCAGCACCAGCTTCGACACCGAGCAGATAGGAAGAGCCCAGAAGGAAATTGTAGCCGGCAAAGATTCCGCCACCAATGCTCTGCGCCCCATAGGGACCGACGGTTGCGCCGGGCACGTCGACATCGAGATGCATGACGCCGAAATTGTACGAACCGTCGACGCCGGCATAGAAGCCGTTCCAGTTCATGTCGGGCGCGGCCTCGGCGGGGTAAGCGGAGCCATGCTGCGCGTTGAAGCGATAGGCCAGGCCCGCGGTCACCAGCAGATAGTGGGGATTGAAGGATTCGAAATCGTCTTCGAGAGTGAATTTGTTGAACGCCTGGTAATAGTTCGCCTCGATACGGGCCGTCAGGTTGCCATAAAGGAAGGTTTCAGCGCCAATGCCGATTTCGGCGGCGCCGACCGTCTTGCTGGCAGTGTCGAAAAAGCCTTGCTCGATATCGTCAAGCTTGATGCCGGCATATCCCAGCCGGCCATAGACCAGCGTCTGCGGCGTCACCAGGTAGCCCGCGCGACCGGATACCGAATAGATCGATTTTGCCTTGACCAGCGTTCCGAAGCCACCGGCGGCGAAGGGCGAATAGTCGGCGTCGATCTGCGTATAGTCCAGTTCAAAACCCGCCACCCAGCGATTGCTGAACTGGTAATCGAAGCCGCCATGGACGCCGTAGGCGAAGTCCGCGGCGCCAAACTTGTAGCTGACGGTCCTATCTCCCGCAGACACCGGCAACTGGTCGTAGCCCATATTGCCGAAGGCACCACCGCCGTGCACGCCGACAAAGAATCCGGTCCACGACGGGCCGGTGGCTTCCTGGGGCGCGACGATTTGGTCTGCGGCTCGTGAAAGCGAGGTGACGGAAACGAGCGCGGCGATCGTGACCGACGCTGCGAATAGACTGCGGACCATAAAGTCACTCCCTCACCCAATGTTATTGCGACTAACACGCGGTTCTGAAATGTGTCAAAAAATTGTCCGCAGATTGGGCTCGATCCTATACGCTTGCGATGTACTGTGTTGAATCTGCCACAATAGATGACGATGCCGGTGAAAATAGACGGCCTTAACTGTCGAAAGCTCGAACCGATGAGGCTGGGCAAGTGGAACGTGGGCGAGGACTGGGCGTGATCAATATCGATCCGATACGGCAGGTAGACCGTTTCCTCGAAACCGAGATTGAGTCGCGGGCCCTGGCTCTCGCTTTGTCGCGTGGGCTGGTCGACCTGCTGGCTGGCCGACAGTCGGTGGCTCGAAGCGATATCTATCGCTTGGCTCAAATGCCCGAGACTGCTTTCGACTTCTTTCTTCAGTTGCTGGCAAGCAATGGAGTGGTTCGTGGCGAGGATCCGCTCCGCCTGACGCCGGATTTCCGCGAAGCGCTTGCCCACCGTGACCTGCTGGAGGCAAAGCTCTGGTTCGCCAATCTGGCGGCGCCGGACGTTCATGGCCTTTTTGCGGAACTGCTTTCGGATATTCCGCAGTTCATGGCGCGAGCCCAGGTGTTCGAGCTTTTCCGTTACGACCGCTGCATGGAGGTGACGCCGGAAAACCTCGCCGCCACGGCGCGATGGGTAGGCTACACCTCAACGCTTACCCGATACGAAGCGCCGGCCTGTCTCGACCGGCTGAACCTCGCCGGACACAGGAGGATCCTGGATGTCGGCGGAAACAGCGGTGAATTCGCCCGGCAGATATGCGAGCGCAATCCGTCGATGGAGGCGACGGTTTTCGATCTGCCCGTCGTCTGCGCGCTCGGCCGGCGCCATGTCTCAGGCTCGCCACAGGCGGCGCGGATCACCTTCGAGGAGGGCGATTTTCGCCGCGACCGGCTGCCGGCCGGCCACGACATCATCAGCTTCAAGTCGGTGCTGCATGACTGGCCGCGGGACGATGCCGCCACGTTCATGCGAGAAGCAGCGGCCGCGCTCGAACCCGGTGGGCGCATGGTGATCTTCGAGCGCATGCCGATCGAGCCCGCCGGCATCAGGCTCCCCTATTCAATGGTCGCCAACCTTGTCTTCCTGCCGTTCTTTCGCAAGCCGGATTTTTACGCGGTCGAACTCGACAAACTCGGCTTTATCGATATCAGTATCCAGTCCGTTGGGATCGAGATGCCTTTTGCGCTGATCACAGCGAGAAAGAAATGGCAATGAAGCGGGCGCCCATTGTCGCGATATCGGGCCACCCCGGCAGCGGCAAAACCTCGTTGACCAAGGCATTGCAGGATCGGCTCGGCGTGCCGGCCCTGCACTATGACGATTTCGAGACCATCACCGCATCGCCGCCATCAGAGATCAGGGATTGGATCGAACGCGGGTCGAACTACGACGAGATCATGCTGGAGCCGCTGGTCCGGGAGATGATCCGGCTTGCCGAAACGACGCCACCCCCGAAATGCGTCCTGCTCGACACGCTGCTCGGGCGCGCGCACGGCGCTACCGGCGAACTGATCGACACGTTGATCTGGGTCGATACGCCGCCCGACATAGCGCTGGCCCGCAAGATCGGCGAAGCGGCGGGCAGGGCACGCGCGACCCCTGGCGAAGCGCCGGCCTTCATGGGATGGCTGGAGTCTTACCTGGCGCATTACACGGGATTCATCGCCGGCACTTATGCCATGCAACGCGAACGGGTGCGGCCCGCCGCCGACATCATCATGGATGGCCAGGCTTCAGTGGACAGGCTTGCTGAAGAGGCAGTGCTTGCGATCCTGCAGCGGCTGGATCGGTTTGCCGAGGCCGGCGACCCGAAGCGGACGCCGATCGAAGCGCAAGGCAAGCGCATGCTTTCGCTGATCGAGGATTTGAACTGCCCATTCGGGCTCGAGCGATCGGCCAAGCTTGGCGATGGCGAGATCAACGAGGAGCGGTTCCTCGCCATCGTGCACAAGGATTCGCTGGGAACCGATCCCAAGGCCGGACTTCGTTCGATTGCCCGCAAGCTGTCGCTGCCGGAAGCCATGCTTGCCATGTTGTGCGAACATCTTGGCGAGGCCGAGATCGTGCATTTCGGTTACGAGGGCGGCAAGGCCGGACTGTACAAGATCTATGTCGAGTTTTCCGGACGGGTCCGGCGCGGTCTGGCGAAGGGGGCGAAACCGGTGACCGAGCTGGTCCATGTCGCCGTCAAATGGCGACCCGACGACCCTCAATCCGCCAGGGTTTCGCGCTATCTCTGGCCGGCCGAAGCACGTGGTGTCGCCGCAATCCGGCAGCGTCTCGCCGGATTGCGTGCCAATGCCGCTGCCTTTCCCTCGGTCGATGCCGCCTTTGAGATGATCGAGGCGGCGCGCCACCATTGCCCGGACGACCGGATTTTCTTCATGGAGGTGCAGGAAGACGGATCGCCTCGGCATTCCTTCGACATCAACTTCTACTCGGCCGGTCTGCAGGTTGCCTCGGTGGAGGACACGGTCAGGCGGCTGGGGCGTGCCTATGGTATCGAGCCGGCTAAGATTGATGGATGGCTTTCGCGGATCGCCGGCGAACCGCTCGGTCATCTGTCCGGCGGAATTGGACGCAATGGCCGGGATTTCGCGACGCTTTATTTTGGCGCATCCGCAAGAAAGGGCGTTGGCCGTGGCTGACTTTCTTGAGTGGACGCAGCCGGGTGACAAGCAGTTCGACTATTGCCTTTGGCCTTACGAACCGGTGGCCGCCACGGCGGGCAAGCTGCGCTCCTCGACGCTGCTCTGGCAATCCTTCGAGGCGCTTGGCGCTCCGCCCCTGCTGAACGAGATGGTGCGCGCGGTACAGGGCGAAATCGGTCCGTTCCGGACCGTGTGGGGCGTCAAGCAAAAAGGCAGCGATTTCAGCTGGGAGCTCTATTTCTACGACTACGAGCGCCTTGAGCGAGAAGTCTCGATAGAACGGGTGCTGGCTGCGTTGGCGCCCTATGCGCCGTCGGCGCTCGCCTTGTCGCCGAAGCGCCCCTACTTCATGTTCTCGCTCGATCTCGATGCCGCACTCGGCGCGCAGGAACGCGGGATCGAAGAGATCAGCGTCTATCTCGGCAATCCGAGCGGCGTGGTTTCGTCCGGGCTCTGCTACCAGCTCAGCCCGTCCGGCTTGCGCTTCGACAACCTCTATTATTTCTTCGACGCCAAGGATGATTGGGAAGACATTGTGGGCAAGGTCGCGGCGTCGGCGCATCTCGACCTCGACGGCCTCGATATCTCCTCCATCCTGTGGCCGGAACTCTGCGACTGCGGCATCATCGTCGTTGCCAACAAGAAGTACAATGACGGTGTTTATTTCTCCCGGATACGCATCGACCAACTGATCTGGTTCGTCGACAGGCTAGGCTATCCCGACGCCATCCAGGCCTTCCTGACCGCCAACAAAGCCCGGCTCGACCACATGCTCTATGATGTCGGCATCGATTACCGTATGATCGACGGCAGGCTGGAAATTCTCAAAAGCGCCTATTACGGCGTTCTGTAGATTTCTCATGGGCGCGTGATGGCAATCTACGATCATAGCAAATACGTGTCGCTGACGATGGAGTTCCGCTGCAACCTCAAATGCGTGCATTGCATGATCGAGGGCACGATGGATCGCCTTGCGCCCGAGAGCGATGACAGCTTCCGTGAGTTGCTCGCCCACAACAGCCGCACCCGCCAATGGACGGGCCTTATCCTCACCGGCTCGGAAATCACACTTCGCCGCGACCTGCCGGACCTGGCTCGCCAGGCACGTGCCGCCGGCTTCGACCATGTCCGTATTCAGACGCATGGCATGCACCTGGGCCGCCGGGCGTACAGTGAGAGCCTCGTGGAAGCGGGTATAGATGAATTTTTCGTGAGCGTCGCCGGAAGCGACGCCATGACCCACGACACGATAACCACGGTCAAGGGTTCGTTTGAAAAGACGGTACGCGGATTGGAGATCCTCGACGAATATCCGGGCGTCGCTACAATCACCAATACTGTTGTAACTGAAGCCAGCTATCGATTGTTGCCGGCCGTTGTTGACAGGCTTGCGCATCTGAAGCGGCTCACGCAGATGGAATTCTGGTTGTATTGGCCGATGGCCGAGACCGACGAGAAGGGCCTGGCCGCCAACCATCTGGACGTATTGCCCTACCTGAAGGAGGCGGCGCGCAAAGCGCGCGCATACGGTCGTTCGGTGGAGATCAAGAACTTTCCCGAGTGCCTGCTCGGCGACGATTCTTTACTTCTGGTTAACGATCAGCCGCAACTTTACATCGACCCTGCCTTCTGGGACGAGTTCGCAAAAAACGGCTTCTATCAATGCCCCTACAGGGACAGTTGCGCGTCAACACAATGCCTTGGCCTCAACAGCGCTTATGTCAAAAGATATGGCGATCATGCAGATCGACTGGTCCCGCTGATCAATTCTTCAAAAGAAGCTGTTGCCCTTGCGGAAACCATCGTCTAGTTTCCTAATAAAGGGTTTCCTTAATGTTTTTTTTGGACGGAAGCCGAACGAGATCGTTCGGTTGCTTTTTTGTGCTGATACGGGTGGGGAATGGTTAAGCAACTTTTAATATATGAGCGCGCGGTACCGGTATCACGCCAAAGCCACGGCGACTTGTCGGTCAAGACCGGCAACAATTTTGCTTTCGCCAGGCAGGTTAACTCGGTGCCGCTGATGGCCGCCGAATTTTCCGGTGCCGCGGCAGAATATGCCGTGGTTTTCGCCGGACAGGGCGAAAGTATAATTCCTGTGGTTCTGCTCGGCGTGCGCGACGGTGAGAATCTCTTTGTCAATGAGGACGGATCCTGGGGCGGGCGCTATGTCCCGGCGTTCCTGCGCCGCTATCCCTTCGTCTTCTCGAGCACCGATGACGGTGCGAATTTCACGCTTTGCGTCGACGAGGAATTCGAGGGCTGCAACCGCAAGGGGCGTGGCGAGCGGCTGTTCGACGGCGACGGCGAACGCACATTGTACCTGCAAAACGTGCTTGGTTTCCTGCAGGCCTATCAGGTGCAGTTCCAGCGCACCCAGGCGCTGACCAAGCGGCTCAACGATCTCAACCTGTTCGAAGCGATGCAGGCCCGCTTCACGTTGCGCGACGGCAAGACGCTGATGCTGTCGGGATTTTTCGCGGTCAACCGCGATCGGCTGAAGGCGTTGTCTGGCGATCAACTGGCCGAGCTTGCCAGGGCCGACGACCTGGAACTGATTTATTTGCATCTGCAGTCGATGCGCCATCTGTCGGCGACGGCCGAGCGCATGGGGGCGGGAGCGGTCGGGCTGAAAGATGAAGCGCCCGAGCCGGAAACTGCTCCGGAGCCTGCGGACGCATGATTTGAAGGAGGGCGCATTCAATGCGCCCTTTTTCGCCATTGGGCATGGAAATGGGCAGGGAATTTGGGGCGTTCCGCGCGGTTCATGAGATGAGCGCGCGAGCGGGGGGTAAGCGAAGATGGCATTTCCGTTCAAGTCGGAAGGCATTTCCGGCAGGCCTATATCGCACCGGCGGGCGAAGCTTTCTGAAATCCTGAAAGCCAAACTGGCGCGCTTGGTCAAGGGCTCGCGCGTGCAGCGCGAACTCGCCGACCGCATTCGGCTGATCTTCGATCCACTCGAGCCGCGCCTGCTGCTCAATGCCGACCTCAATGTCAATCTGGCAACCGACGGCCCGAACGTCGACCATGAAATCCTGGTCCGTCTGATCGAAGAGGTGCAGACGGTCAACAACGTCGCCACCACCATCCAGCAGGTCCAGATCATCGACCAGACCGATGGCGGCAAGGTGCTGGCATTCGGCGACCTGAGCACCATCAATGCCAGCGCAAACACGTCGTCGATCTCGATCACCGGCGGCAGCGGCAGGGATACGCTGAAAATCGACGAGGATTCGTTTGGCGCCAATACGCTTTCCAAGTCGATCCTGTTCGACGGCGGCGGCGGCAACGACAAGGTGGTGTTCGACAGCTCCGCCAACACCGCCTGGACGCTGAACGGCAACAATGCCGGCACCATCAATGGCGCGCATGTCGATGTGGCATTCACCGGCACGGAGAACCTGAAGGGCGCCGACGGCAACAACGACACCTTCACGATCGCGGCCGCGGGCAAGCTCAGCGGCACGATGGACGGTGGCTTCGGCGGGCAGGACACGATTGTCTATTCGGGAGGCCTGGCCGCCAGCAGCGCGACGCTGGGGGCGAACGGTTCCGGAAAGGTCACGTTCGCCAATCCGAACGGCTCGACGCTTGCCTTCGAGAACATGGAGCCTTTCGCCGTCGGTGGCGGCGTGCTCGTCGTCGACCGCTCGGCCACGGTTTCGGCGGCAGCCAACAAGAACGTCACCGTGCAGGCGAACGGCGCCAACTCCCTGCGCGTGATCATCGACGGCACCAATTACGATTCGGCGGCGACCAGCTAAGTCTGGCTCTATCTCGGCGACAGCGCCAATGTGACGACGCTTTCGTCATTGCCCAGCAATGCCGGCTTCTCGCTGATGCTGGATGCCGGCGAGGAGATCGCCGTCAATTCGGCCGTTTCAACCACGGGCAGCCTTGGCTTGAGCGCCGAGGACATCAACATCGGCTCCTCCGCCGTGATCAGCGCACAGTCGATCGACATAGAGGCCGTTGACTGGGCTCGCACATCGATCGACGCGGCCGGGATCGTTTCGACGCTCAGTGCAACGACGGCGACGTCGGCAACCGTCACCATCGCCGGATCGCTTGCGGCGGCCGGCGGCGCGGTGACGGTTTCGTCTCAGGTGTCCAACACGGTCAAGGCCCACGGCAAGGCTCAGAGCACCCTGCGCACCATCGCCGCGACGCTGACCGACACATCGACGGTGACGCTGGCTGCCACGGCGTCGCTCACCGGATCGGCGATAACGATAGCGGCCAACACCGGTGTCGATGTAGACCTGATGATCACCGAGGTTCCGATCCCCAACCTCCTTGGCCTTACCGAAGTCGTCGTGCCCGACAACGTTCTTGCGCTTACCAGCATCCCGCAAGACACGATCGCCCAGATCAAGGCCGGCTCCGGCGGCATTTTCGATACCAGCTCGCAGGCTTTCAATGACGCGCTGTCGCGCGGCGAGATTGCCGCGGAAGACCTGGCGACGATGGCGAAGACCGTCATCAACGGTTTTACGAACTCGCAGGTTCGATCCAACGTCACTGTCACCAACACGACGGCAACGTCGGTCGATGCCGCAGCAAAGATCATTCAGACCGGCGGCACGATCAACGATGGCGTCACGGACGTGCAAATCTCGGCCGCCGACGACAGCCGCGTTGCGGTCGATCTTCAGACCGAAACCGATGTGCTGATTCCCGGCACCGAGGGGATAGTCATCTTCTCGGCTATCAGTTCGGACACCAATGTCAATCGGACCACGGGCGTCACTGTCGGTCCCGCAACCGCCGCCGTCTCCACCCATCCAGTGGCGATCAGTGCCCATGGCGATGTTGCGCTCGCCGCGTCCAGCAAGGGCGAGGTGCGCAACGCCATTGTCTCGGGCTCGCTCGGCTCGGTGACCAATGTCGCCTCCGATGCAACGAAGGCGCTGGCCCGTGGGATCACCGTGAATGCCGGTGGACTGGAGGTTACGGCCGAGAGTGCGACCACCTACCGCTCGACCGGTCTCGACGCCGAGAATCGCGTCACTGGCGAAACCAGCGCCGGGATAGACGAGAGCGTTGTCAACGCCGGCACTGGCGGCGTTTCTGTGCTGGCCGGCGACTATTCGACCTTCATCGCGATCGCGACACCCTTCCAGCCGCGCGTGAACCCCAACGACACAGCGCCCTCGACGCAGGTCGCGCGCGTCAGCGTCATCAACATGGTGACCAAGACGACCGCCGCTTCGATTTCGCAGTCGAATGTCGACAGCGACGGCACGGTCACGGTCGCCGCGATAAACCAGACCAACCTTTTGGCCTACTCGTCCTCGGCCCCGGTCGGTGAGGATGCGAATGCCCCGATTGTCGCCAAGACAGCGGTCGCCGGCGTTCTGGCTGTCAACGTCGTCAATGGCTCGACCACGGCAACGATCGATCTCAGCGATGTCCAGACGACCGGCACCGCCGACGTCGTCGTTTCGGCCACCGACAACAGCTTCGTCGACGCAACCATCTATGTCGATATAGACGGTCGTGGTCCGGTCAGCCTGGCCATGGGTTCTTCGAAGGCTGTGACCGGGCTGGAGGCGCTCAACGTCATCGGCTTCAATGTCGGCAGCACGGCCGCTGGTATCGCCAGGGCGACGCTCGATGTCCTGCTCGGCACCCAGTTCTGGACCAACGAGCAACAGGTCAAGGTCAGTGCCACGATCTCGGATTCCGTGGTCGCGGCAGCCGGCGCGCTGATGGTCACGGCACTTTCGAAAGGCGTCGTCAACGCCACCGTCAGCAATGCCTCGCGCAATGTCTCCGAAGGCGGCATTCTCTCCAGCGGCGCGAAGTCGATCGGCGCGATCCTGTCGAGCAACCAGGTCAGCAGGCTTGCTTCGGCGACGATCGACGGCGGTTCGACTTCCAAGCAGGTCAGCGCGAGCGGCGCACTCGATGTCAGCGCCCGGGACGACACCACGATCAATTCCAACACCAAGATCGAGACGGCGGCGATCGCCTCCAGTGACGGCGGGCTGCACGCGCTTGCGGATCTGTTCGATGACGGGCAGAAGCCCGACACAGACCGCTTGCTGACCGACGACAAGGTGGTGCCGCTGGCCTATGGCACCAAGGTCGGACTCGATTACGACGTCAAGACCGATGGCAACACCGGCTCGATCGACGTCAAGACCGGCGATATCGTCTATGTTTCGGTGCTGGGCGGCGCCGGCCATCTCTACAAATATACCGGCCCCGACAAGCATATCGATTTCACGCATAGCTCCACGACCGTCGATTTCGCGACCGATCCCGCCTTCGTCCTGCTGACCGGCGAACGCGGGCAAACCTACACCTATCTGGGCGCCGACAATCCGACGCTCGACCTGACGGATCCGAGCCAGGTCGATTTCACCGACAAGGATCTGTGGAAGGCCGATCTCGATTATTCGATACTCGATTTCAACCTGCGCGCGACCAGCGGCAGCGCGATCGGCGCGGCCATCGTGTTCAACGACGTGCGTGGCGGCGCGACCGCGCTCATCAACAAGGCCAAAGTTCAAGCAGCCACTGTCTCGGTGACGGCGGATTCGACCGGCGCCATCCAGGCCATGGCGGATGTGCTCAGCGAAGCCGAAGGCGGTTCGCCGTTCAACCAGGATGCGCTGGTCCAGAAGGCGCTCGGTTCGGTCAAGGGCTTCCTGTTCAAGGCAGGCGCCACCAGCGGGCAGAGCGCTATTGTGGCAACCAACCTGATCCAGGGGCAGACCTCAGCCAAGATCACCAACGCCACCATCGGTACGAGTGCTAACACGGTCGGCGACGTCACCGTCCACGCCGAGAACCATTCGCTGATCGAGTCCGAAAACAAGACCGTCGCCGAAGTGGGAGAAGGCGAAAAGGCCGCGGCGTTCCAGATCGCCAACAACACGATCGGTTGGGAGCGCGGCAACTTCCTGTTCAACACGGTGGAGACGCTGCTCGGAGACGTCGTCGCCGATGTCGCCGGCGCGACGGGCGATACCAACACGTCGCTTCGCCATGAAAACCCGTTCAATGTCGAAGCCTCGATCACCAATTCCAACGTCACCTCCGATGGCGAAGTGCTTGTCGAGGCGGTATCGAGCGCGCTGATCACCGCGACGATCACCAACGAGGCCTCCGCCTCGGTCGAAGCCCTGTTTGACGGTGCGACGACCGGCTACGGCGCGGTCATTTCCGGCAATAAGGTCAGCAGCACGGCGACCGCGTTCATCAGCGGCGGCACGGTCGTCGCCAAGACGGTCGCGGTCAGTGCCGCCGACGAGGCCGGAATCGAAGCCACAACCGGCCTTGGCGTCAGTTCCCAGCTCGACAACACCAATGGTGTCAACATCGTCAACGAGATCGCCGGCGACATGCTGGACGATTACAAATACACGACGAAGTCGGGCACGCCTCATCTCAACCTGGGCGACACCGTTCGTATCAGCGACGCGGACGACTATGCGGGCACGGGCGAAAAGGGCGGCATCTACCAGTACATGGGACCGGACGGCGCGGCTGTCGATCTGGCGACGGCCAATTTCGACGATTTCGGCCTGTGGAAGAAGCTCAACAGCGACAACCTGATCCCGGCGGATCTGGCCAAGACGGGCCTTTTGGCGGCCGGCATGTCGGAGAAATCCGTGGTCGGCAATGCCACGGGCCTGGGCGGCATCTTCGACCGCAATCAGGTCAAGAGCAATGTGATCGCCAAGCTCGTCAACACGTCGGTGACCACGAACGGCGCGGTTTCGGTCACGGCGGATGAGTCCGCCACCATCACCGCCGTCGACACCAGCGTCATCGACTCCTGGGATTCGACCAGCGGCGTCTCGGTTTCCAATACCGTGCAGGGTGGTGCGTCGGCTTCCGTTGAGAACAGCTCAGTCACCAAGGCAACGAGTGGGATTGCCGGTAACGACCTGACCGTCAAGGCGACGACCAAAGCGACAATCGACGCAACGGCGCTCAGCCAGGCCTATGGCTCGGGCAGCGTCTACGGTTTCGTGCTCGCCTTCAACGCCGTCGGCTGGCAGCCGCAGAACCTGCTCTTCGATGCGGTCGACACGCTGATCGGATCACCCGAGATAGGCAAGGCGCTCGGCAACGAAACACCGGTGCTGACCACCGCCTTCATCACGAACTCCAGCATCGACATCGCCGGCGACATCGATCTGTCGGCCGTCAATGAGGCCGGCATCACCGCCACGACCGGCAACGAAACGGCGATGGACTGGACGAACACGTTCACGCCTTCCGCCAAATATGGCGTCAGCGGCACCGCGGCCGGAGCGATCCTGGCCAGCAACAAGGTCAGTTCGGGTGCGTCCGCCTATATCGACAACAGCGGTACCCCGGCCAGGACCGTCACCGCGGGCGGCGCGGTCGACATCGAGACCTCGAATGCGGCGACGATATCGGCCGACATATCGGTGGTGTCGACAGCCGCGCCGGGCAGCACGCTCGGCGCGCTGCAAGATGTCGTCAGCAAAGTGGCCGATGAACTGGGCGCCGGCGATTACAAATACACAACCAAGTCCGGAACACGCACGGTCGAGAACGGCGACAAGGTCCGTGTCGCGCTCGACTATCTCGACGCCAAATACGATCTCGACACGGTGAGCGGGTCCGTCGACATCACGCATGGCGATCTGGTCGAGAAGGGCGGCACTATCTACCGCTATCTCGGCGACGATCCGATCACCCAGACAAGCGGCATCACCCTGACCGACACGGCGCAGTGGAAGGCCCTCGATGTCAATTCGGGCGAGGTCTACAAATATATCGGCGACACGCCGTTCACCGCTGACCTCGGTGGCGGCTCCGTGGACTATTCCGACATCACGAAATGGCAGCAGCTGAAGACGTCCGACTTCGAGGACATCTTCTTCCCGGCAATCGGGAATGTGGTGACGACCAATTCCAAGGCGATCGGCCTGTCCATCGCCTACAACGACACCCGTGGCGATGCCAAAGCCTACATCAAGGGCACGACTGTCGCGGCCAATGGCGGCGACTTGACGGTTGCGGCCAAGGGCGCCTCGACGATCACGGCCTACACCACGAACACGGTTTCGGCCGCCGGCGGCAGCGGCATCGACGGCTCCGGCGACGTGCTCGGCTTCAGCGGCCAGATCGACACCAATGTCGTGCTCGGCAAGACCTCGGCCAGCATCGAGGACAGTTCGGTCACCGCCAGCGGCAACCTGGTCGTGTCGGCGGATAACGAGGCGCGCATCGACGCCAGGCTTTATTCGTCGGGCGTATCCGGCGCGACGGCTGTCGGTGTGACGCTCGCCTACAATTCCGTCGGTTGGGAAGCGCAGAACATTCTGTTCAACACGCTCGACACGCTGATCGGTTCGCCTTACCTCGCCGACAATGCCTTCGACGGCAATGTCGGCGCCGACGCCACCGCCTCAATTCTGAGGAGTTCCGTCGACGCCGGTGGCGGCATCGACGTCTCGGCGCTCAACAACGCGCAGATCAACGCTACCGTGTCCAATGCGGCCGTGACCGACACGGCGGCGCTGTACGGGGCATCCGGCGCCTCCTACGGCGCGGTGATATCGGGCAACAAGGTCTCGGGGGCCGCCAAGGCGACCATCGACAACAGTGGCACGACCGGCAAGACGATCAGTGCCGGCGACACGATCTCCGTCACGGCCAACGATTCCTCCGGCATCTATTCGAATTCCAAGCTGGTCGCCGAGACCTCGGTCAGCACCGATGGCGGCGCATCGATCATCCAGGAGACCATCAACGACATCCTGCCGGCCGATTACGACACGAAGCCTGACGCAGGCATCGGCACCAAGATCCGCGACATCAAATTTGGCGACCGTGTGCGCATCGCCGACGACTACACCGGTAATGTGGTCATCAATCTCGACCAGATGCTGCCGCCGTCGAAATTCCCGATCTCGAACGGCGACGCGGTCCAGTTCGAGGCTCCCGAAGGCGAGGACAGTGGCCCGATCTACCGGTACAATGGCGAGGACGGCGTCATCGATCTCGAGGCGCTGGTCAATGCAATCGACGCTGGCACGGAAGACATCGACAACGATCCTAACTGGACCCGCATCGGCGGTAACGCCGGCAGCATCTATATCTACATGGGCGACAACTCGAGCGGTCAGGGGCTCGATCTCGCCAGCACCGACTTCACTAATCTCGGCTATTGGAAGGAAGCGCCGGAGGCGACTGTCCTGCTGCAGGATCTGAACCTGTCGGCGGCGCCCTCGCGGGCGGTTGGCGGCCTGGTGGTCATGAACGACGTGCGCGGCGGTTCCGACGCCTCGATCAAGAACGCCACCGTCTCCACCACTGCCGGCGACGTGCAGGTTGTGGCGCTGGAAAGCGCCGACATCAAAGCCAAGGTTGACACGTCGATCACGGCGAATGGCGGCAGTTCGATCGACTGGGACGGCGATTCCAAGACCGACGGCAGCAACGGCAAGCCGGCCGACACGGATCCCGGCACCGACCACAAGCCGGGCTCGCCGGCCGATCCGGCCAATCCCGTGACGCCGGCCGATCCGAAGGAAGAGACACCGGCAGACAAGGTGTTGGCGATCAACGGCACCATCGCCACCAACATCGTGCAGAGCAGGGCCACGGCTACGATCTCCAACAGCGACGTGACCAGCACCGGCGCCGTGACCGTGGCCGCGCAGAACGTGTCTGCAATCAAGGCCGATACGCAGAGTTCGGCCTACACAAGCGGCGGCGACACGGGCGGCGTGACGCTCGCCTTCAACACGATCGGCTGGAAGGCGAGCAATGTGCTCTTCAACGGCGTCGACGCCCTGCTTGGCGACGACCTGATCGCCGACGCGTTCGGAGGCCGCAATCCGGCGATGACGCAGGCGACCATCGTCGATTCCAACATCGCGGCCGGTGGCGCCGTTTCGGTGACGGCCGACAACAAGTCGATCATCGACGCTACGGTCGGCAACAAGGCTACCTCGTCCTCGACCTCGATTTCGGGCACGGACGGCAAGGCCTTCGGCTTCATCCTGGCGATGAACAAGATCGCCAGCGAATCCACGGCATCCATCGACAACAGCGGTGCCTCGACGGCCCAGGTCAAAGGCACGGACGTCACGGTGGCCTCGACAGACGATGCCTCGATCACGTCCGACGGTAAAGTTCAGGCGCTCGCCGAGATCAAGAATGATTACGGCGCCTCGGTGGTCACCAATCTGATCAATTCGGCGCTCGGCAGCTATCAGTTCACCACCAAGTCCGGTGTCCAGACTGTCAACAGCGGCGACCTCGTCTATATCGACGACGATACGGGCCTCAACGGTCCGGCAACCGGCGAAAAATGGGTTTATGACGGCCCCGACGGCGCGTCGATCGATCTGTCGAGCATCGATTTCTCGGACGGCAACTGGTCCAAGTTCATCGCTACCGACATTGTCGACTGGATCAACACCAACCTCGTGCCCAGCCTGGCCGGCGGCAGCGCCATCGCGGCGGGCGGCATTGCCACCCGCAACGACATTGACAGCGGTGCGTCCGCCACGGTCACAGCTGCCAGTATCATCGCCACCGGCAACGTGCTGGTCTCGGCGCTGCAAACCGGGATGATCACCGCCACCACCACGGCGCGCGTGGAAGCTACGGGCAGCGCCAAGGGCAAGTCGATCGCCGTCAACGGGGTCATCGCCACCAACAACGTCGTCAGCCATGCCACCGCGCTGGTCGAGGACAGTCACGTCGAAGGCGCCGACCTCGCCGTCACGGCGGAAAGCCAAGCGTCGATCGACGCCTCGATCGACGCCGACACGATCGCCAAGGCGACCGCGGCCGGCATCACGCTGGCTTTCAACACGATCGGGCTCGCCGGGCAGAACTTCCTGTTCAACACCGTGGATGCATTGGTCGGCACCAGTCTTGTCGACACCATCTACGGCCACGATCCGGCCGCGCAGGTCAGTGCGCGGATTTCGAATTCGACCACCGACATGAGCGGTGCCCTGACCGTCTCGGCGACGGCTTCGCAGACGATCAACGCGGAAATCTCCAACTACGTGAAGACCCTGCGCGGCGGTGCCCCGACGGCGGTCAGCGTGGGCGGCGTTTTCGCCCTCAACCGGGTCATCAATTCCGTCGAGGCGGCGATCGAGGACTCGACCGGCATCGACGCCGACGGCTTGGTCACGGTCTCGGCCAGCAACATCAGCGAGATCACATCGCATGTGGTCCTCCCCGTCATAGCCATCAACTACACTTACGGCCAGGATCCTGACGGTAAATCCGTTTCGATCGGGCTGGTGGTGTCGCGCAATGCGATCGACGCCACGGTTTCCGCCACCATCGACAATGTGTCCGACCTCAATGCGGGCAGCGTCTCGGTCACCGCTTCGCAGGCTGGCAAGATCGATGCCACGGCGGCGGCGGCTTCCGTGTCGGTGGCCGCCGGAACTGGCAGCGGGCTGGCAGTCGGCGTCGCCGGCACCATTGCCTTCAACACCATACTGGGCGCGGTCGGCGCGCTGATCCAGGACAGCGATGTGCAGGCGACCGGCGACGTCACCGTGTCCGCCACCAACAGCGCCGACATCGACGCCACCATTGCGGCCGCGGCCGCCTCGGTCGCCGGAGGTTTCAATTCGTCGGGCACCGCGATTGCCGTCGGGATCGTGCTTGCCTTCAACTATGTCGGCTATGCCGGCAGTATCGAAGCACCCGGAGTGGCGACACCGCTGAAAACCGAGGCGCGCATCCGCAATTCCAGCGTCGGCGGTTCCAAGTTCGGCGTGTCGGCGACGTCCGGCCAGACCATAGATGCGCTTACCGTTGCAGGTTCCGTCGCGGTCGGCATTTCGGCGTCCGGCAACGGCACATCCTTCAGCGCCGGTGGCGTGTTTGCCCAAAACAGCATCGCAGCCGACACAACGGCACTGATCGACGGCGGCACTGTCGCCAACGGCAAATCGACCATCACCGCCGGCGCCGGCGGCGCCGATGTCGAGGCAGTGAACACAAGCGAGATCCATGCGCTGGCCGCGGCCGCAACGGTCGCCGCGTCCTTTGCCGCTAAAAATGCGACCGCTATATCGATCGGCCTTGCCGTCGCGCTCAACGACATCAAGGGCAGCGTTGGCGCCGGCGTCGCCGACACGGATGTGACTTCGGACGGAGCGGTCAAGGTAAAGGCCGACAATCACGCCGTCATTGATGCCAAGGGCGCCGCGGCGTCGATAACGGTCGGTTTCTCCGGCAACAATTCGATCGCCATCAGCGGCGCGGGCGCCGCGCTGTCCAACATCATCAACGTCGATACTTCGGCTTCGATCGTGGACTCGGACATCATCGACAGCGCCAGCGTCGATGTCGAGGCGCTGAGCGAATCGACGATTACCGCCACCGTGCTTGCCGCGTCCGTCGGCATCGGCGTGGGCGCGAATGCCGGCATCGGCGCCTCGATCGGCGCCGCCGTCGCCATCAATCGCATCGGCGACTGGTCGGTCGAGGAAGAGGAAGACGATGCGAGCGGCCAGACCTTGCCGACAGGCAATGCAACGCTTGCCAGCGACGGCACCAACGGTGTGCGCGCCTTCATAAGCAACACCGATGTGAACAGCGACGGCCAGGTGAAGGTCGATGCGCATTCCACCGGTTCGATCGAAGCCATTGTCGCGGCTGGGTCGGTTGCGATCGCCGGCGGCGGGTCGACCGGTGTCGGCGTCAGCGTCGCGGGCGTCTACACGCTGAATTTCGTCGCGGTGGCGACCCAGGCCTATATCACCGACGCCAGCAGCGTCTCCGTCGGATCGATCGACATCTCGGCCAAGGACGAAACGACGATCAACGTGCTGGCCGGCGCGGCAAGCCTTGCCGCCGGCATGGCCGGCACCACCGGCGTCGCCGTGTCGATCGGCTTCGCCATGGCGCAGAACAAGATAGAGAACAACGTTGCCGCCTATCTCAAGAACGCCGACAGCGTGGACGCGACGGCGGGCGGCATTTCGATAAGCGCCGAAAACGCCGCCAAGATCCACTCGACGGTTGCCACCGCCTCCATCTCGGTGGCTATCGGCGGCTCCGCCGGTATTTCGTTCAGCGGCGGCGGCGCGGTGGCGCTCAACAACATCGCCACCGACACCAATGCCTTCATCGAGGCGAGCGGCATTTCACAGGCGGATTCCATCTCGGTCACCGCGAGCGGGTCCTCGACCATCAAGGCGGAGACGCTCGCCGTGTCGCTTTCGCTCGGTATCGGCGGCGATGTCGGCGGCGCGGCATCCTTCGGCGCGGCAGTGGCGGTCAACGAGATCGGCCATGGCGAGGCGGACCGCGACCAGGTGCAGGCCTATCTGCGCGGCAGTTCCATCGAAGCCACCGGCGCGCTTACGCTGGGCGCGACCTCGAGCGGAACCATCGACGCCATCGTCGCCGCCGGGTCGGCCGCGATCGGCGCCGGCACGGCCGGCGTAGGCATCAGCGGCGCCGGCGCCGGTACCCGCAACACGGTCGCGGTGCGCACCGCCGCGTTCCTCGACGATCCGAGTGATCAGGCCGGG
Organism: Mesorhizobium loti; assembly: GCF_013170705.1. NCBI lineage: Bacteria > Pseudomonadati > Pseudomonadota > Alphaproteobacteria > Hyphomicrobiales > Phyllobacteriaceae > Mesorhizobium > Mesorhizobium loti. The sequence continues at coordinate 6,191,812 of NZ_CP033334.1, read as the reverse complement.
TCCGTCATCACGGTCGGCTCGGCGGCTATCGGCGCCACCGACACGTCCCACATCAACGCGATCGTCGGGGCGGCGTCGCTGGCGGCCGGCTTCGGCGCCGTGGGTGTCGCCGTCACCATCGGTATCTCGGTCGCTCTCAACGACATCCACAACGACACCTATGCGGGCATCCTCGATGGGCAGACACTAACCACGACATCGGGCGCGATCTCCGTCAAGGCTACCCAGAGCGCCACGATCGACGCCATCTCGGTGGCGGCATCGATCGGCATCGGCATCGGCGGCGCCGGCGGCATCGCGTTTTCGGGCGCGGGTGCCGCTGCCAAGAACACGATCAACGACAACACGATCGCGACCGTCGTCGGCAGCACGCTGGTCAGCGCCGGCGCGGTTACCGTCGAGGCGCTTTCGACATCCTCCATCACCGCCAAGATCGCCGCGCTGTCGCTCGCGGTCGGGGCGTCGGCAGGTCCCGGTATCGGCGCCGCCATCGGTGTCTCGGCCGCCATCAACCGGATCGGCAACTGGACTGTTCCCAACAATCCAGACAATGATCCGACCCTGGCGCCGATCTTCAACGCGACCGGCAGCGGTGGCGTCAGTGCCACGATCATCAACAGCGGCGTGACGGCGGGCGGCACGCTGACGGTTCATGCTAAGGCCGACCAGACAATCGACGCGTTGGTCATCTCTGGCGCCGTAGCGCTCGGTGCCGGAACCGTCGGTGTCGGCGTCGCCGGCGCGGGCGTCTACACCGAAAACATGATCGGCGTGCTGACCGAAGCCTCGATCACCGGCAAGTCCGCCGCCGACAAGGCGACGATCAGGGCGGCCAATGTGACGGTGGGCGCGGAAGATACCTCGCACATCACGGCCAAGGCCGGCGCCGCCGCGATCTCGGCGGCCGTCGGTCTAGTGGGCGCCAGCGTCAGCTTCGGTGTCGCGATCGCCAAGAACACGATCGCCAACGATGTCGACGCCCATTTCGATTTCGCCGATGTGGCGGTCACCGACATACCGATCCACAATCCGACTTACACCAGCGGCGCCGAGACGAACGTGCCGGCACCCGCCGCCGCACCGGGCACCATCACGGTCTCGGCTACGGAAGGTGCGACGATCGACGCCATTTCGGCCGCTGCCGCCGTCGCAATTTCCGGAGGTGCGGTGGCCGTATCCGTCGCTGGCGGCGGTGCCGTCGCGACCAACGTCATTCTCGGCGGAACCCGCACCTACGCGCTCGACAGCGTCCTCGACGCGGGCGGCGACATTGGCTTCAGCGCCGCGAACACATCGGCCATCACGGCGGACATCGTCGCCGCGGCCGTTGGCGTGGCGATCGGCGGCGTTGCGGTCGGTGCCTCGCTCGGTTTCGGCGTCGCGCTGAATTCCATCGGCTACACGGTCGGCGGTGCGCGCTCCGCGGTCGAGGTTTCAGCCTATCTGAAGGACACCAATGTCGACACATATGGCGCGCTCGGCGTGTCGGCGAACTCCGACCAGTCCATCGATGCCAATGTCGCCGCCGCATCGGTCGCCCTCTCCCTCGGCATGTATTCCTTCAGCGCCGCGGGCGCGGCCGCCACGACGCTGAATCGCGTCGGGGCCGACGTGCACGGCTTCATCGAGGGTGGCATCATCAAAGCCGGCGACGTTGCCATCGAAGCGATCGACTCGTCTTCCATCGATGCTTTTGCTGGCGCGGCCGCGGTGGCCATCTCCGTCGGCTTCGGCGGCGGCAGCAGCGCGCTGGCACTGGGCGTCGCCTATGCCGAGAACCTGATCTCCAACGACATCTCGGCCTACGCCGAGAACACCAACATCACCGCGACCGGCCAGATTCCGGTGCAGTCGAACGGCTATATCTACACCTTGCCCGGCGCTGTTCACCCGGGCACGGGCATCTCGACCGTGGTCAACAACGTGCTCGTCTTTATCCCGCCGGTGTACGATCGCGTCATGCCGGCCTATCAGGCCAAAACTGGGTCGCTGGCGATCACCGCCAGGGAAAGCGCCTCGCTCTCGTCCGCCGCCATCATGGCCTCGCTGGCGGCATCGACGGATATCGGCGTCACCGTCGCCGGTGGCGGCGCGGTCACTAAGAACACCGCCTCATCAAGCACGGCGGTCTCGCTGACCGGCAGCACCATCAACGTCAACGGCGCGTTCACCATGAGCGCGCGCGACGTAACCTCTGTGGTCACTGAGGTCGAGGCGATTTCGCTGGCGATCGGCATCTTCAGCCTTGCCGCCGGAGGCGCATCGGCGCAATCCAATGTCAATTCCAGCGTTTCGGCGGAGATTTCCGGCTCGACGGTCACGGCCGGGGCGGTCGATGTCGAGGCGGTCATGACACCGAAAGCGCGCTCGCAGGCGGCCGGCGTCAACGCCGGCACCGCCGCGGTCGGTGTGTCGGTGGCCAAGGCCTATGTCGACACGCATGTGAGCGCCCAGACCAGCAGCACCACGTTCAATGTGGACAGCCTGCGCATCGCCGCAAGCCAGACGCTGCCTTCGATCGGCGATACCGCCAACGCCAAGGCGCAAGGCCTTGCCGGCGGCCTAATCGGCGTCGATGCGACGATTACCGAAGCGATCAACACCAGCACGGTGGTCGCTCTGCTCGGCGCCGGCACGCTGATCACGGCGGCCCGCGGCGTCAGCGTCGCGGCGCAGAACGACAGCCGCCAGCGCGCCGATTCCAACAGCGCTGCCTACGGTCTGGTCGCCGCGGGCGCCACCAAGGCCAAGGCGCAGTCGCTGCAGCATTCCAACAATGGCGTGCCGGTGGCCAACACCACGGCCCAGGTGGCCGACAATGTCACGATCAGCGCTGGTGCGATGAGCATCTCGGCGCTGGGCAGCGACGACAACAAGGCATCGAGCTCGCCGGGCGCCGGCGGCCTCGTCGGCATCGCCGCTGCGGTGGCCGACACGACCTCCAACGCCGTCACTCAGGCGGTGCTGGGAAACAACACGCAGGTAACGCTGTCCAAGGCCGCTACCCAGTTGGCGGGCGAGAGCGCTGCGGCCTTCACCGCCTACCAGGGCATCGCCGGCCGTTTCGCCATGACCTCCGACCATCTGGCGCGCGCCAACACGGTGATCGTCACCAGTGCCTATGGCTTGCTTTCCGGTTCGGGCGCCGAGGCCGACAACAACATCAACTCGACCTCCAACGTGATCGTCGGCGACGGCGCCAAGGTTACCGCCTATGCGATCAACGCTACGTCGCTCAACCGGTTCGACAAGCCGAATATCGGTGACAACGTCAACGGCAGCACCGGCGGCCTGGTCAACGGCGCGGGCGTCAGCAGCGACACGCACCTGACGCTGAACACCGAGACGCTGGTCAAGAACAACGCCCAGCTCAAGGTGATCGGGACGTCGATCAACGCCGGCGAGTTCACGCTCGCGGCGCGGAACGACATCACCTTCTACGAGAACGTCTCCTACAAGGGCGGCGGTCTCGGGTCCGGCATCGGCGCAGAGAGCACATTTGACGCCGACAATGTCTTCGCGACCGTCCAGATCGGCACCAACACGGCCGTCGACAGCAATGTCGAGCTGAGCACCGTCGGCGAGATGGATCTCAAGGCCGACACCAACGCAAACGCGGAACTGCATGTCAGCGTCGACAACTATGGCGGCGTGACCGTGTCCGTGGCCGACGCCACCATCAATCTCAGCCCGACCAACAGCATCCTCGTCGGCAACGGCTCGCACATCAAGGCGCTGTCCGACGTCAACATGCTGTCGGGCATGGATGCCAACTCCAACCATGACGTCTATCGCGTGGCGGTCTACAGCGACACCTTCGCCGGCAGCGTCATCCCGATCGACCACGTGGTTTCAGACGCGCTCCTGTACCAGGAAAACGTGATCACCATCTATGCCGCCGCGCTGGTCGAAACGGGCGGAAATGTCAGGCTGTTCGCCGATAAATCCGCCTTCGCCGACATGACTTCGCAAGGCAAGGCGGTCAACTGGGCGTCTTCGCTGTCGGGCGCCATCGACAAGGCGCTGGGTGGCAATGCCTATGCGCAGTTCGACGGCACCGCGCACACCGATTCGCACGCCTTCGTTACCGTCGACGGCACGGTGAGGACCGGCCTCAACCGCAATATCAATATCACCATCAACAGCATCGGCGGGACCGCGGCCAACCCAACGATCGACTATAGCGGTCCCGGCTCCGAGACCGTCTCGCTGAGCGTTGATCAGGCGCCGCTGGTTTCCGGTTATTTCGACCTGATCGCCGATGCCGAAAGCAAGAAGGCCCAATACGCCGACAACCAGGACCTCGTCGATTTCTACGATCGCGAGATCGCCCGCATGACCAACGAGTTGCTCTTCCTTGGGCTTGCCAAGGTGGAAACACTGGTTGACGGTAACGGCAATCCGATCCTGGATTCGAACGGGCATGTCCAGACCGCGCTTTTCGCGGTCCAGAAAAAGGTGCTGACAATCCATGTCGACCCGATCCTGGCGGCGGCCGGGTACATTGATATCCGGGGCGATGTGCTGCAGGGCCAGGGCAAGCTCGACGCGCCCGGCAACGTCAACGTCACGATCGTCAACAACACGGTCGCCTTCCTCGACATCGGCGGCATCTATATCCCCGAGAACAATGGCGGCGTCTATTTCAACGGCTTCCAGAACGAGATTTCGCAGATCGACAATCCGGCGACCGATCCGGCCGTGGTGCGCGGCCTGCTCAACGGCGTAATCGCCGCCCAGAACCAGGCCAATGCCAACTCCGACAATTCGGACGGCCAGCGCGGCGGCGAGCCGGTGTTGGTGCCGGGCCTCGTCAACCTTGACATCACCCGTACCTTTGGTGTTGCGCCGGTCAACAAGGTGCTCATCCAGAACACGCTGATCGTCGATACCAACCACAACCCGTGGCCGGGAATAACGATTTCCGGCGACATCGACGCGATCTCGGCCGACGTCACGATCGACAACAGCGTCGGCTCTGGCAACATCACCATCACCGGCAGTATCCACAGCGCCTCGTTGAAGGTCATCACCGCCGGCATGGTGGTGATCGACCTGCCGCCGGGCAGCGTGCTCAACACCGGCGGCGACCCCTATATTGCCTGGAAGCAGATCACCAGTCCGGATGGTATGGGCGCGGCGACCGACGCCAACCGCGACGCCGAACTCGCCAAGCAGCCGACCAGCGGCATCTATGCCAGCCTGATCTCGATCAACGCAGAGTATGTGAACCTCAACGGCCTGATCCAGAGCGGTTCGAGCGACTATGTCCTGAACATCGGCGCCGACACGATCGCCGAGATCGACCAGATCAAGAAGGACATTGCCAGCGGCAAGATCCAGGGCGGCAAGGTCATGCTGAAGACCGCCCAGTACAACGAATTCAAGGCGTACTGGGATTCCGACCTCGGCAAGATCGTCATCCAGGAGTTCAGGACGCCGGCCGGATCGATCACGATCACCGGCAAGCTGATGAACACCGGCAACGGGCAGATCAAGGCGCTCGGCGCCTATGTCAACGTCACCGTCAACAATGCGTCGAACTACGACGTGCTGATCAAGCGGATCGACGTGACGGAGCGCGGCCTCGGCACGATCATCCTGAACGACAAGTCGAAGCGTACCGATGGCGGCTACACCCAAACCTGGTACCAGACGCAGATCGACGGCACGGTCGACGTGCGCGTTGTCGACTTCGCGCCGGTGCTGAACGCGCTCGGCGCAAATGGCCAGCCCGTACCGACCAAACAGATGGTCGAAGCCGGAGCGGCAACACTCAACACCTATACAGGCCAGCACAACGGCACCTGGGACTACGTCACGCAGTACAACCCGCAGGCGGGATGGCGCTACGGTTGGTCGGTTGCGACCAAGACACTGGAAAGCGTGACGACCACCTATGGCACGTCGGCCTGGCTGGGGATCGATTTCCTTGCCAGGGATCCGGACAACGTCGTCAATACGGAATACACGCTGCTCGAGAAGCCGACCCTGGTCCCGGGCAGCGATTATTTCTACCAGAGCAACGTCTCCGACCCCTATACCCACAGCTCGTCGACCGTGACGCTGAGCCAAACCGATCCAGTGCCTGGCGACAAGTGGACGACCAGCACCTGGTACGGCAAGAAGACCTATTATCAGAAATTCACCGTCGAGCGTCGTACGCAGACGACGGCGACCAATTCGATCAAGGCTGATCTGCCGGTGCAGATCAGCTTCATCGGCTACGAGGAAGCAACGGTTAAGGTCAATTCGACCGGGGCCGGCAAGGTCATCATCGACAACGGCATCTACAACGATACGGGCCTTACCCAGATCGTCTCCAACACCACGATCGAGGCCAGCAACGACGATTCCGTCGTGCAGGGCGTGCGCGTCACGCTCGACGGCAATCTGGGCGTCGGGACCGCCGAACGGGCACTGCAGATCGATCTCGTCGACCTCTATCCCCAAGGCTACAAGGGGCAGTCCGGCGTGAAGCCGACCGCCTACGCCTACCTGACCGGCCATTCCGCCAATGGCGACATCTATATCAAGGAACGCACCGGCGACATGTCGATCAATTCGGTCGTTGCCGACAAGGGCAATGTGACGCTGACGGCCCAGGCCGGCATCGTCGTCGCCGATTCCGGGCCCGGCACCTACCTGCAGGGCCTGGTGAAGGGTGCCAAGATCACGCTGGTCGCCGACACCTATGTCGACGGGCAGGGTGCCTTGCCGGCTGGCGCGCAGGGCGGCGTCGGCAATTCGGCGCTGCGTCCGCTGCTGCTCGACTCGGGCAATACCAACGACGACAAGGTCAATATCAGAGCGCAGGGCGACGTCTTCGTTTCCGAGGTTGCCGGTGACCTTCACCTTGAGCGCGCCATCACCCAGGGCGACGTCTGGATCCAGGTCCAGAACGGCTCGCTGCTCGATTGCGACGACGTCTCGGTCAAGGACAAGCGCACCTATGACGAACTGAAGGCCGGCGTCTGGACCGACCTGCAACTGACCGGGACCACCGGCGTGCAGGACAAGATCAACTCGACGCTGCTCGGCTACGAGTTGCTGAAGCGTGGCGATTACGACACCTATTGGCGCCTCAAGGCGAACTACGATCAGGTCTCGGGGACGGTGAAGCTCAGCGATGCCGAGCGGCAGTACTACGAGGACACGCTTTCCCCGGCCGACGCCGCGGCAGCGATAGCGACGCTTGAAGCCTCAAGGACAGCCCAGTTCACCGCTCTTGATGCCATCTACGCAAGCTACGGCTCCATCTACCGTGCGGACATCGAGGTCGCTTACAAACAATATTGGGCCTATCGCCATACACAGGCGAATTCGACGACCTACAATCCAGGCACCACCGTCGGCCTGACGGCGAGCCAACTCGCCGATTATGCCGACCTGCAAATGATGTTCGGCCGCCTCGGCGAGGCGCAGCAGGACACGACGCTGTTCATGAGCGCCGATATCAATGCCGACTATGACCGGTACTGGGGATATCGGAGCGGCCAGACCGATCCGACGAAGTTCGATCCCGAATATGTCGTGGCCATCACCGGCGCCGAACTGACCGCGCTCACCAGTGACTTGACCACGCAAGGCCAGCTTAGCGGTCTTTCCGGCAGCGCACTCGACGCCTATGTCGCCGATGGGATCCAGACCGAGCGCGATATCCGCACCACGGAATACCGCAAGCTCAACGAGCAGTTCGGTACGCTGAACGAGACGCAGAAGGACGCCAGCCGAACCTTCGGATACAAGCTCCTGTTTGCCGTGGGAGACAAGGCGACCGAACTCACCAGCACGATCAAGGTCTGGTCGGAGGCAGAACTGCTCAACGCGTTCGGATCCGGACTGACCAAGTCGGTGACCGATACCGAGGTGGTGATCGAAAGCGCCAACATCGTCGGCAAGAACATCGAGATTCACACCAGCCAGAACATCGGCGTCGTGCTGGGCGAACTCAACATCGATCTCAGCGATGGCAACAAGCACATCATCCTCACCGATGACCAGCGCGTCGCGCTCGCTGCCGCCGAGCGGCAGGACATCGTCTATGTAGGCGGCTATGAGACCTCGCCTGGCGTCGTCGCCAGCTCCTACATCGCCTCCACGGTCGTCAACTTTGCCGCCGTGGCCGGCGGCACACAGGGTACGATCACCGCTGCCAGCGCCTGGCCGGCGGGCATGTTCAAGCCGGGTGACCTGCTCTACATCGCCGGAAACACGCAGAACACGACCGAGGACGACGCCTATTTCACCGTTGCCTCGGTGGTCGGCAACGTGATTACGGTCAACCTGGCTCCCGATCAGTCGTTCGTCACCGAGCTCGGTCGCACGGTCACGCTCGCCGCCGTCGTCGACGATCCGCTGAGCACGACCGAGCGCATCACCCGCATCATCGTCAATCGCCGCGAAGACGTCGACGTGACGGTGGGCAACCTGCTTACGGCCAAGGCCGGGGGCGCTATCTATCTCGGTTCCGAAACCACCATCAAGCTCGGCAATGTGGTTGCCGGCGAGGGTCACGCGAACGGCGACGACATCCGCATCAAGACCAGCGGCAGTCTGATCAACGGCGCGACGAGCGGCGTCAATCTGGACGGCGCCAACATCCTGCTGGAAGCCAGCAAGGGCCACATTGGCGAGGCCGGCGCTGCCGTCACCGTGACGATGCGCGGCCAGGGCGGGCTCATCGCCAGGGCACAGGACGATGTCCGCATCACCGCTCCGACCAGCGACCTCAGGGTGGAATCCGTCTATTCGAAGAGCGGGGACGCCTTCCTGACCGCGACGGCGCAGTCGATCCTCGACGCGCTGCCGGGCTCGACCGCGACCAAGGTGCAGGCACAGCACATATCACTCAGCGCCGGCGGAAGCATCGGAACGAGCACCAACGCGCTCGAGATCGACGTCACCGGCAACCTGTCGAGCGACCCTGCGATCAATGCGACGAACCGCGGCACGATCATCGCGATCGCGGGCGGCTCGATATTCCTGACGGAAACGCACGGCGACATGAATGTCCGCGGCATCCATTCGATCAACGGGGATGTCACTTTGGTCGCCGAAGAGGGATCGATCATCGATGCCGAGCTTCCCGATCCAAACTACAATCTCACCATTCCGGACTCGAATATCGACCCGTCGCATCCGACACGGGCGGTCGTGCTGCCGAAGGCCGACGTCATCGGCCGCAACATCAATCTCACCGCGCATCTCGGCATCGGCACCGTCGCCAACGAGCTTGATATCGACAGCTCCGCGTCCGGGCCGGGCACTGTCAGTGCGCACACCGATCTCGAGAGCATCTACTTCATCGAGACCTCGGGCGATCTCGTCCTCAACGAGGTCGGCGCCGGGATGGCCAATGCAGCGGCGTTCGCCGACGCGGTGGCCTTCATCACCGCGGTCAACGGCAGCATCCTGAACGGTCGCACCGACGGCCTTGCCAACGTCATTTCGAAGAAAACCTATCTGTTCGCTTCCAAGAGCATCGGCACGTCCTCGAAGCGCGTCACAACCTCTGTCGCCAACCTCGAATCCTGGTCCTACCAGAACGACACGTGGATTCAGAATCTCGGTGCGCTCGAAGTTGGCGGCGTGCGCGCCGAGACTTCCGGCGTCAATGCCGGGGGCGGCGCCTATATCATGGCGTCGAGCCCGATCCTGATCACCGAAAGCAGTATCGCCCAGCACGCCACGCTCGAATTCTGGGCCGAGGACGACCTTGAGGGCACACACATCGGCGATGACGACCTGCCGGACGACATCACCGTCGCGGCGGGCGTGATACTGGAAGCCTCGGTTGGCGATGTTCGTATCCTGGCGGGCGACAACGTCTATACGGATGCGACCTCGGTCATCATCTCGCCCACCAAGATACTGATTGCCGGCGACTATCAGGCTCCGGCTGTGACAGATCCCGATCCAGGCGTGGGCTCCAGCATCGAACTGCACGGCACGCTGCAGGCGCCGCAGATCGAGATCGCGGGCGGCGGCGACAAGGACAACATCCTGATCGACGTGGCCTCGCTGCGCGGCAACACGCTTGTCCATGGCGGGGGAGACGAGGATCTCATCACCGTCAACAAGCTGCCGTCGATGACCACCTACCTGGGCAAGGACGTGGCGCCGGGCGCCAACGGCCTGCCGGCCTTCGGCCGCGACGCCACCGGTCGCATCATTCGCGACGAACTGACGATCGACGGCGAGGGCGGCACGGATTCCGTGGTCGTCAACATCGAGGGCGATGCCGACTATGTCATGAACATCCATGACAGCGGCGCCGGCGGTGACGGCGTCGACACGCTGACGATCGAGGGCACGAGCGTCGCGGACACGTTCCTGTTCCGCAAGAACTTCATCGCCCACATGGTGCCGGATGGCAGCGGCGGCTACAGGTCCGCCGTCGAGCGCATCAACTATGATGCCAGCAGCAATGGCCGCGTCATCGTCGAAGGCAATGAGGGTGACGACCGCTTCTATTTCGACGACAATTCGGCGATCCTCACCGTTGACGGCGGCATCGGCAACGACTTCTTCCAGGTCGGCCAGATCTTCGGGAGTTCACGCGACCAGAAAGTCGATGCGAACGGCAAACTCGATCCGAACGGCGCCTATGCCATCATCTCGGAAGAAGACCGCTTCGCCACGATCGAGACGACCCTTGGCTATCTGTCGCAAGGCATCACCGTGCCGGCCGTGCTCTATGGCGGCAGCGGCGAGGACATGTTCGTCGTCTACTCCAACCATGCCGACCTCAGGCTCGAGGGCGAGGACGGCAATGACGAGTTCATCATCCGCGCCTTCGCGCTGGCCGACGGCGTCAATGTCAAGGTCAATGGCGGCAATGGCGACGACGTCATCCAGTACAATGTCAACGCGCCGGTCAACATCGATGGCGGCGCCGGGTTCGACAGGGTCGTGGTGTTGGGCACCGAGCTCGCCGACACGTTTGTCATCACCAAGGACGGCGTCTACGGCGCCGGCCTGACGGTCAAGGTCAGCAATGCCGAGGCTATGGATGTCGACGGACTCGAGGGCGACGACACGTTCTACGTGCTGTCGACCGCCGACGACATCGTCACCACCCTGATTGGCGGTCTCGGCAGCGACACCTTCAACGTCGCGGGCGACGTAACGCAGACCGTTGTGTCGGACGATACCAATGGCGACAGCGGCACGATCACTCATACGGTGACCAGTGCCGACCCGCGCTACAGCGGCCTGTTCACGCCGGGTATCGATCTCACCACCAAGGGCAGCACGGCCGTTGCGGTCAATATCGGCGACGGGCTCACGGTCAAGGAAGACGACGCGACCTCGGTGGACAGCTACACGCTGACGCTGCCGATGGCGCCGGTCGCCGGCACCATCGCCTATGTCACGGTTTCGGCCGCGCAGGCGTCGGCCCAGCAGCGTGCCAAGCAGGGCCAGACCATCCTGGTCTCGCTGACCGGAAACGCCGACGACTGGCATGAAGCCGTGACAGTCGCCTTCGACGGCTCGAACTGGCAGGCAGGGCGGCAGATCTTCGTCAAGGCGATCTCCGACAACGCCGAGGAGGGCAAGACCGTCGTTGCCATCAGCCATTCGGTCATCAATGTCGACAGCAATGGCGTCGCCCAGCCGCTTAACAATCTCAAGATCCCGAACGTGCTGGTCACCGTCATCGACGACGACAAACCGGACGCCATCATCACCGAAAGCGGCGGCTCGACGAGTGTGATCGAAGGCGGCGCCGCCGATGGCTATACTGTCGTGCTGAACAAGCCGCCGGCAGTCGGCGAAACCGTCACCGTGACATTGTCCTCCAGCAGCAACCAGGTCGATCTATCGCGCACAACCATCAAGTTCGGGCTGGTCGCGGATGCCGCAAACAATGTCTTCGCCTGGAACGACGCGCAGACCGTGCTTGTGTCCTCGCCGACCGATTCCACGCCCGAGAACCGCATCGTCGCCACCATCAGCAATGTCGTCACTTCGGACAAGGCGGATGGCGTCTATGCTGTCGTCGATACCCGGAAGGTCAGTGTCGAGGTGGTCGATTCCGATACGGCAGCGGTTCGGATCATCGAAACCAATGGCAGCACCGTCGTGTCGCAGGCAGGCGAAACCGACAGCTACCAGATCGTGCTGACGACCAAGCCGACAGCGCCGGTCACGGTCCATATTGCCATTGACGGCCAGGCGCGCGTCGATCTTGCCGCTTCCCCAGGCGTGCAACAGGACGCCAGCGGCTATTTCGTGACATTCAACGACACCAACTGGGATCAGCCGGTTACCGTCAACCTGGTCTTCGACGCCGCCGGCCAGGCGCCGCCGGAAGGCATCCGTGTATTCTCCCAGCAGCCGCATGACCTGACCCGCATCGGCGGCCCCCTGTTCGTCGAAGGCGGCGTCGGACCGGAAGACCGTTCGCTGACGCCTTCGGTGGCGCTGCCGGACGAGTTCAACCCGGAAGTGATCCGGCAGATAGAGGTCGATGACGGCACCGATGTGGACCAGCTCGTCGTATTCAGCGACACCGCCCAGGCGCCGCTGACCGGCGTGTTGACCGACACGCACATTTCCGGCCTGGGCATGCCGGCGAACCCATTGTCGGTCGACTACAATGACGGCAATCCGCCGGTCGACGTGCCGCGCGGCATCACCTACACCAACCTGCAGGTGGTCGAGGTTCTGCTTGGCGTGGCCAACGACAACTTCACCATCAACAGCACCAAGGACCAGACCTTGACCGTCGTGCATGGCGGCGGCGGCAGCGATACGCTGACTGTCCACGACAGCACCGGACCGGTCGTCCTGTTCGGCGACACCTCGGCAAACGGGTTGCGGTACAGCTCGACGCCGGGCACGCCGAACGGCACCGCCTATTCGTTCCTCAATGCCGGTGACGACATCATCGACGCATCGGGCGCCCATGGTATCGTCGTCATCGACGGAGGCGCCGGCAAGGACACGCTGACCGGTGGCCACAGCACGAACTTCATCGCTGGCGGCGCCGACGCCGACCATATCTTCGGTGGCATCACCGGCAAGAACTGGATCATTGGCGACTCGTCCTTCGACGTCGACTATCTCAACCGCACCGTCATCATCGATGATGACGGCATCAACGCCCAGGGCGTCACCGAAACGGCCGGCGCCGATATCATCACCGGTGGTGACACCGGTGACGTCATCATTGGCGATCACGGCATCATCACGCAGGTTGCGACCATCGCCGGCTCCAGCCTCGTTCTGGTGCCCGGCACGCTCGACATGATGGTTGACCGCGCGGTGATCAAGGTCGAGACATCGAACCCGTCGGTGGGCGGCAACGACCAGATCGACGCCGGCAAGGGACCCAATATTGTCTTCGGCGGCTTCGGCGCCGACATCATCAAGAGCACCGGCGGTCAGGACCTGATCGTCGGCGACAATGGCAGCGCCGAATTCGCCAACGGTCTGCCGAAGATCGTCAAGACCACCTATCCGCAGTTCGGCGGCGCCGACCAGATCACCAGCGCCGGCGGCCGCAACATCCTGGTCGGCGGCTCGGCCGGGGACACCATCAAGGTCCTCGGCGGCAGCGCCATGGACATCGGCGACGTCGTGCTCGGCGACAATGGCGTGATCCTGTTCGACGCCATCGGCAATGTCACAAGCATCGAAAGCACGGACCCGATCTACTACGGCGACGACGTGATCGAGACGGGTGCGGGCGACAACATCGTGATTGCCGGCTCGGGCAACGACAAGGTGACCTCGCAGGGCGGCGACGATGTTATCCTCGGCGACAATGGCAAGGCGACGTTCGCAAACAACATCCTTCTCCGCATCGAAAGCACCTTCGCCGATTTCGCACCGCTTCTGAACGGCTTGCCTGTGCTGATCGGCTACAAGGATACGATCAAGGCCGGATCGGGCCGCAATGTCGTCTTCGGCGGCAATGGCGACGACGACATCACCGCCGGCGACGGCGACAGCGTCATCCTCGGCGACAACGGCCTGGCGATTTTCGACGCGACAGGCCGGCGTGTCTCGGTCGAGACGACAGATGTCACCTATGGCGGCAACGACACCATCACCATCGCCAGCGGCAATCATGTGCTGATGGGCGGTTCGTTCGCCGACAAGATCGTTGCCGGCGGCGGCAACGATGTCATCCTGGGCGACAACGGCATTGCCCGCTACGTCGGTGGCAAGATGACGTCAGTGCGCAGTGCATGGACCAAGGACGACGGCATCGACGATATCCAGGCGGGCAACGGCAGCCATGTCGTGTTCGGCGGCGGCGCCGGTGACAAGATCAAGATCGGTACCGGCAACAGCGTCGTCTTCGGCGACAGCGGATATGCCGAGTTCGACAACACCTTGCCGACGCTCGCTTATTCGATCGACACGGGCAAGGGTGGTGCCGACACGATAACGACCGGCGACGGCGACAACATCGTGGCTGGCGGCGCCTTTGGCGACACGATAACCACCGGAAATGGTGCCGATGTCATCTTCGGTGACAATGCCCGGTTCGAATTCGCGATCGCAACGGTCCTGGGACAGCGTGTTGCCAACCTGCAGAGAGGCTTCACCATCAATCCGCTTGATGGCGGCAATGACTTGATCAATACGGGCGGCGGCAACGACATTGCGGTCGGCGGCACCGGCGCGGACGAGATCCACGGTGGCGCGAACGACGACCGCCTGTTCGGCGATCATGCGCTGTTCGACCTGACCTTGCCGGAAAACCAGCGGATCATCTCGATCTACACCACCAATCAGGACGGCGCTGGAAACGACACGATCTACGGCGATGCCGGCAACGATATTATCGTCGGCCAGCAAGGCAACGACCGGCTGTTCGGAGGCGACGGCGATGACGACATCATCGGCGGCCACAATGTAATCGGCGGCGCTGACGGCGACGATTATGTCGAGGGTGGGGCCGGGGAAGACGTCGTGCTCGGCGACAATGGCCTGATCGCCCGCAAGGTGATCGGCGGAACGTCTTGGAAGAACACCGTATGGCAACTCGATCCGGCAATTCCCGGAAAAGCGCCGTCGTTGCTTCGCGACGTCATCCGCTTCGATCTGATCGATGGTGTCGGCGGCAAGGATGAGATCCACGGCGGCGACGGCGATGACCGGATTTTTGGCCAGCGTGGCGACGACCGCCTGTATGGCGACAACGGTATCGACGAGATCGTCGGCGGCCTCGGGTCCGACACGATCGAAGGCGGCGCTGGGGTGGACTATCTGCTCGGCGACGAAGGCCAGATTCTGCGAGCTTTCAACCCCAACGGCACCGCGTTGCTGAACAGCGACGGCAGCTGGCACCGCGATGTGGTGCTGGAAGAAGTCGCCACGATGGTCAGCATCGTCTCGATCAGTTCCAGCAAGACGGTGTCGCGCGCCAATCTGGCATCGAACCTGCTCAGTCCCGACATGCTGCTTGTCGGCGGGGTCGTCAATGCCAACGGCGTCCAGGTGACGTTGGCTGGCGGGACATGGGACACGCAGGCGATCGGCATAGACCTTGAAGCCGCCTATGATGACCACATCGACGGTGGCGACGGCAACGATGTGATCTTCGGCCAGCGCGGCAACGACACGCTGCTTGGCGGGCTCGGCGATGACACGATCTTCGGCGACCGCGCCTCCAACGGGAGCGGTTTCCAGACGGACCTGCCCAAGATCGTCAATGCCTATCGCATCATCGGCGCGGCGGCGGGTCTCAACATCTCGCTGCCGATCGGCGGCCAGCTGGTGGTGCCGGGTGCAAACCTGCTGCCATCGGAATTGACGAATTCCTTGCCGCAGCTGGAGATTCTGCCGGGGGCCGGCGGCTTCCTTGGCGAGTTCTCGGCCAAGAACGACATCATGCGCGTCGATGGAAAGCACATCGAGGTGTTTGCCTCGGTACTGTCGGATGTGACGCGGGTGAAGGACCTGGCTTACGGCAATGACATAATCGACGGCGGCGCCGGCAACGATAGCATTTTCGGCGACGACGGACGGATCACCACCATCACCGAGACCGGCCTGGCGGCTATCGACAACGAGGTTGCCGGCCTGTCGGTTTCGATGAACGACCTGCTGCTCGACCTGTCATCGCTTGGATTTGCCAAAAATGCGCTCGATGCGGCTCCAAAAGCGGCCATCGTCAATGTGACGGTTGGGGCGGACCAGATCACCGGCGGCGATGGCGACGACACGATATTCGGCGATACCGGGACCATAATCGTGCCGGCGACCGCGCTGACCATGGTCGGCACCAACCTCACCGCTGGGGCGCTCAGCCTGCACAACTGGCTGATGGATTTCCAGACCGTGGTCACTGACATGTCGTACACGGCGCATGCCGCCGGCGAACAGGTGATCGCCGATTTCGGCGTCAAGACCAATACGACGAATGCCACCTTCGTTGCTGGTCAGTCGACGCTGCGGGGCGCAACCTATCGGCTGAACATCGGCGATGACGTCATCCATGGCGGCCTGGGCAACGATTTCGTCGTCGGCGACAACGGCATCGTCGTGCTGCCGGCGGTGAGCGCGGCGAATTCAGCCACGCTGGCCGGCGTCTCGACGGCCGAACTCTCCGCCGTCAACGCCGCGCTGGCGGCGCAGGACAAAACCCGGACCACCGCTCTGGCGGCCCATATGGCGCGCGACCATGCCATCAACGCCAACGCCAACAATGTTGGCAACTGGGTGTTCGGTAACGGTCTGGGCTATGCGCTCAATGTCGGCAACGACCAGATATTCGGCGATGCCGGCAACGATGTCCTGATCGGCGACGTAGGACTGATCGAGCAGCCGATGCTGACGATCGCGAGCACGTCGTCGACCGCCAAGCCGATTGCCGACGGTCTGCAAGACGCCTTCTTCAAGACGATCGATCGGCTTTATCTGGGCAATATCAGCGCGACGCTGGCGCGCGCCGAGGCTTGGGGCGTACAGTCGACGCTTACAGCTTCCAAGACCATCGATTGGTCGCAGAACGGGTCAAGGAGTTCCTGGCTGCTCAATACCCAGGACAAGCGCCAGTCGCAGCGTCCTGCCGCCGATTACATCGTCCTCGACAGCGATGTCATGGACGGCGGCATCGGCAATGACCTGATGTTCGGCGATATGGCGGCCGTCATTCCGATCGTCACAGGCACCACAGGCGCCGGCATGATCCAGAGCATGAGGGTCCTGCCTGTCGGAGAAACCGCTGCTACGCTGACGGCGACGCTCCGCTACGTCTACAACTATGGCGCGTTCGGGGCCTTGCATGGCGCCTTGGCGACCGATGTGAACACGCCATCGCTGTTCAAGATCGATGCTGATCGGCTTATCGGCAACGACGGTGACGATGTTCTCTATGGTCTGCTCGGCGACGACTATATTTCGGGCGGCGCCGGCAACGATCAACTGTCCGGCGGCAACGGCTTCGATACCGTCAATGGCGGCATCGGCACCAACATCTATGCCTTCGATCGGACACGCGACAAAGTCGAGGCCGGCGGCGGCACGGATGTGGTCCGTCAGTCGCTGGATGCAGGCTCCAGCAGCCTGGTGCTGGGCAGCTCCTGGATCAGCCCCTTGATGACGCAACTTGGCGCCAATGTCAGGACCGCGGCAGCATCGCTGGACCCGATCGGATTGAATTCGGTCAGAGTTGGCGCCGCATCAGCCCCGGCAAATGGCATCAGCACAACGCCCAAAATCATCAACACGGTCGCTCAGCCGCCGGTCTATCGCCCGACCGCCGACTTGACGTTCATAAAGGGTTTCGATGAAACGACGCTGCCCAACGCGGCCGGACTCCTGATGGCGTTTGCGGCTGCCAAGCCGCAAACGGATTTGCAGGTTTCCGCTGCGGCGGTGAAGCCAGCGGCTGCTCCGGCAGTGGCAGCTCCGGCTGCGAAGGCTCCGGCTGCGCCTGTGGTGACAGCGGCAACTCCGGCAACGAAGGCTCCGGCTGCGCCTGTGGTGACAGCGGCAGCTCCGGCAGCGAAGGCTGCGGCTGCGACCATGGTCAAGACAGTGGCGGCTCCGGCGGCGAAGGCTTCGGTTGCTCCCGTTGTCAAGACGGTGGCGGCTCCGGCGGCAAAGACTTCGGTTGCGCCCGTGGTCAAGACAGTGGCGGCTCCGGCGGCGAAGGCTTCGGTTGCGCCAGTGGTCAAGACAGTGGCGGCTCCGGCAGTGAAGGCTGCGGTTGCGCCTGCGGTGAAGGCTTTGGCTACTCCCGTGAAGAAGAAAAATACAGCGGCGCCGTCTCAACTGATATCGGGCATTCGCAGCGGCGACATCACCATCAAGGGCACCACAGTCGTTCCGACGCCTTCGAAAGATGTCATTCGCAGTGTTGGCAATGTAACATTCCGGATCAGGGAAGAGTTGGGGGCCGCCCCCTACATCGATCGCGACGTTCTGTTCTTCGATGCCGAGACCGGTTCGTTCGAGCTGCCCGCCGATCATGACGACGATATCGCTTTTCACTAAGTCTTGGATCATCGGATAGACCGAGCGCATCTGACGTGGCAGCAATGCCCATGCTACGCGCGGCGATGCACCTCGACACGGTGTTCACCTTGCCGATCGTGACTGTGTCCTGCTGTATACGGACATCGTCGATGGCATCGATGCATTCTCCTATCGCCCCGACGGGAAGGGCGGCGTCGAACTCCACAAGGACAAGGGCAGTTTCGTCGAGACGGTGCGTGATGCGCTTGGTCTCAAAAGGATGCGCGTCGTTGAAACCAGCGGCAACGACTACATGCGTGAGCGCGCCCAGTGGGACAGCGGCGCCGACCTTGTCTGTGCCTCGCCAGGCGTGGTGTTCGCCTATGATCGCAATACCTACACCAACACGCTGCTTCGCAAGGAAGGCATCGAGGTCATCACCATCACCGGTGCCGAGCTCAGGCGTGGACGTGGAGGTGGTCACTGCATGACCCGCCCGATCATCCGCGACGTCGTCGATTATTGACCGTCAAGGATCAAGACGCGGACGTTGTTGAGCCGGTCGAGGTGGGAACATGGCCCAACTCGACACTCCCGGTGCGCAAGAGGCCGCGGCGGCATCCTGTCAACCCATAAGTGCGCGGGCCTTTATCGGGCGGCTTCTGGCGCGCTTACGATTCCACCGTTTCGGGCTTGGGCTGGAGCGCAGGTGAATCAGAGACCGGGCACACATTTTTTGGACTTCCCGCTCATGCGTCGCCTGTTGAAAAAGTAAGTAATTCAAGATGATAGCTCTAACTCAGAGCCATAAAATCGTTCGGAGAATAAAGAAGGCGCAAGATTGCTGAAGCTTGAAGCCTATAAAAACCGCGCTCGATGACCACGCTTCGGCAAGCCGTCCGATCGTCCGGGACTGGTCGACGTCACTGCCCTGACCTTCGCTTTCCCCGGCTGGGGCGGTTCACCATTTGACGGAAACGGCAAACTGCTCCAGCTATTTGTTTTTACGCAATTCCCTGGGAAGCCATTCACGCTTTCCTGTAATTGCTCTAGTTGGTCTTTAGCTTGCCGACGCGGTTCTCGGCGATCCAGCGGGCGGCCAGTACCAGCGCGCCCATGCTGAAATCCTTGCCATGCTTGGCCACCATTTCTTCCGACAGATTGGCAAGCCGTTCGAAAAAATCGTCCTTGCTTTTGTCCTCTGCGGTGAGTTCGGTCTGCATTTCATCCTCCTGTGTCATGCGGACAGCGTCCGCTATTTGAACATCTGCGCGGGGAAGGTGACGATCGCGGCGGTGCCGTCGACGGCGCCTATCGCCAGATGTCGACCATCGCCCGACCAGGCAAGCGCGGTTACCGCGCTGCCCAGCGGCCTGACGAGGAGCTCGTCACGCATGCCGACCTGGGCGACGGTGATGCGGCCATTGGCGTAGCCGGCCGCGATCAGCTTCTTTTCCGGGTGTGCCGCCACCACCTCGACCAGGACCAGCCCGGCACGACCCGTTTCCAATGCACCCGAGGTTTCGCCACCAACCGGCGGGGCTGTCATCGACCAGCCGGCGATCCGGAACGCGCCAGAGGCAAACAGCGCATTTGCCGGCGAGCTCCAGCACACGGCCCGAACAGGCGAGGGGAATCCCTCGACGATGTCAGCTTGGCCACCGGCGATGCTGACCAGGCCAAGGCCTCCTGTCTCCAGCCCGCAGGCCAGCCACGTGCCGTCACGATTCCATCGGATCGACACCGGGCGTGCCGGGAGGGAAACATCGCGTATCAGGGCCGCGTCGTCTTCGATCGCCCAGATCGACAGCCCCTCGCCAAGGCCCAAGGCAAGGCCCCGGCCGCCTGGCGAGAAGGCAAGGCAATCCGTCGACGATGTCACATCGCGTTCCAGTCGCGTGATGCCGCTTTCGCTCTGCGAGAGGAAGACATCATGCCCGTTGCTGACCGCTGTCGTGCCAGCCCTCGCGCTGTGGTCGATCGCGACGATCGGCCCGTCTATTCTGATCAGGGGGTTCGCGACTTCACCGCCGGCGGTCAGATGCAGCACCTCGCCGCTGGCCGCGCCAACCAGAAAGCCGGAATGCGGATGGGTGGCGAGCGGGACGTCGCCCTCCGCGAATGCCGCCGTGGCAATCAATGGCAATGGGGGCTTTTCCCGGGGGCGGATCGTCGTCTGGCCGAGATCGTTGCTCACCCGGATCCGCGCTTCCGGCGGCTCGTTGTCCGCGACCGCGGCAATGGCGACGGTTCCGTCCACCGAAGTGAAAGCGACAGCAGAACCGTCGGCGCTGAAGCCCAGCTCCGCGATCGCCGACGGTCGCTGCCAGGTGCGCGCCAAGAGATCGAACAAGGTCAGGTTCTGCGTCGTCTGCTGGTTCATGCTGTCTCTCCCATCAGTCCTTGTTCGTCGTTGCGGCAAGCCGGCGATCAACGTCATCGACATCATCTTCGGCCGCGACAATGCGTTGTTCGCACGCCGCGCATGCCTGCATGATTGCCGCCGCGCTCTGCTCTGCGTCATGCAAGTCCCGCACCAGTTGCGCACTGGCCCCACTTCTGCCGATTTCCAGCTCCAAGCGCAGCACGTCCATTTCGATGCCGGCGCGCTTCTGGTTCAGCCGCAACGCTTCCGCGGTGAGAGCGGAGACGCTGGCGACAAGATCGAGTCGGCGCGCAAGCAGCGCGCCACGCCTGGCCGTTTCGGATCCCTTGGTCATTTTTCCCTCCCCAAAGGCCCGGCTGGTTTTTCGAAAGCCGAGAGCAATTTGGGCAGCGTGCCGGCCTGCGACTGGAACTGCTTTTCGGCCGTTTCGATATGGCTTTTGAGTTGGTCCCAGATGTCCACGCGGATCATCGACGTCGTGTCGCCCGTCAAGCGCTCGATCTCCTCGACACGGAACTGACGCGTCAGCGAAACACCTGAAAACACGAAGTCCCGCAACAGGATCGCATGGCTTTCTATGAACAGATGGACCATCGGATGCGTCTCCGAGGTGACGCCGCCGGCGGTGAGTTCGGCCCGGATGAAGTCCTGGAAATGGGCCTGCAGGCGGTGCTGGCTCTCGCCCATGAAACGCATGACGAAGACCAGGTCGCGGGGCATCAGCTTGACAAGATCGCCGGCGATGCCGTCGGCATGGCTGGACATCGGTCCGGGCGGCCCGTTTCTGTCTTCATCGTTCGGCATGGTCTTTCTCCAGCGCGAAGCCCGTCGATGGGCTGTGGCTTTCAAATAATATAGAAAGACGAATAATTAAACAGGTGATGTTGATCTTGATATTTGCTGCAATTGCTAACTAAATATGTTGCGATTGCGAATATACACGCCAAATATTACAGCCGTAAGTTACAGGTGTAAAGAAACGTTACACTCGAATTCGGGGTTGCGCGCCGAAGGGGTGGCGATCTTGTTTTCAGTCCCGGCCATGAGTGCTATTCCGGAACTGGCACGCTGCTTGCTTTGCTCATTCTCATAAGAAGCCCATCGCGCTTGGCGCGGTGCCAAAAGAACGAAGGAACGGAGGAAGCAGAGACGCATTCCGCTTCGATACGCCCACCGCACATGCGGTTGGCGCCGCGGGTTTCTGCAAACGCCTCGAGAACCTTTGCCGCGATCCACTTGAATGGCCGGACCATGAGTCGCGCCTCGATGCGCGACCCCTTGTCACGCCGTTCGCACTCTCACTGGCGGCGTTTTGTGCCGCTTCATGCCGGGGTCAAGGGACCCGCGGCTCAAACCTGGTGGAGGCTTATGACCATGACGTCTCTGACGCTCAACAAGATTACCTCGCAGCGCGGAATCTCCGTCGGCGAGGCGACCAAGAAGATTGCCGACCTCGGCTGGAATCCTTCCTACGTGCAGGAAGCGATGACGTTTCCGACCGACTACAAGATCAACAAGACGCCGCGCGACCCGATGAAACAGGTTTTGCGGTCCTATTTCCCGATGCAGGAAGAGAAGGACAACCGCGTCTATGGCGCGCTCGACGCGGCATTGCGCGGCGACATGTTCCGCAACGTCGAACCGCGCTGGGTCGAGTGGATGAAGCTCTTCCTGGCCATCATTCCCTTCCCGGAAATCTCCGCCGCCCGATCGATGGCGATGGTTGCCCGCATCGCGCCCGGTGAGGAACTCAGAACCGGCTTCACCATGCAGATGATCGACGAGTTCCGTCACTCGACGATCCAGATGAATCTGAAGAAATGGTACATGGAGAACTACATCGATCCGGCCGGCTTCGACATCACCGAGGAAGCCTTCGGAAAGTGCTATGCCACCACCATCGGCCGGCAGTTCGCCGAAGGCTTCATCACCGGCGACACGATGACCGCCGCCTGCATGTACCTGACCGTGGTGGCCGAGACCGCCTTCACCAACACATTGTTCGTTGCCATGCCTTCGGAGGCCGCCCGCAACGGTGACTATGCGCTGCCGACCGTCTTCCTGTCGGTGCAGTCGGACGAGAGCCGGCATATCGGCAATGGCCATTCGCTGCTGATGGCGGCGCTCAAGGAGCCGGAGAACCATCTGCTGCTTGAACGCGATCTGCGCTACGCCTTCTGGCAGAACCACGCGATCGTCGATGCCGCCATCGGCACCTTCATCGAATACGGCACCACCAACCGCGACAAGAACAAGGAGTCCTACGCGGAAATGTGGCACCGCTGGATCTATGAGGACTACTATCGCACCTACATGCTGCCGCTCGAGAAATACGGTATCAAGGTCCATCACGACGACGTCCAGGCGGCTTGGGAGCGTATCACCAAGAAGAACTACGTCCACAAGGTCGGGCAGTTCTTCGCGGTCGGCTGGCCCGTCAATTTCTGGCGCATCGAGGCCCAGACCGACAAGGACTTCGAGTGGTTCGAGCACAAGTATCCGGGCTGGTACGCCGAATTCGGCGACTTCTGGAAATGGTACGCCAAGCTCAGCCACAAGGGCGAGAAGGTGCTGCTGTTCAACAGCGACGTCGGCTACGTCTATCCGCACCGCTGCTGGTCCTGCCTCGTCCCCTGCCTGATCCGCGAGGACATGGTGGTCGGCGAGATCAACGGCGAACTCTACACATTCGCTCACGAGCTCGACCGCTGGACCACGATGGTCGCCTTCAACGACGAGTATGAGGGCCGTCCGACGCCGGCGATGGGCCGCTTCAGCGGCAAGCGCGAGTGGGAGACGCTCTATGACGGCTGGGACCTGGCTGATGCCATCAAGGACCTGAACTTCGTCCGCTCCGACGGCAAGACGCTGGTTCCACAACCGCATCTGCGCTTCGACGACAAGGAGATGTGGACGCTTGACGATGTGCGCGGCAACACGCTCGGGTCGCCGCTCAACGCCCTGCGCGCCATGTCGCCCGCGGACCGTGAGAAGCATCTGGCCGAATACCGGGCCGGCTTCACCATCAATCCCTGCAACTGATCAGGCCAGGGGGCGGGTTCGTCCCGCCCCTTGCTTTCATTGGAGGTCCGTATGTCGGAAACCCACACGGTCAGGCTCAGCCCAGTCGGTGTCGAGTTCGATGTCGAGAATGGCGAAACGGTGCTTAACGCCGCGTTTCGTCAGGGCATCGCGCTGCCGCACGGCTGCAAGGAAGGGCAGTGCTCGGCCTGCAAAAGCGTGCTGCTCGAAGGCGAAGTCGACATGCTGAAATACTCGACCTTCGCGCTGAACGACATGGAGAAGGAAAGCGGGCACGTCCTGTTGTGCCGTTGCATCGCCTACTCCGACCTGGAGGTCGAGCTTCTCAACTACGACGAGGAGATTCTGGCGAAGGCGATCGCCGTTAAAACGTACAAGGGCCGGATTGCTCGCATCGAGCAGCTGACCCACGACATTCGCGGCATCGAGATCGAACTCGGCTCGCCGATGAAGTTTTGGGCGGGGCAATATGTCGACATCACGGTTACCACGCAAAAAGGGGAGACGATTACGCGCTCGTTCTCCATGGCAAATACGCCGGACCAAACCCAAAAACTCTCCTTCATCATCAAAAAATACCCCGAAGGAAAGTTCTCGGGAGAACTCGATTCCGGAGGCATCAGGGCCGGAGCCGAAGTCACCGTCGTCGGACCCTACGGAACCTGCTTCCGCCGCGACGAACGGCAAGGACCACTGATCCTGGTCGGGGCCGGATCGGGCATGTCGCCGATCTGGTCGATCCTCAACGACCACCTGAAGAGCGGCGAGAAACGTCCGGTCTATTTCTTCTACGGCGCCCGCACCCGCAGCGACCTGTTCTATCTCGACAGGATCGCCGAGCTGGTCGGCAATCATTCCGACGTCACCTTCATTCCCGTGCTGTCGCACGCCAATGACGACGCCGAATGGCAAGGCGAGCGTGGCTTCGTGCACCAGAGTGTCGATGCCAAGCTCAAGCAACTGGCGGTCGACGGGCAGGGCGATGTCCATGCCTGCGGCCCGCCGCCGATGATCGATGCGCTGCAGCCGGTGCTGTTCATGAACGGCTTCGAGACCGAGCGGATCTTCTTCGACAAGTTCACCACATCGGCAGGCGCAACGTCGGCCCATTGAGGGCGGTCGTGCCAAGCCAACCACAACTGCAACAAGGGAGAGAGACTATGCCTGCAACCTCGAGTTCAGTCGGTTCCGGAGCCGCTGGTGCCGCGATCTTCGCCGACTCCGACAGCCGGAAATACCGGTACTTCGAGCCGAAAGGCCAGCGTGCCACACACTACGAGGACATGACGGTCGACGTTCAGCCCGATCCGGAACGCTACCTGATCCAGGACTGGATCATCTCCTTCGCCGACGGCAAGGGCGCCTATGTCAAGCAGAACACCACCGCCCAGAGCTCCAACTGGCATGCCTTCCGCGCCCCTGACCAGGAGTGGGAGCGCACGCACTACCAGCGCCAGTCGAAGATCGAGACGATGGTGCAGAGCGTCATCAACAATGCCCGCAAGTCGGGTGCGCCGAAGACCTTCGACAAGGCCTGGGTCAAGATCCTGCAGACGCAGCTCGGCGCCTGGAAACATGCCGAATTCGGGCTCGGCACCTCGCTGATGCAGGCGCAGCGTTACGGCTACACCCAGATGATCAACAATGCGACGCTGACCAACTCGTCCTACAAGCTGCGGCTTGCCCAGGACATCACGCTCTACCTTGCCGAGATCGGCATGGACCTGCCGGGCTGGGACGACGAACTCGGCAAGAAGGCCTGGCTCGAGGACAAGAACTGGCAAGGCACGCGCGAAGCGGTCGAGACCATCATGGGCGCGACCGATTATCTCGAGCAGTACTTCGCCATCAACATCGTCTTCGAGCCGCTGGTCGGCGAGGCGTTCCGCTCCGGTTTCCTGATGCAGATCGCCGCCGCCAACCATGACTTCATCACGCCCGCGGTGATCTCGGCGGCCGAGGCGGACTACGAGCGCAACCTCGCCAACACGATCGACCTGATCCACATGCTCGCCAACGACGAGAAATACGGCGCGGCGAACAAGAAGCTCTTCCAGGGCTGGGTCAAGAAGCACGGCACACTCGCCGACAAGGCAGCCACCGGCCTGCAGCCGATCTGGTCGATGCCGCATTCCAAGCCCGTCGCATTCGTCGATGTCCGTGCCAAATCCGAGGAACGGATTGGCCAGATCCTTGGCGAACTCGGCCTCAAGCGCTGAAACAGGAGAAAATCGTCATGTCACTATCTGCACGCGACGCAACGCATTCCAACATCTTCAAGGCGATGAAGGATATCACCTTCGAGCAGACGATTTCGCATCAGTGCGGCGTCACCATGAACGACTCGGTCGAGGCACGCGCCATCGCCGAATTCATGGGCCAGAAGCCTGGGGTGACCATCACCTATCAGCCGGCCCTGATCCGCATCGACGGCGACGGCAAGCTGATCTTCAAGATGGACGCGATCGGCGAATATCTCGGCCGCGAGATGTCGGCCGAGACCTTCGAGGTCAACACCTCCACCCATTATGGCCGCATGGTTCGGGTCGACGACAACACCGTGATCCTGTTCGGCAACATGGACGAGATGTTCGAATACATCGAATAGCCATCGCCAAAAAATCCGGCGCGCCGCCGGGTGCGGCGCGCCCAACCCATCAACGCGATTGCTGCGGAGGAAAACATGTACAGAACACCGGAAGGCAAGGACATCTTCATAGTCGACGGCCACACCCATTTCTGGGACGGCAGCCCGGAAAACCAGAAGAACATCCACGGCAAGCAGTTCATCGAGTGCTTCTATGCCTACCACACGGGCTTGAGTCCGAAGGAGCAGCTGTGGGAGAAGAGCAAGTTCGAGAAATACAGCGCCGATGATCTCTATCGCGACCTGTTCATCGACGGTCCCGACGATGTGGCGATCGTCCAGTCGACCTATCTCAAGGACTTCTACAAGAACGGCTTCAACACGATCGAGCGCAATGCCGAGGTGGCCAAGCGCTATCCCGAGCGGTTCATCGTCAACGGCGCCTTCGATCCGCGCGATGGCGAGAAGGCGCTGGAATACATCCACTTCCTCAAGGAGACCTACAACGTCAAGGGCGTGAAGATGTACACGGCCGAGTGGAACGGCGCCTCCAAGGGCTGGAAGCTCACCGATCCCGATGCCTACAAATGCTTCGAGCTCTGCGACAGG
Source organism: Mesorhizobium loti (assembly GCF_013170705.1). Lineage (NCBI taxonomy): Bacteria > Pseudomonadati > Pseudomonadota > Alphaproteobacteria > Hyphomicrobiales > Phyllobacteriaceae > Mesorhizobium > Mesorhizobium loti. Next base: position 6,164,765 of record NZ_CP033334.1, on the reverse strand, counting down.
CTCGGCATCAGGAACATCCACGTCCACAAGGGCCCGACGATCCTGCCGCTCTCGAAGGATGCGTTCGACGTTCATGACGTCGACCATGCGGCGACGGATTTCCAGGGCCTCAACTGGATCATCGAGCATTGCGGCCTGCCGCGCCTCGACGATTTCTGCTGGATCGCGACGCAGGAAACCAACGTCTATGGCGGCTTGGCGGTGGCACTGCCCTTCATCCACGCACGCCCGCGCTATTTCGGCGAGGTCATCGCCGAGCTTCTGTTCTGGCTCGGGCCGGAGAAGATCCTGTTCGGCTCGGACTACGCGATCTGGACGCCGCGCTGGCTGGTCGAGAAATTCTGGGCCTACCAGATCCCGCAGGACATCGCCGCCGAACGGGGCGTGCAGTTGACCGACGAGATCAAGGAGAAGATCCTCGGCCTCAACGCGGCTCGTCTCTACAACATCGATATCGAAGCCAAGAAGAAGGCGCTCGCCAGCTCGCCCTTCAGCATCGCGGCGGAGTAGGGGCCATGGCAACCGCCACCGTTTCCGGCGACCGCCAGAAGGAACTCTGGCGGCGCCTTGGGGAGGTCAATGACCCTGAACTCGACGAACCCATCACCGAGATGGGTTTCGTTGAGCGGGGCGAGGTTAAGGGCGATGGCAGCGTGGAGATAGATTTCCGGCTGCCAACCTACTGGTGCTCGCCCAACTTCGCGTTCCTGATGCTGGACGGTGTGCGCAAGGCACTCGACCAGCTTTCCTGGTCACCGGCCTATCGCGTCAAGCTGCACGATCACATGTTCGCCGAAGAGGTCAATCGCGGCATGGAGGCCGGCAAGGCGTTCGGCGACATCTTCGCCGTGCTTGCCGAGGATCAGGATCTCGGCGCCTTGCGCGAAACCTTCGCGATGAAGGCCTTCAAGCGGCGACAGGAGGCACTTCTGCGCGGCCTCAAGGCGCACGGTCTCACCGATCGCGAAATCCTCGGCATGGACCTGCCGGCATATGACGTCGCGCGTTTCGAGCCGGGCGAGGCAGCCAAACAGAAGCCGAGATACCGGGCGGCCCTGCTCGAGCGTTTTCCCGGCCGCAGGGCGGACGAACCCGTCTTCGTGACCTGGGAAGGGCGACCCGTACCGCCTGCCGCGCTCAGCGCCTACCTCGCCGAATTGCGCGGTGTGCGCATCAACATGGAGTTCAACGGCGCGCTGTGCCGGGGACTCAAGCAGACCAGGTACAAGGAACTGGATGTGGTCGACGGCGAACCAACGTTGGTCGATTTCATCATGGATCGCGTTCCGGTGCGAGTCGCACCAACCGCCTGAAGCAGAGCCGACAGCAACGGCCTCCCTTGCACGAGGCCCCTAACCAACAACCCGCCCGTAAGGCGGAAGGAGGAACCATGCCCAAGATAATGCTTCATAATTCCGAAGCCCGCCGCGCTCTCGCCCGTGGCGTCTTCCGGCTCGCCGCCGCCGTCGAGCCGACGCTCGGCCCCAAAGGCATGAACGCCATGATCGACCGGCCGATCGGCACGCCGATGGTGACCCGCGACGGTGTCAGCATCGCCTCCGAGATCGAGCTGCACGACCGTTTCGAAAACATGGGCGCGCAAGTCGTCCGCGAAGTATCGATGCAGACCAACGAGGTCGCCGGCGATGGCACCACGACGGCCATCGTGCTCGCCAATGCGCTGATCCAGGGCGGCGTCGAAGCGAACGAGCGCGGGGTGAAATCCGTCGATCTGTGCAAGGGCATCGACCTTGCCGTGGCGGCGGTGGTCGCCGCGCTCAAGACTTCCGCCAAACCCGCCAAGGGCAACGGTATCCTGGCGTCGGTCGCCAACATCGCGGCGACCAACGCCAAGCTTGGCGCCCTGGTGGCGGAGGCGCATCAGCGGGTGGGTGCCGAAGGCGTCATCACCACCGATTTCAGCGTTACCACCGAGACCACGCTCGACGTCGTCGAAGGCATGTCCTTCGAACGCGGCTATCTCTCGCATCACATGGTGACCGATCAGGAGAAGATGGAGGCGGTTCTCGATCGGCCCTACATCCTGATGACCGACCTCAAGATCAAGGAGCCGGGACAGCTCGATGCGGTTCGCCGCATTGCCAACGAGAATGGCCGGCCTTTGCTGATCGTATCGGAGGAGATGTCGCCGGAAGTGGTGGTGACGCTGCTCGGCAAGCAGGGGCCGGGACGATACCTCGTCGTTCATCCGCCGGAATATGGCCATTGGCGCAAGGCGATGATGGAGGATCTGGCCATCATCACCGGCGGCAAGGTGATCGCGCGCGATCTCGGCGGCCGGCTCGAGGATGTCACCGCCGAGGATCTCGGCACCGCCGACCGGGTGAAGACCAGTTCGTCCTACACCTCGATCATTCGCGGCGGCGGCGACCATGCGGCGATCGCCTCGCGCCGCGCTCAGGTCCAGCGGCAGTATGAAGCCTCGCAGCCGAACATCGACCAGGACAAGCTGCGCGAACGCCTGGCCAAGCTCTCGGGCGGCACCGCGATCCTCTATGCCGGCGGCGTCACGCCGGTCGAGCAGAAGCGGACCATCCAGCTGATCGAGGATTCCTTGAATGCGGTGCGCGCCGCATCCGAAGAGGGTGTGGTCGCCGGCGGCGGCTCGGCACTCGCACAGATCGCGCCGTTGCTCGACAAGGTGGCGGCCGGGGTCGACGGCGACGTCGCCGAGGGCGTGCGCCTGGTGCGCTCGGTCCTGACGCGACCGCTCTGGCGCATCGCCGCCAATGCCGGCGCCGATCCCGAAGCCGTGGTGATCGAGGTCACACGCATCAACGGCGGCTACGGCTACAACGCATCGACCGGCGCCTATCAGAACATGTTCGAGGCAGGGATCATCGATCCGGTTCGTGTCACCTACACCGCGCTCGCCAACGCGGCGTCGGTGGCGACGCTGATCCTGACCACCGAGACGCTGATTGGCGACCTCGCCGAGGATGAGGATCCGACGGCCGGTCCGGCGCGTGGCGGCGGCTCGGAAAAGCTCGGCCGCGCCTGAAGCAATCCAGACAATCCCGACGTTGAAGGATACGACCATGAAAGCTGCCAGACTCTACGAATACGACCCGAAGATGAACGTCCAGCTCAAGATCGAGGAGGTCAAGGCGCCGACAATCACCGCGCCCGACGAGGTGATCGTACGGGTCGGCGCCGCCGGTCTCTGTCGCACCGACCTGCACATCATCGAGGGTGTTTGGAAGCCGACCATGGACCCGGAGGGCACGCTTTTGCCCTACATCATGGGTCACGAAAATGCCGGATGGGTCGAAGAGGTCGGCAGCGGCGTCAAATCGGTCAAGCGCGGCGATGCGGTGATCTGCCATCCTTTCCGCTCATGCGGCATCTGCCTCAACTGTCGCCATGGCGAGGACATGTATTGCGACAACGGTCAATTCCCCGGCCTTGGCATGAATGGCGGCTTCGCCGAATACTTCATCACCAGCGAACGCTCGCTGATCAAGCTCAACGCCAACATCACGCCGATCGAGGTGGCGCCGCTGGCCGATGCCGGCATCACCGCCTACCGCGCCGCCAAACGCGCCGCCAAGCTGCTACGGCCGGGGAGTTACTGCGTGCTGCTCGGCATAGGCGGGCTCGGCCACATCGCGCTGCAATCGCTGCACGCGATCTCGGGTTGCCGCATCATCGCCGTCGATCGCGAACCGGCGGCACGGGTGCTGGCCAAGGATCTCGGTGCCGACTTCATCCTTGATGGCGGGCCAAACGTCGTCGAGGAAGTCAGCCAGATCACCGGCGGCGGCGCGCATGTGGTCATCGATTTCGTCGGCGAACTCGGCGTCGAGAACATCTGCTGGAAGATGGTGCGCAAGGGCGGACAATTGTTTGTCGTCGGCTATGGCGGCAACATCAATGTGCCGACCGCGCATCTCGTCATCGAGGAGATCAACATCGGCGGCAGCCTGGTCGGCAATTTCACCGAGCTTGTCGAACTGATGGAGCTCAACGCCGACGGCAAGGTGAAGATGCACTACACCGAATACAATCTCGCCAGCATCAACACCGCACTCGACGATTTCAAGAACCGGCGGTTCACCGGGCGCGGCGTCATCGTTCCCTGACGCCCGGCCGGAATGCGGGCGCAGGCCAGTCGCCAGTCCGATCCATCAGCCGCAATTCCCCCAACCCCATGGCGCGAATGCCGTGGGGTTCTTCTTTTTGCTGCGTGTTAGAGGAACCCGCGCCGGATGCCGTACTGGCCGAGCTTGCGATAGAGCGTCGGCCGCGAAATGCCGAGCCTCAGCGCAACCTTGCTGAGATTGCCGCTCTCCGCGACAAGCGCATTCTTGATCGCCTGGCGTTCGGCATCCTCGAAGGTGCATACAGGTGCTTCGAGCATGGTCGCGGGATGGTCGCCATGCATGGCTATTGCGTCGCGATTGCCCGCACTGATTTCCCCGGGAAGGTCCTGGAGTTCGATCGTGCCGCCGCGCGCCAGTATATGCAGGCGCTCGACCAGGTTCTTCAATTCGCGCACATTTCCCGGCCAGCGATAGGCCAGCAGCGCGTCGAGGGCGTCGTTTGAAAACTCCAGCGGGTCGTTGCCCGCCAGCTTCGCGATCCGCCGGTTGAAATGCTCGACCAGCAGCAGAACGTCGTCGCCGCGTTCACGCAACGCCGGCACATGGATCGAAACCGCGCCGATGCGGTAATAGAGATCGCTGCGGAAGCGCCCGGCCGCCACTTCCTGCTTGAGGTCGCGGTTGGTCGAGGCGACCAGCCGCACATCCACCGGCCGGCCCCTGGAATCGCCGATGCGGTGGACGACACGTTCTTCCAGGACACGCAACAGGAAGGGCTGGATCTCGAGCGGCAACTCGCCGATTTCGTCAAGGCTGAGCACGCCGCCATTGGCGAGTTCGAAGATGCCCGGCTTGCCCTCGCGCGAAGCTCCGGTGAAGGCGCCGCCGACGTGACCGAACAATTCGCTGCCGAACAGTTCCTTGGTGATCGCGCCACAGTTCATGGCAATGAAAGGGTCGTTTTCGGTGCGTCGGCTGCCGGCATGGACAAGTCGGGCAAACAGCTCTTTTCCGACGCCCGTTTCGCCTTCTATCAGCAACGAGGTGACACCGTTCGAGCCGGCCACCCGGGAGGCGACATCGACGGCAGCCAGCAATTTCTCGCTTTCGCCGACGATCATCGCCGCGGCTGTCCGCAGATGCTTGTTTTCTTCTCGGCGGATCACCGTCATGCTCGAGACGGCCGGCACCGATGGAAACACCAGGGCCGCGCCACGAAGATCGCCGTCAAGCTTCAGCGGTGTGACATGGCAGGATCGCAGATGCGCCGGCAGCGCGTTGGCGAGATCGCTGTCGGAGCCGGAGGCCGGCAGGTTCATCAGCCATCGACCACGCCCCGGTTCCATCGGGCCGTCCATCATCTCTGTCGTGTCGCCATTGGGCACGTTGTTGCAGAAGATCGCGCGGCCGCGATGATCGACAATCACCAACCCATCTTTGCGGCGGTAGCTGGGTGCCGAGGAAATGAAGGCTTCGAGTAGGCGCGTGCGCTGTTCCTGCTGCTGTTCGGCCAGGGCCTTTTCGATCTGCCTGGCGGTGGCCGCGACCAGCGCCGTGTTGTGCGGCCGGAAGATCGGCGAATAGCCCGACAGGTCGACAACGCCGATGATCTTGCCGTCCAGGGGATCGCGGATCGGCGCGCCGGCGCAGGTCCAGGATTTGATGCCGGCGCAGAAATGTTCGGCGGCATGGACGAAAATCGGCTCTCCAGTCCACAGCGCGGTGCCGATGCCATTGGTTCCAACGGCATCCTCGTTCCATTTGCCGCCGATGCCCAGATGAATGTCCTGGCCGTTATGCAGGGTCTTCTTGTCGCCGATCGCGTCGATGAGCACGCCGTCGCTGTCGGCGAGCACCAGCATGGCTCCCGTCCCCTCCAGCAACGGGCCAAGGGAGGCAAACGATCGCCGCGCCGCCGAAAGCAGCTCGGCGTTGGCGCGGGTCAGATATTCGATCTCGTCACGGTCGCTGGAGAGCGGTGCCTCGATGCCTTGAGCGTCGATGCCGCCGGTGGCGCTGCGATACCAGGAATCGTGGATCAGCGAGCGGACATGGACCGGATCGCGGGCGCACTTCGGCGCGTCAGCCAGAAAACTTTCCCAGGCGCGCATGGTGGCGCGCTCGTCATAGTCGACGTTGTCCAGAACCAACTGTCCGGTGGCCATCGACGCACGCGCCGGAATAGCCTTTGTCTTCATCTGATTGGGGCCGTTCGCGTGTCTCATTCAGCCATCACAGTACCTTTTGAGGTATGCCATTTCTGTATGCTGTCGCGGATTGGGCATGCTCAGCGACGCCCAACAGCCTGCCGTCAGTCGATGCCGAGTTTCGCGCCGATATCGGCTGCAAGCTGCTCCTCGGTGTAAGTCGCGGTCAGCCGGGACCCGTCCAACTCGGTGAGCGCCTCGCCGATGGCTTCGTCGACCGGCGAGAAAAAGCCGTTCTGCTTTGTTCCCAGAACGAAGATCTGCTCTCCATCCCGATTGCGGATATCGCCTATATGATGCAGCTGGCGGCCGGTATTCTGGTCCTTGGAGATCACACGGCCATTCATGGTGACGCGGATGGACGGCTTGGCCTCGGCCACGGTGGCCGCGCCGCCGCCAACGTGGATGATCAGGCCTTCAGCCTTGGGTTGCTGGCGTGGCTTCCTGGAAGCCGAATAGCCGCCGCCGCTGATCTGGTCGGCAAGTCGAACGATGGTCGAGCGGTTCTGCTCGATCAGCCGCTTGACCTGAACATCCTCGCGACGCGGGCCGTCCCGCTTGGAGATGATCTCGACCATGAATCCTCCCAGATTCGTCAGCTTGGCGGTGCCGCAGGTACGGTCATTTTTATGTGCGGCGAAGCCTACACTGCCATCGTCAGATGCGCCATTCACAATAGGTAGCGCCGAAATTCGCGTCGGTGGTAGCAGGTGGCTGCTACACCATTACCTGCCGTATCTGCTGTTTCAAAAAAAGGTGAGCCGGACAGCTGGCCGAGCGGTTCGACACTCATTGCGAATGGTTCGGTCGTGAGGTAGTTTACACATTCGGATGAGGAAGGTGCCAGCTGCGGCGACAGGTTTCCGGTCTTGTTTCTGTCCCTGTCGCTGCGGATTGTGAGTTCTTCAACAGATCTTGATGCCACAATCTGGGGAGCTTGTGGTCGTCAGGTCGCGGCGGTTGAGGCAGTTGCCATGCTCCGGCTTTGCGGATTGATCGCGGTCGTCCTTGTCGCGGCCCTTACAAGTTTCGATGCGTCGGCCGATCGAAGGGTCGCCCTGGTGATCGGCAATTCCCAGTACCGGGAAATCCCTGCTCTCAAGAACCCCGACAAGGATGCCGAGGACGTATCCAAGACGTTTCGGCTGGCCGGCTTCGAAGTGTTCGTCGCCAAGGATCTCACAAAGTTGCAGTTCGAGAAGCAGTTCCGCAACTACCTCGCGGCGGCGGATGGCGCCGATCTGTCCGTCGTCTACTATTCCGGCCATGGCTTTCAGATCGGCGGCGAGAATTTCCTGATCCCCGTCGATGCCTCGCTAAAGAATGCGGCCGACATAGAGGTCCAGGCGGTCAAGCTGGACGATGTCCTGCAGCAATTGCGCGCGAAATCGAAGATCCAGGTGATCATCCTCGATGCCTGTCGCAACAACCCGTTTCCGCGCAAGGATTATTGGTTGAGGGATCAGCTGATCACGGCGGGCAATACCGGTCTTGCTCAGGTCAAAAGCTCGCTCAACACACTGATTGCCTTTGCCACCGAGCCAGGAGCGGTCGCTTATGATGGAGCGGGAGACCTCAGCCCGTTTTCATCCGCATTCTCGCATCGCGCGCTGGCGCCCAACCAGGAGATACGCACGGTCATGGCCGCGGTGCGCCGCGATGTGGTCGAGGCCACCGACGGCAAGCAGGTTCCCTGGGAGAATTCGTCGCTCATCGACGAGGTTGTCCTGATGCGCCGCGCCAGCCGACCTTCGCTGCCGCCGGTTCTCGAAAAAGTCGTGCCCTCGGGTGTCGGACCTGTTGCCCTGGATCTGCCGGAACCGGTCGATGTCGATGGCGGATCGATCACGGTCAGCATCGAAAGGCCGCCCGCGCTTGGACGCCTGCTGCTGGACGGCAAGGCTGTCGCGGTCGGCGAACAGATCGACGGCAGGGACCTGCCGCGCCTGAAGATGGATGTGCCCAAGGGCGTCGGTGCGCCCGAAGAGGTCGACATGCTGGCCTACGCCACGCATGACAATTGGGGCGGTCAGGCCCAGGGCATCATGGTGTTCCGCGTCAAGGACGGCCAGGGCGCCGAGGGCGAACAGATCGTGGCCTCGCTCGAGACGGAGCAGAAGCAGGAGGTGCTGGAGCGGGGCATCCACATCACCGGCGCCGCCGAGGCGATCGAAGACCGCGAGATCAGCGTTCCGGTCGGTGTCGGCCCGGTTCCGCTGAAGCTGGACTTCCCGACCCGGGATCCCGCGGTCAGCCTGAAACTCGCGAGCTACCCGGCAACGGGAACCCTGTCCCTGCCGGACCGTGCTCTGTCGCCAGAGTCGAGCCTGATGGCGGATGAGGTCGACCTGCTGCGCTACGAACCCCAGATTGGTGCTGCCGGTGCTGTCGAGGTCGGCTTCGAGATCCGGGCCGACAGCAGCTCCTCAAAGCCCGCTACGATGAAACTGTCGCCAAGCGTCGATCCGTGCGACCAGGCCGCCGGCGAGCCTCTCGATCTGCAAGGCGTGGTTCCCGGTCTGCTGCCGAATGAAATTGGCGCCGAGGCGGTCAAGGCCTGCGAGGCGGCGGTGAAGGCCTATCCCGATGTCGCCCGCTTCCGCTACGAGTTGGGCCGGGCGCTGCTTGCGGCCGGCAAGGTCGAGGACGCCAAGAAAGCGATCCAGGCGGCAGCCGACAAAGGCCACGTTCGCGCTGTGTTCGAGCTAGGCTACCTCAATGCGACGGGAACGGGAATGCCCGTCGACCGCAAGCAGGCCAATAGCTTCTACGCCGCCGCGTCCGACAAGGGCGATCCTTACGGGATGACGTCCTGGGGCCGTGCATTGTTCAATGGCTATGGTGTCGAGCGCGATACCGGCAAGGGGCTGGACCTGCTGCTCAAGGCGGCAGCCATGGGCCATACCTACGCGATGAACGATCTCGCCGCGATCTTCACGGAGGGCCGTAATGGCGTGCCTGCGGATCCGTCCCGCGCCGTGGCTTTTCTGAAAGCTGGCGTGGAGCGGCAGGACATGTATTCGATGAATCTGCTCGGCCGTAACTATTTGGCCGGCGTGGGCGTCGGCAAGGATCCCAGGCAGGCGCAAGGGCTTTTCCAGCAGGCCATGGATCTCGGCCAGCCTTATGCTCCGGCTAGCCTCGCCCGCATGTATCGCGACGGTGTCGGTGTAGGACAAAACCTCGATGAAGCGCAACGACTGTTCGAGCTGGCCACCGCTCGCGGCGATCAATCCGGTGCGTATGATCGCGCCGCGCTCGAGATGCAGAAGGGCGACAAGGCTGACCAGGCGAAAGCGGTGCGTTATCTGGCCTTCGCGGTCGCACTTGATCTTCGCAAGGAACTGCCGGGCGCCCAGACGGCGCTGACAAAATTCGGGGCGAAAACAAAAGCCGCGGCGCTCAAGCAGTTGCGCGGCGAACTCAAGTCGAAGATCCCGGCGAACGGTTCGCTGGACGACCAACTGGTCAAGGCAGCCAGAGCGGTTTGGGAGCAAGCCAACCCGCGACGGGACCTGTTTTGACGCACAAGGAGGTAACTGTGGGCAGGGCAGTGAAGCAGGCATTGATTGCGGCAGTTCTATCTGGTGCCCTTGCGGCGCTAACGGGCTGCATGTCCGTCGCGCCCAAGGCCGAACCGACGGTGACGACGACGAAACACAGGCCGAAGCTGGTTCGCACGACGTCCACGCCAAAGATCGGCCAGCAGAAGAAGGTCACCGCCAAGAAGGTGATCAAGCCGGTTGAGGAAACGGCACCTGTCGTCGTTCCACCTTTGGGCGGTGGCAGCAACGGAGGCGGTGGCGGTGGCTGGGGATGAGTGTTCAATAGCAGTCAAGGTCGGTCCCACCATTTGGTACCGCGAATTCCGCTGCCTGGACTTGATCGGAAGAGCTGCAACTGCTCGCCAAGCAGTCGCAAGTGATCTATGCTCCCGCATGGTGTCGGTATCGATACGGTTGTCCTGGGCAGGGGCGTTCCATGTACGAAGTCGTCGCATTCTGGAAGGTAATGGCGAAAGGGCCTGCTAGGGCTCGTGGCTTGATCGCTGCGTTGTTGTTCCTGTTCGGATCGCAAGCGTCAGGCGCCGCGCCGAACTGGACGCTCGATCCCACCGCTTCGGTGATCACATACCAGTCGGTCAAGAAGAACACGATCGTCGAGACCAACAAGATCAGGAACATCACCGGCACGCTGAGTTCGGCGGGTGATGCCAAGGTCACGTTCGACCTCAATTCGGTCGATACCGGCGTCGATCTGCGCAATGTCCGCATGCGCTTCCTGTTCTTCGAGACATTCAAATACCCGACCGCCGAGCTTACGGCGAAGGTGGATCCTGCCGCATTCGGCGACCTCGCGACAAAGCGCAGGGTGAAGGCAACGCTGCCCTTCCGCCTCAATCTGCACGGCGTCGACAAGGACCTCGAGGCCAGTGTCGTCGTCACCATGATCAGCGACACCATGGTGTCGGTTGCCTCGGAAGCTCCGGTCGCGGTCCATGTCGAGGATTTCGGCCTGTTGCCGAACATCGACAAGCTGCAGCAGGCCGCCAACGTCACCAACATCGTTCCCACCGCATCGGTGTCGTTCGATTTCGTCTTTACCGCGGATGGCAGCAAGCCGGCTGCCACCCAGGCCGCGGCGGCGAGTTCGGCCGATGTGGGGCCGGTTGCCACGGATGCCGCCAAGGCGAACTTCAGCGACGAGGAATGCCTGAACAGGTTCGCCGTGCTCTCGCGCACCGGCGCCATCTATTTCCGGCCTGCCAGCGCTCGGCTCGACGCGAAAAGCCGTCCCTTGCTGACCGAGGTTGAAGGCGTCGTCGGAAAATGCCCGAGCCTGAAGGTCGAGGTCTCCGGTTATACCGATTCAGACGGATCGCCGGAGGCGAACAAGCTGTTGTCGGAGCGCCGGGCCCAGGCGGTTGCGGATGCGTTGGTTGCCGCCGGCATTCCACGCAACCAGGTCAGTTCCACGGGCTACGGCGAGGAGCGGCCGGTTGCCGCCAACGATACCCCCAAGAACAAGGCGCTCAATCGGCGGATCGAGTTTTCCGCCACCAAGCTTTGAGGTCGCGGTGAAGTCCGATCCGATCGCCCGTTGCGGTGGCATCTTTCGCGCCGCCTGTCTTGCGGCGCTCGCCTTGCTGTTGACTTTGACGGGCGCCAGCGCCGAGCGCCGCGTGGCGCTTGTCCTCGGCAACGCCCAGTACCAGCACGCGGCGGCGCTCGCCAATCCGGTGCGCGACGCCCAGGTCATGGCCGAACGCTTGAAGAAGCTCGACTTCGAGGTCGTTTCCGGTTTCGACGAAACCAAATTGCAGACGCAGGCGACGATTGCCCAGTTCGCAAAACAGGTGCGTGGTGCCGACATCGCGCTCTTCTTCTATGCCGGGCACGGCTTGCAGGTTTCCGGCAAGAACTACCTGCTCCCGGTCGACGCCGCGCTGGAGGACGAGACCTCTCTCGACTTCGAGGCTGTGTCGGTTGATTTCGTTTTGCGACAGATGTCGCGGGAGACCAGCATCAGGCTGGTATTTCTCGACGCCTGCCGCGACAATCCTCTTGCCGAGGCGCTGGCCAAGACCGCGGGCGTCAACGGTGCGAGCAGCGGCCTGGCCGAGATTCCGATCGAGAATGGAGGCGCCGGCACGCTCGTCGCCTTCGCCGCCAGCCCCAACCAACTCGCCTATGACGGGTCGGGCGAGCACTCGCCCTTCACAGCGGCATTGCTTCAGCACATCGGCGAATCCAACGTCTCCATCACCGAGGCCATGAACAGGGTCACCAGCGACGTCTTCAAGGCAACAGCCGGCAAGCAGCGTCCCTGGATCAACGTTTCGCTGACCACGGAGGTCGTCCTGCACAAGGTCGATCTCAATGCGCCATTGATCGTTGGCGAGGCGAGCGCGCCTCAGGCGGAAAGCGGCTCCGAAGCGCGCAACACCGGCGCGGCGGCGAACCAGGGCGATGACCAGCTTGCGCTTGATGCGCTGCGTCGGAAAATCCCCAAACTGGCGTCGGATGCCCCGATCCTTTTCGACCATCCGATCGACTTCGGCGATGCGGCGATCGACGGCAAGAGCATCGCCGAACTGATCAAGGGCAAGCCGCTTTTCAGCCCGGTGGAGGGGTTGGACAAGTCGGTCTGGGAGGGCAAGCACTGCGACGGTTGCCACGAATGGAACGAGGCCCGGCTGTGCGATCAGGCGAAGAATTTTGCCGCCAACGATGTCTCGGTGCTGCGCCTGCAACATCCGCTGGGCACACGCTTCAAGGTGGCGCTTGCCAAATGGGCGCAGGGCGGCTGCAAATAGGCAGGAAAGTGGCGGCTCCAGTCGATTCCGCCGGGATGGCGGCCTTAATAGGCATCCGCCGATTGGCGCAACGCCTCGATCTCGGCCATCTGGATGCCCATGTCGACAAATGCCGAAAGCACGGCAAACCGGTCCGTGAGAGCGACACGGGCCAGTCCGGCCAGTATCCCCGCATTGACTGCATGGGCGGCAGGAAATGGTTGCAAGGCCGCCATCTCGGTCGTGGCCATGGCCGAGCCGCTGTCACGCCATCCGGCGGCGAGAGCGATCCAGCCGACCGGCGTTGTCGGTGGTGCGGCCGCGGCTGTGCCGACGGCTGCTCGATGGCGGGGATTGTCCGGTTCACCCACCCAGTCGCGAACATGCGCAAGCAGTTCTTGATCGGTTCCATCGAACAGGTCGGTCAAGTGGCTCAGGCATTCATGCGCCCACCAGACCGCGGCCCGCTCGGGAAGCAGGTAGGCACAAAAGGTGATCGCTTCCTCGGGAACGCGTCCGGCAAGGAGGTCGCGGCAAAATGCGATCGAGTCCTGTTCGGTTGGAGGTGTTCCCATGTCCCTGGCAATGGCGGGACAAGCCATGAAAAGATCCCGTGCCGTCTTGAATCGAAGCCCATTGGCCATGACCGCCACGCTTTCATCGAGAAGCCCTGGCCACTCAAGCCTCAGGCGCGGCGCGGGTCAAGTCTGAACCTCTGACGCCGCGGGACCCGTCGGCACTATCGTGCTCCAGCGTTTATCGACAGACAATTGCCTTGCGATTTGATATCCTCACGATCGTCGAAATCGGATGCTCAAACAGGAGTAACCGCTATGCAGTGGGGCAGTACAGCCTTTGTGTTGGCGTTCGTGTTTTTCTCGACCCACGCTTCCGCCGACCCCGTTCAGAAATCAGAGGACATCGTGAAGTTTTTTGCCGGCGCGGCCGATCTAGGCAAGTCGCGCGGAATTTGTGTCGGCACCGAGGAGGAGTGCAAAAGCAAGAGCAAGGCGAAGGACGGGCCGGCCGAAAAATCCAGCCTCGATATGCTGATCAATTTCGGATTGGATTCGGCCGCGCTCGATACCACAGCGCGCGCTGAACTCGACGAGTTCGCCAAGGCTCTCAAGGACAGCAGGCTGAGCACCTTCAGCTTCGTCGTCGAAGGCTACACCGACGCCACCGGCACTGTGCATTACAACGAAGGCTTGTCACAACGACGAGCACAATCGGTGGCAGCCTTCCTGAGGGCCAAGGGGATTGAGGCAGCCCGCATTGACGCCATTGGCATGGGCGAAAAGAATCCACGCAGCCCCAACCCTTACGATCCGGTCAACCGCCGCGTGGAAATGCGGATAAAGACGCAGTAGCGCGCACCGGTCGCTGGTTGAGCGCGCCACCCCCGGCCACACCGGCGCCGAAGGTCAGTGCCCTTGGCAGGAAGTCGTTGTTGCGCCCGGGTGGCGGGATCATCCCGCCGCACGGCCGCGGTTGCGCCACTTCTCAACGACCTGCAGGGCGTATGTGATCTTGACCCATGATGGGAGCCTCAAAGCGTATTCTGAATCGAACCTATGAGGGCGGTGACGGCCTGCTTGTATTTTTCGAACTCCGGCGATGTCTGGCGGATCTCCGTAGTCGTCGTCTGCGGGCTGGCGTCGGTGGCCACACGGCTCAGCTTTTGGCCCATCTTCCTTTCGGCCCAGTCCACCACATAGCTGGCTGTCTTGCCGGTGAGAAACGGGTTGGCCTGGATGACGGCCGACCCCAGCACGGCGCTCAGTTGCGCCGAAGCTGGCGCCGACAGCACCTGGTGCGCGCCTTCCATTCCCAGGAAATGACAGAGATAGAGCCGGCCGGCCGTGATCTGGTGGCCGCGCGCCCGAAGATAGGCCTCGCCTTCGCGCGCCAGATTGCGCACCATCTCTCGTGAAATGGTGGCGTCGTAGCGCAGAGCCAAGAGGTCGGCGGTCGACAGCGTGCGCGCGAGTTCCGGACGATAGGTATTCATCATCCTGATCCAGGTCTTGGTTATGAACTGGCCGGCGCCGGTCGCCGAGGAATTCGGGTTCTTGGCGCGGGCGCTGCCGCCGCTTTCGACGTGAACGATCCGCTCGGTCAGCGTTTCAACGGCGACATCGCCGGAATTGCCGGCATCATAGGTGGCGACCGTGGTGGAGGTCCCCAGCGGATCGATCGCCTCGCCATTCTGGTAGAGCTCGAAATGCAAATGCGGGCCGGTCGAAAGCCCGGTGGTGCCGATATAGCCAATGACGTCGCCGGCCTTCACCTTGGTGCCGACGCCGCTCGCAATGGCGAATTTTTGCATATGCGCGTAGCGCGTTTCGCGCCCGTTCGCATGCGAGATCTTCACCAGATTGCCATAGCTGCCGCCGTCGCCCTGGAAACTGATCTCGCCATCGAAGGCCGCCTCGACCGGCGTGCCGACAGGGGCTGCCCAATCGACACCCTTGTGGATGCGAACGACGCCGAGGATCGGGTGCTTGCGCGGGCCGAACGTCGAGGTCATGACCCCGTTCACCGGCGTCACCATGCCGTTGGCGACAGTCAGCGAGCGCACCTCGTCATTGCCCGTCACGCAGGCGAACTGGCCGTCGCTCTGCTGGAAGACGAAACAGTCGATGGTCTTCTCACCGCCCTGGACGCCGACATAAAGCACCCGCCCGGACGTCTCGTCCTTGCCGCGCGGCGTCTGCGAGTAGATCAGCACCAGGCGCTGGTCCTCGCTGGCGAAGGCGTCGAGGTCCTGTCCTCGCGACAGGTACATGATCGCCTCGCCGATGACGCCGGTCGGGACCTTGTTGCGCGCGGCCGTCGAATAGATCGCGTCGAGCAGGCGGTATTGCCGCTTGGGCCCGCCTTGATCGGTACCGGAATAGTTGAACAGGTCCTCGCGCACCCAGGGGTCGACACCCGACACGAAGGCGCCCGCGGCGTCGCGCGTCAGCGTGCCGACAAAGACATTCTTGGCGTAGACCGAAACCTGCATGAGCGACATCGTGGCCGTGCCGCGGTTCGGCCGGAACCCGCGCATGGCGACGACATAACCCGGTTCCAGCCCGTCCCGGTTGAAGAGCGCCTTCAGCGCTTCGCCCGCCAGTTTGGCATCGTCGGTGGAGAAATGTGCATCGAGCACAACGCTGTCCAGGCTGCGGTCGTTGAGGATCTTCACGAACGTGTCTTCGGTCGCCTCGAAGCGCTGGTATTCGTTGGTCACGGTTGCCACGGTCGTATTGTTCTCGATCTGGGTCTTCGTGAAAGCGGGCAGCGCTGCCTCGCCCTGATTGACGGTCTCTCCCCAGCCGGCCTCCGGGTCGTCGGCATCCTGCTTGGGCACCGGAACAGCCGGGGCCCCACCCGCATCGGGTGCCGCCTGAAGGTCGTTATTCAGGTCGCCCTGCTGGTCGTCCGGTGGCGACGCCGGGGCAGGCGGGGCGGCCTGCTCTGTGGGTGCGGCAGCCGGAGATGCCGGAGCGGTCCGCCGCTGCGCCTGGAAGAACGCGAAGTCCTCCTGCGTCGACGGGATCGTCGTCATGAACTTTTCGCTGGCGCTAAGCATCACGTCGGAGAGGATCTCGATCTGCGGCGAGGCGCCGGAACTGTCGAGCTCGGCCGGCCGTGCCACCGTATGGCCCTTGCTTGCGGTGTCGGCATCGGGTGCCAGGGTGATCCACATCGGATCTCCAGCCAGGTCTATGATGGCGGGCACGTAGACGGAGGCATCGGCCGGCACATCGTCCGCACCTTCGACGGCGTGCAATTCCTCGTCTTCGTCGCCGAACGACCAATAGTCCGCGGTTAAGTAGAAACCGGCGGCGATGGACAGCAGGATCACCACAGCGAAACCGGCAATGAGCCTGCGCCAAAGCGTGCGCCTGCGCAACGCGGCTCGCGCCTGCTTCTTCTGCTTGAAGCTCGTGTCGATGCTGTGCGTCACGGACTGTTTCCGGTCAGGAAGAAGGTCCACCGCACCTGTTCAAGCGTATCGACTTCGAGAAATTGCGCCGCGATATGGCCACGCTGCCAGCAATCGTCGATGCCGCGTATCGAAAAGCGTCGTCGCTCGATGCACATCTCGGTCGATCCGGTAAGGATCGCGTGACCAAACACATCCGTCGCATAGATGTAGATGTAACGGTTCGTCAGTTCCTCGCGGATGACGTTCACGCATTGATTTGCGCCGATGGTCCACCAGCCGTCGGTCTGGTCCGCATTGTCGACCCTCTGGCCGACCGCCAGATTGACGACGTCGAGTGTCTGGTTGCAGACCGTGAATTCGGCGCGCGCTTCGCTGGATGCCAGCATGGCCAGCAGTGCCGCTCCCGCCATGACCGCGAGCTTGATGCGGCCAGTCAGGGCAGGCAGGGTTCGAGCCGGATCACGCTGCTCTATGGGCAGGCCGGCAGGGGGCAAACACGCGCGGCTGGGTTCCATCGGGCGCCCATGCTATCCGCCGAGCCGGAAATACTTGGCAGTGGCTGAAAACTGAGATCCGTCGGTTTCGATCTCCTCGAGAATTTTTGGCAGCAGCACCGAGGCTGGCGTTGGCGTGGAGAAGGCAGCAGCCTGAATATCCTGCGGGCCTGTGATCACCATTATGATCTGCGGCACGGCCTTCCCAGTGGCTTTGTCGGCGG
This sequence comes from Mesorhizobium loti, assembly GCF_013170705.1. Lineage (NCBI taxonomy): Bacteria > Pseudomonadati > Pseudomonadota > Alphaproteobacteria > Hyphomicrobiales > Phyllobacteriaceae > Mesorhizobium > Mesorhizobium loti. Next base: position 6,147,541 of record NZ_CP033334.1, on the reverse strand, counting down.
CGCCCAGCCCGATCGGAATGCTGAAAGTGGCCTTGTCCGGTTGCACGACGATGCGGTCGTCGAGATTGAACACCATGCCCTTGTGGTCGATCAGCAGCACACTGGAAATGAGCCCGCCACGCGTCACCAGCGTACCGCGGATCGGCGTACCATCCGGCACCGATGTCCGGTCGAGAACAAGTTGCGGTCTGTCGGCCGCGGTCTGTCCCAGAAAGCGCAGAAAGTTGGTGACTTCGCATTGGCTCTGCTCAATGAGGCGGACGCTGATGTCCGGCTCGACACGGAATTTTGCCTGGAAAGCGCCCAGCATCCGTTCGAATGGCTGGACCGCCGTGCCAAATCCTTCGATCGCGGGGGGCTTGTCGGCTGATGACGTCATGGTCGCATAGAAACAGTCACCGCCGCTGAAGTCGCGAACCCAGGAGACTCGTTGCGCGCTGTCGTCGACAGGCGAGGGGATCGCTGGTTTGGGCACGTTCAACGCGACGACAGCTTGGTCCGGCTGTTTGGTTGACGGCAACGATGCGTTCTGACCCTCGGCGTTCGCGCCATCCGTCTGGCTTGCAGTGGGTTTGGGGGCCGGCGCAGCCGCCTCGGGTGCCTCCGGCCGACTGATCTGTGGCTCAGGCTTGGGGATCTGCACGGCCTCTGGCTGGGCCGGCGGCGGCGTTGCGACCTTCTCGGCTGGCGGGGTTGGAGCTGTCGTCCCGGATGCTGGGGCCGACATTTGGCTGTTGCTGGCCATCGTATCCGGCTGGATTGCCGGCGATGCCGTTTCGGACGGCTGCTTCACCTCCGCTGCGGATGGCTTCGGGGGTTCTTCGGGTTGCGCGGAGGCTGTGGGCTTCGCCGGCTCCGGCGCTTGCACCGGCTTGGCATCAGCCTGGCTTTCAGCCGACGGCGTGCCCGCTTCTGTTTGCGGTTGCGCCGCCATTGCCGGCGGCTTCGGGGGTGCCTCGGCCGGTGAGAGAGCTTCCGCGGGTTTGGCCGGCCGTGGCTTTTGAGCCACCTCTGCCCCTGGCTGATTTTCAGCCGGAGCCACGCTGGCTTCCGGCTGTGCGGGCGGAACCGGCTTTGCCGGTTCCGGGGCGTTCGCGATCTTGTCGGCCGGGAGCGGCTTTGCCGTTTCCGCAGCCGGCTTTGACGGTTCGGACGCGGAAAGCGACGTCTTGCCCGCAATCGGCGGCGCAGGCGTCATGAAGCCGGCCAAGTAAAGGCCCGCGCCTGAGGCGACAGCCAGCATCGCCACGGCGGCGATCGCGGCGGTGCGGGTCCTTCCGGGTTTTCCTGGAGCGTTGCGTGCGGCAGCACGGGGCGGGCTGGGATTCGCCCGAGGCTGCGGTTCGGATAAAAGCGCGGGCCGGACATGCGGCACGAAGGGCTGCGCGCCCGCGCCCACTGCCGCTGGCGCACCGTGTCCCGGGACGTAGGATGGCTGGGGCTGCGCTCTGGGATCGGGAGCAAGGGTCTGCCCGGCTCGAGGCAAGCCCGGCCGGTCGCGGGGGGTGATCGACGTCGGCGGCGTTGTTCCTTCGTCCTCGTCGCGCGTCATCCTGGCGATATCCGCCATGCTGACCGGCCGGTCCCGCGGATCCGGTTGCAGCATGGCTTCGACAATGCCGCGAAAGTCCTCGTCGATGTCGGCGAGGTCGGGCACGGTCCGGCGCTTTTCGATGATCTCGAACTGCGATCCGCTCATGTCGATCGGCTTGCCGCGCAGGGCGGCGGCCAGCACCAGCCCAAGGCTGTAGATGTCGGACTGTTCACGGACGTCGCCGCTGTAAAGGCCGAGCTGTTCGGGGGAAACGTAGTTGTACTTTCCCGCGAACTTTCCGCCGATCAGCGTCTCACCGCCCACGGTCGCCGATCGCGCAATGCCGAAATCGATGATCTTTGCACGGTCGACGCGGCCTCCCGGCAGGATGATGTTGTCGGGTGAAAGGTCGCGGTGGATCGCGCCCGCCTGATGCACGGCGCTCAGGCCGGATGCGAGGCGATGGCAGAGCTTGCGCACCTCTTCCACCGGCATCGGCCCGCGTCGCATGATGTCGAACAGCGACTCGCCGTCGACGAATTCCATGGCAAGGTAGGGACGGCCGATCCCGGGATCGATGGTGAAGACGTGGTATCGCACGACCGCGTCATGCGACAAATGGTTGAGGATCGAGGCCTCCTTGCGGAACAAGGACAGGATCGTCTGGTCACGGGCAAACTCGGGCAGGACGATCTTGATCGCGACGTGATCTCCGGTCTGGATGTTGTGGCCACGGTAGACCTCGCCCATGCCGCCGAATGCGATCCGCTCGTCAAGTTCGTAGATGCCGCTGAGCTGCGTGCCCACGGCGGTGTTGGCCACCTGCGGCGATATTCGCGTCTTGTCGTCGGCGCTCATCAGCCTCAGCCCTCCGCTCTCGACAGATCAGCGCTGAGCGATTGTCCATTGCGCCCGTTTCCGATCTTCACCAGCACAATGGTGACATTGTCCGTTCCGCCTCGCGCCAGCACCGTTTCCAAAAGATTTTCGCAGGCCCCCTGCGGCGTTGCCGACACCACCGCTGCCTCGATCTCCGCGTCGGTGACATGCGCTGTCAGCCCATCGGTGCTCAGCACGAAAATATCCCCCGGCATCAGTTCGCCTTGCTGGAAGTCGATGATGAAGTCATCGCTGACGCCGACCGCATGCGTGATGACATTGCGGCGTGGCCAGGTGAGCGCCTCGGCTGCACTGATCATGCCTCGGTCCAGCAGTTCCTGCACTTCGGTGTGGTCCTTCGAAATCTGCGAGATCGAGGCGTTGCGGATCAGGTAGATCCGGCTGTCACCCGCCCACAGACAGGCAAACCGTCCGTCCATCGCCAACAGGGCGGCGACAGTGGAGCCGATGGTGATGCCGCGCGATTCCGATATCCTGCGGATCTCGGCATTGGCCCGGCTCAGCCTGTCCTCGAAGCGCGCCCGCAGGTCCGGAGCGGAGCTTGCGATGCCGATCGTGGCCAGATGGTCGACAATGCTGGCCGAGGCGACCTCTCCGGCATCATGCCCACCCATCCCGTCGGCCACCACCCAAAGCCCGGTTCGTGGCTCCAGCAGATAGTTGTCTTCGTTGACCTCGCGGACACAGCCTTTGTGGCTCACGCCGAAGCTGTCAAAGGGAAGGGCGACATTGCTCAACTTGCCACCAAACGCGTCTTGCGCGTCCTCTGCGGCGCACTCGCGGGCGCTCGCTCTCGCCACTTTGCCACAGGCTCGACCATTAAAGTATAGAAATTAAGGTCCGGGCGCGTGAGGCTCATACAGGCTGTCATTGTATTGAAAAGCTCGAAGCTCATTTCAAAACGCCTTCGGACAGCTGAATCCCGAGAGTGCGGGAAGGAAGAAGGGGTTGGGCCCGGAGCCGGTCTGGATCGTATAGGTGACGTCGCGCCCGCCGATCACGAAGCGCGCTTCGACATTGGGGTCGTTGCCGCTGATGGTCGCCTTGTCCAGCAGCCGTTTCAGCGCCCACGGCCCTTCGAACTTGAGGGCGGATTCGCGGCCTGGCATCTCCGGCGTCAGGCTCAGACTGGCGGATCCGGAAGCCGTGCCGCTCGGCCAGGTCACCGTGCTCGGCGTGTTGCCCGCCTGGTTGCTCTGGACGGTCTGGCCATCGACATCGAGCACCGCCGCGTCGGCGTCGCCATGCAGTGAGAACGGCGTGAAGGTGACGCTGACCGAGGGCACCGAACCGCCTTGGGGAAAAAAGGCGCTGCGGATTTCGGCCGCCAGCTGGAAGTTCTTCAGCGTCGACTTAGACAGGCTGCGCCCGAAGCGCGCATCCTGCTTCCAGCTCCAGTCCTGGCCCGTCATGTCGATCAGCGACGCGAGATTCTGGGCGAAGAACCGGTCCATCAGCCCGCCGGGGGCGAACAGTTTCGCGAAATCCGCCATTGCCATGTCCTCGGAGCCATTGCCGGAGAAAGGGTAACGGCCGTTGACGGCCGCCTCGCAGGGCGCCGTGACCGATTGATCAAGCATCTGGTTCAAATTCGCCACCGAGGTCTCGGTGACGTTGCCTTCGAACTCGTCCGCCGTCGCATTGACCATTCTGGCGAGCTGCTTGGGCAGGCGTGAGGCATTGGCGCGAAGGGTGGCTATCTGGAGTTGCAGGTTTGCGTTGACGCGTTCCGTCTGGGAGGGAACGTCGGTCGCCAGTTTCAGGCTCTGGTAGATATCGCGGAAATTCTGGGTCAAGGCATCGATCGGGCGGTGTCCGGCAGGACCGCTCACCAAGGCCTGGAATGACCTGAACTGCGCTTCGATGTTGGCCCCGGGATTTTGGTTTTGCGCGTTTGCGGATCCTGTGCCGGCACGGCTTTGCGATTTTCCGGTGGCGATTTGTATGCCGATTCGAGCCAGGCCCCTGGCCATGTTTACAGCCTCCTGTGACTGGCCTTGAACCGTGCCGGCTTCGGTGCCTGAGTCCTGGCCGGAAGCAGTGCCTCGCGTCAGTGCTGTCTCGTCGGCGATCGCCGTAAACAGCTGTTCGATCGGCGAGGATGGCGAGGCGACGGCGGAAAGCGCGATATAATGCGGCTTGTCCTTCAGCATCGCCTTGAACTTCAACCCGTCGAGAACGCCGTTCCACGCCGTTGCGAACTCCTTCCCGTAACGATCGAGAAGTTCGGGGCCGAGCTTGAGCAACTCCTGGTCGATGCCGCCTTGCTCGCCGCCGCCGCCGAGCACCCACTGGTCGTCGACGAGCATCTGCGCAATGTGCGAAAGCTGTCCGAGATAGAAGTGGTTGAAACCGGCCCAGGTATAGAGGCCAGGCACGCGAAGGCCCGACAGATCGCTGCCATCGACACGTTCGAACAACAGCCGCGCTTCCGGTCCGCCTTTCATGGAAAGGGAAAAATCGTCCAGCGCCGCCGAATACACCGCCGACTTGATCAAGACGGAGGCGCGGTCGGCGAGGCTCATGCGCCCGAGCGAACGCTGAGCGGCTTCGATGAGGGGCTGGTTGAGTTCGAAAACCGGATCATAGGCGTCGTCCAGGGCAAGCATGGCGCGCAGGTGCTTTTCGAGTTGCTCGCGTCCCGCGCGGTTGTTCTCGCCTGGATACCGGTTTTGCTCCCAATCCTGCTTCATCCAGGAAACGATCAGCGCGTCGTCGACCTTCGGCGCCTTGCCGCCGAGCATCAGATAGATCTTCAACGGCTCGTAAAGCGCGGCGGGATCGGCCATCCTGGCCTGGATCGTCCGCTCGGCCTGGATCAGCAAACGCGACCGCAACATGCGTTCCAGCGCTTGCCGGTAAGCCGTCCTGGACGCCGAAACAAGTCTCTCGCGTTGGCCGAGGCCGAAGGTCTCCTCGATCGGTGTCGACACGTCGCCGATTTCGAACCCGGCCGGCAGATCGCGCAACTGGTCGAGCGGGCCGATGACGTTTTCGAGGTCGACGTCGGTGACCTCGGTAGTTTTGAGCAGCGCGTCCGCCGTCGCGCGATACTGGCCCATGGCCAGCGTTGTGGAGGCGATCAGCGACCTGTTGGCCGTGAAGCTCAGGGCCAAGGTGCCGAGGGCCGCCGCGGCGATCAACGCGATGGCGCAAAGTCCTGCAAATCTGGCGATCGCCGCACGCCTTACAGCCGATTTGTCGTAGGAGACCCATCCGGATTCAGCAAAAATGACGCCCGTCAGCAGATCATGCAAAAAGAAGCTTTTGCCGGTTCCCGAAAGATGGGCGCGGGAATTGCCGCCGAAGCTGCGGCCGATCGCGCCCAACACCTGATCGATTGGCGTTCCCTCTTGCGTACCTGACGAAAAATAGAGGCCACGCAGGCTGACATTCACCTGGCTGCGGGCCGGATCGAACAAGCCGGCGATAAAACGCGCAATTCGGATCTTCAGCGCCCCAAACTGCGCCGGAAAGCCAAAAGCGGATATGCGCGCTACCGGATCGACCTCTTCTTGAAGGCGGTCCGGCATCTCCTCGACCAGGCGTCTTGCCAGCGCATCGAATTCGGCCGGGGCCTCGGCCGCCATGTTCTTGTTGCGATCCGTGGTTTGGAACGTCGCGCCCCAGACCTTGCGTCGGCGGGGCTCATCGAAAGCGCCGAAGTAATCCATGAACCCCGAAACGAGATCGGCCTTGGTGAACAGCAGATACACTGGAAACTGGATCTTCAGCGTCTCGTGGATTTCCCGCAGCCGGCTGCGTATCTCCACGACGTGAGCATCAAGCTGCTGATCGTCGAGGCTGATGAGATCGGCGAGGCTGATCGCCAGGATGACGCCGTTTATCGGCTGCCGCGTGCGGTATTTCTTGAGCAGCGACAGGAAGGCGAGCCAGCTCTTCTTGTCGCTCTCGGCATTGGAATCCTGCGTCGTGTAGCGTCCAGCGGTGTCGATCAGCACGGCCTCGTCGGTAAACCACCAGTCGCAGGCACGTGTTCCGCCGACACCGGCGACCGGCTGGGCATCACCCGAACCTGCCAGCGGAAAATTCAGACCCGAATTGACCAGTGCCGTTGTCTTGCCCGCTCCGGGCGGGCCGATGATGATGTACCAGGGGATCTCATAGAGGAAATTGCGCTTGCCGCTCGACCGTTTGAGCGCGGCGATGGCTTCGTTCATGCGCGCCTCGAGCACCAGTGAGTCGTCATCCCTGTCATCATTGCGGGCAACGGCGGTCTCCAGCGCCTTTTGTGCCTTGCGCATCCGCCAGAAACGCAATCCATGGAAGAGCGCTACGGCCGCCACGATCACACCGATGATTGCCGCGCGCAGCCAGGCCGGCCCGAGAGGACGGCTATCGGCGAAGCGGATCAGAGGTCCGGCAAACCACACTGCCGCTGAAAAACCGGCCAGCGCGATCATGCTGAATATCCGCGGCAGCCAACGTGTCATCGGCGCATCCAACCGGCCCTGCTCACAATGTCTCCTCCTTGGCGATCATCACATCGACACGGCGGTTCCTGGCGCGGCCTTCCTGTGTAGCATTGTCGGCGATCGGCTCGTCCTCGCCCTTGCCGTCGACCGTCAGTCGCGAAGGATCGCTCAACTTCTGCGCCATCATGGTTTCGACGGCCTTCGCCCGGGCGACGGAAAGATCGAAGTTGGACTTGAACGGGCTCGACTTTCGTGGCTTCACATTGTCCGTATGGCCGACGATCCTGATTGGTCCGCGCTCCGGTTCCAGGGCGGCTGCGATGTCGGCGGCTATGGGCTGGAACTCCGGCTTCGCGTCGGCTCTGCCGGACTGGAACACCAGGAGATTGTTGATTTCAACGACGATGAAGTCGCCCTTCGTGCCGACGGTCAGCCCGCCGGCCTCGATATCCTTGGCCAGGGCCGAGCGGATGCGATCGATCTGCGTGGTCGTGGCTGCCGGAGGGGTGACTTTCGCCGGCTCGGCCAAAGGCGCCACGCTGGCGCGCTCGATGGTGATGGGTGTCGACGGGTTGAGGGCCAGCAATTCACCAGCGGTGGCGTCGCCTTCATTGGTGATGAAGACCCGCAACGCGAAGAATGCCGCCGTCAGCAGCGCCGCTGCCGCTGCCGCAACGGCCCAGAGCGGCAGGCGTGTCGAAGACTGCGTCATCGTTGCCGCCAGGCCCTGCCAGCGAGGCGAGATGTCTTCGTCCGCGCGCGGCCTGAAATAGCGAAGCGTTTCGTAGACGTCGCGCCGAACGCGTTCGAGATTGGTATCCTCGCGTGTCAGGCCGCGATATTGGCCCTCGTACCCCAGCGACAGGCACACATGCATCAGTTCGAGCAGATCGTAATGTGCCTCCGGGCTGGCCAGGATTTTGTTCAGCGCTTCGAAAAAGCCCGTGCCATTGGGCTCGACGTGGAAGAACCGCGATAGCATGCTGTGCCGCGCCCAGGCGTCCTTCCGTGGCCAGGGCAGGTTGCCGATGAGATCGTCGGCGGTTTCGCACAGGACAAATTTCGCAATCCGCGCATCCTCTTCGGCAACGCCTGCTTTCTCCAGTGCGCTGTCGAACTTGTCGATCGCCTCGGTGATGTGTTCCGCCAACGGCTCCGCTTGTCTCTCGACCGGGATAAGCCTGAACTGGCCGAACAGCATCAGCAACGGTGCAGCCGCGGCAAGGATCGGATTTGCCGCGGAATATCGGACACTGTCCGTGACATTGAGCAGGGTCTCCTGCGACAGAGCCGGAGCCGGCGCCGCCACGGGAGGAGTCCCCTGGTAAATCACGGTTCCGGATGTCCAACCGGGTGGTGTATGCTGGCCGACGCCGGGATCGAACACGGTCGAATCCTTGACCTGCGAGGGTTGTCCGCTATCCGCGACGGGAGGACTAGGGGCCGGTTTTCGCTCACGCCGTGGCGTGGCGCGAATGACGGTCTTGCCCGCCGGGCCGAAAGGATCGTCCTTCGAGCTCATCGTCGATCGTCCGTCCGTGCCTGGCTCCTGCGCCCTTGCCGGACAGGCGCAGAGCTTTTCGCGGTCGGGTAAAACAAAGCCGGGCCCTGCGTAGCAGGGCAGTATCTTGAGGACGGTTGGCTACATCTTGCTATCCCGCCGTAGGATGACATTTGCCGCAGACCCCCAGGTCGATGAGCCTTACCCGCTTGGCGAATTGTCGTATGCGATCGTAGTCTCAGAAACTCCCGATTGGAACCGGATGCCGCGCACCGAAGAGGTATCTTCGTCGGCTGCGGCGCCACGGCTCTCCTGAAGCGCCTATTTCTGCTTGTCGGCCTTGGCATAGGCTTCGCTGAAATAGGCCAGGAATATGTCCAGCATGCCGTTCTCGTGCGCTTCCTCCATGGTTCGCCAGGTCGCGACAAAAGCGTCCCAGGCCTGGCTCTTTTTCGACGAGAACGACGTCGGCGGAAGCTTTCTTCCGATCGCTTCGGGAGACAGGTCGTCGAGCAGCCGCGACAGCGCCGCTTGCATGGCGGCATAGGTGGCGAATTCGTGCGTCTTGAGATCGCGGAACGCATCCTCGATGCTGCGCCTGGCATCGAGATAGCCGGCACGGCGCCGCGCAAACATGATCTCGAGAATGTCGTCGGTTCCTGGGACGAACTTCAGGGGATTGTTGTCGGCCGCGCTGATCATCGTTCGTTGTGTGCTCTTGGCCAGCATTTTCGCGGCCGCGCGTGCTTTCAGCAGCAAGGTCACCTCCTCGACCACCGTCCGCAGCACCGCGCCGATTTCGGCGGCGACTTCATGCGGGTCGCGCGATTGCAGCAATTCCGGCGAGATACCGGCCGCGATCGCGATTTCCCGCAGCACCTCGTCTCGCGTCGAGGGAATCGGCGAGGGTTGCGACGAGAATGCTGGAGCCGCAACCCGCTGCCCGGACCGTTGCTCCGCGGGATCGAGGAAGGGCCCTTCTCCGAATTCCAGCGACCGATTTGTCGCGGCCTGCATTTCTCGCTGCGTCGAGCCGCGGCTGGGATGACCTGTCGCCGCGCGCTCGTCGTCGATCGACACGAAGATCACATAACGGCCGATTAGCATCCGGTCGCCATGACCCAGCCGATGCGGGCCGGCCATGCGCTGGCTTGATCCGTTGATGTAGGTTCCGTTGCGCGAGACATCGTGCAGCCAGAACGCGCCTGCCTCGTATCGAACCTCGCAATGCCGGCCCGAGATGAACTTGTCGGGGTCCGACAAGGTCCAGTCACACGCATCGCGTCCGATTTCGAAGCTGCGGTCGCGCGCCGCGTAGCCGGTCGAGATGCCGGCGGGCAAGGCGTCGACATTGTTGATTTGCAGACTGATGTACATCCAGGATCGCCGTCGAACGCTGACCGATACTCCACATTCTAGCAGTTTGCACATACAACAGGACAGCAGTGTTTCGAGCCGATGCATCGACAGGGCAAGGTTTGGCCGCTGTGCGCCCTCTTTGGTTGGCAGGACAATATGTGGTAGGCTCAACATGGCCTGGCGCGGCGGGTCTTAAAGGTTCCTCAGCGGATGGAACTTCAGATCCACCGCGTCGGCGGCCGCGTCCAGGAGGGGCACGACCCATGCCGAACGAACGTGCCACGGTTGTACAGACACCGGTTGGCGCCGAGCTGTTGACCTTCACGCATCTTGTCGGGCGCGATGAGATCAGCCGTTGCTTTGCCTATACGGTCGGGTTCGTCAGCCCCAGCTCCGACATCGATCCGCTGAAGATGCTGGGAGGCGTGGTTTCGGTCGAAGGTGAATCCGATCCGAAACGGTGGTTCAGCGGCCTGGTGTCGGAGTTTCGCCTGACCCGCATCGAAGACCGGTTGGCCTACTACGAAGCGATCATCAGGCCGTGGCTCTGGTTCCTCGGCAATGCGACCGATTGCCGGATCTTTCAGAACATGACCGCTGTCGAGATCGTCGAAAAGATCTTCTCGAAATACGGTGCGGCGAAATTCGAGAAGCGGCTGCAAGGGTCGTATCCCTCGCGCGAATACTGCGTGCAGTATGATGAAAGCGATCTGGATTTCGTGCAGCGCCTGCTCGAGCACGAAGGCATCTTCTATTTCTTCGAGCATGACGAGGGCAAGCACACGCTCGTGCTGTGCGACGCCATGAGCAAGCTGAAGCCGGCGCCGGGCTACGAGAAGATACTGTATAATTTCGAGGGACATGGCTCGCGGCGCGACGTCGAATACATCACCGAATGGATTCCAGGCAGTTCGGTGCGGCCCGGGGCCTATGCCCATACCGACTATGATTTCCAGAAACCTGGCGCCGATCTGATGGCGAAGTCCGCCCAGCCGTTCAGCCACAAGGAAGCCTCCGGCGAGAATTATCGCCAGCCTGGGGCGCATCTCGATGTGGGGCGCGGCGACACCCTGGCCGGCATCCGGCGCGAGGAACTCCAGGCCGCGCATCAGCGCATCACCGCCGTTGGAACCGTGCGCGGCCTCCATTCCGGCTGTACCTTCAAGCTGGAAAGCTTTCCGCGCGACGACCAGAACCAGGAATATCTGGTGATCAGCGCCGAATACAGGTTGTTCGATCCGGGCTACAGGACCCAGAACGAGGCCCACAGCGAGAATTTCAAGGTCGTGCTCGGCGTCGCGCCGACTGCCTTGCCCTATCGCCCGCCACGGATCACGGCGCGGCCGATCATGCGCGGGCCGCAGACGGCGACGGTTGTCGGCCCTTCCGGCGAGGAGATATTCACCGACAAATATGCCCGGGTGAAGGTGCAGTTCCACTGGGACCGCCTGGGCAAGAAGAACGAAAACAGTTCCTGCTTCGTGCGTGTCTCGCAGACCTGGGCCGGCAGCGGCTGGGGCTTCATCCAGATACCGCGCATCGGCCAGGAGGTGATCGTCGACTTCCTTGAAGGCGATCCCGACCTGCCCATCATCACCGGCAGGGTCTACAACGCCTCGCAGATGCCGCCCTACGGCTTGCCGGGCAACGCGACGCAATCGGGCTGGAAATCCAACTCCTCGAAAGGCGGCGGCGGCTACAACGAGCTGATGTTCGAGGACAAGGCCGGCTCCGAACTGGTCAATTTCCAGGCCCAGAAGGACCACAAGCTGCTGATCAAGCACGACCGCGCCAAGCTGGTCCAGCACGATCAATCCGACCGCATCGACCACGACGCCAAGCACTCCGTCGGCCACAACCTCGACGAGGACGTCGGCAACAACAAGACGGTCAAGGTCGGCGTCGACCAGACCACGAATATCGGCTCGAACGACACCGAGACGGTGGGCAAGAACCGCTCACTGACAGTGGGGGCGAATGAGACGATCAGCATCGGTTCGAACTCGACGGAAACGATCGGCTCCAACCACTCGCAGACGGTGGGGATTGTCCAGACAGTGACTGTTGGCGCGGCGCGCATCGATACGGTCGGGGCCTCCGAGACACGAAGCGTTGGCGGCCCGCAAGCCAATACGATCGGCGCGACACGGTCGGTCACCGTGGGGTCAGCGCAAAGCCACGACATCGGGGCAGCCGACAGCTGGAACATCGCGGCGGCGCAAAGCGTCAATATCGGCGCTGATCAGAGCGTGACTATCGGCAGCGCCCAGACGTTCAACGTCGGTGCGGCGCGCAGCGCCAGCATCGCCGCCGACGATTCCACGACCGTCGGCGGCGCCCATTCCTTGGGTGTTGCGAAAGGCAGTTCGATCAACGTCGGCGAGAACAGCTCCATCAAGGTCGGCAAGAAGCTGGTGATCGACGCCGGTGACGAAATCCTGATCAAATGCGGATCGGCCAAGATCATGATGAAGAAGGACGGTTCGATAGGCATCGAGGGCAAGGACATTTCGGTGAACGGGTCCGGCAAGATCACCATCAAGGCTTCCAGCGACATTGTGATGAAGGGTTCGAAGATCAGTGAAAACTGAGGATGTGACGATGGTCGAAACACGTGAGCGTATCGAAGGGGTCGTGATCGGGATTTTCCTGGGGTTCGGAGAAGGTGCGCCGCTTGTCGTCTTCCCCGGCAATCCAGAAGAGATAGCCATCCCGGCCCGCAGCTTGACCGAACTCAGCTCCGAAATGATCGGTGCCGAAGTCGCACTGCTGTTTCAAGATGGCAATCCGGGTCGCCCTTTGATTGTTGGGCGCGTAGTCGAGCCGGCCCGCAAGGCGGCCTCGCCGCAGATCATTCGCGACGGCGAGATTGTGCGGATTGTGGGCAAGGAGCGTATCGAGTTGCGTTGCGGCGAGGCGGCGATCCTGATGGAAAAAGACGGCCGCATCACCATTCGCGGCACCTATGTCACCAGCCAGGCCAGCGCCGCCAATCGTATCCGGGGCGGATCGATCGATCTCAACTGATGTTGGCGGCACAGGACAAACCGAAAGCGGAAGGCGCGCCCGAGCGGCGAATAGTGCCGGATATCGTTCGGCAGCATGCCGAGCAGGCCGCGTTCTTCTGGGCGCAGCGCGACACGTTGATGGAGAGCGATCCGCCCGATGTCGATGTGGTCGCCAGCGTCGACAGGCGCCTGGAGGCCAACCTTGATGGTTTGCGCATCGCCGGTCCCGCCGCCTGGCCGTATATCTTGGCGGCGTATGATGACTTTCCCGAAAAGGGCGAACTGTTCCTCTACGGATGGATGGGGATCGAGCAGACCGATGGTCGCCGTGTTGCCGAGGCTGTCGAGTTCGGCCGTCAAGGTGGCGACGACGCTCGCGGGCTGATCGGTGCGCTGGCCTGGCACGAGCCGACAACGATCGCCCCCTTGGTGCGGGACTGGATCGGAGCGCCGGATGCGTTCAAGCGATTTCTCGGTGTATCCGCCTGCCTCGGGCACAATGTCGATCCCAGGCAGATGCTGGTTCGACTTGTCCGCGATCCGGATGCACGGGTTCGCGCCACCAGCCTGCACCTCGCCGGAAAGCTGAAACGTGCGGACCTTGTGGAGGAACTGAGAGCCGCCTTGAATGATGCCGACGAGAAGTCGCGGTTCTGGGCGGCCTGGGCGCTGACCGAACTCGGCTCAGGCGATCTGGCCAGCCCTGAATTGCGGAAGGTGGCGGTCGGTGGTGGTGCCGATGCAATGACGGCCTTGCGCGCGGTGATCAAGGCCGAGCCGGACAAGGATGTGCGCGGCTGGATGGGTGGATTGCTCAAGACGCCGGAAAACGCGCCCTTGGCCGTGCGAGGCGCGGGTATGCTCGGCGATCGCACCCTCCTGCACTGGCTCATCCACCAGATGCGCACACCGGCGCTGGCGGTGCCCGCGGGGGCGGCATTTTTAGAATTGTTTCCCGAGGCACGGCTGGAGGACAGCTTGTTTTCCGTCGAGCCGGCAGTGCTCGGTGACGCCTTCGCGACGTATTTCGAGGACAACCCACCCTACCTGCCGGTAGCGGACCGGGTGAAGGATTGGGCAAGGGGGCTGTAAGGCGATGCCGTCACACATCTCCGTCAACAACCTTGGCCTGACCTACAAGGGCACGGTCGGCCTCTCGATGGCGACAATCCCGGATGTCTGCAAGACGCCAAGCCCCGGCGGGCCTGTCCCGCTTCCCTACCCCAATATCGCGGAACAATCATCGCTCTCCGATGGAACGACGACGGTGTTCGCAAAGGGCAAGATGATTGCCATCAAGGGATCCCACTACAGCCGAAGCAATGGCGACGAACCCGGCACCGTTGGCGGCGTAAAATCCAACGTCAACATGAAGGCGACGGACTGGATCACCTACTCCTTCGACGTGAAAATGGACGGCCAGAACGCCTGCCGCCACACGGACAAGAAGTTTCACAACGACAAGAATACGGTGGATCTTGGGGGCAATGTGGATCCCCGGAGCAAGACCGAAGGCACGGTTCTGGTGATCCTGTGCGAAGACGCGCCGAAGGGAAAAACGAAATCCGGAAAGCCGCGCAAGAAGTACGACGAGTGCGAGCTGGAAGAGATATGCGCCAAGATCAAGGCGTACGATGCCGCGCTCAAGGGCAGAAAGAGTTCGGAGTTCACCGAGGTCAAGCAGGCCGGCAAGAGATACGGGCCGGATGGCGACGGAACGAGAAATTCCGGCAACAACGTCTGCAAGTCGATCAAGCGCTACGCCAGGCTGGGCAAGGGTCCGGGCGGGGAAGGAAAGCCCGAGGACATGGGATTCCATGACGTTTCCCCGGACTGTCAGAAGAAACTCAAGGAGAAGGCCGAGAGCACGCGGCCAAAATACAGGCTGTTCAGCCCGGATCACGTCCAGGAAATCCAGCACAACGGCCATCCTACCCGGGGATCCAATCTTCGTTGGATGTCACGCCGGCCGAACAAATGGATCGGTGGTGCGATGAGCGATCTGAAAACGAGCGGCCCGAACCGACATACGGGCGTTCGCGGGGACTGCTGCTGATGGAGCCGCCATGCTGAACGATCGAGAGCGCACGGATCTTGTGGCCCAGCTTTTGGAGGCCAAGCGGGAACTCGACATGCTCACGCTGGATGAGGACATGACCGATCCGCCGTCGAAGCCGGCAACGGAAAAGGACATCGCACGCTTCGAGAAGAAATGCGGGTTCCCCATCGAGCCGTCCTATCGCGAGTTCCTCTTGATGCATGACGGCTGGACCGACTTCGACGGCGACGCCGCGATCCTGGGGACGAGAGGAAGCAACGAGGAATGGTTCGAGGACACGCTCGAGATGGTCTGGGAGGTGTTCGAGGATTTTGGTGACGAGAATCCGGCCGACGACGCGGTCGCCGTCGTGCTCGGCGAGGACACCAACAATTACCTGTTCATGTGGCCGCCGCAGGAGGGTTCGGATGGCAAGGCGACGTTCAAGGAGTATGAGGACGGAAAGCTGACGCGCGAATACGCTGATTTTGACGAATACCTCACGGAGTTCCTGAAATCGTTGAGGCACTCCATCGAAGTGGAGCGCGAAGGTGCGGACCGCGGCGATGCCGACGAACAGTGATCCAGGAAAGCCCTTGCCGGGATTCCCCGCGGCGCTCTTGCGATCGAGAGTGGTCGACGATGCGCCACTCAACAAGATCCTGCTTGAGGTTGTGATCTACCCGAAACGATTGACGGTCGACGATTTCGACTGGATTCTGGATGTTTATGAGGCGGTGTGCCCGAAGAGCCGCATCAAGCTGTTCAAGATAGCGGAATTGCCCTTTTGGTCGTCGGTTGCGGATCCGGTTCTGACGCAGGCGGCGCGAAGCGCTGACCGATCGAACTATCGGTTCTTCGAAGCGGCAAGAAAGCGGATCCGCGAGGGCAGGGGCCTTGAGGCCCAGCTTTGGGACGGTTGTGAGATCGACGATGACCGGGGAACATTCAGCCTCAACATCGAGGCGATGAAGCGACGATCGCTGGGGTTGGCCTGGTATGTCCGTTTTCTCTTTCCGTTGGATTTTCCCGTCGAGCAATTGACGCGTCTTCTGCGCACTCTGGCGGATCGAATAGATATCTATTCGGGGCATGGCGGGCCCGTCTTCGCCTTCGCGAGGGACAAAAAGGACGAGGCCTTCACGGAAATCTACGCCAAGGCCCGACGGTTCTGGGGCGTCGATATCGACATGCTCGACCTCATTCCGTTCCGGATGCGAAGCGAACTGAAATCACCATGTTGGATCAACCTGTTGGGCACGTCCTTCATGGACGACGCGGGCGTGGCTGCCCGCATCCAGGACCTTCGTGCGGACGCCGATATCGCCATATTCGAGCAACGGTTCGGAACAGTGTTCATGTTGGCGGCCGAACCCGACTCGCTCGATAGAAACCGGCTGGCCAGGAAGGTGCTTGCCTATCAGCAAATGGCCAAAGTGATGGACGGCTTTGTCCTCAGCGGCGTCGGCCCGCTGGCCGGCGACGGTTTCATATCCAACGCCGAATCCACCGACGAGTGGCTTCACCGCTTCTCGATCGATTCGAAATGGCTGACCTTGCCTACCGTGCAATAGGCCGGGGGCCGTCAGCCCCGGAACTCGGCCGGACGCCCGGTGAGCCGAGCAGGGCGGCTGCGCGCGAGCCGTTCTCGGAACTTGCCCAGATCAGCGACAGCGGGCCTTTCTGATAGTTACGCGCTTGCGCCTCGGTGACGAGACTGACGTATAGCGGCCCGGATGCCGCGCCGACGTCGCCCCAGCAGTCGGCCGGGGTTTCGAAATCAGCGGCGTCTCGGAAGCGGCCGGGATTGCGGATCACCGCGAAGCCATATTCGTTTCCGCGGTAACGTTCCCCGTTCATGTCGCAGATGATGCGATCGACGGGGTCTGTCGGCGCATCCTCGAACAGAGTCCGGAACGCCGCTCCCAAGCCCTCGCCAAGCACCACGGTCTCCGTCTTGATCTTGTTTTCTTCGCCCGCGGCCGACGTCGCGACAACCTCGAGCAGCGGTTGCAAACCGAGCGCGCGAGCTGTCGCCAATGTGGTCAACAGGCAGAATCCCGCCGCCTCGCCAGGGCAGAATCCGTAGATATTCCCCTCCGAATGCAGCTGTCCGTTCTCATCGAGCCACTCAAGCGTTTCGGGTTCGAGATAGGTGTCGACCCCTCCGGCGAGGCACAACTTGGCCTTGCCTTCGCGCAGCAACTTGCACCCGTGGTAAATCGCTAGCAAACCGCCGGCGTGACCGCCCGCGGTCGAGCCCCCGCCCTCCAATATGACGTGCTGTGAAAGCCGCCTGCGCAGCTTGGAGTTCACTTCAGCTGCGAAGCCTTGCGGTTGACCCGGGCGAGGTTCGCCGGTGGAGAGTATGAGCGAAACCTCGGTCGACGGCGTGCTCGCCAGCAAGGGCCGAAGCGCATCCAGCGCCGGCGAGATTGCGATTTCAACGGCACGGTCCGGACCGTTGAGGGTGACATCGATCCCGGTGTCGCGCGTTACCTTCATCAATTCTCCGAAGCGGTCGACCATGAAAGGGTGATCCTGGATCGCCGAAAGACGGGCACGTACCGCTGCCGCGCTTGACGACGCGTCGAAGCCAAGAGGCGTGCGCGCGCCAACGCCGACCACCACGATGACCGCGCCCCCGGCCATCACGAATCCTCCGCCGACCACACTCCGGTGGCCGCGATTGTCGGTGATACACCGATCCGCCTCTTCAGCCGCACCGTCGTGTTTTTCAGATGCTCCTCGTCATAGGGGACCGGCAGGATTGACATCCACGTGATCGAGAACTGCCGCAAATCGGGTTTGATGCGCAGTGTGTGGATCGGCGCCTCGTCATGCCTTCGGTCCGCCCGGCCGTAGAACTCGGTGGTGATCACGAACGTCACGCGCGGCAGCAGGAACCGCCAGAAGCCGTCAGTCGTGAAGTTGCCGAGACGCACGTCCTCGTAGCCGACGAGCGGTAGTTTGGTCTGCTGGTCTTGAGGGGCGCATTGATAATACAGGCGGCTGAAATCATGCGGCAAAAGCGGGTCCCGTGTCTTTTTCCATTCCTCGCCATAGGTGCCGGCGTGCTTTGCCCGTGGCTGCCAATGCCGGGCCACCGGACCGAAAGCTGCCGGCTTGCCGCTGCGATGATCGCGATAGGGTGCGTCGGGATATTCAAAGTTCGGTGCCGTCTTGCCGACCAGTCTTTGCGGGTTCACCGCAAAGCCGGTGCCGAGCGGATTGCGCTGATCCCAGTCCGGCGTCGAGGCCTCCATGTCCATGCCGCCATAGGTTCGGCGCCAGCTGATCGGCATCTCGACAAAGGATTGCGGACGGCTCATGCGGACCGAAACCGGGCCGGGCATGAAGACACGGTCGCCGCTGACCCTGACGGTCTTGTCCAGATCGCCGATCTTGACGCGGGCGACGGTATCGAGGCTCGGCTGGCCGCCCGGTGCGTAAACATGCCCCTCGATCAGCACATCGGAATGTTTCTTTTCGATATTGAAATCGCTCTCGTCCAGCAATTCGTTTGGATCCGCGCCGTGAAGCGGAGCCTTGGTGACCGGGGTCTGGTCTTTCAGCAGCGTCTGTTTGCCGTCAGGATCGATCTCGAATGAGCCTTTGATCGCCACGAGCCAGACCTCATGGCCGCGTTCGTCGCGTGTCCAGTTGCGCTCTACGGCGAATGGCGTCTGGTTCGACAAAAGCCACATCGACGCGCTCTTTCAACCGGTCCCGGGTGGCGGCATCCCGCCGCGCGTGGCAGCGCGATCCGCCAAAGGCGCCTCGTCCATCAGCTGGTCTCCCAGCTGGCGGCGAGGATTTGTTCCAGCGTCGTTTGCGGCGATTGCGGATCGATGTCGAAAATGTCCGAATTGGCCGTCCACATCACCATGTTGCTGATGATCTCGTCGCCCGGCTCGACGGCTGGCACCGGCAGTCCGGCCAGCGCGGCATCCAGTTCGTCCGGCGTCAATTCGCCGTTCTGGGCGGTGACGGCCGCCGCTTCGATGCCGGAAAACCACGCCTCGGCGGCAGCCAGCTGAATGGGCGCTTCGGCAAGCTGCGCAACGACGCTCAAAGGGAACTTCCTGCCCACCCTGTCGGCGCTTTGCACGATGATGCCCGCCGAGGCGCCGAAGGACGCCGGGCCAGCCAGAAAGCGCAGCGCGGTCGTGCTTGGCCAGGATTGCGAGCCGAACAGCGGAACGAGGTGCTGCGCCAGCCAGCGATCCCAGCCGCGAACAAACTCACCCGACAGCCGCCGCGTCACGAAATCGCCGGTTGCGGGCATTTTGCCGTAGAAGCCGGGCTGGATCATATCTGCGGCGGACATGAGAATTTCTTGAACATCTGCAGATTGTAGGGGTTCTCGACGCTGGCGGCCTTGAGCTCGAAATCGGCATACATGCCCTTCGTGCCCAGGCGCAGGCTGTAAACATCGGACAGCTGCGTGCCGGCGAAACGGCCGCTGCGCAGCATCCTCAGCCAAGCCCAGCTGCCGGTCTCGTTGAGCATGATTTCAGGCGATCCGTCGATGGGCTGGAAGGCAAGCGAAATGACCCCTGTCCCATCCTTGCCGGGCCAGGTCATCGGTTGCGGCCGCGTTGCATTGTTGTAGTAGACGAGGGTCTGGCCGTCGAGATTGAGCGTGACGCGCGTGACGTTCGGAGACAGGTCCTTCGGTTCGAGCGTGAAGCTCATCACCGGTCCGGTGCCGCCTGGAAAAAGATCGTCGCGGATATGCCTGGCCTGCTCGAATGCCGCCAGCGCCGAGGGATCGAGGCCGAAATCGGCGCGCCATTTCCACGGCTGGCTGGTCGTGTCGACATAGTTGATCAGATGGTCGTTGATGAAACCGTCGATCAGTCCGGCCGGCCCGAACAAGCGGGCGAAATCACGTACATTGACGTCCACCGCGCTGTCGGCGCTGAACGGATAGCGGTCGTTCAGCGCTGCCTGGCAGAAGGGCAGTATGTCCGCCCGCCAGATGGCGTTGAGCTCAGAGGTCACCGCCTTCTGCGTCAAATTGCTGGTGTCGCCGGCAATCCCGCTGAGCCAGGCGTTGATAGGGTCGGGCAGGATCTGCGCCTGCCTGGCGACCGCGCCGGTCAGTTCGGCAAGGCCGCCCTGTTTCTTGATGGCATCTTGCGGATTGGGGTTAGCGGTGACGGTCTGCAGGACGTTCGACAGCGCGGTCAGCGCGACGACCGCGGCATCCAGTGCAGGCGGCTGGCCGTCGACCTCGGCAATGGTGCTCTTCAGCGGCTTGAAATGTACCGCCACCAGATTGCCGGTCAGGTCCACCTCTGTGGCTGATCCGGCGCGGGGAAGCAGCTTAGCCCCCGATGTCGCCAGCTTGCCGAGCTTGCCAAGCTTGCCGAGCAGTTTCGAAGCGCCCTTGGCCGCTGCCTTGTCGTCGGCGGGCGCTTCGTCGGAGCGCGTCAGTTCGGTCTCCTGCACGACCGCCGTCAGCAGACGTTTCAGGGCTGAATCGGCACTCGACAGATCCTTCAGATTCTCACTGGCGACATTGAGATCGGTCAATGGCGCGAGCCGCATGTCTCGCAGGAAGCTGTCCCATTGGGCGATGTAGTCGTCATAGTAGAGCTTCAGAATATCCTCGGACAGCGCCGAGACCGAGGTCTCGGAGTTTTCCGAACAGCCGCCGGCAAAAACCGCGCGATCGAGTGCCGCCTGGGCGGCGACATCGTCGATGCGGTCGAGAATGGCGTCGTGGAAACCGGCATAGGTGAATGCCCCCGCGATCCCGACGCGAAGTGTCTTGTCGGAACGCCGCGCAAACACCTTGCCGCCATTGGGGCCGGCGAAATTGGCCGGGATCCACTCCTTGAGACCGGCCACCTCCGGATCGGCCAGCAACTGCTTGTAGGCCCGCGCCGGCAACGAGATCGTGCAGACTGTTTTCAGCGCTTCGGCGACCAGCGCCTGGTCGGGCGCGACATAGCTTTCGTCGACCGCCATGCGCCGGATGGCGGCAAGCTGATGCTCTTCGGCGTCGGCGGTCGGAAACGGCGCCGCGGCCGCGAATTCCGGCAAGCTGTTCACCCACCAGTTCTGGGCGAAATCGGCATCCATCTGCGACAGGCCCGTCATCATGCGATAGGTCTTCAGCGCTCCCAGCATGAAATCCGGATCGCGGATCTGCCGCCACATGGTCGCCTCGAGCAGTGCGACCATGCGTGGCTCGAGAACATTGCGCAAGGCATGGTCGTATGTGTCGCTCTGCGCTCGCACCAGTTCGGCCGAGGCGGATGGACCCAGCAGATCCTGGGCGGCGCCCGGCGGTGCGGTCCGGGCATTCGCGACCGCGTCCATCGCTTCGAGCGCGCCGTCGAGGGCGGGCTGCTGCACCGATGCCGGGCTTGCGGCAGCCGAGGTCAGCGGCGCTTGCAACGATTCGAACTGGCTTGCCTGCACCGTGATCGCGTTGCGGTTGTCGAAATAGGACCAGGTGAACAGACCGCCGGCCAGCAAGGCGCCGGCCGCGCACGCGGCCGCGGCGCCCCGCCAGATCCAGGCGCGGCGGCGTTGCGCCAGCGGGTCGAACGTGCCGAGGCCGGCTTCCTTGAAGATGACTTCGGTGAGCAGGTTTTTCAGGAAGAAGCTGCGTTTCTCCACCCTTGGAGCGGGCAGGGCGCGTCGTGGCGGCAGGCCGAAGGACGACGACAGCGCCGCGGTCAGCCGGTCGATGGGCGCCCCCTCCTGCGTCGCCGATGTCAGGTAGAGGCCACGCAGCCAGGCGGCCTCTTCATACCGGCTTTCGCCGAACATCGCTTCGACCAGCACCTGGATCGGTTCGGACAGGCTGGACAACTGGGCGGGAAACCTGAAGATCTCGGCGCGGGCGGCGAGTTTGTCTTCGTCCTCCAGGCGCGGTACCAGCCGCCGCTCGAGTTCCGTCGCCAGTATTGAAATTTCCCGCTCGATGGTCTTGGCATCGACGCGCGCATCCAGCGCGAAGGTCGTTCCCCATACCTGTTCGCGCGAAGCGGTGGACAGGCCGCCGAAGAAAGCCTCGAAACCCTTGATCAGATCGGCCTTGGTCAGCATCAGATAGACTGGAAGTCGGATTTCGAGCCGGTCGTTGAGTTCGGCCAGCCGGCGACGGATCTTGCGGCCGTGTGCCTTGATGGCTTCGTCGCCCTCTGAAAGCACGTCGATCGAAAGCGCGACGATCACGCCGTTGAGCGCGCGGCGGCCGCGATGTTTCTTCAGAAGGTCGAGGAAGCCCAGCCATTCCGCCGCGTCGACATCGGGCTGACTTTCCTGCTGGACATAGCGGCCGGCGGTGTCGATCAGAACCGCGTTCTCGGAAAAGAACCAGTCGCAGTTGCGCGTGCCGCCGACCCCTTGCAGGTCGTCGGTGAGGTCGATCGGAAAATTCAGTCCGGACTGCCGCAGGGCCGTGGTCTTGCCGGTGGCCGGCGGCCCGACGATCACGTACCACGGCATCTCGCGCAGGAACTTGCGTCCGCCGAGCTTGCGGCGCTTCAGTTCGGCCATCACCTCGGCGAATTTGGCACCAACGGCGGCGACGTTTTCCTCGCCGGGGCTGAGCGGCTTTTCCGCCACCGGCGCCGCGATCTCGGCGACGAACATGCGGTTGGCGCGGATCGCACGGCGCTGGGCGACGATCAGCCAGATCAGCCAGAAGATGACCAGCAGCGCGATGATGACGATACGCACATTTTCGGAAGTGAATGGTTCGTAAGGACCGACCCTGACGATCGGACCGAACACCCAGATGACCAGGGAAAGCAGCGTGATGCCGACCAGCGTCCACAGCCAGCGCGATGTCAGGACCGCCCAGAGGAAGCGCAGGATGAACATCTCACAGCCTCTTTTCGACGAGCACCTCGACGCGGCGGTTCAAGGCTCGCCCCTCGCGCGTGCTGTCGCTGGCCACTGGATCGGTCGCCGCGCGACCCTCGGAATGAACGCGGTCCTGCGGCACCCCGTTCTGGACCAGCATGTCGGCGATCGTCTGGGCGCGGGCCTCCGACAGCCGCTGGTTGGTCGACAGCGGATTGGTCTTCTGCAGGGGAACGCCGTCCGTATGTCCGATCACCGTGATGTTCCCGATCAGCTCCCGATTGGCGAGGATGACCTTGGCGATCGAACCGATCAGCGGCTCGAAGCCTTCGGTCAGTTGTGGCCGCGACGACTGGAACAGTTCCGGGTTGGAGGCCTGGATGATCAGCTTGGCCAGCGAGACGCTCTCGGTGCCGCTCAGGGCGGACCTGAGGTCGGCCGGCGCCCCCGCCTGGAATTCCGGCAAGAGCGCGAAATCCACTTTCTCCGGTGGCGGAGCATCGACCTTGGGCGAGGTCCGGCTGATGTCACCGCGTTCAGGCGGCGGCAAGGTCCGAACAAGCGCTGAAAGCTCGACCGCCTGGCTGCTCAGCCCCATCGACAGCCCGATATGGACGGCCGTGGCGACAACCGCCGCACCGAGCGTCATGACCCAGATCGGAACGATGAAGCGCTGCGGCTCGTCGGAGGCGATCACGCCCTTCCAGTTTGGCGACAGGGGCGCGCCCTCGGCGTCGGCGTCGCGCAGGAAGCGTGCCGCGGCCACGCGAACGGCGTTGAGCGAGCGGTCGCCCGACCGGCCGGGCACGCGATATTTGCCGCGGAAGCCGAGCGCCATGCAGTCATATTGCAGTTCCAGCAATTCGCGATCGCGGTTGGGATGGCGTTCCAGTTCGTCGAGACGCGTGAAGAACTGCGTGCCGGCATCGACATCGCCGCGCAGCATGACCACGAGCGGCTGCCGCGGCCAGGCGCTGGCCCCGCCCCACGGCGTGTTCAGGGCGAGATCGTCGAGCAACGCCGCCACCACCCAGGCTGCCTGGTCGGCCCGCTCCAGCGAGGACCCCGTAGCCATCGCCGTGTCGCGTGCCCGAACCAGTTCTTCGAGCAGACGGGTGCGCAGCGCTTCCGGGTTCTCCGGCGCCAGCGCGCTTTCAAGCTCGGGCGCGAATTCGAGCAAGGGCGCGAACGCGTTGACAAGCGCGTTCGGATGCGTGCGCGATCGCTTGACCGCCGTGCCCGGCAAGAGCGGCGCCATCGGCCGTGGCATCGGCGCGCCGGTCAGCCGTATGCGGGTTCGTTCGCGATCCTCCGACAGTCCGAAAGGATCATCGCGGCTCATCATCTCACCTGTTCACCGAATAGCAGTCCACCTGCGGCTCGCTTGGCAACACGCCCGAAACGCCGATGACGAAGCCGGGAGCATCGAGCAGCGACGCCCAGTGCTCGCTCTTCTGGTCCAGTTCGAGGCATAGCCGATCGCCGTCGTAAGGGATCTCGCGCGGCTGGGAGTGGAGCGGTTTCAGCGGAATGCCGGGCAAACGCGATTTCCACAGGCCCTCGAACTGATCGGCCGAGCCGACAGTCGCCTGATTGACGAAGATCTTGCGCAGCGCGTCTTCCGACAACTCCGAGCCGACCCGGATGACGATGCGGCTGGCGACCAGCAACTTCGGATTGTCGATGCGGATTTTCCAGACGTTGGTCGAATGCCGCATGACCGGCAGCGCCCGCGATTTCGGCTCGATGTAGCGCAGGCTGAGGATGAGCGAGCGCAGTGCATCCGCCAGCGCCATGTATGCCGGCCCCGGCGCCATGTGATCGTAAGCCGGCAACTCGCCCAGCCGCCGCGAGCTGGATCCGTATGTGGCCATCGAACCGGCGAGCCCGGCAAGCTCCAGGTAAAGCTCGGCCGGATGGAAGACATCCTGCGCCAGCATGTGGGCCAGCCGCGGCCGCGCCGCATTGGCGAGGTTGAGCATCAGCAGGTCTTCGACGCTGCGCCCCGGTCCGCCCATCACCATCTTGCCATGCGCCTCGGCGATCTGATCGAGACCCGTGACCACTTCCAGAAGCAATTGCCGATACCAGGCCACCGCCCCGGTAACCAGTGTCGGTGGCAGGAAGGTCTCGTCCAGCGAGACGCCGCCATCGGCTCGGATTCCCTTGAGGTCGGCTATCGGCAAGGCCGTGTAGCCGCCGACCGACCTGCCGGGCGCAAGCAGCAGCGCCTGCGGCCGCGCGATTTCGATTTCTTCTGGGTCTGAACCGCCCTGGACGGCGTCGCGCACCGAAACGATCCGCCCATGATAGCGTGCTCCCGAAGCGGCCGCGTGTGCCGGATCGAAGCCGACACCGCCGGGAGGTTCCAGCGGCAAGGCGACCAGCACCGGTCCGGCGCCTGTGTCCGGGGTGACCGGCAACGGTCGCGGCGCATCCATCATGTCGGGAATGGAGAACGGCGTCCCGTCCGGGAAGATGCCCCGAGCGGAGAGGATCGAGACCTGGCCGGCTTCCAGCAATGCCTGGTCCAGCGTCAGCTGTTGAAAGCCGAACGTATGCAGTTGCCCGGCCTGCAACGCGCCGCGCACCGTCGCCTCGAAGAAACGATCCTGCTGCTGGAAATGCTGGGTCCGCAGGAAAAGGCCTTCGGACCACAGCACCCTGTTTGCATCGCTCATGCCGCTGCTCTCTGCATCGAGCTCTCCTTGCCCTGGCCGCTAGGCGGAAATACCGCCGCTGCCAAGCGTGACGTTGATTGTGAATTTGGATCCCGGGGACACCGACTTGGTCGTCCGCCAGTTCCTGCCTGTGGGCTCGCGGATCAGCGCAACGAAGCCCAGCGCCGTGGCATCGGGCTCGACGGTGATGGTTTTGGACGCGGATTTTCCCGGCCCGACGGCGATCTGGTCGGATCCGATAAGATCGCCTGCCAGCGCCGTACCGGCATCGCCCTGCAAGGCGAAATAGTCGGCGGAATTGAATTTGCCGGTGCCGCGCAGCCGCATCACGAGGACAGTCACTGGCCGGTCACCGCCGCCCGGTCCCGGGTTCATGCCGGCCCCGCCGGACACGTTGACGGTGATCACCGAAGGTTTTGGCGGGCCGCTCTGGCAAGCCGCAAGCAGCCCCGTTGCGCCAAGGGCAACGATAAATTCGCGTCGATCGATCATGTTTCACTCCTCCTCATATGCGTCCCGGAAATCAGCGCCGATTTCGCCAAGGAAGCTTTTCTCCGCGCTCTCGGCGATTTCACGATGGCGTTTCTGGTAGAGTTCCCACAGCTTGGCGCCGCGCCCGCCCGAAAGCAGGGTGCCGATCGCCGAATTCGATTTCAGCTCTTCCTCGATCGCCGCCGGGTCAAAGCGGTCGATCATCCGTCGCAAGGCGCCTTGCACGCCGCGCCAGGCGCGCACGTGATGCTGGGCGAGATCGCGAACCGCGTCGGCGATGGCCGCTTCGGCGGCGAGGAATCCGGGGCTGCGCTCGGCGATAAGCGTGACGATGGCGTCGTCGACCGTTGGCAGAAACTTGAGCGGATTGACCTCGGAAGCCCCGACCATGGTCTGGGCGACGCGGGCGTTTCCCTTTTCCTCGGCCCGCTTGCGCAGAAGCTGCATCAGGCCTTCCATCATCAGCCGGTATTCACGGCCGAATTTCTCCATTTCCGCGATGCTGTCGCGTCCGGGGAAATCGGCTTCCTCGACGCCCATGCCGCGCAGGAACGCGGAACGAAGCGCCATGCCTCCCGGCTGGGCCGCCGCCGGCAGGCGAGCGGGCGCGGCAGCGGCGCCCGCGCGCGCCGGAGACGGACCATCTGCCGCTTGCACGGGCAAATCCCAGGGATTGGCGGATCGCTGGACAACGCGCTCGCGCTGTCCGGCCGATCCGGCGCCGTTTGCCGACCCGGTTGCGGCGGCTGGCCCGAAACCAAAATCATCATTGAAATCGGACGGCTTTCCCCGAGCGAGCTGGGATCCGCGTCCGAGGGATGGCAAGGGCTCGAGGCTGAACGGGTCCGTTTGGTTCTCGTGGCCGCCGGGTTCGAGGTAAGGAGCGGCGTCTTTCGACACAGGCGTCGAAACCGGATCGAGGCTGAACGGGTCATCGAAAGCAGGCGAACTGCGCTGGCTGGACGCGGCACGCTCGAACACGCCCGCAATCGGCTGCTCGAACGGGTTGGGCAGATCGGCCGGACGCGGCCGTCGCGGCTCTTCCTCGACCTTGGCGGAAAAGAAATCATCCCGGCCGATGCTCACCGGCGCCCGCGATGCCGGCGGCAGGCGTTCCGGAATGGGCAGGCTGGCTGCTTGTGCCTGGGCGGTTGGCGTCTGCAAGTCGACATGGACGACGTAGTCGCCCAGTCTCAGCCGCATGCCGTTTTGAAGGCGCGTCGACTTGCCGGGGCCAAGCGGGCTGTCGGAATCGTTTATGAACAGTCCGCTGCTCGACGTGTCGGTGACGAAATACCCGTCCCGCCCGCCCGAAATCTTGCAATGAGCCCGGGAAACGAACATGTCGGGATCGTTTATCTGCCAGCCTGCGTCCGCGCTGCGGCCGATCACCAGCTCGCCCTCGTCCAGCCGGGTCTGCCGTACCGTCTGGGTGCGTGGCCCTTGCTCCAGCGTCAGCAGCAGGCTCATGCCGCGCCCTCCGCCATTTCCGGCCGCCATCCGACAATTGTCCGCAGCCGCAGATCGTCAGCATCCCCCCTTTCGGTGGGCCGCGCAAGCCAGGCGGTCCGGCCAAGCTGGACCGTTCCGATACAAGGCGGCGGCACGGCTTCACGCGCCAGCACGATGCGCAGGTCGACGTCGAGCGTTTCCCCAACCATGTCGCGAACCGCCTGCTTGAACAGTTTGAGGCGCGACCCTCCCGGCAGGAATGCCTTGAATTCCTCAAGCCCGAGAGGGCCGATGCGCAGTTCGATCCTGCTTTGGCGGTTGAAAACGCGCGGACCGATGGTCGCTCCCCGGCCGAGCCCCGCATAGGCTTTTGCGAGCCGGGTCTGGAGCCCCGTCGGGATGGTTATCCAGGCGGCGATGAATTCCTTGATTTGAACCGGTACCTTGAACGCTTCGGCCAGGAACAACGTGAGCCTTTCCGGTCCGTCGACCTGGTTGGCGAGCGCCGCGGCCTGGCGAAGCTTGACGGTGTCGAGATCAGGATTTTGGGTGCCGGGAAGCCCGATCCCCGCCATCGCCTCAAGCATGGCGCGAACGCGGCCACCCACCGCGCGCTCGACCTGGACAGCGGGATGCGCATCCGCCCAGGCCCGGTAGTAGAGGGCGATCATGCGGTGCTGAAGGATGTTGACGAAGTCCACGAATGTCGTGTCGCTGGTGTGCTGTGCGTCGGCGCCGGCGAACCAGCGCTGCGACAGGCGGTCGAGTACCCAGCGCGTCAGATGCAGCGGCATTGGGCCCTCGGGGCCCAACAGGCCGAGATTTGCAACCGTGACCCGTGCCGGCGCCTTGTCGTTGGCTTCGCGGAACTGAACCAGGTCCCGCGCGGAAAAGGCGAGCCGCACATGCTGGCCGAGCCTCGCGGGCTCGCGGTCGGGTCGTCCGGAATGGCCGAACAGACCGCTGCGCTGTTCAAGACGGCGCAGCAATTCGAAAAAGTCGAATGCTTCGGACAGACCTTCGGCCCGGTCCGGGCCAGTCTTGTCCAGCTCGGGTGTCTTGTCCGGTTCAGGTGTCTTGTCTAGATCAGGTAGCGATTGCCGGGCGTCATCGGCCATGGCACATCCTCCTGCTTCTGCAATAGCCGCGTGCGAGTTCGCACGAAGCCGTTTATTCCGGCATGACGGGCAAACAGCCGCGCCAGCAAGGCCGAAAGCAGCAAGGTGCTTTGCCCCGCCAGCACCGACTGATCGACATGCAGCGTCACTTCAGTGCCGCGCCCGAAGCACATCGGTCCATCGATCTGCAGCCGCTCGACCACCGACCGCGAGTCTATGCGCACGATCGAATGCACGTTGCGGGCAAGTCCGGGGTCGCCCCGGTCGGCATAGAGATCAAGCAGCGCGTGCAGCGGATCGACGCCGCGGCCTTCCCTGGCAAGGCTGAGAAAGTTGAGCGCCAGCTGCGCGACCAGCCGCCAGGCGAGATCGTCGGCGCGGGATTCACCATCGGCTCCGGCGGGAAGCGCCGCCGGGATGGCTGGCTGTGGCGGACGCAACGCACCAAGCAGCCGAACGGATTCGACCGGGTCACCGGCCTCGAGCGTCAAGGTCGGATTGTCGTCGAGGATCGGCAGGTCGCGATTGGTGCAAAGCGCCATGATGTCGAGACGCTTCAGCGGCCGGTTCGCGGGACTTGCGAGCGGCCGCGATACGGCCAGGAAAACGTCGTCCCCGGTGTATGATGTGCGGGTCAGGCCTTCGCGCCGTTCATCCTCCGTTGCTCGCCTAGGGCGTCGTTCCGTCGAATAGACCCAGCCACTGCCGCGGTTCTGCCCGAGGCTGAACAACTCCGGTATCTCGGCGTCGCTGCCTTCACTGTCGGCATCCTCGACGCGGATCACGCGATAAATCTCGAAGTCGCGCGCCCGTGTGCGGTCGGCGTGGATCACCTGCCGCGTCTTGCGCGCGTCGAGCTCTACGACATTGCACTCACGCTCGAACAGATTGATGATCGGCGTTGCGAAAAGTTCGAAATCCGCCGGCGTCAGGTCGGCGAGTTCGGGCACGGGGCGGCGGAACAGGAAGATGATCTCCAGGCCGGCCTCGCATTTGCGCACCACGGTCTGCAGCCCCTGGACCCGCACATAGTGAAAGCGCTCCGGCATGACGAAGTATTCGCGCAACAGGCGGTACCCTTCGAATGTCGGGCGGGTGCGCGGCATCAAGGCCTCGTCGTCGCTGATGCCGACCATTTCGGGTGCCGGCAAGGGCGACAGCCGGTTGGTCTTGCCTTCCGGCCGTGCGCCAACAGCCACGCAGGCGCCGAAGATCGCGTCGAACAGAAGCGGCGCCTTGGTGCGTCCGGCAAAATAGAGGTCAAGCTGGTCGAGCGCCAATTCGTCGAGTTTGCCTTTTCCCGTCCGCGTCAACCCCAGGCGCAGCGCCGCCGCGCCGCCGGTACCGCCGATCGGTCCTATGCCGGCCGCGGCTAGCGCGCTTCGATCCTGAGAATAGCTGACCGAAGTGATCGCTATCGGCCACAGCGTCATGTCCTGCGCGGTGGAGAAAGTGCAGCGCGTCGACAGTCCGGGTTGCAGGCTGGAGACCAGCCGCGTGTTGCGCTTGACGACGTGGCCGGCGGGCATGGTCTGCACCTGCTGGCCGGGTTTCAGCACGGCCATCGCCGTTGCCGGCGCCGGCGTGACCAGATCGGGATAGAGGACTTCGAGCACGCTGCGCGAAAATCGCGAACGCTCGGCGTCGACTTTCAGCCGGGTGCGCGCGGCGAGGAAGGCGACGCCGTCCAGCAGCCGTTCGACATACGGATCCGGGCAGGGCACCGTATCGAGGGAAAGGTTGCGCGCCACCGCCGGATGCATGTCGGCAAATTCCGCCGCGAGGCCGCGGATATGGGTAAGTTCCTCCTCGTAATATTCGACGAAGACCCGATCCATCTCAGGCGTCCCTAATTTCGGTCCGCGCCAAGCCGTTGTCGAGATTGATCGTGGTGCGCAGGCGCATGCGTTCCGGTGTGGGCGTCATGATCAGCACGGCGTCTATCTCGATCTTCAGGCCCACGGTCTTGTCGCCCAGGGTGACGGTAACCTTCGTCGCGCTTTCCTTGAGGCGGGGCTCGAAGGTGGCGAGCACTAAGCGGATTTCGCGCGCCAGCACGTCGCGGTCAAAGTCGCGGGACGACCGGCCCGAGAAGGAGGGCACGCCGTAATTGACCACGCTTCGACGGACCTCCGGAAAATCGGCGAGCGACGGCGGATTGTCCGCCATTTGCTCGTTTTCCAGGTCGGAAAGCAACGGCGTGGCCTCGAAACGCTCGGTGTTGAACAGAGCCTCGATGTCGCGCCGCACTGCTTCCCTGAGGACGCGCGCCGATACCACCACGCCACGGCTTTCGATCTCGGCGCGGTGCTGGGTCTGGAAGGCCAGGCGATGCAGACGCCGCTTCTGGTCTGGCGTCAGCTCCGCATCGGCGTCGATGGTCCGCGCACTGCCGGCAACGAAGGCGTCGAGGCGGTCCGCGCCAAGCTCGTCCAGCAGGACATGGCGCAGCCCGTCTATCTCCGAGGTCAGGCCCGGCAGGTCGTTGACAAGACGATCCCATAGCGATGGCTGGACGGCCTCGCTTTTTGCCCGCAAGCTGCCGGCTATCTGCTGCTTGCCCGCGCCGGGCCGCCGAACCTCACTTGCCGACATAGACATCCATTTCGGCTTCATCATTGCCGTCATAGACGAACTTGATCTTCTTGTAGGCGAAGCTGACCTCTTCCTGGATCAGGTCTTCCTCGTCCTCGGCCTGCGACATGTCGTATTCCATGATCGAGGCGTCGGTGAGCGTGACGACCAGGTAATCCTTGGTCTCGCCATCGATGGTCCGCCGTGCGGAGAACACCACTTCATCCAGCGCCTTGTTCTCGAACAACGCCTTTGCCAGGTATGGTGAGGACTTGTCGTAATGCTTGATGAACTTGATCATGCCCATCGACACGCGCCCGCGGCGTGAGAGCGAATTCGGGTCATAGGGCGCGACCATCTTGTAGTCGACGCCATGGATTTCGATTTCGTCCGAGTGGCCGTCGCGGGTGCTTGGGCCCTTGATATCGGGAACCTTCAGAAAACCATCAATCTTGACTGGCATTGTCTTTCTCCACCGCTTTCAAACAAAACAAGGTTTGGTTGCTGCAAATCAGGTCTTCACGGACGGCAGTTCCGATACCAGCCGCAGCGAGGCGTTGATGCCTTCCAGCTGGTAATGCGGGCGCAGGTAGAAGCGGGCGTTGTAGTAGCCCGGCCGCCCCTCCACGCTGTCCACCTGGACTTCCGCCGCCGCCAGCGGGCGCTTGGCGCGCGCCTTGTCGTCGGCGAAGGCAGGGTTGGCCAGCACGTAGCGGTTGATCCACTCGGTCAGCCAGATCTGCATGTCGGAGCGTTCCTTGAACGAGCCGACCTTGTCGCGCGCGATCGCCTTGAGGTAGTGCGCGAAGCGCGAGACCGGGAAGAGATAGGGCAGGTTGGCGCTCAGCCGCTCGTTCGACTGGGCATCGGGGTCGACTAGCCGGCCAGCGCGCGTTTCGTCGTCCTGCAGCGAATGGGCGCCGATGAAGGCCGCGAGATCGGTGTTCTTCCGGTGCAGGATCGGCATCAGGCCGAGCTTGGCCAGTTCGGCCTCGCGCCGGTCGTCGATGGCGACTTCGGTCGGACATTTCATCGCGATCGAGCCGTCGTCGGTCGGGAAGCTGTGCACCGGCAGGTTAAGCACTGTGCCGCCATTCTCAACGCCGCGGATCTGCGTGCCCCAGCCGAAAAGCTTGTGGCTGCGGTTGATGTTGACGCCCATCGGGAAGGCGGCGTTCATCCAGACATATTTGTTGTGATCGCCCTGCACCTCTTCCTCGAAGGTGAAGCCCTTCACCGGGACGGTATCGGTGCCATAGGGCAACCTGGCCAGGACGCGCGGCATGGTCAGGCCGATATAGCGTGCGTCCTCGCTCTCACGCAGCGACTGCCACGAGGCATAGGCCGGGTTGGAGACGATCTGCTGCAGGTCTTGCGGATTCGGCAGTTCCTGCCAGCTGTCCATGCGGAACAGGCGGGGCGAGGCGGCGGCGATAAACGGCGTGTGCGCCGAGGCGCAGATGCCGGAAATATTGCGCAGCAAGCCGACATCGCGCGGGTGGTTGGAGAATTCGTAGGCGCCGATCACACAGCCGATCGGCTCGCCGCCCAGCATCGAATACTCGTCCGTGTAGACCTTCTTGAAGATCGGGCTCTGGTCCCACATCTGGCCTTCATAGTCTTCGAGCGTGTCGGCCAGCTGTTCCTTGGAGATGTTCATCACCCGGATCTTCAGCTTCTGGTCGGTCTCGGTGTTGTTGACGAGATACCAGAGGCCTCGCCATGTGCCCTCCATCTCGCGCACTTCCGGCGCGTGCAGGATCTCGTTGACCTGTGTCGTCAGCATCTTGTCGATGCCCGCGATCAGCGACTTGATCGACTTGATCGCATTGGACGAGATGGTCGTGGTGTCGGAACGCGATTGCGCCGCGAGCGCGAGATTGCGCACGAGTTGCTGCAGCTTCTCGCTGTCGTCCTTCTTGACCTTGAAATCCTTCTCGAGGAGCCCGCTGAATTCGTCGAGGTTTATGGCTTCGGCATCAGCGGTGACGGCGGCGGTCTTTTGCTGTTCGGCCATGGTTTACTCCCCTGCCTTGTCGTCGTCGGCCAGTGCCTGGCTGGCGATCTTGCCAAGCAGCGGCTCGTTGTTCAGAAGCTGCGCGATGCGTTTTTCGGCGTCGACGCGGCCGTCCATGAAGCCAAGCAACTCTTCGAGCTGGCGGCGCATCTTCAGGATCTCGGCCAGTTGCGGCACCTGTTCGGCAATTTTGTCGGGGGCGAAATCACCCATCTTGGTGAAGGTGAGATCGAGCGCCAGTTCCTCGTCGCGCTCCTGGCCTTCGGCCTGCGGCAGCGTGTTCTTCACCCGGGCTTTGACGCGCGGCCCGAGCGCTTCCATGAATTTGGGGAAGCGGTTCGCGTCGGTCTCGACGAAGGATCGGTCGAGCACCGATTTCGATGCTTCCCTGGTCTGCGAAGCGCCGGAAAGGTCGGCCATCACGGCCATCACAAACGGCAATTCGATCGTCGTCGGGCTGCCGTAGGTTTCCACGTCGTAGGCGATCTGCACCCGCGGCGCGCGATTTCGTTCGATGACCTTCGCTTTGCTTTCGGCTGGCATGTGCTGTTACCTTTCATCCTTCTGAGCCGTCTTCTTGACATCGGGAACGCCGGCAAGAAGCCGGAATTCCTTCAGCCCAGACGGGGCGAGATCTTCCATCAGTTCAACGAAATCCATGTGCACCATCCGGCGCACGCGCCGCGCCAGATGCGGTATGGGGCTCGACGGTTCGGTGCGGTCATAGAAGGCGACGACCAGGTCCAGGCATTTGACCACGTCGTCGCGAGAGGAGATCCGGTCGGGAAGCCCCGTGCTCGAGTCCGCGTAGCTTGCCGCACTTGTCATAGTCTCGGCTCCATGACCGTTTCGAGCAGGTGTTACCGGTTCAGCCGGCTTGGCCACGCCATTCGCCACGGCGCCGGCTGCCGAATTCCGTTCGAGGGTCGTCAGCAAACGCTGCAGGAACCGTTTTAATTCCGGAACGGGAGCGCCGCCGCCTTCGAGACGGGCGTCCAGCGCCGTTTCGACCGCGTCGAGGGCCGCGATCGCCGCCCGGGCGTCGGCGACGAGCGAGACCATCTCCGCACCGGCCTGATCGATCTGTGCCGCGCATCCGGCGCGCACCCGGTTCAACAATTGCCCGTGTGCGCTGACCAGTGCGGCCTTTTCCGCGGTGTTCAATCCCGACGCGGCTTCCTGGAGCATGACGCGGTCGTCGAGCGCGCTTTGTTCCAGGTCGCGTCCGCTGACCGGCCCGATCGAGCGTGGCGTAAAGAAAATCATTTGCCTCAGGTTCGCCAACAACCCGTCCTGACTGTTCTGGAGGTCGAGCAGCGCGTTGATACGGCGCAAGGCGGCATCGCGAGGCGAAGCGTTGGGCCGCAGTGCCGGATGCATGGTTTCCCAATGCTGGTCGAAGGTCTGCGCAATAAGCGTCAGCCCCTGCGCGAGCCCGGCCAGTCCTTCTTCATTGGCCAGCGCGCGGGTGACGATGACCAGCAGCCGCAGGTCGCGGCCATGCGCACGCAATTCCCCCGCCTTCGCCAGCACGGCGGACCAGTCGACCGGAATGGTGCTTTGCGACGTGGGCTTGTTGTTGCCGTCGTGGACGACTTTGATCTCGGGTTCGGTCAGGCGCTCCAGCTCGTGAAAAGCCGGGTCGTTGCGCAAGTCTTCCCCTGACGGATTTTCACCGTCGAGCGGACTAAGCCAGAGTGCGACATCAATCACACAAACCCCCAGCGACCAGCCTCAAGCCATATGTGACGCAACGTTATCACACGGTTGCACTTTACCACAATTCAACGAGCGCTCAAAAATTAACAGAAGCTAAACGCGATCGCCTCACGAGCGCTGAAATCCACGGCGCGGTTGCCTTGGCAGCATGCGAACCGCGTTGCGGAGGGGCGTCCAGTGCCGTGGCTTTTTGCAGTCAAGGGTGCGGGACTTTCCACAAATGGAAAGGAGCCGGCTAAACCGGGCATCGGGACATCGTCCATGACGCTCTTTGTCAAGTGACGTCTTATGTGGCAGTTTATCAGCTGGCAGACTGCAGGAGCACGTTCGATGGAACAGCGCCGGTCATCGCAGACTTTCAAACGCAAGGAACTGGTCGGCAAGCTCAATCCTGTCGGTGTCCGCGCCTTCAAGGCTGCCGCCGATGCCGCCAAACTGCGCGGTAATCCCTATGTCGAACTGGTCCATTTCATCGAGCAACTGGTGCTTTCCGACCGCTCGGATGTGCAGATGATCATCGCCGATGCGGGCGTGGATGCGAGCCGGCTCACGGCCGACATGACCCGCGCCGTCGACAAGCTGCCTTATGGCGCGACCTCGATCGAGGAATTCTCCGACCACATCTTTCATGCCATCCAGGAGGCCTGGAACCTGGCAACGCTCGAGTTCGGCGTCGAGGAAGTCCGCAGCGCACATATTCTGCTTGCCTGCCTGAGGACGCCGGTGCTGGAAGGCCTGCTGTCGAAGATCAGCGGCGAGTTCGACAAGATCGACGCCGACGCGGTCATTGCGCGGTTCGCCGACGTCGTGGAAGGTTCGCTCGAAGCCGGCGCCTCGACCACGGTCTCCGCCCCTGAAGCGCCGCGGCGGGGGCCAGGCGGGGATTCGGCGCTGGCGAAATACGCCACCGACCTGACCCAGCGCGCCCGCGACGGCAAGATCGACCCGGTCGTCGGCCGCGATCCGGAAATCCGGCAGATCGTCGATATCCTGATGCGGCGCCGGCAGAACAACCCGATCCTGACCGGCGAGGCCGGTGTCGGCAAGACCGCGGTGGTCGAGGGCTTTGCCTTGCGTGTCGCCGCGGACGACGTGCCGCCCACACTGCAAGGCGTCAGCGTGCGCATGCTTGACGTCGGATTGATGCAGGCGGGCGCCAGCGTGAAGGGCGAATTTGAAAAACGGCTGAAGGCGGTCATCGACGAGGTTCAGTCGTCCGAGACGCCGGTCATCCTGTTCATCGACGAGGCGCACACGCTGATCGGCGCCGGCGGCGCGGCTGGAACAGGCGACGCGGCCAATCTCTTGAAGCCGGCGCTGGCGCGCGGTGAACTTCGCACGATCGCGGCGACGACCTGGGCCGAATACAAGCAGCACATCGAGAAAGACCCTGCGCTGACCCGCCGTTTCCAGGTGGTCAAGATCGACGAACCGTCGGAGGCGGTGGCCGTGCTGATGTTGCGCGGTGTGGCCGGCGTTCTGGAGAAGCATCACGAGGTGCAGATACTCGATGAGGCGATCGAGGCGGCGGTCGGCCTGTCGCATCGCTACATCCCGGCGCGGCAACTGCCGGACAAGGCGGTGAGCCTGCTCGATACCGCTTGTGCCCGTGTCGCCATATCGCAGCACGCGACGCCGGCCGAGGTCGAGGACATCATTCGCCGCCGCCAGGCGCTGGAGGTCGAGCGCGGCATCATCGGTCGCGAGGCTGCGATCGGCATCGAGGTGGCGGAGCGGCAGGCGCGGGTTGAAGCCGGGTTAGCCGAAACCGAGACCACGCTGGCTGCCGCCGAGGGGCGCTGGGAGCGTGAAAAGGCGCTGGTCGCCGAGATACTCGAATTGCGCGCGCGGCTGCGCGGTGAGGGCGTGCCGCTCGATGCGGAGGCGACCGCTGAGGCTGACACTGAAACGGCAGTGACGGACGCGGAAAAGACCAAGGTGCCCAAGACTGAGCCGCCCAAGACGGAAACGGCGAAGGCGGAAACGACGAAGACCAAGGCGGCCAAAGCCAGGGCCGAGGCGCCGGCGGCTGCCGATCCGGCGCCGTCGGATCCGGCGGCCGACCTTGCTCGGTTGCGCGAGCTGATGGCCGAATTGGCCACGGCGCAAGGCGAGACACCGCTGATCCTGCCCTCGGTTGACCGCAATGCCGTGGCCGCCGTGGTCCAGGACTGGACGGGAATCCCGACTGGACGGATGTTGTCGAGCCAGACCGAAAAGGCGCTCAAGCTCGCCACCACGCTCTCGGAGCGGGTCGTCGGCCAGGATCACGCCATGGAGATGATCGCCAGGCGCGTACAGACCAGCCGCGCCGGGCTCGGTGCACCGGAAAAGCCGGTCGGCGTGTTCCTGCTCTGCGGCCCCTCGGGCGTCGGCAAGACTGAAACCGCGCTGGCGCTGGCCGAAACCCTCTATGGCGGCGAACAGAACCTGATCTCGATCAACATGTCCGAGTTCCAGGAGGCGCATACGGTGTCCACCTTGAAAGGTGCGCCGCCCGGCTATGTCGGTTACGGCAAGGGCGGCATCCTGACCGAGGCCGTGCGCAGAAAACCCTATTCGGTGATCCTGCTCGACGAGGTCGAGAAGGCGCATCCCGACGTCCACGAGATATTCTTCCAGGTTTTCGACAAGGGCATGATGGACGACAGCGAGGGGCGACGGATCGATTTCAAGAACACGCTGATCCTGCTTACCTCCAATGTCGGCTCGGAGGTCATCATGGAGCGGACCGGGAACGGCACTATACGGGCCGGACTTGACGATCTGGACATCGCCTTGCGCAGCCCGCTGCTGAAGGTCTTCCCGGCTGCCTTCCTCGGCCGGGTGGTGACCATTCCCTATTACCCGCTCTCGGACGGGATGATCGAAGCCATCACCCGTCACCAGTTTGCCAAGATCGCTCGCCGGCTGCGCACGACCAACGATGCGGAACTGGTAATCGGCGACGGTGTCATGGATCTGGTCAAGGCCCGCTGCACCGAGATCGAATCCGGCGGACGGATGATCGATGCCATCCTGACCAACACGCTGCTGCCGGAACTGAGCCGGGGCGTGCTCGACCGGTCGCTCGCGGGCGAGAAAATGTCAAAGGTCACCGTTGGCGCCTCCAAGGAAGGTTTCACCTATTCCTTCGAGTAGCTCGGGCGAATGCCGGTCAAGCAAGGATTGCCACGGTGGCGCAGCCGCTTCGAGTATAGCGTATCCGCGGCGATCATACTCCCAGAACGTGCTGGATTCTATCGAGAATCGGATTGATCAGGCGCTGCTGGCCGATGGACCATCTCTTGATGGCCAGTGATGCCTCCGAGGCGGCGGAACATGGTTCACGCTGGTTTCACGCCAACGTTGCGATACCGGGGCGTCAAACGCGAGCTTTGCAGGAGCAAGCAATGCCGGATCCGAAGACGTACCTGTTCGATTTGCCGGCCGCGGGCAGGCCGGCACCATTTGCGATCCCGGAGGTGCTCTATCCCGGCGTCCAAGATTACTGGGCGGGCTCGACGTCCTTGCGGCGTTTCGATCCGATCCTCGGCATCGAGGCGGTTGTCATTCATGCGACTGCCGGCGGCAGCTCGGCCGGGGCGATGTCGGTGATGCAGGCCGGCACCGCCAGTTTTCACTGGCTGGTTCCCGATGAGAACGAAAGCCAGCACGGAAACATTGTCTGGGCGTGTGCGCCGGAATCGCGGGCGGCCTGGCATGTAGGAAACGACAAGAGCCATCCGCGGGTCAATGGCGGCGCCAAGCGCGTCAATCACTGGAGCCTTGGCATTGAAGTCGTCAACAGCCAGGTCGCGGCCCCATTCTCGAGCTGGCAGGTCGAAGTGACGGCGAGGATTGTGCGCTATTGCTGGGCGAAATACCCGAACCTCAAGACCATCGTTTCGCATGCCGCGCTCGATCCGGCCCGCCGGCCCGATCCAGGCATGAGTTTCGACTGGAACCGTTTTCGCCAGCTCGTCATATCGCCTCCCGGCACGGAATCCGTGTCGTCGATGATTGGCGGCGTGACCCCGATGGGCAAACTTGCGCCAACTGATGTCCGGACCTGTTGCACCGGGTGATCGGCAGGCTTCAACCATGCATCTCAAGTCGGCCGGGGGGTCGGCGGCGGGACGGATTTTGGGCCTCCCAACATAATCCGTCCCGCCCTCGGACTGGGCCGTTCGGCCGGGGGCGCAAGATATGGCCGGCTGGCATCGCCGAGCGCGTGCGAATGGAATAGTCTTTGACGAAAAGAGGTGGTGATGAGACACGGCGAGTATGCGGCATATGAAACCCTGGTAAATCACCGCCGCGCGCTCAACGCGATGGCGAGGACTGCTGGAGGTCAAACCGTCGAAGCGGCAGGTGCGGACGCGGGCGACGCTCTTCGGCGCCGGCTCCTGTTTCCCGATCTCGCCGAAAAGCCGATAAGCCTCATGCCGGCTGGAGAAGATGGCTCCATGACGGAGAGAACCCAGGCGGCGCTCACCGACATCTCGAACTCCATGCTCGGTCCCATCGATTCCCCCGACCTCAGCGACAATCCCGCTGCCTATACCTATTTCGGCCAGTTCGCTTTTCACGACATCGTCTTTAGCCGCATATTTGGCATGCCGGGCGATCATGCCGGGCGCACCTTGAGGAACGCCGTCTCGGGCAGTCTCGATCTGTCGGGCCTTTATGGACGAGGCCTGGTTGTGGACTCGCATCTCTATGACTCCGCATCGGAAAGCGACACCACCCTGTGTCGATTCCCGATCGGCCTGCCCGGGGTCAGCGACAAGCAGGTCAAACTTCCCGTCGATGGTGCGGTCGAAAGGGCGCGAGACGTCCCGCGCGTCGACGCCTCCAGCGGTTTTCTGAGCGTGTGCGGACGAAAGGCGCCTTACCGTCCGCTGATCGGCGACCCCAGGAACGACGACAATCTCATTCTCTCGCAGCTGCAATGCTCGTTGATGCTGGTGCACAACCGTCTCGTCGATTTGCTGATGGCGCGACGCGCTGTACCGCCGCAGACCGCCTTCGACCAAGCGCGGCTTTACCTGACCGGTGTCTATCGCCGCGTCGTCGTCGACGACTATCTCAGGCGAATTCTGGCCCCGGCGGTCTGGGCGCACTTCTTCGATGGCGAGGAGTTTCGCGGACCCGGCGTCGCATCGCTGAGGCCGCTGGCGGACTTGCCGATCGAATTCACATTTGGCGCCTCGCGGTTTGCGCATTCGATGGTCCGCGACCGCTATGCCCTCAACAAGGCATTCGAAGAGGAAGCCGGCACCTTGCGCGAGATCCTGGCATTTTCGAGCCAGCGCCCGAATGGTGACGTTCCGGTCCGCGTGAATTGGGCCGTCGACTGGAGCCGTTTCATCGAGTCGGACGATGCGAAGGCGCTGAAGGCACGCCGTATCAGCCCGTTTCTCAACTACGAGATGGCGGTGGTTCAGCACGCCGCCGACTTCGACGGGGCCCCTCGGTCCATCGCCTTCATGGATTGCTGGCGCTGTTACGATCTAGGCATCGCATCAGGCCAGACGATTGCCGGCGCCGTCGCTGCTGCGCTTTCCGCGGATGTGCCTGTACTTTCCGGCGCTGCCATGCTGCCCACGCAAAGCTGCAGGAAGCGTTACAGCTTCCAGGCTGGCGCGCTTGAGAAGACGCTGCTGGCCCATCCGCAGTTCCTGACCGAGACCCCTCTGTCCTATTACATCATGCAGGAAGCCGCCGTGCTCGGCGATGACGGCAACCGGCTGGGACCGACCGGCTCGTTCATCGTCGCGGCCACCGTCGCCGCCGCACTGTTCAATGCCGGAGACAGCGAAATCCAGATGCCGCTGTCCCTGTCATCGGCCGAACCCGGCAATCTGGCGGGGCTCTTGGGGTTGGCCGACGACAGGCTGGTTTCAGACGACCAGCTCTACGAATACTTCCAGCGGTACGCTAACCTGGACATGCCGGGGCGGGCCTATCGAAGAACCGGCAACGTCGCAACCTGAAGAAATGGAGAGGGGTCATGGCCAAATTCGAGAATGTGCAGTTCGAAGCGTTGGGAGCCTTTATTCGAGAAGCCATAAAGGATCCCGCCACCATGGAGATATTCAGGAAAGGCACGCAGGACGAGAAGAAAGACCTGCTCAGAGGGTTCATGAACCCGCGCGGCAAGACCTGGGACGAGATCGAGATCATCGCGCATTTCGATGAAGAAAACGTCGTCAACATTGCCTTTCCTTTCACCGGGGACGTCGAGGAGACCGTGCGGACGATCGCGCCCGAGGTCGGCCCCGGAGAGGATTATCCTTTCCCGGCCCACTACAAATTCGATCCCAACGCAGGCGCGACGGTCGAGGAGAAGAAGGCAAACCGGCTCCGGGGCTACCGTTGCCGGCTTGGCGACTATGTTATGTCGCGCTGCAGATAGGATGCGCCGGGCTTCGGCCGCGTCATGCCAGCCGTGAGGCGCGGTCGATGCCTTCGCTCAGTCTCGCGCGGTCGGCATCCAGGCGGATCGGGAAGACGTTCTTGAACCAGTCGATCGCGCTTCGCCGGGTCGGGCGCTCGCCATTGTGCCATGCGGTCGTGATACCCTTCAGAAATATTCTGAAGTCGGTGGCGGCTTTCGCGTCATCGCCCATGAAGGCATGCGCGGCAGCCGACCAGCCTCGGATATCGGGAAACAGGCCGTCGCTTTTTTCGACAGCCTCGACGCAGCCCTGCAGGTCGCCCGCCAGGAATGCAACGGTCGCATGGTAACCGTGGTAGTGCGGCTCATGCAGCGGGTTGAGCTCGAACGACCGTCGCGACAGGTCGACCGCCCGCTGATGGTTTCCGATGAACGCGCTGAAAAGCGAATAGGCGATAAGGGTCGCCGGATTGGCGGCGTTGAGGTCGTGCGCCAGTCCGAAATGAAATTCCGCCAGTTCCCAGCGCCGCGCCAGGAGGTGGCTCCAAGCCAGGTTGACCTGGTTGCGATGATCGAGAGGATCGATCGCGACCGCCTTCTTGGCGAGGTCGAATGCGCGGTCGAGGTCGGCGCTCTCGACCGGATAGCCGGGCAGCACGATCCACCGCGAATTCAGGATCACAGCCAGGCTCGAATAGGCGCAGGCCAGGCTAGGGTCCTGGCGAATGGCTTCTTCGTAACGCGCGATCGCGATGGCGTCGGTGTCTTTGCGCCACAACGTCGAAAGCCGCTGTCCGTCGAGCCAATTGTCATAGGCCGAGATGTAGTTTGGCGACTGTTCGTCGATGCGATGGAGGCGCGTGGTGGAAATCACCAACTGGAGGCGTGAAGCAACCCGCGCGCAGATTTCATTGAAGACGGGTCTCCATGCCGCCGGTTCTCGAGGCGCGGTGGTGGAGAACTGCAAGACGCCCGTTGGGATCGTGCGGCATGAAATATCGAAATGCGGTTCGTCCTCGCCGTCGGACGCGGTTATGATCACGGCAAGGTCGGCGGTTTCCCCCACGGCGGCACGAAGCGTCTCGACAGACCCTGATCGTATCGTGTCGCGATCAAGCTCGGTGTGGATTGCGGTCCAATGCCTGAACCGCGAGAGGGTGGCGGAAAGTTCACTGACCAGGGCGAACTGAATGTGCGCGTCGGTGCTCCTGTGTTTTTCCGTGACGAGCACGATCGTCGGCCTTTCGACAAGCTGGCGCGGCGCGGCAGGGTCGAGGGCGACTTGCGGCTGCGCATCCGTCGCATCCACGGCCGCTGTCTTGAACCGCTCCAGTTGCTGAATGATTTCGCGTGGCGGTGCGAGATCGAGTTCCGATCTCAGATCGCTGACATAGCGTTCGAAGAAAACGCGGGCCCTGGCATAGCCGCCTTCCCGATGCAGCGCCCCCAACATGGTGATGACCGCCGACTCATGGAAAGGATCGAGGCGCAAGATGCAGCCGGCGATCGCCTTGCGTTCCACCAGGGTCGAATTTGCCTCGTTGAGCGATTTCGACAGTTGATGGGTCAGACCATCCGACCACTGGGTCGAAATCATCCCGATCCAGTTATCGAATACCGGATCGCAATCCTGAAGCCCGATGCAAAGTGATCTGTCGCTTCGCGCCAGGATGCCGTCGACAGCCGGGAAATCCCGATCCCTGAGCGCATGGCGCAGAGCGGCGAGATCCGTGCGCAGGACATTGGGATCGATCCCGACGGAGAGCTTGTCGAGGACCAGAAACGGCACCCCCGTCGTGAGTTCGATCTGCTTCAGATCGCGAATGGATTGCCTCAGCGAGGCGCGTGCGTGTTCTTCATCGCTGTCGCTCCACAGGAGCGCGGACAAACGTCCGCGTGTTTCGCGCGTCTGTTCGGACAAAATGAGATAGGCCAGGATCGCGCAGGCCTTGCGTTTGTCGAGAGCATAAACCTTATCGAGGCTGCGTATCTCGAAATTGCCGACGAGTTTGATCTCGAGGCTTTTCCTGGAAGAGCCCCTTTCTCTCTGCCTGTGGATCATGGTTACTGACATGATCGACCCAAACGCCCTTTGGTCATTTAATACCAGAACCGGACTGACGTTAAGCGAAGATCGAAGAATGCGGTTAGAAAAAAGTCATTGGGAAGTGCTTTGCGCACAGCCGCATTCCGCAGTCGACTCTTCGAACACGGTGCTGGACAAGGTGCCCGATACAATAAGGCGGGATCTTCGGCTCGCGGGATTGGAGCTCCGGCCGGAAACGGATGTCGAGGCTTCCGATCGCCTGCGTCTGTACAGCTTCGCCGCCCTTCACGGCCTGATTGTCGATCTGTTCGAGATACCGGGCGGTATTCTGGCCGCGGCGAATCTCGGTCTGCCGTGGAGCGGCGGTATCCGCCAAGTGACTGTAAGCGGAAAGGGATACAGCCGGTCACAGGCCTTGTTGGGATGCCTTGGCGAAGCCGTGGAAATCAGCAGTTGGATGTATCAGGCCTTGGACGAGTGCACGCTTGTAGCGGCCGGCCAGGCCAGCGATATCATCCCGGCCGAAGCGGTACTGGGTTTTTCCAGGCGCCAGATACAGCAGCGCCGCCGTCTCAACCGCATGTGGGATGGCTGGGATGCGATTCCCCCGCCCCGGCAACTGCACGATCCCGATCGGCTGGCCCGCGTGCGCGACTTCGCGGGCTCGCGCACCGCGATGTGCCCCGCATTTCTTTGCTTCGGTGGCTTTGGCGACGCCGTCCATGGAGACAACAGCCTGAACGCCGATTCCAATGGCTGCGCCGCCGGAAGCACCATCGACGCCGCTATGTCGCGCGCCGTGCTCGAGCTCGTTGAGCGCGATGCAACCGGCATATGGTGGTGGCGAGGCTGCCGGCGTCGGCGCTTTGCTCCCACCGGGCACGATGCTTCCCTGGCAGCGGCCTTGACGGAGCACGCCATCGAAACCGGGCGGCGTGTCTGGTTCCTCGACATTTCAACCTTTCACAGCGCGCATGTGGCAGCCGCGATATCGTGCGACGGGGACGGCCGGCGCCTGGCGGTCGGATTTGCGGCGGCCTTCGATTTGCAGGCGGCGGCCAAGGCCGCGTTCCTCGAGATGATCCAGACCGAGCTCGCGTTCGATGCCCATGAGATGCGGGTCGCAACAAACGGCAATGCGCCGATGTCTGCCGCGGACCGTCGCGTCGCGGCCTGGCTGGAGCACGCAAACCTCGACACAATGGGCTTTTTGAGCGGCTCCGATCCCGGCTCGGCAACGCAGACAGGCCAAGCCGGGATGCTGTCGCGCCTGATGGAAGAGATAAGCAGCGCAAGCGGCGGCAATGTATGGTTCGCGGACTTGCAGCGGCCCTCATTCGAGGTCCCCGTGGTCAAGGCGATCTGCGTCGGTCTCGCGCATTTCAAGCCGCGGTCAGGGTGTAAACGGCTCTGGATGTTACCTCAACAACGAGGTTGGCAGGCAACTTACGGCCGCCGCGATTTTGAGCGGCTGATGCCCCTCCTCGTCTGAGGGTTTGGGCTCCGCCTGAGGTTGATTTCACGCTGAGTTCACGGTGCTCCTCCCAAATTGCCGCGACGGTTAGGGGAGGGGTGCGGCGATGAAGAACCG
This sequence comes from Mesorhizobium loti, assembly GCF_013170705.1. Lineage (NCBI taxonomy): Bacteria > Pseudomonadati > Pseudomonadota > Alphaproteobacteria > Hyphomicrobiales > Phyllobacteriaceae > Mesorhizobium > Mesorhizobium loti. The sequence continues at coordinate 6,102,862 of NZ_CP033334.1, read as the reverse complement.
ATACAGTTCGACCGACGTCAAATCTGGCGTGACGACAAGGGAGCCGGAAACCGCGGCGGCTCGCAGGATTGGCGAGAGGCGTTGCGCGGACGCGGTGGGCACCCGGTCACCCGCCGCGGGTTGGCGCAAGGCCCTTGCGTACGTTCTTCCGGTTCTCATCATATCGACCCAGCAGGCAGTCGCGCAGGGCAACGACATTCCGAATGCCTCCAACATCCTCACCGAATTGATGAAGGTGTTTCTGATCGCCGCGGTGTTCGAGCAGGCGTTCGCCGCAATCTTCAACTGGCGGCTCTATCAGGAGTTTTTTTCGGCGCGCGCGGTGAAGACGTTGGTGATGCTGGTTATCGCGGCTCTGTTCGTCGGCCTCTCCGGATACGATCCCGTCAGCAAGATCATCGGCTTTGCCAACGGTATCCAGCAGGTGCCGGCGACCATGCCGACAACGGTGCTGACCACCGTCCTGTCGGCGTTGATCATCGCAGGCGGAAGCGCCGGCGTGAACACCTTGCTGGTCAACCTTGGCTTGCGCACGCCCTCCGCCGCCGCCGAACCGCCCAAGCCGCAAACCGGTTCGGCGTGGTTTTCGGTGCGGGTGGTCGCCTCGAGAAGCGCCCCGCGGGCCGACTATGTCGTCGGCCTGACCTTGGCTGACCAATCAGTGGCCGGGGATCCCGTGCTTGGCGTGCTGGCCAGGCGCAGTGTGGGGGAGAGATTGAGGCGGGTCTTTTCACGCGATCCGATGCGTTACCCGTCGAGCGGCGGCTACACCGTACCAACGGGCAAGCCCTACGCGATCACGCTGTCGCAAGTCGTGCAGGATCCTCCGCCGACAAAGGGCGAAAAAGTCATCAAGACCACGCTCAAGCCGATCTGGAGCTGGACCGGGTCGTTTGCCGACAGGGCGATAGCGGACTTCGAAATCACGCTCGAGCGGAATGCCGGCGTCGACTTGAGCGCGGGAGGATAACGCCATGTATCGTCAATTCCTGAAGGCGGCCGCCGACGCAACCGACGAGCCGGATTCCAAAACGCTCGCACCGGACATCATCCGTTTCACGCTCGAATACGGCGCGCCGCCCGATCTTCCGGCGGAACGCGCGAAGCTGGCCGGACTGATTGGCAGCGAGCGCTTTGCTTTCTTCCCCTTGCCGCCCGGTGAAGATCCGCTCGTCCACGTCTTGCAGTTTCCCAATGTGCGGCGCGAGCAATCGGCGGGGTTCCTCTTCGAGGTCGCGCAAAATCTGATCGATGACTGCGGCCTGCGTTCCTGCGTTCCCGATGTCGATCCGGGCTGGATTGCCGACGACGAGCTTAACCGCAGTGCACCGGAATCGGTGGGCGGTATCGTCTGGACGCTTTGCAAGTCGAGCGCTCCGGTTCCCCCGACCATCCGCTGGGCGATCTCGGCGGTGCGGGCTGACCGGGCATGGGCCAGGTTCGGCACCACCGGCCAGGGGATTCTGGTTGGGCAGCCCGATACGGGGGTCGCCGATCATCGCGAATTGGATGGTGCGCTCGATCTGGCAAAAGGCACGGACATTCTGGCCGGCGGCGGCCTTCCGATCGACCCACTCTCCTCGTCGATGTCTTCGCCGGGCCATGGTACGGCGACGTCGAGTACGGTCGTGAGCCGTCCCTCATTGGCGATCGTCGGTGCGGCCCCCGGAGCGACGCTGGTTCCAATCCGTTGCGTCAATTCGGTGGTGATCGGCGGTGGCGCCGCCGTCGCGGCCGCCGTTGACCATGCCCGCCTGGCGAAATGCCACGTCATCACGATGAGTCTTGGCGGGCCTATCGAAGGCGCGGATTTGCGGCGGGCTATCGAAAGGGCCGTCAAGGCGGATATGATCGTTGTGGCCGCGGCCGGCAATTGCATACCAACTGTCGTCTATCCCGCCTGGGACCGCAACGTCATTGCCGTTGCTGGTGTCGACCTCAACGATCGACCTTGGAAAGGGACGTCCAGCGGCCCCAAGGTCGACATTTCGGCTCCGGGCGAGAATGTCTATGTGGCGCGGCGGAACCGGCCCATGGATGTCGACAAATCGGTTGTCGAGCCGGGCCAGGGGACATCCTTTGCCGTGGCTCTGACTGCTGGGTGCGCGGCACTTTGGCTGGCCAGGCACTCTCCTGCCGCGGTCAAGGCCGAGGCGGCCAGGCGCGGTGTGAACGTCCAGGAACTATTCCGCGCCGCCGTCAGGAAATCGGCGCGCAGACCGGCAAACTGGCCCGGCAGGTCCATGGGCGCCGGTGTGGTCGATGCGGAACAGCTGCTGGCATTGCCGCTTTCCGATATCCCGGCTGCCGCTCCCGTGGAAAGCGCACATCCCGGCCAGCCGATCCTCGAGGCCACGTCCGACCCGCAACGCTTCGTCGCGGAGACAGGCTTTCTGACGCTTGATCGGCGCCAGCGCATGGACCCCAAACGTGTTGGGGCACTCGAAAGCGCCGTCGCACCGCGCCCCAGCCGGGCCCTGGCGGCAGCCACCGGTACGTCCGGCGCTGCAGCCGCGCTGCTCGATCGCACCACCTTGCCGGGACCATCGGGACCGCTGACCGCTTTCGTCGGCCCACGCATGCCGTCGGGTGCTTCGCAGCCGCGTCGAGGCTCCGCCTCCGAAAGCGCGGTGCCGCCGCCCATCACCGCGCGGACGATGCTTGCCCGATCCGGAAAACAGGAGATGCTCGACCGTATCGAGAAGGTCCTGAGCAGCCGAGGAGCGCGGGCTGGCACAACCGAATCCGCCCGCGCGGCCGGCCGTGTGATCATGACTCATGCCGAAGGCGTCGTCGACGCTTGGGCCAAGGGCAGAAGTATCGATGCCGGATCGGTCGGGGCCGTAAGGGCGACGGCGGAAGCGATCGTGCGGCTGACCGACCGTCCCGCGCTCCGGGTCGTGGCCGGGATGGTCGATCCCAAGGATCCGCAGCTGGAATTATGGGCCGGCGATCTGGGGCCGCCGAGAAAGGTTCTCAAGCCGCTCATCGATGCGGTTGGCCGCATCGACATCGACGAGGCCGACGGCCATTCGCATGTCGGCACCGGAACGGTAATCGCCAAGGGTCTGGTGATGACCAACCGGCACGTCATCGAGGCGTTTTCCGAGCCGGTTCCGTCTTCAGGCGGGCCGCGCCGGTTTGTGCTCAACGCGCCGGTGTCCATCTGCTTCGACGAGGCTGCAATCGACGAAAAGCGCCGCTTCCTGATCAAGAGCGTGCTGACGGCGGGGCCTTGGCAGATCGGCCAGTTCGCCGATATCGGCAAGCTGGACATCGCCATCCTCGAGGTGGAAACCACCAACGCCGCCGGCGCCAGCCTGCCGGAGCCGGCCCCTTCGGGTCCGCTTTTCATGGAATCGGCCGAGCAGTCCAAGTTCATCGCTGTCGGATACCCGGCAAAACCCAACCTGTCGGCGGCCGTCGATCCGGACACCGGCGAGGTCTCGACCGATATCTGGGACCGTTTCTGGGAGCTGTTCGGCGACGAGTATGGCACCAAATATGTCAGCCCCGGTCAGATCGTCAACAAGCCGGGAGAGATGGTCGGGGACCAGCACCGCTGGGCCGTGAGCCATGACGGCACCACCCTTGCCGGCAACTCGGGCGCCCCCCTTATCAGCTTGCGCAATCCTTATGGCATAGGCGGCCTGCATTTTGGCGGGCAGACGCTGCGGCAGAACCTCGCCCACGATCTGGCCAGCATTCGCCATGCCGTCGACGGCGATGCGCAACTGCTCGATTTGAAGGCCTTTGGAAATTTTTTCAACGCCAGGTGATGTCCTCGGCTTTTTTCGATTGGAGAACTCATGTCCGCGACTGAACTTGTGACCGTAAGGATGGACCGGCGACCGCAGCTTCGCGATATGCGGCGGCTGCGCGGGCCGGGGAACGGGGCAGCTCTCGAAACGCACATTCGCAGTGAGGGTGCCATGGCCGAGCGCGCGGCTCGACCGCGCACGTCGTCGCCCCAGTCCTTTGCTGGCCGTACCGGCTTCGATCGGACTTTCCTGACCAGGTTCCCCATCGACCTGCCCAAGCCGACCGGCCAACGATCCCGCGACATAACGCCGGTTGGCGGCGATGCCAGCGGCCGGCTCGATTATTGCAACTTTTCCGTCGTCATGTGCGCGTCCCGGCGCATGGCCATGTTCACTGCCGTCAATATCGAGGGCGCCCGCTCCATTTCGATTGGGCGCGAGGACGACAAATGGGCGCTGGACGGCCGCCTGCCGGCCGAAGCGCAACTCGGTGAGGACCTCTATGCCGGCAATCGGCTCGACAGGGGACATCTCGTCAGGCGCGAGGATCCCAATTGGGGGGCCAACGCCCTCGTCGCCAATGCGGACACGTTTCACTTCACGAACTGTGCGCCGCAGATGGACATCGTCAATCAGAAGACCTGGCTCGGACTTGAGAACTACATCCTGCAGAATGCGCGGGCCTGGGCCGAGCGGTGTTCCGTGTTCACCGGACCCGTCTTCGGCGCCACTGATCTTCGCTACCGCGATGCGCTCATTCCGAAAGCTTTCTGGAAAGTGGTGTCGTTCATCTCCGATGACGGCCGTCCGTCATCGACGGCCTATGTGGTTGAGCAGGAAAAGGAGCTCAGTCAGCTGGAGGCGGCGTTCGGCGCCTACAAAACCTACCAGCGCAGCGTCAAATACGTCGAAGGGCTTTCCGGCCTCTCTTTTGGCTCGCTCGCCAATTTCGACGGGTTTTCCAATGAGGAAGAGATCGAAGGCGGGCTGTCCATTTCGTCGGAGATCAGGGTGTTGGGCGATGTGCGCGTCTAGGGCGCTTTCGCGAGGGGCATAGCCGCAAGGCAAAGGGGGATGGCATGAAGAAGATGAAGCTGGAAATGGTGGTGCTTCGCAGCCGCGCCCCGCGTGGTCTGGAAGCTGGGCTCGAAAGCACAAATCCTGAAAGCGTGCGTCGCGGCAGCCTGGACGAAGTCATGGACCCGCAACTGATTGCGGCCAGGAGGCCTCGCGCGGCTGCCCATGGTTTCGAGGATGTCGACGTTCAGGTGGACGAAATGAGCGCCGGCGATCGCCGGCGCTTTTCCGCCGATCCAACGGTGCTGTCGATCACGCCGAAGATGCCGGTCATGCTCATCGCGGCCTTCCCCACGGCGAAGGCTTCGCCGAAGGCCGCGACCGTCGGTTGGGGCATCGAAGCCGTGGCCGCTACAACGAGCCCGTTCAGCGGCGACGGCGTGACAGTGGCGGTGCTGGATACCGGCATTGACAGAACCCATCCGGCGTTCACCGGTGTCGACTTGGTCGGCCGCAATTTCATAGGTGGCGCCCCGGATGACTTCACGGACGCCGAGGGACATGGAACCCATTGTGCCGGCATCATATTCGGCCGGGATGTCGACAACTGCCGGATCGGTGTGGCCAGAGGGGTTAAGCGGGCGCTCATCGGCAAGGTTTTGGGTGAAGGGGGTGGGTCGTCCGAACAGATCGTACAGGCGATCCTGTGGGCCCAGCTTGAAGGCGCCAATGTCCTCTCGATGTCGCTGGGGATGGATTTTCCCGGCTACCAGCAATTGCTGATGACCAAATACCACTACGCGCCCGCGCAGGCCACGTCGCTTGCGCTCGCGGGCTACCGGCTCAACACGAGGCTTTTCGACGACCTGTCGCGCAGCATGGTCGATCACGATGGTCTGATGGCCGGGCAGGTCGTGACGGCCGCCGCCGGCAATGAAAGCCACCGGCCGGACTACTCCATCATCGTCGCACCGCCGGCCACCGGAGAGCGGTTTCTATCCGTGGCGGCACTTGGCCGCAAGAAGGACAAGACCTTCCGCGTCGCACCCTTTTCCAATGAAGGCGCGACGATAGCGGCGCCTGGAGAAGAGATCGTCTCGGCTCGGACAGGCGGTGGTCTCGTCGCCATGAGCGGCACCAGCATGGCAGCTCCCCATGTTGCCGGAGTGGCAGCGCTGTGGGTGGAAAAGCTCAGGCAGGGTGACCAGTTCACCGCCAGGAATGTCATCGACAAGCTCAAGGCGACGGCGTTGGGGCTTGCGCCGCTGTCCAAGCAGGATGTCGGCCAGGGCCTGGTCCAGGCACCGCAGATGAAATGAAGGGCCGGTTTCGGGCCGGGCCTATTCTATTCTGGCACCGGCAGTGCGAGCCCAAGTATGTGCGGACAGCCGGAATTTCTGAGGAAGGGTATTCTCATGGCCGAAAGTGTTTTCACGATAAATAGGCTGCATCGGGGCGGTTCGCGGTGGCAAAAAGTAATCCCATAGCCGACCTGACCATGTTCGTCCGGCGCCGGATTGCCGGCGGGGGCGAAGAAACGGGAACTGGCCTGTTGATCACGCCGCGCCTGGTCATGACCGCGCTCCACGTGGTCTGTCCTTTCGGGGGAGATCGTGTTGTCCCGGCGCATCATTTGCTGAAGCTTTCCGTACGGTTCGAGATTGCATCCAGCGTGGCGCCCGGGACCATTGTGAAGTTTTATCCGGCTCGGCTGGTATGGCCGCCTTCCGGCGCCGCGGCGTCGAAAGATTTCTGCGACATCGCGCTCCTGGCGCTCGACAATGAAGGCCTGAACGAAGGGGATGAAGGCTATCTTCCCGACGACTGGGTGCTCGCCGCGCAGGATCTGATCAGGCGTTATCACCTCGAGGAAGCCACAAGGCGGATACGTCTCGGCATCAGCGGGCATCGGCCGCCGGCGGTGGATTTCATGGGCTATCCCCTCGCTGGAGAAATAGCCCTGAAGACGGTGCAAAAGGCCATCGGCCGGGAAAACATTCCGCTGCCGCTGCCTATCGGCGGCGCTGTCCCTCTCGCGGATCCGCCCGAGGGCTATCTTATCTTTCTCTACACCACCCAGATCTGGCCGCCGACGCCCGAGCAACCGAACCCCTTGGTGGGCATATCCGGCGCGTCTGTTTATCGTGTGCAAGAGGCCGGGGAATACGTCGAGATCTATGGCGTGCTCAACCGCCTGTTGTCGAATGATGGCGCAACCAGCCTGTTGTCCGTCGCGCCGGTTCCGAGGCCCAATGGCAACCAGTCCGACGCTGACTTCTGGTCCTTCGTCCCGGCGGCCATGGCATTTGTCGAGGCGGACTCCCGGCAGCGTGCGCTGGACGTCATTCATCGGCTCGACCGCATCGAGCCGGTAGAGATTTACCTCGACGGATTTCGAATCAAACGCCCACGCAGTTACTTTTATGTCTTTGTCACCACGAGTTGGGACGGTCCGGACGCTCTATGCAGACGGCTGCAAGAGGTGAGCACAAACAGCGACAAGCCGCTATTCGACAGCTCCTTTGCCTTGAACCCACCGTTGGTGACCATTCAGAGCATGAATGGTGCGGCGGACTGCGCGCGGCTGTTCGCCACCCTCGCCAGGCAGATCGGGGCGCGGGCACCCGGCGAGAGTCCGGCCCAGCCGACCATCGCCGACAGGCTGGCAAGCGGCGCCGGGCCGCGCCTGCTGCTTTTCGACGTCGATGAGTCTCGGATTTTCGATGAGGATACGGGCGAGCGGCTGGAAGGCGCGGTCGCGATGCTGCGGCAGCTGATGCTGGAAATCGCCGGCTGGGCAAAGCAGGAATTGATCCCACAGGGCGGCATTTCATACCAGCGGGCAAACCCTCTTGTCACGGTTTTGCGGATCCAGGTGTCGTCGTCGTGCGAGGCTCACCAGGCCTTCAAACAGGCCAAGGATCTGACCCAGCGCGCCATCGCCCTTTTCCAGGACGAATGTGGATCCCCCGAAGGCATGCATTGCGAAGTGTGCAGTCAGCCCCTCGACGAGATTTCGTTTTCCGACTTCGGCTCCTGGTGTGAGCAGCAATTCCGCACCGCCGACTTTTCCGGCACGCTCGGCAACGCGATGGAGCCGCCATTCACGGGTGGCACGTTGCGCTTCAACACTATCTGGAAACGTCTCAACGCGCTGAAATAGAACAGGAGACAAGCATGATCGGTCTCGATCTTAACGGTGATCTTCTCAAGAACAGGCTCGACGGCGCTTCTTTCGGCGGCCGCGCCGCCGGCGCCAAGAAGCGGCCATATCTGCCCGACGACAGCCTGACGACAGCGGCAGCGCTCGCGGTCCTGCTTGGACAGCCCTTGCTGTTGAGTGGCCTGCCGGGTGTCGGCAAGACCGGGGCGGCCTATCATATCGCGTCCAGCCTGTTCGGAGAGGGCCAGGAGCCGATCCGCGTCACCGTCACCACGCAAACCACGGGCCGCGACCTCCTCTACAAGTTCGACCTTTTGACCCGTTTTCACGACAAGGATTTGCCGCTGCGACGCCTGTTGCGTTTCGAGGCGCTTGGGCGCGCTATCGTGACCGCCTGCGGCGGCAGCGCGCTGGTGTTGGACGCGGCCACGGATCAGCCGGTCACCGAGCCATCGCGCATTGCGGCAATCGTCGGCGACGTGGCACGGGAGCCGGGGCCGCTGCTGCTGCGCGACCTTTTTGAGCCGGCGGAATGTCCACCGGACAGACCCAGGCCCAGCGTCGTGCTGATCGACGAGATCGACAAGGCTCCGCGCGATACGCCCAACGATCTGCTCGAGAGTTTCGAGGCGATGCGCTTTACCGTCGATGAGCTCGGCCTGAAGATCGGCGCCAAGGATGCCGCCGGGGACGACACCGAGCGTCGTCGCTCGCGGCCGGTGATCGTTGCCACCACGAATGCGGAAAACAACTTGCCGGACGCTTTTCTGCGGCGTTGCGTGTTTCATGAAATCGCCATGCCTGACGAGGCGCAGCTGAAGCGGATCGTTTCCGAGCATCTGAGGACCATCGACAAGCTCGACGACGGCAAGGCCAATGACTTGGCCAATGCGGCCTTCGCCGTCGGCGACCAGGTGGCCAACCGGATCAAGGGCTCGTCACGGCCTCCAGGTACCGCCGAATACATCGCGCTTGCGCGTGCGGTCCATGTCTCGCCGATCAGCGCCGCCGAATTCCTGGCGGCCATGGACAGCAACGTCAAGACACCCTCGGTCGATCTGATCAAGGCCCTGCTTGGCGTCCTGGTGAAGACGGCTGACGATCTCGGCAAGGCGCTCGGCGTATTCCCGTCCCTATCGCAAACACGATGACCGGCCCGCGCGAACCGAGCACGCCGCAATCCCACCCGCTTCAGGGGTGTTGGGACGAGCTTGGCGGTCGCGGTGACATCGAGCACCTGCTGTCGGAACTGGCCGGTATTGCCGGCGTTGCGCTTGGCGTCGACCGGGTGACGAGGCTGGGCGTTGCATTGGCGGTTCTTGCGGGCCGCGACGTGCGGTTCGCATCGGCGACCGAAGCCGCCGATGTGATGATGCCTCTGCTCACGGTCAACGGCGAAGCGCAACTGGCTGGGCGTGCCGCCATAGCGACTTTCTGGAATCGGCAGCAATCGGGCCCGCCCATATGCGATCAAGAAAAGCAGGCCTTGCCCGTGCCGTGGCATGAACGGCTCTACAAGCTTCGCTATCGCAGTTTGCTTGTCGCGGCGCTGATCGCCATCCTGGTGCTCGCCGTGGGCTATGTTGTTTTCGAGGTGCCGCATGCGGCGGTTGAAATCACGCCGAAGTCGCCCTCTGTCCATCCGCCGCCTTCGCCGCAGCCATCCGCCACCTTCTGGCCGTGGCTGGCGGAGCTCTTCATGCAGGACCTCCTGCATCGTCTGTTTGCCATTCTTGCGGTGCTGTGCCTTGCCGCGCTCTGGTGGGGTTATGCCGGCAAGCGGCGCGACGAGCGCCTTGCTCGTGACAGGAAAGACGGCACCGTCGCCTCGACGATGTCGCCGGAAGCCAGCGAGATTTTGTTTCCCACTGCGGTGGTGCGGCGGGCTGGCCGTCTGCTGCGCCGGCCGGTTCGCGTTGCCGGCCACCGCATCGATATACGCCGCAGCGTCGCGGCGTCGATCGAGGCCGCCGGCTACCCGACTCTGGAAACGGGCGTGGAACCGCGTGCTCCCGATTGCCTCATGCTGATCGAACGCCTCGGCAATGACGACCATCTGGCGGCTCTTGCCGACGCGTTGGCTAAACGGTTGCGCGATGGTGGCGCTGATCTGCTGCGCTACGAATTCCGGGTCTTTCCCGACGTGCTTGAAGCCGTCGGGCGCCGTTTTGGCGGCCAACCGGTGGTTTCGCTCGCCGCCCTCTCGCGCCGCCACCCGGGAGCTCGGGTCGTCATCGTCGGCACGGGGCGCGGTTTTTTCGAGCCCTATGAACAGAACAAGCTGCGGCGCGGCAAACCCTTCTTCGGCGAGCCCGAAGAACTGCCATGGGTCGACTACCGTGACGCCGACCGACAATTACGGCAGCTGCCGCGCGCCCTTCCGGCCTTTCGCGAGCCCCCGATCCTGATGACGCCGTCTCCGCCCGATCGTTGGGGGCCGGCAGAGCGGGCCTTGCAGGAGGCCGGCTTCGCCGTCATCAGCCTGGGCCTTGCGGAGGACTCGAACGCCGGCCTGGAAAGCGCGGTCGAAGCTATTGTCACAAGCAGGCGATCGCAGGCCGTCGATCGTGGCGTGATGGCGCAGGCCACTCCCGGTTATGATCCGCTGCTGCTGGAACTTGATCGTGCCGACTTCGCGAGCGACATACCGCCCGTCGACGATGCCTTCCGCGACCGGCTGGCGCGGCGCGTCACCGCCTATGCCTGCGCCCGCATAGGCGAGCTGGAGGAAGGCGAACTGCCTGACGACCCCTACCAGCAGGACGATTTCGCGTTGCGGGCGGGAGCCGGGCTGGCGGCACTGGCCTTGTTTCCCAGGCTGGATCCCAATTTCACGCCGGCGCTGTGGCGGCAGGCAACCGGGCAGGCGCCGAGCGCTGCCCGGCTCGCACGACTTGCCCGGCTGCCCTGGTTCCGGGTGGGACGCATGCCGGACTGGTTCCGCTCCGACCTCGCCAGGTGCTTCCAGCGCCAGACCGAACGGCTTGCCAGGCAGGATCTCTGGAAGAAACTCCGCACCGACCTCACCGTGTTTGCCAATCTGTGTCTGGTGAGGTCGTCGGCGGCATTCGGGACCCAGGTCTATCGCCCATCGACGACTGCCGAGAAATTGCTGTCGCAGATGCGCGAGCTGCGAAAAGGCGCCGACCCTGCTTCTCGGGCGCTGGTCGAAGAACGATTGTTCCTGACCTTCGTCGAGAGCGGCGAGGTGGCGGACGCGGATCTCGCCGTGCACATCCCCGCGCCGGACCGGCTTACGCCGGCAATGCGCCTTTCGCTGTTGGGTTTCGGCATTGCCGCGCTCGTTGCGGCCGCATTCGCGCCCTGGGGCCTGAGAGCAGCATATTCATGGGCGGCGGTGAGGTTCGATCTCAATCGCGACCAGCCTACCACCCAGGTGTACATGCTGCTCGCCTGCCTGCCGATCCTGGCAGTAGGGATCGGTCTGTCGTTCAGGGACATTTTTCGTATAAGAAATTATCCGACAACCACATATGCATACGGATTTTATGTCTGCGTATTGTTGGTTGAGATGGCGTGTCACACCATTCAGTACGCAGCGGTTTCGTCGATAAGGTCCGGTGGAGACGCATTCGACATAATTCAATACGCAATTTTCTATGGATCATTTCTGGGTGTGGCGGCACTTTTGCCGAGGCTCATTTTCAAATCGCCGGCGGAGGTGGAGTTTCCCGAGACGGGTAAGGCAAATTCGATCTCCATCAGGTTTTCGATAGCCATCTCTTCGCTCTTCGCCCTCCTTCCCATATCCCTGAACAATTTTGTCGACGAACTTGCCGCTTTTATCCCTGCGGCTATCATGTCGTTCTTGTTTGCCTTTTCGGCAGGATCCAATGTCTCAAAATCAAGGGTGACGTTTGGTGTATTCATCCTGTTCTGGCAGATAACGATATTTTTCCTCTTTACCGACATTGCAAATTCAGTAATATATAAATATAATGACGTATATTATGAGTACTATAAGCTTCCATTATATATAGCAATTTGCCTTCCTTTGATCGGAGCCGCTTCCTTTGCTGGCAATGATTCCGTAAATCTGAAACGCATCCTCTTCGTCTTCGTGTCCACCACGTCGGCGGCCTTCGTTTCACTGCTGTATTACCGAACGTTTGCCTCGACGGCGGCCTTGTCGATCCTGGGTCTCCTGGCGAGCGCCATCGTGCTCTGTTGGTACCTCGTTTTGAGGAACCGGCGTATCGGGCTGCGTCTGGCGATATATGCCTTGAGGTTCCTGACACTCGGTGCAGCCGGCCGATTTGGGTCCGCCTGGATCAGCCTGTTCCTCAAGGCTGTTCTAGGCGGCACCGTCGTTGCCTTTGTCGCCAATGCTGTCGTTGCTCTCCTGCTGTTGCGAACTGGCATAGTGTCCACCACGCAGCCGATGCGGTTGCCGGGCTTGGCGTCGAAGGTTGACCCGCAACTGCCGGCACAGGCCGCCGCCGTGATTTCGCTCCTCCTGGCCAGCTACGTACTCTGCCGTCTTGCGATGAAGATCTATCCGGTAGCGAAGGCACCTGTCGCGGCCTTGGCGCAGAGACAGCAGCAACCGGCCGTTGCGCGATGGTTGGTGGTGCTTGCCCTGTGGGCCGTCGCTGTCCTGCCGCCGTCCCTGCACAACTGGCTCTCGACCGCTGACCTGATGAACATCGGGGCACTCAGCAAGCTTGGCGCGCAAGGCTTCGGCGCGATCGATTCGACGACAGCGGCGCTTACCTGGATGCTGCAGGTCCTGTTCTGGCTCGGCGGCTCGACATGGTCCTGGCTGGCCTATCTCGCCTTGCCGGCGGCATTCGGCCTTGGCCTGCGCAATGGGCCCGTTGCGGATCGGGCGATCTTCCTCGGATTGTTGCCCTTCCTGCTGGCCGTGACCATCCCGCCAATGTCGACGCCCGGCGGGGTTTGGATGGTTCCTCTCGTATTCCTGCTGCTGCGCCTCGCGCGCGAGCCCGCTCTGGCGCAGCGCCTGCTGCGCTTCGGTGGAGGTTTTGGCGGCCAGCCCGCCAATTCCTTTGTCATCTTCGCGCTTATCTTCTCTTTGGTGCTGCTGCTGTCACCGGCTTTGACCAGCGGATCCGAGACCAGCGGCTTGACAGTGAGGATCGATCCGGACCTGGTGAGAGTGGCTGTCCTCGTGTTGATCGGCGCCATGCGATTGCCCCGCTGGCCCGTGCTCGTCGCCCTTGGTCTGCACGTCGCTCTCGCTGGCTTTCCTGTCGGCAAGCTCAGCCATGCTTTGGCTGACACCAGCATCGATCTCGGCCTTGGATTATCCCCTGGCGAGGCGCTCGATCTGGTGCTCGCCTACTTTGCCGTGCCGATGGCCAGGAGGTTGCGGCGCGCGCCGCTGGCCGCAGGTGCGATCCTTCTCGGCGCGATGATCGCGGCGGCAATCGTCCTGAGCTTCGGCAATGGCGGGGTGTCCGTGGGCACGTTCATTCAACTGCCGACAGGGGTTCTGTACAAGCCCACGGGAGCAACCGTAGCCATACTATCCCTGACGATCGGCCTGTTGAGCCCTCCTGGGGAGCGGATGCGGTTTCTTCTTCTTGTCGTTGGCTCGATCATGGCCGCCGTCACTGCACTGGCGCCGTTCTATGCGGCGCTGGCAAGCAGCGGCTCATGGACCGGAGTCGTTTTCGTGACCCAGCCGGAGGCTCTGACGTCGCCTCTCGCCGATCTGGTGGCCTCGATCCCCGCCATGGCGCTTGCCGCGGCCTTTATCCGGTTCGGTCAAACCGCGTCGGATATGATGCTTGCCCGCCGCGAGGAAAGCAGGTGGTCGTTGTCGGGCGCGCCCCGCCGCTTGAGCGAAGCCATTTTCGGAAGCGTGCGAGAGGAAGTCGCCGGCCGGGAAGCTGTCTTCGGTTCAGACAATGAGGCTGTCTCGAATCCCGCGAACACCACCAGGGAAGAAGCGGTGCGCCAATGACTGAGCTGACAACACCGGACCCCGATCGGGATGGCCTGCCGGCAACTTCATTTCCAAATCTCCTGGCCTTCCTGCTGGCCCTGCTCGGTCCTTGGGGAATTACAACCGCTATGGGGGCGCTTGCTCTGGTGCTTCTTTGCTTTGGCCTTGGCGTGGCATGGCAAGCTTCACCCCGGCTGCCCGCGAATTCCGCCAACGACATTGTCCCGCCTCCGATCGATGGCGCAGTCGGTTCGGACTCAGCGCAACAGCCATCGCCGGCCCCACCCCCGACGCCCGGCGGCCAAAAAGCAAAGTAGGGTCAGATCCTAGACCACCTCCTTGTTTTGACGCAATTCCCTAGGGAAAGCGCTACGCGCTTTTCCCGGGAAAACCGTTTCACGCCTTTCCTGGAATTGCTCTAGTAGTGTATCGGCCCGATGGTCCCGCCGCCGCAGGCGATCGCATCGCCGTTGATGGCGACGCTTCGCGGCGAGGCGAGGAATGTGACGACATCAGCGACTTCGGCCATATCGACCAGGCGGCCGATCGCGACATTGGCGGCAAGTCGCCGTTCGATTTCCTCGGGCGAAACGCTTGCCGAAGCCGCGCGGGCGGCGACCAGGGGAGCGGTCTTTTCCGTGCGCGTCAGGCCAGGATGGACCACCGTCACGTTGATCCCCTTCGGGCCCAATTCGTCGGCGAGATTCTTGGTCAGGGCAGAGACGGCAACATTGCGGATCGAGCCAATGATCGAGCCTGTCTGCCGGGCAGCGAGCCCGCTTACGTTGATGATCCGGCCCCAGCCGGCGGCGGCCATATGGGGAGCGGCCTCACGCGCCGTACGCAGATAGCCCATCACCTTGACGTCCACGTCATCCCAGAACAGGTCGTCGGTGATCTCGGCCAGCTTGGGCGGTGGTGTCTGCCCGCCCGGCTTGGCCGCGGCGTTGACCAGGATGTCGAGGCCGCCGAGCGCCGCGATCGTTCCTGCCACTAGCGCTTTGACCGAACTGTCGTCCTGTGTGTCGACGCCTAGTCCGACGATCTTGCGCCCGGTTTCCGCAGCCAGTTCGCGCTCGGCGATGTCCAGATCGGCAGCGTTGCGGGCGGCGATGACAAGATCCACGCCTTCCAGGGCCAATTGCCGGGCGATGGCGCGGCCAATTCCTTTGCTGCCGCCTGTGATCAGGGCGCGTTTGCCGTTTAGTTGCAGATCCATGGCTTGGTCCTCGGCTATGCGGGCGGCTTCTCCGCGAAGGCTGGATATTGCCGCGAATTTACCTGTGTTGGGAGCTTCGCCTCTTGCCTAAACCGCCAGGAGCTTGCGGACCGCGCCGACGATCGCCTCGTCCTGCGGCTCCGTGTCGGAACCGAACCGGGCGACAACGACCCCCTTGCGGTCGACCAGAAACTTCTCGAAATTCCAACTCACTTCGCCGGCCGCGGGCGCGGCACCCCTCCCGGCCAGCCGGGTCACCAGCGTGCTGTCCGGCTTGAAGACAGCCTTTGGCCGCGCCTCGATCAAGGCTTGATAGAGCGGATGCTTTCGCGGTCCCGTCACCTCGATCTTGGCGAACACCGGGAACTCGACCCCATAGGTCAACCGGCAGAATTCCTGGATTTCGGCATCTGTTCCCGGTTCCTGTCCGGCGAAGTCATTGGCCGGAAAGCCGAGCACCACAAAACCCTGGTCGCGATACGAGCGATAGAGTGCCTCCAGTCCGTCATACTGCTTGGTGAAGCCGCATTTGGAGGCGACGTTGACGATCAGCAAGACTTTGTTGGCATATTCGCCCAGGCTTGTGGTTGAGCCGTCGGCGCGGCTGAACGGAATGTCGTGGATCGAGGCTGTCATAAGCAAATACCCTGCAGGTGAGATCGCCCGGTACATTGGTGGCTTTCTGGTTCCCGTCAAGGAAAGCTGTTCTCCAGAGCTGAGATTGCCGGGTTTGCAAGATCACGTTTTCGCCACCCTCACGCCGTGGCTGATGCTCTGCCATAGCGGTCTTATGGCAAAGGTCGTGGTGAGCTTCACACCTTAAAATTGGAAGGGATCAGCCAAATCAGAAGCTAGGTTGTTGACGGCGTCTTTGATGTAAAGCGCTATACGCTTTGGATACGGCAGTAGCATAGAATGACGTGCAATTCGGCGGGTCCGCGGCCCGGCGCCAGTCCGCGAAACGATGTGGAGAATTCGATGCGGAACACGATGCTGGGCTTCATGGCACTTGCTCTCGTCGCGTGCCAGTCGGCTCCCGCGGGGCCGCAACCCGCCGCTCCGGAACCTGCGCCGGATCCTGTTGGCACTCCTGCTCAGCCTGTCTCGAGTATCGCCGCGGCCTCAGCGGGTTCGGCGATCATGGATCCATCCGTCACGATCACTCCTCCTGCGAAGGGCGTTCCAACAAAGTACGCCGCTTTTTCGGGCATGTGGGCCGGGCGATTGGAGGGCGCGTATGAGGCCAAAGTCGCCGTGCAGACGATTTCAGCAAACGGCAAGGTGACGGTCACTTTTGCCTGGGGCAATCTGGGCGACAACAATCCGGGCGAGGCCGCCGGTGAAGGAAGAATTGTCGGGAGCACATTGAAGCTCGGGCGCCTGCCGAATGGCGCGGACATCAGTCTGACGATGATGCCTGACGGGACCCTGGCCGGAACCTATGCGCTCGCTGGCCAGACCTATAGGGGCCCGTTCATCAGGCAATGATCAAAACCCAACCGGTCGCCTTGCGGCCGGCCTGCATCCGTCAGCCGGCCATCCAGCCGCCATCAACCATCAGGTTGATGCCGGTGACGTAGCTTGCCATGTCGCTGGCAAGGAACAGCGCCGCTCCCGCCACATCGTTCGGGGTTCCAAGCCTTGGCCAAGGCGTACGACGGAGCGAATAGTCGAGCGCGTCGGGGTCGTTGGCCACACCAGGCTTGCCGGTGATGATCTTGCCGGGCGCGATGGCATTGCAGACGATCAGATCGTCGGCGTGGTCGACCGCGATCTGCCGCGTCATCTGCACGATGCCGCCCTTGCTCACCGAATAGGGAAGGTCGCCGGGGCAGGCCACCATGCCATGCTGCGAGGAGATGTTGATGATGCGGCCGCGCACGCCGTCGACAGTCGTCTGTGTGAGCATTTGCATCACCGCCCGCTTCGAGCAGTAGAAGAAGCCGGTCAGGTTGACGCCGATGACGCGGTTCCATTGCTCCGGCGTGGTGTCTATCAGGTTGGTGCTGGTATAGATCGCGGCGTTGTTGACCATCACATCGAGCCGTCCGAATTGCTGGACCGTCGCACCGACCAGCGCGTCGACGGCGTTCCAGTCGGAGATGTCGGTCCGGATGTAAACGGCAGCTCCGCCGGCCGAGCGGATCAACTCCACGGTGCTCTCACCACCCTCGATCGGTTGCTCCACCGTGTCGGCGATGATGACGTTCGCCCCCTCGGTCGCGAATTTCAGCGCGATCGCGCGGCCGATGCCGGAACTGCCTCCGGTGACGATGACGGTCTTGTTGGCGAGCAGGGGCATGGTTCTCAGCTTTCCCGGGTGACGATGTTTCCGACGTTCGGGTCGATCAGTTTTCCTTCGCGCACGATCTCGCGACCGCGCAGGAAGACGCTTGTCAGCCGCGCCTGGACGGTCCAGCCGTCGAATGGCGTATAGCCCGCTCGCGATACCTGATCGGCGTTGGCGATCGTGCTGGACTGGCGCGGATTGAGGATGAGCATGTCGGCGTCGTAGCCGCTGGCGATCTTCCCCTTGCGCCGGCCAAGCCCGAAGCGCTCGGCCGGATTGCGGGCGCACAGGCGCACCAGGTCGGGCAAGGCGATCAGGCCTTCATCGACCAGTTTCAGCATCGCCTGCAGCAGTGTCTGCAGCCCCGGCATGCCGCCCGGAATGTCGGCGAAAGCCGCGTAGGGCGCCGCCTTCTCGGCTGGCGCGTGCGGCGCGTGATCGGTGGCGACGATGTCAATCAGCCCCGCGCCGAGTGCCGCGCGCAGCGCATCCACATCATGCGGCGAGCGCAGGGGTGGCGAAGCCTTGAGATTGGCGCCCTGCATCTCATAGTCGCCGGCGTTGAAGAAAAGGTTCTGCGGCGTGGTTTCGACGCTGGCGTCTGCGATCCCCCGCAGCCGGCTCCACGTCTCGACGCCGAGTTCGGAATTGATCTGGCGGACATGAATTCTGGTCTCGGCCGAGGTGGCGGCGACAAGCGCTCGGGCGATGCCGTTGGCCTCGGCGAGCGGCGGCCGGCTGGCCTGAAAGGCGGCGATGGTGCCTGAGCGGTCGCGCATCGTGCTGCCGGCCAGGATCGATTGATCGCCGGGCGAGATGCCGATCAAAGTGTCGGTGCCGGCGAAAGTCCGCAACGCCTCGGCCACGGCGTCGAGCGTCGCGAAGAGGAAGTCATCGGGCACATCGGCGGTGAACAGCTCAAACGAGACCGGCGCGAGATCGAGCAAGCCCGGTATGCGCGACAGTTTGCGGCTGATGACGGTCTGCAGGCCCACATCGACATGGATGCGGGCCTCGGCCATCGCCATCTTGTCGGCAAGCTGTTCGGCCGTGGCCGTCCATGGCTCGTCGGTCGGCATGTCGAGCACCGTCGTCACACCGCCAAGGGCCGCCGCATGCGTGCCGGAGGAAAAATCCTCCTTGTGCGTCAGGCCCGGCTCGCGCAGATGCGCGTGCGCGTCGACCAGCCCGGGCAATAGATAAGCACCGGCGGCATCGAAAACGGTCCCGGTCGAAGCCGTCTCGCCCGGCGCGACGAGTGCTACGATCCTTCCGTTGGTGATGCCTACATCGCGCCGCTCGAACCCTTCGGCGTTGACGATGGTGGCTCCCCGGATCAGCGTTTCGAACATGCCGCCATTCTCTTTGCCCTTGTCAGCCGCGCCGCTCGAAGCCGGCATGGTTGGCGAGCCAGAACCGGGCGATGTCTTCGCGCCGCATGAAGGCAGCCGCCGGGTTCTGTTTCACGTGCTCGATCACCTCGCGCAGACCGGAAGCCCGGTTGGGTTGGCCCATCCAGCGCGCATGGATGCCGATCGTCAGCATGCGGCCACCAGTCTCGTCAGCCTCGTCGAGCATGTAATCGATGGCCGAGCGGCAATCCTCGGCGAAGTCGCGCGGATTGCTGTAGCCGGGCGCCACCAGATAGCGGCTGTCGTTGAGTGTCTTTGAATAGGGAACGACCAATATCTGCGTGCCTTGGTGATCGGCGAAGTAGGGCAGATCGTCATTGCAGGGGTCGGAGTGGTAGAGGAAGCCACCTTCCTCGACGAGCAAATCGCGCGTGTTGACGCTGGGCAGCGAGCGGCAGTTCCAGCCCAACGGGCGCCTTCCCAGCAGCTTGTCGTAGAGGGCCACGGCTTCATGCAGGTGGCGCCTTTCCTCGCTGCGTTCCATCGTCGTGTAGTCGATCCAGCGCAGGCCGTGGCCGAGCAGGTCGTGTCGCCGCGTCTTCATCCATTCGACGAAGGGAGGGTTTTTCTCCAGCGCCACCGCACAGGCGGAGATGGTGATCGGAATATCATGGCGGTCAAACAGACGCACCAGGCGCCACACGCCGGCCCGGCTGCCGTACTCGAAATGCGTCTCGGTGCCGAGGTCGCGCACCGGCGGGCTCGCGGTGAGATTGTACTCTCCCCAATTATCGTTGCGGCCGTCTTCGAGCCAGGAATACTCCGAGCCTTCCTCGTAGTTGAGCACGAGGTTGATGGCGAGCTTGACGCCGCCTGGCCAAGTCATGAAGGGCGGATGCGGACCATAGCCGACGAAGTCGCGCGGCTGCGACAGTTGCGAGGCGACGCTCTGCGTCATGACAATTTCCTCTCAGATCGTTTCGTTGGCTTCTATCCAGTCCATGTAAGCGTGGAAGGCTTCCTTGCCGGGACGCGGCCGCCATGTGGTGTCGCGCAGGATGCGGGCGATGTCATACGCCCCCCACATGCCGCCTTTCAGGCTCACATCCTGGACGATGTTGGCGTCTTCTCCCGATGTCACCTCGACTTTCAGTCCGGGCACCCGTTCCCTTGCCCAGCCGATGATCTCGCCGATGGTCTGGCTGGAGCCGGAGCCGATATTGTAGTGGCGGTAATTGAGGCGTGGCGCATCGATCAGTGCGAGGATCGCGGCGGCAACGTCGGTCGAGGCGGCGTAGTCACCGACCGGCTCCAGGCTGTTCGGCCTGATCGTCTCGCCGGCCAGGGCCATGTGTGCGACGCGGTTGGGAACATGGCGAAAGTTGCGGCTCTCGGTGGCGCGGTCCATCGGGCCATAGACGGAAGCAAGCCGCACCGAGACTGCCGACAGGCCGAACAGGTCGGCATAGCGGTTGGTCACCATTTCGGAGGCGAATTTCGAGATGCCGTAGAGCGTCAGCGGCGCGACATAGCCGTCTTCAGGCAGCGGCTCGCCGCTCCAGTCGGGGCCGTTGTGGCGGTAGACGGATCCGGAGCTGACATAGACGAAGCGCTTGAGCCCCTTTCTCGCGCGCGCCCAGTCCAGCATCCGCACGGTGCCCATGAGATTGACGTCGACGATGCGGGCAGGGTCCTCGGCCTCTGGTTGGCGTTTTGCCTCCGAGGCGCTGCCGCGCGAGATCGGCGTGATCGTCGCGCCATGCACGATTGCCGTGATACCTTGCTCGTCAAGCGTCGCGGACCAGCTCTGCGGGTCGAGCACATCGGCGGCGATTACCGTGAGCCGGTCGCGCACCGGGGCGAAATGCTTCTCGGCCGCCGCGTCGAGGCCGGACCGGTCGAGGATCACGGCACGGGCTTGCGGGTCACGGTCCAGCCATGCGCGTGCGACCACACTCATGACAAAGCCGGTGCCTCCGGTGACGAGCAGCGTCATGCGAACTCCTTTGAAGTTGAATGAAGAAGGTCAGCGCGTCGCATAGCCGCCATCCACCAGCATGTCGGATCCGGTGACGAAGGACGCGTCCGATGACAGAAGGAAGGCCGCCGCCGCGGCGATTTCATCCGGCTCCGCGATGCGGCCGAGCAGATGGGCGGGTCCAAGACTTGCATTGGCCGCCTCGAAGTCCGGAAATCTGCGCAGCAGGCGCGTCGTCGCCACGGCGCCCGGCGACAGGCTGTTGACGCGCACCTTGTCCGGCGCATGGTCGACCGCCATCGCCTTGGCGAGATGGATCAGTCCCGCCTTGGCGGCACAGTAGGCGACGGCCTTGGTGGTCGCGACCCGTCCGAACTGCGAGCCGATGAACACCACCGAACCGCCGCCGCCGGCCGCGATCAACGGCACCGCGTACTTGCTCATCAGGAACGCACCGGTCAGGCTGACATCGAGCTCGCGCCGCCAGGACTGTTCGTCAAGATCGACGACGGTGGCGTTCGTCGACGGCGCGGCGGCGTTGTGCACCAGTCCGTCAAGCCGGCCGAATTTTTGTCTCGCGAATTCGACGGCGTCCTGTGCGGAACCGATGTCGGTCACGTCACATTGGCAGGCGGCAGCCGAAGGACCAAGTGCATCGGCAAGCTGTGTCGTCGCCGCGAGATCATAGTCGGCGCAGACCACGCTGGCGCCTTCCGCGACGCAGCGCCGGGCAATGGCGGCGCCAATGCCGCTTGCGGCGCCCGCGATCAGGACAACGCTGCCTTGCAGTCGGTTCATTGCCGTGACCTCAAGCCCGTTCCTCGACATTTTGCATGACCGGCGCCGTGAGCGGCCGTCGCAGAAGATTGTAGCAGGCCGCGAGCGTGACCAGGGCAGCGCCGCCACCGAGCAGCAGGAACATGGCGGGAGGGCCAAGATGCGCCATCAATCCCGCGGCGACGCCCGGCGTCGCCACATTGCCGATCGAGTAGAGCAGGAGCAGCGTGCCGGACGCGGCGACCATGTGCCGGCTGTGAAGCTGCGATGCGCCGAAGGCCATCGCCACCGGATAGATCGTCAGCGCCGTGGCCCCATACAGAAAGAACAGCACGAACAGCAGCGGCACCGACAGGGTGCCAACCCATGCGATCGCGGCGCAGGTCGTCACCGACACCAGCCCTTGCACGAGCAGCATCAGGCGGCGGTCGAACCGGTCCGACAGCCAGCCGACCGGGGTCTGCGCGAGCATGCCGGCGATGCTTATCGTGGTCACCAGCCAGACCGTGGCCACCGCCGACAGTCCGATCTGCGTCCCATAGAGAGGCGTCAGCACGAAGATGTTCATGTTGGTGATGCCGGCCTGGAAAATGGCGACGACCGTTACCGGCGCCAGCCTGAAAAGCGCCAGCGGTCCGAGCCGCCTGTCTGCCTTCGCTCCGGGCGCGTGTGCCAGATCGGCTGGCACCGAAGGCAGCGTCGGCCAGCGTAGCCCCGCGAGCTTTGGCGCGAAGGCCAGAAGCACGGTCGCCGTCGCCACCAAGAACAGATGCGGAGATTTCGGACCGACCAGCGCGACCAGGATCTGGCCAAGCAGCACGGCGATCGCTGTCGTCAGCATGTAGATCGAGAACATCGCGCCGCGATTGTGCTGTTCGGCATAGAGGTTGATCCAGCTCTCGCAGACGACGAACATCGAGGCCATCGACATGCCGCCGAGCAGCCGGAAGCAGAACCAGCTTGGCATGAAGTCGGTGAAGATGAAGCCCAGGGCCGACAGCAGCGCGGTTGTCAGGATCAGCAGGAAGGTCCGCTCATGGCCATGGCGGGCGACCAATGGCCGCGTCATCAGGCATCCGATCAGGAAGCCGACCGGATAGGCGGTCAGCACGATCTGCACGACGTCGGGGTCGACGCCAGGTTTGCCCAGATGGAACGAGACCGCGGTCGTCAGCATGGCGCTGCCGATGCAGGCGAGACAGACGCTTGCCATGATCGGTAGCGTGGCGCGGGAGCGCTCGGCGTTCCGCCAGAAGCGCATCGCGGATTGAGCGATCGACCCCATGACTGCCGCCGTCAGCCGGCTAGGACGGGCGCCGGCGATCGCAAGCAGGGTCAATGACCGACGCTGAACCTTGATGCATTGCGACGGCTCCCCTTGGCAGTCACGCCGGCCAGCGGCTGCTCTCCCAAGCAGAAGCTACACTTCGCCATGCATGCCACAAGCGAAGATTGACACGGCTATGGCGTGATTTTTTTTGGCCATCCCGGTGGCGGAAAACGGCCTTGCGCCCTGCGACGGGCTTTACAGCCCTTTTGCACGCTCCCTACGATAGGTCACCTGCCGAAGATCGAGAGGAGACCAGGGGATGACGATCGAACGTCTTGAGAACGGGCAACGCTTCTGCCGGGTACTGCGCTATAACGGCACCGTCTATGTCTCCGGCCTGACCGCGGACGACCTTTCCGGCGACACGACTGCGCAGACGAAGCAGATTTTCGCCAAGATCGATACCCTTCTGGCCAAGGCCGGCAGCGACAAGTCGAAGCTTCTCAGTGCCCAGATCTGGCTGCGCGACATCGCCGACTTCGAGATGATGAATGCGGCATGGGACGCCTGGATCGACCGCAGCGCCATGCCGGTGCGCGCAACGGTCGAGGCGCGGCTTGCGGGCGACCAGTATCGCGTCGAGATCATGGTCACGGCGGCCGTCGGCTGATGCCGATTGGGGTGGGCAAACCGAATGCATGAGCTGGTGATCAAAGGCGGAAGGGTTGCGCTCGACAATGGTTGGGCCGAATGCGACATCGCCATCGACGAGGGCCGCATCGCCGCCATTGGAACCGGCCTGGCCGGTAAATCCGTGATCGGCGCCGGCGGTCGTTGGGTCATGCCCGGCGGCATCGACGCCCACTGCCATCTCGACCAGCCGGTCTGGGGCGGCGCCGGCAACGCCGACGATTTCGAGTCCGGCACCATCTCGGCGGCCTTCGGCGGCACCACATGCATCGTCCCGTTCGGCATGCCGGGTCCGGACATGACGACGATTGGCGCCGTGGACCGCGCTCTCGATCGCGCCACGGGGCGCGCGGTGATCGACTACGGGCTGCACGCGGTGGTGACCATGGGCACCGGCCCCGATGTCGAGCAACAGCTTTCACAGCTCGCCGGACGCGGCATCGCGTCGGTCAAGCTGTTCATGACTTATCAGGGCTTTGCGGTCGACGACGATCTCTTCTTCAGGGTACTCGACGCCGCGCACAGGCTTGGCTGGATCGTCATGGTCCATGCCGAGAACGATGCCGCCATCCGCCGCACGCGCCAGCGGCTGATCGATCTTGGCCGAACCGACATCCGCTACCATGTCGTTGCCCACAGCGAGACGATGGAGCGCGAGGCCACGCATCGTGCGCTGGCCTTCGCCGAAATGACCGGCGCGCGCATGACCATCGTCCACGTCTCTTCCTGGCAGTCGGCCGAGGAGGTGGCGCGGGCGCGGGCCCGTGGCGTGGATGCGATCGCCGAGACCTGTCCGCAATATCTGTTCATCGGCGCCGCCGACCTCGACCGGCCGGCCCTGGATGCGGCGCGTTTCGTCTTTTCACCGCCGCCGCGTTCGCCGCGCAGCCATGAGCATCTTTGGCAGGCGCTGATCGCTGGCGGCATCGATCTCTGGTCCTCCGATCATTCGCCCTATTTCTTCGCCGACAAGATCGCGCGATCGCAAACACCCGGTTTTACCACCACGCTGAGCGGCATCCCCGGCATCGAGACCCGTCTGCCGCTGCTCTTCTCGGAAGGGCTGCTCTCCGGCCGCCTGACGCTGGAGCGCTATCTCGATCTCACCTCGCGCAATGCCGCCGCGATCTATGGCCTGGCCCACGCCAAGGGCCGGATAGCGATCGGCCTCGATGCCGATCTGGCGCTGTGGGATCCCACGGCGACCTGGACGCTCGGCCATTCGGCCCTGCATTCACGCGTCGACTTCACGCCCTACGAGGGCAGGAGCGTGACCGGCAAGCCGACCACCGTGCTGGTGCGCGGCGTGCCGGTGGTCGCCGACGGCGTGCTGCAGGTGCGGCCTGGGTTCGGACAATTCGTAGAGCGCACCGCGGCCGATCCGGCCCGCTCGGGAAAACCAGTGGAGGAGACGACGCCATGGCTCGATGCCTGACCATAGCGGTCGCCCAGACCGGCCCCATCCAGCGCAGCGCTTCCCGTGCCGAAACTGTCGATCGCCTCGTCCACTTGCTGGAACAGGCCGCGGCAGCGGGTGCGGAGATTGCCGTATTCCCTGAGATGGCGCTCACCACCTTCTTCCCGCGCTGGCGCATCGACGATCAGGCGCAGATCGACGCTTTCTTCGAACAGTCGATGCCTGGCCCCGAAACGCAGCGCCTCTATGCCGCCGCCACGCGCCTCAAGGTCGGCTTCGCGCTCGGTTATTGCGAGATTGCTGGGGAAGACGGCCGGACGCGCCATTTCAACACCATGGACCTTGTCGGCCCGGACGGGCGCTTCATCGGCCGCTACCGCAAGATGCATGTGCCGGGGTCGAGCGAGCCGGAGGACGGCACCACCACGCATCTCGAACGCCGCTATTTCGAGCCCGGCAATCTCGGCTTCCCGGTCTTCGACTATCGCGGCGTCCGCGTCGGCATGGCGATCTGCAACGACCGCCGCTGGCCGGAGACCTATCGCATGCTTTGCCTCAACGGCGCCGAGGTCGTGCTGCTCGGCTACAACACGCCGCTGCTGCTGGACGAGGCGCCGGCGCTGGCACATCTCAGAATGTTCCACAACCATTTGCCGATGCAGGCCGGCGCCTACCAGAACACGCTATGGGTGGCGGCCGCAGCCAAGGCGGGGCTGGAAGACGGCCAGGCGCTGATCGGCGGCTCCTGCATCATCGCGCCGACCGGCGAGATTGCCGCGCAGGCGATGTCGCTCGGCGACGAGATCATCGTCCATCGCGCTGACCTCGACCTGATCGAGACCTGCCGGAAGGTGAACTTCAACTTCGCGCTCTATCGTCGCCCCGATCAGTACCGGCGTATTTCGGAACCGGTCTGAGATCGAAACGAGATGGGCCTGATCGAAGCCAGCCATAGCCAAGCCGCGATGATGCTCTCGACCGATCCACTTTCGCTGAGCGAGATCGTCGAGAACGGTCTTTGCATCGGCTGCGGCCTCTGCCGATCGATCGCCGGCCCCGGCGCGGTCGAGATGGTGATGACGCCGGAGGGCCGCGAGCGGCCGGTGGCGAACCAGGCATTGGACAGGTCGACGCTGATGCGGATCAACGCCGTCTGTCCGGGAACGCGCATCGCCGGTCCGCCGCCTGCGCAGGCAAGCAATGCCGCGTTGACGGACACCGTCTGGGGGCCTGCCGAACGGCTTGTGCTCGGCCGCGCGGGAGATCCCACGGTGCGGTTTGTCGGCTCGGGAGGTGGGGTGCTGACGGCCCTTGGCCAATTCCTGCTGAACTCCGGACGCGTCAAGTTCGTGCTGCATGTCGCCGCGTCGCATTCCCAGCCGATGCGCAGCGAGCGTCGGCTCAGCTTTGATGCCGCTTCGGTGCTTGAGGGCGCCGGCTCGCGCTACGGCCCGGCTGCGACCCTGACGGATTTCGGCGACATCCTTGATCGCGGCGAGCCCTTCGCGCTGATCGCCAAGCCTTGCGACATCACCGCCGTGCGCAACCTGGCGCGGCTCGATCCCCGCGTCAATGATTTGATGCGATATGCCTTGGCCTTCGTCTGCGGCGGTGCCTCGGATCTGTCGAAATCGGAACAGGCGCTGCAGCGCTTCGGCCTCGGCGAGGACGAGCTCAGATTGTTCCGCTATCGGGGGCACGGCAATCCCGGCCTCAACCGAATCCAAACCAGCGACGGGCGCTCCTTCGAACTCACCTATCGGCAGCTGTGGGAAGACGAGGACAAATGGATGATCCAGCCGCGCTGCAAGATCTGCCCGGACGCGATCGGCCAGGTGGCGGATATCGCGGTTCATGACGCCTGGTTGAACGGCGGGCCGGCGGTCGAGGACGAGCCGCTCAACGGCATCATCGTGCGCACCAGGCGCGGCCTTGAGTTGTTCGACGCGGCCGTCGAAGCCGGCGCGCTGGAGATCAAGCGTGAAACCAGCATAGCCGAAATCAGCGAATTGCAGTCGCACCAGGTGCGCAAGCGTCGCGCCGTCTGGGCGCGGCTGAAAGGCATGGCGATCGCCGGCAAGCCGATACCTTTTGTCACCGACCTCGCTCTTGAGGATTGCGCCGCGCAGAATTCGTTGGCCGAGAATCTGGCCGAGGGGCGCGGTGCCCGCGACCGCGCCCGGCGCGGACGCCTGGGTGAGCCGCCTGCCGTGCCGCGTGAACGCAAGGCTGCGCATCATGTTGAAGCGATGAG
Source organism: Mesorhizobium loti (assembly GCF_013170705.1). NCBI lineage: Bacteria > Pseudomonadati > Pseudomonadota > Alphaproteobacteria > Hyphomicrobiales > Phyllobacteriaceae > Mesorhizobium > Mesorhizobium loti. Next base: position 6,075,742 of record NZ_CP033334.1, on the reverse strand, counting down.
CGTGTTGAAGGATGAGCTGATATGAGTGCCGCCGAGCAAACCGAAATCATCATCATTGGCGGCGGCATGGCCGGCGCCGGCGCCGCCTTCGAGATTTCCCGCTCCGCCAAGGTGGTCGTGATCGAGCGGGAAAGCCATTGCGGCTACCACACGACCGGCCGCTCGGCGGCTAGCTTCACCGAAAACTACGGCAACGGCATCATCCGCCGGATCGTGCTGGCGAGCCGGTCCTTCCTGACCGAGCCGCCGGCTGGCTTCACCGATTATCCGCTGCTCAGCAAACGCGGCATGATCACGGTGGCGCGCAGCGATCAACTCGACCTCCTGCGTGAGGATATGGAGGCCGCGCAGGCGCTGGTGCCCTCGATCGTCGCCATGACGCCCGCCGAGGCGATTGCGCGCGTGCCGGTGCTGCGCGCGGATTATCTCGCAGGCGCCTATATCGAACCGCATTCGATGGACATCGATGTGAACGGCCTGCACCAGGGTTTCCTGCGTGGCGCCCGTGCGCACGGCGCCAGGATCGTCACCAATGCCGGCGTCAACGCCATTGGTCGGCAAGGCGGCCAGTGGCGGGTCGAAACCCCGGCGGGAACATTCCTCGCGCCACGGATCGTCAATGCCGCCGGTGCCTGGGGTGACGAGATCGCCGTCATGGCCGGCGTTCGCCCGATCGGCCTGCAGCCGAAGCGCCGCACCGCCTTCAACATCCCGGCGCCTGCCGGGGTCGACATATCGGAGTGGCCGCTGGTCAACGATGTCGGCGCCGAATTCTATTTCAAGCCGGATGCAGGGCAGTTGTTCGTCTCGCCGGCCGATGCGACACCCTCGGCGCCAATGGATGCCTATGCCGAGGATATCGATGTGGCGATTGGTGCTGAGCGTCTCGAACGGGCGACGACGATCGAAGTGCAGCGCGTGTCGCGCTCATGGGCGGGTTTGCGGACCTTCGTCGCCGACGGGTCACCGGTGGTCGGGCCGGATGACGAAGTGCCTGATTTCGTCTGGCTGGTTGGGCAGGGCGGCTACGGCATCAAGACCTCGCCGGCGCTGTCGCGCGTCTGCGCCAGCCTGATTGCGGGCAAGGGCTTTCCAGACGATGTCGCAAGGCAGGGCGTGTCGATAGACGATCTCACGCCACACCGGCTGCGCGGCGTCGCGTCCCAAGCCAGGCAGGTTGCATCATGAGCGATGCCGTCCTCACAGCTGGCGGCAGGCTGGCTGGGCATCTGCTGGATAGGCTTGCGCACGCCACCACCGATGCGCCGGGGATCACACGCATCGCCTACGGACCTGGCGAGCGCTTCGCCCATGATCTCGTGCGCGACGAAGCGGAAAAGCTCGGCGCCACGGCGGATGTCGATGCCGCCGGCAACCTCTATTTGACGTTGAAAGGCCGCGACCCCGATCTGCCGGCGATCGTCGTCGGTTCGCATCTCGACAGCGTACCGCATGGTGGCAATTTCGACGGCGCCGCGGGCGTCGTGGCCGGCCTGGCGGTGATGGCCGAACTGGTCGGGCAAGGCATCCAATTGCCGCGCGATCTGGTCGTGCTGGCGACCCGCGCCGAGGAAGCGGTGTGGTTTCCGTTGTCCTATCCCGGCAGCCAGGCCGCCCTTGGCCTGCTTGAGCCGGCGGCGCTGGACGCGAAGCGGTCGGACAGCGGACGCACGCTCGCGGATCACATGCGTGAGGAAGGCTTCGACCCCGATGCCGTGCGGCGTGGCGTGCCGGGCATCGATGCCGGCCGCATCGCGGCTTTCGTCGAAGTGCATATCGAGCAGGGGCCGCGCCTTGTCGCTTCCGGCGCGCCGGTCGGCATCGTCACCGGTATTGCGGGCGGCTTCCGTTACGTTGATGCGAAATGCCTTGGCGCCTACGCGCATTCCGGCGCCGAGCCGCGTTTTGCCCGCCGTGACAGCGTGCTCGGCTTTGCCGATCTGGTCGCCGGTCTTGAAGCGGAATGGGACGCGCTCGAGCGTGAAGGGCATGAGGCCACCATCACCTTCGGCCGGGTGGAATCCGATCCGAGCCATCACGGCGGCAGCCGCGTCCTGGGCGAACTTCGTTTCACGCTCGATGTGCGCAGCGCCGAGGCCGCTGTTCTGGACCGGATCGAGGCAAGGCTGCACGCGCTCTTCGCCGAAGTCGGCACGAAACGCGGCGTCAGCTTCGAGGCCGGACCGCGCTTCAGCTGGGAGCCGGCAACCATGTCGCCGGTTCTGATTGCGAAGCTCGACCGCGCCGCCACCGAACTGCGGATGCGGGCGCCGCATGTGCCGAGCGGGGCGGGGCATGACGCAGCCACCTTTGCCGGCGCCGACATTGCGACCGCCATGATCTTCGTTCGCAACGAGAACGGCAGCCACAACCCGCATGAAGCGATGGAAATCGCCGATCTCGATCAGGCGATTCGTCTGCTTTTCCAGTTCGTCATTTCCTTCGATCCCAACAGGAGAGAGCCATGAATCTTGCCAAGACCGCGATCATGCCCATCGATCTTCAAAACGAATACCGGCCCGGTGCAGCCTGGCCGATCGTCGACTACGACGGGGTACTTGCCCGGACCGCTGCGATTCTCGAAGCGGCACGGGCCGCTCATGTGCAGGCCTTCCATGTGCAGGCATGGGTTGGCGAGGACAAGAGGTCGAACTACGCCCGCCTCAATGAGGGTGTGTCGGACGAGTTCCGCTACGCGGTGGCCGGCAGCGCGGGCTCCGACATCTGCGAGGAGGTCGCGCCGGTGCCGAGCGAGATCGTGGTGCGCAAGACATGGCCAACGGCTTTCAAGGATACGAATCTCCACAAGGATCTCGCCGACCGCGGCATCGAGAACCTGATTGTCACCGGTATCCTGACCGACAGTTGCGTGCGCGCTACCGTCTTCGACGCCGTCTATGCGGGGTTTCGCGTCTGGCTGGTCAAGGACGCCATGGGCAGTATGACCACCATGATGCATCGCACCGCCACCCTCGACATGGCAAATCGTCTTTACGGCGGCGGTGTGCTGACGACGTCGGAGGCGATCAAGTTGCTGCGGGGCGAGCCCTATCAGGCATGGCGCTGCACGCGGCCGGTGGAGTTTGCCTACACGCTCGAAACGGTCGACCGGATTTACGAGGCGCTGTGATCGGCGCCGCAGCCGCATGCGCCCCTGACGACCTTTGAGGCCGAGGGCTTGAGCACTGTGCCAGGCAGTGCCCCGGTCGCCCGGCCGCCGCGCCATACGGATACGCCGTTGACGATGACGTGCTCGATGCCGGCGGCGGGCCGGCGCGGCTCCTCGAACGTTGCGGTATCGATGACCGTGTCGGGATCGAAGACGACAAGATCGGCGAAATTGCCTTCGACCAGCAGCCCCCGTTGCGCGATGCCGAATTCCTTCGCGGGCAGCCCGGTCATCCGGAACACGGCTTCCTCCAGGCTGAACAGGCCGACATCCCTGGCATAGTGGCCAAGCACGCGCGGAAAAGTGCCCCACAGGCGCGGATGCGGGTGGATATCGTGCGGCAGGCCGTCCGAGCCGATCATCGTGCGCGGATGGGCGATGATGTTGCGCACATCCGTCTCGTCGAGCTGGAAATAGACAGCGCCGGCCGGCAGCAGGCGCTCACCCGCCTCGCGTTCGCTGCAATTCCATTCCTGCGCGATGTCGGCGAGCTCGCGCCTGGCCATCTCCGGATGCGGATCCGACCAGGTGACGAGGATCTTCAGGCCCGTGTCGCAACGTTCCAGGCGAAGCACGGTAGAGCTTGCGGCATAGGGATAGACATCCATGCCGATGTCCATCGTCTCGCGCGCCCGGTCGATCCTTTCCAGTGATGGACGGCTCTTGCCGAAATTGGCGTGGCCGGTGCACTGGTGGTGCGAGATGAACAGCTTGCCGCCGGCATGATCGGCAATGTCGATCGCTTCCTCGATCGCCTCGTCCATCGTCTCGAAATAGTTGCGTGTGTGGGTGACATAGGGGCCGCCGAGGCCGGCCGCCATGGCTGCGAGCGCCTTGACCTCCTCGGTCGAGGACTTCACGGCGGGCGGATAGTCGAGCCCGGTGCTGAGGCCGAAGGCGCCTTCGGCCATGGCCTCGGCGACCGCCTCCTGCATCGCCGCCGTTTCCGCTGCGTTGGCCGGACGGTCGGTCACCGGCATGCAGCGTTGGCGCAAAGTGGTGTGGCCGACCAACAAGGCCGCGTTCGTGGCGATGCCGCGCCGCTTGAGCTCGGCGACATAGTCGGCGAAGCGATCGAAGCGGAAATTCTCGCGGCCGCCGACCAGCGTGAAGGGCGGCGGTGGCGTCCTGTCGAGAAGCAGCGGCGCCAGGCTGACGCCGCAATTGCCGGCGATCACCGTCGTCACGCCCTGGCTGATCTTCGGATCCATGCCGCGGGGCGCCAAGAGCGCACCGTCGTCATGGGTGTGCACGTCGATGAAGCCGGGCGCGACCACGTTGCCCCTGGCATCGATCTCCTCGATACCAGTCACGTCGTCCAGCCGACCGATGGCGGCGATCCTGTCGCCGGTGACGGCGATGTCGGCATCGAAAGGTTTCGAGCCGTCGCCGGCGATCAGCGTCGCGTGGCGGATGACGAGATCATGGGGCATCGGGTAGAAATCCTAACCTTCTGGATTGGCGGCGATCTCCTCGCGCCGGCGCGCGACATAGGCGTCGAGCTCCTCGCGGGTCGCGGGGTCCATCACCGGTTCTTCGTAATCGTGCAGCGCCTGCTGCCAGAGCTCCGTTGCCCGCTCCAGCGCATCCTTGCCGCCGGCCTCCTCCCAGGCGCCATGGTTCTGCCAGTTGGAGAGCATCGGCTGGTAGAACGCGGTGGTGTAGCGCGACATGGTGTGCTCGGCGCCGAAGAAGTGGCCGCCGGCCGGCACCGACTTGATCGCTTCGAAGCCCAGGTCGTCCTCCTGGAACGGCAGCGGCCGCAGGAACTCCATCATGTTCTGCAGGATCTCGACGTCCAGCACCAGCTTTTCATAGGACGCTGTCAGCCCGCCCTCCAGCCAGCCTGCCGCATGGTAGATCAGGTTGGCGCCGCCGAGCACCGCGCCCCACGTCGCCATTTCCGTCTCGTAGGCGGCCTGCAGGTCAACCACGTTCGAGGCATTCGCATTTGAGGTGCGATAGGGGAGGTTGTAGCGCCGCGCCAACTGGCCGGCGATGATGTTGGCCTTGGCATTCTCCGGCGTGCCGAAGGCCGGCGCGCCGGACTTCATGTCGACATTGGAGGTGAAGGCGCCATACATCACCGGCGTGCCGGGATTGACGAGCTGCGTCAGCACCACGCCGAATAGCGCTTCCGCATTCTGCTGGCAGAGTGCGGCGGCCAGCGTCACCGGCGTCATCGCGCCCATCAGCGTGAAAGGCGTGACGGTCACCGGCTGGCCGTGCTCCGCCATGGCGATCAGGCCCTCCGCCATTGCGTCGTCGAACAGGCGCGGCGAGTTGATGGAGATGATCGTGGTCACGCCAGGCGAGGCGCGCATCTCCTCGACGGAGATGCCGCGCGCGATCGCCATCATGTTGATGCCGTCCATGGCCCGGGCGCGGCCGATCGCGGTGCAGTGGAAGGAGAGATCGCTCAGCGTCAGATTGGCATGGTAGGTGTCGAGATGGCGCGCATTCGCCGGCAGCTCCATCGGCGCCACCACCTGGTTGCCGATGATGTGGATAGCGTTGAAGTGGTGCGCCAGCCGGATGAAGTTCTGATAGTCGGCAAGATTGCCCTGACGGCGGCCGTTGATGCGGTCATGCACGTTGGGCGGGCCGGCCACCAGGCCGAAGACCAGCGAGTTGCCGCCGAGATGGACCTGCTTTTCCGGATTTCGGCTGGTCAGCGTGAAGGATGACGGCACCGCCCGCAGCGCCTCGCGCACGAGGCTCTCATCGATGCGGATGGTCTTCTCTTCGCGATCGACGATGGCGCCGGCGGAAGCAAACAGGTCCATCACCCGCTCGCTCATGACGCGGATGCCGAGTTCGGACAGGATACGCATCGAGGTGTCGTGCAGTTGCTGCATCCGCTCTTCGTCGAGAAGCTGCATGGGCGGATAGGGATTCTTGACGCTCTGCCACGGCAGCTGCGGGATGCCGCCACCGCTGCGCCCGAGCTTCGATCTGCGGCCGCCGCCGCGCCTGTCCTGTGACATCGGATTTATTCCTTCCCGATTCTCTTTCTCGCAATTCCGGACGGAAAACCGCTGCACACTTTTCCTGGAATTGCTTTCAATAGCCGCGCTCCGGACTGACCACATTCTCCAGCGGCTCGCCGCGGCGATAACGCGCCAGATTGTCGGTGAACATGCGCACCGACTTGATGTCCCAGCCGTCATAGACCGCCGCGCAATGCGGCGTGATGGCGACGTTGTCGTAACCCCAGAGAGGATGCTCGGCGGGTAGCGGCTCGGTCGCAAAGACGTCGAGCGCCGCCCCCTTGATACGCTTGTCGTCAAGGGCTTCGAGCAACGCGGTCTCATCGACCACGCCACCGCGCGAAATATCGACGAGCACGGCTGAAGGCTTCATCGCGGCGAAGGCCGCTTTGCCGAGCAGACCGCGCGTGGTCGGCAGCAAAGGCACGCAGCAGACAATGAAATCGGCACGGCCGAGGAGTGGCAGCAGCGCGTCAACGCCATGAACCTCATCCAGGCTTGGTGTCGGCTTGGGGCGCGCACGGATGCCCAGCGTGCGCATACCCATCGCATGCGCCCGTTTGGCGACGGCTTCGCCGGTCTTGCCAAGGCCGATGATCAACAGCGTCTTGCCTTCGATCGGCTCGACGGGGCCGCCACCCCACTGTCGTGCCTGCTGGCGGCCCGCAAAGCCGCGCAGGTCGAGCGAGAAGGACAGCATGGAGCCGAGCGCATATTCGGCAAGCATGCCGGCGGCGACGCCCGCGGCGTTCGTCACCGTCAGCCGCTCCGGGTCCCAACGTCCGAGATGATCGGTGCCGGAGCCGCCGACCGAGACCCATTTCACGGTCACGCTTTCGACCAGGGCCCGGCGCGGGAAGCGCGGCGTGCCGTCGAAGCGGACGGAATAAACCACTTCAGCCGCCACGCGCCCGATCAGTTCGGGCAGGGCGGCGTAACTGTCGCAGGCATGCACCGCGAGGTCCGGATGCGTCTCCATCAGCACGGCCAGCGCCGCGCCCGGCCGGTCTGTGTGCAGGATGACGGATGGTTCAGCCGACATGATGCTGCTCAGTTCCGTCCAATGTGATCTGCCGACGAGCCGAGCGCAGCGAGCAGCTTCTCACCGCCTTCGAGCGTTGCATTCTCATGCGGAGCGCGCAGGTTCAGCCAGCGCCTGTCGCCGGAGCGCACCGCCAGCACGGCCTTCATCGCCGGGATCAGACCGGCATCCTGGATGATCTTGCGGAATGCCTTGATCGCGGCATCCGCTTCGGCAACGTCCTCCCCGGCCAGCGTGCGATCGTAAAGGGAGCGGATGGCCGCGGCGTTGAGGTTGACGGTGGCCGAGATGCAGCCTGCCGCGCCGCTGGCCAGGCCCTTGGTCAGTTGCGCTTCGGAACTCGGGAACACCGCAACCTTAGGTGCCGCGGCAATCACCGCTGCCGTGTTGTTCCAGTCACCGGCGCTATCCTTGTAGGCGACGACCGTTTCAGGAAACGCCGCGCTCAGCCGGGCTGTCAAGGCCGGGCTGACCGGCACGCCGGAGTTCTGCGGGATATGGTAGAGGATCATCTTCATTGCCGGATTCGCTACCTGCTCGATCAGTTCGCCGTAGTAGCGCGCCTGGCCGTTATCGCCGGCGGCGGTGTAGAAGAAGGACGGCAGCACCATCACTCCGGCGCAGCCGAGCCCGACCGCGTGCCTCGACAGTTCGACGGTTTCGGGCAGCGCGGTGACGCCGGTGCCGGGCATCAGCCGGTCAGGCGAAATGCCGGCTTCGATCAGCCACTCCAGAGCCCGCATGCGCTCGCCCAGCGAGAGCGACAGCGCCTCGCCGGTGGTGCCGAAGGGGGACAGGAAATGCGCGCCCTGGTCCAGCACCCAGCTGGCATGGGACACAAAGAGGTCGCGTGCGATGCTGCCGTCGTCAGCGAATGGCGTCAGGATCGGTGCGATGGTTCCTTGCGGGCGGGTCATCTTGTGTCCTCTGTGCGTGATGGTATTCGATGCCGTGTGTGACCGCCGCTGCCGCTGTCCGGCGCTACCACGCTGGCCGTTGCAGCATCTTGGTGATCACCGGAGGATCGTAGAGCAATGCCGAGAGATCGCTGAAGAGGCTGTCGCGGTCGCCGAGCGACAGCACCGTGTCGCGGATCGCCTCGGCGCGGCCCTGTCCAAGCACCGGCGCGGCGAATTCCATGTACTTGGCCTCGATTTCAGCTTGCGTCAGCGGCGCCTCCGGTCCGCCGCGCGCATGGACGTCGCCCGAAGCGAGGATCCGGCCATCTGATGTCGTGATCGCCACGTCGGCCCAGCGGCCCGCCGGAAAACGGGCACTGTGGCGCTCGGATTCCAGGACAGTGATGCGGCTCAGCATATCCGCCACGGCAGCATCTTCCAGGCCGCTGCCGGAAATGTGCTCGAGTCCGATACGGCCATGGACGATAAAGGTCGCGACGGCGAAGCGCAGGCTGTACTGCGCCTTCGAGGTCGTGTCCGGCATGCCGTCGAAAAGCGTTGCGGCGTAGTGAAAGCTGTTCACCTCGACATGGCTGATGTCCGAGGGCGCCAGATGATGCGCATGGCAGAGCCCGCGCGTCGCGTCGATCGCGGCATGCGCCCAGCGGCAGATCGGGTACGGCTTCACATACTGATGCAGCACCTGCCAGAAGGCGCCGAGATCCTGCCAATGCGGCGCGACCTCGGGCTCCTCGATCGTGATCGCCGGCGCGCCGGTAAAGCCGCGTTCGGCGAGCACGACCGCGGACAGGCCGACCAGCGTGCCGATGCCCGAGCCGTCATGCAGCATCGTCGGGTTCGCGATCTCGCGCATCATCTGGCTGCGTGGGCCGTGATATTCCGCAATGCCAAGGGCCTGGCGCAGTTGATCGTCGCCGAGCCGCCGCAACCTCGCCGCCACCGCGACGACGCCCAGCGCATTCCAGGCACCCGATGTATGGTAGTCCGACACGGTCGCGTGCAGCGCGATGCCCGCCCGCCCGGCAATTTCGTAGCCAACGACCAGGGCCGCCAGTGCCTCCGCCCCGCCGAGGTCGGGGCGTGCCTCGGCAAGCGCTGCCAGCGCCGGCACGACAGCGACGCCGATATGGCCCTTGGTCGGGCTGTATCCGTCATGGCCGTCGAGATTGTCGATCTGCGTCGCGGCCGCATAGGCGGCTCCCGCGATGCTGGCACGGCGTCCATCGAAAAGCATGCGTGCCGAATGCCGCGGGTCGGCCGAACCGTAGAGAAGTACTGCGGTGTCGCGGGCAATGCGGCCCGCTTCCATCGGACCGGCGGCAATGGCAATGCCGATTGTGTCCAGCAGGAGGTAGCGCGCCTGCTCTAGGACAGGGGCGGGGAATGCCGCCGCGGGCCGCCGTAACACGAAATCAGCCAGGCGGACGGTAACGCTGGTACTCGCGTCAGGCCCTTCACGCCGATGCGACGGCACAGCCACTTGCATTACTCCCCTCTGCGTCACGACATCATTAATTTGGGTTCATCGTGCTTTCACGCAATTAGTTCGGCGGCATTGGCCAAAAAAATTCACGTCTTGTGGTCGGTCACGATTGAACGCCAGCCCGTCTGTGGGATAGCTATCACCGCGTCTTGCAGGAGTTAGCGATGAAGCCGCCACCCCCGTTGAACTATATCAGATCCTTCGAGAGTTCGGCCCGGCATCTCTCCTTCACCGCCGCCGCCAACGAACTCGGATACACGCAGGCGGCGGTCAGCACGCATGTCCGCGCGCTCGAACATTACATCGGACGGCAATTGTTCATCCGCTATCCGCGCAGCCTCAAGCTCACCGAAATGGGCGAGGCCTTCCTGCCGACCTTGCGCCAGGCCCTCGATCAGATCGACCAGGCGACGGAGGCGATCGTGACCTCTTCGCGCAATCGCACCGTGGTCGTCTCCTGCCCGATGAGCCTGGCGGAGAATTGGCTGGCGGGCTGCATGGCGGCGTTTCGCAAGAAACATCCCGAGATCGAGATCGTGCTGCACGGCACGATCTGGGAGGATATCAGCGAACAGATCGCCGACATCACGATTTCAACGCGGCGTTTCGACGACCGCCCGCCTGCCGGCATCCCGCTCTGGAACGACGAACTGCTCTTGCTCTGCGCGCCTTCGCTGCTCGAAGGCGAGCATGCCGTGAAGGCGCCCGCAGATATCCTCAAGGTGGACTGGATCTTCGTGCATGGCCGCCAGGAATACTGGCAGGTTGTTGCCACCGCGCTTGGCGTCGACATGGACGACCACGACAAGGGGCTGTCGACGAACGCCTCCAACATCGCGCTCGAACTCGCCGCCATGGGCGCCGGACTGGTCGCCACCCAACGGTCGCTTGCCCATGCCTATCTGCGTCGCGGACTGCTCGTCGAACCCTTTCCGGTCCGGCCGCCAAGCCCCTGGAATTACTACCTCACCGAGAGCCAACTCTCGAAAGGAAACATCGCTCGCATCGTGCGCGAATGGATCCTGTCGCGAGCGCGCGAAGACGGCGCCTGACAGCCGTCCGCGAGCGGGCGGCAGGCCTGCGCTCAAAAATTTGACACGCCAATGGCATCGTTTTTTTAGGCCTTTAGGGCCGGGTTTTGGCGGTTCTTCACGGCTCGAGCCCTTCCGGGATTTTTGCATCGCCCCTAACATGGATGTCGCAAGGGGAATGTAACGGGCGGAAAGCCCTGAACCGGAGAACAACGATGACAATGTTCAAGAGCAACGGTGACCGCGTCCCGGCGGTCATCGAAAGCTACGCAGCCGAAGTCAAAAGCGGCCGGATGGATCGCCGCGAATTCCTGGCCATGGCAAGCGCGATGGGCGCTTCCACGGCGTTCGCCTATTCGATGGCGGGCATCGCCCCGGCCAAGGCCGCGACGATCGTGCCTGGCAAGAAGGGCGGCATCCTGAAGATGCAGATGATCATCAAGGACATGAAGGATCCGCGCTCCTGGGACTGGTCCGAGATCGCCAACGTCATGCGCCAGTGCAACGATTACATGATCCGCTACACCACCGACTTCACCTTCGAGGGACATCTGGTCGAGAGCTGGGAAGTGAGTGACGACGCCACGCAATACACGCTGCATCTGCGCAAGGGTGTGAAGTGGTCGAACGGCGACGACTTCAACGCCGACGACATCGTGCACAACATCGAACGCTGGTGCGACAAGGCGGCCGAGGGCAATTCGATGGCCGGGCGCATGAGCTCCCTGATCGATCCCGCAACCAAGAAAGCCGCGGCCGGCGCCATCACCAAGGTCGACGACCACACGGTGAAGCTGAAATGCAATCAGTCCGACGTCACCATCATTCCGGGCTTTTCCGATTATCCGGCGGTCATCGTCCATCGCGACTTCGACAAGAACGGCGCCGACATGCTCAAGACGCCCGGCACCGGTCCCTATGAGCTGATCTCGTACAAGGTCGGCGAGTCGGCCTCGGTGCGGCGGCGCAAGGACTTCACCTGGTTCGGCGGCGAGCCCTATCTCGATGGCGTCGATTGGACCGACTACGGATCGGACGCCTCCAACCCCGCCATCGGCAGCGCCTTCGAGGCCGGTGAGATAGATTGCAACTACCAGACGGTGGGCGGCACGGTCGACCTCTATGACAGCATGGGGCTGGTCAAGGAGCAGGTGGTCACCGCCGGCACCATCGTGCTGCGCACCAATGTGACCAACAAGCCGTATGACGACAAACGCGTGCGCAACGCCATCCAGCTCGCGGTCGACAATGAGACGGTGCTGAAGCTCGGCTACAGCGGCCTCGGGCAGGTCGCTGAGAACCACCATGTCTGTCCGATCCATCCGGAATATTACGCGCTGCCGAAAGTTCCGCGCGATCTCGCCAAAGCCAAGGCACTGATGGCCGAGGCCGGCCAGACGGATCACGAGTTCGAGCTGATCTCCTACGATGCGGACTTTGTGAAGGACCCGGCCGACGTCGTCGCCGCGCAGATGCGCGAGGCCGGCTTCAAGGTCAAGCGCACCATCATTCCGGGCTCGTCGTTCTGGAACGACTGGACGAAATATCCGTGGTCGACCACCGATTGGGGCATGCGGCCGCTCGGCGTCCAGGTGCTGGCGATCGCCTATCGCAGCGGTGAGGCCTGGAACGAGTCGGGCTACGCCAATCCGGAATTCGACAAGAAGCTCAGCGCGGCGCTTGCCGTGGCGGACGTCGACAAGCGCAAGGAACTGATGAAGGACGTCGAATCCATTCTGCAGGACTCCGGCATCCTCATCCAGGCGTTCTGGCGTTCGCTCTACCGGCACCACGCCACCTATGTGAAGAACCTTGGCATGCATCAGACATTCGAGCTGCAGCTGGATAAGGTCTGGCTCGACAAGGCATAGGCCGTTCAGCCACAGCAAATATCTCGGGGGCGCATGTTGCGCCCCCGAACTCGCCGGGCGACTGCGATCGACCAGTCAGCTAAGTCAAACGCCAGTCGCCGTACAAAGGGAAGAAACATGCGTACTCATGCACAAGCCGTCGTTATCGGCGGCGGTCTGATCGGCTGCTCGATCCTCTATCACCTTGCCAAGTTCGGTTGGACGGATGTCGTCCTCCTCGAGCGCAGCGAACTGACCTCCGGTTCCACCTGGCACGCGGCGGCCAACATCCACGGCCTGCATGATTCCACCAACATCAGCCGCCTCCAGCACTACACCATGGCGCTCTACAAGGAGCTGGAGGCCGAGACGGGCCAGGGGTGCGGCATCTTCCAGCCGGGCTCGCTCTATCTCGCCCAGACCGAGGCGCGCGAGCATCAGCTGAGGCTCCAGGAAGCCAAGGCGCGGCGCTACAAGATGAATTTCTACGAAGTCGCGCGTGACGAGGCGGAGCGGCTGCATCCGCTGGTCGACTTCGACGGCATACGCTGCATCATGTACGAGCCGGAAGGCGGCAATGTCGATCCGTCCGGCGTCACCGCGGCCTACGCCGCCGGCGCGCGCCAGCGCGGCGCCGAGATCCATCGCTTCACGCCGGTGACCGCGACCGAGGCGCAAGCAGACGGCAGCTGGATCGTGCGCACGCCAAAGGGCGACATCCGCACGCAGTGGGTGATCAATGCCGCCGGCCTGTGGGGCAGGGAGGTCGCCGCCATGGCTGGCCTGCAGCTGCCGCTGATCCCGACCGAGCACCAGTATTTCGTCACCGAGGCCATCCCGGAAATCGCCGCCATGGGCCGCCGCCTGCCTTCGGTCGCCGATCGCGACGGCGAGTACTATCTGCGCCAGGAAGGCCTTGGTCTGCTCATCGGCGCCTATGAGCGCAAGATGAAGTTCTGGGCCGAGGACGGCACGCCGCTGGACTTCGGCCACGAACTGTTTCCCGACGATCTGGACCGTATCGAAGAGAACATGCTGCGCGCGATCGCGCGTGTCCCGGCCGTCGGCACAGCCGGGGTCAAGAAGGTGATCAACGGGCCGATGATCTGGTCGCCGGACAGCGCGGTGCTGTTCGGGCCGGTGCCCGAACTCAGCAACTATTTCTGCTGCAACGGCATCATTCCCGGCTTCTCGCAGTCGGGTGGCATGGGCAAGCTGGCAGCCGAGTGGATGATCGAGGGTGAGCCCTCGCTCGACATGTTCGCCTGGGACATGGCGCGCTTCGGCCACTGGGCCGGCAAGGCCTTCACCAAGGCCCGCGTCCAGGATCAGTACAGCCATCGCTTCAAGATCCATTTCCCCAACGAGGAACGCGCCGCCGGGCGACCGGTGCGGACCAGGCCCGTCTACGACATGCAAAAGGGAATGAACGCCGTCTTCGGCCTCAATTTTGGCTGGGAGCACCCGCTGTGGTTCGCCGCCGAGGGCGAGCCGCACGAGGAGACGATCGGCTTCACGCGCCAGAACTGGTGGGAACCGGTGGGCCGCGAGGCGCGCATGCTGCGCGAACGCGCCGGCATCATCGACATCTCCAATTTCGCCAAATACGAGGTCAAGGGCATCGGTGCCGAGGCCTGGCTCAATGCGCTGTTCGCCAACCGCATGCCGGCAAAAGTTGGCCGCTCCTGCCTCACGCCGCTGATCGGCAAGCGCGGTGGCATCGCCGGCGACTTCACCGTGACCAGGCTCGCCGCCGACGAATTCATGGTCATTGGCTCCGGCATGGCCGAACGCTTCCACCAAAGGTTCTTCAAGGCCGTCCCCTTGCCCGAGGGCACGACTTTCCGCTCGCGCACCGAGGAGCTCTGCGGCTTCAACGTGGCGGGACCGAGTTCGCGCGACCTGCTGCAGCGCCTGACCAATGAGGATCTGTCGAACGAGGCATTCCCCTTCATGCAGTCACGCCGGATCACCGTCGCCGGCATCGATGTGGTGGCGCTCAGGGTGTCCTTCACCGGTGACCTTGGCTGGGAACTGCATTGCAAGTCCGCCGACCAGGTCGAACTCTACGACGCGCTGCTCAAGGCCGGCAATGAAGTCGGCGCCGGACCGGTCGGATCGCGTGCGCTGATGTCGCTGCGCGTTGAAAAGGGCTATGGCAGCTGGAGTCGCGAATATTCGCCCGAATATTGGCCGCAGGAGGTCAAGTTCGATGGCCTTGTCAAAATGGACAAGGGCGCGTTCCTCAACCGCGATGCCTATGCCGCCATCGCCGGCAAGCCGGCGCGCGATGAACTCATCATGCTGTCGATCGATGCCAGGGATGCCGACGCAACCGGCGGCGAACCGATCTTCCTCACCGATGGCACGCCGATCGGACAGGTGTCTTCGGGCGCCTATGGCTATTTCGTCGAGAAGTCCCTGGCGCTCGGCTATGTCAAGGCCGGCTCGGCCAAGGCCGGAGACAAGGTCTCGGTCGCCATACTCGGAAGGCCGCATGAGGCGATCCTGCTGCCGCATCCGCCCTTCGACCCCGAAGGCAAGCGTTTGCGCTCATAGAGCCCGGCCATCCATCCATTCGACGAACCGACGCAAACCGTGACCGGCCGGAAACGCCGGCAAAGCTGAACGAGGAAGATTTCGACCATCTGAAAACAAAGGGGAATCGCATGATCAAATGGCATCTGCTGGGCACCATGCTTGCCCTGGCCCTCACATCCTCCGCGCATGCGGGAGACGTCAAGGTCATCAATGAAGACGCGTGGTTCGCCGAAGGTCCGATCTGGTATCAGGACAAGCTCTTCTACGTCGAATACGGCCGCGGCACGGTGACCGTTTGGGACGGCAAGAAGAACGAGATCTTCTGGAAGATGGACGGTTGTGGCCCTTCAGCGGTGTTGCCGACGACCTCTGGCGAGTTTCTTGTCACCTGCTACGACAGCAACTCGATCGGCCGCATCTCCGCCGACGGCAAGACGCTGCCGGCCTATGACAAGGATACGGACGGCAGGCCGTTCAGCGGACCGAATGACTTCGCGCCAGACAAGGATGGCGGCATCTACTTCACCGGGTCCGGCAAGGGCGGACCGCTGATCGACGCCTCTGCCTACTACATCGGCAAGGATGGCAGCGTGAAGAAGGTTGCCGGCGACCTGCACAATGCCAATGGCCTGGTCATGTCGAACGATGGAAAAATCCTCTATCTGGTCGAGACCGAGGATAACAGGATCATAGAGTTCGACGTCCAGGCCGACCACGGCCTGAGCAACCGTCGCGTCTTCCTGCGCCTCGATGATCTGTTCCCGAGCCAGCCGCATATCTGGCCTGACGGCATCAAGATGGACAAGGCTGGCGAGATGTATATCGGCCAGAGCCCACGCTCGCTCGACGCGCCAGGCAAGATCATCGTCGTCGACAAGGACGCGAAGCTGTTGCGCACGCTTTCGGTTCCGTCGCCATCCATGCCGAACTTCGCCTTCGGACCCGACGAGAAAGAACTCTACGTGATGGCGCTAGACCAGATCGATGCAGCACCCTGGCATGGCAAGGTCTATGAGGTTCCCAATAAGTAGGGTGGTGGCCGGCTGCCAGAGCAATTGCAGGAAAAGTGCGAAGCGGTCTTCCGTCCGGAATTGCGTCAAAACAATGCCGCCGAATGCTTTCTCAGCCGAACCGATCCAGCCAATGTTGGGCAAGGTCGGAGCGGCGGCAGATCCATATGTCGGGATTGGCCTTGATCTTGTCGAGGAAGCGGGCGAGCCCGATCATGCGGCCCGGCCGGGCCGCCAGCCGGCAGTGCAGCGAAACCGTCATCATGCGCGGCGTCTTTTCGCCTTCGGCCAGCAGCCAGTCCACGCCATCGCTGACATACTCGAAGAACTGGCTGCCGGTCTCCAGGCCGGAGCCGCGCGAGAACCGGCTGTCATTGTTGTCGAAGCTGTGCGGGACGACCAGATGCCGCTTGGCGTCGACGTCGACAAAATAGGGCAGGTCGTCATTGTAGTCATCGCAGTCGAACAGGAAGCCGCCATGCTCCGCCACCAGCCGCCGGGTGTTGAGACTGGGCCGGCCGGTGTACCAGCCGAGCGGGCGAATGCCGGTGATCCGCTGGACGGTGTCCACCGTCATCGCGATGTGATTGCGCTCCTCTTCCTCGCTCAGCGGGGCGTAGTCGATCCAGCGCCAGCCATGGCAGACGATGTCGCTGCCGAGTGCCGCGATCGCCTTGCCGGCCGCTGGATTGAGCTCGAGCGCTCGCCCGACGACGTAGAAGGTCGGGATAATGTTCTTTTCCCGGAAAAGCGAGGCCAGCCGCCACACGCCGACGCGTGAGCCGTATTCGTAGAGCGATTCCATGTTGCGGTTGCGCAGACCCGGCGCCGCCGGGGACACCGCGAGGTCCGACAGGATCGCCTCGGAGACGCCGTCGCCCTCGCCGATGCTGTATTCGGCGCCTTCCTCATAATTGACGACGATGTTGAGGGCCAGCTTGGCCCCGCCAGGCCACTGCGCGGCAGGCGGCTTTTCGCCATAGCCGATGAAGTCTCGGACGGGCAGGTACGGCATTTCTCAAATCTCCCAGGATGCAGGTCGCAGAACATGCGGTCGCCGGATCTAGTCGCCGCGCATGTCGATCAGTATGCGCAGCGCCCGATCCATCATCTCTTGCGGGCCGACCGTCGCTCGCAAACAGTCGGTGAGGCCGTAGCCGCCCAGGCTCCGCACGATGATACCGGCGCCGCGCAAGGTTTTCTCGACGGCCTCCGCGGCAGCTGCGCCGGCGAAGCGGATCAGCACGAAATTCGCCCGGCTTTCGGGAACATGGTATCCGGCAGACCTCAGATCCTGCGCAAACCGGTCGCGAATTCCGGCCGTGCGGGCCACCGTTTCGCGCATGTAGGCCTGATCCTCCAAAGCCGCGACGGCCATGGCGAGGCTGGGCGTCGTGACCTGGTTCGAATTCTGTATCTTGCGCACTTGCGCCGCGACCGAAGGCGCAAACAGGCCCCAGCCGACGCGTGCCCCGGCCAGACCATAAGCCTTCGAGAGGGTGCGCAGCACGACGGTATCGCCGCGCGCGACAAGCGCAAGGATCTGCCCGGGGTCTTGGTCGTCGAATTCGCCATAGGCCTGATCGATCATCAGGAGCACGTCCGGCCGCAACGCCGCGCGTAGCCGCAGCAGTTCGCTGTTGCGGATACGGGTGCCGGTCGGATTGCCCGGATTGCAGACGAAAACGATACGCGTTGCGGGCGTGACGGCAGCCAGGATGCTGTCGATCGAAACGATGAAATCGTACTCTGCTGCCTTGACGTAGGCCGCACCGACACGCGCGGCGGCGGATGCGGCGAAATTATAGGCATAGGAGGTGCCCAGCACCTCCGCGCCTGGGCCCGCAAACGCCGCGATGGTGCAATTGATCAGGTCCATTGAACCGGCGCCGCACAGGATCATGTCGCGCTCGACACCATAGGCTTGCGCGATCGCCCCGCGCAGTGCCGTCCAGTCCGGATCGGGATAGAGATGGCTGCGGGCAATCGCGTCCTGGCCAGCGGCAATGGCCATGGGGCTGGGCGGAAAAGCGCTTTCATTCTGAGCAAGGGTTGGCCCGTCATAGCCGCCGAAATTCGCAAGCGCGAAGGCGGACATGGCCTCGATATGAGCTACTGCTTTCAGCGGCACGCTGCATCCATCGGGATTTGGATGTCGACCATCTCGCGCACCACCTTTGTTGGACCGGCTCGTGCGCAGGCTACAATCCGCCAGCTTGTTCACAAGCAAAAACTTACCGCGCAATGGCTGCGAAATTCTGGCCCTTGTTTTGCGATGCGCTTGTCATCCGTAGCGCAGCAGGCCGTTGTGCACGGGCCACAGCACGGTGGGGATATCGCCGTCAATGCCATCCGGCGCATAAGTGTCGGCCGATGTGCCCGCTCCATCCATCGTCAGCGTTGTTACGCGCATCACGTCGGACGACCCGGACCTGCACTGGGTGACCCTCAATGGTTTGGCCCTTATGGGGATGATTTTCGGCAGCCGCCTCGCCTGGGAACCATGGTCCAATCCATCAGGGTTGCCGCGATCCCGGCCCATGCCGTAGACAGGCGGCCGTGAAGGACGTTTGGCGGAGAAGAAACACATGTCGGACCGGATGAAGACCATCTCCTCGGCCAAGTCGCATGGCGGCGTGCAGGGCGTCTATTCCCACGCTTCGGATGTCTGCTCCTGCGACATGATTTTCGCCGTCTTCGTGCCGCCGCAGGCTCGCGAAAAACCTTGTCCTGTCGTGTGGTACCTCTCCGGCCTCACCTGCACCCACGCCAACGTCATGGACAAGGGTGAGTACAGGCGGATGGCCGCCGAGCTTGGCCTGATCGTCGTCTGTCCCGACACCAGCCCTCGCGGCGCCGGCATCCCCGACGAGAAGGACAATTGGCAGTTCGGCGGCGGTGCCGGCTTCTACCTCGATGCGACGCAAGAGCCCTACGCCAGGAACTACCGCATGTATTCCTATGTCACCGAGGAATTGCCGGCGTTGATCGCGCGGGAATTTCCGGCTGACATGACGCGCCAGGCGATCTTCGGCCACTCGATGGGCGGGCATGGCGCGCTGACGATCGCGCTCAAGAATCCCGGACGTTTCAAAAGCTGCTCGGCCTTCGCGCCGATCGTGCAGCCGAGCACCGCCGGCTGGTCGCGGCCGGCTTTCGAAAAGTATCTCGGCGCGGACGAGACATCATGGCGGCCTTACGACACCACCTTGCTCATCGAGGATGGCCACCGTTTCCCGGAGTTTTTCGTCGACCAGGGGACATCTGACGGATTTCTCAATGACGGGCTGAAGCCCTGGCTTCTGGAGGCTGCCTGCGCCAAGGCCGGCATTGCGCTGACCCTGCGCATGCAGGATGGCTATGACCATTCGTATTTCTTCATTTCGACATTCATGGACGACCATCTGAGATGGCATGCCCAGAGATTGTCTGACCTGAAAGCATAGTTTTTCTCGCGACCCGTAAGCCGCCAGGCCATGCGGGCTCCGCGTCAGATGCCGAACCGATCCTTCAGCCGCCCGGAAAGGATCGCGGCCTTCACCCCGAGCGGCCAGAACCGGTGAAACCGGATTGGCTGGAGCGGCGATATCGGCATGGGAAACGGCGGCGTCTCTTTGCCTCGCAGGCGCTGCGCCAGGGCAGCGCCCATTGCCGATGCCATGGCGACGCCACGGCCATTGTAGCCAAGGCAGATCAGGACGCCGTCTTCCGGCTCGTGAATGTGCAGAAGATGGTCATTGGTGATCGCGACCCGGCCGTTCCAGCCATGTGTCCAGCGAACCCCTGCAAGCGCTGGCCAAAGTCGCAGTGCATAGTCGGTGAGGTAGCGGATGGCGGAAGCATCTCCGATGGGCCTCATCGGTCCCCGGCCGCCCATGAGAAGACGGTTCTGGGCGTCGATGCGGTAGTACACGGTGATGTTGCCGGCCTCGTAGACGACAGGCCTGTCGGGAAGAATCCGGGTCGCGACCGCCGGTGAAAGCGGTTCGGTCGCCGCGATCGCGCTGAACACCGGAACCAGGGACTGCCGCAGGTCCGGCCACAGGCTTCCGGTATAGCCATTGGTCGCGACAAGCACCTTCTCGGCGCTGACTGAGCCGTTCGCGGTTTTGAGGACCCATCGCCCGGCCTCCCTCTTCAGCGAGAGGACTTCGCTGCCGCCGAATATCCGCGCGCCGGCGTCCCGCGCGGCGGCTGCCAGGCCAAGGCTGTATTTCAGGGGATGGAGGTCGCCGCCGCGGGCGTCGAACATGCCGGCTATGTATCTGTCGGTTCCGGTGCGCGCCGCCATCGCCTGTGCGTCCAGCATTTCGACCGGCATTCCCCGTCGTATGCATTGCGCGGCCGTGGTCTGTGCGGCGGCTTCCGGCTTCGGCCGGATGGCCGCGCGTATGGTGCCGTTCTGTCGCGCCTCGCAGGCGATCGACAGGCGCCTGATAAGATCGAAGGTGAAGTCCGGCGCGCCATAGGAGAAATCGACCATCCGAGGCCCAAGCTCAGGGCCGAACATCGCCTCGATCGTGTCGGGATCGTATTTGAGGCCGGGATTGACCTGGCCGCCATTCCTGCCCGACGCGCCCCAGCCCGGCTGTCGGGCCTCGATCACGGCAACGTCGTCGCCGGCTTCCGCCAGATGCAGGGCAGTCGAAAGGCCGGTGAAACCTCCGCCGACAATCGCGACCCTCGCCCGCTGCGCGCCGGCGAGGGCAGGGTAGTCGCCGGTGCCGCCGGCCGTTTCGCGGTAGAGGCTCTTCGGTGGGTTGCTCTCAAGCATGCTCGGCATCGTCAGGGTGACCGGGGAGGAAAACAGGCCCGGGAGGCTGGATGAAGCCGTCGGGCGAAAGGGGATGCGCCACCTGCGAAAAACTCCATATGGCAACGGCAGACCGTCGGCCATCGTGCCCGGTGTGCGCCAGGCAATTCAGCATGGCTTTCGGGAAATCACAACAGCTGCGACAGCGCCGCCATGAAGTGGTCATTCTCCGCTGGCGAGCCGATGCTGACACGCACGTAGCTGTCAAAACCTTCCTGCTTCCACGGCTTGACGATGACACCTTCGCGAAGCAGGCCCTCGGCGAAGGCGGAGGCATCTTGCCCGCAGTCGAAGAACAGGAAATTGCCTCGGGAACGGGCGACTTCGAGGCCCTTGCTCACCAGGAAATCTTCGAGACGGGCTCTCTCCGTCCTGGCCAGCGCGACGACCTTGGTGAGGTGTCCCTCATCCGCGAGCGCTGCCAGCGCGGCCGCTTGCGCAACGCCATTGGCGTTGAACGGTGTGCGCACCCTGTCGAGCAGCGCACGCAATTCCGGATCGCCGACGATGCCGAAGCCGATCCGCAATCCGGCCAGGCCGAACGCCTTTGAAAATGTCCGCAGCACGATCCAGGGCGGATCGCGTTTGCAGAGGTAAGGCATTGACGAGGCGTAGTCCTCGCCTAGCGCATATTCGGCATAGGCTTCGTCGATGACAACAAGCGTCTCGTCACCGACAGCATCCAGCACCTTCGACAGATCGCTGCCGGAGAGCCAACTGCCGACGGGGTTCATAGGGTTCGAGAACATCAGCAAGCGCGGCCTTTCGCGCACCGCCTCGATCAGGGCGTCGACATTGATCGTGAGATCGTCGTTGACGGCCACACGGTGGATGGTCGCGCCCATCAGCGTCGCATAGTCCTCGTGCAGCGGGAACGACGGATAGAGCGTGACGACGGCGTCGCCGGGCCGCAGCACGGCACGGCTGATGACGGAGAGAAGGTCCTCCGAGCCATTGCCGAGGATGATCTGGTCCTCGCCGAATTCATATTTGGCTGCGATGGCCTGGCGCAGCTTGCGCCCGGCCGGATCCGGATAGAGCCGGAACATCTCGGGGCCGGCCTGCATCATCGTGGCGAGCGTCGGGCTCGGGCCAAGCGGGTTTTCGTTCGAGCCCAGCTTGGCGATCCTGGCCGGAGCATATCGCTGCATGACCTCGCCGATGGTCAGTCCGGAATTGTAAGGCGACAGGCGTGTGACTTCGGTTCGGACCATGTCTGAAGCTTTCGACACGAGCGGGCTCCTCTGTGGTCGGTCGACAGACACCTGTCCGTCGATCGGGTTCTCAAACATTGGTTTCGCTGCATCGCCCCGCGCGCGCCTGGTCGTCGGCGGCGGCTGGTGCAGCGAATTTTGCCAGGAGTAGCGTAGCCGAAATGGTTTGTATATGCTTGTATATGTAACTTGATCTGATAGTCTCGCTATGGAAGCGCAAGCCGACACCGGCAAGGAGGATCACATGCGCAATGCTTCTCTGTTCGATCTCGCCGGCAGGAAGGCGTTGGTCACCGGCGCCAGCCGAGGTATTGGCCGCGGCATCGCCGAGGCATTGAGCGCTGCCGGCGCCGACGTCGCGGTCACCGCGCGCAGCCTGGCCTCCCTCGGGGAAACGACAGCGGCGATCCGCGCGGCCGGCGGGGTGGCGCATGCCGTCGCCCTCGACGTCACCGATGTCGGCCGCTGCCATGCGGCCATCGCCGAGGCTGCCGGCCTGCTTGGCGGTCTCGACATCCTCGTCAACAATGCGGGGATGGAAGAGGTCCGGCCCTCGCTCGACGTCGACGAGGCGCTCTGGGACCGGATCGTCGACACCAATCTCAAGGGGGCGTTCTTCTGCGCGCAGGCCGCGGCGCGACAGATGCGCGACGCCGGGCGTGGCGGCGCCATCATCAATCTCTGCTCGCTGACCTCGGAAGTCGGCATTCCCACCGCGGTGCCCTATGGCTCGTCGAAGTCAGGCCTGCTCGGCATGACGCGAGCGCTTGCCGCGGAGTGGGCCGATCTCGGCATCCGGGTCAACGCCATCGCCCCGGGCTATTTCCGGACGGCCATGACCGATGTGTTCTACAACAACGAGGCATGGCAGCAGTCCATGCTGGCCAAGATCCCGCAGCATCGCTTCGGTGATCTCGGCGATCTGCACGGCGTTGCCGTGTTCCTTGCCTCGGACGCCGCGGCCTACATAACCGGCCAGTCCATTCCGGTGGATGGCGGTTTCCTGGCATCGATCTGAGGCGGCTCGCCGCTGGTTCGAAATCAACGTCTCCCGCAACGTAACCTGCCGGCACGTTGCGCTTCAACAAAGAGGAATACCCATGTCCGACATCAGCTTCCACGATCTGTCATCGCTCGATGCCAGCCAGCGGGCCGGCCTGCTGAAACGCGCCGAGGCCGATCTGTCGGCCTTCGTCGAAAAGGTCCGCCCGATCATCCAGGCCGTCAAGGACGAGGGTGACGCCGCGCTGATCCGCTTCGCCAGGGAACTCGACAAGGCCAATGTCACGGAGGGCGGACTGAAGGTGTCGGAAGCCGAGTTCGACGCGGCCTTCGACAAGGTCGAAAAGGACGTCGTGGAAAGCATCGGCTTCGGCATCGACAACATCAGGCATTTCCATGAGGAGCAGAAGCCGGAGACGATGTGGCTCAAGGAAGTCCGGCCGGGCGCCTATGCCGGCGACCGATACACGCCGATCGCCTCGGTCGCGCTCTACGTGCCACGCGGCAAGGGTGCCTTTCCGTCGGTGACGATGATGACGTCGGTCCCGGCGGTCATTGCCGGCGTGCCGCAGATCGCCATCGTGACGCCGCCGACATCGGACGGTTCGGTGGATGCGGCGACCCTTGTCGCCGCTCGCCTCGCCGGCGTTCACACCGTTTACAAATGCGGCGGCGCCCAGGCTGTCGCCGCCGTCGCCTACGGCACCGAGACGGTGAAGCCCGCGCTCAAGATCGTCGGTCCCGGCAGCCCGTGGGTAGTGGCGGCGAAAAGCGTGCTGTCGTCGATCATCGACACCGGTCTTCCGGCTGGTCCGTCGGAAGCCATCATCTTTGCCGATGACAGTATCGACGGCGGCCTGGCCGCGCTTGACCTCTTGATCGAAGCCGAGCACGGGCCGGATTCCTCGGCCTATCTGGTGACGCACAGCCGCAAGGTTGCCGAGGCGGCACTTGCCGCACTCCCGGAACACTGGTCGCGGATGACGGAGCAGCGCGTGGAATTCTCACGCGCGGTGCTGACGGGAAAGCGCGGCGGCATCGTGCTGACCGCATCGCTGGAAGACAGCTATCGCTTCATCAACGACTATGCGCCCGAACACCTGGAAATCCTGTCGAAGGAGCCGTTCGCGCATCTCGGACACATCACCGAGGCCGCCGAAATCCTCATGGGTCCGCACACGCCGGTGACGCTTGCCAACTTCGTCCTTGGGCCGAACGCGGTGCTGCCGACCAGCCGCTGGGCGCGAACCTATGGACCGCTTTCGGTGACGGATTTCGTCAAGCGCTCGTCGGTCGGCTATGTCACCTCGGCCGCCTACCCGGAACTGGCGAAACATGCCCGCAGGCTCGCCCGCTACGAGGGCTTCAGTTCGCATGAAAACGCGGTCTCGGAGATCCGCGACCGCTATCTCGCCGGCTGAACGGAGACGATCGCGATGAAGGCGGCACGGCTTTATGGACCCGGCGATCTGCGCGTGGAGGATATCGCCGCACCGGGTATTCCGGATGCGGGCTGGGTAAAGCTCAGCATCGATGCCGCCGGCATCTGCGGGTCGGACCTGCACAATTTCCGCACCGGCCAATGGATAAGCCGCTCGCCTTCGACGGCCGGCCATGAGCTGACCGGCACGGTGATTGCCGTGGGCGAGGGCGTCGACACCGTCGCCGTCGGCGACAGGGTGGTTGCCGATTCCCGGTTCTGGTGCGGAGACTGCGCGCAGTGCCGTGCCGGCAGGCGCCATCTCTGTGCTTCGCTGGGCTTCATCGGCGAAGTCTGCGACGGCGGCTTTGCCGAGCAAGCCGTGCTGCCCGCACGCCTGCTGCATGTTGTCGATGCCGCGCTTGACGAGCGGGTCGCAGCAATGGCCGAGCCGCTTGCGGTGGCGCTTCACGCGGTGCGGCGCCTGCCGAAGACGGCAGGCTCGGTGCTGGTCGTTGGCTGCGGGCCGATCGGCGGTCTTGCCGCGCTGCTGCTGTCCCGGAGCTTTGCCGGCACGGTGCTTGTCGCCGACCGCAACCAGGCGCGCCGTGCCCGCGTGGCGAAGGTGACCGGAGCAACAAGCGTCGACCTCAACCGTGAGGCGATTGCCGCCGCGACGGCCAATGCGCCGCTGCTGGCGGCCGTCGAGGCGACCGGCAGCATCGCCGCATTCACTCAGTTGCTCGGCGTTCTCGATTCCGGCAGCGCGGTGGCGATGGTCGGCATTTTCCATGGTCGTCTCGACATCGACCCAAATCTCCTGGTCGAACGCGAGATCGCATTGTTGGGATGCCATGCCTTCGCCGACGAGCTGCCCGACGCCGTTGGGATGCTCCGTGAACTCAGCGAACCGTTGCTCGCCCTGATCGATCGCGAGATCGGTCTCGACGACATTCCGGCCGCCTATGAGCGGCTGTTGGCGGGGGAGAGCGATGGCTTGAAAACAATCATCCGCATGCGGCAACCTGTTGAGCCGGCGTGATTTCCGATAAATTGCCGGAAAGGACTTTGAAATGATCGATTTGCCCGATACGGCGAGCCCTCTTTACGAGAAGGTGAAGGACTACATCCTGGCCAACATCGGAACGGGCCGGTGGGGCAAGGATCGCAAGCTGCCGTCCGAGAACGAGCTGGTGGTTTCGCTTGGTGTCTCGCGCATGACGGTCCACCGCGCCTTGCGGGAACTGACCGCGGCGGGGTTCCTGATCCGGCTGCAAGGTGTGGGCACCTTCATCGCGCCGCCCCGGCCGCAATCGACGCTGATCGAGATCAACAACATCGCGGCCGAAATCGTCGAGCGCGGCAACAGGCATCGCTCCGAAGTCCTGGTGCTCGAAACCATCATGCCGACCAAGGAGCTCGCTCTGTCCTTCGAGTTTCCAAAGCGGGTTTCGATCTATCACTCCGTCGTCGTCAATTTCGAGAACGATTTGCCGGTGCAACTGGAAGAGCGCTTCGTCAATCCGAGCCTGATCCCCGACTACGACAAGCAGGATTTTTCAAAGACCGCGACCTACGACTACCTCATGCAGAAGACTCCGGTGACCGAGGTCGAGCATATCATCTCGGCGATTCCCGCCGATGCCGAGACCGCGCGGCATCTGAACATCGATGTCGGCAGCTGCTGCCTGTTCCTGCATCGCCGCACATGGACGGGCGCCGTCGTGGCGACGATCAGCAAGCTGACTTATGCCGGCAGCCGCTATTCGCTCGGCAGCCGGTATTCACCCTCCAGGACCCACTGACTTCGAAAGCGGATGCGGATCACGAAGCTTTCGACGCAGATGTATGTACATGCACTGATAAGAGCCGTTTCCTGCCTTGCGGTCGGAATCGCTGGAAGGGACGACCGATGATGCAGAGCCGCACGGCGCGGATCCGCGCTCTCGCACAGCACGATGTCGCCGAGGCGCAGCGCGCGCTGATGACATTGCTGGCCGATCTGTTCGGGCTGAGCCCCAGCAATGTCCGCATCAATTTCGACAAATACAGCCTCAATTCGTTGAACGGCTTTTTTGACAGCGACGGTCAGGCCTACTTCTTCAAGTTCCATCAGGAAGAACGCGAGGAGGGCATGACCGGCGAATACTACCGGGCCGAGATCCTGTCGCGTGCAGGCCTGCCGGTCGATCAGCCCGTCCATATGTCCGCCCAGCCTGGCGAGCAGATCCTTGTCTATCGCCGCCGCACGGATCCGAGATTTTCGGACGTGCTGTTCGCGCTGGATACCGAGGATGATGCGGGCAAGCGGCGCGAGGCGGTTCATGCCGAGCGCGAGCTTTCGGCCAGACTGCTCGAGGTCTATCTCGAGACGCTGCATCCGGTGACCGTCGCGCAGGTCGCGGCGGAGCCTATCCACCGGCTGTTTCATGAGCGGCTGATCGACGCCGATACACGCTCGTCGCCGGGCGGCCGACTGGCCGATTTCTATATCGGCAAGCCGTTTGTCTTCCCAGATCAGGAACTGGACTGGGAGCAGTTCTCCCGGCTGAAATTCGTCGTCAACGGCCGGCCTTACACCAGCAGCATCGGTGAGCTTTTCGACGCCGCGGCCGCGCGGCTGCGGCCGGACCGGCTTGCCGATGCCGGCGGCGTGGTCGCGCATGGCGATGCCCACAATGCCAATGTCTGGTACACGGCGAAGGCGAGTGGGGCGGAACTGTCCTTCTTCGATCCCGCCTTCGCCGGTTCGCACATCCCCACGCTGCTGGCGGAGGTGAAGGCAACGTTCCACAACATCTTCGCCCACCCGTTCTGGCTCTACGATCCGGCCATCGCGACGGAGGTTTTTCGCGCGCGGGCGCGGCTGGACGGAAGCCTCTTTCATGTCGACACGGACTGGGATCTGAGTCCTGTCCGCCGCGACCTGCTGGAGGTCAAGGCGACCGCCCTGTGGCGGCCCTTGCTGCTCGAGCTCAATCGGCGCGGCATGCTGCCGGCCGATTGGCGCGCGGTTCTGCGCGCAGGGCTTTTCCTGTCGCCGACCCTGGTCATGAACCTGCGGGCCGGCGCGCGCAGCCACACGCCGGTCTCTTCCCTGATTGCCTTTTCGGTCGCGGTCATGGTCGGCAGCGAGCCCGTCGCTGGGGTCGATCGGGTCACCGATTTCCTCGACCGGATCGATCCTGAAGGGACGGGCGGACGCGCCTGATCACAGGGCAAAATGGAGTCACGCCAACTTGTATATGCATGTATGTATTTTAGCCTTGACATCCGCTGCCGCTGACGCTGAAATATCCTTGCACTTCACCACGAAGTGGTGGGCAAGACGCCGGGGCTCATTGCCGCGAGAGCAGAAACCCACAGTCTCACCAGACCGGATGCCTGGGTATAAAAGCGGTCTGATCATCAAGGGGAACTTAGAGATGATGCGTAACCTAGCAGGACAATTTCGCGCGCTCATGATGGCCGCCGCCGTCGGGCTCGCCGCCGCCCCAGCGGCCTACGCGGCCGATGCGGCCATTCCCACGACGCCCGAGGCCGGATCGTTCAAGATCGGCATCGAGCCCTGGCTTGGCTATGGCCAGTGGCACGTCGCTGACGCCAAGGGCCTGTTCAAAGCAAACGGCCTGTCGGACGTCCAGATTGTCAATTTCGCCGAGGACAAGGACATCAATGCCGCCTTGGCCAGCGGCCAGCTCGACGCGGCCAACATCGCCACCCACACGGCGATGGGCATGGTCGCCGCCGGCCTGCCGGTGAAGATCGTGCTGCTGCTCGATGTCTCCATGACGGCCGACGCCATCATCGCAGGCAAGGACGTCACCTCGATCGCTGACCTCAAGGGCAAGCAGGTTGCCTTCGAGGAAGGCACGACGAGCGACATCCTGCTCAAATACGCACTGGCAAAAAACGGTATGTCGGTCGCCGATATCCAGCCGGTTCCAATGCCGGCCGCCGATGCCGGCGGCGCCTTGATCGCCGGCCGCGTGCCGGTCTCCGTTACTTACGAGCCGTACCTCACTGTCGCCATGGCACAGAACAAGGACGTCAAGCTGCTGTTCACCGCCGGCGAGGATCCCGGCCTGATCAGCGACGTGCTGGTGGTGCGCGACGAAGTGATCAAGTCGCGGCCCGGTCAGGTGCTGGCCATGATCAAGAGCTGGGACGCCGCGCTCAAGGACTATAATTCAGACACACCCGGCGGCCGCGCCATCATCGCCAAGGCAGTCGGTTCCGACGTCAAGGACCTGAACACCGCATTCGACGGCGTGCGCTATTACTCGCTCGCCGAAAACAAGACCGCGCTGACCGGCGATTTCACCACCAAGACATTCGCCGATGTCGAAGCGGCCGCCAAGAACGCCAAGCTGCTTCAGGCGGATGTGACGCCTGAGCAGATGATCGACCCGTCCTTCGTCAAGGCGGCGGAATGACAGAGGCCGGATCGCGGTGGTAACGCAAATGTCCGGAGAGCCCCCCGCGAAAACCGGCCTGACCCGTCCGGCAGCGGGACCGGTCGCGAAACAAGCAAGGCGCCGCCGATCCTCCGGGATCGGCGTGCCCATCGCCCGCTCGCGTTTCCTGATGATCGCGGTGGCCGTCTTTGTCGGGCTTGGCCTTGCCTGGTGGGCGGCGACCGGGCTGGAATGGGTAAAGCCCATCTTCCTGCCGTCGCCCGGCAGCGTCGCGACCCAGATCGCCAAGCTCGCCACCGACGGCACGCTCTGGATAGATCTCACGGCCTCGGCGTATCGCATCTCCATCGGCTTCCTCATCGCCTCGGCCCTGTCGATCCCCATCGGCGTGCTGATCGGCAGCTTCCGCTCCTGGGAGGCTGGTATCGAGCCGCTGGTGGATTTCATCCGCTACATGCCGGTCGTCGCTTTCGTGCCGCTCTCCATTCTGTGGGCCGGTACCGGCGATACGCAGAAATTCCTGATCATCTTTATCGGCACCTTCTTCCAGCAGGTGCTGATGGTCATGGACAATGTGAAACGGGTTCCCGCCGATTTCATCGGCCTTGGCCGCACGCTCGGGCTGCCGGACCGCAAGATCCTGACGCGCATTGTCGTGCCCAGCGCCTTGCCTGGCATATGGGATACGCTGCGCATCAGCCTGGGCTGGGCGTGGACCTGGCTGGTGCTGGCCGAACTCGTCGCGGCGACGTCCGGCTTGGGCTATCGCATCACCGTGTCGCAGCGCTATTTCCAGACCAACACCATCATCGGCTACATCCTGCTTCTCGGCGTGCTCGGTCTCATCACCGACCAGGTCATGAAGGCCCTGGAAAAGGTTCTGTTCCGGCAGGAAGGCCATTCGCAATGAGGAACCGCCGATGACTGTTCCCAAATTGCGCATCGCAGGTCTCGACAAGAGCTTCGGCACGGGCGAGCGGCGCACGGAGGTGTTGCGCGACATCAACCTCGATCTTGCCGACAATGAGTTCGTCTCCCTTGTCGGCACGTCGGGCTGCGGCAAGAGCACGCTGCTGTCGATCGTCGCCGGCCTGCAGGACTTCGACGCCGGCGATCTCAGCATCGATGGTGTGCCGATCCTGCAGCCTGGTCTCGACCGTGGCGTCGTCTTCCAGTCCTACACGCTGCTTCCCTGGCTGACGGCGCGGCAGAACATCGAGTTCGCCCTCAAGGCCGCCGGTTACGACCGCACGGCCTGCCGTGAGATCGCGCTCGAGCATCTCGACCTCGTCAAGCTGTCGCAGAGCGCCGACCGCTTTCCGTCCGAACTGTCGGGCGGCATGAAGCAGCGCGTCGCCATTGCGCGCGCGCTGTCCTATCGGCCGAAGATGCTGTTGATGGACGAGCCGTTCGGCGCGCTCGATGCCTTGACCCGGCATCAGATGCAGGAACTGCTGACCCAGATCTGGGAAGAACATAGGCTGACCGTGCTCTTCGTCACGCATGACGTTGAGGAGGCGGTCTATCTGTCGGACCGCATCGTTGTCATGGGGATCGGCCCGGGACGCATCATGCAGACCTTCAACGTGGACATCGAACGGCCGCGCAGGGAAGAGGTGATGGAAACCCCGGCCTTCATGGATTTGCAGCGCGACGTCCACAAGGCGATCCGTGAGGCATCAAGACGCCCCGAAATCGCCTAGCATCCGGGCCCTCGACATTCCCGAGCCCGACGGAACCATGGCATTTGCTTGCGACACTGCGCATGGGAACGCGGCCCGGCGCAGTGCGCGACACAGGCGTCCCGGAACATCCGGATCGCCTGTCTTGCTCAGGCCGGCGGCGGTCAGCGATCAGGGGCCGTGGGGACCGCACAGGTCGAGCGTCCACGCGATGGTTCCGCAGAAGTCGCCGGCGTAGCCATGGTAGCTGCCGTAACCGTTGTAGTAGTTGTCCATCCAGCCATTGCCGGTCGCCGAATTGTCGCCGGTCCAGCCGCCGCCAACCCAGCCGCCGTGACCTCCATGCCTGCCATTCGAATGGCCGCCATGGGCAGCGGTGAGGTGGACATAATGATGCTTGACGACGGCGGCATCGGCGACGGTTGCAAATGGGATCGCGCTGGTGACCAGGGTCAGCAGGACGGAGCTGAAGAATACGAGTTGCCTTTTCATGGGATGGCTCCTTTCCGTTCCAGAGATATGGGAAGGAAAGCCGTGCGCGTCGGACACGTTCCTTCACGAAATCGGGACGGGCGCTCGCTGAACCGCGCAGCGTCTTTGGGTGACGTCGCCGGTCCAGCCGGTGCCCAGTTCGCTCACGGCGCCGGTCAAGATTTGTTGACTTCCGGCAGGGTGGAAAGGACTACCCCCAACCTATTTGTCGGACCATAAGACGGCCGTGCGATCAGGCTCCGGCTGGCTGGCACAAGTGAGGCAATCTTGCCTTTGAACTAGGATGCGCCACTTGGCTACGACCTATAAGCAGCCTGCATGATGGAATTGGCCGGAGCATTGGAACAGCCTCAATTTGCCACCGAGCGCGATCCGCGGCTGAGGCTGATCATCCCGATCATCGTCGCCATCGCCTTTCTGATGGAGCAGCTCGACTCCACCATCATCACCACCGCGATCCCGGCCATCGCGCACAGCCTCGACACGACGCCGGTCCGGCTCAACCTTGCGATCACCACCTACATTCTGACGCTCGCCGTGTTCATTCCCGTCAGTGGCTGGTTCGCCGACAGGTTCGGCGCGCGAAGAGTGTTCGCGCTGGCGCTGTTCACCTTCACCCTTGGCTCGGCCCTGTGCGGCATGGCCGACAGTTTCGGCATGCTCCTGGCCATGCGCGCGCTGCAGGGGTTGGGCGGCGCCATGATGACGCCGGTCGGGCGGCTCATCCTGCTGCGCAGCTTTCCGCGCAGCGGGCTGATCACCGCCATGACCTACATGACCTTGCCGGCCATCATGGGGCCGGTCATCGGGCCACTGCTCGGCGGCCTGCTGACCACCTACGCCTCTTGGCGCTGGATATTCTACGTCAACGTGCCCTTCGGTTGCCTTGGCATCCTGGCGGCGCTGCGCTTCGTCGACGATTTCCACGAGGAAGCGGTGCAGCGCTTCGAT
This sequence comes from Mesorhizobium loti, assembly GCF_013170705.1. Taxonomy (NCBI): domain Bacteria; kingdom Pseudomonadati; phylum Pseudomonadota; class Alphaproteobacteria; order Hyphomicrobiales; family Phyllobacteriaceae; genus Mesorhizobium; species Mesorhizobium loti. The sequence goes on along the minus strand of NZ_CP033334.1, from coordinate 6,043,714 downwards.
TTCGCCGGGTTCCTGATGGTGGGATGCGGCGTGGCGCTGCTGCAATTCGGGCTGGAAAACATCGGCCGGCCGATCATCCCCGTTTCAGCCACAGTGCTGGTCCTGGCCGCTTCCGTCCTGCTGCTGCTCGCTTTCGGGCGCTATGCGCGCCGCGTCGTGGCGCCGGCCGTCGACCTGACGCTGTTTCGATTTCGCTACTTCTGGGTCGGCACGCTTGCCGGTGGCCTGTGCCGCGTCGGTCTCAACGGCGTGCCGTTCCTCATGCCGTTGATGTTGCAAGTCGGCTTCGGCATGAGCCCGGTCACCTCGGGGTCGCTGACATTCGTCGGCAGCTTCGGTGCCTTGCTGATGCGGCCGCTGCTGTCGCCGCTGCTGCGGCGCTTCGGCTTCAGTGTAGTGCTGATCGGCAGCGCCGTTGTCGGCTCCGCCACCGTGGCTGGTTTCGCCCTGATGAATGCCGATACGCCGCATTGGATGATCGGCGTTTATGTCTTCCTGTTCGGCATCGTCCGCTCGGCCCAGTTCATGACCTCCAACACGCTGTCCTATGCCGACCTGCCTGCGGACAAGCTCAGCCGCGCCACCAGCCTTGGCGGCGTGCTGCAGCAGCTCAGCGTTTCGCTTGGCGTCTCGATCGCAGCCATGCTGCTGGGCCTGATCGCGGGGGAGACCCACGTGCTCACGCCGGAACGTTTCCACCGGGTGTTCCTGCTGACCGCGACCATCCCGCTGCTCTCCATTCCCGGCTTCCTGTACCTGCGCGCCGAGGACGGCGTGCAGGTCAGCGGCCACGTCAGGCGATCCCGCAAATAGATCTCTCGGGGAGGGGCAGGGCGATCGGTTCGAACCGCTCACGTCGCTTTGCCGACCGCCGCGTCCATTCCCATCTCTTCCTCGGAAATGTCGTCGAACGAGGCGTAGTTCATGTTGTAGAGGCGGGCGTAGAGGCCCTTCCTCTGCATCAACTGCTCGTGGTTGCCGCTTTCGACGATCTCGCCATTCTGCAACACGATGATGCGGTCTGCGCCGCGGATGGTGGCCAGCCGATGGGCGATGACCAGTCCGGTGCGGCCCTCCAGAAGCTTTATCAGCGCCTTCTGGATCAGCATCTCGGTGTAGGAATCGATGCTGGCCGTGGCCTCGTCGAGCACCAGAATCTTGGCGTCGGCCACCAGCGCGCGCGCAAAACTGATCAGCTGGCGCTGGCCGAGCGAGAGATTGCCGCCGCGCTGTTCGAGCTCGGTGTCGTAGCCATCGGGCAAGTGCTCGATGAAGTCGTGCGCACCGACCGCCTGTGCGGCGCGCACCACCTCTTCGCGGCTGGCTGATGTCTTGTGGTAGCGGATGTTCTCCAGCACCGTGCCGGAGAACAGGAACGGCTCCTGCAGCACCATGGCCACCTGATCGCCGAGCGAATCCTGCGTCAGGTCACGCACATCATGGCCGCCGACCAGAACCTCGCCTGACCAGACATCGTAGAAGCGGTGCACCAGCGCCATCGAGCTCGACTTGCCGGACCCGGTTGGACCGACAAGGGCCACGGTCTCGCCCGGATTGACGCGGAAGGAGATGTTCTTCAGCACCGGCTGGTTCTGCCGGTAGCCGAAGGTGACATTCCTGAACTCGACCGAGCCGTCCATGTCGCGCGACAGCGCCACCGCGTTTTCCTTGTCGCTGACATCCACCGGAACGTCGAGCACTTCGGAGATGCGCTGGCCCGAAGCCATGGCGCGCTGCATGACGCTGTACTGCATGGTCAGCGAGCGGATCGGGTCGAAGAAGCGCTGGATATAGAACAGGAATGCCACCATGACGCCGACATCGAGGCTGTGCGACAGCACCATCGAACCGCCGACCACGATGACCGTCGCCATGGCGATGCCGGTCAGCGTGTCGACGATCGGCACCATCACCTGAGCGTATTTCGCCGACCGCAGATGGGCATTGAGATTGGCCAGCACCTTCTCGTCGTAAAGGTCGAAGTTGACATGCTGGCGCTCGAGGCTCTGCACGGTGCGCACGCCGTGGATCCCTTCGGCCAGAGCGCCATTGGCGATGGAGTTGGTCTCGTGCGCGGCCATGAAGGCGACCTTGGCGCGCGGCAGCCAGAACAGGCGCACGATGAACAGCATCGGCATGGTCGACAGCGTCAGCAGTCCGAGCCGAAAATCGAGCCAGAGCAGGACGGTGACAATGCCGAACAAAAGCACGATGTCGCCCACCGACATCACCGAGGTCTCGAGGAATTCCTGCATCGAATTGACGTCGCCCTGCAGGCGCGACATCAGCCGGCCGACCTCGGTCTTGTCCATGAAGCTCAGTGACACCCTCTGCAGGTGGCTGAACATGGCGCGGCGCAGATCGGACAACACGTTCTCGGCCACCTTGCCGACCACGCTCTCCTGCACATGGCTGGCGGCGTAGTTGACGAGAATGATCACGGTGAAGGCGGCGATCGCGGAGATCATCACCGAGCGGTCGAGCTTGCCCGGAGCCATGCCGTGGTCGATGGCGTAGCGGATGACCAGCGGGATCGCCAGCTGCGTCAGCGTGAACACCAGCACCGCGGCGACCGAGATGAAGATCCGGCCCCTATACGGTCTGACGAAACTCCAGATGCGCCTGATGATGCGAGGGTCATAGGCCTTGCCGAAAACCTCTTCCTCGTCGCGGTGTGAGCCGACGACTGCCTTTGTCGGCCGTCCGCTTTTGTCATCCTTCTCGTCTTCGTCCTGCGTCGGCATCATGCGGCTCCCTCGAGCCGATCGTCGTCCGGCCGCAGTTGCAGATCGTAGAGCGCGCGATAGCGACCGCCGAGCGCCAGCAATTCCTCATGCGTGCCGCGCTCGACGATTCGGCCGCCCTCGACGAACAGGATCTGGTCGGCATGCATCAGCGAGCTCAGCCGGTGCGAGATGATCAGCGTCACACGATCCCTGGCGAAGCGCTTCATCGCTGCGCGGATGCGCTGCTCGGTGCCTGCATCGATGGCCGCGGTGGAATCGTCGAAAACCAGGACCGATGGCCGCAGCATCAGACTGCGCGCGATGGTCAGGCGCTGGCGCTGGCCGCCGGAAAGCGACGCGCCGCGCTCGCCGACGACCGTGGTGTAGCCGGCCGGAAGCCCGATAATGTAGTTGTGCAGCTGGGCATACTCGGCGGCCTGACCGATACGGGTCTCGCGCGCCCATGGGTTGCCATAGGCGATGTTGTTCTCGATCGAGGTGGTGAACAGAAACGCGTCCTGCTGCACGACGCCGACCACCTTGCGCAGCGATTGCAGCGTGACCTTGCTGATGTCCTGGCCGTCGATGGTGATCGCGCCCGAGGTCACGTCGTAGAAGCGCGGGATCAAATGCGCGATGGTCGACTTGCCGCTGCCGGGCGGACCGACAATGCCGACCGTCTCGCCGGACTTGGCCTCGAAAGAGATGCCGGACAGGGTCGGGCGGCCGCCCGCGCCCTCATACCGGAAGCCGACATTGTCGAAACGCAGCACGCCCTCGGTGATGACCAGTTCCCTGGCGTCAGGCGCGTCCTTGATGTCGAGTTCGGTGTCGAGCAGTTCGAACAGCCGCGTGCCGCAGGTCGAGGCGCGCGCGAACGAATTGACCATCAGGCCGAGCTGGCGCACCGGCATCTGCAGGATGGTCATGAAGGTGAGGAACTGGGCCAGCGTGCCGACGCTGATCTGGCCCGCGATCACCTTCTGGCCGCCGAACCACAGCACCAGCCCCATGGCGGCGAGGAAGGAGAAATTCATGGCGCTGGTGTTGGAGACGCGGATGTCGACGCGTTCATTGGCCAGCTGGAGAGCATCCTGCTTGGCGCGGTCGAACTTCGCCAGCTCATGGCGCTGCGCCGCGAAGGCGCGCACGACGCGGATGCCGCCGAGATTTTCGTCCATCACCCGGCTCAGCACCGACAGCCGTTCCTGCAGGGTCAGCCAGGTGCTGCGCAGCTTGAGCTGAGTGACCGAGGAGCGCCAGGCAACGAACGGCACGAAGCTGAGGCTCAACAGTCCGAGCACGAGATCGGTGCTGATCAGGAGGTAGGCGCCAACGCCGATCAGCACGCCGAGCAGCACCACGCGCAGGATGCCGGTGGAAAAGAACATGCGCACGCCGTCGAGATCGAGCAGCCCGAGCGTGATGAGATCGCCGGTATGGACCCGGTCGTGGAAGGAGAAGCTCAGGCGCTGGATCTTCTCGTAGAAGGCGAGCCGCAGTTCATAACCGGTCTGGTGGCCGACCGCCTCGCCATAATAGTTCTGCGCCATGGTGAAGAGGCCACGCAGGATGCTGACGACGAGCAGCGTCAGCGCCGTGTTCCACAGCGCCTGCTCGGCCGCGGTTCCGGCACCCGCGGCCATCACGCCCTGAGCCTGGTCGATGGCGCGTCCGAGCAAGCGCGGAATGAAAAGCTGCAGCGTCGCGGCGATGAAGGTCGAGGTGAGGGTGATGGCGACTTGCCAGGGGTGGCGCAGCGTCATGCGCACGATCCGCAGCAAGGTGCTGAGGCCCTTGCCCCAAGAGGCTTCCGCCACATGGGCAAACGATTTGCCGCGCTTCGCCACGCCGCTGGCTGCATCCGTGCTCAAAGGAAAATATCCAGTCCAATCCGGACATTAGCCCGGATGAATAAAGCAGACTCAGTTCTGATGGCGCGATGTTACGCGTGTCGGACTTGACCCTTCAAGGGGCCAATGGCGGCATCGCACTGTGCCTGAAAAGGCGATCGTGTCGCAACTTGCCGCCGGTTTGCCGCCAGCGATCGATCCGGAACCTTTCCGGGCCGATAGGTTCTGGCTATTCAGGATACCCTGCTGCCGGTAGCAGGGCTTGCCGCATTTGCATGGGGGAACGACGTGACCACAAACACCAGCACACAGGTCGCGGATCTGATCGATCCGCAAGCCGTCTACACCGTGCTGATCTGCGATCTGGTCGGCTTGCGCCTCGGACCCGACGGCAAGCCTGATCCGAGCGAGGCGCGCGCCCATATCGAGGCCAAGGGCGGCCGCTTCCACCTGTCCGCGCTTGGCGACAAAGCCGATCTCGAACAGGGCCGGGTGCATTTCTTCTACCGGCCGGACCTCAGCACCCGGGAGGAAATGATCGAAGCCGCGGGCGACGGACGCTATGACGGCGTCATCGCGGCGGCGACCTTTCTGCCCGCCGAGACCGTTTTTCCGTTGGCCGGCGTGCGCATCGGCGCCGGCACCGGCAATATGGGCTCTCGCTCCTGGGGCGGCGGCAGCGGCGAGGGCGGCACCGCGGTGCTGATGAACACGCCCGGCATCAACAGCCGCGCCACCGCGCAGATGGTGATGAAGGCGATCCTGAAAGTGCTGCCGGATCTCCCGGTCGCCTTGCTGCACGACCGGGTGGCGCGCGGCGCCTTCGATACCGGCAGGGAACTGCGCGATTTTCCGACCGAGAAGCTCGAAGGCAAGACGATCGCGATCATCGGCTATGGCAATATCGGCCGCGAGGTGGCCAAGCTCGCCCGCGCCTTCGGCATGCGCGTGGTGATTCATGCACGGCCACGGCACCGCGACTGGATCGAGGCCGAGGGTTTCGCCTATGCGGCGGACCTTGTCGATGCGGCGGAAGGCGCCGATGTGCTGAGTGTCCATGTCGGCCTGGGCAAGCAGGACGCGCGGACTGGCCGCTACGCCAATGCCGGGCTCATCGGTTCGGATGTCCTGTCACGCATGAACAGGGGCGCGGTGCTGGTCAATTACGACCGCGGTGAACTCGTCGACGTTGCGGCGCTTGGCGACGCGCTGGATGCAGGGCAGGTGCGCCACGCCGCCATCGATGCCGATCTCTTCAGCGATATGTCGACCGGGCGTCTCTCCGGGCCGATGCTGCCCTATCTCGGCCTTGTCGAAAGGCATGGGGCCAGGCTTGAACTTCTGCCGCACGCCGCGGCCGATACGGACCATCCCTCGCGCGTGGCCGGCGCCAAGCAGGCCGTCGACCAGATTTTCGATGTCATCCGCCGCAAATCGGTGACCAATGCGAAAGGCACCGTGCCGGAAGGGTATCTTTCCCTTGGCGCGACGACGCCGCCCGGCATCGGACCGGTGACGGCGGATCATCTCCTGAAACTGGCCGCCAGCGAATGCTCCGAACTGGCTGACGTCTGTGACCGGCAAAGCCGCTTGTGGAAGGCTCTATCGGAGGCGCCGCCCGCCGAGCGCGGCGCGATTGTCGGCGAACAAGGCGAGGAACTTGTCCGGCTGATCGACCGCTTCTGCCTTCTGGCCGAGAAGCTCAATCTCAGGGGCCCTTACCAGTAGGGTCAGACCGGCCGGGTTTAAAAATGGCGCTGGCTCAGTATCTTGGTCCCGCCACCATCCGCGCCACCCGCGTCATGTCGGCGCTCATCTCGCGGTCGTCGTCGAGCGGGCTGACGAGCGCGCGGACAGCGGCGAAGGTGCGCTGCGGCCCGTCGCCCATGCTGTCGACGACGCCGCGCAACTCCACGCCTGTCGCCGCGAAGATCAGTTCCATGGCAACGAGATAGCGCATGCGCTCGATGATCTCGGCCGTCTTGGCCACCACGCGCGGCGCCATCGACGACTGGTCCTCGATGCCGTCCGAAACCGCCAGCGGGCTGAGCGACATCGGGTTGGCCAGATGCCGGATTTCGGCTTCGAGCGCTGACAATGGTTTCTGCAGCTCCGCATAGCCCTGACGGCTGCCGCCTCTCGCCGACAGGAAGCGCGGCAGGTCCGCTATGGTTGGCGACATCAGCTTCATGCAGCGGTTGGCGGTCCCGACGGCGCAATGCGCGAGCGCCTGGCCAAGCTGTTCAAAGGCCAGCGTCATCGCCGTCAGGTCGAAATTGCCGTTGGAAACCACCCGTTCGCCCTCGGCCAGGATGACGGGGTTGTCACCCGAATGGGTCAGTTCGATCTCCGTTGCCAGCCTTGCCTGTTCGAACGCATTGAGCAGGCCGCCCCAGACCTGGGGCACGCAGCGATAGCTGAGCGGATCCTGCAGGCGCCGCGCCGCCTTGTCCTGCCACAGGCCGCTGCCCACAAGCTCCTTACGCAGCCGCGCGCCGATCTCGCGCTGGCCGAAGGCCGGCCGCGCGGCAAGGGCATCCGCGTCGATCGCGGTGAGGGAGGAGCGAAACGCCTCATAGTTGAGCGCCACGGCAGCCAGCGCCCAGTCAATGAGATGGGCGATGTCTTCGAGGCACAGGCACGCCGTTCCGGTCGACAGGCTGTTGGCAACGATGATGGCGTGGCCGTCTTTTTCGCGCAGGTCGAGCGGTTCCAGTCCGGCGAGAGCCAGCGCCTCGGCGGAGGGCATGATCCTGCCCTGGAACTCCGCCTCGCCATCGCCGCGCAGCGACCTTGCCATATGGCCGAGATGGGCAAGGTCGGCCGCGCCGATCGATCCCCATGTGGGGATCACCGGATGGACGCCGGCGTTGAGCGCGGCGACAAGACCCAGGACCACGCGTTCGGAGGTGCCGGTGCCGCCGGCCGCCATGCCCGAAATGCGTGCGGTCATCAACGCCCGCACCGCTTCGGTCGGCAGGGCAGGCCCGATACCCATGCTGTGGCTGAGCGGCACGCTGTGCTGGAAGGCGATCAGGTCGGCCTGCGCGAGCGGCGTGTCGACACAGGCGCCGAGGCCAGTCGTGACGCCGTACATCGGCTTGCCAAGCCCGGTGAGATGCTCGATGAGGGCGCGGCTCGCCCGGATGCGGCGCATCGCCTCTTCGCCCAGCATCAGGCGGGCTCTGCGTCGGGCAATCTCAGCCACATCCGCGACGCCGAGCGGATTGGCGTCGAGCACTATCATTCGGGCTGTCATGTCTCGCTGTTTCCTGTGACCAGACGCCCGGACCAAACGGCATGGGCATCGCCGTTTGTGGCGGCTTGCTGGCTGGACTGCAAGTCATTCCCATTGTGGCAGCGGCGAGAAGGCAGGCAAGCGAGGGGCGAGATTTTTGGAACTACACCGGCTGCTCCGCGACAGCATCGGGTACCACCACCAGCTTGCCGACAAAATCCTTGGCAACGAAATCCGCCTGCGCGTGGTGGAAATCGGAGAGCCTGTAGACGCCGCCGACCAGCGGCCGGATTTTTCCCGCCTCGATATATCCGACGATCCGGCGGAAATCGGCGCGCGTGCCCTGGCTGGAGCCATGCAACTGCAGCTGCTTGAGATACATGGTCCTGAGATCGAGCTGCACGACCGGGCCGGCGATCGCACCGGCGGTGGTGTAACGGCCTTCGGGCCTGAGAATACGCAGAAGATCGTTGAAGATCGCGCCGCCGACGAGATCGGCCACCACGTCGATGGGCTGGCCGCCGGTCGCCTCGGTCACGGCTTGCGGCAGGTCGGCGACGCCACGGGTGATGACCGCCTCGGCGCCGATATCGAGCACCGCCTGCTCCTTGCCCTTGCCGACGACGGCATAGGGAATGGCACCGCGCGCCCGTGCCAGTTGCACGATGCCCGAGCCGACGCCGCCGGAGGCGCCGGTGACCAGCACCCGCTCGCCGGCCTTCAGGCCCGCGCGTTCCAGCATCTGTTCACCGGTCAGGTAGGCGCAGCAGAAGGTGGCGAGTTCGACATCGGTCATGTCCGTGTCGACGACATGCGCGTTCTCGGCCGGCACGGTTTGATACTCGGCATAACCACCGTCGCGGCCGTGGCCCATATAATCTATGTCGGCCAGCGAATCGTCGTCGCGATTGTAGATCGAGAAATCGACCATAACCCGCTCGCCTATACGGTCCGGCGAAACGCCATCACCCACCGCAACGATGGTGCCAACCGTGTCGGTGCCCTGGATGCGCGGGAAAACAAGCGTGTTGCCCTGCCGCCGCCAGGTCGACACGGCGGAAGCGTCGTCTTCCGTGCCATAGGCGCCCTGGCGCACCCAGACGTCGGTGTTGTTCATGCCGCAAGCTGTGACCTTGACCAGCGCTTCGCCAGGCGCGGGTGCCGGCACTTTCACATCGGTGCGGTAGAGGAGCTTTTCCGGTCCGCCGTGCCCGGTGAGCAGCACGGCGGCCATGGTGGCGGGGAGATTTTTTGTCATGGCATTCATGGGTCGATCTTAGAGATTGGCAAACACGCTTTTCACCGCATCGGCGGTCCTGGCCACCACGATGTCGGCTTCTTCGCGCGTCAGGCAGAGCGGCGGCGCGAAGCCGAGTATGTCGCCCTGCGGCATGGCGCGGCCGATGACGCCGCTGGCGGCAAGCGCCGTCGCCACTTGCGGACCGATCTTTTGCGAAGCATCGAAGAACACCCGGTCGTCCTTGTCGGCGACGAACTCGACCGCCGCCAGCATGCCGTCGCCGCGCACGTCGCCGACATTCATGTGGCTACCGACGGCCTTTGCCAGTTCGGCTCGGAAATAGGCACCGGTCTCGCGGGCATTTGTCACCAGATCCATCTCGTCGATCAGTTCCAGATTGGCCACGCCCGCGGCAACACAGATCGGATGCGCCGAATAGGTCCAGCCATGGCCGAGCGAGCCGAGCTTGTCGGAACCTTCGACCAGCACCTTCCACACCTTGTCGGCGACAATGACGCCCGAAAGCGGTGCATAGGCCGAGGTCAGCCCCTTGGCGATGGTGATCAGATCCGGCTTGATGCGGTAGTGATCGGAGCCGAACATGGTGCCCAGCCGGCCGAAACCCGTCACCACCTCGTCGGCGACCAGCAGCACGTCATACTTCTTCAGCACGGCCTGGATCTTCTCCCAGTAGCCGGCCGGCGGCGGCACGATGCCGCCCGTGCCGAGGATCGGCTCGCCGATGAAGGCGGCGACGGTTTCAGGACCCTCGGCCAGGATCATCTCCTCGAGCTTGTCGGCACAGTGCTGCGAGAATTGCTCCTCGCTCATCGAGCGGTCGGCGCGGCGGAAATAGTACGGCGCTTCGGTGTGGAGCACCGGCGCGCGCGGCAAGTCGAAGGCGTTGTGGAACAGGTCGAGCCCGGTCAGCGATCCGGTCATCACGCCCGAGCCGTGATACCCGCGCCAGCGCGAGATGATCTTCTTCTTCTCCGGCCGGCCCAGCACATTGTTGTAGTACCAGATCAGCTTGATGTTGGTTTCGTTGGCGTCCGAGCCGGAGAGGCCGAAATAGACCCTCGACATGCCCTTCGGCGCGCGGTCGATGATCATCTTGGCAAGCGTGATCGAGGCCTCGGTGCCGTGGCCGACATACGCATGATAGTAGGCAAGGTTCTTAGCCTGGGTTGCGATCGCATCGGCGATCTTCTGGCGGCCGTAGCCGACATTGACGCAATAGAGGCCGGCAAAGGCATCGATGCTCTTCTTGCCATTGTTGTCCCACACGGTGACGCCTTCACCGCCGGCCATGATGCGGGTCGGGCTCTCACCCCGCGCATGCGTGCCCATATGCGTCGAGGGATGGAAGAAGTGGTCGCGATCCCAGGCGGCGAGTTCGTTGGACTGGTCGAGCATTTTTCTGACTCCTTGAGGAAAGCGAACGCGACTTAAGATGTGTTGAGATTCAGGTCAGGCCGAGCCGAAAATGTCAGGTTTCGAGAACCGGAGCGGAGCGTACTCAAGTACGTGAGCACCGGAAGCGCAGAAGCCTGGCATTTGCAGGCCGGCATCACCTGAATATCGACACATCTTAAGCTACGTCCAGACAGAGATATTTCAGATCGGTGAAAGCCTCCAGCCCATGGCGCGAACCTTCGCGGCCGATGCCGGATTGCTTGACGCCGCCAAACGGGATCGGCGCGCCGGTGATCTTGACGCGGTTGACGGCGACCATGCCGTAGTCGAGCGCGCGGCCCATGCGCTGCTGGCGCGCGCCGTTCTCTGTCACGACATAGGCGACCAGGCCGTATTCGGTGGCGTTGGCGCATCCGATGACCTCGTCCTCGCTGTCGAAGGGCGCGACCGCCGCGACCGGCCCGAAGGTCTCTTCGTGCATGATCGACGCCTCATCGGTGACGTCGGCCAGCAGTGTCGGCTGGTAGAACAATGGCCCGGCCTGATGGCGCTTGCCGCCGGTGAGACAGCGCGCGCCATGGGCAAGCGCATCGGCGACCTGCTCCTCGACCTTAGTGACCGCGCGCTCATGCATCAGCGGTCCGATGTCGGTTTTCTCGGCGAGGCCATTACCGGTCCGCAGCGCCTCGATGCGTCTCGCAAAGGCGGCGCAGAAGCGATCGTAGAGCGGACGCTGGACGTAGATGCGGTTGGCGGCAAGGCAATCCTGGCCCGATGTGGCGAATTTGGCATCGATGGCGATGCTCACGGCCTTGTCCAGATCGGCATCGGCAAAGACGATCAGCGGCGCGTGGCCGCCAAGCTCCATCACCAGCCGCTTCATCGTCGGCGCACTCTGTGCCGCGATCAGCCTGCCGATCTCGGTCGAGCCGGTAAAGCTCATGGCACGGATTCGCGGATCCTCGCACATCCGCCCGACGATCGTCGCGGCCTTGCCGGTGACGATGTTGAAGACCCCGGCCGGCAGGCCGGCGCGCTCGCCAAGTTCGGCCAGCGCCAGCGCCGACAGCGGCGTTTCCGAGGATGGATGCGCGACGATGGTGCAGCCGGCTGCAAGGGCGGCGGCCGCCTTGCGGGCCAACATGGCCGACGGAAAATTCCACGGCGTGACGACGCCGACGACACCGAGCGGTTCGCGTCGCACCATCATTTCCGCGTTCGGCAGATGGCTGGTGACGCTCTCGGCGTTGAGGCGCTTGGCTTCCTCGGCGTACCATTCGACGAAGGAGGCGGCGTAGTCGATTTCGCCCAGCGATTCCTGCAGCGGCTTGCCTTGTTCCAAGGTCATCAGCAAAGCCAGATCATCTTTCGCTGCGATGATCAGCTCGAACCATTTTCGCAGGATTCTTGACCGCTCCTGCGGCAGCAGCGACCGCCAGGCAGGAAAGGCTCGTGCGGCGGCATCGATCGCTTTTGTCGTTTGCCGTGCATCCAGCGCGGCAACGAAGGCAACGGTGGTGCCGGTCGCCGGATCGGTGACCTCGAAACTTTCGGCGGCCTCGCTCGCCGTCCAGTGGCCGTCGACATAGGCGAGCTCGCGCAGCAGCCGGCGGTCGGCTAGGCGGTCGAGCGCTTCGTGGCGATGCGAGCGGGCGAAATGCGCGGACATGGTCGAGGCCTCCCGGTTCGGACTGATGCGGGAAGACTATCCGCCATGCGTAGACAGAGAGGCTGTTTGGGCACCCGGAAGGAGAGAGATTCTCTCTATTGCACCGTCCCGGCAGACGATCTCTCCGGTACTACGGTGACGCCGGCAGCAACTCGGCGATGGGAAGCGCGATCTCTTCCTTCACCGTCTTGGTCACGATGTAGGTGAAGTAGCGATCGATTCCGATCTCGCGCTCGAGCAGCCCGTCGACCAGCCGCTGGTAGGCGTCGATGTCGCGCGCCATCACTTTCAGCAGATAGTCGACGCCGCCACCCACCGACCAGCAGGAGACGATCTCGGGGATGTCGCGGATGACGCGCTCGAAGCGGTCGAAATCGGCCTGGCGGTGGCTGGCCAGCGTCACCTCCATCAGCACGGTGGCCACCGGCGCCACGACGCGCATGGCGATCCGGGCGTGATAGCCCGCAACGATACCGGCCTTTTCCAGCTTGCGCAGCCGCATCCAGCACGGCGTCGGCGACAGCCCTACCTGCTCGGCCAGTGCCAGCTTGGTGATGCGCCCGTCGCGCTGGATGGCGTCGAGGATTTTGAGGTCGATAGCGTCGAGTTTCGCTGCGGTCATCAGAGCCCACTTTTTCGTCCACGGTACCATGAGGGCGCATTATTTCGATTGTCAATTGCACTGATTTCGATCTCTAATAAGTCATGACATTGTGGCAACCAGATCCCGCGCTCATCCGGCGGCCAGCCTATCAATCGCTGGCCGATCAGTTCGCGCGCGCCATCCATGACGGGCGTCTCGCTAATGGCGCCCGTCTGCCCACGCATCGCCGGCTGGCCGATGACCTCAAACTGTCGGTGCAAACGGTCAGCCGCGCCTATGAGGAGCTGATCCGGCGCGGCCTGATTTCGGGCGAGATCGGCCGTGGCAGCTTCGTCCAGACGCAGCGCCGCGAACCGGAGCCACCCTACCTGCCGGAGCGTCTTGGCGAGGTCATCGACCTGTCCATCCTGAAGCCGGTCTGCGAGCCGATGCATCTGGAGCGGCTGAAGCAGGCATTGGGGTGGCTCGCCGAAAACCTGCCGTCGAGTTCGGCGCTATCCTTCCGGCCCAACATGGTGTTTCCGCGCCACCGTGCCGTGGCGGTCGAATGGCTGAAACTTTGCGGGCTGGATGCCTCCGCGCAGAATATCAGCCTGACCAACGGCGCCACCGCCGGCATGACAGTGGCGCTGATGAGTGTGGCGCCGCCGGGATCGACCGTCGCCACCGAGGCGATCGGCCATCATACCCTGGTGCCGCTGGCGCGCTATCTCGGCTTCAACCTCGAAGGCCTGCCGATCGACGATAATGGCCTGATCCCGGAAGCGCTGGACGAGGCCTGCAGGCTTTCCGACATCCGCGCCGTGTTTGTGCAGCCTTCGGTGATCAATCCTACGGCAACGCTGATGGATGCTGGGCGCCGCGCCGAGATCGCCGCGGTCGCGCGCAAGCACGACATCGCCATCATCGAGAACGATGTGCTGGGGCCGCTGGTCGAGGACCGGCCGCCGCCGGTCGCCGCCTTTGCCCCGGAGCGCACGCTCTACGTCACCTCCTTCACCAAGATCACCGTGCCCGGCCTGCGCATCGGCTATCTCGCCGCGCCCGACCGCTATGTCGCCGCCGTCGCCAACCGGCACCTGGTCTCCAACTGGATGGCAACGCCGCTGGTGGCCGAGATCGCCACCAAATGGGTGACCGACGGCACCGCGATGGAACTCGTCCGCTGGCAGCGCACGGCCCTGCGGCGGCGGCAGGATATCGCGGCCGAGGTGCTTGCCGGGATCGACTATCGCGCCCGGCGCGACGGGCTGCACGTCTGGTTGCAACTGCCCGACGACCGCGCCGAGGAGGGCTTTGTCGCCCAGGCCCGGCTCCAGGGCGTGGCGATCGCGCCTGGCACGTCCTTCCGCATTTCGGATGCGCCGTGGCATCCGGCTGTCCGTATCTCGCTGGGCTCGACCACCGAAGGGGAACTGCGCGCCGGCCTCGGCGTTGTCACCAAGCTCTTGCTTGGCGATCCGGAGCATCTGCTGCTGGCGATTTAGGCCGCCCATGCTTCGAAATTGTGCGGAATCAGAATAATTGTCATGATATTATTTTCCCAATTGACATGATTTGGCGCGTTCCGCATCGTTAAGGGCACAGGCTTCTCCAGGACGGGGAAATTCATTTGTCCGCACCCATCATCAAGGTCGATGCCATTTCGAAGAGCTTCGGCGCCTTCAAGGTGCTGGACGGCCTGTCGATGCAGGTCATGCCGCGCGAGAAGCTGGCGCTGATCGGCCCCTCCGGCTCGGGCAAGACGACGATCCTGCGCATCCTGATGACGCTGGAGCGCATCGACGGCGGTCACATCCAGATCGAGGGCGAGCATCTCTACCACATGGAGCGCAACGGCCAGTTGCTGCCGGCCGACGAGCGGCATCTGGCAAGGATGCGCCAGAAGATCGGCATGGTCTTCCAGCTGTTCAACCTGTTTCCGCACAAGAGCGTCATCGACAATGTGACGTTGGCGCCGATGCTGACCAAGGGCACGCCGCGCGCCGCCGCCGAGAAGCGGGCGATAGAACTGCTCGACATGGTCGGCATGGCCGACAAGGCCAAGGCGATGCCGGCGCAGCTGTCGGGCGGCCAGAAACAGCGCGTGGCGATCGCCAGGGCGCTCGCACTGCAGCCCAGGATCATGCTGTTCGACGAGGTGACATCGGCGCTCGATCCGGAGCTGGTCGAGGAGGTGTTGAACGTCTTGTGGCGACTCTGCGCCGAGACCGACATGACCATGCTGCTGGTCACTCATGAGATGGGCTTTGCCCACGACTTCGCTGACCGGGTGCTGTTCTTCGATCGCGGCAAGATCGTCGAGGAAGGCAAGCCCGACGAGATTTTCCGCCATCCCAAGCAGGAGCGCACGCAAGGCTTCCTGAAGAAGATCATCGCGGCCGGACATCGCGTCTGACCGCCATGCCTGCGGGAAGGCGTAGCCGTCCCGCAATCAAAACCAAATGACAAAACCAAGAAACAAGGAGTTGGGAACAATGAAGAAACTTGGCATTCTGGCCGGCGTCGCCGGCCTTGCACTGACGGCGGTGCTGGCCGCCTCGATTCCGGGCTCGGCCGACGACAGCAAGCTCGAGCAGCTCAAGTCGCAGGGCTTCGCCCGCCTCGCCATCGCCAATGAACCGCCCTATACGGCGGTCGCCGCCGACGGCAAGGTTTCGGGAGCCGCGCCCGACGTGGCGCGCGAGATATTCAAGCGGCTGGGTGTCGCCGATGTCGTTGCCTCGATTTCCGAATATGGCGCCATGATCCCCGGCCTGCAGGCCGGTCGCTTCGACGTCGTCACCGCCGGCCTGTTCATGAAGCCGGAGCGTTGCGCCGCGGTTGCCTATTCCGAACCCGTGCTGTGCGATGCCGAGGCGATGCTGGTGAAAAAGGGCAATCCAAAGGGCTTCAAGAGCTACGAGGACGTCGCCAAGGACACGTCCGCCACCATTGGCGCGCCCGGCGGCGGCACCGAGGAGAAACTGGCGCTCAACGCCGGCGTGCCGCGCGAACGTGTCATCGTCGTGCCGGACGGCCAGAGCGGCCTGAAGATGGTACAGGACGGCCGCATCGACGCGTATTCGCTGCCGGTCCTGTCGATCAACGATCTGATGAAAAAGGCCAATGATCCGAACCTAGAGGTCATCGCGCCGGTGCAGGGCGCGCCGGTGTATTGCGACGGCGCCGCCTTCAAGAAAGGCGACGAGGCGCTGCGCGATGCCTTCGACGTCGAACTCGCCAAGATGAAGAAGTCGGGCGAGTTCGCCAAGATCATCGAGCCTTACGGCTTCTCGGCCGCCGCCGCGATGTCGACGACGCGCGACAAGCTCTGCGCGGCGAAGTAGGCGCCTTCTTTTTCCTTCTCCCCGCAGGCGGGGAGAAGGAAGCTAAACGCCAACGTTGGAACCTACATGACCCAGTGGTCCGGCTATTTCGGCCTGATATTGCAGGGAGCGCTTGTCACCATCGAGCTGACGCTGATGGGGTCGGTGCTTGCCCTGATCATGGCCTTTCTTGCCGGCATGGGACGGCTGTCGCGCTTCCTCGTGCTGCGCGCGCTCGCCACCGCCTACATCGAGTTCTTCCGCGGTACCTCGATCTTCGTGCAGCTGTTCTTCGCCTATTTCGTGTTGCCCTTGGTGGGTTTCGAACTGACCCCGCTGCAAGCCGGCGTGCTGGCACTCGGCTTGAATGTCGGCGCCTATGCCGCCGAAGTGGTGCGCGGCGCCGTGCAATCGATCGGCCGCGAACAGCATGAAGCCTGCATCGCGCTCAATCTCGGCCGTTGGCAAGGCCTGCGCCACGTCATCCTGCCGCAGGCGTTTCTTGTGATGCTGCCGACCTTCGGCAACAACGCCATCGAATTGCTCAAGGCGACTTCGGTGGTCTCGCTGATCTCGCTCGCGGATCTCACCTTCCAGGCGCAGGTGGTGCGTGCACAGACCGGCAATACCATGGTGCCGTTCGCCACCATCCTGGTCATCTATTTCATCCTGGCGCTGCTCATCTCATGGGGCGTGCGCTCGCTGGAGCGCCGCATGGCGCGCGGCCTCGACGGAGTGCGTGTCTGATGGTCGGGGCGCGCTGATGGCAAAGGTTCGCTGATGGATTGGGATTGGGATTTTGTCCGGCAGATCCTGCCGACGCTGATCCAGGGGGTGAAGATCACCATACTGGCGACGCTGCTCGGCTCGGTGCTGGCGGCGATCGTGGGGCTGGGCATTGCGCTGGCGCGCCGGTCGCCCAACAAGGTGCTGTCGCGTAGCGTCGGCTGGGCGGCCGAATTCATCCGCGGCACACCGCTCCTGGTGCAGCTCTATTTCATCTTCTACGTGCTGCCCGACATCGGCATTCTTCTGCCGCCGCTCGTTGCCGGCGTCATCGGGCTTGGGCTGCATTACGGCACCTACACGGCGGAGGTCTACCGCGCCGGCATCGACAATGTGCCGCGCGGCCAGTGGGAGGCCGCCAAGGCCTGCAACCTCAACGCCCGGCAGACCTGGACGCACATCATCATCCCGCAGGCCATCCCACCGATGATCCCGGCGCTGGCCAACTATTTCATCGCCATGTTCAAGGAGACGCCGCTGCTTTCTGCGATCACCGTATTGGAATTGATGAACCAGGCGAAAAGCGTCGCCAACACTTACTATCGTTATCTGGAGCCGATCACGCTGGTCGGCGCCTTCTTCCTCGCCATCAGTCTTTGTTCGGTCGTGCTGCTGCGCTGGCTGGAGCGTCGTTACGGCAAGATCGAGAGGTAACCGATGAAACCCTTGCCCGAAATCACAGTCCATCCGAAGCGGCCATTGCTCGACGATCGTCCGCTCGACAAGCGTATCGGCCTGATCATCCTGGCCACGGATCACACCAGCGAACCGGACTTTCGCCGCATGGTGGCAAGCGATCGGATCGGCGTCTATGTCGCGCGCATCCCCTATGCCAATCCGACGACGCCGGAAAACCTGCGCAAGATGCAGCCGGCGCTGACGGCAGGCGCGGCATTGATCCTGCCCGGCGAGAAGCTCGACGCGATCTGCTATTCCTGCACCTCGGCCTCGGTGGTGATCGGCGATGCCGAGATCGAGGCGGCGATTCAGTCCGCCAAGTCAGGCATTCCCGTGGTCACGCCGCCGATGGCAGGCGTGCGCGGGCTGAACGCCTTCGGCGTGCGTCGCATCAGCATCCTGACGCCCTACACGGTCGAAACCTCCAGGCCGATGGCGACGTATTTCGCTGCGCGTGGTTTCGAGATCGCCAGCTTCACCTGTCTCGGCTTCGAGGACGATCGCGAGATGGCGCGGATTCCGCCAGCGGCGCTTGTCGATCTTACGCGGCAAGTGACTCACCCACAGGCCGACGCCCTGTTTGTATCCTGCACGGCGCTGCGCGGCGCGCTTGCGGTCACAGGGATGGAAAAGGCGATCGGTCGCCCGGTGGTTACCAGCAACCAGGCCAGTGCCTGGAATTGTTTGCGGCTGTGTGGCGATGACACAGCCCACCCTGAATTCGGCCGTCTGATGACGCTGCCTTTGCCGCGCGACTGACGACTATGGCGACAGTGACCCTCAGCGATATCCATGCCGCGCGCGAGCGAATTCACAACAAGGTCGAGCGGACGCCAACCGTGACGTCCCCAAGCCTTTCGCAACGCTTTGGCGTGCCGGTTTACCTCAAGCTCGAGCACCGCCAGACCACCGGCAGCTTCAAGCTGCGCGGCGCCTCGAATGCCGTCGCGTCGCTCAGCGCGGAGGAGAAGACGCGGGGCGTCGTTGCCGCCTCGACCGGCAATCACGGCCGGGCACTGGCGCATGCGGCGAAACTCGAAGGCATGCGCGCCGTGATCTGCATGTCGCGTCTGGTGCCCCGGAACAAGCTCGACGAAATCCGCCGGCTCGGCGCCGAGGTCCGCATCGTCGGCAACAGCCAGGACGACGCGCAGCAGGAGGTCGAGCGGCTGGTGGCGCGGGAGGGACTGGTGATGCTGCCGCCCTTCGATCATCCCGCCATCATCGCCGGGCAAGGCACGCTCGGGCTGGAGATGATCGAGCAGGTTCCTGATGCCGGTCTCGTACTGGTGCAACTTTCCGGCGGCGGATTGGCTTCCGGTGTAGCTGCCGCCGTCAAGGGTGTCAGCCCCGGAACAAAAATCATCGGCGTGTCGATGGCGCGGGGTGCCGCGATGAAAGCGAGCCTTGATGCCGGCCGGCCTGTGCTGGTGGAGGAATTGCCGACGTTGGCGGATTCGCTCGGCGGCGGCATCGGCCTCGACAACAGGCTGACTTTCACCATGTGCCGCGACCTGCTCGACGACGTCATCCTGCTCAGCGAGGACGAGATCGCCGCCGGCATACGCCACGCCTATGCGCGGGAGCGCGAGATCGTCGAGGGCGCCGGCGCCGTCGGCATCGCCGCGCTGCTCGCCGGCAAGGTCAAGACGAAGGGGCCGGTGGTGGTGCTGCTCTCCGGCCGCAACATCGACATGAACGCGCACCGCAAGATCATCTGCGGTGAGGCGATCGCGGAGCGTGCCGCATGAGCCGGATGACGATCCTCACCGAGAGAGAGCTGCGCAAGATCGTGACGCTCGATCTCGATGCCGTTGCCTGCGTCGAGAACGCTTTCCGCGCACTTGCCACTCTACCGGTGGCGATGCCGCCAATCTTGCGGCTCGACATCCCCGAGCATCGCGGCGAAGTCGACGTGAAGTCCGCTTACGTACCCGGTATCGACGGCTTTGCCGTCAAGATCGGCTCCGGCTTCTTCGACAATCCAAAACTCGGCCTGCCGAGCGGCGGCGGCATGATGGTGCTGCTTTCGGCAAAGACCGGTGTGGTCGAGGCGCTGCTGCTCGACAACGGCTACCTGACCGATGTCCGCACCGCCGCCGCCGGTGCGGTCGCGGCCAAACATCTGTCGCGCGAGGACTCCACCGTGGCGGCGATCTTCGGCGCCGGTTTGCAGGCAGGTCTGCAATTGGAAGCATTGCGCCTTGTCAGGCCGATCAAGGAGGCCCGCATCTGGGCGCGCGACGCCGCCAAGGCCGAAGCCGCCGCTGCCCGCTTGCACGAAAGACTGGGCATTGTCGTGCGCGCCGAGCCCGACGCGGCAAGCGCCGTCGCCGGCGCCGACATCATCGTTACCACCACGCCGTCGACCGAGCCGCTGATCA
Organism: Mesorhizobium loti; assembly: GCF_013170705.1. Lineage (NCBI taxonomy): Bacteria > Pseudomonadati > Pseudomonadota > Alphaproteobacteria > Hyphomicrobiales > Phyllobacteriaceae > Mesorhizobium > Mesorhizobium loti. The sequence goes on along the minus strand of NZ_CP033334.1, from coordinate 6,023,812 downwards.
AGCCCGGCTTCGTGTCCGCCGGCCAGCACATCACCGCCATGGGTTCGGATGCCGAGCACAAGAACGAGATCGCGCCGGCGATCCTGCGCATGGCCGATCTCTATGTCGCTGATAGCGCCCGCCAGACACGGCGGCTGGGCGAACTCCACCATGCGATCGCGGCGGGAGTGATGCCGGCTGATGCTGAAGTCATTGAACTCGGCCAGGTCATCGCCGGCGTCAAACATGGCCGGCGCTCGGCCAGCGACATCACCATCGCCGACCTGACCGGCACTGGCGTGCAGGACACCGCGATCGCCACGCTCGCCCGCGACCGCGCGCGGGCGACCAACTCCGGAACCATTTTTGAAAGCTGACGCTGGTCGCAGGAGCATGATCCGGAAAAGTGGAAACCCGTTTTCCGAAAGGATCGTGCTCAAGCTCCCACAAACGAGGACCAAGAACAATGCAACCAAACCTGAAATTCTCGCGCGGCGAATTTGCCGATCGCCTCGCGAAAACGCGGAAAGCCATGGAGGTCAAGGGCGTCGATCTCCTTGTTATCAGCGACCCCTCCAACATGGCCTGGCTGACCGGCTATGACGGCTGGTCGTTCTATGTACACCAGGCGGTCATCGTGCCGCCTTCGGGCGAGCCGGTGTGGTATGGCCGAGGCCAGGACGCCAATGGCGCCAAACGCACCGCCTATCTCGCGCATGACAACATCATCGGCTACGCCGATCACTACGTGCAGTCGACGGAGCGCCACCCGATGGACTTCCTGTCAAGCGTGGTGATCGATCGCGGTTGGGGCAAGCTCACCATCGGCGTCGAGATGGACAATTACTGGTTCTCGGCCGCTGCGTTCGCGTCGCTGCAGAAGCATCTGCCCAATGCCCGCTTCGTCGATGCCACCGCCCTGGTCAACTGGCAGCGCGCGGTGAAGAGCCCGACCGAGATCGACTATATGCGCAAGGCCGCCCGCATCGTCGAAGCCATGCATCAGCGCATTGTCGACAAGATTGAAGTCGGCATGCGCAAATGCGATCTCGTCGCCGAGATCTACGACGCCGGCACGCGGGGCGTTGGCGGTATCGGTGGCGACTATCCAGCGATCGTCCCGCTGCTGCCGTCGGGCGTGGACGCTTCGGCGCCGCACCTGACCTGGGACGACCAGCCGATGAAGCGGGGCGAGGGTACCTTCTTCGAGATCGCCGGCTGCTACAACCGCTACCATTGCCCGCTGTCGCGCACCGTGTTCCTCGGCAAGCCGACACAGGAATTTCTCGATGCCGAGAACGCGACGCTGGAAGGCATGGAGGCGGGCCTGGCGGCCGCAAGGCCCGGCAACGTCTGTGAAGACATTGCCAACGCCTTCTTCGCCGTCCTGAAGAAATACGGCATCGTCAAGGACAACCGCACCGGCTACTCGATCGGCCTGTCCTATCCGCCGGATTGGGGCGAGCGCACAATGAGCCTGCGCCCCGGCGACCGCACCGAACTCAAGCCCGGCATGACCTTCCACTTCATGACCGGCTTGTGGCTGGAGACGATGGGTCTGGAAATCACCGAATCCATCTTGATCACCGAAACCGGTGTAGAGTGCCTGGCCAATGTGCCGCGCAAACTGGTGGTGAAGAATTGAGCCCGCTGTCCAGCCTCCGCCCGTCGCCGATCGCACCGACCGTCGATTTCGACCGCGACGGTGTCCAGCATGGTTTCCTGCGCCTGCCCTACAGCCGAGACGACTCTGCCTGGGGTTCGGTGATGATCCCGATCTGCGTCATCCGCAACGGCAAGGGACCGGCGGCGTTGCTTTCCGGCGGCAACCATGGCGACGAGTATGAAGGGCCGCTGGCGCTCTACGATCTCGCCCGTACGCTCGATCCCGCGCAAGTCAGTGGCACGGTGATCATCGTGCCGGCGATGAACTACCCGGCTTTCAGAGCCGGCACCCGGACATCACCGATCGACAAGGGCAACATGAACCGCAGCTTTCCCGGCCGGCCGGATGGTACGGTGACCGAGAAGATCGCCGACTATTTCCAGCGCGAATTGCTGCCCCGCGCCGACATCGTGTTCGATTTTCACTCTGGTGGAAAGACGCTGGACTTCGTCCCGTTCTGCGCCGCGCACACTTTGCTCGACAAGGCGCTCGAGCAGAAAGCCTTCGATGCGGTGGCGGCATTCTCTGCCCCGTTCTCGATGCGCATGATCGAGATCGATTCCGTCGGCATGTACGACACGGCGGCGGAGGAAATGGGCAAGGTCTTCGTCAGCACCGAGCTTGGCGGCGGCGGCACCTCACGCGCGCAAACAGTGCGTATCGCGCGGCGCGGCATTCTCAATGTGCTGCGCCATGCCGGCATTGTTGCTGGTGCGGTCGAGAAGGGCAGAACTCAGTGGCTGGACATGCCGTCCGGCGATTGCTTCTCCTTCGCCGAGGACGACGGCATGATCGAGACCATGGTCGATCTCGGCGAGTCCGTCCAGGAAGGCTCGGTGCTGGCGCGCATCCATTCCGTTGGCCGCACCGGCGTCGCCCCGCAGGAAATCTGGGCAAAAATGTCGGGCATGCTGGCGGCGCGGCATTTTCCAGGCCTGGTCAAGGCCGGCGACTGCGTGGCGGTGGTTGCCGTGCGGGTCGATTGATCAAAGCGGTTCCCGGCCAAGCCCAATCCTGTACACGAGGATACTTATATCCTCGATGCTTTTCCACTAGGCTGATGCCATCCGAGGTGGGAGCATCGATTGCGCGGATTTTCCGAAGGCCTGATTGAGAGGCCGCAGACCGTGGCGGAACAGGTTGCCAATGTCCTGCGCGAGGCCATAGCCAGCGGGACGCTGAAGGCGGGAACCGCGCTGCGCCAGGACGACTTGGCCGAGCAGTTCGGCTTCAGCCGCATGCCGATTCGAGACGCCCTTCGCCAATTGGAGGCGGAGGGTATTGTTTCCATTCACCCGACCAAGGGCGCGCATGTCGCCCGGATGGACGGCGCCGAAATAAGCGAGATCTACGCCGTGCGCGAATTGCTGGAGTGCGAAGCGCTGCGGCTGTCCGTGCCGGCTTTGTCGGACAGCAAGCTCGATGAGGCCGAACAGGCGCTCGACCAGATCGATGCGGAGCGCAATGTCGGCCGCTGGGGCGCGTTGAACCGCACCTTTCATCTGTCGCTCTACAATGCCTGCGGCAACCAGCGCCTGCTTGGCCTGATCGAGGCGCATCACAACGCCGCCGATCGCTATGTCCGCATCCTCTTGTCGAACCTCGACTATCGTACGCGCTCGCAGAGCGAGCATCGCGACCTGTTGGCCGCCTGCCGCCGGCATGACGGCAAGGTGGCCGTAAGCATTCTGCGGCGACATCTGCGCGAAGGAAGCGAGACACTCGTCAAAGCGATAGAGGGCGGCGGTCTGTCGCGAAAAATACGAGCCTCGGCAGGCAGTACCGAGGGCTGATCAAAACCGGTACGCCAAGTGCAGTTGCGTCAATATCCGTTCACTGCCACATATTGCAACATCAATGCCCTCCGCGAGGATCGCCATGTCTCCCGTCAGTCACTTGCCGGCGCGCGCCCTTGCCCCGCGCCGCCACGACGAGATCCTCAGGCGGCTGGGCGCCCAGGGTTCCGTCAGCGTCGCCGAACTGGCCGAGTTCTTCGATGTCTCGCGCGAAACCATCCGCCGTGACCTGAAGCTGCTTGCGGACCAGGGCAGGCTCGGCATCGTGCATGGCGGTGCCGCCCGCTTCGAGCCGAGTGAACCGGCGATGAGCCTGCGCAGCCAGGAAAATACCCCAGGCAAGGCGGCGATCGGCAAGGCGGCCGCCGGCCTGATCAAGGACGGAATGGTTGTCTTCCTCGATTCCGGCACCACCACTTTTGCTGTCGCGCAGGCCATGGCTGGCTTGCGCGACCTCACAATTTGCACCGCCAGCCTGAAGATCGCGCTGCATCTGTGCCATGTCCCCGGCATGCGCGTCCACATGCTGGGTGGCGAGATCGATCCGGGCGAGGAAGCGGCTTCCGGCATCGACACGCTCGATGCCATGGCGCGCTTTCGCGTCGACATCGCCTTTCTGGGCGGCGGTGCCCTGTCGCCGGACGGAGAGGTCACCGACTTCACTCGCGCCGGGGCCGAGCAGCGTGGCCGTATGATCGCGCTCGCCGGCAGGGCCTATTTCGTGCTCGACAGCAGCAAGTTCGGCAAGCTGACGCCGCTCAGGATTCCAAACTTCGACCGCGCTGCCGGAGTGATCGTCGACGCCAGTCCCGAACCGGCGCTTGTCGAAGCGCTTTCGCAAAAGGGGCCCGGACTCATCGTGGCGATGTTGATGTGATATTTTGTGACTTTTTGAGTTGATATTTGACTTTCCTGTGCTAATGTGCCGGCCATCCCTCACATGGCGGAACGCTCATGGCACATGAATTTCCAACCCAGGCACGTGTCGTCATTGTCGGCGGCGGCATCATCGGCTGTTCGGTCGCCTATCATCTGACCAAGCTTGGTTGGACCGATGTCGTCCTGCTCGAGCAGGGCCAACTCAGCGGCGGCACCACCTGGCATGCCGCCGGCCTGGTCGGGCAGTTGCGCAGCCACTCCAACATGACCAGCCTGATCCGCTATTCCACGCAGCTCTACAGCGAACTGGAGGCCGAGACCGGTCTTGCCACAGGCTGGAAGAATTGTGGCTCGCTGTCGGTGGCGCGTACCGCCGACCGGATGACAGTGCTGAAGCGCACGGCCGCTTCGGCCCGTGCTCAAGGGGTGGAGATCGATGTCATCTCGCCCAGGGAAGCCGAAGATCTATGGCCGGTGATGGCGACGGACGATCTGGTCGGCGCCGTCTGGTTGCCGGGCGACGGCAAGGCCAATCCAACGGATCTGACGCAATCGCTGGCCAAGGGCGCGCGCAACCGCGGCGCCAGAATATTCGAGCGGGTCAAGGTCACCGGCATCAGCGTGAAGAACGGCGTTGCCTGCGGCGTCGAAACGGATCGCGGCGACATCGCCGCCGAGATCGTCGTCAACTGCGCCGGCCAATGGGCCCGCAAGGTCGGGTTGATGTGCGGTGTCTCGGTGCCGCTGCACTCGGCCGAGCACATGTACATCGTCACCGGCAGGATCGAGGGTGTGCATCCGGACCTGCCAGTCATGCGCGATCCCGACGGCTTCATCTACTTCAAGGAGGAGGTCGGTGGCCTTGTCATGGGCGGCTTTGAGCCGCATGCCAAGCCGTGGGGCATGAACGGCATTCCCGAAAACTTCGAGTTCGCGCTGCTGCCCGACGATTGGGACCAGTTCGAGATCCTGATGGAAAACGCGCTCGTCCGCGTACCGCAACTGGCTGAGGCCGAGGTCAAGAAATTCTACAACGGCCCCGAGAGCTTCACGCCGGACAACAATTTCATCCTGGGCGAGGCGCCGGAACTGAAGAATTTCTATGTCGGCGCCGGCTTCAATTCGATGGGCATCGCCAGCGCTGGCGGCGCGGGCAGGGCGCTGGCCGAATGGATCGTCAACAGCGCGCCGACCATGGATTTGTGGCCGGTCGATATCAGGCGCTTCGCCTCCTTCAACAACAATCCGCGTTGGCTGCATGACCGGGTCAAGGAGACGCTCGGCCTGCACTACGCCATGCCGTGGCCGAACCGCGAACTGGATACCGCACGGCCGTTCCGCCGCTCACCACTCTACGACCGGCTCGCCGTCAAGGGTGCCTGCTTCGGCTCCAAGATGGGATGGGAGCGTGCCAACTGGTTCGCCGCCCCGGGAGAGAAGGCCGAGAACGACTACGCCTTTGGCCGCCAGAACTGGCACGAGGCAGTCAAGCGCGAGATGAAGGCGACGCGTGAAGCGGTCGCCATCTTCGACCAGACCTCATTTGCCAAGCTGCTCGTCCAGGGCCGCGATGCCTGTGCGGTGTTGAACCGGATCTGCGCCGCAGATGTCGATGTGCCGGTGGGAACCTCCGTCTACACGGCCGTGCTCAACGCGCGCGGCGGCTATGAAAGCGATCTTACCGTGATGCGGCTTGCCACGGAGAAATTCCTTATCGTCACCGGCTCGGCGCAGGCGGTCCACGACGCCGACTGGATCGTCAAGAATATCCCATCCGATGCCCATGCGATCCTGACCGACGTCACCTCGTCCTATGCGGTGCTGGCTGTGATGGGGCCGCGTTCACGCAATCTGCTTGGCAAATTGTCGTCAGCGGACTTTTCCAATGCCGGCTTCCCCTTCGCAACCATCCGCGAGATCGATATCGGCTACGCCACCGCCTATGCCAATCGCATGACCTATGTCGGAGAACTCGGCTGGGAACTGATCGTGCCGACCGAATTCGCCGTCGGCGTCTACGAGGCGCTGCATGAAGCGGGGCGTGAATTCGGCCTCTTGGATGCCGGCTACTACGCGCTCGACGCCTTGCGCATCGAAAAGGGGTTTCGCGCCTGGGGCAGGGAATTGACGCCCGATATCAATCCCTGGCAGGCCGGGCTTGGCTTCGCTGTCGCCATGAACAAGCCGGGCGGCTTCATAGGCCACGAGGCGTTGGTCAAGGCAAAGCCGTCGGCGGCACCGGCCAGGCGCATCGTGCTGTTCACGCTCGACGATGCCGAGCCGATGTTGTGGGGCGGCGAACTGATCCTGCGCGACGGCAAGCCTGTCGGCGAGGTTCGCTCAGCCGCCTACGGCCACACGCTCGGCCGCTCGGTGGCGCTCGGGCTGATCGAAAACGAAGCCGGCGTCGATGCCGCGTTCCTCACCGACGGCCGTTTCGAAATCGACCTTGCCGGTGTGCGCCATGCCGCCATGGCTCATCTGCGCAGCCCCTACGATCCGAAGTCGGAGCGGGTGAAGGCGGATGCGCTGGAGATCAGGGCCGCCGCTTAGTCCGCCGACATCGAGCGCGCCATGTCGAGAAAGGCACGCACGAGCTTGCCGCCGCTACGCTCGCGCAGGCAGATCAGCGCTTCGTCCATCAGGGTTTCGGGCGCGTCGATGGCGATCGCCACCAGACGCGAATCCTGGCCGAACTCGGCCGCCGAGACAAAGCCGATGCCGGCACCCGAGGCGACGATCTCGCGGACGGCTTCGCGGCCCTCCGCCTCGATCACAGGCCTGAGTTCGACCTTCGACGCCGCGGCCAGGTCCTCGAGCTTCTGGCGCGTCTTCGAACCGCGCTCGCGCATGACAAGTGGTTCCTGCGCGAGTTGTTTCAGCGTCAGCGACTTCTTGTCCGACAGCGGATGGTCGATGGAGGTGAAGGCGATGATCGGTGTCGAATTCAGTTTCAGCACCTCGAAATCGCGCCCGGTCGGCACCTCGCCCAGGACACCAATATCGGCATCGTAGCTGTAGAGGCTGCTGATCACCGTTTCGGTGTTGCCGGCGCGCACCGAAACCTGGACGCCGGGATAGCGAGCCCGGAAGCTGCCGAGGATGTGCAGCAAATGGTGTGCTGCATCGGCGACGATGCGCAGCGTGCCGGAACGCAGCGCGCGCGACTCCGTCAGCAATTCGAGCGCCTGCTGCTCGGTATCGAACATGCGGTGGGTTATCTCGAGCAACTTCTGGCCCGAATGGGTCAGCGTGACCTGCTTCTTGTTTCGGTTGAAGAGCAGAACGTCATACTCTTCCTCCAGTTTGCGCACCTGATCCGATATGGCGGGCTGGGTCAGGAACAGCGCTTCGGCGGCGCGCGAAAAACCACCTGAGATGGCCACCTGGTGAAAGGCCCGCAGCTGAACGTAGCGCATCTTCTGTGCCTCCGAGACCCTGGGATCGCTGACAGCTTAGCATAAGGCACACTAACTAAAAGATAGAAACGAACGATTTGACTTATGTTCAGCCCGCCATCAGCCTGAGGATGGGTCGACGTCCCTGCCGGCCGTTGGCGACGGAGGCACGGCCATGCAATTCTCCATCATCCTGCTGCATCTGGCGGGCGCCGTCATGCTGCTGCTCTGGGCGGTGCGCATGGTGCGCACCGGAGTGGAGCGAGCCTGCGGCCCCGTACTGCGCGATGCGTTGAGACAAACCCGGGGCGCCCGGATCAGGTCGGCGGGTGTCGGCACGCTGCTTGCGGTACTGCTGCAAAGCTCCACCGCCGTCGCCATCTTGACGACCGGCTTTGCCGCCAGCGGCATGGTGTCGGTGTCATCAGGGCTGCCCATCCTGCTTGGCGCCGACCTCGGTTCGGCGCTGGTCGTACAGGTGCTGTCGTTCGACCTTAGCTGGCTGGTGCCGGCGTTGATCCTGGTCGGCGGAGCGATGTTCCTGAAGTTCGAGGCGCGCGGCATCAGGCAAGGCGGGCGCATCCTGATGGGGGTGGCCTTCGTTCTGCTGTCGCTGCATATGATCGGCGAGGCGACCGCGCCAATGCGGCAGAGCACATTGCTGCCGCTGGTGATTTCCTATTTGCGCGCCGACTACTTCACCGCCTTTGCCGCGGCGACCCTGTTCACATGGCTGATCCATTCCAGTGTGGCGGCGGTCCTGCTGTTCGTCACACTCGCCGCGCAAGGCGTTTTGCCCGTCGAGGTCGGTCTGTTCTTCATCCTCGGCGCCAATTGCGGCGGTGCGCTCATCGCGGTGTGGCTGACGCGCGGCGAGGCCGTCGCGGCGCGTCGTGTCCCGCTCGGCAATCTGATCTTTCGTGGCACGGCGGCGCTCGCCGCCTTGTTTGCGCTTCAGGCCGTAGCGTTTCCGACGGATATGTTCGGCGCAACCGAAGGCCGGCAACTGGTCAATCTGCATCTCGCCTTCAATCTGGCACTGGTCGTCTGCTGCCTGCCCTTCACCGGCATGATGGAGCGGCTGGTGACCTTGCTGATCGCCGACAAGCCGCCGGCAAAGGCAGGCGAGGACACGGACCTCATGTCGCGTCGTGCCAGCGCGCTCGACCGCAGCGTCATGCGCACACCGGGCCTTGCTTTGGCCAGTGCGACGCGCGAGTTGCTGCGCATGGGCGAGGTCGTGGAGGTGATGCTGCGTCCGGTGATGGATTTCTTCGATGCCGGCGCTGCCGAGCAGATCCGACAGGTGCAGAAGCTCGATGACGAGGTCAACCGCGCCCACACCGAGATCAAGCTCTACATTGCCGAGGTCAATCGCGGCAGCATGACCGCGGCCGAGGCCCAGCGCGGCATCGAACTCACCGACTTCGCCATCAATCTCGAACGCGCCGGCGACATCGTCGCCAAGAACCTGCTCGTGCTCACCCAGGAATTGCGTGACAAGAACCTGCGCTTTTCGCGCGATGGCTGGAGCGAACTGGCCGGGCTTCATAACCGTGTCATGGCCAACATGCAGCTTGCGCTCAACGTGCTGGTATCGAGCGATCTCGATTCGGCGCGGCAACTCGTCGTCGAGAAGGAGAGGATGCGCAAGCTGGAACGCATGAGCCATGACCGTCATCTCAAGCGCCTGCAGTCGGGAATGCCGCAAAGCATCGACACCAGCGACATCCATCTGGAGGCGGTCAGGGCACTGAAGGAAATCAACTCGCTGATGGCTTCGGTCGCCTACCCCCTGTTGACGCAGAGCGGCGATCTGCTCGAGAGCCGGCTGGCAAGGGGCAGTGAGGCGACAGGCGAGATGGCGTCCGCCGTGGCGTGGCAAGGCTGAATTGCTCCATGAAACCGGCAAAGAAGCTCATCGCCTAAATCGATACTTCGATACAAAATAACGATTTTACAAATATGTCGTTCGGGCCAAGAATGAGGCCACATCAAAAAGCAGCGATCTGTCGGAGGACACCATGCTCGCCGAGACGAAATTTGCCGCGGAGCCGCTGGCCAGGCCGGCGCTGGGCGAGCCGTATCTGTTGACCCCGGGGCCGCTCACCACGGCCTATTCGGTCAAGCAGGCCATGCTGCGCGACTGGGGATCCTGGGACGGCGACTTCCGTGCCATGACATCAGACTTGCGCCGCCGCCTGCTGGCACTGACCGGTGACGCGAACGACGAGTTCGATTGCGTGCCGATGCAGGGCAGCGGCTCCTTCTGCGTGGAGGCGATGCTCGGCTCGTTCGTGCCCAGGGACGGCAAGGTTCTGGTCCTGGCCAATGGTGCCTACGGCCTACGCGCCGCGCAGACCATGCAATATCTCGGCCGCGCCTATACGCTGATCGACAAGGGCGACTACCTGCCGCCACGCGGCGACGAGGTGGCGGCCGCTCTCGATGCGGACCCCGCCATCACCCATGTCATTGCCATCCATTGCGAGACCAGCTCGGGCATCCTCAACCCGGTCGCCGAGATTGCCGAAGCGGTCCATGCAAAGGGCCGCAAGCTGCTGGTCGATTCCATGAGCGCCTTCGGCGCCGTTGCGCTCGACGTCAACGAGATCCGCTACGAGGCGATGGTTTCCTCCGCCAATAAATGCATCGAAGGTGTGCCAGGCTTCGGCTTCATCATCGCCCGCAAGAGCGAACTTGAAGCAGCCAAGGGCCGCAGCCATTCGCTGTCGCTCGATGTCCATGCGCAGTGGGCGCACATGAACAAGACAGGCCAATGGCGCTACACCCCGCCGACCCATGTCGTGGCCGCTTTTCTCGAAGCGCTGCGCCAGCACGAGGCCGAAGGCGGCGTCGCCGGCCGTGGCGCCCGCTACACCAGGAACCGTGATGTCATGGTCGCCGGCATGCGCGAACTTGGCTTCGAGACTCTGCTGAAAGACCGTTGGCTGTCGCCGATCATCGTCACCTTCTTCAATCCGGCCCACGCCAACTTCGCCTTCGATCGTTTCTACGAACTGATGAAGGACAAGGGCTTCATCATCTATCCGGGCAAGCTGACGGTCGTGGATTCCTTCCGCGTCGGCTGCATCGGCCAGATGGACGAACATGTGATGCGCCGCGTCGTCGAGGCGGCGGCACAGTCTCTGAAGGAAATGGGCGTCGACACCGCCGCCCCACCCGCCGCGGCAATCGCCGAGCGCGCCAAACTCGCCGCCTGACGCGGCCGATTTCGAGGATTTTCGATGAACCAGATGTCTCCCATCAACGTCGCCGTCAACGGTCGCACCTACGCCTGGCCACGTGTGCCGGCGATCGCCATCTGTCTTGACGGCTGCGAGCCGGCCTATCTCGACGAGGCGATCAAGGCCGGGCTGATGCCGGCTTTGGTCAGGATCAAGCAGAAGGGCACGGTGCGCTTCGCGCACTCGGTCATTCCAAGCTTCACCAACCCCAACAATCTGTCGATCGCCACAGGTCGCCCGCCGTCGGTGCATGGCATTTGCGGCAACTATCTCTACGAGCGCGAGACCGGCAAGGAAGTGATGATGAACGACCCGCGCTTCCTGCGCGCGCCGACCATTTTCCAGGCTTTCTACGATGCCGGGGCCAGGGTTGCCGTGGTCACCGCCAAGGACAAGCTGCGCGCGTTGCTGGGCAAGGGACTGGCTTTCGATGAGGGCCGCGCACTGTGCTTCTCGGCGGAAAAGTCCGACACCACCACCAAGGCCGAGCACGGCATCGACAATGCCTCCAAGCACTTCGGACTGCCGGTGCCTGAAGTCTATTCGGCTGAGCTGTCGGAATTCGTCTTCGCCGCCGGCGTCCGGCTGCTCAGGGAATTCCGTCCTGATATCATGTACCTGACCACCACCGACTATGTGCAGCACAAATATGCGCCCGGCGTGCCCCAGGCCAATGACTTCTACGAGATGTTCGACAAGTACCTGGCCGAGCTCGATGCGCTGGGCGCGGCGATCGTCGTCACCGCCGACCATGGCATGAAGCCCAAGCATAAGGCGGACGGTTCGCCAGATGTGGTCTATGTCCAGGACCTGCTCGACGAGTGGCTCGGCAAGGACGCTGCCCGTGTCATCCTGCCGATCACTGACCCCTATGTCGTCCACCACGGCGCGCTCGGTTCCTTCGCCACCGCCTATCTGCCCGATGGCGCCGACCAGGCCGGCATCATGACGCGGCTCGCCAAGACAGACGGCATCATGCTGGTCGTTGACAGCCCGACCGCCTGCGAGCGCTTCGAGCTTCCTGCCGACAGGATCGGCGACATCGTGCTGATCTCGACCGAGAACAAGACGATTGGCACGTCGGAGCATCGCCACGATCTGGCGGCCCTCAACGAGCCGCTTCGCTCGCATGGCGGGCTGACCGAGCAGGAGGTGCCGTTCATCGTCAACCGCTTACTGCCCGACCTGCCGAACGAGCCGACGCTGCGCAATTTCGACGCTTTCTACTACGCGACGATGGCGGCGGCGCTGGCGTGAGGGTTGAGTTGGGTGGCCAGTAGGTGATTACGCTAGTCGACCCCCACTCCGACCCTTCGGGCCACCTCTCCCCCGATCGACGGGGAGAGGAAAGGCGCTGAGCTTGCCAGCCTTGGCTCCCTTCCTCTCCCTCCGGAGGGTGGTGGCGCCGCGAAGCGGCGACGGAGTGGGGGAAGCTATTGATGAGACGCGATGGCCTAGCCGACAAAAATCAATGTTGCTCACTGAGCACCGGGAAGACTCACATGACCAAGCTTGACCCTGCCATCAAAGTTCGCCACGAGCCGATGCGTATCGCCGGCAAGAAGGTCGATGCCGATGATATCGTCAAAGTGCGTTACCCCTGGAATGACACCGTCATTGGCACCGTGCCGGCCGGCCGCGCCGAGCATGCGCGACGGGCATTCGAAATCGCCGCCGGCTACAAGTCGAAACTGACACGCTACGAGCGCCAGCAGATCCTGTTTCGCACCGCTGAAGCGCTGGCGTCGCGCCGCGAAGAGATCTCCGATCTCATCACGCTCGAACTCGGCATCTCCAAGACCGACTCGCTCTATGAGGTTGGCCGCGCCTATGACGTGTTCACGCTGTCGGCGCAGATGTGCATCCAGGATGACGGCCAGATCTTTTCCTGCGATCTCACCCCGCATGGCAAGGCGCGCAAGATCTTCACCACCCGCGAGCCGCTGAAGGCGATCTCGGCGATTACGCCGTTCAACCATCCGCTCAACATGGTCTCGCACAAGGTGGCGCCGGCGATCGCCACCAACAATTGCGTGGTGGTGAAGCCGACCGAACTGACGCCGATGACGGCGCTGCTTCTGGCCGACATTCTCTATGAGGCCGGCTTGCCGCCGGAAATGCTGTCGGTGGTGACCGGCTGGCCGGCCGATATCGGCAGCGAGATGATCACCAACGAGAACATCGACCTGATCACCTTCACCGGCGGCGTGCCGGTCGGCAAGATGATCGCCCGCACCGCCGGCTACAAGCGCCAGGTGCTGGAACTCGGCGGCAACGATCCGCTGATCATCCTCAACGATTTGTCGGACGATGATCTGGCGAAGGCGGCGGACCTGGCGGTGGCCGGAGCGACGAAAAACTCCGGCCAGCGCTGCACTGCGGTCAAGCGCATCCTTGTCCAGGAAAGCGTCGCCGACCGTTTCGTCCCGCTGGTGCTGGAGCGGGCGAAAAAAATCCGCTTCGGCGACCCGATGGATCGCTCGACCGATCTCGGCACCGTCGTGCACGAGAAGGCCGCGACACTGTTCGAAACCCGCGTCCACATGGCCGCGGAGCAAGGCGCCGAAATACTCTACAATCCCGGCCGGCAGGGTGCGCTGCTGCCGCCGATCGTCGTCGATCGCGTGCCGCACACATCAGAACTGGTGATGGAAGAGACATTCGGGCCGATCATCCCGATCGTGCGCGCGCCGGACGATGACGAGGCGCTGATCGCACTCTCCAATTCGACCGCCTTCGGCCTGTCGTCGGGTGTCTGCACCAACTCCTTTCCGCGCATGCAGAAATACATTGCGGGCCTGCAGGTCGGCACGGTCAACATCTGGGAAGTGCCAGGCTATCGCATCGAGATGTCGCCCTTCGGCGGCATCAAGGATTCGGGCAATGGCTATAAGGAAGGCGTCATCGAAGCGATGAAGAGCTACACCAATGTGAAGACATTCTCGCTGCCTTGGTCGTGACCGGACAGCGTCGACTGGCAGATTAGTCGAGGGGGCGTTCCACGCTCCCTCATTCGCGTTTCGGAGACGATGATGGCCGCAATATCAGAGCTTGTGCATACCGAGGGCGATTCCAACACGACGGCGGCACGCGGCCGCTGGGACGCCGGCCAGGATGATCCCCGCATCCGCGGTCTGCTCGATCGCGACGCGGCCGCCTTCATGCATCAGAGCCTCTCCAGCCCCTGTCTGTCGACGATCGCCAAGGCGGAAGGCATCTGGATCGAGGACACCGCCGGCCGTCGTTTCATGGATTTCCACGGCAACAGCGTGCATCACCTCGGCTACGCCCATCCCAGGCTGGTGGCAGCGATCAAGAAGCAGCTCGATGAACTTTGTTTCGCGCCGCGCCGCTTCACCTGCGAGCCCGCTGTCGAACTGGCGGAGAAACTGGCGGCGCTGGCGCCCGGCGATCTCGGCAAGGTGCTGTTCACGACAGGCGGCTCGGATGCCATCGAAGTGGCGATGAAGATCGCACGCGCCGCGACCGGCCGCTTCAAGACAGTGTCGTTCTGGGATGCCTTTCACGGCGCCGGCTTCGGCGCGGCAAGCGTTGGCGGCGAGGCGACCTTCCGCTCCCACATATCAGGCCCGATGATGACCGGTACCGAGCATGTCGCGCCCTGGGACGGCTATCGCTGCCCCTATGGCCACGATTCCCTTGAAGCGTCCGGGCTCGCCTGCGCCAACATGATCGCCTATGTGCTTGACCGCGAGCAGGATGTGGCCGCGGTCGTCGCCGAACCGATGCGCGCGACACCCAACCCGCCGCCGCCGGGCTTCTGGAAGCGCGTGCGCGAGGCCTGCGACCGGCACGGAACGCTGCTGATCTTCGACGAGATCCCGACTGGTCTCGGCAAGACAGGTAGGTTTTTCGCCCACGAGCATGACGGCGTGACACCCGACGTCGTCGTTCTCGGCAAGTCGCTGGGCGGCGGTATCCTGCCGATTGCCGCCGTCATCACGCGCCGCGACCTCGACGTCACCGGCGGCTTCGCCATCGGTCACTACACCCACGAAAAGAACCCGGTGACGGCGCGCGCCGCGCTGACCACCATCGACATCATCCTCGAAGAGGGGCTGGTCGAACGCGCGGCCGAGCTCGGCCGGCATATGCTTGGACGCATGCAGGACTTGATGGCGCGTTCGCCTGAAGTCGGCGACGTCAGGGGCAGGGGGTTGATGGTCGGCGTTGAACTGGTCGAGGATCGCGCCACGCGCCAGCCGGCGCGTGATCTCGCCGAACGCGTCTTCTACGCCTGCCTCGAGCAGGGCCTGAGCTTCAAGATCAGCCATGGCAATGTGCTGACGCTGTCGCCGCCGCTGGTCATCTCGAAAGCCGATCTCGACCGCGCGCTCGACATCGTCGAGCGCGCCGTGCTCGCGGCCTGATCATGAAGGCCGTGCGCACCGACCGGGAACTCGAATGCCCAGGCATCGATGCCGGCTTGCGGGCAAGCGGCGTCGACCTGGTGACGCTGCCGGACGGCATTGCCGAGGCGGACTTGATGCACGCCGTTGCCGACGCCGATCTCCTTCTCATGTGCTACACGCCCATCACCGCGCCGGTGATCGACGCAGCGCCGAAGTTGAAGGGCATCGTCAAATACGGCGTCGGCATCGATGCGATCGACATCCCTGCCGCGATGCGGCGCGGCATTCCCGTCGTCAACGTGCCGGAGTATGCCGAGGAGACCGTCGCCGAGGGTGCGTTCGCCCTGATGATCGCGCTGGCCAAGCGATTGCCGGCGATCACAGCGGCGGTATCGCGTGACGGCTGGATCTGGCCCGAGCAGCGCTGGCTCGGCCGAGACATGTCCGGCGCCACGCTGGGGCTCGTCGGCTGCGGCAAGATCGGCCGCAGCATGGCGCGCATGGCAGGCCAAGGGTTTCGTGCTCGCGTGCTTGGCTTCGATCCTGGTGTCGATGCCGCAACCCTGCAGGCCGCCGGCATCGAAAAGGTCGATGATCTCCATGCCATGCTGCGCGCCTGCGACTTCGTTTCCCTTCATTGCGTGCTCAACGACAAGACGCGCGGCCTGATCGGCAAGGCGGAACTCGCTTGCCTAAAGGCCTCCGCAATCATCATCAACGTCTCGCGCGGCGCACTGATCGACGAGGCGGCGCTTGTCGATGCGATCGTTGCCGGCAGTATCGGTGGCTCCGCGCTTGACGTCTATTCGGTCGAGCCATTGGCGAGGTCTGGCCATCCGATGAGCGCCCTGTTCGATCGCGACAATGTGATCCTGTTTCCGCATCTTACCTTCTTCACGCATGAGGCGATGCGGCGGCTTGAAGACGACACGCTCGCGCGCTGCTTCGAGATCCTCGAAGGTCGACCGGTGACCATCCGCTCGCATGATCCGCGTTTGCGGGTGCAGGTCTCGGGCGTCTCGTTCGCCTGATAGACTATATTTTTCAAATAGATAGAAACTTCCCGCGCAGCCAGGATCGTGCCTGAGACAGGGATGCGACAGTTCCATGACAAATATCAGTAGAAGCTTGCCTGTCATAAAATAAATAGATTTTACTTATCGATCCCCAATCCTCAAAGTTGTCACAACGACGACATCCAGCCGGCTCAACGTCCGCCAGAGATCCGAAGCCGATTGGTCCTAGTGCATCGAAGAATGTGCCAACAATCACAGGGGAACTGATCCATGAAATCGCGCAATGCAACCATAGCCATGGCTTTCGCCGCGTCGCTCCTGGCGTCGTCGGCTCTCGTCGGACCAGCATTCGCCGACGGCGTCGTCACCATCTATTCCGCCGACGGCCTGCATGACGGCAATGGCAGCTGGTACGAGACCGAATTCGCTGCCTTCACCAAGGCGACCGGCATCACCGTGCAGTATATCGAGGCCGGCTCCGGCGGTGTCGTCGAGCGCGTCGCCAAGGAAAAGTCGAATCCGCAGGCCGACGTGCTGGTGACCTTGCCGCCCTTCGTCCAGCGCGCCGCCGCCGACGGTCTGCTGCAGGATTACAAGCCGGCAGGCGCCGACCAGATCGACGGCGGCGCCGACAAGTACCGGCCGCTGGTCAACAACTACATGAACTTCATCTACAACAGCGCCGTGCTGTCGGAAGCGCCCAAGAGCTACAACGATCTGCTCGACCCTAAATTCAAGGGCAAGATCCAGTATTCGACCCCCGGCCAGGCCGGTGACGGCACAGCCGTCATGCTGCAGATCATCCACGCCTTCGGCGGCGAGGACGCCGGCTTCGAGTTCATGAAGAAGCTGCAGGACAACAATGTCGGTCCGTCCGCCTCCACCGGCAAGCTGACCGCACTGGTCAACAAGGGCGAACTGCATGTCGCCAATGGCGATCTGCAGATGAACATGTCGCAGATGGCCGACAATCCCAACATCAGGGTTTTCTGGCCCGCCGGGCCGGATGGCACCCGCTCCACCTTTGCGCTGCCCTATGAAATCGGTCTGGTCACCGGCGCACCCAATGCCGACAACGGCAAGAAGCTGATCGACTTCCTGCTTTCCAAGGAGGCCCAGTCGACGGTGAGCTCGGTTGCGCTCGGCCTGCCGGCCCGCAAGGACGTGAAGCCTGATGACGCCAACTTCGCAAAGGCGCAGGAGGCGATGAAGGGCGTCACCATCTGGTCGCCGAATTGGGACGAGGCACTGAGCAAGCTTCCAGACTACGTCAAGAAGTGGAACGAGGCGACCGGAAGCTGACACCCGAGGGCAAAGATCCGGAGGACCAAGCCATGTCGGCCGCCGCCTTTACTGGTACCAATGTCATGGACATCGACGCCGCGAAAATTCGCGGCGCCGGCTCCAATGTCCACTTCGACAAGGTCAGCGTCGCCTATGGCGCGCATGTCGTCCTGCATCCGCTGACCCTGGACATCGCGCCGGGTGAAATCCTGGCGATGATCGGCCCGTCCGGTTCTGGCAAGACCACCGCCTTGCGGGCCGTCGCTGGTTTCGTGCGGCCGGCAAGTGGCCGCATCCGCATCGGCGCCACCGATGTGACAGACCTGCCGCCCTACGAGCGAGGGCTCGGCATGGTGGTGCAGAACTATGCGCTGTTTCCGCATATGCGGGTGGAAGACAACGTTGCTTTTGGCCTGCGGGCGCAAGGCGCCGACAAGGCGCTGATCGCCGAGCGGGTCAGGGATGCGCTCGGCACCGTCGGCATGGCGACCTTTGCCCGGCGTTATCCGCGCGAGCTTTCGGGCGGTCAACAGCAGCGCGTCGCGATTGCCCGCGCTTTGGCTGTTCGGCCGCGTGTGCTGCTCCTCGACGAGCCTCTGTCGGCGCTCGACGCGCAGATCCGCCGCAACATGGTCGAGGAGATTGCTCGCCTGCACCGTAGCCTGCCGGGCCTGACCATCCTCTACGTCACTCACGACCAGACCGAGGCGCTGACGCTCGCCGACAAGATCGCCATCATGCGTGACGGCAGGGTCTGTTCGCACGGACCGACAACCGAACTCTACCGCCGCCCGCCGAACCGGTTCACCGCCGAGTTCCTCGGCCGCGCCAACCTGCTGCCGGTGACGGTCGCCGAGGGCGTCGGGTCGAAGGGCTTTGCCACGGCAAGGCATGGCGATGCGGTGCTCGTTGGTGCCGGTCGTGACGAGAAGGCCGGCGACAAGAGCTTGCTCTGCATCAGACCGCAGCATCTCAGCCTGACGGCCGACAGCGAGCACACCAACCGCATCGTCGGCACGTTGAGGGAGGTGCACTGGCAGGGCGAACTCACCCATCTCGTGCTCGATGTCGAGGGCACGCCGGTTCGCGTCTCGGCGACGAAGCTGCCGATCGCCTTGCCCGAACTCGGCGCCCGGGTGCCGCTGTTCTTCGCCCCTGCCGACACTTCGCTGCTGCCGGAAGACGCCGGTGTCTGAGGCGGTCGCCCTTGACGTGCCGGCGATCAGGCGGGAACCCGGCAAATTCTGGATCGTGCCACCGGCTGCTCTGCTGGCGCTGCTGTTCTTTTATCCGCTGGCGCTCATTGCCCGGCAGGCTTTCCTTGACGACAGCGGCGTCGCCAATGCCGCCGAGATTTTTCGCGTCCTGCATTCGCGCTTCTTTCTCAACGCGCTGATCAACACAGTGACGATCTCGGTCACGGCGACGGCCGGATGCTTGATCGTCGGCCTCGTCCTGGCGCTGATCCTGGCCTTCGTGCCGTTCCCTGGCAGTGGTTTCATCGCCCGGCTGATCGACACCTTCATCGCGCTGCCGACCTTCCTGGTGACACTTGCCTTCACCTTCCTCTACGGCTCTGCCGGCATGCTCAACACCGGGCTGATGGAGGCCTTCTCACTGCCGCTGCCACCCGTCGATTTCCTCTATTCGACATGGGGCGTGGTGCTGGCCGAAGTCACGGTCTACACGCCCTTTATCCTGCGGCCGCTGCTCGCTGCATTTTCGCTCGTCGACCGGGGCCAGATCGAAGCGGCAAGCGTGCTCGGCGCCAGGCCGTTCCGCATCGTGCGCCAGGTGATCCTGCCGGCGGCGGTGCCCGCGCTCATAGCCGGTGGGAGTCTCTGCCTGCTGTTGACCGTCAACGAGTTCGGCATCGTGCTGTTCATCGGCGCCAAGGGCGTCATCACGCTGCCGCTGCTGATTTACGGCAAGGCAATCCAGGAATCGGCCTATCAGGTGGCCTGCATCATCGCAGTGGTCAACATCGCGTTGTCGCTCGGCCTGTTCGGCCTCTACCGTTTCGCCGCCGGCCGGTTGGGGGTCTAGCCATGCTGGTCTGGTCACGCCCTGGTCGCATCGTGCTGTGGTTGCTTTTCGCGCTGATCTTCGGTGTGCTGTTCCTGGCGCCGCTGGCTGTCATCCTTCTGTCCAGCCTTGCCGACCAGTGGAACGGCGTGCTGCCCAATGGCCTGACGACGGAACATTACACCGATGTGGTCAGGGGGTCGGCCTGGAACTCGGTCAAGGCCAGCCTGATTACCGGCTTCCTGGCCAGTGCGCTTGCATTGGTCAGCGGCACCTGGGCGGCCCTTTCGCTTCGCCTTCAAGGGCACGCCTTGAAGCGCCTGCTGGGCCTGCTGTTCTTCATCCCCAGTGCGGTGCCTTCTGTGTCGGTCGGCCTTGGCCTGCTGGTCGCCTTCAGCCATCCGCCGCTGCTGCTCAACGGCACGGTGGCGATCGTCATGATCGCGCATTTCGTGCTGATCTCGGCCTTCACCTTCGGCAATGTCTCGGCCGGCCTGGCACGGCTTTCGCCCGACTTCGAACAGGTGGCATCAAGCCTCGGCGCGCGGCCGGCCTACCGGCTCTGGCACGTCACGCTGCCACTGCTGGCACCCTATCTCGTCGCCGCCTTCGGCTTGAGCTTCGCGCTGTCGATGGGCGAACTCGGCGCCACCGTCATGGTCTATCCTCCAGGCTGGGTGACGCTGCCGGTATCGATCTTCAGCCTTACCGATCGCGGCGACATCTTTGCAGGCGCGGCCCTGACGATGATCCTGGTGGCGGCCACGCTGGTCCTGCTGCTTGGGCTCGAGCGTATCACCGCACGCGCCACCGGTTCTTGAGATTGAGTGAGCTTCAGCCCTGCGCCGGCTTGCGTTCGACGATGTAGATGTGGTCGGCCGCCAGCACCACTTCGCCACGCTGGTTGACCACCTCGCAGCGTTCGATCACGCGTCCGGAACCCGGTCGCTTGGGATCGTCTTCCCTGGACGTGATGGTGGTGCGCGTGCGGATCGTGTCGCCGATGAACACCGGCTTGATGAAGCGCAGCCGGTCATAGCCATAGGAGAAGGCGACCGGGTTGACGATGCTTGCCGTCAAGCCGATGCCGACCGAGAACACCAGCGTGCCATGCGCGATGCGCTGGCCGAACGGCGTCGTCTTCATATATTCGGCGTCCATGTGGTGGGGGAAGAAATCGCCGGTGTGGCCGGCATGGACGATGAAATCCGTTTCGGTGATGGTGCGGCCGCTGGTCAGGCGCGACGAGCCGATCTCGTAATCCTCGAAATACTGGATCTGTTCCATCAAGGTCTTTCCGCGATCGGCGTCGCCGGCGCCGCGCTCGATTTATAGGCGGCTTCCACCAGTGCCATGGTATTCCAGGCGTCCTCGACCGAGCTGACCAGTTCGTGGTCTTCTCCGGCCGCAAAGCGCTGCACATTGGCCATGCGTCCGACGAAGGCGTCGGGGAACCATTCACCGGCAAGCGGCACGGTGACCCAGTCCGTTCCACCCTTTGGATGGATTTCCAGGATATCCGGCTCGCCAGTGGGATAATCGAGATTGAGGCCAAGCTTGAGGTAGGCCGCCCCTTCGGTGCCGCAGATGCGGAATTCGCAGGCCTGGTGACGGCGACCGAACTTATGGTCGTGATTGATCGACAGCGCGCAGCGCACCGTGTCGCCATAGTCGAGAATGGCGCTGGTGCGCGTCTGCGCCACCTTGTGGTTGGGATGGCCGAGTGTCTTGGCGTGCACGCCCTTGGGGTCGCCAAGCAATTGCCTGACGAGATCGAGATAATGGATCGAGTGCATGGCGATCTCGACGCGGGGCGCCTTGAGCAGGAACTCCCACAATTGCCACGGCGTCGCCAGCGCCAGCCATGCGTCGAAATCGACGACCTCGCCGAGCCAGCCCTTGGCGATGGCATCCTTGAGCGCCAGCATCATCGGCGCGAAGCGCAGCTGGAAGTTCACGGCCGCCTTGAGGTTCTTGGCGCGGCAGATTTCGAGGATTTCGGTAGCCTCGCCGAGATAATTGCCCATCGGCTTCTGGATCAACGCGACCGCGCCGTCCGGGAGAGCTTTCAGGATCTCGGCGTGCCGTCCCGGCGGCGTTGCCAGATCGAAGATCGCATCCTTGACGGTGGCCGCTTCTTCCACCGAGCGGAATGCGGTGACCCCCCATTTCTCGGCCAGGGTCCGCGCCTTTGTCTGATCCGGATCATAAAGTCCGGCAACCGGAAAACCTGCTTTTCTGTAGGCCGGGAAATGCGCATCTCCGACGATCGAACCTGCGCCGAAAGTGACGATCGGCCGGGGCTTCGAGGGTTTGGGCCAGGACTGGATGAGCGAGGCAGGGTAGAAACCGCCCTCAGTCATGATGGAAGACCTCGTCCATCGAAGCCCACCATTCGCCCTCCTTGCGGGTCGCCAGCGGTTCCTGGCACGGCATGCAGACCGCCCACCATTCCTGCGTCTTCGGGTCCGCTGCCATCTTGGCCATGTCGGCCGCGTAGTCGGTGCCGTGATATTCGAAATAGGAAAACAGGAGGTTCTCGGGCCGCTTCAGGTAGATCGAGTAATTCTTGATGTTGCAGGCCGAGATCATGGTCAGCACGTCGGGCCAGACGGCGGCGTGGAGGCGGACATACTCCTCCACCTTTTCCGGTTTCAACCCCAGCACCATCCCCATCCGCTGCATATCCGTCTCCTATTTGGTGATCGCCGTGGTGAATTCGGCGATGCTCATGGCCTTGACCGCGTCCCAGTCCCAATCGATGCCGATGCCGGGCTCGTCGGGCGCCAGTGCGTGCCCATCCTCGATGCGCATATGCTTGCCGGTCAACTGGTCGAGCTGCGGAATGTACTCGACATACCGGCCGTTCTGAACAGCGCAGGTCAGGCTGACATGCAATTCCATCAGGAAATGCGGGCAGACCGGAATGTCGAAGGCCTCCGCCGTGTGGGCGATCTTGAGCCAGGGCGTGATGCCGCCGATGCGGCCGACATCGACCTGGACGATCGAGCAGGCGCCTTTCTGCATGTATTCGCGGAAATGGCGCATCGAATAGAGCGACTCGCCGATCGCAATCGGCGTCGGCGTCGAGTTTGACAAACGCAGGTGCCCGTCGATGTCGTCGGCCGGCAGCGGCTCCTCGATCCAGGCAAGGTCGAGTTCGCGCAGCCTCGCCGCACGCCGGATCGCCTCGTCGACGGAAAAACCCTGGTTGGCATCGGTCATGATCTCGTAGCCGTCGCCGACAGCCTTGCGCACGGCCGACAGGCGCGCCAGGTCTTCCGAACCGTGCGGCTTGCCGATCTTCACCTTCGAGCCGCGAAAGCCCTTGGCCTTGGCGGCCAGCGCGTCATCGACAAGGGCGGCCGTCTCGATGTGCAGCCAACCGCCCTCGGTGGTGTAGAGCGGGCAGCGGTCCTTGGCGCCGCCGGCAAGTTTCCACAGCGGCAGGTTCTGTTTCTTCGCCCTGAGATCCCAAAGCGCCGTATCGATCGCCGCGATGGCGATCGCCGTGATCGCGCCGATCGTGGTGGCGTGCGTGGCGAATTCGAGATCGTGCCAGATCGCCTCGATCATGTCGGGATCACGGCCGATCAGGCGCGGCGCCAGATGATCGGACAAGAGCCGCATCACCGACGAACCCCCGGTGCCGATCGTGTAGCTGTAGCCCGTACCGACCGCGCCGTCGCAATCGGTGATCGTGACGATCGGCGTTTCCTGGCTGACGAAGCTCTGGATCGCGTCGGTGCGCTTGACCTTGGGCACAAGGTCCACCATCCGCAGTTCGATTTTCTCGATTCTAGCCATCGATCAGCTCCGCAATGTCTTTCCGGTCTCAATGGCAAACAGATGCGCCTGCGACAGGTCGAGGCTCATCGCCACCCGCTCACCCGACCGGAGCGGCCTCGGGTTCAGCATGCGCGACACCCAGTCCGTGCCGTTGAATTCGACGAACACCAGCGTCTCGTTGCCGAGCGGTTCGGTGACGGTAACCGGCAGCTCGATCTCATGGACGTCAGCCGCTCCGCCGGAACTGATGCCGTGGCCGGTCGGATAGATGTCGTCGGGCCGCAGCCCGAACACTATCTTGTCGCCGGTCGTGACATTGGCCTTGAACTGGCCGGGCAAAGGCAGTCTCTCGCCGCTGGCGAAGATCATCTGGCCGTCATCGATCGTCGCCTCATGCAGGTTCATCGGCGGCGAGCCGATGAAGCCGGCGACGAAGCGTGTCGCCGGTCGCCGGAACACCTCGTCGGGCGTGCCGACCTGCTCGATATGGCCGTCGCGCATGATGACGATGCGGTCGGCCAGCGTCATCGCCTCGACCTGATCGTGGGTGACGTAGATCACCGTCGACTGTACCTTGGCGTGCAGCTTCTTGATCTCGGTGCGCATCTGCGTCCTGAGCTTGGCGTCGAGATTGGACAGCGGCTCATCGAACAGGAAGACGTCGGGGTCGCGCACGATGGCGCGGCCCATGGCGACACGCTGGCGCTGGCCGCCGGACAGTTGCGACGGGCGGCGGTCGAGCAGCGTGTCGAGGCCGAGAATGGCCGAGGCCTCGGCGACGCGGCGGTCCATCTCTTCCTTGGCAGCACCGGCGATCTTCAGGGAGAAGCCGAGATTCTCGCGCACCGTCATGTGCGGATAGAGCGCGTAGGACTGGAATACCATCGAGATGTTACGCGAGCGCGGCGGCAGGTCGTTGACGACGCGCCCGCCGATCTCGATCGAGCCGCCGCTGATCTCCTCCAGCCCGGCGATCATGCGCAGCGTCGTCGACTTGCCGCAGCCGGACGGACCGACCAGCGCGATGAATTCGCGGTCGGTGATATCGAGATCGATGCCGTGCACGATCCCGGTATTGCCGTAACGCTTGGTCAGCTTTTTGAGAGAAACCGTTGCCATGGGATCAGCCTTTCACCGCGCCGGAGGTCAGGCCGCCGACAAGGTGTCTCTGGACGATGTAGGTGAGGGTGAGCGCCGGGATGATCATCACCACCGCGAGCGCGCACATGCCGCGCCAGTCGATGGTGAACTCGGCCGTGTAGTCGAGCAGGCCGACCGGCAGCGTCTTGGCGCTGACCGAGCGGGTCAGCTGCGAAGCCAGCGCGAATTCGTTCCAGCAGGTCAGGAACGCAAAGATGGCGGCCGAGGCGATGCCAGGACCGGCGAGTGGAAACTCGACCTGCCAGAACGCCTGCCAGCGCGTGCAGCCGTCGATCTGGGCGGCCTCTGCCAGGTCTTTCGGCACCTGGCGGAAGAAGCCGTCGATCAGCCAGATCGTGAACGGCACGTTGAGCGCGACATAGGCAAGGATCAGCCCGAAATGCGTGTCGATGATGCCGAGCCGCACATAGAGGAAGAACAGCGGCAGCGACAGCGCGATGCCGGGCACCGTGCGCGTCAGCATCAGGCCGAGGAAGACGCTGGACTTTCCGCGAAAACGATAGCGCGCGAAGGCATAGCCGCCGGCCATGCCGATGGCGACCGCGATCACCGTCGAGGTCACCGAGATGATCAGCGAGTTGCGGAAATATTCGATGACTGGGATGCCGCCCTTGCCGATGCCTGAGAACATCGAGACATAGGCGTCGAACGAGACCTCTTGCGGGATCCACACCGGCGGCTTGGCCATGATCTCTACGGTCGGCCGCAGCGACGAGATGACGATCCACAGGCCCGGCAGGCAGATGATCAGCATCGCCAGGAACAGGCCGATGCGATAGACGATGCCGAGCAGCCGGCGCTTCAGGCGGGCGGAAGAATTCTCGTCCATCACCACTCCGCACCGATCTGCGTGCGCGCCGCGGCGAGCTTGTTGAAGAAATAGACGGTGAAGGCGATCGACAGCAGGATCGAGAAATAGGCCATGGCGTTGGCCATGCCCATGCGTCCATCGCTGTAGGCGGTGCGCGCAACCAGCGTCCACAGCAGCTCGGTGCGGCCCGCCGGTCCGCCATCCGTCATGATCTTGACGATGTCATAGGCGCGCGCAACGTCGAGCGAGCGGATGGTCATGGCGATATAGGCAAAGGGCATGACGAACGGCCAGGTCACATAACGGAATGTCTGCCATGGCGTGCAGCCGTCGACGCGCGCCGCCTCGATCGGCTCCTTGGGCATGGCGAGCAGGCCGGCCAGGATCAGGATTGCGAAGATGGCGGTCGACGACCAGATCTCGGCGATCGAGATGGCGATGAAAGCGAGATGGCCCTCGATCAGCCACGGTATGGCGTCCTGTGTGATGCCAAGCGACTGCAGGGCGTTGTTCACCAGCCCGATATTGTCGTTGAACATGAACTTGAACTGGAAGCCGACGAGGATCGGCGAGAACATCATCGGAAACATCATCAGCGTGCGCAGGATGCGCTGGCCGCGTGTCGCCTTCTCGACCAGCATGGCAAGGCCGAGGCCAAGCAGCATTTCGAGATTGAGCGCGATGGTCAGCAGCAGCACCGTACGGCCGAAGGCCCACCAGAACTCGGTGTTGGCCAGGATCGAGAGATAATTCCGGACGCCGATGAAGACATAGAATGTCTCGGGCTTGGTCAGGCGGAAGGGTGTGAAGCTGGAATAGAGCGACAAGAGCAGCGGCACGACGACGACCGCCGCCAGCACGATGAAGGCCGGGAGCAGCAGCAGGAACGGCGCCGATGGCTTGAAGCCCTTCATCAGAATCCTTTGGGGTTTTGCTTTGCGTGGGTGGGGCGCCGAAAGGCGATTTGCACCGCGGAGCCTCCGACAAGACGCGATCGCCTCCCCCATCACCATGGGGGAGGCAGCCTTGGGAGACGGTTCTAGAGCTTGCCGGCGTCCTGCAGGATCTGGGTCGCCTTGGCGGCCGCTTCGTCCAGCGCCTGCTTGGAGGTCTTGTCGCCAAGGATCGCCGCCTGCAACTCGGGATAGACGGCATTCGAGATCTCGATCCATTCAGGTGTCTGCGGCACGGCGAAGGCATGCTTGGCTTCTTCCTGGAAGGCGGAGAGAACCTCCTTCTTGTAGGGATCGTTTTCAGCCTGCTTCAGGTCCCAGTCCCAAACCGCGGTGCGGGTCGGAAGCGGACCCGCGGCGGCCTCGAGCTTCTGGCTGTCCTCATTGGTCAGCCACCAGACCAGGGAAGCCGCGGCTTCCTTGTTCGGGCAGTTTTCGGTCACCGAGAAGCCATGGAAACCCGACCAGCCGGTGCGCTTGCCGGAAGACCCTTTCGGCGCGACCTTCACGCCGACATTGCCGGCGACCTTCGACGACTTCGGATCGTTGAAGAACCCGGCCCAGCCCGGCCAGTCGAGGTTGATGGCGACGGTGCCCGAGGCAAAGCCCTGGCCGAGATCGTCCCAGAGGTAGTTGGTGGTGCCGGCCGGCACGGCCTTGGCCTTGTAGAGGTTGACGAACCAGTCGAGCGCCCGGACACCGGCCTCGGAGTTGAAGACAGGCTTGCCGTCCTTGTCGAGATATTCGCCCCCTTCGGCGACGACCATCTCGTAGAAACGGCCGTTGATCGCCTCTTCCTTGCCGGCGAACTGCGTGCCGTAGAAATTGGGCGGGTTGGCGAAGAACTCAGCCTGGTCGGTGACCTCCTTCCAGGTATCCGGCGGCACCAGGTCGTAGCCGTATTTCGCCTTGAACTTGGTCTTGTTATCGGCGTTTTCGTAGAGGCTCTTCTGGTAGTAGAGCGCCGAGACGTCGAACTGCGCGCGCGGCAGCATTTCCAGCTTGCCGTCGATGGTCGCGGCCTTGATCGTCGACGGCACGAAGGCGTCGATCTCCGCCTTGGGCAGCAATTTGCTGAGGTCGGTGTAGAGGCCGGTGTACTGCGGCGCGAACGACGAGTGGTTCCAGCCGACACACCAGTTGGTGCTGCCCGAGGCGATATCGGACTTGAGCTCCTTGTCGATGTCGAAGCCATTCTTCTTGGTCAGGATGTTGACCTTGGCGCCGGTCGCCTTCTCCCATTCGGGAATGCGCTCATAGAGCTTTTCATATTGCTGGCCGCCGATCAGCTTCACGTCGACGGTCACGCCTTCGAACTTGCCGGGCAGGTCGCCGGCAAGGGCCATGCCTGCACCAAATGCAAGCACCAATGCGCCGGCGGAGACGCCGGAAAGCAGTCTGTTCATTGGTTTCCTCCCTGGGTGCGCCTTGGCGCGACCGCAACTTGTCCGCGTGACAAGAAGTGCTACATTCATATACAAACAAAACATTCATACGCACGTCAAGGCGAAATTTGTTTCCGCCGGTCACGTTCCTGCGTATATGAAGGGAAGAATTCACTGGAGAAGTGCCCATGGATGACAGCGAAGACGAGCGCTATCGCGCGCCGGCGCTCGACAAGGGGCTCGACATCTTGGAACTGTTGGCCGGCGTCGATGGCGGCCTGACGCAGGCGGAAATCGCCAAGAGACTCGACCGCAGTCCCAACGAATTCTACCGCATGCTGGACCGGCTGGTGCGGCGCGGCTACGTCACAAGGCTGGACGGCGACCGCTACTCGCTGACGCTCAAACTGTTCGGCCTGGCGCAATTGCATGCCCCTGTGCGGCGGCTGGTTTCCTACGCCACGCCGCTGATGCGCGAACTGGCCGAGACGTCGCAGCAGGCAAACCAACTCGTTGTTTTTGATCGTGGTTCCGCCGTCGTGATCGCCCAGCAAGAGGCGCCGAACTACTGGGGCATCTCGATCCGGGTCGGCTCCCACATCAGCCTGTTCGATACCGGTTCAGGCCATGTGCTGCTCGCCTTCCGCTCGCAGGAAGAGCGGCAGATGATGATCTCCGAGCACGTCCGCAGCACCGACAAGACGGCGCAATCGGCCGAGTTCTTCACCCGGCTCGACCAGATCCGCGACCGTGGCTACGAAATGATGGCGTCGATGCAGACCGCCGGCGTCTTCAACCTGTCGGCACCGGTGCGCAGTTCCGACGGCAAGGCGATCGCCGCCCTGTCGATCCCCTACATCACCGTCATCAACACGCCTGCCGCGCCTGACATTACACGGACCATCGAACTCCTGCTGGCAACATGCGAGAAGCTGTCGCATCTGGCAGGTTCGACCGTTGGCTCATCGGTATGAATTCTTATTTGAATGAAGAATTCCTCCGTGAGATGATTTGACAACGCTGGGGGAGGAGCCTCGCCATGATCATCGACACTCATCTGCATCTCATCGATCGCTCGGCCTTGCGCTATCCCTGGCTTGCCGGCGTGCCAGCGCTCAACCGCGATTTCTCCTATGAGGACTATGCCACGGAAGCGCGGCGCGTCGGCGTCGAGCGCGTGCTGCATATGGAGGTCGATGTCGATCCGGCCGATATCGAGGCAGAGACCGCCCGCGTCCAGGGCCTGTCGCGGCAGGCGGGCAGCATGCTGGCAGGCGTGATCGCATCGTGCCGGCCGGAAGAGGCTGGCTTTGCCGCCTATCTCGAGCGCCAGCAGGCAAATCCGTTCGTCAAGGGCTTCCGCCGCGTGCTCCACGTTGTGCCCGACGACCTCTCGGAAGGCGACCTGTTCCGTGGCAACATCAAGCGGCTTGGCGGCACCGGCCTGACCTTCGATCTCGTCGTGCTGCCGCACCAGATTCCCAAGGCGGTCGCGCTGGCCGACCTGGCGCCCGATGTCCAGTTCGTCCTCGACCATTGCGGCGTTCCCGACATCAAGGGCAATGGCAAGCACCCATGGCGCGAGCACATGAGCGAGATCGCGCGACGCCCGAATGTCATGGCCAAGATCTCCGGCGTCGTCGCCTATGCCGATCCTGGCAACTGGACGGTCGAGACGCTGCGGCCCTATGTCGAGCACACCATCGCAGCGTTCGGCTGGGACCGTGTCGTCTGGGGCAGCGACTGGCCGGTCTGCACGCTTGGTGGCGGGCTCTCGACCTGGGTTGCTGCTACCCATGCGCTGCTTTCCGGCTGCAGCGTCGCGGAGCGCGAGGGATTGTTGTCTGGTAATGCCCGCAGGCTGTGGCGGCTTGAATAAGCTGGGTCGCCTCGGCTTCTCGCTGGGTCGTGGCCTGCAAACATCGGCCCTTCGTTTGTTTTCGTTCAGGCTCCTTCACCGGCAGCGCCGGATACCTGTGCGAGGGAACTCTCCCGGAACAGGCGATTGAGATCGGCAACGACCTGGGCGGCTTTGTGCCCGGAAGTCATGCCGGAAAGGATGCGGTCGGACGCTGCTTGCTGGAACGCCATGTAGCCGTCATGGCGCGGCCGCACCCATGCGCCCTCGAGCGTTGCGCGTGTACCGCGATAGAAATTGCCGGTCGCGGCGTTGACGGTCTGATCCTCCCAGCCCGCGGCATGACCCGGCTGTCCGCCGGCGGCGGCATACGGGCCGCGCTGGACATCGCCGCTGGCGACCCAGTAAGCGAAATCGATCGCGGCTTCTTTTGCCTGGGAAAAGGCCGACACCGCTATGCCGGTGCCACCAAGCGCCGAGCCGATTGGGCCGTTGGAGCCGACGGCCGGGATGTCTGCAAAGGCAAGCCGGTGCGCGCGAAACCCTGATATCGCATAGGACACATAGCCGTAGATCAGCGGCGCGCAGACGATTTTGGAATCCGCCTCCGCCATACGTTCGGAAACCGCGATCGGGTCCATCTCGAAACAGGCCGGCTCGACCAGCGCGGCGATCGCGCGCATGGCCTCGAAAATTTGGCTGCCGGTTTCGATATCGATGAGATCACCGGAAGGATCGGTGGCGCAAGCGTGTCCGAGATTGCCGGCCAGCGTGTAGAAAACCATCAGCACATGCGGCGGCCTCAACGGCAATAACACGCGGCCTTGCCGGGCGAGATCGAGCACCTCGCTCCAGCGAGCCGGCGGCGTATCGAGCGCATCCGGCCGCCAGCCCTGGACCTGGCTGGCGGCATCGATCGGGAAGGCCCATTGCCGCCCTTGCCAGCTATAGCTCGGATAGGATTGGCCGACGCTGCCCGAAGCGAGCGCGGTGCGCTCCGCTTCGCGGCCGGCGACATCCAGTGGCGCCAGGCAGCTTTCCGCCGTGATCTGGCCGACATGCGGATGGTCGATGACGATCAGGTCGTAGGCGCGGGCCAGCTCCTCGACCGGGAAGGATTCGAAGTCCTGCAGCGAGCGCTTGTCCCACTCGATAGCGACGCCGGTTTTCCGCTGCCAGAGAGACGAGCAGGCAACCATCGGATCATAGCCGCGCGGATGGCTCCAGGTCATGCCCTTGAGCGTGGTCAAAGGCCGAACTCCGCGCGGATCGCCGCGCTGTGTTCGCCGATGCGCGGTGCGGCGCGATCGACCTTGGCCCTGATGCCGTCGACCCTGAGTGGCGAACTGGTGGTGAGGATAGAGACATCGTCCTCGCGTGTCACCGTCTGCAGCATGTCTAGCGACTGAAATCCCTCGCTTGCCAGCATCTCCGGCCAGGTCAGTACCCTGGCGCACCAGATGTCGGCTGGCTCGAGAATGGCAAGCCATTCGTCGATGGTCTTGGTGGCGATCCGTTGCGCGATGATCGCCTTGATGTCGTCGCGCGCGGTGAACCACGAGGCCGGTTTGTCGCGATAGGGCGCCAGCTCATTGAGCGACAGCAGATCGGCGAGTTTCGGGATCGGCGTCATGGCGATGGAGAGATAGCCATCCTTGGCCGGGTAGACGCCATAAGGTGCCGAGAGATAGGCATGCGCGCTGCGGAAGCTCGAGCGTCGCGGCAGGCGGCGGCCGTCATTGAGATGCGTCGTCAGCACCTCGAACTGGAAGTCGACCAGCGCCTCGAGCAGGCTGGTTTCGATATGGCTGCCCTGGCCGGTGATGCCGCGCCGCACCAGGGCGGCCAGAATGCCTTGCGCGCAGGCAGCACCCGCCAGCATGTCGCCGATCGCAAGCCCGAACGGCACCGGTCCCTGGTCCTCGTCGCCATTCAGCCACATCACGCCGGAGCGCGACTGCGCCAGCAGGTCCTGGCCGGGCCGCTTTACCCATGGACCCTCTTCGCCATAGCCGCTGATCGAGGCATAGACGAGCCTTGGATTGATCTTGCGGACCGCCTCATAGTCGAAGCCGAGCCGCTCGATGACGCCTGGCCGGAAATTCTGGATCAGCACGTCGGCCTTGGCCAGAAGCCCGCGCAACGCCTTTAGATCGGCCTCGTTCTTGAGGTCGATGGCGAGACTTTCCTTGGCCCGGTTGATGGCGTGGAAGATGGTGGAGTCGCCACCGATCTCGGTGTCGCTGAGATAGAGCCGGCGCGACAGGTCGCCACCGTCCGGGCGTTCGATCTTGATGACGCGGGCGCCGAGATCGAGCAGCCGGAGCGAGCAATAGGGCCCGGACAGGAACTGGCTCATGTCGACGACGACGAGACCGGCGAGCGGCAATTCGGCTGCTGCCGGCATCCTCATTTCTCCGTCTTGCCGACGAAATCGGCGGGGTTGCGATACTTCACCGTCTGCAGGTGCTCGCAATACAGAACGAGTTCGCCTTCGCCCTTGAACACTTCGTAGCTGGCGCGGATCAGCCCCATCTCCTTGTAGCGGGGCTTCTTGTCGAGGTTGGAGCGGATCGAATAGATCGTGTCGCCAATGAAGACAGGCTTTATGAAGCGGAGCTTGTCATAGCCGTAGGAAAAGGCGTTGACGCAGTTGGTGGCGACCAGCCCGAGGCCCGCCGAAAAGACGAAGGCGCCGGCGATCAGCCGCTTGCCGAAAATGCCTTCGCTCTCGGCGAACATCTGGTCTTGCACGTAGGGGTGGATGTCGAGCACCAGCGTGTTGAACAGATGGCTGTCGCCCTCGGCCATCGTGCGCCGCAAGGAGCGGATTTTCTGGCCGACCGGCCAGTCTTCGTAGAACCAGTTCTCGGCATTCCACACCGGCAAGGCGGCGTGCTCCTCGGGCATGTTCCTCGGGTGCGTCGAGGCGACCCCCACGGTCGGGGCGAAGTCGGTCATGGCTGGCTCCGGCGGTCTCGCAGGAGGCTCCGGGCAACCGCTTGAATACCGCTGAAAGCGCTTGGCTGCACGGCGTCTCCTCCCGTCAATCTTCTTTTGTAAATAGTATTTTCACATATGGGGTTGCGTTGCAAGCGAGGGCAGGCGAAATTTTGACCGGCCCCGCACGCCCAGGCGCAGGCGGGCAGGGAGGAATCATGAGCACGGACTGTCTGGTCTTCGTCGGCAGCCTGAACCGACACCGGACGCGCCATCGAGATCGGCACGCCGATGTGCGTCAGGATCGTGCGCTGAGGGGCTTGCAGCGCCCCTCCGGATGAACTGGCCGGGCTCAGGCCTGCTGTATGGCCGAGAGTTTCCAGCTCGAGCCGTTCTGACGCGTGAATGTCCATAGCTCGGTCGTTTCGGTCGGATGGCCCTCGTCGCCCTCGACGACCTTGCCGCTGGCCCGTTCGCGCATCACGTCGCGAGACTCGTAGCGCAGCGCCGCCGTGGCGTAGTCGCGGTCATCCTCGCGCCAGCTTTCGGCGATGTCGGCCTGCAGCAGAGTGATGTCAGAGACCTCGTTCCTGAGACCTTTCTGGGCATTGTCGGCCAGTTCTTCCGAGAGATAGGACACCATTTCGGGCGTCGTTGCCTGGCGCAGGGCGGCATGGTCTTCGCGCCCGAAAGCTTCCTGGACGTCGGTCAGCAACTGCTGAAACGCATCGAGGTCGCTCTGAGCCAGTGTGATCTCCTCGGAGACAGCAGTGGCCGGAGAGCCTCCGCCCGAACCAAAGCCGGGGATTGAGAACGAGCCTGCCGCCTGCTGCTGTCCCGTTGCGCGGTTCTCAAATCGCGACGCCTGGACATTGCCGGCACCGGCGAGCGCTGGCGCGGGGCCACGCGCGGATTGCGAGCGGAAGAAGCGGATGGCCAGCATGATCGCGCCACCGATGAGCAGGGCCTGGAGCAGGAAGCCGAACATGCCGGCCAGGCCGCCGAAGCCTTGGCCCAGGAGCAGCCCGATCAGGCCACCGATCAGCAGTCCGCGCATCATCGTTCCGCCGAAGCCGCTCATGAAGCCCGGCCTCTGCGGGCCGGCCTGAGGCTGCCGGGCGGCAGGGTTCACGCCGGTGTTGGGCGTCATCGAACGCTCGACCGGAGCGGTCGGCGCCGGAGCGGTCCTTGTCGGCGGCGCCGACTGGAACGTGCGCGTGCCGCGGCTGCCGAAACTGCCGCCGCGCCGCGCTTCGGCATGATCGATCGCGACCATGGAGAATGCGAGGAACAGTCCGGCAAACAGGGTTGCAAATCGGCTGGTGCGAGACATCATCGGAAATGAACCTTTATCGATGTGGTTTTGGAAATTTTCAGCAAACGTCGGCCCGGGCTCCGGAGCCCGGTCAATCGAACAATTCTTCGAAGAATGATTTCTTCCGCTTGGGATAACGGTGACCCTGCGAGCGCGAATAATCGTCATCGCGGCCATGGCCTTGCTGCGGCTGCGAGAAGGCTGCCGGCTGCTGCTGCAGCGCGGGCGACGCCTCCCTGCCGGAACGCTCGATGATCTTGTCGAGTTCGCCTCGATCAAGCCAGACGCCGCGGCACTGCGGACAGTAGTCGATTTCGATACCCTGGCGTTCGCTCATCACAAGCGCGACGCGGCAGGAGGGGCAAACCAGGCCAAGGAGGGAAGATGTCATACGGGGCTCCAAACCGAAAGGATTGAGCCCGCTTGACCTAAAAGGATGGAAACGGGCCCGTTAAAGCGGTCCGACATCACGGTCGCCATTGGCGACAGTCAGAGGGGCCCGGCTCGCACCAGTCAGTTAGGAACGCGGAGCCGCGCCTTCAAGGGCGATAGTGCCGGCCCGGGTGATTTGTTTGCCGTTGCTCAGACCGTCACCACGATCTCAGATCGTCACTACGATCTTGCCGAACTGGTCGTTCGATTCGAGATGGCGATGCGCTTCGACGATCTGGTCGAAGGCAAAGGTCCTGTCGATGATTGGCCTCAGCGTGGCTGTCTCCAGGCCCTCGAGGATGAACGTCTTCGCTGCCTCCAATTTCCTCGGGTCGCCGGTGATCTCGTGGACGAGGTAGCCACGCAGCGTCAGCGTCTTGCCCAGCACGGCAGCCAGGGGAAACGGCGTCGGCTCGCTGCTGAGGCCGCCATATTCGATCAGGATGCCGCCCTTTGACATCGCTGCCGTCAGCGGCCCGAAGATCGGGCCGCCGACTGCATCCAGCACGACGCGCACGCCTTTCGGTCCCACGATTGTGTTCAGCCGTGCGGTGAGATCCTCCTCGGCTAGGGTCACAACTTCAGCCGCTCCGGCATCGAGCAAGGCCTGTTTCTTCGTCGATGTCCGCGTCACCGCGATGACTGCCGCGCCAACCTTGTTGGCGATCTGGATCGCGGCAAGCCCCACGCTGCTTGAGGCCGCGGTGATGACGACGGCATCCCCATCGCCAAGTTTGGCAATGTCGATCAGCGCGCCATAGGCGGTGAGGTATTGCATCCAGACAGCCGCCGCCGTTTTCCAGTCGAGCGACGGTGGGTGCTTGACGAGCAGCGCGGCGGGATAGGTGACCAACTCGCCATAAGCCGGC
Source organism: Mesorhizobium loti (assembly GCF_013170705.1). Classification (NCBI taxonomy): domain Bacteria; kingdom Pseudomonadati; phylum Pseudomonadota; class Alphaproteobacteria; order Hyphomicrobiales; family Phyllobacteriaceae; genus Mesorhizobium; species Mesorhizobium loti. The sequence continues at coordinate 5,988,635 of NZ_CP033334.1, read as the reverse complement.
CAGCGCACCATCGATTGCGGCGGGATGACGCTGACAGCGTCGCCCGGCGCGAAACCCTTCACGCCTTCGCCCACTGTTTCGACAACCCCCGCCGCCTCGAGGCCAAGCCCGGAGGGCAGGGCGGGTGTCTCGATATAGGTGCCGGCGCGCAGCAGCGCTTCGGCGCGATTGATGCCGAGTGCCTTGATACGGATTTGAACCTCGCCCGGAGCCGGTGGGGAGAGGTCGACATCCTCGATGCGCAGAACCTCGGGACCGCCATGCTGGTGGAAGCGGACAACACGTGCCATTCGGGTTACTCCAAATTATCTGAACCGAATGAGCTATGCAGATAAAGGTTTCATGGATAAATGGGCGTAGTGATAAAGCAGTAGAAACCAAGGGTTTCGAATATGGATCGACTCGAGAGCATGGCCGTGTTCGTCAAGGCGGCCGATCTTGGCTCGTTCGCGGCTGCTGCGGTCGCGCTCGACCTGTCCGGACCTATGGTGGGCAAGCACGTCCGCTTTCTCGAGGAACGGCTGGGGGTGCGCCTCATCAACCGCACCACGCGCCGTCAGAGCCTGACCGATTTCGGCCGTGCCTATTACGAACGCTGCCGGGTCGTGCTGGCCGAGGCGGAGGCCGCCGACGCGCTGGCCGCCGACCAACTCTCCGAACCGCGCGGAAAACTGCGCGTCACCATGCCGGCGCATTTCGGCCGCCACTGCGTCACCCCCGTGCTGCTGCAACTGGCACGGCAATATCCGATGCTGGAACTAGACCTGTCGCTCAGCGACCGCTTCGCAGATCTTGCCGAGGACGGCTACGATCTCGCCATCCGGACCGGCGATCTGGACGACAAGGCTGGCGTGATCGCGCGCCGTGTCGCGCGCCAGGGCATGATCGTTTGCGCGGCGCCCTCCTATCTGCAACGCCATGGCGAACCGCGGCGGATCGAGGATCTCGCCGACCATCAGGCAATCGTCTATCGCCGCCTCGGCCAGGTCGTTCAGCCCTGGCTGTTTGCGCGTGAAGGGCAAACTGCGCGGGAGATCGTGCCCAGCGGCCGGCTGCGGCTCGACGATCTCGATGCCATCGCCGATGCTGCGGTCGAAGGCATGGGGCTGGCGTGGCTGCCCTGGTGGCTGGTGCGCGAGCGCATTCGAACCGGTGCGCTGGTGGCGCTGTTGCCGGACCAGCCGCGCTATCCCTACGACTGCCACGCCCTTTGGCTGCGGACGCCGCATCTGCCGCTCAAGGTGCGGCTCGCCGTCGACGCGCTGGCGGCCGCCTTGCCGAAATTGATGGCGTGATCGCGAGCCGTGCCGGGCCTCTCAGTTGAGGTCGCGCGGATACTCCTTGACCTCGCTCCGGTCGACGACCACCTCGTTGCGATCATGCGCGGTGATGTGGGTCTCGATCCGCCAGACATCGCGCAGCGCGCGCACCGTCGCCTTGACCGAAACACGCGCTTGCCAGTCGCCTCTGCCGTAGGATTTCTCCCATGTGCAGGTGCCGACCGCCGTGTTCGGATCGTCGGGGTGGATGGTGAAGCGGTCGACATGCCTTGCCGAAAGGGTCATTCCCGTATGCGGGTGCCGCACCGTGCCGCCGTCATTGATCACCTGGTAGACGGTTTCGCCGGTGACCTGGTCGGTCGACACCGAGCGCTGGAAGCCGTCGCCCTTGGCCAGCACCTCCTGCTCCATCGGGCTGGCGCTCTCCGGGCCGAGAAATGCTCCCAGCGTGTCATCCAGCTTCTGCGGCGCGCGCACCGGCAGGATCAGCCGGCTGCTGCCGCAATGGATCGACAGCGTCGCCTGTTCGGCCGTGGGGAAGACGATCGGCCAGTGCGACGTCGCAAGCGCCAGCCGGATGCGCTCGCCGGCCTCGAAACGCTGTCCGCAGCAGCGCAGCTTGATGCGAACTGTCTCCGCTTGCCCTGGCACCAGCGGCTCGATCTCCAGGTCGCCGTTGCGATGGCTGAGGTTGAGGATGCCGTAGCTGACGCGCGAGGCCGCACCGTCCGCGAACACCTGCGACAGGGTGGCGGAGAGGAGCGCGACTGGTTTGTCGGAGGCGAGCTTGACCTCGAACTCGGGGAAGCCGAGGATCTCGACCGCTTCGGTCAACGGTGCCGTCTCGAAGATCAGGGCGTTGCCTTCCTCGCTCCGCTGGTCGACCGGCAAGGTCGGCATGACGCCGTAACCACACCAGGCACCTGAAGACAGTCCGGCCGTCTGTGGCGATGAAATCTCCAGGATCGCGTTGTCGCCCTTGGCCTCGCTCAACACATGGGGAGCAAGGTTCAGCACCTTTTGCCCGACGCCCGGCCCCGGCCAGGAAGGCTCGGCCACCCAGCGGCCGGGCCGCTCATCATAGATCGCGGCCGGCCGCGCCGGATCCTGGATCCAGGCGCGCAGCATCGGCTCGTCGGCAATGCCGGTGTCGATCCCCTTCAGATACTGGTCCCACCAGCGCAGGCATTCCTGCAGGAAGCCCATGCGTGGGCCGGGCATGGCGAAGTGGGGATATTTGTGCCCCCAGGGGCCGATCAGGCCCTTGCGGGGACCGGGCAGGTTTTCCAGCATGCGGAAGATCGGGTTGGGGTAGCCATCGGCCCAGCCGCCGACGGCATAGACCGGAATTTCGACATCGGCATAGTCCTCGCAAATCGAGCCATGCTTGTAGAAATCGTCGCGGCGCTGGTGTTCGAACCAGTCCTGCATCCATATGCCGTTGCCGTTCAGCCGCTGCTCCCACAGGTCACGCCAGCGGTCGCCGACGATCAGCGGATCAGGAGGCGTCATGGCGATCGCCCAGGCCGTCGTTCCCCACATCAGATTGTCGCACATCATGGCGCCGCCGAGGTAATGCACATCGTCATTGTAGCGGTCGTCGGTCGAGCACAGCGAGATGACAGCTTTCAGCGCCGGCGGGCGCCGGGCGGCGACCTGCAGCCCGTTGAAACCACCCCAGCTGATGCCGATCATGCCCACGCTGCCCGAGCACCAGGGTTGCCGGGCCAACCATTCGATCACCGCCAGGCAGTCGTCCTGTTCCTGCTTCAGATACTCGCCCTTGCACAGCCCTTCGCTGTCGCCCGAGCCGCGCATGTCGACACGCACGCCGGCATAGCCGTGCCCGGCGAAATAGGGGTGCGTCAGCGCATCGCGTTCCACCGTTCCGTCGCGCTTGCGATAGGGCAGGTATTCAAGGATCGCCGGCACCGGATCGGCGTCGGCGTCTTCCGGTAGCCAGACGCGCGCCGCCAGCTTGATGCCGTCGGGCATCGGAATCCAGAGGTTCTCGATCTCTCGCACCTTGCGCGGAAAATCGGTGATGACGCGGATATCTTGCATGCGGCTCCTCTCGACGCCCCGGCCAATAGTTGTGCCGAGGGCTGTCCTTATGTGTTCAGCGGGAAATGGCAGGTCAGACGGCTGTCGCCCACAGCGGCCGGGATAGGGGCATCGACCGCGCAACGGTCCCGTGCTTGCGGGCAGCGTGTATGGAATTCACAGCCCTTCGGCCGCGCCAGCAGCGACGGCACGTCCGCCGGTAGGGTGATGCGCTGGCGCATCCTGTCGGGATCGGGCTCCGGATTGGCCGATAGAAGTGCCGCCGTATAGGGATGGTGCGGCGCGCGGAAGATCGCTTCGGTCTCGCCCTGTTCGACGAAACGGCCCAGATACATCACCGCCATGCGGTCGGCGATCTGGCGCACGACATGCAGATTGTGGGTGATGATCAGCATCGACAGGCCCATGCGGTCGCGCAGATCGTTGAGCAGGTTCAGCACCTCGCCCTGTACGGAGACATCGAGGCCAGCCGTCGGTTCGTCGGCGACCACCAGCACGGGATCGAGCGCGATCGCCCGCGCGACGCCGACGCGGCGTGCCTGGCCGCCGGACAGCTGGTGCGGAAAGCGGTCGGCGAACTCGCGCGGCAGCCCGACCAGCGTCAGAAGCCGCGTGACCTCGGCGTTGAGATCACGGTTGGAGAGCCCATGGATGACGAAGGGCTCCGACAGCAGCGACCGCACGCTGAGCCGTGGCGACAGCGACCCGATCGGATCCTGGAACATCATCGGCATGCGCCGCCGCACCGGCTTCATCGCGGCGTTGGAGAGACCCTGCAACTCCTGTCCTTCGAACAGGATCGTGCCCGATTTGACGGGCTGAAGACCATTGATCGTACGTGCGAGAGTGGTTTTGCCGGAGCCGGATTCGCCGACCAGCGCGAAAGTGGTGCCGCGCTGCAGGTTGAAGCTGACACCGGAGACCGCCTCGATCTCCGTGGCGCGCCCAGCCAGCCTGGCGGTCAGCCCGCCAACCCGGAACGAGACGCGTAGATCGCTGATGCGGAGCAGGTCGTCGGAGCTCATGCGCTCATCACCACCAGGGGAACGTCCGCGTGCCAGCATCGGGCGATGTGGGATCCGCCAAGTGGAGCGTTGGGAGGTGTCGTCAGGCATTGCGCGTCGGCGCGGTCGCAACGCGGCTGGAAGACGCAGCCGCTCGGCCGCCGGCGCAAATCCGGCAAGGTTCCGGCGATGGTCGGCAGGCGGGCGACCCGTTGCGACAGCCGCGCGGGATCGCAGGCGAGCAGCTTTTGCGTATAGGGATGACGCGCATCATGGAAGATCTCGCGGGTCGTGCCGCTCTCCACCACTTCGCCGGCATACATGACGATCATCTCGTCGCAGAGTTCGGCGATAACCCCCAGGTGATGCGAGATGAAAAGCACCGAGCAGCCGATCTCGCGCTGCAGGTCCTTGAGCAGCTCGATAGTGGCCACCTCCAGCGTCGCGTCGAGCGCGGTGGTCGGCTCGTCGGCAATCAGCAGCGCCGGTTCCATCATCAGCGCCATGGCGATGGCGATGCGCTGCTTCATGCCGCCGGAGAATTCGTGCGGAAACTGCGCCAGCCGGCTTTCCGGATCGGGAATGCGGACCTTGCGCAGCATGGCGACCGAGCGCGCGTCCTTGTCCCGTTTCGATAGGCCTGAGCGATACTGGATGTCACGCATCTGCCGTCCCACCGAAAGCACGGGATTGAGCGCGCCCATCGGATCCTGGAACACGGTGGCGATCCTGCGGCCACGCAGCCCGCGCATCGCGGTCGCGTCAAGCCGGGTGAGGTCCTTGTCGCCTTCGAAGACGATCTCGCCCGACGATATCTTGCCATTGTCTGCGAGCAGGCCCAGTATGGCGTTGATCAGCGTCGACTTCCCGCAGCCGGATTCGCCGACCACGCCGACGCTGCGGTTGGAGGGTACGCAAAAGCTGACGTCTTTCAGCGCCTCCAGCCGGCCGCTCTCGGTGTGGAAGGCAACGCTGAGATTCTTGACCGCGAGAACCGTCATGACCGCCCCTTCAGCCGGGGATCGAAGAGATCGCGCAAGGTCTCGCCGAAGAAGGTGAAGCCGAGCGTGGTCAGCACGATCGGCAGGCCGCCGGCGATCACGATCCAGTAGGAATCACGGATGTTGGCGAAGCCGTCATTGAGGATTGCGCCCCAGCTCGGGGTCGGCGGCCGCACGCCAAGCCCGAGGAAGCTCATGCCGGCCTCGATCGCCACCACCACGGGGATGTCCATCGACACCAGGATCAGGATCGGGCCGATGATGTTGGGCAGGATATGGACGCGCAGGATGCGGCCGGCGCTTGCGCCCATCGAGCGCGCCGCCATGACATGTTCGGCGGATTTGAGCACCAGCGTCTGGGTGCGGATGATGCGCGCATAGCCCGGTACGTTGACCAGCATCACCACCAGCACCACCGCATAGAGCGAGGGCCCGAACAGGGTGACCAGCGTCAGCGCCAGCATGACGGTCGGGAAACTCTTCACCGCGTCGAAGATGAGCAGCAGCACATTGTCGAGCCATCGCGGGCCATAGCCGGCGATCAGGCCCAGCACCACCCCGACAATCAGCGACACAAGGGTTGACCCCAGCGCGATCATCAGCGCGACGCGTCCGCCGTAGAGAACCCGGGTAAAAAGATCGCGGCCTAGATGGTCGGTGCCGAGCAGGTGCAGAAGGCTGGGCGAGGCGAAGCGCTCGGCTGGCGAAATCTTGCTCGGCGTATAGCTGGTCAGGACACTGGCGAATACAGCCGAAAGCACCACCACCGCAACCAGCGTCAGGCCGATGGCGCCGAGCGGCTCGCGCATGATGCGGCGCACGGTGCGCCACACGCCGCCGAGGCGGCTGCCGCGAAAGGACAGCTCAGTTGAAACTTGATCTGACACGGGGATCCAATAGGCCGACCAGTATGTCTGCCGCTACGTTGACGAGGACGAAGAAGACGGTGGTGACCAGCACGGCTCCGGAGACGATGGGGTAGTTGCGCACCGAAATCGCTTCATAGACCAGCTTGCCTATGCCGGGGCGGGCAAAGACGATTTCGGCGAAGACCGAAGACGACAGCATGTGGCCGATGCCGACGCCGAGCAGGGTGATGGTCGGCAGCACGGCGATGCGCAGCGCGTAGGTGTAGATGATGCGGTGTTCGGGCAGGCCGAAGGCGCGCGCCGTGCGGATATGGCTGGCCTCGAGCGTCTCCAGCATCGAGGCGCGCACCATGCGCGAGATATAGCCGATCCAGCCAAGGCCGACCGCCAATGACGGCAGGATGAGATGCTGAAGCTGGCTGGCGAGGTTTCCGGGGTCGCCGGCACCGATTGCCGGCAGCCATTGCAGGGCAACGGCAAAGACCAGTAGCGAATAGATGGCGACGACGAAGGACGGCACCGCGATCATCGCCACCGATAACACGCCGATCACCTGGTCGACGAAGCCGCCGCGCCGCACCGCCGCGATGCAGCCAAGCGGAATGCCGAGCGCCACCGACCAGGTGATGCCGCCGATGATGAGCGCCAGCGTGAACGGGAGTTGCTCCATCACCACGTTCAGCACCGGGCGGTCGGACAAGACTTCCGTGCCGAGGTCGCCATGCAAGGCTGATCCATAGAAGTTCACGAATTGCCGCCAGACGGGCTGATCCAGGCCCATGCGCTCGCGCAACGCCTCCTTCATCTCCGGCGTCGCGCGTGGTCCCAGCGCGACGGACGCCGGATCGCCGGGGATGAGGTAAACCATGGCGAACATCATCATCAGCGCGAAGCTGATGATGATGGCGCCCAGCCACAGACGCTTGAGGGCGTAGCGGATCATGTCATTACCCGTCGGAACGTCTCCGGCGGGGGCAGGCCCCCGCGGGTCGATGTCATGCCGGTTTGAAATCGGTGAACACCGGTTCACCGTTCGGCTTCAGGCCGGCCGCGACCGAGTCGCGATACATGACGCCGGTGACTTCGTGGGTGAGGAAGACGTAGTTGCCGTTCTCCTCCATCAGGTCCTGCAGCTTCTTGTAGATGACGTCGCGCTTGGCCGGGTCGAGTTCGACCATGCCCTCGGCATTGAGCTTGTCGAATTCCTCGCTGGAGAAACGCTCCCAGTTCCAGACGCCGATCTGGTCGCGTGTGAACCACGCGGTGGCCCAGCTTGGGTCCGGCTGCATGGAAAAGCGGCTGATGATCATCTGCAGCTTCTTCCAGTAGTCGCCTTCCTTGGCGCCGAGCGTCCAGAAGGTGCCGCTGTCGTTCTGCTTGATCTCGACGTTGAGGCCGACATCCTGCAGGTTCGACTGCACGACCTGAGCGGCGGTCAGGCGCTCGGTCTTGTTGAGGATGTCGAGCGTGATCGTTGTGCCGGCAAGCCCCTCCTTGGCGATCATGTCGCGAGCGCGGTCCGGATCGTAGTCGAAAAGGTTCTTCTCGCGGTGGCCGGGCAGGCCGGGCGCGATGATGCCGGTCGCGGTGGCGGCCGCGCCGAAATAGGCCGCATCGACGACGGCCTTGCGGTCCACCGCATATTGCACCGCGCGGCGCATGTTCGGATTGTTGAACGGCGCGACATCCTGGTTCATGCCCAGCCAGACAAAGGCCAGCGACGGCTTCTCGACGACCTTGGTCTTCGGCGGCGGCGTCTGTTTCAGCCGCGAGATCGAGGAGACCGCGGTCCAGGTGTAATCGAGATCGCCGGCCTCGTAGCCGAGTTCGCCTGTCTTCTCGTCCTCGATCGGATGGATGTGGATTTCGGCAAAGCCGCCCGGCTCGTACTTCCAGTCAGGGTTGCGCACCAGCACCGTGCGCTGCTTGGGCAGCCATTCCTTCAGTATGTAGGGGCCCGACTGCGCAACCGGCTTGACGCCCAACTTGCCGCCGAGTTCGGTGATGGCTTTCTTCGACAGGATGGTCCCGGACGGCGTCGGCAAGGTGGATGTCCACAGCGGCGCGAAGGCCTGCTTGAGATGGATGATGCCCGAGAGCTTGTCCTTGACCTCGACCTCCTTGAGCGTCGCCCAGTCGCCGGCATAGGGGCTCTTGTTGGCCGGGTCGGCGATGCGCTCGATCGAGAATTTGACGTCTTCCGCCGTCATCTGACCATAGCCGTCGGTGAAGCCGATATTGTCGCGCAGTTTGAAGGCGACCGTCATGGGGTCGAGTTGCGTGATCGTCTCCGCCGCCATCGGCCGCCAGCCCCAGCTCTCGCCAGGCGTGGTGACGACGAGGCCGGCGAAAATGACGCTGGTGATGTCGCCTTCGGGCGCGGCCAGCCGGAAGCAGGGGTCGAGCGTCTGGATGTCGGCGTATGAGCGCACCTTCAGGATCGGGCCATCGGCCGACCAGGAGATTTTTGGATTGACCATCGAGGCAAGACCAAAGGCTCCGGCTCCAGCCAGCAGGCCGCGTCGCGAAACCCTGGTGTCGGTCAAAATGGACATGCTCTACCCCTCTGCTGTTTTAATTGTCGTGCTTGATCTGCTGGCTTTTTCGAACCGCGCCGAATTTATTGGTCAGCTAAAACTGCTAGGGATAGACATGTATGTCTAGCGAAAATTTTGCTGGCATGTTCGAATCTTGGATATGGCGCGTCTTGCGCAAAATTCCGATATCCGATCCGCCCCTGCCGGCACTCGGGCGGGGGGGGCGAGATGCGATCGGCCCCCCTGGCAAGCTGGCCCGCCGGTCGGCGGAAGCAAGAGCTGAAGCGCAGCCCGTGTTCTCGACTACTTCCAGATCTCGCTCGCGAGCCGCATGAAATTGCCGCCCATGATGTCGCGCACCGCATGCTCCGATTGGCCACGGCGCAGCAGCACCTCGGCCAGTTCGCGCATCTGGCCAGGGGCCGAGTAGGTCGTGGCACCTTCGGGATATTCGTTCTTGGGCCAGAATTGCGGGTTGTCGGAGATGATGCGGTCGATACCCTTGACGTCGACCGGGAAGGCGTAGTCCAGCCCTATGCCGACATGGCGCGGGCCGATCAGATCGACGAGATATTCGATGTGGTCGGCCAGCCTCTCCGAATCCGTCCGGCCTTCGCCGAGGAAACGATTGAGCCCGACGATCGCGACAATGCCGCCAGTGCGTGCGCAGGCCTTGATCTGATCGTCGGTGATGTTGCGGCCGTGACCGCAAAGCGCCTTGGGGTTGGAGTGCGAGAAGATGACCGGCCGGTTGGAATACTCCATGACCTCCATTGAAGTGCGGTAGCCGGTATGGGTGACGTCGACAAACATGCCGAGACGGTTCATCTCGTCGATGACCTCGCGGCCGAACGCTGTCAGGCCGGTCTCGACGTCGTGGCAGCCGCCGCCGGCAAGATTGTTCCTGTTGTACGCAAACAGGATCTGGCGCACGCCGAGCTGGTGGTAGAACTCCACCATCTCGATGCGGCCGTCGAGCGCGTTCATGCCCTCTATGTCGAACGTGATCGCGAGTTTGCCCTCGGCCTTGGCCTTGCGGATTTCCGCGACCGAGGAGACGAGGGTGTAATGCTGGGAATTGGAAAGGATCCAGTGGCGGAAATTCGCCAGCGTCCTGACGGTCTGCTCCCAGGGCAACAGATCGAAGCCGACGTCGATCGACAGATAGTCGATGCCGGCATCGCGCCAGATCTGCAGATTGTTCAGGTCCGCCGCCGGATCCGGCATGAAGCCGGAATGCGCGTCCCAAATGATTTCACTGTCAAAAATTGCCCGGGCGGCATTCGAAACGGTCACTTTTTCCTCGCTCTCTCGGCAGTACCAACATCTCGGAACGCCGGATCAATCAGCGTTCCGGTCGCATGATCCAGATGCAGCGCCTATCAACTATCAGGCCACAGACACATGTGTCTAGACAGCTCCGATTGAGCCTGTATGGTCGCCGTCGTTGCCATCAGGTCAGTGCGGCGCGGCTCCGCGCGGTGGTGTCCGCAGCGCATGATTATGAGGGTATCCGATGCAACGGGATTTTCGCTCCTCGGCGGAATTCGAAGCCGTCCATGGCTTCTACAGCGATCTTCTTGGCGCCCCCGGCCACGTCTTCGGCGGCCGCTCGCTGTGCGGCCATCATGGCGCGGGACAACTCCATTTCATCGGCCAGAGTTTCGAAGGAACGATCGAGGATGGACCCGCGAGCAGGCTCTACCAGGTCGCACGCGGTGGCGGTCCGCTCAAACGTCTGAGCGAAAGGGAAGCGCGGCAGATCCGTTTGTCGCCTGACGGGGCGCGGCTGGCATTCGCCTGCCAGGGTGACGGTCCCGCGGCGGACCTGATCGAGATATGGTCCGACAGTGTCGTTGTCGCGAGCGCCGCCTTGCAAGGGCGCATCGAACAGCTCGACTGGTCGCCGGACGGCAAGAAACTTCTTCTGGTGGTTGCCGGAACCGCGGCCGACCTTGCCGGTATCCACGGCGGCTATGCCCAGAAACAACAGGCGGAAGCCGTTGCCTGGCTGCCCGAGGTTCGGCTGGGCGAGGGCGAGGACCTTTGGCGCCGCATATGGATCTGGGATATCAAGGGTGCCGCCCGCCCGCTCACCGCCCCGCCGCTGAACGTCTGGGAAGCGAGCTGGTCCGGCAACGGCAGTATTGTTGCCCTGGTCAGCGACGATCACAGCGAGGGCAGCTGGTACAGGGCGCATCTGGCGCTGGTCGATGCCGGCTCGGGCTCCGCGCGGACGATCCACACGCCAAAGGACCAGATCGGCTGCGTCAGGGGCGGTCCGGGCGGCGACAAGGTCGCCTTCGTCCAGGCATTCTGCAGCGATCGCGGGCTGGTCGCGGGTCTGCTTTCCATTCTCGATCTGAAAACCGGTGCGGTTGTAATTGCCGACACGCCGGGCATCGATGTGACATCGGTCGAATGGCGTTCGGCAACGGTCATCCATTTTGCCGGTGCTGGTGGCCCAGAAACCGTGAGCGGCGATTTCTCGCTCGACCGTGCGGTCGCGACGCAACATTGGGCGTCGCGCGAACTCACCCATGGCGAGTGGGTGCCCGCGTCTCATCCGATCGGGGACAGGGGCTCGCTGTTCATCGCTGAATCCTGGTCGCGCGCGCCGTTCCTGGCCGAAGAGACGGATGGCTCCATTGTTGAACTGGCCTCGCTGGCCGCGCCCGGTGCCGCCAAGGCGATGGCCGCCTGCGGTATGGTCGAGCCCTTCGAATGGCCGGCGCCGGACGGGCTGACGATCCAGGGCTGGCTGGTGCGGCCGTCTGGCGCGACGGCCCCGACGCCGCTCCTGGTGGACGTTCATGGCGGGCCGGTTTCGGCGCACCGCAACCGCTGGCTTGGCCGTTCGCGCGCCGGCGCCATTCTTGCCAGCCGCGGCTGGACGGTCCTGTTCCCGAACCCGCGTGGCAGCACCGGGCGCGGCGACGACTTTGCCCGTGCCGTCAAGGGCGACATGGGCGGCGCCGACTCGCAGGACATCATCGGCGGGGTCGACGCGCTGGTCGCGCGCGGGCTGGTCGATGCCGCGCGCGTCGCCGTCACCGGCACCAGCTATGGCGGCTTCATGTCAGCCTGGCTGCCCTCGCAGAGCGACCGCTTCGCCGCGGCGGTGCCGATCTCTCCGGTTGGCGACTGGTATAGCCAGCACCGCACGTCGCAAATCCCTGAATTTGACGAGATCATGCTGACGACGTCGCCGTGGCAACCCGGCGGCGAGTATTTTGCGCGCAGCCCCGCGTTCCACAAGCAGAAGAAGATCGTGCCGTCGCTGATCATGGCCGGCGCTATCGACAAGAGCACACCGCCGGGACAGGCCGAGGAATGCCATTTCGCGGCCCTGAGGTCCGGAGCGCCGAGCGCTCTCGTCATCTATCCGAAGGCTGGGCACAGCCTGCGCGGTTACCCCGAATACATCGACAGCGCCGCGCGCATCCTGTGGTGGCTGGAAAGACATATCGGCCCCGCCGGGGCGGGACCGGGCCATCAGTGAAGGGAGAACAAAATAGATGAGCACAAACGGCAACCACACCGGAGGCGGCAACCGGCATATCGCCGTGATCGGCGGTGGCATCATCGGCTGCAGCGCGGCCGTGCATCTGCTGCGGTCCGGCGTGCGCCGGGTGACCATCATCGATGCGGGTCAGCCGGGCGCGGCGACCACCGGCGCCGGTGCGGGGTTCGTCTCCCACTGGTCCGCAGGCATGATCCCGCTCGGCGAGGAAGGCTTTCAGCTGCAGCAGTATGGGCTCGATTTCTATCGCCGGCTGCACGAGGTCGGCGTCGAGATCGGCTACCGGCCGAACGGCACCTTGATCATGGCGCTGACCGAGGATGGACGCGAGCGCTTCGTGCGTCCGGTGCTGGACTCTCCCTACGCGCCGCCGGAAATGCAGGATCTGAACGCCGCGCAGATCGGCCAGAAGATGCAAGGCCTGATCGATCCGGCGCGCGTGCACTCGGCGGCTTACAACCCGCACGGCATCCAGCTGGATACCAGCCTGGCGATGAAGGTGCTCACCGGCCAGATCGGCGAGCTTGGCGGTGTCTTCCGCAACGGGACGCGCGTCACCGCCATCCAGGATGCGGGTGACCGGGTGACGATCGAAACCGACCAGGGCAGCATTGAGGCCGATGGCGCGATCGTTGCCGCCGGCGCCTGGAACAACCAGGTGATCGCGGGCCTTGGCTGGCAGCTGCCGCTGCTGCGGGTCGTCGCGACGCGCATCGTCACCGACAACAGGGGGTTGCCGTCAACGATCCCGACAGTCCAGTGCCGCGAGTTGCGGCTGTGGCTGCGCGAAACATTCGGCGCTGTCATGTGGGGCACCGGGCGGCACTATCAACCTCTCTACAAAACGGCCGACAGCGACATCGAACCCGGTCAGCCGCACAATCTGGAACTCATGCAGGCGACATCCGAGCAAGAGCTTGCGGAATTGCAGACGATTTTCCCGCCGCTGCGCGGTTCGAAGATCGCGAGTTGGGCGCAAGGCGTGCCGTGCTACACACCTGACAACAGCCTCGTGGTCGGCAAGGTCCCGGGCAGCGACAACGTCGTGATCGCCGGCGGCGACAATGAGAGCGGTGTCACCCATGGCCCGGGCCTTGGCCGGCTCGCCTGCGAACTCGCCCTCGGTCAGGCCCCGTTCGTCTCGCCCGGACGCTTCCGTGTCGACCGTTACGCTTCCGATGCCTTCAAGTCCGAAGCCGAGGTCGAGGCCGCCATGCCGGCCTGGGGCGCGCGCCACGACGCCTCAAGGTTTGGCCGCGAAGCCTGATCCCTCAGCTGGTGCCGACGCTGCCAAGCAGCGCATGCGCCACCGACCTGACCAGCGGACCGGCATTCTTCCGCGTCACGATGTGGAAGGAGCCGGCGTGGCGACGCGAGGCCTTGGTCAAACGAATGAGCTGGCCGCGGCGAAGCTGTTCATCGGCGAAGCCGGCCCAGGCCAGCGCCGCGCCGCGCCCGGCGATGGTCTCGTGTATCATCGACATATAGCTCGTGAACCTGGGCCCCTCGAGCTTGCGGTCGGTTCCGATCCACGATTGCCAGCTGTCGATCGCCCTGGGCGGCGTCGCCTGATGCAGCAGCGGCACGTCAAGGAAAGTCTGCGGCTCTTCCGTCGCAAGCGCCGGATGCCGGGCCAGGAAAGCTGGCGCGCAGACGGGATACCATTCTCCGTCGAACAGCTTTTCGGTAACAAGATCAGGCCATTGTTCGGGCTCGCCAAAGCGGATCGACAGTGCCACTTCAGGCTGGTCGAAATCCCTGTAGTCGTTGGATGTCTGCAGCAGCACCCGGCCTTCGGCGACAAGCGAAGTGATCAGGCCGAAGCGGGGCATCAGCCACGCTTGCGCCAGGTCATGGCTGCAGCCGACGACGAATGTGTCGCTGTCGTGCTCGGTCAGCTCCTCCACCGCTTGCCTGATGGTCGTCAGCCCTTCGCGGATCGCTTCGGCCAGCGCCATGCCGGCTCCGGTGATGGCGACGCGGTTGCCCTGACGCGTGAACAATTCGACCGAAAGTTGCCTCTCGAGATTGGCGACGTGGCGGCTGACCGCGGATTGCGCGATGTTGAGTTCCTGCGCGGCGGGTGTCAGGCCGCCATGCCGCGCGGCCGCCTCGAAGGCGACCATGGCGTTCAGAAGCGGAAGTGACGTCTTGAGGGTCTTCACGATTCGAGCCCGGTTCTGCCTTCATGCCTTTTCGATATGAAGGTCTACCATTTCTGTATTTGCCGCAACCGTTTTGGCATCGCAAACTCTATCGAAACATCATCCTAACGCCAGCGTGCAGAAAGGTGTTCGCCGTGCAGGCCAACACACCGAACAGCCAGCCCATCGATCGAAACGAGATTGTCCGCCTGATTGACCGGCAGCGTCAGGACTGGTCGCTGGAACAGGCTTTCTATACAGACCCGGCCATCTTCGCGCTGGAGCGGGATCTGTGGTTCCCGCGCCAATGGGTGCTTGTCGCCCATGCCAGCGAAGTGCTCGAGAAAGGGCGCTACATCGTGCGTCAGTTGTTCGACGAGGAGATCATCGTTGTGCGCTTCGGTGACGGCGAGGCGGACATCGCGGCCTACTACAACGTCTGCACCCATCGCGGCTCGCGGCTCTGCACCAAGGATGGCCGCGGCAAGCTTCTGGTCTGTCCCTATCACGCCTGGTCGTTCAGGCTGACCGGCGAACTGCAGTCGCGGCAGGATCTTCCGCCAAGCGTGGACCCGGAAGCGCTCGGACTGCATCGCGTGCCCTCGAAATGTTTCGGCGGCCTGGTGTTCTGTGGCCTGGACGCCAATTCCTTGCCCGACATCGAGCCTGTCGCGGCGGGGCTGACGGATGGGTTGCGCGAAAACGGCCTCGACCAGGCGCGCATTGTCGCCCGCAAGAACTACCTGACCAAGGCGAACTGGAAGCTGGTGCTCGAGAACTTCCTCGAATGCTACCATTGCCGGCCGGCGCATCCCGAATATTACCGCGTCAACGGCCATGTCAAAGTCACCGCGACCCGCGATGCCGACAAGGCGGTCGAATGGCAGAATGAAATCGAGGCGTGGCACAGCGTCATCGGCGATGCCGAATTCCACAAGGGCGCATGGCAGCCGGGCGACCTCGACACCATGCCGTTCGCCATGCACCGCAAGCCGATCGGCTCGGGCCGCAACACCTTGTCCAACACGGGCGAGGGGGTCTCGTGCCTGATGGGCGGCCGCAGCGCCTATGATGGCGGCGAAAGCGGCTTCCGCCTCGGGCGGCTGTCCTTCGCCAGCGCTGCCAACGACTATGTCACCCTGTTCCAGATGATACCGCGCAATGCCATGGAGACCGACGTCATCCTGACTTGGCTCGTCGACAAGGACGCCGATCAGGACGTCGATGCCGACGCCATCAGCTGGATGTGGGACGTGACCACGGTACAGGACAAGAAGATCACCGAGGACAATGCCGACGGCATCCTGTCGCGCGCCTATAGGCCTGGCCCTTATACGCCGCTGGAAAGCCAGACCTCCTTCTTCGTGCAGACCTATCTGTCGGAACTGCGCTCGCTGATCACCGGCACGCGCGGCGCACCGGCCAGCCAGTGGTCCGCGCCGGCGCAGCTCTTTGCATCGCCCAAGGCGGCTTGCTCGACGCGCCTTTGACCCGCGAGACGCGGATTCGGGTCTCTTCTGCAAAATGAGTGCGCGCTTCAGGTCTTTGAGGCGGCGTTCCGGTGCCATATGAAGGTGGCTGACGGAATGTGCGCACTGCAGGAGAGACGGTTCATGACCAAGGGTTCGGATCTGTTCGTGGCGGCCCTCGAAAACGAAGGGGTCGAGCGGATTTTCGGCATTCCGGGCGAGGAAAACCTGGATATCGTCGAATCCATCCGCCGCTCGTCGATCCAGCTGATCCTGACCCGCCACGAGCAGGCGGCGGCCTTCATGGCCGCTACCTACGGCAGGCTCACCGGCAAGCCGGGCGTGTGCATCACCACGCTAGGCCCCGGCGCGCTCAACCTGACGACCGGCGCGGCCTATGCGCTGCTCGGCGCGATGCCGATGATCATGATCACCGGCCAGAAGGGCATCCTGTCATCGCGGCAGGCGCGCTTCCAGATCGTCGATATCGTGGCGGCGATGAAGCCGCTGACCAAGCTGTCGCGCCAGATCGTCTCGCCCAAGATGATTCCCTCGCTGGTGCGTGAGGCCTTCCGCGTCGCGCAGGAGGAGCGCCCGGGTCCGGTGCATCTGGAATTGCCGGAAGACATAGCGGCGGCCCAGTGCGATCCGGTCGCGTTGGTGCCGACGCATCCGGTCGACCTGCCCATCGCCGGCGCGGACGCGCTGGATCGGGCTGCCCGGATGATCATGGAGGCGAAGCGCCCGCTGTTGATGTTCGGCGCGGCGGCGTCGCGCCCGCGCGTGACCCCGGATATCGCTCAGTTCGTGCTGCGCACGCAGATACCCTATTTCACCACACAGATGGGCAAGGGCACCGTGCCTGGCGGCACCGAACTCTACATGGGGACGGCGGCGCTCTCGGAGCGCGACTATGTGCACGAGGCCATAGAACAGGCCGATCTGATCATCACCATCGGTCACGACACGGTCGAGAAACCGCCCTTCATCATGGGCACCAACGGGCCGAAGGTGATCCATGTCGGCTATCACTCAGCCGATGTCGAGCAGGTCTATTTCCCGCAGGCCGAGATCGTTGGCGACCTTGGCCCCTCGCTGGCGCTGCTGGCCGATCGCGTCGAAGGCAGGATCCCCAATGCGCGGGCCTTGCTGCCGCTGCGTGAAGGCATTTTGAGCCGCATTGCCGCGCGCGCCACCGAAGACCGCTTCACGCCGCAGCGCATCGTCCATGACGTGCGCGCCGTGATGCCGGCGGACGGGATCCTCGCCCTCGACAACGGCATGTACAAGATCTGGTTCGCGCGCAATTACCGCACGCGCATGGCAAACACGCTGCTGCTCGACAATGCGCTGGCCACCATGGGCGCCGGCTTGCCGTCGGCGATGATGGCGGCACTGCTCTATCCCCAACGCCGCGTCATGGCCATTTGCGGCGACGGCGGCTTCATGATGAACAGCCAGGAACTGGAGACCGCCGTCCGGCTCAAGCTGAACCTTGTCGTCCTGCTGCTCGAAGACCATGCCTATGGCATGATCCGCTGGAAGCAGGCGGTCGACGAGTTTCCGGATTTCGGCATGACCTTCGGCAACCCCGATTTCGTCAAATACGCCGAGGCCTATGGCGCCAGGGGAACCAGGGTCGGCGAGATCGGCCAATTGCGGCCGGCGCTGGAACAGGCCTTTGCCGGCGGCGGCGTGCATCTCGTCGTCGTGCCCATAGACTATTCCGAAAACACCCGTGTGCTTGTCGACGAACTGCGCGAGCGGCTGCCGGCGCCCCAGAAGCCCTGACGGCGGCGGCAACGCCGCCATCAGGGTTGGTTGGGTGCGAGGGCCTACACCTTGCAGTAGGGCGTGACCGGCGCGATGGTGCCGAAATCCTTGGCGATCTCGTAGCTGATGCCGTCGGCCGCCGCCTTGCCGACATAGGAATGGCAGAGCGTGTGGTTGTTGGAGGCGTCGACGCGGATCTTGCCTTGCGGTGCGTCGAACTCGATGGTCGGCAGCGCCTTGAGCACATCGTCGTCCTTCAGCGATCCGGCCTTCTCGGCGGCCAGCGCATAGAGATGCAGGCCGTTATAACCGGCCTCCCCGATGCCGTTGACCATCTTTTCCTGGCCGAATTTTTCGCGGAAGCTCGAGATGAATTTCTTGTTCACCGGATTGTCGAGCGCCATCCAGTAAGGCTGCGGCGCGTAGGTGCCGGCGGCGACGCCGGGCGGCAGCGCGTCCTTGTTGAAGACCTCGTCGAGCGGCGCGATCAGCGGCTGCTTGATGTCGAAGCTGCGATACTGCTTGAGCTGGGTGACAGCGTCGTTGCCGACCACCATCGACCAGACGACATCGGGCTTCAGCGATTTGATCTTCTGGAAGGCCGGGCCGAAATCGGTGGTGCCGAACGGATAGTAGTCGGCGCCGATGATCTTGCCTCCAGCCTTCTCATAGGCAGCCGTGATCGCCTCGGTCATCTTCTGCGGCCAGGCATAGTCCGAGGCCATGATGTAGATGGTCTTGCCGAGGTTCTCGGCCACCCAGGGCATCATCGGGTCGACCTGCTGCATCGGGATCGGGCCGGTGGCGACAAAATAGCGGTTGCATTCGCCGCCCTCGAAATTGGTCGGGTAGAAGAACAGCTTCTTGGCCTTCGATGTCACCGACAGCGTCGCACTGCGTTCGGGCGAGATGATCGTGCCCATGATCACGTCGACCTTGTCCTCATTGAGGAGCTTGCGTGCCTTGTCGATGGCGCCCTTGGTGGTGGTCTGGTTGTCCTCGATGAACAGCTCGACCTGGCGGCCGCCAATGCCGTTGGCGGCGTTGAGTTCGGCGGCGGCGAGCTTGTAGCAATTCAGCAGCGTCTCGCCGAGGATCGCCTGCAGCCCGGTGATCGGGATCGACAGGCCGACCTTGACGGTGTCGGCGGCGCGCAGGATCGAGGGCGCGCCGACCATGGCGAAGGCGGCGGCAGCGCCGCCGGATTTCAGGACAGTTCTTCTGCTTATCATTTTTGTGTTCCCTTCCAGTCCAGGCGCGCCCCATGCACGCCTTACAAAGCCAACAGGTCCCTGGCGCGCTTCAGCCGCGCCTCACAGGGCCAACAAATCCTTCAGCAGGCTCTCGTCGGCGAACGCCTCCGGCGTGCCCTCATGCACGATCCTGCCCTTCTCCATCACCAGGCAGCGGTCCGCCGCCTTGAGAACGAGATCGAGATTCTGCTCGACCAGAACGATCGCGATGCCGCGCTCGCGGGCGATCCGCGGCACCAGTTCGGCGATCGACTGCACGATGTTGGGCTGGATGCCTTCCGAGGGCTCGTCGAGCAGCAGCACCGACGGCAGGCCGCACAGCGCGCGGCCGATCGCCAGCATCTGCTGTTGGCCGCCCGAGAGCGTGCCCGCGATCTGTGCCTCGCGTTCGCGCAGGATCGGAAAATAGCCGAAGATGTCGGCCGCAATGCCGCCGTCGCCGCGATCGCGGGCGGCCCGTGTGCCGACTTCCAGGTTCTGCCGCACGGTGAGTTGGTTGAAGATGCCCCGGCCTTGCGGCACATGCGCGATGCCCGCCCGGGCGCGGCGGAAGGCCGCTGCATTGGTGAGATCCTGGTCGCCAAGAACCACGGCGCCGCCGCTGGCCCTCAAAGCGCCGGCGATGACGCGCAACAGCGTCGTCTTGCCGGCGCCGTTGCGGCCGAGCAGGCCGACGACTTCGCCCGGCGCCACGCTGAGGTCGATGCCGTTCAGCACCGGGAGCGGGCCGTAGCCGGCCGAGACGGCAAATGTCCGCAACATGGTCAGCGTCTCCCCAGATAGACGTCGCGGACCATTTCGTCGGCCTCGATTTCGTGGAAGGGACCGCTGCGCAGCCGACGCCCCTGGTGCAGCACCAGCGTCTCGCAGTTCAGCGCCCGCACGAAGCGTATGTCGTGCTCGACGGCGACAATCGAGAACTCGCCCTTGAGCCGCAGCAGCATCTGCGCGGTCGCCATCGTTTCCTGCGGCGTCATTCCGGCCGTCGGCTCGTCGAGCAGCAGCAGCCGTGGTTCGATCGCCAGCGCCATGCCGATCTCCAGCCATTGCTTCTGGCCATGCGCCAGTTCGCCGGCCAGCGTGGCGGCTCGATTGGTGAGCGCCACCAGCTCCAGCAATTCGCCGACCGGGCGAAGCGGCGAGGGCGCACCCCACCGTGCCACCTTCAGATTGTCTTCGACCGAGAGGTTCGGAAAGACCGACGGGATCTGGAATTTTCGCGCGATCCCGAGCCGGGCGATGCGGTGCAGCGGCAGGCCGGCAATGTCGTGGCCGAGGAGGCGCACGCTGCCGCTGGACGGGCGAAGCGTGCCGGTCAGCACGTTGAGGAAGGTGCTCTTGCCGGCGCCGTTCGGCCCGATGATGCAGCAGAGTTCCTTGTCGCGCACCGTCAGGTTCAACCCTTCCAGCGCCTGGAGGCCGCCGAAGCGGATGCCGACATTCTCGGCTTGAAGCAGCACGTCGCTCATTGCGCCTGCCTCCTGCCTTTGAACAGGCTCTTCAGCCGTGCGTAGATCGACAGGATGCCGTCCGGCAGCACGAAGACGATGATGACGAAGACGCAGCCGAGCAGCAGCGGCCACAGGCTCGGATTGAAGCTGCTGATTGTCTGCTGCGCGCGCTGGATGGCGATGGCGCCCAGCACCGGGCCGAGCAGCGTACCGCGCCCGCCGACCGCCACCCAGACGATGACTTCGGTCGACAGAAGCAGGCCGGACAGATCGGGGGCCACCAGCCCGGCCATGCAGACATAGAGCGCGCCGGCGAGCCCGGCGATCGCGGCCGACAGGACGAAGGTGAGGAGCAACCGTAGGGGTGCGTTGTGTCCGAGCGCGGCAGCCCGGACCTCATTGTCCTGGATGGCGGTCAGCACCGTGCCCCAGCGGCCGCGGCTGATCGACCACAGCGCCAGCACGACCACCGCGACGATGCATGCAACAAAGATGTAGCTGGGCAGATCCTGGCTGAGATCGACATGCATCCCGCCAAGATCGAATTCGATCGGCGGGATGCCGATAAGGCCGCTGTCGCCGCCCGTGACCGAACTCCAGGAGATCGCGGCCTGCTGACAGATAACGCCCATGGCGAGCGTGACGATGGTGAAATAGCTGCCGCGGATGCCGCCGAAGAACAGGAAGTAGCCGATGATGGCGGCCACGAAGGCGGCACCGGCCACCGCGCCCATGATGCCGAGCAGGCTGCCGAAGGGGATGGCGTCATTGAGCGTGATGAGCGCCATGATGTAGCCGCCGATGCCGAAGAAGGCGGCGTGGCCGAAGCACAGGATGCCCGTGCGGCCCCAGAAGAAGTCGAGGCTGGCGGCAAACAGGCCGAAGATCAGCGCATCGCGGATCACCGTCAGCTGGTAGCCGTCGGCGAAGAAGGGATAGACGATGGCGAGTACGGCGCAGACGGCGAAGATCAGCAGCCAGTTGCGGTCCCGGGCGATCATCGCGACGCTCCGTTGAACAGGCCGTTGGGCCGCAGCCGTACGGCGACAATGGCTGCCAGCAGCACGATCGCCTGCGCCAGCGACGGCGAGATCTGGTAGTTGAGCACGCTGGTCAGGCCGCCGACGAAGACGCTGCCGGCGACGAGGCCGCCGATCGAGCCGACACCACCGACAATGACGACGAAGAAGGCATTGGCGAGATAGTTGACGCCCATCTGCGGCAGCACGATCGCCAGCGGCGCGACCAGCCCGCCGGCGAGCCCGGCGATGGCCGCGCCGAAGGTGAAGGCGATGGCGTAGGTGCGCCGCGTGTTGATGCCGACGCCCTCGGCCATTTCGCGGTTCTGGATGACGGTGCGGATGTCGAGGCCGAACGATGTCCGGCTGATCAGCAGCACGACGCCGAGCAGGGTCAGCATGGCGATGGCGATCAGGATCAGCCGGTAGGCGGGATAGACGGTGAAGAAGAGGTCGAACGTGCCCTCGATCGGCGGCGTCACCGGCTTGGCGCCGAGACCGAAGGTCAGTTCCAGCCCTTGCTGCAGGATCAGGCTGACGCCCCAGGTGGCAAGCACGGTCGAGACCGGCCGCGAATAGAGATGGCGGATGATGGCGAATTCCAGGAGGCAGCCGACCACCGCGCCGGCGATGGGGGCGGCGGCCAGCCCCAGCCAGAAGGAGCCGCCGATGCTCTGGACGAAATAGACCGCGAAGGCGCCGACCGTGACGAACTCGCCATGCGCCAGATTGGTCACGTTCATCAGGCCGAAGCTGATCGCCAGCCCGAGCCCGACCAGCATCAGGATACTGATCAGCGTCAGCGCGTTGAGGAGCGTGGTAACCAGAAAATCCATCGCGTCAGGCAGCACTTGCGAGGCGTTGGCGCAAGCCGGCGAGCAGGCCCTCGGCGGCATCGATCACCGCGGCCTGATGCGGCTGCAAGTCCTGCCCGGCCCACTCGTCGATATGATCCGACAGGGGATCGGCCACTTCGGTGCGGTGGTTTGCCAGTGTCTCGATGACGGCATGGCCGCAGAACGGCACATAGCCTTCGGAATAGCCGCCTTCATGGGTCATGACCAGGCGTCCCTGTGACGTCTCGGCCGCGAGCGCCACCATGCGCGCGGCAAGGCGCCGGAAGCACTCGCTGTTGAGCATCATGCGGCCGAGCGGATCGAAGCCCGACGCATCGAAACCGGAAGCCACGATGACGAGGTCCGGTTTGAAGGCACGCAACGCCGGGGCAACGATGCGGTCGAAGGTCGCTTCATATGCGCCGGTGCCGCTGCCGGCCGGCAGAGGGATGTTGATGTTGTAGCCTTCACCTTCATCCTTGCCATTATCGGCCAGCGCGCCGCGTCCGGTCGGGTAGAGATTGTCCTGATGCAGCGAAATCGTCAGCACCGACGGGTCGGAATAAAACACCGTCTCGGTGCCGTTGCCGTGATGCACGTCCCAGTCGACGATCGCCGCGCGGCCGAGCAGGCCCTCGTGCTGCAGCCGGCGCACGGAGACGCCGATGTTGGAGAACAGGCAGTTGCCCATCGCCTGGTCGGGCTCTGCATGGTGACCCGGCGGGCGTGCCAGCGCATAGGCGTTGTCGACACGGCCAGTGAGCACGGCGCGCATTGCCGCATAGGTGGTGCCGGCGGACAAGAGGGCGATGTCGAAACTGTTGAGGCCGATCGGCGCCTGCGGCCCAGCGAAGCCCGAACCGCGCTCGCTCAGTGTCCTGATATCGTCGACGTGGCGCTGCGTGTGCACGCGCAGCAGGTCGTCGACCGTCACCGGCTCGGGGATGATCGGCACCAGATGGCGCCCCAGGCCGCTGACCTGGATCAGGTTGTTGAGCCGGCGCTTCGACCCGGGCGATTCCAGATGCCGTCCGGGTTCCACGAAACGGCCGGGAGGCATCATGTCGGCGCTGGAGCCGGTGTCATGCCACATCAGCTGTTCGTGAAAAACGTAACCTGTCGCCATACGCAGCGTCCTCTGCAATCCCGGATGACGCTAGCAGGCTAACGATGCCATGGCCCGACCCGAAAGAGGGGGTTGGGCCAGACGTCTATGCCCCTCCTTTCGAAGGGGGCCGAAGGTTGGCGGCCGCCTGCGCGGCGCGCACGGCCTGGACTCGGTTCGATACGGAGAGCTTGCCGAAAATGTTCTTCAAATGCCATTTCACCGTTGTTTCGCCCACCGACAGCGCGACCGCGATATCGCGGTTGGACATGCCTTCCGACAGGTAGCGCAGCAATTCGGACTCGCGCTGGGTGAGCTGTTCCTTTTCGGGCGCGGATGCGGCCGGCTTGCGCGTTGGCACAGGCATGGTCTGCGCGGCATGGATGATGCGCGTTGCATAGGCCGACAGGGACGGCTCGGTCTTCGCTTGCGCCGCGCGCAGCCGCATCAACCCTTCCATGACAGGCCTGCCCTCGTCGACGAAGGAGCGGATGAAGCCGGAAGGCTGGGCAAGGCGCAACGCTTCGAGAAGATAGCGATCAGCTTCGCGCTGGTCGTGGCCGGCGCTCCTGGCGCGCAGGATCAGCGCCAGTATGTGGCGGCGCATGCGTCCGCTGCTTTTCGTTCGCTCCAGCAACGTGTCAAAAATGGCCGCTGCCGCTGCGTAGGATTTCTCCGCCGTCAGCAGCCTGCCTTCGGCGAAGAACTCGAATTCATTGGCGACGGTAGGGGCGGTTTCAGCGCTTTCGCGGCGATGCTCGCTCAGCAGAGAGCGCGCCTCGGCGACGCGGCTCTGGTCGATGAGCAGCCGGATGCGGTCATGCACCAGCACCGAAGCGAGGCGGCGATAAACGGAACCGCGCACACGCTGGTAGACGCGCTCCAGCATGTCGAGGGCCGCGTCGCCACGACCGGTCAGCTGCAGCACACGAGCATAGGTCGGCACGCTGGCCAGCGGATAGACGATGACGGCGGCGCCCTCGATCAGCGGCCCGAGATTCTCGACCAATGTCAGCGCCTCGCCGGATGCGTTGGTCTCATAGGCGAGTTCGGCAAGCAGCGTTCCGGCAAGCGCCTCGGCATATGAGTTCGCGCCGATCCGCGTCCTGGCCTCGATGATCGTGTTGCGCAGCAGCCGTTCGGCGGCGGGCAGGCGGCCGGCCGAACGCTCGATGACGGCCATGTAGCAATTGGCGATGGTGACGCCGAGCAGGCTGCCGCTTCGCTCATGCGCCTTGCGCGCGGCGTCGGCCGCAGCCCGAGCCCCTTCGAGATCGCCCAGCGCATAGAGATTGTAGCCGATGACGTTGGCCGTCGCACCCTCCATGAACCAGGCGTCCGGCGCGATGATGCGCAGGGCGGACAGCGCGGTATCACGCGCGGCCTCGAACTGCTCCAGCGTGCTGTGCACAGCGGCATCGAGGACCGCGATCTCGGCCTCGATGGTGGTGCCGGTCAGCGTGCCGGGATCCTTGCCGTCGGCCGGCCCGGTTTCGACGAGCTTGCGCGCATTGGCGAGCGTCTGCTGGGCAATTTCAGGCTGGCTTGAGTGCACCGCCAGCCACAGCACGATGAGTTGCAGCCGGATGCGCTGGTCGACCAGCTTCCGCGGCAGCAGTGCCAGCAACTGCCGCACATAAAGCAGCTGGCACTGGGCGATGAGTTCGAGCGCATTGTTTTCGACGAACACCGCTGCGCGCGCCTGGTCGCCGGCAGCGAGCGCGTGTCCGATGGCTTCGGTCAGCATCTTGCGTTCGCCGAACCATTCGGCGGCGGCCAGGTGCAGGGGAGCGATCATCTCCGGTTCGCGCCGTTCCATTTCGCGGCTGAGGAAGTCATGGAACAGATGATGGTAGCGGAACCAGCGCCGCTCCTCGTCGAGCGGCACCAGGAACAGGTTGCGGCTCTCGATCTCTGTGATGTCGGCCTCGGCGTCGGCCGCGCGCAATACTGCCCGGCAGGCCTCGGCGCTGAAGCGCTCGAAGATCGAACTGTGGAGCAGGAACTTCGCCAGGGCCGGCGGCAGCTCCAGGAACACTTCCCCCATCAGGAAGTCGGCGACGTTGCGGTTGGCGCCGGTGAAATTGCCGATGACGGTTTCTGGCGTATGCGCGGCGCTCAGCGACAGCGAGGCGAGCTGCAGGCCGGCGGCCCAGCCTTCGGTCCGTGAACACAAGGTTTCCACCGTGCCGCTGCTGACGCTCAGGCCCAGCTTGTCGTTGAAGAAGGCCTCGGCCTCGGACGAGGCGAAGCGCAGATCGTCCGGGCCGATTTCGAAAACGTCGCCAAGCACCCTGAGCTTGCCAAGTTGCAGGTCTGGCAGGTTGCGCGAACCGATGACGAAGGCGGCGTTGGCCGGTGCCTGCCTCGTCAGGCGCTCCATGAACCGCTTCACCACCGGCGCCTCGATGGCGTGGTAGTCGTCAAAGAACAGGGTGATGTCGGCGTCGCGCGCCGCAAGACCCGCTACAAGGGCCGATAGCACGACGTCGAGCTGCGGGATCGGGCTCGACTGGAAGGCGAGGTCGAGTTCGGCGGGATTCTGGACGAGATGGCGCAACGCGCCCACCAGATGCGACAGGAAGGCGCCTTCGTCATTGTCCGTCGCCTCGCAGGAGAACCATGCGGTTAGTCGGCCCAGACGCGCGACTTCCGCGGCCCACTGCGCCATCGTCGTCGACTTGCCGAAACCGGCGGGCGCGGCGAACAGAACGATGCGCGTGTCGATGTGCCGCTCCAGCCTCGACAGGATGCTTTCGCGCCGCACCCACCGGCGATGGTGAGACGACGAAAGGCTGGCAGGTTGCGAAGACGGTCTCATCTGGCGCCGGGCACCCATTCCGTTTCGATCAACGGGATTTGCGGGGCCACATCGCGCGGCAAGGTTCCCTTGATCCGGGGATCGTCGGTGATTTCGAACCCCGCCGCAAAGGGTTCGAACCCGCAAGCTCGGTAGAACCCGATGACGCTGTGATGGTCTATGCTGCTGGTGTGCAGCCAGATACGCTCCGGGCCGAGGCGCCATGCCTGGTCGAGCGCTCCCGCCATCAGCCGCTTGCCGAGACCCCGGCCGGTCAAGGCGGGGAACAGGCCAAAATAGGTGATCTCGATCTCGTTGCCGTCCGCCACGCGGAATTCGGCCATGCCGACATGGCCGCCACGTTCATCATGGCCGTAATAGAGATGCTGGCGCGGGTCGGCGAAATGCGCGGCGACTTCAGCATCCGACATTTCGGCGGCGCGATCCCAGAGCCAGGGAGCGCCGATCTCGAGGAAGATCGCGCGGTAGGCGGTACTGTCGGGCTTGGTGATCCGGGTCATTGCCAGGGGTTGAGCGAGACCCGGCACCGGTGCGCGCGCTTCCATCCATGTCACGGCATTGACGATCTTGCCGGCCGGCACGCGCCGGTAGCCGGACGAGAGAACGGTGATTTCATCCGGCAATGGGCCTTCGGTGACCAGCATCTGTCCTCGATCTTCGCCATGCGGTTTCGCCAGCATGCAGGAAGCTGATGCCAACTCTGAGCCCGCCTGCCAAGAGGTTCCCGGGTTGGGCCATGGTTTTGGCCCGACCTGTCTCCTTGCCTTTCCAGGAAATGGCATATGAGATATGATACACCATTCACGAGAAAGCGGAATATCATGCCTGAGCGAATTGCCGACGAAGCCATTTTGCGCGCGGTCGATGACGGCTTCGCACGACAAGTCGCATTCCTGGCGGACCTCGTGCGCTTTCCCTCCCAACGCGGCGAGGAACACGCGGCGCAATCCTTCATGGCGGCGGCCTATGAGGCCGATGGTTATGCAGTCGATATGTGGCGTGTCGATGTCGATGCGATTCGCGACCTGCCGGGGTTTTCTCCCGTGGCGGTGTCCTACGATGACGCCTTCAATGTCGTTGCCACCCACACGCCGAGAAACGCCACCGGCCGCTCGCTGATCCTCAACGGCCATATCGACGTGGTACCCACGGGGCCGCTCGACCGTTGGGTGCGCGATCCCTACGATCCCGCCATCGAGGATGGCTGGATGCATGGTCGCGGCGCCGGCGACATGAAGGCAGGCCTGTCGGCTTGTCTCTACGCGCTGGCCGCCTTGCGCGGCCTCGGCTATCAGCCGGCCGCCAACGTGTTCCTGCAGTCGGTGGTCGAGGAAGAGTGCACCGGCAATGGCGCGCTTGCCTGCCTGCAGCGCGGCTACCGCGCCGATGCCGCCTTCATTCCCGAACCGCTGGAACCGCGATTGATGCGCGCGCAGGTCGGACCGATCTGGTTCAGGGTCGAGGTCGACGGCGATCCGCAGCATGCCTCGGGGGCTTTCTCGGCCGGCGCCAATGCCATCGAAAAGGCCTTCGTCATCATCCAGGCACTGAAGCAGCTCGAAATCGTCTGGAATGCGCGCAAGGTCGATGATCCGCATTTCTGCAATCACCCGCATCCAATCCGCTTCAATCTCGGCAAGATCGAAGGTGGCGAATGGACATCGAGCGTTCCGGCGCGTTGTGTCTTCGAGATGCGGGTCGCGACCTATCCCGGGCAGAAGCTCGAAGATGCCAGGGCCGAGCTCGAAGCCTGCATCGCCGATGCGGCCCGTGCCGATCCATTCCTGGCCAATCGCCCGCCCAAGATGACCTATAACGGCTTCATGGCCGAGGGCTATGTACTGGAGGGCGCCGACGAGATGGAAGCCGTGCTGCGCCGCAGCCATGTCGCCGTGTGGGGCGAGCCGCTGACGGAACACGTCACCTCGGCGACGACGGATGCACGCTTCTTCGGCCTCTATGCCGATACGCCGGCGATCGTCTATGGCCCGATCTGCCGCATGCCGCATGGTTACGACGAGGCCGTCGATCTCGATTCGGTGCGCAAGGTCACCCAGACCATTGCACTGTTCATCGCCGACTGGTGTGGCCTCGAGCCCATCGATCCGGAGGTGAGCGCATGAATGCAGCCGTGCCCGACGGTTTCGGTGAAACGCTCGCCGAGGACGCGCCTGACGTTTCGATCGCCGACGCGCTAGCAATCTTGCGCCGGCACTACGGCCTCACCGGCAGCGCGCGTCCGCTGCCGGGCGAACGCGACCACAATTTCCACGTCCAGACCGAAGGCGATGGCGAGTTCGTCCTGAAGGTTTCCCACCCGGCAGAGGAGGCTGGCTTCACGGACTTCCAGAACAGGGCGCTCGACCACATCCTTGCCGTCGACCCGACCTTGCTGGTTCCTTCGGTGCGCAAGAGCCTGGAGGGCGAAGCGCAGTTCACGGTCGGCGTCGGCGGATCGGCGCCCCGCATCATCCGGCTGGTCACCTATCTGCCCGGCCAGTTGCTGTCGCGCTCGCCGACGTCGGCGGCGCAGGATCGCAATCTCGGTATCTTCCTCGCCCGCCTTGGCCGGGCACTGCGCGGCTTCTTCCATCCGGCGGCCGGCAGCGACCTGCTCTGGGACATCAGAAAGGTCGCCAAGACACGGCCGATGATGGCGCATATCGCCGATGCCGGCCATCGGGCCATGGTCGAGCGTGTGATGGATGCCTTCGAGGCGCATGCGGCGCCGGTCATCCCGAGCCTGCGCGCCCAGATCGTCCACAACGACATGAATTCCTACAATGTGGTGATGGACGCTTCGCGGCCGGAGGTCGTGACCGGCATCCTCGATTTCGGCGACATGATCCATTCGCCGCTGATCTGTGACCTTGCCATCGGCGCCGTCTACCGCTGGCCGGCGCAGGGGCATCCGCTCGCGCCCGCCGCGCGCTTCGTTGCCGGCTACCAGTCGGTGCAGCCGCTCGAGGCCGAAGAAATCGGCATCCTTTTTGATCTGATCCGTGCCCGCCTTGCGCTCATCGCCAACATCGCCAGCTGGCAGGCCGAACGGTTCCCGGCCAAGCGCGACTATGTGCTGCGCCTCATCACCGAGGTCTGGGCCTCGCTTGAACGGCTCGACGGGCTGTCGTCCGCGGATGCCCGCCGCTTTTTTCTAGATCATTCCAATCCGGAGTAGATGCTCGTGTCCCAGTCCTCGCCATATCCTGCAAATGCGGTACCGACGGCATCCGAGCAAGCCCTGATCGAGCGCCGCGCCAGGTTGCTTGGGCCGACCTACCGCGCCTTCTACCGCAACCCGATCCACCTGGTGCGCGGCAGCGGGGTCTGGCTCTACGACGCGCAGGGGCGCAAATTCCTCGACGCCTACAACAATGTCGCCTCGGTCGGGCACTGCCATCCGCGCGTCGTCGAGGCGCTGTCGGGCCAGGCCGCCACGCTCAACACGCACACGCGCTATCTCAGCGAGATCATCCTCGACTACGCGGAAAAACTGCTCGGCACCGTTCCGGCCCATCTTGGCCACGCCATGTTCACCTGCACCGGAAGCGAGGCCAATGATCTCGCCATCCGCATCGCCCAGCATTCCACTGGCAACAGCGGCGTCATCATCACCGACTTCGCCTATCACGGCGCGACGATCGCCACCGCGCAGCTGTCGCCTGCGGCGGTCGGGGCGAAGGGCGTGCCCGCGCACCACCGGACCGTGGCCGCGCCGGACACGTTCCGCGACCATGGCCGCGTCGCGCATGATTTCGCCAGGAATGTCGCCGCCGCCATCGAGGACATGCGCGCGCAGAATATCCGTCCGGCGGCGCTGCTGCTCGACTCGGCCTTTTCCAGCGACGGCATTTTCTTCCCCGATGCGGCGGTCATGCGCGAGGCGGCGGATCACGTCAGGAAAGCCGGCGGCATCGTCATTGCCGACGAGGTCCAGTCCGGCTTCGGCCGGCTTGGCCAGGGCATGTGGGGTTTTGTCAATTATGGCCTCGAACCCGACATCGTCACCATGGGCAAACCGATCGGCGACGGCCATCCGATGGGCGCGGTGCTCGTGCGGCCGCGGCTTGTTTCATCCTTCGGCTCCAACACCGGCTACTTCAACACCTTCGGGGGCAATCCCGTCGCGGCCGCTGTCGGCATTGCCGTGCTCGAGGTGATCGAGGGCGAGGGTCTGATCGAGAATGCGCGCAATGTCGGTGCCTATACCGGCGACCTGCTGCGCGCGCTGCAGGGCCGGCACGGCATGGTGGGCGATGTCAGGCACAACGGCCTCTATTTCGGCGTCGAACTGACCGCCGACGGCGACGAGGCGCTGGCCGCCAGCAAGACATCGGCGGTCGTCGAAGCCATGCGCGAGGATGGCGTGCTGATCTCGTCCTGCGGTCCGCGCGGCAATGTGCTGAAGATCAGGCCGCCGCTGCCGTTCGCCAGGGACAATGCCGAGCAACTGGCCGAGACGCTCGATCGCGCTTTGTCGAATTGGTGATCGGAACGCGGCGCGCATGCTGAAGCTCGAACATCAAACCCTCAACGACCGCGCCTATGGCGCGCTCAAGCAGGAATTGATTTCGGGCGGCTTCAGCCCAGGCCAGACGCTGGTCATCCGCAAGCTCGCCGAGACCTTCGGCATTTCGACGACGCCGATCCGAGAGGCGCTGCAAAGGCTGGTCGCCGAGCGACTGCTCGAGATGCAGAACAACCGTTCGGTCATCGTGCCCTTGCTATCCGTGCCTGCCTTCGAGGAGCTGACGCGCATCCGCATCGCCGTCGAGGGGCTGGCGGGCGAGATGGCGGGGTCGCGGATCGCCGAAAGCGGGCTGGCCGACATACAGGCCACGCTCGCCGGCATGCAGGGCGCCATCGAGGCTGGTGACGCCAGGGCCTATCTCGCGCTGAACGAGGCGTTTCACTTCGCCATCTACCAGCATGCCGGTGCGCCAATCCTGTTGAACATGATCCGCGATCTCTGGGGCAGGGTCGGGCCGTATCTCAAGCTGCTGATGCAGGCCGATCGCTATATTCCGCAATCGAACGACGCGCATCGCAGGATTGTCGCCGCATTGGAGCAGCGCAATGGCCCTGACGTTCGAGCATTCCTCGAAGAGGACATCGCCGTGGCGGCCGCGATTCTCGCCGAAAATCTTCGCACGACCGATCGATCGTCCGCAGACCGGACATGATCGCCTTATCGGGTTTCGTCCAACCGGTCGCGCAACATGCTCCAGCCAAGCAGCATGTTGGGCGCGTGCCGCAGCAAAGCGTGGAACGGGATCGGTGCCGGCAGCCCAAAGGGCAGCGGCAGATCACGCGCCTTGGTCCCGGCGGCCCAGTCGGCCAGCACCTTGCCCATCGCCGTCGTCATGGCAATGCCACGTCCGTTGCAGGCGCGACCGGCGATCAGCCCTGGTCCAAGATCCAGAAGGTGCGGCAGGAAATCCGGTTCGACCGCTGCCATACCCGACCAGCCATAGGCAAGCGGCGGCAGGTCCGGCAAATCGAGATGTCGGGCGAGCCGCCGCCAGATCGCTCGTGGCACGCGCGTATCGGCGCCGGCGTTCAGAATATGCATGCCGCCGCTGATCAACCGGTTCTCGGCATCGAAGCGGAAGGTGAAGAGATTGCGCCTGGTGTCGCCGACGCCTTGCCCGCCGGGGAGCAGCCGTGTGCGCACCTCGCGCGGCAGGGGCATGGTCGCGATCTGGAAGACCTTCAGCGGAATATAGGTCCGTTGCAGCAACGGATTGAGCGACCCGCCATAGGCGTTGGTAGCGACCAGCACCTTGCCGGCACGCACCGAGCCCGATGGCGTTTTCAGCGACCAGCCATCGGCCACACGGTCGATCGACGCAACGCGCGTCCGTTCGAAGATCCTCGCGCCAGCCTTCTCCGCCGCATCGGCGAGCCCGCACGCATAGGCAACCGGATTGAGCACGCCGCCCGAACGATCCATCCAGCCGCCGACATAGCCGCGCGCGCCCGTCAGCGCCCCGACGTCCCGCCGATCCAGGGTAACGGCTGGCCGGCCGCGCCGTGCCCATTGCCCGGCGCGCGATTTGACCTTCTCGAAAGCTGCCGCTGAATGCGCCGGCTGGATCCAGCCGTTCTGCACGGCGTCGCAGTCGATGCCGTGCCGCCGGATCAGGTCGAAGACAAGGTCGGCGCTGCCGGCGGCAAAGTCGATCAGGCGTTCACCGCGCTCGAGGCCGAGATGTGCAAGGATGTTGTCCGGGTCCATCTTGGCGAAGTTCGGCACGATGAAGCCGGCATTCCGGCCTGTCGCCCCCCAGGCGATGATTTCGGCTTCCAGGACCGCGACGGAAAGTCCTTTCCCCGCGGCATGCAGTGCTGTCGAGAGGCCGGAAAAACCGCCGCCGACAATGGCAAGGTCCACATCGATCTCGCCCTGTATTGGCGACCGCTGGCGGCGGTCGCGGCTGACAGCGTGCCAGAGCGAAACGCCCCGTGCCTCGTGCCGGGTCACGGCATTCATGAGCCGGAACTGCCCTTGGTCGCGGCCGCCTTTGCTCGCTTGTCCAGCCGTGGCCGCCGTGGCCTGTCGCCAAACAGTCCGTTCGGCCGGATCAGCAGGATGACGCAGAGCATGACGCCGATGGCGACGATCTGCAGCGAGGCCGCGCGCGCCTGCTGCTCGGGCGCAAACAGCACGCTGGTCAGCGTACCCGATCCGGCCCATATCCCCCACACCAGGACGCTGCCGATCACGGCGCCGAGATTGCTGCCCGAGCCGCCGACGATCAGCATCACCCACACCTGGAAGGTCAGGATCGGCAGATAGTTGTCCGGCGCGATGAAGCCGGTGAAATGCGCCTGCAACGCGCCTGCGAGCGCCATGATTGCGCCACCGACGGCAAAGGCCTGGACCCGGTAGAAGCGCGCGCTCTTGCCCAGCGAGATCGCCGCTCGCTCGTCCTCGCGCAGCGCCTTCAGCACGCGTCCCCACGGGCTGCGCGACAGATGCTCCAGTGAGAGATAGGCGATCAGCGTCACGACGCAGATAACGGCAAGGTTCGACAGGTTGAACAGCAGCGGCGTCTCGGCAAGGCCGCCGAAGGGACGAGGGATGAAGCCGATGCCGAACGGCCCGCCGGTGAGCTTCTGCGCATTGAGCGCGACCAGTTGCACAACGACGGCGACGCCGAATGTGGTGATCGCCAGATAGTCGGACCTGAGCCGCAATGTCGCCATGCCGGTGAGCGCAGCGGCGATACCGCCGACGACCATGGCGCCCAGCCAGCCGACAAGGATCGGCAGGCCGAAACCGCCAAGCCGTGCCGCATCATCCGGTGTGGTCAGCAAGGCCGAGGTGTAGGCGCCGATGGCGACGAAGCCGGCAAGGCCGACATTGAACAGCCCGGTCAGCCCCCACTGCAGATTGAGCCCCAGTGTGACCAGGGAAAAGATCAGCGCGGTGGTCAGGAAGAAGGCGCCGTAACCGATGAGATCGATCATCTTTCCCGAACTCCGAAAAGGCCGATCGGCCGCACGAACAGCACCGCCATCAGGATGATGAAGGAGACGGCGGCGCGCCATTCGGCGCCGATCAATTGCACCGCCCCGGCTTCGGCGAGCCCGATGATCAGGCCGCCGAGCACGGCGCCCGGGATGCTGCCGATGCCGCCGAGGATGGCCGCGGCGAACATCGGCAGCAGCATGTCGAAGCCCATGAACGGGCGGATCTGCACCAGGATGCCGATCATCACGCCGGCGACGCAGGCCAGCGCCCCGCCGATGATCCAGGTGACGCGCACCACGCTGGCGACGTCGATGCCGACGATGCGTGCCAATGCCGGGTTCTGACTCAATGCCTGCATGGAGCGGCCGGTCTGCGTGCGCGTCATCAACAGATGCACGCCGAGCACGAGTATGGCGGTCAGCAGCAAGAGCGCGATCTGGTCGGGGGTGATGCGGATGCCGAAGCCGACCGGCATGGCGATCTGGATCGCCCGGCTGAAATAAGTCGGCCGCGAGGTGAAGGTGAATTCGAGCAAGCTTCTGAGCGCCATCGAGGCGCCGAAGCTCGCCATCACAACGATGATCGCTTGTCCTTGCGAGCGCAGCCGCGAAAACAAGACCTTGTCGAGCAGCAGCGCCAGCAAGGCGGTGAAGGCCATGCCGACGACCAGCGCAACCAGGAGCGGCCAGCCGAAGGACAGCGGCGCGATGGGTGCTACCTTGCCGAAGGTCGCACCAATGGCGCTGACAACGGCCAGCGTCGCGTATGTGCCCCAGGCCATGAAGTCGCCATGGGCGAAATTCGAGAAGCGCAGGATCGAATAGGTCAGCGTCACGCCGATGGCGCCAAGGCCGATCATCGAACCGGTCAGCAGTCCGTCGACGACAAATTGCAGGCTCATGCCGCGCCTCCCTTGCCGACGTGAGAGGGGCGCTGGCCGAGATAGAGTTCGGCGACCACAGGATCGTTCCACAGTTCGGAGGCAACACCCTCGTGCCGGTCCTTGCCCTCGACCAGCACATAGGCGCGGTCGCCTATCGCAAGCGCCGCCTTGGCGTTCTGTTCGACAAGAAGGATGGTGACGCCGGACTTGCGGATGCCGGCCAGCATCTCGAACACCATCGACACGAATTTTGGCGACAGGCCGGCCGACGGCTCGTCCAGCACCAGCACCTTGGGATGGACGATCAGCGCCCGGGCGACTGCCAGCATCTGGCGCTGTCCGCCCGACAGATTGCCGGCGGCGGTGCGGCGCTGCCGGACGAGGTCGGGGAAGGCGGCGTACATCTCGTCGATGCGGCCGGGGATTTCGCGCCGTTCGAGGACGCCGCAGGCAACCCTGAGATTGTCCTCGACCGACATCAGCGGGAAGATGTTCTCGGTCTGCGGCACGAAGGCCAGGCCAAGCCTCACCATGGTGTGGGCGGGCGCGGCGGTGATGTCCTTGCCGTCCAGGAACACCGTGCCGCCTGTGATCGGGACAAGGCCGGCGATCGCCTTGATGAAGCTCGATTTGCCGGCGCCGTTGGGGCCGAGAACGACGACGATCTCGCCCTTGCGGACAGTGATCGAGGCGCCGCGCACGATCGGCACGCCGGGTTCGTAACCGGCCTCGAGATCACGGACATCGAGGACGGTCTCGCTCATGCGGTGCCCCCGAGATAGGCCTCGATGACACGCGGGTCGCGGGCGACTTCTTCCGCCGTGCCTTCGCTGAGCAACTGGCCGCTCGCCATGACCAGCACGCGGTGGCAAAGCCGCGTCACCATGTCGATGTTGTGTTCGATCAGCAGGAAGGTGATGCCGCGCGCGTTGATGTCGCGGATGCGGTCGATGATGACCTCCAGCAGGGTCGCGTTGACGCCGGCGGCGGGTTCGTCGAGCAGGATGATCGCCGGATCGGCCATCATGACGCGGGCGAGTTCCAGCAGCTTGCGCTGGCCGCCGGACAGCACACGCGCCGGCTCATGCGCGAGATGGGTGAGGGTGACGAGATCCAACAGGTCCAGCGCCTTCGCCCTGGCCGCTTTTTCCTCCGCCGCCACCCGCCACGGCGTGACGAAGTTGGCGAGCAGCCTTTCGCCGGCCTGGCCCTGCGCGGCCAGCATGATGTTTTCGATCAGCGTCAGATTGGGCAGCGGGCGCGGGATCTGGAAGGTGCGGCCAAGGCCACGGCCGATGCGCAGATGCGCGGCTTCGCCGGAGACGCGCACGCCATTGATAAGGATGTCGCCGCTGGAAGGCAGGATACTGCCGGCAAGCAGGTCGAACATCGTTGTCTTGCCGGCGCCGTTCGGCCCGATCAGGCCAAGGATCTCTCCTGCTTTGACGTCGAACGAGACATCGTTGACGGCGACAAGGCCGCCGAACCGTCTGACAACCCTGCTTGCTGTCAGAACCGACGCACGGGCCTTCTGCCCCTGGCGCTCCGCTGCCTCGCTCATCAACCCTCTGGCCGGAGACGGTCGTTGCCGTCCCCTGGTTTTTGATTTGTGATCACACTTGCGTTGATCACGCTATTCGGCTTTAATTTCGTCCGCAAGCCGAAAACCGGCCAGGAACGGGATTCCATGCAAAAGGCTGCCATCGAAAAGAACAACGAGGCGATCGCTGCCCAGCTTGCTCCGGTCGGCCGCGAAACCGTGCAGGACCGTGTCTATTCGGAATTGCGCCGCGCCCTGATCGGCGGCCTGTTCGAACCGAGCCAGGTGCTGACGATCCGTGGGCTTGCCGATGCGCTGGTCACGTCGACCATGCCGGTGCGCGAGGCGCTTGGCCGGCTGATCACGGAGAAGGCGCTCGAAGCGCTGCCCAACCGCTCGGTGCGTGTGCCGCCGATCACGCTGGAACGGCTCGACGATCTCCTTCGGGCCCGCATCCTGATCGAGGGTGAGGCGATCGCGCTGGCCGCCGCCCGCATGGGTTCGCGCCAGATCGCCACCATCGAGACCATTCTCGGCGAATGGGACGAGATGCGGGCGCTGAAACACAAGAAGGATGTCGATCGCGAAGTGACGCTTAACCAGAGCTTTCATTTCGAGATCTATCGCTGCTGCGGTTCGGCGGTGCTGATCCCGATGATCGAGAGCCTGTGGCTGCAATCGGGGCCATGCATCCGCGTGGCCATCTATGCGTTCTCGGAGGCCGGCGAGGTCGACACCGCCCATTACCACCGCCGCATCGTCACGGCGCTGGCAACGCAGGATGCACAGGCAGCGCGCGAGTCGCTGGTCGCCGACATCAGCCGGCCTTTCACCTTCCTGCGCAGCAAATTGCAAGCCGCCGCCGCGAAGGATCAGACATGACCGCCATCAGAATCACCGAGCCACGCTCGAAGCTTGCGGTCACGGCGCTGTTGCTGCCCGAAAAGGCGCCTGAAAACGCCGCCTTCCTCAAGGCATATCTCGACACGCCGCGTGTCGTTCCGGGCATCCACGCCATGTGGACGGGACCGGAAATTTCCTGCCCGGTTCCCGCCGCCGATATCGAGGGGCAAGCCTATGCCAGGCCATTGCCGGCTGAGAACGCGACGTTGACGCCGCAGCCCGGCGATATCGTGCTGTCCTATGTGCCGCCGCGCATGTGGGGCGGCAATCCCAACGCGATCTTCGACATCGGTCTGTTCTATGGGCAGGGCGCGCGCCTGCTGTTCCCGATCGGCTGGCTGGCCGGCAGCGTGGTGGCTCAGGTGCGAGCCGATCAGCGCGACCAGTTCGCCGTTGCCTGCGGGGTGATCCGCCGCAACGGCGCCTGCGACATCACCTTCAGCCTGGTGGAGGCCTGACATGGCCGACGACGGTTTCGAACTCTTCGACCTTCGCGTCGAGGCGGTCATCCCCGAGGGCAAGCCGATCTATTGCGGCGCCAAGGCCGGAGACTATTTCGAACTCAAGGGCGAGATGCTGTCGATGCCGGCGGGGCAGGGTTTCTCGATCTACTCGCTTGCCGCCGTGCTTCCGCTGCTGGCGGCAAAGCAACGGCCAACCCATCCAAATGACTGGATGACATCGGACGCCGAGATCGCGTGTCCCGATCCCAATTGCGCCAGCCGGCTGCGGATCGTCAGGACCGGCAAACGGCGGTTCAGCCATGCCGAGACCACGGCCGTACCGCTGCCGAAGGAGAATGAGCAGACATGACCGCCAAGACCTTCGAACTCGGCCCAGGCTACACGATCTCCCGCGTCATTCGCGGCGGCTGGCAACTGGCTGGTGGGCACGGGGCCATCGACCGCGGCCAGGCTGTGACCGACCTGATCGCCACCTTCGACGCCGGCATCTGGACCTATGACTGCGCCGACATCTACACCGGCGTCGAGGAACTGATCGGCGCCGCCCGCTTGCGGCTGGCCAGCGAACGCGGCCTCGATGTCGCGGCCAGGATGAAGGTACACACCAAGCTGGTGCCCGACCTCGAAAGGCTGACCGGCATCAGCCGGGATTACATCAGGGGCATCGTCGACCAGTCGCTGCGGCGGCTGAAGACCGAGCGTCTGGATCTCGTGCAGTTCCACTGGTGGGACTATGACCAGCCTCGTTATGTCGATGCGATGGGCTGGCTCGACGAGCTTCGCCGGGAGGGCAAGGTGCGCAATCTCGGCACCACCAATTTCGACACGCCACGGCTCGCCGAAATTCTCGCCGCCGGCATTCCGCTGGTCAGCCAGCAACTGCAATATTCCGTGCTTGACCAGCGACCTGCACACAGCCTCGCCGCGCTTGCGAAGACAAACGGCGTCAGCTTCCTTTGCTACGGCTCGGTGGCGGGTGGCTTTCTCAGTGACAAGTGGCTCGGCGCGGCTGAACCCGCCACGCCGCTCGAAAACCGCTCGCTGGTCAAATACAAGCTGATCATCGATGACTTCGGCGGCTGGGACCTGTTCCAGCAACTGCTCCAGGCGTTGAAGGCCGTCGGCGATCGCCACGGTGTCGACATCGCCACCGTCGCCAGCGCCTGGGTGCTGGAGCAGCCGCAAGTCGCCGCCGTCATCGTCGGCGCCCGCAACCAGGCGCATGCTTTGGCCAACGCGGGCATCATGGAGGTCACGCTCGATGCCGATGACCGGGCCAGGATCGCGGCCGTGATCGCGCAAAGCCGAGGCCCCCTGGGCGACGTCTACACGCTGGAGCGCGACCGCCACGGCCGCCACGGCTCGATCATGCACTACAATCTCAATGCAGGCCGCACATGAGCGCCACCAACGCGACGCTGTTTTCGCAGGCCAGCGCCGAGGTCACCGGCCTGCATCGCTTCTTCGTCGACTGGTTTGTCGCCGCGCGCGCGGACACCGTGGATTTCATGCGCTTCGAGCGTGCCATGGGCGACGGCTTCAGCATGGTCGCGCCGAACGGCAAAGTGCTCGATCGCGCTGCTGTCGTCGATCATGTCCGCTCCAGCCGCGCCACGTGCGATGACGGCTTCGCCATTTCGATCGAGGACATCCGGCCCGGTTGGCAGGATGCGAACACGATTGTCGTCTTGTACGTCGAGGCGCAATTGCGTGGCGGCAAGCACAGCCGCCGCCAGTCGAGCGCCGTCTTCACCACCAGTTCATCGGCGCCCAACGGCGTCGAATGGCGGCACCTGCATGAAACCTGGCTGCAGGTGCCGGAACGCTGAACACGCTCCAGAGATCAAATTATTGCCTGACAACCCAAGGGGAACAACAATGAGAAAGACGATACTCCAACTCACCACCGCGCTCGCTCTCGTCACGTTGGCGGGCGCCGCGCAGGCCGCCGATTGCAAGATCACCGTCGGCCTCGTCATGGAACTGACCGGCCCGGCCGGCGAATATGGCCAGGCCGGTGCCAAGTCGGTCGAAATGGCCTTCCGCGACATCAATGAAGCCGGCGGTGTCCGCGGCTGCGACCTCGCGACCGATACGCGTGACAGCCAGAGCCAGGGCAATATCGCGGTCGACGCCGCAACCCAGCTGGTTCAAGTCAAGAAAGTGCCGGTCATCATCGGCGGCATCATCTCCTCGGTGTCGATCCCGATCCTGACCTCGGTCACCGCACCGGCCAAGATCGTCCAGGTTTCGCCGGCATCCTCTTCGCCGACGCTGACCGCGCTCGGCCGCGACGGCAAGACCAACGGCATCTTCTTCCGCACCATCACCTCGGATGCGCTGCAGGGTGTCGCCGCCGCGAAATACGCCATCGACAAGGGTTTCAAGAAGCTGTCGATCATCCATGTCAACAACGACTTCGGCGTCAACATGGTGGCTGAGTTCTCGCGCGCCTACAAAGCGCTCGGCGGCACCATCGTCTCCGACACGCCCTACAACGAGAAACAGTCCAGCTATGCCTCGGAAGTGACGGCTGCGATGGCGGGCGAGCCGGACGGGCTCTATCTCGTCAGCACGCCGGTCGACGGCGCGACCGTCGCCCGCACCTGGATTTCGCAGGGCGGCGTGCAGAAATTCCTGCTCAATGACGGCATGAACAGCCCTGATTTCATCGAGTCGGTCGGCGCCGACTATCTGAAGGACGCCTATGGCACGTCATCGGGAACCAGCCCGACCGCATCGACCGAGTATTTCACCAAGAACTACAAGGCATTCTCCGGCATCGAGCCGTCCAACCCGGCGGCCGACCGTTCCTATGATGCCGGCGCCATCGTCGGGCTGGCCATCGCCATCGCCGGTTCCGAGGATCCGGCCAAGATCAAGGACGCGATGTACAAGGCCGTCGACCCGGCCGGCACGCCGATCTTTGCCGGCAAGGAGGAGTTCGCCAAGGCACTTGGCCTGATCAAGGACGGCAAGCCGATCCGCTACGAAGGCGTCATCGGCCCGGTTGCCTTCGACAAGTATGGCGACATCACCGGCCCGTTCCGGCTGTGGAAGATCGTCGACGGCAAGGTGACGACCGATGGCGAAATGACCACCGACGACGTCAACGCGCTGCAGGCCAAGCTTCAGTAAGCTGAAACGGCGCTTCCGGCATCGATCGCATCTTGTCGCGACTTGATGCCGGCATCGCCTGGGGCAGGCCGATATCGCTTGCAAGGCAAGCGATCAAGAATAGGATCGGCCAGCTGCAATTGAAGGATGGCGAGCGTGTCGGATCGAATACTCATCGGACCGTCCGATCAATGGATGCAGACGCTGCGCTTCGCCACGCAAGCGCCTGATCCCGATGTCGCCTGAAACGGAACGACTTCTCTCCGCGCTCGGCGATCGGCTGGGCGAGGGCGGCGTGCTTGCCGGCTCCGCTGTCGAACAACGCTATCGCGACGATCCCGACGGCAAGCTTGGCGTGCTGCCCGAAGTGGTGCTGCGCCCGCGCGATACCGTCGGTGTCGCGGCGGCACTCGCCGGGTGCAACGTTCTCGGCCAGCCGGTCGTCGTCCAGGGCGGACGCACCGGGCTGGCCGGCGGCACACGCGTCCAACCTGGAGAGATCGTGCTGTCGCTGGAACGCATGAGCGGCCTCGCCGCGCCGGACGCTCAAGCCGCCACCGTCATCGCCGAAGCCGGTGTGACGCTGCAGGCGGTGCAAGAGGTGGCGGATGGTGCCGGGCTCATGTTCGGCGTCGATATCGGCGCGCGCGGTTCGGCCACGGTCGGCGGCAACATCGCCACCAATGCCGGCGGCATCCGTGTGCTGCGCTACGGCATGTACCGGGCGCAGGTGCTGGGACTGGAAGCCGTGCTTGCCGACGGCAGCGTCCTGTCCTCGCTTAAGGGGCTGCCCAAGGACAATTCCGGCTACGACCTCGGTCAGCTCTTCATCGGCGCGGAAGGGACGCTCGGCGTCGTCACCCGCGCCGCGCTCAGGCTGCATCCGAAGCCGGCCTCCGAGGTGAACGCCTTCTGCGCGCTCGCTTCGCTCGATGCGGCGATCGCCCTGCTTGGGCTGCTGCGGCAAAAGCTCGGCCCTTTATTGTCCGCCTATGAGGTCAACTTCGCGCCGCTCTATGACATCATGGTTGGCAGTATGGCGATGTCGGCGCCGTTGCCGGCCGGCTCTCCGGTCTATGTGCTGGCCGAGATTCAGGGCAGCGAGCCCGAACGCGACAGCGAGCGCTTCGCGGAAGTCCTGATGCAGGCGGTCGAGGACGGCGTGGTCGATGATGTCGTCGTCTCTCAGTCGCCGCGCGAATTCCGGGCGCTTTGGGACGTGCGGGAGGACGCCAATCGCGTTCTGTTTTCGATCAAAGGCCTAATTGGCGTCGACATCAGCATCCCGCTGGCACGGATGGGGGCGTTCCTGCAAGAAGCCGAGACCGCGATCCGCGCCTTTGACCCCAACGCCGACATCTATGTCTTTGGCCATCTCGGCGATGGCAATCTGCATTACCAGGTGCGCACTGTCGATCCGGCGGCGGCCTACGGCATCGTCTATTGCGGCGTGGCGGTGGCGGGCGGCGCCGTTTCGGCCGAGCACGGCATCGGCCTCGACAAGAAGCAGTGGCTGCATCTGGTCCGCAGCGACACCGAGATCGCCACGATGCGGCGGCTGAAGACGGCGCTCGATCCGAAGAACATTCTCAATCGGGGGCGTGTCTTCGATCTCGATCCGACGGCCTTCGAACGATGATGCGCGTTCGATAGCTCAGGTCCGCTCCGCCGCCATCTGCCTGGGAATCAGGAAGCGGGCGGCGAGCACGCAGAGCAGCACGGTGAACATCAGGATCAGCGCCACCAGTGCATTGATGTCGGGTGAGAAACCAAGCCGCATCATCGCCCACAGCCTGACCGGCAGCGTGCTTTGCGTGCCGGTCACCAGGATGGTGATCATTGTCTCGTCGAAGGATAGCGCGAAGGCCAGGATGGCGCCGCCGACCATCGCGCTCGACAGGTTCGGCAGGATGATGCGCCAGAAGGTCTGCCAACCGGTGGCGCCGAGGTCGTAGGACGCTTCGACCAGCGTGCGGCTCATCGACTGCAGGCGCATCAGCACGGTTCGGTAGACGATCGCCAGCACGAAGACAGTATGGCCGATGACGACCGTCAGCAGCGAGCGCTCGAGGCCGATCTCGCGGAAGAAGATCAGCAGCGCAAGGCCGCTGATGATCGGCGGCATCAGGAAGGGCAGGAAGATGATGAACTGCAGGATCGACCGTCCGGAACGGCGGCCGTGATAGTACAGCGCCAGCAGCGTTCCGCTGACCACTGAAAGGATGACGGTGCAGATACCGACGATAAGCGTGGTGCGCAGGGCAGCCAGGATGTCGTCGTTCCCGGCCAGCGCCCGATAGGTCGAGAGGGTGGGCGACGACCAGTCGACATCGCCATGCGAGATGGTGAAGAAGGACGACACGATCGGCACGAACAGCGGGCTGTAGAGCAACACCGCGACCAACGTTGTGATCGCGGCCAGGAAGATGGTGGCGGGCCGGGGCAGGGCGCTCATATCGACGTCCCCCGGCTGCGTCCGAAGCGTTCGCCGATGAGGATGGCGCAGATCACCACGATTGCCAGCGCCACCGAGAGTGCCGCGCCGAACGGCCAGTTATAGGCCGTGCCGAATTGGCTGTAGAGGATGCGCCCGAATGTGAAGCCGCTGATCCCGCCGACCATTTGCGGCGTCAGGAAGTCGCCGATCGCCAGCACGAAGACGAAGCTCGCCGCCGAGGCGACGCCGGGCAGGCTGAGCGGCAAGGTGATGCGCAGGAATGTCTGCAGGCCGCTGGCGCCGAGATCATCGGAAGCGCGCAGCAAGGTCTGCGGAATGCGCTCCAGCGACAGGAAGATCGGCAGGATGGCGAAGGGGATCAAAAGCAGGCTCAGCGTCAACAGGATGGCGTTCATGTTGAAAACGAAAAGCGTCGACGGCTGCTGCAATATGCCAAGCGCCACCAGCGCCTTGTTGAGGAAGCCGTTGAGGCCGAGAATGCTGCGGATCGCGTAGATCTTGATGACGTAGCTCATCAGCAGCGGCACCAGCAGCAGCATCAGCAAGGCATAGCGCCACCGCCCTCTGAGGGTGGTCAGGAAATAGGCGGCGGGATAGGCGAGCAGGATGCAGATGACGGCCACCGACAAACACAGCACGATGGTGTTCCAGAATACGGGCAGAAAGATCGGGTCGGTGAAGAACCTGACATAGTTGCCCAGCGTCGGCGCGTAGACGATCGTGCCCTGGTCGACGCTGAAGAAACTGTAGACCAGGAAGATCGCCAGCGGCACGAGCACGAAGATCACAGGCAAGGCGAAGGCCAGCACCGTCACCAGCAGCGACAAACGCCTTTCTGGGGGCTGTATCGTTGCGGCCGCGCTCATGCCAGCACCAGATGGCCTTCATGCGGCGCAAAGCACAGCGAGACCGTCTCGCCGGATCTCAGCACGCTGCCGCCGATCCGGCTCGGCATGCGCAGCCGCAGGCGTTGCGCGGCATTGCCGGCATCCGAGGCGATCGTGGCGACGGTTGACGAGCCGGCAAAGGCCATGTCCGCGATGGTGCCGGAAAAGCGGTTGCCGCTGTCCTTGGCGTCGGCAAGATGCAAGGCTTCGGGACGGAACGCCGCGAAGGCGGCGGCGCCATCCGGCGCGGCTTGCAAATGCGGCTGACCGCCGATCGAACAGACAAGGCGCCCAAGCGCGGTCTCGATCGATCGCAGGTCGCCCTGGACGGGACCGAGTTTCCCGGCCACCAGGTTGTTCTCGCCGAAGAAGCGCGCCACGAACTCGCAATTCGGCTTGTAATAGAGGTCGTGCGGCGTGCCGAGCTGGCGGATGTGCCCCGCCTGCATGACGCAGATCCGGTCGGCCATGCCGATCGCCTCCTCCTGGTCATGGGTGACGAACAGGAAGGTGGTCTTGATCTCGCGCTGGATGGATTTCAGGAACTCCTGCATCTGCCGGCGCAATTCGAGGTCGAGTGCCGCGAGCGGCTCGTCGAGCAGGATCAGGCGCGGCTGGCAGATCAGCGCGCGGGCGAGCGCGACGCGCTGGCGCTGGCCCCCGGAAAGCTGTGCCGGGAAGCGGTCGGCGAAACGACCGAGCTGCACCAGTTCCAGCGCCTCCGCGACACGGCGCGCGATCTCCTTGCGCTGGACATGGCGCACCGAAAGCCCGTATCCGACATTGCCGGAAACGGTCATGTGCGGGAACAGCGCATAGTCCTGGAACACGGTGTTGAAGGGCCGCTTGTTGATCGGCATGCGGCTGATGTCCTGACCGTCGAGGCGGATCTCGCCTGACGTCAGCGGCTCAAGCCCGCCGATCAGCCGCAGGACGGTCGTCT
This sequence comes from Mesorhizobium loti, assembly GCF_013170705.1. Lineage (NCBI taxonomy): Bacteria > Pseudomonadati > Pseudomonadota > Alphaproteobacteria > Hyphomicrobiales > Phyllobacteriaceae > Mesorhizobium > Mesorhizobium loti. The sequence goes on along the minus strand of NZ_CP033334.1, from coordinate 5,943,814 downwards.
TGCCCGAACCCGAAGGCCCGAGAACGGTCAGGAACTCACCGTCCTTGATCGACAGGTCGATGTCGTGCAGCACGGGAACCGTGCCGTAGGATTTCGAGACGGACCGCAGCGTCAGCAGGTCGGTGTTCTGGTTCATGATATAGTCTCGCATACGCTGCGGCGGTCCGGTACGTCCGGACCGCCGGGTCCTTCGAAATCAGGTGCGGAAAGGATCAGGGCGTCGCCTTGACCTCGTTCCACATATCCGAGCGCTTGAGCGGGTCCTCGACATTGTTGAGCCAGACCAGCTTGTCGTTGCTGCCGGCGCTGCTCGACTCGACCACGGTGTTGCCGAAGCCGGTGCGCTCGGAAAGCTCGCCGCTGACCTTCTTCGTCAGCATGAAGTCGATCCACTTCTCAGCCGCCGCATTGTCGCGGACGCCCTTGGAGATCACCCAGTTGTCCAGCCAGGCCAGCGCTCCCTCGCTTGGATTGATGTAGGCGACGTGGGCACCGATCTTCTGCAGTGCCTTGACCTGCTGCTGGCCGTAATTGGCCCAGATCAGGGCAACGTCATTGTTCTGGTAGATCTGCTGCGCCTCGTCGGCGGTGGTGTAGAAGCTCAGCACATTGCGCTTGAGCTCGACCAGCTTGGCCTTGACCGCCGCCATCTGCTCCTCATTGAGGTTGAACGGATCCTTGTAGCCGAGCGTCAGTGCGGTGAACGAGAAATTGTGTTCGCCATTGTCATAGGCCAGGATCTTGCCCTTGTAGGCCGGATCCCAGAGCACCGACATCGAAGTCGGGGCCGGCTTGACCTTGTCGGTGTCGTAGATCAGCCCGATGGAATCGAAGCAGAAGGGAATGCCGTAGACCTTGCCGTCCTTGGTGTCGCCGCTGACCTGCGACAGGTCACGGAAGCGCGGCAGCACTTCCTTCTGGTTGGGCAGCTTGGTGATGTCGATCGGCGACACCAGATCGGCCTTGATGTAGCGCTGCAACTGGGCGGTGTTGACGGCGAAGACGTCGAAATCCTGCCCTTCGCTGCCCTTGATCTTGGCCCAGATCTCGTCGTCGCTGCCGATGAAGACGACATCGACGCCGATGCCGGTGGCGGCCGTGAAGTCCTTCACCCAATCCGGGTCGGCGTAGCCGTCCCAAGCCAGAACCCGCAGGTTCGCGGCCAATGCGGCCGATGTCATCAGGCCGATGCCGAGCCCGATTGTCGCCAGTCTTAGAAACACTTTCTTCAGTCCCATTTTTAATCTCCCATTGTCGTTCTGGTGGACCGTAATTGTCGGACTTTCGCCGTCACAGCTGGGTGACGGTGACCAGCCCCTCGTCCGGCACCGACACCATTCTGTTGCGGAGCGGCTTGCCGAATGTCTGTGCCTGGATTTCATACTCGTCGCCGGAAGCCGTCTTGACGCCGGAGGCGTAGCTCATCACCGCCGCCCCGAAGAAATAGGCGTGCAGGTCACCCGGCCTGCGGTGCATCGGGTAGCGGAAATGGAAATGCTCGAGGTTGGCGATCGAGTGCGACATGTGCGCCTCGCCCGACAGGAATTCCTGCTCCCAGATGACGGTGCCGTCGCGCAGGATGCGTGAATAGCCGCGCACTTCGTTCGGCAGCTCGCCGATCAGCAGTTCGGGGCCGATCGAGCAGGAGCGCAGCTTGGAATGCGCGAGGTAGAGATAGTTCTCGCCCTCCGTCACGTGGTCGGAGTATTCGTTTCCGAGCGCATAGCCGATGCGGTGGGGATGGCCGTCCGGACCATTCAGGTAAAGTCCGACGATCTCGGCTTCCTCTGCCCCGGCTTTCGCGAATGCCGGCATCGGCAGCGGCGCGCCAGGCGGCACAATGCAGGTGCCGACGCCCTTGAAGAACCACTCGGGCTGGATGCCGATCTTGCCGGCGCCGGGTTTACCGCCCTCCAACCCCATGCGGAAGATTTTCAAGGAATCGGATTCCTCGGCACCTTCGCCATGCGTCAGAACATGCATCTGGTTGCGTGCGGCGGCACTTCCGGTGTGGGTCAGGCCGGTGCCGGTGACCAGGAACCGCGCCGGCTCCGGGTGATCCAACGGGGCGAGCACGCGGCCATCGCGCAACAGCTCGTCATAGTCGACTGTCGCGGCGCCCGTCCGCTTCTCGACCAGCGAGGCGATTGATACACCCTCGGCGATCGCCGCTTCGGCGAGGTCCAGCACGCTGGCCGTCTTTTCGAGCGGATGCAGGCGGTTGCCGTCATCGGAAACACGGCCGACCCGCCTGCTGCCATCCGGCATTCTGAACTGAACAAGACGCATGAAATACCCTTCTTCCCTTGGAGCCGCGCGGGTTACACCCAGCCGGCATCGACGATGAACTGCTGGCTCGTGCACATGCGGCTGTCGTCGGCGGCGAGGAACAGCGCCATGCGCGCGATATCGGAGGGCTGCAGCCGGTCCGGCAGGCACTGCCTTTCGTCGATCTGGCGTTCGCCGGCCGGGTTCAGCCACAGCCGCATCTGGCGCTCGGTCATCACCCAGCCGGGCACCATGCAGTTGACTCGGATGCGCTCGGGGCCGAGTTCACGGGCCAGCGCCCGCGTCATGCCGTAGACAGCGGCTTTGGCGGTGACATAGGCCGGGCAATCGGGATCGCCGACCATCCAGGTGATGGAGCCGAAATTGATGATCGAGCCGCCGCCCTGCGCACTCATCTGCGGGCGCACCGCCTGCGCAGCGAAGAACTGGTGGCGCAGATTGACCGCCATGCGGTCATCCCAATAGGCGACCGTGACGTCCTTGGTTTGATGCCGGTCGTCATTGCCGGCATTGTTGCAAAGCGCCTGGATCGGACCATTGTGCCGTGCTGCCTGCGTTGTGGCTGCCTGCAGCTCTTCGACATTGCGCAGGTCGCAGGGAATGAACAGCGGTGCGCTATGTCCTTCGGCCGCGATCGCATCGACGAGCCGCCGGGACGGTTCCTCGGCCAGGTCAACGAAAGCCACACGGCTGCCTTGCGCGCAGAAATGGCGTACCAGGCTTTCACCGATGCCGCTGCCGCCGCCGGTGATGAAGACGCTGCGGCCCTTTAGGCTTGGGTAGGTCGCGTAGCTGCCGATTGGATCCGTCATCGTGCGTCTCTAGTGGGAATGCCGGGGAATGCCGGCATCGCGCCGGCCGACGAGAAAGTCGAAATCGCAGCCCTTGTCGGCCTGCAGAACACGCTCGACATAGAGGCTCTGGTAGCCGCCTTCGGGCGGTGCCGGCGGCTTCCAATCGAGACGGCGGATCGCCAGTTCCTCGTCCGATACCAGCAATTCCAGACGGCGGCCGGCAACGTCGAGCTCGATGAGATCGCCGTCGCGCACCAGCGCCAGCGCGCCGCCTGCCGCCGCTTCAGGCGCCACATGCAGCACGACGGTGCCGTAGGCCGTGCCGCTCATGCGTGCGTCCGAAATGCGCACCATGTCGGAGACGCCCTGCTTGAGCAGCTTGGCCGGCAGCGGCATGTTGCCGACCTCGGCCATGCCGGGATAGCCGCGCGGTCCGCAGTTCTTCAGCACCATCACCGAAGAGGCGTCGATATCCAGTTCCGGGTCGTCGATGCGGGCGTAGTAGTGCTCGATGTTCTCGAAGACGACAGCCTTGCCGCGATGCTGCATCAGCTCGGGCGTCGCCGCCGACGGCTTGATGACCGCCCCGTTGGGCGCCAGATTGCCGCGCAGGATCGAAATGCCGCCTTGCTCTGTCAGCGGTTCGCTCAGCGGACGGATGACCTCGCGGTTGTAATTGGGCGCGCCGTCGACCAATTCACCGATCGTCTTGTCGCTGACGGTCATGACGTCGCGATGAAGAAGCCCCACTTCATCAAGCGACGCCATGACCGCAGCTAGCCCCCCGGCATAGTAGAAGTCTTCCATCAGGAATCTGCCCGACGGCATCAGGTCGACAATCGTCGGAACGTCGCGGCCAAGACGGTCCCAGTCCTCGAGGCTGAGATCGACACCAACCCGGTTTGCGATGGCGATCAGGTGCAGCACCGCATTGGTCGAACCGCCAATCGCGCCATTGACGCGGATGGCATTCTCGAACGCTTGCCTGGTGAGGATCTGCGCTATCGTCACGTCGCGGCGGACGAGCTCGACGATCTGGCGTCCAGCCAGTTGGGCAAGCACGCCGCGGCGCGAATCCACCGCCGGAATCGCGGCATTGTCCGGCATGCCGATGCCGAGTGCTTCCACCATGCTGGCCATGGTCGAAGCCGTGCCCATCGTCATGCAGCTGCCGGCCGACCGGCTCTGGCCTTGCTCGGCGGCGAGGAAGTCGGCGACCGGCATGCGCCCCGCCTTCACCTCCTCGGCGAATTTCCACACATGCGTGCCCGAGCCTATGTCTTGTCCGCGAAACTTGCCGTTGAGCATCGGCCCGCCTGAGACGGTGATGGTCGGCAGGTTGCACGAGGCAGCCCCCATCAGCAGCGCCGGCGTGGTCTTGTCGCAGCCGACCAGCAGGATCACGCCGTCGATGGGATTGCCGCGGATGGATTCCTCGACATCCATGCTCACCAGATTGCGGAACAGCATGGCGGTCGGGCGCATGTTGCTCTCGCCCAGCGACATTACCGGAAACTCCAGCGGCAGGCCGCCGGCCTCATAGACGCCGCGCTTGACGTGGTCGGCCAAGGCGCGGAGATGCGCGTTGCACGGGGTCAATTCGGACCATGTGTTGCAGATGCCGATCACCGGGCGGCCGTCGAAAGCGTCTGCCGGGATGCCCTGGTTCTTCATCCAGCTGCGGTGCATGAAGGCGTTCTTGCCTTCACCGCCGAACCAGGCTTCGGACCGCAGTTTGCGTTTGGTGTCGGTCACGATTGCTGGCCCCGATCGTTGCGGCGTTTGTTGCGGTTCTCGACGCTGCGGCGCACGTCGTCCTCGGCATTGTCGATGAGCACCAGCAACGCTTTCTGCGCACCGAGCGCGTCGCCGGCGGCGATCTTCTCGGCGACCTCGCGATGCAGCGGCAAGGAGTGGCGCTGTCCATCCGGATTGTCGTTGGAGAGGCGAAAGCTCATCACCAACGCGGTTTCGACCAGTGCGGCCAGCGAGCCGATCAGCTCATTGCCGGTCATGCGCAGGATGGTCTGATGGAACACCAGATCGGGCTTGGCGAAGCGGTCGCCATCGTCGCTCACCGCTTCCATTTCGGCGAGTGCCGCCTGGATCTCGGCGATCTGCGCCGGGTTGGCGCGCTGGGCGGCGAGGGCTGCCGACATCGGCTCGATGGCGCGGCGCAATTCGAACAGCGCGCGCACATCGTCGGCGCTGATGCCGCCGGCGTAGCGCCATGACAGCACGTCGGGGTCGAGGAAATTCCAGTCGGAGCGGGGACGCACGCGCGTGCCGGTCTTCGGCCGCGATTCGACCAGCCCCTTGCCGGCCAGCACCTTGATCGCCTCGCGCAGCACCGTGCGGCTGACGCCCAGCATCTCGCTGGAATCGTCCGCATTCGGCAGGGCCTCGCCGGGCAGGAAGTCGCCCTGGACGATGCGCAAGCCGATCTGCTCGACGACGGTCGCGTGCAGCGCGGTGGAGCCACTGGAGACCGCCACGGCTACCCGTGACGTACGCGCGGTGCTGAAAGATTTCTTATTCTTCATACTATTCATATGATATGTCTTATAGCCATGGCGATTGGAGTCAAGGGATGGGGGAGCGCCGATGACAAAGAATTCCGCTGCCGTTGCCGCGCAGCACACCGAACTGGTCTCGATCAGCGACGGCATCGCGACTGTCGACATTGCCCCTGCTGCCGGCGGCGCCGTGGCGTCGTATCGGTGGTGGCAAGATGGTTCTGTCGCGGATTGGCTGCGCCCGGCGGATCCGCTGGCGATCAGCCGTCGCGATGCCGGCGCCATGGCCTGTTTCCCGCTCGTCCCCTATTCCAATCGCGTAAGAGGCGGACGCTTCGAATTCGCGGGTCGCACGGTCCAACTGCCTAGTCGGCCGGAGGACCCGCACCATGAGCACGGCCATGGCTGGCGCCACCCTTGGACGGTCGTGAGGCACGAAGCCGGCACGATCGTCCTGCGCTATCGCCACGCCGCCGATTCCTGGCCATGGAGCTATGAAGCCGAGCAGGAGATCACGCTGGCTGACGGTACGCTTTCCATAACCATTGCCGTACGCAACCTGTCGGACGCGCCGATGCCGGCTGGCTTCGGCCTCCATCCCTATTTCCCGTCGACGCCGTGGACGCATGTCCAGGCGTCGGTGTCCGGCATGTGGGAGACCGACGCGGAGATACTGCCTGTCCGTCACGTCCCGCCGCCGGCAGGGGCCGATCCATCCATCGGCTTTGACGTGTCGGAGGTGGATTTCGACACGGTTTTCACCGGATGGACGCGCCGTGCCCGGATCTCCTGGCCGGAGCATGGGCGGCAACTGGACATGGAGGCCGAGGCACCGCTCGATTTCCTCGTCCTCTACACGCCGCCGGGTGAGCCGTTCTTTTGCGCCGAGCCGGTCAGCAACATCACCGATGCCTTCAACCGCGTGAACGACGAGGACACCAACACTGGCTGGATAATGCTGGCGCCCGGGCAGAGGCGATCCGCCTGCGTTCGCTTCACGCCGTCACGGGCCGTCTGACGTCGTTGCCGGTGACAAACTTGGCGGCCTCGCGGCGAGCCCGGCACGACATGGCCGCGCGGATCACCGTTGCGACGCGCGGGCCGCAAGCTTGGAAACGAACCGATCGGTTATCTTCTCATCGACGGTCGGCCGCCCGGTCGACATGCAGGTCCGGCCTTGATGCATGAACGCGCCGAAGGTCAGGCGCCCGGCCTTGCGGCTTCGCGAATGGTCCGCAGCAGGATCGTGAAGGCGGGCGAGGACGCGGTGTCGGTGCGCATCGTCAGGCCGACCGGCCCTTTGGTTTGCTCGGTGTCGACCGGCAAGGCGACGAAGGCGCGGCTCGCGAGCTCGTTGGCGACCACGCCGGCCGAGATGATCCACACCGCATTGCTCTGCCGCATGAAGGAACGCCCGAAGGAATCCGAGACCGTCTCGATCTCGGTTGCCGGCGCGGTCATGCCATTGGTGATGAAGAGGCGATCGACAAAGGGACGGATGACGGATTCCCGGGTCGGCATCAGCACCGGGAATTCGTCGAGCCTGGCGAAGATGTCCGCTCCCGGTTCCAGCAGCGGATGCCCGGCGCGCACGACGAAGAGCACCTGTTCCGAGTAGAGGTGCTCGAAGAAGAAACCGGTCATGTTTTCGGGCGCCGCCAGCCGACCGACGACGAGATCGAGCGCGCCGCTGCGCAACTGCTCTAGCAGCACGGCGTTCTCCCCGGTGACGATCTTGATCGCAGCTCCGGTGTTCTCCTTGAGGAACAGGCTCATGGCTTGCGGCATCACCTTCGTCGACACTGTCGGCAGCGCGCCGATGCGGATCGGGTGGCGATGGATGGTACCGTCCTGGCGAACGGAATCGATGCCCCGCTTCAACGCCGATATTGCCGAGCCGGCATGGTCCAGGAAGATTTCGCCAAGCCTGGTGACCCGGATGCCGCGCCCGTCGCGCTCGACCACGGCGATGCCGAGCGCCTCTTCCAGTTCACGCAGGGTCTTGGTCACCGCCGGCGCGCTGACATGCAGGAAGTCGGCGGCGCGGGCCACGCTGCCCTGCCGGGCGACTTCCAGGAATGCCTGCAGGTGACGGAACCGGATGCGGCTGTCGGGCATGAATTTGATAACCCCCGAGTTAATGAAACGGCGCAAAATATCATTTTACCGAACCAAATGCGGCGTGCAATGTGGAGATGGAGGATCGAAATCGTGCCATTCGTCACCATTGGCGGCATCACGCTGCACCACCGATATGTCGAGGCGGACGGCAAGACGGCCCCGATCGTGTTCATCAATTCGCTCGGCACCGATCTGCGGATCTGGGATGAAGTCGTTGCGCTTTTGGCCGGCGAGATGCCGCTGCTCGTCTATGACAAGCGCGGCCACGGTCTCTCCGACATCGGCAGCGGCGTCCACTCGATTAACGACCATGTCGACGATCTGCACGCCCTCGTCGACCACTTCGGTTTCGACAAGGTCGTGCTGTTTGGCCTGTCGGTCGGCGGCATGGTGGCGCAGGGCCTGCATGTCCGCCGCCCTGAAAGCGTCCTGGGCCTGATCCTCAGCGACACCGCCCACAAGATCGGTACCGCCGAAAGCTGGAACAGCCGTATCGCGGTCGTGGAGCGCTACGGCATCGAGGCGATCGCCGATGGCGTGATGAAAGTGTGGTTCACGCCGGATTTCCATGCCGGGCGCCCCGCCGACCTTGCCGGTTGCCGCAACATGCTGACCCGGCAGGCGCTGCCGGGCTATATCGGGACATGCAAGGCTGTCCGCGACGCCGATTTCACCGAGAGCGCGCGCCGCATCGCTGTCCCGACACTCTGCGTCGTCGGTGACCAGGACGGCTCGACGCCTCCCGATCTTGTCCGCTCGCTGGCGGATCTGATCCCTGGCGCACGTTTCGAAATCATCCGCAACGCCGGGCACATTCCGTGCATCGAGCAGCCGGAGGCGCTGGTCGCGCTGATCCGCGGTTTTGTCGCATCGCTTGCCCCTGGAGAAACCCATGGATGAAGTCCCCGGCAATACGGCAAGATATCGGACAGGCCTTGCCGTGCGACGGTCGGTGCTCGGCGACCGCCACGTCGATCGGGCCAATGTCGCGGCTACCGGTTTCGACCAGCCGTTTCAGGAGCTGATCACCGAGGCCGCCTGGGGGACGGTGTGGGCGCGGCCGGGCTTGACCAAGCGCGAGCGTTCGATCGTCACGCTGGCGCTGCTGGCCGCGCTCGGCCATGATGAGGAAGTGGCCATGCATGTGCGCGCCACCGCCAACACCGGCGCCACGCGCGACGACATCCGCGAGGCGTTCCTGCATGTCGCCATCTATGCCGGCGTGCCGGCCGCCAACCGTGCCTTCAAGATCGCCAAGGACGTGTTTTCGGAGATGGACGGAGCCGACAATGCCCGCTGAGTCCGGCTCGAACCGGAGGCCCGAGACCGGCGCCTTCTTCCAGCGCGACCGGACATGGCACCCGCCGGCGCTGACGCCAGGCTACAAGAGTTCGGTGCTGCGCTCGCCGCGGAAGCCGCTTTTGTCCTTCGACAACACGCTGTCGGAAATAGCGGGACCTGTCTTCGGTCACGCCATGCTGGGCGAGTTCGACAACGACCTGATCCATAATTTCGCCAGGCCGGGCGAGAGCGCCATCGGCGAGCGCATCATCGTCCATGGGCGCGTGCTCGACGAACGCGGCATTGGGGTGCCCGGCGTGCTGCTCGAATTCTGGCAGGCCAATGCCGGTGGCCGCTACCGCCACAAGAGGGATGGCTATCTCGCGCCGCTCGATCCGAATTTCGGCGGCTGCGGCCGCACCATCACAAGCGAGGATGGCTTCTATGCCTTCCGAACCGTCAAGCCCGGGCCCTATCCATGGCCGAACGGTCCCAATGACTGGCGCCCCGCGCATATCCACTTCTCGGTGTTCGGCCATGGCTTTGCCCAGCGGCTGATCACCCAGATGTATTTCGAGGGCGATCCGCTGATCTGGAAATGCCCGATCGTTCGCGGCATCGCCGACAAGGCCGCCATCGAGGCGCTGACGGCCGTCCTCGACACACAGGCGACGATCCCGATGGATGCGCTCGCCTACAAGTTCGATATCGTGCTGCGCGGCCGCCGTTCATCGCTGTTCGAAAACCGGCTGGAGGGCAATTGATGGCCCAGTCGCTCGACCGGCTCAGGGAAAGCCCCTCGCAGACCGCTGGCCCTTACGTCCATATCGGACTTACGCCCAATTTCTGCGGCATCGGTGGCGTTTATCCCAGCGATCTCGGCGCGACCATGGTCAACGACAAGACCAAAGGCGAGCGCATCGGCCTGCGCATCCGGGTGCTTGACGGCACCGGCACGCCGCTCAAGGATGCGCTGATCGAGATCTGGCAAGCGGATGCGGACGGGCTCTACAATTCGCCGGTCGAACTACGCGGTGCCGCCGATCCGAATTTTCAGGGCTGGGGCCGTTGCCCGACAGACATGGAAACAGGCGTCTGCGCCTTCGAGACGATCAGGCCCGGCCGCGTGCCGTTCCGAGATGGCCGCCCGATGGCACCGCACATCACGCTGTGGATCGTCGCGCGCGGCATCAATCTCGGTCTGCACACAAGGCTGTATTTCGCCGATGAGGAAGAAGCCAATGCCGGGGATCCGATCCTGGCGCGTATCGAGCAGCGCGTCCGCGTGCCGACGCTGATCGCCGAGCGCCAGGGCGACACCTACGTCTTCGATGTCCATCTCCAGGGGGAGAAGGAAACGGTCTTCTTCGACAGCTAGGAGATCCGCGATATGACCATATCGGCCTTCGACCATCCATTGCTTTCCGCCTTTCTCGGCGACGAGGAGGCGGCGAGGCATTTTTCCGTCGAGGCCGAGATAGAGGCAATGCTGGCGTTCGAGAGCGCGCTGGCGGAAGCGGAAGCCGAAAACGGGATCATCACCAGGGACGCGGCGGTGGCGATCGGGGTGGTGCTGGCCTCGTTCCGGCCGGACACGACCTTGCTGCGCGCCGCTGCCGCCAAGGACGGCGTCATCGTGCCGGAACTGGTACGCCAACTCAGAGTGGTGGTTGGCGAGCCGCATGGCGACAAGGTGCATTTCGGTGCCACAAGCCAGGATGTCATCGACACTGGCCTGGTGCTTCGACTGAAATCCGTCGTCGACCATCTCGGCCTGCTCCTGACCGAGACCGTTTTGCGCCTCACATCGCTCGAGGAGCGTTTTGGGGGCAGGGCGCTGACCGGCATGACCCGCATGCAGCCCGCGATCCCTATCCAAGTAGCTGATCGTGTGAACGCCTGGCGCGGGCCGCTGCGGCGGCATCGGGAAAGACTATCGGAACAGTCTGGGCGCCTGCTGGTCGTGCAGTTCGGCGGCGCCGCCGGCACGCTGGAAAAGCTTGGCGACAAGGGACCGACGGTGCGCGCGGTGCTTGCCGCAAAACTCGGCCTTGGCGATGCGCCGCAATGGCACAGCCAGCGCGACGCGCTTGTCGATTTCACCGGCTGGCTGTCACTGCTGACCGGCAGCCTCGGCAAGTTCGGTCAGGACATCGCGCTGATGGCACAGGGCGGCGCCGACATCACGCTTTCCGGCGGCGGCGGCTCGTCGGCCATGCCGCACAAGCAGAACCCGGTGAAAGCCGAAGCGCTGGTGGCGCTGGCCCGCTTCAACGCCACGCAGCTTTCCGGCATGCATCAGGCGCTGGTGCATGAGCAGGAACGTTCGGGCGCGGCATGGACGCTGGAATGGCTGCTGCTGCCGCAGATGGTGGTCGCGACCGCGGCATCGCTGCGCCTTGCCGCCGAACTCGCCGCGCAGATCGAAAGTCTCGGCCACTGATGCGAACGCAGGTCGTCATCGTCGGCTCGGGACCCTCCGGCCTGCTGCTTGGGCAACTTCTGGCCGGCATCGGTGTCGAGACCGTTATTCTCGAACGCTCAAGTCGGAACCATGTGCTTGGCCGCGTGCGGGCAGGGGTGCTCGAACAGGGCACGGTCGATCTGCTTGGGGAAGCCGGTGCTGCCGCAAGGTTGCATGCCGAAGGCTTGCCGCATTCCGGCATCTCGCTGGCCTTCGACGGGCGCCTGCACCGCATCGATCTCGCCGAACTCACCGGTGGCAGGCATGTCACGGTCTACGGCCAGACCGAGGTGACGCATGATTTGATGGACAGGCGCGAGGCGGCCGGCCTTGTCACCGTCTACGAGGCGTCGGATGTGGCACTGCATGATTTCGGCGGTGCCGCACCATTCGTCACCTACGACAAGGACGGCATCACGCGTCGCATGGATTGCGACTTCATTGCCGGCTGCGATGGCTATCATGGCGTCAGCCGCGGATCGGTGCCGGAGCGGGCGCTGAAAACGTTCGAGCGGCAGTATCCGTTCGGCTGGCTCGGCGTGCTGGCCGAAGTGCCGCCAGCGGATCACGAACTTGTCTACGCCAATCATGAGCGGGGCTTTGCGCTGTGCTCGATGCGCTCGACGCACCGCAGCCGCTACTATGTGCAGTGCCCCGAGGGTGACCGAGTCGAGGCCTGGTCGGACGATCGCTTCTGGGACGAGCTGCGCCGCCGCTTGCCGGAACAGACGGCGGCCAGCGTCACCACCGGACCTTCCTTCGAAAAGTCGATCGCGCCGCTGCGCTCTTTCGTTGCCGAACCGATGCGCTTCGGCCGGCTGTTCCTGGTCGGCGATGCTGCTCACATCGTGCCGCCGACCGGCGCCAAGGGCCTCAACCTCGCCGCCAGCGACGTGCGCTATCTCTTCAACGGGTTTCGGGACTTCTATCAGGGAAAATCCGGAGCGGGTCTCGATGCCTATTCCGCCAAGGCGTTGGCTCGGGTCTGGAAGGCTGTGCGTTTTTCCTGGTGGATGACGACCATGCTGCACCGCTTTCCCGATACCGGGGACTTCGGCCAGCGCATCCAGGAGGCCGAACTCGACTACCTCGTGCACTCGCGCGCCGCGTCGACCGCGCTCGCGGAGAACTATGTCGGCCTGCCCTATTGAGGATAGCGGTGCGCGGATTTACCGGCCCAGCAGGTTGCGCTCGACGGTTCTCAGATGCGCCAGCATGGCCTGGCTGGCGCTCTCCGGGTCACGGCGCAGCAGCGCATCGAGAACGATCTGGTGCTCGCTGCAATAGATGCCGCGGCGTTCTTCGGAAAAGGAACGCTTTTTCATTTCGAACCATGGCGCCTGATTGCGCAGGATGCGCATCAGATTGTGGATCTCCTTGAGGAAGTCGTTGCGCGAGCAGGCGAAGATGCGGTGGTGAAACTCCGCATCCCAATGCTCGAAGGTCGGCATGTCCTGCGACTCCGAAGCGATCTTGTGCGCCTCGCGCACCGCGTTGAGTTCCATGGCGCTGGCATTGGTGGCGGCGAAGGCCGCCGCCGCCGGCTCAAGCAGCTGCCTGATCTCCATCATGTCGGCCGGGCTGGTGCCTTCCATCCGGCCGACAACCGCTGCCATCGAACCAGGATTGGTGGCGGTCAGGAATGTGCCGCGCCCGACATGCCGAACCACGGTGCCGTCGTCCTCGAGGAAGGAGACGGCGCGGCGCACCGTGTTGCGCGCCACGCCGAATTCGCTCGCCAGATCGCGTTCCGGCGGCATGCGGCCATTCTCGATCCATTCACCGGAAGAAATCCGCTTCTTCAGCGCGGTGGCGATATCGCTGGCGACGAGCTTGGGCATGTCCGGTCACTTTTATCTGATCCGATACTGAACCATTGATAGCAGCTTCAGGTTCCGTCGTCCATCGCATGGCAGCGGTCGATATCCTGTGAAGCGGTAGGGCTGGCAACCAGATCCTTTTTGGTGCGACCAACCCAGATTCTTCTTGCGGGCTAAACCAATCGGCGATAGCGTGTAACAAAAGAGCGAATAATTGGCTCAGTATTGGTTCAGGGAGGATCTGGATGCGGGTCGCGACTTTTTCGATCGCCGGCGAACGTCGCGTGGGGCTTGTCGATCTCGACGCCCAGACGATCGCGCCCTTCGATTTTTCCGTTGATCAGGCCAAATCAGGCATTCTGGCTTTGATAGAGCGCAACGGCGCCGGCATGCCGCGCACCCTGTCGCCCATCCCGCTGGCGCAGGTGGAAATCGAAGCGCCCATCCCGCAACCGCGCCGCAACATCTTCTGCGTCGGCAAGAACTATCACGAGCACGCGCACGAATTCGCCCGCAGCGGCTTCGATTCCAGCGCCGGCGCCGGCGCGATCCCGAAGCATCCGATCATCTTTTCCAAGGTTCCCGAATCGGTCGTCGCCAACCATGCCAGCGTGTTGATCGATCCATCGGTCTCGACCGCCATCGACTATGAGGCGGAGCTGGCCGTCATCATCGGCAAGGGCGGGCGCGGTATATCGAAGGAGAACGCGCTCGACCATGTCTGGGGCTACACCATCGTCAACGACGTCACGGCCCGCGATCTGCAAGGCAGATACAGCCAGTGGTTGATCGGCAAGTCGCAAGACACGTTCTGTCCCATGGGCCCGTGGGCGGTGACCAGGGACGAACTCGACCTGGCAACAGCCGGCATCCGGTGTTTCGTCAACGAGGATCTGCGCCAGAATTCCCGCATATCGCTGCTCATCTTCGATATTCCGACCATCATCGCCACGCTGTCGCAAGGCATCACGCTGAAGCCCGGCGACATCATCGCCACCGGCACCCCGGTCGGGGTCGGCATCGGTTTCGACCCGCCGAAATACCTCAAGGCCGGCGACGTCGTGCGGATCGAGATCGATGGCATCGGCACGCTGGAAAACCGCTTCACGGAGCATGCGCAATGACCACGGTGACGGTTGGCCAGGTCGTTGCGGAAGTTGTCGGCGAGGGCGCTGCCGTGGTGATGATCCATGGCCTCGGCGGTACCTCGAACATGTTCCAGCCGCAGATGGCGGCGCTTTCCGCCTATCGCGTCATCCGGCTTGACCTGCCGGGCTCCGGCCGCTCGCCGCGCCCGATCGAGCCGCTGACCGTCGAAGGGATGAGCGAGGCCGTGATCCGCGCCATGGCCGGCATGGGGGTTGCTGCCGCGCACTTCGTCGGCCATTCGATGGGCACCATCGTTTGCCAGCAGATCGCCGCGACGCAGCCATCGCTGGTTACATCGCTGGCGCTGTTCGGCGCCCTGGCGGAACCGACGGACGCAACACGGCAAGGGCTCGCCAACCGGGCGCGTCTGGCGCGTTCGGGCGGTGTTGCCGATATCGCCGACCAGATCGTCGCCAACGCGATTTCCGCGCACACAAGGGAAACCTCGCCGGCGGCAGTTGCCTTCGTGCGGGAATCGATCACGCGTCAGGATCCCGAATCCTACGCCCGCACCTGCGAGGCTCTGGCCAAGGCGACCGCGGTCGATGCGCGCAGGATCTCGGCGCCGACGTTGCTGGTCACCGGCGACGCCGACACGGTCAATCCGCCGGGGGTCGCCCAGGCGCTTGCCGACAAGATCAAGGGCGCCGTATTCTCGTCGCTGGATCGGTGCGGGCACTGGGCCACGGTGGAAAGCCCGCGCGAAAGCAGCCAGAAGCTCGCCGATTTTTTGAGACGGGTTGATAGGTGAGGATTTCTGATCGAGCGTAGAACTGTGCGCTCGGCAAGTTGGGAGGCTTGTGATGGCAGACGACAGCTGGAACGGCAACGGTTCGGGCAGCACGCTGTTCACCAATGTGCGCGTGCTCGACGCATCAGGTGAATATCCTTACACCGGCGAGGTGCTGGTGCAGGGCAACCGCATCAAGCAGATCACCAAGGGCTCGTCGCGCTTCGGCTCGTCCTCGTCGTCCTCCTACAGCGGTGGCGCGGCAGGAGGTGCAACCGTCATAGACGGTATGGGCGCGACACTGATGCCGGGCATGATCGATGCCCATCTGCATCTGTCCTGGAACAACGCGCCCGGCATCGACCCCATCCAGATGATGGAAATCGAGGAGCACATGCTGGTCACCATGGAGATGGCCAAGCTGGTGCTTGACGCCGGCTTCACCGCCGGCCGGGGCGCGGCGGCCGCAAAGCCGCGTCTCGATGTCGTCGCCAAGAAATTCATCAACCAGGGTCGTTTTCCGGGACCGCGCTACCTCGCGGCGGGTCCGGAAATCACCACGGTCGGCGGCCTCGGCGATTCCGCGCCGTCGCACATCCCGCATGAGGGGCTGAACCTCGGCCTCGTCGTCTCGGGGCCCGAGGAAATCCGTCGCACCGTGCGCCAGCTGATCAAATACGGCGTCGATTCGATAAAGCTCAACCTGTCCGGCGAGAGCATCACGGGCATGGGCGCCGAGGAGACGCCGATGTCGGAAGAAGAGGTCGCCATGGCCGCCTCCGAGGCACGCTGCCGCAACAAGGTACTGTCGGCGCATGCGCGTTCGTCGGGCTCGGTCAAACAGTGCATCCGCCACGGCATCCAGAACATCTACCATGCCTCCTTCGCCGACGAGGAAGCGCTCGACATGCTCGAAGCGGCCAAGGACAAGCACTTCGTCGCGCCGGGCATCGCCTGGCTGATCAACACGGCACGTCACGCCGAGCAGTGGGGCATCAAGCCGGGCTCGCCGCTGTCGCTCGAATACGAGCGCGAACTCGAAATGTGCATCGAGACGATGAAGAAGATGCACCGGCGCGGCATCCGTGTCTGCATCGGCGGCGACTATGGCTTTGCCTGGACGCCGCAAGGCACCAACGCCAAGGACATCCAGACCTTCGTCGAGATGCTGGGCTTCTCGCCCATGGAGGCGATCCAGGCCGGCACCAAATATGGCGGTCAGATCATGAACATGGGCGACGAGCTCGGCATGATCAAGGAAGGCTACCTTGCCGACCTTCTCTTGATCGACGGCGATCCGATCTCTGACGTGCGCATCCTGCAGGATAAGAACCGCATCCTTGCCATCATGAAGGACGGCAAGTTCCACAAGGCGCCGCGCATGAACGAGCAGCGCCGGCGGCTGACGGCATGAGCCTGCTCGACCAGCCATCTCAGACGCTCTCCGAGAGCGGCGGCATCACCGGCCGGCAGGCATGGGGCCTCGTTGGCCTGCTCGCCGCCGCTGTCGTCGCATGGCTGGTCTTCGCGGTCTGGCCGGATTGGCTGAACGCCATCCTTATTTCGAAGAAGGCCTTCGTCAGCGCCATCCTCAACGGCATCACCCTGGCCGGCCTCTACTTCCTCGTTGCCAGCGGCTTCACCCTGATCTTCGGCCTGATGCGCAACGTCAATCTGGCGCATGGCTCGCTCTATCTACTTGGCGCCTATATCGGCTACGAAGTCACCAACCGCACCGGCTACTGGCTGCTCGGCGTCGCCGCCGGCTTCGCGGTTCTGGCCATCGTCGGTGTCGTCATGCAGGTCTTCGTTTTCCGTCGGCTGGAGGGCGACGATCTTCGCCAGACCTTGGTCTCGATCGGCATCTCGATCGTGGCAGCCGACCTGATGCTGGCGGTGTGGGCCGGCGGCACTTACCAGATCACCACCCCCGAATGGCTCGATGGCGCATTGACCTTGCCCGTTATCACGGCGGTGCGCTCCAACGGCGCCTCGGTCTTCCTCACCTATCCGCTCTACCGCGTCGTGGTGCTGGCGGCCGCCATCGTCATTGGCGTCGGTCTTTGGCTGATGCTGCACAAGACCCGCGTCGGCATGATGATCCGCGCCGGCGTCGACGACCGCGCCATGCTGCAGGCGTCGGGCGTCAATGTGCATGCGGTCTTCGCCATCGTCTTTGCCGTCGGCGCCGGCCTTGCCGGCTTTGCCGGCGTCGTCGGTGGCTCGGCGCTGTCGGTCGCGCCAGGCGAGGATGTCCGCTATCTCCTGGCCTCGCTGGTGGTCGTCATCGTCGGCGGCATGGGCTCGATCACGGGCGCCGCCATCGGCGCGCTGCTGATCGGCCTGGCCGAGCAGATCGGCCTCGTCTACTTCCCGACCTATGGCATCGTGCTGACCTTCGTCATCATGGTGGTGACGCTGGCGGTGCGGCCGCAAGGCATCATGGGGAAGGCACGATGAGCCTGGCGATCGCCACAACCAGCGCCACGCCGCAGCGGAACTGGCTGGAGAAGCTCGGCGCCGGCCACATCATCCTTGCCGTCGCACTGGTGCTTTATCCACTGGTGGCGTCCGATTTCTTCCTGACTCAGATCGGCGGCTATTCGCTGATCTTCGGCATGCTGGGCCTGTCGCTGATGCTGCTCGCCGGCTATGGCGGCATGGTCAGCCTGGCGCAGATCACCGTCGCCGGCATAGCGGCCTATGCCATCGCCATCCTTGGCAACAACAACTCCAGCATTCTCGGTCTCGGCTGGCCGTGGTGGCTCGCGGTTCCGTTCGCGGTTCTCGCGGCGGCCCTGGCGTCGGCGCTGATCGGCTGGATCTCGGTGCGCACCGAGGGCATCTACACGATCATGATCACGCTGGCGATCGCCACCGCGACCTTCTATTTCGCGCAGCAGAACTACGCCATCTTCAACGGCCATTCCGGCTATACCGGCATCCGTGCGCCGGTCTTCTGGAGCGTCAACTGGCGCGATGCCAGGCCATTCTACTATCTCTGCCTGGGTCTGGCGGCGCTGTCCTACGCGGCGGTGCTTTACGGCTCGCGCTCGACCTTCGGCATGACCTTGCAGGCGATCCGTGACAACCCGCGCCGCATGCGCGCGCTGGGGTACCATGTCACCGCGCACAAGGTCTTCGCCTGGCTGCTCGCAGGTGTCATCGCCGGACTGGCGGGCGTGCTGCTGGTCTGGTTCAACGGCCGCGTCTCGCCCGGTACCATCGGCGTCGATGCCGCGATCGACGTGCTGATCATCGCCGTCATCGGCGGCTTGCGCCACCCGATCGGGCCGTTCCTGGGCGCGGTCGTCGTCGTCCTGATGCAGACCTTCGCCATCGATATCGTCGGCGCCGAGCGCTTCAACACGCTGATCGGCATGGTGTTCCTGGTGATCGTCTTCGTCTCACCGGATGGAATTCTTGGGTTGTGGGGGAGGATCAAGCCACATCTTGCCCAGGAGTCCTTGCGTCCAGGCCCATAGGAGCCGGGATGGATGAACCACTGCAAAACCAAATCAAAGGGAGGAAAACGATGAGAATGCATAGACGGACATTGCTGGCGCTGGCGGTATTCACCGGGCTGACCGCGCCTTCGATGGCGCTGGCTGCCGACGACACCATCAAGATCGGCCTGCTCGCAACCTTCGAAGGCCCGTTCACGGTGCTCGGCGAGGACGGCGAGCGCGGCGCCATGACCGCCGTTGCCGAGATGAACGGTACCGTCGCTGGCAAGAAGATCGAGATCGTCAAGGGCTCGTCCGATGCCTCGCCCGACAGCGCCGTGCGCGCGGCGCGCAAGCTGGTCGAGCAGGACGGCGTCAAGGTGCTGGTCGGCCCGCTTTCGGGCGACGAGGGCATCGCCGTCAAGGACTACGCCAAGACGCAGCCGAACGTGACCTTCATCAACGGCACATCGGCGGCGCAGGACACCACGCTGCGCGACCCGGCTGAGAACTTCTTCCGTTTCTCGACCGATGGCGCGCAGTGGATGGCCGGCCTCGGCACCTATGCCTTCAAGGACAAGGGCTACAAGAAGGTCGCCACCGTCGCCGAGGATTACTCCTTCCCCTACACGCAGGTGTTCGGCTTCATGGCCGAGTTCTGCAAGGCCGGCGGCCATGTGCCGTCGAAATCCTGGGTGCCGATCGGCAACAAGGACTTTTCCTCGGTCATCGCCGCCATTCCTGAGGATGTCGACGCAATCTACGTCGCGCTCGGCGGCGCCGATGCGGTCAACTTCCTGACCCAGTACCAGCAGGGTGGCGGCACCGCGCCGCTGATCGGCGGCTCGATCACTGTCGACCAGACCGTGCTGACGTCGAAAGGCAAGCTGAAGGAAGTGCTGAAGGGCACGCCATCCGCTGGCCCGACCGCCGACACCAACGACGCGCCGGCCTGGAAGGCCTTCGTCGAGGCCTACAAGAAGCAGCCGGGTGCGTTTCCGTCGCCCTCGCTGTTCGCCCATGGCTACTATGTCGACATGAAGGCGACGCTGCTTGGTCTCGACCAGGTTGGCGGCGATGTCTCCGATGGCGGCAAGAAGCTGCGCGACGCGCTGTCGAAGCTGTCCTTCGACACGCCGACGGGCAAGGTGTCGCTCGACAAGAACCGCAATGCCATCGCCGACATCTTCCTGACCGAGGTCACTGAAGGCGCCGACGGCAATCTCCTCAACAAGCTGGTCAAGGTCGTGCCGCAGGTCAACCAGACGCTCGGCATTCCCGAAGACGAGTTCATGAAGCTCGGCGCGGTCAACCGCGAGAATCCGAGCTGCCCGTAACACCACGATTGAGTGCAGCCGCCAGTGACCGAAAGCTTCGCAGCAAACCGTCTCCAGAGCACCGGCGCCTATGCGCTGGAGCTTGATGGCGTGGCGCGGCATTTCGGGGCGCTGGTGGCGCTCTCGGGCATCACCATGAGGATCGCGGCCGGCGAACGGCGCGCGGTCCTCGGCTCCAACGGCGCCGGCAAGACGACCCTGTTCAACGCCGTCACCGGCGATTTCCTGCCGACGGCGGGGCGCATCCGCTTCTTCGGCGAGGACATCACCGATCTGCCTCCCCACGAGCGCATCCGGCGCGGCCTGCGCCGCACCTATCAGAT
Source organism: Mesorhizobium loti (assembly GCF_013170705.1). Classification (NCBI taxonomy): domain Bacteria; kingdom Pseudomonadati; phylum Pseudomonadota; class Alphaproteobacteria; order Hyphomicrobiales; family Phyllobacteriaceae; genus Mesorhizobium; species Mesorhizobium loti. Next base: position 5,923,544 of record NZ_CP033334.1, on the reverse strand, counting down.
TTCGCAACTGTTCAAGGGCCTGTCGGTCCTCGATTCCATCTTTCTCGCCTGCCGGGGCGTCTCGCGTCGGCGGTTTTCGCTGCTGCGTCCGGCCGCGACCGACGTCAACATGGTGCAGGCGGAATCGATCCTCAACGCCGTGCACCTCGAAGCCTATCGCGACACGCTGGTGGCGACGCTGAGCCATGGCCAGCAGCGCCAGTTGGAGATCGCGCTGGCGCTGGCGGGCGCGCCGCGCTTCATCCTGTTCGACGAGCCGGCGGCCGGCCTGTCGCCGACCGAACGTCGCGATCTCGTCGCCATCCTCAACGCGCTGCCGAAGCATATCGGCTACATCATCATCGAGCATGATCTCGATGTCGCGCTGCGCGTCTCGGAATATGTCTCGATGATGCACAATGGCCGCCTGTTCAAGGAAGGCACGCCGCGGGAGATCGAAGCCGATCCGGAAGTCCAGGAGATCTATCTCGGGGGCAAGCATGGCTGAGCGTCCCGGAAAGATCGCGAAGGCAATGCTGCGCATAGACGACCTGCAGGTTTTCTATGGCGAGAGCCATGCGCTGCAGGGCGTGTCGCTGACGCTGGAAAGCGGTGTGTTGTCGGTGGTAGGCCGCAACGGCATGGGCAAGTCGACGCTCTGCAACACCATCGTTGGGCTGAAACGGGCGAAGTCAGGTTCGATCCGCGTCGATGGCCGGGAGATCACCTCTCTTGAGCCGCACGAAATCCACCGCCTCGGCGTCGGCTATGTCCCGCAGGGACGCCGTGTCTGGCCGAGCCTGACCGTCGACGAGCATCTGCGTCTGGCCGCCGGCAACAGGCGCGATGCCAGCTGGACGGTCGAGCGCGTCTACCAGACCTTTCCGCGGCTCGCCGAACGCCGTACCAATGGCGGCTCGCAGCTGTCGGGCGGCGAACAGCAGATGCTGGCGATTTCGCGTGCGCTGCTCAGCGATCCTAAGCTGCTGGTCATGGACGAGCCGACCGAAGGCCTGGCGCCGGTCATCGTCGACCAGGTCGAGCGCATGCTGATCGACCTCGCCGCCGAAGGCGAGATGGCGGTGCTGGTCATCGAGCAGAATATCGGCGTTGCGACGGCGGTATCGAACCAGGTCGCCATCATGGTCAATGGCCGCATCAACCGGCTGATGGATGCCATGGCGCTCGCCGCCGACCGTGAGTTGCAGCAGCGGCTGCTCGGCGTCGGCCGCCATGCCGAGGAAGCACCGGTCACGCCGGCGGAAGCCGCGCAGGCCCGGGACCAGCTGGCGGAAGTCTATCGCGTCGACAGGGCTGGCGCCGGTTCGACCGAACCGATGCCGCGGAGCGGCGTCTATCGACCGGTCACCGAACTGCCCAATCGCTGGAACGTGCCGGTCACCGAATTGCGACAGGCCGCGGTCGACAAGACCGCACCGCAGGACGACTTGAAGAAGGTCTTCGCCATCCCCTTCGCCGAACGCATCGGCAGGATCGTGCTGGTCGTCGGCACCTTCGACACCAAGGGCAAGGAATTGCGCTTCGTTGCCGACCGGCTGAAGTCGCTTGGTCTGCCCGTGCGCACCGTCGACCTGTCGACATCGGGAAAACCGGCCAGCGCCGATGTGCCCGCCATGCAGGTGGCCGGCATGCACGCGCGTGGATCCTCCGCCGTCTTCACCAATGATCGCGGCGGCTCGGTCAGCGCCATGGCGGAAGCTTTCGCACGCTGGATCGAGCGTGAGCCACGCATCGGCGGCGTCATCTCGGCCGGCGGTTCCGGCGGCACAACGCTGGCGACGGCAGGCATGCGCGTGCTGCCGGTCGGCATCCCCAAGCTGATGGTCTCGACGGTGGCGGCCGGCGATGTCGCCAAATATGTCGGCGGCGCCGACATCATGATGTTCCATTCGGTCGCCGATGTTCAGGGGCTGAACTCGATCACCGAACAGGTGTTGTCCAACGCAGCGCACGCCATGGCCGGCATGGTCGCGCAACTGCCCAATGCCGAGGCCTGGGAAGCAAGAAGCAAGCTGGCGCGGCCGGCCGTCGGTATCACCATGTTCGGCGTCACCACACCTTTGGTGCAAGCTGTCACGAAACGCCTCGAAGCCGACTATGACTGCCTCGTCTTCCACGCCACGGGCATTGGCGGGCGGGCGATGGAAAACCTCGGCGACTCCCGGCTGCTGTCGGCCTTCCTCGACCTCACCACCACGGAAGTGGCCGACATGATCGTTGGCGGCGTGTTCCCGGCGACGGAGGATCGCTTCGGTGCTGCGATCCGGACTGGTTTGCCCTATGTCGGTTCGACGGGCGCGCTCGACATGGTCAATTTCGGGCCGCGCGACAGCGTGCCGGAGAAATTCCGCAGCCGCAAATTCGTCATCCACAATCCCAACGTCACGCTGATGCGCACCACGCGCGACGAAAACCGCGCCTTCGGGGAATGGATCGGCACGCGGCTCAACGCCATGAACGGTCCGGTGCGCTTCCTGCTGCCGGAGGGCGGTGTCTCGATGCTCGACGCGCCCGGTCAGCCCTTTCATGACCCGGAAGCCGACAACGCTTTGTTCGAGGCGATCGAGAAGACGGTGCGCCGCACGCCCTTGCGCCATGTCGAGCGGGTGCGGGCCAACATCAACGACACGCCTTTCGTCGACGCGGCGATCGCTGCATTCCACGCGGTCACGCCGAAGCTGCAGAGGCGGGCATGAAGAATTGGACTTCGCCACCATGCGGGTGGATGTTTGAAAATATCGCCGGTCGCCCCGTGCCGACCGCATTGTCTTGGGGAGGATAGATCATGGACGCGCAGACCTTTGGCGCTTTCCTGTTGTGGCTGATCATTGCCGCGGTCGTCGTGGTGATCGCCGTTTACGTCTTGCGCTGGCTCTATCGCCGCTCGACCAAGGAGACGGCGTTCGTGCGAACCGGCTTCATGGGTGAGAAGGTGGTGGTCAACGGCGGTGCCTTCGTCATCCCGGTCCTGCACGAGATCACTCCGGTCAACATGAACGTGCTGCGCATCGAGGTGCGCCGCGAGGATGCGCTGGCGCTGATCACCCGCAACCGCATGCGCGTCGACCTGATCGCCGAGTTCTTCGTGCGCGTTGGCGCCAGCCGCGAACTGGTGGCCGCTGCCGCGCAGACGCTTGGCCGCCGCACGCTGCAGCCCGACAGCCTGCGCGAATTGCTGGAAGGCAAGTTCGCCGGCGCGCTGCGCACCGTCGCCGCTCAGATGACGCTGGAAGAGATGCATGAGTTGCGCGGCGACTATGCCGCCAAGGTGCGCAGGCTCGCCGAGGAGTCGCTCGCGGCCAACGGGCTCGAGTTGGAGAGCGTCGCCATCGTCGACCTCGACCAGACCAGCCTCGAATATTTCGATCCCTCCAACGCCTTCGACGCCGAGGGTCTGACACAGCTGACGGAATCGATCGAGACCCGCCGCCGCATGCGCAACGAGATCGAACAGCGCACGCTGGTCGACATCCGCAACCAGAACCTCGACACACAGCGCAAGGTGCTGGAGATCGACCGCGACACCGAATACGCGCGCCTCGAACAGGAACGCGAGGTCGAGATCCGCCGCGCCGCGCAGCGGTCTGAATTGGCCATTGAGCGTGCGTTGCGTGACCAGGAATCCGAGCAGGCACAGCTCTCGTCGCGCGAGGCCGTCGAAAAATCGCGGCTCAACCAGGAGCGCAACATCACCGAGGAGCGCATCAAGAGCGAGGAAGACACGCAACGCCGCGAGATCGCGCGCCGCCGTTCGCTCGACGAGACCGAGATGAAGATGCGCGAACTGACCGAGCGCGAGCAGATCGCGCTCGAACTGTCGTTGGAAAAGGCCCGCATCGAGCGTGAGGGCGCGCAAAGCAAGCTCGAGATCGAACGCAAGAAACTGCTCGAAGTGGCTGAACTGGAACGCCAGATCGCGCTCGCCGAAAAGGCGCTGGAAGTGACCCGGGCCGAGGCGGAAAAACGCCGTGCCGAGATCGTCGAGAACCAGGCCACCGAGACGGCGCGAATCGCGCAGGAACGGGTGGTGGACGAGGTCCGCATCGAACGCGAGCGTCACCTTGAAGCGCTGCAGATCGCCAAGCGCCAGGCGTTCGAGGAGGCCGAGATTTCGGCGAGTGAGGAGGTCGAGCGCGCCCGTATCACCACCGAGCGCGGCATCGAGGAAGCGCGGCTGATCAAGGATCGCGATATCCGCCAACTGGGCGTCGACCGCGACCAGAAGATCGAGATCGCGGAAATCCAGAAGGCGATCGACATCGCCAAGAAGACGCAGGAACGGTCCTCGGCGATCGCGGCTTCCGAGGCGGTACGCGCCAAGGCCGTCCAGGCCGAGGAACAGGCTTTCACCGCCCGCGAACGCGAGATCGCCGAACGCCGCAAGCTGACCGACCTGATCGGCGCGCAGCGCGAGGCAGAGCGCGAGGCGCTGCGCATCACGTCCGCCGCGGATGCCGAGATGAAGGCGGCGAAAAGCCTGGCGGAAGCGCAGAAGATCGCCGCAGTCGCTTCGGCGGAAGCGGAGAAGATCCACGCCCTTGCCGCGGCCCAGCGCTACGAGGTCGACGCATCGGGCCATCGCCAGCTCAACGAGGCCGAGAACCTGCTGTCGAACGAGGCCCGCGCCGGGCGCCTGCGCGGCAAGCTGCTTGACCACATGGAAGGCATCATCCGCGAAAGCGTCAAGCCGATGGAGAAGATCGACGGCATCAAGATCCTGCATGTCGACGGCCTCAACGGCGGCACCGGCGGCAACCGCAACGTCACCGACGAGGTCATCGACTCCGCGCTGCGCTACCGGGTGCAGGCACCGATGATCGACAATCTGATGAAGGAGATCGGCATCGAGGGCGGCTCGCTCGGCCGCATGACCGACGTGCTGCGCGATGCCAAGGACATTTCCAGCCTGACCCGCGACAAGAAGGGCAAGGGAAAGGCCGCCAAGGACGACGATGACGACCGCGATCATTGAGGTGAGGGCGGTGTTCTCTTGCGTTTCGTTGGGCCGTGCGAGACCATGTCTTGCGCCTGATTGCCATGCTGCGTCGGTTCGCGATGACTGCCAAGCAAGGGTCGAGCTGGCCCGGGGCGAGACAATGCATGCGCGAACGGCCATGCCGACAGCCGGCTCGCAAGCATGACCAAGGTCTATGTCTCTTCGGTCATTCCGGCTCCGGCCGCGGAAGTCTGGAAGCTTGTGCGCAACTTCAACGCATTGCCGAGCTGGGCGCCGTTCGTCGCCGAGAGCCGCATCGAGCAGAGCGCGCAGGCCGACCAGATCGGCTGCATCAGGAGTTTCACGCTCAAGGACGGCGGCCGCATCCGCGAAAGGCTGCTGGCGCTGTCCGACTACGACCTGTCGTGCAGCTACGCGATCCTCGAAAGCCCGATGGCGGTGGAGAACTATGTCGCCACCCTGTCGCTGACGCCGATCACCGACGGCAACCTGACGCTCGCCGAGTGGCAGGCGGAGTTCGACTGCGCGCCCGATCGCGAGGCGGCCTTGATGCATCAGATCGGCAATGGCGTCTTCCAGACCGCACTGAGCGCGCTGAAACACCGGTTCGGGCGCTGACGCCGGCCGATGGTCAAGGTTTGCCAGAGCACGATCATCGAGGCACCGGTTGACGAGGTCTGGGCGATCCTGCGCGATTTCAACGGCCATGACCGCTGGCATCCGGCGATCGCCTTCAGCGAGATCGAGGGTGGCGAGCCGGTCGATGTGGTTGGCGCCGTGCGCCACTTTCGGCTGAACGACGGCGGCGAATTGCGCGAGCAATTGCTGGCACTGTCCGACAGGGACCGCCGGCTGAGCTACTGCCTGCTCGAAGCGCCGCTGCCTCTGATGGGCTATGTCGCCTCGATCCGGCTTAAGCCGGTGACCGACGGCAATGCCACCTTCTGGGAGTGGCGCTCTGAATTCCAGCCGCCGGCGCATCGCCGCGACGAACTGGTCAGGCTGGTCACCGAGGACATCTATCAGGCCGGCTTCGCGGCGGTGCGCAATCTTCTGAAGCGCCGGAGCGTGGGCTCGCCGGTCGAGACGAGACCGCCCCAGGCAATTGTTGCGCCCACTCCGCCCATCAACATGCCGCATGCGCCGTCAAGGATCGCGCCTGGCCAGACAGCAACGACCGCTGCGATCGTTGTCGAGCGTTACGGCGGACCCGAGGAGTTGCGGCTCAGGGACATCGAACTGCCGCCGCTGGCGCCGAACGAAGTGCGGATCCGTCACACGGTGATCGGCGTCAATTTCATCGATGTCTATTGTCGCACCGGGTTTTTCGACCTTTTGAAGCCGCCCGGCGTGCCCGGCATGGAAGCGGCCGGCATCATCGAGGCAGTCGGCTCGGCGGTGTCCGGCTTTTCGGCCGGCGACCGCGTCGCCTATGCCTGTCCGCCGGTCGGCGCCTACAGCGAGCGGCGCAACATGGCGCCTGAATTGCTGGTTCATCTTGCGGACGACATCACGGATGAGATCGCCGCCGCAGGCCTGCTCAAGGGCGTGAGCGCGAGCTTCCTGCTGCACGACGTTCATGCCGTCAAGCCGGGCGAAATCGTCCTCATCCATGCGGCGGCCGGCGGCATCGGCCAGTTGCTGGTGCAATGGGCGCGTCATCTCGGCGCGACGGTGATCGCGACCGTTTCGAGCGACGACAAGGCACGCACCGTCGAACGTCTCGGCGCGCACCATGTCATCGTTTATTCCCGCGAAAATTTCGCCGATGCCGTCATGCGGCTGACAGGGGGCAGGGGAGCCGACGTCGCCTATGACGCCGTCGGCAACGACACCTTCGCCGGCTCGCTCGCGGCCCTTGCCGTGCGCGGCCATCTCGTCAGCTTCGGCCAGGCCTCCGGGCCGATCGGCAATTGGGATATCGGCCGCTTCGCGTCGAAGTCGCTGACCATTTCGCGGCCCAACTATGCCCATTTCACCGACACACCGGAAAAACTTGAGCCGCACGTCGCCAGGTTCTTCCAGGCGCTTCGCCAGGGCGTGGTCAAGGTTGAGGCACCGACGCGCTACGGTCTCGCCGATGCCGCCAATGCGCACCGCGATCTGGAGTCGCGCCGCACGACTGGCGCGCTGGTCCTGATGCCCAGGCCGTAGCCATGGTCAGCCGGTTGCGCGCGCGTAGATGTCGAGAACGTCCGTTACGCTGGCGATCAGCAATTCTCCGGCTTTTGGCGCCACGGACCGGGTCGCCACCGCGCCGTCGAGACGGCCGAGATACTGGCTGATGAGGGGCAGGGGGATGTCACGATCGCCGAGCGCCTGCATAAGCGCATCCACGGCCTGCTGGGCCGCCGGCGCCGGCCAGTAATAGCGGATGCGGTCGCTGTAGGAGAAATGGCGTTCGATCCGTTGCTCAGCCTCGGAGCCGTGATAGTAATTCTTCCAATTGTCCGGCGCCGCCAGCATGACGCGATCCATCGCCGCCGGCAGGGTTTCGCGCGTCCGGTCGGGAACCAGAACCTCGGCGATATGGCTCAAACCGTAGAGCGCTTCGCGCAGCGCGAAGGTCAGCCATGGCCCGACCTTGAGGATGGCGAAGCCGTCATCGACCAGCGCGGTCAGCGCCGAAATCGGCTGGTAGTCCGTCGAATGCGCCTCGAAGACAAATTGCGGCAGGTCCCGCAACGTATCGCCCAATGCACGGGCGTGTTCCGGTTCATAGGTGATCACCTCGGCATTGCCGAATTCGACACCCGGCTGCACGACGACACCGATCGCCCGCGAAAAGGCCTGGTCGAGACCTCGCCGGCTGAAGGCATCGCGGTGGACACGCACGGTTTCACGCGCGGCTTCCGGTGTGGTCACCGCCAGATGGTCCATTGCTTCCAGGGCGCCGCCCGGCACCGGCACTTCGGTGCCGATGACATAGACCGGCTTGGGGCCGCCGCTGCGTTCGGTCGCGGCCTCGGCCACTTCCGCCAGTTCGGCGGCGCGCGCGGCGACCGTCGCATCGGCAGGTGCGGCACCTTCGCCGGCACAACCCATGCTGGCGTCGAGATGGATCTTGGTGAAGCCGGCCTCGGCATAGGCGTCGACCATGCGCGAGGCCTTGGCCATCGCCTCGGGCGCCGGCAGGTGTTTCCATGGATTGGGGCCGAGATGGTCGCCGCCGAGCACCAGCCTCTCCAGGGGGAAGCCGACCTTGCCGGCGACCGTCTCGACGAAGCGGCGGAAATCCCTTGGCGTCATGCCGGTATAACCGCCCTCGTGGTTCACCTGGTTGCAGGTGGCCTCGATCAGCACATCGGCGTCGCGCGCCTTGCCGTGGCGCAGCGCCGCTTCGATCACCAGCGGATGAGCCGAACAGATCGAGGTTATGCCACGGCGTTCGCCCGCCGCCCGGTCCGCCGCTATGGCCGACAACCCGTCCGTAGCCCGGCTCATACTGGCGCTCCGGTCTTGGCGGTCGCAAGGAAGGCTTCGACGGCGGCAAGCGAGGCGATGCCCTCCATCGGGCCCTTCTTGGTCACCGCCAGCGCGCCGCAGCTATTGGCGATGCGCAGCGCCTTCTCGGGCGCTTCTGCGCGCAGCCAGAAGGAGACGAAGGCCGCGGCGAAACAATCCCCGGCGCCGGTCGGGTCGATTTCGTCGACGACGAAGCCCGGTGACGCGGTCCGTCCGGTCTGGTCGTAATGAACGGCGCCTTGCGCGCCTTTCTTGACGACCACGGTGGAGATACCGCGATCCAGCATTTCACGCGCCGCGTTTTCCTCGTCGGCCGCTTTGGCGAAGATGAACAGTTCCGGACCGCTCGGCAGGAAGACATCGGTCTTCGACAGCACGAAATGCAGTGCATCGCGCAGGCCCGGCAGATCGAGCATCTCCTTGCGGATGTTGGGGTCGAAGGAAACGGTACCGCCGCGCGCCTTGACAGTTTCGATCCCGTTGCGCGCCACCTCGATCACCTCGGGCGAGAACAGTGACGTGCCCATGACGTGAAAATGGTCGGCGCCGGCCAGCAGCGCGCGCGCCTCGGCGCCGATCTCGATAAGGCCGGCGGCACTCTGCTTGATGTTGTAGACGAAGTGCCGGCTGCCGTCGGTCTCATAGGTGACGAAGGCTGTGCCCGTGGCGGCGCCACGGTGGACCTTGATGGCCGAGATGTCGGCGCCGTCGGCGCGCAGGCGCTCGATGTTCAAATGGCCGAAATCGTCATCGCCGACGGCTGCGATCAGGCCCGCCGGCTGGCCGAGCCGCGCCGCCTGGTCGATGAAGATCGCCGGCGCGCCGGAGGGAAACGGGCCGACCAGAGGGCCGGGGGCAAGGAAACTCTGGCCGATCCGCTCGGCCATGATCTCGACCAGGATCTCGCCGGCGCAAACCAGTTTCTTCATGTCCTCACCATTCCCAGACTGCCCCGCGGCCGGTTGCCGAGCGCCTTCTCCACGTCCGTACAAGGCCAAAGCCTAGGTTGCGGTTTTCGGAGCGTCAATAAATAATTTGACGTGCGCAATGCTTTTGCATTGTAGTGGAAACGTGAAAATTTGACTGAACAAATTCGGTCGAGCAATGCTGCCTGACGGCAACGGTCGCAGGACTGATTCTGGCCCGACCGGAAGGTTGTCGGCGGGCGCGGGGCAAAGGGGCTGGAAATATCGATGGCGGAGAAGACCCACCGCACGATGGATGATTTCGCCAGGGCGTCCGGCGTATCACGGCCGACCCTGTCGAAATATTTCGACGATCCGGCGAGCGTGAAGCCGGCGACCCGGGCGCGCATCGAGGCAGCACTGCGTTCATCGGATTATCAGCCGAATGTTTTCGCGCGCAATCTCAACCGCAAGCGCACCCGCAATGTCGGCATCGTCGTGCCGGCGCTCACCGATCCATTCTATGCCGAAATGGTCAGCCGCATCGAACTGCGCTGCCGCGACGAGGGGTTCTGGCCGATCGTCATCTCCTCGCACGGTTCGCCGAAACTGGAGGCGGAATCGGTCAAGACGCTGCTGTCGCTGAAGGTTGCCGGCGCCATTGTCGCTCCGCTGGGGTTGGTCTCCGAACCCGGCGTCTTCGAGCGGATGAGCGAGGACATTCCGATCGTCTATTTCGACACCTACATCGAGGGCGACACGCCTTTCGTCGGCAACGACAACCACCAGAGCATCTCGACCATCGTCGACTATCTCTGCCGGTCCGGCGAACCGCCGGTCTATGTCGACATTCCGCACGTCAACCACAATTCCGGGGAACGCCTGCAGGGCTACATCGAGACGATGCTAGCCGCCGGCCTGGAACCCGTCATTCTCAAGGCAGCGGGCGACTACAGCTGGGATTTCGAGCGTATCGGCCATGAATGGATGGACAGGACACTCGAGAAGGGCGGCCTGCCGGCCCGCACGCTGTTGTGCGCGAACGACCGTCTCGCCTTCGGTGTCATGTCTGCCGCCTTTTCGCGCGGGCTGAAGATCGGCCGCCGGGCCGATTGCGATTTCCGTGTCGCCGCCCATGACGATCATCCACTGAGCCGCTACACCTGTCCGGCACTGACCACCATGGCGCAGGATTTTGCGGCCATGGCCGGCCGTAGCGTCGAGATCCTGTTGGCCTTGCTGGACGATGCGGGTTCACCCGGGCAGGAGATGGCGCGCAACGTCAAGCTCGGCGCGACGCTGGTGATGCGTCAGTCGGCCTGAGCGCGCGTCTGCAACTGCAGCCAGGCCGCCGCCTCGCTCACCGCTTGTCGCGCCGCCAGAATGTGACGTCCCATCGAGACGAAGCCGTGAATCTGACCCGGCCAGTGCCGCAGGACCAGCGGCACCCCTTCGACGCGCAGGCGTTCGGCATAGGCCGTCCCTTCGTCGGCGAGGATGTCGTGGCCGGCGATCACGACAAACGCCGGTGCGGCGCCAGCCATGCTTGATGCAAGCAGCGGCGTGACGCGCCAGTCCGTGATGTCGTCCGGCGTTCGCACATAGTGGTCGCGAAACCAGGCCATGGTGGCTGCCGTGAGCCCGAAGCCGTCGCCGAAACGTCGGTAGCTGTCCGCCGTCTGGCGCGCATCGGTGTTGGGATAGATCAGGATCTGGGCGGCAAGCGGCGGCGCCAGCCTGTCCCGGGCGAGCAAGGCCAGAACGGCGGCAAGGTTGCCGCCGGCGCTGTCACCAGCGACGGTGATGCGCGCCGGATCGATGCCAAGCTCTCCGGCGTTTTCCGCCATGAAGCGGAGCGCCGCCGTGCAATCCTCGAGCCCGGCGGGAAACGTGTGCTCCGGCGCCAGCCGATAATCGGGGCAGACGATGACGGCGTTAGCCAGATTGGCGAGCCAGCGGCAGATCTCGTCATGCGAGCAGAGATTTCCGATGACCCAGCCACCGCCATGCAGATAGAGTACTGCACGCGCCCCTGTCCGCGGCGCTCCGATGCCGCGATGGACGCGGATCGTGACCGGGCCGTTCGGCCCGTCGATGTGCCGCTGCGAGGTTGCCGCGACCGGCTCGTGCTCGCCCTGCTGCGTCGGGAAGGAAGCGCCGTAGGCGGCCCGTGCCGCCGCCACACTGCCGTTCTCGAACGGCTCGCCACCGGCCGCACGGCCGATTTCGAGGGCGCGCAAGGCATCAGGATCGAGCGTCATCGCCATCTCCGTCGAAAGCAATTCCAGGAAAAGTGTACGGCGGTTTTCCGTCCGGAATTGCGTGAAAACAAAGGGCCTATGCGAGCAGGCTGCTTGCCTCGTCCTCAGTCAGCAGCGCCGGCTGGACGACGTCGCCGGCAATGGCGACCGAGCTTTTGGTTTCGCCCGAACGCAGGATCGCTTCCATGATCTCAAGCACATGCAGCGCCAGATTGCCGGAGGCGCGAGGCGTTGCTCCTGTCTTCAGAGAGCGCACGAGATCGGCGACGCCGAGCATGCGGTAGTTGGCGCGGTCGGGTGCTGCATAGGGCCAGTTGCGAGCGCCGTAGAGTTCGCTTTCGCTGGCGAAATCCTTCCACTCCGCGCCACGTTCGGACAGCGAGACGGTGCCGCCGAACGTGTCGGGATCGGGCAGGCGCAGCGAACCTTCCGTGCCATGCAGTTCGATCGGATGGTTGGAATGCTTGAAGACGTCCCATGAAGCGCCGAAGGTAATGGTGGCGCCGGAACGGAATTCGAGCAGCGACAGCACATTTGTCGGCGTGCCGACCTTGAAGGTGGTGTTCTTGAACGGTCCCTCGGCGGTGATCAGGCGTTCCTCCTGGCCGCGCGTCGCCATCGCCATGACGCGCGCGACGGGGCCAAGCAGATTGACCAGCATGGTCAGATAATAGGGGCCCATGTCGAACACCGGGCCGCCGCCTGGCTGGTAGTAGAATTGCGGGTTGGGGTGCCAATGCTCCATGCCGCGCCCCATCATGAAGGCGGTGCCGGTGACCGGGCGGCCGATGGCGCCCTCATCCATCAGGCGCCGCGCCCGGCGGCCGGCGGCGCCGAGGAAGGTATCAGGCGCCGAGCCGAGCAGGACGCCCCGCTTGGCCGCTTCCGCCACCAGCCGCCGCCCGTCGCTGGCCGACGTCGCGAGCGGCTTTTCGGTGAAGACGTGTTTTCCCGCCGAAAGAGCGGAAAACGAAATGTCGAAATGCGCGGCGGGAATGGTCAGGTTAAGCACAAGATCGATCTCGGGGTCGGCCAGCAGCGCATCGACGCCAAGCGCCTCGATGCCATATTCCTTCGCCCGCAGCGCCGCCATGTCGGCGGAGATATCGGCGCAGGCGCGCAGTTCGATTCCACCAAAGAGGGCGGCATTGCGCAGATAGGTCATCGAGATGTTGCCGCATCCGATAACGCCGATTGCGAGCTTTGCCTTTGATTTTGCCTGCATTTTCGATCGCTCCTCCCTACATGGTCATGCTTTCTCGAATCCACTGCCCTGGCAATGGATCGCCTTCGAAAAACGCTATACAACATTTTAAATATTGACGCGCGTAAAATTTTTATAGAACATGCGAAAATGCTGGCGCGACATCGGGAGGCTGCCAGCCCTAGGAGGAGAAAATGACAGATATGAAAAAACGGCCGACCGCCGCACCTAAGCCTGTGGGTCATGTGACGATCGCCGATCGTCGCCAGTTTCTCATCGGTTCCGCCGGCCTGCTCGGCGCGGCCGCATTCGGGGCGGGGACGTCCCTCGGCATTGGCCGCGCCCGTGCCCAGTCGCGCGCCGAAATCAGCTTCGCCAGCGCGGCCTTCTTCGGCAAGGAGACCTTCGGCGACCTGATCAAGGCCTTCAACGAATCGCAGGACCGCATCCTGGTCAAGAACATCGAGTTGCCGCCGCCGAGCTCTTCGACCGAAGTCTACCAAGGCCTGGTGCAGCAGCTCGCCCGGCGCAACGGCACGCCCGACGTCTTCAGCCAGGACGTGATCTGGATCGCCGGCTTTGCCGCCGCCGGATGGGCGCTGCCATTGGACGAGTATTTCCCGGCCGACAAGCGCAGCGCCTACTTCACTGGAACCCTTAACGCCTGTACCTATGGCGGCAAGCTCACGGCCCTTCCCTGGTTCATGGATTCGGGCATGTTCTATTACCGCAAGGATGTGCTGGAAAAGCATGGCGGCAAGGTGCCGGAAAACTGGGCCGACATGGCCATCATCGCCGCTGCGGCGCAAAAGGCCGGTGATGTCGACTTCGGCTATCTCTGGCAGGGCAAGCAGGCCGAGGTCCTGGTCTGCGACGCCGTCGAGATCATCACCTCCAACAATGGCGCGATCCTGGCGCCCGACGGCAAGTCGTCGCTGATCAACCAGAAGGGTGCGGTCGAGGCGATCCAGTTCCTGCACGACACCATCGCAACCACCAAGATCAGCCCGCAGGACGTGCTGTCCTGGGACGAGGAGCCGTCGCGCCAGCCCTTCACCTCCGGCAAGGCGATGTTCATGCGCAACTGGTCCTATGTCTACCCGATCGCGCAGGACGCCAAGGCTTCGCAGGTCGTTGACAAGGTTGGCGTGGCACCGCTGCCGTCGTTCCCCGGCGGCAAGAGCTCGGCCTGCCTCGGCGGCTACCAGCTTGGCGTCAATGCCAACTCCAAGCAGCGCGAGGCCGCGATCGAGCTGCTCACCTGGCTGTCGTCGACCGAGACCCAGCACCGCATCGCGCTGAATTTTGGCCTGGCGCCGACACGGCCGGCGTTGTTCCAGGACGAGCAGATCAAGAAGGAACAGCCCTTCATGGCGAGCCTGGAGAAAGTGTTCACCGGTGCCACGGCGCGGCCGATCACGCCGCAATACGCCAAGGTGACGCTTGCCTTGCAGTCCGGCATCTCCAAGGCGCTGGTTTCGGGCAAGGTCCAGGCCGAGATGGACACGCTCGCCGACCAGATCAACAAGATCGTCGCCTGACCATGACCGCGGCCGCCACCATTCCGGGCGCCGGCCGGCCGCGGCGGCTTGGCAGGGCGCTCCCCGGCGCCTTCTGGGCCCTCATCCTGCTGACGCCGGCCTTCGTGTCGCTGGCGTCGGTCTCCTTCTACCCGATCGTCAACGGGCTCTATCTTTCGCTCACCAACACCTCGCTGATCACGCAGGATCAGGATTTCATCGGCTTTTCCAACTATGTGCAGCTGTGGGGCGACCCGCAGTTCTGGAACGCCTGGTGGCACACAATGTGGTTCACTGCCGCCTCGACGGTGCTGGAGACGGTGATCGGGCTCGGCATGGCGCTGATCCTGTGCGAGGCCTTCAAGGGGCGAGGGCTTGTCCGCGCGGCCATGCTGGTGCCCTGGGCGATGCCTACCGTCGTCACCTCAAAGATGTTCGGCTGGCTGTTCGACGGCCAAAACGGCATCGTCAACTACATCCTCCTGCATGCCGGGCTGATCGACCAGAACATCAACTGGTACGGCTCACCCGACACGGCGATGATCACCATCATCATCGCCGATGTCTGGAAGACGACGCCGTTCATGGCGCTGCTGCTTCTGACCGGTCTGCAGACGGTGCCCAATTCGCTGATCGAGGCGGCGCGCATGGACGGCGCCAAGGGCTGGATCACCTTCTGGCATATCCGCTTGCCGCTCCTGACGCCAACCTTGCTGATCGCAGGCCTGTTCCGCGCGCTGGATGCCTTCCGCGTCTTCGACCTCGTCTATGTCTTGACCGGCGGCGGCCCCGCCGATTCCACCGAGACGCTGTCGACGCTGTCCTACAAGGTGCTCTTCTCGACGCTGCAGTTCGGCTACGGCTCGGCCGTGTCGACAGCGATGTTCATCACCGAGGGCATCATCGCGCTGGTCTTCGTCGTCTTCCTTGTCCGCCAGATCAGGAGGGCGCAATGAACGAGACGCGCTCACCGCTGCAGAGCTTCGCCATCTATGCCGGCGCCTTGCTGATCCTCATCTGGTCGGGCGGTCCTTTCCTCTGGCAGTTCTCGACCTCCTTCCAGCTCGACAAAATGCTGACCTCGGGATCGCCGTCGCTGATCCCGCATCCCTTCACGCTGGAGCATTATTACAACGCCTTTTTCGAGAAGCAGCTTCACCGCTATGTCTGGAACTCGCTGGTGGTCTCGCTGGCGACGACCTTCCTGTGCTTGTTTGTCGGCTCGCTGGCCGCCTTCGCGCTGTCGCGGCTCAACATCAAGGGCCGCTTCGGCGTCCTCATGGTCATCCTGTCGGTGTCGATGTTCCCGCAGATCGCGCTGGTCGGCCCGCTCTATCTCGTCGCCACCAATCTCGGCCTGCTCGACACCTACACGGCGCTGATCATCACCTATCTGGCGCTCGGCCTGCCGCTCGTCACCTGGGTGCTGTTCGGCTATTTCGAGACCCTGCCGCGCGAGATCGACGAGGCGGCGCGCATGGACGGCGTCAGCGTGCCCGGCCTGCTCTGGCGTATCATCCTGCCGATGTCGCTGCCGAGCCTGGTGACGACAGGCCTGCTTGCCTTCATCACCGCGTGGAACGAATTCCTGTTCGCGCTCGCCTTCACTTCAAACATCGACCGGCAGACGATCCCGGTCGGCATCGCCAACTTCACCAACCTCTATTACGTCCCCTGGGGCGACATCGCCGCGGCCTCCGCCGTGGTGACCGTGCCGTTGATCCTTCTGGTGCTGTTCTTCCAGCGCCACATCATCGAGGGATTGACCCAGGGCGGCGTCAAGGAATGAACGACATGACACAGACGAAGCTCAAGGTCGGCTGCCAGACCTTCACCTGGGAAATGCTTGGAAAAGCCTGGGCCGGCGGCCCCGACGATCTGTTGAAGGCGATCGCCGATGGCGGCTATGCCGGCATCGAGATCACCGACACCATGATCGGCCGCTACGCCGACCGGCCGTCGGAGTTCGCCGCCGCGCTGAAATCCTCCGGCCTGACGCTCGTCTCCTTCGCCTTCGGTTCGAAGAGCGGTTTCACGCTCAAGGAGGAGATCGGCGCCGACCTCGAGGCGGCGCAGCGCTGGATCGATTTCGCTTCCGCCTTTCCCGGCGCGCTGGTGTCGATGGGGTCGGCAACCGTGGTGTCCGAAGGGCCGCGCGATGACAAGTTCGCCATCGCCGCCGAGATTTACAACAAGGCCGGCGAGCTTGGCCGCAAGGCGGGCGTCCAGGTGGCGGTGCATCCGAGCTCGCATCACAACACGCTGCTGTTCGACCGCGCCGATTACGACAGGATCTTTGCCTTGCTCGACCCCGACCTGGTCGGCTGGGTGCCGGACACCGGCCACATATTGCGCGGCCACAAGGACATGGCCGACACGCTGCGCACCTACCGCGACCGCATCCGCTATATCCATTTGAAGGACGTCGACGCCGACGGTACCTGGGCGATGCTGGGCAAGGGCGTCTGCGACACCCAGACGGTCATCGAGATCGCGAACACCGCGCCGCGTTTCAACGGCTGGCTGGTGCTGGAAGAGGAATCCGAGACGGCCGCCGCCGATCCCGCCGGCGCGGTCAAGACCAACCGCCAGACAATGCGCGGCTACGGCGCCTGAAGAACGAGACGATGATCAAGAAACAAGACAGACGCCTCAGGGTCGGTGTGCTCGGCTGCGGCCCCATCGCGCAGTTCGCGCATTTGCAGTCCTGCGCGAAGGCCGGAAATGCCGACCTCTACGCCATCTGCGACGCGGCGCCCGACCTGCTCGCCCGCATGGGCGCCACCTACGAGCCTCGGAAGATGTATGCCGATTATGACGCGATGCTCGCCGATCCCGAGCTGGAGGCGGTGATCGTGGCGACGTCAGACGCCTATCACGTGCCGATGTCGATCAAGGCGCTCGATGCCGGCAAGCATGTTCTGTGCGAAAAGCCGATCGGCACCTCCGTCGAGGAAGGCGAGGCTCTCGCGGCAGCGGTGAAGCGCTCCGGAAAGGTGCTGCAGGTAGGTCACATGAAGCGCTTCGACCCGGCGCTTGAGGCGGCCCGCGACTTCGTCCGCGACGAGATGGGCGAGGTGCTGGCGCTGAAGGCCTGGTATTGCGATTCCACCCATCGCTACACCAACACCGACGCCATTCAGCCGCTGCCCGTCACCAGCAAGCTGGCGAGGAAACCTTCGGGCAATCCAAAGGCCGATTTGCGGCAGTACTTCATGCTGGCGCACGGCTCGCATCTCGTCGATACCGCGCGCTTCCTGTGCGGCGAGATCACCGCCGTGCGCGCCCGCCTCAACGAGCGTTTCGGCGCCTATTGCTGGTTCGTCGAAACCGAATTCGCCAGCGGCGCGCTCGGCCATCTTGATCTCACGGTGGCCGTACGCATGGACTGGCACGAGGGGTTTCAGCTTTATGGCGAAAACGGTTCGGTCATCGCCAAGACGTTCAACCCCTGGTACTTCCGCGCCAGCGAGGTCGACATCTTCCATGAGAAGGACGCGACCTCGCGCAGACCACTCGGCGCCGACGGCCATTTTTTCCGCCGCCAGCTGGAAGGTCTTGCCGATACCGTACTGAACGGCGCGCCGATGCGCGGCGCCAATGTCGAGGACGGTATCGCCTCGATCCGCGCCATGGTGGCGATTGCCCGCTCGGTTGTATCCGGCGAGCGGGTCGAACTCGCCTCGGTTTCGGGCGCGGTCTGATGCGCCTCGGCATTTTCGCCAAGACTTTCACGGGCAGCGACCCGGCCGCTGTGCTGGCCGCGGTGAAGCAGGCCGGATACGAGACGACGCAGTTCAATCTCGCTTGCGCCGGCCTGCCGTCGATGCCGGATGCGGTACCAGAACAAGCTATCTTAGCCATTCGCGCTGCCGCGCAATCATCAGGCGTTTCGCTCGTCGCCCTGTCGGGCACGTACAATATGGCGCATCCCGACAAGGCCGTGCGTGACGATGGCCTGCGGCGCCTTGCCGTCGTCATCGAGACGGCTTCTGCCCTGGATATTCCCTTGGTCACGCTCTGCACCGGTTCGCGCAATGCCGCCGATCAATGGGCGTATCATCCCGACAATGCCACACCGTCCGCCTGGTCCGACATGGCTGCCGAGATGGCGAAGGCGCTGGCGTTGGCGGAAGAAGCCGGCGTCGATCTCGGCATCGAGCCCGAGCAGGCCAATATCGTCACCTCCGCCGCGGATGCGACGCGCCTGATCGCCGACATGGGCTCCAGCCATCTCAAGATCGTGCTCGATCCGGCGAACCTGTTCGAGCACGCGACGCCGGACGAAGCGCGTGCGATCGTTGCGGACGCGATCGAGGAGGCCGCCGGCCATATCGCCATGGCGCACGCCAAGGATCGGCATGGTGACGGCCGCTTCGCCACGGCAGGGCAAGGCATCGTCGATTTTCCGGATTTCGTCGCGCGGCTGAAGGGAGCGGGTTTCGATGGTGCGCTCGTCACCCACGGCCTGTCCGCTGGTGAGGCGCCTGGTGTCGCCGCCTTCTTGCGGGGACTGCTGTGATGAGCGCCGCGCCGACGGTCATGCATCGCGACGATGCCGCCCTTCGTGTCTTCGACACCGGACAGGGCGAGCTTCCCGTCGTCTTCCAGCACGGCCTCGGCGGCGATGCCAATCAGGTGGCGCAGAATTTTCCTGACGGCCCGTCGTGCCGCCGGCTGACCGTCGAGTGCCGCGCGCAGGGCGGCTCCGGCGCTGGCAGCAAGCGTCCGTTCTCGATCGCGATGTTCGCCGATGACGTGTTGGCGGCCGCCGATGCGGCCGGGCTTGACCGCTTCATCGCCGGTGGCATCTCGATGGGTGCGGCGATCGCGTTGCGGCTTGCCGCCTGCCACCCGGACCGCGTGCTTGGCCTGGTGCTGGTGCGTCCCGCCTGGGCCTTCGCTGCGGCGCCGCAAAACATGCGCCCTTACACGGAGGTAGCGGACCTCATCCGCCGGCTTCCACTGGCTGAGGCCCGGGACACCTTCGCATCCTCCGCGACATCGGCCCGCTTTCGCACGGAAGCGCCGGACAATCTCGCCTCGCTGCTCGGCTTCTTCCAGCGCGAAAACGCTGATGTCTTTGCCGAGGTGATGCAGGCGATCGCCAATGACGGGCCCGGCGTGACGCGGGCGCTAGCCGCCAGCCTCGCAAGACCCACGCTCATCATCGGCAGCGGCATCGACCTCGTCCATCCCTTGGCCACCGCCCGTGAGCTCGCCGAGACCATCCGCAATGCGGTCTTCGCCGAGGTCACGCCAAAGGCCACCGACAAGGATCGCCATTTCGCCGAAATCCGCGCCGCCATCGGCGCCTTTCTCGACAGAAATTTCAACAACCAGGACCAATCATGACTTCAAAGCCTCTGTCAGGCCCGGCCGCCATCGCCGCATTGCCGCGCGATCGCCTGATCGCCGAATTCTCGCTCTGGTCGGCCAATCTCGCCAATTTCGAGAGCGACCTGAAGCGCATCGAACCTTATGTCGATCTGCATCACATCGATGTGGCGGACGGCCATTTCGCGCCGTCCTTCCTGTTCTTCCCCGATCTCGTCGCCCGCATTGCCGGCCTGACGGCGAAGCCCATCCACGTCCATCTGATGGTCGATGCCGCAATCGTCGAGGCGCAGACGCGCCAGTTCATTGAGGCCGGCGCCGACATGATCAGCGTCCATGCCGAAAACGGCGAGGCGGGATTGCGCGCCGCACGGCTGGCCCGTGAGCTCGGCGCCGAAGCCGGTGTCGTGCTGAGGCTGGAGACGCCGGTCGAGGTGATGAAGCCTTTCGTCTCCGAGGTCGCCTTCGTCACGCTGCTGGGCACCGCGATCGGCGTGAAGGGCCAGGGCCTGTCGGAGACGGCCTGCGACAGGCTGGGTGCTGCCCGCGCCATCCTGCGAGAAGCTGGTCGCGAGGACGCCGTCGTTCTTGCCGCCGATGGCGGCATCCGCCACGAGACCGTGCCGCTGCTGCGTGCCGCCGGCGCCGAGACCGTGGTGCTCGGTTCGCTTGCCTTTGGCGACAAGGATCTGGCCGGTCGCATCGGCTGGCTGCACGGGCTGAAGGTCGCGGCATGAGCACCGAGGCCGCCCTCGCGATCGATCTTGGCGGTACCGAGCTTCGTGCCGCGCTGGTCGACCGCGACGGCAAGATCCTGGCCTTCGCCGCCGTGCCGACGCAGGCGCAGGCCGGCCCCGACGTGGTGATCGGCCAGATCGAGGCGTTGGCCGCCTCCGTGCATGCCGAGGCGCCGGGGCTTGCCATTGTCGGCGTCGGCGTCGGCGCGCCTGGACCGCTCGATCCGCTGGCCGGCATCGCCGTCGGGCCGCCGACGCTGGCCGGCTGGCAGGACGTCCCGCTGGCCGACATGCTCGAGCGGCGGCTTGGCCTGCCGGTGCGGCTGGAGAACGACGCCAACGCCGCGGCACTTGGCGAATGGCGCTTCGGTGCCGGCCATGGCGCACGCTCGCTGGTCTTCGTCACGGTCTCGACCGGCATCGGCGGCGGTGTCGTCGCCGATGGGCGCATCCTGCACGGCCGTCGCGGCCTTGCCGCCGAGATCGGCCACATGACCATCACCAATGAAGGCGAGCGCTGCATGTGCGGCGTCGTCGGCTGTTTCGAGGCCGTCGCCTCGGGCACGGCACTTGGCCGCCGCGCCAACGCCGCGACGTCGGCATTCGATGGCTCGACGCTGCGTCGCCTTTCGGCCAACGCCGAGGTTACGGGACGCCATGTGGTCGAGGCGGCGCGGTTGCAGGACGATCTCGCTTTGGCCCTGCTCGAGGAGGAAGCCCGCTGGCTGGGCGTCGGCTTCACCAATCTTCTGCATCTCTATTCGCCCGACGTGCTGGTCGTCGGCGGCGGCATCGGCAATGGCCTCGACCTGATGCATCCGGTCATCGAGGCGACCATTCGGCAACGCGCCATGCGTGCCTATCGCGACGTGCCGGTGGTCCAGGCGCAGCTCGGCCGCCATGCCGGGCTGGTCGGCGCCGCCAGCCTTGTGCTGTTTGATGATTTGGATGCGTTGGCCGCCCGCATGCCTGTCGGGCCAAGCATCTATCCGGACAAGAGGAGGGACTTCAATGGCTGAGCTCAAGTTGCGCGGCGTGCGCAAGTCCTATGGCAACGCCGAGGTCATCAAGGGCGTCGACCTCGATGTCGGCGACCGCGAGTTCGTCGTCTTCGTCGGCCCGTCCGGTTGCGGGAAGTCGACGCTGCTGCGCATGATCGCGGGGCTGGAGAAGATCACAGCGGGCGAGCTCATGCTCGACGGCGCGCGCATCAACGAGGTCGATCCGTCCGAACGCGGCCTTGCCATGGTGTTCCAGTCCTACGCGCTCTATCCGCATATGACGGTGGCCGAGAACATGGGCTTCGCGCTGAAGATCGCCGGCCTGCCGGTGGCCGAGCGAGACGCCAAGGTCAAGGCCGCGGCCGACGTGCTGCAGCTGTCGCATCTGCTCGGCCGGCGGCCCAAGGAACTGTCCGGCGGCCAGCGCCAGCGCGTCGCCATCGGCCGCGCCATCGTGCGCCAGCCGAAAGTCTTCCTGTTCGACGAGCCGCTGTCGAACCTTGATGCGGCACTGCGCGTCAACATGCGGCTGGAACTCATGCAACTGCATGAGCGGCTCGCCGCCACCATCGTCTATGTCACGCACGACCAGACCGAGGCGATGACCATGGCAGACAAGATCGTCGTCCTCAATGGCGGCACGATCGAGCAGGTCGGCTCTCCGCTCGATCTCTATAACCGCCCGGCCAATGTCTTCGTTGCCGGCTTCATCGGCTCGCCGAAGATGAACATACTGCCGGTGCGGGTCGTGTCCGCGGATGGGAATGGCGTTGCGGTCGCCTTGCCGGGCGGTGCCAGCCTGGTCGTTCCAGCCGCTGCGGGCGGGCTGGCGCCGGACAGCGAACTGCTGCTTGGCATCCGGCCGGAGCATATCCGCATCGCCGATGCGGGCCAGTTCAAGGGCGAGGCGGTGCTGGCCGAGCGGCTCGGTGGCTTGACTATCCTGCATGCCGATATCGGCGAGACGGCCAGGCTTGTCGTGCAGACCGAAGGCACCGACACTACCCCGCTGCACAGCCCCGTCGCGATGCAGGTCGATCCGTCCCACTGCCATCTGTTCGCCGCCGATGGCAAGGCGCTGGCGCCACTTGGCGGAACGCGCGCCGCCTGACGTCTTCGAGGCATGAAATGGCCGGAGGCAATGCCTCCGGCCATTCACTATCGTGCGTTCCCGCGGGATCACTCGGCTGGAACGATGTCCGCCGGCAGGCTGTCGTCGGCCGTACCCGCCAGGGCTCTCGCCAGCTTGGCCTCGTCGAGTTCGCCTTCCCAGCGCGCGACCACCAGCGTGGCGACGGCGTTGCCGATGAAGTTGGTCAGCGCCCGGCACTCCGACATGAAACGGTCGACGCCGAGGATCAGCGCCATGCCGGCGACCGGCACGGAGGGGACCACCGAAAGCGTCGCGGCGAGCGTGATGAAGCCCGCGCCGGTAATGCCGGCGGCACCCTTCGAGGACAGCATGGCAACCAGCAACAGCAGGATCTGGTCGCCCATCGACAGGTGGATGTTCGTCGCCTGCGCGATGAACAGCGCGGCCAGCGTCATGTAGATGTTGGTGCCGTCGAGGTTGAAGGAATAGCCGGTGGGGATGACCAGGCCGACCACCGAGCGCTTGGCGCCGGCCTTCTCCATTTTCTCCATCAGCGAGGGGAGGGCGGCTTCCGACGAGGAAGTGCCCAGCACCAAAAGCAGCTCTTCCTTGATGTAGCGGAGCAGCGACAGGATGGAGAACCCGTTGTAACGGGAGACCGCACCCAGCACGACGAACACGAACAGCAGCGACGTCGCGTAGAATGTGCCGACCAGCATGGCGAGGTTGATGACCGAGCCGATGCCGTATTTGCCGATGGTGAAGGCCATGGCGCCGAAGGCGCCGATGGGGGCGGCCTTCATCAAGACGCTGACCAGCTTGAACATAGGCGCCATCAGCGCCTGCAGGAAGTTGAGCACCGGCGCGCCCCTGTCGCCGACCAGAGCCAGCGCGATGCCGAACAGCACCGAGAAGAACAGCACCTGCAAAATGTCGCCATCGGCGAAGGCGCCGACGATCGTGCCGGGAATGATGTTCATCAGGAAACCGGTGACCGACTGGTCATGCGCCTTGGCGGCATAGGTGTTGACGGTCGAGGCATCGAGCGTTGCCGGGTCGATGTTGAAGCCGGCGCCCGGCTGTACGACATTGGCCACGATGAGGCCGATAATGAGCGCCAGCGTCGAGAAGGTGAGAAAATAGAGCATCGCCTTGCCGGCAACGCGGCCGACCTTCTGCAGGTCGCTCATGCCGGCGATGCCGGTCGCCACCGTCAGGAAGATGACCGGGGCGATGATCATCTTGACCAGCTTGATGAAGGCGTCGCCGAGCGGCTTCATGCTCTCGCCGATCGACGGATAGTAATGGCCGAGCAGGATGCCGACGGTGATCGCCACCAGCACCTGCACGTAGAGTTGGGCATAGAGGGGCTTGCGCTGCGCGGCGGCCGCGCCCGATTGGTCTGCGATGTGCATCGAACTCTCCCTGGCCGGATGGACGGAACCCGTCCTGCGTGACTTCTCCCATCGCGGCGTTCCGGTCGCCCGCCGCTGGAGGGAGTTTTGCAAGCGCTGTGCCAGATCGGGGAAAGCCCGGAATCCCGGGATTCCGGGCATTCTTCGGCTGCCTTCGGTGGAGGCGTGTGCGGATTTCCGCACAGGAGGCGTTTGCCTGGGCGGAATTTCGCATTAGAGTGTGGCCACAAGGCCGCGAGAAAGGGAGAGGCAGACGCCGCAGGCACGCACTGATAGCGGCTCGGCCGGGTTCGCCGGCGGCGAAGCGCTGCGCGAGGCGGTTGGCCGGCTGCGCGACGGCCGCTGGCTGATCGTCGTTATCGCCCTTGCGATACTGGCCGGCGCGATCGCCATTGCGGGACGCATCGCCACCGGCCAGGCGACCAGTGACCTGCGCGACACGGCACTTGCCGCCCTGCCGCTGGCGGCGGGGACGCTGACAGGCGAAATCGAGAAACAGCGCCTCGTCCCGCTGGTGCTGGCACGCGACGACGCGGTGCGCGGGGCCTTGCGCCGGGCCGGGACGATGCAGGAAGCGGCTCTCAACGACAAGCTCAAGGCGATCGCCGGCGATGCCTCGGCCTCCGCCATCTACGTCATCGACACGGCGGGCATCGCGATATCGGCCAGCAATGCCGGCGAGCCGACCAGCTTTGTCGGCATCGACTATAATTTCCGCCACTATTTCAACGAGGCAATGGCGAAAGGCTCCGCCAGCCAGTATGGCCTGGGCACGATCAGCGGCCGGCCGGGTCTCTATCTTTCGAGTCGCGTCGACGACAACGGCAAGCCGCTGGGCGTCGTGGTGTTGAAGGTCGAGCTCGACGGTGTCGAGGCCAATTGGCGCTCCAGCGGGTTCCTGGTTTTCGTCACCGACGAACGCGGCGTCGTTCTGGCCACCAGCGAGCCCGAATGGCGGTTTCACGCGCTGGCGCCGCTCTCCGCCCAAGATGCCGCCGCTGCCCACGAGCAGTTGCAATTGGCCGATGCCGCCTTCGAACCGCTGCCGATGCGGCGCGCTGCCGGCGACGGCCTGGCGACGATCGAGGGCTCGGGAAAGCCGCGCCAGTTCGTCGAGGTGGTGCAGGGCCTGCCCGATGCGGTCCCGGGCTGGCGCCTCTGGCTGCTGACGCCGGCCGACGCCGCCCTCTCGTCCGCCGCCAACACGGCGCGCCTGACGACGCTGCTTGGGCTGCTGCTGACCGGCTTGCTTGCCTATGTGCTCACAAGACGCCGCCGCGCACGCCGGCTGCGGCAGGAGGCGCTGGCGCGCATGAATGCCGAGCTCGAAAGCCGGGTGTCCTCGCGAACCGCCGAACTGACACGCTCCAACTCGGCACTCGCCGGCGAAATCGCCG
This sequence comes from Mesorhizobium loti, assembly GCF_013170705.1. NCBI lineage: Bacteria > Pseudomonadati > Pseudomonadota > Alphaproteobacteria > Hyphomicrobiales > Phyllobacteriaceae > Mesorhizobium > Mesorhizobium loti. The sequence goes on along the minus strand of NZ_CP033334.1, from coordinate 5,898,252 downwards.
AGCGTGAGAGCGCCGAAGCCAAGGTCCGCCGGCTGCGCGACGATCTCGCCCAGGCCAACCGGCTTTCCATCCTAGGCCAGATTGCCGCGGGCGTAGCGCATGAGATCAACCAGCCGGTCGCCGCGATCCGCACCTATGCCGAGAATGCCGGCCGCTTTCTCGAAGGCGGCAAGACAGAACCGGCAACCGGCAATCTGACGTCGATCGTCTCGATGACCGAACGCATTGGCGCCATCACCAGCACCTTGCGGACTTTCGCCCGCCGGCCCGGTGTCGCCGCTTCGCCGCTGCCGGTGCGCGAGGCGATCGACGGCGCACTGTCGTTGCTCTCCGGCCGCATCCGCGATTCCGGCGTCACCATCGTCAAGCCACGCGGCAATGCATCGCCGATGGTGATGGCAAGCCGCATCCGGCTGGAGCAGATCCTGGTCAACCTGCTGCAGAATGCGCTCGATGCCATGAAGGACCAGCCAGATCCCCGCATCGAGATCGATCTCGCCGAGCGCGACGACAGGGTGCTGATCTCGGTGCGCGACAACGGTCCCGGCCTCGGGCCGGAAGCGGCGGGCAATCTGTTCATGCCGTTCCAGACCACCAAGGAGAAGGGGCTCGGCCTCGGGCTGGTGATCTCGCAGGAGATCGCCCAGGAACTGGGCGGCACGCTGCGGCTCGATCCCGACAGCGCCGCCGGGGCATCCTTCACCATTGATTTGAGGCGAATTGAATGAACGAGGGACCAGGGCTGGTGGCGCTCGTCGAAGACGATGCCGACCTGTTGCACGCCACCACGCAATTGCTCGAACTCGCCGGCTTCACGGTGGTCGCGCGCGACGCCGCGGAGGCAGCGCTTGCTGTCGTCGACAGGGACTTCGATGGCGTCGTCGTCAGCGATATCCGCATGCCGGGCATGAACGGGCTGCAGCTGTTCGATCGCATCAAGGCGATCGACCCTGATATACCCGTGATCCTGGTCACCGGGCATGGCGATGTCGACCTTGCCGTCGCCGCGCTCAAGGACGGCGTCTATGATTTCATCCCGAAGCCCTATGCCGGCGATCGGCTCGTCGAGGCGCTGAAACGGGCGAGCGAGAAGCGGCGGCTGGTGATGGAGAACCGGCGCCTGCGTGAAGCCGCGGCACAGGCTGCCGACGGCCTGCCGCTGATCGGCGAAGCGCCCTCGATCCGCCGCCTGCGCGAAACCTTGCGCCAGATCGCCGACATGGATGTCGATGTGCTGGTGGAAGGCGAGACCGGGACCGGCAAGGAAGTGGTGGCCGACCTCCTGCACCGGTGGGGCCGGCGCCGGGCAAAGCCCTTCGTGGCGTTGAACTGCGGTGCTCTGCCCGAGACCGTCATCGAAAGCGAGCTGTTCGGCCACGAGGCCGGAGCGTTCACCGGCGCGCAGCGGCGGCGGATCGGCCGCGTCGAGCATTCCAGCGGCGGCACGCTGTTCCTCGACGAGATCGAATCCATGCCGCCGGCTCTCCAGGTCAAGCTGCTGCGGGTGCTGGAGACACGCAGCTTGACCCCGCTTGGCTCGAACGAGACCCGGCGTCTCGATCTCAGGGTCGTCGCGGCGACCAAGGTCGATCTCGGCCGGCCCGACCAGCGCGGCGACTTCCGCGAGGACCTCTATTTTCGCCTCAACGTGGTGACGCTGCGCGTTCCGCCGCTGCGTGAGCGGCGCGGCGATATCCCCATGCTGTTCGGGCATTTCCTCGGCAAGGCGGCGGAGCGCTTCGGTCGGCCGGTCGCAAAGGTGAACGCCGCGGTAAGCGATCATCTCCAGTCGCATGACTGGCCGGGTAATGTGCGCGAGCTCGCCCATTTTGCCGACCGCGTGGCGCTCGGTCTCGGCCCGGACGACGAAGCTGAGGCGCCCGCGCGGCTTCCGGAACCCTCGGCGGCGTTGCCGGAGCGGGTCGGGCAATATGAGGCACAGCTCATCCGCGATGCGCTGCGCGACCATGGTGGCGATGTGCGCGGGGCCATCGACGCGCTCGGCGTGCCGCGCAAGACATTCTACGACAAGCTCAAGCGCTACGGCATCGCCGCATCCGAATTCCGCAATGGCGGAGATCCGCACCCTGTTCGAGAGCCGACATAGACATTGCGCCAGGGCTTTGCGCCTCGTAACGCTTCACTCCCATCCAGCCGAGCTTTCCGGAAAGAGCCATGAAGACGAACCTAGAAACAACGGCAAACCCCTTGCCGGAAGAACTGGCCTTTCTCGGCGAGCGCCTGACGGTGTTCAACGATGGCGATGTCGGCGCGTCCGAAAGGAAACCGCTGGCTGTGTTCGTGCGTGACGAGGATGGCGCGATTGTCGCCGGCATCTCGGGCTACACGGCCTGGGGCTGGCTTTACGTGCAATGGCTGTGGGTCGACGAGAGGCTGCGCGGCCAGCACATGGCCGGCAAGATGCTGGACGCGGCCGAACAGGAAGCCGTGGCGCGCGGTTGCCACGGCGCGTTGATCGACACCTTCAACCCGAACGCCGACAAGGTCTACCGGCGCCAGGGCTATCAGCCCTTCGGAACGCTGGCCGATTTTCCGGTCGGGCGCAGCCGCATCTTCCTGCAGAAGAAACTGGTTTAACCGGCAAGCTTTCCGCCGCGCATCGGCTGCGGCGCACCCGTGGTGCTCGGAAAACTGATCGGCAGGCCGCGCAGCACGCGCACCGCGAGGAAGGCGAAACACTCGGCCTCCACCGCGTCGCCGCTCCAGCCGAGGCTTTCGGCCTGCACCACCTCGACACCGGCGCGGCTGGCGAGCATGGCCATCATCGTCGGATTGTGGCGGCCGCCGCCGCTGACCACCAGCTTCTTCGGCCGGTGTGGCAAGAGGTCGAGGGCCTTGCCGACGGCGCCGGCGGTGAAGGCGGTGAGCAGGGCCGCACCATCCTCGACGTTGAGGCCATCGGCCATGGCGGCGCCGAAGTCGAAACGGTCCAGCGATTTGGGATAGGGCTTGCTGAGATAAGGATGCTGCAACAGCTTGGCGAGCCTTGCCTCGTCGACCGTTCCCGCCCGGCCAAGCGCGCCGTCGCGGTCCATTTCGCCTAGCCCCCTCGACTTGATGAAATCGTTGAGCGGTGCGTTGGCGGGGCCGGTGTCGAAGGCGACGACATTGTCGGCGCCGTCCCACCAGGTGATGTTGGCGACGCCGCCGAGGTTAAGCACGGCGACCTCGCCGCTGGCGCCAGCGCTGCGCATCAGCGCGGTGTGATAGGCCGCGGCCAGGGGGGCGCCTTGCCCGCCGGCGCGCATGTCGGCCGACCGGAAATCATAGGCCACCTTGGTGCCCAAGATGGCGTGCATCAGCTCGCCGTCGCCGAGTTGCCGGGTTTGGCCGAGCCGTCCGACCTGCGGCGCGCGATGCAGCACGGTCTGGCCGTGGAAGCCGACGACGCCGATATCGGCCATCGTCATGCCGTAGCCTTCGACCAATTCCTTCACCGCTGCCGACTGGGCACGCGTCAGCGCTTCCTCGGCCTTGCGGAAGATCGCCGGTTCCGGCCCGACGAAGTTCCAGGCCCGTGCGGCCGTCAGCGTCTCTTCCAGCAGCGAGCGGATCGATTGGGGATAGGGCATCAGCCGATACGTGCCGAAATCGTCGATCCGCTCGCCGTCGGTCTTGATCAGCGCGACGTCGATATTGCCGTCAAGCACGGTGCCGGTCATCAGGCCGACAGCCCAGATTGGTTCCATCATCTAGCTCCTAGAGTCCATTGACGAGATCGCCGACCGTCTGCCGCAGCGAAGCGATTCCGCTGTCGAAATGACGTGTCGGATGGATCCGGTTGGTGAGCAAGGTCCAGGCCTTGCCTCTGTCGAAATCGACCCACAGTCCGGTGCCCGTGAAGCCGGTATGGCCGATCGTTCCCGGGCTGCACAAGGACCCGCCGGACCAGCCCTCGTACGGGCGCTCCCAGCCATGAGTACGAGTGGCGGACAAGGGCGTGCGCATCAGCGCGATCGAATTCTTGGAAGCGCCGGTCAGCAGCTCCTGCGCGAAATCCAGCACCGAAGCGGCCGTTCCGAACAGGCCGGCATGACCTGCGCCCTGCAGGGCCGAGCAATTGTCGTCATGGACTTCGCCGGACAGCACGCGATGACGCCAGGTGCAGTCCTCGGTCGCCGCGGCGACATCCGGCTCCGTTGACCATGCAAAGCCGGGGCCAGGATCCAGGTCGCGGATGGTGTTGCCCGAAAGCCGTTCCAGCGCAAAGCCGAGCAGGATGAAATTGATGTCGGAATAGACGGGGTCACGGGCGCGCCATTCGCGCTGCAGGATGAAGGCGCGCAGCAGGTCGGGGTCACGCCCGTAAGTATAGATCGGCTCGACGGCGGGGAACGGGGTCTGGTGGCCGAGGCATTGGCGAAACGTCACCTGCCGCTCCCAGGCCCCTGCGTCATACTGGCGAAGGTCAGGCAGAACCGAGATCAGCGGCGCGTCGAGATCGATGACGCCGTCCTCCGCCAGCGCCAGGATGCGCGGCGTGGTGAAGATGACCTTGGTCAGCGATGCAAGGTCGAACCAGGTTTCGACCTGCATGGAGCGCTGCCTCGGCACCAACTGCGCCGAGCCGATCGCCCTGGCGATGCGGTGGCCATTGCTGTCGACAATGCCGAGCACGCCGCCGGGAATACGCTTGGCGGATACAGCTGCTGCTAGTGGCGCAAACGCCCGGTCGAAGAGCTGTTGAAGATCGCTGGAGGGAACTGAAGTCACGCCTCAACCCTTGCTCGATGATCCCCGCCAAACTGCACCCACCGCGCCGGCGTGGGTTCAAATCCCCGAGGACGCACAAGCGAAGGCACTTGGCGTGTGTCTAGTTCGAAATGCTCACGCCGCCGCTCGATGGTTGGAACGGCTGATATCAGCTTCTTCGTATAGGAATGCTTCGGCTTTGACAGCACCGAGGCCGCGTCGCCGATCTCGACGATCTGGCCGGCATAGATGACGGCGATGCGATGAGCGATCCGCTCGACGACAGCCATGTCGTGCGAGATGAAGAGATAAGCCAGCCCGAACTCGCGCTGCAGGTCGACCAGCAGCTCCAGCACCTTGGCTTGCACCGAGACGTCCAGCGCCGACACTGCTTCATCGAGAACGACGACCGACGGATTGAGCATCAGCGCGCGGGCAATGCAAAGCCTCTGCCGCTGGCCGCCGGAGAATTCATGCGGGTAGCGCCCTAGGCTGTTCCTGGGCAGGCCGACGCGTTCCAGAAGGTTCGCCATCCTCGCCAGCGTTTCCGCATTCACCCGGCCGCTGGTGGCGATCACCGGTTCGGCCAGGATGCTCTCGATCGTCAGCCTCGGGTTAAGTGAGGCATAGGGGTTCTGGAACACCATCTGCACGGGCTTGGTGCCGCGCTCGGCGGAAGCCGCTCGGGTGCCGACCGAGAAGCTGCCGCGTGTCGCGCGCACCAGGCCGAGAACCGCCTTCGCGGTTGTCGATTTGCCAGAACCGCTCTCACCGACGATGGCCAAGGTCTCGCCCGGCATCAGGTCGAAATCGACGCCATCGACGGCGTGCACGGCGCCGGTGGCGCGGCTGAAGAAATTACTCTTGAGGGGGAACCTCACGACCAGTCCGTCGACCTTCAAGGCCGGTTCTGCATGTGCGTCCCCGGCGCGCTGTCCGTCCGCGCGCGTAGCGCTTCCGTTGGCGAAATGCGGCACGTCCTGCAGCAGATGCTGCGTGTAGGGATGCCGCGGGTGATCGAGGATCTGGTTTAGCTCGCCTTGCTCCACGGCCTGCCCGTTCTGCATCACCATCACCTTGTCGGCGATGCCGGCAACGAGGCCGATATCATGGGTGATGAAGATGACAGACATGCCTGTCTCGCGCTTCAGTTCGGCCAGCAGGGCCATGATCTGCGCCTGCACGGTGACGTCGAGCGCCGTGGTCGGCTCGTCGGCGATCAGCAGGCGTGGATTGCAGGCCAGCGCGATGGCGATCATCACCCTTTGCAGCATGCCGCCGGACAACTGGTTGGGCGTGTATTTCAGCCGCCGCGCTGCGTCGGGAATGCGCACGCGGTCGAGCGCATCCTTGGCCGCGGCCGTGGCCTGCCTGCCGGTCAGCCCGCGGTGCAGGCGAAACGATTCCTCGATCTGCGTACCGATGGTCAGAACCGGGTTGAGCGATGTCATCGGCTCCTGGAAGATCATGCCGATCTCGGCGCCGCGAATGCCGGTCAGTTGCGGTTCGGTGGCGGCCATCAGGTCGAAGAGGCTGCCGTCGGTACGCTTCAGTTTCATCGAGCCGCCAATGATGCGGCCGCCGCCGAAATCGATCAGCCGGTTGATCGACAGCGCTGTGACGGATTTGCCGGAGCCGCTTTCGCCGACAATGGCCAGTGTTTCGCCGTCGGCGAGGTCGAAGCTGACGCCGCGCACCACTTCATTGGCTTGAGGATTGCGGCCGAAGCCGACGCGCAGATCGCGGACGGACAGCAGCGGCGTCATGCCGGCGCCCTCCGCATCCTGGGGTCGAGGATATCGCGCAAGGCGTCGCCCAGAAGGTTGAAGCCAAGGATGCTGATCATGATGGTCAGGCCTGGAAAGATCATCAGCCAGGGCGCGGTCTCCATCAGATTGCGGCTGTCGCTCAGCATCAGGCCGAGCGAGGCGGCGGGCGGCTGTGTTCCCAGACCGAGGAAGCTCAGGCCGGCTTCGGTCAGCAGCGCCCAGGCCAGCGCCAGCGTCACCTGCACGGTCAGCGGCGCCACCAGATTGAGCAGCAGGTGCCGCGTGACGATGTAGCTCGAACTGCTGCCGAAGGTGCGCGCGGCGTCGACGAATTCGCGCGCCTTGAGCGACAAAGCAGGGCCGCGCACCACGCGGGTGAAGATCGGCGTGTAGACGATGCCGATGGCGACGACACTGGTCCATGTGCCCGGCCCGGCGACGGTGACGATGAGCAATGCCAGAAGGATCGCCGGGAAGGCCAGCAGCACGTCCATGATGCGCATCACCACGCCGTCCCAGCGGCGCCCGAGCCAGGCTGCCGCCAGCCCGAGAACCGTGCCGGCAAGGGTCGCGAAGGCAACCGAGAAGAAGGCGACCGTGAAGGACTGCCCGATGCCCGCCATCAGCCGGCTGGCCACGTCGCGGCCGAACAAATCGGTGCCCATCCAGTAGGCGCCGCTTGGCGCATGCAGCCGGTCGACGCGGAACTGCGTGATCGGATTGTGCGGCGTCAGCCCGGCGAGGCCGAGGATGGCGATCAGCAGGTAGATGCCGACGATGACGCCTCCGATGCGGCCGCTGCCATGGCCGAAAATGGCGCGCAGGATACGCATCACTGCTCTCCAAGCCGGATGCGCGGATCGAGCCCGACATAGGCGAGGTCGACCAGGAGGTTGACGATCATGAAGTTGAAGGCGATGAACAGCACGCTGCCCTGCACCAGAGCGTAGTCGCGCTGCAGGATGGCGTCGAGCACCATGCGTCCAAGCCCGGGCAGCGCGTAGATTTGCTCGACGATGACGGCGCCGCCCAGGAGATAGCCGAATTCGATGCCGCTCAGCGTCACCACCGGGATCAGCGCATTGGGCAAGGCATGCCGCCAGATGACGCTGCGCGCCGGCGCGCCCTTGCTGCGCGCGGTGCGCACATAATCGTCGCTCAACACGTCGAGCATGGCCGAACGCGATATGCGGGTGACGGACGCGGCGAAGGCGAAGCCGAGCGTGATGGCGGGCAGGATCAGCTGGCTGAGATTGCGCAAGGGATCCTGCCAGAGCGGCGCGAATTCGCCCATCGCCGGCAGCACGCCGAAGCCGGCCGACAGCGCGTAGATGATCAAGAGGCCAAGCACGAAGCTCGGCGTCGACTGGCCGATCATGGCGACGATGCGCACCCCAAGGTCGGATGGCTTTTCATTATGCGTGGCGGCATAGATCCCGGCCGGCATGCCGACGGCGAGCGCGATGATCATCGACAGCAGAGCCAGTTCCAGCGTCAGCGGAAATCGCTCGAGAATGACGTCGAGAACCGGCCTGCCATAGGTAACGGAGATGCCGAAATTGCCGTGCAGGATGCCGCCGATCCAGCGCCAGTACTGGACGAACCAAGGCTGGTCGATGCCGAAATAGGCGGCGAGCGCATCCCGCTGCGCCGGCGTCAGCAGGCCGGCTTCGGTGCCCAGCATCGCCGTGATCGAATCGCCCGGCACCATCCGGATCGCCACGAAGACCAGGATGGACACGCCAAGCAGGACGAGAGGAAACGTCGCCAGTCGCCGCATCAGATAGTTCACGCGAAGGATACCTCTCGTCTAGAGCATGATGCCGAAAAGTGTGAAGCGGTTTTCGGACGACATCATGCTCTATCCCTTTGATCTAGAGGCGGATTCAGATTTCAGGTCGATTCGGCCTGAATCATCCGGCACTAGTGCCTGGCAGGGCTACTGCTGGATGGTAACCTTGCTCAGGCTGAACAGCGTGCCCGTCGGCGTCGGCACGAAGCCGGCGATGTTCTTCTGCTGGGCCGTGTAGCTGTAGGACGTGTAGAGCCAGATCCAGGGCGACACCTCGGCGAGGTGCTTCTCGAACGCGGCGAAGATCGCCTTGCGTTTGGCCGGGTCGGTTTCGGCGCGGCCCTGCTGCATCTGGCTGTCCAGCGTATCGTCGATGTAGTTCGCCACCTTCTGCAGATTGCCTGCCTTGGTCCAGTAGCGGTTATACATGGTGTAGGGGTCGGCGCGGCCGCCATTGAGCGCGATCGCCATGTCGAAATCGCCCTTCAGCCAGGCATCGACATAGACGTTGAGCTCCATCATCTTGATGTCGAGCTTGACGCCGATTTCGGCGAGCTGCGACTGGATGACCTGTGCTTCCGCCGCCGCCGTCGGCGGCTCGCCGGTGGCGCCGATCACGGTCGCCGAAAAGCCATCGGCAAAACCGGCCTCGGCCATCAGCTTCTTGGCCTTTTCCACGTCGCGCTTGTAGCAGAACAGCTGGCTCGGATCGGTCGCCAGCGCCGGGATGGTCAGCGGTCCGGTGACCTTGCCTTCGCCGAGCGAGGCGGTGTCCAGCACCTCCTGCCGGTCGATGGCGCAGGAGATCGCCTGACGCACCTTGAGCTCGGTCATCGGCTTGCGCGAAGGGTTGAGCTGCAGCACGTGGTAGGCGAGAACCGGCACGCGGTTCAGCTGCAGGCTGGCTTCCTTCGGCACCAGCGTGGCGACCAGCGGGTCGTTGAGCAGCGCGAAATCGATCTGCTTGGTGCGCATGGCGGCAAGGATCGCGGCCTCGTCAGGCAGCACGCTGATCTCGATGCCGTCGACGCCGGTCGCGCCGCCGGCCCAACCCTTGTTGGCGCTCAGCACTTCCTTGGCGTTGGGATCCCATTTGTCGAGCTTGAACGGGCCGGAGCCGAGCGCCTTGGTGCCGATCGAGCCGGCCTTGATTTCGCTGGCCGGGACGATCGCCGCGTTGACGTCGCTCATCGCCGTCAGGATCGGCACGTCGGGTTGTGACAGATGAAACACGATGGTCGCCGCATCGGGCGTGTCGATGCCGGCGATCGACAGGAAGTTGGCGCGGGCAGCCGCTCCCGTCTTCTCGTCGAGGATGCGCTCGAACGAGGCCTTGACATCGGCTGAGGTGATGGCCGCGCCATCCTGGAATTTCGCCTTGGGGTCGAGCTTGAAGGTCAGTTCCTTGCCGTCCTTGGAGAACTCCCAGGACGTGGCGATGGCCGGGATGATCCGAAGGCTGGCATCGACCCGCACCAGCGGCTCATAGATGAGTTCCAAAAGCCGCAGCGACGAGAATGCCGTCTGCTTGTGCGGATCAAGCCCGGTGGCGTCTTGCGACCAGGCCATGTGCAACGTCGCCGCCTGCGTCGGAACCGTCGCGATGCCGAGCATCGCTGCCAGGGTGATACCCGACAGCAGCGTTCTTGTGAGATGCCCTATCATTCTCGTCTCCCATTATGATTTGACTTGATGCCTTGCAGTTTCCGCGAGCCGCTTCCAAGACACACACGCTTTGGAGTATCGGCCCAGTCTATGCGGCTTCGCGCCGTCTTGTCTCAAGCGGTGTCACACCGCGCTCTCGCTGATCGCCCTTCGCAGGAAACCTCCGGCCTTCGCGAGGGCGGCCTGCGCCGCCTCGACATCCATGCCGGTGATCGTCACCAGGATCGCCAGTTTCACATCGTTACCTGTCTGATGAAGTGCCTGTTTGGCCCGCTGCGCCGTACAGCCCGTCGTCTGCATGACCATCCTGGTTGCCCTCGCCACCAGCTTCTTGTTGGACGGGTTGAGGTCGACCATAAGGTTCTGAAAACTCTTGCCGATGCGGATCATCGAGGCCGTGGTCAGCATGTTGAGCACCAGTTTCTGCGCGGTCCCGGACTTCAGCCGGGTCGAGCCGGTGAGGACTTCGGGGCCAACGACCGGCGAAATGGCGATGTCGGCGATGCCGGCAATGGTCGACGCCGGATTGCACGACAGGGCGACCGTCGTTGCGCCCACTTGCTTCGCATAGGTCAATCCACCGATGACATAGGGCGTGCGCCCACTGACCGCGATGCCGACGACCACATCGTTGGCCGTGAGGCCAATATCTTGCAGCGCCCGCGCCCCCATCCTCGGATCGTCCTCCGCGCCTTCCGTCGACCGAACCAACGCGTCGGGTCCGCCGGCGATCAAGCCGATCACCATATCTTCGGACACGCCGAAAGTGGGCGGGCATTCCGAAGCATCGAGAACGCCGAGCCGGCCGCTAGTGCCGGCGCCGATATAGATCAGCCGCGCGCCTTTCTGGAAGGCGAGCACGATGCGGTCGACCGCTGCGGCAATTTCCGGCAGCACCTTTTCAACAGCCGCGGGGACAAGCCTGTCCTCGTCATTGATCTTGCGCAGGACATCGATGGTCGGCAGCAGGTCTATGTCGACGGTGCGCGGGTTGCGGCCTTCGGAAACCAGCCGGTCCAGCTCGGACATCAATCCTTGTTCCGTCATTCCAATGCTTTCAAAAAGTCCTGTCGCACGACGGCGTCGAGCACGGCTCCAACCGGCGCCAGCACTCAGGGACGATCCGGCCGGCCCGATCAGTTTTCCCTCGTTAACTTTTTAGAATTTGATATTCGCACCGTCAACAAATATCTGGAATATTTTATTCCTTTTCAGTGAAGCTTACCGTGCGCGGTGCGATCGTTTGGCAAGGATGATCGCTCCTGATACGGCGTCACCGTCGGCGGGTTTCAGCCGGCGCCGGACATCGGGCGCAAGCCAGGGTTCGAGCGGGCTGGCGAGGCCGCCCAGCAGGGTTATACGCGGTGCGCCTTTCTCGAACAGCACCCGCACCAACGTGTCGATCTGCTCGGCGGCACTTTGCACGATGCGCCGTCCGGCCGGATCGCCCTGGTCGGCGTGGCGCATCACCATGGGCGCCAGGGCTGCGTAATCCGTGGCGCTGGCGCGGTCCATCCAGGCGACCGCTTCCGTCGGGTCGCCGTCGAAGCGCTGCATCACCTCCGCCAGCAGCGCCGTCCGCTCGTGCCGGCCGTCATGGGCGCGCAACGCCAGCTGCACGGCCTTCAGCCCAAGATCGGCGCCGCTGCCTTCGTCGGAGATCGGAAAGCCGTAACCACCGACACGCAGGTCGCGCCCCTCGACAAAGCCGAGCCCGATCGAGCCAGTCCCGGCAATGACGATGGCGCCGTCCTGGCCGGAATGCGCACCCAGGCAAGCGCCGACCCCGTCGCTGACGAAGTCGATGCTGGCAAAGGGATGCGCGATCGCCCGCAAGGCCCCCAGCGCGCCTTTGCGGCCGATGCCGGCAAGGCCGATGCCGGCGCAAATCCCTGCGGTCTCGGCCGGCCCGAAACCCGTCTCCTCGAGTGCCGCGCCAAAGGCCTTGGCAATGGAGGCCCATGCCGCTTCGATGCCGAGCCGCGTTGTCGCCGGGCCGGACAGGCCTTGTCCCAGCACGTTGCCTTCCGCATCCTCGATACGGGCCCGGCAACCGGTGCCGCCACCGTCGACGCCGAGAAAACAGTCCGGGCCGCTCATGGGCTCAGCCGCTCGATGTCGGCGCCGCAAAGGCGCAGCTTGCGGTCCAGCTGCTCATAGCCGCGGTCGAGATGATAGACGCGGTTGATGATCGTCTCGCCTTCGCTGACCAACGCCGCCAGCACCAACGACACCGAGGCGCGCAGGTCGGTGGCCATCACCTGCGCGCCATGCAGTTTCTCGCCGCCGCGAACCAAAGCCATCGTGCCTTGCAGCTTGATGTTGGCGCCGAGCCGCATCAGTTCGGGCACATGCATGAAGCGGTTCTCGAAGATGGTCTCGCGCAGCAGGGAGGCCCCGTCGGCGCAACACATCAGCGCCATGAACTGCGCCTGCAGGTCAGTCGGAAAACCCGGATAGGGCTCCGTCGTAAGGTCGGCGGCCTTGAGTGGCCGGTCGCGCGACACGATGAGTCCACGGTCGCCCGGCCAGACGCTGACGCCGGTGGCCTCCAGCAATTGCACCACCGAGGCCATGTGTTCGAGCCGGGCTTGGGTGAGCTCAAGCTGGCCGCCGGTGATCGCCGCGGCAATCGCATAAGTGCCGGCCTCGATACGGTCCGGTATGATGTCGTGCCGGGCCGCGTGCCAGCTGGTGCCGCCGGCGATCAGGATGCGGTGCGTGCCGGCGCCCTCGATGCGCGCGCCCATCGCGTTGAGGCAAGCGGCGAGATCAGCCACTTCCGGTTCGCGTGCCGCGTTGAGGATCTCGGTTTCGCCCCTGGCTATGGTCGCCGCCATCATGGCGGTTTCGGTTGCCCCGACCGATGGCGAGCTGAGCACGATGCGCGTGCCGAGAAGCCCGTTCGGCGTGGAGGCGACGATCAGGCCGTTCTCGATGGCGATCCTGGCGCCCAGTGCCGCAAGCGCGGCGACATGCATGTCGACCGGCCGCGCGCCGATCGCGCAGCCGCCGGGCAGCGAAACCCGCGCATGACCGAAACGGGCCAGAAGCGGCGCCAGCACCAGCACCGTCGCGCGCATTTTCCGCACCGTGTCATAAGACGTTTCCTTCGAAACGGCGGCACTCGTATCGATCGTCGCGGCGTGGGCCGACCGTGTCACGTCCGCACCGTGAAGCCGCACCACGCCGAGCATGTTTTCGACATCGGTCACATCGGGCAGGTTGGTCAGTTCGAGCGGGTAGGGGCTGAGCAGGGCAGCCGCGATCTGCGGCAGGGCCGCGTTCTTGGCGCCGGATATGGTGACCGCGCCTTCCAGTCTTCGTCCGCCGACGATCCGCAATCTGTCCATGGCTGAACCCTTGTATGTCGAAGCCGGGCGGCGGGTCCGGTCTCTCCGGAAGGTCCATCCGATTCCGAACCTGGCCGGTCCGGTTCGAGAATTAATTCCGCATTCTTGGCTGTCAATCGAATTTGGAATATTTTATTCCTCTCAGCACCGAAACGCTCCAGAGGGTTCATGTCCGTTCTCAAGACGATCAATGCGAAGCTCGACGGCATGGCGCCAGGTGATCGTGAGATCGGCCAGTACATCGTCGACAATCCCGACCAGATGCTGCGCCTGTCGACGGCCGCCCTTGCGGCCAAGATTGGCCGCAGCCAGTCGAGTGTCGTCAAGTTCAGCCAGAAGCTCGGCTATGCCAGCTACCAGGAGCTCAAGCTCGCCGTCAGCGAGGCCAAGGCGCAGGACTGGCAGGTGCCGGCCGGTGTCATCCACGGTTCGATCGAGGTCGGCGACACCTATCCGGTCATCCTGAGGAAGCTGATCGGCAGCAAGCTGCTGTCGATGCAGCAAACCGTCGCGGCCAACAGCGAGCGCATCATTTCCCGCACGCTGGAACTGCTCGATGGCGCGCGCCGCATCCATCTGGTCGGCGTCGGCGCCTCCTCGCTGGTGGCGCGCGACTTCTCCTACAAGCTGATGAAGCTCGGCCGCAATGTGCTGCACGACAGCGACAGCCACATCCAGATGGCCAATGCCGCGACGCTCGGACCTGGCGACGTGCTGTTCGCGCTCTCCTATTCCGGCGCCAGCATCGAGACCTTGCGCATCGCCGAGCTTGCCCACAAGCGCGGCACGATGGTGATCGCCGTTACCGGCCTGCACGACAATCCGCTGAGCCGTGTCGCCGACATCCGCCTCTACACCATCGCCGACGAGGAGCGAGCGCGCTCCTCCTCCATCACCGCGCGCGACGCGCAGCTGACGCTGACCGACCTGTTGTTCATCCTTTTGGTGCAGAAGCAGCCCGACGCCAACGACTATGTCCACAACAGCGAGGCGGCGGTCTCGGTGCTGAAGGCCGAATGATCCCGGGAGTTCGAGGCGCTCAGCCTTGGCGCGCCGCGCCCCTGGCAAGCAGGTAGACAAGATACGGGCCGCCGAGCGGTGAAGCGAACAGACCGGCAGGCAGTTCGTAGGGAAAAGCCGCCATGCGCGACAGCCAGTCCGAGACGATCATCAGCAGGGCGCCCAGAAGCATCGCGCCGGCAAGGTGAAGCCGTGCGCGCGAAAAGCCGACGAGCCGGGCAAGATGCGGCGCGATCAGGCCGACGAAGCTCCAATGCCGATGGTTAGTTGCGCTAGACGCTTTCGAGATAGGTCTCGATCTCGAAGTCGCTGACATTGAGGGCAAAGGTGTTCAATTCCTGGCGTTTGCAGGCGACGAAGGAGTCGCGCAGGATCGACGGGAAGATTTCCGCCACATGGGTCCCGCTTTCGAAGGTGGCGATCGCGGAGGCCCAGTCCGGCGGCAGCTTGGCTGGTGTCACGCCTTGTCCGTCGTTCCCTGTCGGCTCGCCCGGCGACATCTGTCTTTCGATGCCGATCAGCGCCGCGCCCAATATGGCGGCAAGCACCAGATAGGGATTGGCGTCCGCTCCCGACACGCGATGCTCGATGCGGCGCGCCCCGGTCGGGCCGCCGGGAATGCGGATCGCGACCATGCGGTTTTCGTAGCCCCAGGCGACCGCGGTCGGCGCATAGGAGCGCGGGCGGAGCCTGCGGTAGGAATTGAAATGCGGCGCGAACACCAAGGTGCTCTCGGCCATCGCGGCCAGCAGGCCGCCGACCGCGTGGCGCATGGTTTCCGAGCCCTGATCCGTGCCGTCGTCGAACACGTTGCGGCCTTCAGCGTCGACGAGGCTGAAATGGACGTGAAAGCCATTGCCGGCACGGTCGCCATAGGGCTTCGCCATGAAGCAGGCGGCAAAGCCGTGCTTGCGGGCAATGCCCTTCACCGTGCGCTTGAACAGCACGGCGTCATCGGCCGCCCGCAAAGCGTCGGCGACATGGTTGAGGTTGATCTCGAACTGGCCGACGCCGTTTTCGGCAATCGCCGTGTCGACGGGAATGCCTTGCGCCCGGCAGGCCTCGTAGACGTCGTGGATGAAGGCTTCGAAGTCGTCGATCTCGTCGATCGACAATGCCGCATCGGAATCGAGACGCCGTCCTGTGACCGGCGAGACAGGTCCGACCGGCCGCTGCGACTGCGGATCGACCAGATAGAATTCAAGTTCGGTCGCCGCGACCGGGGTCAGGCCAAGCGCCTTGTAGCGGTCGAGGATACGGGCCAGCGCTCGTCGGGGATCGCCGAGATAGGGCGCGCCGCTCTCATCGGCAAGCCAGAGCGGAACGAGCGCCGTCGGATGCGCGGTCCAGTCCACCGGCAGGATGCCGCGCCCCGTCCATTGGCAAAGGCCGTCGGCATCGCCGGTCGAGAAAACCAGCGTGTTGCCTTCGATGTCCTCGCCCCAGATGTCGAGCCCGATCAGCGAGTAGGGCATGCGCAGCTTGCCTTCGAGCGCCTTGCGGGCCTGCTCGACCGGGATGCGTTTTCCCCGCATGACGCCGTTGAGGTCGCACACCGCCGCCCTCAGGCTCTGGATGTCGTTTCTGCTTTCAAGCCAGCTCAGAACGTCCGCAATTGCATCGCTCAATTTTAAAACCTCTGGTTTTCGAAGGCGCCCAAGCCGTGCCGGCTGCGCTATCCCTGGTAAAGATGCTTGTGAGTTTTCGGAAAAATATCCGGCCGCCGCCGGGAATTTTTCCTTATTTTTTCAAGTCACTAGCTGGGATGTCGGGAGGCATTTCAAAACCAATTGCGCGATCTGCGATCGCAACATAGAGACAAGAGGGTGGAAAGCCAAGGGGCATTCGGTGTGCCGGGTTCGCCGCCGAGCCGGCATGATCGGCCTCTGGGGTCGAAAGGCTGTTGCCGGAATCCTAGGTTCTGGCGTCCGGAAATCTGGCCTGCCGCAGGATGTGTGCGGCACCCTCGTCGATGTCGCGCACGATGGCCGCGCGGGCGCGCGCCGCGTCCCGCGCCTCGATCGCCGCGACGATTTCCTCGTGATAGTCGATGGCGAGGATCAAGGAGAGATCGTCCTCGAACCCCATGGCGAGATTCCTGAGGAAGGGGCCGACCTGCATCCACACGGTCTCGACCAGGAAGATCAGCTGCTCGTTGCCGCAATGACGATAGATCGAGAATTTGAAGGCGTAGTTCTTCCTGAGATAGTCACCGATATCGCCCTTGCGCGCAGCCAAGGTCAATTCCGTGCAATGGCGGCGGATCGTCCTCAGATTGTTGCCGTTGACAAGCTTTGTCGCGAGCTCCGTCGCCGAGCCTTCGAGGATTGTACGCACGGCGGTCAACTGCGAGAACCGGTCGGCGGAGATCACCGGTACCTCGACGCTGCCGTTCGGCATCGGGCTCAGCGCCCGCAGCGCCTGCAGCCGCATGAAGGCGCTGCGCACCGGCATGTCGCTGGTGCCGAGTTCCTTGGCGAGCTTGCGCGAGGTCAGCTTCTGTCCGGGCGTGAACTGACCGGACATCAGGGCCCGCACAAGCTCCAGATAGACCTTCTCATGCAGGGGCACGGTGTCGACCGCGCTCAACCCGAATTGTGTTCTGTCGGCCATTGGCGGGGCACTACTTCATTCGTTCTGAAATCTACCCCTGATAACCGCGGACAATCCCGTCTGGGCGGAGCACGGCGGGACTCCGGCGAGCAATTTGTCACCGTATGATAGACGCTTCGATCGCGGCGCCGCAAGCCGTGTCGGCAAAGCAGCCGGGGCGAGTAGCGCTTCCGCTCTCCGGTGCGAATGCCGTCCTTTAGCGCGCGGCTGCGGCCTTTTTCGCTTTCTCGAGAACCGCCTCGCTCGCTGGCTCGAAGATGATCATCGCCACCGTCGCAGAAAGGTTGCCGCCGCCCTCGCGGATCGCGGCGGGCTCGACCCTAGTCCATTTCGTCAGGCGCCGGAATTCGCCGCGCCGCTCTGGTTGAAACGATGGGCCGCTCCTGGCCTGACGCTCAATCGAACTCGGCGCGGCGGGTCTCTTCGCGAATGGACTTCAGCACTTGCGCCTGAAGTTCGAGGACGTCGCGGTCATGCTGAATGCCGGTCGGCCTCGGCCTTATGGAAGGCACGGTGATGCACTCCTTGATGCGACCATGGTTGAGGCCCATGACGAAGATGCGATCGGACAGATAGACCGCCTCCTCGACATCGTGGGTGACGAAGATCACGGTCAGGCGATGCTCCTGCCAGATCTGCATCAGCAGTTCCTGCATCTGGCCACGGGTGAGCGCGTCGAGCGCGCCGAAAGGCTCGTCCATCAGAAGCATCTTCGGCCGGTAGGAGAGGGCACGCGCAATGGCGACCCTTTGCTTCATGCCGCCGGAAAGCTGGCTCGGAAAGCTGTCGGCAAAGCGCGAGAGCTTCACCAGGTCGAGATGCTGGCGCGCCACTTCGGGGATGTCCTTGGCATCATGCCCGGTCTCGCGCAGCGCGAACTCGACATTCTGCAGTGCCGTCAGCCATGGCAGCAAGGTGTAGGACTGGAAGACGACGCCACGGTCGCGGCCCGGCCCGTTGATCGGACTGCCGTCGACCAGCATCTCGCCTTGTTCATAGTCCTGCAGGCCGGCGATGATCGACAGCAGCGTGCTCTTGCCGCAGCCCGACGCGCCGACCAGCGAAACGAACTCGTTGTCGCCGACTTCGAGGTTGATGTCGTCAAGCACCTTGATCGTCGAACGTCCGTTCGTGAACGATTTTTGCAGATGCGAGATCTTCAGCTTGGGATGCGCCTGCATGTCAGGACTTCCTCTCATATTTGAAGAAATGCCGACCGAGGAAACGCATGATCTGGTCCGTCGCCAGCCCCAGTATGCCGAGCACCAGAATGTATCCGATCGCCATGTCGGTTTGCAGGTAGCGCTGGGCGACCGTGATCCGGTAGCCAAGCCCCGAGTTGGCGGCGACCAGTTCGGCCAGCGTCACCCAGGTCCATGCCCAGCCCAGCGAGATGCGCAGCGTGTCCCAGATCTGCGGCATCGCCGAGGGCACGACAATGCGCATCAGCACGCGCAAATCGCTCATCCCCAGTGTCCGCCCGAAGCCGATGAAGTCCGTGGGAACGCGCTTGATGTTGTCCTTGAACATCAGCGCCTGCTGGAAATAGGTGCCGATCCAGATGATCAGGAACTTCTGGATGTCGCCGGTGCCGCTCCACAGGATGGTCAGCGGCACGAAGGCCACGACCGGCATGTAGCGGACAAAGTCGAGGAACGGTTCGATCGCCGCTTCCCAGAAGCGGTAGGCGCCGATCAGGATGGCCGTCGCCAACGCCATCACCGAGGCGATGAGGAAGCCGACCATGATGCGGTAGACGCTGTTGCCGATATCGCTGGCCAGCGTCCCATCGGCGGCCAGCTTTCCAAGCTTGGCAACGACGGCGGCGGGCGAGGGCAGGAAGATCGGTTTCGCCACGCCAAGCCCGGTCGCCAGGAACCACGCCGCGATGAAGAGCAGGAAGGCGCAGACGGCGATGAAGAGATAGGTCGAGCCGGAAATCTCCGCCGCCATGCTCAGCAACGGTTTGCGCTGGGGACGTTGCATGGTCTGCTTGGAGATGGTTGTGTCGTTCTGTAGGATCATCGTCGTCTCACGGGCCGGTGAAAGGGCTGCTGTTCGACAGGATACGGTCGCGGATCTCCGAGACCGAATTTGCATGCGCCATGAAGCCTTCATATTGGGCGAAGGTGCGCGCCGCCGGCGCCAGCCTTTGATAGGCCGCCTGGGACAAATAGGCGATCGACGAGCGCTTCATGAAATCGAAGACGCCGAGCGGCGAGGCGGTGTTGGCGCGCCCGCCCGTCGGCAGGACGTGGCTCGGTCCAAGCACGAAGTTCGCGATCGGAATTGCCGAATGCGGACCGAGCAGGATCTCGCCGGCGTTCCGGATCCGCGGCAGCAGCTCGAAGGCCAATGTCGACAGCACGGCCAGATGCTCGGCCGCGTAGTCGTTGATGAAGTCGAAAGCCGCTTCGATCGAAGGCGCCAGCACGATGCCGCCATTCCTGCCGTTGAGCACCGTGCGGGAAAAATCGGCGCGATACTCTCCCATTGCCTCCCAGAACTGCGGCACCGCGGCGGCGATGGCCTCCGCCAGGGCACGATCGGTCGTCACGACAAAGGCGGATGAGTCAGGGCCATGCTCCGATTCAACCGTCAGCTCCAATGCGGCAAGTGCGGCCGGAACCGAGCTGTCGGCATAGACCAGCAACTCGCTCGGACCGGCCGGACTGCCCGGATCGATCCGGTTCGACAGAAGCTGGCGCGCCGCGCTGACCCATGGACTGCCTGGGCCGACGATCTTTGCGCATTTCGGCACGGTCTCGGTGCCGTAGGAAACCGCCGCCACCGCCTGGGCGCCGCCGCAGAGATAGATGTCCTCGATGCCGATCAAGGACGCGATGAAGCGCGTGGCGGCGTCGGCCGAACCGTCCGGCCCGGGTGGCGTCACGATGACCACCCTAGGCACGCCCGCTACCTTGGCGGGCACGGCGGTCATGATCGCGCTCGACGGAAAGAAGCCCTTGCCGCGGGGCACGTAGCAGGCGACGGAATCGATCGACGTCCAGCGGTCGCCGATCAGCGCGCCTTCGGTTTCCTCGCTCAGCCAGAGATTGTCGGGCATTTGCGCCTCATGGAAGCGCCTCACCTGCGCCACCGAGAGCCGGATCGCCGCGACGATCTCGGGATCAAGTTCCTTCTCGGCGCCGGCGATCTGGCTCGCGGACACCTTCAACGCCGTGCGGTCCAGCGTCACGCCGTCAAACTTGGCGGCAAGCTCGACCAGGGCGTCGTCACCCCTGGTCCGCACGGCGGCGATGATCGGCTCGACCTTGCGGATCGTGTCGGTGAGATCGGCCTCGGTCCGCTCGAGCAGGCGTGTGCGCGCCTCGGAGGACATGTTGGCCAGGTCGTGGATTGCTACAGGTGACATTCTATTTCCTTCGTGCTGTCGAAACGCCCCTCACGGGGCGACGCGCGCGGCCAGCCAGCCGCCGTCGATGTTCAGGATATGGCCGGTGATGAACTGGGCGTCCGGACCGCACAGGAACAGGATGCCGCCGGCGACATCCTCGGCCGTGCCGACGCGCCGGATCGGCGTGGTTTCTATCATGGCGCGCCGGTACCAGGCGTCCGAAGCGATCCGCTCGGCGACGATCGGCGTGTTGATGACGCCGGGCGCCACGCCATTGACGCGGATCCCGTCGGCCGACAGGTCGGCGGCCAACTGGCGCGTCAGTTGCGACAATGCGCCCTTGGACGCGGCATAGGGCGCGGTGTTGGGAAACCCGATCTCGCCGAACACCGAGCAGACATTGACGATGCAGCCGCCGGGTTTCGTCAGATGGGGAAGCATGTCGCGCGTCAGCCGCATCGCCGCGCGCACGTTGATGCCCATGACATGGTCGATCAACGCGTCGCTGCTGTCGGCAAGCGTCTTCGGCCCGGCGACGCCGGCATTGTTGATCAGCATGTCGACGGTCCCGAACTGTGCCTTGGCGGCGGTTATGATTCGCGCCGGGGCATCGTCGTCGGCGAGATCGATCGTCAGTTTTGGTGCCGCGCAATCCGCCAGGTAGTCCGCGTTCCAGTCGACCGAAAGCACCTCCGCGCCTTCGGCCTGCAGGCGCCTGGCCGTGGCCAGGCCGATGCCGTTGCCGGCGCCGGTCACCACTGCGGTCTTTCCCAGAAATCGCCTTTCCATCGTCAGCTCTTTCCTAAGTCTCTAGATCGTCTGCCCACCGTCGATCGTGAATTCCGACCCGGTGATGTATTCGCTGCCGGGCGACACCAGGAACGCCACGAGATGCGCGACTTCCTGCGGGCTGGCCAATCGGTTGAGCGGCACGGAGGCGGTCATCGCAGCCAGGTTTTCAGCGATGTTCTCGCCAAGCATCGGCGTGTCGACCAGGCCCGGATGCACCGCGTTGACCCGGATGTTGCGGCCGGCAAGTTCGCGGGCTGCGACCTTGGTCATGCCGCGGATCGCCCATTTCGAGGTCGAATAGGCGAAGGCGCCGCTGAACCCCCTCAACCCGCCCGTCGAGCAGACATTGACGATCGAACCGCCCTGCGCCGGCATCAGCGCCGCGGCAGCCCGCATGCCGAGGAACGTACCTAGCTGGTTGACATCGGTAACGGCCTGGAAACCGGCAACGCTTTCTTCCAGGAACGGCACCGGATTGAAGATGGCGGCGTTGTTGACCAGCGCATCGAGATGACCGAACCGCTCGGAAACCATGTCGGAAATGGCGGTCCAATCGGCTTCATCGGCGACATCGAAAGAGGCCGACAGGATCTGGCCGGCACCGGTGGCCTGTTCGCTTACACCGGTGAACGACCGGTCGAGCGCGATCACGGTCGCGCCTGATGAGGCGAACAGCGTCGCGATCGCCGCGCCGATCCCGCCGGCGGCCCCTGTCACGATTGCCGTTTTCATCTGGCCAACCTGTTGTCGCCGGCATCCGCGGGCAGGGAAGGCGAACGCCCCTTGCGCCAGTGCCGAACGTAGTCCTGGCAAGTCGTGAAGCCGGCGCGCTCATGCGAGGCGACATGGCGGATGAATTCTTCCAACATCAGCAGCCTGTGGCCGCGTCCCATGATCTGCGGGTGCATGGTCACCACCATCACGCCGCTGCCGATCCGCTGGTAGAGGAAGTCGAACTCGGCCTTCCAGATCTCAAGCGCCGTCGACGGCGCGCGGCCGCCTGGCAGATAGCCCTTGTCGGTCGCCAGGAATTCGAATTGTGGAAAATCGTCGAGATGCCAGGCGACAGGCATTTCGACGAGGTCGACCGGCAGGCCGAAGCGGAATTCTTCCGTGGTCGACCATGCGTCACCGATCCGGCACCAGTATGGTTCGTGGTCGTTGCCCATCATCGAGCTCTCGTATTCGAAACCGAACTCGAGCAGCAGTTCGACGGTGGACGGGCTGTTGTCCCAGGCCGGCGACCGGTAGCCGGAGGGCCTGACGCCGGCGACCTTGTCCAGTGCTTCCAGGCCTCTCAGCAGGACGGTGCGCTCTTGCTCGCGCGTCAGCAGCACGGGGTTCTCATGGACCCAGCCATGATGGCCGATCTCGTGGCCGCCATCGCGGAAGGCGCGCACCACCGGCGGAAAGGCCAGCGCCGAATGGCCAGGCACGAAAAAGGTTGCCGGGATGCCGGCCTGCTCCAGCACGTCGAGGATGCGGCGCGCGCCGATCGGATCGAACTCGCCGCGCGAGAGCATGCTCGGCGACGTCGCCCGATGGCTGCCGATCCATGTCGAATAGCCATCGAAATCGAACGTCAAGGCCACTTGAACGGCGGTGGTGCTGGTCATGTCTGGATTTCTTCCCGCCATTGACAGGCGAGCCGCATTGGCTCGCCCGCCGGTCTGGCAAACGCTTACTTCGAATGCGCCACGGTCGGGTCGATGGCGGCGTCGTAGGCGATATCCTTGTCGATCAGCTTGGCGGCGATCGCCGCCTTGACGATGCCGGGATAGGTGTCGGACTTGAACACGCCGTTCAGTGCCTTCTGGCTTTCGCTGACCGAATAATACGACACGCCGTCGAAGGCCGTGGCGAGATCCGCCGGTTCGGCGCCGACGCCCTTGGCGATGATCGCGCGGCCTTCCTCGGTGTGGACGCGGTAATAGTCGAGCGCCTGGTCCCAGCTCTTCAGCATGGCCTGCACCTGGCCCGGCTTCTTCTTCAGCGTCTCCTCCGGCACGGAAAGCACGTCGCTGATCAAGCCTGGCGCCTCGCCGGCCTCGGCCAGCACCTTGATGTTCTTGTCAGCGCCGATAGCGGCCGAAATATACGGTTCATAGGTCACGGCCGCCGGCACGGTGCCGGAAATGATAGCCGTGCCGGCGCTGGCGGCCGGCATAGGCAGGACGTTGACGTCGTCGATGGTCATGCCGTTCTTCTGCAGCACGTAGTTCAGCAGCAGATCGCTGGTCGAGCCGCGCTCGAAGGCAACCTGCTTGCCCTTGAGATCGGCGACGGTCTTGATGTCGCTGTTGACCAGGATGGCATCGGCCTTTGTGCTGGCATCGAGCAGCAGCACGCCCTTGATCGGAATGCCGGCCTGCACCTTGGCCAGCAACTGCTGGATGGACTCATTGTCGCCGTCGACCTGACCGGCGGCAACCGCCGCGCCCATGTCCTTGTCTTCGACGAAATTGGTCAGCTCGACGCCTTCCAGCCCGTTGGCTTTGAAGAAGCCCTTTTCCTGGGCGATGTACCACATGCCGTAGCCAAGCCACGGCGATATTGCGAGCTTGAACACGCCCGGTTCGACCGGCAGGTCCTGTGCCCTTGCCGTTTGTGCCGCGAACGGCATTGCGGTGGCGAGTGCCAACAGGGCGGCCGCCCCGATGAAATGTTTTCTCAATCCCATGATCCTGGTCCTTGTTCCCAAAGTGTGATGTTGAAATGTCGCTATGCCGTCGAACCCGATCGGGCGGCGGGTTGGCCCCCGCTCTGTTGCTGTCGGTCCGGGTTCGTCCGGCTCTTTGCCGCCGCCAGATGCGTCAGCAAATTCTTCGTGATCCTGCCGACGTCGTTCATGGCATCGCCGGTCGGCAGCGCGCCGCACCAGGCGACCGAGCTTGCGCAAAAGATCAGACCGCCCGAAGGCAGATGGCGCAGCGTCATCTCCGCGCAGCGCCGCGATGCGCGTTCGTCCACGCCACCCTCGTACCAGCGTGTCGCGTCGTGGACGAAGCTGTCCGGAAAGTCGGTTGCGCGCGCAATCACCATCGTATCGGGAGAGGTGCCGAGATGCGGATCGGTGGCATCGACCTCGTAGCCCGCCGCGCCGCCAAGCACGATGCCCTCGTCGCCGAAGGTCTCGTTGGCGACCCCTTTGAACAGCCACGCGGCTGAAGGGTGATGGCTGTCCGGCGTACGCGTGAAAGGCCGCGCACCATCGAAGCCCATGAGCGAGATGGCGACGCCGGTCAGCGAGAATTCGCCACGCCCGCTGGCGCGAAGATGGCCGCCCGGCTGGTTGGTGATCGACAGCGACTGTTCGGCGATCGGCCCGTCCCAGGTGCGGCCCGCCTCGAGCGGCGAACGGCGCAACTCCATCAGATCGTCCTGGAATGCCACCTTGCCGGCAAAACCATTGCCGCCGAGATAGGCGATGGCGCCGCCCGTCGCGGCGAACTGGCGCAGCGCATGTTCCATCTCGACCGACATGTATTCGGGATGGCTGCCGGTGATGACCGCTTGATAATCCTGCAAGCCGGCAACGCCCCGCTCATGCAGGTCGCGGTCGGTGATGAGGTCGAAGGCAATGCCGTTATTGTGGCAGAAGCGCAGGAAATGCAGGTCGACCGGCAGATTGTGCGGGCAACCGCAGAGCGGGTAATTGTAGTCGTCGCGCAGCGTCGCCTTCGGCTTCTTGTAGGAAGCGATCGACACGCCGCTGAGATCGCTGTGATAGTCGTAGAGCGACTTCAGGTTGTTATCGATCGCGAAGCGGTGGCCACGATCCTCGCACATCCATTCGTAGAGATGCGCCGGCAGGAATTCATCCGCATAGGCGAGATAGGTGGCCGTCGGCACCAGGAACAGCAGCGGCGCACGGCGTACGGACGAGGTGATGAAGAAGACGATGCGCTCCGCTCCTTCGTCATGGCCGACCTCGAAGGCATAGACGCCCGCGGGCGCCTCGTCGGGGACATGCACATGGTACGAGGCCGGCCACTGCAACGCGCCCATGTCGTCGTCATGGCAATGCACCGCATCGTAATGCGACGGCACCAGCCGGGGGTCGAAACTTGATCCATCCCAGCGCCGCGAGGTCATGCAGAATGCCGGCTGGTTGACGGTTTCCAGCAAGAGGACGCTGTCTCCGCCGGCCGAGGCGATCGGGCCGCTCGGCAGCAAGGTGGGGAACGACCAGGCGATGTGTCCCGTCGCGGTCTGCAGCGCTATCGCCGAGAACTTGGCATTCAGCGTTTTGATATCGTTCGCCGCGCTGGCGCCGAAGACCATGTCGCCGAGGGGAGACCAGGGCCGATCGAATTGACGATGCAGGCGATATGGCGACAAGAGGTCGTCCGAGCCGATCTTCAGGATCGTCGCATTACCATCGGACGAGATCTCGACCGTCAGCCACGTATTCGCCGGCAAAATCTCGCCGATTTCCTGCGGCTTGCCGTCATGGCTCGATGTCAGACGTCCGTCCTGCAACCCAAGGCGCAGATTTCCGCATTCGAAGAGCACGCGGGCGCCGTCATTTCGGGTCAAATACACTTCGAAGGCGACGCCGCTGATCTTAGTGGTCTTGGCCAGTTCCGTTGCCGCGATCCTGGGGAAGGACCCGTGGTCGAAGTCGCGATGCGACGCGGCATTCCCTGTCGGTTCGACACGCCAGTCCATGAATTCGGCCGTGGGCGTATCGAGCCGCACGATCCGCACGTCGCGCACCGGCCGGGACGAGGAGACATGAAGCGCGACCGGCGCTCCGGCGGCTATGTGCCAGGGAACCGTGTAGCCCGAAACGGCCATGGCGCCATGATCGACGGGGCGTTTCATCGCGGCAAAGATCCGCGCCGCGATCCCGGCCTGTGCGCTCTCTTGAATGGCATGCTGGACAATTCTCTCGTACCCCTGTTTTTTTTGATTTACACTACGGGCATCGTTTCTTGGGGGTATATACCCCCATTGGGGTATGATTGGTGACAAAGTCCATCTTTGAAGGTCTGGCGCTGGCCATCGATGCGATCGGCAAACGCGAGTTCTATCCGGCTGTTACCGGGTATCTGCGGCGTTGCCTCAGCTACGACAATGTCATCGTCATCGTTTTCTCGGGTACCGCTGTACCCAACGTGCTCTACAAGAAGATCTATGGTCCCGATGTGTTTCGCTATCTCGCCGAACAATATCTGCCGGCCGCCTATCTGCTTGATCCGATCTATCATTTTCACCTGAGGCGCGGCGCGCCGGGGCTCTATCGTCTTCTCGACGTGGCGCCTGACCAGTTTCGCCGCAGCCGCTATTTCAAGTGGTATTACGGGCGGATCGGCATCACCGACGAAATATCGGTCGTGTTGCCGATCGGGGAGAACGCCACCATCACCATCTCGATGGGCAAGGACGGTTCTTCCGGCCAGGCCTTCGCGGCCAAGGCCGAGGACTGCCTGCGCGCGCATGAGCCGGCGATCATGTCGCTGCTGCGCGCGCATTGGGTTGCGTCCGAAGCCCCGCCCGCGGTCGCTCCGCGCCCGATGTCGATCACCGACAGCCTGATCGCGGCGATGCGGACGCATCACAATGTGCTGTTGAGCAAGCGTCAGGCCGAAGTGGCGCTCCTCATCTTGCAGGGACACTCCTCGCCATCGATCGGTTTGAACCTCGGGGTCAGCCCGCAGACGGTGAAGGTTTTCCGCAAACAGCTCTACAACAGATGCAGCCTGTCATCGCAGGCGGAGCTGTTCGCGCTGATGATGCCGATCCTGGAGCGGGCGACCAGCCAGGTTCCAGAGCGCAAGGCGCCCTGAAGAAGGCCGGATCAGGGTCAATCGCCCGGGATCGGACAGCCGGTCGCACGATGTCGGCCCCTTCATCACAAATCTTGAGCTTCCACGCACTTGCACGTCCGGCCTCTCTCTGGCTTTTTGGGGCATCCATCCGAACGGACTGATTCGCGTCATGCCGCTCGATTGCAATGTCTTGCAGGCAATCCGCGGGTGGGTCGTGAAGCGCGCAATTGGCGAAGGAGAAGCAGGCATGGCCGAGTTCAAGAAGCCGGAAATCTCCGAGATGAGACCCAAGATCACCGTTATCGGCGTCGGTGGCGGCGGCGGCAACGCCATCAACAACATGATCGCGGAGCAGCTTCAGGGAACCGAATTCATAGCCGCCAACACCGATGCCCAGGCGCTGACCATGTCGAAGGCGACGCGGCTGATCCAGCTTGGCGCGCACGTCACGGAGGGGCTGGGCGCGGGATCGCTGCCCGAGATCGGCCGCGCCGCGGCCGAGGAATCGCTCGACGAGATCATGGACCATCTGGCCGGCACGCATATGTGTTTCGTCACCGCCGGCATGGGCGGCGGTACCGGCACCGGCGCCGCACCCATCATTGCGCAAGCGGCGCGCAAGGCCGGCATCCTGACGGTGGGGGTCGTCACCAAGCCCTTCACTTTCGAGGGCAGGCGCCGCATGCAGATGGCCGAAGAGGGTATCGAGCGACTGCGCGAAAGCGCCGACACGGTCATCGTCATCCCGAACCAGAACCTGTTCCGGATCGCCGATGCCAAGACCACATTCGCCGATGCCTTCGTCTTCGCCGACCGGGTGCTTTATTCCGGCGTCAGCTGCATCACCGATCTCATCGTCAAGGAAGGCCTGATCAATCTCGACTTCGCCGACGTCAAATCGGTGATGCGCGGCATGGGCCGCGCCATGATGGGAACCGGCGAGGCGTCAGGCGAAAGCCGGGCGATGAAGGCGGCCGAAGCCGCGATCGCCAACCCGCTGCTCGACGAAGTATCGATGAAGGGTGCCAAGGGCGTCCTGGTCTCGATATCGGGCGGCCGCGACATGACCCTGTTCGAGGTCGACGAAGCCGCCACCCGCATTCGCGAGGAGGTCTATGAAGACGCCGACATCATCGTCGGCGCGATCTTCGACAAGAGCATGGAAGGCCGGTTCAGGGTTTCCGTCGTGGCGACCGGCCTCGATAGGGCGATCGGCGCGGAGGATCTGGGCGTCGCGCACGACCGCGCCATGCCGTCCGCCGCAAGGACCTTGCAGTAGATCTTTTTCCTTCGAATTGACCGGCCACCGGGCAGGCGGCCTGCGAAGTAACGCAGGCGCGGCGCACTCGCGCGCGCTCTCCGTGTCCCTGGGCGGCCAGGAGCCCTTTTGAACCTCCGTGCACGACGGGGGAAGGCTGGCGCTTGACTCTGATCGAGTCGTGTGAAAAATTTTGCAACAACTGATAAAAATATCAAAGGGTGGAAATGGTAGGGTTTGGCAACGGCCTCCTGCGCGACGACGAAACCAGCATGGCGACGCGCGCCGCGTGGCTTCACTATGCCGGCGGCCTTACCCAGTCCGAGGTCGCCAAGCGGCTGGGGCTGACCAGCCTCAAGGCCCATCGCCTCATCACCAAGGCCAACCAGGAAGGGCTGGTGAAGGTCTATATCGACGGCGAAGTCTCCGAATGCGTGCAGCTCGAGGACGAATTGTCCCGCCGCTACGGCCTCGATTATTGCGAGGTGGTTCCGGATTTCGATTCCGAGGATCTGCCGCTCAAGGCGCTCGGCATTGCCGGCGCGCAGTTCCTCAAGCGCGAGATCGAGCGCGGCGAGGAGGCGCTGATCGGTGTCGGCCATGGCCGCACGCTGGCCGCCTGCGTGGAGTATCTGCCGCGCACCTCGACCGACAAGATCCGCTTCGTCTCGCTGCTTGGCGGCCTGACGCGGAAATTCTCGGCCAACCCGCATGATGTCATTCACCGCCTGGCAGAACGCACCGGCGCCGAAGCCTATGTGATGCCGGTGCCGATGTTCGCCAATACCGCCGAGGACCGGACCGTGCTGCTCGGGCAGAAGGGCATCAGCGAGGTCTTCGATCTCGCGCGCTCCGCCGACCTCTTGTTCGCCGGTATCGGCACCGCCGAGCGCGAGGCATCGCTGGTTGCCACCGGCATGATCGAAAAGGGCGAGATGGAGGAGATCCGCCGCAATGGCGGCGTCGGCGAATTGCTCGGTCATTTCTTCGACGAGGCCGGCAAGGCGGTGGCTACCACCGTTTCCAACCGGGCGCTGGCGCTGACGCGGGAGGACATTGCCAGCCGCCGGATCGTCGCCGTCGCCGGCGGCAAGATCAAGGTTCGCGCCATCAAGTCGGTGCTCGAAGGCCGCTATCTCAGGGGCCTGATAACAGACGAGCGGACGGCGCGATCGCTCGTGGAGGAGACGCCGGTCGGGTAGCCGGCATCAGTTTGGTTGAAACTACCCTGTGGAGGAGAAGACGAAATGCATGAGAAAGAGAAAGACCTCATAGACGCCTTCCTGCGTGGACAGGTCGACCGTCGCGGACTGATCAAGGGCCTGGGTGCGATGGGCCTTGCGGCCGGCACCGCCGGCACGCTGCTCAATCTGGGGCAGACCCGCGCACTCGCCGCCGATTTCGACTGGCAGGCGCATAAGGGCAAGACCATCAAGCTCCTGCTCAACAAGCATCCCTATGCCGATGCGATGATCGCCGACCTCGAGAACTTCAAGAAACTGACCGGCATGAATGTCGTCTACGACGTGTTCCCGGAAGACGTCTATTTCGACAAGGTCACGGCGGCGCTTTCGGCAAGCTCGCCCGAATACGATGCCTTCATGACCGGTGCCTACATGACCTGGACCTATGGTCCGGCAGGCTGGATCACCGACCTCAACGAATGGATCAAGGACCCGGCCAAGACCAACCCGAACTATGCTTGGGACGATATCCTGCCGGGCGTGAAGTCGTCCTGCGCCTGGAACGGCAAGCCGGGCGGTGCGCTGGGCTCCGAAGACGCCAAGCAGTGGTGCATTCCGTGGGCTTTCGAACAGAACAACATCACCTACAACAAGGGCATGTTCGACAAGGCCGGCGTCGGCGTTCCCGGCAATCTGGATGAGATGATCACCACCGCTGCCAAGCTGCAGAAGGACATTGGCGGCGGGGTCTACGGCATAGGCGTTCGTGGCTCGCGTTCCTGGGCGACGATCCATCCGGGCTTCCTGTCGGCTTACTCGAATTTCAACGAGAAGGACCTGACTGTTTCCGCAGATGGCAAGCTCGCGGCCGCGATGAACACGGCCGGCTCCAAGGCCTTCCACGCCAAATGGGTGAAGATGATCCAGGAGAGCGGCCCCAAGGACTGGTCGACCTACACCTGGTACCAGGTCGGCACGGACCTCGGCGCCGGCGCCTCGGCGATGATCTTCGACGCCGACTGCCTCGGCTACTTCATGAATGGCGGCGACAACAAGATGGCCGGCAAGCTTGCCTATGCCGCCTTCACCGCCAATCCTGAGGCCAAGGCCTCGACGCCCAACATCTGGATCTGGTCGCTGGCGATGTCCAACTTCTCGAAGGACAAGGACGCGACCTGGTACTTCCTGCAATGGGCCTCCGGTCCTGAGCACGGACTGTTCGGCGCCACCAAAATGGATTTCGTCGATCCGGTCCGCCAGTCGGTCTGGAAGGACGAAATGTTCCGCGAGAAGCTGAACAAGAGCTATCCGGGCTACGTCGAGATGTTCGACGCCTCGGCGGCCGGTGCCTCGATCAAGTTCACGGCGCAGCCGCTGTTCTTCGACCTCACCACCGAATGGGCGGCGACGCTGCAGAAGATGGTGGCCAAGGAAGTGCCGGTCGACGAGGGCCTCGACAAGCTTGCCGAAAGCATCAACGGCCAGCTCAAGGAAGCCGGTCTCGGCTAGGCCGGACCCCGGAGACTGGCCTGCTGCGGCAGGCCAGTCCTGCCCACCATTTCAGGACTGCGATGCGGCACCGCGAGGTTGCCGCCAACTCGCCCACCGGCCGTCCGGCTCCCTCGGGCGGCCGGCAGGGCGAAGCAACAGGGATCACGGAGCAGCGGATGACCGCCGTCACAACCCAAAGGACCGGGCCATCCGGCTTCAGGATCAGCAAGCGGGTGCTGCCCTACGTGCTCAGCCTGCCGGCCTTGCTTGTCTGTATAGGCATACTGATCCCGTTCCTGACCTCGGTCGTCTATTCGTTCCAGCGCTATCGGCTGAGCCAGCCCTGGGCGCGGCAGTTCAACTGGGGCGACAACTACATCTCCTTCTTCACCGATCCGAAGTTCTGGAACACGCTCAAGGTCTCGCTGCTCTATGCCGGCACCACCGTCGTGCTGGAACTGCTTCTCGGCCTTGCCATCGCCCTGCTGCTGCAGAAGCGCTCGACGCTGAACAACTTCATCTCGATCATGCTCCTGATGCCGCTGATGACGGCGCCCGCGCTTGCGGCATTGATGTGGAAGCTTATGACCAATCCCGGCTTTGGCGTCTTGAGCTATCTCGCCAGCCTCATCGGGCTGCAGGATTTCCGCTGGGCCTCGTCGCCGTCCACGGCGCTGTTCACCGTCGTGCTCGTCGACATCTGGGTCTACACGCCCTTCATCATGATCCTGCTGCTCGCGGGCCTGCGCAGCCTGCCGACGCAGCCCTTCGAGGCGGCGGCGCTCGATGGCGTGCCGAGGAGCTTTGTCTTCTTCCGCATCACGCTACCGATGCTGACGCCCTACATCCTGACGGCGACGTTGTTTCGCCTGCTCGATTCCATCCAGCAGTTCGACATCATCTATGCCATGACCCAAGGCGGGCCAGGCGACACGCTGACCGTCTTCCAGGTCGAGGCCTATCTCAACTTCTTCCAGTCGACCAATGTCGGCCGCTCGGCGGCACTGATGATCATCCTGTGGGCGATCACCTACTTGCTCTCCAACATCTTCATCAAGAACTGGCTGCGGCTGCGCGAACGCGCCCGTGGCCAGGCATAGGAGGCCGGGATGGAACATACCTCGCTTCTCGAACGCATCCTGCGTGGCATAGCCCTGACGCTGGTCGTGATCTTCTTCATGTTCCCGATCGTCTGGATCTTCATGATGTCGTTCCAGACCAACGAGACCATCTTGCGGATCCCCCCGCAGCTTGTCTTCGAGCCGACGCTCGCCAATTACACGGCGCTGATCACCGGCAAGCTGATGACCGCCGCCGGCACGCTCGACATCGCCTTCATGCGCAATCTCTGGAATTCGGTGTTCCTGTCGGTGACCTCGGTCGCGGTCTCGCTGCTGCTCGGCGTGCCGGCGGCCTACGCCTTCGCGCGCCATAAATTCCGCGGCTCGGAGGACATCGCCTTCACGCTGCTGTCGTTCAAATTCGCGCCGGCGCTCCTGGTGCTGTTGCCGCTCACCCTCTATTTCCAGAAGCTCGGGCTCGCCAACACCTATATCGGGCTGATCTGGGTCTACCAGCTGATCTGCCTGCCGCTGATCCTGTGGATCGTGCGCGGTTATTTCGAGGATATCCCGGCCGACATCGAATATGCCTACCGCATCGGCGGCCATTCCTGGTTCGCCACCTTCCGCAAGATCGCGCTGCCGCTCGCCGGTCCCGGCATCGCCGCCGCCGGCCTGCTCGCCTTCATCTTCGCCTGGAACAATTTCGTCTTCGCGTTGGTGTTGGCGTCGGCCGACAAGCAGCCCGTGACGGTCGGCGCGCTCGCCTTCATCACCTCCTCGGGCATCCAGTACGGCCAGATCTCGGCGGCCATCGTGCTCTCGATCACGCCGACACTGGCGCTCGCCCTCTATGCGCAGCGCTATCTGGTCGAAGGCCTCTCGCTCGGCGCGGTGAAAGGATAGACATGGCCAGCCTCGAACTCAGAAACATCGTCAAGCGCTACAAGAGCCAGACCGTCCTCGACAATCTGTCGTTGACCGTCGCCGATGGCGAAACCCTTGTGCTGTTCGGACCCTCTGGCGCCGGCAAGACGGTGCTGCTGCGGCTGGTCGCCGGGGTCATCGATCCCGATGAAGGCAAGATCTTCATCGGCGGCGACGACATGACAGATGTGGATGCGGAATTCCGTGGCGTCGGCATGGCTTTCCAGAATTTCGCGCTGTTTCCGCATATGAGCGCATTCGACAACATCGCGACGCCCTTGGAAGCCAAGCGGTCGTCACCAAGCGCGATCAAGGCCGGCGTCGAAAGCGTCGCCAAGCTGTTGAAGATCGGCCATGTGCTCTCCCACAAGCCGCGCGCGCTCTCCAACGGCCAGAAGCAGCGTACGGCACTTGCCCGCGCGCTTGTCGGCTCGCCGCCGCTTCTCCTGCTCGACGATCCCTTGCGCAATGTCGACGCCAAGCTGCGCTTCGAGATGCGGCTGGAACTGCCGCGCCTGCTTGCCGATCGCGGCGCCACCGTCGTCTACGTCACCCAGGACTACAAGGAAGCCATGGCGCTTGGTGACCGTATCGCCGTCATGTCCCAAGGCGTCATCAGGCAACTCGGCACGCCTGAGCAGATCTATCGAGAGCCGGCCAATATCGAGATCGCTCGGCTGTTCGGCGACCCCACCATCAACCTGCTCGACGTCAAGCCCGCGCGGGATACCAGGGGGATTTATGTCGGCCTGTCCAATGTCCAGGTCCATCTGGCCGGCGCCTATGAGACGGCGGTCGGCCGCGACTGCGTGATCGGCCTGCGGCCCGAAGCGCTGAGCTTCGTCGAGGAAGGCATCCCGGGCGCCATCCCCGTGACGGTCGAGGCCGAGACGCCGCTCAACGAAAAGATCGTCACGCTGGTGCGCACCGTGCGCGGCCGCGAGATCCTGGTTTCACGCCCGGCCGGAACGCCCGGCCGCAGCGAAGGCAAGGCTCATATCGCCGTCGACGGCAAGAGCGCCTTGCTGTTCGATCACGCCAGCGGCGAGCGTATCGGCTCGAAGAACGTTGTCGCTTTGCGCAATGGAGAAGCGGCATGAGCCAGAGCGCACTCGCCATTTCGGGCGTCGACAAGTTCTATGGCCCGATCGACCGGGGCGTCCACGCGGTCAAGAACCTGACCATGGAAATCGCCAAGGGCGAGATCGTGGCGCTGCTCGGTTCGTCCGGCTGCGGCAAGACGTCCACGCTGCGCATGATCGCCGGCTTCGAAGAGGTCTCGCGCGGCGCGATCGCTGTTGGCGGCCGACAGGTGCACACCTTGCCGCCGGTCAAGCGCAATGTGGCGATGGCTTTCGAAGGCTATTCGCTCTACCCGCCGCTGACCGTGCGCGAAAACATGGCCTTCGCGCTCAAGGCGGCAAGGCTGCCGAAGAGCGAGGTCGACGCCAAGGTCGCCAGCATCGCCAAATTGCTCGAGATCGAGGACATACTGGAGCGCTATCCAAGCTCGATCTCCGGCGGTCAGCAGCAGCGCGCCAGCCTCGGCCGGGCGCTGATCCGCGAGGCCGATCTGCATCTGCTGGACGAGCCGATGGGACAGCTCGAACCGCAGCTGCGCGCCGTGCTGCGCGGCCGCATCAAGCACTTCATCAAGGAGCGCGGCCTGACCGCGATCCTGGTCACCCACGACCAGACCGAGGCCAACGCGCTGGCCGATCGCATCGCGGTGATGGAGGGTGGCGTGCTGCAGCAGTTCGACACGCCGGACAGGATCAAGGAGCGCCCGGCCAACCTGTTCACCGGCACGTTCGTCGGCGAGCCGCCGATGAACGTCTTCGAGGCCTATGTCGCGACAGCCGCCGGTCGCATCAATCTCAGGCTGCCCGACGGCCTTTCGCTCGACTACGACAAGGACGCCTTCAGCGCGCCGGTTCGCGATCAACTGCTCAGCCGCGAGCGGGTTGTCATCGGCATCAGGCCTTATGCGGTCCGGCGCTCGAAGGAAGGTGTTCCCGCCAGGGTTTCGGCCAACCAATGGCTCGGCGACCAGACGCACATAGCCGCCGACTTCGCCGGCGGCTCGCTGGTGCTGGTCGAGCATGATCGCACCCGCCTGGATCTTGGCGCGCCGATCAATGTCAGCATCGATCCGAAGAACCTGCATGTCTTCGACCAGGCCAGTGGCAAAGCGATTTCGCACGGCATGGAGCTTGCGTGATGCGCGACATACTGATCGGCATCGATGCCGGCACCTCCGTCATCAAATCCATCGCTTTCGACACGGCGGGCAGGCAGATTGCAGCCGCGGCACTGCCCAACCACTATGAAACGCTGCCGGGCGGCGGCGCCGAACAGGATTTGGCGCGCACATGGAGCGATGCCGCCACGACATTGCGCCAGCTCGCCGACAAGGTGCCCGATCTCGCCAGCCGGACGGTGGCGATCGCGGTGACAGGGCAAGGCGATGGCACCTGGCTGATCGATGCCAAGGGCGAGCCGGTGGCCAAGGGCTGGCTCTGGCTCGACGCGCGCGCCGCGGCCATCGTCGAGGAGATCCGTGCGCGTCCCGAGGACCGGCTTCGCTTCGAAAAGACCGGCAGCGGGCTTGCCGCCTGCCAGCAAGGTTCGCAGTTCGTCTTCATGAAGCGCACCATGCCCGAAATGCTCGGCAAGGCGGCGACCGCCTTCCACTGCAAGGACTGGCTCTATTTCAAGCTGACCGGCGAACGCGCCACCGATCCCTCCGAGGGAACCTTCACCTTCGGCGATTTCCATACTCGCGACTATTGCGACGATGTGCTCGACGTGCTCGGCGTCGCCGATCTCAGGCATCTGCTGCCGCCGATCGTCGACGGCACCAGGCACGGCACCGGGCTGTCGCAGGCGGCGGCCGGCGCCACCGGCATGCTGGCCGGTACGCCGGTGGTGCTCGGCTATGTCGACGTCGTCTGCACCGCGCTTGGTGCCGGCCTGCTCGACCGCGAGCGCAAGCCCGGCTGCTCGATCATCGGCTCGACCGGCATGCATATGCGGTTGGCCGAGACACCCGACGATGTACAGCTGAACGACGCGGCGACGGGCTACACCATGGCGATGCCGGCGCCCGGCGTGTTCGCGCAGATGCAGTCGAACATGGCGGCGACGCTCAACATCGACTGGGTGCTTGGCCTTGCCTCCGGCATCCTCGCCTCCCAAGGCATTTCGCGAAGCAATGGCGAGATGATCGCGCTGGTCGATGCCTGGATAGCGGCCTCGCAGCCCGCCTCGCTGCTCTATCAGCCTTATGTGTCGGAGGCGGGGGAGCGGGGGCCGTTCGTCGATGCCAATGCGCGGGCGGGCTTCGTCGGCATCTCCTCACGGCACGGCTATGCCGACCTCGTCCGCGCCGTCTTCGAGGGCTTGGCCTTCGCGGCGCGTGACTGCTACGCCGCCATGGGGCCGTTGCCGCGCGAAGTCCGCCTGACAGGCGGCGCGGCCAGGAGCCCGGCACTGCGCAAGATCCTGGGTGCGGCGGTCGGGGCCGACATCCGCACCAGCGCGCGCGAGGAGGCAGGAGCGGCTGGCGCGGCGATGATCGCCGCTGTACGTGTCGGTCTCTACCCGTCCATGGACGAATGCGTCGGCGAATGGGTGACGCCGCTGCTTGGCGAGGCCGAGCCAAGCGATCGCAGCCTCGCCGCGATCTACGACAAGATGACCCCATCCTACATGTTGGCGCACCAGGCATTGCGGCCGGTCTGGCGCGCGATGGCTTCAGTGCAGGCAAGTTGAGAAATCGAGTATGCGTAAGAGAATAGCGATCATCGGCGACAACTTCATGCTTCCGGAGGTTTTTCGCGCCAAAATCGAGAAGGTCGCGAGCGGCGACCTCGATATCAGGACATTGCAGACGGCCTGGCCCGACGAGCCGATGGAGTTCGGCGATCCGGCGCTCGGCCTCGACAAGATCAAGGAGTATTTCGGCCACCCCGACGAGGTCGTCGATTTCATCGGCGATGCCGAAATCCTTGTCACCCAGTTGGCGCCCCTGTCGGACGGCATGATGCGGCGCCTGCCGGGTCTCAAGCTGGTCGCGGTTTCGCGCGGTGGCCCGATCAACATCGACATGGCCGCGGCCAAGGCGCACGGCATCACCGTGGTCAATGTGCCTGGCCGCAACGCGACCGCGGTGGCCGAGTTCACCATCGGCGCCATCCTGGCCGAGACGCGGCTGATCCGGGTCGGCCACGAGGCCTTGCGCAAGGGCGAATGGCGCGGCGATCTCTACCGCGCTGACCGCACCGGTCGCGAACTCAACGAAATGACCGTCGGTGTCATCGGCTACGGCAATATCGGCACCAAGGTCGTCCGCCTTTTGCGCGCCTTCGGTTGCCGTGTCCTCGTTTGCGACCCTTATGTTCAATTGAGTGTCGACGACCGCAATGCCGGCGTCGAACTCGTCGCGCTGGACGATCTGCTGTCCCGCTCCGATGTCGTCACGCTACATCCCCGGGTGACCGAGGAGACGCGCGGCATGATCGGCACGGACACTATCGCGCGGATGAAGCCGGGAGTGATCTTCATCAACACCGCGCGTGGGCCGCTGGTCGACTATGACGCCCTCTACGAGGCGCTTGTTTCAGGCCAGATCGCCAGCGCCATGCTGGAGACGTTCGCGGTCGAGCCGGTGCCTGCCGACTGGCCGTTGCTGCAGCTCCCCAATGTAACGCTGACGCCGCACATTGCCGGCGCTTCGGTGCGCACCGTCACCTATGCCGCCGAACAGGCCGCCGAAGAGGTGCGCCGCTACCTCGCCGGCCTGCCTCCGGTCAATCCATGCTGAGGCAATGGCCATGACGCATCAAATCGGCATCGAGGCCATGGCGACATGAGCGGTGGCGCTGAAATCGTCGACCTCTTCGTCATCGGCGGCGGCGTCAACGGCGCCGGCATTGCGCGCGATGCCGCCGGCCGCGGCCTTTCCGTCATCCTGTGCGAGAAGGACGATCTCGCCGAAGGCACCAGCTCCCGCTCGGGCAAGCTCGTCCATGGCGGCCTGCGCTATCTCGAATATTACGAATTCCGCCTGGTGCGCGAAGCGCTGATCGAGCGCGAGGTGCTCCTGGAATCGGCACCGCACATCATCTGGCCGATGCGCTTCGTGCTGCCGCATAGCCCGGACGACCGGCCAGCCTGGCTGGTGCGGCTCGGCCTGTTCCTCTACGACCATCTCGGCGGCCGCAAGCGGCTGCCGGCGACGCGCACGCTCAACCTGCGCACCGCGCCCGAGGGCGCGCCGATCAAGGACGCCTTCCGGCGCGGCTTCGAATATTCCGATTGCTGGGTCGACGACGCCCGCCTCGTCGTCATCAACGCGCTCGACGCCGCCGAGCGCGGCGCCAGGGTTTTCACCCGCACCGCCTGCACCGCCGCCCGCCGGGAGAACGGCCTGTGGGTTGTCGAGATGCAGGACGGCAGGACGGGCATCAGGACGATGGTTCGGGCCCGCGCGCTGATCAATGCCGCCGGCCCCTGGGTCAACGACATCGTCAACCGCGTTGCCGGCCAGAACTCCAGGCGCAATGTCCGCCTGGTCAAGGGCAGCCACATCGTCGTGCCGAAATTCTGGGAGGGGCGTCAGGCCTATCTCATCCAGAACAGCGACAAGCGTGTGATCTTCATCAACCCCTATCAGAACGATCTCGCCCTGATCGGCACCACCGACATTCCCTATGATGGACGGCCTGAGGATGTGGCGGCGGACGGGAGCGAGATCGACTACCTGATCAGGGTGGTCAACCGCTATTTCAAGCGCGGACTTGCGCGCGGCGATGTCGTCTATTCGTTCTCCGGCGTCAGGCCGCTCTACGACGACAATGCCGACAACCCCAGCGCCGTCACCCGCGATTACATTTTCGAGCTCGACGCACCGGACGGGCAGGCGCCGCTGCTCTCTGTCTTCGGCGGCAAGATCACCACCTTCCGCAAACTGGCCGAGCATGCGCTGGAC
This sequence comes from Mesorhizobium loti, assembly GCF_013170705.1. Lineage (NCBI taxonomy): Bacteria > Pseudomonadati > Pseudomonadota > Alphaproteobacteria > Hyphomicrobiales > Phyllobacteriaceae > Mesorhizobium > Mesorhizobium loti. The sequence goes on along the minus strand of NZ_CP033334.1, from coordinate 5,859,490 downwards.
AGGATCGCCCCGTTCTTCCCCAAAATGGGCAAGCCGTGGACCGCGAAGGCGCATCTGCCCGGCGGTGACATCGCCAATGCCGATTTCGAACAGTTTCTTGGCGACCTCGGACACGAGTATCCTTGGATACCGGCATCGCTGCTCAAGCATTATGGTCGGCTCTACGGCACCAGGACACGAGCTTTGGTTGGCGCGGCCCGTTCGATAGATGAACTCGGACGCTGCTTCGGCAAGGACTTCTTTGAGCGCGAGGCCAATTATCTCTTCGACCGGGAGTGGGCTTTGACGTCGGCCGATATCCTGCAGCGGCGCACCAAGCATGGCCTGCATCTGTCCGCCGAGGAGAGGACGGCTTTCGAGCACTGGTGCGCGAACCGGCTGGCGAAGGCAGGCTGATGGGGGGGCTCGTCAATACTGGAACCAGTGAATTCCGCATGCTGCGCTCCTTGTCGGCCAGTATCGGCGCCGATCCGCTGCTGGTCCAGGGCGCCGGCGGCAACACCTCCATCAAGCAGGCCGGCGTGCTGTGGATCAAAGCCTCGGGCACCTGGCTGAAGAACGCGCGCGACGATGAGATCATGGTGCCGGTCGCGCTGGCGCCGCTGCTGGACGCCGTGGCGCAGCGCAGCCCGGCGGCCGAGACTGCCGGTCAGTTCACGCTGGCGGACCTCAATCCTCGCCAGCTGCGGCCCTCCATCGAGACGACGGTACATGCTCTGCTGCCGCAGAAGATCGTCGTCCACGTCCATTGCGTCGAGACGATCTCGATCGCCGTGCAGGCCAATGCCGAAGCCCTGCTGGAGGAACGCCTGCGCGGCCTCGATTGGGCCTTCGTGCCCTATCGCAGGCCCGGCTTGCCGCTGGCGCAAGGGATCGCCGAGCGGCTGAAGCCTGCGACCAACGTGCTCGTGCTTGGCAATCATGGGCTGGTGGTCGCCGCCGACACGGTCGCCGAAGCGGCCTTGCTTCTACAACGGGTGACCGGGCTGCTCGCGAGGCCGCCGCGGCCGGCCCCAGCCCCCGATCTCGACGCTTTGCTGAGGCTCGCCGCCGGCAGCGACTACCGGCTGCCGGCGTCGGCCGCCGCGCATGACGTCGCGACCGACCTCGCCAGTTGCCGCATCGCGGCTTCCGGCAGCCTCTACCCGGATCATGTCATCTTCCTTGGCGTCGGCTCGGTGATCGCCGGTCCCGGAGAGAACGCGGCGGCGATCGTCGCCCGCACCGCAGCCGCGCCGACGTCCCTCCTGTTTCCCGGCAAGGGCGTGCTGATGCGCCGGGACGCCAATGCCGGCGCCGAGGCGATGGCGCGTTGTCTGGCCGACGTCGTCGCCCGCGTCGATGGCGCGGCGCGCGTCAATTATCTCAGTCCTAAGGAGAATGCCGAACTGTTGAACTGGGACGCCGAAAAATACCGCCAGCAACTCAACCGCGAGGGGGCGACGTTGCAATGACGGCACTGTTCGCCACCAGCCAACGCTGAAAGAGGGAGCGCGCCTTGGCCTTCACGCTCTCCCTCAACACCAATCCGCTGGTGAACCGTTTTGCCGATCCGGCTGACCTGATCGACACCATCGCCTACGACATTGGCATCCGGGACGTGCAACTCACGCATGAATTCGTCAATCCGGGTTGGCCCGCGGCGACGATCGTCAAATTCGTCCGCCTGTTTCGCGGCGCACTCTCCCGCACCGGCGTGCGTGTCACCTCCGGCATGACCGGCCCTTACGGCCGGCTCAATCATTTCGGCCACCCCGACGCGGATGTGCGCCGCTACTATGTCGACTGGTTCAAGACCTTCGCCGACATCTCGGCCGAGCTTGGCGCCAGCGGCATGGGCACGCAATTCGCCATCTTCACCCATCGCGACTTTGACGATCCCGAACGCCGCGCCCAGCTGTTCGACATCGCGCTGGACTGCTGGCGCGAGGTCGCCCAGCATGCCCGCGCGGCCGGCCTGAGCTACCTGTTCTGGGAGCCGATGTCGGTCGGGCGGGAGTTCGGGCACACCATCGAGAACTGCCGGCTGTTGCAAGACGCGATCGACGCCGCGGGCATGGCCATTCCGCTCGAGATGATGGTCGACATCGACCACGGCGACGTCACATCAAGCAATCCGGCCGACATCGACCCCTATGCCTGGGCCGGGGCCTTTCCCAGGAAGTCGCCGATCATCCACATCAAGCAGTCGTCGATGAACAAGGGCGGCCATTGGCCCTTCACATCAGCCTACAACAGAGACGGCCGCATCACGCCGGAAAAGCTGCTGGAGACGGTGCGGCGTGGCGGCGGCACCAACAACGAGATCTGCCTCGAACTGTCGTTCCGTGAGCGTGAGCCGGTCGACCACCAGGTGGTGGCCATGATCCGCGAGTCCGTCGACTATTGGGCGCCGTTCATCGAGACAGGCAGGCCCAGCCTTTTGCCAAGGGCCGAATAGAGATCGGGCAGGAGCCTGTGTGGCTCCTGCCCGAAGATGAAGCCAGGTTTTCGGTCGGTGGGACTCAGCCGAATTTCGGGTCGAGGCTGCCCGATTTGTAGCGCTTGGCCATCTCCGAGACCGGCAGCGGCTTGATCTTCGGCGCGTTGCCGGCGGTGCCGAACTGCTCGAAGCGCTCCTTGCAGAGCTTGCGCATCGCCGCCATCGCCGGCGTCAGATATTTGCGCGGGTCGAACTCGCTCGGGTTTTCCGTCAGCACCTTGCGGATCGCGCCGGTCAGCGCCATCCGGTTGTCGGTGTCGATGTTGATCTTGCGCACGCCGTGCTTGATGCCGCGCTGGATTTCTTCCACCGGCACGCCCCAGGTCGGCTTCATCTGGCCGCCATATTTGTTGATGATCTCCTGCAACTCCTCCGGCACGGAGGACGAGCCGTGCATGACCAGATGCATGTTGGGCAGGCGGCGGTGGATCTCCTCGATGACGTTCATCGCCAGCACCGCGCCATCCGGCTTGCGCGAGAATTTGTAGGCGCCGTGGCTGGTGCCCATGGCCACCGCCAGCGCATCGACATGAGTGTCCTTGACGAACTGTACAGCCTGCTCGGGATCGGTCAAAAGCTGGTCGTGGCTGATCGCGCCTTCGACGCCGTGGCCGTCCTCCTGCTCGCCGCCGCCGCTCTCCAGTGAGCCCAGCACGCCGATCTCGCCTTCGACAGAGACGCCGCCCCAATGCGCCATGTCGACGACGCGCTTGGTGATGCCCGAATTATAGGCGTAGTCGGCCGGCGACTTGCCGTCCTCCTTGAGTGAGCCGTCCATCATCACCGAGGTGAAGCCGTACTGGATCGCGGTGACGCAGGTGGCTTCGTTATTGCCATGGTCGAGATGCATGCAGACCGGGATGTCGGGGTGGATCTCGACCAGCGCGTCGATCAGCTTGGCCAGCACCACGTCATTGGCATAGGCGCGCGCACCGCGGCTTGCCTGCAGGATGACAGGCGATTTGGTCTCTTCCGCCGCCTCCATGATGGCGAGGCCCTGTTCCATGTTGTTCATGTTGAAGGCCGGCACGCCATAGCCGTATTCGGCGGCGTGATCGAGCAATTGTCTCAGTGTGATGCGAGCCAACGAATAGTCTCCCGTATCTGGTTTCGAACCTGTGGTTGCGGACTGTCCGCGCATCGTCCAGCCCCCGATGCTTCTGGCCGGATTTCGGCGCAACCGCAACCGTGACGGACCGTCCCGGCCGCAATTCTTGTTACAGCGCCGCGATCAGGGCAAGCGAAATATCCCAAGAAGTTGTCCCATTATCACAAAATGTCTGTCACTTTTGCGACGATAGGTGTTATCATTTGAGTTCGATCAGGGAGCCACGCTTCGGCGTTGGCGGTCAGCGGCAATGAAGAGCGATATCAGGCGTCAAGGGATCATGGAGTTTCTGATGGACGCCGGTCAGGCCGGCGTCGACGACTTGGCTTTGCTCTTTGGCGTCTCCAAGATGACCGTGCACCGCGACCTCGACGAGCTTGAGGAAAGCGGCTTCTTGCGCAAGGTGCGCGGCGGCGCCTCGATCCAGCCGAGCGGTTTGTTCGAAAGCGATTTTCGCTACCGCCAGAAGCAGGCGACCGAGGAAAAGCAGCGCCTTGCGGCTGCCGCCGTGGGCATGATCGAGCCCGGCCAGACCGTGATCATCGACGATGGCTCGACGGCTGGCGGCATTGCGCGGCATCTCGCCGATCTGCGGCCGCTGACCGTGATCACCAACAATCTGGCCGTCATCCAGGATCTGGCAGGCGCGGGCGGCATCAGCCTCATCGCGCTCGGCGGCCAGTACAGCAAGAAGTTCCACGGCTTCTTCGGCCTGCTGGCCGAGGCGTCGCTCAAATCGCTGCGTGCCGACGTCGCCTTCCTGTCCTCCTCCGCCATTCACGGCGCTTCCGCCTTCCACCAGGACCAGGAAGTGGTGCAGGCCAAGCGGCTGATGATGGCGGCGGCGACCCGCAAATATCTGCTGGTCGATCACGGCAAGTTCGGCCGCACGGCGCTGCACTTCCTCACCGATCTCAGCGCGTTCGACGCGGTCTTCACCGGCCGCGCGCCCGAGCCGGCGATGCGTGCCGCGCTGGATGCCGCCGGCGTGTCGCTGACGGTGATCGACAAGGGATCATGATCCCGAAGGCGGCAGCTGATCGCTGGACAAAAGCAAGGAGCAGTACGCGTGGTTTACTGGGTCGGCACAAGCTGGAAGATGAACAAGACGCTCGCCGAGGCGATGGCTTTCGCTGAGCGCGTGGCCGGTTTCATCCCAGGCTTCGATGACCGCATCCAGCCTTTCGTCATCCCGCCTTTCACGGCGGTGCGCGAGGTCAAGCAAGCGCTGTCGGCGACGCGCGTCAAGGTCGGCGCTCAGAACATGCATTGGGCCGATGCCGGGGCCTGGACCGGCGAGATCTCGCCGCTGATGCTGAGGGATTGCGGACTCGATCTGGTCGAGCTCGGCCACAGCGAACGGCGCGAGCATTTCGGCGAGACCGATCATGCTGTCGGCCTGAAGACGGCGGCCGCCGTGAAGCACGGATTGATACCGCTGATCTGCGTCGGCGAGACGCTGGCCGAGCGTGAAGGCGGCAAGGCCGATGCCGTGTTGAGCGCCCAGGTCGAGGGCGCTCTGCAATTCCTCGAGGGCGAGGCGAAGGGCGCGAAAATCCTGTTCGCCTATGAGCCTGTCTGGGCGATCGGCGACAGGGGCATTCCGGCCGGCTCCGACTATGCCGACAAGCAGCAGAGGTTGATCAAGAAGGTCGCCGGCGGCCTGCTGCCGTCCGTGCCGCCCGTGCTCTATGGCGGCTCCGTCAATCCCGGCAATGCCGCCGAGCTGATCGGTCAGCCCAATATCGATGGGCTCTTCATCGGCCGCTCCGCCTGGCAGGCGGATGGCTACATCGACATCCTCGGCCGCGCTTCGGCGGCGATCTGAAATCATCCAAACACGAAAGGGAAACCATGAGAATAGCCATCGGAGCCGACAGCGCCGGCAAGCCGCTGCTCGATGTCATCGCCGCACACCTTGCCACCAAATCCGGCCTGACGGTCAGTGATCTCAGCCAGGCCGGCTACTATGCCGACCTCTCGCAAAAACTCGCCCAGACCATCATCGACGGCGAGAACGATCGCGGCATCCTGTTCTGCGGCACCGGCATCGGCGTATCGATCTCTGCCAACAAGGTGCCGGGGATCCGCGCCGCGCTCACCCACGATACTTATTCGGCCGAGCGCGCCGTGAAATCCAACAACGCCCAGATCATCACCATGGGCGCCCGCGTCATCGGCCCGGAATTGGCCAAGGCGATCGTCGACACGTGGCTTGCCTCCGAGTTCGACGAAAAGGGGCCATCGGCGGGCAATGTCGAGGCGATCAACAGGCTCGACGCGGTGAAGCCTGCATGAGCCGCGGGCCCGTGGCATAGCCGGGCGGGCTTGTTCCGCGCCGTGCATGCTGCGATGCCGGCCTACTTCTGTCTGCCGAGCCTGGCGGCGAGGGAACGCCGCACATCCTCTTCCGCTCCGTCCAGCAGGTCGATCAGCACCTTGCTGGTGGCTACCGAGTCGCGCTTTTCGATATTCTCGACAATCTGCCGATGCAGGCTGAGCGAATGGCGCTGACCGGCTGGGTTGTCGTCCGAAAGCCGGAAGCTGATCACCAGCGCGGTCTCGATCAAAGCGGCGAGCGAACCGATCAACTCGTTGCCCGACATGTGCAGGATCGCCTGGTGGAAAGCCAGATCCGGCACAGCGAAACGTTCGCCGTCATCACCGGCCTGTTCCATCTCTTCGAGGATTGCCCGCAAATCGGCGATCTGCTCCGGGCTGGCGCGCTGCGCCGCCAAGGCCCCGGCTGTCGGTTCGATCGCGCGGCGCAGCTCGAACAGGGAACGTGCCTCCTCTGCTGTCGTTCTCGAGCCGAAGCGCCACAAGAGCACATCGGGATCGAGGAAGTTCCAATACTTGCGCGGGCGCACCCTGGTCCCGGTCCGGGGGCGCATTTCCACCATGCCCTTGCCAGCCAGAACCTTGACGACTTCACGCAGGCCCGTGCGGCTCGCGCCATAAGAGGCGCTCCAATCGTCGCCATTCGGCAACTGGTCGCCGGGAATCAGTTCGCCACGCACGATGCTGAGGCCGATCTCATTGAGCAGTCTGCCGTGAAGACCGGAATGCGACGAGCCGGCCATGCGCGACGTCATCCGGGACGCCCGAGAGAGAGGGGCTGAATTCTTCATACTATTCCCATTATTCATATGATTGTCACGTCCCCGCCCTAGTGAGCACATCGTTGAACTCTCCACCAGAGCGATCGACGAACCACAGCGCAGATAGCACCCGAAGAGCCACAAAACCTCGTGTCTTGCCATCGCCGGCGGTTGCCAGCGTCGTTGGTCGATGTCGTGCGCGTCGAGCCGTCGATTACAAACACCAACAGGAACGCGTCAGAAATGTCTTCCAAGATGATCGATCACGCCAGCAAAGCCGCCCTCAAGGGGACGGCCTGTCTTCCGAAAACCATAGCCTCCTGCATCGTTCTGTCCAGCGCGCTCGCCATGACATCGGTGCCGGCGTTTGCCGTCGAACCCTGGATCATGGTCGAGAAGACGACCTTCACCGGCGACGCGATATCCGCGAAGCAACAGGGCGTGACGACGGACGGCACGAACTGGTATTTCTCCGGCACCAATATTCTCGAGCGCACTGACAGGAACTATAACCCGTCCCTGACTGTCTCGCCCGCCATTCCCGATGTCCTCAAGCTTCCGTCCCAATATTCCGATATCGGGCTGAACCACATCGGCGACATCGATTATGCCGACGGGCTTCTCTATATTTCGCTGGACTCGAGCCAGCGCGACCCAGTCACCGGGGGCAAATACGAAAACCCGGTTTTCGCGGTGTATCGCGCGAGTGACCTGAGCTTCACCGGTCAGGCATTTTCGCTCAATCCGCCCCATGGCATCCATGATATTGCCAGCTGGGTGGCCGTCGATGCCAAGAACGGCCTCGGCTACGGCATGGCCTATGAGAACGCGACGGAGATAGCGGTCTACAATCTGTCGGATTGGAGCTTCAAGGAATACATCCCGCTGACGCACACCATCGACCAGGCACAGGGCGGCAAGCTTCTGGACGGCTGGATGTATTTTTCGACCGACAATGACCAGAAGATCATCTACCGGGCGAACCTCAAGACCGGCGAAGTCGAGAATCTGGGCAGTCTGAACATCGGCCGCGAACAGGAAGTCGAAGGGCTTTCCTTCAACCAGACGAAGGACGGTTGGTCGATGTACATCCTCAATCGGGAAGCGCTGGAGAGTGACCCCACCGTGGAGGCGGTCGGTTTCTATCGCTATCTGCGTCCCTATGGAAACGCGCTTTCCGGCGAGATCCACACCGACATCAGCGGCGCTCTGGTGGAGGACAGCCGCTTCGCGCGGGATGCCGCCAGCAGCCGAATTCGCTCCGCCTTCGATGCGGTCTCCGCACCGGTCCTGACAACCGCCAGCATCGATGCCGGCGGCGTGCATGCCGCGCCCGCCAATGCCGATGGCATCGTGATCTGGAGCCAGGCGCTGGCAATGACGGGCGATACGAACGGTTCCGGCGATGCCGCGGCCTTCGGCCGCAACACGACAGGGTTCATCGGTGGCGCCGACGCACCGGTTGGAAGCTGGCGGCTTGGCGTGCTCGGCGGTTACAGCCATTCGAGGTTCGATGTCACCGACCGGGCTTCATCCGGTTCGAGCGACAACTACAATCTCGGCGTCTATGCCGGCACGCAACTGGGACAGTTCGGTTTCCGCGCCGGCGCGATCTATGGCTGGCATGACATCGAGACCAGGCGCAGCGTGGTCTTTCCTGCCTTCAGCGAACAGGTCTCCGCCGACTACAATGCCACGACGGCGCAAGCTTTCAGCGAACTGGCCTACCGGTTCGACATCGGCCACAATGCCTTCGAACCCTTCGCCAACCTCGCCTATGTCCATCTGAACACCGATGGTTTCGCCGAAACCGGCGGCGCGACTTCGGCGCTGACGGCACAGAAGGCGACGACCGAAAACACCTTCTCGACATTTGGCGTTCGCGCTTCGACCCAGTTCGACACGGGGGTGACCGGGGCCGCCCTGCACGGCATGCTGGGCTGGCAGCACGCCTACGGCAACGTCGGCCCGACCTCCGATCTGGCCTTCAACACCGGAGCATCCTTCACCATTTCGGGCGTGCCGATCGCCAGGGATGCCCTGGCCGTCGAAGCCGGGTTCGACGTTCTCCTGTCGTCCAATGCCAAACTCGGCGCATCCTATTCCGGCCAGATCGCCAAGGGCGCCCAGGGACATGCCGTCAAGGTCAGCTTCGATCTGAAGCTATAGGGCCGACACTGTCGCGTATCGCGCCGATCACGGTGACGGCCGACGCCGCCCCCGGGTCGACGTGCCCGAGTGATCGCTCGCCGAGCCGCGAGGAGCGGCCCTTGGCGGCGATCATGTCCTTGGTTGCTTCCGCGCCGCGCCCGGCGGCGGCAAGGGCCGCTTCGAGGCTCTGAGCCAAGTTCTTGCCGGCAAGATTGGCCGCGGCCGCTGCTTCGGCCGCCGGCTGCCAGGCATCGACCATCGTCTTCTCGCCAGGTTCCGCCTTGCCGCGATCCTTGATGCCTTGCGCCATTGCCTGGAACAGGGTGATGAAGTCCGCCTCCGCCAGCGTCGCCTTGCCCTTGGCTGCGGCGGCGGCGCGCATGAAGGCCGTTGCATAAAGCGGACCCGAGGAAGCGCCGACGGCATTCAGGAACGATTTCGCCGCCGTGTTGAGCAGCGCCGTCGGCTCGATCGAGGCAAGGTCGAGTGGCGCCAGCGCATCGCGCACGGCGTTGAAGCCGAGCGCCATGGCAATGCCGTGGTCGGCGTCGCCGATGACCCCGTCAAGCTGGCAGAGCCTGTCCCTGTCGGCCTCGATCGCCACCGCGATCGTATCGAACATTCTTTTCAAGTCGGCGGCATCGATGGTCACGGGAACGCTCCTTCGTCAGCCGGCACGGAACATGGCGCAGTCGCAGGGGTGGTCGAGCATGATCTGCAGCTCCTCGTCGAGATGAAAAAGCGTCACCGAGGCGCCGGCCATTTCCAGCGAGGTGCAGTAGTTGCCGACCCAGGTCGCGTGGATCGAAACGCCGATGTCGTCGAGCCGCTGCTTGACCCGGCGGTTCATGATGTAGAGTTCCATCAGCGGCGTCGAGCCGAGCGAGTTGACCAGCACCGCGACCTTGTCGCCGCGCTTCGGCGCCATCTCGGCGAAAATCCTGTCCAGCATCTCGTCGGTGATTTCGTCGGCGCTCCCAAGCTTGCCGCGAGCGATGCCGGGTTCGCCATGGATGCCCATGCCGATCTCCATTTCGTCGGCGCCGATCTCGAAATTCGGCCGCCTTGTCTGCGGCAGCGAGCAGGGTGACAGTGCCACGCCCATGGTGAAGGTGTGGTCGTTGGCCTTGCGCGCGATGCGCTCGACCTCGTCCAGGGAGAGCATGAGGTCGCAGGCGGCGCCGGCCGCCTTGAAGATAAAGAAATTGCCGGCGACGCCGCGGCGCTTCTGCCGCTGGTCGCGCGGCGCCGAGGCGACGTCATCGGTGGTCAGCACCGTGCGCACCTCGATGTCGTCCATCGCGGCCATCTCGGCCGCCATGTCGAAATTCATCACATCGCCGGCATAGTTGCCGTACATGAATAGCACGCCGGCGCCACCGCTCACCGCCTTGGCGCATTCCAGGATCGGATCGGGTGGCGGCGAGGCAAAGACGTTTCCGATGGCCGCCGCGTCCGCCAGTCCCTTGCCGACAAAGCCTAGAAAGGTCGGTTCGTGGCCGGAGCCGCCGCCGATGACCAGCCCGACCTTGCCGGGCCGCGGCCCGTCGCGGGCGATGATCGAGCGCGGGCTGCCGTCCGCGCTCATGAGGTGGCGAGGATGCGCGGCGAGGATCCCTTCGAGCATCTCGTCGACGGCGCGGTTGCCGTCATTGATGATCTTCTTGGTCTGCACCGGCATCCTCCCCGAACTCGGTATTTTCGCAAATACTACCGGGTGTTATCGCGATTTCCACCCGGCCGGGAAGATTTCATGCCGCGATCTTTTCCCGGGCGGCGAGAATCTGCACGCAGGCGTTGGCCGCTTCCTTGCCCTTGATCGTGAAGTGCTCGAAGAAGAAGCGGTGATGCTCGGCGCTGTCGTGAAAATTGTGCGGCGTCAGCACCGCAGAAAGCACCGGCACACCGGTCGACAGTTGCACGTTCATCATGCCGTCGATGACGGCGCCGGCGACGAACTCATGCCGGTAGATGCCACCATTGACGACGAAGGCCGTGCCGAGGATCGCGGCATAGTGGCCGGTCTCAGCCAAGGTCTTGGCGTGCAGCGGGATTTCGTAGGCGCCGGGCACATCGAAGACATCGACGGCGAAGCGGTCGCCTCCTAGTTCGGCGAGTTCCGTTTCGAAAGCCCTTACGCACTGGTCGACGATATCGGCATGCCAGCGCGCTCGAATGACGGCGATGCGGGTTGTTTCATAGTCTTTGTGGGAATGCTGATTCATGGGTCCATCCTTCCGTTTCGAACCAGAATCAGGACGCACGACACGGAATCCGGCCCGCCGATGCGGTCCGTCTTCCGTTTCGTCCTCTTTCATCCGGACTCTAACCGTCGGCTCCGGATTCACACCGGATCTGCTGACCTTTCCAAACTGGAAAGCGCTCGCGGGCTTGGGTTTGAGACCCTTACCGCCGGTGGGGACTTTCACCCCGCCCTGAGAACATTAACGGGCTTTTGTATGGAGGGGCGGGGGTGTCACTGTCAACCGGGCGAAAGGCCGGTGGCCAATCACGTTCCGTCGACTGGAGCAATCACGTAAAAGAAGCGATCTGTCGCGTGCGCCACGCTGCCGCCGCTGCGGCAACCAGCATCAGCAGTGCCGCAACCATCGCGCAGACCGCAAAGCCGAAGCTGGAATAGAGCGGCCCGAAACCGGTAGTGCCGACAAAGACCGCCAGATAGGTTACCGAGCTGTTCAGGCCCATGATCGTGCCACGCCGTGAGGGATCGAGCGCCGAAAGGCTCATCACCAGGACATTCAGTCCGAAATGATTGGCAAGCCCCCAAACCGCCACCATGGCGAGCGTCAGGCCGAAACTGTGGCTGCTCGCGGCGATCGCGACATAGACGATGGCGACTAGAAGATAGGCGAATGGCATGACGCGGCGTGCGCCCAGGCGATCGATCACCCCGTCGAGGAGAGCAGCCGTGCCGAAGCCGATGCCATAGGCAAGGGCTGCCCATCCATTGGCGCTCACCGGTTTGCCAAGTCCGCTGTGCAGGTGGTCGCCGAGATAGCCATAGACACCGTAGAAGGCGGTCATGAAGGCGGCGCAAGCGATGAGAAGCGGCACGATGCCGGGAATGCCGAGCGCCGCCAGCGGCGTCGGGGCCGGGCCGCTCTTCCTGATGTCGCTCAGCGAGGTCATGGTGAGACTGGTCAGCGCCAGCATTGCCAGTACCGCGACGGCCGCGAAGACGGCGCGCCAGTGCACGAGATCGGCAAGCACGGCCGAGAGCGAAACACCGGCCACCATGCTGAGCGTCCATCCGGTCAGCACGACGCCGATGGTCCCGCTTTCGCGGCCGGGCGGCGCGATCGCCGCCGAACTCGCATAGATCGCCGGCATGGCGACGCCGGCGGCAATACCTGCGACCAGCTGGGCCGCGACCAGCACGGTCAGTATCGGTGCGGCCGCGCTGGCAACCAGGGCCATGGCCAGCAACAGCAATGCCCCCTGCAGCATCCGGCGGGCGCCGAGCCGGTCGATATAGCGGGCCAGGAACAGGGCACTTGCCGAGGTCCCGAGCCCAAAGGCGGCCGCCGCGATCATCACGGTCGGGACGCTGCTCGCGAAGGACGACGCCACGGCCGGGGCTATCGGGCCCAGGACCAGCGAATTCGAGCCGATCACGGCGATGCATCCGGTCAACAGATAGGCGAGGGCCGGGATCGGCGGCCTGGCATCCGTTGGCAGGGCTGTTACTTGATTGCTGTTCGACATATGGCCATAATGGCCGTATTAAATTCTGTGGCAATCAGGATTGTCGATATGGATGAAGAAACAGATACCATTCCGCGGAACACGCCGGCGCCCCGCGATGTCGACGCAATTGACAGAAAGATATTAGGCGTTCTCGTCGACGATGCCACCGTCAGCTATGCGGAACTCGGCGATCGGGTCGGGCTTTCGCCGCCAGCCGCGCATGAGCGGGTGAAGCGTCTTCGGCGCAGCGGCGCCATTCGCGGCACAGCCGCGATCATCGACCCCAAGGCGGTGAAGAAGCCGCTGCTGGCCTTCGTGCATATCGACACCAGGGGCTGGGGCAAGACCCCGGAGTTGATGGCGGTTTCGCAATATCCGGAAGTCGAGGAGATCCACACCGTCGCCGGCGACACCTGCATGTTGCTGAAGGTCCGCACCGAAGACACGCGGGCGCTGGAAGGCCTGCTCGCTCGCCTCTACGAAACGCCCGGCGTCACCTCGACCCGCAGCTATGTGGTGCTGTCGACCTATCTCGAGCGCCCGGTGCAGCCCGGCGTCACCACGCAATGGCCAACGCCCAACCACATGAGCAAGCCGCTGTACTAGCCGGCATGGGCTATGCCCGTTCGGGGAACATCGCCTTCAGGCCCTCGCGCGATGCCTTGGCTATGCCGCGTTCGGTGATCAAGCCAGTCACCAGCCGCGCCGGGGTCACGTCGAAGGCCGGATTGGCCGCGGGCGTCGCTTCGGGCGAGATGCGCACCTGGGCGATCTCGCCGCCGGCGGTCTTGCCCCATACCAGCGAGACCTCGTCGGCCGAGCGCTGCTCGATCGGGATTTCCTTGAGCCCATCATGCACCGTCCAGTCGATGGTCGGCGAGGGCAGCGCGACATAGAACGGCACGTCATTGTCGGCGGCGGCGAGCGCCTTCAGATAGGTGCCGATCTTGTTGCAGACATCGCCGTCGGCGGTGGTCCGGTCGGTGCCGACGATGACCATGTCGATCGCCCCTCGCTGCATCAGATGGCCGCCGGCATTGTCGACGATCAGCGTGTGCGGCACGCCGTGGCCTGCCATCTCCCACGCGGTCAGCTGGGCGCCCTGGTTGCGCGGTCGGGTCTCGTCAACATAGACGTGGACCGGAATGCCGGCTTCGGTTGCCAGATATATCGGCGCGGTGGCGGTGCCGTAATCGACGGTGGCCAGCCAGCCGGCATTGCAATGCGTCAGGATGTTGACCGTCTCACCCGGCTGCTTGCGCGCCGCGATCGCCTTGATGACGGCAAGACCGTTCTCGCCGATGGCGCGGTTCAGCGCGACATCCTCGTCGGCGATCTCGCTGGCGCGCCGATAGGCGGCTTCGGCGCGTTGTTCTTTTGGCAGCGGCTTGAGGAAGCGCCGCATCTCATCGAGCGCCCAACGCAAATTGATCGCCGTCGGGCGCGTCTCGTGCAGCGTTTCCCAAACGGCATCGAGCGCTTCGTCGGATGGGTCGTCGGCCATCTGCAGGGCAACACCGTAGGCGGCGGTGACGCCGATCAGCGGCGCGCCACGCACCCACATGTCGCGGATGGCGGTGGCGATGCCGGAAACCGTGCCGATCGTCTCGACGCGGAAATCATGCGGCAGCCAACGCTGGTCGATAATGTCAACCGAACGTCCGTCGTCGCTCAGCCAGATGGTGCGATAGTGGCGCTCGCCGACGTTCAAATGCTGCTCTCCTGTTCGATCAGCGCGGCCAGATTGTTGACCTCGTCGATGCTGTGTATCCGCCGCCGGTTGACGGCGATGTGACGGCCGAATTTGAGCGCCTTCGCCTCGCAGGAGGCGCGCAGATCCTCGTCGGCAATGGTCTCGAAATCGGCATTGTGGGCAAGGCCGAGGATGCGCCTGTGCACCTCGATGCCGGCAAAGCCGAGAAGATCGGTCCAGATCTGGTGCAGAACGTGATCGAGCGCCTGCTCCGCGGCGAGTATGTCGCCCTGATCCTCGAACAGGCTTCTCTGATAGAGCATTCCGGTGCGCTCGGTGCGCCACAGATGCGAGAACTCGGCGCGGAACACCGCCCATGTCTGTGCGGTGACCCCGAGCAGATAGGTGCGCATGGCGTCGCGCTTGCCTTTCTGCTCATGTCCGCGCTGCGAGAAGAAGGACATCCAGAAATTGGCGAGCAGCATGCCGACATCGAAGGCCATCGGCCCGTAGAAGGCGAACTCCGGATCGATCATCCGGGTCTCTGTGTCGGTGACCATGATCGAGCCGGAATGCAGGTCGCCATGCAGCAGCGTCTCGGCATTGGCGGCGAAGATGTGCTTCAGCCGTTGCGCCTCCACCTTGAGGTCGCGGTCGGCACGCAGGTCCGCGACCAGACCGTCGAGTTGCGGCGAGGTATGCCGGTTCAACTTCGCGTCGAAATAGGGATCGGAGAACACCAGGTTCTCGGTGATGTCGCAGAGGTCGACATTGTCGGCGAACAGCGCCAGATCGGCCTTGCGATCCCTGGTCACCATCGACAGGTCGGACCCGCGGAACAGCGTACGGGCCATGAACAGGCCGATATCCCTGGCAATGTTGGGCAACTGGCGCCCGTCGATCAGCGCGCGCCTGAGAATGGTATGTGGTGGCGCCAGATACTCCATGATGATCAGCGCCTGGCCTTCATCGAAATGATAGATCGCCGGCACCGAGCCCGGCGCGCGCGCCTCCTGACGGGTCAGCGCGTGATACTCGAAGAAGGATCGCTTCAGCGGTAGCGGCCAGCTGTCGCCGACCAGCCGGACATAGGGCAGGGCCTGCTTGACGATGGCGCCGCCGCCGGCACCCTCGACGATGAACACCAGGTTCAGATTGCCGTCGCCGACTTCGCGGACCTTCCATCGTGTCGTGTCCTTGCCGATCTTCGCGCACAGCGCCTCGTTCGTGCCGAGGCGCGTTGCAAGCGTCTCCACCGACAATGCTTCGAACGGCAATTTCCCAGTCATTCGTCTCCCTCCCGCCTGTGCGCTCCGATCATAAGGGAGCCTTAGCGGCGGGGCCAAGCTAGGAACCTGTCTGGCAATTGTCAATCGTGTTGACAATTGCCGATATTGACCATAGCGTCGAGGTCAGGGAGGAACGCATGGTCGGCAATGCCGTGTTCCGCGTAGAGGGACTGAGGAAATCCTTTGGCCGCAACGAGGTGCTTGGCGGCATCTCGCTCGAGCTGCATGCCGGCGAAGTGACCGTGCTGATGGGCGCCAACGGCGCTGGTAAATCCACCCTCGTCAAGATCATCAGCGGCGTCTACGAGCGTGGCGGCGGCACCATGACGCTTGCCGGGCAGGAGTTCGCGCCGAACACGCCGGCCGAAGCGATCCGCTCCGGCGTCGTCACCGTGCATCAGAACATCAATGACGGTGTCGTGGCCGACCTCGATGTCGCCACCAACCTGACGCTCGACAGGCTGAGCGGCAAGGGCGCGCCGACCCTGTTCAATCCGGCCCGGGTGCGCCGCGAGGCCAAGGCCGTCGCCGACCGCATGGGGTTGGCCATCGATCTCAAGGCCCGCGTCAACGACCTGTCGCTGGCCGATCGCCAGATGGTGGCGATCGCACGCGCCTTGGCGCACCAGCCGAAGGTGCTGATCCTCGACGAGCCGACTTCCTCGCTCTCCAGCGCCGAAGCCGACCGGTTGTTCGCCCTGGTCGACAGGCTGCGCGAGCAGGGCGTGGCGATCCTCTATATCTCGCACCGCATGTCCGACATCAGGCGGCTTGCCGATCGCATCGTCTCCATGCGTGACGGCATCGTTTCAGGTGCCTTTGACACCAAGCCGCTCGATTATGAAGGCGCGGTCAATGCCATGCTCGGCCGCAAGATCCATCTCGACCAGATCGTTGCCAGAAGTTCCGCCAAGCCGGTCCTGACCGTTGAAGGCCTGCGCATCGCGCAGGGCGCCAGGCCGATCTCGCTGACGCTTGGCGATGGCGAGGTCGTCGCCATCACCGGCCTCGTCGGTGTCGGCAAGACCGCTTTTGCCGAAACGCTGTTCGGTGTGCGCAAGCCGCTGTCGGGTACGATGGCGATGAATGGCAGGCCCTACGCGCCGCGATCCGCCGGCGATGCGATCGCGGCCGGCGTGTTCCTCGTCGCAAAGGACCGCGCCACCAGCGGCATTGTCGGCGGCTTCAACATCGAGCGTAATGTCAGCCTGCCGTTCCTGAAGCGGATGTCGAACATGGGCGTGCTCAAGCGTCGGCTCGAACGCGCGACCGCGCGCCGGCAGATCGAGGAACTCAGCATCGTCTGCCGCTCCGAGAAGGACGAAATGTCGGCATTGTCGGGCGGCAACCAGCAGAAGGTGATGGTCGCCCGCTGGATGGCGCAGGACGCCGCGCTGTTCATGCTCGACGAGCCTTTTCAGGGCGTCGATATCTCGGCCAGGCGCGACATCGCCGCCAAGCTCAGGGCAAGCGCCCATGGCCGCGCGACGCTTTTGTTCGTCACCGAACTCGACGAGGCGCTGGAGACGGCCGACCGCATCCTGGTGATGTCGGAACACACGATCGTCGGCGAACACCGCAACGCCGAAGTCGATCTCGATCGCCTGCTGGCCGAGGTCGCCGGCGGGCCGCTGCACAGCGCTGCCTGAGCGTGGCGGTCGATGGAATTGGAATGGAGAGACCATGGGTTCGAGTTGGCTAAAGTGGGCAGCGGCGCCGGGGTGCGCTGAATGATGCTGCGCGACCACGCAATCCGCTACGGGTTCATCGTCCTGCTGGTCGGACTCGTCGCTTATTTCGCGATCGCGGCCGACGGTTTCGTCTCGCCGCAAAGTGCCGTCTTCATCTTCCAGTCCGTCGCCATCACCGGCGTGCTGGCGCTCGGCGTCACCGCCACGCTGGTTGTCGGCGGCTTCGACCTGTCGATCGGCTCGGTCGCCACATCGGCCATGATGGCGGCTGCCTATGTCATGGTGGTGCTGGAGCAGAATGCCGTCGTCGCCGTGGTCGTCTGTCTGCTCATCGGTGCCATTGTCGGCCTGATCAATGGCTGGCTGATCGTCTATATGCGCGTGCCGGACCTGCTCGCCACGCTCGGCATGATGTTCCTGCTTGTCGGCTTGCAGCGCATCCCGACCGAGGGCCGCTCCATCGCCACCGGCATGACCATGCCCGACGGTTCGGTCGCCAACGGCAAATTCTCCGACGCCTTCCTTGCGCTCGGCCGCCACCGCTTCGATTTCTTCATCCCGAACCTCATTCCGGTGTCGGTGGTCGTGCTGCTGGTGCTTGCCGTGCTGATCTGGTTCTTCCTTGAATACACGCGCTTCGGGCGGATGATGTATGCGGTCGGCAGCAATGAGCGCGCCGCTGAACTCGCCGGCGCGCCTGTCAAGGCATACAAGATCTGGGCCTACGTTATTTCAGGAGTTTTTGCCTCGATCGGCGGCATTTTGCTCGCTGCCCGGCTTGGACGCGGCGATATCGCCTCGGGTAATAATTTGCTGCTCGATGCTGTCGCCGCGGCGCTGATCGGCTACGCGGTGCTTGGCGCCGCCAAGCCGAACGCCTTCGGCACCGCGGTCGGCGCGCTGTTCGTCGGCATCCTGCTGCAAGGCCTGACGATGATGAACGCGCCTTACTACACGCAGGATTTCGTCAAGGGCGTGGTTCTGGTCGTCGCCCTTGTCTTCACCTTTGCCTTGTCGGGCAGGGGCCGGAGATAGTTTCGGCCGGATAGGTTTTTGGGCTCAACAAGAGTGGAGGAAAACAAGGTGAACATCACAAGAAGACTTCTGGGGAAGGTGGCGCTCGGGCTGGCCGGGGCAACCATGCTGATGCAGTTTCCCGCGCTGGCCGCGGACAAGCCGGCGCCGTTCGACAAGCCCGGCGTCAAGATCGCGCTGGTGCGCTATCTCTCGACTGGTGACTTCTTCCAGGCCTATCTCTCGGGCGTCGAGGCGCAGTCGAAGGCGCTCGGCATCGACCTGCGCGTGCTCGACAGCCGCCAGGACGCCGCCCTCCAGTCCGACATGGTCGACCAGGCGATCGCGCTCGGCGTACAGGGCATCATCATCCAGCACGGCCTGACGGAATCGATGAAGGACGCCGCCCAGCGCGCTGTCGACGCCGGCATCAAGGTGGTGGCTTTCGACGTCAATGTCGAAAACCCCAAGATCCCGCAGATCGAACAGTCGGACAAAGACCTTGCCCGCCTCGCGCTCGAGCAGGCGGTCAAGGACAATGGCGAAAGCTGGAATGCCGGCTATGTCTATGTCGCCGGCATCGCGCCGCTCGACCGCCGCAACGAGACCTGGGTCGACGTGAAGAAGAAGTATGCGGGCATCAAGGAAGTGGCCATGTTCGGCACGCTCGACAACCCGATCGCCAACTCCGTCGCCAACCAGGCGCGTTCGGTGCTGTCGGCACATCCCGATATCAAGGTGATGTTCGCCCCCTATGACGAATTCGCCAAGGGCGTGAAGATCGCCGTCGACGAAGCCGGCTTGAACAAGGGCATCAAGATCTATTCGGCCGATATCTCGACTTCGGATATCGCGGCGATGCGCGAGCCCGACAGCGCCTGGGCAGCGACCGCGGCGACCAACCCGGCCGTTGTCGGCCAAGTCTCGGTGCGCGCTCTGGCACAGCTGCTCGCTGGTGAGGACCCCGGCCACAACGTCATTGTGCCGCCGACGCTGATCACCCAGAAGGAACTGATCGACAAGGACATCAAGAACATGGAAGACCTGTCGGCCAAGCTGCCGCAGTTCGCCCATGCCGATGTCGCCATGCCGGCCTGGATGCCGAATCCGAACGCGAAGTAAGGATCGTCACGACAGATATGAAAAGGGCGGCCGTGAGCCGCCCTTTTTTGTTGTCAGCCGAAAATGCCTACCGCAGCGCCGCCGCGATGTTGCCGCCGTCGACAGTCGTCACGTCAGCGGTGGTGCGTTCGGCCAGCGCGTGATGCAGGAAGGCCTGAGCCACGTCCTGTGCGGTCACTTCCTGGCCGAGCAGATTGCCGGACATGTACTCCTTCTCCGAGACGCCGCGCGCGCCGGAGCGGCTGGCGATCATGGCGTCGGTCAGAAGGCCGGACCGGATGCGATCGGCGTTGACGGCGTTGGAGCGGATGCCATGGGCGCCGTAGTCGAGCGCATATTGCCTGGACAGGAACAAAGTCGCCGCCTTCGGTACGCCATAGGCGCCGAATTTCGGACCGGGGTTCACCGCCTGCTTGGAGGTGTTGAACAAAAGCGCCCCGCCTGTGCCCTGTTCGAGCATGATGCGCACGGCGTTCTGCGCCGCCGACTGGTGGGCGAAGAAATTGAGCTCGAAGCTCTTGCGCAGAAGCGCATCATCGAGTTCGCCGATCCGGCCTTCCCAGGCAGCTCCCGCATTGGAGACCAGGATGTCGACGCCGCCGAAGACGGCAACCGCTTTGTCGAAGGCGGCACGCACCTGGGCTGGATCGGTGATGTCGGCGGCGACGCCGATCGAATTGTTGCCGGCCTTCTTTGCGGCATCAGCAGCCTTGTCGGCATCGAGATCGACAACGACGGCATGGGCGCCATTGTCGGCGAACAGTTTTGCCGTTGCCGCCCCGATCGCGCCGGCGCCGCCGGTGATCAGGACCACTTGGCCGGTCAGCGGCTTCGGCTTGTTGGAGGCAAGCTTGGCCTGTTCGAGCGACCAGTATTCCAGCGGGAAGAGGTCGGCCTTGGACAGCGGATGGAACCGTCCGACCGCTTCCGCGCCGCGTACCGCCTCGATCCACATTTCGCCGACGTCGGAGGCGATTTTGGCGTCCTTCAGCGTACGGCCATGGCCGAACATGCCGAGGCCCGGCACCAGCGTCAGCCGCGGCATCGGGTCGAGCATGATGCGCTTGACGTCGTCGAGCGCGTCATTGGTCTCGAAATAGGCGCGATAATCCTTGGCGAAGGCGTCGACATGGCTCTTGATGATGGCCTTATAGTCGCCCGCCTTGTCGGCATCGGGCGCCGGCACCGCCATCGGGCCTGTCTTGATACGGATCGACAGATCCGGTGTCGACACGCCGCGTCCGGCATAGTCGGCGATCGCGGCCGAGTTGATGAAATCGACGATCGCGTCGGAGGTGCGAAAGTCGGAGATCATGCGGTCGAAACGGCCTTCGCCGCGCGACACCGCGACGGCGCCGCGCAGCATCGGAGCGATGGAGGCCGGCGTCGCGAGCCTTGCCGGCAGCGCGGCCTTTGCCGCCTTCGGCTTGGCGTGGCTGGCCACATAGTCCTCGGCGACGTTCACATAGTGGATCATCCGGTCATAGGCCTGTTTGGCATCGTCGCCGAAGGTGAAGATGCCGTGCTTGTCGAGGATCAGCCCTTCAACGGTCGGGTCGGCATCGAAAACGTCGGCCGCCGCCTTGGCAAGGTCGAAGCCTGGCATGATGTAGGGCACGTAGCCCATCTTGCTGCCAAAGACCGTCTTCACCAGCGGCTTCGAATCTTCCTGGTCGACGATGGCCAGGATCGCGGTCGAATGGGTGTGGTCGACGAATTTGTGCGGCAGGAAGGCATGCAGCAACGTTTCGACCGAGGGATTGGGCGAAGAGGGATCGATCAGGTTCGCCCGCTGCAGCGCCACCATGTCCTCGTCGGAGAGCTTGTCCAGCGCGCGCGCCTTGAGCAGGGCGCCCATCTTGACCGCCGGCAGGCCTTGCGGCTCGATGACGGCCATGTCCCAGCCGCTGCCCTTGACGCAGAGCACGTCCCATTCATCGCCGACGAGGTCGGTTGCCTTGATCTTGCAGGAGGTGTTGCCGCCGCCATGCAGGACGAGCTGCGGCACGCCGCCCAGCAGCCGCGTGGTGTAGACGCGCAAGGCCAGGTCGCGGCCGACGCCCTTCTTGGCATAGTCGGCGACAAGTTTCTCCGCCGCTTCGTCGTTCCACAGGTTCTTCATGTTCGCTTCGTCCAGTTGCTGTCTTGGGTGGTGAAACAGGATGCCGCGACGCCTTGATGACAATGCGCCGGCGAAAGGTTGCTGGTTCAGGATACCTTTTGGGTTGCCGCTCCGGCATGATCGAGCAGCCGCTGCGCCATATGCGCGCCGACCACCAGATGCGTGCAGAGCCCGCCAGCGATCGCCGCGAGCAGCGGTTCGAACTTGCTGTCCTCCTGCACCACCATCAGGCGTTTTTCGATGGCGCGCAGCGAGGCAAGCTCGGCGGAGATCACCCGGCGGTTGTAGCTGCAGTCGAGCACCTTGCCCTCGGCGTCGATGATCTGCCCGGCAATGACGCCCGCGGCACCTCGGCTGCGCAGCTCCGCCATCTCGCCCGATGTCAGCGCGCCGCACTTGACCAGATGGCTCTCGGCGTCGACCGCGCCGACCGAGTAGAGTGCGAGATCGCAGTCCTTGATTCCCGACAACTGCTCGCGGATCACCGGTTCGTCCCGCAGCGCGCGCGCCAGCTCTTCCGTCGACAGCACCAGCGGCGCATAGAAGTTCAACCCCTTGGCGTTGAGCCGGCGTGCGATTTCCATGGTGCACTGGTCGGGCCGATAGGAGTAGGGTGCGCCGAGGTTGCCGCAAAGCTGCACCACCGTGACCTCCTGCAGGTCGGCATAGGACATGA
This sequence comes from Mesorhizobium loti, assembly GCF_013170705.1. Lineage (NCBI taxonomy): Bacteria > Pseudomonadati > Pseudomonadota > Alphaproteobacteria > Hyphomicrobiales > Phyllobacteriaceae > Mesorhizobium > Mesorhizobium loti. The sequence continues at coordinate 5,837,333 of NZ_CP033334.1, read as the reverse complement.
TGTCGGCGATCATGTAGACGGTGCGGCCCCAGGCGACGCCGATGCGGTCACCCTTCTTGACCAGTTCCAGAAAGACGCTCGCCGCCAGCACGGCGATATCAGTCGAAGGGTCGGGGATGTGGCCGTTCTCCGGCGCGATCCAGACCGCGTCGAGGCCCAGCGCGTCCTCGAGCTTGCGCGCCATCACATCGTCGGTGAACAGCTGCGTCGAGGTCGAGATGTTGACGATGCCGGTCTCGCGCGCCTTGCGCAGATACATGGCCACCGAAGCACGGGAAATGTTAAGCTGGCTCGCAACCTGGTCCTGCCGCAGGCCATGCGCATAGTAGAGCCAGGCGGCCTTGTGAATGAGCTGTTCTGCCGGTCGGATCGCCATGCCGTCTCCTCGGCTGACATTAGTCACGGCTCTCGACAAAAGTCAAATTCGGATGCGGGGACACGATCGTCTCTCGGCAAGGTGCATCCGGGATCGCCGTTCTACAAAGCCTGCATAGCATAGCATTTTCGGCCCTCCGGGGGGATGGCCTGACAAGAGTCCTGGGGTTAGAAAGCTCGAAAAGAACTTTGGGGAGACCGGGATGGGCAATCGCTACGAACAGGATCTTGACAGGAACGCGGCCAACCACCAGCCGCTGACGCCGCTTACCTATCTGGAGCGGGCCGCAAAGACCTATCCTGATCATGCCGCCATCATCCATGGCGGCCAGCGCACCTCCTATCGTGATTTCTGGCGTCGCTCGCTGAAGCTTGCCTCGGCGCTTCAGAAGCGCGGCATCGGCAAGGGCGACACGGTCACCGTCATGCTGTCCAACACGCCGCCAATGCTGGAGGCGCATTTCGGCGTGCCGATGACCAGGGCGGTGCTGCATTCGCTCAACACTCGCCTCGACGCCGCGGTCATCGCCTTCCAGCTCGACCATGCCGAGACCAAGGTGCTGATCGTCGACCGTGAATTCTCAGGTGTCGTCCGGCAGGCGCTTGACCTGGCCAAGGTCAAGCCGCTGGTCATCGACTATGATGATCCCGAATACGCCGCCGACGCGCCCTATCCGAAAGGCGAGCGGATCGGCGCATCAGACTATGAGGATTTTGTCGCTGGCGGCGACGAGGGCTTCGCCTGGTCGATGCCGGACGATGAATGGGACGCCATCTCGCTCAACTACACCTCCGGCACGACGGGCAATCCGAAGGGTGTCGTCTACCACCATCGTGGTGCGGCGCTGATGGCCTACACCAACACGATCCATGCCGGCATGGCCAAGCACGCCGTCTATCTGTGGACGCTGCCGATGTTCCATTGCAACGGCTGGTGCTTTCCTTGGACGCTCGCCGTCCAGGCCGGCACCCATGTCTGCCTGCGCTGGGTGCGGCCGAAGCCGATCTACGATGCCATTGCCGATCATGGCGTCACCCATCTGTGTGGCGCGCCGGTCGTGATGTCGGTGCTGATCAATGCCCGGGATGAGGACAAGCGCGAATTCCCGCAGACCGTCACCTTCAACACCGCGGCCGCGCCGCCGCCGGAAGCCGTGCTGTCGGGCATGGCCGATGCCGGCTTTGCCGTCACCCACCTCTACGGCCTGACCGAGACCTATGGTCCGGCGGTGGTCAACGAATGGCACGGTGAATGGGACAGTCTGGCAAAAGGCGAGCGCAGCGCCAAGAAGGCAAGGCAGGGCGTCCGCTACGCAGCCCTCGAAGGCCTGACCGTCATGGATCCCGAGACGATGCAGACGACGCCGGCCGACGGCGAGACGATCGGCGAGGTCATGTTCCGCGGCAACATCGTCATGAAGGGTTATCTGAAGAACCGCAAGGCAAGCGACGAAGCCTTCGCCGGCGGCTGGTTCCACTCGGGTGACCTCGGCGTCATGCATCCCGACGGCTACATCCAGCTCAAGGACCGTTCGAAGGACATCATCATCTCGGGTGGCGAAAACATCTCCTCGATCGAGGTCGAGGACGCACTCTACAAACACCCGGCTGTGGCGTCGTGCGGTGTGGTTGCCCGCGCGGACGACAAATGGGGCGAGGTGCCCGTGGCCTATGTCGAACTGAAGCCCGGCAAGACCGCGACCGAAGCCGAGATCATCGAGCATTGCCGTGCACTGCTTGCCCGTTTCAAAGTGCCGAAAGCGGTGATTTTTGCGGAGATACCGAAGACGTCGACCGGCAAGATCCAGAAGTTCCGGCTGCGGGAGATGGCCAAGGTGGCGTGAGCGCACCGTCATTTTTGCTAGACCTCGACAATTTGCCGCGGACCGGCGACTTCGTCATTCTAGGGTGGAGCAGGAGCGAAGCTCCGTCGCGGAAACCCTAGGATCCATGCCGTGACCTCGCGGCCGTGCTCCAGCGGTTGGGAATGGCTCTCTGCGGGCCTTTTGATGTAACATATTGATCCGCAGCATTTTTTGACCGACGTCATGGAATGGATCCTAGGGTCTGCGCCGCGTCGCTGCGCTCCTTGCTCCGCCTAGGATGACGAACTCATCAGCGACTGCCTCCTATCGCGAGCGCCGGTTGTCGCGTCAGCCTTCTGTCACCATCTGTCACCAATTATACGCGTACGTCGATTTCGCGTTGACATCGCCCTCTCTTCAATTTACGAGTGACGAAAATTAAAATTCGTCACTCGTAAAACGACAGGGACCCATGTCCGAAGCAGCCAACATCATGGCCGATGCCGCCAGGCAGGAGAATGTGACACGCATTCTCGACTGCGCCGAGCGCCTATTCCGGCACTATGGCTACGGCAAGACGAATGTCGCGGACATAGCCCGCGAACTTGGGATGTCGCCGGCCAACATATACCGTTTCTTCGCCTCCAAGGTTGAAATCCACCAAGCCGTTTGCGGCCGGATGCTCGGCGCCAGCTACAAGATGGCCTACGAGATCATGCACCTGCCGATCAGTGCGGAGGAGCGGCTGCGTCGCTACATTCATGCCCAGTACAAGATGACGCTCGAGACCATGCTCGACGAGCAGAAGGTCCATGAAATGGTCATAGTCGCGCTCGAGCGCGACTGGAGCGTCATCGACAAGCACGTCAACAGCATTCACGACCTGTTCGCCGAGGTGATCCGCGAGGGCGTCGAGACCGGCGAGTTCAGGGAGCAGGATCCCGAAGCCGCCTCGCGCTGCTTTGGCGCCGCCACCGTCATTCTCTGCCACCCGCAGATGGTGGCGCAGTGCCTTGCCAAGACCAACCGGGCAATGCCCGACGAACTTATCGATTACGCCATCAGAGCCTTGAAATAGCCGCCGGTCGCCGGTGTCGACAGTTCGCCTCAGTCGGGAGTACCAGATGTCTTTGTCCAATTCCATCATCCGCCGGTTGCCGGTCGCGGGCTTGGTCGTTGCAGGGCTCACGCTTGCCGGCTGCAGCCAGGAAAAGGCCGAGGTCAAGGAGATCATCCGCCCGGTCAAGGTCGTCGAGATTGCCCAGGCGCATGACACCCGCACGCTTTCCTATTCCGGTTCGGTGCGGGCCCGCACCGAAAGCGCGCTGGCTTTCCGCGTCAACGGCAAGATCACCGAGCGCCTTGTCGACATCGGCCAGCACGTGGCGCCGGGCGATGTGCTCGCCCGCATCGATCCCACCGACTACGACCTTTCGGTCAAGAGCGCGCAGGCAGCTCTTGATGCCGCCGAACGGCAGGTCGAGACGACAGAGCTTGCGCGCAAGCGCGCCGAGCAGCTTTTCGCCAAGAATTTCTCGCCGAAATCGCAGCTCGAACAGGCGACGCTGACCTATGACCAGGCGGTCGCCACGCGCGACTCCGCCCGTTCGTCACTTGCACAGGCCAAGAACCAGGTCGGCTATACCGACCTCAAGGCCGACAAGGACGGCATCGTCACGGCGGTGAATGCCGATGTCGGCCAGGTGGTCGGCTCCGGCGCGCCGGTGGTCACCGTCGCGGTCGACGGCGAGAAGGAAGTGCTGATCGCGGTCCCCGAAATGGAGATCGCCGAGTTCAAGCCGGGCAAGCCGGTCAAGGCCGGCTTCTGGTCCGACAACACACTGACGCTCGACGGCAAGGTCCGCGAGGTTGCCGGCAGCGCCGATCCGCAGTCGCGCACCTTCGCCGTCCGCGTCAGCCTGCCCAACGACCAGCGTGTGCTTCTCGGCATGACCGCCAATATCGAGGCTTCGGCGGCCAACGAAAAGCAACTCGTATCGATCCCGCTGAGCGCGTTGGCTGAGAAAGATAACCAGTCGATCGTCTGGACCGTCGATCGTGGCGCCGACACCGTCCACGCCCGTCCGGTGAAGGTTGCCAAGTTCGCCGCCGATGGCGTGCGCGTCGCCGAAGGATTGAATCCCGGCGATATCGTGGTCGCCGCCGGCACACAGTTCATGACCGAGAATCTGAAGGTGAAGCTCGCCGGCGGCATCGCGCAGCAATCCGCCTCGGCCGATGGTGACGACGCCAGCCGACTGCGCTGAGGACAGACAGGTCGGCCGCGCGTTCCCGCGGCCGCAGGTTTCCGGGCGGCGTGCGCCCGAAGGTCGAGACGTCAAGGCCGATGTACCCCCGCATCGACCCTAGCGTCCCACCGCGATGAGTGTCTCTCCGCTCGGAAAGCCTCGCCGCCCGGAAGCCAGTATCGAACGCAACTGATTTCGTTTTCGCGCGCCGCGCTTCTTCGAGGCACCAGGCGCCGGCAAACAGCAAAGTGGACAGCACCGATGACGACCTCCACTGAAGAAAAGCGGCCCTTCAACCTTTCGCGCTGGGCCATCGGCCACCCCTCAATAGCGCGGTTCCTGTTCGGGCTGATCATCATCGCCGGTGCGCTCGGCCTGATGCGCATGGGCCAGAAGGAAGACCCTGACTTCACCTTCCGCGTCATGGTCGTGCAGGCGATCTGGCCGGGCTCGTCGATCCAGGAGATGGAGGACCAGGTCGTCAACAAGATCGAGCGCAAGCTGCAGGAAACGCCGCATCTCGACTTCGTGCGCTCCTTCACCCGCGCCGGCAGCGCCATCATCACGGTGCAGATCAAGGGCGATACCAACGCCGCCGAGGTGACGGACGCCTTCTATCAGGTGCGCAAGAAGGTCGGCGACATATCCGGCGACCTGCCGCAGGGCCTGCTCGGCCCCTATTTCAACGACGAGTTCGGCGACACCTTCATCACGCTGCATTCGATCAGCGGCGATGGCTTCTCCTATCCCGAGCTGAAGAAATTCGCCATCCAGGCGCGCGACATGCTGTTGACCACGCCGGGCGTCGAAAAGGCCGTCATCATCGGCGACCAGCCGGAAAAGCTCTATATCGACGTGTCGTCCAAGGCGCTGGCCGAACGTGGCCTGACGCTGACCGACCTGCAGAATGCGATCAAGGGCCAGAACAATGTCGATCCGGCCGGTGCCGTCGACACCGGCGTCAATTCGGTGCGCATTTCGGTCGAAGGAGACGTCACCAAGGCCGCCGATATCAGGGAACTGCGCCTGCGTGCCGGCGGCCAGGTCACCAGGCTCGGCGACATCGCCACCGTGACCTCGGGGCTCGAAGATCCCTTCCAGCGCAAGTACCGCTTCAACGGCCACGAAAGCGTGCAGCTTGGCGTCGTCATGGCCAAGGGCTTCAAGGTCACCGATGTCGGCAAGGATGTCGAGGCAACCTACAAGCGCTTCGAGGAGGCGCTGCCTTATGGTGTGTCGGTCGACCAGATTTCCGACCAGCCGGGCGTCGTCACGGACGCGGTGGCCGAATTCATGCACGCGCTCGGCGAAGCGTTGCTGATCGTGCTTGTCGTCTCCTTCCTGTCGATCGGCTGGCGTTCAGGCCTTGTCATCGCCATCGCCATTCCGCTGGTGCTCGCAGCCACTTTCGCCATCATGTACGAGCTCGGCATCGACCTGCAGCGCATTTCGCTGGGCGCCCTGATCATCGCGCTCGGCCTGCTTGTCGACGACGCCATGATCGTCGTCGAGATGATGGAGCGAAAGCTGGAGGAGGGCCTGGTCAAGATCGAGGCGGCGAGCTTCGCCTATACATCGACCGCCTTCCCGATGCTGACCGGCACGCTGATCACCACCGCCGGCTTCATTCCGGTCGGCTTCGCCGCCTCCACGGCCGGCGAATATGTGCGCACGTTGTTTTATGTCGTCGGCATCGCGCTGATCGTGTCGTGGTTCGTCGCGGTCTATTTCACGCCGTGGCTCGGCAACATGATCCTCAAGCAGCGCAAGCACGCCGGTACCCATCACGATGCATTCGACACCCGCTTCTACCGCCGGCTTCGCTCTACCGTCGGCTGGGCGGTGCGCCATCGCATCATCGTGCTTGTCATGACGCTGGTAACCTTCGCCACCAGCCTGTGGGCGTTCCAGTTCATTCCGCAGAACTTTTTCCCGCAATCGTCGCGGCCGGAAATCCTCGTCGACCTCTGGCTGCCGGAAGGCACCAGCATCAAGGAGGTCGAAGCGCAGGCCAAGGCGCTTGAGGCCAAGATGATGGACGACAAGGACAAGCGCTTCATCGCCACCTATATCGGCGAAGGCGCGCCGCGCTTCTTCCTGCCGCTCGACCAACAGCTCAGCAATCCGAATTTCGCCCAGATGCTGGTGATGGCCAATGACGAGCCGGCCCGCGAGCGGCTGATCGTCAAGCTGCGCACGGTTCTGGCCGAGGACTTCCCCTCGATCCGTGCCAAGGTCGACCGTCTGTTCCTCGGGCCGCCAACCGGCTGGCCGGTGCAGATGCGTGTCATGGGCCCGGATCGCCAGGAGGTGCGCCGCATCGCCGACCAGGTGAAGGCGAAGTTCCGCGAGAATCCGTTGCTCGGCGCGGTCCATGACGACTGGCTCGAACCGGTGCCGGCGATGAAGCTGGTGATCGACCAGGACCGTGCCCGTGCGCTCGGCGTCACCTCGCAGCGCATCCGCCAGATGCTGCAGGCAACCATGTCCGGCGCGCCGCTCGACAATTTCCGCGACGGCGAGGAGACGGTGTCGATCGTCGCCCGCGAGCCGGACGCCAGCCGCAGCCTGCTGTCGTCGGTCGACTCGGTCTATATCCCGACCGATTTCGGCGGCTTCGTGCCGCTGTCGCAGGTGGCCAAGGTGGTACCGGTGCTCGAACAAGGCATCGAGTGGCGCCGCGACCGCCTGCCGACGATCAGCGTGCGTGCCACGCTGCCCGACGGCGTGCAGTCCAACGACGTCGTCACCAAGATGTACAAGGACATCCAGGGCCTGCGCGACGGCCTGGCGCCCGGCTACAAGATCGAAATCCAGGGCGGTGCCGAGGATTCAGCCGAAAGCCAGGCTTCGATCGCCGCCAAGGCGCCGATCATGCTGGCCATCATCGTCGTGCTCTTGATGATCCAGCTGCAGAACTTCGGCAAGGCGATGCTGGTGCTGGCCACCGGTCCGCTCGGCATCATCGGTGCGGCCGCGGCCCTTTTGATCAGCGGCGCGCCGTTCGGCTTCGTCGCCATTCTCGGCGTCATCGCGCTGCTCGGCATCATCATGCGCAACTCGATCATCCTGGTCGACCAGATCGACCAGGACATCGCCAGAGGCATGGAGCGCTCGGAGGCCATCATCGGCTCGGCTGTGCGCCGTTTCCGGCCGATTGTGCTGACGGCGATGACGGCGGTGCTGGCGCTGATCCCGATCTCGCGCGCCGTGTTCTGGGGGCCACTCGCCTATGCGATGATGGGCGGCATCGTGGTCGCCACCGTGCTGACCATCCTGGTGCTGCCCGCCGGCTACGCACTGTTCTTTGGCCGCGAGCCGAAGAAGCGTGGTGTCGACGCCGCAGAAGCATCCGCGACGGAACTGCCGGAAAGGCCGCAACTGGCGCTGGCGGCCGAATAGAGCGGCGCGGATCATCCCTCATCGTTGATGTCGATGGCGGATGATCCGGCGCGACGGCCGATCCCATCACGCCGATTAAAATGCTCCCTGGCGCCGGTTCTGCAAAACAGAATTCCTTCCCAGTGCGGCCAAGCGGTTCCATTCTGAGCGGCACCGGAGCGGTACCGCTCGTCCTATCAGGGTGTCTTCCCATGGCAGAGAAAAAGCAATTGCGGCTCGGCGCCTTCATGCGTCCCGTCAGTTTGCACACCGGCGCCTGGCGCTATCCGGGCGCCTATCCCGACGCCAACTTCAACTTCGCGCATTTGAAGCGTTTCGCACAGACGCTGGAGGCGGCGAAATTCGACGCTTTCTTCATGGCCGATCATCTGGCCGTGCTGAACATGCCGATCGAGGCGCTTCGGCGCAGCCACACGGTGACCTCGTTCGAGCCGTTCACCTTGCTGTCGGCGCTTGCCGCCGTCACCGATCACATCGGGCTGGTTGCCACCGCATCGACAACCTTTGACGCGCCCTATCACATCGCCCGTCGATTCGCGTCGCTCGACCATATCAGCGGCGGGCGCGCCGGCTGGAACATCGTGACGACGTCCAATCCCGATGCGGCGTTGAATTTCGGGCTGGACGAACATGTCGAGCATGACGAGCGCTATCACCGGGCGCGGGAATTCTACGATGTCGTCACCGGCCTCTGGGACAGCTTTGCCGACGACGCCTTCCTCCGCGATGCCGAAAGCGGCCTCTATTTCGACCCCGCCAAATTGCATGTGCTTGACCATAAGGGCGAACATCTCTCCGTGCGCGGACCGCTCAACATCGCGCGACCGGTACAGGGTTGGCCGGTCATCGTGCAAGCCGGCGCGTCGGAGGCCGGGCGGCAGCTGGCCGCGGAAACGGCGGAAGTCATTTTCGCCGCCCATGGCGATCTCGCGTCGGGCCAACGCTTCTTCGCCGATGTCAAAGCCAGGGCGCAGAAACTTGGCCGTTCCCGCGACGACATCAAGATCCTGCCTGGCGCCTTCGTCATTGTCGGCGACAGTGTCGAGGAAGCGCGGGCCAGGCGGGCGAAGCTCGACAGCCTGGTCTATTACGAGAGCGGCATTGCCTCGTTGTCGATCGCTCTTGGGCATGACGCGTCGGCCTTCGATCCCGACGCCGCTCTGCCGGAAATACCGGAGACCAATGCCTCGAAGAGCAGCCGCGAGCGCGCCATCGAACTGGCTAGGGATGAAAACCTGACGGTGCGCCAGCTGGCCCAGAGACTGGGTGGCTATTCCGGCCTTGCTTTCGTCGGCACGCCGAAAACGATTGCCGACGAGATGGAGGAATGGCTGGTCGCCGAGGGATCGGACGGCTTCAACATCATGTTTCCCTATCTGCCCGCCGGGCTCGACGACTTCGTCGAGAAGGTGGTGCCCGAGCTGCAGCGGCGCGGCATCTTCAGGCTGAAGTATGAGGGCTCGACGCTGCGCGAGAATCTCGGCCTGAAGCGGCCGCCCAACCGGTTCTTCGAAGATACGGAAGCGTCGATCCGCAAGGCTGGGTGAGGTGAAGGCTGGTGGCCGAAAAGCATCGGGCGCGCCGAAGCGCGCCCGATATTTGTCAAGTTGCCCTGTCAGATGACGAATACCCAGTTGGCGATCAGCATCACCACCACGCCGGCGACCAGCGTCAGGTAGGGCAGCATGCCTGCTTTCTTCACCGAGAGGTCGGTTCCCGTCATGCCGAGATCGGCCAGCATGTGGTCGGGGAACTTGCCCTTGTCCTGGATGTAGTGGCGGAAGCAGAACACCGGAATGATCAGCGCCGCGGTGATGAGCCCGGCCCACAACGCCATCGGGTTCCACACTTTGGCACCGGCGCCCATGAAGATCGCGTTGACATAGGCGAAGATCGCTCCGATTGCGAGCAGCCAGGTCGGCGCCTTCCATGGCCGTGCGATATGGCCGTTGTCGATGCGGTGGATCCAGCCGGCATTGAGGTTGAGGAAGTTGAAGATGATGTAGCCGCAGTTCGACACAGCGAGGATGAAGAAGAAGCTCGTCGCATCGGCCGAGGCGATGGCCAGCACGATCAGGTTGAAGCAGAGGTCGGTCCACATGGCACGGGTCGGCGCGCCATGTTCGTTGACGTGGCTGAGATAGCGCGGCAGCCAGCCGTCCACCGAGCCCTGGTAGAGCGTGCGCGAGGAGCCGGCCATCGCCGTCATGATGCACAGCACCAGCGCCAGGATCATCAGCATCACCAGGAGGCTGTGGATGAGCTTGCCGCCGCCGACCATGCCGGCAAGCGCGTCAGCGACGCCGGAGCCGTCGACGATCGGCGTTGCAAGCATGCCGTTGAGGCCCAGCACGCCCTGGAAGGTGAAGGGCACCAGGATGAACAACAGCATGCAGAGCAGGCCGGAATAGAAGATGGCCTTGAACGTGTCGGTGCCGGGATTCTTGAACTCGGAGGTGTAGCAGACGGCGGTCTCGAAGCCGTAGGTTGACCAGGCTGCAATGAACATGCCGCCGAGCACCAGCGTCCAGCCGGCGATATTCCAGGCGCCGGGATCCGGCGCATAGGCGGCCGCCAGCGGCACCAGCGGCGAGAAGTTGGCCCAGTTGATCTGCCCGGTGAAGATCGGCACGACGCCGACGATCAGCATCGGGATGATGACCAGCAGGCCGATATATTTCTGCACATTGGCGGTGCCGAGGATGCCGCGATGCTGGATCGAGAAGATGATCAGCATCAGCACCGCGCCGATGAAGAAGGTCGCATTGAAGGTGAAGGAGACCGGACCCAGCGTGTGGCTGTACAGCGTCCAGTTGCGGATTGCCGGCGTCGCGGCGGTCGTCACCGCTGCAATCGCGTCGGCGGGCGCCGTTCCGGCATGCGCCGCGATATAGGCGACGACTTCCGCCGAGGTCTCGGTGAACAACGGCACCGGCGCCAGCGCATTGAGGACGTAGGCGGCCGCGATCGAGCAGCCGAGCGACAACACCGGCGACCAGGCGAACCAGTTGCACCACACAGACAGCGGCGCGATGAACTTGGAATAGCGCAGCCAAGCCGTTGCGCCGTAGATCGAGGCGCCGCCGGACTTGTTCGGGAACAGGCCGGCGATCTCGGCATAGGTGAAGGATTGCAGGAAACCCATGATCATGGACACCGTCCAGATCAGGAAGGCCAACGTTCCGGTCGTGCCGGCAATGCCGCCGATCGAAAACAGAACCAGTGCCGGAACGCCGCTTGCCACCCAGAAGGCGCCGCGCCAGTCGATATGCCTGAGCAGCTTGCTATCGGCAGGCTGCTCCAGGGCCGTACTTATGGTGCTCATGTCAGTGACTTCCCCTTTTTCGATGTTCCCCGCCGGCGATGCCTCGACTTTGCGAAGCTTGCTCCCCGGCCCATGACAACACGACTCTAATGTTTCCACTCAGTCGTATTTTTTTCTTAAGAGTGAAGATTGATCCGGCGCGCTTTCAGGTCAAGCGTTTTGTGAAACCGTACACATCACGCTTGCGCGCGCACGGGACAATAAGGCTCGCGGCACTGCTGGTGCGCGGTTTTGCCTGTCCTGGAGGCAATGCTCAGGAACGCGGTCTGGTCTTGTGCGGGTCGTAGTGGGCGAAGGCGACGACACGCGCCGGCAGCCTTTTGGCATGGCCGTCGAGCTTGCCGATCTCGACCTCGGTGCCGATGGCCGCATGGGTGACGTCGAGCCGCGCCAGCGCGATGTTCTTGTTCAGGACCGGCGAACGCATGCCCGAGGTGACGACACCGATCTGGGCACGGCCGACATGGACGCAATCGCCATGGCCGACAGCGACATTGGCGTCGATGTCTAGACCGACCAGTCTGTTCCGCGGGTTTTCCTTGCGCCGGATCAGCGCCTCGCGGCCAATGAAATCATCGGTCTTGCTCTTTAGCGGCACGGTAAAGCCGATGCCGGCCTCGAACGGGTCGGTCTGGTCCGAGAATTCGTAACCGGCGAAGATCAGTCCAGCCTCGATGCGCACCATGTCGAGCGCTTGCAGGCCCATTGGTTTCAGCCCATGCGGCTGGCCGGCTTTCCATATGGCGTCGAACACCTTTTCGGCGTCGCGCGGATGGCACCATATTTCGTAGCCGAGCTCGCCGGTATAGCCGGTGCGCGAGACGACGACCGGTACGCCGTTGCCGCCGCCGATGCGGGCGACGGCGAAGCGGAACCATTCGAGCTCATCGATTGATGGCTGTAACGGTGATGTCCAGATCACGTCCCTGAGGATGTCACGGCTTTTCGGGCCCTGCACGGCGACATTGTGCATCTGGTCGGTCGATGAGCGCACCAGCACGTTGAGATCGAGCTTTTTTGCCGTCTCGCGCAGCCATTCGCCGGAAAGATCGTCGCCCCCGACCCAACGGAAATTGTCCTTGCCGAGCCGGAGTAACGTGCCGTCGTCGATCATGCCGCCATGCTCGTAGCACATGGCGGAGTAGACGACCTGGCCGACGCCGAGTTTCTTCACATCGCGGGTCAGCGTGTATTGCAGCAGCGCTTCGGAATCCGGGCCGGTGACTTCGAACTTGCGCAGCGGCGACAGGTCCATGATCACCGCGTCCTGCCGGCAGGCCCAGTACTCAGCTATCGGCCCATCCTTGGCGAAGGCGTTGGCCAGCCAATAGCCCCTGTACTCGGCGAAGTTGCGGGTGTGCTTGGCAAAGCTCGAATGAAAGGCTGTCTCGCGGGTCATTTTCGGTTCCGAATCGGGCGTCATGCGTCTGGCGATCGCTCGCGAGAATTTGTGCTGGCCGGAATAGGTCCGCACGTGGATGTCGGTCAGGTCCCAGCCATTGGCCGGCGTCGTGTCGTCGGGGCAGGCGGAGGAGACGCAGACGATGTCGGTCAGCGCGCGCAGCAGCACATAGTCCCCGGGGCGCGACCACGGCTCGTCCGAGACCATGATGCCATGCGCGTCGATCGCGGTGTTGAAGAAGAAGTTGATCGCCATCCAGCCGGCGCGAGGACTGACACCCTTGCCGGCCAGGGCGCCGTTGAAATTCTCCGAACAGTTGGTGTGGCCGGGATAGCCGATGTCGTCATAGTACTTCGCCGCGCAGGCGAGTGCGAAGGCATCATGCCGGCCGCACGTATCCTGCACCACCTCGACCAGCGGCTCCATGTCCTGGTCGTAGTATTTCGAGTGCAGGCCCGGCATCGGATAGCTCGATCCCATCAACGTGCGCGTCGTCGTCACGTCGAGTGGATGGTCGAGGCCCTTGTCGAGCTTGCGCGCCGAAAAGCACTGGAAATCGGTGCACTGGCGCCCGTCGACATCGATGATCTGCAGATAGTCGCCCGCCTTGACGAAATAGGATTCGGCGGTTGCCGAATGGACGCGTAGGTCGAGCACCGGATCGGCGAGGGGATCGGCAAGCTGCGATTTTGTTTTCAGGCGGATCGTGACGCGCCGCACGACAACCGTAAGCGGCGTTGCCGTGTCGTGGCCATCGACCAGCATCGGGCCGCCGGGGGCGGCGATGATCATCGAGCCGTCGCGAGCGACGGTAAAACCCTGTTCGGTGCCTGCAGGCGTGGCACTGCCGAAGACGCGGACTGCCTTGGCCTGGTCAAGCTGAACTTGCCGGCGCGCGATGCCCCGCCGCAAGGCACCGAGACTGTCATCGCCAGCGGTCAGCAAATCCTTGATGCCGGCGGCATTGCTGTTGGATCTTTCGCCGAGGATGGCGGCATCGGTGACGCCCGTGGCGTCCCAGGCCAGCAGTTCGCAGGCCTGGCCGCCCTCGACATTGCGGACCGTGATCGTATCACCCGCCTCGACCTCGATCAGCACCGCGCCATTGCCCTGGATCGTGTAGCGTTCCATGCCCGGCGGCAGCGCGATCTGGCCAGGCCTCAGGATGAGGCTCGGGCGCGGCGGTCCTGTTGTGATCGTGGGGTAGGGCGACTGGCTCATCTCAGCCTTGCGGTTCGAGAAACAAGTTTGCCTGTGTGTAAAATTATTTTAGCAGCAAGAATAGCAGTGCGATTGCGTTTGGCAAGGTGAAGCGCCCATCTTCCCTTCTCCCCTTGTGGGAGAAGGTGGATCGGCGCGGAGCGCCGAGACGGTTGAGGGGTGCGTGACGGATCACCGTCATTGCCAAGCTGTAGCACCCCCCATCCGACCTCGCTTCGCGAGGCCACCTTCTCCCACAGGGGGAGAAGGGAAGGCCACGGTAAGGTGCTAGACTAGGTCAATTCCTCGGAATGCCTGATGTTGACGCCATACTCCGCAGCCGAGTCGAGCATCGTATGCCACAGGCTTTCGGCAAAAGTCGCAAACACAAGAACGTTGAACACCGCCTGGCCATCCACCCGGTCATTGCCGCGCCAGATCGTGACGCTGGTGTGATCCATCGAGGTCGGGGCCGCCGTCCCAACCGCGAACGTATCGGGGTGCAGATCGATCGAAGACAGCTTGGCCAGCATTGCGCGTGCCTTGGCGCCGGAGGCGCTGATCAGCACGCGCGCGTGCGATTGGTCGGACAGCGACGTCGATGCGGCAAAGGCAGGCGCAAGCGCCCCCGTCCCATGCTTGCCGCCTTGCGACAGGACGAAAAACTGATCCGGCCCCGACCAGATCAGTGTTGCGTCCGCCGTGGTGACCGCCTTCGGCGTTTCCGGAGCGGCGACGCCGAACCTGCCCTTCGCGGCCTTGGCCATGTCGGCTGCCTTGCCGCGTCGCGCCATCACCTGGACGAGGTCGAAATTGCGGATCTCGGTCAGCAAGACGCCGGCATCGCCACGTGCGCCATACGCACCCGACACGAGCGCGCGGTCAAGCGGACTGCGGATGTCCCAGGAAAACTCAGCCACGCTGGCGCCCTCCATCCGGATCGTAGAAGACGGGATGACACAGTTCGACATCATAGTCTTCGCCGCGAATCGGGTCGTGCGCATGGACGATCTCGCCGATGCGTTCGCGGCCGCGCTCGACGAGCGCGAGCCCGATCCACTGGTCTGATGTCGGCGAGAAGCAGACCGAGGTGACATAGCCTTGGTCGTTGCCTGGCCCGGGCGTCTGCCCCTTCGGGATAATATGCGCACCGGAGCGCAGCCGGCGCGCTCTGTCGGTGGGCCTGACTCCGACGACGACCTGACGGTCTGGCGCGACCAGCGCCTCGCGCCCGGCCATGACACGGCCGATGAAATCTTTCTTGGTGGACATCAACTTGCCGAGGCCTAGGTCGGCGGCCGTCGTCGTGCCGCTCAGTTCCGGTCCGGCGATATGGCCCTTTTCGATGCGCATCACGCCAAGCGCCTCGGTGCCGTAAGGCGTGACGCCGAAAGGCCGGCCGGCCAGCATCAGATTGCGCGCCATCGCTTCGCCGTAGCGTGCGGGAACGGAAATCTCGAACGCCATCTCGCCGGAGAAAGAGATGCGGAACAGCCGTGCCTTGATACCGCCGCGCAAGGCGACTTCCCGCGCGCCCATGAACGGGAAACCTTGGTTGGAAAGATCCTCCGCCGGGTCGACGACCTCCTTCAGCAGATCGCGGGTCTTCGGTCCGGCGATGGAGAACTGTGCCCATTGGTCGGAGACCGAAGTCAACTGGACGTCGAGTTCCGGGAACAGCACTTGCCGACAGTATTCGAGATGCTGCATCACCAGCCCGGCCTTGGCGGTGGTGGTGGTGAGGAAGTAGTGGTCTTCGGCCAGCCGCGACGTCGTGCCGTCGTCGTAGACGATACCGTCCTCGCGCAGCATCAGCCCGTAGCGTGCCTTGCCGACGGCGAGGTTGGAGAAAGTGTTGATGTAGACGCGGTCGAGGAAGGCGCCGGCATCCGGGCCGTGCACGTCGATCTTGCCGAGCGTCGAGACATCGCAGAAGCCGACGCCGCTTCGTACTGCCTTGACCTCGCGGGTCACAGAGTCCAGCCAGTCCTTCTCGCCCGCGCGCGGATACCACTGCGCGCGCTTCCACAGGCCGGTGTCGACGAAAACGGCACCCCGTTCGGCTGCCCAGTGATGCGACGGCGTTAGCCTTGTGGCGTGGAAAGTCTCGTCGCGATGATGGCCGGCGAAGGCACCGATGGCGACGGGCACATAAGGCGGCCGGTAGATCGTCGTGCCGGTCTCGGGAATGGAGCGGGCGCTCACCGCAGCCATGATGGCGAGGCCGGCGACGTTCGAGGTCTTGCCCTGATCGGTCGCCATGCCGAGCGTCGTGTAACGCTTCAGATGTTCGACCGATTCAAAACCCTCGCGCTGCGCCAGCTCGATGTCGGAGGCGGTGACATCGTGCTGGTAGTCGACAAAGGCCTTGCCCTTGCCGGCAACGTGCCAGAGCGGCGTCAGCGAGAACGCCTCGTCGCCGGCGAGTGGGGCTGAGCCGGTCTTGCCGGCACGCCCGGCATCGCGCGCTGCTGCAGCACCTGCGGCGAACCCTTCAGCCAGGCAGGCGCCGAGGCCGAAGGCACCATTGGCGGCACCCGCCGCGACCATGCCGGGCGGCGCGCCGTCGGGAACGAAGGCGGCGATGTCGTCGCGCCATTTTGGCCGGCCGCGATGATAGGAGGTCAGCCCGACCGCCGGATTCCAGCCACCGGAAACCGCAAGCCCGTCAGCCTCGACCTCGGCGCGCGCGCCCCCGGTCAGCGACACGGCGATTTTCCTGACGCCATCCTTGCCGCCGTCAACGCCGCTGACAGCGCCGTGCAGCACCGGGAAGCCGCCCTTGGAGGCAAGCGAGCGATGGGCAGGGGAGACGTCGGCCCGCGCGTCGATCACCGCGGCGATCCGCAGTCCGGCTGCGAGTGCGGTCTCGACCGTGCGCCAGCCATCCTGGTTGTTGGTGAACAGCGCGACGCGTTTTGCGGGAGTGGCGGCGTAGCGCTTGACATAGGTGCGCATCGCCGAGGCCATCATCACACCGGGCGTGTCGTTGCCGGCAAAGACGATCGGCCGTTCGATGGCGCCGGCCGCGACAACACAGCGCTTCGCAACGATCCGCCACATCCGCTGACGCACCTGGTGTTCGGGCGGCGAGGGCAGGTGGTCGTTGACCCGCTCCAGCGCGCCATAGGTGCCCCCATCATAGACGCCGAACAGTGTCGTGCGGGTCATGATGCGGACATCGGGCATTGCCGTGAGCTCAGCCAGGGCCCGCGACAACCATTCGGCGGCCGGCAGGCCATCGATCGTGCCGCCATCCGACAGCAGCCGCCCGCCGGGCGCAAAATCCTCTTCGCACAGGATGACGCGGGCGCCGCCGCGGCCGGCGGCAAGTGCCGCTGCCAGACCAGCCGGACCGGAGCCGGCGATCAGCACGTCGCAATGCGCCCAGGCCTTGTCGTAGTGGTCGGGATCGGCAACACCGGCGGCGCGGCCAAGGCCAGCGGCGCGGCGGATCGCCGGCTCGTAGATCGCTTCCCAGAATTTCGCCGGCCACATGAAGGTCTTGTAGTAGAAGCCGGCGACGAAGATCGGCGCGAACAGCTGGTTGACCGACATGACGTCGAAGCGCAGCGACGGCCAGCGGTTCTGGCTGGCGGCCTCGAGCCCTTCGTAGAGCTCGGCCGTCGTTGCCTTGGTGTTGGGCTCGCGCCTGGCGCCTGTGCGCAGTTCGACCAGCGCGTTGGGCTCTTCCGAGCCTGATGTCAGGATGCCGCGCGGGCGATGGTATTTGAACGAGCGGCCGACCAGCTTGACGCCATTGGCAACGAGTGCCGACGCCAGAGTGTCGCCCTGGAAGCCGGAAAAGCTCTTGCCGTCGAAACGGAAGTTCAGCGGCGCCGTGCGGTCGATGAGACCGCCATTGTCCAGCCGGTTTTTCTGCGCGCCGGCCATCACGCGTCAACCTTCGCCGCGCCGGCACCCGGCGCCGGTTCGACCGCGGAAATCTCATGCGTCAGCGTGTTGCGCGTGACCTTCAGCCAAGCCCGGCATCCGCCGCCATGGTACCAGTTCTCGTTCATCACGCCGGCGATGTTGTCGCGCAGATAGACATAGTCGAAGACGGCATCCTCGCCGGCATCCGCCGCCGGCCGCACCGGTTTGGCGTCGCCGAGATAGGTGAACTCGCCGAGTTCGCGTTCGCCGCAGAAGGGACAGACAATACGCATGATTTTCTGGCCGTCCTCAGTGCAGGTTCGGTTGGGCGCCCTGGCCCTTTTCGTCGATCATGGCGCCAGTCCGGAACCGGTCGAGGCGGAACCGTGCGGCCTCCTCATGCGGCGTGTCGCGGGCCAGCAGATGGGCAAAGACAAAGCCCGATCCTGGCGTTGCCTTGAAGCCGCCATAGCACCAGCCGGCGTTCAAGTAGAGGCCGTCGACCGGCGTCTTGTCGATGATGGGCGAGCCGTCCATGGACATGTCCATGATGCCGCCCCACTGGCGCAGCAGGCGCACGCGGCCGATCATCGGCATCAGCGCCATGCCGCCCTCGCAGACGTCTTCCATCACGGGCATGTTGCCGCGCTGGGCATAGGAGTTGTAGCCGTCAATGTCGCCGCCGAAGACCAGCCCACCCTTGTCCGACTGGCTGACATAGAAATGGCCGGCGCCGAATGTCATGACGTTTGGGATCAGCGGCTTGATCGCCTCGGAAACGAAGGCTTGCAGCACATGGCTTTCGATCGGCAGGCGCAGGCCCGCCATATCAGCGACGCGCGACGAGGAGCCGGCGACCGCCATGCCGACCTTGCCGGCGCCGATCCTGCCGCGCGAGGTCTCGACGCCGGTCACCTTGCCGTTGGCGTCCCTGACAAAGCCTGTCACCTCGCAATTCTGGATAATGTCGACGCCGAGACCGCTCGCCGCATGGGCGTAGCCCCAGACCACGGCGTCGTGCCGCGCCGTGCCGCCGCGCCGCTGCAACAGCCCGCCTTGCACGGGAAAGCGCGCATTGTCGAAGTTCAGGAACG
The DNA here is from genome assembly GCF_013170705.1 of Mesorhizobium loti. Taxonomy (NCBI): domain Bacteria; kingdom Pseudomonadati; phylum Pseudomonadota; class Alphaproteobacteria; order Hyphomicrobiales; family Phyllobacteriaceae; genus Mesorhizobium; species Mesorhizobium loti. The sequence continues at coordinate 5,818,605 of NZ_CP033334.1, read as the reverse complement.
GCATCATCTTCTTGACCGCCGCGAGGTCGAGCAGTTCGGCGTCGATGCCGTTGATGCGCATGGTGTTGCCGCGTCGCGCATAGGCGTCGCGCTGCGCGTCCGAATGGTAGAGGTTGATGACGCCGCGCTGGCTGACCATTGAATTGTAGTTGAGGTCCTGCTCCATCCGCTCCCACAGCTTCATCGACAATTCGTAGAAGCCGGTGTTGCCCGGCAGGCCGTAATTGGAGCGGATGATCGTGGTGTTGCGGCCGGCATTGCCGGAGCCGATCCAGCCCTTTTCCAGCACGGCGACATTCCTGACGCCGTATTCGCTGGCGAGAAACCAGGCCGTGGCAAGGCCATGGCCGCCGCCGCCGATGATCACCACGTCATAGCGATCTTTCGGCGTGGCGTCGCGCCAGGTGCGTTGCCAGTTCTTGTGGCCGGAAAGGGCGGCCCGTGCGAGCGAGAAGATCGAGTATTTCATCAGTTCATTCCGAGGTCGCTCGCACCGCTGGTACGGCTAGATGTCCAGCGTGTGGTCGCGCTCCCATTGCGTGAAGTGCGAAGCATAGGAATTCCATTCCTGGTGCTTCAGCTTTAGGTAAGCCGACGAGAATTCCTCACCCAGCGCCGTCTTCAACGATTTGTCCTTGTCGAACTCGCGCAGCGCGTCGAGCAGGTTGAGCGGCAGTTTCGGCGCGCCCTTCACCGTGTGCCCGTGCTGGTACATGTCGATGTCGTAGCGCTTGCCCGGATCGGCCTTCGAGCGGATGCCGTCGAGGCCGGCGGCGATGATGACGGCCTGCAACAGATAAGGGTTGGCCGCGCCGTCCGGCAGGCGCAGTTCGAAGCGGCCGGGGCCTGGCACGCGCACCATGTGGGTGCGGTTGTTGCCGGTCCAGGTGACCGTGTTCGGCGCCCAGGTCGCGCCGGAGATTGTGCGCGGCGCGTTGATGCGCTTGTAGGAATTGACCGTCGGGTTGGTGATCGCGGCAAGCGCCGAGGCATGCTTCATGATGCCGCCGAGGAAATTCTTGCCCTTGGCCGACAGGCCGAGTTCCATCGAATTGTCGGCAAAGACATTGGTCTTGCCCGTCTTGTCCCACACCGAGATATGAGCATGGCAGCCATTGCCGGTCAGGCCCTGGAAGGGTTTTGGCATGAAGGTGGCGCGCAGGCCGTGCTTCTCGGCCACTGACTTGACCATAAACTTGAAGAACGAGTGCTTGTCGGCGGTCGCGAGCGCATCGTCGAAGGCCCAGTTCATCTCGAACTGGCCGTTGGCGTCCTCGTGATCGTTCTGGTAGGGGCCCCAGCCCAGCGCCAGCATGTGATCGCATATCTCGGCGATGACGTCGTAGCGGCGCATCACGGCCTGCTGGTCGTAGCACGGTTTCGAGGCCGTGTCGTATTTGTCGGAGATGACGCTGCCGTCCGGCGAGATCAAAAAGAATTCGGCCTCGACGCCGGTCTTCACATGCATGCCGTCGCCGGCAGCCTCCGTGATCAGCCGCTTCAGCGTGTTGCGCGGCGCCTGGTCGACCTCCTTGTCGTCCATGATGCAGTTCGCGGCGACCCAGGCGACGTCGGGCTTCCATGGCAACTGGATGACCGAATCCGGATCCGGCACCGCCAGCATGTCCGGATGCGCCGGCGTCAGATCGAGCCAGGTGGCAAACCCTGCGAAGCCGGCGCCGTCCTTCTGCATGTCGGCGATGGCTTGCGCCGGCACCAGCTTGGCGCGCTGGCCGCCGAACAGATCGGTGTAGGAGATCATGAAATATTTGACGCCGTTCTCCTTGGCGAATGCGGCGAGATCGTTCCCCATTATAGTTCCTCGCTTATGGTATTTTCGGTGTGCTGTTTCTTCGTTCGAGCGTGATCTCTTCCGGAAACCGGAATTCACTTTTCAGGATCATGCTCTAGAAGCCGTTCTTCCCCGGTATCCAGTTGGTGCCGGCCAGCGGTACGCCAGCCATGGCGGCGGCTTCGATGGTGAGCGCGACGAGATCCTCGGGCTCAAGATTGTGCAGGCTGTTCTTGCCGCAGGCTCGCGCGATTGTCTGCGCCTCGAGCGTCATCACCTTGAGGTAGTTGGCCAGCCGGCGGCCGGCGGCCACTGGGTCGACCCGCTTCATCAGTTCGGGATCCTGCGTGGTGATGCCGGCGGGGTCGCGGCCTTCATGCCAGTCGTCATAGGCGCCGGCCGTGGTGCCGAGTTTGTTGTATTCCGCCTCCCAGCGGGGGTCGTTGTCGCCGAGCGCGACCAGGGCTGCCGTTCCGATCGAGACGGCATCGACGCCGAGCGCCAGCGCCTTGGCGACATCGGCGCCGTTGCGGATGCCGCCGGAGACGATCAACTGCACCTTGCGGTGCATGCCCAAGTCCTGCAGTGCCTGCACTGCCGGCCTGATGCAGGCGAGTGTCGGCTGGCCGACATTCTCGATGAACACTTCCTGCGTTGCCGCCGTGCCGCCCTGCATGCCGTCCACCACGACGACATCGGCGCCGGCCTTCACGGCGAGCGCGGTGTCGTAATAGGGGCGGGCACCGCCGACCTTGACGTAGATCGGCTTTTCCCAGTCGGTGATCTCGCGCAGTTCGAGGATCTTGATCTCGAGATCGTCCGGGCCGGTCCAGTCGGGATGGCGCGAGGCCGAGCGCTGGTCGATGCCTTTCGGCAGCGTGCGCATCTCGGCGACGCGGTCGGAGATTTTCTGGCCGAGCAGCATGCCGCCGCCACCCGGCTTGGCGCCCTGGCCGACAACGACCTCGATGGCATCGGCGCGGCGCAGGTCGCGCAGGTTCATGCCGTAGCGCGACGGCAAATATTGGTAGACCAGTTGTTTGGAATGGCCGCGCTCCTCCTCGGTCATGCCGCCATCGCCCGTCGTGGTCGAGGTGCCTGACAGCGTCGCGCCGCGCCCGAGCGCTTCCTTGGCCGGGCCCGACAGCGAACCGAAGCTCATGCCGGCGATGGTGATCGGGATCTTAAGCTCGATCGGCTTCTTGGCGTGGCGCGAGCCGAGCACGACCGAGGTATCGCAGCGCTCGCGATAGCCTTCGAGCGGATAGCGCGAGATCGAGGCGCCGAGGAACAGCAGGTCGTCGAAATGCGGCAGCTTGCGCTTGGCGCCGGCGCCCCGGATGTCATAGATGCCGGTCGCCGCGGCGCGGCGGATCTCGGAAAGCGTGTAGTCGTCGAAGGTCGCGGATTTGCGCGGCGTCGTCGGCGGGTTGCGATAGGTCATGCTGCCTCAATACGCGTCGGCGTTGTCGATATTGAAATTGTAGAGCGTGCGCGCCGAGCCGTAGCGCTTGAACTCCGACGGCTTGACGCCGGTGATGCCGGCGCGGTCGAGCAGGCCTTGCAGCAACTCGAGATGCTCGGGCCGCATCTCCTTGGCGATACAGTCGGCACCCAGGCTGTCGACCTTGCCGCGCACGAACAGCCGCGCCTCGTAGATGGAATCGCCCAGCGCATCGCCGGCATCGCCCAGCACCACCAGATTGCCGGACTGCGCCATGAAGGCCGACATGTGGCCGATATTGCCGTGCACGACGATGTCGATGCCCTTCATCGAAATGCCGCAGCGCGACGACGCGTTGCCCTCGATGACCAGCAGGCCACCCTTGCCGGTTGCGCCGGCATACTGGCTGGCATCGCCTTTCACGATGATCGACCCCGACATCATGTTCTCGCCGACGCCGGGTCCCGCCGAACCATGGACGGTGATGGTGCTGCCCGAATTCATGCCTCCGCAGTAGTAGCCGACGCTGCCGCGCACATCGATGCTGACAGGCTGGTCGACCCCGACGGCGACCGAATGGCTGCCCTTCGGGTGCAGCACTTCCCATGCCGTTTCATTCGAGCCCGGAGCCAGGTTGTGCAGCGCCTGGTTGAGCTCGCGCAGCGACGACACATCGAGATCGAAGATCCGGGAGGCGTGGTCTTGCGTCGCTGCCTTCGAAAGTTTGGTTGCCGGCATGAACTCAATGCTCCCAGAAATAGACAGTTGCGGGTTCCGGTTCCCAGACCCTCGCATTGTCTATGCCGGGCAGCTTGGTCAGCGCGCGATATTCCGAGCCGAAGGCGACATATTGGTCGGTCTCGGCCATGACGGCGGGCTTGCAGGCAATCGGGTCGCGCACGACGCCGAAACCGTTCTTGGTGCCGACGACGAAGGTGAAGAAGCCGTCGAGGTCGGAAAGCGTGCCTTCCAGCGCTTCGCCGAGGTTCTTGCCATGCGCCATCTGCGAGGAGAGGTAGGCGGCGGCGACCTCTGTATCGTTCTCGGTCTCGAATTTCATGCCTTCGCGAACCAGTTCGCGGCGGACATTGTTGTGGTTGGAGAGCGAGCCATTGTGCACCAGGCACTGGTCGGCGCCGGTCGAGAACGGATGCGCGCCCATGGTCGTCACCGCCGATTCCGTTGCCATGCGGGTGTGGCCGATGCCATGCGTGCCTGCCATCTTGCGGACATCGAAGCGATCGACGACCGCTTCCGGCAGCCCGACTTCCTTGTAGATCTCGACCACGTCGCCGGCGCCCATGATGCGGATATCGGGGCGCAGCGCCTGGATCGCCTCGCGCGCTTCGTCGATCTTGGCAGGCGCTGTCCTGACGACGGCATGAGTCGATTTCACCGCTATGCTCACCGGCACACCGATCGCCTTGGCAAGCTCGCTATCGAGGTCGCGAAAATCGCGCGCCGGCTTCGCCGACTGGATGGTTATCTTGGCTTCATTCCTGGAGGGCGCGCCATAGATGGCGATGCCGGCACTGTCCGGGCCGCGATCGCTGAGCGAGACCAGCATCTCCGACAGCATCGCGCCGAGCTTCGGCTCCAGCGACTTGTCCTTCAAAAACAGTCCGACAATTCCACACATGTCAGCCTCCCGGCGTTTGCAGCTAAGAGATGATGTATCGAATGCGTTGTGTGAATTCAATCATATGAAAAAAATTTTCCTCTAGTTACGTATGTGGCGCAATGCCGCCATGCGAATTCTCGCTGTCCTGCACGGCATTGTGAACCCATCGGGCGTGGCGGATGCGGGCGAGCTTGTAGGCGTCGAGGATCGACAGGGCATAGATCAGGAAGCCACCGGCATGACGGCCGATGAAGCCGGCGTCCGGCGGCGCGATCCTGACGGTCACCCAGGCCAGGATCATCATGAAGAACAGAAACTGCAGCCCGCGCACCGGCACGCCCAGAATGACATGGCCGCTTGCCGGCAGCACGATGGCCGAACCCAGGACGAGATAAGGGCTCACCGGGGCTGGCTTGGGGATTGGACTGGTCATGCGGCTTGCCGTTCGCTGCGATTGATGGCGTCTCGCAGCTCCGAGAGGGAGACAAGCAGCCGCTGAACAAGCGTCGGATCGATCCGAGCGTCAACGAAGGCGGCCTGCCGGAAAACGCCGTAGCGTGCCCGCTCGGCCTCGGCCAGCAGCCAGACGATGCGCGCACCTCCGGGGGTGATCAACAGTTCCTTGGCGCGTCCTTCCGAAAAGGGTTCCAGGTGGTCGGCGATGATGCCTTGCGGGAAACGCGTGCCTCGACGGTCGGTGCGCAGCACCGCCTCGGCTGGAAATCCCGGAGCCTTGGGCAGCGTATGCTGGAGATGGTCGAAATTGGAGAAGGTCGTCGGCGAGCCCGGCCGCATCATCATGTCGAACGTGGCCTGCACCGCGACCTTTTCGATGATCGAAACGCTGAGCCAGCGGGCCGGGAGTTTTCTTGTTGCCAGCGTATCGACAATGGTGCGCAGTTGAACGCGTTGGCCGCTCCACGATCCTTCCCAGGTGATGACACCGGCGGTGCCGTCAGAAACATCGGCGGCATCGGCGATGACGGTTCGGACGGCGGCCTCGTCGGCGGCAAGCGCCGCCAGAACCCTGTTGCGGCCGCGACGCGCCAGCCACGCAAGATGGAGGGCGAGAGCCAGGACAATGGCCCCGGCGAATAGTGCTGATGTCACTTCGGACATTTTGTCATGCCAGGCTCACCCCGAATCCGGACAAGCCTACTCCCATCAATAGCCCTGAGGTTTCGGCCAGGGCATGGTGAACTGGTCGCCACGCCGCACGAATTTGTAGCGGTAGAAGTGGAACCACAACGAGATCAGGAAGTAGAACGCGACCATGGCGCTCAGCTGCGAACCGAAGCCGAGGAAGATGGCGAAGAAAGTCACCACGCACAGGCAGAACAGCACGATCGCCGGCAGCGGATGGAAGGGATGCGTATAGCCGCGGCGGATCGTGCCGAGCGGCCACTTCTTGCGGAACATCATGATATTGATGCTCATGAAAGTGTATTGCAGCACGCCTGACAGGATCGAGAAGGTGATCGCCTGGTTGAGGTCGGCGATGAAGGCGAAGGCGAGCGCGATTGGCAGCAGGAACAGGATCGACCGGTAAGGCGTGCGGTATTTGGGATGCACGGCCGAGAACCAGCTCGGCAGATAGCGATCGCGACCGAGCGAGAACCAGGCGCGTGCCGCGTCGTTGATGCAGCCATTGGCCGATGCCAGGGCCGCGAGCAGCGTGGCGACGAACAGCAGGTTCTCGAGCAGCGGGCTGCCGGTCAGCCTGCCGGCGTCCCACAGCGGGTAATAGGTGATCCCGAGATATTCCCAGGGCATCAGCGAGGCGCAGACATACCAGGTCATGGCGGCGGCGATCAGAAGCGTGATCATGCCGGCCATGGTGCCGTAGGGCAGGGAGCGCGCCGGCGAGCGAACTTCCTCGGCGGCCTGCGTGGTGCCTTCGATGCCCAGATAGAACCAGATGCCGAACTGGAAGGCGGCGATGACGCCGATCCAGCCATAGGGCAGGGCATTGGCGGGTGTGACCAGCTCGTTCAGCTTCAGCACGGCACCTTGCGTCCACGGGCTGACCGAGAAGAACAGGATGACGATCGAGACATAGGCGATGGCGGTGATGACGAAGTTGACGTTGAGCGTCATCAGCACGCCGCGGTAATTGAGCCAGGCCAGGACGACGATGGTCGCGGCGATGAAGGCATTGTGGTTCAGCCCCTCGACCCCCGCCTTGGCGACGATCGTGTCGCCGAGCAGGATAGCGTCCGAGACCTCCAGCATGGTGTAGGCGAAGACCAGGAACAGCGCGACGTTGAATGCCATCAGCGGTCCGACGATGTGCTTTGCCTGCGCGTACTGGCCTCCGGCGGCGGCAACAGTCGACGTCACCTCGGAATCAATCATGGCGACCGAGGTGTAGAGCAGTCCGACGATCCAGCAGACGATCAGCGCCGCCAGCGTGCCGCCCTTGTCCGCGGCAAAATTCCAGCCGGTGAATTCGCCCACCAGAACGATACCCACGCCGAGGGCCCAGACATGGGAAGGGCCAAGTACCCTGAGCAGCGAAACCCGGCCGCCATGCACTACCGTTTCTGCCGTTTCAAGCGCGACCGTCATCGTTCAATCCCCACTCAGATCCGGTGTTTTTCGGAAACGGCTTCAAGCTCGCCTTCGCGCGACGAGGTCAGAACGTCCTCGGAATAGGTCGTATCGACCTTGAACCAGTCGTAGAGCATCCAGATCGCGAGCAAGATCGAGATGCCCCAGCATGCGTAAGAAAGTGCCATCCACATGATCGTGTCCCCGATGACTCGTCGCCAGAACTTTTACTTGTCGTCGAACTTCTCGTTGATGACGTCGCGATATTCGCGATCGGATGCACGGAACAGGAAGACGAAATAACCGATCAGCACCGCCGCCATGATGATCAGCGTCGGCCAGTCGATGACGTAGTGAAAACGGTTCTGGATGATGTCGTGCGCGGTCTCGGGCGTGTAGCCGAGCTTTTCCCAGATCGAGGCCATGGTCGGGTTCTGGCCGAGAGCTTCCCAGGTCTTGGCGTCAAGCGCGTCGATGGATTTGGCGGCTCCGGCAAGGCCCAGTTTCAGCGGCAGCCACAGCGCCACGAAAATGGCGACCACCACGACCACGATGTCGAAAACCTGGCCGGTCTTGCTCTGCTCCGGCGGCGTGTAGCGGGACATGCGTTGTACCCCTCAGGACTTGCGGTTGCGGGACGCGTCGGCGTTCTTGATATCGAGACCGTAGATGAAGTCCTTGTCTTCCTTGTAGTGCTTGACCATCGCCAGGATCGCGGCCGTGTTGAAGATCAGCACGGCGGCGGCGGCAATCGCGACGACGGCCTTGATGCCGTCGTGCGGAATGTACGGCCATGTCATGAAGAGCACGAAGAGGATCGTCGCCCACAGGCAGATGATCAGCAACGCGGCTCCGCGCAAGTCGGAACGGTACAGCGCTTCGATGCGCTGCTGCAGGTCTGACATCGGTTTTCCCCTTTTCCGGGCGCCCGGTTCCGAATCCTCCGCGCGCCGCTCTCTTTCAAGAGAGTGAAATTTTTTTCATAAATTCAGACCGTTTTCCGCAATTGTCAAGATGAATTTACGTCGGGTTAACCATTTGGTCGGGACGGCCAATTTTGCCTGACAATGAAATTATTTGCTTTCAGGGGATTGCGGCTCTCCCGCGTTTGCGGTCAATATTCAAGCCAAAGCTCCGGCCTCCGCGCCAAGGAGCAGGGAACAGTGGATTTTTGAACGGAGGACGAGCGGATGACGGCATCCTGGAGATTTTCGACCTTGGCGGACCGCCACCGCGCGCTGGGTTCGAAGCTCGAAGACTGGAGCGGCATGGGGACCGCCTGGACCTACGACAAGGACGCCGATGAAGAATACATCGCCATCCGCACCAAGGCCGGTCTGATGGATGTGTCGGGGCTCAAGAAGGTTCACATCACTGGGCCTCATGCCTCGCACCTCATCGACCTCGCCACCACGCGCGACGTGGAAAAGATCTATCCGGGCAAGTCGGCCTATGCCTGCATGCTGAACGAGGCGGGAAAATTCACTGACGACTGCATCCTCTACCGCACCGGCCCGAACAGTTGGATGGTGGTGCATGGTTCGGGCACCGGCCATGAGGAATTGCAGCGCGCCGCGATGGGCCGCGATGTCTCGCTGCGCTTCGATGACAATCTGCACGATCTGTCGCTGCAGGGACCGACCGCGGTCGATTATCTGGCCAAGCATGTGCCCGGTATCCGCGATCTCAACTATTTCCATCATATGCAGACGCAGCTGTTCGGTTTCCCGGTAATGATCTCGCGCACCGGTTACACCGGCGAGCGCGGCTACGAGATCTTCTGCCGCGGCCAGGACGCCGGCACGATCTGGGACAGGATTCTCGACGAGGGCAAGAACGCCGGCATCATCCCGTGCCGTTTCACCACGCTCGACATGCTGCGTGTCGAAAGTTATTTGCTTTTCTACCCCTACGACAATTCCCAAAAATATCCGTTCGAGAACGAAGGCCCCGGCGACACGCTGTGGGAGCTCGGCCTCGACTTCACCGTCAGCCCCGGGAAGACCGGCTTCCGTGGGGCCGAGGAGCACTACCGGCTGAAGGGCAAGGAGCGCTTCAAGATCTATGGTGTACTGCTCGACGGCAAGGAGCCCGCCGACGAAGGCGCACCGGTCTACCGCGACGGCAAAAAGGTCGGCGTGGTGACATGTGCCATGTATTCGCCGCTGGTCAAGAAATCGATGGGCATCGCCCGCCTCGACGTCGACTGCGCGGTCAAGGACACCAAGCTCGAGATCCGCAACAAGAACGGGTCGATCAAGGCGACAGCGCAGCCCTTGCCTTTCGACGATCCCAAAAAGACCAAGCGCACGGCCAAGGGTTGAGGCATCATCAACGGCGAGGGGTTCGAGGCACGAAGACTTAAATGGCAGCCAAAAGCATCATCAGCCGGCCGGTCTACGGAACGCTCTCTCCGCAGCCCGGCAAACACCATCTTTTCATCGCCGATGCCGAAGGTGCGCTCGCTATTTCAGACATGGCCGCAGGAGCGCCGGCCGGGTTTTTCGACGGCGCCGAAATCGTCTTCATCCCGGGCCCCGACGGCAAGCATGTCGACGCCCTCGAAGCGCTGAAGCCGGGGCAGTTTCATCAGGCGCCGTCCTTCGCAAGCGTGCTGCCGCGACTGAAGCAGACACTGAGCAATGCCCATATGGGGTTGCGCCTCTACCTCGCCGGCACCGAAGGCCTGATCGGCCAGGCCATGCAAGTAGCGCTCGAAGCCGGCATCGACCATACCTCCATGCAGACCGAGCATCGCGGTTCCCTGGCACGGCGCATGCAATGCGTGCACTGCAAAGGCATCACCGAAAACGTGACGACGCAGCCCGCCACCTGTTCGCACTGCGGGCTGCTGCTTCTGGTGCGCGATCATTACTCCAGGCGCCTCGCTGCTTTCCAGGGCGTGTGCATCAACGCCGAGGATCGCTCCGAGATTCCTCCGATGGAGGAGGCCTTCCCATGAGCACCGGCACCACCAAGCTCGATGTCGTGGTAAGCGACGTCGTTCCTGTCAACGAACTGGTCACCCGCTTCCATTTCCGCCGGCGCGACGGGCAGATGTTGCCGACCTTTTCCGGCGGCGCCCATGTCGTGGTCGAGATGCGCGACGGCGATCGCACCCGGCTCAATCCCTATTCGCTGATGGGCTCGCCGCTCGACACGCGCGAATACACGATCTCCGTGCGCCGCGACGATGTCGGCCGCGGCGGCTCGCTGTTCATGCATCGCAGCGTCAAGCCGGGGCTGGAGATGGTGATCAGCTACCCGGTCAATCTGTTCTCGCTCGACCTGCGTGCAAGAAAGCACCTGATGCTTGCCGGCGGCATCGGCATCACGCCCTTCATGGCGCAGACCGCGCAACTGGCCGGCGAAGGCGGAAACTTCGAATTGCACTACACCTGCCGCACCGCCTCGCTCGGCACCTATGCCGATGTGCTGCGGGAGCGTTACGACCGCCGGATCAGGCTCTACCATGACGACCGCGACGAGCGCATCGACCTCGACCGGCTGCTGTCGACGCAGCCGCTCGGCACGCATCTCTATGTCTGTGGCCCGGCCGGCATGATCAACTGGGCGCGCGACCGCGCGGCTAGTCTGGGTTGGCCGTCGGAAGCCGTGCATTTCGAGCATTTCGCGGCACCCCAGCCTGGACTGCCCTTCGACGTGACGCTGGCCGTCAGCGGCAAGACGATCCGGGTCGGCGAACAGCAGAGCCTGCTCGAGGCCATCGAGGCGGCCGGCGTGGATCCGCCGTATCTCTGCCGCGGCGGCGTCTGCGGCCAGTGCGAGACCAACGTCATCTCCTACGATGGCAAGTTCATCCACAATGACCATTGGCTGAGCGAGGAAGACCATCGTTCCGGCTGCAAGATCATGCCGTGCGTGTCGCGCTTCGAGGGCCGGTCGCTGGTCTTGGAGCGGTAGAACATTTTGCAGCCAAGTGGATACACTTGGCGTCGCAGAAATGCGGCTAAACAAAGAGATAGAGCGGGCATCCCGCTCTAGGAGGAAATCATGGGCATCACCTTTCGCAAGGAAACGTTCCGCGACGATTTCACCTTCAGGAACAGCCCTGAGCATATCAGGCGGTTCCCGTTCCCGTTCCACGAAGACGCCTACATGTATGCGGTCAACATCGAGCCGCATGTCGTCGGCCCCAAGGGCAGCGTGCTCGAGAACCTGATCGACGTCGACGAGCACTATGTCGCCGAGATGCAGGACCGCGCTTTGGTGCTGGCCGAGGATCCGCTGCGCTGCCAATCGTTGCCGCATATGACGCTGGCCGGCTGGGACCTGCTTGAGCTTTTGATGGAGCAGCAGGCGCTTGGCTATCCCGAGCATTTCACGCTGACGCGCGACGGCGACCGCTGGCGCTGGATCAACCGGCCGCTCGGCATCGACGATACCTTCACCTTCGGCGACACCTCGACGCTGCCTTACGGCCCGATGGAATATATCACGAGGCAGAGCCAGGGCGATTTCTGCATCCTCGACCAGCGCGACGGCAATCTGTGGATGGATGCCGGCATGGTCACCACCCAGGCCGACTGGTCGCTCGATTTCGACATAGGCATGAATTTTTTCGAGTGGCACGCGCCGGTACCGCTGGCGCATGAGAAGGGGATTTTCGTCAGGGCGCTGAAGTTCCTCACCAACATCCAGCAAGGCAAGCCGGCACGTCGTCTCAACTGGACGATGACCATCAATCCGCGCCTCGACACCAGCCCGGAGAATTATCACAAATGGGGTCCGGACCGGACAACCGTGACACCGGAGAATGTCGGCGACAAGGTCCATCTGCGCGTCGAATTGCAGAGCTTCTGGCGGCTGCCGCGCTCCAACAGCATCGTCTTTCCGATCCGCTGCTACCTGATCAAGATGGACGAGTTGGTGACGCAGCCGAAATGGGCGCGGCGCCTGCACCGCGTCATCCGCGACCTGCCTGAAGAACTCGCGACCTACAAGGGCCTGACGCGCTACCGCCCCACATTGGTGGAGTGGCTGTCGAGGCTGGATGATGGCAGCCCGACGAGCCCAGGGTTTGGGCCGGATTAGAGCTGCCGTCGAAGCTGCCAAGATGGGCACGAAGGAACGCGAACCATCGAATTCGTCATCTTGGGCGAAGCAAGGAGCGAAGCGACGCGGCGCAGACCCTAGGATCCATTCCGTGACGTTAAAGCGTTGTAACGGTTGAGAATTCTGCTCCGTTGCACCGTCGGCGAAGGTCGCGGCATGGATCCTCGGGTCAAGCCCGAGGAAGCGCGCGGTTTGAGCCGGTCCAAGCAAAGACATGCCGAGGGCGCGCCCCTCTGTGCTACCGTACATCACTCCCACGAGAGGGCGATTAGCCAATCACCCGGAACTGCCCTGCGGATAGCAGATAATCGACAGATACCGCATCGGCAGCTTCGTCAGCTGCTCCGGGCCATGCGGCGCGTCCGCGTCGAAGAACAGGCTGTCGCCGGGCTTCATCGGATAGAGGTTGCCGCCGTGCCGGTAAACGACTTCGCCTTCCAGCATGTAGAGGAATTCCATGCCCTCGTGCTGGAAGGTCGGGAACACGTCCGAATCCTCGGTCAGCGTGATCAGATAGGGTTCGACGACGACGCCGCTGGTGTTCGAACCGATATGGCCGAGCAGATTGTACTGATGACCGGCACGTGTGCCGCGGCGCTCGACATCGAGGCCTTCGCCGGCCTTGACGAAGACAGCACTTCGCTCTTCCTCGAAGCGACGGAAGAAGGCGGTGACGGGAACGCCGAGCGCCCGTGACAGCGCCTGCAAGGTGGTCAGCGACGGCGAGGTGATGCCGTTCTCGATCTTCGACAGCATGCCCAGCGAAATGTCGGTGGCGACCGCCAGGTCGGCGACTGTGATCCCGAGCTTCTTGCGGAACGCCCGCACCTCGCGGCCGATCGCGACCTCCAGCACTTTCTCGCGTGTGTCGCGGATGGCGTGCGGGTTCTGCGTCAGCGGCGCCCGGATGGTCTTTCCGTCCGCGGAGACCTTTGCCAACGGCTTGGCTTTTGCAGGACCATGACCGGCCTTCGAATCCGAAATTGTCTTTGCCATCTCGCCCCCGCAACTTCAGGATTTATTTCACTCACGGTGAACATCTTAGGTGCCGATACAGGAGCGCAACCGCGACGGCAAGCCATCTTGTGTCGCATGTGCCGGCTCGGCGACTGCAATCGCCGCAGGTTTTTCGCCAGGAATCCGCTGCGCGCAAATGCCGTTCCAGCAGATGTCTGTTGACAGCACGGAAGGGCCAATTACTGTCACTCTCAGTGAAATTTGTTTCGCTGGGGAAATCAAAAAAGAGGAGGCCCTGAAATGAAAACTCGCGTTGCCGTCATCGGAGCCGGACCGTCCGGCCTGGCACAGCTCAGGGCCTTCAAGTCGGCTGCCGACAAGGGCGCCGAGATTCCCGAAATCGTCTGCTTCGAAAAGCAGTCCGACTGGGGCGGCCTGTGGAACTACACCTGGCGCACCGGCCTCGACGAACATGGCGACCCCGTGCACGGTTCGATGTACCGTTACCTCTGGTCGAACGGACCCAAGGAATGCCTGGAATTCGCCGACTATACCTTCGAGGAGCATTTCGGCCGGCCGATCGGCTCCTACCCGCCGCGCGCCGTGCTGTGGGACTACATCAAGGGCCGCGTCGAGAAGTCGGGACTGCGCAAATGGGTACGCTTCAACAGCCCGGTGCGCATGGTCACCTTCTCCGACGAGACAAAGAAATTCACCGTCACCGCGCATGACCGCACCAACGACGTCACCTATTCCGAAGAATTCGACAATGTCGTCGTCGCCTCCGGGCATTTCTCGGTGCCCAATGTGCCGTACTTCGAGGGTTTCTCGACCTTCAACGGCCGCATCCTGCACAGCCATGATTTCCGCGACGCGATGGAATTCAAGGGCAAGGATATCCTGATCATCGGCCGCTCCTATTCGGCCGAGGATATCGGCTCGCAATGCTACAAATACGGCGCCAAGTCGATCACCTCCAGCTACCGCTCCAAGCCGATGGGCTTCAAATGGCCTGAGAATTGGAAAGAGGTACCGCTCTTGCAGAAGGTCGTCGGCAAGACCGCGCACTTCAAGGACGGCACCACCAAGGATGTCGACGCCATCATCCTGTGCACCGGTTATCTGCATTCCTTCCCCTTCCTCACCGACGACCTGAAGCTCAAGACCGCCAACCGCATGTGGCCGCTCGACCTCTATGAAGGCGTGGTGTGGGAGAAGAATCCGAAGCTGTCCTATATCGGCATGCAGGACCAGTTCTACACCTTCAACATGTTCGACGCGCAGGCCTGGTTCGCGCGCGATGTCATCATGGGCCGCATCAAGCTTCCCTCGGCCAAGGCGATGGCCGAACACAGTGCCAAGTGGCGGGCGCGGGAGGAGACGCTGGAGGACGCCGAGCAGATGATCTGGTTCCAGGGCGACTACACCAAGGAACTGATGGACCAGACCGACTATCCCGGCTTCGATGTCGAGGCGGTCAACCAGACCTTCATGGAATGGGAACACCACAAGGCGGAAGACATCATGAGCTTCCGCGATCACGCCTATCGCTCGCTGATGACCGGCACCATGGCGCCGCTGCATCATACGCCGTGGCTGCAGGCGCTGGACGATTCGATGGAGAGCTATCTCGAGGTGAAGGGCGTCGCGGCGGAATAGGCCGCGGCGCGACGTCCTGCCCTATCCCAGCCTTGCCCGCGCTTTCGCCGTCCAGGCGTTGAACAGCCGGTCGGCGACGATGCCGATGAAGGCTATTGCCAGGCCGGCGACGATGCCACGGCCGGAATCGGCCTTGGACAGCGCGATGAACACCTCCTGGCCGAGGTCGCGTGTGCCGACCATGGCGCAGATGATGATCATCGCCAGCGCCATCAGGATGGTCTGGTTGACGCCGAGCATGATCTCGGGAAGCGCCAGCGGCAATTGCACGCGAAAGAAAGTCTGGCGCGGCGTGCAGCCCGACACCTTGGCCGCCTCGATCAATGCCGGTGGTACCTGCCTGATGCCATGATTGGTATAGCGGATGGCCGGCACCACGGCGAAGGCGATCGTTGCGATCATGGCGGTGACGTCGCCGACCCTGAACAGCATCACCACCGGAATGATGAAGCAGAAGGACGGCAGCACCTGCAGCGTGTCGATGATGGGCGTGACGATCTTCTCGAAGCGGTCGCTGCGCGCCGCCATCAGCCCGATCGGGATGCCGATCAGGCAGGCGATGAAGGCCGAGATGCCGCAGAGATATACGGTCGCCATGGTTTTTTCCCACAGCCCGGTGACGGCGCAGAAGAGGGTCAGTGCCGCGACCAGGGCGGCCAGGCGCGGACCCGAAAGCTGATAGCCGGCGAGGCCGAGCAGGAACACGGCCCCCAGCCACGGAAAGCCTTCGCAGAAGGTACGCACCGGGTTGAGCACGTTGAGGATCAGCGCCACGCGAAAGGCTTCGATCGCATCGAAGAAGTTGATCGTCACCCAGTTCACCGCCGCCTTCCACAGCGGCGCGGTGGTGAAGGTGATGGCCTTCGGCACCGCGGCGAAGACCGGCACGAACAGGCCGAGCAGCGTGGTGACGGCAAGGATGGCGATGGCCAGCGTCAGATTGGGGTAGCGCCGCCAGAAGCTCGGGTTCACCGCCTGGTGAACATAGCCCTTTGCCTGCTTGTGCGCGATGGCCTGGCTCAGCCGGTCGAGCGCGATGGCCAGCGCCACAATGGCGAGACCAGCCTCCATGGCTTCGCCGACCTTCAGCGCGCGCAGCGCCAGAAGCACATCGTAGCCGAGGCCGCCGGCGCCGATCATCGAGGCGATGATCACCATGTTGAGCGCCAGCATGATCACCTGGTTGACACCGACCATCAACGTCGGCCGCGCCGACGGCAACAGCACCCGCCACAGTTTCTGCCGCGCCGTGCAGCCGGCCATGTCGCTGAATTCGCCGATCTCCAGCGGCACCCGCGTCAGTCCGAGCATCGTCGCCCGCACCATCGGCGGCGTCGCGAAGATGGCGGTGGCGATCATCGCCGATACCGGGCTGTTGCCGAACAGCAGCAGCATCGGGATGAGATAGGCGAAGGTCGGGATGGTCTGCATCAGGTCGAGGGCAGGGGAGACGATCAGCCTTTCCGCCCATGGCTTGCGCCAGGCCCAGATGCCGGCGAACAGGCCGGTGACGATGCAGAACGGCACGGCTATGGAAATCAGCGCCAGCGTCAGCATGGCGCTGGTCCATTGGCCGAACAGAGCGATGTAGAGGAAACAGCCGCCGACCAGCAGGCTGAGTTTGCGACCGCCCACGGCATGCCCGGCGAGGAAAGCCGTGGCGCACACCCCGACCCAGGACAGGCGCGGCAGGACATAGGCGTCCGCGCCGTGGCCGACCTTGAAGTTCTTGGCGAGCAGATTGAGCGCGAAGTCGAGTGGCACGCCGAGCACCGCGGTGATCGAGCGGGTCAGCCACGATAGGTTCGACTTGATCCAGCCCATCAGCGCGCTGACCCAGTCCGCTACGGGAACGACCGCGTTGGCCGGATAGTTGACAGCCCAGGGGACGCTGTCCTGCAGCAGGAACACCGCCAGCACGGCGGCAAGTGCCGCCGCCCAGACCAGCAGCCACCGCTGAAGCGGTGGCCTCGGCTCGCTGGCGCTTGCCGTCACCGTCATGTGCCGGTTCTCGTATGTTCGATGCCGGCCAAAAGGTCGATGACCGCTTGCGGTGTGACTTCACCGATTGGCTTGCCGGTGCCGTTGACCACCGCGAACGGCTTGCCGGCGGAAACGATGCTGGCGGAAAAACTGGCGATCTTGGCCTCCGGCGCCACCGTCCCGCCATGCTCTGTGCCGTCGCAGGCGCGCATCAGGCTGCGCGCCGAGATCACCTTGGCGCGGTCGACGTCGCGGGTGAACTCGGCGACATAGTCGGTCGCCGGATTGACCACCAGTTCTTCCGGCGTGCCGGTCTGGATGACCTCGCCGTCCTTCATGATGGCGATACGGTCGGCGAGCCTGATCGCCTCGTCGAAATCATGGGTGATGAAGACGATGGTCTTGTGCAGCATGGTCTGCAGCCGCATCAACTCGTCCTGCATCTCGCGGCGGATCAGCGGATCGAGCGCGGAGAACGGCTCGTCGAGGAACCAGATCTCCGGTTTTGTCGCCAGGCTGCGGGCGATGCCGACACGTTGCTGCTGGCCGCCGGAAAGCTCGCGCGGATAGAAATGTTCGCGGCCACGCAGACCGACGAGTTCGATGACCTCGCGGGCGCGCGCCTCGCGTCTCGGCCTGTCCTGCCCCTGTATGCTGAGCGGAAAGGCGATGTTGTCCAGGACATTGAGATGCGGCAGCAGCGCGAAGTTCTGGAACACCATGCCCATGCGATGGCGCCTGAGTTCGATCAGCGCCGCGTCGGAAATCTTCAGCAGGTCCTTGCCTTCGAACTCGACCTTGCCGTGGCTCGGCTCGACCAGCCTCGACATGCAGCGCACCAGCGTCGATTTGCCGGAACCCGACAGACCCATGATGATGAAGATTTCGCCTTGGCGGATTTCGAGATCGACCGCCCGCACCGCGCCGACCAGTCCGGCAGCCGTGACATCGGCCATGCTGGCCTTGCCGTCGTGCTCGCGAATGAAATTGGCCGCGTTCGCCCCGAACAGCTTCCACACATTGCGGCAGGCAAGTTTCACCGGACGGTCATCCGTGCCCGGTTGAGCCGACCTATGTTCAGTCCTGTCCGTCATCCAATCGTCCTTCTGGAACCATCAAGATTTGAGACCCGGCCGATCAAACGGCCAGGCCCCATTTTCCAGTAGGAACGATCACTGCGCCCAGGCTTTCCAGTCGGCTTCGTGCGCGGCGATCCAGGCGGCGGCGACGTCTTCCGTCGTCTTGCCGTCAAGGTCGATCTCGCCGCTCATCTTGTTGAGCTCGTCGGTGTCGATCGTATAGGCCTTGGCCACCTTGTAGGCGACCGGCCATTTGTCCTTCATGCCGTTCCAGGCATATTTCCAGATCTCGCCGTGCGGCTTGCCGCAGTCATATTTGGCATCGGGGTTCACGCCCCATTTCGGGTCGTTGTAGCATTCGGGCGTGTATTCGGGGAATTGCACCCATTCGCCCTTGTATTTGGCCGGCGCCCAATGCGGCGAATAGATCCACAGCATGATCGGCGCCTTGCGCTGATAGGCTGAATCGAGTTCGGCGAACATCGCCGCGTCGGTGCCGGCATGAATGACCGTGAAGGGCAGTTTCAGTGCGGCGACGCGCTCGTCGTCAAAGCCTTCCCAGGTCACCGGGCCGCCGAGATAGCGGCCCTTCGGCGCCGTCTCCGCCGTCGAGAACGATGCGGCGCATGTGGCATCCAGAAGGGCATGCCAATCCGGCAAGGTCGGGCATTTTTCCTTCATGTATTCGGGAAACCACCATTCTTCCTTGGCTTTCGGTCCGAGCTTGCCGAGACGTTCGGTCTGGCCGGTCGCATCGGACGCTTTCATGGCTTCGCCGGCGGTGGTGTCCCAGAATTCCAGGCCGACATCGAGGTCGCCATTGGTGAGGCCGGTGGTCAGGCTGGAGAGGTAGTCGGCGGTCGGGTATTCAACCGTATAGCCAAGCTTTTCGAGGATGCCGCCGAGGATCTTGGCGTTCAGGTTGACGCTGGTCCAGTCGAACAGCGCGATCTTGATCGGGTCGTTGGATTCCGGTGCGGCGGCGTGGGCGGAAGGTGACAACAGGCTTAGTGTCGCGAGCGCGACGGCACTCATCGATAACTTCGAGATATAGCTGCGAAATGACATGCTTGTTCTCCTTCAAGCTGTGGCGGTTATTGTTCGTTCCCTTCTTGCGTCTTTTTATGATTGTGGTGGAAAGACTGGTCGTTGCGCAAGGCCCTTGCCGCCACGTCGCGGCTAAAGCCGGCGCAGGCGAAATGATGCTGAATTTCGGTGATGGTGGAGTATGCCGGGAGGGTCAGCGTCATGACTGCCGATGCATCGCTGCGGGAGCGATCATCCGCGGATCAATTGCCAGTCTTGCGGCGCCCTGCAAGGTGCGAGCCATCAAGGTCCCATGATCTCGGCTACCGGCCTGGCAAGCCCCGTCTCGCCAACGCCGTTTCATGGGGTGAAATTATATATACCAACGTTCATCTCACGCAACGACTAACGCCTCGCGGCTGCACAAATTCAGACTGCAGGCGAAGATGCGATCTTACCAGCAGACGTAGCCGCCATCGACGATCAGATCGAGGCCGGTGACGAAGCTCGACGCGCGGCTGGCCAGGAACACCGTCGGCCCGACCATTTCCTCCGGCGCGGCCATGCGCCCCATCGGCGTGTCGCGCTTGAAGATCTTGATCTCCTCAGCCACCTCCGGCCGCTTGTTCATCGGCGTCAGCGTGTAGCCGGGACTGACGACGTTGACGCGCAATCCGCGATCGGCCCACTCCATGGCGAGGCTCCTCGACAGGTGAATGACGGCGGCTTTCGAAGAGTTGTAGTGCGCCTGCGTCAGCCCGCGATTGACGATGGTGCCCGACATCGAGGCGATGTTGATGATCGAGCCCTTGCGTCGCGCCAGCATCTTGCGCGCCTCGGCCTGGCAGGACAGGAACACGCCGGCGACGTTGACCTCGTGCACCTTCTGCCATGTCTCCAGCGACAAGGTCTCGGCCGGTTCCGAGCCGGCGATGCCGGCATTGTTGACGGCGACGGTCAGTGCGCCGAGTTCGGCCTCCACGCGATCGATTGCCGCCGCGAGATCGCTTTCGGATGTCACTGTGCCGGTCAGCACCAGTGCCTTGCGGCCAAGTGCCGTGATCCGGTGCGCGGTCTCCTCCAGCCCGCCCTTCGATGCATGACCGAAACAGGCGACATCAGCCCCTGCCTCAGCCAGTCCGATCGCGATTGCCTGGCCAATGCCGCTGCCGGCGCCGGTGACCAGCGCGACATCGCCGTCCAGCTTGAAAAGATCCATTGATAGTCCTCCCTGCCATAGGGAAGGTATGCGCGGAGCCGCCTTTCTATCAAGCCTTCGGCGCGCAAGCCGACTAGGGAGGGCGGGCGATGCCTAGAAATAGCCGCTGGATGCAGCCGTGAATTCCTTCGGTATCTCGACGCCGTCGACCAGGATCTTGTCGACCAGTTCGTGATGGAAGCAGACCAGCCCCTTGATGCGCTCGGCCTCGTGCACCGGCTCCGGATAATACCAGACGAGGTTCTCGTGCCGCTTCTTGGGCGTCGTCACGTGATAATAGTTGGAGATGCCCTTGTAGGGGCAGCGTGAAATGTAGCGGCTGGGCGTAAACATATCGAGCCGCGTGTCCGAGATCGGCAAGTAGTGGCGCACCGGGTGGCCGGTCTCGAACAGGAACACGCCGCGGCGTGAATCGGCGACCTGCTCGCCGTCGAGGATGACCTGTACCCGCCGCGACGACGGCAGGCAGTCGACCCGGCGGAACGGATCGCGGGCGTGGACGAAGATCTCCTCGTCCTCCTCGTACCAGTGCGTCATCTTGGGCCAATAGAAGGACATGTAGTCCGACAGGTCAGGCGATCCCTTGACCGGATCGAGATAGCGCCAGGCGGCATCCTCGACCAGCGTGATGCCGGTGTTCAGCGAATAATGCGTGGCGACGCCCTTGAACGGGCTCTCGGTCGTCGTCGTGCTGGGCAGCAGGAACTCCTCGCGCACATCGCCGATCGGGAAGTAATAGACCGGCAGATGGTCGGATTCGTAGAGCACCAGCGCCTTGGTCGTGTCGGCGACGATCATCGATCCCACCTGCACGCGCAGCCGCTTCTGCATCGGCATGGTGAAGGCGACATAGCCGGGTTCCGATTCATACTGCACGATAGTGTCGAGCAGGGGGAAATGCGGTCCGCGACCGCGCAAATGAGGCTTGCGAATGGTAGTCTCCCGTTTCTTTTCTTTTGTCATCGAGCGTTGGCGCAAAGCGAGATGAACCTGGATTGAGCCATGGTGTCGGAGGGTTTCCGGGCGGCGGGTTTCTCTTGCATCGAGCGGCTCGAGCGATGGCCCCCCATCGCTCTTTGCAGCCTGCCAAGGGATAGCCGCACCGCCCGAAAGACAGAATTGTCCAATCCGGCCTCTATCCCAGCGATACGCGATCGAGCAGCAGTCCGGCCGCGATCGGCGGCAGGCCGCTGACATTCTTGCGCACCGGCACCAGCAGATCCGGGAAATAGCTGAAGATCACCGGCGTCTCGTCGAGCAGCAGTTTCTGGATGTCGGATGCGGCCGCGCGCTGCGCGCCGATGTCGAGCGCCTTGAGATAGCTGGTAACCATGCCGTCATAGGCCGTGCTCTTGAAATGCGCCGCGTTCCACGGGCCGTCGCTGACCAGCGGGCTCTTGAGGAAGACGTTGGGCACGCTGCGATGCGCGTAGTCGGTGATCCCCAACGGGCTGTCCAGCCAGTCCGACTGGCCGAATACCGCCTTGCCGTAATATTTGTCCTGGTCCTCGATGTTGAGCGCGATGCGGGCACCGATCTCCTTGACGAAATTCTGGAACAGCTGCGCATAGCCCGGGATGTCGGAATAGCGCAGCGTCGTCAGGGTCATGTCGAAGCCGTTGGCGAGGCCGGCCGCTTCGAGCAGTTGTTTGGCCTTGGCGATATCCTGGACACGCTGCGGCACGGACTTGTCGGTGGCGGGGAAGGCGGGCGCGAACGGGCTGTCATTGCCTGTTGCCGCCATGCCGCGGCAGAGACCATCGACCAGCTTGGAGCGGTCGATGCTGAGCGCCAGCGCCTGGCGCACGCGCTTGTCGGTGAACGGGCCGGTGTCGCAACGCATGTGCAACTGGCGATGCGCGGTCGAGGCGACGCGCAGCACGGTGATGTCTGGGCTGTTGAGCACCACCTGGCTGACATCGAGCGGTACTGCGTCGAGGACATCGACCTCGCCGGCCTGCAGCGCCAGGATGCGCGGCTGCACGTCGCCGTAGAACTTGAATTCGAGCCGGTCGGGCAGGGCCTTCTCGCCCCAATAGTCCTGGTTGCGCACGAAGGTCGCGCCGACCTTCGGCGTGTAGCTCTCCAGCCGGAACGGGCCGGTGCCCTCGAAGGTCTTTTCGTAGTCGCCCTTGTAGCTCGCCGGCAGGATGACGGCGTTGTAATTGTCGATCGACACCGAATAGGGAAAGCTGCCGTTCGGTTGATCGAGATGGAAGGCGACGGTGTGGTCGTCAATCTTCCGCGTGCCGCCCTTCGACAGCAGGCCCTTGAACACCGAAAGCGCGTTAGAGGCGCCGTTGGGATCCGCGAGGCGATCGAAGGTCGCGACCACGTCGTCGGCCTTGAAGTCCTCGCCATTGTGGAATTTCACGCCCTTGCGCAGCTTGAAGGTCCATACACTGCCATCGGCGTTCGGCGACCAGCTCTCCGCCAGCACCGGCTTCAGGGTGAGATCCGGTTGCGTGACGCACAGAAACTCGGCGGTCTGGAAAACCAGCTGGTAGCTGCCGCTGTCATAGTAGGTGATGGGATCGATGGCGCCGCCCGGCGTGGCGACGCCGGCGCGCACCGTGCCGCCCGGCTTGCCCTCGGCGCGGGCCTTTTGCGTGCCGAGGCCGGCAGCGGTGACAAGGCTGCCCAGGAACGGCAGGGAAAGGCCAAGAACGCTGCCATGACGCAGGAAATCGCGGCGGTCGAGCCTGCCGGCAAGCAGTTCGTCGACAGCGGAATTTTCGATTGCGGTCAGATTTTTGCGGGCGGCGTCGATCGTCACGAAAGGCGTTGGCATGGCTGCATTCCTCGCTTGCCCTCGGGGGATCGGCCATTTAGGTCATTGTTGACCGCGACCGGAAAGCGATATTTTTTGATAGGGGTCATCGAAATTTTCGATGCGAGGTGTGACCATGGATACCGAGAACCTGCGCAGTTTCCTGGAAGTCGCCGAGCATGGCAGCTTCACCGTCGCGGCCAGCCGCCTCAACCTTGCGCAATCCACGGTCAGCGCGCGGATCAGGGGGCTGGAGGAGCAGTTGGGGCGCCGGCTTTTCGTGCGCGATCGTGACGGCGTCACGCTCACGCCTGCCGGCCGGCAGTTCCTGCCGCACGCCTCTTCCATCACCCGCACCTGGGAGCAATCGAGGCAGGATATCGCAGTTCCCGATGGCTATGACAGCCTGCTGCGGCTGACCGCGCCCGCCTATCTGTGGGAGCGCATCACCTCGCCATGGGTCGAGTGGATGCGCGCTAGGCGGCCGAACGTGGCGCTACGGCTCGAGGGCAGTTTCCCGGATCTGGCCATCGACCAACTGGCGGAAGGACTGCTCGACATCTGCATCCTCTATCTGCCGCGCCCGCATCCCGGCATCGTCTATGAAACGCTGGCCGTCGATCAGGTGGTGCTTGTCCAGCATGCCGCGCAGACCAAGCCATGGACCGAAAACTACATCCTTATGGACTGGGGGCTCGAATTCCGCATCGAGCACGACCGTGCCTTTGCCGGCATGGTCAAGCCGGCCATTTCGGCCGGGCTGGTCTTCATCGGCCTGCAGCATGTGCTGTCGCAGCAGGCGGCGGCCTACCTGCCGCTCAGCGCCGTCAGCGGCCATATCGAGCGCGGAGAAATGCGGCGCATCGGCAACGCGCCGGTGTTCCAGCGGCCGATCTACCTTGCCTATCCGAGCAACCCGGTTTCGTCTGATGTGCTGGATGTCGCACTGACGGGTTTGCGTGCGCTGGCCAGGGATTGGGCCAAAGGCCAGGGCTTTTCGGAAGGTGACCGATCGCTCGGCATGGCCGGCCAGGTGTAGCCGACCGGCGCATGCGGTCATCCGCAGCGATGCCTTGCTACGCCGGCTCGGTCACGCCCCCCTTCTGCAGCCTCGCCAGCTCCGCATAGGGGATGTGACAGCGGATCGAGTGTCCGGGCTGGGCCTGGGCCAGTGGCGGCTCCTGCTGCTCGCAGATCGGGCCGATCTTGCGCGGGCAGCGCGTGTGGAACACACATCCCGAGGGCGGGTTGGTGGCGCTGGGGATCTCGCCGTCGAGCCGAATGCGCGCCGTCTCGGTCTGGTCAAGCTTGGGTACCGCCGACAGCAGCGCTTCCGTATAGGGGTGATGCGGTCCGGAGAAGACTTCCTCCGATGGCCCAATCTCCATGATGCGGCCGAGATAGAGCACGGCGATCTTGTCGGAGAGGTAACGCACCACGCCAAGGTCGTGCGAGATGAAGATGTAGCTGACGTCTTCCTTGGCCTGCAAATCGGCGAGCAGGTTGAGGATCGCCGCCTGGACGGAGACGTCGAGTGCCGAGGTTGGCTCGTCGCAGACCACGATGCGGGGATCGCCGGCGAAAGCACGCGCGATGGCGACGCGCTGCTTCAGCCCGCCTGAGAGCTGGCGCGGCTTGACGGCCAGATGCCGGTCGGTGAGGCGCACCGAGCGGACGAGGTCGTCGAGGCGTGCCTCCTGTGCCTTGCCCGAGAGGCCGGCGAGCCGCTTCAAGGCGCGGCCGAGGATATGGCGGATCGAATGCGCGCGATTGAGGGCCGAGTCCGGGTTCTGGAAGACGATCTGCATCGCCTTGACCTGATCGTCGCCACGGTTCTCCAGCTTCGGCGCCAGCGCCTTGCCCTCGAGCTCGATGGTGCCGCCGTCATCGGGGGGCACAAGGCCGAGCAGCAGCCTGGCGAAGGTCGTCTTGCCGCTGCCGGATTCGCCGACCAGCCCCAGCGTCTCGCCGGGCCGCAGATCGAGCGAGACATCCTTCACCGCGCGCAAGGGATGGCCATGGCTGGCATAGGTCTTGTTCAGTCCGGCGACACGCAGCACCGGTGCGGTTGCCGGCTTGGGCGCTGCCGCCACGTCGCTCGGTGTGGCGCGTGGCAGGGCTTGCGCCCTGTCGTGATGGAAGCAGCGCGACAGGCGCTTGCCTCGCTCGTCGCTCAGATCATAGAGCGGCGGCAATTCGGTGCGGCAGCGGTCGTCCGCCAAGGCGCAGCGGTCGGCGAAGGCACAGCCTTTGATGTCGGCGCCAATACCCGGCAGGAAGCCCGGAATGGTGTCGAGCCGCCCCTGGTCCTTGCGCTGGCCGCCGCGCGGCAGGCAGCGTAGGAGTGCTACCGTATAGGGATGGCGCGGGTCGTTGAAGACGACATCGGTCGGTCCCTCCTCGACCAGCATCCCGGCATAGAGCACGCCGACCCGGTCGCACATGTTGGACACGACGGCGAGGTTGTGGCTGATGAACAGGATCGAGGCCGACAGCTCTTGCCTGAGCTGCGCGATAAGGTCGAGCACCTCGGCCTCGACCGTCGCATCGAGGCCGGTGGTCGGTTCGTCGAGGATCAGCATCGAGGGATCGTTGGCCAGCGCCATGGCGATCGCCACGCGCTGCTGCATGCCGCCGGAGAGTTGGTGCGGATAGCGCTGCATGACGCTTGGCGGATCGGAGATGCGCACCCGGTTGAGCATGGCGATGGCGCGATCGGTGGCCGCCTCGCCCGTTATGCCGCCAAGCTCGAAGATCTCGGTCAACTGGCGGCCGATGCGGATCGACGGGTTCAGCGCCTTGCCGGGATCCTGGTAGACCATCGAGACGCTTTCGGCGCGCGCGCGCCGCAAGGCTTCGGCGTCGAGCTTCATCACGTCCTGGCCGTCGAGCGAGATCGCGCCGCCCGATATCGAGCCGTTCCTCGGCAGATAGCGCACGACGGTGAGCGCCACGGTGGATTTGCCGCAGCCGGATTCGCCGACGAGCCCATAGGCCTCGCCTTGCCCGATGTTGAGGCTGAGATTGCGCAGCACGGCCCGATTGCGCCCGGCCACCCGGTAGGCGACCGACAGGTCGGTGAGTTCGAGCGCGTTTTGCGCCTTCGCGGAGTTAGTCATTGAGCGCTCCATGAACGCCGTCGGCCACAAGGTTGACACCGATCACCAGCGAGGCGATGGCGAGTGCGTCGAACAGCACCGTCCACCAGAAGCCGCCGCCGATCATGCCGTAATTGCTGGAGATCGACAGCCCCCAGTCGGGTGAGGGCGGCTGGATGCCGAAACCCATGAAGGAGAGCGTGGCGACCGCGAAGATGGCGTAGCCCAGCCGCACGGTGGTCTCGACCAGGATCGGCGGGATGACGTTGGGCAGGATCTCGACGAACATCGTGTGGAAGGCGCTCTCGTGCCTCAACTGCGCGGCTGCGACGTAATCCAGTTCGCGCTCGGCCAGCACCGCCGAGCGCACGGTGCGGGCGATGATCGGCGCGAAGCTCAGCCCAATGACGACGATGACGGTGGCCTTGGAGGTGCCGAGCGCGACGATGGCCAGCAACGCGACGATGACCACGGGGATGGCCATGAAGGCTTCCAGGACGCGGCTGACGACATCGTCGACAATGCCGCGGAAATAACCGGTGAGCAAGCCAAGCGCCGTGCCGGCAACCGTCGCCAGCAAGGTCGCCAGTGGCGCGACGGTGAGGATGTCGCGCGAGCCGACAATGACGCGTGAGAAGACGTCGCGGCCGATCTGGTCGGTGCCGAACCAGTGTTCGGACGAAGGCGGCGCCAGCGCGTTGATGATGTCGTCGGCAAGCGGATCGTAGGGTGCGAAGTGCTCGCCGAAGAGCGCGCAGGCGACCCAGAACAGCACGATGAAAAGGCCGACGAGGAAGGTCCGCGAGCGCATGAGCGAGAAGAGGACTTCCGCGAGGGGACTGCGCCGGCGCGTGCCGTCTTGTGGGGGAGAGGTGGTCTGCACGGCGCTCATTGGTCTGACCCCAGCCGGATGCGTGGATTGAGCACGGAATAGAGGAAGTCGGCGATCAACGTCGCCACGGCATAGACGATGCCGATGGTCAGGATGCCCGATTCCAGCATCGGAAAGTCCTTGCCGCGCGCGGCGGTGAAGATCAGCGAGCCGATGCCCTGGTAGCGGAACAGCGTCTCGATCACCACCAGGCCGCCGATGAGATAGCCGGTCTGGGTGGCGATGACGGTGATGGTCGGCAGCAGCGCATTGCGCAGCACATGGCGCCAGATCACCGTGCGCCAGGGCAGGCCCTTGAGCACCGCGGTTCTCGTATAATCGGAATCAAGCGCCTCGATCATGCCGGAACGCGCCATGCGCGCGATATAGCCGAACAGCACCAGGAACAGCGGCAGCGACGGCAGGATCAGATAATAGAGCTGGGTGAAGAAGCCGGCATCCTTCGGCCATGCCGCCGAGATCGGCAGCCAGCGCAGCCACACGCCGAAGATCAGGATCAGGATGATGCCGGTGACGAATTCCGGCAGCACGGTCACCGACAAGCCGCCAAGGCTGATGATGCGGTCGAGCGGCCGGTTGAGGTTGAGCGCCGCCACGACGCCGCCGAGGATACCGATCGGCACCACCAGCACGAAGGCGACCGCGGCCAGCTTCATCG
This sequence comes from Mesorhizobium loti, assembly GCF_013170705.1. Taxonomy (NCBI): domain Bacteria; kingdom Pseudomonadati; phylum Pseudomonadota; class Alphaproteobacteria; order Hyphomicrobiales; family Phyllobacteriaceae; genus Mesorhizobium; species Mesorhizobium loti. The sequence continues at coordinate 5,790,781 of NZ_CP033334.1, read as the reverse complement.
AATTGCCCAAGGCATCGATGACGAATGGCGCCACCGGCGAGCGGAAGATGTAGGACGTGCCCATGTCGCCGCGGACAAAATTCCAGATCCAGGTCGCATATTGGGTGAGCAGCGGCCGGTCGACACCGAGCGTATGATTGAGCGCGTCGACCGCGCGCTGGTCGGCAAACGGCCCCAGGATCGCACGCCCGACATTACCGGGCAGAACCTGGCCGCCCAGGAACACCATGATGCTGAGCAGGAACAGCGTCACAAGCGACAGCGAAACACGCCGGGCAAAGAAGGAAAGAATGGCTAAGCCTCCTTGTGATGGGGCTGCGGTCCGGCCAGGCCGGGCACATCGGCTAAACGCACTGTGGCAGGCGGATCGAAGGCTGTCACCGGGGGGACGGCTCCGTCAAATCGAGATACCTCGACCAGCGTCGAATTGCAGGTCGGTGATTGGGCAAGGCGCGACGTTCCCCGGTCGGGCGTCAGCACGTTCGGATTGCCATGCCTTTCCAGACTGTGCGGCTGTCCTGGCGTGGAGGGGTCAAACCATGCACCGGTGGGCAACTGGACGACGCCGGGGATCAGTCCATCCGTCAGCACCGCGCCCGCGAGGCACGCTCCGCGATCGTTGAAGACGCGCACGACGGCTCCGTCCACGATACCGCGCGCCGCGGCATCCGCCCGGTTGATCCACAGCGGCGCGCGGTCCGACACCTTGCCTGCCCGGCTGACCGAACCGTGATCGTACTGGCTGTGCAGCTTGTCGGCGGGCTGTGGTGACAGGAGATGCAGCGGGAACCGGCTGGCAAGCTCGCTGCCCAGCCATTCCCTCGGCTCCCGCCAGACGGCATGACCGGGACAGTCGTCATAGCCGAAGGAGTCGATCGTCTGCGAGAACAGCTCTATGCGGCCCGATGGCGTCGCCAGCCGCTGGCGCTCCGGATCGGCGCGGAAGGAACCGAGCAAAGTCTGCGACGTCAGCTGCCGGGCAAGGTCGGCGTGGCCGTCATGCCAGAAACGGTCGAAGGGCGGCATCTCCACTCCGGCCGCATTCGCATTGTTCCTGGCCTGCTCGTAAAGCAAGGGAATCCAGTCGCTGGCCGCGCGTCCTTCGGTGAAGGCTTCGCCGGTACCGAGCCGCGTCGAGAGGTCGGCAAAGATCCGATAATCGTCGCGTGCTTCCCCAACCGGGTCGATCGCTTGCTTCATGGCGACGACGAGGTTTTCCCGGTTCGAGAAGGCGAGGTCGTTTCGCTCCAGCGGCGTGGTGACCGGCAGCACGATGTCGGCATGGCGCGCCGTGGCCGTCCAGAAGGGCTCGTTGACGATGATCGTTTCAGGCCGCTGCCAAGCCTCCACCAGCCGGTTCAGGTCCTGGTGATGATGAAACGGATTACCGCCGGCCCAGTAGACCAGCCTGATGTCGGGATAGGTCATCGCGGCGCCGTTGAAGTCGAAGGAACCGCCCGGGTTGAGCAGCATATCGGCCATCCGCGCGACCGGGATGAAGTCCGGAACCTGGTTCCTGCCTTGCGGCACGGATGGCCACCGGAATCCCATCTCCGGTCTTCCGGCGCCGTTGGTCGACGAATAGCCGAAGCCAAGGCCGCCGCCCGGCAGTCCGATCTGGCCGAGCAGCGCGGCAAGCGTGATCGCCGCCCAGTATGGCTGTTCGCCATGGTCGGCGCGCTGCAAGGACCAGCTCACCATCAACATCGTGCGCTTGGTAGCCATTTCCCTGGCCAGGGCGACGATCCTGTCCTGCGCCACGCCGCTCAGGGCGGCAGCCCATGCTGGACTTTTCGGCTGGCCGTCGGTTTCTCCCAGGATGTAGGCCCGCACAGCCTCGAAGCCGGTGCAGTAGCGCGCCAGGAATGCCTCGTCATGACGGTGCTCGCTGAGGAGGACATGGCACAGGGCCAGCATCAAGGCGGTGTCGCTGTTCGGTCGCAGCGCCAGCCATTCGGTCTCGACGCCACGCGGTGCGTCATCGCGCACGGGCGAGACATTGATCAGCCGGGCGCCGTTGGCGACAGCATTGCGCAAGGCCGCGGCGGCCTCGTGACGGGCCGCGCCGCCGCCTTGTATCTGCGCATTGCGCCAGGGCAAGCCGCCAAAGGCGATGATCAGTTCGCTATGCCGTTCGATACCGTCCCAGGTGGAATGATTGCCCGTCAGGCCATCGGTCCCGCCAAGCACATGCGGTAGGATGATCTCGGCCGCGCCGTAGGAATAGCTGAGCACCGAACTCGTATAGCCGCCGATCGTGTTGAGGAAGCGGTGGACCTGGCTCTGGGCATGGTGGAACCGCCCCGCGCTCGCCCATCCATAGGAGCCCGCATAGATTGCGCTGTTGCCATGCTCGACGCGAACACGGTCCAGTTCGGCCGCCACGATGTCCAGTGCCGTTTCCCAGGAGACTTCGACAAAAGCCTCGCCGCCGCGCCCGCCCCTGCCGCCGGACCTGTTCCCTTCCAGCCAGCCGCGCCGGATGGCAGGACGGGAGACACGCAGGTCGCCCTGCACGGTGCCGAGCATGGACTTGCCGATCGGCGATGGATCGGGGTCGCCGATCCACGGCTCGACGCTGACGAGCCTGCCGTTCTCGGCACGGACTTCGTAGGTCCCCCAATGCATGGTGGTGAGCAGGGTCTCGGACTCCATGGGCAACGATCGATCGTCCCGCAACGCGAGGCTCCGCGTCCGGCCGGCGCGCTCGGCCTGGCAGCGAAAGCGCCAGCCCCACTGGGGGCTGGCGGTCGCGGGATGGTCTTGTCTGCCTCCGCTTAGGCCTTCGATGCCTTTTCGAGGAACAGCTGCGACATGGCGGTCGGCTGTACGCCGGCCACGCCCTTCGCCGTCGCCGTCAGGTAGTCGTAGAAATAGCCGAAGATAACAGGCGTTTCCTCGAGCAGCAGCTTCTGGATCTTGCCGGCGTCGGCCTTCTGCGCCTCAAGATCAAGCGCCGCGATGTAGCTGGTCGCCAGGGCGTCGTAGTCCTTGTTCTTGAAGTGCGCCGCGTTCCAGGTGCCTTCGCTCTTCAGCGGGGCAGCGAGATAGACATTCGGCACGCCGCGGTGGCCATAGTCGGTGATGCCCATCACCGAATCCAGCCAGTTCGATTTGCCGAACACCGCGTCGCCGTAATACGCGCTCTGGTCGAGGATGTTGAGCTCGAGCTCGATGCCGATCTCCTTGACCCAGTTCTGGATGAGCTGGGCATATTCGGGGATTTCGAGGTAGCGCTCGGTGGTCAGCGTGATCTTGAAGCCCTTGCCGACGCCCGCCGCTTCCATCAGCTGCTTGGCCTGTGCGATGTCCTGCTTGCGCTGCGGCACGCTGGTATCTGTGGACGGGTAGACCGATGCGAACGGGCTGTCATTACCCGCCACGGCGCGACCCTTCATCAGGCCGGCGACCAGCTTGTCGCGATCCATGCTGAGCGCGATGGCGCGGCGCACGCGCGCGTCCTTCAACGGGCCGTCGTCGCAGCGCAGGTGCAGTTGCTGATGCGCTGAGGACTTCAGGCTGATGATGTCGACGCTCGGATCGCTGAGCAGGGCGACGCCGGCCAGGACCGGCATCTGGTTGATGATGTCGACCTGGCCGCCCTGCAGGGCCAGGATCATCGGCTGCACATCGGTGAAGAAGGTGAATTCCGTGCGATCGGGCAGGGCCTTCTCGCCCCAATAATTCTCGTTGCGGACGAAGGATGCGCCGACTTTCGGCGTGTACTTCTCGACCTTGAACGGCCCGGTGCCGTCGAAGCTCTTCTCGTAGTCGCCCTTGTAGCTCGCCGGGATGATGACGGCGTTGTAATTGTCCGATGACAGCATGTAGGGGAAGTTGCCGTTCGGCGCGTCGAGGTGGAACTCCACCGTATAGTCGTCGACCTTCTTGCTGGCGCCTTTCGACAGGATGCCGGTGAACACCGACAGCGCGTTGGACGAGTTTGCCGGGTCCGCAAGGCGGTCGATGCTGGCCACCACGTCCTCGGCCTTCATCTCGCCGCCCGAATGGAATTTCACGCCCTTGCGCAGCTTGAAGGTCCACACCGAGCCGTTGTCGTTCGGCTTCCAGCTTTCGGCCAGTGCCGGCTTGAGCACGAGGTCCGGGCCATCGACGCAGAGGAACTCGGCAACCTGCTGCATGACCAGCAGGCCGCCGGCGTCGGCGATGGTGACCGGGTCTATGGCTGCCGCCGGCACGCTGCTGGCGACACGGATGGTGGCGCCGGGCGCGCCCTGGGCGCGGGCGAGCGACGGCATGCCGCCGAGGCCGGCGGCCGTGGTGATGCCACCCAGGAGTGGCAGCGACAGGCCGAGCAGGCTGCCGTGGCGGATGAAGTCGCGGCGGCTGACGCGGCCGTCGACGAGACCGTCGATAAGGTGATTTTCGAGCGGCGAGCGGTTGCGCCGGATCAGGTCGAGAATGCGGTAGTTCTTGCTCATGGGTTTAACCCTTTCCCCTTGTTTCTTATGGCTGAAGAATGCACTTGCGGTTGACGAAATTCCGTGGAGTTCTCCTGTCCCGGCCATCAACGAAGTCGGTCGACCGGGACTGTAGCATGCTGTCTTTTCTGGTCCATCCGATCCTTGCGGCGCAGGGTCAGATTTTCTTGAAGCAATGCTTCCACCCGTCAGGTGCTGCCTTGGCGATCCAAGTCGCTGCGGCGCCCCTTGTTCTCGGCTAGTCTCCTTTCCTTCTCTGTCTCCTAGTTCAGCGGCAGGCGGCGGTATGTTCCGGGCTTTGCCGGGTCGTGATATTTGTTGCACGGGCCGTTCTCGGTGAAGTCGCGATGGCAGGCCGCGAGGTTTTTCCGCGACAGGGTAACGCCGAGGCCGGGGCCTTCCGGCACGCGCACGACATTGTTCCTCGGCGAAAACGGCCCTTCTTCGGTGATGTCCATCGGCTGCATGCGAAACAGCGACTGGTTCGGCTCCCGGATCCAGCCGAGCGCCGCGCACAGATGAAGATAGGCCGCGCTGCCGATGCCGCTGTCGCCGCTGTAGCACCAGAAATCGACGCCCGCATGTTCGCAGGCGCCGACGAAGCGCAGCAGGCGGCCGATGCCGCCATGCGCCGTCGGATTGCCGACGAAGGCGTCGGGAACCTTGAGGTCCATGGCGCGCGCGATATCGATATTGTGGGTCGAGAACGGGATCGAGCAATGCTGCCGCAACTGCCTCATCTCCTCGATCGTCGCCACCGGGTCCTCCCAGTTGCGCACCCCGAGGTCTTCCAGCGGCCGCGCCAGCCGCCGCGCGGTGGCGAGCGAATAGGCCTGGTTGGAATCGATGCGGATCATCGCCCCGTCGCCGAGCTTTTCGCGGATCAGCTCGACCATTCTCAGCGAGACTTTCGGGTCCTCGGTCGAGAATTTGCCTTCGAAGAAGGTCGTTCCATGTGTCTCGTTGAGTTCGACGCAATAGTCGGCGACTTCTTCAGGCGTCGTCTCGCCTTTCACCTTGGGCCCGTCGCCGCGCAACGAAAAATAGTCGGTGAACGGAATGTCCTTGCGCACGGCGCCGCCGAGCAGCTGGTAGAGCGGCTGCTTCCACGCCTTGCCGCGCAGGTCCCACAACGCCATCTCGATGGCGCCGAAGGCCATGATACGGGTGCGATCGTTGATCGACTGCACACCGGTCCAGTAGGGCAGGCAGACATATTCGGCGCCGGCGATGTCGAAGGCATCTCGTCCGACCAGGCGCTCGGCCAGGACATCGTTGATGATCGCGGCTGCCGCCGGCGTTGGCGCTTCGCCGAGGCCGATCAGCCCATCCTCGGTCTCGACCTCGACAATGGTCTGCGAAAAGCCGTCGAGCTCGCCAAAGACCCAGCCATAGGGCGCTTCGAGGCGAAGATTGATCGGCGTGGCCTTGATGCTGCGGATTTTCATCTCAGCCGACCTCGAAGAAAGGCTTGCCGAGCAGGCTCGGGTCCACGTCGATGCCGAGGCCAGGCCCATCCGGAATGCCCATATGGCTGCCGGTGACCGGCGGGGCGTTGAAGGCCGTGCGCACCGTCACCCATTCATGGAAGGCAATGGCATGCAATCGCCGCTCTTGCGGTGTAGACAGCGACAGATGTGCCATCGCCGCCGTGTCGATCTCGGCGCCGCCCGTGTCCTCGACCGTGATCATGAAACCGAGGTCGACGGCAACGTCACGGATCTGCCGGGTCCTGGTGACGCCGCCCAGCCGCGAGATTTTCAGCGTCAACCCGTCGGCCGCGCCCAGGCGGTGGATCTCCAGCATCTCTTCCAGCGACGTCACGGATTCGTCGAGCACCATCGGCTTGTCGAGCATGCGGCGCACCGACATGTTCTCCTCGATCGTCGTGCAGGGCTGCTCGAACGTGTAGTCGATGCCACGCGTGGCATCGGCGAACTGCCGTGCCTGATAGGGTGTCCAGCCGGCATTGGCGTCGCAGAAAATCACCGTGCCTTTCGGCACGGCCGAGGCGACCGTCGCTACCCGCTCGATGTCGTCGTGCACATTGCCGCCGACCTTGACCTGCAAACGGCGACAGCCCTCGGCGATGATCCTCTTTGCCAGGGCCGCCATCTGGTCGAGCGTGCCGTGGGTGACGACCCGGTAGGTCTCCGCCATATCGCTCTCGCGGCCGCCGAGCATGGTCACCAGGGGCACGTCGGCGGCGCGTGCGGCCAGGTCCCAGCAGGCCATGTCGAGCGCCGATTTGATGTAGGGATGGCCTTTGAACACCGTGTCCATCAGCCGGCCGATGCTGGCCAGCCCGCGCGGGTCCTGGCCGATGAGATGCGGCGCGATCTCCGGCACGCCCGCGCGTGTCCCTGCTGGAAACGCGGCCGAATAGAAATTGCCGAGCGGCGCCATCTCGCCCCAGCCGGTCACGCCGCTGTCGGAAGTGATGGCGACGATGACGGCGTCGAAGCAGTCGGCGACCCGCCCCTTTGACATGCGGTAGGGGCCGTCCACGAAGGGCTGAACGACATGGTAGGCCTTGATGGATTTGATCTGCACTATTGTCTGTCCGCTGTCGGTGATTTCAGGAAAGCATCGCCTGGTGGCGAGGGCCTCAGCCGTTGTTGTTCCGTCCGGCTCGATCGGCCTTGGCGCCCTTCGATTCCCGTTGCTCCAGCCCGCGCGCATAGGCGAGCAGCTCCTCGAAATCGATGTCGATATGTTCGCGGGCATAGCGCTGTGCGGCGCGCATATCCTTGCCTTTCATGAGCCGCACATAGGTTTCGTGCATGTCCTCGACCGGCACCGGCTCGTTGCGGGCATGCAGATGGAGCGCGAAATACATCTGCAGCCGGCTGGTCAGCCGCTGCCAGGTTTCCAGCAGCACCGAATTGTCGGCCCATTCGTAAATCAGTCCGTGCAGTTGCAGCGCGGTCTCGATCTGGCGCGTGGTGTCGAGAGCCCGCGTCGCCTGCTTCACCGCCTCATGGCGCCGGTCGATCTCGTCGAAGAAGCGCTGGTCGCGTAGCGGCCAGGTGCGCTCGATGGCGAATTCGTCCAGAACCTTGTTCAGCGAATAGGCATCGTCGATGTCCTTGGCGGTGACGTCGACGACGAAGGTGCCGGCGTAGGGAATGCTGGCGAGAAGACCCTCCTGCACCAGTTCGCGCATCGCCTCGCGCAATGGCGCGCGACTGACCCGCATCTGCTCGGAAATCCGGAGTTCGTTGAGCTTCTGGCCGGGCTCCAACTGGCCGGTCAGGATAGCGCGCCGCAGCAGCGCCACGATCTCGGCGCGGCGCGTCGTGTCGGCAATCGGGCTGAAATCCGTCTTCACCATCCGGCCCACTCCAGCGAGAACAGACAGCAAGACAATCAGATTGTCGACAATCTAACAAGGTCTCATTTTCGGATTTTTCTCGGCGCCGCGCAAAATCCGACCCGGATGCGGTGGAGGGCGGTTCAGGCCGCCCGGCCGTAGAAGCCGACCCGTTCCTCGGCGCTGAACATCACGCCGGGTTTCTCGTAATAGGAGAAAACCGCGATCATGCGCTCGCGTTCGCCTTCGACGGTGGTGACGCGGTGCGCGGTGTTCTTGCCGCGGAAGACATTGAGCGTACCGGGCTTCATGCGCAGGATTTTTGCGTCGGGGTCCCGCCCTTCGAGCAGCCTTGCGACGCCGTCATAGTTTGGATCGTCGTCCGAGCGCAGATCGGTGCGGTATTCGAGGTCGCCGCCACTCTGCGCCTGCTGCAGCAGAAGCGTCGTGGTGAATTCCGAGCGGTCGAAATGCCAGTTCAGCGCCTCTCCGGCGCGGTAGGCCATGACATTGGTGCGGGCCAGCGGATCCTGCATGACATGCAGTTCTGTCTTGCCCATCGTCGCTGCGAGGAAACGCACAAGGGGTTCGTATTCGTAGATGGCAAGCACGGTGCTGTCGGGAAGCTGGTCGGCACAGACAGTGTGGCTGATGGTCTCGACCTTGCGCAAGGCGGGGTGGTCGGGCGCCAGTTCGGGGATGCTGGGCTTGAAGTAGATATTGTGCATGCGCTTGTGGACATGGGACTGGGTGTCCATGACCGGCTTGATTTCCCGCACTGCCTGTTCGGCGACGCCGGGCCGCAAAAAACCTTCGAGATTGAACATGCCGTCGGCTTTGAGCGCCGCGACGGACTGTTCGACGAGGCGCTTCCAGTCGGCGCTGCCTTCGCGGTCGAGCGGATAGCGGTCGAGATCGAGAATGTCTTTCATGTCACGTGCTCCAAAGGTTGAACACAGAAGACGGCAAAAAATTCTTTCTCTCAACGTGGAAAATTATTAGGATTGACCAAGAAAATCTTACGGAACCTGGCATGGAAAAACTACCGCCGCTGAACGCGATCAAGGCCTTCGAGGTCGCCGCCCGCTCCGGCAGTTTCACCTTGGCCGCGAGCGAGCTTGGCGTGTCCTCGGCGGCGGTCAGCCAGCAGATCCGCAATCTCGAAACCTGGTTCGGCAAGCAGCTGTTCGTGCGCACTGGCAACCGCATCACGCTGACCGACGCCGGCCACGCCATCTACCCGCAGACCGCGCGTGCGCTTGGCGACATCGCGGCCATCGGCCAGCGCATGCTGGAAGGCGGCCTGAGAACGCGGCTGGTCGTCAGCGTGCCGTTTTCGCTGGCCGAGCTATGGCTGGCGCCGAGGCTGGCTGCGCTTCTCGATGCCTTTCCGCAAATGGCGATCGACGTGCGCGCGGAAGACGATCCGATTGATCTGATGCGCCAGAATGTCGATCTGCGCATTTCCTATGGCGACTATCACTATCCCGGTTTGCGGATGATCCGCCTCGTCCATGACGATGTGCTGCCGGTCTGCGCGCCGGAATTCTGGAACCGGCACGGCAATGGCGATCCGGGTCTCACGGACCTGCATGAGAGCCTGTTCATCCACACCAATTGGGGTCCGAACTACGCCTCGCACCCAACCTGGGCCGACTGGTTCGCGGCATGCGGCGCGAGCCGCTCGCCAGACCCGTCGCATGGGCGCCGTGTCGGCTTGTCCAGTCTGGCGATCGCCTCGGCGAGGCTCGGCCTGGGCATTGCCCTTGGCCAGCGGGTGATGGCGCAAGCCGATCTGGAGGCGGGCCGCCTGGTTGCGCTTTCCACTGTTTCAGTGCGCCTCGGCCATCCCTATTGCGCCTTCATGCCACCGGCCAGGGCCGATCGCGCCGATGTGGCCGCCCTTGTCGGCCTGCTCGTGAAAACGGCGCCCGCGACCTGAGAAAAGGTCGAGGGCGCCGCGCGGAAACCGGGCCTGCGGGGGATTCAGGTAGCCGGTTTCTGTGGCAGTGGCGAGATCGGCATTCCCGGTCCGATCTTCTGCAGATTGCCTGTGATGATCTGGTCGCCTTCGGCGACGCCGCTCAGGATCGCAACCAGATCGCCGCTGGTCGGGCCGAGCGAGACCAGGCGCTGGTCGACCGTGTTGCCCTTGCCGACGACGTAGAGATATTTGCCGAGCTGGCTCGAACCCAGCGCCGTCTGCGGCACCATCAGCGCGTCGGGCTGCTGCCTGATATGCAGCCGCACGCGGACATACTGGCCAGGCATCAGCGTGAACTTCGCATTGCCGATGGTGGCGCGTGCGGTGATGGTTCCGGTCGAATGGTCGACCGTGTTGTCGATGAAGGTGAGTTCGCCCTTCTGGCTGGTCTCGGTCTCGCCCGGAAGCAGAACCTCGACCTCGATCGGGCCGGCCGCGCGGGCCTGCTCGATCTCGGCCAGATCCGTCTCGCTCGGATTGAAGGTGACATAGATCGGGTCAAGCTGCACCAGCGTGTTGAGCACCGTGCCGGCGACGCTGACCAGCGTTCCGACCGAAGCCTGATTGCGGCCCAGGCGCCCGGTGAACGGCGCATGGATCTCGGCATAGCTCAGATTGAGCTCCGCCGTGCGCACCGCTGCCTGGTTGAGCGCCAGCGACGCCTGTGCCTCGCGCAAGGTGCTTGTGCGCTGGTCGAAGCTGTCCTTGTCCAGGTAGCCGCTCTTGGCGAGCTCGGTGCCGCGGCCGAGATTGGAACGCGCATAGTCGAGTGTCGCCGTATCGCGCTGCACCTGGGCTTTCGCCTGGTCGAGAGCTGCCTGGAAGTCGTCGGGCGAGATCTTGTAAAGGAGGTCGCCCTGCCGCACATCCGCGCCATCTTGCGCGGTCTGTTCCTGCAGGTAGCCCGGCACGCGCGCTTGCAGCGTGATGCTGCGGATCGGCTCGATGCGGGCGGCATAGTCGAGATAGATCGGGATCGTCTTCTTGACGACGCTTGCCACCGGCACCGGCATGACGAATGCCGCCGGAGCCGGCGTCGCCGCTCCCGCCGTGGCGCCGCTCAACCTGAGGTTACCCATGTCGAGCAGGTGGACGCTGGCCACCGAGATCGCGCCCAGTGCGACAGCCGTTCCCAACGCGATTTTCCATTTACGCATGATTAGTCTCCAATCTTATTCGGCCGCTTCCGCCAGGGGAGGGAAGGCGGGTTCGGCAGTTGGTTCAGTGTGCTTGGAGGCGGGCTCGCCGCTTTCGCGGCGCTCCCGCAGTTGTTCAATGACCGCGTAGAAGACCGGCACGAACACCAGCGACAGGATGGTCGCGGCGACCATGCCGCCAAACACGGTGGTGCCGATCGACTGACGGCTCGCGGCACCGGCGCCAGTGGCGAACATCAGCGGCAGCACGCCGAGGATGAAGGCGAAAGCCGTCATCAGGATCGGCCGCAGCCTGAGCCGCGCGGCTTCCATCGCCGCCTCGACGATGCTGAGGCCCTCCTCGCGTCGCCGTCTTGCGAACTCGACGATCAGGATGGCGTTCTTGGCCGCCAGGCCGATCAGCATGACGAAGCCGATCTGCGAGTAGACGTCGATCTGCATGCCGCGCGCCCAAAGTGCGGCGAACGCGCCGAACAGGGCTAGAGGCACCGCCAGCAGCACCATGAACGGCATTGCCCAGCTCTCATACTGAGCCGCCAGGATCAGGAAGACGAAGACGATGGCGAGGCCGAAGACGACGGACGCGATCGATCCTGCCTTGAGCTCCTGGAAGGTGATGCCGGTCCATTCGAAACCGAAATCCCTGGGCAGGGCGGTGGCGGCCGCCCGTTCCATGGCGGCGACCGCCTGGCCCGAGGAGAAGCCGGGTGCGGCACCGCCATTGATCGAGGCGGAGGCGTTGTTGTTGTAGTGCGGCACGGTTTCGGGACCGACGAAGGGCACGAGCTTGCCCAGCGTCGAGAGCGGCACCATGCCGCCGGAGGCGTTGCGCACATAAAGCCGCGAAATGTCGGCGGCGCCCGCACGTGCATCCTTGTCGGCCTGGATGGTCACCCGGAAGGTGCGGCCGAACAGGTTGAAGTCGTTCACGTAGAGCGAGCCGAGATAGATCTGCAGCGTGTTGAAGACATCGGGCAGGTTGAGGCCGAGCAGCTTGGCCTTGCTGCGGTCGAGGTCGTAGTTGAACTGCGGCGTCGAGGTCGAGAACGGCGAGAACAGCTGCTGCGGGTTGATCTCCGGCTGCTTGCGCGCCTCGGCGATCACGGCTTGCGTCGCGTCGTTGAGGGCGGTGCTGCCACGACCGGTCAGGTCCTCGACGACGAATTCGAAGCCGCCCGTGGTACCAATACCCGGGATGGAAGGCGGATCGAAGCTCAGCGCAAAGGCTTCCGGAATCTGCATCAGCTTGCCGCGCACGTCGGACACAAGCTTCGATGCGCTCTGGTCAGGGCCACGCTCTTCCCATGGCTTCAGGATGGCGAACTCGACCGCCGAGTTCGATTGCGCGGCACTGGTCAGGAAGTTCAGGCCGCTGATCGAGCCGACGATGTCGACGCCGGGCGTCGCCTGCAGGATGTCGCGCGCTTGCTTGGCCACCGCGTCGGTGCGTTCCAGCGAGGCGCCGTCGGGCAACTGGATGACGACGAAGAAATAGCCTTGGTCCTCGACCGGAAGGAAGGTCGACGGCAGACGCTGCCAGACGAAGTATGTTGCGACCAGTCCGGCCGCGAACAGGCCGAGCATGATCCAGCGCAAGCGGATGAGGAAGCGCACGCCATGGGCATAGGCATGCGACAGCCTGTCAAAGCCGGTGTTGAACCAGCGGAACAGCACGAACTGCGTCGGCTGGCGATGCTTCAGGAAGGCGGCACTGAGCGCGGGGCTGAGCGTCAGCGAATTGAAGGCGGAAATGCCGACGGAAATCGCCACGGTCAGCGCGAACTGGTTGTAGAGCCGGCCCGAAACACCGGGAATGAAGGCAACCGGCACGAACACGGCCATCAGCACCGCGGTGGTGGCGATGATCGGGCCGGTGACTTCGGCCATGGCGGCCTTGGTGGCCGCCAGTGGTTTCAGCCCTGCCTCCAGTTGCCTTTCGACATTCTCGACCACCACGATGGCGTCGTCGACCACGAGGCCGATCGCCAGCACCATGCCGAGCAGGGAGAGCATGTTGAGCGAGAAGCCCAGCATCTCCATGACGACCAGCGTCGCCACCAGCGATACCGGAATGGCGATGGTCGGGATGATGGTCGTGCGCCAGCTCTGCAGGAAGACGAACACCACGGCGACGACCAGCACCAGCGCTTCGCCGAGCGTGATCAGCACGTCATGCATCGACGCCGAAACGAAGCGCGTCGTGTCGTAATGCATCGCGTAGGATACGCCCTTGGGGAATCGGCCGGACAGCTCCTGCATCTTGTCCTTGACGCGCTGCTGAAGGTCGAGCGCGTTGGAACCAGGCATCTGGTAGACGGCGAGCACCACGGTCGGGTCCTTGCCGAAGAAGGCTGAGGACGAATATTGCAGCGCGCCAAGCTCGATCCGGGCAACGTCGCGCAGCCGCACCAGCGAGCCGCTGTCGGTGTTAGCGCGCACGACGATGTCGCCGAATTCCTTCGGGTCGCTCAGGCGGCCGACGGCGTTGACCTGCATCTCGAAGGCGGTGCCTGCCGGCGCCGGAGACTGGCCGATCTTGCCAGCCGCCACCTGGACGTTCTGTTCGGCGATGGCATTCTGCACGTCGACGGCGGTGATGCCGAGATTGGCGAGCTTGTCGGGATCGAGCCAGACACGCATCGAATAGCGCCGCTCGCCGAATATCTGGACGTCGCCAACGCCTTCCAGCCGCTTCAGCGGATCGACGACCTGGAGATAGGCAAGGTTCGAGAGCGCCACCGGATCGACGGAACTGTCGGGCGAGGTCAGGTTGACGATCAGGACGAAGTTCGGGTTCTGCTTCTTGATCGTCACGCCGCCCTGGTTGACGATCGCCGGCAGCGACGATGCCGCCTGCGAGACGCGGTTCTGGACGTCGACGGCGGCGGTGCTCAGGGAGTAGCCGACATCGAAGGTGATGGTGATGGTCGAGGAACCGTCATTGGAGCTCGTCGACGACATGTAGGTCATGCCTTGCACGCCGTTGATCTGCTGCTCCAGCGGCGTCGTCACCGTGTCGGCCACCACTTGCGCGCTGGCGCCCGGATAGTGGGCGCTGACCACGACCTGGGGCGGCGTGATGTCGGGAAACTGCGAGACCGGCAGCAGGAAATAACAAATCGTCCCGGCGAGCACCATGATGATGGCGATCGACGAGGCGAAGATCGGGCGGTGAATGAAAAAGTTTACCACGACACACATGCCTCGCCGGCTGCTCTTGCCCGCCCGAAGGCACTGGCAACCCTGGACAACTGGCCGTGCCCGTCACGGGACGCTTCCCGTGAACGCAGCAACGGCACCTCGCGACGCTGCCCATCGGCAAGCGAGCGAAGCATTTTCTCGAAAGCGCGGGGGTCGACCCCATCTGCTTTCATGACCAGCCGGATCATCGGATCCCGGACGGCCTCATCTATGGTAAGATCGCGGCGCTGTGGCATTGGCCGGCTCCTTGTCTGTCGATTCGCAGCCCATGCTCGCGAACCGTTTTCATTTCTTCACCGGCCGAGGCCGCATGATTGGCAGTTTCTCGTCCCTCTCATCTGGCAGGACCAGTTCACGGCCTTGTTATTGACGGCGGACGACATAGGTGTTACCAGTAAGTAACATTCTGGAAGTTACAGACCGGTAACACCCTAGTCAAGAGGTGGCCGAGGGTTTTTTGGAAACGAAAGGAGATCATGATGACAGACGGCGTCGTGGAGCGCTCTCGTCCCCGGGATCGAATCCTGGAGACGGCACGCGACATGTTCCACAAGCACGGCATCAAGGGCGTCGGCGTCGACGCCATTACCGAAGCTGCCGGCACGAACAAGATGACGCTCTATCGTCACTTCGAATCCAAGGACGAGCTGATCGTCGAGTGCCTGCGCGCCAACGCGGCCAAGGCGGGCGCCATGTGGGACACTTTCGAGGCCGAGTTCCCTGGCGACAAGCTTGCGCAACTGCATGCCTGGGTTCGCAAGGCCGCTGCCATGCTCAATGCTGATGGTCGCGGCTGCGATATGGCCAATGCCGCCGCGGAGCTGACCGAGCCGGACCATCCGGCCAGGCTGGTGATTAAGGAACTCAAGGAGGCTCAGCGCGAGCGCCTCGTGACGTTATGCCGGGATGCCGGCATTGGTCAGGCCGAACTGCTCGCCGACACGCTGTCGCTTCTGTTCGAGGGTGCGCGCGTCAGCGTGCAGACGGTAGGGGCCGAAGGTCCGAGCACCCAGTTCGTGCGCATGGCCGAAGGGCTGGTCGTTTCCTTCCGGGGCGCTGCCGCTGGTTGAGTTTAGTCGCCTCTGTCGGTGGTTTTCCGGTCATAAGACCGAGGCGATGCCTGGCGCCGTTCGACGCAGGCTGTGCCGCCATCCCTGATAGCACAACGAAAAAAGCCCGCTGCCGGGAGGAGGTGGCAGCGGGCTCGATTTCGAATGTGATGCGGGAGGAGGTGCACCCCATTCAGCATCGGCATCGCATCTGGGAGGAGTAGATGGCCGACAACCAGAAAGTATGAGTTGCCCAATGATTCGGCAACAATGAATTGTGCATAGCTGCTGTGCAGATTTGCCGTGTCGTCCGCAAAAGCCGGGAAACACGGTATCATTGCACCGGAACGTTTTCCCTGAAGATCAGTCGTGGCTCGATGAATTTTCGCGTCAGATAGGGCGCCGATGAGGCGATGGAGCCCAGCAGGCGAATGACCGACTGTTCGGCGATCAGCCTGGCGTTCTGGTCGATGACGACATCGGCGAGGTCGTCGACGAGGTAGCCGCGCGTTTCTCTCGTCAGGTCGTGGCAGATGAAGACCGGCTTGCGGTTGGGCCTGGCTTCCCGGATGGCTTTTGCAACGCCGGAGCGCCCGGCCCCGACACAATAAATGCCGAGCAGTTCCGGTTCGTTGTGCAGCGCCTTCATGGTTTCGGCATAGCTGGCATCCGGCTCATCGTTGATCTCGACGGCACTGGTTACGGTGAGGTTGGGAAATTCCTCGCCAAGCACGGAGCGAAAGCCCATTTCACGTTCCTCATGTCCGCGATAGGAGCGCGAGCCGACGACCATCGCAAGATGGCCCTCGCGGCCGCCGAGGAAGCGTCCCATCAAGAGCGCGGCCGTCCGTCCCGCCACGCGGTTGTCGATGCCGACATAGGCCGAGCGGGGAGCGGCCGGAATATCGGACACCAGCGTCACCAGGCGGATGCCGGTGTCGACAATGTCGCGCAGGATGTTGCGGGTTCGCGGATGGTCGATGGCGATGACACCAACGCCATTGGCCCTCAGCGACAGGTTTTCGACGGCTCCCTGCAGCGCATTCGGCGCGATGCCGGCGAGGTTGTGGATCCGGCAGGAGGCGACCAGCGGCAGGCGTGATGCATAGTCCTCGATGTGTCTTGCCAGATCCTGCATGAAGGCATTGCTGCCGATCGGCAGGAAAAATTCGAGATTTGCAGGCTTCGAGGGAAGCGTCACCTGGTCCGCGACCGGCAAATAGCCAAGCTGCTTGGCCGCCTCCATCACGCGCTGCCGGTTGGCTGCACTGGCACCTGGCCTGTTGTTGAGCACCCTGTCGACCGTCGCGGTCGAGAGTCCGCAGTTCCTGGCGATGTCGGAGACGGTGGCCTTCATGCCGCAACCCTATGCGCCGATGCGATGGCGCGCCAGACAAGCGATTTGGCGGCCGATGCGATATGAGGGACGGGTGATCGACACCCATCATCGCGATGCGCATTCGGCTGCCTCGACAAGATGGCTTCCGCCCGTCCTCAATGTGACGGCTTGCCGTCGGCGATGGCGTCGCGGATTTCCTTGTCCGACATGCCGGTGATGATCCGCTCGACTTCCGTCACGGTTGTCTTCTTCGGGTCGATGTCGTCGGCGACCACCTTGCCCCGGCGCATGACGACGATGCGGTCGACCACCTGGAAGACATGATGAATGTTGTGCGCGATGAAGATGCAGGAATGGCCGGAATCACGGGCGTTGCGTACGAAGCTCAGCACGCCCTGCGTTTCGGCGACGCCGAGGTTGTTGGTCGGCTCGTCGAGGATGATGAGGTCGCTGTCGAAATGCATGGCGCGCGCGATCGCCACCGCCTGGCGCTCGCCGCCCGACAGCGAGCCGATCGGCGTCGTCGGCGGGATGTTCTTCGAGATCCCGACCTGTTTGAGCAGGTCGCGGGCGACGGTGTTCATCGCCTCTTGGTCCATGCGGTTGAGGAAACGCGGCGGCTTGATCGGCTCACGCCCGAGGAACAGATTGCGGGCGATCGACAGTTGCGTGACCAGAGCCGAGTCCTGGTAGATCGTCTCGATGCCCTGGGCGATGGCGTCGCTGGTGCTGCGCAAGGTCACCTTCTTGCCGCGGATGAAAATGTCGCCGCTGGTCAGCGGCACGGCGCCTGAGAGCACCTTGATCAGCGTCGACTTGCCGGCGCCGTTGTCGCCGAGCAGGCCGACGATCTCCCGCTCATTGACATGAAAATTGGCGTCCTCCAGCGCTTGCACGCGACCATAGGACTTGCGGATATTCTGCATGCGGATCAATGGCTCGGCCATGGTTCAAGTCCCTGCCTGATGCCGGCGTTCCAGCCATGAGTGGAGCGCCATCATGCCAAGGATGATAGCGCCGATGAAGATGTTGTAGGCGAGGCCCGGCACGCCGATCAGCACGATGCCGTTGCGCATCACCCGCAGGATCAGGATGCCGAGCACGGTGCCGATGATGGTACCGCGCCCGCCGGTCAGCGCCGTGCCGCCGATCACCACCATGGCGATGACTTCGAGTTCGTAGCCGGTGCCGCTGTTGGGATTGGCTGCGGACGTGCGCAGCGAGGAGATGACGCCGGCCAGCGAAGCCATGACCGAGGAGAGCACGAACAGGCCGATCTTGACGCGGTTGACATTGACGCCGCGGGCCCGCGCCGCGTTGGGATTGCCGCCCGCCGCCTGGATCCAGTTGCCGGTCCGGCTCTGCGTCAGCACATAGCCGAGCGCGATCGCCGCGGCGATGAACCAGAACAGCGACATGTAGATGCGGAACGGCCCGATGAAGAAGTCGCCGACCAGCGCTTCCGCCAGCCAGCTGCCCTCGGCGCTCCAGGTGCGTTGCGGAAAACCGTCGGTGATGAAAAGGGCACTGCCGCGCACCACCAAAAGCATGCCGAGCGTCACCAGGAAGGAGGGGATCTTGAGCTGGGTGACGAACCAGCCATTGACCAGGCCGATCAGGGCGGCGACCAGCAGCGCGGCGACGAAGCCCATTTCCAGCGAGGTGACGCCACTGTTGAACAGCGTCCACATCAGCACCGGCGAAAAGCCGAACAGGGAGCCGACGGAAAGGTCGAATTCGCCTGACGTCATCAGCAACGTCATCGCCAGCGCGATCAGGCCGAGCTCGACGGTGAAGGCCAGCGTGTTGGAGATATTCTGTGGCGACAGGAAGTCGTGGTTGAAGCCCCAGAAGACACCGATCTCTACGACGAGCAGCACGAAGGGACCAAATTCAGGCCGCGCGATCAGGCGTTGGACAAGCGAATGATTTTCCACAGGGAACCCGCGACATGGTTGGAACGGGCCGCGATCCCACCGCATCGGGCGGGCCAGTCGCGGCGCAAGGGAAACCTGGCGCCGCGTGCCAGAACGGTGCGGCGCCAGGATCGCGGTTATTTGCCGGACAGGATCTTGTCGTAGACGCCGGCCGTGTCCTTTTCGTAGAGCGCGCCGGTGATGACGTTGAAGCCCGGAGGAATGCCTGACGCGGCCATGTTGGCGAGCGACAGCGCGACATAGCTGGTCGCCTGCGGGTCCTGCCACTGGCCGGCATTGACATAGCCGTTCAGCACTTCCTGCGTGGTGTCGAGCGAATTGCCCCAGCCGACGACCGGGATTTCGCCCGGCTTGACGCCGACCTGGTCGAACACCCGCTTGATCGAGCCGGTGACGAGGTCGCCGAGGCCGATGATGGCGTTGACCTTGCCTTTGTGGGCGGTGAGGTAGTCGACCATGCGGTTGATCACCTCGGCCTGATCGAGCGTCGCTTCGGTCACTTCATAGGTGATGCCGAGCGGTCCGAACACGCTCTTGATGCCTTCTTCTTCCTGGACGCCGTAGGTGGCGCCGGGAATCTCGACCGGCATCCAGACGAAGTCGCCCTTCTTCACCAGGCCCTTGTCGACCAGATACTGCGCCCAATGCTTGCCGAAGGTGACGTTGTCGCCGCCGACATAGGCATTGAAATTGGCCTTGGGATCGGGCGTGTTGAAGTTGATGATCGGGATGTTGGCGGCGCGGGCTTCCTTGACGATCTCGACAAGGCTGCCCGGATCGGGGCTGGTGGTGACGATACCGTCGGCCTTGGCCGAGAGGGCGGCGCGAACCGCTTCCTGCTGGGAGGCGACATCGCCATTGTGGAACGAGGTGTTGACGGTATTGCCGGTGTCCTTGGCCCATTGCTTGGCACCGGCCAGGAAGTAGGTCCAGACCGGGTCGGCCGGGCCGCCATGTGAAATCCAGTAGAAGGTCTTGGCCTGCGCCGCGGCGGGAATGACCGTCAGCGCGACCAGCAGGCCGTAGAGCACAAGTCTCAGTCTTGTCAGCATTTGATTTCCTCCCGGTTGAAGATGATCCGTCCCTTGTTCCGGCTCGGCCGGATTGCGTCTTTTGCCAGCGCCGCTCGGATGCCTAAGAGCATTCCCTTTTTCGACGAATGGCAAGCCTCCATCTGCAGATGTAGTCGGCGCCTGACGCGCCGCCATCAGCGGACCCATCAGATTGCATCAGTTGGGAGGATTTTTCAGGGCAGCCGGATGATCGGCGAAGGGGCTCGGCCCGTCAGCACCTTTGTCAGCGTTGACTTGCCGGCGCCGCTTTCGCCGACCAGCGCGTGGATCGAGCCGCCCTCGATCACAAGGTTCATGTCTTCGAGCATGACCGTGCCGCCAAGGCGACTGGCGACCTTGCGCACGAACAGGATCGGCGAATCGGACATCGGAGCGGCCCCCTGACCGCACCGCGACCTTGAAGCGGATCGCGTCCGCAGTCATCCAGTTCCGCGCAAAATCATGTTGGTTGCGGCGGTTTGGGCGAAGATTCTAGAGAAGATCAGCTTTCGCCAGGTCGCGCATCAAATGGCTGGCGCCGTAGGTCCAGTGCGGGCAATCGGGCGACAGCCGCACCCGGTTGACCAGCGCGCCGAATTTTTCCGACGAGATGGTGACGATGTCGCCGACCTTGTGTGTAAACCCCTTGCCTTTCTCGCCGCGGTCCTTCGACGGCACGAACATGGTGCCGAGATAGAGCGCCAGCCCGTCCGGATACTGATGGTGCGGCCCCATGGCCGCGGCAACCAACTCTTCCGGCGAACGGCTGATCTCGGCCATCGAGCTTGCGCCTTCCAGCGAGAATCCGTCCTCGCCCTCGACTTTCAGGCGCACCACGGCCCGCTTCACGTCGTCGATCGAGAACGTGTCGTCGAACAGGCGGATGAAGGGGCCAAGCGATGCGGAGGCGTTGTTGTCCTTGGCCTTGCCAAGCAGCAGTGCGGAGCGTCCTTCCACGTCGCGCAGATTGACATCGTTGCCGATGGTGGCGCCGACGATCCTGCCGCTCGAGGCGGCGATCATGGCGATCTCCGGTTCCGGATTGTTCCAGGTCGACACCGGATGCAGGCCGACATCGGCGCCGAAGCCGACCGAGGCCATCGGTTGGCACTTGGTGAAGATCTCTGCGTCGGGGCCTATGCCCACTTCCAGATATTGCGACCAGGCGCCGCGCGCGATGAGCTTGGCCTTGATCTCCATGGCCTCCGGGGACCCCGGCTTGAGCTTCGACAAATCATGGCCGATCAGTCCGGCAATGTCGGCGCGGATGGCATCGGCCTTTTCCGCCGAGCCGCGCGCCTGTTCCTCGATCACCCGCTCGAGCAGGCTGACGACGAAGGTGACGCCCGATGCCTTGACCGCCTGCAGGTCGACAGGGGAGAGGAGGTGCGGTTTTGCCGGATCGCGCCCGGCCTCGAAACTGTTGGCCGCGATGTCATCGAGCGAGCCGATCGGCTTGCCCCTGGCCGAGCGCACATGCCCTGCCGGATCGGCCATCTCGCAGATATCACGCACGGTCGGCGCCGCGCTTGATGTGATGTCGAAGACGGTGCCGTCACGTACCGTGACCACCATGGGATGCGAGACATCGCCACTCCTGGCGCGGCCGACAAAAAGACCCTCGGTGGGCAGATGCGTCGGGTTTGTCATGCGTGGGATCCTCTGATCATCGAAATTGCGGCTTGCCGGATCGGCGCGGCACTTTCACTGGATTCCGCTCAAAGGTCTATCCCATCGATGGTGATCCAAGCTGCCGTGCCTTGGCCGTGAAACCTCGGATCCGCGACAGCTCGGTCTTGCCAGGCGGCACAAAACGGCGAGCTTTTTCAAGAGGATGAAATGCCCAATGGATTTTCATGCCGGACAAGTAAGCCCGTGCGGCTCCGGTCTCGCCGAATTCGGGCGTTGATCCCAACCATCAATGCCAGCGGGATTCTGCTTGACAGTTTCACAAATATGAAAAAATCTCAGCCAATTTCAGAATCTCGATGGAACAGGTCCATGTCGACCCTGGTTGCAACAGAGGTGCCCGAGTCCCGGTCCTTGTCGGGCTTCCGGCTCGCCATGCTGCTGCCGGGGGCAATGGTCACGTTCCTGCTGATCCTGTTCGCGCTTGGCCTGGTGCTGTTCCTTGCCTTCCGCGGCAATGACGGCTCGCTGCTCGGCGTTGGGCTGACCGTCGAAAACTTCACCACCGTGGCAACCGATCCGCTCTACTGGACGGTGACGCTGCGCTCGCTGGTCATTGCCGGTCTGGTGACGCTGGCAACCGTCGTCACCGCCTATCCCGTCGCCTACTATCTCGCCTTCCATGCGGGTCGCCGGCGCGGCCTGCTGCTTTTCCTGGTCACGCTGCCGTTCTGGACCAGCTATCTCCTGCGCGTCTTCGCCTGGAAGATCGTGCTCGCCTATAACGGCGTCTTGAATTCGGCGCTGATCGAAAGCGGCATCTGGTCGGAGCCGACGCTGGCCTTCCTCAACACACCGGCGGCGGTGGTCGTCACGCTCGCCCATGCCTACGCGCCGTTCGCCATCCTGCCGATCTATGTGGCGCTGGACACGATCCCGAAATCGCTGCTCGAGGCCGCTTCCGACCTTGGCGCGCGACCGTTCACTGCGTTCCGCCGCGTCGTTTTGCCAAACTCCATGCCCGGCGTTCTGGCCGCGGCCCTAGTCGTCTTCGTGCCGACGGTTGGTGACTATGTCACACCGGCCATGGTCGGCGGCCCGGCCAGCACCATGATCGGCACGCTGATCCAGTCACAGTTCGGCAAGGCCAATGACTGGCCGTTCGGTGCGGCACTTTCGGTCTGCGTCATGCTGGTCATCCTCCTCGTTGTGCTGGTCGCGCGCGGCGCCGACCGCAGATTTGGCAGCCGCACATGAGGGCCGAACACGCCGGGACGAAACGAGATGGCCGCTGGCTCGGCCTCTACGTACTTGCCTATCTGGTGTTCCTCTATCTGCCGGTTCTGCTGATCCCGCTGTTTTCCTTCAACGATTCCATCCAGGCGGCGTTTCCCCTGCAGGGCTTCACGCTGCAGTGGTACGCGACGCTCTACGGCAATCCGGCGCTTTCGGGCGCGCTCGCCAACAGCCTCGCCATCGGCGTCGTCGCGGCTTCGGGCGCCACGCTGTGCGGCATCACCGTGTCCTATATGGATCTGTATGGCCGCTCCCCTTTGGCCGTCACCATCAGCGCCATCGCGCGGCTTCCGATCCTCATCCCGGGCGTCATCGTCGGCATATCGTTGCTGATCCTTGTCAACCTGATCGGCCTCGGGCCATCGCGCATCGCCATCGTTCTCGGCCACATACTGGTGGCTCTGCCGACCACCGTGGTCATCATGCGCAGCCGTTTCGCCGCCATCCCCAGGACCGTTCGCGAGGCGGCCCTCGATCTTGGCGCTTCCGACTGGACGACGTTCCGGCGCGTCATGCTGCCGCTCAGCCTGCCGGCCGTGCTGTCGGCCTTCATGCTTGCTTTCCTGATCTCCTTCGATGAATTCATCGTCGTCTTCTTCCTCGCCGGAACCGAGCCGACATTGCCGCTCTACATCTGGAGCCAACTGCGCTTTCCCCGATCGTTGCCGACTGTCATGGCGCTGGGGACGGTGATCCTGGCTGTTTCCTTCATCATCGCCGGTACCGCCGAGATCCTGCGCCATCGCGGGCTTGGCGCCGCGCGCCGCAATCCAGCCTGACCATAACAACCAAGAGGAGAACGAAAATGGCATTCCTGAAATCGATAACCGGACACAAGGCCCGGGCCGGCCTCGCGGCATTGGCGCTCGCCCTGTCCTCGACCGTGACGCTGGCCGCCGAAAAACTTCAGTATTTCACTTGGTCGGGTTACGAATTGCCCGACTTCAACAAAAGCTTCCTTGCCGCGCATCCCGATGGCGTCGAGGCCTCGATCTTCGGGGACGACGACGATGCCTTCACCAAGGTCAAGGCTGGCTTCCGTCCTGACATCGCCCATCCCTGCTATGACAAGGTGGCGCGCTGGAACAAGGAAGGCCTGCTGCAGCCGATCGACACCAAGCGCATCAAGAACTGGGATTCGATCTTCCCGGTATTCAAGAACCTGCCCGACCTGCAAGCCGGCGACGGCAAGGTCTGGATGGTGCCGTGGGACTGGGGCAACACCTCGATCCTCTACCGCACCGACCTGGTGAAGAATCCCGAGGCGAGCTGGAACCTGCTCTGGGACAAGCAATATGCCGGCCGCATGGCGACCATCGACGCCGTCCATGACACGCCGATCGTTGCCGCGCTTCTCGCCGGCGTGAACCCCTTCGACATGACGCCGGCTGAGATGGACAAGGTCGCGGCAAAGCTGCGCGAACAGCGCCCGCTGCTGTCGAGCTACACCACCGACATGACCTCGGTCGAGCAGGCGCTGGCCAGCGGCCAGCTGGTCGCCGCCATGACCTGGAACGCATCGGCCACCTCGCTGAAGAAGCAGGGCGTGCCCGTCGAGTTCATGAAGCCGAAGGAAGGCATGCTGACCTGGGCCTGCGGCTTCGTCATGCTGAAGGACGCCAAGAATGTCGATCTCGCCTATGACTTCATCAACAGTCGGCTCGACGCCGACTCCGGCAAATTCCTGATCCAGTCCTATGGCTATGGCAGCTCGCTCAGCACTGCTTTCGCCGGCGTGTCGAAGGACGAACTGGAGAAGCTGCAACTGCCGTCCGACCCGGAGGTGATGCTGAAGAGCACCATCTTCACCGGGCCGATGAAACAGAACGACGATGTGGCCAAGATGTTCGAGAAAGTGAAGGCTGGCGGGTGACGCTGGTTCTTCCTTCTCCCCTTGTGGGAGAAGGTGTCGCCGAAGGCGACGGATGAGGGGTGCTCCAGCTTGGCGCCGACGGTGATCCGTCACCCACCCCTCATCCGTCTCGGCGCTACGCGCCGATCCACCTTCTCCCACAAGGGGAGAAGGAAGAAGCAAACGAGGACGAATGCATGGATGTTCTTGACGAAGCGGCGGACAAGCCGAAGGATGATGCCGATGTGCGGGTCGGCCGACGCGTGCGGGCGCTCAGGCTCGAGCGCCGCCTGTCGCTGGCCGAGCTGGCCGTGAGGGCGGGCGTGTCGATCGGCGCGCTCAGCCAGATCGAACGCGGCATGTCCTCGTTGCGCGTCAAGGTAATCTGGCCGCTCGCCGCCGCGCTCGACATCGAGCCTTCGGCGCTGATTGCCGATGGCAATGAGGCCGTCAACGATCTCTATTGCGTGCGCGCCAACAGCCGCCGCGCGATTCCGGTGAAATCCGAAGGCATCGCCAAGGCACTGCTGTCGCCGCCCGGCGCGACGCTGACCGGCATGCTGGTGACGGTGGAAGCCGGTGGCGGCACGGCGGAAGCCTACGCCCATGCCGGCCATGAATTCGGCTTCGTGCTTTCGGGCGAAGTCGAACTGGTGGTGGATTCGACAAGATATGGGCTGAAGACCGGCGACAGTTTCGCTTTCAAGAGCACGCTTTTGCACGCCTTCCGCAATCCCGGCGCGGAGCAGTGCCAGATCCTGTGGGTCAACACCACGAAGCCGTCCGAGGTTCGCGATGGCGCCTGATCCACTCGTCCGGCTGCAGGCGGTTTCCAAGGTTTTCCCCGGTGGCATCGTCGGGCTCGATGCCGTCGATCTCGACATTGTCAGCGGCGAATTCATCACGCTGCTCGGGCCGTCGGGCTGCGGCAAGACCACCAGCCTGCGTGTCATTGCCGGCTTCGAAAGTCCGTCGAGCGGCAAGGTCTTGCTCGAGGGCCGTGACATCACGGCGCTTCGGCCTTTCGACCGGCCGGTCAACACCGTGTTCCAGGACTACGCGCTGTTTCCGCACATGGACGTCGCCGAGAATGTCGGCTTCGGCCTGTCCTTGCGAAAACTGTCCGGCGCCGAGCAGGCTAAGCGCGTCGGCGAAGCCCTGGAGATGGTGGGTCTCGCCGACAAGCTTCGCGCTCGCGTCCTGGAACTTTCGGGCGGCCAGCGCCAGCGCGTCGCGCTCGCCCGCGCCATCGTCTGCGAGCCGCGCGTGCTCTTGCTCGACGAGCCGCTGTCGGCGCTGGACGCGCATCTGCGCGAACAGATGCAAGTCGAGTTGAAGCGGCTGCAGTCGCGGCTTGGCACCACCTTCGTCATGGTCACCCACGACCAGACCGAGGCGCTGTCGATCTCCGACCGCATCGTCGTCATGAACAAGGGCCGCATCGAGCAGATCGCGCCGCCGGCGACCCTCTATGATCGGCCCGCAACAAAGTTCGTGGCGGGCTTCATCGGCACCATGAATCTCCTGCAATCGCGTTTTGTCGGCCGCGATGGCGATCGCCTGCGTTTCACCGCCGGCACCTTGCCCCTGGAGGCCATTTCCGAAACCGGCCTCTCGCCCGGCGAAGGCGAGGTGCGCACCATCGGCGTGCGTCCGGAGGATCTGCTGGCGACGACCGAGGCCGCGCCCGGCACGGCGCCGGCACGTGTCAACAGCATCGTATTTCACGGTCGTACGCTACGCCTGCATGCCGAACTCGGGCAAGGGTTGCCGGTCGTGATCGATGCGCCGCGCAAGGCAGAGGGGTTTCAATTCAGCGTCGGTGATGTGGCGCATATCAGCCTGCGTCGTGGCGCCAACTGCCCTGTGCTGCCGGGCTAGGCTGACCACCTCGCAAGGTCTGCGCACAACTGCGGGGGCGAAGCAGGTCTCGATCGACTATCGGACCGGGCACGTTCGGGGGCGGATATGCAGGTTGTGCGATCCATGGCTTCTTCGAGATCAAGGGCATCATCGGCGACGGTGACTTCGAGAGCCCTGCCTGACAGGACTCCCTCAATCTTGAAGTTGCAGGCGCTGATGCGGAGAGCATCGGCGCCTGTTTCGTTTCAACTTGATTTGTTCACTTTATGTTCTATATTTCTCGACTGGATTCAATTTGCCGACGAGTTCCGTCATGAGTAGGCAACCTGCATTCGCAAAGAACGGTCAGACCTCTTTCCCATTTGAGGAACCGAGTCCGATCCGGGAGCCACATCTGTTCTACGCGTTTCTGGTCGAAGCCCCAGTCAACGTGATGCTGCGGCGCAGGGCAGAGCGCTACAATCGGGAACTGGGGTTGCAAGGATGGCTGACGCCAACCGATCAAATACACATAACCCTGATGGGCCTTGGCGACGGCAAACAGGAGCGTGTGGTGGAGATCGCCCGCCATGTCGGCTTGCTAATACAGGCTGCGCCATTCGAAGTTTACTTCGACTGCCTGTCGGCCTTCGGCGGCGGAGCGCTGGTGCTTCGCAGCAGCGACCATTCGCCGGCCCTGCAAGCCTTCTGGCGAAAGCTCTCCGCTGTGATCGACGACAGCCCGCTGCAGCCGTTCGTCACGAGTTCTTTGGAGCCACATGTCACGCTGCTTCGTGACAGAAGAGGCATGCCGAAAGTGCGGGAACAGATTGTTGAGCCGATATTCTGGACGGTGCGCAGCTTTGCGCTGATCCGCAGCTATCAGGGCGAATACGAATGTCCGGCGATCTGGCAATTGACCGGTCAGGACGATTCCCTTGCGGGTATGTAAGCCGCCACAAATCTCGTCACACGGCCGCGCTATATCCATCGTCCTGACACGGCTTGTCAGCTGTCATGCGGGCAAGGGTGGCGGGCCGGCAAGCACTTCCTTACTTCGAGTGCGTCTGAACAGGAGGAACACAAAATGACCATCGCGGAAATTGCCAAGGATTTCACCGAGCTCCTCAAGCAGGGAGACCACAACGGTGCCGCCGAAAAGTACAATGCCGATGACATCGCCAGCTACGAGGCCATGGAGGGACCGATGGCCGTCAGCCACGGCAAGGAGGCCCTCAGGCAGAAAAGCCAATGGTGGCAAGAGAACCATGAGGTCCACGGTGGAACGGTCGAGGGACCCTATGTCAACGGCGACCAGTTCGCGGTGCGCTTCACATTCGACGTCACACCCAAGGCCACCGGCCAGCGTGTAACCATGGACGAGGTTGGCCTCTACACGGTCAAGAACGGCAAGATTACCGAAGAGCGTTTTTACTACTGAGGCAGGAGATGCCTCCGACTTCGAAGCCTGCTCTTCGCTTCGAGATAGAAGCATTGCGGCCGGGACGGCGTCCGGGTCGCAATGTGCCGCTCAAATCGTCTTCACATACTCGGCAAGCTGGTCGGCCACCGTGCCCCAGCCATCGAAGAAGCCCATCTCCTCATGGCTGTTGCGGGTCGCCTCGTCGCGGTGGATGGCGGTGGCGGTGTAGTGCGTGCCCCGGCCATCGGGCTGGAGAGAAATGACCGCGGTGATGAACGGTTCGCCTGACGGCCGATAGCCCGGCAGCAGCGCATCCGTCCACACCAGCCGCTCGTCCGGCACGATTTCGAGATAGCAGCAATGGCGGTCGTTGACCTCCTTTCCGTCGGGCGACTGCATGCGTGTCCTGAACAACCCGCCTGGCTTGAGATCGATCTCGCAGTCGGTGATCATCCACGGCCTCGGCGTGAACCACTGCTTGACATGCTCCGGCTTCGTCCACGCCCGCCACAACAGTTCGCGCGGCGCATCGACGACGCGCTCCAGCACGAGGTCCAGCCTGGGATCCGGCTTGAAGGGATAGCTCATTTTTCCTGCTCCTTGAGGGTCATCACATAGGCGTCGAACTGGTCGAGGCGGCGCTTCCACAGTGTCCGCTGTTCGGCCAGCCAGTTCTCGGCAAGCTTCAGCGGCTCGGGTGCCAATTGGTAGGTTCGGGTGCGGCCGATCTTTTCCGATCGCACCAACCCGCAGCCCTCCAGCACCTTGAGGTGTTCGATGAAGGAGGGCAGGGCCATCTCGAAGGGATGCGCCAGCTCGCTCACCGAGGCCGGGCCGCGGTTCAGCCGCTCGACGACACTGCGCCGCGTCGGGTCGGCAAGCGCGCGGAAGATGCCGTCGATGGGCGGAAGGTTCGGATTGGCAGTCTGGAGGCTTGTCATTGCTCGGTCCCAAAGCGTCGTCAAAAGCGACCCAAAAATACTTAGGAAAATTCCTTAGTATTGGCAAGTCCGAAAATTCCGCGGTTTCAGGCCTGGGCGCTGGCAAAGCGGGAAGGGCGGTTTTAGGCTGTGGGAAGGATTCATTGTCAGCCCAAGGGAAACGCGCTTTGACGACTACGATCTACGGCATCACCACCTGCGACACGGTCAAGAAGGCGCGCGTCTGGCTGGAGGGCCATGACATTGCCTATCGCTTCCATGACTTTCGCGCGGAGGGGCTGGACGCGAAACGGCTGGGTGGCTGGGTTGGCAAGGTCGGCTGGGAAAAGCTGCTCAACAAGAGCAGTACCACGTTCCGCGAACTGCCGGACGCAGACAAGCAATCGCTCGACGAAAAAAAGGCCAAGGCGCTTATGCTGGCCAAGCCGACCATGATCAAGCGTCCGGTACTTGAAGTCGGAGACCAGATCTTGGTTGGGTTCAAGCCGGATGTCTATGCTCAGGCGGTTGGCAAGTAAGGGCTGTATTCGCCCACTTCGTCATTGCCTGAAAGCGGGGCTCCGAGGCGGTCTGATTCCTCGGAGCTGGTGACGAAGCTGTGGCCAACGATGGCTAGAGCACTTCACCGTTTCACGGAAACGGCGAACCACTCTAACTCCTTGTTTTTACGAAATTCCGGACGGAAAACCGCTCACACTTTTCCTGGAATTGCTCTAGTGAACGCCTGCGAGATACCCCGCCAACGCCACCGCATTGTTGTGCGCTTCGTCATGCGCACTGTAGAGCAGCGTCACCTTGCCATGGCGGAGCAGGCCACGCAGTCGCGCCACCGCCTCTTCGTTCTCATCGAGCTCAGCGCGATACCGCTTCTGAAATTCCGTCCAGAGTTCGGGCTTGTGCCCGAACCACTTGCGCAGATCGTCGCTCGGCGCGATCTCTTTCATCCACAGCGCCAGCGCGGCATGCTCCTTGCTGACGCCGCGCGGCCAGATGCGATCGACCAGCACCCGTTGGCCGTCGGCCTTCTCGGGTGCTTCGTAGATGCGCTTGACCGCGATATCGAAAGTCATCCCGCCCTCGCAGGCTGGCAAGCCGTCAGGCCCACTCGCCCTTGCGCATGACCGCCACGCGGCTGCCGTCCTTGCGGACGCCGTCTATGTCGATCTTGTCCGAACCGATCATCCAGTCGATATGGATGAAGCTCTTGTTGCCGCCGCGGGCCGCGATCTCCTCCTGGCTGAGCGAGGCGCCGTTGACGAAACACTTCGAATAGCATTGGCCGAGCGCGATGTGGCAGGCGGCGTTCTCGTCGAACAGGGTGTTGAAGAACAACAGGCCGCTGGCCGAGATCGGCGAGGAATGCGGCACCAGTGCGACTTCGCCCAGGCGGCGCGATCCCTCGTCGGTGTCGAGCACCTTCTTCAGCACGTCTTCCCCTTTCAAAGCCTTGGCCTCGACTATCCGTCCGGCTTCGAACCGCACCGAGATGTCGTCGATCAGCGTGCCCTGGTAGGACAGCGGCTTGGTCGAGGAGACATGGCCCTCGACGAGACTGGCATGCGGCGTGGTGAAGACCTCCTCGGTCGGGATGTTGGGATTGCAGGTGATGCCGTTCTTGGCGGTCGAGGCGCCGCCCATCCATTCATGGCCATCCGCCAGCCCGACCGTCAGGTCGGTGCCAGGTCCGGTGAAATGCAGCGCGTGGAAATTATGGCCGTTGAGCCATTCTGTGCGGCCGCGCAGAGCGGCATTGTGCGCCTTCCAGTTGCCGATCGGGTCCTCCACATCCACCCGCGAGGCGGCGAAGATGGCATCGGCGAGCTTGACCACGGCGACATCGTCGGCATCGCCGGGAAAAACCTGCTTGGCCCATGCGAGGTCCGGATAGGCGACGATGTTCCAGTTGATGTCGAAGCCGGTGATCTTTTCCAGCGCCGGCTGGTAGGCCATGGAATTCGCCTTGTTGGCGCGCGCCACTTTCGCCGGGTCCTGCGCCGACAACAGCGAGGGATCCTCGCCGCGCACGGCAAGCCTGGCCGCATTGTTGGAAAAGGCCTTTGCCATGCCTTCATAGAGCCAGCCGGCGGCGTGGTCGAAACCGGCGTCGGCGCCGAAGCGGTAGCGCGCCAGCGTCATCTCGTCGTCGTTGAAGATCGGCGTCACCAGTCCGGCGCCGGCCTTGTAGGCGTGTTCGACGATCCGCCTGGTCAGCGGCAGGGCCGCGATCGACGAGGTCAGCACCAGATCCTGTCCCGGCTGCAATTGCAGCCCGACCTTGATGGCGACTTCCGCCAGCCTGTCGAGCTTCACCGGGTCGATCGTTGCGGAAACGCCGCGCGAATGTGTGGTCATGATCCTGCCTGCCGTAGTTGGATATTCGACTCTACATAGACCGGGGACACGGTGCTTTCCACCGCGATCGCGCTGGCGGGGCGTGTAGTCGCCGCTCCGAATTGCGCCATCGTCGCCTCGATCTCTTCCTTGATCCAGATCTTGAAGTCCCGGACCTTGCGGCTTTCCGCCTTCGTCGCCGACGTCACCAGCCAGTAACCGAGCCCGCTCTGGGCACGGATTCCGAACGGCGCCACCAGCCGTCCATCGGCCAGCGGATCCGCCGCCAGCAACTGCCAGCCCAGCATCACGCCATGGCCGGCAATCGCCGATTCCAGGCATAGCATCGGATCGGTGAAGCGGGCGCCCTTCTGGAAGGTGACGGGCGCAACACCGGCGGCGGCGAACCAGCTGTCCCAGTTGATCATTGCCCGCTCGTCGGTGATGGCGCAGGTCCGGGCAAGGTCCTCGATCGAGCTCAGTTTCCTGGCGATGCCGGGCGCGCAGACCGGGAAAACTTCCTGCGCCAGAAGCAGTTCCGCGCGTCCGCCCGGCCATTTGCCGTCGCCAAGCCGGATGGCGATGTCGATGTCGGAATGATCCAGATTGGCCAGCCGCACCGAAGCGTCGATGCGCAGCAGCACATTGGGATGCCGGTCGAAGTGGCGCGACAGTCGCGGCAGCAGCCATTTCGAGGCAAAGGCCGGCGCCACCGAAACCACCAGGGTGCATTGGGTCGCTTCGTCCGCCAGCGCCACCGCCTGGGCAAGCTCGCGAAATCCAGCACCAAGGCGGGCCGCGAAGACAGCGCCGAATTCGGTCAGCGCGAGACCGCTGGCCGTGCGCTCGAACAGCGCCTGGCCGAGCTGCTTTTCGGTACGGCTTATCTGCTGGCTGACCGCGCTGACGGAAACGTTGAGCTCGCCGGCGGCCGCTGCAAGCGAGCCGAGACGGGCAACGGCCTCGACGGCCCGAAGGCCGTTGAGATGAACGCGATTGAGCATGGCCATTTGAGATTTTCTAAACTGGTCCGGCCGAAATCTCAATTGAAACTCATATCGGGACGGCAGACTTTGTTGATGGGAGACAGACCCGCGGAGCCGGAAATGCTGAGGATGGTGTCGTCGTTGAAGGTCCTGTTCGCCGCGAATGCCTCATGCGCGCCTCGCTCCCGGAGCGAGGCGCAGGGATGGCTGACAGACCCGCTGTCACATCCTGTGCTGAACGCCATGTCGGAGCGCGAACTTGGCGACATGCCGTTCAGGCTGACGGCACGAAGGACCGAGCACGAGACCTGCTCACCCCATGCCGGTCTGGGTGAACGCCGCTGAGTTGAAGGCCACGCGGTCCGGCCTGAGGAATGTCGGACAGAGCGTGGCGCATTGGCGGTCGTATTGGCCCAATGAAATGCGGGTTGTTTCAGCAATGCCGGCATTTATTGTGCGCCGCGATGACATCGACCTCAGCAGCGCTTCGCTTCACCGTCGCCGGCATGATCGCGCTGGCCGTCGCCATGGGCATCGGCCGCTTCGTCTACACGCCGATCCTGCCCGGCATGATGGAAGAGCTGCATCTGTCGCCGGCCAATGCCGGGTGGATCGCTTCCGCCAATTATCTCGGCTATCTCGTCGGCGCGTTTGCCGCGGCCGGTGGTTGGGCGCATGGCCGGGAACGTCTGCTGATGTTGACGGCTCTTGGCGCCAGCACTGTCCTGGCCGCGCTGATGGGGATGACCGACGCCATGCCCGCCTTTCTTCTCATCCGCTTTCTGGCCGGTCTGGCCAGCGCCTTCGTCATGGTCTTCATGGCCAGCATCGTTTTCAGCCATATCAATGCCGCGGCTCGTGGCGATCTGCAGGCCTGGCATTTCGGTGGTGTCGGGCTCGGCATGGCGATCTCGGCGGTGATGATGGCGGTGCTGGTCACTGAACATGCCGGCTGGGCGGCGGGCTGGTTGTGGTCGGCTCTGATTTCGGCTTGCGGCTTGATCGTCGTGGCGCTGCTGGCGAACGAAGGCCCGCTCGTCAACGGCGAAGCCGCCCGAGAGCCGGCCCTGCCGAAAGCCCGGTCGCTGATGAAGATCATCGTCGCCTACGGCCTGTTCGGGTTTGGCTATGTGGTGACCGCGACATTCCTGGTCGCCATCGTCCGCCAGGGCGGCGGCAGCCGCGTCTTCGAGGCCATGGTGTGGCTGGTCGCCGGCCTTGCCGGCTTTCCCTCGACGTGGCTGTGGCAGAAGATCGCCGCGCGGATTGGCCTTTACGCCGCCTATGCGCTGGCATGTTTCATAGAAGTGATCGGCGTCACCGCCAGCGTGGCGCTTGGCGGATATTCGGGGCCGCTGCTCGGGGGCCTGCTGCTCGGCGGCACCTTCATTGCCATAACCGCGCTGGGCTTGCAGGCCGCCCGCCAGCAGGCGCCAAGGGCGCCCCGGCGGATCTTTGCGTTGATGACGGCGTCGTTCGGCCTGGGCCAGATCATCGGCCCGATCGCTGCCGGTTTTTTGGCGCAGATATCAGGTGATTTCTTCCTCGCTTCGCTCCTCGCCGCGGCCATGCTGGTCGTCTCCGGCGCCATCGCCTGGTCGGCCGCGCCAAAATCGCCATGATTATGGTCTTGCTGGCGCTGGGCATCGGGCAGGCATTTTCTTTCCCTCTAATGTGTGACTTTATGCCCGCTGTTGTCAGCTGATTTGCGCCTAAGGCAAGGAATTCGCCCAGTGTTCGTATCCTTCTTCCCGCAGCCGAAGCTCTTCTTTTCTTCGGCCGCCATCTGGAGCCTTGCGGCGATCCTGTTCTGGTTTTTCGGTGGTGAGCAATTGGGCGCCGTCTTCGGCCTGCCGGCGGCGGCCGCCGACGCGCCGCCGATCATCGGCATTGCCGTCCTCGTGTCGAAGCCGTTCCTCTGGTTCTATATCTATTTCGTGGTCTGCGTGGCCATCTTCTACGCGTTCTGGAGCTGGTATTCGCCGCATCCCTGGCAACGCTGGTCGATCCTGATGACGGCGGTCATCTTGTTCTTCATCTATTTCAATGTGCAGGTCAGCGTCGCCGTCAACGCCTGGTACGGGCCGTTCTTTGACTATGTGCAAGGGCTGATGTCAGGGACCGGCAAATCGACCAACGGTGAATTCTATACCGGACTGGCCGATTTCTCATGGCTCGCGCTGGTCGGCATGAATGTGCAGGTGGTCAATGCCTTCATCGTCAGCCACTGGATCTTCCGCTGGCGCACGGCGATGAACAACTACTTCATCGAGAACTGGGCCAGGTTGCGCCATATCGAGGGTGCCTCGCAGCGCATCCAGGAAGACACGATGCGGTTCTCGCAGATCATGGAGGATCTCGGCTCCAGCTTCGTGCAGTCGATCATGACCTTGATCGCCTTCCTGCCGGTCATGATCCAGTTGCAGGCCCATATCAGCGAGTTGCCGATCATCGGCGCGATCCCCCAGCCCCTGGTGGTCGCGGCACTGGCCTGGTGTCTGTTTGGAACGATCTCGGTGATGATAGCCGGCCTGAAGCTTCCGGGGCTGCAGTTCCGTAACCAGCGCGTCGAGGCCGCTTACCGCAAGGAACTGGTTTACGGCGAGGATCATGCGGACCGTGCACAGCCTGCCACCACCGCCGAGCTGTTCGCCAATGTCAGGCACAATTATTTCAGGCTCTATTTCCACTACATCTATTTCAACGTCGTCCGGTACACCTACCTGCAGGCCGACAATATCTTCTCCCTGCTGATCCTGGGTCCGTCGCTGGTCGCCCACAAGATAACGTTCGGCGCGCTGAACCAGATCTCGAACGCCTTTGGCAAGGTGACGGGTTCGCTGCAGTTTCTGCTCACCTCCTGGTCGACCATCGTCGAGCTCCAGTCGGTCCACAAGCGCCTGCGCGCCTTCGAGGCCACGCTCCTGGGCGAGCCGCTGCCCGAGATCGACCAGCGTTATCTGGCAAGGCATGGCGCCGAAGACCCGGCTTGAGAAGATTTGGGTTTGATCCGAAACGGGTTGGCGGCTCAGCCGCCGACCGTTGCCTGTTTCTGGCCAGCGCTTTGCCGCGTCACATAATCGCGAAAACTGATGCATTCGACATCGGCCTTCACGCAGACCTCGCCGGCAAACCGCTCAAGCGCGTCCCAATACGCGCCGTCATTCATCAGCGTGAAATGGAAGCCGAGTTCCAGCGGAATGCGCTTGCCCTGATACTGCGCGTCGAAAGCAGCGCGAAACGCCTGATAGGTCCGGCCGGCGAACTCGCCCGCCTTGCTCGGCCGCTCGAAGCCGACGGAATGCCTGACATAGAGATTGTAGTCCATCGCGATCACCGGTCGGGATTTCGGCCCTTCCGGTATCTGCGGCAGTGAAAAGCGGGTGATGCCGCCGACGGTCGGCGGCAGGGCAGGGCCCTGCGACACGCCACTGGCGTCGAACTGGTAGCCGGCGGCAGGCAACGCCTCGTAAAGCGCCTTGTTCGTCGACAGATATGGCGCGCGGAAGCCGACAACCGCATGCCGGGCGAATTCTCGCCAGCCATCCGGCTCCGACGCGATGCCGTTGATCGCATAGGCGTTCTCGAGAATGTGCTCGAACGAAGCGAACTCCTTCAGCCAGTCGGCCTTGCTCCAGTCCTTGCCGTCGAAATGACCGCAGGCATGGCTGGCAATGTCGTGGCCTTCATGCGCGGCAAGGCCGATCTGTTCGAGCCGCTCAGTCACTTCCTGCTTGGAGGCGGCAAAGCCGATGTTGGATGTGCCTGATGTCTTGCCGGGTGCGGTGTATTCCTTGCGCGTCTCCGGCGACAGCAGGAAGACGCAGGAGAGAAAATAGGTGAAATGCGCGCCGGTGCGCCGCGCCAGCGCCCGGCTGCGCGTCCATTGCGAGATGTCGCGCGCGCTGTCGAAGGAGATGATGACGACCTGCTTCGGCTTTGCCGGCATTGGCGGCGCGGGCGGATCGGCCAGAGCCGCGCCGGAAGCGGCGAGCGAGGCAAGAGAGAACGCAACAACGCGGGACAAACGAGGCATCGGCAAACTTACAGGCTCCGGGCGGTCAGCAAGCCGGCTATCCCCGAAATGTGGCGTGGATGCGATTGGGCCATTTTGTCGTATTCCCCGGGGCAAACATCCGTTTGCCCCGGGGAATAGGCGATTTTCCGCCCGAACCCCTTCCATGCCGACAAAATTTCGCTAAAACGCGGGCTCATGAACCGCCCCGGCCCGGGGCAAAAGTGGTTTTGATTGATGTCCGACGACAGTTTTATCCGTGAAGTCAATGACGAGATCCGTCGCGAACAGGCGCAGGCGCTGTGGGACCGTTTCGGCCCGGCCGTGCTTGTCATTGCGGTCCTCGTGGTGCTCGGCACCGCCGCTTTCGTCGGCTATCGCTATTGGGACGAGACGCGCGCCAACCGCTCCGGCGATGCGTTCTCGCAGGCGCTGAAGCTTGCCAATGACGGCAAGAACGACGAGGCGCTCGCCGCGCTCGACCAGCTCGAGAAGGATGGCTACGGCGCCTATCCCCTGCTTGCCCGCATGCGCGCCGCCACCGTCAAGGCGAGCAAGGGCGACACCGATGCCGCCGTCAAGGATTTCGACGAAGTCGCCGCCGACACCGCCATACCCCAGGGCATTCGCGACATGGCAAGGCTGCGGGCGGCGCTCCTGCTCGTCGACCACGGCTCCTTCGCCGACGTTTCCAGCCGCGTCGAGGCGCTGACATCGGACACCAACACGCTACGCCATACAGCACGCGAGGCGCTCGGCCTTGCCGCGTGGAAGGAAGGCAAGACCCAGGACGCGCTGAAACTGTTCGACCAGATCGCCGCCGATGACGGCGCCCCGCGCAACACCCGCGAGCGGGCAACGCTGATGTCCGAGCTGATCCGTGGCTCGGGCAATGCCTCGTAAATGCATGTCGCCCAAAAGTGTGCAGCGGTTTTGGGACAACGACATGCATGATTGTAGGACCGTATGACCTTCAAAGTCGCCATTATCGGCAGACCTAACGTCGGCAAATCGACTCTTTTCAATCGGCTGGTGGGAAGGAAGCTGGCGCTTGTCGACGACACGCCGGGCGTCACCCGCGATCGCCGTGTCCATGCCGCCAAGCTCTATGACCTGCATTTCGACGTCATCGATACAGCCGGTTTCGAGGATGCCGCCGCCTCGACCTTGCCTGGGCGCATGCGCGCGCAGACCGAGATCGCCATTCACGAAGCCGACCTGATCTTCTTCACCATCGATGCCAAATCCGGCCTGCTGCCGGACGACAGGACCTTTGCCGAAATCGTGCGCAAATCCGGCAAGCCGGTGGTTCTGGTCGCCAACAAGGCCGAGGCGAAGGGCGCCCAGGGCGGCATGCTGGAGGCCTGGGAACTCGGCCTTGGCGAGCCGATCCCTGTTTCGGCCGAACATGGCCAGGGCATGCCCGATCTGCGCGACGCGGTGATCGCGGCACTCGGCGAGGCGCGCGCCTTCGGTGAGGAGGAAGAGGGCGAAGACGACGAGATCGCCGCCACCGAGGTGCTGATCGGCGAGGACATCGCCGATCCCGACGCCGAGGATACGCACAGTTACGACGACACCAA
The DNA here is from genome assembly GCF_013170705.1 of Mesorhizobium loti. Classification (NCBI taxonomy): domain Bacteria; kingdom Pseudomonadati; phylum Pseudomonadota; class Alphaproteobacteria; order Hyphomicrobiales; family Phyllobacteriaceae; genus Mesorhizobium; species Mesorhizobium loti. The sequence continues at coordinate 5,753,409 of NZ_CP033334.1, read as the reverse complement.
GCCGATGCGCATCGCCGTCGTCGGCCGTCCGAATGCCGGCAAGTCGACGCTGATCAACGCCTTGATCGGCGAGGAGCGGCTGCTGACCGGACCGGAAGCCGGCATCACCCGCGATTCCATATCGGTCGATTGGGACTGGCGAGGCCGCCGCATAAAGCTGTTCGACACTGCCGGCATGCGCCGCAAGGCCAGGATCCACGAAAAGCTGGAAGTGATGTCCGTGCAGGACGGCTTGCGCGCCATCCGTTTCGCCGAGATCGTCATCATCGTGCTCGACGCCACGATCCCCTTCGAGAAGCAGGATCTGCAGATCGCCGACCTGATCATCCGCGAGGGCAGGGCGCCGGTGATCGCCTTCAATAAATGGGATCTGATCGATCATCCGCAGGAGCTTCTGGCGGAACTGCGCGAAAAGACCGAGCGGCTGCTGCCGCAGGTGCGCGGCATCCAGGCCGTTCCGGTCTCGGCCGAGACAGGGCGTGGCCTCGACAAGCTGATGGATGCGGTGCTGAGGACCCACAAGGTCTGGAACAGCCGCGTCTCGACCGGGAAGCTCAACCGCTGGCTTGAAGCCATCCTGGCGCATCACCCGCCGCCCGCCGTTGCCGGGCGCCGGCTGAAGGTCAAATACGTCACGCAGGCCAAGACGCGGCCGCCGGGCTTCGTGGTCCAGTGCTCGCGCCCGGATGCGATGCCGCAATCCTATGTGCGGTATCTCTCCAACAGCCTCCGCGAAGCGTTCGACATGCCGGGCGTGCCGATCCGCATCGCACTGCGCACCTCGGACAACCCGTTCGCCGGCCGAGCCAAGAAACGCGGCTGAGCCTGGCGCTCGTCCGATCAGGCCACGGCGCGCAGGCCTGCGGTCCGCGCATTGTCGGGTAGTGCCTGTCGCGCCGCCTCCAGCAATATATCGGCGAGGCGCGCCGCCACCGGCTCGAGTTCGGCATCCCGGCGATGCAGGTACAGCGCCATTTTCGGCAGCGCCGGCAGGCCGGCAATCTCCGGCTGGATCGTGCTGACGCTGGCTGGCAGGCCAATGTCGGTGCGGATCGTCAACCCCAGCCCCGCGGCCACGGCCGCCCAGATGCCGCCAAGGCTCGGGCTGGAGAAGGCCATGCGCCAGGGCAGTCCGGCGCGGTCGAGCGTTTCCGTCGCCACCGTGCGCAGCAGGCATGGCGCCTCGAGTGCCACCAGCGGCAGGGGTTCGCCGTCGAGCAGGCTGGTCTCGATGCGCTTGGCCGGACCGATCCAGCGCATTGGAACGTCGGCGACGTGCTCGCTGTAGGTCAGCATCGTGCCGTTATGCCAGGCAAGCGCGATATCGAGACTGCCTGAGGTGATCTTGTCGGCAAGTTCGGAACTGCGCGCGATCCTGGCCTCGATCTTGACCTTGGGGTGGGCACGGGCGAAGCGGCCGAGCACGTCCGGCAGCACCGCTTCGCCGAAATCCTCCTGCAGGCCGAGCCGCACCCAGCCCTCCAGCTCGACATCATGGATTGCCGCCGCCGCCTCGTCATTCAGCTCGATCAGCCGGCGCGCATAGCCGAGCATGGTTTCGCCGGCCTCCGTCAAGGCGAGGCCGCGTCCCGATTTGCGGAAGATCGGCGTCGCTGCCTGCTCTTCCAGTTTTTTCAGCTGCGCGCTGACCGCCGAGGTCGACCGGCCAAGCCGTTCGGCGGCCCTGGCAAAGCTGCCCAACTCCATGCCGGTGACGAAACTGCGGAGAACGTCGAGGTCGAAGGTCACGCGTTGTTGCATAAAGGAATATCCTGTTTTTCAGGATTGATAATCAAAAACTTCCTGATTTTAAGGACGAATCTATGGCGCTAGACAGATGGCGTCAAGGTCCATGCGACTGGAACCCATAGGAACGAAATCATGTCCGCCATCGCCGACTGCGCCGACCAAGAGCCAACAAAAATCCTGCAGAACAGGGCTGCCGGCCCCACCGAAAGGGTGTTCAGCCCCGGGCATCGCTGGAAGGTCCTGGGCATCGGTGTCGCCGCGAACGCCAGCTTCTCGGCCACCTTCTCCGGCATACCGGCAACGGCCGTCGTGCTTCGGCAGGGCTACCAATTGAGCAATGCCGAGCTTGGCCTGGCGCTTGGCCTCCTCGGACTGGGCGTTGCGCTCAGCGAATTGCCCTGGGGCTTGCTCACCGATCGCTGGGGCGATCGCCGCGTGCTTCTGATCGGGCTTGGCGCGACGGCGGCCTGGCTGCTTGCCATGGCCATGCTCGTCGTGCCGACGAGGTCAGGTGTTCCCGATGTCACGCTCCTGTCGGCAAGCCTGCTCATCACCGGACTATTGGGCGGCAGCGTCAACGGCTCGAGCGGCCGCGCCATCATGGGCTGGTTCCGGGAAAACGAACGTGGCTTTGCCATGAGCATCCGTCAGACGGCGGTGCCGCTTGGCGGTGGCCTGGGCGCGCTTTTCCTGCCGTCGCTCGCCCTGGTTTTCGGCTTTTCCGCGGTGTTCGGGCTCCTCGCCGGCACATCCGCTCTCTCCGCCCTGTTCGCCTGGCGGTGGCTGCACGAGCCGCCGACCGTGGATCACGTCGTTTCGCCGGCCGCGGCCGGATCGGCGCCGCTGCGCAACATCGAGGTCTGGCGCATCGCGACCGCTATCGGCTTGCTCTGCTTCCCTCAAGTGGCGGTGCTCACTTTCGCGTCTGTGTTTCTGCACGACTTCGCAGGGCTGGGAACCGCCGCGATCAGTGCGAGCCTCGCGGCCGTGCAGATCGGCGCCATGGTCATGCGCGTCTGGAGCGGCCGCTTTACCGACCGCCACGGCAATCGCCGCCAGTTTCTTCGCAGATGCAGTGCGTTCAGCGCGCTCGCCTTCGTGGCGCTCTGGGTATCGGTCCTGGCCAGCCCCGCCATGCCGGGCGGCCATTCTTTCCTGATCGCTGTTCTTCCCCTGGTGCTGATTGCCGCGGGCATCTCGGTCTCCGCCTGGCATGGCGTTGCCTATGCCGAGCTTGCCACGCTTGCCGGCGCCGGCCATGTCGGAACCGCGCTCAGCCTGGCCAACACCTTTGTTTTCGTTGGCTTCTTCCTGGTGCCGGTGGCCATCCCCGGGCTGCTGCACCTGTGGTCCTGGTCCGGCGTCTGGCTGTCGGCCGCCATCTGCGCACTGATCGCATGGCCGATCTTCTTGCGGCAGGTGGATACAACGTCAGGCGACGGCACCGACGCCAACATGCGCGGATAAAGGTGCCCGCCTGGTCATCGGGAACTTTTGCCTGGCCCAGTCCATACCGGGTGTCTCCACGGCTCGATGGAGAACGATTGAAAAACCAAGGCTTAGCATGCCTGCCGAGATCGCGGCGACTGTCGGACCACAGTGCTGCCTGATCTCGAAGTTGTAGGCCAGGACGTGGATGACAACCTGATGGATCATGTAAAATGCGAAGCTGATCTCTCCACAGAAAACCAGCACACGGCACGACAGGACGCGCGTCAATGAGCCTGACTGATGTGCGAAGACATAGACGATGGCAGCGAATAGCGGATACAGCCCAAATTCGCGATAGGCGACGGACGCCATCAGCGATGCATGATCAGCGATAAATTGCGTGATCTCGGCATGTACGCATGCCCAAAGCATCAGGCACACCACCGCTGCAACTTGGCAGAACGTCACCCAGTCATTGGAAATGCGTCGGCTACTGAACAGCCGATAAATGGCTATCCCGGACAGGAATTCCACCATGCGCACTGGCGGGAAGAGGTGAACCAGAGACGCATCCGTGACGTAGAGGTCCAGCCAGGGCTTTTCGGAAGGAGGAGGAAATACGGGCCCGGGTAAAGTCGCGGTGAGAGCGATCAGACCAAGGACGGCAACTGTCCAGCAGCAGACCACCAGCATGACCTGATTTGGCCGCAAGATCACAATGAACGGCAATGCCAGATAGAAAAACAGTTCAACCGATATCGACCACGAAACGCCGTTGTATGCGTAGGCCGTTCCGTACGTTGGAAACCAGGACCCTTGGAGTGTGGCCGCCAAGTATGCGGTGAAGAGGCTGGTCGGAGGATGACGTGCCACGAGGGCAAGGAAGAAACATAGCACGTGGACGGGCCACAGCCGGAAGAATCTCTGGAAGATGAAGTTTCTTATATCGTGCCAGCCGAAGAATCGTCCCGAGAAACTGTACGCCAGCACGAACCCTGAAAGGACAAAGAAGAACGAAACAGCACAGCCGAGATACATATCCCGAATGGATCGGGATGCATCGATTCCCAGTTCCGTCAGATGGTGGACGAATATCGCCAGGGCTGCGAAGGCGCGCAGGGCGGTCAGATTGAGAAGCATCGGGCGCGCCGTTGCTTTCGCCGGTTGGGCGTCATCCACGGCAAGATTTCCCGCGACCGCTGTCATCCGTCCGCTATGCTGAACCGCTGTTTGAAGCCAACTGCCATATGGCGGCTGGAAGATGGATATCCCGTTAAGCTCATTTCTCTGGAACAGCAGACCTGCGGGCTTGGTCCTGCAACGTCTGGTCGTTTACGACCTGGAGCCGGCCGGGAAAACCCGACCGATCTCGTTAACGTCCCATCAAGGTTAATGCATCATTTTGCTCTCCAGTGGGGTCAGTAGCGTTCCTGGAGAGAGTTCCGTGCATCGACGCGTCTTGAAGCGGCTTGCTGCCGCCGCCGGTGAGAAGAAGCGCAATTTTGTGTCTCCGCTCATCATCGGCCTCGGCATCTGGATCGGTTTCCCGACCGTCGCCGCCTACCAGGACATGACCAGCCTGGTTTCCGGCCTCGAATCGCCGACCGCGCGCTGGAATTCCTATGTCGAGAGATCCGTCGCCGGTTCGGTGCATGCCGCCGAAATGCCGTTCGTCGATTCCGATGTCACCGGCTCGATCTCCGGATCGGGTATTCACCTGGCGGGCGTCGGCTCTGTCTCGTTTCGTGGCAAGGGCGGCAAGGTCAGCGGCTCGCCCGACGAGGATCGCGTCATGCGCGCCGACAAGAAGGGCCGCATCGTCCAGGTGTCTCCCGTCGCACCGCCGAAGAACTTCAACGCCGGTTCGATCTTCCAGCGGACCTCTTCCTTGATGCGGCCGAGCATGGACAGCGACCTGAAAATGGCCTTTGCCAAGCCCCAGATCAAAGGCAAGGAAATCCAGATCGCCGCGGAATTCCATGCGCGCGAAGACAAGAAGCGGGATCCCGGCGTGCCGGCCATGCTTGCGGCCCTCGTCAACAACGATCATCCCGATGTGCTGGCAACGGCCTATGCGCAATCCGAGCCGGACTATGCCAAGGCCTCGCCCTTCGAAGCCCTTCTCCAGGACGAGCAGCCCAACAGCGGCCGCTTCATTCCGCCGATGGCCAAGGGTGACCATTGGTGGATCCAGAATCCGCTGCCTGAAAGTGTCTTCTCCAAGAAGGAGCAGGCATGCCTGGCCAACGGCATCTATTTCGAGGCGAGGAGCGAGTCCGTGCGCGGCCAGGCCGCCGTTGCCCAGGTCATCCTCAACCGCGTCCGCAATCCGGCCTATCCCAATTCGATCTGCGGCGTGGTCTACCAGAACGACAGCTGGTTCAACCGCTGCCAGTTCTCCTTCGCCTGCGACGGCAGGAAGAAGCGCATCGACAGCCCGGTCGCCTACAAGACCGCGCAGGACATCGCCATGGCCGTCACCGCCGGCAAGATCTTCATCCCGGAGGTCGGATCGTCGACCCACTACTATGCCCAATATGTCCATCCGGGCTGGGCGCGCACCATGCAGAAGATGACCAAGATCGGCCTGCATATCTTCTACCGCACCTATGGCGGCGGCTGGAGCTGAGGGTTGTCGGCCGCCGGTCTTTTCCACCGGCCACGGGCCCGATCAGCGAGCCATTGCCCGGGGGATTCGCGCAACCTATCCCCATCATCGCGGCGGGCACGATGTCGCACCTCTCTAATTGATTGATTTTATTGCCTAAAATACATGGCAATGAACTTCCGCCCGTGGCTTGACGGGCGCAACCCCTCTAACTATGTTGCCGGCGACTTTAGAAGCGGACGGACGGTGACGGTCTGACCGGGCAGGGGGGTTGCGATGGCCGACAAGAATGGGCCAGACGGAACCGGAGAAACCGGCCGCGGCAAGCAGCATGAAACCGGCATCCGCGACGACGATCTTGAGCGACGTCGGCGTGAACTTGAAGCATCGCTTGCGACAAGGCTGCCGAACCGGCTCGAGGGGAAAGACGACGCGAAAGCGGGCAGTGCGGCCGGATACGGCCAGGCGGTCAAACTCTCCAGTGAATTTATCGCTGGCGTGGTGGTGGGCGCCGGCATCGGCTGGATCATCGACCGTATGGCGGGGACTTCGCCATGGGGGCTGATCGTTTTCCTGCTGCTTGGTTTCGGCGCCGGCGTGCTCAATGTCATGCGTTCCGCGGGCGTTGTGGCAGAATTCGGACAGGGCGATAAATCGCGCTCTGGCCGGGACGACAGGAAATGACCGCCCTTCAGGCGGCATTTGGAAATAGCCGCCTCGTGCGGCAATGGTAATTTGGCCGTTCGCGGCATTGACGGGGTTAGAACGTGGCAGCTGACAAGGTCGATCCGATCCACCAGTTCCATATCATCAAGCTGGTTCCGATTAACATCGGCGGCTATGACCTGTCCTTCACAAATTCGGCATTGTTCATGGTCGCGACCGTGGTGGTCGCTGCCGCGTTCCTGTTCCTCACGACGTCGAGCCGCAGCCTGGTTCCCGGCCGGCTGCAGTCGATCTCCGAGATGGCCTACGAATTCGTCGGCAACATGTTGCGCGATGCCGCGGGCACGCAGGGCATGAAGTTCTTCCCGTTCGTGTTCTCGCTGTTCATGTTCGTGCTGGTCGCCAACCTGCTCGGCCTGTTCCCCTATTTCTTCACCGTCACCAGCCATATCATCGTCACCTTCGGCCTTGCGGCGCTCGTTATCGCGACGGTCATCGTCTATGGCTTTGGCAAGCATGGGCTCGGTTTCCTGAAGCTGTTCGTTCCGCACGGCGTGCCGGTGTTCCTGCTGCCGCTGGTGGTGTTGATCGAAGTCATCTCCTTTGTGTCGCGCCCGGTCAGCCTCTCGGTTCGTCTGTTCGCCAACATGCTGGCCGGCCACATCACGCTGAAGGTGTTCTCGGGCTTCGTCGTCAGCCTCTCCGCGCTCGGCGCGGTCGGCGTGGCGGGCTCTGTCCTGCCGCTGGCGATGGCCGTGGCGCTGACGGCGCTTGAACTGCTGGTCGCCTTCCTGCAGGCCTACGTCTTCGCGGTGCTGACCTGCATGTACCTCAACGACGCCCTGCATCCCGGGCACTGAGCCAAAGAGTTTCCGGCCCAAGAGTTTCCAACATTGGCGCCGGATGGAATACAAACGGAATTTCAGATCCAAAGGAGTTAACAAATGGACGCAGAAGCAGCAAAGTACATCGGCGCCGGCATCGCTTGCCTGGGCATGGGTGGCGCGGGCATTGGCCTGGGCAACATCTTCGGCAGCTACCTCTCGGGCGCGCTGCGCAACCCGTCAGCTGCTGATGGCCAGTTCGGCCGCCTGATCTTCGGCTTCGCCGTGACCGAAGCTCTGGGCATCTTCTCGCTTCTCATCGCGCTTCTGGCCCTGTTCGGCTGAAGCAACTGGGAAGATTGGACAGGCCGGCCGCGAAAGCGGCGGGCCTGATATCTGGGGATAGTCCATGTTCGTGACATCTGCCTTCGCGCAAGAGTCAGCGCCCGCCGCCGATACCAGCCATGCCGCGACCGGAGGCGACACGCATTCCGGCACCAGCGTGCCTGCCGAGGCACATGGCGCATTTCCGCCGTTCGATCCTGCGACCTTCCCGTCGCAGCTTCTGTGGCTGGCGATCACTTTTGGGCTGTTCTACCTCTTCCTGAAGCGGGTCGTGGTACCGCGCGTCGGCGGCATCATCGATGTCCGCAACGACCGCATCAGCCAGGATCTAGACCAGGCGAGCAAGTTGAAGGGCGAGGCCGACGCCGCTGTTGCCGCTTACGAGCAGGAACTGGCGGAAGCCAAGAAGAACGCCAACTCGATCGGCCAGCAGGCCAACGATGCGGCCAAGGCGGAAGCCGAGACCACGCGCAAGAAGATCGAGGCGGCGCTCGACGAGAAGCTTGGCGAGGCCGAAGCACGCATTTCTTCCATCAAGGCCAATGCCATGAAGGAAGTCGGCAGCATCGCCGAGGACACCGCTTCGGCAATCGTCGAGGCACTGGTCGGCGGCGGCAAGGCCAGCAAGACCGAGATCGCGGCCGCGGTCAAATCCGTGGCTCGGTGAGGAGCGCATCATGGACGCCACATCTCTCGCAACGCTTTGGGCAACGATAGCCCTGATCATCTTCCTGGGCGTCGCCATCTACATCAAGGTGCCTGGCCTGATCGCCAAGGCGCTCGATGCCCGTGCCGCCAGGATCAGCAGTGAACTCGACGAGGCGCGCAAGCTGCGCGACGAGGCCCAGCAGCTGCTCGGCCAGTACCAGAAGAAGCGCAAGGAAGCCGAGCAGGAGGCTGCCGACATCGTGGCGGCCGCCAAGCGAGAGGCCGAACTGCTCGCCGCGGAAGCACACAAGAAGACCGAGGACTACGTTACCCGGCGCACCGCTCTTGCCGAACAGAAGATCGGTCAGGCTGAACGCGACGCGGTCGCCGAGGTGCGCGCCAGCGCCGTCGACATCGCAGTCGAAGCCGCCCGCGCGCTGCTGGCCGCCAAGGTCGACGTCAAGGCCGGCGCCGACCTGTTCAAGGCTTCGCTCGCGGATGTGAAGGCCAAGCTGAACTGAGCGATTCCCGAACCGCCGACATGGAGCCGCCCGGGCAACCTGGCGGCTTTTTTGTTGTGGCGCGGATAGTCTCCCCCCTCGAGGGGGAGATGTCGCCGAAGGCGACAGAGGGGGTCGGTTCGACCGGTCTCAGCGCAATTTTGCGGCGTAGAACAGAACAATCTTTGCGGCGTAGAATAGAAAAAGTCGGCGCTTCCATGAGCGGCGACCCCTCTGGCCTGCCGGCCATCTCCCCTCGAGGGGGAGATTACGCGCTTGGCTCAATCCAGCCCGGCCAGGCTCTCTTCTTCCGTCACCTCGGCCCCGCCCAGCCTGAAAGGCGCAAACGACACGCGGTGCAGCCGGGCGACGGGGCCATGCGCCTCGATCGCCGTGCGGTGGCGGGCCGTGGCGTAGCCCATGTGGACTTCAAAGCCGTAGCGGTCGTGATGGCTGCCGCAGCCGCACATCATGCGGTCGCGCATCACCTTGGCGACGATCGAGGCGGCGGCGATCGACTGCGAGCGCTGGTCGCCCTTGATCAACGCGCGGCCGTCGCACGGCAGTCCGGGCGGCACATCGCGGCCGTCGGCAAGCGCGAGTTTCGGGCGGACCGACAGTCCGACCAGCGCGCGCCGCATCGCCTCCAGGCTCGCCTTGAGGATGTTGCTGCCATCGATGCCTTCGGCACTGATGGAGGCCATCGAAACCGCCTGTGCGGAGCCAAGAATGCGCAGGAACAGCGCCTCGCGCTGCAAATGACTGAGACGTTTGGAATCGTCGAGGCCTTCGGGAATGTTGGCTGGATCGAGCACCACCGCAGCAGCGACCACCGGCCCGGCCAGTGGGCCGCGGCCGGCCTCATCCATTCCCGCGACGGGCCATAACCCGTCAGCCATCGCCTTCGTCTCGAAGGAGAAATCGGGTTTCTCGACGATTTCGAAGAGAAGCGGAGAATCGGAACGCGCGCGAGCCATGTTGCGGCGAGGTTCGCATCGGCTCCGATTCTCCGCAAGTCCCTCCGGGTCGGGTGGGGCGCCGGACCGGGAGGGCACCGTCTGCAGGCCGGGGCAGGCCGGACGGGATTCTTTGCCGCGACCGCAATGGGCGGCGGCGGTGACGGGGGCGTTCAGAGCAGCATCAGCTGCTCCTGATCCTTTCCGGCCGCGACGAACTGGTCGGTGCGCAGCGTGCGCCGCTCAGCGTTGAGACCGAGCCGTTTGGCGGTGATCTCGAAGCGGCGGCCGATCTGCCAGGCGTAGGGTCCGGCGCCCTTCATGCGCTTGCCCCATTCCGAATCGTAGTCCTTGCCGTCGCGCATCGAACGAATCAGGGACATCACGTGGCGGTAGCGATCGGGGTAATGGCGCAGCAGCCAGTCCTTGAAGATCGGGCTGACCTCCAAAGGCAGGCGCAGAACGACGTAGCCCGCCTCGCGCGCACCCGCCGCGTGCGCCGAATCGAGGATCCGTTCCATCTCCTGGTCGGTGAGGCCGGGGATGATCGGCGCCACCATCACCGAAGCCGGAATGCCGGCATCCGAAAGCTGCCGGATCGCCTCCAGCCGCTTGGTCGGCGTCGACGCTCGGGGCTCCATGGTGCGCGCCAGCATGCGGTCCATTGTCGTCACCGACAGCGCCACCTTGGCCAGCCCGCGCTCGGCCATGCGCGACAAGATGTCGATATCGCGCGTCACCAATGCGGACTTGGTGACGATGCCGACTGGATGGCCACGCGCTTCCAGCACTTCGAGGATCTCGCGCATGATCCGGTACTGTTTTTCGATCGGCTGGTAGGGATCGGTGTTGGTGCCGATGGCGATGGTGCGCGGCTGGTAGCCGTCCTTCGACAGCTCCTTGTCGAGCAACCGCGCCGCATCCGGCTTGGCGAACAGCTTGGATTCGAAATCCAGGCCCGGCGACAGCCCCATGAAGGCGTGCGTCGGCCGTGCGAAGCAATAAACGCAGCCATGTTCGCAGCCGCGATAGGGGTTGATCGACCGGTCGAAGGAGATATCGGGCGATTCGTTGCGGGTGATGATGGTGCGCGGCTTTTCAACCTGCACCTCGGTCTTGAAGGGTGGCAGTTCCTCCAGCGAATCCCAGCCATCATCGAAGACATGGCGGCTGACTGGCTCGAACCGGCCGGACGGATTGATGCCCGCCGACCGGCCGCGATTGCGGTCCGGACGGATACGCATGCCACTCTGCTCGATCATCGCATTGGCCATCTCGGCTCGTCCAGCTCCGAAGGCTGCAATGTCGGCGCGCACGATCGGTTCCATCTTGGCCCGCTCCCAGGGACTGTCCATGTTGTTTCGAATCGCTCGGTTCATGAAATTATTCCTATTTTCTTGATGAGAACAAATCAAGAACTTTCTATGTTGCGCTGCAAAAACTGGCGCTGTGCGCTGCTTTCCGCTATTCGGCTAAACATGCTCAGTGTTCTCATTGAAACGCGCAATGACGAAGAGGCTCTCGCCCGTACGCTCGGCTCGCTGGTTGGCGGCGCTGTCGAGGGTGTCGTGCGCGAGGTCGTCGTCTGCGACGCCGGCTCCACGGACCAGACGCATCATGTCGCCGAGCATGCCGGCTGCCAGTACGTGGCGAGCGGCGGCATTGCCTTGGGGATCCGGCAGGCCAAGGGTGACTGGCTGCTGCTGCTGGAGCCCGGCGCGCGGCTGGTGGAGGGCTGGATCGAAGCGGTTGTCGCCCACACGGCGCGGCAAACCATGGCGGCGCGATTCTCACGCGCGCGGGGCAGCCGCACACCGTTCCTGGCTCGGGTCTTTTCGGGGAACCGCGCGCTCGCCGACGGTCTGGTGATCAGCAAGCGGCAAGCCGCGTCCTTGTCTAAGAGCGCCGGTAGCGCCGAAGCGCTGGCGCGCGGCCTGGCGACAAAGAGGCTCGACGCCGAGATCTGGGTAGCGCCGCCAAAGCAGCAGCACCGCTTGCCAAAGTGATTTTTTTGCATTTGCTCTGCCTATTGTGCATTGCACAAAACGTGACGCGGGGTTAGCCTCTCCCCGAGGTGGTGAATTGGGTTTGGGTCATACGAGTGGTGGGCGCCGATGCGGCATCGGGTTCACGCTCATCGACGAGGATCCGATGAACCTTTCAACCTCTGAACAATCCGGCGCCGCCAGCCTTGAGGCCATTGCCCGCAATGGCAGCCTGTTGCGGCGCATCGCCGCGCGCATTCCGACCTATCTCACGGACCTGCGCGAAAACCCTGCCTGGCTGCCGATGTTCATGCTGGCGCGCACCATGCCTGGGCGAAGGATGCATTGGCTGGGTGCAAAACGCGCCCGTCCTGCCGGCAATGTTGGGGATACGATGTTTTCCGGTGTCGAGCGGGCGGCGGTGGTCGACGCGCTGCGCTCCGACGGCCTGTTTTCAGGCCTGGTCCTGCCATCGGAAATTCATGAGGAGATCGCGCGTTTCGCGGAACGCACGCCTTGCTTCGGCAATTTCGACCGCCGTCTCGAATTCATGCCGGGCGAGCATGCGCAAGCCGAGAAACGCCTGGCTCGGTCGTTGCTCAGCGGACACTATTTCGAGCGCATCCTCGACTGCCCGGCGGCACTCGCCATACAGCGCGACCCGCTGCTGCTCGACATTGCCGCGCACTATCTCGGCGGCCAGGCGAAACTGATCACCACACGCGTCTGGTGGAGCTTTCCAACCGGCGAGGCCTCCGACGCCGACAAGAACCTCGCCTCGCTCGGCAAGTATCATTTCGACCTCGACGACTGGCGCATGCTGAAATTCTTCTTCTACCTCAGGCCTGTCGACGCCGACACCGGCCCGCATGTCTATGTCAGGGGCAGCCACAGGCGCCGCGCCATAAAGCATCAGCTGACCCTGTTGGTCGGCCATTCCGCCCAGGAGGTCCTGGACGTCTATGGCGAGCAAAGCCCGGTTACCCTGACCGGAGAGGCCGGCTTCGGCTTCGTCGAGGACCCGTTCGGTTTCCACATGGGCACCGTGCCGGCCCGCACGCCCCGGCTGATGATGGAGGTGGGCTTCGGTGTTTCGCGCCCGTCACGCCGGCGCTTCCATGGAGAGCCGGTCATCCGCTGAGCGCGATCAATCGAAGCTGATCTCGCCCGGCATCCAGCGGAGGCGACGCCTGGCAGCGCGTTGCTCTCTGCTTTCCCCGTCGAAATTGACAGGGAGAGGCTCGCGGCTGAACGCCTTTTGGTCGTCCAGGGCATTGATGATGACGATTGCCTTCGTGTCGTCTCCGGTGATCGCGGCGACATAGACGCCGCAATCTGAGCAGATCAGATAGTCGGCCGTCCTCAACCCGAAGCGGTATCTGCGCAACCGCGCGATATCCCTGACCGAGATGGTCAGCCTGCCGTCCGGATCGGCCACGGCGCGCGAGCCATGCTTGATGCAGAACGAGCATTGGCAGGCGCGGACCTCGATTTGCGATGGATCGCGTTCGGTTGAAAATCGAAGGCCTATGTTGCCGCAATGGCATCCGCCGGTATGCTCGTTCATCGCATCGTCCTCGCCGGGATCGGCTATTGCCGTTCCAGGAAAAGGTACTTTCTCCGGCATCCGCTTTGGAATGGCGTTTCGAAGGCGCCGGCGCCGTTCTGCCTGGCAAACGCGGCGTGAAACCGGGCTTTGCCCTCAGCTTTTACGGAGCCGACTTGCCGCGCCGCAGATGTTCGTCCAGGCGCGGCATGATCTCGACGAAGTTGCACGGCATGTGGCGGTAGTCGAGCTGCGCCTTCAGGATGCCGTCCCAGGCGTCCTTGCAGGCGCCGGGCGAGCCCGGCAGCACGAAGACGAAAGTGGCGTTGACGACGCCGCCGGTCGCCCGGCTCTGGATCGTCGAGGTGCCGATCTTGTCGTAGGAGATGCGGTGGAACACCTCTGAAAAGCCGTCCATGCGCTTTTCGAAGATCGGCTCCAGCGCCTCCGGCGTCACGTCGCGCCCGGTGAAGCCGGTGCCGCCGGTGGTGATGACGACATCGATATTCTTGTCCCGCGACCACGCCAGGACCGTGTCGCGGATCTTGTCGCGATCATCGGTGACGATGTCGCGGGCGGCCAGGATATGGCCGGCCTCGGTGATGCGATCGGCCAATGTCTGGCCGGATTTGTCGTCGGCAAGGCTGCGCGTGTCGGAAACGGTCAGCACCGCGATGCGAACCGGAATGAAAGAACGGCTCTCGTTAATCCCAGCCATTTCATTCGGCCTCCGATGCGATGCTGCGCGTCGCCGCGACGAACCAGTCGGGCTGGCGGCCGCGTATTTCGGCTGCCGCCCGCTTGGCGACATTGCCGGTCTCGAACAGGCCGAAGCATGTCGCGCCCGATCCGGACATGCGTGAAAACCCCGATCCGGCCTTGTCAAGCCACGACAGCGCCCGGCCTATGGCGGGCTGCAGCGCCACTGCTACCGGTTCGAGATCGTTGCGGGTGACCTCCAGCCAGTTGCGCAGGCTGTGAAAATCGATGCTGCGCGGCAACGGCGCCAGTGGTTCATTGTCGCGGCGCGACAGGGCTGCGAAGATGTCCGCCGTCGAGACCGGCGTGCCCGGATTGACCAGCACCAGTCCAAGCGCCGAAAAATCCGGCACCATCGACAGTTCGTCACCAATGCCGCGCGCCACCAGCGGCTTTGCCGCCAGGCACATCGGGACGTCGGCGCCAAGCGAGAGACCGATCCGTGCCAGCCTGGCGTCGTCGATGGCCAGGTCCCATGTCCGCACCAGTCCGCGCAATACGGCTGCCGCGTCACTCGATCCGCCTCCGACGCCGGAGGCGACCGGCAGGTTCTTTTCGAGTTTTATGGCGACGGGCGGAGTTCGCTCTGAGCCAGCCTCTCGTCGCAGGGCATCGCGCGCCCTCAGCGCGAGATTGCTGGCATCCAGGGGAACTGACGGCGCATAGCGGCCGGACACGGTGAAATCGTCGCTGTCGGCGAGTGCGACTTCGACCCGGTCGCCAAAACGCGTGAACACCGCCAGGCTTTCAATCAGGTGATAGCCGTCAGGCCGCCTGCCGGTGACATGCAGCGCCAGATTGATCTTGGCATGCGCGGGCCAAGTGCGCGAACCGATCTCGGTGTCCACGGCGTCAGTCGTGTGGGGGATGATGCTCAGTCCTTGGCCAGCCGGTATTCGCCGGTCTTCGGATCCTTGACCAGCGTCCCCATGGCGCCGTTGGCCGCCTGCTTTTCAGTCCGCCGCACCTTGGCGGTCACGCGCTCGGCTTCCCGGACGAAAGTGCGGTAGCCGAAATAGGCGGCGACGCCAACGACGGTGAAGAAAATGATCTGCGGCATGTCAAAACTCCTCCCACGCTGGGCCGGCGAAGGCGGCGGTCGGGTCGGTTGATGCATGTTGCCCAAAACTGCGTTCGGTTTTGGGAAAACGACATGCATTAGACTACAAGCGCTCATGCTAGACGGTTTCGCCCGGTTTTCAAAGCCCGAAGCGAGCCCACAGCGCGCGCTCTTCCGCCGCATCGATGATGCCGCTGGCGGCAGCGCCGGCGATATCGGGCGCCGAAAAGCCCTTGCTCGAGCCGAACAGGCCGAAGCGGCTGAGGAAGCCGCGCGGCGCCGAGACCAGCCTGAGTTGGGTCTTTGCCCCGAACCGGGTCTTCAGCACGGTGCGCATGTCGCCGAGCGCATCGACGAGGCCGAGTTCCAGGCCTTTCTTGCCGGTCCAGAACAGGCCGGTGAACAGGTCCGGATCGTCCTTCAGTCTCGTGCCGCGCCGCTCCTTGACCAGATCGATGAACGTGTCGTGCACCTCCAGCTGCAGTGCCTTCAGCCGCTCGACGTCCTCCTTCTTCTCGGGCTTGAACGGATCGAGCACAGCCTTGTTCTGGCCGGCGGTGTGGACACGGCGCTCGACGCCGATCTTCTTCATCAGTTCAGGAAAACCGAACGAGGCCGAGACTACGCCGATGGAGCCGACGATGGAGGAGGGATCGGCAAAAATCTCGTCACCGGCGACCGCGATCATGTAGCCGCCGGAGGCGGCGACGTCCTCGACGAAGACCAGAACTTGTCTGTTCTTTTCGTTCGCCAGGTCGCGGATGCGCTTGAAGATCAGCCGCGACTGCACCGGCGAACCGCCGGGCGAATTGATCGAGACGGCGACCGCCGGCGCGTCGAAGGAAAAGGCCTTTTCGATGAGGCCGGCGGTGGAGGCCAGCGACAGGTTCTGCCTGAACTGGCCGCCCGACATGATGGTGCCGTGCAGTCGGATGACCGGAATGGTGACGACGGTGGAGCGCCAGGATTTCGGGAGCAGGCGGTTGAAAAGACGTTTCACGAGGACGCGGTCTCCGGTCGATGGGTTGCAGGCATGTAGGGATTTCCCGGCCAACGGCAATGTGGCGGCCAGGAATAGCTCAATCTCCAAACAGCGAGGCGAGACCGTTGGTGATCATTTCGCTGCGTTCGTCGGGGCCATTGCCCGATTGCGCATGCAGCATCAGGGGCGGACGGATGGCGAGTTTTCCGCGGGTTCCCAGCGCGGCGCGTACGACGATGCGGATCGCCGCTGCGTCGGGGCGAGGGTGCACGGCGAGCATCTCGGCATCGCCGAAACGGCCTGCGATCGCGTCGAGGATGGCGCCGAGCTGTTCGGGCCGCGCGATGACGGCCAACCCGCCGCGCGGCTTGACCACCGCCGCCGCACTTCGGATCCAGCTTTCGAACAGCCCGTCCTCCATGACATGGGCTTCCTTTCTCAGCCGGTCAGGCGTGGCGCGGTCCCGGGCGGGGTTGAAGGGCGGGTTCATGATGACGTAGTCGAAGTCATTGTCGGCCAGACCTGCCGCCGCCCGGGCCTGGCCGGATACCGTGACATCGGCGACGAGCACGGATGCACGATCACTGAGATGGGCATTGCCGGGATGAGCAAGGGTGGCCGCCGCAAAGGCCGCCATTTCCGGCGCGCGTTCGACCAGCACGGCCTGGGCCGCCGGGCATCGCGACAGCACGGCCAGGCCGGCGGCGCCTGCGCCGGCGCCGAAATCGGCGAGGCGTCCGCCAAAGGCGGATGGTACGGACGCCGCCAGCATCATCGCATCCATGCCAGCGCGATGGCCGCCATGCTTGGGCTGCACCAGCCAGAACCGGCCGCGATGGAAGGCGTCGACCGTATGGGCCGGCGTGTCCGGGCCAAGGGTGTCAAGGGCAGGGGCGGCTGGCGCGGCCGGCATTATTTTGTGCGGATCTCGTTGGCGATGCCGGCGTCCGTCAGGATACGCCGCGCGGCATCGACCTGATCGGCGTCGACCATGACGCGTTTCTGCAAAAGGCCGATCGACCCTTCGAGAATGCTCATATTCTGATCGGCGACAAAGCAGGCGATGCCGGCGTCGCGCATCAGCGATTCGACGAAGGAGATGATCACGGCATCGTTTGTGCGGACAAGTTCTATCATCCGATGAAACTCGCAGTTTGCGCTATTGATGTAAACGGGCGGAGATTCCCTGGCCGGGCCTCGCTCCTCCAGCGGTTGACAGGCTGTTACCGGCGCCGCGCCAATTCGCCACTTGCCGTGGCCGTGTCCGCCGCCCTAGAGTCCGTATCGGGACTAAGGGTGCCGTCGCACGCGTTTTACCAAGACGGGAGTGATTGTCGTGGGTGTCGTTCTCAACATCGAAAACGGGAAGCGGGAACCCGCCTCCATCAAGGATCTCATCGATCTGACGGCCACCGATATGGGGCGCGTGAATGAATTGATCCTGTCCAAGGCCGGCTCCGACGTCGAGATGATTCCCGAGGTCGCCAACCATTTGATCTCGTCCGGTGGCAAGCGGCTCAGGCCGATGCTGACGCTCGCCGCCGCGCAGATGTTCGGCTATGCCGGCGAAGGCCACGTCAAGCTCGCCACCTCGGTCGAGTTCATGCACACGGCCACGCTTCTCCACGACGATGTCGTCGACGAGAGCGGCATGCGACGCGGCAAGAAGACCGCCCGCATGATCTGGGGCAACCAGGCGAGCGTGCTGGTCGGCGACTTCCTGCTCGGCCAGGCCTTCCGCATGATGGTCGACGTCGGCTCGCTCGAGGCTCTCGACATCCTGTCGAGTGCTGCCTCGATCATCGCCGAGGGCGAGGTCATGCAGCTTGCCGCCGCCAAGAACCTCGAAACCACCGAGGATGAGCATTTCGCCGTCATCAAGGCCAAGACCGCCGCGCTGTTTTCGGCCGCCGCAGAAGTCGGCCCCGTCATTGCCCAGGCGACCCGCAACGATCGCGCGGCCCTGCGCTCCTACGGCATGAATCTCGGCCTTGCCTTCCAGCTGATCGACGATGCGCTGGATTATGGTGGCACCAGCAAGGATCTGGGCAAGAATGTCGGCGACGATTTCCGCGAGGGCAAGGTGACACTGCCGGTCATTCTCGCCTACCGGCGCGGCACCAAGGCCGAGCGCACCTTCTGGAAACGTGCCATCGAGGACAACATCGTCGACGATGCGGGCCTGGAAAAGGCGATCGGCCTGATGACCCGCCATGGCGCCATAGCCGACACGATCGGGCGAGCCCGCCACTTCGGCGAGATCGCCCGCGATGCGTTGGCGCCGCTGGAAGAAACGCCGCAGAAGTCGGCGCTGATCGACGTCATCGATTTCTGCATCAGCCGGGTGAACTGAGAAGGCCGGCCTTTCCCGGAATTCCTTGGTTTGTGCTGGGGAGAACGCCGATGAATACGGCCTCGCCGTCTCGACAAGCTGCCCTGCCGCAAATTATCTATAAAACATGGCAAAGGGCACGGACGACACCATCGCGGTGCGCATCAGCAAGGCGCTGGCGGACCGCATCATCTCTGGCGCGATAGAGCCGGGGGCCAGGCTGCGCCAGGATCATATCGCCGAGGAATTCCATACCAGCCATGTTCCCGTGCGCGAGGCGTTCCGCCGTCTCGAGGCGCAGGGCTTGGCCGTCAGCGAACCGCGCCGCGGCGTGCGCGTCGCCGCCTTCGATCTTGGCGAGGTCAAGGAGGTCGCCGAAATGCGGGCGGCACTCGAGGTGCTGGCACTGCGCCACGCCGCGCCGCACCTGACGTCAGCCATTCTCGATCTCGCCGAGGAAGCGACCAAGGCCGGAGACAAATCCCGCGACGTCAGGTCATGGGAGGAAGCCAATCGCGCCTTTCACCGGCTGATCCTGGCGCCATGTGCCATGCCCCGCCTGCTCGCCACCATCGACGATCTGCACGCCGCCAGTGCCCGCTTCCTGTTCGCGGCATGGCGATCGGAATGGGAGACGCGCACCGATCAGGACCACCGGGCAATCCTGACCGCCTTGCGGCAGGGAAACACCGAATCGGCCGCTGCAACGCTGGGGCGCCATGTCCAATGGATCGGCCGCAAGCCGGTCAGGACGGCCTCGGGCGCGACGCGCGAAGCCTTCGCGATCGTCGGCTAGGCAGTCTTTGCACAGCCAAGGCTTGCTATCTCCTGGGAAATGTGGATTCGATAATAGATCGAAAAAAGAAATTATCTATAATTTCAATCGGTCGAAGGAAATCCCTATGACAGACATCGCATTCACGTCCCGCAAGCCGTCCTTCAGCCCGCTTCGGCTCCAGGATCGCTCGCTCGCCTGGCAAGTTGGAGCCGTCGTGCTCGGGACGCTGTTCCTGGCGCTGTCATCCTACATCGAAGTGCCGATGGTGCCGGTGCCGGTGACCATGCAGACTTTCGCGGTGACATTGATCGGTGCGCTTTATGGCTGGCGTCTTGGCGCGATCACCATCGCTGCGTGGCTTGTCGAAGGCGCGGCCGGCTTTCCGGTCCTGGCCGGCGGCGCTGCCGGCGCCGCGCATTTCGTCGGGCCGACCGGCGGCTATCTCTTCGCCTTCCCGGTCACCGGCGCGTTGGTCGGCTGGCTGGCCGAGCGCGGCTGGAACGGCAACAGGGTGGTGCTTGCCTTTGCCGCCATGCTGCTCGGCAATCTGGCCTGCCTGGCTCTCGGCACGGCATGGCTTGCCGTCATGATCGGTGCCGAGCAGGCCATAACCTTCGGCTTCCTGCCGTTCATCGTCGGCGGATTGCTGAAGTCGGCGCTCGGCGCGGCGACACTCATGGCGCTTCGCGGCAAGGCCAAGCCGGCCAATCCGTGACGGTCAGGCTGCGCGCCCACCACCTCCTTTGCCTGCTCACCTATGTGGGCAAGGGATACAGCCCCGCCTTCACCGCCAATTATGACGCGATCGCGGAGCGCCTGAGCCGGGGCGAGGACATCCTCCTCGTCTCCGGTCCGGATGATGTGTGCGCGCCGTTGCTCGACGGGCCGGAACCGCATTGTCTCAACGAGAGCGTCAGCGAGCGGGACCGGCTAGCGGCACGCGATGTCGAGGATTTGCTGGCCCTGCCAATCCAACCCGGCGTCCGCCTCGATCTCGATGCGGCAACACTGGCACGGATGCGCCGGGCGTTTTCGGCTGGCGGCGTACGCAAGGCTTGCTGCGGCTGCGAATGGAACGAGTTGTGCGGAGCGATAGCGGCCGGCGGCTTTCCCGATACCAGGGTGCAGCGGTCCGCCGTACCGCGCTGACCTTGACGCGGGCTTTTCCCCGGTCGAAAATCTGTTCCAGCCATGGTTTGTTAATCGGCTGACCCGATTGTGAATTTCAGGCGGATTGAAGCGCGACCCCAAAAAGGCCATGCTTTGCCCGGAAAGATCGAGTCTACGTCGATCCCGCTGACGCGGAGATGGCGCCTGGCTGAAAGGGATACGATGCAGCAAGGACGTGCGCGCTGGCTGACAAGGCTGGCAATTGTGACGGGCATGGCGATCTCGGCTTTGCCTGCCTATGCCAAGCAATCCACCGAACCGGTCAAGATTTCCTCGTTCTCGGGTGCCTATCTGGCTGCCCGGATCGCCGAAGGTGACAACGATCTCGACAGCGCCATCGCCTACTACAAGCAGGCCCTGGCCTTTGACCCGAGCGACACCGGCCTGCAACAGAGCCTGATGCTGTCGCTGATCGCGCAAGGCCGCTTCGACGAATCCCTGGTCTATGCCGACAAGCTCAAGGAAGTGCCCGATGTGGAGCGATTCTCGCGCCTGGCGCTGGCTGTCGATTCCTTCCACAAGAAGGATTTCACCAAGGCGCAGTATTGGCTCAAGCTGTCGCTGGAATCCGACCTCGACCGGCTGATCTCCGGCGTCATGTCCGGTTGGGCCCAACAGGGCGCCGGCCAGGCCAGCGATGCAATGGCCTCCATCGACAAGCTTCAGGGCCCCGACTGGTTCGGCCTGTTCAAGGCCTTCCACCGCGCGCTGATCGCCGATGCCTCCAACATGCCCGAGAAGGCCCAGGCGATCTACGCCGCGACGATGCAGGACACGGCCGCCGGCGGCGCCGCGCCTGAAACCTGGATGCGCAATGCCCAGGCCTATGCCTCGTTCCTGGCCCGCAAGGGCGACAAGGCCAAGGCGATATCGGTGCTGGATCAGGCTGAAACGTTTTCGCCGGGCAAGCTCGAAATCGTCTCCTTGCGCGACAGGATCGCCAAGGGCGACAAGATCGCGCCGTTTGTCTCGGGTCCGTCCGATGGCGCTTCCGAAATCCTGCTCGATCTCGCCACCGCGCTCAACCGTGGCGGTGGCGAGCCGTTCGTCCGTCTTTACCTGCAATACGCCCTGGCTCTGCGGCCCGACAGCGACGCTGCCCTCGTGCAACTCGCCGCCGTCGCCGAACAGCTGAAGGACGGCGAGGGCGCCATCGCGCTCTATCGGCGCATCCCTGATTCTTCGCCGCTGAAAGAGCTTTCGGACTTGCAGCTTGGCCTCAACCTTGCCGATCTCGATCGCCATGACGAGGCGATCACTCACCTGAAGGCTTTCGTCGACGCCCATCCCAACGACATGCGCGCCTATCTGGCGCTCGGCGGCGTCTATTCCTCCAAGGACGATTTCCGCTCCGCCGCCAACCTCTACGACAAGGCTGTCGAGGTGCTGAAGACGCCGACCGCGGCCAACTGGAACATCTTCTACCAGCGCGGCATCGCCTATGAGCGCCTGAAGGAATGGCCAAAGGCCGAGCCGAATTTCCGCAAGGCGCTGGAATTGCAGCCGGACCAGCCCCAGGTGCTGAACTATCTCGGCTATTCCTGGGTCGACATGAACACCAACCTCAAGGAAGGCCTGGCGATGATCCAGAAGGCCGTCGACCTCAGGCCGAGCGACGGTTACATCGTGGATTCGCTGGGTTGGGCCTATTTCCGGCTCGGCAGGTTTGATGACGCGGTGCGCGAGATGGAGCGTGCCGTATCGCTGAAGCCGGAGGATCCGGTTCTCAACGATCATCTCGGCGATGCCTACTGGCGCGTAGGGCGCAAGCTGGAAGCCACCTTCCAATGGAACCAGGCCCGCGACCTGAAGCCCGATCCCGATGTGCTGGCCACGCTGCAGCAGAAGCTGATGAAGGGCCTGCCGCCGATCGAATCCAACACGGCGCAGGAAACACCGAAGGTCAAGCCCGAGCCGGTGCCCGCCCCGAAGGGGTGAAGTCGGCTTTTTGAATGCGAACGGGGCTTCTTTGGCAGCCCCGTTTTCCATTTCGGGCGTGGGCTTGCCAGAATTCAGCTCGGGCCGGCATCACCTGAATATCAGCTGACCCTGGAACAGGGGACGAAGCAGATCGCAGTCTTCCGGCAAACCTTCAACGTTGCGCGGCACCCTCTCGGCGTCCGCATCCGGCGTGCCTTGCTTGACGCTTCGCCGTCGTGTCTCTAGGACGTGCCGGCAAGCTAGCCTTTGCTGTCGAGGCCACCCGTGACGATTGAAATTCCCGCCCATATGCATCCCAGCCGCTCGTTCCAGGGGCTGATCCTGACCTTGCACAATTACTGGGCCGCCTATGGTTGCGTCATTCTCCAGCCCTACGACATGGAGGTCGGCGCCGGCACGTTTCATCCGGCAACGACGCTGCGCGCGCTCGGACCGCGTCGTTGGAACGCCGCCTATGTCCAGCCTTCGCGCCGTCCCAAGGACGGCCGCTACGGCGAGAACCCGAACCGGCTGCAGCATTACTACCAATACCAGGTGATCCTGAAGCCGAATCCGCCGAACTTGCAGGAACTCTATCTCGGTTCGCTCCAGGCGATCGGCGTCGACCCGCTGCTGCATGACATCCGCTTTGTCGAGGACGACTGGGAAAGCCCGACGCTGGGCGCCTGGGGTCTTGGCTGGGAATGCTGGTGCGATGGCATGGAAGTCTCGCAATTTACCTATTTCCAGCAGGTCTGCGGCATCGAATGCGCGCCGGTGGCCGGCGAACTGACCTATGGGCTGGAGCGGCTGGCCATGTATGTGCAGGGCGTCGACAATGTCTACGACCTCAACTTCAACGGCCGCGAGGGCGCCGACAAGGTGACCTATGGCGACGTCTTCCTGCAGGCCGAGCAGGAATATTCGCGCCACAATTTCGAATACGCCAACACGGCGATGCTGCTCAGGCATTTCGAGGATGCCGAGGCCGAGTGCAAGGCGCTGCTCGATGCCGGTGCGCCGGCCTCGAACGACAATCTGCCGATGCACAAGATGGTTTTCCCGGCCTACGACCAGTGCATCAAGGCCAGCCACGTCTTCAACCTGCTCGACGCGCGCGGCGTGATCTCGGTCACGGAGCGGCAGAGCTACATCCTGCGGGTGCGCAATCTGGCGAAGGCCTGCGGCGAGGCCTTCTTGAAGACGCAGGCTGGTGGTTTGGCGGCCTGAGTCAGGCCCCCTTCATCATTTCGAGGGAAGCGTGGGCCGGCGACAGGATCTGGCCGCTTTGTCCGGCCATCGTCCGCAGCGCCTGCCGTACGCCCGGCATCGAGAAGGTGCCGTGGACCTGCGCGGTGAAGCAGGCGCTGAGCGCGAGGATCTGCAGAAGTCTGGATGCCGTTTTCATCGTCGTTCAGCCAATAGTTCCCTGCCTGAGCGTGGGTCGCTTCAGCGCCGCGTTCGGTTCATGGAAATCTTTGATCCAAGGACGGGCCGGATCGCCGCGTCCCGACAGGGCAGCCAAAGTTTCTGGAAATCAGCCGAAGTCGGCGATCACCTCGCGGAAAGGGTGACAGCGGCCAGCCGAGTTGCTATGCCCTCTTACCTCCCCCTAGATGGGGAGGTCGCCGCGAAGCGGCGGGTGGGGGTGCTGGCGCGACTTTCCATGCCGAAACTCGATCGGTTCAAGCTGCTGTCCGCGCAACGGCTTCGTGCGGCAATGACCGACGAGGAGCGCATCTTGTGGCGGCATCTATGGCGCATTCCAGTCGAAGACACTCATTTCCGCAGGCAAGCGTCGGTCGGTATCTACTTCCCTGATTTCATCTCACATCGGCTGAAGTTGATCGTCGAGGTGGACGGCGCCCATCACAGCCTCGATGACCCGCAACGCCATGACGAGCGTCGAACAAGATGGTTTGAGAGCCAGGGTTATCGCGTGATCCGCTTCTGGAACCATGAAATCAAAAACGAACTGGATTCCGTGCTCGATACGATTTATGCGGCGGTGGAAGAACGAAAATCCCACCTTGGCCCGCGAGACGCCGAAGGCGCTTGAGACCGAGACGCCGCCACCCCACCCCGGCGCTAACGCGCCGACCCTCCCCATCAAGGGGAGGGTGAGGAGCTAACCATGCCTGACCTGCTTCTAGAACTCCGCTCGGAAGAGATCCCCGCCCGCATGCAGCGCAAGGCGGCTGGTGATCTCAGGAAGATGCTGACCGACGGTCTGGTCGAGGCGGGGCTGACCTATGAGGCGGCGCGCGAGTACTGGACGCCGCGGCGTCTGGCGCTCGACATCAGGGGCCTGACGGCGCGCTCGAAGGATATAAGTGAAGAGATCAAGGGGCCGTCGACGACGGCGCCCGAGCAGGCGGTCCAGGGGTTCCTGCGCAAGGCCGGCCTGTCTTCCATCGCCGAGGCACATGTCCACTCCGATCCGAAGAAGGGCGACTTCTATGTCGCTCACATTTCGAAGCCGGGCAGGGCGGCTGAAGAGATCATCGCCGAACTGGTGCCTGGCATCATCCGCAATTTCCCCTGGCCGAAATCGATGCGTTGGGGGCCGGCCTCGGCCAAGCCCGGCTCGCTGCGCTGGGTGCGGCCGCTGCAATCGATCCTGTGCACCTTCGGCCCGGAGACCGAGGAGCCTGTCGTGGTCGATTTCGAGATCGACGGCATCCGCTCCGGCAACACCACCTATGGCCACCGCTTCCTGGCGCCCGGCGAAATCACCGTGCGTCGCTTCGACGATTATGTGAGCAAGCTGGAGGCCGCGAAGGTCGTGCTCGATGCCGAGCGGCGCAAGGAGATCATCCTCGCCGACGCCCGCAACCTCGCCTTTGCCAACGGGCTCGATCTGGTCGAGGACGATGGGCTGTTGGAGGAAGTGTCCGGGCTGGTCGAATGGCCTGTCGTGCTGATGGGTGAGTTCGAGGAGGCATTTCTCGCCATTCCGGCCGAGGTGATCCGGTTGACCATCCGCGCCAACCAGAAGTGCTTTGTCACGCGCCCGCAAGGTGAAGGCGAAACGCTGTCCAACCGCTTCATCCTCACTTCCAACATCGAGGCCAGGGACGGCGGCAAGGAGATTGCCCACGGCAACGGCAAGGTGGTGCGCGCGCGCCTCTCCGACGCGCTCTATTTCTGGACGACCGACCAAGGCGATCTGCCGGACCTCGGCCAGCTCGAAGCGTCGGCAAAAAAGTTTGGGCTCGATCTGAAGAAGCCGCTCGACCAGCGCATGGCCCGCCTCGACCATCTCGGCGTCACCTTCCACGCCAAGCTCGGCACGCAAGGCGAGCGGGTGGAGCGGATCCAGCGATTGGCTGGGGAATTGGCGCCGAACGTCGGCGCTGAGCCGGCGCTCGCCGCCCGCGCCGCGGTTCTCGCCAAGGCTGATCTCACCACCGAGGTGGTCGGCGAGTTCCCCGAACTGCAGGGGGCCATGGGCCGCAAATACGCGCTGCTGCAGGGCGAACACCCCTCCGTGGCCGCGGCCATCGAAGAACACTACAAGCCGCAGGGCCCGTCCGATTATGTGCCGAGCGACCCGGTGTCGGTCGCCGTCGCGCTCGCCGACAAGCTCGATACGCTGGTCGGCTTCTGGGCGATCGATGAAAAGCCGACGGGGTCAAAGGATCCTTATGCGTTGCGTCGCGCAGCGCTGGGCGTTGTGAGGATTTTGGTCGAGAATCGAATTCAATTGCGGCTCACTTCCCTTTTTGCAAAGGCTGGTGCCCGGTATGCGGGGGGCGGCGTGGAGCAGATCCGAGACCTCCTGGCCTTCTTCCACGACCGCCTGAAAGTCTACCTCCGCGATCAGGGCGCCCGGCACGATCTCATCGACGCCGTCATCACCCCGCAGTCCGACGACCTCCTGCAGATCGTCCGCCGCGTCGAGGCGCTCGGCTCTTTCCTTGACACAGAGGACGGCAAGAACTTGCTCGCCGGCACCAAGCGCGCGGCCAACATCCTGGCTGCCGAAGAGAAGAAGAAAACGGCGGTCGCCGAAGCCGTTGAGCCGGCTCTGTTCAAGGAGAATGCCGAGAAATCGCTGTTCGCGGCGGTGAATCAGGCCGAGAAGCAAGCCGGCGAAGCGATTCAAAACGAAGACTTTTCCGCCGCCATGCTGGCGCTTAGCGCGTTACGCGAACCCGTTGATTCATTCTTTGAAGGCGTTCTCGTGAATGATGAAGACCTGGCGGTGCGGGCCAACCGTCTTGCGCTTCTCACGCGCATCCGCGCGGCCACGGGGCAGGTCGCTGATTTCTCGAAAATCGCCGGTTGAGCGCCCAGGAAAAATATCTTCCGGCCGGCCGTTCGAGCCGGCTTACAGTCATATGACGATGATCTCTGCGTGGCAAAAGGGACATGTTCCCCAACCCAACGGAGGCTTCCATGAATTCCGATCACGAAATCGAAGTGACTGAAGAAACCTCGGCCGGCGCCGAGGCGCTTGAATCCGCTTCCGAAACCGCCATCGATCACGCCGCCGCCGCCGCGGTCGAAGCCGCCGATCTGTCGGATGACGACGATGCCGATGACGAAGAAGGCGACGATGAAGACGGCGAAGAGTCCGACGAAGACGACGATGAAGCCGTGAAGGCCGAAGGCGACGACGCCGAGGACGAAGAAGACGCCGAGTCCGACGAAGACGACGACAAGGAAGAAGCGGCCTGAGATTTCAATCCGGTTTTGTCGGGAAGAAGGGGCGGCGCATCGGCGCCGCCCTTTTTGTCGGTCGTCCCGAACTGACTTGTCAGTTCTCCAGGACGCTGACCCGCACGCTGTTTTCGTAGACATCGACCTGGATCAGCGGTTCGCCGTTGACGATGGCGCGCTTGGTCGAGGAACTCATCGCGCCGGGACGTTCCAGCATGCGCTGCAGATCGGCGCGCTGGTCGTTGGTCCTGAACCAGGCATCACCCTCATCGTCGCGGTCGCGGCGATGGAATTTGTGCCAGTTGGCGCGGTCCTGCCGCACCATCTGCGCGGCGCTGTCCAGCGCATAGCCGTCGCTCGCCTGGTGATCCCGATCGGAAATACGCGCCACATAGGATCCCAGCATGTCATCGGCTTGCGCCGCGCTGGCACCCAGCATCGATGCCAGCAAAAGCGCGGCCACGGTAACTGTCTTGGATAGTCTCATGATCAACCCCCTTTGAACGACGAAGTCGTCTGCCAGAGCCGCCCCTTGGCCTGAATCGCTTGACCAAATCCAGGCGGCTTCGAGCGGTCAGATACTTCAAGGCGAACTCGCGCGGCAATGGTGCGCAGGGCGCCGTCAAGCTGTCAACGATCTGGCCAGTCCAGCAATTTGTGGCCGCTACTTGACCTTGTTGGCCCCGGGAGCGGGCGTCGGTGCGGCTGCCCGTGCGGTCGGCTTCTTCTGCGTGCCCGACGCCGGAACCGCCGAGGCGGTCGCCTGGGCTGGAGCAGGAGCGGGGGTGGCGGTCGTGGCAGGTGCCTTGACTAGCGTCGGTTTCGAGAAGTCGCCGCCGGCCACGCCGCCACGAATGATCATCGGGCCCTGTATGAAACCGTGCCGTGGCTCGGGCGCGTTGGGGATCGCCGCCACCTTTTCATCAGTAACCTCGGGTTCGCCGAGCTCGACGACGGACAGCACGTCGCTTGCTCGGATGCCGTCCGCCTTCACGACAAGGATGGAGGGCGTCGCGGCCGGCGCGCCGGGAAAGACAAGTGACGAGGCCTGAACTCCGCCGCTCAACGCCGCCAGAGTGATCCCCAACAGGATACGCACAGACACGATGACCACTCCCCTTTACCAGGCCCTGACGGTAGCGGACCGGAATTGATGCCGGCTTTCGCGAAAACGTAGCATTTTAGGAATTGATAATTCGCCAAGACCCTCTCTTGCCCAACAGCCGGCTTGCCCAATAGCCGCCATCGTACTACGCAGCCGGCATCTGCGAGGTGACGAGAGTGGCTGAGATACTTGCCGTCGACGAAGCGTTGGAGCGGGCGCTGGCTCTGCTTCGGGGCGGCGATGTCGTGGCCATCCCGACGGAGACCGTCTACGGGCTTGCCGCCGATGCCACTAACGGCATCGGCGTAGCGCGTATCTTCGAGGCCAAGGGGCGGCCGCGTTTCAATCCGCTGATCGCCCATGTCGCTGACATGGCGATGGCCGAGCGCATCGCAATATTCGATCCGCTGTCGAGGAGACTGGCGCAGTCGTTCTGGCCGGGTCCGCTGACGCTGGTGCTGCCGCAGCGGCCCGGAAACGGCATCCATCCGCTAGTCACGGCCGGGCTCGATACGATTGCCTTGCGCATGCCGAGGGGCTTTGGCGGTGACCTCATCGCAAGACTCGGCCGGCCACTTGCCGCGCCCAGCGCCAACTCATCCGGCAAGATCAGCGCGACGACCGCACAAGCAGTGGCGGCGGATCTCGGGACGCGCATCAAGCTGGTGGTCGATGCCGGCGCGACGCCGGTCGGGCTGGAATCGACCATCGTCAAAGCCGAAGGGGCAGGAGTGCGCTTGCTTCGGCCAGGGGGCGTCTCCGCCGAGGAAATCGAAGCGGCCATTGGCGTGAAACTGTTTCGTGGCGGTGCCGCCGGCATCGAGGCGCCGGGCATGCTTGCCTCGCACTACGCGCCGGGGGCAGGGGTGCGGCTCAACGCCGGAACGGTAGGCAAAGACGAAGCCCTGCTCGGCTTCGGGCGCCAGCGGGCCGAAGGCTGGCGTGATGCCGCAGCGTTCCTCAATTTGTCTGAAACCGGTGACCTGCGCGAAGCGGCAGGCAATCTTTTCGCCTATATGCAGGAACTCGACCGCAGCGGCGCGCGCACCATCGCCGTCGAGACGATTCCATTCGACGGGCTTGGCGAGGCCATCAACGACCGGCTCTCGCGTGCCGCCGCCCCTCGTGACAATGTACAGCCCGCACCGTAGTTTTCCCACATGACCGACATTTCGCAAAAACTCGATCCCGCTCTCATCGATCGCTTCGCCGCCATCGTTGGCGAAAAATACGCGCTGCGCGACGAGCAGGATATCGCGCCCTATCTCATCGAGCGGCGCGGGCTCTGGCATGGCGTGACGTCGCTGGTGCTGCGGCCGGGCAGTGTCGACGAGGTCAGCAGGATCATGCGGCTTGCGACCGAGACGGGAACGCCGGTCGTGCCGCAAAGCGGCAACACCGGCCTGGTCGGCGCCCAGGTGCCGGACAGATCCGGCCGCGAGATCATCCTGTCGCTGTCGCGGCTGAACCGCATCCGCGAGATCGATGTCCTGTCGAACACGGTCACGGCGGAGGCCGGCGTTATCCTGCAGACGCTGCAGGAGGCGGCCGACGCCGCCGACCGGCTGTTTCCGCTCTCGCTGGCCGCGCAAGGCTCCTGCCAGATCGGCGGCAACCTGTCTTCCAATGCCGGCGGCACCGGCGTGCTTGCCTACGGCAACGCGCGCGAACTGTGCCTCGGGGTCGAAGTGGTGCTGCCCACGGGCGAGGTGTTCGACGATTTGCGCAAGCTGAAGAAGGACAACACCGGCTACGATTTGAAGAACCTGTTCGTCGGCGCTGAAGGCACGCTTGGCATCATCACCGCCGCAGTGCTCAAACTGTTCCCCAAGCCGAAAGGGCGCGAGGTCGCATTCGTCGGGCTGTCGTCCGCCGAGGCGGCATTGGCGCTGTTCAGCCTGGCGATGGACCGCGCCGGCGCTTCGCTCACCGCCTTCGAATTGATCGGCAAGAGACCTTACGACTTCACGCTCAGGCATGGTCAAGGTGTGGTGAGGCCGCTGGCCGATGATTGGCCTTGGTATGTCTTGATGCAGGTTTCCTCAGGCCGCTCGGATGCCGACGGCCGGGCCCTGATCGAGGAGGTGCTGGCGGATGGTCTCGAGCAAGGCATCGTTGGCGATGCGGTAGTCGCGGCAAGCCTTGCCCAGGGCGACGCTTTCTGGAATTTCCGCGAGACGCTACCGGAGTGCCAGAAGCCGGAGGGCGCCTCGATCAAGCACGACATCTCGGTGCCGATCGCATCGATCCCCCGGTTCATCGAACAGGCGGCCGGCGCGGTGGCATCGGTCAGTGCCGGTGCCCGCGTGGTCTGCTTCGGCCATATGGGCGACGGCAACCTCCATTATAATATCTCGCGACCGCTCGACGGCGATGACGAGGCGTTTCTCGCCCTCTACCATCCCATGAACAAGGCCGTGCATGATGTCGTGCGGTCCTTCCACGGTTCGATCTCCGCCGAGCACGGCATCGGCCAGTTGAAGCGCGACGAACTGATCGCCACCGCGCCGCCGATGGCCATCGATCTGATGCGCCGGGTGAAGGCTGCCTTCGACCCTGCCGGCATCATGAATCCCGGTAAGGTTATCTGATCCTTTCAACATCTTGTGCCCGGTGGCATTCCGATAACCATCCCTGAGATCAGCAAAATTTAACCGACTTTCTTAAGCGCGGCGGTAAGGAGCCCACGCTACTGTTTCCCCATAACGAGGCCGGGAAAACTGGCCCGGAGAGAACCGGACACCGGCTCTCAGGAGACAGACAGGAAGGCACTCTATGAACACTGGACTGAAGCCAGTCTGGGCGGGACGCAACATGCGCCTCGACCCATTCCGCCTGCCGCAGGTGGTTAGCTACGCCACACGCGACGACTATGGCGACGTGACCTTCACCATCGACCAGCGCGGCGCCGTGATCCGTCGCATGCTGGAGATGAGCGGCGTGCCGGCGATCATCGCGCTGCCCGCCAACGCGTTCCGCGGCGTTGCCGCCCGCGCGATGGAGGATCCGGACGGCAATGTCACGGTTACCCTCGAACTCCTGCACAACGACCCAATGCTGTCGGTGCCTCTGCTGGTGGCCGACGACCTCGATGATGTCGCCGCCGACTGGCGCGCCTGGGCCGATGCCTACCGCCTGCCGATGCTCCTGATCGAATCGGATGGCGTTGCCCGCACGCTGGAGGAATCGCTCGGCGCCGCCATCAAGACGCTGCCGCCGCAGGATCGCCGCAAGGGCCGCATTTCGACCACGCGCCGCCCGCGCTTCCTCGCCCGCCGCAGGGCCGGCAACCTTGGTCTCAGGCTGGTCATCGGCGGCCAGGAGATCATTTCAAGGGATTGAGAAGCGGTTGCGCAACGAACGAAAAGCCAATTGCTTGGCTTTTCGAGCTTCGAACGCCCTGAGCCTGCGAAGGGCTGGGGCGCGGAAAAAAGTCACTACACCAGCGGCTTCAGTGCGACCCACAATGCGCCGCCGATCAGGCCGAGGAAGATCAGCCAGCCGACCTGGTTGTTCGACCGGAACAGCCGCAGGCATTGGTCCGCATCGTTGATATCCAGAACCGTGATCTGGCGGGCCATGTGGGCGCCGGCGGCGATCAATCCGGCGAGCGCCACCACCGGCGCCTGCGCCGAGGCGAAGGCGATGGCGAAACAGACCAGCGTACCGCCATAAAGCCCGGCCAGCCACGCCTTGGTGTTGTCGCCGAACAGCCGTGCCGTCGAACGCACGCCGACAATGGCGTCGTCTTCCTTGTCCTGATGCGCATAGATCGTGTCGTAGCCGATCACCCACAGGATCGAGCCGATATAGAGCATGATGGCGGGGCCATCGAGATCGCCGAACTCGACCGCCCATCCCATCAGTGCACCCCAGGAAAAGGCAAGGCCTAGGAACAGTTGCGGCCAGTTGGTTATCCGCTTCATGAATGGATAGATGGCCACGATCGCCAGTGAGCAGACGCCGAGCAGAATGGCGAAGCTGTTGAACTGAATGAGCACGGCAAGGCCGACCAGGGCCTGCAGCACAAGGAACAGCCAGGCCCGCCGCCGCGTGGTCTGGCCGGACGGCAGCGGGCGCGAGCGGGTGCGCTCGACCTGGTTGTCTATGCCTTCGTCGACGATGTCGTTGTAGGTGCAGCCGGCGCCGCGCATGGCGATGGCGCCGACCAGGAACAGCACGAGATACCATGGCGCCGGCAGCAGCGAGAGCAGCGGGTCGCCGGGGCGCGGATAGGCGCTCGCCGCGAGCGCCGCCGACCACCAGCACGGCCACAGAAGCAATTGCCAGCCGATCGGCCTGTCCCATCGCGCAAGTTGCGCATAGGGCCAAACCGCGCGCGGCAGCACGCGGTAGACCCAATGGCCGTTCGGCGCATCGGCGACACGGCCCTGGGCCGCTTTCGATTGGATAGGTTCCATGTCCATGGAGTGGCAGCAGGCGCGGAACCCGTCAAGCGGCAAGCGGACGAGGGGCGACTGTCACCCGTCATGAGGTAAAGATATCGCGGGTCGAAGACCAGGATTTTGCCGCCTCGACGAACGCGAGTGCCGCGTTCGACACGCGCTGATGCGTGTCATAGGTGAGAATGATCCGCTGCATCGGCAGCGGGTCCGACAGCGGCTTGCAGATCAGGGGCAGGCCGTCGTAGCTGCGGTCACCATGCGGCCGGGTGTAGCTGACGGCGACACCAAAACCGTTCGCCACCATGCTGCGCTGGAGTTCGAACGAACTCGTCGCCTTGTCGGCCACTGGCGAGAGACCACGGCTGCGGAACAGATCGAGCATATGCTGCCAGCTCTGCGGCTGGTTCGTGGTGATCAGCGGATAGGCGGCCAGATCCGCGAGGCTCACTTCGGGGCGACCCGCTAGAGCATGGCCCGCCGGCAACAGCGCGTGCGGTCGCAGTTCGTGCAGCAGGATGCGGGCGAAATGCGTGGGCAGACCGAGATCGTAGCTGAGCCCGAGATCGATGGCTGCGTCCGCCAGGCGTCGTCCGAGCGTCTCGAATGTCTCGTCGCGAACGATGACGTCGACACTTGGATGGCGCTCGGAGAAAGCGCGGATGAGACCCGGCGCGAAATAAGGCGCCAGATCCTCGAAACATCCAAGCACCAGCTCGCCGCCGATAACTGAATTGCCCGAACCGAGACTCATGAGTTCATCGGTCTCAGCAAGAACCTGTTTTGCCTTCGCCACGACGACACGGCCGAACGAGGTCAGCGAAACGCCGCTTCCGCGCTGGCGCACGAACAGTTTTTGGCCGAAATCCTTTTCGATGGCGTCGATAGCCACCGAAATCGACGGCTGCGAGATATTCAGAGTTCTGGCCGCTCCGGTGACGCTGCCGTGGCGGGCGACAGCGACCAGATAACGCAACTGGGTGAGGGTGAGGTTCATAGTTTCAGTCTATATGTCAGATGAGAAGTTATTATTTTACTGAATAAGCGATCGTTGCGATAGTCGTCTCGATCCTGAAAGGAGGACACAATGGCTTCCCAGACTGCTGCCCACGCAATCGACACCGATATCATCGACGCGGATATAATTGCCGACTACCAGCGTGACGGCGCAGTCTGCATTCGCGGCGCCTTCAAGGGTTGGGTCGACACGATTGCCGCCGGCATCGAGCGCAATATGCAAAACCGCAGCGCCACCGCGTCCGACATCGCCAATGGCAAGGGCAGTTTCTTCGACGATTACTGCAACTGGGAGCGTATTCCCGAATTCGTCAGGGTGGTGCGCGAATCGCCGGCCGCCGAACTGGCGGCGGCGGTGATGCAGTCGCGCACCGCGCAGTTCTTCCATGATCATGTGCTGGTCAAGGAACCCGGCACCCAGAAGCCGACACCCTGGCATCAGGATATCCCCTATTATTTCGTCGATGGCCAGCAGACGGTGAGCTTCTGGATCCCCATCGACCCGGTAAAGGAGGCGACGCTGCGCCTGATCGCCGGCTCGCACAAATGGGACAAGATGATCCTGCCTGTGCGCTGGCTCGACGACAGCAATTTCTACGCCGGCGAGGGCGACTACCTGCCGGTACCCGATCCCGACAACGATCCGTCGATGAAGGTTCTTGAATGGGAGATGGAGCCAGGCGACGCCATCTTGTTCGACTTCCGCACAGCGCACGGCGCGCGCGGCAACCCGACCGCGGCACGGCGCCGGGCGCTGTCGCTGCGCTGGGTCGGCGACGATGCCCACTATGTCGAGCGGCCGGGCCGCACCTCGCCGCCCTATCATGGTCACGGCATGCAGCCGGGCCAGAAATTGCGCGAGGACTGGTTCCCGGTGGTTTTTCCCGCCTGAAGCGGGCTGGAAAATCGGCGGCGATGGCCGGCGCCGGGTTTCGGCCGGGATAACGTTCCCGTGTGCAATTTTGATCAAAACACCCTGGTGTCTTGACCCGTCGCCCGGAGAGCAATAGCGGGTGCTCTCCAGGGTTTGCATCAAGAGGTGGCCATGAACGTTCTTCTTCTCGGCTCCGGCGGCCGCGAACATGCGCTTGCCTGGAAGATCGCCGCCTCGCCGCTGCTGACCAAGCTCTACGCGGCCCCCGGCAATCCGGGCATCGGCAGCGATGCCGAGCTGGTGAAGCTCGATATCACCGATCATGCCGCCGTGGCCGCCTTCTGCCGGGAGAAAGAAATCGACCTCGTGGTGGTCGGCCCGGAAGGGCCGCTCGTCGCCGGAATTGCCGACGACCTGCGCGCGGAAAACATCCGCGTCTTTGGGCCTTCGAAAGCCGCCGCGAGGCTGGAGGGTTCGAAGGGTTTCACCAAGGATCTCTGCGCGCGATACAACATCCCGACCGCCGCCTACGGCCGTTTCGGCGATCTGGCCTCCGCCAAGGCCTATCTGGAGAAGACTGGTGCGCCGATCGTCATCAAGGCCGACGGGCTCGCCGCCGGCAAGGGCGTTACCGTCGCCATGACGCTGGACGAGGCGCTGGCGGCACTAGATGCCTGTTTCGAGGGATCCTTCGGCGCCGCCGGCGCGGAAGTGGTGATCGAGGAGTTCATGACCGGCGAGGAGGCGAGCTTCTTCTGTCTCTGCGACGGTACCACCGCACTGCCCTTCGGCACGGCACAGGATCACAAGCGCGTTGGCGACGGCGACGTCGGCCCCAACACGGGTGGCATGGGCGCCTATTCGCCGGCCCCGGTGATGACGCCTGAGATGGTCGAGCGCACCATGCGCGAAATCATCGAGCCGACGATGCGCGGCATGGCCGATCTTGGCGCGCCCTTCGCCGGCATTCTCTTCGCCGGGCTGATGATCACCGACAAGGGGCCGAAGCTGATCGAATACAACACCCGTTTCGGCGATCCGGAATGCCAGGTGCTGATGATGCGGCTGAAGGACGATTTGCTGGTGCTGCTCAATGCCGCCGTGGACGGCCAGTTGGCGCACACTTCCATACGCTGGCGCGACCAGGCGGCGCTCACCGTGGTGATGGCCGCGCGGGGCTATCCCGGCACGCCGGAAAAAGGCTCCGTCATCCGCGGCGTCGAGCAGGCGGCGGGCGAAGGCGCCCAGATCTTCCACGCCGGTACCGCCATCAATGGCGGCGCGCTGGTTGCCAATGGCGGCCGTGTCCTCAATGTCACGGCAACCGGAGCCACGGTCCGCGAGGCGCAGGCGCGGGCCTACGCCGCGCTCGACCGGATCGACTGGCCGGACGGATTCTGCCGTCGCGACATCGGCTGGCAGGCCGTGGCGCGCGAGCAGGCGAGCTGAAATTAGGGCGTAGCGGCCTATTGCTGACCGCGGTCGATTTCGGTCGAAGCGGTGCTGACCGGATCGGCCCCGGCGAAAGCGGCGTCGAGCTGCTCGGGCGAACGCTGTTCGGTTCGCTTCCAGGCGACATATTGCACAATGCCGAAGCCCGGCCTGCGCGGCACCGTCTTCACCACAGGCATGTGGAACCCGTCGCGGAATTTCGACCAGCGCGAACCGAGCACGGCGACCATTTCCTCGAAC
This sequence comes from Mesorhizobium loti, assembly GCF_013170705.1. Classification (NCBI taxonomy): domain Bacteria; kingdom Pseudomonadati; phylum Pseudomonadota; class Alphaproteobacteria; order Hyphomicrobiales; family Phyllobacteriaceae; genus Mesorhizobium; species Mesorhizobium loti. The sequence continues at coordinate 5,717,394 of NZ_CP033334.1, read as the reverse complement.
GTCGGAGGCGTTGCCACATCCGCATAGATCAGGGTCGCCTTGCCCGCGAGCGCTGCCTCGCGCGAGAGCGGCACCGGCACGCTGGCAAGATAGTCTGATGGCACGTCGATCAGCCCGCCAAACGGCCATTGCTGGCGCAGCGTGGCGGCATCGGTCGGCGCGACGTTGACGTCGATATCGTTGGGCGTGCCGGCAACCCTGTAGGGGCAACGGAAGCGGCCGCAATTGGCCTGCGCGGAAAATTGCCAGAGCGCATAGCCTTGCCAGTTGCCCATCGGAAAATGCACGTCGATATCAGGCCTGTAGCGCGCGTACCAAAGCGGCAGCCGCGACAGAAGCCGGTACTTGTAGCGATTGTCGGCGATGTACTGGGCCGTCTTGCCGTTGGTATAGAGCACCGGGAAGCGGCCCATGCGCCGATGCACCTGGCGCACGAACTCCTCGGCATCGTCGAGCGACATCCACTGCGAGGGATCGTTGCCCTCGAGGTCGAGAACCATGAGATCGTCCGGCGCGGGATCGGCAAAATCGAGGAAATTGTTCGCCTGCTCGACCGGATTGCCGGGGCGGGCCAGGTGATAGGCGCCCCACTTCATGCCGAGCGCCTTGGCCACGACCCGGCGCGTCTGGAACAGTTCGCGGGTCACCGCATGGCGTTTCCACAGCGCCTTGCACAGCTTCACGTCTGTATCGCTGCCAGAACAGAAATAGGGCGGCGGCATGCCGTCGGAAGCCTTGTTGATGAATCCGACGATGCGCTTGTCGGTGGCAAGTTGCGCCCAGTCGATGGAATTGTATTCATAGGCATCGACCACCAGGGCGCGGTCGGCATTCTTCCACGGCTCGGAGAAATTCGAAGCCTGTGCCGCCATCGACAGCCCCAAGGCCGCCGCGAAAGCCAGAGGCGTCAGTGCGTGTCGCCAGAAAATATACAGAGGTTTCAGAGAAGCGGCATGCCCAGGGAAAAAGGGTCTGGCGAGCGTTGGCACAGCGCTCTTTGAACGGCGATGGAAACGCCTTTGCAATTTCAAAACAGGGAATCCCCGTTGATCAAAGGCAAATCCTGAACCGTCATGGTTAAGGAATGCTTCTCGATGCTGGGGCAGCCCGTGCCAGATTAGAACACACCGCCAATCCCAATACCGCCACTGATGTCGGGAGGGGGCGCGGCGGGACGCGACGATGGCGATCGTGAGGGCGTGGAGGCCTTTCTGCTCGGCGCTCCCTTTTTGCGCAGAGCGGTGTCCGAGGCGACCTTCGCCGGTTTGACTTTCACGATGACCGGATCCTTGCAGACGCGGCCGGAGTGCAGGAAGAGATCGCCCAGAAGTTCAACCGTTGGCTCGGTCGCCGACGCGGCCCGCTTGGTGTTCTTGTAGTAGGTGTTGAGAGCCTGGACCGAGTGCTTGCCCCAATCTCCATCGACCGTCATGCGATAGCAGCCCAAGCGGCGCAATTCCGTCTGGATGTTGCGTGCGAGGTCGGTCGCTTTCGCAGGGTCCGGCTCGCCTGCCGACGTGCCGACGATCAATGTTTCAAGACCGGAAACCACGCTTTGCCGGGCTCCTTCAAGGCTGGCAAGCTGCGTACCTGCCGGTTCCGGTGAAGCGCCGGGCGGGACTGAAATCTCGGCCGATCGCAATGTCTGTCCCACGATAAGCACGGCGGTCTGCAGGTCGTTGGAAGCAAGCTCGAGCTGCAGTTTTTTCTTGGCGGCCGGGTCCGACAGAATGCGAGACAGGCTAGCGCTCAACTGAGCCGGGTCGAGCTCTTGTTGCTCGGTGAAATAGAACTGCTCGCGAAGGTTCGACTGGTCCCACGGAACCTGACGACCTGCGGTGAGTGCCTCTGTCTCGTTGCGAACGCGGATCATCATATCCGAGATGCTGAGCCCGGGAATCTCAACATTCCTCAACAGGGCCGTGGTAAAGGGGCTGTTGTCTCCCGAGCCATCGGCCGTGATGTTGCCTGGCTGGGTCGCGAAGGCGACAAACGTGTTTTCGCCCACTTCGACCTGGGCAAGGCCATCCATGACGCTGGCGCCCTTGCCGACCGGGTTGTTGCGGCAAGCGTCGAGAAAAATAAACGTCTGCCTCTCCCGGTTGGAAAACTTTGCGATCACGTCGTTTAGCCTGATCGCGCCCGCGGTCAGTTTTTCCAGGGTTTCAGGATCGGGTGTATCGACGGGCAGGAGATAGTTCTCTCCCTGCAACTGAACGCCGTGACCGGCGTAGAAGATCACCACGGCGCTGGCGGTTGCGAGTTTGCTGTCGGCGCTGTCGAAGAGCTTGGCAAACCCGTCCGACGAAAGGTCGAGCCCCGTCAGCACGTCGAAATTCAGCCTCTTCAGACTCTCGGAGAGTTGTGTGGCGTCGTTTACCGCATTGGTCAGATGTTGAAGGCGGGCGCTTTGGTAATGCGAATTGCCAATGATGATGGCAAGCCGCTTGCTTGGCTTTGATGCAAGCACTTCCTCGACCGCGGCTTGGGCGGCCATCGAACCGAAAAACACGACCAGCAGAACTGCAGCGAAGTGCCGGAAGAAACTGTGGGTCATGTCACGGGCTCGTTTCAGCTGCGACAACGTTCGCGCCGTCGAAGTGTCCGTCCGGCTGATGCGCCGCCCCCTTGGGCGCCGGAAACCCGTATCTCCGAAGACCGCTGAATTTTACACCACAAACCGCCTCAAAGAAAGGGCGAGGGTCTCGCGACCCGCGTTTGATCGGCCAAGCGGGACGGCGCTAACCATCGTCTTATAAGCGCTTCAAAAGACTCGTTTGGCAAGGACCGCGGCCGCGCCGGCATGCGCAAGCCGATTCGACGCTCGAAGCCATATCTTCCCAGGGCATAGCCTGTTATAATCACCATAGTGCAGTCGCAGTATGTTGAGCGCGCACGCTGAGGCTGGATGGATATTTTGAATATCGTCGGCGAATTGCATCCCTGATTATTATTGTCTTACTTGTAATAAAGAGGGGAAATGACAATGACAGCAAAGAAATGGTATCTTGACCCCGTCAACGCGATTGCGCTCTCGATCGGTGCCCTGGTCGTCCTCCTGCCTTCCAAGGCCGCCGCCTGCATCTTCGTTGGCGAGGGAACTGTTCTGTCAGGGCAGTGCTATCTCAACGGCATAGCCAATGGCGCGGTTGTCGACACGTCCCTGGATGCGCTTCTGAGTGTTGTCGATAACGCGATCGAGTCGGATGTCGGCTCTGCGAGCGGCCCCGCGCAAGCTCTGTCGGCGCCGTTCGGCGTCTTCGCTTCGGGCCAGTTGGCGCACACGAAGCACGACGGCTTCACGATTTCACAGGGGCCGACCGTGATCACCGGACCGGACTTCGACGTTGACGAATTTTCCGCCGCGGTCAGCGTGGACTTCAATGCTGCAAAGCACTTCGGTTTCGACAATGAGCACGGACTGAACCTGGGGCTGTTTGGCGGTTATGCATCGGCCAGCGTAGACGCCAATGCGTTCGGTTTCTTTCCTCCCAACGGCGAAGCCACCAACAGAAGCGGTATGTTCGGCGGTTATGGGCTCTATCGTCGCGGCACCAGCTATATGCTCGTGGCGGCATCGGCGTTCCTCGGCAACACCGATGTCGAAAGCACAGGCCTTGGCTCCGGCACGTATGACACACAAGGCTACGCCGTGACGGGATCGGTCGGCCACATCTTCAACTTGACCGATCGGGTGCGCTTCGATCTGCGTGGTGGATTGCTTGGTGTTAGTTTCACCGGCGACGAGTACACGGACAGCTCTGGCGTTTCGTACGGAAAAAGCCGCCTGTCATTTGGCGCAATCAAGTTCGAACCTGGAGTTTATGCAGATTATCAACTCGGAAACGGTATGGTGATCAGCCCTTACGCGCGAGCCGATCTGCAGCAGCGCTTCGGCTATTCAAACACCGCGAGCGTATCCGGTATCGAGAGTGACTTCGAAGATGCGGACTTCTCGGCGGCGGTGTCGGCAGGCTTCAATCTGAAAATGTCCCAATCGACCACCCTCAGCAGCGAGATTCGGGGCAAGTGGTCCCAAGACAGTTCAACCGTCAGCGGCAAGCTGGGTGTAAAGATCGCCTTCTGAACATGGACGACCAGATGATCGTTTCGGTCGCCGGCAACGCAAGATGCTCGGCGGGCGGTTATGCGGCTAGCGCCGGATGCCGGGCGGAAATTCAAACGGGTCGGGCGCGGGCTCCTGCTGCAGCGTGCCTTCGGCGGCGCGCTTGCGGTGGTGGGCCAGCGAGCATTGCGGCGAGCACAATATGCCGCGATCCGACCAGTAGGCCGCACCATGTTCCAGCCTGCCCTCATGATACCAGAACCCGGGTGCGCGATAAGGCAGGCCGCATTCGATGCAGCGGTAGGCGTCGGGTCTGGCGAGCATGGGATGTTCCGGTCGGCTGATTCTGGTGTATCGCCGGTCGATTTGATCCGGCTTCGACGGAATTTAATACAGGCCGGCGCGATTGCAAAATCCGCGTGACAAAGTTTGACGTTTACGTAAAAAGACGATGGGAGACCGCCCAAAGGCGGATGGTTTTGTGGCGGCACTGGCTCTAGGGTCGGCGAGGCCGATGCATCAGGAGGATCGAACGGCATGTATCGGGCACCGGTCGAGGATATCGCCTTTACGCTGAAGCACGTGGCTGGGCTCAAGCAGGGGCTCGATGCCGGCGCATTTGGCGATCTCAGCGAGGATCTGGTCGATGCCGTTCTTGGCGAAGCTGGCCGTTTCGCCACCGAGGAAGTGGCTCCCCTCTACAAGATCGGCGACGAACACGGTGCGGTGCTGAAGGACGCTGCCGTCACCACGCCGCCCGGCTGGAAGGAGCTCTATCGCCGCTGGATCGATGGCGGCTGGAACGCGCTGTCCGGGCCCGAGGAATATGGCGGCCAGGCGCTGCCGACCCTGCTGGGCGTCGCCGCGCTAGAAATGTGGAATTCGGCCGCCATGGCCTTCGGCATCGGCCCGACGCTGACCATGGGCGCGGTCGAAGCGCTGGACAAGCATGCTTCGGAAGAGCTCAAGGCAAAATATCTCGAAAAGCTCGTCTCCGGCGAATGGATGGGCACCATGAACCTGACCGAGCCGCAGGCGGGCTCGGACCTCGCTGCCTTGCGCGCCCGCGCCGAGCCTGCCGGCGACGGCACCTACCGCATCTTCGGCCAGAAGATCTTCATCACCTATGGCGAGCACGATTTCACCGACAACATCATCCATCTGGTGCTGGCGCGGCTTCCCGATGCGCCTGCCGGGACGCGCGGCATCTCGTTGTTCCTGGTGCCGAAATTCCTGGTCGGCGACGACGGCTCGCTCGGCGCCCGCAACGATGTCTTCTGTTCCGGCCTCGAGCACAAGCTCGGCATCCATGCCTCGCCGACCTGCACCATGATCTATGGCGATGGGTTCCAGGGCGCCAAGCCCGGCGCCATTGGCTGGCTGATCGGCGAGGAGAACAAGGGCCTCGCCTGCATGTTCACCATGATGAACAATGCCCGCCTGGCCGTCGGCATGCAGGGGGTCGCCGTCGCGGAAGCCGCCACCCAGAAGGCGGTCGCCTATGCCAATGAGCGCCGCCAGGGCAAGGCAGCGGATTACGCCGGCGCTGGCATGGCGCCGATCGTTCACCACCCCGACGTGCAGCGCAATCTCTTGACCATGAAGGCGCTGACGCAGACGGCGCGGGCGATCAGCTATTCCTGTGCCCATGCGATCGACATGGCGCGGGTCTCGGACGGTGACCAGGCCGGGCATTGGCGTGATCGTGCCAATCTTCTGACACCGCTGGCCAAGGCATTTTCGACCGATGTCGGCGTCGAAGTGGCCTCGCTCGGCCTCCAGGTGCATGGCGGCATGGGCTTCATCGAGGAGACGGGCGCGGCAGCTTTCTACCGCGACGCGCGCATCGCGCCGATCTACGAGGGCACCAACGGCATCCAGGCGATCGACTTGGTCACCCGCAAGCTGCCGCTCGGCGGCGGGGGGCATGTGCATGGCTTCATTGGCGAACTGGCTGTGGCCGCCAACGCCGTGCGCACCTCGAACCTGCAGGGTTTCGGTCGCACCGCGGATGCGCTCGACGCAGCACTCGGCGATCTGACGCAGGCGACGCGTTTCCTGCAAAAACTGTCGGCGGACGGTCGGGCGGAGGAGGCGCTGGCGGGTGCGACGCCTTATCTCAGACTGATCTCGCTTGCCGCCGGCGGCGCCTATCTGGCGCGCGGCGCTCTTGCCGATCAGGGCCGCATCGGCCTTTGCCGCTTCTTTGCCGAAAACCTGCTCGGCGAGACGGGTGCCCTGAAAGGGCGTGTTGTCGATGGCGCGGAAAGCCTCGTGGCTGCCGGCAAGACGCTGATTTCAGCCTGACGTTCACAAGGAAAACACTGTGACAGACCATATCCTCGTCGAGCGCCAGGGCGCCATCCAGATCATACGCATGAACCGCCCGGACAAGAAGAACGCACTGACGCGCGCCATGTACGCCAAGATGTCGCAAACCTTGGCCTCGGGTGACGCCGATCCGGCGATCCGCGTCCATGTGTTCCTCGGCGTGCCTGGCGCGTTCTCCTCGGGTAACGACCTTGCCGATTTCATGGTCGTGGCCACGGGTGGCGATGGCGGCACGGAAGTCTGGGATTTCCTGATGGCGCTGGCCAGGGTCGAAAAACCCATCGTCTCCGGCGTCGACGGCATCGCGGTCGGCATCGGCACCACGATCAACCTGCATTGCGACCTGACCTTTGCCACGCCGCGCACTGTGTTCAGGACGCCTTTTGTCGATCTTGGCCTGGTGCCCGAGGCGGGATCTAGCCTTTTGGCGCCGCGGGTCCTGGGGCAGCAAGGCGCGTTCGCGCTGCTTGGCCTTGGCGAGGGCTTTTCCGCCGAGCGTGCGAAGGCCGCCGGCCTGATCTACGACGTGGTCGAGGAGGCTGCGCTGGAGGCGTCGGTGCTGGCGGCTGCCGGCCAGATCGCGGCCAAGCCGCCGCAGGCGCTGAAGATCGCGCGCGATCTCATGCGCGGCTCGCGCGACGACCTCGTCGCGCGCATCGGCGAGGAAAGCGAGCATTTCCGCGAGCGGTTGAAGTCGGACGAGGCGCGCGCGGCGCTCACGGCGTTCATGACAAGGAAGAAGTAGCAATTCCTCAGGGATAGAGCCGCGTCTTGTCCCAGCCGCCCTTGGCGTTGCGTGAAAAGACCACCCGGTCATGCAATCGGAAGGGTCGGTCGTGCCAGAACTCGATCGTCTTCGGCACGATGCGGAAACCCGACCAGTGTCTTGGCCGCGGAATCTCGCCGATGGCATAACGCGCCGTGTATTCGGCGACCGCCTTCTCCAGCGCGAAGCGGCTTTCGAGCGGCCGTGACTGTTTCGATGCCCAGGCACCGATGCGGCTGCCGCGCGGCCGCGTCGCATAATAGGCATCGGCCTCGGCGTCGCTGACGATCTCCACCGGGCCGCGAATGCGTACCTGGCGGCGCAGCGATTTCCAGTGGAAACACATCGCCGCCTTCATGCTGCCAAGAATCTCCTGGCCCTTCGCGCTCTCGAAATTCGTGTAGAAAACAAAGCCGCCTTCATCGAACCCCTTGAGCAGCACCATCCGCACATCCGGCATGCCCTCGGCATCGACGGTAGCCAGCGCCACGCCATTGGCGTCATTGATCTCGCTCTTGGTGGCGTCGTCCAGCCATGCGGCAAAGAGGCGAAACGGCTCGGCCGCCTCGGTAAAGTCACTGCTTGTTAACTCTGTGTCACTCATAGTTTTTCTCAAATTGTCACGAACCGGGGGAGGTTGCCGATTGTCGCGTATCGCGCAAGCTTTTGACAGCAGGCAATGGAGCGTTATCGCTTCGGCCAGCGCGAAAGCGGCGATCGTGGCAATCGCCCTGCCACTTGTTGGCTGTGGCGCAGGTGGATTCAGCCTGGAAAAAGCCGAAGTCGACCGCTCGATCCTGACCAGCAGCACCTCGGCTTCATCCGCCCCCGCCGATTCGGATCGCGACTCCGATCAGACGACGATCGGTAATGCGGTGTCCTCCGCCGATATCGAGCAACTCGGCGGCCAGGCCGTGCCGTGGGCGAATGCCGGCACCGGGTCGCGTGGCTCCATCACCGAGCTGGCGGAGTTGAAGGACAGGGGGCAGACGTGCCGCCGCTTCAAGGCCTCACGCGAAAGCTTTGACGGCGTTGCCATGTTCGAGGGTGAACTGTGCCTCGCCGGCGCCGGCGGATGGCGCATGCAGGGCTTCAAGGCGCTCTGACTTTCCGCTTTTGATATGACGGTCCGCCACTGGAATTTCTTCCTATGCGAGCGCATATAGGAGGCAAGTATGGACTCAACTCTTCTCCAGGGCAGAACGCATGCGCGACCCGTATGAGGTGCTGGGCGTTGCAAAGAACGCATCGGCCAAGGACATAAAATCGGCGTACCGGAAACTCGCCAAGAAACATCATCCGGACCAGAATCCGAATGATCCCAAGGCGAAGGACCGTTTTGCCGCGGCCAATCAGGCCTATGAGATCGTCGGCGACGAGAAGAATCGTGCCGCTTTCGATCGCGGCGAGATCGATGCCGACGGCAAGCCGCGCTTCCAGGGGTTTGAGGGCGCCGCCGGTGGTGGCGACCCCTTTGCAGGGTTTCGCCGCCAGCAAGGGGCCGGTGGTTCGCGATTCGAATTCCGGTCAGGGCGCCCGGGCGGCGATCCTTTCGACGGCAACAGCGATATTTTCAGCCAGATTTTCGGCGACGCCTTTTCCGGTGCGCGCGGCGCGGGCGCAGGCGACCGTCGCCAGCCGGCGACGGCGGCCGATCTGAACGTCACGCTCGACATCACCATCGAGGAAGCGGCAAACGCCGAAAAGGTGACGGCGATGTTTCCCGATGGCCGCAAGGTGGCTGTCAAGCTGCCGACCTTTGTCGAGGATGGTCAGACCATCCGGTTGAAGGGGCAGGGCGAGCAGGGGCCGGGCCAGCCTGGCGACGCGCTGGTCAAGATCCATATCCGCCGTCACCCGCGCTACCGCATCGAAGGCCGCGACCTGCATGCCGATCTGCCGGTGCCGCTGGCGGATGCGGTGCTGGGCGCCAAGGTACCGGTCGAGACGCCGACCGGCCGGCTCGCGGTCAACGTTCCCGCCTGGTCGAGTTCGGACAAGGTGCTGCGCCTGAAGGGGCGGGGTCTCCCGGAAAAAGCCGGCGGCCATGGCGACCTCTACGCCCATGTGCGCATCATGCTGCCGGAAGGCGGCGACAGCGCGCTGGAAACGCTGTTGCGCGGCCAAAAAGGCTGATCCGGCGCTTTTGTCCCCTGAACTGTCCGGTTTGAGCGCTTGAAGGGGCAGTGTGCCTGTGCGATAGGCACTCCACAAAGCACAAACCTTGCGGAGAGCGCTCACATGGCGGGTGGACAGGGCCTGATGGCCGGCAAGCGCGGCCTCATTCTTGGCGTCGCGAACAACAGGTCGATTGCCTATGGCATCGCCAAGGCCTGCGTTGATCATGGTGCCGAAATCGCGCTGACCTATCAGGGCGAGGCGTTCAAGAAGCGTGTCGAGCCGCTGGCGGCGGAACTCGGCGCCTTTGTCGCCGGCCATTGCGACGTCACCGACCCGGCGAGCCTCGACGAGGTTTTCGCCAATGTCGCCAAGCATTGGGGCAAGCTCGACTTCCTCGTCCACGCGATCGCTTTTTCCGACAAGGACGAGCTGACCGGCCGCTATGTCGAGACGACGCGCGACAATTTCCTGCGCACCATGGACATTTCGGTCTATTCCTTCACCACCATCGCCAAGCGCGCCGAAGCGCTGATGACCGATGGCGGCTCGCTGCTGACCCTGACCTACTATGGCGCCGAGAAGGTGATGCCGCACTACAACGTCATGGGCGTCGCCAAGGCCGCGCTCGAGGCTAGCGTGCGTTACCTCGCCGTCGATCTTGGCGCCAAGAAAATCCGCGTCAATGCCATCTCCGCCGGGCCGATCAAGACGCTGGCCGCCTCCGGCATCGGCGACTTCCGTTACATCCTGAAGTGGAACGAATACAATTCGCCGCTGAAGCAGACGGTCACGCAGGAAGAGGTCGGCGATTCCGGCGTCTATTTCCTGTCCGACCTGTCGCGTGGCGTCACCGGTGAAGTGCATCATGTCGATTCCGGCTATCACGTGGTCGGCATGAAGGCGGTCGACGCGCCCGATATTTCGACGGTCAAGGATTAATCCCTCCGCTCCTCCTCCGCCCAGGCCCTGGCCCGACCTCCGGAAGACCTGATGTACCCGCTGGTTTATATCGTGCGCCACGGCCAGACTGCGTGGAACGCCGAGTTCCGGCTTCAGGGCCAGGCCGACACCGACCTCAATGCCCTTGGCCGCGAACAGGCAACCGGAAACGGGCATCGGCTGGCCCAACTTGTCGGCGATGTCAGGGATTTCGATTTCGTCGCCAGCCCGATGCGGCGGACGCGCGAAACGATGGAGCGCATCCGCGCCGCGATGAAGCTCGATCCGCTCGCCTATCGAACCGATGTCAGGCTGGTTGAGGTCAATTTCGGCGATTGGCAGAGCTTTACCTTTGCCGAGCTCGAGACGCAGTCTCCCGGAGCAAGCCGGTCACGTGCCCTGGACAAATGGAATTTTCAGCCACCCGGCGAGGGGGCGGAAAGCTACCAGATGCTGCTCGAACGGGTGAAGCCTTGCTTCGACGAACTCGATCGCAGGACGATCTGCGTGACGCATGGCGGCGTCATGCGCACCCTGTTCCGCTTCGTGCTTGACATGGCCGAGGACGAGGCCGCGAACCTGGAGATACCGCAGGATCGCGTGCTCAAGCTCGAAGGGCATAGTCTGGAGTGGCTTTAAGCCGCCTGAGCTAGTTCGTGTCGCTGTCCGGCAACTGCATATCGGTCACGACATTCTCGCCATTGGTCACATCGTAAGCGATTACGATGTCCATGCCCGGCTTCAGGGAGTCGAGATCGGTTTCGGCGTTCAGCTTGTAGGATTTGCCGTCGTCCAGCGTCAGCGTCAGCGCATCCTTGTCGATCTTCTTGATCAGGCCCTCGGTCTGTCCGGCGAAGGCGGCGGTGGAACAAAGCAGCATGGCGGCAACAGCGCCAATCAGGGTACGCATGATTGTCCTCTTTGGTCATTGCGCCGGCACTGTGGCGGCGGATCCTCAACGGCGGATGGAAGAAAGCAGAAACCAGCCGAATGTGTCAAAACTTAAACGGCGGGGATGACAGTTTGACCACCGCAAAAAACGCCAATAGAACGCAGGCTTCAACCGGCTCGGCTGCCGGGCAGGGCAGTTTTCCATGTCTCACAACACGTTCGGCCACCTTTTCCGCGTCACCACCTGGGGCGAAAGCCATGGGGCAGCGCTCGGCTGCGTGGTCGACGGCTGCCCGCCGGGCATCCGCTTCACGCGGGATGAAATCCAGGCCGAACTCGACAAGCGCCGGCCGGGCCAGTCGCGCTTCGTCACCCAGCGCCGCGAGCCAGACGAGGTGAAGGTGCTGTCCGGCTTCGTCCTCGACGGGGACGGCCAGACGATGATCACCACAGGCACGCCGGTCTCGATGCTGATCGAGAATGTCGACCAGCGTTCGAAGGACTATGGCGAGATCGCACGCCAATACCGGCCAGGCCATGCCGACTACACCTATGACGTCAAATACGGCATACGCGACTATCGCGGCGGCGGCCGCTCCTCGGCCCGCGAGACGGCCGCGCGCGTTGCCGCCGGAGCGCTTGCCCGCAAGGTCGTGCCGGGCATGGTGGTGCGCGGCGCTTTGGTGTCGATGGGCGAGAAGTCGATCGATCGCGCCAACTGGAACTGGAATTTCATCGGTGATGCCGAGAACCCGTTCTTCACCCCCGATCCCGCTTCTGTTCCCGTCTTCACGCAGTATCTCGACGGCATCCGCAAGGCCGGTTCGTCAGTCGGTGCTGTGATCGAAATCGTCGCCGACGGCGTTCCGCCAGGTCTCGGCGCCCCGATCTACGCCAAGCTCGACCAGGACATCGCCTCCGGGCTGATGTCGATCAATGCCGTCAAGGGCGTCGAGATCGGCAACGGCTTCGAGGCCGCCCGTATCACCGGCGAACAGAATGCCGACGAGATGCGCATGGGCAATGACGGCAAGCCGGTGTTCCTGTCCAACAACGCCGGCGGCATCCTCGGCGGCATCTCGACCGGACAGGCGATCATTGCGCGCTTCGCAGTCAAGCCGACTTCATCGATCCTGACGCCGCGAAAGTCGATCGACAAGGACGGCAACGACGTCGAGGTAATGACCAAGGGCCGCCACGACCCTTGCGTCGGCATCCGCGCCGTGCCGATCGGCGAGGCGATGGTTGCCTGCGCGATCGCTGATCATTATCTGCGGCATCGAGGACAGACGGGGAAGGGAGGGGGATGAGGCGGTAGGGCAGTATGTTACGCTGCCTGCCGAAACAGCCAAAACCCTCCCTTTCCCAACTGCCCTATTCCCTACTGCCCTGCGAGCCAAGCGAGCGCCCATGCCTTACGATCAAAAGAAGATTGTCGAAGCCATCCGAGCCTTCGAACGTGGCGAGATCGTCGTCGTCATGGATGATGACGGGCGCGAGAACGAGGGCGACCTGATCGTCGCCGCCGTCCATTGTACGCCCGAGAAGATGGCCTTCATCGTGCGCAACACCTCCGGCATCGTCTGCACGCCGATGCCGCGCGAGGAGGCCAAGCGGCTCAACCTGCAGCCGATGGTCGCCGACAATGATTCCGCCCACACCACGGCCTTCACCGTCAGCGTCGATTTCAAGCATGGCACGACGACAGGCATTTCGGCCGACGACCGCACGCTCACCGTGCGCAACCTCGCCAACGGCAATGTCGGCGCCTCCGATTTCGTCCGCCCCGGCCACATCTTCCCCCTGATCGCGCGCGAAGGCGGGGTGCTGATGCGTTCGGGCCATACCGAAGCAGCCGTTGATCTCTGCAAGCTCGCCGGCCTGCCGCCGATCGGCGTCATTTCCGAACTGGTCAATGACGACGGCACCGTCAAGCGCGGCCCGCAGGTGCAGGCTTTTGCCGAGGAGCATGGCCTCAAGCAGGTGTCGGTCGCCGACCTCATCGCCTATCGTCAGCGCAAGGAAACGCTGGTCGAGCGCGTCGCCTGCTCCGATATCGACACGCTCGGCGGCAAGGCACAGGTCTTCACCTACACGCTGCCGTGGGACACGATGCATCACGTCGCTGTCGTTTTCGGCGACATCCGCGACGGCGAGGACGTGCCGGTGCGGCTGCATTCCGAGGATGTGGTGACCGACGTCTTCGGCCCTAGCCATCGGTTGGACGGCATCATGAAGGCGATGGGCGAGCGCAAGCGAGGCGTCATCGTCTATTTGCGCGAGGGTTCCGTCGGCGTCGCGCATCAGGAACGCAAACGGCCTGCAAGCGGCGACCGCGAGGATCATGAAGAGGCCCGCCGGCGCGAGAACGAATGGCGGGAGATCGGCCTCGGCGCGCAAATCCTGAAGGACCTCGGCATTTCCTCGATCAACCTGATCGCCTCGCGCGAGCGCCACTATGTCGGCCTCGAAGGCTTTGGCATCCACATCGCGAAGACCGAGATTCTCTAGGCCATGTTGATATTCAGGAGGTCGGCCTGACGTGAATCTCGACATGGCCAGGCTGTCACTCGGCCGGAACGGCAGCGGCGTCGCATTCCTCCAACTCGCATTTACGGGTGGCAAGGCTGCGCTGGCCGAGCAGCACGGTGGCCAGCGCGATGGTGCCTGCCGCCACTGAAACCCAGAACCCGCTCTGGGCGCCGAATGCGTCCACCACGGCGCCGGCGGCGAAGGAGCCGAGCGCCATGCCGATACCGATCCCCGTGGTCACCCAGGTGATGCCCTCCGTCAGCATCGCTTCCGGCACATGCCGTTCGATCAGGCCGAATGCCGTGATGAAGGTCGGCGAGATGGCCACACCGCTGATGAAGACGGTGAGTGCCAGAAGGGGCACGGTGCCGGCGGTGAGCGGCAGCAGCGTGCTGACCGCGATGACGGCTACCGCGATGGCCAACTGGCGTTGCAGCGGTGTTTTCAGATTGAGCGCGCCGACAATGATGCCGAGCACGAACGACCCCAGCGCGTAGACGCCAATGACGAGGCTGGCGGCGCCGGGTTGGCCAAGTTCCTTGGTGATAGCCACGGTGCTGACTTCCGTCGTCGCGAAGGTGGCGCCGATGAAGATCAGGGCGAATGTGATGATCTGTACCGGGCGCAGGCGAATTGCGGAGCCGCTCGAGCCTGCACCCATTGGCCGCACTTGCGGCTCGGTCGAGCGCTGCAGGATGAACGCCGTCGAGCCCAAGGCAAGGAACAGCGTGCTCGCCAGCATGCCCGCTTCCGGGAACAGGGCGGCACTCAAGCCCACCGACAGCGATGCTCCGGCGATGTAGACCAACTCATCCGCCGCCGACTCGAAGGCGAAGGCGGTGTTCATCTCGGGCCGACCGCGGAAAAGCTCGGTCCAGCGTGCGCGCACCATCGCCGGCATGCTGGGCATTGCGGCGGCCAGCAGAGCCGACACGAACAGCGTCCAGACTGGCCAGTCCTGATTGGCCGACGCAATCAGCGTCAGGAATGCGAGCACGGAGATGATTGTGGTGGGCACGACGATCCGGGTCTGGCCAAGGCGGTCGACCAGTCTTGATATTTGCGGCGCCAGGAAAGCGTTGGCCAATGCGAATGTCGCCGAGACAGCGCCGGCCAGCCAGTATTCGCCGCGCGTCTGTGACAGCATCGCCACGATGCCGATAGGCGCCATGGCGATCGGCAGGCGCGCCAGGAAACCGGCGGCTGCGAAGCCTTTGGCACCGGGTGCGCGAAAGATCTCTGAGTAAGGGTTTTGCATGATCCGGTTCCTCGACAAAGGGCGATCTGACAATTACATACGGAGCGTATGAGAACTAGATAGATCATACGCGGCGTATGTCAATTGGCATACGGGGCGTATGTAAGTAGGGCCAGAAGATGCACAGACCCCGCAAGGAGATGATCGCCGAGACGCGCGCCAAGCTGATCGCAGCTGCGCGCCAGGCCTTCGGGACGATCGGATATGCCGAAGCGTCGATGGATGATTTCACGGCATCAGCCGGACTGACGCGCGGCGCGCTCTATCATCACTTCGGCGACAAGAAGGGACTGCTGGAGGCGGTTATCGCCGAAATCGACGGCGAGATGGCGGCTCGGGTGAACGAGGTCGCCTCGAGAGCGCCGACCCGCTGGCAGCGTTTCGTCGACGAATGCACCACCTATATCGAGATGGCGCTGGAGCCGGAAATCCAGCGCATCATGTTCCGGGATGGCCCGGCTGTGCTGGGCGATCCGGCGCAATGGTCGAATGCCAATGCCTGCGTTGGCTCAATGACCGATCACCTGACAGCCCTGCAGGGGGAAGGGGTGGTCGTCCCGGGCGTCGACCCTGAAACGGCCGCACGCCTTATCAACGGGGCGAGCAGCCAGGCGTCGCAGCGGATCGCCAATTCAAACGACCCCGAAGCCACGTCGAGGAAGGTGGTGTCGGCGTTCAAGCAACTGCTTGAGGGGCTGCTCAAGGAGCCGGGTCCGCAATCGAACTGAAGTCCCTTCTGCGGCCTGGTGCCCGCTCATGATTGACAATCCGCGGGGTGAGCGCATGCTCCCCAGCCATCTCTGAGGGGAGATTCGGGGCATGTGGGATTTCGATATCGGCAGGTCGGTGTCCATCATGGTGCGGACCTGGCCTTTCATTGTCTTTCGCATGATCGTCTATTTCGGCATCACGCTGGCCTACATCATGGCGACCGGCACGGGCGCCTCGGTCGGCTATGGCGTCGGCCATATTTCCACCGATCCCGATGGACCGCTGTCCTTTGCCTTGTGGGGCGGCGTGGTCGGCTTCGGCATCGTCTCCATCGCCGTCTACTGGATCCGCGAATACATCCTCTACGTCGTCAAGGCCGGCCATATCGCCGTCATGGTCCACCTGATCGACGGCCATGATGTCCCTGACGGCCAGAACCAGATCGCCTATGCCCGGCAGGTCGTGACCGAGCGTTTCGCCGAGGCCAACATCCTTTTCGTCGTCGACCAGCTGTTCAAGGGCGCCATCCGCGCCATCACCGGCCTGCTCGGCGGCGTCGCCGCCTTTCTGCCCATTCCGGGCCTGAGCGGCCTGGTCTCCTTCATCAACACGGTGATCCGCCTGTCGCTCACCTATGTCGACGAGATCATCCTCGGCTATAACATCCGCATCAACTCGTCCTCGCCTTTCGAAACCGCGCGCCAGGGCGTGGTTCTCTACGCCCAGAACGGCAAGACCATGGTCAAGAACGCCGTCTGGCTGGCGGTCATCATGTGGGGCGTGTCGTTCGTGATCTTCCTGCTGATGCTGGCCCCGGCCGGCGCCATTCTGTTCATGATGCCCGGCCAGCTCGCCGGCTGGGCCTTCGTGCTGGCCATCGTCTTCGCCTGGGCTTTCAAGGCGGCGTTCATCGAGCCCTTCGCCATCGCCTGCCTGATGCAGGTCTATTTCAAGACCATCGCCGGCCAGGTGCCTGATCCGGCCTGGGACATCAGGCTGGCCGAGGCGTCATCGAAGTTCCGGGAACTCAAGGACAAGGCGCTTTCCTCCTTCGGCGGCTCGCGCTGGGGCACGGCCGGCGCGACGCGCTGATCGCCCGGCAGGCGGTCGCCTTGTGCGGTATCGACGGCGTTCAGGCGCGCCACCGCTGACTTGAGCGGTGCCTCGCCTCTCCCGCAAAAGGTCTCGCTCATGATCAGTTCGGGCAGCGGCAGCCGCCGGCCCCAGCCATGCGTTTCAAGGTCCGGTTTGGGTGCGAACTCGGAAACCCGGCCGACGCAGAGATAAGCGATCGGCGTTACATGGTCGGGAATGGAGAGCAGGCTTTTCAGCGCCTGCGCCTCGATGATGCTGACCCAGCCGACGCCGACGCCTTCGGCGCGTGCCGCCAGCCAGAAATTCTGCACCGCGCAGACCGTGCTGTAGAGGTCCATCTCCGGATTGTGCCAACGTCCCAGCGGCGAGCCCTTCGAGCGCTGGCGGTCGCAGGTGATGCAGATGTTGAGCGCGCTTTCGCAGATGCCTTCCAGCTTCAGCTTGCGGTAAAGCGCCTGCCGCTCTTCCTCGATTTCTGGCAGTTCCTGTTCTCGCGCGGCCAGGAACAGGTCGCGCACCTTCTCCCGTCGCGCGGCATCGCGGACGACGATGAAATTCCACGGCTGCATGAACCCGACCGATGGCGCGTGATGGGCGGCAAGCAGCAGCCGCGCCAGCACCTCATCGTCGAGAGGAGCAGGCAGAAAATGACTGCGCACATCGCGCCGCGTGAACATGGCGCGGTAGACTGCATCGCGGGCCATCTGGTCAAATTCGTCGCCGACAGGAGCGGTCATAGCATCCGGCATCGCTTGTCCCCCTGCGATTGCAAACCATGTCCTCCGCCTGACCATGCGGATGACGGTGCCTGCCAGGCCGGTCTTCTGGCTCAGGATCAACCCGCGTCCGGTGCCTTCCCGTCATCGACAGTGGCATTTACCGGCGCGGTCCCCCTCACAGCGTTGGGCACGCCACGGAATTCAACCGTGTTCCCGATTCTCCCGCTTGCGGCGGGCACCAGGCAGTGAAGGCGACCTTATGCCGAAGCGTCCGCGGCGCCAAGCCCCGCAGCGACGCCAATGGACGCAGAAGCGATTTTCCCCAGCCATTGGGCCGCGACGCATGGCCATCGCGGCGTTGGGGCACTAGATAGGGACGATGGCCACTCGTCTCTACACGCATCCGATCTTCCTTGAACACATCACGCCCCCCGGTCACCCCGAGCGGCCGGACCGCTTGCGCGCCATCGAGCGCGTGCTTGACGACGAAGCCTTTGCCGAGCTTGACCGCGTCAAGGCGCCGGAAGGCGACGAGGCCACCATCCTTTACGCGCATCCGGCCGATTTCGTCGCGCGCGTGCGCGCCGCCATCCCCGACGAGGGCATTGCCCGCATCGATGCCGACACCACCGCCAGCCCGAAGAGCTGGCAGGCGGTGATAACCGCGATCGGCGCCGCCAACGCCGCCGTCGACGACGTCTTCGCAGGCCGCGCCGACAATGTCTTCGTCGCCGCCCGGCCACCCGGCCACCATGCCGAAAAGACCACGGCAATGGGCTTTTGCTTCTTCAACACGGCGGCGATCGCGGCCCGCTATGCGCAGAAGAAGCACGGCGTCGAGCGTGTCGCCGTCGTCGACTGGGATGTGCACCACGGCAATGGCACGCAGGATATTTTCTGGGACGATCCCTCGGTGCTCTATTGCTCGACGCACCAGATGCCGCTTTATCCTGGCACTGGCGCAAAGAGCGAGACCGGCGCCGGCAACATCGTCAATGCACCATTGGCGCCGCGGACCGGCAGCGAGGTGTTTCGCGATGCCTTCCTGTCGCGCGTCCTGCCGGCGCTCGACAATTTCGCGCCCGACCTCATCATTATTTCGGCCGGTTTCGACGCGCATCACCGTGATCCGCTGGCCGAGATCAACCTGACCGAGGACGATTTCGACTGGGCGACCGGCCAGCTGATGCAGCGCGCTGCCCGCCACAGCGGCAACCGGCTCGTCAGCCTGCTCGAGGGCGGTTACGATCTGCAGGGACTGGCATTTTCGGTCGCCGCCCATGTCGGGCGACTGATGAAAGGATGAATGATGGCTGCTGAGACCAACGAAGACGTCAAGGCGATGAGCTTCGAACAGGCACTCGACGCGCTGGAGAAGATCGTCGATGATCTGGAGCGTGGCGACGTGCCGCTCGATCAGTCGATCCGGATCTATGAGCGCGGCGAGGCCCTGAAGGCGCATTGCGACCGGCTGCTGAAGGCGGCCGAGGACAAGGTCGAGAAGATCAGGCTATCGCGCGATGGCAAGCCGGTGGGAACAGAGCCGCTCGACGCGGACTGAGGCCTGGCCGCGAACCATGGTCTTGCCTCACCGGTTTTTGGACACGATCATGATTGAAACTCGTCCCGATTGAAACAGCTCCAGGACAAGAGGAGATACGGAAGCGATGTGCAGAAACATCAAGACCCTGTTCAATTTTGATCCGCCGGCAACCAATGACGAAGTGCGCGACGCAGCCCTTCAATTTGTCCGCAAGCTGAGCGGAACGACGCGGCCCTCGAAACAGAACCAGCATGCGTTCGACCACGCCGTGGAGGCCATTGCGGCATCGGCGCGCGAACTTCTCGATTCGCTCGAAACCAACCAGCATCCGCGCAACCGCGAAGAAGTGGCCGCCAAACTGCGGGCAAAAGCGGCGATCCGCTTTGCCTGATGCCGCCAAGGCGGTTGCCGAACGCTGATAAGGAGAGTTCATGAGCTTCTTCCCGGGGAAAGACCCTGAAGCCGGCGACGCCTTTGCCAGCGACCAGATCGAACTGATGGTCATCCCGAACGCCAAGGACATTGGCGGCTTCGAGGTCCGTCGCGCTCTGCCGACCGCCAGGAGGCGGCTGGTCGGGCCGTTCATCTTCTTCGATCGCATGGGGCCGGCGATCCTGCGTGCAGGCCAGGCGCTCGACGTCCGTCCGCATCCGCATATCGGCCTGTCGACGGTTACCTATCTGTTCGACGGCAAGATCAGGCATCGCGATTCGCTCGGTACCGAAATGGTCATCCAGCCGGGTGACGTGAACCTGATGACCGCAGGCCGAGGCATCGTCCACTCCGAGCGTACGCCCGAGGAATTGCGCGGCGCGCCGATGTCGATCTCCGGCCTGCAGACATGGCTGGCATTGCCGGACGGCAAGGAGGAAGTGGCGCCCGTATTCGAGAACACCGCTGCCTTGCGGCTGCCCGAGATCGATGCCGAAGGCGTCACGGGCCGCGTTGTGATCGGTGACTTCCAGGGACTGCGTTCCCCGGTACGGGCCGACGCCGACACGCTCTACGCCGACCTCAGGCTGGCGGCCGGCGCCAGCATAAAGATCCCGGCCGATGCGGAGGAGCGCGCCATCTACACACTGGAAGGCGAGGTCACGATTTCGGGTGACGTCTTCCCGGCTGAACGCCTGCTGGTGTTCCGGCCCGGCGACGAGATCATCGTGTCGTCGCACACCGGCGCGCATTTCATGCTGTTCGGCGGCGCCTCGCTCGGCTCGCAGCGCTACATCTGGTGGAATTTCGTCTCCTCCTCCAAGGAGCGCATCGAACAGGCCAAGCAGGAATGGAAGACGGGCCGCTTCGATATCGTTCCTGGAGACGAGAAAGAGTTTATTCCGCTGCCGGAGAACTGAGGAAAATCGGCGAGGGGACCTGCTTGATCCGCGTCACCGACACGCATTTACTTTCGCAGGCCGGCGGCCTATC
Source organism: Mesorhizobium loti (assembly GCF_013170705.1). NCBI lineage: Bacteria > Pseudomonadati > Pseudomonadota > Alphaproteobacteria > Hyphomicrobiales > Phyllobacteriaceae > Mesorhizobium > Mesorhizobium loti. The sequence goes on along the minus strand of NZ_CP033334.1, from coordinate 5,696,997 downwards.
CCGCCGTTGAACAGAAAGCCCGAACTCCCGTGAACGCAACGCCGCATACGCCGCTTCTCGACAAGGTCCGCATTCCGGCGGATTTGCGTGCGCTTGACGAGAGCGAACTGCCGCAACTGGCATCAGAACTCCGTCTCGAACTGGTCGACGCGGTGTCCCGCACCGGTGGCCATCTTGGCGCCGGCCTTGGCGTGGTCGAACTGACGGTCGCGCTGCACTATGTCTTCAACACCCCGGACGACCGGCTGATCTGGGATGTCGGCCATCAGGCCTATCCGCACAAGATCCTGACCGGCCGCCGCGATCGCATCCGCACGCTGCGCCAAGAAGGCGGCCTGTCCGGCTTCACCCGCCGCGCCGAGAGCGAATACGATCCCTTCGGCGCCGCCCATTCCTCGACATCGATATCGGCGGGCCTCGGCATGGCCGCGGCGCGCGACCTCTCCGGTGGCCGCAACAACGTCATAGCCGTCATCGGCGACGGCGCCATGTCGGCCGGCATGGCCTATGAGGCGATGAACAATGCCGGTGCGCTCGACGCCCGTCTCATCGTCATCCTCAACGACAACGACATGTCGATCGCACCGCCGACCGGCGCGATGAGCGCCTATCTGGCGCGGCTGGCCTCGGGCAAGGCCTATGCCGGCCTGCGCGACTTCGGCAAGAAACTGACGTCCTATCTCGGCAAGCGCGCCGATCGTGCCATTACAAGGGCGGTCGAGCATGCGCGCGGTTACGTCACCGGCGGCACCTTGTTCGAGGAACTCGGCTTCTACCATATCGGCCCGATCGACGGCCATAATCTCGAGCATCTGATCCCGGTCCTGAAAAACGTCCGCGACAATGGCGAAGGCCCGGTGCTGATCCATGTCGTCACCCAGAAGGGCAAGGGCTACGCACCGGCGGAAGCCGCCGCCGACAAATATCACGGCGTCAACAAGTTTGACGTCATCACCGGCGCGCAGGCCAAGGCGCCGGCCAACGCACCGGCCTACACCAAGGTGTTCGCCGAAAGCCTGATCCAGGAGGCGCGCGAGGACGATCGCATCGTCGCGGTCACCGCCGCCATGCCGAGCGGCACGGGGCTGGACCTGTTCGGCGAAGTGTTCCCGTCAAGGACCTTCGATGTCGGCATCGCCGAACAGCATGCGGTCACCTTCGCGGCGGGCCTGGCGACCGAAGGCTACAAGCCGTTCGCGGCGATCTATTCGACCTTCCTTCAGCGCGCCTACGACCAGGTCGTCCACGACGTCGCGATCCAGAAACTGCCGGTTCGTTTTCCCATCGACCGCGCCGGCTTCGTCGGTGCCGATGGCGCCACCCATTGCGGTGCCTTCGACACCACTTTCCTGGCAAGCCTGCCGGGCTTTGTCGTGATGGCCGCCGCCGACGAAGCGGAGCTGCGCCACATGGTGCGCACCGCGGCAAGCTATGATGATGGCCCGATCGCCTTCCGCTATCCGCGCGGCAACGGTGTCGGCGTCGACATGCCGGAGCGCGGCTCGGTTCTCGAACTCGGCAAGGGCCGCATCGTCAGGGAAGGCACAAAGGTGGCGCTGCTGTCCTTCGGCACGCGCTTGCAAGACTGCCTGATGGCTGCCGAGGAACTCGGCGCGGCCGGGCTTTCCACCACCGTCGCCGATGCCCGCTTCGCCAAGCCGCTCGACGAGGATCTGATCCGGCGGCTGGCCCGTTCGCACGAGGTTCTGGTGACGGTGGAGGAGGGCGCCATTGGCGGCTTCGCCAGCCATGTGCTGCAGTTCCTCGCCCACGAAGGACTGCTGGAAAGCGGCCTGAAGGTGCGCCCGCTGGTGCTGCCTGACGTGTTCGCAGATCACGCCAAGCCGGAAAAAATGTATGCCGATGCCGGCCTCGATGCCGCCGGCATCGTGCGCACCGTTTTCACCGCGCTCGGGCATACGGCCCGGGCCCAGCGCGCCTGAATCAAAACCTCAAGCGCTTGAATCAGTTTGCCGGCTTGATTTATTAACGCATTGTTTACGCTGCTGTTTGGCGCTTTGCTTACCGTGTCTCTTGGCCGTTTTTCAATGGCGCCCTGCTAGATCGACGTCAGGCAGGGAGACAATAACAATGAAGACGCTTTTGTGCGGCGTGGCACTTTTAGCCATCATCGCGACACCCGCCGCCGCCGAGACGCGTTATGACCGCAATCTCGAAAAGGCGGCGATGGGCATCGTCGCGAGCAAAATGGGCGATCTCAGAGGCGGCTTCTCCTATAAGCAGGTGCCGCAATTGGTGGTCGTGTCGGAACCAGCGCCTGCGTCCGCGGGTGCGGGTGCGGCTGAGCCTCCACGGGAGCAAGCTTCAGGGGATCGGCACGACGGCTTGTCTCCTGCCGTCGAGCGCCAGGTGTCGCGCACTATCTTCTAGAACCACATGTCGCGCACGCAGCGGCCATCGCGCGGCAGGTCGTCGAAAGTGTCAAGACCATCGAAATGGTCGATCGGCAGATCGGCCACGGCCTCGAGCGGCGCCAGCCGCACATTGACGGCGATACGCGTTCGACCGGAGGCATCGGCGCGCAGGCCGCGCCAGGCGAGCACGCAGGCGCAAGTCGGGCAGAACAGGATTTCGAGCGAAGGCGTATCCTTTCCGGCGCGCGTGTAACTAGCCATCGGCCCCGCGACGCGAATGCGCTCATCGGCATAGTCATAGGCCCAGAGCACGCCATAGCGGCGGCAAAGCGTGCAGTTGCAGGCGGTGATCGGCCCCGGATCGCCCTCAAGGGTCCAGTGGGTTGCGCCACAGTGGCAGGTTCCCGTCAGCATTCTTTGTCCCCGGGTTCCGACGATGGAGGTTCTCCTCCTCGATTACCATTTTGCCGAACCCGATGCGATGCGTGCAAGCCGCGGCGCGGCCTGATGCGCTCGCCGCTCTTTCCTTGTTCGGTCCAATGTCCTTGCCTTCGCCGCCGGCTTTCGCCATGAAGGCCGATGAACTCGCCTCTGCCAGCCAGCACCCGCCAGCGGCTCGACGACCTGCTCGTCCAGCGCGGACTGTTTGCCAGCCGCTCGCGTGCCCGCGACGCGGTCGAGCGTGGCACGGTGACGGTCGATGGCTCCATTGCCCGCAAGCCCGGTCAGAACGTTTCGCCGCAATGCCTTGTTGCCATCGATGATCCGGCGCAAGGCTATGTCTCGCGCGCGGCACTGAAGCTGATCGGCGGGCTCGACCACTTCAGCCTCGACCCAGCCGGCCGCGAAGCGCTCGACATCGGCGCCTCGACCGGCGGGTTCACCCAGGTGCTGCTCGAACGCGGCGCCGCCCATGTCACGGCAATCGATGTGGGTCATGGCCAGATACATCCTGATATTGGCAAGGACCCGCGGGTGACGGTCGTCGAAGGGCTGAACGCCCGCGATATCACCATCGCTGACCTTGCCGGCCGTGTTCCAGGTTTCATCGTCTCCGACGTCAGCTTTATCTCGCTGAAGTTGGCGTTGCCGCCGGCGCTCGCCATTGCGAAGCCCGGTGCCGCCGGGATCTTTCTGGTCAAGCCGCAATTCGAGGCGGGTCGCGAGGCGATCGGCAAGGGCGGCCTCTTGAAAGACCCCTTCGATGCCGCCCGGGTCGCGGGCCTGCTGCAGGATTGGCTGGACACCGTGCCCGGCTGGCGCTCGCTCGGCCTGCATCTGTCGCCAATCGAAGGCGGCGACGGCAATCGCGAATTCCTGCTCGGTGGGATCAAGGATCGATGAGCGCGCGCTTTACCATCAAAAAGCTTGGCGCCCAGGGCGACGGCATTGCAGAGACCGAAGGCGGCGATCTGTTCATTCCCTTTACGCTGCCCGGGGAGACCGTCACCGCCGCGCGCGAGCGGGATCGCGCCACGTTGATGGCGGTGCTGGAGGCTTCGCCACTGCGCATCGAGCCCGCCTGCCGCCATTTCACGGAGTGCGGCGGCTGTGCCCTTCAGCATTTCGAGGCCGAAGCCTATCGCCAGTGGAAACGCGAGAAGGTGGTGCACGCCCTGAAGGGCAAGGGCATCGAGTGCGACATCGACGCGCTGGTTGCCTGCGCGCCGCGGACGCGACGCCGTGTCGTGCTCGCCGCGCGCCGCACCGATACAGGCACGCTGCTCGGCTTCAATCGCCATCTGTCGCCTGAAATCATTTCCATATCGGAATGTCCGATCTCGCTGCCTGAAATCGTCGGAGCGCTTGGCCAGTTGAAGGCGCTCGCTGACTTGATATGCGCCACCACCAAATCTTTCCGGATGGCGGTCACCGTGACCGGTTCCGGCCTCGATGTCGCGGTGCATGACTCCGGCAAGCTCGGCGAACACCAGCGCCGCATCGCGTCCAATTTTGTCCTTGCGCAAGGCTTTGCCAGGCTGTCCATCGATGACGAGATCATCATCGAACCGAGGAAGCCCGTGGTGATGTTCGGCAGCGTCGCGGTCGCCGTGCCGCCGGGTGCCTTCCTGCAGGCAACCGAAGCAGCCGAGCAGACGATGGCCGAGATTGTCGGCGGACATCTGAAGCGCGCCAAGAAGATCGCCGACCTTTTCGCAGGCTGTGGCAGCTTTGCGCTCCGGCTCGCGGCGAGGTCGGAAGTCCATGCCGTGGAGGGCGATGCGGCGGCACTTTCGGCGCTCGACCGGGGATCGCGCTTCGCGACTGGCATCAAGCGGGTGACGGGCGAACGCCGCGACCTGTTCCGCCGACCCTTGACCTTCAAGGAGTTGAACGCCTTTGACGGCCTTGTCTTCGATCCGCCGCGAGCGGGTGCCGAGGACCAGTCGAAGCAGATCGCCCGCTCGGATGTTCCATTCGTTGCCGCGGTGTCCTGCAACCCGGTGACGCTTGCTCGCGACCTGCGCATCCTCGTCGACGGCGGCTACACCTTGAAAAGCGTGACGCCGATCGACCAGTTCCTGTGGTCGCCGCATGTCGAGGCGGTCGCCCTGCTGGAAAAGCCGAGGAAAAGGCGCGGCTGAGCCGGACGATGATCACGTTTCGTTGAAACCGGGCAATCCGACCGCGCGATACCGAAAGACGTCGGATTAACGCCGCAAAGCTGCCTTTTTGCGCAAGCCTAGTCTGGGCTCTGGGGCGGAAGCATCGTCACTCTCACCTGCCGGATGATCGCAATGCGGACGGTCTTGAAATTCCTCGCCTTCTTCCTCGCTCTCTCCATTCTGGCATTCGGCTCTACGGCCGGGGCGCTGGCGCAAGGCGAAAAGCGCCTAGCCTTCGTCATCGGCAATGCCGCCTATCCCGCCAGCGCGCTGACGACGCCTGCCAATGATGCGGGCTTGATCGCCCAGACATTGCAGGCGGCCGGGTTCGACGTGGTCGGCGCGCGCGACGTCGACCAGGAATCGCTGCGTGGCGCTTATCGCGATTTCCTCGCCAAGGTGACCGCAGCCGGCCCCGACGCGGTGGTATTTGTTTATCTGGCCGGGCAGGGATTGCAGTTCGAAGGTGAGAATTATTTCGCGCCCGTCGATGCCGAGATCGCCAATGCGGCTGACGTGCCGATGGCAGCGGTGCGGATTTCCGACCTTACAAAGCCTCTCGCCGCGCTGCCGACGAAGGTCAACATCGTCGTGCTCGACGCCGCGCGGCCAAATTCTTTCGCCAAGTCGAACCAGCCGCTGGCCGGTGGCCTCGCACTGGTCGATCCCGACCCGAACATGCTGATCGCCTTCAACGCAGCCCCGGGCACCGTCGCGCCGGAAGGCAAGGGGCCGTATGGGGCCTATGCCCAGGCGCTTGCCGAGATGATCAGGGATGGTGGCCTGCAGCTGGGCGATGTGTTTGACCGCACACGGCTGCGGGTCAATGAAGTGACTGATGGCGCGGAGGTGCCTTGGAATGCCTCCAAGATCACCGATCCCTTTGTCTTCTTCGATCGCGGCCCGGATGCTCCGGCGCCGCAGGTCTCCGCCGCCGAGGTGCGTACCAACCGGACCAAGGAGATACGCGATTTCGATGCGCGTGATGCCTACATAGCGGCTCTCGATCGCGACACGATGCGCGGCTACGAAGATTTCATCGTTGCTTATCCGCATGATCCGATGGCCAAGCGCGTGCGCGCGATCCTGGCGGCGCGGCGCGAGGCGATCACCTGGCGCCAGACCTGGCTCAGGGACACGCCCGAAGCCTACTGGTCCTATCTCGATCGCTATCCGCATGGCCCCCATGCCTGGGACGCCCGCCGCAGGCTCGAGCATTTCGACGCCGCCCTGGAGCCGCCGCAGAATTTCGTGGTCTATGACTATGACGTGCCGCCGCCACCGCCGGAAGAGATCGTCTATGTCGACCGGCCCGTGCTCTATTTCGACGATCCGGAATTTGACTTCGATCCACCGCCGCCCGTGGCGGTGATCTTCCTGCCGCCGCGGCCGCGCGACTTCATCGAATTGCCGCCACCCCCGCCGCCGGTCGGGATCTTCGTGCTGCCGACGCCTGTCTTTGTGCCGGTGCCTGCCTGGGTGAACCCGCCGCATGACATCTTCCCGCCGCCGAACGACGTCATCTTCAACAACATCCACAACACCACGATCATCAACAACACGACGATCAACGAGACCAACAACCAGGGCGGTGGCCTCACCACCGGCCAGAAGCTGACTGCTGGCGCCGTGGGCCTGGGTGCTGCCGCCCTGGCGACCAAGGTGGCGTTGCCGGCTTTCCTGCAGAAAAAGGAAACCGTGCTGTCCAAACAGAACCCCGGCGGCCTGCCGCTGAAGCCGGGGCAGGGTGGCCAACAGCCGGGTGGTGCCAGGCCGTTGTCGAAGACATTGCCTGCCGACAAGCTGACAGGTCATGCCTTGCCCGGCGCTGACGGCAAGACCCTGCCGCTCGTCAATGGCAAGCCGGTGCTGAATGGACAGAACCTGCCCAACAACAAGTCCAGGAAGCTCTTGAACAAGCAGGTCACGGCAGGTGGAAACGCCGCCGTGACCGGCAACCCGGTGGTGAATGGGCAAAACGGGACCAATGGCCAGGGCAATGGGCAGGGCCAGAACGGTACCGGCAAGAAGCTCCGCAAGATCCCGGGCGTCAACGGCACGCCTGCGGCGAATCGAGCGAACAACCCATCGGCGCTCAATGGCCAGAATTCAGGCCAGAATCCGCCTAACGGCAAGTTCAGGAAACTTCACAATCAGGGCGGCGGCCAGACGAACGCCCAGGCCAATGGGCAAGGCAATGGGCTCAAGGGCGATGGCAAGGCTCCCAAATTCCGCAAGTTGCCTGTCAACGGCAACACTGGCGGCAATGTCCAGCAGAAATTCAAGGCCAACAACGGCAACCCGCAGCTGAAGGTGCAGGTGCAGCCCAGGCCGCAGAGGCCAGAGTTCCACGCCCAGCCGAGGCAGCAGATGCAGCCCAGGCCGCAGAGGCCAGAGTTCCACGCCCAGCCGAAGCAGCAGGTGCAGCGGCAGGCACAGCCAAGGCCGCCGCAGCCGCCAGCTGCCAGGAAGCCGTCTTGCGGGCATCCCAATGAGCCCGCTTGCAAGAAATAGCGCATGTCCCCCCAAGAGGTGATCCGCTTGGGTCGGGACATGCATAAGACAAAGGCTTGAAGCGCGTTGCTGGTCGCATGGTGTGGGGTGAGTCGGCTTTGCCGGCCGGCGGCAAAACATGGCGGGCCGCGGCGGCGACCTGCGATCACATCACAACTGCGTGGTTGGCCACGGCCAAGATTGCGCAGTGCCTCGGCTCGCTGTTACCAGTCAATGCCGGGGGCGCTCAAGGGAGTGACCACAATGAGGATTGCAAGCGTTCTGACGTCCATCGCTTTGGCCGGGTTCATTGCGACGGGAACTGCCGCGGCAGCGACGACGGCGGCGACCACGACGGCGCCGGCCACCACAACGGCCGCCCCCGCGAAGAAGGCAAAGACGACTGCCATGACGCCTGAAAAAACCGCGATTTCGAAGCAGTGTTCCGCGCTCGCCGACGCCCAGAAACTGCACGGCAAGGCCCGTGAAAAGTTCCGGGCCGACTGCAAGAAGAACGGCGGCAAGGCCGGCTGATCAGCCGCCTTCGCGGGTGAAGGTTTCGCCGCCAGCCTGCCAGCAAGGCTGGCGGCAATTCCGGAAAATGTGAACCGGGTTTCCGTCTGAGATCTGTTCGCCTGGGCCAGATCAAGGGCGGATGAAACCCACCAAACGCCTGAATGGCTGGATCGCCAGGCCGTTCAGTTCACGAGTTTGGCAACATTCGTGATGGCCTTCGGCGTGCCACCTCGCTGGTTGATCGACACCCAGACATTCGGGTTCTGCTGCGACTGCCGTTTCAGGAAATAGTAGCCTGTTGCGTTCCAGGGCCTGATTTCGTCGACCAGATTGTCGAGGACCAGATCGCCTTTGTCGGTTTTCACCGTCAGGATAGTGTGGCCTTCATTGTCAAGGTCGTGCACCACTGTCATCAGCAGCGCCTGCCGGGGAAATCCAGCCTCCTGAAGAAGCTTGCGCTTGTAGAGTGCGTAGATCTTGCAGTCGCCCTTGCCGTCAACCGGGTAATCCCAGTGGTCCGTCATCGTGCCCCAGTGGTCGAAATTGCTGACGGGTTTGATGGACCTGTTCGCCTTCTGGTTTATCCGCTTGAGGGTGCGCAGGTTCTGCGCGGTCAGCTTGACGCTGGCGGCCGGGAGAGCGGGCACCTTGCACTCTTTTGGTCGGCGATGGCAGAAATCGAGCCAACCGTAGGGGACGCTGGTGGAGCCGCCAACGGCGGCGGAGAGTGACCCATCCGTGGATGGGCGCGTCGATATTCGCTTGAACAAGGTCGACTGCGCCGCCGCCGGGCTGACTTGCAGCGACGTCGCACCGATCAACGAAACGAAGCCAAGCAGGATAGACGAGGTCAGGACGGAGGAATGCCGCATTGCCAAAACCACCACCGCAACGAGGGAACTGGTGCTGCGTTCGTGCGCAAATGCAGCCCAGGCAGTTAAACACTTAACAATTTCCTAACTTGGATTGTGTTCACTTCAAGGTGCCGGCCAGGATTCAGGCCGGAAAACGTCTGCGTCAGCCCGCCGCCGAGAGAATACGTTCGACGAAGGCAGGCACCACTTGCGTCGCCGGTCCTTCCATCTGGTCGTCGAAGCGGGAGGCCTAGCCGGCGCATTTCAGGTTGAGTTCGATCGTCAAGGCGCCGGCGGCGCGCGCCTCCTCGACAAAACCCGCGGCCGGGTAGACGTTGCCGCTCGTTCCGATCGCCACGAACAGGTCGCAACGCGTCAACGCCTCGCCGATCTCTTCCATGCGGTAAGGCATCTCGCCGAACCAGACCACGTCGGGCCGCAACCGTCCCTTCGCACCGCAGGCTGGACATCCGGACTGAATAGCGATGTCGCCGGCCCAGGCGCTGCTTCCGCCACAGTCCTGGCAAAGCGCGCGGCCGAGCTCTCCATGCATATGGATCAAGTTTCGCGAGCCGGCGCGCTCATGCAGATCGTCGATATTCTGGGTGACGAGGAGGACGTCGCCTCGGATTTCGCGCTCCAGCCTGGCCAGTGCCGCATGGGCCACGTTCGGCTCGACGCTGTCCATTTGTCGCCGGCGCATGTTGTAGAAGTCCTGCACCTTGACGGGATCGCGGGCAAAACCTTCCGGCGTCGCAACGTCTTCGAGGTTGCATTTCGTCCAGACACCATCGGGATCGCGAAAGGTCGCGACGCCCGATTCCGCCGAAATGCCGGCACCTGTCAGGATGACGATCCTTGATCTGGGCATGGCCGGGCCGCCTGCATCCGGAAACATCACTTTGGCCGATGATGTTACCGAAACGGCTCCAAGGCCTCAAACCCTTGTGCCGCCAACCGTCATCTGGTTCATCCTGAGATGCGGCTGGCCGACGCCGACCGGCACGCCCTGTCCGGCCTTGCCGCACATGCCGATGCCATTGTCGAGCTTCATGTCGTTGCCGACCATCGAGACGCGGTGCATGGCATCCGGCCCGTTGCCGATCAGCATCGCCCCCTTGATCGGCTGCGTTACCTTGCCGTTCTCGATCATGTAGGCCTCGGTGCAGCCGAACACGAATTTGCCCGAAGTGATGTCGACCTGGCCGCCGCCGAAGGAGACGGCATAGATGCCGTTCTTGACCGAGGCGATGATCTCGTCCGGCTCCATGTCACCAGAAGTCATGTAGGTATTGGTCATGCGCGGCATCGGCTGGTGCGCGTAGCCCTCGCGCCTTCCGTTGCCGGTGGCCTTCATGCCCATCAGCCGGGCATTCTGCCTGTCCTGCATGTAGCCGACCAGCTTGCCGTCCTCGATCAGCACGTTGCGGGCCGACGGCGTCCCTTCGTCGTCGACGGTGAGCGAGCCACGCCGCTCCGGGATTGTGCCGTCATCAACCACGGTGACGCCCTTGGCGGCGACCTGCTGGCCCAAAAGGCCGGCGAAGGCCGAAGTCTTCTTGCGGTTGAAGTCGCCTTCCAGCCCGTGCCCGACGGCTTCGTGCAGCATGACGCCCGGCCAGCCGCTGGACAGCACGATGTCGAAGGTACCGGCCGGGGCGGGAATGGCCTCGAGATTGACCAGCGCCTGACGGAGCGCTTCCTTGGCGGCATGCTTCCAGCTGTCCTCGATCAGGAATTCGCCAAAGGCCTTGCGTCCACCCATGCCGTAGGAGCCGCTTTCCTGGCGGTCGCCGTCGCCAACCACGACCGAGACGTTGATGCGGACCAGCGGCCTGATATCGCGCACCACCTGACCGTCCGCGCGTACGATCTCGACATGCTGCCAGGACGCGGCGAGCGAGGCCGTCACCTGGCGCACGCGCGGATCCTCGGCGCGCAGCCAGGCGTCGATTTCCTGCAACAGCTTTGCCTTGGCCTCGAAGGAAGGCGAGGGGATCGGGTTCTCGTCGCCGTAGAGATGGCGGTTGGTGCGGGCGGGCGGCGTGGCAAGCGTACCGGAATAGCCGCCCTTGACGGTCGCAACGGCAGCGGCCGCGCGCAGCAGCGAGGCCTCGGAGAGGTCGCTCGAATGAGCGTAGCCACTGGCCTCACCGGCGACCGCGCGCAGGCCAAAGCCCTGGTCGGTGTTGAAGTTGGCGGTCTTCAACCGGCCATTGTCGAACATCAGCGCTTCGCTCTCGCTGTATTCGAGAAACAGTTCGCCGTCGTCGGCGCCGTTTATGGTGTCGGCAACGATCTGCTTGATACGATCGTCTGACATGTCGAATTGGCCGATCAGGCTGTTCATGGCGTGCACCCGTGGGAAGATTGCTTTCCCCCGATGTAGGCGCGAAGCCGCCCCCGCACAATCGGCAATGAAGATCGGTGTCGACGAATGGGCGGCGGCCGGTTGATGCAAGCCCCGCTTCCGATCACGAAAGCCGCGTCAGCATCCGGGTTTCCGAAGGACGGGGTCAGGGAAGGGCGGCGAAACCCTCGGCAAATCCCTTGAGATCGACAGGGATGCCTATGCCTTCTTCAGGCGTCTGGAAGACGATGAACGTCGCCGACGTGCCGGTCTTCAGCGTGTCTAGGAGCGGCTTTTCCAGGATGACCTCGGCGTAGCAGCCGTCCTGGAAGCAGCGCACGAAATAGGCGCGGCCGATATCCTTGCCGTCGACGTTGAGGCCGAGACCGTTGGGCAACAGCACGCCGAGCGGCGCCAGCACGCGCAGGATCTCGGCCTTGTTGTCGGCGGTGCGCAGCACGACCACCGACAGGCCCATCTCCGGACGGTCCTCGGCAACGACATTCTGCATCATGACACATTGCTCGGAGGTCGCGCCTGCGGGCGTGTCGCAGATGATCGACCACGCGCCATGCGTCGAGCGCACCGTGCCGCTCGGCTGGGCCGCATCGGCCTCACTCGCGACGAACAGACCGGCTGTGGACAGGACGGCGAGAAACATGACCTTCGCCAGGGCTGTCGAAAGCCCCGGTCTCGTGTGCCTCAGTCTCGAAAGCCAAGAGTTCATGACGGCTCCATTGCGAATCACGGCACTTTAAGCCGCGCCAATGCCAAGTAAAGGACGAGACCGCGTCCGAACTGTCCCGAAACAGGCAATACAGCGCTTTTTACCGCCAATCTTGCCTGAATTACGACGCTTCGCGCACTCCGCCCGCATGAGGCGGGCGACCCGCCCGAGCATACGCGATTCGCCGCTGCGGCCGCCGCCACGGAAGAGCCGCGCCAGCTTGCGCGCAAAAATGCCGCACAGTTTCGTCCGCTCCTTTCTTGCGGAGGGAAAAAGAGTATGGTTTGAACCACCTTGAGACTGTCGGGATTCCCGTCCCGGCATTGTTCGTTATTCTCGTTGGCGCAGCCGCGAGGAACTGGGAGACGAAGAGGGCGATGAGAAATTTCCGAGCTGGCGCCAGGTTTCTAGCAAGTGCCAAGTTTCTGGGTGCTTGTGCCGCTGCCACGATTTTTGCCGGCACATCCGCCCATGCCGATCAGCCCGTGGCGTGGGAGACGACCTTCCAGGCGCCGGCGACCGATATGATGCGGCAGATCGAGTGGTTCGGAAACTACACGATGTGGTTCATCGTCCCGATCACCATTCTGGTGCTGCTTCTTCTCGCCTACTGCATCGTGAAATTCCGCGCGAGCGCAAATCCGGTCCCCTCCAAGACCAGCCACAACACGCTGATCGAGGTGATCTGGACCGTTGGCCCGGTCGTGGTCCTGCTCTGCCTCGCCATTCCCTCGTTCCAGCTCTTGACCGCGCAGTACACGCCGCCGGAAGAAGCCAAGCTGACCGTCAAGGCGACCGGCAACCAGTGGAACTGGGACTACGAGTACCAGACCGACAACACGCTTTCCTTCAATTCGGCCATCCTCCAGGATGGCGATCGCGCCAAGGCGGGCAAGGAGGATCGCAAGGTCTATCCGCGCCTGCTCGCCGTCGACAACGAGTTGGTGGTGCCGGTCAACACGATGACGCGCGTGCTTGTCACCGCGACCGACGTGATCCACTCCTTCGCCATGCCGTCCTTCGGCATCAAGATCGACGCCATTCCGGGACGCACCAACGAGACCTGGTTCAAGGCCGAGAAGGAAGGCCTCTATTATGGCCAGTGTTCGCAGCTTTGCGGCAAGGACCACGCCTTCATGCCGATCGCCATTCGTGTCGTCTCGGATGCGCAGTTCAAGACCTGGCTGGCGGCAGCCAAGACCGACCTGCCCGGCGCCAACAAGACGCTCATGGCCGAGGTCGAAGGCCAGAACAAGGTAGCGGCCGCCGGCAATTGATGCCGCGGGTTAGCAAGATTTAGGGAACGGAGCGGAACATGGCAGACGCTGCAGCTCACGACGGGCACGACCACAAGCCTTATCACGGTTGGGTGCGCTGGGTTTATTCGACCAACCACAAGGACATCGGTACGCTCTACCTGATCTTCGCGATCATGGCCGGCATCATCGGCGGTGCCCTGTCGGTTGCCATCCGCATGGAGCTGCAGGAGCCCGGCATCCAGATATTCAGCGGCCTGGCGCAGATGGTCTACGGCATGAACGGTGACGCCGCGATCGATGGCGGCAAGAGCATGTACAATGCCTTTGCCACCGCGCACGCGCTGATCATGATCTTCTTCATGGTCATGCCGGCCCTGATTGGCGGCTTCGCCAACTGGATGGTGCCGATCATGATCGGCGCTCCCGACATGGCTTTCCCGCGCATGAACAACATCTCCTTCTGGCTGTTGCCGCCGGCCTTCATCCTGCTGCTCACCTCGATGTTCGTGCCGAGCGCGCCGGGCGCCTACGGTGTCGGCGGCGGCTGGACGCTCTATCCGCCGCTTTCGACCTCGGGTCAGCCCGGGCCGGCCATGGATCTGGCCATCCTGTCGATCCACATCGCCGGTGCCTCGTCGATCCTCGGTGCCATCAACTTCATCACCACCATCTTCAACATGCGCGCTCCGGGCATGACGCTGCACAAGATGCCGCTGTTCGCCTGGTCGGTGCTGGTCACCGCCTTCCTGCTGCTGTTGTCCCTGCCGGTGCTCGCCGGCGGCATCACCATGCTGCTCACAGACCGCAATTTCGGCACCACCTTCTTCGCGCCTGATGGCGGCGGCGACCCGCTGCTGTTCCAGCACCTGTTCTGGTTCTTCGGCCATCCGGAAGTGTACATCCTGATCCTGCCGGGCTTCGGTATCATCAGCCATATCGTCTCGACCTTCTCGAGGAAGCCGGTGTTCGGCTATCTCGGCATGGCCTACGCCATGGTCGCGATCGGCGCCGTCGGCTTCATCGTGTGGGCGCACCACATGTATACGACCGGCCTGTCGCTCGACACCCAGCGCTACTTCGTCTTCGCCACCATGGTCATCGCGGTGCCGACGGGCGTGAAGATCTTCTCCTGGATCGCAACGATGTGGGGTGGATCGATCTCCTTCAAGACGCCGATGCTGTGGGCGCTGGGCTTCATCTTCCTGTTCACCATCGGTGGCGTCACCGGCGTCCAGCTGGCCAATGCCGGTCTCGACCGCTCGCTGCATGACACGTATTTCGTCATCGCCCACTTCCACTACGTGCTGTCGCTGGGCGCGGTGTTCGCGATCTTCGCCGGCTGGTACTACTGGTTCCCGAAGATGACCGGCTACATGTATTCGCCCGTCATCGCAAACACCCACTTCTGGGTCACCTTCGTCGGCGTGAACCTGATCTTCTTCCCGCAGCATTTCCTTGGCCTGGCCGGCATGCCGCGCCGCACCATCGACTATCCGGACGCGTTTGCCGGCTGGAACTATGTGTCGTCGATCGGCTCCTACATCTCGGCCGTCGGCGTGGCGATCTTCCTCTACGGCGTGTTCGAAGCCTTCCAGAAGAAGCGAATCGCCGGTGCCAACCCATGGGGTGAGGGCGCCACCACGCTCGAATGGCAGCTGCCTTCGCCGCCGCCTTTCCACCAGTGGGAGCAACTGCCGAAGATCAAGTAAGGCGGCTCCCGCCTGATACAGAACCGCCGGCCCGCCGGCGGTTTTGGCCAACGGAATGATGGACTGAGTACGCATGGCCCTAGTCGACGAAACCAGCATTGACGAAGCGGGCTTCCGCATGTCGGAAGCGACGGCGGGCGATTTCTTCGCCCTGCTGAAGCCGCGCGTCATGTCGCTGGTGGTGTTCACAGCCTTCGTCGGGCTGGTCGCCGCACCCGTGACGATCAATCCCCTGCTGGCGGTGATCGCCATCCTTTCGATCGCCATCGGTGCTGGCGCCTCTGGCGCGCTCAACATGTGGTACGACGCCGACATCGACGCGGTCATGACCAGGACGGCCAGCCGTCCAGTGCCGTCCGGCCGGATCCAGCCGCACGAGGCGCTGAGCTTCGGCCTGGTGCTCTCGGTGCTTTCGGTGATGACGCTCGGCGTGCTGGTCAACTGGCTGTCGGCGACGCTGCTGGCCTTCACCATCTTCTTCTACGCCGTCGTCTACACGATGTGGCTGAAGCGCTGGACGCCGCAGAACATCGTCATCGGCGGCGCGGCCGGCGCGATCCCGCCAGTCATAGGCTGGGCCGCGGTGACCGGCTCGGTCAGCCTCGAAAGCATCATCCTGTTCCTGATCATCTTCCTGTGGACGCCGCCGCATTTCTGGGCGCTCGCGCTGTTCAAGTCCGAGGACTACGAGCGCGCCGGCATCCCGATGATGCCCAATGTCGCTGGCCAGGCGTCGACCCGCCGTCAGATCTTCGCCTATGCGCTGGTGCTGGCCCCTGTTGGCGTGCTGCCGTGGCTGCTCGGCTACACCACGCCCTTCTATGGCGTGGCCGCCATACTGCTCGGGCTCGGCTTTGTCTGGTACGCCTGGAAGGTGCTCGGCATGGCCGACGACGACCGCGCCATGAAGCCGGCCAAGGCGCTGTTTGCCTATTCGCTGCTTTATCTCTTCGCCATCTTCGCTGCCTACTTGGCCGACAGCGTTGTCGAACGCGCGCTTGCCATGGGTGGAGCATGATCATGGTCGAGGAGAAGCTCGAGACGGTCACCCTGACCGATCGCCAGAGGAAGGCCCAGCGCAGCCGGTCCATCGCCATAGGCCTGGCGCTGGCGGTGCTGGTCGTCATTTTCTACATCGCGACGATCGTGAAGTTCGGCCACAATTTGTCGGGCAAGATGTGATGAGCGTCGAGACGCCCAAAAAGACGGCCGGCAAAAACAGCAACCGCATCGTCGCTGCTGTTTGCCTTGCCTTCTTCACCGGCATGATCGGCATGGCCTATGCCGCCGTGCCGCTCTACAAGATGTTCTGCCAGGCGACCGGCTATGGCGGCACGACGCAACGTGTCGAGAAGCAGTATGCCGGCCGCGTGCTCGACCGCGAGATCACCGTCCGCTTCGACGCCAATATTGCCGGCGTGCCGTGGGAGTTCCAGCCGGTCCAGCGCTCGATGACCATGAAGATCGGCGAGACAGTGCAGGCGCACTATCAGGCGACGAACAAGTTCGATCGCCCCGTTACCGGCCGCGCCACCTTCAACGTGCAGCCGGAACTGGCGGGTCCTTACTTCAACAAGGTCGAGTGCTTCTGCTTCACCGATACGTCGCTGAAGCCCGGCGAGACGCTGGACATGCCGGTCCTGTTCTATGTGGACCCCGACATCGTGAATGTGCCGGAACTGAAGGACGTGAAGACGATCACGCTGTCCTACACGATGTTCCCGGTCGAGAAGAACAAGCCGGTCGCCTCCTCGGAGCCGGCCAAGGGCAACAGCAAGACAGTTTCAGATACCGAAGCAAATCTCGGGGGTTGATATGGCAGACGCGCACGCAAAACATCACGACTATCATCTCGTCGACCCGAGCCCATGGCCCTTCCTGGGCTCGATCGGGGCGCTCGTCATGGCCTTCGGCGGTGTCTGCCTCATGGAGTACCTGAAGGGCGGCTCTTTTCCGATATTCGGCTTCAACATCGCCAACCCGTGGCTGTTCTTCATCGGCCTGGTGATCGTGCTCTACACGATGTTCGCCTGGTGGTCGGATACGATCAAGGAAGCGCATGAGGGCCATCATACGCGGGTCGTGTCGCTGCATCTGCGCTATGGCATGATCATGTTCATCGCCTCGGAGGTGATGTTCTTTGTTGCCTGGTTCTGGGCCTATTTCGATGCCAGCCTTTTTGCCGGAGAGGCACAGAACTACGCGCGCAAGGCATTTACTGGTGGCGTCTGGCCGCCCAAGGGCATGGAGGTTCTCGATCCCTTCCACCTGCCGCTCTATAACACTGTTATCCTTCTCCTGTCCGGCACCACGGTCACCTGGGCGCATCATTCGCTCATCCATGGCGATCGCAAGGGGCTGATCAACGGCCTGGTGCTGACCGTCGGCCTGGGCATGCTGTTCACCATGGTGCAGGCCTACGAGTACATGCACGCTCCGTTCGGCTTCAAGGATTCCATCTACGGCGCGACCTTCTTCATGGCGACCGGCTTCCACGGCTTCCATGTCATCATCGGCACCATCTTCCTGCTGGTCTGCCTGATCCGGGCGATGAAGGGCGACTTCACCCCCAAGCAGCATTTCGGCTTCGAGGCTGCTGCCTGGTACTGGCACTTCGTCGACGTGGTCTGGCTGTTCCTGTTTGCATCGATCTACGTCTGGGGATCGGTCGGCGCGGTGATCGAAGGCCACTGATCCGGGCGTTCAGCATTTGGATTTCTGGAAGGCGGCCACGGCGACGGGCCGCCTTCTTCTTTTCGGCGCAATGATCGCCGATCGGTTGCCGATGCGGCGGACAGTTTCCTGGGCGATTTGCGCATTCATTCTCCTGGCATTCCCGGTCCTTGCGGCTGAGAAGGTCGATCTGGTGCGTGTCCGCAAGGCGGAACGGCGGCTCGAACTGGTCGGTGACGGCAAGGTCCTGCGCAGCTACGGCATCGCGCTCGGTGGAAATCCCTTCGGCCACAAACGCAAGGAGGGCGATCAGCGTACGCCCGAGGGCCGCTATATTCTCGATTGGCGCAACCCCGACAGCATCGCGCACAAGTCGATCCACATCTCCTATCCCAATGCCGACGATCTGGCGGCCGCGAAGGCGCGCAATGCCGATTCCGGCGGCATGATCATGATCCATGGCCAGCCGAATGGCTTCGGCTGGTGGGGCTGGCTGCTTCAATTGGTCGACTGGACCGATGGCTGCATTGCCGTTACGGATTCCGACATGGACGAAATCTGGGCAATGGTGACCGATGGGACACCGATCGAGATCGAGAAATAACCATGAATGACGACAAAGCGATCTGGCCTCCGATCGATCCGATTTCGGCCGGCCTGCATGGCCGCTGCCCACGCTGCGGCGAGGGGCGGTTATTTTCCGGGTTCCTCACCGTCGGCAAGCGCTGCATCAATTGCGGCTTGGATTATTCCTTCGCCGACGCGGGCGACGGGCCGGCGGTCTTCGTCATCCTGATCATCGGCTTCATCATCGTCGGCCTGGCTCTCTGGGTCGAAGTGACGCTGAGCCCGCCGCTCTGGCTTCATCTGCTGATATGGATTCCGCTGGCCCTGGTGCTGTGCCTGACGGCGCTGCGGCTGATCAAGGGTGTGCTGCTCACCCTGCAATACGCCAACAAAGCGGCCGAAGGCCGGCTGGACCACGGCGAATGAGCGAGGCCTCCGTCAAGGATCGTGGCCGTTCGCGGCCGCGATCGGCGTTGCTGCTCGGCCTTGGCCTGCTGCTGCTTTTGATCCTTCTGGCGCTCGGCACCTGGCAGGTCCAGCGCCTGCACTGGAAAGAAGGCCTTCTGCAGACCATCGATCGACGCACCCACTCGGTGCCAGTGCCGCTGGCCGAGGTCGAGAAGGAATTCGCCTCGACCGGCGACGTCGACTACACGCCGGTCACGGTCTCCGGCACATTCCTGCATTCGGGCGAGCGCCATTTCTACGCGACCTGGGAAGGTGACGCCGGCTTCAACGTCTACACGCCGTTGGCCCTCGACGACGGGCGCTTCGTGTTGGTCAATCGCGGCTTCATCCCCTACGACCTCAAGGATGCAGCCAAGCGCGCCAAGGGGCAGGTGACGGGCAGGGTCACGATCACCGGGCTCGCTCGCAATCCGCTGCCGGCGAAACCGTCGATGATGCTTCCCGACAATGACGTGGCGAAGAACATTTTCTATTGGAAGGACCGCGACGTCATGGCGGCGAGCGCCGGCCTGCCGGCCGGGTTCACGCTGGTGCCGATCTTCATCGACGCCGACAAGACGCCGAATCCCGGTGGTCTGCCGATCGGAGGCGTCACCATCATCGACCTGCCGAACAGCCACCTGCAATATGCTGTCACCTGGTATGGGCTTGCCGCGGCACTCGCAGCCGTGCTCATCCTGCGGCTTCGCCGTCCCGCGAAAGAGGAATGAACGCGCGAGCCGCCTTTCCACCGCCGCCCCACCGCCGCCCCCTTTCTGCCGATGCCCCCTTTCTACCGATGCCCCCTTTTCTACAGATGCCCTTGACAGGGCCCGCTCTTGACAGAACAGGGGTAGGCACCTCATTTCGGCGGTGACGAACCGGCTAGGATTCAATGCTTCAGACAATCGCCAAGCCTCCTCTGACGATACGGCTCTGCCAGCCTCGCGGTTTCTGCGCCGGCGTCGACCGTGCCATCCAGATCGTCGTGCTGGCGCTGAAGAAATATGGCGCGCCGGTCTATGTCCGCCACGAGATCGTGCACAACCGCTACGTCGTCGAAGGACTGCAGAGCCTTGGCGCCGTCTTCATCGAGGAGCTTTCCGAAATCCCGCCCGAGCATCGGCAGTCGCCGGTCGTCTTCTCGGCGCACGGCGTGCCCAAATCGGTGCCGGCGGACGCGCAGGCGCGCAACCTGTTCTATCTGGACGCCACCTGTCCGCTGGTCTCGAAAGTCCACAAACAGGCGATGCGCCATCAGCGGCTTGGCCGCCATGTACTGTTGATCGGCCATGCCGGACACCCAGAGGTGATCGGCACGATGGGGCAATTGCCCGAGGGCGCGGTCACGCTGATCGAGACCGAGGCCGATGCGGCCAGGCTTGTGCCGACCGATCCGAAGGCGCTTGGCTTCGTCACCCAAACCACGCTTTCGGTCGAGGACACCGCCGGCATCATCCGTGCGCTGCGGGACCGTTTTCCCGACCTTCAGGCGCCCGCGGCGGAATCGATCTGCTATGCCACCACCAATCGCCAGGAAGCGGTCAAGGACACCGCGCCGGGGGCTGATCTCTACCTGATCGTCGGCGCCCCGAATTCCTCCAATTCGCGCCGCCTTGTCGAGGTCGCGGAGCGTGCCGGCGCCACGATGTCGCTTCTCGTGCAGCGCGCCGCCGAGATTCCGTGGAATGAGATCGGCAACATTTCGACCCTTGGCCTGTCGGCGGGTGCATCGGCGCCGGAGATCATCGTCGACGAGATCATCGACGCGTTCCGCCAGCGCTTCGATGTGACGATCGACCTGGCCATCACGGCCACCGAAACAGAGGATTTTCCGGTCATGCGGGTACTGCGCGATGTCGAACTGACGCCGGCCGACATGGCCTTCGTCAATGGAGCCGCGTAAGGCACATGGCGGTCTACACCGATGTTGCGGAGGGCGAACTCGGCGCTTTCCTGAAGCACTACCCGGTCGGCGATCTCCTGTCCTACAAGGGCATCGCCGAAGGCACCGAGAATTCGAACTTCCTGCTGCACACCTCCACCGGCTCCTACATCCTGACGCTCTATGAGAAGCGCGTCGAGAAGGCGGACCTGCCGTTCTTCCTTGGGCTGATGGGCCATCTCGCCAACAAGGGCGTGTCCTGCCCGCTGCCGGTGACAGCGCATGACGGCAGCGTCATCGGCACACTCGCCGGCCGTCCGGCGGTCATCATCACCTTCCTCGAAGGGCTTTCGCTGCGACGGCCGACAGCGACGCATTGCGCCGAAGTCGGCAAGGCGCTGGCCGCCCTGCACCTGGCCGGCGCCGATTTCTCGATGACCCGTCCCAACGCGCTCGCCATCGAAGGCTGGCGCAAGCTGTGGACCGCAGCCCGCGGCCGGGCCGACGAGGTTGAGCCGGGCCTGGCGGCCGAAGTCGATGCCGACTTCGCCGATTTCGAGCGGAACTGGCCAAAGGGTCTCCCCGAAGGCATCATCCATGCCGATCTTTTCCCGGACAATGTGTTTTTCCTCGGCGAAAAGCTCTCCGGCCTGATCGACTTCTATTTCGCCTGCAACGACCTCTACGCTTACGACGTCGCCACCTGCCTCAACGCCTGGTGCTTCGAGAAGGATTTTTCCTTCAATCTCACGAAGGGCAAGGCGCTGCTCGCCGGCTATCAGAGCGTGCGGCCCCTGAGCGATCAGGAAAAGGCAGCCCTTCCGATCCTGGCTCGCGGCTCGGCCCTGCGCTTCATGTTGACCCGGCTCTACGACTGGCTCACCGTTCCCGATGGTGGCCTGGTCATGAAGCGCGATCCGACCGAGTACATCAGACGGATGCGGTTCCATCGGGCAATCAAATCTGCTTCGGAATATGGATTGGCCGAATACGGGGTATCATGAGCAAACAGGTTGAAATCTTCACCGACGGCGCCTGTTCGGGCAATCCCGGCCCTGGCGGCTGGGGTGCGATCTTGCGCTTCAACGGCACCACCAAGGAACTTTCGGGCGGCGAGGCCGAGACGACCAACAACCGCATGGAGTTGCTGGCCGCCATCTCGGCGCTCAATGCGCTGAAGGAGCCTTGCACGGTCGAGCTTCACACCGACAGCAAATATGTCATGGACGGCATTTCCAAATGGATCCATGGCTGGAAGAAGAACGGCTGGAAGACCGCCGACAAGAAGCCGGTCAAGAACGGTGAACTGTGGCAGGCGCTCGACGAAGCCAACCGGCGCCACAAGGTCACCTGGAACTGGGTCAAGGGCCATGACGGTCATACCGAGAACGAACGCGCCGACGAGTTGGCCAGGGAAGGCATGGCGCCGTTCAAGAAAGGCTCCTTCAAGCCGGTGGGGCCGAAGCCGGATGTCCAGGCAAGACAGCCGCCGGCCACGAAAGCGCGTCGTTCGACACAGAGCTATTGATTTCCGGCAACTGCTCCGTGCTCAGGTAGTAACCTCTCGACCATGCCGATCCTCTACTATGTGACGCATCCCCAGGTTCAGGTCGATGCCACCGTTCCCGTGCCGGAATGGGGTCTATCGGACGTCGGCCGGGCGAGAGCCGTTGCCATGCTTGATCAACCGTGGGTCGGATCGATCCGGCGCATCGTATCTTCCGCTGAACGCAAGGCGATAGAAACCGCTGAGATCCTCGCAAGCCATGTCGGCCTTGCCGTCGATGTGAGGGAACGGACGCATGAGAATGACCGGTCGGCGACAGGCTTCCTGCCGCCGCTGGAGTTCGAAGCGGTCGCCGACGAGTTCTTCGCCAATCCGCGCAAAAGCGTTCGCGGGTGGGAGCGGGCAATGGATGCGCAACATCGTATCGTGAGCGAGGTCCGCGCCGTGCTCGGCACGCATGACGCTGGCGACATTGCTATTGTGGGCCATGGAGGCGTGGGAACGCTCCTCCTTCTCTCCCTCGGCGGGCGGGAAATCAGCCGCGACGCGGATCAGCCGGCCGGCGGCGGCAACTATTTTGCCTACGATATCGGCGTGCGTCACGTCATCCACGGATGGCGGCCGATCGACAGGCTGGAACAGCCCTGAAGCCTCAGCGGATCAGCAGCGCGGTGCTCCAAAGCCCGAGCGCGAACACTGTGTGCGAAACCAGGTTGAGCGCCCGGATCCGCATGGGATTGGGTCGTTTCGACGCTGCCCATCCCGCTCCCATGCCGGGCGCCAGCAGAAACCAGCCGGCACCGACGGTGACGATGCCGAGGATGAAGGCCGGCAGGAAGGTCGGCGCGGCAAGCCAGCCGGCACCAGCCACCACCACCAGGATGATGCCGTAGACGATGCCGACGAAATAGTGAAAGGCCCAGCCCAACGCCACTTCGTGCGCGTAGGGCGCTGCATCGCCGATATCATCGTGAAAGACCTTGTCACCGAGATGCCAGACCCAGCGCCCGACCGGTCCCCAGTTTGGCCGTGGCTGGCCGAACGCCTTGTGCAGGAAAATGGCCCAGAGATCCATCAGCGCCGTGGCGCCGACGCCGATCGCGATAACGCGCCAGAAGACGTCAAACATTGTTGGGACCCCCGAAAAATCGGCAGCTCTGGAGTGCAAGCGGTTCGGGCGAGGCCAGCCGTCGCTGCCTCGCCCGATGCAATCGTAAAAGTTCAGAGCTGTCCGAGAATGTGAGCCGCGCCGGACTCGTCGACGCCGGGCTTGGTCTCGACATTGACCGCGGTCACCTTGCCGTCGTCGACGACCATCGAAAACCGCTTCGAGCGCAGGCCCATGCCGCCACCGGAATAATCGGCATCGAGGCCGACCGCCTTGGCGAAATCGCCGTTGCCGTCGGCGAGGAACAGGATCTTGCCCTCACCGCCGGTGAAACGGGCCCAGACGCCCATGACATGAACGTCGTTGACCGAAACGACTGCGATGGTGTCGACGCCACGCGCCAGGATGGCGTCATGGTTTTCGAGATAGCCGGGCAGATGGTTGTTGCTGCAGGTCGGCGTGAAGGCGCCGGGAACACCGAACAGAACCACCTTCTTGCCCGGGAAAATCTCGGCTGACGTGATCGCCTTGGCGCCATCGGCGGTCATTGTCTTGAAAGTCGCCTCGGGCAGCTTGTCGCCAACGGAAATGGTCATGAGTTCCTCGCTTGGGGAATGGGAAGAGTGCGTGCTTGCGTAGCGAACTCGGCGGCTTCCTGCAACCATCGAGGCATCAAGGGAAAGGCAGCAGTCCTTCGACCGCACCCGCCGAACTCGTCAGTGTGTAATGAAGCCCGCCATCCGTGGGCGTTGTCGAAGGACGGTCGAGGATCGGTACGGTGAAGATCAGCTTGCCATCCTTCTCGCTGCGGGAGGGGGCGCCGAACATGTAGTCCCGCTCACCGGCGACGAAGAAATCCGCCGCCTCCGGGTCACCGGGAAAGCTTGCCTCGACAACCAGCGTCTCGTGGTCGCCCGGCAGCACGTTGATGCCGAAATCAGGCCTTGCCTGCGCCGGCAAAGCCGTGAAACTCGCCTTTACCAATGCTGCGTCGTCAGCATTGTCGGGATCGGAAGTGGGGTCGACGGTCAGCCGCGTCTGCACCGGGATGCAGATCGTTTCACAAATGCCGAGAAAGATATCTGCGTCGATGACCGCCGGTTGGTTCGGGGTCGCCAGCGTGAACGTCACGGGCAGCGAAACCGGATAATTGTAGCCGGCCCATTTGCCATAACCATCGTCGTGGCGCTGGGGCGCCGGAAACGAGAGGGCGGCATTGGCGATATTGGTGCTGGCTGAAATGTCGAGTTGCGGCGGCACGCCAGCGTCGCCTGGATCGCGCCAATAGGTCTTCCAGCCGGGCTTGAGCGCTATGTCGAGCACGCCCTGGATGCGGCCGGCCTGGTCCGGTTTGCCTGATGTCACCAGCCGCACCTTGCCGCCTTCGCTGTTGTACCAGGCGGATGAGGAAGCGGAGGCGGGGAGGACGGTCACCAATCCGATGGCGGTGCCGAGCACCAGGATTTTTAAGCTTTGCATGGCGGTGATTTGATCGTCCGTTCGCGGCGGTGCAATGATTTCATGGCCTTGCCGGCATCATATTTGCGTGACCCCCGGTGGCAAGCAAGGCCCACCGGCAACATGGGCTTTGGTCGAATCCGGCGCGGCACATCTTTTCGGCGCCCGGGAAACACGGTACCCTCCCTGCCATGGATTTGTTGCGCCACAAGAAGACGGCCGCTGGACGCGGCTTTCTCGACGATCAGTTCCTGATTGCCATGCCCGGCATGAAGGACGACCGTTTCACGCGCTCGGTCATCTACATCTGCGCGCACAGCGATGAAGGCGCGATGGGCCTGATCATCAACCAGACACAGCAGATGCTGTTTCCGGACCTTCTCGTGCAACTCGGCATCATGAACGAGCAGGAGGCGATCCGCCTGCCGGCGCAGGCGCGCGATTTCGTCGTGCGCAATGGCGGCCCTGTCGATCGCAGCCGGGGCTTCGTGCTGCATTCCGGCGACTATCGCGTGGAATCGTCGCTGACCGTTTCCGACGATATCTGCCTGACGGCAACGGTCGACATCTTGCGCGCCATATCGTCGGGCCGCGGCCCGCGCCATGCGCTGATGGCACTGGGTTATTCTGGCTGGGGCGCCGGCCAACTGGAAACCGAGATCGCCGAGAATGGCTGGCTGACCTGCCCGGCCAGCCCCGGGCTTCTGTTCGACGCCGATATCGAGCGCAAATACGATCGCATCCTCGCCTCGATCGGCATCGATCTGGCGCATCTTAGCCTCGCCGCCGGTCACGCCTGAAGCTGCCGAAGCGTGGACGCATCACGCCTGCGTCAGCGGATATTGTTCCTTCAACGTCTTCAGCACCTGGTCGCCCGGCATCGGGGCGCCGAACATGAAGCTTTGGACGTATTCGCAACCCATCTGACGCAGTTCCAGCGCGTCGCGCTCGTCCGATATGCCCTCGGCGACCACCGACAGGCCGAGCTCATGCGCCATGTTGACCATGGATTTGAGCAGCACAGCGCGCTTGGGCGTGTTGTCGTCGACGAAACTCTTGTCGATCTTGATGGTGTCGAACGGGAACCGCGTCAGATAGGCAAGCGAGGAATAGCCGGTGCCGAAATCGTCCAGCGACAGCCCGATGCCGAGTTGCTTCAGCTTGGTCAGCACATGGGCGGTCTGCTCGGGATTATCCATGACAAGGGACTCGGTGAGTTCCAGCCGGAAGCAGCGCGGCTTCAGATTGGCCCGCGCGATGACCGAGCGGACATCACTGACCAGGTCGCGGCGGATGAGCTGACGGCTGGACAGGTTGACCGAGACCGACAGCGGCGCATCGCCGATCTGCTTCTGCCATCCAGCGAGATCCTCGGCCGCCTGCTGCATGGCGAACAGCCCAAGCTGCACGATCAGCCCGCAGCTTTCGGCGACCGGGATGAAGTCCGCCGGCGGGATCATGCCGCGACGCGGATGATCCCAGCGCAGCAAGGCTTCGAAGCCGGCAACGCTGCCATCTTCCAGGCGCACGATCGGCTGGTAGGCAAGCGTGAATTCGCGCCGCTCGATGGCGCGCCGCAAATCGGATTCGAACTGCAGCCGGTCGGTGCCGACGGTGCGGAAAGCCGGGCGGAACGGCTCGATCCTGTCGCCGCCAAAACGCTTGGCCTGGTGCATGGCAAGCTCGGCGTCCTTGACCATGTCCTCGGCAGAGGTCTGCGCTGATGTCCAGGTGATCAAGCCGATCGAGGCGGTCAGCACGATCTCGCGCTTGGCGAAGGTGATCGGGTTGTTGATCGCGTGCTTGATGGCATCCGCCACACCGGCGATGCGGGCAGGGTCCTGTTCGGACAAAAGCATCAGCGCGAACTGATCGCCGGCGAAGCGCGACAGTGAATCCTTCGGCTTCAGCAGCCGGTGCAGGCGGCGCGCTATGGTGAGCAGGATGGTGTCACCGGCCGAGATGCCGAGCCCGTCATTGACCTGCTTGAAGCGGTCTATGTCGATGACGAAGACGGTCGGACGTACCTTCTCTTCGGTGCGTGCGATCGAGATGATCGCTTCCAGCCGGTTCATGAACAATTCGCGGTTCGGCAGGCCGGTCAGGTTGTCGTGCACGGCGTCGTGCAGCAGCCGCTCCTCGGACTTCTTCTGCTCGGTGACGTCGACCATGGTGCCGACGCAGCGTATGACCTCGCCGTCCGATCCGATGACGGGGCGCGCGCGGAGGGCGAACCAGTGGTAATGCCCGTCGGCGCCACGCAGGCGGAAATTCTGCGCCACCCGGCCACGGCGATGCTCCAGCACCACGTCGAGCGTCGTGCGGAACGTGTCGCGGTCGTCGGCATGCAGCACCGGCAGCCAGTTGCGCGCCGCCCCCCCCAGGCTGTTGGGCGCCAGGCCGAGCTGGATGCTGACATCGGGCTTGGTGACCACACGGTCGCGCAGGACGTCCCAGTCCCACACCGTGTCGCCCGAACCGGCAACCGCCAGCGCCTGGCGTTCGAGGTCGGAGAACAGCCCCTGATGCAGCGCGCCGCCGGCAAAGGCATGTTGCATGACGGTGAAGCCGATCAGCAGGATGATCAGGATCAGCCCGCCGCCGAGCGCCGGCTGGGCGATGTCGTTGTCGAGCATGCCGGTGATCGCCATCCACGACCCGCATAGCCACAACAGAACCATGACCCAACTGGGCACCAGCATGATCGCACGATCATAGCCGCGAATCCCGAGGAAGATGATCAGCCCGAGCCCGGTCAACGCGGTGGCGGCAAAGGAGATACGGGCGATGCCGGCGGCGACCGCCGGATCGACTATGGCGACACCGGCGATCAGGAGCAGCCCAAGGATCCAGACCAGGGCGCCGTAGCTGAAATGGCCGTGCCATCGGTTGAGGTTGAGATAAGCGAACAGGAACACCACGAAGGTCGCGGCAAGCGCCACCTCCGTACCAGCTCGCCACATCTGCTCATTGCCGGGCGAAATCTCGATGACCTTGTTGAGGAAGCCGAAATCGACGCAGATATAGGCAAGCACCGCCCAAGCAAGGGCTGCGGTCGCCGGGAACATGGAGGTTCCCTTGACCACGAAAAGGATGGTCAGGAACAGTGCCAGCAGACCGGCGATGCCGATGACGATGCCGCGAAACAGCGTATAGGAGTTGACCGAGTCCTTGTAGGCTTCCGGCTCCCAGAGATACACCTGCGGCAGCTTGGGCGAGGCGAGCTCGGCGATGAAGGTGATCACCGTTCCCGGGTTCAGCGTCACCCGGAACACATCGGCATCGGGGCTGGTCTGGCGGTCGAGCGCGAAGCCCTCGCTGGGCGTGATGGCGGCAATGCGGGTGGCGCCAAGATCGGGCCAGAAGATGCCGGAATTCACCAGTCGGAAATGCGGCGCCACGATCAGCCTGTCGAGCTGCTGGTCGGTGGTGTTGGCCAGCGCGAACACCGCCCAGTCACCGGTCGAGCGCGCGTCATTGGCCTCGACCTCGATGCGCCGCACGATGCCGTCTGGCCCGGGCGCCGTCGACACCTGGAAGTTCTCACCCTGGTTGCGGTAGATCTCGAAGGCGCGCGACAGGTCGAGCGCGACGTCGTCGCGGGCGATCTTGATCGGTTCGACGGCAAAGGCCGACGATGCCGCGCACAGCGTCAGGATTGCCGCGAGGACAAAGGCGAACAGCGGCCCGTTGCGCAGGAAATTCGTCAAAAATCAGTCCTTCGTTCCAGCGCTCGGCGGATCGTCCGCGATCCGGGCGTAGAGGTAGTGGTCCTGCCAGATGCCGTTGATCCTGAGATAGGATCTTAAGAGTCCTTCGCGCCGGAATCCGGCTTTTTCAAGCACGCGGACCGACCGGATATTGTCGGGAATACAGGCCGCTTCGATCCGGTGCAACCTCAGCGTATCGAAGGCAAAGCGGGCCACGACCTTGACCGCGTCGGTCATCAGCCCGCGGCCGCCGAAGCGCTCGCCGATCCAGTAGCCGACATGGCCGCTTTGCGAGACACCGTGGCGTATGTTGCCGAGCGTGATTCCGCCAGCCAGCTTGCCGCTCGACTTCTCGAAGATGAAGAAGGCGATCGCGGTGCCTTGCGCATAGTCCTCGCGGTAGCGGGAGATGCGCAGGCGCCATGCCGTGCGGTCGAGTTCGTCGGGCGTCCAGCGCGGCTCCCACGGCTCCAGGAATGCCCGGCTTTCGCCGCGCAACGTCGACCATTCACGGTAGTCATTGGTGAATGGAACGCGCAGCGTAACGAGGTTGCCCTTTAGCGCCGGCAGGTCACGGCGAAAGAAAGGGAGCGCGAACACGACGCTTTGGGGACTTAGACGGCGAGCCTGCGGGCCGTGGTCTGCGTGCCCGGAAGCGAATCGAGAATCGCCTCATATGGCGCCAGCGTACCCACGGGCCCGACAGCGGTAAGCGTCGGCTTGGTCGAGAACATCCGCGACGACAGGTCGGTCAGCCGCTCCACGGTCAGCGCCGAGAGGCGCTCCATCAATTCCTCCTTGGCGATCGGCCTGCCGAACAAGAGCAGTTGCCGCGCGATCTGCGAGGCCCGGCTGGCCGGGCTTTCGGCCGACATGATCAGCCCGGCGCGATACTGGGCGCGCGCCCGGTCGAGTTCTTCCTGCAGGATGCTCTCTCCGGCCTTCTGCAGTTCGTCGATGATGACAGGTACCAGTTCGGCAATGTCGCTCTGGCCGGTCGCGGCGTGGACGCCGAATATGCCGGTGTCGGAAAAGCCCCAGTGGAAAGCATAGACCGAATAGCACAGGCCACGTTTCTCACGGACTTCCTGGAACAGCCGCGACGACATGCCGCCGCCGAGGATCATCGACAGCACCTGCGAGGCGTAGAAGTCGCGCACATGGTAGGCGCGGCCCTCGAAGCCCAGCACGATCTGCGCATCCATCAGGTCGCGGTCCTCGCGGAAATCGCCACCGACATACTGCGCATATTGCGGAATGGTGCTGTCGGCCTTGCTGCGAAAGCCGCCGAGCTGCTTCTCGACCTCGCGCACGAAATTGTCGTGCTTGATGTCGCCTGCGGCCACGATCACCATCCGCTCGGCGCCGTATTGGCGTTCGATGAAGTCGTGCAACTGCTTGGAAGTGAAGGATTTGACGGTTTCCGGCGTGCCCAGAATGGAGCGGCCGATTGTCTGGTGGCGAAAGGCCGTCTCGGTGAAACGGTCGAAGACGATATCATCGGGTGTGTCGTGCGCTGCACCGATCTCCTGCAGGATCACATGCTGCTCGCGTTCGAGTTCCTGCGGGTCGAATTCGGACTCCTGCAGTATGTCCGCAAGGATGTCGACCGCCAGCGGCACGTCGTCGGACAGCACCCTGGCGTAATAGGACGTGGTCTCGACGCTGGTGGCGGCGTTGATCTCGCCGCCGACATCCTCGATTTCCGAGGCGATTTCGAAAGCGCTTCGCCGCTTTGTGCCCTTGAACGCCATATGCTCGAGCAGATGGGCCATGCCATGCTCTTCGTCACGTTCATTGCGGGCGCCGGACTTGACCCAGGCACCCAAGGCAACCGATTCGATACTTGGAAGGGTTTCGGTGGCGACTGTCAGGCCGTTCGACAGACGGCTTACCTCAACACCCATATGGCTCGTACTCCCTAACGCGCCGCCCGCGCGCGGCGGCTGACGTAATCTTCCACCATTTTCAGGTCGGATGGAAGTACCGTGTATTTTTCCTCAAATGTCATCAATCCCCCTAGCCATGCGGGCAGGGCGGGCGAGACGCCGCTGGCGGCTTCGACGGCGGCCGGAAATTTCGCCGGATGGGCGGTGCCCAGTACCACCATGGGCACGGCGCCTGATGTTTTGCCGGCCGCGACATGCACGGCTGCGGCGGTATGCGGATCCAGAAGATAATTGCTGGCCGCGAGCGTCGAGCGGATGGTGGCGGCGACCTCGTCCATGGTGGCGCGGCCGGCGTCGAATTCGGACCGCATCCCATTGATTTCGCGGGTTTCAATGGTGAAGGCGCCGGACTGCTTCAGGCCATCCATGTAGCGCCGCACGGTCGCCGCGTCACGGTTCGAGGCCTCGAACAGCAGGCGTTCGAAATTCGACGACACCTGGATATCCATCGATGGCGAGGTGGTGGCGAAGACGCCCTTGGTGCGGTATTCGCCGGTGGCGAAGGTGCGGGCCAATATGTCGTTGTCGTTGGTGGCGATGACCAGCCGTTCGATCGGCAGGCCCATCTTCTTGGCAGCGTAGCCGGCAAAGATATCGCCGAAATTGCCGGTCGGCACCGTGAACGACACCGGCCTGTCCGGTGCGCCGAGCGACAGGGCCGAGGAGAAATAGTAGACGATCTGGGCCATGATGCGCGCCCAGTTGATCGAGTTGACCCCCGACAACGCCACCCGGTCACGGAAAGCGTGGTCGTTGAACATGTCCTTGAGCAGGCCCTGGCAGTCGTCGAAATTGCCTTCGATCGCCAGCGCATGGACGTTTTCAGCCTTCGAGGTCGTCATCTGCCGCTGCTGCACCGGCGAAACGCGGCCATGCGGGAAAAGGATGAAGATGTCGGTCCGGCTGCGCCCGGCAAAGGCGTCGATGGCCGCGCCGCCGGTGTCGCCTGAAGTGGCGCCGACGATGGTGGCATGCTGGTCGCGTTCGGCAAGCACATGGTCCATCAGCCGGGCGAGCAGCTGCATTGCCACGTCCTTGAACGCCAGCGTCGGTCCATGGAAGAGTTCGAGGACAAACGTGTTGGGGCCGGTCTGGACCAGCGGGCAGACCGCTTCGTGGCGGAAGGTGGCATAGGCTTCACGGACCAGGCGTTCGAAGACCGGAGCCGCGATCTCGCCGCCGAGGAACGGCGCCAGCACGCGTATGGCAAGGTCGGGATAGGCAAGGCCTCGCATGGCACGGATGTCGGCTGCCGAGAAGTGCGGCCACTCGCGTGGCACGTAGAGTCCGCCATCACGGGCCAGGCCGGCCAGCACGGCATCGGAAAATCCAAGCGCGGGCGCTTCGCCGCGCGTACTCACATATTGCATGTCCCAGTCCCGTTGCTGCTCGGCTCTTCCGTTCACCACAAGGTGGTTAATTTCTGTGCCGGCTCCAGTCGCATTTTTGCCGCGCCGTTGATATACGTCACCAGCTTTACGAGAGGGAAGTGCAGTTTCATGGCGTTTCGTACATCACGTGGCCGCTTTTTGGCGGGTCTTGCGCTCAC
This sequence comes from Mesorhizobium loti, assembly GCF_013170705.1. Taxonomy (NCBI): domain Bacteria; kingdom Pseudomonadati; phylum Pseudomonadota; class Alphaproteobacteria; order Hyphomicrobiales; family Phyllobacteriaceae; genus Mesorhizobium; species Mesorhizobium loti. The sequence goes on along the minus strand of NZ_CP033334.1, from coordinate 5,665,255 downwards.
CGGCTTTATGCTCGCCGCCGCCGGCTGCCAATCGGGCGACAATGGCATCCTTGACCTCGGCTTCGGCAAGAAGAAGGACCCGGCAGCGCCACCGCCGCCGCAGGATCCCAAGGTCCTGGCCAGCCAGTTGAACGCCTATTGCCCGAGGGTGACGGTGCGCGACGGTACGGCCTTCTTCAACACCTATGCCAACGAGGTCAAGAAGGCCAAGCCCAAAGTCAAGAAAACAGGCGACGCCGCGGCTGATGCCGCTGCTCAGGCTGCTGCCGACGCCGCAGCCGCCACTCCGCCCGACGATTCGGCGAGGATCATTTACCAGGCGTCGATTGCCGACGTGACCCGTGATTGTGGCCGTGCCGACGGACAGATGACCATGAAGATAGCGGTCGCCGGCAAGATCGTGCCGGGACCCAAGTTCTCGCCCGGCACCATCACCATGCCGATCCGCACCGCGGTGATGCACGGCACCGAGGTGCTCTACTCGCAGATCCACCAGTATCAGGTCCAGGTCACCGATCCCTCGGTCGCAACCCAGTTCGTCTTCACCGATTCCAATGTCGTCGTGCCGGCGCCGACGGCGCAGGACTATCAGGCCTATGCCGGCTATGACGAAACCGCGCCGAAGGGGACGACCGACAAGCCGAAGAAGACCCACAGGAAGAAGGCCGCGGCGACGAACTGAGCGGCCATGGACACAGCGTGCGTCCGCCCGGGCGCCCGCGTCTCAGGCGTCAGCCGACCATTCCGATAGTGCCGCGATAACGCTTTTCAACTCGGCCCAGCGGCGGATCACCGTCTCGGCGCCGGCCTCTGTCAGCGCGTCGGCATGGCCGGGATAGCTGTGGCTGGCGCCGGTGAAGCCGATCACGCGCATGCCGGCTGTCCTGGCGCCGGTGACGCCGTGCACGGAATCCTCGATGACGAAGGTGTTCGCCGGGTCCGCGCCTAGTTTTTCCGCCGCGAACAGGAACACGTCCGGGGCGGGCTTGGTCTTTTTGCTCGGGATCTCCAGCGCCGAGAAGATACGGCCGGCGAAAAACGGCAGCAGATGCAACTTCTCCAGCATGAATTCGATCCGCGCCGAACGTGAGTTGGAGCAGATGCAGCGCTGTGTCGTGACCGAGGCCACCGCCTCGCGCACGCCCTCGATGGCGCGGACGTCGCTTCGCAGTTTGCGGTCGACCAGATCCTCGGCGCGATCGATCAGTGACGCCTGGAACGGGATCTTGGACTTCTCCTCGATCCGCATCAGGATGTCCTTGAACGTGAGGCCCGCATAGGTCTCCGCGATCTCCTCGGCCGAGATTTCGTATCCGGCCAGGGTTATCAACTCCGCCTCGACCCGCGCGGCGATGATTTCGGAATCGACGAGCACGCCGTCGCAATCGAAAATGACAAGGTCTGGCTGGGGCATGGTGATCCGGAATAAGGAGGGTGGAGGAATGGCCTCTCGGCTCAAGCGGCGCGGCATACACCAATGGCCCGGTCTTCGCAAACCTGACGGATGATCGCGCCGGCCTTCACCGAATATTTACGCTGATCGGTAACCATAACGGGGAGTAAACAGTAACGCGTGCCTCGGGTGTAAAAATGTCTGCCGTGCGTCTTCTCGACGAGCTTTCCCTTGCCCCCCAGCAATCCGAATGGCTGGACACGATCCTGAAAGGCGACTGCGTCGCGGCCCTCGACCGCTTGCCGGAAAAATCGGTCGACGTCATCTTCGCCGATCCGCCCTACAATCTGCAGCTCGACGGCGATCTGCATCGCCCCGATCAGTCCAAGGTCAACGCGGTCGACGACGACTGGGATCAGTTCGAGAGTTTTGAAGCCTACGACGCTTTCACCCGTGCCTGGTTGCTGGCGGCGCGGCGAGTGCTGAAGCCCAACGGCACGATCTGGGTCATTGGCTCCTACCACAACATCTTCCGGGTCGGCGCCAAGATGCAGGATCTGGGCTTCTGGATCCTCAACGACGTGGTCTGGCGCAAGACCAATCCGATGCCGAATTTCCGCGGTCGCCGCTTCCAGAACGCCCATGAGACGATGATCTGGGCCTCGCGCGACCAGAAAGGCAAGGGCTACACTTTCAACTATGAAGCGTTGAAGGCGTCCAATGACGATGTCCAGATGCGCTCCGACTGGCTGTTCCCGATCTGCACCGGCGGCGAGCGGCTGAAGAACGACAATGGCGACAAGCTGCACCCGACACAGAAGCCTGAAGCGCTGCTGGCCCGCATCATGATGGCCTCGACCAAGCCGGGCGACATCGTGCTCGATCCTTTCTTCGGCTCCGGCACGACAGGCGCCGTGGCCAAGCGCCTCGGCCGCCATTTCGTCGGCATCGAGCGCGAGCAGGCCTATATCGACGCCGCCAATGAGCGCATCGATGCGGTGCGGCCGCTGCAGGATGCCGATTTGACTGTCCTGACCGGCAAGCGCGCCGAGCCGCGCGTTGCCTTCGTCAGCCTGATCGACACCGGGCTGGTGATGCCGGGCGCCACGCTCTATGACGCCAAGAAGCGCTGGGCGGCCAAGGTGCGTGCCGACGGTACGGTGGCGATCGGCGACAGCGCCGGCTCGATCCACAAGATCGGCGCCGAAGTGCAGGGGCTGGATGCCTGCAACGGCTGGACGTTCTGGCACTATGAGCGCAGCGGTGGGCTCACCCCGATCGACGAACTGCGCCGCATTGCCCGCCTCGGCATGGAGCGGGCAGGGGGTTGACCCCTGCCGATTGCCGCTTTCACGTTGATTCAAGATCCGAGCGGATCGCCGCAAGCGATTCAGATCACGCCTTGATCCCGAAGCGTTCAAGATCCGCTTTAAGCGTCCTGGCATCGGTGAACAGCACCGATTGCCAGCCCGCCGCCCGGGCGCCGTCGACATTCTTCTGGCTGTCGTCGATGAACAGCGTAGCCGATGGTTCGAGGCCGAACGCAGCCACGTGATGGTCGTAAATGTCGCGATCCGGCTTGATCTTGCCGATCTCGCCGGAGATGGTCACCCCACGCGGGCGCTCAAGAAAATCGAAGCGTTTGCGGGCTTCGGCCAAAGTGTCGGAGGCGAAGTTGGTCAGCATGGTCACATCATGGCCGCGCTCGATCAGGCTGAGCATGATGGCGACGCTGTCGTCATAGGCATGCGGCACCATTTCGTGCCAATGGCGGCGGAAATTGCGGATGTTTTCCGAATGATCCGGGTGCTCAGCGATCAGCAGCGCCTCGGCCTCTTCCCAGGTTCGTCCGCGATCCTGCTCGATGTTCCAGTCATGCGTGCAGACATTGTCGAAGAACCACTGTCTCTCTTCGGCATCGGGAATGAGGCGACTGAACGGGATGTTTGGATCGTAGTGGATCAGCACACGGCCGATGTCGAAAACGATGTGGCGGATTTCAGTCATGGGGCCTCTTTGCTTTGAGCGGTGACGGCTTTTTCGTCGCACCGGGTATCGCAGCCTCGATTGCCTTTTTCATGACAGTGGGCAGCGCCTCTCCGGCAATCTCATGGGCAGGTGACCAGAAACATCCTGCCGGCGCATCATCTTTTATGTTGGCGCGAAAGACGTCGAGCTCGAGGGCGAAATGGGTGAAGACATGCGTGATTGTCCCGGCGCGCCGCCAGTCGCCGGAAAAGGGCGCCGCCGCCGCTGTGGTGTCCCCATCCACCCGCGCCGTCCAGGCCGTGGTCGGCACCTCCGTCATGCCGCCCAGCAAACCTTTCTCGGGCCGTTTGCGCAGAAGAAGGGCACCGTCCTCTCGCACGGCCACGAAAGCAGCGCCGCGCCGCAGCGGCTTGTCGGCTTTCGGCAGCCGCACCGGGAAGTTTTCGGGATCGCCTGAAACGACGGCGCTGCAATCCTCGCGCAGCGGACACAGCATGCAGCGCGGCCGGCGCGGCGTGCAGATCGTGGCGCCAAGGTCCATCATCGCCTGGGCGAAATCGCCCGGCCTTGTCGGCGGCAGCAGGCGCTCGACATGGGCGCGTATCTCTGCCTTGGCTTCGCTGAGAGGCGTCGTGATCGAAAACAACCTCGAGATAACGCGTTCGACATTGCCGTCGACAACCGCAGCGGGACGGTCGAAAGCGATCGCCGTGATGGCGGCCGAGGTGTAGGCGCCGATGCCAGGCAGGTCTCTCAAGGCAGCCTCGGTGTCGGGAAAGCGGCCGCCACGCGCCGCCACCAGATCAGCGCAAGCCTTGAGGTTGCGCGCGCGGGAATAGTAGCCGAGCCCCGCCCAGGCCTTCATGACGTCCTCGGTTGGTGCCGAGGCCAGTGCCTCGACATCCGGCCATTTCTCGACAAAAGCACGGAAGTAGGATTTCACCGCCTCGACGGTGGTCTGCTGCAGCATGACTTCGGACAGCCAGATGCGGTAGGGATCCGGCCGCACGCCGCGTGCATGCTCACGCGGCGTCACGCGCCACGGCAGTTCGCGGTGGTGTACGTCGTACCAGGCAAGCAGCCGCGAGGCGGCATCGCCTGTCATTGCCTCGTGGGTCTGGGCCTTGCGGGTCTGGTCTGCTGGTGCCATTGATCTTGTGTTGGCCTTGCGGATATCGGGTGAGGTCGTGGCTGGAGAACGCACATGGCAGGGAAAAGGCGCTTCGGCAATCCTGTTCCGGTGAGCGATCTCGCCACCGAGATCCTCGATCCGGTGCTGCGCAAAAGGGCAGGCATCTCGATCGGCCTCGTCCAGTCCTGGGAAGAGATTGCCGGACCGCGCCTTGCCAGCCGCTCGCGGCCCGAGAAGATCCAGTGGCCGCGTCGCCTGCACGAGGACGATCCGTTCGAGCCGGCGGTACTGGTTATCGCCTGCGAGGGGATGGCGGCGCTTCATCTGCAACATGAGACCGGCGAGATCATCAACCGGGTCAACGCCTTCCTCGGCTTTACGGCAATAGGCCGCATCAGGATCGTGCAAAAACCGGTGACGTCGGACAAAGGACGGCCTAAACCCAGCTTCAGGCCCTTGACGGCGGCGGAGAAGACGAAATTGTCCAGCACGGTCGAACTGATCGAGGATGAAGGGTTGCGCGCCTCGCTGGAAAGGCTTGGCGCCACCATCCTGGGTGAAAGGAAGTCAAAAACCCCTTGAAGACAGTCATGAATTTGTCGTCAACATCTCGCATTCGTGATCGCCTTTATCGGGTTCCGCGATTGGATTGGAGATGGAGATGCCTTAATTCGCGCCAACTCTCGCCTTTTCGTGCCTTTGCATTGCAAAATCCAACCCTTGTCAGGTGATTCGTATGAACCGTCCTCCGTTCGGCAAAAGTCTGTCTCGCAGAAACGTCCTGTCTTCGCTGGCCGCAATCCCGGCGGTTGCCCTGCTTGCCGCCTGCAGCGACTCCGGCGAAGAGGCCAAGGCTGCGGATGTGAAGCCTGCTGATCCGGCCGCACCGGCAAAGCCGGCAACACCGGCGGCTGTCCAGGTGCCGGAAGCGCAGGGCACCGTCGACATGGCCGAATTGCTGAAGCCGGGCGCGCTGCCCGACAAGCAGCTCGGCAAGGATGACGCCAAGGTCACCATCGTCGAATACGCATCGATGACCTGCCCGCACTGCGCGCATTTCGCCGAGACCACCTTCCCGGATCTGAAGACCAAGTACATCGACACCGGCAAGGCGCGCTATATCCTGCGCGAATTCCCGTTCGATCCGAGCGCGGAAGCCGGTTTCATGCTGGCGCGCTGCGCCAAGGATAACTATTTCCCGATGGTGGACGTGCTGTTCCGGCAGCAGGCGAACTGGGTTGGCGTGTCGAACACCAAGGATGCGCTGCTGCAAATCTCGAAGCTCGCCGGTTTTACACAGGAGTCCTTCGAGGCCTGCTTGACGGACCAGAAACTTCTGGACGATGTGAGATCTGTCCAGAAGCGCGGCGCCAATGAATTCAAGGTCGACTCGACACCGACCTTCTTCATCAACGGTAAGACCTACAAAGGGGCGATGTCGATTGAGGAAATGTCGGCCATCATCGACCCTCTGCTCTGACATCAGGTCAGCGCTGAAGCGGCAGCGTTTCGGCGCTCGCCTCAATGGGGCGCGTGAATGAAGTTCTCGCGCCTTCGCCTCCTTGGTTTCAAGTCGTTCGTCGAGCCCGGCGAGTTCGTCATCGAACGCGGCCTGACGGGTATTGTCGGGCCGAACGGCTGCGGCAAGTCGAACCTTGTCGAGGCGCTGCGCTGGGTGATGGGCGAAAGCTCCTACAAGAACATGCGCGCGTCCGGCATGGACGATGTGATCTTTTCCGGCTCGGGTACGCGGCCCGCGCGCAATACCGCCGAAGTCACGCTTTTTCTCGACAATGCCGACCGCTCGGCGCCCGCCGCGTTCAACGATGCCGACGAATTGCAGGTGTCGCGCCGCATCGAGCGCGAGGCCGGCTCGCTCTATCGCATCAATGGCAAGGAAGCGCGCGCCAAGGACGTGCAGCTTCTGTTCGCCGACCAGTCGACCGGCGCGCGCTCGCCATCGATGGTCGGGCAGGGCCGTATCGGCGAGTTGATCCAGGCCAAGCCGCAGGCGCGCCGTGCGCTGCTGGAAGAGGCGGCCGGCATTTCCGGCCTGCACACCCGTCGCCACGAAGCGGAACTGCGGCTGAAGGCGGCTGAACAGAACCTCGAACGCCTGGACGATGTCGTCGGCGAGCTGGAAAGCCAGATCGAGAGCCTCAAGCGGCAGGCGCGCCAGGCGTCACGCTTCAAGAACCTGTCGGCCGATATCCGCAAGGCCGAAGCGACATTGCTGCATCTGCGCTGGACGCTGGCCAAGACACAGGAAGGCGAAGCGCGTTCGGCGCTGGCTGCCGCGACCGCCCTGGTTGGCGACCGCGCCGCCGCGCAGATGGCCGCCGCCAGGGAACAAGGGATCGGCGCTCATCGCTTGCCTGACCTGCGGGACGCGGAAGCCGCCGCCGCCGCCGCCTTCCAGCGCCTGTCGATCGCCAAGTCGCAGATCGAGGAGGAGGCCGGCCGCATCCGCAATCGCCAGGCCGAAATCGAGCGTCGGTTGCAGCAACTTGACGGCGATATCGCCCGCGAGGAGCGGATGGTGCGCGACAATGCCGATGTTCTTGAACGCCTGCGCACCGAAGAGGCTGTACTGAATTCCGAGAACGCCGGCGCCGCGGAACGGGAAGCCACCACCCGCGCTGCATTCGAGCAGGCGGCGTCGACGCTTGCGCAGAGCGAAGCCAAGCTCGCAGCTCTGACAGCCGAACGGGCCGAGGCCGCCGCCTCGCGCCATCAGATCGAACGGACGCTGCGCGAAACCGCCGAGCGCCGCGACCGCTTCGCCCGCCAACTCGCCGAGGTTGACCGCGAATTGTCGGACATCCTCTCCAAGGTGGCTGGCCTGCCGGATCCGGCCGAGAAGCGGGTGCTGGTCGAACAGGCCGTGGCGTTGCTCGAAGAATCCGAGGCAGCGGTGGCGCAGGCTGAGCAGTCGGTCATCGATGCCCGTGCCGCCGAAAGCGCTGCCCGGCCGCCGCTTCAGGACGCCAGGGCAGAGCTGGCGGGCATCGAGACCGAAGCGCGTACCCTGGCCAAGATACTCAATGCCGCCAGCGGCGATCTCTTTCCTTCGGTGCTGGAGCAGATCAGCGTCGAGCGCGGCTTTGAGACGGCGCTGGGTGCGGCCCTTGGCGAAGACCTCGACGTACCGCTCGACCGCAGCGCGCCGGTGCATTGGGGCGAAAGCCAGATCCAGCCCGGCGACGCGGCCTTGCCGGACGGCATCAAGAGCCTGGCCAGCGTGGTTCGTGCCCCCGCGCAATTGGCTCGCCGACTGGCGCAGATCGGCATCGTCGAGGCCGCTGACGGCCGCCGGCTGCAGGCGCTGCTTGCGCCGGGCCAGAGGCTGGTCAGCCGCGAAGGCGCGCTCTGGCGCTGGGACGGTCTCACGGCCAGCGCCGATGCGCCGACAGCCGCTGCACAACGGCTGGCGCAGAAAAACCGGCTTGCCGAACTCGATGCCGAAGCGGTGCAGGCGACGCTTGTCCTGCGCCAGGCCGAGGAGGCTCTGGCACAGGCCGAACAGGCGCTTCGCCAGGCAAGCGACGCTGAACGCAACACGCGCCAGGCCGGACGCGACGCCCAGCACCGCCTGGACGCTGCCCGCAATGCGCTGGCCGACGCCGAAAAGGCGGGCGGCGAGCTGTCGAGCCGGCGCGCGGCACTCGATGAGGCCCGCGCGCGCATCGTCGACAGCCATGAGGAAACCTCGGCGGCCTTCGTCGAGGCCGAAATGCTGCTGCAGGACGCGCCTGATCTCGGCGACCTGCAATTGCAGCTCGAACAGTCCTCGGCCAATGTCTCGCGCGACCGCGCCACGCTTGCCGATGCGCGTGCCGTCCACGAGGGATTGCGGCGTGAGGCCGAGGCACGCGCACGCCGGCTCGATGCAATCGGCGCCGAACGCAGCAACTGGCTGGTGCGTGCCGAAAACGCCTCGACCCAGATTGCATCGCTCGGCGACCGCAAGGCCGAGGCCGAGGCCGAGCGCGAACGCCTGGCTGATGCTCCCGACGAGATCGACGCCAAGCGGCGCGCGCTGCTGTCGCAGCTCGCCGAGGCCGAGACCTTGCGCAAGGCGGCCGCCGATCGCCTGCAGGAAGCGGAGAACAGGCAGGCCGAACTGGACAAGCTGGCCACATCGGCCATCCAGTCGCTGGCCGAGGCGCGCGAGACCCGTGCCCGTACCGAGGAAAGGCTGACGGCGGCCGACGAGCGCCGGCTTGAGGTCGAGGCGCGCATCCAGGAGACGCTGAACACGCCACCGCATCTGGTCATTCGCCATACCGGCCTCGAAGTCGACGCTCCGATGCCCGAGATGGCCGAGATCGAACGTCAGCTCGACCGCTTGAAGATCGAGCGCGAACGGCTCGGCGCCGTCAATCTGCGCGCCGAGGAAGAGCAGAAGGAGCTCTCCGACCGGCTGGAGGCGATCGTTTCCGAGCGCGAGGACATCATCGAAGCGATCCGCAAGCTCAGGCAAGCGATCCAGAGCCTCAATCGCGAAGGCCGCGAGCGGCTTCTCGCCGCCTTCGACGTGGTCAACAGCCATTTCCAGCGCCTGTTCTCGCACCTGTTCGGTGGCGGCACGGCGGAATTGCAGCTGATCGAATCCGAGGATCCGCTCGAGGCAGGTCTCGAAATTCTTGCCCGCCCGCCGGGCAAGAAGCCACAGACCATGACGCTGCTGTCGGGCGGCGAGCAGGCGCTGACGGCGATGTCGCTGATCTTCGCCGTCTTTCTGACCAATCCGGCGCCGATCTGCGTCCTCGACGAAGTCGACGCGCCGCTCGACGATCACAATGTCGAACGCTTCTGCAATCTCATGGACGAGATGGCCAAGACCACCGAGACGCGCTTCGTCATCATCACGCACAATCCGATCACGATGGCCCGCATGGACCGGCTGTTCGGTGTCACCATGGCCGAGCAGGGCGTGAGCCAACTCGTATCGGTCGATCTGCAGGCGGCTGAAGCGATGCGCGAGGCGAGCTGATACATCCGGGCTGATGGCGCTCCGCCGTCAGGACAATGTGCGATTGGCGCTCAGCCTCGATGGCGCGTGAGCCAGGTTGCACAACCCGCCACCACCAGCCCGCAGGCGATGCCGATGCAATCGGCAACCCAGTCGAACACATCGAAATCGCGGTCTATCTCCGACGTCCCCTGAAGGACTTCGATCGCAGCTCCGACCGTGGCCAGGAAAATCACCAGCCAGAGCTTGCGCCTGGGCCAACCCAGACTGCCAAGGGCAGCCAGGACGGCGAATGCGCCGGCATGGTTGAGCTTGTCATCGCTGAAACCGATATCGATGCCGAATTCCTCAAGCCAGGACACCGGCAGCAGCGCGAGGACAAGAACCGCGACGAACGTAACGACAAATGCAGTCCGTAAGACGACTGAACAGGATGTCATTGTGCCCCAACAGCGATTTCGACCGCCCTTGAGGTCGAAGCCTGCCGACTGAGCCCGATGCACCAGGCAGGCGCGGAGCGCCACGATTGCATCGGATCGTTGGAAAAGCAACGACGTTTCGCTGGCATGGAAGGGTCAATTTTCCCGTTTTTTGGGAAGGTCAGTGCCCGCCAAAGCGGGTTCCGTTTCATTTCGGCAAAGATAAGCTCTCTTCGTGAACTGGAGCTTCTTGACGATGGCAGACGCGGAAACCGGGATTTCTCGCACGGGTGATGGTCCGGCGGATCTGGCGGCACGGCCGCGGATTCTCGGGGATCTGTCGAGGCAAGATACGTGTGGACGCATCTGCGCGACGTGTCCGATGCGAAGCCAGAACTGCTCCTCATCGGCCCTCGATAGTGTCGCCGTGAGGCGAAATGCCCGGTGAGCGAAAAAGAAATGGCAGGGCGGCGCCGCGGCAGGCGCCGCCGTGTTGTCCTTGTAATCAGGCGGCGAGCCAAGCCTTGGTGAAATCCTGCTCATAGGCCTGATGCATCTGATAGCCCATCAAGGCAGGTTTCATATGGCAGAACAGCTTTCGCCAGTAAGGCTGAACGATAATGCCGGATTCCTGCAGCATCAGCTGCAATTCCTTCATCACCGCGCGACGCTGATCCGGATCGGCGATGGCATTGGCCTTGTGAACCTTGGCATCGAACGCCGAATCGGCAAACCCTGTCTCGTTCCATGCCGAGCCGCTCTGATAGGCAAGCGCATAAGTCTGGATGCCGAGCGGGCGGGCATTCCAGTTGGTCGTCGCGAAGGGATATTTGGTCCAATCGTTCCAGAATGCCGATTCCGGGATGACTGTGCGCTTCACCTTGAAGCCGGCGTCGCGCATCTGCTGGGCGACGACGTCGGAGCTTTCCTTGCGGTAGTCGGCTTCGACCGAGATCAGATCGAACTCGAAATCGAGCTGACCGGCTTCCTCCAGCAGCGCCTTGGCCCGGACCGGGTCGCGCTTGATCGGCGGCAGTTCGGCATGCTCGGGGTGCATCGGCCCGACGTGATCGTTCTGCGCCACCATGCCCATGCCGTTGGCGCCCAGCTGCAGCACCGCCTCATTGTCGACCGCAAGCTGAATGGCATTGCGCACACGCTTGTCGTCGTAGGGTTTGGCATTGACGTTGCAGCGCGAGACGATGGTGGCGGCGGTGACGATCTCGCTCTTCTTCAAGCCCAGTCCGTCGAGCATCGCGACGTCATAGGACTGCGTCTGGCCGTTCAAATCGATCTCGCCCGATTCGAAAGCGGAGACGGTGGCGGCCGAGTCGGTGCCGTAGTCGATCCAATCGATGCCATCCAGGAACACCTCGCCGCCCCACCACGAGCCTTCCGGCCGCTTGCGCACCGATGCGGCGACCCCGACATCGAGCTTCTTGAGTTCGAACGGGCCCGTGGAAATGGGATTTGCCGACAGGGGCGCCTCTTTCGGATTGAAGCTGCGATGGACGATCAATGCCGGGTAATCCGTCATCGCCGGGATGATGGTGATGTCGGGTTGCGACAGTTTCAGCGCCACGGTGTGGTCGTCGCGGATCGTGATCGCGCCGGCCCGTGCCACCTTGGTATCGGGATCGATCAGCGAACTCATGCGCCCGGCCATGGAATTGCCGGCGGCACCCTTCTCGCACCAGCGCGTGATGTTGAAGGCAACGTCGGTGGCGGTGAAATCGTCGCCGTTCGACCATTTCACGCCTGGGCGGACCTTGAGCACATACTCCGTGGCGTCCGCATTGATTTCCCAGCTCTGCAGCAGGACCGGCTCGAAGGTGAAATCCGGCTTCCAGCGCACCAGCGGTTCGAGAAATTGCATGGCGATGTTGCCCATCTGCGAAACCTTGAAACTGCGCGGGTCCTCGAGTTCCATCACCTGCATGGCGACGCGTACGACACCGCCCTTCCTGGGCTGGGCCGCTTCTTCAGCCAGAGCCGGAACCGGCTGGCCAATGAGGCCGTAGGCGACCGCCGTGCTTGCGCCAAAGGCGCTGGCCAGCGCCAGGAATTCGCGGCGGCTGAGCGCGCCATTTTTTGCCCCCCGTGCAAAGGCGTCGATCGCTGGATGAAGAGGCTTGGATGTCATATCGTTTCTCCCATTGTTGATTTTACGTCCAAATTCGGTGGAATGCCCTTACCGCACGATCGCCGGGCGCTGTCTTCTGTCGGAAGACGCGAAGGGTGGAACAGACGCGGCGGCGAGGGGAAGCCAGGATGAATCTTCTGACGGCGATGCGGGTGTTCGACCGGGTCTGCCTGCTGGGCAGCCTCTCGGCGGCGGCGCGCGATCTCAATATGTCGACCACGGCGGTCAGCCGCATGATCAAGGATCTGGAAGAGGACCTTGGCGTGCGTCTCATCAACCGCACCACAAGGCGCCTCAGCCTCACCGAGGCCGGACGTGACTATGCTCCGCGGGCCCACAGCCTGCTGGACGACATCTCGGAATTGCAGGATTCGACGCGCGGCCTGCACAAGGAGACGCGTGGGCTGATCCGGGTTTCCTGCTCCAATGTCCTTGGCCACACGCGCATCACCAAGCTGGTGCCGAAATTCCTCGAGGAAAACCCTCTCACCAGCATCGAGTTCGACCTGACCGCGCGCTACGTCGTCGGCATTGTCGAGGAGGGCTACGATGTCGCCATCCGTTTCGGCGGGCAGGCCGATTCCGCCCTGATCGCGAGGCGCCTTGGCGAGGTTCGCAACTATGTCTGCGCCACGCCGGACTACTGGAACAGAAATGGCCGGCCGACCCATCCGGACCAACTGGCAAGCCATTCCTGCGTGTTGAGCAACTTCGCCAAGCGGCTGGGCACATGGCCGTTCATAGGCCCCGACGGGCCGTTCGACGCCGCCATCGGCGGGCGCATCTCGACCAACAGCGTGGAGGCCGCCTATCAGATGACCGTCGCCGGCTTCGGCATCGGCAACCTGCCGAGCCTCCTGGTCGATGCCGCGATCCGGGACGGCCGTCTGGAGGTGCAGCTTGACGAGTTTCGCCCGGGCTCCAGCCCGATCTATGCGCTCTATCCGCACCGCACCTATATCGCCGCCAAGGTGCGCGCCTTCGTCGATTTCCTGATGCGCGAACTGTCGGCGGATTTCACCGCCTGAGACGTTGCGAGGTCGCTGTTGAACGCAGTCAGGGGCCCGGCGCGAACGCCAGGCCCCCTCTGCCCCCGTCGCCCGACGCGGCAATGTCATTTCCACCAGGCGGTGGTGTCGTACATCGGTCCCGGCTCCTCGAAGAGTTTTTCGTATTTGCACAGCGTCGGCGTCTTGCCGAGCGGCACGGAGACGCCATCCCGGAACGCCCATTCGCCGCGCTGCGTCGAATCCGCCCGCACATAGCTCGACAGGGCGAAGGCGCGGTCGTGCTGCGATTTGTTCGGCGAGGAGCCATGCACGGTAAGCAGCCCCCACATGGCAAGGTCGCCCGGCTCCAGCACCAGCGGAACGATGGTCGCCGGATCGATGCCGACCTTGCGCAACTCCTCCTCGGCGGTCAGGCCCTTCATCAGCTCGCCGGTCCCCTCGTCCGAGAGGCCGAGATAGCCGAGCTTGTGGCTGCCGGGTACGACCTGGAGGCAGCCATTGTCGAGCGTCGCGCGGTCGACGGCGAGGCCGGTGGTGACGGTCGCATCGGCGACATTGTCGAAGGCGGCCTGGTTGCGGAAGCGCAGGTCCTGATGGAAGCGGTAGCCCGTGACATTGGCGCCTGGCGGCTTCCAGTGCAGTTGCTGGGCGATTTGCCTGATGTCGCGGCCAATCAGGCCCTCGAGCAGTTTCAGATAGTCCGGGCTGCGCCGGAATTGCTCGAAATAGGAATTGATCCAGGAGAACCAGTAGGCCTGCAGCACGTAACGCTGGCCGAAATCCGACTCGGGCAGAATCTGGAAGCTGAGATTGCCATGCCTGTAGGTGGCGTGATGCTTGAGCCCTTCGGCGTAGACATCATCCGTTTCCTTCTTCAGCCGGATCATCTCGTCGCCGTCGACGAACTGTCGAACGATCGCATATCCTTCCTCGCGGTACTGCTCCACCGCCTCGCGTGCCTGCTTGTCCGTCAACATGTCTTTGACAACCCCTGTCTGGTGATCCGTGGCGATCGTAACAAAGGGATTGCGGACGATAAGTCGTGGATTCTGGCATCGACTTTCCCGAATATCGGAAAAATGCCGTCGGCTAAGGCGGGCGTGAATCCCGCGGCGTCTGGCTCGGATGCCGCCGCATCCAGCACGCCATATGCGGCTGATGCGGGAACCCGCGGTATTGCTGGCGCTGGTCGTGTCCACGATCTTTTGCCGAAGCGCTGCCGATGGCGGTTGCTGTCCGGCTATCTGCCTGTCGATTTGTTCGGCCGAAGTGGTGCAGCCGGCGAGCTTGAGCGCTGCCGCAACGATAGCTAGTCTTGTAAAGGATTGCCCCCAATGATGTTCCCCAGCGGGAAGGAATCATAGGGTGGATTCACCGTCAAGGCGTCCAGCTAGACACGCGGCGTCAATCTAGCCATGTATCTACAGCCTAAATGACCTGTGTGGATCATCCGCTGGCTGTAACGCTTGGCATTCACCAATATTCGCTAGGTGATTGAAAAATCAGGAAAAATAGATATGGCTGGGGCGCCAGGATTCGAACCTGGGAATGTCGGTACCAAAAACCGATGCCTTACCACTTGGCGACGCCCCAATAGCCGTCAGAGTCGCTTGTGCGGCGCGTTATTAGCAGAGCAGCCGAAAAGCACAATGCTTATGAGCGACCGCGAGAACACTCGGCTGGCCCGCGGGGCGTTGCCGCCGGACGGTCCTTGAACAGGCTATTGGGACCACACTGCGAGCTCATTGCCGGCCGGATCGACGAAATGGAAGCGCCGGCCGCCGGGAAATGCGAAGATCGGCTTGACGATCGTGCCGCCGGCGCTTTCGACGGCGCCAAGCGTTTCCTCGAGGTCGTCGCTGTAGAGCACGGGCAGCGGCTTGGCCGGTGCTTCCGCCGCATCGGCCTGGAAACCGCCATCCAGGCCCTCCGCGAAGGCCGAATAGGTGGGGCCATAGTCGGTGAACGACCAGGCAAAGGCGGAACTGTAGAAAGCCTTCAGCCGATCCAGCGTGCCGCCCGTCGCCGGCATTTCCAGATAGTCGAGTTTTCCAGTCAGTTTCATGGGGCACCTATTTGTTCCCTTTATGTTCTAGCGGTCGAGCCGTGAGGTGGCAAGTCTTTTTGCCGCATGTCCGGGCCGGGCTTTTTCTTAATCGATTGTAGCGGCGGAACGGCTTTTCCGGTGCTTGCCTTTCGCACTGCAGCATCATATCGCTCCAAAGTCGGACCAGGGCGGAACTTTCCGTTTCGCCAATCTTTCCAATCTCCTGCAACCGGAGAGCAAAGCATGACCAAATGGGTTTTCACCTTTGGCGATGGTGCGGCGGAAGGCCGTGCCGGCGACAAGAATCTGCTGGGCGGCAAGGGTGCCAACCTTGCCGAGATGTGCAGCCTGGGTCTGCCGGTGCCGCCGGGCTTCACCATCACCACCGAGGTCTGCAATGCCTTTTACGCCAATGGCCGCGCCTATCCGGCGGGGTTGGAAGCCGATGTCGCGATCGCGCTCGATCACATTGGCCGGCTGACCGGCCGCCAGTTCGGCGATCCGTCGAAGCTTCTGCTCGTGTCTGTACGTTCCGGGGCTCGCGCGTCGATGCCGGGCATGATGGACACGGTGCTCAATCTCGGCCTCAACGACGAAACCGTCGAGGCGTTGGCGACGGATTCCGGTGATGCGCGCTTTGCCTATGACAGCTACCGCCGCTTCATCCAGATGTATTCCGATGTCGTCATGGGCCTCGATCACGAGGTGTTCGAGGAGATCCTGGAAGACCAGAAGGCCAGCCTCGGCCATGAACTCGACACCGAGCTGACCGCCATCGAATGGCAAGGCGTGATCGCGCTCTACAAGGCCAAGGTCGAGGAAGAGCTCGGCAGGCCGTTCCCGCAGGATCCGCAAGAACAGCTCTGGGGTGCCATCGGCGCCGTGTTCTCGAGCTGGATGAACAACCGCGCCATCACCTACCGGCGTCTGCATGACATCCCCGAAAGCTGGGGCACGGCGGTCAACGTGCAAGCCATGGTGTTCGGCAATATGGGCGAGACCTCGGCCACCGGCGTCGCCTTCACCCGCAATCCGTCGACCGGCGAAAAGCAGCTCTATGGCGAGTTCCTGGTGAACGCGCAGGGCGAGGATGTCGTCGCCGGTATCCGCACGCCGCAGAACATCACCGAGGCGGCTCGCATTGCCGCCGGCTCCGACAAGCCGTCGCTGCAGAAGCTGATGCCCGACGCCTTCCAGTCCTTCGTCACCATCTCCGACAGCCTGGAAAAGCATTACCGCGACATGCAGGATCTCGAATTCACCATCGAGCGCGGCAAATTGTGGATGCTGCAGACCCGCTCCGGCAAGCGCACCGCGAAGGCGGCGCTGAAGATCGCGGTCGAGATGGCCAGGGATGGCCTTATCTCGAAGGAGGAGGCTGTCGCCCGCATCGATCCGGGCTCGCTCGACCAGTTGCTGCATCCGACCATCGATCCGAAAGCCGCGCGTGACGTCATCGGCGTCGGTCTGCCTGCCTCGCCGGGTGCCGCCACCGGCGAGATCGTCTTTTCCTCCGGCGATGCCGAGGATCTGAAGACGCAAGGCCGCAAGGCGATCCTGGTGCGCATCGAGACCAGCCCCGAGGACATCCACGGCATGCATGCGGCGGAAGGCATCCTGACCACGCGCGGCGGCATGACCAGCCATGCCGCCGTTGTCGCGCGCGGCATGGGCAAGCCTTGCGTGTCGGGCGCCGGCTCGCTGCGCGTCGACTACAAGGCGGGCACGCTGATCTCGATGGGGCAGACCTTCCGCAAAGGCGACATCATCACAATCGATGGCGGCAATGGTCAGGTGCTGAAGGGCGCGGTTGCCATGCTGCAGCCGGAACTGTCGGGCGATTTCGCCGCCATCATGGAATGGGCGGACGCCGTGCGCCGCATGAAGGTGCGCACCAACGCCGAAACGCCGCTCGATGCCCGCATGGCGCGCTCTTTCGGCGCCGAAGGCATCGGGCTTTGCCGTACGGAACACATGTTCTTCGACGGCGACCGCATCGTCGCCATGCGCGAGATGATCCTGGCCGACACCGAGAAGGACCGGCGCGCCGCCCTGGCCAAGCTTCTGCCCATGCAGCGCTCGGATTTCCTGGAACTTTTCGAGATCATGGCGGGCCTGCCAGTGACGATCCGCCTGCTCGATCCGCCGCTGCATGAATTCCTGCCCAAGACCGAGGCCGAAATCGCCGAGGTCGCCGCCGTCATGAATATATCGGCCGACAAGCTCAGGCAGCGCACCGAGGCCCTGCACGAATTCAACCCCATGCTTGGCCATCGCGGCTGCCGGCTGGCCGTCTCCTATCCGGAAATCGCGGAGATGCAGGCCCGCGCCATTTTCGAGGCCGCCGTCGAGGCCGGCAAGAAGGCGGGCGCGCTGGTTGTGCCCGAGATCATGGTGCCGCTGGTCGGCCTGGTGAAGGAACTCGACTATGTGAAGGCGCGCATCGATGCGGTCGCCAAGAGCGTCATGGACGAGACCGGCGTCAAGATCGACTATCTGACTGGAACCATGATCGAACTGCCGCGTGCGGCGATCCGTGCCCATGTGATCGCCGAGTCGGCCGAGTTCTTTTCCTTCGGCACCAACGACCTTACCCAGACCACCTTCGGCATCTCGCGCGACGATGCGGCCTCGTTCCTGGAGACTTATCGCCAGAAGGGCATCATCGAGCAGGATCCGTTCGTCTCGCTCGACATCGACGGTGTCGGCGAACTGGTGCGCATGGCCGCGCAAAAGGGCAGGGCGACACGGCCGGAGATCAAGCTCGGCATCTGCGGCGAACATGGCGGCGATCCCTCGTCGATCCGTTTCTGCGAGGAGGTCGGTCTCGACTATGTGTCGTGCTCGCCCTATCGCGTGCCGATCGCCAGGCTGGCGGCCGCGCAGGCAGCGGTGCAGGTAGCAAGGACGGGGCGCGGATGAGCCGATCAAAGCTTACGGTTTTGTATGAAAACTCACGCGAACGTGCTGAAGGCATTGCGTAATCTCGACATTGTTCCTGCCCAATTTGCGGACGGCCCGCCAATTGTCCCGGGAATCACATGTTGCAGATATCACCCGCGCCGTTCCGCTCGATCCTGGTCATTCAAACGAAGTTCATAGGCGACATCGTCCTCGCCTCGACGCTCGCCAGGAACCTGCAACTCGAATTCCCCGGCGCCAGGATCGTGTTCCTCTGCGAAGCGCATTTCGAAAGCTTCGTGGTCGCGCATGGTATCGCCTCGGAAGTGGTCACGTTCAGGCGATCCCGCATGCGCGGCACCGCGCTGGAGCGTGGAAAAGAGCTCTATGCCATGGTGCGGGCCCTACGCGACTTCCGCTTTGATCTGACGATCGACCTGACCGATTCAAAGACCTCGCGCGTCATCAGCGGGTTCGTCAACGCCAAGACCCGTGTCGGCTACAATCCTCCCGAACGGCCTCTGAAGCTGCTGGAGCGGCAACCAGCCAATGTGTTTGCCAAGCCGTTCGGATTTGGCGGCCAGCATTTTGTCTACCGCTATCTTTCGCCCATTGAAGCGCTCGGCCTCGACCTGCGCGTGACGGTGCCGAGCATTCAGCCTCTGCCGTTCGAGACCCTGAAAGCCTTGGCGCTTCTGGGCAAGCATGGTCTCAACCCACACGGCTTCGTCGCGGTGCACGCGGGAGCAAGTTTCAAGGGCCGGCAATGGCAGCCCGAACGCTTTGCCGAGGCGATCGACGAAATTGCAACCGGCACCGGATTGGGCTTCGTGTTGGTCGGAGGGCCTGAGGAGCAGGGGACAGCCGCGCGGATCATCGCCAGGACGGTGACGCCGGTCGTCGACCTTGTCGGGACGCTGTCGCTGAACACCTTGCTGGCTGTGCTGAAGCAGGCGCGGCTGTTTCTCGGCAACGAGAGCGGCCCGATGCATATGGCGGCGGCCGCGGGCATACCCGTTGTCGGCCTGTTCGGTCTGACGAACCCGTCGCGCTGGGGCCCTCTCGGCGTGCCCAGCATCGCGCTTCGGCCACCGATGCCGTGCGACTGCGTGGCCAAGGGCTTGTGCCGCCGGACCGACCCCCGCAAGGCATGCTGCGTCTGGCGCTTGAAGGTGAGGCCTGTCGTCGAGGCGGCGCGCGAGATCTTGGCGCGCACCGAGATGAAGCGCGAGCGCGCTGTCTGAACTGCTGTCGCCCGATGGATCGTTCGCAAGCCGGGCGGTCAAATTGCCGCGCCGGGCATTTTTCTGCTACCAATCGTCCTGATTTCCGCCTTCATGCGGGTCTTGGGATAGCGGCTCGAAATCGCCCCATGGGAAATATTCCAAAACAAAGGGCGGGTTGCCGTTTGCGTGAAACGGTGAACTGCTCCAGTCGGGAATTCGGTTCGATGCGTCTGCTGCTGCAAAGACATCTCTGCATGATCGCCATGTCGCTGGCGGCGCTATCCAGCGCCCAAGCCGCGCCGCTCGTCGAGCCCACGCTGCACATCAAGCCCGCGGCAAGCGGGGCGGGCCATGTCGCGCTCACGCTCGACGCCTGCGGTGGACAGACCGACACACGCATTCTCTCGGCGCTGGTGGAAAACAAGATACCTGCCACCATTTTTGTCACCGGCATCTGGCTGAAGCGCAACGCCGCGGCCGTCGAGATCATGCGGGCGCATCGCGACCTTTTCGAATTGGAAAATCACGGCGGGCGCCATATTCCGGCGGTCGACACGCCGCGGAAGATCTATGGCATACGCAGCGCCGGCAGCCCGGATGCTGTGCTGGCCGAGGTCGAGTCGGGGGCCGCGGCGCTTGCCAGGACAGGTGAGCCCGCGCCGAAATGGTTCCGCGGCGCAACCGCCGAATACAGCCCCTCGGCGATCGCGATGATCCGCAAGCTCGGTTTCAAGATCGCCGGCTTTTCGATCAACGGCGACGGCGGCTCGCTGCTGGGCGCCAAGGAGACCGCCAAGCGCATCGCCGCCGCCAAGGACGGCGACGTCATCATCGCCCATATCAACCAGCCCACCCATGCCGCCGGCGAGGGCGTGGTGCAAGGCCTGCTGGCACTCAAGGACAAAGGCATGACCTTCGTGCGCCTGGACGATGCCGACGGTACCGGCAATCACGGCACCACCGACTGAGGGTGCGTGGATATTCAGGTGAGGCCGGCCTGTTTCGACTCGAACTGAATCTCAACGCACCCCAATGCCCTCGAGTTCGAAGCGTTCAGCCCGGCTTGGCTTCGATGCTGACCTTGCTGGCGTAGAACGCGCCGTGGTCGCGGATTTCGGTCATTTCGTCAAAGGGCCGCTCGTAAGCCCACATCGCATTCTGACCGGTTTCGCCGGCAGGCAGCACGCTCCAATAGCTGGCATCGCCCTTGTAGGGGCAATGGGTCGAGTGTTCGGTAGCGCTCAGCTTGCCGAAATCGATGTCGGCGAACGGAATGTAGAAGGCGGCGGGGTAGGGAGCCTCCGTCAGCACCTTGGCCTTCGTGGACGACGCGATGACCGTACCGCCGGCGCGCACCGTAACGGTGCCGACATAGGGCTCGATGGTGATGATCTTGTCGGGATTGCGCTGGAAGCCGGGTGCCGGGTTGGCGATCTTGTCCATGCTGGTTCTCCTTGCCTGGCTCCCTAAGGTGTGGCGGGCACAGCCGTTGCGCAAGGTCCAGTTGCATCACGAAAACAGGCGCACCAATCGCCGCGGCGTGGCGCTTCGCGCTTTCGAGTATCCGCCGCGGCTCAGGCGGCGGTCTTGAACGCGTCCATCAATCCGGCATAGGCGGCTGCGATGCCCGCCACCGGGTTGCTGCTTCTCGAAACGGTTTCGACTTTCAGCGAGCCACCAACGGTTGGCAAGGTGAGCAGCAGGAACTGGCGGTTGCCGCCATCGCCGACTGATGCCGCCGCGACGTGCTGGCCTTCGCCTTCGTTCTGGACGCACATCTTGAACAGCAGCGTACCGCCGACCGCTTCGAGCGCGCCGCCGACAACTTCAACAAATTCGTCTTCGGAAACAGTCTTCTCGTCCGGCACCAGATCGGCCAGGCTTTCCGCAAGTGTGCTCTCAAGGGCCTTGTCGTCGAGCTGCGCGTCCATGCGAACCTCTTTCAGTCGCCAATCGCCCCTTGCCCGTTAACGAAACTTAACGCCGACGATGGCCGGATTGTGGCGGATTTCAAGTCATTTCGCCGGATAAGGCACTGCCGCCACCGCGATGATTTTGACCCTCCTGCCATCCCGGTGGCACGAGTGGCCAGGAGACGGAAGTCCAAAACATGTCAAGATTCAACCGCTTGCCGTTGCGGCACGGGCGCTGAAATTCGTTCGCCGCGCAAGCGGGTGACTGGACAATCCGCCGGTTCGCTTCACAATGGTTCGAGGCTACGACGCAAAATGCGCGAGGGAGGAGGAACGGGATGCTGGGGCTGATGCAGGAATGGCCGCTGCTGTGCCACAAGCTTATCGACAACGCCGAACGGCAGCATGGAGTGCGCGAGATCGTGTCGCGCTCGGTCGAGGGACCGATCGTGCGCACCACTTATGCCGACATCCATCGTCGTTCCCTCAAGGTCGCCCAGAGGCTGGAGCGGGACGGCTATGGGTTGGGCGACCGCATCGCCACGCTGGCCTGGAACACGGCGCGCCATATCGAGGCCTGGTACGGCATCATGGGCGTCGGCGCGATCTATCATACACTCAACCCGCGCCTGTTTCCCGAGCAGATCGTCTGGATCATGAACCACGCCGAGGACAAGGCCGTCTTCGTCGACCTCACCTTCATACCGCTGCTCGAGAAGATCGCCGGTGCCGTCAAATCGCTGAAAAGGGTGATTGTGCTGACCGACAGGGAGCACATGCCGCAAACGACCCTGCCCAACGCCGTCCCCTATGAGGACTGGCTTGACGAGGTCGATGGCGATTTCGCCTGGAGGACCTTCGACGAAGGCACCGCCGCCGGCATGTGCTACACGTCGGGCACGACAGGCGATCCCAAGGGCGTCGTCTACAGCCATCGTTCGAACGTGCTGCACGCCATGATCGCCGCCATGCCCGACGCGATGGGCCTGTCGTCACGCGACACCATCCTGCCCGTGGTGCCGATGTTCCATGCCAACGCCTGGGGCCTTGGCCAGAGCGCACCGATGATCGGCGCCAAGCTGGTCATGCCCGGCTGCAGGATGGACGGCGCCTCGATCTATGAATTGCTCGAAACCGAGAAGGTAACCTTCAGTGCCGCCGTGCCGACCGTCTGGATGATGCTGCTGCAATATCTGGAGGAGACCGGCAAGAAGCTGCCCTATCTGAACAAGGTCGTCATCGGCGGCTCGTCCTGTCCGCGTGCGATCATGACGAAGTTCGAGGACAATTACGACGTCCAGGTCACCCATGCCTGGGGCATGACCGAGATGTCGCCGCTCGGCACTCTGTGCACCTTGAAGCCGGAATATGCGGCCCTGGAGAGGGAGGCCCGGCTCGACGTCAAGCAGAAACAGGGTTACCCGCCCTTCGGCGTCGAAATGAAGGTGACCGATGACGAGAACAATGCGCAACCCTGGGATGGCAAGACCTTTGGTCGGCTGAAGGTGCGTGGACCGGCCGTTGCCCGCGCCTACTACGGTGGCGCCGGTGCCGAGCAGTTCGATGAGGAGGGCTGGTTCGACACCGGAGACGTCGCTCACATCGACGCCGGCGGCTACATGCAGATCACCGATCGAGCCAAGGACGTCATCAAGTCCGGCGGCGAGTGGATTTCGACCATCGATCTCGAGAATCTGGCGGTCGGCCATCCAGACGTGGCGGAGGCGGCGGTAATCGGCGTCCATCATTCGAAATGGGGCGAGCGGCCCTTGCTGGTCGTGGTCGCCAAGCCGGGCAAGGAGCCGAGCAAGGCTGACATTCTCGGCTTCATGAACGGCAAGGTGGCCAAGTGGTGGATGCCGGACGATGTCGCTTTCGTCGGCGAGATACCCCATACCGCCACCGGCAAGATCCAGAAGATCACCTTGCGCCAGCAGTTCAGGGACTACCGCCTGCCGACGGATTGAGGGGATGTTGCTTGTTTCGGCTTCAAGCCGACGCGAAAAGGCACTAAACCTCCGTCCGGGTTGGGGCAGCGCAGAGAACAATGGTTAGCATTCCCGAACGGCGAACCTCGAAGGCTGCCGGCTGGTCGCGGCGCACGGCCGCATTTTCAGCGGTGCTTCTGCTGACCAATTTTGTCGGCCACCGCTTCGATCTCGTCGAAACGCCGGTGTTCCTGTGGGTGCTGGGCATCGTCGCGCTGCTCGCCGCGCTGGCGCTGTTGTTCGCCGCCTTCGCCTTTTCGAGACTATGGAAATTTGGTGATCGTGGCGGCCGTGACCTGACCGTCGGCGCCTTGCTGGCCCTGCTGGTGCTCGTTCCCTACGGCGTTGCCGCCTATTGGGCGACGATCTATCCGCCGCTCAGGGACATCTCGACCGATTTCGATGATCCGCCCGCGCTCGATGTCAGCGACCGGACAAAGGACATGAACGTGCTCTCGCCGTCGACGCCGGGCGAACAGCGGCTGCAGACCGACAGCTATCCGCTGGTCACCGCGCGCAGCTATGACCTGCCATTCGAGACCATCGTCAATGCCGTCGAGACCGTGCTCGACCGGCGCGGCTGGGATCTTTCCGAACCCTATCCCGACCTTGCCGGGCAAAGCGACGTGACCATTACCGCTGTCGCCAAGAGTCTCGTGCTCGGCCTTCCCGCCGATGTGGCGATCCGCGTGACGGATGATGGCGATACGGTGATCGTCGACATGCGGTCGGCCTCGCGTTACGGCCGCTACGACCTTGGCGACAATGCCGCGCGCATCACTGATTTCCTGGCGGAGTTGGACCAGGAAGTCGCCGGCCAGGTCGGGGCGGCTTCGGCCGAGTAGACTTTCCGCCGATCCCATGCCTGCTGCGAGGATAGGCCTATCGGACCGGCGTGAAAATGCCGTCGATGGCGGGAGCCGCGTCCGTCGACACCATACCGCGGGCCACCAGATCCTCGAGATGGGCAAGCACCGACAGTCCGGCGGCACCATGCAGCCGGGGATCTGTATCCCGGTAGATCGCCTTGACCATGTCGGGAACCCTCCGGTCGCCGGCTCTGACCCGCTCCAGAATGGCCCGTTCGCGCATCTTGCGATGCGTCTTCAATCCGCGCATGAAAGCGCGCGGCGCCGTTACCGGCCCGCCATGGCCTGGCAGCAGCATGCGGTCGTCGCGCTCGATCAGTCTGTCCAGCGATGCCATGTAGTCGGCCATCGCTCCGTCCGGCGGAGCGACGATGGACGTCGCCCACGCCATGACATGATCGGCCGAAAACAGGATGCCGGTTCCTTCCAGCGCGAATGCTGCGTGATTGGCGGTGTGGCCGGGGGTTAGAACCGTGCGGATCGCCCAGCCGTCGCCGGCGACCAACGTGCCGTCCGGCAGGGCGGTGTCGGGAACAAAAGCGGTGTCGGCGCTGGCGTCGAGCGCGTTGGTCTCGCCGACATGCAGTGGCCTTGCCGGCCGGTGAGGCCCCTCCGCCACCACCAGGGCACCGGTGCGCTGCTTTAGCCGGGCCGCCAGCGGGGAATGGTCGCGATGCGTGTGGCTGACGAAGACATGGCTGACCGGCCTGCCGGCGATCACGTCGAGCAAGGTCTGAAGATGGGCGTCGTCATCGGGCCCGGGGTCGATCACCGCCAGCGTGTCGCGACCGACGACGTAGCTGTTGGTGCCATGAAAAGTGAAGGGGCTGGGATTTCGGACCGTGACGCGCAGCACGTCCGGTGCCACGCTCACGCCCTGGCCGTAATGGGGATCGAAGCTGGTATCGAATTTGAGAGCCATATCGGCGCATTGTTCCCGGAACGGCAAAACCGATTGCCGCATAGCACGCAAGCCAATATAGGAAAACGCTAGACCGCGATTATCGGATCGCGACAGATCGGATTGGGGAAGACCATGGCAACTGCAACGACGATGCGCCCGCTTGTTTCTCTGGCCTTGCCGCAGGATGGCGCGGCGCGACTGGCAACACAGCTTTTCCTGGCGATCGCCGGAACGCTGCTGCTGACCCTGTCGGCCAAGACCAAGGTTGTGCTGGGCCCCGTCGACATCTCGATGCAGACGCTCGCCGTCTTGCTGATCGCCGCCGCCTTCGGCATGCGTCTCGGCGTCGCCACGCTGCTGCTCTACATGGCGGAAGGCGCCATGGGCTTCCCGGTTTTCCAGGGCACGCCGGAGAAGGGCATCGGCATCGCCTACATGCTTGGCTCGACCGGCGGCTACCTCGCTGGCTTCGTGGTCATGGCGGCGATCGTCGGCTGGGCCGCGGATCGCGGTTGGGATCGCCACCCGATCAAGCTTTTCAACGCAATGCTGGTCGCCGAAGTCGTCATGATGGCGATGGGCTTCGCCTGGCTGGCGCTGCTCATCGGTCCGGAAAAATCCTGGCAGTTCGGCGTCGTGCCGTTCATCGTCGGCGACCTGATCAAGGTTGCACTGGCGGCAAGCCTTGTGCCGGCCGTCTGGTCGCTGCTGAAGCGCTCCTGAGGTCTTCAGGAAGCTTGGCGTGCCATAGACGTCAGGGGTCCATTCCCGAGGACGGGTGCTTCTGATGAAGGTTCTGGTCACCGGCGTCGCCGGGTTCATAGGCTATCATGTCGCCAGGCGGCTCCTCGAGCGCGGCGACGAGGTTGTCGGTATCGACAGCATCAACGAGTACTACGATCCGGCGATCAAGCAGGCGCGGCTGCGGCTGCTTGCCGAAGCAAGCCGAAGCACCAATGCCGGCTATCATTTCATCCACGGCAATCTTGCCGACAGGGGCATCGTGGACGGCTGCTTTGCCGACCACGCCTTTGACCGGGTGATCCACCTCGCCGCGCAGGCCGGGGTCCGCTACAGCCTTGAAAACCCGCGCGCCTATGTCGAAAGCAACATCGTCGCCTTCACCAACATGCTGGAGGCCTGCCGCGGCAGCGGCATGGCGCACCTGACCTACGCCAGCACCTCGAGCGTTTACGGCGCCAACACCGACATGCCGTTTTCCGAGCATCGCCCCGCTGACCATCCGCTGCAGTTCTACGCCGCGACCAAGCGCGCCAACGAGTTGATGGCGCACAGCTACAGCCATCTGTTCGGGCTGCCGACCACCGGGCTGCGTTTCTTCACCGTATACGGCCCCTGGGGGCGTCCCGACATGGCGCTTTTCCTCTTCACCAGGAGCATCTTGGCCGGCGAGCCGATCAAGCTGTTCAACAATGGCAACCACACACGCGATTTCACCTATGTCGATGACATCGCCGAAGGCGTGATCAGAAGCAGTGACAGCCCTGCCACAGGCAACCTTGCCTGGGATTCCGGCCATCCGGACCCGGCAACGAGCAGCGCCCCGTGGCGTATCTTCAACATCGGCAATAATAACCCGGTGAGGCTGACCGCCTATGTCGAGGCGCTGGAAAACGCGCTTGGCCGCAAGGCCATTATCGAGCTCTTGCCGCTGCAGGCTGGGGACCTGCTCGATACCTTCGCCGACATCTCCGCATTGCAGGAGGCGGTCGGATATCGCCCCGGTACCTCCGTGTCGGAAGGGGTAGGGCGATTCGTCGAGTGGTATCTGGCGTATTTTAGTAACGACTCTGCGGTAAAAGCCGGCGCTGGCAGCAGCTTTTTCAGGGTGTAGTATGGCTCCCACTGCCGCCGAGGGGATTTGGGCATGTCAGGGAGAGCTTCTTGAAAGGAATTATCCTTGCGGGAGGTAGTGGAACACGCCTTTATCCGCTGACATTGGCAGTCTCCAAACAAATTCTTCCGGTATACGACAAGCCGATGATCTATTATCCGCTGAGCGTACTGATGCTCGCGGATATCAGGGAGATTCTGGTTATTTCGACGCCGCGGGACCTGCCCGTTTTCCGTGATCTACTCGGCGACGGATCGGAGTTCGGGCTGGACATTTCCTACGCGGAGCAGCCGCACCCCAATGGCCTTGCGGAAGCTTTCATCATCGGCCGCGAGTTCATCGGCAAGGACAGTGTGTCGATGATCCTGGGCGACAATATCTATTTTGGCGATGGGCTGTCGCAGCTTTGCCGCACCGCCGCTTCGCGCGACACGGGCGCTTCGGTTTTCGCCTACCGCGTGGATGATCCTGAACGGTATGGCGTCGTGTCCTTCGACAAGGTCACCGGAACCGCGCTTACGATCGAGGAAAAGCCGCAGAAGCCGAAATCCAACTGGGCTGTTACAGGGCTCTATTTCTACGACAACTCTGTTGTCGACATCGCCTCGTCCATTCGACCTTCGGCGCGCGGCGAACTGGAGATCACGGCGGTCAACAACGCCTATCTCGATCGCGGCCTGCTGCATGTGCATCGATTGGGGCGCGGCTATGCCTGGCTCGACACGGGGACCCATGACAGTCTGAACGACGCGTCTTCCTTCGTGCGCACGATCGAACATCGACAGGGCATCAAGGTCGCGTGCCCCGAGGAGATCGCCTTCGAGCAGGGTTGGCTGACGGCAGAGCAAGTGCTGCAGCGCGCGACACGGTTGGGAAAAAATGAATACGCCGCCTATCTGCGCCGGCGTGTCGCCGATCTGTCGGAGGGCTAGGCGTTGGAGATCAGGTCCCTCGGCATTGAAGGCGTGCTGGAAATCGTTCCAAAGCGGCACGGCGATGCGCGCGGTTTCTTCATGGAAACCTACAATGCCGAGCGGTTTGCGCAGGCTGGAATAAATTTGCTTTTCGTGCAGGACAACCATTCTTATTCGGCCGAGGCAGGTGTCCTGCGCGGGCTCCATTACCAGCTTGCGCCCCGGGCGCAGGACAAGTTGCTGCGTGTTGTGCGCGGCCGGATTCTGGACGTTTGTGTCGACATTCGCCGCAGTTCGAAGACCTTTGGGAAATGGACCGGCCACGAGATTTCGGCTGAAAAGGGCAACCAGATTCTGGTGCCCAAGGGCTTTGCCCACGGCTTCCTGACCCTGGTGCCCGACACCGAGGTCCTCTACAAGGTGACCGACACCTACTCGCCCGAGCACGACCGGTCTATCCGCTTCGACGATCCCGCGATCGGCATCGAATGGCCTTCGGTGGCCGGCGGGTTCCAGCTCTCGGACAAGGACGGCAAGGCGCCGATGCTCGCCGACACCGAGGTGTTTGCCTGATGAGGACAGCAGCATGAATTTTCTGGTGACAGGCGGGGCCGGCTTCATCGGCTCGGCGGTGTGCCGTCATCTGTGCGCCAATCCGGCCTACCGCGTGACCAATCTCGACAAGCTGACCTATGCCGGAAACCTGGCCTCGCTGCGGCCGATCGAGAGCGCGCATAATTATCGCTTCGCCCATGGCGATATCGGCGATGAGAGGACAGTGCTCGATCTGCTGCGCCGTGACGATATCGACATCGTCATGAACCTCGCCGCCGAGAGCCATGTCGACCGCTCGATCGACGGGCCGGGCGCCTTCATCGAGACCAACATTGTCGGCACCTACCGGATCCTCAATGCGGCGCTCGAATATTGGCGTGGCCTTGCCGATGACAGGAAGGGCCGCTTCCGCTTCCACCATGTCTCGACCGACGAGGTGTTCGGCGATCTGCCATTCGACGGCGGCATGTTCGTCGAGGAGACGCCTTACGCCCCGTCCTCGCCCTATTCGGCTTCGAAGGCGGCGTCGGACCATCTGGTGCGCGCCTGGCACGAGACCTACGGCCTGCCGGTCGTGCTCTCCAACTGTTCGAACAATTACGGCCCCTATCATTTTCCCGAGAAGCTGATCCCGCTGGTCATCCTCAACGCGCTCGACGAAAAGCCGCTGCCGGTCTATGGCGCCGGCGCCAATGTGCGCGACTGGCTGTTCGTCGAGGATCACGCGCGGGCCCTGGAACTCATCGCCACGAGAGGGCATCCGGGCGAGAGCTACAATGTCGGCGGCAATTCGGAGCGCACGAACCTCGCCGTCGTCGAGACGATCTGCGACCTGCTCGACACCAGGCGTCCCCGGACCGGCGGCAGGCGCTATCGCGAGCTGATTTCCTTCGTCACCGATCGCCCCGGCCATGATCGCCGCTACGCCATCGATGCCTCCAAGATCGCCCGTGAACTCGGCTGGGCGCCGACCGAGAATTTCGACAGCGGCCTGGCCAGAACCGTGGATTGGTTCCTCGACAACAAATGGTGGTGGGGGCCTATCCGCGAGCAGCGCTACGCCGGAGAAAGACTGGGCGAAGCGCGCAAGGGTGGCGCGTGAGGCTCGTCGTCACCGGACGCGAAGGCCAGGTCGCGGCAAGCCTGCTGGAGGCAGGCCAAGGAAAGGCCGGCATGGAGGTCGTCGCCATCGGCCGCCCGGAACTCGACCTGGAAAGACCCGAGACCATCATCGACGCCATTGCGGCCGAGAAGCCGGATATCGTGGTGTCGGCCGCCGCCTACACGGCGGTGGATCAGGCCGAGGACGAGCCCGACCTCGCCTTTGCGATCAACGCGACCGGCGCCGGCAAGGTGGCTGAAGCGGCTGCTCGGCTCGGCGCTCCCGTCATCCATCTTTCGACCGATTATGTCTTCGACGGCAGCGCTTCTCACGCCTATGTCGAGACCGACGCGACGGCGCCCCTCGGCGTCTACGGCGCCTCCAAGCTCGCCGGGGAACTGGCCGTGGCCGCCGCCGGCCCGCGCCACCTGATCCTGCGCACCGCATGGGTCTACAGCCCGTTCGGCAGGAATTTCGTGAAAACCATGCTGCGGCTGGCCGCCGACCGCGACGAGATTTCGGTGGTGGCCGATCAATGGGGAAATCCTACCTGCGCGCTCGATATGGCCGACGCCATCCTGCATGCGGCCACGGTGCTGCATGGCGACAAGAACGCCGGCGCGTTCGGAACCTATCATCTGGCCGGCACCGGCGAGACCAACTGGAGCGGCTTTGCCCGTCACATACTGGACACCAGCCGAGCGTGCGGCGGTGCTTGGGCGCAAGTGCGCGACATTGCCAGCAAGGACTATCCGACCAAGGCGCGGCGCCCCGCCAATTCGCGGCTGTCGAGCGCGAAGTTCGCTGATGTATTCGGATGGAGCGCGCCTGACTGGCGGCAGTCGACGGAGGCGGTGGTCCGCCGGCTCCAAGGCGGGCAGGCCCCGGCAGGATGACCAAGCGTCCTTGAGGGCGCCTCGCTGAGTTTCACAAGCCGTGCCTTTCCGCGGCCCTCAACGTCGACGGCTGTCGAGTTGGTGATAGAGATCGGCGTACGCCTTTCCCATCCGGTCTGATGTAAAGAGGCTGGCATAGCGATCTCGGGCGGCTCGCCCCCACGTCGCTGCTTCATCAGGCGAGCCG
This sequence comes from Mesorhizobium loti, assembly GCF_013170705.1. NCBI lineage: Bacteria > Pseudomonadati > Pseudomonadota > Alphaproteobacteria > Hyphomicrobiales > Phyllobacteriaceae > Mesorhizobium > Mesorhizobium loti. The sequence continues at coordinate 5,634,837 of NZ_CP033334.1, read as the reverse complement.
ACGAGCCGGTTGATCGCTTCGGCAAGCCGTGCTGGATCTGAAGGCGGAACGACCAGCCCGGTTTCGCCGGCCTTGTTCACATAACTGGTTCCCGTTCCGATCTCGCATGAAATCATCGGCTTGCCGCACATTGCCGCCTCGACCAGCGATAGCCCATAGGCTTCCGACCTCTGGTTCGAAGGAAAAACGAAGCCGAGGCAGCCGTGGAGGAGCGCCATTTTGTGCGGTTCCGAAACTTCGCCCAGGAAAACCACATTGTCGCGCCGCAACGTCCTGGCCTGCAGCTTGAGCTGCTGCTCGATCGGCCCCGAGCCGGCGATGACGATCTTGCATCGGACCCTGTCCGCGGCCTCGATCAGAACATCAAGTCCCTTGTAGTAGCGCAGAACGCCGACGAACAGGACGAAGGGCTCCGCCACCGCCGACCGGCGCCAGATGGTGTCGGATTCGGTCGGCGCGGGGTAAGCGGTTTCGTCGATGCCGATGGGAATGATCGTCGATTTGGCCTTGAAGGCTTTGAGAACAGGGCTCGATCCCAGATAGTCCGGGGATGTCGCAACGATCGTGTCCACGTCCTTCAGGAAACGCAGCATCAGCGGTCGATAGAAAGGCAGTATCAGCCTCTGTTTGACGATGTCGGAATGATAGGTGACGATGGCCGGTTTGCCGTGTCGGGAATGAAAATGCACCATATCCATCAGCGGCCATGGAAAATGGTAGTGCAGCAGGTCGGCTTTCCCGGCGAGTTCCGCGAATTTCCGAAAAACCGCGCGCGAGAATCCGGTCGAGGCGAGTTCGAAATCGAGCTTGGCCTTGTGGGCCATATGGCCGTCAAACCATTGGGTGTTCTCGGCCGGAGTGGGGCTCAATGACAGCACGTCCGTTTCGATGCCATGGCTCGCGGTGCTCTGGGCAATGGCCTGTATCGTGCGCTCCACCCCGCCGAATGAATCCGGCCAGTAGGTCTTGAAGAAGTGCAGGACTTTCAAACGCGGGTCTTCCGTCTTTGCTTGATGGCTTGTTCAAAAATCCGCAGCATGCTCTTGGCGTGGTTTTCCCAGGTGAAGCGTTCGGCATTCCTTTTCGCGCCCGCGGCGATGCCGTTTCGGAATTCCGCATCGACGCACAACCGGTGGAATGCGGCGGCGATCGCCACGGGATCGTTCGGGTCGACGAGGACGGCATTGTCGCCCGCCACTTCAGGCATGGATGACGTGTTCGAGGTCAGCGCCGGCTTGCCGAAAGACTGTGCCTCGACGATCGGAAAACCGAACCCCTCGTAGAGAGATGGCATCGCCAGGAACAGGCAATTCGCATAAAGCGTGGCAAGCGTCATGTCGTCGACGAATCCGGTAAACTTGATATTCGCCTCCAGCCCGCCGGCGCGCACCTTATCGGCAAGGCCCGTCTGTTTCCACCCCGTGCCGCCGACGATGACCAGATCGCAGCCGGACCGGATGCCGGCCGGCAGCAAGCCGTAGGCCTTTATCAGATTGCCGAGGTTCTTCCTGGGTTCGACCGTGCCGACAAAGAGCGCATAGGGCTTGCCGATGCCGAGCGGCCGCAGGCTCGAAATATCGCCAGGGGGCGGCAGGGCGACCGTGCCGGGATGAACCGTGCTGACCGGCGATTTCAGCCAGGGGAATTCGGCCGTCAAGGCGGTGGCCGTGGCTGTCGAATCGGCAACCACGGCATCGGCGGTCCGCAGCGCGGGCTTCATCAGCAGGCGGTCGCCAACCCAGGTCCGGGTCCGCATGGTCCGCGCGGCGTGCAACCAGACGAGGTCGTGGATAGTGACCACCCGAGCGATGTCGCCGCCGAGAGCAAAGGGCAGACGGTGCGATGGTCCCCAGAACACCTCCACGCGGTCGCGCCGGGCCAAGGAGGGCAACACGGCCTGGCCCCAGAACGTGCGGGCGACGGGTCCCTTGAAGTCGGCGATCCGCACGCGAACGCCAGGCGGAAGATCGTAATCCGGATTGATCCTGCCAGGGGCATAGACAACAACATCGACGCCCAGAGCCGCCAATGCCTTCACGGCATTGTGGACGAACCGGCCGATCCCGTCGGTAGCCGATCCGAGATTCCTGCCATCGATCCCGATCCTCAAGCGTGTCTCCGGAAATGAACTGGGCAAGGGATTCCGGACATTCTTACGATGGCGGCAGGACGGGTGTGTGGAAGCGTGGTCGCTTCGACCGCGCATTGCGAACCACCTGTAGCATACATCCAGCTGAATCGGTAACCTCAGGGCTGGCCGTCATGCAGCGAAAGCCGCTCCACGGCATGAGGCACGGTAGCGTCGAAGCTTTATGCGTCGTCGGCAAGCCGATAGACTTCGGTTGCTCTGGAGATAAAGCTAAGCTAAAGCCCTCGGCGCAACTGGAAGACTATGCCACATGGCCCACCAGAATGGCTGCGGGTGAGCTTTTTGCCCTCACAACAAAAGCCTGGCATCGCTGTCGTCATCCCGAGCTATCGGGTGCGCAATCATATTCTCGCCGTTCTCGGCCAGATCGGCTCTGAAGTCACCGCCATTTATGTCGTCGACGACGCCTGTCCGGAGGACACTGGCCGTTTCGTCAAGGAACATGTCACGGATCCCCGTGTGAACGTGCTGTGGAACGACGAAAATCTCGGCGTCGGTGGGGCGACTCTCGCGGGGATGAAGCAGGCTGCCGCCGACGGCGCCGATGTGATCGTGAAGATCGACGGCGACGGCCAGATGGACCCGGCTCTCATTCCGAGCTTCGTCGGCGTCATTCTCATCGGTGAGGCGGACTATGCGAAGGGCAACCGCTTTTTCGATCCGGAAGGGGTGGCTTCCATGCCTTTAGGCAGGCTGATCGGTAATGCGGGCCTTTCCTTCCTCGCCAAGATGTCGACCGGATATTGGCACAGTTTCGATCCGACAAACGGGTTCTTCGCAATCCACGCCAGCCTGGTCGGTCTTCTGCCGCTGGAAAAGATATCGAGGCGGTTTTTCTTCGAATCGGATCTGCTTTTCCGCCTGAACGTCCTTACCGCGCGCGTCGTCGACGTGCCCATGCACTCACACTACGCCGACGAGGTAAGCAACATGAAGCCGCATCGCGAAATTCCGCGATTTGCGCTCGCGCATCTGAGGAATTTCGGCAAGCGTATCTTTTACAACTACTTCATCCGCAATTTCAGCATCGCGTCGTTGGAGCTTGTGTTGGGATTGGCGCTTTTGCTGTTTGGCTTTGTGTACGGCCTGTCGAAATGGGGTACATCCGTGCCGGCCACCGCCGGCACCGTGATGATCGCAGCGCTGCCGATCATCGTTGCGACCCAACTCCTGCTTGCTTTCATCAACTACGATATCCAGTCGGTTCCGCGGTCGACACTGCACTTGCGACTGAAGACCTCGTTGTTGCCGCGAAAGGCCCTGGTGCATCAGGGAGCAGCGAATAGTAAAGCGAAGAAAAGTAATTGATGTAAAGTTAATTGGGTGACGAGTCGAAATGAAAAAGTATACTCCTCTTCCAGATTACGAAGAGATGGTCAAAAGATGGCTGTCGAATTACTATACATCCAACTATCAAGGCGGATTGTCGGCTTATGTTTTACGAGAGACGCACTCGTTGATCGAGAAGCCATTTAACAGCGACGTCCACCTCTCTCAAATATTGGAGGTGGGAGCGGGTACTCTCGCCCATCTGCCGTTTGTGCGTCACAGCTTTGATCGGTACATCGCATCAGATTTCGACGATACTGTCCTGAAATCCGTTTCTGGGCGAAAACTGCCGCATGGCGTTGAGCTTATGAAACTAGATGGTGCCGCTCTGCCGTTCGAGAGCGACAGTTTCGACCGGCTCATAGCGACCCATGTGTTGGAACATGTGCCTTTCCCGCATATTGCGATCGAGGAGTGGGTGAGGGTGTTGAAACCAGGGGGGGTACTCTCGGTTTTGCTGCCATGCGATCCGGGGTGGGCATGGAGAATAGGGCGCGCATTTGGGCCTAGGAAGCAGGCGGAACGAGCGGGTCTGCCCTATGATTATTACATGGCCCGCGAACACATAAACAGTATATTTAATCTGAGTGAGATATTGAATTTTCATTTTCCCGAGCGTCAAATAACCTGGTGGCCATCGAGGATCCCTGTTCCTGATGTAAACCTGATTTACGCTGGAAATTTTTATGTTTAATATAAATTATATTCTGATTTCATCATCTGTTTTGGTTATAGCTTTCGGGCAGGTAATATTCAAGTTTGCCGCTAGGAATTTCAAAATAGGCGCAGGGGGTGGTTGGTGGAGTGTGGCCCAGCAGAATGTGACGCCCATAGCACTCATACTTCTAGCCCTATTTCTATACTTTTTATCCACTATCGCGTGGGTGCAGGCGCTCAGAACCGTTCCGCTTTCGGTAGCCTTTATGTTCAACGCGCTGGCCTTCGTGATCGTCCCATGCGCAGGTTTCTTCTTGTTTGGTGAAAGCGTTCCCAAATACTTTTATCTGGGTATGCCACTCATTCTCTTGGGGATTTTTCTGATTTCGCGGCCCTGATGTCTCCAGTTTGAGCACATCGCCATGGCAGGCAGTTCGCAACGATCAACTACTGTGTCACTTCCTGCACGCTGAGTTGGCGGAATCCAATTCCGAGCTTCCGACGATCTTCGTTTAGACCAAGCTCCTTCGGTGAGATTGGGTTGGGGATCGAGAAGGAGATCGAAGTCGACGCCTCCGAATTTTCAAATGGGATAGCAATTTCCTGCACCGATTTCGACAGCGCGAACGTCGCCGATTGAGAGCCTATGTGCACGGAAACGGGTCGTCCGACATTCGGACCAAATGCACTTGCCGTAAGGTGCAGAACGAATTTTTTTGGCAGCGGCTTCACGAATTCCAGTGTGACCATAGGACCATCCGACCACGTGCCCCAACCCTCGGCACCTGACAGGCCTCGGACACGGGCTAGGGTTCCGGGCCAGGATCTTCTTGTGAAGTCTATCCTGTCTGATCCTGCGAGCCGAAAAAGTGAAAAGCCATTCAGGTCCAATTTGAAATGAGAGTTAGGCGGAGGGGCGTGATCGCCGATGAGAAGGAGCCATTCCTTATCACTGCGGACCTTCGAAAGATCCGCTGGAGAACCCGCTGGAATTAGAACAATCGAAGCCTGCGGATCATCGACATAAAACAAGGACCTAAATAGCCCTGACGGATTTGAGCTCATGATTACAAGGCGGGATGTGTCGTGGCCCTTCAAATATTGATGCGCGAAGATGCCAGCCTCGTCAAATACATTTGGATTTAGGTTGGTTCGAAGATCGATGCTGGAAAAATAAGTTCCTATAACCGCCGATAGAGGCGCAAAGATCAGAAGAAAAACCCGCGCGCCAAATTTAAAACTAAAAACCCAAATAAAAAGTGAAAGCATTCCGATGGCGGAAATAAAGTAGAATATATTCTTTTGGTAAGAAATACCACGCAGCTCTGGGCTATCTACAAAGGCTGGCGTGTAGGGGCGCATCGCCGTAAAAATCGCGTAGATAATCAATCCAAAAACAGGGGCTGCTGAAATAAGTCTATAAAGCGTGAAATTTCCTTCACGTTGATTAATTTGTGATGACATAAATATTAGAAAAAGAGGAAAGGCGAAATTATAGTAACGCATATGTAGCCTGAAGGGCGTTTCATAAGGGCCCATATTGGCGATCGAAGCCGAAAATAGCGCCACTACCACGACCAAAGTTGAAAAGACGGCGAGCGTGTAAAAGGCAATTCTAGCGGAGACCTCCTCGGCTTCATGACGAATCGAGTGCTTCCACATGCTGAGCAGGACGGCGGCTAACGGGGTGCCGTACAAGATTGATAGCGCAAGAAGATGGCCGGCAAGATTGATGCCGGCTAGTTTGACCAGTTCGGCGTAGTGGTCCAAGTTCAGAACTGCGCCGCTAGCGTAGGACCCGTAGGTGGGGCCAAAGAGCGTGGCTCCCGCTCTCCCTGCAAGGGCAAAACCAAGCGCCAGTTTGGCGGCGATGGCAACGGCGACAAACACAGTGGACACCCGGAGCCACTTCGCGGCCCAGGCCTGCTCGGGACCCTGCCTAATCAGATAAGCGAAGTATAGAATGACCCCGGGTAGAAAAAATAATGAGTGCGGTTTAACTAGTGCCGTAGCAGAAAATATAAGTGAAACAAAAATAAATTCAACGAGCTCAGAGTGTGCGTCTAGCGCCAATACCGCCCACGAAAAAACCCAGAACATCAGAAAATAAAGAGATTCTGGCATGTAATAGGCTGTATATGTATTGATAGCTCCAATAACTGACAAGATGGCGATCAAGGATGCGGATGGCTTTGATGTGATGCGGGAAGAGGTTAAAAAAATGAATGGTGCAGCTAGTATAAATAAAATAGTATTTAAGTACCTTGCGCACGCGAGAAAGCCATCTCCGCAGTATCCTGTAAATTTATATACATAGAAGAAAAGATACGATGGAACAGGAGCGCCAGACGGGAGGCTAAGTCGAGAAAATCTACTGTATGTATATTCGTCGGCTAACACTACAACGTAAAGACCTTGATTTCTAAAGTTTATCGCAATGCCGATAGCGACCAGGATAATTGACAGAAATACCGTCGTGTTCCTGGCATATGAAGCAATCAGACGAGCCCATGTGGCGGAAAAACCGCGCGCGATCTCCTCGCGTGTCCAAATCACAGTTAGCTCTCCCAACGCCTGGTCAAACGTTTATCGAATCTACCTGTCGACTAGTTTTATCAGATGTTCAACCACCACGTGCGCGCTATCCCGCAGGGACGGTGCCGAATTCTGGCACTCTCGGCTCGGCATTGGCTGCCCACTGAAAAAGGTAGAACAACCAACCCTAAGAGTACGCAAATAGGAGCCTCGAGATTGGTGATCGGTATGGAAAGGCCGTTTTTGCTTAGCCAAACCGCTTGCGTCGGAGCCTCATGATGGTAGATGACACGGAGTGTCAGGTCCCAAACCCAAGGGCAAGCCGCTGCCAAAACTGATTATCCAGATTCCTTGCTATAACGAGGCCGAGACCCTCGCGATAGCGCTGAATGATCTGCCGCGGATCGTTGCCGGTTTCGACAGCGTCGAATGGTTGATCATCGACGACGGAAGCAGCGACGCCACAGCCAGGGTCGCGGAGGAAAACGGCGTCGACCACGTCATACGCCATACCAGCAATCGTGGCCTTGCCTACGCCTTCATGACCGGCATCGAAGCCTGCCTCGCGCGAGGCGCCGATGTCATCGTCAACACCGATGCAGACAACCAGTACAACGCGGCCGATCTGCCGGCCCTGACAAGGCCGGTTCTTGAGGGACGCGCGGACATGGTCATCGGCGCTCGGCCGATATCGGAGATCGAGCACTTCTCGCCGTTGAAGAAGCTGTTGCAGAAGCTCGGCAGCTGGGTGGTTCGCGTCAGCAGCGGCACGGATGTGCAGGACGCACCGAGCGGATTCCGCGCGATTTCGCGCAACGCGGCCCAGCGCCTGGTCGTCTTCAACAATTACACCTACACGCTGGAAACCATCATCCAGGCCGGCCGCAAGAACATGCGCGTGGTCTCAGTGCCGATCCGTGTCAACGGTGATCTGCGACCGTCGCGGCTGGTCAAGAGCATCCCTTCTTATCTCAAGCGCTCGATCTTCACCATCGTGCGCATCTTCGTCATCTACCAGCCGGCCCGGTTCTTCGGCGCGGTCGCGGCGGTTCTTTTCGGCCTCGGTTTCCTGCTCGGCCTGCGCTTCCTCTACTTCTATCTGGTCGATGCAAGCAGCGGTCACGTCCAGTCGGTGGTCCTTGCGGGCGTGCTGATGTCGATGGGCTTCCAGGCACTTCTGGTTGCTTTCCTGGCCGACGTGATCGCGGCCAACCGCAAGCTTCTGGAGGACATCAGATATACGCAGCGCGCGGCGCAGGGGGAGATCAAGCGACCACAGCTGAAGCGGCAGGAAAGCAGGCTGGGCGAATGAAGGTAGCTGGTGGAAAGGCAGAGGACGGCGTCGTCATAGGCAACACCTATGACAAATACGGCACGCGAAATCCTATCGCCCGCCGGATGGTCGCCGGCTTCGACGATGCTTTGTCCGGCTTGGTGGCAAAGGCGAACCCCGCTACCATTCACGAGGTCGGATGTGGAGAGGGCTATTGGGTCATGCGGTGGCTTGGCCAGGCCATCGATGCGCGGGGCACCGATTTCTCCACCCAGGTTATCGGCATGGCAAGGGAGAACGCCCGTGGACGCGGCATGGACCCCGGGCGTTTCGCGGTCCGCAGCATTTATGAAGTGAAGCCGGAACGCGATAGCGCGGATCTCATCGTCTGTTGCGAGGTGATGGAGCACCTAGAAGACCCGCAAAAGGCCTTGCAGGCGCTGCAGCGCGTTGCAGGATCGGACCTGATCCTCAGTGTCCCTCGCGAACCACTCTGGCGGGCACTTAATCTTGCGCGCGGCAAATACATTTCGGCCTTGGGAAATACGCCCGGTCATCTGCAGCACTGGTCACAGCGCGGCTTCGTCTCGCTCGTCTCCCAGTTTTTCGAGGTGGTTGAAATCCTGTCGCCATTGCCTTGGACCATGCTGCATTGCAAGCCTAGGAAAAGGCGCTGACGATGGCGCTCGGCCCGGGCGCGAGGACTTGGCTCAACCGCATAGGAGCTTTCCTGGGTTTGGCCGGCCTCGTTTTCGTGGGGATGCGGCTTCACAGCTACGCTGGCGAGATCGATTTCCGACGAATTGGTCTTGGCGGATACGTCGCAATCGCCGCGCTGGCCGGTCTGTATGGCCTCTCGAATCTGCTGCTTGCCGTTGGCTGGTGGCGTCTTCTGGTCCATCTCGGAGTTTCGGCCTCCCGTTCCTGGGCAATCCGCGCCTATGCAACCTCGCAACTCGCCAAATATGTCCCCGGCAATATTTTCCAGTTCGCCGGGCGGCAAGCCATTGGTGTGGCGGCGGGTATCGGCAATCGGCCGCTGGCCAAATCGACTGCCTATGAACTCGCCATCCTCATCGTTAGCGGAGCTCTCTTTTCGCCGCTTCTGTTATCGCTGATTGTCGCCGACACTCCGGACTGGCTCGGCTGGGTTTGTTTCGCTGCGGTCGTGGCGGGCGCGCTTTGGCTGGCCTCAAACAGAGGCGTGGATTTTGGTGTGGCTGCTATTTGCTATCTCGCCTTTCTGGCATTTTCCGGTCTCGTTTTTGCGGGAGCCTATAACCTTGCCGGCGGTTCAGTCGGACCGGCGCTTTATCCGGCGATTGCAGGCGCCTACGTGCTGGCGTGGCTTGCCGGGCTGGTGACCCCAGGCGCGCCGGCCGGTATTGGTGTCAGGGAGGCGGTGTTGCTCTTCCTGCTCGGTGAAATCAGCCCCGGCCCGGTCATAGTCTTGGCAGCAGTGATCGGGAGGACGATCACCGTCCTGGGCGATCTCTTCTTTTTTGTGAGTGGGCACATTGCTAGGCGATTGTGCCAGAAGAGCGATGAATAACGAGCAAGACATGTTGCCGCGAGATGATGACCTAGGTAGCATGCCAGACATCAGCAGGAAGATACTGTAACGTCATGGAAATGCTCCATTTTTGGAAAAAATAGGGAAACAATGCACAAAAGATACATTAAGTTTGGCGAAAAAGACGTCACTCTCTGCGGAAAAAAAGGGGACATCTACTTTGACAACGCTGTGCCTGATGAGCCATTTACATTTGCAATGACTGCTCTTCCCAATGCAGCGGTGGTTTTCGACATTGGATCAAATATCGGGATGACAGCGGTTGTTGCGGCGAAACAAGGCGCTGCGAAAGTCTACGCTTTTGAACCGGATCCGAACGTCTTTTCATTCCTGCTCGATACCGTTAAAGCCAACGCAGCTTTGGTGGATGCTCACAATATCGCGCTGGGTTCAAAAGAAGGAACGCTCTCCTTCTTCTCAAACCCGGATTCGGCGTCTGCCAGTCATCTTGTCACGGAGAATACGCTTGGGCATTCGCCAACGCATAGGGTCCGGATGTCAACGTTCGATGCGTTCGTGACGTCGCATCAAATCCACAGGATCGATTTTATCAAGATCGACGTTGAAGGATTCGAAATAGATGTCTTGTGGGGCGCACGAGAAACCATACCGCGTCTAAAGCCATCGCTGCTAATCGAGTTTAATGCTTTTACCATGGTGGGATTCCGGGATATAAATCCTCGAGACCTGTTGCGGCTACTCCTAGAAACTTTTCCGTATGTCTATCGCTTCAAGGATGGGAAACCACAGCTTATAGATGGTGACGACGCTGCGCTTGGGTTTATTCACGACAACTTGGTATCAGCCGGATGCGTAGATGATCTATATTGTACTTTTCAACCTGTGCTGTGATGCTTGTAGGGTAATAAAGGTGTTTCAGTATTGTCTCTTTTTCTCAACGAGAAAGGGTGGACGTTGCTGACGAATTTGAAATCGGCGAGTGCAACCGAACGATTATGTAGTCGGCAGTGCGTGTTAACGATAGCGCTTGGTTTGCTGCTAGTGTATCCGCGACGCGTAAGAGGTCTTCTTTGAATTCTTGCTTCACTGGCCAGGCTTGCGTCGGAGCAAGATTGTCTATGAATGATAGCGCCACAGCATCTGCGGCATGCGACGTAAGCACTGCAGTCACCATGTCGGCATAATTGGCGCCAATGGTCCTGTCCACCTCACGCTGAGGAAAGGCTTGTAGAGCTGCGGGCCATTGGTCGAATGCGGTGGCCACATTCTTGTCGCCGCCAATGTTGAACGCCTTGATCCTGATGCTGGGCGCAAGAAAGGTTATGAAAAAGTCATTTCCCCAAGGCGCGAAGAAGACCCTCTCATCGTCCACGAAATTTTCGTCGATACTTTTCGCGGCGGCCTCAACATTCTGCATATTTTCCCGGTTCGCGGCATAGGTGGCCAACCAAGCTTGGTGTGGCAAGTTGCATAGCACCACACCAACCGCAACTGGAATGCGCCATTCGGTAAGGCTCCTGCGTCCAGAAGCGCTTGCCAGAAACACGGCCCACATCCCGAACATTCCGAGTGCCGCCCAACGATAGCTGGCACGCATCGCATCGAAACCCGGCAGGTTTTCGGAGATGTATCCAGTGCCTGTAGGAATCGGTGCGTAAGATGCAGGCATGACGGGGCCTGCGACGCCATTTGGCTTCAACGTGTAGAACTTGAACGATGGTCCGAGCGAGAAATAGAAACCGACCAGACCAATAATCATGAAACCATAAATCGCCCGTTTATCGCCGTGGCTGATTGCCAGTCCAATTATCGCAGCAAGTATTAGAAATATTGCATGTGGAGTGGTGAATACGGAGGGGTCACCAAAATAGTCGGCGCTGGCTCTGGCTTCAGAGAACCCGATCCAATCCGAAAGCCAAAGGAGGCCTTGAACAGGGCGAAAGAGAAATTCGATGTTTGCTCCCCAAGCTCGAAAGAAGTCCATTGGCGCAGGATCGAAACTTGCGCGCCCGATGTAGAGCGTGAACAGGGTATACGCGACTAGGAATGCAGAACCAATCAAACCGATCCGAATGACTGCGCGCTTCCATTTTTCCTTTCGACGGATTGTCGCGGCAACCCAAAGACAGAACGTTGCGACAGCAAACATAACAAACGTATAGCCGTCCATGAAGACCGCGATCACGGCACCAACGCCGAGCGCTAGAAAGGCTGTGGGTGATGGAACTTCATCCCAAATTGTCGGCCAAGCGCACATCGCGTAGAATGGTAGCAGGGACATCCCGAGTGCGAGCGACGAGTAACTTTCATGCATCCACAACATTGGCGTCGACAACCACATTGCGGCAGCGGTTAGTGAAAGCAACGTTCCGACGTTCAGCAATCGACCGAGGCGGTAGCAACCCCAAAATGCCAACACCAGCCACGCGCCAAATGAGAGCGAATATGCGTCCGCTGCATCGAATCCCAACTTGAGAAATGCCGCCGCAGCCAACGCAGCCGGAAGTCCGAATGCGATAGCGGCCGGCGCTGGATTGCCGATGTTGTTCGCAAAGATCCAAATCAGTTCAGAGTTTGCAAACGATCTTGCAAAGCCCATCACCCACAACGCTTGCCCAAATGTCGGCATAGAGTAGCCTGGGATGGCTCCGTGCAAGACAAGGACAAGTAGAACAAGAGGAAGAGCTGCAAATACGTGTATAAGGCGCAAACTCATATCGGATTACCCGTCAAACTGCGAGGGTTGAACCTGTCATAGCTCAGTGCGGCATAGGCCCAGAACCTGTGACGGGCTAGCTGCTTGTATGAGGTCGGAAACAACCAATAAAACCCTGAAAGGTCGAGATCGCGTTCAGCGCTGAGGGTTTTAGTGTCCATGCTCTCACCTACGAAAGCGCAGGTTGGAATGCAACGCTGACTACGGAATTAGTCCCGAAAAACCTCGACGATGCGTCGCCCAGCACTCATCTAGCGGGCGAGCTGCTGCTACAAGGTCACGCGCAGCGGACTGCCAAACCACCGGACGCCCTCCTGGAGGAGTTCGATATCAATGAAAGCGGCGTCGCGCTCTTTCCACGTTATGGGGACAATGACGGCCAGATGGATCGTGTCGCCTGGTATCAGCACAAACGGAATGTGAGTGCGGGCATTGTCATACTGAAGAAGCTGGCCTGCTGCGTCGAGCACATGATAGCTCAGCACCACGCCCATATTGGCGTCAATCGGGCCGCGGCTCGACCAGGCCATATCGGAGAGGTTGGTCACATTGACGACGATCTTCGACGCGGCGCCGTCATCGGTCACATATGGACCCTCCACGAGCTCCAGGCGATGCGCGCGCTGCTCCTCCTCGAGAGACGCGGTGACCCGTGTGTCGCCAAGGTCGTTCAGTGGCGCGAAAGGCTTAGGCGAACTCGGCTCGTAGAGCTTGTACCATTTCTGCCCCACGACGACACTTTCCAGCTGCGCGGCGCTCTCGGACCATGTCGGCCATGAAACTTTGCTCGGCTTGGATATGAACGGCCGCTTCAGGAAGCTCTTGACCGCGTCGGCCAGGGCCGCTGGCGATCCCATTTCGAAGAAATGCGCTGCGGCCGCACCCTTTCCCACCTCTCGGAACACTGGAATATCGCTGGCGAGAACCGGCTTGCCGAAATGGCCCGCCTCGACGATGGGCAGGCCAAATCCTTCCGCGAACGAAGCCGCGATCAGGGCGTCGCAATCGCTATAAAGGGTACCAAGATGTCCGTCATCGACGCTTGCGTGCAAATGCAGGCGATTGCCAAATTCCACATGGCGCTGAATGCGGTCGATGAGATGCGAAATGCCCCAACCGGTCCTGCCCACGATGACCAGTTCGATATCAAATCCGTCGGCCCACAATGCCTCGAATGCATCCAGTGCAACACGATGGCCCTTGCGCGGCTCCAGCGTTCCAACCATCAGGAAGCGAGGTCGCATCACGCTCCTGCTTCGCGGTTTCGATGGCAACGCGTCCATTGCGAAATCCGCGCCGAGTTGCCAGTAGCCAACCTTCATTCGGCGCGGAAACCGGATGCCCGCCAGCAAATCCAGCAATTCGTCGGCGACTGCCCGGGAAATGCAGACAAAGCCGGTGGAGTAGGCGAGCGCGGTTTGGAACCATGCACTGAACAGGGGCGGCATGCCTTCATGACAGAAGGCGGCGGAGCGCAAGGGAACCGTATCGTAGAGACAGGATACGACCTCCGCCCCCTTGATGAGAGCCGGGCGCAGAAATGCCGGATGCAGGGTATGAAAGGGCCACGAACTGTCCAGCATCAGGATTGTATCGCCGGCGTTCGGCCGCAGCCGGTTCGATGAATGCTTTGTCGGCGGCCGTCCCGTCCACTCTCTTGCCGCGTACCAGCCGGATTGGTCGTCGCAAAAGGAGATGTATTTGCTCTCGCCCTTTGATCCGCGTGGGAACATGCTTTCACAGATGCGCCGAACGACGCGTTGAATGCCTGTCCGATGGTCCTCCAGAAGTGTCGCCGTGGCGTCTACCAGAAGTCGTCGCTGCGTAGCCTCCGGTTCGGCGAGAGCCATCAAGGTCGAAGCGTCCTGTTCGTCGCCTCTCTTGACATCGAGTGCTTCGACAAGCCCGAGCCGCTGCGGAGCCGCGCGACTGTCCAGCCCTTGCAAACCCTGAACGACACGATCCGACACCCTTCGCCAGCTGAATGTGTCGATTCTTTCTCGCGCCAGTTCTTTCAGCTTGCGCGCGTTGAGTTTGCCCGCGGCGGCGATATCGATCTTCTCCGCAAGATCCAGCGGGGACGTTGGATCAAAGAGCAGCCCGTCGTCTCCGACAACTTCGGGAAGCGCCCCGGCTCTGGCGGCGAGGGCTGGTGTTCCGCAGGCCATTGCTTCCAACGCCGTCAACCCGAAACCCTCCATGAAAGAGGGTTGGATCAGCGCCAGCGCTCCCTTGTACAGACGCACCAGCGTCCTATCGTCGACGGCGCCCGCGAATACAACCTGGTCAGGTCGCAAGCCATGAGACTGCCAGAGGTTGAAGTACTCGACCCTCTCCCGGGGTGTGATTTCCCCGGCAATCACAAGCTTTAAGTTATGGCGGAGTGATTCTGAAAGATTGACGATTGCTTGCGGTATTAAATCGAGATTCTTTCTCCAATCGAAGCCACCAACATAGAGGAGATAATCGTATTCTTTATGATGGATCTCGTTGCTTTCGCCGATCAGGTCGACGAAATTTTCCGATATGCCGGTTCCGATATATTTATAATTAGAATTTTTGACAAGTTCTGTAAATTCTTCAGAAGAAAACTCAGAGATTGTGAAGGTGATGTCAAAATTACCATACCCTGAGAGGCGCCTGTGAAAATATTCTCGCTGACGAGTGTCGCGCATGTACTTTTCGGGAAACCTGAATGGGATCGCGTCGTAGAAGATGGCGGCTGTTTTGACCGTCGCCAAAGAGCCACCTCGATAGGGAACCGCGGGGTCGACGGCCCCCTCGAACGGACTTGCGGACAACGCGACATCCGGGTTGAGTTGGTTGACGTGATGGATGAGGGCAATCTCGCTGCGGCGGCGCCAGGGCGTGTAACCGAAATCGGCCTCGCCTCCTTCGACCTTGCCGTGCCAGACATGAATTCGATCCGGGGGGACGATGCCCGAGAGCAATGATCGCGCGGCAATGGCTGCCTCAGGCATCGCCGCATTCAGCGATACCTGCAGTTCGATGTCGCCATCTTGGCCGGAGAGGGCTTGGAGCAGATCCAGCACGTAGCGGCCGATGCCTCGCTTCCGGCTGTGGGTTTGCAGGCACTGACCGTCGACCCAGAGTTTCAATGGCTGGGCATTTGTCATTTCGACTTTCCGGTCATGAGAAGCTTGCTCCAGGCCCGGAACGCGACAGGGTCCGGATCAAGCATCCAATCCTTGTCGATGATGATCAATCCGCTTCGGGCGCGTGCGAAAGCCAAAAGGCGGCGCTCGATCGGCGGAGCCAGCCGCACTGCGCGCCGTACGGAAGCGGCCAGGCGCGGCCTCAGCCGCAACCACAGCAGGCCATGGTGCATCAGAAGCCTGGTATTGGCACCAGGCGCCAGCGTCCACGCGGGGGAGGGGGCGGCGAGGTCACGGCTATTGTATTTTGGCCGCTCTAATGCAGTGCGGTACAAGTATTTCATTGCTCGGATGGGAGCTGCGAGTTTCCACGAGGTCGAGTTCTTGAAGGCGTCCGTAAGCGCCGAGAGTTGCTCAACCTGTTCGGCCAGCGCCGCCATGCTTTGGCTCAGGCGGGCAATCTCGGCGTCACGCTCCTCTATGACGGCATCCTTGAGGAAAGACTGTTCTCTCGCCGTGATTTCTTCCTCGGCAAGATGGTGACGAAGGCGCTCGATCTCGGTATCGCGCGCTGCCACGGCTCTGTCCTTGATGATGTCCTTAAGCTGTTTGCCGAGAGAAGCCACGGTGTTTGTCAGCGCGATATTGCCCGTTCGCATCATGTCGGACTGGGCAGCCAGATTATCGGTCAGTTGCTGAAGCTGGAGCGCGGTCGAAGTCATCATTGCCTTGACGCCTCCCGATATGTCGACGACTTCGTCATCGGCGGAACGCAACCATTGCTTTATCTGCCTTGTGTCCGTGGGCACCATTTGCGATGCGCTCTCGACAAACGCCGCAAGTGCATTGGGTCCTTCCACGAGGTGTTTTCTCGCCAGACAGGCATAGTCGCGCGCCACCTCGAACATCAGGTGAATGCTGCGTTCCATCGGTCCGGCGTCGATCATCGGGGCGCCATTCAGCCTCAAGATCGCGGTCTCCGCGAATTCAGCTTGTCCCACCAGAAATTCCAGCAAATCCGGCGGCAGGGGACGCTTATGCGTTGGGTCGAGATGGAAAGTATGCGTACCGACCGAGATATTTTCCGGATTGGGTGTTTCCAGGATCAGCAGGCCGTCATCGGTCAGCACTCTGTTGCATTCATCCAATAGTCTGATCAAGTAATCCGTCGGTACGTGCTCGACCATATGGAAAGCCGAAATGACGGCCACGCTGTTGTTCGGCCTGCCGCCGAGATAGTCGATCGCGTCCTGCAATTCGATCTTGAGGCCATGGTCCGTGGCCTCCTGTGCCATACGCGCATTGGTATCCACACCCGTGGCATCGAACCCAGCCTCGGCGAGTATCTCGAGCCATTCGCCGCGTCCGCAGCCAAGATCGATCGCCAGGGTCGGTCCCTCGGCCTGTCGCGGTACCTGCGCCAACAAGGGCAGGTAGATCTTCAGCCGATCCTTGACGAGTTCCCTCGAGCCGCGAAAGCGATCCTCGAAGGCCTTGTAGAGATCATCGAAAGTTTTTTTCATCTGACGATTTCGAACACGTGTTCAAGGCGGCTCGTCCCGACAAAAAACGGGCGGTCTGAATTGATGACGTCGAAAACCTCGACGTTTTCGATCCAGTCGAAATTGTTGTCGATGTGAACGTCTCCGGTGTGGAGCGAAATGGAAAGTCCGTATGAACCCTGGCCAAGCGCGCAGGCAAGACGCAGGTTGCATTCCACCTTGTCTCCGGCCTTGATGCCTGAAAGCACCTGGCCCGTATGCCAGGTGTTGGTTCCCCAAACTGTGTGGCCGGCGCGGTCTTTCAGCATGAACCCGATGACCAGTTCCGGAATGTCCTCCTTCGCCTCTATCCGGGCTCGAATTGTCACGCTCTGTCCTGAGATGGCGGTCTTGATCGGCTTCCCGTTTTCGCCGTCGATCAGCGCGACGGATTCAACCGCGGCCGCCTTGGTTCCGCTCCTGCTGTAAAGCCAATCGTCCCTTTCGCGCCGTTGCTCGATGGTCAGCTTGGCGTTCTCCTTGGTCGCGATCAGGGCGTTGTAGTAGTCGACCACTTCGTCGGGCGGCCCGTCCTTCAGCACGCGCCCCTTGTCCAGCAGAATCACCCGGTCACACAAGGATCTGACGTCGCCCATCCCGTGAGTGACCAGAATGATCGACGTGCCGGCGGCCCTGAAGCTGCGTATCCGGTCGAAGCTCTTGTGCTGGAAATAGCTGTCGCCCACCGAAAGCACTTCGTCGACGATCAGCACCTCGGGCCGTTCGGCGGTGGCGAGCGCGAAGGCCAGCCGCGCCTGCATGCCGCTCGAATAGGTTCGCAGCGGCTGATCGAAGAAGTCGCCGATCTCGGCAAAGTCCTCGATATGCGGCATCAGTTCGGCAAGCCGCGTTTGCGACAGTCCCATCAGTCCGCCGGCATGGTAGGCGTTCTGGCGTCCGGTGAATTCGGGGTTGAAGCCGAGCCCGAGTTCGAGGATGGCGCTGATGCGGCCGCCAACGCTTGCCGTGCCCTCGGTAGGCCGAACGGTGCCGGTGATCAGCTTCAGAAGCGTGCTCTTGCCCGCACCATTCTGGCCGATGAGGCCCAGTGCCTCGCCGGCCGCCAGGGAGAACGAGATGTCCCTTACCGGCCAGAATTCCTCCGTGGGCTTGACGGGCGCGCCGAACCAGCCGGCAAACCTTTCCAGATTGCTTGCGTAGCTCGCATAGCGTTTCGACAGATGGCTGACGGAAAGCACGGTCATGGCTACAACACGTCGACCAGTTCGGGGCTTGCGCGCCGAAAGAAGATCATTGCGAAAGCCATGCTCACAATTCCAAGTGCCGCCGGCACGATCAGGCTTTCAGGGTTCGGCCAGCGGTTGAACAACAACGCGTCCTGATAAAGCGCCACCAGCGGTGCGATCGGATTGAGGCCGATCAGAAAAGCATATTTTTCGGGCAGAACATTGGCGGGATAGACGATCGGCGTCAGCCAGTACCAGAGCTGCAGCACGATCATCATGACTTGCGCCACATCGCGAATGAACACGTTCATCACGCCGAGGATCACGCCAAGGCCGAAGCCGATCGCTGCAATCAGGATGATCCCGATCGGCAGCAAGACCAGGGCGCGGCCCGGAATATGGCCGAGGAAGATGAAGATGACAAACAGGGCGATGAGCAGCAGCAGATGGTTGATGAGCGCCGTGCCCCCCACGATGACGGGCAGGCACAAGCGCGGAAAGGCGATCTTCTTCATCACGGGTGCCTGCTCGATGAAGACGGTCATGCTGCGTGTCAGAATCTCGCTGAACAGCGTCCAGGCCGCCATGCCGGACAGGAGATAGATCGGATAGGCCGCGGGGCTGTCCGTGTCCGGGAGCCTTGCCTTGAGAACTTCCGAAAGGACGATCGAGAAGATGAGCGCCTGCGCAAGCGGATGAAGGATGAACCACAGGCCGCCCAGACGCGACCGCACGAAACGCCCTTTCAGGTCGCCCCTGATGGAGGAAATGATGAAATGGCGGTACTGCCACAGGCTTCGAAACATGTGCTCAACCTTTGGCGCGCTGCGGTGATGTCATCATCGAGCGTTGCATAGCCGGTGCCAATACCCGAAAACGTCGGCTATTGTCTGCTCGAATGGCACCAAAGGCCGCCAATTCAACTCGGCGCGTGCCTTTGAAGCATCACCTGATGCGGTGGGAATCTCGTTCGGGCGCAGTTTTTCAGGGTCGGCACGTACTTCGATGTCGATGCCCGACTGCGCAACAAGCGTATCCAGGATATCACGGATTTTCCGGGGTTGTCCCGATGCGATGTTGTAGACTTGGTCGGGTGCGGCATCCAGATTCAGCACTGCGGACCTGGCATACGCGCGCACCACGTCGCGAACATCGAGGAAGTCACGCTCCGCCTCGAGATTCCCGACGTGAATGACCGGCTCGCTCTTGCCGGACACGATCTCGGCGACCTGGCGTGCGAAGGCGGAAACCACATAGGCATCGGACTGGCCGGGGCCGGTGTGGTTGAAGGGACGAAAGCGTACGGCGCGCAGACCTTCATATGCCATTTGCCCGACCATCAGGTCCGCGGCCGCCTTGGTGGCGCCGTAGACCGTCATCGGCCGAAGCGGCACGTCTTCCGTCACCGGACCTGCCGCGCTCAGGAAGGAAGCGCCATACGCTTCGGAACTACCCACATAGACGAACCGGGCGTCCGGCGCGTGGTGCAGCATGGATTGGGCGAGGTTCATCGTTCCGTTGAAATTGACGTTCCAGGCATGCCGTGGCGCGTTGCGTGCATCGGAAGGAGCGGCGACCGCGGCCAGATGGATGAGCGCGGTGGGCTGCACCTCGCGGATGGCCTCGTCGAGCCCCTTTCGGTCCTGCAGGTCGATCGCGTTTCGGTGGCCCGCGCCATGGCCAAGCGGGAACACCTTGCAGTCAGCGTGTTCCCGCTCCAGCAGCCGCAACAGTGCCGTGCCGACAAACCCTGTTGCCCCGGTTATCAGGATGCGATGCGTCAACCTATCGACCATAACGCAAAAAGGGTTCTCCGCTCAACTCAGCGCTTGGCGGTACCGGCGTGACGTTCGAGATCGGCGTCCACCATTTCACGGATCATGTCTTCCAGCGAGATCGTCGCCTCCCATCCCAGCTTCTGCTTTGCTTTCGCAGGGTTTCCGAGCAGAATTTCGACCTCGGCCGGTCTGAACAGGTCCGGATCGATCACCAGGTGATCGTCGATCTTGAGCCCGACATGTTCGAACGCGATTCGGCACATGTCGCGCACGGTCGTCGTCCTGCCTGTCGCGACGACGTAGTCGTCCGGCTGGTCCTGCTGCACCATAAGCCACATGGCACGGACATAATCCTTGGAGTGACCCCAATCGCGCTTGGCATCGATGTTGCCGAGCCGCAACTCCTTTGCCAGGCCTTTCTTGATGCGCGCCACCGCGTCCGTGACTTTTCGGGTGACGAACTCAATGCCGCGAAGCGGAGATTCATGATTGAACAGGATGCCGCTCGAGGCATGCAGGCCGAAGCTTTCGCGATAATTGATGGTAATCCAGTGGCCATAGAGCTTAGCGACCGCGTAAGGCGAACGCGGATGGAAAGGAGTTGTCTCCGACTGCATGGGCTCCTGGATAAGACCGTACATTTCCGAGGACGACGCCTGGTAGAAACGGGCTTCGGGCGATTCGAGGCGAAGTGCCTCGAGCACATTGGTCACGCCTATGCCGGTGACATTGCCCGTCAGGATCGGCTGCTGCCAAGATGATTTGACGAAGGATTGGGCGGCAAGATTGTAAACCTCGTCGGGCTTAACATCGCGCATGGTTCGAGCCAGGCCGGACAAATCCGTCAGGTTGCCATCAACGATCCGGACATCGTTTTCGATGCCAAGCCATTTCAGGCGCGTTGTATTGACGTCAGCCGTGCTCGATCGCCGCGCCAGTCCGTGGACCTCGTATCCCTTGGACAGCAGCAACTGCGCCAAATATGCGCCATCCTGCCCGGTGATGCCGGTGATCAAAGCTTTCTTTGTCATCAATGCTCTCGATTGTATCTGGTGGTTGCTCGCCAAGCATCGCGAGCCGGGGGATTGTCAGGCGCGACCATATACGTCATCGAAGCGCACGATATCATCTTCGCCGAGATAATCGCCGCTTTGCACTTCAATGATCACCAGGTCAATTCTGCCGGGGTTTTCCAGCCGATGCTTATGGCCGCAGGGGATGTAGGTTGATTCGTTTGTTGCCAGGAACAATTCCTGGTCGCCATTGACGATTTTCGCGGAGCCGCTGACCACGACCCAGTGCTCCGAACGATGGTAATGCATTTGCAGGCTCAAACGCCTGCCAGGCTTCACCTCGATGCGTTTGATCTTGAATCGCTCGCCTTCCTCCAGAACCGTATAGGTACCCCAGGGTCGGTGTACCGTGCTGTGAAGGAGATGCGCCCCATGTCCGGAAGCCTTGAGACCCTCGAACAGCTTTTTGACGTCCTGAACGCGGTCGCGGGATGCGACAAGCAACGCATCCGGGGAATCGACGATTATCAGGTCGTTGACGCCGACGGTGCCGATGACCCGCCTGTCGGAGCTGATATAGCTGCCTGCGGTGCCGATCATGTGAATATCGCCGCGTATCCTGTTTCCGTTTTCGTCGGGGGCGATCAATTCGGCCATCGCGTTCCAGGATCCGATGTCGTTCCAATCCATGTCGCAGGGTATCACGGCAAGATTGCCGGCCTTCTCCATGACCGCGTGGTCGAGAGAGATCCGCGGAGCCGAGCCGAAATGCTCGGGCGCGAGTTCGATTTTGGCAAAGCCTTCGCCGTCGCTGAAACGGGCGTTCTCATAGCTTCTGGAAACCGCCTCGATGACCGCGGGACAATGCAAGGCCATTTCATTGAGCATGGTTTGGGCGCTGAAGCAGAAGATGCCGGCGTTCCAGAAGAAACGCTTGGATGCGAGATAGGCTTGAGCGGTCTCGAGGTCTGGCTTTTCAACGAAGCGGACAACTTTTTCGCCGTCGGCCTCGATATAACCGAATGCGGTGTCCGGCCTGGTTGGGTTTATGCCCAGGGTCGCGATTCGGCCCAGCTTCGCGTAGTCGATGGCCCGGCCCATGACATTCAGAAACGCAGGCAGATTGCCAATCATGTGATCCGCGGGAAAGACGCAAAGGATTGCGTCAGGTCCCTGCGTCGCCTTGGCGTGGACCGTGGCGGCGGCAACGGCAGCGGCCGTATCCCGGCCTTCCGGCTCAAGCAGAAATGTGCGTGGCAGCACGACCGAGTCCAGTTCGTCGAAGTCGTCCTTGGTCAGGAAGAGGTGGTCCCCTGATGTCACCGCAACGAGTTCCACGACGCCCTCGATCGAGGCCGCGCGCAACACGGTGTGCTGAATAAGAGAATGTCCGTCCGCCACTTTGAGGAAAGGCTTGGGGTGCGATTGCCTCGAGGCAGGCCATAGCCGCGATCCGGCTCCCCCGCTGATGATGACGGGAACCACTTTCATTAAACGACCTCTGTTTCGTCTGTGGATGTGATTGCCCGCGCCCTTTCAAGCGTAAGCGCCACAATCGCTTCCGCTCTGTCCTGGTTTGCAGCCTCCGAATAGCACCGCAGTTCCGGCGCGTTGCCGGACGGCCGCAAATGGATGATCTCGCCATTCGCCATTCGTGTCCTGAGGCCATCGGTCTCATCGACTTCGGCGACAGTCCCGAAAGGGGCCAGAAATCGCTGCAATTGTTCCCGGTCGGCGAGCCGAAGCATCAGGCCGCTCGAACTTTCCACCGGGAAGTTCTCAAGGCGCTCGCTCGCGCACACCGGGAGCTTCCAGAGTTCGCGCAGATGCGACACCTTTTTTCCTGTCGACGCAACCGTGCCAAGGACGGCAAGGATCGGGAGCATCGCATCTCGCGTCGGCAGTGCCGTCAATGTTCTCCCGTGCAGCGAGCAGTCCGACCCAAGGAGCACGCCGCCATTGGCCTCAAAGCCAAGGACGATGCCGCCGGTGCGGTATGAAGCTTCCATGGCTTCGATGACGAACGGAGACCCGACCTTCGTCCTCAGCACCTCAAAACCGAAGGTTTTCGAAATGCCTGAATTGGACGTTACCGGCGTCACGACAACATCTGCCCGCAAATACAAGGCTACGGCGAGGCCTATCAGGTCGCCGCGAAACAGATCGCCGTTCTCGTCGGTGACGAGTGGACGATCGGCATCGGCATCCGTCGACACGATGGCATCGAGTTTGAATTCTCGCGTCCAAGCCCTGAACTTTGCAATTGTGGTCGGGCTCACAGCTTCTGTGTCAACGGGCACGAAAGTATCGGATTTCCCGACAGGCGTCACGCTGGCGCCGAAGGATCGGAGAATCTCGACCAGGAGATCCGCCGCGACCGAGCTGTGCTGATAGACGCCGATCCTCAACCCCGAAAGGGAGCCGGGCTTCAATATATCCTCGGCGCGTGCGCGATAGGCGGCCATCGCCTCATCATGGTGTGTCGGAAGTGCGGTTTCTGCAGACGGCGGCGAGCGATAGGAATCCGACTTTTCAGCGGCATACTGTGCGATGGCGGCTTCATCGGCTTTGCTGATCTCGCCATGCGGGCTGTAGAATTTGATGCCGTTGCGGTCGGCGGGAATATGCGAACCCGTCACCATGAGCGCCGCCATGCCATGCTGCAGGCCATAGAGCGCCAAGGCCGGTGTCGGAATGGCGCCGCAATCGATCGGTTGAAGTCCGCTTGCCGCCAGTGCCGCCATGCAGTTGGCGGCAATGGTGGGACTGCTGTCGCGTAGGTCGCGGCCTACCAGGACCCTGGCTTTCGGCTGGCACCCGCCGGCGGCCAGGCGCCAGGCGAAAGCCTCGGTATAAAGTCCACTCGGCTTCCCGACCAGTTCCGAAGCCAGGCCTCGAAGGCCACTCGATCCAAATTTCATCACTTCGCTTTGGCTGGTGAAGGAAAGGCCGTCATATTGCAGTAGGCTCCTCTGTCAACCGAAAATCGCTTGGCCAGCAGTCCAGCGTTTCCCTTGTGATCTTCAAAATAGTGCGTTGGCAATGATTTAGACGACACTTGGTACGTATCGGTCCGGGAGCCACGTGATTTGTATAAGCGGGAGCTACTTTTGCACTTGCTGTTGCACGCGGTCCTGATCGATATGCGCGGTCCTAATCAAACCGCCTGTGAAAAAATCTCTGGCGATGGCCTCAAGTCCACGCTATGCGATAGAGAAGGCGGGGGCCGAGGATTTGGCGCTAATAACAGGTGGCCGGTGACGAATGGTATTCGATCTGGCTCCGTACTAGTGTTGAAGTTCTCACGCCCGGAGTTCAGTACTGCCTGATGACATCCCATATAGAAGCCGTATCCGGACTTCGACCGAAGGTGCGTCGCGCTATCATCATGGTTCTGGATATCGTGATGGTCCTGATCGCGGTGGCGCTCAGCCTGACGTTATCGCAATCGAGACTGTCGTTCGAAGCCTTTTCCTCAGCGGGTTTTGCTTGCTGGGCGAGCATCATTGTTCTCAGCCACCTGCTGTTTAGATATTGCGGCCTTTACAACACCGTGTGGCGTTTCGCCTCGACGCCGGATTTCTTCAATATCTTGAAGAGTTGCGCAATTTTGACTGTCACGCTTTATTGCGTTTCGCTCGTTGTCCGTTCCTTTCAGCCTGTGGCGGGCCTTAACGAGCGCCAGTTTATTGTCTTTTTCCTGGTTTCTTTCACCATCATCTCCGCGCCCCGGATTTTCTATCGGTTCCTTCGCGACGGTGCGAGTTGGCGCATCTTGAGCCGCGGCACCGGCAAGACCTCGATCAAGCGGGCGATGTTCGTCGGCAAGTTGAGCGAGGCCGACGTAATCATCCGTTTCACCCGCACAGCCCAGCCGGCGGAGTATTCCATCGTCGGAATCTTGGCGATCGAAAACGGGGCTCCCGAGGGTACTCGTATCCAGGGCGTGCCCGTCGTGGCCATTCGCCCCCGCTTGGTCGAGGCGCTGGAGGAATACGCAAAGGGGACGGCAAGTCTCGACCTGCTTATTTTCGGCAGCGGTGCCGAGCATGAGATCGAAGAGTATTCCGAACTCGTTCGGGTCGCCCGGCATGGCGACATAGCGGTCGTGCAGTTCTCGGGGCTTTCGCAACTGGGGCAGGAGGGAAAGCTCGTTCTCGACGCTGTCGAGATGGAAACGATCCTGCGTCGCTCGACGGTGCCGTCCGATGTCAAACGCATCAGCGCCTTCGTCGGTGGTAAGCGTGTTCTGGTGACGGGTGGTGCCGGTTCCATCGGTCGAACCCTCGTCAAACGGTCGCTGGAGCTTGGGGCCGACGCGGTCCTGGTTGCCGACAATTCCGAGTTCGGCATCTTCCAGTTGAGCCAATATATTGACGAGCAGCACCATGACCGCCTCAAGGTCCGCATCGCCGATGTCGCCGATCGGCGCCAGATAACGCGCGTCGTCTCGGAATTCAAACCGGATATCATCTTCCATGCGGCGGCGCTGAAGCACGTTCCGCTGCTCGAGGAGAATTGGGACTCGGCCATCCAGACCAATGTTTTCGGTACACTCGTCTGCGCAGAGGTTGCCGCCAGATGCGGAGTGGCGCAGTTTGTCCTGGTGTCGAGCGACAAGGCCGTGGATCCGTCGTCCGTGCTTGGCATAACGAAGCGGGCTGCCGAACAGATCGTCAGCGCCTTGCATGGGACCCCCCCGAGCGATCCTGGTGGGCGCCGCCCCGCCACCAAGTTCATCGCCGTCCGTTTCGGCAACGTCTTTGGCAGCAACGGTTCCGTGGCGACCATATTCCAGTCGCAGATCGAGGCCGGCGGACCCGTCACGATCACCGACCGGCGTATGACGCGCTACTTCATGACAGTGGCCGAAGCCGTCGATCTCGTCATCATGTCGGCGGCCGATGCCGCATCGCGGCCAAGCGGCGAAGATTATGCCGTCTACATGCTCGACATGGGCAAGCCGGTGCCGATCCTCGAAGTGGCCGAAACGATGATCCGCATGTCGGGAAAGAGCCCGTACACGGACATCCCAATCCGCTTTACCGGCATCAGGCCTGGCGAGAAGCTCCATGAAACGCTGCATGGTGAAGACGAGGAACTCGTCGAACTCGGCATTTCGAAGATTTTTGGCTTGAGCACGGACGTTGTGGAGTGGTCGGACGTCCAGGTCGCACTTGCCGCGCTTCAGCAATCGGTGAAGAACCAGGGCAAGGCCGCTTCGCTCGCCGTGCTGGCGGGTCTCGACCGCGCCAAGAAGGCGCGGGGGAGCACGGACCAGCGGGCAATCCCGAAAACGGCTGGGCAGGCGACTTAATCTGTTGCCGGGCGATCCTTGAATCTTGAGATCTGGTCGGCGCTAACGCAAAAGCTATGTCCATCAGCTTTTTGCCGGGACCAAACGGCACCCCCAAATGTCCTGAACCTGAATGGCCGCGCGGTGCGCTTGGTCGAGAGGCGACCACGTGCTAGGTCGACCGGATGACGGCTTCATCAGCGGTGTTGTCCCGCGAGGCTTTTGGCAGGGAGCACGATCGACCATTCATGAAGGCAGCCAAGAAAATCTTCGATCTTGCCGGCGCGACCCTGCTGCTGGTGGCCACATCTCCTGTTCTATTGCTCGCCGTGCTTGCCGTGCGGGCATCGTCACCCGGTCCAGCAATTTTTTCCCAGACACGGGTCGGTCGTGACGGCGCGTTGTTTCGCTGCCACAAGTTGAGGACTATGGTGCAGGGGACGCCGTCCTTGCCCTCGCATGAAGCGCCGGCGAATGCCGTGACTGCTGTCGGAAGGACCTTGCGGAAGTTCAAGCTCGATGAACTGCCGCAATTCTGGAATGTCCTGAAAGGCGAGATGAGCCTGGTCGGGCCGCGTCCCTGCCTGCCGACACAGACGGAATTGATCGAGTACCGCAGGCGGCTGGGGGTTTTGACAGCACTTCCAGGCATAACGGGCATGGCCCAGATCAGGGGCATCGACATGTCGAACCCGCGCCTCTTGGCCGAAACGGATGCCGCCTATCTCAGGGCGGCGTCATTCTGGCTTGACCTTCGTATCCTGTTTGGAACGCTCTATCGCAACGGAGGCGATTGAGCGTTTGCGAACCGCGTCATCTCGACCAGTCGTTCCAGCGTGCCGGTTTCCGGCAGCCAGCCCTCGGATACGAGCAGGGCAGGGTCGCATATCTGCGTCGCGGTCATGCTGTCCCAGAATATCCGCTTGCCCAAGAGGATCGCGGCTGCCCGCAACGGCGCGGCCGGCACGGTCATCAGGCGCCTCGGCCGTCCAAAACCGCTGCGAAAGGCGCCCACAATGTCAGCGATCGAAACCGGCGGCACATCGCTGGCAATGTAGATCGGGCGTAGCGATCCCGAACGGCCGAGCAGATGACATATCGCTCCCGGCGCTGATTGCGATGACAGCAGGGAGCGGGTTGCCGTCAGGGCACCGGTCGGCAGCGGCAGGGCCGTGTCGGCCAGGCGCATCAGCGTTGCCAGGTTTCCCTTCATGCCGCTTCCATAGACTGGAGGCAGCCGCAATACGGTGCCGTCGGAACGGCCATGCGACGCATAGGCGTCCAGCACCCTGATTTCGGCTTCGCGCTTCGAGCGCCCATAGGCGCATTGCGGATCGGGGATCGTGTCTTCGTTGATCGTTGCGCTGACGCGCGCGCCGATCACGGCCCGGATCGAGGAGAGCTGGATGAAGCGTCCGCTTGCTTGCTCGGCGGCGGCCTGTGCCAGCCGCGCGCTCAATTCCGCATTGGCCGCCCGGAAATCGGCTTCGGTGGCGTTGCGTTCATCGTTGTTCAGGCCCGCGCAGTGGACGACATGCGTGACATCCCTGGTAAGCGCCAGGAAGGCGGCGGTCGGCGCATCGAAACCGGGCATGCGCATGGCGTCATGTCCCGAACCAAGCCTCTCGGGATGGCGGGACGCGAGGCGAAGCTCGACACCTGCCTCGCGGAGCCGGTGAACCACCTGACGGCCGATGTAGCCCGTCGCGCCCGTCACCAGAACTTTCATGACCTTTGCCCGGAACAGCTATTGGATGGCGGATGGAAGCGCCTGCTCTTCCATCGTCGGCGGAAGAATTTGTTTTTCCGTCGCAGGCGAAAGTGCCCGGTCCTTTGCCAACGGTGCCTGACGCCCAGAGGCAAGATAGGTTCCCGACACCAGGAACACCATCAGCACCGAATCCAGAATGTCATGGCCGATCAGGATGCCCGTCATCCCTGCGGTCAGATAGGTGATCAGAAGGATGACGATCATGGTAGCGCCGAACCGCTCGATGGGATCCGTGCTGTTGCGCAGCACCAGGGCGGCATTCCTGGCGGCAACCACGAAGATCGCCGCCAGCGCCACGGCGCCCAGTATTCCCGCCTGCACCAGGGCGGTCAGAAAGCCGTTGTGGAAATGACTGAAGCCGGCGTCCATGCCGAACTGATCCTGGAAGCCCTGCTTTATCAAGGTCTGGGTGGCACCGACTCCATGGCCGAACAATGGCATCTCATGAAACGCCTTGAGGCCGATATCCCATAGAGCGGCCCGCAATCCCAGGGGTGTCGTGTGGTCGCCATGGGTGGCGAGCGCATCCCAGTCGGAGCGCAGAAACTCGACCCGCCCGGATATGGTCTGGAAGCCGACAGCAGCGACCACGGCGCCGACTGCCAGCAACAGCAACAGCAGGCGCACGGCATTTCTCCCCCTCAGTTTCTGCTGGTTGATCAGCAGAACGGCGATGCCGGCGATCAGCAGTGCCAGCCAGATGATGCGCGTTTGGGAGTAGATGATGGCGATCGTCCCGCCGAGTGCCGCGAAGACGAGGGCCATCCGGCCTCGCTCGATGCCCGACAGGGCACCGGCCACACAGACCATCACTCCAAGGCACAGGACCTCCGCGAACACGATTGCGTTCCCGGCTCCGCCCTCGGCGCGCTTGCCAAGCCAATACTGCTGGAAGACCGCCAGAAACAGCGCCACAAAGCAGGCCGCCATGCTGCTCAGCACGATGATGCGCACAAGCGTTGTTTTCCGTGTAATGCTCCAGGTCGAATAGGAGATGGGGAAAAACAGGAAGGTGACGAGCGGAATCAGGTGCGACGCGTCCCTGGCGATCGCGTTGTTGACGATGGAGGCCACGAGATTGGCCGCGCAATAGGCATAGATCGCGATCGTCAGCATCATCATCGCCGGGTCGGTATTGAAGCGTCTTTTCCTGAATGCGATCAACAGGATGGACCACAGGCCACCACCATTGAACACAAAGCTGACCGCCGACCCCAGAACCGGGGGAAAAAAGAAGCAAACGATGGAAAAGTAGATATTGATCCGCGAAGGCGTGAATTGCTGTCTTACAGACGAAAGCCGGTCCAAGTTTCGGGCTCGCTATTCTCGAGTAGCTTTATGCGGCACATCCCGTTTAGCGGAACCGAATGTGCTCGCCTCGAAATCGCCCATGCCTCATGATGCATCTTGCCCGCTTCCAGAGGCTTGTATAGCGGCTGAACTGTCTTTTCGATAGTGCGGCGGGGCTGCTTGTCACCGAAAATCGGCGACCGGCGGCCGTCGATTGGGAAAGGATTCCGGAAGCGTTTGCCGTCACATTCTCACGAGCAATATTTTCCCTGCCTTTTCTCGATTGGAGGCCCTGCGAACAGAAATTTCCGGGTTCTGGCGCAAGCATGGAAAATTCATTCTCGAACTGACCGCTGCCTGGCTCGTCTTGCATTGTTCTGCCGTGCGCCGATCTGCTAGAACGCCCGCACGAAAACACTTTGTCCAGAAGCGAAGCTTGAACCGGGCGCAAAACGCTCGATGATTTGACGCAAGGTCTTCTGTCAAGGCACGAGAGAACGCTCACAGTCCATGACCATAGCGCTTACGCATCTGCAGCGGCTTGAAGCCGAGTCCATCCACATATTCCGCGAGGTTGCGGCCGCCTTCACCAAGCCGGTCATGCTCTATTCGGTCGGCAAGGATTCATCCGTGCTGATGCATCTGGCGATGAAGGCGTTCTATCCCGCCAAGCCGCCATTTCCATTTCTTCACGTCGACACCACCTGGAAATTCCGCGAAATGATCGCTTTTCGCGATCAGATGGCACAAAAACTCGGATTCGACCTGCTGGTCCATGTCAACGAAGACGGCGTGCGCGACAACATCAATCCGTTCGACCACGGCTCGAACACCCATACCCATGTGATGAAAACCGTGGCGCTGCGCCAGGCGCTCGACAAATACGGTTTCGATGCCGCCTTTGGCGGCGCCCGCCGCGACGAGGAGAAGTCGCGCGCCAAGGAGCGCATATTTTCGTTCCGCAATGCCCAGCATGTGTGGGATCCGAAGAACCAGCGCCCCGAAATGTGGAAGATATTCAACACTCGCATCGCATCGGGCGAATCGATCCGCGTCTTCCCGCTGTCGAACTGGACCGAACTCGATATCTGGCAGTACATCCTGCAGGAGAACATCCCGATCGTGCCGCTCTATTTCGCCAAGGAACGGCCGGTGGTGGAACGCGACGGCATGCTGATCCTCAAGGACGACGACCGCATGAAACTGCGTCCCGGCGAGACGGTCGAGAACCGGCTGGTCCGGTTCCGCACCTTGGGCTGCTATCCGCTCACTGGCGCGATCGAATCCGATGCCGACACCCTTGAAGCCATCGTTGGCGAGATGCTGACCGCGCGCACCTCTGAACGACAAGGTCGCTTGATCGACCGTGATGAGGCAGGCTCGATGGAAAAGAAGAAGCGCGAGGGGTATTTCTGACCATGCGTCATATCATGGCAAAAAGCCTTGCTCCCACAGATAGCGTCCGCGATTACCTCGCCGCGCAGGAGAAGAAGTCGCTGCTGCGCTTCCTGACCTGCGGTTCGGTCGATGACGGTAAGTCGACGCTGATCGGACGCTTGTTGTCCGACACCAAGCAGATCTTCGAGGACCAGCTCGCCGCGCTCGAGCGCGATTCGCGCAAGCACGGCACCACTGGCGACGACATCGATTTCGCGCTGCTGGTGGACGGCCTCGAGGCCGAGCGCGAGCAAGGCATCACCATCGACGTCGCCTACCGCTTCTTTGCCACGCCGAAGCGCAAGTTCATCGTCGCCGACACGCCCGGCCACGAACAGTATACCCGAAACATGGCGACGGGCGCCTCGACCGCCGACCTGGCGATCGTGCTGATCGATGCAAGGCAAGGGGTGCTGCGCCAGACAAGGCGCCATTCGATAATCGCTTCGCTGCTCGGCATCCGCCACATCGTGCTGGCTGTCAACAAGATCGATCTCGTCGATTTCGACCAGGCGGTTTTCGACCGGATCGTCGAAGACTACGGACAATTCTCGCGTGCTCTCGGTTTCCAGACCATCGTGCCGATCCCGATGTCGGCCCGCTACGGCGATAATGTCAGCGTCCGCTCTGACAACATGCAATGGTATGCCGGCCCGACGCTGATCGAGCACCTCGAGACCGTTTCGGTCGAAGAGGCGGCTGTCGAGCAGCCGTTCCGTTTTCCGGTGCAGTACGTCAACCGCCCCAATCTCGACTTCCGCGGCTTTGCCGGCACGATCGCGTCCGGCGCCATTGCGCCAGGCGACGAGGTGGTGGTCGCCAAATCCGGCAAGTCCTCGCATGTCAAACGCATCGTCGCCCATGGCGGCGATCTCAAACAGGCGGTGGCAGGCCAGGCCATCACGCTCGTTCTTGACGATGAGGTCGAGGTCTCCAGAGGCAACATGCTGGTTTCGCCGGCCGCCAGGCCGCAGGTTGCCGATCAGTTCGCCGCCAACATCGTCTGGTTTGACGAGCATGCGCTGCTGCCGGGCCGGTCCTACATCCTGCGTACCGAAACCGACCAGACCAGCGCTACCGTCACCGACCTGAAATACCGTATCAATGTCAACGACTTCGCGCATGAAGCGGCCAAGTCGCTTGAAATGAACGAAGTCGGCATCTGCAACATCTCGACGCGGGCGCCGATCGCCTTCGATCCCTTCGCCGAGAACCGCACCACCGGCGCCTTCATCCTGATCGATCGCATCTCGAACGCCACCGTCGGCGCCGGCATGATCGTGCACTCGCTGCGTCGTGCCGAAAACATCCACTGGCAGTCGCTCGATGTCGGCAAGCGCGTGCGCGCCGACATGAAGAACCAGCGGCCCGCCGTGTTCTGGTTCACCGGGCTTTCGGGGTCCGGCAAGTCGACCATCGCCAATCTGTTCGAGAAGAAGCTGTTCGCCACCGGCCGGCACACCTATATCCTGGACGGCGACAATGTCCGTCACGGTCTCAACCGCGATCTCGGCTTCACCGATGCCGACCGGGTCGAGAACATCCGCCGCGTGGCCGAGGTGGCCAAGCTGATGGCCGATGCCGGGCTGATCGTCATTGTCTCGTTCATTTCGCCGTTCAGCGCCGAACGGCGCATGGCGCGCGAACTGATGGCCGATGGCGAGTTCATCGAGGTGTTTGTCGACACGCCTTTCGAGGAGTGCGCCAGGCGCGATCCGAAGGGCCTCTATGCCCGGGCGCTGAACGGCGAGATCAAGAACTTCACCGGTGTCGATTCCCCTTACGAGGCGCCGGAAAAACCGGAAATCCATCTAAAGACGCTCGGCAGATCGGCTGAAGAGATGGTAGATGCCCTGGAACACTGGCTGAACGAGCGTGACATTGCCGAAGACCAATATGACAACGGCGGCGGTATCTGACGACAAGTCGATGCTCGATATCTTCGAGCAATTGGCCCTGGCGGCCGGACGCGAGGTCATGCGTGTGTTCCACGCCGGCTGCGCGGTTGACCGCAAATCAGACTCCTCGCCGGTGACCGAGGCGGATCGCGAAAGCGAGAAGATCATTCTCGCCGGCCTGCGCGGCGCATTTCCCGAGATTCCCTGCGTGGCCGAGGAGGAGGCGGCGGCCGGTGTCATGCCGCCCGATCTTGGCGACGCCTTCTTCCTCGTCGATCCGCTCGACGGTACCAAGGAATTCGTCAATCGCCGCACCGACTTCACCGTCAACATCGCGCTTGTGCGCCATGGCGTGCCGGAAGTCGGCGTCGTTTTCGCCCCTTGCACCGGCCGTTTCTTTTCCGGTCTGCCGGGCAGGGCGGAGAGCCTCGAAGTCGATGGTGATTACCAGATCGTCGCGCGCCGGCCAATTTCAGTGAGAACGGCAGCAGTGCCGTTGGCCGTGGTTGCCAGCCGCTCCCACAACACGCCGGAAACCGAAGCCTACATTCGCGACCTCGGCGCCGCCGAGATCGTCTCGGTCGGGTCCTCGTTGAAATTCTGCCTTCTGGCGAGTGCCGAGGCGGATGTCTATCCGCGCTTCGGCCGCACCATGGAATGGGACACGGCGGCGGGCGACGCAGTGCTGCGCGCGGCGGGCGGCATGACACGCACGCTGGACGGCAAGCCCTTGGCCTACGGCAAACGCGACCAGGCCGACGACGAGGATTTCGCCAACCCGCATTTCATCGCCAGCGGCAGGCTGGAGCCGGCAACAGCGCTTGCGGGCGCCGTGGTGAAAAATTCCGGTCGGTAGTTTATCCTGTGCCGACAGTTGCTGAGTCGGTAATTCGATGTCCTTTTTCAAAAAATGCCGTGCCGTTATCTTCGGCGGATTTCCAGTATATACCAAAAATAAAGATGAAATAGTTTTCCGGATATTGGTCGGCGTTTATACCGTCTCTCCTGTCTTATTCGTCATCATAGAAATGTCTCCGACTGCCTTGGCATTCATCGCCGCTCTCGCCGGAGTTCTTTCCCTGTGGACCACGCGCTCAAGCTTTGACGAGGGAATAAAAACCCTTGCGCTAGCTCTCGGTGCCTTGTCTTTCTTTGTCTGCTTGAGCGTTCTGTGGTCAGTCGACAGGGCTCGCTCTCTCGCGGCGGCGAGAGACGTTTTCAGCTATTCGATCGCCGCTATCCTGCTGCTTCAGTGCATCCTCACGCTTCCAAACGCGCAACGTGGCCGGCTGGTGAAAGCGTCATTGGCAGGCTTGCTGGTCGGCGTATTGGCCGTGACGGGTCGAGAATTGTATTTTGCGTTTTGCACCGAGAATCCACGATTTGTGGGAAATGTTTTCACGCTCCATAAGATTACGGTCTACGGAGCGTTTTTTGCAGCCATACTCCTTTCCCAACCGGTGCTGCTTTGGAAGGGGCTTGCTGCTGTCTTTGCCGTGCTGACCTTGCTGTACGGTCAATCGACAGGTGTCGATGTGGCAATAATCCTCGTGGCGGTGATTTTCGCCATTCCGGCGAGATTCCGCCAACGCGCTTTCGTCGTCTTCTTTGCTGCGTATATAGTTTTCGCCTTAATTGCGCCGTTCGTTGTCTCCTCGCTGTTCACCTTGCTCGAAACGAAGGGATTGTTGGCTTTCCACCCTGGAACCTTTGCCGCGCGGCTTGATCTCTGGCAGATGATTTCACCCCATATTGCGGAAAAGCCGATTCTTGGCCATGGCGCGAACACTATGAGAAACGCGGTCGGCGTTGTCGTGAACCCCACATACTACGCGCTAACGGATCTCCCAAGCGCGCATAATGTCGTATTCGATTTGTGGTACGAACTGGGAGTAGTCGGTATCACCGCTTATGCTTTGGTGCTGGCCGCGATCATGAGGATGATTGGTCGTCTGAGAGGCCCATCCCATTTCATGTCCGGCAGCTGCCTGATCATAGCCGTTGTCGAGTTGTCGGTCGACCATCGGATCTGGCTGTCATGGGTTTTGGGAGCTTTGGTCTTCACGGCGAGCCTTTGCATACTGCACAGCCATTCGATCATCCGGCCGAGAGCGGATGATCGGATCAAGGTCGGCATCGCGCCATTGCGCGAATAGTTATGCCGAGCGGGGGCCTGCGAGTAATCGACCGTCGGTACCGCGAGCGATGCGCGTCGGAACCTGATGCTTGCGACGATTACTCGGCCGCGGCCTGCGCCGAGTTCGAGCCGATATAGTTACGGATCGTCTCGATGATCCGGTCCTGGTCGGCTTCACTGAGATAGGGGTGCATCGGCAGGCACAGGATGCGCTTCGGCAGGTCCTCCGAAACGGCAAGGCCGGTCGGTGTGCGCGGGTAGTCGCGATAGGCGACCTGGGCATGCAGCGGCTTGACGTAGTAGATGACGGACGGAATGCCCTTCTCGCCGAGATGCGCCTTCAGACCGTCGCGCTTGGGCGTCTCGATCGCGTATTGGGCCCAGGCGGAACGGCTGCCATCGAGATTGCGGGCGGCCGTGACGATGTCGCCGAGCCCTTCGGCATAGCGATTTGCCACCACCTGGCGCGCGACCATCTCCTCTTCGAGGATGGCGAGCTTTTCGATGAGGATCGCCGCCTGCAGCGTGTCGAGCCGCGAATTGATGCCGACGCGAACATTGTCGTACTGGGTCTCGCCCTTGCCGTGGAAGGCGAAGGAACGCAACTTGTCCGCCAGCGCGTCATCGTTGGTGAACATCGCGCCGCCGTCGCCATAGCAGCCAAGCGGCTTGGCCGGGTAGAAGCTGGTCGAGCCGACATGGCCGAAGGCGCCGCACATCTTGCCGTCATGCGATCCGCCCATCGACTGGGCGGCGTCCTCGATCACCAACAGTCCTTCGCGGTCGGCAATGGCCATGATGGCCTCGTAGTCGGCGGCAAGCCCGAACAGGTCGACCGGGATGATCGCCTTCGGCTTCAGCCGGCCTTCCTTCTTGATCATGGCAATCGTCGCCTCGAGACTGGCGATGTCGATGTTGTAGGTTGCTGGATCGACATCGACGAAGACGGGTTCCGCCTTGGCCAGCGCCACCACTTCGGCGGTGGCGGCGAAGGTGAAGCTCGGCACGAAGACCGCATCGCCCGGGCCAATGCCGGCCGCGAACAGCGGCAGCAGCAGCGCATCGGTGCCGTTGGCGCAGGCCACGACATGCTTGGTGCCGACATAGGCGGCGAGCTTCTTCTCGAATTCCGCGACCTGGGGGCCGAGGATGTAGCGGCCGTCCTCGACAACATGGTCGATCGCGGCTTTCAGCCGGTCGCGGATGCGTTCGCGCTGCGCGCCAAGATCAATGAACTGCATGTCGGCCTCAAAAACGTTTTTTAACAAGGCGGTTTAGCCAGATAACGGCCCGCTGGTACCAGAGTTGCGCCTGCCGAGAAAGCGCACAGTCGGGGCCGCCGATTGCCCGGCTGTCGCGGTCTGTTACCACTGCTTTCCGGCGGATACTGGCCAGATGCCGGAAATCCGGGCCTCGTCGGGCGCGATCCGGCTCTTATAGCCCTCAGGATCGGTCCTGCGAAACATAAAGTGATCGACTGGCTCAACTTATGTTGAACGTTGCTCAGGCGATTTCGTGCCGCCACGGTGGATTGGCACCGGCGCGTGATACGGTCACCGCTGCTGCCTTGGCACCAAGCGCCAGAGCCTTGCGGATCGCGTCTTTCGTGAGGCCGCCGATGGACGCCTTCGTCAGCAGGCCCTGTTCATGCAGCGAGGCGAGGATGCC
This sequence comes from Mesorhizobium loti, assembly GCF_013170705.1. Lineage (NCBI taxonomy): Bacteria > Pseudomonadati > Pseudomonadota > Alphaproteobacteria > Hyphomicrobiales > Phyllobacteriaceae > Mesorhizobium > Mesorhizobium loti. The sequence goes on along the minus strand of NZ_CP033334.1, from coordinate 5,598,512 downwards.
GGCGTTGAACGTGTCGCCCGCACCGACCGTGTCGACCACCTCGACCTTTTCCGGCATCACGGTGACGGCGTGGTCCTTGGTGTAACCGACGGCGCCTTCGCTGCCATGGGTCACGACGATCAGCTTGGGACCGCGCTCAAGCCAGTTTCGCACGACATCTTCGTGCGAACCCGCTTCGCCGAACCAGTTGAGGTCTTCGTCCGACAGTTTCACGATATCGGCCATCGCCATCATCTCCCGGATGCGCCTGAGGTGCTTGGCCTTGTCCGGGATGAAGTTCGGCCGGATGTTGGGATCGAGCATCATGACACGGCTCGCATGCTCGCGCCGCATGAACTCTTCATAGGCACTGCCGGCGGGCTCCGAGATCAGGCTGATGGCGCCGAACAGCATGGCCTCGATCTCGTTGCCAAGCGCCGGCAGGTCATCGATGGTAAGCAGGCGTCCGGCGGTGTTCTCGTCGTAGAAGGTATAGGTCGCCTGGCCGTTGGTGAGCTTCACGAAGGCCAGCGTCGTCGGCCTGGGCGAGGTATGGGCGTAGGTGGAGCTTACCTTGCTCGCCCCCAGCGCGTCCCTGAACTGGCCGCCGAAAAGATCCGACGACAGGCCCGAAAAGAAGCCGGCCGACGCGCCGAGCCGCCCAAGCGCGATCGCCGTGTTGAACACCGCGCCGCCGACATAGGGAGCAAAGGCAGGTTCGCCCTGCGTCGTGGTGCGCGGCAGCATGTCGATCAGGGCTTCGCCGCAGCAAAGGATCATGGTTTCCTCGTCTCCGGCGGATAGATCACGCCCTTGCGGATGATGATGTTGGCGTAAAGCCGTGGCTCGCTTGTCGCGACGATGGCATGCGCCGATTTGACCCGTGCATAGAAGTCGGCGCCGGCCAGCGCAACCACCTTGCGGCCGGGAGCGCGTTTGGCGCAGATCGCCTCTATCTCGTGATGGACTGGATCGGCGCGCGACGGGTCGCCTTTCACGGATGCGCGGAACAACGCTTCCGGCACCGCGTCGTCCACCGGCAGGACGCTCAGGATCGCGTCAAGCACCGGAATGAGCGGATGACCGTCGGCCCGGACGAGGCGCTTTGCCTGCTCCTCTGCCGGATAGTTCCCGTCGACCAGGGCGATCTCGTCGCCATGGCCCATGGCGCGCAATGTCGCCAGAAGTTCCGGACCGAGCAGCGCCGGGATCCCGATCAGCATTCAGGCGCTCCTGGAAATCGTCGTCGAACCGATCAGGAAGCGTTCGGACAGCGGCAGGCTGGCGCCGCCGAGCGCCCGGGCATGGATGCCGACGGTTCCCTCGCGAACCGCGGGCAGTTTCAGGCCTTCGCCGTCGATTGTCGCGATGGCCGCGATAATGGCGTTGACCAGCCGACGGCGCACCGCCCGCGGCATCCAGCCGTCGATCACCGCCGCCTCGAAATCGATGACCGAGGATGCCGCGACGATGGCATAGGCAAGCGCCCGTGAGGCACTGGCGATCCAGTCGTCGAGTTCGGAGCCGATCTCGCCCCAGTCCTCTGGTGACGTCCACAGATGCGAAGCCTCGACGCCGCGGGCATTGAGCGCCTTTTCCAGCATGGCGATCGACGCCACGTCGATCAGCTGGGTCGGCTTGCCGTCCGGCCCCGGCACCGGCATGGAGCCTAGCGCGCCGGCATTGCCGGTCGGGCCGCCGAACAGCCGGCCGTTGAGCACGATGCCGCCGCCGGCGAAGGCGCCGATGTAGAAATAAACGAAGTCACGCGCGCCGCCCGCCTGGCCGAAGACGAGTTCCGCGCCGCAGGCCGACGTGGCGTCGTTTTGCAGATACACCGGAAAATCGCATTGCGCCTGGATATCGCCCCTGATGTCGCGGCGGCGCCATTCGTTCATGACGTCGCGCGGCGCGCCGGCGGTATCGGCCCAGTTCCACAATTCGAACGGCATGGCGATGCCGAGCCCGGCAATGCGCTTGTCCTGCGCCGGCGTCAGTTCGCCGCGCATCTTTTTCATGCCATCGGTGACGAATTCCACCGTCTCGCGCGGTGCCGGATAGCGATAGGAGTGCTGCAGCATCGAGCGCACATTCCCGAGGAAATCGATCAGCACCAGTTCAGCGCTACGGCGGCCGATCTTGAGGCCGATGAAAAAGGCGCCCTCCGGATTGAGCGCCATCGGTATCGAGGGCTGGCCGATCTTGCCGCGCAGCGGCGCCTGGCGCACGAGCAGGCCTTCTTCCTCCAGCTCGCGCATGATGACCGAAACCGTCTGTGCCGACAGTCCGGTCATGCGCGCGATATCGGATTTCGCCAGGCTGCCATGCTGACGCACCAGCGAGAGCACCAGCCGCTCGTTGTGGTCGCGCATGCCGCTCTGGTTGGTGCCGCGGTGAATCAGGCTCTCATTCGCTTCGGGCGAACCGTGCCTCGCAGTGGCGGTTTCCACCCTGTTCCTCCCGTCGTTTCCCCTCAATGCTTTTGGGCCAGAATGAGTGAAGGACGCAAGGCTGTCAATAATAAATAAGAGTGATTTAATTATTGACAGAGCCCTCGGTCTGGTGTCTGTTGAAGGGGCGTCCACGCTGGGAGAAATTCGTTGGATGCGCCGTAGATGCCGGTTGGCCGGCATCCGGAATGGTTCCACTGGGAGGAAGATCGTGACCAATACAAAACTGTTGAAATCGACCGTGTTTGCCGCGGCTGCCCTGGGTCTGATGGCGCTTGCCTCGTCCGCATCCGCGGCCGGTGTCGGCGCCTGCCTGATCACCAAGACCGACACCAACCCCTTCTTCGTCAAGATGAAGGAAGGTGCCACGGCGAAGGCCAAGGAGCTCGGCGTCGACCTCAAGACCTATGCCGGCAAGATCGACGGCGACAGTGAGAGCCAGGTGGCGGCGATCGAAAGCTGCATCGCCGACGGCGCCAAGGGTATCCTGATCACCGCCTCCGACACCAAGGGCATCGTGCCGACCGTCAAGAAGGCCCGCGACGCCGGCCTGCTGGTGATCGCGCTCGACACGCCGCTCGACCCGATCGACGCGGCCGACGCGACCTTCGCCACCGACAATCTGGAAGCCGGCAAGCTGATCGGTGCCTGGGCCGCCGCGACGCTCGGCGACAAGGCCAAGGACGCCAAGATCGGCTTCCTCGACCTGACGCCGTCGCAGCCGACGGTGGACGTGCTGCGCGACCAGGGCTTCATGATGGGCTACGGCATCGATGTGAAGGATCCCAACAAGATCGGCGATGAGACCGATCCGCGCATCGTCGGCCACGATGTCACCAACGGCAACGAGGAGGGCGGCCGCAAGGCGATGGAGAACCTTCTGCAGAAGGACAACACCATCAACGTCATCCACACCATCAACGAGCCGGCCGCTGTCGGCGCCTACCAGGCGCTCAAGGCCGTCGGGCTTGAAAAGCAGGTGCTGATCGTCTCGGTCGACGGCGGCTGCCCCGGCGTGAAGTCGGTGACAGAGGGTGTCATCGGCGCTACGTCGCAACAGTACCCGCTGCAGATGGCAGCACTCGGCATCGAGGCGATCGCCGCCTTCGCCAAGGATGGAACCAAGCCGAAGCCGACCGAAGGAAAGAATTTCTTCGACACCGGCGTCAACCTTGTGACCGACAAGCCGGCCAAGGGCGTCAAATCCATCGACACCAAGGAAGGCCTCGCCAAGTGCTGGGGCTGATGCCGGTCTGACCGGTAATTACCGAACTCGAGCGGTCGGGGCTTGATCCCCGGCCGCTTCGGGTGGACGATGGCTCGCGTGACCGCGAACAATCCCGGCGATAGACCGGAAAGGCGTGGACGGGCGTTGGCGCGTGGCTGACACCCTACGGGGAGGAAACATGTCTCAGGCTCAGGAATTCGAGAAAGTTCTCTCGAGCAGCGACACCAGCGTTGCTGCGTTCGACGAGCACAAATCGGCCGTCAGGCGTATCCAGCATTTCCTGCATTCGACACCGGCGGCGGTGCCGCTGATCGTGCTGGTCCTGTCGATCGTCATCTTCGGCATCACCATTGGCGGGCGCTTCTTCTCGTCCTACACGTTGACGCTGATCCTGCAGCAGATTGCCATCGTCGGTATTCTGGGTGCCGCGCAGACGCTGGTCATCCTGACCGCCGGCATCGACCTGTCGATCGGCGTCATCATGGTGATTTCAGCCGTGATCATGGGCAATTGCGCCGTCAGCTACGGCCTGCCGAGCGTGCTCGCGGTGGCGATCGGCCTTGCCGCCGGTGCTGCCTGCGGGCTGCTCAACGGGCTGCTGGTCGCCTACATGAAGCTGCCGCCTTTCATCGTGACGCTGGGCACCTGGAACATCGTCATGGCCACGAACTTCATCTATTCGGCCAACGAGACGATCCGAGACACCGACGTCGACACCCAGGCGCCGCTGCTGCATCTGTTCGCTCTGAGCTTCAAGGTCGGAACCGCGGTGCTGACGCTCGGTGTCATCGCCATGGTCGCACTGGTGCTGCTCCTCTGGTACGTGCTCAACCACACCGCTTGGGGCCGCCATGTCTACGCCGTCGGCGACGACCAGGAGGCGGCCAAGCTGTCAGGCATACAGACCAAGAAGGTGCTGGTCACTGTCTACACCCTTGCCGGACTGATCGCCGCTTTCGCCGCCTGGGTTTCCATCGGCCGCAACGGTTCGATCTCGCCGTCGGCGGCAGTCACCGACTACAATCTGCAGGCGATCACCGCGACGGTGATCGGCGGTATCTCCCTCTTCGGCGGGCGCGGCTCGATCCTGGGCACGCTGTTCGGCGCCATGATCGTCGGCGTCGTCTCGATGGGACTCAACATGCTGGGCGCCGATCCGCAATGGAAAGTGCTGCTCACCGGCGTGTTGATCATCGGCGCCGTGGCGGTCGACCAATGGATCAGAAAGGTTTCGGCATAGTCATGACCCAGGAGCCCATTCTCACCGCGCGTGGCTTGGTCAAGCGCTATGGCCGCGTCACCGCCCTCGACAATGCCGACTTCGACCTCTACCCCGGCGAAATTCTCGCCGTCATCGGCGACAACGGTGCCGGCAAGTCATCGCTCATCAAGGCGATTTCAGGCGCCGTCGTGCCAGACGAAGGAGAAATACGGCTTGAAGGCAAAACCGTTGCCTTCAAGTCGCCAATGGAAGCCCGCGAAGCCGGCATCGAAACCGTCTACCAGAACCTGGCCCTCTCGCCGGCACTGTCGATCGCCGACAACATGTTCCTCGGCCGCGAGATCCGCAAACCCGGCTTTCTCGGCCAATGGCTGCGCATGCTCGACCGTCCGGCGATGGAAAAGCGCGCCCGCGACAAGCTCACGGAACTCGGCCTTATGACCATCCAGAACATCGGCCAGGCGGTGGAGACGCTCTCGGGCGGCCAGCGCCAAGGCGTCGCGGTGGCGCGCGCCGCTGCCTTCGGCAGCCGCGTTGTGATCATGGACGAACCGACGGCCGCCCTTGGCGTCAAGGAGAGCCGCCGGGTGCTCGAACTGATCCTCGACGTCAAGAAGCGCGGCCTGCCCATCGTTCTGATCTCGCACAACATGCCGCATGTCTTCGAGGTGGCCGACCGTGTCCACATCCACCGCCTCGGTCGTCGTCTCGCCGTCATCGATCCCAAGCAGTATACGATGTCCGATGCGGTCGCCTTCATGACCGGCGCGAAGGCGCCTCCGGAGGCCGCGCTGGCCGCCTGACCGTCAAATTGCCGCAAGGTAAGCTGGCGGAGCTTCATCTAAATCGATTGAATGTATGCTGCGATGCGGTAACATGGGCTGGGATGAATGGTGAAAGCCGGTATGATCGTTGCAACCGCACGAGAGGCAGCATGACGCGCGCGATGACATCCGAAACCCTTCCGCCACTGCTCGAAAATCCAGATCCGAAGACGCTCGCAAGGGAAGTCTTGATGGCCCTCAAATACAGGGTCGGCAAGGACACCACCGTCGCGACGCAATATGATTGGCTGACCGCCTCGATCAAGGTCGTGCGCGACCGGATCGTCGATCACTGGATGCAGGCAACCAAAGAGGCCTATGACCAGCAGGAAAAGCGAGTCTATTACCTGTCGCTGGAATTCCTCATCGGCCGCCTGATGCGCGACGCCTTCTCCAATCTCGGCCTGATGGACAATATGCGCGAGGCGCTGTCGTCTCTCGGCGTCGACCTCGACCTCATCGCGGCGCTCGAGCCCGATGCCGCGCTCGGCAATGGCGGCCTTGGCCGGCTCGCCGCCTGCTTCATGGAAAGCATGGCGACCGTCGACATTCCCGCGCATGGCTACGGCATCCGCTACGCCAACGGCATGTTCCGCCAGGAGATCCATGACGGCTGGCAGGTCGAACTGCCCGAGACCTGGCTCGATCACGGCAACCCCTGGGAATTCGAACGGCGCGAACGCTCCTTCGAGGTCGGCTTCGGTGGCTCGGTGGAGTCCATCACGTCAAAGGATGGCCGGCTCGAGCGCCATGTCTGGAAGCCGACCGAGCATGTCCTGGCTGTTGCCTACGACACGCCTGTCGTCGGCTGGCGGGCAAACCGCGTCAACACGCTGCGGCTGTGGTCGGGCATGCCGGTCGATCCGATCCTGCTCGACAAGTTCAATGCCGGCGACCACATCGGCGCGTTGGCCGAGAGCAACAAGGCCGACGCTTTGTCCCGCGTGCTCTATCCCGCCGATTCCCACGTCGCCGGTCAGGAACTCAGGCTGCGGCAGGAATATTTCTTCTCCACCGCCTCGCTGCAGGACATCGCGCAGCGGCATCTGAGCCAATATGGCGACCTGAAGTCGCTGCCCGACAAGGCGGCGATCCACTTGAACGACACCCATCCGGCGATCGCGGTGCCGGAGCTGATGCGGCTCCTGATGGATGTCCACGGCATGGACTTCGACCTGGCCTGGGACATCACCAAGCGCACCTTCGGCTACACCAACCACACGCTCCTTCCCGAGGCGCTGGAAAGCTGGCCGGTGCCGTTGTTCGAACGGCTTTTGCCGCGCCATATGCAGATCGTCTACGCCATCAACGCGCAGGTGCTTCTGGAGGCCCGCGCCACCAACCAGTTCTCGGGCGAGCAGATCAGCCGCATCTCGCTGATCCAGGAAAACGGCGACCGCCGCGTGCGCATGGGCAATCTGGCTTTTGTCGGCTCGCACTCCATCAATGGCGTCTCGGCGCTGCACACCGAGCTGATGAAGGAAACGGTGTTCGCCGACCTGCACAAGCTCTATCCCGACCGCATCAACAACAAGACCAACGGCATCACGCCGCGGCGCTGGCTGATCCAGTGCAACCCCGGGCTGACCTCGCTCGCCCGCGAGGCGATCGGCGACCGGTTCCTGGACGACATCGAGGCCATCAAGGGGCTCGACAGCTTTGCCGATGACAGCGCGTTCCGGGAGAAGTTCGCGGGCGTCAAGCGGCAGAACAAGGCGCGGCTGGCCAATCTGGTCGCCGACCGGCTCGGCATCAAGGTCGATCCGTCGGCGCTGTTCGACATCCAGGTCAAGCGCATCCATGAATACAAGCGCCAGCTTCTCAACATCCTCGAGGCGGTTGCGCTTTACGACCAGATCCGCTCGCATCCCGAGCGTGACTGGATGCCCCGCGTGAAGTTTTTCGGAGGCAAGGCGGCGCCCAGCTACCACAACGCCAAGCTGATCATCAAGCTCGCCAATGACGTCGCCAAGGTCATCAATCGCGACCCGGCCGTTCGCGGTTTGCTGAAGCTGGTGTTCGTGCCGAATTACAATGTCAGCCTGGCCGAAATCATGATGCCGGCCGCCGACCTGTCCGAGCAGATATCGACCGCCGGCATGGAGGCGTCGGGCACCGGCAACATGAAGTTCGCGCTCAATGGCGCGTTGACCATCGGCACGCTCGACGGCGCCAATGTCGAGATCAAGGAATGCGTCGGCGACGACAACATCTTCATCTTCGGCCTGACAACGGCCGAGGTCGCCGAGCGGCGCAACAATGGCTACAACCCGCGCGCCGTGATCGAGGGTTCCCCCGAGCTGGCGCAGGCGGTCGCTGCCGTATCCTCCGGCGTCTTCTCGCCGGACGACCCGGACCGCTACCGCGATCTCATCAACGGCCTCTACGACAGCGACTGGTTCATGGTCGCCGCCGATTTCGATGCCTACACCGCTGCCCAGCGCGAGGTCGATGCCGTCTGGCGCAACAGCCCGGACTGGTACGCCCGGGCGATCCGCAATGTCGCGCGCGTTGGCTGGTTCTCTTCCGATCGAACGATCCGCCAATACGCGAAAGAAATCTGGAACGTGCCTGTCTGATGTGATTGCATGAGGCCCACGAACAAAGTGGTCCAGGTGATGCGGGTTGAATGCCAGCTCACATCACCAGAAACAAACACCTGGTGCCCTGGGAGGGACACTGCCTGATGAGGAAGCCGCGCGCGACCGCTGCGACAAGCGGGCCGGACGGACTGGCGCCAGCCAGCGATGTTGCGGCGATTGTCGCCGGCACGCACGGGAATCCGTTCGCAGTCCTTGGCGTCCACGAGATCGGCAAGAGCCTGTTTGCCCGCTGCTTCGTTCCGCATGCCGAAACCGTCGCCGCCTATACGCTGACGGGCATCGAGGCCGGAGAGTTGTCCAGGCGCGATGACGCCGGCTTCTTCGAAGGCAAGCTGTCGATCAGGAAGCGGCAACCGCTGCGCTACCACGCGCGCAATGCCGGCGGCGACTGGTGGCTGACCGATCCCTATTCGTTCGGCCCGGTGCTCGGGCCGATGGACGACTACTATATCGCCGAGGGTTCGCACCTCAGGCTGTTCGACAAGCTTGGCGCGCATGTCATCGAGCACGAGGGTGCCACCGGCGTGCATTTCGCCGTCTGGGCTCCCAATGCGCGGCGCGTCTCGGTGGTCGGCGATTTCAACGACTGGGATGGCCGCCGTCACACGATGCGCGATCGCCGCGATACCGGCATCTGGGAATTGTTCGTGCCCGACATCGGTGCCGGCCGACCCTACAAATACGAGATCATCGGCCCCGATGGCGTCAGACTGCCGCTGAAGGCAGACCCGTTCGCGTTCAAATCCGAACTGCGTCCGGCCACGGCTTCGGTCGTTGCCGTGCCGCCGGGGCATGAGTGGGGCGACGAGGCCCACCGCAATTTCTGGCGCAATGCCGACCACCGGCGCGAAGCCATTTCGATCTACGAAGTCCACGCCGGGTCCTGGCAGCTTGGTGACGACGGCACGTTCCTGTCATGGGACGAACTGGCCGACCGGCTGATCCCCTATGTGGTCGAAACCGGTTTCACCCACATCGAGTTCATGCCGATCTCCGAACATCCCTATGACCCGTCCTGGGGCTATCAGACGACCGGCCTCTACGCGCCGTCGGCCCGCTTCGGCGACCCGGACGGCTTTGCCCGTTTCGTCGACGGGGCGCACCGCGCCGGCGTTGGCGTCATCCTCGACTGGGTACCGGCGCATTTCCCGGTCGACGCGCATGGCCTGGCCCATTTCGACGGCACCGCCCTCTACGAACATGCCGACCCGCGCAAGGGTTTTCATCCCGACTGGAACACCGCGATCTATAATTTCGGTCGCCGCGAGGTGGTATCTTTCCTGGTCAACAACGCGCTGTTCTGGGCCGAGAAATACCATGTCGACGGTTTGCGCGTCGATGCGGTCGCCTCGATGCTCTACCTCGACTATTCGCGCAAGGCTGGCGAATGGATCCCTAACGAGAAGGGCGGCCGTGAGAACCTCGAAGCGGTCTCTTTCCTGCAAAGGATGAACAAGGAGGTCTACGGCCACCACCCGGGCGTCATGACCATCGCCGAGGAATCCACCTCATGGCCGAAGGTCTCGGCGCCGGTGCATGAGGGCGGGCTGGGCTTCGGATTCAAGTGGAACATGGGCTTCATGCACGACACGCTGGAGTATTTCTCCAAGGAGCCGATCTTCCGCAAGCACCACCACAACGACCTGACCTTCGGCCTGACCTACGCCTTCTCGGAGAATTTCGTGCTGCCGCTCTCGCATGACGAGGTTGTGCACGGCAAAGGCACGCTGCTGGGCAAGATGGCCGGCGACGACTGGCAGAAATTCGCGACCTTGCGTGCCTATTACGGCTTCATGTGGGGCTATCCCGGCAAGAAGCTGTTGTTCATGGGACAGGAATTCGCGCAGCGCCGCGAATGGAGCGAGGCACGCGCGCTCGACTGGAACCTGCTCGATTTCCGCCCGCATCGCGGCGTCTGGCAGACGGTGCGCGATCTCAACTATCTCTACCGGTCGCGCCCGGCGCTGCACGGCCGCGACTGCGAGCCGGAAGGGTTTTCCTGGCTGATCGTCGACGACAGCCAGAATTCGGTTTTCGCCTGGCTGCGCAACGCGCCGGGCGGCAGTCCGGTGGCTGTCATATCCAACTTCACGCCGGTGCCGCGCGACAATTATCGCGTTCCGTTGCCGAACGCCGGCAAGTGGCGCGAGATCATCAACACCGACGCATCCGAATATGGCGGCTCCGGCATGGGCAATGGCGGCATGGTCGAGGCAAGGGCGGAAGGCAAGAGCATCTTGGCAACGATGCTTCTGCCGCCGCTGTCGACGATCATGCTCGAACTCGTTGCCGACTGAACCGTCAAGGCCGGAACAACATGGCGAGACTGAGTAATTTGGGAGGGTGGAAATGGCAGACTTGAAACGGATCCAGCCGCTGGCGCGTGATGCCATGGCCTACGTACTGGCCGGCGGCCGCGGCAGCCGCCTCAAGGAACTGACCGATCGTCGCGCCAAGCCGGCGGTCTATTTCGGCGGCAAGACTCGCATCATCGATTTCGCGCTCTCCAACGCGCTCAACTCGGGCATTCGCCGCCTCGGGGTCGCCACCCAGTACAAGGCGCATTCGCTGATCCGCCATCTGCAACGCGGCTGGAACTTCCTGAGGCCCGAACGAAACGAAAGCTTCGACATCCTTCCCGCCAGCCAGCGCGTGTCGGAAACGCAGTGGTATGAGGGCACGGCGGACGCCGTCTACCAGAACATCGACATCATCGAGGCCTATGGCCCGGAATACATGGTCATCCTCGCCGGCGACCACATCTACAAGATGGACTACGAGATGATGCTGCGCCAGCATGTCGACGCCAATGCCGACGTCACGGTCGGCTGCCTCGAAGTGCCGCGTATGGAAGCGACAGGCTTCGGCGTCATGCATGTCGATGCCAAGGACAACATCATCGCCTTCGTCGAAAAGCCGGCCGATCCGCCCGGCATTCCGGGTAACCCGGAATTCGCCCTGGCCTCGATGGGCATCTACGTCTTCAAGACCAAGTTCCTGATGGAGCAGCTGCGCCGCGACGCCGCCGAGCCCGGCTCCAGCCGCGATTTCGGCAAGGACATCATTCCCTATATCGTCGAGCATGGTAAGGCGATCGCGCACCGCTTCACCAAGTCCTGCGTACGCTCGACCGCGGAGAACGAAGCCTACTGGCGCGATGTGGGAACGGTCGACGCCTATTGGGAAGCCAATATCGACTTGACCGACGTGACGCCCGAGCTCGACCTCTACGACCGCGACTGGCCGATCTGGACCTATGCCGAGTTGAAGCCGCCGGCAAAATTCGTCCATGACGAGGATGGCCGGCGCGGCTCGGCCGTTTCCTCCCTGGTCTCGGGCGATTGCATCGTCTCCGGCGCGACGCTGAAGAAGAGCCTGATTTTCACCGGCGCGCGCATCAATTCCTATTCGACGCTGGAAGAGGTCGTCATGCTGCCCGACGTTCATGTCGGGCGGAACGCAAGGTTGAAACGCGTCGTCATTGACCACGGTGTAAGGATACCGGAAGGGTTGGTGATCGGCGAGGATCCCGTGCTCGACGCCAAGCGCTTCCGCGTTTCGGAAAAAGGCATCTGCCTGGTCACACAGGACATGATCAACAAACTCGGGCTCTAGAGCAATTCCAGGAAAAGTGTGAGAACGGTTTCCCGTCCGGAATTGCTCACAACAGGATCGGATAGACGCATGCAGGTTCTGTCGGTCACGCCCGAGATCTTCCCGCTGATCAAGACCGGCGGACTGGCCGATGTGACCGGTGCGCTGCCCGTGGCGCTGGCAGCCAAGGGCGTGGCCATGCGCACGCTCATTCCAGGCTTTCCCGCGGTGATGGAAGGCTTCAAGAAAAGGAAGGCCGTCTACCAGTATCCGTTGCTGCAGGGCGGCAAGGCCTCGGTCCACTCTGTCGAGCTTGCCGGGCTCGATCTTTTCGTGCTCGACGCGCCGCATCTGTTCGACCGTCCCGGTGGTCCCTATGGCAATGCTTCGGGCGCGGACTGGCCGGACAATTGGCGGCGCTTCGCGGCGCTGAGCCAAGCCGGCGCCGATATCGCCGGCGGCGCCATCTCGGGCTACCTGCCAGACATCGTCCATGCCCATGACTGGCAGTCGGCGATGACGCTGGCCTATATGCGCTACGGCAAGGCGGTGGGCACGCCGTCGATGATGACCGTCCACAACCTCGCCTTCCAGGGCCAGTTCGGCGCCGGCATCTTCGGCGAGCTCGGTCTGCCCGCGGTCGCGATGGCGCTTGACGGCGTCGAGTATTATGGCGGCGTCGGCTTCCTCAAGGCCGGCCTGCAGGCCGCCTGGGCGATCACCACCGTCAGCCCGACCTACGCGCAGGAGATCCGCTCGCCGGAGTTCGGCATGGGTCTCGACGGACTGATCAACATGCGCTCCAGCGATCTCTACGGCATCGTCAATGGCATCGACACGGCCATCTGGGATCCGGAGACAGACAAGCATCTGGTGTCCAGCTATACGGCCGCCACGCTCAAGGCGCGGGCCCCGAACAAGGCCGCCGTGGAGGATCGCTTCGGCCTCGACCGCGACGACAGCCCCATCGTCTGCGTCATCAGCCGGCTGACCTGGCAGAAGGGCATGGACATATTGGCGACCGTGATCGACGGTGTCGTCGCGACCGGTGTACGCTTGGCCATACTGGGCTCGGGCGATGCCGGCCTGGAAGGCGCATTGCTTGCCGCCGCCGCCCGCCATCGTGGCCGCATTGGCGTGGTCGTCGGCTATGATGAGGGGCTGTCGCACACCATGCAGGGCGGCTGCGACGCCATCGTCATCCCATCACGCTTCGAACCCTGCGGACTGACGCAGCTCTACGGCCTGCGCTACGGCTGCGTACCGGTGGTTGCCCGCACCGGCGGCCTCGCCGACACCATCATCGACGCCAATGAAGCCGCGATCGCGGCCGGCGTGGCGACGGGGTTCCAGTTCGCACCCAACAACGGCGGCGCGATGCTGCACGCCATAAACCGCCTGGCCGAAGCCTACGCCAACCCCACGGTCTTCGAAACCATCCAGCGCCAGGGCATGAAGACCGATGTGTCGTGGGATCGAAGCGCCGAAAAATACGTTGAACTCTATCGCCTGCTGCTTTCGAAAAGGGTTGCCTGAAGCATGATACGCACCGTCCCCACCAAACCCTACTCCGACCAGAAGCCCGGCACGTCGGGCCTGCGCAAGAAGGTGCCCGTGTTCCAGCAGGAGCACTATGCCGAGAATTTCATCCAGTCGATCTTCGACGCGCTCGACGGGTTTAAGGGCAAGACCCTGGTGATCGGCGGCGACGGTCGCTTCTACAACCGCGAGGTCATCCAGAAGGCGATCGCCATGGCCGCCGCCAACGGCTTCGGCAAGGTGATGGTCGGGCAGGGCGGCATCCTGTCGACGCCCGCCGCCTCGCATGTCATCCGCAAATACAAGACCTTCGGCGGCATCATCCTGTCGGCCAGCCATAATCCGGGCGGCCCGCACGAGGATTTCGGCATCAAGTACAATGCCGGCAATGGCGGCCCGGCGCCGGAAAAGTTGACCGACGCGATCTTCGAGAAAACCAAGGCTATTTCGAGCTTCAAGACATCGGACATCGATCCGATCGACATCGACACGATCGGCACGGTCAAGGCCGCCGGCATGACGGTCGAGATCATCGATCCGGTCGCCGACTATGCCGAGTTGATGGAAAGCCTGTTCGATTTCGACGCGCTGCGCAAACTGTTCAAGTCAGGCTTCCGCATGCGCTTCGACGCCATGCACGCGGTGACCGGTCCCTATGCCAAGGAAATCCTTGAAAACCGGCTTGGCGCGCCCAACGGCACCTGCCGCAACTTCAAGCCGCTGCCCGATTTCGGCGGTCATCATCCGGATCCGAACCTGGTCCACGCCAAACACCTCTATGATGAGATGATGGGTGCGGATGCGCCGGATTTTGGTGCCGCTTCCGACGGCGACGGCGACCGCAATCTGATCATCGGCAAGGGCATTTTCGTCACTCCGTCGGATTCGGTGGCGATGCTCGCCGCCAATGCCCGCCTGGCGCCCGGCTACAAGGACGGGCTGAAGGGCATCGCCCGCTCGATGCCGACCAGTGGCGCGGCCGACCGGGTCGCTGAAAAACTCGGCATCGGCATCTATGAGACCCCGACCGGCTGGAAATTCTTCGGCAATCTGCTCGATGCCGGCATGGCGACGATCTGTGGCGAGGAAAGTGCGGGCACCGGCTCCAACCATGTCCGCGAGAAGGACGGCCTTTGGGCGGTGCTGTTGTGGCTCAACATCCTCGCCGCGCGCGGCGAAAGCTGCAAGCAGGTGGTCACCGAGCACTGGGCGGCCTACGGACGCAACTACTATTCGCGGCACGACTATGAGGAGGTCGAGAGCGACCGCGCCAACGCGCTGGTCGACGAACTGCGCGCCAAGCTCGGCTCGCTGCCCGGCACCAGCGTGCGCGGCCTGAAGATCAACAAGGCCGACGACTTCGCCTATCATGACCCGGTCGACGGCTCGACCAGCGAGCACCAGGGCATCAGGGTGCTGTTCGAAGGCGGTTCTCGCGTCGTCTTCCGTCTCTCCGGCACCGGTACTTCGGGTGCTACCTTGCGCGTCTATATCGAGCGCTACGAGCCGGACAAGGCGCGGCACGATCTCGACACCCAAGCCGCACTCGCCGACCTCATCGCCGCCGCCGACGACATTGCCGGGATCAAGAGCCACACCGGCCGCAACAAGCCGAGCGTGATTACTTGAGGGTGGCGGTGAGGGCTTTCCCTTCTCCCCTTGTGGGAGAAGGTGGCCTCGCGAAGCGAGGTCGGATGAGGGGTGCTCCAGCTTGGCGCGTTCTTCGATCGAGATTGCCAACGCCTCGTTCCGTCACACACCCCTCATCCGTCTCGGCGCTGAGCGCCGAACCACCTTCTCCCACAAGGGGAGAAGGGGAGGCGCTGGCATGACCCGTCTCGGCGCCACAATCACCCCCGAAGGCATCCGCTTTGCCGCCTGGTCTTCGTCGGCCCGTCGCATCTGGGTCTCGATCTTCGACGAGCAAGACAATCGGGAAATCGACCGGGCGGAACTCCAGCCGGAAGGCGAGGGGATGCATGCGCTCTTCGTTTCAGGCCTTGCCGCGGGCTCGCTATATGGTTTCCGTGCCGACGGCGACTATGCGCCCGAGCTTGGGCTGTGGTTCGATCCCGACAAGCTGCTGACCGATCCCTACGCCGTGGAAATCGACCGGCCCTATGCTTATCACTGGCGGCTCGCCGCGCGGCGCAACGAGGGCGCGGACACCGCGCCGTTGATGCCCAAGACCGTGGCAAGGGCCTTGCCCAGGGCAGTGCCTGTGCCGCCGCCGCTGTTTCGTCCGGGCGGCCTGATCTACGAACTGAACGTCCGCTCCTTCACGAAGCTCCACCCGGATGTGCCGGACGAACAGCGTGGTACCCTCGCGGCGCTCGCCCACCCCGCCATCATCGCGCATCTGAAGCGCCTCGGTGTATCCGCCGTCGAACTGATGCCGGTGACGGCGTCGATCGACGAGCGGCATCTGCCACCGCTGGGCCTGAGCAACGCCTGGGGCTATAACCCCGTCACCTTCATGGCGCTCGACCCACGGCTGGCGCCCGGCGGTCTGGCAGAATTGCGCGAAACCGTCGCGACGCTGCGCCAGGCCGGCATCGGCACCATTCTCGATCTCGTCTTCAACCACACAGGCGAAAGCGACAGGCTGGGGCCGACGCTGTCGTTGCGCGGCCTCGACAATCAAGCCTACTACCGGCACCAGCCGGATGGCAGGCTGGTCAATGACACCGGCACGGGCAACACAGTCGCGTGCGACCATCCGGTGGTGCGCGACATGGTGCTCGACACGCTTCGCCATTTTGTCCGCCATGCCGGCGTCGACGGTTTTCGCTTCGATCTGGCACCGGTGCTGGGCCGCGTCGATGGCGTGTTCGATCCCGCCGCGCCCTTGCTCGAGGCTATCGCCGGCGATCCAGTCCTTGCCGATCGGGTGCTGGTCGCCGAACCCTGGGATATTGGTCCGGACGGCTATCAGCTCGGCAATTTCCCTGCGCGCTTCCTCGAATGGAACGATCGCTATCGCGACGATGCCAGACGCTTCTGGCGTGGCGATGTCGGCGCGGTCGGAGCGTTGGCGACCCGGCTTGCCGGCTCATCCGATGTTTTTGGCAAGGCCGGCCGGCCGGCTAGCCGCACGGTCAATTTCATCGCCGCGCATGATGGCATGACGCTGGCCGACATCGTCGCCTACGAGCGTAAGCATAACGCGGCCAATGGCGAGCAGAACCGTGATGGCCACAACGACAATTTGTCTTGGAACAATGGGGCCGAAGGCGAGACGGACAACGCGGCGATCGGCAAGGCGCGCTTCGAAGACCAGTGCGCGCTGCTTGCCACGCTATTTGGCTCGCGGGGCACCATAATGCTGACCGCCGGCGACGAATTTGGTCGTACCCAGAAGGGCAATAACAACGCCTACGCGCAGGACAACGCCATCACCTGGCTGGATTGGACGGGCCGCGACCAGGCGCTGGAGCGTTACGTATCGGCGCTGGCCACACTCCGCCGCGCCGTCCCGGCATTGTCGGACACGCATTTCCTGACCGGACAATCGGCCGAGGCTTCAGGCATCCCCGACGTCGCCTGGTTGACCGAGACCGGCATGCCGCTTGCGGAGGCGGACTGGAACGATCCCGGCCGACATCGCCTCGTCATGCTGTTGGGCGATGCGGGCGGCGGCCGCATTGCCGTCATCATCAATGGTGATCGCCGCCAATGCGTCTTCACCTTGCCCGCGCGGGAAGGGTTTCAATGGCAGCCGGCGGTCGAAACGCAGGCGGTCGACCTTGCGCGGCCAATGCCGGGCCGCGGCGTCAATTTCATGATCGAGCGCCGAACCGGAAAGGGCGGCGCCAGGAAGGGTTCGTGATGGCCGATGAAGATGCCAACTCTTGGGCCGACCCGGGAGCGGGGCGGGAGGCCGAGTGGTGGCGCGGCTGCGTCATCTACCAGGTCTATCCGCGTTCCTTCCAGGACACGACCGGCGATGGCAGCGGCGATCTCAGGGGTATCACGGCAAGGCTGGCCCACATCGCCTCGCTTGGCGTCGATGCCGTCTGGCTGTCGCCCTTCTTCAAGTCGCCGATGGCCGACATGGGTTACGACGTGTCGGACTATCGCGACGTCGATCCGATGTTCGGTTCGCTGGAGGATTTCGACACACTGATCGCCGAAGCGCACCGGCTGGGCCTGAAGGTCGTCATCGACCAGGTGCTGTCACACTCATCCGACAAGCATGAATGGTTCATCGAAAGCCGCGCCAGCCGCGACAACCCCAAGGCCGACTGGTACGTCTGGGCCGATGCGAAGCCCGACGGCAACGCGCCCAACAACTGGCTGTCCGTCTTCGGTGGCCCTGCCTGGGAGTGGGATTCGACCCGCCGGCAGTATTACATGCACAATTTCCTTGCTTCGCAGCCCGACCTGAATTTCCACAATCGCGAGGTCCAGGATGCGCTGCTGGACACGGTTCGCTTCTGGCTGGAGCGTGGCGTCGACGGTTTCCGGCTCGACACCGTCAATTACTATTTCCACGACCGCTGGCTACGCAGCAATCCGCCCTTGGCGTCGAGTGTCGCTGGCACCAATGGCGAGACAAACACCTACCTCTACCAGGAGCATCTGTTCGACAAGACGCAGCCGGAAAACCTGGCTTTCCTCAGACGTTTCCGGGCATTGCTGGACCAGTATGAGGGCCGTGCCGCGGTTGGTGAGATCGGCGACGAGGGCCGCTCGCTGCAGACGCTGGCCGCCTATACTTCCGGCGGTGACAAGCTGCAGATGTGCTACACTTTCGACCTGCTCGGTTCGCAGTTTTCGGCGGCACATGTGCGCGGCTGCGTCGAGGCTTTCGAACATGCGGTCGTCGACGGTTGGGTCTGCTGGGCGTTCTCCAACCATGACGTGGTGCGCCATGTCAGCCGCTGGACAGCACCTGACGGCGATCCCGACACGGTGGCCAGATTCTCGATCATGCTGCTCGCCTGCCTGCGCGGCTCGATCTGCCTTTATCAGGGCGAGGAGCTTGGCCTGGAAGAGGCGGAGCTAGCCTATGAGGATCTGCGCGATCCGGTCGGCATCCGCTTCTGGCCCGGCGTGAAGGGCAGGGATGGTTGCCGCACGCCGATGGTCTGGGAGGCCGGCGCCGACAATGCGGGCTTCTCGACGGGCAGGCCCTGGCTGCCGGTACCGGCCAGCCATCGCGCTCGTGCCGCCGATGTGCAGAACGGCAACGACCAGTCTGTGCTGTCCGCCTACCGCTCGACGCTTGCCTTGCGCGGGCGTCATCCAGCGCTGGTCAGCGGTTCGATCCGCTTTCTCGACGCCGAGGGTGATGTGCTCGCCTTCATCCGCGAAGGTGGCGGCGAGAGGCTGCTCTGTGTCTTCAATTTCGCCGGGGAGCCGGCGAATTGGCAATTGCCGGGGGGCATCGGAACAATTGCGGCTGTCTTGGATGGCGAAGCTGCTGTCGGGGACGAAGCGCTCTCGCTGTCGGCTCTCGGTCACTTCCTTGGCCGGCTGGACTGACTGGCGATCAGACCGGGTTTCGGCCAAGCGGGCTGTTTGAGCACAAATGCGCTACTGGACGAGCACTGCCCGTCCGCAGGTTGCTCCGGTGACACGCACGTCGGCCTGGCCGACGCCGACACCCAGGGCCGCCAGCACATTGTAGAGCAAGTCGTCGACGGGCGCCGTTACGGTGTTGAGCAGGGCCACAACTGCTGGTTTGACCGTTCCGAGCAGGGCCGTCAGATCGATGCCGAGACCGAGCGCCTTGACCGAAAGCGACAAATTGTTGACCAGCGACGTGGTGAGCGACTGCGAGATGTTGCGCGTCGAAACGGTCTTGATCGTCTTGTTGGCGATGTCGGTCGCGTTGAAGGTCAGGGTCTGCGGGCTGTTGTTGGTGATCGCGGTCGCGGCCGAACCCATCACCTGGATCAGCTGTATCAACAGCAGCTTCACATCGGCGATGTCCGCATCGGTGAAGGTCTGTGGCTGGCTGAAATCGGCGAAGCCGGAGGGATTGTTGCTGTTGGCCAGGTTCAGCTGGGCAACACCCGGGTGTGCGGCGATGGAAACGCTGATGCTGGACGGTCCTGTTGGACAGGTAATGTCGGTCAGCTTGGCTTCGGCATAGGCGACTTCAACATTGAGCGGCAGATTGACGGCCACCAGATTGACGCCGCCGCCGATGCCCGGCGTGCCGACACCGACTGAGGCCGTCAGTTTGATGCGCGTCTGGGCGGTCCGCACGACGGTGCCGATGCCATCGACCGCCAGCCAGGGCGAGGATTGCGCCGGCTCGCCAATGGCGATGTTGAGCTTGGTGGAGAGCAGCCCGGGGATGGTGGCGCCGAGATCGACCGCCGCCTGGTTGGTGCCGTTTGCGAGCACGGCGGCGGCGGTCAGCATCCCCATGGCGCTTGCGTCGACCCCAAGGCCAGACGGCTGTTGTCCGAGGCCCAGGCTGCCGACGGAACCAAGGTCGATAAGGCTGCTGAGCGGGATCTTGACCGTGCTCGTCGACCTGGTGGCGATGGTCTGCAGGGCGACCTTGGCCGTATTGCCGAGACCAGGAACGTTGGCCATGGCGGTGGCGATCTGGCCGACAGTCGCCTTCGAGGCCAGCACGTTCGAATAGGTGCCGGCGGTGATGTTCAGTTGTGTGGCCAAGGCACTGACAAAGGAGAGCACGCTGACGTCGGCCGAGATCAGCCCATTATAGTCCATGACGCTGAGTGAAATGTTGCCGCCGAGAAGCCCGCTTAGAAGCGCGTTGAGGATGCCGCCGTTGACGCTGAGCAGTCTCGACCCGACCGAGAACGCGGCCTGCGGCGTCATGCTGGCCGTGGCTTGGGTGCCGATGACCGGAGTGGGGATGAGCGAGCTCGCGAAATAGCGGGCGGGGATTTTCGCCAGCGTGACACGCACTGCATTGTAAGGTGTCACGCCCGCCTGGAAGCGCTGGGTGACATTGGCGGTTGATGAGGCATATCGGCCCTTTGTGACCGTCACCACCGTCTTTCCGACGGCCGGGGAAATGGTCTGGTCCGAGGCTTGAACGACGACACCCGGCATGCCGTTGTCGGTGAGCGTGGTCACGACCGCCGTGTTGACATTGTTGATGTTCGAGGCGGCGGTTATCGCCGCCAGATCGACCATCGCCTGGGCCTCGCGGCGTTCGGTATAGATCGAGGCTTCATCGATAGCCACCGCGGCCAGCGCCAGCGCGACTGGTGCGCTCAGTGCCGTCATGACGGCAAAGTTCGCATTCCTGTCTCCCAGCATCGATCGTACAAGCCGGCCGATGCCCTTGCCCCGACGCTGCGGCATTCAGATACCCCCGACCCTGATCGTT
Source organism: Mesorhizobium loti (assembly GCF_013170705.1). Classification (NCBI taxonomy): domain Bacteria; kingdom Pseudomonadati; phylum Pseudomonadota; class Alphaproteobacteria; order Hyphomicrobiales; family Phyllobacteriaceae; genus Mesorhizobium; species Mesorhizobium loti. The sequence goes on along the minus strand of NZ_CP033334.1, from coordinate 5,577,752 downwards.
GACTGGCGCTTGATGGTGGTCCCCGGCATGGCTATGCCCGGGAAGAGATTCCAGATCGGCAGGTTGCGCGCATCGTAGGAGATGGACACCACGAACTGGCTTCCATCGGCTGTGCTGTCATTGGCCTGGTAGGTTAGTTTGCTGGCGTCCACGAAGGGGTAGCCGCCGGCATTGTTGGCGAGGAAGGAGGCCACCAGCGTTTGCCGCTCGGTCTGGTTCAATCCGGCAATGGCCGTCCTGGCGGCGTCGGCCGCGATCTGCTGGATCGAGTTGGCGGCGCCAAAATAGATGCCGTATGCAACCATTCCGAGTAGCAAGAGGATAAAGAGCGGCGACAGTAAAGCGAATTCGACCGCCGAAGTTCCCGAATTGTCTGTTCGGAATGCGCGCTTTCGGGCCCTGGAAATGAGGTTCTGAACCATGATAGCAGCATGCCAAAATGCGCATGCAGAAAGCGAAAACTCTGGGTGCAACCAGAGGGTGCGTACAATTGAAAAAGCCGCTCTAATTTAGCCGTTGCTTCTTCGGTTGGAAGGATTGACTTAGGGTCAATCAGTACTCGGTTGAAAACAGCTTACCGCCTGTCTAGTCTCCTGCCACCAGCTGCCGGAGGGAACCGGCGGCGCGCTTGAAGGAACCAGATATCGGTCCCGGGGCGTCAACACGAAAAGGCGCGCCGACGGCAGCGCCGACAGGGAGAACTTCATGCTGAAAAAAATGCTGAAGGCGACGGTGTTCGCCACCACCATGGCCGTAGCCGCCGGTGCATTCTACACACCGGCTTTCGCGGAGACCGTTTATAACAGGGGCACCGCCGCCGAGTCGGAATCGGTCGATCCGCACAAGACCTCGACGGTCTATGAGGCCAATGTGTTGCGTGACCTGTTCCAGGGGCTGGTCATGCAGGACGAGAAGGCGAACCTCATTCCGGGCGCCGCCGAAAGCTGGACGGTATCGGATGACGGCACCGTCTACACGTTCAAGCTGCGCAAGGACGGCATGTGGTCGGACGGCAGCCCGGTGACGGCCGACGACTTCGTCTACGCCTTCCATCGGCTGGAAGACCCCGCGACCGGTGCCGAATATGCCTCGATGCTCTATCCGGTGAAGGGTGCGGAGGACGTCAACACCAAGAAGGGCAAGCCCGAGGACATGGGCGTCAAGGCGATCGATGCCAACACCCTGGAAGTGACGCTGAAGGCGCCGACGCCTTACTTCCTGGAGATGCTGACCCATCAGGCGACCTATCCGGTCAGCAAGGCCTCGATCGAAAAGCTCGGTGCTGACTGGATCAAGCCCGGCAACCTTGTTTCGAACGGCGCCTATACGCTGGCCGAATGGGTCCCCAACGACCATATGAAACTGGTCAAGAATCCGAAATTCTGGGACGCGGCGACCGTCAAGTTCGACGTCGTCAACTACATCCCGACCGAAGATCGCTCTTCGGCCATGAAGCGCTTCGAAGCCGGCGAGCTCGACAGCTATGACGATCTGCCGACCGAACAGCTCGCCGACCTCAAGACCAAGTTCGGCGACCAGATCCATGTCGGCCCATATCTCGGCACCTATTACTACGCGATCAAGACCGACAAGGCGCCGTGGAACAACCCTGAACTGCGCAACGCCATTTCGATGGCGATCGACCGCGACTTCATCGCCGAAAAGGTCTGGCAGAACTCGATGCTGCCCGGCTATTCCATGGTGCCTCCCGGCATCGAGGGCTACACGCCCGCAATGGCCAAATACGCCGACATGCCGCAGATCGACCGCGAGGACGCCGCCAAGAAAATCCTCGAGAAGCTTGGCTACACGCCCGAACATCCGCTGAAGATGGAAATCCGCTACAACACCTCGGAGAACCACAAGAACACCGCGGTTGCCATCCAGGAGCAGTTGAAGCCGCTTGGCGTCGACGTCACGCTGCTCAACACCGACACCAAGACCCACTACTCCTTCCTTGAGCAGAAGGGCGACTATGACGTGGCGCGTGCCGCCTGGATCGCCGATTACAAGGATCCGGAAACCTTCCTCGGCATCTCGCGCAAGGCGAGCGGCAACAACTACTCGAATTACAACAGCCCGGCCTATGAAGCGGCCATGGACAAGGCGGCCGCCGCCGGCGGCAAGCCCGAGGAGCGCATGAAGGAGCTCTCCGAGGCCGAGCGCATTCTTGTCGACGATGTCGGCCAGATTCCGCTTCTCTACTACAGCTACCACGACATCGTGTCCTCGAAGCTGCATGGCTTCGTCGACAATGTGATGGACGTCCATCCGTCGCGTTTCGTCAGCAAGGACTGATCCCTGGCCAAGCCGCCGCGCATTCCATGCGCGGCGGTGCTGGTTTGCCATCGCATCGGCCGGGAAGCGCAATCGATTTTCGGAAGATCCGGTGCGAAGATTTGAAGGCTGGAGCACAATCATCCAACGGGATGGGCGTGTTCCGGATCAAGCGGGGCACCGATGCTGCGATACGTATTCCGGCGGCTTTTGACCGCCATACCGACGCTGTTCGTCATCGTGACGATGGCGTTTTTCCTGATGCGCGTCGCGCCAGGCGGCCCATTCAACCAGGAGCGGGGGCTGAGCCCCGAGATCAAGGCCAACCTTGAAGCCCAGTTCGGCCTCAACGACCCGCTCTGGCTGCAATATCTCCACTATCTCGGCAATCTCTTGCGCGGCAATTTTGGCCCGAGCTACAACATGCCGGACTTCACCGTCACCGAATTGTTCGCCAAGGGCCTGCCCATTTCGGTGCAACTCGGTGCGTCGGCGCTGATCCTGGCGTTGCTGCTGGGTTCCTTGCTCGGCACCATCGCCGCACTCAACCAGAACAAGCTTGGCGACTACACGGTGATTGCGCTGGCGACCGCCGGCAGCACCATCCCGACCTTCGTCATCGCGCCGGTGATCCAGCTCCTTTTCGGGCTGACCTGGAAGCTTTTGCCGATCGGCGGCTGGGGCGATGGCGCCTTCATCAACAAGGTCGGCCCGGTGCTCACCCTTGCCTTGCCGCAGATCGCCATCGTTGCCCGCCTGATGCGCGGCTCGATGATCGAATCTCTGCGCTCCCATCACATCCGCACGGCGCGCGCGCTCGGCCTTTCCGACTGGTCGGTGGTGGTCAAGCATGCCCTGCGCGGCGCTATCCTGCCGATCGTCTCGTTTACCGGCCCCGCGGCGGCGGCCCTTTTGACCGGTTCGGTCATTGTCGAGACGATCTTCTCCATTCCCGGCGTCGGCCGCTATTTCGTCGATGCGGCGCTCAACCGCGACTACACGCTGGTGATGGGGACGGTGGTGGTGATCGCCATCTTCACCATCGTTTTCAACCTGATCGTCGACGTCATGTACGCGGTCGTCGATCCGAGGGTGCGCTATGACTGACATCGCAGCCGCGGCTCCCACCATCGTTGGACGCTCGCTCTGGGGCGATGCCTGGGCGCGCCTCAAGGCCAACCGCGCCGCTATGTTCAGCCTCTACTATCTCGCTTTGATCGGGATCGTCAGCGTGTTCGGCCCCTGGTTCGTGCCGCATCAATACACGACCATCTATGCCGACTATGTGCGCATGCCGCCAAGCCTGTCGGCCTACCCGAAGCCAGACATGATTCAGGGCACACTCACGGACGCCATCAAGCGCATGCGTGTCGACCTCAAGGAATGGCATCAGGAAGGCAGCCGCGTCACGGTCAGGGTCACCTCGACCAAACCGATCGATGATCGCAACATCCGCTACCTCGACCGCTCCGATGCCTTTGACGACACCAAGATCGAGAACAAATCGCCTGACGGGCTCGAGGTGACGATGAGCACATCGGTCAAGCAGCAATATTTCCTGTTTGGCACCGACAACACCGGCCGCGATCTGCTGTCGCGCACGCTGATGGCTGGGCGCATCTCGCTTGCCATCGGCCTGCTCGCCGGTGTCGTCGCGGTGGTGATTGGGGTGATCTATGGCGCCGCCGCCGGCTTTTCCGGTGGCAAGATCGACGAGGTGATGATGCGCATCGTCGATGTACTCTATTCCTTGCCGTTCATCTTCTTCGTCATCATGCTGGTGGTGTTCTTCGGCCGCAACTTCGTGCTGATGTTCCTGGCCGTGGGCGCGGTGCTGTGGCTCGACATGGCCCGCATCGTGCGTGGCCAGGCGCTGTCGATCCGCCGCCAGGAATATGTCCAGGCGGCCGAAGCCATGGGCGTCGGCCAGCGTGGCATCCTGTTGCGCCATGTCATCCCCAATCTGCTCGGTCCGGTGGTGATCTACATGACGCTGCTGGTGCCGCAGGTCATCATCCTGGAGAGTTTCCTGTCGTTCCTCGGGCTCGGCGTGCAGGAGCCGATGACCAGTTGGGGCGTGCTGATTTCGGTGGGCGCCAAGAACATCGGCACCGCCAACTGGCTGCTCCTGTTCCCCGCCTTCTTCCTCGTCTCGACGCTGTTCGCCCTGAATTTCGTCGGCGACGGCCTGCGCGACGCGCTCGACCCAAGGGATCGCTGAGATGGGGACCGGTGATATGGCTACTCCCGAAACGATCCTCAGCGTCAAGGACCTGCGGGTCCGCTTCCGCACGCTCGACGGCGCCGTCGAGGCGGTCAAGGGCATCAGCATCCATGTCAACGCAGGCGAGACCGTCGCCGTGGTCGGCGAATCCGGTTCCGGCAAGAGCCAGACCATGATGGCGGCGATGAGCCTGCTGGCCTCGAATGGCGAAGCCACGGGCCATGTCGACTATCGCGGCCGCAACCTGCTGACATTGAGCAAATCCGACCTGAACAAGGTGCGCGGCGCCAAGATCAGCATGATCTTCCAGGAGCCGATGACCTCGCTCGATCCGCTCTATTCGATCGGCAACCAGCTGATCGAGCCGATCCGCCGGCATCGCGGCCTGAATGCCGCCGAGGCACGCGAGGAGGCGCTCAGGCTCTTGCGGCTTGTGCATATTCCCGATCCCGAGCGGCGGATGAAATCCTATCCGCACGAAATGTCCGGCGGCCAGCGCCAGCGCGTGATGATCGCCATGGCCCTGGCCAACGATCCCGACATCCTGATCGCCGACGAGCCGACGACGGCGCTCGACGTGACGATCCAGGCGCAGATCCTGATGTTGCTCGCCGAACTGCAGCGCAAGCTCGGCATGGCGATCGTCTTCATCACCCACGATCTTGGCATCGTCCGTCGTTTCGCCGACCGTGTCTATGTCATGCGTCAGGGCGAGGTCGTCGAGGAAGGCGAGGCGGAAGCGATCTTCGCAAACCCGCGGCATGCCTACACCAAGATGCTGCTGGCGGCCGAGCCGACGGGAACCAAGGCACCACCGCCGGCCAGCGCGCCCGTGGTGCTCGAAGGCAGGAATGTCGAAGTCACATTCAGGATCGGCGGCGGGTTTCTGGCCGGCGAGCCACTGATGCTGCGTGCCGTCGATGACATTTCGATCCGGCTTCAGCGCAACCAGACCATCGGCATCGTCGGCGAATCCGGTTCCGGCAAATCGACGCTCGGCCGCGCTCTGCTGCGGCTGCTACCGAGCGATGGTTTGATCCGTTTTGGCGATCGCGACATTTCCACGGCCGACCGGCAGGCGATGCGGCCACTGCGGCGCCAGATGCAACTCGTCTTCCAGGATCCGTTCGGCTCGCTGTCGCCGCGCATGACCGTCGGCCAGGTCATCACCGAAGGCCTTCTGGTGCATGAGCCGAACCTTTCTGGCAAGCAGCGTGACCAGCGCGCGGTCGAGGCTTTGCGCGAAGTCGGGCTCGATCCCAACGCCCGCAACCGCTACCCGCATGAATTCTCCGGCGGCCAGCGGCAGCGCATCGCCATTGCCCGGGCGATGATCCTGAAGCCAAAGATGGTCGTGCTGGACGAGCCGACCTCCGCGCTTGATCGCTCGGTGCAAAAGCAGATCGTCGAACTGCTGCGCAAGCTGCAGGCCGACCATGAACTGTCCTACCTCTTTATCAGCCACGACCTTGCCGTGGTGCGCGCCATGGCCGACTACATCATCGTCATGAAGCAGGGAAAGATTGTCGAGCAGGGGCCGACCGAGGCGATCTTCAGCAATCCGCAAGCGCCTTACACGCAGACGCTCATGAACGCGGCGATCGACGTGACGCGCTTTCGGCTGAGCGCCTGAGGCGGCGCTTCAACTGAAGGCAATAATCGTGGCGGCCTCCGTTCGCTCAGCCCGCGGACCTTGGGCACTTGCGTGCACGCGCAGCGGTTATGGCATCCTGCTGCTGTTTGAGCCGGTCTATCCTGGCTGTTTCCCGATTGGCGACGGCGTTTTTCACGCGTGAGCCACCAAGCAGCCAGCGCGGAACATTGGTGCTGGCGACCTTGCCGCGCGTAATCGCGGTTTGCGAGATTTCTCTGGCGGTTTCGCCCAGCGCGCTGTTGAGCTCGACACAGGTCATCTTGTCGTACTTCGCCGGATCTATCGTTCTGCTGATCGAGGAGCAGCCGGCCACGAGAAGCACGGCAATCACAAGAACCGGTGTCGAGGCTGTCGTCGAGATAAAATTCATGTCCGCATCCGGTCGCCAGCTTACCGGCTTTCATCGAATTGCCTAGAGCCGATGTCCATTTCGACAAAGTTTGCGCCTGCTGTCGAGCCTGATCGCAATCCGCGCCGGTCGTGACGAGATGCCGTCTGCCGGCGCTCGCTCGTTCGCGCGGCTTGTCGGCCTGTCATCTTCAGGGGATTCTCATGCAGTCTCGGCGACAAGCCCGGCCATGTCGGCGTCACCGCGGAGCACGGTCTGGGCGATATCACTCTTGTTTTCATCGACATGCGCCGTCACCAGGACGATCCCCTCGGCGACGCTCCGATCGTCGGGTTGGGCAGCAGTCGTGATGAATGAGCCGATCAATCCGCCAGCACCGCCACAGACCGCGCAAATCACGGCTGTTGCCGGTAATCCGACCTGAAGGGAAGTGATACCGTAGACGGCCATGGCGCCAAGGCACGCCAATGCCGCACCGACCAAACCGAAAATGACGCTCGGAGACTTCAGAACTCCGACTTCATCCTGGTAGGGGCCGATAATGGCAATCTGAACGTGAGGAACACCAGCCGCCACCAGTTCTCCAGCAACCCGGCCCGCTTCGGCATGGGAATCAAAAAGCCTGCTGATAGTCCGCATGGTCTCAGGGCGTTTCCTTGTCGAGCAACGTGTCGGTCACGAAGGACGCGGCGATCAAATCGTCGCCATCGATGCCGCCCTGTCCGTCTTCCATCATGGCCGCTACCTTTTGGAAGGTCTTCATTTCGCTCATGGTAATCCGGGCTTGCTGCATCCTGGCCTTGAGGTCGGCTACGCGCGTCCCCAATGCATCGGATCTTGCGGCCTCACTGTTCGACATGGTGACTTTCATCCAATTCCGCTTGATCGCCCTCGCGCCCAGTCAACCGAACAGGGTCGAAGCGCAATCGTTCCCTGGTTGGGCTTCGGTCCGATAGGGCGCCGGACTTAAGTCTGGCTGTAAAATGCAATGGTCCTACCGGTGATTCTGCCCGGAACAGCCCCCGTCCGCAGTCGTTGTCCGCTGCATGTTCGGGAGGAAGTGATGGAGAAGAGTGTTGACCAAGCACGCTGGTTGCTCGCGTTGATCTTCGCTGTGGCCATCACCTTCATGGCGATTGGATTAACTCTTGGCTGACCCGAGCACGAATGTCTTGCAGATTGGCGCAGCTACGTCCCTTCCTGCGCCGATAGGGTTCGCCCGCCGCTACCATGGCGGCGAGCGAACCCTCAGTCTCAAATCGGAGAACGGAAGAAGGGCTGAATGGCGGCCACGCACCTGCGCGGACTTCCGTCACCAGCCCGATGCCAGGCCGGAATCGCGGATAGTGAACCAACAAATCACGCTCGATTAACGCTGGCCGCTCCACACATTACATTCGAGATATCCATGCGGCACGCAAGTTGCTTCACAGCATCATTGGGAGGCGAATATGGCACTTTCACCGGACCGGTATGACGATGACATGATGATCCAATGTCCTCGATGCAACCGAATGATGATCCGTAAAGGCCGCCTGATAAAGAGCGTCAAGTCTCTGACCTGTGAAGGTTGTGACAATCAAATTCAGATGACATACAGCCGCAAGATCGACATCTTCGAAAGACGCCGCCGATCGCACCCCTGACCCTGGCGGCCCAGCCTGCCGATAGGTAAGTCAAGCTCAGCGGCGACTAACGAGGCGAAGGGGAATGGGCCAGTACCGTCGCGCAGCGTGGAAGAAGGGCTGAATAGCGGCCATCACTAAAATGGCATGTCACGCGTTGGGCTGAACGATCAGAACTTCCACAACAAGTGGTGGGATTGCACGGACTTCCGCGACCAACCCACTACGAAACCGCAAACTGGAATCCCGTTCCCAGTCAGGGCCCTGGACAAAGCCGAGTTGGCCCGACTCCTTGTGATGAGCCGGGCCAGCGGCTGCTTATCAGTAGCCGCTGTTCTCGATCACCACGGGATGGCGGTGATGGTGTGTGGAGACGGAACCGCTGACCACGAGGGCATCCCGACGATGGTGATGATACCGGCGGCCATGGTCATAGAACGCGACCGTGCCGTGGTGACGGTGATGCAGGCGCTGTCCATCCTCGTTGATGATCCTGACCTGGTGGTGGTGTCGATGGTGGGTCCTGATAACCACATCGGCCTCGGCGGCCGAGGCCACGACCGGCAATCCCACGGAAAGCGCCAAAGCGCACATGATCATTGTTTTCATTGTAGTTTCTCCACTGACTTGAATAGCCCTTCGGTGGATACAACTGCGGCTGGCCGCTTTGGTTCCAGGGTTTTCCCAAGGCTGTAGGAATGCCTTTGGACAGTCGAAGTTTGGGCGATCGCAGTGCCCGGGGGGAGAGAAGAGGGCGCTTTTCGAAGTGGCCCGATCCATCGGTTGCGCTTGTTCAGTCGGCACGACGATCCGAACTCGAAAATTCGCAACATCCGGCTTGCCATGCTGTGGAACATTAGGCCCATCTAATAGTTCTACTCCCTGCGGCGGACGCCTCGGTGTCTGCCGAAGATCGGCCGGCAAAGGCTGATCGGCCCGCGTCCTCCGCCAGAGGCGCGGGCTTCCCAGGCGACAGGAGAGAGATCATGAACAACATCATCTGGCTCGTTGGAGCTATAGTCATCGTGTTGGCGATATTGAGCTTCTTTGGCCTCCGGTAAGTGTGACGGGAGTGAGGTTCGTCGACACTTTTTGTCGGCATGTGATCAGCCAAAGCGGATGCTGGGAAAGCGCCGTAGGCTGACGGCCGAAAGCCAATGGCGGCAGGGAGCCTATGGCTCCTCTTCTTGCGTAGCGCGTTGGTTATGGCTCTCAGCCAACTCAACTGAGGATGCGTATCATCTCGCCAGGTTTTGAGGTGTATGTCAGTTCAAGCGCCAAAGTCGGGATGCGCTAACACGTTGTTTTTCTGGTCGGAGTGGCAGGATTTGAACCTGCGACCCCCTCGTCCCGAACGAGGTGCGCTACCAGGCTGCGCTACACTCCGTGACCAGACGGCGGGCTTATAGCTGCCACACTTCATTCCTGCAAGCGGCAATGGCAGCACTTCTGTCGCATTTCATCAGCTTTCGCCGCGCAGGCCGCTGATGCTCCAGTTAAATGCGCGCGCCCAATCGGCAAAACCGTGCCAGCGCACTTCGGGGAACTCCCTTTGCAAGGCGGCGATGTCAACGTCGTAGCCGACGCGGTCGAACCATTCGAACATCAATGCCGCGTCCTCGCTCTGCTGGCGGGCAGCCGCGATCGGGATCTCCTGATAGCGGATCGGGCGGCCGATGGCCTCGGACAGGATTCTTGCCTGCTCTTCACCGGACAATTCGTCCCCGGCGAAATCGAAGCGTTTGCCGAAGACGCTTTCGCGCCGCTCGGCCAGAGTGGCGACGAACGCCCCGATATCCGCCAGCGAAACCAGCTGCAGGACGCGCTTCGGCGGCATGGCGAAGGCATGGCTGCCCTGGCTGAGCGCTGCGATCGACCACGGGGCGACGACATTCTCCATGAAGGCGACCGGCGCGCTGATCGTATAGGGAATGCCGAGCTGCCTGACATGCTGCTCGACCAGGTATTTGCTTTCGAAATGCGGAATCCCGGTCTTCTTGTCGGCGTCGGCAACCGATGAGTAGATCAGGTGTCCGATGCCGGCGGCCTTTGCCGCATCGGCGGCAAGAATCCCCTGGCGGATTTCCTCCTCGAGACCGGCCTCGTAGCTGTTGCCCATCAGGAACATGGTGTCGGCGTCTTTTGCGGCCTTCACGACAGAGGCCGCGTCGCCGAGATCGCCGGCGGCGATGTCGGCGCCCGCGGCCGCCAGTTGCCGTGCGGCCTCGCTGTCCGGCTTGCGTGTCAATGCCTTGACGCGATGGCCCCTGGACAAGAGGGCATGCGCCACCGCCCCGCCTTGCTGGCCCGTGGCACCGGTCACAAGAATGTTTCGTTTGCTGGTCATCTGATCTGCTCCATCTGTTTGTCTGGAGCAAAGCTAGCGCCTATCGCATTGATGCATAATTGTATATAGTTGGAAAACTTTGTCCCAGTTTTGAATGTAATGATCGACCTCAACGATATCGTCGTGTTTGCCCGCGTCGTCGAAGCCGGAAGTTTCACCGCCGCGGCGCGCCTGCTCGCCATGCCCAAGACGACGGTCAGCCGCCGTGTCGCCGCGCTCGAACGCGAGGTCGGCGTGCGCCTGCTGCAGCGCACCACGCGCAGCCTCAACCTGACGGATGCCGGGCGTCTCTACTATGAACGGAGCAGCCAGGGGCTGCGGACGATAGAAGAGGCGAATCTGCACCTCGCCGAGGCGAGGGCGGAGCCTTCGGGCACGATCCGCATCTCGGCCCCGGTTGGTTTTGGGGGGCACTTCCTCATCCGTGCCGTGGTCGACTTTCTGACGCTGTATCCGAAGACCAATGTCGAACTTCGCCTCACCGACGACAAGCTCAACCTGGTCGAAGACGGCATCGATCTCGCCTTCCGTACCGGGAGACTCGAGGATTCGACGCTGATTGCCCGCAAGCTCGGCTCCACGCACAGGCTGCTCTGCGCCAGCCCCGCCTATCTCGCGCGATACGGGATGCCGGAAAGCCCGGCCGATCTCGCCCGCCATCGATGCGTCATCGAGGGCCAGTCGGCCTCAGGCGCTCATTGGGTGCTGGATGGCCCGCAAGGCCAGGAAACTGTCGTGGTCGCCGGGCGCTTCGCCGCCAATGAGATGCAGGCGGTGGTGGCGGCCGCGCTCGCGGACTTCGGCATCGCTCAATTGCCACAGCCGATAGCGGAGGGATTGATCAACGAGGGGCGGTTGCGGCGCGTGCTCGACGGCTATGCGACACCGGCCGGTGGCCTGCACGTTCTCTATCCCAGCAGCCGGCACCTTTCCCCACTGGTCAAGGCCTTCATCGACTTGGCGGCCGAGCGCATTTCCAATCGGGTAAACACGGCTTAAAGGCATGGTTTCTACCCCAGACCAACTTCCGAGCGAGACCCGAATGAGCCAGCGCATCGTCAGTTTTGTCATGAGCGGCGGCGTCGGCTCGCGGCTCTGGCCGCTGTCGCGCGAGGACAATCCCAAGCAGTTTCACGACCTGTCCGGCGACGGTTCCATGCTGGCCAAGACCTTGCGCCGGCTGACGGCAAGGCCCGCGGGCCAAACGCCGATCTTCCTGATCGCCTCCGAGCGCCATGCCGAGCGTGTCCATGCCGACCTGGCCGGCCTGGATCTTGCGGGCGGGGGTCCGCTGTTCGAGCCCACGGGGCGCAACACCGCCGCCGCGATCGCACTGGCAACGCTGCGCACCCTGTCCGAATTCGGCGACAGCCTCGTCCTGGTTGTGCCATCAGACCACGAAATATCGACCGCAGGGCAATTCTGGCAGAGCATCGAGGCCGGCGCCGAGGCGGCGGCGGCGGGGCGGCTCGTGGTGTTCGGCATCAAGCCGACGCAGCCCGAGACCGGCTATGGCTATATCGAGGTGGCAGGTGCGCAGGGCGGCATCTTCGACGTCACGCGCTTCGTCGAAAAGCCGGACCTTGCGACGGCGCAGAGCTATCTCAGGGCGGAAAACTTTTACTGGAACACCGGCATCTTCCTGTTTCGAGCCGGCGCCATGCGCGATGCCTTCGCGGCGTTCCGGCCGGACATCTGGCGGGCCACCGCGGCCGCCTACAAGGCGGCGACATCGGACCTGTCCGGCCTCTATATGCCGCTGGAGCTCTATGAGGCCATCCCCTCGATCTCGATCGACTATGCCATCATGGAGCGGGCGCAAGGCATTGCCATGGTGCCGGCCGACTTCCGCTGGAACGATCTCGGCTCCTGGCAGTCGCTGCTCGATGTCGGTCCGGCCGACGAACAAGGCAATGTCGTCATCGGCGATGTCGTCGCCATCGATTGCGAGAACTCCTACATCCGCAGCGACGGCCGCCTGTTGTCGGCGATCGCCATGAAGGATGTGGCGATCGTTTCCACCGCCGATGCGACTTTCGTCGCGCCGGTCAGTCACAGCCAGCACGTCAAGAAGATCGTCGAACAGCTCGAGAAATCAGGCCGCCTGGAAACCAGGTTCACGCCGGCGCATGACCGCGTCATCGAAAGCGGCGCCTGGCGGCGGCGTGTGCACCACTGGCTGTTTCAGGAGACGTTGCCGCTGTGGTCGACATCGGGCGTAGACGAGCGCCATGGCGGTTTCCATGAAGCGCTGGGCTTCGATACCAACCCGCTCATGAAGCCCAAGCGCATGCGGACCCAGGCCAGGCAGGTCTATGCCTTCGCGGTCGCCAGCGCGCGCGGCTGGCATGGTCCGGCCGACCGGCTGATCAGCCATGGTATCGAGTTCATGGCCAGGAATGGCCGCACCGACAAAGGCGGTTGGGTGCGTACGCTCCATGTCGACGGGTCGGTCGCCGATGCCACCGAGGATGCATACGATCATTCCTGCGTGCTCTTGGCGCTCGCCCATGCCCATATGTCCGGCAATCCCGATGCCTTGCGGCTCGGCGAGGAGACCTTCGCGTTCCTCGATGCGCATCTCGAGGATCATCGCATGACCGGTTTCCTCGAAACATCGGACGGGAAGGGCGAGCGGCGCTCCAACCCGCACATGCATTTGCTCGAGGCGTTCCTGGCCTGGCACCAGGCAACCGGCGAGCGTGCCCACCTGCGCCGGGCGGCACGCATCATCGATCTCTTCCGCAGCCATTTCTTCGACCGGGAAAGCTGGACACTGGGCGAATATTTCGATGACGAATGGAGGCCGGCTGGTGAGAAGGGCGCGTGGACCGAGCCCGGCCATCACTTCGAATGGGCTTCTCTGCTGGTCGATTTCGCCGGACGCAGCGGTCAGGCCGAACTGAGCGGCTTCGCCCGAAAACTCTATGCCTCGGCCATCGCCAATGGCCTCAACCGCGCCACCGGCCTTGCCTACGGCGCGGTTTCGCGGCAGGGCCTGCCGCTGGACCTGATTTCGCGCAGCTGGCCGCAGGCCGAAGCGGTCAAGGCGGCTATCGCGCTGGATGGTTCGGGCGGCCCCGATCTCAAGCCGGAGATAGAGGAACGGGTCGGCCGGCTGTTCCGCTGGCACATCGACCCGGCGCCGCTCGGCCTGTGGATAGACCGTATAGACGAACGCGGCCGCTCGCTGGCGTCGGATGTCCCGGCCAGCATATTTTATCATCTGGTCTGTGCGCTGACGCAGTATCTGGACGGCACGGCGGAGAAGACGGCTTAGGCTGGGCTCAATACGGGCTCGCCACGTCCCCCGTCTCGACATAGATCGACTTCAGCTGCGAATAGAGCGCCAGTGCCGCCAGCGAGTTCTCGCGGCCGATGCCGGACTGCTTGAAACCGCCGAAGGGGATTTCCACCGGCGTCAGATTGTAGGCATTGATCCAGCAGGTGCCCGCCTGCAATTCGGCGATGACACGGTGGGCGCGCGGCAGGTCGCGTGTGAACACGCCGGCGGCGAGGCCGAATTCGGTGTCGTTGGCGCGGTCGATCACCTCGTCCTCGCCGTCGAATTTCAGCACACTCATGACCGGCCCGAAAATTTCCTCGCGGGCGATGCGCATCATGTCGGTGACACCGGTGAACACCGTCGGCTCGACGAAGAAGCCACCGTCGAAGCCTTGCAGCGAAGGCACGTTGCCGCCGCAGGCCAGAACAGCGCCATCCTGCTTGCCGATCCCGATATAGCCGACGACCTTCTCATGCTGTGCTTTCGAGACCAGCGGCCCCATCTGGGTCTCGGGGTCGAGCGGATCGCCGATGCGGATCTTTTTCGTCCGCTCAATTAGCCGGTCGACGAAGCGGTCATGGATGCCGCTTTGCACGAAGACGCGCGTACCGTTGGAGCAGATCTGGCCGGTCGAGTAGAAATTGCCGAGCATGGCGCCGCCAATGGCGTTTTCGATGTCGGCGTCGTCGAAGATGATCAGCGGCGACTTGCCGCCGAGCTCCATCGTCGCGTGCTTCATCTTCGAACCGGCGAGCGACAGCACCTTGCGTCCGGTCGGCACCGAGCCGGTCACCGAGACCTTGGCGACGACATCGTGTCCCACCAGACCGGCCCCGACATCGCCATAGCCCTGCACCACATTGAACAACCCGTCGGGCAAGCCGGCCTCGCTGTATATCTCGGCCAGCGCCAGTGCTGAAAGCGGCGTGTTTTCCGACGGCTTGAACACCATGGCATTGCCCATGGCCAGCGCCGGTGCCGATTTCCAGCCGGCGATCTGGATAGGATAATTCCAGGCGCCAATGCCGACGCAGACACCGAGCGCTTCGCGCCGCGTGTAGGCGAAAGGACCGCCGAGATCGACGGCCTCGCCATTGTAGGCGGCGACCGCGCCGCCGAAATATTCAAGGCAGTCGGCGGCGGAAGGCGCGTCCGCCACCAGCGTCTCCTGGATCGCCTTGCCGGTGTCGAGCGTCTCGATGCGGGCCAGATCGGCGTTGCGGGCGCGCAGAATGTCGGCGGCGCGGCGCAGGATGCGGCCGCGCTCGACCGGTTTCAGCCGTGCCCAGGCGGGCTGCGCGGCCCGTGCGGCCTCGATGGCGAGTTCCAGCACGTTCGGCGTCGCCGAGCGCAGCATGGCGATGGTCTCGCCGGTTGCCGGGTAGATGACGGGCAGCGGCGCGCCTTGTTCGTCGTCGATATAGCGTCCGTTGACATAGTGCGATGCCGTGGGTTGGGCGCGCATGGGAGTCTCCGATGGTCCGGCGCCGCGAAATTGGGCGGCTCAATCTATGCGTGGATCATGCTCTATCTGTCCGACGCCTGCCAGCGTGGATTGATCCATGGTTCCTGGTTGGACGGCGCCAGCGGCGTGCGGCCAAGAATGTGGTCGGACGCCTTTTCACCGGTCATGATCGACGGTGCATTGAGATTGCCGTTGGTGACGCGCGGGAAGATCGAGGAGTCCGCGACCCGCAGTCCCCCGACACCGATCACCCGGCATTCCGCATCGACGACACTCATGGGGTCGTCGGCGCGGCCCATCTTGCAGGTGCCGCAGGGGTGGTAGGCGCTTTCGGCGTGGTCGCGGATGAAGACGTCGAGATCGTCGTCCGACTGCACATGGCTGCCTGGCGAGATCTCCTGGCCGCGATAGGCGTCGAAGGCCTTCTGGCCGAAGATTTCGCGCGTCAGCCGGATACAGTGGCGGAACTCCGCCCAATCGTCGGGATGCGACATGTAGTTGAAATGGATGACCGGCTTGGCTTTGGGGTCCGGCGAGCGCAGCGTCACCGAGCCGCGCGACTTCGACCGCATCGGTCCGACATGGGCCTGGAAGCCATGCGACTTCGCCGCCGCCTTGCCGTCATAGCGCACTGCCGCGGGGATGAAATGGTACTGGATGTCGGGATAGTCGACGCCGGCCTGGGAGCGCACGAAGGCCGCCGCCTCGAAATGGTTGGTGGCGCCGAGGCCGGATTTGAAGAACAGCCATTGCGCGCCGATCATCGCCTTGGAAAACGGGTTGAGCACCGAATTCAGGGTGATCGGCTTGGTCGATTCCTGCTGGATGTAGAGCTCCAGGTGATCCTGCAGATTGCGGCCGACGCCGGGCCGGTCGGCCACGACGGCGATGCCGTTTTCGCGCAAATGCTCAGCCGGCCCGATACCGGACAGCATCAGGATCTTTGGCGAGTTGATCGACGACGCGGCGACGATTACCTCGCGTCGCGCCTTAACGACCTGAATCTGTTTGTGAGCTTCGATTTCGACGCCGATGGCGCGTTGATTCTCGATGATCACCCGGCGCGCAAAGCCCTTGACCAGACTCACGTTTTTCCGCCTGAGCGCCGGCTTCAGATAGGCTGATGCGGCCGACCAGCGACGACCGCCGCGAATGGTCTGCTCCATTGGGCCGAAGCCTTCCTGCTTGGCGCCATTGTAGTCGTCGGTCAGTTCGAACCCGGCCTGGCGGCCGGCCTCGACGAAGGCGCCATAGAGCGGGTTTTTACGCGAGCCGCGCTGGACATGCAGGGGGCCGCCGTGCCCGCGCCAGCCGTCCTCGCCGCCATCGGAGTCTTCCATGCGCTTGAAATAGGGGAGCACGTCGGCAAAGCTCCATCCGGCAGCCCCTTGCTCGGCCCAGTGATCAAAATCGCGCGCATGCCCGCGCACATAGACCATGCCATTGATCGAGGACGAGCCGCCGATGACCTTGCCGCGCGGCGTCGCCAGCACGCGGCCACCGAGATGCGGCTCCGGCTCGCTGGCAAACCCCCAGTCGTAGAGGCTCATGTTGAGCGGGATCGACAAGGCCGACGGCATCTGGATCAGCGGTCCGATATCGCTGCCGCCGAATTCGATGACGATGACCGAATGCTTGCCGTCCTCCGACAGGCGATAGGCCATGGCCGAACCGGCCGAGCCGGAGCCGATGATGACGAAATCCGCTTCAAGCATGGTTCATATGCGCCATAAAATCGGCGAGCGAGACATTGCCGCCGGTAGCCACAACAAGGACGTTTCTGTCCTTCACATCCACCTTGCCGCCGAGCAGTGCCGCCAGTGATGCAGCCCCGGACGGTTCGAGCACCAGTTTCATGCGCTCGAAAGCAATCCTCATGGCGCGGCGCACCGATTGATCGTCGACGGTGATGCCGCGAACGCCAGCGGTCTTGACCGCGGCGAACGGCGCATCGCCCGGCCGCCGCGACATCAGCCCGTCGCAGATCGACCGCGGACCGATCGGCATCGTCTCGATGCTGCCATGCGCCAGCGACGAACCCATGCCGTTGAAACCTTCCGGCTCGACGCCGATGATCTCGGTTGCGGGCGACAGATAGTGGAAGGCGAGCGAAACGCCGCCGATCAGTCCACCGCCGCCGACCGAGCAGAACAACAGGTCGGCGCTGGCGTCCTTGGCGGCAAGCTGGTCGAGCGCTTCGAGGCCGGCCCCCGCCTGGCCGGCGATGATCTCGGGATCGTCGAACGGATGTAGCAGTGCCAGCCCTTCCATCTCGGCGATCTCGCGGGCCTTGGCGGCGGCTACTTCCTCACGCGCGCGCTCGCCATGGTCGGTCAGCACGACGCGTGCGCCGTAGCCGGCGGTCGCGTCACGCTTGGCGGCGGGCGCATCGATCGGCATGACGATGGTGACGGGAATGCCGAGCGCCTGGCCGGCGGCGGCCAGCCCTTGCGCGAAATTGCCGGAGGAGTAGGCAACGACACCCTTCCTCGCCTCGTCTGCCGAAAGTCGCTTCAGCCGCCAATAGGCGCCGCGTATCTTGAACGATCCCGCCCATTGCAGCGATTCCGGCTTGATGAAGACGCGGGCCGCACCGGTTTCCCTGGCGAGTGCGGCCGATTCCAGCAGCGGCGTGATCTGTGTCGCCTTGGAGGTGACGGCATAGGCCTGCTTGAGATGGTCAAGGGAGGGGACGAGAAGGTCTGCCATTCATTCGCCTCGCGGAAACCGCTTCTGCTCTTCGAGCACGTTGAGATCCATGTGGTTGCGCATGTAACGTTCCGAAGCCTTCTGCAGCGGCTGGAACTCCCAGGGGTAGTGCGTGCCGTTGCGCAATGCCGGATAGACCACCCAGCGCCGCGCCTGGCTGGCCCGCACGGCAGCATCGAAAGCCGCCATGTCCCAGCGCGCGCGGACCTTTTCCGTGAAGGCCGCCACCAGATCCGCATGCGCCGGATCGGTTGCGAGATTGCTCAATTCACGTGGGTCGGCTTCGATATCATGGAGTTGCGGCGGATCGATTTCGCAGTGGACGAACTTGTAGCGGCCGTCGCGGATCGCCACCAACGGCGCGTTGGAGCCTTCGGCCGCATATTCCATCAGCACCGGCGCCGTACGCGGCTTGCCTTGGAGCAACGGCAGCAGCGACTGGCCGTCGGTCCATGGCGCGATCGCGCTCATGTCGATGCCGGCGAGGTCGCACAGTGTCGGCGTCACGTCGAGATTGGACACCGGCGCCTCGATCAGTCCGGACGGCACACCCTTGCCGGCGATCATCAGCGGCACCCGCGCCGAGCCTTCGAAGAAGCACATCTTGAACCACAGGCCGCGCTCGCCGAGCATGTCGCCATGGTCCGAGCAGAACAGGATGATCGTGTCGTCGAGCATGCGCGTGCGCTCGAGCACCGACAGCAATTCGCCCACCTTGTCGTCGAGATAGGAGATGTTGGCGAAGTAACCCCGCCGCGAGCGGCGGATCTGCTCTGCCGTGATGTCGAAACTGTCGTAGTCGGAAGCCTTGTAGAGCCGTCGCGAATGCGGGTCTTGGCGGTCGTAGGGGATGAAGCCCACTTCTGGTTCGAGCGCCGGGCAATCCTCGTAGAGATCCCAGTACTGCCGCCGTGCCACATAGGGGTCGTGGGGATGGGTGAATGAAACCGTCAGGCACCAGGGCCGGTGCGCGGCATCGTCGGAGACGCGGGCGAAGTCATAGAGCTTCTGCACCGCGTGGAAGGCGACCTCGTCGTCATACTCCATCTGGTTCGAGATCTCGGCGACGCCGGCGCCGGTCACCGAGCCCAGATTGTGATACCACCAGTCGATCCGTTCGCCGGGCTTGCGGTAGTCCGGCGTCCAGCCGAAATCGGCGGGATAGATGTCGGTCGTCAGCCGCTCCTCGAAGCCGTGCAACTGGTCGGGGCCGACGAAATGCATCTTGCCCGACAGCACGGTGTGATAGCCGTCGGCGCGCAAGTGATGGGCAAAGGTCGGGATCGACGAGGCGAACTCGGCGGCATTGTCATAGACCTCGGTGCGCGACGGCAACTGGCCGCTCATGAACGAAGCGCGGCCCGGCGCACAGAGTGGCGACGCCGTGTAGTTGTTGGCAAAGCGCGCCGAACGCGCCGCCAAGGCTTTCAGATGCGGCGCGTGCAGAAACGCGGCTGGCCCATCGGGGAAAAAAGTCCCGTTGAGCTGATCGACCATGACGATCAGGAAATTGGGTCGCTTCGCTGTCACTGTTTTTGCCGCTCGCCGAGTTTGGTTTCGAGATAGTCCTCGACCAGCGCGATCGCGGTCGCGGCGTCGGGCACGCCGTCCTTCAACGCCCGCCTGATGTAGAGCCCGTCGATCATCGCGGCTGTCGCCTCCGCGGCGCGGTCAGCCTCTGCCCGGGGCAGGATGCCGGTCAGCCCGCTCATCAGATTCGAATGCAGCCGCCGCGCATAGATCCTGAGCAGCCGTCGCAAGGCCGATGATTTCTGTGCCTCGACATAGAAGGCGAGCCATGCGGCGATGGTTTCGGGCTGGAACTGGATGTCGGAGAAGTTGACGGCAACCACGGCGGAGACGCGTTCGCGCGGGGAGGCGGTGGATTGCAGGGCACGGCGCATATCGACGGTCAGTTCAGCCAATATGTGCCGCATCGTCGCGAACAACAGCTCGTCCTTGGCGCCGAAATAGTGATGGGCAAGCGCGGACGACACGCCCGCACGCCCGGCGATCTCGGACATGGTCACGTCAAGCGACCCGCGCTCGCCGATCGCCGAGATCGTCGCGTCGATGAGCGCCTTGCGGCGCAATGGCTCCATTCCGACTTTCGGCATGTTGTTCCCGATTTTTGCGCGGAGGTTATTTTTTATTGACGGGTCAATCAACAAAAAATCGACGTGGGCGCGACCTGCACCAAGCGATTGTCTGCTTGCGGCCCTTCACGGCTTGGGCGAGAATGTTTATATTTGAACAATAAAAGGCGAGATGTGCCGTAAGCCCATATGCTAGCCTCGCGCCAAGGATGGAGATTGCCATGACCGCATGCATCGTCGGCTGGGCGCATTCGCGCTTCGGCAAGCTTGAGGGCGAGACGCTCGAGAACCTGATCGTCAAGGTCGCGACGGACGCGCTCGACCATGCCGGCATCGGCCCGGACGAGGTCGACGAGATCGTACTCGGCCATTTCAACGCCGGCTTTTCGGCGCAGGATTTCACCGCCAGCCTAGTGCTTCAGGCGGACGACCGGCTGCGTTTCAAGCCGGCAACGCGTGTCGAGAACGCCTGCGCCACGGGATCGGCGGCGGTCAGGCAAGGCATCCGTGCCATCGATGCCAACGCGGCCCGCATCGTGCTGGTGGTCGGCGCCGAGCAGATGACGACGACGCCAGGCCCCGAGATCGGCAAGAACCTGCTGAAGGCGTCCTATCTGCCGGAGGACGGCGAGACGCCCGCGGGCTTCGCCGGCGTCTTCGGCAAGATCGCGCAGGCCTATTTCCAGCGTTATGGCGACCAATCGGATGCGCTGGCGATGATCGCCGCCAAGAACCACAAGAACGGGGTCGACAATCCCTATGCGCAGATGCGCAAGGATTTCGGCTATGAGTTCTGCCGGCAGGAGAGCGAGAAGAACCCCTTCGTCGCCGGTCCTCTGAAGCGCACCGACTGCTCGCTGGTCTCCGACGGTGCCGCCGCCCTTGTCCTTGCCGACACGGCAACGGCGCTGAAGATGCGCCGCGCCGTCGCCTTCCGCGCCAACGAACATGTGCAGGACTTCCTGCCGATGTCGAAGCGCGACATCCTGTCCTTCGAGGGCTGCGAACAGGCGTGGACCCGCGCGTTGAAGAACGCCGGTTTGACGCTGGACGACCTGTCCTTTGTCGAGACGCACGACTGCTTCACCATCGCGGAACTGATCGAGTACGAGGCTATGGGGCTGGCGAAGCCCGGCGAGGGCGCCAGGCTGGCGCTGGACGGCACGACGGCGAAGGACGGCCGCCTGCCGGTCAATCCGTCCGGCGGGCTGAAGGCCAAGGGCCACCCCATCGGTGCGACCGGTGTCTCGATGCATGTGCTGACCGCCATGCAGCTTGTCGGTGAAGCCGGCGGCATCCAGGTGCCGGGCGCCAAGCTTGGGGGTATCTTCAACATGGGCGGAGCGGCGGTCGCCAACTACGTTTCCATTCTCGACAGGATCAGATAAACCGCCCCGACACTCGTTGGAGGTGGCATGGCAAATCCGGTTCTGATCGAAGTCTTGCGCGGCGCGATCGTCGAGAGCGCGCATCGCGGTGCTGTCGCGGTCTTCGATGCCGACGGCAAAGCGGTCCTGGAGATCGGCGACACCTCGAGGCCGGTGTTTCCGCGCTCGGCGGTCAAGGCCATCCAGGCCCTGCCGCTGGTCGAAAGCGGCGCTGCCGATGCCTATGGCTTCGGTAACCGCGAACTGGCGCTGGCCTGTGCCTCGCATTCGGGCGAGCCGGCCCATGTCGAATTGGCGCGCTCCATGTTGGCCAGGGCCGGGCTGGACGGGTCGGCACTCGAATGCGGCACGCATTGGCCCTCGAACCATGACGCCGAGATTGCGCTCGCCCGCACCGGCGATTTGCCCAGCGCGTTGCACAACAACTGCTCGGGCAAGCATTCCGGGTTTCTCTGCACCTGCGTGCACTCCGGCATTGCGCATCGTGGTTACGTCAAGGCGGGGCACGCCCTGCAGGAAATGGTGCGCGATGCCATGCAGGCTGTAACCGGCGCTGTCCATGGCCCGGATGAGCGAGCGACCGACGGCTGCTCGATCCCGACCTATGCGGTGCCGCTCAGGAGTTTCGCGCTCGGCTTTGCCCGCATGGCGACGACACATGGTTTCGGTCCGGAGCGAGCCAAGGCGGCGAAGCGCCTGCTTTCCGCCTGCATGGCGGAGCCCTTTTTTGTCGCCGGCACGGGCCGCGAAGACGTCGCGCTGATGGAAGCAGCACCTGGCCGCATCTTTGCGAAAGGCGGCGCCGAAGGCGTCCACTGCAGCGCGATACCTGAACTTGGCCTCGGCATAGCGATCAAATGCGACGATGGCGCCGGCCGCGCCGGCGAGGCCATGGTCGCCGCCGTCCTCGCCAGGCTGCTGCGTGCGGACGAGGCCCTGTCGGCGAAGCTGCGCGAACTGGCCAACGCGCCGATCGAAAGCCGGATCGGTGCCAAGGTCGGGGCGCTGAGGCCGACACCAGCCTTGAATTGAAGATTGCTCTCAACTGACGCGGTTGCGCTCGACCGTCAGATGCGCAAAGCCGCTGTTGCTTGACTGGGTCAGGTCCGCCGTCACCGGCTGCGCCCAGCGCTGGCCGACGACTGCGCCGTTCAACGCGCCGTCGATGACGTTGTCGGAGATGACGGCCGTGCCGGCACCCTCGACCACGCTGACGACGATGCCCGTGCCTGCCTTGCGGATGATGTTGCCGGTGGCCACCACATTGCGCAGATACGGGCCCCAGCCGATCGACATGCCGTAGAGCGGCGCGTTCTCGATGACATTGTTGGAAACGGTGGTGTCGGCCTCGACGCCGATGCCGACGCCGAACCCGGGTGGATCGGCGCTATAGGGGCCGCTGGTCGACAAATTGCGCACGATGTTGCCCGAGCAGACACCCATGCGGCCGCCTTCGTTGAAGTTGACGATCGATATGCCATTGGCCGCGCCATCGACGATGTTGTTGCTGATGACGGCGCCCTCGAAGGAGAATTCGGAGTAGACCGCGGTTTCACCCGAGCGTGAACAGGTATTGCCTGATATCTGCAAATTGCTGGAACTGTTGGCGCGGATCGCCGAGAAAGCGCAATCCGAGACGACGTTGCCCGAGATGATGACGTTGCCGGCACGGAAGGCGTTGATGCCATTGCCGTTCTGGCCGGTCCCGCCGCTGCGCGCGCCGATGCGTTCGACGCGGTTGCCGGTGACCATCGTGCCGTCTTCGGCCGCCTGCCAGCGATGCACGAGGATGCCGCCATTGGCGCAATCGGAGACGGCATTGCCGGTGATTGCCAGTCCACCCGCTTCGACCGAGTAGATGCCGGCGTCCGCCGCGCCCGATATGTCGGAGCGTTCGATGCGGCCCGCCGCGTGTTCCAGCGCCAGTCCGTTCTTGCCGCTTCCGGTTATCTGGCAATTGTCGACGACGAGATGGCCGACCCTGCGCAGATCGAGCAGCCCTTGCGCATAGTCACCCATCGAACGGTTCGAACCGTCGAAGACCAGCCCGGCGAGCTCGATATGGTCGGCTTGTTCAGCCATGAAAAGATGGCCGTCGCCGCCATAGACGATCCGCGTTGCCCCGGGCACGCCGGAAAGACGCACACGGCTGGGCAACGAGAGATTGGACACCACATAGGTGCCCGCCGGCAGGAACACCGGTATGTCCCGGCTGTTCGCGTCGCGCAGCAGCTTGGCAAAGGCCTTGCTCTGGTCGTCGAATGTCCCGGGCTGCACACCAAGTTCGGTGGCATTGATAGAGCCGCGCATCGAGGCTTTTTCGATGCCGGTCAGGTTGGCGGCCGCCGCCTTGCCAAGCGCAAGGCCTATCACGGCAAAGCCGGCCGTTTGCGTCAGCAGGGTCCGTCTGTTCAACATCGGCACACAATCCCAGTGTTCGACCCTGACACCGCAGGAATCGTGCCAGACGTTCTGTTCCACTCGACGAGGTATCGACAATGGCTTGTCGAGCAGCCATTCGGCGCCTAAGTTCAGGCAATGAGCAGAGCTTTTACCCGCGAAGAAGACAGCGAAAACGCAATCGCCGGCGTCGGCGAGCGGCCGATCAGCCCGCACCGCAATCTTGTGACGGAACGCGGCCTGGCGCAGATCGAGGACAATCTGGCCGATCTGCGTGACGTTCTGGCGAAAGCAGAAAGGAAAGCCGACCGCGAGCGCATCGCGGTCGTGTCACGCGATCTGCGCTACTGGACCGCGCGGCGCGAGAGCGCCGAACTGTCCGTACCGGAGCCCGGCAGCGACGTCGTCCGCTTCGGCATGGGTGTCACGCTGGAAGGCGATGATGGCAAGAAGGTGCACTGGAAGATCGTCGGCGAGGACGAGGCCGATCCCACCAAGGGCAGCATTTCTCATGTTTCGCCGATGGCCGTCGCGCTGTTCGGCAAGAAGGTCGGCGACGTGGCCGCGGTCAACGGCAAGGAATGGGAAATCGTCAAGCTTTCGGATAGCTGACAACAGCTACTTGGCAACTTTGCAACGCGACCTCATATTTGTCCATGACATCACGACCAGCGCGCATCCGCCGTTCGACGTCGTTGCTCTCCACCGGTCTTAGAATGAAGCCGAGCATTTCCGTGGCAAGATCACGGCCCCCGATCCGTCGTCGAGCTTGTGGATGAGAGTCTTCAAAGCTGTTACCCATGGTTGCGTCCGTCATTGTGGCGCAACCTTTCCGGCAATGCAGAGTGTTTTCGCTCAGCCCGATAGCAGCCGGTCCATCAGCCGGTCAGCCGCATCCGGGATGACGGTGCCCGGTGGGAAGATTTCCGCCGCGCCGGCCTGCAGCACCGCGTCGTAGTCCTGCGGCGGGATGACGCCGCCGGCCACGATCAGCATGTCGCCTCGGCCCAACTTTTTCAGCGCGTCGCGCAATTCGGGGATCAGCGTCAGGTGCCCTGCCGCCAGCGATGAGGCGCCGATAATATGGACGTCATGCTGGACCGCCAGTTTCGCGATCTCTTCCGGTGTCTGGAACATGGCGCCGACAGTGACGTCGAAGCCGAGATCGGCGAAAGCGGTGGCGATCACCTTCTGCCCTCGGTCGTGGCCGTCCTGTCCCATCTTGGCAACGAGGATGCGCGGCTTGCCGCCGTTTTTCTTCTCGAAAGCGCTGATCTTGTCCTGCAGCCCATCGACCACGGGATTGTCGCCAAGCGCCTTGCGGTAGACGCCGGAAATGGTCTGCACCGTCGCGACATGGCGGCCAAAGGCCCTTTCCAGCGCGAACGAAATCTCGCCGACCGTGGCGTTGGCGCGCGCGGCGCGGATGGCGAATTCCAGCAGGTTTTCGTTGCCCTGCGCGGCGCGGGTCAGCGCATCAAGCGCGCTTTCCACGGCAGCGACCTCGCGCGTGCCTTTCAGCCGTTGCAGTTTCGACAATTGCCGCGCCCTGACCTCGGCATTGTCGATCTTCAGCACGTCGACTTCGATGTCGTTCTCGGGGCGATGCGCATTGACCCCAACCAGCATCTGCTCGCCGGAATCGATGCGTGCCTGCGTGCGCGCCGCTGCTTCCTCGATGCGCAGCTTCGGAATGCCTTGTTCGGTCGCGGCCGCCATGCCGCCTAGAGCCTCGACCTCCTCGATATGGATCAATGCGCGCGCCGCCAGATCATGGGTCAGCCGTTCGAGATAGGTCGACCCACCCCACGGGTCGATGACGCGCGTGGTGCCGGATTCCTTCTGCAGGATGAGCTGCGTGTTGCGGGCGATACCCGCCGAATGATCGGTCGGCAGCGCCATCGCCTCGTCAAAGGAGTTGGTGTGCAGCGACTGCGTATGCCCCTGAGTCGCGGCCATCGCCTCGATCATGGTGCGGATGATGTTGTTGTAGGGGTCCTGCGCCGTCAGCGACCAGCCGGAAGTCTGGCAATGGGTGCGCAGCGACAGCGAGCGCTCATCCTTCGGTGCAAAATTCTTCTTCATCAGGGTCGCCCACAGCAGGCGCGCGGCCCTGAGCTTGGCCACTTCCATGAAGAAGTTCATGCCGATCGCCCAGAAAAAGGAGAGGCGCGGCGCGAAGCGGTCGATGTCGAGGCCCGCCGCGACACCGGCGCGGGCATACTCGATGCCGTCGGCGATCGTATAGGCGAGTTCCAGGTCGGCCGTCGCGCCGGCTTCCTGCATATGGTAGCCGGAGATCGATATCGAATTGAACTTCGGCATGTTCTTCGACGTGTAGGAGAAGATGTCCGAGACGATCCGCATCGAGGGCTTTGGCGGATAGATGTAGGTGTTGCGGACCATGAACTCCTTCAGAATGTCGTTCTGAATGGTCCCGGCCAGGTCCTTCTGCGCAACGCCCTGTTCCTCCGCCGCGACGATATAGAGCGCCATGATCGGCAACACCGCGCCATTCATCGTCATCGACACCGTCATGTCGCCGAGCGGAATGCCGTCGAAGAGCTGTCGCATGTCGAGAATGGAATCAATGGCGACGCCAGCCATGCCGACATCGCCGGCGACGCGTGGATGGTCGCTGTCATAGCCGCGATGGGTGGCGAGATCGAAGGCGACAGACAGGCCTTTCTGGCCGGCGGCAAGATTGCGCCGGTAAAAGGCGTTGGACTCTTCGGCCGTCGAAAAGCCGGCATATTGCCGGATCGTCCACGGCTGCTGGACATACATGGTGGGGTAGGGGCCACGCACGAATGGCGGCAAGCCCGGGTAGGTGTCGAGATACGGCAGGCCCTTGAGGTCGCCCTGATTGTACAGATGCTTGACCACAAGCCCTTCCGGCGTCACCCGCTGGCCCTTGACCTCGACCGGTGCGCGGCGCGGCGGCACCCAGCCGATCTGGCTGAAATCCGGAATCAAGGGACCGCCCCGATGGATTGGTCGATGCGGGCCGGAAACAGCGGTTCGCACAGGACGACACCGTCGGTGAAAGCCGGCCGCTGCTTTGCGTCCAGTGTCTCGACCGGGCGCTCGGCCTTCTGTGGATAGAGTGTGGTGCCGATGATGGCCCGCTCGCCGGACCTGAAGGCGGCGTCGCGACGAGCGGCCGCGGTGCGAACGCGCTTCTGGATGTGCCCGTCACGGAGGCTGGACAGTATTCCTCCTTCGGCCTCGATCGTCTGCAACTCCGCCCAGGCGGCTTCGCAAAGATCTGATGTCAGCGCCTCTACCGCGCCTGAACCACAGGCGGGATCGGCGACGTGATCGACATGGCTTTCATTGGCCATGATCAGCTGCGCGTTGCGTGCCACGCGGCGGGCAAAGGGAGCCGGCAGGCCGTGCGCGATCGTATGCGGCAGGATGGAGATTGAATCGGCTCCCCCCGCGGCCGCTGCGAAGCAGCCTATCGTCGTGCGCAGGATGTTGGTCTCCGGGTCCAATGCCGTCATCATGCGGAATGATGTCTCGGCATGGATGTTGGCCGTGGAATTGGGGATCGAGCAAGCCTCCTGCACCCGTGCCCAAAGCCTGCGCAGGGCCCGTACCTTGGCCATGGAGAGGAACTGGTCCTGGTCGACGCTGAGTGCGAAGCCGATATGAGGCGCGGCATAGACGAGTGGCTGCCGCGCCTTCTCGAACATTCTGAGATACGAAACCGCGGAAGCCAGCATGATCCCGAGCTCCTGCGCCTCCGTGGCGCCGGCATTGTGGAAGACGCGCCCGTCCGCTTCCAGGAGCACGCCCGGCACGCCCATCGAGAAGAAGTGCGCCAGCGATTGCGGCATCGATTCCTGCAGCGCCTCGATCGACATGCGCAGCCGGCCGGTGCCGGCGAGGATCGCCGCCGGATCGATGCCGAAGGACAGGTTCAGCTTTGCCGGATCGGAGCGGCGCTTGCCCAGAAACGCCACCAGCCAGTCGGCCATTGGCCGGCTCCACGGGTGTGTGTCGATGCGGATCTGCATCCGGTTGAGGGGTACGCCCTCCAGCACCGTCTCCAGCGCCTGCGCGGTCCTCGGCAAGCCGTAGCCGAATGCGTTCGGCGCACCTTCGAAGACGAGCGACAATCCTGTCGCCCCTTGCGCGATATCATCCAGGACCTGCGCCTTGGCACGATCGACATCGGGATCGTCGACGCGCTGGCTGACAATCCACGGCGACCGAGGATTCGCGCGCACGATGGGCTCGGCCCCGGCCGCACGGTCATAGAGTGGCTCGATGCGGATGCTGTCGTCGGTATGCGAAACCAGCTTTTCCTCGAAGGATGCGCCGGCCAACGCTTTTTCCGCCAAGGCCAGCCATCGCTGGCGTTCGGCATCCCCCGGTTCAACGTCCCTGGTCAAGGCTCCAGCGCCCATCCATCTTCCTCGTTTATGTCGCCGCACCAGCCCGGAGCAGCTCAGTCTAAGGTCCCCGGTCGGTTATCGCAATGCGCGTCCAGGGTCTGAATTCGATCCATCTGATATAGGGCGCTTGCGTGGACGGACCATGAACGATTGCCAAACACCAACAAAATCCGCAAGTTCCAAAATCCGATTTCGGCGATAGGTCCGATTGGGGCAATTTGGACGATTGGCCCCGCTTTGGACGATTGGCATTGTCGCTGTGCAACAGCCTCACTATACCTTCGGCCAAAGGCTGCCTTTTTAGACACATCAGTTTGCGGAGACCCTATATATGGCTGACGACACCAGTATTTTCATCGGCGCCAGCCGCAAGCCCGATGACAGCTATCAGCGTCCCGAACAATTGCTGCTGCAGTACGGGAATCGCCATGGCCTGGTGACGGGCGCCACCGGTACCGGCAAGACGGTTAGCTTGCAGGTCCTGGCCGAGGGCTTTTCGAATGCCGGCGTACCGGTGTTCTGCGCCGACATCAAGGGCGACCTGTCCGGTATCGCCATGATGGGCACGGCTCAGGATTTTCTCGTCAAGCGGGCCGCACAGGTCAAGCTCGATCCCTACGATTTCCAGGAATTCCCCGTCATCTTCTGGGACCTGTTCGGTGAGCAAGGCCACCCCATCCGCGCAACGATATCGGAAATGGGACCGCTGCTCCTGTCGCGGCTGATGAACCTGACCGACGCGCAGGAGGGCATCATGAACATCGCCTTCCGCATTGCCGATGAAGAGGGCCTACTGCTCCTTGACCTCAAGGACCTGCAGGCGCTGCTTGCCAACATCGCCGGGCGCGCCGAAGAGATCAGCGCCCGCTACGGCAATGTCACCAAGCCATCGGTCGGTGCCATCCAGCGCACGCTGCTGGTGCTGGAGCAACAGGGCGCGGCCAATTTCTTCGGCGAGCCGGCTCTGCGCATCGCCGACATCATGCGCACCACGCGTGATGGCCGGGGCGCCGTCAGCGTGCTGGCCGCCGACAAGCTGATGATGAACCCGCGGCTCTACGCGACCTTCCTGCTCTGGCTGATGTCGGAACTGTTCGAGGAACTGCCCGAGGTGGGAGATCCCGACAAGCCGAAGCTGGTGTTCTTTTTCGACGAGGCGCATCTGCTCTTTGACGAGGCGCCGAAAGTGCTGATCGACCGCGTCGAACAGGTGGTCCGCCTGATCCGCTCGAAGGGCGTCGGCGTCTATTTCGTCACGCAGAATCCCCTGGACATCCCCGAGAAGGTGCTGGCACAGCTCGGCAACCGCGTTCAACACGCTCTGCGCGCCTATACGCCGCGCGAGCAGCAGGCGGTGAGGACGGCGGCGGAAACGTTCCGCCCCAATCCCGACTTCGACTGCGCCTCCACCATTACCCAGCTCGCCACCGGCGAGGCGCTGGTCTCGACGCTGGAGGCCAAGGGCGTGCCGTCCATGGTACAGCGCACGCTGATCCGTCCGCCGTCGTCGCGGCTTGGTCCAATAACCCCGGCCGAGCGGCAAAAGCTGGTCGCGGAAAGCCCCGTCTCCGGCCAGTACGACCAGGTCATCGATCGCGAGTCGGCCTTCGAGATACTGCAGAAGAAGACCAAGGACGCACAGGACGCCGAAGCGCAGGCGCAGCAGGCTGGCACCGGTGGCTCGCGCTGGACAATTCCGGGCTTCGGCAATGACGATCCCGCCCCGCAGTCGGGTGGCCGCCGCGCGCCGGCACAGCGCCCCTCCAATCGCCAGACGGTCGCCGAGGCGGCGATCAAGTCGGTGGTGCGCTCGGTCGGCTCGTCGGTCGGACGTGCGATCGTGCGTGGTATCCTGGGCAGCCTGTCGCGGGGGCGCTGAGCCCTGCGGCAAAGTCTATGCTTTATAGCGCCGCGCATCCGCTTGGACACGTGGCGCCGAGCATATTCCCTGGGCGAAGCCGGATCAGAAGATCGCGTTCGTGACCGCTTTGACGGGGCCGAGCAGGACAGATCCGTCCGGCACCCCGGCATCGATCGGGATCGCCTTGTGGTTCGCGGTCGCCGCGGCCGCCATCGGCTGGCTGGCATCGCTGGTCACGATGACCGGGCTTTTCGACGGCACCCGGTCGTAGAGGTCGATGATGTCCTGGTTCATCAGGCGCACGCACCCCGATGACACCGATTTGCCGATCGAGCGCCATTCCGGCGAGCCGTGCAGGCGGTAAAGTGTGTCCACATTGCCCTGGAAGAGATAGAGCGCACGGGCACCTAGCGGGTTCTTCAGCCCGCCGGGCATGCCGCCATTGTCAGCGCTGTACTGCTTCAGTTCCGGCTGCCGGGCGATCATCTCATCCGGCGGCGTCCATTTCGGCCATTTCTGCTTCCATTGGACGACAGCGTCGCCCGACCATTCGAATCCGGCGCGGCCAAGGCCGACGCCATAGCGGATCGCCTGACCGCCCGGACGAACCAGATAGAGGAAATGGCCTGTCGTATCGACGACGATGGTTCCTGGTTTCTGCCCGGTCGGGTCCGGAACGACCTGACGCAGGAACTGGGGATCGATCCTGTCGACGGGGATGGCCGGCAGGTCGAAGCCGCCATCGCTGACGGCCGCGTACATTGACGCATAATCGGCAAGCGGCGGCTCGACATAGGTCGGCGGCGGTGGCTCGACCGGCCCTGGGCCGGTGGTGGCGCATGCGGAAACCGCGATCGATGCGGCGCCCAATGCTGCGGCGTTGAGGAAGCCGCGACGGCTCAGGCGATAGGATTCGATTTCGGTTATGGACATGACTGCCTTCTTTAGGACTCAAATCGCAACAAAGCGTCAATACGCCGATCGCCGTTGCAGGTGCCTGACAACACTTGGCGCGATAGGCGGTTCCGATTCTGGCCCGAACGTGGACAAACAAAGGCGAAGCTGTGACCGTGCGGCAACTGTGGCGCCAGGGCAACAGATGGACAGCCTAGGCGGTGACCAAGGCTTCGAGGGTCGGCAGGATTAGGGTTGGCGGGAAGTCCCGATATTCCTCGGGCTGGTTCGAACGGTTGATCCACACCGTGCGGAAGCCGAATTTGGTGGCACCCGCAATGTCCCAGCGATTGGAGGACTGGAAGGACACCGCGCCGGGATAGAGGCGCCAGCCGGTGGCGACCATGTCGTAGACCGCCGGATCGGTCTTGAAGCGGCGCACCGCGTCGACGGAATAGATGTCGTCCAGAACCTGATCGAGCGCGGCGGACTTGACGGCCGCTTCCAGCATTTCGGGCGAGCCGTTGGAGAGGATCGCCAGCCTGGCTCCCGAGGCCTTGAGCGCCTTCAACACGGCCGGCACCTCAGGATAGCAATCCAGCCGCCAGTAGGCTTCGAGCAACCTGGCCTTCAGGCTTGAATCGGCCGACGGGACCTTGCGCAGGGCGAAGTCGAGCGCCTGCTCGGTCAGCTGCCAGAAATCGGCATAGGCGCCCATCAACGTGCGCACCCAGGAATATTCGAGCTGCTTGGCGCGCCAGATCTCCGACAGCAACTGGCCGTCCGGCCCGATCCGGTCGGCATGGCGGCGCACGGCGGCATGCACGTCGAACAGTGTACCGTAGGCATCGAAAACATAGGCGGCGTATTGCATGGCGACAGTTTTGAGGGGAGGAGGGGCTCGGTGCAAGCCTTGATTGCACCGCGCCCGCCGCTGGCCTCAACAAAACTCCCCCGATGCCCGTTGACGGCGGCGGCCAAAGCATCATCCAATGTCGTCACACAACATTGATTGGAACGGGACAACGCAATGACACTGGCGGCAGCGGCGCAATCCGCGACATGGACTTTCGTCGACGGGGACTGGTACGAGGGCAATGTCGCCATATTGGGGCCGCGCAGCCATGCGATGTGGCTCGGCACCAGCGTGTTCGACGGCGCGCGCTGGTTCGAAGGCGTGGCGCCCGACCTCGACCTCCATGCCAGGCGGGTGAACGCCTCGGCGATCGCGCTTGGCCTCAAGCCGAACATGACGCCCGAACAGATCGTCGGGCTGACCTGGGATGGGCTGAAGCAGTTCGACGGCAAGACGGCGGTCTATATCAGGCCGATGTACTGGGCCGAGCATGGCGGCTACATGGGCGTGCCGGCCGATCCCGCATCGACCCGTTTCTGCCTCTGCCTGTATGAATCGCCGATGATCTCGCCGTCCGGCTTTTCGGTCACGGTGTCGCCGTTCCGGCGCCCGACGATCGAAACCATGCCGACCAATGCCAAGGCCGGATGCCTTTATCCCAACAATGGCCGCGCCATTCTCGAGGCCAAGATGCGCGGCTTCGACAATGCGCTGGTTCTGGACATGCTGGGCAACGTCGCAGAGACCGGGACCTCGAACATTTTCCTGGTCAAGGACGGACATGTCTTCACGCCGGCGCCGAACGGAACCTTCCTGTCCGGAATCACGCGTTCGCGCACGATAAATCTGCTCGGTGAGTATGGCTTCAAAGCCACCGAAAAGACCTTGTCGGTGCGCGATTTCCTCGAAGCGGACGAAATCTTTTCGACCGGCAACCACTCCAAGGTGGTGCCGATCACGCGCATCGAGGATCGCAACCTGCAACCCGGACCGGTGGCCAAGAAGGCGCGTGAACTCTATTGGGAATGGGCGCATTCGAAATCGGCAGGCTGACGCGCCAGTCTGGCCGTTTTGTCGCTGCACGCCTCACCGCAGGAAAACCGTGTGACAGTTTTCCGGAACCCGCTTAGAAAGGGAACCGGCGCTTCACTTCCGGAGTTGTTCCAGCTCAATCCAGACCTATCTTAATCCGGTATCGACACCGGATTTTTCCACGAGGGAGTACTACCCATGGCTTTTGAATTGCCCGCTCTGCCCTATGACTATGAGGCCTTGCAGCCTTACATGTCGAAAGAGACGCTGGAGTATCACCACGACAAGCACCACAAGGCCTATGTCGACAACGGCAACAAGCTGGCCGCCGAGGCGGGCCTTGGCGACCTGTCGGTCGAAGAGGTGGTCAAGCAGTCGTTCGGCAAGAATGCCGGCCTCTTCAATAATGCCGCGCAGCATTACAACCACATCCATTTCTGGAAGTGGATGAAGAAGGGCGGCGGCGGCAACAAGCTGC
Source organism: Mesorhizobium loti (assembly GCF_013170705.1). Classification (NCBI taxonomy): domain Bacteria; kingdom Pseudomonadati; phylum Pseudomonadota; class Alphaproteobacteria; order Hyphomicrobiales; family Phyllobacteriaceae; genus Mesorhizobium; species Mesorhizobium loti. Next base: position 5,544,408 of record NZ_CP033334.1, on the reverse strand, counting down.
CTGGCGCGCTGCAGAAGGCTTTCGACAGCGATCTCGGCGGCTACGACAAGTTCAAGGCCGACTTCATCGCGGCAGGCACGACACAGTTCGGTTCGGGCTGGGCCTGGGTTTCGGTCAAGGACGGCAAGCTGGCGATCTCGAAGACGCCGAACGGCGAGAACCCGCTCGTTCATGGCGCCTCGCCGATCCTCGGCGTCGATGTCTGGGAGCATTCCTACTACATCGACTATCGCAACGCGCGGCCGAAATATCTCGAGGCGTTCGTCGACAGCCTGATCAACTGGGATCACGTGCTGGAATTGTACGAAAAAGCTTGATCGACCTGCAGAAAAGCCCCGGCATTCCGGGGCTTTTCTTTTTGGAGAGCCGAGATCTCCCCAGTCACTCACCGTTCGGCAAAATCGGTCGGAGGAAGGGAATAATCCGTCCGCGTCATCCGTTAACGTCGAGTCCTGAAATGCCTTCATCATGGAGCCAAATGAATGAGAAAGCTTGTCATCGCCATCTCAACGCTCGCCTTCGCCGGTTCGGCGGCCTTTGCCGATCCGATCCTCGACCGGCAGGCTCTGATGAAGGAGCGCGGAAAGATCGTCGGCGGCCTGTCGAAAGTGGCCAAGGGCGAGGAGCCCTTTGACGCCGCTGCCGTGCTGACGCAGTTGCAGGCGCTGCAGGCGAATGCCGAGAAGTTCGACGTCGATGCCTTGTTCCCGAAAGGCAGCGATACCGGCGACACCACGGCGGGGCCGAAGATCTGGGAGGACACGGCCGGCTTCAAGGCCGCCGAGGACAAATATCTCGCCGACGTCAAGGCCGCGGTCGCCGCGGCTCCCGCCGATGCCGACGCGCTGAAGGCCCAAGTCGGCACCCTCGGCTCGGATTGCGGCGCCTGCCATCAGGGCTACAGGATCAAGAAGGGCTGATTGCCTGATATGGCATGGCTGAAGAAGCTCGCCGGCGCGGCCCTTGTTCTGGGCGGTGTCGGCGCGGCCGCTGGTTGGCTTTTGTCGGCGCCGGTCAGGCTGGATAAGACCGCCCTGGCGCAACTCGAACCGGGCGATGCTAGCCGGGGCAAGCGCATTTTCTATGCCGGCGGCTGCACATCCTGCCACGCAAAGCCCGGCTCGCAGGGCGATGCGCGGCTTCAACTGGTGGGCGGCCTCGAACTCAAGACGCCGTTCGGCACCTTCGTTCCGCCCAACATTTCGCAAGATCCCAAGGACGGCATCGGCGCATGGTCGGTCGAGGATCTCGCCAACGCCATGCTCAAGGGCGTGTCGCCGTCTGGCGAGCATTTCTATCCGGCCTTTCCCTACGCGTCCTACGCCCGCATGAAGCCGTCTGACATTGCCGATCTCTATGCCTTTCTGAAGACGCTGCCCGCGGTCGCCGGCAAGGCGCCGGCCAATACGCTGGCTTTCCCATTCAACATCCGCCGTGGCATCGGCCTGTGGAAACGGCTCTATCTCAGCGATCAGCCTGTCATTGCGTTCGCCAATGGTACGCCTGATCCGGTCATGGCCGGGCGCTATCTGGTCGAAGGACCTGGCCATTGCGGCGAATGCCACACGCCGCGTGATCTCGCGGGCGGGACCAGGAAAGGCGAGTGGCTGGCGGGTGCCGTGGCCGCAGAGGGCTCAGGCGTCGTACCCAACATCACATCGGGCAAGGGCGGCATCGCCAACTGGTCGGAAGCCGACATAGCCAACTATCTTGAGACGGGCTTCACGCCCAACTTCGATTCCGTCGGCGGCGCCATGGTCGACGTGCAACGCAACATAGCCGAGCTGACTGCCGGGGATCGCGCGGCGATCGCCGCCTATCTCAAGGCAGTACCGCCGCATCCCAATGGTTATCCGGCGCGCAAGCCGGCTGCGAATTGAGTGTCCAGGCTCAGATCATTTTCGCCAGCGCGTCGAACAGCGCCAGATTGAATCCTGGGCGTCGTCGACGATGGGATCGGACGGTGGCGAAAACTTCGCCACCACCATCCTGTCGGGCCGGGCAATCGAAGTCTCCAGGCCCGGCTTTTAGGAGTCATGTCCCCGTTTCGGGCTAGAGGTGCCGGTCGCCGAGGAAATCGAAGCCCGTCTCGAAGAAAAGATTGTAGTTGCAGGTCAGTTCCTCGCCGGGTGCGATGTCGCGCAAGGCGTATGTTTCCTCGGGCGAGGAGACATCGCAATTCGGCTCGTCGTCATGGTTCATGTAGCGGGCGTCGTCGGCTTCGAAGACGATATAGGCCGGATCGCGCCGGTCCGGGTAGGAATAGCGGTCGAGATAGTTCTTCACCGGCCCGGTTTCGCCCTCATAGGTCTCGACATCGATGATCCGATCGAAGCGGGGGTCGAGCTTCCAGATCAGCGTGCCCTTGGGGATGTGGTGCTTGGCAAAGACGCCAATGCCCTGGATCGGCGATTTGTCGAGATAGACGTCGACGAGCAGCATGGCATACCCCAGTAGCAAACATGGCAAGCACGGCTTGCGAAAAGCCGCGCACTGGTTAGCGCGGGGCTGGCACAATTGCGAGCGCAAATAAGCAAAGCGGAATTCAAAAAGTCATGATCGCCGAACCCAAAAGTGAACGTGCTGTCCGAGCCCTCAGCGTTGCTGCAACGCCAGACGTACGCCCAGGGCGCAGTAGATGCCGCCGACAATCTTGCCCTGCCATTTCAGCACGGTCGGATTTCGGCGCAGGAAACTGCCGAGGCGACCGGCGCTCACGGCAAAGACGACCGTGCTGAAAAGACCGAGCACGACGAAGACAATTCCCAATACGGCCAATTGAAGCATCACCGTTCCGTTTTCGGGTCGCACGAACTGAGGCAGGAATGCCAGGAAAAACAGCGCGGTCTTGGGGTTGAGCACTTCGGTCAGGACAGCCTGCCGAAACGCCTTGCCGGCGGAGATGGCGAGCGCGCCGGCAGAGGGGTGGGCCGGCGTTTTCTCGATGATGGCGCGAATACCGAGGTAAACAAGGTAGGCCGCGCCGATATACTTTACGATGCTGAACAGCGTCGCCGACGTGGCGATGATCGCAGAGATCCCGACCATTGCCATGACAGTGTGAAATATGTCGCCGGCCGCGATCCCGGCGCCGGTCGCGATCCCGACCTTTGTCCCCGAACTCGTTGCCCGGGCGATCGTCAACAGCGTGGCCGGACCCGGGATGAAGACAAAGCCGAGCACGACGGCGACATAGGCAATCAACGTGGACAGATCGATCATTTGAGTGTCGCCCCGGCAAGCTGCGCCTTGCCCGTTACCTTCAGCGCGAAGGCATAAGTATAGGCGATCTCTTCCAGGCGTGAGAACCGGCCGGACGCACCGGCATGGCCGGAATCCATGTTGATCTTGAACAGCACCGGATTTTCGCCGCTCTTGCGGTCGCGCAGCCGCGCCACCCATTTGGCCGGCTCCCAATAGGTGACGCGCGGGTCGGTGAGGCCGGCAAGCGCCAGGATCGGCGGATAGTCGAGTGCCGCGACATTGTCGTAGGGCGAATAGGCGGCGATCGTCCGGTAGTCGTCGGCGGACGCGATCGGGTTGCCCCATTCCGGCCATTCCGGCGGCGTCAGCGGCAGGGTCGCGTCGAGCATGGTGGTGAGTACGTCTACGAACGGAACCTCGGCGACGATGCCGCCAAAGCAGTCCGGCGCCATGTTGGCGACGGCGCCCATCAGCATGCCGCCGGCCGAGCCGCCTTGCGCGACCATGCGGTCATGCGCGGTATAGCGTTCGGCAACGAGGTGGCGCGCGCAGGCGATGAAGTCGGTGAAGGTATTCATCTTGTGCTCACGCTTGCCGTCATCGTACCAGCCGTAACCCTTGTCCTTGCCCCCGCGCACATGGGCGATGGCAAAGACGAGCCCACGGTCGACCAGCGAGAACCAGTTGGTGTTGAAGGCGGCCGGCACGGTAATGCCATAGGAGCCGTAGCCGTAGAGCAGGCAAGGTGCCGATCCGTCCAGTCGCGTGTCGCGGTGGTGCAGAAGCGAGATCGGCACCAACTCGCCATCGGCGGCGGGGGCCATCAGTCGCCTTGTGACATAATGGTCCGGATCGTGGCCCGACGGCACTTCCTGGGTCTTGAGCAGCACCCGCTCGCGGGTGCGCATGTTGTAGTCGAAGACCTGCGACGGCGTCGTCATCGACGAATAGGAAAAGCGCATGATGTCGGTATCGTATTCATAGGAACCCGACAGGCCGAGCGAGAAGGCCTCCTCGTCGAATGAAATCAGGTGCTCCTCGCCACTGGCGCGATCCCGCACGACGATGCGCGGCAGGCCCTCCTTGCGCTCGAGCCGGACCATATGGTCCTTGAAGCCGATCACCGACAGGATCAGCCGGCCCGGCTCATGCGGAACCAGCTCCCGCCAGTTGGCGCGAACTGGATCGCTTGCCGGCGCCGTCATGATCTTGAAGTCCTTCGCGCCGTCCGCATTGGTCAGGACGAAGAAGACGTCGCCGCCTTCCTCCAACTCATACTGAAGCCCGGTTTCGCGCCCGCAAACCAGCCTCGGCTCGGCAAACGGATCGCTGGCGCTCAGCAGGCGATATTCCGAGGTCTCGTGATCGTTGATGCCGATCATGATCCATTGGTTGTTGCGGGTGCCGTCGACATTCATGAAGAAGCCGGGATCGGTTTCCTCATAGATCAGGCGGTCGTTTTCAGGGTCTTGTCCCAGTGCGTGGAAGAGCACCTTTGACGGCCGGTGGTTGGGGTCGAGGCGCGTGTAGAAGAACCCGTCATTGCCCGCGCTCCACACGCCCGAACCGCCGGTGGCGGGAATCTGGTCGGCCAGTTCCTTGCCGTCGGCAAGGTCGCGCACGCGCAGCGTGTAGAACTCGGAACCCTTGTCGTCGAAGGCCCACAACAGCTTGCCGTGATCGGCCGAATGGTCGACACCGCCAAGCCGGAAATAGGCTTTGCCTTTCGCCTCCATGTCGCCGTCGAGCAGGATCTGCTCAGGCCCGCCGTCGCGCGACATGCGGAAATAGCGCGGCTGCTCGCCGCCGAGCTTGAACGAAGAACCATAGGCATAGGGCCCGTCCTTCATGGGAACCGATGAATCGTCCTCCTTGATACGGCCTTTCATTTCCTTGAAAAGCTGCTTCTGCAGATCCGATGTGTCGGCCATCAGCTTCGACTGATAGGCGTTTTCGGCTTCGAGTTCGGCGCGGATGGCCGCATCGAGCAGGGAAGAATCCCTGAACATCTCCTGCCAGTTGTCGGCCCGCAGCCATGCGTACTCATCGGTTCGCGTGATGCCATGATGGGTATCGGAAACCGGCCGCTTCTCGGGCGTTGGCGGGCTGACGATCGGAAATCGGGGAGTCTTGGTCATTGCGTCTCGCTGGGGGATATCTTGAATGGTGAGTGAACACGCCGATCAGGGTGGGTTCAAGGGTTGCAGCCTAGAGGTGGTGTCGGCTCCTTGAGATGGGCCGGGAGGAAAGATGATGACCATTCGGTCTCGGATTGCGGCGACTTTCGCCGCTGCTTCGCTAACACTGGTCTTTGCTGGCCAGTCTCATGCGACCGTATTCGCGGCTTGGCAAGTGGCCAATGTGCCGTTCGGCGACACGCTCAACGTGCGTAAATATCCATCAGCCACATCCCGGAAGCAGGCCGCATACCCGAACGGTACCATCCTGCAAATGACCGGACGATGCACCGATGGCATAAACCTGCTCGACATCGTCAATCAACCTGCATGGAAGCAGCGGCAGACTGTTCGCTATCGCTGGTGTGAGATCTGGCATGATCCGGCCAGGAACGGCACCTTCGTCACGGGCTGGGCCCATGGCAAGTTCATCACCCCGTATTGATCGAGCGGCATCGATTGGCCCCGAGGCGGCAGGCTGGCGGACATGCCGCCTGATCGCCTGCATGAAAGGTGGGCGGCAACCTATGGTTTCGCGGGCGGATGTGACAACCAAGACTGTTCACGCGATGGCAAAGCAAACCGGAGCATTGAAAGCCTGTTTTGTGAGTTGTCGCGAATGTAACGATGATCTGACGTAACGTCAGCCTTTGTCGGTTTGGCGCGCGAAATATCGGAAAATACATAACGCACGAAAGATTGAAGCTGACTGGCCAATATTTGATCAACTTTCGCAAATACAACGCGAAGAGCGAATTGACTTACTTGCTCTCAGGTCGCATTGATGTGACCTTGACACGAATCACTGAAATTCTACCTTCATAAAATTCGTGCAATGCCCTGCCTGAAAAGGGGCGCAAACCGATGTAACTCTTGTTGGGGCCTGAAGATCATGGATATTGTCGAAACACCTTCCAGAAACAATGATGCGCTGATTGAGCTGACCGCCGATGTGGTGGCCGCCTATGTCAGCAACAATCCCGTACCGGTCGGCGAACTGCCGAACCTCATATCCGATGTCCATGCCGCTCTCGGGCGCGTGGGCGGAACCGCCGAACAGCCCCCTGCCGACAAGCAGAAGCCGGCTGTCAATCCGAAGCGCTCGGTCCATGACGACTACATTGTCTGTCTTGAAGACGGCAAGAAGTTCAAGTCGCTCAAGCGTCACCTGATGACCCACTATGATCTGACGCCGGACCAGTATCGTGAAAAGTGGAACCTCGACCCGAGCTACCCGATGGTTGCCCCGAACTATGCGGCGGCCCGCTCGCAGCTTGCCAAGAAGATGGGCCTTGGCCGCAAGCGCAAGGCGCGGTAGTCGCTGCTGTCAGGTCGAAGCGACGTTGACGGCGCCTCCGGGCGCCGTTTGACTTTTGGGGAGAGGCTTGTTGTGGCCGACAGGGGCGTCAGGCGGTTTGCCTGAGTGCCGCCTCGGCATCGCGCTTGATGCGCTTGACCATCGAGCGGAGACCATTGGCGCGCTGGGGCGACAGGTGTTCGTCCAGTCCGAGCGCCTTCAGCGTCGCTTCCGCATCGGTTTTCTGGATTTCGCTGGCGGTCCTTCCTGAAAACAGCGCCAGCATGATCGCGACCAGCCCGCGCACGATATGGGCGTCCGAATCGCCGGTGAAGGTAATGACCGGATCGCTGCCCGGTCCCTTTTCGGTGGTCAGCCAGACCTGGCTGACGCAACCTGGCACCTTGTTGGCGGCGTTGCGTTCCGCATCGGGAAAGGGAGGCAACGCTTCGCCGAGCTCGATGACGTAACGATAGCGGTCCTCCCACTCATCAAGGAAGGAGAAATCATCGCGGATCGTCTGGATCGTGGTCGCCATGACCCGGATATAGTCATGCGGCAGTGCCGCGTCACGGAAAAAACAAGAACACCGCGGGCGTCGAGAGGGCAGACGGCCCGCGGCGTGCCGTCGAGACGGCTTAACTGTTCATGGGCAGCCTAGTTCTTTACCGGCAGGTTGACGGTCTCGGGCAGGACGATCTCTTCCGGCACGCTGCCCGTCATTGTCGAGGTGTCGGGGCCGGCGGACTTGTCGTCCAGCATGGCGGCCGCGATCTTGGCCGTCTCCTTGGCGCGTGCGGTGATGGTGTGCATCGCCGATTTGCCGGTTTCACAGACATCGGGCTTGCGCTCGCAGATGCCGGCAATGTCACCCACCGCGTCGCGTGCCGCGAACAGGGCCTGGATCGGCCCGACGCTTTCCTGCCCGGGTTCTTCGGAACCGACACTCAGCGGCAGCGCAAGGAGCACCAGTGAAAACCAGAAAGCCATTCTTATCAGGAAGAACATGCCTCGCCTCTCGTCGTGACCGGATCATGCATCATGTGGCATGACCTCTTTTATGGGCAGGATCTTGGCACACAGGCACAAAGGACGGCTTGCAGGTTCGCAGAGAATTTTCCTCAAATTTTAGGCAAATTCGAAACAAAGCGTTTTGCAGTGGATTTGTCTCATATCGGGAGGATTTTCGTTACCATCTGATAACCATCCATCTGCTTGTTTCTATTCATGTTTCCTCGGATTGGGGCGGTTCTCTTTCCATCGACGGTCCGCTGACGTCGGGCGTTCGGAGATAACCCTCCATTTACTATGGCGGCATTTGCCCGGGTTTTCGGCCGCCTCCGTCCCGATATTTGCCGCAGGCCGGGCTTTGGTCGGCCCTGCCTTATCCATTCCTTAAACGCTGGATGAGAGTTTCAGAGCCAATCAAAACAATCTGCAAAGGCAGAGCTGTTCACGACGAGTGCGAGTGCGTTGAGTTGATGCCAATCAAGGCCAGATACGCTGAATTGCCTGGCGCGATTGCCGCCGGTTGCGAACGTATGGTCCATCCCTCCATTCTTGGGCAGAGCGGCCGCAAACGCCAACGCCGTTTCATCGGCGTCATGCTGGCGGCGCCATTCTTTGCCGCTGGTGCGGCTGTCACGCTGGTCACATCAGGCATGGGCGCCGCTGTGACCATGGCCGCCATCTTCGCCGCCTTCGGTCTGTGCTGGTTCGTCGCCTTGCTGGTGGCGGCAACCGGCAAGATGGCCGCGGCGGCCCCGATCGCCCTGGCGATGGCGGCTGTTGCCCTTGGCGGCCTCATCGCCGCCGCCGGCGGGTTGAGCTCTCCCGTCGCCATGCTTGCCGTGGCGCTGCCTTTCGAAGCCTGGTGGATCGGCGCTTCGCGGCGGGCGGCCCTGTGGGGAGCGGTCTCGGCCATTGCCGCCATTGCCCTTCAGCCTCTGGCAGCGGCCTTCCTGCCCTTCGCGGGCGCGCAGATCGTGGCCTGGCATTGGCTGGTGCCGTTGGCCTGGGCCCTGACGCTCATCCCGCGCGTATCGGCGTTTCGCGATACCACCGGTGCGGCTGATGCGCTGGATCCCGGCGACCGGCTGGAAGACATCATCGACGCGGTGATCCTGCGGGTCGCTCGCCACGGCGAAGTCCTGGACGCGTCCGCCAAGGCGCGCACGCTTTTGAAATTGCCGCCTGAACTGCTTTCCGGAACCGGCTTTTTCGACCGTGTCCATCTGTCGGACCGTGTCTCCTATCTCAGCGCTCTTGCCGACATGCGTGATGGTGCCCTGTCGCGCCGCCTCGAACTGCGCATCAGGCTGCCCCAGAATGGCAACGGCCAGAATGACAATCGCCAAAATGACAGCCGCTTGATGGCCGACAACTATCGGCCGTTCCTGCTCGAACTGGTGCGCGGTGAGGAGCAGGGCGATGTCTTCACGCTGGTCCTGCGCGAAAATGACGAAACTGCCCGGCTGCGCGGGGAACTCGCGCAGGCCAATGAGATGGCAGCCGCCGCCGAAGTGGCCAAGGGACGGTTCCTGGCGGTGGTGAGCCATGAACTGCGCACGCCGTTGAACGCCATCATCGGCTTCTCGGACATGCTGCTGCATGAGATGTTTGGCGCCTTCAAGGATCCGCGCCAGAAGGAATATGTCGGCCTGGTGCGGGATTCAGGCCAGCACCTTCTAGCCGTGGTGACATCCATACTCGACGTGTCGAGGATCGAATCGGGAGCCTATACGGCGGAACCGGAGCCATTCCGGTTCATGGAAGCCGTCGAGATGTGCCAGTCGATGATGCGGTTGCAGGCACAGGCCAAGAACATCGACCTGCAAACGCAGATCGCTCCCGACGCCGGCGACATCAACGCCGATCGCCGCGCGGTGCAGCAGATCCTCATCAATCTCGTCTCCAATGCGATCAAGTTTACGCCCGATGGCGGCGATGTCGTCGTTGGTGGCAAGCGGATCGGCTCGCGCCTGCATTTCTGGGTCAGGGACACCGGCATCGGCATCGCCGAGGAGGACTTCGCCAACCTCGGCAAGCCTTTCATGCAGATACAGAACGACTATACGCGCCGTTTCGAGGGTACCGGTCTTGGCCTTTCACTGGTGAAGGGGCTGGTGGCACTGCACGAAGGCACCATGTCGATCGAAAGCATGCCGGGCGAGGGCACCACGGTGACCATCAGCCTGCCGGTCAACGGGCCGAAGGGGCGCCCGGCGAACGAGACAGCGGTGCTGACGATGCCGGCGACGAGGGCGAAAGGGGACAGAAATGGCTCGCTCCGCAAAACAGCCTAAGGCGGTCAAACGCCGCAGCAACGCCTTCCAGGACGGCGCCATAGCCGTCGGCGGCATGATTTCGCGCAACCCGGTCCTGGTGGGTGGATCGACGGCATTCCTGGTGACGCTGTTCTATGTCTCGGTGAATGCTCTGTGGTATCAGCCTTTCCCGCATGCCGGGGCGTTCTTCGCCACCCGCAATTTCCAGGGTTTTCCGCACACCGCCTCCGACGAGCCGGAGACGACGATCAACATCGTGCGGCCTAACGCGGCGCCCGCCCCGATGAAGGGCGACCCGGTGGTCGAGCAGGTGCAAGGCATATTGAAGGATCTCGATTTCTATTCCGGCGCGGTCGACGGCATTTCCGGCCCCAACACGCGCAAGGCCATACAGGCCTACCAGCAGAAGGTCGGGCTCAACGCTTCCGGCGAGATCGATGCGCTGTTGCTCGATCAGCTTGGCGCAACGCCGAAGACCGCCTCCGTGCCCAAACCGCAGCCTCGCCCGGATACGCAGGCCGCCGTTCCGGTGTCCCTGCAGACAAATTCCGGGCAGGCGAGTGCCGGACAGACGGATACCGCCCCGGCCCAGGGACCCGACCCCCGCATCGTCAAGATCCAGGCCGGGCTCAAGGCGTTCGGCAATGACGACATGCAGTTGGACGGTGTCGTCGGCGCGCGCACCAAGGCGGCGATCAAGGAATTCCAGTCGTTGTTCGGCCTGCCGCAGACCGGCGAGCCCGACGAGATCGTCTACGTCAAGATGCGCGAGATAGGCCTGACCAACTGATCGGGAAATGACGGCTCGCCGGGCGGCGGAATTATCGCTAGATAGCCGCACGCTTTCGGAGCTGTCTCATGCGTGTCACATCTGATCTGTGGGTTTCGGCCTTGGTGCGCCGCGTTTTCGGCGCCGGCGGATTTGCCGCCGTGGTCAACCGTGGCGCAACCGAGGCCGGCGCTGTTTTCGTGCTGACGCGGGGCAGGCTGGGTGACGTCGCTCTCTACGGGCCGGCGCCGCAGACAAGCTATGATTCGGCCAAGCCCGATGATCGTTTCTTCAGCCTTCTCGCCGCCGGCGATGATCCGGCCGTGCTTGATGCCCGTCTTGAGAGGGAAAAAAAATTCGATCCGGACATCTGGGTGGTCGAGATCGAGGCCGGGACTGTTCCGGTCGAAGAGCTTATTTCCGTGAAGACGCCCTGAGGACGGGGGCGGCGACATCGTCGCTGTTCGAGGCCTTGCGGCTGTCGCGGTTCGCCGACGAGGCGTCACGAACCATCCTGGACACGGTCTCGGCCTTCCATACCCGCACCTTGTCCAGTGCCACATCGCGATGCAGCAGGCGGTAGCGGTCGAGATAGGTTCGGATGGCCTGCGGATGCGGAAACAGGCTGGGATAGATGGCGACCGTGATCAGGAAGGCCCGGTCCTCGCTGAGGTCGAGCGAACGCAGCGCCGCAAGCAATGAGGAGTAGCTCTGGTTGGCGGTCAGCGAACGCGCGGTCGAGAAATCAATGTCGAGGGCATCCGCAAGCGCCGTTTGGAAGAACGCGGCGTTTCCCGTCAGCGCCGTCTCGCGCAGTTTGACATAGGTATCCGAACCGGGGAACGCATCGACCCTCGCCGCCAAGGCTTCGTCGCCGGTGCGCATCATGGAGCGCAGCCTGCGTCGTGCATTCTCTGCGGCAATGCCGGGAGCCTGTTGTCTTGTCGCGCTGTCCTCTGCCGCTTGCGCATTGACGGGCGCGGCGGCTGGTTTCGTGGGGGCCGATACCTCCGGATCCCGCACCCGCACCAGCGTCGGTCTTTCGAGCACTCTGATCAGATCAGCGATGGTCGGGTTCAGGTCCTTGCGGCGCGCGATGGCGCGCGCATGCGGCAGTCCGTGCCGACCGATCAGCGCGATCAGGTCGATATCGCTGACGGCGCGCGAGCGGATCAGCAGCGGCGCGGCAATGTCGACCGGTTCCTCGCACAGGCGCCGCACCAACGCGGCGGGGGCATATTCGCATTCGGAAAGGGCGGCGGCCACGTAGCGTCGCGATTCGACGGACACATCGTCGAACAGCGGCAGCGTCAGGTCCTCAAGCTGGCCGATCTCGCGGCGCGATGGGCGCGTCAGCGAGCAGAACGCCGACACCGCGGCGCGGAACAGCCTTTCGGCCTTGCCCGATTCCGTCCGTATCGCGATTTGCCTGAAGTCCGAAGATGACACGAAGGATACCCGATACTCGATACACAGCCTTGATCACGCTCAACCGGGACCATGTCGGTTTGGCGATTGCCTCGGTCAGAACGTCCAGACCTCAAGACAAAGATCAAGTTAGCGGTGATCCGTTAGCGTTCCGTTAACCCTCTGCCGGCCTTAATGATATTGGAGGCGTTGCGTTGTGCTCCGGGGAAACCGAGAGGAATGCGCGAATCATGGGCATGGTACTGTCTTTCGTGCCGCGTGCGGCACCGACCAATCGAGCCAAGCAAACCACCGAAATACCGGCGGCGGTCATTATCTTTCCCGGCATCCGCTATGAGCGGTCCAGCACCGGCGAGGCGCGGCCTGCCGGACCCGACAAGCCGGGATCGCCACGGACGCCGGTGCCGCATCACTGAGTTTTCCTGACGCGGCAGACTGGCTCATCAGGCAGCATTCGCTGCCGGCTGTTCTGATACGGATATCAGGCCCCGATCCGGCCTAGAAATCCTGCAGTTCGCAGGAACTCTGATCGAGAAAGCGCGACACGATCGGCTTCCAGCTGTCGTCCGGTACGAAGCTGCGGATGACGAAGATGCCCTCGTCGATCGGCGCCTCGACGAAGATCGCCCCCTGCAGATCCTCGGGCAGGTCCTTGCGCACATCGATCATCTGGGCTGGCGTCAGCACCACGGCATCGAGCTTGCCACCGGTCGCCGTATGGTCGTTGAAGGAATAGACATTATGGCCACTGCGGTCATAGACCGAGACCGACCAGAAGGGGACGTTCCCCGGCGCCTTGATCCGAACCATTCCTTCCTCCAGGTCGAACCGGCAGGCCGTGGCATAGAATAGCGGGTCGACCGATTTCACCACCGGCGCGCCGCCCGCCTCGGCATCGAGCCGATTCATTCTGTAGAGATCGGACGCCATGGACAGGCGCGACCAGGCGTCGCGTTCAGAAAACTCCGGCACCAGAAGCAGCACCACGATGTGCACGATGCCGGCGCCGACAAGGCCGAGCAGGACGGCATGGAAAAGACGGCGCAGCGCGGCTGGGACATTACGCATCGCAGCCGGCCTTCACGATCCTGGGCAGCGAAACGTCCGACAGGCCGGTGCTGCTGGCGATCGGCGTGTCGTAGAAGGTCAGGACGAAGTACATCCGGCCGGAACCGTCGGTCAAAAGCCAGTTGCCGGGCATCGGGTGATGGCTGACCGAAATGACCACCGAATTGTCGGCCTGGCGCAGCACCTCGTAGGACTGAAGGGCCGCAAGCCGCGGCTTGCCGGTCTCGACGACGCCGAGCGATTGATCGGCGGCGTAGAGCGTCCAGAAGCGGGCTGTCGGAAATCCGCCCTCTATCCTGTAGCTGCATTCCCGCTTGAGCTGGTCGCCCGCGGCATCATTTTCCGCGACGAAGGACAGGCCCTCGGCGCGGCCGAGCGCCAGCACGCCCTCGCGCGCCACGCGCGCCTTGGAATAAGGGTCGGCGGCCGGTGTGCCGATGTCGGGGAAGGCGGTCCATTGGCCGATGCGGATCGCCCCGACGCCGTCCTGGATCTTCAGCGCATACCAGACGCTGGCGCCGCCGCCGCCAATGGCTATGGCAAGCGAAAGCAGCATCAGGAAGGCATTCTTGAGCATGAAGGGCCGCGTGCGCGAAGGATTGCCGTTCGGGGATATCGCGGCGCGGGGTCTCGTGGCAAGCCGGCGTGGTGGATTTGCACCTCGGCTGGCCCGCGCCGGGGCGGATGTCACAGTGCCGAAAGCGTTTCGGGCGGGGTAGGTGCGTCGAGTTTGGGCGCCGATTGGAACAGCTGGGTCATATCCCTCAGCGTCTGCGTGGTCCGGCTCGACAGCACCGGCGGGCGTTCGGCCGCCGCCTCGGCCGCGGCCTGTTCCTCGCTCTTCTTCTGCGCGTCCGCGGCCTTGGCCGCGATCTGCTCGTCGACGAACGGCTTGTCGATACCCGGGATCGGCTTCAGGTCGATGTTCTGGTGCGCGTAGACCATCAGGCGCTGCCAGACCATCGCCGGCAGCGAGCCGCCGGTCATGTTCTTGGTCGGGGTAAAATCATCATTGCCCAGCCACACGGCCGCCGTGTAGTTGCCGGTGAAGCCGACGAACCAGGCATCGCGGTAGGATTGCGTCGTCCCGGTCTTGCCGGCGACGACGATGTTGGGAATCTGGGCACGCCGCGCCGTACCCATCACCGGTACTGCCGTCAGCATGGTGTTCATGGATTTCAGTGCCTGCTCGGAGAGCACCCGGTGTGGCGGCGGCGCATCCTTGGTCCAGTCATACACCACGTCGCCGGTGCGGGTGACGAGCTGGGTGATGCCGTGCCGGGAACCGACGAAGCCGTTCTGGGCGAACACGCTGTAGCCCGTCGCCTGGTCCATCACGGTCATGCCCGAAGTGCCGAGCACCATGGTCTTGTGACCCTCCAGCGGCGATTCCACCCCGAATGATTCCGCCATCGCCTTGATCGGACCGATGCCGAGATGGTCCTTGGCCAGCCGCACCGGCACGGTGTTGATTGACTTGGCCATCGCCATCAGCAGCGTGATGTTGCCCGCCGACTCGCCACCGTAATTGTGCGGCGACCAGTTGCCCCAGCTGATCGGTCCGCCCGAAATGACAGAGTTCGGTGTGAAGCCGTGTTCCATCGCCGTGGCGTAGACGTAGGGCTTGAACGAAGAGCCGGTCTGGCGCAGCGCCTTGGTGGCGCGGTTGAACTGGCTGGCGCCGTAGTCGCGGCCGCCGACGATCGCCCGCACCGCGCCATTGGTCTCGATGACGACCACGGCGCCTTCGGTGACGTTGTACTCCTTGCCGAACTGGCGCAGGTGGAACTCGACGGACTCTTCCGCCGCCTTCTGGATGTTGGCGTCGAAGGTGGTGTGGGCAACCAGCGAGTGCTGGCCAGGCTTGGCGATCTTCTTGACCTCGTCGAAGGCCCAGTCGAGGAAATAGTCGGGGCTCTTCTGCTCGCCGCGATCGACAACGTCGGCCGGGTGCAGCCTTGCCTGCAGCACCTGGCCTTCGGTCATGAAACCGGAATCGACCAGGTTGGACAGCACCACATTGGCGCGGGCACGCGCTGCCGGCAGGTTGATGTGCGGTGCGTATTTGGTCGGCGCCTTGAACAGGCCGGCCAGCATCGCCGCCTCCGCAAGGTTCAGGTCCTTGACGCTCTTGCCGAAATAGAAGTCGGCCGCCGCCTCGATGCCGAACGTGCCACCGCCCATATAGGCGCGGTCGAGATAGAGCTGCAGGATTTCCTTCTTCGACAGATTGGCTTCGAGCCACAGCGACAGGAAGGCTTCCTTGATCTTGCGCTCGAAGGTCCGTTCATTGGTCAGGAACAGGTTCTTGGCCAGCTGCTGGGTGATGCTGGAGCCGCCCTGGACGACCGAGTTCGCGCGTACATTCTCGAAAATCGCGCGCGACAGGCCCAGAACATCGATGCCGTAATGATCGAAGAAACGCCTATCCTCGGTGGCGAGCACTGCCTTGATGACGTGATCGGGCATCTCGTCGACCGGCACCGAGTCGCGCTGGATGATGCCACGCTGGCCGATCTCGTTGCCATAGCGGTCGAGGAAGGTGACGGCGAAATCGCCCTGGGCGCGCCAATCGCCGGCCGTATCCTGGAACGCCGGGATGGCCAGCGCCAGCATGACCACGATGCCGCCGGCGCCGAGCGTAAAACCTTCGCTCAAGATCTCGATGATGCCGCGCCGCCAGCCCTTGAGACGGAAGCGCCGCGAGAAGATTGTCGCCGCCTCCCAGAACTGGCGCGCCTTGAACCCGATCTCGTAGAGCGAGGAATCGATCCAGGCATCCAGCGCCAGAAGGCGGGAGGCGATCGGACCTCTTCTCTTGCGCGGTTCAGGGCTGACCATTCAAAAACCCGGCTCGGCTGTGGCGCGACCTGAAAACCGCAAGCGGGCAATTTCAGGGCGGCGCCCTGTTTGGACTATTCATCCATTTTGCCGACGCTCACAAGGGCGGCGAGGACACAGCCGCAAGGTTTGTTGATGGCGGAGCGGGGGAACGGCCGTAACCGATCGCCCCGCCTGGAAGGCCTGCGCTATTCAGGCCGCTTCGCGCTTCAGGGCCTGCGCCATGCAGTGGATGCCGCCACCGGTCTTGGAGATCTCGCTCATGTCGACGGCCGCGACCTCGAAGCCGCGCGCCTTGAGCTTTTCGATCAGCGTCCTGCTGGAGGTCGGCGCGATCACCCGGTCCTTGCCGAGCGACATGAAGTTGCAGCCGAGCGCCATCGTGTCCTGGAAGGGGACATCGATGATCTCATGGCCCTTGCCCTTCAGCCAGTCGACAATGCCGGGCTCGGTGCAGGCGAGGCAGACCGCGGTGAGCTTTTCGGCGATCGGCACCACCATCAGGTCGATATGGACATAGTATTCGTCGATGAAGGCGATGCGCGTCTCCCAGCCCTCCTTGTCGAACCAGGCCTGTACCTGGCGAGCGCCTTCCTCCTGCGTGCGGGCGCCGCCGCAGCCGATCAGCACCACACCATCCTCGATGACGTTGAAGTCGCCGCCCTCGAAGGTACCCGCCGTGACCATGTCGTAGATCGGGATGCCGAGCTTTTCGTAGGTGCGGATGGCGGCGTAGTTCTCGCCGCGCCGCCACCAGTTGGCCATGGCGGTGATGATGGCGCCATAGGGCGTCATGACGCTGGAATCGCGGGAATAAACCTGCATCGGCAGTTCCGGCGTCGGCTCGTGCCAGTGGATGTTCACGCCGAAATGCTCATAGGCGGCAACCAGGTCCTTGTGCTGCGCCTGCGCGATCTGGACGTTGCACGGCGCCTCGCGCAAATGTTTTCGTGACAGGGAACTGGTCGACAGATGGCGCAGGAAGTTCGGCGATCCGAGCAGCACGTCGGTCAGCACGTCGGTTTCGTTGGCGAAGCCCCAGGCGGTCAGCGGCTTGGTGCCGCCGGCCGGATTGCGGCGCTGCAGCGAAAACGGCTCGGCGACGATGCGATCATGAACGGTCATGGTGTTCTCCTCGTGGGCTTGTTCTCAAGGGTTGGTCGGGTCATGCGTTGCTTGGGATCCACCAGTCGCGGCCGCGCGCCGTGGTGACATATTCCGGCCAGCGGAAATTGATCGGTGGTTCGTAGTCGCAGAGCGGCGCGATCCAGTTCGCGCCGCCAATGCCGCCGCCGGTGCGAGTGACGAACTCATCCATCGCCGCATCGCGGGCTTTTCCGTCTTCGAGCAGGCGCAGCGCCGACAGCGCGACCGTCTTGGCCGCACAGGTGACCATCGGGTCGATGGTGGCGGAAATGCCGCCCAGCGCATTCATCACCCAGGAGGGATAGGCGTGGCCATTCGCCGAGCGCAGCGCCGGGCGCGAGACATAGAAGCGCGCGGTCGGCGCATGCCAGCTCATGTCGGTGTAGTCGTCGGAGGTCGAATTCACCTGCGAGGGCGGCAGGTCGCGGCGCAGGATCGCTTCGGCCTCTTGCGGCGAAATCAGCCTCTCCAGCTCATCGATGAAGGGATTTTCGGTTGCCGCGCCACCGGCATTGACCTGGATTTCGCGCGCGACCGCCTTCGCGGGCTCGTCCCAGTGTGGTGCTCCGACCGTCGAGAGCGCGTCATAGGCGATCCCGGCCATGGCGTGATTGGCCAGCCCGGGCCGCGACTTCGATACCCAGTGGCGCTCGTATCGACAGCCGCTGATCGCGGCGGCGGCCGCGGCGTTGCGGTCGAGCACGGCGGTGACCTGTTCGGCCATGCCGATGGCCGGGACGCGGATCATGTACTGGATCTCGGCCAGCCCCGCCGGCAGATTGTCGGCGGTTGCCTGGCCGGCGGTCAGGATCGCCTCGCTTATCGACCAGCCGCCCTGGTGCGGCAACATGGAATCGCGCAGCGCCTTGGAGGCCATGTACATCGTCATCAGCGCGTCGTTGGCGCCGGGCGCCCGCACGGCAGAATGCGCCTGCGGGATCGGTGCTCCATCGCCCGCGCGAACCCAGTTTTCGGGCTCGTCGCACACGAAGCGGTAGATCATGGCGTAGGCAGCGCCGCAATGCGTGTCCCAACGCGCCGTGTTGCAGAGCGGCAGCATGTAGAAGGGATGGAAGGAGATCATGCCAGCAAGGCCGTCATAGTAGCCCCTGGCCGCATGGATCGGCTTGGAGCCGCGTACCTTCTCCGCCGGCTCGCCGGTGAAACGCAGCGTGCCTGGAATGCCGTGGCGCTGCATGGCCGCCTTGGTCGCAAGCAGGCCGCCGAGGCTTGCCATGCCGAGCCCCGAATGCGGATCGGTGTGGCCGCCGGCCTCGACGCCAAGGCCGGGCCGTGGCTGTTTTACCGTCACCGCGTCCTGGCAATTGCCGGGCACGGCGTCGTACTCGGCATACATGCCGATCGTCGGCCCGGCGCCATTCGTCCAGTGAGCGCAGAACGCCGTCGGCATGCCGCCCGAGCCTTCCTCGACGGAAAAGCCCTCATGCTTCAGCCGCGCCACATACCAGGCGGCCGACTGGTACTCGCGCCAGGCGGTCTCGCCGAAATCGAAAATGGTCCGCGTCCATTCCGACAGCGAGGGCTGGATGCCATCGAGGCAGGCAAGCGCGGTCGCTTGCGCTGATGTCGTCACCGGTTTGTCCATGGCATCAAAGAAAGCAGTGAAGCGGCTCGCCAAAAAGTGATATGTTTTCCCGGTTCGTGCAAATTCGGTTCACCTCTTGAGAATTCCCTCCACACAGGCGCTGCGCGCCCTCGACAGTTTCGCCCGCCACGGCAGCGTCTGGCGCGCCGCCGACGAACTGCACCTCACGCGCAGCGCGGTAAGTCACCAGTTGCGGCTGCTTGAGCGCGACCTCGGCTTCGATCTGCTTGAGCGCATCGGCAAGGGCGTCGCGCTCACCCCGCGCGGCCAGCGCTATGCCAGTGACGTGCGCAAGGCGCTGACCGTTCTCGGAGATGCGGTGACGCGCGATGCCGGCACCGGCGTCGGCGGTTCGTTCGCCGTCTCCTGTACGCCGGGCTTCGCCTCGCTTTTTCTATGCACCCATATTGGCGAATTCCGGCAGATGTACCCTGATGTGGCGCTGCGTATCCTGACGCCCAGGCGGCTCGACGATGTCAGCAACGCGGAGGCCGACGCCTTCATCGCCTTTGGCGTCGGCAACTGGCCGAACCGCATGGCCGAGCTGCTGTGCGAAATTTCGTTCACGCCGCTCTGCAGCCCGACGCTGCTGAACAAGGTCGGCGGCTTTTCGAAGCCGGCGGACGTGTTGCGCGCCAACCTGCTCCATCTCGATGATACCGAGGATTGGGCGCGCTGGCTGGCCCTGTCCAAGGTCGAAAACCCCGACACCGAGGGCGGCATCTTCTTTTCCGACATGAACCTTGTCTTCTCGGCGGCGATTGCCGGCCAGGGCATCGCCATGGGCGACGAACTGACCAGCCGCCGGGCACTCAGCGAAGGCCGGCTGGTCAGGCCCTTCGACATCGCGATCAAGTCGCCGCGCTCCTATTTCCTGGTCTCCGAACACGCCAAGGCTTCGCACCCGGTGCTGGATGCGTTCGCGGGGTGGCTGAGGTCGAAGCTTTCGGAGAACCGCATTCAGCCCTATTGAGGGCGAAATGACGCCAGCCGCCCAGACGTGAATCAAATTTGCCGATCAGGCGAAAACTATTCGGTTGCGGTGAGCCGTCGGCCTGCCTACGATTTCCACCTGGGACTGAGGAAGAGGCAGGATGCAGCAACCCGGCCGGGCCGCAGAGATCAAGGCAATCGGGATCGGCAAGAGCTTCGGCTCGTTCCGTGCGTTGGACAATCTGACGCTCAATATCGGCCGCGGCGAGTTCCTCACGCTGCTCGGTCCCTCCGGCTCGGGCAAGACCACCTTCCTGATGATCCTGGCCGGCTTCGTGCAGCCGACCGAGGGCCGTCTCCTCAGCGATGGCGCTGACATCACCAACCGCCCGGCCGAGCAGCGCGCCGCCGGCATGGTGTTCCAGGGCTATGCACTGTTCCCGCATATGAGCGTCGAGGCCAACATCGCTTTCCCGCTCAAGGTCCGCAAGAAATCGGCCTCCGAGATCAAGAAGCGCGTCGGCGAGATGATCGAGCGCGTCGGCCTGATCGGCCACGAGAAGAAGCTGCCTGCGCAGCTCTCCGGCGGCCAGCAGCAGCGCGTGGCGCTGGCCCGGGCGCTGGTGTTCGAGCCGGGCGTGCTTTTGCTCGACGAGCCGTTCTCGGCGCTGGACAAGAGCCTGCGCGGCCAGATGCAGGCAGAGATGAAGCGCCTGCATCAGGAAACCGGCACCACCTTCGTCTTCGTCACCCACGACCAGAGCGAGGCGCTGGCGCTGTCCTCGCGCGTCGCCATCTTCAATCATGGCAAATTGCTGCAGGTCGGCGCGCCGGACGAAGTCTATGACCGGCCGGGCAACCGCTTCGTCGCCGAGTTCCTCGGCGAAATCAACATGTTGCCGCTGAAGGGGGTCAAGCCCGCCGACAATGGCTCGACGGGCCTTTGCGAAGACCGCGCGGTCAGCATGCACTGCAAGGCCGAGAAAGTCCGTGGCGACGCCATCCTGGCGATCCGGCCCGAACACATGTCGATCGCGCGCGAGGCGGCGGCCGGCGAAAACGGCATTGCCGCGACCGCCATTGCCTCGACCTATATGGGTGCGGCGACCAAGCTCGACCTGACCACGCGGCAAGGCGCGAAAGTGACCGTCTCGGTGCCGAACGAGGTCGCGGCCGCGGCGCTGAGCAAGGGCAATTCCGTCTGGCTGACCTGGCCGGCGGAAAAGGGTTTCCTCCTTCCGGATGGAGGACAATGAGCGCCGGCGCGGCTTGATCCGCCGCACCGGCTTCCGGATTGAAATCAACTAAAACAAAGGGGAACTGACATGAACGACACCAAGAAACAGGCAATCGAAACGCTGTCCGAAAGGACCAGACGCGGCGAGATCTCGCGCCGCCAGTTCACGCAGTTGGCGGCCCTCGTGCTTGCCGGCACGCCGATGCTGCTGCGCTCGACCGGCGCCTTTGCCCAGGCCAAGGAACTGGTGCTGGTCAACTGGGGCGGCGACGCCATCACCGCCTATGATGCGGCCTATGGCCAGGCCTTCACCAAGGAAACCGGCATCACCGTGAAGATGGACGGCTCGGGCCCGACGGAGGGCGCCATTTCGGCGCAGTTCAAGAGCGGCGCGCCGACCTGGGATCTGGTCGACGTCGATCCGTTCTCGGCCATCACGCTCGGCGCCCAGGGGGCGCTCGAGCCGATCGACTACAAGATCGTCGACAAGACGAAGATGCGGCCCGGCTTCGGCTGGGAGTATGCCGCCTCGACCTATTTCTTCTCCTATGTCATCGCCTACGATTCAGAAAAATACGGCAAGGATGCCCCGACAGGCATGGCCGACTTCTTCGACGTGAAGAAGTTCCCCGGCAAGCGCTCGCTCTACAAATGGGGCGTGTCGAGCTGGGAAGCGGCCCTTCTGGCCGACGGCATCGCGCCGGCTTCGCTCTATCCGCTCGACCTGAAGCGGGCACATGACAAGATCGCCGCCTTCAAGGAAAATGTCGTCGCTTACTGGGGCGGCGGCGCCGAGAGCCAGAGCGTGCTGCTCAATGGCGAGGCCTCGATGGCCATCGTCTGGTCGACCCGCGCTTCGCTGATCGAGCAGGATTCCGGCGGCAAGATCAAGTTCATCTGGGACCAGGGCTTGATCTCGCCCGGCGCGTTGGCCGTGCTCAAGAACAACCCCGGCGGCAAGGACGCGGCGATGAAGTTCATCGCCAGCGCACAGGATCCGCAAAAGCAGCTCGTCATGTTCGAAAAACTCGGCCAGGGTCCGGCCAATCCGGCGGCCGACGCGCTGATCCCCGCCGACAAGAAGCGCATCAACCCGGTCGATCCCGAGAACATGAAGAAGCAGATCGCGCTCGACATGGAGTGGTACGCCAAGAACTACGGCGCGGCGCTCGACGAATACACCAAGATCATCTCCGCCTGACAGCGGATGCTGACCTGAGATGAGGCGCGTTCTCTCCGACAGGATGGGCGCGGCGCTGTTGATGGCGCCGCTGCTCCTGTTCCTCGTCCTGGCCTATGCCTGGCCGTTTCTCGGCGTTGTGAAGTGGAGTTTTACTCTGCCGACGCCGGGGCTTGGCCAGTATGAAGCGTTGCTCACCGACGATCTGGTCCAATCGGTGTTCGTCCGCACGCTGCGCATCGCGGCGATCGTCACTGTCGTTTCCGTCGCCGCAGCCTATGCCATCACGGTGGTCTGGGTGCGCGGCAGCCCGGCGCAGCGCCTCATCGCCGAGTTCTGCATTCTGGTGCCATTCTGGATCTCGGTGCTGACCCGCGCCTTCGGCTGGGTAGCGCTTTTGTCCAATCGGGGCCTGATCAACACCTGGCTGCAATCGATTGGTTTCATCTCCGAACCGCTGACCCTGGTGCGCAACGAGTTTGGCGTCGTCGTCGGCATGACGCATTTCCTCATTCCCTTCGCGGTCTTTCCCCTGGCATCGGCCATGCGCAGCCTCGACGACCGCGTGCTGCTTGCCGCGCGCGGGCTGGGCTCCAGCCGCATGCGCACCTTCTGGACGGTGTTCGTGCCGATGACGCGCTCCGGCATCATAGGCTCGGCGCTGATCGTCTTCGTCTTCTCGCTCGGCTTCTTCGTCACGCCGGCGATCCTCGGTGGCGGCCGCAGCGTAATGATCGCCGAACTGATCTATCTCAGAATTTTCCAGAGCCCGGACTGGGGGCTGGGGGCTGCGATCAGCGTCGTGCTGGTGCTGTTCGTGGGCGCGCTGATGGCGCTGCTGTTCCGCTATGTCAGACCGAAGCAGTTGATCTGATGCCGACCTATCGCCCCGGGCCCGTTTCGCTGGTCATCGCCGCTCTGGTGGCGCTGTTCCTGCTGATGCCGCTGCTCGCCGTCATTCCGGTGTCGCTGACGCCGAGCCGCATGCTGGCTATGCCTTCGGGTGAGCTGTCGCTGCGCCACTATCGATCGCTGATCGAGGACCCGCGCTGGATCCAGTCGATCCTGCTGTCGATCCGGATCGGGATCGTCAGCAGCGCGATTTCCACCGTGCTGGCGCTCTGCTTCAGCCTCGGTGTCTGGATGTTCCAGCCCCGCTTCACCGCCGCGCTCGTGGGGTTCGTGCTGTTGCCGATGGTGGTGCCGCCGGTGGTCTCGGCGATCACGCTCTACTTCCTGCTGACCTCGATCTCAGGCGTAAGCTCGTTCTTCGGCTATGACACCTGGCTCGGCGTCGCCATGGCGCATTCGGTGATGACGGTACCCTTCGCCACGGTGCTGATCCTGGTCTCGCTCAGCCAGATGGACCGGCGCATCGACCTTGCGGCGAGGGGGCTGGGCGCCAGTGTCTGGGAGCGTGCCACCCGCATCATCATGCCCAACATCAAGTTCGGCATTATCACCGCGGCGCTTTTGTCCTTCGTGCTGTCCTGGGAAGAGATTGGCGTTACCTTGTTCATCACCTCGGTCAATGCCATCACGCTGCCGCGCCTGATGTGGATGGGCCTGCGCGACAACATCGACCCGGCGATCGCGGCCCTGTCGGTGATCCTGATCATCATCACAGTGCTGGTGCTTGCGGTCCGCAGCTTCGTGGTCAGGTTGCGCACCGGAGCCTAGACAAACCGTACCGACACGCGGCCGAACCGGCCCAAATCGCCAATCACTTCGTCGCCGGCCTCGACGCTTATCGGCGTCACGCAGGTGCCTGTAATCACCACCTGTCCCGGCTCCAGTGCCATGCCCAGGCCCGACAGTTCATTGACGATCCATGTGAGCGCGATCCAAGGGTCGCCCAGCACTGCCGCGCCCTTCCCATCGTGCCGCGATTTGCCGGAAACGAAACCGACCACCGGGTGCTCCGCGAGGTTCACGTCGCGCCAGTCCTCTTCTATCGACTCGCCGATGACAAACAGGTTGGCACAGGCGTTGTCGGCTATGAGCTGCGGCGCTCCGACGGCGCAGAAATCATCGTAGCGTGAGTCCGGTATTTCGATCGCCGGGTGCAAGGTCGCCACGGCATCCATCACCTCGGCGATTTCATAGGGTGCTGAACGCGGTGGCACCTGGTGGCCGAAGCGGAAGGCGAATTCGATTTCCGCCACGCGCATCTTGCTCGTCGCGAGCGAAACGGTGCCGCCAACCTCGACCGATTTTTCGGCGATGAGACGCCCGGCCATCGGGCCGTCGACGTTG
Source organism: Mesorhizobium loti (assembly GCF_013170705.1). NCBI lineage: Bacteria > Pseudomonadati > Pseudomonadota > Alphaproteobacteria > Hyphomicrobiales > Phyllobacteriaceae > Mesorhizobium > Mesorhizobium loti. The sequence continues at coordinate 5,519,979 of NZ_CP033334.1, read as the reverse complement.
ATATGCCTTTGTCCGGCGAGGCTGGTTGCTGCAATCTTCCAGCCGAAAAGCGGGGCCGCTGAGCGATCCATCACACGCGACTGGATGGCGTAACCGTCGATCCGCGTTTGCGGCCGCAACTCGAGGGGTATGGCGTCGAGACGGGTGCCCTTGTCCCAATGGTCGACCAGCAACCGGGACGCGGCTCTGGCCTTTTCTGGATCGAGCATCGTCAGCTCCGAGAATCTGCTGCGGAAGATGCCCCCATTGCCCGGCCAGAACTGGCAAGGAACATTCCATCGTGAACCGGTCCATATGAGGCAAGATCGCGCGATCAGGCAAGCGGGACACCAAATTCATGCGCCACCTGACGGGCGGCGCAGATGCTTGATGCGCGCCTTCCTGGTCTGGCTCTTGCGCGTCTATCGGTGGGATTGTCGGCAAGTCGTATTTTCGAGATCATCGGCACTTATAATTCTTATGACGAATCGCCATCGTTTTCCCGTAGCCAACGCTATATCTGGCAAGGCATAGGGAAACCGGCAGACTTGGAAACGCATTGTCGGTTGCAGAGCAGCTCGAGGAATGAATATGACAGCGCCCGGCGATTTGCTGCAGGCACTCTTTCTGAGGCTCAAAACCGACAAGTCGTTGTCGGCGCTGCTCGGTGGCGCCGGGCTGCTCGAAAGGGCGGCCGACAATGCCGCGTTCCCTTATGTGACTTGTGGCCAGACCAGCGCCTTTGACTGGGATACCGGTGCCGAGAACAACGATGATCAGCTGATCACGCTGCACGTCTGGTCGAAAGCTCATGGCGAAGACGAAACCCTTGCCATCATGGCCGCCATCAAGGCCCGCCTTGCCAACGCCGCGCTGGTGGTCGGCCGCCGCGGCAAGACACGCCTATCGCTCGAATTCACCGAGGCCCGTTACGACGAAGATCTCCTTGTCCATCACGGGCTTCTGCGGTTTCGTGCGCTGACGCAGGAAAATGCCTGATACGCTTCCAATCTGACCGAAACGGAGTCTAGACTGGCATTTCAGGGATTTCGTCGGGTTGGGCGTCGAAATCACCATCTGGCGTCTCGCGTTTCAGGGGGAGTATCGGGCATGATTTTCGTGTCGATCACTGTTCATTTCACGTTCAGCACCGATGCGTTACAACGCTGGCCATGAAAACGTTTCGCTCCCTCTTTCGAACCGCGACCCTGGCGCTCAGTGCTGCCGGGCTGCTCGCGTCGCAGGCGATGGCGATGCCGGTGATCGCGCCAGACCAGGCCAGCCCGATCGTCCTGGCTGCGTCCGACTGCTACGCGATCGGCCAGCAGGTGGCAGAGCAGAATGGCGGAACGCTGGCCAAGGCCTCACAGTCGACACGAGGCGGCCAGCCGGTCTGCGTCATTGTCGTGCTGGTACCAGGCAAGGACGGGCAGCGTCCGCGTCGTTCCGAGATCGTCGTCCCGCAAAACTGACCCAATGCCCCATCTTACGGGCCACGTTTCCCAGGCCGCCGGAATCGGCCTATATCTGCCCAGTCTTCGATCTGCCCAAGTCTTCAATCTGAGCGAACTCTTCAACAGGTGTCGATCTCCGCATGCGCGTACTCGTCGTCGAGGATGACAAGGATCTCAACAGGCAGATAGCCGACGCGCTGGTCGACGCCGGCTATGTCGTCGACCGCGCCTTTGACGGCGAGGAAGGCCATTTCCTCGGCGATACCGAACCCTACGATGCCGTCGTGCTCGACATTGGCCTGCCGCAGATGGACGGCATCAGCGTGGTCGAGCGCTGGCGCCGAGGCGGCCGCAAGATGCCCGTGCTGATCCTGACGGCGCGCGACCGCTGGAGCGACAAGGTCTCCGGCATCGATGCCGGCGCGGACGACTATGTCACCAAGCCGTTCCATATCGAGGAGGTGCTGGCGAGGGTCAGGGCGCTGATCCGCCGCGCCGCCGGCCATGCCTCGTCGGAGCTCACCTGCGGGCCGCTGCGCCTCGATACCAAGGCGTCGAAGGCCGATGTCGACGGCGTGCCGCTGAAGCTGACCTCGCACGAATTCCGCCTGCTTGCCTATCTGATGCACCATATGGGCGAGGTCGTTTCGCGCACCGAACTGGTCGAGCATCTCTACGACCAGGATTTCGACCGCGATTCCAACACCATCGAGGTATTTGTCGGGCGGTTGCGAAAGAAGATGGGCATCGACATGATCGAAACCGTGCGTGGCATGGGCTACCGCATGCGTGAGCCGGAGGCGTAACTCGGAACCGATCAAACCAACCGCAAGGGCGCCGCTTTCGCTGCGTTTGTGGCCGCGTTCGCTGACGTTCCGCGTGATCGCCTTTTCCACTGTATGGGCGATCCTGACCCTTGTCGTCATCTTCACCCTGATCACCACGCTCTATCGCCAGGCCAGCGAGCGTGGCTTCGACAGCCTTTTGTCGGCGCATCTGTTCAACCTGATCGGTTCCATCGGGATTTCAGACACGGGAGCGCTCACCGGTGCTCCCGACCTCGGAGACCTCCGCTTTTCGGAGCCGAATTCGGGCTGGTACTGGTCGGTTGAGCCTGCCTCGGAAGGTGTGCATGGCGACCTTCACTCGTCGTCGATGACAAGCAAGATCCCGTCGCCGAGCGTGGCCGAGGTGCCCTTCAATGCCAGCTTCCAGCGCAGCTATGCGGCCGAAGGCATTGACGGCGAGCAACTCGAAGTGTTCGAGAGCGAATTCGTCCTCGACGCCAAGAACCGCGCCGCGCGGTTTCGTGTCATGGGCAACCAGAGCGAACTCGAACAGGAGATCGCCACCTTCCAGCGCCGCCTGCTGACCTATCTCAGCCTGTTCGGCGTCGGCATGATCGCGATCAACGCGATCGCCATTCTGCTCGGCTTGCAGCCGCTGCGCAGGGTCAGGAACGCGCTTGCCATGGTGCGCGAGGGCACCGCACAGAGGCTCGACGGCCGCTTCCCGGCTGAGATCGAACCGTTGGCCAACGAAACCAACGCCTTGATCGAGAACAACAGACGCATCGTCGAGCGCTCGCGAACCCAGGTCGGCAATCTCGCCCATTCGCTGAAGACGCCGCTTGCCGTGCTGCTCAACGAGGGTAGGGCGCTTGGCGGCGCCAAGGGACAATTGATCGCCGAACAGGCCGCCTCGATGCAGAAGCAGGTCGACCATTACCTGCAGCGCGCCCGCGTCGCTGCGCAGCGCGACAGCGTCGTCTATCGCACGCCGGTGGCGCCGCTGGTCCAGCGCATGGTGCGGGTCTTGCAGAAGCTCAACCCGCAGACCGGCCTGTCGCTGTCGCTGCCGGCCACCGAGATCGTCTTTGCCGGAGAGCGCGAGGACCTTGAGGAACTGCTTGGCAATCTTCTCGAAAATGCGATGAAATGGGCAAAAAGCGCCGTGTCGGTCTCGGTTGCGTCCCTGGCCGGCAAGGATGACATTTTTTTCGAGATCATCATCGAGGATGACGGCCCGGGCATCCCCGAGGACAAGGCGCGCGACGCGCTGAAGCGCGGAAGGCGCCTGGACGAGACAAAACCGGGAACAGGTCTGGGGCTTGCCATTGTCGCCGACCTTATCAACGAGTATGGAGGCGTACTGGCGCTCGAACGGTCCGACATGGGCGGGCTGAAGGCGGTGGTGCGATTGCGGAGCCTCCAGTAATGCTACTCAGGGCCGATCGGCAGCGATGGACGGCGCATATCATGGCGGCATATCGATTGATCCCGGAGCGGTCTGCAGCGGCCAAATTTCCGACAAATATCAATACTATGGCCACGCCTACTTCTCCGATGACGCGGCCCCCGGCGCATCCATGGCAGGCTCCAATTCAAGAAAATCGGTTGTTGGCATGAAGATTCGCGTCGCGCTCGTTTCCGCCCTCCTGGCCGTGTCCGGCTGCACCACCTTGAGCGGCAAGGGCCCGACGTTGGCGCCGACACCGGCGTCGACGCCTCCGGCGAGTGGCAAGGTTACCAAATCGATCATTTCGGCGATGGGTGGCGGTCTCATTGGCGGTTCGATCGGCGCCGGCCTCAGTGAATCCGAAAAGCGCAGCGCTCTCGAGGCGGAATACAAGGCGCTCGAATATACGACGAGCGGCCAGAAGGTGGCGTGGAAGGGCGATCAGGCATCCCGCTATGGCGAAGTCGTTCCGGCCCAACCCTATCGCGTCGGTTCGCAGGATTGCCGCCAGTACACGCAGACCGTCTTCACTGGTGGAGCCGGCGTCACGGCGCGCGGAACCGCTTGCCGCAACGCCGACGGCAGCTGGACGCCGCTGACCTGAGAGCTGCATGCCGCCCAAAAGTGCGCAGCGGTTTTGGGACAACGGCATGCATAAGGCGTAGATGCATGTCGCCCAAAGCGCGCGGCGGTTTGGGACAACGACACGAACAAAACAAAGATCGGATCGGCTCCGATTGGAATCTGGCCGGTTGATGTCCATCAAGGACATTCGGCGCACCGACCGTCAAAGCGTCGCAGGATGCCCGTGTTGGCAGGGCAAGGCTCTGCCGTTATTGGAAGAACCATGCTGTTCTGGGTCATAGCCGCGATACTGACGCTCGGTGCGAGCCTGGCGGTGCTGCTGCCGCTGGCCGGAGGCGCCAGGGGCGCGTCGTCGAGCGGCGATCACGATCTGGAAGTCTATCGCGATCAATTGTCCGAGCTTGACCGTGATGTCGCACGCGGCTTGATCCAGCCGGCTGAGGCGTCCGAGGCGCGCGCCGAGATCGCGCGCCGCATCCTTCGCCTCGACAATGCGGATGCGGCCGGCAAGACGACGGCCGGGCATGCTTTTTTCAACGCAAGACTTGTCGCGACAGTGGCCGTGCTGGCTGTACCGCTGGTCAGCTGGGGTCTCTACAGCCAGATTGGCTCGCCCGATTTGCCGTCGCAGCCGCTCAGCGAGCGGTTGACCAAGAATCCGGCCGACAGCTCGGTCGACGAACTGGTTGCGCGGGCCGAGGCTCACCTTGCCGCCAATCCTTCCGACGGCCGGGGATGGGATGTGCTGGCCCCGATCTATCTGCGTATGCAGCGCTTTTCCGAGGCGGTGGCGGCGTACCGCAACGCCATCCGCCTCGACGGAGACAGCGCGGTTCGCCAGGCCGGCCTCGGCGAGGCGATCGCCGGTGCGGCGGGCGGCATTGTTTCCGCCGATGCCCAGGATGCCTTCGAGGCGGCGCTCAAGCTCGATCCGGCCAACGCGAAAGCCAGCTTCTATCTGGCCATGGCCTTGGCGCAGGAGGGGCGAAACAAGGACGCGGTGACGGCCTGGCAAACCATGCTTGGCACCTTGCCGCCCGACTCGCCTTGGCGCGACGCCGTCGAGCAGGCGCTGGCCAAGGCCGCCAGCCCCGAAGTCGCTTCCGGCGCGGACGCGAAAGGCCCCGAAGCCGTGGATGTCGACGCGGCTTCGTCCATGTCGCCGCAGGATCGTGAAGCCATGATCAACACGATGGTCGCCGGCCTCGATGAAAAACTGCGGCAAAATCCGCGTGACCCGGAAGGATGGATGCGGCTCGTTCGTTCCTATGTCGTGCTGGGCAAGGCCGATCAGGCGCGCGGGGCGCTGGGGCGCGCCATTGCCGTCTTTGGCGCCGGCAGTGATGAAGCCAAGAAATTCACCGCCTTTGCCGCCTCGCTCGGCCTGGCGGCGACGGAGTAGAACGTGTCATGACACGCAAGCAGAAGCGGTTGTCGGTGATTGTCGGTGGGTTGGCTTTCCTGGGCGCCGCCACCGGTCTGACCTTCTACGCGCTTGGCCAAAAGGCGTCCTATTTCTACATGCCGGCGGACCTCACCACCGCCAGTGTCCAGCCCGGCCAGCGCATCCGGCTCGGCGGTTTGGTCGAAAAAGGCACCGTACAGCGCGGGCAGGGCGCGACAGTCGCCTTTTCCGTCACCGACACGCATAAATCGGTCAAGGTCACCTATACCGGCATCCTGCCTGATCTTTTTCGCGAGGAGCAGGGCGTCATCACCGAAGGCACTTTTGGCCCGGACGGGGTCTTTGTCGCCGACAGCGTGCTGGCCAAGCATGATGAGCGCTACATGCCCAAGGAGGTGGCCGACGGGCTGAAGGCCAAGGGCGTCTGGCAGGAGAGCAAGAGTGAGTGAGTCGGGCGGAAGGGCAGGGGTCAATCATGGTTGAAACCGGACATTTCGCACTGGTCCTGGCGTTCGCGCTTTCGCTGGTGCAGACGATCGTGCCCCTGTTCGGCGCGCGGCTCAACAACCAGCGCCTGATGGCTGTCGGCGGTCCTGTCACGATAACGGGTTTTGCGCTGACGGCGCTGTCCTTCGTCGCGCTGGCGGGCGCCTACGCGAACTCCGATTTTTCGGTGGCGAGCGTCTGGGAAAACTCGCATTCGCTGCAGCCGCTGATCTACAAGATCACCGGAACCTGGGGCAATCACGAAGGCTCGATGCTGCTCTGGGTGCTGATCCTGACCTTCTTCGGTGCCCTTGTCGCGGCTTTCGGCTCCAACCTGCCGGCAACGCTGCGCGCCAATGTGCTGGCCGTGCAGGGCGCCATTGGCGCTGCCTTCTTCCTGTTCATCCTTGCGACGTCCAATCCTTTCATCCGGCTCAACCCGGCGCCGATCGAAGGCCGCGATCTCAACCCGATCCTGCAGGATCTCGGCCTCGCCATTCATCCGCCGCTGCTCTATCTCGGCTATGTCGGCTTCTCGATCTGCTTCTCCTTCTCGGTCGCCGCCCTTATCGAGGGCCGCATCGATGCTTCCTGGGCGCGCTGGGTGCGCCCATGGACGCTGGTCGCCTGGATGTTCCTGACCGGCGGCATCGCGATGGGGTCCTATTGGGCCTATTACGAGCTCGGCTGGGGTGGTTTCTGGTTCTGGGACCCGGTTGAGAACGCCTCCTTCATGCCGTGGCTGGCGGGCACCGCGCTGCTGCATTCGGCCATCGTCATGGAAAAGCGCTCGGCGCTGAAGATCTGGACGCTGCTGCTCGCCATCCTCACCTTTTCGCTGTCTCTGCTCGGCACCTTCCTGGTGCGTTCGGGCGTGCTCACCTCGGTGCATGCCTTCGCCACCGACCCGACGCGCGGCGTCTTCATCCTGTGCATCCTGACGCTGTTCATCGGCGGCTCGCTGGCATTGTTCGCGCTGCGCGCCTCAAGGTTGACGGCCGGCGGACTGTTCCATCCAATCTCGCGTGAAGGCGCGCTCGTCCTCAACAATCTGTTCCTGACCACGGCGACCGCCACCGTGCTCGTCGGCACGCTCTATCCGCTGGCGCTGGAAGCGCTTACCGGCGGCAAGATCTCGGTCGGCGCGCCGTTCTTCGACCTGACCTTCGGCCCACTGATGCTGCCGCTTCTGGCCCTTGTGCCGTTCGGGCCGCTGCTCGCCTGGAAGCGTGGCGATGTCTTCGCCGCGGCGCAGCGCCTGATGGCTGCCTTCGCGCTGGCGCTGGCTGCGATGCTGGTCACTGGCCTGTTTATCGACGGCGCTTCGGTGTTCGCCGCCCTCGGCATCGGCCTTGCCGTCTGGCTCGTCGCCGGAGCCCTTACCGACCTTGCCGTCAAGTCCGGTGTCGGATCGGTTGCAGCGGCCGTCATGTTCAGGCGCTTCGTCGGCCTGCCGCGCTCGGTCTTCGGCACGGCATTGGCCCATCTCGGCCTTGGCCTGACGTTGCTCGGCATTGTCGCCACGCTGTCCTTCGGCACCGAGAAGATCCTTACCATGCGGGCCGGCGAGACGGTGGAATTGTCAGGCCATACGCTGCGTTTCGTCGGACTTTATCCGGCCCAGGGCCCGAACTACAGCGAGGATCGTGGCCGCTTCGAGCTGATCGGCGTCAGCGGCAGTCGTGTCGGCGAGATCAGTTCCGCCAAGCGCTTCTATCCGGTGCGGCAGACGACGACGACGGAGTCCGGTATCAAGACCCTTGGTTTTTCCCAGCTCTACATTTCGCTCGGCGATGAGGGCAAGGACGGGTCGGTGGTGGTGCGCCTGTGGTGGAAACCGCTGGTGACGCTGATCTGGGGCGGCGGCCTGGTGATGATGGCGGGTGCTGCCATGTCGCTGATGGACAGGCGCTTGCGTGTCGGCGCGCCGTCGCGGCGGCGCAAGCAGGCCGATGCCGCAGCGACCGCGAGCCTGCCATGAAGGCAAGGTTCTCTGTCGGATTGCTTGTCCTGATGCTGGCGCTCGGCTTCGCCGGCTCGGCGCTGGCGGTGAAGCCCGACGAGATGTTGGCCGATCCGGTGCTTGAGGCGAGGGCCCGGACACTCTCGGAAGGCCTGCGCTGCATGGTCTGCCAGAACCAGTCGATCGATGAATCCGATGCCGATCTTGCCCGGGACCTGCGTATCCTGGTGCGCCAGCGTCTCGTCGCCGGCGATACCGACCAGCAGGTGATGGACTATGTGGTGTCCCGCTACGGCGAGTTCGTGCTGCTGAAGCCGCGTTTCGATCTGCGCAACGCGTTGCTTTGGGGCACGCCTGTGCTGTTGCTGCTGATCGGGGGCGTCTTCATTGTACTCAGCGCACGGTCGCGCAGAGTCCTGGTGACCAAGTCCCTGTCTTCGGATGAACAGGCGGCATTGGACGCCATCCTCCGCCGCGACTGACGGCTGCTGGCGCCCGCCAACATTACCAAAGTTTCATGCGTCGGAAATGGCGCTGTAATGTGGGCCGCTCTAATTCTCTCTTCGAGGATGCCGATCAAGGCGCGTCCGTTTGAAAGAGGATACGAGACCCCATGAATATTGCCCCCAATTCATATTCCCGCACCCGCAAGCGTCTCCTGGCTGCTGCCGCGTCCATCGCCATTGCCGGCGCGATCGGTGTTGGCGCGTTGACCAGTGGAACCAGCCCCGTTCTGGCTGACGCAGTCCGCGTCGAGGCTCCGCAGGTTCCGAGCTTCGCCGATGTCGTGGAGCGCGTTTCGCCGGCCGTGGTCAGCGTCAAGGTCAAGGCCAAGATCCAGCCGACCGCAGATGATGGTTCCGACGACCAGGATGGCTTCGACAATCTTCCCAACAATCCGCAGTTGCGCCGTTTCTTCAAGGAATTCCGTGGCTTCGGCGACCAGGGCGGCCAGAATGAGGACGGCCACCGTCGCTTCGGTCATCGCGACCGCAACAATGACCAGCCACGCCCGGTGGCCCAGGGCTCCGGCTTCTTCATTTCCGAGGACGGCTATCTCGTCACCAACAACCATGTGGTCGAAGAAGGCACCGCCTTCACCGTGGTGACCAATGACGGCAAGGAACTCGACGCCAAGCTGGTCGGGACCGATCCGCGCACCGATCTCGCCGTACTCAAGGTCGATGGCGGCGGCAAGTTCACCTATGTCGATTTCGCCGACGATTCCAAGGTTCGCGTCGGCGACTGGGTGGTGGCCGTCGGCAATCCGTTCGGTCTCGGCGGCACCGTCACCGCCGGCATTGTGTCGGCGCGTGGCCGTGACATCGGCGCCGGCCCCTATGACGATTTCCTGCAGATCGACGCCTCGGTCAATCGCGGTAATTCGGGCGGCCCGACCTTCAATCTCAACGGCCAGGTGGTTGGCATCAACACCGCCATCTTCTCGCCCTCGGGCGGCAGCGTCGGCATCGCTTTCGATATTCCCGCCTCGACCGCCAAGCAGGTTGTCGGCGATCTGATGAAGAGCGGGGCGGTGCAGCGCGGCTGGCTCGGCGTCGAAATCCAGCCGGTCACGTCTGATATCGCCGAGTCGCTTGGCCTGAAGTCCAACAATGGCGCGTTGGTATCCAGCGCCCAGGACAACGGCCCCGGCAAGAAGGCAGGTATCACCGCTGGTGACGTCATCACCCAGGTCGATGGCAAGGACGTCGCGTCGCCGAAGGAACTCGCCCGTCTGATCGGTGCGTATTCGCCGGGCAAGTCGGTTGATGTCACCGTCTGGCGCGACGGCAAGAGCCAGACGGTCAAGGTCGATCTCGGCAAGCTGCCGGCCAGCGACAAGCAGGCTTCGAACGACCAGCAACAGCAGCCCGCCGCTCCGGCAAAGCCCGATTCGCTGGCCGATCTCGGCCTCACCGTCACCAAGTCCGAAAACGGCAAGGGCCTTGTGGTCACCGATGTCGATCCCGACAGCGATGCAGCCGACCGCGGCATCCAGCCGGGCGATATCATCACCGCCGTTAATTCGAACGAGGTGAACGGCACCGAGGACGTCACCAAGGCGATGACCGACGCGGTGAAGTCCGGCCGCAAGGCGGTGCTGATGCAGATCACCCGCGACAACACCAATCGGTTCGTCGCGCTGCCTGTCGCCAAGGGCTGACAACGACTTTTCCGATGCGGCGGTTTCAACACCCCCGAGCCGCCGCATGGGAAAGCATGGAGCCGGGTACGTTAGTCAGTCATCGTGCTCTCCTCCAGCGGCAGCGGGCCTCCCATCGCCCGCTGCCGCACATTCTGGACGCCGCCCAAAAACACTCGCCCGGACCTGGGACGAGAGGATGTGGTGATTTCAGGATCATGCCCGAAAGCAGGCATGTCCGGGATGAAGACCACCAGAGAACAAGATCGCGCGTGCTCTCGATCATCTTGATCGCGATGCGCTTTGGCAAAGGCTAAAATGCAGATGCCGGCTACTCAACCTTCCAGCGAAATCGCGTATAACGGCCCTATGAAGATTCTCGTCATAGAAGATGATCGCGAGGCCGCGGATTATCTGCAGAAAGCCTTCGCCGAGGCCGGTCATACCGCCCATGTCGCCGGCGACGGCGAAACCGGTTTCGCGCTTGCCGATGCCGGTGACTATGACGTGATGGTCATCGATCGGATGATGCCGCGTCGCGACGGCCTGTCGGTCATTGCCGGTCTTCGCTCCCGGGGCAACACCACGCCGGTGCTGATCCTGTCGGCGCTGGGCGAGGTCGATGACCGGGTCACCGGGCTGCGCGCCGGTGGCGACGATTATCTGACCAAGCCCTATGCATTCTCCGAGCTTTTGGCCCGCGTCGAGGTGTTGAACCGGCGCGCCAGCGCCAAGGAGGCCGAAACCGTCTACCGGGTTGGCGACCTCGAACTCGACAGGCTGTCGCATTCGGTACGCCGTGCGGCGCGCGAGATCACGCTGCAGCCGCGCGAATTCCGCTTGCTGGAATATCTGATGCGCCATGCCGGCCAGGTGGTGACGCGCACCATGCTGCTCGAGAATGTCTGGGACTATCATTTCGACCCGCAGACCAATGTCATCGACGTCCATGTCTCGCGGCTGCGCGGCAAGATTGAAAAAGGCTTCGACAAGCCGATCCTGCATACGGTTCGCGGCGCCGGCTACATGCTGAAGGGCGGCTAGGCGGCAGCATGGCGCTTTCCGTGCCCGCCATCATGAGGACGACGGCAGCGCGGCTCTCGGCGCTCTACCTTCTGCTCTTCGCGCTCTGCGCCGTGCTGCTTGTCTTCTACATGACCTCGCTGTCGGCGCGCATGCTGACGTCGCAGACACAGGAGACCATCAACGACGAAGTGCTCGGTCTTGCCCGGGCCTATCAGCGCGGTGGCCTGCCGGTTCTGGTCAGGGTGGTGGAGGCCCGATCGCGCCAGCCAGGCGCCAATCTCTATCTGATCGCCGACGCCAATGGCCAGATCCTGACCGGCAACGTGCAGAGCCTCGAACCGGGGGTGATCGACACCGAGGGCTGGACGACCGAGCCGTTCTCCTACAAACGCTTTGGAGAAGGCGAGCTTGACCGCCTGCGCAGCGGAACGACCGACCAGGCGACCCCTCCCGCAACTGGTGACAACGCGGCGCAGCAGACCGAAGGCGCGCAGGGCCACAACGCCATTGCACTGGTGCTGCGGCTGCCCAACCAGATGATCATGCTGGTCGGCCGCGACCTTGGCGAACCGGAACGTTTCCGCGCCGTCATCCGCCGTGCGCTGACGCTTGCGCTTGGCATGATGGGCCTGGGCGGCCTCCTGATCTGGTTCTTTGTCGGCCGAGCCGCGCTCAAGCGAATCGACAGCGTTTCGGAGGCCAGCCGCCGCATCATGGGCGGTGACCTGTCGGGCCGGCTGCCGGTGACCGGCGCCGGTGATGAGTTCGACCGGCTTTCGGAAAACCTCAACTCCATGCTGGCCAGGATCGCGACGCTCAACGAAGGCCTGAAGCAGGTTTCCGACAACATCGCGCATGACCTGAAGACGCCGCTGACCCGGCTGCGCAACCGGGCCGAAGCGACGCTTTCCGGCAAGCACAAGCCCGCCGATTATCGCCAGGCGCTGGAAGGCACCATCGCCGAGTCCGACCAACTGATAAAGACCTTCAACGCCATCCTGATGATCTCCCGTCTGGAGGCAGGATATTCGTCCGAACACACCACCCGTGTCGATCTGGCGGCGGCGGTTCGTGATGTCGTCGAACTCTATGAGCCGGTGGCGGAAGAAGCTGGCGTTTCGCTCGAAGCCGAGACGAACGGCGCTTTTCTCGTCGACGGCAACCGCGAGTTGATCGGCCAGGCATTGTCCAACATCGTCGATAACGCCATCAAATATTCGTCGGATTCCACCTCCAGGCCGGCGGTTCGTGTGACGCTCGAGCGGACGCATGGCGAGATCAGGCTTTGTGTCGCAGATAACGGCCAGGGCATTCCGGACGATGCCGATCGCGCCCGGGCGACCGAACGTTTCGTGCGGCTGGAGAAGAGCCGTTCGCAGCCCGGTTCCGGACTTGGCCTCAGCCTTGCCAAGGCGGTCATGACTTTCCATTACGGGCGGCTTGATCTCCTGCCTGGCAATCCAGGACTATCCGTGGTCATGAGTTTCCCCGCACGGGAGGATCACTGATGGCTGCGGTCGCGAAACGGACGGTCACGGGCTGGCTGCTGAAGCCGGCGGTTAGGCTTGCCCCTCTCGATGATGGCCAGGCGCGACAGGAATTGGCCGACATTGTCGCGGCGGCACGCGAAGAAGGGCTGACAAGGCTGGCCAAATTCCTGACCGCCGAGGGGGAGGGCCAGGATTTCCTGGCTGCTGCCTTCGACCTCTCGCCGTTTTTGCGCGATACGGCGCGTCGCCGGCCGCAGATCCTGGATGCTCTTTTCGACCAGCCGGTCGAGGCCCGCCTGAAAGCGATCACCGACGCGATCGACCAGGCGCCACTGGCCGAGACAGTTTCCGAATCCAGCCTGATGATGGAACTGCGCCAGTGCAAGGCCGAGGCGCATTTCCTGATCGCGCTGGCCGATCTCGCCGGGGAGGCGGAAACGTCGCTGACGGTGCGGCGGCTGAGTGATCTTGCCGACGCATGCACCCGTGCGGCCGTCGATTTCCTGCTGCGCGACGCGCACGGCCAGGGCAAGCTCAGACTGCCTGATCTGGACAACCCCTCGCGGCAATCGGGTTGGATCCTGCTCGGCATGGGCAAGCTCGGCGCGCATGAGCTGAATTTCTCCTCCGACATCGATCTTGTCGTTTTCTTCGATCCGGAAGCGCCCGCCCTCGTCGATCCTCTCGACGCCACCGAGCTGTTTTCGCGGCTGACGCGACGGCTGGTGCGCATCCTGCAGGACCGCACCGAACACGGCTATGTCTTCCGAACCGATCTGAGGCTGCGCCCCGATCCCGGTTCGACCCCACTGGCGATCCCGGTCGAAGCCGCGCTGCGCTACTACGAAGCGCGTGGCCAGAACTGGGAACGCGCGGCGATGATCAAGGCGCGTCCGGTGGCCGGCGATCTGGCCGCGGGCGCCGCCTTTCTCAAGGAACTGCAGCCCTACATCTGGCGCAAATACATGGACTACGCGGCGATTGCCGATGTCCACTCGATCAAGCGCCAGATCCATGCTCACAAAGGGCACGGCGAGATCGCGGTGAAGGGACACAACGTCAAGCTCGGCCGTGGTGGCATCCGCGAAATCGAGTTCTTCGTCCAGACCCAGCAACTCATCGCCGGCGGCCGCTTTCCGGAACTGCGCGGCCGCGAAACCGTGCCGATGCTCGGCCAGCTTGCCGCACGCGGCTGGATCACCGCCGATGCGCGTGATGCGCTCGCCAGCCAATACTGGTTCTTGCGCCGTGTCGAACACGCCATCCAGATGGTGGCCGACGAGCAGACGCATACACTGCCGGAAGACGATGAGGGACTTGAGCGGATCGCCCATATGCTGGGCTTTGCCGATGCGGCTGCCTTTTCCCTGGCGTTCCGCGCCTCGCTCCAGCAGGTCGAACGCCACTATGCGGCGCTGTTCGAAACGGCACCCGAGCTTTCGGCGGGTATCGGCAATTTGGTTTTCACCGGCGATGTCGACGACCCCGACACACTGCAGACCTTGCACGGTCTCGGCTTCCAGCGGCCGAGCGACATCTGCCGTGTCATCCGCGGTTGGCACTTCGGGCGCTACCGCGTCACCCAGTCGGCGGAGGCGCGCGAGCGGCTGACGGAATTGACGCCGGCCTTGCTCAAGGCCTTCGGCCAGACGCGCCGGGCGGACGAAGCCTTGATCCGTTTCGACGAATTCCTTGCCGGCCTGCCTGCGGGCATCCAGCTGTTCTCGCTGCTGCAGTCCAACCCGGCACTGCTCAAGCTGATGGCGACGATCATGGGTGCGGCGCCCCGGCTTGCGGCGATCATCACGCGCCGGCCGCATGTGTTCGACGGCCTGCTCGACCCCGCTCTTCTCAGCGAACTGCCTGACCGCGCCTATCTCTCGGCACGTCTTTCCGCCTTCCTCGAAGGTGACAGGGTCTATGAGGAGGTGCTCGACCGGTTGCGCATCTTTGCCTCGGAACAAAAGTTCCTGATCGGGGTGCGGCTGCTCGCCGGTTCAATCGATCCGGCCCGGGCCGGCCGCGCCTTTTCCGATCTCGCCGATCTCACCATCGAGGCTGCCCTGCAGGCGGTGACCGCCGAATTCTCGGCGCGCCACGGCACGATCGCGGGCGGTGTGGTTTCGCTGCTCGGCATGGGCAAGCTCGGCAGCCGCGAATTGACCGCGGGGTCGGATGTCGATCTCATCCTGCTCTACGACCATGACGCGAACGCCGAGGATTCCGACGGCGACAAGCCGCTGGCGCCTTCCCACTACTACACCCGAATGACGCAGCGGCTGATCTCGGCGGTATCGGCGCCGACGGCGGAAGGGGTGCTCTACGAACTCGACCTGCGGCTGCGGCCGTCCGGCAACAAGGGGCCGGTGGCCACCCATATCGATGCCTTCAAGAAATATCAGCGCCAGGAGGCCTGGACCTGGGAACACATGGCGCTGTCGCGGGCGCGCGCCATTGGCGGCGACGCCGGCCTGTGCGCCGAGGTCGAAGCGGAAGTTGCCGCCGTCCTTGGCCAGCCGCGCGACGCGGCGAAGGTTAAGACCGAGGCCGCGGATATGCGCTCCATGATCGAGAAGGAGAAGCCGGCGCGTGATCTCTGGGACATCAAGCTCATCCCCGGCGGGCTGATCGATCTCGAGTTCATCGCTCAGGTGGCTGTCATCACCGGGCAGGTCGAGGCCGGGCCGCGTTTCACCGGTACGGCCGAGATCTTGTCCCGCCTCGCGCCTGGCTTCGCCGATGCCGGCGTCAGGCAGGAGCTTGGTGCCGCCTTCGCACTTTATCTGGCGCTGACCCAGATGACCCGGCTTTGTCTCACCGGACCGTTCGAGCGCGACGACGTTCCTCCAGGGCTTTCGGATCTGCTGCTGGCGGTTACCGACCTGCCGGATTTCGGCGTGCTGGAAGCCCACCTCAAGGAAACGTCGCAACAGGTCAGGAAGGACTTTGACCTTTTGCTTCGTGCCGGACGACCGTGAAGTAGCCGTCGAAGCATCGGACCCAAAAAGACCGGTTTGGGAAGATCCGATGCTCGAACAAAGAGATGGAGCGGCAACAGGATCGAAGATCCGCCGCTCTCGCATCGGGGGTGACGATGCAACAGGAGAAGACCATGAGAAAGTCAACCAAGCTTGCCCTTGCCTTCGCGGCACTTGCCGGCGCCGTCGGCACCACAGCCTACGCCGAAAACAATGCCAGCGCGAAAATGCGCGACAGCATGATGGCCCGCCTCGACAAGGCGATGAGCGACTCAGACGGCGCCATCACCTTCGACCAGTTCTCCGACGCCATGAACGTGCGGCTGAAGAAGCTCGTTGCCGCCAATGGCGGCAAGCTGACCGTCGCCCAACTGGCCGACGCGCTGGAGAAGGCGCGCTTCGAGCGCATGGCCAGGCGCATCATCGCCCGCTACGACACCAGGGGCGACGGCACGCTGACCACGGATGACATCACCGGTCGAGAGAAGAAAGTGTTCGCCATGCTCGACAAGAACAATGACGGCAAGATCGAGAAGAGCGAGCTGCCGAAGGGCGGGCGCTTTGGTCGGCAATCGGATGACGACGACAGCGTCCGATAAGATCGCTTGATCCAGGCTCCAGCGGCATCGCTCGGAGCCTGCTGCTTCAAGCCGCGGCTTTCACCGCCGCCGGCGCCTTCTTCACCGGAATGCGCACCGACACAATCGTGCCGACACCTTCGGTCGAACGGATCTTCAGCGCGCCGCCCTGGAGCTCGGCCAGCGAGCGCGAGATGGCGAGGCCAAGGCCTGATCCGGCATGGTTCTTGGAAAACTGGTTCTGCACCTGTTCGAAGGGCCGCCCGAGCTTGCCGAGCGCCTCCTTCGGGATGCCGCAGCCATTGTCCTCGATGGTCAGCACCAGGGCTCCCGATGTGTTGCGGGCCCTGACCGATATGTGGCCGCCCTGGCCGGTGAACTTCACCGCGTTGGACAGGAGGTTGATGACGATCTGCTTGATCGCGCGGCGGTCGGCGAACAAGGTCAGCGCGTCGGCGATGCGTGTTTCCACGGTGATCGCCTTTTGCGCGGCCTGCAGCGAGACGACGCGCACCGTCTCGCTGATCAACGGGCCGAGGTCGATCTGTTCCTGGTCCAGCGAGAACTGGCCGGCTTCGATCTTGGACATGTCGAGAATATCGTTGATGACGCCGAGCAGATATTTGCCGCTGCTGTTGATGTCGGTGGCGTACTCTTCGTAGCGCTCCGACCCCAGCGGGCCGAACAGCCCCTGTTCCATCAATTCGGAGAAGCCGATGATGGCGTTCAGCGGTGTACGCAATTCATGCGACATGTTGGCCAGGAATTCGGATTTGGCCCGGTTCGCCGCTTCGGCGCGCTCGGTTTCCTTCATGTATTTGCGGTTGAGGTCGACCAGTTCACGAGACCGTTCCTCCTCGGCCCGGCGGGCGAGGCTGAGATCATGGATCGTCGCCATCAGCCGGCGTTCGCTGTCGACCAGCTTCTCCTGATGCAGCTTGATCTGGGTGATGTCGGAGCCGACAGAGACGATGCCGCCATCCCTGGTCTTGAGTTCGTTGACCTGCAGCCAGCGGCCGTCTGACAACTGCCGCTCGAAAGTGGCGCCGCCTTGTGGACCATTGGTGTTGGCGAGCCTGCGCTCGGAAGCAAAAGCCAGCATCCGCTCTTCCAGGGAAGCGCGCGTCACGCCTGGCATTACGTCGCGATCCGAGAGCCCGTTGTCCTGCTGGTACTTGGAGTTGCACATGATCAGCCGCTGCGTCGAATCCCACAGCACGAAGGATTCGTTGATGTTCTCGATCGCGGTCCTGAGGCGAAGGTCGGCCGCCTCGGACCGCAGTGCCAGATGGCGCTGCTCGGTGACGTCGACGGCAATGCCGATCAGCTGGATTTCCGGTGCTTCCGGATCCATGACCTGTGCGCGAGCGCGCATCCACACCCATTGGCCATCGGCATGCCGCATCCGGAACACCTGGTCGATGTGGTCGATCTCGCGGGCGACAATTCTGTTGGCGAGTTCGAACAGGTCGCCGTCCTCGGGATGGATGATCTCGTCGACCTCTCCGAAGGACAGCATCGTCTCGCACGGCTCGTAGCCCAGCATGTCGTACATCGAGCGCGACCAGTACATCTTGCCGCGCACCATGTCCCAGTCCCACAGGCCGCAGCGGCCGCGCACCAGCGCCATGTCGATGCGCTGGTGCGCTTCGAGGTAGATGCGGTCGGCGGACTGCGCGCGCGACGCCTGCCCGAAATAGGCATAGAGGATGATGATCAGTACGCCGGCCGTCAGCACGAACAGGGTGACGTTGAGCGAGACGGTCTTGCGCCATGTGTCGAAGACCGCTTCCTGCGGCACCAGAGCCGCCGCTGCTCCCTTCCGGTCCTTGGCGACGCTGACCGCGGCATACCAGTCCTGGCCGCCGATATTGACCTCCATGACGCCGGCGCGGTCGCCGAACATGAACAGGGGCTGGCCGCCTTGGACGAGGCCGTCGAGCGAATGCCCTTGCCAGGGGACCGAGCGCGGTGTCACCGCGGTGATCTTGAAGGCGGTGTCGGTGATGACGAGCACATGGCTGCGGCCCATTGCGCCCTGACGGCTGGTGGTCTCCAGCAAGTCCTGGATGGCGCCGGGCAGGGTGTCCGAGGTGGTGGCAAGCGAACTGGCCAGCTGACCCGCCGCCAGTGTCAGGATCGCCTTGGCATCACGCTCGACGTCGTCGCGCTCGTTCATCAGCGACAGCATGCGCAGCGCCGCGATGACGAGCAGGAAGATGATGATGAGGGCCGGTATCGACCGGCGCAGCAGCGGTTCGGCGGCCAGAAGCCGCTTGTAGGCCGGTTCGGCGATGAGCCGCGTATTCCCGGCAAGGCCGTCGCCGCGCGTCTCGCGACGCGCAAAAGCCATCCCACCGGGCGCGCCCCACGCGTCCGCCTTCGCCATAAATGGCACTCCCCGAATTTGCCTATGCTGCTTTGTGATCCGGCAAACGCCGCACTTCCGAATCGTCAGTAAAGAATCAAAGGTGATTCGCCTTGTCCAGTGGTCCGGCGAAAAAAGATTAAAAATCGACTAAAATAATCGGTTTTGGAGGCGCCCGTGCCTCGGCCCCTCCCGCTCGGGAGAAGGCCGAGGGAATCTAGGCCAGCGTGCGCTCGACAATATCGCGCAGATCCGCCGACAGGTTTTCGGCATTGGCGATCGAAAGCAGGGCTTCCCTGGCCTTGGCCTGCCGGCCCGGTTCGAGCGAACGCCATGACCTCAGTGCCGTCGCCAGCCTTGCCGCCACTTGCGGATTGCGCTTTTCGACCTCGAGCACCGTTTGCGCGAAGAACCGGTAGCCTTCGCCGTCGGGGCGATGGAAGCCGGTTTGGTTTGCGCTGGAGAAAGTGCCGATCAGCGAGCGTACCCGGTTAGGGTTTGCCATCGAGAAGCCTGCGTGAGCAGTCAGGGCGCGAACTGTGTCGACAGCCTGCGGCCCCGGTACGCTGGCCTGGATCTGGAACCATTTGTCCATGACCAGCGGGTCGGACGCATAGGTCTTTTCGAAAGCCGCCAGCGCTTTGTTTGTCTCCGGCGAACCATGGTGACGATGCGCGAGCACGGCAAGCGCGGCCGCCCGATCGGTCATGTTGGTGGCGGACTGGAAATGTCCGGCGGCAAGTGCCGCGCCGCCCGGCAGCAGCGAGAGATAGTCCAAAAGGACGTTGCGCAGGGCGCGGCGTCCGGCGCTTGTCGCATCCGGGCTGAACGCGGCCGTGTCCGCGAGGCGATCATACAGTTGCGCGAAGGGTTCCCGGTTCGCCCTGGCGATCGCCAGCGCAAGAGCCTGTCGAGCCGTGTGGATGGCGTCGGGATCGATGTTCTTGCCGATGTCGCGGGCGATGTCGGCATCGCCAGGCAGCGACAGCGCCAGCGCCCGGTAGGCGGGCTCAAGTGCCTCGTTGGCGGCGATGCGGCCGGCAAGCTCGGTCAGCCGGGGCGTGAAGTCGGGCTGCTTGCCGCCAAGGATCTCGCGGAAAGCGGCGATCAGCGCATCGGTGAGGAGCGTATTGAAGGCTTGCCAGCGCGAGAAGGCGTCACTGTCATGGCGTGCAAGGAAGAACTGATCGTCGGCCTTCTGCTCGACAGACAGCGTCACCGGCGCCGAAAAGCCGCGGTTGAGCGACACGGCCGGACGTTCGGCAACGCCTGAAAAGCGCACCATGTGGCGGCGCTTGCGGACATGGATGACGCCATCCTCGACGCTGGCGCCCTCGACTCCGCTATACGCCACAGGCTTGCCGCCAGCGCCGATCAGGCCAAAGGCGAGCGGTATATGCATCAGCCGCTTGCGGCTTTCGGAGGGTGTGGGCGGCACCGACTGCTCGATCTCGAGCGTGAACTCCCGCGCGGCCGGATTGTGCGTCGTACTGATCGTCAGATTGGGCGTGCCCGCCTGATGGTACCAGAGCGCGAACTGCGACAGGTCGCGGCCCGACGCATCCTCGAACACCTTGATGAAATCCTCGATCGTGGCCGCTTCGCCGTCATGCCGCTCGAAATAGAGGTCCATGCCGGCGCGAAAGGCTTCCGTCCCGAGGATGGTGCGGATCATGCGCACCACTTCGGACCCCTTTTCGTAAACGGTCGCCGTGTAGAAATTGTTGATCTCGCGGTAGCGGCGCGGCCGCACCGGATGCGCCAGCGGACCCTGGTCCTCGGGAAACTGGTGGGCGCGCAGCGTGCGCACTTCGGCGATGCGCTTGACCGCGCGCGAGCGCTGGTCGGCGGAGAATTCGTGGTCGCGGAAAACCGTCAGCCCTTCCTTCAGGCAAAGCTGGAACCAGTCTCGGCAAGTGATTCTGTTGCCTGTCCAATTGTGGAAATATTCATGCGCGATGATCGCCTCGATATTGGCGAAATCGGCGTCCGTCGCGGTCTCCTGATCGGCCAGCACATATTTGTCGTTGAAGATGTTGAGGCCCTTGTTCTCCATCGCGCCCATGTTGAAGTCGGACACGGCGACGATGTTGAAGACGTCGAGGTCGTATTCGCGACCGAATGCCTCCTCGTCCCATCGCATCGACCGCTTCAGCGCGTCCATCGCGTAGCCGGCGAGCTTCTCCTTGCCGGGCTCGACATAGATGCCGAGTTCGACCTCTCGACCGGACGTGGTGACAAAACTGTCGGCGACCTGGCCGAGATTGCCGGCCACCAGCGCGAACAGATAGGACGGCTTGGGGAAGGGGTCGTGCCATTCGGCATAGTGCCAGCCGTCGCCGAGATCGCCCTTGTCGACCGGATTGCCGTTGGAAAGGAGCAGTGCTGCCTCGTCGCGCAGAGCCTCGATCCGCACGGTGTAGACGGACAGGATATCGGGCCGATCCAGGAAGTAGGTGATGCGGCGGAAGCCCTCGGCCTCGCATTGCGTGCAATAGACGTTGTTCGAGCGATAGAGACCCATCAGGGCTTCGTTGCCAGCCGGCGCCAGTTCGGTTTCGATGAGCAGATGGAAGCGGCGCGTGGCCGGCGGTTTGAGAATGGTGAGTTGGTCAGGTGTCACCAGCAGGTCCGCCGGTCTTGCCAGCTTGCCGTTGATCTCGATGCGCTTGAGGATCAGCCCGTCGCCGTCGAGCACCAATGGCGCCGCCGCGGACACGCCGTCACGACGTTCGAGCGTCAGCGTTGCGGTGACGATCGTGGCCTCGGGCGCAAGGCGGAAGGTGAGGTTGGTCTGCGGAATGAGATAGTCGTTGGGGCGATAGTCTTCGAGCTTGAAGACCTGGCCGGTGTCCGTGCGCATTCCGTTGTTTTTCCTGTCGATTGCGTTGGAAGCGGACAGTTCCCGCTGTCCAAGAAATTTGAAGTCCGCGCTCTTTACACGAAACGATCCCTCGACAAAACTCAACCGACGCCTATTTCAGGCGTTCATTCTCCACATCGTCACGAGGCACCCATGACCGTCGTCACACCGAAATTCGGCATGGGCGCTTCCGTGCTGCGGCGCGAGGATGCGGCATTCATCCAGGGACAGGGCCGCTATACTGATGATATCAAGCCGGCCGGCGTCTTGCATGGCTATGTCCTGCGATCGCCGGTCGCCAAGGCAAGCTTCAGAATCGGCTCGACGGAAGCGGCTAAGCAAGCACCCGGCGTCCATCTGGTGCTGACTGGCAAGGATCTCGCTCATCTTGGCGATCTCAAGTCCGGTGTCATGCAGGCACAGCCGGACGGCACCAAGGCGCCGACGCGCGACATTCCGATCCTGTGCCGGGACCGCGTCAACTATGTCGGCGATGCCGTTGCTTTTGTGGTCGCCGACAGCCGTGCCCTGGCGCAGGACGCCGCCGAACTGATCGATGTCGACTACGACGGCGAGGACGCCGCTTCCGGCACGGCGACGGCACTTGCCGAAGGCACGCCGCTGGTCTGGCCGGAACTCGGTTCCAACCGTGCCTTCACCTACCACATGGGCGACAGCGCGAAGACGAAGGCGGCCTTCGCCAAGGCGGCTCATGTCACCCGCATCGAATTCGTCAACAACCGGCTGGTCTGCAACTATATGGAGCCGCGCTCGGCGATAGGCGAATGGAATGTCGAGGAAAACCGCCTTGTGCTGACCACCGGGTCGCAGGGCGTGCATTCCATGCAGTACATCCTGGCGAGCCTGTTCAAGATCAAGAAGGACCGGCTGCGCGTCATCACGCCCGATGTCGGCGGCGGGTTCGGGCCGAAGAGCTTCGTCTACCGGGAATATCCGTTGGTGCTCGAGGCCGCTAAGCGGCTCGGCCGCCCGGTGAAATGGGCCTGCGACCGTACCGAACATTTCCTCACCGACGCGCAAGGCCGCGACAACGCCGTTACGGCTGAAATGGCCATGGACAAGGATGGCCGCTTCCTCGGCATGAAGGTCGCGCTGCTCGCCAATATCGGCGCCTATGTCTCGCAATACGGCCCGTTCATCCCCTATATCGGCGTCACCATGTCGACCGGCGTCTATGACATCCAGGCGCTCGATGTTTCGGTGACCGGTCTCTACACCAACACCTGCCCGGTCGACGCCTATCGCGGCGCCGGCCGGCCCGAAGCGGCGTTCTTGCTGGAAAAGCTGGTCGATGCCTGCGCCCATGATCTCGGCCTGCCTGTCGACGAAATCCGCCGCCGCAACTTCATCCGACCCGAGCAATTCCCTTATCGCACGCAGACCGGCCGCCTGTACGACAATGGTGAATTCGAAGGCCATATGGACCGCGCCATCGAACGGTCCGGTTGGAAGACGTTTGCGCAGCGGCTGGAGCAGTCGAAGAGCGCCGGCAAGATCCGCGGCATCGGCATGGCGACCTATATCGAGGCTTGCGCCTTCCCGGGCTCCGAACCCGCCTTTGTCGAACTCAACGGCGACGGCACGGTGACGCTCAAGATCGGCACCCAGACGAACGGCCAAGGGCATGCCACCGCCTATGCACAGTTCCTGTCGGAAAAGCTCAATCTCGACATCGACAAGATCCATGTCCGCCAGGGCGACACCGACGAATTGAAGTCGGGCGGCGGTACCGGCGGCTCTCGGTCCATTCCATTGGGAGGTGTATCGGCTTCCCGCGCGGGCGAGGACCTTGCCAACAAGATCAAGCGCATCGCGGCCGACGAGCTGGAAGCCTCGGCCGGCGATATCGAACTGGCCGATGGGGTTGCCCGCATCGTCGGTACCGACCGCGCGATCGATTTTTCCAGCATCGCCAAGGCCGCGAAAAACCCTGATGATCTCAAGGGTTTCGGCGAGTTCGTCCAGGACGAGTGCACCTATCCGAACGGCACCCATATCTGCGAGGTCGAGATCGACCCCGACACCGGCACGACCGACATCGTGCGTTATACGATCGTCGACGATTTCGGTGTTACCGTGAATCCGATCCTGCTCGCCGGCCAGGTCCATGGCGGCGTCGTGCAAGGCATCGGCCAGGCGCTGACCGAGGAAACCATCTATGGCGAGGACGGACAGTTGCTGACGGCGAGCTTCATGGACTACGCCATGCCGCGCGCCGACAATTTTCCGTTCTTCTATTTCGAGACCCGCAACGTGCCGTCGACCACCAATGCGCTGGGCATCAAGGGCGCGGGCGAGGCCGGCACGATCGGTTCGACGCCGGCCGCGCTCAACGCGGTGACCGACGCGCTGTGGCGTGCGTACGGCATCCGGCATATCGAGATGCCGGCGACGCCGGCGCGTATCTGGGCCGCGATCAGGGGTGCATCGCCAACGTGACATCAGGGGCGGGGGCGGAACCAGGAACGACGGGCGGCCACGGTACGCTGAGGGGCATCGCGCTCAAGATCGTCTCGGTGGCGGTTTTTGTCGGCATGCAAACCTGTATCAAGGCGGCCGGCGACGTGCCGGCCGGGCAGATCGTGTTCTTCCGCTCCTTCTTCGCCATCTTCCCGATCATTGCCTTCTTGGCATTGAAAGGGCATCTGGCGACGGCATTCGTCACCAAACGTCCCTTCAACCACGTCGCGCGCGGCGTCGTCGGCGTCGGTGCCATGGGACTTGGCTTTTTCGCGCTCACCCGGTTGCCGCTGCCGGAGGCGATCACCCTGAACTATGCGCAGCCGCTGCTGGTCGTGGTGTTCTCTTCGGTCTTCCTCGGCGAGACTATCCGTGTCTATCGCTGGAGCGCTGTCGCCGTCGGCCTCATTGGCGTGCTCATCATCTCCTGGCCGGAACTGACCCTGCTCAATTCGGATGAAGCGCTCGACGACCAGGAGGTCCTGGGCGTCATGGCCGCGCTGGTGGCCGCGGCCATCTCGGCTGTCGCCATGCTGCTTGTGCGCAATCTCGTGCAGACGGAGAAGACGGCGACCATCGTTTTGTGGTTCTCGTCGACCGCGAGCGTGCTCTCGCTGCTGACGCTGCCTTTCGGCTGGCAATCGCTGACGCCAGCGCAAGCCGCGCTTCTCATCATGGCCGGCTTCTGCGGCGGCCTCGGCCAGATCCTGATGACCTCGGCCTATCGCCATGCCGAGGCGTCGGTGGTGGCACCGTTCGAATACACCTCGATGATCCTCGGCGTCGTCGTCGGCTACTTCGTTTTCGGCGACGTGACCTCGCTCAGCACGCTGGTCGGCGGCCTGATTGTTATCGCGGCCGGCATCTTCATCATCTGGCGCGAACGGCAACTGGGCCTGGAACGCAAGCGAACGCGCAAGGCGACTTTGCCTCAGGGCTGATCAGGACCGTTCGGCGCGCTCCTTGGCCAGCCGCACCAGCACGGCCCTTGTCTGCTCATCCGCCGGGAAGAAGGATTCGATCGCCAGTTCCGACAAGGTCACGTCGAGCGGTGTGCCGAACACGGTGATGGTGCTGATGAACGACAGCACCTGACCGTCATGGGCAAGCCTGAGCGGATGCACGATGGCGTTCGGCTCGACGGGTGCCGGCCGACCGCCTTTGAGGCCGGAAGGGTAGCCGCGCAACTCGCGCTCCAGTTCGACCAGCACCGGGTCGCCGGTCGCATCGTTCTGGTGCTTGAGACGCTCCAGCAGATGCGTGCGCCATTCCTGGAGGTTTACGATGCGCGGTGCGATGCCGCCCGGGTGCAGGGAAAGGCGAAGCACATTGACCGGTGGCGCCAGCAGCGAAGCCTCGCTGACATCGACAAGGAACGGAGCGATCGCGGCATTGGCCGAAACCAGGTTCCAGTGCCGGTCGACGGCCAGTGCCGGAAACGGTTCATGCGCTTTGAGCACGGTCTCGACCGCCGCCATCGCCGGCGCCAGCGTCGTGTCGGTGAGCGGCCGTTCGCCGAAGCTCGGCGCAAAGCCCGCGGCCAGCAGCAATTGATTGCGTTGCCGCAGCGGGATCGAAAGCTGCTCGGCCAGGTGCAGCACCATATCGCGCGAGGGCGCGGCGCGTCCGCTCTCGACAAAACTCAGGTGCCGCTGCGAAATCTCGGCCTCCATGGCGAGGTCGAGTTGGCTCATGCGACGTCGCGTGCGCCATTCGCGGATGAGACTGCCGGCGGAGGTTTGGGCTGATGTCATGGGGGATGGCTAGGCCGACAGGGACGGCATTTCAATTACCTGCGAGGTTATCGCCAGAGCATGATCCCGAAAAGTGGGAGTGCTTCAGTCCAACGTCATTTCGATCTAGGAGAGTGAGCGCAGCTTCGCCTTTACCTCGAGAAAATCCCGCCATGCCAGCTTCTTGTGCGCCGGCGTCCGCAACAGATAGGCCGGATGCAGCGTCGGCATGGCCGGAATGGCGGTGCCCGAGGCCGTGGTGTGGACGCGCCAGTTGCCGCGCAGCCGCAAAATGCCTTCCGAAGTGTTGAGCAAGGTCTTGGCCGACGGGCCGCCGAGATTGATCAGGACCTTGGGATTGACCAGCTCGATCTGGCGCTCGATGAACGGTCGGCAGATCTCGGTCTCGTGCGGGGTCGGCGTGCGGTTGCCAGGCGGCCGCCAGGGAATGACGTTGGCGATGTAGACCGATGTGCGGTCGAGCCCGATCGCGGCCAGCATCCGGTCGAGCAGGCGGCCCGAACGTCCGACGAAGGGCAGGCCCTCAATGTCCTCGTCGCGGCCGGGTGCTTCGCCGACCAGCATGACCGCGGCCTCCGGGTTGCCGTCGGCGAACACTAGATTCTTGGCGGTGGCCTTGAGATTGCAGCCATCGAAGGCGGCCATGTGCTGGCGTAGTTCTTCCAACGTCGAGGCGCTTGCCGCCATTTGCCGGGCGAGAGCGGCCTGCGCCTCGTCGGGTATGGCGGAGGGCATGGTGCGCGCCGGCGCATCCGGCACCTTGCTTGCATCCAACCCGGATGATGTGGCGAGCCGCTCCGGCGCCCTGTCCTCGCGAGGGGATGCCACCGGCGCCGGCGTGCGCTCCACAGGCCTCGGCGCCGCCTCGGCGAAACGGTTCACCGGGGCGTCTTCCAGCGCCTCATCGACGCCGGCGCTGGCGTAGAAGGCCAGGATGTCGGCAATATCGGTCGGGCTGTTGGGGGACGCGGCGGTCATGGGGCGCACATTCGTCCGCGTGGCTGCAATTTGCAAGGCCGGCCGCTCGACCTATCCCGTTGGGATGCGCGGATCCTGCACCAGATAGAAGGTCCAGCGCGGCGTGTAGTCGGTCATCAGGAACTCGAAGCTGGCGGTCTTCAGCGGATCGACCTTGCCGTTCTTGAACAGCAACCGGTCGTAGGGTTCGAAGTCGCGGTCGAAATCGGCGAAATTGCTGGACCAGATATTGTCGGGCGTCTTGTTGCGTTGGTCGAACGAAAGCCCGTCGCCAAACACGCTCGGCTGGTCCAGTATCTCCTGAAGCTCGAACTGGAATTCGATCCAGGCCTGGCCGCTGTTGTTGAGCACGTCGATGCGCATATACATGATGCCGTTGGCGAACTCGCCCGCCTTGCCGAATGTCTGGATCGGCTTGGTGGTGCGGATGGTCAGCGTCACCGGCGTCGCTGAATTCAGCTCTTCCGTTATGACCAGCGGATCGTCCTTGGTTCCGATGCCTGAGGCTCCGGTGATGCGGAAGCCGCCGAGCTCGTCGGAGAAGGAGTAGGCGCCCGTCGCCCAGACTTTCACCTCGTCCGCGGCGGCATGCCCTGGCGCCGACGTCAGAAGGGCCAAAAGAATCGCCCGGCAGGCCCGGCCGGGCGTGAAAACAAAGCGCGTCGAAGGAAAGCCTGCTGGCCCAGGAATGCGCATGGCGGGAAGTATGGCCGATAAGCAAGCCGTCGAACAATTAAAAAACGCGTGGACCGCGGTTCTCGCGAGGCGCTGACGGCTATCATGCGGCGGGATGCGCGACTTTTTGGCCAAATCCGCATTGTCACGTATGCGCCGGTTTCCTGTCGCCAATTGATGCGCTATGCAGCGCAGGAGCCAGCAAGATACGCAACAGCGGCAAGCCAGTGCGGAGGGGTTGATGAGCGATATCGAACGCGAGAGCATGGAATTCGACGTGGTCATCGTCGGTGCCGGTCCGGCCGGCCTTGCCGCGGCCATCCGCCTCAAGCAGGTCAATCCCGAGCTTTCCGTCGTCGTGCTGGAAAAGGGCGGCGAGGTCGGCGCTCACATTCTCTCCGGTGCCGTCGTTGATCCTGTCGGCATCGATCGGCTGCTGCCCGGTTGGCGCGATGAAGAAGGTCATCCGTTCAAGACCCCGGTCACGGCGGACCATTTCCTGGTGCTCGGCCCCGCCGGCTCTTTCCGTCTGCCCAACATCCTGATGCCGCCGCTGATGAACAATCACGGCAACTACATCGTCTCGCTCGGCAATGTCTGCCGCTGGCTGGCGACCAAGGCCGAGGCGCTTGGCGTCGAGATCTATCCGGGCTTTGCCGCCGCCGGACTGCTCTACAATGAGGAAGGCGCCGTCACCGGCGTCGTCACTGGCGACATGGGCGTCGAGAAGGACGGCACGCATGGCCCGGGCTTCGCGCCGGGCATGGCGTTGATGGGCAAATATGTGCTGATCGGCGAGGGCGCGCGCGGCTCGCTCGCCAAGCAGCTGATCGCCAGATACAAGCTTTCCGACGGCCGCGAGCCCGGCAAATACGGCATCGGCCTGAAAGAACTCTGGCAGGTCAAGCCGGAGAACCATCGGCCGGGCCTGGTGCAGCATTCCTTCGGCTGGCCGCTCGACATGAAGACCGGCGGCGGTTCCTTCCTCTACCATCTCGAGGACAATCAGGTGGCGGTCGGCTTCGTCCTCCACCTCAATTACAAGAATCCCTATCTCTCGCCATTCGAGGAGTTCCAGCGCTTCAAGACGCATCCGGCGATCGCGGGTACCTTCGAGGGCGCCAAGCGGCTGGGCTATGGCGCGCGTGCCATCACCGAGGGTGGCTGGCAGTCGGTGCCGAAACTGTCGTTCCCCGGCGGCGCGCTGATGGGTTGTGCCGCGGGCTTCGTCAACGTGCCGCGCATCAAGGGTTCCCACAATGCAGTGCTGTCGGGAATGCTCGCGGCCGAGCATGTCGCCGAGGCGATTGGCGCGGGCCGTGCCAATGATGAGCTTTCCACCTACGAGGAAGCCTGGCGCGCGACCGACATCGGCAAGGATTTGAAGAAGGTGCGCAACGTCAAGCCGCTGTGGTCGCGCTTCGGCACCATCGTCGGCATCGGCCTCGGCGGCCTCGACATGTGGTTGAACACGCTGTTCGGCGTCTCGCCCTTCGGCACGCTGAAACACGGCAAGGCCGACTATGCCGCGCTCGAGCCCGCCGCCAAGCACAAGAAGATCGCCTATCCGAAGCCTGATGGCGTGCTGACCTTCGACCGCCTGTCCTCGGTGTTCCTGTCCAACACCAACCATGAGGAAAACGAGCCGGTCCACCTGCTGGTCGGCGACATGGAACTGCAGAAGCGCTCGGAGCACGATGTCTTTGCCGGGCCTTCGACACGCTATTGCCCGGCAGGCGTCTATGAGTGGGTCGACAAGGATGGCAATGCCGCCGCCGATCCGGCGGCGAAAGACGTCCGCTTCGTCATCAACGCGCAGAACTGCGTCCACTGCAAGACCTGCGATATCAAGGACCCGAACCAAAACATCAACTGGGTGCCGCCGCAGGGCGGCGAGGGGCCAGTCTACCAAGGCATGTGACCCGCGCTGGCAGGCCTCGATCCGGCGGAAAAATACCGGACATGTGGACGGCCCCGGCCTGTCTGTCGCCTTCGCGAGACTGGGACGTTGCTCAGGGCCGTTGAAGCGCCTCGCCGAGTGTGGTCTGCTTGGCCACCCACAAAGGAGGCGGACATGCGCCTGACCAGCCTGACGATGCTCGCCGCGGCCTGTGTGCTGTCCTGCGTATCAGCCGCGTCGGCGGGCACGAAGCTCATCGTTCACGTCCGTACCTATGATGTTGCCGGAAAGACCGGAGCCGACCTCGTGGAGGCCATGGACCGGCTGGGACCGAAGCACGGCTACATGACACGCGCCATCGCCGAAACCGGCTACACGGTGCATTGGGATCTCGATATCAGCCGCCAGGACGGGACCTGTCGTCTGCGGCAGGCCAACGGCAAGCTCGACCTGACCTACACCTTCCCGCGACGGCTATCGCCGGCAAGCCCCGGGCTGCGCAAGCGCTGGGACGGGTTCATGGCTGGCGTCCGCAGGCACGAGCACACGCATGGCCGCATCGCGATGCGGATGATGAGGGCCACCGAGACCGCGCTTGCCGGCCTGGAGCGCCGGGACAACTGGTTCTGCACGGGCACACACCTTGAGGCGAGGCGGCGCATCAACGCCACCTATGCCGAATACGAAGCCAAGCAGAACGCTTTCGACGCCCGCGAGCATCGGGGCGGCGGCCATGTCGAGCATCTTGTCGACGCGCTGACCAAGCTTGATTGATGCGCACCGGGAGCACTGGTGCCGTTCTGCTTCGCTCGGGATGACTGGATCAGCCCCGCGGCTTGTTTTGAGAGCCGTTCGCCGCGAGCGCCGTGGCGTGATCATTTTCAGGCTGCTTGTCGCCAGGCCTTAACGTGAACTCGACCTGCACCGGCAGGTGGTCGGAGCCAGTATCCTCCAGCCGCGTCGAAGACAGGATCGTCAGGCCGCCCTTGCTGAACACCTGGTCGATGGGCAGGCCTGCATAGCGGCGCAGGAAATCGGGCAGTGTCCGGTGGATCCAGGTCGGTCCGGCCGACGGCATGACGGTCAGCCTGCCGAGAGCCGCGACCCGCCGCACCGCCGCGCTCCACGGCACGGCGTTGCAATCGCCGGCCATGATCGCGGTCTCGCCGAGCCCGGCCAGCGGTTCCGCCAGTTCGCCAATCTGCCAGTACTGCTCCTTCGGCCACGGCCAGCTCAAATGGATCGCGGCGACATCGACCCCGATCCCGCCGAAGTCGATGGTGGCGGTCGCCATCGCGCCGCGCGGCTCGCAACGCGGTGCGGTGTCGGCGGCAAACGGCCGGCGCGACAGCAAAGCCACCCCGAACATGCCGTTCGGGTAAGGGCAGAGGATACGGTAGGGATAGGCGCTGGTGATGTAGCCAAGCTCGGTCGTCCACATGCCGGACACTTCGTCGAGGGTGATCACGTCCGGATTGGTGCGGCCGATCAGGGAGAGCACTTTCTTCGGTGTCGGGTTGTTGAAGCGCAGATTCATCTGCAGCAGGCTGTAGACGGCCTGATGGGCGGGCTTGGCAACCGCGGGCTGCGGCCAAAGCCTCGGCAGGGCGCTTGCCGTCGTGGCCAGGCAGGCGATGGCAAAGAGCAGCCCCGCTGCCGCTTGCAGCCGAAACGAACTGGCGAGCAGCGGCAGTGCCAGAAGCGCCATGAGCACGCTGAGGTGAGTGCGGAAATGCGAGAACGAATCGAAAGCGGGGTGCAGCGTGCCGAAGAACCCGGCCAACAGCGCTGCCGACAGTGCCGTCATCGCCAGGAATGCCAACCCAGCCGTCATTTTCAAGCGCGCGCCTGTTGTCATTGAGGTCGTGTCTGCTGAATGCCGCCCGACGATCCGTTCGATCTGCTTAGCGGCCCAATTGCGGCCTGAGCAAGACGACGAATTGCCTCGCCGAGGCGTTGCGGCCACCTACTGGAACGCTGTCTCCGAAAAGCTGCGGAGCTTGCGCGAATGCAGCCGCTCCATCGGCATCTCGGCCAGCTTCTCCATCGCCCTGATGCCGATGGTCAGGTGTTGCGCCACCTGCCGCTTGTAGAACTCGGTCGCCATGCCAGGCAGTTTCAACTCGCCATGCAGTGGCTTGTCGGACACGCACAAAAGCGTGCCGTAGGGCACGCGGAAGCGGAAGCCATTGGCGGCGATCGTCGCCGATTCCATGTCGAGCGCGATGGCACGCGACTGCGACAGGCGCTGCACAGGTCCGCGCTGGTCGCGCAGTTCCCAGTTGCGGTTGTCGATGGTGGCGACCGTGCCGGTGCGCATGATGCGCTTCAGATCGTAGCCGGACAGGCCGGTGACTTCGGCAACCGCCTCCTGCAGAGCCACCTGGATCTCGGCCAGCGGCGGGATCGGCACCCAGACCGGAAGATCGTCGTCAAGCACGTGGTCCTCGCGCACATAGGCGTGCGCCAGCACGTAGTCGCCGAGCGCCTGGGTGTTGCGCAGCCCGGCGCAATGGCCAAGCATTACCCAGGCATGCGGCCTCAGCACGGCAATATGGTCGGTGATCGTCTTGGCGTTTGAAGGGCCAACACCGATGTTGACCATGGTGATGCCGCCATGGTTCGCCTTTTTCAAGTGATAGGCCGGCATCTGCGGGAGACGCTGTGGTCCAACGCCTTCGCTCGGCGCGCTTTGTCCGGCCTTGGTCACGACATTGCCGGGTTCGACGAATTCCACATAACCGCCGCCGCCCTTCTCCATCAGGTCGCGTGCGCGGGCGCCGAACTCGTCGATGTAGAACTGGTAGTTGGTGAACAGCACGAAATTCTGGAAATGTTGCGGGCTGGTCGCCGTGTAGTGCGTCATGCGGTGCAGCGAGTAGTCGATACGCTGCGCCGTGAATGGGGCTAGCGGTCTTGGTTCGCCGAAGGCCACTTCGAACGTGCCGTTGGCGATCTGATCGTCGGTGCCGTCGAGATCCGGCACGTCGAACAGGTCGCGGATCGGCCGCTTGATGCGCTCCGCGGCGGCGCCGTCGACGTAAGTCCCCTCCAGGAAGGCGAAATGCAGTGGAATGGGAGTGGTCGATTCCGAAACCGTGACCGCCACGCCGTGGTTGCGCATGATCAGGCGAAGCTGTTCGATCAGGTAGTTCTCGAACAAGTGCGGCTGCGTGATCGTGGTGGCGAAATGGCCGGGCGTCGGCATGTGGCCGTAGGCTTGGCGCGAGTCGACCTGGGTGAACGAACTCGTGGTGACGCCGATCTCGGGATAGAAGGCGCGGTAGCGCTTGCTGCTGTCACCGCCGGCTGCCAGGGCGGCGAAGGAATCGCGCAGGAACTTGGTGTTGCGGTCATAAAGCAGTTGCAGTGCCGCGACCGCTTTGGCCGCATTGTCGAAGCTTTGCCGGCCAAAAGGCTCCGGCATGACGACCGATTCGATGGCTTGAGGGTAGATTCGCTTTTCCATGGCTCAATATAGAGACTCGGACGAGCGGTTGGGAGGGGTGTCGCTGTCGAAGGCGTACAAAGCGCCGTTTTTCTTTATCCCCGCTGCAGACTGACCAGCAGCACGAAGCCGACGCCGGACTTCTTCAGGGCCGGAGCCTCGATCGTCGAGCCGGCGTCGGCGCGCATCATCGGCACGGCCAGGACCGGAGCGGCCAGGACCATCAGGATAAGCGCCGCCCGCGGCAGAAGCCGAAGGGTCTTGAGAGCGTTGGCGGCGATGCGGTTCATGATGTCTGAGCTTTTCTTTTCGAGGTCTGGTTTCTTTGGTTCAGTTGCGAAGGTGGGTGGGGCAGGCGAGGCGGCATGTCCTGGAACTGGCTTCGTCCCAGGCGCGGGGGGAACGGCCCGCTTCGGCGACGAGGATGGCGAAGAACATTCCAAACAGGCTCATCAGCAGGCAGACGATGGTGAAGCGGCGAGCAAGCATCGGGTGGTGTCTCCTTCAACACGCGGGAGAATGCGCCAACGCCTCTGAACCGGCTCTGATGCCGACGTTCATCTGCGGTTCAAAATGATTGACGGGATCCGATCCGGTCGCCGCCGGCCTGATATGGCCATCGGCGGCAGGGCAATAGCATCAGTGCTTGGCTGCCGATGAAACGAAAACGGGGCCCGCCAGGCCCCGTCATCATGTCGCAAGGATATGGTCGATCAGAGCTTGTGCCAGGTCTGGCTCTTGCAGATCAGGCCGCCGAGCACGCAACCGCTCATCTTGAGCGAGGTGCCCGACAACGTCGCCTTGCCCGAATAGGTCTTGTCGTTTGCCGGGTCGGTGATGCTGCCGGCATACTTGTTGTCCCCGGCCGCCTTGAGCGAGCCGATGGTCTTGCCGGCATATTTGCCTGACTTGAGCGTGATCGAAAACGAGCCACTGCCTGAAATGGCCGCGGTGTCGCCGGCTTGCGTCTTCCAGTTGCCCTCGATCGGATCGGCCCACGCCGTTCCCACCATGATCACTGTGGCTGCAAGGGCCAGGCTCACTTTTCGAAACATCTCTTCCTCCCTTTGGATGGCCGGCCGGATGCTCCGCCTCGCCGGTGTGCCGCTTACGCAAACGTAAGCTAATCCAGCTCCCGCCAAAACAAAAGCGGTGCCGCAGCGGAAGACTTTGGGATTCTGAAGGCGCCTGAATTCGCCTCGTCGCGGAGGAAATGAAAACGACCTGCGCATCGTGTTTGTTTCCCGTGGTTAGCGGAGTGTTGATTCAAGCCTGGAAAATTTTCGTCAAATTTAGCGAAAATCGGCTGAAACACTGGCTTCGTATCCTTAACGAATTTCCGCGTTTACCTCTTGTTTTAGCTTTGTTTTCCTCAAATTAAGCACGCCATTTAACGACGGATTCAAGCCTGACCGGCATTCTCGAAAGCATCGAAAGAGCGGCCCGGACAAGACAAACGGAGGCAGCTCTCGGGAGCCAGACAGGGGACTAAAATGGCACGTTTTGAAATGCTTGAAGCAGGTTTCGGCGCCATGGGGGCAACTGCCCAGGCCGACATCCTTTTCGAACTGGGCATGATGTATGCGACCGGCCGCGACTGCGAGACCGACGTCGTTGCCGCCCACAAATGGTTCAACATCGCTGCCATCAAGGGTTCGGCCCGCGCCGCGGAACTGCGCTCGGAACTGTCGGCGGCGATGTCGAAGGTCGAGATTGCCAAGGCGCTGCGCGAAGCCCGCGAATGGATGACCATGCACTAGGTTTCCGACAGACGGAAAGCTCGGGTCCAGATCGCTCAAAGACGGTCGGGCCACAACAGGGACAAGGCTGCGCAGACGGCCAGGCCACAGGCCAACAACAAGAATGCGGCAGGCGAATAGGTCAAGCCGTACGACTGACCATGATCCCGGAAAGCGGAATCCGGTTTTCGGACAAGATCATGGTCAACAGGAAAGACAGGGACGGCCAAGTTGGGGTTCGCGGCGTGGGGGCGCTGGGGAAACAGCCCGACAGGCAAAAAAGCCATGACCGGCCGGAACAAGGCTGGCGTGGCTTTTTTGCGTGGATGAGGCCTCCCAGGCCCAATCGAGCGGCGTCAATGCGCCTAGACAGGCCCGATGAAGGATGAAATTGTCCCGCCTCTCTGGAAGAAGCGCGGCCGGGGCGGCCGCGCGTGAGTGGAGGAGTTCTATTGCAATGAAAAAAATGAGTATTTTGAGCGCGGCCATTTTCGGCCTGATGATGAGTGCGCCGGTCGCATTCGCCGACGACATCACCGTTTCGGTGGTCGGCCCGATGACGGGACAGCTCGCAACCATTGGCGATCAGTTCAAGCAGGGCGCAAAGGCCGCCGCCGATGCCATCAATGCGGCGGGCGGCGTCAACGGTTCGATGATCAAGCTCGACATCGAGGATGACCAGTGCGATCCCAAACAGGCAGTGTCGGTCGCCAACCGCATCGTCGCCAACGGCGTCAAGTTCATCGATGGGCATGCCTGCTCGGGCTCGAGCATTCCGGCTTCGGCCGTCTATGCCGAAGCCGGCGCGCTGATGATGAGCCCGGCTTCCTCGAACCCGGTGCTGACCGACGCGGCCGCCAAGGCCGGCTGGCCGACGATCATGCGCCTCTATACGCGTGACGATGCACAGGGCGCCTTCATCGGCCCGTGGATCGCCAAGAAGTATGCCGGCAAGAACGTCGTCATCCTGCACGACAAGAGCGCCTATGGCCAGGGCGTGGCTGACGCTGTCAGGGCAACCATGAACACCGGTGGCCTGAAGGAAGTCTACTACGACGCCATCAATCCCGGCGAGAAGGACTATTCCGCGCTTGTCACCAAGCTCAAGGATCTCAAGGCCGACGTCGTCTATTTCGGCGGCTACCATCCTGAAGCCGGCCTGATCCTGCGCCAGTCGGCCGAACAGAACCTTAAGTTCCAGCTGATCATGCCGGATTCGATCGCCTCGCCGGAATTCTGGCAGGTTGCTGGCCCGGCTGGCGAAGGCACCATGTTCGTCTTCCCGTCGGATCCGCAGGCAAAGCCGGAGGCCAAGGCGGCCGTCGAGAAGATCAAGGCCGGCGGCTTCGTGCCGGAAGGCTTCACGCTGTTCTCCTACGCCGTGGTCCAGGCTTTCGCCGAAGGCATCAAGCGTGCCGGCAGCGACGATCCGGCCAAGGTTGCCGAAGCGTTGAAGAACGGCACGCCGATCAGCACCGTTGTCGGCGACGTGACCTTCGACGAGAAGGGCGACCTCAAGAACGCCAGCTACGACATCAACCAGTGGCATGACGGCAAGTACGCGCCGATCGCGCAGTAATCCAAGGCGATAATCCAGAGAAATGGCCGGGCTCGCCCCGGCCATTTTGTTTTTGTGGTCGGCGATGCGCGCCGTCTATCAGCCTGCGGCAGCGGTCGAGGCGGTCTGCTCCTCGACGAACCGCACCAGCACCGTCCCGTCGGTGACCTGCGCACCTTCCGTGGCGATTTCGGCGACCACTCCGTCATGCGGGGCCGCGATGGTGTGCTCCATCTTCATCGCCTCGAGAATCAGGAGAGCTTGTCCCTTGATCACCGTATCGCCCTTCGCCGCGCGCACCAGCTTGACCAGACCCGGCATCGGCGCGCGCAAGCTGCCCGAGGCGGCGGCCGCGTCATCGCTTCTGGCCAAGGGATCCGGCACCGCGAAAGTGTAGCCGATGGCGCCTTCGAAAACAGTGATGTGGCCTGGCCAGCGGGCGAGGCGTGGGGCGGCGCGAAAATCATGCGAATTGGCGCTGTCATAGGGCGCGCCGAGCGCCACCTGGAAACGCCCGTCCGGCCGCACGGAAAGCTTTGCCAGAATATCGTCCTCACCGAACTTCAGCCGCGTGCGCCGCGCCACGCCGTGGAAATGCGCATAGCCGGAAAGCGACGACCATGGATCGTTCGATGGCCGCAATAGTCCTTCACCGGACGCGGCAAGGGCTGCTGCCGAGATGATTTCGCCGGTCGGCGGCGCGACCTCGGTCAGTGCCGACTGATGTCTGCCGATCAGGCCGGTGTCGACGTCGCCAGCGCAAAAATCCGGATCGGCGGCGAGAGCGGCAAGAAAGGCGGTGTTGACGGTGGAGCCGGCGATTTCGGTCTGCGACAGCGCTGTGCCGAGTGCTTCCAGCGCGGCTTGCCTGTCCTTTGCATGGATGACCAGCTTCGCGATCATCGGGTCGTAGTAGGGTGAGATGGCATCGCCGGCCCGCACACCGGTCTCGATGCGCATCGTGGCCGCGTTGGGCGCTGTTTCGGGAAATTTCAGATGATGCAGCGTACCCGTAGCCGGCAGGAACCCCTTTGCCGCGTCTTCCGCATAGATGCGCGCCTCGAAGGCATGGCCGGCAAGCGCGATCTCGCTCTGCGACCTGGGCAGCTTTTCGCCGCTGGCGACCCGCAACTGCCACTCGACCAGATCGGTGCCGGTGACCATTTCGGTGACGGGATGCTCGACCTGCAGGCGGGTGTTCATTTCCATGAACCAGAAGCGGTCGGCCTTGAGGCCCTGCGAGGCATCGACGATGAATTCGATGGTGCCGGCGCCGGAATAGTTGATCGCCTTCGCGGCCTTCACTGCCGCCTCTGTCATCGCCTTGCGCAAAGCCGGCGTCATGCCGGGGGCGGGTGCTTCCTCTATCACCTTCTGGTGGCGGCGTTGTGCCGAACAGTCGCGTTCATAGAGGTGCACGGCATTGCCGAAATTGTCGCCGAAGACCTGCACTTCGATGTGCCGGGGTTTGTCGACATATTTCTCGACCAGTACGCGGTCGTCGCCAAAAGCAGCCTTTGCTTCACGCCGGGCGCTGGACAGCGCCTCGGAAAAATCATCGGGATGCTCGACCCGCCGCATGCCCTTGCCGCCGCCGCCGGCACGCGCCTTGATCAGCACGGGATAACCGATCTCGCGCGCCTTGGACGCAAGCAGCACGATCTCCTGCGCCTCGCCATGATAACCCGGAACGACAGGAACGCCGGCTTTCTCCATCAGCCGCTTGGCGGCGTCCTTCAGTCCCATGGCGCGGATCGAGGCCGCCGACGGGCCGATGAAGGTGAGCCCCGCCGCCACCACCTGGTCGACGAAATCGGGATTTTCCGACAGGAAGCCGTAACCGGGATGGATGGCCTGCGCCCCGGTCGAAAGAGCCGCCGCGACAATCCTGTCGCCGCGCAGATAGCTCTCGCCGACAGGCGAAGGGCCGATATGGACAGCCTCGTCGGCCATCTCGACATGCAGGGATTTCGCGTCGGCGTCCGAATAGACGGCGACGGTGTGCACGCCGAGCTTGCGGGCGGTGCGGATCACACGGCATGCGATCTCGCCCCGATTGGCGATCAGGATCTTGGCGAACATGGAGCCTCCCGGGTTAGTGGCGGGCGGCGCCATTCTGGCAGGCGCCGGCCTATTTCGAAGCGGCGAGACTGCAGGCGCCGGCGACGGTCACCTTGTATTTGCTCTTGCTGGCCTGACAGGATTTCAGTGCCAGTTCCTCGGCCGCCTTCTGTGACGGTGCATTTAGCTTCACGCCACAAATGAAGTACTCGCTCGCCGGAACGATTGGCGTCGCCGCGAAGGCCGAATGGCCCGCGGCTGCGAGATACGCTCCATAGATCTTGCCGCAGCCTCCGGTGGTACCGACGGGAATGTTTATCGGGTAGCGCACGTCGCCCCTGCTGCCTGCCAGCGATCCGGCCGGGTTGGCGGCAGTCGTTGTGATTATTAGTAGATTTGCAAGTATCGAGGCAACCGTACCCCGGTGATATTTCAGCATCATCTTCGCCCTGTCCCCATTGCATTACGCAGAACAAGCAGTAGCGAACATCTTGCCTCGCCGCCAGTTCGTTGGCGGGGATTCGAGTTTGCCTATGCTGATGAATCGATTGGTCCATACAGATCAGGCCTCCCGAAGTGCAGCAACGGCGCGCTGGTATAGTTGCGCCGTTTGTTCATCGAAGCAGCAGAAGATGACAGTCGCGGGCATGTTTTTTTCGTCGATGAACGTGCCGATCGTCCCGACAGCGATGTCGGTCGCCTCATCTTTCGGGTAGCGGTAGACACCGGTCGAAATCGCCGGAAATGCCACGGTGCGGCAATCATTGGCGGCCGCGAGTTCCAGCGACTTGCGGTAGCAGGAGGCCAGCAACTCGGCTTCGCCTCTGCCGCCGCCTTGCCAGACTGGCCCGACCGTGTGGATGACATATCGAGTCGGCAGTTTGTAACCCTTGGTGATCTTGGCGTCGCCGACCTTGCACCCGTTCAGCATCCGGCATTCGGACTCAAGCTCGCGGCCCGCCGCGCGATGGATGGCGCCATCGACACCGCCGCCGCCGAGCAGCGACGAATTGGCGGCATTGACGATGACGTCGACATCCAGCTTCGTGATGTCGCCGACGTGGATGCGGATCCTGTCCGGCGCCTTGCTCATTTCACATCCTGAACACGCCGAAGCGCGTGTCCTCGATTTCGGCGTTGAGCGCCGCCGAAAGGCTGAGCGCCAGCACCTCGCGCGTCTTTGCCGGATCGATGATGCCATCGTCCCAAAGACGAGCGGACGAGTAGAGCGGATGGCCCTCGTGCTCGTATTTCATCAGGATCGGCTTCTTGAATTTTGCTTCCTCCTCGGCGCTCCATTCGCCCCCTTTGCGCTCGATGCCCTCGCGCTTGACCATGGCAAGAACGGTCGCCGCCTGCTCGCCGCCCATCACCGAGATGCGGGCATTCGGCCACATCCACAGGAAGCGCGGCGAGTAGGCGCGGCCGCACATGCCGTAATTGCCGGCGCCGAACGAGCCGCCGATGATGACGGTCACCTTCGGAACCCTGGCGGTGGCAACCGCCATCACCAGCTTGGCGCCGTCCTTGGCGATGCCGCCTGCTTCGTATTTCCGGCCGACCATGAAGCCGGTGATGTTCTGAAGGAAGACAAGCGGGATCTTGCGCTGGCAGCACAGTTCGATGAAGTGCGCGCCCTTCAGCGCGCTTTCGGAGAACAAGACACCATTGTTGGCGATGATGCCGACCGGCATGCCGTGGAGATGAGCAAAACCGGTGATCAGCGTCGTGCCGTAGTTCTGCTTGAACTCGTCGAATTCGGAGCCGTCGACGATACGCGCGATCACCTCACGCACATCATAGGGCTGACGCAGATCGGTCGGGACGACGCCATAGAGTTCATCCGCCGAATGAAGTGGCGGAATCGACTTCTGTAAGTTCAGGCTTACAGTCTTGTTCCGA
Organism: Mesorhizobium loti; assembly: GCF_013170705.1. Lineage (NCBI taxonomy): Bacteria > Pseudomonadati > Pseudomonadota > Alphaproteobacteria > Hyphomicrobiales > Phyllobacteriaceae > Mesorhizobium > Mesorhizobium loti. The sequence continues at coordinate 5,479,927 of NZ_CP033334.1, read as the reverse complement.
TTCAGGTTTTTGACGATGCGACGGCAGATGGCGAGGGCATGTTCGTCATCCATAGCGTAGTGATCGGCGACGCCGGAAAGCCTGGTATGCACGTCCGCGCCGCCGAGATCCTCGGCACTGACATCCTCGCCGGTGGCCGCCTTCACCAGCGGCGGACCGCCGAGGAAAATGGTCGCCTGGTTGCGCACCATGATCGTCTCATCCGACATCGCCGGCACATAGGCGCCGCCGGCCGTACAGGAACCCATGACGCAGGCGATCTGCGGGATGCCGGCCGCGGACATATTGGCCTGATTGTAGAAGATGCGGCCGAAATGTTCGCGGTCCGGAAACACTTCGTCTTGGTTGGGCAGATTGGCGCCGCCGCTGTCGACCAGGTAGATGCAGGGCAGATTGTTCTGCAGCGCGATCTCCTGCGCGCGCAGATGCTTCTTCACCGTCAGCGGATAATAGGTGCCGCCCTTCACCGTGGCATCGTTGACGACGACCATCACCTCGGTGCCTTCGACGCGGCCGATGCCGGCGATCATGCCGGCCGAGGAGATTTCCTCGCCATACATCGACCACGCCGCGAACTGGCCGATCTCGAGGAAAGGCGAGCCGGTGTCGAGCAATTGCGCGAGGCGTTCGCGCGGCAACAGCTTGCCGCGCGAGATGTGGCGCTCGCGCGCCTCCTCCGAACCGCCGCGCTCGACGATGGCGGCTTTTTGGGCGATGTCGGAGACCAGTCCGCGCATGCGTTCGGCATTGGCACGAAAGGTGTCGGAGGAAGGGGAAATCTGGGTCTGGAGGACGGCCATGTTAGACCCCTTCCGCCATGATCTCGCGGCCGATCAGCCAGCGCCGGATTTCGCTGGTGCCGGCGCCGATCTCGTAGAGCTTGGCGTCGCGCAGCAGCCGGCCGGTCGGATAGTCGTTGATATAGCCATTGCCGCCAAGCAGCTGCAGCGCGTCGAGCGCCATCTGCGTCGCCTTTTCGGCCGCGAACAAAACGCAGCCGGCGGCGTCCTTGCGGGTGGTCTGGCCGCGGTCGCAGGCGGCGGCGACGGCATAGACATAGGCGCGCGCGGCATTCATCACCGTGTACATGTCCGCAAGCTTGCCTTGCACAAGCTGGAACTCGCCGATCGCCTGGCCGAACTGCTTGCGTTCGTGCACGTAGGGGATCGCCACGTCGAGGCACGCCGCCATCAGGCCGATCGGGCCACCGGCAAGCACGGTGCGCTCATAGTCGAGGCCCGACATCAGCACCTCGACGCCGCGCCCTTCCTCATGCAGCACATTGTCGAATGGCACTTCGACATCCTCGAACACCAATTCGCCGGTGTTGGAGCCGCGCATGCCGAGCTTGTCGAGTTTTTGCGCCACGGAAAACCCTGTCATCGCCTTCTCTACGATGAAGGCGGTGATGCCGCGCGATTTCCGCTCCGGATCGGTCTTGGCATAGACGACCAGCGTTTCGGCATCCGGGCCGTTGGTGATCCACATCTTGGTGCCGTTAAGCACATAGCGGTCATTGCGCTTTTCGGCGCGCAACTTGAGCGAGACAACGTCGGAGCCGGCGCCGGATTCCGACATCGCCAGCGCGCCGACACGCTCGCCCGAGCACAGCGGCGGCAGGAATTTCTCCTTCTGCGCCGGCGTTGCCCAGCGGTTGATCTGGTTGACGCAGAGGTTGGAGTGAGCGCCGTAGGAGAGGCCGACCGAAGCCGAGGCGCGTGAGATCTCCTCCACCGCAATCACATGGGCGAGATAACCCATGCCGCTGCCACCGAAATCGGGATCGGCGGTGATGCCGAGTAGGCCGAGCGTGCCGAGTTCGCGCCACAGATGCGCCGGAAATTCGTTGTCGCGGTCGATGTCGCCGGCGATCGGCGCTATCCGGTCCTGGGCGAAGCGCCGCACCATGTCGCGCAGCGCCTCGATATCCTCGTCATACCCGAAGCCGAGCGTGTTCGTGTACATGTTTTTCCTCCGTGGCGCATGACCCCGAAAATCGACTTCGATTTTCGGAAGGGATCATGCGCGAAAATCAAAGTGGGACAGCGTCCTTTGCGCGCCCGATGGACGCGCGGCGCTGTCTGCGATCTTCGCGCCGACGAGACGCATTGTCATTGAAAGATATGTCGCCGTTACTTCAGGGACCGAAAGCCGCTCGCCGGGCCGGAACCAGACAATGACGCCGGTCATCATCTGGATCAGAGCCATGGCTGTCAGGCCGGTGTCCTCGATGCTGAACACGCCGGCTTCGGCGCCATCACGCAGGATGGCGCGCAGTTCCTTTTCGTAGGCCGTGCGCATGCGCAGGATCTGTGTCAGCCTGTCGGGCGACAGACTGCGCAATTCCATGTTCGACACATGCGTGGCGTGCCGGCGCTCGATATGAAAAGCGATGTGGTTGCGGACATAGGCCGCGAGCTGCTCCGCCGGCTCGGCGCCGGCTGGCCGGGCGTTTTCCCAGGCTTCGCGAAGCCCTTCCATGTGCTCGCGCATCAGCGTGAACAGGAGATCTTCCTTGGTCGGGAAATAGCGGTAGAGCGCGGCCGCCTGCACACCTACTTCGGCGGCCAGTTGGCGCATGGACATCGCCTCGTAGCCATAGCGTGCAATCAGGTTGACCGCCGCCTCGCGGACCGCCGCCTCCGTTCGCTCGCCATCGGATCCTGTGGTGCGCGCCATGATCGCCTCTTTAGGCAGCCATAATAAAACGAACGTTCAATTAATTCAAGAGGGCTATCGAGGCCCGCCTATGCGACAACCCTGAAGTCTCCAGGCGCAATCCAACTCTTGAGTTCCTCTATGTCGATCTGGTGGACCGCGGCACCCGGCGGGCCTTGCCAAAGCAACTCGATCATGGTCGAAACCGCCGCATCCGTGCCGGTCAGCCATGCTGTTACCGATCCATCTCTTTCGTTGCGCACCCAGCCCATCAGGCCAAGCCCTGTCGCTTCGCCTCGCGTCCAGATCCTGTAGCCGACGCCTTGCACCTTGCCGTGGACACGCGCCCGCACCGCCCTTTTCCGGTCTTTCATGGCTCGCTCCCTTGCATGGAATCTGGCGCAGGATCGAATGAAGGCAACTGGCTTGAGGGAGGAGTCTGTTGAATTGTCGAGCCGTATCTCGTCCGGAGGATAGATGACTTCCTCCAATAAATAATTGACTTGGTCAATTTTTTTGCGATGATCCGGCGAAGTGGGAATCTTCCGGGGCGCCAGATATGCCGACCGATCGGAATGCCTTGGTCAGCGACCTCAGGCGCTTCAACCGTTTCTATACCGGCCTGATCGGGTTGCTCGACGAAACCTTGACCCACAGTGCCCATACGCTGGCCGAGGCGCGAGTACTGTTCGAGCTGGGGCATCGGACCAGGGTTATTGCCACCTACCCTGGCGGCAAGGCAGGCTTCCTGGCGCGGGCGTTTCAACTCGATTTCGCACCAGCGGCATCCGAAATAGCTCGGGATCTAGAGCTGGATCCTGCCTATGTTACGAGAATTCTTCGAAAACTCTCCGCCGCCGGCTTGATCGAAACGCGCGCCGATCCCGACACCCTGCCTCGGCGCGTCCTCTCGCTCACCGCACACGGCCGCGACGCGCTTGCAGCACTTCAGTCGGCCGCGGATCGCGACCTTATCCGCTTGACCGAGGGGCTGGGCGACGAGGAGGCCGCCGAGTTGTCGGACGTGCTGGCACGCGTCAGGAGGCTGCTCGGTGGCGCGACGGATTCCGGGCGCGGCGAAATCGCCTAGCGCAATTCCAGGAAAAGTGTGAGCGGTTTTCTCGGGACAAGCGCGTAGCGCTTGCCCTTGGGAATTGCGTCAAAACAAAGAGTCAGAGCGGTTCGCCGTTTCCGCGAAACGGTGAAATGCTCTAGTTCCCTCGCGCCGCGGCCAGCGCGCCGGGCAATTCCTCGGCGAAAATATCCAGTTCGTGATCGAGGCCGACGCTGACGCGAATGCAGCGGTCGAGCCCTGGCGCCATCGGCTTGCGGATGAATACATCGCGCGACAACAGCCCCTGCAGCACTTTCAGCGCGAAGGCGCCATCATGGCCGCAGTCGATGGTGACGAAATTGGTCGCCGAGGCCAAAGGCTTCAATCCGTTCTGCTTGGCGATATCAGCGATGCGGCGGCGGCCGGCGGCCACGCGCGCTACCACGGTCTCTAGATAGGCCTGGTCGGCGAGCGCCTCGACGCCGGCGATCTGCGCCATGCGGCTGACGCCGTAGTGATTGCGGATTTTTTCGAAGTCGCGGATTACCTGCGCCTCCGCCACCGCATAGCCGCAGCGTATACCGGCAAGCCCGTAAGCCTTTGAAAACGTTCGCATGCGGACAACGTTTGGCCGCGAGATATCGATCGGTGGCAGGGCCGAGGCTGGTCCCAATTCGCCATAGGCCTCGTCGAGCACCAGCATGGTGGTTTCAGGCAACGCCTCGATGAAACGGATGATCTCGTGCGCCTCCCACCAACTGCCCATCGGATTGTCTGGGTTGGACAGGTAGACCAGTGGCGCCTTTTCCCTGATGACCGCCGCGAGCAAACCCTCCAGGCTTTCCTTGTCGTTTTCATAGGCAACCGTGATCAGCCGCCCGCCGACGCCGGCAACATGAAAGTTGAAGGTCGGATAAGCACCGAGCGAGGTGACCACCGCGTCGCCTGGCGCCACATACATGCGTGCCACAAGGCTGAGCAGGCCGTCTATGCCTTCGCCGACAACGACGTTCTCGACCGCCACGTGGTGATGCGCGGCAGCCGCGACCTTCAGGTCGAAATTGTCGGGATCGCAATACATCCATTGGTCGCGCGCGACACTCTCCATGCGGGCGATGACGCGCGGCGAAGGACCAAAACTGCTCTCGTTGGCGCCGATGCGGGCTCGGAAGGCGCGCCCGCGCTCACGCTCCTGTGCTTCCGGGCCGACGAACGGCACGGTGGACGGAAGCGCGGCGATGAGCGGCGTTAGGGGAGGGCGCAGACGCATGACGGAAGCTCGCATGGACAGGGAGACTTCTTGCTAGCGTGACCGGATGGCTGGCGCAAGCACCCCGCGGCCTCGGCCGCAACGCTGGATTCCTTCGCCTCTTTTTGCTAGCGAGGCACCATGAACAATCGTCTGCCGCCCGCATGGTCCAAACACATCAAACCTGGCCCCACGCCGAAACCAAATCTGCCGACGGCAAATTCGCTTTCACGTCGGCAGGCTGACGAAGCGCTGCTGCAACAGGCTTACGCCTTCCAGCAGGCCAAGCGCCTCAACGAAGCTCAGGACCTGTGCCTGCGAGTTCTGTCGCGTACACCAAATCACCCCCTCGCTCTGTATATTCTGGGGACCATTTGCCTGGGCTATGAGGATGAGGCGGCTTTGCGATATTTCGCGCGAGCGGTCGATGCGGAACCCAAGAACCCCTATTACCATCTTGGTCTGGCCTCGGCCTATGTGAAGGTAAGCGAGTATTCGCCAGCAATAAAGCATATGCAGCATGCCTTGGAGTTGCAGCCAAACCTTATCGAGGCGCTTTGTGCATTGGCGGATGCTTATGTTGAGTTTGACAAGCCCGATATGGCTTTGCCGCTGTATGAGAAGGCACTGAAAATCAACCCGGATCATCCCAAGGTGCGGATCGGACTGGCTAGTGCGCTTACCAGTGTGGGACGGATGGAGGAAGCCGCTGGTTACCTCCATCAGTCAATTGAACGTCGCATCGCTGTGCCGACAGCCTACAACGAACTTGTCCAGACGCAAAAGTTCACGGAAGAGCCCAAAGAGCTCAAATCCATCCTTGGTGAACTCGGAAATCCCAAGCTCGACCCGGACGGAGCGGAAAAGCTCCATCTGGCGGCCGGTAAGGTGCTGAACGACCTCAAGCGCTACAAAGATGCGTTCGAGCATTTCAACAAGTCGAAACAGGTCTCCGGCCGTAACTTCGATATCGATCTTTATCGTCGCTGGGTTGATGCGCTGATCGAGACTTTCACGCCTGAGATGCTGGCTGCCAGGACTGGTTTTGGAAATCCATCCGAAGTTCCTGTGTTCGTGGTCGGCATGCCTCGCTCGGGAACGACGCTTACGGAGCAGATTTGCGCAAGTCATCCCGATGTCCATGGCGCTGGCGAACTTATGAAGCTCAGGCGGGTCGCCAATGCGATCGGACTTAGAAAGTCGTCGGCCAGGGATTTGAACCAGGCGATCGCGTCGATCACAAAAAACCTGTCCGGAACATTGGCTGAAGAGCACTTGGCTTATCTGAGCGAGCGGGCACCTGCCGCCCGTCGGATCGTGGATAAGATGCCGCATAATTTTGAACTGATCGGTTTGATCGGCCTTCTCTTCCCCAACGCGCGCATCATTCATTGCCGTCGTGATGCGATCGACAATTGCGTCTCTTGCTTTGTCTTGAGATTCGGCGAGGGACACGCCTACAACACCGACCTGAGAATGCTTGGCCTGTACTACCGCGAGTATGATCGGCTGATGCAGCATTGGAACAAGGTTTTTCCGGGCCTGATCTTCGAAAACAGTTACGAGACACTGGTCGAGGATCAGGAAGCGCAGTCCCGCCATCTGATAGATTATCTTGGGCTGCCTTGGGATGACGCCTGCTTGCGCTTTTTCGACAGGGACAGTTCGGTCAATACGCCCAGCCGCTGGCAGGTTCGTCAGCCGATCTACAAATCTTCCGTCAAGCGTTGGAAAAATTATGAGACGGAGATTCAGCCGCTTATTGAAGCGCTGGGCGACCTTGCGGACATCTAACAACAGCTTGCGGCTCGGAATTGGAAGCTGCGGCAAAGAGTGCCGCGTCTGTTGTGATCAACACCCCTGCTCGAGCAAAAAAAGGCCTCGCGGCCAACGCATGGGCTGTCTGCTGTAAGCCGTCGATATGGTCAGACGTTCTGGATTCGATTGGCTTTTTTTGCTAGCTAGGAATGATGAATAGTCGTCTGCCGCCTGCGTGGTCCAAACATCTCAAAACCGCCGCCGCTCCGAAACCTGGATTGCCACGGCCAGCTCTGGCAAATCCGCCGAAAACAAATTCGTTTGCACGCGCACAGGCTGACGATTTGTTGCTGAAGCAAGCCTATGAACATCAACAGGCCAAGCGGCTTGATGAGGCTCAGAACCTGTGCCTGCAGGTTTTGGCGCGCACGCCAAACCATGCGCTTGCGCTCTATATCATGGGCACCGTCTATCTTGGCTATGATGACGAGGCGGCTCTGCGTTATTTCGCCCGCGCTGTCGGCGAGGAGCCCAGAAATCCCTATTATCATCTTAGCCTCGGTGAGGCCTATGGCAAGGTGAGCGAATTTTCAGCCGCGATCAAACATATAGAATATGCCTTGGAAGTGCAGCCCGATCTTGTAGAGGCCCTGTGTGCCCTCGGTCGCGTTTATACCCAGTTCGACAAACCCGACCTGGCCTTGCCGCTTTATGAGAAGGCGATGAAAATCAACCGCGACCACCCCAAGGCGCGGATCGGAATGGCAGCCTCGCTCACCGGCCTTGGGCGCATGGAGGAGGCCGGCGTCTATCTCAGACAGGCGATCGAACACCGCATTGACGTTGCGGCGGCTTATTACGACCTCGTGCAGAGCCGAAAGTTTACCGAAGAGCCTGCGGAACTTCAATCGATCCTTCGCGAACTAGACGGTCCGCGACTTAAATCGGAGGCCGTGCAGAATCTGCATTACGCGGCCGGCAAGGTGCTGAACGACCTCAAGCGCTACGCCGAGGCGTTCGACCATTTCAACAAGGCGAAACAGGCCGCCGGCTACAAGTTCGACATTGATCAGTATCGTCGTTTCGTGGATCTGACCATTGAAACCTTCACGCCGGATCTGTTTGCCGCGAGGTCCAGCTATGGGAACCCTTCCGAAGCACCTGTGTTCGTGGTCGGGATGCCGCGCTCCGGGACGACACTGACCGAACAAATATGCGCCAGTCATCCCGATGTTCATGGCGCCGGAGAGCTTAGCAAACTGAGGCGGGTAGCGAACGCGATCGGTCTGAATCCCTCGGCTTCTGATTTCAACAAGCCGATCATGACGGTCACCGAAGGCTTGTCCAGGACGTTGGCCGAAGAGCATCTTTCCTATCTGCGGGAGCGCGCTCCGACCGCGCAGCGAATCATCGATAAAATGCCGCACAATTTCGAGTTGATCGGCCTCCTCACCCTGCTCTTTCCCAATGCCCGCATCATTCACTGCCGCCGCGATGCGATCGACAATTGCGTTTCATGCTTTGTCCTGCCTTTCAGCTCGGCACATAGTTACAATTCAGACCTGCGGGCACTCGGCCTCTATTACCGGGAATATGACCGCTTGATGCGTCACTGGAACGAGGTTTTCCCCGGTCGGATCTTTGAAAATCGCTATGAGACGCTTGTAGAGGATCAAGAGGCGCAGTCGCGCCGGCTCATCGATTATCTCGGCCTTCCCTGGGATGACGCATGCCTGCGCTACTTCGATAGGGAAGGGGCGGTCACCACGCCCAGCCGCTGGCAGGTTCGCCAGCCGATCTACAAATCTTCCGTGAAGCGCTGGAAGAATTACGAGGGCGAGATCGCCCCCTTGATCGAAGCCTTGGGTGATTTGGCGGACATCTGATCTTCAGTAAGGCCGCTTTGAGGGCATGGCAGTGCGCCAGGAGGCAACGCGTTGAAGGCGCGTCGTTGGTTCTGCTGTGCATGAACTTTTTTGGGTGCCGTAATCGTATCAAGCCGATTTCAGCAAAGAGGTATCAGCATCGCCTGACCTAAATCGGTATCTATGTCCTAAGATCGTGCTCCAGTCGAGCGCCGCGGCTGGCTTGAGTCCGAATCTGCGCGGTGCGGTGTGGTAAGTTCGCGATTCCTGACGTTCTCGGTCGGAACTGCTTCAAGACAATCAGATAGGGCCGCCAGCTGTTCGCGGAAGGGCGATAAGTCGCCACGGCTTGGCGGCAAGCTCGCGCAAGATTTGCATGTCAAACGAAAAACCCGGCGATTGCCCGCCGGGTTCTCCTTTCCTAGAAATATCTGGTCTTAGAAGTCGCGCTGGAAGCGGATGAGGCCGCCGACGCTGTTCTTCTTGGTAGCTCCAGTCCAGTTGGAGTTGTCCAAATCACCGAACCTGCCGTCGTGGAGGTAATCAACTTCGCCGGTGACCGTGAAGCCCGGAACGAGCGTGTAGGCAATGTTCGCCGCGACACCGTAGTTCTTGAACTGATCGCCCGATACCTGCGCGTTGAAGGACGCCTTGTCGGTGAACTTGTAAGTACCGCCAGCCCAGAAAGCCCAGTGACCGCCCCAAGGCTTGTAGAAGGAGCGAGCGAGTCCAACATCGCCAAGTTTGCCGTCGCTGCCGTAACCGACCATTCCGAACAAGGACAGTTCATTGGTCACGTTCACATCGAGGCGAACCTTGCCGGACACATTTTCGTAGTTGCTGTCATAAGCAACGACGCCGACGATGTCGCCCCAGCCCTGCGTGTACTTCACGCCGCCGACAACATGCGGAACATAGCTGTCGATCGTGCCCACGCCATAACCATTGTAGTTGGTAGCGGAAGCAACGGAACCACCCGAACCTTCTTCCAGCGAGACGACTGCCGAGAAACCGTTGCCGGCATCGAAGTAGTACTGGATCTCATTTGTCTGGAACCCGCCGTAAGGAACCAGCGTATCCTGGATGACGTTGCCGGCATAACCGACGAACGTGTCGAAGGCCGATTCGTCGAGACCGACGCGCAGACCGCCGAGCTGGGCCCATGCGAAGTGCAGATCGAAGGCCTTGTTGCCGGCAGCGTTGACTCCAAATCCGTCATAGCCAGCATCAGCGTTATGGTTGCCGAAATTCATGCGCATTTCGGTGTAGGTCTTCAAGGTGCCGAGTTCGGTTTCCTGGCCGGTCCAGGTCTTAAGCGTGAAGCGCTCATTCTTCAGCCATGTGCCCTGGTCCTTGCCGCTCGTGACATCGCTTGTGCGAGCACCATCAAACGAACCGATATCGCCGCCGGAGGCATCATAACGGATGTAGCCGCCGATGCGCAGGCAGGTCTCGGTGCCCGGGATGTAGAAGTAGCCAGCGCCGTAGACGTCGCAGATCTTGACGTATTCAGCGGGTTCCGGCTCGGCGACGACGACGGCGTCGGCGGCGCGCGCACCGGAAACTGCGATCAGGGCCGCAGCGGAGCCGAGGAGAAGGCTCTTAATGTTCATTTTCTGACCTCCAGTCAGAATCGAAGGCGGAGGTCAGAGAAAAACAGATTCAATGGCTGTTTTTCGTTTTATATCAGACAGATAGCATTCTTTGGTCGTCAGCGGCGCTCGGTTCGCCAGAATCGCTGCTAGCAAAAGCCTTGCCCGATCCGGTCTTGAAATACCGCTCCAACTGCCGTGCACTGGCCTCGGTTTCGACCGCAATATACGTCTTCAAGGCGACAGGCAGATGAGCCTTGGTCGATGCCACATAGCCTGATTGATGTGATTCGAACCGGCGTCGAAGGTCGTTTGTCGACCCGACATAGACGTCACCGTCATGGAGCTGCGGGAAATAAACGTACCACATAGTCCCCCTACGCTACTCCGTAGCTTCGGGCTACACCCTACGCCCTTCGCGCGCTGGGGTGGCCTGCCACCCGAAGCCCAAAGGGCGTAGGGTGGCGGAGAGGATGGGATTCGAACCCACGAGAAGCTTTTGACCTCTACTCCCTTAGCAGGGGAGCGCCTTCGACCACTCGGCCACCTCTCCGTTGCGCCGGTGGATAAAGAAAAGCGCCGGCACAATCAACAAGCCCGCGCCATTATATGGAAAAATAACAGCGGGCCGGAACGGCGGGTTTACCTGGTACGGCCGTTTTGCGGCAACTCCCTGGCTGGTGACTCGCGGCCCTGCCATGATTCCGTCGGCCGATTGCCGGATTCAGCGCGAAATGAGCTGATACGGCAGGCCTGATGGTTAACAAGAGGTTTCTGAGTGAGGCCAAATCGTGTCATTTGTGCAACAACGCCGGGGGATAGCAGCCGAACAGTCCTTTCGCTTGTACGATCGTTGTTGAACGCCGCCGGCTCATGGGTAATGTCGGTTTCGAGGAAGCGGCGCGGTGCGCATCTTTTTCGGTAGTGGGGATGGGGCAGGGAACGCTGTCCTTCAGCAAAGAATACCCAGACCCGTTTTTTAACTTTTGACTGGAGGTCAGAAAATGAACATTAAGAGCCTTCTCCTCGGCTCCGCTGCGGCCCTGATCGCAGTTTCCGGTGCGCGCGCCGCCGACGCCGTCGTCGTCGCCGAGCCGGAACCCGCTGAATACGTCAAGATCTGCGACGTCTACGGCGCTGGCTACTTCTACATCCCGGGCACCGAGACCTGCCTGCGCATCGGCGGCTATGTCCGTTACGACATCGGCGCTGGCGATATCGGCTCGTTCGATGGCGCTCGTGCTACCGACGTTAAGAGCGGCAAAGACCAGGGCACCTGGAAGAAGAACGCCCGCTTCGCGCTGAAGACCTGGACCGGCCAGGAAACCGAACTCGGTACTTTGAAGACCTACACCGAGACCCGCTTCAACTTCGGCAACTCACGCGACAGCGGCCGTGCTTCCTATGACCTCGTAAACGATAGGTACGTTGCTGGCGCTGGCGCCGGCGGTTCCGTCTCGCTGAACTTTGCCTGGATCCAGCTCGGTGGTCTTCGCGTCGGTAAGGACGAGTCGGCCTTCGATACGTTCATCGGCTACGCCGGCAACGTCATCCAGGATACACTGGTGCCTTACGGTGGTTTCGACACCAACGTCGTGCAGTACTACTTCGACGCTGGCAACGGCTTCTCGGCTGTCGTCTCACTCGAAGAAGGTTACGGAGCTTATACGATCGACAGCTACGTTCCGCATGTCGTCGGTGGCGTAAAGTGGACGCAGGGCTGGGGCGCCATCACCGGCGTCGTTGCTTATGACAGCAACTATGAAGAAGTCGCGGGCAAGGTTCGCTTGGACGTCAACGTCTCCAGCGCACTGTCGCTGTTCTTGATGGGCGGCTACGGCTCGGACAGCAACTACACGGATGGAAGCTATTTCCTCCCGGCTGGCGGTCGCGGCATGTACAAGCAGTGGAGCGGCAACTGGGCAGTTTGGGGCGGTGGCTCGTACAAGTTCAACGAGAAGACCTCGTTCAACGCCCAGGTGTCGTATGACGAGGGCAAGAACCTCGGCGTCGCTGCGAACATCGCCTACGACGTGGTTCCCGGCTTCACGGTCACGGCCGAAGTTGACTACCTCAACGTCGGTAACGACACCGTGTCGAACTGGACCCACGCCGAGAAGAAGAGCAACATCGGCGGTATCCTCCGCTTCCAGCGCTCCTTCTAAGGGCTGGTGCTCTACAAGTGAAATCCAGCCCGGGCGCACAAACGCCCGGGCTGTTTTTGTTTCGTGACTGGGTCAACGCAAACGAAGGAAGAGGGGGAATCGGTAGCTGAACAAATCCGCAGAGTGATTTCGTGGGATTCGCCAATGGGCGGATGAGATCACAACCGCGTGATTAAAACTCTTGAAAGGACGCTTCCAAGCGGATAGGGCTGATCCATCCACTCGGGGGTGCGACGAATTATGACCAACGAAGCGATCCAGGAGGCTAGCCCCTCAGATCCGTTTTCGATGTTTTCTTCTCAGAATTCGAAGATCAAGTACACCTATAACAAGATAAGAGAAGTAAAGTCGTACCGAGTCGGAGAGCTTTTTTCAGCCTATCGGGACATACTGTGGGATGACGGGCGGCATAAATACAATGTCAGCTCATTCATCGGCGAAATAGATGAAATTCTCCTTGGGGAGCGTTTCAGCGCCTTTGACCAGAGTACCCTTGATAACCTTATCGGCACCTTGCGCCAGCGCGGCAACAGCAACGCAACCATCAATCGAAAGATGGCTGCTCTCAGCAAACTGCTGCGCAAGGCCTACAAGATGGGAGATATCCACAGCCTGCCCGAGTTCCGCCGCCAGAAAGAGCGGGCGGGACGGATTCGGTTCCTTGAGAGGGACGAAGAGGCAAGGCTGTTCGCCGCCATCAGAAGCCGCAGTGAGGATGCCTACAGGCTTTCCGTCTTCCTGGTCGACACCGGATGCCGTCTCGGCGAAGCGCTCGGGCTGATCTGGAACGACATCCAGGAACATCGCGTCAGTTTCTGGATCACCAAATCCGGCCGCAGCCGTACCATTCCGATGACCGAGCGTGTCAAGGAGGTCATCAGGCTGCCTCCGGCCGAAGGGCGCCGGCCCAAGGGCCCGTTCACCAAGCTCAGCCAGGCACAGTTCCGTGCCATCTGGAATGACGCGAAGGCCGAAGTCGGTCTTGGCGCCGACGACCAGGTCGTGCCGCACATCTTGCGTCACACCTGCGCCTCGCGCCTTGTCCAGGGCGGCATCGACATCAGGCGCGTGCAGATGTGGCTTGGCCACCAGACTCTTTCGATGACCATGCGCTACGCGCATCTGGCCACCAACGATCTCGACGGCTGTGTCGTCGTGCTGGAAACGCCGCGAAGCGAGGATGCGTCGCGCGGTAATGAAAGCTCGGCCTTCTCTTCCCCGCTGACAGCGCCTTCGGCGCCTAAGCCGGGCAAAACAAGCGAGGCGGGTGCGGCGAAGCCGGCAAAAGCCTTGCGGAAAAGCTCAAAGGCCAAATAATTCCAACAGGCGCGGCTATACTGTTGCTGTGACCCCAGGGCTAGATCTGGTCTTGGGGTTACTTTATTCAGTCTTGGCGTTCAGCCCGATCAAGAAAGGCCGCTATATCGCCAGGCAGACTGCTGGTTTCGAGGAATGGTGCGTGCCCCTGACCCTCGACGGTGATCGTCTCCATGCCGGGATGGCGTTTTTGCATGTCCTCGAGCGTTGCGGTGGAGAGCAGTTTGGAATTGCCGCCGCGGATGGCAAGCAATGGCACGGCGACCAGCGCATCGAATTGCGGCCACAGATCCGGCAACGGCTTGCTGAAATCGATTCCGGCCAGAGTGTCGATCAACGCCGGATCGAAATCGGGCACCAGTCCGCCATCCGTGTTGCGGTAGAGCGCACCCACCATCCGAGCCCAGTCCGCATGGGTAAGGGCCGGAAAGTCGCCGCCATGCGTGCGCCGCTGCGCGTCCACGGCTTCATCAAATGTCTTCGGCTTCGGCGAGCGCTCAAGATAGGATCGGATGTTGGCAAAGCCTCCGGCTTCGATCACAGGTCCGATGTCATTGAGCACAATGGCTTTCAGCACCGCCGGCTTCAATGCCCCGAGCACATGGATGATCAGGCCGCCGCGCGAAGTGCCGATGAAAGCTGCGTGGTCAATGCCAAGTGCCGCGAGCCCGGCCAGGACATCGCCGGCTTCGACACCGACATTATAGTGGGCGATGTCGGGATCGTAGGCCGACATCGCTCGCCCTCGATAATCGAAAGCCACGACCTGGCGTGCAGTGCCGGCGCGCTGCGACAGATAGAGCGCAAGATAATGAAAGTCGCGAGCATTGCGGGTCAGGCCGGGCAGGCAGACTACCGGCCAGTCGCTGGTACTGGCCTTGCCGTAGACGCGGGCGTGAAGCTTCAACCCGTCCGGCGCCGCATAAAAGAAGTCGGTGAAGCCTTTGTCGCTCGACATTTAAAATGCTGCCCTGGCTGGATAGACCAAAGACAGCTACAGGCGAGGGCAGCGCTGGTCAAATGAAAGACGCTCATTGCCTTCTTTCTCACGGGAAGAGGGGAAGCCTCAACTGCGTCCGTTCACCAGATCTCCGACGATGTCGTATTTGCCGGAAATACGCATCTTGTAGACTTCGTAATTCTCCATCACGCGCTGTACGTAACTTCTTGTTTCCGTGTAGGGAATCCGCTCGATCCAGTCCACCACCGCATCGATGTCCTTGCCACGCGGGTCGCCGTATTTCGCCACCCACTGGCTGGCCCGGTTGGGGCCGGCATTGTAGCCGGCGAAGGTGAGCACATAGGAGCCGTTGAAGCGGTCGAGCTGTTCGCCAAGGAAGGCTGAACCGAGTGTCGCATTGTAGCCGGCGTCGGTGGTCAGCCGGACCTGCGAAAACTGCAATCCGGCCTTCTTCGCCAATTGCTTGGCCGTCCCCGGCATTAGCTGCAGCAGCCCACGCGCGCCGGCACTTGATACGGCGCCGATGTTGAATTCGCTTTCCTGGCGGGCGACCGCATAGGCCAGCGCCTTGCCCGAACCGGAAATATTGGCCGAATCAGGGATAACGCCGAGCGGATGCGACAGCGCGCCGACATCGATGCCGCGCGCGCCGGCGATCTTGCCGACTTTCAGCGCCATGAAATGGTTGCGCTGCTTCTCGGCGAGGACCGCGAGCAGCGCCAATTCGCCCGGGCTGGTCAATTGCCCGGCAAGGTCGCGATAAAGCGTTTCGGCATAGCGGTCGTAGCCTGCCTCCTGCAGGCGTTTGATGGCGCTGACGGCCTCGCGGTCGGCAAAGTTCTGCCGGTCGGCAGCGCTTGGCTGGGGATAGACGATATTGAGTGCCTGGCGGCCGACGCGTTCGGCGGCAAGCTGGCCGTAAAAGGTCGTGCCATAGGCAGCCGCACGCCCAAAATAGTCCCTGGCATTGCCCGGCCCGCCGACTTCCGCCGCACGACCGAGCCAGTAATAGGCGCGCGACAATGTCATCGGCCCCTGCGCCAGTTCGGCGATGCGCGAAAAATGCGTGGCGGCAAGCTTGGGGTCGTTGAGGCCGCGCAGCGCATACCAGCCGGCGTGGAACTCGGCCTCGGCCGCATTGGCCGCGCTTTCGGCGGCATGCGTGGCGACGATCCGATAAGCCGTCTTCATGTCGCCCTGGTCGACCAGTTCGCGCGACAGCACCCGGCGTTCGACCCACCAGGCGTCCGGATCGACCAAAGCCTCGCGGTCCGTCGGCGCCTTCATCACAATGGCGGCGGCGCCGGCAAAATCTTCCTGCTTGCGAAGATATTCGGCCTGCGCGAAGAAATAGCCGGCCGACCGCTGCGATGCCGGCACTGCCTTCAGCAGTTTCAGCGCGTTCTTGTCACCTCTGTCGGCCGCGGCCCAGGCATCGGCGAACTGCTGGGCGCCGGCCAGGCCGGCAACCCGCAGGGCGGAGTTCACCCGATCGGCATAGAACATACGATCCATGCGAAAACGGTGGTCGGCGGCGGGGATCAGACCGCCGAACTCCTTGATCAACGCCGTCTCGTCCTTGGCTTCCAGAATCGCGGTGCGCCAGAACGGCGACAGCACCGAGCGTGCCGCCTTGGCGTTGCCCTCCGCCACATAGGCGCGAGCGAGAACCATGACGCCTTCGAACGTTTGCGGCTGGCTGCCATTGAATGCCGCAATGACGATCCCGGGGGCGGGGTTCTCCCGATAGAGCGCGCGCTCGCTGTTCTTGCGCAAGGCGACGGTGCCCGGCCAGTTGGGCAGCATCCTCGCGGCCGCGGCGATATCGCCGCTCGGAACCTTGTCGCCGCCGTAAAGGGCGATCGCCCAAGCCAGAATATGCAGGTCGAGCGATTGAGCCGGAAGCGCGTCGCGCACAGCGCGGGCGCCTGGAATATCGCCGGCCGCCAGTGCGTCCAATCCGCTCTTCAACATGGCGACGCCGGGTGAGGGCGCCTGCTGCGCCCCGTCCTGCGGGCTGGGCATCGGGATTGCCGAGGTGACCTGCACATCCACGCTGCCGCTGATCGCCACACCGGGCATCAGCGCGGCGATGGCGCCAAGCAGCGCGAAGAGGTGGGGCCGACTGGCCGGCATGATCTCGTGTCTTTCCTAATCCAGCATTTTACCAGAAGGCGAAGAAGCCTCGAAGCCTAAACTTAGGTCGTGAAGGGCCCGTAAACAAAGAGTTATCGAGGCCGTTCGAATTGCGCTTGCTGGCACCATGGCAATGCTTGCCGCGCAACCATGTCGAGACTATGGTGCGCGGCTTCGCTTTCGGCTAGAAGGCGCACGACAAACCGACTGATAAAACCCAAGAAGTCCCAAGGAGTTGGACGACATGCTGAGAGGCTCGCTTACTGCGCTCGTGACACCGTTCGAAAAGAGCGGGCGTTTCGACGAGAAAGCCTTTCGCGCATTTGTCGAATGGCAACTCGCGGAAGGCACGACAGGCCTGGTTCCCGTCGGCACGACCGGCGAGTCGCCGACCCTGTCGCATGATGAGCATCGCCATGTCGTCAAGGTCTGCATCGAGGTGGCCAGGGGCCGTGCTCCGGTCGTCGCCGGCGCCGGTTCCAACAACACCGCGGAAGCAGTCGGGCTCGTGCAATATGCCGAGAAAGCCGGTGCCGACGCCGCCCTGGTCGTCACGCCCTATTACAACAGGCCGACACAGCGCGGCCTCTACGAGCACTTCGCCGCCGTCGCCAGGGCGACGAAGCTGCCGATCATCATCTACAACATACCGCCGCGCTCGGTGATCGACATGATGCCGGAGACGATGGGCCGGCTGGCGCACGACTTCAAGAACATCGTCGGCGTCAAGGATGCGACCGGCAAGGTTGAGCGTGTGTCCGAGCAGCGCATGACCTGCGGCAAGGATTTCATCCAGCTGTCCGGCGAGGATGCTTCGGCGCTCGGCTTCAACGCCCATGGCGGTGTCGGCTGCATCTCGGTGACGTCGAATGTCGCGCCGCGGCTGTGCGCCGAATTCCAGGAAGCGACGCTGTCCGGCGACAGTGCAAAAGCGCTTGAGTTGCAGGATCGCCTCTTGCCGCTGCACAAGGCGATCTTTCTCGAACCCGGCGTGTCCGGCGCCAAATACGCGCTGTCGAAGCTCGGCAAGGTCGAGAACGTGCTGCGTTCGCCGCTGGTCACGGTCGAGGAGTCGACCGCGGCAAAGATCGATGCGGCCATGAAGCACGCCGGCTTGATTAATTGAGGATGAGGCGCCACCTCTCCACATCATGAATCAAGTCAGAAAAGCCGATCCCAACAACAAGACCGTTGCGGAGAACCGCAAGGCACGGTTTTCCTATGAGGTGCTCGACACGATCGAGGCCGGCTTGGTGCTGACAGGCACCGAGGTCAAGTCGCTGCGCCAGGGCCAGGCCAACATCCAGGACAGCTACGCTTCGGTCGAAGGCGGCGAGATCTGGCTGATCAATTCCTATCTGCCGGAATATCTGCAGGCCAATCGCTTCAATCACGAGCCCCGGAGGCGCCGCAAACTCCTGCTCAACAAGCGCGAGATGGCCAAGCTGTCGCAGAGCGTCGACCGCGAAGGGATGACCCTGGTGCCGCTAAAGATCTATTTCAACGACCAGGGCCGCGCCAAGCTGCTGCTCGCCGTCGGCCGTGGCAAGAAACTGCACGACAAGCGTGAAACCGAAAAGCAGCGCGACTGGTCGCGCGAGAAGGGCCGGCTCTTGAAGGAGCGTGGGTGAGAGACACCGGGCGGTAGCCCTGGAAAAGCCAGCCGTTTGGCTTTCAAGTTTCGAACACACGGAGCTAGAAAATACCCGGAAGAGGGTCGTCTTGAAGAACCGGATAATCCTCTGGGGGTCGGTCAGCCTGGTCTTTGCAGCGCTCGTCGCCGCCGGTGGCTTCGTCTACTTCCACACATACTCCCCGGACCGTGTAAAATATCCGGTCAGAGGCATCGACGTTTCCCACCATCAGGGCGAAATCGACTGGCGGCGCGTTGCAGCCGACGATGTCGCCTTCGCCATCATCAAGGCGACCGAGGGTGGCGATCACGTCGATCGTGCCTTTGCCACCAATCTGCGTGAGGCTCGCGCGGCGGGGCTCGCCGTCGGCGCCTATCATTTCTTCACCTTCTGCCGGCCCGGCGCCGACCAGGCGAAGAATTTCATCTCGGTCGTGCCGCGGGATCAGCCCTTGCTGCCTCCGGTCGTCGATATCGAGTTCGGCGGCAACTGTCCGCAGCGTCCATCGCCCGAACAATTGAATGCCGAGCTCCAGGCTTTCCTCGGACCTGTCGAGACGGCGTTCGGCAAGACGGCGATCGTCTATCTGACCGATGAGGCCGAGGCTGCCTATGCCGGGCAGATCGCCGCGCGCCCGCTGTGGCTTCGCTCACTGCTGATGGAACCGGACCGCCACGACTGGATCTATTGGCAGTATCACAACAGGGGACGCGTGGATGGCATCCAGGGTGACGTCGACCTGAACGTTTTGCAGGGCGGGTCGGAGAAATTGGCGGCGCTGCTTGCATCGGCGCATTGAGGCCTTCCGGCCGAAGCGATCGGGATTGCGGGTCCGAATCGGTTTCTTCACAAGCCGGGCTATGCCGTTGCAAATAATGACGATCCGGCGCGCCGCTGGCATCGCCAAACTACCTTGGTTGCACGTCTTGCCATTGCTGAGCAGCGGCCGCTTCAAGCCGCGGCGGCCTGGGAAACCTCCGGCGCCAGCGTCACATTCGCATCGCCCCAAACTTTCAGGGCCGTTATGACCGGCTCCAGGCTTCTGCCGCGCGGGGTCAGGCTGTACTCCACCTTCGGCGGCACTTCCGGATAGATCTTGCGGGCAATCAGCCCATCGGCTTCCAGTTCGCGCAGCTGGTTGGTCAGCATGCGCTGCGTGCAGTTGGGAATGCGCCGGCGTATCTCGTTGAAGCGCAGCGTGCCCTCGAACAGATGGTAGAGCACGACGCCCTTCCACTTTCCGTCGATGTAGCGGAGCGTTCCCTCCACGGCGCAGCCGGGGCTGCAATCGAATCGCTCATGGCGAATGCGCGGCATGACGGTATCCTTTTCGACACTATGTGCTTTATATGTGCATTCTTGCGCTTGGCGCGCATAGTCCGCATCTCTGCCCCAGACAAAGCTCAACAGCAATCGCGGAGACAAAAATGCGCGCCGTCGGCTATCAGATCCCAGCTCCCATCACCGATGAGGCCTCCCTCGTCGATATCGACTTGCCCAAGCCGGAGCCGAAAGGCCGTCAACTGCTGGTCGAGGTGAAGGCGATCTCCGTCAATCCGGTCGACACCAAGATACGCCGAAGTGCCAGGCCCGAAGCAGGAACCTGGCGGGTGCTTGGTTGGGATGCCGCCGGTCGGGTCGCTGCAACGGGTCCGGACACCAGCCTGTTCAAGCTCGGTGACGACGTCTTCTATTCCGGTGCGCTCGCGCCGCAAGGCACCAATGCCGAATTCCACCTTGTCGATGAGCGCCTTGTCGGTCGCAAGCCTGGCTCGCTCGACTATGCGCAGGCTGCCGCGCTGCCGCTGACGGCCATCACTGCCTTCGAGGCGCTGTTCGACCGTCTTGACGTGAAGAAGCCTGTCATGGGCGCCGCGAATGCCATCGTCATCATCGGCGGCGCTGGCGGCGTCGGCTCGATCGCGGTGCAGCTTGCGCGCCAAATGACCGATCTGACGGTGATCGCCACCGCATCGAGGCCCGAGACACGCGAATGGGTGCTCGGGCTTGGTGCCCATCATGTCGTCGATCATTCCAGGCCGCTGGCCGCCGAAGTCGCCGCGCTGGGCATCGGCGCACCAGCCTTTGTGTTCTCGACAACCAACACCGACCGGCACCTGGCCGAGATTGCCGAATTGATCGCTCCGCAGGGCCGGTTCGGCTTGATCGACGATCCCCAGACGCTCGATATCAATCCGTTCAAGCGCAAGAGCGTTTCTGTCCATTGGGAGCTGATGTTCACGCGCTCGCTGTTCGAGACGCCGGACATGGCCGCGCAAGGCGAGCATCTCAACGAACTGTCACGCTTTGTTGACGCCGGCACCATCCGCACCACGCTGGGCGAAACATTCGGCCGTATCAACGCCGCCAATCTGAAGCGCGCCCATGCGCTGATCGAGACCGGCACCGCCAAGGGCAAGATCGTGCTGGAGGGGTTTTAGAGCAATTCCGGGAAAGGCGCGTAGCGCTTTCCCCTTTGGAATCGCGTCAAGAACAGCACGCCGTCATTTCCGCAGGAACGTCGCGATCTGGCTGAATACATTGACGAACATGGCTTCCGTCAAAACGCCGGTATTGGTGTTGTAGCGCGAGCAATGATAGCTCGAAAACAGCGTGATACCGCCGGCCTCCATCTGCCCGCCATGTCTAAACGGATAGGCGGCGACGCGCTCGCCCAGCGCGCGCACGGTCGACTGGTGCGCGATCGATCCCAGCGCCAGAACGGCGCGCAGGTTCGGAAAGCGGGCGATGGTCGGCACCAGGAATGTTCTGCACGTCGAAATCTCGGCACCGACCGGCTTGTTCTCCGGCGGCACGCAGCGCACCGCATTGGTGATGGCGGTGCCGACAAGCTCGAGCCCGTCATCGGGCCGTGCCTTGAATTCACCGCGTGCAAAACCGTGCGCGATCAGCATCGAGTAGAGCAGGTCGCCGGCATAGTCGCCGGTGAAGGGGCGTCCGGTGCGGTTGGCGCCGCGCAGGCCGGGCGCCAGCCCGACGATCAGTAGCTGGACAGTGTCCTCGCCGCCCAGTGGCAGGAAGGTTGGCACCGGTGCGTTGAACCATGACGGCTCGCGCTGCCGCCATTCGGCAATGAAGTCATGCAGCCGCGGGCAGAGCGGGCAGTCGCGATCGGGTTCGGCACGGGAGAGGGCGATCAAGGCGACCGACCTCAGTAGTCGTCCTCTTCGACTTCAGCCGGTTCGGGCCGGCGCACCGGCCGTTCGGAGGGATCGCGGCCGACTTCGTTCTTCAGCGTCGTCAGGTCGATGAAGTGGTCCGCCTGGCGGCGCAGATCGTCCGAGATCATCGGCGGCTGGGAGGCCATGGTCGAGACGATCGATACCTTGCGGCCGCGCCGCTGCAGCGCCTCGACGAGCGTGCGGAAGTCGCCATCGCCCGAAAAGATGACATAGTGATCGACGACGTCGGCGAGTTCCAGCGCATCGACGGTGAGCTCGATGTCCATATTGCCTTTGATCTTGCGGCGGCCGGTCGAGTCGGTGAATTCCTTGGCTGGCTTCGTCACCACCTTGAAGCCGTTATAGTCGAGCCAGTCTATCAGCGGGCGGATCGAGGAGTATTCCTGATCCTCGACCAGCGCCGTGTAATAATAGGCGCGCAGGAGATAGCCGCGCTTCTGGAAGCTGGACAGCAGCTTGCGATAGTCGATGTCGAAGCCGAGCGCCCGCGACGTGGCGTAGAGATTGGCACCGTCGATGAACAGGGCGATTTTTTCACGAGGGTCGAACATGGAAAATAGTCCTTTTTCGAAAATGCGGTCGTCTAAACGAAATGCGGTAGCGACTATTGGTCAGGCTCATAATAAACCGGCTGACCCTGGCCATCCGAGATAACGCCAGTTTGGGGGCAATCCAAGGCGTGATGGGGCAGTGCAAGCAATTGTGATCGCTGCGCTGAACTGAGGGCGCGGTCCGGTTTTGCCAAATCCGGTGTCTGAACAGGGGATTGGGTGCCCAATGCTCCCGCCAATGCCATGATGCTTGTATTTTGGCGACGTTCGGGTTATGGACCGCGCCTGTTTTCCATTAAATCCAGGCATGAAAGGGGCAGTCCATGGCCCGCGTAACCGTTGAAGATTGCATCGACAAGGTCGACAACCGCTTCGAGCTGGTGCTTTTGGCCGGCCACCGTGCTCGCCAGATCAGCCAGGGCGCGCAGATCACCGTTCCTCGCGACAACGACAAGAACCCCGTCATCGCCTTGCGCGAGATCGCCGACGAGACGCTGTCGCCCGACGATCTCAAGGAAGACCTGATCCACTCGCTGCAGAAGCATGTCGAGGTCGACGAGCCCGAAGCCGATGGCGAGGTGATCGCCGATCAGACCGGTGGTGCCGTCGCGGCCGCCGAAACCGACGATGCCGAGGACAACATCACCTTCGATCGCATGACCGAGGAAGATCTGTTGGCCGGCATCGAAGGCCTTGTGCCGCCTGAGAAGAGTGACGATTACTGAGAGAGTTTTCTGGACCTGCGCGGAACACGCTTCCGGCACTTCCGTCTCGGCAGTTTCGTGGCTATCTATGACATGCGCCGTACAGCAGTGCGGCGCATGATTCATGTCATCGCCGAGAGATTCCGCCCATGATGCGTCAGTATGAGCTTGTCGAGCGCGTCCAGCGCTACAAGCCTGACGTCAACGAGGCATTGCTCAACAAGGCCTACGTCTATGCCATGCAGAAGCATGGCCACCAGAAGCGCGCTTCCGGCGACCCTTATTTCTCGCATCCGCT
Source organism: Mesorhizobium loti (assembly GCF_013170705.1). Lineage (NCBI taxonomy): Bacteria > Pseudomonadati > Pseudomonadota > Alphaproteobacteria > Hyphomicrobiales > Phyllobacteriaceae > Mesorhizobium > Mesorhizobium loti. The sequence goes on along the minus strand of NZ_CP033334.1, from coordinate 5,456,782 downwards.
CGAAGTCGCCGCCATTCTCACTGAAATGCACATGGACGAGGCGACGATCGCCGTTGCCCTGCTGCACGACACCATCGAGGATACCACGGCGACGCGGGCCGAGATCGACGATCTGTTCGGTCCCGAAATGGGCAAGCTGGTCGAGGGCCTGACCAAGCTCAAGAAGCTTGATCTCGTGTCGAAGAAGGCGGAACAGGCGGAAAACCTGCGCAAGCTTCTGCTGGCGATTTCGGAAGATGTCCGCGTGCTGCTGGTCAAGCTTGCCGACCGGCTGCACAACATGCGCACCCTCGACCATATGCCCGAGGCCAAACGCCTGCGCATCGCCGAGGAGACGATGGACATTTACGCGCCGCTGGCCGGGCGCATGGGCATGCAAGGCATGCGCGAAGAGCTGGAGGAGATCGCCTTCCGCTTCATCAATCCGGAAGCCTACCGCGCCGTCACCGCACGGCTTGCCGAGATCTTCGAGCGCAACAAGGGCGTGCTGACCGACATTGAAAAGGCGCTGTCGGCGCTGTTTGAAAAGCATGCCATCAACGCCAGCGTGAAGAGCCGACAGAAGAAGCCTTGGTCGGTGTTCCGCAAGATGGAGGCCAAGGCGCTGTCCTTCGAGCAACTGTCCGATATTTTCGGCTTCCGCGTCGTCGTGGATACGGTCGAGGACTGTTACCGGGCGCTTGGCGCCATCCACACCACATGGTCGATGGTGCCGGGGCGCTTCAAGGATTACATCTCGACGCCGAAGCAGAACGACTACCGTTCGATCCACACCACCATCGTCGGGCCGTCGCGCCAGCGCGTCGAATTGCAGATCCGCACCCGCGAGATGAACAAGATTGCCGAATACGGCGTCGCGGCCCATTCGATCTACAAGGACACCGGCGGCAAGACGAACGGCGCCGGCCACGCGATCTCGAAGGAGACCAATGCCTATGCCTGGCTGCGGCGCACCATCGAGCAACTCGCCGAGGGCGACAATCCCGAGGACTTTCTCGAAAACACGAAGCTGGAGCTGTTCCAGGATCAGGTGTTCTGCTTCACGCCGAAGGGTATGCTGATCGCCTTGCCGCGTGGCGCTACACCTATCGACTTCGCCTACGCCGTGCATACCGATGTCGGTGACACCTGCGTCGGTGCCAAGGTCAATGGCCGCATCATGCCGCTGATGACGGAGCTGAAGAACGGCGACGAGGTCGAGATCATCCGCTCCAAGGCGCAGGTGCCGCCGGCCGCGTGGGAATCGGTCGTCGTCACCGGCAAGGCGCGCGCCGCCATTCGTCGTGCCACCAAGAACGCCATCCGCAAACAGTATTCGGGCCTCGGCGCGCGCATTCTGGAGCGCGCCTTCGAGCGGGCCGGCAAGAATTTCACCAAGGAAAGCCTGAAGCCGGTTCTGCACCGGCTGGCGCGCAAGGACATCGAGGACGTGCTGGCCTCCGTCGGCCGTGGCGAATTGGCCTCCACCGACGTCATGAAGGCGGTCTTCCCCGACTACAAGGACGAGCGCGTCACGCCCGCGGCCCCCAAGCAGCGCGAGGAAGGTTGGTCGAAGATCCGCAACGCCGCCGGCATGCTGTTCCAGATTCCCGGCCGCGCGGCGCGCAAGGACAAGGACCAGCCACGCGACGGCGCCGTGCCGATCCGAGGCGTGCGCGGCGACCTGCCGGTGCGCTTTGCGCCGGAGGGTGCCGTGCCCGGCGACCGCATCGTCGGCATCGTCCAGCCGGGCACCGGCATCACCATCTATCCGATCCAGTCGCCGGCCCTGCAGGCCTTCGACGACCAGCCCGAGCGTTGGATCGACGTGCGCTGGGACATAGACGAGCGCACCAAGGAACGGTTCCCCGCGCGTGTCTCGGTCACCGCCATCAATGCACCGGGATCGCTCGCCGACATAGCCCAGGTCGTCGCGTCCAACGACGCCAACATTCATACGCTGTCGATGGTGCGCACCGCGCCCGACTTCACCGAAATGCTGATCGATCTCGAAGTCTGGGATCTGAAGCATCTCAACCGGCTGCTGTCGCAGCTCAAGGACAATTCCAGCGTCAGCGATGCACGGCGCGTGAACGGTTAAAACAATAGCTGCTGGGGGACCTGATGGACACCGATGAAGTGCTGGGCATTTTCCGCGAGGCTGGCGCTGTTCTGGAGGGGCATTTCATCCTGACGTCGGGCCTGCGCAGCCCGGTCTTCCTGCAGAAGGCGCGAGTGTTCATGCATGCCGACAAGACCGAACGGTTGTGCAACGCGCTGGCCGAGAAGATCCGCGCCGCGGTGCCGGGCAAGATAGACTATGTCGTCGGCCCGGCGATCGGCGGCCTGATCCCGGCCTACGAGACCTCGCGTCATCTCGGCGTGCCGGCGATCTGGGTCGAGCGGGAAGGGGGCGAGTTCCGCCTACGCCGTTTCGAGATCGCTCGGGGCGCGCGCGTCGTTATCGTCGAGGACATCGTCACCACCGGCCTGTCGATCCGCGAAACCATCGAGTGCCTGCGCGACCTTGGCGCCGAGGTGGTGGCCGCGGCCTGCATCATCGACCGTTCGGCCGGGAAGACCCATGTCGGCGTGCCGCTGATCGCACTCGCCGAATACGAGGTTCCGGCCTATCCGCCGGACCGGCTGCCGCCGGAGCTTGCCGCGATACCCGCGGTCAAGCCCGGCAGCCGCAATATCTGAAGAGGAGGTCGAAATGATCGTTGGCATCGATCATTTCGTGTTGACGGTGGCCTCGCTCGAGGCGACCTGCGCCTTTTACCAGCGCGTGCTGGGCTTTGGGCGCATCGATGCGCCGGGGCGGCCGACGGCGCTGGCTTTTGGCGGCCAGAAGATCAATGTCCATGAGATCAGCCGCACTTTCGAGCCCAAGGCGAAGTCGCCGACGCCGGGCTCAGGCGATTTCTGTCTGATCACCGAACAGCCGCTCGACGAAATCCTTGCCCGTCTCGAAGCCAATGGCGTTGTGCTCGAATTGGGACCGGTCGAACGCATCGGGGCACGGGGGCCGATGATGTCCGTCTATTTTCGCGACCCGGATGGCAATCTTGTCGAGGTCAGCCGATACCTGCGGTAGTATCTCAGGCATTCGACTGCGGCAAAAGCCGAAGGCACTTCTCAAATTCGCCGTGATTGTCCGGTTGGAAGCGTGAACCTTACCAAGAATTATGGCGGTGCGGCCGCCGTGCAGGCGGCCTTCGGTTGTTGTCGGGGTTACGTATCGCTATATCAAGGTTGCGATTGCCTTTCAGTGGCCGCAAAGCGCAAGATGTGGCGGTTGAAGCCCGGCTGGAGACAGCTGGCATGTAAGCTGTAAAGTATCGGGAATAGGAAGAGAGTGCTTTTTCGTCGCCGCAAGCCTGATGGTCTCCTGGAGCGGGTGCGCACCTATCTGTGGCCGCGCCGTTCGTTCTCGCGCTCGCTGCAATATTTTTCCAAGCGCATCCTGCGCCTGAAGGCCACGCCGCATGCGGTGGCCGCCGGGGTGGCGGCTGGTGTCTTCGCCTCGTTCTTTCCCGTGGGCTTCCATTTCATCATTGCCGCCGTTCTGTGTTGGGTTATCGCCGGCAATCTGGTGGCGGCGGCGCTCGGCGCTGTCTTCTTTGGCAATCCGCTGACTTTTCCCATTCTTTGGGGCGCTTCCTGGGAAACCGGCAAGCTAATCCTGCACGATCGTCTTCCGGCGCATGGCCCACCGGCTCATCTGGGCGAGATGATGCACAAGCTTTCCTTCGCGAAACTGTGGCATCCCGTTCTGGAGCCCATGCTGATCGGCGCGGTACCGCTCGGGCTGGTGTTCGGCCTCCTGTTCTACGGTATCACGCGCTGGGGCATGAATGTCTTCCGCGAGCAAAGGCGCAAGCGGCTGGCAGAGCGCGCAAGCCGCCGTGAGCAGTCGGCCCATCCCGGGGCAGGCATCGGTTCAGCCGCCCGATGATCATCGGCATCGGCAGCGATCTGATCGATATCAGGCGCATCGAGAAATCGCTGGAGCGTCATGGTCAACGCTTCGTCCAGAGAATCTACACCGAGGTCGAACAGGCGCGTTCGGAGAGCCGCGGCGCCCGCGCCGCCTCCTACGCCAAGCGCTTCGCCGCCAAGGAGGCTTGCGCCAAGGCGCTGGGTACCGGTCTGGCGCAAGGCGTCTTCTGGCGCGACATGGGCGTCGTCAACCTGCCCAGCGGCGCGCCGACGATGGCGCTGACGGGCGGAGCGCTGGCGCGGCTGCAAAAGATACTGCCCCGAGGCCATCGGGCAGCGATCCACCTCACCATCACGGATGATTTCCCGCTCGCTCAAGCCTTTGTGATCATCGAGGCGTTGCCCGTCGAAGAAGCGCCACATTGATTGCATCTGACGTCCGGCATTGACGTTGCCCAGCGCGCGCCGAGACTCTATACATCCAACGCACAATCGAGGACGACATGAGCGTGGCTGAAAAATCCCAGAAGAAATCCGGCGGGCTTGGCGAAACCGTCAGCGTCATCGTCCAGGCGCTCTTGCTCGCGCTCGTCATCCGCACGCTCTTGTTTCAGCCCTTTTCGATCCCGTCGGGATCAATGCGGCCGACGCTTCTGGAAGGCGACTATCTGTTCGTCACCAAATGGTCCTACGGCTATTCGCGCTATTCGTTGCCTTTCGGCCCCGATCTCTTCTCGGGCCGTATTTGGGGCTCCGAGCCCAAGCGCGGCGATGTGGTGGTGTTCAAGTTCCCGCCGGATCCGTCCGTCGATTACATCAAGCGCGTTGTCGGCTTGCCTGGTGACAAGATCCAGATGAAGGATGGCCAGCTGTTCATCAACGGCGTCGGCGTGCCGCGCGTGAAGACCGGCCAGATCGACAATCCCGATATCACCGAAATGCCTCAGCCGATCGACGTCTACAGGGAAACCCTGCCCAACGGCGTCAGCTACGACACGCTCGACCTCAATCCGAATTCGATCGGCGACAACACGCGTGAATTCGACGTGCCGCCCGGTCACTATTTCATGATGGGCGACAACAGGGACAATTCCGCCGATAGCCGTTTCACCGTCGGCTACGTTCCCGCCGAGAACCTGGTTGGCCGTGCCAACCTCGTCTTCTTCTCGATCGCCGGCAAGGCAAGCCCTCTCGAAATCTGGAAATGGCCGTCGCTGATGCGCGTTTCGCGCCTGTTCCATTTCGTCAATTAGGGATGGCAGCGGCGAAGCGGATGACCGCCGATGCGCTCGCCGAAGCGCTTGTGGAACGCACGGGCCATGCCTTTGCCGACCGCCAGCGTCTGCAGCGCGCGCTCACCCATGCCAGTGCCCGGGGCGCCAATGCCGGCACGGACTATGAGCGTTTCGAATTTCTCGGCGATCGGGTTCTTGGTCTGGTCGTTGCCGACATGCTGCTGGCTGCTTTTCCCGATGCGGCGGAAGGCGAGTTGTCATTGCGGCTCAATGCGCTGGTCAACGCCGAGGCACTTTCCGAGATCGCCGAGCATATCGGGTTGCCGGACCTCATCCGCGCTGGATCCGATGTGCGCGGCCTCGAGGGCCGCAAGCGCGTCAATCTGCGCGCCGACGCACTGGAATCGCTGATCGCCGTGCTCTATCTCGACGGTGGCCTGGAGGCGGCGCGCGCTTTCATCCACAAATACTGGCAGCCGCGTTCGCAGGCTTCGGGCGCCGCGCGCCGCGACGCCAAGACCGAATTGCAGGAATGGGCGCATCAGGCGGCGAATGCCGTCCCGGCTTACAACATCGACAGCCGCGAGGGGCCGGACCACGATCCGTTGTTCACTGTCAGCGTCAGGGTCGGTGCATTTCAGCCGGCGACAGGCAGCGGCCGTTCCAAGCGTGAAGCGGAGCAGGCGGCCGCGGCTGCCCTTCTGCTGCGCGAAGGTGTATGGAACGCAGCATGACTGATATTGAAACTGCTGAAGCCCCCGCCACGCATTCCGGATTTGTCGCTCTGATCGGCGCGCCCAATGCGGGCAAGTCGACGCTGGTCAACCAATTGGTCGGCGCCAAGGTGTCGATCGTTACGCACAAGGTGCAGACGACACGCGCCATCGTTCGTGGCATCGCCACGCATGACAACGCCCAGATCGTCTTCGTGGACACGCCGGGTATCTTCAAGCCGAAGCGGCGCCTCGATACGGCGATGGTGACCACCGCGTGGGGCGGCGCCAAGGATGCCGACATCGTTCTGCTGCTGATCGACGCCGAGCGCGGCATCAGGGGCGATGCCGACGCCATCCTCGAACGCCTGAAGGACGTGCGCCAGCCGATGGCGCTGATCCTCAACAAGGTCGACCGGGTCAAGCATGAGACGCTCCTGGCCCTGTCCGCGGCCGCGAACGACAAAGTGCCTTTCAAGCGCACCTTCATGGTCTCCGCACTGACCGGCTCCGGTTGCAAGGATCTGCTCGACTATCTGGCGCAGGCGCTGCCGGCCGGCCCCTGGTATTATCCGGAAGACCAGATCTCGGATCTGCCGATGCGCCAGCTGGCGGCCGAGATCACTCGCGAAAAACTCTATCTCAGGCTGCATCAGGAACTGCCCTATTCCTCGCATATCGAGACCGAGAAATGGGAAGAAAAACCGGACGGCTCGGTGCGCATCGACCAGACCATTTATGTGGAGCGCGACAGCCAGAAGAAGATCGTGCTTGGTCACAAGGGCGAAACCATCCGTGCCATCGGCCAGGCGGCACGCATGGAGATTACAGGCATCCTCGAACAGAAGGTGCATCTCTTCCTGTTCGTCAAGGTGCGCGAGAACTGGGGTGACGATCCCGAGCGCTACCGCGAGATGGGTCTCGAATTCCCGCACTAGCGGCCCATGGATAGCAGGCTCATCATCGATACGGCTCTGGTCCGCCGGCTGGTCGTCACGCAATTCCCCTTGTGGAAGTGTCTTGCAGTCAGGCCCGTTGAACTTGGCGGATGGGACAACAGGACCTTTCATCTTGGCGACGAGATGACCGTGCGGCTGCCAAGCGGTGTCGGCGATCCTTCCTGCGACCCCACGATCGCCTGTGGAAAGTGCTGATCACCGCCGCCGGCCATACGAACAACCAGGCAGAAGTCGAAGAATCCGGACAAGTGATCGGCGAAGTGCTGGCCGATTACAGGAATTCAGCCTGATCCGATTCCGCCATTGCTCTTGCTTCTTGCCGCCTGCATTTGTCGCATTGGGCTTGAAAAGTGGTCCCGCAGCGGCTCACGGTGAGGGGTGGCTGTCACAATCGATAACGCCGGAACGTGCGCCGTCCTGTCTGGACCGCCTTCGCGAAATTGACCGACCATCGCAGATGGCGTTGAAGTTCCCCTGCGTCATCGCAAGGTGGAGGACATCAGCCTGTCATCTCCTTAGCGCAACGCAGCGGTTATTTCTGAGTAGAAGTAGCAAAAAATGCCATTTTAAGCCTATTAATTGGAAGAATGTCATAATGAAAGTATAGTTAGCCGTGAAACTATCCGAATATATATTGAATATATGACATTGTGCCATTTGTGCCAAGCGCGATATAGGTAAGTGTTATTTGTGCAACACAGCATTAATCTGTTCGCGGAATCGTCTTTATTTCCAAAACCGTCATTGAAGGCGGAGGATTGATGGGTATGTTCGCCGCGAAAAGGGGACGCGGTGCGCGCCTTTTCGTTGTGGGGGTGAGGCGGGAAAACATATCCGCCAGCCACAAATCCGAAGCCATTTAAACTATGACTGGAGAGGTCAGAAAATGAACATCAAGAGCCTCCTTCTCGGCTCAGCCGCGGCCCTGATCGCGGTTTCCGGCGCTCGCGCCGCGGACGCGGTTGTCGTCGCCGAACCGGAACCGGCCGAATACGTCAAGATCTGCGACGTCTACGGCGCCGGCTACTTCTACATCCCCGGCACCGAGACCTGCCTGCGCATCGGCGGCTATCTCCGCTATGACATCGGCGTCGGCGATTCCGGCACGCTGGACGGCGTCAACAACGTTCCGGACGACAAGGAGCGCGGCAAAACCAACGACACCTATTACAAGAATATGCGCTTCGCGCTGAGGACCTATACCGGCCAGGAAACCGAGCTCGGCACATTGAAGACCTTCACCGAGACCCGTTTTCAATTCGGCAACAAGTCCGGTGACTACACTGGCGGCGCCACTGACTGGCAGGCCGTGAGCAAGCCCGTTACCCTCAACTTCGCCTGGATCCAACTCGGTGGCCTGCGCGTCGGTAAGGATGAAACGGCATACGATGCCTTCATCGGTTACGCCGGCAATGTCATCCAGGACACGATCATTCCGTACGGGATCAAGGACACCAACGTCGTCCAGTACTACTTCGACGCGGGCAGCGGCTTCACGGGTGTGGTCTCGCTCGAAGAAGGCACTGGCGCGAACACGATCGACAGCTATGTTCCGCATGTCGTCGGCGGCTTGAAGTACAAGGGCGACTGGGGTGCGATCACCGGCGTCGTCGCTTATGACAGCAACTATGAAGAAGTGTCCGGCAAGGTTCGCCTTGACGTCAACGTCACCAAGGAGCTGTCACTCTTCGTCATGGGCGGCTACGGCACCGACGACAATTCCAAGGACGACGCTGCCAACTTCCTCAAAATCCATGGCCGCACTCAGTACAAGCCCTGGGGCGGAAATTGGGCCGTCTGGGGCGGCGGCACATACAAGTTCAACGACAAGACATCGTTCAACGTCCAGGCGTCGGCTGACGACGACAAGAACTATGCCTTGGCCGCGAACGTTGCCTACACCATCGTCCCGGGCTTCACGATCACCACCGAAGTCGACTGGGATCACTACGGCAACTACGGCAACCCTTCTGTCTACGGCAACTGGTCCAAGGCCGATAAGAAGGATGGCGTCGGCGGCATCGTCCGCTTCCAGCGCAACTTCTAATCGATCTACTGACCTTACCAGACCGCCCGCAGCGTATTGCTGCGGGCGTTTTTTACGCACATCCCGAAGCCAGTCTGCTGGGCGCCAGGCCCATACCTTGATTTCGCCATCCAACCGGTGAAAAGCTCTGGGCATGGAATGGCGCGACGAGGGAATCATTCTCGGCACCCGCAAGCATGGCGAAACCAGCGCCATTCTCGAGGTGATGACACGCGCGCATGGCCGTTATCTCGGCCTCGTTCGCGGTGGCCGTTCGCGAAAGCAGCAGCCTGTTCTCCAACCCGGCAATCGCGTCGATCTCTTATGGCGGGCGCGCCTTGACGAACATCTCGGTACGTTCCAGGTCGAGGCGATCGAAATGAACGCCGCCCGGCTGATGGACAGCGCCGTCGCCGTCTACGGGCTGCAGACCATGGCCACGCATCTGCGCCTGTTGCCCGAGCGTGACGCCCATGGCGGCCTTTACGAAGCGCTCGCCGTCATGATCGCCCATCTCGACGATGCCGATGCCGCCGGAGAGTTGGTAGCGCGTTTCGAGCTTCTGATCCTTGATGAACTCGGCTTCGGTCTCGATCTCAGCCAATGCGCCGCCACCGGCTCGCGGCAGGACCTTGCCTATGTCTCGCCGAAGTCGGGCCGCGCGGTGTCGCGCGACGCCGGCGCGCCCTGGCGCGACAAGATGCTGGTGCTGCCGGCGTTTCTGCAGCGCGGCTCCGGCTTGCGTGCGGATCCGGCGGCGGTCGAGGATGCCTTCCGGCTGACCGGGTTTTTCTTCACGCGCCACGTCTACGAGCCGCGTGCCATCGAACAGCCCGATGCCCGCGCCGGCTTTCTCGCCGCCTTGCGCAAGCACCATGCGACGCGCAAGACCATCGCCGGAGACAATGCAGCATGACCGAAGTCGAACTGTATCCGGGCCGGGTCTCGCCGCTCGGCCTCGGCACAATTCCTCACGTCGACATCCTGAAATACACTGGCCTGGAACTGCTGCAGCGCATCATCGACGGCGGATATCCGGCGCCGCCAATTTCCTTTCAGTTGAATTTCGCCCTTTCCGAAGTGTCGGAGGGGCGGGCGGTTTTTCGCGGCATGCCGAGCGAGCGTCACCTCAACCCGCTGGGCAGCGTGCATGGCGGCTGGGCGGCGACGCTGCTCGATTCGGCATTGGGCTGCGCCGTGCAGACATTGCTTGAAAAAGGCGAGGCCTATTCGACGGCGGAGTTCAAGGTGAATCTCACGCGGCCGATCACGCCCAGGACCGGCGAGGTGGTCTGCGAAGGCAAGGTGGTCCACAAGGGCCGCACGCTAGCCGTATCGGAAGCGACGCTGAAGGATGCCGGCGGCAAGCTGCTGGCATTCGGCACGGAGACATGTTCGATATTTCCAGCCGCCAATCTGGCGGCACGTTGAGTTTCCAGCCGTCTGGCCGCCGTATTTGAATGTCAGTGAGATGAAAAGTCAGTGAAAACTGGCCTGGTTTGGGGGAACCGCCATGTTTGAGAGCCTGATCGGCCTTGTCGCCATCATCGCCTTGTTCGTCATCATTTCACGCCAGCAGAACCGCATCGGTCTGATCGAGCGCGAGCTTGGCGCGCTGCGTAGCCTTGTCCTTTCAGGCGTTATGCCGCCGGTGGCCAAGCCGCCCGAGCAGGCCGCGACCGATGGCGGGGCGGACACCGTGCCGGTGGCTGCAGCGGCGGCTGATATCGCCTCGTCAGCGGTAAGCGAGCCGGCGGTGGCGGAGACGCCGACTCCAGAGACACCGACCACGGAGACCGAATCCCCACCGGGCGAGATCCTGTCCGGCCCCTGGTCCGCGGGCGAGGCTCCGAAGGCAGCTGAACCTGTCGAGCCGGCCGTGGCGGCAAAGGCTCCCGGCAAGCCGGATATCGAGACGGCGCTCGGCACACGCTGGGCCGTCTGGGTCGGCGGCATCGCGCTGGCACTGGGTGGCCTGTTCCTGATCCGCTACACGATCGAGGCCGGCATTTTTGGCCCTGGCGTGCGTCTCACCATGGCAGCGGTGCTCGGCTTGGTGCTGGTCGCCGGCGGCGAGTTCATTCGCCGCACCGGCTTCAAGGTGCCGGTGCAAGGTGTTGCGGGCGCCTATATTCCGGCAATCCTGACGGCGGCCGGTGCCTTCATCCTGTTCGGCACCGTCTATGCCGCCCACGGCATTTACGGCTTCATCGGCCCGGCGCTCGCCTTTACGCTGCTCGGTGCCATCGGCGTTGCCACCATCGCGGCGGCTCTCGTCCATGGCCAGGCTCTGGCCGGCATCGGCCTTGTCGGCGCCATGGTGACGCCGGTGCTGATCGCCTCCCAGGCACCCAATCCCTGGGCGCTGTTCGGCTATCTCGCCATAGTGCTCGCCGCCACCGGCGTCATTGCTCGCCTGCGCGACTGGAAAGCGCTGATGGCGGCCGCCTTTTTCGGCACCGGCATCTGGACCATCCTCTACATGACCGATGCGCCGGGCGTGAACCTGCCCGCAATCCTGTTCATCGACGCCGTCACGCTGGCCATCCTCGCTTTTGTCTGGCTTGGCGGCCATCGCGACGAAACCGCCAGGGCCTTTGACTGGCCGTCCATCGTGCCTGGTCTGTTCGTTGCCTTCTCGGCGCTGGGCCTGTCGGTCGACCCGGCCTTCGCCGCTGCGGGCTATGCCTTGCCAGGCGCCGCGATCCTCGCGGCGATGGTGGCCGTTGCGCTCTATCGTGCGCCGGCCCTGCCGCTGCTTTACGCCTCGGGGCTGGCGACTGTACTGATCTATCTCGGCATCATCCCCCCAACCTCGATCGCGTCCGATTTTTCGGCCGGCGCTTTCGGCGTCGATGGCTTGCCCTTGGCCACGGCCAATGGTCTGACCTTGCGCATTGGCATTGCACTGGGCCTGGTCTTCATCGGCGCGGGCTTGTGGGCCGCCCGCAAGTTCGCGGCATCGTCCTGGTTGCGGTCCGCCTCTTGGGCTGCATCGGGTGTCATCGTGCCGCTGGTCATCCTGCTGGCGCTCTGGTTCACCTTCGGCAACCTCGACCGTGACTTTGTCCATGCCGCCGTTGCGGCCCTGCTGGTCGTGGTCTTCGCCGCCGGCGGCGAATGGATCGCGCGCGCCGAGGAGCCGCCGCTCAAGGGCGGCATGGCGGTATCGTTTGCCTTGGGCGGCGCGGCGATCGCCGGCCTCTTGATGCTGCACATGGCTTTCGATTCCGGCTGGACCACCATTCTGCTCGGTGCCGCGGCCATCGTCCCTGCGCTGGCAACGCGCTGGCGTTCTTATCCTGTGCTCGGCTGGATTTCGGTTGGTGCCGTGATCGCGGTGCTTGGCCGTGTCGCCTTCGATCCGACGATCGTCGGCGCCGAATTCCTGTCGACGACGCCGGTGTTCAACTGGCTGCTGCCGGGATACGGCGTACCGGCGCTCGCCTTTGGCTTCGCCGCCTGGCAGCTTGCCGGCACCACCAATGGCCGGCCGCGCCTCGCCATGGAGGCGGCCGCGGCGCTGTTTGCGCTGCTAACCGTCGCCATGCTGGTGCGTCACGCCATGCATGGCGGCGTCATCGACACGGGCGCGATGACGCTCGCCGAACAGGCGATCTACACGCTGATCGCCATCGGCGCCGGCGTCATCCTGGTCGCCATCGACATGCGCTCGCCAAGTTCGGTGCTGCGCTATGGTTCGATGGCCGCCGGCGTGGTTTCGGTCGCCCTCATAGTCATCCGGCATTTGGTGGTGCTGAACCCATTATTCACTGACGAATCGACAGGCCGGATCCCGGTCTTCAACCTGTTGTTCCTCGCTTATCTGCTGCCAGCGGTCGCCGCCGGCGGCCTGGCGCTCTATAGCAGGGGCAAACGGCCGAGATGGTATTCGGCAATGCTGGCACTGGTGGCGGCAGTGCTTGCCTTCGCCTATGCCACGTTCTCGGTGAGGCGTCTGTTCAAGGGCGAGTTCATCGGCTTGTGGAGCGGCCTCGGCCAGCTGGAAACCTACACCTATTCGGCGCTCTGGCTGGTGATCGGCGTGGCATTGCTCACAGCCGGCGTCTGGCTGAAGTCACAGGTGCTTCGCATTGCCTCCGCCGTGCTGATCGCGGTTGCGGTGCTGAAGGTCTTCCTCTTCGACATGTCGGAGTTGGAAGGCGTGCTCAGGGCGCTGTCCTTCATAGGCCTTGGCGCCGTGCTGATCGGCATCGGCCTGTTTTACCAGCGGCTGCTGACCAGGGCTGCGAAGGAGACGATACCGGTCGCGGAGCAATGACGGCACGGCGCTCAACCAGCCGGGAATAATCCGGCACTCGCCAGCGTTATCTCATTGCTTGGGTGACCAGGGCGGCGGACCGCTTCGCGCTGGCCGCTTGCGCCACGCCGGAAAGGCGCGTTCAATCGGGATTAACAAAGGGCGACCTCAGAACCAGCGGTCATGGACGAAAAGAAGGCAGCAATCCTTGGCGAAATACCGCGCCTGCGCCGCTACGCACGCTCGCTTTTGCGCGACCGCGATTCTGCCGACGATCTCGTTCAGGACTGTCTCGAGCGCGCACTCATGCGGCTCGACAACTGGCAGACGGGAGAAAGCCCCAGGAGGTGGCTGTTTACGATCATGCATCATTTGTTCATCGACCAGATGCGCAAGGTGAACCGTCGCGGCGAAGCGGCGATGCTTCCACTGGAGGCGGGCGAGGCGGTTGCCCAGCCGGCCGAACAGTTGGAGGGCATTGCCTCGCGCGAGATCATCGACGCGCTGCAGGCGATCAGCCCCGATCGCCGCGCGGCCCTTGTCATGGTTGCCATCGAAGGGTTTTCCTATGCCGAGGCCGCCAATATTCTGGGCGTGCCCGCCGGCACGCTGATGTCGCGCATTGCACGCGGGCGTGAGGAATTGCGCGGATTGCTGGATGACACGGCACGCCGGCGCGCGATAAGGATCGTCGAGAAATGATCCGCCGCGATTTTTCCGAACGTGACATCCATATGGCGCTCGATGGCGAACTGCCGGCCGACGAGCGTACCGATTACGATGCCTGGCTTGATGCCAATCCCGAGATGAAGGCCAGAAGCGCCCGCTTCACAGCCGACCGGGAGGCTTTGCGCTCGGCCTTTGCCGGTGTGCTGGATGAGCCTGTTCCCGCGCGCTTGCGCAAGATGGTGCTCGGCGAAGCGCCTGTTAGGACGGCGATACCACGCTCGCGCTGGTGGCTTGCCGCGGCTGCGGCCGTGCTTCTGGCCATGGGCGGATTTGGCGGCTACTTTGCCGGCATTGACGGCATCGGACAGGAGAATCCCGCCGAGGATCGGCTGGCCGAACAAGCGATCGCCGCCCATGTCATCTACGCTGCCGAGAAGCGGCATGCGGTGGAAGTGCCGGCCAGCGACAAGGATCATTTGCAGACCTGGCTGTCCAACCGGGTCGGGCTGAAGCTGGTGGCGCCGGACTTGAGCGCGAACGGCTTTCAACTGATCGGCGGCCGGTTGCTGCCTGCTGGCGAAAGCAAGGCCGCGATGCTGCTCTACGAGGACGACAAGGGCGAGCGCATATCCCTCTTCGTCACGGCCGAGGCGACGGAGAATGCCAAGGGCACCTACGCTTCGGCGCAGGATGGCCCGCAGGCTGTCTACTGGCTGGACAAGGGCTATGGCTGCGCCGTCGTCGGTTCGCTGCCGCGCGAGCAATTGGCGGTCGTGGCCAAGAGTGCCTATGGCCAGCTTCTGGCAGGCCTGGCAAGCTGAGTTGGCCGCGATCATCCGCCGCCGGCGACCTGTAAAAAAGCGATTCTGTTCAAAGCCCGCGAGCTTTCTTGCCGCCACGGAACCTGTCACAATTCGGCCCTAATCAAGGAGCGATAGCGCTTGATGAATACCGGCGCTTCGGCTGGTGTTTGCGACGCTTTTGACTTGGGCCGTTTCCGCAACGCAATCGAGGTTTTCTCAAGTCGCATGCCTGCCGAAATCCGCACGGCCCGCGCCTCTGACGTCGATGATCTCGCCGCCATCGAGAAAGCCGTTTTTTCGAGCGATCGCATTTCCCGCCGGTCTTTCCGCCTGTTCATCGAGCGCGAGACCGCGGAGACGCTGGTCGCCGAAGTCGATGGCCGCGTCGCCGGCTATGCGATCGTGCTGTTTCGCAAGGGCAGTGGGGTGGCCCGGCTCTATTCCGTCGCCGTCGGACCGTTTTTTGGCGCGCTCGGCATCGGGCGCCAGCTGCTGTCGGCCGCGGAGGAGGCCGCCTTCGAGCACGACCGTATGATGCTGCGTCTTGAAGTGCGCGAGGACAACGGCCGGGCCATCCGCATCTATGAGCAGGCCGGTTACCGCAAGATCGGCCGCGAGCCCGGTTACTACGAGGACGGCGCGACGGCGCTTCGCTATGAAAAGACATTGCGCGGCGACCTTCCTGTCGCCACCAGGGTGCCATTCTATCAGCAGACCTGCGAGTTCACCTGCGGCCCATGCTGCCTGATGATGGCAATGGCCAATTTCGACCGCGACTTCGTGCCCGATCCGGTGATGGAAATCCGCCTCTGGCGCGAGGCGACCACTGTCTTCATGATGTCCGGACCGGGCGGTTGCGAGCCGTTCGGCCTGGCTGTGTCGGGGTACGAGAGCGGGCTCGCGGCGGAGATTTTCGTTTCCTTCTACGGCGCGCTGTTCCTGCAGTCGGTGCGCAGCGAGGAGAAGCGCCGGGTGATGGAACTGGCCCAGGTTGACTTTCGCCGCCGCGCGGAACTTTACGGCATCCCGGTGAATTACCGCTCGTTCGCCATCGATGATATCCGCACCGCGATATCAGAGGGAAAACTGGTGCTGGTGCTGATCAGCGGCTTCCTGATGTTCGGCAAGAAGGTGCCCCACTGGGTGCTGGCCATCGGCGATGACGGCGATCACATTCTGATCCACGATCCCTGGGTCGAGGACGAAAGGCAGGAAACCATCCTTGATGCCGCCAACATTCCGGTGCCCTACGACATCTTCATGAACATGGCGCAGTTCGGCCGCGACGGACTGCGTGCCGCCATCACTCTGGGGAAGCGCGATACACAATGACCTGGGTCATTCTTACCGGCCGGCAGAGCGATCTCGACCAAGTGGCGACACCGCACAAGATCATCACCAACCGCGATTACCTCGCGCATCCCTCGCTGTTTCGGGGCCAGCGGCCGAAGGTCATCAATCTATCGAACAATTATGGCTACCAGAGCCGCGGCTACTATGCCTCGCTGCTGGCGAGCTCGCGCGGCCACAAGGTTATCCCGACCGTTGAGACGATGATCGACCTGTCGGAGCGCAAGCTCTACGAACATGCGCTGCCCGAACTGGAACTGGCGCTCAACAAATGTCGCAAGGATCTCGGCGGCGCCTTTCCCGCCAAGGTCTGCATCTTCTTCGGCATCGGCCCGTCAAAGGTCTGGGACCGCTTTGCCAAGCTCCTGTTCGACTGGTTCCGGGCACCGGCCCTGGAGGTCCACATCAAGGACAGCGCCGAATGGGCCTCGATCCGCAAGATCGGCTTTCATCCGCTGGCGCGCATGACAGAGGACGAGGAAAAGAGCTTCATCCAGTGTCTGGAGACCTACACCAACCGCGAATGGCGCGACACCAAGGGGCGCACGCCGGCGCGCTACACCTTTGCCACGTTGGTCGATCCGCACGAGGAATTGCCGCCCTCGGAAATTTCGTCGCTGCGCTACTGGGCCAAGATCGCCGAAAAGATGGGAGTCGAAATCGAGCCCATCACCAGGAAGGATCTCGCCAAGCTGGCGAACTACGACGCCCTGTTCATCCGCGAGACCACGTCGATCTCCAACCACACCTATCGCTTCGCCCGCCGCGCCCAGCAGGAAGGCATGCCGGTCATCGACGATCCGCTGTCGATGATCCGTTGCACCAACAAGGTCTATCTCAACGAGTTGATGTCCTACAACAAGGTGCCGGTGCCGCCGACGGTGATGATCGCCGGCACCTCGGATCTTGAACTCGCGGCGCAGACGCTGGGCTTCCCGCTGGTGCTGAAGATTCCGGATTCGTCCTTCTCGCGCGGCGTCAAGAAATGCGCCAACTTCGAGGAGCTGAAGACGCTCGCCACGGAATGGCTGGAGGATTCCGATCTTCTCATAGCGCAGAAATTCATTCCCACCGAATATGACTGGCGTGTCGGCGTGCTCGGCGGCCAGCCGCTGTTTGCCGTGCACTATCTGATGGCCAAGAAGCACTGGCAGATCGTCAACCACAAGGCCAGCGGCAAGCCCGACCAAGGCGGCATCAAGACCTTCACGCTGAAGGAGACGCCCACCCATGTCGTCGAGACGGCGGTGAAGGCGGCACGCTGCATCGGTGACGGCCTCTACGGCGTCGACCTCAAGGAGACCAAGGACGGCGTCTTCGTCATCGAGGTCAACGATAATCCCAATCTCGACCATGGCTGGGAGGATTCCGGCGAAAAGGACGAGGTCTGGATCCGGCTGACGCAGTGGTTTCTGGAAAGGCTCGACCGGCCGGGGCGGCAATAGTTCGACCCGAGCAACTCGCCGTTTCACGGAAACGGCGAGTTGCTCTATCTATTTGTTTTGAAGCAATTCCGGACGGAAAACCGCTTCACACTTTTCCTGAAATTGCTCTAGGGGGAAACATGCAGTTCATCGTGATCGAGGATTTCACCGGCTGCGATCGCAAGGACATTTACCGCCGCTTTCGCGACCGGGGCCGTCTGAAGCCGGAGGAGCTTGTCGTGCACCACAGCTGGATCGCGGCGGATATGAGCCGCTGCTTCCTGCTCGTCGAGGCCGATGACGTCACGCTCCTGCAGCGCTGGGTCGTCGAATGGGCTGATCTGGTCGAATTCGAGATCGTTCCCGTGGCCACCAGCAAGGACATGGTGGTGGCCTTGAGCGGACACCTGTGACCATCGTGTATCGGTTCAACGCAGCGCCGGTGAGCCCACCATGCGCTGGCATTCCTTGATCAGCCAGTCGCGGAACGCCGCCACGACATCGCGTCTGGCGCTGCGCTCCGGTATAGTCAGGCAATATGGCTGGCGTAGCGCGATTGCCCTGGCTGCCGGCCTTATCAGCCTGCCGTCTTCCACCGCTTCGGCACAATAGACCCCTTGTGCCAGTGCCACGCCCAGTCCCGAAATGGCGAGGTCGAGCGCGGCACGAGACGAGTTGGCCGACAGGCCGCGCTGCGCTGCCCGGCCAGGTTGGACACCGGCCGCCTCGAACCAGTTGCGCCAGGACGGAAACGATGCGCCGGTCGGACCCCAGTCGGTGTGGATCAGCGGCAGCGCTGCAAGAGGATCGTCGCCTGCGTTGATCGCGCTGGAAAGCGATGGTGCGCAGACGGGATAGACGGCGTCCCGGGCGATGTCCTCGGTCGGGTGATCGCGATAGTGCGGACCGTAAGAAAGCCTGATGTCGATCAACTCGCGGTCGAACGGCACAGGGTCGTCGTCACCGCGCAGCGATATATCGGCGGCGCCATGGCTTGCGACAAAACCGTACAGACGCTGCGAAAGCCAGCCCATGGCCATGGATGGCGGCACCGAGACCACCAGGCGTGGGCGAAATGCGTCGCCGCCCAGTTCGCGCGAGACGCTACCGATTTCCTGGAAGGCCATGGTCAGGCGCGGCAGCATCTCCACGCCGGCCTCTGTGAGGACCACTTTGCGGTTGACCCGATGAAACAGCCTGCGGCCCATCTGCTCCTCGACGGTGCGGATAAGCTGGCTGACGGCGGCGGCCGAAACCGAAAGCTCCTCCGCCGCCGCGGCAAAGCTGCCCGTGCGCGCCGCGGCCTCGAAAGCCTGAAGCCCTTTGAGGGATGGAGATGTGACCATGATCGCCATATAGATAAGGTAGGCTTATCCAAATCGCAGGAATCGTCGCTTTTGGAAAGCTTTTTCAACGGCTAGGGTGAGCCTCGTCAAATTGCCACTCTGGATCAAGCCGATGGACCATCGCGACATAATCGCGTCACTAACCCCGGAAGAACGCAGCCGCCTGACCGCCAAGTCCGACGCCGCGGGTCTCGCTCAGCTCTTCGCTCACTGGGGTGCGATTGCGATCATTGGATCGCTGATCGCCGCGAAAGTGCCATTCTGGCCGTTGCTGATGCTGCCGCAAGGCATCCTCATCGTGTTCCTGTTCACACTGCTGCACGAGACGGTTCATCGCACCGCGTTCGAGACGCAGTGGCTGAACGATGCCGTGGCGCGGGTGTGCAGCCTGGCGCTTGCATTGCCGGCCGACTGGTTCCGCTATTTCCATTTCGCCCATCACCGCTTCACCCAGGATCCCGAGAACGACCCGGAACTGGCCTTTCCCAAGCCGGAAACGCTGCGGCAGTATCTTGTGCATGTCTCCGGCATTCCGCTGTGGTGGGGCCATCTCAAGACGCTCTACGCCAATGCGGCCGGCGGCAGCCAGGAAAGCTATGTGCCGCCGAAAGGTCGACCCAAGGTTAGCGCCGAGGCGCGCGCCATGATTGTCTTCTACGCCGTGCTTATTCTGCTTGCCGTCTATTTCCAGCTCTCCGTGCTCCTTCATGTCTGGATCATTCCGGCTCTGCTCGGTCAGCCGTTTCTGCGTCTCTATCTCCTGGCCGAGCACGGCCGCTGTCCGTTCGTCGCCAACATGCTGGAGAACACAAGAACCACGCTGACCAATTGGGTGGTGCGCAAGCTCGCCTGGAACATGCCGTTCCACGCCGAGCATCACGCCTATCCCGGTGTGCCATTTCATCAATTGCCGCAATTTCACGCGCTGATCGAGCGGCATCTCAAGGTGGTAGAGCCCGGCTATGTCAGCTTCCACGAGAAATATTTGGAAACGCTAAGCTGACCTTGCGCGGACGCCGTCAGCCGATCCGGTTGTGCAGTGCACGCGATTTCAACAGGCGCTGAATATCCGATGCCTTTGAGGGTACGCCGATAAGGTACCCCTGAGCCTCGACACAGCCATTTTCGCGCAGCATGTCGAGCTGCATCTCGGTCTCGACGCCTTCGGCCGTGACAACAATGCCAAGCTCGGTGCCGAGCCCGATGACGGTGCGGACGATCGCCGCGGTGTCGTGATTGGCCATGTCGCCAATGAACGATCGATCGATCTTGATCTTGTCGACCGGGAAACGCCTGAGGTAGCCGAGCGAGGAATAGCCGGTGCCGAAATCGTCCAGCGCGATGCGGATACCGAGTTCGCGCAACTGACGCAGCGTCTTGAGCACGGCTTTGCTCTCGTCCATCAGCACGGTTTCGGTGATTTCCAGCTCCAGCTGTGCGGCCGGCACGCCAGAAAAGGCCAGCGCCGAGATGACGCTGCGGGCAAAGCCGCTGCTCCTAAGCTGCACGGCCGAGACATTGACCGCGATGCGCAAGCCGGGAGGCCAGCTCGCCGCCGCCGTGCAGGCGGTTCTCAGCGCCCACTCGCCAAGCGGCACGATCAGTCCGGTTTCTTCGGCGGCCGGAATGAATTCGTCCGGAGCGACGGTGCCGCGCGCCGGGGAATGCCAGCGCATCAAGGCCTCCGCGCCGACGATCTCGCCGGAAGCGATGTTCATGATGGGTTGGAAGTCAAGATCGAATTCCTGGCGCGGCAGCGCAGCCTCGAGGTCTACCTCGATCGCCCGGCGGGCCTGCACCACGGCGTCCATTTCGGGCTCGAAGAAGCGATACAGGTTTCTTCCTTCGCTCTTTGCTCGATAGAGCGCCGTATCCGCGTTTTTCAGCAGCGTATCGGCGTCCCTGCCGTCGTCGGGGAAAACGGCAATGCCGAGGCTGATACCGATGTGCATCTCCCGGCTCTTGTCGCGAAACGGTTTTGCGATCGCCTCGACGATGCGCTTCGCCAGCTTTTCCGCCTCGGCGATGCCTCTGGAATCGAACTGCATTATGACGAACTCGTCGCCGCCGAAACGGGCTACGATATCTGTTTGATTGCGCAGGCAGCGCTGCAGCCTCTCGGCGACGCTTTTCAGGAGCCAGTCGCCGGCAGGATGTCCCCAGGTGTCGTTGACCGCTTTGAAGCGGTCGAGATCGAGCGAGAAGACCGCCAACGGCGTAGCCGCCTCATCGTCCAGGGCCAGGTCGAGCCGCTCGCGAAGCATCGAGCGGTTGGGCAGCCCGGTTAGCGTGTCGTGATGCGCAAGATGGGTCATGCGCTCTTCGGTGCGGCGGCGTTCGGTGACGTCGTCGAAGGTCACCACCCAGCCGCCGCCGCTCATTGGCTGGTGCGTGACCAGAACCGTCCTGCCGTCGGTTAGATATCGATAGGCCGAATGCATCTTTGCCGCCACCAGGCAGGCTTCGGTTTTGGCGACTTCGCTATCGACATCGATCTTCGTATAGATGCCGAGTTCCAGCAATCGTTCCAGCGCATCGCGGTGCGTTGTTCCAAGCGGGAGGTCGGCCGCGGTAACGTTGTAGAGCTCCAGAAAGCGCCGGTTGCGCACGATCATCTTGCCGTTGCCGTCGTACATCAGCAGGCCTTGCGACATGTTGGCGAGCGCGGCATCGAAGCGGCGGTGTTGCTCCTTGAGGTCCTGCTCGGCGCGCCGCTGCTCGGTGATGTCCTCGTAGATCGAAACCCAGCCGCCCAAGGCCAGCGGGCGGTGCGAGATACTGACGATGCGGCCATCCGACAGCGTCTCCTCGTAGGTCGAGGGTTTCGCCTGGTCGATATAGGGTTTGCGGATGGCATAAAGCTCGTCTGCGGTTTGCGAGGCGATGCCGATGTCGACGCTGTGCCGCAGGATGTCGATGAAGCGGATGCCCGGACGTATCAGCTTGGCGTCGAGGCGAAAGATATTGAGGTAGTTGCCGTTGCAGATGATCATGCGTTCGTCGGCGTCGAACATGCACAGGCCGTGCGACATGTTCTCGACGGCGGCTGAAAAGCGTTCGTTCTGTTCGCGCAGCTCGTCTTCCATGCGGCGCGAGCGCTCCATGCCTTCGGCCGTCCGCTCCGGCACGACCGAACCATTCTTGACATCCACGACGGGCATGAGGCGCGCCTGCGGTGCGTGATCGAACACCGCACTGTTATCCGTTCCGGTTAATTTAGCGTTTTCTACCCTACCGCCGACGTCGCAACCGGGCGCCGCGACTTCTCGATCCCCGAAAACCGCTTCAGGAAGGCATTTTGCGCGGAGGTTACCGAGCGCGGTGTGAAGTCGAAGCGCTCGGCGGAAAAACCGCGCGGACGGCCGAAGAATTCGGTCGCTTCGGCGGTAGAGAAGCCGGCGAGCAGCGTTGCCTCGAAATAGGCGGCGATCTGGTCGGCACGCTTGATCTCCCTGCGCAGTGCCGCGGCCGGTTCGGGCGGCAGGGAAAAGCGCAGATGGATCGCGCGCTGCAGGCGCAACTCGCAGTCCTTGTAGCTGCCGCCCATCACCGACTTGAACGGCGAGATCATGTCGCCGATGACATATTCGGGCGCATCGTGCAGCAGCGCGGCCAACTGGTCATCGGCCGAAGCTTGTGGCGCCAGTTCGTTGAACAGCGCCTCGACCAGCAGCGAATGCTGGGCAACCGAAAACGCATGCTCGCCGCTGGTCTGGCCGTTCCAGCGGGCGACCCGGGCAAGCCCATGGGCAATGTCCGAAATCTCGATGTCGAGTGGGGAGGGGTCGAGCAGGTCAAGCCTACGGCCGGACAGCATGCGCTGCCAGGCACGCGGCGGCGCACCGGCGCGGTCCGCCGCCATCAGGCTTCCTCCGCGCTGACGGTTTCCTGAGGAAAACGGAATTTGGCCCATGCGGGAATGGTCACCGTCACCGGGACATCGCCAGCCAGGATCGGCAGGCCGGCATCCAAGGCTGCCTTGACCCTGTCTATGCGGGCGATGGCAAGTCCCGTGCCGCCGGTACTCGAGCCGAGTGTACCGACGGGCCGTCCCTCGACGGTGAGGTCGGTGCCCGCGGCGGGCAGGGGAGGACTTGCCTGGACAATCAGCACGCGGCGCCTCGCCGTGCCGCGATGCTGCATGCGCGAGACGACTTCCTGGCCGACATAGCAGCCCTTCCTGAAGCCGACGCCACCCGTCTCGTCGAGCAGGACGTCATGCGGAAAGGCGTCGCCCAACGCGTAGTCGGCGCCGCTCTCGACAATGCCGTGGGCGATGCGGAAGGTTTGCCAGGCGTCGTCGTCGCCGGCGTCTTCGGTGCCGGCATAGGAGCGCGTGACGCCTTCACCGGGAAAGCGCGTGTCGGCAACCGCGGTTGAATCATTTTCCGAAGGGATTGACTCTTTTCCCCACGCAACAGTGACAAGCGCTTGTTCCGATTTGGCAATCTCGACCTTGGCGCGAAGCCTGTAGAGCATCAGCCGGCGAACGAAATCATCTGAAATGTCGGCACGGCATTCGAGGCGGAAGGCGTTTTCACCGGCGCGCGAGATGAGGAAATCGAACAGGATCTTGCCTTGCGGAGTCAAAAGCGCGCCGGGCTTTGCTTCGCTTTCGCCGAGCGTATCGAGATCGGTGGTCAGGATGTTTTGCAGAAAGTGCTCGGCATCCGGGCCGGAAACGGAGATGAGCGCGCGGTCTTTCAGCAGGGCAAAGGGCATGGGGAGGATAAAAGCCTGATCTTGCAAAACGGTTGGCCATTACGTAAGCCGCTGACACTCCCCCCGCAAGAGAGCATGCCCATGACCTACGACCTCATCCTGACAGGCGGCACGGTAGTCAACCATGACGGCGAGGGGCAACGCGATATCGGCGTGAAGGACGGGCGCATCGCGGTCATCGGCGATCTCCGCCGGGCCTCGGCCGGTGAGACGATCGACTGCCGCGGCCTGCACGTCCTGCCCGGTGTCATCGACAGCCAGGTGCATTTTCGCGAGCCCGGACTGGAGCACAAGGAAGATCTGGAAACAGGCTCGCGGGCCGCGGTGCTCGGCGGCGTCACCGCGGTGTTCGAGATGCCTAACACCAACCCGCTGACCACCAGCGAGGCAACGCTTGCCGACAAGATCCGGCGCGGCACCGGCCGCATGCATTGCGACTTCGCGTTCTGGGTCGGCGGGACCCGCGATAACGCCAGGGATGTCGGTGAACTCGAGCGGTTGCCGGGTGCGGCGGGCATAAAGGTCTTCATGGGATCGTCCACCGGCGATCTGCTGGTCGAGGACGACGAAGGTGTCGCTTCGATCCTGAGGAACACCCGCCGTCGTGCCGCGTTCCATTCCGAGGACGAATTCAGGTTGCGCGAACGTCTGGGCGAACGCATCGAGGGCGATCCGTCATCGCATCCGGTCTGGCGCGACGAGATCGCCGCCTTGCGCTGCACCGAACGGCTGGTGCGCATCGCGCGCGACGCTCGCGCCCGCATCCACGTCCTGCACATCTCGACCGCCGAGGAAATTCTGTTCCTTGAACAGCACAAGGACGTCGCGACCTGCGAGGCGACGCCGCACCATCTGACGTTGAGTGCCGACGATTATGCCCGGCTCGGTACGCTGATCCAGATGAACCCGCCGGTGCGCGCCTCCCGTCACCGGGACGGCGTCTGGCATGGCATCGCACAAGGCATTGTCGATGTGCTCGGCTCCGACCACGCGCCGCACACGCTGGCCGAAAAGGCAAAACCCTATCCGGCCTCGCCCTCGGGCATGACCGGTGTGCAGACGCTGGTGCCGATCATGCTCGACCACGTCAATGCGGGACGGCTGACCTTGCAGCGCTTCGTCGATCTCTCCAGCCACGGGCCGCAACGTATCTTCGGCATGGCCAGGAAAGGCCGCATCGCCGCCGGCTATGATGCCGACTTCACCATTGTCGACATGAAGCGGCGCGAGACCATCACCAATGCGCAAGCCGGTTCAAGAGCGGGCTGGACGCCTTATGACGGCAAGGAGGTCACCGGCTGGCCGGTCGGCACCGTCATTCGCGGCCGCCAAATCATGTGGGAAGGCGAAATCGTGACGCCTGGGCAGGGGCGGGCGGTGGAGTTTTCCGAGGCGTTGCCGGGATAGGCTTCCTCAACCTCCCTTGTCGTGGGGGGTAGGATCGCTCAGTCGCCAGCGACGAAGAACGTCCACTGCCCGGCGGGCGTGATGCCGACGCGATAGAAGATATAGGCGCCGAACTGCTTCATGTCGTCGAAATCGCCGGCGGTTACGATCTTGAACAGTTCGACCCGCTGCTTGGCGTCGAGCTTGTCCAGCGGCAGCGCGAAGAAATACGGCCAGACATAGAGTTCCTGCGGTGTGCCGGCGTCGACATGAACATAGCCGGCACTGAGCACTTCCTCCAGGATGGCCAGGATCTCCTGGCCGTCCGGATCTCCCGACAGGCCTTTGAGGAAGGCGATGGCGTCGCCGTCGATGTCGGCCAGCGACAGTTGGGTCATGCTGTCGCCCTTGCCGATCAGGGGCCTGAGCTTTTCGATATCACCGCTCTTGCAGGCTTCGATGATGAGGTCGTGCATGCGCCGCACGGGCTCAGGCAGCTTGCCGAGGTCGTAGACGACTTCCGGCAAGGGTGCTTCGGGATCGACACGCGGCCTGTTGCTGCCGCCATCCGCAGGACTGTCGGGCTCCGCCGCGTCCGGAGCTGCCGGCTGCTGGCCGGTCGAAGGCGGCGTTCCCACCGGGTCAGGCATGGGAATCGCGCCGCCCGACGACGAAGCGTCGTCATCCGCTGACGGTGTGACGGGTGAGGGAAGCTTTTCGTCCTGGATTTCGCTCAGCGCATAGGCCGGGCTGCTGGCCAGGCACGCCACAAAGGCAATCGCGGCACAGCAAGCGGCGAGGCGGATGTAGAGGACCGGGCCCTTCGACCGGCCGGACATCGGAAAATTCACTGCCCGTTTCTCCTTGGCTCCCGGGCATGATGCCCAAACGGCACTCGATCGTCAAAGAACCGGATGTCGGTTCAGTGCCGCAGCCGCTCGGGTTCGAAGGCGCCAGCAATAACCTTTTCACGCATGCGGTCGAGCAGGGCAAGGGCCGATGTCTCGCCGTTGGCGCGCAGCATTTCACCGAACGCGGTCTCTAGCGCCGCCTCGGCAATGATCTCGGGCTCGATGCCGGCCGAAAGGCCTTCCGCCCAGGCTTCGCTGTGGCTCTCCACCGCCGTCAGGCGTTTCTCTTCCCTGACCAGCGCGTCGATGTCGTTGACACCATGTTCCATAAGCGATGTCCACCCTTTCAAGCGGCGACCCCTCAATGGGGATCATGCTTGATCTGTTCCGTTTACACGCAGCCTAAGTAAGTATCTGTAAATACGACATTTTTTTGATCGTGTTTTACAGGGGGCGGCTGTGTTTGGCGAAGCTGCGTTTCAACCCGGATCAAACTTAGCCGATTAGGCCGGCCTGCGGGTTGAAAACCTTCAGTTTGAGTTAATTTCGCATTCGTGCGGTAACGTTTGATTAACGCTGTTGCAGAAGTGCAACATCAGGATTGCACCAAGACACCGACCGGTACAAGCCGGACTTCTCCAACTTGACCGATGATGGCCCCGATATCTGTTGATGGATTGCCTCGAGCGCGCGGCGCCGAAATCCAGTCATGCAACGCGCATTATGTGATTGTTCTCACGCATGTCGTGTCCACAAAGCCGGCGCGGCTTTGGGCGGCATACGCTAGTTTCCATAGCGCGAGGCGATATCGCGCGACAGCGTCTCGCCTTCCTTCATGTAGCGGTTGATGGCTTCGGTGGCTGAAGCGGTGCACTGGGTATAGGTGCCGCCGAAGGAACGATAGCCGCGATTGAAGCTGGCGATGAACCGGGCACGGCGCTCCGGGTCCGGATTTTCCGAATCGAGCAGTTTTTCCATCTCGCCACGCCACTGGTCGCCCTTCTCCCCGCACAGATTGCGCAGGAAATGCAACGACCCCAGAACCTCTGCAAGCCGCATCAGCCCCGGCTCGAACGGCGACTCGGCGCTGAGCGCCGGACGCACGGCCACTGCCGTGCTGACGGCTATGCATAAAGCAACAAGAAAAGGAGCGCGGCTCATAGGTCTATGTGGCCAAACAATT
This sequence comes from Mesorhizobium loti, assembly GCF_013170705.1. Taxonomy (NCBI): domain Bacteria; kingdom Pseudomonadati; phylum Pseudomonadota; class Alphaproteobacteria; order Hyphomicrobiales; family Phyllobacteriaceae; genus Mesorhizobium; species Mesorhizobium loti. The sequence continues at coordinate 5,429,933 of NZ_CP033334.1, read as the reverse complement.
TGTCGCCTGCAAGGCGTTTCCGGCGCGGCCGTTGAGGAATTCAGCGGCTGTCACGGGAACCAGCAGGTCGGCCAAGCAGATATTCCGCGACCGCGAACACCGAACCGGCAAGCGGCAGCGCCGCCATCTCGCGGAGCGTGTAGAAGGCGGCTGTCTCGGCATCGTCGCTGGCCACGGCCTCGCCCCCGGCATAGGCGGCGCCGAAGACTGTGAGTCGGTAATCGACAGGGTGGGAATCGACCCTGCCGTCGATATGGATTTCCCGAAGCGGGCGGAAACCGGTGGCACGCAGACCGGTCTCTTCCAGCAGTTCGCGCTTCGCGGCATCCTCCAGCGTCTCGCCGGCCTCGACCTTGCCGCCTGGAAAGGCATAGAGTCCCTGTGAGGGCTGCCGGGCACGCTTGACCAGCAGCACGGTATCGCCACGCACCACGGCTACCGAGACGGCCGGCAGTATCTTTCGTATGTCGTTCATGGCTCTCAATCGTTCGGCCGCCGCGGCCCGCTGTGGACGGTTGGCGTCTGGCAGCTTTAGCGGTTGCAGTGCGGCAGTTCCATCGCCACTTTCTTGCGCAACCATTTCAGAGCAGGAGCAATCGATCATGTGCGGACGTTTTGCCTTGACGGCCACGCCGGATCAAACCGCTGCCTTTCTGGGCTTGGCCGAACTGGAAGATTTCCCGGCGCGCTACAACATCGCGCCGGCCCAGCCGGTGCTGATGGCGACCGCTGGTGCGCCGCGCTCACCGGGCTCCAATTTGCCGGACCGGCAACCGATGCTGGTGCGCTGGGGGCTCATCCCGGCCTGGGTGAAGGACACCAGGGAGTTTCCGCTGCTGTTCAACGCGCGCTCGGAAGGCGCGATCGAAAAGGCCTCGTTCAAGGCTGCCATGCGCCATCGCCGCGCACTGGTGCCGGCGTCGGGCTTCTACGAATGGCGGCAGGCCGGGGGCAAGAAGGGGCAGCCCTATTGGATCCGGCCCAGGCATGGCGGGCTGATCGCCTTTGCCGGGCTGATCGAGACCTATGCGGAGCCAGGCGGCTCGGAAATGGATACCGGCGCAATCCTGACGGTAACCGCCAATGCCGACATCGCCCATATCCACGATCGGATGCCGGTGGTCATCGATCCCGGGGACTTCGCTCGCTGGCTGGATTGCCGCACGCAGGAACCGCGCGATGTCGCCGACCTGTTGCGGCCGGCGCAACTTGATTTCTTCGAAGCGATTCCAGTCTCCGACCTCGTCAATAAGGTCGCCAACACCGGACCGGAGATTCAAGCAAGAGGGGAGATCGGCCCGGAGCCCGAGAAGGCCAGACGCCAGAAGCCTGGCACCGACGACAGTCAGATGACGCTGTTCTAGCGAAGCCTGTCGAAGGCCTTATTCCAGGGTGCTTGTTCGCACCCTCATCGCCGGCGATCGCGCCGGCGGAACATCATCTCAGGCGGCGCGCGGCGATACGATCTTCTGCGCCGGCTTCTTCTTCTTCGCGGTATGAAGAAGTGCCGCGACGATCGCGGCCGGGCCGATTGCGCGATAGTGGCTGGCCAGCGCCGGTTGCTTGGCGCGGTTGGCGTCCTGCTTGCTTCGAGGCATGTTCTCTTCCCTGGTAACGTTTTCGTGTCTGCGTTTGATGGCTGATTCCGACCAAATCGTGACGCTTGGTGATCTAGCCGGCGAATGTTTCATGACTGTGCCGACATGTTTAATAAAATGTTTCACTGGCTGATTCCGCGTGATCGAGCGACGGTTTTGCCCGTCCTGGCGACGTTTTTCCCGAGATCAGCGACTTGACGGCAACACTGGCCAAGGCGATAAAGCCGCCCATGAAAACGTCTTTCGCCATTTGTGGCATTTGCATTATTGGCTAGCCTCGCGCTGGTCCGGACGTTTTCGCCTCATCTTTCCCCAGATTGGACAAACGCCCCGGCCAGCAGGCTGGGAGCCTGATTTGCGCCTCGGCGCGGGGCTGGCTCCATGCAAACAAGAAGTTCTGAACCGGGAAGGCATGGAATGTCTGACGCATCGAAGGGCCTGCACCTCTACAACACGCTGACGCGCACAAAGACGGATTTCGTTCCGATCGATGCGCTGAACGTGCGCATGTATGTCTGTGGCCCCACCGTCTACGACTTCGCCCATATCGGAAATGCCAGGCCGGTCATCGTCTTCGACGTGCTGTTCCGCCTGCTGCGCCATCTCTATGGACAAGCCCACGTCACCTATGTGCGCAACATCACCGACGTCGACGACAAGATCAACGCGCGTGCGTTGCGCGATTTCGGCAGCGAGATATCCACCGGAAAGCTGTCGCTCAACGAAGCGATCCGGCGGGTGACGGAAAAGACCGCCGACCAGTTCCACAGGGATGTCGCCACGCTCGGCTGCCTCGAGCCTACGGTCGAGCCGCGCGCCACCGAATTCGTCGAGCCGCGGGCCGACGGCAAGGCCGACATGATCACCTTGATTCAAAACCTGATCCAACGCGGCCATGCCTATGTCGCGGCTGGCGAAGTTCTCTTCGACACGGCGTCGATGCCGGACTATGGGCAATTGTCGAAGCGCAATCTCGACGAGCAGCAGGCCGGCGCTCGCGTCGCCGTCGATGCGCATAAGAAGAACCCGCAAGATTTCGTGCTGTGGAAGCTGTCATCGCCGGAAGAGCCGGGTTGGGAGAGCCCATGGGGCAGGGGCCGGCCGGGCTGGCACATCGAATGCTCCGCCATGTCCGCGGCCTATCTCGGCGAGGTTTTCGACATCCATGGCGGCGGCCTCGACCTGATCTTCCCGCATCATGAGAACGAGATCGCCCAGTCGCGCTGCGCCCACGGCACATCGGTCATGGCCAATGTCTGGATGCACAATGGCTTCCTGCAGGTCGAGGGGCAGAAGATGTCCAAGAGCCTCGGCAATTTCTACTCGATCCATGAACTGCTGGAGACCGAGACCTTCGGCGGGCGCAGCTGGCCGGGCGAGGTTCTGCGGCTGGCGATGCTGATGACGCACTACCGCGAGCCGATCGACTTCTCCGTGCGCAAGCTGGAGGAGGCGGAGAACACGCTGCGCAAGTGGAAACGCGCGGCGGACCTGGCGCCGGCCGTCGGGCAACTGCCGGCAAAGGTCGTGGAGGCCCTCTCCGATGACTTGGCCACCTATGCCGCCTTCCAGGTTTTGACGCAGTTGGCCGGTGAGGCAGCCGACGGCAATGAAGCCGCCGCCGCACTGAAGGCGTCGCTGCTGTTTCTTGGCTTCGATGTCGGCTCCGAACACGTGGATGGGGACAAGATCGCCAAGGCAATCGCCAATCGCCTCGCCCTCATCGCGGCGAAGAACTGGGCCGAGGCCGACCGCATCCGCGATGACCTTTTGGCGCAAGGCGTGCAGTTGAAGGACGGCAAGGATCCGGCGACCGGCGCACGCATCACGACCTGGGAGGTGAAAAGATGATCGACCATCTCGGTATCAACGTTGCCGATTTCGACACTTCGAAGGCTTTCTACGACAAGGCGATGGCACCGCTTGGCGCTTCGCTGATCCACATGGTGCCGCTGGAATACACCGGCGGTGCCAAGATCGGCGGCTATGGCCGCGATCGCCCTGTGTTCTGGCTGCAGGCCGCCAAGGACAAGCCCAAGGCCCATCAGCACGTCGCCTTCACCGCGCGCAGCCGTGCCGAGGTCGACGCCTTCCACGCCGCGGCCCTTGCCGCCGGCGGGAAGGACAATGGCGGGCCGGGGCTGCGCCCACATTATCACCCGAACTACTACGGTGCCTTCGTCTTCGATCCCGACGGCAACAACGTCGAGGCTGTCTGCCATGATCCGGAGTGAGACGCGATGAGCCTCGACAATCGGCCGGTCTACACAGGCGGCTGCCAATGCGGCGCGGTGCGCTTCCGCGTCGAAGGCGCGCTTGGCGACGCCTCGATCTGCCACTGCCGCATGTGCCAGAAGGCGAGCGGCAATTTCTACCTGCCGCTGGTCTCGGTGCGCGGCGCCAAGGTCGACTGGACACGCGGCGAGCCCAAGCGTTTCCGTTCCTCCAATGCCGCCTGGCGCGGCTTCTGCGCCGAATGCGGCACGCCGCTGACCTTCGAGGCGCCCGACGGTCTTGCGCTGGCGATAGCCGCCTTCGACGATCCGGCCGATATCGCACCGACCATCCAATGGGGCACCGAAGCGAAACTGCCTTACGTCGATACCATTCCGCAATTGCCGGGTGAGGACACGATGGCGGACATGGGGTCGGCTCCCTATCTCGCCGAGCTTGTCTCCTACCAGCACCCCGATCACGACACCGAACAATGGCCGCCGGAGGAAAGACCATGACCGAGATCGTCCGAACCGGCGGCTGCCAGTGCGGCGCCGTGCGCTTCCGCATCAGGGGAGCGCTCGGGCGTCCGTCAATCTGCCATTGCCGCATGTGCCAGAAGCAGTTTGGCTCGTTCTTCGGCGCGCTGGTTACCGTGCCCCGGGATGGCGTCGAATGGACCCATGAGGAACCGAGCTATTTCCAGTCGTCGATCAACATCGATCGCGGGTTCTGCGCCCGCTGCGGCACGCCGTTGACCTACCGCCAGCCCGGCGGGCTCGAGATCGCCATCGGCGCCTTCGACGACCGCTCGGATCTGGCGCCGCAAATCCAGGTCAACCATGCGGCCCGGTTGCCCTGGGTGGAAAAGATCTTCCAGGCGCCGGTCCACGACGATCCCGACTACTACGCCAGGCAGGAGCAGATCATCTCCTTCCAGCATCCCGACCACGAAACCGCCAACTGGCCGCAACAGGGCTTGAAATTATGAGCTTGCGCACACTCTATCCGGAAATCGAACCGTTCGACTCAGGCATGCTCGATGTCGGCGACGGCCACACGGTCTATTGGGAGCGTTCCGGCACCAAGGGTGCCAAGCCGGCCGTGTTCCTGCACGGCGGACCGGGCGGCACCATCTCGCCAAAACACCGGCGGCTGTTCGATCCAAAACTCTACGACGTCATCCTGTTCGATCAGCGTGGCTGCGGAAAATCGACGCCGAACGCCTCGCTGGAGGCCAATACGACCTGGCACCTCGTCGCCGACATCGAACGCCTGCGCGAAATGGCCGGCTTCGACACATGGCTGGTGTTCGGTGGTTCCTGGGGCTCGACGCTGGCGCTCGCCTACGCCGAGACACACCCTGACCGCGTCAGCGAGCTGGTGGTGCGTGGCATCTACACGCTGACCCGCGCGGAGCTCGAATGGTATTATCAGTTCGGTGTCTCCGAGATGTTTCCCGACAAGTGGGAACGTTTCCTGGCGCCGATCCCGCAGGCCGAGCGCGGCGATATGATGGCGGCCTACCGCAAGCGCCTGGTCGGCGCGGACCGTGAGGCGCAGATAGAGGCTGCTCGCGCCTGGAGCCTATGGGAAGGCGAGACGATCACGCTGCTGCCGGAGCCTGAAACCAGTGGTCCGTTTGGGCAGGACGACTATGCCGTCGCATTTGCCCGTATCGAGAACCACTATTTCGTCCATGCCGGCTGGCTGCAGGAAGGGCAGCTTCTGCGCGATGCGCACAAGCTCAAGGACATTCCCGGCACCATTGTCCATGGCCGCTATGACATGCCGTGTCCGGCGCGCTATGCCTGGGCGCTACACAAGGCCTGGCCAAAGGCCGATTTCCACCTGATCGAAGGCGCCGGCCACGCCTATTCCGAGCCCGGCATCCTCGACCGGTTGATCCGCGCGACGGACAAATTTGCAGGCAAATGACCATGACCCGCGACCGCCTCTATCTCTTCGACACCACATTGCGCGATGGCCAGCAGACGCCGGGCATCGATTTTTCGGTCGAGGACAAGATCGCGATTGCAAAACTGCTCGACGACTTCGGCATGGATTATGTCGAGGGCGGCTATCCCGGCGCGAATCCAACCGACACCACCTTCTTCCTGAAGAAGCGCACGGCCAAAGCGAAATTCGTCGCCTTTGGCATGACCAAGCGGGCAGGGGTCTCCGCCTCGAACGATCCCGGGCTGGCGGCGCTCGTGCGGTCGAAATCGGACGCCATCTGCTTCGTCGCCAAGAGTTGGGATTATCATGTCCGTGTGGCGCTTGGCTGCACAAACGAGGAGAACCTGGAGTCGATCGAGACGTCGGTCGAGGCATCAGTCGCCGCCGGCAAGGAAGCGATGGTCGACTGCGAGCATTTCTTCGATGGCTTCAAGGCCAATCCGGACTATGCGCTGGCCTGCGCGAAAACGGCGTACGATGCCGGCGCGCGCTGGGTGGTGCTGTGCGATACCAACGGCGGCACGCAGCCCTCGGAAGTGCGCACCATCGTCGCCAAGGTCATCGCATCGGGCATTGCCGGCGATCATCTGGGTATCCACGCCCATGACGACACGGGCCAGGCGGTTGCGAATTCCCTGGCCGCCGTCGAGGCCGGTGTGCGCCAGATCCAGGGCACGCTGAACGGCATTGGCGAGCGCTGCGGCAATGCCAACCTGATCTCGATCGTGCCGACACTGGCGCTGAAGCCGGCATTCGCCGATCGTTTCGAGACGGGTATTTCGGCCGAAGCGCTGACCGGCATCTCGCGCCTGTCGCGCGCATTCGACGAACTCTTGAACCGTGCCCCGGAAGCGCAAGCGCCCTATGTCGGCGCCTCGGCCTTCGCCACCAAGGCCGGCATTCATGCCTCGGCGCTGGCCAAGGAACCGGCGACCTATGAGCATGTGCCGCCGGAATCCGTCGGCAACCGCCGGCGCGTCATGGTCTCCGATCAGGGCGGCAAGGCCAATTTCCTCGCCGAACTGAAGCGGCGCGGCATCGAGGTGCCCAGGGACGATCATCGGCTCGATGCGCTGATATCGGTTGTCAAGGAGCGCGAGGCCGAAGGCTATGCCTATGAGGGCGCCGACGCCTCCTTCGAGCTGCTCGCCCGCAAGATGCTGCACGGCCTGCCGGAATTCTTCAATGTCACCTCGTTCCGCTGCATGGTCGAGCGGCGTTTCGATGCCAACGGCCAGTTGAAGACCGTGTCTGAAGCGATCGTGAAAGTGCTGGTCGACGGTGAGGAGAAGATGTCGGTGGCCGAGGGGCACGGACCGGTCAACGCGCTCGACATTGCGCTGCGCAAGGATCTCGGCAAATACCAGAGCGAGATCGTCGACCTCGAACTGGCCGACTTCAAGGTGCGTATCCTCAATGGCGGCACCGAGGCGATCACCCGCGTGCTGATCGAATCGCATGACGGCACCGGCGCGCGCTGGTGGACGGTCGGAGTTTCCGAAAACATCATCGACGCTTCATTCCAGGCGCTGATGGATTCGATCATCTACAAGCTGATGAAGAATCGTGAGATGGCTGGCGTGGTTGCCGCCGAATAGGGTTGACCCATCAGCGAAAGTCCATTGATCCATCAGAACTTTGTGATGGTCTTGCCAAGGTTACTGGGCCATAGCGTTGGCCCATGGCCACTGAAGCAATTGCCCTCGACGCGGGTTCAAAAGCCCGCCGCGGCTTCCTGCTGGCGTTGGGCGCGTATCTCCTGTGGGGGTTGCTGCCTTTCTACATGAAGGCGGTGGCGCATCTGCCGCTTGCCGAGGTGATCGCCCACCGCATCGTCTGGTCCGTGCCGATCGCCGCGGCGGTCCTGGTCTGGGCCGGCCGCACGGCGGACTTCAAGGCGGCAATTCGCTCCCCCCGCACCATCGCCATGGCGGCGCTGACGGCGGCGCTGATTTCGGTCAACTGGGGCATCTATGTCTGGGCGATCGCCGTCGATCGCACCGTCGAGACCGCGCTTGGCTATTACATCAACCCGCTGGTCAACGTTGTCGTCGGTGCATTGCTGCTTGGCGAACGACTCGACAAATTGCAGATCGCGGCGGTGGCGCTTGCGGCGATCGCCGTGGCGGTGCTGACAATCGAGGGCGGCAAGCTACCTTGGGTATCGCTGGCGCTGGCCTTCTCCTTCGCCGCCTACGGCTTCTTCCGCAAGACACTGCCGATCGGGCCAAGCCAGGGCTTTCTGCTCGAAGTGCTTTTGCTGTCGGTGCCCGCTCTGTTCTATATCGTCTACCTGATCGCGACCGGACAGGATCATGTCGTGTCCAGCAACGGCACCGATACGGCATTGCTGATCGGCTGCGGCCCGGTCACATCGGTGCCGCTGCTTCTGTTTGCGTTCGGCGCCAAGCTTTTGCGCCTCTCCACCATCGGCATTATGCAATATATCGCGCCGACCATGGTGTTCCTGATCGCGGTCCTGATTTTCGATGAGCCGTTCGGCACCACCCAGGCCGTTGCCTTTGCCCTGATCTGGACGGCCTTGGCGATCTATTCCTGGTCGATGCTGATGACGGCCCGCCGGGCTGCTGCCCGATAGCTTGGGCGCAGGATGTTGCCGATGGTTGCCGCTACAGCCCCCGGCCAAGCCGTCTGACGAACAGATAGGTGGCCGCGGCGATGGCTATTGACACCGCCGTCACCACCCAGAAGCCCAATGGCGTGTCGACAAGCGGCAGTCCGCCGACATTCATGCCGAACAGGCCGGAGATAATGGTCATCGGCAGCAGCACGGCCGTCATGACAGAGAGAACATAGAGCAACTGGTTCGACTGCATGGTCAGCTTGGCCATCAGCTCGTCCTGCAGAAGCCGCGTGCGCGCCTGCAATTGCTCGCCGTCATGGTAGAGCGTCTGCGCCCGGTGCGAGAGCCGGGCCGCCATGTCGTTGATCGAATCCGGCAATTCGTCGCGATGCGAATGGTCGAGATGCCGGAACAGGCTGGTCAGCGTTGCCATCTGCCGGTGGATGACCACCAACTGCCGGCGCGCCTCGACCAGCGCTTGCCGTTCATTGTGCCATGCGTCGCGCACGACGCGGTCCTCGATGCCATCGAGCGTGTCGCCGAGCTTGCCGAGTTCGATCGCCATGCCATCAAGCGACTGGCCCATGACCGCCTCGATCAGGTCCGACGGCGAGCGGAATTTCCGCGATCCGCTTTCCACCACCTTGCGCACGGCGTCGACCGACTCCAGCGGCTGCTTGCGGGCGCCGATCAGCATCGTGTCGTTGAAGGCGAAGCGGAAATGAACGAGCCCGCGCGCCTCCGAAAAATCGTGCTTGAGGTCCGGCAGATCGCCGTAGAGCCAGCCATCCTCATAGTCGATGTGGCAGCCATGGCTGGGGGCGAGGAAAGCATCGCGTGCCGGGGCCGGCAGAGCCTTCTCGGCGCCAATTTCCTGGCGAGCGTGGAGATCGGTGATCTGGTAACTGCGCCATGTCCATCGCGCCTGCGCGGGATCCTTCGTTCGGGAGCCTTCCGCCGTGAAATGATAGCTGAAGAACAGCCCGTGCTCATCGGGGAGATAAGGCGACAGGTCGGTGCCTTCCGGAGCGAGGGCGATGTCCATGGGCAGTGCCAGATACAGGTTTCGAGCGCAGCGCCGCGTTAGCGGCACCTCACCGCGATTTCTAGCATGCGCGAACCTGGTTCCGTGTGACGCTTTCTTGACAGCAGATCACAGTGTGTCGAGCAGGGAGAGGCCTCAATGCATCACTTGCAGTCATTTTTGACGCTTGGATGGACTGCGCATCCATCGCAACGGGGTCGTCAATCGTCGCCAACTCGACGATGCCAAAAGTACGGCGCGCTTGGAAACGAAACGGTTTCGATCGTGCGCCAATGCGTTCCGTTCGAGGCCGAGCTCTTGATAGGCGCGGCTGATTGCGTCGCGTTCGCCGCGTAGATGGTCTGCCTCCGCGGCCACGGCGGCGCCCACGACATCGCATGCGTCATCGAATTTCGCTCGCATCAGGTCCAGCTCGTCGCGCAATTCCTGGCTGTCGCCTTCGTCTGCCATGGTACATAGAATGTCGTAGGCGGCGCGGACCAGCGGTGTCACATTCCGATGGCTCCGCAATTCCACGATTGTTGCCCGTTCATGATGCAGGTCCGCTGTCAGGAAACGCCCTATCTCCATCTCCGCCTGGTCGGAAGGTATTGGCCAGGTGATGGCGGTCATCTCCGCCGCAACGTCGACATGATGTCGCCAGTCGATCAGGAAGCGTTCGTGGCGAATGAAACAACGTGGCATGTGTCGCGAATGAAATTCCGCATCGAGCACGTGCCTGAGCCAGAGCAAAAGGGATTTTGCCAGGGGCAACCCATCCCGCCGCTCCAGCGAGCAAGCGACCTCGAGAGGGTTGCGGAGCGGAAGCAGGGCCACCGGGTCGATCTCCATCTCGGCAAGGATCGATGACATGAACGGAACGAACCGGCAGATCCTGGGATCCTTGATGAAAAACAGCGGTTGATCGCCAAACTCGCTTGCAAGGATCGCCTTGATCTTGTGGCGGTGACGCTCCGCCGCAGGCGATTGCAGCCATTGCGGATCAAGCGGCCGCCAGTCATGCCACGAGGACGCCGCCGCCGCTAGCAGCTCATTATTAGCGGAATTGAGCGGGGCGCTTTCCCAGTACCCCCTGGGATTGTTGCCGTCCGCGCGCAATGGCTTTTTGGGAGGGGCTGATCCCAACGCGGCGATGGTGCCGGCAAGCATCGAGGTTCCGCTGCGGTGCATTCCAAGCACGAGGATCGCTTTTCTCCGGGAGTGGCGCGCGCGGCCCGGTATCGACGCGGCCGGACGCGGGGCTTCCCGCAAGGGTAACCGGGCTTCAAGCCATTCGCGTATTCCCGCAGGCAACGCCAGCGTTCCGTCCAGGATAGGGTTCGCTGCAGCGGAACCCTCGTTGAACAATCCATGATAGTGAATATGAACCAGCCGGGCCGGGTCTGGCGCCGTGGCGGGATTGAAGTTGTGAAGCGGAAAATTATGGGTCGCCGGTAAAAGCCGCACGGAATGGTTTCCGGCAACGGCTGCCAGTGAGAAGGCGGCCTGGCTTGTGCCCCAGAAGGCCGTGGCATCTCCCTGCAAAATGCCGGTCCCGGTGTTGTAGACTGGCTCGGCGCCGGCCCATGGTTTCATATTGGCGTCCACCAACCTTCTGAAAATGTCCTCGGTGCGCTGAAAGAGGCCACTCGCCCTTTTTGCGGCGATGAGCCCGCCATTGTAGCTGGCGCGAACAGCCAGGCCGTTCACGCTCGTGCGCACGATGGGCAGGTGTTCGTAGTCGACACCGGCAAGGGCGCATAGCTGTCTCCAGTAGGGGTCGAACGGGTCACCAGGGCCTGTGGTGCACATCCCCTTGCTGTCCACCGGGCGGGCGGCGGCGGAGCACGTGCCCAACGAGAAGTCGGGCTCCGCGATGAATATCGCATCGCTGTCAAGCTGGATGATGACCGGCGGTCCGGCCCGTCTTTCGGCGTAAGCGAGGGAATGTATCCGGTATGAGGGGCCGTATTGCGGACAGCAGCTGTCGATCTCGATGGGCAGATAGTCCACGCCCAGTTGCTGGAGCCGATCTACCGTCGACGGCGAGGGACGGCGGCTGCTTCTGGGTGAAACCACCGTTATCGGGGATTGCGAATAAGAGCCGGCGAAACACCTTATGCTTTCGCATAGCAGCAGGGCCTGGGCCTCGAGAATGCCAGCTTCGGCAATCAGCACGAACTCGACGTCGTTTTCGGCTTGGGGTCTGTCGACGGGTTCTTCGCGCGGTAAAGGAGATGGCCGAGTGGAAACTGCCGGGCGCTCGTTCCCGCCGACGCCGATCTTCTGGATGATGATTTGTTCTCCCCGGTACAACTCGCGGTATTGGCCGGCATGCACCGACAGGAAACTGTCGATCCCGAGTTTTGGACGCTCGACCTTGCTGGCAAAGAACGTCCATTCGTAATCGTCGAAAATGACGATCCCGCCATCCTCTACCATCGGCCAGCATAGCACCGCATCCGACTGGACGTCGGCACTGTGATGGCTGCCATCAACATAGACGAGGTCGAAACGCCGCTCGTCGGTGATCAGGCGGGCCAATGCCTGGGACGAGGGGCTTTTGATCGTCTCGATCCGTTCGCCGAACGCGGCGAGATTCTTGTCGAAGCGTTGCTCGACATGCGCAAGCTGGTCGCTCCACTTCCGCCGCTGGGTGTGTTCAGGACTGCCACCGAATGTATCGATGCATGTGAGCCGGCACTTGCCGAAATAGTTGAGAAAGAAGAGCGCGGAACGGCCCTCCCAGGAGCCGATCTCCAAGACATCGAGGGGCTCGTCGCGGCGCGACCGGAGCAGTGTGGCCCATAGGGGAAAGAAGCCCGAAGTCCAGTCGGTCGAAAGGCTCTTGCCGGCAAACCACGCAGAATAGTCAGGGTCCATAATTTTCACTCTTTACGGCGGAGATGGCACTTTCGGTTTCCAGAAGCGGTCCAGTCATCCGCCTGTTTTGGGCAGCCACGCCTTGAGCCTGATCGCCAGCCGTTTTGTCGCCGCACCCGTTGCGGCGCGCCAGTCGAGCGGCCAGCACAGATGGCAGACGCGCAGCTTCCCCGTGAGGCCCGGCGGCGGGTTGGCGAGCATGCGCGCGATGATGCCATGGGTCAGCTGCCTTGCAGCAACCGCATCCTCCGTGCGCCTGAAGGGCCGCGACGCTGCAAGGAAGGCCTTGAGTACGCCAAGCAACTTGCTGTAGGCGGCGGCGCGTCGGTCGACGGCGATCACTTGCCCGCGGATGAACCGGGTGAGATCCTGGGCGAAAGCGTCGTCATAGAGGTCATAGGTCAAGCCAAGGCGAGCCCATGATGCCTGGCGGATCGGATGCGTGCGATTGCGGGCATTCGCTGCATTTGTCGCGGTCAGCCCGAGTGCGTTCAGCCGGTAGCGCGTCAGCGGTTCGGCAAGATTTCGCGCCCGGCACAAAGGCAGCATGTCGAACCACAGATAATGGTCCTGCGAAACCAGTTCATCGATCCTGTAGCGTCCGGCGGCCTCGAAGCAACCCCGGCGGTAGGCGATCGTCGAATGGTAGAAGGGATTGTGGAACAGGATCGTCCAGCGAATCTCCAGATCCGTCTCGGGCATGCGTTGCGCACCCACGACGCGGTCAGCTTCGTCGATCAGCGTCACCGCGTGTCCAACGAGGCCAAGCTCGCTGTCCTCGTCCAGCGCCGCGACCAGTCGTCCGACATGCGTCGGCTCGGCGACATCATCCGCGTCGAGGCGGAGGATGATTTCGCCTCGGGCGGCCTCGATGCCGCGGTTGGCGGCGGCGGCGGTACCGAGATTGGTTGGATTGATGATCAGCCGGATGCGCGGATCGCGACGTGCCAGCTCCTGGAAGACCGCGTCCTGGCCGGTCCCGTCATCGACGATAATGAGTTCGAGATCGTCGAATTCCTGGGTCAGGATGCTGTTGACCGCGGCATCGAGAAAGCGCTGGTCCGTATAGACGGTCATGACGACGGAAGCGCGTGGAGCGCGCTCCGCATCGCCGCCTCTTCTGTGCGCCACCGTCAACTCCCCTTTGCCCATCTTCCCGATAACCAATCAGGAGACTCGCCGCAAATGGAAATCGCCGGAGCGTCCCCGAACGCTAAATTGCCGCTCGACCGGTGGCTGTCGGAGAGCGCCGTCCGATGCGATTCACCGCTTCGGCCCAAATCCCGGATAGGGATTGAGCGGCACGATCGCGGCGATCTCCATCATGCCGGCCTTAATCAGCGGCAAGGTAGCGAGATGGCCGCGCACCTCGGCATCGTCGGATGCCTCGAACATCATGCCGCTGCCGGGAATGTCGCCTCGGTTCCAGACCTGGCGCACCGCGCCTTCGGCGTAGAGCGTGCGCCTTTGCTCGGCCTCGCTCGGCAGAAGCGGCGCAAAGTCGGCGTCGCTGAACTTTGCGGTGTTACGGGTGAGAAGGGTAAAGAACTGCATTTCGGTCTCCTTTGGTGGGATGGCCGACCATCGCCTCTGGCTGGTCAGACTGTCCAAGACTGATTAGGCTAAAGTTGAGACCTGATGAGACTAGGTATTTTGGAGAAAAAGTGTTCGACCTGCGCCAGATCCGGTATTTCGTCACCGTTGCCGAGACCGGCAATGTCGGCCGCGCCGCCGAACTGCTGCATATCTCGCAATCGCCACTCAGCCGGCAGATCATGCAGCTCGAGGAGCAACTGGGCTTTGCTCTGTTCGAAAGGGCAAAGCAGCGGATCCATCTCAATGCTGAAGGTCGCGCCTTTCTCGCCGAGGCCAAGGCGCTTCTCGCCGGCGCGAAGCGGCTGGAGATGTTCGGCCGTGACCTCGCGACCGGCGCGACCGGCCGCCTTGCGATCGGCTATGTCGAGGGCGCGGTGCATGCCGGGCTGGTCGCCGGCATGCTCAGGCAATTTCGACGAGAGCGGCCGCAATTACATCTCAGTTTGATGAGCCTGCGCTCTGCCGCGCAGTTGGAGGGGCTGCGCCAGCGCACGCTCGATCTCGGCCTGGTTTATTCCCCGCCGTCGGCCGACTATCCCGAAATTGCCGCGATGCTGGTCCGCCGCGAGCCGTTGGTGCTGGCGATACCCGAGGGCGATGCGCTCACGGCTGTGGCCGACATCCGCCCGCATCATCTCGATGGACACACCTGGATAACCGTGGTGCGCCAGCCCGCCGATACCAACCGCGGCCAGTTCCTGGCCGCCTGCATCGAAGCTGGCTTCGTGCCCGACATCGCTTACGAGACGGCCGATCCCTTGACCTCGCTCGGCCTCGTCAGCGCCGGACTGGGCCTGGCGACGGTGCAGGAGAGCCTGCGAAGCGTCGCGCCGCCGGGGATCGTTTTCCGCGACCTTCCCTGGTTCAAGCGCAGCGTGGCCATCCATCTCGCCTGGCGGCGGCAGGATGAGCGTGCGGTGATTGGAGATTTGCGGCGGGCGGTAGGGCGGTAGGTGCCGTCTTCCCTACTGCCCAATTCCCTTACATCTTGTCTATCACCGACTGCACGCCCTCGGTCGGGGCGTCGACGGAGGAGCCTGCCACCATGATGGCTGCGACGATGGCCTCGGGATCGTCGACGACCAGCGGCTTGACCCGTTGTGCGGTGTGAATAAAGCCTTCCGCCGCCATGTGATCAAGCAACGCCGTCATCGGGTCCCAGAATCCGTTGACATTGCCGAAGACGATCGGCTTGCGGTGATGGCCGAGTTGCGCCCAGGTCATGATCTCGACGATCTCCTCGACTGTGCCGATGCCGCCAGGCAGCGCCACAAAGGCGTCGGATTTCTCGAACATCTTGTGTTTGCGCTCGTGCATGTTGTCGGTGATCAGCAATTCGTCGAGCCGGTCAAGTGCGGTTTCGGTTGCTTCCCTGTTGATCAGGAAGCGGGGAATAATGCCCGTGACCTTGCCGCCGGCCTTGAGCGCGCCGTCGGCGACGGCGCCCATAATGCCTTTGGTGCCGCCGCCATAGATCAGCCGCAGGCCCGCTCTGGCAATTGAACGCCCAAGCAGGTGTCCGGCCTTAGCATAGACTTCATCGCGGCCCGGAGACGAGCCGCAATAGACGCAGACGGATCGAATCGTATTCATACGGATGATTGGTGATTGGGTCTGAAAGCGCGGTCAAGCCCCAAGGGTTGACAAGCCCGGGCTTTTTCTTGCCGGCCCGTTTTTCTTGTCGACATTGGGAAAACACGCTAGACCGGCATTAGGTGGCTAAGGGGTAGGGAAATATGGCAATTAATCCATTGAAGGCGTTCCTGTTCGCGGCGGGTGGGACCGTCGCGGCCGCGGGAACCGCCTATGTATCGGGCGCACTCGACCCGTATCTTCATCCAGCCGCCCCGGCGCAGGTCGCGGCCCTCACGCCTCCCGAGGCGCCGAAACCGGCTGATCCCGGCACGGAAGGACGACTGCCCGCGGCGTCGGTGCCGGTCGCTCCCGCCGCGGCGCCACAGACAGCGGCTCCAGCCGCGCCTGCAACGGAGGCCACGCCCCCAGCCGCGCCCGCTGCCAATGCGGCGGCGCCCGTTGCGCCGGCAGCGGCCGGCCCGATCGCGCCGACTTTCGATGTCGTGCGCGTCGAGAGCAATGGTTCGATCGTGGTTGCCGGCAATGCGGCACCCAATTCAAAGGTGGAGATCCTGAACGGCACGAGCGTGATTGGCTCGACCTTGGCGGGTCCGGATGGCGCCTTTGTCATCGTGCTCGACGATCCGCTGAAGCCCGGCGACTATACGATTGCACTGCATTCGACGGTCGGCACGGTTGTGACTGCCTCGGCGCAGACCGCCGTGGTCTCTGTTCCGGCCAACGCGGCCGGTCAGGTGCTGGCCATGGTCGAGGAGCCGGGCAAGCCGGCCGAACTGCTGACAGTTCCGGCACCCGAGACCAAACCAGCCGCGCCTGCTGGAGATCAGGCAGCCGCTCCCGCTGCTCCGCCACCAGCCGCACCCGCACCAGCCGTCGCGGAGGCAACACCGCCCGCCGCGGCGGTGGGCGAACCCAAGATCGTCGTCGAGGCGGTGGAGATAGACGGCAACAAGATCTTTGTCGCCGGCCTCGCCGATCCGGGCCGCAAGGTGCGCGCCTATGCCAACGACATCCTGCTCGGTGACGCGCAGACATCGCCGGATGGTCATTTCCTCGTCGAGGCAACGCGCGACATTCCAGTCGGCAGCTACACCATTCATGTCGACGGCCTCGATGCCGATGGCGTGAAGGTTGTGGCTCGCGCCGCCGTGCCGTTCGAGCGCGAGCCGGGCGAAACGGTCGCCGCCGTGGCGCCCGCCGGAACCAAGCCAGCCGAGAGCAAGCCGGCCGCGCCGGCCGCCGCGGAAACTCCTGCCGCTCCGGCTCCAGTTGCGCCCGCCACCGAGGCTCCGGCCGTCGTGGCGGAAGCCACGCCGCCAAGCGACGTGCCGGAGGTCGTATCGCCCAAGCTCGAACATGCCGACGGCGCCGTCGTCATCCGCCGCCACGATACGCTGTGGCGGATTTCACGACGCGTCTATGGCCACGGCGTGCGCTATTCCACCATCTACCTCGCCAACCAGGACCAGATCAGGAATCCTGACCGCATCTGGCCCGGACAGGTGTTCAAGGTCCCGGGAAAGTCCAAGGAAGGCGAAGCCGCCGACCTCAAGGCGATGGGCGAGCAAGCGACCACGGCTCCGCCAAAGACGCAGTAGAAGCCCACATCGATCAACTGGCATTGCCCACGCGGTTGGAGTGAAGCGCAAAACCGGTTGCTCCCGGATCGCCCAGATCAGGGCGGAGATTCATGCTCGGGATGAGATAATCTCCGCCATTTTGCCGACGGTAAGGGATGGGCGGTATCGTCGCCAGTGTCCGCATCCTGTCACGCAGGCGTTCGGCCACGGGTTCGAAGCCCGCCTCTTCGAGACGATCGACCTTGTAGACCACGAATGGCGGAAGAACGTCGTATCCAGGGTAGTAAAGGATCCCGTGATTGATCGGGAACAGCAGGTCATCGATGGGGCCGTTGATCCCGCGCGGCGTATAGTGCTCCTCCCAGCCTCCGGCGGTCACGATCAGCATCGCGCGTTTTCCGACAAGGGTACCCTCGCCATAGCGATCTCCCCAGCGCCGATCGCTATGCTCACCGACGCCATAGGCGAATCCGTAGGCGAACACACGGTCGACCCAGCCCTTGAGGATCGCCGGCATGGCGAACCACCAAAGCGGGAACTGCAGGATCAAGGTGTCGGCCCACAGGAGCTTCTCGATCTCGGCCTTTACATCCGCGGTCAGCGTGTTGGCCTCGAAACCCTTCTTGGAAGCCGCGACCGGGATGAGCCGCGCATCGGGTTCCAGTGATGGGAAGTCGGCGCGGTCGACTTCGGACTTCCAGCCATCGGCGTACAGGTCCGACACGCGCACCTCATGCCCTTGAGCCTCGAGTTCCTTGACGGCGACGTCGCGAAGGGCGCCGCTCAGCGAGCGGGATTCAGGATGAGCGAAGACAAGCAGCACTTTCATGGGTCAGATCCAATATTGAGGAAACTGACGGGAAGGTAGCCAATGGCCGTTCAATCCACTATATGCAGGTAATGCATAAAATTATGCCGAATAATGGATAGGTCGGACATTACATTCGAGCGCATGCGCACCTTCATTCGCGTGGCCGAGCGTGGCAGCCTGTCGGCGGTCGCGCGCGAATTTGGTGTCGGCCAGTCAACCATCACGCGGCATGTGCGGGAGCTCGAGGAAGCTGTCGGCGTGCCTTTGCTCAGTAGGACGACCCGGCGTGTCACGATGACCGCCGAAGGCAGCCGCTATTATGCCAACAGCGTTCAGATCCTGCGTCTTGTCGAACAGGCCAGCGATGAGGCCCGAGGCACGCGTGGCGCGCCCGCCGGCACGATCCGGATAAGCTGTACGGCGGCTTTCGGTGTCCTGCACGTCAGCCGGCTGATCTTCGCTTTTCAGGACCGTCATCCCGACATCGGAGTTGATCTCAGCCTCACGGACGAGCGAGTGGATCTCGTCCGCGAGGGCGTCGACATCGCGCTTCGGCTGGGGCCGCTCACGGACAGTTCTTTGAAGCTGCGGGCCCTCGGCCAGTCGCGGCGTCTGCTCGTGGCATCTCCGGATTACCTGGCGGCGCGGGGACGACCGGCCGTTCCTTCGGATCTGTCTCGGCATGAGGGCATCCGGATGTCGAACGTGGCCGGCAGCGAAACGCTTGCGTTGCAGGGCGCGGGCGGCGAACGCCACACCGTGCCTTTTGCGGGGCGACTGCGGATCGATCACGGGCTTGCCGCGCGGCAGGCCATGGTCGCTGGTCGAGGCATCGCGCCGGCGCATCGATGGCTTGTGGACGATCTTCTGGCGGCGGGCCTCCTCGAGACGATCCTGACGGATTATTCGCTGCCGTCCGTCCCATTGAACATGTTGATTGTCCCGGAGCGCGCGGGCGTCGCAAGGGTCCGCTTGCTGGTCGAGTTCCTGACTGAACAGATTGCCGCCATTCCAGGGATCGAGAAATCCATCTCGGGGCATTAGCGCGATACGATCTGCCCGGAAGAGCAGCTTGCGGCGGTGACGTTCATCGTCTATCGCCGATGAACGATGACAGAATCCACCCTTGAACCAGACCGCGTCGGCAGCGTGCCACCCGACCGCATCCGCGACAGTCGCGCTGTCGCGGCGCGATTCGCGGCGCTGTCGCATCCCGCGCGTATCGAGATACTGAAGCACCTCTCGGCCAGCAATTCGTGCTGCTGCCGCGAGGTCGTCGATCGTTTCGATCTGGCGCAGTCGACGGTCTCGCAGCATCTGAAGATACTGGTCGAGGCCGGCCTTGTCCGCTTCGAGCCCGACCGCCAGCGTTCCCGCTATGCCGTCGATCGCGCGGCCCTCGCCGAAACATCGGCATCGCTGAGCGCACTCGTCAATTCCTGCTGCTCCGGCCGCTGACCCTCCCACCCAAAAGGCAAGAAAAGTGGCCGAAAAAACCGTCTCCGCCGAAACTTCCACCCTGACGACATTGCGCAATCTCTGGCCCTATATGTGGCCGGCCGACCGCGCCGATCTCAGGGCGCGCGTCACCTGGGCGACGCTGCTGCTGGTCGTTGCCAAGGTGACACTGGTCGCCGGTCCCTATTTCTTCAAATGGGCGACCGATGCGCTGGCTGGTGGGTCCAGAACGCCGCCGCCATTGCCGTCCTTCCTGCTTGCCCCGGTGATGCTGGTCATTGCCTATAATGTCCTGCGGCTCGTCCAACTCGGCTTCAACCAGCTGCGTGATGCGCTGTTTGCACGGGTCGGCCAGCACGCGGTGCGCCAGCTTGCTTTCCGCACCTTCGTCCACATGCACCAGCTGTCCCTGCGCTTCCACCTGGAGCGCCGCACTGGCGGCCTGTCGCGCATCATCGAACGCGGCACCAAGGGCATCGAAACGATCGTGCGCTTCATCATGCTCAACACCGCGCCGACCATCCTTGAATTCGCGCTGACCGCCGGCATATTCGGTTTCACCTATGGCTGGAAATACGTGGCTGTGGTGGCAGTCACCGTCTGGCTCTACGTCTGGTTCACGGTCAAGGCCAGCGACTGGCGCATCTCGATCCGCCGCGACATGAACGACAGTGACACCGACGCCAACACCAAGGCGATCGACTCGCTGCTCAATTTCGAGACGGTCAAATACTTCACCAATGAGCGCATGGAAGCCGAGCGCTTCGACCGCTCGATGGCCCGCTACGAGGTCGCCGCCACCAAGACCTGGACCTCGCTCGGCTGGCTGAATTTCGGCCAGGGTGTCATCTTCGGCATTGGCACGGTGGTCGTCATGTGCATGTCGGCACTGGAGGTGCAGGCCCACACGCAGACCGTCGGCGATTTCGTCTTCATCAACGCCATGCTGGTGCAGCTTTCCGTGCCGCTCAATTTCATCGGCTTCATCTACCGCGAAATCCGGCAAGGTCTGACCGATATCGAGCACATGTTCGATCTGCTCGACGTCCCGCAGGAGATCGTCGACAAGCCCGACGCCAAGCAGCTCGCCGTCGGCGCCGGCAAGGTCGAGTTCCGCGACGTGCATTTTTCCTACGATCCCAACCGCAAGATCCTGAAAGGCGTCTCCTTCGAGGTGCCGGCCGGCAAGACTGTCGCCATTGTCGGGCCGTCGGGCGCTGGAAAGTCGACCATTTCGCGCCTGCTGTTCCGCTTCTATGACGTGCAGGGCGGCCAGGTGCTGATCGACGGCCAGGACGTCAGGGACGTTACCCAGGATAGCCTGCGCGCGGTGCTCGGCATGGTGCCGCAGGACACGGTGCTGTTCAACGATACCATCGCCTACAACATCCGCTACGGCCGCGTCGGCGCGAGCGAGGAGGAGGTGCGCAAGGCGGCTGAACTCGCCCAGATCGGACCGTTCATCGAAAAGCTGCCCGAAGGCTACAAGTCGATGGTCGGCGAGCGCGGGCTGAAACTATCAGGCGGCGAGAAACAGCGCGTCGCGATCGCCCGCACCATCCTGAAGGCGCCGCCGATCCTGATGCTCGACGAAGCGACCTCGGCACTGGACAGCCACACTGAACAGGAGATCCAGGCCGCGCTCGACCTCGTCAGCAAGGGCCGCACCACCATTGTCATTGCCCACCGTCTGTCGACGGTGATTTCCGCCGACGAGATCATCGTGCTCAAGGACGGCCAGATCGCCGAGCGCGGCACCCATGTCGAACTGATGCGCAAGCACGGCCTCTACGCCTCGATGTGGGACCGCCAACGCGAGGCGACGGAGGCCGAGGAGCGCCTGCGCCTCGCCCGCGAGGGCGACGAGCTTGGAGTCATCGTTCGCCGGCGCACGTCGGAGGTAAATTGATTTTGTGCTTGACCTCAACTTAAGTTGAGATCGTACGCCGATCCTGGAGCCCGCAAACACCATCATCCAGGAACGGAACAATCGAAATGAACGACATAAATCAGACTGTTAACGGCGGCAGCGTGTTCAGGGTGGACAAGTTCGTCGTGCCGGCCGCGGCCCGTGAGGAGATCCTCGTCAAGGTCAGGACGACGCACGAATTGTTGCGCCAGCAGCAGGGCTTCGTGCAGGATTTTCTGCTCGAGCAATTTTCGGGGCCGGGCGAATTCAACTTGGTGACGATCGTCGAATGGGAAAGCCAGGCGGCTGTCGACAAGGTCGTGCCGATCGTCAAGGCCGCGCATGAGCGCGTCGCGTTCAATCCGCAGGAAACGATCGCCAGACTTGGGGTGCGCGCCGACATCGCCAACTATCAGCGGATTCCAGAGGCTTAACGCATGTCCCCCAAAAGTGTGTAGCGGTTTTCGGGCAACGACATACGCAAACAAAGAAGGTTAAGGCGCGTCGACGCGACGTGCTTTAACCTGGCCAGCCGACACCGGGTGCCGGCGCCTCGACGCCGAGCACCTGGCCGGTGCGGGCGTCGCTGACCATGTGCTCGAAGCCGCGCCATTGCGCGGCGACGATGAACAGCGTTTGCCTATCCGCACCGCCCAGCATGCAGGCAAAACAGCCGCGATCGGTGGTGACGGTCTGCAACACCTCGCCGCCCTCGCGCACCCGCACGCAGTGTTTGTTGGGAACATCCGCGTACCAGACAGCGCCTTCGGCATCGAGGCAGATGCCGTCCGGATAGCCGTCGAGATCGGCCCAGACGCGCCGGTTGGACAGGATGCCGTCGGCGGCGATGTCGAAAGCGGTCAGCCGGTTGCCATGGGATTCGGCAAGGATCAGTGTCCTGTTGTCCGGTGTCACCGCCATGCCGTTGGCAAAGGCGATATTGTCTGCGACTTGCCGGGTCGCGCCGTCCGGCGTGATCAGCGCGATGGTGCCCGGGCCGAAATGCTCACGGGGCGCCGGCGCTGGCCCGCCGCCGTTGACATAGGCATTGCCGCGCCCATCGACGACAATCTCGTTCCACGGATTTTTCGACAAGCCGCGCAGATCGGCATGGGTGACGAGCCTGCCATCGGCCTCCTGCCGCAACAGCAAACCTTCGCGGCCTGAGACAACGAGCAGGCGTCCATCCGGTAACCAGTCGATGGAGTAGGGCAGGACGGCGGGCACCGTGAGCATGATCTCGCGGTTACTATCGGCATCAACCGCCATGATCTCGCCGGTGCCCCAGTTGCAGACCCACAGCCGCCCCTCATGCCAACGCGGCGACTCGCCGAAGGCGAGGCCTTCCGTGATGAGACGAGCTTTGGTGCCGGATGATATCCGCATGATCGAGAGTCTCCGTTGCGTACGTCATCGGCCCTTTGCGGGTGCGATGGCGGGTTTTCTCACCAAGGACGTACGAGAGGGCGGTTCGCCGACAGTGGGTTACTGCTTTTCGCCCAGGACGAATGTCCCCATCGTATGAGGGAGGCTCCAACCGCCCTCCTTGCCAGTGGTCTGCGGCGTAGGAAACTACGCGGATCGTGAATCCCCGGCTTTTCATGAGATCTGCTCCGCGCAGGCCGGAATCTTGACGGCTAAGGCGTAGGGGCGCAAGCCGACCGTGACTTCCAGAAATGCGGAGCGCACGGCTTTCCGACGCCCGGTGGGTGTGCTCGTTCGGCCGCGCCTCGGATTGTCGCGTTGCGGGCAGGGGGTGTTTCGGCTATTGAGGCCAAACCTGAAACAGGGACCGCCCCCATCCCATGAGCCTTGTCGACACGGTCAAGAACGCGTTCGTACCGATCCATCGCGAGGGCTATCCCTTCATTGCGGCTTTTGGCGCGGCGACGCTCTTCCTTGGCTATTTCTCCTCGATCCTGTTCTGGATCGGCCTGATCCTGACCGCCTGGTGCGTCTATTTCTTCCGCGATCCCGAGCGCGTCACCCCGGTGGACGACCGTCTGGTGGTGAGCCCAGCCGATGGCATCATTTCGGCGGTTGGTCCGGCCCTGCCGCCGCGTGAACTCGGCCTCGGCAATGTCGAGATGACCCGCATCTCGGTATTCATGAACGTCTTTTCCTGCCATGTGAACCGTTCGCCCGTGCGCGGCCGCATCGCCAAGATCGAGCATCGGCCCGGAAAATTCCTCAACGCCGAGCTCGACAAGGCCAGCACCGAGAACGAGCGCAACGGCCTGGTCATCGAGAGCCCCAACGGCACGGTGGCCGCCGTCCAGATCGCCGGCTTGGTGGCGCGCCGCATCGTCTGCTGGGCCGAGGCCGGCGGCTCGATCGGCACCGGCGAGCGGTTCGGCCTGATCCGCTTCGGCTCGCGCGTCGACGTCTTCCTGCCCTTGACCGCGACGCCTCGTGTTGCCGTTGGCCAGACGGCGGTCGGCGGTGAAACAGTGCTTGCCGAATTCGGCGGTGTCGTCGGCACTCCCCTTGTACGGATTTCCTGAGCCTTGGGCGCGCCGTTCAAAAAGTTCGAGGCACATGCCAGCGGCGGTCCGCGCATCCGCGAGATCCCGATGCGAATGGTGCTGCCCAACCTCGTCACCGTGCTTGCCATCTGCGCCGGCCTGTCCGGCATCCGCTTCGGCTTTGAGGGCCGCTTCGAACCGGCGGTGGTGATGGTGCTTCTGGCGGCCTTTCTCGACGGCATCGATGGCCGCCTGGCGCGCATGCTCAAGGCGACCTCCAAATTCGGCGCACAGATGGATTCGCTGGCCGACATCGTCAATTTCGGTGTTGCCCCGGCCTTGGTGCTCTACGCCTTCCTGCTCGACCGCGCCGGCTCGCCGGGCTGGATCGCTGCTCTCCTGTTCGCCATTGCCTGTGGGCTGAGGCTCGCCCGCTTCAACGTGCTCGACGATGACAAGGCAGAACGCCCCTTGTGGCAGTCCGAATATTTTGTCGGTGTGCCGGCACCGGCGGGCGCGGTGCTGGTGATGCTGCCGCTCTATCTCTATTTTCTTCGGCTCGGGGTGGAGCCCAGCCGTCCGGCCGCCTTCGTCGCCACCGGCTTCACCATCCTGGTCGCCTTCCTGTTGGTCAGCCGGCTGCCGGTCTATTCCGGCAAGAGCATCAAGATCCCGGGCGACAGGGTGCTGCCGGTCATCCTGGCCGTCGTGCTCTACGTCCTCCTGCTGATGACCTATCCCTGGTACACGCTGACGGCGTCGGTCGCGGGCTATCTGATCTTCCTGCCCTTCTCCGTGCGCGCCTACTCCAAGCGCGCCAAGCTCGAGGGCGAGAAGGTACCGCCTTCGGACATAGGATAGGCGCTAAAGGCGCAAGCCGCAAAGCAACAGGTCGGCCCACGCCGAAGCAAAGCGTTCATCGCTGATGTCGATCGAACGCTCGCCCCAAATCACCTCGAAGACGCGGAACATGGCGACGCTGCCGACGATGACAGCGGCGACAGCCTCGCTGTCATGCGGGCGCAGTTCGCCCTGGTCCTGGCGCTCCCGCAGCCATGCGGCGACGGCAAGGTAGGTGCTTTGCATGATTTCGCCACGCGCGGACGCCTTCAGTTCAGGAAAATGCTCCAGGTCGCGCCAAAGAATCCGGAGCATATCGCGGTTGGCGCCGAGCTTTTCAAGCATGCTCTCCACAAGCCGCCGCGAACTTTCGTCGATGGAAAGCGTCGTCTCGCCAAGTTCGGCACGGCCTTCCCGTGCGGTGCCGACAAACTGCTCGATCGCGGTGGCGAGCAGGTCCTCCTTCGAAGGGAAGTGCTTGTAGAGCGCGCCGGAACCGCGCGACAGGCCTGCCGCCTCCTGAATATCGGGAACGCTGGTCCGATCGTAGCTGCGCTCGGCAAACAGGCGGATGGCTTCACGCAGAATGCGTTCCCGTCCGGTCGATGGCGGTTTCATGGCGGATGCCGGCTCCATGGCTGCGGTGGAGGACTCTCAAGGGAGAGTAACACTGAGCGTAAAATCGCAAATGGCTCTAGCCTGCGGTATTGCAATGCGGATCGACTCCCGCGTGCCTGTGTTGTTCGCAAAGCCACGACCTCCAGGTCCTTTCCCCGAACCGCTCGCTGGTTTCGACCAAACCCATTTTGAAGCTCATCCTGCGGCTGACCGGCGTTGGCAGGATGAGGCGCCGGAGCCCGAGGGCATCGCGGTATTGCCGAGCGAAACTTGAGAAGGGCATCATATCGGGCCCGCCGATCTCAGGGCGAACCCCGCGCTTCCCGTCATTCACCGCCTCCACCAGATAGCGGGCCACGTCACGCGTATCGACGGGATTTGAGAGCGAATTCGGCAACGGCCAGATAGGCAGCCATTTCAGCCCACCGAGCATCTGTTCCAAAAGATAATAGAATGGCGCCGCGCGAATGATTGACCAGGGAAGCGAGGAATCCCGCACCAGCCGTTCGCCAGCCAATTTCGCCTTGGCATAGGGCAGGCCGCTGAATTCCAGGCCAACGATCGACACGAAGATGAAGTGGCCGACATTGGCGCGCAGCGATGCTGCAAGCAGGAGCCGGGTGCCCTCGACATCGACGCTTGTCGGGCTGAACCACAAGTCGACCGGCCTCATGCCGCGCTTGGCGATGGGCGAAAGGGTGGCGGCATGGATCACGGTGTCGACACCATCAAGAGCGCTGTCGATGCCTTCGCCGGTTGCCAGATCGCCCGGCGCCCACTCAAGGGAAGGATCGTTCGTCGGCTTCCTGGCGAGCAATCTGACTGTATGCCCGCCATTGGACAACGCCGGCACGAGATCGCGACCGAGGTGACCGGTCCCTCCGGTGACAAGGATCTTCGCCATACAGCTCTCCTTTCCGGGTTGGGAGCATCAATTAAAAATGGTGAGTGAATAATCACTCACCATTTTTGTCAATTCCGTGGCGCGATCGTTTTCAGAGGTCTCTGGGGGAGGGAAGATGTGAATCCTGCGGGTGATCGCCGACTTGTTCCGCGGCCACAGGATCTAGCGGGCAACGCTACGCCGCAGCACTCAATCCCAGCCTGTCGATTGCCAGCTTCCTGGTCGACACATAGTCGGTCTTGCCGGAACCGAGCACCGGAATTTCCTCCACCTTGACGATGTCGTTCGGCACCATCAGTTCGGCTGCCCCGGCCTTTTTGCCAAACTGGCGCAGTTCTTCGGGATTGGCATCGTCGGCGGTGGTAACCAGCACGATGCGCTCACCACGCTTCTTGTCCGGCACAGCGACCGCCGCGTGGCGCTCTTCCGGCCACAGTGACTGCACCAGCATCTCGACCGCGCCCAGCGACACCATCTCGCCGGCGATCTTGGCGAAACGCTTGGCGCGGCCGCGAATGCTGATGAAGCCTTCGCGGTCGACGGCGACGATATCGCCGGTGTCGTGCCAGCCGGTCAGAGTCTGCAGCTCGCCGGGACGGTCCGCTGTCATGTAGCCCATCATGAGGTTTGGTCCGTCGAGCCACAACTGGCCGGCGTCGGTTATACCCTCGACCGGCTCCAGCCTCATGCGCATGGCCGGTAACAGCCGCCCGACCGTACCGTCGCGGCCATGGATCGCGGTGTTGACGGCAACGACCGGTGCGGCCTCTGTCAGCCCGAAGCCCTCGATGATTTCGGCCTGGAAGCGCTCGCGGTAGACGCGGCGGGTTTCCGGCTTCACCGCCTCGGCACCGGCGACGACGAAGCGCAGGCTGGAGAAGTCGCCGTCCTTGGCGGTGCGCGCATAGTTGGCGAGGAATGTATCCGTGCCGAACATGATCGTCGGTTTCACCTTGCGCGCGATCTCGGGGATGATCTTGTAGTGGAGAGGCGAGGGGTAGAGGAACAGTCTTACCCCGGTCACCAGCGGCAATATGGTGCCGCCCGTCAGGCCGAAGGAGTGGAACACCGGCAGTACGTTGAGCAGGATGTCGGCCGGCGAAATGGTGATGCGCGCTTCGGCCTGCATGGCGTTGGCGAGAAGGTTCTTTTGCGACAGAACAACCGCTTTCGGCGTCCCTTCCGAGCCCGAGGTGAACAGGATCACCCCCGGCTTGGCCGCATCCTGCCGTTGCAGCGGCAGGCGCCAGAGCAGAGCGGCGGAGAGCTTGTCCAGGGCGGTGACGCTTTCCCTCAGGTCTTCCAGCCACAGCAGCCTGGCGCCGCCCTTCTCGGCCGCGGCGACGATATCGGCAAGATCGGCCTTGTCGACGAAGGTGCGCGACGAAATGACGGTGCGGATGACGGCCGTGCGCACGGCGGCGGTGACGCTTGCCGGCCCGGCCGTGTAGTTGATCATCGCCGCGACTCGTCCGCCCGAGAGAAGGCCGACCAACGACAGCACGACGCCATTGGCGTTGGGCAGCATTATCCCCACTGCCTCGCCCGGTGCCGTCGCCGCCTCGAAGCGCCTGCCCAATACGCGCGCGCCGATGAACATCTTGCGATAGCTTAGCGCGCCCGAAATGACATCCTCGATGACCGGATGCGAGGCGCCGACTCTTGCCGCCGCATCGCGCATGGCCAGGAACAGGCCGCGATCGAGGTCGGTGCCAAAAAGCCTGGCCTCGGCGACGCGGTCGAACAGCGCATTGGTGTTCGAGGCCTGGTCCGGGTTGCGCGCCACAAGTTCGGCGATCGTCATCGGCTCCAGAACGCTGATCGACAGTTGCGGAAACCAGTGCCGTGGCGCCTTGTCCGCAGGCGTCAGCGACACAGGCAGGCTGCGTGCGCCGGCGACGAAGATCGGGACGATGCGGGCGTCGGCTTGCATGGCGATGCGGGTGACGGCGCGAAACAGGCGAAACGTCTTGACGTCAGGCTCGACCGCATCCGGCAGATAGACGGCGAGCCGGCCCTTGCCCTTCAGCACGCGCACCAGGCGGCGGCTGACGAAGACGTGCTCAGCATTGAAGGCAATGGTGCGGCCCAGTTCGCGCCAAGGCTCGAGCCAGGGCGAGCGTGCCGAGACCTCGTCGAGTATATGCAGCGTGTCGTCGGGCAGCAGCGACAGCATCAGCGGCGGCTCGAAACGCGACTGGTGCGAGATCACGTAGATTACCGGCACCTGCGCCTTGCGAGCGATCTTGATGCGGTTGTCGCTGATCCGGTAGGCGAGCTTGAACGGCACATAGAGCAGCGCCTGGGTGAAGCGCAGGCCGAGGCGGAATTTTTCCACCACGCCGATCAGCAGCCAGGCAGCAACAAGACCCGCAAGCAGCGCTAGTGTCAGGATCATGCCGCGTCTCTCCCAACAAGTTTTGTTATCGCGGCTCTTCCGCGGCCGCTTCGGGGCAGAGGGTAGCGGAAGTGGGCGTGAGGTCAATGTGGAAGAGGGGCTGTCCTTCTCCCTCCAAAGGGAGAAGGACAAGACCGTCATGCCGCCTTCAACCGCCCGCTGATGAATCGGAACTCCTGGGTCTTGCCGCCATAGCCATAGGCAGCGGCAGGTACTTCATGCACGAAGGCATAGCTTTCCTCATGCACACCACCCAGCAGACGGTCGAACGCCTCGAAGAGAGCCTTGAGATAGGCTTCCAGCTCGAGCTTGGTGTTGGTGCCGTCGACAACCTTGATATCCAGCCAGAACGTGTTGGAGCCATGCTCGGCCAGCGACTTGCCACCGGCGAACCAATGCTGCGGATCGATATAGGATACGGCAACAGCTGTGATGGTCGGATCCTTGCGCAACTGCTTGGCGGTGATCTCGGTTATTTCCCCGGCAACCCTGGCCGATAAAGCGGCGTCTGGCCTGCCGGTGAGGCTGATGTTGATGATGGGCATTTTCTTCTCCTGGTTTGAGCGGCGTCTGATCGCCGTTGGAGAGACCATGTCACCATCCTTGAATCAAAAAAATCGAATTGTTTTCAATAAAAGATTCGATATTCTCGAATTATGGAAGCGCTGGACCCGGACCTGCTCAAAACCTTCCTCGCTTTCGTCGACAGCGGCTTGCTTGCGCGGGCGGCGTCGAGTGTCGGCCGCTCGCCCTCGGCGGTGACGGCGCAGATGCAGCGGCTTGAGGAGGTCGTCGGCGAGCCGCTTCTGGCGCCGCAGGGGCGGGGTCGTGGGCTGACGCCGGCCGGCGAGGATCTCGTCGGTCATGCCAGGCGCATTCTTGCCGTTCATCGCGAGGCGTGGTTGGCGATGAAGGGCGCGCGGGCCGCCGGGCGTGTCGCCATCGGCACGACACAGGATTTCGCCGATAGCGGATTGCCGGACCTTTTGCGTGCCTTCGCCACCAGCCATCCGCGCGTCAGGATCGAGTTGCGCGTTGGCCGCTCCGCTGAACTGGGGCAGGCCCTGCAGTCCGGCAGCCTGGATCTTGCGATCGTCATGCGCCAGACGCCGGCACCGGATGAGGTCGGCGTACTGCGCGAGCCGATGATATGGCTGTGTTCACACAAGGGGCTGGCCTCGCGGCAAGAAGAACTGCCGCTGGCGCTGCTCGATCCCCATTGCGGTTTTCGCGAGGCCGCACTGGCGGCGCTCGATGCCGCCGGCCGCAATTATCGGATCGCTGCTGGAAGTGCCAGCCTGGCTGGGCTGCGCACCGCCGTTAACGCCGGCGTCGCACTGACGCTGCGCACCGCGCGCTTTGCTCATTCCGGAATCGTCGAGGCGCCGCGCGAGCTTGGCCTGCCGCAGGTTCCGATGGCGGAATTCGCGATCCGGTTGCGCGCCGGGGCCGATACTCCCGCGGGCGATCTGGCGACACTGCTCGGCGACAATCTGGCTCTGGCCGGATCGCTTGATTGATTCGAGAGGGCTCGAATCTCATCGACAAAGTGTAGAAAAGAAAAAGCCGACCTTACGGTCGGGCCTATTAGCAAAGAAAAAGCCGACCTTACGGTCGGCTTGGAGTAGGACGGGCCGAGGGGTTTGGGGGGACTTGGGGGGTGGCCCGTCGCATCAATAATGTCCGAGTCCGATGATGGTTCCGTGACTGTGTCACTTTTTCAAGAAATATTTGACGCCGAGCGTTGGGAGCGGGCCGACAGCCAGTCCCGGCCGGCATGGGCGAAGACCGCGCACAGCACGATGGCGCCGCCGATCATGCTGGCTTCTGGCGCGATCTCGCCAAGAAACAGGAAGGCAAACAGGATCGCGAACGGCACCTCGGCCGAGCCGAGCAGCCCGGATTCGGCCGCGGGGATAAGCCGCGCCCCCTCCGTCCAGAGGATCGACGACAGCGCGAAGGACGCACCGAAAGTGACGAGCAGCGCGACATCCCTGGATGAAACCGCCAGCGGGTCGGTGACAAACCAGCCGAGTACGAACAGCAGAAATGCCGATACCGCACCGGCCCAGACCACCGGCGTGTCGCGGAAGGCACGCACCATGATCATGTAAAGACCGCTGCCTATTGTCATCAGCAGCGCCAGCCCATCGCCGAAGAGGTGGCCGGTGCCGAAACCGGACCAGACCATGATCGCCACTCCGCAAAGCGAGACGGCGGCGGCGACCATCGTCTGCATCCGGAAAGGTTCGCGCGTCAGAACCCAGGCCAGAAGCGCGGTCACGAAAGGTGCGGTGGCATAGATGACCGCGACATTGGCGACGTATGTGAATTTGAACGCCGAAATGAAGGCAATGCTCGCCAGCGCCCCTTCCACCGCCAGCAGCCAGCCGCGCCAGCCAAGCCGCAGGCTCTCGCGCCCGCCGGATCGGCGTCGTCGCCACAACACATAGAGCGTGATCAGGATCGAGCCGACAAAACCGCGCCAGCAGATGATGGTCAGCGGGTCGGCATGGATCGATTTTGTCAACACGCCCGTCAGAGCAAAGACAGCCGCCGAACACGACACCAGGATAATACCCAATGTCCGCTCCGCGACCGTATCAGCAGGGGCTGTCGCATCAGTCATGCCGATAGCCTACGCCCTCCGGTCCTGACATCGTACTGTCACCAATGACGAACATCACAGCCGCTTGCGGAAATGTTCGCCGCCGACGATCAGCAACCCGGCGGCGACGATCAGAGCGGCGCCGAGAAACACTTCGCGGCGCGGCAGGTCGCCCCAGATCGCAAAGCCGAGCGCGAACGCCCACAGCAGCGAGCTGTATTCGAGAGGCGCGAGGATCGATGCCGGCGTGCGCTTCATGCCTTCGAAGAGAAGATATTGCGCCAGGCCACCGAGCGCGCCGACACTGGCGAGAAGCAGCAACTCGGTCATATCGGGCGTATGCCACCACAACAGCGCCGGTACCGCAGAAAACACCAGGAAATAGAAATTATTGAGGAGGAGCTGGATCATCGAGCGCTCGGCAAGCGCGGTCTTGCGCAGGAGCACGATGGCGATGGCCCACAAAAGTGCCGCCGCCAGCACCAGCAGCACCGGAACCGACAGGCCGAGATGGGTGGGATCGCAAGCGACGAAGACACCGACAAAACCAATCAAGACCGCCAGCCAGCGCAGAACAGGCACTTTTTCGCCGAGCAGGAACACCGAAAGCACGGTGACGATGATCGGCGCCGCGTAATAGACGGTGGTCAGTTCTGCAAGCTGCAGGCTGCGGGCAGCGTTGTAGTAGCAAAGCCAGGCGGCCAGCGTGAAGGCGCTGCGCACCAGCATCGGCCGCACGATCGGCGAGCGTAGCGTGTCGGCAAACAGCTGCCGCCCGCCGATCGCGGCACAGGCGCTCAGAATGGTGATGCTGCGGAAGAACATGATCTGCCAGACCGTCATCCCGGTCACCAGCAGCTTGATCGAGGCGTCCTGCGTCG
Organism: Mesorhizobium loti; assembly: GCF_013170705.1. NCBI lineage: Bacteria > Pseudomonadati > Pseudomonadota > Alphaproteobacteria > Hyphomicrobiales > Phyllobacteriaceae > Mesorhizobium > Mesorhizobium loti. The sequence continues at coordinate 5,398,007 of NZ_CP033334.1, read as the reverse complement.
AAAACAAGAGATAGGCGGCACCGGTCAGCAGGATTCCGGCGAGAACCCTTTCGCGTGTTTCGAGAATGGCGACATCGGCCATAGGCGCGGACCAGTGTTACAGGAAGCAACAGAAATTTCGTGGATCAACATGATGGCCGGGGAGTCGGCCCATCTTGCCAAGCTATACGGTCGAAAGTTGGCACAGCGCTGCGCCAGCCCTGGGCTTGCGTTGGGGCAGGATCTGGCGGTCTTGCTTCCGGGCCGCGATCGGCACTTATATCTTACAAAGCCATGCTACTCGCTGGCCGCAAAGCGAAAGAGGCAACGCAAATGGATGCAATCGAACTGAAGGCCAAGCAGGCGCCCTTGAAACAGGCCTATCGCGACGACGCCTCGCAGGCGTTGATCACATTGAGAGCGAAGGGGTCGATCGACGACCAGTCGGTGGCCTGCAAGGTGGAGACGGGCAGGGCGCTGGCAATCGCCGGCCTGCATCCGGCGACAGGCGGCTCAGGGCTCGAGCTCTGTTCCGGCGACATGCTGCTTGAGGCCTTGGTGGCCTGTGCCGGCGTGACGCTGAAGGCGGTGGCGACAGCGCTTGAGTTCAAGCTCGGCGCCGCCACGGTGGAGGCCGAGGGCGATCTTGATTTTCGCGGCACGCTGGGTGTCGCCAAGGACGCGCCGGTCGGTTTTCGTGCCATCCGGCTCAATTTCGGTCTCGACACGGATGAACCCCAGGAGCGCATCGACTCGCTGCTGAAGCTGACGGAGCGCTACTGCGTGGTGTTCCAGACCATCAACCAGAAACCGGAGCTGACGGTGAGCGCCCGGCGCTGAAATCACAAGGCCCGCGACAGCGGCCGCAGGCCTTGTGATTTCCGATATTTACTGCGCAGCCGGCGCTTCGGCATCGCCCTCGTCGGTGAAGGGCGAGGCGCTCGGCACGCACTGCACGGACCAGCCGGTTGGTGTCGGCTGCTTCTGATACTCGGTGATGGCGGCGGTGCACTGCTCACGCTTGTCGAAGGTGCTGGGCAGCACCACCATGCCGCCCTGCGGGCCGGCGATTACCAGATACCAGACCAACGCTGCGGTTGTAGCCATGGGGATTTCCTTGTTCTGCCCAGCGGGGCGCTTGTTGTGGGAGTCGTTCCGATCCTAACAACTCCTCGGAAATGACGAAAGCATGACCGCGGGGCAGCCTTTCTCCTTCAGATCACAGCCGCGTGATCGATCGGCGGGCCGCCAAACCAGTTACGTTGTTGCGGGCGGCGCTCAGTCGGTCGCAAAACAATAGAACAGGCCGTCGCCGCCGGTGCCTTTCAACGCCTCCTGGCTGCAGCCACCACGCGAGGCGTGCGAGGAATTCCACGACTTCGCCGCCGCCGAATCGTCAAGGCCGGTGCGGTCGTGATGACCCATCATGGCGGCCCCTTCGGCGCCGCTCATCGTCCAGTCGCCACAGGTCTGGTCGGCAATCCTGGTGCCGTCGGGTTTCGATCCAGTCAGCATGTCATGCCTGTTCGGCGTGTCGCCGCGGCCGTTGACCACTTCGCCCTTTTCGTTCAGCGCCGTCTGCTTGGTGATGCCGTTGGCGTCGCCATGCAAGGAGGCGACATCGTCGGCGATTTTCTCGCCCTTGGCGTTGAACCAAGGCCCCTTGCCGATACGGTCGCGTGCATCCTCGGCGCTGGTCGACAGATAGGCATGCCAGGTCTTTCCGGTGACGCCGGCGGCTTCAGCCAGCGAATCGCAATGCGCGTCGGCGCCCTTCAAGCCGCCAAGATCGGCACCCTTGCCGGAGCCGACACTGGTGACAAAGAAACTCATCTTGGCATCTTGGGAGACGGCCACGCCTGCTGTCGTGCCGAGAGCGGCCACAAAGGCGGTGGTGGCAATGAGAAGAAGTCTGCGCATGTCGGTCCTCCGGTTTCGAATGTCCTACGTCAGGAGAACGAAGCCGGAGGCCCTTTTAATCCCTTTGGGATCCTTCAAGCCGAAGGGGTGCGGTCATTCAGGCTGCCGGTAGGAGACGAAGCGGTTGTGCTTGGCCTGGAAGATCAGCCCGGTTTCTTTGAGTTCGGGGCTGGCCAACGGCACGATGCGCTTGGCGATCTCCGAGGGGTGCGGCAGCGTCTCCGGATCCTCGCCGGGCACGGCCTGGGCTCGCATGGCGGTACGGGTGGCGCCGGGGTCGGCGGCATTGACCCGCAACGGCAGGCTTTGCGTCTCATGCGCCCAGGAGCGCATCATGGTCTCGACCGCCGCCTTCGATGCCGCGTAGGGCGCCCAGAAGGCGCGCGCCGAATGCGCCGCGTTGGACGACAGGATGATGGCTCGGCCGGCATCCGAAAGCCTGAGCAGCGGGTCGACCGAACGGATCAGCCGCCAGGTCGAGGTGACGTTGATCGTCATCACCTTCTCGAAGGTCTTGGCCTCGACATGGCCGATCGGCGAGATGACGCCGAGCACGCCGGCATTGGCGACGAGAATGTCGAGCTTGCCCCAGCGCTCATGGATGGCGCCGCCCAGCCGGTCGATACCGGCCATGTCGGCGAGATCGAGAGGCACCAGCGTCGCCTGGCCACCGGCCGCCTTGATCTGGTCGTCGAGTTCCTCGAGACCACCGACGGTGCGCGCAACCGCGATCACATGCGCGCCGGCGGCGGCCAATTCCCTGGCGATGAAATAGCCGATGCCGCGCGAGGCGCCGGTGACGACCGCGACGCGGCCGGTAAGGTCGAGGGTCATGCGAGAATTCCGTAAGGTCTGGCCTACGCCCCGCTGTTCGCAAGCAGCGACAGCGTGCGTACATTGTCGTGGCCTTCGAAGTCGAGCAAGCGGGTCGGATACTGGCCGGTGAAGCAGGCGTCGCAGAACTGCGGCTGTTCGTCGTTTCGGCTGGCCTCGCCGACGGCACGGTAGAGCCCGTTTATCGAGAGGAAGCCGAGTGAATCGACGCGGATGAATTCGGCCATCTCTTCCACCGACATGCGCGACGCCAGAAGCTTCGACTTCTCCGGCGTGTCGACGCCATAGAAGCAGGAGGCGCTGGTCGGCGGCGAGGCGATGCGCATATGCACTTCCCTGGCGCCGGCGTCGCGCACCATCTGCACGATCTTCTGGCTGGTGGTGCCGCGCACGATCGAATCGTCGACCAGCACCACGCGCTTGCCCTCGATCATGCGGCGGTTGGCATTGTGCTTGAGCTTGACGCCCATGTGGCGGATCGAATCGCCCGGCTGGATGAAGGTACGGCCGACATAGTGGTTGCGGATGATACCGAGCTCGAACGGAATGCCTGCCGCCTGGCTGAAGCCGATCGCCGCCGGCGTACCCGAATCCGGCACCGGCACGACGATGTCGGCCTCGACCGGGTTCTCCTGCGCCAGCTCGGCGCCGATGCGCTTGCGCACTTCGTAGACGTTGCGGCCCTCGACCGAGGAATCCGGGCGGGCGAAATAGACATATTCGAAGATGCAGAAGCGGGTCTTCTGCGGCTCGAACGGGAACAGGCTCTCGATGCCCTTGGAGGTGACGACGACCATCTCGCCGGGCTTCAGGTCGCGCACGAAGCGTGCGCCGATAATGTCCAGCGCGCAGGTTTCGGAGGCGAGGATCCAGGCACCGTCGAGATCGCCGAGCACCAGCGGGCGGATACCGAGCGGATCGCGGCAGCCGATCATCTTCTTGGCCGTCATCGCCACCAGCGAGAAGGCGCCTTCGACCTGACGAACGGCGTCGATGAAACGCGAGTTGAGGTCGCGCTCCTTGCTGGTCGCAACCAGGTGCAAAAGCGTCTCGGTGTCGGATGTGGACGAGAAGATCGCGCCCTGCTTCTGCAGCGCGCGCTGCACCGTCATGGCGTTGGTGAGATTGCCGTTATGCGCGACGGCAAAGCCGCCATCGGCGAGCTCGGCGAAGAAGGGCTGGATGTTGCGCATGCCGGCGCCGCCGGTCGTGGCGTAGCGCGTGTGGCCGATCGCACGGTTGCCTTGCAGGCTGTCGATGACGCGCTGCTTGGTGAAAGTGTCGCCGATCAGGCCGACATGGCGTTCAACATGGAATTGGCTGCCATCATAGGAAACGATGCCGGCCGCTTCCTGGCCGCGATGCTGCAGCGCATGCAGTCCGAGCGTGACGATCGCCGCTGCGTCCTGTCGGCCGAAAATGCCGAACACCCCGCATTCGTCATGGAAATGGTCGTCGGCCTCGGCGGAAAGCACGTCGTCTGCGTCTGCCATCTTAAGCTCCGCTAAAATCGCCATATAGTGCGGGTTCGCGCCGAAAGCAACGCGCGCCGTGCAGTCGTTCACACCATCGTCAGTCCAGGTGCGTCAGTTTGCAGGCGCTGCTGGCTTGGCCGTGTTGTCCGCCGGGCCGGCATCATTGTCGTCGGGAGCCGGTGCATTGGCGTCGTCGCCGCCGGCAGGGGCGTCCGCCGCCGGTGCGTCCGGAGCGGCCGGCGTCTCGGCGGCGGGCTGATTCGGATTGAGCTTCTTCAGGATGGCGTTTTCCGGATCCTCGGGCAGCAGGCTTTCAAGCTTGGCGCCGATCTGCTCCAGCAGCGGCCGCGACTTGGCCTCCGTCACCCAGGCCGGTGCCTTGGCGCCAGCCAGCCAGTTGAAGAACAGCAGCGCGACGGCGACGACCAGGATGCCGCGCGCGGCGCCGTAGAGGAAGCCAAGCGTGCGGTCGAGGGCGCCGATCCGCGAATCGATGATCCAGTCGGCAAGCTTCATGGTGATGACCGAGACGACGATCAGCGCGATGATGAAGACAACGCCGGCGGAGGCCGCCATGGCGATCTTCTCATTGTCGATGTAGGGCTTGAGGTAAGGCAGGACCGGCTTGTAGAAGAAGAAAGCCGCCGCCGCCGCCGCCGCCCACGAGACGACGGACAGGACCTCGCGCGAGAAGCCGCGAACCATGGCGAGCATCGCCGAGACCAGGGTGAAGCCGACCAGGATTCCGTCAAGCAGCGTAATCGGCATGTCTTTCGCCCCACTCCGATCTCTTTTTCACGGCTCGACGAGCCGCGTTATTCTTCATCGTCGACGCGGCTGCGCCGTGAGCCGGCTATGCGCGCCACGAGGTCGGCAAGCTCGGTCGGCTGGAAAGCGCCGGCCCCGATCCCTCCGGCAAGTTCCTCGCTGCCCAAGGGCAGAACCGCGCTACCAAAACCCAGCTTTTCAGCTTCCTTGAGGCGCTGTTGCGCATGCGCAACCGGCCTCACAGCGCCTGAAAGGCTGATTTCGCCGAAATAGACGCAATCGGCGGGAAGGGCAAGGCCGGTGAGCGAGGAAACCAGTGCGGCCGCGACCGCGAGATCGGCCGCCGGCTCGCTGATGCGGTAGCCGCCGGCGACATTGAGGTAGACGTCATGGGTGCCGAAGCGAACGCCGCAATGCGCCTCCAGCACAGCCAGCACCATCGAAAGTCGCGCGCCGTCCCAGCCGACCACCGCCCGGCGCGGCGTGCCAAGGGAGGAGGGCGCCACCAGCGCCTGGATCTCGACCAGAACCGGCCTTGTGCCTTCCATGCCGGCGAAAACGGCCGCGCCAGGCGATTTCGCATGCCGCTCGCCCAGGAACAGTTCCGATGGGTTGGAGACCTCGCGCAACCCCTTGTCCGACATTTCGAAGACGCCGATCTCGTCGGTCGGTCCGAAACGGTTCTTCACCGTGCGCAGGATGCGGTAGTGGTGGCCGCCCTCGCCCTCGAAATAGAGCACGCCGTCGACCATGTGCTCGACCACGCGCGGCCCGGCGATCTGGCCTTCCTTGGTGACATGGCCGACCAGGACGATCGCCGCCCCCGTGGATTTCGCATAGCGGATCATCGCCTGGGCGGCGGCGCGCACCTGGGTGACCGTGCCCGGCGCCGAATCGGCAAGGTCGGTCCACAGCGTCTGGATCGAATCGAGAATAACCAGATCCGGCCGCTTGCCGTCGGCGATCGTGGCGAGGATATCCTCGACATTGGTTTCCGCCGCGAGCTCGACCGGCGCCGAGGCAACGCCGAGGCGTTGCGCGCGCAGCCTGATCTGCGCGACGGCTTCTTCGCCCGAGACATAGACGATGCGGTGACCCTTTGATGCCAGCGCGGCGGCGGCCTGGGTGAGCAGCGTCGACTTGCCGATGCCCGGATCGCCGCCGACCAGAAGCGCGGAACCGCGCACGAAGCCGCCGCCGGTGGCGCGGTCGAGCTCGCCGATGCCCGATATGATGCGCGGCGCATCCTCGATATCGCCTGAGAGCGTGGTCAGCACCACCGCGCGGCCCTTGCGGGCGTTGCGCGTGTTGGCCGGCCCCGAACCGATGCCGCCGGACGTGCCTTCCTCGACCAGCGTGTTCCACTCGCCGCAGGCATCGCATTTGCCGGCCCAGCGCTGATGCACCGATCCGCAGTTCTGGCAGATGAACTGGACGCGCGATTTGGCCATCAGGCTGCCGCGAGTTGGAACGGAGCGGGTCGGTAGGTCAAAAAGCTACTCAAACCTCTCCGCGATATGATGCTCTTCCGCCAGATCGGAGAAGCGGGTGAATTCGCCGTGGAAGGCGAGCGTCACCGAGCCCGTCGGGCCGTGGCGCTGCTTGGCGACGATGACCTCGGCCTTGCCGCGCATCTCGTTCATCTCGTTTTCCCACTTGACGTATTCCTCCGTGCCGAGCTTCGGCTCACGGTTCTTGAGGTAATACTCCTCGCGGTAGACGAACATCACGACGTCGGCGTCCTGCTCGATCGAGCCGGATTCACGCAAGTCGGAGAGTTGCGGGCGCTTGTCGTCGCGGCTTTCGACCTGACGCGACAGCTGCGACAGCGCGATGATCGGCACGGCCAGCTCCTTGGCCAGCGCCTTCAGGCCCGTCGTGATCTCGGTGATTTCCTGCACGCGGTTCTGCGAGGCCCTGGCGCTCGAGCCCTGCATCAGCTGGATATAGTCGATGACGATCAGGTCGAGACCGCGCTGGCGCTTCAGGCGACGCGCGCGGGCGGACAGCTGCGCAATCGAGATACCGCCGGTCTGGTCGATGAAAAGCGGGATCTTCTGCATGGTCTGCGAACAGGCAACCAGCTTTTCGAAATCCATTTCGGTAATTTCGCCGCGGCGGATTTTTGAGGACGAGATTTCCGTCTGCTCGGAGATGATACGGGTTGCGAGCTGCTCGGACGACATTTCGAGCGAGAAGAAGCCGACGACGCCGCCATTGGCCGCCTTGAACGATCCGTCTGCCTGCTGCGCCGGCACATAGGCCTCGGCGACGTTGAAGGCGATGTTGGTGGCGAGCGACGTCTTGCCCATGCCGGGGCGGCCGGCAAGCACGATCAGATCCGACGATTGCAGGCCGCCCATGCGGCGGTCGAGATCGCGCATGCCGGTGGCGAGGCCCGACAGGTGTCCGTCGCGCATATAGGCCGCATTGGCCATGTCCACGGCCGTCTTGACCGCGTCGGTGAAGCTCTCGAAGCCGCCATCGTAGCGTCCGGTTTCGGCCAGTTCGAACAGGCGGCGCTCGGCGTCCTCGATCTGCTCGGAAGGCGACATGTCGACCGGCGCGTCATAGGCGATGTTGACCATGTCCTCGCCGACGGTGATCAGCGCGCGGCGCGTCGCCAGGTCATAGATGGCGCGGCCATAGTCGGTGGCGTTGACGACGGTGACGGCTTCGACCGCCAGCCGCACCACATATTGCGCTACCGTCATGTCGCCGACCTTCTCGTCGGCCGGCAGGAAGGTCTTCAGCGTGATCGGGGTCGCCACCTTGCCCATGCGGATGAGCTCAGCCGCGATCTCGAAAATCCGGCGGTGCAGGGGTTCGTAGAAATGGCCCGGCTTCAGGAAGTCCGAGACGCGGTAGAAGGCATCGTTGTTGACGAGTATCGCGCCGAGCAGCGCCTGCTCCGCCTCGATGTTGTTCGGCGCCTCGCGATAAAGCGGTTGCTGCTCCGCCACGCCGAATTTTCGTGCTGCCTCTGCCATGATATCCCCGATTTCGATCCCGGCTTCTCGATATCAGAACGAGATGAAACCGTGCTGACCTTTCTGCATCACCGCACGACCAACCAACCTTGATGCCCGTTGTTCACAGGAACGGAAAACCGTCCACAGGACAGTGTTCCTGTGTCCCGATTCCGGTTGACTCGGCAAGCAACGATTCTTACGCGCGCTATTGGAACGAAGCAAGAACAATCGGCCGTTCACGTGCCGCCTGGTTCCAGCCTGTCGCCCCAGTCCAGCCGCCGGGCCAGCTTGAAGTCCGCGCCGTCACGCTTGGTGAACAGTTGCTCCGCGGCCGTGCCGTCTTCCCGGCAAAGCTTGAGCAGAACCTTGCCAGATCCGGATTTCGGCGGTGCGAGGACCCGGGCGGCATGGGAGGCGGCCGGTTGGCGCGAAGCGGCGACAAGGATGAATTTCTCGTCTTCCCACGGCACATCGGCGTCCTTGGCCAGCCGGTGCAGGCGCGAGCGGGCGACGCGGCGCGAAAAATGGCACCAGTCGGGCGGGCTGAGCGGGCAGGGCATCTCATGCGGACAAGGCGCCAGCACATGCGCACCGGCGGCGATCAGTTGTGCGCGCACCGCCAGAATGCGCTGCCAGCCCGCAGGCGTGCCCGGCTCGATGATCAGCAGCGTGTCCGTCGTCAACTGCCATAGCCGGTCGACCAATTTGGGCAGTGATGCCGGCACGATCTCGTCCAGCACATAGGCGCAGGTGACGAGGTCCGCCGGCCGAAGGTCCGCCAGGTCTGTTGTGACGTCGCCAGCCTGCCAGACGGTTCGGGCTGCGATGGCATCGGCGGCGAGCGCCTCGCCGACCTTGCGCACCGCCGCACTCGCTTCCAGCAAAACCGCCTGTTCGAGATCGGGCCAGAGCGCGCTGGTGGCCCAAAGCACCGTGCCAGGGCCGGCGCCGACATCGAGCAGGGTTTTCGGCGTGAAATCCGGCCGGGCCGCGTTCAGCGTGTCGAGGCTGGCGCGGACCGCGGCATAGGTCGCCGGCAGCCGCGTCGCCAGATAGGCCTTGACGGCCATGTCCTGCGCCATGTGCAGGCGGCCGTCGCGCAGCTCTGCACGGTAGCGGTCGGAGAGTGTTTTCGCCGCCTGCTTCAGGTCCGGCAGCGGGATTTTTTCCAGGATGCGATCGACGGCGTGTCGAAGAGGGGCCGGCAGTTCCACGCTAGGCTCCTCGCGGTGCGAGCAGGATGACCGAAGCGCCGGCTATGCAGAGCGCGGCACCACCAAGATCCCAGCGGTCGGGCCGCACGCCCTCCACCAGCCACAGCCAGCCAAGCGAGGCGACGATGTAGATGCCGCCATAAGCGGCATAGGCGCGGCCGGCGGCATTGGTGTCGACCAGCGCCAGAAGCCAGGCGAACAGGAGCAGCGAGACGAAGCCCGGCGCCAGCCACAGTGGCGATTTTTCCAGCCGCCACCAGGCCCACACCGAAAAACAGCCAGCGATCTCGGCCACTGCCGCGGCGGCATAAAGGAGATAGGTCATGAAAAAGGGCCCCGTGACGATCACGAGGCCTTTTTCAGGGCAGGGGCCGGGAATGGCAAGCGGCAATGGCGAAAGCGCACCAACGTTGCGTTTCTACTCCGCCACCTTGCGGCGCCGGGCGGGCTTGGTGGGCTTCTCGGCAGGAGCCGCTTCGCGGCGGCCCAGGTCGCGCATTTCCAGTGCCTTTTCGCATTTTGCCATATAGTCGCGGGTCACCGGCAGCGTGTCGTTTTTCTTGGCGATCTGGAACTGGAAGATGACCAGGTCCTGCCAGCGGAAGGCGGCTTCGGAAGCGGCCAGATAGAATTCCCACATGCGGCAGAAGCGTTCGTCGTAAATGGCCTTGGCCTTGTCGCGATTGGCGGCGAAGCGCTGGCTCCAGTGCTTCAGCGTGTCGGCATAATGGAGCCGCAGGATCTCGACATCCGTGACCACGAGGCCGGACTTCTCGATCGCCGGCAGCACCTCCGACATAGCCGGTATGTAGCCGCCCGGGAAAATATACTTGCGGATGAAGGCGCTGGTGGCCCACGGCACGCCGGAGCGGCCGATCGTGTGCAGGAGCATGACGCCATCGGGCTTCAGCAACGTTGCCGCCTTGTCGAAGAAGGTGCGGAAGTGGTTCACGCCGACATGTTCGAACATGCCGACCGAAACGATGCGGTCGAAGCGTTCGTTGAGTTCGCGATAGTCCTTCAGCTCGAAATGGACGTGGTTTTCCAGGCCTTGCGCATGCGCCCTGTCGGTGGCCACGCCATGCTGTTCGGTCGACAGCGTCACGCCCTGCACGTCGACGTCGAAGGCCTTGGCGAGATAGAGGCCGAGCCCGCCCCAGCCGGAGCCGATATCGAGCACGGTCTGGCCGGCTTTCAGCCTGAGCTTGGCGGCGATATGGCGCTTCTTGGCGGCCTGCGCCTCGTCCAGCGTCATGTCCGGCTGCTCAAAATAGGCGCAGGAATACTGCATGTCCTCGTCAAGGAAGAGCCGGTACAGGTCGCCCGACAGATCGTAATGACGCTGCACGTTGCGGCGCGAGCGCGAGGCGGTGTTGATCTGCTGCAGGCGGCGGAAGGCGTGGCGCAGGCCCTCGATGGCTTTTGACCATGTCGCGTCGATGCCGCCGCTGCCCATGTTCTGGAAGGCAATGCGCATCAGGCCGAGCACGCCGCCTTCGAGGATGTCGAGTTCACCGTCCATGTAGGCTTCAGGCACCGCCAGCATCGGGTCGAAGGTAATCGCCCGTTCGGCGTGCCGGGTCTTGATGTGCATGTGCACCGGCTCGCCGCTGCCGTCGCCGAAGATGACGGTCAAGCCTTTGGGTCCGGTTACCTTGAGATTGCCCGTGCGAACCAGGCGATCGAGAACGCGCTTCAGCAGAATGTTCATAACCAAATGTCCCCTCACGGTCAGACCGGCTGCCTTAATTCTGCAACAATATATAGGGGTTCGAAAAGTTCCATTTGGTATAAAAATGCCCGGGCGAGAGGCCCGGGCATTGGTCCAGAATGGCTGGATTACGACAAAGTGATCGGAGCGCTGCTCCTTCGCCTGTCGTGGGCGATCAGGCGTTGTCCTCGCCGCCGTCGAACTCGGCGTTCGGATCGAAGAAGTTTTCCGGCCGCGCATTGTCGTTGATGTCGTCGCCATAAATGGCTTCGGCGGTGGTCAGCGTCTCGCCCTTGGCCTGACGTTCGGCCTCATCGGCCGTGCGGGCGATGTTGAGCGTGATGGTGACTTCGACTTCCGGGTGCAGCGCGATCGCCACATTGGTGAGACCGATGGTCTTGATCGGCTGGTTGAGCTGGATCTGGTTGCGGTTGACCGTGAAGCCTTCCGCCGTCAGCAGATCCGCGATGTCGCGCGTCGACACCGAACCGTAGAGCTGACCGGTCTCGCCGGCCGAGCGAACGGCGATGAAGCTCTTGCCGTCGAGCTTTTCGGCGACTTGGCTGGCTTCCGACTTGCGCTCGAGATTGCGGGCTTCGAGCTGGGCGCGCTGGCCTTCGAACTTCTTCTTGTTGGCTTCGTTGGCGCGCAGCGCCTTGCCCTGCGGCAGCAGGAAATTACGGGCAAAGCCGTCCTTGACCTTGACGGTATCGCCCATCTGGCCGAGGCGGGAAACGCGTTCGAGAAGAATGACTTCCATGGTTTTGTTCCTTTTGTTTGGGCGTCCGTCCACAAGGCAGGCGCCGAATTCTCTGGAACAGGTCAGGAAGCAAAAGGGGCGTTGCCGCCGGTGTCGCTGTCCTGCCTGTCGCGGCAGTTAGAGGCCTTGGCCTCAACTCGGGATTTGATGCCTGAACCGGTCATGCCCGTCATGGCCGGCGTAAGGAACGGGCGGCGAACCGCCCGTTCGAGAGAGATTTAGCGGACCACGTAGGGCAGCAGGCCGAGGAAACGGGCGCGCTTGATCGCCTTGGCGAGTTCACGCTGCTTCTTCTGGCTCACGGCGGTGATGCGCGACGGCACGATCTTGCCGCGCTCGGAAATGTAGCGCTGCAGGAGACGCACGTCCTTGTAGTCGATCTTGGGCGCGTTGGCGCCGGAGAACGGGCAGGTCTTGCGGCGACGGTGGAACGGGCGCCGGGTCGGGATCTGGTTGATGTCGACCATTATTCTGCACCCCCTTCAAAGCCTTCGCGCGGACGGCGCGGACCACGATCACCACCGGCGTCGCCGCCGAAGCTGCGCGGCGGACGATCGCCACGGTCGCCGCGATCACGGTCGCCGAACGAACGCGGGCCGCGATCGCGGTCGCCGAAGCTGCCGCGCTCGGAGCGCTCTTCGCGCTTCTGCATCATGGCCGAGGGACCTTCCTCATGCGCCTCGACCTTGATGGTCAGGAACCGCAGGACGTCCTCGGACAGGCCCATCTGGCGCTCCATCTCGTTGAGCGCTGCCGGCGGGCAGTCGAGGTCCATAAGCGTATAGTATGCCTTCCGGTTCTTGTTGACCCGGTAGGTGAGGGACTTCAGTCCCCAGTTCTCGACCCGGCCGACGGACCCGCCATTCGCGGAGATGACGCCCTTGTACTGTTCGACAAGCGCATCGACCTGCTGCTGCGAGAGGTCCTGCCGGGCAAGAAACACATGTTCGTAAAGAGCCATTATGGTTCAGTGCCTTTCTTCGTTTCTCTCCCGGTTCCCGGCGGCAAAAGCCTCTGCAACTTCTCTGACCCGTGGAGCCTGGGAGGGCACGGGGAAGAAAGGAGCATGACGAGACGGTCGAGAGCGGAGACACGGGAGGCGGAAGCACTTCTGGCTTCACACGAAGGCTTTTGATGAAACCTCCGGCCCTCCGTTCAGCCCCCAGCTGGGACCGGCAGATTGGCGGCGTCTATACAGCAATCCACCGATAAGGCAAGGGCAGGCGGCGTTCCCGATGTCGCAGGGCGCTGGAAATGACGTGCTGCGTCGGTACCGCCTGGCGATTTTCTGGCAACCAGCCTTTAACCACTATGTCAGGTTGCACAGGGTTGAGCCCCGCCGTCAACGGTCGATTCATCATGGAAGGTGCAAAAGCCCGGGCAATCCGCGCAGACCAAGCGGTGAGCATTTCCCGGGGGTAAGGATGCTTCTCAACAGATTCTGGCGCTCGAAGAGCGGCAATTTCGCACTTCTGATGGGACTCGGTCTACCGGCCATCCTGTCGGCCGTCGCCTTCGCGGTTGATGTGTCGACCATCATGCGTGCCAAGAGCAACCTGCAGAATGCGCTCGACGCCGCAAATCTCGCCTCTTCTCATCTCGGCGATCTGGACATGACCCGCACGGACGCCTTCGATCGCTATTTTCAGGCCAACGTCGTCGGGCATGGCGAACTCGCCAACGCGCAGGCGACGCTGACCGTCGACAGGGGCGTCAACTTCATCAAGACAAAGGCGGTTGCCTCGGCGGACGTCAATTTGAACTTCGCCTTCCTGTTCGGCCAGAACAGACACATCGTCGTCAATGCCTCGGCTGTCGAATCGAACAATCAGCTCGAAGTCGTGCTGGTGCTGGACAATACCGGCTCGATGGCGGGTGCCCGCATGACGGCATTGAGGGCGGCAACCAAGTCCCTGCTGGACACTCTGGAGGCGACAAAATCGCCGACGCGCCAGGTGCGTGCCTCGCTGGTTCCCTTTGTCACGGCGGTCAACGTCAATGGCGATGGGTTCGACCCGTCCTGGATCGACATGGACGGGAAATCCTCCACCAACGGCATCAATTTCCCCGTCATCGACGGCAAGCGGCCGACCCATATGGCGCTGTTCAAGCAACTGGGGCTGAAGGGCGGATGGAACGACACCGGATGGAAAGGCTGCGTCGAGGCTCGCCCCGGCACCTACAACATTTCCGATACGCCACCGGACCCGAACAAGCCCGACACGCTGTTCGTGCCCTATTTCGCTCCCGACGATCCAGCACCTGCCACCAAGCCGTCCGGCTCCTATGGCAACTCGGCGACCGGCTACAACAATTCCTACCTCGACGACACCATAGACAAGAACAAACTCAAGCAGTCCGGCATCAATGTGCTGGGTATCGACCTCAGCGGCCTGCTCGGAGGTGCGATCGACGCGTCGTTGGGCGCTGATCTGGAAAAAATCGCCAAATATGTCGCCTCGACGAACAAGCTCGTCACCGAGACCGGCACCGCCATCACCGTTGGGCCGAACCGCTCCTGCCCGACCCCTATCGTTCCCTTGACCGACGACTTCGTCAAATTGCGCAAGGCGGCGAGCCAGATGACGGAATGGAACGGTTCCGGCACCAATGTCTCGGAGGGCCTGTCGTGGGGCATGCGGGTGCTTTCACCAGGCGCGCCCTATACCGATGGGGTGCCATTCAAGACGCCGGGCGCCAGCAAGATCGTCATGCTGCTCACCGACGGCGAGAATGTCGTCTATGGCGCCAGCAATCAGCCGACCAAGTCCGACTACACGTCCTATGGATATCTGGCGGGTGGCCGCTTCGGGTCCGACAACCAGACAACGGCGGCCCGCAATGTCGACGCCTGGACCAAGAGCGTGTGCACGCAATTGAAGAACGAGGGTGTGCAGATCTATACGATGGTGCTGCAGTCGGACACCGCCGCCAACCGGGCGCTTTACAGCGCCTGCGCTTCCGACCCGAGCGATTATTACGCCGTCAACGACCCGGCCAAGCTGCCGAACGTCTTTCAGCAGATCGCCAACAAGTTCTCGAAGCTGCAACTCACGAACTGAGCGCTCGATCTCGAGAGGGCTGCCTTATCTGATGTGCGCCTCTCAACTTGTATGGGCGACGATCTTGTCGACCGTCTCGGGGAAAAAGTCGGGCGCGGCATGGCGCTTGCCGAACATCATGTCGTACTGGATGAGCCGGAAATCGCGGATTGCCGGGTTGATCTCCTTTTGACGCGACCAATCGGGCGTGGCCTCGCCGGCCGGGGTCAGCAGCAGGTTGCGGTCGACGACGCGGTAGCGCTCCCGCATCTCGCCCAGGAAGCCCGTGTAGTAGGGATGGGTGATGCCGGCCGCGGTCAGGATATGATAGGGCAGGAATGCCGGGCTTACCGTGCCGAGGTCCGCGACCGGGCCGGAACGGTTCGACCAGATGATCAGCGGTGTCTCGTGATGGTCAAGGGCGGCTTGCGGTGTCGGTTCCTTGCGTGGCGCGACGTTGTCCTTCAGGAAGCCCGTCTCGACATAGACGGGCCCCAGTGGCGGCAGATGGTCGCCGAAGAAGGCGACAATCGTCGGCCGCTCGCGCTTCTTGGCCCATTCGATCAGCCGTTCAAGGCCGTGGTCCGCATCGGCGGAACCCTCCGCATAGCTCAGCAGCGAATCGCGCGCCCACTGGCTGATCGGCGCCTGCACGGCGTGGGTCGGGTTGTAATAGCGGTTCGGTTCATAGGGGCCATGGTTCTGCAGGCTGACCGCGAAGAAGAACACCGGATCGTCACTGGCGTCGGCTTCCCGGATGATCTCATCCGTCATCGCCGCATCCGATGCCAGCGGTCCGCGCTTTTCCATGGGCGGCAGCGTCTCTTCCGACTTGAAATCGTTAAAGCCGAAATCGGCGTACACCGCGCCACGGTTCCAGAACCAGTTGGTGCCCGGATGGATGGCGCGCGCCCGGTAGCCCTCGCTCTTCAGGAAGGTCGCCATCGATGGTGTCGGCGTGCGCACATATTGCTGGTAGGGGATGCTACCGGCCGGCAGGAAAGCGTTGGAAAAACCGGTCAGCGCCTCGAATTCGATATTTGCCGTCATGCCGCCGAATTCAGGCGAGAACATCGAACCGGAACGCAATGCCCGCACGGTGGGGATGGGATCCGGTGTGATGGTGACGCCGGGCAGCTTGGTCGGATCCCAGAAGGATTCGCTCATGACGACAATGATGTCTGGCCTTTCATCGGGCACCGAGGCCGTTATCTGCGGCCGGTCGATCGCCGCGATCGCCTTTTCCGTATAGCCCGGGGGTGCCGAGACATGGGCCATCGGCACGTTGAGCGCGAAGGCTAGTGCAAAGCCGTTGGAGGCGTAGTTTTCCTTCTGGTCCCACATGATCGGGATGATCTGCAGCCGATCCCTGGTCCATGAGAAGGTGGCATAGTCCATGATCGAGACGAAGAAGGCGAGCAGCGGCACCGCCAGCGTCAGCCGGGCAAGGCGACCCTTGTGGCTGAGCGCGGGAACCTTGCGGCGCCACTGCCGCCAGCCATAGACGAGCAGCGACAGGCCGGCGACGATGCCGACGACCATGGCGAGCGCGGTCATCGGCCGTTCACGCACCAGGAGCGGCAACAGCGCGAAGATCTGGCGAGCGTAGAGGAAATCCGTCGGGTAGAGCGGATCGCCGAGATAGTGCGACTTCTGGTGGCCGACAAATGCCAGCGAGAGCGTCAATGGCGCGACGATCATCAGGCTCTGGTGGCTGCGGCCGAGCACGGCGTCGAGGCCGATCAGGATCAGCGCGAACACGACGATGGTCGTCCAGCCCGGCTTGAGCGGCTGCAGGAAGAAGAAGACGGTGCCGGCAAAGTCACCGCGCACGATCCATTCGATGGCGAACACCAGGATGGTTGAGATCGCCAGGCTGATCAATCCGTAACGGACAACCGGCCATCTCCGGCCCGGCAGATAGCCGGTGGACGGATCGTCTTCCAGGAACTGAGGCGCGGCTTTACCGGCGCGTTTCGAACTCTTTGCCACTTTAACTTCCCACCCGGCGACAACCCAAGTCACGCGATTGTCATATAATTGTCACGCAAAGCTAGCGCCTGTGGCGAAAATAAGAAGAGCCAGCGAACGATTCGTGAGCGGTTTTCATCAGGAGTGATCGCCAAAAACCCTTTCGGAACAGGCACTCGGCGCATGGTTCGGGTTTGGGCACGGGTCGAAGCGGGCTTGACTTGGCGGGCTGCCTTGCGCCACAGGCAGGAAAAATTCGCATATCAGGCAAGCACATCAGTCTTCGGGAGCCCTAGCATGGCCGTCGCATTCACCTTTCCGGGACAAGGCAGCCAGGCTGTCGGAATGGGCAAGGATCTTGCCGATGCCTTTCCGGAGGCGCGCAGGATCTTCCAGGAAGTCGACGACGCGCTCGGCGAAAACCTGTCGAAGCTGATCTGGGAAGGTCCGGAAGAGACGTTGACGCTGACCGCCAATGCGCAGCCGGCACTGATGGCGGTTTCGCTGGCCGCCGTGAGGGCGCTGGAAGCGCGCGGTTTCTCGCTGAAGGGCAAGGTCGCCTATGTCGCCGGCCATTCGCTGGGCGAGTATTCGGCCCTTGCCGCCGCCGGCTTTGTTTCCGTCGCCGATGCCGCCCGCCTGCTGCGCATTCGTGGCAACGCCATGCAGGCGGCGGTGCCGGCCGGCGAGGGCGCCATGGCGGCGATCATCGGACTGGAGCAGGAGGATGTCGAAGCCGCTTGCACCGAGGCCGCGCAAGGCTCCGGCAAGGTCTGTCAGATCGCCAATGACAATGGCGGCGGCCAGCTGGTCATCTCCGGCGCCAAGGCCGCGGTTGAGCTGGCGGCGAAACTGTGCACCGAAAAGGGCGCCAAGCGGGCGCTGATGCTGCAGGTCTCGGCGCCCTTCCATTCCGCCTTGATGGCGCCGGCGGCGAACGTCATGCGCGATGCGCTCGCCGGGGTGGCGAAGAACGCGCCGGCGGTTCCCGTGGTGTCCAACGTCACCGTGACACCGACCGGCGATCCGGATGAGATCGCCCGGCGCCTTGTCGAGCAGATAACCGGCCGCGTGCGCTGGCGCGAAACGGTGGAATGGTTCGGCGCCAACGGCGTTGTGACGCTTTACGAGATCGGCGCCGGCAAGGTGCTGTCGGGCCTGGCCCGGCGCATCAACCGCGATATCGCTACATCAGCCATCGGCACGTCGGCCGATGTTGAGGCGGCACTGGCCGCACTCGCATAATACACTGGCGATTTGACCCCTTCCGTGTGAAGGGTGTTTTCTCAGATCAGGAGACAAAAATGTTCGAACTGACCGGCCGCAAGGCGCTCGTCACCGGCGCATCGGGAGGCATCGGCGAGGCGATCGCCCGCGTGCTGCATGCTCAAGGCGCCATTGTCGGCCTGCACGGCACTCGCATCGAGAAACTCGAAACACTGGCCGCCGAACTCGGCGACCGGGTAAAGCTGTTTCCGGCCAATCTGTCGAATCGCGACGAGGTCAAGGCGCTTGGCCAGAAGGCGGAGGCCGATCTCGAAGGCGTCGACATCCTGGTCAACAATGCCGGCATTACGAAGGACGGGCTGTTCGTGCGCATGTCGGACGCCGATTGGGATAGCGTGATCGAAGTCAATCTGACCGCCGTTTTCCGGCTGACGCGCGAACTCACCCATCCGATGATGCGCCGCCGCCATGGCCGCATCATCAACATCACCTCGGTGGTTGGTGTCACCGGCAATCCCGGCCAAACCAACTATTGCGCCTCCAAGGCTGGCATGATCGGCTTCTCCAAGTCGCTGGCGCAGGAGATCGCCACCCGCAACATCACCGTCAACTGCGTTGCCCCGGGCTTCATCGAATCGGCGATGACCGACAAGCTCAACGACAAGCAGAAAGAGGCGATCATGGCGGCGATTCCGACGCGCCGCATGGGCACGAGTGTTGAAGTGGCGTCCGCCGTCGCCTACCTCGCCTCCAACGAAGCCGCCTACGTCACCGGGCAGACCATCCATGTCAACGGCGGCATGGCGATGATTTGACCAGACATGGCGGGGTTGTGAAAAGAGACCATTTCACCTTGGACCTCGGCCATTTTTCGTGTAATGCGGCCCGCAACCCGGCGGTTCGGGCAAAAACCGGTCCGTGGCCGTTGCGTTTCCGGCAGGACCATCTTTCAGCTTGATTAGCGGCATTCTGCCCGCTAACGAAGACAGACAAACAAAAGACGAGGATGCCCAAATGAGTGACACCGCAGAGCGCGTCAAGAAGATCGTCATCGAGCACCTTGGCGTCGATGCCGACAAAGTGACGGAGCAGGCGAGCTTCATCGATGATCTGGGCGCTGACAGCCTCGATACGGTCGAACTCGTCATGGCGTTCGAAGAAGAGTTTGGCGTCGAGATTCCCGACGACGCGGCCGAGACCATCCTGACCGTCGGCGATGCGGTGAAGTACATCGACAAGGCTTCGGCCTGACGCTTTCCGCAGTCATCACCGGGGAGGACCTGCGATGAGGCGTGTCGTCGTCACGGGCCTTGGGTTGTTGTCGCCGTTCGGCATGGGCTTCGAGCACAGCTGGAAGGAGCTTCTGACCGGCCGCAGCGCCGCCAAGCGCATCACCGAGTTCGAGGTGGAGGATCTTGCCTGCAAGGTCGCCCATGTCATTCCGCGTGGTGACGGCAGCAATGCTACCTTCAATCCAGAGGCCGTGCTCGAGCCCAAGGAATTGCGCAAGATCGGCGACTTCATCCTGTACGGGATTGCCGCCGCCGACGAGGCGCTGAAGGATTCCGGCTGGGAGCCCAAGACGCATGAGGAGCAGTGCGCCACCGGCGTGCTCATCGGTTCCGGCATTGGCGGCATCGAGGGCATCGCCGAGAATGCGATCATCCTCAAGGAGCGCGGTCCGCGCCGCATCAGCCCCTTCTTCATCCCGGGCCAGATCATCAATCTTGTCTCTGGCCAGGTTTCGATCCGGCACGGGCTGAAAGGCCCCAACCATGCCGTCGTCACTGCCTGTTCGACCGGGGCGCACGCCATTGGCGATGCTGCCCGGCTGATCATGTGGGGCGATGCCGACGTCATGGTCGCCGGTGGCGCCGAAGCGCCGGTGACGCGGCTGTCGATCGCGGGCTTCGCCGCCTGTCGGGCGCTGTCGACCGAGCGCAATGATACGCCGCAGACGGCCTCGCGTCCCTATGACCGTGACCGAGATGGCTTCGTCATGGGCGAGGGCGCCGGTGTCGTGGTGCTCGAAGAGCTCGAGCACGCCAAGGCGCGCGGGGCGAAAATCTATGCCGAGGTGACCGGCTACGGTCTCACGGGCGACGCCTATCACATCACCGCACCGGCTGAAGACGGCGACGGCGCCTTCCGTTGCATGACGGCGGCGTTGAACCGGGCCAAGCTTGCGCCATCCGATGTCGACTACATCAACGCGCATGGCACCTCGACCATGGCCGACACGATCGAGCTCGGCGCCGTCGAGCGGCTTGTCGGCAATGCCGCGTCGAAGATTTCGATGTCGTCGACCAAGTCGTCGATCGGCCATCTGCTGGGGGCGGCTGGTGCCGCCGAGGCGATCTTTTCGATCCTCGCGATCAGAGACAATATCGCGCCGGCGACCATCAACCTCGACAACCCGGAGCGTGAAACCGCGATCGACCTGGTGCCGAACAAGCCTCGCTCCCGCCAGATCGACGTGGCCCTGTCCAATTCCTTCGGCTTCGGCGGCACAAACGCTTCGCTTGTATTCCAGCGCTACAATGGCTGATCGTCCGGCCGCCGGACGACGCTTCGACGTGCCGTCAATTTTGCCATATTCGCCCCTACTCTGCCGCGGGGGATTCGTTGGGCGATCAAACGGTAGGGCAAAATGAACACAAATCCGGTGGGCAACGGAGAATTCGGGCAACGGCCGGCGAACACCGGGCCGATCGTGCCGAAGACAGCCAGCGAGGCCTTGCGGCCGGAAGCCGGAACCCCGCCGCCGAAACGCTCGCGCGCTTCGCGCAGCCAGGTCGTGGTGTTCATGAACTTCGTCATCTCCTCGGTGATGCTGCTGGTTTTGGCGGCTGGAGTGGCGCTCTATTTCGGCAAGCAGGAATTCACCGAACCCGGTCCTTCGGCCAATGGCGACACCTTCCTGGTCAAGGCGAACACCGGCGTCCAGGACATCGCCGACCAGCTTGAACGGCGCGGACTGATCAGCGACGCCCGTGTCTTCCGCCTTGGCGTGCGTGCCTTCGGCAATGATTCCGCGCTCAAGGCAGGCGAATACGAGATCAAGCCCAGGGCATCCATGCGCGACATCATGGAGCTCCTGAAAAGCGGCAAGTCGGTGATGTACTCGCTGACCATTCCGGAAGGGCTGACGGTCGAGCAGGCCCTGCAGCGTATCGCCGACGAACCCGCCCTGAGTGGCGACATGCCTTCGACAACGCCTCCCGAGGGCAGCCTTGCCACCGACACGCTGCGCTTCACGCGTGGCGCGACGCGCCAGCAGATGATCGACAAGCTGCTGGCCGATCAAAAGAAGCTGGTCGACGAGGTATGGCAGCGGCGCGCGCCGGACCTGCCGCTCGCCAATATCGAGGACTTCGTCACCCTGGCGTCGATCGTCGAGAAGGAAACCGGCAAGGGTGACGAGCGTTCGCGCGTCGCCGCCGTCTTCCTGAACCGGTTGGCCAAGGGCATGCGCCTGCAATCCGATCCGACCATCATCTATGGTCTGTTCGGCGGCAAGGGAAAGCCCGCCGACCGCCCGATCTACCAGTCGGACATCCAAAAGCAGACACCTTACAACACCTATGTCATCAACGGGCTGCCGCCGACGCCGATCGCCAATCCGGGCCGCGCGGCGCTTGAGGCCGTGGCCAATCCATCGAAGACCGACGATCTATATTTCGTCGCCGACGGCACGGGCGGTCATGTCTTTGCCGCGACGCTGGACGAGCACAATGAGAACGTCGCCCGCTATCGTGCGCTGCAGAAAAAGCAGGCCGATGACGCGGCCAAGGCCGCTGCCGCCGGTGCCAACGGCAATACGGACAAGCCTGCCGCAGACAAGCCCGCCGACGGCGGCGACAGCACCGGTGGCGACAATGGCGATGCCGGCGGCGATGCGGGTGATGCCCAGTAAGACGAAGAAAGGCGTTGCCCGGAAGGCGACAGCCTGACATTTGAAGGAACGCCAAGCGTCCGGTTTCGACGCGCCCGCGGCGTGGTTGTTTTCAAGCAGCACTTGCCCCGTCCGGAAGACTGGTTTCGGGGTGATGCGCCAGGGATGTGCAGGCGACATGAATTTGCAGAGCATGACCGGGTTTGCACGTGCCGTCGCCGAGCATGACGGCACCTCGATCGCCTGGGAGGTCAAGTCCGTCAACGGCAAGAGCGTCGAGGTGCGGCTGCGGCTGCCACAGGGTTTTGAGCGGCTGGAGCCGGCGGTGCGACAGACGCTGCAGAAGCGTTTCGCCCGCGGCAATTTCCAGGCGACGCTCACAATCGGCCGCGCCGCCGGCGCGCAGGCGCAACCCGTCGTCAACGAGGCGTTTCTGAAAGACCTTGCGGGTCTGGCCAAGCGTCTGCAGGAACAATTCGGCGTTGCCCCGGCGACAGCCGACGGATTGCTGTCGCTGCGAGGTGTGCTTGACATTCCTGAAACCATCGAAACCGAGGAGGCGCGCGCCGCGCTCGACGCCGCCATCACGGTTGCGCTCGACGTCGCGCTGAAAGGGCTGGAACAGGCGCGGCAGGGCGAGGGGGCGGCGCTGGCTTTGCTGCTGTCCGGCCACATCGATGCCATCGAGGCACTGACGTTGCGCGCGGAGGCGGACCCCTCACGCGACACCGCGGCGATCCGTGAACGCATCGCCGAGCAGGTCAGGCTGCTGATGGACGCGTCCGCCAATCTGGACGCCAGCCGGCTGCATATGGAGGCGGCATTCCTTGCGACCAAGGCTGATATTCGCGAAGAGATCGACCGGCTGAAAACGCATGTCGCATCTGGCCGGGCCCTGCTTGGGGGTGGCGGCGCCGTCGGCCGTAAGCTCGATTTTCTGGCACAGGAATTTAACCGCGAATCGAATACGCTGTGCTCGAAGTCGAACGCCGCGGCCGTCACCGCGATCGGGCTGGAGCTGAAGGCCGTGGTCGACCAGTTTCGTGAACAGGTACAGAATCTGGAGTAGCCGATGGTTGCCAAGGAACCGATGGTTCCCAGGGATTTGGGGGGCCGCATTCGCCGCCGGGGGCTGATGCTCGTCCTGTCGTCGCCATCCGGTGCCGGCAAGTCGACGATCGCGCGCAATCTCCTGGAAAGCGATTCCAGCCTCGAATTGTCGGTATCGGTCACCACTAGGCCGCGCCGCGGCTCGGAGATCGAGGGGGTTCACTACCATTTCCGCACCATGCGCGAGTTCGAGCGGCTGCGCGATTCCGACGCGCTGCTCGAGTGGGCGGAGGTGCACGGCAATTGCTATGCGACACCGCGCGAACCCGCGGAACTGGCGCTGGCGCAAGGCCGCGACATGCTGTTCGACATCGACTGGCAAGGCGCCCAGCAGCTCAAGGAGAAGATGCGTGCCGATATCGTTTCGATCTTCATCCTGCCGCCCTCGATGAAGGAACTGAAGGCGCGGCTGAAACGCCGCGCCGAGGACCAGGAAGCGGTGATCGAGACGCGGCTGAAGAACGCCCGCAATGAGATCGAGCACTGGAAGGAATATGATTTCGTCATCGTCAATGACGATCTCGACCGGGCCTTCGCCGAGGTGCGCGGCATTGTCGTCGCCGAACGATTGCGGCGGGACCGCCGGCCCGGTCTGTTCGATTTCGTCTCCGGCCTGCTGGACGAGAAGACGGCGTAAGGCTCCCTTCTTCCTTCTCCCCGTTCACGGGACCACCGATGCTATAACTCGCTCGAACTGCCGGTATGAGGTGGTGGCCTCAATCTGCCGCCAGTCAGCCAGCGCGAACTGGATCGCATCCGCCTGAGAATGGCGACGGTCTGTTCCATTCCACTGAAACCAACGAGGCCGCTCAAGGGTGGCACATGGCTGACACAAGACCACGGTAGACAAGCTCGCCTGCACGTTGAATAGTATCACAGTTCTTGATCGCAAGTCCCAATGGTACTGGATTTGAGAGCGTTGACATCATGATACCGCTTCGAAACCGCTCTTCATTCTTCCGCGCGCTCGGGCCGGCATGACGGCTCCGATCGCGAGCAGCCACGCCCGGTCGCTGGGTGTAGTCACCTGCAGCGCGCTGGTCGTCGGCAATATTATCGGAAGTGGTTTCTTTCTCTCGCCGGCCGCACTCGCGCCCTATGGCTATGTCGCGCTCATAGGATGGGTCCTGATGGCCGGTGTCGCGATCTGCATCGCGCTGCTGTTTGCGCGGCTTGCGCGGATATTGCCAAGCGTCGGCGGTCCCTATGCCTATGCGCGGCAGGCATTTGGCCCGCAGGCCGGGTTCATCGTCGCGTGGACCTATTGGATTTCGATGTGGGTTTCGCAGCCCGCGATCGCGATCACCTTCGTGGGTTATCTCGGCGTTTTTTTCCCCGGCATTGGTCAAAGCCGGCTGCTTTCCACCGCAATCGGGCTGGCCGCGATATGGGCCGTCGCGCTGGTGAATATCCGTGGCGTCCGGTCCGCCGCGATACTTCAGAATATCATGGTCGGCATGAAGCTCGTGCCCTTCATCGCGATCGGGTCGATCGGGCTGTTCTGGGTTTCGCCCGCGACCCTCGCGCTACCGCCTGACCTCCCCGCCGGCGCGGGCGGTTCTGGCCCGCTTTCCACGCTATTCGCGATCGCCAGCGTAATGCCTTTGATCATGTTCGCTTTCCTGGGCATCGAATCCTCGACCGTGCCCGCCGACAATGTCAGGGATCCGGCGCGCACGATTCCGCGCGCCACCATCCTAGGCACATTGATCTGCGCCGCGATATTCATTCTCTGCACGGTCACCGTGATGGGCGTCGTACCGCGCGCGACGCTGGCGGCCTCGTCGGCGCCCTTTGCCGATGCAGCCCGCCTGATGTGGGGGGATTGGGCTGGCGACGTGCTGGCGGCGGCGGTCATCTTCTCGTCGCTCGCCGCGCTCAACGGCTGGACGCTGGTGATGGGCCAGGTTCCGCTTGCCGCGGCGCGCGACGGCCTGTTCCCTCCGATCTTCGCGCGGCTTAGCCGCTCGAGCACCCCTGCGGCGGGGATTGCCATTTCGCTTGTCCTGTCATCGCTGATGCTGCTGCTGCAGGCGAGCGGATTGACCGCTTTGGTCGGCGTCTATCGCGAGCTCATCAATCTCTCGACCACCGCGGAAATGGTCCCCTATGCCTTTTGCGCGGCCGCCGAAACCACGCTGCTCGCGAGTCTTGCCCGGCCCGGCCCTTGGGCTGACCGGCCCTTCACGCTGATTTCGTTGATCGCCTTCACCTTTTCACTGGTCACAATATATGGCGGCGGTGCGGCGGCGGGTTTGTGGACCATGATTCTGACGATGATCGGGATACCGGTCTATGCGATGATGACGCGCCGGCAGCCACCGCGCGATGATGTGAGGAATGAGGAGCCGCAACGTTCGATGCCGTGAGAGGAGAACGCACCTGTGCGATGTTCCCCCACCATCGTAGCTCGGCGGCGTCGTGCGGCTCGTCGGGTTCCGCGACGAACAGGATGGCAGCTCGCGCATCACCTCGCGCATCCAGGCGACGATCGAGTATGATTTCGTGCGCTGATCAGATTTTGCGGATCAACGCGCGCGCTTCCTCGCCATAGCCTTTCGCCGGATTGATCCGGCCGTCGCCGAGCGATGCGAAACCCCAATAGTTCCAGAAGGCATGGGCATCGCCGACCGCGATCAGGGCGATAGTGTCAAAAGCCACCACGGCGTGCTTCCTCCACGACAATCTCCACCGCGCGGTTCGCCATGCCGTGCCCGCGCGCTGCCTCGCCGACCGCGAGGTCGTGAAGATAATAGCAGTCGAGCGGTTCGGGCAGCCGCTTCAGCGGCACATCGAGTGCCGGCGGCGTGTCGAGCCGCCCTGGATGTGAGATCAGGTAGCCGCCAATCCTGCCGTCGCCGATGTCCAGAACATGACATCCTGCCGGATAGAGGCGGAAACAGGCGGCGAAGACCGATGAGTTCTCGGGATAATCGAGGTGAACCGCCTCTGCGAGGTTCGTCACTCGATCGAGATCCGCATCGGTCATCGCACGCCAGTCCATCAGGGCGTCTCTTGTGGCACCATCTTGTCGACCGTCTCCGATACGTTCGGCGGCGATGCAGAGCGCGAGTGAAGGTCGAGACCGGAATAGCGGCCCACCGACAGCCAGAACATTACGGCCAGCGCAGCAATGGTAACACCCAGTGCGAGATAACGCACCCAGACGGGCGAACGCCCACCCGGATGGAGATGCTTTTCCTCGATATCGCGCTTGCGGGTGATCGACGCCGAGTAGAAAACGATTGTGGAGATCACGAAGATCAGTGACCACCGCACTTGCTCTCCATCGGAGCCAGCCAGCGCCACCATGCAATAGGCCGCCCCCGCGAGCCCCGTGATCACGAAGAAGGTGTACTGCGCGTGGGGCATCTTGCGATAGCCGAGCACCTTTATGGCGATCATCGAGTAAATATAAGGCAGCAATGTCATGATGACCGCAATCGACGCGATCTTGCCGAACTGCTCGCTTGCGGTCGGCGACATGGTGGCGAGCACCTGAATGCTCATGATCGTCGCCACGATGACAAGGCCCAGCGAGGGGACGCCGCGCTTGTTGACCCGCGCGAAGATGCCAGGGAACAGCCCGTCATCCGCCGCGGCTTTTGCCGACTGGCCGACGAGCAAGGTCCAGCCCGCCAGCGACCCGAGACAACCGACTGCGGCGCAGAGCGCGACTACACTGCCAGAAAAATCGCCCAGCGCGAGCCGCGCGGCATCCGCGAAGGGCGCTGATGAAACCAGCAATTCCTTGTTTGGGATCATGCCCATGATGACCGACGAGCTGAGTATATAGGCGACCGATGCCAGCACCACCCCGCCGACCGTAGCAATCGGGACATTGCGCGAGGGATTCTCGACGACGCCGGCCGAGACGGACGCGCTTTCGACGCCGATAAATGCCCAGAGTGTGAAGGTGAGCGTGGCCATTACCGCGCTTGTGTCGCTCTTGCCAGAGACGTTCCACGCCGATTCATAGATGTCGGCGCTGAACCAGAACCAGCCGAACAGCGCCATCCCGAAGATCGGGACCAGCGCGAACACGGTCGTGAAGCTCTGGAGCCGACCGACCAGCTTGGGGCCGAGGATATTGGCGTAGGTGAAGAACCAGATGACTGCGATGGCGGCGAATGCCATCACCACCGGGACTTTCAGCACCGGAAAGAAATGCGAAAGATAGCCAAGGCCAGCGACCGCGAGCGCGACGTTGCCAATGACGTTCGCGAGCCAGTAAATGAGGTTTGTCTGATACCCCATATAATCGCCGAACGCCTTTCGCGTATAGGCGTAAGGGCCGCCCGCCGCGGGATCGATCGCCGCCAGCTTGGCGAAGACGAGCGCCAGCGCGACCGCGCCAACAATCGTGAAGATCCATCCGATCAGCGCGATGCTTCCGATCGCCGAAAGATTGGCGGGCAGCATGAATACGCCCGATCCCATCATGTTGCCTGCCACCATTAATGTGGCGGCAACCACCCCGATCTTGTTGCCGCCCCCGCTTGCGGGCGCAGCCGCTGCTTCTTCAGCCATTTCGCTTCCCCTTCAATGCTTGACGACCAACACGTGATAGACGCCATCCTCATTCTCGACCCCGTGTGTATCGTGCCCAAAGCCGGGGAAGCGCAGGTCGTAGCTTTCGAGCGCCTTGAGATAACCGATCAGTGCCCCGCCTTTGGGACCGGCATTTTCGCCCGGCATCATCAGCGGGATGCCCGGGGGATAGGGGACGATCCCTGTCGCCAGCGTGCGGCCCGCGACCTGATCAAGCGCAACCTTCTCGATATTGCCGCGGACCAGCTGCTCATAGGCGGCGACAGGGCTCATGTCGGGCTTGGGGAGGATGCCGAACGCCTCGGACATCATCCGCGTCGTCTTGAGGTCGCCCATCGCGGCGAACATCAGGTCGGCAAGCTGGCGCAGTCCCATGCCCGCGTAACGATCGGGATGATCGGCGACGAGGCTGGGGATCGCGCGATCGAGCGGGCAGTTCGCGTCATAATCCTTGCGGAAATCGAGCAGCGCGTTGACCAGCGTTCCCCATTTACCCTTGGTGACGCCTAGCGAGAACAGGAAGAGGATCGTGAAGTCGGTGGTTTTCTCGGCGACTATACCGCGCGCCGCCAGATAGGCGGTAACGATGCTCGCGGGAATGCCGACCGCGCGCAGATCGCCCGTCGGGTCCATTCCGGGGGTCAGGATCGACACCTTGATCGGATCGAGCATGCAATAACCAGGCTCGATATTCCCGAAGCCGTGCCATTCGGCGTTGGGCTCGAGGTACCAGCACGACGGCTCGGTCGCCAGATGTTCCGGATCGGCTTCGTGGAAGGCGACGGTGCGTCCGCGCGCGTCTGGAACCTTGGCTGGCTGCCACAGGTCGAAGAACCAGCTATTGTCCTCCGCCATCTGAGCCGACAGTCGCGCCACCATCTGGCGAAACGCAATCGCCTCGCGGATCGATGTGCCGGTCAGTTTTTCGCCCGACGAATCCATCATCGCCGCCGACACATCGTTGGACGCGATGATCGGATAACAGGGCGAGGTCGATGCGTGCATCATGAACGCTTCGTTGAAGCGGGCATGGTCGATCGGGTTGCGGCCGTCGCGAACATGGATCATCGACGCCTGCGACAGCGCCGCGAGCAGCTTGTGCGTCGAATGGGTTGTGAAGACGGTAGGCTTCGACCGATCGCGCGTCGCCGGTTCACCGTGCATTCCGAAGCGTTCGCGATAAATCGGGTTGAAGCGCGCATAGGCGTACCAGGCTTCGTCGAAATGGAGCCGGTCGACGCTTTCGCCCATCAGTTCCTCGACGCGCGCGACATTGTAGCAAAGCCCGTCATAGGTCGAATTGGTGATGACCGCGTGGACCGGCCTGGCATCGGGACCGATCGGCACCAGTGGATTCTCGCTGACCAGCAGGCGCAGCGCGGCGGGGGTCAGTCGCTCGGGCGGGATCGGTCCGATGATCCCCAGCGCGTTGCGCGTCGGCATCAGGTAACACGGGATCGCGCCCGACAGCGTCATCGCATGTTCGACAGACTTGTGGCAGTTGCGGTCGCACAGCGCGACCTGGTCACGTGTCACGCTCGCCATCAATATGACGCGGTTCGATGTCGACGAACCATTGGTGACATAATAGCTCCGGTCCGATCCAAAGACCTTCGCGGCATAGCGTTCGCCCGCGCCGATCGCCCCGCTATGGTCCAGCAGCGAGCCGAGTTCGCCGACCGAAATCGACAGGTCTGACCGGAACAGGCTTTCCCCGAAAAACTCGAAGAAGGCCCGTCCGACGGGCGAGGTCAGAAAAGCGGTGCCGCCAGTATGTCCCGGGGTGTGCCAAGAATATTCATAGGTCCGCGCGAACTCGACGAGACCGGCGAACATCGGTGGCAGAACTGTCGAGCGATAGCGTTGCAGCGCCGCGAAGACGCGCCCGCCGATGAAGTCGGCAGTGTCCTCGAGCAGCCAGATAAAATCGTCGGCCTTGGTCATCGCGTCGGCCGGGATCGTTGAGGCCACGCTGCGGTTGGCGAGCAGGAAGATTGGCACGTCGGCGTTGAAATCGCGCATCGCGTCCAGGATCGTGCGCGCCGCCTGATGCTCGTCGCCTTTGCTCAGATCCCAGTCGAGTAGCAAGCATTGGATCGAGGGATCGGTCGAAACGATCGCAAGCGCGTCGTCGACGGCCGAAGAAAGCACGACTTCGATCTCGCGCCGTTCCAGTTCATCGACCAGCGCCGCCATCGCGCGTCCCGCAGCTGATTCTTCGCCAAAATTCTCGCGGACCAACAATGCCCGCATCGCCAACCTCAGGCTCGATTGTGAAGACATGCTGCGCTTCCTTTCTGCTTTGGGACCGGAAAATGGAAAACGGAAAAGCGTGGGGCGCTTAGCGCGCCTTCTCCGATGATTGGGTAGGGCGCGGGTCGTGCGCTTGCGATGAATGAAAATGACACAGCGCCGTGGGCATCCCACGTGCGAATCGATTCGGATTCGAATAATCCGAAAGAAGGCTTCTGGCGTTCATGGGCTCCCATTCAAGAACTTCATGATTAAGCAGTTGCGCGACTATCGCCCGAACTGATCACAGTTTTAATACATTGTCATGTCATTCTCAGAATACTGCATCGTCCGCCGCGCTGCTGGCGGACTTCTGGAAGCAGGCCAGAATGACCATCATGACACCTTCCGTCGCAATATGCGACGATATGACGCGCCTGCCGCGCTCGTTACGGCAAAGGGGGTTCGATCTCACGGGAGAATGTGGCCCGAAGGGCCGGATGGGGCAGCACACCGTACTCTGAAAATGGTTTGCGCCGCTCATTGCCTGTCGGCATCGTCTCCCCGCAAGCGGCGGGAAGGGAGCTACACCGCGTTCGTCAGGCGTACAAATTCCTCGACGCTGAGCGTTTCGGCGCGTCTCGTCGGATCGATGCCCGCGCGCTCAAGCAAGGCCTCGCCGCCCAGGCTTTTCACGCTCTGCCGCAACATCTTTCGGCGCTGGCCGAACGCGGCTTCGGTGACGCGGCCGAGTTTCTTCACGTCAGTGGGCAGGGGTGTCGCGCGCGGCTCCAGATGCACCACCGAAGAGGTGACCTTGGGCGGCGGCGTGAAGGCCTGGGGCGGCACGTCGAAGGCGATCCTGGCTTGCGTGCGCCAGCCGGCCAGCACGCCAAGCCTGCCATAGGCATCGCTGCCAGGCGCGGCGACGATGCGCTGGGCCACCTCACGTTGGAACATCAGCGTCATCGAGGCGTAGAAGGGCGGCCAGTCCATAACAGTCAGCCAGCGGACGAGCAATTCCGTGCCGATATTGTAGGGCAGGTTGGCCACAATCCTCACCGTGCCATCATCTCCGCCTGCTGCCGCGGCGAGGACGGCGAAGTCGGTCTTCAGCGCGTCGCCTGAAATCACCTCCAGCCGACCGGGATAGTGAGCGGAGACTTCGGCCAGTGCCGCCAGGCAGCGCTCGTCGCGCTCAATGGCGACAACCCGACGGGCGCCGTTGGAAAGCAGCGCTCTTGTCAGGCCGCCAGGCCCCGGACCAACCTCGATCACCGCGGTGCTTGTCAGGTCGCCGGCGCTGCGTGCGATCTTGCCCGTCAAATTGAGATCGAGCAGGAAATTCTGGCCGAGCGCCTTTTTCGCCTGCAGCCCATGGCGCTCGATGACATCGCGCAGCGGCGGCAGCCCGTCGATGCTCATGCGTTCGGACCGGAAACGGGAGCGCTCATGCGGCCGCGGCCTTGTTGTCGATGTCGGCGAGCCGTCTGGCGAGCTTCAACGCGGCGATCAGGCTATCGGGCCGTGCAATGCCCTTGCCGGCGATGTCGAAGGCCGTGCCATGGTCGGGCGACGTGCGGATAAAGGGCAGGCCGAGCGTGACGTTGACCGCCTCGTCGAAAGCCAACGCCTTGGCCGGGATCAAGGCCTGATCATGATACATGCACAGCGCGACATCATAGCCCGCCCGCGCCCGGGCATGGAACAGCGTGTCGGCCGGTAGAGGCCCGAAAGCATCGATGCCCTCGGCGCGCAGGATGTCGACCGCCGGGCGCACCACACGTTCGTCTTCCTGGCCCATGGAGCCGCCTTCGCCAGCATGCGGATTGAGGCCGGCAATGGCAAGCCTCGGCCTGGCGATGCCGAAGCGGCTGGCGAGGTCTGTGGCGGTGATGCGCGCGGTCGCCACGATCAATTCGGTGGTCAGGGACTTCGGCACCTCGGCCAGCGCGATGTGGATGGTGACGGGAACGGTGCGCAGATCAGGGCCTGCCAGCATCATGACCGGCGTCACCTCGACACCACCGTGCCGGGCCGCCAGATGCGCCAGATATTCGGTATGGCCGGGAAAGCGGAAGCCGGCATCGTAGAGCGGCTTCTTGGCGATAGGGCAGGTGACCATGGCAGCGGCGTCGCCAGCGAGGCAGGCGGCGACCGCGCGGTCGATCGCCTCGATGGTGCCGGCCGCATTGGCCGGATTCGGCCTGCCGGGGCTGTCGATGAACCGGGCGGCCAGTGAAACGATCGGCAGGCTATCGACGAAAACTTGCGCCGTTTGCGCCGGCGTTGTCTCGACGATCGGCACCGACACGCCGAGGTGGCTTGCCCGCGATGCGATCAGCGCCGGATCAGCCAAGAGATAGAAGGCAGGCAAGCCGACTGCCTCGCGCGCCAGGAAGGCGGTGATAGCGATTTCGGGGCCGATGCCGGACGGATCGCCAACGCTAAGCGCCAGCGCGTTCATCGCGCTGCTCACGTCAGCGCTTGACGATGCGGGCTTTCGCCTTCAGCTCGTCTACATATTTCTTGCTGAGATCGTCGGCCGCCTTGTCGTTGGAGCCTTCGCTCTGGAACACCATCTGGGCAGTCTTGTCGTCGGACACTTCGCGCGACGAGCAGATGCCGATGAACTCGACGCCGCGCTCGGTTTCGCGCGTGACAGTGGCGCCGCCAACCTTGGTGGCCTTGATCTGCTCGGCCCAGTCCGGCGGCAGTTGCGGCGCCAGCACCCGGCCCAGATCGCGAACGGTGACGTCGATCAGGCCCTTGGCGAACTCGCGCGTCGTGTTGCAGCCGTTGAAGCGGGCGCGCATGGCGTCAGCCTCGCGCTTGCGCTTGGCCAGCGTCGCGCTGCGTTCGGCGGCCGGCACGACGAAGATGACCTGCTGCAGCATGTACTCGGTGGCGCTTGGCTTGGCCCCACCCTTGTCGAGCATGCGCCTGACCGCGTCCTGCTCGGTCACGCTGCCGCCTTCTCCGGAACGGTAGCGCGCGCTCAAGGCCTGGTTCCAGGCCATCTGGGCGCGGATGAACTCCTTGAAGTGTTCCTTGGTGACTCCGGATTTTTCCATGACGCCGTCGAGCTGGCTGAGTTGCATCTTGTTGCCGGAAGCAAAGCGCTGATAGGCTGCCTCGACCTGCGCGTCGCTGATGCGGATGCCAAGCCGCCTGGCCTCGGCAAGACGCAGCGTCTGATCGATCATTTCCTGGGCGGCGTCGCCCCCCTTCTTGTGCTGCAGTTTCAGGAAGGCGGCACGATGCGCGATATCGCCTGACGTGATTGGTATGTCGTTGACGACGTATTTGATCTCGCTGGCGAAGGCCGGGGGCGTCATGACGGTCATCGACACGGATGTCGCCGCCACAAGCAGCGCGAACCCTGCTGAAAAGAGGTATTTCCTCATCATTAGCATCCCAATTCTATCCCGGTTCCGCCCAATTTCGTCCTCTTCCGGGTGCGCGAATCCGTGCCAGCCCTATGCGGCGAAACGATGTCGCCGGCTACTGGATGGTGTCGATCGCACTGGTCGACGAGCCGAAGTCGCCGAGGGTGCGGAACGACAGATTGAAGCCGATGCTCTGTGTCACTTCCCTGGTGTTCAGGTCACGCGACTGCGAGTACGTCATCAGATAGGTGAAGCAGGAATCGTTGTAGGCGAAGCCGATCCCATCCTTGACCAACAGGCTTTCCTGCAGGTCGTAGGTTCCTGTCCCGAAAACGCGCCAGTTCTCGGCAAGGTGGGTGGACGCACCCAGCGTCACCTCATGACGGTCGGTCGTGAAGCCATAGAGCGGCTGGGCCTGGATGAAGGCGTATTTGGCACTCAACGACACCGGCAGGCCTGAATAGGCGGCCTTCACCTCGGCGCGGCGAACCTCGAAGCTCTGCTCGTCGAAGCGACCGCTGATGGAAGCCGCGAATCCGTTCGGGCTGTTGATGCCGAACAGGCCGACATAGTCGGACTTGGTGTCCTGAAGGCCCGAATAGGCGCCGACATTGACCAGATCCGGCGCCGCGAAGGAGTTGTCCCCGCCAATCTGGTAGGACTGGCCGAAAATCGCATTGGTACCCCAGCCGTTGATATAGGAGCCGGAATAGCGGAAGCCGACATTGGCGCGCGAACCGCCTTCCACGCGGTCGTAACCGGAGAACTTGTCGCGTTCGAAGAGCGTGGTTGCATCGAACACCATGCTCTGGGCGTCTTCATTCGGGACGGCGAGGCCGCCGACATACTGTTCGTTCGGACGCAGGAATACCTGCGCCATCGGCTCGATGACATGGCTCGACCCGCTGGCCATCGAAAACAGCATCGGCCAACGCATTTCGAGGCCCGCTGTTGCCATGTAACGGGCAAACGACGAACGCATGTTGTCCTGCTGGCCCAAATTCGTCGCCATCTGGTTGACGGCGGCGAGCGATCCAGACGACGCGTTGAGGTAGTCCACATCGCCCTGCAGCGCCAGCAACGGAGTCAGCACCAAGCCGTCGTCGGTGATGAATGACCGCTTCCATTCCGCTTCGGCCGTGAGACGGCTGGACTCGCCTGCGATGCCGCGTACGCGCTGCACCGGCGTGCCGGCATTGTATGGCGTCTCGAAAGCCTCATCGAGATCATCGCGGCGGATCACCCGCGTATTGACGTTCATCGACAACTGACCGCCCGCGATGGACGCATCGGGGATATATGCATAATCCAGCGAGGGCAGCACCCAGGGCTGCTGGCCGCTGCGTGCCGCCGGATTGCCGTTGAGCGTATTTTCCTGGACCTCGAAATGCATGGCACGCACGTCGAAATAGTTACGGCCATTGAGACCGGTCAGGTAGACCGACGACTGATGGACGGCGGCATTGTACTTGTCGATGTTGTAGGTGTTGGAGAAGTTCTTGTCTGTCTGCAGCAGCACGTCCCAGCCGAAATTCCAGCGTTCGTTGATCGCGAACTGTCCCTGCGTGCCCATCATGCCGCGGAACTTGTTCGGGTCGCCCGCGGCGCCGGAATCGACGTTGCGGCCAGCGCTGTCGATGAAGGCGTCGGGATCCTGCTGCTGGATGCCGGCCATCTTCAAACTGTATTGGCCATTGTTGAAGCGCTGCCGCCACTCGGCCTCTCCGAGGAAGCCCTGCTTGGTGTAGCCGCTTCCCGACACCGTCAGGTCATAGGTCGGCGAAAGTGCGAAATAGTAGGGAACCTTGACGCTGTATCCCAGGTGGCTGTTGTAGCTGATGCTGGGGATCAGGAAACCGCTCTTGCGCTTCACCGTCGGGTCGGCGATCTCGAAAGCCGGCAGGTAGGCGAGCGGAAAGCCGAAGAACTCGAAATTCGCATTCTCGAAGCGAACCGTCTTCTTTTCGCCGTTCCAGATGATCTTCCTGGCCTTCACGCGCCAGGTAGGCGCTTTGTCGGGCTTGTCCTCGCACGGCTCGCAGGCGGTGTAGACACCATTGTGGAAGGTGGTCAGCACGCCGCCCATGCGCTCGGCGCTTTCGGCGGCGAAATAGGCCTTGTCTACGGTTTCGACGCGAAGCGCATTGACGAAGCCGTCGGCGAAATCGTCGGTGATATCGATATGCTGCGAATTGATCTTGGTGCCGTCGCTGTTGACGATTTCGACATTGCCGCTGGCAACCATCCGCTTGGTGTTGCGGTTGTATACGACCTTCTGGGCGACGAGGCGGTTGCCGCCATAGTCGATCTGGACCCCGCCGATAGCGGTCACGGTCTGGTTGTCGTTGTTGTACTCGAGCGTATCGGCCGCGAGCAGCATCTGCGAGCCGGACGGAACCTTGGTCGCCACATCGCCGACGTCCTGCGCGAACGCAGGCAATGGAACGCCGCAGGCAAGCAGGCACGCCAAGGCGCTCGCCGCATAGAGGCGCGCCAACCTGGCCTGCCTGTTGCTGGGCAAAAACGCCTCCCTCACTAGCCGTCTTCCTTGTATAGCAGGAAAGTCACCCCGAAGAACATAGCTACCACAACTGGCACCCAGGCGGCTATGGCAGTCGGCACGAACCCCGCCACGCCGAATGCCTTCACCAGCACAGAAACGACATAAAGCAGAAACCCGGCAACGACGCCACCCAGAATCATCGTTGCCGATTGTCCCATCCTCGCAAATCGCATTGAAACTGTTGCCGCAATCAGCGTCATGGCGACGAGGAGGAACGGCAACGCCACCAGCGAATCAAACTGCATGGCAAAGGCATTTGCCTTGAGGCCGAAGGAACGGGCAACCTCGATTTTTCCGGGCAGGTCGTAGAATGGAATGGTCTCCGGGCGCGCCAGCCGCTCCTGCACGAATTCCGGCTTCAGATTGGTCGGCACACGATCGCTCGCGGCGGGCTGGATGGTGCCGTTCTTGAAGGTCTTTACGTCCTGCAAGTCCCAATAACCGTCCCGCAGGTAGGCACGCGCGGCATCCTTGCGCTCGACGATATTGCCTTGCTGGTCGAGGACGAAAAAGACGGCGTCGGCCATCTCCAGACCCTGGTTGAGGATGGCCCGCGCACCGATGATGGTGTCACCAGAGCCGGTTTTCTGACGAATCCAGGGAGCGGCATCGGCCGAAACCGTGTTCGATTTGCCGGAGCGCAACTGGGTCTCGATCTGCTCGGACAAGGAGAAGGCGTGCGCGGCCAGCGGATTGATGAGCCCGACCGACACGAAGCCGAACAGCAATGCTCCGATGCAGCATGGCAAAAGGAATTGCCAGGCGGAAACGCCGGCGGAACGCGCGATGACCAGCTCGTAGCGGCGGTTGAGGGACACCAGCGTTGCCATCGCCGAGAACAGGCCGACAAACGGCACCGTCTGCAGCATGATCATCGGCATCCGAAGGCCCGAAATGGCCACGGCCGTTCCATAGGTGAAGCCGGGCAGGCCGGTGGTGCGGCCGGACAGTTCTGTGAAATCGATCAGGAACACCAGCGCCAGCAGGCCCAGGAAGAACCAGATCGTGATCGTCACGTAACGGAAGAAGAAGTAACGGCCCAGTGTCCAGCCCATCAGCCGACCCCCTGACCTGAGGTGCCGCGCCGCGACCAACGCAGCTTGAGGGCGTTCCAGCCGTCACCGAAGCGGCTGGCCAGGTTCGTCATCCAGTCCGCCCAGGCCACCGGCAGTTCCATGGTGCGGTTCGACACGATGAACCAGATGGCAACGGCGGAAGCCACGATCGGCACGCCATAGACCATATAG
This sequence comes from Mesorhizobium loti, assembly GCF_013170705.1. Lineage (NCBI taxonomy): Bacteria > Pseudomonadati > Pseudomonadota > Alphaproteobacteria > Hyphomicrobiales > Phyllobacteriaceae > Mesorhizobium > Mesorhizobium loti. The sequence goes on along the minus strand of NZ_CP033334.1, from coordinate 5,361,148 downwards.
GCGTATTGCGGGATCTCATCCGCCTTGCTGGCGGCGAAGAAGCCCAGCCAGCGCACGAACAGGGATATGGCGATCGCCGTGATCAAGGGATTGACGCGCGCCTCGCGATGCGAGCGCGCGTCACCGGCGACCGCGAGCGCGATCAGCGCGAACACCATGGAATAGGTCCATTCCGAAAATCGCTGGTCGATCTCGGCCCTGTATTCCTGCGGTCTCTGCTGGAAATTCTTGTCGTTGGGGCTTGGATTGAGCAGGTACTGGGTTGTCTGGTCCTTCGGCAGCAGCGTCACCTCGGAGGCCGCCGCCATGAACGCCGACATGTCGAAGGCATAGGAGGTGAACCGAATGACGCTGAGGTCGCCGGTCAGCGTTTTGCGGTGGATGACGCCGTCATTCATCATCAGCACCTTCTCGCCGCCGCGTTCGACGATGCTGCCCGTCTTGGCATAATAGACGAGATTGACGCCTTCCTCACGCGAATCGGCGACGAAGATGCCGCCCAGCCGATTGTCCGGAAGCCGCTCGCCAATCTGCAGGAACAGGCCGTCCTCGATCTTGCGGAAGGTGCCTTCCTGGATGATCAGCGACAACAGGTCGGCGCGCGATTGCGCCACCAGGGCGCGGTTCTTCTGCCTTGCATAGGGGTCGATGCCATTGTCGACGGCAAAGGAAAAAACGCTGGCCGCAAGCGCGAGAAGCATGATTGGCCGCACGATCGTCCAGCGCGAGGCGCCTGCCGCGTTGACGACAGCGAGTTCGGAATCCGAATTCATGACACTGAGTGTCTGGGCAACCGCTACCACCAGCGCGAAAGGCACGACGATCGGTATGATCGAGGGAAGAATGAGGGCGGCGACCTCGAAGAAGGTCAGCGACGACTGGCCACTGTCGGTGACAAGGTCGATCTTGGCCAGCACCTGCGTGGTCCACACGATGGCCAGCGTCCAGACCAGCGCTGCCAGGAAGACCACGAAAGCGCGGCGCATGATGTAGCGTTCAACGACCTTCATGAAGGCTTTACTCGATTTTCTCGAACGGCATCATGCCACCACGCTCAGGGTAGCTGTCCGGCGACGACCGCACAACTGGCTCCGATGGGCTCGATCAGGCAGGCGATCCGGTTCCCTTCCCACGTCGCGTGCCGCAGTGGACCGGAGTGTCGGAGGGAATGGATAAGAAAGGGCGAACATCGATGGTTAACAACATGTTGCGGCATGAAGCGGGGCCGTGCCGCGACGAATCGCCATCGATTCCGTGTGTCATATGGGTAGCCATTTTGGCAAAGTCTTGCCAAATGCCGGAAAACGACCAAATGTCGCGGATCGCTTCAAACCGCTTCGCGCATCATCGCGCAATCCCCGAAAGCAGGACATGATGAATCCGAGACCGTCGATCGCCTTTGCAAAATTTGCCGCGCCCCAGACGGCGGCGGGCAGGAAGGGCACGGTCTTCGTGCTGTCGGCGGATGACGGCAGCCTGAGCGACGCCGCCTCGGCGTACGATCCCGGCAAGACGCTGGAACGGGCTTTCCCGGTGGCCGAGTTCACGGGCAAGTTCGCCGGCGTCGTCGAGGTTCTGGCGCCGCAGGCAACGTCGCTCGACAGGCTGGTCGCGATCGGCGCCGGCAAGGCGTCGGGGCTCGACGAATATGCCTGGCTGAAACTGGGCGGCACCATTGCAGCCTCGTTGCGCAAGGCAACCGACGTTGCCGTCGTGATCGACCTTGCCGGCGCCTCGCCTGACGGCAAGGACGCGGCCAACCTTGCGGCTGGTCTCCTCCTGCGCGGCTATTCCTTCGACAAGTACAAGACCAGGAAGGACAAGGATGACGCAAAGGCCGATCCGAAGAAGTCGGTCAAGATAACCATCCACACTGCTGACCCGGCAGGCGCCAGGAAGGCTTTCGCGGATGCCGAGGCGGTGGTCGACGGCGTGCTTCTGGCGCGCGACCTTGTCAACGAACCGGCAAATATTCTGGGACCGGTCGAGTTCGCTGCCCGGGCCAAGGAGCTCGAGGCGCTCGGCGTCAAGGTCGAGATCCTGACCGAGAAGGAGATGAAGAAGCTCGGCATGGGCTCGCTGCTCGGCGTTGCGCAAGGCTCGCCGCGCGGCGCGCGCATGGCGATCATGCAGTGGAACGGCGGCAAAGCCAAGGACAGCCCGATCGCCTTCGTCGGCAAGGGTGTCACCTTCGACACCGGCGGCAATTCGATGAAGCCGGCGTCGGGCATGGAGGACATGAAGGGCGACATGGGCGGCGCTGCCGCGGTAGCCGGGCTCATGCACGCGCTGGCCGCTCGCAAGGCGAAAGCCAATGTCGTCGGCATCATCGGTCTTGTCGAGAACGCCGTCGACGGCCATGCCCAGCGCCCTGGCGACATTGTCACCTCCATGTCGGGCCAGACCATCGAGGTGCTCAACACCGACGCCGAGGGGCGTCTCGTGCTGGCCGATGCGCTGTGGTACTGCAACGACCGCTTCCAGCCGAAATTCATGGTCAATCTGGCTACGCTGACCGGCGCCATCATGGTCGCGCTCGGCCTGCATTATGCCGGCCTGTTTTCCAACAATGACGAATTGGCGGAGAGGCTGGCGGGGGCGGGGCAGGCGACTCAGGAGCGGCTGTGGCGCATGCCGCTCGGGGTCGAATACGACAAGCTGATCGATTCCAAGAACGCCGACATGAAAAACATCGGCGGCCGCTATGGCGGCGCCATCATCGCCGCGCAGTTCCTGCAGCGCTTCGTCAAGGATACGCCCTGGGCGCATCTCGACATTGCCGGCACCGCCATGGGCGCGCCATCGAGCGAGATCAACCAGTCCTGGGGTTCAGGCTTCGGCGTGCGCCTGCTCGACCGGCTGGTGCGCGATCATTACGAAAGCTGACCTCGATCCATGGCCGACGTGCTGTTCTACCATCTGACCGAATCGACGCTGGAGGATGCGCTGCCGGGTCTGCTGGAGCGCAGCGTCGATCGTGGCTGGCGCGCCGTGGTGCAGACCGGCACCGAGGAACGGCGCGACGCGCTCGACCAGCATCTGTGGACCTTCCGCGATGATTCGTTCCTGGCGCACGCGACCGATCGCGAGGCTTATCCCGGGGAGCAGCCTATCCTGTTGACCACCGGCGACGGCAATCCCAATGAAGCCAGGATAAGGTTCCTGGTCGACGGCGCGGCGCCGCCCGATCTTGCCGGCTACGAGCGCGCCGTGTTCCTGTTCGACGGCCATGACGCCGGCCAGGTCGAGGCGGCCCGCGCGCATTGGAAGACGATGAAGGACGCGGGCCATGCCGTGACCTACTGGCAGCAGACATCAGACCGCCGCTGGGAGCGCAAGGCCTAGGTTTCAGCGCAACGGCCGGCATGGCGACCAGGTCGCAATCGAGTGTCGGTGCATGGGCTGCCCATGAAGAGACCCGCCCTTTGGCGGGTCTCTTAGACGATTACAACCGTCATCGGCTGGTTCGCCACTTCACCGATTTCTTCTTGCCTGCGGGGCTTATTGCCCGCCCATTTCCTTCTTGAACGTTTCGAAATCGACCTGCATGCCATTGAAGATGGTGCTCCAGTGGCGGGTCAACGCAGCCATTGTCACGGCTTCCTGGATCTCCTCGTCGGTGGCGCCGGCGCGCTTGGCGTCCTGCGTGTCCTCCCAGATGCAATAGCTGCACGGGATCTGCGCCGCCACCGCCAGCGAGATCAGCGACTTGACCTTTGGCGGCAGTGCCGTCTTGTCGCTGAGTTCGATGGCCTTGACCTCGGCCCAGGCACCGGGCAGACCGGCTTTGGGAAACTGCTTCACAAAGCTCGGTACGCCACCCATGGTCGACTGGATATCCTTGAGGGTCGCATCATAGTCGTCGGCATGAGCAGGTGCCGCGGCCAGCGTGAGTGCACAGCCGGTAGCGGCGAGCAGGAAGGTCCGGCAGATGGAAGAAGGCACGGATGAAAGAATGCGATAATCGAACATGACATTCTCCTCTGGTTTTTCCAAGCCTTACGGCGTAAGGTGATGTGGAAAATGAACCTTACAGTGTAAGTTGTCAAGCGGCGCCATGGACTCATCGATAAAAAAAGCTGGAACACGTGGCCGCCTGTCGCGCGAGATGATCGAGGACGCGGCCTTCGAGGTGATCGAGAAGGAGGGGCTCGCCGGCTTTTCCATGCGCAAGCTGGCGGCGGCACTCGGTTGCGAGGCGATGAGCATTTACCACCACTTTCCTTCGGTGGCGCATTTGCACGAAGCGCTCGTCGACCGGTTGATCGGTGCGCTTGAGATGCCCGACGCCAGCCTCCCATGGCGGCAAAGGATGCGCATCGCCATCGAGGATTTTCGTCGCATCGGCCGAGACCATCCCGCCTATGCCGCCTTCTTCGTCACCTACCGTATGAACTCGCCCATTTGCCTTGCCTGGCTGGACGGCATTATCGGCCTGTTCAAGGATGCCGGCTTTGACACCGAACTCAGCGCGCGGCTGTTTCGCGCCGTCGGCTATTACTTGATGGGCGCGGTGCTGGACGAGAACGCGGGCTACGCCAGGGGCCCGTCGGCTGTGAACACGGTCAGCAACGAGCAACTGGCCCGGGATTTTCCCAATGTCACGGCGGCCGGGCGCTTTTTCGGCACCGCCGAATTCGACAAGACATTCGAGCTCGGCCTCGACATGCTGCTGGACGAAATGGAACGCCTGCGTGACGGTGCCGGTACTGGCAAGTTGCCCGGCGAGGCATGATTGCCAAGGCATGACTACAAGGTGACTGTCTGAATGCGCTTTCTGTTTGTCCTGATCCTGCTCGCCGGCACCGGCATCGGCCTCATCTATCCTTGGGCGATGACCAATTTTTCAGGCCGCGAGATCGGCACCTGGCGGGTCTATGAACAAGGCCGCTTCAAACCAGTGACCGTGTCGCTCTCGAGCCGCGATGCGCCGGTGCGCGTGCTGGTCGACCTGACCGCGAGAGCCGAGCGCATCGTTTCGCAGCAACACACGGTGTTGACGCTGACCGCCGCCACCAATGGCCGCACGGTGCTTGCGTCGACGTTGCGGTTCAACCATGTCGACAACCCGCGCCAGGTCAGCCCGCAACTGCCCGACAAGATCTTTCGTGACGAGGCGGGCGTCATCGCGACCGTCAGTCCCGGCCCTTATGTCTTCACCGTCGGTCCGGGCGATGCCGAGGACATACCGATGCGGGCGGTCGACCTTGTGCTGCGCTCCGGTGTCGGCGAAGTCGACCGTCGTGCGCGGCCGGTCGGCCTCTCGCTGATGGCGGTCGGCCTGATCGGCTTCCTGCTGTCCCTGCGTTCTGGTGGCGGCCGGCCGGACAATCCGAACTCGCAACCGCCGCCGCCGCGCTGGGGCAGGGGACCCAAGTGAACTATCGCCACGCCTACCACGCCGGAAATTTCGCCGATGTCGTCAAGCATGTCGTGCTGACGCGTCTGCTCGACTATCTCAAGCAGAAGGACAAGGCTTTTCGCGTCGTCGACACCCATGCCGGCATTGGCCGCTACGATCTGTCGTCGCTCGAGGCGCAGAAGACCGGCGAATGGCAAGGTGGCATCGGCAGGCTGATCGATGCCTCGTTCGACGCCAGGGCGGGCGCGCTGCTGGCGCCCTATCTGGAGGCTGTGCGGTCGCTCAATTCCGGGAACGGCGTGAAGAAATATCCGGGTTCGCCGATGCTGGCGCGCCATCTTCTGCGCAAGCAGGACCGGTTGTCGGCGATCGAACTGCACCCGAAAGACGCCGCCAAGCTGAAGGCGGAATTCGCTGGCGACTTCCAGGTGAGGGTGATGGAACTCGATGGCTGGCTGGCGCTCGGCGCGCATCTGCCGCCGAAGGAGAAGCGCGGCCTGGTCCTCATCGATCCGCCATTCGAGGAGGAGGGCGAGTTCGGCCGCCTGGTCGACGGGCTCATAAGGGCGCACAAGCGCTGGCCCGGCGGCATTTACGCGCTGTGGTATCCGATCAAGGATCGCAAGGCGATCATCGCCTTCAGGAAGGCGCTGAAGCAATCCGGCATCCCGAAAATCCTCGACATAGAGTTCGAGATCCGACCGGCCTCTTCCGAACCCAGCCTTGATGGCAGCGGCATGGTGGTGGTCAATCCGCCCTTCACGCTGGAAGCCGAATTGCGGACCGTGTTGCCGGCACTGCACAAATTGCTCGCGGTGGAAAAGCCGGCGCACTGGTCGGTGGAATGGCTGGCCGGGGAGCAGGCGGGAACGGCTTGAACCCTGTCGGCCGAGGCGCCGCTATGCTCGGGTGGCGGCCAGTGCCGAAGGCGTGATGCCGGACAGCCGCCTGCTTTCACGTATCAAATGGGCCTGATCCGCATAGCCGGCCTCGACCGCCAGTACGGCGGTCGAGTCATTGCTGAATGTCCGCCGCAGACGCCGGAATCGATGGAAGCGAAGGATGCGGTCGAGCGTCTTGGGGCCATAGCCGAAACTTTCCTCGAAACGGCGACGCAGCGACCGCTCGCTCATATGCAAGCTGCGCAGCAGGAACGGCACCAGCGGCTTGCCGGCCGGCAGCCCCCGGTCGATGACGTCGAATGCATTGCCCATGACCACATCGGGCGCACGGTGTTCTTGCGTGTATTCCCCGATTGCCTTCTCCAATTGTCCCGCCAACTCGGCAAGATCGGGCGTGGCCCGCACATGGCATGCCAGATGGCGCGCCCTGGTGCCCCAGAAGTCACCGAGATCGAGGCGTTCTCCAACGATCCGGTTGGCCGGCACGCCCAGCCACGCGGCGGCCGCCCCCGGCCGGAATCTGAATCCGACAATCGTTGCTCCTGACGGCAATATCTCGATCTGCGGCTCCCGGTCCGGCCCCGCGACCCGGAACCGGCCATCGATCCACTGCAGGTCGATCGTCGCATCCGGCGTTATCACGACAGGTGGGGCGTCCTGGTCCTGCATGCGGTGGACCCAGACGGACGCGAAGACGGCACCCAGCCGCCTGTCTGCCGGGCGTTCCTGGAAAAAACCGGTGGTCTGCGCCAGTACCGCTTCCATCCCTTCAGTCATAATCCGTCTGCTTGGCTGGCAATCGCAGGCTCGCCGCGCGATCCGCTCTCTCTGCCATTTTGGCCGAAATCTTCAATGCGCGCCGCTCCGGCAATGGCAAATCACGTGAAGCCTTCCGCTGGCATTAGCGACCGCATCCGCGCTGACGTCACCGCGTAAGTCGTGAATATAGAAACGTGAATATAGAAAGGAGAAATCAAAATGAAAGCTCGCATCAGTGTCGTCACCCTTGGTGTAGACAATCTGGAGGCGTCGCTCGAATTCTATCGAGACGGACTTGGGCTTCCGACCGAGGGCATCATCGGCAGGGAGTTCGAGCATGGCGCCGTGGCCTTCTTCGATCTGCAGGGCGGCTTGAAGTTCGCGATCTTCGAACGTCCCAACATCGCCCGAGACGCCGGCATCGGCCAGACCGGCCGCAGCCCGACCGAGTTCACCATCGGTCACAATGTCACGAGCGAGGCCGAGGTTGATGCCGTGATGGCGCAGGCCGTCAGGGCAGGCGCGCGTCTCGTCAAGCCGGCCCAGACTACGTTCTGGGGCGGCTATGCCGGTTATTTCCAGGATCCGGATGACCATCTCTGGGAAGTCGTCTTCAACCCCGCCTTTCTTCCGGAAGACTGATACTGGAAGGAACGCGCAGCCGGCAGGTACGTTGGTAGACGCTCCAGCTCGTTTCTGGAAACCATTGTCTGAGCAACCGCTTGACCGACGCCAAGTGAATCCGCACAGTGCGCGCAATCGACCTTGAGAGGCTGTCATGACTCGCTTCGCCAAATCCGCACTTGCTGCCCTGATTTCGCTCTGTACCCCGCTCGCCGCGCCTCTTGGCATTACCCATGCGGTCCAGGCGGCTGACCTTGGCGTCTATTCGGAGGACGATGGCGGCGTCTGCGGCCAGCCCTGGGTGCTGAGCAAGATCACCTCCCGCTTCTCCTACCAGGTGCATCATGTGCCCCATCTGCCGGATGTGCAGATCATCGATTTCCGGCGTATCCATCAGCACCGCTATCTGCCGGCCGACGACACCTGGCCGATCGGCCGCCGCTATTGCGGGGCCACCGTCAGCCTGTCCGACGGGCGCGACAGGTCCATCTGGTACCTGATCGAGGAAGGTCAGGGCTTTGCCTCGATCGGCGACAATGTCGAATTCTGCGTCTCGGGCTTCGACCGCTGGATGGTCTATAACGGCCGCTGCCGCGTTCTGCGCTAGACGCACCCTTCCGATTCTCGATTCCCGTTAGCGCCTGCGGCTTGATCAGCCGCAGGCGTTTTTCGTGCCGCGTTGACAGAAGGTGAAATCCATCGCATAGGTATGAGACAGACCTGTCTCATCACTTGGTGCGTATCATGACACCGCCGCCTGTCTCCGACAAACGCCAGCACGTCGTCGAAACCGCTTATGCGCTGTTCAAGCGTGCCGGCTTCCATGCCACCGGGATCGACCGGATCATCGCCGAAGCCGATGTGGCCAAGATGACGATGTATCGCCATTTCCCCAGCAAGGATGAGTTGATCGTCGCCGTGCTCGACTACCGCGCCAGGCGCTTTGACGATCAGCTCGACCAGCTTGCGCGGGAGAGCATGACGCCGGAGCAGAAGATCGCCAGGATTTTCGACTGGCATGGCCGCTGGTTCCGCAGCCCGGATTTCCACGGCTGCCTCTTCGCGCATGCGCTGGCCGAGTTCGGCGATCCGCGGCATGCCGTATTCAAGGCCGTCGCCAGGCAGAAGGACGGCTTCAGGCAGCGCATGCGATCGATGCTCGCGCAGGTGATGCCGCGCGGGCGCGCCGAAAACGTGGCGGCAACCTTGTTGATGCTGATCGAAGGGGCCACCCTGATGGCGCAGATGGGGCAGGCGGATACCGCCCTTCGTGAAGCCCGCAAGGCCGCCCTGGATATCGTCGCCGCCTCGCGCAGGCCGCAATGAGCCCGCTGGTCGTCGGGCTCGCGCTATTCGCGGCGATCCTGCACGCAAGCTGGAACGCTTTCCTGCGAACGGGCGCCGACAGATTGTGGACCGTCACCGTGATGAGCTTCTCCAGCACGGCGCTGGCCATTCCCCTTGCCGTCTTCAACGGTTTTCCCGCCACATCAGCCTTGCCCTATGTCGGGCTCTCGGCCTGCCTGCAGGTCGGCTACAGCGTGTTTCTGGTGGCCGCCTACAGATATGGCGAATTGGGACAGGTCTACCCGATTGTTCGCGGCAGCGTGCCTCTGCTCGTCACCCTTGGCGGCCTCCTGCTGGCCGGCCAGCAGCTCACCGTTCTGGAGACCGTCGGCGTTGCCCTGGTCGGTGGCGGCATCATGGGTCTTTCGCTCGGACGAGGAAGAGCCGCCACGACATCGATCCTCTATGCGCTGGCGACGGGAGCAATCATCGCCGCCTATGCGACTGTCGATGCAATCGGCGTTCGCGCGGCGGGCAATGTCGGCGCCTACACCGCCTGGGTCCTGCTGGCCTATGGCGTATTGCTGCCGGCGACCTTCGTCGCCAGTCGTGGCCGGCTTGCTTTCGACCCGCGGGCGCCGGAAACCTGGAAGGCACTTGGCGGCGGCCTGTTCTCGCTTCTGGCCTATGGCGTCGTGGTGACGGCCTTCGCGCTCGGACCTGCCGGTCCGATCACCGCGATCCGCGAGACCAGTGTCGTCTTTGCGGCTTTCATCGGCCGGCTGTTGCTCGGCGAGACGCTGACGCCCCGGCGGGTCGGCGCCTGCGCCGTCGTGGTGCTCGGCGCCATCTGCCTGGGCTATCAGCCGTGACGAAAATCCATGCGCCTTGCCTGCATGCGGGCCGCCGCCGTCGTCGCGACGCGTCAACGGTGTTCGCTGAATCTATTTGCCGCGCCGCGTTGCCTCCGCCTGATCGATGATCTTGCGAAGGAAGGCTATGTGGCCGCGAAAGGCCCGCCGCCCGATCGTTGTTGCCTTGACCCGTGTCTGCGGCCGTCGACCGACGAAAAGCTTTTCAATATCGACATAGCCCGCCCTGGCCAGCGTATCGAGGTGTGCCCCGAGATTTCCGTCGGTGGCTTCGACCATGATCTTCAACTGGGTGAACTCCAGTGCCTCGCGCCTTTCCAGCGCGTTGAGGATGGCCATGATCCTGAGTCGCGTACTCTGGTGGATGATGTCGTCGGCGCTCATCGATGGGCTCCAATGCGGCAAGCCTTGGACTGTCATGTGGCACGGCGCTCTCGGGAAGCGGCGCCGTCACTTGCCTCTTGCGCGATCGCAAAGCGCGATCATCTCTTGCAGAATACTCTGCTTTGCAGAGTTATCTGTCAATTGGAGGTACGGATGCGCGCTTGACAAGGTGATCCTCGGATCGGTCTTCGTATCGTGCTCGTGATCCCCATAGATCGCTCGCTTGCTGAAGATGATCGCGTTGATGAGGCGGTAGGTCATGATATTCACGGCCGGCGATCATGCCTAAAGCTGCTCGCTAGTCTTCGTAGTTCGGTGATGGGTTCGCATCGAAAATGCCGGTGTCAAATTGTCGGCGGTATCAGAAGATCAGCGACGGATTTTTGCGATGATGAGTGCGATCGCGTCTCGATCTCAACGAAAATTTAAGCTGAGAAAATCATACCATTGCTTCGCTGGCTAGCGAGCCGCGAGTCAGATATGCATTGCGCGCCGGGGTCATTCACGGCCATCGGCATAACGTGAAGGGGCATGACATGGCTAAGCAGTCATCTAAAGCGCCGGCATCCAAAGCACCGGCAAAGAAAGCACCCGCAAAAGCAGTCGCGGCGAAGGCCGCAACGGCAGTGAAGAAAGCAGCGCCCGCGAAGGCGGCGGCAAAGCCCGCGGCGAAGGCAGCACCGGCCAAGAAGCCGGCAGCGGCCAAGGCTGTGGCGAAGCCAGCAGTGAAGAAGGCGGCGCCCGCCAAGGCAGTGGCGAAGCCCGCAGCGAAGGCAGCACCGTCGAAGAAGCCCGCGGCCAAGGCGGCGGCAAAACCCGCGGCCAAAAAGGCAGCTCCCGCCAAGGCTGCGGCAAAGCCCGCCGCGAAGGCTGTGGCAAAGCCCGCCGTGAAAGCAGCGGCAAAGCCGGCAGCGAAAGCAGCAGCGGCCGCTACAAAGCCCGCGGTGAAGAAAGCCGCCGCGCCGAAGGCCAAGGCAGCGCCTGCGAAGGCCAAGGCTCCGGCCAAGAAGTAGACCGGTCGTTGGGGCGTCGCGTGTCCTTCGGGGCTCGGCAAGGACGCTCTGACGCACTGGATTGACGCAAGTCCGGCAGCGGGTTCAGCCCTCGGGGCTGAACATCGGGATGAGACCGAATGGGGCAAGCAAAGCGAGGCGCCGGTTGGCTGCCTCGCTCGCCCGTCGGACTGTATCCTTGCCGCGCTTGGCGAAGGCCCCGGCGCAGTGCCTGGGTTGGTGAGATGGAATGCAGGTCTGAATACTATCAACCTGCCGCTCGCTCGTGTTTCCGGCGTACCCCTCTGTAGGCTGATGCCTGGGAAGGAAACCGCAACCGGTTTCTGGCAGTTCTTTTTTTGTGCTCTGGCGGTTGATCGCAAGTGATTGTCCAGTCAACACTGGACGTCCGCAACCAGGAAACCGATCATGCCGAAGCTGCTCTACGCATCCACCTCTCCCTACAGCTCCAAGGTCAGGATGGCTGCGGCCTATGCCGGGATCGTGATCGATCTGGTGCCGGTCAAGACCGAGGACCGACCGGCCGAACTGATCGGTGCCAATCCGCTCGGCAAGATCCCGGTACTGGTGCTCGATGACGGCCGTTCGATTCACGACAGCCGCGCCATTACCCAGCACCTCAACCGGATTTCGAAGAACGCGTTGTTTCCGCGCAATCCCGACAAGCGGCTGGAAGCGGAAGTGCTGGAGGCGCTGGCCGACGGCATTTGTGATTGCGCGCTGTCGATGGTCTACGAGCGCCGCACGCGGCCAGACGAGATGGTCTACCAGCCCTGGCTCGACCGCCAGTGGGCGAAGATCACGGCAGCACTCGACCTGCTCAACGCCAATCCGCCGAAACTGCCGAAGAAGATCACCGCAGGCCAGATGGCATTGCGGGCTTGCCTCGGTTACCTCTCACTGCGCTTTGCCGGCAAATGGGAAAAGGGCCGCGGCCGGTTGACCCGCTGGGCGGCGCGTTTCGACGAGAAATTCCCGGAGTTGAAGTCCGCGATCCCGGGGTGACCGGCGGCCACAAAAAAAGCCGGGCGCGAGGCCCGGCCTTTTCGTGTCGTGGCTTGAACGACTTAGAACTTCATACCGACGCCGAAGGTGACGCGGTTGTCGGTGGCCTTGACCTTACCGATACCGTCGAAGCTCTTCGAGCCGAAGTCGGTGTAGCGATACTCGACACGGCCGAACACATTGTCGGTCAGCTTGATGTCGGTGCCGACGCCGGCGGTCCAGCCGAGCATCGTAGCGCGGTCGCTGGCCGGAATGTCGGAGTCATCAACCTTCAGGCTTTTGCCAGCGAGACCGCCGGTGCCATAGAGCAGGATTTCCGGGGTCACGGCGTAACCGAGACGGGCACGCAGCGAACCTTCGAAGCCACCCTTGGAGTGGATGCCGTTGTCGTCACCCTTGACGCCGTTGTAGCCGAGTTCGGCTTCACCGCCGTACACGAAGTTCTCCTGCTGCCACTGATAGCCGCCGAAGACGCTGCCCACAAAACCCTTGGTATCGGTTTCGAAGCCGAGATCCTTTTCCTTGGTACGGCCGGAAAAGCCATAGCCGAGGTTGATACCGGCATAGGGGCCGGCCCAGGATGCGACGGGCAGTTCGGCAACCGGAGCGGGTGCCGGCGGCTCTTCCTGAACGACGTCCGCGGCATAAGCGGTTCCACCGAGGGCGAAGAGCCCGAGCGCGACGGCCAGCGGCCGTGCGAATTTGAGATTGGCTTGCATTGTTCTTTACTCCTTAAGCCACAGGACACAGGCTTGTTTCTTACGATCGCCATCAACCCGTCCGGGGGGTGAAACGGATCTGGCGCTCGTCGGTTCCAAATGTCGTGTCAAAATGCGGCTGAAGCGAACCTGAACTTGGGTCATTCCCCGGCGCGAATGAGGCAGAACCTTGACGTTGCATCTTCGCAACAGCGAAATGTCAGCAGCTTGGCCATGTTGCGCTGCACACCGCTTGGTGCAAGGAGTCCACCGCCCTATATGGGGATGTGACTGGCCTTGTTGCGGGGCGAGTCTGAATGCCCGCCAGGCGGTTTCGCCACAATGTTGCCCCAGGTGCGAACGCCATTTAATGGATGGCGGGCCATATTTTGCCGGCGCCGTCTTTTTGTGCCGAAATTGAGGATTGACTGAATATGAGCAAAGCCACCGCGGCGCTGGTGACCGGCGGGGCGAAACGGATCGGAAGGGCGATCGTTGAGGACCTCGCCGGCCATGGTTTTGCAGTCGCCATCCACGCCAATCGCTCGCGCGGTGAGGCTGACGCCTTGGCCGCGGGGATTAACCAGTCCGGCGGCCGCGCGGCGGTGGTGAGCGCCGACCTGACCGATATGGATGCCGTCAGCGACCTCGTCGGCCAGGCGGAAGTCGCGCTGGGGCCCATCTCACTTCTGGTCAACAACGCTTCGCTCTTTGTCGATGATTCCGTTGACGATTTCGACTGGCAGGCCTGGGACCGCCACTTTGCCATTCATGTGAAGACGCCGGCGCTGTTGGCGCAGAATTTCGCCCGCGCCTTGCCGAAAGGGCAGGAGGGGCTGATCGTCAACATCATCGACCAACGCGTCTGGCGGCCGACGCCGCGCTATTTTTCCTATGCGCTGTCCAAATCCGCCCTGTGGACGCAAACGCAGATGTTGGCGCAGGCGCTGGGCCCAAAGATTCGTGTCAACGCGATCGGTCCGGGGCCGACGTTGAAGAACATGCGCCAGGATGATTCCGATTTTGACGCGCAGGTCGCCGGCCTGATCCTGAAGCGCGGCCCGGAATTGCCTGAATTCGGCGCCACCATCCGCTATCTCTGGGATGCGCGCTCGGTCACCGGCCAGATGATCGCGCTTGATGGCGGCCAGCATCTTGCGTGGCAGACGCCCGATGTGACAGGCATGGCGGAATGAGTCCACTGGATCACAAAAACAAGGTGCGTGGCGGCGCCGATGATCTTCCTCCCGAAATCGACCTCGAGGACGAGGCGCTGGAGGAGATCGTCGAACCAGCCGGCCCGGATGTCGCCTTCACGGCCATCGACTGGACGCCGCATGCCGGCGATGCCGAAGGCATGGTCGGCGCCGAGGTGATCCAGACGCTGGTCAAGCGGCTGCCCAATGCCCCCGGCGTATACCGCATGATGAACGCCGCCGGCGACGTGCTCTATGTCGGCAAGGCGCGCAGCCTGAAGAAGCGCGTCACCAACTACGCGCAAGGCCGGTTCCACACCAATCGCATCGGCCGCATGGTGCGCGAGACGGCGACGATGGAGTTCGTCGTCACCCGCACCGAAATCGAAGCGCTGCTGCTTGAAGCCAACCTTATCAAGCGCTTGCGGCCGCGATTCAACGTGCTGATGCGCGACGACAAGTCGTTTCCGTATATCCTTTTGACCGGCGATCACGTCTCGCCCGGCATCTACAAGCATCGTGGCGCGCGGTCGCGAAAGGGCGATTACTTCGGCCCCTTTGCTTCGGCCGGCGCCGTCGGCCGCACCATCAATTCGCTGCAGCGCGCCTTCCTGCTCAGGAGCTGCACCAACTCCTTTTACGAGAACCGCACCCGGCCGTGCCTTCTCTACCAGATCAAGCGCTGCGCGGGCCCTTGCACCGGCGAGATCTCGCATGAGGGCTACGCCGAGCTGGTCGCCGAAGCGAAGGATTTCTTGTCCGGCCGCAGCCAGAAGGTGAAGACCGAAATTTCAGCCGCCATGCAGCAGGCGTCCGAAGACCTCGATTTCGAGCGCGCCGCCATCTATCGCGATCGGCTGGCGGCCCTGTCGCATGTGCAGAGCCATCAGGGCATCAACCCGCAGACCGTCGACGAAGCCGATGTCTTCGCCATCCATCAGGAAGGTGGCCAGGTCTGCATCCAGGTCTTTTTCTTCCGCACCGGCCAGAACTGGGGCAACCGCGCCTATTTCCCCAAGGCCGACCCGGCACTGGAGGGATCGGAAGTGCTGGGCTCGTTCCTGGCGCAGTTCTACGACGACAAGCCGACGCCACGTGCCATTCTGCTGTCGCGTGGGGTCGAAGACCAGGAGCTGCTGGCCGAGGCGCTCTCCACCCGCGCCGGCCGCAAGGTGGCGATCTCGGTGCCGCAGCGCGGCGAGAAGAAGGACCTGACCGACAACGCCCTTCAGAACGCCAGGGAGGCGTTGGGCCGCAGGCTGGCCGAAACGTCAACGCAAGGACGATTGCTTGCCGGCTTCGCCGAGACCTTCGGGCTGGCCAAGCCGCCGGTGCGCATCGAAGTGTACGACAACTCGCACATCATGGGCACCAATGCCGTCGGCGCCATGGTGGTCGCGGGGCCGGAAGGTTTTGTCAAAAACCAGTACCGGAAATTCAATATCCGCTCGACCGAGATCACGCCGGGCGACGATTTCGGCATGATGCGCGAGGTGATGGAGCGGCGCTTTTCGCGGCTGCTCAAGGAGCATGGCGATGTTGCCGTGGCCGACGAGACCGCGGCAGGCGAGGCGGCCGATGATATCGATGACGACATCTCCGGCAGCTTTCCGGCCTGGCCCGACGTCATCCTGATCGACGGTGGTCAGGGCCAGATGACGGCGGTGCGCAAGATTCTCGCCGATCTCGGCATCGAGGACCGCGTCGTGGCCATCGGCATCGCCAAGGGCCAGGACCGCGATGCCGGCCGCGAACGTTTTTTCGTCAAGGGCAGGGATTCGTTTTCGCTGCCGGTGCGCGATCCCGTGCTCTATTTCGTGCAGCGCCTGCGCGACGAAGTCCATCGCTTCGCCATCGGTTCGCACCGGGCGCGGCGCAAGAAGGAAATGGTCAAGAGCCCGCTCGATGAGATTGCCGGCATCGGTCCCGGCCGCAAGCGGGCGCTGCTGCTGGCATTCGGCACCGCCAAGGCGGTCAGCCGTGCGGCAATAGAGGATTTGAGGAAAGTCGACGGCATTTCCGAACAGGTCGCCAAGCTGGTCTACAATCATTTTCACGAAAGTTGAAAAATTCGGCAGTTTCAGCTGGTCAGTCGAATCTGGCCTGTTGACCCCCTACATTCGCTTCTGATTTGAGTACGCAGGCAGAAAGAGTCCCCCAGACATGGCCCAGCGCGCGTTCAACTTGCCCAACATACTGACCTACGCCCGCATTATCGCGGTGCCGCTGGTGGTGCTGTGCTTTTTTCTCGAAGGCCATCTCAAATCCAGCGACTTCGCCCGCTGGTTGGCGCTGATCATTTTCCTGCTCGCATCCATAACCGACTATTTCGACGGTTATTTTGCGCGCGCCTGGCAGCAGACCTCCAACATCGGCAAGATGCTCGATCCGATCGCCGACAAGCTGCTGGTCGCGACGTGCCTTTTGCTGCTGGCGGCCGACACCGATCGTCATGCCGGCATCGCCGGCTGGTCGCTGTGGGCGGCGATCATCATCCTGTGCCGCGAAATCCTGGTTTCGGGCCTGCGTGAATATCTGGCGGCGCTCAAGGTCTCGGTGCCGGTGACGCAGCTTGCCAAGTGGAAGACCACCATCCAGATGGTCGCCATCGCCTTCCTGCTGGCGGGTCCGGCCGGCGACAAGATATTCCCGCTGACCACGCAGACCGGCCTGGTGCTGCTGTGGATCGCGGCGCTCGTCACGCTCTACACCGGCTACGACTATTTCCGCGCCGGCCTCAAGCACATCATGGATGAGTGAGATGACGACCCGTCTCATCTATTTCGCCTGGGTGCGCGAACGGATCGGCACATCGGAGGAAGACGTTGAATTGCCGGCCGGCATCGAGACGGTCGCCGACCTGTTGCGCTGGCTGCAATCGCGTGGCGAGGGCTACGAGCATGCGCTGCAGTATCCCGACGTGATTCGCGTTGCCATCAATCAGGAACATGTCGACCACCGCGAGAAGATATCGGGCGCACGCGAGATCGCGCTGTTCCCGCCCATGACCGGGGGCTGATACTCATGTCGGCCGTACTTGTGCCGAGCGTGCGCATCCAGCGCCAGGATTTCGACGTCGCCGCCGAGATTGCCGGGCTGACGCAAGGCCGCGCCGATATCGGCGCGGTGGTCACATTCTCCGGTCTTTGTCGGGATGAGCAGGGCTCCCTGTCAGCACTGGAACTCGAGCATTATCCCGGCATGGCGGAAGCCGAGATCGGTCGTATCGCCGCTGAGGCGGTTCAGCGCTGGCCGCTGCAAGGCCTCACCGTCATCCACCGCCATGGCAAGATCGCCCCGGGTCAGAATATTGTGCTGGTGGTGGCCGCCTCGGCCCATCGCCAGGCGGCGTTCGATGCGGCGAATTTCCTCATGGATTATCTGAAGTCGCGTGCACCCTTCTGGAAGAAGGAGCATCGCGCCGATGGCTCGGAAGGCGGCTGGGTCGAGGCCAAGGAAATCGATGCCGAAGCGGCAGGGCGCTGGAAGTCGCCTTCCGAATAAATCCCCGTCGCAGCCATGCATTGACCGCAATCCTTTGGCCAGATGGACGGCGTGGTCAGCCATTGGCAGCCCGGGGATTGGCGATCCCTGGCAAGGGAGGTGGTCATGCTGGACAGGCTCGCGGAGTTCTTCGTCTTCGGTTTCGTGCCTCTGATCGTCGGTATCCTGGCGGTGCCGGAACTGTCCGTGGCCGCCGAGAAGGCGGTGAGAGGCGAGGTGATCTATCGCGAGCGCATCGCCCTGCCGCCCAGCGCCGCGCTTTCCGTCCAGCTTGTCGATGTCTCGCTGGCCGACGCGCCGGCCAGGGTCATCGGCGAGCAGACCATCAAGCCGACCGGCCAGGTGCCGATCAGCTTCGAGATCAAATTCGATCCAGCGGCGATCCGGTCACAGATGACCTATGCGCTGCAGGCGCGGATCACTGTCGACGGCAAGTTGATGTTCATTTCCGATGTGCGCCACCAGCTCGATCCGCTGGCCGGCGCACCGCAAACCATCATGCTCAAGATGGTCGCGCCAGGCGGCGAGCCGACGGCTTCCGTCTTTGGTCAGCTCTGGGTGGCCGACTATGTCGACGGCTTCGGCGCCATCACCGCGCCGCAGGCGACGTTCAGGGTCAGCGAGGCTGGCAAGGCCGGCGGCAGTGGCCCCTGCAACGCCTATTTTGCCACAGCGAAGGTCGATGGCCAGGCGATCGCGATCAGCAACATCGGTTCGACCTACAAGGCCTGCGCGTCCGAGGTGATGGCCGAGGAAAAGGCGCTGTTCGATGCCTTGGCCAGGGCCGCGTCCTACAAGGTCGATGCCGGCAAGCTCACCATATCGGACAAGAACGGCCGCGAAATCCTTCGCTTCAGCGCCGCGAGCTGACCGCCAATGAAAAAGGCCGGCGAGGTGCCGGCCTTTTCACGTAGGACTTGGCAGTGTCGGCTCAGCCGACGATCTCGGTGTCCGAGAACCAGTACTTGATTTCCTGCGCGGCGGTTTCCGGCGCGTCGGAGCCGTGCACCGAATTCTCGCCGATCGACAGCGCATGCACCTTGCGGATGGTGCCTTCGGCGGCGTTGGCCGGGTTGGTGGCACCCATCACTTCGCGGTTCCTGGCAATGGCGTTCTCGCCCTCCAGAACCTGGACGATCGTCGGAGCCGAGGACATGAACTCGACCAGTTCGCCGAAGAACGGGCGGTCCTTGTGGACAGCGTAAAAGCCTTCCGCCTCGCGGCGGCTCATCCACACACGGCGCGAAGCGATGACGCGCAGGCCGGCGTCCTCGAGCATCTTGGTGATGGCGCCGGTGAGGTTGCGCCGGGTTGCGTCCGGCTTGATCATGGAGAAGGTGCGTTCGAGCGCCATGGGTCGTCCTTGTCTGAGAATGGAATTGAGAGTGGCGGGCTCTATACAAGCCGCCCGACCCATTGCCAAGGGGTGAGGAGCGGTCCGCGAAGCGGACGGAAAGCCAATTGCTTGGCTTTCCGAGCGACGAACGCCCGCAGCGACAGCGAAGGGCAGGGAACCGGTCCGCGAAGCGGACGGAAAGCCAATTGCTTGGCTTTCCGAGCGACGAACGCCCGCAGTGACAGCGAAGGGCAGGGAACCGGTCCGCGAAGCGGACGGAAAGCCAATTGCTTGGCTTTCCGAGCGACGAACGCCCGCAGCGATAGCGAAGGGCAGGGAACCGGTCCGCGAAGCGGACGGAAAGCCAATTGCCTGGCCTCGCGCGTGAAGAGCACCCATCGCGGAGCGCCGGACCGGCGAGGTGCTTCGATGTCGGGCCGGCAGCCCCTAGGCCGGATCAGACGGCTGCACAGCAACGCTTTGCTTGCTATAGTCGCGTATCGGCGCCGCGCTGAAGTCGGCCCGAATGGAGACAACATGACCA
The DNA here is from genome assembly GCF_013170705.1 of Mesorhizobium loti. Taxonomy (NCBI): domain Bacteria; kingdom Pseudomonadati; phylum Pseudomonadota; class Alphaproteobacteria; order Hyphomicrobiales; family Phyllobacteriaceae; genus Mesorhizobium; species Mesorhizobium loti. Next base: position 5,341,662 of record NZ_CP033334.1, on the reverse strand, counting down.
TGGCAGACGATCGTCAGGAGCGCATTCGCAACCGCGCACATCAGATCTGGCAGGAAGAAGGGCAACCGGCCGGTCACCACGAACGCCATTGGCACCAGGCGGCGGCCGACATCGATCGGGAGGACGCGGCCAAGCCGTCGGCGGCCAAGACGCCAGCCAGGAAGGCATCTGGCGCTGGCAAGGCCAAGGCCGCGCCCAAGGAAGAAAAGGCCGCCACGAAAGCCAGCAAGCCGAAAACCGGCAAGCCAAAGAAGGCGGCCAAGTAAGCCTGCTATCCCGCAGCTGGTCTTCGCCACGGATTGACGGCGCCCGAGCTGCCTTGCGGGCAGGGCGGGCGTTTTGCGGCCGTCACGCCGCCGCCGCCACCTTTCGTCCCAGCCCGCCATGCAGGTCGAGGCAGCGGCTGAACCATTGCGCCGCCACGTCGCTGTTTTCGAGCAGCTGATAAGGGGTGGCAATGCGCGCCCATTGCAGCGCGCCGAAGACGATATAGTCCGCAAACAGCGGCGAGGCACCGCCGATAAAGGGCTGATAGCTCAGCATTGATCGCAGCGGCTCAAGCGAGGCCCGAAACGCCGCCAATCCGCCGTCGCGTGCCGCGACGACATCTTCCAACGGCTTGCCGAGGCGCTGCTCCCGGCTCTGCCGGAAATACACGGCGTTCTCTTCGTCCTGCATGGCATGGAGGTCGGTGAGCGCGGCCGTGGTGACGTAGGGATGGATGGTCAATTGCGACCAGCGCTCGATGAAGCGCGCCATCGCCTTGCCGCCTTCGCCGCCAAACAGCGTCGGCCGGTCCGGATAGGCTTCGTCTAGATAGAGCGCGATGGCGAAGGAATCGATGACCACCTTGTCGCCGTCGCGGATCACCGGAACGCTTTTCGAAGCGCCGCCTTCTATGGTGGGGACCTCGAGAAAACGCGTCGGCGCGGTTGAGACATCGAGGCCTTTGTGGGCCAGCGCCATCGTTGCCTTCCAGCAATGCGGGCTGAACGGACGGCTCTCGTCACGCCCGACGAGATCATAAAGCAGAATGGTCATTGGCGCGGGTCCCTTTGCGGTCTAGGTATCGCTCGCGACACCCCGAGACGGGCGGCGGGAGAAAAGATGAAACAGCACTTCATGATGTTTGCGGCCTACAATCAATGGGCCAATGGCCGCATCTATGCCGCGGCGACCGATCTCGATGAGGAGGAATTCAACCGCGATGTCGGCGCCTTCTTCGGCTCGCTGATGGGCACGCTCAACCACCTGCTCGCCGCCGATCGCATCTGGATGAAGCGCTTCACCGGCGAAGGCGACGCGCCGACGGCGCTGGACGCCGTGCTGCATCGCACCTTGCCCGATTTGAGGACGGCGCGCGAGGCGGAGGATCGGCGGATCATCGACTGGCTCGCCGGCTTGAGCGACAAGGCGCTGTCGGGCCGCTTCACCTATATGACCGTATCGGACATGCGCACCGTCTCGCAGCGCCTGGCGCCGGCGCTCGCTCATGTCTTCAACCACCAGACCCATCATCGCGGTCAGGCGCATATGATCCTCACGGTTCTCGGTCGCCCTTCCGTGCAACTCGATCTGGCGCATTTCCAGCGCACGGAGGAGGGCAGGGCTTTCGCCTGATCCCGTTGTTTTCGTTCTGGATTCGAGAGCTGGCGGCTCGCGCCGTCATCGAGGGACGATCCGAATTTCAGACAGCTTCAGCAGCCAAGTCTCTGATTTCGCTATCCAATTGGCGCTGCGTCAAGGCCGCTTCCGCCATTACCCATTGTTTGAACAGCTGCACCTTGCGTGCGGCCAGGCTCTTGTGCGGGGAGACGAAATACCAGCCGGCCGTGTTCGGGTGGTGGACGGCAAAGGGAGCGACCAGCCTTTCGGCGCGGATGTCGCTGGCCATGTAGGCGCGGTTGGCGACGGCGAAACCCATTCCGGCATTGGCCGCCTCGTAGGACATCATGCACGAGTCGAAATAGATGCTCTTGGTCTCACTGAGCACGAAGCTGGCGCCGGAGAAAGCCAGCCAGGATTGCCAGTTCTGGGTGCAGGTATCGGAATGCAATAGCGTGAAGAGCTTGAGGTCATCCGGGGTCACCTTCGACAGCGGCTTGTCGCCGAGAACCTCATGGAACAGCTTGCGGCTGCACACCGGCGTCAGGTCTTCCCGAAACAGCAGATCGGATGGCAACCCGTTGAAGTGGCCGTCGCCATAGCGGATTTCGAGATCGAAATCGGAGGTCGTGAACTCATGCGTGGCGTAGGAGGTCGAAACCCGCATCACGATATCGGGATATCGCCGCTGAAACAGCGGCAGGCGCGGAAACAGCCAGCGCGCGGCAAAGGTCGGCAGCACGGATATTTTCAGCACATGCTCCTGCGATTGCCCGGTCGCTTCCATGCTGGCGGCGACGATTCGCTCCAGTGCCTCTCGAACGCGCGAGACATAGGTCTCACCCTCCGGCGTCAGCGACACCGCATTGCCGCCGCGCTGGAAAATCTTGAAGCGCAGCTGGTCCTCAAGGCTCTTGACGCGCTGGCTGACCGCGGAAGCGGTGATAAACTGCTCTTCGCCCGCGCGCGTGAAATTGCCGTGCCTTGCAGCACTTTCCACGATTTTCAGCGAATTGAGGTTGACCTGACTGAGCAGACGCACTGGGTTCGACCTTAAGCTGGGCTTACGGTAGCACTAGCATTCCTAATTTTACAGGGGGGGCTAATTTAATCGACTGTTAACCAAGTGTTTGCCCCCGCTTGGAGAAGTACAATGAACGCACACACCATACCCGAACTGCGCTATGCGATGAGCCGCGAGGCCATTATCGGACACGAAACCGCCTGGAAAGTGTCGAGTTTCGGCGTTGCGCAGTATCTTCATGGCTATGATCCGGCCCTGCTTGCCGCAATCGAGGAGGCTGCCCTGAAGCTCAAGGCGAGCCATGCTGTGCACAAGCATCTCGACCTGACCTTTATCACCGGCGCTGACCGTTTCATCCCCGAAATCAAGGAATTGCTGCACGACAAGCTGCGCCTGGAGCGACTGTCTGACATGATGGGCACGAAGCTGGAGCCCTATCCGCTGTCGATCGTCGGCTCGACCGTCACCTTCATGAATCCCAGGGATGGCGCCGTCGAATGGCATTGCGACGGCGTTCCGGTCACCGAGCTCATTCCGCTGTCGATCAGCGATCCGCTGGTCGGCGGCCATCTCGAAATTTATTGCGACGATTCCGAGACCGGCCGCGCCATCCTCGAATCCGGACGCGAAATCCCGCGCAACCGTATCATGCGCATCGATCACAAGATGAAATACGCGACGCTCGGCCAGTTCCTTGGCGTCCTGCATCGCACAGCGCCGATCCAGTACGGCGAGCGCGTCACACTGGTGCTCAACCAGCGTTCGGTGGCCAAGCCCTATGTCGACGACAACCGCATGTTCTATCTTGCCGCCGACAACGACCACGACCGCCAGTGGGTCAACGAACTGGCCGAAGATGTCTGGACCAACCAGTTGCCTGCCTATCGCCGGTTCGAGGCGGAGCATCCCACGCCCGCCCCATCTGCCGAAGCACAGGTTCCAGGCGGGACACGGGACTCATGGTAGCGAACCATGATTCCGAAAAGTAGAACCCGGTTTTCGGACAAGGTCATGGTCAAGCCTGGAGATAGAGCGCCATGCCGATTCCTTCGGCATGGGTCAGGCTCGCTATCCGGGCTGGTCTTCGCCGCCGGCGCGGTGGCTTTGTGGTCGACCAATGCCTTGGTCGGCAAATCCCTCTTGGCCAACCATCCGGTCTCGCAGGTGCAGTTCCTGCAATTTGCAGGGGCTGCACTGGTCCTCGCCGTCATCCGGCTGATGAGCCGGGAAAAGTCCGCGCCGGTGGCCGGGGCGGCGTTGGCATCGCTCGCGGTCGGCTTCATCGGTCTGGTCGGCACCATGGTGCTGCAATACATCGCCTTTGCATCGATGCCGGTAATCGAGGCCAATCTCGTGGCCTACACTTGGCCCTTGATGGTGGCCGCGGCAGTGATCGTGTTCGAAAATCCGCGCCGTCCGGCTTTGCTGGGGCTTGCCGCGGCCCTTGGGTTCGTCGGCGTCGCACTGGTGATTTCGGGCGGGCGTGAGAGCGCCTGGTTCCAGGGCGATCTTGTCGGCTATTTCGCCGCCTTCGGGTCCGCGCTGTGCATGGCCTTTTATTCGGTGATGGTGAGGCGGCTCGCTACGTCGCCCGAGCGGCTGTTGCTGCCCTCGTCGCTGGTCGGCGTCGCCTTGACGCTTTTATGGTCGGCTCGCGAAGGCGTCGCATGGCCCACCGGGGTGGATCTGGCCCTTGGGCTCTATCTTGGCGCCGGCCCGATGGGCCTGGGTTACCACCTCTGGTCTCGCGCCTTGAAGCTCGAAGGCAGCGGCAAGGTCGCTGTCATCGCCTATCTCACGCCGATCGCGTCGACGTTGCTGCTGACCCTGTCCGGCGAACGACTGACGACGACCGCTATCGCCGGAGCAGTCCTTGTCATCGGCAGTTGCATAGCGGTCGGGCTGGAACGTTCGGAGGCGCAAGACCATGTTTGACGAAGATGAACGTCTCGCGAGGCAGGAAGCGCACTGGCTGATCAAGGAATTCGGCGCCGAGGCACCGCTTTACGCGGCGATGAAGGCCGAGAAGGCGATTGAACAGAAGGATTTCGGGCGCTGTGCCCGATGGAAGCGTATTCTTGAGATATTGGCCGACGGCCGGACAACCAAGTCTGCCGGCTCCAAGTATTAGATTTTCTAATTTGCGTGACGTCGATTTTCCATAAAAGTAGTTGACGCCAAGTCTTGATTCGTTTTGGAGCTTGGCGGCCCGTTGGGGGACGCGGTTAAAGAGATACATCGACAAAAGTCTTCGCTGGGGTGGATGACTTTGTCGCAAAGAAGGTGAAAGAATTGTCAAATATCGAGGATAAGACCGTTATCGAGCTGACGGCCGATATTGTCTCGGCCTATGTCGGCAACAATCCGCTTCCGGCTTCCGGCCTGCCTGACCTGATTGCCAGCGTCAGCGCCTCGGTTCGCAAGCTGGCTGGCGCGGCCGTCGTGGAAAGCCCGAGCCTGGTTCCGGCTGTCAATCCGAAAAAGTCGGTGTTTCCCGACTACATCGTCTGCCTGGAGGATGGAAAGAAATTCAAGTCGCTCAAGCGACACCTCAGGACAGACTATGGTTTGAGCCCGGACGACTATCGGGCCAAATGGGGCTTGCCGCCGGACTATCCGATGGTTGCTCCGAACTACTCGGCGACCCGGTCGGCGCTGGCGAAGTCGACGGGACTTGGCCGCAAGCCGGCTGCACCGGCCACTGTCGCCAAGGCGACAAAGCGTGGCAAGGCCACGGCCTGAGGCCTTGCCGGCCGGTACGGCGAGCCATTGATCGGCGGCTGGACGGCGCGATCGCAGGCGCCGTTTTCAGGCCTTGTACGGCCAACCGGTCCGCAAGGTCTTGCGAAGCGTCGATGTCCGGTGCAAAAGCGCGGCCATGCTGATCATCAATGACCTTTCGCTCCGCATGGCCGGGCGCCTGCTTCTCGACCATGCCTCGCTGACCTTGCCGGCTGGCACCAAGGCCGGCCTTGTCGGTCGCAACGGTACCGGCAAGACGACGCTGTTCAAGGCGATCACCGGCGATTTTCCCTCCGAGACAGGCTCGATCAGCCTGCCGAAGAACACGCGCATCGGCCAGGTGGCGCAGGAAGCGCCGGGGACCGAGGAGCCGCTGATCGAGATTGTGCTCAAGGCCGACCTTGAGCGTACGGCGCTGCTCGAAGAGGAAAAGACCGCCACCGATCCGCACCGCATCGCCGACATCCACATGCGGCTGGCCGACATCGACGCGCATTCGGCCGAGTCGCGCGCGGCCACCATCCTCGCCGGCCTCGGCTTCGACGATGCGGCGCAGCGCCGTCCGGCCTCGTCCTTCTCCGGCGGCTGGCGCATGCGCGTGGCGCTGGCCGCCGTGCTGTTTTCGGAACCAGATCTCCTGCTGCTCGACGAGCCGACCAACTATCTCGATCTCGAAGGCACGCTGTGGCTGGAGAACTATGTGTCGAAGTATCCGCACACGGTGCTTCTGATTTCGCACGATCGCGACCTGCTCAATCGCGCCGTCAATTCGATCGTTCATCTCGACCAGAAGAAGCTGACCTTCTGGCGCGGCGGCTACGACCAGTTCGAGCGCCAGTATACCGAGCAGAAGGAATTGCAGGAAAAGGGCAGGGTCAAGCAGGAGGCCGCCCGCAAGCATATGGAATCCTTCGTCGAGCGCTTCCGCGCCAAGGCCTCCAAGGCCAGGCAGGCGCAGTCGCGCATCAAGGCGCTGGAGAAGATGAAGCCGATCGCGGCCATCGTGAACGATTCGGTGCGGCCGTTCTCCTTTCCCGAACCGGTGAAGACGGTTGCCTCGCCGATCGTTGCGCTGAACAACGTCAATGTCGGCTATACCGAAGGCCAGCCGATCCTGAAGAAGATGACGCTGCGCATCGACGCCGACGACCGCATCGCGCTGCTCGGCGCCAACGGCAACGGCAAGTCGACTTTCGCCAAACTGCTGTCCGGCCGGCTCAAGCAGGAGACCGGCACCATGACCGTGGCGCCCGGGCTGAAGGTGGCGATCTTCGCCCAGCACCAGCTCGACGATCTCCGTCCGGAGGAAAATGCCTACGAGCATGTGCGCCGGCTAATGCCGGAAGCGCCGGAATCCAAGGTGCGCGGCCGCGTCGCCCAGTTCGGTCTCACCACCGAGAAGATGAATACGCCCGCCAAGGACCTGTCCGGCGGCGAGAAGGCGCGCCTTCTGATGGGCCTGTCGGCCTTCGAGGGGCCGAACCTGTTCATCCTCGACGAACCGACCAACCACCTCGACATCGACAGCCGTGAATCGCTGATCCATGCGCTCAACGAGTTTCCCGGCGCGGTCATCCTCATCTCGCACGACCGCCACTTGCTCGAGGCGACCGCCGACCGGCTGTGGCTGGTCAAGGATGGCGCGGTCAACCCTTATGACGGCGACCTGGAGGACTACAAGACGCTGGTCACCGGCGTGTCCGGTGACCGCCGCGGCAAGCGTGAGGCTGACAAGGCGTCAAAAGCCGACCGCCGCCGCGATGCGGCGGCACGCCGCGCCGCTTTCGAGCCGCTGGCCAAGGAAATCCGCGCCACCGAGGCGCTGATGGACCGCATCCGCAAGCGCATCGACGGCATCGAGGACGAGTTGGCCAACCCGGCGATCTACGAAAAGGATCCCTCGACCGCGACACGCCTGGCCAAGGAACGCTCGCAACTCGCCCAGACGCTGGCCGGCCACGAGGAAAAATGGCTGACCATGTCGGCTGAATATGAGGAAGGCACGGCGGAGTGATTTACCCTCCCCCTCGAGGGGGAGGGTCGATCCGCGAAGCGGTGTGGGGGCAACGCGGCGGTTCACCAACCCCGGCGCCGCGCGCCGCCCTTCCCATCAAGGGACGGTGAGCCACCGTCACGCCATGGCAGGTGGAAAAGACATCTCCCAAACGCAGCTTGTCGGCAAATCTGGCCCTACACGCTACGTCTGGAACCGGCTAACCTCACCCCATGAACCAGCACGCCAAGCTCCGCATCGGCCATTCGGCCTGTCCGCATGATTGCCCATCGACCTGCGCGCTCGAGGTCGAACTGCTTGACGGCAACCGCATCGGCCGCGTCCATGGCGCCAAGGCCAATAGCTACACATCGGGGGTGGTCTGCGCCAAGGTTGCCCGCTACGCCGACCGTGTCCATCATCCCGACCGCTTGCTGAAGCCGCTGGTGCGGGCCGGCGCCAAGGGCGACGGACTGTGGAAGGAAGCGAGCTGGGACGCGGCACTCGACCTCGTCGCCGAAAAGTTCAACGCGGCCGAAGAGAAATACGGCTCGGAGACGGTGTGGCCCTATTTCTATGCCGGCACGATGGGACTGGTTCAGCGCGACGGCATCCACCGGCTGCGCCACGCCAAAAAATATTCGGGCTTCTTCGGGTCGATCTGCACCAATCTGGCCTGGACCGGCTGGATGATGGGGGCGGGAGCCTTGCGCGGGCCCGACCCGCGCGAGATGGCCAAATCCGACTGCGTGGTGATCTGGGGCACCAACGCGGTGGTCACCCAGGTCAATGTGATGACCCACGCCATCAGGGCGCGCAAGGAGCGCGGCGCCAAAATCGTCGTCATCGACGTCTATGAGAACGCGACCATGAAGCAGGCCGATATGGGCCTTGTGCTGAAGCCCGGCACCGACGGAGCGCTGGCTTGTGCGGTCATGCATGTGCTGTTCAGGGAAGGCCTGGCCGACCGTGCCTATCTCGAAAAATACACCGATGACCCGAAGGGTTTGGAAGCGCATCTGAGGACGCGCACGCCGGAGTGGGCAGCCGGGATCACTGGGCTTTCAGTGGCCGAAATCGAGGCCTTTGCCCGCCTGGTTGGCACGACCAGGAAAACCTACTTCCGCCTGGGCTACGGCTTTGCCCGTCAGCGCAACGGCGCGGTGAACATGCATGCCGCGTCCTGCATCGCCGCGGTCACCGGCAGCTGGCAATATGAGGGTGGTGGCGCCTTCCATTCGAATTCCGGCATCTTCAAGCTCAACCAGGACGTGCTGGAAGGCTCAAGGATGCGCGATCCAGCGATCCGCTATCTCGATCATTCGCGCATCGGCCCGGTACTGACCGGTGCCAGCGACGCGCTCTATGGCGGACCTCCGGTGACGGCCATGCTGATCCAGAACACCAACCCGGTGAATGTCGCTCCCGAGCAGCGGCTGGTAAAGCAGGGTTTTCTGCGCGACGACCTGTTCACGTGCGTGCACGAGCAGTTCATGACCGACACGGCCAAGCTGGCCGACGTCGTGCTGCCGGCGACGATGTTCCTCGAGCATGACGATGTCTACAAGGGCGGCGGCAACCAGCACATCACGCTTGGTCCCAAGCTGATCGACCCGCCGGAAGGGCCGCGCACCAATCATTTCGTCATCGAGGAACTGGCTAAACGCCTCGGCGTCGCCGACCGCCCGGGCTTTGGCCTCACCGAGCAGCAGCACATCGACATCATCCTCGGCAAGCGCGGGCTGGGCAGCTTCGACAGCTTGAAAGAGCAGAAATGGGTCGATCTGCAGCCTGATTTCGAGAGCGCGCATTTCATTGGAGGATTCGGCCACGCGGATGGAAAATTCCGCTTCCGCGCCGACTGGACCGGCCAGGCGGCTCCAAACCGGCCGCCGAAGAGCATGGGCCTGTTCGGACCGGTGGAACGCCTGCCGGAATTTCCCGACCATGTCGATCTGATCGAGGTCGCCGACGAGGCGCATCCGTTCCGGCTGACGACCTCGCCGGCGCGCAACTTCCTCAACTCGACCTTTGCCGAGACGCCGGTGTCAAAGGAAAAGGAAGGCAGGCCGGCACTCCTCCTGCATCCCGACGATGCGGCGGACCTTGGACTTGCCGATGGCGATCGTGTCGAGGTCGGCAACCGGCGGGGCGACCTGGTGCTGCACGCGAAATTCTTCGACGGCATCAAGCGCGGCGTGGTGATTGCCGAAGGCATCTGGCCAAACAGCGCGCATGAGCGCGGCGAGGGCATCAACGTGCTGACCGGCGCCGATGCGCCGGCGCCCTATGGCGGCGCCGCCTTCCATGACAACAAGGTCTGGCTGCGCAAGGCAAGTTGAGCCGGGCAAGGTGCTGGGTCGACTATACCGGCAGGATTTCGGTGGCCTTTTTTCTGTTCAGCCGGTGATGGATGTCATCGGCGATCGCCTGGGCTTCGATCGCGATCTCGCGCAACAACCCGGTGACCGCATTGTGGAAGCCAACGAGGTAGAGGCCGAGATCCGAGGCCTGTGCGGTGACGCCACTGCGGCCTGGCTGGATGCCGGGCTCGAGAAATTTGGCATAGCCCGGCCGGAAACCAGTGGCGAAGATGATCGCGTCGAATTCGCCGTGCTTGCCATCGGTAAAACGGGCGCCGCGTTCCGAGATCTCGGCGATATCGGGCGCGACCTTGATCGCGCCTTCGCGGATCTTGTCGATGGTGCCCACATCGATCACCGGGATGCGCGATGCGACCGCAATCTGTTGCAGCAGGCCCTGTCCCGGCCGTTTGAGCCCATATTTTTCCAGCCTGCCCAGCACCAGGTCGAGGATGATGGGGAAGAGAGCGTCATTGACGCGTTGCGGCCCGAGCCGCGCCGCCATGCCGACCATCTGGATCGGCACGCCGAACAGCTCACGCGGCACGACATGAACGCCGCCGCGCACGGAAATCGTCGGTTTTGCGCCGTTTTCCGCCAGGTCGAGCGCAATCTCGGCGCCGGTGTTGCCCATGCCGACGACCAGCACCGACTGGCCGGCGAAAGGCATGGCATTGCGATAGTCGGCGCTGTGCAATGTCTTGCCAGTAAAGGTGTCGATGCCGGTAAATCCGGGCCGCAAGGGCTCGGCATTGTAGCCTGACGCAATCACCACATGCCTGGCGCGCAACGGACCGGATGTCGCCTCCACACGCCAGCCCTGGTCCTCCCGGGCGATCGCTTTGACCGTTTCCCCAAATTGGGGTCGCAGGTCGAAGCGCTGCGCATAGGCATCGATATAGTCGACGAAGAGATCGCGCGGTACATAACGTGGATAATGCCTGGGGAAGGGCGCGAACGGCAGGGACGAATAGCGCTTGGTGGTATGCAGGTGGACGCGCTCGTAGTGCCGCCGCCATGCGGGTGCGGCCTGCTGCTCTTTTTCCATGATGATGAAGTCGACGCCGGCCTGGCGCAGGCATGCGGCAACAGCCAGGCCCGCCGGCCCGGCACCGATGATCGCAACCGGGGTGGTATCGTCCAAGCGCGCCTCCGCCGCTCAGTTCGCGTCCTGAGAATGTCAAAAGCATGGCGAGCCTGGCTGGAGCCCTGCCTGCCGGCAAGGGTCAGTCCGGCAACCGCACCGTCAGCCCGACCTTGACCCGGTCCATGGCGACGAAGGTGCGGAATTTCCGGACATTGTTGCTGCCGAAGAAAAGTTTGCGCGTCAGCGCCTCATAGGCGCCCATGTCGGCCACCGTGATGACCAGGATGAAGTCGGCTTCGCCGGTGACGTAATAGCATTGCTGCACTTCAGGCGTTTCGGAGAATTGCCGCTTGGCGGCATCGATCAGTTCGGTGCGTTCGCTCTCCAGCTCCACCTCGACGAAGATGGTGATGGGTTGGCCGACCGCCGCGGGTTCGATGATCGCGACATTGGCGGCGATGACGCCGGTCTGCTCCATGCGCTTTATGCGCCGTTGCACCGCTGGCGCCGACAGGTTCACCGCTTCGCCGATCAGCCGCTGCGGCGTGGCATTGTCCCGTTGCAGGATGGCAAGGATGGCGAGGTCGAAACTGTCGAGCGGGAGCGGCGATGAAGGCAATGGAACTATCCCGGCGAAAGAAACTTGCATTTTGAAGGCCTAATTACAGCGCTCTTTGCGCCCGCCTTGCAATATATTCTCGCCGCCAAGGAGGCCGCCAGTGTTCCTGCTCAATCGCAATGCCTTGCACGGTAAGCCGCTTGATGTGACGGATGCCGAAACCCTCGGGATCACGGGCGCGGACACGGTCGAGCGCTTCCTTGCCCACCGTGAAAACCACGCGATGACGCCGCTGCACGCGCTGCCGGCACTGGCGAGTGAGCTCGGCCTTGGCGCGTTGCATGTCAAGGACGAGGGCTTTCGTCTCGGCCTTGGCAGCTTCAAGGCGCTGGGCGGCGCCTATGCTGTCTTCCGACTGGTGCTGGAGCAGGCAGGCAAGCGCCTTGGCCGCTCTGTCGATGTCAGTGATCTCGATCGAGCCGACGTTCGCTCGGTCGCCGCAAAGATGACTTTTGCCTGCGCCACCGACGGCAATCATGGCCGCTCCGTCGCGCAAGGCGCCGAGCTTGCCGGCGCCAGGGCCGTGATCTTTGTCCATGCCGGGGTCAGCGACGAGCGCATCTCGGCAATAGCCCGCTATGGCGCGGAGATGGTTCGTGTCGACGGCAATTATGACGATTCGGTCCGGCAAGCCGCCGAAGTCGCGGCCCAGAAAGGCTGGACCGTGGTGTCGGATACGTCATGGCCGGGTTATGAACGCATTCCTGGCCTGGTGATGCAGGGCTATACGGCGATCGTGCGCGAAGCGCTGCGCCAGCTCAGCGAACCGCCAACCCACGTCTTCGTCCAGGCCGGCGTTGGCGGCATTGCCGCCGCTGCGGCTGGCCATCTCGCCATCGTGCTCGGCGAAGCCAGGCCAATCTTTACCGTCGTCGAGCCCGCGCGTGCCGCATGCATCGTCGCAGCCGCTGTGGCAGGGCGTGTGGTCAAGGCGGCACACGACCAGCCGACTGTCATGGCGATGCTTGAATGCTACGAGGCCTCACAGGTCGCCTGGCGCGTGTTGGCGCGCGCCGCCGATGCCTTCATGACCGTGGACGAGGACGACGCCATCGCGGTGATGCGGCGGCTGGCACGGCCGGCCGGCGACGATCCGGTGATCGTCTCCGGCGAGAGCGGCGGCGTCGGCCTTGCCGGGCTGATCCGGGCGCTGGCCGCAAACAAGACCGATCTCGGTCTCGACGGCAGATCCCGGGTGCTGGTGATCAACACCGAAGGCGCCACCGACCCGCATCGCTATGCCGAACTGGTCGGCATGAGCCCGGCCGATGTGCTGGCCGGCAAGCTTGCCGCCGAGGCAACGCCATGATCGCGGTCGATGCGCGGCGCCTGCTTGGCCGCATCCGTGAACTGGGCGCAATCGGCCGCGATGGTGAGGGCAGGCTGACCCGGCTGGCCGCTTCCGACACCGACAAGCAAGGCCGTGATCTCTTCGTCGGCTGGCTGCGCCAGGCCGGGCTCGATGTTGCCATCGACCGTATCGGCAACATCTTCGGCATCTGGCAAAGCGCCGGCAATGCAGGCAAGGCGCCGCTGCTTATCGGCTCGCATATCGACACCGTCATCGACGCCGGCATCTATGATGGCTGCTACGGCGTGCTTGCCGGGCTGGAGGTGATCGAGACGCTGAAGGCGTCGGGCTTGTCGCCGTCGCGCCCGCTCGCCGTCGCGGCCTTCACCAATGAGGAAGGCGTACGCTTTTCTCCCGACATGATGGGATCGCTGGTCCATGCCGGCGGCGTCGATGTCGAGGCGGCACTTGCCGCTGTCGGGACCGACGGCGGCACGCTTGGGCAGGAACTTGCCCGCATCGGCTATGCCGGCGAACGCGAACCGGGCTTTCTCAAGCCGCACATCTATGTCGAGCTGCATATCGAACAGGGGCCGGTCCTGGAGCGCGAAGGCATTCCAATCGGTGCGGTGGAGACGCTGCAGGGCATCTCCTGGCAACGCATCACCCTCGATGGCGTCGCCAACCATGCCGGCACCACGCCGATGTCGATGCGCCGCGATGCCGGATATGCCGCGGCACGTGTCGTCACCTTCCTGCATGACCGGGCAGCGGCGTCCAACGCACCAACCGTTGCCACAGTCGGCACGATGCGTCTGGAACCGAATGCCATCAACGTCATTCCATCGCGCGCCGTCTTCACGGTTGATCTGCGCGATCCCGACGAGCAGCGCCTGCAGGCGGAAGAGGCGGCGCTGGCCGCCTTTCTGCAACGGCTCGCCGTCGAAGGCATCGCCGTGACGGTCGAAAGGCTCGCGCGCTTCGAACCGGTTGTCTTCGACGGCCGAGTGGTCGAACTGATCGAGACCGCGGCGAGGAAGCGCGGGCTCGTTTCGAGGCGCATGACCTCGGGCGCCGGCCATGACGCGCAGATGATCGCGCGCATCGCACCGGCGGCGATGATCTTCGTGCCGAGCGCGGGGGGCATCAGCCACAGCCCGCGTGAGCACACCGAGGATGCCGAGCTTGTTGCCGGCGCCAACATCCTGCTTGATGTGATCACTGAGCTTGCCGAGCTCGAAGGGTGAGGACATGGCCGAACTCGATCCCGAAACGCTGAAGCGCGAGATGACCGGTTGGCGGCGCGACCTGCATGCGCACCCCGAATTCGGCTTCGAGGAGAAGCGCACATCTGCCTTCGTCGCGGCCAAGCTGCGCGAGTTCGGCCTTGACGATGTCGCCGAGGGTGTCGGTGGCACAGGCGTCGTCGGCACGTTGAAGCGCGGCGACGGCAACCGCGCCATCGCGCTGCGGGCCGACATGGATGCGCTGCGCATATCGGAGCAATCGACCGCGCCCTATCGCTCCGGCAATGTGGGAATCATGCACGCTTGCGGCCATGACGGCCACACCGCCATGTTGCTTGGCGCGGCCAAGCTGCTGGCAAGCGAGGGCGGTTTCGACGGCACAGTGCGCTTCATCTTCCAGCCGGCCGAGGAGTGGGGCAGGGGCGCGCTCGCCATGCTCGACGATGGCCTGATGCAACGCTTCCCCTTCGACGAGATATTTGGCCAGCACAACATGCCCGGCCTTCCCGTCGGGCACTTCGAGACCCGCGCCGGTCCCGTGATGTCGGCGGAGGACAATTTCGAGATCGTGCTCAGGGGGCTCGGCGGCCACGCGGCGCGGCCGCATTCGGGCAGCGAGACGCTGGTGGCCGCCTGCGCGCTGGTCACCAATCTGCAGACCATCGTCTCACGCAGGCTGAGCCCGGCCGACATAGCGGTGGTGTCGGTGACCGAATTGATCACCGACGGTACCCGCAACGCGCTGCCCGGTCTTGCCCGCGTCCTCGGCGATGCGCGCAGCTTCCGGCCAGAAGTCAGCGCCGAGATCGAGCGCCAGATGCGAGCCATCGCCGAGGGCACAGCTGCCGCCTACAATGTAGCCGCGGAGGTGAACTACAGCAGAGAATTCGTGCCGCTGCGCAACGATGCCGAACTGGTCGACGCGGCCTTTGCCGCCGCGGCAAGCGTGTTCGAGCCCGGCAATATCGCGGTCGCCCGGGAGCCGATGACGGCATCGGAGGACTTTGCCCGGTTTCTTGATCACGTGCCGGGCTGCTTCGTCTTCCTCGGCAACGGCGAGGCTTCGGCACCGCTCCACAATTCCAGCTATGACTTCAACGATGACGGGCTGTTGTTCGGCGCCAATTTCCATGTCGCGATCGCCCGGCAACGGCTTGAGGTTTGACAGGCTACGGGATGCATTTGGCGGGGGAAAACGCCCCGAAAGGGCCGAGATCCGCGATCCCGCATGACGTGGCGGCAAGACTCAGCTAGCCTTCACCGTGCGGCGGACCTGATATCCGCCTGGCCGGCGCTATCAGACACCTCCCAAGCGGCGCCGGCCTTCTTCTTTGCGGCGACCGCCTGCTAAATTAGTGCTAATTAAATTTAGAGTATTCGCACTTGCATGAAGTTAGGGGTCTTGCTGGCATGGAAGCCTCAGGTCTTTGGGGGCGGGAAGACAGATGCGCGGGCGGAGCTGGATAAAGGCATTGCGTCAGGAGGAGGCGCGGCAGGTGCGCGCGCGCCTCGCCGAACTGGAAAGAAATCTGACGGCAGCATACCCGCCCCGCAGCCGCCGGCAACGGCAGGAAACCGGGCACGAACTGCGCAATGCCAAGTTCCGTCTCAAGCGCCTTGAGGAGTGCATCGCCGCAATGCCCTGAGGCCTCAGGACACCCAACATTCTCCAACTGATCCCTGCGTCATCGCGGAAGCATTGGCGAATACAGGCCGTGTTCGGCTCCCGGAGCCTTTGTCGGTGGCAGTTTGTTGTCGCAAGCCGTTACAGTCAAAGCCACCAGGGCGAGGGCTAATCTCAGCTTTTTCATTGCTGCCGCCTCCAACCTCACAACGAGGCGGCGCCGGTTTGGTTGCGAACCGGCGCAGAGGGAACAAAACGCCGCGCGTCCGGTTGATCCCTATTAGAGGAGACCACAGCATGATCCGTTTGCTTCTGGCAGGCACATTTGCCTTTCTGGCCTACCGCTTCGCTCGCAAGATGATCGATGATGTGCCCGACGACATTGATCCCCTGTTGCTGCCGGCATCGAGAAGTGACCGCGAGGCTCTGCGACGCCAATCGGCGGCCATGGGCGTCGATCCCAGGCGGTAGAGCCATTCCGGGAATCGCGTCAAAATCAGGAGTGGCGCCCGCCGCTTCCTTGTTGCGAACAAAGCGGAAACGATGCTTGATGGGCGATGAACCTTGCCGCCCATGATTCGACGTTTCTGGAGCCGACTGTCCAGCCCGCCTATCTTGCCCGCCTGAACGACGCCCAGCGCCAGGCCGTCGAGCATGGCGACGGCACGATCGCCGGGCCATTGCTGGTCATTGCCGGTGCCGGTTCGGGCAAGACCAACACGCTGGCGCATCGCGTCGCCCATCTCATCGTCAGGGGAGCCGACCCGCGCCGCATCCTGCTGATGACCTTTTCGCGCCGCGCCGCCTCCGAAATGGCAAAACGTGTCGAGCGCATCGCCGGCGAAGTGCTGGGCCGCGACGCCGCCGTCATCACCGATGCGCTGACCTGGGCGGGGACCTTTCACGGCATCGGCGCGCGGCTGTTGCGCGACTATGCGCTGGAGATCGGCCTCGACCCGGCCTTCACCATCCATGATCGCGAGGATTCCGCCGACCTGATGAATCTCGTGCGTCACGAGCTCGGCTTCTCAAAGACCGAGGCGCGCTTCCCCACCAAGGGCACCTGCCTTGCCATCTACTCGCGCGCCGTCAACGCGCAAGCGCCGCTCGGCGAAGTTTTGGGGGCGGCCTTCCCTTGGTGCGCCGGCTGGGCGGGAGAGCTGAAGCAGCTGTTCGCAGGTTATGTCGAGGCCAAGCAGGCGCAGAATGTGCTCGATTACGACGATCTGCTGCTCTACTGGGCGCAGATGGCGGCCGAGCCGGAGATCGCGGCGCATCTGGGCGGGCGTTTCGACCATGTGCTGGTCGACGAATACCAGGACACCAACCGGCTGCAGGCCTCGATCCTGATGGCGCTGAAACCCGACGGTGCCGGGCTGACGGTGGTCGGCGACGATGCGCAGTCGATCTATTCGTTCCGCGCCGCGGAGGTGCGCAACATACTCGATTTTCCAAAACAGTTCGCCCAGGCCGCCGATGTGGTGATGCTGGAGCGCAACTACCGCTCGACCGAGACCATTCTGGCGGCCGCAAACGCGGTGATCGGCGAGGCTTCGGAGCGCTTCACCAAGAACCTGTGGTCGGAGCGCAAATCCACCGACAAGCCAAGGCTGGTGAGCGTGCGCGACGAGGTCGAGCAGGCGAATTTCGTCTGCGATACCATCCTCGCCGAGCGCGAGGCTGGCACGGCGCTGAAATCGCAGGCGGTGCTGTTTCGCGCCTCGCACCATAGCGGCCCGCTGGAGATCGAGCTGACGCGGCGCAACATTCCCTTCGTCAAGTTCGGCGGGCTGAAATTCCTCGATGCCGCACATGTCAAGGACGTGCTGGCGGTGTTGCGCTTTGCCGAAAACCCGCGCGACCGCGTCGCCGGCTTCCGCGTCCTGCAGCTGATGCCGGGAATCGGACCTTCAGCCGCGGCACAGATCGTCGAGACTATGACGACAGCACTTGATGAGGCGATGGGGCTGGCCGGCTGGCGGCCGCCGCAACGCGCGGCGGACGACTGGCCGAGCTTCGTCTCGCTCTATTCGGGCCTGCGGGCCGGCGCCAAATGGCCGGCCGACCTCGAACAGGTCAGGCTCTGGTACGAGCCGCATCTGGAGCGCATCCACGAGGACGCGATCACGCGCCGCGCCGACCTGCTGCAGCTCGAGCAGATCGGCTCGGGCTACGCCTCGCGCGAACGGTTCCTGACCGAATTGACCCTCGATCCGCCTGACGCAACCAGCGACCAGGCCGGACCGCCGCATCGCGACGAGGATTACCTGATCCTGTCGACCATCCATTCGGCCAAGGGCCAGGAATGGAAGAACGTCTTCGTTCTCAACACGGTCGATGGCTGCATTCCGGCCGATCTCGGTGTCGGCACCAAGGAGGATATCGAGGAGGAGCGCCGGCTGCTCTACGTGGCGATGACGCGGGCCAAGGACAGCCTCAACCTGGTCATGCCGCA
Organism: Mesorhizobium loti; assembly: GCF_013170705.1. Classification (NCBI taxonomy): domain Bacteria; kingdom Pseudomonadati; phylum Pseudomonadota; class Alphaproteobacteria; order Hyphomicrobiales; family Phyllobacteriaceae; genus Mesorhizobium; species Mesorhizobium loti. The sequence continues at coordinate 5,323,612 of NZ_CP033334.1, read as the reverse complement.
GCGCTTCTTTCCGCATGGCCAGGCGGCACGCGGCGACCGCCATCTCTACGCCTCGCGCACGCGTTTTATCCCGGCTTCGATCCTCGCCGCGTTCCAGCAGATGTCGTGGCCGGGCGTGCAAGCGGCGCAGGGCAGGGCGCCCCGGCCGGAAGTGCGCGTCGACATCGGCGCGCGCATGCGCGGCATGTGGAAATAGCTGAAATCGTGACGCGGCCACCGGTCAGGATTGCCATTGCCGGCGCGCTGGGGCGCATGGGCCGCCAGATGGCGGAGGCCGTGCGGGCTGATCCGCGGCTGGCGCTCGCTGCCCGCTTCCATCGCCCGGATAGTGCCGGCGACGGGCTGGTGAGCCGCGACGAGGCGCTTGCCATGGCCGATGTGGTGATCGATTTCACCACGCCGGGGGCTTCGGCCGACCTGGCGCGGTTTTGCGCAAACCGGGGCGGCCCCGCTTTGGTGGTTGGCTCGACGGGTTTCGATGCCGCCGAACTGGCCGATATCGCCGACGCCGCGAAAACGATTCCCATCGTGCGCTCCGGCAGTTTTTCGCTCGGGCTCAATATGCTGGTCGGATTGGTGGCACAGGCGGCGAGAACGCTCGATGCCGATGACTGGGATGCCGAGATTTTCGAGGCGCATCACCGCCACAAGGTCGATGCACCGTCGGGCACCGCACTGATGCTGGGGCAGGCCGTTGCTGGCGGACGTGGCGTCGAACTGGGCGCGGTCGCGAGGCGCGTTCGCGACGGGCTCGTCGCCGCACGTCCGGCCGGCGAGATCGGTTTTGCGGTGACCCGTGGCGGCAGCATGATCGGCGAGCACAGTGTCAGCTTCTGTGCCGAGGGTGAACTTGTTACCTTGTCGCATGCGGCAGGCGACCGCATCATGTTCGCCCGTGGCGCGATCGCCGCGGCACTTTGGGTATCGGGACGCCCGTCCGGCCAATATGATATGCGCGACGTGCTGGGACTGAATGGCTGAACACAAGGCATGCATCGTTACAGCGTCGCGACAGCCCGTCAGTTGCGGCTTACCTATACGTAAAATTTGCCATGATTTTCGGCTTTACCCTGAAAGCTGGATGAAAGGTTGATGCCATTACTGTTGGCTGGCGTCCCCATATTATCACGCAAAAAGCGATGGGAGAGAGGAGGGGCGCGGGAAACGAACAAAGGGAAGAGGCCATGTCGCTCGCGCGAATACTGCTTGATTCAGCCGCCACAACCGCACTCGTCGCCACCATGGCTTTCGCCACGCCCTCCGCGCGCGCCGACGAAAAAGTTTCCATCATGGTCGGTGGCTACGAGAAACAGATTTATCTACCCGCCAAGCTGACCGAGGCACTCGGCTACTTCAAGGACGAGGGGCTCGACGTCGAGTTGCTGAATGAACCCGCCGGCGTCGATGCTGAAAACGAGATGCTTGCCGGTGCCGTGCAAGGGGTCGTCGGCTTCTACGATCACTGCATCGATCTGCAGGCAAAGGGCAAGTTCGTCGAATCCGTCGTCCAGTTCAGCCAGGCGCCTGGCGAAGTCGAGCTTGTGTCGACCAAACATCCCGAGATCAAGTCGCCCGCCGATTTCAAGGGCATGAGCCTTGGCGTGACCGGCCTCGGCTCCTCGACGAATTTCCTGACGCAGTATCTTGCGGTCAAGAACGGCTTGAAGCTCGGTGAGTTTACTTCCGTTCCCGTTGGCGCCGGCAACACCTTCATCGCCGCCATGCAACAGGACAAGATCCAGGCGGGCATGACGACAGAGCCGACGATCACGCGGCTGCTGAAGACCGGCGAAGCCTCTGTACTTGTCGACATGCGCACCATGGAAGGCACCAAGGCCGCGCTCGGTGGCACTTACCCGGCCGCATCCCTCTACATGCAGACCGATTGGGTCGAAGCGCACAAGGACATTGTGCAGAAGCTGGCCAATGCCTTCGTCAAGACGCAGAAATTCATCAACTCGCATAGCGGCGCCGAGATCGCCGAAAAGATGCCGAAGGATTACTATGTCGGCGACAAGGAGGGCTATGTTAAGGCCCTCGATGCCGGCAAGGCGATGTTCACCCCCGACGGGATCATGCCCCAGGGTGGGCCGGAGACGGTGCTGACGGTGCTTTCGGCCTTCTCGAAGGACCTGCAAGGCAAGCAGATCGACCTTGCCAAGACCTACACTTCGGAATTCGTCAAGAACGCCAAGTAGCAGGCGATGCCGGCGCGGTGAACGACATCACGCCGGCACCCGTCATTTTTCACGTCCGGCGGCCTTGGTCGACGGCGGGCGTCCGCTCGTATCCAGGAGTTCCACCATGGCACTAGAAAAAAATGAGCCGGCGATCGAACTGATCAATGTCAGCCGTCGCTTCCTCTCGCCCACCGGCAAATCGCTGACGGCGCTGCGCGATTTCACAATGACCGTCGAGCGCGGTGAATTCGTTGCCGTGGTTGGCCCGACGGGTTGCGGAAAATCCACCACGCTCAACCTTGTCACAGGACTGGCAAGCCCCAGTGCCGGCGAGGTTCGTGTCATGGGCGCGCCGGTCAAGGGGATAGACCCGCGCATCGGCTTTGTTTTCCAGAGCGATGCCCTGTTCCCCTGGCGAACCGTGATCGAGAACGTGATGGCTGGTCCACTCTTTCGCGGCAAGGCGAAATCGGACGCCACCGTCGCGGCGCGTGACTGGCTGGCGCGCGTTGGGCTATCGCGGTTCGAGCATCACTATCCCCATCAGCTTTCGGGCGGCATGCGCAAACGTGTGGCGCTTGCCCAGACATTTATCAACGGACCCGAGATTCTTCTCATGGACGAGCCGTTCTCAGCGCTCGACGTGCAGACGCGCGTGCTGATGCACGAGGAACTGTTGCGCCTGTGGTCGCAAGCAAAGGCCTCGGTGGTCTTCGTCACGCACGACCTGGAGGAGGCGATTGCGCTGGCCGACAAGGTATATGTTCTGACTGCCGGACCTGCGACCGTGAAGTCGGTCTACACTATCGACCTGCCTCGTCCGCGGGTTGTCGCCGACATCCGCTACGAACAGAAGTTCATCGACTATTCACGCACGATCTGGGCCGACCTCAAGGAAGAGGTCGAGACCAGTTATGCGCGTGCGGCAGCCTGAGGAGGAATGCCATGACTGATGCCGCCATCGATATCAGCTCCGGAACTTTCAGGCCGGGCACCTCCGACGCCGAAATCGAAGCGGCGGCCGCCAAGGCCGCACAGCACCGCCGCCGCACCGTGATGTTCTGGCGTATAGCCATTCTGGTTGCCTTTCTGGCCTTGTGGGAAATCGCCGCGCGGATGGCCTGGATCGATCCGTTCTTCTACGCGATGCCGAGCGCGATCGCGCAACGGCTCTATGAATGGACAACCGAAGGAACATCGGAAGGGCCTCTCTGGTACCACCTCTATGTCACCATGGAGGAGTCGGTCATCGGCTTTGTGACAGGCTCGGTTGCCGGGATCGTCATCGGCGTCGCGCTCGGTCGCAATCGGATGGCCGCCGATATCTTCTCCATCTACATCAAGGTCATCAACTCCATCCCGCGCGTGGTTCTGGCGCCGATCTTCATCATGATTCTTGGCCTCGGACTCGCCTCGAAAGTCGCCCTTGCCTTCGTGATGGTTTTCTTTGTCGTGTTCCACAACGCATTCCAGGGCGTGCGGGAAGCGGACAGGGCAATGATTGCCAATGCCCGCATCCTGGGTGCCTCCAACTGGCAATTGACCCGCTCGGTGATCGTCCCGTCGGCGATGAGCTGGATCTTCGCCAGCCTGCATGTCAGCTTCGGCTTTGCCATTATCGGCGCGATCGTCGGCGAATTCGTCGGCTCTCGCTACGGCATCGGCCTGCTGATCAACATTGCCAAGGGATCCTTCGACGCCGCCGGCATGTATGCCGCCATCGTCATCGTCATGGTGGTGGCGCTCGGGGCCGAATATCTGATGACGATGGTCGAGGATCGCCTGGCAAAATGGCGTCCCCAGCCGCTGCATGAAACGCAGTGAGCGGCGACGTGCTCTAGCTGCCTGCCAGCGGCAACTTCACCTCAACCACCAGGCCGGCGGCCGCGCCATCCCGCAGGGTGACACGGCCGCCGGCGTTTTCGACGACCTCGCGCACGATGGCAAGCCCCAGGCCGCTGCCTTCCTCGGTCGAACCGGCAATGCGGTAGAAGCGTTCGAATACATGGTCGCGCTCATCCGGCGGGATGCCGGGGCCGTCGTCGGTAACCGTCAGCACGGCTTCGCCATCGACGGCCGCCACCCTCACCGTGACGCTGCCGCCTGACGAGGAATAGCGCAGCGCATTGTCGACAAGGTTGACGATCATTTCGCGCAGCATGGTGCCGTCGCCGACGACAGGCACGGGGCCGGTCTCCTCGAGGCCGAGATCGATGTTGCGGGCGATCGCCGCCGGCGCCTGCGTTTCCAGCACGTGCCTGGCGGCCTCGGTCAGGTCGATGCGATCGGCGCGTGGCCGCCGGCTGCCGGGCTCGGCCCGCGACAAGGTGAGCAACTGTTCGGCCAGACGGGCCAGCTTGCCCGAGCTTGCCTGCAGCGCGATGAGCGCCTCCTGGCGTGCGTCGGGGACAGTTTCCCTCAAGGCATAGCTCGCCTGCGTCGAAAGCAGCGCCAGTGGCGTGCGCAACTGGTGCGCGGCGTTGGCGATGAACCGGCGCTGCGCCGCCATCTGCGCCCGCACGCGCTCCATATAGACGTTCAGCGCTTCGATCAGCGGCCGGATCTCGCTTTGCGCGTCCGGCACCTCGACCGGGTCGAGATCGCTGCGGCTCGGCGAGCGCACCGCGTCGCGCAGCCGGATCAGCGGCGCCAGGCCGCGATGCAGGCCCAGCAGAACGAACAAGCCGGCAATCGCCACCAGCGCCAGCTGCTGGGTAAAGGCGCCAAACCAAAGCCGCCGGACCATGGCATTGTGTCCGGCAAGCGTGACACCAACAGTAACTGATATCGGCGAGTCGTCTCCAGCGCCGACCACCGTATGGCTGTAAGTAAGCAACCGCAGCAGATGGTCCCGATAGGTTGCCTCGGTGCCGGGATACTTCACCGCCTCCGGCAGGTCGGGATAGCCGGTCAGCAGCCGCCCTCCGGCAGCCTTGACATGGTAGTAGACGCTGTCGCGGTCACCGGTATCGAACATCTCGATCGCCGCCGGCGGTATTGTGGCGTCGAGCACGCCGTCGCTCACGGCGACACGTTCGGCGATAGCCCGCGCCGAGCCCATAAGCATGCGATCGGTGACGAGATCCGCGGTCGCCAGCGCGTTGCGATGGCTGGTCCATAGGTTGATGGTGGCGAGCCCAACGAGCGGCAAGACCACCCAAGCCAGCAGTTGCAGGCGGAGACTGTTAATCCTCATGGCGCAAAAGATAGCCGAGGCCGCGCAAGGTGGCGATCTGGACGCGCGACCCTTCGAGCTTCTTGCGCACACGGTGCACATAGATCTCGATGGCGCTTGGATCCGCATCGGTCTCGAAGTCATAGATGGCAGCCGACAGTGCAGCCTTGCTCACCGTGCGTCCGGCTTTCACCATCAATTGTTCAAGCACTGCGTGTTCTCGCGGCGTCAGTGCCAGCATTTCGCCGGCGAGCGAAAACAGCCGCGTGTTGGTGTCGAAGACGAGATCGCCGCAGGCAACGACAGGCGCGGTGCGGTCATTGGCGCGGCGCAGTTGCACGCGGATGCGTGCTTCGAGCTCCTCGATCTGGAACGGCTTGGCGAGATAGTCGTCCGCGCCTTCGTTGAGGCCTTTGACCCGGCCATCGAGACTGGCGTTGGCGGTCAGCACGATCACAGGCACTGCGTTGCCGCGTGCCCGCAGCATGCGCAGCACCTCCATCCCGCCCATGCGCGGCAGTGCCAGGTCGAGGATGACAAGCGCATGATCGCCCGCCGCCAGCGCGTGCTCGACATCCTCGCCCTCATGGACGATGTCGACCACGTAATTTGCCTGGCGCAGGGTTTTGCCCAACCAGTCGGCGAGTTCACGATTGTCCTCAACAAGCAGCAGTCGCATATCTATGGCGGTCCGGATCCCATCTCCCCGCGGAATGCCCAAGGCTTGATCGGCCGCGGCACCCCTGATCTCTCCTGAATGAGCGACAGTATCGATCTCAACGCAAGACAAATGCGGCTCTGGCGCGGGGTGACAGCAGACCCATCCTGGGTCAAATCAGCCCGTTTCTGTATACAAATCGAACCGAACGGTTCGGTTCTGATTGACAGATTGTACCGCAGACGGTGAACAATGGCCTCCAGAATCACTGGGCCCTCGTCAGAGGGGAAGAGTTTAACGCAATGAAATAATTGAATAATTCTTATTTGGTGCGCTGCGATGCAATATGCATCGTCTATAATATAACGAGGTCCTGCAGGACCGGGGCGACTGGAAATCCCAAAAGGCATTCCCTACTTCGGGGTGGTCCGAGCGACGCGAAATTCCTCCCAAGGGCACGCCACTAGACGGACAGGACAGATAAATACTGGAGTAAAGAAAATGACCAAGATCGCTCTTACAGCAGCCGCCATCCTCGTTGCCACGGGCACCGCCTTTGCCGGCAGCGACAACTATGGCTCGGCCAACGTCAACCAGCCCGCCGCCACTGTCGACCATTCGGTCACCGCTTCGATCTCGAAGTCGACCGCAACCGTCCAGGCCCAGGCCCCGCAGGGCGCTGACCGTAACCTCTTCGGCCGCTAATCGCGACTGTCGATTTCAATCCGACCTTCAATTCAGGAGTACTTAAAATGACCAAGATCGCTCTTACCGCCGCTGCCATCCTTGTTGCCACGGGCACCGCTTTTGCCGGCAGCGACAATTATGGCTCCAACAATGTCAACCAGCCGGTTGCCAACCAGTCGATCTCCAACGTCGACAACACGCATACCGGTTCGATCGCCAAGTCCGTAAAGGTACAGGGCGACGCCAATGCCAACGTGCCGGCTCAGTCGGGCCAGGGCATCTGGGGCCGTTAATCCCTTCAAACCACGGTAGACGACAAAGAGCGGTGGGCTTGGCCCGCCGCTCTTGTTTTTTGTGCAATGGGATAAGTGCCAATGCCGATCGAGTTATGAGGGAGGCAGGGCTCCAGCGGTTCACATTGGGGTTGATCGAAATCGAACCGATCGGTTCAACTTATCTTGACGAGCCGTGAGCGGATGGGGCCGCCGGTTCAGCAAATCGCCGTGCCATGCGTTGGGCGAGTTCCTATAACGATATGATATTGATCAGTAAAATTGTTGTCGTTCTACGATTTGGCCGAGGTCGGACATCTCGATCCGGTGCGTGATGGAACATCTTCGTGATTGGAAGTCGGCGAATGAAAAAACCACCTGCAGCCTGTCCGAGCGACGCGAAATTCCTCCCAAGGGCACGCCACTAGACGGACAGAACTGGAAATACCGGAGTAAAGAAAATGACCAAGATCGCACTTACCGCCGCCGCCATCCTCATTGCCACGGGCAGCGCCTTCGCCGGCAGCGACCATTATGGCTCGGACAACGTCAACCAGCCGGCAATTACCGCGCCCGCTGGCAATATTGATTACAGCCACACGGCTTCGATCCGCAAGCCGGTCGAGCATCACGGCTTCAAGCTGACGCCCGATTCAAACCAGCCGGAATCCGGCCAGGGTATCTGGGGCAACTGAGCCGACGCTCAAGCAGGCTTCGAGACAAAGAGCGGTGGGCCTGGCCCGCCGCTCTTGTTTTTTGTGCGACAGGGCTGGTGACCTCGGTTTGACCAACCAATCTGCCCAGCCGGCAGAAAAAAACGTCCGCGTTCAGGAATAAAGCCGGGTGGCACCGGGTCTTGTCCTCAGCGGAACCGTCCTCCCAAGACGCCGCCCAACGGATGAACAGGAGATTGAAATGAACAAGATTGCTCTCGCTGCCCTCGCTCTTCTCTTCGCGACCGGCGGCGCCTTTGCCGGCAGCGACCACTTTGGCTCCGACAATGCCAGCCAGCCGGTTGCTTCGGTTGCCGGCGTCGATCATGCCGTCACCGGCGCGGTCAAGAACACGGATATGGCCGGGCACAAGACTGCCGACGCCAAGATGAAGACCGCCACCACCGACTGGCCGGAATCCGGCCAGGGCATCTGGGGCAACTGAGGGTACGAATGCGGCGGACCTGTCCGCCGCATTCGCCCGGCATGGGCTTTTAGCCCAAATCCTTCGGGCGCAGGCAATGCGTCAGCCGCGCGGACAACAGGTCGGACCACTCGCCCTCGAAGACGAAGCGCGCGAGGGCTGCCGTGGGGAACTTTTCCTCGAGCCTCTTGCGCGCCTCGGCCACCGAGCCCGTACCGGCGAGCTGTTTTGCCAGGTCCTCCAGTCCAGGATTGTGGCCAACCGCCATCAGGCAGCCGCTCGACGGGTCGGCCTTATGGATATGGCCCAGAATATCAGCAGCCGGAGCTTCGTAGAGAGGTTGGGCAAACACGACCCGTGGATGCACGGGCAACTTCGCGGCCACCAATCGCCACGTGTCGCGGGTGCGCAGCGCCGACGACACCAGCACCTCATCCGGCAGCCAGGCGCGCGCCGCGAGCTCCCGCCCCATCAATCGCGCCGCCTTCAATCCGCGCTCGGCGAGCGGCCGGTCGAAATCATCGAGGTCAGGGTCGTCCCAGCTCGATTTGGCGTGGCGCAGGAGAAGAAGTTGTCTCATCGCCGCACTCTCGGCTCATGGCGTGATCCGCGCCAGGTGTTCCAGGTCGGCTTCCTCGCGCAGCGGATCGGGCGCCATCACCACCGAGGTGCCGTTGTCGGCGTCATCGGCAAAGTGGGCAAGCACCGTGCGCCCGCCCTCCATGCGCGCCTTGCCCTCGGCGACCAGTCCGAGCGCCAGCGGATAAAGCCGGTGCTCGGCCTTCAGCACCCGGGCGGCCAGCGTATCGGCATTGTCGCCGACCATTACCGGCACGGCCGCCTGCGCGATGATCGGCCCGTCATCCATCTCGGATGTGACGAAATGCACGGTGCAGCCATGGATGCGCAGGCCGGCGGCCAGCGCGCGCGCATGGGTGTCGAGGCCCTTGAACGCAGGCAGCAGGGCAGGGTGGATGTTGATCATGCGACCCTGCCATTTCTGGACGAAGCCTGATGTGAGGATGCGCATGTAGCCGGCCAGCGCCACGATCTCGGCATTGAAGGCCTTGAGCGCCGCGTCGATCGCCGCGTCATGCGCCTGCTTGCTGCCATGGTCGGCGCGGGTAATGACCTGCGTGGCGATGCCGCGCGCCTTGGCGATGCCGAGGCCGGCGGCGTCCGCCTTGTCGGAGATGACGCCGACGATCTCGGCCGGAAAGGCCGGGTCGCTGGCAGCGGCGATCAGCGCGGTCATGTTGGAGCCGCGCCCCGATATCAGGACGACTGTGCGTTTTCTGCTCATAGGCCGATCGAGCCCCGATAGATGACGCCGGCGTCGCGGCGCGGCACGATGCGGCCGATCGGCGTCACCGTCTCGCCGGCCTCCTGCAGCACGGCGGCGACCTGTGCCGCCTGGCCGGACGCGACGGCCAGGATCATGCCGACGCCGCAATTGAAGGTGCGCATCATCTCTTCCGGCGCCACGCCGCCGGTCTTGGCCAGCCACGAGAACACCGGCGGGACGTCGATCGCTTCGAGATCGAGCTCGGCCGAAAAATCCTTGGGCAGCACACGCGGGATGTTTTCCGGGAAGCCGCCACCGGTGATGTGGGCCAGCGCCTTGATGCCATGCGTGTTGCGGATGGCCTTGAGGATCGATTTGACATAGATGCGGGTCGGTTCGAGCAGCGCTTCGGCCAGCGTCGCCTCGTCGTTGAATGGCGCCGGATCGCTCCACGCCAGGCCGCTGGCGGCGACGATGCGGCGCACCAGCGAGAAACCGTTCGAATGCAGGCCGGAGGAGGCGAGGCCGAGCAGCACATCGCCTTCGACAATGTCGTCCGTGGGCAAAAGCTGGCCACGTTCGGCCGCGCCCACGGCAAAGCCGGCGAGGTCATAATCCTTGCCGTGATACATGCCTGGCATTTCCGCCGTCTCGCCGCCGATCAGCGCGCAGCCGGCCTGACGGCAACCTTCGGCAATGCCGCCGACGATCGCCGCACCCTGGTCGGGGTCGAGCTTGCCGGTGGCGAAATAATCGAGGAAGAACAGCGGTTCCGCGCCCTGCACGACGATGTCGTTGACGCACATGGCGACGAGGTCGATGCCGATCGTGTCGTGCTTGCCGGCATCGATGGCGATCTTGAGCTTCGTACCGACGCCGTCATTGGCGGCGACCAGCACCGGATCGGTGAAGCCGGCGGCCTTGAGGTCGAACAGGCCGCCGAAACCGCCGATCTCGCCATCCGCGCCCGGCCGGCGCGTCGCGCGCACCAGCGGCTTGATCTTCTCGACCATGAGATTGCCGGCATCGATATCGACGCCGGCCTCGGCATAGGTGAGCCCGTTCCTGCGCTTGCTCGTTTTGGACTGGCCCGTTTTGTGCTGGCCAGTTTCGCGCTTGCTCATCACAATTTTCCTGCTCGTTTGCGGGCTCTTCGCATGAACGGTTTCGGTCCGCAAGGATAACGGCGGAACCGAGCGCCATTTGGCCTGACAAAAAGGTGGATAGCCTGGCATCCTGCATGACGCCCGCGCTTGGAACGGACTGCTTCTCCCTTGTGTCGCCCTTCCGTCTCCCTCATCTATCCGGAAAAGGGAATATGGCGGGACAACACGTTGACCATCCCCAACCTGATCAGCATCCTGCGCCTTGTTCTGGTGCCTGCCGTGGTGCTGGCCATGCTGCAGGCGCGCTGGGACTGGGCCTTTGCCGGTTTCGTCATTGCCGGCGTGTCGGATGGTGTCGATGGCTTTATCGCACGCCGTTTCAACCAGCAGTCCAGGCTTGGTGCCTATCTCGATCCGATGGCCGACAAGCTGCTTCTGGTTTCGGTGTTCGTCGTCATGGGCTTCACCGGGCAGTTGCCGCTGTGGCTGGTCGTCACAATGGTATCGCGCGATGCGCTGATCGTCTGCGCGATCCTGTTGTCCACGGTGATGGCTCATCCCGTCGAGATAAAGCCGTTTCTGGTATCGAAGGCCAATACCGCCATCCAGATCGTGCTGGCGGCGGTTGTGCTGGGCGAACTCGCCTTTGCCGTGCGCCTCGACCCTCTGCGGCAGGTCCTCATATTGCTGTCCGGGGTCTTGACCGTAGCTTCGGCCGCAGCCTATCTCGTGGCTTGGCTGAGGCATATGAGCGGCTATGGCGAAAGCTCCAATCCGGACATCTGAGAAAGAAGCGGCAGTGATCGAGGCCGCGGCTGCCGATCTTGCCGCGTCCTCCGCGTTCCGCCGCCAGATCTTCTTCTGGCTGGCCGGCGCGGCGATCCTGGCGCTTTTCCTCTATGTCTTCAGCGCCATCCTGCTGCCTTTCGTCGCCGGCATGGTGCTCGCCTATTTCCTTGACCCGGTCGCCGACCGGCTGCAGCGGCTCGGCCTGTCCCGCTTCATGGCGACTGTGGTCATCCTCATCACCTTCCTCATCGTGCTGGTATTGGCCTTCGTCATCCTCATTCCGGTGCTGGCGACGCAGATGGCCGATTTCGCCGGCAAGCTGCCGGAATATCTCACCCGGCTGCAGAGCCTGATCACCTCCTTTGATCCGAAATGGCTGGAGCAGAGGTTCGGCGTCAATGCCAATGGCTTGCGTGACGGGCTGAATTCGCTGCTGACCTCGGGCTTTGGCCTGATCACCACCGTGTTCACTTCGCTGTGGAGTTCCGGCATGGCACTGGTCTCGGTGGTCAGCCTGTTCGTGGTGACGCCGGTCGTTGCCTTCTACATGCTGCTCGACTGGGACCGCATGGTGGCGGTCATCGACAGCTGGGTGCCGCGTGACAACGTCGCGACCGTGCGCGCCATCGCGCGTGACATCAACACCGCGACCGCCGGCTTTGTGCGCGGCCAGGGCACGCTCTGTCTGGTGCTGGGCGCCATGTACGCCACCGGCCTGACGCTGACCGGACTGAATTTTGCGATCCTCATAGGCCTGTTCGCCGGGCTGATCTCCTTCATCCCCTATGTCGGCTCGCTGACCGGGCTGGTGCTGGCCGTCGGCGTCGCCTTCGTCCAGTTCTGGCCGGATTGGACGATGATCGTTGCCGTCGCTGTGGTCTTCTTCATCGGCCAGTTCATCGAAGGCAACATCCTGCAGCCCAGGCTGGTCGGCAAAAGCGTCGGCCTGCATCCGGTATGGCTGATGTTCGCGCTGTTCGCCTTCGGCGCGTTGTTCGGCTTTGTCGGCCTGCTGATTGCCGTTCCGGCTTCCGCTGCCGTCGCGGTTCTGGTGCGCTTTGCCATTGCCCGCTATCTCGAATCGCCGCTCTACAAGGGCCGCGCGACCGAGACCTTGCCGCCGCTGCCGGCCGATCGCGGCGGCGGCCACCGCACGCAGCCGCGTCGCTGAAGTGACCGCTCAGCGAACCGATCCGCCACGCCAGCTGCCGCTCGATCTCGGCCATGGCACCGGCTATTCGCGCGACGAACTTGTCGTCTCCGGCACCAACAACCAGGCGGCGGCGCTGGTCGACCGTTGGCCGGACTGGCCCGCGCCGGTGGTGGTGCTGGCAGGTCCCGCCGGCTCCGGCAAGACGCATCTGGCTGCCATCTGGCGCGCGCGCGCCAACGCGCTGGCCGTGAATGCCGGGCGCATTGGCGACGGCATCGCGAACCTTGGCGCCCGGCCGGTGCTGATCGACGATGTCGATACCGGCGCGATCGACGAGCAAGGCCTGTTCCATCTGATCAATGCGGTGCGTGGCGCCGGCTCGACGCTGCTGTTGACGGCGCGCCGTTTTCCGTCGGCCTGGGGTGTTTCCCTGCCCGATCTTGCCTCGCGGCTGAAAGCGGCGGCGACGGTCGAAATCCACGAGCCGGATGATCTCCTCCTCGCCGGCGTCATAACCAAGCTGTTCGCTGACCGTCAGGTCGAGGTCGAGCCGCATGTCGTGCAGTATCTGGTGCGGCGCATCGAGCGCTCGCTGGCGACCGCAATGCGCGTGGTGGAGCGGCTGGACCGCACCGCGCTCGAGCGCAAGACGCCGATCACGCGGGCGCTGGCGGCGGAAGCGGTCAGCGCCATGGACGAAGGGCAGGGCGCGTTCGAGATTTGACGCATGTCGCCCAGGGTTGCCCTTGGTGTTGGGACACGACATGCACAGACAGTGACATTGAGCGGGCCGGATAGATCTGTTTTGACGCAACGCGCTCGGGGTGACTCGGTGTTCAGACGGCGGCGAACGCGAAGCGTGTCCCATTTTGGGAAATAACAGCTGGCATCCATCTTGCAGCGCGAGGTTGCCGGCTGACCCCGGTCCTGATTGCGTTCCAAATCAGGTTGTAGGCTCGCCGGGAATGAGGTTGTTGGGGTTCTCGCCCGGCGAGCTTACCTTCAAATGCATCGACCGGTCTCCTGTTCAGCGGCCGCGACCATTCCGAGCCGCCACGGCTGTCGTTTCCCGCCATTTTTGCAGTGCTCCAGTTGCTGCCGTCTTCAGATTCGCACCGGAAACCGTCGCAGCAAGGCCCACGGCCGGAAGCGACCAAGATAGCCATTCGATGACGCCAATGGCTATCGATACCGCACTTTTCGAAAGGGATGGTCGGAGTGGAGAGATTCGAACTCCCGACCCTCTGGTCCCAAACCAGATGCGCTACCAGCCTGCGCTACACTCCGAACGGTCTGTTGCCTATTCATTTCGGTGCTGCATGGCAAGTGCAAAAACCTTGCCGCCATGCGCATTGCGCAGTAATGACGGGCAAAGGGCGGCGATGCTGCCTTGCACAACAATGAGGTGGCCATGTCCGCGCGCATTTTCAGCCCAGCCAAAACCGCGATGCAGTCCGGTAAGGCAAAGACCGGCCACTGGGTGCTGGAATTCGATCCCGAGATGCGCAAGAAGATCGATCCCCTGATGGGCTATACGACCTCTGGGGATATGAGAAGCCAGATCAGGCTCACCTTCGACACGCGGGAAGAGGCCGTGGCTTACGCCGAAAAGGAAGGGCTTGCCTTCCGGGTCGAGGAGCCGAAAGAGACCAAACGCCGCCAGATTTCCTACGCGGAGAATTTCCGCTATGACCGCAGGACGCCCTGGACGCATTGAACGGCGACCAGCGCCAGATATCTAGCCGGTCCCTTTCGGCCGGCCCAGCGGTCCCGTAGCTCAGCTGGATAGAGCACCGGCCTTCTAAGCCGATGGTCACAGGTTCGAATCCTGTCGGGATCGCCAATCTTTTCAAGTAGTTAGATATTGTATTGCGAGTCTGAAACCAACCGAAATTGGTCGTTTTGCAGATTTCGTTCCTCATGGGTTCTTTTCCATGCGGTGAATGACGGTGTCAGGCCGCGGGAACCTGATGCCTGTCAGCGCGTTGCCTCGCATGCTCAAGAAGATCGCCTTCGCCGCCGTGCTGTTCCAGGTTGCCGTTTTCTCGGCTCTGATAACCCAGACGGTTCTTTTTGCATCCACGGCGACCCAAGCGGCGTCCGTGCAGCATGGCGAGCCCGTTGCGGTCACTGACAAGGAGTGCGCCTCCGCGACATGGCCGAATATTCCGGCCCGATGCCTGGAGCGGGTCGAGGCGCGGAATTCCAGTATCACGATGGTGCCGATGGCCGCGCAATAGGGCAAAGCTCGACGGGCGAGCTGGAATTATTTCGTGATCCATCGAGGTTGGAACCTTAGGCCTCATGAGGCGTTCGGGGCCTTGTATTCGCGGAACCTCATAAAAGGCAATGTGCGGGCCAGCGAATGGGCGAGGCAAAGCAAGCGCGGGTTGGGGGAGGAGAAGCCAGGCCATGTCGAAACGAGAAATTGGAACGTCCCCTGCCTTGGGGCGGCGTATCGCTGAACTCAGGGCCAGAATGCGGGATGCCGAAATTTCCGACTATGAGATGAAGACCTTCCACAAGGTCGCCGCCATCATGGGAGCAGGCGACGGCTCGCTACGACTGGATGCCGACGACCTGATCGCCGCATCCTTCGTTGTGGAGGCGAGTCGATCGGCGCCCGGCCGTTGACGTTCGGGAATTCCCGCATCGCGAGAAATTTAAGGACCGAACCGCTTTCACCGCCGGAGCACGACCACCGATTGGGAGGGCGTGCTCCGGCTCCCTGATCTCGAATTGAAGGGAAAGTCTTATCATTTTGTTTGCGTTGGCACGTCATGGTAGAGGCGGCTAACGGAGTGGAATGGGATGAAGCTCGACCTGTCGCCGACCAGCTGGGGCAGGGTGATCGCTGTCACCGCGGCCGGTACGGCATTCTTCATTGCCGTGGCGTTTTTTGTTGATTCGTTCAATTTCCCTATCTCTCATCCGAGGCGATCTGGCGCGCGCAACTGACGGACCTGCTTCTTCCCCTGGTGCTGGGCGGCTCGTTTCTGTTTCTTCTCATGTGGAAGATCCGCCAACTGGCCATAGCCCAACGCGAGCTCAGCGTCATTGCCGCGACCGACAGTCTTACGGCGGTGCTGAACCGCGGCGCCTTCTCGATGCTGGTCGAGGCCTATCTCGAGGAGACCCGCAAGCAGGAGCACATCCGTTCCGGCGCGCTGCTGATCATCGATGCCGATCACTTCAAGTCGATCAACGACCGCCTCGGTCATGACTGCGGCGACCAGGCACTCAAGCTGATCGCGCAGGCGATCAAGGGGCAACTGCGCGGCAGCGATATCGTCGGCCGCATCGGCGGCGAGGAGTTTGGCGTGTTTCTTCCCGGTGTCGACCCCTCGCAATCCCGGCTGGTTGCCGAAGGCATCCGCCGGCGGATTCGCGAGATGGACTTTTCGCCCGGCGGCCGCGCCTGTCCGCTTTCCGTCTCGATCGGCGGCACCAGCTTCAGCGGGCCGACCACCTACGAGGCGATCTTCTCCGCCGCCGACCGACGTCTCTATACCGCCAAGTCGAATGGACGCGACCAGGTCAGTTTCGACCCGGCGGAAGCCGCCCTGGTGTCTCAGCCCAGCGCCGCCACGGTTCATTGAAGGCAGCCTTGCGGCGCGCGAAGGCGGCCGCTTCCTTGACGCCTTCTTGTCGGTGTGCTTCCTCCGCCTAAGGTGATGTATTGGGCATCGCCAGAGACATTCTGCTTTCTTGATCTCCTCGGTCTTCCGGTCCGCTGGCGCGGTCGCGACCTTTCGGTGCCGACGAACGAGTGGCGGGATGGCCCGGGCAAGGCCTGGCAAGCGCGGCGATCATGATCCATCTCTTCAACGGTTTCCAAAACCCGTTTGGCGGCAGCGAGCGCGAAACGCTCGACCTGTACCGGCTGTTGAGCGCCGACCAGCAGGCGCGTCTTTGGGCAACCTCTTCGCGCGTGTCCGACGAACTGATGCGGCAATTTCCGATTCACCGCGTCTCGCTGGCAAAGCGCGACGTGCCGGACGGCGGCACCTACGTCTTCCTCGGCGCGCATTGGCGCAACAAGATCTGGCCTTACCTGATCCGGCGGCCACGCCGGCTGATCTATGTCTTCAACACCTTTCACCCAAAAATCATCGCGCTGACGACCGGCATGCCGCGCCTGCTGGGATGGCCCGACGCCGAACTGGTGCTGATCTCCGATTTTCAGAAGCGCATGCTGCAGGTCGAAGGCGTCGTGCATCCGTCGCCGATCGATATCGGGCGTTTCTCACCATGGCCGGCAAGGTCGGATCGGCCGTTCACCGTGGGCCGGCTGAGCCGCGATACGGCGGACAAGCATCATGCCGACGATGCGGCGCTTTATGAGGCATTGCTGGCCGATGGCGTTGCGGTGCGGATCCAGGGCGGGATGCCGCTCAAGGACAAGCTCACGCCACATCCGCAACTCGAACTCCTGCCGCAAGGCCAGTTTGCCGCCGAACAGTTTTTGCCGACGCTCGATGTCTTCTATTACCGCACCGGCTCGCATGTGGAGACCTTCGGCCGCGTGGTGTTCGAGGCGATGGCTTGCGGTTTGCCCGTGGTCTGCCATTCGCATGGCGGCTATGCCGACCATATCATCCATGGCGAGAACGGTTTTCTCTTTGAGACGACGCAACAGGCGGCGCAAATCCTGGCCGAGCTCAAGGCCGATCCGGCGCTGCGGGCCGACGTGGGCCACAAAGCGCGGCAAACCGTCGAGCGGCTGTTCTCGCCGCAGGCGCTGCAACAGCGGCTGGATTTCTATCGGCGCTAGCGATACCGCCCGCAACGCCCACTCCGTTTGTCATCAATCTCGACATCACCAAAGTTGACATGCAAAAGAACCACCGGGCGGACCGCATCGGCGCCACCAGATCGAGCGGGGCTTCTTACCAATGACGTTGATGGGCGCGGCGGCACTGCTGATCCTGGTCCTGACCTATGCCGGCGTGGCTATCGGCCGCATACCTGGATTGCGCCTCGACCGGGCGGGGATTGCGCTGCTTGGCGGCGCCGCGATGATCGCCATCGGCGCGATCAGCATGGAGGATGCCTACCGCGCGATCAATTTCGACACCATCACGCTTCTGCTCGGCATGATGATCGTGGTCGCGCATCTGAAGGTCTCCGGCGCCTTTCGCGGCCTCGGCGCCATCGCCATCGAACACGCGCACGCCCCCTTCATGTTGCTGGTGATGGTCACGCTGCTGACCGGCGTGCTGTCGGCCTTCCTGGTCAATGATGCCATCTGCCTGGTCATGGCGCCGATCGTCGTCCACGTCACCCGCGTCATCAACCGCAACCCGATCCCATATCTGATCGCCACCGCCACCGCGTCGAACTGCGGCAGCGTCGCCACCATCACCGGCAATCCGCAGAATATGGTCATTGGCGCGCTGTCCGGCATTTCCTATCCTGCCTTTTCTGCGGCGCTCGCGCCGGTCGCCCTGTTCGGCCTGGTCGCGGTCATCGTCATCGTGCGGATCGTCTATCGGGCCGAATTCACCCGCACCGCTGAATTGACGCCGCATGTGTCGCGCGGGCGCATGCATCGCGGGCAGGTGTTGAAGGCGGTGATCGTCTGCGTCGGATTGGCCGTCGCCTTCTTCGCCGGCGTTCCTGTCGCCAAGGCGGCATTGATCGGCGGCGCCATCCTCCTGCTCACCCGCGCCATCAAGCCCGCGCGTATTTACCGCGAGATCGACGGACCGCTGCTGTTCATGTTCGCGGGTCTGTTCGTGGTGGTCGCAGGCGCCGAAAGGACGCTGCTGACGCCTGATCTCATCGCCTCTGCCAAGAATCTCGGCCTGGATGATGTCTGGCGTTTGTCCGGGTTCACCGCGGTGCTGTCCAACATCATGAGCAATGTGCCGGCCGTTCTGGCTTTGCGGCCGTTCATACCTGGGTTGGAAAACCCCGAACGCGCCTGGCTGGTGGTGGCGATGAGCTCGACGCTGGCCGGTAATTTCACGCTGCTCGGCTCGGTCGCCAACCTAATCGTCGCCGAGCAGTCCAAGGCTGCCGGCTCACCCTTGTCTTTCGGCGCCTTCTTCAAGGTCGGCTTGCCGCTGACGCTGATCACGCTCGTGGTCGGCACGGCGTGGCTGGCGTTCGGATTCTAGGCAGGGCTGCCCGGAATTCGTGCCCTGGCCAGCGTGGCCGCGGCCCGGCCTGCCGCCTCGATGTAATCAGGATTGCGGTGGACCAGCATGATCGAAAACGAGCCGTCGATCAAAAGCACGATCTCGCGCGCCACGACCTGTGGGTCCTCGATGCCATGGTCGGACAATGCGCCAGCGAGCCATGTCTCAAAATTTGACTTGTGACGCGACCCGACCTTGACCGCCGGATGACCGGGCATCGAGGCGAGTTCGGCGGCCGTGCGCAGAAAGCCGCATCCTTTCCATTTTGGATGGTGCGCGACCCGCGCAAGGTTGGTGAAGATCGCTTCGACCTTGCGGTCCGCGCCGCCCTCCGCGGCATCGAACCAGCTGGCCATCTGCCGCAGATTGGGCTGGTCGCGACCGTCGAGATAGGCGGCGATCAGGTCGTCCTTGCTCTTGAAGTGGTAGTAAAGCGTACGCTTGGTGAGGCCTGCCTTTTCGGCAACGGCATCGACGCTGACGCGACCGATTCCCTCGGCGTAAAATAGCTTCGTCGCGGCATCGACGATGCGTTTGCGGGTCGGACTGGCGGCTTCAGGCATGAAGCATGTATACCGACTAGTGAATATACACGCAATCAAAAGCATGATCCCTTTCCGCTGTATCTGGAAAGGAAGAACAATGGCCGATCTAGTCCTGAACGAGACCCACGACGGGGTCACCGTCCTTACCCTCAACCGCCCCGAAAAGCTCAATGCGCTGAACTATGCCCTGATTGATCGCCTGCTTGCTATCCTCGATGACGTTGAAGTCGACGACGGCATTCGCGCGATCATTCTGACCGGCGCGGGAGATCGGGCCTTCTCGGCCGGCGGCGACATCCAGGAGTTCTCGGGCAGCGTGGCCGATGGTACCGACACAGCCATGCGCGACTTCGTCATGCGCGGCCAGCGGCTGACGGCACGGCTCGAAGCCTTCCGCAAGCCCATCATCGCCGCCGTCAACGGCATTGCCTTCGGCGGCGGCTGCGAGATCACGGAGGCCGTGCCGCTGGCGATCGCCAGCGACCGCGCCCTGTTCGCCAAGCCGGAAATCAACCTCGCAATGCCGCCGACCTTCGGCGGTACGCAGCGCCTGCCGAGGCTCGCCGGGCGCAAGCGGGCGCTCGAATTGCTGTTGACGGGCGACTGGTTTCCGCCGCCGCGGGCGCTCGAACTTGGTCTCGTCAATCAAGTCGTGCCGCATGGCGACCTGATGCCGGCAGCTTTTGATTTGGCCGGGCGTATCCTTCGGCACTCAGGACTTGCGGTCGCGAGCATTCTCACAGCCGTGGCGCGCGGGCTCAACCAAAGCATCGCCGAGGGCCTATTGGTCGAAGCCGAGCAGTTCGCCCGCATGGCTCCGACCGTTGATTTGCGCCAAGCGCTCGATGCCTGGATCGAGCGGCGTAAGGCAAGCCGCGATGGCTCGTGGACGCATGTTGCCCGGCCTGACGAGGCCAGACGCGCCTCGCTGCAACTCGACAGGGCCGTTGATCAGGGCGCCACGTTCAGATGACCCCTCATGTTGGGGTGGAAGCGGCAGAAATAGTCGGCCGCGCCCGCCGCCTTCAACGTCAGGCTCGCCGACTTCTTCGGCGGGATCATCACCTCCCAGCCGCCCTTCACGGTGGCCGTATGGGCAATCACGTCCTTGTTCACCCACTCGATCGTGTCGCCGACCTTCGCCTCGATGGTCGCTGGCGTGAAGACGAGTTTGTCGATGGTGATCTCTATGGTCGCGGCCGCCGCCGGCGCTGCTGTAAGCACCAGAGCCAGGGCGGCGGCGGCCAGCCACGACGGATGGATCAATGCGCCCGCTTTCATTTCAGCATGCCGGCGACATGTTCGGCGTGCTGCTCATGCCCCTGGAAGATCTTGAGGCCGGTCTCGAGCAGGCTCTTCAGCTCGGCATTGCTGGCCGAGGGTATGAGAAGGGTTTCGAGCGCGCCGTTGACCTGCTTGTGATAGGCCACCTCATTCTCGATATAGGCCTTGTCGAATTCTGCGCCCGTCAGCTTGGCGAGCTTGGCGCGTTCGGCCTCCGCCGCCTTGCTCAGCGCCTGGCTGGTGGCGTTGTCCTCGGGCTTCACCTTGAGCTTCTTGACCAGGTCGAGCGCCTGCTTGTTCACCGCCTCGTGGTCGCGCTCCATATCCTTGGCGAAGGCGACGACCTCCTTGTTCTTCGATGTCTTGATCGCCTGCTTGGCCGCCTCGATGTCGAGGACGCCGGCTGTATAGGCGATGTGGGCGATCTGCGGGTCGGTCGGCTTGTCGGCGGCTTGCGCGAACGGGGCAGCGCTGACGAGAAGCAGGGCGGCAAGGGCCGCGGTATATCTGGTGAGCATGGCATTCTCCTTCGCCCGGCCGCGCGGAGGCGCCGGGCTCGATTTTTTCAGTTGACGCTGATTGGATGCGCGGCCGGCAGAAACGTTCCCGCAAGATCAGAGCAGGATCATTCGAAGCCCAGGCGTCTCATCACCGACTGGGTCAGCCGCTCGCAGCGGCGGCCGGCGAAGGGGAAGGCGTCGAGCAGCACCGGGCCGATCTCGTCGTCCAGCGCCTTGCGCAACAGGGCGCGCGCACGGTGCAACCTTGTCTTGACGGTCTCTGGCCGCACACCAAGCAGATCGGCGGTTTCCTCCATGCTCAGGCCCTCTATGACACGGGCCACGAAGACCATACGGTAGATGTCGGGCAGGCTGTCGGTCGCCCGTTCGACAAGTGCGAGAATCTGCCGCTGCGCCATGGTCCGCTCCGGATCGTCGCTGGGATTGAGGGGAAAGCGGATGATCTGGGCTTCCGGGTTCTCGGGCATCGCCACGGTGTGCCGCCTCTTGCGCAGCCGGCCGAGCGCTTCGTTGATGACGATGCGCGACAGCCAGGTGGCGAGCGAGGAGTCGCCGCGAAAGGAGCCGAGGCTGGCGAAGGCGCGCATATAGGCCTCCTGCACGATGTCCTCGGCCTCCGCGTCGTTGCGAACCACGCCGCGAGCGATCCGATAGAGCAACTGGTTATGTTTCTTGATGATAGCGCGAAAAGCGCCAGCTTCGCGTGCGAGCGCGCGCTGCACGAGCAGCACGTCGCCGGAAGGGCCTTCAGCCGCCTCCGGCATTTTGGCGGGCATTGTGAGCTTGCTCATCGCGACCGGATCTCCCCGAACAGACGCATGACTGCACGTTGGATGCGCCCGCCGGAAAAAGGTTCCCGAATTTCGGCAACCTGTCTTTGCTATTCTAAGCCGCCGCCAATCCCTTGTCTGCGGCCTGAACGCGCGCGGCCGCCGCCAGAAGATCGGTCTGGGTGATAAGGCCGAGAATGCGCCGTTCGCGGTCGACGATGACCACGGCGTGGCTGCGCCCGTCGGTCAGCACCGGCAGCAGGCCCATCGCCGGCGTGTCGGGCGAGGCGGTGCCGGCCTTCGACATGACGCCCTTCACCATGTCGCTGGCCCTCGTCAGTTCACGCAAGCCAACCGCGCCCACCAGACGGGCGTCCGCGTCGACCACCGGCAGGGTTCGGATATTGTGATCGAGCAGTTGCTGGCGTGCCTCCTCGATGGTGGCTTGCTCAGGCACTGACACCACGTCGCGGGACATGATGTCCTCGCACAGCAACGTCCTGTGCGAGCGCACCATGGCCTGCAGCTCGACTTGCCTCAAGAGCCGTTCGAGGTCGTTGCGGTCGATGTCGAAGGTCTCGTCGAGCGTGGTCAGCGCCGCGTCGATATCCTCGGGCCGGAAGCCGACGCGCTGCCGCGCCGGCGGATCGGCTGTCCCATGGCTGTTGGCAGCGGGTGCGGCGACATGCGGATAGTTGCGCCGCGCCAGCCTGTGGAAGAGGAAGCCGAGCGTGACCAGGATGATCGAATTCAAGGCCACCGGCACGAAAGGGAACAGGAAGCCCGCGCTGACAACGGCAGGCCCGCCGAGGACGGCGGTCAGCGCCGCCGCGCCGCCTGGCGGGTGCAGGCAGCGCGTGAACGACATCGCCGCGATGGCGAAAGCCACGGCGAGGCCCGAGGCAATGACCGGATCATGGACGAAATGCGCCACGGTCACACCCACCAGCGCCGATATGGAATTGCCGCCGATGATCGACCAGGGCTGCGCCAACGGGCTCGCGGGCACGGCGAAGAGAAGCACGGCGGAGGCGCCCATAGGCGCCACCAGCAGGGCCACGTGCGGGCCGCCACCCATCGCCAGCCCGCTGATCACGCCGGTCAGCGCAATGCCGATCGTGGCGCCGATACACGCCAGGATGCGTTCGCGCAGCGTCGCGCCGGCAAGGATGGGGACAAAAAGACGAAAGGCCATGGCAAGCTTTGTGACAAATGGAATGGTCGGCGATGCCGTGCAGCACGCAATGCGGCCGAATCCGCGGATTTGAAAGTCAAACAAATCCGGAAAATCGCGGCCCGGGAGAATAATATTGCGCGCCGCGCGGCAATGGGATGCCGCGAGCGGCTCGCGCTTTGTCATCAGCGCCAAGGCCTTGCGGCCGTTTGCTGACTCTGTGCGGCGGTCAGCTCGCGCGCACCGGTCAGCCCGCGGCTGCGGCTAGGCCACGCAAAATGTCGGCTTTCAGGTCGTCGACATCCTCGAGGCCGATCTGCAGGCGGATCAACGGGCCTTCATAAGGAGCTTGTACAACGACGCGGTCGCCAAGCCAGACCGGCACCGCAAGGCTCTCGTAGCCGCCCCAGGAATAGCCGAGCCCGAAGATCCGCAGCGCGTCGAGGAAAGCGTGCTGCTCCTTCTGGCCGCCTCCGGCAAGCACGATGGAAAAGATGCCGCTCGAACCGCAAAAGTCACGCTTCCACAAATCGTGGTCCGGGTGGCTGGGAAGGGCAGGGTGAAGTACGCGCGCCACGCCCTTCTGGCCTTCGAGCCACGACGCGATGGCGAGTGCGCTGCGTTGATGATGCTCCAGGCGCACGCCCATGGTACGCAGGCCGCGCAGCACTTGGTAGACATCGTCGGGGCCTGCGCAGCAGCCAAGCGTGCAGAAGCTCTCATAGAGCTGTTTCCAGTGGCTTTCATTGGCCGACACCGTGCCGAGCAGCACGTCGGAATGGCCGGCCGGATACTTGGTCGCGGCATGAATGGAGATGTCGACGCCATGGTCGAGCGGCCGGAAATAGAGCGGCGTCGCCCAGGTGTTGTCCATCATCACGATGGCGCCGGCCGCATGCGCCGCCTTGGCGATCGCCGGGATGTCCTGCACCTCGAATGTGTTGGACGCCGGCGATTCCGTGAACACCACCCTGGTGTTGGGCTTGATCAAGGCGGCGATGCCGGCGCCGATACGCGAATCATAATACTCCACCTCAACGCCGAGCCGCTTCAGCATGGTGTCGGCGAAATTGCGGGTCGGATGGTAGACGCTGTCGACGATCAGCAGATGATCGCCGGCCGATACGAAGGCGAGCAGCGGAATGGTCACCGCCGCAAGGCCCGACGGCACCACGATCGTGCCGGCGGATCCCTCCAGCGCGTCGATGGCCTGGGCAAGTGCGTCCGTCGTCGGCGTGCCGCGCGTGCCGTAAGTGTATTTCTGGCTGCGGCTCGCCATCGCGGCGGCATTGCGAAACAGCACAGTCGAGGCATGCACGACCGGCGGATTGACGAAACCGAAATAGTCGTGCGGGTTGTTGCCCGAATGGGCAAGCCGCGTGTTGATCCCTACCGTGCCGGAACCCTGCTCGTTGCCGTCTCTTGCCATTCGTCCTGCCTCTTCTGGTAAGCCGCTAGCCATAGTGCGGCCGCATGGGCCGTGCAACAGCATGGCGTTCGCCAGGAAACCGACTTCTGATATGCCAATTTCTTTCGCGGAGGCCGTCTTCCGTCATGTGCCCGCCGGACCGCCGCAAGCATCGCGCTGCCGAACCCCGATACGACATCGCTGCGCGCGGCAATAGGGAGAGTACTCGCCGATTCTGGAATTCGAGCCGCTGCGGGCCGGATCGCTCACGAGATCGGGACCATGTCGAGCATGCACCATGCCATCGGCAAAATCGTGCGCTTGAGCGCCGGCTGATCAAGAAATGTCGGCTGTTGGCGCAGCGTTGATGCGCTGCTGTGCAGTAATAATAAGTTGGCTATCGGGTCACAGAGTATCTTGCATGCAGTCCGCTTGGCGGATTTATGAGGTCACGGCCTGGATCTCGACCGCGTTTGTCTGGGGTTCGGGCATTTCAGGCAATCGATTTTCAAACAGGTTCGGATTCGGTCATTTTCCTTGACCTCACAGGAATTATCGCCTTCGATGCCATTCGTGAATGGGAGGCGGCGCGTCGGTTACGATGCGGGGTTCCGGGAATGGGCCGGGATGGGAGCTGCGTTCACACGGGAAAAAAGATCAGGGTTTGCCTGAAAAACAGAGAAAAGGGTCTGTGGGTCATGAAACATATTGCTATCGGCATTCTTGGCGCCGCTACGCTTGGATTGATGGCGTCGGCCGCGTCGGCCACGACGCTCGACACCGTCAAGGCGAAGGGCTTCATCCAGTGCGGCGTCTCGACCGGTCTGGCCGGCTTCTCGGCGCCGGATGACAAGGGCGACTGGCAGGGCATAGATGCGGATTTCTGCCGCGCTGTCGCGGCGGCCGTCTTCGGTGACGGCACCAAGGTCAAGTTCACGCCGCTCAGCGCCAAGGAACGCTTCACCGCGCTGCAGTCCGGCGAGGTCGACATCCTTTCGCGCAACACCACCTGGACCATTAACCGCGACACCGCGCTCGGCCTGAATTTCGTCGGCACCACCTACTATGACGGCCAGGGCTTCATGATCAACGCCAAGAAGCTGCCGGGCGTCAATTCGGCTCTCCAGCTCTCGGGCGCCGCCGTCTGCGTGCAGAGCGGCACCACCACCGAACTCAACCTCGCCGACTACTTCAAGGCGAACAAGATGGAGTACAATCCGGTCGTCTTCGAGAAGCTCGAAGAGGTCAATGCCGCCTATGACGCCGGCCGCTGCGACGTCTACACCACCGACCAGTCGGGCCTTTACGGCATCCGCCTGACACTCGGCTCGCCGGCCGATCACGTCGTCCTGCCCGAGATCATCTCCAAGGAGCCGCTCGGCCCGGCCGTGCGCCAGGGTGACGACCAGTGGTATCATATCGTCAAGTGGACCTACTTCGCGCTGCTCGACGCCGAGGAACTCGGCATCACCAAGGCCAATGTCGACGAGATGAAGAATTCGGCCAGCCCGGAGATCAAGCGCGTGCTCGGCCAGGAGGCCGACACCAAGATCGGCACCGATCTCGGCGTCTCCAACGACTGGGTCGTCAACATCGTCAAGGCCGTTGGCAATTACGGCGAAATGTTCGATCGCAATGTCGGCTCGGGCAGCCCGCTCAAGATCGCGCGCGGCATCAACGCGCTGTGGACCAAGGGCGGCCTGCAATACGCTCCGCCGATCCGCTGACCGAAATGTGATCCGGAAGGCAGATACTCTGCCTTCCGGTTTCTCTTTCCAGGGGACGGTCACATGGCATCGCAGGAAGTTCTTCGCGAAGAGCCCAGCCGGGCTTCCTTCATCAATGATCCGAAAGTCCGCGGCCTCTTCTTCCAGACGTTGGTCGTCATCGTCCTGTTTGGCTCTGTCTGGTGGATCGTGCAGAACGTCATCGACAATCTGCAGCGTCTGCACATCGCCTCCGGCTTCGGCTTCCTCAGGGGACGCGCCGGGTTCGACATCTCGGATACGCCGATCGCCTATACGTCGGATTCGACCTACGGCCGCGCCATCCTCGTCGGCCTGATCAACACCATCATCGTCGCCGTTGCGGGCATCATAACCGCCACGATCATCGGCTTCGTCATCGGCATCGGCCGCTTGTCGCAGAACTGGCTGATCCAGAAGATCTGCACGGTCTATGTCGAGATCTTCCGCAACATCCCGCCGCTGCTGGTCATCTTCTTCTGGTATTCCGGCGTGCTGGCGGTGCTGCCGGCGCCGCGTGACAGCTATCATCTGCCCTTCGGCTCCTTCCTCAACCAGCGTGGCTTCTATTTTCCCCGCGCGGTGTGGGGCGAGGGCTCCTGGTTGATCTTCGTCGCTCTGCTTGTCGGCATAGCCATGGCGTGGTTCGTCGCCCGCAGGGCGCGTCAGCGGCAGATGGCGACAGGCCAGCAATTTCCGGTGTTGTGGACTTCCGTGGCGCTGATCGTCGGCCTGCCGCTGCTCGCCTACATTCTGAGCGGTTTTCCGCTGAGCTTTGATCTTCCGAAACAATCCACCTTCAACCTGACCGGCGGCTTCCAGGTCAAGCCGGAGTTCCTCTCGCTCTATCTGGCGCTGTCCTGCTACACGGCGGCCTTCATCGCCGAAATCGTGCGCGCCGGCATCAGGGGTGTCAGCAAGGGCCAGACCGAGGCGGCGGCGGCCCTGGGGCTACGATCCGGCTCCATCCTGCGGCTGGTTGTGGTGCCGCAGGCCATGCGCATCGTCATCCCGCCGCTGACCAGCCAGTATCTCAACCTGACCAAGAACTCGTCGCTGGCGATCGCCATCGGCTATCCGGACCTGACGGCGACGGCCGGCACGGTTCTGAACCAGACCGGGCAGGCGGTCGAAGGCGTGCTGATCATGATGATCGCCTATCTCATCCTCAGCCTGGTGACCTCGGCCGTGATGAACGTGGTCAACGCCAGAATGGCGCTGGTGGAAAGGTAGAGCCATGCAGGAACACGATATGTCCTGGGTGCGCACCGAAATGGCCCTGGCGCAGCCCGCGCCCACAAGCGTCCGCGGCCCGATAGCCTGGGTGCGCAAGAACCTGGTCGGAACGGTTGGCGACACCATCCTCACCATCCTTGGCATCGTCATCGTCGCCTGGATCCTGCCGCAGGTCATCAACTGGGCGTTCCTCAACGCGCAGTGGACAGGGCCGGACCGCACTGTCTGTGCGACCGTTGCACAAGGCGGCATTCAGCCGGATGGCTGGACCGGCGCCTGCTGGGCTTTCGTCAATGCCAAGTTCGGCCAGTTCATGTTCGGCACCTATCCGATCGAGGAGCGCTGGCGGCCGATCCTGGTTGCCATCCTGTTCGTGGCGCTGCTGGTGCCGATGCTGATCCCGCGTGTCCCCCGCAAGGGGCTGAACGCCATCCTGCTTTTCCTGGTGCTCCCGATCGTCTCCTTTTTCCTGCTGATCGGCGGCGTGTTCGGCCTGCCGCATGTCGAGACCTCGCGGTGGGGCGGCCTGCTGGTCACGCTCAGCCTGTCCTTCGTCGGCATTGCCGTGTCGCTGCCGCTGGGCACGGTGCTGGCGCTCGGCAGGCGTTCGAAAATGCCGATCATCAAGACTTTGTGCGTGATCTTCATCGAAACGGTGCGCGGCATTCCGCTGATCACCGTGCTGTTCTTCGTCAGCGTCATGCTGCCGCTGTTCCTGCCGGCTGGCGTCACCTTCGACAAGTTCCTCCGGGCGCTGATCGGCGTGTCGCTGTTCGCCGCCGCCTATATGGCCGAAGTCGTGCGTGGCGGCCTGCAGGCGATTCCCAAAGGCCAGTATGAAGGCGCCGATTCCCTCGGACTCGGCTATTGGCAGAAGATGGGGCTGATCGTGCTGCCGCAGGCGCTGAAGCTGGTCATTCCCGGCATAGTCAACACCTTCATCGGCATGTTCAAGGACACCAGCCTGGTGCTGATCATCTCGATGTTCGACCTGCTCGGTGTCGTCAAGCAGAACTTCTCGGACGCCAACTGGGCGACGCCGCAAACGGCCCGGTCCGGCCTGGTGTTCGCCGCCTTCGTCTTCTGGCTGTTCTGCTTCGGCATGTCGCGCTATTCAATGTACACCGAACGCCGGCTCGACACCGGCCACAAACGCTAAACGAAAGACCAAGGGGACCCTGTCAATGGCCACCGAAAATGCCGTCAGCGCGGAAGAGATCAAGGTCAACGCCGCCAAGATGCACATCTCAACCACCGATGTCGCCATCGACATCATCGCCATGCACAAATGGTATGGCGAATTCCATGTGCTGAAGGACATCAATTTGAAGGTGATGCGCGGCGAGCGCATCGTCATCTGCGGGCCCTCGGGCTCCGGCAAGTCGACCATGATCCGCTGCATCAACCGGCTGGAGGAGCACCAGAAGGGCAAGATCATCGTCGATGGCAAGGAGCTCACCAACGATCTGAAGAAGATCGACGAGGTGCGTCGCGAGGTCGGCATGGTGTTCCAGCACTTCAACCTGTTCCCGCATCTGACCATCCTGGAAAACTGCACGCTGGCGCCGATCTGGGTGCGCAAGACGCCCAAGAAGCAGGCCGAGGAAATCGCCATGCATTTCCTCAAGCGCGTGAAAATTCCGGAGCAGGCCAACAAATACCCCGGCCAGTTGTCGGGCGGCCAGCAGCAGCGCGTGGCGATCGCGCGCTCGCTGTGCATGAACCCGCGCATCATGCTGTTCGACGAGCCGACCTCGGCGCTCGACCCGGAAATGATCAAGGAGGTTCTGGAGACCATGGTGGGGCTCGCCGAGGAAGGCATGACCATGCTGTGTGTCACGCACGAAATGGGTTTTGCCCGCAAGGTCGCCAACCGGGTGATCTTCATGGATCAGGGCCAGATCGTCGAGCAGAACACGCCGGCCGAATTCTTCGACCATCCGCGCCATGAGCGCACGAAGCTGTTCCTGTCGCAGATCCTGCACTGACCGGTCCCAAACCGAGCGCAAGAGCCCGGCCGCATTGCGGCCGGGCTCTTTTCTTATGGATCGGCTGATGCGAGTGGCGACAAACCGGCGGGCGTCATCGATGAGAAGCGTCCTGCGTTTCCTTTCCATGTCGCTTGCCGTGATCGTGCTTGCAGCGGCCCTCGGCACGCTGGTGCCGCGTCCGCTCTGGCCGGCGGCGTCCGCGGGCGAGGGCATGCGGCACATATTGGTGCTGAAGAACCCGATCCATACCGACATTGCCATCCCGGTGGACGATGCCGTGCGCCAGCGCTTTCATTTTCTGGTCGAAGCCGGCATCCCGGCCGATAGTCCGGAGGTGCGCTACATCGTTTTCGGCTGGGGTGGCCGCGCCTTCTATCTGGAAACACCGACCTGGTCCGAACTCAAAGCCGGTCCGGTGATGAAGGCGCTGACCCTCGATGCCTCGGTGATGCACGTCGATGTCGCCGGCGCCATCGCCGAACCGCATCCGGATGTCGCGGGCTTCGACATTGACGGGATGCGGTTCGCGGCGTTGCTCGACTTCATCCAGGCCAGTTTTCAGCAGGGACCGAACGGTCCGATCCATGTCCCGAACGCCGCTTATTCAAGATTCGACGGCTTTTTCGAAGCCAACGGCCATTTCAACGCGCTGGTCGGCTGCAACACCTGGACCGCTGCGGCGCTGCGTACCGCCGGCCTGCGGACCGGCTGGTGGAACCCGTTGCCGGTGTCGCTGGGGTGGTCGATGCGGTTGTATAACTGAGATCCGTCAACGTTTCCAAGATGGACGCCGACGCCAAAGCCGCCAATTTCCTCACAGGTGGAGGAGAAATCCGGCAGGACAGAGAGGGCCGCGGTCCCCGCCAACCTATCGGGCCAACCTATCGGGCCGACTTGTCTCGACGTCCTACCGCCTGACGACCTTCGGTTCCTCCCAGCCATAAAGCCAGTCGAGATCGGTTGCGAGCTTCTCCGCCGGCCGCGTCGCCAGCACCAGGTTGCGGGCCAGCGCCACCGGGCCCCGGGCATGCCAGGCAAGCCGGTTGAGGGCGCCGCGCCTAAGCACCTTCTCCACGCGCGGCCGCCGCAGATTCTCCCAGATGCTGAGGCCCTGTCGCGGATCGGCGGGGAAGTCGGCGACCAGAGTGGCAAGCGTCGCGGCATCCTCGATCGCCATCGCCGCGCCCTGTGCCGCGAATGGCGTCATCGCATGCGCGGCATCGCCGATCAGCGCAATGCCGGCCGGCGTTGTCCAGGGCTGTTTCCGTTCGACGGTATGCAGCGGCCAGGTCAGCCATGGGCCAGCCATTTCCACCAGCTTCACGAGTCCTGGCGCGGTGCCGCGCATGGCGGCGGCGAGGATGCCGAGATCGGCATGGCCGGACCAGCCCTCGGCAATGCGCTCGCCCTTGGTGAAGGCGACGAGGTTGAATGCGTCGCCCTTGCTGACCGGATAGGCGACCATGTGGAAACCCGGATGCAGGAAAGTCGTGACGCAATCGGCTGCGCCGATCGCGGCGAAGGCCTGCCCGGCGCTGCTGTCGGCCGCGACGGTGGTGCGCCAGGCCAACTCTCCCGAAAAACGGGTTCCTGGCGATGCCATCCTTTTTGCATCGACAAGCCCGCGCACCGCCGACCAGACGCCATCGGCGCCGATCAGCAAGGAGCCCTGTTCCTCCGCCGTCTTGCCGCCGATTTCGACGGTCGCCGTGACACCATGGCTGCCAGTCGCAATTCCTTGGACGCGCGCCCCGAGGGTGAGATGGATATCAGGCATCTCGGCAACACGCGCCATCAGCGCGCTCTGCAGGTCGGCCCGGTGCGCGACGAGATAGGGAGCGCCCCAATGGTCTTCTCCCGACTGCCCCAACGGCACATGCGCCAATGCGCGCAACGTCCTTGCATCCTTCAGCACCACGGCCTCCGGCCGCACCGCCGCCGGCAACAGCCGGTCGAGTACGCCGAGGTCACGCAGGATGCTTGTCGCGTTGGGGGAAAGCTGCAGGCCGGCGCCTACGGCTTCCAGGCGTGGCGCCTGCTCGAACACCCGCACGAGGTAGCCGCGTCTGGCAAAAGCAAGGGCCGAGGTCAGCCCGGCGACGCCCGCTCCGGCGATGACGATTTGCCGGGAGCGCGGGTCCTCCATCAGGTCCGTCGCGAAGGAATCAGGCGGCCTGGTCGATGTAGAGGCAGCCGGCAGGCAGCGTTTCCGTCGCCTTCAGCTTCGGCGAATAGCGGTAGAGCGTCGAACAATAGGGGCAGACCTTCTCATTGTCGTCGCCCATGTCGAGAAACACATGCGGGTGATCGAAAGGCGGGTTGGCGCCCGTGCACATGAATTCCCTGACGCCGATGTCGATCGCCGGATGGCCCGCATCGTTCTGGAAATGGGGAATGGAACCGCCTGCCATCGTCGTCTCCTTAACGCAGTCTCGCATGCATCTGGATCATAACAGGTCTCTTTGCAAGATCGATGAAATGAAACTGTCGCAAAAGCCTGTCAGAGGATAAGTTAAGCCGGTTAACCGGCTGAGCGGTGGAAAGAGCAGGAACCATGAACGAACTGAAGCCGGTGCAGAGCGAATTCATCAATGTCGAAGCGGCGAGCCCGGAAGGCGGCAATCCCGATCGTTTCGTCAATCGCGAGTTTTCCTGGCTGCAGTTCAATCGCCGCGTGCTCGAGGAATCGCTGAACACCCATCATCCGCTACTGGAGCGCGTTCGTTTCCTGTCGATCTCGGCTGCCAATCTCGACGAATTCTTCATGGTGCGGGTCGCCGGCCTCGCCGGCCAGGTCCGCGAGGGCATCGTGCTGAAGAGCCCTGATGGCCGCACTCCCGAACAGCAGCTCGAACAGCTGCTGCGCGAGGTCGAACGGCTGCAGGAAGACCAGCAGAAGAGCCTTTCGGCGCTGACTGTGCTGCTCAACAAGGAAGGCATCGAGACGATCACCCGCGACGCTCTGACCAAGGACGAGAAGGTCTGGTTGGAAGAGCATTTCCAAGACCAGGTGTTTCCGGTGCTCACCCCGCTGTCGATCGACCCGGCGCACCCGTTCCCGTTCATTCCCAATCTCGGCTTCTCGATGGCGCTGCAGCTCCGCCATCGCAAGAACGGCGAGGAGATGAGCGCGCTCCTGCGCCTGCCAGTGGCGCTGAAGCGCTTCATCCGTCTTCCGGATCGCAAGCACCATGTCCGCTTCATCCCGCTGGAGGAGGCGGTCGGCCTCTATATCGGCAAGCTGTTCCCCGGCTACGAGGTCAAGGGTTCAGGCACGTTCCGCATCATCCGCGACAGCGATATCGAGGTCGAGGAAGAATCGGAAGATCTGGTGCGCCTGTTCGAGACGGCGCTGAAGCGCCGTCGTCGCGGGTCGGTGATCCGCATCGAGTTCGACAGGCTGATGCCTGGCGAATTGCGCGATTTCGTGGCCAGCGAACTCGGCGTCTCATCGAGCCGCATCAGCGTCCTGACCGGGCCGCTGGCGCTCAGCCAGATCTCGGAGATCGTCGCCGTTCCACGCGACGACCTCAAATTCACGCCCTACAATCCGCGCTTTCCCGAGCGCATCCGCGAGCATGGCGGCGATTGCTTTGCCGCCATCCGCGAGAAGGACATCATCGTCCACCACCCCTACGAATCCTTCGACGTGGTGGTGCAGTTCCTGCGCCAGGCAATGGCCGATCCCGAAGTGGTGGCGATCAAGCAGACGCTTTACCGCACCTCCAATGACAGCCCGATCGTGCGCGCGCTGGTCGACGCGGCGGAGGCCGGCAAGTCGGTGACCGCACTGGTCGAGCTCAAGGCGCGCTTCGACGAGGAAGCCAACATCCGCTGGGCGCGCGACTTGGAGCGCGCCGGCGTGCAGGTCGTGTTCGGTTTCCTCGAGCTGAAGACGCATGCCAAGATGTCGCTGGTGGTTCGGCGCGAGGATGGCAAGCTGCGCAATTACGTGCATCTTGGCACCGGAAACTACCATCCGGTCACCGCGCGCATCTACACCGACCTGTCCTTTTTCACCACGGACCCGACGATTGCGCGCGACGTCGCGCAGCTGTTCAATTTCATCACCGGCTATGCCGAACCGACCGCCGAAATGCGGCTGGCGATCTCGCCGTTCACGCTGCGGAACCGCATCCTGCAGCACATTTCCGACGAAGTCGCCCATGCTCTGGAAGCAAGGCCGGCGCGCATCTGGATGAAGATGAACGCCCTTGTCGACCCGATCATCATCGACGCCCTCTATGATGCCAGCCGCGCCGGTGTCGAGATCGACCTCGTCGTGCGCGGCATCTGCTGCCTGCGGCCGCAGGTGCCTGGCCTGTCCGAAAACATCAGGGTCAAATCGATCGTCGGCCGCTTCCTGGAGCACAGCCGTATCTATTGCTTCGGCAACGGCCATGGCCTGCCGTCGGACGAGGCGATCGTCTACATCTCCTCGGCCGACCTCATGCCGCGCAACCTCGACCGTCGCGTCGAGACCATGGTGCCGATCACCAATCCAACTGTGCATGAACAGGTACTCGGCCAGATCATGCTGGGCAACATCATGGACAATCAGCAAAGTTTCGACGTATTGGCTGATGGAACCTCCCGGCGCGTGGTGCTGGAGGAGGGCGAGGAACCGTTCAACGCGCAGGAATATTTCATGACCAATCCGAGCCTGTCCGGACGGGGTGACGCGCTGAAGTCGCATGCGCCCAAACGCATTGCGCAGTTCAAGCGCCGCAAGAAGAACGCCGCAGCGTCCACCTGATGCTGTCTGATTCCCAGGGCCGGCTGCAGGACCGCCGACCGCTGTCCATCATCGACATCGGGTCGAATTCGATCCGCCTCGTTGTCTATGAAGGGCTGGCGCGCTCGCCGACCATGCTGTTCAACGAAAAGATGCTGGCCGGTCTTGGCCGCGGCATCGTTTCGACCGGCAAACTCGACCCCGAGGCGGTGACGCGCTCGATGGAAGAGTTTCGCCGCTTTCGCGCGCTGTCCGATCAGGCCGGCGCCGAGCATATGTATGTCTTGGCCACCGCCGCCGCGCGCGAGGCAATCAATGGTCCCGATTTCATCCATCGGGCCGAGGACGTACTCAAGACCGAGATCCGGGTGATCAGCGGGCGCCAGGAAGCCTACTATTCGGCGCTCGGCGTTATTTCCGGCTTCCATCCGGCCAATGGCATCGCCGGCGATCTGGGCGGCGGCAGCCTCGAACTGGTCGACGTCAGTGGCGAGGCGATCGGTGACGGCATAACGCTGCCGCTCGGTGGCCTGCGCCTGCAGGACATGGCGAAGAACTCGCTCACCCAGGCGCAGAAGATCGCGCGCGAAGAGCTTGCGCGGGCCAAGCTGTTGAAGGGCGGGCAGGGCAGGCCCTTCTACGCCGTCGGCGGCACCTGGCGAAACCTCGCCCGGCTGCACATGGAGATGACCAACTACCCGCTCGGCGTCATGCACCACTACGAGATATCGGCCGACAGTGCGGCGAACTTTCTCAAGCAGGTGGGCAAGGCCGAGATCGAGAAGGTCAAGGGCATCGAAGGCGTCTCGAAGAATCGCCGTTCGCTGCTGCCCTACGGCGCCATCGTGCTGCAGGAGATCATGGCGGCGATGCAGCCGTCGAAGATCATCGTCTCGGCGCTCGGTGTGCGCGAAGGCTTCCTCTATTCGTTGCTCGACGAGGCGGAGCAGAGGGCGGATCCGTTGATTTCGGCGTCCGAGGAGCTTGCCCGGTTGCGTTCGCGCTCTTTCACCCATGCGCATGAACTGGTCGACTGGACGGCCAAATCCTTCGCCGCCTTCGGTATCGACGAGACCGAGGACGAGGCGCGCTACCGCCATGCCGCCGCACTGCTGGCCGACATCGGCTGGCGCGCGCATCCCGAGTATCGCGGCAGGCAATCGCTCAACATCATTGCCCATGCCTCTTTCTTCGGCGTCGACCATCCGGGCCGTGCCTTCCTGGCGCTGGCCAACGCCTATCGTCACGACGGCATCTTCAACGAATCCATCGCGCCGGAAATCAAGGCGCTGGCGACGCCGCGCTACCTCGAGCGTGCCCGGGTGCTGGCGGCGATGATGCGTGTCGTCTATCTGCTGACCGCCTCGATGCCCGGCATCATGCCCAGGCTGAAATGGGAGCAGCGCGCCAATGGTGTGCTGGCGCTGGTGTTGCCGGCCTCGCTCTCCGACCTCTACGGCGAGCGGCCGGCCGGCCGGCTGGCGCAGCTGGCGCGGATCACCAACCGCAGGCTGGTGCTGGCGGTGGAAGGCGGGCCAAGCGTTTCGGTGAAATGAACACGGCCTGATAGCAGACCGTGTCTTACCTGATTCAAGCGGGTATTGGACTGCCGGTGGTGATCAGTCGTCTTGGGCCTCGCGATTGTGGATCGGCTTCCCCCAATCGGTCGCTGCTTTGCAGCGCCACCTTTCCCCCTCCGGAGGGAAAGGAAGGGAGTCCCGTTGGAGAAGCGTTGGCGGCAATAGGCTCGTGCCCTTCCTCTACCCCGTCGATCGGGGGAGAGGTGGCTCGGCGAAGCCGCGACGGAAGTGGCGGTCGACCAGCTCGGGCGCGTTTAAGCAAAGATGTTAAACCGCAGCGCGCCCATCGGCCGACCAGGCTCCGGCGCCGGCCATGGCCAGCGCCAGGAAGCCGCCCGAGATCGCAATGTCCTTCATCAGCATCTGCTGGTGCAGGAAGGCGAGCGTCGCATCGTCGGCACCCTGGCCGTAATGGCCGATGAAGCCGGCAACGACGCAGAAGGCCGCCAGCAGCAGCGCCACGATCCGGGTCTGGAAGCCGACGAGGATCAGCAATCCGGCGATCAGCTCGAACAGGCCCGTGCCCCAGGCGGCAAGCGCCGGCAGCGGCAGGCCGAGGCCGGCGAAATAACTGGTCGTGCCGGCAATGTTGGCGAGGGCCTGGAAGCCGGACGGTACGAACAGCACGGCAAACAGCAATCGCGAAACCAGAAGCAATGCGTTGCGGGTCATGGCCACCTCCCTTGCCGGCGCCCGGTCGGGCTTAAACTGGTCGCGGCGCAGTTTACGCCTGCGAAGCCAGAGCCGAAACCGAACTGCCTATTCCAGACAACGAAAAAGCGGCACGGAAAATTCCGCGCCGCTTTTGGCCAGGCCCTTGGGAGGTTTCAGCCGCGTTTGGCGTCGATCGAATAGGCGCCAGCGCCGAGCACTGCCAGAAGCAGGAAGCCGCCGGTCAGGCCGAGGTTCTTCTGCAGCATCAGCAACTGCATCTGGTCGCCGAAGTTGAGATGCGCGACGGCGGTCGCGGCGAGCGTGAAGATTGCGAGCGCGATCGCCACGATGCGGGTCTGGAAGCCGACCAGGATGGCGAGGCCGCCAAAGAATTCGAGCAGGCCGGAACCCACGGCGGCAGCTGTCGGCAACGGCAGGCCAATGCTGCCGAACCACTGCGCGGTGGCGGAAATCGCAGTCAGCTTGGCAAAGCCGGAAAGGATGAACAGGATCGACAAAAGGACGCGGCCGACAAGGATCGTGGTAGAGGCGTTGGATGCGGTGCCGGCGCCGGCGGCGGAAGTGTTGATGGACATGGTGGCTCTCCGAATGGGTTGAATGACCCAAGAGATAGACGATGCAGACTGTTCACCAAAGCCGCCTATGTGGCGACACATTGTTCACAGCCTGTACATTTCCGTGATCGGGCAAGAAGCGCGAAATTCGTGTCGAACGGTGCCGCGACGGGAGTAAATTCTCCCGCCGAAAACAGCTTATCCCGGATGCGTCATGTCCTCCGGCCGGACCAGCCGGTCGTAGTCAGCCTCGCTGACCAGCCCGGTGGCCAGTGCTTCCTCGCGCAGCGTGGTGCCCTTCTTGTGCGCCGTCTTGGCGATCTTGGCGGCGTTGTCGTAGCCGATGGTCGGGGCCAGCGCCGTCACCAGCATCAGTGAGCGGTCGAGCGCCGCCTTGATGTTGTCCTCGCGGGCCTCGATGCCGACGACGCAATTGTCGGTGAAGGAAACCGACGCGTCGGCGAGGAGCTGCACCGACTGCAGGAAGTTGTAGGCCATCAGCGGATTGTAGACGTTGAGTTCGAAATGGCCCTGGCTGCCGGCGAAGGTCACCGCGGCGTTGTTGCCGAACACCTGCACGCAGACCTGTGTCATCGCTTCGCACTGCGTCGGGTTGACCTTGCCGGGCATGATCGAGGAGCCGGGCTCGTTCTCCGGCAGCGACAATTCGCCAAGCCCAGAGCGTGGGCCGGAGCCGAGGAAGCGGATGTCGTTGGCGATCTTGAACAGCGCGGCGGCGGCCGCGTTGATGGCGCCGTGCGAGAACACCATGGAATCGTGGGCGGCAAGCGCCTCGAACTTGTTCGGCGCGGTGACGAAGGCGATGCCGGTGATGGCGGCGATGCGATCAGCCACCCGCTCGGCGAAGCCGACAGGCGCATTGAGCCCGGTGCCGACGGCGGTGCCGCCCTGCGCCAGTTCCTGCAGGCCGGGCAGCGTCATTTCGATGCGCTTGATCGAGGAGGCGACCTGCGCCGCATAGCCGGAAAATTCCTGGCCGAGGGTGAGGGGAGTAGCATCCTGCGTGTGCGTGCGGCCGATCTTGATGATGTGATTGAAGGCCTTGGCCTTGGCGTCCAGCGCCTTGTGCAGGTGCTTCAGCGCCGGCAGCAAATCGTGCACGATGCGCTCGGCGCAGGCAATGTGCATGGCCGTCGGATAGGTGTCGTTCGACGACTGGCTCATATTGACGTGGTCGTTGGGATGCACCGGCTTCTTCGATCCCATCACGCCGCCGAGCATCTCGATCGCCCGGTTGGAGATCACCTCGTTGGCGTTCATGTTGGACTGGGTGCCGGAGCCGGTCTGCCAGACCACCAGCGGGAAATGGTCGTTGAGCTTGCCGTCGATGACCTCTTGCGCGGCCGCGATGATCGGCTTGCCGATCGCCGGATCGAGCCGCTTCAGCTCCATGTTGGCTTCCGCCGCGGCGCGCTTGACGATGCCGAGCGCGCGCACGATCGAAGCCGGCTGCTTTTCCCAGCCGATCTTGAAATTGCCCAGGGAACGCTGCGCCTGCGCGCCCCAATAGCGGTCGGCTGCAACCTCGATGGGGCCGAACGTATCGGTTTCGGTTCTGGTCTTTGGCGTGCTCACGGCAAGTCTCCGGTCTGTCGATTTGGGCAAGGGCGTATCGCGTTGCACAATGGCCTTCAAGCGGAGATTGCGGGTGGCGCGGATGCAAATCGGTTGAAGATGAGTGCATTTCCCCTCTTCTCGCGCTCTCATCCCGCCGTATAGCCCCCATCCACCGGGAAGATCCCGCCGCTGGTCCACCCAGCCTCGTCGCTGGCGAGATAGACCGCCATCCCGGCAAGGTCCCCGGGCCGGCCGATGCGACCCAGCGGATAGCTACGTTCGACATAGGCCGTCAGCTCCGCCTTTGCCGCGGCTGGCAGGTTGTCGACGGTCTTGCGTCGCATGGCGGTGTCGACCGTGCCGGGCGCGATGGCGTTGACGCGGATGCCGCGCGGGCCGAGCTCGAAGGCAAGCGATCTGGTCAGCGAGTTCAACGCGCCCTTGGACAGGGAGTAGAGGCTGGACGGCCGCTTCGGGATCATCTTGTTGGCGAAATAGGAGGAGATGTTGATGACGGAGGCGCCGGCACCGAAATGCCGCAGCAGTCCCTGGGTAAGGAAGAACGCGGCTGTCACATTGAGCGCGAAGGAGTGCTGGAACTGCGCCTCGCTGACAGTCTCGAATGGCACGAGATAGGCGACACCGGCATTGTTGACGAGAACGTCGAGCGGCCGGCCGGAAGCTTTCACGTGTTCGGCAACCGCTGCGATGCCGCGGCTTGTGGCAAGGTCGGCCGACAACGTCTCCACGGTTCTCCTTGGACCGGCAGCCGCCAGTTTGTCGCGCGCGGTTTCGAGTTTGCCGGCGTCGCGGCCGACGATCAGGACATCGGCGCCGTCGCGCAGAAACGCCTCGGCGATTGCCAGGCCGATGCCGTCCGAGCCGCCGGTCACCAGCGCATGCTTGTCTTGAAGCCTCATCTGGCGCTCCGAAGTCATGGGTCAGGCCAGAGCACCGCATGGTCGCGGCCCAGGTCAAGCCGCGGGCCTATCGCACGGTATGAACTTCGTCAGGTGCCAACGCCGGGATTGTCCGCCCTTGCATCCGCCGCGCCAAAGGGATAGCCGCGTTGATCGAAAACAGGCTGCGGCGAGCGTCTTTTTGAAAATGGCACCACTCAAGAACGGACCGAGAGCGCTTCCCATGGCTGTCGATGTCGTCGAGGTTGGCAGGCGCTTTCTGCCTGGGCTCAATCGCGGCGAGATCCACTGCCGTTTCGAAGGCGGGACGCTCAAGGTGCGCTCCCGCGCTGCCTGGCTTGAGCGGCACGTGCAGGTCCTGACCTTGATCGCCGAGGCATTGGCGTCCCTGGATGTCGAAAGCCTGCCGCCCTTCTATATGCTGCTCGGCGACACGCCGTCGCGCAGAAGGCATCGCTATTTCCGCACGCGCTTTGCCTTCTCTCAAGCCGACGGCTATGGCGAGGTGGCCGCGCCTGATTTCGTTTTCGATGGCTGGCCGGACGCGAAGTTCGACGATTACGACCGGAAGACGCGGGCGATGGCTGCCGCCTCGGAAGAGCCGCCGCGCGATGACAGATTGTTCTGGGCGGGGCGCTGCATGAACCATGCTCGCCAGGCGATAGTCGAGATTGCAAAGGCGCGGCCGGATCTGCTTGAGGCCTACGACACCGAGCCGAACTACAACACCAACATCAATCGGTATTCCGCGACTTTCAAGACAATGGAAGACCAGGTCGCCACCTACAGGTACATGATCGATATCGAGGGCGCGGGCTACAGTGGCCGCTTCAAGATGTTGCTCCACACCAAGCGGGTCGTGCTGTTGCAGGATCGGCCGTGGCGCGAGTGGTTCTTCGACGATATCGAACCGTTTCGCCACTATGTCCCGGTGGCGCGCGACCTGTCCGATCTGGCCGAACGCATAGAGTGGCTGCGCGCCAATCCGAAACTGGAGGCCGAGATAGCCGCGGAGGCGCAGGATTTCGCCCGGACCCGCCTGACGCGGGCGGCAGCGGTGGCGGCCTGGGCGAGGCTCCTGAAGGATCACGCCGCCGCCGGTGGCAATCTGAAATCCGGCCTTGAGCGGCGCAAGCGCGCGACCGGCTGGCCGCCCTGACGGCGGGCCGTTCATTCGGCATGGAATTCGGCCTGGCCGTAGGCCGGGGCCGGCCTACGCGTTGACGGTCGCAGGCTGGTACATGGCCAGCCGCGCGGCAACGAAATCCTTGACCTGGCGGATAGCCTGTTCGCGCGACACGCTGCCCGGCTCCAGGCCGAGCCGCAGCCAAAGCCCGTCGATCAGTGAGGTGACGCCAAGCGCGATGTCATCGGCAACCTTGGGGGAGGTGAGGCCGTGCAGGCCGGACAACAGGTTCGAGCGCATGCGCGCGTGAAGCACCTTCTGGATCCGCGCCAGCTTCTCGTCGCGCGGCACCTCGGCGCAGAGCGAAAGCCAGGCATGGCAAAGCGATGGTTGGAACAGATGCTCCTCGAAATTGCCATCGATCACCGCATCAAGGCGTTCCCTTGGCGTGCGCGCCTGGCGAAGCCGGGCGACCACAGCGTCGCGCAGCACGGCGTTTGCTTCCCGCATCGCATGTTCGAACAATTCCTGCTTGTTGCGGAAATAATGCAGCACGATGCCCTTGGAGGCGCCGGCATGGGCGGCAACCTTTTCCAAAGTCGCGCCGGCAATGCCTTCGCGCTCCAGTACCGCGAAAGCGGCTTGCCGCAACTCCTTGCGGCGTATGTCACCGAGACGCTTGAGTTTCACGGGTTCGATCCAGGCATTGCGAATCCACGTTGACATCTTCGTCCGTCTAGATCAACTATTGACCAGTGGGACAATAAAAAGACCAGCCGGTCAATTTAGGACAAGAGGAGAACCGAAATGTTGCGAGCCCTTGCAAATGGCGTGTGCCTTGCCGCTTTGGTGCTGGCGTCTCAAGCGGCCCGGGCGGCAGAGGCAGAAGAGTGCAAGACCGTTCGCATGGCCGAGCCTGGCTGGAACGATCTCGCCTTCACCACAGGAGTGGCCAACGTCCTGCTGCATGCGCTGGGTTACCAGTCGCAGAGCGAAGTGCTCGGCATCAACGTCATCTACGAGGGCATGAAAAACAGGGATCTCGACCTGTTCATGGGTTACTGGGATCCGGCGATGGTCACCTATTACGAGCCCTACAAGAAGGACGGCTCGATCGAGAATGTCCGCGTCAATCTTGTCGGCGCCAAATACACCTTCGCCGTACCGACTTATGTCTGGGAGGCCGGGGTCAAGGACGTTTCCGACCTGCACAAATTCGCCGACAAGTTCGGCAAGAAAATGTACGGCATCGAACCCGGATCCAATCAATTGATGATGGACGCCATCGCCGATCCGGCCTTCGGCCTTGACGGCTGGCACGTGGTCGAGTCGAGCGAAGCGGGTATGCTCTCGGAGGTCGGCTATGAGATCAAGGAGAAGCAGTTCATCGTCTTTCAGGGCTGGGCCCCGCATCCGATGAACACCATGTACGATTTCAAATATCTGACCGGTGGCGACAAGTTCTTTGGCCCGAACTTCGGCGCCGCGACGGTGACGACGCAGGTGCGCAAGGGCTATCTGCAGCAATGCCCCAATGTCGCGCAGTTCCTGAAGAATCTCGTCTTCGACATTGATTTCGAGAATGTCGGAATGGGCTACCTGATCAATGACGGCATGAAGCCGGAGGACGGGGCACTGAAGGCGATCACGCTGAACAAGGACCGCCTCGACGCCTGGCTCGCCGGCGTCACCACCTTCGACGGCAAGCCCGGCCTTGCCGCGGTCAAGGAGAAGCTCGGCCTGTGACGGCGGTCGAACCGAAGGCGACACCGGCCGCGGAGCAGGACTCCTGGGCCGGTCGCAAGCAATTCGTCAATCCCGGCGGCCTCGAGATCGCCTACGTCGAGATATCGGGCGCCGAGCCGGCGCTGGTTCTGGTGCATGGCTTCACCGACACCAGCCGCAGCTTTTCGCTGCTGGCGCCGCACCTGGCCGGCCGGCGGCTGATCATGCCCGACCTGCGCGGCCATGGCGCTTCGCCAGCGGGCAAGGGTTGCGGCATTACCGACTTCGCCGATGATATTGCGGGCCTGATCCGGCATTTGCGGCTCCATCGGCCCGTTGTGGTCGGCCATTCGCTGGGCGCCATGGTGGCCGTCGCTCTGGCTGCGCGATACGCCGAGCTCCCAGGGGGGCTGGTGGTCATGGCAGGCACGTTGAAGCCCGATTTCGCACACGATCATCCGCTTGTCGCGGGTGTTCAGGCCCTGCGTGACCCGATATCGCCGGCCGATCCGTTCTATGACTGGTGGCATGCCTGCCGGCCCGATGTACCCCAGCCGTTCCTAGCCGGCCTGGCGAAAGACGCATCGGCGATGCCCGCGGCGCGCTGGCGCGCCATTCTGGAAGAGATATGCCCGGCCGACCTGACCAGCGCGGCACAGGCAGTGCGGACCCGAACGCTGATCATCGCCGGTGCGTGCGACCCGCTGTTCGGCGAGGCGCACCAGGAGGCGCTGTTGCGCAGCCTGGCGGGGGCAAGACTCCTGCGTGCCGAAGCGTGTGGCCACAACCCGCATTGGGAGGATCCGGCCTTTGTCGCCGGGGCCATCATCGAGGCATTGGGAGCCTAGAGGCTCGGCCCGACCAACGACCGCGAAGTAGGCGACAGCCGCAAAGTCTCCGTTGGCTTGGTCAGGTCGAGCTCGGCCGCCTGCCAGAAGGCCCGCCAGTTCGGCGACGCGGCCAAGGCGGCTTCATGGCGGGCATGCGCCTCGCTGCCGTGGAAGCCGGTTACGGAAATGAAAACGTTTTCGCTCGTCCGCACCGGCAGGCGCGGAAAGCTGTTTTCGGCATGCTCCGTGACAAAAGCGGCGAGGAGGCGGACGCCTGGCGCCTTCATCATCGGTACCGCCTCGGCCTTGAAGCGGCTGGCGAAGTCGGTCTCCGCCCCTGGTCGCAGATGATGAATCCGGATGGCAACAATGCCAGCCAGGGGCTTGTTTTGAATCGGCTTTTCGCCCGTTGTCGAGGCGGCGCGCTGCGTGCCCGAAAGGTCGAAGGCGGCGCCCGGCCACGCCGGCTTCAGCAGCAACACGTCGTCGGAATCGATCATCGTCGCATTGGCCACGTCACGATGTGCCGCCCAGACCGACCCGCCGTAAAAGGTGGCCAGGGCCTCCTTGCGGGTGTCCATGCTTTCGAAGCCGCGCAGCCAGACGAACATGTCGGGACGGTCCAGGTCGCGAAACTGGCCGATGATGGTCATGCCAGTCGCCTCCTGGCTCTCGACGAACTCCCGGTCGAAAAGAGCAATCAGCGTTTCACGCTGCCCTGGCTTCAATGTGTATTGCCTCAACTCGACGATGGGCGAGGCGAGCACTTTCACGGGAAGGTCGAGGCGCGGATTCATCGGCAGTCTCCATAAACAGGATGATCATCCTGTTTATAAACAGACCGGTTGTCCTGTTTTGTCAACATGCTATGGTCCGGCAATGTCAGAAGAGATAATCACCCGATCAGGCCCCCGGCCTGGAAAGCGCGTCAACGACCCGGAGGGCATGCGCAGAAAAGTCCTCGATGTGGCCGAGGTCGTGTTTCAGGCACGCGGCTATCATGCTTCCAGCCTGGGTGACCTGATGGCGACGGCAGGGGTCAGCGGCGGCGCGTTGCATCACCATTTCCCGACCAAGAAGGCGCTTGCCCTGGCAGTGATCGAGGAGCGCGTGGCGGCGGCGGTCGAGCAGACATGGATCGCGCCGGTCAAGGCGGCGGCTTCGGCGCGCGACGGGGTGCGGGCCGTGTTTGAGGCCGTGGCGGCGGAACTGGACCAGCAGGGTTTCGTGCGGGGCTGTCCGCTCAACAATCTGGCGCACGAACTGTCGCTTGCCGATCCCGATCTGCGCGCTGCCCTTGCCGGCATTTTTGCGGCATGGCGTCAGGCGATCGCCGACAAGGTCAGCGCCGACCAGCGGGAGGGCAGGGAGCAGGGCACCGATCCCCAGCATTTTGCCGCACTTGCCATCGCCACCTATTCCGGCGCCATGTCGATGGCCAAGACGGCGCAGGACGCCGGCCCGTTGCGCGACTGCCTTGCGGCTTTGGAGCGCGGCGCCTCCCAGGTCGCACCGTCGCCGGGCGGGAGGCGACGTAGCAGGGTGCTGCGGCGGCATGGCACCATCTAAGGCGGGTGCACCGCTTCGCGGCGATGGACTGGCAAGCGCAACACTTGCAGACAGCAGAACCGCCAATGCCATGCCGGCAAGCGCGTTCTTCACGCCACCAGTTTCTTGAGGATGCAAGCGCAGGTAGAAGTGGCAGACGTTCATTGCGATGTCGATGCTCAAGGCAAGTGGCGATACTGCCGAAACTGGACGGACGGACGCCGCTTGTGCTGAAATTCCGGCATGATGACTCGCC
Source organism: Mesorhizobium loti (assembly GCF_013170705.1). Classification (NCBI taxonomy): domain Bacteria; kingdom Pseudomonadati; phylum Pseudomonadota; class Alphaproteobacteria; order Hyphomicrobiales; family Phyllobacteriaceae; genus Mesorhizobium; species Mesorhizobium loti. The sequence goes on along the minus strand of NZ_CP033334.1, from coordinate 5,278,826 downwards.
ATTCCCCTGTATTGCTTTCACGACGCGGCTTTCTGGTGCAGGCCGCGGGTCTTGCCGCGGCCGGCGCGCTTTCACGCCCGGCGCTCAGCCAGACCGGGCAGCGCATCCAGCCCATCGACGCCACCTTCCTGTTCATCGCCGATGTCCATGCCTGCCGCATGGCAAGCGGCCTGAGCCCCAACTGCCTGCAGGAAGGCAAGACCGACGCCGCGCTGTTGCGCAATGTCGCGGCACTGAATGCCATTGGCGACAAGGACTGGCCGGACGAGATCGATGGCGTCGCCACCCGCTTGCGTTCAGCGGGCCGCCGGATCGGCATGCCGTTCGGCCTTGTCATCGGCGGTGACATCACCGACGACGGCGGCGGCCAGATCACCCAGCCGAGCGAGGGTACGCAGCTGCTTCAATTCAGCCAGCGCTACAGCCAAGGGGTCGGCCCGGATCGCGTTCACATGCCGGTCTATATCGGGCTCGGCAACCACGATCTCGACCAGAACGGTCCGCCGCATCATGTCGACTGGTACCGGCGCGAACTGCGTGACTATGTCGAAGTCAACCATCGCGCCGGCGTGTTCTTCAAGCCGCCCGTGCCGGCCACCGACTACGATGTCGAGACTGACTGCTATTCGTGGGATTGGGGTGGCCTGCATCTCGTCCAGACGCATCGTTTCGCCGGCGATACCGGCCATGGTGCCGATAGCAGCCTGCCATGGCTCAAGCAGGATCTGGCGACCTACGCGGCGGATGGCCGTCCCGTCATCCTGTTCCAGCACTATGGCTGGGACACATTTTCGACGGAGCGGTGGGATCCCGCCAAGCGGACCTATGACGATGACGGCGCCGGTGCGCCGCACTGGTGGGGCGAGGCCGACAGACAGGCGCTGGTGGCAGTGCTGAAGGGGTACAATGTCATTGCCATCTTCCACGGCCATCAGCACGAGACCTCGCTGATCTACCGTCGTGACGGGCTCAACCTGTTCAAGCCAAAGGCTGCCTATATGGGAGGTTTCGCTCTGGCCAGGGTGACCAGCGATGGCATGGACGTGGTGCTGGGCGAGGCGACCGACGACCACGGCGAGATCGCTTTCACCAACGCTTTCAGCAAGGGCTGGAGCACATGAAAAAGGCGGCCCCGGGCCGCCGCCTTTTCCGACCTTCCCGATGCGGAATCAAAACGCCTTCCTGACCTTGTCCTTCACGTCGCCATAGGCCTTCTGCACCTTGCCCGTGACCTTGTCGGCCATGCCTTCGGCCTGGGCCTGCCAGTTGCCGGTGGCCTTGCCGGCTGCTTGCTTGATCGAGCCCTTGACCTGCCTGGCCATGCCGGCGACCTGATCCCTGTTCACCATTTCGCATCTCCTGGGATTTCGGGATTTTCACTCGCGAAAGGCAAACGAGCCAGCCCTGCTTAGGTTCCGCAGGCCCGCGGGGGCAGACAACTGGTTGCCTCTGGCGAGGCAATGCGGCTACCGTCTGCGCGGGACCAGCCTACGGGCCGCCGGGGGAGTTCTATGCGTTTTCTGTTTCGCCTTGCCTTGGCGGTCGCTGTCTCCCTGCTGGTGGCAGGTTGCATTGCCGACGATGTCGGACCGATCAACCTCCTGACATCTGAAGCAGGCCACCCTTCACCGACCTTCATCCCTGATCCGGCCGACGATGGTTCGACCGTGGTCGGCCTCGCCTTTTCCGGCGGGGGCACCAGGGCGGCTGCCTTCTCCTATGGCGTGCTGCGGGCCCTGGACGACATCGTCATCGACGAGCGGCCATATCGCCGTACGCTGGTAGACGACATCAGGATGATTTCCGGAGCGTCCGGCGGCGCCATCGCGGCGGCCTATTTCGGCTACAAGGGCAAGGACGGCTACCAGGATTTTCGCCAGCGCTTCCTGATCCAGGACGCGGAAGCCGATCTCAGGACATCGGTGTCGCCGGTCAATCTCGTGCGCGCCTATTATGGCGGCGTCAATGACCGCAGCGGCTTCGCCAAATGGCTGAACGACCATCTTTTCGATGGCGCGACCTTCGAGGCATTCCGCAAGCCGGACCGGCCGATCGTCTGGGTCAACGCGTCCGATATCTACAACCGTACGCCGTTCATGTTCACCTACGACACCTTCGCGGCGCTGTGCAGCGACCTCGACAAGGTGCGGCTGGCCGATGCGGTTGCCGCCTCCGCCGCCGTGCCCATCGTCTTCGCCCCGATCGTGGTCGCCGCCACCAAGCCCGATTGCGGCTACCGCAAGCCGTTGTGGCTGAGCCGGGCGCTTGCCGACCGCAATGCCTCGCTCAGGCTTAAGGCCTACGCCAGCGCGCTCGATTCCTACCAGAACGCCGATCCGCTCGACTATGTGAAGCTGCTCGACGGCGGCTTGACCGACAATATCGGCGTCACCGGCTTTTCGCTCGAGCGCTCGGCCGCCGGCACGCCCTATGGGCCGCTGTCGCCTTCGGCAGCTGTCCGCCTGACGACGCTGATCTTCATCGTCGCCGATGCGGGCAGCAACAGGGATGTGAGTTGGGCGAAATCACTCCATGGACCAAAGGCCTCGGAACTGCTCGACGCCGTGACCAGCACCACGCTTTCTTCCTCGGTGCGCGACGAATTCGATGCCCTGACCCTGGCCGTCTCGCAGTGGAAGGAGGAGTTGGTGCGCTACCGCTGCGCCTTGCCGGCCTCGACGGTGGCCGCCTATCGAGGCTCGACGGGCGGCTGGAATTGCCGCGACGTCCGGCTTGTGGTGCAGCACCTGTCTTTCGCCGACCTCGATCCGGCGGCGCAAATCAGGCTCAACGCAATACCGACAAGGCTGAAGCTGCCGGTCGAAGAGGTCGATCTCACTATAGAAGCCGGACGTGAGGCGCTGCGCGTCAATGCCGATATTGCCAGCGCCGTCGCCGCGATCCGCGCCCGCGCCGGTGTTTCGCCTGGGGCGCAATTGGCTGCACAGGCAAACTGAGTTCATCACCGGGTGAAGGCCGCAAGGCTGCCGACACGCTTTGCTGCCAGTGCACTCCGTGCTGGAGCAGTTCATCGTTTCACGGAAACGCCGAACTGCTCTAACTCTTTGTTTGGACGCAATTCCCAAGGGAAAGCGCTATGCGCTTTTCCCGGGAAAACCGTTACACACCTTTCCTGGAATTGCTCTAGAGTGATGAAAATTGGGGGAAATCGCCTTGGCTGAATTCACGCTCTACATCGGCAACAAATGCTTCTCCTCCTGGTCGCTCAGGCCATGGGTGGCGATGAAGCATCTGGAGATCCCGTTCGAGGAGAGCTTCGTGCGCCTGCGGACGCCCGAGACCTTTGCCAATCTTGCCAAGGTTTCGCCGACCGGACAGGTCCCCGTCTTGGAACACAAGCCGTCGCAGGGCGGGGACAGGGTCGTCTGGGAAACCCTTGCCATTCTTGAATATCTTGCCGACCTGTTTTCGGACAGAGGGATCTGGCCCGACGATATCGGCGCCCGGGCCTTGGCCCGCTCGGTGGCCACCGAGATGCATTCCGGCTTTCGCGAGGTCCGTTATGGCTGGCCGATGAATCTGCGCCGGCCCAAGGGCCATAAGACGCTCGACGCCGAAGGGGAAGTGCAGCGCGCCCGCATCGAGGCCATCTGGCGCACGTGTCGCGAAAAATACGGCAAGGGCGGCCCCTTCCTGTTCGGCCATTTCACCGCGGCCGATGCCATGTACGCGCCGGTCGTCACCCGCTTCGACACCTATGGCGGCGAACTCGCGCCCGACACCAGGGCCTATGTCGACGCCGTGCTGGCCATGCCGGCGATGCGGCACTGGTACGCGGAAGCGGCGAAGGAACCCTGGCCGGAACCGGGGCCGGACGAATAGGTCAATCGAGGCGGAACACCAACGGTCGATTGACGGGGTTTTGGAGGAGTACCGATGGCCAGCAACGACGGACAGCTCACGGTGCCATTGATCTTTCACTGCCGGCTGATCCCGCCTCGACCGGATTTCGCCATCACCATGACCGAGGAAGAAAGGGAGCTGATGGGCCGGCATGCCGACTACCTGCGCGGCAAGCTTCGCGAGGGTACCATGGTCGTGGCTGGCCCGGTCGCCGACCCGGCCGGCCCCTGGGGCCTGTTGATCCTGCGTGTCGGGAGCGAAGCCGAGGCGAGAGCCGTGATCGATGGTGATCCGGTGTCGCGCTCTGGCCGCGGCTTCCACTACGAGATCCTGCCGCTGATCAGTGCCATTATATAGCCAGGCTCGCGGCCCGGCTTCGGCTTCTTGGCACATACAAGAACTGGCACATACAAGAACGCCCCTCGCACCTGTTATCGCGCGGGAGGCGTCCTTTTGTCAGCTTTCCCGAGATTGCTCTCTAAAGTTGCTGACACGGTTGAAATGCGTCGGCGTGAAATTGGTTCCGGGTGTGGTGCGTTTTTTTGGAGGGGACCTTGTCTTTTAGGCCATTTCGCCAGTTGAGGCTCCAAGTCTTGGCAATCGCAGGTTGAATTCAGGCCAAGGGAAAACCAGAAATTGACTCGGCGCCAAAAGAAGCCTATAAGAAATATGTCGATATTTGTTTGACTGACTTTTGTTATCCGCGCATGCATGCGCGCTTTTGACGAACTTCCCCATCAAAAATCGAGACAAAAATCGTTGTGCATTCGCACCGCGATTAACGAATATTTGCCATGGAAAGGGTTCGTTTATGAGCACCGGCACAGTTAAATGGTTCAACGCCACCAAAGGTTTTGGTTTTATTCAGCCTGACGACGGCTCGGCCGACGTTTTTGTCCACATCTCGGCCGTAGAGCGTGCCGGCATGCGCGACATCGTCGAGGGCCAGAAGCTCGGCTACGAGATGGTCCGCGACAACAAGTCGGGCAAGATGTCCGCCGACCAGTTGAAGGCGGCCTGAAGAAAGAATTCAGCCCTCCCGGTGACCACGGATGTACTGGCACCGGTGATGGGCGAATTTAGGCGCATGGCCTTGGAAACCTGAGATTCCAAGGCAGATCATGCGCATGAAGGAGTGTTCCTGTGCATCCATCTGGATGTGCGGTACTCCTGGGGAGGTCAGGCGGTGCCTGGCCTTTTTCATTTTACGCCTGTTGCCGCCGAAAATGCGCTGCGCGTCGGGCTGAACGTGCTATGGAACGCCTCAGCAATTTGAATCCGCTGCCCTATTGCCCCAATGCCGTGTTGCTTCGTGCGTGGCCCTGACCGAAGAGCCGGTCTCGTCCTATCGGCATCAGGCTCCTGACAGGAGAAAGATCTTGACCGCCCATTCGAAGACCGCCGATCCGGCGGTGTCGCTGTTCAGCAGGACGCAAACCCAGTCAATGTCGCTCAACCGCATCATGTCCGAACGCGATGCCGTAAGCGAGGCGCGGGAAGCCAAGACCGCCCGTTTGCGCGAGCTGCGCCTCGAAAAGGAAGCCGACGAGATGGCGGCGGCGGCAGCACTCGCGGTGCAGCCGAAACGAGCCGGAAAACGCTGATGGCCACCAAGCGCGTACCGCCGACGCCGATCGCGGCCGATGCGACCATTGCCGACATGGTCGAAACCCTGGACAAGCCGGTCGAATACGTCCGGCGCGTGCTGGAAAAACTCGAACGCTGCAAGCGCGCCCATGGCGACGCCCAGGTACGCGTTGGCGTGCGCGGCCGTGCCGAAGCCCCGAACTACCTGATCGAATATGTCCGCGAGGACAAAAAGACCCAGGAGCGGGTGACCTACCAGGATGCCGCCTACAGCGGCAGCACGCATCGTGAACTGGCGCCGCATCACATAGCGGAAGCCAGGAACTGGTCGCCCGAGGAAATGAACATCACGGCGGTTTCGGCGCTGATCGGCCGCTTGCGCAATCCGCGCGCACCATCATCGCGTTTCGCCGACGAGGACTGACATGGCCATTAAATTTTCCGCCAAGGATCAGCCGGCAACGCCGGCTCCCGCTGCAAAGCCGGCCAAGCCGGTTGCCGCGAAAGCCAGCGAAGCTGGCGAAGCCGCGACCGATCTGTTCAAGTCGCCCGCTGAAGCGCCGGCGCGCAAGACAGGTAAGAAGAAATAGCGCCTTGCCGCAGGACGCCGATCGCAATTCTGCCACGCCAGGGCTGTTCGCCCTGGTCGCTGCCGCGAGACTTTCGTCGTCGCGACGCGAAACCGCTTCTGTCTTCGATTGTCAGAGCTGTGGCGCGTGCTGTTCATATTCAGCCGAATGGCCGCGCTTTTCGACCGAGGATGACGCGCAGCTCGACCGCATCCCTGAGCAATATGTAGCGGCCGACCTGTCGGGCATGCGCTGCGAGGGCGTGCGCTGTTCGGCCTTGTCGGGCGAAATCGGCAAGTCGACCGCATGCGGCATCTACGAATTGCGTCCGGATGTCTGTCGCGCCTGCATGCCTGGCGACGCGGAATGCCTGATGGCGCGCCGGGCGATCGGATTGCCGGTGTAGCTACCGATCTACCCAAACGGGGATTGCGCAAATCGCCTCCGCTTGTGCGGCGCCCGTTGGCCCGGTACGTTCCCGGCCGGGCAGGGCCGTGGAGGAACCATCGTGAGCATCGAATTCCTGTTGACGTCGCTGATCGTCGTGGCTTCGCCCGGCACCGGCGTTCTCTACACGCTGAGCGCCGGACTTTCGCGCGGTGCGCGGGCCTCGATCATTGCGGCCTTCGGCTGCACGCTCGGCATCATCCCGCACATGGCGGCCGCCATCACCGGGCTTGCGGCGTTGCTGCACACCAGCGCGGTTGCTTTCGAAACGCTGAAATATCTAGGCGTCGCCTATCTCATCTACATGGCTTGGAACACGCTGAAGGAGAAGGGCGGCTTGAGCGTCGAGGATAATGTCGCGCCGCGCTCGGCCGGCAAGGTGATCGCCACCGGCATCCTGGTCAACGTGCTCAATCCGAAGCTGTCGATCTTCTTCTTCGCCTTCCTGCCGCAATTCGTCAGCACCACCGAGCCCAACGCGCTGTCGAGGATGCTGGAACTCAGCGCCGTCTTCATGCTTCTGACCTTCGTGGTTTTCGTCGGCTACGGCATCTTCGCCGCCTCGATCCGCAGCCATGTCGTGTCGCGGCCGATGGTGCTGACCTGGATGCGCAGGACGTTCGCGGGCGCCTTTGTCATGCTCGGCGCCAAGCTGGCCCTTGCCGATCGCTAGCTCCAGGCCCTTGTTCCCATGCGTGCCGCCCTCTCAAAACCGAGATCGCTTATAGGCGCACTGCATCAGGCGCCCTGATTTGGGAAGCAAGCCTTGGCGCTGAGGTCGGGGCCATTCGCCAGCGAGGTGAGGAAGGCCGGCAGCACGGTCGCGAACGTGTAGGAGACCTGGACGCTCGAAAAGCCGGACAGACCCGAGCAGGTGGTGTTGTTGCTGACGGTGATGTTGGCCGTGCTCAGGACAATGCCGTCGGCTGCCGCCCTGTCGCTGATATAGCTGATGGCGCTGGCGGCGTTGTAAGCGCCGTTCTGCGTGCATCCGCTCTGCAGCACGCCGACGCAACGCGCCCCCGCGGCGGCGATCTCATTCAGCACGTGCTGCGCCCAGTACATGCGACCGAACTCGAACGTGCCCATCAACACCATCAGCAACGGCACCGACAGCAGCGCGAACTCGACGGCGTTGGCGCCGGATCTGTCGCGCAGGAATGACCGAGAACGGCTCATTGCGGCTGCACCACCGAGTTGACGGTGATATTGCCGTTGGTGACGATGCCGAAGCCGCCAAAAAGCGGCGTGTAGGGCTTGCTGGCCGCGATCGTCACGAATTTTCCGGCGATCCCGCCGGCACTGCAGATGCTGGCGCATGCGACCGGAGCGCTCCAGGCGACAGTCCCGGAATTGCCCGGGCAGTAGCAGAGATCCGCATTCGCGGCCGTGCCGCTCTGGGTCGCCTTGGACGTGCTGGCGTCATACGCGATCGTCGGGCCGTTGTTGATGACGACCTGAATGTTGCCGGCATTGCCGCTCAGGCCGCTCGTTACCACCGTGGCGATGTTGCCGGCCAGCGCGCTGCCGCCGGAGGAGTTGACCTTGTCGCCATTGAGCAGCGCATAGTTCGAACCGGCCGAGACCGCCGAGCTCAGTTCGAACTTGGCCTTCAGTGAGCCGCCTATGTCGACGGTTCCCGCCAGGATCACGAGCAGCACCGGAGTGACGAGCGCGAACTCGACCGCCGATACGCCTGCTTTCTGACGCCGAAGGAAGTCCGTGAATGAATGAGCGATGCCGGCGAGCAGGCTGAGGCCAAGGCGTGACGGATTTCTCATTGCACGAGGCTCACCTTGCTGCTGGCACTGGTGCTCGGGGCGGCGATGCATTCCGAAGCGGCCGCGGTGCCGCCTGATAGCGTGATGCGCGAGCCGATCATCTGCAGGCACTTGCTCGAGTCGGTCTTCGATCCCAGCACGCTCGAGCCGCCATTCATGACGATCGGGCCATAGGGAAAATAGAATGCACCTGATATCTGGGCGTTGGAGCCGCCTTCGGCGAATGTCGCGCCGCCGGTGTTTGTGGTCGCCGTCGGACCGATAACCGCCAGCTTCGCCGTTGCTCCCGACTGCGGTGCGGTGAGCACGATGTTGCTGTAGCCGGCGGCGACGCAGAAGACATAGCCGTTGCAACTTCCCGAACTGGACTTTGCCTTGCCCGACAGCACAAGCGTCACACTGGCGCCGCTGACGCTGATGGTGCTGCCGTTGCAGTTGGCGCTGCCGCCGCCATTGCCGCCAAGCGCGAAATAGCCGTCCACGGTATAGACGCCGGCGCCAAGCAGGATGGCGCCCGAGCCGATGAAGTTGCCTGAGATGTCGTGTTGTGCCGCGGCGCTGACGACAAAGCAGCTGCCGCCGCCACCGCCATTCACATTGCCGACGACCTGGAAGACGCTGCTCGCGCCGGTCGCATCGGCCATGATCGTGGTGGACCCGCCGCCGATCGTGATGGCATCGCCGTTGCTGCCGGGGCCGATCTTGTAGGAATTGGTCGTACCCGAGCCGAAGACGAGTGTCGAGCCGCCGGTGTTGGTATAGCCGCCGGGCAGTTCGAAAACGCTCGGTCCGCCAAAGGTCAAGGTGGAGGTATTGCAGATGCTGACCTGCCCGGAGCCGCTGCAGGCGGTGTCGCTGCGGCCAATCTTGAAAGTGCCGGCGCCAAAGGTTGTGGTGGCACCGCCGCCGGTGGTCAACCCCTTGGTGAAGTTGAAAGTGCCGGCACCAAAGGTCGTTGTTCCACCGGTGGTCACCTGCTTGCCGAAATTGTAAGTGCCGGTCTTGAAAGTGGTCGTTCCCGCCGTCGTCAGGGTCTTGGTGAAATTGTAGATTCCGGGACCGAAATTCGTCGTGGCGCTGGTGGTGAAATCGCCGGCGAAATTATAGGTGGTCGTTGCCGCACCGTTCAGGGCGAAGTTCAGGTTGATGCCGCCGCCAATAGTGACGGTCCCCAGATTGATGGTCGTTTTGCTGCCACAACTGAACGTCCAGGTCGGCTGCGACCAGGACGCGGTACAGCCAGCGGCAGCAGCAGCGTTCATCGTCGCGGTCTGGTCCCACGCGAAGTCGATGTTGGTGCCGGTCGTATTGGTCGGAGCGGAAGGGGCGGTCGTCGCCGACAGTGCGGCCACGGTTGAAAAGCGGGCCACGGCGGCCGTGACCGCGGCATTGCCGGCCAGCGGGTCGGGAGTCGATTTCTTGGTGATCACCGCGGCCGCCCCGTTTGGGCCGGTGATGCCATTGCAGGGCTGGCTTGGAGCCGCGGCGGAATTGTAGTTGACGCCGATTGCCGAAATGCTGGTGCCGCAAGGGACGGTCACGGTGTTGTTGGAGGAGACGGTGCATTTCGGCGCCGAGATCGAGGTGCCGCCGCTCAGCGTCACGCCGGTCTGCGTGCCGTCAAGCGCGAGCATGCATCCGGGTGTCTGTGGTTGAGCGCCGACCTCGGCCACCGAATTGGCGTAGATCTGCAACTGCTGGCGATCGTTCAGGACGCGTGCCAGGAACAGGGTCCTGTAAGTGTTGATCGACACCGAAACGGCGTTGACGCCGGTTGTCCTGGGGGAGGCAACCAGGCTGACCTGGACATTGGCGGCGTCGACGCCGTTAAGCACCGCGACGCCGACAGCTGTGGCAGTCATCTGGTCGGTGGACTTGTTGGCATTGTAGGCGAGCGCGCCCGCATAGGCCGAGAGGTCGGCAACGCGCTGATTGTCGGCCTGCTGGACCAGCGCGGCGCCATATTCGGTCACCAGCGCCGCCATGCCGATCAAGACCGGCATCACCAGTGCCGAAATGATCAGGATGTTGCCGTCGCGGTTCCACAAAAATCGCCGGAAAAAATGCATCGCTGGTTACCCGACACCACACGCTCGAGCGACTTCGCCTTGCGCTTGCCCTTTGGTAATCGCGAATGTGTTAAAAAATATTGTCCGACAGTTTTTGCCGGACCACGGAAATTTGATGGAAGTGACTGATTTTATTGATGAAAAAGACAGATAAATAGTCAACCGTTCTCATTGATGGCAGGTGTGGCCGCGCAAGGCGGCGCATCTTCGCCATCACGCCATGCCGCGGATTGTCGTGTCGCACCCCTGATGCGGCGAGCAGCGCGGCTTCGCCGATCGGCTTCCACGTATTTGTCGTGGCCCGGTTCCTGATACACGCACTCGGATGATCGAAGCGGCGGCGGCTATCACGGCACGTCGCTGAACGACATTTTAAGCGCCAGCGCCGCACCCGAGGCTCGCTCTATTTCCATTTCCCGGGCGGCAAGGACCAACTGGTCGTCGAGGTGACGCGCGCCAGCGTGGCCGAGGTGACGGAGCGCTTGGGCGCTCAACTGGCCCCGGAAAATAATCCGGCAGTCGCGGTCCACCACATCTATCAGTCCGTGGCCCGGATGCTGGAGGACGATGAGTTTTCGCTTGGCTGCCCGATCGCGCCGGCCAGGCCAACCGCACAACAAAAAGGGCGGCATCGCTGCCGCCCCTTTCCGCATACATACGCCAGGTAGGCTGGATTAGAAGTCCATGCCGCCACTCAAGCCCGCAAGCGGGCTTGAGCAATGTTAGTTGATGGGCGTGCTTTATGGACTCCTTAGAAGTCCATGCCGCCACTCAAGCCCGCAAGCGGGCTTGAGCAATGTTAGTTGATGGGCGTGCTTTATGGACTTCTTAGAAGTCCATGCCGCCCATGCCGCCCATGCCGCCGCCGCCCATGCCGCCAGGCATGCCGCCGCCAGCCGACTCCTTCTTCGGAGCCTCCGCGATCATGGCTTCGGTGGTGACGAGCAGGCCGGCGACCGAAGCCGCGTCCTGGAGAGCGGTGCGCACGACCTTGACCGGGTCGACGATGCCCATGGCGATCATGTCGCCATACTCGCCCGACTGGGCGTTGTAGCCGAAGGTCGCGCCCTTGTTCTCAAGGATCTTGCCGGCAACGATCGAAGCTTCCGCACCGGCGTTCGAGGCGATCTGGCGGGCCGGAGCCTGCAGCGCGCGACGCACGATGTTGATGCCAGCAGCCTGGTCGGCATTGGCGCCGGTAGCCTTGATGTTGGCCGAAGCGCGCAGCAGGGCCACGCCACCGCCGGCGACGATGCCTTCTTCCACGGCCGCGCGGGTCGCGTTCAGGGCGTCATCAACGCGGTCCTTCTTTTCCTTGACTTCCACTTCCGTCGCACCGCCGACGCGGATCACCGCAACGCCGCCCGCCAGCTTGGCGAGACGTTCCTGCAGCTTCTCCTTGTCATAGTCCGAGGTGGTCTCTTCGATCTGCTGCTTGATCTGGGCAACGCGGCCCTGGATCTCGGCCTTCTTGCCGGCGCCGTCGACGATGGTGGTGTTCTCCTTGGAGATCGACACCTTCTTGGCGCGGCCGAGCATGTTGAGGCCGACATTCTCGAGCTTGATGCCGAGGTCTTCCGAGATGACCTGGCCACCGGTGAGGATGGCGATGTCTTCCAGCATGGCCTTGCGGCGATCACCGAAGCCCGGCGCCTTGACGGCGGCGATCTTCAGGCCGCCACGCAGCTTGTTGACGACGAGCGTGGCCAGAGCCTCGCCTTCGACGTCTTCCGAGATGATGAGCAGCGGCTTCGAGGTCTGCACGACGGCTTCGAGAACCGGCAGCATGGCCTGCAGGTTGGAGAGCTTCTTCTCGTGGAGCAGGATGTAGGCGTCCTCGAGATCGGCAACCATCTTGTCCGCGTTGGTGACGAAGTAGGGCGAGAGATAGCCGCGGTCGAACTGCATGCCTTCGACGACTTCGAGTTCGGTCTCGGCGGTCTTGGCCTCCTCGACGGTGATGACGCCTTCGTTGCCGACCTTCTGCATCGCTTCCGCGATCATCTTGCCGACCGACTCGTCGCCGTTCGCCGAGATCGTGCCGACCTGGGCAACTTCCTCGGAGGTCTTGATCTTCTTGGCAGCCTTGCCGAGAGCCGCGACGACTTCGGTGACGGCGAGATCGATGCCGCGCTTCAGGTCCATCGGGTTCATGCCGGCGGCAACCGCCTTGTGGCCTTCCTGGACGATCGACTGCGCCAGAACGGTCGCGGTCGTGGTGCCGTCGCCGGCGATGTCGTTGGTCTTCGAGGCGACCTCACGGACCATCTGCGCGCCCATGTTCTCGAACTTGTCCTCAAGCTCGATTTCCTTGGCGACGGTGACGCCGTCCTTGGTGATGCGCGGGGCGCCGAACGACTTGTCGATGACGACGTTGCGGCCCTTGGGGCCGAGGGTCACCTTCACCGCGTCGGCGAGGATGTTGACGCCGCGCAGCATGCGCTCGCGGGCATCACGGGAGAATTTTACGTCTTTGGCAGCCATTTTTAAGCTCCTGGCAGGGGCTTGGGGTAAGCCCGGAATTCAGTTGACGGTGAGGCCGATAATCAGCCGATGATGCCCATGATGTCGGATTCCTTCATGATCAGAAGGTCTTCGCCATTGAGCTTGACTTCGGTGCCCGACCACTTGCCGAACAGGATGCGGTCGCCGGCCTTGACGTCCAGGGGCACCAGCTTGCCGCTTTCGTCGCGGGCGCCGGAGCCGACGGCGATGATCTCGCCTTCCTGCGGCTTTTCCTTCGCCGTATCCGGGATGATGATCCCGCCGGCGGTCTTGGATTCGGATTCGACCCGGCGAACGACCACGCGGTCATGAAGCGGGCGGAACTTCGACTTTGCCATTTTTTCTTCCTCGAATGAGAACGGTGAGAAACAGTTCCTCCGTCCGGCGAAGCCGGACATACGGTTAGCACTCACCAATGGCGAGTGCTAACGTGGCGCTGAAATAGGCTGACGGCCTGCGAGAGTCAAGGCGCACGGGAAGGGGCAATCACGGGAATTTTTTCTGGCGCTGACCGGCGGTGCCGAAAAATCCCGGTCGCCGCTCCGCTAAAGAAACAGCCGCAACTGGGTGTGGATGATCGACCGGTAATCCTCGATGGTGCGGCGGCTTTCCGCTTCGCCCTCCGCAAGTGCCAGGCGCACCACGCCGCCGGCGAGCTGGAAGATCAACAGAACGATGCGTTCGAACTGCTCGTGCTTCGGCGGCTCGATCAAGCCGATGACATGGTCGCAGAACATCCTGGCCTGGCGCCGAGTTTCGGCGATGTCGAGATTCTTGAGCGCCTTGTCGGCCTGGATGGCGTTCTGCAGATCCTGGATGGCTGGGTCGCCGGCGACGCGGCTCAGATAATCGTCAAGCAGGCGGTCGGCCGCGACGATGACGTCCTTGGCTTCGCGGACATCGGCGATGATATCAGCCAGTCGCGCGCGGCTGATCTCCGAAAACCGCTCATAGAGCATCGCCAGGATCGCCGACTTGTTGGGGAAATAGTGGTAGACGGTGGCGATCGGCCCGCCCGCCAGCATGCCGACCTCCTTCATGGTGACGGCATCGATGCCCTTCTCGCCGATCAGCTTCATGGTCGTCGACAGGATGGCGTCGATGCGCTCGCGGCTGCGCTCCTGCTTCGGCTGGCGCCTCGGTTCGGTCGCTGTTCGCCTTGCTTGTGTCATGCACCGGTCTTTCGCTCGAACTGCCAAATTCTGGTTGACAAGAAATATGATCAAGTATCAGGTCTTGAAAATGCTGACAGAGTGTCAGCTTTTTTGCCGTGCGGCAAGGACGTTGGGAGGCGCCTTTGACATCTGGTGACCTGCATACCGGAAGCGGCGACTGGCTGGTCGGCAACCCGACCGGCAGGCAGCTTGCCTCTGCCCTGTGGATCGGATCGGTCGGTCTGCTCATTCTCGGTATGCAGCCGGTTTTGCTCGGCGCCCTCTACACAGAGGGCCATGTCAGCGGCGATGAACTGGCACTGGTCGCCACCGCCGAGCTGATCGCCATCGCGATCGGTTCGGCGATCGTTGCGACGCTGCTCTCGGCCCGCAACATGCGCTGGAAAAGTGCGGCGCTTCTGCTCCTGCTGGCGCTGGCGAATGTCTGGACCGCCTATGCCGCCGGCGCCAACATGTTGATGGCGGCCCGCGCCGTGGCCGGCCTTGCCGAAGGCGGCCTTGTCGCGGTCGCCACCGAACTGATCGCCCGCTCGCGCCGGGCCGAGCGCATCGGCGGCTATTTCGTCACCATGCAGACGCTGGCGCAATGCCCTCTTGCCCTGCTGCTGGCGCTCTATGTCATTCCAGCGGCCGGGTCGGTCGGCGGCTTCCTCGCTCTGGCGGTCGTCTGCATCCTGTCGCTGGTGGTCGCCTTCACGGTTCCCTCCGACTATGCCGACCTGCCCAAGGACGAGGATCTGGCCAATGTGCTGACGGTTCCTTCGATCACGGCGTTGTTGTGCATCTTCTGCTACTTCATGTTCTTCGGCTCGATATGGGCCTTTCTGGAGCCGCTTGGCGCCCAATTCGGCATCGACGGCCGCACCGTTGGCCTGATCGTCTCGGCCAGCCTGGCGATGCAGGTCCTGGGCGCGATGACCGCGACCGTGTTCGAGGCCCGCATCGACTATCGCCTTGCCATAGCGGCGATTGGCACCGTCGCACTTGTCGCCTCGCTCATCCTCGCCAGCGGACCTGGTCTCCCGATCTTCTGGGGCGCCGCCCTGGTCATGGGTTTTATTCTCCTGTTCATCGTGCCCTATCAGATCAGGCTGACGATCACGGCGGACGAGACACGCACGGCCGTGCTCTTGGTGCCGGCCGCGCAGCTCCTCGGTCTGGCGATCGGGCCGGTCGCGGCGTCGCTGCTCATCGACGGCAAGGATTTTCGCCCGGTTCCGGAATTCGCTGTCGGCAGTGCCCTGGCCAGCGTGCTGCTGCTTGGCCTGTTCGTCCTTGTCTCGCGGCGCCGCCGCGCGGTTGCCTGATCGGGGGTAATATGTCCAGCTGGAGCAACTGGTCGGGCTATGTCACCGCCGAACCGCGGCTGATCGCCAGCCCCGCCGAAGCCGGTGAAGTTGGTGATCTCATTCGCACCGCACCCGGCCCGATCCGCGTCGTCGGTGCCGGTCACTCCTTTACCCCGCTGGTGAAATCGCTAGGCACCATCCTGTCCCTGGAGAAACTGGAGGGGTTGGTCTCGCACGACGCTGAAAAGCATCAGGCGCGTGTGCGGGCGGGGACACGGCTTGGTTCGCTCATGCACATCCTGCAGGATATCGGCCAGGGCCTGCCCAATATGGGCGACATCGACCGACAGGCGATAGGCGGGGCGCTCGGGACCGCTACCCATGGTTCGGGACCGACGCTCGGCGCCTATCACACGCAATTGGAGACGGTGCAGATCGTCGACGGCCTTGGCAATGTTCGTGAATTCACCAGGGCAGGGGATCAAGACACGATCCACGCCATCGGCGTCTCGCTCGGTGCCTTCGGGATCATGAGCGAAGTGACGCTGAACAACATTGCGACCTACCGGCTGCGCCGCCGCAAATGGGTGCTGCCGGTCGCCGACATGCTGCGCGATTTCGAAACGATGATGACCGCGCATCGGTCGGCCGAATTCTACTACATCCCGTTCTCCGGCTATGCGCAGTTCATCGCCAGCGACTTGAGCGACGCGGCGACCAGCGCGCGCCCGACCGAGGATGACGAGGCCGGACTGAGGACACTGCGCCGGCTGCGCACCGGGCTCGCCAGGCTGCCGTCGCTGCGCCGCCGGCTGATCCAGGGTGCCGTCGCCAAGGTGCGGGCCGAGGACTATGTGCAGGACTGGCTCAATGTCTATGCCAGCGACCGGCAGACCAAATTCAACGAGATGGAATATCACCTTCCGTTCGAGGAAGGACCGAAGGCGCTGGCCGAAATCATCGAGTTGACCGAGAAGCGCTTTCCCGAGGTCTATTTCCCGATGGAGGTGCGCAGCGTCGCGGCTGATCAGTTCTGGCTCTCGCCCTTCTACGACAGGCCGACCTGCTCGATCGCCATCCACCATGACGCGGCGAACGATCCGTTGCCGTTCATGCAGGCGGCCGAGCCGGTCTTGCGCAGATATGGCGGCAGGCCGCACTGGGGCAAGATGCACAGCCTGAAGGCGGCGGACTTCAGGAAGCTCTATCCGCGCTGGGACGATGCCATGGCGG
Source organism: Mesorhizobium loti (assembly GCF_013170705.1). Classification (NCBI taxonomy): domain Bacteria; kingdom Pseudomonadati; phylum Pseudomonadota; class Alphaproteobacteria; order Hyphomicrobiales; family Phyllobacteriaceae; genus Mesorhizobium; species Mesorhizobium loti. The sequence continues at coordinate 5,262,307 of NZ_CP033334.1, read as the reverse complement.
TGCGCCGCGACATCGATCCGCAAAACCGTTTCGTCTCGCCCTACATGGCCGGCTTGTTCGGCATCGAACCATGAGCGCCTATTTCGCCAATCTTTCGCAGGCGCTGGAGCAGGCCGGTATTTTCCAGCCCTGTCTGGTGCTGGATCGCGACCGGCTGGACGGCAACATCGCCCTGGTGAAGGCCAGGCTTGATCCCGGCCTTGCCGTGCGGCTGGTCGACAAGTCGCTCGCTTGCCTGCCGCTGCTTTCGCATATCGGCAAGACGCTTGGAACCGATCGCTTCATGACCTTCCATCCGCCGATCAGCGCGGCGGTGCTGAGCGCGTTCCCGCATGCGGATCTGCTGTACGGCAAGCCGATGCCGGTCAGCGCGGCGAGAGCGGCGCTGGTGAAGGGCGACGCCGACTGGTCGCGTGTCTGCTGGCTGATCGACAGCGACGAAAGACTGGCGGAATATGGCGCGCTGACCGCCGAGCTCGCTATCGAACTGCGTATCGCCTTCGAGATCGATGTCGGCCTGCATCGCGGCGGGTTTGCCACATCGGAGGCCTTGTCGCGGGCATTGAAGATGCTGCCGGCCCACAAAGGGCTGCGCTGCGAAGGCGTCATGGCCTATGAGGCGCACGCACCGCACATTCCCGGCCTGTTCGGCGGGCCGGGCAGGGCGTTGGCGCGGGCCTCGGAGCAGGCCGCCGATTTTTTGGCGCGCCTGGGCGCCGACCAGCGAAGCATCCTCAACATTGGCGGCAGCAAGACCGCGCTGCTTCATCACCGCGGCATTGCCAATGAGGTGTCGATGGGCTCGGCCTTCGTGCTGCCCGGCGATTTCGACACGCCCGGTCTCGAAGGTTTCCAACCGGCGGCTTTCATCGCGACGCCGATCCTGAAAGTGGTCGAACCAATGCTGCCAGGCCCGCCCGCCGTCTCCCGCCTCTTGCAGGCGCTTGGCCGGTTTCCGCGCAAGGGCTGCTATCTCTATGGCGGCAAGTGGATGGCCGAGCCGGTATTTCCCGAAGGCATGAAGACGAACGGTTTGCTCGGCCTGTCCTCCAACCAGCAATTCATGGGCCTGCCGGCCGACGCTGCTGTGATGCCCGGCGACCATGCGTTCCTGCGGCCGACGCAAAGCGAGGCCGTGCTGCAGCAATTCGGGCCGATCGCCGTGCTTTCCGGCGGCAGGATCGTTGATCGCTGGCCGGTGTTGCCGATGATGTGAGGGGCGCCACTGCGGTCATGATTGGCGCTCCGGCCCCCCCGCGATGTCCTCATTCTAGGGCGGACCAAGGAGCGAAGCGACGCGCGCAGACCCTAGAATGACGAAGTTGTGAGGTTGTATTGCTTCAATCATTTTATTGACTAAGTCAACTAATTGGTCGATCCTTTCCATGACAGGAGAACCATCCCATGACCGTCCACAACCTCCCCAACAAGCACCTGATCGACGCGGTGCGGGCTTTCAACCGCTTCTACACCCGCCAGATCGGCCTGCTCGACGAAGGGCTGCTGAAAAGCGCCTTCTCCCTGACCGAGGCGCGTGTGCTCTACGAACTGGCGCACCGCGACGGCCTGACCGCGACCGACCTCGGGCGCGACCTCGGTCTCGATGCCGGCTATGTCAGCCGTCTGCTGAAGAAGTTCGAGCGCCTTCACCTCATCTCCAGGTCGACGGTGGTTTCGGACGCCAGGCAATCGTCGATTGCGCTGACCGCGGCGGGCAGGAATGCCTTCGCGCCGCTGAACAAGGATTCGCACGACCAGGTCGCGGCGCTGCTCGATCGGCTGCCCGCGTCGGAGCAGGACCGGCTGGTGAAGTCCATGCGGACGGTCCAGGCTCTGCTGGGTGAAAGCGCAGAGCCAAGGATCCCTTATCTGTTGCGCCCGCTGCAGGTCGGCGACATCGGCTGGATCACCCGCCGGCAAGGCATGCTCTACGCACAGGACTATGGCTGGGACGAAACCTATGAGGCGCTGGTTGCCGAAATCCTCGCGGCATTTGTCAAATCCTTCGACCCGAAATGGGAACGAAGCTGGATCGCCGAGCGCGATGGCGAGGTGGTCGGCTCGGTCTTCGTCGTGCGCAAATCGGATCAGGTGGCGAAGCTGCGCCTGCTCTATGTCGAACCTTCGGCCCGTGGTCTCGGCATCGGCAGGCGGCTGGTCGAGGAATGCATCGGCTTTGCTCGTGCGAAGGGCTACAAGACGCTGACCTTGTGGACCAACGATATCCTGATCGCCGCCCGGCACATCTACCAGGCGGTCGGCTTCAAACTGACCGAGGAAGAACCGCACCACTCCTTCGGCAAGGATCTGGTCGGCCAGACCTGGGACTTGGAATTGTGATCTCTGCTAAGCCTTGACGGGTATCCAGATCTCCAGTCCGCCATTGCCGCTGCGCGGATCGAACTCCGGGCCATAGCGTTCGAATTCGGGGGCGTCCGCTATCTCGTGCCCGGAGGCCGGCAGCCATTTGTTCCAGATCGTGTTGACGGTCCGGCGGATAGTCGAGATGTGTTCGCGATGCGAAAACACCGCGTATTTCTGGGCGGGTATGCGCACGCGGCTGAGTTCCCTTGGAAGGTCGGAAAAATCGGAGACCTCGACACCGGCGACGTAGTCGAAATTGCCGGCATCGTCGCCGTTGGCGCAGACACCATAGGCGACGTCGCCGGTCTCGCCAGGAATGTTGCCGATATAGGGGCCGAAGCGTTGCCACTGCATCGGAATGGCGGCGCTGGTTTCACAGTTGTAGCGTTCGCCGAGCCCAGCGATCAGCAACGGCCGGCTGGTCTCGAAGCGCGGTGGTTCGAGGGCGGAAAGAAAGGATTGGTCCATCAGGATCGGCTCCACGAGGTCGAGGGTGTTGGTCGAGCCTTGCGCGCGCACCATCTCCGGCGTGGTGCCGAACTGGTCGCGGAAGGCGCGGGTGAAAGCCTCATGCGAGCTGTAGCCGGCATCGAGCGCCACCGATAGGATGTCGGGCGCTCCGCCGGCCAGCCGGCGCGCCGCCTCGGTCAGCCTGCGCGCGCGCATGTAGCCCATGACCGAGCGGCCGGTGGCGGCGCCGAAGGCGCGCGTCACATGAAAGCGCGACACGCCGCTGCTTTGGGCGACATCGTCGAGCGAGATCGCCTCCGGCAGATGGCTCTCGACGAACCATAGCGCTTTCTCGGTCGGGTTCATGGCTCCTCGCATTGAGGGGATCATCTTGCCACCTTCGCGCGCGGCAGTTTGATCGGAATTGCGCTCGCCGCGCAATCCGGGCGGCAACGCTCCGCAGCCAACAGCATCTGGCTCGCTGGCTTCTTCCGGCAGCAAGCTCTCACTTGACGCCGCCGCGCGCTATCGTCTAAGACGTAATGTAATTACATAACATATAAAATTCGAGCGCCGCGGCGGGATCGACAATGCACCGAGAAATCCGTTGCGAAGCAATTGGGGGAAAACTACGATCGAGTGGTGATGGTCCCCGAGTCGAAAGGCGAGGGGTGAAAAGGGAACACGGTGAGACCCAAGAGGTCGAAGCCGTGGCTGCCCCCGCAACTGTAAGCGGTTAGCAAGATCCGAAATGCCACTGGCCGGCAAGGCTGGGAAGGCAGGATTGCGCAAGGAGCCGCGAGCCAGGAGACCTGCCATCACCAAGTTGACCGGACGGGGTGTGCCGGGAGGAAACGTGGACGTCGGTCTTGTCGGCCGGCTCGCCAACATCCTTCCGTCGCCAGTTTTGGAAAGTGACGGAAGTTGGACGGCGCCATCGATCACCGCATCATCGTGTGCACGCTTTGCCGTGATGTTCCGACCGGCATCAGGTCGGGCGAAAGCCTATGCGCCGATTTGCGCTCCCGGCTCTCGGCCCACGATGAACCCGCCGTGGCGCATGGCTTCACGATCGAAGGCGTCGAATGCATGGCGGGCTGCGCACGGCCGTTGACGGTAGCCTTCCAGGCTCCGGGCAAGGCCACCTATCTTTTCGGCTCCGTCGATGCCGAGGCCGATGTTGGCGATCTCGTGCGATTTGCCAGGCTTTACGCCTCGCTCGCCGACGGCTGGTGCAATTCCGGACAACGTCCGCCGCGACTGGCCGGCAAGACGCTGGCTCGCATCCCGGCGCCGGGCAAGCTGGCGGGGGATAGTCAATGACAATGCCACTTCTTGAAGCGCGCGACCTGGTTGCCGTGGCGAATGGCCGGAATCTGGTCCATGCGGTCAGCCTCTCCATCGCCACCGGCGATCGTCTCGCCATCATCGGCCCCAATGGCGCCGGCAAGACGACGCTGCTGCGCATGCTGTCGGGCATGCTCAGGCCAAGTTCGGGCGAGGTGAAGCTTGGCGGGCGACGCCTGGACAGAATCTCGACAGCCGAGCGGGCCCTGCACATGGCCGTCGTCGGCCAGACCGACCAGCCGGATCCGCGGCTGGCGGTGATCGACTATGTCGAACTCGGCCGCGTTCCGCATGCCGGCCTGAGGCGCGGGAGCGAGGAGCGCGACATCGTCGTTGATGCCTTGCGCCGGACCGGCTTGTTGCCTCTGCTTCACCGCACGATCGGCTCGCTGTCCGGCGGGGAGCGCCAACGCGCCCAGCTGGCGCGCGCCATCGCGCAGGAACCGAAGGTGTTGTTCCTCGACGAGCCGACCAACCATCTCGACCCGCGTGCTCGCGGCGAGCTTCTCGAACTCGTCGCCGGCTTCGGCATGACGGTGATCGCGGTGCTTCACGACCTGGCCCTGGTGGCGCCTTTCGCCACCAGGGTCGCGGTGATGAACGAAGCCCGGCTGCACGCGTTGGCCGCACCGCGCGAAGCGCTGACGCAACAGCTGATCCGCGAGATTTTCGGTGTCGACGTGTTTCGCCTGCGCCATCCCACCGAGGACCGCGAACTGACCGTGTTCGATGTTCCGAACCGCGCCGCGCCGCCATCCTGAACGAACCCATCCCCATCGGCACTGTTCAACCAAGGAGCAAAATCCGTGAAACGTCTCGCTTTGTCGCTCGTCTTTTCTTTGCTGGCCTCTACCGCCTTCGCTTTCCCCGTCACCGTCGACAGTTGCGGCAAGCCGTTGACCTTCGACGCGCCGCCCAAGCGCGCCGTCATCCACGACCTCAACATGGCCGAGATGGCCTTCGCGCTGAAGCTGCAGCCGTCGATCGTCGGCCTGACCGGCATCACCGGATGGTACAAGGTCGGCCCCGAATTCAAGGCCGAGCAGGGCTCCATCCCGGAACTCGCGCCCAAATACCCGACGCTCGAAAACCTGGTCGCCGTCGAGCCCGATTTCTTCTTCGCCGGCTGGTACTATGGCATGAAGCCGGGTGGCGACGTGACGCCCGACACGCTCGCCCCGCACGGCATCAAGACACTGGTGCTGACCGAAAGCTGCGTCCATCTCGACAAGAACCGCCCGGCGGCTTCCATGAACCTGCTCTATGGCGATGTTGAAAAGCTGGGCAAGATCTTTGGCAAGGAGACAGAGGCGCAGAAGCTTGTTGCCGGCTGGAAGGCGCAACTCGCCGACATCACCGCGAAGGTCGGCAGCGCCAAGGGAACCCGCGTGTTCCTCTATGATTCCGGCGATGACAAGCCGTTCACCGCCGGAAAATTCGCTATTCCCAGCGCCATGATCACGGCCGCCGGCGGCGACAACATCATGGCCGACATGGACACCAGCTGGGGCAATACGGACTGGGAAACGGTGGCCTCGCGCAACCCGCAATTCCTCATCCTGCTCGATTACCAGGATGGCGGCGGCTACAGGAAACTGCTCGATTTCTTGAAGGCCCATCCGGCAATGAGGGAGACGGACGCGGTCAAGAACGAGCGTTTCGTGGCGCTGCGCTATGCCGAACTGACGCCCGGACCTGCAAACATCGAGGCGATCGCCAAGATCGCCAAGGCGATGCATCCGGAAGCGTTCTGATGCTTCTTGCCCCCGGGCATAAATCCGGCGCGCTTTCCGGGCACAAGGGATTCGCGTTGGCGATGGTGGCGGGCATGGTGGCGGTCGTCGCCCTCGTGCTGCTGTCGATCGCCTATGGTTCGACGCTGATCCCGCTGAGCGACGTCATCGGCTCGCTTGGCCATGCTGTCGGGCTGCATGAACACCAGGTGTCGGGCCCGGTCGGCAAGATCGTCGTCGATCTCAGGCTGCCGCGCACGATCCTGGCGATCTGTGTCGGTGCCGGCCTCGGCATGACAGGTGCGTTGCTGCAGACGGTGACCCGCAACGATCTCGCCGACCCGTTCCTGTTCGGCCTGTCGTCGGGAGCCGCCGCCGGCGCTGTTTCCGTCATCACCGTCTTCGGCGACAGTTTTGGCATCTGGACCTTGCCCATCGCGGCCTTCACCGGCGGCATACTGGCCGCCTGCATCGTCCTGCTGCTGGTCGCACGGGTAAGGGGACAGGGGCCGGAGCGGCTGATCCTCGCCGGCCTTGCCGTCTCCTTCCTGTTCACGGCATTGACCAATTATCTGGTCTTTGCCGGAGACCAGCGCGCGGCCCATTCGGTGCTGTTCTGGACGATGGGCGGGCTGGGGCTGGCGCGCTGGGACAATGTCTGGCTGGGCGCCTTGGGAGCCGGCACGATCGCGGCCTACGGGCTGTGGAACCACCGCAGGCTGGATGCCTTCCTGGCCGGTGAAAGTGCCGCCGAAAGCCTCGGCGTGCCGGTGGCGCGCATGCGCAGGGCGACGTTTCTCGTCGCGGCCTTCTCGACCGCAATTCTCGTCTCGGTCGCCGGCGTCATCGGCTTTGTCGGATTGATGATCCCGCATCTTTCGCGGCCGCTGGCCGGTCCCTTGCATCTGCGCCTGATCGCCAGCTGTGCATTGTTCGGGGCGGTGCTCTTGCTGGCAAGCGATCTTCTGGCACGGACGCTGCTGCCGCCGCAGGAACTGCCGATCGGCATCATAACCAGTTCGCTCGGTGCCTTCTTCGTCGTCACGCTGGTCGTCCGAAACCGCCTGTGAAGAAGGCCGATTCCCGCCTGACCGGCTGTCTCCAGCGGTTCACGGATTGCCATCCACGGTCGCGTTGCAAGACCGCCACGCATATTTGCCGGCTTTCACCATCACGTGACATCTTGAATAGTAAGCACGCTTATTATATCTATCGCTCATGGTTTCTGATGGCATAGACAGACTGGGCTTTTTGATCCACGACGTGCAACGTCTGCTGCGCAAGCGCTTCGAGACGCGCGCCAGCGGGCTTGGCCTTTCGTCGGCGCAATGGCGCCTCATGGTGCGTGTCGCCAAGGAGGCAGGCGTTACCCAGGCGCGGCTCGCGGAACTGCTCGAAATCGAGCCGATCAGCGTCTCGCGCCTCGTCGACCGGATGGAGGAGGGCGGCTGGATCGAACGCCGCGCCGACGCCGCCGACCGCCGCGTGCGCATGATTTTCCCGACAGCCAAGGCGAGCGCTGCCTATGCCGAGGTCAAGAGTCTCGCCGGCAAAGTCTATGAGGAATCGCTTGTCGGCGTTTCGCCCGAGGACCGCCGCGTCCTGATCAGGGCGCTCGATGTAATCGTGCAGAATCTGGCGGACGGCGAGGCTTCGTCGCTTGAAAAGATCAAGAGTGCGGAAGGCGCAGCAGCATGAATGCGGTAGCCAAGGTCGACGAAAACGCCCCCAAGGTTGAGATGGAAGCTCCGGCCCAGCCGGTTGCCGCCCCTGTGGCGGTCGCCCCGCCTGTAGCGCCGGTCCCGGCGGCACCGAAGAAGAAGCGCCGCATGGGCCGCTTTCTCCTGATGTTCGCCCTGCCGGCCGCGCTGATCATCGGCGGCGGCTATGTCTGGGTGACGGGTGGGCGCTATCAGGAGACGGAGAACGCCAATCTGCAGCAGGCCAAGGTGTCGATTGCCTCGGACACGGCCGGCCGCATCGTGCAGGTCGCCATATCGGACCATCAGATGGTCAAGCGGGGGGATCTCCTGTTCGCCATCGACCCCGAGCCTTACCGGATCGCGCTCGCCCAGGCCGACGCCGCGGTTGCCGCGGCACGCCTCAATGTCGAGCAACTGCGCGCCGCCTACAGCCAGTCGATGGCGCAGGAGAAGTCCGCCAGCAGCGAGGTCGACTACGCCCAGTCGCAATATGATCGCGCCGCCGATCTCGCGCAGAAGGGCATCAACGCCAAGTCGTCGCTGGACCAGGCCCGCAACGACCTCGACAAGGCAAAGCAGCAGGTCGCCGTCGCCCAGCAAGGCATCGTCAGCGCCAAGGCCGCACTTGGCGGCAATCCCGATATCGAAACCGACAAGCATCCAACCGTGATGTCGGCTCTCGCCGCGCGTGACAAGGCCGCCTACGACCTGGCCCAGACCACGGTCAAGGCGCCCGCCGATGGCGTCATCTCGCAGGCCTCGTCGTTCAAGGTCGGCCAGTTTGTCGGCTCCGGCACGCCGCTGTTTTCGCTGGTCGAAACCGGCGACTCCTGGATCGATGCCAATTTCAAGGAAACCCAGCTCACCAACATGAAGCCGGGCCAGAAGGCCGAGATCGTGATCGATACCTATCCGGGCAAGACCTTCGAGGCGACGGTCAAGGCGATCGGTGCGGGAACGGGTGCTGAATTCTCGCTGCTGCCCGCGCAGAACGCCACCGGCAACTGGGTCAAGGTCACGCAGCGCATCCCGGTGCGCCTGGAGCTTACCGATCCCGACGCCAAGATGATGCTGCGGACGGGCATGAGCGCCTCTGTCACCGTCGATACCGGCGTAGCCCGCGGTTTCCCCGCCATATTCGGTCACGCCAAGGCTGGCGAGGCCGCGCAATAAATGAGCGGAAGCCCGCCAGGACGAGGCGGGCGGACGTGGATAACAGGATTGGTCTGATGGGAGGAGTGGGAAGCGTCAGCGCCTGGTTCGAGCCGCGTTGCGGCTTGGCCGAAACTGAAATCTTCGACACGGACCCGTCGGTCCTCATGTTTCCGGGCGGCAGGCATCCGCTCATCAGAGATTCTCGGTCGATGTAACCCCCACATCGACAATCGCGTCCCACCGCGATGAGGCTCTCTCAACGGAAGGCTTTGCCGCCCGGAAACCCCATGTACACGTTTTTGTTACCGGCTGGAAGTTCCGCGGATGAGCACGCCCGAATCCTTCAAAGAAGTGCCGCATCGCGGCCTGATCACGGTCGCGCTCATGCTGGCGACGATCATGCAGGCACTCGACACCACGATTGCCAACGTCGCGCTGCCGACCATGACCGGCGACCTCGGCGCCTCTCCGGACAACATCAACTGGGTGCTGACCTCCTACATCGTGGCCGCCGCCATCATGACGCCGGTCACCGGCTGGCTCTCCGACCGCTTCGGCCGCAAGGAGCTGTTCCTGACGGCCGTGGTCGGCTTCACCATCTTCTCCATGCTGTGCGGCCTGGCATGGAGCCTTGAAACCATCGTGCTGTTCCGGCTGATGCAAGGCGTCTTCGGCGCCGCCATCGTGCCGCTGTCGCAGACCTTCCTGCTCGACATTAACCCCAGGGAGCGCCACGGCCAGGCCATGGCCATCTGGGGCGCCGGCATCATGCTGGGGCCGATTCTGGGCCCGACGCTGGGCGGCTGGCTGACCGAGAATTTCAACTGGCGCTGGGTGTTCTTCATCAACCTGCCGGTCGGCATCGTCGCCTTCCTTGGCATGGCCGTCTATCTGCCAGCCGTTGCCCGGCGGGTGCGCAGCTTCGATTTCTTCGGCTTTGCCATGATATCGCTCGGCGTCGGCGCGCTGCAGCTGATGCTCGATCGCGGCGGTGAGGTCGACTGGTTTTCCTCGGTCGAGATATGGATCGAACTCGGCCTGGCCATCACGGGCTTCTGGGTGTTCATCATCCACACCATGACGGCGGAACATCCCTTTATCGACCCCAAGATCTTCCTCGACCGCAATTTCGTGACCGGCCTGGCGTTCATCTTCGTCATGGGTGTGCTTATCCTCGCCTCGATGGCGCTGCTGCCGCCGATGCTGTCGACCATCTTTGGCTATCCGACCATCACCATCGGCATCGTCATCGGTCCGCGCGGTGTCGGCACGATGATCTCGATGCTCGTCGTGGGGCGCATCATGGGAAAGATCGATGCCAGAATTCTCGTCGTCATCGGTTTTCTCCTGACCGCGCAGTCGCTCTACACCATGGCCAGTTTCACGCCACAGATGGACAACTGGTTGATCATCACCTCCGGGGTGATCCAGGGCCTGGGCATGGGAATGGTGTTCGTGCCGCTGTCGACGGTTACATTCGCCACGCTCGACGTACGCTACCGCACCGACGCGACCGCGTTGTTCAGCCTGGTGCGCAATCTTGGCTCGTCGATCGGCGTGTCTGTCGTGACGGTGCTGCTGGTGCGCAACACGCAGATCAACCACGCCGAGCTTTCTGCCTTCATCAACCCGTTCAATCCCAATCTCTGGGCGGTCTCGCCTGCGGCCGCCGGCGGCGATCCGACAGCGCTGTCGGAGGTCGATCGCATGGTCAATATCCAGGCGATGATGATCTCCTACGTCAACGACTTCAAAATACTGATGATGATGACGCTGCTCGCCATCCCGTTCGTCTTCCTGCTGCGCAAGCCGAAAGCCGGCCCGGCTGGTGGCGGCGCGCCCGCCGCGCATATGGACTAGGCCCCGCGGCAGGCAAAGTGGCAGGCACATGCCTGCCACCGATATGGACTAGGATTGCCGCGTCGGTTGGTGCTAGCTCATTGCGCAAGCGGCCTGCATCGTTTGGCCGTTGACCCCAGCGGGACGCAAGAACGATGCAGCACCAGACATTTCCGGTATTCGATCTCGGGCGGTTCGAAAACGCCGGCGCCGAGGAGAAGCAGGCCCTCGGGGCCGAGGTCGACCGCATCTGCCGCGACACCGGGTTCTTGGCCGTGACCAACCACGGCATACCACAGGCGGTGATCGACGCGGCATGGTTGAAGGCGCGGGCCTTTTTCGATCTGGCGCCGGAGCAAAAGCAGCGCTCGAAGGCGCCCTACAAGGGCTATCCCTATGGTTATCTTGGCCCTGAACTCGAAGCATTGGCCAAATCACGCAACGTCGACACGCCGCCCGACCTCAAGGAGAGTTTCAACGGCGGCCCCCTCGGCGTGCCGCAAGGCATGTCCGATCCCGAGGCGCTCGCCTTCTGCTATGCCGAAACGATCTGGCCCGCGGAACCTGAGGGGTTCGTCGCCGCCTGGAAAGCCTATTATGCTGCGCTCGAGGATCTGGCGTTGCGCATCATGCGTGTCTTCGCCACCGCGCTTGGTCTGCCCGAAAATCATTTCGACAGCTATCTCGATGCGCCGATCAGCGCGCTTCGGGCGCTCAACTATCCCGAACAGCATGTCGCGCCGAAACCCGGCCAGATCCGCGCCGGCGCTCACACCGACTACGGCAGCCTGACCATCCTTCTGCCGCAGGCCGGATCACGCGGCCTTCAGATCATCACGCCGGATGGAGAATGGACCGAGGTGCCGCCGATCCCGGGGGCCTTCGTCATCAATATCGGCGACCTGATGGCGCGCTGGACCAACGACCGCTGGGTCTCCACCGTGCATCGTGTGGTCAATCCGCCGGCGCAACAGGGTGGCAAGGACCGGCGCCAGTCCATGGCCTTCTTCCACCAGCCGAACTGGGACGCGGAGATCAACGTGCTGCACGCCTGCCTCGCCGACGGCGAAGCGCCGAAATACGAGCCTGTGCGCTCCGGCCCCTATCTGATGGGAAAATTCAAGGCGACGACCAAATAGGCCGTTCTATTTTCCGAGCACGAGAGCCCAGTACCGCAGGCTGGAGTCGCGGCCGTCGCGCACATAGGCGAGGCCGAAGCGGGTGAAGCGCGGGTCAAGCATGTTACGGCGATGGCCGGGCGAGTGCGCCCAGATGTCGAACAGCTTCTCCTGGTCGAAGCGGCCCTCGGCGATGTTTTCGGCGGCGGCACCGGCAATGCCATTGTCCTTGACGCGCGAGGCAAAATCCTTGCCCCAGCCCGTGGTGTGGCTCATGCGCTCCCGCGATGCCATGTAGCCGGCCTGCTGAAGCGCCGCCTGTTCGAGCTGGGTGTCGGGAACGAGCGGCCCCAGTCCCGCCGTGGCGCGCAGGCTCGCCAGCGTGCCGGTCGCGGAGGAGGAAACCCCGGCGCCTTGCCCGGTCGGCAGCGAGACGGTGCCGCAGGCGGCGGGCCCGACCAAGGCCGCGAGGCCGGCTGCCTTGAGCCATGTGCGCCTGTTCAGGCCTTTTTGACGGATTTCGACTTTTTCAGCTGTCATGCCCGTCTGACATAGCCGCGATCATGGCTTTTGCCGGGCAGGGCTGACAAAATCACGCGATACGGGCAGAAGACCGTCGATGCCGCCATCCAGGTTCGGGCGGGCTCGGTGGAGGAACTACCTTCAGTATGACCGAGCCGGAGGACCATCATACATGAGCAGATGGCTCGAACTATTTGTTGAACACGCGCGGTCGATTGTCATGGACTAAAGGGATAGTTGGGCTACCTGCGCATGCGCGAGGAGCCAATCTGCATGTCGTTCCAAATACTTGGCCGCTGTGAAAAACAATGCAGATTGCCGTGCGCTGATCAATTTCCAGCGGCTGAGCAGTTGCATCAAGCGGAGCGCCCCAACGGCCAAATGCAGAAGAAGCCAGACCGCGCCGAAAGTCAGCCATGATGTGAATTTGGCTCGGGCCTGACTGTCGGTCACAGTACGAAAAAGGCAATCGAGGCCAGAGCCATCACCGCCGTGGCAAGCACTCCGCCGAAAGTCATCCAGCGCGGCAGCGTAAGCCGGCCCATGATCCGTGGGTTCATCGCGATCATCATCATGATTGCCATCAGCGGGGCAGCCAGTATTCCATTGACGACAGCGCTCCAATAGAGTGCCCTGATGGGGTCCAGTCCGACGAAAGTCAGGGTCACCCCGCCCAGCGTCGCCACCGCGATCGTGCCGTAGAAGGCCTTGGCGTCCTGCGGGCGTTGGTCCAGTCCCTCCGGCCACTGAAACATCTCCGCGATGGCATACGCGGCGGAGCCGGCCAGGACGGGCACAGCAAGCATACCTGTGCCGATGATGCCGACCGCAAAGACCACGAATGCAAAGTCACCGGCAACAGGTCGGAGTGCCTCTGCCGCTTGGGACGAGGTTTGAATCTGGGTGACACCGTTGGCATGCAGGGTCGCCGCCGTGGCTATGATGATAAAGACGGCGACAAGGTTGGAGAATCCCATTCCGAACAAGGTGTCGCTCTTGATGCGCGCAAGCTGGTGCGCGGCGCTGCGGGAGTGAGCGCCGAGCCGTAGCCTATGCCGTCGATGCTGCTCCTCGACTTCCTCGCCGGCCTGCCAGAAAAACAGATAGGGGCTGATCGTCGTGCCGAGAACCGCTACCAGCGCCATAGCATGATCGCCGTCGAAGACGATTTGCGGAACCAGCGCACCATAGAGCGCTGTTCCCCAGGGCACATGCACCGACAGAACTACCGCGACATAGGCAAGCAGGGACAGAGTCAGCCATTTGAGCACCGTGACATAGCGGCGGTAGCTCACGAAGACTTGCAACAGGATGCAGATCAGAGCGAAAAGGATCGCATAGAGGTGATGCGGCCCCCCGACCAGCAATTCGAGCGCCGCTCCCATAGCCCCGAGGTCGGCGCCTATGTTGATAACGTTGGCGACGAGGAGCAGCAGCACCGCAAAACGCAACAGCCAAGGCGAATAATGCCGACGCAGGTTGCGCGCGATACCTTGGCCTGTCACCGCACCGATCCCGGCACTGATCCCTTGGGTTACGGCCATGAGCGGATAGCTGAACAGCATGATCCAGGCGAGCGAGTAACCGAATTGTGCCCCCACCTGACTATAGGTGGCGATACCGCTTGGGTCATCGTCGGCAGCGCCGGTGATCAGGCCTGGGCCCAAGGTTCCCAAAAAGTTAAAACGTTTGCGAAGCGTTGACGTGCCCGGCGCTGACTCCGGTAATTCCATCGAATGATCCCCTCCCGCTAGGAATGGACTAGCAAGGCCAAGCAGGTCTTTAACACATTCCCACAGGGCTGATGCAGGCGGCGGTCACCGCGTTCCGCTATTTTTTGATCGCCGCCGGTCTCTCTTTCAGCGTCGTCGGATTGACCCGCAGGGTCAAAACGCTCATCGAGTTGGCTGCGTCCATTTTGCTCTGCTTGCCGCGCGTCTCCCCAACGAATATGTCGCCGACAGCGTTGAAATCCTCAAGACTGATGCGCCTCAGTTTTCACAGCCGACCTATCGATCGAGACGAGTGAGCGGCCCGACGCCCTCACTACCGCAGGTGCCGCCGAGACGTCGGGTTAAGCGTTGGGGGACGTCTCTCATTTCACGAGAGTGATCATCCGGCTGGCATACATCTCGCGATTTCCAAACACGGCCGTGCAGTCGGTTTTGATGGATGAGTTTCCGGTCATCTGCACGGTCAAGCCAACAATCCTCAGACAGTCCCCCTGACCGCTCATGTCTGAGTTGCCGGCAAAGGAAATGGCGGCGTCAGGCGCATAGACGAACCCGCTGATCACGGAATTTGCGCCGCCATTCAGCGTCAAGGCCGATGTGTTGCCGCGGTTCTCGAAAATGGTGATGCCGGCGTAGGGACCGCTGGTGGGTGGGGATAGATTCACCTGTTCATTGGCATTTATGTAGATCTGTGAGCCTTCCATGAGAAATATGGTCACGCCCTGACCGGTCAGGCTGCCGTTGCCGCCCGGTTTTATGGTGACGCCACGCATGATGTAGACGCCCGGATTGAGCGTGATGTTTCCCGACAACGTCTTGTCGCAATAGGTTCCGGGCGACAGCGTATAGGTTTTCCCGTTCGGAACCGGCAGGCACAATGTGTAAGGCGGAGCGACGACGTTCGCCAGAGGATCGAAAGACGCATATTGATGTTCGAGCGGGGCTCCGCAGGTGAGATTGGCGCTGGGCGGCGACAGCCCGTAAGTGCCGCCGACAGTCGAGACGCAGCCCGCCGAAACCTGTGCGGAACCGCCTCTGCTGACGGCATTGGACGCGTCGGAGTTCGCCGCGATCACGCAACTGGTCATAGAGACATTGGTCGAGCCTTGCAGGCTTACGGCCGCCGACGCATGCGGATCGAGCGCCAGCACACAGGCCTGCGCACCAGGGTCCATCTTGACCATGGCCGAGCGGTAAGCCGGCCAGGGGGCCGCGCCATTGATGAAGCTCGGACGGTTGATGCTGGACGATAGCGAGATGTAGTAGGCGCTCGGGCCGCCGCTGGCGGTTGCCGAAAAAGCGGAGACGCTGTCCGCATATTCCTGCTGGTCGGCGACGCTCATATTGGCCGCAAAGAATGTCAGCCCAAGCCCCTGGACATCACTCGCGGGCATGCTGGCCAGGTATTTTGTGCCGACAGCAAGTCCGGCCGCGTCCAGCGAGCTCTGCAATTGTGAGGCGTCGTCGCTCGTGCCCGTGAGGTCGATCGTGCCAGCCACGACAACCATTATCGGCACCATCGCTATGGCGGTCGCGATGGCAAAGTTGCCACGCCGCGAAGACCAGAAGCCTTTCAATGCCAACATTGCCCCTCGCCCAAACTTGGTAAGCTCAAGTGATACGCCAAGGGTCTCTACGATGAATTTAAGCAATAACTAAAATACGTAAATGCTAAAATTTGATGCAATGGTTGACCAAAGCGAAGGTCTGCCAAAGCACGCCAAATTTGGCGACATGAAGAGATGCGCGCAACGAGGAACGGATCCAGGTCATCGATTGCGCGACAAGCCCTGGCAAATCGGCTATGGTGCGACATCTACTAGTGGCAGCTGCGGGCGGCCATCTCGGCGGTGACCGCCCCGACACACGGGAGGATGGTTATGGCCGGCTTTCATGTCATGGCGGACGCTTACGGGATGCATGTGCAGCCTGCGGTGCGCCGCATCACCGCGGCGGATCTCTGGGACGCGCTCAAGCTCGGCGCCGAGGATTTCTGGGCCAAGCCCTCGCATTATATGTTCCTGTGCCTGATCTACCCGGTCGTCGGCCTGATCCTGACGCAGTGGACGTCGGGCTCCAACGCCATCCAGCTTGTCTATCCATTGATGTCGGGCTTTGCCCTGGTCGGGCCTTTTGCCGCGATCGGGCTTTACGAGATCAGCCGCCGGCGCGAACTCGGCATGAACACGGATTGGCGCCACGCGCTCGATGTGCGCCGCTCCCCGGCGCTGCCGTCGATCGCGGTCATCGGCATCATGTTGTTTGTGCTGCTCCTGTTGTGGCTGTTCACCGCCCAATCGATCTACACCAGCCTGTTCGGCGACCAGCCACCGGCTTCCATCGGCGCTTTTGTCCGCGATGTGCTGACGACCAGCAAGGGCTGGACGTTGATTCTGCTTGGCAACGCGGCCGGTTTTGTCTTTGCGGTGGTGGTGCTGGCGACGACGGTGATCGCCTTTCCGCTGCTGCTCGACCGTGATGTCGGTGCCGTCTCGGCAATCGAGACTTCGGCCCGGGCGGTGATGGCCAACCCGCTGCAGATGGCACTGTGGGGGCTGCTGGTCGCCGTGCTTCTGGTGATCGGCTCGATCCCGCTGTTCGCCGGGCTGGCCGTGGTCATGCCGATCCTGGGTCACGCTACCTGGCACCTCTACCGCAAGGTGATCGAGCCGGCGCGGGTCCGGCCGATCCGCCGGCCGATGTAGGCTAAGGCGGTGGGAACCGGCTTTGGGAAAGGATCGTGCCGGAGGCCTCAGCGCTGCGCGTCGGTCGCCATCTTCAGCGCCAGTGCCGTCAGCACGCCTCCCATCATCCAGCGTTGGATGACCAGCCACAATGGCCGTCCGGCAAGGAAAGTGGCGATCGAACCGGCCGTCACCGCGATGATGGCATTGACGGTCAGGCTGATGGTGATCTGAGTCGCGCCCAGAACCAGCAACTGCGACAGGACATGGCCTTTGCCGATGCTGATGAATTGCGGCAGCAGGGACAGATAGAGAACGGCCACTTTCGGATTGAGCAGATTGGTCATCAGGCCCATGGCGAACAGCTTGCGCGGCCCGTCTTTCGGCAGGTCGCGCACCTGGAATGGCGAACGTCCGCCAGGTTTCACCGCTTGCCAGGCCAACCACAAGAGATAGAGCACGCCGGCAAAGCGCAACGCATCGTAAGCATAGGGCACGGCGAGCAGCAGTGCGGTGATGCCGAACGCCGCCGAAAGCACATAGAACAGGAAACCGACCGCAACCCCGCCAAGCGAGATCAGTCCGGCCTTCGGCCCTTGCGACAGCGAGCGTGAGATCAGGTAGATCATGTTCGGGCCTGGCGTCAGCACCATGCCGAGGCAGACCAGCGCGAAAGCGAGATGGTTGGCGGTATCGGGCATTGTTTGTCCCCAGGCGTGCCGCGATGGATGCGGGATCCCGCAGGCGGCCAATATCTGCCTGTCGCGGCGGGCGCCCGCAAGGGCTTGGGCGGCGCAGGCATTGCGCCAGCGCGCGTGATGCCGTTCGACGCGACACGCTCTAACCGACCACCCGCAGGTTCGACAGTTCGTTGCCGATTTCCTTGAAATCGTTCGACAGGCTGGCGCCGGTCGCATTCCAGAACAGCTTCGCCGGCTTGCTCGGGTTCGCCGGATCCTTGCGGAAGCGCGAGTCCGAGGAGCAGGATTTCAGTGCATCGATCGCCAGCTTGTCGCTGGCCTTGGTCGTCGACAGGTCGAGCGCCACCGTCATCACCATGATGTTGGCCGCCTTGGCGTTGTTGCAAAGCGTTGCCATCTGCTCGTTGAGCGCGTTCGTGTAGTTGCCGTTCGAATAGTCGAGCCGACCGATGGCGCTCGATGTGCCCATGAACAGGCGACCGACCGAGGTGCCGTTGTAGCCGGGGTT
Source organism: Mesorhizobium loti (assembly GCF_013170705.1). Lineage (NCBI taxonomy): Bacteria > Pseudomonadati > Pseudomonadota > Alphaproteobacteria > Hyphomicrobiales > Phyllobacteriaceae > Mesorhizobium > Mesorhizobium loti. The sequence continues at coordinate 5,244,450 of NZ_CP033334.1, read as the reverse complement.
GAGATAGCCATAGGACGCATAGGTCGATTTGGAGTTGGCGGGATCGGAATAGCTCAGCGAGGACGGCGTATAGTAGGTGTTGGCGCCGTCGGTCAGGACGATCACCACCTTGTCGTTGCCTTTCTCGGTTTCAGCCCGCCCTTGCGTGAACGGCTCGCCACTCGAAACCACGCGCCAGCCCCACGCCATGCCCTCGGGAACATTGGTGCCGCCATTCGGCTGCATCAGGTCGATGGCGGCCTTGATCGAGGTGAGCCCATCGGTGACGCTGACATCGGTCAGCGGCGTGATTGGATTGGTGGTGCAGCTGTAGTTCGGGCCGTTGCCGGCAGGCAGCGCCGGCGCATTGATCGGCCGCGGCTGGAAATACTTGGCCATGTTGCGCAGCCGCCATTGGCCGGTGCTGCTCGAAGGATCGTCATTCCACCAGCTGTTCACCGCGCCATAGGTCACCGGTGCCGCCTCGTCGGGATCCTGGGTGAGCTTCCAGTGGTTGCCGGGCTCGTCCGGGGCGAACATGGGCACGAACATCGTTGCCGGATCGCCGACGCCTATGCCGGTGTTGGCGGAGCCGCCGGATGGCGGTGTGTCGTTGACATTGTAGGGGTAGGGCCGGGCCTCCACGCAGCCTTGCCAGCTGGCGAACGGCCCGTAGGAGTCGATGTAGTCATATTCGTCGTGGCTGCGCTTGCAGGTGTTGTTCGAATTGTATTCGTCGCAAACCACCCGCTTGCTGTTGACGACGCGCTCGTGGTTGGTGACGACCTTCATGTCCCGGTAGAGCGAAAACCGGGTCAGAATCTGGCCTTCCTCGCTGCCCCAGCCGGTGCCGCGCTTGTACCAGATGCCGTTGGTCTGCTGGGCGTATTTGTTGGCCGCATTCAGCGTCGACCAATCGAAATTCTCGTTCGACACCGGCGACAGGCCCTCTGTGTCCATCCACGATGCATTGCCATTGCCGGGGCCGACATTGACCGAAGCGGCAAAGGGCACGAGACCGAACTGCACCGGCTTGTCGACCTGCTTGATCATGGCCGCCTGCTGGGCCAGCGTGTCGACCAGTTGCTTGGACGCCGTCTTGAGAAGATCGATGCGCTTTTGTCCCGAGCCGGTGCCGAGTGTGGTCATCGACCCGGAATTGTCGAGCACCAGGGCAACTTCCAGCGTGTTCTTCAGCCTCACCTGGGAGGTGACGTTGAAGCTGATCCTTTGGTTCGCATCGATTGCGGATTTACCGACAAGCTGCGCGAAGGCCGGGTAGAAATAGGGCTTGTAGGCAAGCTGCGCCGTCATGGTGAGCAGGCCGCCACCGGCGGTGTTGCTCGGCAAGACGACGTTGAGGGTCGTGCTGGCGGGATCGACATCGTTCAGGTTGGCGTTGAAGAAGTCGAGCGCGTAGGCCTTCAGCTGGTCGTCCGTCGCGCCTTCCGTCAGCCGGCGCGCCGTGGCGAAGTTGGCGGCGTCGAGCGCATTCGTCACCACCTGCTTTTCACGGTTCATTTCCGTGAAGTCGACCGCGATCGCCAGGCCGCCCATCAGCGGTATCATCGCCACGACTGTCACAAGAGCATAGTTGCCGCGCCGGTCGCGGCGGAACTGACGCCAGATTTCACGCATGTCTTGCAGCGGCCCCCGCCGGCGGATTTTCGGTCTGCGCCAGCTTCTCACAAAACGCTGAAAGACGGGTTTGGGAAACCGCTCTATTGCTTGGTTGGCGCTTCACCAACCGCTAACCAATCAAAGGCCACGGCCCTGATGCCGTCCAGAAAAACGCCTGCCGACGCAGGACGTAGGCATATTGGGCTGACAGATAGGACGGATAAGAGAGCGCTCATGGTCGTCCAGCCAGCTCTCATTGATCAATTGACGAGGCTGCCAGGCGAAAGCTGGTGACAGCATGGAGCGGTTCGGATAATTCGAAACCCGCTGCGGCGACCCGTCAGCCGCGGCACTCGCAACGCTTATACTGAAGGAAACGGCATGGCGAATTCGCCTGAAATCGTCGGCTCGCTCGAAGACGTCTCGAAAGCCTATTCGGCAATTCTTTGCGATGTCTGGGGCGTGGTGCACAATGGCGAATGGCATTTTCCGGCGGCCGCGGCGGCGCTTGCCGAGGCGAGGACAGCCGGTATACCGGTTGTCCTTATCACCAATTCGCCTCGCCGCAGCGCCGATGTCGTGGCTCAGATGAGCGTGATCGGCGTTCCGCCATCGGCCTACGACCGTGTGGTGACCTCGGGTGATGTGACCCGCGACCTGATCGCGGAGGGCCCGCGCAAGATCTTCCACATCGGCGCCGAACGCGACCTGACCCTTTATGACGGCCTCGATGTCGAGCTCGTCGAGGAATTCGAAGCCGCCGGTGTAGTTTGCACCGGGTTGTTCAACGACGAGGTCGAGAAGCCTGAGGATTATACGGACCTTTTGCGCCGATTGCGTGCCAGGAACCTGCCGTTCATCTGCGCCAATCCCGATATCATGGTGGAGCGCGGCGAACGGATCATCTGGTGTGCGGGTGCCCTGGCGCGCGACTATGCCCAGCTCGGCGGCCGCACGCTGATCGCTGGAAAGCCTTACACGCCGATCTACGACGTCGCGATGAAAGAAGTGGCGGAGGTGCTTGGGCGGCCGGTTGAGCGTTCGCAGGTGCTGGCCATCGGCGACGGGATGATGACCGATGTGAAGGGCGCGGCCGACAATGGTTTTGATGTTCTTTATGTCTCCGGCGGCATCCATGCCCGCGACTATGGCGATGCAGCCCGGCCGGATCCGGCAAAGCTCGGACTCTTCCTGGAACGGCACGGCTATCGTCCGGTGGCCGTCATAGCCAGACTGCAGTAGGTGACAATGGTGGCCTTCCAGCATCTCTCGGCAGCCGCGCCGCTGCCCGCCGATCTGCGGGGCGGCGTTGTCGCGATCGGCAATTTCGATGGTGTCCACCGTGGCCATCAGGCGGTGCTCGAGCGGGCGTTGGCCGAGGCTGCGCGGCGTGACGTGCCGGCCCTGGTGCTGACCTTCGAGCCGCACCCGCGCAAGGTCTTCAGGCCCGACATGCCGTTGTTCGTGCTGACCCCGCCGCCGATGAAGGCGCGCCTTCTGTCGTTGCTCGGCTTTGCCGCGCTCGTCGAGCAGCCGTTCACGCGCGACTTCGCCTCGCTGTCGGCGGAAGCTTTCGTCACCGACGTGCTGGAGAGGACGCTCGGCATCACCCACGCCGTGACCGGTTTCGATTTTCATTTCGGCAAGGACCGCCAGGGCGGACCGGCCTATCTGATGGCAGCCGGCGAACGCCATGGCTTTGGCGTCACGCTCGTCGACGCTTTTCGCGACGAGGGCGCCGAGGTGGTCTCGTCAAGCCGGATCCGGGGCTTGCTCTGCGATGGCGAGGTGGCCGAGGCCGCTGGCCTTCTCGGCTATCGCTTCACCGTTGAAAGCGAGGTGGTCGGTGGCCAGCAGCTCGGCCGAACGCTCGGCTTTCCGACCGCGAATATGCGGCTTCCCGCGGAAGCCACCCTCAGGGAAGGGATCTACGCCGTCCGCTTTCGGCGCGCCGACGGCACGTTGCACGATGGCGTCGCCAGCTTCGGCCGCCGCCCGACCGTCGACGACAATGGCGCACCGCTTCTGGAGACCTTCGTCTTCGATTTTTTCGGCGATCTCTATGGCGAGACCTGCGAGGTCTCGTTCTTCGGCTTCCTGCGCAGCGAGATCAAATTCGACGGGCTCGACGCGCTGGTCGTGCAGATGAAGAGGGACGAAGCCGAGGCGAGGGCGCTGCTTGCCGGCGTCAAGCCGCTTTCACAACTCGACGCCGCCATCGCTTTTTGAAAAGCGCTATCCCGAACCGGATATCCGCCCCGTCGGATCGGTTTTCGCGCGAGACCGTGCGGGGGTAAGGCTCTACTCTACTTTTTCAGCGCCAGGCCGACGGCGATGAAGGTCCAGCCCTGGAAGATCAGGTCGATCGCCAGGAACAGTCCGAGCACCCACACGCTGTTGACCGGCCAACCCATGGCGATGATCAGGCCGGCAAGCACGCTGATGGCGCCTGCCGCGACGATCCAGCCCCAGCCTTGTTCCGGACGGTGACTGTAGCCGACCCAGGCCCGCAGCGCGCCGGACGCGACGAGCGCGACGGCCAGCAGGAAGGTCAGCACCGCCGAGGCAAGCAGCGGGTTGTCGAAAGCGAAAAACCCGGCGACCGCGTATAGCAGGCCGCTCAGCAGCCAGTAGAAGAAGCGCCCCCAGGTCTTGACCCCGAAAGCATGCATGATCTCGATGATGCCGGCCACCAGCATCAGCCAGCCGACGACGTAGACGGAAGCCACCGTGGCGATGAACAAATTGCCGAAGGCAATGCCGCCGAGGATCAGCAGCAATACGCCCAGACCGACAAACCATCCCCACTTTGCTCGCGTCTGGCCGATCGCGTTCTTCAGTGTATCGCCGTGCAGTGTCATGTCGCCACCTCCCTTGAGGACTGCCAGAATAAAACGAAGTTACCCCTGGGGCCGATCCGCGTCCAGCCGAGGGCGGATAGGAGGATGCAAGCAATGCGAGGCTTATGTCTCTGCTTTAAATCAAATTTTACCAAAGCCTCGTCAAAGCTGTCGCAGAAGGACAGTTGTATCGTGTTAGTGGAGTAGCCATGAGTCCGTTCGGAAAGATTTCTGCAGCCTTGGCTACCGTCATGCTGGCCACGTCGGGCGCGGCCGAGGCCGGCGACGGCGCTTTGGGCTGGCTGTCCGGCGACTGGTATCTGACGGTTGGCGCCACTGGCATGGTTGCGCCGAATTTCGAGGGCGGCAAGAAATACATGCTTAGCGCCCAGCCCATCATCTCATTGGGCAAGGCCGGTCCCCAGGCACGCTTCACCTCGCGCAACGACAACATTTCGCTGGCGCTCGTCGACGATGGCGGCGTTCGCGCCGGTTTGACCGGCAAGTTCCTGTTTTCGCGCGACGACGGCGATGCCGACGAACTCAAGGGCCTCGATCCGGTCCGTTGGGGTGGTGAAGTCGGTGGCTTTTTCGAATTCTATCCGACGGACTGGATGCGCGCGCGCGCCGAATTGCGGCACGGCATCCGTGCCCATAATGGCTTTGTCGCCGATATCGCCGCCGACGCCTTCTACGATGTGACGCCAACCGTCAGGATTTCGGGTGGCCCGCGCGTGTCCTTTGCCTCGGCCAAGTATTTCGACACCTACTATGGCGTCAACGCGCAGGAAGCCGTGGCCTCGGGCCTGAGCCAGTATAATCCTAGTGGCGGCCTGAAATCCGTCGGCCTCGGCGGTGCGGTGACCTGGAAGGTGACCGATCCGATGACCGCCAGCCTGTTCGGCGAATATTCGCGCCTGGAAGGTCCGGCGGCCGATTCCAGCCTGGTCAGGGAGCGCGGCGACCGCAACCAGTTCATGGTCGGCGTGTCGACCACCTATCGCTTCGACTTCAAGATGTAGGCGAATTGAACGAGACGCTTTATTCCTGCGCCTATCTCCGCTAAAAGCCCACCAATGACGAGCTTTTCGCGCCTTCGTGTGCTGACGATACGAATTACCGGCCCGGTGTTCCGGGCGGCCTGAGCGCCGCCGGAGCCGCCGGGACGTTTGCGCGCACCCTCGCGTTTTTTCCAGAACATCGACGCATATCGCCCAAAAGTGGGTCCGGTTTTGGGAAACGGATGTGCATCAACCAAAGACTTCAAGCCCCGGGGCTTTCCCGCCGGGCAATTGAGATGGCAGATCAATGACCGATACCCCTACCGCCGACAAGGCCGAGACGATCGACTATTCCAAGACGCTTTATCTGCCGCAGACGGATTTCCCGATGCGCGCCGGCTTGCCCGAGAAGGAGCCGGTGCTGGTCAAGCGCTGGCAGGACATGGACCTCTACGCCAAGCTGCGTGAGAGTGCCGCCGGCCGCACGAAATACGTACTGCATGACGGCCCGCCCTACGCAAACGGCAACATCCATATCGGCCATGCGCTGAACAAGATCCTCAAGGACGTCATCACCCGCTCGTTCCAGATGCGCGGCTATGACTCGAACTACGTTCCCGGCTGGGACTGCCACGGCCTTCCCATCGAGTGGAAGATCGAGGAGCAGTACCGCGCCAAGGGCAAGAACAAGGACGAGGTGCCGGTCAACGAATTCCGCCAGGAATGCCGCGAATTCGCCGCGCACTGGATCTCTGTGCAGGGTGGAGAGTTCCAGCGGCTCGGCGTCGTCGGCGACTTCAAGAACCCCTATACGACGATGGCCTTCCATGCCGAGTCGCGCATCGCCGGCGAGTTGTTGAAATTCGCCATGTCGGGCCAGCTCTATCGCGGCTCGAAGCCGGTGATGTGGAGCGTCGTCGAGCGCACCGCATTGGCCGAGGCCGAGATCGAATACCAGGACTACGAGTCCGACACGATCTGGGTGAAGTTCCCCGTCGCCAATCTCGTCGTTGCCAGTGTCGTGGACGGGCAGCCGGCGGAACTCAATCCGGATCTGAGCGGGCGGTCGCTGGATTTGCTGGATGCCCATGTCGTGATCTGGACGACGACGCCTTGGACCATCCCGGGCAATCGCGCCGTCAACTATTCGCCGCGCGTCGCCTACGGGCTCTACGAGGTGACAGCAGCCGAGAATGCGTTCGGTCCGCAACCGGGTGAGAAGCTGATCTTTGCCGACGCCCTGGCCGAGGAAAGCCAGGCCAAGGCCAAGGTAACCTTGAAGCGCCTTCACGGCATCGGCACCGAACAGCTTGGAAATCTTGTGCTTTCGCACCCCTTCAAGGGCCTCGGCGGCGGCTACGAGTTCCCCGTGCCGATGCTTGCCGGGGACCATGTCACCGATGATGCCGGCACCGGTTTCGTCCACACGGCACCCGGCCACGGTCGCGAGGATTTCGACGCCTGGATGGACGCGGCGCCCGGACTGCGTGCGCGCGGCATCGATACCGCGATCCCGTTTACCGTCGACGACGCCGGCTTCCTTACCAAGGACGCGCCGGGCTTCGGCCCGGACCGCGAAGGTGGGCCGGCACGCGTCATCGACGACAATGGCAAGAAGGGCAACGCCAACCAGGCGGTCATCGACGAGCTGATCAAGCGCAACGCCTTGTTCGCGCGCGGCCGCCTGAAGCATTCCTATCCGCATTCCTGGCGGTCGAAGAAGCCGGTCATCTTCCGCAACACGCCGCAATGGTTCGTCTACATGGACAAGGACCTCGGCGACGGCACGACGCTGCGCAGCCGCGCGTTGAAGGCCATCGACGACACCCGCTTCGTGCCGGCTGCCGGCCAGAATCGCATCCGTGCCATGATCGAGGAGCGCCCCGACTGGGTGCTGTCGCGCCAGCGCGCCTGGGGTGTGCCGATCGCCGTATTCGCCGATGAGGACGGCAACGTCCTGAAGGACGAGGCGGTCAACCAGCGCATCATGGATGCCTTCGAGAAGGAAGGCGCCGACGCCTGGTTCGCCGCCGGCGCCAAGGAACGCTTCCTCGGCAACCACGACGCCTCCCGTTGGAAGCAGGTGATGGACATCCTCGACGTCTGGTTCGATTCGGGCTCGACGCACGTCTTCACGCTCGAGGATCGTCCCGACCTGAAATGGCCGGCCGACGTCTATCTCGAAGGTTCCGACCAGCATCGCGGCTGGTTCCACTCCTCGCTGCTCGAAAGCTGCGGCACCAGGGGCAGGGCGCCTTACGACACCGTCGTCACCCATGGCTTCACCATGGACGAGGACGGACGCAAGATGTCGAAATCGCTCGGCAACACCGTGGTGCCGCAGGACGTGATCAAGCAATCCGGCGCCGACATTCTGCGCCTGTGGGTGGTGACGACCGATTATTGGGAAGACCAGCGGCTCGGCAAGAACGTGCTGCAGACCAACATCGACGCCTACCGCAAACTGCGCAACACCATTCGCTGGATGCTGGGCACGCTCGCCCATGACGATGGCGAGACGGTCCCGCTGGTTGAAATGCCGGAGCTCGAACGGCTGATGCTGCATCGGCTGGCCGAGCTGGACGAGGTGGTGCGCCAAGGCTACGACGCCTTTGAATTCAAGCGCATCACCCGCGCATTACTCGATTTCATGGTGGTCGAACTGTCGGCCTTCTATTTCGACATCCGCAAGGACGCGCTCTACTGCGACGCGCCGTCGAGCGTGAAGCGCAAGGCCTCGGTGCAGGTGGTGCGCCATCTCTTCGACTGCCTGGTGAAATGGCTGGCGCCGATGCTGCCCTTCACCATGGAAGAGGCCTGGCTCGACCGCCATCCCGATGCCGTTTCGTTGCATCTCGACCAGTTCCCGGAAATCCCGGCGGATTGGAAGAATGACGCGCTGGCGGAAAAATGGCGCAAGGTGCGGCAGGTCCGCCGTGTCGTCACCGGCGCGCTGGAGATCGCGCGGGCGCAGAAGGTGATCGGCTCCTCGCTCGAGGCAGTGCCGGTGGTCACGATCAACGACGCGGCGCTTGAGGCGGCCATTTCGGACGTCGACATGGCAGAGATGGCGATCACCAGCGATCTCGTCATTGCCCATGGCCAGGCGCCGGAAGGTGCCTTCACGCTCGACGACGTCAAGGGCGTCGCCGTGGTGGTCGAGAAGGCCGAGGATCGCGGTCTGGTCAAATGCGCGCGTTCCTGGCGCTACACGGCCGATGTCGGCCAGGATCCTGCATTTCCCGATGTCTCGGCGCGCGACGCTGCCGTGCTGCATGAACTGCAGGCGCTCGGCCGGCTTTGACGCATGTCGCCCGAAACCACGCCCTCGGGCCTGGCCCGAGGGCGTGCCGCGGTTTTGGGATCACGGCAGGCGTAGCCGGAATGCGCGGCATATCGGTGCACAAATGCCACGCCGGGCGGCGCGGATCCGCCCGTGCGTTGCCCTTAACGAGCGGTTGAGGTAAACACGCGAAACTCCGGAAGACAAATTGTCGCCGGATTTCCGTCGCAAGTGCTTGGACGATGGGGGCCGGACATCAAGACCGGTGGCGATCGAGAGGCTGTCTAGAGTGGGACTTTTTGGCATGACCGAGAGATATAATGCGCGCCTCGCGCTGCTGGCGCCGCTTGTCGCATCGGGCCTCGCTTTGTCCGGCTGCATGGGCTCTCCGACCTACGGCACCGACAAGACTGCCGCCGAACAGCTCGCCGGCGATCTCACCGGCGCCGTTTCCTTCGCGCCGAAGCGCAGGGATCCGATCGACTACAAGCCGCGCCCCACCCTGGTAAAGCCCGCTCCCGGACAGAAGGAAGCCCTGCCTGCACCGCAGGACAGCATCGAGACGGCAAGCGCCGAATGGCCCGAATCGCCCGAGCAGCGCCGTGCGCGCTTGCGCGCCGACGCCACCGCCCACCAGAATGATCCGAACTACCAGGCCGAGATCGTTGACGACGTGCAGACGGATCCGGCTTCGGTTAAAAAGGCTATGGCAGAGTCTGGTTCCAGCCACCCGCCGGCTTGGTCGCCCGCTGACTCCGACAAGGGTCGCGCCGCTGAAATCCAGCGCCGTCTCGCCGTGAGCAAGCAGGGCGATCCGAACACGCGCAAGTATTTGAGCGAGCCGCCCTTGGCCTACCGTGTCGCATCGGACACCGCGCCACAGAACGAACTCGGCGAGGACGAATACAAGAAGGAACGCCGTTTGAAGAAACAGGCGGAAGGCAAGAAGGGCGGCTGGTTCGATTGGCTGCCGTCGCTCTAAGAACGGCCCGCGCTGCCTTTTCGGTGGCATGACATCAGTCGCGGCGTTCCCTGAAAAATTCCTTGAGCAGCAGGGCCGCTTCGGTCTCTGCCATACCCGGATAGATGTCGGGCGTGTGGTGACAGGTCGGGGAGGCGAAGAAGCGCACGCCGTTGACGACAGCACCGCCCTTTTCGTCCTCGGCGCCGAAATAGAGACGGCGCAGCCTGGCGAAGGAAATGGCGCCGGCGCACATGGCGCAAGGTTCCAGCGTCACATAGAGATCGTGGCCGGTAAGCCGCTCGCTTGAGAGTTTCCCACACGCTTCGCGGATGACCAGCATCTCGGCATGCGCCGTCGGGTCCGCCAGCTCGCGGGTACGGTTGCCGGCACAGGCCACGATTGTGTTGCCCGTGGCGATGACGGCGCCGACCGGCACTTCGCCGCGCAAGGCTGCCGCTTCGGCCTCCTTCAGCGCCGCCGCCATGAAATCCGGCCGCTTCACGCGGTTTCCATTCCGATTATCTCCTCGCCACGCCAAGCTTTTGATTTTCGTTCCCCTTGCCGGAAATACCGGCCTCCACTTTTCCCTGACAAACTCTGATGATCCTGTTATTGAGCGCATCAGCCTGAAAATCGGACTCGATTTTCAGAAAAGATCATGCGCCAAATCAAAGTGCTACAGCGTTCGTTGCGCGCCCGAAAGGATGCGCCACGATGTAGCAGCGCAAACGGACGAAGGCCACATGGACGACAACGACAAGAAATCTCCGCGCCAAAAAGGTCCGGGCAAGAAACCCGCGGCTCCGCGAGGCGACAGGGGCGGCAAGCCATCCTTCGGCGCCAAGAAACCCTACGCGCCGCGCGGCGATCGTCCGATGGCCACCGAGGGCGAGCGCCCGAAGCGCGACTTCAAGGGCGGCGACAAGCCATTCAGCAAGGGGCCGCGCCCTGCGGGCAAGCCGTATGAGAAGCGCGAAGGGCCACGCAAGCCCTACGCGCCGCGCGGCGACCGGCCAATGGCGGCTGAAGGCGAGCGCAAGCCGTATGAGAAGCGCGAAGGGCCACGCAAGCCCTACGCGCCGCGCGGCGACCGGCCAATGGCGGCTGAAGGCGAGCGCAAGCCGAATGAGAAGCGTGAAGGACCGCGCAAGCCTTATGCGCCACGCGGCGACCGTCCGATGGCGGCTGAAGGCGAGCGCAAGCCGTATGAGAAGCGTGAAGGACCGCGCAAGCCTTATGCGCCACGCGGCGACCGTCCGACGGCGGCCGATGGCGAACGCAAGCCGTATGAAAAACGTGAAGGGCCACGCAAACCCTACGCGCCGCGTGGCGACCGTCCTGTTGCCGCTTCAGCAGAGGGCGGCGAAAAGCGTTTCGATCGCCCCAAGCGTGATTTCGGCGATCGTCCGAAGCGTGACTTTTCCGACCGTCCGAAGCGCGACTTCAGCGATCGTCCCAAGCGCGACTTCGGTGATCGGCCGCAAGGGGCATCAGGTGGCTTCAAGCCGCGACCACGGTCCGCCGAAGCCACGGAAGAGGCCGGCGAACGCATCGCCAAGCGGCTGGCGCGCGCCGGGCTTGCCTCGCGCCGCGATGCCGAGGAGCTGATCGCCGCCGGCCGCGTCAAGGTCAATGGCCGGGCGCTGACATCGCCGGCGTTCAATGTCATGCCAGGCGACATCATTCATCTCGACGGCATGGAAATCCCGCCGATCGAACGCACACGCCTGTTCCTTTTTCACAAGCCGGCTGGCGTCGTCACCACCAACCGCGATCCCGAGGGCCGCAAGACCGTCTTCGACGTGCTGCCGGCCGAATTGCCACGGCTGATGACCATTGGCCGGCTCGACATCAACACCGAAGGCCTGCTGCTGCTCACCAACGATGGTGGCCTGTCGCGCGTGCTCGAACTGCCGGCCACCGGCTGGCTGCGCCGCTACCGCGTGCGCGTCCACGGCAAGGTCGAGGAAAGCGCGCTTGCCGGGCTGCGCGAAGGCATTGCCGTCGACGGCGTGTTCTATGGCGCCATCGAAGCCAGCCTCGACCGCGAGCAGGGCTCAAATGCCTGGCTGACGATCGGCCTGCGCGAAGGCAAGAACCGGGAAGTGAAGAACATCCTCGGCGCGCTCGGCCTCGACGTGACGCGGCTGATCCGCATCTCCTACGGCCCGTTCCAGCTCGAGGACCTTCCCGAAGGCCATGTGCTGGAGATCAAGGGCCGCGTGTTGCGCGACCAGCTTGGCGAACGCCTGGTGGAGGAATCCGGCGCCAATTTCGATGCCGAGATAACAAAGCCCTTCTCCAACAAGCCGGTGCGGCGCACTGAGGTTCGCGAGCCGGAACCCGAACGGCCGAAATTCACGCGTGATGGCGAGCGCCGGCCGATCGGCGAGGGCGGGCTGATCAAGAACCGCAAGCGCCGGGAAGGCAGCCGCGACGAGGCGCTCGGCAAACTGTCGACAAGCCCCGACAGAAGCGAGAGGCCGGAAAAGAGCTTTGGCGAGCGCGGTCCGAGGCCAGAGCGTGGTGGCTTTGGTGACAAGCCACGCGGCAGTTTTGGCGACAAGCCGCGCGGTGGCTTCGGCGACAAACCTCGTGGCGGCAAGAAATCCGAACGCGAGCAGCGGCCGATCGAGCCGCCCGGCCAGCGCAAGGCCAATGTCTGGATGGCGCCTGGTGCCCGGCCGATCGGCAAGGGCAGGGCGGAAGCCGATGCCGCCAAGGCGGCCGACGCCAAGGCGCGCAAGGCGTCGTTCAAACCGTCCTATGGCAAACCCGGCGGAAAACCGGCAGGCGCCAAGCCGTTCGGCAAGCCGCGCGGCGAGCGTCCTGGCGGCGCCGGCGGCGGTGAGCGGCCGCGCGGCGGCCCCAAGGGTCCCCGGACACGATGAGAATCGTCGGCGGTGAGTTTCGTGGGCGTCCGCTGGCGACGCCTCGCAGCAGCGCCATCCGCCCGACGACCGACCGCACCCGCGAGGCCGTCTTCAACGTGCTGGCGCATCGTTTTGCCGAACAATTGGACGGCGCGCGTGTGCTCGACCTGTTCGCCGGAACCGGTGCGCTCGGTCTGGAGGCGTTGTCGCGCGGGGCATCCTATGGTGTCTTCATCGAGGAATCCGCCGAAGGCCGTGGCCTGATCCGCGACAATGTCGAGGCCTTCGGCCTGACTGGCCGCACCAAGATTTTTCGTCGCGATGCGACAGGTCTTGGCGAGGCGGGCACGCTGGCGCCGTTTGGCCTCGTCTTCGCCGACCCGCCCTACGGCAAGGGCCTTGGCGAGCTTGCCTTGCGGTCGGCGAAAGCCGGCGGCTGGCTGCGCCCCGGCGCGCTGTGCGTGGTCGAGGAGACGGCGGCGGTTCCCTTCGAACCAGGCCCGGGCTTTTCCGTGCTGGATGAGCGCAATTACGGTGAAACCGTGATCCGTTTCATCGAGGCTGAATGATACGCCCGCGTTCGCGATCCCTTCCGAAGTCAAACGGTAGGCCGAGCGCCTTCAAAATGACGAACAAATTCGCTTTGCCTCGGCTGGCAACCCCGCCTATCGTCCCGTCATGACAACCGGAGCCATCGATGAAACGTCCTGAATGGCTGCGCGCAATGCTGCTGACGACCGCTCTGGCGCTGATCAGCCCCGCCCTTGCAGCCGATGATGGCACGGTCACCGACTTCCTGCTCGACAACGGCATGGAAGTGGTCGTCATTCCCGACCATCGCGCGCCGATCGTCACTCATATGGTGTGGTACAAGATCGGCAGCGCCGACGAGCCGCCGGGCAAGTCCGGCATCGCCCATTTCTTCGAACATCTGATGTTCAAGGCGACGACAAATCACGCGGCCGGCGAGTTCGACCGCGCCGTCTCCGACATTGGCGGCTCCAACAACGCCTTCACCTCCTACGACTACACCGCTTTCCACGAGACGGTGGCGCCATCGGCGCTCGAGCAGATGATGGGCTTCGAGGCGGACCGGATGCGCAACCTCATCCTCACGGATGATGTCATCAAGACCGAGCGCGATGTCATCCTCGAGGAGCGCCGTTCGCGCATCGACAACAATCCGCAGGCGGTGCTCGACGAGGAAGTCGATGCCACGCTGTGGCAGAACCAGCCCTATCGCATTCCGGTCATCGGCTGGATGCAGGAGATGGAACAGCTGAACCGAACCGACGCCACCGCCTTTTATGACAAGTACTACCGGCCAAACAATGCCGTGCTGATCGTGGCCGGCGATGTCGAACCGGAGACGGTGAAGGCGCTGGCCGAGAAGACCTATGGCAAGGTGGCGCGCGGCCCGGACCTGCCGCCGCGCGTCCGCCCGGTCGAGCCGGAGCAGAACACCAAGCGCACCGTCACGCTCTCCGACGCCCGCGTCAGCGTGCCGAGCTTCTCGACGCAATGGGTGGTGCCATCCTACCACACCGCCAAGCCGGGGGAGGCCGAGGCGCTTGACCTGCTTGCCGAAATCCTCGGCGGCGGCAACCGCAGCCGGCTCTACCAGGCGCTTGTGGTCAAGCAGGGCATCGCGTCCAATGCTGGTGCGTATTTCCAGGGCACCATGCTCGACGACACCAATTTCACCGTCTTTGGCGCGCCGCGCGGCGACGCCAAGCTGGCCGACGTCGAGGCCGCGGTCGATGCCGAGGTGGCGCGCATCGCCAGCGACGGCGTCACACCCGATGAGCTTGAAAAGGCCAAGGACCGCTATATCAGGTCGATGGTCTTTACCCGCGACAAACAGGACTCCATGGCCGAAATGTATGGCTCGACGCTCGCCACCGGCGGCAATGTGCAGGATGTCCAGCAATGGCCGGACCGTATCCGAAAGGTCACGGCCGACGAGGTCAAGGCCGTCGCCGCACGCTACCTGGTGCTGGCTCGCTCGACGTCAGGCTATCTCTTGCCGCAGCAACAGGCGGGGAATTGATGATGAACTCGATCCTCATGGACGTTGGCACCGCAAAAGCCGGTGATTGGCGAAATCGTCGCTTGGAGCGTCCGTCCGACCGTTTGCCGGGAGAGGATGCCGGCAGGCAGATGAGGGGCGGCGCCGACCTTGCTACATCGTCGCCAAGGCATATCGGCGTTCCGCTGGTTACTCTGCTCCTCACCATCCTCTTCCTGGTCCCGCCGGCGCTTGCGGCCCGCGCCATGGAAATCCAGTCCGTCACCTCGTCGAAGGGTGTCACGGCCTGGCTGGTGGAGGATTATTCGGTACCGATCGTTGCCGTCCGCCTGGTCTTCGGTGGCGGCTCGACACAGGACCCGCCGGGCAAGGAAGGTCTGGCCAATCTGATGACTGGCCTGTTCGACGAGGGTGCCGGCCCGCTCGATTCGGAAGCCTTCCAGATCAAGCTCGACGATGCCGGAGCCGAGATGAGCTTCGACGAGAGCCGCGACGGCATCTATGGTTCGATGCGCATGCTGGCCGAGCAGCGCGACGAGGCGTTCGACCTGCTGCGGCTGGCGGTCAACGAGCCGCGCTTCGACCAGGTGCCGATCGATCGCATCCGCGCCCAGATCCTGTCCGGCATCATCGCCAACGAGAACGACCCCGACACGGTGGCGCAGAACAAATGGGCGCGTGCCGTCTATGGCGACCACCCCTATTCGCGCTCGGACCAGGGTACCAGGAAGAGCATAGCGGCCATCACTCAGGATGATCTGAAGACCCTGCACAAGGCGGTGTTCGCCCGCAGCGGCCTTCATATCGCCGTCGTCGGCGCCATCGACGCCGAAACGCTGAAGAAGAAGCTCGACATGGTGTTCGGCGACCTGCCACAGAACCAGGCGCTCGCGCCTGTCGCCGATATCGAGCCCAAATTGGCGCAGCATCTGGAAGTCAATTACGACTTGCCGCAGACCTCGCTGCAACTCGCCTGGCCCGGCGTGAAGCGCAAGTCGGCGGATTTCTTCCCGGCGGTGCTGATGAACGAGATCCTCGGCGGCGGCACCTTCACGTCGCGCCTGTTCCAGGAGGTGCGCGAAAAGCGCGGGCTGGCCTATGGCGTCAACTCCTCGCTGGTCAACCAGGATCATGCCAACGCGCTGATTGTCACCACCGGAACGCGCTCTGACCGCGCGGCCGAGACGCTCGGCATCGTGCGCGATGTCGTCAAGCAACTGGCCGAGAACGGTCCGACCGAGGCGGAACTCGCGGCGACCAAGAAATACCTGATCGGCGCCTATGCCATCAACAATCTGGACTCATCGAGTTCCATCGCCGCGACGCTGGTTGAATTGCAGCTCGACGATCTCGGCATCGACTATATGCAGCGCCGCGCCGGTTACATCAACGCGGTGACGCTCGACCAGGTCAAGGCGGCTGCGAAAAAGCTGCTGACGGCCGAGCCGACCATCATGGTGGTCGGACCTCCGCTGGCGGGGGCCGGCAAGGGATGAGCCCGACTTTCGGCATAGCTTTCGGCGGCGGCGGCGCGCGCGGGCTGGCGCATATCCATGTCATCGAGGTGCTGGACGAACTCGGTATCAAGCCGGTAGCGATCGCCGGTTCGTCGATCGGTGCCATCATGGGTGCCGGCATGGCCGCGGGCATGACCGGCAAGGATATCCACGACTACGCCCGCTCGATCCTCGGCCGGCGCGCCGAGGTGGCGAGCCGTATGTGGCGCGCTCGTCCGGGCACGATCGCCGAAGCCATGCAGAACGGCATCCGTGTCAGCCAGTTCAATGTCGAGCGTATCCTGAAGGCGTTTCTGCCCGAGGCCATTCCCGAAACCTTCGCCGAGCTGAAAATTCCGCTGAAGGTGACGGCGACCGATTACTTCGGCCATAAGCTGGCCGTGTTCGCGGATGGCGACCTGCATTCCGCCCTGGCCGCTTCGGCAGCCATTCCCGCCGTGTTCCGCCCGGTGATGCGCGACGGCAGGCTGCTGATCGATGGCGGCATCTACAATCCCGTGCCATTCGACCTGATCGAGAACGACGCCGACATCATCATCGGCGTCGACGTCGTCGGCGCGCCCGAAGAGGTCGACCGCAAGCAGCCCACCTCCGTCGACCTGATGTTCGGCGCCACGCAGCTAATGATGCAGTCGATCATCGCCAACAAGCTGAAACAATGCCGCCCCGACATATTGGTCCGCCCGGCAGTGTCAAAATACCGCGTGCTCGATTTCCTGAAGATCGACGCATTGATGAGCGAGACGGCTGATATCAAGGATCAGCTAAAGCGCGAGGTTGAGAGGGTGGTGGAGGCGCGGGGCGGGAAGGGAAAGCGCGGGAAGAGGGTGGCTGGGTGAGGGGGCTTCGAGCGCCTGCATTGGATGTTCGATCGTGGATTGATCAGCCTTTCCGATGGTTTGGAAATCTTGATCTCGGCAGGTCAATGACCTTGAAAGCGTGCAAGGGTTCGTAAACAGGACTGGGCGCGCGCTTCCGCCTCGCCGACAGCTAGAACGTCCGCATCCTCATTTCCTGCAATGGCACCGCGAAAACTGTTTCAAAGAGTTATGCTTCGCCGACGCACCAAACCCCTCAGTCCTTCGCCCGCTCCACATAAGCCCCATCGGCGGTCATCACCACCACGCGGGTGCCCGGCGCGATGTGCGGCGGCACGGCGGTGCGCACGCCGTTGGAGAGCACGGCGGGCTTGTAGGACGATGACGCCGTCTGGCCCTTGGTCGTCGGCTCGGTTTCGACCACTTCGAAGGTGGCGCGCTGCGGCAGCACAAGGGCGATCGCGATGCCGTTGAACTGCGAGATCTGCACCGGCATGCCTTCCTGCAGGTAGGGGGCCGCGTCGCCCACCACGGCTTCCGTCACCGCCACCTGGTCGTAGGTCTCCGGGTTCATGAAGTGATAGCCTTCGCCGTCGGCATAGAGGAAGGTGTGCTCGCGCTCCTCGACATAGGCGCGCTCCACTTGCTCGGTGGTGCGGTAGCGCTCCGAAACCTTCACCCCATCGCCGATGCGGCGCATGTCGAGCTGCGTCACGGGCGTGCCCTTGCCTGGGTGGATGTTTTCGGCAAAGAGGATCACATAAAGCTTGCCGTCCTTGTCGACGACATTGCCTTTGCGGAGCGAACTGGCGATGACTTTCACCACGGTTTTAAATCCTGCGAGAGTTGACGGGCGTTTGCCGGCTTGTGCGGCGCTGGTAGCGCATCTTGGCGCGAACCGCCAGCCCCTGCTGCAAACTGACATTGCCCGCACCAGCACGTCTTCAATCCGCTCATGACCGCCGCTTCACCCTGGTGGACGCCGCATGTCCACGCCGATCGCCGCCCGCGCCTGCTGCTGCGCAATGGCCTGACTGCTGCCCTGCGCGACTGGTTTGCCCGCAACGATTTCATCGAGGTGGAAACATCGGCCTTGCAGGTCTCGCCCGGCAACGAGGCGCATCTGGCGGCTTTCGCCACGGAGGCGGTCGGCCCGGATGGCGCGCGCGCGCCGCTCTATCTCCACACCTCGCCGGAATTCGCCTGCAAGAAGCTGCTCGCCGCCGGTGAACCCAGGATCTTCAGCCTCGGTCCGGTCTACCGCAATCGCGAACGCGGCCCCTTGCACCATCCCGAATTCACCATGCTCGAATGGTACCGGGCGGGCGAGACCTATGAGAGCCTGATGCGCGATTGCGCCGATCTGCTGGCGCTGGCCGCGACGAGGGCAGGGGCGATGCGCTTTTCCTTCCGGGGCCGTGATTGCGATCCCTTCGCCGAGCCCGAACGGCTGACGGTGGCGGATGCCTTCACCCGACATGCCGGCATCGATTTGCTGGCCACCGTCGCCGCCGATGGCGGCACCGACCGGCACGCGCTCTACGCCGCCTTGACCAAAACCGGCCTGCGAACCGCGCCTGACGACAGCTGGGCCGACCTGTTCAGCCGGGTGATGGTGGAGAAGATCGAGCCCAACCTGGGGCAGGGGCGCGCGACCATCCTGTGTGAGTATCCGGTCGCCGAGGCGGCGCTGGCCCGGCCGAGCCCGCGCGATGCCCGCGTCGCCGAGCGCTTCGAGCTCTATTGCTGCGGTGTCGAGCTCGCCAACGGCTTTGGCGAACTGACCGATGCTGAAGAACAGCGTCGGCGCTTCATCCTCGAGATGGACGAGAAGGAGCGCATCTATGGCGAACGTTACCCGGTGGACGAGGATTTTCTCGCCGCCCTTGCCATCATGCCGCAGGCCAGCGGCATCGCGCTCGGCTTCGACCGGCTGGCGATGCTGGCGACCGGTGCCCGGAAGATCGAGGATGTGATCTGGACGCCCGTGGCCGAGCCGTGAACCGACCGGCTACCGGCTTTGTCCTTGATCCGCCCGCCAAGAAGCTGGCGCCGACACCTGCGATCGATCCACTGATTCCGGCCTTCGCCATTGCACAAGCCGGATTGGAACAATAGATGGTGGGCGGCGGCCATGGGCTGGCCGTAGCAGCAGGATCACAGGCATGACCGATACGCTTGATGCAGCAAAGTTGACCGACCGTGTCGCGGCCCTGGTCGAAGCTGCCAAAAAGGCTGGCGCCGATGCCGCCGACGCGGTTGCCGTGCGCGGCCGCTCGACTGGTGTTTCGGTGCGGCTCGGCAAGGTCGAGGGCACGGAATCATCCGAGAGCGAGGATGTCGCGCTGCGCGTCTTTGTCGGCAAGCGGGTGGCAAGTGTCTCGGCCACCGCTGCGTCCGACCCGGCAGCGCTTGCCGAGCGCGCCGTGGCCATGGCGAAAGTCTCGCCCGAGGACCCGTACCAGGGGCTGGCCGATCCGGCGCTGCTGGCAAGGCAAACGCGTGATCTCGACCTGTTCGATGCCACCGAAGTGTCCGCCGACCAGTTGAAGGAAGCAGCCCTTGCGGCGGATGAGGCAGCACTTGCCGTCAAGGGCGTGACCAATTCGGCCGGCGCCAGCGCCGGTGCCGGTCTTGGCGGCCTGGTGCTGGCCACCTCGCACGGGTTCCTTGGCCACTATGTCGGCTCGCGTTTCTCGCGCTCGGCCAGCGTCATCGCCGGCGAAGGCACTGGCATGGAGCGCGACTATGAATTCTCCTCGCGCCAGCATTTTGCCGATCTCGACGCGCCGGCGGATATCGGCCGCAAGGCCGGCGAGCGCGCCGTGCGCAGGCTTGGCGCGCGCAAGGCGGCGACCGGACCGATCGACGTGGTGTTCGATCCGCGCGTGGCGCGCGGCATCGCCGGCCATATTGCCGGCGCCATCAATGGCGCCTCGGTCGCGCGCAAGACCTCGTTCCTGCGCGACATGATGGGCAAGCAGGTAGCCGCATCCGCGATCACCGTCACCGACGAGCCGCTCAGGCCGCGTGGCCAGGCCTCGCGTCCCTTCGACGGCGAAGGCGTCGAGGGCGAAAAGCTTCTCATGATCGACAAGGGCGTGCTCAACCACTGGTTCCTGTCGACTTCGGCGGCGCGCGAACTGGGACTGATCACCAACGGGCGCGGATCGCGCAGCGGCTCCTCCGTTTCGCCGTCCTCCACCAATTTCGCCATCGAGCCGGGCGAGCGCTCGCCCGAGGATCTGATCAAGTCGCTCAAGACCGGTTTCTATGTCACCGAGGTGTTCGGCCAGGGTGTCGACATGGTGACAGGCGAGTACAGCCGCGGCGCTTCCGGCTTCTGGATCGAGAATGGCGAACTGGCCTATCCGGTCGCCGAGGTCACCATCGCCTCCAACCTGAAGACGATGTTCCTCAACATGGTGCCGGCTGATGACCTCGACCGCAATTTCGGCACCGCCGCACCGACGCTCCTGATCGAAGGCATGACCCTTGCCGGAGCCTGAGCCGATCACCGCCGGTGCCCCTTCTGACGCCGGCGGGGATCTGCCGCTGCTGCAGGACGCCGCCCGCGAAGCGGGTCTCATCGCCATGCGCTACTTCGGCAACAGCCCGCAAGTCTGGATGAAGGGCGGCACCTCGCCGGTCAGCGAAGCCGACCATGCGGCGGACGCCTATCTGCGCGGCACCCTGCTGGCGGCGCGGCCGGACTATGGCTGGCTGTCGGAAGAGACGGTCGACGATCCGGCGCGGCTTTCGGCGCGCCGCACCTTCGTCGTCGATCCGATCGACGGCACGCGCGGCTTCCTGGAAGGCCAGCGCACCTGGTGCGTCAGCGTCGCCGTCGTCGAGCAGGGCCGCACGCTCGCCGGCGTGCTCGAATGCCCGGCAATGGACGAAACCTACTGGGCGCTGCCCGGCCAGGGCGCGTTCCGCAGCGGCAAGCGCATCGCCGTGCGCGCGCTTGGCGACAAGGCCGAGATATCAGGGTTGAAGCAGTTGATCGACCTGGTGCCGGCCGGCTGGCAGAAGCGGCTGACACGGGCGCCCTACAGCCCGTCGCTGGCCTATCGGCTCGCAATGATCGCCAACGGCACGCTCGACGCCACCTTCGTCAAGCCGAACGCGCATGACTGGGACATTGCCGCCGCCGATCTCATCCTGCGCGAGGCCGGCGGCCAATTGCTCGACCCGAATGGCCGCGCGCCGCTCTATGCCGGGGAGGTGACCCGCCACGGCGCGCTCGCCGCCGGCAGCGGTGAATTGCTGGCGGTGCTCGTCGACGTCATCGCCGGGCTGGATGCGTGAAAGCATTTTCGAAGGTTCCAAAGTCGGCGGCTTTGGTCTAGACCTGTCACAAACTCACAATATGTGAAGGACCGACATGACCGCGGAAGACGGTAAGAAACAGCTTTTGCATCTGGTGTTCGGCGGCGAACTGAAGAAACTTGGGGGTACCGAGTTCCGCGATCTCGATGGGCTCGACATTGTCGGCATCTATCCAGACTATCAATCCGCGCACACAGCGTGGAAAGCCAAGGCGCAAGCCAGCGTGGACAATGCCCATATGCGTTATTTCGTCGTTCATCTGCACCGCCTGCTGGATCCCGACAGCAAGGACGCCGGTTGACTTCGATGGAGCAGGACCTGGCGAAAGGGCCAGCCAGCGACGCCGCGCCCAAGGGCAGGGGCGGCAGACGCACGACCAAGACCTTCTGGCGCAAGATACGCGAACCGCTCGCGCAGTCGCGATTCGTCAAGAACGCCATTGCCAGCCTGCTTGCCCAGTTCGTGCGCCTGGTTCGCCTGACCAGCCCGCTGGTCGCCGGATCGGCGCGCTTTTCGGGCGGTGCCTACGCCGAATTCGAGCCCGGCATCATCGCTTTGTGGCACGGCCAACATCTTTTGACGCCAGCCTATTATCCGAAGCGCAAACCGCTGGTCGCCATGGTGTCGCGCAGCGCCGATGCCGAGCTCAACGCACTGATGCTGGAGAAATTCGGCATCGAGGCGGTGCGCGGTTCGGGCGGCCGTGACAATGCCAGGCATCTCGACAAGGGCGGGGCCAAGGCTTTGATCGCCCTCAAAAAGTCGCTCACGGCTGGCAAGAACGTCGCCATGATTGCAGACATTCCTCACGGCACGCCGCGCGACGCAGGGCTCGGCATCGTTCTCCTGGCGCGCCTCTCGGGCCGGCCGCTCCTGCCTGTCGCCATTGCCACCAGCCGCCGCAAGGTGCTGGAAAAAAGCTGGGACAAGACCACCATCAACCTGCCATTCGGCCGTTCCGCGGTGACCATCGGCGAGCCGATCTTTGTGGCGGCGGACGCCGATGACGCCGAAATGGAGCGCAAGCGCCAGGAAATCACGACCGCGCTCAACGCCGCGACCGCCGAGGCCTACCGTCTCGTGGATGGCCGGCGATGAGTGGCCGCTGGGCGCGTGCCATGTTGGGGGCATACCGTTTCGCAGGTGCCGCGGCCTATCCGCTGGTCGGGCCGTATGTCGCCTGGCGCACCTCGCGCGGCAAGGAAGACCGCAACCGCCGCCGCGAGCGCTACGGCGTCGCTGGGCGTCCTCGCCCCGAAGGGCCTGTTATCTGGATCCATGCCGCGAGCGTCGGCGAAACCATAGCCGTCGTGCCCTTGGTCGAAAGCATTCTCGACTATGGCGTCAACATCGTGCTGACGACCGGCACCGTGACATCGGCCCAGGTTGCCGACGAGCGGCTCGGCGACCGCATCATCCACCAATATGTGCCGCTCGACCTGAAGCCGGCGGTCAGCCGCTTCCTCGATCACTGGCGGCCGGACCTGGCGATCATCGCCGAATCGGAAATCTGGCCGATGACCATCCTCGAGCTTGGCGCGCGCCATGTGCCGCAGGTGCTGGTCAATGGCAGGCTTTCCGACCGCTCGTTCAGCTCCTGGAAAAAGCGCGCCAACATCGCCGAGGCTCTGTTTGAGAACCTTGCCCATGTCGTTGCCCAGTCGGATGTCGACGGCGAACGTTTCCGCGCGCTGGGTGCCCGCCCGGTCACGGTGTCGGGCAACCTCAAGGTCGACACCAACCCGCCTCCTGTCGACGAACGGGCGCTGGCCAACTTGCAGCGGCAGATCGGCGGCCGTCCGACCTGGGCGGCGATCTCGACCCATGATGGCGAGGAGGTGGTCGCGGCGGAGGTCCACGCCACGCTGCACAAGCGCCACCACGGCCTGCTGACCATCGTCGTGCCGCGCCATCCCGATCGTGCCGAGGCCCTTGCCGCGCAGATTTCGGGCATGGGGCTGAAGATCGCGCGGCGCAGCAAGGGCGATCGTATCGGACCCGACACCGATATCCTGCTCGGCGATACGATTGGCGAGATGGGCCTCTATCTCCGGTTGACCGAGATCGCCTTCGTCGGCCGCTCGCTGACCTCCGAGGGCGGCCAGAATCCCCTCGAACCGGCCATGCTCGACACCGCGGTTCTTGCCGGCCGCAATGTACAGAATTTTCGCGAAGCCTATCAGCGGCTGATCGACAGCGGCGGCGCCAAGCTGGTGCGCGATCGAGACATGCTGGCCGGCGCCGTCAACTTCCTTCTGACCAACGAAGTGGCGCGCCATGAGATGATGGCGGCAGGGGTCGCGACCGTCGATGAGATGCGCGGCGCGCTGGCGCGCACGCTGAAATCGCTCGAACCCTATATCCAGCCGCTGGTCGTCAAGTCGCGCCTGAAGGGCGCGAACGGGCGTTAAGGTGGCCTCTGAAGCACCACCATTCTGGTGGGAAGAGCCGGACTGGAAAGTCCTGGCGCTGTCGCCGCTGTCGGCCGTCTATGCGCTCGTAGCCGGCCGCGGCATGCGGCGGGCCCGGCGCGAGAAGATCGAGGCGCCGGTTCTGTGCGTCGGCAATTTCACCGTGGGCGGCACCGGCAAGACGCCGGTCGCCATCGCGCTCGCCGAACAGGCCAGGCGCATGCGGCTGAAGCCCGGTTTCCTGTCGCGCGGCCATGGCGGCTCCTTCGCCGAACCGCATGTCGTTGATATCAGTCATGACAGCGCCAAGCATGTTGGCGACGAGCCGCTGCTATTGGCCGAACACGCGCCGGTGGCTGTGACGCCGAACCGCGCCGCCGGCGCCCGGCTGCTGCTGGAAAGGCACGGCTGCGATTTCCTGATCATGGATGACGGGTTTCAGAGCGCGCGCATCCATATCGACTATGCGCTGGTCGTCGTCGATGCCCGCTACGGGATCGGCAATGGCCGCGTCATTCCGGGCGGCCCGCTCAGGGCCAGGGTCGTCGACCAGCTGGTCTTCACCAGTGGGCTGCTGAAGATGGGCGAGGGCACCGCCGCCGACGCCGTGGTGCGCCAGGCGGCCCGCGCCGGCCGGCCGATCTTCGAGGCCCATACGGAGCCCAGCAGCAAGACAAGGCTTGCCGGCAAGCGCTTCCTGGCCTTCGCCGGCATCGGCCATCCCGACAAATTCTTCGACACGGTGCGCGAGGCCGGCGGCGAAGTTGTTCTTTCAAAGCCCTTTCCGGACCATCATTTCTACGCCGAGGACGAGCTTGCCGAACTGGCGGCGACGGCACGCACCGAAGGCCTCGGCCTCATCACCACCGCCAAGGACGCCGCCCGGTTGCGTCACGGCGCCCCGCAGGGCTTTCTCGACGGTCTCGACGTGCTGGAAATCGACACGGTTTTCGAGCTCGACCACGTGCCCGAACGCATCATCGAGGAAACGCTCGATGCCTGGCGGCAGCGCAAGCTGAGAGGCTAGAACAAGGAAAAGTGTGAAGCGGTTTTCCCGGGAAAAGCGTGTAGCGCTTCCCTTGGGAATTGCGTCAAAACAAAGAGCTGGAACGGTTCGGCGTGAAACGATGAACCATTCTAGCTTCGCTTGCGCAGCTCCGGATGCACTTCGATTTCGCGGCGCAGCGAGGCGGCGGCGTTGACGTAGGGCTCCTGCCTGGCGACGCTCCAGTATTTCAGCTCGTCCAATGGGATGTTTTCCCCGGTCACGGCGCAGCGCACGAACGAGCCGGGGCTGGTGACCTGGAAATCGCCATCGAGGTAGCGGATGCGGGCTTCCTTGCCGCCCGGGCCTTCGAAACGGTTCATCATGCAGTGGTGCCGAGGTTCATGGAGATTTCATCGCCACAAATCTCCGGCCAGGTCAAGCTCGCGACAAGCCTCGGACAATGCTGAGGCGCTACGAGAGGCTGAAAAGCGCTTTGATCGGGGGCATGATGGATATTTCTTCCGCCCGCCTGGCTTCCTTGCTCAAGGAGGCGATGACGCCGCAACCCGTGCCGTTGGCAAAGGCAGATCCGGTCAGGACGGCCCTGGTCAGGGAACTGGTCCAGCCCCCGGCGCCCTCCCTGTTCGCGGAACGTACGGCTCCGGCCCTGTTGGCAATGCCAGCGGCGCCAATGGCCGTCAAATCGCAGCAGATTGCGTCGGCTGGCATCGTCGAGGCCTATCAGGCGCAGATCGAGACGAGGGACGAGGCGGCTTTGGCAACCGTCGTGGCCAGGAAAGCGGCGCCTCAAACCGAAACGCAGCGAGGCGCCTTGCCACCCACCGCAACCGCCAACGACAACGCTCCCGCCAGGGCTGCGGGAGTGTCCTTGCTGTCGTTTATTCCACCGCAGGTTCCGGTCCCGAAGAATGCCGCCGCCCTGGGTGCTCCGGCGGGACAGCGAAGGCCGGGCATTCAATCCGGTGGTGCGGCGCCGAACCCCGAGCGCCTGCTGGTGAGGATCGGCTTTGTTTCGATCATGACCGGTCTATTGGCAACCGTGATCTTCGGGTTCGTTCTGTTGCTGCTTCGCTGAGTTGCGAACCGGTTGGTTGCGAACTGGTTGGTTGCGAACCGGTGATGGGGCGGCCGGCCTGGAGACCTATCGCTCCGCCTCGATAAACGCTTCGATCTTCTCGGGCGCCAGTCCGGCCTGCCGCGCGATGCGGCGGGCGAGATCGGCCGCGGCCGTGCGTGGCAGTCCCATTGGCCGGTCGAGCCAGTAGGATACCGGATTGAGCGCGGTGCGCTCTTCGACCGCGGTGATGCGGCCCGATTTCAGCTGATGCCCGGTCAGCGGCGGACGTGCCAATGCGATGCCGAGCCCGTAGGCGGCGGCGTCCAGCACCAGATTATAGTCCTCGAAGCGCCTGTCCTGTGGGCGCGGACGGTAATCCATGCCTTGTGCCGCGAACCAGGCGCGCCAGCCTGAGGCGTCCGAATCGTTGATCAGGGGGAATTTGAGCAGCCGGGCCGGATCGCCGCGGCCGATCTCGCGTGCAAGCTCCGGCGAGGCGACAGGGAAGACATGCTCCTCGAAAAGCTGCACCGAGACGCGGCCCGGAATGCCGCCGCGGCCGCAGCGGATCGACAGATCGATGCCCTCATCGGCAAGGTCAGCCTGGCGGATGTCGACATCGAGCACGATGCGCAGCTTGGTGGGATTGTTCTCCAGGGCCGCCATGCGTGGCATCAGCCACAGCCCGCTCACCGAGGGGATCGAGGTCAGCCGCACCACCGCCGTGCCGCGCGGCTCGACCCAGCGGTCGGAATGGGTCGATATCAGCGCGAAAGCCTCGGACGTGCGCAGATGCAGCCGGTTGCCCTCGATCGTCAGCGTCACCCCGCGCGCGCCGCGATCGAACACCTTCAGCCCCAGCCAGTCCTCGAGCTTGGCGATCTGCCGGCTGACCGCGCCATGGGTGATGTTGAGCTTTTCGGCCGCCGCCGAGAAACTGCCTGTACGCGCCGCCGCATCGAAGGCACGCAGGGTTTCGAGCGGCACCATTGTGTCTGAGCTGTGATCCATAGTCACAGGTGATCCTCGATTTGGTCGTTTGTCAACAAGCGGGAAAGGGCGTTTTGTGGCTTTCAAGACGAAGAACACGAGGACAGTGAGATGAGTGCGATGACGGGCACGTTGAATCAGACACAGCGGATGGACACCACTGCG
This sequence comes from Mesorhizobium loti, assembly GCF_013170705.1. Classification (NCBI taxonomy): domain Bacteria; kingdom Pseudomonadati; phylum Pseudomonadota; class Alphaproteobacteria; order Hyphomicrobiales; family Phyllobacteriaceae; genus Mesorhizobium; species Mesorhizobium loti. Next base: position 5,217,562 of record NZ_CP033334.1, on the reverse strand, counting down.
GCCATCGCCGTGGCGTTGACGGTTGTCGGTTGGGCGTCCGCCTTTCCGGCGATCCGTGCCGGCCTTGCCGCCTTCCAGCCGCTGGAGCTTGGTGCCCTGCGCTTTGCCATCGCCGCGGTGCCGGCGGCGATCTTCCTCGCGGTCAAGCGCCCGGCGCTGCCCAGGGTCGGCGAAATGTGGCGCTTCGCCTTTGGCGGCGCCATTTTCGTCGCGCTCTATACGGCCATGCTCAATTTCGGCGAACTGACCGTCTCGGCGGGAGCCGCCGGCTTCATCATCAATGTCAGCCCGATCTTCACCGCCATCATGGCGATGGCGCTTCTGGGCGAGCGTTTCTCGCCTCTAGCCTGGCTTGGTACGGCCATCTCCTTCGCCGGCATCGGCATCATCGCCGTGGCCGACGGCCATGGCTTGCACTTCAATGCCGGCGCACTGCTGGTGCTCGGCTCCGCGCTCTGCTCGGCCGTCAACACCATCGTCCAGAAGCCGCTGTTTGCCCGCCACCATCCGCTGACCATCGCGGCGTCCAACATGGTGCTCGGCGCGCTCTGTCTGGCACCCTTCCTGCCTGCCGCCTTTCAGCAGGCGGCTGTCGCCAACGCCGCCGGTCTCGGCGCCGTCATCTATCTCGGCATCGTGCCGAGCCTGATTGCCTATGCGGCCTGGGCGACGGCCCTGTCGCGCCTGCCGGCAGCGCGTGCGTCGAACTTTCTCTATCTGGTCTCGCCCATGTCCGCCCTGATCGGTTTCTTCTGGTTGGGTGAAGTGCCGACGCTGCTCGGCATCCTCGGCGGCGCGCTGGCGCTGGGCGGCGTCATCGTGGTGAATTTGAAGAGGTAAAACAGAAGGTTGGAGGCGTTTGCGGACTCAAATCCGAAACCTTATCCGCCAGCATGCAGACACCCGGAGGAAGGGCCGTTATGGTGAGCCGCTTTCACTGGGGGGACGGAATGGGAAAACTGCTCATATCGGCGCTCTTTTGCGTTTTGTCGCTGACCGGGGAAGCCGTCGCGGGCTGGTATCACGTCGAAAACTACGAAGGAACCATCGGGCCCGATCCGGTCCATTTGTCGCTGCAGAGATATGACAGTTTTGGCAGCGGCATTACCGTCCAGGGAAGTTACTTCCGCGACACGGAACAGAGGCCGATCGCAGTGTATGGCACCGTCAACGGCACCAAAGTCTCGCTTTGCGAGATCGCGGATGACAAGGAATTCTATCGGGTCATGGTAATGGGGTCAAAGACGCCGGTCGACACCGCCGGATGCCCGATCGTCCTTGATGTCAACGCGGACGGCGCGACGGGAAGCTTGAGCAAGGGCGCCGACGAATTGCCCGTCATTCTCAAGAAGGTCGCGAGCCTTGATGACACCGGCGACGCAAAGATCGTCGGGACCGTCGAGATTCCCTTCTGGGCCGAGACCGCCGCCGACAGGTTTGCCGGCGTTTATGCGAACACCAGCGCCAGTATTTGCATGACGAAAATGCAGGTGATCAAAAAGAGCACCGGCAAGGTCGTCCAGCAAATCCGCTTCGATGACGATGATTGCAATGCGGGCATGCTGATGACGCCCATCTACATGAACGTTCAGAAGTCGGTGGAGCACGGCAAGGACGTCATTTCGGTGAATTTTCGCGGTGGCGGCGCCGGCTACACGACGGACTACGTCTTCAATCGCGCGACCAGGAAATATCAGAAAAAGAACTGACGCGGGGCATCGGGCCTTGGTGTTGGCGGTCGGAGGGCACACCTACCGCCGACCGAACAGCCGCTCGATGTCCGCCAGTTTGAGCTCGATATAGGTTGGGCGGCCATGGTTGCACGTGCCCGAACCCGGCGTCGCCTCCATCTGGCGCAGCAGCGCGTTCATCTCCTCGGCCTTGAGCAGGCGGCCGGAACGCACCGAGCCGTGGCAGGCCATTGTGGCGGCGATCTTGTCCAGCCGCTCCTTGAGCGTTTCGATCGTGTCGTTGTCGGCGATCTCGTCGGCGAGATCACGCACCAGTTGAGGGACATTGGTTTCGCCCAGCATCGAGGGCGTCTCGCGCACGGCAACGGCGCCCGGGCCGAAACGCTCAATGCCCAGGCCGAAGCGGGCCAATGTCTCAGAATGCATGGCGAGCCGCTCGGCATCCTCTTCCGGCAGATCGATGATCTCGGGCAGAAGCAGCATCTGCGAGGGCACGGGGCGCGAATGCAGGGCGTTCTTCAGGGCTTCATAAACCAGCCGCTCATGCGCCGCGTGCTGGTCGACGATGACGAGCGAATCCCTGGTCTGGGCAACGATGTAGTTCTCGTGCACCTGGGCGCGCGCGGCACCCAGCACCGTGCCAAGCAGCGTCTCGGCCGCCTCGCTCTGCCCGGCGCGCGCATCGGCGCTGGCAAGAGGGCCGGTATCGAACGCGGCCTGGCCGGGCTCACCGAAGCCGCCATGCCTTGCACCGGCGCGTTCAAAGCCAGAGCCTTCGAATTGCATGTCGAGAGGCCGCTGCGGCGAGCGCGAGGGGTCGAAACCGGCGGAGCCGGATGCGTGGAATGCTGCTTCGTAGCTGCGATGGCCGTTGGCCGGGCCGCCATGATTGTAGGGTGCGGCGCCCGGCCGGAACGCCGCCATCATGCCGGCGGCTCCGGTCGTGGCCGAGCGGATGCCGGCGTCCGCCAGGGCCTGGCGGATGGCGCCGACGATCAGCCCGCGCACCAGGCCCGGGTCGCGGAAGCGCACATCGGCCTTGGCCGGGTGGACATTGACGTCGACGATGGCCGGATCGAGCGAAAGGAACAGCACCGTTACGGCGTGGCGGTCGCGCGGCAGCACATCGGCGAAGGCGCCGCGGATGGCGCCGGCGATCAGCTTGTCGCGCACCGGCCTGCCGTTGACATAGGCATATTGCTGCAGCGCATTGGCGCGGGTGAAGGACGGGATCGACACATGGCCGGTCAGATGCACGCCTTCGCGCATCGCGTCGATGGCAATGGAATTGTCGGGAAACTCGCCTCCCATCACCTGGGCGACGCGACGCAGGCTGCCTTCCTGACTGTCGTCGGTCGCCGGCAATTCCAGCGTCGAGCGGTCGGAACCGGCCAGCGTGAACCGCACGGCCGGAAAGGCGATGGCAATGCGCTTGACGACGTCGCTGATCGCCGAGCTTTCGGCGCGCTCGCCTTTCATGAATTTCAGCCTCGCCGGCGTGGCGAAGAACAGGTCGCGCACCTCGACCGTGGTTCCCCGATTGGCCGCCGCCGGCCTGACGGGCAGGACGCGGCCGCCCTCGATGCCGATTTCGGCGGCGCTGTCTCCCAATGCCGTGCGCGAGCGGATCGACAGCCGCGACACCGAGCCGATCGACGGCAGCGCCTCGCCGCGAAAGCCGAGCGAGCGGATGTCGTTGATATCCTCGGTGAGCTTGGAGGTGCAGTGGCGGGCAATCGCCAGCGCCAGCTCCCGCTCGGGGATGCCGGAACCGTCATCGGTGACGCGGATCAGATTGAGCCCGCCGCCTGCCGTGACGATTTCGACGCGCGAAGCGCCGGCATCGAGCGCGTTCTCGACCAGCTCCTTGACCACGCTGGCCGGACGCTCGATGACTTCGCCGGCGGCGATCTGGTTGATCATCGTTTCGGAAAGCTGGCGAATGGGCATGGGGCACTATAGGCGGATTCGGGCTTCGCGGGAGGGGCAGAATTGCGTTGGCGGTGGATCAGTTGGCGGTGCGGATTTCGCGCACACCCTTGCGCAGCCGCCGGCGCAGCAAATTGCGCAACGTCACCCCCTCGCTATAGCCGACCTTCGCGGCGATCTCGTCGACGCTGTCGGATGAGGTTTTCAACAAATGCACGGCCTGCTCGACGCGCAGATCCTGAAAATAGGACAGCGGCGTCTTGCCGAGCACGTCGTTGACCCGTCGCGACAGCGTGCGCTTGCTGGCGCCGAGTGCCGTGGCTGCTTCGTCGAGATTGAACCCGGCGGCGAGATGGTCGCGCGCCCAGCGTTCGAAGCGTTCGACCAGCGGGTTGGAATGGGCAAGGTGGTCGGAGATCGCATAGGCCGATTGCAACGGCCGGCTGTCGACGATGAGGTATTTCGCCGTCAGCGCAGCGAGTTCCGGGCTTGTCTGGCGAATGATCATCAAAGCGAGGTCGATGTGGCCGAGTGCGGCTCCGGCGGTTGCGAACTGCCCGTCATTGATCAGCATGCGCGCGGCATCGAGCCGCACTTGTGGGTAAAGTTGCCGGAACATCGGCGCCAGCCACCAGGTTGTCGTTGACCGCCTGTGGTCGAGCAGGCCGGTTTCGGCCAGGATGAAAGTGCCGATACAGGCAGCTCCGATGCGTGTGCCTGTTTCGGCGGCAGCGCGCAACGCCTTGGTAGCGTCGGCGATATCGCTGCGTTTCAGGGCGTCGGCAAGCGGGCCTGGCATCTTCTGGCCGATCGCCGGGATCACCAGCCAATCGGGATCTGGCTGGCTGCCCATCGCGACGACCGGCACTTGAAGGCCCTGTGCCGTGCGGACCGAGGCGCTCACCCCGACGATAGTCGTTGTGAAGCGGCTGGGCGGCGACACCAGCATCCCGACCAGTTCGTTGGCGGTGCCGAACACGTCGAGCATCGTGGCCAGTCCGGTGTCGAAGACGCCATCAAGCGCAAGGACGGAAATGTTCATGGCGATAATGGTATCAAAGATGTCATTTTTGCCAATACGCTTTGGGGCTCGATGCTGCAACTGTTGTTTGCGACGGCCGCCTCCGGCCGCACAAACGACGAGGAGAAGACAAATGATCAAGCTCGCATTGTTCGCACGCTTCGAAGCCAAGCCGGGCAAGGAGAAGGATGTCGCCGCGTTCCTCAAAACCGGACTGCAGCTGGCCAATCGGGAAGCAGGAACACCGATCTGGTTTGCCTTGCAGCTTTCGCCAAGCGTCTTCGGCGTGTTCGATGCCTTTCATGACGAGGCAGGGCGGCAGGCCCATCTCACTGGCGAGATTGCAAAGGCGCTGATGGCCAATGCCGAAACACTGTTCGCTGGCCCGCCGACCATCGACAAGGTGGATGTGCTGGGCCTCAAGAATGACGGTTCGGTCTGATCGTTCCAGCCTGCGAATGCAATCCGGCCACGCGCCGGATTGCATTGAACTCACGCCTGCGCCACCAGCCAATCCCTTACCTTGCGGGCATTCTCGCTGAGGTCGCGGTTTTTCGGCCAGATGACGTAGAAAGCGATGCCGGTCCTCATCACATGCTCGGTGACCGGCACCAGCAGGCCGGATGCCACGAGCCGCTCGACGAGATGCCGCCAGCCGAGCGCGATGCCTTGCCCTTCCATGACCGCCTGGATCACGAGGGCATAGTCATTGATGCGCAGTCCGCGTTCAGCATTGCGCAGGCTGGTTCCGGCGGATGCGAACCATTCGTCCCAGTTGGGGGCCTCGCGATAGGGTTCCTCAAGATGGATGAGCCGGTGCGCGGCCAGTTCCGCGACGGTCCTGGGCAGGCCGAACTTGGCGAGATAATTGGGCCCCGCGACCGGAAAGATCTCCTCGTCTGAGAGTGGCATCGAATGATAGTCCGGCCATTGTCCGGGCACGCCTCCGCGCACGCCGAGCGGGATGCCCTCGGCGATGATGTTGAGGTCGCGGTCGGCGGTCTGGATGCGCAGATCGATGCCCGGCAATTCGTCGCGGAACTGCTGCAGGCGCGGCATCATCCAGAAGGAGCCGAAAGCGGTTGATGCGGCGAGCGTCACATGGCCGCCGGTCGCCTGCAGGCGCAGATCCTCGGCCGACTTGCGGATGTGCGACAGGCCCAGCGAGACATCGGCGTGGAAGCGTTCGCCGGCTTCGGTCAGGCTGACCTGCCGATGACGACGCTGGAACAGCTTGGCGCCGAGCTGCTCTTCCAGCCCGCGCACGGCATAGGAGACGGCTGCCTGCGTCATGCCGAGCTCGCGCCCGGCGGCGGTGAAGCTCGACAGCCGGCCGGCTGCCTCGAAGACGATCAGGCTGCCGGCGGAGGGCAGGAGGTGGCGCAGGCTTCGCATAAGCACAGCTTATACAGAAGATCAGGATTTTCCAGCGTCACAGCCATATTTCGGGTCGCTAACGTGTATGGCGGGAAGAAGGAGGCTCCATGAACGCACCGGCCGTCGAATTGACCGAACAGACCCACCGCCGCGGCGGTGGCCGTCTTGGCCGCAAGGCGCTAAGAAGCGCGCCGATCGCTTCCTTTCCGACCTTGGTGCGCAAGATCCCCGCCTATGAGATCGTGCCTGACGAGGCGGTGGAACTGATCCACGAGGAATCGCTCAAGATCCTCGAGGAGGTGGGCTGCGAATTCCGCGACGACGGCGCGATCGAACTCTGGAAGGCGGCCGGCGCCGATGTCAGGGACACGCGTGTCCGCATCGACCGCGCGCTGCTGATGGAGCTCGTCTCGAAGGTTCCATTGGAGTTCACGCTCCATGCGCGCAACCCCGAGCGCACGGTGCGCGTCGGCGGCAAGAACTCGATTTTCGTGCCGATGTATGGCGCGCCCTACGTCCGCGACCTCGACAATGTCAGGCGCTACGGCACGCTCGCCGACCTCAACAATTTCCACAAAATGGCCTACATGGCGCCGGCGCTGCATTCCTCGAGCTCGGTCATCTGCGAGCCGATGGAGATTGCGGTGCCGAAACGGCATCTACACATCATCCACTCGGCCCTGAAGCATTCCGACAAGCCGTTCATGGGCATAGTGACGTCGAAAGAGCGCGCCGAGGACACGATGGCGATGGCTGGCATCGTCTTCGGCGAGGAGTTCGTACGCGACAACCCTGTGCTGGTGGCGATCACCAACTGCAATTCGCCACTGGTATGGGACGCCACCATGATCGATGCCATGCGGGTCTACGCGAGCCACAATCAGCCGCTGATCCTGGCGCCTTTCGCGCTGTGCGGCGCCTCGACCTCGGCTTCCGCCGTCGGCGCGGTGGCGCAGGTCAACGCCGAGGCGCTTGCCGGCGTGGCGCTGACCCAGCTCATCCGCCCAGGCTCGCCGCAGATCTACGGCCAGTTCATGGTCACGGTCGATATGAAGACCGGCGCGCCGATGGGCGGCACGCCGGAGGCCGCCCAGATGATGTACCTGATGGGTGCCTTGGCGCGGAAATACCGGCTGCCATGGCGCACGTCTGGTTTCCATGTCGGCTCGAAGCTGAACGACGCCCAGGCTGGCTACGAATCGAACATGCTGATGCATGCCGCCATCCTCGCCGGCGCCAACTATATCTGGCATTCCGCCGGATGGCTGGAAGCCGGCCTGACCTGCGGCTACTCGAAATTCGCGACGGACTGCGAGCAGCTTGTCGGCTGGTACAAATACGCGGGCGGGCTCTCCTTCGACGATTTCAAGGAAGCGATGGCGGCGATCCGCGAGGTCGGGCCGCAAGGCCATTTCCTCGGCACCCAGCACACGCTCGAACACTTCGAGTCCGCCTTCTTCATGCCCTCGATCATGGACTTCAATTCCTATGAGCAATGGAATGCCGAAGGGGCGAAGGATCACGACACGCGCGGCCGTGAGAAAGCGCGCAACATGCTGGCCGATTATGAGGAGCCGAAGCTGGACGAGGGGATCGCCGAGGGTCTCAGGGATTTGATCGCGCGGCGCGAGGAGAAGCTGCCGGATACCGTCAGTTGAGAAAGAACGGGCAACGACCCGACGGAACCAATGGGAGAGAGAAATGGCATTCTTCAGAAGCAATGGCGATCGTGTCCCTAGCGCTATCGAGGCGATGGCGGAAGACGCGCGCGCGGGCGGCATGGACCGGCGTGAGTTCCTGGCCCTGGCAAGCGCCTTTGGCGCATCGACGGCTTTGGCCTATGGCATGATCGGTCTCGCCGCCCCGCAGCAGGCTCTGGCCGAGGAGCCAAAGAAGGGCGGCACGCTGCACGTCTCGATGTCGGTCAAGGCGCAAAAGGATCCGCGCACCTATGACTGGGTGGAGCTTGCCAATATCTCGCGCAGCTGGCTGGAGCCGCTGGTGCGCTATACCAGACAGTTCACCTTCGAGCCGGTGCTGCTTGAAAGCTGGGACATCAACGACGACGCAACCGAATACGTCCTGCATGTGCGCAAGGGCATCACCTGGAACAATGGCGATGCTTTCAACGCCGACGACGTAGTTCACAACCTGACGCGCTGGTGTGAAAAAGGCGTCGCCGGCAATTCGATGGCCGCCCGTGTCGGCGCGCTGATCGACGCAAAAACCGGAAAGGCGAGGGATGGCGCGATCACCAAGGTCGATGACAGCACGGTCAAGCTGAAGCTCAGCGAACCCGACATCTCGCTGATCCCGAACTTCACCGACTATCCCGCGCTTGTCGTGCACCGCAACTTCGACGCCGACGGCGCCGATCCGATCAAGAAGCCGGTCGGCACGGGACCATTCGAACTGGTCTCCTACGATGTTGGCCAGAAGGCGGTGGTGAAGCGCCGCGAGAACGGCAAATGGTGGGGCGGCGAGGCGCCGCTCGACGGCGTCGAGTTCATCGACTACGGCACCGATTTCAACGCCACGGTCAACGCGTTCGACTCCGGCGAGATCGACCTCAATTTCGAATCGCCCGCCGACTTCATCGACATTCTCGACAAGATGGGCCTGCAGAAATCCGAGGTCGCGACGGCGACGACACTCGTTGCCCGCACCAACGTCACCCATAAACCCTATGACGACAAGCGGGTGCGCAACGCACTGCAGATGGCCGTCGACAACAACGCCGTACTGCAACTCGGCTACAATGGGCGCGGCACGGTCGGCGAGAACCACCATGTCAGCCCGATCCATCCCGAATATTATGCCCTGCCGAAGAAGGAGCGCGACGCCGCCGGCGCCAAGAAGCTGATGGCGGAAGCCGGCCAGGCCGACTTCGAGCACGAGCTGATCACCATCGAGGACGATTGGCAGAAGAACACCGGCGACGCGATCGCCGGTCAGCTGCGCGACGCCGGCATCAAGGTGAAGCGCACGGTGCTGCCGGGGTCGACCTTCTGGAACGACTGGACGAAGTATCCCTATTCGATGACCATCTGGTACATGCGCCCGCTCGGCGTTCAGGTGCTGGCGCTTGGATATCGCACCGGCGAGGCGTGGAATGAATCCGCCTATTCCAATCCCGACTTCGACGCCAAGCTCAAACAGGCGCTTTCGCTGATCGACGTGGCCAAGCGCAAGGAAGTGATGAAGGACGTCGAGCAGATCCTGCAGGATTCGGGCGTCATCATTCAGCCGTTCTGGCAGAAGCTCTTCAGCCACACCAACAAGAAGGTCAGGAATTACGGGGTCCACCAGACCTTCGAAATGGATCTCCAGAACGTCTGGCTCGCCGGCTGAAAGGAGGCCGGGCAGGGACTTCATGAGCCGCAAAAAAGCCGATATGCAGGATGCGTGGTATTGGTAGCTTCAAGCCATCAAAAGCCGGAGATTCTGCATGAGACGGACAGTGCTTCTTGCCGCCCTTACGACAGCCTTGCCAGCGGCCGCTCTGGCGGGGCCGGCGTCCGACGCCGTGAAGTTCTTCTATGTCCCGGCGGTGAGATTCGAGGCCGACGCACAGTACCGGGACCGCTTCACCGAGCCGGTGACGAAATTGTTCGATCTCAACGACCAGGCGACCAAGAAAAATCCCGACCAGGTCGCATGTATCGACTTCGATCCTGGCCTGGATGCGCAGGATTTCGATCAGAAGACCGTCTCCAAGACCTTGAAACTGTCCGAGACGGTGGACGGCGATACGGCACAAGTGGTGGCGAGCTTCAGCCTTTTTTCGGACGGAGACGATTCAAAACGCGAAATGAACTGGTCGCTGAAGAAGGTCGGCGGAAAGTGGAAGGTCTCGGACATTGCCTCGAAGACCAACGATTGGACGCTGAGCCAGCTCGAATGCATGGCGGGTCAAGATCCGGAGTGATGCGATGGCCCGTCGCGTATTCTTGGCTCTGTCGGCAATGTGCCTGCTGGCGGCGGGTTTGAGCGAGGCTGTTGGCCAGGGACTGTTCGGTGCCCCGCCGGCAAACGCCCCGGCGCAGGCCACGCCGGGCGGTGGCGATGCACCGCCTGCAAACCCACCCGGCAACGCGGTGGAGCCGGCAACGCCACCGCTGGCATGGCCGCCGTCCGAGCCGGCCGCGCCCGTGTTGCCGGGCTCGCCGACGGCGGTGGTCAAGCCGTTCTACGACCATCCCGGGCTGGAGCTCGATCCGACCCAGCGCAAGAATTTTGTCGATCCGGCCAAGACAGTGCTCGACAAGAGCGATGCGCTGCGGGCTTCGGGGCAGGGCGAATGCCTGGACCCCAACATGGCGCTCGACAATGCCGACTACGACAAGCTCGCAATCGACAAGAGCCTGAAGAGCATCGAGGCCGTGAATGGCGACCAAGCCAAGGTGGTGGTCGCCTTCGTCGTCGAAGGCCATCAGCACCGGCTGGAGTGGAAGTTCAAGAAGGTCGGCGGCGACTGGAAGATATCGGACCTGCTGTCGGTGACGGGCGAATGGGCGCTCAGCCAATATCAGTGCGAATGATGGCTGGACTAGCCGCGCCCGCGGTAGGGGGCCACTCCAGTGTCCGGCAGCCAGGCGCCATCGGGTGGCGCGCCGGTCTGCCAGAAAACGTCGATGGGTATGCCGCCGCGCGGATACCAGTAGCCGCCTATGCGCAACCACAGTGGCTTTGTGGCCGCCACGATGCGACGGCCGATCATGACGGTACAGTCTTCATGGAAGGCGCCATGGTTGCGAAACGAGGTCATGAACAGCTTCAGAGACTTCGATTCCACCAGAGCCGCATCGGGTGCGTAGTCGATGACGATATGGGCGAAATCCGGCTGGCCGGTCACCGGGCACAGCGAGGTGAATTCCGGGCAGGTGAAACGCACGATCGCCGGCGGACCGTCGCCGCGCGAAAACGGCACGGTCTCCAGGACCGCCTGTTCAGGGCTCTGTGGCGTCTCGACGTGGGCGCCGAGCTGGGTAAGGGTCTTGGTATCGATCATGGGCGGGATCTCTTTCGATTTTCGCCGCTTCTTAGCATCGGACCGAAGAGTGCGCAGCGGTTTTCGGATAAATCCGATGCTTAAAATAGGAACTGGAGCAGCAAATGTCGCTCCAACGCAATTTGAAACGGCAGGAAGACGATGACCACCAGCGACCCGCTTCTCCAACCCTACCAGCTCAAGCATCTGACGCTGAAGAACCGGGTGATGTCGACCAGCCATGAGCCGGCCTATTCCGAGGACGGCATGCCGAAACAACGCTACCGGCTCTACCATGCCGAAAAGGCCAGGGGCGGCATGGCGCTGACGATGACCGCGGGCTCGGCGATCGTCTCGCGCGACAGCCCGGCCGCCTTCGGCAATTTGCATGTCTATGACGACCGCATCGTGCCGTGGCTGGCCGAGCTCGCCGACGCCTGCCACGAGCATGACTGCAAGGTGATGATCCAGATCACCCATCTTGGCCGCCGCACCGGCTGGAACAAGGCCGACTGGCTGCCGGTGCTCTCGGCTTCGCCGGTGCGCGAGCCGGCGCATCGCGCCTTTCCCAAGACCATCGAGGACTGGGACATCGAACGCATTGTCGCCGACTATGCATCGGCCGCGCAACGCTGCCAGGCCGCCGGCCTCGACGGCATCGAGTTCGAGTCCTACGGCCATCTTATGGATGGCTTCTGGTCGCCGGCCACCAATCATCGCGACGACGAGTATGGCGGCTCGCTCGACAACCGGCTGCGCTTCACCAACATGGTGCTGGATGCGGTGCGCGCGGCGGTCGGCGAAAAATTCGTCGTCGGCATCCGCATGGTCGCCGACGAGGATTTCGAGAAGGGCCTGTCGAAGGAAGAGGGGGTCGAGATCGCCAGGCGGCTCGCCGGCTCCGGCAAGGTCGATTTCCTCAACATCATCCGCGGCTCGATCGAAAGCGACGCGGCATTGACCAAGGTCATTCCGGTGGCCGGCATGCGGTCTTCGCCGCATCTCGATTTCGCCGGCGAGGTGAGGGCGGCGACAAAGTTCCCGACCTTCCACGCGGCGCGCATTTCCGATGTCGCCACCGCCCGCCATGCGATCGCCACCGGCAAGCTCGACATGGTCGGCATGACCCGTGCGCACATCGCCGATCCGCACATCATCAGGAAGGTGATGGAGGGCCGCGAGCACGAGATTCGTCCCTGCGTCGGCGCCACCTATTGTCTCGACCGCATCTATGAAGGCGGCGAGGCGCTGTGCGTGCACAATGCGGCGACCGGCCGCGAGGCCGAGATTCCGCACATCATCGTCAAGACCGAAGGGCCGAGAAGAAAGGTCGTTGTCGTCGGCGCCGGGGCCGGCGGACTGGAGGCGGCACGTGTCGCGGCCGAGCGCGGCCACCAGGTGACGGTGCTTGAAGCTTCGAGCCAGGCCGGCGGCCAGGTGCGTCTGGCGACGCAGAACCCGCGCCGCAAGGAACTGATCGGCATCATCGACTGGCGGCTGGCCGAACTCGACCGGCTCGGCGTCGAAATCCGGTACGACACCTGGGCGGAGCAGGATGACGTCCTGGCGCTGGCGCCCGATGTGGTCGTCGTGGCCACCGGCGGCCTGCCGCAAAACCCGCCGCTGACAGCGGGCGACACTCTCGTCACTTCGAGCTGGGACATCATGGCCGGCAGCGTCAAGCCGGCCGAGAACGTGCTCATCTATGACGACAATGGCGGCCATCAAGGCATGGGCGCGGCCGAGTTGATCGCCAACAGCGGCGCGAGGCTGGAACTGGTTTCGCCGGAGCGTTTCTTCGCTCCTGAAATGGGCGGCATGAACCACGTGCCTTATATGCGCGCCTTCCAGGAAAAGGGCGTCACGATCACCATCAACACGCGCCTGCGCTCGGTGCGCCGCGAGGGCAACCAACTGGTCGCGGAACTCGCATCGGACTTTGCCGACGGCTGGCGCGGGGAGCGCAGGGTCGACCAGGTGGTGGTCGAGCACGGCGCGGCGCCGCTCGACGATCTCTATCTCAGCCTGAAGCCGCTGTCGAAGAATGGCGGGGCGGTCGACTACGAACGTCTGGTCGGCGGCGGCGACATTTTTCCTGCGCGTAATCCAGGGGCGGGCTTCGTGCTGTTCCGCATCGGTGACGCGGTCGCCTCGCGAAACATCCATGCCGCCATCTACGACGGGATCAGGTTCGGCCTGCGGATCTGATGCACCGTCGGCTCAGGCCGGCATGTTGAACGGCGTGATGATCTGGATGTTGGACGCGCCTGGCGCGACCGATCTCGGCAACGCGCCCTGTGCCCGCATGATGTGGATGCAGGCCGAACGCATGTCTTGCCTGAGATCGTGATGCAGCACGGCCGAGATGTGCCGGCCTCGCAGCAAGTCGATATTGTCGGCGTCGAGATCGTGGCCGATGAACACAAGGCAGGGCCGCTTCATCTCGGCGAATGCCTGCACGATTGAGGCGTTTCCGCCGCCGATCGAATACACGGCCGCAACATCGGGATGATGTGCCAGCGCGGTGCGGACCAATTCGCCCGTCGCGCGATCAATGCCGTGGCCTTCGCTGATGTCGACGATCCCAAGGTCGGGGAAGTTTTCGCGCAAGGCGCGGCGAAAGCCGATTTCGCGCTCCTCCTCGCCCCGGAATCGGTTGCTGCTCAAGGTGACCAGGACATCGGCACGACGCTCGCCAAGCCATGCGCCGATCAGATAGGCAGCCGTTTCGCCGGCGGCGCGGTTGTCGATGCCGACATAGGCCAGCCTCCGGCTGTTCGGCAGATCGGTGACCAGCGTCACCACCGGTATTCCCGACCGGACGACCCGGTCCACCGCGGCCGCTATCTCCGGAATATCGGGCGCCTTGAGGAAAATCCCGTTGCTGCCGCGCCGGGCGATCGCGTCGAGCAGTGCGACCGTGTTCGCTGCCGCGCGCACTTCGGCCAGGTGGTGGCGCGCGCGGAACACCGCCGGATGGAGGCCCGGCATCTCGGCCTCCAGCGCGGCGCGCACCGCCTCGGTGAAGCGCATGGGAGCCTCCATGACGAGATCGAGAATGAACTTGCGGCCCGATAGGCCGAGTTGGGAGCGTTGCGTTTCCAGTTCCCGGATCGCCTGCTCTATGCGGCGTATTGTGTGCCGACGCACGCCGCTGCGCCCATGCAGGACGCGGTCGACCGTGGCGATGCTGACGCCGGCCTGCAGGGCGATGTCCTTCACCAGAAACGGATGCGCCATCGGCCGCCTCGATCAATTTTGAGGTGTTTTTGAGGTGTTTCAGCTGTATGCTACCTCTCAGCCAGAGCTATACTTCCGCCATCCAGTCGAAACAAGACCAAGGGGAGGATGCCGTGAAGGCCGACAATTATGCCAAGCTCAGATCCGATCGTGTCTGGCTTACCGCCGATGTGTGCAGCATCGATGATTTTGCCGCGTCGACGCAAAGGACGACAAATCCAGCGGACTATCCGTTCGCGTCCGAGGTGCGGAAGAACGTCCTGATCTACGATGGTGCGCCTGTTCGTGCGGCCGCCGGCGATCCGGCCCGGCGCAAGGCGCTTCTGGCCGAATGGGTCGAGGCGATGACCGATGGTCCGGGTGTCGTCGTGTTTCGCGGTGCCTTCGAGGATGTGGCGCCAGTCGACGCAGCCACCGAAGCGTTCAATGCCATCATCGCCGAGGAACGTGCGGCCGGGGCAGGCGGCGGCGATCATTTTGCCAAGCCCGGCGCCAACGACCGGGTGTGGAATGCGCTGGAGAAGCTGTGCCTGCGCGATCCCGCGACCTTCGCCGCCTATTACGGCAACGATATTATCGCGCTGATATCGGAAGCCTGGCTCGGCCCGGCCTATCAGGTGACGTCGCAGGTGAACAATGTCAGGCCGGGTGGCGCATCGCAGTCCGCGCACCGGGACTATCATCTCGGTTTCCAGACCGCGCCCATCATCGAACGCTATCCGGTGCACGTCCATCGGGTCTCGCCGGTGCTGACGCTGCAGGGGGCCGTCGCTCATTGCGATATGCCGGTGGAAAGCGGCCCCACGCTTTATTTGCCCTATTCGCAGACCTACCTGCCTGGCTACCTGGCGATGAACCGCCCCGAATTCCAGGCCTATTTCGCCGAGCATCATGTTCAGCTGCCCCTGAAAAAGGGCGACGCGGCCTTCTTCAATCCGGCACTGTTCCACGCCGCCGGCACCAATCGGTCGGCCGACATCCAGCGCATGGCGAACCTGTTGCAGGTCTCATCGGCCTATGGCCGCGCCATGGAGAGCGTGGACCGGACCCGCATGAGCGCGGCCCTCTATCCCGTTCTCCAGCGTATGCTGGACGATGGCAGCCTGACCAGTCAGGCGGCGGGCAACGCCATTGCGTCGTCGGCGGAAGGCTATTCCTTTCCGACCAATCTCGATCGCGACCCGCCGCTCGGCGGCCTTGCGCCGGAGACCCAACAGGCGCTTTTCCATCGTGCTCTGGATGCAGGATGGGAGCCGGCGGTCTTCGTGGAGGCACTCGAGAAACAGGCCTGCAAAAAACTGACCTGAGAAAGCGGCTTCGGCAATTGCAAATGTTGGTGGCGCGCGGTCCGGACCGGCATACGAGAGCCCATGTATGCCGGCCCGGCCGCGCGCCCGCACGCCGTTGGCTTATCGCCTGATAACGTGCGATCTTGTGAGCTTGCGGTGCGGACGACGCTCAGACCATCCTGGCGATTGCCATGCACAGCACGGTGACCACCAGCAGCCATGCGGCAATGCGTTCGCCGACCGCCATTCTGGCGCGCAGTTGCACTTCGATTTCCGCATTGGCGCCAGCAAGCCGCCTGCTCGGCGCCCTGACCATGGCGCCGAGCACGCCGGCCGCGGCAAAAGCGGCCAGGATGCCGAGCGCCAGCACCATTTCCATCGAGCCGAAATAAGCGCCGTGGAAGAAGTACCACAGCAGCGCCCCGGTCAGGAAAACCATGCCGGCCGCGCCCATCTGCGGCTGGATGAAGCGCTCCGCCTTGATTTCGGGGTCGCGGGCGAGCGTGATTGTGGTGCCAGCCCAGAACACGCCGGCCATGACGTGAAGACCGATAACCACGATGTAGACGTATTGCATGCCGGCTCTCCTCTCTCGCCTGCTATCGTGTTAATAGTTAGATATCTAACTGTTAGATGTCAATGTATAAACGCGAGCCTGTTCCATCCGCGGAAAACACCGTCTAGTGTCCGGCAATGACGCCCTTTGAACGCCCGCCAGTCGGCATGAATCTCGGCCGCACCGCCAAGCTCGTTGCGCAGGCCTTCGACGCCGCTTTGGTTGAAGCGGGCGGCACATTGCCGGTCTGGCTCACGCTGCTGTCGGTCAAGTCGAGCAAGCTCGCCAATCAGCGCGAACTCGCCGGGATGATCGGCATCCAGGGCGCGACGCTGACCCACCATCTCAACGCGATGGAGGCGCAGGGCCTGCTGACGCGCCGCCGCGATCCCGTCAACCGGAGGGTCCATCTGGTCGAATTGACGGAAGCCGGAGAAGAGCTGTTCGAGACGTTGCGACAAGCCGCACTCGCCTTCGACAAGCGGCTCCGCAAAGGATTGCCCGACGAGCGTCTGGCGGAGTTTGCGCAGGTGCTGGCGGCGCTGCGCGACAATGTCGGTTGACCCCGGTCGGTCGACAGCCTTGTTTTACCCAACTTGCCTTGCTGTATGACCACTATGGTCATTTCTGGAGCGGAGCATGCGCGAGATTCCGTTGAAGGATGCCAAGGCAACGCTTTCGGCGGTGGTTGACCAAGCCGTCGCGGGGAAACCTGCCGTCATCACCCGTCACGGACGCAAGCAAGCTGTCATTCTGTCTTTCGAAGACTACGAAAGGCTCTCGCGCGTGCCCAGTTTTGGTCAATTGTTGGCGGCTTTTTCCCAGCGACGTTGACGATATTCCGTCTCGACCCCGCAAACCTTGCTGCGCAGATGGTGGCGAGCGGTCCAGCACCTCTGCGGAGAAAGAGTGCTTCCCTTCGACCTGCATGCCGCATGCGGCTGGGCTACTCCTGGATCGGGCGAGGGCGCACAGGCCTGGATTTGAGGATATGGTGATCGCGGCAACCGCCGAGGTCCATGGCTTGACAATACTGACGGATAACGAACCTCATTTTGCCCGCTTGGGGTGCCGACGCTTAATCCGTTGAAAAATTTGCCGTCTTTGCCCGCTCAGTCATAGCTCTGGATTGTTCCAAACGCATAGCGGCGCAACTTCAGTGCGGTGATCAGGTTGGTGAGCTGCGTCTTGCCGTCGAAACTGTCCTGGAACATCTCGTCATGCATCAGGAGGATCAGCTTGCCCGGTTTGGCGAAGCGGCCATAGCCGAACAGGTGATCTATTTCGCTGACCAGATGGTCGACGCTCTGGACCGGCTCGCCGTTATCCTTGTGCACCCACTCGTGGTCCCAGCCGTAGAGATAGAAGCCGGACGCCGCGACGAATTCGTAGTCGGGATCCTCGCGGCCGGCTTGCGCCGGCCCAAGCGAGTTGTCGTCCTTCGACATCGAAGGCAGCCGGAATACATCGCGACCCGGCAGCCGCGCGTGCACCGCGGGCTTCAGGCCCAGCACGGCATTCGCCATCAGCATGTCGGCAACCACACCTTCCGTGTCGCTGTAGAAGTGCCGGTAGTGATTGTAGGCGTGGCTGTAGCTGTGGTTGCCGATCGTCACCAGCGGCATCGCCTTGGCGCGCCGGACCAGGGCCTTGTTGGACACACTGGCCTCGGCATGCATGCCGACCATGAACA
This sequence comes from Mesorhizobium loti, assembly GCF_013170705.1. Taxonomy (NCBI): domain Bacteria; kingdom Pseudomonadati; phylum Pseudomonadota; class Alphaproteobacteria; order Hyphomicrobiales; family Phyllobacteriaceae; genus Mesorhizobium; species Mesorhizobium loti. The sequence continues at coordinate 5,199,776 of NZ_CP033334.1, read as the reverse complement.
GCGTCGCAGGAACCTGTTCCGCCGCCAACACATCGAGGATGTTGCTGGTGCCGTTCAGCGGACCATCGTCGAAGGTGAGATAGATGGTTCGATCCGCCCCATGAGCCGGCAGCGCGGACATCAGCATGGCCGCCAGCACAAGCCGAAAGAATGTCATAAGCCGCTGTATCCGTTTGCGATCACGACAGGCCGCCATTTCGGCGGACGGTTGTCAAGGCGGGCCAGGTTTCGGCTATGCCAGACTGCCTTGCAGCACCGTCAGCCTGGCCTTCTTCGGCATGCGCGCGGTCAGCCATTCGAGCGCCTTGTCGTGCGGCATCGGGAAGGCGATGGAATAGCCCTGTACCTGGTCGCAGCCGATCGCCATCAGCGAGTCGAGTTCGGCCTCGGTTTCAGCCCCCTCGGCGACAATCGAGATGCCGAGCCCGCGGGCAAGCTCGGTGATGGCGCGCACGATCTTGGAGTTGTCCCCATTCTCATGGATGTTCTGGACGAAGCGGCGGTCGATCTTGAGCCGATCGATCTCGTTGGGATTGACGTGGCTGAGCGACGCATAGCCGGTGCCGAAATCATCGAGTTCCAGATGCACGCCCGCGGCCCTGATGTGGCGCAGCTTGGCGGCGATGCCTGTCTTCTCGTCGTCCAGAATGACGGATTCGACGATTTCCAGCGAGAGTTTCTGCGGCGGCAGCCCGGCCTTTTCCAGCGTATCGAACAAGAACGCATCGAAATCGTGCTCGCGCAGTTCGGTGCCCGAAACGTTGACGGCAAGCCGGCCGAAGGCAATCCCGGCACGGTTCCACTCGGCGGCTTCGTTGATCGCCTTGCTGATCACGATACGGCCGATCTCCGGCATGAAACCGCATTTCTCGGCGACAGGAATGAATTCGCCCGGCGAGATCATGCCGCGCTCGGGATGGTTCCATCGCACGAGGGCTTCGATGCCGCTGATGGCGCCGTTTGTCAGGGAGACCTGCGGCTGGAAATAGACCTGGAACGCTCTTTCTGAAATGGCGACCTTGATGTCGTGCTCGAGTTGCTTGCGGTAGTCGAGTTCGCGGCGCAACTCCTCCGAGAAGAACGAGAAGTTGCCACCGCCCATCTTCTTGGCGGAGTAAAGCGCCAGATCGGCATGGACGAGCAGGTCCTGCGCATTGTCGGCATCGATCGGATAGACGGCGATGCCGCCGCTGGCACCCGGAAGAATCGTGGTGCCCTGGAAAATGATCGGCTCGTTGATATGCGCCAGGATCCGCCGTGCCAGCATGTTGATGTCCTCGGTGCTGCCCGCGCCATTGAGGATCATCACGAATTCGTCGCCACCGAGCCGCGCGCACAGATCCGACGCCCGGCACGAATCGCGCATGCGCTGCGCCGTCACCACCAGGACATAGTCGCCGGCGGCGTGGCCGAGCGTGTCGTTGATCTGCTTGAACCGGTCGAGGTCCAGCTGGACCACTGCCAGGCGTTCGCGCCGCCGGTGCGCACCCTTGATGAGCGTGTCGAAATGGTCGGTCAGGAAAGTGCGGTTGTGCAGGCCGGTCAGGCCGTCGTGAACCGCGATGAAGGCCATTGAGTTGCGCGCATCGACCAATTCCCGCGTCTTGCGCAGGATCGCATTGGACATCGGCCTGAAGATGAACAGTGCCACCAGCAGGATGACGCCGAGTGTTGCGTAGAACAGCGTGCGGTGGAGGGCGAGCAGCTTTTCGGAGCGCTCGTCGGCCTCGGCGCTGATGCGCTGGCCAAGGGCCGCATAACCCGACAAGGTTGCATTGGCGACCGACGTATCGAGGTTGACGCGTTCAGCGCCGCCCTTGTAGCCGTCATTGTCGAGATTGAGTTTCGATTCAAATGCCGAGATCAGACGGTCGCCATTGGCGATCAGCCCAACCGAGAAATAGTCGAGATGGAAGGGCTTGGCGAAAAGCACGCTCTCGATCGACTTCGCATCGAGCTTGGCCGGCGATTGCGGATCTGCGCCCGTCTGCTTGAGCAGCAGATCGTAATTGGTCTCGAACTCCGCCGTGGCTTGCTTGAGCGCGCTGACCAGCGCCGGCTGCTTGTCGCGCGACGCGGCACCCGTTGCGCTGGCAAGGAAGACGATGCGCTGCGACAATGTCTTCTGCGTGCCGACGATATCGAGCAAGGTGTGGTTGTGCTGCTGCGTGGCAATCGTCTGCTGCAGCAGGACGAAGGAGGCTGCCACCATGGTGGCAATGATCAACAGCGCCAGCCAGTAGCCAGCCTTGATCAGCAGTATGAGCTTGCCTGAAACGGTTTGCACCGGCTGCTGCGACATTTTCGGGGGCGGCCCTCTCGCCAACGGATTCCTGTATGGTCACCATTGAGCCACAAACGTTAACAGGATTGGAAATCGACAGCCGGCCCGGCAAGGGGAGAGCCGGGAAGATCGCTAAATGGTTATCGGCTCCTTTCGCCGCCGCCCTGCATTTGAGCATTGCTTGTCGCGTACGCTATCGAACGGCCGCTCGGGCGATGCCAGTCGCGCCCCGGTTGATGCTGTCCGACCACCCGACCCGGTCGCTTTTGCGATGGATTTTTTGCGCAAGCGGGACGACAGTCTGCGCACGTCAAACGAGGCCTGATCATGACCGCAGCATTTCTCTCCCATATCGACAATGAGCTTGCAGGGCTGAAATCAGCCGGGCTCTACAAATCAGAGCGGGTGATTTCCTCGATGCAGTCGGCGCAGATCGAGGTCGGCGGCGAGAAAGTGCTGAACTTCTGCGCCAACAACTATCTCGGCCTTGCCGACAGCGCCGACCTGCGAAAGGCGGCTACGCAGGCGCTTGATCGCTACGGCTACGGCATGGCCTCGGTGCGCTTCATCTGCGGCACGCAGGAGGAACACAAGCAGCTCGAGGCGACGATTTCCTCCTTCCTCGGCCTGGAAGACACCATCCTCTACGGCTCCTGTTTCGACGCCAATGGCGGACTGTTCGAGACGCTGCTTGGAGAGGAAGACGCGATCATTTCGGATGCGCTGAACCACGCCTCGATCATCGATGGCGTCAGGCTGTCCAAGGCCAAGCGCTTCCGCTACGCCAACAACGACATGGCCGATCTCGAAGCGCGATTGAAGGAGGCGAAGGATTGCCGCTTCCGACTGATCGCCACCGACGGCGTGTTCTCGATGGACGGCATCATCGCCAACCTGAAAGGCGTCTGCGACCTTGCCGACAAATACGATGCGATGGTCATGGTCGACGACAGCCATGCGGTCGGCTTCGTCGGCAAGAATGGCCGCGGCTCGGCCGAGCACTGCGGCGTCGAAGGCAGGGTCGACATCATCACCGGCACGCTGGGCAAGGCGCTCGGCGGCGCTTCCGGTGGCTACACCTCCAGCAAGAGCCAGGTGGTCGACTGGCTGCGCCAGCGCTCGCGGCCCTATCTCTTTTCCAACACGCTTATGCCGGCGATCGCCGGCGCCTCGATCAAGGTGTTCGACCTGATCCGCAATGGCGACGCCTTGCGCGAACGCCTATATGCCAATGCGGCGCGGTTCAGGTCGCAGATGGGCAAGCTCGGCTTCACGCTGGCCGGTGCCGATCATCCGATCATTCCGGTGATGCTGGGCGAGGCGACATTGGCGCAGGAAATGGCGGCACGCATGTTGAAGCGCGGCATCTATGTCATCGGCTTCTCGTTCCCCGTGGTGCCGAAGGGCCAGGCGCGAATCCGCACCCAGATGTCGGCGGCGCATTCCAGCGCCCACATCGACCGCGCGGTGGAGGCGTTCGGCGCGGTCGGCAGGGAACTGGGCGTGATTTCCTGAGCGGCCGGCGCCGAAAAGCGATTCCGGATCAAGAGATTCAAGGGACAAGAGAATGTCGAACATGATGAAGGCGCTGGTGAAGGCCAAGGCCGAACCGGGCATCTGGATGGAAGAAGTGCCGGTGCCGGAGATCGGCCCCAATGATGTGCTGATCAAGGTCAAGAAGACGGCGATCTGCGGCACCGACGTTCATATCTACAATTGGGACCAGTGGGCGCAGAAGACGGTGCCGGTGCCGATGGTGACCGGCCATGAATTCGTCGGCACCGTCGCCGATTTCGGCGCGGCCGTCACCGAATACAAGGTCGGCCAGCGTGTCTCGGGCGAAGGCCACATCGTCTGCGGCCATTGCCGCAACTGCCGTGCGGGCAGGGGGCATCTGTGCCGCAACACGCTCGGTGTCGGCGTCAACCGGCCAGGCGCTTTCGGCGAGTATCTGGCGATCCCGCAGCATAATGTCGTTCCGATCCCCGATGACGTGCCGGACGAGGTCGCGGCGATCTTCGATCCGCTGGGCAATGCCGTCCACACGGCATTGTCCTTCGATCTGGTCGGCGAGGATGTGCTGGTCACCGGCGCCGGGCCGATCGGCATCATGGGCGCGCTGGTTGCGCAATGCGTCGGTGCGCGAAAGGTGGTCATCACCGACATCAACCCGGTTCGGCTGGCGCTGGCGAAAAAGCTGGGCGTCCAGCATGTCGTCGACGCCTCGAAGCAAAAGCTGCGCGACGTCATGCCGGCGCTCGGCATGACCGAGGGTTTTGACGTCGGCCTCGAAATGTCGGGCGCCGCCCCGGCCTTCCGCGACATGATCGACACCATGAACAATGGCGGCAAGATTGCCATCCTGGGCATTGCGCCCACCGGCTTCGAGATCGACTGGAACAAGGTCATCTTCAAGATGCTGCATCTCAAGGGCATCTACGGCCGCGAGATGTTCGAGACCTGGTACAAGATGATCGCGCTGGTGCAGGGTCCGCTCGATGTCTCGGGACTGATCACGCACCGCATCGGCATCGACGATTTCCAGGCAGGCTTCGATGCGATGAGGAGCGGCAGTTCGGGCAAGGTCGTGATGGACTGGTAGACGCGTCCGGCGAGCGCAGCCAGGAAAGGCCTCAGGGGCGCTCGCTTCTCAACCAACGCACTTGTCGCCATGCGCGGCGCAGCGCGGTTGCGGCGGAGCCGATCGCGATGATGGCAAGCGCGAGTGTCAGGATTTCGTTGCGGCCATGCCAGAGGAATTCCACTGATGACAGCAGCGCAGCGATGGTTGCAACCGCCATGCGATGCGGTTTGGCCATCGGGCCGGAGAAATCGCTCGGTGCTTCATTGGCCCGCCCGAGTTCCCGCACATAGGCGGTGAGAACCGAAAAACAGGCGGCTGCCCAGCCAAGGCCAGGCATGGCGATGCCGTAGCCTATGCCCACCATGATGGCGATGTCGGCGATCCTGTCCGGGAACTCGTTCCAGAACGGCCCATCGGCCGACGCCTTGCCGCCTTCGACGGCGACCATGCCGTCGAAAAGGTTGCACAGTAGGCGTAGTTGGCAGAACAGCGCGGCACCAGGCAACAACAGCAGACGCGCCATGCCGTCGCTCTGCCCGCCAAGCCAGAAGGCGGCGCCGGCCAGCGCGCCGGCGAGGATGCTGGCCTGCGAAATCTGGTTGGGGGTCACCGAGAGTGCGGCGAGACGTCTGGCCGCCGCCTGTGCCCAGCGCGTGTCGCGGCTTGCAAGGGGTCTGCGGTCGCCTGTGTTCATGACTGCCTCATCCCGGCGACCAGAAGTAACGCGTGAGGTGGAAGAAGATCGGAGCGGAGAACACCACCGAATCCAGCCGATCGATCAGGCCCCCGTGGCCGTCTATCAGATGGCCCCAATCCTTCACGCCGCGGTCGCGTTTGATGGCGGACATCACGAGGCCGCCGAAAAAACCCATCAACGTGATCAGGAAGGCCATTGCGCCGGCCTGGAGCGGAGAGAACGGCGTGATCCACCACAGGCCAGCGCCGACGAGGCTGGCGCAGGCGATGCCGCCGACGAACCCTTCAACAGTCTTGGACGGCGAAAGCCTTGGTGCGATCTTCGTACGCCCGATCATCTTGCCCCAGATATATTGCAGCACATCGCTCAACTGAACGACGATGACAAGGAAGGCTATCAAAAGCACATTGCGGCCCTCGTAGCCGGGAATGTGCAACGTCAGAAGAGCCGGCACGTGCGAGGCGCAGAAGACGCAGATCATTAGCGCCCATTGCACCTCCGCGATTCGGACCAGGAAGTGCTGTGTGTCGCCTCGCACCGCCGAGATGATGGGCATCAACAGGAAGGCGTAGACCGGAATGAAAACGGAAAAGATTTCGTAGTCCTCGATCCAGAGCAGGACATACTGCAACGGCAGCACGACGAAAAACGCGGTGGCCAGCGCCCAGTGGTCGGCACGCCGCGTATTGGTCAGCGTCACGAACTCGCGAAGGGCTGCGAAGGAGCAGAAGCCGAAGAGGAGCAGAACGCCGATGCGCCCAGCGACGAATGCGATGGCGATGAGGATCGCCATCACCCACCAGGCATTGATGCGGGCGTTGAGGTTCTCGATGGCCGGGTTTGAGCCCTCTGGCGACAAGCGTCGCTCCAGGATCTGGCCGACGAAAGAGGCCGCAAGCAGGATCCCGAAGACGCCGAGCACGAGAACCATCATGTCGAATTGGGTCGAGCTCATTCCGCTACCTTTTTCGGCGCCAGCGCGAGTAGCGCCTCCCGTGCCCGCTCGAGAAACGTATCCTTGTCCTCGCCATCAACCAGATGCATTGGCTCGCCGAACGTCACCGTGCAGATCAGCGGTATGGGAACGAACTCTCCCTTCGGCATCACCCGGTTGAGATTGGCGATCCACACCGGCACCAGTTCGAAGTCCGGATGCAATGCCGCCAAATGGAACAGGCCGGATTTGAAAGGCTGCAAGGACGCATCGGACTGGTTGCGCGTGCCTTCCGGGAAGAGGATCAGCGAAGAGCCTTCCTTCATCGCTTCCCCCATGCTCTCGACAGGATCCATCGTGCGTGCGTCGCGATTGCGATCGATCAGGACTGCGTTGAAAACGTCGCGCCCGATGAAGCTTCGGAGTTTTGATTTCAGCCAGTAGTCGGCACCCGCTACGGGACGGACCCGTCGACGCAGGCGCGGCGGCAGAACAGCCCAGATCAGGATGAAATCACCATGGCTGGAGTGGTTGGCAAAGAAGATCGAGCGACGGCGAGGCAGCCTGCCTTCGTGCCAGAACGGCCGCACGGCGGTGATGGCACGCGCAAACAGCAGGACGATCACCGCCACCGGCTTGGCAATCAGCGACTTCATCCATCCCCCAATTCGCTCATGGATCATCCGCCAGCTGACATGCAGGCGCAGAAAATCCGCTACCGGACAAGCAGGGACCGCGAGACCCGTGGCTGCCTGAACGCGCGACCCCTTCGCGGCGACCGTCTTATATCTCCTCCGGCGACGGCGGCTATCTCCTATCCAATGCGGTTTCCAGCGACAAGACGCCCTTTACGATGGAAGTCCGTTCGTCGGCGCTCAACTGGGCCAGCAGCGCCTGCTCGAACGCCTTCGCCAACGGTACCATCTCACGATAGGCGGCAAGGCCCGCTTTGGTAAGCCTCAAATGCTCGACACGGCGATCGTTCTCATCAGGTGTCCGGATGAGCCAGCGCCGCCTTTCAAGCTCGGCCACCGCGCGTGACACCTTGGTCTTGTGCATGGCCGACTGCTCGCCGAGCTCCGTCGCGGTCATCGTCCCGCGCTGGCCAAGTCCGGAGAGCGTTCGCCATTCCGGCCGTGTCAGCCCGTGACTGTCCTTGTATATCCGCGAGAATTCGCGGCTGACCGCATCGGCAAGACGATACAGCCGGTAGGGCAGGAAGCTTTCGAGCTCCAGGATCTCCGGGTCCATGGTTCATTTCCCTAAGCGCCATGGTGGCATTGATAGTTACATTTTCGATGGTTACAAATGAAACCAGTTTGGTCAATCCGGCTGGCGCCTGCCGGATGCGCAAGGGAGGAAGCGATGGCCTTTTCCTACATGCCGGGCTTCGGCAACGATTTCGAGACCGAGACCTTGCCGGGGTCGCTCCCGCAGGGGCGGAACTCCCCGCAGCGGCCGGCCTACGGCCTTTACGCCGAACAGCTTTCCGGTTCGCCCTTCACCGCGCCGCGCGGCACCAATGAGCGGTCCTGGCTCTATCGCATCCGGCCGAGCGTCAAGCACACCGACCGCTTCAAGGCGGCGAGCTATCCCCTGTGGAAGACCGCTCCCAATGTCGGTGACCACGAACTGGCGCTTGGCCAGTATCGCTGGAACCCGGTACCAATGCCGAAGGAACCGACCGATTTTATTCAAGGCATGCGCAGCATGACCACGGCAGGCGATGTGCTCGGGCAGACAGGCATGGCGGCCCACGTCTATGTCGCCAACACATCGATGGTCGACGATCATTTCTTCAATGCCGACGGTGAGTTGCTGGTCGTGCCGCAGGTCGGCGCCTTGCGCTTCGTCACCGAAATGGGCGTCATCGAGCTTCGGCCCGGCGAGATCGCCGTTTTGCCGCGCGGCCTAGTCTTCAAGGTCGAATTGGTCGACAGTCAAGTACGCGGCTATGTCTGCGAGAACTACGGCGCCAAGCTGACCTTGCCCGATCGGGGCCCGATCGGCGCCAATTGCCTGGCCAACCCGCGCGATTTCAAGACGCCCTTTGCCTGGTTCGAGGAGAAGGAGACGCCGTGCCGGCTGATCGTGAAATGGTGCGGCAATTTCCATGTCACCGAGATCGGCCATTCGCCGCTCGACGTCGTCGCCTGGCATGGCAACTACGCGCCCTACAAATATGATCTGGCGACGTTTTCGCCGGTCGGCGCCATCCTGTTCGACCACCCCGATCCGTCGATCTTCACCGTGCTGACCGCGCCGAGCGGCGAGGAAGGCACGGCCAATATCGACTTCGTCATCTTCCCGCCGCGATGGCTGGTGGCAGAGGATACGTTCCGGCCGCCATGGTACCACCGCAACATCATGAGCGAGTTCATGGGCCTGATCCATGGCCAGTACGATGCCAAGGAAGAAGGCTTTGTTCCCGGTGGCATCAGCCTGCACAATCTGATGCTGGCCCATGGCCCGGATGCCCCTGGCTTCGAAAAAGCCTCGCGCGCGGATCTGAAACCGGTCAAGCTCGACAACACCATGGCCTTCATGTTCGAGACCCGCTTCCCGCAGATGCTGACCCGCTATGGCGCCGAACTGGAAACCCGCCAGGACAACTACATCGATTGCTGGGCAGACCTGAAGAAGCGTTTTAATGGCACGCCGGAGGGCGACTGGTCTTGAGCCGCAAGCCAATGCCGGATCGGTTGGTGCTGCTGGGCTCCAAGGGCGGCCCGGCGCTGCGGCCAGGCGGGCCGTGGCCGAGTTCGTCACTGCTTGAGATCGGGGGGCGAACCATCGTCGTCGATTGCGGACTTGGCGTGACGCGGGGGCTGGTCGATGCCGGCATCAGCCTTAAGGCGCTCGACCTGATCTTCATCACGCATCTGCATTCCGATCATGTGCTGGAACTGGGGCCGCTGATCCACACCGCCTGGACGGCGGGGCTGGCGACGCCGATCAGCGTGTTTGGTCCGCCCGGCACCGGCCACTACTGGCGGCGCTTTTGCCAGGCGATGGAATTCGACATCGAGATCCGCATCGTCGACGAGGGCCGGCCCGACATTCGCGAATTGGTTTCGATCGACGAGTTCGGCGAGGGCCAGGTGGTCGAGCAAGGTGGCCTGAAGGTCACGGCGCTGCGTGTCGACCATCCGCCGGTTACAGACTGTTTTGCCCTGCGCGTCGAGCATGGCGGGAAAAACGTAGTCTTTTCCGCCGATACGGCCTTCTTTCCACCGCTCGCCGATTTCGCCAAGGGTGCCGACCTTCTCGTCCATGAAGCCATGCTGCAGGAAGGCATCGAGCGGCTGGTCGCCAGAACCGGCAATGGCGCCCGGCTCAAGGAACATCTGCTCGCCAGCCACAGCTTTGCCGAGGAAGCCGGGCGCATCGCCAGCGATGCCGGCGTCAAGAGGCTGGTGCTCAACCACCTCATCCCCGCCGACGATCCCGAGATCGGCGAGGCGGACTGGCTTGCCGCTGTCAGGAATACATGGGCCGGCGACTTGACGATCGCCCGCGACGGCCTTGTTGTGGGGTTAAGCGGCGCCAAGGCTGCACAAGGAGAGGAAACCGCATGAAGCTTGCCACATTGAAGGACGGGACGCGCGACGGGAAACTCGTCGTCGTCTCGCGCGACCTGACGCAGTACACCGATGCCTCGTTCCTGGCGCGCACGCTGCAGGCCGCACTCGACGACTGGCGCAGGATCTCGCCGCATCTGGCGACCATAGCGGAATCTCTGGAGAACAACGCCGTGCCGTCCGCGCGCTTTCACGAGCACGACGCACTTTCGCCGCTGCCGCGCGCCTATCAGTGGGCTGACGGCTCGGCCTATGTGAACCATGTCGAACTGGTGCGGAAGGCGCGTGGCGTCGAGATGCCGGCAAGCTTCTGGACCGATCCGCTGATCTACCAGGGCGGCTCGGACTCCTTCATCGGGCCGCGCGATCCGATCCGCATGACCGACGAAGCCTTCGGTATCGACATGGAGGCGGAGGTCGCCGTCATCGTTGATGACGTGCCGATGGGCGCAAGCCCCGATGAAGCGCACGCCGCCATCCGGCTGGTCATGCTGGTCAACGATGTCACCCTGCGCGCGCTCACCGGGCCGGAACTGGCCAAGGGTTTCGGATTCTTCCAGTCGAAACCGTCCTCGGCCTTTTCACCCGTGGCGGTGACGCCGGACGAGCTGGGCGATGCCTGGGATGGCGGCAAGGTCAGCCTGCCGCTTCTTGCCGATCTCAACGGCAAGCCGTTCGGCCGCGCCAATGCCGGCGTCGACATGACATTCGATTTCCCGGCCCTTATCGCGCACGCCGCGAAGACGCGGCCACTTGTCGCCGGCACGATCATCGGCTCGGGCACGGTTTCAAACAAGCTCGACGGCGGACCGGGCAAGCCGGTGTCGGCGGGCGGCGCCGGCTATTCCTGCATCGCCGAATTGCGCATGATCGAGACCATTGCGTCAGGCGAGCCCAAGACGCCGTTCCTGCGCTTCGGTGACACGGTGCGGATCGAGATGAAGGACAAGGCCGGACATTCGATCTTCGGCGCCATCGAGCAGAAGGTCGAGAAATACGAGGGGTAGGGGCTAAGAGAGGTTTCAGCGATGAATCTTCTGGATCATCTGCGCCGCATGGCCGGGAACAATCTCTGGTCTAACGACCGGCTCTATCGCGCCGTGCTGGCGCTCAAGCCCGGTGAGTTCGAGGCCGAGCGCACCAGCTTTTTCCCGTCGATCAAGGCGACGCTCAACCATGTCCTTGCGGTCGACTATCTCTATCTCGATTTTCTCGAAGAGGGTGGCGTCGGTGCCGCAGCCCATGATGATTTTGTGCCTCTCGACGAGCCCCATGCGTTGTTTGCCGCGCAGATCGCGGCCGACCGGCGTCTGATCGCCTTCTGCGACGGCCTGTCGGAGGCCGATCTCGACCGCCGCGTGATCACCGACCGGCGTGAGGACGGCATGATCCCCGAGCGCATCGGCGATATCCTTGCCCATGTCTTCCTGCACGATATCCACCATCGCGGTCAGGTGCACGCAATGCTGTCCGGCACCTCGGTTGCGCCGCCGCAGCTGGACGAGTTTTTGCTCGATTATGACATCAAGCTGAGGAAGGCGGAGGTCGAGCAGCTGGGATTGTGAGCCGGTTTTCGCCTATCAGGCCAGAGCGACGCCGTAACGGGCGAAATGCGGGTCAGATGTTAGGATGGTCAGGTTCTCCACCTGCGCCTGCGCGATCAGCAGTCTGTCGAACGGATCACCATGGTGGTGGGGTAGGCCGCTGACGGTATTCGCATGATGCAAAGTTACGGCGAGCGGCTGAAATCGCATCCTTGGAAGCAGCGTTGGCAGATCGTCCGGCGCATCGAGTTTTCCGATCGAACGTTTGATGGCGATTTCCCACACGCTTGCCGCGCTGGCGAACACCACGACGTCCGAAGCCAGGATAGCGCGGTGCTGTTCGCTGAGACGTCGGTCGTCCGAAATCGACCAGAGGATGATATGGGTGTCGGCGAGATACTGGCCGACCGTCATTTCACGTACTCGTCCCATTCGGGGCCGAGTTCGTCAAAATCGTCCGCAATCCAGATCTTGCCCTTCAAGGCGCCGATACGCGGCAGCGTTTCGATGGCCGCCGGTGGTACAATGCGCGCGGCCACTTTGCCGTGGCGTGTAAGTATGATCTCCTCGCCGGCTTCAGCGCGGCTGACGAGTTCAGACAATTTAGCCTTGGCCTCGGCGATGGAAACATTCATAGCGCGATCCTTTATGACCATAATTTAGGTCATAATTGATCGCGCCGCAAGAAGTTCGGTTCGAGGCAGCCTACGCCGCCTTGCCGTCGACCCTGATCACGCCGCGCTTGATTTGGTCCTGCTCGATCGATTCGAACAGCGCGCGGAAATTGCCTTCGCCAAAGCCTTCGTCACCCTTGCGCTGGATGAACTCGAAGAAGATCGGCCCGATCACCGTCTTCGAAAAGATCTGCAGCAGGATCTTGGTCATGCCGCCGTCCACCACGCCTTCGCCGTCGATCAGGATACCGTGCTTCTTCATCCGTTCGATCGGCTCGTCATGGCCGTTCACCCTGGCATACGACATGTCGTAATAGGTTTCCGGTGGGCCTGGCATGAACTTCAGCCCGTTGGCGGCGAGCTTGTCTGTGGCGGCGTAGATCTCGTCGGTGCCGACCGCGATGTGCTGGATGCCTTCGCCATTGTACTTCTTCAGGTACTCGGCGATCTGGCTGGTCTCGTCCTTGGATTCGTTGAGCGGAATGCGGATCTTGCCGCAGGGCGAGGTGATGGCCCGGCTGACCAGGCCGGTGATCTTGCCGTCAATGTCGAAGAAATGGATCTGCTTGAAGCCGAACAGATTGCGGTAGAAATCCCACCATTTGTCCATCTGGCCGCGATAGACATTGTGGGTCAGGTGGTCGAGGAAATAGAAGCCGACGCCTTGCGGCCGCGGGTCGCGCGCGCCGAGCCATTCAAACTCGGCATCGTAAGCCGAGCCCTTTTTGCCGTAGGCGTCGATGAAATAGAGCAGCGAACCGCCGATACCTATGATTGCCGGCACGTCGAGCGCCTTGTCGTCACCTTCGTAAGGCGTGGCGCCCTTCGAGACGGCGTGGTCGAAAGCGTGCTTGGCGTCGACCACGCGCCAGGCCATCGAGGCGGCGCAGGGCCCATGCTTGTCGGCGAATTTCATCGCATGCGAGCCCAGCTCGGCATTGACGACATAGTTGATGTCGCCCTGGCGCCAGACGGTGATGTCTTTCGTGCGATGCTTGGCCACCGTCACATAACCCATGCGGGTAAACAGCTCGGCCAGCTTCTGCGGCTCCGGATGCGCGAATTCGACGAACTCGAAACCATCGGTGCCGGCAGGGTTTTCCTTGCTGATCTTGGCGGGCGGGGCATCGTGCGGGAAGGGACCCATGGTATTCCTCCGGAAGCTGGCTCGGCCTGAAACGGCCATCTGACGCCATCATAGCGCGGAGCCGGCGCATGGTGCTTGCATTCAAACGCTTGAAATGGTCATCTCATGCGTGAAGCATGCATGTTGAAAGACAAAACCATGGATGAGACGCGCATTGATCAATTTGATCGCAAGATAATGGCGCTTCTGCAAGGTGATGCGCGGCTGACCAACAATGATCTCTCGGAGCGGGTGAACCTGTCGGCATCACAATGCTCGCGCCGTCGCCAGCGGCTCGAGGAAGACGGCTATATCAAGGGCTATCGGGCGGTGCTCGACCGCGACAAGCTCGGCTTCTCGCTGGTCAACGTCATTTCCGTGACCCTGGCAACCCACAACCGCGACAACGCCCGGCGCTTCGGCGAACTGGTGGCGCGGCTGCCGGAAGTGCAGGAGGCGCACGCGCTGACCGGCGAGATGGACTATATCCTGAAGGTGGTGACGCCTGACCTGAAGTCGCTGTCTGAATTCGTCAACGGCGTGCTCCTGCCGCACGAATCCGTGCAGCATGTGAAGACGGCGATCGTGCTGGAGACGCTCAAGGAAACCGGCGCGCTGCCGATTTAACCCTTCGACTGCTGGATCAGCCCATAAAGGTTGGTGCAACGCGCGCCGGAGCGGCAATAGGCGAACACCGGGCCTTCCAATTCATCCAGTGCTTCGGCCTGGTCCTCGACATTCTCGGCGGTGATCTGGCCGCTGATCACTGGAATGTAGCGGAAGGCGAGGCCCGCGGCTTCGACCGCCGCCTTGAGCGTGTCGGCCGAAGGCTGGCCGGGCTGTTCGTCATCCGGCCGGTTGCAGATGACGCTCTTGAAGCCGGCGGCCTTGATGGCCGCGACGTCTTCGGGCTGGATCTGGCCCGAGACCGAATAGTCTTCGCTGATCTCGCGGTATTCCATGGCATCATCCTCGCAATCTGGTTTGTCGGGAGTCTTGCCACTCCCCGACGTGGCCGGCAATCCGCGCCGATAGAAATCATTCAACTGAGATAGACGCATCCAGCGGAGAATCCAACTCAAGCGGCCCAGGCCGGGAACGGATCGGGCGGCCCGTTCCACAGCTCGGGCCGGAAGTCGTCGGCTTCAACCACAGATCAGCAACAAAAGGCGGAGACTGGCTCCACCTTTCCGAGCATGGCGCTCCTCAGCTGCCGAGGATGGCGCCTTTGATCTGGCGGATGTTGTTGTGCATCATGTCGATATAGGTCGAGCCCGGGCCATCGGGCCGCGACAGCGCATCCGAATAGAGCGTGCCACCCACCTTGATGCCGGTCTCGCTGGCGATCTGCTCGATCAGGCGCGGGTTGGTGATGTTCTCGACGAAGATGGCCGCCGCCTTGTCCTGCTTCACCTGCTCGACCAGCTTGGCGACATCGGCGGCCGACGGCTCGGAATCGGTCGAAATGCCTTGCGGGGCAAGGAAGATCAGGCCGTATTCGTGTTCGAAATAGCCGAAGGCGTCATGCGAGGTGATAACGACGCGCTTCGCCTCGGGGATCGACTGGATCGCCGCCTTCACTTCGCCTTCCAGCGCATCGAGCTTCTTGGTGTAGGCGGCGGCATTGGTCTGGTAGCTGACGCAGCCCTCGCTGTCGGCCGCGCAGAAAGCCTCGGCGATGTTCTTCACATAGATCTTGGCATTGGCGATCGACTGGAAGGCGTGCGGATCGGTGACGGTCTTGCCGCCGCCCGTGCCGGCGCCTTCGGCCGCGTCGGCGTCGGCGAATTCAGGCTTGAAGTCGATCGGCGTCACGCCCTTGGTCAAGGTGACGATAGAGGCTTTGGTGGCGCTGGCATCGACCAGCCGCTGCAAAAAGCCTTCGAAATGCAGGCCGTTGACCAGCACGATGTCGGCCCTGGCCATGGCGACCGCGTCGGCCGGGCTCGGCTCATAGACATGGGCGTCGCCGTCCGGGCCGACGATGGTGGTGATGTCGACACGGTCGCCGCCGACATTCCTGGCGAAATCGGCGATGACGGTGAAGCTGGCGACCACTTTCAGCGGTGCCGCGAAGGCCGAAGAAGCGCTAAAGGCGGTTAATGTTATAACGCTCATCGCCAAGGCGGCACGGATCGATCTCAGCATGGACGGGTCTCCTTTCGAGGGGCGGGGGTCAGGCTGTTCTGTGACGGTGATGGATGATGCGGGCGCGCAGAATGCCGCGCGTGCCGAACAGGATCGATGCGAAATAGACGACGCCGGCCGACAGGATGATGGCCGGGCCGGACGGCAGCGAGGCGTGATAGGACAAAAGCAGCCCGGCAATGCAGGAGGCAAAGCCGATCAGCACGGCCAGCACGCACATCGGCTCGACGCGCACCGTCCAGAAGCGGGCGGCGGCCGCCGGCAGCATCATCAACCCGACGGACAACAAGGTGCCGAGCGCCTGGAAGCCGCCGACGAGGTTGAGCACGACCAGGCCAAGGAAGATGAAATGCACCGGGCTGCCCATGCGGCTGACCGAACGCAGGAACAGCGGATCGAGGCATTCGGCGACCAGTGCCCGCCAGAAGACGGCGAGACTGACCAAGGTTATCACGACGATGCCGCCGATCAGTGTCAGCGCTTCGTTGTTGAGCGCCAGCACGGTGCCGAACAGCACATGCATGAGATCGACGCTGGAGCCGCGGATCGAGACCATCAGCACGCCGATGGCGAGCGAGATCAGGTAGAAGGCCGCCATCGAGGCGTCCTCACGCTGGATGGTGAAGCGCGAGACGGCACCGGCGCCGAGCGCGACGATGATGCCTGCGATCAGCCCGCCAATGGTCATCGGCAGGATTTCGAGGCCGTAGAACAGGAAGCCGGCGGCCGCACCCGGCAGGATGGCGTGCGCCATGGCGTCACCGGACAGGCTCATGCGCCGCAGCATAAGGAAGACGCCGATCGGGCAGGCGCCGAGCGACAGCATCAGCGAGCCGAACAGCGCCCGCTGCATGAAGGCGAAATCGGCAAAGGGCGCGATGAAAAGACCATGGAGCGTGTCCATCAGGCAGCCCTCGGTCCGGCGCCGTGATGATGGTGGCCGTGATGATCGTGGCCATGCGCATTATCGTCGGTGTGGTCGTTCGGTTCGCACCACGGCGCGTTTTCTTCCCAGGCTTCATGAAAGCGGCGCGCGCGCAGCAGATTTTCCGGCTTCAGCGTCTCGCGCGTTTCGCCCCAGGCGATCGGCTGGCGGGCCAAAAGCAGGGTTTCCGGGAAATTCTGACGGACCAGATCGAGATCATGGACGACGACCATGATGGTGCGTTCTTCGCCATGCCAGCGCTTGATCAGGGCGATCAGGTCACCGACGGTCTTGGCATCGACGGCGTTGAACGGTTCGTCGAGCAGGATGAGGTCGGCGTCTTGCAACAGCACGCGGGCGAACAGCGTGCGCTGCAACTGGCCGCCCGACAGCGTGTCGATCGGGCGCTCTTCGAAGCCGCCGAGGCCGACCGCCATCAGCGCCTGGCTGACCGCCGCGCGATCTTCTGATGTGTAGCGGCCGAGCATGCCGCGCTTCGGCCAGAGCCCCAGCGAGACAAGGTCGACAACGCGCGCCGGGAAGGAGCGGTCGAGTTCTGATTGCTGGGGAAGGTAGGCGGCGCGCACGCCGGGTGCGCGAACAACCTCGCCGGCCATCGGCTTCAGCACGCCGACAATACCCTTCATCAGCGTCGATTTGCCGGATCCGTTGGCCCCGACCACGGCCGTCAGCGAGCCCTTGCGGATCACGCCGTCGAGGTGATGGATTGCCGGGTGGCTGTTGTAGCCCAGCGTCAGATCACGGAATGTCAGGCAGGTCTGGGTCATGTCGTTCCGTGGCGATGCCATGTCCGGCAGGGATGGCGGTTTGGATATGTGATGTTATTACATTAGTCAACAAGCCAATCGGGCGGAATTGCGAACGGCGGCTCAACTTGCCGTGAATCTCACTCTTGCTGGTCCAAGGGGAATTGGCCCGGCGGCCTTGCCCGAAGCGAACCGCAACTCTAAACAGTCGCCACCTGTAACAGGAAGGAACCTCCCATGAGCATTCGACGCATCGATGTTGGCCCGCGCATGAGCCAGATCGTGATTCACGGCAACACGGTCTATCTGGCCGGCCAGGTCGGCGAACCCGGCGGCAACGTCGCCTCGCAGACCCGTGATATTCTGGCGACCATCGACGAATTGCTGGCCAAGGCCGGCACCGACAAGACCAAGATCGTTCAGGCGATCATCTGGCTGGCCGACATGGGCACCTTCGCCGAGATGAATTCAGAATGGGACAAGTGGGTGCCGCAGGGCCACACCCCCGCCCGCGCCACCGGCGAAGCCAAGCTCGCGGGTCCGGAATATCTGGTCGAGATCATTATTACGGCGGCGATCTAAGCGCGGCGCCTGAACTGCCAATCTCCCCCCACGTGGGGGAGATCACTCACCCCTGCGAAGGCGTAAACCTCGCCACCAGCGTGTGGCTTTCCGCGGGATAGACAAACCGGACATGGGTGACCGGGTGTTCCGCGCTCCAGGTGCGGCGCTCGACCACAAGGCAGGGCGCGCCGGGATCGATGTCGAGCGCGTCGGCAATGGTCTCATCCGCGGCCATGGCGCGGATGCGGTGTTCGGCCTCGCTCCAGGGCACGCGGCCGATCAGCCAGGGCCCGGCGGCGATGTCCAGGAACTCTTCGTCCCCCGCTTCCGGAACAGCCGAAAGATTGATCAGACGCTGCTCGAGCGCGAACGGCCGCTCGCCGGCAAAATGCAGGCCTTCGACCCACAGCAATGGCCCTGCCGCGGACAGCCCCAGCAGCGCTCTGTCCTCCGCGTTGCCGCGCCGCTTCAGGCGCTCCAGCCGTTCGTAGCGATAGGGCAGGCCGAGCGCTTCGACCTCGATCCTGATGTCGTGAAGTTCCAGCACCGCCGCCTGCGACTGCGGCTGGCGTACAAAACTGCCGGAACGGCGGCGGCGCTCGATCAGGCCGGCCTTTGCCAACTGCGACAGCGCCTTGTTCACAGTCATGCGCGAGCATTTGTATTCGGCGGTCAGCTCGTGCTCGAACGGGATACGGTGACCGGGCGCCCAGGCCCCGGACAGGATTCTTTCGCGGATATCGGAGAGGATGCGCTGGTGCAGCGAGACGGTCTCGCTGTCCTCGATCTCTGTCGTTTCGGCCATGCTCATCTTGGATCAGCCCTCGGACAGCGCCGTCATCACCTTGCGGAATCGCTCGCCTACCACGTCTCGCTTCAGATGCCTGCCGCCGCTGACCTGTTTCTGCCCATGCACCCAGACGCAATCGACCTTGCTGCCATTGGCGAAGATCCAGGCGTCGAGGATGGCGTCACCGGACTTGCCGGCCAGTGAGGGGGTCTTGGCATCGAGCGAGACGAGATCGGCGGCCGCGCCGACGGCGATCCGCGAGGCACCGGCACCGAGCGCGACGCCGCCGCCCTCGAGCGCCGCGTCGAACAGCGCCCGCCCGGTCGAGCCACCGGCCACCGCGAGCACGTTGCGGGCGCGATGCGCCAGGCGCTGCGAATATTCGAGCTGCCGCAATTCGTCGGGCAGGCCGACCAGCACGTTGGAATCGGAGCCGACACCGAAACGGCCGCCATGCTCCCTGAACAGCGGCGCCGCGAACGTCCCGTCGCCGAGATTGGCCTCGGTGATCGGGCAAAGACCGGCGATGGCGCCGCTCCTGGCCATGCCTGTGGTTTCGGTATCGGTCATGTGGGTGGCATGGATCAGGCACCAGCGCTGGTCGACATCGGCATGGCCAAGCAGGAATTCGACCGGGCGTGCGCCGGACCAGGCAAGGCAGTCCTCGACTTCCTTGACCTGTTCGGCGACGTGGATGTGGATCGGCCCATTTGGAGCCAAGGCAGCGACCTGGGCCAGTTCTCCGGGCGTCGCGGCGCGCAGGCTGTGCGGCGCCACACCGACGACGGCTTGATTCAACGCGCGAACCGATTCGCTAGACTTCTCAACAAGCCGGGAGAACCGATTCACATCGTTGATAAATCGGCGCTGGCCTTCATTTGGTGCGGCGCCGCCGAAGGAGGAGTGCGCGTAAAACACCGGCAGCAGCGTCAGGCCGATGCCGGTTTCGCCAGCCGCGGCCGCGATGCGCTCGGCCATCTCGGCGAGATTGGCATAGGGTTTCCCGTCGCGGTCGTGATGCAGATAATGGAATTCGCCGACGCGGCAAAAACCGGCCTCGAGCATCTCGACATAAAGCTGAGCGGCAACCGCCTCGACCTGGTCCGGCGTCATCGACAGTGCGAAACGGTACATCACCTCGCGCCAGCTCCAGAAACTGTCGGCGGAGGGGCCGCGAAGCTCGGCAAGACCAGCCATGCCGCGCTGGAATGCGTGGCTGTGCAGATTGGGCATGCCGGGCAACAGGATGGAGTGGCGCTCGTCGCCCACTGACGCGGTGGCTCCGGACGCAACGGCCGCGATGCGTCCGCCGGAGCAGGTGACCCGCACATTGTTGTGCCAGCCATTGGGAAGAAGCGCCTGTTCCGCAAAGATGTCAGTCACTTTTCTCTCCGCTTTCCCGTCTCTCGTGCGATGATGCCACTTGCAGTGCGTTTCAATATGTATATACATAATCGCCACCGATTGAAACGGAAAAGATGATGGCTGCAGAGAGCAAAAGCCGGGCAGGGGATCTTCGTCTGTGGCGCAATGCGCGTCTGGCGACCTTGGCCGAAAGTTCCGCCGGTCTCGGTATCGTGGAGCATGGCGCCGTCGCCGCGCGAGACGGCCGCATTGTCTATGCCGGGCCGGAATCCGAGATGCCCTCGGCGCTTGCCCGGGGCGAAACGGTCGATTGCGAGGGCCGCTGGATCACGCCCGGCCTGATCGACTGCCACACCCATCTGGTCCATGCCGGCAATCGCGCCAACGAATTCGAGATGCGGCTGGCTGGCGCCACCTATGAGGAAGTCGCCAGGGCCGGCGGCGGCATCGTGTCCTCGGTCAAGTCCTTGCGCGCCGCCAGCGAGGACGAACTGGTTGCCCAGACGCTGCCCCGCCTCGACGCGCTGATGGCCGAGGGGGTCACGTCGGTCGAGGTCAAATCGGGCTACGGGCTCGATGTCGACAATGAGAAGAAGTCGCTGCGCGCCGCCCGCCGGCTGGGTGGCGAACGGGCTGTGACGATCCGCACGACTTGTCTGGCCGCCCATGCGCTGCCGCCCGAAGCCAAGGGCGACAAGGACGCCTTTATCGACCTTGTTGCCGGAACCATCGTACCGGCGGTTGCCGCCGAAGGCCTGGCTGACGCGGTTGACGGTTTTTGTGAAGGCATAGCGTTCTCGCCGGAACAGATGGCACGCGTATTCGATGCGGCAAAGGCAGCCGGTCTTCCCGTAAAACTCCATGCCGACCAACTGTCCAACCTGCATGGCGCCGAACTCGCCGCGCGCTATGGCGCACTGTCGGCCGATCATCTCGAATACACCGATGAGGCCGGTGCCGTGGCGATGGCCAAATCAGGGACCGTGGCCACGATCCTGCCGGGCGCCTATTACTTCATTCGCGAGACGAAGAAGCCGCCGATCGGCCTGTTCCGCCAGCACGGTGTCAGGATGGCTGTCGCTACCGACAACAATCCCGGCACCTCGCCGCTGACATCGCTGCTTTTGACCATGAACATGGCGGCGACCCTGTTTGCATTGACGGTCGATGAATGTCTGGCGGGCGTTACCCGCGAGGCCGCCCGCGCACTAGGCCTGTTGGGAGAAACCGGCACGCTGGAAGCGGGAAAATCCGCCGACCTGGCGATCTGGGACATCGAGCGCCCCGCCGAACTCGTTTACCGCATGGGCTTCAACCCGCTTCATGCCCGCATCTGGAGAGGACAATGACCGAACTGACCTTGAAGCCCGGCAATGCGACGCTGGCCGACTGGCGCGCCATCTACCGTGGCGCCGCATTGCGGCTGGACGATGCGTGCCGCCCAAAGATCAAGGCGAGCGCCGAGGCTGTCGCCAGGATCGTTGCCAAGGGCGAGCCGGTCTATGGCATCAACACCGGGTTCGGCAAATTGGCCAGCGTGCGTATCCCAGCCGGCGATCTCGAGACCTTGCAGCGCAACATCGTGCTGTCGCATGCCGCCGGCGTCGGCGAACCGATGCCGGTTGCCGTTGCCCGGCTGATGATGGCGCTGAAACTTGCCAGCCTGGCGCAGGGAGCGTCCGGTGTGCGCTCCGAAACCATCGAGTTGCTGGAAGCGATGCTCGCCAACGACGTCATCCCCGTGGTGCCGGCGCAAGGCTCCGTCGGCGCTTCCGGCGACCTCGCGCCGCTGTCGCACATGACGGCGGTGATGATCGGTGTCGGCGAATGCTTTACCCCGCATGGCCGCTTCCCGGCCAAGGTCGCCTTCGTCTCGCACTGCCTCGAGCCGGTGACGCTTGGCGCCAAGGAAGGTTTGGCGCTGCTCAACGGCACGCAGTTCTCGACCGCCTATGCGCTGGCCGCTCTGTTCGAGGCCGAAGTGCTCTATCAGTCGGCGCTGGTCGCCGGCGCGCTGTCGACCGATGCCGCCAAGGGGTCCGACGCGCCGTTCGATCCGCGCATTCATCTCCTGAGAAAGCACCGTGGCCAGATCGAGACGGCGGATGCGCTGCGCAACCTGATGGCCGGCAGTGCCATCCGCGAGTCGCACCGTCTCGGCGACGAGCGCGTGCAGGATCCCTATTGCCTGCGCTGCCAGCCGCAGGTGATGGGTGCCGCGCTCGACGTGCTGCGCAAGGCCGCCGATACGCTCGAAACCGAGGCCAATGGCGTCACCGACAATCCGCTGATCTTCGCCGAGGACGATACCGCGCTCTCCGGCGGCAATTTCCACGCCGAGCCGGTGGCCTTTGCCGCCGACATGATCGCGCTTGCCGTTTGCGAGATCGGCTCGCTGTCGGAACGCCGTATCGCCATGCTGGTTGACCCGGCACTGTCCGGCATGCCCGCCTTCCTGACACCGAAGCCCGGCCTCAACTCCGGCTTCATGATCCCGCAGGTGACGGCGGCGGCGCTTGTCTCGGAAAACAAGCAGAAGGCCTATCCGGCCAGCGTCGATTCGATCCCGACCTCGGCCAACCAGGAAGACCATGTCTCGATGGCCGCGCACGGCGCGCGCCGTCTGATCGGCATGGTCGAGAATGCGACGGCGGTGATCGGCATCGAGTTGCTGGCCGCCGCGCAGGGCTGCGATTTCCATGCGCCACTGGCGTCGAGCGCCGCGCTCGAAGCGGTGCGCAAACTGGTCCGGGCCGAAGTGCCGCATCTCGACAATGACCGGCATTTCCACCCTGACATGGAGAAGGCAATCGCCATGGTGCGCAGTGGCGCGACGGTCAAGGCTGCCGGCGCGGTGGCGCTGCCCTCGATTGCGGGAGCGGCGTGATGGCCGCCACACCCTGGCTCACCGTCAGCCAAGGCACAGCACCCCTGCTGGTGTCGATCCCGCACACCGGCATCGACCTTGCCGGCCTCGAAAACCGGCTGGTGTCGCCCTGGCTCGGCCGCCGCGACTGCGACTGGTGGATCGACAATCTCTATGACTTCGCCGGCAGCCTCGGCGCCACCGTCGTCCACACCGCGATCTCGCGCACCGTCATCGACGTCAACCGCGATCCTTCGGGTGCTTCGCTCTATCCCGGCCAGGCCACCACCGGTCTGTGCCCGACCGAAACCTTTGATGGCGATCCGCTCTACCGCGAGGGCGAAGAGCCGGGACCGTCGGAGGTCGACGAGCGTCGCGAAAAGTTCTTTGTGCCTTATCATGCCGCCTTGCAGGCAGAGATCCACCGGCTGCGTGGCCTTCACGACAAGATCGTCCTCTACGATTGCCACTCGATCCGTTCGGTGCTGCCGCGCCTGTTCGAAGGCACGCTGCCGGTGTTCAACCTCGGCACCAATGACGGCAAGAGCGCCGACCCGAACCTGCAGGCAACGGTCAGCCAGATCATGGCCGAAACCGGCGAAACCTCTGTCGTCAACGGGCGCTTCAAGGGCGGCTGGATCACACGCCACTTCGGCCAACCGCAACAGGGTGTCCACGCCTTGCAGATGGAACTCTCAAACCGTGGCTACATGCGCGAGCCGGAAGAAAAAGGAACGCCGGACAATTGGCCGGTACCCTACGATGCCGAGTTTGCGGCGCCGATCCGCGCGACGCTGAAGACCATCCTCGAAACCGCGATCGACTGGGCAAGGCGCTGACGCGCCGCCCGTCTTGCTTGAAAGGGACAATGATGAACAATCCCCGCCACAACATCCGTGAAGTCCGGGCGCCGCGCGGCGACAAGCTCAACGCCAGGTATTGGACGACCGAAGCGCCGCTGCGCATGCTGATGAACAATCTTGACCCCGACGTCGCTGAAAATCCCAACGAGCTGGTCGTCTATGGCGGCATCGGCCGGGCGGCGCGCACCTGGAATGATTTCGACCGCATCGTTGCCTCGCTGAAGACGCTTGGTGAGGACGAGACACTTTTGGTGCAATCCGGCAAGCCGGTCGGCGTGTTCCGCACCCACGCCGACGCGCCACGCGTGCTGATCGCCAACTCGAACCTCGTCCCGCACTGGGCGACCTGGGAGAAATTCAACGAGCTCGATAAGAAAGGTCTGATGATGTACGGCCAGATGACGGCCGGCTCCTGGATCTATATCGGCACGCAGGGCATTGTGCAGGGCACCTACGAGACCTTCGTGGAGGCCGGCCGCCAGCATTATGGCGGCAATCTCAAGGGCAAATGGATCCTGACGGGCGGCCTCGGCGGCATGGGCGGCGCCCAGCCGCTCGCCGCCGTCATGGCCGGCGCCTGCTGCCTGGCGATCGAATGCAATCCGGACTCGATCGATTTCCGCCTGCGCACTCGCTACGTCGACGAGAAGGCCGAGACGCTCGATGAAGCGATGGAGATGATCGAGCGCTGGACCAAGGCCGGCGAGGCGAAGTCGGTTGGGCTGCTCGGCAATGCCGCCGAGATCGTGCCGGAAATGTTCAGGCGCGGCATCCGCCCCGATATGGTCACCGACCAGACCTCGGCCCACGACCCGATCAACGGCTATCTGCCCAAGGGCTGGACGATGGCCGAGTGGCGCGAGAAGCGCGTCAGCGACCCGAAGGCGGTCGAGAAGGCGGCGCGGGCTTCCATGCGCGAGCATGTCGAGGCGATGGTGGCGTTCTGGAACGCCGGCGTGCCGACGCTGGACTACGGCAACAATATCCGCCAGGTCGCCAAGGACGAAGGGTTTGAGAACGCCTTTGCATTCCCGGGTTTCGTGCCGGCCTATATCCGCCCGCTGTTCTGCCGCGGCATCGGCCCATTCCGTTGGGCGGCACTCTCGGGCGATCCGGAAGATATCTACAAGACCGACGCCAAGGTGCGCGAATTGACGCCTGGCAATACCCATCTGCACAACTGGCTGGACATGGCGCGCGAGCGCATTTCCTTCCAGGGCCTGCCGGCCCGCATCTGCTGGGTCGGTCTTGGTGACCGCCACCGGCTCGGCCTCGCCTTCAACGAGATGGTTGCCAAGGGCGAACTCAAGGCGCCAGTCGTCATCGGTCGCGATCACCTCGATTCCGGCTCGGTTGCTTCGCCGAACCGCGAGACCGAAGCGATGAAGGACGGCACCGATGCCGTATCCGACTGGCCGCTGCTCAACGCACTGCTCAACACCGCTTCCGGCGCCACCTGGGTGTCATTGCACCATGGCGGCGGCGTCGGCATGGGTTTTTCACAGCATGCCGGCATGGTCATCGTCGCCGACGGCACGCCCGATGCCGCCAGGCGCCTGGAGCGCGTGCTGTGGAACGACCCGGCGACCGGCGTCATGCGTCATGCCGATGCCGGCTACGACATCGCCATCGAGTGCGCCAAGGAGCATCAGCTCAATTTGCCCGGCATCCTCGGGTGATAGGCTGAGATCATGCGCATTCTTCGTGCCGCCGACTACCGCGTCATGCCGTGGAAGAACGGCGGCGGCACGACAACCGAGATCGCCGTTTCGCCCGACGGGGCGGGCCTCGATGAGTTCGACTGGCGCGTGTCGATGGCCCGCGTCGAAGGCAGCGGGCCATTCTCCACCTTTGCCGGCATCGACCGCACACTGTCGGTGCTGGAGGGCGAGGGCATCGTGCTTGATATCGCCGGCCGGCCGGCGGCGCGGCTGACACCGGCTTCCCAGCCTTTTTCCTTTCCAGCCGACCAGCCGACCAGCGCCGCGCTGATCGCAGGCCCGATCACCGATCTCAACGTCATGACCCGCCGTGGCCGCACACTGCATTCGGTCGAGCGCTTGGCGATTTCGCGGCCTGTGGAAATCGCGACCCAGGCCGGTTCGACCCTCATCCTGTGTCACAAGGGCGAAGCCGTCTTCCACGAGGCCGGGTCAATTCGCCTCGGGCCGCTCGACACGCTGCTGCTCGGGCCGGATGCCCCGGCGCTGAGGGTCGAGCCTGCTCGGGATACGACGCTGTTCGTGGTCCGCGTAACCATCGCGGCCTGACGCCTTCGCGCCAACGGTTACCGCCTGTTTCCAAACATGATCGTGCTGCCGGCGAAATATAGCGTAAGCTCTTGCCGGCATCACGAAAAAGCCCGAATCCTCTCCGCCGATCGATCTCGACGGGAAGAGGGGCGCTCGTCTTGGAATTTTGCCGAGAGATGACGCCCTGTCGCGGTGCGGAAACAAACTTTCGGCAAGTGGGATTATGCAACCAATTGCATTTGAACCGGTTTTAGGGCCATTGCCGTGGCGGTGACGCCGCTGAGTGCCCGCTTACGGAATTTTCAATGAATATTCAGACGAACCCAGCCCAGATCGAGAAGACCAGCGCCAGCTTCCCGGCCATTACGGAAGAGCCGATAAGGTCGACATTCCTGCCGGAGGAACGGCTCCGGCTGCTCGGCGAAAGCCTGGCAAAAGGCGATCTCACCGACCTGTTCGGGCTTATCCCGTTCGACTTCCAGGCGCGTATCCGCGACAGCGCCAAGAAGATCCTCGAAGTCTACCGTTCGACCAATGCGGCACAAGCCAAGGGCGAAACGATCACCCCGGCCGCGCAATGGCTGCTCGACAACAATTACCTCGTCGAAGAGACCATTTTCCAGGTCAAGCGCGATCTGCCACGCCGCTTCTACCGCCAGCTGCCGACGCTGAAGCTGCCTGATGGCGGCACCGTGCCGCGTGCGCTGGCACTGGCCTGGACCTATGTCGCGCATTCGGACAGTTCCGTCTCCGCGACCATGTTCAAGTCCATCGTCCAAGGCTTTCAGTCGGTCGAGCCGCTGAAGATCGGTGAACTCTGGGCACTGCCATCGCTTCTGCGCTTCGTGCTGATCGAGAATCTCCGCCGTCTGGCGGTCAGGGTCAATCGCACCCGCCAGATGCGGCAGATCGCCAACGATGTGGCCGACAAGGTGCTGGCGACCGACGACAGCGCCGACCGGCAGGCTATCCTGGCCAATTTCAGCGCCCACGCGCAGGACACCACCTTTGCCACCCAGCTTCTCTATCGCCTGCGCGACGGGTCGCAGAATGCCGGCAAGGCCCTGGAATGGCTGGAAGGCGAGCTCGAAAAGACCGGCTCCGATGCCGAGGAGATAATCATCTCCGAGCATCACACGCTGTCCAGCGGCAATGTGACGACCGGCAACATCATCCGCGGCCTGCGCCTCATCAACGACGTCGACTGGACAGTATGGTTCGAGGGCGTCAGCCGCATCGATACCGTGTTGCGCGAACGCACCGATTTCGCCGCGCTCGACTTCTTCTCGCGCGACCAGTACCGGACCGCGATCGAGGAACTGGCGCGCCGCTCCGACCTGTCGGAATACCGCGTCGCCGAAAAGGCGATCGAACTGGCCGGCCACGCCACCGGCGAGACCGGCTCGAGCATTGAAGAGGGTGACACGCCAACGGCATCCGCTCACACCGATGTCGGCTTCTATCTCGTCGGTCCGCGCCGTCTGGAATTGGAAAAGGCGATCGGCTATCGGCCGACCATCAGCCAGACAGTCAAGCGGGCCTTCGCCAAGACCGGATGGCTTGGTATCGTCCTGCCGGTCTTCGCGCTGACGGCCCTGCTTCTTGTCCTCACCGGCAATGCGTTGGCCAATCTCGGCCTGTCGGTAACCTCGATCGTCCTGATGCTGGCGCTGTTTGCCGTGCCGGCGAGCGAGGGCGCGCTCGCCTTCTTCAACACCGTGGTCTCGCTGTTCCTCAAGCCGACACGCCTGATCGGCTATGACTACAGGCACGGCGTGCCGCCCGAGGCGCGCACGCTGGTGGTCGTCCCTTCGCTGATCGGCTCGCGTGACGATGTCGAGGAGAACATCCGCAACATCGAAGTGCATTACCTGGCCAACCTGGTGGATGAGATCCATTTCGCGCTTTTGTCGGACTGGCCCGACAGCAAGATCGAGATCGATGCGGCCGACACCGAGATCCTCGAATACGCCCGCGCCGAGATCGCCCGTCTCAACGCCCGCTATCCCTCGGAAGGCGCGCCGCGCTTCTACATCCTGCACCGCCGCCGGCTCTTCAACGCTGCTCAAGGGGCCTGGATGGGCTGGGAGCGCAAGCGCGGCAAGCTGCATGAGCTCGACCTTTTGCTGCGCGGCGACAGCGACACCACCTTCCTGCCGCTGGATGTGCCGCTGCCGGAAAAAGTCGTCCATGTGATGACGCTGGACGCCGACACGCGTACCACGCGCGATGCAGTGGCGAGCCTCGTCGGCAAGCTCTGTCATCCGCTCAACCGCCCGCATTTCGACGCCACCAGGCGCGTCGTCACCGCCGGCTACACGATCCTGCAGCCACGCATCACCGCTTCGCTGACATCAGGCGACGAGGCCTCGTTCTTCCAGCGCGTGTTCTCGGCCAATCGCGGCCTTGATCCCTACGTCTTCGCCGTCTCGGATCTTTATCAGGACGTGTTCAGTGACGGCTCCTTCACCGGCAAGGGCCTCTATCACGTCGATGCCTTCGAGGCGGCCCTGCAGGGCCGCATCGAGGAAAACACCATCCTCAGCCACGATCTGCTCGAAGGCGCGCTGGCGCGCGCGGCGCTGGTCACCGACGTCGAACTGGTCGAGGACTATCCGACCCGATACTCGGTCGACGCCTCGCGTCACCATCGCTGGGCACGCGGCGACTGGCAGCTTCTGGGCTATATCCTTGATCCGCGCTCCGGCGTTCCGGCCCTGTCGCGCTGGAAGATGGTCGACAATCTGCGCCGCTCGCTGACGCCGATCTTCTGGGTGATGGCGGCGATCGCCGGCTGGACCCTGCTGCCGTTCACGCAGGCGGCACAGTGGCAGGCGCTGCTGATCCTCAGCCTGTTCATGGCGCCGACCTTCGACGTCGTCAACGCCATCCTGCCCAAGAGCGGCGACCAGACGCCGCGCGGCCATTTCTCGGCGCTCGCGCGCGACGTTGCCTTTGGCACCGCCATGGTGGCGCTGAAGATCGTGCTGATGGCGCACAATGCCTGGATGATGGGCGACGCCATCGTGCGTACGCTCTACCGGCTGTTCGTCAGCCGCCAGAACCTCCTGGAATGGCGCACCGCCTCGCAGGCGCACAAGGCCGGCGACAATGATGTGGGCTCCTATTACGGCATGATGTACGGTGCCGTAATCATCGGCTTCGTCGGCCTCGCCATTCCGGTGCTGGCCGATTCCACCGGCGCCTTCGTCGCCTTCTTCTTCGCCCTGTTCTGGATCGGATCGCCGGCGATCGCCAGCTGGATCAGCCGCTCGGCTGAAACGGAGGATCGTCTGCGCATATCGCAGGCCGACATTCATGCGCTGCGCACCGTGGCGCGGCGCACCTGGCACTATTTCGAAAGCTTCGTCACGGCGGAGCATCACAATCTGCCGCCGGACAATTTCCAGGAAAGCCCGGCGCCGGTCGTGGCACCGCGCACTTCGCCCACCAATGTCGGTGTCTACCTGCTGTCGGTCGTCTCGGCGCGCGATTTCGGCTGGATCAGCCTGTCCGATGCCATCACCCGCATCGACGCCACCATGACGACCATCGAGAGCATGCCGCGCCACCGCGGCCATCTCTTCAACTGGTACGACACCACGACGCTGAAGCCGCTCTACCCGCTCTATATCTCGGCTGTCGACAGCGGCAATCTCGCCGGCCACCTGGTGGCGGTGGCGGCTGCCTGTGCCGAGTGGGCGGAAGCCCCTTCCGTTCACCTCCAGGGCGATTTCGAAGGCATTCTCGACACGGTGACCATTCTGAGCGAAAGCCTCGATGAGTTGCCTGACGATCGCCGCCAGTTGCGGCCCTTGCGCCAGCGCCTCGCTGACCGCCTGGACGGCATGCGGCGTGCCGTGGAGACGATCAAGGCGCAGCCGGAAATGGCCTCGATCCGCACCATCAACCTTGCCGTGCTGGCGGGCGAGATCCGCAAGCTGGCCACCGCCATCCACACCGAGGCAGCGTCGGCACAGAGCGACGTCATCGTCGACTGGGCGGCAAGGCTGGAAGCGACCTGCGAGGCGCATGTCCACGACGCCCACAGCGACGACAACGCCGTCGAGGCACTGCGCGCCAAGCTACTGACCTTGCGCGAGCGCACGCGCCGTTTCGCCTTCGAGATGGAATTCGCCTTCCTGATGCGGCCGGAGCGCAAGCTGCTGTCGATCGGCTACCGGGTCGAGGAGCACCAGCTCGACGAAAGCTGCTACGACCTTCTCGCCTCCGAGGCGCGGCTGACTAGCCTGTTCGCAATCGCAAAGGGCGACCTGCCTACCGAGCATTGGTTCCGGCTCGGCCGCCCAATCGTCGAGATCGGCTTCCAGGGCGCGCTGATGTCCTGGTCGGGCTCGATGTTCGAGTATCTGATGCCGCCACTGGTAATGAAGGAGCCGCAAGGCTCGATCCTCAACCAGACCAGCAAGCTGATTATCAAGCGCCAGATGCAGTACGGCCGCCAGAAGAACGTGCCGTGGGGCATTTCGGAAGCGGCCTACAACGCTCGCGACCGGGAACTGACCTATCAGTATACCAATTTCGGTGTGCCCGGGCTTGGGCTGAAGCGCGGCCTTGGCCAGAACACGGTGATCGCGCCCTACGCCACCATCCTGGCGGCGCAGTTCAACCCGCGCGAAGCCGTGCAGAACCTGTCTCGGCTGCGCGAGATCGGTGCGCTTGGTCCTCATGGCTATTACGATGCGGTCGATTTCACGCCGCAACGCGTGCCTGAAGGTACCAACCACGCGGTCGTGCTGAATTACTATGCGCACCATTCGGGCATGTCGATCGCGGCGGTCGCCGACGCGATCTTCGAGGGTCGCCTGCGCGACCGTTTCCACAGCGATCCGGTTATTGAATCGGCTGAACTCCTGCTGCAGGAAAGGGCGCCGCGCGACATCCCGACCGCCACCGTCAGGACCGAAGCGGACGAGCGAGCCAAGGACGAGACCGAGACCGAGAGTCCCGACACCCGCATCGTGCTCGATCCCTTGCGAGCGTTGCGATCGACCAATGTGATGTCGAATGGCCGTTATTCGGTGATGGTGACCGCGACCGGTTCCGGCTACAGCCGCTGGGGCGATCTGTCCGTGACCCGCTGGCAGCCGGATCCGGTCGAGGACCGTCTGGGCTCGTACATCTTCCTGCGTGACGTCAGCACTGGCGACTGGTGGTCGGCAACGGCGGAGCCCAAGCGCGCGGCCGAGGAGAAGGTGCAGACCCTGTTCTCCGACGACAAGGCGAGCTTCGTCAAATCGGTCGGCACGTTGCGCTCCGAGGTCGATTGCATCGTCGTTTCCGAAGGCAATGGCGAAGGCCGTCGCATAACGCTCTACAATGAAAGCACATCCGATCGTCACATCGAGGTGACGTCCTTCGCCGAACTGGTGCTGGGTTCGGAGGCTTCCGACAACGCGCATCCGGCCTTCTCGAAGATGTTCGTGGAGACCGAAATCGCCGCCAACAACGGCGCGATCTTCGCCACGCGCCGCAAGCGCGAAACCAGCGAGCCTGATATCACCCTGGCGCATTTCGTCACCGATCCGTCCGGGCCGGCGCGCGATGCGGAGGCCGAGACCGACAGGCGTGCCTTCATCGGCCGTGGCCGCTCCATCGTCGATGCCGCCGCTTTCGATCCAGGCGCGAGACTTGGCGGCCATTCCGGCTTCACGCTCGATCCCATCGCCTCGCTCCGCCGCCAGGTGCGCGTACCCGCCAACAAGAAGATATCGTTGACCTTCTGGACCGTGGTCGGGGCCAATCGCGCCGAGCTGGACGATGCCATCAATCGGCTCGACCATCAGGAGAGCTTTGCCCGCCAGGCGATGCTTGCCTGGACCCGCAGCCAGGTGCAGACCCGCCACATGGGCCTTAGCCTGACCGATGCCGCCAATGTGCAGAAACTGGCACGCTATCTGATCTATCCCGATGCGTTCCTGCGGCTGCCTGCCGAATCCATCGCTTCGGGCCTGGGCAAGCAGTCGAGCCTGTGGCCGACCAGCATTTCGGGCGATTTTCCGATCTTCCTGGTCAGGATCGGCGACGTCGCCGACCTGGAAATCGTCGCCCAGGCGCTGCGCTTCCAGGAGTATATGCGCACCCGCGGCATGATGATCGACTTCGTCGTCGTCAACGAGCAGGCCTCGTCCTATGTCCAGGACCTGCAGCGGGCGGTCGAGACGCTGTGCGAAAACAGCCGTCTGCGCGGCAAGGAACTCGGACCACGGCAGCATATTTTCGCGGTGCGCCGCGACCTGATGGAAGAGACCACATACAAGACATTGCTCGCCGTCGCCCGGGTGGTGCTGCATACGCGCAACGGCACCATCTTCGATCAGATCGAGCGGGCCGAGGCAGCGGCCCTGCAGGCGCGCGACGCGCTTGTGCCGACCGGGTTGACGACGCCGCGCGAGATTCCGGCGCCGGTGGCGCATGCATTCGCCTCGCAAGCCGTGGCGGATGTCAGCGCCGATGGCACCGGCCTCAACCAATGGAACGGCTTTGGCGGCTTCGACGGCGACGGACGGCACTATGTGGTGCGCCTGGCTGGCCGGCGCAGCACGCCGCAGCCCTGGATCAACGTCGTCTCCAACGCCTCGTTCGGCTTCCACACCTCGGCCGAGGGCGCCGCCTTCACCTGGAGCCGCAACAGCCGCGACTACCAGTTGACGCCGTGGTCGAACGATCCGGTCTCGAACCGGCCGGGCGAGGGCATTTATATCTACGATCAGGCCAGCGGCAGGGCATTCTCGCCGCTCGCGGCCATGGTGCGCGATCCCTCGATGACGTACGAGGCCTGGCACGGGCAGGGCTTCTCGACGTTCCGGTCGAAGCGCGGGCCGTTGTCGATGGACCTGACCCATGTCGTGGACCCCATTGATCCGGTGAAGATCACGCGGCTGCGCATCCAGAATTCCGGCTCGGTACCGGCGCGGCTGCGCGTCTATGCGTATGCCGAATGGGTGCTTGGTGGGCACCGGTCACGCACCGCGGCGACCATCGTTCCGTCCCGCGACAGCGCGACCGGCGCCTTGCTGGCGCAAAACCCCTACGGGCTCGATTTCAGCGAGCGCGTGGCCTTCCTCGCCGCCGACGCGGCTGTTCATTCGGTGACGGCGGACCGTTCCGAGTTCCTCGGCCGGCACGGGTCCAGCGAACTGCCGCAGGCGGTGCTGAGCGGCGCGGCGCTGTCGGGTCGCGTCGAGGCCGGAGACGATCCATGCGCGGCGATCGCCCGCGACATCGAGATCCCGGCCGGCGGCGACGTCACGCTGCTCTGGCTGCTCGGCGACGCCGATTCCGCGGCGCAGGCGAGCGCGCTGGTGCAAAAGCACCGGGGCAAGGATTTCGACCAGCGCCTGGCCGACAACGAGCGCGAGTGGCGCGGCTTCCTCGACACCATCCAGGTCGAGACGCCGGACAAGGGGCTCGATGCCATGGTCAATCACTGGCTGCCCTATCAGAGCCTTGCCTGCCGCATCCGCGCCCGCTCGGCCTTCTATCAGGCGAGCGGCGCCTTCGGCTTCCGCGACCAGTTGCAGGACACGCTGGCACTGCTGGCGCATGATCCGACGCTGGCGCGCGACCAGATACTCAACGCCGCGCGGCGTCAGTTCCCGGAGGGCGACGTGCAACATTGGTGGCTGCCGCGCACCGGGGCCGGCGTGCGCACGATGATCTCCGACGACGTGGTCTGGCTGGCCCACGCCACGGCGCGCTACCTTTCGGTGACCGGCGACGCCACGATCCTGAAGGAGCAACTGCCCTTCATCGATGGGCAGGCGCTGGGCGAGGGCGAGCACGATGCCTTCTTCACCCCGGAAATCTCTAAGAAGACGGTGTCGCTCTACGATCACTGCGCGCGCGCGCTCGACCTCGCCATCAAGCGCAGCAGTCCTGCCGGCCTGCCGCTGATCCTTGGCGGCGACTGGAACGACGGCATGAACCGTGTCGGCGAACACGGCAAGGGCGAGAGCGTGTGGCTGGGCTGGTTCCTGCTGAAGACGCTGGGCGACTTCGCCACCGTCGCCAAGGCCGAGGGCGACAGCAAGCGCGAGCAGGCCTGGGCAAAGCATGCCGATGCGCTGAAGCGGGCACTTGAGAGCACGGCATGGGACGGCGAATGGTACCGGCGCGGCAGCTTCGATGACGGCACGCCTTTGGGCTCACGCACGTCCGAAGAGTGCAGGATCGACTCCATCGCCCAGTCCTGGAGCGTGCTTTCGGGTGAGGGCGACCCGGCGCGGTCGACGACTGCGATGCGGCAGGCTACCAGCCTGCTGGTGGACGACAAGCTCAAGATCGTCAAACTGTTCACGCCACCCTTCTCGAAGACGCAGAAAGATCCTGGCTACATCAAGAGCTATCCGCCTGGAGTGCGCGAGAATGGCGGCCAGTACACCCACGCCGCGACCTGGTTCGTCATCGCGCTCGCCGAGATGGGACAGACCGACGAAGCCTATCGCTGCTTCTCGATGCTGAACCCGGTCAACCACGCAATCGACGAGGCCTCGACCGAACACTATCGCGTCGAACCCTATGTGGTGGCGGCCGATATCTATGCCGGAGAGGACAAGGGCGGGCGCGGCGGCTGGACCTGGTACACCGGCTCGGCGGGCTGGCTCTACCGGGCGGCGGTCGAGGGCATCCTCGGCATCGAACGGCGCGGGAAGCAGATCACGTTCCGGCCGAAGCTGCCCAGCCATTGGGATGGCTACCACGCCACGCTCAAGATGCTTGGCGCCGAGATCAAGGTTCATGTCATTCGCGACAAAAAGACCAAGACGATCTCGCTGGAAGTTGATGGTTCGAAAACAAAATCCGCTTCTTTCGAACCCAAAGCTGGTTCGAAGACCGAGATCGTGGTCAAGATACCGGCGTGAAATCAGTGGCTTAGATCAATGGATCGCGCGTCCTTCGGGACGCGCGGCATGGCCCCTTGTTACTTGCGCGATCCGCGATGACGTTCGCCAGGCGCACCCAGTGCCAATTCCTGCAAACCTGTTGTGATTAAAATTGTGGCAGCGCTCGGCCGTTGCCATGATTTTGCCGCAAGGCTGGCATTTCACCTTTTATCTCAAACCGTTAGGTGATCACGTCAGATTTCGTATCGTCGTCATCTTTTGTTCGCTAAATGGGAACGGAAGCGATAGACGGGCATTGTTTTGCGACGCATCAACCGTTACGTGTCATGGAATGGTGCAGTGCACAATACTGGTATTGGGCACAATACAGAGTTGGCGGAGTAGCTGAAGTGTCACTTCTGCAGATCTATTGGAGAGCGCTGGGCTATCTGGCCGCCGACAAGAAGCGCGTGGCGCTGATCTGTTCGGCCAACGTCGCCCTTGCCGCCATAGCCATTCTTGAGCCGATCATGTTTGGCCGGGTCATCGATGCGATTTCCGCGCGCGGCTCGGTGTTCTCCACGCTTGCCGTATGGGCCGGCCTGGGCGCCTTCAATGTGATCGCTTTCGTCCTGGTGGCACGCGGCGCGGACCGCTTTGCCCACGCAAGGCGTAGCGAAGTGCTGTGCCAGTCCTTCGAACGCGTCATCACCATGCCGCTCGCCTGGCATCATCAGCGCGGCACTTCCAACGCGCTGCACACCTTGTTGCGCGCCGTCGAGACGCTGTTCAGCCTGTGGCTTGAATTCATGCGCCAGCATCTGTCCACCGCCGTTGCACTCGTGCTGCTGGTGCCGACGGCGCTCAGCATGGACGTGCGCATGTCGATGGTGCTGCTCGGGCTCGGTGTGCTCTATGTCTGCATCGGCCGGCTGGTCATGAAGCGCACCAAGGCAGGCCAGGCCGCCGTCGAGCGTCACTACCACAAGGTGTTCGCGCATGTGACGGACTCGGTGAGCAACGTCGCTGTTCTGCAGAGCTACAACCGTCTGGGCCACGAGGCCGAGACGCTGCGCCGCTATGTCAAGAACCTGCTCGACGCGCAAAACCCCGTGCTCGACTGGTGGGCCATCGCCAATGCGCTCAATCGCCTGTCGTCGACGATCTCGATGATGGTGGTGCTTCTGATCGGCGCCTACCTAGTCACGCATGGCCAGTTGCGCGTCGGCGACGTGATCGCCTTCACAGGCTTCGCCACGCTGCTGATCTCGCGGCTCGACCAGATGTCGGCTTTCGCCAATCAGATCTCGGAAGCCCGCGCCAAGCTCGAGGACTTCTACAAGCTCGAGGACTCGGCCGCCGACGCCGCGGAGCCCGATGGCCTGCGCGACCTCACCAATGTCACCGGCCATGTCCGTTTCGAGGATGTCAGCTTCGAATTCGCCAATTCGGGGCAAGGCGTCAGCGACGTCTCCTTCGAGGTCCAGGCCGGCCAGACGGTTGCCATCGTCGGACCGACGGGTGCCGGCAAGACCACGCTGATCAATCTACTGCAGCGCGTCTTCTCGCCGTCCAGCGGCCGCATCCTGATCGATGGCATCGATACCCGCACCGTGACCCGCAAGTCGCTGCGCCATTCGATCGCCACCGTGTTCCAGGACGCCGGGCTTCTCAACCGCTCGATCGAGGACAATATCCGCGTCGGCCGCGCCGATGCGAGCAATGACGAGATCCATGCCGCCGCCGTCGCGGCTGCCGCGCAGGACTTCATCCTGGCCAAGAGCAATGGCTACGACACCGTGGTCGGCGAGCGTGGCGGCCAGCTGTCGGGTGGCGAGCGCCAGCGCATAGCCATTGCCCGCGCCGTGCTGAAGGATGCTCCGATCCTGGTGCTCGACGAGGCAACCAGCGCGCTCGACGTCGAGACCGAGGACCGCGTCAAGGAAGCGATCGACGAGCTGCGGCGCGACCGCACCACCTTCATCATCGCGCACCGCCTGACCACCGTTCGCGACGCCGATCTGGTCGTGTTCATGGACAAGGGCAGGGTTGTCGAAATGGGCGGCTTCGCCGAACTGTCGCTGCGCAACGGCCGCTTTGCCAGCCTGCTGCGCGCCGGCGGCTTGCTCAACGACGAAGAAGTCCGCCGTCTCAGCCGCTCCGTGCAGGGCGAGGCCGCGTAAGAATCGTCCTTTTTACCTCTTCCTTGTGGGGAGGTCGGACCAGATGTGCCGGGGGGCAGCGCCGCCCTTTGGCTCGCAGCGATCGTCCCCGCGAGGGGCAGGGCTGATCCAGCCTGCGACACCGCCGCTCGATTGCCCCGATCGCGCCGGCGGTCTATGTAAAGTCGCATGAGCGACACGACTTCACGCCCGAGCGGCTGGATGGACCTTGCCAACCCGACGCGCTTCGTCGCGCTGGTGGACAGGATCGTGCCGTGGCTGGCGGCGATCGCCGCACTCATCCTTGCGGTGGGCCTCTATATGAGCTTCACCGCGCCCGAGGATTTCCAGCAAGGCATCACCGTCCGCATCATGTACATCCACGTGCCTTTCGCCTGGCTCGCCATGATGTGCTACACGCTGATGGCGGTTTCCGCCCTCGGCACGCTGGTCTGGCGCCATCCGCTGGCCGATGTCGCGCTGAAATCGGCGGCACCCATCGGCGCGGTCTTCACGGCACTTGCGCTGATCACCGGTTCGATCTGGGGCAAGCCGATGTGGGGCACCTGGTGGGTGTGGGATGCCCGCCTGACCTCGGTCTTCGTGCTGTTCCTGATGTATCTCGGCATCATCGCGCTGACCCGCGCACTCGATGATGCCAGCCGCGCAGCCTGGGCCGCCGCCATCATCACGCTGGTCGGCTTCATCAACATCCCGATCATCAAATTCTCGGTCGACTGGTGGAACACGCTGCACCAGCCGGCCTCGGTGTTCCGGATGGACGGCCCGACCATCGATCCCAGCCTGCTTTGGCCACTGCTGGTCATGGCTATCGGCTTTACCGCGCTGTTCTTCGCGCTGCACTTGATGGCAATGCGCACCGAGATACGCCGCCGCAGGGTCATCGCCATGCGCAGGGTCGCGGCTCGACAGGCGGAACGGCAACCGGGCTAGTTCACCCGTTACCCGCCGAAAGAGCTCACGCCATCAGCCCGCGCGCAGCGACCGGCAGCGTTTCCAGCACTTTCTCGCCGTCGATCAGGTTGACCTGGTTGAAGAGATTGGTGACGACACAGCAATGATCGGGCACCACGCGCACGCGATCGCCGATGCGCAGTTTCGCTTCACCGGAAAGCGTGACGGTGCCATGCTCTTCGCTAAGCCCGGTCACCCTTGCGTCGGCAGCGCCGAGCAACTCGCCAAAATCCTTTAACCCGAGCGTGTCGCTGGACAGCGCCTTGCTGCCCGCATCGAGTATGGCACGCGTCGGCGTCGGGTGGCTGACCACGGTCGACAGCACCGTCAGCGCGCAATCGTCCAAGGTGCCGACCCCTTTGGCGACCTGATAGCGGTCGAGATAGATGTAGGTGCCTGGCCGATACTCGGTGACGACAGATGTATCGCTGGACCGCCACATGTCGGGCGTGCCGCCGCTGGAGATGCGTTCGCAGGCGAGACCCGAACCGGTCAGCGCCTGCCTGGCGTCGGCGAGCCACGCTTCGGCCTCCGCTGCGCGACCGGCCGCCGGATAGGTCATCAGCCCGCCAAAGGCGAGGCCACCGGCCTTGTCGATCGCCCTTGCCAGCGCAACCGCCTCATCGGCCGTCTGGACGCCGCAGCGGCCCATGCCGGTGTCGCATTCGACCAGCACGGGGAGGCGATGGCCGGCATCGGTGAATGTGGCGGCCAGTCCTTCCAGCGTATCCATGCTGTCCGCCGTGACTGACAGGGTCACGCGACCGTGCAGCGCCTTCAGCCGCTCCAGCTTGGCGCGGCCGAGGATGTTGTAGGGAAGAAAAATGTCGGTCAGCCCGGCATCGGCCATCACCTCGGCCTCGCCGATCTTCTGGCAGGTGATGCCGACGGCACCCGCCGCCACCTGCTTCTTCGCCCAGTAAGGCAGCTTGTGCGTCTTGATGTGCGGCCTGAGCTTCAGCCCGTTTCGGTCGGCATGGGCCTGTGCGCGTGCAATGTTGGCTTCGGCGCGCGCGGCGTCGATCAGGATCGACGGCGTGTCGAGGTCGTGGATGGTCGGCATGGGCTATCACTCTGTGAGAATTCGCGGGGGTTATGAGCCTGAAAGCGGTTGATGTCACGCGGCCAGCGGACCGGATCGGTGGGCCATCCGCGCGTGGCGCAGCACCGGGCAGGCGCGAGATGGATCGACACCGCATCGGCGTTCGGCTATGCGATTTGCAATGCATGTCGCCCAAAAGTGCCCAGCGGTTTTGGGATGACGACAAGCAACAACCTAAAGCGTGTCGACACGAGGGGTTACGATCATGAAACGCTCCGCCATCAATGACATCATCCGCGAAGCCGACGCTTTCATCCGCTCGTTCGGCTACATCATGCCGCCCTTCGCCTACTGGTCGCCCGAGGAGATGAAGGCGCGCCAGGTCGACTCCTCCGCAATATTCACCTCGCGGCTCGGCTGGGACATCACCGATTACGGCCAGGAGAAATTCAACGAACTCGGCCTGTTCCTGTTCACCGTGCGCAATGGCCGCTACGAGGACATGAAGAAGGGCATGGGCATGCTCTATGCCGAGAAGATCATGATCTCGCGCAAGGACCAGCTGTCGCCCATGCACCGCCACAACATCAAGGCCGAGGACATCATCAACCGTGGCGGCGGCAAGCTGGTGCTGGAACTGTTCATGCACGATCGAGACGGCGGCATCGACCCCAAGGCGGAGGTTTCCGTGTCGGTCGACGGGACCATCCACAGGCTGCCGGCGGGCGGCCTCCTGAAGCTCGACCCGGGTCAGAGCGTCACACTGCTGCCCGGCGTCTGGCACGCCTTCTGGGCCGAGGGCAAGGACGTGCTGATCGGTGAGGTGTCGACCGTCAACGACGACCTGACCGACAACGTGTTCCGCGAGCCGATCGGCCGCTTTTCCAACATCGACGAGGATGTTGCTCCAGTGCACCTGCTGGTGGCTGACTACGAGAAATGGCTGGGCTGAGGGCAGGGCGGCGGTCGCCTGCCGTCAGCTTTTAATGGTAGCCTGGCGCCG
The DNA here is from genome assembly GCF_013170705.1 of Mesorhizobium loti. Lineage (NCBI taxonomy): Bacteria > Pseudomonadati > Pseudomonadota > Alphaproteobacteria > Hyphomicrobiales > Phyllobacteriaceae > Mesorhizobium > Mesorhizobium loti. Next base: position 5,159,784 of record NZ_CP033334.1, on the reverse strand, counting down.
GCTGCGCGCTCGTCCGGCACAGGTATGACATGTCTGATCGTCAGTTGAGCCACGGCGTTCGACAAGCCGAGGCTTGAGGTTTGAAGGATAGCTTTGCCGAGGCCCAGCTTAATTGCGGCAGCCTCATCAAAATGGATGGCGACTCTCGTCCACGCCTGTGGTGGCATCCAGCTCAGGTGGAGAGCGGGGACCGGAGCGACAGGTGGTCCTCCGGCAGGGGGGCCAACTCCCTCATTGAGTGCGCCTCTTTATGCGCTCCGACCGAGGAGAACGGAGAATGCAATATCCTGGCGAGTGGAACAAAAGGCTGCCTCGTACTCAGCCAGAAGATGAGCGTCAGGCGCGGCTCGAGAAAACGGCCAGGCTTAAGCGGCTTCGGTCTTACGCTTCCTGGCTGGCGCCTGACCCACACGCCCAACTTCATGATGAGATAGACTGCTCTGCGCTAATTGAGGAAGGCAGATCAGTGGGGCTGGCCTGATCGGCAGGGTGAAGCTGGGGGCCGCCTGCCGAGCCTCAATGACAGCAGCTGGCCGCCGGTGGCACGCTCGTTCGGCACAGGCATGACGAACTGATCGCAACATCGGCCTTGGCCATCGCCGTGGCGAGTCTTGCCTGCAGGGCCGGCAGCTCTTCGCGTTCGCCGCGGCGCCTCAAGCATTCCACCAGCCCGTGCAGCGCCCAGACATTGTCCGGGTGCTGGGCGCAGCGTTGCACCTTGGCGCTCAGGCCGAGATCGTCGCGATAGACCTGCTCGGCCTCTTGCGCATGGCCCTGGTCGAGAAGCAGCGCCGCCAGCGCATGGCGCGGCGGGTGCATCCACGCCCATGGCTCGGTGTAGGAAAGGTCGTCGTCCAGCTCGACCGCCTGCCGCAAATGGGCGTAGGCCTCCTCGTGCCGGCCCTGATGGTAGGCGAGCTCGCCATCCAGCAAGGCGGCACCGACGGCCAGCGAAGCGCGGGTCGGGTTGCTGAGGAAACGCCGTTCGGCCGGGATGTTCTCCATATGCCTCTGGAACCGCTTGCGCTCGCGCTCGGCCTCCGTGAATTGCCTGAGCGTCGCATGCGCGACACCCTTGGCGTAGTGCTGCATGGCCGCCGTCAGTACATACAGGCCGGGCTCTTCAACCACCGGTTCGTCGATGATCTCCTGCCAGCGGCCGAAGCGCACCTGCACATGCGATTTCATCGCATGATAGCCTTCCACCGTTTGCGTCAGCTTGGGCCGGGCCTGGATGGCGACCACGTCTCGCGTCACCAGGCTGCGCACCTTGTCGGCGGCCCAAAGGGCCGGCCGGTACTGGCCGAGGAACATGCAGGTGAACATCATCAGATGCAGGTCGTGGCAGCAGCCGAGCAGATAATAGGTCGGCTCGTCGGCATAGGCGAGATAGAGGTCGTTGGCGCGGACAGCCTTTTCGCTGGCGATCTTCGCCTTCTCATAATCGCCGCACAGCACATAGATATGCCCCGGCATGTGGTTCATGTGCCCGGCATCGGGGCACATCGCGCCCAGCCGGTCGGCCGAGCGAATGCCGCGTTCCGGCATGGTGGACATTTCCAGCAGATGGATATGCAGGTGCAGGATCGCCGGGTGCTGTGCCGCGCCGGCCTCATCGGCGAGCCGGATCGACCGCTCGCAAACCTCCAGGGCCTCGACGACATCGGAATTCGGCGCCGGTTCACCGGTCTTGAGGTTCCAAAGCCGCCGCACCGTGCGCATCATCAGCGCCTCGACCAGCAGCGCCATCACATCATGGTCGTGGGGAAAGTCCTGGTACACCCGCCGCATCGCGGCGGCGTAGGCATCATCCCATTGTTCGAATTCCTGCGGGCTTACCTTGTGCGGCTTTTGAAAACGGCTGGCCAGCGCCTCGATCAGTCGCCGTTCGACATCGCTGGCGCCAGCGGCATTGGCGCGCGCCAGCTGGACATGCTCGAAACAGCGTTTCGTCGCCCTGTTGGCCTCGTCTTCGCCATGTTCCTTCCAGGTCAGGTTATAGAAAGGCCCGGCCGCATAGGCGATGCCCCAATGCACGAAGCCGCAGTCGGGATCCGTCTCCAGCGCCTTCTCAAAGCACTTGATGCCTTCCTCATGATTGAAGCCATAGCACCAGTTGAGCCCGATATCGAACCAGCGCTGGGTTTCGGTTGAGCGAGTGGAGATGGGGCGGCGATAGGTGCCGAGGTCGAAGCGGTCCATGGGGTCCATGCAATAAGACGGCCAGGCGCGAAGCCAGCCAAGTTTTGTCCGCGGGCAATTTGTAACGAATGTCGTCGCTTGGCAAACGCCGTGGATGGATATCCATGGCGACGCGGGCGGGATCGGGTTCAGCGTGTCAAATGCGCTTGTTGGTGCTTATCCGAAATTCACGATCGTTTCACGCCCACCCTGCAAGAAGAGGGTGCCATCCAGGCAAATGATTTTATTGGATATATCTGGAAAGGCGGGAAAAATGACTGCGTTAAAAGCATTGACGAGTGTCACTATCCTTGCATCGGCTTGCATGGGCATTTCCTCTGCCGAAATCGTATACGCGGACGAGCCTGCCCATAATCCTGTGATCTCCGATCATTGGGCTTGCGGAAGCCGGATTGAAGTCAGTCCGGAAATCGTTGCGTCCTTTCACCCGACCTACGTCCATCCCGCGAAGGACAAGCTTCCAGCGTTCGTCGGGGGCTTTGTCAAAGACATGGAAAACGGCGGAGTTTATTCCACGATATTCGTAAAAGAGGCGGACGCGTGGAAGGCCTTTGCCGTGCAGGAGCAGGCCAGTTTTTCGAATATCTATGTGCATGCGGAAACTGGGCGGGCCATATTTTTCTCGATGATCAGTGTCGAGGGGCCAGGCCAATCTTATCAGGTTTTGTCAACGCGAGATGGCTTTGCGACGGTCAAGTGTGGCGAGGTGCCTGCGCCAAAAACCAAACTTGATACGTTGGATTATATGCAGATCAGATCGGTTCTTCTGGATGCCGCAGGCGATGGCAGTCTGGACGGCATCGTCCATTTTTCCGAAGAGCGAAAGCCCGAGTGTTTCACAGCCAGCAGCAAGGATGGTGGGCTGAATTGGTCGGCACCCGCTAAAACGGATCAATGCATCGACAGTGTTGTCGAGGTGTTGGCCCCGTTCGATGAGGGATCCGGCCCGGTACAGGATTTGAGGTCGTTGGCGCGGTAATAGCTGGCCCGCCGAAATAAAGCGAGAAGGCCCTGTGATGGGCGAAATGGGAGAGAAATTATGAGTTTCGATCGTCCCTTCTTCTTTAATAGCATTCGGTCCCTGTTTGGCGGTCTCAGCCAGGCTCAAGTCAGCGGAATGTCGGCGGTGCTGGATCAGTGGGAGATCCGGATGCCCAATGCCGACCAGCGCTGGCTGGGTTACATGTTTGCGACGACTTTTCATGAGACCGCCAGACAGATGGTGCCTGTTCGCGAGGCCTACTGGCTGTCGGAGCAGTGGCGAAAGACGCATCTGAGCTACTACCCATATTATGGGCGTGGCTACGTTCAACTGACCCATCAGACCAACTACAAGAAGGCCGGAGACTTTGTCGGGGCGAACCTTGTTCAGTCTCCGGACCTTGCCTTGAGACCTGACTATGCCGCGGCGGCGATGTTTGTCGGCATGGTGCAGGGTTGGTTCCGAGGCGACGCGCACGGCCCGCACACGCTGACGCGCTACTTCAACCCCCATACGAATGACCCGATCGGGGCGCGCAAGATCATCAACGGCTATGAGCCCGGCGTTGCCGAGGCAATAGCAGGATACCACAGCCGCTTCCTCTCGGCGCTGCGGCCGGCGGGTGCGGTTCCACTGGCGGTGACGATGGGGGCAATGTCATTTGATGGTCCTGTTGGCGACGGATTGGCGATGACCGAATCCGTGATGGCGCCGAGCGTCGGGCAGGACATTGGCTTCGACACGATCGCGCAGACGCGGCACGCAGGGATGAGCGAGGCGATTCAGTCTCCCGGGACTGTCTCTCCAGAAAACCCGGCGATGCCCATTCTTTCGATGACCACGGACATCATCACGGCCTATGTGGAATCGAACTCGATCGACGCCGCGCTACTTCCGGAACTGATCGCGGATGTCTACGCCGCGCTTGCAAATGCCGACAGGATCGTGGACCGCGGCCGTGGGATGCAGGAAGCGGAGCCTGTCGTTGCCGAAAGGGAGCTCTCCGCCGGCCCGAAAAAAAGACCTGGGAAGCCGTCGCCCAAGGTTGTGGAAGCGTCACCGCAATAGGCTGCAAGGCCGAGGGGCTGGTTTCCCAAAAAGGGAAGCCGCGCGGTCTAAGTCAGCCCGATGGCAACGCCGCCAGCACTCGTCAACCCGAGGTAGGTTGTCTTCGGCCGCGCCGTTGTGGCGTCGCTTCGCTCTGCCAGCCAGCCAGCTCGGGCAGGTGGTCAAGCCAACTTTTCTCGGTCATTGAAGCAGCGCCGGTCTGAAGGTCTGCCTCGGTGGCGTTTTGAATGAGCCAATCCATCCACTTGCGATAGGCAGCAGGATCCAGTTGGGGCGGCAGAACCTTGGCCTTGGCCAGCATGCGTTTGGGGAAACTGGTTTGTCTGCGGAGCTTGGTCGTCGTGAATTTGATGACCTTGCCCTGGTGTTCAACCGTCCAGCGGTCATTCCCATGGCTGGTGAGCCTGTCGATGGTAAAACCGGCATCGACCGGCCTATCCCGCCAGGGAAGCTCGATGGCATTCTTTCTCAGATCAAGAGCCCATCGCCTGTAGTCGGCCCCGGCACGCTGCGGCGGCAGCACACCGGCCTGTTCGAGCATCCTTCTGCGGAAGGTAGGCTGCTTCTTCAACTGGCCGGTTGTGAACTCGACGCGATGCCCACGAAACTCGACATGCCAACGGATCCTTCCGTTGCCGACATACTTTACCAGCCTGTCGATGACGAATTCGCGATCGGCAGGCATCACGCAGCCTTGGCGGATGCTCTCGCGAATGAATTCGGTATCAGTGACCACTACGCCGCCTCGTGCAGGAAACTTCTACGCAACCTTAGCCATTGGACCGCGCCAGCAGCCACCGATCTTTTTTTGCCTTGCAAATCTCGCTGCCTCAAGCCGCTCAAAGTGAAGCGCCGTGCCCGTTCTCGGGGGCGGGAAGCTTGATTCAGGTGCCGCGCATCACCCTGCCGCGCTTGCCGTCGGCTGCCTCGGGGCCTTCCATCCTGACACGAATGTGCGAACCGTCGTGTTAACGTCTGATGGTGTCATGCCATCGATCGGATGGCCATCGGAGCAATGGGAGAGTTCGCCACGTCCAGGATCAACCGCCGCGCCCTGCTTTTCCATTCCGGCAGCGCAGTCGTCGCCTCGACGGTTGCGGCAACCGCACGCGACACGGAGTCGCCGGGCCGAGACCAGGAACCGTCCGATAGACTGGGAGAACTGATTGAGGCGCACAGGACGGCATATGCGGCGTTCGGCAAGGCGCTGCACGACATAGGCGGCGGCGACTCCGGCAGGGCAGGCCGGGAGGAGGAGAGGGCGCTGCTCGCCATCTGCGGCCATGCCGCGGTCGAGGAAGGCGATGGCGTGGCCAAGGCCCGGTATCTTTTGGAGATCGAGGCGCGCGGCGAACTCGACCTCCCGGAGCATATGCAGGCCGTTCTTCGATCGACGATGTGGAAGGGATGAGGCGACCGGCGTGCGACCGCGACAATGGCGTGGCGCTGATATGCGCGGTGGTTGTGGACTGCATGTTCATGTTGCGGCGGCAGCCTCGCCGCGCGACGCGAACCTTTTTGCAGCCTGCCCTACGCCGGCTTGGCGTATTGCTCGGCGCTCATGACCTCGATGCAGACAAAGCGTTCGTTGCCTTCCACCCAGGCGTCGTGACCGGGCGGGATTGTGTAGGACGTACCCTTCGTGAAGGTTTTCTGATTTCCGTCATTCATCCTGACGGTGATGGTTCCGGAAACGACGTAGCCGACATGCGATACCTGACAGCTATCCGTCTTGACGACCGGCTTCACGCATTCGGACCATTTCCATCCCGGCTCCATATTGAGCCGTCCAAGCGTAAAGCCCGGAAGCCGTACCACCTCGACGCGTGTCTTGGCGGGCGAGCGAACCTCATCCGGGTTGTCGTGAGATTTGGATTCAAGTTTGGTGACATTCATTCCACCATCGGCCATGGCATCCTCCCATACGCGACGCGGACCCAAAAGCGGGCACCTTCAATTATATTAGAAAATGCTTTTATAAGCAAAGGCTCGGCCACAGCCCGCGCTCATCACCTGAATGGGTGACTGCGGACATTAGATTCTGGCGCGTGCCGTCATTGGTCGTGAACATCAGTTAGCGCAAGTCCCTTGGAATTGATCCAGAAGTTCGCCGGAGATTCTCCAACAAACTATGCTCGCGCCCTGCGATAGCTGTAACCCACTGAAGGTTGCGCAGCGAGATTGCCATTAGCGTGCTCCTAGCCGTCTTCGAATCGCTGACCGTTCACAACGCCTCGTCGGGCAAAGTGGACCCGGCCCATCAATGTGAAATAGAGGGCAGACCTCGGTATTGAGCCCGCAATTTCTTGGAAAAGCGAATTGCCTCCGGGATCGACGCCAGGACGACAACGTGCCCGCCAGTATTGGTCTCCGCCAGATCGAGGTCGCGATCGCTTTTTTGCGGACTCGCGTAACCTAAACGGTCCTCCGAGCGAACTTGGATAGAGCGAGCCATCACTGGCCTCGTCTGGCGAAGGCCAGTTTCACTCAGTGGAGAAACAGATGTCCAACCGCATGATCTCAGCCGTCGTTTCCGCAGCGTTCGCAACCGCGGTCGTCTCGCTCGCGCCTGCTTATGCCGCCATGAGCACGAGCAAGGCCGACATGGAAAAGATGATGAAGGAAACCCAGGCCAAGAACCAGGCCAAGATGAAAACCGGCAAGTTCGAGAAATGCTACGGCGTGGCGGTGAAGGGCCACAACGACTGCTACGCCGGCGCCGGCACGACCTGCGCGGGCACCAGCATGATCGACTACCAGGGCAATGCCTGGAAGCTCGTCGCCAAGGGTAGCTGCACCACAATCTCGACCCCGAGCGGCCACGGCAGCCTCAAGCCCCTCAAGGCCTAAACGTCGGTGGTGATGGGCGGTATTCCCGGCTGCCCATCACAAACCTACCGACCTCTCTGGACAGGCCCCACCATGAACATGCACTCTCTTCAAAACTTTCGCGCGGCGACTATCCCCGCCAGAGCGGGCGTCGGGCTCAAGCCTGAGCATTACCGGATCATCCTGGAGTCAGCTCCCGATCTCGGTTTCTTTGAGGTCCATGCGGAGAACTATATGGGTGCGGGTGGCCCGCCGCACCGCTATCTCACTGCCATTCGGGAGCGCTACCCGCTGTCGCTCCATGGCGTCGGCCTGTCGATCGGCGGCGATCGTCCTCTTGATCGTGATCATCTGGTCCGGCTCAAGGCGCTGATCACCCGATATGAACCCGGTCTCTTTTCCGAGCATCTGGCCTGGTCGACTCATGACGCGGGGTTCATGGATGACCTTCTGCCAGTGCCTTATACGAGGGAGACCCTTGCGCGGGTCTGCCAGCATATCGACGAGGTCCAAGAGTTTCTCGGGCGGCAGATGCTGCTTGAGAATCCTTCGACCTACCTGGCCTTTGTCGAAAGCACCTACGACGAGGTCGACTTCATGGCCGAAATTGCGAAACGCACGGACTGCGGACTGCTGCTCGATGTCAACAACGTGCATATCGCCTGCACCAATCAGCAGTGGGATCCTATCGACTACATCGACCGCTTCCCACTTACCCGCGTGCAGGAGATTCATCTGGCGGGTTACACCCAGGAAACCGACGATAGGGATCGCCCACTCCTTATCGATACCCATGACCGCCCCGTCAGTCAGAGAGTTTGGGCGCTGTATTCCAAGTCAGTGACCCGGACAGGGGCTCTCCCGACCCTGATCGAATGGGACGCCAATGTCCCGTCGTGGAGCGAGTTGAAGTCGGAAGCCGATCGTGCCGAGACTATTCTTCGCGACAAGGGCAGCAAGGGACCGCGCCATGCTGTCGCTTGACGAACGGTTGAGGAGCTTTGGCGCTGCTTTGCTCGATCCGGGCCAGTTGGTCCCTCCGGGACTCGTCGGGCCTGACGGCGAGCCCAGCCCTAAGCGCTTTGCGGTCTACCGCAACAATGTGGTCGTCGGACTGACGGAGGCGCTTCGCGCCGCCTACCCTGCGGTCGTTCGGATTGTCGGCGATGAGTTCTTCGATGCCATAGCGGGCATTTTCCTTCGCCGCTCGCCGCCCGCGACCCCGGTCCTCTTGGAATACGGCGCGGGCTTTCCGGAGTTCCTGCGCGGCTTTCCCCCAGCCGCGACTGTGCCTTATCTCAGCGACGTGGCGTGCATCGAACGGTCCTTCACGGAGGCCTTCCACGGGACGGACGCGACCTCGCTCGAGCCGGCGGCTTTCAACGCGATTCCACAGCATGTCGCACCTTTGATGAGCTTTTCGCTCCATCCGACGCTGAGACTGGTGCGCTCGACCTTCCCGGCCTTGACGATCTGGCAGATGAACCAGCCTGGCTGCAGTCCGGCACCGGTGAACCTCGACGTGGCCGAGGATGTCATGCTGGTGAGACCAGACGCCGACGTGGAAATCCGCGCAATGCCGCCCGGTGCATTTGAGTTCGTAAGCGCCCTTGCCGAAGGCCGCTGCCTGGCGGAGGCCGCCAAGACGGGGTTTCGTGCCGATGAGCGGTTCGACCTGGCGGGCAATATTCAAGATTTGATTGCCATCGGTGCGCTCACCGGTTGGCACCTTCCTGAGGGGACAAGCGATGTTGCCAGCTAGAAACGCGAACCCCGGCCTGCTCGACGGCCTGATCGCGGCTGTGCGGGCGGGGCTGAGCGGCTTGGCCGGCATTGCCGCCTTGGTGGCACCGATCGCTCTGCGAATTGCCCTCGCGATGCCGTTCCTGATGTCGGGCATGACCAAGTGGGACGGCTTCCTGCAACTGGCGCCGACCGCTTCGTACCTCTTCGAGGATGAATTCAAGCTGCACATTTTCGGCCAGCTCTACGACATGCCGGCGCCCGACCTGATGGCGCTCCTGGATGGCATCGCAGAGATCGTACTGCCGATTTTGCTCATCGTCGGCCTGGCGACGCGCCTCAGCGCTTTGGCTCTCCTAGTGATGACCGGCGTCATCCAGCTCGTCGTGCCCGAGGGATGGGCCAACTTCCATTTGCCTTGGGCAGCCTTGGCGATCGCAATTGTTGCGGTCGGACCCGGGCCGGCCTCGCTGGACCGCCTGCTCGACGGCCTTGCTGGCCTAGCATCGGATGGCAACGCGTGAGGAAAGCACCATTCCGATGACACATGCGACGCGCAAAACGCAACCAAAGCTCCGGCTCGTGTCGGACGAAGAGGGCGGTCCAGCCGCCGTTCGTCCGAAGGCGGCGCACATGCGACGGACAATTCCCGACGTCGAATGGTCCATCCTGATGACGCGGGCCCAGGAGGGCGATTCACAGTCCTACGAACGGCTGCTGCGTGAGATCACTCCCTACCTCCGATCCTATGTGGCCCGATGGTACACTCCGCCGTCCGATCGCGAGGACGTCGTGCAGGACATCCTGCTGACGCTCCACTCCATCCGTCACACTTTCGACCCGACGCGCCCGTTCGGGCCGTGGCTTCATGCGATCGCCAATCGACGTGTTGTCGATCGGTCGCGCAGAGGGACGCGCATCCGGACGCGTGAAACGCAGCTTCCGGACGGCTACGAAGAATGGTGGGCAAGCCCCGACACCGCAACGGACAGCGATTCGATAGGCCTGGCCCGCGCCGTCACGAACCTTCCGCCCATCCAGCAGACGGCGATCCGGCTTCTGAAGTTGGAAGGCCTATCGCTGAAGGAGGCGGCAGCGGCTACAGGCATTTCAATTGGTTCGCTCAAAGTGGCCACGCACCGCGCCATTGCAAGCCTGCGCAGGGCAATCCTCAAGGGAGACGACAGTCGTGAGAACCGATGATCTCATTGCCGGTTTGGCAAGCGACGTAAAGCCCGTCAAACGGCTTCGGCCGCCGGTAAACCGTGCGGCAATCTGGCTTCTGCTCGCCGCGATGGTCCTGTTTCTGCTGGTCATCAGCCAAGGCATCCGTTTCGACCTGGCACAGTGTCTGCGCGAGCCTTCCTTCGTGATCGGAATGACGGCTTCGCTCGCAACCGGAATCCTCTCGGCGATCGCCGCCTTCGCGCTGAGCTTGCCGGATCGCTCGCGGCTGTGGCTGTTGTTGCCGATTCCGGCCCTCAGCCTTTGGCTGTCGAACATCGGCTATCAATGCCTCACGCAATGGGTGAGCATCGGTCCGCAAGGCGTGACCTTCGGCGAAACCGCCCGGTGTTTCGCCACGATCGTTCTGACGAGCCTGCCGCTGTCTCTCGCTATGCTGGTCATGCTGCGCCATTCGGCGTTGCTGCGACCGCGCATCGTGACGGTCATGGGCAGCCTGTCCATCGCGGCCATCACGGCCACGGCACTGTCCTTGATCCACCCGATCGATGCGACCGTCATGATCCTGATCATGAACGTCGGCATGGCCGCGATGCTCGTCTTTTTGGGCGGTGTCTTTGCGCGCACGATGTTTGGCTGGGTGGCGCCGCGATCCCCGACCCTCAACTGATCCGACTCTTGGAGAATAGCCATGAACCGACGCCAATTTGCCACCTTTGCTGTCGCGACGTCTCTGATAGCCGCAATCTCGGCGCTCCCGGCCGTAGCTGCGAACAGGCAACACTTCTCCGGGGAGGCCTTTTCCGCAGCCCAGAAACGGAACGCGCGCATCCTGGTCGATATCTCGGCGAATTGGTGCCCGACCTGCCGGGCACAAGAGCCGATCGTCAATGCCTTGATGGATGAAGCCGGAAACCAAAATGTGGTCATCTTCGATGTCGACTTCGATACGCAAAAAGAGGTCGTCCGCTATTTCAACGCGCGCACGCAAAGCACTCTGATCGCCTTCCGCGGGCCGAACGAAACGGGCCGCTCGGTTGGAGATACCGCCCCCCAGTCGATCGCGAGCCTTGTCCAGTCGACTCATTGAGCGCCGTCGTCCCATGTCGTTAACGAGCGTGTTCGTTGGCTTTGTCGCTGGAGTGCTTTCGATCTTGTCGCCATGCGTTCTCCCTCTCTTGCCACTGGTGCTGGGCGCTGCGGTATCGGAACACAGATGGGGTCCAGCGGCGTTGGCTGCGGGCCTGGCTCTTTCCTTCGTCGCGATTGGCCTGTTCGTCGCAACGACTGGATTTGCCCTCGGTCTCGACACCAACGTCTTCCGCGGCGTCGCGGCGGTGCTTCTGGTGGCTACCGGCGTTGTGCTCGTCGTCCCGGCCCTTCAGACCCGGTTCGCCTCTGCCGGCGGGCCGGTGAGCAATTGGGCTGATCGCCGCCTATCCGGCTTCAGCGCCAGCGGGCTCGGGGGCCAGTTCGGCTTGGGCCTATCGCTCGGTGCGATATGGAGCCCGTGCGTAGGGCCGACTTTGGGCGCAGCCTCGGTGCTCGCCTCCCAAGGAAGGGATTTGTTCCAGGTCTCGGCCGTCATGGTGGCGTTCGGGCTCGGCGCTGCGCTACCGCTGCTCATGCTCGGGCGGTTCTCGCGCGAATGGCTGGCAAGAAGGCGAGATCAAATGCTGAAGGCTGGAAGAAGCGGCAAGATGGCCCTCGGTGGCCTGGTGCTCATCACCGGACTGTTCATTCTGACCGGCGCGGACAAGCGGATCGAGACATATTTGGTTGACCGCTCTCCGCAATGGTTGCTTGAGTTGTCCTCGCGAATTTGATGACATGGCCAGCCTGCCAAGCAGCCAAGCCCCCGGCGTCGGCCTGCCATCAAGTCACCACGTCGGCCCTTGGAGGTTAAAGGTCCGCCATCATTTCCCCCCCCCACCGCAAGCGAAGCTACTGCTCGGTCCGCAAAGGGGCCCTAAACGGTTCTACAATTGGGAATTGGCTGGGGAACCTGGATTCGAACCAGGACTAACGGAGTCAGAGTCCGATGCCATTTTCAGGCCAAGGACTCACCTAAGCTATTGATTTCTAAGGAACCGCAAGGACTGGAGGGCTGCAAGGGCAAGGATTCCAGCCTTTTCACCGGTTCCGTCCTGTCCCATTGATTCCTAACAGCTTTTCGGGAGTTCCGGCGCGTCCGTGCGACATGGCTGCGACATGGTGGCGATTTCTTCGAGGCGCCGAGAATCCTTGCGGATGGCCCGCCGCCGAAGCGGCGGGCTGGTCTTCAGGCCGATCCCGCGCACTCGCCGATGACATCGCGACAGCGCCGGGCGGCTTCGTCGATTTCCCGTTGGCAGGCCGCCAGCTCGGCTTCGGCGTCAACGAGCTCGTCGTCATCGGTCAGCACGAGCCCGGTGGCGCGGAGCATGTCGTCGGCGTTCCGAAGTGCCCGGACGCGATCGGCTGCTGAGTGCATCTCTCTCAAAGCCTCGTCGACCGATCGTTCCCGCCAGCGGGTCACGCCGAGAGCCCGTCAAGCATTCCGTCGAAATCCATGAGCCTGCCATCGTTGACGTTGATGCCGATAAGTTTGCTGCTGCCATCAGGATAGTTGATGCCGACCGATAGGATGGAAACCGCGCCCGCGCCGCTCGCGAGGACCAGTCTCTCCAACTCCCGCAGATGCCAGATGGCTCGGTCGCGAGGTGATGGCACAGGCGCGAGAGCCAGCCGCGGCGCGGTCATGATAAGCTGCTCGTCATCGAGGCCAGCAGCATTTCCATCTGGGCGGGATCGAGGCTCATGCTCTTGCGGTTCTTCTCCTGGTCGGCAAGGTAGTTGGCCCTGGCGGTGATCTCGGCCAAGGTCCGACACCGAAAGGTCAACAGCGCCTCGCGAGCCTCCCATTCAACGTCACTAGTTGTGTCATAGCGCGCCGTTGCCGCCGGTGAGGGATCGAAGTCGTCGTGTTGGCTGTCCTGCGACGGTAGCGTAGCCAACCATGCCGCCAGGGCGGCTCTATGGGCTTCGATCAAGCCTTGGACGCTCGATGGAGCGTCCGGCGCGGCGATCGCTCGTCCTGGAGCTAACACGGCCGGAATGGCGGCAATCCCGCCCATGAGAGAACGGCGGCTAATGGGCATGCCTTCGGCGGCTGCCCGAACAGGTGCGTTCGGCATTGATATTCCCCCCTTTGGGATCGAAAACGTGATTGTTCCCGCAGGTCGAAAGCTGCGGCGTCACCTATCGGATGTCAATCAGTTTTGTCGTTTTTCGACAGATTGGCACTATATTCAACATCTGTGGTAAGTGCTGGCTGTCGGCGAGAATCGAAGGGAGCCCCTGTGGACACGATCACACCTGAGCAATGCCGCGCCGCCCGCGCGATGTTGGGCTGGTCACAGCAGTCTCTCGCGGACGCATCCGGCGTTGGTGTCGTCACCATCCGCCAGTTCGAGATCGGCGCGTCGACGCCGCGGAACGCGACCGTTCAGGTGCTGCGGCTCGCCCTTGAAGCCGCCGGCGTTGTCTTCGTGGCCGATGGCGAGCAGGCCGATGGGGGCGCCGGCGTGAGGCTTCGCAGTGCGCAAGCCGATCTTGGCAGCATTGTGGGGAACGGCTGACAATCGACGCGCCGGTTCATAAAGCCGCGCCGCCACTTGCTCCCCTAATCCATCCACGCGAACATGCGAATCGAGCGGAGGTAGGGCGATGGCTGAGAGACAGAATTACAATCGAGATCACGTCGTGTCGGGCGGGATGAGATCTGGCGGCGGCGGGCCACTGACAGTCGGCGACGTAAGGAACGCGATCGCCGACCTACCCGACGATGCCGAAGTCACTTTCGGCACCTGTGATCATGGCGATGCGCTAAAATTCTCTCGCTTCAAAACGCGCGGTGAGAACCTCATCTCGATCGAGTTCGGTTAGGATCGCCGCCCCGATGGTGTTCCGCGAGGTCATCGGCGACAAAGTAATGCACGATTGCGACCTATGCGGTCGATCTGTGCAGATGGGACAAGGCCTCTACGAGGGAACGCACCTGCACGAGCTCGACGGCACTTTTTGCCGTGGCTGCTTCTCCGAAAGCGCATTTAGCCCAGCGCAGCGCGCCAAGGGCGTGTCCAGGATCAAGGGCCTGCTGGCCAAGAAAAAGGGATAGGACCCATGCAGAGCCTTCTAGGCCTCACCCACAAGCGCGCAGATGAGCTTGTGCCGGGCGAACTGTTCCGCTTTGCGCTCAGCTCCGGCGCCGGCACTTCGCTGGCATTAATGCTGGGAAACAACGGTGTGGATCCGATGTTTGGCATTCTCGCCAGCCCAGAATTCGAAAATCCCCTGACCTGGTACGAAGGCGCATCCACGGATCGCTGTCTCTCCTACGGCATGGAATGGCTTCTCGAGGAGCGGCCGGGTCCCGAGACGGCGCCAGGGAACACGTTTCAACCGGATCCGAAAATAAAGTTGCTCATCGACAGCGGGGCAACCGTTATGAGGTTCGCGCCGCCTCATGGATTTGTGCATCAGTCTATCAATTTCGATCTTACGAATGGGAAGAGCGGAATTCAGCTGTCGAGCCGGGCGGCGCCGGTCGCCAGCTGGGCGATCTGGGCCAGCCTTGACCAATACAAGAGCCCAAGAGCCAATGCGCTCTTCAAATACCCGCCGGCGGCGACGGAGTAGATTCAGGCAGCCCTTTCGCTACCATTGGCCGCCCGCCGCATCTTTTCACGCCGTCGATTGCCGCGCTCGATCCGTTTCGCCAATTCGGCGAGCTCGGGGCTGTCCGGATCGTGGCGAGGCCTGGCGTCGGGAGCCAGCAGGAAGGCTGGAGAACGGGCGAGGGGCGCCGGCGCACACTCCGGAGCCTCGGCGGCCTCGATCTCCTCCAGGCTGGCGCCTGCGGCCGGCTTGCGGGCACAGTTTAGGCGGTCGGCCATCGTCCCGCACAGGACCGAGATCCGCCGGCGGAGCGTTCGGCAGTTCACGCCTTCCCGGGCCGCAAAATCGTTCAGGAACTTGCCCCGTCGGGCTTTCTGCCATGACCAGGCGTGAACCAGGATGCGATCGCCCTCATCGGCGAGATGGTTCATGGTGTCGACGGCGAGCATCATGCGGTCGATCGCCGCCGGGCTTGGCCGGCGGATATAGCGGGACGGCTCCTGTCCGTAGTTCGACCAGTCGCGAAGTGGCGTCGGCATCGAATTGCCAAAGGCGCGTGGGCCGCGCTCTCGTGGCAGCAGCATGGCTGTCGCGGCGGCCTCGACGACGAGGTGTTCGACGGCCTTCGCGGTCCATGCTGAATCGTGCATCGACGATCAATAGCAGAACGCCATGCTGGCCGAAAAGCCTATGCGGCGTTCTGGCGATCGCCGGCAGCCCTGATCTTTTTCTTCCGTTCCCGTACGGCCTTCAGGGCCGCATTGCGTTCGAGGCGCGCGACTTCCTTGGTCGTTGGCTTCGGTATCAGCTTCTCCGGGCCCGCCAGGCGAAACAGCAGCACCGTGGAAAGTATCTCGTCGAGTGTCGCCTTGCCCTGCACGGCCTGGGCCCAGCGCCGCAGCTCGAGGAGGTCGACGCTATCCATCGTCTCGAAAAGTGCGGTGCCGGCCTCGACGTGTCCGGAGCGCAGCACCGTCGAAACCGCGGTGATGACATCACTCTGAAGAGCGCCGGCGTTGCCCTTGCTGTCGACGATCGTCCGCAGCACCTGGCGAAGATGGTCCTCGCCGTGTGCCTGGCCGATCCGCTTGAGGGTTCGTGGGCAGAAGCATTCCCGAGGGCGGCCGCCGTTCCTGTGTTGATCCGGTTTCAGAATGCGGATGCCGCACTGGCCGGCGACCGCATGGACATCGCAACGTTGTTTTTCAGGTCGACGAGCTGATGCCTGCAAGTCAGTTCATCCCTTTGCCCCGCGGCGCGATGCCGGTGCGCCGGCGCTGGAACTCATCAGCCAGGATGTGGCAGGTGCGGCGGAAGATGTACTCGTCGACCATGGATTCGCGGACCAGCTGCGCCTGCAGCTCGGTTTCAACGCCGTCCTCGATCGTCTCCAACAAGGTCGCCTTGAACTGGTCGCAGGCCTTGCGGGCGCCGATCGCTACCTCCTTCAATTCGTCCATGTCGAGAAAGGTGACACGGTTCGGCAGGTCCTCGAGGTCGGCGAGCTGCGCCGGCGTCGCCATGGCTCGCGCTAATCGGTCATATTCGGCGTTCGGGTCGGCATCGAGCGCGCGTTCGTCCAGTTCGGGCATGTTGTCGGTCATCGCCTTTACCTTTCCGCTTTTCCTTGGGAGGTAGACGGTGGCCCCTCGTCTGCGGGAGGAGCCACCGTTCACACAGCGCCATGACCTGAGCCTCGTGAATTCCCGGGCCGCGCTATTCCTTCGTCGCTGTCTACGACGCCGAGCACTTCAGCAGCTTGACCGCTTCGAAGTTGGCGACGTCGCCGCCGGTGCGGCGGTACGCGTAGAAGATGACGTTCGGCTTGTCGGTGTAGGGGTCACGAAGCGTCTTGATCGCCTGCCAGTCCAGGATGGTGTAGGCCTTCTGGAAATCGCCGAACGCGATCGGGAACAGACCGGCACCAGGCGCCGGCATATTCTCGTCGAACTCCACCGGCCGGCCGAGCATCGAGGGCGGCGCGCCGGCGGTCATCCCGGGCCGCCAGATGTAGTCCTTGTTGGCATCCTTCAGCTTGTCGACGGCATTGGCGGTGGCACTCGACATGATCCAGGTCGCGTTCGCTCGATACGGCGCGCGCAGCGACCAGAACAGGTTCTTGATGCCGTCTGCCTGGCCGTCGACGTCGGCCACGCTTGCCGCGGATCCCGAGATGACGTTCTGAAGAACGCCCCAGGCGCGTGTGTCGTCAGCCGTCGCGACGCTGGCAGCGGCATAGTCCATGAAACCCCGCGGCTTCTTGACGCCATCTCCGGAGTTATAGGCGAGGCCTTCGGTGCGGCCGAACTTGTCGCTGATCTTGCCTTCCACCCATGACCCGATGTTGACGAAAGAGAGATCCAGCAGCTTCTGGGTGACGCTCTGATGCGCGTAAACCTCGTGCAGCGGGATCGTCAGCATCTTCAGCTGGGAGCCCGTGGTTTCCGTCCGCGCCTGGCGCTCGCTGGCCCACGTCGCGCCGAGGTCCGAAAAATCAAGCGGCTCCTCCCATGCATCGCCGTTATCCATCGGAACGACGCGGGCGAGCCGCCGGATCGGCGACTGGTCGAAGATCTTCTGATTGATCGTCGTCGCCATGTTCGTGTGAGTGATGTAGCCGCCGGCAGGCCCCTCGTCGGTGGAAAGCGCCTTGATCTCGACTTCCGACCCGGTCTTGATGAACGATCCGAATGCCTTGTGCTCGGCCTCGATCTCGGGTGCGGAAAAGGAGCCGTCCCTCTTCAACTTGACGCCGTTGGGAATGCGCTGCATGGCGACCTCGATCTTGGCGACGAGGTCGTCCATTTTTTTGAACTCGCCCTCCAGCTTGCGCTGGCTCGCGGCAATTGTTTTGACCTCACCATGATAGCTGGTGAACGCCGTCTTCAGCTCGTCCAAGTCCATTTTCAACGTCCTTTCAGGTCTGTTTTGGCCGCCTGGATCGATGCGATCAGGTCGGCGATTTCGTCGGCGGCTTTGTCGGAATCGTCATTGGCTGGGAGGGAACTCCAGCCGCTCGTGGCGAGGATGCCGGCCGCCGCCTTCGAAAAGCCGGCGTCGCGGAGAAAGTCCTGAAATTCACGGACGGTCTTGATCCCATCCGCTGGCGCCTCGCCCCAAAGGCGCTTCACGTCGTAGACGCGGGACAACACGTTGGAAGGATCATCGACCAGCGAGACCTCGCGAAGGTTCGCCACCTTTATCCAGCGCGCGGGCTCGCCCAGCTTGCCGGATCCTTTGCGGGATCCACCAGGCGGCACCCTGTATCCGATCGAGAGACCAGGGAGGCCGCCCTCCTGGAGCTGGGCGTAATTCCACTTGCCCTGCTCGGTGTCGAGGCCGATCAGTCTGCCTTTCACATGAAGGCCGTTCGGATCTTCCGACATCGCGTCCCAGACGCCAATCGGCTCGTGGCGGTTGCCCGTCATGGCGCCATGCATCTTGTACATCGGCGGCAGCGCGCGGCCCTCACGCTGCCGATCGAGCAGCGATTTAGCGAAGGCACCTGGTTCGATGACGTCGCCGTGGCTGTCGGTGTTGCCGAATACGGAGGCGTAGCCTTCGAACGTTCCTCGCGCTCCGCCACTGGCGAACTTCACCTCGAACGGCGCGCCGATGCAGCCGAAAGACGGCTGTGCTGGGTCATGAAGGGTATCGCGCGTCATAGGCGCACCTCGAGCGGCATTGCGAAAGGGGTTGAAATCACCACTTCGCCCGGCATCCCGCCGGCGCTTTGAGGCGCGGTCTCAGCATCCCGCCGATGACACGCAATAGGAAAACTATCCTTGATCCGTGATTCAAGCAAGAGGCCGGGTATTTTTTCGGTGTTTTCGCGATTTTGGCCGAAATCTCGGGATGGTGAAAAAATTATCTGAGCATGAGCCCCGAGCGGTTGGCGACCCCAATCCCCGTGAAGATTTGACTCCCCCCACCCCCTCATGGTCGCGCTGCCCTCTGCAGGCGCCGCCAGGCGCGTATGAAGCCAGCCGCGGCGACCCGAGCATAGGGCTCAAGCGCGCGGCTACCGATGCCGGCGTCAGCTGCGGGCTCCATCATTGAGTCCCGCATGATGTCGACGACCACTTCGGGGGGGTACGTGTCGGCGGGGTAGAGGCGGAAGTGACGTTCGGCCATCTCCTGGCCGAAGGCACGATGGCGTCGAAGGGCGATCGGATCGATGTTCATGACTGGACCTCAGAGCTAACCTTGATAGCGACGCGGGACACACACTCAGTTGGTTCTGATTGAAGCCGGCGTCTGGTGGCGGGGGCCGGCCGATAGCCGGCCCCACCGATCAAGCGAACGGACATGGAAAGCATCATGCCGCACCGTCTGGTCTGCGGCGGCTGTAGGTAAGCCGATCGATCTCGCGACCGACGGCGATGGTGTAGCGATCGATCTCGACTGCCATGCCGGAAGCATCGATGCCGATCGCCTTCAGTTCACGCTTCAGCTGGGCAACGTGCTTGCTCCAGAAGGCGCGGCCGGCCTGGTAGCTCTTGGCGTAAATCGTCGCCGCGGTGGAGCGAACGAGAGCGGCTCGGCGAGCGGGCGGAAACGCCCGCACGGTGCCGTCGGATTTGACCTCGGCGGGCTTCATGTCGGTGAAGAGATCCAGCTGCATTTCAGACCTCGCGCCTTTCAAGGGTAACCTTCAAGGGATATGGGACACCTGTGGTCCCGATGTTTTGGACACCCGTGGTCCCGATGATTGAGGGGATTTTGCGGATCATCATCGGGACACCCGTGGTCCCGATGTTTCTTCATCCTCGGGCATCTCTCCAAGGGCATTCGGATCGTCGGGGAGCGCCAGTCGCACGGTCCGCGTCCGGTACGATTTCCCATCTTTCCGCTTCGCGAAACCGAGGTCGACGATGACGAGGCCAAGCCTCCTGAGATGCTCGATGTTGCGGGTGATGGTCTTCTCGGAGCAGCCGCCGGCATGTTCTGCCAAGACGCTGTTGCTGGCCCAGAACGTGCCGGTCCGCCAGTCGACGAACCGCCAGACGACGGCGAGCAGCTGGAAGCTCGCTTTCTCTCGGTTGACCAGGCGCATCGCCTGGTAGTGCCAGGCCTCGAACGCTTCGTGCCGTTCCCGATCGCCCGTTGGCCACCGAAGAGGTAGCGGCCGATATGAAGCTACCTGCCTCCGCTCACCTGATCGGGGCGAGTCCTGATACCCCGTTGACGGCTTGAAGGGGCGCATGTCGGTCTCACCTCGTGCCGGCGCGGTCATGTCGTCGCCTCGCGGCGGCCGTGTGGGCTGGCCTCACGCAAGATCGCGACGGCCTCGATCGGCCCTGCGCCGAAGCGCTCCCGGATCATCGGCACCAGCGGCCGTTCAGCAGCCGACCAGTTCGCTTTCAGCCATGCAACGGCGGCAGCATGGTCGGTCGGGGAGAGGGGCGCGGTCACCGTTCCATGGCCCGCTCGGCGGCCTCGATCAGCACGTTGCCGACGCGAAGCAGCCATAACGCCAAGGTCAGCCGTACGAGGCGGGTCCGCAGCAGCCCGGCGACCAGGAGCAGGACAACGCCGGCGGCAATCATGCTGCCGCACCGCTGTTGACGAAGAAGGCGTGCAACTCGTCACGCCGAACGACCCATTTCCCGCCGACCTTCTTGGCCGGGATTTCGCCCTTTTCCAGAAGGTAAAAGGCGCGTCGGCGATCACAGCCCAACTCGGCCGCGATCGCGTCGGCGCCCCAAATCAGGTCGAGGTTCGATTTTCCCGTAGGCTCCATTGTGGCAGTTCCTTTTCGCTGTTCTGGTGTTTGCGAAAAGAACGTAACACAGCGGACTGGCTTGCAGTGCGTCTATTGTCGTGTTAGCAATCCATATAACGGATATTAAAAAAAGATCGTAACAGGCAAGACGATGATCCCAATACGGCTGAACTGGGAACGACCTGTGGACGGCGTGGAGATCGTTCCTCTCCATCTCGTCCAGGAGACATCGACAACAGAAACGAAATTTGTGTGTGCCCGGTCCGACGAGTCCGAGCCCGTGATCTATGAGATCACGAACCTCGAAAATCCGCTTGCAATCCGCCTCATCAACACCGTGAGCGACGAAGACCTTGTCGCTTTCGTTTCCCGCTTTGGGCTGCCGCAGAAGCTCGTTACTCCGTTTCAAGTCTCGGTGACGTCGCTCGAAACCCTGAAGGAAGATCTGGGGGAGGTCCTGGGCCTCGGCGCGTTTCCAGATTCGGTTGAGAAAGCCCGGCACGTAAACGACGTGCTGAAATACGTGTCGCTGGCGCCGTCGTTCGAATACGCGGACGGCAGAAACAAGCTCGTCATGCGGCCGACAGATCTCGCCAACCTCATGATGATGGAGGCGGTGTTCGCCTATGAGGTCGGCGCGACGCTCTCCCGGTGCGCTCACTGCTCCAAGGCCTACCTCACGGGTCCGCTGACTGGCAGGCGCTCTCATGCTGTCTATTGCTCGGATCGCTGCAGGGTCGCGGCTATGCGGAAGCGGAACGCAAGCGCCGGCAAGCATCAAGAATTAACTGTGCTAGCCAAGTAACGGACCACCGCGGGGAACCACCGGGCTTGACGATACATACTGCCAGGTAGGCAACAACAATCGGAGGGGACAATGGTCTCTACTCGCAAGCGTACATGGCAGCCCGCCAAAGGCAGGGCGAAGGAAGCATGGATCGTCGACTACTTTGATCTGAACGGGACCCGGCGACAAAAGACCTTCGACAAGAAGAAGGATGCCGACCGGTTCGAAGAGCAGGTGAAGCAGGAACTGCGCACCGGGATCCACGTCGCCGAGGCCGACACCATCACGGTAAAGCAGGCGGGCGCGAACTGGATCACCGATTGCGAACAGCTCGGGCTCGAGCGGTCGACGCGCGAGAGCTATCAGACGCACCTCGACCTCCACATCACGCCGTTCATCGGCGAGCTGCTGCTGACCAAGTTGAACATTCCGACGATCCGGAACTGGCAGAAGCGGCTGCACGACGAAGGCCGCTCGGCGAACCTGATAAAGCGGGTCACCGTCGACCTCGGCGCTATCCTCGCCGTCGCGCAGGACGGCGGCTTCGTGGCGCGCAATGTGGTCTATGAGAGCAATAGCCGGGTCAGGGCGAAGAAAAAGAAGATCGAGAAGCGCCGGACGCGGAAACTCGGCTACGGCATTGATATCCCGACGCACGACGAAATCCGGACAATCATCGACCACACGGCGCCACGGCACAAGCCGCTGATGATCACGCTCGTCTTTACCGGAATGCGTTCATCGGAGATTCGCGGATTGCCCTGGTCAGCCGTAGACTTCGAACGGCAGTGCATCCGTGTCTCATCCCGCGTCGATCGATATGGGGTTATGGGCTTCACGAAGAGCCAGGAAGGCCAGCGCACAATCCGGGTGCCGCCGATCGTCATCAACACGCTCAAGGAGTGGAAGCTCCAGTGCCCGAAAGGGCAGCGCGACCTCGTATTCCCGAATGGGGATGGGAACCTGGAAAACCATGGCAACGTCATCAAGAGGATACTCCACCCAGCAGAGATCGCCGGCGGCGTCACCGTGCTGAAGCCGAAGGTCGACGAGGAAGGAAATCCCATCCTCGACGAGCGTGGCGAGCCGATCATCGAAACGGTGGCGAAATACCCGGGCCTTCACGCCTTCCGGCACTTCTTCGCGTCATGGTGCATCAACCGGAAAAGCGCCGGCGGGCTGGAGCTTTCGGCGAAGGAAGTCCAGCACCGGATGGGCCATTCAAGCATTCAGCAGACGATGGACACCTATGGCCATCTGTTTCCCGCGGTCGACGAGCACGAATCCTTGGCGGAAGCGTCTCGCCACCTTCTCCCGGCGCTGCGTGCGACATAGATGCGACATGGACCAGATTTCGGGGTCAAATGATCCCGAAATGTTCCATGCATCGGTGGCGCTGAAAGCCTTGTGCTGTAAGGGTTTGCAAGGACTGGCTGGGGAACCTGGATTCGAACCAGGACTAACGGAGTCAGAGTCCGTGGGTCTACCGTTAACCTATTCCCCAGCAGGCGCGGTCACGAACCGCGCGGGCCGAACGGCTGAGCCGCTTGAGCGCTGCCTTGTAGCCGCCGGCGGAAAATAGTCAAGCCTGCTTTGTGGTTCAATCGCCACGTTTTGTCTGCCGGGTGCAGACTCGTTGCCTCGCGGCGCTCCACGCGCGGACATGAAATCCAATCCGCGCCTCAGCTCTCCGTCCGGCTGAACTGCGAACGCTCGAAGAACAGCACGATACCCAAGCCCAGAAACAGCGGGATGATGAGATAAAACAGCCGGAACACCAGCAGCGCCGCCAGCACGCCGACCGGCTCCATGTCCGAAAGCCCGGCCAGGAACACCACCTCGAACACGCCCAGCCCACCCGGCGCGTGCGAGATCTGGGCGACCGAGAAGGAGACCAGGAAGACGCCGAGCACGACGAAATAGCCGGGATTGTGGGCCTCGGGCAGGGCGAAGAAGATGATGGCGGCCGCTGCAAGCAATTCAATCGGGCCGATCAGCAATTGCCTGGCGACGATCGGCAGCGCCGGGTAGTGCAACTGGAAGCTGGCGATCTTAAGCGGGCGCAGATGCAGCCAACTGCCGAAGACGTAGGCGGCGACGACCAGCAGCATGGCGATACCAGCCGCTTCCGACAGGCCGTGATGGGCGATGCCCGAAAAGCGGTCGATGATCTGGGGCTCGAACACCAGCACGAGGCCGAAGGCGAGTATCGTCGACAGCACGAAGGTGATCCAGCAGATCGCCACCAGCACGCCGACATCCTGGCCGGTCAGGCCCCTCGTGCCATAGGCGCGGTAGCGGATGACGGCGCCGGAGAACACCGAGCCGCCGATATTGTGCGACAGCGCGTAGGTGGTGAAGGAGCACAGCGTCACGAACAGCCACGACACCCGCTTGCCGATATGCAGCAGCGCGATGTGGTCATAGCCGGCGAGAGCGGCATAGGCGATGACCGAACTCAACGCTGCCAGGATCCAGCCGCGGGTTGGAATGGCGGCGAGCCCGTCCCAGACATCGTCGAGCGAAATGCCGCGCAGTTCGTGCCAGAGCAGCAGCAGCGAGAAGATCACCGCGGCGATGCCGACGACCGGCCAGAAATAACGTCTCCAGTTCATTGCCTGACTGCCATGCGCTGCGTGTCCGCTTCCTTTTCGCCTGATTGTGGGAAGCCGGTTGCCCGGCGACCTCCGTACATTTCAGAAATGCCTCATTGAAGCCGGCTATTCAACCGCGAACACTTGTCGCGCCGCAGCCGGCAAAGATCCGTCCGCAGGAAAGATGGCGCGAAGGCGCCGGCGTATGGTGATAGCTTTGACAGGAGATTGTCTTCGCCGGCATCGCGTGCCAACCCAGCCTTGCTGGAACATTTCGCGGCGGGGCGAAAGGCGGTTGGCGTCCAGCCGGCAAAATTCGGCGTACGGCTCTTGGTGATCGGGCACGGCGCTGTTAGTCTGGCGGCAACTTGAAACATGCCAAAGCGCCAGCTGCGTCCGTCACCGGTTCGCGCGGCGCCGGAAGGAACGACAGTGGAAGACCGCGACACCGGCGCAGGCGCGTCGGAGGTGGGCGCGTCCAGCGCTTCCCCAGGGCCATCGGGCTCGGGGACAGCCGGTTGGCAGCAACGCCGCCCGACGGAGCCGCGCTCCGCCGACGGGCAGGCGGGCGACGCGACCCATCACCAGAAGGGCAAACCCAAGAAGCGGCGCAAGCGAAGGCGCGGGCGCAAGGTTTTTGCGCGCGACGAAGCGCAGGACAATCGATCGCCGGTGCCAGGCAAGGCGGCTGCTTCGGCCGTTGAGCCGAAGCAGCCGCCGGCCGGCCCGGTGATCTCGCCCGTTCTCCAGATGCCGCGCCACGAGCAGGGCACCCGCCGGCAGCCGGCGCACGAGCTTCCCGTATTCGCCGCCCTCGACCTCGGCACCAACAATTGCCGGCTGCTGGTCGCCGTTCCCACGCGGCATGGCCAGTTTCGCGTCATCGACGCCTTTTCGCGCATCGTCAGGCTGGGTGAGGGGCTCACCGCCAATGGCCGGCTCGGCAAGCCGGCGATGGACCGCGCTGTCGAGGCGCTGAAGGTCTGCGGCGACAAATTGCGCGGCCGCAAGATCAGGAAGGCCAGGCTGATCGCCACGGAAGCTTGCCGCTCGGCCGAGAACGGCGTCGAGTTTCTTGAACGCGTCGAGCGCGAGGCCGGGTTGAAGCTCGAGATCATCGACCGCCAGACCGAAGCACGGTTGGCGGTTTCCGGCTGCGGCTCGCTGGTCGAGCGTGACACGCAGGGCGTCGTCCTGTTCGATATCGGCGGCGGCTCCTCCGAAATCGCGCTGATCGACCTCACCGGCCGCCGTTCCCCACGACTCGCCAACCACATCGTCTCGTGGACGTCGCTGCCGGTCGGCGTCGTCTCCCTGGCGGAGCGCTTTGGCGGCCGCACCGTGACGCGTGAAATCTTCACCGCCATGGTCGACGACGTTGCCGGCCGGCTGGCCTCCTTCGATGGCCGCGACCGGCTGAGCCACCTCAAGGCCAGCCCGAACTTCCATTTGCTCGGCACCTCCGGCACGGTCACGACGCTGGCCGGCGTTCACCTCGATCTGGAACGTTACGACCGGCGTCGGGTCGACGGATTGTGGATGGACCGCGACAGCGTCGACCGCATGGTGGAGAGGCTGGTGGGCTGGGATTTCCAGCAACGCTGCGCCAACCCTTGCATCGGTGCGGACCGCGCCGACCTGGTGCTGGCCGGGTGTGCCATCCTGGAAGCGATACGCGCCGTCTGGCCTTCGGAGCGGCTGCGCGTCGCCGACCGTGGCCTGCGCGAAGGTATATTGAGCGAGCTGATGGCCGATGACGGCGTCTGGCGCAACGATGGGCGTGGTGGCCGGCAATGACCAAGAAACCGGAAAACCCAGGGTCCGCCGGCATTCGTGTGCTGAAGACGCGGATCAAGAAAAAGAGCGGCCTGAAGGAATCGTCGCGCCGCTGGCTGCAGCGCCACATCAACGATCCCTATGTCCAGCGGTCGAAGGCCGACGGCTACCGCTCGCGTGCCGCCTACAAGCTGATCGAAATCGACGACAAGCATCATCTCCTGAAGCCCGGCATGAAGGTGATTGATCTCGGCGCTGCCCCCGGCGGCTGGTGCCAGGTGGCGGCCGCGCGCACGAAATCGACGGCGGAAAATCCGCATGTCGTCGGCATCGACTATCTGGAGATGGATGCCGTGCCCGGCGCGCCGGTGCTGTTGATGGATTTTCTCGATCCGGATGCACCGCGCAAGCTGTCCGAGGCACTGGGCGGCGATCCCGATGTCGTGCTGTCCGACATGGCCGCGCCCACCACCGGCCACAAGCGGACCGACCACATCCGCACCATGCATCTGTGCGAGGTGGCAGCCGATTTCGCGCTGTCCGTGCTGAAGCCGGGCGGGCATTTCCTGGCCAAGACCTTCCAGGGCGGCGCCGAAAACGAGCTGCTTTCGATGCTGAAGAAGAACTTCCGCTCCGTCCATCACGTCAAGCCGCCGGCCTCGCGCGATGAATCGGTCGAACTTTATCTGCTGGCCAAGGATTTCAAGGGGCGAGAGTCCGGTCCGCCATCAGGCGGATCGGAACGTCCAGCGGACGTTCCGAAGGGAATGGGCGCCCGGAGCCACAGCGAAGGGCCGGGAGACGGTGAAGCCTAGGCGGCTCACTCCCCCGGCGATCTCGCAGGTTCCAGCGTCTTGGGCGTTGTCAGCCGGCCATGGCCGGAGACGGCGTTGCCCGCATCGGGCGCCAGCCGCATGAACGACAGCGACGCCGCCGCGGATACGGCCGCCACGATGAAGAAGGCGATATGGAAATCGCCCAGCGTCAGCAGGCCGCCATGGATCGAGGTCGAGACCTCCAGGATGCCGCCGGCGAGCGCCACGCCGAGCGCGATCGACAACTGCTGGAACACCGCCGTGATGGGCGTTGCCTTGCTGGTGTCCTCGGCCGACACCTCGGCATAGGAAAGCGCGTTGACGCCGGTGAAGAACATCGAGCGGATGAAGCCGCCGACCAGCAATATGGCCAGCATCAGCACGTAAGGTGTTTCGGGGGTGAAGAGGCCGTAAATGGCGATCGATGCGGCGGCGACCAGCGAGCCGACGATCAGCACGCGCCGGAAGCCGGCAACGCGAAAAATCAGCGCGGTGACGAATTTCATGCCGATGGCGCCGATCGCCGAGACGAAGGTGATCATGCCGGACTGGAACGGCGTCAGCCCGAAGCCGATCTGGAACATCAGCGGCAGCAGGAACGGCACCGCCCCGATGCCGATGCGAAACAGCGAGCCGCCAAGCACCGACGAGCGGAACACCTGGTTGCGGAACAGTTCGAGTGCCAGCAGTGGATTCCTGGCGTGGCGCGCGTGCATCAGGTAAAGCGCGCCCGACAGCAGCCCGACGGCCACGGTGATGAAGCCGGTCGCCGGCGGCAGATAGGGCAGGCTGACCACCGACAGGCCGAACACCACACCGGATGCCGCCACCCCGCTCAGCACGAAGCCGACGAAATCGAGCGGCGGTGTTTCCATCGATTCGGTTTCCGGCAGGAAGCGTGTGGCCAGCCAGATGCCGATCAGGCCGATCGGTACATTGATCAGGAATATCCAGTGCCAGGTGAAATAGGTGGTGATGAAGCCGCCGATCGGCGGGCCGACCAGCGGTCCGACCAGGGCGGGAACGGTCAGCCAGGACATGGCGGCGACCAGGTCGCTCTTGGGTGTGGCCCGCACCAGCACCAGGCGCCCGACCGGCGTCATCATGGCGCCGCCGATGCCTTGCAGGAACCGCGATACCACGAAGGCCGGTAGAGAACCTGACAGGGCGCAGGCGACCGAACCGACGATAAACACCGCGATCGCGGCGCGAAAAATATTCTTGGCACCGAAACGGTCGGCCATCCAGCCGCTGATCGGAATGAAGATGGCCAGCGACACCAGATAGGCAGTCAATGCCAGCTTGAGCGCGATAGGGCTGGTATGGATGTCTATGGCGATCGCCGGCAGCGATGTCGCGATGACGGTCGAATCCATGTTCTCCATGAAAAGTGCGACCGCCAGGATGAGCGGGATGGTGCGATTCACGAGCGTGACCGTTTCGAACTTTGTTTCCGGCCGGGAGGGAGCCGGTGCAGGGGCGCGGTTATCACGGCTGGACACCAATGTCGTGTTAATTTGCTGTCACTTTTGTGCGACTGCAACCAGCGGTGGCGCCAAATCACGCGATAACGCCGTTGTGCGATGCAACGATCGGCTTTTCATCCGCGCCGCGACGTGTTACCAGCCAGCGCCAATCCTGAAAGGGAAGAACGAGTCGGCGCTGTCCATCCCGGTCCAGCGCTTTTTCCGCATTCTAAAGGGCTGGCCATGGCAAAAATCATCGAAACGTCCACCGGCGCACTGGCGCTGACCTTTGACGACGTGCTTTTGCAGCCGGGTCATTCCGAGGTCATGCCGGGCGAAACCGATGTCCGGACCCGCATTGCCGGCGACATCGACCTGAACGTGCCGATCCTCTCCGCCGCGATGGATACCGTCACCGAGGCGCGTCTTGCCATCGCCATGGCCCAGGCCGGTGGCATCGGCGTCATCCACCGCAATTTCTCGCCGGCCGAACAGGCCGAACAGGTGCGGCAGGTGAAGAAATTCGAATCCGGCATGGTGGTCAACCCGGTCACCATCGGCCCCGACGCCACGCTGGCCGACGCGCTGTCCCTGATGCGCACCTATTCGATCTCGGGCATTCCGGTGGTCGAGAATGGCGGCACGGGCGGCCACAAGACCGGCAGGCTGGTCGGCATCCTGACCAACCGCGATGTGCGCTTCGCCTCCGATCCAGCGCAGAAGGTCTACGAATTGATGACCCGTGAAAACCTGATCACGGTCAAGGAGAATGTCGACCAGGACGAGGCCAAGCGGCTCCTGCATCAGCACCGGATCGAAAAACTCGTCGTCGTCGACAAGAAGGGCAACTGCGTTGGCCTGATCACCGTCAAGGACATCGAGAAGTCGCAGCTCAACCCGCACGCCACCAAGGATGCGCAGGGGCGCCTGCGTGCGGCAGCCGCCACCAGCGTCGGCGACGACGGCTTCGAGCGTGCCGAGCGCCTGATCGAGGCCGGCGTCGACCTTTTGGTCATCGACACCGCGCATGGTCACTCGCAGCGCGTGCTGGATGCGGTGACGCGTGCCAAGAAGCTTTCCAATTCGGTTCGCATCCTGGCCGGCAACGTCGCGACCGCTGAAGGCACGCAGGCGCTGATCGACGCTGGCGCCGACGCCGTTAAGGTCGGCATCGGCCCGGGCTCCATCTGCACCACCCGCATCGTTGCCGGCGTCGGCGTGCCGCAGCTTTCAGCCATCATGTCGGCCGTCGAGACGGCGCACAAATCAGGTGTGTCGGTGATTGCCGATGGCGGCATCAAATATTCCGGCGACCTTGCCAAGGCGCTCGCCGCGGGCGCCAGCGCCGCCATGATCGGTTCGCTGCTGGCCGGTACGGACGAAAGCCCGGGCGAGGTCTATCTGCACCAGGGCCGCTCCTTCAAGGCCTATCGCGGCATGGGTTCGGTCGGCGCCATGGCGCGCGGCTCGGCAGATCGCTACTTCCAGGCCGAGGTCCGCGACACGCTGAAACTGGTGCCGGAAGGCATTGAAGGCCAGGTCCCTTACAAAGGACCTGTGTCTGGCGTGCTGCACCAGCTTGCAGGCGGGCTAAAAGCCGCTATGGGTTATGTTGGTGGCCGCGACCTTGCCGATTTCCGCGAGCGCGCCACCTTTGTGCGCATATCCAACGCCGGACTTCGTGAAAGCCACGCCCATGACGTCACGATTACCCGCGAAAGCCCGAACTATCCCGGCGGAGCCTGAGCAATACGGGCTCGGGCGAAGCCTGACCGCGACGATCCTGCGGCTGTCTCGCCACGCGGCAGCGCTTTGTTTCCTGTCGGCGTCGGTTTTTATGGCCATGACGCTGCTGGAATTCTTCTATTTCCGTCAATTGAGCGGCGGCCTGCCGTCGCTCGACATGCGCTATTTCGGCTTCACGCCCGACGAAGGCATGGCCTGGCTGACGGCGCTTGGTCGGCGCGGCGGAGAGATCATCCTCGTCTGGCACTACCTCACCTTTGATCTCTTGTTCCCGGCGCTGTTGTCGCTGACCCTGGTGAGCCTGATCCTGGCCTCCGGCCGGCGCCTGAAGAATTTCCGCGTGCTGCCGCCGCAGGCGCAGTCGATCTTCGCGCTGGTGCTGGTGCTGCCCTATACGCTTGCCGACTATGCGCAGAATATCGCCGTGGCGCGCCTTCTGTCCGATTTCCTGTCGGCCAACCCGGATTCGCTGTCTTTCGCCTCGTCGCTGATCGTCGCCAAATTCGCCCTTCTTGCCATCCCGGTGGTCGTCATCGCCGCTTTCTGGCTGATTGGCCAGAGACCCCTGCCTTGATGCTGGACAGGGCAGGGGAAACATCATGAACCAGACCGCGATTTTCTGGCCGGTACTGGCGCAGGTGTTGCTGATCTATATCGTCTACGCCGTGTTGGGTCGTCGCAGATATGGTGCAATCAGGTCAGGCGAGGCCAAGGTTGGTCAATACAAGGTCCGCTCGACCGAGCCGGCCTCCAGCGTCACCGTTGCCGCCAATCTCAGCAACCAGTTCGAACTGCCGGTGCTTTTCTATGTGTTGTGCCTGACGCTGCATGTCACCAATGGCGTCAACTATCTGACCTTGGCACTGATGTGGATTTTTGTCGCCTCGCGCTGCTTTCACGCCTGGGTTCACCTGACCAGCAACAATCTGCTGCTGCGCAGCCGCTCTTTCTCTTTTGGAGCCGTGATCATCCTGTTGGGCTGGATCTGGCTCGCCCTGCATCTGCTGGGCGTGGTTTAGGCCGCGCACCGGCCCTTGGGGGCGAAAAGTCAGGCAGGTGGCTTTCGTGGCCCGCGGCCCCTTCCCACCTTGCGAAGAAGGCCGCACCGCAAAGCGGAGCGGGGCGAGGGCAGGCGCTATAAATCGAACACCGCGATCTTGCGTTTGTCGAACTTGATGCCGATCTCGCCACGCACCAGCTTCAGCGCCTGTTCGCCGAACACGGCACGCCGCCATCCCTGCAGCGCCGGCACATCGGCGTCCTCGCCCTCGGCCGCGATGCGGTCGATGTCGTCGCTGGATGCCAATACTTTCGAGGCCACGCCCTGCTTCTCGGCAACGATCCTGAGCAGTACTTTCAACAGTTCCGCCGCGGCATTTGAGCCTTCCGGCGGCTGAAAATTCTTCGGCAGTTTCGGCATCTGCTCCTTGGGCAAGGCCAGCGCTGCGTTGACCGCCCCAAGCAGGGCCGTCGCCGTCGAGGAGCGCTCCCAGCCCTTGGGTGTTGTGCGCAGCTTGGCAAGCGCCGCCGCGTCACGCGGCGCCTGTTGCGCCACCTCGTAGATCGCGTCGTCCTTGAGCACGCGGCCGCGCGGCACGTCGCGTTCCCGGGCCTCGCGCTCGCGCCATGCCGCCACGGCCTGCACGATCGCCAGTTCCTGCGGCTTGCGCAGCCGCATCTTCAGCCGCTTCCAGGCGTCTTCGGGATGCGGATCGTAGGTCTCGCGCGAGGTCAGCACATCCATTTCTTCGTTCAGCCAGTGGGCGCGGTTTTCCCGTGCCAATTCGGCGCTCAGGTGCTGGTAGACCTCGATCAGATGGGTGACGTCGGCCAGCGCGTAATCGAGCTGCTTGTCGGACAGCGGCCGGTGGCGCCAGTCGGTGAAGCGCGAAGATTTGTCGAGCCGCGCACCGGTGATGCGCTGCACGAGCTGGTCGTAGGAAACGCTGTCGCCAAAGCCGCAGACCATCGCCGCGATCTGTGTATCGAACACAGGATGCGGCACCAGATCCCCGAGATGGACGATGATTTCGATGTCCTGCCGGGCGGCATGGAAGACCTTGACCACCGTCTCGTTGGCCATCAGCCTGAAGAAGGGTGCCAGGTCGATGTCTGGCGACAGCGGATCGATCAGCGCCGTCACGCCCGGGGCCGCCATCTGGATCAGGCACAGGATTGGCCAGAAGGTTGTTTCGCGGATGAATTCGGTGTCGACGGTGACGAAATCCGACTTTTCGAAAGCGGCGAGAACGGTCTCGAGTTCTTTCTGGGTGGTGATGACGTGCATCAAATCGCTTTTGGCAGGAGTAAGGTCTTCCTAGATTTCAGCCGGAAAGGCTTTCGTCAAGCTTTGGCGCCTCCATCATGAGCCTCCCGGGTCGTCTGAATCACCATTCCGTCTGGCCAGACGCGCGAAAATGGTGGAGGTGCGCAACAGAGCGGTGAAGCGGCTGCGTTTGCCCAAAGGCACGCCGGACCGGGCCTGCATGCGGTAGAGGATGACGGCGATGAAGATCGCATAGACGATGGCGCTGAACACGAACAGCGCGCTCGGCCCGAAATACTGCATCGCCGTGGAGGCTGCGTAAGGGCCGCCGATGGCGCCGAAGGAGTAGAACAGCATTAGCGCCGCATTGATCAGCACGAACTCGCCCGTGTCGGCGCGGTCATTGGAATGCGCCGCCGACAGCGAATAGAGCGGCATGGCGAAACAGCCGAAGATGAAGACGATGACGAAGTTGAGCAGCGGATTGCTGCCGGCGATGAACACCAGCGCCAATGCTGAGAGCATCGCGCAGCAGGTCGTTATCAACAGCACCCGGCGCCGGTCCCAGCGGTCGGACAGGTAGCCCAGCGGGTACTGGATGATGGCGCCGCCGAAGATGCCGACGCTGACGAAGGTGACGACATCGGCGACCGACATGCCGATCTGCTCGGCATAGACCGGCGACAAGGTGCGAAAGGCGCTGTTGGTGACGCCGACGGCAATGCAGCCGAAACAGCCCAGCGGCGAAATGCGCCAGACGCGCCCCAGGTCGAGCTTGACCTCCTCCGGCGGCGTCGGGTTGGAGCGGTCGCCGAGCGACACCGGCACCAGCGACAGCGTGATCATGATCGACATGATGGCGAAGATGGTGAAGCCGCCGGCGCCGAAGATCGGAATCAGGAACTGGGCGCCGGTTACGGAACCGGTGTCGACCATCCGGTAGATCGCCAGCACGCGTGCGCGGTCGTGATTGCTGACGCCGGAATTCAGCCAGCTTTCAACGATGGTGAACAAACCGGCGAAACAGAAGCCGCCGGCAAAGCGCACCGCGCACCACATCACCGGATCGAGGACCAGCACCAGCAGCAGTGTGCCGACCGATGCGATCGCGGCCAACGCCGAAAACGCCCTGATATGGCCGACCGCCTTCATGATGCGGGTGATGGCCAGGCAGCCGAGCAGGAAGCCGGCGAAATAGAATGTGCCCATCAGGCCGATGTCGGAAGCGGAAAACCCCTCCTGCGCGCCGCGCAGCGCGATCAGCGTGCTCTGCAGCCCATTGCCGCCAAGCAGGATGCCTGCGGCGAGAAGAAGCGGGATCAGCGGGCGGATGGAGGACATGAAAGGCGATCACGTATCGGTGATCCCTTCTTGAACCATTGCTTCCATCAATGCCAGCGGCAATTCCAGGCCAGCATCGGTAGCCGCCCGCTACATTCGATGGCGAACCATGGCGAAATCGGCCCAGACTGGGCCTTCATTCAATCCGCTTCAAACCCCGCGTCGCCACTATCTTCCATCTTCGGCGTCCATGCCCGGTTCGACCGAGAACGAGGCCATTGGCTTGTCACCCTGAAGCATCAGTTCCAGCTCACGGCCATTATGTGCCCTGTGCATCGTGGGAGAGTGTGTTTTGGAACGAGGCGTCTCCGGATCGCTTGATAAGGGCGTCGTCTCAGGAAGGACGTCTGGCGGCAATGCGTGGAGGCCGGCAAAGACTTGAAACCCTGACGGTCGAACCTGGATTCGGCTCAACGTCTCCTCGCCTTGACAAATCCGGCCTCCCATGCGCTTTTCGCGCAAATTTTGGGCCGGGCTTTGATGCTTTGGCCTGCCACCCAGCACCCCGGACTTTACCAATGACCATGCACCGTTACCGCAGCCATACCTGTGCCCAGTTGAGAAAGAGCGATGTCGGCTCATCCGTTCGCCTGTCGGGCTGGGTGCATCGCGTGCGCGATCATGGCGGCCTGCTCTTCATCGACCTGCGTGACCACTACGGCCTGACCCAGATCGTCGCCGATCCCGATTCGCCTGCCTTCAAGGTCGCCGAGACCGTGCGCGGCGAATGGGTCATCCGCGTCGACGGCGAGGTCAAGGCGCGCCTGCCGGAGACGGTCAACGCCAACCTGCCGACCGGCGAGATCGAGATTTTCGCCCGCGAGATCGAGGTGCTGTCGGCGGCCAAGGAATTGCCGCTGCCGGTGTTCGGCGAGCCGGACTATCCCGAGGACATCAGGCTGAAGTACCGCTTCCTCGACCTGCGCCGCGACACGCTGCACAGGAACATCGTGGCGCGCACGAAAATCATCGCCGAGATGCGCAAGCGCATGAACGATGTCGGCTTCACCGAATTCTCGACGCCGATCCTCACCGCCTCCTCGCCTGAAGGCGCCCGCGACTTCCTCGTCCCGTCGCGCATCCATCCCGGCACCTTCTACGCGCTGCCGCAGGCGCCGCAGCAATACAAGCAGCTGATCATGGTGTCGGGCTTCGACCGCTATTTCCAGATCGCGCCTTGCTTCCGCGACGAGGACCCGCGCGCCGACCGTCTGCCTGGCGAATTCTATCAGCTCGACCTTGAAATGAGCTTCGTCGAGCAGGACGACGTGCTGTCGACCATGGAACCGGTGATGCGCGGCGTCTTCGAGGCCTTCGCCAACGGCAAGCCGGTGACGCAGAAATTCCAGCGCATTCCCTATGATGTCGCCATGCGCAAATACGGCTCCGACAAGCCGGACCTGCGCAACCCGATCGAGATGCAGGCCGTCTCCGATCATTTCCGCGATTCCGGCTTCAAGGTGTTCGCCAACATCCTGGCCAACGATGCGAAGGCCGAGGTGTGGGGCATTCCGGCCAAGACAGGCGGCAGCCGCGCCTTCTGCGACCGCATGAACTCCTGGGCGCAAGGCGAGGGCCAGCCGGGGTTGGGTTACATCTTCTGGCGCAAGGAGGGTGACAAGCTCGAAGGCGCCGGCCCGCTCGCCAAGAACATCGGCGAGGAGCGCACCGAGGCGATCCGGCAGCAGCTCGGCCTTGCCGACGGCGACGCCGCCTTCTTCGTCGCCGGCGACCCGAAGAAGTTCGTCTCCTTCGCGGGAGCGGCACGCACCCGCGCCGGCGAGGAACTGAACCTCGTCGACCGCGAGCGCTTCGAATTGTGCTGGATCGTCGACTTTCCGTTCTTCGAATGGAACGAGGAGGAAAAGAAGATCGACTTCGCCCACAACCCGTTCTCGATGCCGCAGGGCGGCATCGACGCGCTGGATGGCGAGGATCTGCTCGGCATCAAGGCGTTCCAGTACGACATGGTCTGCAATGGCTTCGAGATCGCCAGCGGTGGCATCCGCAATCATCTGCCCGAAACCATGGTCAAGGCGTTCGAGACGGTCGGGCTGGACCGCGCCACGGTGGAGGAGCGTTTCGGCGGCCTCTACCGCGCCTTCCAGTACGGCGCGCCGCCGCATGGCGGCATGGCGGCGGGCGTCGACCGCGTCGTCATGTTGCTGGTTGGCGCCAAGAACCTGCGCGAGATCACCATGTTCCCGATGAACCAGCAGGCGTATGATCTGTTGATGAACGCACCGTCGGAAGCCTCGCCGCAGCAGCTTCGCGAACTGGCCCTGCGTGTCGCGCCGACCAAGAAGGACGCCTGATCGCGAGCTTCGGGCAATGCTTTAAGAAGCGGGCGGAACTACCTCTTCGGATTCTATAGTCCACAAAAAAGCCCGGCATCGCTGCCGGGCTTTTTTGTGATCCTGATGGTCGATCAGTCTTCGTTGGCCTTGACGGCCACGCCGAGCGTCTTCGGCAGATCGAGCGGGTTGGACATGGCGCCCGCCATGATCAGCGCGAACGGCACCGATGCCGGCGGCTCGGCCGAGATTTCGAGGCTCTTCGGGTCGTCTAGATATTTGCTGACCGCTGCCGTCACCTGCGCCGTCAGTTCGGGATTGTTGAGCTGCGCCATGCCGAACGGCACGATCGCCTTGGCTTGGTTGGCGATGTCCTTGGCCGACATGCCTTGCTGCTTGCCGACATATTCCAGCACCTTGCCGGTCAGCGAATCGTCGTCGAAGCGGATCGAGGCGCTGTTGAAGGAAAGCTGCTGCAACAGGCCGAGCATGGCCATGCCTTGCGCCGAATTGTCGGCGCCTTCGGGCTGCGCCGCCATCTTCTTCTGCATCTCCTGCAGCGACTTGATGAAGTCCATCGTGTAGCCGCCGAGATTGAAGGTCATGCCGAGCGTGCCGGCATTTTCGACGGAGATGTCATATTTCGACAGTTCCATCTTGCCGTCCGAGGGCTGCCAGGTGCCGGCCATTGCGAGATTGCCGGAGATGTTCTGGTAGCCGAGCGCGTCGATGACTTCCTTGGACTTGGGATCCTCGACCAGCGAGAGATCGGCCGTGAACTTTTCCGTATTGCCGGTGAATTCCATCGCCTTGCCGTCTGCGGGCGGCGTGATCTGGATGGCAAGCCCGTCCATCGAAAAGGCGGTCTTGTCGGCGACCTTGACCGTCATGTTGGAGAGTTCGGCCGACTTGTACATCAGCAGCGAGCCCAACGGGCCGGTGGCGCCTTCGGCCGGAACCGTCATGTCGTGGATGACGAAGGGGCTCAGGTTGAGGGTGACCCCATCCTTGCTGTGTTCGAAGGGGGAGGTCGAGACGGTGCCGATGTCGTAGCCGCCATTGGCCTCGGTCACGCCCTCGAGCTTGACGTCACCGATCGGCAGGGCTTCCTTTTCCGCCGCCGGTTTGATGGACACGCCCTGCAGCACCATGCTGGTGTTGTCACCGGTCACGCCGGTCCAGGAGATGTTTACGCCCTGGGCCGCCAGCGCCGCCTTCAGCCGGTCGGCAACGGCCGCGTCCTGGGCAAGGGCCGCGTTCAGCGGCAGTGTGAACAGGAAGGTCGAAAGAGCGAATTTCCGGAGAGTTGAGCGTTTGATTGTCATCGCAAGGTCCCTGAGAGTGTCCTGAAATTGTTTTTCAATTCTTCGCGCCATCACCATTCCGTGACGAACTGGACGGGAAAAAGGCATGTCCCGGCACAATGGTCAAAAATCGCGGTGAAAGGCAAACCCGATCCGAACGCCATTGGAGAACGCGGTGAATTTGGCATGAAGGTCGGGCCGTCGAGCGTTATCGTGCTTCGCAATAGATGCGGCGTGTAACAGATTGATGTTGGCCGGCAAGCGCGACCTTGCGGTTTCCTGTTGCAGAAAAGCACGCAAGTCGACCGGCCGGGCGCGCGCCTCTTGCCGCGAATCACCCGCTCGGCTAGTCCCAGCCCATGGGAAAAAGGCTTTTGCCGCCTCAAGATGGCGGTGGCGATCACATCGAACCGGTCGATCTGAAGAAGGCGCTGGAAGAGCGCTATCTTGCCTATGCGCTGTCGACCATCATGCACCGGGCGCTGCCCGACGTACGCGACGGACTGAAGCCGGTCCATCGCCGCATCATGCACGCCATGCGCCTGCTGCGTCTCAACCCCGACCAGGGCTTCGCCAAATGCGCGCGTATAGTCGGCGAGGTGATGGGCAAGTTCCACCCGCATGGCGATCAGTCGATCTATGACGCGCTGGTGCGGTTGGCGCAGGATTTTTCGATGCGCTATCCCCTGGTCGACGGCCAGGGTAATTTCGGCAACATCGACGGCGATAACGCCGCCGCCATGCGCTACACCGAAGCGCGCATGACCGACGTGGCGACCGAATTGCTCGCCGGCATCACCGAGGACGCCGTCGATTACCGGCCGACCTACAATGAAGAGGACGAGGAGCCGGTGGTGCTCCCCGGCGCCTTCCCGAATCTCCTGGCCAACGGCTCGTCCGGCATCGCGGTCGGCATGGCGACATCGATCCCTCCGCACAACGCGGCCGAGCTCTGCGACGCGGCATTGCATCTGATCGAGCACCGGGATGCGCCGGTGGCGAAGTTGATGGATTTCGTCCAGGGCCCGGATTTCCCGACGGGCGGCATCATCGTCGACAGCCGCGCCTCCATCCTCGAAGCCTACGAGACCGGCCGTGGCGGTTTTCGCGTGCGTTCGAAATGGAGCCAGGAAGACCAGGGCAGGGGCACCTGGAGCATCGTTGTCACCGAAATCCCTTATGGCGTGCAGAAAGCGCGACTGATCGAAAAGATCGCCGAGCTTCTGATGGCGCGCAAACTGCCGCTGCTCGAGGACGTCAGGGACGAAAGCGCCGAGGATATCCGCGTCGTGCTGGTGCCCAAGAGCCGTTCTGTCGATCCGGGCATCCTGATGGAATCGCTGTTCAAGCTCACCGAGCTCGAAAGCCGCTTCCCGCTCAACATGAATGTGCTGTCGCGCGGCAAGGTGCCCAATGTCCTGTCTCTGAAGGGCGTGCTGCAGGAATGGCTCGACCACCGCCGCGACGTGCTGATCCGCCGCTCGAAACATCGCCTCGGCGAGATCGAACGGCGGCTGGAAATCCTTGCCGGCTACCTGATCGCCTATCTCAACATCGACGAGGTGATCAAGATCATCCGCGAGGAGGACGAGCCCAAGCAGGTGATGATGGCCCGCTGGTCACTCACCGACACCCAGGCTGAAGCCATCCTCAACATGCGGTTGCGCGCCTTGCGCAAGCTGGAAGAATTCGAGATCCGCAAGGAATTCGATGGCCTGAGCGCGGAGAAGACGCAGATCGAGGCGCTGCTGGCGTCCGATGCCAAGCAATGGTCGACGATCAAGTGGGAAGTCGCCAATCTGCGTGAAAAATTCGGCCCGGCGACGGAAATCGGCAAGCGCCGCACCCAGTTCGCCGATGCGCCCGAGCACGACCTGACCGATATCGCCCACGCCATGATCGAGCGCGAGCCGGTCACCGTGGTGGTTTCGGAGAAGGGTTGGCTCAGGGCCATGAAGGGTCATCTGGCCGACCTTTCGACACTCACCTTCAAGGAAGGTGACAGCCTGAAGCTCGCCTTCCATGCCCAGACCACCGACAAGGTGCTAGTGTTCACCACTGGCGGCAAGTTCTACACCATCGGCGCCGACCGGTTGCCAGGCGGACGCGGCCATGGCGAGCCGATCCGCATCATCGTCGACATGGACAATGACCAGGACATCGTCACCGCCTTCGTCCACGACCCCAAGCGCAAGCTCTTGCTGGCCTCGCATGACGCCAACGGCTTCATCGTGCCGGAGGAGGACGTGGTCGCCAACACTCGCAAGGGCAAGCAGGTGATGAACGTCAAGGCGCCGGACGAAGCCAAGCGCTGCGTGCCGGTCACCGGCGATCATCTCGCCATCGTCGGCGAGAACCGCAAGATGCTCGTGTTCGCGCTCTCCGAAATACCGGAAATGGGCCGCGGCAAGGGCGTGCGGCTGCAAAAATACAAGGATGGCGGACTGCTCGATCTCAAGCCGTTCACGTTGGAGACGGGCCTGTCCTGGCAGGATTCGGCCGACCGCACCTTCACAAGGTCGCGCGAGGAACTGGCCGAATGGATCGGCGCCCGGGCATCGGCGGGGCGTATGGTGCCAAAGGGTTTCCCGAGGACCGGCAAATTCGGCTGACGTCGCGATCTCCCCCCTCGAGGGGGAGATGTCGCCAAAGGCGACAGAGGGGGTCGGCACGACCGGACGCGCCCCCCTATCGCGACAGACGAGGCTAGCGCTCCGCGCGGCCCCCTCTGGCCTGCCGGACATCTCCTCGACGAGGGGAGATTGGCGGCGTCACCATCATCATTTGGAGTATCGTCACGATTGCTGCACTATATCAGTGCATAACGGAGAAGGGTGTTTGGGAGACCACGGGCGTTTGAAGGAATCCAGGATCCAGAAACCGGAACGGCAGCAGCGCCTGTTCGGCCTGTCGACGCCGTTGCGGTCGGCTGTCATTCCGCCGCTGTCGGCGGCGCGCTGGCTGCTGGTGCTGATCGTCGCCGCGGGCGTCTACTTCTTCCACGGCTTCCTGTTTCCGGTGCTGGCCGCGCTTGTCATCGCTTTCGCCAGCTGGCCGCTCTACCAGCGGCTGCTTGCCGGCGTCGGCGGCAACCGCACCGTCGCCGCCACCTTGGCTATCCTGTTCATCCTTGCCTTCCTGGTGATACCGATCGCGCTTGCCGGCACCTATGCCATCAACGAGGTGCGCGAATGGGTCGCCTGGGCGATCGAGACCAACCGGCATGGTGCCACCACGCCGCACTGGATCGCGACCATGCCTGTCATCGGCGACTGGCTGAACGAGCAGTGGACGACCAATTTCGGACATCCCGGCGGCATTGGCGAGCTGATCCAGTTGGTCAGCGGCGCCAATATCGGCAGCATCTATCGTGGCGCGCTCGCCGCCGGCGGCAGTGCCTTTGGGCTGCTCCTGACGTTGCTGTTCATGATGATCGCCCTGTTCTTCGCCTATCGCGATGGCGAGCATTTTGCCGGCCAGGTCGACCGCCTTGGCGAGCGCATCCTGCCGACCAGATGGGAGCGGATTTCGCGCGTCGTGCCGGCGACGATCTCCTCGACCGTGACCGGCATGACCGTCATCGCCATCGGCGAGGGGCTGGTGCTGGGCATTGCCTATTGGCTGGCGGGCGTGCCGTCGCCGGTGACGCTCGGTGCCCTGACCGGCGTCATGGCGCTCATCCCCGGCGGCGCACCCTTGTCCTTCACCCTTGTCTCGATCTACCTCGCGGCCAGCGGCTCGCCCATGGCCGGTCTGGCGCTGTTCCTGTGGGGTGCGGTCGAACTGTTCATCGTCGACAAGACGCTGCGCCCGAAGCTTGTCGGCGGACCGATAAAGCTGCCTTTCCTGCCGACCTTTTTCGGCCTGATCGGCGGCGTCAAGACCATGGGCTTCCTCGGCCTGTTCATCGGTCCGGTGCTGATGGCGCTGCTGGTCGCCATCTGGCGCGAGTGGCTGCGCGAGGTGGAACTGGTCGACGAGTTG
This sequence comes from Mesorhizobium loti, assembly GCF_013170705.1. Classification (NCBI taxonomy): domain Bacteria; kingdom Pseudomonadati; phylum Pseudomonadota; class Alphaproteobacteria; order Hyphomicrobiales; family Phyllobacteriaceae; genus Mesorhizobium; species Mesorhizobium loti. The sequence goes on along the minus strand of NZ_CP033334.1, from coordinate 5,119,018 downwards.
GCCGCCGGCTCGGCGGCCGAGATCGAGGCCAGCCCACAGATCGAGGTCTTGCCGGAGCCTGGCGCGGCAAAGAAGGCCAGCGCCTGATCCCGAAACGCGACTTGCGCCAGGCCCATCAACTACAACTCAGGCTGGGTGGTGCACCGCAAGGTCACCCCGTTGCCTGCGCCCCTCATGCAGTTGCCAGAGCGAATGGGCGACCAGCGTGACGATCAGGATCGCGCCGCCGATCAGGCTGTTGCGGGTCGGTGCCTCGGCGAAGATCATCCACACCCAGACCGGCGCCAGCACCGTTTCGAGCACGTAGAACATCGCCACTTCCGGCCCGGAAATGTATTTCGGCCCGGCGGCAAGACAGAAGAACGAGATCGGCATGACGACGGCGCCGTTGAAGATGATCCACCATGGCGCGTTCACGTGAAAGCCTTCGCCCGACACCATGAAGGCTGCCAGGGCCATAGGCAGAAGGACGCCGACAAGTGAGGTGAAGCCCATGTCCTTGCCGCTGGCGCGCGAGATGGTGATGGCCACCGCGATGAAGAAAGCCGAGCACAGCGCCATGAAATCGCCGAACAGTTTGCCGGTGCCGACCGACCCGCCGACGATGACCAGCACGCCCAGGATCATGATCAGCATCGCCACGATGGTCACCAGCCGTGGCCTCTCCCGCAGGAATATCCAGGACAATAGCCCTGCGAACACGGTGTTGAAGGCCAGGATGAAGACGAGATCGGCCGTCGAGGTGTGATAGACGGCGGTGACGAAAGTGATCCCTGTCAGCCCGTAGCATATCGCGACGATCAGGCCGGACCAGCCGGGAATGAGCGGCGGGGCGTTACGGCTCAAAGCCCGCCAGACCGACCAGATGACCATGGCGGCAACGAATGTGGTGCCGGTGCGAAGCAGCATGATCGTCCATGCGCCGCCGTCGGCGAGGCGGATCAACGGTATGTCGACAGTCAGCGTCAGTCCGCCGATGGCGGTGATCAAAAGACCCTTCTGGTGGTTATGGTGGGAAGTCATGCAGGAACTTTCGCAATGAAATGCAGGCTGGCGGCCGACCGGTGCAATCGTGCACTCTCTCCAGCCAACCGGCTGAAAGACCAGCATCCCCTGCCTTGAAACTGTTTAAGCGCGGATCGTGGAAAAACTCAGCGTGAAACCGCTTCGTTGGTATAGCGCTCCCAGCCCTTCGGGCCGAGATGCTCCTGCGGCATGAAGCGCATCTTATAATTCATCTTGCGCGAGCCGTTGACCCAGTAACCGAGGTAGACATGGGGCAGGCCCATCGCCCTGGCGCGGGCGATGTGGTCGAGGATCATGAACGTGCCGAGCGAACGCTCCTCGAATTCGGGATTGAAGTAGGAATAGACCATCGACAGGCCGTCGGCCATCTTGTCGGTGAGTGCCACCGCGATAAGCTCACCCTGGCCCTTGCCGGTGATGAAGGTGTCGGGTCCGCGCCGCCGGTATTCGATCACCTTGGTGTCGACATGGGTGTCCTCGACCATCATGGCGTAGTCGAGCACCGTCATGTCGGACATGCCGCCGCGCCGGTGGCGGGCATCGAGATAGCTGCGGAACAGCGAATATTGTTCGGTCGAGGGCTCGGCATTGTGCATGGCGCCGACAAGGTCGGAATTATGCTGCAGAACGCGCTTCATATTGCGGCTGGCGGTGAATTCCTGGGCGAGGATGCGCACGGAAACACAGGCGCGGCACGTCTCGCAGGCCGGCCTGTAGGCAATGTTCTGCGAACGCCTGAAGCCGCCTTGCGTGAGGAGGTCGTTCATCTCCGACGCCTTGTCGCCGACCAGATGCGTGAACACCTTGCGCTCGAACTGGCCGTCGAGATAGGGGCACGGCGACGGCGCGGTCAGGAAGAACTGTGGCGACTGGGTCGGATGCTGCGTCATCTAAGTCTTGGAAACGCTCCTTCGAGTCGCTCTACCTTTGGCGCGGAAAGCGAAAAATTCAACAGGATTGTGAATGCACCTGCAAGCGGATGCCTTCACATTTGCGCCGACAGGGCGTGTAACGCTTTCGGAAAGCGCCTCAGCGGCCGGTGCGGCTGACCACCGTGCCGAGCAGAAGGTCGTGCAGCGTGCGCTTGCGGTCCGAGAACAGGGTCACCAGCAGGACCAGGGGCGACAGAATGACATTGCCCGCCCAGAACAGCACCGAATGGACGACCGCGGTCAGGCCGTCGATCGGCCTGCCGTCGAGGCGGTCGAGGCGGATGCCCATCATCTTCATGCCCGTGGTCGCCTGGTCCGCGCTGCCCAGCGTGTTCCAGATGTAGAGGATGGCGACGGCCGGCACCAGGACGCCGAACAGCATCCAGCCAACGCCGAGCGTCAGAAGCCCGAGGAAAAACACCAGTATGGCGAAGGGAATGGTGAGCAGGGCGACGATGATGTAGTCGAGCACGAAGGCCAGGATGCGCCTTGTGCGCACGCCCTCATAGGCCCTGACGTCGTCAAGCCGGGTGTTGATGATTTCGCCGTCGAGAACGCGCGCGTTCATGTCATTTCCTCGTAACAAGGCCCGACATAGGGTGCGGGCCGCCCGATGATGAAATGGTGAAGGCTTGCGGCGGAATCAAGGTCGAGCGCTTCGAGGGACGCGAAGCCTGAAAGCCGTGCTCCGCGATCTGAATCGGTTGAATTCGCCGCGTGGATGGCTTTAGCTTGTTGCGGCGCAACAAAGCGTTCTGGGGCGGAAGTGAGGGGACGGCACTATGGACTACGATATGCTGGTCATCGGCAGCGGCCCTTCCGGACGCCGCGCCGCGGTGCAGTCGGCCAAACTCGGCAAATCGGTGCTGGTGGTCGATCGCGGCCGGCGTCTCGGCGGCGTCTCGGTGCACACCGGCACCATCCCCTCGAAAACGCTGCGCGAAACGGTGCTCAATCTCTCGGGCTGGCGCGAGCGCGGCTTTTATGGACGCGGCTACAGGGTCAAGCAGGACATTTCGGTCGGCGACCTGATCGAGCGCCTGCACAAGACGCTCGATCACGAGGTCGAGGTGCTGCAACACCAGTTCATGCGCAACACCGTCAAGAGCGCCCGCGCGGCGGTGAAATTTCTCGGCCCCGACAAGGTCAGCCTGACATCGGACAATGGCGATTACAGCGAGGTCGGCTTCGCCAACGCGCTGATCGCGGTCGGCACCAGGCCGCACAGGCCGCGCGACGTGCCTTTCGACAAGACCCGTGTCTTCGACAGCGACGAGATGCTCGAGCTTGACCGCCTGCCGCGCACGCTGACGGTCATCGGTGGTGGCGTTATCGGGGTCGAATACGCCACGATCTTTTCGGCGCTCGATGTGCCGGTGACGCTGGTCGAGCCGCGCAATTCCATCCTCGATTTCGTCGACCGCGAGATCGTCGATGATTTCATCCACCAGATGCGCGATCGCGGCATGACGATAAGGCTGGGCAGCGCGGTGAAGGAAATCCGCTCCAAGCCCGAGGCAGCCGAGGTGGAACTGGCCGATGGCCGCACCATCCGCTCCGAGGTCGTGCTCTACGCCGCCGGTCGCACCGGTAATATCGCCAGCCTGGGCCTCGACATGGTCGGCATCGAGGCCGACTCCCGAGGCCGCATCAAGGTCGATCCACAGACGTTCCAGACCAGCGTGCCCAACATCTACGCCGCCGGCGATGTCATCGGCTTTCCAAGTCTCGCCTCGACCTCGATGGAGCAGGGCAGGGTGGCCGCCTGCCACGCTTTCGGCGTGACGCTGCCGCCGCCACCGGAGACCTTCCCCTATGGCATCTATGCGGTGCCGGAGATCTCGACCGTCGGCCAGTCCGAGGAACAGGTGCGCCAGAGCGGCGGCGCCTATGAGGTCGGTGTCGCGCGTTTCCGCGAAACCTCGCGCGGCCACATCATGGGTGTCGACACCGGCTTCCTGAAACTGTTGTTCTCGATCGAGACGCGGCGACTGCTCGGCGCCCATATTGTCGGCGAGGGCGCCACCGAGCTCATCCATATCGGCCAGGCGGTCATCAACCTCGGCGGTACGGTCGACTTCTTCGTCAACAACACTTTCAACTACCCGACGCTGGCGGAAGCCTACAAGATCGCCGGGCTCGACGCCTGGAACAGGATGGGGCGCTAGGCTTCAGCATCTTCGCTCCTCGCCGGTGCGGAGGCGCGGATCGCGGCCGCGCCCGATCGAGACAGCGGTCGATTCGAAGGGCCGGTCCGCCTACGCCACGTCAGCCGACCCCGCCAGCCATTGCCTGACAATGGCGGCGTCCGGATCGCCGATTTCATGGCCCGAGGGAATGATCCGAGCGTCGATCGCGGCGCCGCGCCGGCTGAGCAGCGTCACCAGTGCCGGCGCAAAGGGCCCGTAGGTCTCGTCGGCGGCGCCAGCGATAATCAGCGTCGGTATTCCAGCGAGGTCCGTCGCGGGCACATGGTCGAGTACAGGCATTGGCCTTAGCAGCACCGCCCTGCGGACGATGCCCGGATGGAGCAGCATCAGGCTGGAAGCCAGATTGGCTCCGTTCGAATAGCCGAGGAACGTCGCGTGATCGAGATCAAGCCCATGGCGCTTGGCGGCCTCGCTTGCGAATGCCGCGAAGGCGGCCGTTTCGGCCACGATGCTCTTCTGTTCGAAGCGCGTCGGGGTTATCCGCTCGAACCAGCGAAAACCGTCCTCCTGGGGGATACGGCCACGCGCCGCGATCAGCATTGCGTCGGGTGCGATGCGTCTTGCCAGCGGCACCAGGGTGGTCTCGTCGACACCCGATCCATGCAGCAGGAAAAGGCATTCGCGGCTGTTCCCGCCGGCGCCCAGGAGGCGATAGGGAAAGGCCAGATCCTTGAGCAGCGGACTGTTTTCGGTGCTGTCGCCGGTCATCCCGCATCCTCTTGATTATATGAGGCTTCGCTCAATTTGCCGGCTTCAAAACGCAATATTTTCATGCTCCGCGAAAGTTGATTGAACCAGGCTCATTCCAGCCCGTTTGTGCGCCGATATACTCCGCTTGGGAGGAATCGAAGCGGTGCGCCGGGGGTCGCATTGCTGGACATGAACAACCAGCTTTGAGGCCTTTTGTCGATGATTACCCCTGTCTCGCCCGAACGCGATACGCGTATCGATGTGCTGCGCGCATTGGCGCTGCTCACCATTTTCATCGACCATGTGCCGGGCACGGCTTTCGAGGTCATGACCTACAAGAATTTCGGTTTCTCGGACGCGGCAGAGGCGTTCGTGCTGATTTCCGGCATCTCGGTGGCGCTGGCCTACGGCACGAAGTTCCGCTCGGGTGGCCGGCTTCTGGCCACATTGAAGATGTGGCGGCGGGCAGGCATGCTCTATATCGCCCATATCGTCACGACCATGGTTGTGATCGCCTTGTTCTGTACCGTGGCCGTGTTCACGAGGCGGCCGGAATTGCTGAAACTGATCAACATCGAGCCCTTGATGAAGAACACGCCGGAAGTGCTGGTCGGCATCGTCACGCTCGGCCATCAGCTTGGCTACAACAATATCCTGCCGGTCTATGCCGCGCTGCTTCTGATGGCCCCGGCCTTCGTCCTGTTCATCAGCTACAGACCCGTCGCGGCGCTGGTCGTGTCCGGCGCGCTGTGGTTGGTCGCCGGCATCTGGCAGATCGCCCCGCCCAACTATCCTGAGCCCGGCTTCTGGTTCCTGAACCCTCTCTCCTGGCAGTTCCTGTTCAACATCGGCCTCGCCGCCATGCTGCATGTCAGGCGCGGCGGTGTCATTCCGATCAACCGCTGGCTGGTCGGCGCGGCCGCGACCTATGTGCTGACGGCGCTGATATGGGTGCACAGTCCGCTCTGGGGCCAGATAACATGGTTCAAGCTTCCGGTGGTCATCGGCGGTTTTGACAAGACCTTCCTGTCGCTGCCAAGGCTGCTGCATATCCTGGCTGTCAGCTATCTGATCGTCGCCTTGCCGGCGCTCTCGAACCTGTTCCGCACCAGCCCTGACCATCCGCTGGCGATACTCGGCAAGCGCTCGCTGCCGGTCTTCATCGCCGGCACGGTGATCGCCATGGTCGCGCAGGTGATGAAACTGATCAATCCGGGCGGGCTTGCCTATGACAGCCTGCTGCTGTCGGCCGGCATCGCCATGCAGTTCGCGCTCGCCTTCTATCTCGAATGGCTGTCGACCATCAGCGCTTCGGCCAAGGTCCGCATGACGCAAAAGGATGTCACGCCGGCGCGTGCGTCTTTCGGCATCTCCGCCATGGCAAGAGCCAATCGCTGAGGGGGCCGTCGTTCAGCCGCGCGGCGGAGCCGACGAGGCCCGCACGACCAGTTTGACCGGCAGCAACTGCCGGCTGACCTTGCCGTCGCTCTCCAGGATGGCCTTGACGGCAAGGCGGCCCATTTCGGCTATCGGCTGGGCGATCGTGGTCAAGGGCGGCTCGGACACGGCGGCCTCCGGAACACCGTCGAACCCGATGACGGAAACATCGTTGGGGACGCTGAGCTTGCGTGCGCTCAACCATTCGAGCGTCACCAGGGCTATTTTGTCCGACATCGCCAGGATGGCCGTGGGCGGCTCCTTGGCCGCGAAGACGGTTTCGAGGGCCGCTCTCGTGCTGGCCGCGTCGTTGGCGGTCTCGTAGACGGGCACTGTGGATGTGTCGACGCCAACCCGTGAAAGCTCCTGGAGATAGCCGGTGAGCCGGTCGCGCGTGCCGGCATAGGTCGCTGAGCGAACCTGCTCGGGCGAAACGAGACCCGTCCTGCCGTCGACGAAAGGCAGTGCCAGAACGGCAAAGCGGCGATGTCCTAGATCCGTGAGATGGCGCGCCGCGAGGCTGGCACCGGCGATGTTGTCGACACCGATCGCCGCGACCGCTCCGTCCTCGGAGTCAAGGTCGAGTGCCACGAAGGGCAGTTTGCGCTCGCGCGCCAGTTCCACCAGCCGCGAACCGCCTTCGATGCAGAAGACGATGAAGCCGTCGACCAGGGCACTCTGGATGTTCCAGGCAAGCTGTTCGTTATTAGCTGCCGATACCAGGGAAATGCCGGCTCCTGTCGCATCGCAGGCCTGCGAGATGCTCGCCATCATGACCCGCGCGAAAGGATCGTCGAAGAAGTAGGAGAGGGGTTCGGCGGTGGCGACGCCGATGGCGTTGACCTTGCCCGCCCGCAACAGGCGGCCCTTGGGATCCGGCCCGCCATAGCCCATCGCCTCGGCCGCGGCCTTCACTCGTTCGCGAACCTCCTCGCGCACGATCTCCGGGCGGCTGAAGACATTGGATGCGGTGCCGTGCGAAACACCGGCGGCCTTGGCGATATCGGCCAGCCGGACGGGTCTTCGATTGCTTGCGGTGAGTGACGCCATTTGTGCGTGCCTCCTGACATGCATTTAGCACGTTCCGGATTTGCATCTAGCACTTTCGTTGGATCGATTCAAATTCTGCTTGACCGGGAACTGTCGGAGACCTAGTATTGAATCGATCCAAATGATTGGTTTGGCCGGTCTGTGTTTTCAGAGGAGGTACGGCATGCATCCCGTCAATTACCTGTTCGAAGACATCTATCGCAACGACTGGAGCATCGGGTCGGCCGCCAACAGCTTCAGGCTGCGGGGCAGGGCAAGCCCATGGATTCGCGACCTTCGCTTCCTGGTGGGGCGTAAGCGAAGCTGATCGCCGTGTTTTTTGCCTACGCATTGGATCGATTCAACCCGAAAAGAGAAAAATCATGCATCCCATCAGGCATCTGTTCGAAGACATTTACCGCAACTACTGGGGCATCGCTCCGGCCGCTGAACGACCAGAAGCGCGTCGCCTGACGAAGAGGGCCTCGCGCAATCGGGATCGCTGGATCCGCACCGGACGTCCCGGGGATTGATCCCGACCGATTCGGCCCCTAGGAACGCCGACGTATCAGGGCGGATATCGCTATCCCCAGCCAGCCGGCGATGAGCAAAGTGCCTCCAATCGGCGCCGACATCGCAAACAGCCTCGAGCCCAGGAAATCGCGGGCAAGTAGATCGCCCGCGAAAAGCAGGAGCCCGGCAAGCAAGGCGACGCTGGCGATCCGCAGAAAGCGATTCGCGCCGGCGAGGCCGACGGCGAGGAAGACAGGCGCGTGCATCAAGAGGAACGACGCGGCCGTGCCGGTGAAGGCGCCGCCGAGATGCGCGGCGGCAGCTGACAGCGCCACGCCTGCCGCGCCGACGAGACCGCCGGCAAACACGAGGGTAGGGCTGGCTGTCGGTTCGGAGGAATTCATGTCGGCAGGTTCCCTGTCTTAACGGCCTGAGCCCTCAGGACTCGCTCGCTTCCAACGCCATATGCCGTGTGCGCCGCGACTGGACAATCCAGTTGTAGGCGGCACCGCCAGCCATCAGCACCGATGTCGCGAGAAACACCGAGCGCATTCCGAAGTGACCGCCGACGAAACCACCGGATAGTGGTCCCGCGACCTGCCCGACATACTGCGCCGAGATGGCCAGCCCAAGCACATTGCCGCCGACCCCGTCGGGGATGTTGTGGCGGATGACGCTGGTGATGCAGGGCAGCAGGCCACCCAGCGCCAGTCCCATCAGAAAGCGCAGGCCGATCAGTTGCCAGCCATTGCTGACGAAGGCCTGCGGGATAAGCAGCAGGGCCGATACGGCCAGCGCTCCGACGACGACATTCCAGTGGCCGACACGATCCGCGAGCTTGCCGAGCCAGGATGCCGACAGGATAGTGCCCAGCGCCGTCGCCGACATCACCACGCCCGCGATCATCGTCACCCGGCTCTGGTCCTCTATGAGTTGCTGTACATAGACGGTGATGATCGGCTCGATCGACATTGTGGCGAAGGCTAGTAGCATGCCGGTTGTCAGCATGGCCACGACGGGGCGCTTGTCCGGGATCTGCGACCAGCCGCTTTTCGGCTTTGCCGCCGACGCTGCCGTGGCCGGCCTCGCTCGCTGGGTCTCCTTGATGAGGAACGTGGTCGCCAGGAAGGCAAGGAAGATGACGCCGCCGGACAACAGGAACGTGGCGCGAATGCCGATGATCGGCGGCAGCGCACCGCCGAGCAGGGGACCGACAAGTGAACCCGCCGTGATTCCCGCGGACAGGACGCCGAGCGCCCAGCCGGAACGGTCCTTGGGCGTCTGCATGGCCACCAGTATGGTCGAACCCGATGAATAGCCGCCGGCAAACCCGATCAGCAGGCGCAGCAGCACCAGTTGCCAGACCGTCTCGACCATGCCCGTCAGCGACATGCAGATCGCCATGCCGAAGCTGGCGCGCACCAGCATCACCTTGCGGCCGTAGCGGTCGCCCAGCCGTCCCCACAGCGGCGCGACCAGGGCCGCGGCGAAGAAGGTGGCGCCGTAGGCGATGCCGGACCACTGCACGATCGCCGCATGGCCTTGCGCGCCGAGCTGCTCGACATAGAGCGGCAGAAAAGGCAACAGCAGCGTCATGGCGATGAGTGTGCTGAACGAGCCGGCGAAACAGACGGCGAGATTGCGCCGCCAGTGAATGTTGTAGCCGCCCTGTTGCGTATCTTCCTGTGCCATGTCCTTGCCTGCTCGATATCAACGCTTGTTGCGGATACCATTTTGGGATACCAAACTGGTATCCGTCATGAACTTCAACCCGGCTGCTGTCAATGCGGCTTCGAAGAGGCCAACACGATGTCGCAGATGCAGAATGTCGAACGACAGTTGCGGGAGATGATCCTGGGGCTCGAGATCGGCCCAGGCGAGAAATTGACCGAGCGTTGGATCGAAGGGCGCTTCGGCGCCTCGCGCACACCGGTCAGGGCGGCACTTCTGCGGCTGGAGACCGAGGGGCTGGTTGGCAGGGATGGCCGTGGCTGGACGGTGTCGCCGATCAACCTTGCCGAGCTCGAGCAGATCGCCGTCTATCGCGAAGCTGTCGAGGTCGCGGCCGTGCGGCTGACATGCATGCACGCCGAAAGCAGCGCCATCGATGTCATCGAGGCGATGCTCGATTCCTGCGACGAAAACACGCCGCGCGAGGAATGGCACCGTGTCGGCATGGATTTTCACATCGAGCTGGCGCGCCTGTCGGGCAACGAATTCCTGTTCAGGGCAGTGCGCGATGCCATGACGCGCCTGTCGCGGGCCCGCTGGTTGGAGGTGCGTGACGAGGCGGCTCTGGGACGCGCCTGGGCCGAACACCGTGCCATTCTGGCGGCGGCCCGCCTTGGCGAGGCCGACGAAGCGGCGCGTCGGCTTTCGGCCCATATCGTCGGCAGCCGCGACCGGCTGGTGACGTCGCTCGCCAACGATCGACGCGGTCTTCGCGCCAGGGGATTTGCCGTCGTCGCCGCTTGAAGCAAGTCCGGGAAAAGTGTGAAGCGGTTTTCTGCCCGGAATTGCGTCCAGCATAAAGAGACAGAGGCGGTTAGGCGTTTCCGTGAAGTCGGGACTGTTCCGCACGGGCAGGGCGCTGCCGGGCAAAAGCGGCGTCCGCACGCGAAGCGCACTTTCGGCCTCGCTTCACGGGCGCCGATGGCGTAAGAGCGGCGATGGAAAACAACCGATTTGAAACACCCGTGACCGTCAAGTCCGTCACGGCGGGAAGCACTCAGCTCTTGCGCACGGCCCGCGAGGCTTCCGATTACCTCCTCAACAGCTGGCCCGGCAAGCGCAGTCCCAAGCATCGCGCGGCGCTGCAGGCTTGCCACGATGCGCTGGCCGGCGACAAGCCGGCCATGAATGCCAGGCGCGCCTTTATCGCCGCGGCGCGGGAAGTGGACGTTTTTATCAGCGACAAGGCGCCCGCCTGACACAGGGCGGCGAGCTGGATTGAGGCAAGGCCCGCATATGCGGGCCTTTTGCCGTCATTCCGCTGTTTCGTTTTCGATCTCGGTCTCGGGTTTTGAACGTTCCCGCGCGGCAACCTTGGCCGCCAGCTTTTCGGCCTTCTTCGCCGCCTTCTGCCGGTCACGTTCCTTGCGTTCCTGATCGTAGTTTGGTGCTCGCGCCATATCGGTTCCTTTTGACCTGCCTTGCGGCTCTGACCCTGCCTAGGAGCATTAGCCGTCAAACACAACAGCTGAAGCGGCTCTGCGCGGGCGCGGCGTCGCGGATCCGCAGGGGGGCTTGCCAGACGGGCGCCGTAATGATGTAGAAAACGCGGGGCGCCAGCGTATTGAGAGCCGCTCGTTTGTTTTGATCAAGTGAACCATGGCCACAATTGCGCGGACGTCGGCAAAGGTTTTCTATTATGCGCGAAACGTCGCGCGCGATGTCATTCCACAAGCCTTGTTTCGCCGCAGACTGGCCGTCCGCCTCGAAAAGGCCAGGCTTTCCGACGAGACGGCGCGCCGGCGGGTGAATTACTACAACAAGCTGCAGGATGGCTTCGCCCCAAGCGCCAATGCCATGCGCATCAGCAAACTGCCCTTCACGCCGACCATGTATTATTACGACCTGAAGGAGTTCGCCCGCTACTTCGACCCCGGATTGCTGATCGATCTCGAATTCGGCGACGTCAGGAATGTGCCGAAGGTGCCGACGATCGTGAAGGACCGGCCGATCCGCGATGACGACAAGAACGCGGTCATCATGAAGCTCGACAAGTTTCGTCACTTCCAGATGCCGGCTGACGCCATCTCGTTCGCCGACAAGCTGCCTGTCGTGGTCTGGCGCGGCGATCTCAACAATCCGATCAGGACGAGATTTCTGAAGGCGGTGCGCGACCTGCCGTTCTGCGATGCCGGCTCGCACAAGCCGAACGCTCCGGCCGAATACGCCAAGCCGTTTCTCAGCATCAGCCAGCACCAGCGCTACCGCTACATCGTCTCGCTTGAGGGCAATGATGTCGCGACCAACCTCAAATGGATCTTGAGCTCGAAGTCGCTCTGCCTGATGCCGCCGCCGACATACGAGACATGGTTCGCCGAGCGACAGCTCGAGCCCAATGTCCACTATGTGCCGCTCGAAGCTGATTTCTCGGACCTTGCCGAACATGTGGCCTATTTCGAACGCAACCCGGAGAAGGCGGAGCGTATCACCGCGGCTGCGAACGCCTATTGCCGGACCTTTGGGCACGAACAGACCGAACAGGCGATCTCCCTGCTGGTGCTGTACAAATATTTTGTGCTCAGCGGCCAGATCAAGCCGGATGCCGAGGTCTGGCGCTGCATAACGGGCTAGTTGCCCAGGCCCTTCCATCGAAGCCGGGAGGCACGCGCTGGACGACCGCCGCGCCAGTAAATGCCTGGCACAACGACGCGCAGGCGTGACGCGGGAACAAACTCGGCTGTCGTGTGTTTTGGTCGCGTTTGTCCTGATCAACGTGAACCATGGCCGGCATAAAAAGAACGACGCAGAAGGTTTTCTATTACGCGCGAAACGTCATGCGCGATATCGCGCCACAGGCACTCTTCCGACGACGGCTGGCGGACCGCCTGGAGCAGGCCAGGCTTTCGGACGAGGCCGTGCGCCGGCGGTTGAATGACTACAACAAGCTGCAGGACGCCTTTGTGCCTGGCCCGGATGCGGTGCGCATCGACAAGATGCCGTTCGAGCCGAGCATGTACTATTACGACCTGAAGGAGTTTGCCCGCTATTTCGACCCGTCATTGCTTCTCGACGTGGAGTTCGGCGACGTCATCGGGGTGCCGAAGGTGCCGACGCTCGTCAAGGACCGGCCGATCCATACGGACAATGGCAATGCGGTCATTCTGAAGTTCAACAAGTTCCGCCACTTCTACATGCCCGCCGACGCAGTCGCCTTCGCCGACAAGCTGCCGGTCGTGATCTGGCGCGGCGATCTCAACAATCCGATCAGGACGCGGTTCCTGGACGCGGCGCGTGACCTGCCATTCTGCGACGTAGGTTCACACAAGCGAAGTGCGCCGGCCGAGTACAGCAAGCCCTTTCTCAGCATCCGCCAACACTTGCGCTACCGCTATATCGTCTCGCTCGAGGGCAATGACGTGGCGACCAACCTCAAATGGATCATGAATTCGAACTCGCTGTGCCTGATGCCGCCGCCGACCTACGAGACGTGGTTCGCGGAGAGCCGGCTCGAAGCCAACGTCCACTATGTGCCGCTCGATCCGGATTTCGCCGACCTTGGCGAAAAGGTTCGCTATTTCGAACGGCATCCGGCGCAGGCCGAGCGTATTGTTGCCGCGGCCAATGCCTACTGCCGGACATTCTCCAATGAGCGGGACGAGCAGGCTGTCTCCCTGCTCGTGCTCTATAAATATTTCGTGCTCAGCGGCCAGATCGAGCCCGATCGCCAACTCTGGCACTTCATCGAGGGCTAGCGCGCTTCGGCCGGAGAGTCAGATGACGCTGCGGTCAAGAACCATATCGGCGGGGCCGAAGCGATCCTTTGCCGTCAATTGCTGGTGCCAGTAGGGGTAGAGCAGGGGCGGGCGGCTGACCGCGTCGAGGCGCTGGCGTTCTTCGGCGTTGAGCTCCAGGGCTGCCGCGGCGAGATTGTCCTTGAGTTGGGTATCGTTGCGGGCGCCGATCACCAGCGAGGAGACGGCGGGGCGGCCGAGCAGCCACGCAAGTGCCACCTGCGCCGCCGAGACGCCGCGAGCCTTGCCGATCTCCACCAGCACATCCACGATCCGCCAGAGCCGATCCTCGTCCCGGATCGGCGGCTCGGACCAGCCCGCGAGCTGGCGCGCGGTCGGGCTGTCGCGGCGGTATTTGCCGGACAGCAAGCCGCCGGCGAGCGGGCTCCAGACCAGCACGCCCAGTCCCTGGTCGACCGAGATCGGCAGCAGTTCATATTCGGCCTCGCGTGCTTCCAGCGTATAGTGGATCTGCTGGGTGACGAAGCGTTGCTGGTGACGGCTGTCGCTGATGGAGAGCGCCTTCATCACCTGCCAGCCGGACCAGTTGGAGCAGCCGATATAGCGCACCTTGCCTTGGCCGACCAAGGTGTCGAGCGCGGCCACCGTTTCCTCGACCGGGGTAAGACCATCCCACTGGTGGACGAAATAGATGTCGATGACGTCGGTCTTCAGCCGCTTCAGGCTCTTTTCGCATTCACGGATCAGATGGTGGCGCGACAGGCCTTCGTCGTTCGGACCGCCGCCGATCCGCATGCGCGCCTTGGACGCGATCAGCACGTCGTTCTTGCGCTTGCCGCCGAGTGCCTCGCCGATGATCTCCTCCGACAGCCCGTTTGAATAGACATTGGCGGTGTCGATGAGGTTGATGCCGGCGTCGATGCACATGTCGATCATCCGCTTGGCTTCGGTAAGATCGCTGTTGCCCACCGCGGCGAAGGGCCCGGTGCCGCCGAACGTCATGGTGCCCAAAGTCAATGTCGAAACCTTCAGGCCGGAACGGCCAAGGGTGCGGTATTCCATGTCAGTCCTCGCGATTGTGTTGAATTGGGGTGCCGCGAAGGGCAGCCCGGAATGCGACCGGGGATTTGTAGGACAATTTGCCCGGCTTGTCGTCATGCAAAGATGGTGGATCGATCACGCATGGCGGAGCTTTCAACGGCCGCGGTCGCGCCCCGAACTGCAATAAAACCGTCACCGCCGGCCTATATTGAATTCGGCTAAGGTGTTTCCATTGCAGGCCACGGGCCTGCAGTTTGGGTGCCGGACATGAACCGACAGGGCTTGCTAGCGGAGCGACCGATATGACCGAGCTGAGACAGAATTCTCCCGCCAAGGATTGGCTTGAAGCCGAGCTCGCCGACACGCTCGACGAAGACTATGAGCTTGAAATGTCGGAGCCGGCGCTGTCGATGGAGATCGCCAAGATCTACAAGAACTCGCATCCGCCTTCGATCGATCGCATGCAGTATTTTCGCGACCTGATCACCTTGCAGTCCGAATTGATCAAGCTGCAGTCCTGGGTCGCTTATCACAAGAAGAAGCTGGTGGTGATTTTCGAGGGCCGTGACTCTGCCGGCAAGGGCGGCGTCATCAAGCGCATCACGCAGCGGCTCAATCCGCGCATCTGCCGCGTCGTGGCACTTCCGGCGCCGACCGAACGCGAGAAGTCGCAATGGTATTTCCAGCGCTATGTCCCGCATCTGCCGGCTGGCGGTGAGATCGTGCTGTTCGACCGCTCCTGGTACAATCGCTCCGGCGTCGAACGAGTGATGGGCTTTGCCTCGCAGGAGCAGGTCGAGGAGTTCTTCCACGACGTGCCGGAGTTCGAGCGCATGCTGGTGCGTTCAGGCATCACCGTGGTCAAGTACTGGTTCTCGATCACCGACGAGGAGCAGCAGATGCGCTTCCTGATGCGCATCCACGATCCGATGAAGCAATGGAAGCTGTCGCCGATGGATCTGCAATCGCGCGTACGCTGGGAGCAGTACACCAAGGCCAAGGAGGAAACCTTCGCCCGCACCAACATTCCGGAGGCGCCCTGGTTCATCGTCGAGGGCAACGACAAGAAGCGCGCGCGGCTGAACTGCATCGACCATCTGCTCAAGCAGATGCCTTACGAAGAGGTGCCGCACGAGGAGATCACGCTGCCCGAGCGTGTCTTCAATCCCGAATACGAGCGCCAGACATTGCCGCGCGAACTCTACGTGCCGGAGAAGTATTGAGCACCTTGTCCTTCTCCCCGTTCACGGGGAGAAGGCGCCCGAGGGGCGGATGAGGGGCTGCGCCGGCGTTGGCGATTGAGCCCCAATGCCATTGGTAGCTTGCCGCTAGTCTCCAAATGTCAGCGACGCCCCTCATTTGCCCTGCCGGGCATTTCTCCCCGTATAGTGACGGGGAGAAAGAGCTGTAGTCACGCCCGCCCGATCGTCACGTGCGTGGCAAGTGTCGTCGCAACCTGCTCGGTGCATCGATAGCCTAGCTTCAACATATCCAGGCCGGCAAAGAGGTTCTCGCCCCTGCCAAGCAGCACGGGCGCCACCGCCAGGTGCATCTCGTCGATCAGCTTTTCCTGCAGGTACTGGCGGATGGTATCGACACCGCCGCCCACCCGCACGTCCTTGTCGCCGGCCGCCGACCTTGCCTGCTCGAGCGCCGAATGGATGCCGTCGGTGATGAAGTGGAAGGTCGTGCCGCCTTCCATGGTGATGGGTGCCCGCTTGTGGTGCGTCAGCACGAAAACCGGCACATGGTAGGGCGGGTTGTCGCCCCACCAGCCCTTCCACTTGTCGTCGGGCCATTCTCCGCGGATCGGCCCGAACATGTTGCGGCCGAGGATCCAGGCGCCGACATTTTCGAAACTGCGCGCCGCGAACGTCTCGTTGGTATCGGTGGTCCCGCCATCTTGTCCGAGCACCATCGTGCGGAAGGTGCGGGTGCCGACCATCCATTTGTGCAGGTTCTCGCCTCCCACGCCGAGCGGATGTTCGAGGGTCTGGCCAGGCCCTGCGCCATGACCGTCGAGCGACAGGGTGAAAGCATTGACACGAAGTTTTGACACCATTGCCTCCTGAACCGCATGTAATTTGCAATCAGTGGCCGTTTAACCTAACTGCTTGCAAAAAGCAATTGGTTTCGTGTGAATGCGCAACGGGCTACAGAAGGCTCCTGACAGCCAGCTGGGAAAGATCGTTCAAAACAAAAGATAACGGCGCTGATACGCCACATCGCTGGGCTTCGGCGGCTTTCTCGTTCAGGTTTGGTGCGAGCTACCCCTTAAGCATCTCAGCCACTTCCGGTGCGAAATAGGTGAGGATGCCGTCGCAGCCGGCGCGCTTGAAGGCGAGCAGCGATTCCAGCATCGCCTTCTCGCCGTCTATCCAGCCATTGGCGCCGGCGGCCTTGATCATCGAATATTCGCCCGACACCTGGTAGGCGAAGGTCGGCATCTGGAATTCGTCCTTCAGCCGGCGGATGATGTCGAGATAGGGCAGGCCTGGTTTGACCATCAGCATGTCGGCGCCCTCGGCGATGTCCTGCTCGGCCTCGCGCACCGCCTCGTCGGAATTTGCGTGGTCGATGTAATAGGTCTTCTTGTCGCCCTTGAGCAGCCCGGCGGTGCCGACCGCCTCGCGATAGGGGCCGTAGAAGGCCGAGGCGAACTTCGTCGCGTAGGACATGATCGCCACGTCCTGGAAACCGTTGGCGTCGAGCGCGTCACGGATGGCGCCGATGCGGCCGTCCATCATGTCGGAAGGCGCGATGATGTCCGCGCCGGCGGCCGCTTGGATGACGGCCGCAGCAGCGACCTGCTCGACCGTCTCGTCGTTGACGATGATGCCGTCGCGCAGGATGCCGTCATGGCCATGGCTGGTGAACGGATCGAGCGCGGCGTCGGTGATGATGCCGATTGCTGGCACCGCGTCCTTTATCGCGCGGCTGGCGCGATTGATGATGTTTTCCGGGTCGAGGATGTGCGAGCCGGTCTGGTCGCGCAAGCCGAGCTCGACATTGGGGAACGTGGCGAGAGCCGGAATGCCGAGCTTTGCCGCCCGTTCGGCCTCCTTGACGGCAAGGTCGACCGACAGGCGGAAGACGCCTGGCATGGCCGCGATCGGCTCGCGTACATCCTTGCCCTCGACAACGAAGATCGGCCAGATCAGGTCGTCGACCGTAAGCCGGTTCTCCTGCACCAGGCGGCGCGACCAGTCGGCCTTGCGCATGCGGCGCAGGCGGCGGCTGCCGGTGATGTCATCGACGCTGCGCGCGCCGGCTGGCTTGGTCGGGGTGAATTTGTTCATGGCCAAAACTCTCGTTTCGGCGGCTTTTACCACGAGCCCTTGTCGCTGACCAATGCGACACGATTGTGCCAGGCCGGCAGAAGGGGAGGTACCGTCCCGCCATGCCTATCCGGTCAGGGCTTTCCATTGCCGGAAAGAATCTGCGCGGCACCCCCTATTGCCGCCCGGAACGCCTCGTCGAAGCTGACGCCGCGGACCTGCCAGCGATAGGTCTTGCCGTGACCGGCCAGTCGCCAATCGGCGATCCAGCCGAGCTCCTTGTCGCTCCATACGATGCTGCCGGCGAGCGCTTGCGCGCCACCGGCCTGTTTGGCCAGCAGATCCAGCCTTGCCATGTCGTCGATGCGCAGCCCTTTTCCGTCCAGCTCGGCCAACTGCGCCGCGTTGGGAAATACGACATGCATCAACAACGGATCGGTGGCATTGGCGAAAGATGCGCGCATCGTCTCGCCACGCTCCTCGTCGGCGCCTAGCAAAAAATGCCGAGCGCCCTGTTCGACGGTGAGAAAGACGGTAAGCGTCGGCCGCTCGCCAAGCCAGGGCCTGCTGCCGAGCTGTTCGAGCAGCTTGTCGACCGTGGCGGGCTTGTAGAGACAAATCAGATCATGCGGCCGGTCATGCGTGCCTTGCTCGTCATGTATCGGAATGCCTTCCAGCCGGTCATGGTAGCGGAAGGTGTCGATGAAATCGCCGGCCTTGTCGCGTAGCGCCAGCATTTCCGGCTTTTTTGGCAGCCGTTGGTCGCCTGAAACCCTGACCAGGACCCGGTCCAGGCAGTCCCTGAAGCCTATCTGGCGGTTCTCTTCGCCCTGGCCGGTGACGATGGTCCGTGACTGGTAGAGATCGTCGATCGTGACGGCGGACGCGGGGCGCGGTGCAAGGCTCGCGATCATAATAAGCCCGATCGTCAACAGCGCTGGACGAAGAAATCCGGACATGGCCAACTGTCCCCGAATCCGCTTGCGCGCGCGGTATCGGCGCGTCGCTTGCAACGGCAGCCATCTTCGTAGCATTGCTCGCCGCCGGCCGCCAAGCCTGTGGTGGAGAGGCCGCCGCCATTGACGCACCCATGCGCCGCCTTTAGCACTTCAGTCCCGCAGGCGCGGGGGAAGGATTCTCTGGCGATGGATTTTGGTGGAGGCGACGAAATTCGCTTCGAACGGTTGGGCAGGGCCGGTGTCGTGACGCTGACGCGACCGCAGGCGCTCAACGCCGTCACCCATCGCATGGTCAAGGCGCTGGGCAAGGCCTTGCATGCCTGGGAGCGCGATGATGGCGTGGACGTCGTCCTCGTCAGGGCCGAGGGCAGGGCGTTTTCGGCAGGTGGCGACATCCTGCATATCTACGAGTCCGGCCGGGCGGGAAATCCGCCGGTCGAGTTCTTCGCCGACGAGTATCGGCTGAACGCCCGCATCAACAGCTTCAAGAAACCCTATGTCGCCCTCATCGACGGCATCGTCATGGGCGGCGGAGTCGGCATCTCCTTTCACGGTTCGCACCGGGTGATGACCGAAAATGCCCAGTTCGCCATGCCGGAGGTCGGCATCGGCTTTTTCCCGGATGTCGGCGCCAGCCATCTTCTGCCCGACCTTGGCGGTTCCTTCGGCATGTATCTGGCCTTGACCGGCAACCGCATCCGCTATGGCGACGCGCTGTGGTCGGGGCTCGCCACCCACACGATCAAGGCCGAAGACCAGGCCAGCATCCTCGATCGGCTGGTGCTGACCGGTGATCCGGAATCGGTGCTGCGCGGTTTCTTTGTCCAGGCAAAGCGGGAGACCGACAGGCCGACGCTCGAAGCGATATCGCGCCATTTCAACCAGCCGTCTCTTCAGGATGTTCTCGACAGCTTGGATCGCGCGTCGGGCACCGATGAATTCGCGGCCAAGACGCTGGCGACGATCCGCATGCGCTCTCCGACCAGCCTTCGCGTCGCCTGGCGGCAGATCAGCGCCGGGCAGACGCTGTCGATGGACGAGTGCATGAAGATGGAATTTCGCATCCTCAACCGCATGCTTGCCGGCCACGATTTCTACGAAGGCATCCGCGCCGCCATCATCGACAAGGGGTCGAAGCCGCAATGGCGGCCGGCAACCCTCGATGCGGTCGGCGAGGCGGATGTCGAGGCCTATTTCGCCCCGCTCGGCGAACGGGAACTCCCGCTATGAGCGAGGTGACGTCGCGACGCGTCGTGCTCCAGCCCTCGACGGTCGAGGTCATCTTCGCCTGGTTCCAGCGCGTCATCGCCGGCTACTGCCTGCTGTTCGGCATCCTGTACTGGATCAAGCTGATCGGCTTTTACCCTGGATCGCTCTGGCGCTTTGACCTGATGCCGGTGCACTGGCAGGTGGCGGCGGTGATGCTCGCCGTGTTCTTCCCCTTCGCCGCGGCGGGGCTTTGGATGCTGGCCTCCTGGGGGCCGGTGATCTGGTTCATCTGCGCCGTCACCGAAACCGTCATGTATGCCGGCTTTCCCGAGCTTTTCGGCCATCGGCTGCTGATCGTCGTCTCGCATGCGGCGGTGGCGCTGCTCTACATCGTCTTTCGCGTCGTCATCTACCTGCAGAAACGCCCCGCGCGGCACTAAGCTCTTGCCGCCGTTGACGACTTCGCGGCCCCCGCGATCCGGCCTCGCGATTATTGCCTAAGCCTTTAGGTTAATTATCCTTGCTCGGGTGACCGTTCGTTAAGCCTCTTTCGAAACCTGTTACCGGTAAGCTCTTGTTAGCCCTAGCGTTTAAGTCGAATTTTATGAGTATTCGATAGTGTCGCGATCAAGGTGAAAAACAAAAAATCACCAGGGCGACAAACGAGAGGCAAAGACAATGATCAATTCGCGTCCGGCGGCGAAGACCGCCAACGTTTCCGACGATCGCCGCGAGGCTATCCGTTCGCTTTACATGGAATCGCTGCAGCTCGTCGAGCGGCTGCACCGCCGTCTGCTTGACGTGATCAAGGACGAATTCGACCGCAACGGCCGTTCTGACATCAATGCCATCCAGGCGCTGCTGCTGTTCAACATCGGCAATTCCGAGCTGACCGCCGGAGAGCTGCGCTCGCGTGGCTACTATCTCGGCTCGAACGTGTCCTACAATCTGAAGAAGCTGGTCGATCTCGGCTTCATCAACCACCAGCGTTCGCGCATCGACCGCCGTTCGGTCCGCGTCTCGCTGACTCCGAAGGGCAACGAGGTGGCTGACGTCGTCGCCGGTCTCTATGAGCGCCATGTCGGCTCGATCGAGCAGGTCGGCGGCATCAACACCGACGAGTTCAAGCAGATGAACCGCGCTTTGCAGCGGCTCGACCGCTTCTGGAACGACACCATCGCCTACCGGATGTAAGGCGCCGCGTCGGATCTGGCCCGCGCCACAGAAGCGCGGCCGAAATAGCGACCTTCAGTCAAGGCCGGTGCCGAAAAGCACCGGTCCCTTTCTTTTCGGAGCGCCGGCCCGGCCGATTTGGGCGCAAGGCCACGTTGCCGCCATATTCCAGTGGAACCGAGGGTGGCAGTGATGCTGTCGTGAAGACCATGCGTCCACCCGCAACCGTATCGCGCCTCGCGCGTTTCTCGCCAACGTGATACGGGCCATGGTTGGCTAATTGTTAAGATTGCCAATTTTAGAGTGCGGGCGAGATCGCCCGATGATCGACGCAGCAAGTGATCGAACCGCTACCTATGTCTGGAACGTCCATGAGAACCAGCCGCCGCTTCTTCCTTTCCGGAGCCTCGTTGCTCGCCGCCGCCATGGTGGCCGGCCGCGCGAGCGCGCAGGATGTGATCGGAGATATCCTGAAATCCTCGGCCCGCGGCAATTGGGACGACCAATTCGACGCCCGTGCCAGCGAAGGCGGCAAGGTGGCGTCGACGCTGCCGATCTTCAGCCCTCAGACGGTTGCGTTCACGGAGCAGGCGGTCGCGCAGTATCAGAACATTGTCGGGCAGGGTGGCTGGGTAGAGGTCTCCGCGACCAAGAAGCTGCAACTCGGCGTCGATGATCCCGATGTCGTGCCGCTGCGCAAGCGGCTCATGGTCGCTGGCGACCTTTCGCAGAGCGCCGGCATCTCGACGGCCTTCGATTCCTATGTCGACTCGGCGGTGAAGCGCTTCCAGCTGCGCCACGGCCTGCCCGCTGACGGCTCGATGGGCAAATACACCTATGCGGCGATGAACGTTTCGGCGCAGGTCCGGCTTGGCCAGCTGCAAACCAATCTGCAGCGGCTGAAGGAGAAGGCCGGCACGCTGGGCAGCCGCTATGTGCTGGTCGACATTCCGGCGGCCCAGGTCGAAGCGGTCGAGAACGACCGCGTCGTGCTTCGCCACACGGCAATCGTCGGCAAGATCGATCGCCAGACGCCGATCGTCAATTCCAAGATCAACGAGATCATCGTCAACCCGTACTGGAACGCGCCGGTCTCGATCGTGCGCAAGGACATCATTCCGCTGATGCGGAAGGATCCCGACTATTTGAAGAACAGCCATATCCGCCTGTTCGCGCCGGACGGCAGCGAAGTCGATCCGATGAACGTCGACTGGTCGACCGATGATGCTGCCAAATACCGGTTCCGCCAGGATCCCGGTTCGGAAAACGCCATGGCTTCGGTCAAGATCAATTTCCCGAGCCCGGACGGCGTCTACATGCACGACACGCCCCAGCAGAGCCTGTTCGGCAAAATGATGCGCTTCGACTCCTCGGGCTGCGTGCGCGTCCAGAACGTGCGCGATCTCGTAACCTGGATCCTGCGCGACACGCCCGGCTGGGACCGTCAGCATTTCGAGGCGGCGATCAAGACCGGCCAGAACACGCCGATCCAGGTCACCAACCCGGTGCCGGTGCACTTCCTCTATCTCTCGGCCTGGTCGACGGGACCTGGCGTGGTCCAGTTCCGCGACGACGTCTACGCGCTGGACGGCGCCAGCGAGCTGCAGATTACATCTTCGCTATAAGGCTTTGATATTCATAACGAAAGGCCGCCATCAGGCGGCCTTTTTTGTTTGGCGGGAACGTCCGCGGGGGCTGGCGTGCGGCCGGCCAGCTGGTGCCCCTAGGCAACCTCGCGTTGACGCCAGGTGCCGGCCTTTTTTTCGACATTGGCGGCATGCTTGCCCATGCGGTCGGCTCGCCCACGCCATGAACTCAGCCCGGCCGTCGCCGCGCCGGCGCTGTCTGGACGCGGGGTCGACGATTGCGCATGGTTCGCGACACAGCCGGAATCGCACCATGCAAGCCGCCATCCTTGTCCTCGTCGTGCTCGTCTTCGTCGCCGTTTCCGGCGCGCTGGTGCGGCTGGTGCGGGTGCCGCTGCCGATCCTGCAGATTGCGATGGGCGCCGCGCTCGCATGGCCGGTGCGCGGCATCCATATCGAGATCGATCCTGAACTGTTCCTGCTGGTGTTCATTCCACCGCTGCTGTTCAGTGACGCTTTTGGCGCGCCCAAGCGCGACCTGATGGCATTGCGCGGACCCATCCTCGACCTTGCCATCGGCCTCGTCTTCTTCACCATTGTCGGCTTCGGCTATGCCTTGCACTGGCTGGTGCCGAGCATTCCGCTGGTCGTTGCCTTCGCGCTCGCGGCGGTCCTGTCACCGACCGACGCGGTGGCAGTCTCCTCGATCGTCGACAGAAGCGTGGTCCCGGCGCGGCTGATGCACATTCTGGAAGGCGAGTCGCTGCTCAACGATGCGTCGGGCCTGGTCATGTTCCGCTTTGCCGTCGCGGCGGCATTGACCGGCAGTTTTTCCTTCGCTGACGCCTCGCTGAGTTTCCTCTACGCCGTGGTGGTCGGCATCCTGGCCGGCGTGGCGGCATTGTTCGTCGCCGCCAAGGCGCTGCAACTCCTGAACCGCATCGGCGACGTGCCGCCCGAGGCGCAGGTGCTGATCACCATCCTGCTTCCCTTCGTCGCCTATCTGGCCGCCGAGCACTTCGAGGCTTCGGGTATCCTGGCCGCGGTGACCGCCGGCCTTTTGACCGGGAGCACCGGCATATTCCGCTTTCTTGGCGTTTCGGCGCGCGTGCAGACGATCTCGCTCTGGACGACATTTTCCTTCGTCTTCAACGGCGCGCTGTTCATCGTGCTCGGCCTGCAGCTCCCCGAAATCATCCGCAAGGTGCCACCGGAGCTCACCGGCAACTATCCGCTCATTCAGCCGGTGCTGACCGTGATGGCGCTGACCTTGTGCCTGATCGCGCTCCGTTTCGTCTGGATCTGGATCGGCGACATCATGGCGGGGCTTGCGGCCCGGCTTGGCAAACGCAGGGCCGAGCCATTCGGCCTGCGCGTGCGGCTCGCCGGATCGGTGGCCGGCGTGCGTGGCGCCATAACGCTGGCCGGCATATTGTCGCTGCCGCTGGCCCTGCAGGACGGCTCGCCGTTTCCCGCGCGGGACCTTGTCATCTTTCTCGCCGCCGGCGTCATCATCTGCTCCCTGGCGATCGCCAGCCTGGCCTTGCCCGTCATCGCGCGCGGACTGGTCGAACCGGGTGAAGACGCAGGCGCCGCCGAGGAACGCATGGCGCGTGTCGGCGCGGCAAAGGCCGCGATCGCCCACCTTGAAAGCATCGCGCAGACCGACGACGAGGAGGGCGATGTGCCCGGCGTCAGGCTCGCCGCCGCCAATGGGATTGTCGCTGCCTACCGGCGGCGCATCGCGGCGGCCGACGAGGCCGATGAAGCGCGCGCAGAGATGCGCGAGGCGGGGAGGCTGGAGATCGACCTGAGGCTGGCCGGCATCGCCGCCGAGCGTGACGCCTTGCGCGCCATGCTACGCCGCGGCGAGATCAACGACCACACGGCGCGGGCGTTGTTCACCGAGATCACGCTCACCGAAGCTCTTCTGGACGGCAGGCAGGCACGAAAATAAGGCCCGCAATGCCCAAGGGACATGGATTTGCAACCTCTGCCGCAAACCGGCCAGCAAATTTCGCGCCGCAAACGTGGCGGGTCGAAAACAACTGTGTTAATGGCGCGGCAATGCGTGTCGCCCAAAAGTGCGCAGCGGTTTTGGGGCAACGGTATGCATAAACAAATTGCCCCCGAACCGAGGATTTCAGGCTATGGCAACAGCAGCGGCAGCGTCGAATAAATTCGAATCCTTCTTCGAAACCACGCTGGAAGACGCCGATCCGGAGATTTTCGGCGCCATCCGCAACGAACTCGGTCGACAGCGCCACGAGATCGAACTGATCGCTTCGGAAAACATCGTCTCGCGCGCGGTGCTCGAGGCGCAAGGGTCGATCATGACCAACAAATATGCCGAAGGCTATCCGGGTAAGCGCTATTACGGCGGCTGCCAGTTCGTCGACGTGGCCGAGGAACTGGCCATCGAGCGGGCGAAGAAGCTGTTCGGATGCAATTTCGCCAACGTCCAGCCGAATTCCGGCAGCCAGATGAACCAGGCGGTATTCCTGGCGCTGCTGCAGCCCGGCGACACCTTCATGGGCCTTGATCTCAATTCCGGTGGCCATCTTACCCATGGCTCGCCTGTGAACATGAGCGGCAAATGGTTCAAGGTCGTCTCCTATGGCGTGCGCAAGGACGACCATCTGCTCGACATGGACGCGATCGAGAAGACCGCGCATGAGACCAAGCCGAAGCTGATCCTGGCCGGCGGCACCGCCTATTCGCGCATCTGGGACTGGAAGCGTTTCCGCGAGATCGCTGACGCGGTTGGCGCTTATCTGATGGTCGACATGGCGCACATTGCCGGCCTCGTCGCCGGCGGCGTGCACCCGTCGCCGCTGCCGCACGCGCATGTGGTGACGACCACCACGCACAAGTCGCTGCGCGGCCCGCGCGGCGGCATGATCCTGTGCAACGACGAGGACATTGCCAAGAAGATGAACTCGGCGGTGTTCCCCGGCCTGCAGGGCGGCCCGCTGATGCATGTCATCGCCGCCAAGGCGGTGGCCTTCGGCGAGGCGCTGAAGCCGAGCTTCAAGGTCTATGCCGAGAGCGTGGCCGCCAATGCCAAGGCGCTGGCTTCGAGCCTCAAGGAGACCGGTCTCGACATCGTTTCCGGTGGTACCGACAACCATCTGATGCTGGTCGATTTGCGCCCCAAGAACGCCACGGGCAAGCGCGCCGAGGCAGCTCTTGGCCGCGCCAACATCACCTGCAACAAGAACGGTATTCCCTTCGATCCGGAAAAGCCCTTCGTCACCTCGGGCGTGCGCCTCGGCACCCCTGCCGGCACGACGCGCGGCTTTGGCCAGGCCGAATTCCGCGAGATCGGCAAGCTGATCGCCGAAGTGCTTGATGGTCTCAAGGTCGCCAATTCCGACGAGGGCAATGCCGCGGTCGAGGCGGCGGTCAAGGCCAAGGTCGTGGCGCTGACCGATCGTTTTCCGCTCTATCCTTATCTCGGTTGATCGTCTCTATCTCGATTGACCCGGCGCGAAGCGTCATCTCTTATTCGCCGGCGGTGCGTCACCCCTGATCGGGTGACGCATGGAACTGGAGACCTGATGATGCGCAATTTTCGTCTCGCCCCGCTCGGCGTTGTCAGCTGGCTGGCCCTTTGCGGATCCGCCCTGGCGCAGACACAGCCCGCCCCGGAGACGCCGGTTACCAACACTTTCGGCAAATGGACGACCATCGTCGATGTGCTCGACACCGGCCAGGATGCGAGCAAGACCTGTGCGGCTTCGACGGCGTTCTTCGATGCGAACGGCAATTCGGGCACGCTGACCTTGTCGATCTCGACCGGCGATGCGCTGCCGCCCGATGCCTTTCCGGCCATCATGCTCACTGTCGACAACAAGCAGCTGCCGACCGGCAAGAAGATCGCGGCGACGTTTGGCGACCCCGGCGTCAAGGTTTCGGCGACGGTCTATTCCAACGATGCCGTCATCGGCCGCCCGAGCTGGACGGTCGACAATCAGGCCAAGACCAGTCTCGCGCTGCTGCGTGCCATGCGCCAGGTTGTCTCGCTCGACGTGACTTTCGGCAAGCAGGCTTTCGCCAGTATCCCGATGGACGGCTTCACCAAGGCCTACCGCAACCTGGGCACGTCCTGCGGCTTCCCGACCAAGGACGTCGCGCCGTGACTGGACGGCTGGGTCCGCAATAGGTCGACTATCGCCTGGCCGTTGCCGGCGGCATCGCCGTCTGGCCGGTTGCCACGCTGGCAATCTTCCTCGCGCCTCGCTATCTCTGAAGAAACGGAACTGCTTCAATCCCGGCCGGAAAGGCTCTAAATCTTTCGCCTCACCAGATTCGCGAACCCAAGGCTTTTCATGCGCTGTCCCTATTGCCAGTCCGAAGATACGCAGGTGAAGGATTCGCGCCCCGCCGAGGATGGCGCGGCGATCCGCAGGCGGCGTGTCTGCCCCGATTGCGGCGGCCGTTTCACCACCTTCGAACGCGTGCAGTTGCGCGATCTGGTCGTGGTCAAGAAGTCGGGCCGGAAAGTACCGTTCGACCGCGACAAGCTGCTGCGCTCGGTTGAGATCGCGGTGCGCAAACGCAATGTCGATCCCGAGCGCATCGACCGCGCGGTGACCGGTATCGTGCGCCAGCTCGAAAGCTCCGGCGAGACGGAAGTGGCTTCCGGCGAGGTCGGCCGGCTGGTCATGGAGGCGTTGAAATCGCTCGACGACGTCGCCTATGTGCGCTTTGCCTCGGTCTACCGCAATTTCCGCGAGGCCAAGGATTTCCACGAGTTGCTGGGCGAACTGAAGGGCGACGAAGACAAGACCGAAGAGGACGCCGGCTGAGCATGGCAGCACCGCAACCGAGCGAGGCCGGACAAGCGGCCCTTGATCGCCGTTTCATGGCCGCGGCCCTGCGGCTTTCTCGCAAGAATGCGGGCAGGACCTCGACCAATCCTTCGGTCGGAACGATCATCGTGCGCGATGATGGCGAGGGGCCGATGATCGTCGGCACCGGCGTCACCGCCGTCGGTGGCCGTCCGCATGCCGAGACCGAGGCGCTGGCCGAGGCCGGCGAGCTCGCGCGTGGCGCCACGGCTTACGTCACTTTGGAACCCTGTGCCCACCACGGCCGCACGCCGCCTTGCGCCAATGCGCTGGTCAATGCCGGCATCGCGCGCGTCGTAGGGGCTGCCAGCGATCCGGACACGCGCGTCTCCGGCAAGGGCTACGCCATTCTGCGCGCCGCCGGCATCGAGGTGGTCGAGAAGGTGCTGGCCGCGGAGGCCGCCGAGCAGATGGCGGGCTATTTGATTCGATCCCTGCGAAAACGCCCGGAAGTGACGCTGAAGCTTGCGCTTTCGAGCGATGGCAAGATCGGCAGGAAAGGCGCCGGCCAGGTTGCGATCACCGGCGAGGTCGCTCGCCGCGACGTCTATCTGATGCGCGCGGAGTCGGACGCTATCCTGATCGGCGTCGGCACGGCGCTGGAAGACGACCCGGCACTGACCGTGCGCCTGCCTGGACTGGAAAACCGTTCGCCGGCGCGCATCATCCTCGATCGCCAGATACGGCTCCCGGAAGCCTCGAAGCTGGTTTCCGGTGTCGACCGCGTGCCGCTCTATGTCGCTGCCTGTCTTGAGGCTGATCCGCAGCGCCGCGCCGCGCTGGAACGCGCCGGCGTACGCTTCATAGGCACTGAAACGCATGACGGCGTGGTTGCCTTGCCGGAACTGCTCGAAGACCTGGGGGCGCTCGGCATGGCAAGCGTGCTGGTCGAGGGCGGCGCCCAGGTCGCCAAGGCATTCCTGGACGAAGAGCTGGTCGACCGCATCGTCTTGTTCCAGGGGCCGGAGGCGATTGGCGAGGACGGCATTGCATCGCCGGTCGATGCTGACCATATCTCGGCAGGCTTTCGCAAATTGCGCGAGATGCGCTTCGGCGAAGACACCTACGCCGAGTGGATAAGAGACCTCTAGGGATCGGCATTGATGTTTACAGGAATTGTCACCGATATCGGCATCGTTGCGGCCGTCAAGCCGCTCAGCGAAGGCGTCGGCCTGCGCATCGATACCGTCTATGATCCCGAAACCATCGCCATCGGCGCCTCGATCTCCTGCGGCGGCGTCTGCCTGACGGTCACGGCGCTGCCCGAACATGGCTCGAACGCGCGCTGGTTCGAGGTCGAAGCCTGGGAAGAGGCCTTGCGGCTGACCACGGCCTCGGGCTGGAAATCCGGCACCAAGGTCAATCTCGAGCGGGCGCTGAAGATCGGCGACGAACTCGGCGGCCACATCGTGTCGGGCCATGTCGACGGTACTGCCGAGATTGTCGAGCGCAAGGACGAGGGCGACGCGGTGCGCTTCACGCTGGAGGCGCCGCGCCACCTGGCGAAGTTCATCGCGCCAAAGGGCTCCGTCGCACTCGACGGCACCTCGCTCACCGTCAACAAAGTGGAGGGCACCCGCTTCGACGTGCTGCTGATCCATCATTCGCTGACCGTCACCACCTGGGGCGAGCGCAAGGTCGGCGACCGCGTCAATCTCGAGATCGACACCATGGCGCGCTACGCGGCGCGACTGGCGGAGGCGGCGAAAGAGGGCTTGTAGCGGTCACTTGGTCGATATTCCGCGAGCCGTCCCGAAGGCAGCAATTGATCGAAGATACTGAAAACCTAGTCTACGAAGCGGTCAGATATCTCGACAGCTCCAAGACCTACAAAGATCTGCTTTCCGGCGATGTCGGGGAGCAAATCCGCGCGATACTCAGCATATCGTGGCACGATGACTGGCGTTTTGCGCAGGATGTCTGCTTCAAATACGCCCGTTCTTCCGATCCGGATGTCCGAAGGATTTCCATCACAGGAATGGGCCATATCGCGCGGTGCGATCGATATGGGTTCTGTTTTGGAACTTGTTGGCGAACTTCGCCAAGCCGAACGCGCTCACGGCTCCTTCGAAGACATGTTTGACGACATCATGGTCTTTGTCGCTCGGCAGGGGCGGCGAGCGGTCTGAACGGCGCCGGTACCTCATGGCGACCTTGAAACTTCCGGCCATTGGCCGTACATTGTCGCCAGGAGAACGACGATGACTGCACACCCACCGCGTGGCCGTGTTCGTGGCGAACGTCTTGAAACTCGCGTCACGGCCGACCAGAAGAACCTTATCGAGCACGCTGCGGCGCTCCAGGGCCGCACGGTAACGGACTTCGTGCTGACGAGCGTTCAGGAGGCTGCCCGCCGGACCATCGAGGAGCATCAGCGCCTGGAGCTATCCGTTCGTGACAGCCAGGCCTTCGTGGATGCCCTCGTCAATCCGAAACCAGTAAACGACCGCCTGCGCGATACGGTGCGTCGGTATCGCCACGCCACTGGCACCTGAGGGTGACGGGCTCGACCGAGGCCTCTTTGCGAGTTGAAGTGCTTGGTCCGCAGCACGACAGAACCTTGTTTGAAAGCGGTGTAGAATCACTCGATCGATACCTTCGGATGCAGGCCGGACAAGAGGCCCGCAAAAACATTGCCGCGCCGTTCGTACTGGTCATGCCGGATGGAGCTATTGGTGGCTTTTACACGCTCTCATCGACTGCGGTGGATGTCGGCGAATGGCCTGTCCAAACTGTCCGTAAGCTGCCGCGTTATCGGCTCATTCCGGCAACGCTTCTCGGACGTCTGGCAGTCGATCGACGGCAACAGGGCAGGGGTTACGGTCGATACCTCCTGGCCGATGCCTTGCTTCGATCGCTCCGCAGCGAGATTGCCTCGTTCGCTGTCATTGTCGACGCAAAGGATGAGAACGCACGCCGCTTTTACGAACGAGAAAGCTTTCTGTCATTTCCCGATCAGCCTAAGAAGCTGTTTCGGCCAATGGCTGATATCGCAGAGCTGTTTAAATGAGGAAGTGACTGTGATGGAAAGCAGGAATTCCAAAGAGCAAGAGCGCCTCACGTGGGAAGCATCGGCCGATGTGGATGCCGGCCGTGTGGTGGATCACGAAGCCGTTGTTGACTGGGCTGAAAGCCTCGGTACGGACTGTCCGATCTCGGCGCCTTCCCCAAAGCGGCGATAAGCCCGACACACCTCCAGCAATCTTCCGCTTGCGATCAATCCGGCTTCGGCCTAAGTCACCGGCAACCCCCCGGAGATTTTTATGGCAGGCACATCCCAACACGGCAAAGCCTTCATTCGCCCGAAGGCGAAGGCGCATCTGCTGATTGTCGAAGCGCGCTTCCACGACGACCTTGCCGACGCGCTGCTCGAAGGCGCGACGAGCGCGCTCGATGAAGCGGGCGCGACCTACGATGTCATCACCGTTCCAGGTTCGCTGGAAATTCCCGCAGTGATTACCTTCGCTCTGGACGGTGCGGCGGAAGGCGGCACGAATTACGACGGTTTCGTTGCGCTCGGCACCGTCATTCGCGGCGACACCTATCATTTCGACATCGTCGCCAACGAATCCAGCCGCGCGCTGATGGACCTGTCCGTGCAGGACTCGGTCTGCATCGGCAACGGCATCCTGACCACCGAGAACGATGCACAGGCATGGACGCGGGCCAAGCGCTCGGAGGGCGACAAGGGCGGCTTTGCCGCGCGTGCGGCGCTGACCATGATCGCCCTCAAGGAACAATTGGGAGCGCGATCGTGAGCGAACCCGCTTCGCCCGGACAGCCCGCGATACGCCACGCCAACAAGCGCGGTGCCGCCCGTCTGGCTGCCGTGCAGGCGCTCTACCAGATGGATGTCGCCGGCAGCGGCGTCTTCGAGATCACCGCCGAATACGAGGCGTTCCGGCTTGGCAAGGAAGTCGACGGCGCGCTTTATCGCGAGGCGGATGCGCAATGGTTCCGCGCCATCCTGACCGGCGTCGTCGAGAACCAGAAGACCATCGATCCAATCATCCGCCAGGCGCTGACCGATGATTGGCCGCTGTCTCGGCTCGATTCGACGCTGCGCGCCATCATGCGCGCCGGCGTCTATGAATTGATGAAGCGCGAAGACGTGCCGGTGGCGGTCATCGTTTCGGAATATGTCGACATCGCCAAGGCTTTTTACGAGGAAGACGAACCGAAGCTGGTCAATGCCGTGCTCGACCGCGTGTCACGCCGGGTGCGCGGCGAGGGGCGCGGCAAGGACGCATCGTGACAGCCACCACTGTCGAGGTGGGCAGGGACGCGCGGCACACCGCTTTGATCCTCGCTGCCTCGCAGGCGATTATCGGTTCGGCTGCACCCATAGCCATCTCCATGGGTGCACTGGCAGGGCAATACCTGCTCGGCGCCGACAAGTCGTTGGCGACGGCGCCGATCACCGGCTTCAACCTTGGCGTGGCGCTTGGCGCTTTGCCGGCCGCGGCCATTATCCGCCGGCTGGGCCAGCGCGGCGGCTTCATGACCGGAACCGTCGTCACCGCGCTTGGCGGCCTGATCGCCACCCTGGCGCTTTTCCACGGCAGTTTCTGGCTGTTCGCGTTCGCGCTGCTCGTGATCGGCATCGGTGGTGCCTTCGTCCAGCAGTTCCGCTTCGCCGCCGCCGACAACGCGCCGCCGGAGTTCAAGGCGCGCGCCATCTCCTTCGTGCTGGCCGGCGGCATCGTCACCGCCATCCTTGGGCCGCAGATCGTCATCTTCACCCGTGAACTGTTCGCGCCGGTGATGTTTGCCGGGTCATTCGCCGCTATCCTGCCGCTTGCCGCGGTTGGAGCCGTTACCCTGTCGTTTCTGCGCCTGCCGGCAAAGGCCGCCAGCAAGGTTGATGTTGCCGGCGGCGATGCCAGACCCCTGGCCGAAATCGTCACCAGGCCGCGCTTCGTCGCCGCACTGTTCTGCGCCGTCGGCTGCTATGCGCTGATGAGCTTCGTCATGACCGGCGCGCCACTGGCCATGGTTGGCTGTGGCCTGTCGGAGAATGATGCGACGCTGGGCATTTCCTGGCACGTCATGGCGATGTTCGCGCCGAGCTTCTTCACCGGCTCGCTGATCCATCGGTTTGGCGCCGAGCGCATCGTCGCCATTGGCCTGCTGCTGCTGATCGGCTGCGCTGCGGTAGCCTTGTCGGGCCTGGCGCTGTGGCAATTCTGGACATCGCTGATCCTGCTCGGTCTCGGCTGGAATTTCGGCTTCATCGGCGCCACCGCCATGGTCGCTGCCAGCTACCGGCCGTCGGAAAAGGGCAAGGTGCAGGGTTTTCACGACTTCG
This sequence comes from Mesorhizobium loti, assembly GCF_013170705.1. NCBI lineage: Bacteria > Pseudomonadati > Pseudomonadota > Alphaproteobacteria > Hyphomicrobiales > Phyllobacteriaceae > Mesorhizobium > Mesorhizobium loti. The sequence goes on along the minus strand of NZ_CP033334.1, from coordinate 5,086,351 downwards.
CCCTGTTCGGCTCCGTCGCCTGCGCGTCGCTGCTGTCGGGCATGGTCTACAACGCCTGGGGCTGGGAGATGCTCAACTGGATGATCTTTCCGGTCACCGTTCTGTGCTTTTTGGCACTTGGCACGTTGAAACTGACGGGCCCGCGCAAATCCGACGCCTGAGCCTCGACTTGAGGTGACATGATGCTGTCAGGATGGCTTCGGTCGAAGTCGCCGCTTCAGAACAAAATTATTGCGCTGATACCTGCTCTTATGAAACCGTATGCCCCGACGCCGCGTTTGGGCCATGCTCATATGCGGCGACCCGATTCCGGTTCATAGCAAGGGATTTTCACAATGTTTTCAATCAAGGCTCTGGCTGGCGCGGCGCTCGCGCTCGGCATCACGGCGGCTTCCGCCAGTGCCCAGGTGGTCGTGTCCTCGAAGATCGACACCGAGGGCGGCGTACTCGGCAACATCATCCAGCTCGTGCTCAACGCCAACAACATCAAGACAACGGACCGCATCCAGCTCGGCGGCACGCCGGTGGTGCGCAAGGCGATCACCGCCGGCGAGATCGACATCTATCCCGAATACACCGGAAATGCCGCCTTCTTCTTCGAAAAGGCCGATGACCCGGTCTGGAAGGATGCCGCCAAGGCTTATGAGGCGGCCAAGAAGCTCGACTATGATGCCAACAAGATCGTCTGGCTGTCGCCGGCGCCGGCCAACAACACCTGGGCGATCGCGCTGCGCAAGGAAGTGACGGACGAAAACAAGCTCGTCACCCTGTCGGACTTCGGCAAATACGTCGCCGGCGGCGGCAAGGTGGTGCTGGCGGCGTCCTCCGAGTTCGTCAATTCGGCGGCAGCCCTTCCGGCCTTCCAGACCACCTACAGCTTCACCCTGAAGCCGGACCAGTTGATCACGCTCTCGGGCGGCGACACGGCGGCGACTATCGCCGCGGCGGCCAACCAGACCAGTGGCGCCAACGCTGCCATGGTCTATGGCACCGACGGCGGCATCGCGCCGTCCGGCCTGGTCGTGCTTGAGGACGACAAGGGCGTGCAGCCGGTCTACCAACCCGCCCCGATCATCCGCGAATCCGTGCTCAAGGAACATCCCGAGATCGAGACGCTGCTGAAGCCGGTCTTCGCCAAGCTCGACCTCGTCACGCTGCAGGAGCTGAACGGCCGCGTGCAGGTCGGCGGTGAGCCGGTCAAGGGCGTCGCCGAGGACTTCCTGAAGAAGAACGGCTTTCTGAAGTAGGCGATTCCGGCGCGCCGCATGCGTGGCGCGCCGGAACGACCGACGGGGGAGGGCGTGTCAATCCGTTTCGACAAGCTCGGCGTGGTCATCGCCGCGATCGCCGCCTATGCAGCGTTCCTCGCCCCCTTCGCCACGCTCCGCGCCAACCGGATCGTTCCCGGCCAGGCGCGTTCGATTCTCGAGGCGCTGCCGGCAACCGCCGGGGCATTGCTTTTGGCTATCGTGGTCGTGGCGGCGCTCATAGCACTTTTCAGGACACCGCTTGGGCTGCGCCTTGCCGCCGGTGTGGTCGCGCTTGCCGCGCTCGCGCTGCTTGTCGGCGTCGCCGGCACGTTCTTGACGCCGGCCGGCAACACCTTTGCCAGAGTATCTCCGGCCTCCGGTTTCTGGATTCTCATCTTTGCGTTCACGCTCTTGCTGGCCGACGTGCTGACGCGCCTGAATTTGTCGCCATCGGCGCGTGTCGGTGTGCTGGCCGCCGCCGCGGTGGCGGTCGGCCTGCTTCTGGTGTCGGGGGCCTGGAACGACCTTTCCATCCTCAAGGAATACGCCAACCGTGCCGACAGTTTCTGGGCCGAGGGCTCCAAGCACGTGACGCTGGCACTTGGCTCGCTGGCCGCGGCAGTGATCGTCGGCCTGCCGCTCGGCATCCTCTGCCACCGCGTCGAAAAGCTGCGCGCCGGCGTGCTCAACGTGCTCAACATCATCCAGACCATTCCTTCGATCGCGTTGTTTGGCCTGCTGATCGCTCCGCTCGGCTGGGTCGCCGCGCATGTGCCCGGAGCTGCCGCGCTCGGCATTCGCGGCATAGGCACCGCACCTGCCTTCGTCGCCCTGTTTCTCTATTCGCTGCTGCCGGTGGTGGCCAACACGGTTGTCGGTCTCGCCGGCGTGCCGCGTGCCGCCAACGACGCCGCGCGCGGCATGGGCATGACGGACCGCCAGCGCCTGTTCGGCGTCGAATTTCCGCTGGCCTTTCCGGTGATCCTCACTGGCATCCGCATCGTGCTGGTGCAGAATATCGGCCTCGCCACCATCGCCGCGCTTATCGGTGGCGGCGGCTTCGGCGTTTTCGTCTTCCAGGGCGTTGGTCAGACGGCGATGGACCTGGTGCTGCTTGGCGCGGTGCCGACGGTCGCGCTCGCCTTCGCCGCCGCCATCATCCTCGATGCGGTGATCGAAATGACCGCCACCAGGCGCAGGGTTGAAACGGCATGATCGAGATCGAAGGCATTACCAAGCGCTATGATGCGACCACCGTTGTCGACGACGTGTCGATGGTCATCGAGCCACGCACGGTTTGTGTCATTGTCGGCACCTCCGGCTCCGGCAAGACGACGTTGCTGCGCATGATCAACCGGCTGGTCGAGCCAACCGCCGGCATCATCAAGCTCGACGGCGCCGACAATCGTTCGGTGCCCGGCTACGAACTGCGACGCAGCATCGGCTACGCCATCCAGGGCCATGGCCTGTTTCCGCATCGCACCGTGGCGCAGAACATCGCCACCGTGCCGGTGCTGCTCGGCTGGGACAAGGCCCGTATCAAGGCCCGCGTCGACGAACTGATGACGCTCTACCAGCTTGATCCCGAGGCATTCGGGCCGCGCTACCCGCACGAATTGTCCGGCGGCCAGCAGCAGCGTGTCGGGGTGGCCCGGGCGCTCGCCGCCGAGCCCAACGTGCTTCTGATGGACGAACCGTTTGGCGCACTCGACCCGATCATTCGCACCAAGGCGCAGGAAGACCTGCTGGCGATCCAGAAGCGCTTCGGCACCACCATCATTCTCGTCACTCACGACATGGAAGAGGCCGTGCATCTGGGCGACAAGATCGCTGTCATGGATGCCGGCAAGCTCGTGCAATACGCCAAGCCCGCCGAGATCCTGGCAAAGCCGGCCAGCAGCTTTGTCGAGACCCTGGTTGGCGCCAGCGAGAGACCGTTCAGGCTGTTGTCGCTCGGGCGGGTGCGTGACGCGGTGGAAAAGGGCACCGCCGATGGCGAGGCGATCCCTGGCGATGCAAGCCAGCGCGATGCGCTGGCCGAACTCCTGTGGTCGGGCCGGCCGGCGCTGCCGGTGAAAGGCGCCGACGGCAAACCGCTCGGCCGCGTCACGGTGGACGGGCTGGTCAAGCGCGCGGCGAGGCCGGCATGAAAGCCTGGCTGCCTCTGCTGCTGAGGCTTGCCCTGGTGGTGTTGCTCGTGGCCTTTGTCACCAGTCCAGGCTGGTTCGAGCCACTGCTCAAGCCGCTGACCGAAAACAATGCTCCCGCGATCTACAATCAAGGCAGCCTGCTGACGTTGACGCTGCTGCATCTGCGCACCGTGCTGATCGCCACCGTCGCCGCGACCATCGTTGCCGTGGCCCTGGCCATCCTCGTTACCAGGCCAGCCGGCGCCGAATTCCTGCCGCTGTCGCGCAGCCTGGTCAACATCGGCCAGACCTTTCCGCCGGTGGCGGTGCTGGCGCTTGCCGTGCCGGCTGTCGGCTTTGGCGAGAAGCCGACGCTGATCGCGCTGTTTCTCTATGGCCTGCTGCCGATCTTCGAGAATGCGCTGACCGGACTGACGACGCTGCCGGCCAACGTCATGGAGGCGGCGCGTGGCGCGGGCATGACCGGCTGGCAAAGGCTCACCAAGGTCGAGCTGCCGCTGAGCGCGCCGATCATCCTGGGCGGCATCAGGCTGTCGGTGGTGATCAGCCTGGCCACGGCCACCATCGGCTCGACCGTGGCCGCCAAGACGCTGGGCGAGGTGATCATCGCCGGGTTGTTGTCCAACAACCTTGCCTTCATCCTGCAGGGTGGCCTGATCGTGGCGGCCCTTGCCGTGCTGATCTACGACGGTCTGTCGGCGGTCGAACGCTACACCGCACGCCGAATGGGCCGCGAGGCGGAATAATCCTTGGGAGTTGGCCGTCCTGTCGCAATGGTTCCCGTGCGTCATTTCAATCGATCTAAATGAAAGGCCCATGTGGGCACTGTGGTCGCGGCTTTGTCTTTTGGGCGAAAGCCGGGCAAAAACTGAACAATATCTTGACGTTCCGAGCCCTGTTTCGCATACACCGATGCGAAGAGGTGGATTCCGTGCGCGGATTCCGGTCTTTGTCTCAACGGCCCAGGGAGGGGTTCATTTGGGCCAACAATCGAGGAAAATTTGGCAATGACCATACTTTACGCCGTCATCGCCTGCGGTCTGCTTTCTGTCCTTTACGCTATCTGGGCGACACGATCGGTTCTCGCGTCCGATCAGGGCAATGCACGCATGCAGGAAATCTCCGCCGCCATCCGCGAAGGCGCGCAAGCCTATCTGGCGCGCCAGTACACCACCATCGCCATCGTCGGCGTGGTCGTGCTTTTGCTCGCCTGGTGGCTGCTTTCTATCACCGCCGCGATCGGCTTCCTGATCGGCGCCGTCCTGTCGGGCGCCGCCGGCTTCATCGGCATGCATGTTTCGGTGCGTGCCAATGTGCGCACCGCGCAGGCGGCGTCCAACAGCCTCGCCGCCGGTCTCGACATCGCCTTCAAGTCGGGCGCCATCACCGGCATGCTGGTGGCGGGCCTGGCATTGCTTGGCGTCTCGATCTACTACCTGATCCTGACCGGCCCCATGGGCCTCCAGCCCAATGACCGCATCGTCATCGACTCGCTGGTCTCGCTCGGCTTCGGCGCCTCGCTGATCTCGATCTTTGCCCGCCTCGGCGGCGGCATCTTCACCAAGGGTGCCGACGTGGGCGGCGATCTGGTCGGCAAGGTCGAAGCCGGCATCCCGGAAGATGATCCGCGCAACCCGGCCACCATCGCCGACAATGTCGGCGACAATGTCGGTGACTGCGCCGGCATGGCGGCCGACCTGTTCGAGACCTATGCGGTGACGGTCGTCGCCACCATGGTTCTCGGCGCCATCTTCTTTGGCGGGACCGCCGTTCTCCAGACTGCGATGCTGTATCCGCTCGCCATCTGCGGCGCCTGCATCCTGACCTCGATCGTCGGCACCTTCTTCGTCAAGCTCGGCTCCAATGGCTCGATCATGGGCGCCCTCTACAAGGGGCTCATTGTCACCGGCCTGCTGTCGATCGTCGGCCTCGCCATCGCCACTTCGGCAACGCTCGGCTGGGGCGAGGTCGGCACTGTCGCCGGCATCGTCATCACCGGCAAGAACCTGTTCATCTGCGGCCTCATCGGCCTCGTGGTGACGGGTTTGATCGTGGTGATCACCGAGTACTACACCGGCACCAACAAGCGCCCGGTCAACTCGATCGCCCAGGCTTCGGTCACCGGCCACGGCACCAACGTCATCCAGGGCCTCGCGGTTTCGCTGGAATCGACGGCGTTGCCGGCCATCGTCATCGTCGGCGGCATCATCTCGACCTACCAGCTCGCCGGCCTCTACGGCACGGCGATCGCGGTCACCACCATGCTCGGCCTCGCCGGCATGATCGTGGCGCTCGACGCCTTCGGCCCGGTCACCGACAATGCCGGCGGCATCGCCGAAATGGCGGGCCTGCCCAAGGAAGTGCGCCACTCCACCGACGCGCTCGACGCGGTCGGCAACACCACCAAGGCCGTGACCAAGGGTTATGCCATCGGCTCGGCAGGCCTCGGCGCATTGGTGCTGTTTGCGGCCTATTCGAACGACCTTAAGTTCTTTGCCGCCAATGGCGACAAATATCCCTACTTCCAGGGCATGGGCGAAATCTCCTTCGATCTCTCCAACCCTTACGTTGTCGCCGGCCTGATCTTCGGCGGTCTGATCCCGTATCTGTTCGGTGGTATCGCCATGACGGCCGTTGGCCGCGCGGCGGGCGCCATCGTCGAGGAGGTTCGCAAGCAGTTCCGCGAAGATCCGGGCATCATGGCAGGCACGTCCAAGCCGAACTATGCGCGTGCGGTCGATCTTCTGACCAAGGCGGCGATCCGGGAGATGATCATCCCGTCGCTGCTGCCGGTGCTGGCGCCGCTCGTCGTCTATTTCGGCGTGCTGCTGATCTCCGGTTCGAAAGCATCGGCCTTCGCGGCCCTCGGTGCCTCGCTGCTCGGCGTTATCGTCAACGGCCTGTTCGTCGCCATCTCGATGACCTCGGGCGGCGGCGCCTGGGACAATGCGAAGAAGTCGTTCGAGGATGGGTTCACCGACAAGGACGGCGTCAAGCACCTCAAGGGCTCCGAGGCGCACAAGGCTTCGGTGACCGGCGACACGGTCGGCGATCCCTACAAGGACACCGCGGGCCCCGCGGTCAATCCGGCGATCAAGATCACCAACATTGTGGCCCTCCTGCTGCTGGCCGTGCTCGCGCACGGCTAACCGCCGGGTCGGTGGTCCAAAAAGCCCGCGGGGAGCGATCCCCGCGGGCTTTTCATTTTGATGCGTCAGCTTCGACGGGATTTCAGCCGCCGCTGGCGTCCGTGTCCGGGCGGCTGCCGTAGATCTCCGACAGTTCCTGCACACCCGGCTCGCGCTCGGGCATTGGCGGGAGGCCGCGAATCTCGCGCAGCAGCGCGACGAATGCGCCGCGTTTGTGTCGATGACGGAAGGAACGCGCCCTGGGGTGGATGCCGCAAGCCGCGAGCAATCTGCGCCTGAGATAGGTGGCTCTTGTCGAGCGAGGCGGTCCGTCGGCACCGGCAAGAACTCTCACCCGCAAGGTGTTGGGCATCGCCATTGCCGCGACGAGCTCTTCCTGTTCCGTCGCAAGGTCCTTGACATAGCTGCCCTTGCGATTGCCGGAATGCAGCTTGAGCACGGTCAGATGCGGCATCGTCGCGATGACCGCGCCCTTTCGCCAGGCCCGGAAGAGCCAGTCCTGCGAGGCCTCGCAAAAGCACTGGCTGGCGGGGCGCCAGGGGCCGAGCCAGTCCAGCGATATCAGCCGGACTACCTGCGCCGAGCCAAACCCTACCGTGTCAACGGGATCGTAGAATCCATCCTTGCCGACGCCGAAGATCGAGTTCTTGACAGGCTTGCCATCGACCAGCGGTGGTTCGACAACGACGCCCCTTGCGATCACCACATCGGCGCCGGTCGCATCGATCCATCCCGTGGTCGCCGCGAGATGGTCCGGGAACCAGAGGTCGTCATGGTTGAGCAAGGCGACGAACCGGCCGCGTGCCCTGGCAAAGCCGATGTTGTTGGGGCCGGACTGCTCGCCGAAATTGGCCGGCGGGTTGATATAGACGATGCGCGGATCGGCGAATTCGGCGATGACCGCCGCCGTGTCGGGGCGACAGGCGTCGCCTATCACCAGAATTTCAAAGTCCTGCAGGGTCTGACCCAGGACGCTGCGCAATGCCTGCCGCAAGGCGGCCGGGCGGTCGTGGGTTGCGATCACCACCGAGACGAGCGGCGGCTTCTGCCCGGCTGCATCGGACTGGCCGGGGCGCGCCACGCTACACCAGCTTGTAGGGGATGTGATCGGTGTCCGGCGGCAGGCGCCAATGGTCAGGCGCGTCATATGCATAGGCCTTGTCGACGAGATTGAGCAGCAGGGCGATCTCCGGCCCGAGCGCCGTCACACCGTGCCACACGCCGGGCGGGATGATGACGATCGCCGGTCGTAGCGCGCCGACGATCTTGTGCCAGACAGTGCCGAAGCTGGGCGAGGCCTTTCGGCCGTCATAGAGCGATATGCGCACGCTCCCGACGCAACAGAACAGCCGATCCAGCGTCACCTCATGCGCATGCCAGCCGGTTACCGCGCCTGGATACATCGTGCGCTGGAAGACCTGGCCGACTGGCGACCGGTCGAGATCCCACTCATCGCGGAATACCTCGGTGAGATAGCCGTTGGACGTCGCGACGGGCCTGATTTCCTTGACCCTGACGCCGTCGATTGCCGGAGGATCGACGGCAAGCCAGTCCGAGGTCACGGTTTGCCTGTCAGGCGTGCCGGTGGCCATCCAGCCGTCCGGCGCTATACGTTCGCCACTGCTCATTTTCAAAAAACCAAAGCCCAGGGGATTTGATAAGGGCTTGCCCCATTGCTGGCAAGCTGGCCTTGCCTTGGCGAAACAAAAACCCGTGAGATCGCTCCCACGGGTTTTCGGTCGCCTGAGATGTTGCCGCTTTCCCAAGGGAAAGCGGGTTCTGATGATCAGGGAGTTCCACCGCCCGGAATGCCGGGCGCCAGCTTGCTCGCGCCGTTGATGATCTGGCTGAGGAAGTTCTGGTCCTTGCCGCCAGTCGGCGTGGTGCGCGAAATGAAGTCGAAAATCTTGCCGTCCTTCAAGCCGTAATTGGCGATCTGGCTGACGCGGCCGTCGGCCCCGAAATAGACCGCGAGCACTTTCTGGTCGACGAGCCTGGGCTTGTCGAAGGCGACATAGCGTTTGCGGGTTTGCGAAATGTAATAGAACGCCTCGTTGTCGAACGTCGCTGTCGTCGATGGCGTGCCAAGCGCCAGAAGCACCTGCTCGCGGCTGGAACCGACAGGCACCGAATCGACCGCCTGCTGGTCATAGACGTACCCTTGCGTAAACGTCTCGCTTGGATTGAGGTCGCCGATCATCTTGTTGGTATGACATGCCGAGAGCGCCGATACGACGAGCAGCAGTGAGATCGCGCCAGCAGGCCTGGACGAGAAGGTCGACTTGAAATTCAGCGCGCGCAACAACAATTCTCCATTATATCGCCGCAACTTGCGCTGGGCCGCAAAACCGGTAAACCAGCTTGCCTGCCGATGCAACAAGGCCAATTCAACAAACGGTCCCCGGAGACCATCCCCATGTTCCAGCGCCTTTTTGGTCGCGAACGCCATGCCAACCGCGCCATCACCGACGCGCTCTACGCACAAATCGTGGCAGCGGCGCGGCAGACTGTATTTTATTCCCACTGGAATGTACCGGACACGCCGCTAGGCCGTTTCGAGATGCTTTCGCTGCATATGTTCCTGTTCCAGCATCGCTTGCGCGGTGAAGACGGCGTGACGCAGGAAATCGCCCAGGTGCTGATCGACGAGTTCTTCCTCGACGTCGATCATTCGCTGCGGGAGTTGGGCATTGGCGATGTTGGCGTGCCCAAACGCATGAAGAAGCTGGCGAAGATGTTTTATGGTCGTACCGCCGCCTATGATGATGCGCTGGAAAGAAACGACCATGACGGGCTGACCGCGGCCCTTGCCCGCAATGTCCGGCCCGACGCCGGCGCGTGGCCCGAGGCGTCGCAATTGGCCGACTATGTTGTCGATGCTTGCCGGCAACTGGCCGCGCAGCCGTCCGAATCAATCGTTTCCGGTACGGCGACGTTTCCGCTCGCCAAGGGAGGAGCTTGATGAAACACGCTGATACGCGAAGCCCGGTATCGTTTTTCGCCAACGTCGCCCGGCTGCCGCAGAAGGGCCTGCCCGTGGTGATCGAGGCCGATGCCGCCCAGCGCGCGGCGCTCGCCGGGGAGCATGGGCTGCTTTCGGTGGAAGCCTATCGTGCGGAACTCCTGGTGGCGTCCTGGAAGCGCAATGGCGTGAAGGTCAGCGGCCGTGTCGAGGCCGACATCACCCAGGCCTGCATCGTCACGCTCGATCCGGTCCAGGCGCATATCGACGAGCCGGTCGAGGCGCTGCTGTTGCCCGAGGACTCCAAGCTCGGACGGCAGGGATTCGAAGGCGGCGGTGAGATACTTCTCGATGCGGACGGGCCCGACGGTCCCGAAACATTTTCCGGCGACACCATCGATGTCGGGGCACTCGCCGAACAGTTCTTCGGATTGGCGATCGACCCTTATCCGCGCAAGCCGGGCGCTTCGTTGGACGCCGGCGGTAGGACCGAAGCGGCTGAGAACGAATTCCAGCAAAAACTGCGATCCTTGCTGGGAAAATCCTGAAAACCTCGCCCGCGATGGAAAAGTCGGTTGTGTGAAAACCCAAAACCGCTATTTTCGCCGAACCTTCGCGATCACTAAAGCGACCTGCCGCATAACCGTGAGATAAATACCGCGTGATCAGGATTTCCATCGATGCCATGGGCGGCGATCACGGACCAGCCGTGGTCATTCCGGCGCTCATGACGGTCGCGACCCGCCGTCCCGACATTCGCTTCGTCATCTACGGGCGTGAGGAACTGGTGCGCCCCGAACTGGCCAAGTTCCCCAAACTGGCCGAGGTGAGCGAATTCTTCCACTGCGAGATCGCGGTCAGGATGGACGACAAGCCCAGCCAGGCGCTGCGCCATGGCCGCTGGAAGTCTTCGATGTGGAAGGCGGTCGAAGCGGTCAAGTCGGGTGCGGCGGACGCCTGCATCTCCGCCGGCAACACAGGCGCGTTGATGGCGATGTCGAAATTCTGCCTGCGCACCATGGCGACCATCGATCGCCCGGCGATCGCGGCATTGTGGCCGACATTGCGCGGCGAAAGCGTGGTTCTGGACGTCGGCGCCACCATCGGCGCCGATGCGCAACAGCTCATCGATTTTGCCATTCTCGGCACCGGCATGGCGCGCGCCGTGTTCGGCATCGCCCGACCGACGGTTGGCCTGCTCAATGTCGGCGTGGAAGAGATCAAGGGCCAGGAAGAGGTCAAGGAAGCAGGACGCATGCTGCGCGAGGCCAACATGGCCTCGATGAACTATCATGGCTTTGTCGAAGGCGACGATATCGGCAAGGGCACGGTCGATGTGGTGGTGACCGAAGGCTTCGCCGGCAATATCGCGCTGAAGACGGCGGAAGGCACCGCGCGCCAGATAGCAGGGTATCTGCGCGCCGCCATGAGCCGCACGCTGATGGCCAAGATCGGCTATGTCTTCGCCAAGGGTGCCTTCGATCGCCTGCGCGAAAAGATGGATGTCGGCCGCTCCAATGGCGGCGTTTTCCTGGGGCTGAGCGGCATCGTCGTCAAAAGCCATGGCGGCGCCGATTCGGACGGGTTCGCCGCCGCGATCGAACTCGGCTACGACATGGTTCGCAACAATCTGCTTGACCGGATCGAGGCCGACCTGGACCTGTTTCACGCACGCAACCCGCGTGCCCTGTCATCTAGGAAATCCGACGTCGTTACCGACGCGAAGGAATAGGAAAGAACTTTGATCAGATCAGTCGTGCGCGGCACGGGCGCCGCGCTGCCCCGCCGCATCATGAAGAATGCCGATTTCGAGGGCATGGTCGAAACCTCGGACGAGTGGATTGCCCAGCGCACCGGCATCCGCCAGCGTCATATCGCGGCCGACGACGAGACAACGGCTTCCCTGGGCGAGGCCGCGGCCCGCGCCGCCCTTGCAAATGCCGGGCTGACGCCGGACGACATCGACCTGATCGTGCTGGCGACATCGACGCCCAACAACACATTCCCGGCTACTGCCGTCGAGATCCAGAACAGGCTCGGCATGCATCACGGCTTCGCTTTCGACATGCAGGCAGTGTGCTCGGGCTTCGTCTATGCGGTGACGACAGCCGATCTCTATATCCGTGGCGGCCTCGCCAAGCGTGTACTGGTCATCGGCTCGGAAACATTCTCGCGCATCCTCGACTGGAATGACCGCTCGACCTGCGTCTTGTTCGGCGACGGCGCCGGCGCGCTGGTCCTTGAAGCGGGCGAGGGGGCCGGCACGATTGCCGACCATGGCGTTCTGGCGGCCAGCCTGCGCTCCGACGGCGCGCACAAGGACAAGCTTTTCGTCGATGGCGGACCGTCGACCACGGGAACGGTCGGCCATCTCAGGATGGAAGGCCGCGAGGTCTTCAAGCACGCGGTCGGCATGATCACCGACGTTATCGAGGCGACCTTCTCGGCCGCGGGCATCACCGCTGACGATCTCGACTGGTTCGTGCCGCACCAGGCCAATAAACGAATTATTGACGCTTCCGCCAAGAAGCTCGGGATAGCCGAGCAAAAGGTGGTGGTTACGGTCGATTTGCACGGTAACACCTCGGCGGCTTCCGTGCCGCTGGCATTGTCGGTGGCCGTTGCCGATGGTCGCATCAAGAAGGGAGACCTGGTCCTCCTGGAAGCGATGGGCGGCGGCTTCACCTGGGGTGCTGTTCTGGTTCGCTGGTAAGTGCCGAACGGGTCGGTTTCGGTCCTTGACCTTGCCGGATCAATTACTTAGGCTCAGCCGTTGTTGTGCCGATTTTTATGTTTGAGCTGATGGGACGGTCGCATGGGGGGAAAGACACTTACGCGTGCCGACCTTGCGGAGGCCGTCTATCGAAAGGTCGGTCTGTCGCGCACTGAATCCGCCGAACTCGTCGAAGCTGTGCTGGACGAAATCTGCGAAGCCATCGTGCGTGGCGAGACTGTCAAGCTGTCGTCCTTCGCGACGTTTCATGTCCGCTCCAAGAACGAGCGCATCGGACGCAATCCCAAGACCGGTGAAGAGGTGCCGATCCTGCCGCGTCGGGTGATGACCTTCAAATCGTCCAACGTGCTGAAGAACCGCATCCTGCGCTCGCATCAGAACAGCAAGGCCAAGGGCGGCAAATAGCCTCCATTGGCGGTTGAAAACCGGCGCCGCCATGACGCGGGGCTTGAATATTGCTTCACAAACCGCTGAAATAAGGTCCGATTCGGCAGCATGGCCGGATTGGTGTTCCGCGAATGGTCCATTCCGCGCGACTGGAATGAGCTTTTCTCTTTGGTGAGCCTGATCTCGCTGAATGCCGTTCCGGGTCACGCTCCAGCGTGAGGATTTCGCCCATGGACAAGAGCCCTGACGCCTTCCGCACCATCAGCGAGGTCGCTGAAGATCTTGACCTGCCGCAGCATGTGCTGCGCTTCTGGGAGACGCGCTTCAACCAGATCAAGCCGATGAAGCGCGGCGGCGGCCGTCGCTACTACCGGCCGCAGGATGTCGAACTGATCAAGGGCATCCGCCACATGCTCTACGACCAGGGCTACACGATCAAGGGCGTGCAGAAGCTGCTGCGCGAAAACGGCAATCATTTCCTGGTCGCCATCGGTAATGGTGACATGGCGGCCGTCGAGGCGATCTCGCAACGGAAGCAGGCCGACCAAGTGCCGCTGACCTCGGCGGCGCAGCCGCGCGGTGGAGATGATGAGCTGGTTGGCCAGCCAAGGGTCAAGCCCAGTCGCCGCTTTTTTGGCCTGGGCAAGAGCGACGAGGAAGGTCCGGTTCAGCCGGACGCGTCGAAACTCTCGCGCGACAACCGCGCGCTGCTGCAGGAGGCGCTGTTCGATCTGCTGGAATGCAAGCGTCTGCTTGACCAGGTGCGCTGACCGCCGCACGACGCGTTTTGAAGCCTTTGGGCCGGAACTCGCCTTCGGGTGAGGCGTTACGTTTCCTTCTGCAAGACGTCGTCCAGCAAGACAAGGAAACGCATGATGGCATCATTCTCGACCCTTTCGGACATCGACCTCGAAAAGCAGGTCGCGGCCCTCTCAAGGGAACTCGCGGCGTTGCGCAGGGCAACGTTAAAACGGGGTGGCGCGTACTATGAAGACGGTCGCGATGCCGCTCTTGATACATACTCGGATCTTGCTGGACGGCTGCGGGATGCCATGCCGGCAATCCGCAAACAGGGCAGGGTGATCGAAAAATCGGCCCGCGACCACCCGGCGGCCACCGCCGCGGTCGGCCTTGTGGTACTCGGCCTGGTCGCCAGCCTGCTTTTCAGCCGGCGCTGAGGATCCCTCCGCTCATAAGACAAGGGATTCAACCAAGAAAGATGGCGGCCGACCCGAAGGGCGAGCCGCCATTCTTATTGCCGTCCGGTGGTTACTTGGCGAGCTTGATCTTGGTCTGGGGCGAAACCTGCGCGGTCTGGCTGCATTGGCCATAGACCGTGCCGTCCCTGTCGGTGGCGTCCTTATAGGCGCCATTGCACCCGAGAGTACGAGACAGTGGCCTGCGCCCTCGAAAACAGCGCCGCCTTCGACATCGAGCCGATCGCCGAGGGTGGCGAAGTGTGAGGCCCGGTTCATGTCGGGCCTGGCAGTGCGACCAGGAGAAGACCGGCCCTGAACAAGAAGCCAAGGCCGGTCTTCTCGTTGGCAGTGTGGTGTCAGGCCTTCTTCATCGTCTTCATGTGGTGGTGATGATGGTGGTGATGGTGATGGCGGTGATGATGACGATGGTGGTGATGATGACGATGATGCTTCGCCATCGGGGCCGCATCCGCGCTCGTCACGCCGATAGCCGGCACCGTGAAAGCAACTGCAACTGCAAGCCCGAGAGCCGAGAGGAGGGACTTCTTCATGGATCGGTTCCTTTTTTCGCGGGCAGATATACATCGGGTCGATAGCCCGACCGCCGCGCATGGGATTACGCTCCCGAATTTTTTCGTCAGTATTTCCCGATTGTAGAATTTTATTTCTGGACTGTTTCTGAAGAAGCTGGCTTGCCGGCCATCACCACCAGGCCCGAAAAGCCGCGCTCCTTCCGGCTGTTTGGCTACATTGGCGGGACCACGCCCTTGTTTCCCACCACGACACGGCTGGAACTCAGCGTCCCGTCAGCCTCACGCTGGGCCGTCACGAAGACCGTTGCGCCTGGCTTGAGATCGGTCGGCGTGGCCGGGGCAAAGGTCACGACAGGCGTGCTGTCGGGGATCGAAATCTTCTTGGTTTGCCCATTGTCGTAGGTCAGCGTCACGGCTCGCCCGCTTATGTCGGTGACGTCCGCTACCGTGCCGTTGGTCATGCGGCTGTTCGGCTGCAGGTCCCATGGGCGGTCACCCTCGCCGGTGCCTTTCAAGGCAGCGGGAAAAATCACGACTTCCAGCGCCCCGCTGCCGCCATCCGCCTTTGAAACGGAAGCGATGCCGAGGAAATCGCCTTGCTTGATGTCCTTTTCGGAGGCGCTGGCGACGCCAGAGATCTTCCAGCCGGTATTGAGCTTGATCGCCGAGGTGTTGCCCTGGCGGGTTTTGACGGTGAGCAGTGAGGGCTCGAAGCTGATCACAGTACCACGAACGCGCAACGCGTCCACCGCTTGAGCGCTCGCCGCACCGGCGATGAAAAGACTGGAGATCGCGCCGAGCACGAGGAGGGATGCCTTTACGTTCATTGCAGATATCCTTCTGGGGAATGGCCTGGCTGGAACCGGATGGTTTTCACGCCAGTGCATCAGAACAACGAACAGGTGGGCCTAAACCTTCGAGCAAAAAGGTGCCGGGTGTTCAAAAGAACTTGATGGTGCCGATGTGCGTAAGCCGGTGCGAAGGCGTCCGGTTCACGATAGCGTGACGGTCCGTTTGGCTCTTGGCAAATCACTGGCGAGCGGGCATCTTCCTGCTCGTCTCAGGCAACACTCCATTTTGATCAAATTCTTTCAGCCACCGGAGTTGCCAATGCCCCAAAACGCAAAAATCAATGCCCTCTCCGAACCGCTAGTCAGTGAGATCGGGTCAGATTCCAGTAGCCTCAGAGCACTGCGGGAAACCCGCGGATACAGCTTGGAAGAGCTTTCCCTGACCTGCGGACTCGCGGTCGGCGAAATTGAGGACATCGAGAACGGCAGGGCTGCCGATCCGGCGAAGCTGCGTCGTATCGCGGCCGCGCTTCGGCTACCCCAGGATGCTCTCATTGCTTTCGCTGCACCGACACCGGCCGCACAAGGTCGACCCCTGGCATAGAACCGGCGACAGCCATGCCGCGGAACCCGCCAAGGCCCGCTTGGCGGGTTTCTTGTTGATGCATCGACGTTCCTCGGTGGCCGGGCTTGCCGATTCATGAATCGCGCGTGTTTATACGTGCCGCACCCAGATTTGCGCCATTCGCCTGGTGTATGGGAGCCCAGTTTGTCGGGCGAATAGTGTGTCGGGCGGCTTGTGCGTCGGATTTGAACCGTGAGTTTTCGATATGAGCCTGGAATCCGTTCGTGCGTTCTTTGCCGCCCATGCGCCTGATGTCGAAGTCATCGTCACGCAAGCGAGTTCGGCAACGGTGATGCTGGCGGCGGAAGCGCATGGCGTCCTTCCGGCGCAGATCGCCAAGACGATCTGCCTGCGCGTCGGCGACCGGACCATGCTGGTCGTGACCAGCGGCATCGCCAGACTGGACAACCGCAAGTTCAAGGACCGGTTCGGCGGCAAGCCGCGCATGCTGGACGCGAAGGAAGTTGTGGCTGCCACGAGCCATCCGGTTGGCGGTGTTTGTCCGTTCGGCCTGCCGGCACCTCTGCAGGTCTGCTGCGACGTGTCCCTGCGCGAATTTGAAGAGGTCGTGCCGGCCGCCGGCGCCACCAACGCCGCAGTACGGATCGCCCCGCAGCGCATGGTCGATCTTATCGGTGCGGAATGGGTCGATGTGTGCCAGGCTTAAGGTAAGATACTGACGCACTGGGCCGCCATTGTCTCACAAATCTACCTGCAAGATAGTCGCGGAATTCGGTTGACCCGAGCAGGGTTATCACGATACATCGCGACCGGTCCGGAGTGTAGCGCAGCCCGGTAGCGCACTTGACTGGGGGTCAAGGGGTCGTCGGTTCGAATCCGGCCACTCCGACCATTAGTTCCTTGAAATCCCTGGTTTTTACCGAAGGCGCCTTGGGCGCCTTTCTCGTTTTTGAAACGAAGGCGCTCCAGTTGTCCGTTTCGGAACACGAAGTTCCGAAAAAGTCCCTCACAAACAGCGAATGTTCCTGGTTCGGCGATTCCGGAATTCGCCGTGCAAATTTCCCCGAACGTGCAGCGCCGCGGGCGAGAGAGGTTGCTCCTTACGAATCCGTAAGTCGCGCCGTTGAGCCGAAATCTCATATGTTGACCGCGAACAGCGAACCGATTCAGCCCTTCGCTGTTCCTTGGGTGTCCACACCCGCAGCCCGCTGCACCCCCAAAGAAGTCCCAGCAGCGGGCTGGTCCCCACTGCGAGCCAACATTTGTATTTTCAGGATGCTGGTTGAGCCGAATTCATTTGGCGTGCGACCGTGTAGGCGAATACTTCCCCGCGAGCCTCATCGGTGACGCGAATCCAATCCTTCGCCCATCTTTGAGAGGCCGCCTCGCAGGCATTCATTTCCGATGCGGCCACGGCAGGACTAGTCGCTTCGACTGCCTTGCACCTGATTACCCGATCGTAGCGCATTTCTGCGACATCGTAGACTGGCATACTACTCCCCTGCAACCCTTTACCCCAAGAGGTAGTATTGCGCAGCGCAAGCTCGACCGCAAGTGGCAGCATGGAACGAAGCCGGCTCAGGACATCTCGTCGACGCTTGGGTCGAGACCCAAATCCCGGGATTGCCGAAGCTCAAGGCGGCCCGGTGCCTGCGTTGGGATGAATTGGGACACCGGGCCTGACCGGCGGACTGTTTAGGGACCGAACCGCCGGCTGGCAAATCTATGCACTGATACTAATATGGCCGAAGCATGCAAATGAAGGAGCCGCGCGATGAACGGAAAGCCGGTAACGACCTTCGTCGTTTCGTTTTTGAGAAGCCACATTGGCGCATGGTGTTGACGACGAGATGGGACTTTTCCACGGTTCGTCTTGGCTGAACCCTGGACAGATCACGCCTTCAGCTTCTTGCTTGAGCCAGAGCCGGCCGCAACAGTCGCTGATGGCGGTATTCCAGGGCGATGGCGCCCCAGATCAGGCCGAGCAGCAGGTAGACGTGGCGCCAGTGATCGATATCGATGAAGGTGCCGAGTCCGATATTGCCGATGAAGGCGACATAGGCGCACAAGAGGTAAGGCTGCCATGGCCGATCGCGTAGCAGGATGCGGAACCCGGAGGCTATGGTCCACAGCACAAGCGTCAGGAACGACACGAAGCCGAGCCAGCCATAATCCATGAGCATTTTCAGCCAGATGTCGTGCGTGTCCTCGCCGAACATCTTGCCGAAGACCAGCGGCCCGATGCCGAACGGATGCTCCATCGCCATCTGGAATCCGATTCCGTAGCGAGCGAAGCGGCCGAGGCGCGCGGTGTCGTAGCTCTGTTCGAGATGCGCGCGCTGGGTGAACATGTCCGCAACCCCGGGCAATTGCAGGATGACGATGATGGCGATCGCCAGCAACGACAGCGCGGCGATGGTCATGATCACCACGCGCAGCCGGAACTTGCCGCTGTTGCTCTGCAGGAACAGGCAGCCGGTTAGCAGGACCGCCGATACGACGAACATGCCCCAGGCGCCGCGCGAGAAGGAGAAGAAGATGCCCGATACGATGATCAGCAGCGGCACCGCCAGCAGCGGCATGCGCGAGACCGGACCGGTCAGGAGCAGATGGAGCAGATAGATGCCGGGCAGCACCAGGAAGGGTCCGAAGACGTTCGGATCCTGGAAGGCGCCGGCGGCGCGGTCGTATTTGGTGAAGATCTCGGCGCCGGGAAAGGCATGGAAATAGCCTGCTATGCCGAGCAGCGACGTCGCCACGGCCGAAACGACATAGGCATTGAAGATCAGCCGGTAGAGACCTGGTTGCGTGGCGGTGACCGAGGCGAAGAACACCGCGCTGAAGGCCAGGAACAGCGACACGGAGAGATAGAGGGGTGTGAAGGCGAGGTCCGCCATCTGCGTCATCGAGATCATGCCGCCGATGTTCATTGTCACCAGCAGCACCAGCAGCGGCATGGCCGCGCGGGAAATCCGCAAGCCGAAGAGCGCCCAGATGGCGATCAGCCCGGCCATGTAGATTTCATAAGGCGCCGGCTCGTTGATGACGAAGCCGGACAGAAGAATGCCGAACACCACCGCACTGGAAGAAATCAGCGCGATCAGCTTGGCGTTGACCGCGGCCGGCGGCAGCTCATGGGAAATCGCGCTCAATAGGCGTTTTCCGTGTTGAGCAGCCGGATCGGTGTCAGGAACAGGATCCGCAGATCGAACAGCAGCGACCAGTTCTCGATGTAGTAGAGGTCGTATTCCGTGCGCATGCGGATCTTCTCGTTGGTGTCCATCTCGCCGCGCCAGCCGTTGATCTGCGCCCAGCCGGTGACGCCCGGCTTGACCTTGTGGCGGGCGAAATAACCGTCGACCACCTCGTTGTAGAGAAGGTTGTGCGACTGCGCCGCGATGGCATGCGGGCGCGGACCGATCAGCGACAGTGATCCCAGCAGCGAATTGACGAACTGCGGCAGTTCGTCGATCGACGTCTTGCGGATGAAGCGGCCGACGCGCGTGACGCGCGGATCGTTCTTGGTCACTGTCTGCTTGGCGGTCGGATCCGACCTGTCGGTGTACATCGAGCGGAACTTGTAGACCTCGATGATCTCATTGTTGAAGCCGTGTCGCTTTTGCTTGAACAGCACCGGTCCCTTGCTGTCGAGTTTGATGGCGATCGCGGTCGCCAGCATCACCGGCGAGAAGACGATGATGCCGATCAGCGAGAAAATGATGTCGAAGGCGCGCTTGGCGACCGAATCCCAGTCGTTGATCGGCTTGTCGAAGATGTCGAGCATCGGCACCGAGCCGATGAAGGAATAGGCGCGAGGGCGGAACTGCAGCGCGTTCGAATGCGCCGAAAGCCGAATGTCCACCGGCAGCACCCACAGTTTCTTCAACAGCTGCAGCACACGCGTTTCGGCGGTCAGCGGCAGCGACACGATCAGCATGTCGATGCGGGCGATGCGAGCGAACTCGATCAGTTCCGAAATGGTGCCGAGCTTGGGGTAGCCGGCAACGATGGGCGGCGAGCGCTTGTCGCTGCGGTCATCGAATATGCCGCAGATGCGGATGTCGTTGTAAGGCTGTTTTTCGACCGAACGGATCAGGACTTCCGCCGCCTTGCCGCCGCCGACGATGACGGCACGCCGCTCCATGCGGCCATCGCGAGCCCAGCGCCGGATCAGCTTCGACAACACCAGCCTGAGGCCGAAGAGGAGGACGAAGCCGACCACGAACCAGGTGCCGAACAGCAGCCGCGAATAGTCTTCCGACATCTTCATGGTGAAAGCCGTCAACGCCATCAGCGCGAAGGTGCCGGCCCAGACCAGCAGGATGCGGCTGAAATTGGCGATCGGCCGCATCAGCGAAACGACCTGGTAGCAGTCGGTGACATCGAGCAGAACCACGGCGAGGAACGACGCTGCGGCGATCGTCACCGGATACTGCCAGGCGAAATAGTTGAAGAACCCGACAAAGTAGAAATAGACGCAGAGCCCCGAAAGGAACAGGATCGCGAACTCGACCATGCGCAGGACACCGCTGACCATGATCGGCGACATCGTATCGCGCCGGTATTGCGACGCCACCTGTCGGGCAACATCGTTCATACCCCCGGGCGCATCGCCATCGGCCGGGCCGTCGAATTTACGCACCGCTTCTGCTGAAAAGCGGCGCGCGGGGTCGATCTCGTTCATGGAACAGTCCGCAAGCTTCCCCTGGGTGATTAGCAAAAGAGAGCTAAGAAACCCTTGAAACAACACGTGGCTTTGGAAAGGCTTGGGGCGTCACCTGCCGAGCGCGGCGAAATAGGCCTTCTCGATTTCGGCGGCCATGACGTCGGCGCCGAAGCGTGCCTTGAGGTTGGCGCCGTCGGGCATCAGCTTGCCGTAGGCTGCGAGATCGGCCAGCGCCTCACTCATCTTGTCAGTGAGTTCGATGGGATCGGGCCTGATCAGGGCAGGGGAGCCGGCAGCGAAAATCTCCGGTATGCCGCCGACCGAGGTCGCGATCATGGGCCTTGCCGCGGCGAGTGTCTCCAGCACGATATAGGGCATGGCTTCGGCGCGCGAGGGAACGACGACGAGCGCCGCCAGCGCGAAGGCCTCCCTGGCCGGCATCGGCGGCAGGAAGCGGACATGGTCCTGAAGCCCAAGGCGCTTCACTTGCGCGTGATAACGCGGCAGGTCGTCGCCGTCGCCGACCATCACCGCGCGCAGCGCACGGCCAAGCCGGGGACCGGCGGCCGCCAGTGCATCGATGAAGATGTCGGGGCCCTTCAGGTCCCGCATCATGCCGATGTAGAGCAGATCCGCCGCATCGGGTTCGATCGCCACCGGTTCGAATTCCGCGGCGCGCAGTCCGTTGTAGACCAGTGTGTTCGGGATCGGCGGCTCGCCCACCTTCCTGCGATAGGTTCGCCGCTCATAATCCGAGACGAAGAGCAGGCAATCGGTGAAGCGCGCCATGGAGCGCTCCAGCGCGAAGAACAGCCTCCCCGTGGCCGTTGTTTCGTCATAGTGGAGGGAGCCGCCATGCGGCGAATAAAGGCGGGCTACGCGAGACCTTGATACCCGCAACAATGAGCCGAACAGACGGGCATAGGCGCCACCCTTGGCACCGTGCCCGTGCAGGACGTCCGGCTGCAATTCCTTGATGATCCTGTAGGTGCGCCGGGCCGAGGCGAGATCGCCCGGGCCGACATGGCGCTGCATTGGCGTGCGATGGATACCGAGCGCCAGCGTGCCCTTCATCTGCTCGAACAGGCGTTCCTCGAATTCGCCGCCGGTGGTCGAATCGCAGACGATCCCGACCACATGACCGGCCGCGACCTGAGCTTCCGTCAGGTCGCGCACATGCCGGAAAATTCCTCCGACGGGTGAACGAAAGCAGTGGACGATCCTGAGCTTGTCCGCCACGTGATATCTGTCAGAACAGGCGTTCGCGGACGAAGACGGTATCCCCGGGCAGCAGCGGGTCGGAGGTGACCACGCGCCCGGTCATCACCTTGCCGTTGATGTCGCGGGTGATGTCGACGCTTTCCTGGTTGGCGCGTGGCGTGAAGCCTCCGGCGATGGCGATGGCCTTCTGCACCGTCAGGCCGGGCACGTAGGAATACTGGCCGGCAGCACCCACCTCGCCCATGACGAAGATCGGCCGGTAGCGGTCGATCTCGACCGAAACGTCGGGGTCGCGCAGATAGCCTTGCCGCAATTTGTCGGCGATCTCCTTTTCCATCTGCTGTGCTGTGTGACCACGCGCGGGCACGGCGCCGACAAGCGGGAAGGAGAGATAGCCGGACTGGTCGACACTGTAGGTGTTGGTCAGGCCGTCCTGTTCGAACACGGTGACGCGCACGCGGTCGCCGGCGCCGAGGCGATAAGGCTGGTCGAGGACTTCGTGGAAGGCGGCCGGCGGCGGGCGGTAGCTGGAGCAGCCGGCGAGCATCGATACGGCAAGCAGCGCGCGAACGAGGGAAGCAGTGCTTTTCATGACCGGATAGGTACCTTCGACTGGCCGCTGCGGCGTCGCAGCAAACATCTGGGATCGGGTTCGTTATCATCCTGTTAGGGTTAATGGCCGGTAAAGGCGCCGGCCGATAGAGCTCGCGCCGGCAGGGATTTCGCCATTTTGTCGCTTTTTCTAGCCGCTCGCCAGTGATCCCTAATGGAGTATTACCGCGATCTTAACTGCTGAGTTACCATAGTTGTTTACGGTGCATCCTGACCCAGTTTCGGAGTAGGGATGCATGTCCGTTCAGTCCGCGGCCGCAGATGTCGATGTCGACCTCAGGCAGCTTTTCGCCAGCCTGGCGAGGAACTGGCTGCGCATATTGCTCTTTGTTCTGGCGGTGACAGGCCTGGCGTTTGCTTTCGCGTCGTTGGCGACACGGCACTACAAGGCGCAGACGCAGGTGGAAATCGCCCCGCGCGAATCCGTTTATACCCGCCCGGCCGGCAGCAACAATGACGGCGACAAGCCGATCCTCGACGAGCAAGGCGTCGCCACCCAGGTCCAGATCATTTCGTCCAACGAAATCCTCAAGCAGGTGGCGCGGAAACTCGGTCTGGCGCGGCTGCCCGAATTCGACGAAACGATCAACATGTCGTCCCTCAGCCGCGTGCTGATCCTGCTTGGGCTGAAGAACGATCCGATGGATATTCCGGCCGACGAACGCGTGTTGAAGAAGATGCGCGAGAAGCTCAACGTCTTTGGCGTTGAAAAGACACGCATCATTGCCATCGAGTTCTCATCCGAGGATCCCAAGCTCGCCGCGGCAATCCCTGACGCCATTGCCGCTGCCTATATTGCGGGGCAGGGCGCGGCCAAGAGCGAGTCGAACACCGCCGCCGCGGATTTCCTGGCGCCTGAGATCGCCGACCTGTCGAAGCAGGTCAGGGATGCCGAGGCCAAGGTCGCGGCGTACCGCGGCCAGTCGGACCTCCTGATGGGCGGTAACAATTCCACCCTGGCCACACAGCAACTGGCCGAGCTGTCGACCGAATTGTCGCGGGTGCGGGCCAACCGCGCCGCGGCCGAAGGCACCGCCGACAGCGTACGCAAGGCGCTGCAGAATGGCGGCTCGCTGGATTCGCTGCCGGAAGTGCTGTCGTCCGACCTGATCCAGCGTTTGCGGGAGCGCCAGGTCGAGCTGCGCGCCAATATCGCCGATCTGTCGACGACGATGCTCGACAATCATCCGCGCGTTCGCGCGGCGAAATCACAGCTGGCCGATCTCGATGCGCAGATCCGCGGCGAAGCACAGAAGGTCATGAAGGGCCTTGTGATGCAGGCCGATGCCGCCAAGGCGCGCGAAAACCAGCTCGTCGCCGACGTCAACACGCTGAAGGCGGCCTCGGCGCAGGCTGGCGAACAGCAGGTCGGGCTCGACGCGCTGCAGCGCGATGCGGCGGCCAAGCGCCAACAGCTCGAACTCTATCTGACCAACTACCGCGAGGCGGCTTCGCGCCAGGACCGCAACTATGTGCCGGTCGACGCTCGTGTCTCCTCGCCGGCTTCGGTGCCCTCCGAGCCATACTTCCCCAAGGTCGGGCCGATCGTTGGTGCCGCCGCCGCCGCTTCGCTTCTGCTGGCGGCGGTCTTCACGCTGCTGCGGGAACTCTTCTCGGGCCGTGCGATGCGCCCGGCCACGGGCGCCCGTTTTGAGCCGATCGACGAAGTGGCGATGCCGACAACCGCCCGCCAGGAGCCGGTCGCGCCCCTGGAGCCGACTGCCCGACTGGAGCCAGCTGTCGCCAGCGAGTTCGCTAATCGTGGTGCTGTGGCGCCATGGCCCGAAGCCGTCGCGGATTCCGAGATGACGGTGCGAGCCCAGTCCATTGCCGAGCCTGAGCCTGTTACCGAGCCTGAGCCTGCCGCACAGGAAGAGCCTGTCGCCGAGGCCGTATCAGCTGTCGAGTCGGAATCCGTCATGGAGGTCCAGCGGCCGCGCTCGGTGCTCGGTGAAATCGACATCGAGAAGGCCGCGGAAAAGCTGATCGCCAGCGGTGCCGCACGCGCCATATTCGTTTCGCCCGAAGGCGACGAGGCAGCAGCATCGGCAGTCCTGGTGGCGCGCGAGGTGTCCGACGCCGGCCTGCGCGTCCTGCTGCTCGATCTTACCGCCTCGGGTGCTGCTTCGCGGCCAATGCTGGACAGCGGGCTTTTCCCGGGCATCACCGATCTGCTCGCGTCGCAGGCGCAGTTCAGCGACGTCATCCATGCAGATCTCTATTCCGATTGCCACGTCATTCCGGTCGGCACCGCTGATCCGGTCCGCGCCATGCGCGCCGCCGACAGGTTGCCGATCATAATGCAGTCGCTGATCACGGCCTATGATCTGGTGGTGGTCGAGTGCGGGCCGGCCGATGCGCAAGGCATCAGCCGTCTGGGCGGCGACGCGACCGAAGTGTTCCTGTCCATGCTGGAGCCGGACGACGAGGTGACGCAGGCAGCGGTCAAGCTGATCGAGAGCGGCTACCCCGACCTGACGCTGGTGACGCCGCTTGGCCACGAACCACCGGGAACTCCGGGCCGGCGTTCGGCGGCCTGAACAGCCGCTGTTCGCAGGCACGCCTGGCCTATCCCAGTTCCAGCGTCGTCACGCCGAATACCCTGCTGGCATCAAGCTTCGGGGGCGGGCCTTGATACATGCGGGTGGTGGTGAAGGTCGGTGAGAAGCCGGCGGCCTCGATCGTTGCGATGAGATCGACTTGGTTCGCCGGGACGTCGATGTTCAGTTCGCCGCCTTCGCACGCACTTGCCAGCTCTGCAAGCAATTCGAGCGCCGTCTGCGTGTCGTCGGCGAAGAGCGGGCCGACCTTGAAGCCGCTGCGGCAGGAACGGGCCACCGCATAGCCGGCCATTCCCCGTGATTGGATCGCGGCCAGGGCATGGTGAGGCGGCTGCAGCCATTGCTGCAGGAAAGAGTGCCGGGGCGCGGGAAAGCAAAGCGCATCATATCCGATGATGTCGGACACCGGTTGCGCACTCACCATGCGCGGCCGCCCGGCGCCGACGGGCGAGCCCGCAAGGCGCCCGCTGTAGCGGATCGTCTCGTAGACCGGCTTGAACCCTTTGCTCTGGTAGTTGGCCCGCTGCTCTTCGACGCCATCCAGTCCGATGGTGCGCCCGGCCAACCTGGCCATGCCGGCGGCCCACACCGCCTTGCCGTAGCCCTTGCCGCGCATGTCCGGACGGCTGATGTAGAGGCCGATGAAACCAAAATCGCGCCCATAGGCCACTGCCGAGATAGCGGCGACCATCTCGTCGCCGACAAAAGCGCCGATGAATCCCTCCGGTTCCGCGGCCTGGAACATCGCCGCGTCTTCAAGGCCCGGGTTCCAGCCCTCGGCGGCTGCCCAGTCGATCAGCTCAGTCAGTTCCCGGAGGGATAGCGTGCGGATGGTCGGCTTCATGGCGCTCATTTCCAAGCGAGCTTAACCGTCGTCCTCGACAGCCGCGGGCGCTGGCTGTCCTGCTGCCTTGCGGCGCAGCATCTTGGTCAGTTTCCAGATCGCCGGGCTGTTCTTGACGAAGGCCTTCAGCCGCGCGCCCTGGCGAAGCGTCCGCGCCAGGGCGCGGCCCTTCAGTGTCAGCGGGACCAGCACTTCGAAATGCCGCGTTTCGATATCGCACCACTGCCGTTTGTAGGCCTCGTCTCCGACGGAGAAATCATAGACGGCAAAACCGGTATCGCAGGCTTCCTGTATGTTGTCGAAGAACAGGAAATCGCCGGGACTGCTGTGCGCGAGATCGTCCTCCGCGATCGCGCCGAATTCGCAGATCAGGCGCTTGCCCGAACGGCTCGACCCGGTGACGGCGCGCAGCTTGCCGGCGACCTCCAAGCCATGCAGCACGAAGGACGGCTTGTCCTCGGCCAGGGCTTGCGTGAACAGCCCTCGGAAGAAGGCACGTGTCCGGGCGTCGCCGAAGACGTTGGCAATGCCCATCTTGCGGAAGCGATGTTCCTTCATCTCGAAGAAGGCGTCGAGCAGCCTGTCCACTTCGTCCGAAGTTCGCGCCTCGATGCGCCGGTGGCTGCCGACGGCCTCGAATTTGCGCGTCTGCGAACGATGCTTCTTGCGTTTGCGCTTGCCGCTGGCGCGCAGCAGCAATGCATCGAAGCCACCGGCAAGGTTGACGGCCAGTGAAAGATTGGGGCTGGCAAAATGGTCGAACGACGCGAGCGGATTGGCGATGCCGTCGAGATCGGGCAGCAACCTTTCCAGCGCGATGAGATCGATGTCGGGACGAGCCTTGGCGATGGCTGCGAACATCGCGCGGACGGTTGCGCGATCCGCCCCGGTCAGCCATTGGGTGTCGGCTGCCGCGAAATTTCCATTGGCGTGGCGGTCGCCCATGAAACGGGCGACCCGGAAAGGGCCGCGGCTGACAATCTCCAGCGCCAACGCGAAGACCGGCTTGCCTTCGAGAGTGAGCGTCGCCATGAGCAGATCCGGCTTGACCTGAGCGGCCCAGTTCAGGATCCATGTCGCGCCCTGCGCCGGCGCGCTGAGCGCCGACCGGCAAAACTCCGCATAGGCCGCTAGCCCGTCCGCACCCACGACGGAAACCGACAGCCCCTCGGCATCCTTCGGCAGGGCGCGTGGCGACGCCTCGGTCGCCGCGAGCCGATTGCCGTCAAATGACGCCATTGCGTCAACCATACCTCAATCCTTAAGGCGTATTGATCCCTATTTGGGGGGGGCGCTCAGGCGTATTCCGTGCTTGGATCAAGCCTAGGCGCAAAAGGTGAATGAATGATCGACGGCGGGGAGGCAATCCGGAGACTGGCGCTCAACGTCGCCCGTTATACCGGCCTTGCACCGTTGGCCAGGCCATTTGTCGGCGGCATCGGAGCCATCCTGATGCTGCACCGCGTGACGGCGACACCGGAAAAACCCGACAGCGTCAACCGGCATCTCAACATCGCGCCCAGCTTCCTTGACGCGGTGATCGCCGACATGAAGGCGGACGGCTATGCCTTCGTCCCGATGGACGAAGCCGTGGAGCGCATCAAGGCAGGCGGCAAGGGCGGCCGGTTCGCCACCATCACCGCCGACGATGCGTATCGCGACAACATGATCGAGGCCCTGCCGGTGCTGGAAAAGCACGGCGCGCCGATCACCATCTACGTCGCGCCCGGCCTGATCGACGGCACCGCCGATCTCTGGTGGGACGTGGCCGAGGACATCGTCAATGCGTGCGATCGCCTGACGCTCGCGACCACGAACGGTCCGGCGGTGATCGATTGCGCGACCCGTGCCAGGAAAACCCAGGCGATAGCCCGGCTGCATGCCTATCTCGCCACCGAGGTTCGCGAGGAGGATTTGCGGACCGTGCTGCGCGATCTGGCCAAATCAAATGGCGTCGACGCGGACGCTCCGCGCCTGCGGACACTGATGAACTGGGATGAGATTCACACTGTCGCGGCGCATCCATTGGTGACGATTGGCGCCCATACGATCAACCACAGCAATCTGAAGCGGCTGTCCGAAGCCGATGCGCGGCACGAGATCGGCGCTGTAAAGGACAAGTTGCGCGCCGAACTCGGCAGGGAGCCCCGCCATTTCGCCTATCCCTATGGCTATGCGAGCGCCGTCGGCTGCCGCGAAGTGGGCTTTGCCCGTGACGCCGGCTATGTCTCCGCCGTGACGACCCGCCATGGCGTGCTGCGCGCCGAACATGCCGGCTTCCTGCATGCCTTGCCGCGCATTTCGATCAATGGCCGCTACCAGAGCCTGGCCCACATCCGCACCATGCTGTCGGGCGTGACCACGCCGCTCGCCAATGCCGGCAAGATGGTCGTCACCGTCTGACCGACGGGCTGGCGCAGCGTCAGCGTTTCACCCGCGGTTCCAGCATCAGCCACTTGATGATGCCCATCGCCGGCAGCACCCACAGCAGTCCGCTGAGCAGGAAGAACAGGAATTGCACCAAAGCGCCCGATTCCGACAAACGGGCGACCGCGAAGATCGATGCGACGAGCGCATAGATGATCACCAGCGCCACCAGCAGGAACATTCCGATCAGCTTCTTCAGGCGAATGGGCATGGCTTGGCCTCGTTGATCGCTATCGCTTAAGCCGAACGCAAGATGCGCGCAACCCGCCGCGGCCGGCGCGACGGCGTGCCGCGCCGGATGGCCTTGCCAGCAGGGGTGCGATGGTTCACCTATCCGCGACTTCAACCTGCCGGGACAAGATCATGGCTGCCATATCAGCCGCCGCTGCGCCATACGCTGCCCGAGACCGCGACCTGCACAACCGGGCGCTGGTTCGGGGCTGGCTTTATGTCGTGCTTCTGGTGCTGTTTGCACTGGTGCTGGTCGGCGGCGCCACGCGGCTTACCGAGTCGGGCCTGTCGATCACCGAATGGCGGCCGATCCATGGCGTCATCCCGCCGCTCAATGACGCCGAGTGGCAAGAGGAATTCCAGCGCTACCAGCAGATCCCGCAATACACCGAGCTCAACAAGGGGATGAGCATCGAGGCGTTCAAGTCGATCTTCTGGTGGGAGTGGGCGCACCGTCTGTTGGCGCGCAGCGTCGGCCTGGTCTTTGCCTTGCCGCTGCTGGTGTTCTGGGTGACACGCCGCATCGAGCGCGGCTTGGGACCAAAGCTGGTCGGCATTCTTCTCCTCGGCGGCCTGCAGGGCGCCATCGGCTGGTGGATGGTGGCCTCCGGCTTGGTCGATCGTGTGTCGGTGAGCCAGTACAGGCTGGCGACGCATCTGACACTGGCTGCGCTGATCTTCACCGCCACCATGGTCGTGGCGCGCGGGCTGGCGCCGCATTCCGAACCCGCGGCCGATCGCTCGACGCAGCGCCTGGCCGGCTTCATCGTGCTTCTGGCGTTGATCCAGATCTATCTCGGCGGCCTTGTCGCAGGTCTCAATGCCGGTTTGAGCTACAACACCTGGCCGCTGATGGACGGCAAGATCATCCCCGGCGATCTGCTGATCCTCGAGCCGGCATGGCGCAACTTCTTCGAAAGCCCGAAGACGGTGCAGTTCGTCCATCGGTTCGGTGCCTATACGGTCTTCGCCGTCGCGCTCTGGCACATGATCGCGACACGGATCCGCTTGCCCGGCTCAACCCACGCCCGTCGCGCGACGCTATTGTTCGTGCTGGTGCTGGTGCAGGCGTCGATCGGCATCGGTACGCTGCTGATGCAGGTGCCGCTGCATATGGCGCTCACCCATCAGGGTTTCGCACTGATCGTTCTGGGCTTTGCCGCCGCTCATTGGCGCGGCACCAAGGGAGCCTACCCCTTGCCGCAAGAGGTCGCGCTCAGGAATTGAACCCGAGCCGATCAGCTCGTCACATCCAGAATTCGTCGGACTGCGTGGTTTCTCGCCGTCGAGCCGTTCCCCGGTCAGAAATGCGTCCGCACGGCCCGAATCGTCTTGGCGATCGACAGCTCGCGGTTCTCCTCGGCCGCATTGTCGTCCTCGTGGTGCCATGCCGCAGACAGGCAGCCATAGGCGATGGCATGATCCAGTATCGCGGCCGGAGACTGCCCCAGCGTCCTGGCAAAGACTTCGCCCATGTGCGCGATCCGTAGAGGATCGAGGCAGAGCGCGTCGCGGTCGAGCGGATTGTAGAACATGTTGGCGGCGTCGAAGCCGGGATCGCCAAGCACGCCCTTCGGGTCGATCGCCAGCCAGCCGCGCGGCCCGTGCAAGATGTTTTCGTGATGCAGGTCGCCATGCAGCGGCCTGACGTCATGCGGGTCATCCAGCAGCCGATCGGCGATGGCGGCGGCCTCGACATAGAGGCTGTCGCGGCGGGCGCCGCGGTCTGTTGCTGCTTTCTTGAACAGGCTGGCGAACCGTTCCCTGAGCGGCTGAAGCTCGGGCGGGAAGGGGTGCTTCGATGGCGAAAACAATTTCGCCATCAGATCCGCCGCTATCTCTGTTGCGGCGTCGTCGCCCTGTTCATCGAGAACCCGTGAGAGCAGCGTATCGCCGGCATATTCGAGCAGCATGCTATGGCCGGAGCGGGCAAGCAGGCGCACCGCGCCTTCGCCCCGCCGCCAGGCAAGGAAATGCTCGCCGCGCAACTCGTCGGCGACATCGTCGAAAGGCTTGAGCGCCTTGACGACGGCCGGCGAGCCGTCCTCGCGGACAACCTTCCAGATGCGGCTTGAAAAGGTCTCGGCAATGAGTTCGGGCGCGCTGACCTTCCAGCGCGCCGGGAAGCCCGGTGCGTCCATCAAAGGCCGAGCATCAGGTCCATGTTCTGGACGGCCGCCCCCGAGGCACCCTTGCCGAGATTGTCATAGACCGCCAGCAGCAGTGCCTGCGCGCGTTTGTCGTTGGCAAAGACGTAGACCTTCATGCGGTTGGTGCCGTTGTAGATCTCGGGATCGATCTCCGGCACACGCTCCAGATGGGCGTAAGGCGCCACTTCCACCACGCCGCCCTTGATCGCGGCGAAATGGTCGGCAATGGCCGCATGGAGCTCCGCGCCCGTCGGCACATGGTCCAGGCCGCCAAGCTGCAGCGGCACCACGGTGATCATGCCCTGTGCGAAATTGCCCACCGCCGGCTGCATGATCGGATCATGCGACAGCTTCGCATAGGCCCTCAGTTCCGGCACGTGCTTGTGCTGCAGGGTCAGGCCGTAGGGCAGGAACTCCGAGGCGTCCTCGCCCTTGGCGACATAGTCCTCGATCATCGGCCGCCCCCCGCCCGAATAGCCCGAAATGCCGTTGACGGTGATGGGGAAATCGGTTGGCAGCAGGCCGGCGGCAACCAATGGCCGCAGTGTCGCGATCGGTCCCTGCGGCCAGCAGCCGGGATTGGCGACGCGCTTGGCCGTGGCGATCGTCTTGGCCTGATCCTTGTCCATCTCGGCGAAGCCATATGCCCAGCCTTCGGCGACGCGATGCGCGGTCGACGCATCGATGACCTTGGTGGTGTCGTTGGCGATCAGCGAGACGCTCTCCTTCGCCGCGTCGTCCGGCAGGCACAGGATCGCGATATCGGCGGCATTGAGGAATTCGGCGCGCGCCGCCGTCTCCTTGCGGCGCTCGGTGGGAATGGAAATGATCTCCAGGTCGCCACGCTCGGCAAGCAGTGCCCGGATCTGGAGGCCGGTGGTGCCGTGCTCGCCGTCGATGAAGATTTTCGGTTTCATGAACTGATCAAATTCCCTGATATTTCAACGCTATATGCCGTGACCCTGATTCACCGCGGCACCGTTGTGATTGCCGTTGTTCATCTCTACCTGTCGTGCCTTTCGTTCGGCCAGCAGGCCGAGATATTGCATGGCGACCATCGAGCCGGCGATCGCTGTTATATCGGCGTGATCGTAGGCCGGCGCAACCTCCACGACGTCGGCACCGACAATATCGACCTGGTTGAGCTGACGCAGCGTCGACAGGATCTTCGCCGACGAAGGCCCGCCGGCCACCGGCGTGCCTGTGCCGGGTGCATAGGCCGGGTCAAGGCAGTCGATGTCGAAGGTCAGATAAGTCTTCTTGCCGCCCGTGCGGTCGACGATGGCATAGGCGATGTCGGATGCACGCATCTCCTCGATCTCATGGCCGTAGAGGATCTTGATGCCGAACGTGTCGGGCGCGTGCGTTCGGATGCCGATCTGGATCGACCGGTCGGGGTCGATGATGCCTTCCTTGACCGCACGGCCGACGAAGGATCCGTGGTCGATGCGCTTGCCGTCGTCTTCCCACGTATCCTGGTGCGCGTCGAACTGCACCAAGGCGAGCGGTCCGTGGATCGCGGCATGCGCCTTGAGCAGCGGCCAAGTGACGAAATGGTCACCGCCAAGCGTCAGCAGGAAGGCGCCCGACTTCAGGATTTTCGCTGCTTCGCGCTCGATCGTGCCGGGCGTCTTCTGGTGGTTGCCGGAGTCGAGCAGGCAGTCGCCATAGTCGACCACGGCCAGATGCTCGAACAGATCGCGCGAGAACGGGTATTGCGGGTCATTGTCGAGGATCGCGGAGGCACGGCGAATCGCCTGCGGCCCGAAGCGGGCGCCGGGCCGGTTGGTGACGGCGGCGTCGAAGGGAATGCCCCACACCACCGCGTCCGCGCCCTTCACGTCCTTGGTGTATTTGCGCCGCATGAACGACAGCGCGCCGGAATAGGTCGGCTCAAGGGCGCCGCCGGTTTTGGAGCGGGCGGTGAAGGCATGGTCGATGTTCTTGGTCGCCATTACTGGTCCTCGTTTTCATCGGGGTGCAACAACTACAGAACCGGCACGGAAGATGCCAGTCACAGCTTGGGGAGACGAAACGGTGCCGCCCGGGTGCCACGGCAAGACAGGATTTGTATCATCATGACGCAGACCGCGTTTCTTAATCCGTCCCATGCCGTGGTGTCGACCCATGCCGGTACGGTAGCGGGAGAGCGCTTCCAGGTTCTCGATTCGTGGCGCGGCATCTGCGCGCTTCTGGTGGCGCTGTTTCACTTCCCGACCGCCTCGTCTATCTCGCAAAGCGCCTTTGTGGGTTCGTCCTACCTTTTCGTCGACTTCTTCTTCGTTCTTTCCGGTTTCGTCATCGCCAGCAGCTACGCCAATCGGCTGAGCCGGCCGGAAGAGGTCGCCCGCTTCGCGCTGGTGCGTTTCGGCCGCATATACCCGCTGCATCTGCTGATGCTTGCGGCCTTTGCGGGATTCGAGTTGCTGCGGCTGATGCTGCCGCAACTGCATGGCACCGGCGCAGCTCCTTTCACCAGCGGTTTCGACCCTGGAAGTCTGCTTGCCAATCTGCTTCTGCTGCAGGGAATGGGCTTTGAGGATCAATTGACCTGGAATGCGCCAAGCTGGAGCATTTCGGCCGAGTTCTTCGCCTATCTCTTGTTCGCGGGCGTGGTCTTCGTCGCCGGCGCGCGTGCCTGGATATGGTTTGTCGCCGCCGCCGTCACCGCGCCGCTGTTCCTGCTCGGCTTCTCCACGCATCATATGGACGTGTCCTACGATTTCGGCTTCATCCGCTGTCTCTACGGCTTCTCGCTCGGCGCCCTGCTGGCCTGGTTTCAGCATGATTCCATTGCAGGGGCGCGACAGCTTCTTGCCAGGAGCGGCCCGCGCATGGACTGGACGCTTGCCGAAATCGTCATGGTGGCGGTCATCGTCCTTTTCGTCTCGCTGGCGGGCAGCAATGATTTCGGCATCGCCGCGCCTGTGGTGTTCGTACTGGCGCTGTTTCTCTTCGCCCATGAAGGCGGATGGATCTCCGCCTTGCTGAGGACGCCGTTCATGCTCACGCTCGGCGCGCTGTCCTATTCGATCTACATGGTCCACATCTTCGTCCAGGCGCGTCTGATCAATTTTGCCGGGATCGTTGAGCGCAAGCTCGGCCTTGGCCTGATCGGCGACTTCGTGCTGCGCGGACAGCCCGCGACCGGCTTCGGCGCCGGCTGGGCCGGGATCGGGGCAATCGTCATCATGCTCGTCGCCACCATCGCCGCCTCCTGGATTACGTGGCGCCTGGTCGAGATGCCGGCCATGGCATGGTTCCGCCGGCTATCCAGGCGCATCTGACTCACTATCCGCTAGCCGGCTTCGTTCACCTCCCTGTCACGGGGACCGCCTATCCGGGTTTCGATCCTGCAAGGAGCGATTCTCGATGCGGACAATCTGGCTGAGCCTTCTGCTTTCCACGGTACTTGCGGCTGCCTGCGGCCAGGCCTCGGCGGGCGAAAGCCGCGCCAGGCAGATTCTCGACCGCTTCGAGCATGCCAACCAGTGGCGCGACCATGTCATGGTGGCAGCGCACCGGGCCGGCGGCATGCAGGCCGGCAAGACGCTGTACGCGGAAAACTCGCTTGCCGCCGTCGAAGGCTCGATCGCCATGGGCGCGGAGATTGTCGAGGTCGACATCAGGCGCTCGAAGGGCGGCGCGTTCGTCGTCATGCATGACAGTTGGCTCGATCGCACCACGACCTGCAAGGGCGAGGTGGTGAACTATACGCTGGACGAACTCAGGGCATGTCGGCTGGTGGTCGAGGGCACCGGCTCTGTCACCAACGAGAGGGTCTCGACGCTGCGCGAGATGCTGCTGGCGACCAGGGACCGGATCCTCATCAACCTCGACAACAAGCTCGACGTCGGCGACCTCCCGGGCATGATCGCGGTGGCGCGCGATCTCGGCATGGCCGATCAGGTCATCGTCAAGGAGAACCTCTGGAACCAGAACAGGATCGCCACGGTCAAGGCCGCGATGACCGCCATCGGCGGCGGTGTCCAGTTCATGCCGATCATCGCCGATGACGCGGTACACGATGCCGGCTTCGCCGAGACGGTCGACCACGCTTTCTCGCCGCATGCGATCGAGCTGATCAACTGGCGGGCGGGTGCCGAGACGCTGACCGAGACCGGTGGCCCCCTGTTCAGCACGCGCATGCGGGCCGCCGCGGTGCGGGGTAACTGGCACATCTGGGCCGACACCTACGCCATCGTCAACAAGCCGGGCGGCTTCCTGGCCGGCGGCCGTGGCGACGAACTGGCGGTCAAGGCCAGCCTGCCGCGCGAAGCCTGGGGTTTCTGGGCCGATCGTGGCGCCACCATCATCCAGACCGACGAGCCGAAGGCGGCAATCGACTGGCTGGCGGCGAACGGTTTTCGCGTGCCCTACGCCGGGACGGGCGAACGCATCGAGCCTGCCGCGACCGCCAGCATCAATTGAGCCAGAGCTACGAGCGCATCGCGTTGCTGTTCAACGGCGACGATCCGGACGGACTTGCACCGAAGCCGGCCAAGCCGAAGGCGAAGAAGAAAGCGGCGACGTAAGGCGTCGCATGCATTAAGCGGCCTTTCGCCCCTTGATCGCCGTCGACCATGCGTGAACCGTGATCGCTCCCGTGGCGCTTGCCGGCAGTCTGTCCTTTAGTCGGCGTTTAAGCTCCGCGCTCTCCGCATCCGACAGCTTCCCGACGATTCCGCTCGGGCTGCTCACGACCATGGATAGCCAATAATCGTCGAAGTCGGCGAAGGTGCGTTCGACGACAAGCTCGCGCGTCTCGACATCGCGGATGCCGAGCTCCGCCCAAAGCGCCTTCAGCGCCGCGAAACGCGAGACCTCCGCGCTCGGCGGACGTGCGGCCGGTTTGCCCATCGCGTCCATCTCCTCCCACAAATGCTGTGTAGGGGTGCCGCCGCGCATGACGTCCCAGGTGTAGGACGCGACGATGCCGCCGGGCTTGGTGACGCGGAGCATTTCCGAGGCGCCCTTGCGCGGGTCGGGGACGAAGAACAGCACCAGCGCCATCACCGCGACGTCGAAGCGGTTGGCGTCGTAGGGAAGGGCCATCGCATCGCCAATCGACAGCTCGACCTGCTTTGCCGAGATTTTCTGCCGAGCAGTCGCAATCTGCGCGTCGGAGGGATCGATCGCGCAAACGGACGAAGGGGCGGACTTCGCTAGAATGAGCTCAGTGAACGCGCCGTTGCCGGCACCGACATCAACCCAGGCCCGTCCGGGGTCCGGCGCCAGCCAGTCGATGAACAAAGCCCCGGCGGATCGGCTCCAGGGAGCCATGAAGCGCTCGTAAGCCGCGCCGTCGGTGAATTTGATCGGTTCGGGTGACGACATCCGAGATCTCCCCCTAAGAACTACCTATCCAGATATACTTTGGATCGAAAAGGCCGGTCCCTGTCTCGTAGCATGGTGCCGCGCCGCGCGCGACGGACCGCAGGAAATTTGCCTGGCCTGACATTTGCCGGATGTACAACACGGCTTGCATCGAATGCCGCGCCCGTGGCGTTCTCGGCGGTCTGCGCATTCCTGTTCATGCGCGACGCGGCCATTCCGCCGGATAGGGGATTCGCAATGCAAAAAGGCCGCCCGGAGGCGGCCTTTTCGATTGTCCAAAACCGCGGAGCGCTTAGCGCTTCGAGAACTGGAAGCTGCGGCGGGCTTTCGCCTTGCCGTACTTCTTGCGCTCGACGACGCGGCTGTCGCGGGTCAGGAAGCCGCCCTTCTTGAGCACGGCGCGCAGCGCCGGCTCGTAGTAGGTCAGCGCCTTGGAGATGCCGTGACGAACCGCACCGGCCTGGCCGGAGAGACCGCCGCCGACGACGGTGGCGACGATGTCGTACTGGCCCGCGCGGTTGGAGGCGATGATCGGCTGGTTGAGGATCATCTGCAGGACCGGACGCGCGAAATAGGTCGCGAATTCCTTGTCGTTGACGACGATCTTGCCGGAGCCCGGCTTCACCCAGACGCGCGCAATGGCGTTCTTGCGCTTGCCGGTGGCATAGGCGCGGCCCGACTTGTCGAGCTTCTGGACGTGGACCGGGGCCGCGGCCTGCGTGTTGGTGTTGCCGGTGGCGGCGCCCAGTTCTGCGAGCGAGGAAAGCTCAGCCATCTTATGCGACCTTCTTGTTCTTGGAATTCAGCTTGGCCACGTCGAGGACTTCTGGCTGCTGGGCAACATGCGGATGCTCTGCGCCTGCATAGACGCGCAGGTTCTTCATCTGGCGACGGCCAAGCGGACCACGCGGCACCATGCGCTCAACGGCCTTTTCGACGACACGCTCGGGGAAACGGCCCTCGAGCAGCTGGCGCGCGGTGCGCTCCTTGATGCCGCCGGGGTGGCCGGTGTGCCAGTAATAGACCTTGTCGGTGAACTTCTTGCCGGTGAACACCACCTTGTCGGCATTGATGACGATGACATTGTCGCCGTCGTCGACATGCGGGGTGAAGGTCGGCTTGTGCTTGCCGCGAAGATGATTGGCGATGACAGTGGCCAGACGACCAACGACGAGACCCTCGGCGTCGATCAGGATCCACTTCTTCACCACATCCGCAGGCTTCTGCGAAAAGGTTGTCATGTTTTCTGCTCTCGGTTCTGACCTTCACGGGGAAGGCGTTTCTTGTTGCTTGGATTGACGATGAGCGCCTGCCCGCCGCCAATAACAAAACGGCGGCCTTTGCGGGCCGCTGCTTCGGGAGGGCTTATAGGCGAGGGGGAATTGCGCGTCAAGCCGATCAAAAGGCTCTCAAATGGAGAAATGATAACAAAAACAATGGTCTAGGAAAAAGGTATTATTTTACCACATCGCCAATGCGCTTCGGCGGGATCGAATAGGTGCCCGTGGCGTGCGCGATCGTGTGTCCTTCCGGGCCGGCGACGATGTCGATGTCGAACACCATCAAGCTCTTTCCCAGCTTCAGGATGCGGCAATGGCCGTCGATCGGTCCGGCCTCGGCCTTGCGCACGAAGTTGATGTTGAGGTTGGTGGTGACCGAGAGCGCATCCGGCCCGGCATGGCTGAGCACGCAGACATAACCGCCAATATCGGCCAGCGTGAACAGGGCCGGGCCGGACACCGTGCCGCCGGGACGCAGATGCCGCTCGCCAGCATTGAGTCGCACGATGCAGCCGCCGGGGAACACGTCGATCGCCTCATAGGCGGCGGAATTCTCGTTGAGTTGCGGGAAGACGGTCTCCATCAGCGTATTGATCTGCGCTGCGGTCAGCACCGGTTTGAGATTGGTCTGGGCGGGCATGTCGGTCTCTCGTTCTGCGCAGGCCTGTATGGGCGCAGCTGGGCATTCCTGGCAACATCTTCAGTCTTCTGGCGCAAGCGATGGGTGTTGGATGAAACCCGATCCGATATTAGATACTCTGCCAGCCCGTTCGGAATCGCGGAGATCTCAGCCATGGCCGAAATCCTTGCCATCAAGCCTGTCGCTGTCGAAGGGCCGGTCACGACCAGGCTGGACAAGGGTGTGCTGCGCCTGACGCTCTCCAATCCTCCTGCCAACGCCCTGTCGCTTGGGGTAATGGCGGCACTGACCGCCGAACTCGACCGCGCCAAGCACGACAAGGCCGTTCGCGTCATCGTGCTGTCGGCAGCCGGAAAAGTATTCTGCGCCGGCCATGATCTCAAGGAAATGACGGCGCGCCGCGCCGACGCCGATCGCGGCAAGGCCTTTTTCGAAGAGACGTTCGCCGCCTGTGCGACGCTGATGCAGGCGATTGTGCGCCATCCCTTGCCTGTCATCGCCGAAGTCGATGGCCTGGCGACCGCCGCCGGCCTGCAGCTTGTCGCCAGCTGCGACCTGGCGATCGCCTCCCATGAGGCGACGTTCTGCACGCCGGGCGTCAACATCGGGCTGTTCTGTTCCACGCCGATGGTGGCGCTGTCGCGCAACGTCTCGCGCAAACAGGCGATGGAGATGCTCCTGACCGGCGAGACGATCGACGCGGCCACCGCCAAGGAATTCGGCCTGGTAAACCGCGTCGTGCCGCGCGAATACCTGAATCAGATCGTCACCAAATACGCGCAAACCATTGCTTCCAAATCATCTTTGGTGGTGAAGATCGGCAAGGAGGCCTTTTACGCGCAGGCCGAGATGGGGCTGGCGGATGCCTATGCCTATACCGGCCGCGTCATGGTCGAGAACATGCTGGCGCGCGACGCGGAGGAGGGCATCGGCGCCTTCATCGGCAAGCGCAAGCCGGAATGGACGGACGAGTAACCGTGGAACCGCGCATCTCCATCGTCACCATCGCCACGGACGATCTCGATCGCGCCGTGCGGTTCTACGAGGCGATGGGCCTGAGGCGGCATGCCGGCATCACCGACGGCGTCGCCTTCTTCCAGATGGGCGGCGCCATTCTCGGCCTGTTTCCGCGTGCCAGCGCCGAGGCGGATTCGGGCATCACCTTCGCCAGGGCGCCCTCCGCTGTCTATCTCGCCTACAACACCCGCTCCGACGCTGAAGTCGACGAGGTGCTGGCGATGGCTGAGAAAGCCGGCGGCCGTATCGTCAAGCCGGCCGGCCGCGCCTTCTGGGGCGGCTGGTACGGTTATTTCGCCGATGCCGACGGGCATGTCTGGGAAGTGGCGCACAATCCGGCCTTTCCGATCGCCGAAGACGGCACGATTTCGCTGCCTGATTGATGGCCTACCGCAAACAGCTGACACGGCTCAAGGCGCCCTATCTCAAGCGTATCCTGCTCGATCCGGAGCGGGTGTCCGACTGGGAAAAATATCCCTGGAACCTGCCGCTCTTTCGCGGCCACGAATTCCAACTCGAATTCACCACCCCCATCACCATCATCGTCGGCGAGAACGGCACCGGCAAATCCACGCTTCTCGAGGCGATCGGCGCTTTGGCCGGCTACGACGAGGCCGGCGGCGGCAAGGGCTATCGCCCGGTCGACCACTCCAGCGCCATCGACAAGAGCGGCGCCGCATTGGCCAACACATTCCGTGGCCACTGGCTGCCAAAGGTTACCGCCGGCTGGTTCTTTCGCGCCGAATCCTTCTATTCCGTGGCACGTTACCTCGACCAGGCGGCACTGGAAGACCCGTTCAAGCCGCCGCCGCCGGATTTCCTCTCCTGGTCGCACGGCGAGGGGTTCATCCGCTTTTTCGAGGAGCGCTGCCGCAGGCAAGGCATCTACATCCTCGACGAACCGGAGAGCGCGCTTTCGCCATCGCGCCAGATCGAACTGCTCAAGATGCTGCGGCGCATGGACCAGTCCGGCACCGCGCAGGTGATCATGGCGACACACTCGCCGCTGTTGATGGCTTGTCCCGGAGCGCAATTGTTCCGCATCAGCCGGTTCGGGCTCGACCCGACAGATTTCACCGACACCGATCACTTTCGCATGATGCGCGACTTCTGCAGCGACCCCGACATGTTTATGGAGGAAGCGCTGCGGGAAGCCGACGCGTGACGGGGGCGCGCATGGCTGACGACGATCTCAATTGGCGGATGGAAGAGGCATGCCGCGCAGCCTGGCCGGCGGCCTCCGAGACGGTCTTCCATGGCTGGGTTCTGAGGCGCTCGGGTGGCAGGACCCGGCGCGCGAACTCAGCCAATCCTTTGCGGGGCAGGCGGGGAGCGCCTGAAACAGTGCTCGACGCTGCCGAGGCCTTTTATATCGGTCATGGCCAGACGCCTCTCTTCCGCGTGCCTGATATCGCCGACGAACTCGTGGCCGCGCTCGACGGTCGCGGCTACCAGTTGGAGGGCGGAACAATCCATCTCCATGCGGGGATCGACGATTTGGCGGAGGTTCGCGACGAACACGTCTCGGTTTCGCCAATGCCAAGCGAGGACTGGTTCGCTGCGCGGTTCCGCATGGGCGCCTATGACGACACCGACAGCCGCGTCTTTCGCGATATGACTGGGCTGATCATCGGTGAGCGGGCATTCGTATCCTGCGAACACGACAGCGTAATTGCCGCCCTGGCCTATGGCGTCATTCGCGATGGGCTGCTTGTGGTGGAATCGGTTGAAACGGATCGCCGCTTCAGGCAGCAAGGCCTGGGGCGCAAGACCGTTGGCGGCCTGATCGACTGGGCGCGACAGGCAGGTGCCTCGGCGGCATGCCTCCAGGTTGTGGCCGACAACGTGCCGGGCCGCGCGCTCTATGCCTCGCTGGGGTTCAATCGCGAACTCTATCGATATCACTACCGCAGGAAGCCGTATGAACCACGATAGCTACGACAACACCTACATTGCCGGCATCCTCAATTCGGTGAAGACCATCGCCATGGTCGGCGCGTCCGCCAACGACGTGAGGCCAAGCTACTTCGTCCTGAAGTACTTGCTGGCCAAGGGCTTTTTGGTGTTCCCGATCAATCCTGGCCAGGCTGGCAAGGAAATCCTCGGCCGCATGACCTATGCCAGCCTCGCCGATGTTCCCGGGCCGATCGACATGGTCGATATCTTTCGCGCCCCGGCGGCTGTGCCCGGCATCGTCGACGAGGCCTTGCGCCTCGATCCCTTGCCGAAGGTCGTCTGGATGCAGCTTGGCGTGCGCCATGACGAGGCGGCCGCCCGCGCCGAAGCCGCCGGCGTCAAGGTGGTGATGAACCGTTGCCCGAAGATCGAGTACGGCAAGCTGTCCGGCGAGATCGGCTGGACCGGTGTCAATTCCGGGGTGCTATCATCAAAGAAGCCGCTGATGCGCCAGGGCTTCCAGAGCTTTGGCGTGCGCCAGAAATAGACGCAAAATTATTCCGGGAAGAAAGGTATTTTCTGGCGCGTTCATCACAAATCGTTTGCCGAAAGGTATTTTCTTCTTTGCATTCACGCGCGGCCTTCGCCAAGAATGCGCGGCCAATTCGAGAAGTTCAAAGGGAGGTTTAAGTGACCCGTACGCCCGGTTTCAACACGCTCGCCGTCCATGCCGGCGCCAAGCCCGATCCGGCCACCGGCGCGCGCGCCACGCCGATATACCAGACGACCTCCTTCGTCTTCGATGACGCCGACCACGCCGCCTCGCTGTTCGGCCTGAAGGCGTTCGGTAACATCTATACCCGCATCATGAACCCGACGCAGGCAGTGCTCGAAGAGCGCGTCGCCGCACTCGAGGGCGGTACGGCTGCCCTTGCGGTCGCGTCCGGTCACGCCGCGCAGGTGATCGTGTTCCACAATTTGATGCAGCCGGGCGACAATTTCGTCGCCGCCAACAAGCTCTATGGCGGTTCGATCAACCAGTTTGGCCACGCCTTCAAGAATTATGGCTGGGAAGTGCGCTGGGCCGACACCAACGACCTCTCGACCTTTGAAAGCCAGATCGACAACAAGACCAAGGCGATCTTCATCGAGAGCCTTGCCAATCCGGGCGGCACCTTCGTCGATATCGAAAAGATCGGCGACATCGCCCGTAAGCACGGCCTGCCGCTGATCGTCGACAACACGCTGGCCTCGCCCTATTTGATCCGGCCGATCGAGCATGGCGCCGACATCGTCGTCCACTCGCTGACCAAGTTCATCGGTGGCCATGGCAATTCCATCGGCGGCGTCATTGTCGACGGCGGCACCTTCGACTGGTCGAAGTCGGGCAAGTACCCGATGCTGTCGGAACCGCGCCCCGAATATGGCGGCCTCGTCCTGCATGAGACCTTCGGCAATTTCGCTTTCGCCATAGCCGCGCGCGTGCTCGGCCTGCGCGACCTCGGCCCGGCGATCTCGCCTTTCAACGCCTTTCTCATCCTGACCGGCCTCGAAACCCTGCCGCTGCGCATGCAGCGCCACTGCGACAATGCCGTCACGGTCGCGGGCTGGCTGTCCAACCACCCCAAGGTCGCCTGGGTGAACTATCCCGGCCTGCCCAGCGACAAGAACAATGCGCTGCAGAAGAAATACTCGCCCCTTGGCGCGGGCGCCGTGTTCACCTTCGGCCTCAAGGGCGGTTATGAGGCCGGCGTCAAATTCGTCGAGGCGCTCGAGCTGTTTTCGCATCTGGCCAACGTCGGCGATACCAAGTCGCTCGTCATCCATCCGGCGTCGACCACGCACCGCCAGCTTTCCGACGAGCAGAAGGTCAAGGCCGGCGCCGGCCCGGACACCGTGCGGCTTTCCATCGGCATCGAGGACGTCACCGACATTGTCGCCGACCTCGAACAGGCGCTCGCCAAGGTTTGATCCTTACCCTCCCTTGCGGGGAGGGTCGGCGCGTAGCGCCGGGGTGGGGGCGAGCCGGCGCGAAGCCGGCTCTTTTAATGGAGGCAAATTCTGTCCGCGCATTACCTGACAATATCAATTGACGGCGTCGAACCAGAATCCGGCGCGCCGGCGCTGGATCGGCTGATCTCGGGCGATCCGAAATTCCGCACCTGGAATGCCGAGGAGCGCGACGACGGCCTCTATGCCGGCATCTGGGAATCGACCCCTGGCAAATGGCGCATCGTCTATGACGAATGGGAGTTCTGCCACATTCTGTCCGGCGTTTCGGTGATCGCGGAAGACGGAGGGCAAGCACGCACCGTCAAGTCCGGCGACAGTTTCGTGCTGAGGCCGGGCTTCAAGGGCAGCTGGGAAGTGCTTGAAACGACCCGCAAGGAGTATGTGATCAAGCTGTGATCACTTCGCCGGAAACTGGCTGAGGCAGGCTTCCGACGCCTTGTCGTGCGCCGTCGGCAGATCGGCGTTCTGCGCTTCGAGATCGGAATCCGGCTGTTGCTGG
Source organism: Mesorhizobium loti (assembly GCF_013170705.1). Taxonomy (NCBI): domain Bacteria; kingdom Pseudomonadati; phylum Pseudomonadota; class Alphaproteobacteria; order Hyphomicrobiales; family Phyllobacteriaceae; genus Mesorhizobium; species Mesorhizobium loti. The sequence continues at coordinate 5,043,216 of NZ_CP033334.1, read as the reverse complement.
GTGCTTGCAGCTCAGTGCAGGCGCATAGAGACGCCAATGCGAACGCCGTCGCCGGTCTCCAACAGTCTGATGACGCAGCCCCAGGCCCGCGATCGTCAGAAGCCGACGGCGAGCGTTTCCAGCCCGTGGAAGTGGTAAGTGTCGCGAAAGCGGGGCTGTTCGGCAAGATGCAGTCGCGGATGCCGGTCGAACAAAGTCTTCAGCGACACCTGCAGTTCGAGCCGGGCCAGCGGCGCGCCGATGCAGAAATGAATGCCGGCGCCGAAGGATACGTTCTTCTGGTCCGCACGATCCGGCCGGAAGGCCCGCGGTTCGGCGAAGGCGCGCGGATCATGATTGGCCATGCCGAGCAAAAGCCCGATCGTCTGGCCCGGCTGCACGACGATGCCAGGCGCGATCTCGATCTCCTGATAGGCGTAGCGCGTGAACATGTGCAGCGGCGCGTCGAAGCGCAGGCATTCCTCGACGGTGGCGGCGGTCGCTTCGGGTGAGGTGAAGAAGCGGCCGGGGTCACCGCCTTGCGCCAGGATCGAGCGCACCGCATTGCCGGTCTGGTGCACGGTCGCCTCGTGGCCGGCATTGAGCAGCAGGATCGCCGAGGACACCATCTCGTCCTCCGACAGCCTCTGGCCGTCTTCCTGCGCCGAGATAAGCAGCGACAGCAGATCGTCACCAGGGTTCTTGCGTCGTTCGGTGACGCAGCCGCGCAGGAAATCGGCGAATTCACCCGCCGCGCGATTGGCTGTCTCCTCGGTCTCGCGGCTGCGGCCATGGATGTACATGGCGACCATCTGATGGGACCAGTCGAGCAGTTGCGGTCCCATCTCGACCGGCACGCCAAGCATTTCGGCGATGATGGTGATCGGCAGGGGCGAAGCGAAGGCGGGCAAAAGGTCGACTGGACCAGCCGGATCAAAACGGTCGATCAGCTCGTTGGCGAGTGCCTCGACCCGCGGTCGCAGCCGTTCGACCTGGCGCGAGACAAAGGCCCGGTTGACCAGCGTCCTCAGCCGCGTGTGCACCGGCGGTTCCAGCTCCAGCATCGAATTGGCTTCGATGCCGTCGAATGCCGTGAGATGGCTTCGGTCCTGGCCGACGCCGCGGCTGTCGGGAATGCCGGCCGGGTTCTGGCGGCCGAAACGGCGATCGCGCAGCAGCCGGTTGACATCGTCGAAGCCGCCGAAGCACCAGAAGCCGAACTCTTCCCAGTAGAACGCATTCGATGCGCCGTGCAGGAAGGCATAGGCCTCGTACGGATTCAGGAAGAAAGCCGGCTCGTGCGGGTCGAGCCTCAGCAGGCGTGTGGCTGGATCAAAGGCGGTGTAGGGGAGCGTCAATTTGGTCATGCCAGACCCATAGCGCGGCTTGCCAGCCTCATTCCAGACCGTATGTTGGCGCGCGACAACCCATGAATTGAGCCAGCCGAGGCGGCTGCGGAGGTCGGAGCGGATGAATGTGATTGTCGTCGGTGCGGGTATTGCCGGTCTCTCCACGGCGTGGTCGCTGGTCAAGGCGGGCCACGGCGTGTCGATCGTCGAGCAGGGACCGATCCCCAATCCGCTGGCCGCGTCGGGCGATCATCACCGCATCATCCGTCGCGCCTATCGGGCCGGAACCGGTTACGGCCGGCTGATCACAGAGGCCTATGACGCCTGGGACGAGATGTGGGCCGATCTCGGCGAAAGTCATCTTGATGCGCGCGGTTTCGTGTGCATTTCCCGCGAGGCCGGTGACGAGGCCGAGGAATACCGCGAGGGCCTCGAGGAAGGGAATTTTCCCTTCGAGCTGTTCGAGCCAGACGCTGCGGTCAGGCGTTGGCCTTTCCTTGAGCCGGGCACATTCCGCTATGCATACTATTCACCGGAAGGCGGCGCGCTCCACTGCCGCAAGATCGCTTCCGGCCTTGCCGCCTGGCTCCGCGCCAACGGCGCCAATGTCTATGAACACAGCAAGGTGACGGAGGTCGATTCCGAGGCCGGCCGCATCGTGCTCGAAAGCGGCGAAACCATGCAGGCCGATCGCATCGTCGTCGCCGCCGGCGCCTGGGTGCTGAGATTGTTTCCCGAACTGGGCGGCGCACTGAAGACGTATCGAACCGCGCTCGCTTATGTCGAACCGCCTGCAGACCTCAAGGCGGCCTGGAAGGCGGCACCCGTCGTCCTCGACGTCGGTGGCGCTGTCGATGGCTACGTGATCCCGCCCTCCGGCGGCGCCGGCATGAAATTCGGCTCAGGTCTGCACCGGGTGCCGACCAGCGATGCGGACTGGAACCGCGATCCGGTGCCGGGCGAGGGCGAGGCGATCCGCAACCTGTTTTCGCCGCCGATCGCCCGCATCGAGGAGTATGAGGTGACCGAGGTCGTCACCTGCGCCTACACTTTCACCGAGGACGAGAGATTTCTCGCCCATGAGAAGGGCAGGTGCCTTGTCGTCTCGGCCTGCTCAGGTCACGGCTACAAGTTCGGGGCGGCGGTCGGTCGGCGCGTTGCGGCTGCGGTCGGCAATGGCGATGTCGCGGGGCTGAAGCAATGGCTGCGGGCGGAGGTGGCTTGAGTGCAAGCCAGGCCGAGACATGCGACGGCTCAGTGATTGAGCTCGTCAGTGGCGGCTATGACTTCGGAAACAATCTCCTGTACGTCATCTGGCGTCGTTCGGTGATTGACGAAACACGCCCGCAACGCGAACTGGCCGTTGATCGAGGCATTTGACAGGTATACCCGGCCGCGCGCAATCACGCGGCGCAGGATCGCTTCATTGTCCTTCGAGCGGTGGCGAAAACAGACCGCGCTCAGCGATACCGGCGCAAGCTGTTCCAGTTCAGGCCTCGTTGCGATTGTCCGAGCCAGCATTTGCGCATGGTGGAGATCGCGCGCAATAGCCTCGCGATAGGCACTGCGTCCGTGATACTGCAGCGACATCCAGAGCTTCAGCGCGCGGAAGCGTCGCGAGAGCTCGATCGACTCCTCAAAGAAGGCAAATGCTTCCGTGGGGTCTTCGCTCAGTATCCTGACGTAATCGTCGCTGTGCGAGAACGTCGTGCGCGCAATGTCTGGATGGCGATTGAGCAGGCAGCCGCAATCGAGTGGTTGATAGAGCCATTTGTGTGCGTCGAGCGACAATGAATCCGCCAAAGACAATCCCTGGAATTTTTCCGGAACCGCCAGGGCCGCCAGTCCCCCATAGGCACCATCGACGTGCATCCACAGGGCCTCTCTTCGGGCGATGTCGGCAATTTCGGGGAGAGGATCGATCGCGCCGGAGACGATGGTACCGACCGTGGCCACGATGGCGATTGGCGTGTTGCCGGCCTCGCCGTCGGCTGCTATTGCCGCCCGGAGGGCGTCCGGGCGCATCCTGAACTTATCGTCGACAGGGATCAGGCGAAGATTTTTTCTGCCTATGCCCAACAGCGCGACGGCCTTTGGGATAGACATGTGCACTTGTTCTGAAGCGTAGATTACGCAGGGTCGTGCGCCTGTTTCGTTGGCTGGCAGCTTCGCTTCTCGCGCCATCGCCAACGCCATGAGGTTGGCCATCGAGCCGCCACCGCACAGGCTGCCGGTAAATCCCGCGCAGCCGACGGCTTCCGCCAACCATCCGACAACGGTGCGTTCGATCGACGTCGCCGCCGGTGCCGACCGCCACGACGTCACATTCTGATTGAGCACCGCGGCCAGCAATTCGCCCAGGGCGCCGATTGGTTCGCCTGAGCCGAGGACGTAACCAAAGAACCTGCCGGTTGCAGGCCGCGCATGCTCAGCAATCGACTTGAAATCCTGGAGGACGTCCCGGCCACGCGCATTCTCCGCCCAAGGCCGCAAGAAGAGTTCAGTCGTATTCTTGCCGCTGGTCGAGGGATACGCCTGACGTTCCTCGAGGGACGCCCAATAGCTTTTGGCCAGATCCACGGCTTCTTCCGCGAGATCCGATAGTTCTTGATTGGAAATTTCCAGGTCGCGCATGTCCTTAGCCCAACGGAGATCCGCTGTGGCGCAGGCTATGCTATCCCCGCTAATCCTGGCAATGCCTTGGAATATGCACGCGCCGCCAGCCCGACGATCCTTCGCGGACCAGCACGCGCCGCGCCACGGTCTGGTAAGACGCGGGAACGTCGATGACGCGCCTTTGCTCCGGCCGCACCAGCACTTCCTCGGCGATCTGGTCGTATTGCGCCGGAATGACGATGCGCCGCGTGCGTTCGGGCTGGATGACCACCGTCTCGGCGACGCGTTCGTAGCGCGCCTTGTGCCAGACCTTGCACAGCACCTTGCGGCCATGGATGACACGCCATTCCCAGGAATAGCCGCCGCCATTGACCTTCACCGTGTGATAGACGGTGCGGGTGACGGCCGGCACGACCTCGTAGGTCACCTGTGCCGGAACGGTCATCACCACACGTTCACGCGTGCCGTAGATGGGTGGGGTGTAGTCGACCTGCTGGCCGGGTGGGCTGACCATCACGTCTTCATAGACAGTGTCGTAGACATCAGGCGTGCGGACCGGTTCGTAGCATTCCACGGCGCGGCCGCCTGCCGCCGTCTGCCAAGTGGTGCCGAGCATGGCCAGCCCGGCAACGGCGAAGGATACGCTTCTCCTGAACATGACACTCCCCCTGTTTGAACCGCAGCCAAAAGTTCAACGTTGAATTGTAGGGTAGGCGGTCCGGGAGAAAAGCGGTTTCGCCGCACTTCGTTAAGTGACGCGGTTAAGAAATTGCTACGCGCCGGCGGCTTGGTTGTGCGGCCATGGTGCGTTTGGGGCCGTCACCGTGACGAATCCTGGGCCGTAAAGCTTGATTCGACTTACCCAGATGGCTAGGACGGGTCGGCCTTGCACAAGGATGAGCCGGCATCCTATCTACGGAACAACGATCCAGAACCGATTCTGCCCGATCTGCCGGCATTCCCGGCGCCGGAATCCCACCGCGAGATAAGAGACATCAGATGAAGAACCCCGTCGAAACCTACATGAACCTCGTTCCGATGGTGGTCGAACAGACCAATCGCGGCGAGCGGGCCTACGACATCTTCTCGCGCCTCCTCAAGGAGCGCATCATTTTCATCACCGGTCCGGTCGAGGACGGCATGGCGACGCTGGTCTGCGCGCAGCTTCTGTTCCTTGAAGCCGAGAATCCGAAGAAGGAAATCAACCTCTACATCAATTCGCCGGGTGGCGTCGTCACCTCGGGCATGGCGATCTACGACACCATGCAGTTCATCAAGCCGGCCGTTTCGACGCTCTGCATCGGCCAGGCGGCCTCGATGGGCTCGCTATTGCTGACCGCCGGCCACAAGGACATGCGCTTCGCCACGCCGAATGCCCGCATCATGGTTCACCAGCCGTCCGGCGGCTTCCAGGGGCAGGCCTCCGACATCGAGCGCCATGCCATGGATATCGTCAAGCTGAAGCGCCGTCTCAACGAGGTCTACGTCAAGCACACCGGCAAGAGCTACGAAGAGATTGAACGCACGCTCGACCGCGACCATTTCATGACCGCCGACGAAGCCAAGGACTTCGGCCTCATCGACAAGGTCATTTCGTCGCGCGAACCGGCCGAAGGCGCTGTGGCATAAGGGCTTGGTGGCAGTTGGATGGCACCATCACGCGCTTTTGGTGCCTCTTGCGGCATTTCGGCCACAATTGGCTGTTCCCTCGACGGTTGGGATTGCCTACGTTAAGGCTATGTTGATTTTCGACGGCTTAGCTTTGTGTGGGGTTGCTGCGAATCATTGCCACGTTTTCTGATTTGTGTTTCGTACGGAATACGTTGCGGGAGCCGGGATACTGGCGGCGGCGGATTCCCGCGATAAATAGAGTGTGCGCCCTTTCAGCCAGACCATCGGCGGGCGGCCATGAAAGGACAGGAAAATGAGCAAGGTCGGCAACAACAGCGGTGACTCGAAGAACACGCTTTATTGCTCGTTTTGCGGCAAAAGCCAGCATGAGGTGCGCAAGCTGATCGCCGGTCCGACGGTCTTCATCTGCGACGAATGCGTCGAGCTCTGCATGGACATCATCCGTGAAGAGAACAAGACCTCGATGGTGAAGTCGCGCGAGGGCGTGCCGACACCGCAGGAGATCCTCAAGGTTCTCGACGACTATGTCATCGGCCAGCCCTACGCCAAGCGCGTGCTGTCGGTGGCGGTCCACAACCACTACAAGCGCCTCGCCCATGCCGGCAAGAACAACGACGTCGAGCTGGCCAAGTCCAACATCCTGCTGATCGGTCCGACCGGTTGCGGCAAGACGCTGCTTGCGCAGACGCTGGCCCGCATCATCGACGTGCCTTTCACCATGGCGGATGCCACGACGCTGACCGAAGCCGGTTATGTCGGCGAGGATGTCGAGAACATCATCCTGAAGCTGCTGCAGTCGGCCGACTACAATGTCGAGCGCGCCCAGCGCGGTATCGTCTACATCGACGAGATCGACAAGATTTCGCGCAAGTCCGACAATCCCTCGATCACCCGCGACGTGTCGGGCGAGGGCGTGCAGCAGGCACTGTTGAAGATCATGGAAGGCACGGTCGCCTCCGTGCCGCCGCAGGGCGGCAGGAAGCATCCGCAGCAGGAATTCCTGCAGGTCGACACCGCCAACATCCTGTTCATCTGCGGCGGTGCCTTCGCCGGGCTGGACAAGATCATCTCGGATCGCGGCCGCAAGACCTCGATCGGCTTCGGCGCCATCGTTGCCTCGCCCGAGGATCGCCGCACCGGCGATGTCTTCCGCCTGGTCGAGCCCGAGGATCTGTTGAAGTTCGGGCTCATTCCGGAGTTCGTCGGCCGCCTGCCGGTTCTGGCGACGCTGGAGGACCTCGACGAGCCTGCGCTGATCCAGATCCTGACCGAGCCGAAGAACGCTCTGGTCAAGCAGTATCAGCGGCTGTTCGAGATGGAGAATGTCGACCTGACCTTCCACGAGAACGCCCTGTCGGCGATCGCCAAGCGCGCCATCGAGCGCAAGACCGGCGCGCGCGGCCTGCGCTCGATCATGGAAGCGATCCTGCTCGATACCATGTTCGAACTGCCCGCGCTGGAAGGCGTGCGCGAAGTGGTGATTTCGGAGGAAGTGGTGACCGGCAGCGCCCGGCCGCTCTATATCTATTCCGAACAGAAGGAAAAGAAGGGCAACGTCAGTGCCTGACATGGCACTTCACCCTATATTTTTATGGAACGGCGCCGTTGCGGCGCCGTTTTGCTGTGAAGGGCACGCGACCTCGGTGATGGAGTGGATTGCGGACGATGTTACATCTTGATCTTTGCCCCGCTTGCATCCACCTAACACCAGAAGGCCGAGGTGCCCGGTTTCTGTGCTGTAAAACTCCCGTCACAAACGGTGGTAGGCGGAACGATCCCCGGTCGTTAATATAAGATTCGCGGTTGGCCTGATGGCGACCGCGACATGAAAGGTTGGACAATGGCCAAAATATCCAAGGCTCCCAGCGACGGCGTCTTCGCAGTCCTCCCACTGCGCGACATCGTGGTGTTCCCGCACATGATCGTTCCGCTCTTTGTCGGGCGCGAAAAGTCGATCAAGGCGCTGGAAGAGGTGATGGGGCAGGAGAAGCAGATCCTGCTTGCCACCCAGATGAATGCCGCCGATGACGATCCCGAGCCCGATGCGATCTTCGACATCGGTACGCTCGCCAATGTGCTGCAATTGCTGAAGCTGCCCGACGGCACCGTCAAGGTTCTGGTCGAGGGCGCCTCGCGTGCGAAAATCGTCTCCTTCACCGACCGTCCCGACTTCCACGAAGCCCGCGCCTCGGCGCTGGTCGAGCCGGAGGAGGAAGAGGTCGAGGTCGAGGCGCTGGCCCGCTCGGTCGTCACCGACTTCGAGAACTACGTCAAGCTGAACAAGAAAATCTCGCCTGAAGTGGTGGGTGCCGCCAGCCAGATCGACGACTATTCCAAGCTCGCCGATACGGTTGCCTCGCATCTCGCCATCAAGATCCCTGAAAAGCAGGAAATGCTGGCCACGCTCTCGGTCAAGGAGCGACTGGAAAAGGCGATGGGCTTCATGGAAGCCGAGATCTCCGTCTTGCAGGTGGAGAAGCGCATCCGCTCGCGCGTCAAGCGCCAGATGGAGAAGACGCAGCGCGAATACTACCTCAACGAGCAGATGAAGGCGATCCAGAAGGAGCTCGGCGAAGGCGAGGACGGCCGCGACGAGGCCGCCGAGATCGAGGCGCGTATCAAGAAGACCAAGCTCTCCAAGGAGGCCCGCGAAAAGGCGGAAGCCGAGTTGAAGAAGCTGAGGACGATGTCGCCGATGTCGGCGGAATCGACCGTCGTGCGCAACTACCTCGATTGGCTGCTGTCGATCCCGTGGGGCAAGAACTCCAAGGTCAAGCAGGATTTGGCCTATGCCCAGAACGTGCTCGATACCGATCACTTCGGCCTGGACAAGGTCAAGGACCGCATCGTCGAGTATCTTGCCGTGCAGAGCCGTCAGAAGAAGCTGAAGGGGCCGATCCTGTGCCTCGTCGGCCCTCCCGGCGTCGGCAAGACCTCGCTTGGCAAGTCGATCGCCAAGGCGACTGGTCGCGAATTCATCCGCATGGCGCTGGGCGGCGTGCGTGACGAAGCCGAGATCCGTGGCCATCGGCGTACCTATATCGGCTCGATGCCCGGCAAGGTCATCCAGTCGATGAAGAAGGCGAAGAAGTCCAACCCCCTCTTCCTGCTCGATGAGATCGACAAGATGGGCCAGGACTTCCGTGGCGATCCGTCGTCGGCGCTGCTCGAGGTGCTCGACCCCGAACAGAACTCGACGTTCATGGACCATTACCTCGAGGTCGAATACGACTTGTCGAGCGTGATGTTCGTGACGACGGCGAACACGCTGAACATCCCCGCGCCCTTGATGGACCGCATGGAGATCATCCGTATCGCCGGCTATACCGAGGACGAGAAGATCGAGATCGCCAAGCGGCATCTGATGCCGAAGGTGATCCGCGATCACGCGCTGCAGCCGAAGGAATTCTCCGTCGGAGAGGATGCGATCCGCGCCATCATCCAGACCTACACCCGCGAAGCGGGCGTCCGGAGCCTGGAGCGCGAGCTGATGAAGCTTGGGCGCAAGGCGGTGACCGAGATCCTGAAGACGAAGAAGAAGACGGTGAACATCACGGCGGCGAACCTCGCCGACTACCTTGGTGTCCAGCGCTACCGCTTCGGTCAGGTCGAGGCTGATGATCAGGTCGGCGTCGTTACCGGGCTTGCCTGGACGGAAGTCGGCGGCGAGCTGCTGACGATCGAAGGCGTCATGATGCCCGGCAAGGGCCGCATGACGGTGACGGGCAACCTGCGCGACGTGATGAAGGAATCGATTTCGGCGGCGGCCTCCTATGTCCGCTCGCGGGCCATCGATTTCGGCATCGAGCCGCCGCTGTTCGACAAGCGCGACATCCACGTGCACTTGCCGGAAGGCGCCACGCCCAAGGACGGTCCGTCCGCCGGTGCTGCCATGGCGACAGCCATTGTGTCGGTACTGACAGGCATTCCGGTCCGGGCCGATGTGGCGATGACCGGCGAGATAACGCTTCGCGGTCGCATCTTGCCGATCGGCGGCCTCAAGGAGAAGTTGCTCGCCGCGCTGCGCGGCGGCATCAAGAAGGTGCTGATCCCGGAAGACAACGCCAAGGATCTGGCGGAAATTCCGGACAACGTGAAGAACGGTATGGAGATCATTCCGGTCTCACGCGTTGGTGAGGTGTTGCGCCACGCGCTGGTGCGTATGCCGGAGCCGATCGAATGGGTCGAACCGGTCAATCCGCCGGCCTCGACGGACAGTGCCGACGATGCTGGAAAGTCGCTCGCACATTAGAAATTTCTAAGGTTGCAGCGCACAAACAGAAAGCCGGGCCTCGCGCCCGGCTTTTTCATGTGAAAAACCCCGGATTTCCGGGCTTTTTCCCACTTTTTCCTGCCTTTTCGACTTGGTTGCGCGAACGCTTCTTTCTAAAGTCCGTTTCCTGCCGGATGAGTCGTTAGTTCCGGTGTTCTCATGGAAGGGAATTTTTATGAACAAGAACGAACTGGTGTCCGCTGTCGCCGACGCCGCGAGCATTTCGAAGGGTGACGCGCAGTCGGCGGTCGATGCGGTGTTTTCCGTCATCACCGGCGAACTGAAGAAGGGCGGCGATGTCCGGCTTGTCGGCTTTGGCAACTTCACCGTGTCAAAGCGTGCGGCCTCGACTGGCCGCAACCCCCAGACCGGCGCTGAAGTGAAGATCCCGGCACGCACCGTGCCGAAGTTTTCGGCCGGCAAAGGCCTCAAGGACGCCGTCAACTAAACGCGTTTTTCTTTTTCAGAGACCAGAAAAGCCGGGCTTGCCTCGGCTTTTCTTTTTTGTGCCTGACGCCGGCGCGAATGGTCCCTGGTTACGCGGTCGGCGCATCGGCTCTCATCAGGCCTTCCTTCTTGAGGTCGGCCCAAAGGGCTGCTGGCAGTTTCGCGTCGAGCAGCGCCCGGTTGCTTTCGACTTCGCTCGGCCGCTGGCCGCCGGGGATCACCGAGACGACCGAGGGATGCAGCAGCGGAAATTGCAGCGCCGCCTCGATCAGCCTGACGCCATGGCGTTTGCAGACCGCCTCGATGCCGGCGACCCGCTCGAGAACGTCCCTCGGCGCTTCGGAGTAGTTGTAGTAGGCGCCGGGTTTCGGTCCCGTCGCCAGGATGCCGGAATTGTAGGGGCCACCGAGAACGATGCCGATGCCGCGTTTCTGGCAGAGCGGCAGGAAGGATGTCAGCGCTTCCTGTTCGAGCAGCGTGTAACGCCCGGCAAGCAGGAACAGGTCGAAATCGCCGCGCTCGGCCAGCGTCTGGGCAACCTGCCATTCGTTGATGCCGCCGCCGAATGCCTTGATGACGCCCTGGTCGCGCAGCGACAGCAGTCCATAATAGCCCGAGCGCATGAATTCCTCGATGCGCTGGTCGGACGCCTCCTTGCTGCCATGGGTGAAGATGTCGACATCATGCACGAACAGTATGTCTATCCGGTCCACGCCAAGCCGCTCAAGCGAGGCCTCGAATGAGCGCATCACGCCGTCATAGCTGTAATCGTACACCTCGCGGCGCGACGGCGTGTCGAAGAACTTGCCGATGCCCGTACGCTGCTCGGGCGGGCAGGCGCGCATCAGGCGGCCGACCTTGCTCGACAGCACATAGTCGTCGCGCTTCTTGCCGCGCAGGAAGGGATTGAGGCGCGTTTCAGACAGGCCGAGCCCATAGAGCGGCGCGGTGTCGTAGTAGCGGCAGCCGGTCGCCCAGGCGGCATCCAGCGTGGCATTGGCATCCTCGTCCGAAACGGTGCGGTAGAGATTGCCGAGCGGCGCCGTGCCGAAGCCGAGTTCGGTGAAGGTGATGCCGCCATTGCCGATGCGGTCGAAATGCCGTGTCTTCATGTCCTGCAGTTTCCCAGGTTGATTTGTCTGACATGACACTATCACGCCTGCGATCAGGCAAAAGCGTCGCACAGCGTTGGACACGCATTTTCGCGGTTGCTAGCATGAACCAAATCAAGCTGTTCGTGAAAAATTTCCGGACGATTTGGAGGGGGGATTTGCCGTGAGCGGGCCGAGCGAGAACCTCTTCAAGACCGCGCTCGATGAGCTCGGCGGCGTGCTGGCACGTATGGATGAAGGCAGCATCGACGCCGCCTGCAAGCTGCTGGCCGATGCAGGGCAAATCGTCGTCTATGGCTGCGGTCGCGAGGCTTTGCAGGTCAAGGGTTTCGCCATGCGGCTCTACCATCTCGGCCTGCCTGTCTCGGTGGTCGGCGACATGACCACGCCGCCGCTGGGTCCAGGCGATGTTTTCCTGTCCAGTTCCGGGCCGGGAGAAACCTCGACAGTGCTGACCTTGATGCAGGTTGCGCGCAACGTCGGCGCGACCAATCTGCTGCTGACCGCCCAGGCCGGCGGCAGTGCCGCGGGACTGGCCGACACCACGCTGCTCATCCCGGCCCAGACCATGGCCGATGACCAGGGCCTACAGAAGACTTCGGTCCTGCCGATGGGCTCGGTGTTCGAAGGAGCCCTGTTCCTGCTGTTCGAGGTGATGGTGCTGAAACTCAAATCCCTGACGGGTGCGTCGCCCGAAGCCATGCGCGCCCGCCACACCAACATGGAATAGACCATGCGTTATGAACTGATGCTGCCGCACCAGATCCGCAAGGCGATCGCGCAGAATTGGCCGGTCGCGCTGCCGCTTGGCGTGCTCGAATACCATGGCGAGCACATGGCCGTCGGCATGGACACGCTGGCCGTCATCAAGACGCTGGAGCTGTTCGAGCAGGAGAGGGACATCGTCATCCTGCCGCCCTTCTACTACGGCGCGGCGAGTTACGCGGTGGCACCGCCGGAAGGCACTGGTTCGGTGCAGGTCGGCGGCAATCAACTGGCCCCATTCGGCGAGGAGCTGTTCTACAGCCTGCTGCGCATCGGCTTCCGCAACATCCACGCCATCGTCCATCACCAGACCGAGAACTTTGCCGCCGGCATGCCGACCGATCTGGCCTTCAAGACCGCCGGCCGTCAGGCGATCTTCCGTTTTCTGGAGAAGCAGCGCGGCGAGGGCTGGTGGGGTTCCGAGACGATGGCCGACTATTATGCCGGACATGCCGAGGGGGAAAACTTCTTCAACTGGGTGCAGGTGCATCCGTTGATGCCGGCCGCCATGAACGGCAAGTACCCGTTCGACCATGCGGGCATCGGCGAGACATCGCTGATGCTGGCGCTATGCCCCGACGCTGTCGATGCCGCCCGCTTCGCCGACAATACCGGCTGGTATACGGCTGGTGCCAAGGACGCATCGGCGGAACTTGGGCAAACAGGCGTTGCCATGATCATGGATCACCTGCGGTCCATTCTGAAGACTTGACCGCGGTGTTTCAGCCCGCCCGCCCGTAAGTCCGACCCTGCCGGGCGATCGGCATGACATCCTTGCCGTAGCGGTCGTGGCCTTGTGGCCAACGCGGATGTTGCGCGCGAACCAGTGAGGCCTATTTCACCGCTCCCGCGGTCATGCCCATGATCAGATAGCGCTCCAGCGCGATGCCGATGACGGCGAGGGGCGCTATGGCCGCGGTGGCGAGCGCCGCCATCGACCACCAGTTGATGCCTTGCGAGCCGGTCTGGCTCGCCACCATGACCGGAATGGTCTTGGCATCGGTCGAAGTCAAAAGGGCGGCGAAGAAATACTCGTTCCAGCATAGCACCATCGCCAGGATGAAGGCGGCGACCATGCCAGGCAGCGCGATCGGCATGACGATGCGGAAAAACGCGCCCCAGATCGACAGGCCATCGACGAGGGCCGCTTCCTCCAGTTCGACCGGGATGGAGTTGAACTGGTCGCGCATGATCCAGATGACGATCGGCAGCACCATCAGCGTGTAGAGCAGGATCAGCCCGACGCGCGTGTCGAGCAGGCCGACTTCCCGGTAGAGCACCAGGAAGGGCAGGGCGAGCACCACGGGCGGCAGGATCAGCTGCGACAGGAAGAAGAAGGAGATGTCCTCGTTCCTGAACCATGCGAACTTGTAGCGGTAGCGCGTCAGGCCGTAGGCGGCCAGGCTGCCGATGACGATGGCGAGGCTCGATGCGCCGACCGAGGTGATGACCGAGTTCATGAAGCGCTTGAAGAACTCATCGCGCACCGTGGAGGTCTGGAAGATCGAATCCGGCGATAGGCCGAGCGATCGCCAGCCTTTCCAGTCCGGCCAGAAGTCGACGAAGGGGATGAGATGGCCTTGCGTGACGTCGACCGCCGATTTGAACGAGGTCGTTATCGTCCAGTAGATCGGGAACAGGCAAATGAAGGCCCAGAAGACAAGCGCCCCGTAGATGAAGACGCGGCTGGTGATGAAGCTCGCCGGAGAGCGGATTTCGGAGACGGTATAGTCGGTGGTCTGAACGCTCATGATGCGGCCACTCAGTTGACGTTGCGCACGAAGCGGTTGGCGAGCTTCAGCAGCCAGGTCACGAACACGACGATGATGACGAGATAGGCCATTGCCAGCATGGTGCCGTAACCGACATTCGAACGGTCGCGGTATTCGCGGTAGATGAAGCTCGATACGGAATCGGTCGCGCCGCCCGGGCCGCCTGATGTTACCGTGATGATGATGTCCGCAAGCTTCAGCTTGAAGATGATGCGCAGGATCACCGCCGTCACCGAAACCGGCAGCATGAGCGGGAAGGTGACCTGCCAGAAGGTCTGCCATGCGGTCGCGCCGTCGACGCGCGCCGCCTCCAGCACCTCGCGCGACATGGCCTGCAGGCCGGCCAGCAGCATGATCATCATGAAGGGAATGAAGGTCCAAGCGTCGAGCAGCATGATTGAGATGCGCGCTGTGATCGGATCGGAGAAGAAGGCGGGATTATCCCAGCCGAGATGGCGCGCCAGCGTCGCCGCCGGCCCGAACCGGTATTCCATCAGCGATTTGCCAATCATCCACGATACCGCGACCGGCGACAGCATCAGCGGCATCAGGAACACGACGCGGAAGAATTTTCGCGCCCTGATCTGTGCGTTGAGCAACAGCGCCAGGCCGAAGGCGATAACATATTCGACCAGCACCGCCAGGACATAGAGCACCATGTTGAACAGTGCATTGCGGTAGTAGGGATCGCCAAGCATCTGCCAGAAATTGGCGAGCCCGTTGAACCTGCGGCCACTGAAGGAGGAAAGGTTCCAGTCGGTGAGCGCGATGTAGAAGCCGAACAGCGTCGGAAAGATCACCATGGCGATGGTGAACAGTAGCGCCGGCAACAGGAACAGCGCGCGCTGCCCGTCCTCGCCGCGCGTCAGCACCTGGCCGATGCCGAGCGCCACGCCCCACAGCACATAGGCATACACGACCGGTCGCCAGGTCTCGAAACCGATCGTGTCGACTTCGCTCTTGTAGATGATCTGTGCCAGGATCGTTGCCAGGAGGCCGAACGTGGCCAACGCCATCAGCGCCCAGCCAAGGCGTTTGCGGCCTGGCGGGATCAGGTCGGATGGGACGGCGTTTGCCGGCCAATCATTGGTGGGCAAAATCTGGTCAGCCACGCGTCTCGTCCGGTTGCAGAAGGCACTTCGCGACCGGCGTGCCGGTCAAGACAGGGTCCGGCGGCTCTCGTCGCCGGACCCAGGTTCAGGCTCTGATCAGGCCATGCCGAGCGAGGCCTTGTAGAGCTTGATCTGCTTTTCGCGGCCGATCTGGTCGGTCAGCTTTTCCCAGGCCGCGGCAATAGCGTCGGCGCCTTCCTGCGCCTTCATCTTGCCGGCGAAGGTGTTGGCCAGAATGTCCTCGGCGGCGGAATAATACTGGAAGATGCCGGGGATGCGTGGCTCGATCGCCGCGTTCGGATGGTTGTAGCTGTCGCCTTCCGACTTGAGGTACGAGGTGATGAAGGCCTCGTCGTAGCCGGCCGCCACCCATTCCGGAATGTCGAAATGGGAATTGCGGTAGGGCTGGAAGCCGGACGGATACATCGCCGTCCAGATAGACAGGTCCTTGCCGCCGAGATGGGCGGCGGCGGACCATGCCGCTTTCTTCTTTTTCTCGTCGCTGTCGACTCGGGCCATCACGTAGACGCCCCAGCCGAGATAGGCGCAGTTCGGCGAGTAGTTCGGGCCGCTGGCGAGCTTTTCCCATTTGCCGGTCTTGGAGTTGTAGACGTCATCCGAACCCGGCAGGATCGAGAAGCCTGTGACGTCGCCGATCACAGAGGAATCATTGGTCTTGACGTTCGAGCCGACGTCGCCCCACCAGGGGATCATCGAGCCGGTGCCGGCCAGGAACTGCTGGAAGGCGGTGGTGTTCGGATCGGCGTTGATCTGGTCGGCCGGTTCGGAGGGCAGCGCGTCGATCACGTCCTGGATGGCGCGCACCCAGGCCGGATTGTTGACGCGCGGCTTCATCGTGTCGGCGTCGAACAGCCAGGCCTTGTCGTCGGGATGCTTGGCATAGGCGGTGGCGCGGCTGCCGAGGAAGTAAAAGCCGAAACCGCCCCAGGGCTTGGGCGCATCGAGATAGCCGTACACGTCCTGGCCCTTGAATTTCTTGCCCTTGAGGAACTTGGTCACGGCCTGCACTTGCTGCCAGGTCTTCGGCACGCCCCATTCGCCTTCACCGCCGCCGTCCTTCCACTGCTTGGCGAGGTCGGCATCGGCGAACACGTCGGTGCGGTAGTTGAAATTGTGCGTGTCGCCGTCGATGGTCACGCGATACTGCTTGCCATCCCAGGTGCCGACCGGCGGCTTCAGATAATTGACCAGATCGTCGAAATCGATCTGCTTCTTGACCCAGTCGGGCATTTCCGAGGTCAGGCCCTTGCCGCAGACGTCGCCTTCGAAGGGGGCGCCCATCTCAATAATGTCGAAGTCGACGGTGCCGGTGGCGATCGACTGTTGCAGGCGGGCGTTGTAGTCGGCCTGCGCCAGGTCGATCCAGCTGATCTTGGCGCCGGTATAGGCCTCCCATGGTTTCAGAAAGCCGCGGAACAGCACATTGTGCAGGTTCTGGTTGTTGAGGCCCATGAAGGTCAGTTCAACGCCGGCGAATTCGCCTTCCTTGACATTGGCCTTGGTCGCGTCGAGGCAGAGCTCGCCGACCTTCTGGAAATCGGCATCGGTCGGCTGGCCTTTGCCAACGCCGGGAATCTGCAGGATCTTCGAGCGAAGCTCGCTTGCAGCGGAAGCCGGGCGCGTCAGCGCGCCGAGCCCGGCACCGGATGCCGCCGCGATCGCGGCCATGCTGGCCGCGCCCTTCAATACGTCGCGCCTTGTGGCGCCGGCGCGGATCAATTTATCGTAAAGACCTGTTCTCATCGACTATTCCTCCCAGAATATCAGTATGAATGGATGTGGCCACCTGTCGGATGCTGGAGCACGATTGTGCTCCCGGCTGGACAACGAATTAGGCAGGACCCCACCCTGCGTCGATTGAAGTTCCGATTTCGGATCGTTACCGACATTTGGACCAGCACCCGCCACTATTCTCACAACCAAACGCCGTGTCAACGAGAACAGGTTTTTATCTATAAGAGACCGACTTGCCCTGGCAGGTCGTGTTGGTTAGCTTCTGCGCCTACGGCCAGTGGAGCCGATGGGGGATACATGGCTCAAGTCACGATCAGCAAGGTGGCCAAGGCGTTTGGAACCGTCAAGGTTCTGCACGAAGTTAGCGTCGACATCGCTGACGGACAGTTCGTCGTGCTGGTCGGTCCTTCAGGTTGCGGCAAGTCCACGCTGCTCAGAATGGTGGCCGGGCTGGAGACCGTTTCCGGTGGCACGATCGCCATCGGCGACCGTGTCGTCAATCATTTGCCGCCGGCAAAACGCGACATCGCCATGGTGTTCCAGAACTATGCGCTCTATCCGCACAAAACGGTCGAGCAGAACATGGCCTTTGCCCTCAAGCTGCGGAAAACCGATCCGGCGGTGGTCGCCGAGCGAGTCAAGCGCGCCGCCGACATCCTTGATCTCAATCCCTACCTCAAACGCTATCCCCGGCAGCTCTCGGGCGGCCAGCGCCAACGCGTGGCGATGGGGCGTGCCATCGTGCGCAATCCGCAGGTGTTCCTCTTCGACGAGCCGCTCTCGAACCTCGATGCCAAGCTGCGCGTGCAGATGCGCACCGAGATCAAGGAACTCCACCAGCGGCTGAAAACAACCACCATCTACGTCACCCACGACCAGATCGAGGCGATGACGATGGCCGACAAGATCGTCGTCATGCGCGACGGCCGCATCGAGCAGGTCGGCGCGCCACTGGAGCTGTTCGACCGGCCGGCCAATTTGTTCGTCGCCGGTTTCATCGGCTCACCTTCGATGAACTTGCTCAAGGGTGTTTTGCGCAAGGGCGACAAGCCGGGCGTCGACATATCAGGCACATTGTTCCCGATTGGCGACAATGCCGCGCAGGACGGACAGGCTGTCGTCTATGGCGTGCGCCCCGAGCATATCGAGATCCATCCCGATGGCGTGCCGGCGAAGATTTCGGTGGTCGAGCCGACCGGGTCCGAAACGCTGGTCTTCCTGCGCTTTGGCGACGGCGAGATGGTGGCATTGTTTCGCGAACGCCACGACTTCAAGCCCGGCGATACGCTCAAACTTCGGCCAAGGCTCGACCATATCCACCTGTTCGACGCCGAGACCGGCCAGCGTCTCTGATCTCAGCGTCTCTGATCTCAAACGGACTTCACGAGGACCATCATGCTCAAAGGGATCCATCCGTTGCTCAATGCCGACGTGCTGCAGGCATTGCGGGCGATGGGACATGGCGACGACCTGATAGTCGCCGACACCAATTTCCCGTCCGATTCGGTGGCGCGCCAGACGGCGCTCGGACGGCTGTTGCGCATCGATGCCCCGGCGGCGGAAGTGGTGAAGGCGGTGCTGTCGCTCTACCCGCTGGATACGTTCGTCGACGACTCCGCGGCGCGCATGGAGATCGTCGGCAAGCCGGACGAGATTCCGCCCGTGCAGAAGGAAGTGCAAAAGGAAGTCGACGCGGCCGAGGGCAAGTCCTGGCCGATGCTCCCGGTCGAGCGTTACGCTTTCTATGAGCGCGCCAAGCGGGCCTATTGTGTCATCCAGACCGGCGAGCGCCGCTTCTACGGCTGCTTCGCCTTCCGCAAGGGCGTCGTGCCGCCGGACGCGGCGTAGCAGCATGGCTTTGGGCAAGCCTGTCGTCATGAAACCTGTCGTCATCCTGGGCGTCTTCGTCGCCGATACCGCCTATCGCGCCGACCGCCAGCCGCGCATGGGCGAAACGATCCTCGGCAATTCGTTCAAGCTCGGGCCGGGCGGCAAGGGTTCGAACCAGGCGGTGGCTGCCGGCAAGCTCGGTGCCGATACCACCTTCCTGACCCGGCTTGGCGTCGATGCCTTCGCCGACATGGCCAGGCGGACCTGGAGGGATGCCGGCGTGAAAAGCGCCGTCATCGATACGCCGGATAGCTACACCGGCGCCGCCTACATCTTCGTCGAGGAGGGAAGCGGCAACAACGCCATCATCGTCAGCCCTGGTGCGGCCATGCTGATCTCGTCGGCCGATATCGAGGCCAATGCCGACCTGATCGGCGGGGCCGGCGTCTTTGTCACGCAGCTCGAACAGCCGATCGACGCGGCGCTGAGGGCGCTGGAGATCGCGCGCGGGGCAGGGGTGACGACCATCCTCAACCCCGCTCCCGCTGCCAAGCTTCCCGACCGCATCTACACGCTCTGCGACTATCTCACGCCGAACGAGACCGAGACGGAGGAATTGACGGGGCTGAAAGTCTCCTCGGTCGATGACGCCCGGGTCGCCGCCGGCAAGCTGCTCGAAAAGGGCGTCGGCGCCGTCATCGTCACGCTCGGTGACAAGGGCGCTCTACTGCACACCAGGGACCGCTCCGAGCATGTCCCCGCCATCAGCGCCGGGCCGGTGGTCGAAACCACGGGAGCCGGAGATGCTTTCAACGGCGGCTTCGCCGCCGCGCTTTCGCGAGGCGTGGAGCCGCTGCAAGCGGTGCGCTTTGCCTGCGCGGTCGCCGGCATTTCGGTGACGCGACCGGGCACGGCGCCGTCGATGCCGACACTGCGCGAGGTCGAGGCGCTGCTGGACCAAAACTAGAATCGGTTTCGCCGATCGGCTGTTGTTGTTGATGCCGGCGGCCGTGCGCGAGAGAAGCGCCGGTCAACACCATCTGCTCGCGCTGCTCATGATGCCAGCCACAACCGCCGCAAGTTCATGATTAAGAAATTGCGTAATTACTAATTTAGTGGCAACTTAAATAAAAGATGCGGGGCACATGGATATCTCGAACCGAAAGGTTGGGGGTGGACGGGGCAATCAAGATGTACTTTCCGCAATTTCTGGTCGGAATGCTTGCAACGACAATCGGCATTTCGATCTGGGTTTACTTCGAGTCCGGGTCGATCTGGGCGTCCCTTGGTTGGGCGGTGCTGACGCTGGTTGTCTTGCAGGTTGGCTACGTCTGCCTGGTCATTCGCTTGGTTTCCAGGCGACCAGAGAAAACCTCGGACGCACGGTCGGCTGTTGACCCCGCAAGCCCCCTCTCATTCTGGCCTTTCCGAAAAGGTTGAGGCAGAATGCCCCATTGGGGTACCGTCCGGACCAGATTCGCTCCCCCGGGGCGCCAATCAGCGGTGACGGGAGCATGGCTGAGCAAGAGAGATGGAAGGAACTGTCGAAAGCAGCCGGCAGTGCGAGCGTTCCCCGGCCAGTAACCTTGACCGGAGATCATATAAGTCTGGTTCCGCTCTGTCGCGAAGATGCCGACGATATCTTCCGGCTAACCCACGCCGGCGAACGCGACGAGATCTGGGCCGATATGAAAGTGGGGCCGTTCGACGGGGTCGAGTCTTTCCGCGCGCATGTCGGCGACCTGCTTGGCGACCAATCGCGCGTATTTCTGACACTAAGAACCGCCGCAAGGCCTGTTGGCTGGCTTTGCCTGATGGAGGCAAGGCCGGCACACAGGGTGATCGAACTCGGCTATATCCTCTTCGCACCGGTTCTACAAAGGACTGTCGCGGCCAGCGAGTCGCTGTTCCTCATCATGCGGCACGTCTTCGACGATCTGGGTTATCGCCGCTTGGAATGGACCTGCACGACGGCCAATGCGAAATCCAGGCGAGCAGCCGATCGGCTGGGTTTCGTCTTCGAGGGCATATTGCGCGAAGGCCTCACCTTGAAAGGGCGCCCATGCGACATCTGCATGTATTCCCTGCTGGCCCGGGATTGGGTGGCTGCCAACGCCGCCTTCTTGATTTGGCTACATCCTGACAATTTTGTCGATGGACGCCAGGTGCAATCCTTGGAGCAGGTCAGGGTGCGGGTATGAAGATCGTGGCGGTCCGATAATGTCCGCGCGGCCTCGAGGCCCGAAGCAAATGAAAGCCATTGTAATCTACGCGCATCCGCCGAGTTCAGAGTAGGCCAATCGGCCACGCTTCGGCAGGTCTTTTTCGCGCTGTGATGGTGCCGCCAGCCTCCTGGCGGCGGCCGCCCCTTGAAGGGAAGGTCTGGGCCCCCGACTACCGCGGCGGTCGCGTTCGCGGAAATGGAACGATCGTCAGGGGCGCCTTCTGAAATTCCGCGGCTGCGATCTCTTCAATCAGGACATCGAGCTTCGCGCGGACACTCCGGCTCGTTTCGTCGTTTCCTGATAGGCGGTTTTGCGCGCATTCGAGCAGCTCGCGCGCCGCTGCAAAGTCACTTTGCATCGCAACACCCAACTGTCGACCCAACATGGAGTATGGTCGCCCCACTTAGTTGAGAGATTGCTAATGTAAATGTCTGCAATTTAGGGGATGACGCCGGGCATCCTGGAAGGATGGTATGGAGTCCACGCCATCAGCCCAATACTTGTCCGGCACGACGGGAGTTTTTCGAACTGGGGATAGCCTCTGGACAAGGCTTCAACCCGCCGCCTTCGAACCTTCAGCCCCGGCTCTAACACAGGACGCCCGGCGGTGGAAAAGCTGAAACTTTTTATGCGCGACAAAGGCCAAGTCCTTGAAAAGACTTGGCGCGAGTGACGGGGCTCGAACCCGCGACCTCCGGCGTGACAGGCCGGCACTCTAACCAACTGAGCTACACCCGCGCATTGACGAGCACGTGTCAGCCGTGTTCGTCGTTGGGGCGGTGGATAAGGGGTTCGCCCCCGGGTGTCAAGCGCACCAAACCATCATAAACACAAACTGGAGAAGGTTTTTTGACAGCCGCCATTCTGTGGACAAATCCGGCGTGCGAACAGGACGTCGGCTGTTCATTTGGCCTTGCGAACCCGGTCCCGACCGCTTAAAGGTCCCGCCGGAGCGGGCGATTAGCTCAGTTGGTAGAGCGCTTCGTTTACACCGAAGATGTCGGCGGTTCGAGTCCGTCATCGCCCACCATTTTTTCTAAATGAAATCAAAGGCGTCTGCCGGTCCTCTGAGGCCGGCGCTCCGCCATGCGCCCAGCTATGCGCCCAGAAACGACCGATTTTGGGCGCTCAATAGGCATCTGCAGCGGCCTGCTGGAAGTCGGGATGATGGTGGCCGTAGGTCGATTCCATCTGTTTTACCGTCATGCCGAGCGAGCCGGCGGCATCCCAGATCGGCACGCGGCGCTGCATCAACCATGTGGCCCGGGTGTGGCGCAAGATGTGCGGCGTGACCTCCTCGCCAAGCTTGGCCTCGACCCTGGCGGCGTCGAACGATTTACGCATCAGCCCGATCGGCTCGCCACCCTTGGCATGGATCACCGGGCCTTTGCCGCCGTCCTTCAGCTTCCACCTTCTGAGGTGTGCAGTGAGGCGCCGTGGCAGGCGCATCGGCGGCCGGCGCTTCGTCGTCTCGCGCACGCGCTCGCCGCGGCGATAGAGCACGCCGGCGTCGAGGTCTGGCCAGCCGCCGGCCGGGCCACGGTTCCAGTTGAGGTCGAGGATCGCGGCGTGGCGGGTGCCGGTGTAGAGGCCGATGAGGATGAAGCGCGGCAGGCACTCATAGGTCTTGGGCCTGGCGCGCCGCAGCCTGAGCGCGCCGCGCAGCAGTTCGGCGGCTTCCTTCCTGGTCAGCCAGCGTTCACGCGCCACCGGCTTGTCGGGGAGGTCGAAGTACGGGCGGAAGTTGAGCCGCTTTTCCTTGCAGAACATGTAGACGGCGGCGCGCAGATCCTCGAGCTCGCGCCGTGCCGCCGCCTGGCGGGCTCGGGTCTCGGCATAGTCGCGGCAGGTTTCGCCGTCGACCGCGCTTAGAGGCTTGTCGCCCCAGAAGGCAGTGAGGAAAGCGATGCGGCCCTCAAGCGGACCGGTTTCCTCGTCGCGCGCCTGCTTGGCCGCGAGATAGTAGTCTAGCGCTGCTGCGCACGAGATGTGATCGGGACCACGTTCGACGGCGACGGGTTTTTGCTTTTTTTGCCCGATGTATTCCGCGAGCTTTTCCGCCGCGACTTCAGTTTCGCCAACAAGGCATCCCGTTCGCTTGTAAACGGCCCCGTCGCGGATGACGAGCCGCTGGACGCCGTCCCGGTCGAGCCGGGGAACGAGGCGGGGAGGACTTTTCCGACGCGGCATTTTAAGCGCATTTCCTTGATGGCAGACGGCGTGACGAAATCCTTGTTGGCAATTTTCTCGATTGTCAAATTGCCCTTGCGGGCCTCGGCGCGAAGCCCCTTCGGCGTCAGCCGTCCGCCGAAGAAGCGATCGCACGCCTCCTGGAGGCGAATCGGCGTGTCGTCTTCGCTCACCGTTTCGCCTCGCGGTTGGCGATTTTGAGCAGCACGTCGGCGTGGCAGGGCGCGCCTGGCTTGCACCAACAGGCGAGGTTCTTGCCGGTGAGCTCGCCGGCGTTGTCCGCTACGAACTGGCGCGTGCGTTCAAGCGCCTCGATGTCGGGATCACGGCCGACGCGGAGCAATCCGGCGAGCAAAGCCTTGTAGAGGTCGACGCAATAGGCGGCGTCGCCGTGCTTGCCGACGACGAACGGATTGCCCCATGGACCTGGACGGGCCACGGTCACCGTGTTTTCCGGCATGCGCCAGCCCTTTCGGCGGGACAGTTGGATACGCTGGGGGATCATTGCTTGCGCGCCTCCCTCACCAGGCAGCGCCATGGTTTTTCCCGCTTGAACTCGCCCATTCGGTTTTGGTGGACCCAAATCGCCGCCCAATAGCCGAACACCTGAAATTTGTAACGTGCGAGAGCATCCCACGCCTTGCTCTCTGCCTCTTCTAGATCCGCGAGGAGCCTGTCTTTGCTCATAGCGCCGGCACCTCGCGAAGCTCCGGCATGCCGTTGTGCTCGACGCCGTCGAGCAGACGACCGGCGGCTTTTTTGCCAACCTTGAGCATGTAGCCGTCCGGATCGTAGCGGTCATCGCCGACCAGGATGGCACCGCATGCCTGGCTATGCTCGGCAGGCGTCAGCGGCCGGTGCGCGCCCCACTGTTTGAAGAAAAATGGAACTCCGGCTACGGCGCACTGGTCGCGGATCGCGCGCACCCATGTGTGATGCATCGGCCGGGCATCCGGGCCGCTCTCGCCACCGGCGATGATCCAGTCGAGATGAATGGCCGGCGTTCCCGAAGGCGGAGCAGGACCCGTCACGTCCCATTCGCCTGTGTATGGGACTTGGCTCTCGAAATAGCGGCCTTTGAGCGTGTCGAGATGGATGCCCGATCGGATCGCGCTCGGCTTCTTTGGCAGCAAGCAGATGCGTTTGAAATCGATCGGCCCGAGCAGCGGCTCGGCGGAGACGAAACGGATTGATGCCGGCGTGGCCAGCAGATCGGGGATGCGCTCGTCGGCTTCCTGCTGGCGCTCGGCGGAGACGCCAAGCCAGACGTTGGGCAGTGGCCACTGGCCGAGGTAGACGCGCGGTCCAAGAGGCGCATTCTTTTCATGTTGGGGCGAGGCAATCAGGACGATGCCGGGCTCATGCTCGACAGTCATTTCGCAGACGAGCGTGTAGATGCGCCTCACAACGGCAGGATCAGAAAGGTACCTGCGCATGCGGTTTGCGCGTTTGGTCAGGATTTGTAGCGTGTGCTGAGGACACATCGCGGCGACGGCGAACACCTTGTCGATCCACGCGTCGGGCACGTCCTCGTGGAAGAGATCGCCCATGGAGTTGACGAAGATGCGGCGCGGCGCGCGCCAGGCCAGCGGCTTCAGAAGGACGTGGCCCGGCGCCATGGCAAGCTTGCCGGTCCAGACGGTGTTGCCGTTCACCTTTTTCGTGGTGCCGGCATAGGGCGTTGCGACGGCGCCGACCTTACCCATGGCCTCGATGCGGCCGGCCATCTTCATGGCGTAGCAATTGGTGCAGCCGGGCGAGACGATGGAGCAGCCGACGATGGGATTCCACGTCGCGTCGGTCCATTCTATGGGGGATTTGTCAGCCATTGGTGACGTCCTTAGCGCGCTTGATCTTTGTGATGATGCCGATCAGGCCTGTCTTGGCCGCCTTGGCGGCGGCTTCCTTTGGCGTCTCGGCGTCGACGACGATGGTCTTGCCGTCGCCGTAGTGGATGCGAAACGCGGTCATGGGCGCAGCCCCGCGTAAAGCAGGCCGGCGCCGATGACCGCGACGGCGATCATGAGGCCGATCAGGATCCGGCGCGCACGGGGCGATTCCTCTGGCACAAGCTGGGTGCAGTCGCCGCCGCAGCCGCAGGTCGGCCAGTTGTGGCAGACGATGCGCACCGCGCCGTGTGGCGGGATGGCGATGCGCTCATAGTCGAGGGGGTGAGCCATCAGCGCACCCCGACGGCGAGGCAGACGAACGTCATGCCGAAGGTGAAGGCGCCGGCCACTGCGAGCTGGATGTGCACGCTGGCCAGCGCGTAGCAGACGCGGTCAAACATGGTGACCTCCCTGCAGCATGGTTTCGATAATCTGCGACGGCTTCTCTCCGGCCATGAGCTGGCGGGAAATCCACGCTTCGACTTCGGGCGACGTGGAAGCCGCCGCGATAAGCCTGTCGGCGACTCGCTCTTCCTTGACAGCCGCCGCATGGCGCATGGCCGATGCAAACGGGCGGGCGATCGCCTCCTCGGGCGTCGGCCGCGTGACCTCGCGGGGGATATCCAGCATGGCCGTCAGCCCTGGTGCCGGACGGCGCGCGCCTTGGCCAGGTCCGAGGCTTCGGGGCCGTGTTCCTTGATCTCGGCGCGGGTGAAGTCGGAATGCTCGGCCAGGCTGTCGGCGGTGACGGCGGTGCCGTTCATGCCCATTTCCAGCATCTTGTCGGCCATGCGCTCGACTATGCATTTGGCGGTGATGATGGCGGCCGGGACGCTCGGCGCCGGGCGTTGCTGTGTGGTGATCATGGGTCTTGCCTCCATCGCAGGATTGCGATTGGAGGTGGACGCTATCGCGATAAAAATACCGCGTCAAGATAGATGCGGTATAAATATCTTAATAGCTGCGCGCGAAAACGAATCAAATCGTTCTTGCTACGTTCTCGTAAGTGAGTCAGACTGTCGCACATAACAAAAGCATCAGGGAGCTTGGGATGAGCGCGTTTTTTGTAGTTCAGAGTTTCACGCGAGGCGACAGGGGCGGGCTTCGCCCCGACATTCCCGTCCAAGCCCAGAATACAAATCACGCACGACGAATGGCTGAGAGACTTGCGGCGTCAAAAGCGCTGGTTGTTGCCTTTAAGCGCGAGGGCGATGCCGCTACCGGTGAATTTGGAGAAGCGATGCTGATCGCCGCTCTCGGCGACGTTCCAGATGAAGTCCGGGAAATGCCCCTCGCCAGCTAGCGGGCTTCGTATTTGCCTACAATCCTATGACAGACGGTCCAGTCGGCGCGGGAAACGGTGAAATCCTTTTCCTCGCCCTCAGGAGGATTGTGCTGCCGAAGATGCCAGTCGCGATCGTCGAACCGCACCAGGCGCTTGATCATTGCCTCGGCCTCCGCGACCGGCGGAACGTGGTAAAGGACCACGTTTCTGTCCCTTGCAGGCGGCAGGTGAGGATGCACTAAAGCCATGTCGCCGGGCTCGAATGCCGGCAGCATAGATTCCCCAACGACATAGACGCCATAGGCCGCTTTTACATTTTCGAGGAAGGCCGGCCGTTTCACATATTCAATGGCTTCGAACGTGATGATCTGGTGACCTTCGTTCCCGCCACGAGCAGCTGCATAGACTGGAAAATTTCGGTCGCCGACAAGCTCCCTGCCGGGAATTATCAACGGCTGGAAGCCCGGTGTGCGGCTGTCCTCGCCCGATGATTCCGGTCCCTCGCCAGTCAATAACCAGATTGCTGTGGTACCCAGCGCCTTGGCGATGCCTTCCAGGTTTTCAGCGCGCGGCGATTTCGACTTTCCCGTCATGATGTTCCGGATCAAAGCGTCGCTGCCGACCTCGAGCGAGGCCGAACGCATTGATTTTCCTGTCGCTTCCAAGCGCCTGAGAATTCGTTCTGCCAGCGGAGATGTCGTGTCCGTGCTCATGCGGTAATCTAACCGCGAGATATTGGAACGCGTTAGCGGTAAGTTTATCGTTGACAATGCGGTAAACATATCTCATTCCTATGCGCCATGACGCTCAAGGACCATCTCGTTAAAGTCGCAACGACCTATGCCGCAGAGAAAGGCTTAAGCCTCTCGCGGGTGTCGACCATCGTCTTTGGAGACGGAAAGGTTCTCGACCGACTGCAGGGCACCGCTGATCTGACCACAAGCCGGTTCGAAGCAGCGATGCTCTGGTTCTCAAACAACTGGCCTGCCGATTTGGCTTGGCCGGACGGCGTCACTCGTCCGATTTCGGAGGCCGCATGATCAAGACGCGCCTCTCTTCGCCCTCTCTCGCCGATCGCGGCGCACGGCTTGCCGGCGTCGGTTTCAGCGATCGCCTCGTGCCGCGCCAGGTCGGCGCCGCCGATTATGAATTCCCCGCTGCGCCGGTTCCCCAAGAGCCTGACCGCGCAGAGCCTGCCGCGCCGTCCGTTCCCCTCCCGGGCGGCGCGGCTTTTTCCCGTTTCGCCGATTCCTGTCCAAGCGTTCGTGGGCAGGACAAGACCGCGCCGGCCGCCGCCGCAACCTTGGCCGGCGCGGATTCCAGCAACGCGATGCTGCTGCCCGACCATGTGATGGTCCTGGTGCGCGCGGTTGCCGCCTATGAGCGCTGCACCAACGAGCGCGCCGTGGCGCTGGCGCTGACCGAATACGCGACGATGATCGGGGCAGGGGCGCTGGCCCGTGCCGTTGCCGATCTCGGCGACGAACTGGCCGACATACCGGCGCATGCGCGCCACGCGGCGAACCGATTCCGAGGTGGCGGACCATGAGTGCATCTGCTTGCGGGCCTCCATGACGTGACGCCCGCTTTCTGACTCCGAAAAACCTTTCCCGCCACGGGAAACGACGCCGGGATTTCCCGGCGCGGGAAACCTTTTGCGTCGAATTTTGAAGATGATTGGGGAGGCCAAGATGGTTCCGAATGCCAATGCCCGCCACTTCCTGCTCAAGGCCAAGCAGCGCGACCTGATCGCCGCCGCCGGCGGCATCGAGCGCGCCGCCGCCGTCTGCTCCTACGGCAAGTCGACCGTCGGGCGCTGGGCCAATTCCGACAGTTCGGAACTGATGCCGCTCGACGCCATCTTCGCGCTCGAGGAGGAAACCGGCCGCTTCGACATGAGCGAAGCGATCACCCAGGCGCGCGGGCGCAGCGTGGCGGAAGTCGAGGCGGTCGCCGCCAATGGCAGCGTGATGACGGCGCATGCCGAGGCAGTTGTGAGCATGGGCGACGTGATGACCGAGGGCGCGATTGCCTTCGCCGACGGCAAGCTGACGCCCGCCGAAAGCGCCCAGATCGACCGCGCGCTGGCCAAGCTGCAGAACGCCGCCGCCGAATACCGCAAGGTGCTGGCCGGCGCCCGCGCGGCCGGCGGGCTGAAGGTGGTGGGAGGCGAGTGATGATGGCCAGCCTCGCCCGGCGCGACCCGGAAGAACGCGCTGACAGTTTTTACCGCTTCTCGGTCAAGTGCGATCGGCTGACGAACCTCAAGATCGAGGCCGCCGCGCGCAAGGCCGGCATGAGCGTCAACAGCTTCGTGCAGCGGCATTTCGAAACTATCCTCGAAGCGGCTCCGGTCGCGGCGACTGTGCCCGAGCGCTTCGACGCGCCGGCCTTCGCCAAGCGGCACGGCGTGACGATCCAGGCTGCGAACGTCTGGTTTTCGCTTTCGACGCATGCCCGCAACGGCCTGGTGCAGCGGTCGCTGAAGAACCTCGCATCCGATGTCGGCACCACCCACGTCGAGCGCCTGATCGAACAGCTCATCGGCGCCAGCACTATCGAGGTTGTCGCCCCGTCGTCGGGCCTGCGCCCGGCGATCTATCGCGTTCCCGGCGAGACGGCGGGTGACGCATGAGCCTGCCGCTCAAGGACCGCCTCGGCGTGGCGTCGGTGACGCTCGACTTCCTGTCGAAAATCATGCGCGGCGATGACGATGACGGCCAGGCGCGCAGCCTGGCCAATGACGTCGAATATATCGGCAACCGCGTGCGTGAGCGGCTGAAGGCCGAAGAGCAACTTTCCCTCGATCCTGAAAGGACTGGACCATGAGCCGTGTGCTCCGCACCTTCCGTGAAATGCTTGGACTGCTGTCGCGTGGCGATTTCTCGCGCCACTGCGACAAGCTTCTGAATGAAGCCATCCTGGCGGTCGAGGAATGCCCGGCCGACAAGTGCAAGGCCGAGATCATCGTCAAGATCACGCTCGATTACGAGCTTGGCCGCATCGACATCAAGGCCGACGCCAAGTCGAAACTGCCCGACACCGTCAAGTTCATGAAAACCCCGTTCTGGACGATCGACGGCCAGCTTTCGGTCGAGCACCCAAACCAGATCGACATGTTCCGCGCGCCGCGCGCGGCGACCTCGCAGCGCGAGGATGAAGACGACGACGAGGAAGTCGCGGCGTCCTGATCTTTCAAACCGAACCCTGAAAGGAATTTCTCATGCCCAATCCCTCCGAAGCGCCGCTCGATGCCCATGGCATCGACCTGGTCAGCAAGCTCGCCACCGAGGCGGCGGAAGCGACCATCCTGCAGATCGACACGGCCGGACTGTCCGCCGGACTGCCTGCCGGCGTGCCGGTTGCCTTCGACCGCAAGTCGCAGACCTTCAAGTCGGTCAAGGCGCTGGTCGACGAATTCCGCCTCACCCCCGATCGCCGCAAGGGCACTGCCACGGTCGAGACGCTGTCCAGTTTCATCGCGCTGGTGGACCGGCACAAGGATCAGGATTCCGTGCTGTTCGGCAAGACCGTCTGGCCCGATCCGAAGCTGACCGCCGTTCTCGACTATGACAAGGAAGGCGTGCCGGCGCGCAATCGCTCGCATCGCATTGTCTATGCTTTCCCGCTGACCGAGGAATTCAAGGCCTGGGTGGCGGCGAACGCCAAGCCGATGGAACAGGATATCTTCGCGGCCTTCCTCGAGGAGCATGCGGCGGAACTGTCGGCGCCTACCGTGGGCGAGGTCAGCGAATACGAACGACTGTTCAACGAGAAGATGGCGACGCCTTCTGAAGTGGTCGCACTGTCGCGCCACCTTGAA
Organism: Mesorhizobium loti; assembly: GCF_013170705.1. Lineage (NCBI taxonomy): Bacteria > Pseudomonadati > Pseudomonadota > Alphaproteobacteria > Hyphomicrobiales > Phyllobacteriaceae > Mesorhizobium > Mesorhizobium loti. The sequence goes on along the minus strand of NZ_CP033334.1, from coordinate 5,013,162 downwards.
GTGTTCGTCGCCGCCCGCGCCAAGCAGGGCATCCGCCTGCAGACCGGCGAACGTGTCGTCGAGTTTTCCGAGGAACACCAGAACGCCAAGGGCGAGGCGATCGTGGTGCCCGGCGTGTTCATGGTGTCGGTCCCGGCTTTCATCGACGGTGACGCCGTCCGCATTCCAGCCCGGCTCCGCTACCGCGTGGCCGGCGGCAAGGTGCTGTGGTTCTATCAGCTCTACCGCTGGGAGTTCTATCTGCGCGAACAGGTCGGCCATGACCTGAAGCAGGCCTCCAACGAAACCGGCCTGCCGGCCTTCGAAGGCGCGCCGGAAGCCTGATGCCGAAGGCTGTCGCCATAGTTGCGGCCAAGCCGCTGCCGTCTCTCGTCAAAGAGGCGGCGGCGGCGCTTTCGCGCGCGACGACGGCGGCGGAAGTGCTCGACGCGCATGACAAGGCAGGCGCCGTCTATGACATGGCCAAGCGCGCGGCGCGCTTGCATAAGGCAAAGGCCGCGCATGATGAACTGGTCGCCGCTACCTATCGCGTGCAGGCCGACGCGCTTGAGATCGAAAGCCAGGCCAAGCGTCGGCTCGCCGACGAATACGATGCCGCGCAGGAGCGCGGCGAGGTCGCCAAGCGCGGCAAACCGGTAAATGTTCCAGAGCGGAACAATAAGGCGACGACGGCCGAGATCGGCCTCAACCGCAAAGACATTCACGAAGCTCGCCAGATGCGCGCCGCCATCGCCAGGAACCCGGCGATCGTGCGCGAGGCTCTGGACGATATCCTGGCCAGCGGTGACGAGCCGACGCGCACCGCGCTGAAGCGTGCCATAGCGCCTGCCGTCAAGACGCTGCGCAGCGAAGACCAGGCCGCGAAAAAGGAGCGCCGCGCGCTGCGCGAAGTCGCTCTTGCCGCCGGGTACAAGGAACTGCCCGCCAAGAAATACGGCGTCATCTATGCCGACCCGGAATGGAAGTTCGATCCGTATTCACTGGAAACCGGCATGGACCGGGCGGCGGACAACCACTATCCGACCAGCGATCTCCTGACGCTCATGCGCCGCGACGTCGGTGCCATTGCCGCCAAGGATTGCGTGCTGTTCATGTGGGCCACGGTGCCCATGCTGATCGAGGCGATCTGCGTGCTGGACGCATGGGGCTTCGCCTGGATCGAGCGCGATCCGAACACAGGCTTCCTGGCGCCGAACAAGGCGCACGCGCGCTACATCTCGCATTGGGCGTGGCTGAAGAACCGGATCGGCACCGGCTATTGGGCGCGTGGCAAGCACGAAATCCTGCTCATTGCCACGCGCGGAAAACCCGTCGCTCCTGCGATGGGCGACCAGCTCGATAGCTGGTCCGACGATATGGCGGTCGAGGCCGATGTCGGCCGTCACTCGGCCAAGCCGGCGGTCTTCGCCGAGTGGATCGAAAAGCACTGGCCGAACACACCCAAGATCGAATTGAACGCCCGCGAGGCGCGGCCCGGCTGGAATGCGTGGGGCTATGAATCGAATCCCGTAGCGAACACCGGGGAGGGGGTGAACGGCGCGATAGCTGCCGCCTCCGGCGATCCGGCTAGTAGGGGCGATGATGTGGAGGACCGCCAGCGTCCCGCATCGCCCGGCTTTACTGGCGGTCGCAAGCGTGGTGGCGGCAAACCTGTCTCTGCGGAGCAGGACCACGCGCCTTTGCGCAAGCGGGGCGCCCGAAAGGCGGTGCCGGCATGAGGCACCTAAAACGGAATCTCGTCGACGTCGGACCTTGGAGCTGTCTCCAGCATCAACAGCCAGTCAATATCATGAGGGGAATAGGGCGGTTTGTCTGGGGAGAAGTAGTTCCCCTGGAGCCTCAAGTCGGTGATAGCCACCCGCGACACGTTGAGTTTTGCGTTGGAAAAGTCGCAATCCTTAAAAGTATTTCTCTCAAATGCGTTGTCATCTTGGATGGCGACAATCCGGCAGCGTTCGAACGTGCATCCGGCGTGGCGTGGAGTGACAACTACATCGTCACCGTAGATTCTAACGTGGTGAAAGCGCGCCTTGACAGGCGCAGCGACACGAAAATCATAGCCAATGATGTCACCTCCGAAGTACGCCACTCCTGCTACCCCATGGACTGGCACCCAATAAGTCATGTCGCCGGACTCGTCCGCGGGAGCTTCGAAAACCAGTGTTCGGTCAGATATTCTTCCCAGCCTTTCTCCCGCGAGAAGAGCTGCAGACGCAGATTCGTACCCCACCCCCGCTTGGCTGTGTCGATAATTTGCTTGGATGAAGTCCGCAATGAGGTCCATGGCTTCAACAGCAAACTTCGGATTCGGCGATGTAAGAACCGCTCGCAGAGTTGCAATGCCGGCGCTTACATAGCCCGGTTTGCTATCATCGGAAATGAGTTCCGCTCCCTTTTGCAGAAGTGCGGCGAGGTTGCTCTCTTCCGTCATGGCAATTTGACTGCTGAGCTTCTCAATTTGTTTCCGCTGCGCGTCGACCTGCTGGGTGGCGAGCAGACCCCGCCAAACGACGGTGCAGAAAGTGATAAGGCCGGCTCCAATCAGTCCAAGTTTATAAACGATGTCGATCCGGTCGCTGATCGATGCAGTGCTGCCCGCGAAAAGGGCGATCAATGTGCCTATCCCGACGCTGAAGAAGACCAATACAGCAACGGTTATTGCAACCTGAAACCACAGGTCGTCACGTCGCAGCATCTCATCGAATTTATTCATGTTGCCCCCCACACACGCAGCATAGGTAATTCGAGCGGCAATTGCCAAGACCTCCGGCTTGAGGAGGCGGCATGATAAACGACGCCTCGATACTTCGCGCCATGGCGCGCCTGCGCAAGGCGCTGGAACGGCGCATGCGAATGGACGATCGCGTCGAGGAATTGCGCGCGCGGGACGGCGGTCGCCCAATCCGTTCCGGCACGCTCGCTGCCTTCGATACCGCCGCGCTTGGACGGAAGCTGCGGCCGATGCTCGAATATGACGGGCGCGGCTGGCGCGCACTGGCTGACGAGATCGGCGTGACCTCGCCTGACCTGTCGCGCGTCATGGCCGGCCAAGACATCGCCGCTGGCAAAGTGTTCGCCATCTGCGACTGGGCCGGGCTCGATGCTCGATCGTTCTATCGGCCGCCGCTTGGCGCGCCACCGCCGCGAAAGCGCCCAAGGCGCTGCCGGCTGTTTCACGGGAAAAGCACTGAAACAGGAGTTCGCGCATGAGCGATACCATGCTGCCGATCTTGCGCCAACTGCACGAAGCCGGTGAAGACGACCGCGTCCGCGCAGATGCGCTGCTGCGCATGCCGGATTCCGTGGCGCTTAAGTATCACACGGTGATTGAAGCCGCCTGTCGCAGGGGAGATTTCGAAACCGGCGTCAAGTTCATGGCCGTTCGTGTGGCGTTGTTGCTAGCGGTCCGTGACGGCAATGGCCTGCCGCGTTCGGATCTCGTCGACGTCGTAGACAGGTTCCGCATCGCCCTCGCCGAATTCGCGGCAGGTGACGCATGACGGCGCGCGTCGAAACCCAGATCGAGGGCCAATTGGCTCGCAAGCTGGCGCCGGTCGTTCGCGAAATGCTGATGGCGGAGGTCGAGCGCATCGCGGCCGAGACGCTGCCGGCGACCAGGGCCAAGGCAGGCGAGGCTGATCGCGACATCATGAAAGCCTGCCGCGTGGTGGCCAGCGCCGCCGACCGCCTGGCGCAGGCAAAGTATGGACCGGGCGAGATCGCGGCGCGCAAATCGCTGGAGAACGCGGCAAACGGACTTCGCCGGGCGATGTGCCGGCATGGACGCATGCCATGAACGCCCCGGCCGCGATCTCCGACCGGCGCCTTGCCGATGCCGCGAAGCTGCGCGCCATCCGCACGGCCATGGCCGACATCGCGCCGGCCGACTGGACGCGCGTGCATGGCGAGGGCGGCGCCTTCATCGAGGCTCGCGGCGAGATGGGCGAGCTGTTCGTGCTGTTGCGCTTCGATGCCGCGACGCCCGACGAGATCGCCTTCGTCTGCAATGCGCCCGACACGGTGCGCTTCCTGTTGCGGCTGCTGGACGAGGCGTTCGGCACCATTCGCGCGCTGAGGGGCGAGCCGCCACGGCGCAACACCGCCAAGGGTGAGCCGGCGGCCAGCGAACCGAAAAACTACGCCGCCGAGTGCGGCATGAAGTGCCAGGAGCCGGCCTTCAAGGTGTTTCTGGAGGAACGGCACGGACTGGAACGCCCGCTGACCGACGACCGCGCGGCACAGAAGGTGCGCTCGATCCTCGGCGTCACCTCCCGAAAAGAGATCAACGAAGGCGGACGGGCCAGCGAGGCGTGGAAAGCGCTGCGCACTGATTTCGCCGCATGGCTGAAGGAGCAGAGATGAAAAACCGCATCACGGACCTCAACGATCACCTTTTCGCACAGATCGAGCGGCTATCCGCAGAAGGTCTGACCAAAGAGGAGCTGGAAGCGGAGGTGCAACGCACCGACGCAATGGTCAAGGTTGCCGACATGATCGTCGACAATGCTCGCCTCGGCATCCAGGCAGCGACGCTGGTGGCAAATCATGGCGACCGTTTCCGGAAGGACCTCCCGATGCTCTCCGCGCCGAAGGAGATCGATAGCAAATGAAGGGCCGGCAAATCCGCTATAGCGACGAGGAGCTGTCCTTCCTGGAATGGCGACAGGCATTCAGCCGGCGTGATCTGCATGCCGCGTTTGTGGAGCAGTTCGGCCGCGATGAGGTCACGCTCGATCAGATTAAGGCGCTCTGCTACCGCAAGGGTTGGTCGACTGGCAGGAACGGCTGCTTCGTAAAAGGCCAGATCCCATTCAACAAGGGAAAGCCACATCCCGCGCGTGGCAGGGCCACAGAGACGCAATTCAAAAAAGGCTGCATGACTGGCGCGGCAGCGGCCAAATACAAACCTATCGGCACCGAGCGCATCAACAAGGATGGCTACATTGAGCGCAAGGTTCATGAGGGCATTCCGCTGTCATCGCGATGGCGGCTCGTGCATGTTCTCCGATGGGAAGAGGCCCATGGTCCGCTTCCTGCTGGCGCCGCACTCAAATGTTTGGATGGCAATCGCCGGAACACGGAACCATCGAATTGGCGATCGGTACCTCGGGCACTGCTAGCTCGTCTCGCCGGGCGTTACGGGCGCGATTATGACAACGCGCCGTCAGAGCTTAAGCCGACAGTGCTCGCCATCGCCCAGCTGGAACACGCCGCACGGGAGCGAGCGTCATGAGGCGAAGCCGCATAGCCTATAGTGCCGCCGAGATGGCATGGCTCGCTGCCAACCGCGCCATGGTGATTAGCGATTACCATCGCGCTTTCCTGGCCGAGTTTGATCGGCAGGACGTCTTGCAAGTTCATCTTCACGGCCTCCGTAAGCGGTTGGGCTGGAAGGTTGGGCGCGAGAAGGGGAGAACCAAGGGGCGCCGCCTCAAATATAGCGAGCCCGAGATTGCATGGCTTCGCGACAACAGCACGATGGAGATCAACGCTTGGTGCGCCGCATTCCGCGAGCAGTTCGGGCATGAAGATGCGACACCTGCCAAACTGCACAGTCTGCGCAAGCGTGAAGGCTGGAAGACCGGCAGGACAGGCCAGTTCGAAAAGGGCGCGGTGCCATGGAGCAAGGGTAAAAGGCGGCCTTACAACGCGAACTCGGCGAGCACCCAGTTCAAGAAAGGGCAATTACCGCTCAACTATCGTGGGCCCGGCCATGAATCGACGGGCGACGACGGCTATGTCTGGATCGTGCTCGATGCGACAAACCCTTGGACGGGCGCCTCGACCTGGCGCGTGCACAAGCATCGCCACCTGTGGGAACAAGTTAACGGCCCTGTTCCACCAGGGCACGTTCTCAAGTGCCTCGACGGTGACCGGACAAACTCTGATCCCGCCAACTGGGATGCTGTGCCGCATGGGCTGCTGCCGCGGCTGAACGGCAAATCTCGGCGCGACTATGACCGTGCGCCCGCCGCATTGAAACCGACCATCATGGCCATCGCCAAGCTGGAACATCGGGCGGCGAATGCTGCGCATAAACGCGGGGCCCAGAAGTGAGCGCATTCCTGCTTGGCATAGGCTTCCGCGCCGACATGGGCACCTGCGCACGCAAGCTGGTGCTGTTGAAGCTGATCGACGCCTGCGAGGATGACGGCAGCCGCATCTTCCCGGCAATCTCCACCATCGCGCGCGCTGCGCAATGCTCGACGCGCCAGGTGCAGCGCGAACTCAAGGCGTTCCTCGATATCGGCCTGATCAGGCTGGTGCGCGAGGGCGGCAAGGGGCCGCGCAGCACCAACGAATACGCGCTCGACCTCGACGTGCTGCAACTGCTGGGCAAAGGTGGATGGTCGCTGGTGGCCGGCGATCGCGCTGAGAATAAGGGTGACACCGTGTCACCCTTCGAAAGCGAGGAAAAGGGTGACACCGGAGACGCGCCAAGGGTGACACCGGAGACGGATAAGGGTGACAAGCTGAGTCACCCAACCCCTCCAGACCCCTCCCTTGATCCCTCCGTTGAGAGAGAGCGCGAGCGCGACCGGGACGAACAGAAAACCGTCGAGCGATGGCTGAAGCGGGTTCACCCGACCTGGCCGACCTTCATTGCCGACAGCGGCAAGACGGCGTTCGCCGCCGCGATGGCGCTGACGCCGGCGGAACGCGAGATGGCGGCGGACCGCATGGCCGATTACCTCGCCGCCGAGAAGCTGACCAAGGGCCGATGCGCGTTCGGCGTGTACCTCTCGGAAAAGCGCTGGGAGCGGCTTGGGCCGAAGCCGGAAGCGCCTGAGAAACCATCCTATGCGCCGGCCTTCGGCCCGGTGTGGGCGGCGATCCGGATGCGCGACCTGGTCACCGGGCCGAAGGCGCAGCCGTCTCCGCTGAAGGGCTGGGAAGAGCGGGCGATTGCCGAGGGCACGCTGAACCGCGACGCGCTTGAGCGCGGCAACCGGATGCGGACCGGCTGGCCGATGGTCAACGGGCTGCACCTTGCCGCCGAGACGCGCGGCCTCGGCATCCACAGCTTCGGCCCGGAGGAGGAACGGCTCGGCAAGCTCTGCGAGTTCGTGCCGGTCGACACCGAATGCTGGGAAGCGTGGAAGCTCGAGCACCAGCTGCGCGGCTGGCCATGGCTGCCAGACCCCGGAACGATGCGCGGTGTCTACTTCCCGGTTGGCGGACCGGGCGGACTGGAAGCTTTCGAACAGGCGGTGCGAGGACAACATGATGCGGGCGGACGTGAAGCGGCTGAATGAGGCGGAAGTCATCGGCCCGACCGACAGGCAGACGGCAGCGCTCGATCGCGCACGCGGCATGACACGGCGGGCAGAAGCGCTGCTCGCCGCTGCCGGTCAGAGCGAATCGGCGATGCACTGGTACGTGATCAGGACCGAAACGCATGCTGAAATGGCTGTGGATAAACTGCTGCAGGATGCCAATGTCGAGCATTGGCTGCCGTTCATGAAGGTGGAAAAGCGGCGCCGCAGCGGTCGCAAGAAGGTCGCTCGCGAAGCCGTTTCGATGCTCGCTTGGCCAGGCTATATGTTCGTTCGAATGGTGCCGACGCCCGAGGCGTGGGCAGGGCTCTTGACGGTGAAGGGCGTCGTCGGGGTGCTTGGCGCGAATGAGAAGCTCTTTCCCGTAAGTCACGACAAAGTCTTGCAATTGAAGGTGTTTCTGGAAGGCAACGTGATTGCCATGGGTGAGATCGCATCGCTGCTGCAGATAGGCCAATTGGTGAGGGTGAACGCTGGACCATTCGCCAGTCACAATGGCACCGTCGTGGAGTGGGATGAGGATGCCGGCACCATCGGTGTCGACGTGTACATCTTCGGTCGAGCGGTGCCGATCACGCTCGGTCTTGATCAGATCGATAAAGGGTAGTAGCGAATCCCACCCAGGACGCCCTGACAGAGTCGCACGCCGCATCGGTGGAAGCGCCAGCAGGACCCAGGTGAAGCGAAGGGCACGGCCCGGCATGCTTCACCGCGATGGAAAAGATTCCAGCAATGAGCAGCAACACGGCGCCTTGGCGGCGCTGGTACAAGACCGCACGCTGGCAGCAGGTGCGCCAGCGCATCCTGCTTCGCGACATGTTCACCTGCCGCAAGACTGGTGTGCTGCTGATCGGCAAGCACCCCGCGCCCAACAGCCCAGTGATCCACCACGACAAGGAACATCGTGGTGACGAGGTACTGTTCTGGGATGAGGACAACCTGATGGCCGTGTCCAAGGCATGGCACGACAGCGAAGCCCAGAAGGCGGAGCAGTCGACCCTCGATCAGCGCGGCGTCTGGTACTAGTCACCACCAACCAAGTGTGACGCCGAATGGGTGGATACCGGCTAGCAGCGCACCGATCGAAGCGATGGTTGCGAGCACCAGCTCGAAACCACGCAACGTGACACGGTGATCCAGAAGAACGCCCTTTCCTCGCCAGTAGAGGCGACCGTCGTCATCGATCTGAAAGCCGTCCAATTCGTCCTGACCTATCGTGCGCGGTGCCATGGTTGCCCTCTCATTCGATCAGGACAGGCTGAAGCAGAAGCGAACGAGACGCAAGCGGTGACGGGGGGTGGGTCGAAAGTCTGGAAGCCCCTTCCGCCCGGACCCGCGTCCCCCACATTCGGAGATTTTTTTCTGATGGAGCCGCATTTTGACCTGTTCGGTCATCCGGTTCGTGAGGGTCTCGGTAATCGCGGCCGTCCGCCGTATGAGCCGACTGAAAGAGACCGCAACAAAATCAAGCTGTTGCTGGCGTTGGGCTGGTCTAACCAGCGCATCGCCAACGGTGTCGGCATCTCGCTGGCAACGATGAAGCGGTATTTTAGAGCCGAGCTAAAGGTTCGTGACGCGATGCGCGATCGGCTCGACGCCAGGCGGTTTGAGATTGTCTTCGAGCAAGCTAACGCGGGCAACGTATCGGCAGTCCGAGAGCTCGGCGCCATGATCGACCGCAACGATCGGATGACGATCGAATCCTCGATGGGCAAGGGTACGGACGAAGCGCCGTCGGCATCGAAGGACAAGATCGGCAAGAAGCTGATCGACGAGCAGCGCGCACATGCGGCCGACGCGGACCTGATGGCAGAGCTCGAAAGCGAAGCCGCGCAGAATGCTCGCACCCACTGAGGCGTTGCCGCGGTTCGCGTGTCCCGATTGGTGGGAGCGCATCAAGGCCGGGCAGACGCCGATGGCCGATGTCCCGCTCAACCCGGAGAAGGCGGCCAAGGCACTGGCCTTCTTCAACCGGCTCAAGCTGCCAGACGTGCCTGGCAATCCGCCGCTGTCGGAGGCTTGCGGCGAATGGTTTCGCGAGATCGTTTGCGCCTTCCTGGCGAGCGAGGATCCGGAGACCAAGCAGCGCCTGGTCTGGGAACTGCTCTGCATGGTTCCCAAGAAGAACTCGAAGACGACCTATGTCGCCGCCCTGGGCCTCACCGCGCTGTTCATGGAGGAAGCGCCGAACCGGCAGATGCTGATCGTGGCGCCCAGCCAGAATATTTCGGAGCGCTGTTTCGAACAGGCGCAGGGCATGATCAGGCTGGACGCGCGCCTCGACGCCATCTTCAAGGTACAGGATCACCTGAAATGCATCGAGCGCCGCAAGACCGGCACGCAGCTCAACGTCAAAACCTTCGACACGACGATCGTGACCGGCGAAATCCCGATCCTGACGATCATCGACGAACTGCACGAACTGGGGAAGAAGGCGAAGGCTGCCGCGGTCATGCAGCAGATACGCGGCGGCGGTATTACCATGCAGGGCGGCCAAGTCCTGATGATCACGACACAGTCGGACGAACAGCCGACCGGCATCTGGAAAACCGAACTCGACAAGGCGAGGAAGATCAGGGACGGCAAAGGCGGCAGCGAACCGATCCTTCTCCCTGTTCTCTACGAATTCCCGGCCGAGCAGCAGCGCGACCAATCCTTCTGGCGCAACCAGCGGCACTGGAAGTACCTGCTGCCGAATATCGGCCGCTCGATCGACCCGCAGCGCTTGGTTGCGGACTACGAAAACAACGGTTCCGCGACGGCCGAGACCGAGCAGATATGGGCCAGCCAGCATCTCAACATCGAAATCGGCGTGGGCCTCGCCGGTGACGGCTGGCGCGGCGCTGAGTATTGGGAGCAGTGCGCCGACGAGACGTTGACGCTGGAATCTCTGCTCCTGCGCTCCGAAGTGGCAGTCGTGGGCGCGGATGGCGGCGGCCTCGACGACCTTTTCGGTATCTGCGTCATTGGTCGCGAGAAGGTCACGCGCCGCTGGCTGGTCTGGACGCATGCTTTTGCGCATCCGAACGTGCTGAAAATCCGCAAGGAAATCGCACCTCGGCTCCTGGATTTCCAGGCGGAGGGCTCGCTGACCTTCTGTGAGGTCTCGAAATACATCGAGAAGATCGCCGAGATCGCCGCCCAGGTGCGCGACGCCGGCTTGATGCCGGAAAAGAATGCCGTCGGTTTCGACCCGAACAACATCGCCGCTTTCGTTGATGCGCTTGCGCTGAAGAACATCACTGGCCTGATGCTGCATCGCCTTCGTCAGGGTCCGGCGCTCTCGCCGGCACTCTGGGGCCTTGAGCACAAGCTGAGCGACGACACGATCAGCCATGACGGCTCTGCGATGATGGCCTGGTCGGTCGGCAACGTGAAGATCGAGGTCAAGGGCAACGGCAACATGGCCACCAAGCAGGCGGCCGGCCGCACGAAGATTGATCCGGTCATCGCCATGCTTTGCGCGGCGATCCTGATGAGCTGGAACCCCGAGGCGTCGCCCGATGGCAACATCGGCGATTACTTCAAATCCCTAGCAGGTGCCGCTTGAACCTATTTCGCAAGATGGCCGATATCGTTGTGCGCTCCCTCACGGTGCGTCAGCCCGATGGCTGGTATCCGACTGGCCAGATCGGCGATGCCGGCGAGCCGGTCACAGGCAACACCGCGTTAGCGCTTTCGGCGGTCTGGGCTTGCGTCAATCTTCTTGCCGGCACGATCTCCTCGCTGCCGCTGATGGTCTACCAGACGAGCGCCGGCGGCACCCGCACTGTCGCGAAGGATCATCCGCTCTACCGGATCCTGCACGACAGCCCGAATTTCGATCAGACGGCGGTCGACTTCTGGGACTTCATCGCGGCTTCCGTCGAACTGTGGGGAAATGGTTACGCCCGCGTGGTGCGTGAGGGCGCGAGGATCGTGTCCATCGTGCCGATCCGCCCGGACCTGGTGTCGGTTCGGCGGCTGGCGAATGGCACGATTGAATATCGATGGTCCTTTGAAGGCAACGCCTTCGTCGAGACTGATCAGACGATGCTGCACATTCGCGGTCCAGGCGGCGATCCGCTTGGCGGCATGTCGACGCTGCACTTCGGTCGCCATGCTTTCTCGCTTGCCAGGGCGACCGACAAGGCGGCCGGCAAGACCTTCGCCAACGGCCTGCGCCCCTCGGGTGGCCTCAAATTCGATAAATGGCTGACCGCTGAGCAGCGCGACGTCGCCGAAAAGAAGCTCGCCGATAAGATCGGCTCCGACAACGCCGGAAGGCCGCTGATCCTCGAGGGCGGCACGGACTGGGTGCAGTTCACGCTGAACCCCGAAGACGCGCAGATGCTGGAATCGCGTGGTTTTTCGGTCGAGGAGATCTGCCGTTTCTTCGGCGTTCCGCCTGTCATGATCGGTCACACGTCGAAAACCACCAGCTGGCCGACCGGTGTCGAGCAGCAAGGCCTGATCCTGCAGAAATTCACGTTGCGCCGTCGTCTCAAGCGCATCGAGCAGGCATTGGAACAGCAACTGTTGACGCCGCAGGATCGCGCCGCGGGCGTGTCGATCGAATTCAGCATCGAAGGTCTGTTGCGCGCCGACAGTGCCGGTCGCTCGGCCTTCTATCGCGAGATGACGTCCATTGGCGCCATGACCATCAATGAGGTGCGGGCGCTCGAAAACCTGCCGAAGGTCGAAGGCGGCGATGTGCCGCGAATGCAGATGCAGAACGTGCCCATCACCGCAACACCAGACGAACATCCCCTGATCGGAGGTCCGAAATGAAAACCAAGGATTTCGCCCTGCAGGTCAAGGACCTGTCGGATGACGGCACGTTCGAAGGCTATGGCTCCGTCTTCGGCAATGTCGACGTCTACGGCGAGAAGGTCATGCCGGGCGCCTTCGTTGAGAGCCTGGCGCGCCACAAGCGCGAGGGCTCGAATGTCCTCATGCTTTGGAACCACGATTCCTATCAGCCGATCGGTGTCTGGGATGATCTCGCCGAGGATGCGAAAGGCTTGTGGGGAAAGGGCAGGTTCCTGCTCGATATTCAGAAGGCGCGCGAGGTTCACACGCTTGCCAAAGCCAAGGCCATAGGCGGCCTGTCGATCGGCTACCGCGAGACCGACACGGATCAGGATGGCGCCGTGCGCCTTCTCAAGAAGCTCGACCTTTATGAGATCAGCCCTGTCACTTTCCCGGCCAACCGCCGCGCGCGGATCGAGGCCGTCAAATCGGAACGCATGGAAGAGTTCGCCTGCCGATTGCGCGATGGCGACCCCATGCCTGTCAAGGAATTCGAGGATCTCCTGCGCGAGGCAGGGGTCCCGAAGGCCATGGCCGTACAGATCGCCTCTGTCGGCTATGCAAAGGCCATTCGGAGCGAGTCCGAGGGCGAGAAGGCGAACGAACAGGCCGAGCGCTTCCTGCAAATGCTGAAGGCCGGCTGAAGCCCTTAACCGATACAGGAGACTTTCAATGACTCACCACCGCATCCTTGCGGGGGGCATCGCCGCGCTTGTCGCCGGCATGGCCTATTCCCGCTTCGCTCCGCGCATCGCATTCGACAAGCCGAACGACGGCGGCGTCGACATCGAGGCGCTGGCCAAGGACGTTACCGCCAAGTTCCAGAAGTCCTTCGACGAGGTGAAGGCAATCGCTGAAAAGGCTGTCGCCGATGCCAAGAAGGGCATCGACATGACGGAAAGCGAAAAGGCCAAGGCCGACGAAACCCTGACCAAGATGAACGGCCTCCAGGCGCAAGTGTCCGAGATCGAGCAGAAGCTTGCGCGGGCGAAGGGCGGCAATGACGACGAGCCGAAGAAGACCATCGGCGAGATGTTCACAGAGACCGACGAATTCAAGGCGTGGCAGGAAAGTGGCTTTTCCAAGAGTGGTCGCGGGTCCGACCTGCGCATCAAGACGACGTTGACGTCGGCAACGACCAATGCGGCCGGCTCGGTCGGCGATGCCATCGACAGCACGCGCCTGCCTGGCATCCTGCCGTTGCCGCAGCGCCGCCTGACGGTCCGCGACCTTCTCTCCGAAGGCCGCATGGACGGCAACACGCTGGAATACGTCAAGGAAACCGGGTTCAACAACAATGCCGCTCCCGTCGCCGAAGCCGCAACCAAGCCGGAGTCCGACATCCAGTTCGATCTGGTCACGACTTCTGCAAAGGTCATCGCGCACTGGACCAAGGCCTCCAAGCAGGTTCTTTCCGACATCAGCCAGCTTCGCTCGCTGATCGACCAGCGCCTGATCTACGGCCTGGCTTACGTGGAAGAAGCGCAACTGCTCAAGGGGGACGGCACCGGCCAGAACCTGAACGGCATCATTCCCCAGGCTACCGCGTACTCGGCTCCCATCAACCTTGCGGACCTGAACATCATGGACGTCCTGCGGCTCGCAATGCTGCAGGCGGCTCTCGCCGAGTATCCGGCTACAGGTCACGTCATGCACCCGACCGACTGGGCCGGAATCGAAACGCTGAAGGACAGCCAGGGTCGCTACATCATCGGCAATCCGCAGGGCACGACCGGCCCGACCCTCTGGGGCCTGCCGGTGGTCGCCACCCAGGCGATGACGGTGCGCAAGTTCCTGACCGGCGCCTTCAAGCTCGGCGCCCAGGTGTTCGACCGCTGGGATGCGCGCGTCGAGACCGGCTACGTCAATGACGACTTCATCAAGAACCTGGTGACGGTTCTGGCTGAAGAGCGTCTGGCGTTGGCCGTCTACCGGCCGGAGGCATTCATCTACGGCGACTTCGACACCGCGCTCGCTGCCTGACGGCGTTCGGCTCGGCAAGGCGGGCGGCACTGTGCCGCCCGCTCTCCGAACCGAAGGAGAGTAAGCATGTCCATCATGAAATACCGCGTCATCCGCGAACACGGCGCCTTCGCTGAAGGCGATATCCGCGAGGCCGACGAAGCCACGGTCGCGCACCTGGTCGGCAAGTCGCTGACCCTGATCGGCCCGGCAGACGCGACCGACCAGAAATCCGAGCCGGCTCCGAAAAACAAGGCCGAGTCCGCCGCCCCGGCGAACAAGGCCGCAACCGGTAAGAGGGGCAAGGCGAAAGCCTGATCCTGACTGCCATCAACCGGCGCGCGCGCCACCACAGGAGAGCACTATCATGAAGCGCTACAAGGTTTCCGTTACCACTGACGGCTCCGGCAATGCCGTCGCCTATACGCCGCGCCTGTCCGGCGAAATCCATGAAATCGAATACATCAAGGATGGGGGTGCCAATCCCTTCGCCAACGGCGTCGATTTCACCATCACGTCGGAGGCGACGGGCAAGACCCTCTGGGCGGAGAACGACGTCAACGCATCGGCGGCTCGCGCGCCTCGCGTTCCGACGCATTCCACCGCCGGCGTTGCAGCGCTCTACGCTGCCGCAGGTACTGCTGTCCTCGCCCGTCCCGGCCTGGCCAACGACCGCGTCAAGATCAGCATCGCCTCGGGCGGCGCGACCAAGGTGGGTGCGTTCCACATCCTGGTCGCCTAGTTCCATGCTTGCTCCTGTCCGCACCGAAGCGCCTGACGAAACACCCGTCTCTCTCGACGAGGTGAAGCTGCACTGTCGCGTCGATTTCGATGACGACGATTTGCTGCTCGAGGCGCTCATCGGTGCGGCCACGGCGCATCTCGAAAAGATCCTGGACATCGCCATCGTCACCCAGTCCTGGCGGCAGGACTTCGGCAGCTTCGAATATCTGCGACTGCCGAAGGATCCTGTTCAGGAAGACGGCTTGATCGTTGAATATCGAGACGCCGAGAACCAACAGCAGACGTTATCCAGCTCGACCTACAGGCTGCTCGCCGACAGCCAGAGTTCCTACGTGGCGGTTGAGCCGGGCTCGCAGTGGCCGCAGGTCTATCGCCGCCCGGATGCCGTGTCGGTTTTCTTCGTGGCCGGCACGCCTGTCGACGAGGTGCCGCTGTCGCTCAAGGCGGCCATCCTGTTGCATGTCGGGCATCTCTACCAGAACCGTGAGGCTGTGACGGTCGATGCGGTCTCGAATTTCCTGCCGCTCGGCTATGAGGCCTTGATCTGGCCCTTCAAGAAAGTCGGCGTCTAGTCGTTCCCTTCAACCGGAGACCTCCCATGACCGATCTTGTCATTACCGCGACCAGTGTGGTCGCGGGCGCCAATGCCATTACCGATTCCGCGTCCGCCGGCGAAGCGATCGCGGCAGGCAAGCAAATCTACCTGTCGAGCACCACGAAAAAGCTGATGCTTGCCGATTCCAACTCGGCAACGGTCGAAGCGCGCAAGGCTATCGGCACGGCGTTGAACGGCGGCGCGCTCGACCAGCCGATCAAGTATCAGAAGGGTGGCGATCTCGTTTTCGGCGCCACGCTCACGCCCGGCGTTCCCTATTTCCTGTCGGACACGCCCGGTGGCGTCTGCCCGATCGCGGATGTCGGCGCCGGCGAATACGTCTGCATGGTCGGCATCGCCAAGTCCGCAACCGTGATGACGCTCGATTATCAGTTCCCGAACGTCTCGAACTGACCATGTGGGTGCGCTTTACGGGTGATTTCGACTTCTCGCCGGCCGCGCTTGGCGGCCGGTCAACCACCGCCTATCGCGCCGGCATGGAGATGAACGTCACCCGCGAATGCGCCGATCTCGCCGTCGCCGCGGGCAAGGCGGTGAGAGGCCGAAAGCCGCGCAGGGACGCACCGTTCATGGAGCAGGCGGATGCCGAAGCCGACAGCCGGTGACCTGGTCTATCGCGTCGCTTTCGACGTCAAGGGCATGGCGTCGGACGGCGCAGGCGGGACGACGACAGCCTTCAGCGAGCAGTTCCAGTGCCGCGCTGGTTTCGTCCATCTGCGCGGCGGCGAGAGCGTCCAGGCGGCGCGGCTGCAGGGCCAGCATCCGCAGATTATCCGCGTGCGCTCGTCATCGCTCACGCGGAACGTGACGACGGACTGGCGGATACGGGACGTGCGAAGTGGCGACGTCTTCAATATCCGCGACATCACGCCCGGCCTCGACCGGCAATTCATCGATTTCCTGTGCCAGAAGGGTGTGGCGGCCTGATGCAGATCAAGGGCAAGGATAAGTTCTTGGCGCAGATCGCCGCGCTGCCACAGGCCATGCGCGACGAGGTCACCAAGTCATTGACTGTCTCGGCGGAAGAAACGACGGACCTGATGAAAAGGTTTGCGCCAAAGAAGACGGGTCGGCTCGCGGCCAGCATCGGATACGGCTTTGGCGAAGCGCCGAAGGGTGCCTCGCTCTCTACCGCGGCGAACGCCAGAGCGGCCAAGGGCGAAACCGGGCTGTCCGTCACCATGTATGCCGGGGGTGGGGAAGCCTTCTACGCCCGCTTTCAGGAATTCGGCACCGTCGACATGTCGGCAAACCCGTTCTTCTATCCGGGCTTTCGCTTCGGCAAGAAACGGGCAAAGGCCCGGCTCGGGCGCGCGATCCGCAATGGCGCCAAGAAGGCTTTCGGCAAATGATCGGCGCGGAAGTCCAGAGGGCGTTTTTCGCCGCTCTTGATGGCGCGACGGATGCCGGCGCCAACGTTTTCGACCAGGTGCCGCCGAGCAACCCATTCCCGCGCATCACCATCGGCGACGAGCAGCTACTTGACGACGGCAACACCTGCCAGGATGGCTGGGAGGTGTTCTCCGATGTCCATTGCTGGTCGCGCCCGGACAATGGCTCGAAGGTCGAAGTCAAGACGCTGGCCGGTCAGGTGGTCGACGCCGTGCGCGCGATCACGACGATCTCCGGCTTCTCGCTGGTTTCCATCGAGCATCAGACGACACGCGTTTTCCGCGATCCCGACGGCTTGACCGAACATGCCGTCGTTTCCTTCCGGGCCTTGATCGACCCGGCCTAACCGGCCCGGACGGGCACTCAACCATGGAGAACTATCATGACCGCTGTACCTCGCGTCACCGGGTCGAAGCTGCTCGTCCAGATCGGCAACGGCGCGGATCCCGAAACCTTCGACCACGATTGCCTCATCAACACCAAGCGTGGCGTGCAGTTCACGTCGGAAACCAACGAGTCGATCATGCCGGATTGCGACAATCCGGAGGATCCTGCCTGGAAATCCGTCACCAAGGATGGCTTGCAGGCCACGATTTCGGGCGCCGGCATGCTCTATGCCGCGTCACTCGGCGAATGGTGGGACTGGTACAATGGCGACGACGCCAAGAACGTCCGCTTCAACGTCACGCCGGCCGGCTATTGGCAGGGCGCTTTCAAGCTCACCCAGTTCGAGGTGACGTCGGACGGCAACAAGGACACCGCGACCTCCACCGTCACGCTGGTTTCCGACGGCGCTGTAACCTGGACGGCGGTTTGATGAACCGCCACGGTGCGATCGACATCGATTGGGCCGGAGGGTCGCACACCTTCCGGCTTGGCCTCGATCAGATCGAGGAACTGGAGTCAGCCGTCGACATGTCGGTTTTTCTGTTGCATGCGGCGATGAGCGCGGAGTTGCCTTTCGCGCGGATCAAACATTATTCCGAGACGATCCGGATTGGCCTGATCGGCGGCGGCATGAAGCCGATCGAGGCGCGCATGCTGGTCAAGCGCTATGTCGACGAACGACCGCTGATGGAAAGCATCGCGCTTGGCCAGGTCATCCTGCGCGCGGCGATGGAGCGGGTGCACTCGGCGGCGCTGGAGGAAGACGAGCCGGGGGAACAGCAGGCGCCGAAGTCAAACGCCTCGACTTCGGCGCCATCCGTGGCAATGCCGTCCTGATGGGCGTCGGCAATGTCGGTGATCTGTCGATCGGCCAGTGGGTTGCTGTCGTCAGGATGTGGAACCAGGCGCACGCGCCGGCCGATGCGATTGCTCCGCCATCACGTGATGAGTTTGAGGCCGCGATCGCGAGGGCGAGGGGACTGCATTAGCTAAAGAAAACCGAGCGCACGGCAATTTCTAAGGAGGCGTGTTGTCTTATCATCGCTTTGTCCGCCCTGCTGCCGTGTCTGAAGCAATTGACAGTATCCCCTTACACCCGACACATCATCAGCCTTGGCGCCCGCAAGATAGAATAGTTCAGATCGAACGAGATTTGACGTGCCGCCGGGATCGTCCATCTTCTTCTTGCTGATCTCTGCCGTGATGTAAAATCCTGCTGCTGCGAGCACCGCCAGACAGGTAACTGTGACCAGCCCTTTCAACCAACTATCCAAGGTTTCCTCCTCATGGCCATCGAAGCCGAGCGGTTGCTCGCGATCTTTGAAGCGAAGTTCGATGCGCTTGACAAGGCCTTGGCCAAGTCGCGCGCGAATGCCGGAGCATCGTTCGCCGGCATTGAGGCTGATGGCACTCGTGTCGAGAATGCCCTTTCTAAGATCGGTGCGCGGGGCACACCCGGCATTGACAAGATGGCGAAATCCATACAGGGAGCAAAGATTCAGACCGGAAATCTTGCGGCCCAGTTGAACGATATCGGTGTTCAGCTCGCCGGAGGGCAGTCGCCATTTCTGATCGCTCTCCAGCAGGGCACGCAAATCAACCAGGCGCTTGGCTCAGCCGGCGCAAGAGGTGCCATAACGGCGCTAGGAGGTGCCTTTGCCTCTCTGGTCAATCCGGTCGGTCTCGCAACGATCGCCATCATCACCTTGGGTGGCGTTGCTGTTCAGTACTTCACCGGTCTGCTCTCTAATGGAGAGAAATCGGCCGAAACGCTGAAGCAGGAAGCCGACCTCATCCAAAAGGTTGCGGCGCAGTGGGGCGTGGCCCTGCCCGCGCTCAAAGCGTACGCAGATGAGCAGGCTGCGCTTGCCGACCAGCAGAGCAAGCTCAATGCTCTTCTGGCTGCTCGCGAGAACTCTGGAGCCCCTCTCACTGAGGGCTTCGTCGAGGCTACCAGTGTACTTGCGGACCTCCAGTATCAGTTGGACACCTTAGGCAAGAACACCGCTGCGCAAGAGCTCCGTGACAAATTCGAGGAACTCAAGACGGAGGTGGCGGGCGGCACTGTTACGCAACAGGACTTCAATGATGTCGTAGATAGCGCCAAAGCGACGTTTGCAGCCGCTAAGGTCAATGGCGACAGCTTCATCACTATGTTGACGAACCTCGCCGGCCAAGCGTCGTCGCTGATTCCGACCATGGCTTCGCTGGCAGGCGAAGTGGACAAGGTGTTCGGGGGCGGAGGGTCGCCGAACGGCAGATCTCCGACAGGTAAAACGCTCGGGTTTGATCCGCGTTTCAATTTGCCCGACAACGCACCGACGCCGGACAACGCCCCGAACCGCGAAGATGTACTCGCCGCTCAAGAAAAAGCTGCCTCTGCGGCTGCACGCCGCGCATCGCGTGGCCAGCGCCTGACCGCCGACGACAAGATCGGCGAGGATATCCAGGCGATCCGCGATCGCACCGCCGCGCTCGAGCAGGAAGCGTCGATGATCGGCCTGTCCTTCGAGGAACAGCAGAAGCGCAGGGTCGCGCTCGACCTCGAGCAGACCGCACTCAAGCAGCTCCGCGAGGAAGCGCTCAAGAAGGGGCAGACCGACGTTTCGTCGATCCAGCTTTCGCCGCAGCAGGTCGCTTCGATCAACGCGGTTGCCGAGGCCTATGCCAGACAGGCGCAGCAACTCAAGGATGCCCGCGAGGCGCAGGCCCTGCAGCGCGACGTCCTGCAAGGCGCTTTCTGCGATCTGCGTTCCGCGCTCGACGATGGCAAGCTGGACTGGAAAGACCTCGGCGATATAGCCATCAACGCGCTCGACAAGATCATCGACAAGATCGAAAACGACCTGGTCGACGCCATCCTGCAAGCGAACAACGCCGGCGGCGGGAGCGGCGGCCTTCTCGGCGGTTTGCTGGGCGCCATTGGGCTGGGTGGTAGCGGCGCGTCGTCATTTGGCACGCCGGGCGGTTTCGCCGAGATGCTTGGCCTTCCTGGCTATGCCAGCGGCACCAGTAATCATCCGGGTGGTCTGGCGTGGGTCGGCGAGAAGGGCCGCGAACTCATCAACCTGCCCAGAGGCAGCCAGGTATTGCCGCACGACGTAAGCGAGCGCGTGGCGGCCGGATCTTCGCAATCCTCCGTCATCAGCCCGGTTTTCGCGCCGACGATCAACATGGATGGCGGCCAGGGCGATTCCGGCGAACAGGTCACCGCCGCCTTGAAGAAGTTCGAGAAGGAATTCACCGGCCGCGTGGTGAAGGCCATTCGTGAAGCCAAGACGACGGGACTGATGTCATGACAGCGATCGCGTTGCCGGCCGTCGGCTTTCAAGTCGCGTATCCGCAACTGACCGAATCCGTCTCGGTCTCGCGCTCCGGCACGCGCGCCATGGCCTTCGTCGAGTATGCCGACAGTTACTGGACCATCCAGATGCGTACGAAGCCGCTGAAGGCGTCGCAACGGCTGCTCGTCGAAGCCTTCAAGGACGCCTGCCGCGGTGGCTTGCAGACGGTGCTTTATACGCCCAAGCACATGTGCCTTCCGCGCGCCTATTGGGGCAACCCAGGCGCGGCGGCGTTGGCCAATGCCGGCAACCTGGTTTCCATCACGGGCAATTCGCTGGTCATCAACAGCGTCGACAATGGCCTGACGCTTGGCCCGGGCGATCTGATCTCCGCGACGAACGATGACTACAATTCCTTGTTCCGCGTCCAGACCGGCGGCGTGGCGTCGAGCAACCAGATCACCGTGACGGTCGAGCCGACCGTGCCCTCCTATCTCACCGCCGGCGCTGTCATCACGTTCAAGAACCCTGTCGCCAACATGCGGCTCTACCCCGGCTCGTTCTCGATTCCCGACGAGCCAAAACCGGTCGCGACCTTCACGCTTGTCGAGATTCCGAAATGAGCTTTCCGACCCGCCTGCAGACGGTGCTATCCGAGGGTAGGGCGGTCATTCGCTCCGGCATCAAGATCGTGTGCACGACCGGCACATACGGCTTCTGGAATGGCAAGGGCGATATCACCGTCGCTGGCCAACTCTACTGGCCGAACTCGCTGATCACCGTGTCCGAGCCCGTCTATGGCCTTGGCACCGCCGCATCGACCTTCACGGTGGAATTGATTGCCAAGCGCGATTCCGGCCTGACGCCTGACAAGCTCGCCCTGATTGAGAGCGAAGGCTACAAGGATGCGCCGGTCACGGTCTTCGACTTCTATATCGATCCCGATGACCGGTCCTTCCTGCATGCCGAGCCTGGCGCCTACGGCTTCATCGACACGATCGACCATTCCCGTGACAATGGCGAAAAGAAGCTGATCGCCAATGTCCGCTCCGGGGCCATCGCCAACCATCGCGACGGCTACCGCACGGCCAGCCACGAAGACCAGCAGCTCGTTTCGCCCGGCGACCAGTTCTTCCAGTACGCCTCGAAGGTGAAACACGAAACCTTCGACATCAAGTTCGACTGAGGCATCATGCTCCAACTCACCCGGTTGCCTGACTGGGACCGCCGCCTTGCGCGCCTGGTCCCGGCGATCGCCGCCACGCCTGGCGTATGGGGGCAATCCGATTGCCTTCTCACCGTCATGGACGTCGTTGCCGAGATCACCGGCTTCGATCCGGCCGCCGACATACGGGGCAAGTACAAGACCGAAGCCGGCGCGGCCAGGATCCTGCGCAAGCGCGGCTTCGATGATGTCGAGATGGCGCTCGCCAGCCTGTTTGCGCCTGTCGGCCGCCTCATGGCGCAACGAGGCGATGTCGGCGTGGTCGACCAGGACGGCCAGCTCTGCGCCGGCTTCATGTGCGATCGGGGCTTCATGGCACGGACGGAGACCGGCGTGTTCATCCTGCCCCAATCGGCCATCAAGACCGCCTTCAAGGTCGGCTAGACCGTGGGTTTTCTTGTCCCGCTTTTCACCACCGTCTTCAGCGCGGTCGGTCTTGGTGGTGTCGCCTCCTGGCTGGGCGGCTCGACCATCCTTGCCGGGCTGGCACGCTTCGGCCTTGGGCTGGCGGCCAAGTACGCGCTCGGCTCTCTGTTTGGCGGGGGCCAGAAGGCGCAGGCGCAGGCCTCGCAGCTCGACACGACCTATGGCGAGGATCTGGCGCGCTCGGTCGGCCTGGGCCGCTACGGCACCGCTGGCCAGCTTGTCTATCGCAATGCCTACGGTTCGGGGAACCGGCGCGTCCAGGATGTCCGGATCCTGTCCAACTTCCTGATCACCGGCATCACGCGCGTTCGCTACAAAGGGGCGTGGGCAACGCTCGGCGGCCCAGAGGATGCGATGAAGGGTTTCCGCGTCCAGGGCATCGACGGCGAGGTCTGGGTCAAGCTCTACAAGGGCACGATGACACAGACGGCGGACGCCGGCCTGATTTCGCGCTCCAATCCTGTCGGCCGTTGGACGACGAACCATCGCGGCGCCGGCATCGCCTATGCCGTCGTCACCAGCATCCTTGATCGCGAGCATCTGCAGCAGCCGTGGGACGCGTTCTTCGAGGTACAGGGCGCGCCGCTCTACGACTGGCGCAAGGATACCACCGTCGGCGGTTCGGGGTCGCACCGGTGGAATGACCAGACGACATGGGAATTCACCGAAAACCCGGTCCTGATGGCCTATGCGCTTGAGCGCGGCATCTTCAACGGCACGGAAATGATGGTTGGCAAGGGCGTGCCGGCGTCGCGCCTGCCGCTCGACATGTGGACGCTGGCCGCAAACGTCAGCGACGAGACTGTCGGCGCTGGAAAGCGTTACACGGCCGGCCTGATCGCGGCGGCCGGTTCCGGTGTCACGCATGACCAGAACCTGCAGCCTCTGCTTGAGGCGTCAGCTTCGACGTGGGTCGAGGACGCTTCGGGCGAATACCCGATCGCAGGCGCCGCGCAGTCGATCGTCATGACCTTCAGCGATGACGACATCATGGTCGACGAAACCCTCCGTTTTTCGACCAAGCGCACCAAGTCGGAACTGATCAACACGCTGGCCGGTACCTATCTGGAGCCGGACAATTTCTATGAGCAGACGCCGTTCGCGGTGCGCATCAATGCCTCCGCACTGGCCGAGGATGGCGAGCGCCTGGCCGTGTCGGTGCCCTATGGCGCGGTCAATCGGTCCGATGTTGCCGACCGGCTAGCCGACATCGCCTTCAAGGCCAGCCGCTTCCAGGGCAATGCCGAAATCTGCATCCATCCGAAATTCCTCGCCGATGCCAAGGTCGGGCGCTGGGTGCAATGGACTTCCGCCGAATACGGCACGTTCAAATTCCAGATCCTGGAGAAGCGGCTCGGGCCGCTCGGCGACAAGGCGGCGCGCAACATCTATCTGACGCTTCAGCAGGTCGACGACAGCATCTTCGACCCGACCGCCTATGTCACCGTGCCCGTTATCCCGGTGGCGCCCGGCGATCCGGACTATGCCACGCAGGCGAGCGGCTTCGTCGCCAACGGCATCCAGATACAGGTGCAAGGTTCGGATGAGCGCAAGACCGGCATCCGCTTCCAATGGGATGCGTTCGACGACAACACCGTTTCGGCCATCGATGTGGAATACCGGCCTGAAGCGGTCGGCGTCACGGTCACGATCGCCAATCCCGCCGTCATCACCTGGCCGAACCACAATCTGGCGGCCAACGACCTGTTCTACCTCGCGACGACAGGCGCGCTGCCGACAGGCCTGACGCCCGACAGCCCGCTCTACGTCAAGACGGTGCTGACGCCAGGCACATTCACGGCATCGCTGACACCTGGCGGCGCGGCGATCGTCACAACGGGCGCGCAATCCGGCATCCTCAGCGGCTATGTCGCCAGCATCGTCAAGCGCGCGGAGATGCCTGTGCAGGTACTGACCGTCTCGGAAGGCGTGTTGCCCAACAAGACCTATGAGTATCGGCACCGCATCATCACCGATCCGCCGCGCACCACTTTCTTCACGGCGTGGGGGCAGGTCTCGACGCCCGGCGAGGTGATCGACGTTTCGGTGGGGCTGGCGCAGCAGCAGGCCGACATGATTGCGTTCCTGACCAGCCTTTCGGCCGGGCTACAGGACGCGCGCGGCAAGCTGGCTCAACTGGCCGCATCGGCGAGCGATGCCGCCGGCCGGCAAGTCCAGGACAATGCCGTCGCCCGGCGATTCCGCGATGCGAGCGCGGCGGCCTTCCTGGAACTGGACGCCAACATTGACGAAATCGATGGCGTGCTCTCGGCGCAGGCGGCGGCCATCCTCGGCGTGCAAGCTTCTGTCGGCCTGGTCTCGGCAAGCGGTTTGTTCCAGCTCGTGGCGACGGCTGGCAGTGGCGATGTCACGTCACGGCTGGTGGCCCAGGTGAGGGCGACGACTGGGGATGCGTGGGTCGATGCCGGCTACGTCATGGAGGCCGGCTTCACCGGGGGCGACCCCATGGCGCCATTCTCGCGCTTTGTCATCAAGGCCAGCCAGTTCGTCGTCACGGACGGCACGAGCACAGGCACGCCGCTGACTTTCGAGGGAGGTGTGCTGAAATCCCTCATCGCGAACCTTGGCACGGTGACAGCCGGCCTGCTCCAAAGCGCCGATGGTTCGGTCAAGCTCGACCTGAACAACGGCTTCTTCTCGATCTCGGTGCCGTGATGCCAAACCTTGTGACGGGCAGGCGGGGCAGCGTTCCTTTCGCCAAGATCATGAAAGACAACAGCGATGATCCGCTGACGACGCCGAACACGGATACGGGGAAGTTCTATTTCAACTCTGAATTCCAGAAGGTGGGCTATATCAAGGATATTTTTGCCGTCGATGCTGACTTCGTGACATTCCCGGCGAGTGGCGGCACCGTATTTTCTCCACGGCAGTATTATATTCCTGCCGGCTCGAACAAGAACACCTGTCAAATATACGTCGGTTGCTGGCAGGCTGGCGGCCGAAATTTTCAACAGTGGTTCTTCTATAAGGAATACTTTGCTGCACAATATGGGTATAGCTTCTATCCGCTAATTGAAGTTCGCCCATGCCTGGATTTCACGGTCAACAAGTTCCGTGGCCCTTACATCGACATATCCGGAGGCGGCACAAGCAATGGAACAATATTTTCGTACACAAGCTGTTCGTCCAGAACAAGACTGATCCCAGATAGCGGCTCAGGCGGCCCTCCCGGTAGAAATAGAGCCGCAATTATTGTTCCGAACGAAAACAGCGGTCTTACAGATAACAATACGGCAACGCCTCCAACCAAGAGGTGCCTTGTTGCCGTATTCGACCTGCCAATGCACGACGAGGGCATACCGGATAATTCAACCATGTCGTCGTCGGGGCAGGAGGTCGTCAGGTTCGACAAGACATCACCCGGAATTGCGCGCGTTGCGTTGGCTGGCCGTACCGTTACCGATACCGATTCCGCGCATTACATCCTGCATGAAGACAGGATACCGGCCAAGGTGATGGCTTCTGGGCAGGTGACAGTTGCGGCAGGCGCGACAGTCAATATCAACACGCGCCTGCCGATGACCGAACTGACGTACATGGATTACATGTGCAAGAAGACCAGTGAAACGACGTACTGGCATCCGCCATACATCAATAGCTTCACTTCGAATGCCAACAGCTTCATCTACACGATGTCTGGCACTACACTCTCGATCACGAGTACCTGCGGCTTTCCCATCGATATCACATATGTAGTTTATGCGGATTCAGGGGAAGCACCGACAAGTGGCGGCAAGAAAATATTTCTGAAAGGAAATGACGGCATAGGTGATTTCGTGCAGATAAAGAGGCCCGGCTCTTCCGACCTGGGCCCAAATCTCAACGACATCATGCTTGACACGCGCCTCACCTATCTGCCGATTTTGGCGGAGGGGTTCCTCAATTGGTCGAGCGACTTCCCGGCCGTCCTGTCTGGCAGCGATCGTTTTAAGGGCGTGCGCAAGGCGAATTTGACGATCCCGAATCCGAATGGGCTGTTTCTCTTCCCCAAGGTTGGTGCGGTTTACAACGCCAACCCGATCCCTTCAGGTAGTGGGGAGCCGTCTGCTGTTTGGGGTGAGCATGGCGTGTTTGTCAACAATGCCACGTGGCAGGGGCAGAGCACGGGATGGTCTACATGGGCAAACGTGCTCTCATCAACCAGTGTCGATATATTCGGTTCGAACAATAACCCGGACAACATCCAGCCGAGCGCCAATTTCTTCAACAGCCAGTTGAAGGGCCTCCGTTATTACATCTTCGGCATCCCCCAGAGCCTCTAGGGATCAATCATGACATCGATATACAACACCGGCACCGTCACGGTGACGAACGGCAGTGCCGCGGTTGTCGGCACCGGCACGGGTTGGGCTGTCTCCCTGGTCACGGGCGGCACGCTCAACATCGAGGCGCCTGGCAACCCGATGCCGATTGCTGCGGTGACGGACAACACGCACCTGAGCGGAGCGGTGAAGTGGACCGGGGCGAGCGGCACGTATTCCTATGCCATCGTGCGTGAGGATTCCGACGCCGCGAATGTCGTCGACCTCTATGACAAGCTGACGCGCGTCCTCGTCACGTTGTCGCTGGCCGGCATCCACCCGAACAATTCCGGCTCGCTGGCAAAGCGTAACGCGCTGACGCTGACGGCCGACGACGACAATTACCTGTTCCTGCGCGCCGAACTCGGCGTTGAGTTTGCCTTCTACCGGTGGGACGGGCCGACGCTGGCGTGGATCGGGCCGTTCCCGGTCGCCGATGCGGCGGCTGGCGGCCCGGTAAGCAGCCTGGTTGCCGGCGCCGGCATCAACATCGACAGCATCAATCCAGCCGTGCCGGTGGTGAAACTGGCCAACATGGCAAATGCCACTATCAAGGGACGCACGACAGCCGGGACTGGCGCTCCGGAGGATTTGACCATTGCGCAATTGAAGGCGTTGCTGCTTTCGACCACCGTGATCCGCGATGTTCTCACCGCCAACCGGACGTATTATGTCCGGACAGACGGAAATGACGCAAACACAGGCCTCGTTAACAGTGCGGGCGGTGCCTTTCTGACTGTCCAGAAGGCGATCAACGTCGTCGCTGCCCTGGATATTTCCATCTACAACGTCACCATTCAGGTGGCGGACGGAACCTACACCGGCACAGTCATCGTCAACGGGGCCTGGATCGGCAGCGGAACTGTCACGATCAACGGAAACGCCGCGACACCGGCCAACGTGCTCATGCAGACCACCACTTCGCAGAACGGTGTCATTCAGTGTTTGAGCGGTGGCCGCATCACGGTTCAAAACTTCAAGGTCACGGCGAGCGGACCTATTGGTCTGGGGCTTTACGCCGCAACAGGCGGGGTCATTACTCACTCCAACATGGATTTTGGACAGGTCACCAACTACCAGATGAGCGCGTCTGGCGGGGGCTCGTCCATTCTCTCAAGCGGCCCGACTATGACGATTTCGGGCGGCGGTCAATTTCATGCAACGGTTGGTGCGGGCGGCTACATTCGGTGCACTGTTACAACCGTAACGCTCATCGGGGCGCCCGCTTTTTCAGCGAGTTTTGCTCAATCGGGTCGTGGCGGTGGTTTGATCGAATACTACAGCAACACATTCGTCGGTTCAGCTACCGGAAAACGCTACGCAGTCGGCGCCCTCGGAACAATTTTCTCAAACGGCGGCGGTGTCAGCTACTACCCCGGCAGCATCGCCGGAACGACCGATGCCCTTGGAGTGTACAGCTGATGACCGATTTTCAAATGCCCGAGAATTGGTTTTGGATGGTCGGTGGCGACGACAACCGCTTCTGGTCAAGCGCGACCGGTGCGTATGTCGCGGACCTGCCCGAGGAGGCTGGCTTCACGCACATCCTGAACGAGGATGAACTCACAGAGGTGCTTACGGCCTACGGCCTGCCGGGGCCAGTCGTACGGGTGCCCGACAGGGTGTCTCCAGCACAGGCAGAGATAGCCCTGTTCAATTTCGACAATGGCGGTCTGCTTGCCGACGTCAATGCCGTGATCGAGGCTTTTCCCTATGAGCCGGTCCGAATTTGGTGGCGCAAGGCAACCTATATTTCGCGCGGCCATGCCTACCTGCAGGCGCTCGCCATTGAGGTCGGGCTGACCGATGAGCAGGTCGACGGCTTGTTCGTGGCGGCGGTAAAGCTCTAGTTCGGCTTCCTCAGCGCATTCAGCACCAGATCGGCGTCGTTCGCGCCCCCGCTGAACACAACCTGCCATAGGCCATCAACCAGGCTGACGTGCCCGCCATCATAGGTGTGGATGTCGCCCGCCTTGGCCGCGACCTCGTCGCGTAGGCTGGGGCGCAGTTCAGCCCACGGCTTCGGCAGCTTTACCCAGTCTCGTTTCATCGGCCCGCCCCCGGCGCCGACCATAGCCAAATCATCACCCGAAAGGAAACATCATGGCAGCGTCCCGTGAAAAGGAATCGCTTGCCCGCGTGCTCGCGCATGAGGGCGGCTACAGCAACCATCCAAAGGATCCCGGCGGCGCCACCATGAAGGGTGTCACCCAGCGGGTCTATGACGGCTATCGCAAGGGCAAGGGCCTTGCCGTGCGCTCGGTCAAGGGCATCACCACGGATGAACTGAACGAAATCTATGACAGGCAGTACTGGGATGCCGTGAAGGGCGATCTGCTGCCGGCCGGCGTCGATTACGTTCTGTTCGATGGCGCTGTGAACTCCGGCCCTGGCCGCTCGATCATGTGGCTTCAGCAGGCACTACGGCCTGCCTACACCGGGCGTATTGACGGCGTCATGGGCGTCGGCACGCTGGCGGCGCTCAAGGCCGACAAGAACAACGACGCGCTGATCGATCGCATCTGCAACGCGCGCATGGCCTTCCTGAAGCGCCTCGGCACCTTCGCCACCTTTGGCCGTGGCTGGACGGCCCGTGTCGCCGAAGTCCGCTCGATCGGTCAGGCGTGGGCAACCGGCCAGGTGCCGCAAGCCGCCAGCTTTTACGTCGGCGGCCAGGCGAAGGCTTTCGTCGAGGACGCAGAGGCGCCACCCTCGACCGCGCCGGCCGACGCGGCGATCGGCGCCGGCATCGGCAGCGGCGGCATCGCCGGCACGCTGCAGGATCTCCAGAACCAGCTTTCCCCGATGTCATACGGCAGCGAGTTCATCATGAAGGTCGTGATGGCCCTGGCCGTCCTCAGTGCCGTGCTGCTGCTCGGCGGTGCCGGCTACCGCTGGTATGCCAACCGAAAGGCCAAGCGGCTTGCCGCGGCGCTTGGGACGGCTCCGGCATGAGCTTGCTCATCACCTTCCTTGCCGACCGGCTTGGCGTCTCGCGCCTGGTCAGCGGCGTCATCGGCTGGTCGGCCATCGCCCTCGTCGCCTCGGGCGCTGTGCTCGGGGTCTACGAATTCATCAAGCACAAAGGCGCCGACGAGGTCCGCGCCAACATCGAGAAGGGAAATCAGGATGCGATTCACAAGGGCATCGACGCTCGCATGTCTCTTGACGAGTGCATTGACGCTGGCGGCGTGTACGACTTCGGACGTCAGCGGTGTAGCGCCGCTACGACAGGCCCTCGGTAACAGCCTTCCCGGCGCACAAGGCAAGACGGTGGCCGATCAGAACCGGATCGACCGCACCGTGGCGCCCGGCTGTGCCGTGAAGCTCTACACCAGGGCTGAATGCGATCTGCATACCAAGGCCAGCGCCGCGCGCCGGGCCGAACTGAAATAGCGCAGCGAAGGGCGGGACATGCCGGGACCATCCAACAGAAGCCTCGAAATGATGATCGGCGGTCTCCTCGAGGCGACGCAGAACATGCAACGCGACATCACCGAGATCCGTCGCGACATCAAGGACAGCGATTCCCGCGCCGCCCTGAGCTACGAGCAGTCGGAACAGCGCGCCGCCGCCAGCCGCGCGAAGATGTATCAGAAGACCGACGAGCTGGTGGAGCGCGTCAGCGCCACCGAAAGCGCGGTCAGCAAGCTCAATGCCGACATGACCAGCGTCAAGGAAGTGACGGCCGAGGTGACGCGCTGGAAGCTTATGGGGCTTGGTGCCTTGGGTGTAACGGGGATGGCAGCGGCGGCACTGGCGTCGCTGGTTACCGCCTATTGGCATGACATCTGGCGCGTGCTGCGTGGTGGCTAGCCAACGCACCGCGTTATGTGATTTCGTAATAGAAATCGCAGATCAGATCGGCGACTTTCACGGCTTCGAAGTCGGTCATGTGCGCCGCGTTCTCAACAGCGACTGTTTCCAAATCATCCTGATCGATCGCTAGAAGGTCCAGCAATTTTGCAAATTTGATTTTGAGTTCGCGGTCGCCGTTGAATTCGTCGATCGTGACATTCAGGATGTTCCCATTCGCCTCGATCAGCCTGGCCTGAATGCTATCTCCGGAAGCTGCCAGCGCTCGGATCGCAGCGAAGAAGTGTTCACGAGCATCGGAATATTTGTCGTCCATTTTCTGTACCTCGTCGGGTAAAAGCGCGCCCTGGACGCGGGGTGCGAGCAGCGACTTACGCCTCTCGTAGCGCAGGTGTCAACAACCTCGGTGTGGTCTACGTAGGAGGCCGCACCGCCGCCCTTGCAGTGCATCTCGCTCATGGTGTCTGCCCGCTGCCGAAAGGTGGCGGGCTTTTTCGTCGTGAAGCGGAACCTCAGTCTTTACCGTTTGTTTGACCAAAGGCAGCCGTCTTCAGCGGGCGGCCGCTGACCAAAGACCCAAATCTTGGTCGGCCCGCGCTTCCCCGAGTGGCGCGGGCCACTCCATCCGGGAACAATTAGCAAGCCAGCAGATTGTGGTTGGTCTGGTTCGGTTACTCCAAGTTTGCGATCAGATGGAAGCCCGTCACTGTTTTCGCGGTGGCGGGCTTTTTTGTCTTTATCTGACATGTTACCAGGCGCCCGATTGAGGGCGCGAAGTATGCGGCTGATAGTATTTGCAATCGTGATAGGGCTTTTTATGGCATCGGGCTTTTGGCTAGCAGCCGAGCTGGTGCTTGTCGGCCAAGCAACAGAGCTGCCGGGTTGACAAATTCTCGTTGCGGAAGACACTTTGCCGGCTTGAGGGACAACCGGGGGACACGCATGAAGAAAGCTTACCAGAAGCCAGAACTCACCAAGCGTGAGAAGTTGTCGAACGTTGTGGCGCAGGCCGTATCGCCGCCACCGCCACTTATCGACTGACGTCGGCATTAAACAATGTCAGCCCGCTGGCTCCGGCCGGCGGGCTTTTTTGTGTGTCATCGGGGGTTAGTTGCGGACCTCCATCAGGATTGTTGCCCCATCCTCCGGCTCCAGAGGCTCGTGGCCCGGGCCTTCGTGCCACATCACTTGGCGCAAGACGCGCTGATCGACGATCTGGCCACAGTAGGGGCACGAATAGAAATTGTCTTCTTCTCGCTCCGGCTTGCCGCCGTGCAGCTTGCACGGGATCGGTGGTCCGAGATCGGATAGTTTTGTCATAGCGAACTGTCTACACGGGTTTAAGTTCGTTGGCGGATTGCACTTGGCTGGCTGACGAGTTGATCGCTTTGACGCACTTCTCGAACATCTTGACCTTCTCTTGGTAGCCGATCTGGACCTTTGCTCCGCAGCTCGCGCATTTGAAATTGCGGATCGTTGTCACCCAGGAACCTTTTCTGAGCGTTGGATGGGAACAGGTCGGGCAACGAAGTTCGAAAAGGTGATCGCGAAATTCAAATGACAACGGCATGGGCAGGCCTCTCATCGGCTGGGGGCTAACTTGCTGAGTGCCCGACATGTTCCCCGAGCTAGGACCTTTGCGCATTTGTGTCCGACTTTGGTCTGGTCAGTGCTATTGGCGCACACTAACTTGCGATGTCGCGGACACCGGTCGGCCGCGTGAAAACGCTCAAGGGCGAAGAGAAGCTGCGGCAGGCGAGACCGTTTCAACGGCTTGCCTTTGGCGGGCGCTGTGATTTTATCGGGGCTTCAGGTTGTTGGGGGTGACCGATGCCAATCCGACACAAGGCCCATGAGGCTGGTAGCTTTGATCCATCCGAGGTTGAACTGCTGGGGCGTGTTTTCGACCAACTCAAGACGGATTTTCGGACAGAGGAGCGCGACGCGCTCGCGTCCCGGATCATCGCCAATTACATGGCAGGCATCAAAGACGAGATCGAATTGCTCACTCTGTCGAAGCAACCGCTCGGCCGGTAACGGGAACGCAGATGGCAGTCGCAAAGAAGGACCAGGAGCGCGCGAACTACGCCTGGATGTACGGCGCCCAGGCGCGCAAGGACGGCAAGGATCGGGCCGTGCCTGAGTTCTGGCAAGAAAACGCCGACGCCTGGCTGCAGGGCTTCGACGGCGTGGCGTTCGGCGACCAGCCGAAGCCAGTAAGCCCCGACATGGAGGCCGAAGTGGATGAAGACGCAGTCGACGGGCCGGCCGGAACCTAAAGCCCTGGTCGAGCTTAAGGCTCAATGAGCACACGCGGCGCCAACTTTCTGCATGAATGGATAAGCGATAACCTGTCGGACATCGCGAGGCTTTGTAATTGCTTACGCTATCCTACTCATTGATCAGCTTCGGAGAGGAAAGACGCAGCGATCAGGTCGTCGCCAGCAATCTGACCGTGACCGACGTCCATGATGGCCGCGACCTTTTGAAAGGTTTTAAGTTCGGCCTCGGTTATACGCGCTGCCCGCATTCTCGCCTGGAAATCGGCCACGCGCGCGACCAGGGATTCAGTCGTTTCGACCTCTGGGTTCTGCATCTTCATTTGTCCGATTGGTGATCTGCCCCGCCGCAACGGTTGGCGGCGGGGCGTGCTTTCGTTCGGGTCTTAGTCGTAGACTTTGACAATCTTGCGGGTTCCCGGGTCGACCAGAACTGTGTGTTTGTCGACCACCACATAACGATATTTGACGTTCGGAACCTCGTGGAGCTCGACCGTGTCCGGCAGAGCGGTGCCGACCTTCAGCTCCACTCCCGGAATCTTGACTGAAGCCAGCGGCTGCTTCTTGACGTATTCCCGCACTACGGTGTCCTGCTCCGGTGTGATGATAACATCCTCTGCCGCCGCTGCGCCGACGCCAGCAAGCAGGACGAGCGCCGCTGCGGCGCTGGTTACGTGCATTCTCATACTTTTTCTCCTTTCCTAATCTGGTGACAGCAGGACTTTCTGCCCGCCGACGTGCCGAACTTGCCGCCAGCCGCATGGTTCCTATGGCGGGACTTCAGTCTGATCTCGGAAGAGACCAAAGTCCGGTCGCAAAACGCAAAAGTCTTGCCTCCTGGGACTAGGGGAACGGTTCAGAGCGGAGGATGTTGCTTATCCAAATGCGGAGAAAGTGAATGGATAAAAGTGTTGGTCAGGCACGCTGGTTGCTAGCACCTATTTTCGCGACAGCCGTCACCTTTCTGGTGATGGGCATTGTGCTTGGTTGACATCTCATGGTTCGGCACCCCTATGTCCCTTCCTGTGCTGAGAGGACCCGCGGGCTGCCACGGTGGTCTGGCGGGTCCTCTATCTCCCAATTGGCATTGGCCGGGAGATCGAGTGAGGCTGGCGACGCTAACGATCCGGCGAATGACAATCATGCGCCTGAGCCTGGGTGGCCAGACGCCGTGTCTTTGAGTGCCGAGGAATACATCAGCGATCTTATCAGGCAGACCGAGCGCACGGCTATTTGGGTGATCCTGGGAACGGGCGGCTGGTTGATGTTAATCCCCGCCATCTACCTTGTGCTGGTCCATGGAATATGAACGCAACAGTCGAGACTGCCGTCGAATCCGATGGAACTTAGGGGTACGAAGACGCCATGGGCACGCGCGCGGCTGAAATCGTCGCCAAACCGGTCACGCAGGACCAGCTCGCCGGTGATCCGTTGGCGGCGGCGACCCGTATATCAAACGGAATTTTAAAGGCGGCCGAGACTAAGACGACTGCGAAGCCGGCGCCGACACAGCCGATGGATGAGAGTAGAACTCCGAGCACCGGAGTTGCAGCAAACAACGAGGATGTATTCCAGAATCCTCTAATCCGAGCGATCGCGGCATCCTACCGCAGTGACTATTTCCCTGTTCTTTTAATTCTTGTTATCTATACGCTCTTTGCGTTCGGTGCGGCCCTTTGTCTTCTTATGTGGCGGATCGCAGAAAGCACGATATAGGTACCGCCATCGTCTGCCGAAGAGACTTCCCGGCGCCGATCCTTGGCCCGAGCAATTGCGGGCTGCGTCTCCGTTTTTGATGCTCTGTCCTCCAGTTATGCCGACCCTTGTCGAGACTTCGGGAGGAGTGAATCGATACTGTTAACGCCCAGCCGCTGGCTTTAAATTCAAATAGTGTGGATCTCGCAGGTTCAGGTATGCCGGATCGAAATCTGCCACCTCGCTTAGGCCGTCCCAGTTCATGATTACCAGCCGCCCGTTTTTGTGCTCCAAAAGGCGGTCACCGCGCAGTTTCTTCAAAATGCGATTTACGTGAACGACGCTCGCCCCGATAGTCTCGCCGAGCTGAACCTGAGTTAGCGGTAAGGGATAAGAATTCTTCCTTACCAGCCCCATGACCTCCATGCGCACGTAAAGCTCGCAGGCGAGGTGAGCTAACTTGCCGAACGCATCATGGCCCCCCAAAACCTTGACCCAGGCGCGCGCGACCGCTGCATCAACCAAACTTTCACGCCAAAATAGATTTGCCAGACGAGGTGATTTGCGGAGAACTTCGAGGATGTCGCGGTGCGCGATGAGGCCAACCTTGCTTCTACCGATCGATGCGAGAGTGTGATCCATGCTTCTAAGGTGCAGACCTTGCAGATCGGGTATATCGCCGGCGACGTGAATTGAGAGTGTTTGCACAGTGCCGTTGCTCAAAGTGCTGTATCGCCGCAGGAGCCCTTCAACGACCAAGCAGCAGTGGCTTGGTACATTCCCTTCCAGCGCGATCTGCTCACCAGGCATCAACGCCTTTTCCAAAAGCGGCATCGCTTCGACGCTCTCGCGTTCATCTGACGAAAGTCGACCTAGGCTTTCGAGCTTTCGGATCAGCGGCGTTGTCAAACTGGACATCGCTGACCCTAGCACGTTTGACGCACCAATCCCCGCCGTATCTTCACTGCCGCTCCTCAGCTGCGGCTCAAGGAGGCGACCCAGCAGGTGTTGCTGGAACTCAATTCGCCGAGCGAGCTTAAGGCTGAATGAGCACACGCGGCATCAATTTTCTCCACCGATGGATCGCGAACAACATCCGCGAGACGGCGACAGGTGATGTCGTCTCGATTGACGAACTCACGCACAAGCTGATCGCTGATGCAAAGGCGCTGGGCATCAAACGCCCTGAGATCGACGAAGAGGTTGACAGCCTGTATCGCACGATCCTTGACGCGATCGTGCATTTTGACCCGGGTCTCCCTGATTGAAACAGATTGCGCCCGCCTTCATTATTTACCCGCCGCCTATCAAGGGGCTGCCTTTCCTGGCGGTCGAGATGATGCCGGACGGTTCCATAACTGCTCGGCCGTTTCCGTCACTCGAGCAAGCGGTCGCCTTCAATAATGAGCGGTCTGAGGACTGGAGGCGAAGGCAAGCTTGACGGCTGACAACATCTGATTTTTCGGTGGCTTCGCCATCACGAACCTCACAGACACGGATCGCCGTTGCCGCGGTGCTCGAAGCAAAACCAGTGCGATTCCGTTCGGGGCCGAGCAAATCCCCAGCCGGCAACCTTCCCGCAGCCATCATGCTCGCATGTGTGGCCCAGCACCTTGGCGCGGTCGCGCGGTGCTGGCGTCATGCCTTCGGCAAGCCTCGCGGGTTCGTCACTCACAGCGGATTGATCGGCCCGACCAGGGCAGGGTGGTCGTTGGGCTGCTTGTTGATGACCGTCGAATTGACCTCACGGCCGACGCGATTGAACTGCAGCTGGCCGTCGATGTCGTGGCTGAGGATGTCCTTTAGATATTCCTTCGGCGTCGACGGGTCGAGCCAGGCATCGTAATAGGCCGGGTCGAGAATGACGGGCTGGCGATCGTGCAGGTTCTTCATCGGCTCGCCGGCGGGCTCGGTGATGATGGTGCAGCTGGTGATGTCGAGATTGGAATTGTAGGCCCACAGTCCGGCGAACGAGAAGGGCGCGTGGCCGGGCTGGTAGATGTGCCAGGGATCCTTCTTGCCGTCGGCCGGCGATATCGTCCATTCGTAGAAGCCATCGGCCGGGATCAGGCAGCGCTTTGATTTGAAGGCGTCACGGAAGGCCGGCGCCGTATCGACACCCTCGATCCTGGCATTGAACATGGCCGCCTTGGGGATTTCCTTCGCCCAGAACGGAACGAGCCACCATCTCCCCTCGCGCAGGCGGTGGTTTCCATTCTCGCCGGCGGTGACGAAAGGCACGTCCTGCGTCGGGGCGATGTTATAGCGCGGCTCGTCGTTGCGGCCGGTCTCGGCTGGCGCTGTCAGCCGGTAGAGCCGGTGGATTTCCGACCATGAGAGATATCGAGTGTAGCGACCGCACATGGCTTCAATGCTGCTTTTGAAGGTCGCGCGTCCTCCAGCACTCCTGCAAATTAATGTCTACCTGGTCACGGATCGCATCGGACAACGAGAGCGCCAATTTCAAGTCATTGGGATAGAGCGCCATGATCCAGCATGTCGTCACCTCGGCGATGGCCTGCTTCTGGCTGACGCCGCTCAGCCCCCGCAATTGCTTCGCCATCTTCGCGGCGGCACGGTGTATAGCGGGCATCTCTCGCCTGACCTCGGCGAACAGTTCAGGTTGCTCCGCTTCAGTGGCTCGCATCGTTTTCATCGGTCTGTCTCCATTTTGCCAACAGTGAACGAAATGAGAACAAAAGAGTCAAGAGGGTCTTGACCAGCAGGAATATGTTCCTCTTTCTAAGGTATGGCGCACGATCCGATCGACACGCTGGGTAAGGCGACCCGGCACAACATGCTTGTGAAAGCAGAATGCAGCTGCGGCAACGTCCGCTATTGCCGTTCTGCCGACCTCATGATGGTCTATGGTGGCGGCGTCGATCCAATGAAGCTGAAGTTTGACTGCAGCCGGTGCAAGCCGGAGATCAAGATCACGCTCCTCGAGGTGCATCCCGAACACCTGCCCAAGCGCCTGATGATCCATAAGCCGATGAAGGTCGACGGCAAGATCACATGGTACACGGAGCGCTTTCGTGGGTAGCGAACGGCTCGTGGTTCGGTTCGCCTACCAGCGCGGTTGGCAGGTCGTCGACAATAACCGCGCGATCGAGACCTTCGACAGCAAGCCCGAGGCCTTCAACTTCGTACTTGCCAGGGGCGCCCGCGTCCGGCTGTCCTGGGGCCGGACCGTGATCGGCGGCAAGATGTTGCATTTCGACTTCGACGGAAGCTTTCAGGACACAGGTGTCGGGCGCATCATGAAGGAGCAGCACGGCCCCTCTGCGGGCACTTGGTTCTGGACGTGCTACGACGGCGGCGCGCGAGGACGGGTTGAATCCAAGGACGAGGCTGTGGCTGCTGTCGAGGTCGCCTATACCCGCCGGGTGGTGGGTGCGGACTTGCCGAGCTAAGCTCGCTTAGATTCAAACCATGGCAATTGACGACGGAAATCGCCCTATGTAGAGAGGCGAAACCCCGGCGCACTTGCGCCCAGAAAGCGCCCAGATAACCCGCTCCAGCGCCCAGTTTCGATTGGAATATCCGGGCACAAACGGCATGGAAAAGCCCGGAAATGCGAGGTTTCGACTGTTTGAACGCTCGTTTACACCGAAGATGTCGGCGGTTCGAGTCCGTCATCGCCCACCAGATTTCGCATCATCGGCTGGCCGCTTTTTGTGAAGGGTGCCGCGAAAAGAGACTCCGGGCCAAGATTTGAACGTAGATGTGATGCGTTTTTGGATATTCCCTGTTCGTCGTAACATCGTCGTCTCGCTGGTCGGATGTCTGTTGGTGGCGGGCTGCTTCGACGTGAAGCAGGATCTGGCATTCCGGCGCGATGGGACCGCGACGGCCAATATCCGGATAGCGGTGGATGCCTCGCTGTTGGCGATGGCCAAGAACGCGAACGGCAAATGGTGCAGTTCCGACAAGCTGTTGTCGTCGCCGGGCATAACCGGAACCGCCGAGCAGAAAACCGAGGGCAGCGATGAGGTCTGCTCGCTGTTTTTCTCCGGCAAGACGGACGATCTCGTTGCGGCTCTTTCGAACGCCAATATCGGAGGAGACCAGAAGCAGGGCGTGCAGCTCAATCGAGTAGGGGACAATTACGAATTCGTCGTCAATTTCCCCAGTCTCAAGCCAACCGACAAGTATGCCGACGATCCGATGGCGCAAGGGCTGCAGACGCTCATATTGGCGAAGATGTCAGGCAGGCACATTGCATGGACGGTGACGGCTCCGCGCATCATCGAGACAAGTGGCACGATATCGGATGACGGACGCACGGCATCCTATTCTCGACCGCTTGCATCGGCATTTTCCAGCGATCGGCCGACGACATTTCGCGCCGTGTTCTCGCTGGAACCGCCCGGAATGCTCGAACAGCTGTTCAACTGGTTTCGGTAAGCCTTTGCAGGAAGCCGCGGAACGGCGACGGAAAGAGCGGCGACTTTTCCTCGCGGGTTAAGGAATCACGGCGGCGCCATCCGGAAATCCTTGCCTTCGGGCAGTAACTGCCCGCCGTCGACGACGATGGTCGTGCCGGTGATGTAGCTGGCATCGTCCGAGGCCAGGAACAGGAAGGCATTGGCGACGTCGCGCGGACTGCCGAGGCGGCCGAGCGGGATGGAATCCTCCATGTTCTTGACATAGGCGGCGCCGCGATGCTGCTGGATGGCCTCCGTGAGGATGTTGCCGGGCTCGACGCCGTTGACGGTGATGCCGTAGCCGGAGAATTCCAGCGCCGCCGCCCGGATGAAGCCGTTGATGCCGGCCTTGCTGGCCGAATAATGGCCATGGCCGGGACTGGTCACGTGCGGGCCGGTGATGGAGGAGGTGTAGAGCATGCGCCCGGAGCGCTGCGCCCTCATTGGCACCAGTGCGGCGCGGCTGGCATTGAACGTGCCGCGCAGATTGACGGCCATCACGCGGTCCCAGTCGTCGGCGCTGGTGTTTTCGATCAGCTGCCAGGGATAGATACCGGCATTCTGCACGATGATGTCGAGGCGGCCGTGATGCTTCAGCGCCAGTGCCACCGCGGCCTCAGCGTCGGCCATTTGCGAGATGTCGGTGCGGATGAAGGGGACGCCCAGTTCGTCGCCTGTCGCTTGCCCGGCCTCGGTCTCGGTGTCGGCCAGTACCAGACTTGCGCCTTCCTCGGCGAAGCGCAGCGCGATTCCCTTGCCGATGCCGCGCGCGCTGCCGACGATCAGCGCCACCTTGTCCTTCAGTCTTCCGGTCATGCGAGCCGTCCTGTCATGCGAGTCTTTGGCGAATGGTTTGCTTGAATGCGTCGAGCAGCACCGCGGCCAGCACCAGGAGGCCATGGATGACCTGGGTGAAGTTGGCCGGCAGTCCCATCAGGTTGATCGCCGTGTTGATGGCCGAGAGCAGGAGCACGCCGGCATAGACGCCGGGCAGGGTGCCGACGCCGCCTTTCAGGCTGACGCCGCCGATGACGACCGCGGCAAAGGCGTTGAACAGCAGCCCGACGCCGAGGTTTGCCGTGGCGCCGGAGGTGCGGATCGCCAGCAGCCAGCCGGCAAGGCCGGCGATGGCGCCGGCAAGCACGAAGGCGATGATGAGGTTGCGGTTCACCCGGATGCCGGCGCGGAAGGTCGCCGTCTCGTTGCCGCCGATCATCACGAGGTGCCGGCCGAACGGCGTCTTGGCCATGATCAGCGAGAAGACGACGAAACAGGCGATGGCGATCCAGGCCGTCAGCGGCAGGCCGATCAGCCGCTGGATGCCGAACCAGCGGATGGCGGGTGCCAGATCCTGAGCCGAGCGGCCGCCCGAAATGACCAGCACCAGGCCGCGCACCCAGATGTAGGACGCCAGCGTGATGATGAAGGCGCTCATCTTGACCTTGACCACCAGAAACCCGTTGAAGGCGCCGATGAGACCGCCGACGGCCAGGGCCAGCAGCAGCGACACAGGGACCATCAGCCATTCCGGGTGCAATTGGATGCCAAGGCCGATGCCCGACGAGCAGAACAGGATGCCCACCGCCATGGCGCTGAGCGCCGCGACGGATTCGACCGAAAGGTCCATGTGCCCGGCGATGATGACCAGCGCCAGGCCGATCGACATGACGCCGAGCACGCTCGAGGCCTCGATGATGTTGGCGAAGATGCCGAGTTGGAAATAGTTCGGGATGAAGATGGAGAAGACCACCAGCACGAAGACCAGCATGAACCAGACAAGGTTGTCGAGGACGAACTCCAGGGCTTGGCGGGTGCGGGGGTTCATGAGCTGATCCGGCTGGCGCATGAACCCCGAAAACTCGATTTCGGCGAGGATCTTGCGCGGATTGATGTTGCGGAGAAGCGGCTCCGGACCAGCTTGGTCCGGAGCACCTTATGCGGTCGGCCTATTCGACCGGTTTGACGGTATCCGTCGGCGCCTTCTGGTTGCCCCAGAAGGCCGGATTGTCGACGTTTTCCTTGGTGATGGCGGCACCCGGGATCTTGATGTTCGGCCCCCACGCTTCCTTGGTCACGGTCGATTTCAGGCCCAGCACGTCATAGTCGCCGGGCTTGATCTCCTGCTTGTTGGCGACCTTGTCCATGAACATGGCGACGGCCGCGGCCTGCGCGTAGAGCGGCTGCTCGACTTCGACGTTGAGCCAACCCTTGCGGATCAGGTCGAGGCCGACCGGCGCGCCATTCGAGCTCATCAGCATGACGTCGCCCGGCTTTTTGCCGGCGGCCTCGAGCGAGGCGACGGCGGCGACCGAGAGATGCGCGGCATGGCTGAAGATCAGGTCGATGTCGGGGTTGGCCAGCATCTGGTCGGCGACGATGGTGCCGGCGTTGCTGGCTTCCCATTGCATGGCCGGCAGCGAGATGATCTTGACGTCCGGGAACGCCTTCATCTTCTCCTCGAAACCCTTCTGGATGTCGAGCGTGTAGGGATCGCCGGGATCGCCGAGCACCTGCAGCACCTTGCCCTTCACCGAACCGTTCTTCGCCTTCAGCAGCTTCTCCGCCTGGTCGGCGGCGATATGGCCGATCTCGACGGTACCCGCCACCGAGGTGAAGTCGGAAGGCGTCGACGTGATCTGGCGGTCGAACTCGACCACCGGGATGCCGGCCGCGCGTGCGGCCTCGATGGACGGCTTCAACGCGTTGAAATCGACCGCCGCCAGGATGATCGCCTTTGGCTTCAGCGCGATGACGTCGTTCATCTGCGATTGCTGGGCGTCCGTCTTGTTGTCGGCGTTCAGCGTCTTTATCTCGTAGCCGACCTGTTTCAGGAACAGTTCCAGCGCGGTCACCGAGCCGGTCTGGAACTCGTCCAGCAATGTCGGCACCATATAGTAGACGGTCCCCTTGGACTGGGCGAATGCCGGCGTGAGCGTGGCAAAGGCCAGTGCCAGGATACCGAAGACAGCAAGAAGTATTCGCTTCATGTCGTTCGCTCCTGTTGAGCCGGACCCCTCTTTTTGTCCCTCAGCCAGCCGGTCCGGCACCGGCAAGCGTCTCGCCGGTGATCATGTTGATCACCGCATCGGGACTTGTTTTGTTTCTGGCGACATCGCCGGCCACGACACCTTGCCGGATCACCACGATTCGGTCGGCGACCTGAAAAGCCTGCTGCATGATGTGGGTGATGATGACGACGCCGATGCCCTGGCTCGCCACCTGGCGGATCATGTCGAGGCCGCGCCGCGTCTGCTCGACGCCAAGGGCGGCGAACGGCTCGTCGAGAAGCACCAGCTTGCCGCCCCAATGCACGAACCGGTTGAGTTCGATGGCTTGCCGCTGGCCGCCCGAGAGGTGCTCGACATTGGTGCGCAGTGATGGAATGCGGGTGCCGGCGCTGGCCAGCGCCTTCGCGACGACGGCCTCCATGGCGCGCTCGTCGAGCACGGGAATGCCCAGGACTTTCCTGGTGATCTCGCGGCCCATGAAGAAATTCGCCACCACATCGACATTGGTGCACAGCGACAGGTCCTGGTAGACGGTTTCAATGCCCGCCGCCTTCGCCTCGGCCGGCGACCTGGCAAGAAACTCCTTGCCCTCGAACAGCATGCGGCCGGAGGTCGGCTCCAGCCCGCCGGCGATGATCTTGACCAGCGTCGACTTGCCGGCGCCGTTATCGCCGAGCAGCGCGACGACCTCACCCTTGCCGATGGAGAAACTGATTCCCTTGAGCGCTTCGATCGCGCCGTAATTCTTGGTGACGTTGTCGAGTACCAGCAGCGGTTCGCTCATGCGGCAATCTCCTTGGGCGCGAGGAGATCGCGGCCGCGTTCGCGCTCGGCCGTGAACATCTGGCCGAAGCGGGGCGACAGCACTCCGGAAACCGCCAGGGCGGCGGCACCGCGCAATACCGAATGCTGGCCGCCCCGTGCGACCATGACCCGGGGCGTCGTGCGGTCCTCGCGCGCGGAAACGGAGTTGTGGAGACCTTCGGTCGAGCCAGCCAGCCGTTCGAGCAGGTCGGTGGATGCCAGCCCACCGAGGATGACCGTTTCGGGGTCGAAGAGATTCTCGATGACGGCAATGGCATTGTGAAAGATCGGTGCGACTTCCGCGACCCAATCGGCCTCGCTGCCGTTCCAGCGTCGGAGCGCCTCGAGCGAGAGGTATCTTTCGAGACAACCCCGGTTGCCGCAAGGACAGGCCTCGCCCCCGGGAACGACAGGGATGTGCCCGACCTCGCCGGCATTTCCCCAGGCGCCACGCAGCGGGCTGCCGTCATGAACCATGACGCCGCCTAGGCCGACGCCGAAATAGAGATAGTAATATTCAGAGAATTGAGCGCCGAGGCCGTAGAGCCGCTCGCCCATGGCCGCCGCAGCCATGTCGGTTTCGAAGAAGGCCGGCAGCCCTGTCGAGGCCGCCAGCCGCTCG
Organism: Mesorhizobium loti; assembly: GCF_013170705.1. Classification (NCBI taxonomy): domain Bacteria; kingdom Pseudomonadati; phylum Pseudomonadota; class Alphaproteobacteria; order Hyphomicrobiales; family Phyllobacteriaceae; genus Mesorhizobium; species Mesorhizobium loti. Next base: position 4,970,082 of record NZ_CP033334.1, on the reverse strand, counting down.
CGCAGCGCCACATCCTTCCAGCCGCTCATGGTGGTCGGGCCGACAAAACTCATGGATTCGACGCCGAATGGTCCGGGCAGGGCCAGGCCGACTCCAAGCACCCGTCCTCCAGCCCGCAACCTGGTCAATTCGATCGCCATCGCGCCGATCAGGTCGAAGGCATGGTCCGGCGTCGCGTTCGGGGCTTCGCGATAGGTGCTCTCGATCACGTCGCCACTCAGATTGATCAAGGCGGCATTGATGCCCAGCGGGGTGATGTGGATGCCGACTGCATAGCCGCCCTCGGGATTGATCCGCAGCGTCGCAGGAGGCAGGCCGCGCCCCTTCGGCTCTTCGCGCACCGAGAGGATGTAGCCCTGTTCTTCCAATTCACGAACGATGGTCGAGACCGTTTGGACGGTAAGCCCGACGCGGTTGGCGATCTCGCCACGGGCGATCGGTCCATGAAGGCGGATGGACTCAAGCACGATGCGCCGGTTGTACGGCCGCCCGAACTCCTGATTGGTCCCCCGCAATGCCATGCCTTGCGCCCTCGGTTGACGCAAGGTTCGCACCAAAGATTTTTTCAGTCAAATGGAATTCAAAAATAAATCGAAGCGGCATCCCAAGCGCCCGATGGGGCGTAGGCATACCCGGCCTAGGACCTGTTCACCTGTCGCCCTTGGCCGATTGCCGTCATGGGAAAACGCTTCAATGGTGGGCAAGCCTCGCAACCCGTTGAACAGAGCATGGAGTAGAGATGATCGAACTGCCGTTTGCCCGCGACGAATACCAGCAGCGGCTTCGCAAGATCCGCGCCGAGATGGCGAGGCGCGGTCTCGAGCTACTTGTCGTCAACGACGTTGCCAGCCAGCATTACATCACCGGCTACGATGGCTGGTCATTCTACACGCCGCAGGTGGTGCTGGTTCCCTTGGAAGAGGTCGAGCCGGTCTGGATCGGGCGCGCCATGGATGCGGCTGGTGGTCTTCTGACGGCATGGATGAAGCCCGAGAACGTGGTTGGCTTCCCGGAAGATCATGTTCAGCGGGCCGATCGCCACCCCATGGACTGGATCGCGAACTGGATCGCCGCCAGGGGATGGGGTGCCAGACATATCGGCATCGAGCTCGAAGCCTATTATTTCTCGCCAAAGGCACATGCCAGGCTCGTCGCCGGCCTTGCCAACGCCAAATGGCACGATGCAGACCTTCTGGTGAACTGGATCCGCGCGGTCAAATCGGCACCCGAGATCGCCTATCTGCGCAAGGCATCGATCCTGGCCGAGGCGGCCGTGACGCGGGCCTTCGAGGTGATCGCTCCTGGCGTGCGCGAATGCGATGCCATTGCTGCCATCCAGGCCGCGCAGATCGCCGGCAGCCGGGATTTCGCGGGCGACATCACCGCTCTTCCGCCGACAATCCTCGGCGGCGAGAATGCCTCGGCCCCGCACATCATGTGGAGCGACAGGCGGTTTGGAGACAACGAGACGATTGCGCTGGAGCTGGCCGGTGTCTGCCGCCGCTATGCGGCCGGGTTGGCAAGAACGATGCAACTGGGCAAGACGCCGGCGCGTGTCTCGGACACGGCGAAGGCGGTGATCGAGGGCATGGATGCGGTTCTCGATGCGGTCAGGCCGGGTACATCGGCCGAAGCGGTCGAGGGTGCGTGGCGCAAGGTCATCCAGCGCTACGGATTGAAGAAGGAATCGCGCATCGGCTATTCCATCGGCGTTGCCTATCCGCCGGATTGGGGCGAGCACACGATCAGCCTCAGGCCCGGCGACAAGACGGTACTTCAACCCGGCAACGTCCTTCATTCCATCCTCGGAATGTGGATGGATGGCTGGGGCATCGAGGTCTCCGAGACCATCCTGGTGACTGAAACCGGCCATGAGACCCTGACGAAGTTCCCGCGAGAGATCCATGTCAAATCCTGAGGGTTCGGCCATGGCAGGCGATGTCGCCGGTCCCGGCGCGGTCGACATCGACGCCGGGCTTCTCGACCGCATGATCGAAATACGGCGCCATCTGCACCGCAATCCCGAGCTGTCGAACCGCGAGGCCGACACGCAGCGTTATCTCAGGCAAAAGCTGGCCGGCGAGGGAATAACCGATATTCGTGATGTCGCGGGCTTTGGCCTGGCCGTCGATATTGTCGGCACCGGCAAACCGTCAAATCGAAAGATTGCCATTCGCGCCGATATCGATGCCTTGCCGATCGAAGAAGAGTCCGGCGTCGACTACGCCTCGACAAATCCCGGCGTGATGCATGCGTGCGGCCACGACGCCCACGCATCGATGGGCTTCGCGGTTGCCGCGCACCTCCATCAATCAAGGGCCGATTTTGGCGGCACCGTGCGTCTCATCTTTCAACCGGCCGAGGAGGACTCGCCCTCGGGCGGCAAACGTGTGGTGGAGGAGGGGCTGCTCGACGATATCGACGCCGCGATCTGCCTTCACGTCGATCCGTATACGCCATCCGGCAAGATCGCGGTGCGCTCTGGTCCCTACACGCTGGCGTGCGATACGTTCGATGCCGTCGTCATCGGCGAGGCGGCCCATGCGGCAAAGCCCTATGAGGGCATCGATGCGATCGCCGTGGCCTGCTCCATGGTGAGCGAGTTGCAGAAGATCGTCTCGCGCGAGATTGATCCCTACGATCCGCTGGTCATTTCAGTCACCGGTATCAACGGCGGCAGCGCTTACAATGTTATCGCCGGCAAGGTCACCTTGAAAGGGACCATCCGCAGTGGCAGCGATGCAACCCGCGAGCGGGCTTGGCGGCGTGTTCGCGAAATCCTCGAGAGCACGGCAGCGAGCCACGGCGCCAGTGTGGAACTCGCCATACACAAGGGCGAACCTGGGGTCGTCAACGACGCCGAGATGGCCGAACTGGTTGTCGCCAGCGGCAAGGCCTGCATCGGCGCCGACAATGTCCTCAACACGCCCGGATGGGCCATTGCCGACGATTTTGGCTACTACAGCGAGAAGCGCCCATCGGTCTATTTCCGGCTCGGAATCCGTAATGAGCAGGTTGGCTCGGTCTTTCCGCTTCACCATCCCAAATTTCGCGTCGACGAGGCCGCCTTGAAGATTGGTGCGGCCACGCTGATTGCGGCGGCGACCGGATTTCTGTCGATACAGCCGGGGAGCACAGACTGATCAGACGATCAAAGACCGGTTCATGCATGGCTTTCATGACAGCCCTTGAGATGCATGTTCAATATTGCTGATCCAACCCGGGCTTGCGCGCCTCAGAGATACTGGGCAACTTTCTTGCCGACGGTGAGGAAGCGGAGGGGATCGATCGCTTCGCCGTTGTGGCGCACTTCGTAGTGCAGATGCGGGCCGGTGGAACGGCCGCTGCTGCCGGTCTTGCCGACGATGGCGCCGGCGTCCAGCTTCTCGCCCACGGTCACGTCGATTTCGCTCAGATGTCCATAGCGGGTCGCAAAACCATTGCCGTGGTCGACCTCCACCATGCGGCCATAGCCCCCGTTCCAGCCCGCCTTTGTGACAATGCCGGGCGCCGTGACCTTGGCCGCCATGCCGATGGGAGCCCTGAAGTCCATTCCCGAGTGCAGCGCGGCGGTGCCGAGGATAGGATCGGTGCGCACGCCGAACGGACTGGTGACGGAGTGGCCAGGGGCGGGGTTGGCAAGCGGCAGCCGGCGCGCTTCCTTCTTTAATTGGTCAAGCGTATCCAGGGCTTCGTCCAGTTCCTTGACCTTGCTGTCGAAGATCATCGAACTGTCGAGCGGGATCAGCGGGCCGCCGACATCGCTCTCGTTCTTGCCGAAATCGCTGTCGACCGGCAGTCCGGCCGCCGCCAGCGCCTGCTGGATGGCATCCGCGCTCTTGTAGGCATTGTCGGCGAGCGTGCTGATGCGGGTGAGTTGTTCGTTCTCGATGGATTTCAGCGACTGGTTGATCGAAACGAACAGCTTGTCCGCGCGATCCGCTGCGGAATCGCTGGGCAGTGGATCGGTACGGGTCGACCACAAGGAGAACGGCCTGGTGTCGGCGGCGCCCAGGTCGACGCCCAGGCTGGCGACCGCGTAGTTCGGCGCCGGCTGGCTGATGCTGCCGGTCACGTCGGCGTGCTTGTCGGGCTTGGCAGCCGTTGCGGGATCCTCCACGGGTTCCGTTCCAACCTCATTCTCGGCGCGTTCGAGCAGCGGGCCGAGGCGGCCGTGCCGCTGGCTGAGCTGTGTCTGGCGTTCGAGCAGTTCGCTGACCTTGGTTTCCATCAGCTGCTGGTCGAGCAGCTGGCGGCTGGTGATGCGGTCGACCTGGGCGCGAAGTGCCGAGATGCGGTCTTCATAAGCCTGCTGCATGCGCGCCTGGCGCGCGGTGGTGGCGCCGATCAGGTCGTCGCGCAGCACGAGATAGGACGTGGCCAGCAGGTAGCCGATGGCAATGGCGGCGAGTGCCGAACCGATGAATGCCGCGAGCCAGGGCCGGATCGTGAAATGCCTGATCTCGTTGCCGCGCGCGATGATGACGGTGTGAGGTTCCTTGCGCCTGCCGAAGACTGCGGACTGACCGGTTGCGTTCACGGGACCAAGCTTTCGTTTACGACATCACGACGGTCGGACTACACATTATTAAGGTTAACAAAGCTTTGCGGGATTGAATGCGCGGAGGCGAATGCACGCGGAACGGGCGGGAAGTTGCATGAAAACCGCCAAGTTGAGGCCCGGTGTCGCGAAATCCCTGGCAATCGGCATCAACTTGCTGGCAGGAGAAGCGACTGACGCTCGCGCGTTAGAGGTTAGTTTCTTAACTGTCTTCGATTGCTTTTAGTTGACGGTTTTCGAGTAAAAGCGTGCCGGGGTTTGGGATTCATTATGGTTATGGGAATGCTGAGCGATCTGGTTGGCAAGATCCTCGACAAGATTTCGGGCACTGGTCTGCTGGCGACGGGGCTTTTGCTGCTGACTGCCTTTGTCAGCGCGCTCGTGGCCTATTGGCGCACGGTCGAGACTAAGAGCTGGAAGGAGTTTTTCGAGTTCGCCATCCCGCACGAGGCCATCACCCATCCCTCGGCGAAGGCCGATCTGCTGTTCTGGGTAACGAAGAAGGCCCTGATGCCCTTCCTGATGCTGCCTGCCGGCATTGTCTTCGTCACCGCGGTTGGCTACGCGACCAACTGGCTGTTTTCGACACTCTTCCAGTTCCAGCCGCCCCTGATCGAGGGGCCGGCGGGGCCGGTGACGGTGCTGGTCTTCACCATCACCATGCTGCTCGCCTACGATATTTCCTACTATCTCTATCACGTTGCCCAGCATCGCTATCCGCTGCTTTGGGAGTTGCACAAGGTGCATCACTCGGCCGAGGTGATGGTCGGGATCACCAAGGATCGGGTCCATCCGCTCGACGAGCTGATGAATCGGGCCTGGGATGGCCTCATCGTCGGCGTCTGCTTCGGCATCTGGTCGTTGATTTCGCTTAACCTTGTCGAACTGACCGTCTTTGGCGTTAACGTCTATGTCATGCGCAACATCCTGATGATGGATTTCGTCAGGCACACGCATTTCAAGATCTCGTTCGGCCCGCTCAACAATGTGATCCTGTGTCCTCATTGGCACCAGTTGCATCACAGCACCGATCCACGCCATTACGACAAGAATTTCGGCCTGCTGTTCTCGTTCTGGGACCGGCTGTTCGGAACATTGTGCGTGCCGAAGCCCGACGAGGACTTCAAGTTCGGACTGATCGACCGCGATGTGCGCGATTATCAGTCACTCGCCGGCCTCTATCTCATGCCGCTGAAGCGGATGTGGAGGCATATCGCCAGGCGCATGCGGCCTGGAAAACCAAGGACCTCACGGTCATCTGAGGGAACACGGCCATGAACGCTCCTTTCGTGCTCGCCATCCCGCGGACACGCACCTTCGAAGTCGTGACATCGGCGGAGCGGCTGGCCGAGATCACGCCGGCCTGGAGCGCACTTTGGCGGCGCGTCGACGGGCTGGTCTTCCAGCACCCGGAATGGATCGCGGCCTGGTGGCGCACGACCCCGCAGCAGGAACTGCGCACGCTCAGGATCGGGCTGGCCTGGAACGGCGACCGGCTCGATGGCGTGATTGCGCTCGCCACTTTCAAGCGCTCCGGGATCCGCATGCTCGAATGGGCGGCGAAGGATCACAGTGACTATGGCGACGCGCTGCTGGCCCCGGACTGTAATCCGCAGGCGCTCTCCCGGCTCTGGCAGTACGTCCTTGATCAGGGTGGCTTCGACCTGGTCTATCTCAACCGTCTGCTGCCGGATGCCGGTGTTGGTGCTCTGCTGGACCCGGCCTCGCGCCATGGCAAGGCACTACGGCCCAACCACCGCAGTGAAATCAGCTATCGCGTCGCCGGTCCCTGGCAGGGTGGGGCGAAATGGTTCGAGACACTGTCCAAGAAGGCCCGGCAGAACTACCGCCGTGGCCGCAAGTTCATGGAGGAAGGCGGCGAATTGCGTTTCCGCCTGCTGGATGCGGACGAGCCGCGCGAGCCCGTGCTCGCGCGGGTTGCTGCGCTCAAGCGCCTCTGGCTTGCCCGGCATGGCCGCGTCTCGGACCTGTTCGACGAGGGCTCGCCCGTTCTTGCCGCGCTTGTTTCCGTGCTGGCCAAACTCGGGCTGTTGCGCATCTTCGTGCTGGAGCTTAACGGCACGATCATCGCCGTCTCCATCAATTTCGAGCAGCATGGCACGATGATGGCTTTCGTCACCACCTACGATCCCGAATACGAGCGCGCCTCACCGGGCATGGTACTGATGATGGACTACATCCAGTGGTCGCTCGACCGTGGCTTGGCCAAGGTTGATTTTCTCTGCGGCGGCGAGGATTTCAAGCGCCGCTTCGCCACTGAATCAGTCACGCTGTGGTCGATGATGGGCGCGCGTGGTCTGCGCGGCCATCTCGCCGCGCTGGCCGATCATGCGAACCATGTTGCGAAATCCTGGCGGGCGCGGCGGCAGCCGAAGGCGGAGGCGTCAGACGAGTAAGGTCGGCTCGTGTGAACCTGCCATCGCGCGTTCAAAGCGCGCGAACGGCTTCCAGCACTTCCTCGGCATGGCCCTTGACCCGGACCTTGCGCCAGATCCTGGCGATCCGCCCGTCGCGGCCGATGAGGAACGTCGCGCGCTCGACGCCCATGTATTTGCGGCCATACATCGATTTCTCGACCCAGAGATGGTAGGCTTCGATCACCTTGCGTTCCTCGTCGGCGGCGAGATCGATGGTGAGATTGTATTTCGACTTGAACTTGTCATGCTTCTTGACGGGATCGGGCGACAGGCCGATCACGACGGCACCGGCCTTCTCGAAGTCCGGCTTCAGCTGTGAAAAGCTGATCGCCTCCTGCGTGCAGCTTGTGGTGTCGTCCTGCGGATAGAAGTAGAGCACCACGGGTTTGCCGGCCGATGCGGCCAGGTTGAGCGAACCGCCGCCATCTCGCGGCAGGTCGAATTGCGGCGCAAGATCGCCCACGTCGAGGTCAGCCATATCGATGCCCTTGTTTGAGGTTACGCGCGAAGCCACACCGATATAGTGTCGAGCGGGGATTCGTCCACGAGCGAATTTGTACAACGGAAGATGGCGTGGATCAGGAGCAACCGCAGCACGAGAAGATCAGGTTCAGGCGGGATGAAATCACCGACCTGGGGGCTTTGCCGTCCGCGTGCCGCGTGCCGCCGCTCGGTCAGGCGTCGATCGGCCGCGGCTTCCGCATCCTTTCGCGCGTGTTCGCCGGCGTTGTCAGCCTCGTGCTGCTGGCAGCGGTCGTCGTCTATCTGGTCGGGGCGTCCGGCATCGGCTCCGAGCGGCTTCGGGCGGAAGCCGAGATCGCCATCGAGAGACTTGCCGGCGTCGATGTCCATGTCGCTGTCGGGCCGGCGCGCATCACGCTCGACAGTTCGAGCTTCGTCGCGCTTCAGGTCAGCGACGTCAGCCTGAAGACATCGGATGGCAAGCCGATGGCGGATGCCGGCCGTGTTCGCTTCGGCATGCGCCTGATACCACTGCTGTGGGGGGAGGTGCGGCTGACCAGCGCCAGGATCTCCGACGCGCGCATCGTCACGGCCGCGATGCCGTCGGGCGGTGACTGGACAGCCGGCTTGCGCAATGAGGATGGCCTCGTCGATCCCGAGAAACTGTCCGACGCGGTGTTCGGCAACATCCATCAGGCGCTCGACGCCGTGCGGGAAGATTCGCTGCGCCGGATCGATCTCAGCAATGTCGAATTCGTGTTGCCCGAAACCGGGGCGATCAAGCTGGTCACGATCACCGACGCCACCGTCGTGCAGTCGGGCCCGGGCGGTATGGAGTTTTCCTCCGAGGCGAATGTCGACGGCAGAAAGGTTACCCTTGCCGCTTCCGCCACCCGTGATATCGCGGCGCACCGCGTGACGGCGCTGACCGCGAACATCGACCTGGCGGCTGCCGACAACACCGCGGCCGGTGCCGGGAAGCTGGGTGCGGTCGCATTGAAGCTGACCGGCTCTGAAGGATCCGGCGCGAATGCATCGCGGCTGACAGCCGCCATCTCGTCCGCCGGGTCCGTGCTTGATCTTGGCACGCGCGGCCTGCTGCCGGCCGATTTCGATGTCGATGCCACGCTTGTCCATGGCAGCAACAAGATCCAGGTCGACAGGCTGCTTCTGAAAACCGGCCGGTCTTCTTTCAATTTCGGCGGCTCTATAGGGCCAAAGCCGGCGACAGGGGAGGCGGGCGAGGAACCCTCCTATCGTTATGACCTGACCAGCGACGGTTCGACCTTGGCGCCATCGGAATCGCCCGAGCCCGCGCTGCCATTCATCGCCCGCATTGCCGGCGTCTATCAGACCAAGAGCCATAAGCTGGTGGCCGAGCAGATCGCGGTTCGATCCGACGCTTCCGGCGAGGTGCTTGGCACCGCGGCCGTTGAATTCGTTGACGGCAAGGCTCCCGGTGTCAATCTTGCGCTCAACGTCCATGACATGCTGGTCTCGCACGTCAAGCAGTTGTGGCCGTGGTTCTCGGCGCGCAACGCGCGGCTCTGGGTGCTGGACAATCTATTCGGCGGCCGCGTCGTCGATGCCAATCTTCAGTTCCAGGTCGTGCCGGATCGCCTCGGCAACGGCGTTCCGCTTTCGGCCGACGAAGTGTTCGGCCGCTTCCAGATCGAGGGGGCTCGCTTCGACACGGCAGGCCGCATTCCGCCGATACGCGACGCGGTCGGCGTCGTCGCCTTCCACGGCAACGACGTCGACATTTCGCTCTCATCGGGCACCGTCTTCATGCCCAGCGGCCGCACCGTGGCGGCCAGCAACGGCACACTGTCGGTCAAGGCGGCGAACCACCCGCCGGTCATCGGCGCACTCGACATTGACGTGGAGGGAGAGGCGTCGGCTGTCGCGGAACTCGCCTCATACGAACCGATCAACGCCATGCGCCATGTCGGCTTCCTGCCGGAGGACCTGTCCGGCAGCGTTACCGGCCATGTCAGGGCCGACATTCCGTTGCAGTCCGGCGTCGACACCTCGAAGCTCGACTGGCTGGTGTCCCTCGACTACACCGGCCTGTCGCTGGCCAAGCCGTTCGAGGGACAGACCGTCACCGATGCCGACGGCTCGATCACGGTCGACCCTGTAAAGGCGGTGATTTCCGCCAAGGCGTCGCTGAACAACATTCCTGCCGAACTCGACCTCGTCGAACCGTTGGCGGATGACGGGCCGCCGCGCAGCCGCAAGGTGGCCCTGGTGCTTGACGACAAGATCCGCGCCGCCGCCATGCCCGGCCTGACGCCGATGCTGGGCGGAACGGTGAAAGTCGCGATCGACAAGAGCGGCAGCGGCAATCAGAATGTGTCGGCCGACCTGACCAATGCCAGGCTGGACATTCCCTGGGCCGGCTGGAGCAAGGGGGCAGGGGTCCCGGCCAGTGTCACCTTCGTCATGACCAAGTCCGGTGACACCACGACACTGTCCGATTTCAACCTCGATGGCAAAACATTCTCCATCGACGGCGGCATCGTGCTGGTCAACGGCGCCCTGTCGTCGGCAAAATTCAGCAAGGTCACCTTGAACAGGGGTGACGATGTCGCGATTTCGGTGAAGCGGTCGGGCAAGGGCTACGCGGTCGACATCAATGGCAATGCGCTCGACGCCCGATCGCTCATCAAGCAGTTCATGTCGGATGTGGACACCGCAACCAAGACCACGGGGACAGACAACATTTCCGTCAGCGCCGACGTCGGGCAGCTTACCGGTTTCCACGACGAACAACTGTCCAACCTGAAGCTGGACTACAGCGCGGCCGGTTCAAGGGTGAACGGCCTGAAGGTCAGCGCCACGGCCAGTTCTGGCGCGGCCATAGCAGTCAGCAACACTGCCGGCGACGGTCGGCGCTCGCTCAACGTGCAGTCGGCGGATGCCGGCGCTATCCTGAGATTTCTCAACATATACGAGCATATGGAAGGTGGGTCGATCACCCTGGCGCTGGCGGGAGCGGGCGACGGACCGATGAGGGGCAAGGTCGACACCAGCAACTTCTTCATCGTCAATGAACCGAAACTGGCCTCTATCGTCTCGACCACGCCGGCCGGGGACAACCGCAGCCTCAACCAGGCGGTCAAGGGCAATCTCGATACGTCGCGGGTGAAGTTCGAGCGCGGCTATGCCGAGATCGAGAAAGGCAGCGGTTATCTGAAGCTGGCCAATGGCGTGCTGCGCGGCCCCCGCATCGGCACGACGTTCCAGGGCATCCTCTACGACCAGAACAACAATATGGACATGACCGGCACCTTCATGCCGGTCTATGGCCTCAACCGCATCTTCGGCGAACTGCCCATCGTCGGCGCGCTTCTCGGCAACGGCCGCGATCGCGGCCTGATCGGCGTCACCTACCGGCTCAGGGGCAATGCCAACAAGCCGGTGCTCGACGTCAACCCGCTGTCGGTGATCGCGCCGGGCATCTTCCGGTCGATCTTCGAGTATCGCTAGAACAATTCCAGGAAAAGTGTGAAACGGATTTTTTCCGGGAAAAGCGCTTGGCGCTTTCCCCTGGGATTCCGTGAAATGGTGAACGGCTGCAGGCGGCCTCAGCCTGGCCGCACCAGAACGTGTTTTTTCTTGCCGAGTGAAAGCTTTACGACGTTTTCCGGACTCAGATCCTGAAGCGTGACCATGCGGCGATCATCGCTGACCGTTTGGTCGTTGATGCGAACCGCACCGCCCTGGATGTGCCTGCGCGCTTCGCCATTGGACGATGCCAGCCCGGCCGTGACCAGCAGCGACAGGATGCCGACGCCTGCCTCCAGCGCTGCCTTGTCGGCCTTGACGGTCGGCAATGTGTCGGCAAGCGCCCCTTCTTCGAAGGTTTTTCGCGCGGTTTCCTCGGCCAGCTGCGCCGCTTCGCGGCCATGGACGATCGCCGTCGTCTCCGTGGCCAGCACCTTCTTGGCCTCGTTGATCTCGGAGCCGCCGAGCGCCGCCAGGCGCGCGATCTCATCGAGGGGCAGGCGGGTGAATATCTTCAGGAAGCGCTCGACGTCGGCGTCCTCGGTGTTGCGCCAGTACTGCCAGAAATCATATGGCGAGAAGAGGTCGCCATTGAGCCAGACCGCTCCCTTCGCCGATTTACCCATCTTGGCGCCCGACGATGTCGTAAGCAGCGGCGTGGTCAAAGCGTAAAGCTGCGGCGTGCCCATGCGATGGCCGAGATCGACGCCGTTGATGATGTTGCCCCACTGGTCTGAACCGCCCATCTGCAGGCGGCAGTTCTGGCGCCGGGCGAGTTCGACGAAATCATAGCCCTGCAGGATCATGTAGTTGAATTCGAGGAACGACAGCGACTGCTCGCGGTCGAGCCGAAGCTTGACGCTGTCGAAGGTCAGCATGCGGTTGACGGAAAAATGCCGGCCGACGTCGCGCAGGAACTCGACATAGTTGAGTTTCATCAGCCAGTCCGCATTGTTGACCATTATGGCGTCGTTCGGGCCGTCGCCGAAACGCAGGATGCGGCCGAAGATGCGCTTGATGCCCTCGATGTTGGTGGCGATCGCCTCGGGTGTCAAAAGGCTGCGCTGGTCGTCACGGAAGGACGGGTCGCCGATCATCGACGTGCCGCCGCCCATCAGAGCGATCGGCCGGTGCCCCGTCTCCTGCAGCCAGTAGAGCATGGTCGCGGAGATCAAATTGCCGATATGCAGGCTGGTGGCGGTGGCGTCGTAGCCGACATAGGCGGTGACCGTTTCCTTGGCGAAAAGTTGGTCGAGGCCGGTCTCATCCGAAATCTGGTGGATGAAGCCGCGCTCGCTCATCGTGCGCAGGAAATCGGATTTGAAGGCAGGCATGGTTTCTTTCCCGAAAGCGTCCGCCCGGTCCGGCGCGGGCGTATGTGAACGGGCGCGTTTAGCATCCAAGCGCGATCAGCAAAAGTGGAATCCGGTTTTGCGTTCGATCGCGCGGCAACCAGGAGTTCGCGATCAGCAAAAGTGGAATCCGGTTTTGCATCCGCTCGCCTGCGCCCGAAGGACCACAAGATGTCCTGATGATCACCGGTTGTTGAAACGGCGCGTCGCGCCGTCCGGCACCAATGCTTGCTTCATCGTTTCGGCTGGCGTAATGAGGCGCCGCGCCAAAGGTTCTTGCAGCCCACGACCTCGAGCGGCACCGCACGGCATCCAGGAATGCCATATCCGACGACAGAGCCCCGACGCGACATGCCGGACGCATTGATATCCATCGTCATTCCTTGCAGGAACGAGGCGGCAAACCTGCCGCTGCTGATCGACGAGATCGAGACGGCGATGGCCGGGCGCGACTTCGAACTGATCATCGTCAACGACGGCTCGACCGACGAGACGGCTGCCGTGCTGACCGAGCAGGCGGCCCTTCGCTCCTTTCCGGTACGGGAATTGCGGCACCAGAAATCCGCCGGCCAGAGCCTCTCCGTGCGTTCGGGCGCCTGGGCGGCGCGCGGCGGCATCGTTGCCACGATCGACGGTGACGGCCAGAACGATCCGCAATACATCCCCGTGCTGGTGGACGCCTTGCGGCGGGCCGGCCCCGATTTCGGCGCCGCCCAGGGGCAGCGCCTCAAGCGCCGCGACAGCAAGGTCAAGCAGCTGGCGTCGCGCTTCGCCAACTGGCTGAGAAACGCCATATTGCATGATGAGACGCGCGATACCGGCTGCGGCCTGAAGGCTGTACACACCGATATCCTGCGCAAGCTGCCGTTTTTCGACGGCACGCACCGCTTCGTTCCGGCCCTGGTCATCCAGGAGGGCTATCGCGTCGTGCATTGCGACGTCGTCGACCGCTCGCGGCGGCACGGCAAGTCGAACTACGGCATTTTCGACCGTGGCCTGCAGGGCGCGCTCGATCTCGGCGGTGTCTGGTGGCTGCGCCGCAGGCGCCGCAGAATGCCAAAAGTAGAGGAAATCAAGCGTGTTTAACGTGCTTCAGGAACTGGCGACGTGGCTTCACCAGGTTTTCATCAAGCAATTCGATGCGTGGGTCCTGCTCGGCTTCATTGCCCAGTTCTTCTTCACCATGCGCTTCGTCGTGCAGTGGCTCGCCTCGGAAAAGGCCAAGCGCAGCGTGGTGCCGGTGGCCTTCTGGTTCTTCTCCCTGTTCGGCGGCGGCCTGCTTCTGATCTATGCCATCCAGCGCCAGGATCCGGTGTTCATCGCCGGCCAGGCCATGGGCATGTTCATCTACATCAGGAATCTCTGGCTGATCGCCAATGAGCGCAAGGCGGCGATGACCAAGGTCGATTGAGCGGCCTGTCCCATCAAGAAATGACCAGAGAGGCTCGAGCATGGCGTTGAACAGGAACTACATTTTTCTCTTCCTGTTCAGCCTGGTGATGACGGTTTCGGGGCTGGCGTCCCTGCCGCCGATCGACCGGGACGAGTCGCGCTTCGTCCAGGCCACCAAGCAGATGGCGGAGAGCGGCGACTATGTCGACATCCGCTTCCAGGACGCCTCGCGCTACCAGAAGCCGATCGGTATTTATTGGCTGCAATCTGCCGCCGTGACCTTGAGCGGCAAGGGGGCCGAAGCGCCGATCTGGGTCTACCGCACGGTCTCGGCGCTCGGCATTGCCATTGCGGTGCTGGCGATCGCCTGGACAGGGACCAATCTTTTCGGCGCCAATGCCGGCCTCGCCGCCGGCCTGGTGATGGCGGCGATCTTCGCCACGGCCTTCGAGGGCCGCGATGCCAAGACCGATGCGATGCTGCTTGCCTGCTGTGTGGCGGCGCAAGGCGCACTGGCGCAGATCTACCTGTCAGCGCGCCGCAACGAACCGGTCGCCGGCCACCTCTGGTGGATATTCTGGATCGCGCAAGGGGCGGCGATCCTCATCAAGGGGCCGATTGCGCCGTTGCTGTCGGCGCTGACCATCGCGGTGCTGTTCGCCTTCGAGCGCGATGGGCGCTGGCTGTCGAAACTCAGGATTGGACGCGGCCTGTTGCTGGTCGTGGTGATTGCGCTGCCCTGGCTCGCCGCGATCACCTGGAAAAGCCATGGTGCTTTCCTGCAGCAGGCTGTCGGCAAGGACATGCTTGGCAAGGTCGCGTCGGGCGAGGAATCGCACGGCCTGCCGCCGGGCTTTTACATGCTGACCTATTCGCTGTTCATGTGGCCCTTCGGCTTGATCGCGGTCAGCGCCGGCCTCCAGGCCCTCAACCGTCTGCGCGACGATCCCAGGCTGCGCTTCTGCCTCGCCTGGTACATCCCTTTCTGGCTCGTATTCGAGCTCATTCCGACGAAGCTGCCGCACTATGTCCTGCCGGCATATCCCGGCATGGCGCTGCTGATCGGCTGGCTGCTGACGCTGCAGCCGCAGGATGCCAATGCACCGCTCAGGCGCTGGCAGCAATGGCTGTGGTGGTCGACCGCATTCGGTCTGGCCGTGGTCAGCCTTGGTCTGGCGGCGGTTTGTATGGGAGCGCCGATCTATCTCACCCACACATTTTCCTGGTGGAGCATTCCGGCCGCCGCTGCCGCGCTCGGCACTGGCTACCTGGGTTTTTCGCGACAGTTGCAGGTGCCGCTGCCTCGCATCGGAGCCACCGCCGCCTGTGCCGGCATCACCTATGCCTTGCTGTTCGGCGTCATCGCTCCATCCCTGAAGCCGATATGGCTGAGCCCGGCGATCAGGCAGGCGGTGCTTGCCAACAAGGCTTGCGACACGACGGTGCTGGCCTCGGCGCGCTATCAGGAACCGAGCCTGGTCTTCCTGGTCGGCACCAAGACGGTGCTGACCGATATTGGCGGGGTGGCGGAACATCTGCTTGCCGATCCGGGCTGCGCGTTGGGGCTGGCGCCGATCGAGGATGAGCAGAAGCTGAATGGCATGCTGTCGGTGCGAGGCAAATCGGTGAACCGCGTCGCCGAAATCGACGGCCTCAACTATTCGTCGGGAGACAAATTGTCGCTCGGCCTTTATCGTATCGCGCAATGACTTCGGCGATGAGGTCGACTTCCCAATGCTCGTGAAATCGCGCCCACCCGTTTCTGGCAGGCTCCTGGGGACAGGGCGCCGGTCGGTCGACAATTTTCTCGACACGATGCGGATCGTGAGAGGGCGCTTTGCTGCCCGCCCCGCCAGATACCCGAACATAGTATGGTCGGTCTGGGGCCTGGGCTGGGTTCTGCTGACGGCGGCCGCGTTTGTCCGTCTCGACACCCCGGCGGGGATGCTCCGTGATCAATGGTCGCCGGGATTCGTCCGTCTGGCCGACTTTTTCACGCAGTTCGGCCTCGGCGGCTGGTATCTCATTCCGCCCGCGCTTTTGCTTGTCGCGGCCAATCTGATCGATTGGCGAAGTCTCTCGAGGCGATCATTGATGCTGGCCTACAACTGGACCTGCCTGGCTTTCCTGGTGCTGAGCGCCGTCGGCCTGTCCGGCCTGACGGTCAATGTCCTGAAATACGCGATCGGCCGGGCCCGCCCGCTCTACTTCCAGGATTTTGGTGTCTTGGCCCTGCATCCCTTTGCTTTCGATGCACGCTTCGCCGGCTTTCCGTCCGGCCATGCCACGACGATGGGCGCGGTGTTCGGCGTTCTTCTGCTCTTGTTTCCGCGACGCTGGTATATGGCGCTTGCGGTGACGGCCTGCATCGCCTCGACCCGGGTCTTCGTTGGCGCCCACTATCCGAGCGACACGGTCGCCGGCTTCGGCCTCGGCTGCGCCTTCGCGCTCGCCTGCGGGGTGGTGTTTGCTCGTCTCGGCTTCATCTTCCGGCCGACGCAGTCGGGATTGCCGGTCCGCAAAGCATCGTTCCGGTTGGTTGCTCCGGAAAGATAAATCGCAGGGTGGATTGGTCTAATTGCTGTCCAGTCCGCCGTAGGATCTCACCAGGCGAGCCATGTCGGACGAATTGGCCGTTTCGCTTTCGAGCCCTTGCGCGACGCCCGCGCGGTCGGCGACGGGACGGTTCTGGCTGACCTTCCACTTGCCATGGATCTCGCTGATCTCGATCTCCAGTCCGATGATGCCCTTGATCTGTGACTGGATGAAGGGCGGCGGCGCATCGGTCACCGCCCAAGGGGCTTCGCGGGGGCCTTCCTGAGATATGGTCAGGTCGGCGATCTGCTGTGCCAGCCAGTCCTGGTCGTCGATCACCTTTGCCGTGCCGCGCACCTGGACGATGGCATAGTTCCAGGTCGGCACCACCTTGCCGGTCTCGCGCTTGGTCTCGTACCAGGAGGGCGTCACATAGGCGTCGGTGCCTTGGAAGACGATCAGCACCGGTGATGACGGGTTTCCCACAATAAGTTTCCAGTGCGGGTTGGCCTTGGCCAGGTGGGCGCGCAGCCTGCCGTTCGGCGACGCCCCGGCGTCGAGCAGGAACGGAATGGCGTCGGCGACCGGACCGTCAGGGCCGTTCGAGATCAGCATGCCGAGCGGATGCGACCGGATCAGTCCGTGCAGGACATCGGGTCGGGTTTCCTGGAAATGAGGAGGCTCGTACATCGGCGCTGGCGCCTTCCCGGTTTATCTCAGCCGCTTCGGCCGCGGATCGGACAATTCGCCCGCCAGCCGGCGATCGAGATAGTCGGCGCATTCCTCGATCAGCAGGTCGGCGTCGTTGGCGAAAAAGTGGTTCGCACCGGGCAGCGTCTTTTGCGTGATGGTGATGCCCTTCTGCGTGTGCAACTTGTCGACCAGGCCTTGCACATCCTTCGGCGGCGCCACCTTGTCGGCATCGCCATGGATGATGAGGCCCGATGACGGGCAGGGCGCCAGGAACGAGAAGTCATAGGTGTTGGGCTGCGGCGCGATCGAGATGAAGCCTTCGATCTCCGGACGGCGCATCAAAAGCTGCATGCCGATCCACGAGCCGAAGGAGTAGCCGGCGACCCAGCAGCTCTTGGAATCCGGGTGCAACGACTGGACCCAGTCGAGTGCGGCCGCCGCATCCGACAATTCGCCGGTGCCGTGGTCGAACTCGCCCTGGCTGCGGCCGATGCCGCGGAAATTGAAGCGCAGCGTGGTGAAATCACGCTTCTGGAACATGTAGAAGAGGTCGTAGACGATCTTGTTGTTCATCGTGCCGCCGAATTGCGGGTGCGGATGCAGAACGATGGCTATCGGCGCGCTCTTTTCCTTGGAGGGCTGGTAGCGTCCCTCCAGGCGACCGGCCGGACCGGTGAAAATGACCTCAGGCATGAAATACTCCACTTAGGTAATACGAATGCGCGGCGCCCGGGAACGTGTCTTCCTCTGGCCTTGACGCAGGGCGAGCGTCTTCTTAGAAGCTAGTTTAGAACTATTCAAAACTGAGTGGCCAGACGTCGAGCCCGGCCACCCGCGCCGCAAGCCGCGTAAATAGGACGGCTCGCCTTGGAATTTCAAGGAAATAACGCCATACGACGACCGAATGGCCTCTGACGGGATCAACTGGACGAAAATGGCCGCAAAACGTGCCTATCTCGACTACAATGCCAGTGCGCCGCTGCTTGCAGCGGCGCGCGAGGCCATGGTCGCGGCACTTGATGTGGCGGCCAACCCTTCGTCTGTTCACGCCGAGGGCCGGGCCGCGCGGCGCTTGATCGAGACGGCAAGGCGCGAGGTCGCGGCATTGGTGAATGCCAGGCCCGAACATGTCGTG
This sequence comes from Mesorhizobium loti, assembly GCF_013170705.1. Classification (NCBI taxonomy): domain Bacteria; kingdom Pseudomonadati; phylum Pseudomonadota; class Alphaproteobacteria; order Hyphomicrobiales; family Phyllobacteriaceae; genus Mesorhizobium; species Mesorhizobium loti. The sequence continues at coordinate 4,952,004 of NZ_CP033334.1, read as the reverse complement.
TTCACCTCCGGCGCGACGGAGGCGGCCTCGACGCTGCTCTCCCCCGATTGGCGGATGGGGCGCGGCAGCGTGCGCATGAGCCGGCTTTACGTCTGCGAGGCCGATCATCCCTGTCTGTTGAATGGCGGGCGCTTTCCGGCGGCGCAAATGACGCGCATCGGCGTCGACGCCGATGGCATTGCCGATCTTGCGGCCTTGGCGACGGCGCTTTCCGGTCATGACAAGGCCGATGGCCTGCCGCTGGTGGCGATCCATGCCGCCAACAACGAGACCGGCGTCATCCAGCCGATAGATCGGATCGCGGCGATTGTCAAAGCCGCAGGCGGCATTCTGGTTGTCGACGCGGTTCAGGCCACCGGCCGCGTTTCCATCGATATGTCAGCGGGTTACGCCGATTATCTGATTCTGTCTTCGCACAAGATTGGCGGCCCCAAGGGCGTCGGCGCCATTGTTGCTGCCGCCGATCTGATGATGCCGAAGCCCCTGATCAATGGCGGTGGCCAGGAAAAGGGCCATCGCGGGGGCACGGAAAACCTCGCCGCCATATCAGGCTTTGGCGCCGCCGCATGCGAGGCCGTGGCCGGACTGCCGACGATCGATATGGTGCGCGAGCGTCGTGACGAGATCGAGGCAATCGTCAAAATGCTGGTCCCGGACGCGGAAATCTTTGGAACCGGCGCGCCAAGGCTTGCCAACACGACATTCTTCGCTATTGCGGGCGTCAAGGCCGAAACCGCGCAGATCGCCTTTGATCTCGCCGGCGTTGCGCTGTCGGCCGGCTCAGCCTGTTCGTCGGGCAAGGTCGGACCGAGCCATGTGCTGAAGGCCATGGGCTACGGCGATAGTCTCGGCGCCCTGCGTGTGTCTATTGGCCCGGCGACGGGTGCCGAGGACGTCGAACTGTTCCGCAGTGCGCTGGCGGGTATTGCCGCTCGTAGGGCGGGTAAGGAAAAGGCCGCTTGAGCGGTTGGACGATTTTGGGCCTTTCGGCCTGGTAGAGCCGTGCGTTTCATGCTGGCCGGGTGAATTTCCGGTCGAGGCGCACTATATGGAACTTACGCTGCCGCGAGCGCTTCTTGGGCGTTCATTTCGGCGGTGCCATAGTTTGAAAACTGTCGGGCCTTGACCCCGGCGTGGATGGAGAACGCATATGCCTGCTGTGCAGGACACGATCGATCGGGTCCGAAAGATCGACGTCGACCAATACAAATACGGATTCCAGACCGAGATCGCTGTCGACAAGGCCCCCAAGGGCCTGAGCGAAGACATCATCCGTTTCATTTCGGCCAAGAAGGACGAGCCGTCCTGGATGCTGGAATGGCGCCTGGAAGCCTATCGGCGCTGGCTGACGCTGGAAGAGCCGACCTGGGCGCGCGTCCACTATCCGAAGATCGATTTCCAGGACGTCTATTATTACGCTGCGCCCAAGAGCACGCCCGGCCCGTCGTCGCTCAGCGATGTCGATCCAGAGCTCCTGAAGGTCTACGAGAAGCTCGGCATTCCGCTACGGGAACAGGAAATCCTCGCCGGCGTGCAGAAGACCGATGCCTCCGATCTCGAGGAGCCCAGCGACAATGTCTACAAGTCGGGCCGTGTCGCCGTCGACGCGGTGTTCGATTCCGTCTCCGTCGTCACCACCTTCAAGAAGGAGCTGGCGCAGGCCGGCGTGATCTTCTGCTCGATCTCGGAAGCCATTCGCGAGCATCCCGAACTGGTCCAGAAATATCTCGGCTCGGTCGTGCCGACATCTGATAATTTCTACGCCACGCTGAATTCAGCTGTCTTCACCGACGGCTCGTTCGTCTTCGTACCCAAGGGCGTGCGCTGCCCGATGGAGCTGTCGACCTATTTCCGCATGAACGAGAAGAACACCGGTCAGTTCGAGCGCACGCTGATCATCGCCGAGGAGGGGGCTTACGTCTCCTATCTCGAGGGCTGCACGGCGCCGCAGCGCGACGAGAACCAGCTGCATGCCGCGGTGGTCGAACTGGTGGCGCTCGACGATGCCGAGATCAAATATTCGACGGTGCAGAACTGGTACCCCGGCGACGCCGAGGGCAAGGGCGGCATCTACAATTTCGTCACCAAGCGCGGCGATTGCCGTGGCGACCGTTCGAAGATCTCGTGGACGCAGGTCGAGACCGGTTCGGCGATCACCTGGAAATACCCGAGCTGCATTCTGCGCGGCGACGATTCCTCCGGCGAGTTCTATTCGATCGCCGTCTCGAACGGCTATCAGCAAGTCGACAGCGGCACCAAGATGATCCATCTCGGCAAGAACACGTCGAGCCGCATCATCTCCAAGGGCATTGCCGCCGGCTTCTCGCAGAACACCTATCGCGGCCAGGTTTCCGCGCACCGCAAGGCGACCAACGCCCGCAACTTCACCAATTGTGACAGCCTGCTGATCGGCGACCAGTGCGGCGCGCACACCGTGCCGTACATGGAAGCCAAGAACTCGACGGCGCAGTTCGAGCACGAAGCGACGACGTCCAAGATTTCCGAGGACCAGAAGTTCTACGTCATGCAGCGCGGCATTCCCGAAGAGGAAGCCATCGCGCTCATCGTCAACGGCTTCGTCAAGGACGTCATCCAGCAACTGCCGATGGAGTTCGCCGTCGAGGCGCAGAAGCTGATCGGCATCTCGCTCGAGGGCTCGGTCGGCTGACCGGACAGATATTCAGGAAACAAAAGAATGCTTGAAATCAGAAACCTGCACGCCCGCATCGTCGATGACGGCACCGAAATCATCCGCGGCCTGAACCTGACGGTGAAAGCCGGCGAGGTCGCCGCGATCATGGGGCCGAACGGCTCGGGCAAATCGACACTGTCCTATATCCTCGCCGGCCGCGAGGACTATGAGGTGACCGAAGGCGACATCCTGTACAATGGCCAGTCGATCCTCGAAATGGATCCGGCCGAACGCGCGACTTCGGGCATCTTCCTCGCTTTCCAGTATCCGATGGAGATACCGGGCGTGGCGACCATGGAATTCCTGAAAGTGGCGATGAACGAGCAGCGCAAGGCGCGCGGCGAGGAGCCGCTGAAGATCCCGGAATTCCTCAAGCGCGTGAAGGAAGCCGCCGCCTCGCTCAGCATGGACATGGCCATGCTGAAGCGGCCGCTCAATGTCGGCTTCTCCGGCGGCGAGAAGAAGCGCGCCGAGATCCTGCAGATGAAGCTTTTGGAGCCGAAGCTGTGCGTGCTCGACGAGACCGATTCCGGCCTCGACATCGATGCTCTGAAGATCGTTTCCGACGGCGTCAACGCGCTGCGCGCGCCGGACCGGGCTTTCCTGGTCATCACCCATTATCAGCGCCTGCTCGAACACATCGTGCCCGACAGCGTGCACGTGCTCTACAAGGGCCAAGTCATCAAGTCCGGTGACAAGTCGCTGGCGCTCGACCTCGAGGCCAATGGCTATGCGGGCGTGATCGGCGAAGCCGCGTGAGATGCCAGAAGGCAAGGTCAAACTGATGAACATGCACACACAGCCGCAGCGGACACCGGCCGAGACGGCGTTGATCGACGCGTTCGGCGACCGGCTGTCGCTGCTGCCGGGCGACGGCGCGGTAATGCTGAAGCGCGACGACGCGATCGAGGCGATCAAGCACGGCCTGCCGACGCGGCGCGTCGAATCCTGGCACTACACCGACCTGCGCCGGCTGTTGAATGCGGTGCCGGACTTCGATCCGGCCGCCATGGCCAAGGCCGTCGCCCCGATCGTCGAAGGCTCCGCCGTTCTGCCGGTCCTGAACGGCAAGTCCGACGCGAAGGTGCCTGATATCGAGGGTGTCACCATCCAGCGCCTGTCGGACAAGCTGATCGACGGCAGCATCGCGCCCGGGCTCGATCCCTACGGCGCCGATGATGCGATCGGCGCGCTGAACACCGCCTTCGTCGCCGATGGCTACTTTGTCGACATCGCCGATGGTACGGAACTCGAGAAGCCGATCGAATTGCAGAATATACAGGCCGGCGGCCAGACCCATGTGCGTCTGCCGGTGCGCGTCGGCGCTGGGGCCAAGGCGGTCATCGTCGAGCGTCAGGCGGGTGACGGGGCTGCCCTGGTCAGTTCGGTCAGCCAGCTTGTGCTGGGTGAGGGTGCCGAGGTGACGTGGCTGATCGTCCAGGAACAGCCGGAGACGGCGACCCATCTGGCGCAGTTCAAGGCCCATATCGGCAAGAATGCGAAACTGACCCTGTTCGTGATGAACGCCGGCGGCAAGCTTGTGCGCCAGGAGGTCATGGTCAGGACGACGGGCGAAGGCGCCGACTTCAAGCTGCGCGGCATCAACCTGCTCGCTGGCGACACCCATAGCGACGTGACGATGGTGCTCGACCACGCGGTGCCGCACACGACCTCCACCGAGATCATCCGCAATGTGGTGACCGGCAAGGCGCGCGGCGTTTTCCAGGGCCGCATCAACGTCCACCAATACGCGCAGAAGACCAACGCCAAGATGGCCTGCAACACATTGCTCCTGTCGGACGACGGCGAGTTCTCGACCAAGCCGGAGCTGGAAATCTTCGCCGACGACGTCGTCTGCGGCCATGGCGCGACCGTCACCGAAATCGACCACGACCATCTGTTCTACCTGATGGCGCGCGGCGTCGACGAGAAGTCGGCCCGTGGCCTGCTGGTCAAGGCGTTCGTCGCCGAGGTGATCGAGGAACTGGATGACGAGGCGATCGTCGAGGCGCTGGAAGCACGGCTGGACGACTGGTTTTTGACACACGGGTGAAATAATGAACGCTCCAGGCAAGATCGGAGATTTCTACGACGTCGAGGCGATCCGTCGCGACTTTCCGATCCTGTCGCGGGAAGTGTACGGCAAGAAGCTGGTCTATCTCGACAATGGCGCCTCGGCGCAGAAGCCGCAGGTGGTGCTGGATACGATCCAGCACGCCTATTCCCAGGAATACGCCAACGTCCATCGCGGCCTGCATTTCCTGTCGAATGCCGCGACCGACGCTTATGAAAAAGCGCGTGAGACGGTGCGCCGCTTCCTCAACGCACCGAGCACCGACAACATCGTTTTCACCTCCAACACGACCTCGGCGATCAACACGGTCGCCTATGGCTATGGCATGCCCAATATCGGCGAGGGCGACGAGATCGTGCTGTCGATCATGGAGCACCACTCCAACATCGTTCCCTGGCATTTCATCCGCGAGCGGCAGGGCGCCAAGCTGGTTTGGGTGCCGGTCGACGATCTCGGCGTCTTCCATATCGAGGAATTCGAGAAGCGGCTGACAGACCGCACCAAGCTTGTCGCCATCACCCAGATGTCGAATGCGCTGGGCACGGTGACGCCGATCAAGGAGATCGTGCGCATCGCGCATGCGCGCGGCATTCCCGTACTCGTCGACGGCAGCCAGAGCGCCGTGCACATGCCGATCGACGTGCAGGATCTCGACTGCGACTTCTTCGTCTTCACCGGCCACAAGGTCTATGGCCCCTCGGGCATCGGCGTGCTCTACGGCAAGAAGGACATTCTCCAGGGTATGCGGCCCTTCATGGGTGGCGGCGAGATGATCGAGGAGGTGACGGAAGACATCGTCACCTACAACGAGCCGCCGCATCGCTTCGAGGCCGGCACGCCGCCGATCGTCCAGGCGATCGGGCTCGGTGCCGCGCTTGACTACATGGAAAAGATCGGCCGCGAGCGCATCGCGGCGCATGAGGAAGACCTCAAGACCTATGCGCATGAGCGGCTGCGCGCGATCAACTCGCTGCGTATCTTCGGCGACGCGCCGGGTAAAGGCGCGATCATCTCCTTCGAACTGCAAGGCATTCATGCCCATGACGTGTCGATGGTGATAGACAGGCAGGGCGTTGCCGTGCGCGCGGGCACCCATTGTGCCCAGCCGCTGTTGAAACGCTTTGGCGTAACCTCCACATGCAGGGCATCGTTCGGCATGTATAATACCAGGGCCGAAGTCGACGCTTTGGCCGAGGCGCTCGAAAAAGCGCGAAAGTTCTTTGGGTGATGACGACCATGGACGATGTGAGCACAACCGCTGAGACCGCGCCGGGAACGGCTGCAGATGGCATCGTATCGGCCTCCGCCATTCCCGCCGACGAACTTGCGCGGCTGACAGACGATATCGTCTCGGCGCTGAAGACGGTCTACGACCCGGAAATCCCGGCCGACATCTACGAGCTTGGCCTCGTCTACAAGATCGACATCGAGGACGACCGCTCGGTCAAGATCGACATGACGCTGACCGCGCCGGGCTGCCCGGTGGCCGGCGAAATGCCGGGCTGGGTGGAAAATGCCGTCGGCGCCGTCGAAGGCGTGTCCGGCGTCGAGGTCAACATGACCTTCGACCCGCCCTGGTCGCCCGACCGCATGTCGGAAGAGGCACAGGTGGCGGTGGGCTGGTACTAAAGCATGTCGCCCAAAAGTGACCTCGGTTTTGGGACAACGACATGCATAAACCAAAAACCTAAAGCGCGTCACGCTTTAGCAGGTCGAGCCTGGTACACTTGCGCCAGTGGTAAAAGTTCACCATTTTAGGTGAGGAATCATTCGGCAGGCCTTGAACCTGCATGGAATGGAGAAGGAAAGAGAATGGGACGCTTTGCCGTCATCACGATGACCGAAAAGGCCGCCGACCGGGTGCGCGAGATCGTGGCTACCCGTGACAACGCGCATGGCATCCGCCTCGGCATCAAGAAGGGCGGCTGCGCCGGCATGGAATACACGGTAGACCTGGTGACTGAACCCAACACCAAGGACGACCATATCGAGCGCGACGGCGCCCATGTCTATGTCGCGCCGGAGGCGGCGCTCTTCCTGTTCGGCACCGAGATGGATTTCGAGCAGACGACGCTGCGCACCGGCTTCACCTTCCACAACCCGAACCAGAGTTCGGCCTGCGGCTGCGGCGAGTCCGTCGAACTGAAGCCGGCTGACCTCAAAGCGCTGGCAGAGGCACGCGCCTCGGCCTGATCTTTCCTTCGCCCTGCTTGCGGGGCGAAGGAAACTACTCCACCCACATACCCGTCCGCTTGTGCCAGTCGGCGATCGACTCTTCCGGGTAGATATCGAACACCTTGTCGCGCTTGCCGATCACAGGTTCGACCCAGTTTGCCTTGTATTTCAGCATAAGATGCACCTTTTCAGGCGGTTTCGGCAGGTCGCTGTCGATCGCCGAGGCGAAGGGATGCACCAGTTCCGGCCAGGTCGGATCGTAGAGCCAGAGCGCCGCCCCGCATTTGCGGCAGAAATTGCGTTCGCCGGTCGAGACCTCGCAATGCGGACGCTCGTCGTCCTCGATCTCGGCACGGTAGACGCCAAGGCTCCTCTTGCCCCTGATGTTCAGCGTTTCGTAGTCGGCACCGAGATTGATGGCGAAACCGCCGCCGCCCTGCTGCTTGCGGCAGATCGAACAGTAGCAGAGCATGAACGGGACGGGCGTGTGGCTCTCCACCTCGAAACGCACGGCGTTGCAGCGGCAGGATCCCTTGAGCAGAAGCGGCATGACAAAAACTCCGACTGAATGATCTCAACCTGTCAGCATGATCTTGGTTGCGCGGTGACAATGTCAAATGCCGGTGACATGATCGCGGCATGGACAATGAACGCATCGCCGAACTGTTCGCCGGCCTTGGCCCGGTCAGCATCCGCAGGCTGTTCGGCGGCAAGGGCATCTATTTCGACGGCGTCATCGTCGCCATCGTGCTGCGCGGCGAATTGCTGATGAAGGCCGACGAGCAAAGCGTCCCCGACTTCGAAGCCGAGGGCTGCAAGCAATGGACCTATACCGGCTCGCGCCACGGCAAGCTGGTCGCCATGCCCTATTGGAGCATTCCCGACAGTGCCTTTGACGATCCGGACGAGATGACGGTGTGGGCACGCCGCGCCCATGAGGCTGGAAGGCGCGCAGGCAAGTAGCCGCCGAACCTACAGCGCCTTTGCTATCTCGGCCGCCAGCCTCGCATTGTTTTCGACCAGCGCGATGTTGGTCTTCAGGCTGCGGCCGCCGGTGAGTTCGAGTATCTTCGACAGCAGGAACGGCGTCACCGCCTTGCCGGTCACGTGCAGAGCCTCGGCGGCCTTTTGTGCCGCTTCGATATAGCCCGCCATTTCTTCGGCCGGGATTTCGTGGTCCTGCGGCACCGGGTTGGCGATCAGCATGCCGCCGCCGAGCCCAAGCGCAGCCCGGGTCTGGTGGAAATGCGCGATGTCTTCCGGCTTGTACAAGGTGAGAGGCGCGCGGAACGGCGACTGCCGCGACCAGAAGGCGGGCATGGTCTCGCAGCCATGGCCGACAACAGGCACGCCGCGCGTCTCCAGCACTTCCAGCGTTTTTTCGATATCGAGAATGGCCTTGGCGCCGGCCGAGACGACGATGACCGGTGTGCGCGCCAACTCATCGAGATCGGCCGAAATATCGAAACTCGTTTCCGCCCCCTTGTGCACGCCGCCAATGCCGCCGGTGGCGAACACTTTTATCCCGACCATATGGGCGGCGATCATCGTCGCGGCGACCGTGGTGCCGCCGGTACGTCCTTGCGCGACGGCGAAGCCGAGGTCGGCGCGCGACAGCTTCATGGCGTCGCCGGTCATGGCGAGCGATTCGCGTTCGCCGTCGGAAAGGCCGATCTTGATGCGCCCGCCGACCACGGCGATCGTCGCCGGCACGGCACCACCGTCGCTGATGATCTTCTCGACGTTCGCCGCCATGGCGCCATTGTCGGGGTAGGGCATGCCATGGGTGATGATGGTGCTTTCCAGCGCCACCACCGGGCGTCCGGCGGCCAGGGCTTGCGCCACCGGCGCGTGGATATCGATGAAGGGGCGTGCGGTCTCTGGCGTCATCTCTAATCTCCAACCGGTATGCGTTGCATCCATCAAGACGCGCGGCGGCACTCCGGTACTATGAATTTGCCGGTCTCATGCCACTTCCTGCACATCGGGCACAAGGGCCAGCGCTTCCATGAAGGCGGCCGCGGTGAAATCGGGAACGGCGTCGGCGCTCTCGATGACCAGGGTTGCCGCGGCGACGCCTTCCCGCAACGCCGCCCGCAAGGGTATGCCGCGCAGCAAGGCGGCGACCGTTGCCCCCGCCAGCGCATCTCCCGCGCCGGTGACGTCCACAACTTTCCTCGGGGCGGGCGGCATGATGGCGAACATGCCGTCGCGATCGAAACCCAGCACCGGGCCGCCGCCCGCCGTTACCACCGCGCTGGTGAGGCCGGAGCGTCTCAAACCGTCAACGATGCCGCGCTGGGAAGCCGTGCCGTCCAGGCCTGCCAGCGCGAGGGCCTCGCGCTGGTTCATGAAGACGACGGCCAGATTGCCGAGCACCGGCTTCAGGCGCACGATCTTGGCCGGCGAAATGGCAATGGCGAATACGGGCTTGCCGGCGGCAAGCGAAACCAGTCGCTCCAGTGCCGCCGACGGCAGATTGGCGTCACACAGGATGGCGTCGGCGGCCGCGATCGCCTCCCGCACCTTGGATCGGCGGATCTGCTTGGGAAACGCCAGGTCGTACAGCGCCATGTCGGCAAAGCCGACGATCAACTCGCCTTCGCGATCGATCAACGCGGTATAGCTTGGTGTCGTGCGGTCAAGGAACACCGCTGACAGATCTGCAATCCCTGCCTTCGCTATGGCGCGTGAAACGGTGTCGCCCGCCGCATCGCCGCCGCGCATCGAAAGCAGCGAAGCGGAGACGCCGCGCAACACTGTGTTGCGCAGCGCGTTGAAGACGCCGCCGCCGACATCCTCGCGCATCGTGCCGGGGTTGGACGCGGCCGGCACGTAGAGGCCGGACACCTGGCCGCGCCGGTCGATGTGGGCCCCTCCCACGGCCAGTATCTTTGCGGATTTCACCATGGCGGCGATATGACCTTTGTTGTTGCAGCCGCACAAGCGCTAGGCTGCGCGAGAGAGCTTCGCATGCAAGGCAGCGATTCGGCAGGCCGGGACAACGGCGCCGGCTGGCCCAATGGGAGGCGGGTTGCTGCTCGCGTTTCTGGTACGAAAAAAGAACAAATCAGGATATCGTTTATTTTTCAAACGGTTGTTGCCTCTTGCCAAATGAGAACAAAAAAGGTACAAAATGCCAGGGATTGCGGATTGTCCGGCCTTCATTGACGACCAAGGGGTGATGTATCATGGCTCAGAATTCTTTGCGGCTTGTAGAGGATAAGGCAGTGGACAAATCAAAGGCTCTGGATGCGGCGCTGTCGCAAATCGAGCGGGCTTTCGGCAAGGGCTCGATCATGCGGCTCGGCGCCAACGAGCAGGTCGTCGAGATCGAAACGGTGCCGACCGGTTCGCTCGGCCTCGACATCGCCCTCGGGGTTGGTGGCCTGCCGCGCGGCCGCATTATCGAGATCTACGGGCCGGAAAGCTCGGGCAAGACGACGCTGGCGCTGCATACGGTGGCCGAGGCCCAGAAGAAGGGCGGCATCTGCGCCTTCGTCGATGCCGAGCATGCGCTCGATCCGGTCTATGCCCGCAAGCTCGGTGTCGATCTTGAAAACCTGCTGATCTCGCAGCCCGACACCGGCGAACAGGCGCTGGAGATCTGCGACACGCTGGTGCGTTCCGGCGCCATCGACGTGCTGGTGGTCGATTCGGTCGCGGCGCTGACGCCGCGTGCGGAAATCGAGGGCGAGATGGGCGATTCGCTGCCCGGCCTGCAGGCCCGCCTGATGAGCCAGGCGCTGCGCAAGCTGACCGCCTCGATCTCGCGCTCCAACACCATGGTCATCTTCATCAACCAGATCCGCATGAAGATCGGCGTCATGTTTGGTTCGCCCGAGACCACGACCGGCGGCAACGCGCTGAAATTCTACGCGTCGGTGCGCCTCGACATCCGCCGCATCGGCTCGGTCAAGGATCGCGACGAGGTCGTCGGCAACCAGACCCGCGTCAAGGTCGTCAAGAACAAGCTGGCGCCGCCCTTCAAGGTGGTCGAATTCGACATCATGTATGGCGAGGGCGTGTCCAAGACCGGCGAACTCGTCGATCTCGGCGTCAAGGCCGGCGTGGTCGAGAAGTCGGGCGCCTGGTTCTCCTACAATTCGCAGCGTCTCGGCCAGGGCCGCGAAAACGCAAAACTGTTCCTGCGCGACAATCCCGATACCGCGCGCGAGATCGAACTGGCGCTGAGACAGAATGCCGGGCTGATCGCCGAGAAATTCCTCGAGAATGGCGGCTCCGAGGGCAACGGCGACGACGGTTTTGAGGACGAAGCCGGCGCGATGTAGGACACTGCCAGAGTTCGGCCATAAAGCCGGCCTATGACCTGATGCTTAAGTAATCGAGTTCTTTCGTACCGCGTTCAAAACCGCCGGCCTTCGAGCCGGCGGTTTTTGTTTTTGGACAGTGTGGGGCTGACAAGCTCCTGAAGCGCTTCGCGTCTGAGCGGATTCACGCGACACGCTTCAGGTCTTTATCCGCATGCATGTCGCTATGCCAAAACCGAGGTCGTTTTGGGCGACGTGCATTGGATTGGCCCAATTCCGTGTTTCTGGACAGGGTGCGGTGTGCCCGCTAAAAGGCCAAGTCAATCTTCTAAAAAGCAGAGACCAGTTTCCGCCGGCCGCGCCGGCGGTTTTCGCGAAAAGGCAGCAGTCATGAGTGGCGTGAACGAGATCCGGTCGACATTTCTCGACTATTTCCGCAAGGAGGGCCACGAGGTCGTGGCTTCGAGCCCGCTCGTGCCGCGCAACGATCCGACATTGATGTTCACCAATGCCGGCATGGTGCAGTTCAAGAACGTCTTCACCGGTTTGGAGAAGCGGACCTATTCGCGCGCCACCACTGCCCAGAAGAGCGTTCGCGCCGGCGGCAAGCACAACGATCTCGACAATGTCGGCTACACCGCGCGTCACCTGACCTTCTTCGAGATGCTCGGCAATTTCTCCTTCGGCGATTATTTCAAGGAGCGCGCCATCGAGCTTGCCTGGAACCTGATCACCAAGGAATTCGGGCTGAAGAAGGACAAGCTGCTGGTCACCGTCTACCACACCGACGATGAGGCGGCGGGCTTCTGGAAGAAGATCGCCGGTTTCTCGGACGATCGCATTATCCGCATCCCGACCTCGGACAATTTCTGGGCGATGGGCGACACCGGTCCTTGTGGGCCGTGCTCGGAAATCTTCATCGATCGAGGCGAGCACATCTGGGGTGGCCCTCCCGGCAGTCCCGAGGAAGACGGCGACCGGTTCCTTGAATTCTGGAACCTGGTGTTCATGCAATATGAGCAGGTGACGAAGGACGAGCGCATCGACCTGCCGCGTCCTTCGATCGACACCGGCATGGGTTTGGAGCGCATGGCGTCCATCCTGCAGGGCGTGGAAAGCGTTTTCGAAACCGACCTGTTCCGTCACCTCATCGATGCGGCGTCTTCCGCGCTTGGGCGCGCGCCGGATGCCGAAACGGTGGCGTCCTACCGTGTCATTGCCGATCATTTGCGCTCGTCCTCCTTCCTGGTCGCCGACGGCGTGCTGCCTTCGAACGAAGGCCGCGGCTATGTGCTGCGCCGCATCATGCGCCGCGCCATGCGCCACGCGCAGCTGCTCGGCGCGAGCGAGCCGCTGATGTGGAAGCTGGTGCCGGCCCTGGTGCGCGAGATGGGCCAAGCCTATCCCGAATTGCTGCGCGGCGAACAGCTGATCACGGAAACGTTGAAGCTCGAGGAGACGCGCTTCCGCAAGACGCTGGTGCGCGGCCTCGGCCTGCTCTCCGAGGCGACGGACACGCTGCATGCCGGCGACATGCTGGATGGCGAAACGGCTTTCAAGCTCTACGACACCTACGGCTTCCCGCTCGACTTGACGCAGGACGCGCTACGCCAGCGCAACATCTCGGTTGATCTTGCCGGCTTCACCAATGCGATGGAGCAGCAGAAGGCCGAGGCGCGCAAACACTGGGCGGGATCTGGCGAGGCTGCCACCGAGACGGTGTGGTTCTCGGTGCGCGAAAAGACCGGTGCCACCGAATTCCTCGGCTACGAGACTGAAGCCGCGGAAGGCCTCATCCAGGCGCTGGTCCGGGACGGCAAGACCGTCGACAGCGCCGGCAAGGGTGACGCGGTTGCGGTGGTCGTCAACCAGACGCCATTCTATGGCGAGTCAGGCGGCCAGATGGGCGATACTGGCGTGATTTCGGGCGAAGGCTTCTCGATCGAGATCTCCGACACGCAGAAGAAGGCGGATGGGCTGTTCGTGCATCTGGGCAAGGTGGCGAGCGGCACGGTCAAGACGGGCGCTGCCGTTGAGCTCAAGGTCGACCATAACAGGCGCTCCAGGCTGCGCGCCAACCACTCCGCCACCCACCTGATCCATGAGGCGCTGCGCGAGGTGCTGGGCACCCATGTCGCGCAGAAGGGCTCGCTGGTAGCGCCGGAGCGCCTGCGCTTCGACATCTCGCACAACAAGCCGATTTCGGCCGAAGAACTCGAAGAGGTCGAGCGCATGGCCAATGAAATCGTCGTGCAGAACGGCCCGGTGAACACGCGCCTGATGTCGGTCGACGACGCCATTGCCGAGGGCGCCATGGCGCTGTTCGGCGAGAAGTATGGCGATGAAGTGCGCGTCGTGTCGATGGGTACCGGGCTGCACGGCGCCAAGGCCAACCGGCCCTATTCGGTCGAACTCTGCGGCGGCACCCATGTCAGGGCGACCGGCGACATCGGCCTGGTGCGCGTCGTTTCCGACAGCGCGGTTGCCGCCGGCGTGCGCCGTATCGAGGCATTGACCGGCGAGGCGGCCAGAAAACATCTCGACGAGCAGGATCGGCGTCTGAAGGCGACGGCAGCGACGCTGAAGATCTCGCCCGCCGACGTGCCGGCGCGCGTCGAGGCTTTGCTTGAGGAGCGCAAGAAGCTCGAGAAGGACCTCACCGAAGCGCGCAAGAAACTGGCGCTGGGCGGCGGTGCCGCGGCCGGCGCGCCCTCGGAGAACGAGACGGTCGCGGGCATCGGCTTCCTCGGCAAGGCCGTCTCCGGCGTCTCGCCGAAGGACCTGAAGCCGCTGGCCGATGCCGGCAAGACCTCGCTCGGCTCCGGCGTCGTCGTCTTCGTGGGTGCCGGTGAGGATAACAAGGCAAGCGTCGTAGTTGCCGTCACCGACGATCTCGTCGGCCGCTTCAGCGCTGTCGACCTGGTGCGCGTCGCCTCCGCCGCCTTGGGCGGGCAGGGCGGTGGCGGCCGGCCCGACATGGCCCAGGCCGGTGGCCCTGACGCCTCGAAGGCCAATGATGCGATTGCGGCGGTCAGGGCGGCACTCGAAGCCGCCTGAAAGCCGCGACATGAAAATACTCGTCCTCGGCGGCTATGGTTTGATCGGGGACGCCGTCATTGGCCGTTTGCTTCGCGACGGTCATCAGGTGACCGGTCTCGGTCGCGAAGTCGGGGATGCCGGGCGGCGCCGGCCGGCGGTTCGCTGGATCGCGGCGGACATGTCGAAACTGCTCGCCGCTGAAGACTGGCTGCCGGTGGTTGCGGGCATGGACGCGGTTGTCAACGCCGCGGGCGCCTTGCAGGACGGCCCGCGCGACCGTCTGGACGCCGTTCACCGGGGCTCGGTGGTGGCACTTGTCGCGGCTTGCGAACAGGCCGGTGTGCATCGCTTTGCGCAGATATCCGCGATCGGCGCCGATCTCGCTTCGCCAAATCCTTTCTTCAGCACCAAGGCGCAAGGCGACAAAGCCGTCGCAAGCTCATCCCTGGAGTGGACCATTCTGCGGCCGGGCCTTGTGATCGCGCCCGCCGCCTATGGCGGCACGGCGCTTCTGCGTGCCCTTGCGGCATTCCCTGGTTTTATTCCGGCCGTCATGCCGCGCCAACCGATCCAGACTGTATCGGTCGCCGATGTTGCCGAAGCGGTGTCGCGCGCGGTCGCCGGATCGCTGCCACCCCGACTTGCCATCGATCTCGTCGAGGGCAATGCCAGATCTCTCTCCGATGTTCTGCTGTCCTTTCGCGCATGGCTTGGTCTGCCGCAAGCACGGGTCATGCCGATGCCGGCCATCCTTGGCCGGTTCGCCAGTGTCGTTGCCGATGCCGTTGGCGTCCTTGGTTGGCGCTCTCCTCTACGCAGCTCGGCACTTGCCGCGCTGGCGGACGGCATCACAGGCAATGCCCGGTCCTGGAATGCCGTTTGCGACCATCCGCTTCAGCCGCTGGAGGCAACGCTGGCCGATATGCCGGCACATGCTCAGGAACGATGGTTCGCGCGCCTTTGGCTGGCGAAGCCTGTTATCTTCGCTTGCCTGTCTCTGTTCTGGCTCGTTTCGGGCATCGTTGGCATGATCCGGCAAGATCAGGCCGCGGACATTCTCGCCTCACGCGGTGTGTCGGTGGATTTCGCGCATATTTGCGTTCTGGTCGGCAGCGCCGCGGATATCGTCGTTGGCGCGGCGGTTCTGGTCCGGCCTTTCGCCAAGCCCGCGCTGCTGGCGATGATTGCGATCACACTCTCCTATCTGGCGGGGGCGACGCTTTTTGTTCCAAGTCTATGGCTTGATCCACTGGGTCCGCTGGTCAAGACGATACCCGGGCTTTGCCTGGTGCTGGTGGCGCTCGCGGTGCTGGACGAGCGATGAGCCTCTGGGCTGACATATTGCGCTGGGCGCATGTCATCGGCGGCACGGTTCTGTTCGGCACCGGTGCCGGCATCGCCTTCTTCATGCTGATGGCGCAACGCAGCGGCCGCGCCGATATCGTCGCCCATGTCGCGGGTACTGTCGTCATCGCCGACACCATTTTTACGGCGACCGCCGTCATCGTGCAGCCAATCACGGGCGTGTTGCTGGCGCAAGCGGTTGGCTGGCCGCTCTCCGAAGGCTGGATTGTGCTGTCCTTGCTGCTTTATGTCGTGACCGGTCTGTTCTGGCTGCCGGTGGTCTGGATTCAGATTCGGATTCGGAATCTGGCGCGGCAGGCGGCCATCGAAAACGTGGCACTGCCCGCCGAAGAGAAGCGCCTGTTTCGCATCTGGTTTGCTTGCGGCTTCCCGGCTTTCGCCGCCGTGCTTGCCATTCTCTGGCTGATGGTCACAAGGCCCGAGATAGGGTTTTAGCCCGGCCACCGGCTCTCAATCGGCCTTTTCGGTCACGCCAAAGGCCTGTCTGTCAGTGATCCGATCCCACCACGCCTGAATCTCGGCAAACCCGGCCATCAGCTTTTGCCCGTCGGCAGCCTTCAGGAAATAGGCGATGATCGGCGCCGCATGCAGGTCGGCCAGCGTCACCTGATCGCCGAGCAGCCACGGTCCGGGAACCTTGAGTGCGGTGAGCACTCTGAGGACCGTTTCCGCCTGGCTCAGGCCATCGGCGATCAGGCTCTCATCCGGCTCCGCCTTTTCCAGCCGCTCGACGGCGACGTCCCAGACCATTGCGCGGTAGCCATAGGCGTCGAGCATGCCTGTCATCTGCGCCATCCTGGCGCGGCCGCGCGGATCGGCGGGCCGCAGCGCCGGGCCGTCGAAAGCCTCGTCGACATAGCGCGCGATGGCATTCGTCTCGAAGAGCCGAAACCCGTCATGCTCGAAGGCCGGGATGCGGCCGAACGGGTGATGTTCGAGATACCAGGACGGGATGCCTTCGGCTGCGAAGATGTCGAGCGGAATGAGTTCGTAGCCGACGCCTTTCTCCTCCAGCGTCATCCGCGCGATGCGCACGTAAACGCTGTAGTCCGCTCCGTAGAGGATTGGCTTGGTCATGCTGCCGGCCCTTCGTTGCTTCATCGGCCCAAAAAGACGAAGGCTCCTTTCGGAGCCTTCGGCATGTGGAGCTGCGAGTACTTACGCCATCGCTTTCTGCAAATTCTCGTCGATCTTGTCGAGGAAGCCGGTGGTCGAGAGCCAGGGCTGGTCCGGGCCGATCAACAGCGACAGGTCCTTGGTCATGAAGCCGCTCTCGACGGTCTGGATGCAGACCTTCTCCAGCGTCTCGGCGAACCGTTTCAACTCGGCATTGTCGTCGAGCTTGGCGCGGTGCGCGAGGCCGCGCGTCCAGGCGAAGATCGAGGCGATCGAATTGGTCGAGGTTTCCTCGCCCTTCTGGTGCTGGCGATAGTGGCGGGTGACGGTGCCGTGCGCGGCTTCCGCCTCCACCGTCTTGCCGTCCGGCGTCATCAGCACCGAGGTCATCAGGCCGAGCGAGCCGAAGCCTTGCGCCACCGTGTCGGATTGCACGTCGCCGTCATAGTTCTTGCAGGCCCAGACATAGCCGCCCGACCATTTCAGGCTGGAGGCCACCATGTCGTCGATCAGCCGGTGCTCGTACCACAGCTTCTTCGAGTTGAACTCTGCCTCGAATTCAGCCTCGTAGACCTCCTGGAAGATGTCCTTGAAGCGGCCGTCATAGGCCTTGAGGATGGTGTTCTTGGTCGAGAGATAGACCGGATAGTTGCGCAGCAGGCCGTAATTCAGCGAGGCGCGGGCGAATTCGCGGATCGACTCGTCGAGATTGTACATGGCCATGGCGACACCGGCGCCGGGCGCGTCGAACACGTCGTGCTCGATCACCTGGCCGTCCTCGCCGACGAACTTGATCGTCAGCTTGCCCTTGCCGGGGAAGCGGAAATCGGTGGCGCGATACTGGTCGCCGAAGGCGTGACGGCCGACGATGATCGGCTTGGTCCAGCCGGGCACCAGGCGCGGCACGTTCTTCATGATGATCGGCTCGCGGAAGATGGTGCCGCCGAGGATGTTGCGGATGGTGCCGTTCGGCGACTTCCACATCTTCTTCAGCTTGAATTCCTCGACGCGCTGTTCGTCGGGGGTGATCGTCGCGCACTTCACACCGACGCCGTATTTCTTGATGGCGTTGGCCGAATCGATGGTCACCTGGTCGTTGGTGGCGTCGCGATGCTCGATACCGAGGTCGTAATATTCAAGCTTCAGGTCGAGATAAGGGTGGATCAGCTTGTCCTTGATGAACTGCCAGATGATGCGGGTCATCTCGTCGCCGTCGAGTTCGACGACCGGGTTCGCCACCTTGATCTTCGCCATGGAAAGAATGCCTCGTTGCTGGGATATGGGACGGCCTTGCCCGCGTGGCGTTCGGCCGGGAGATGCCGCCCGTATATCAAAGGGTTTTTGGCCGCGCAAACGGCGATCGGTCACGAATGCGAGGCAATGGCCGCCGTCATTTGCGAATGCTTCATTTTCGCGGCCGAATATGGCAGGGGACGCTGAAATGCCGCAAACAGCAGTTCTTTGACAATCATGCCCGTCACCCAAGATCCCGATAACATCCCACCCGCCGGCCCGGCGATCATCCTGGTCGAGCCGCAGCTTGGCGAGAACATCGGCATGGTTGCCCGCGCCATGGCCAATTTCGGCCTCGTCGAACTGCGCCTTGTCAATCCGCGCGACGGCTGGCCGAGCGAGAAGGCGCGCGCCGCCGCCAGCCGCGCCGACCATGTCATAGACGCCGTGAAAGTGTTCGACGACCTGGCCTCGGCGCTTGCCGATTTGAATTTCGTTTTCGCCACCACCGCCAGGCAGCGCGACGGCTTCAAGGCCGTGCGCGGCCCCGTGGAAGCGGGCAGGGTGCTCCGCGCCCGCCACGGTATGGGGCAGCGCACTGGCATCCTGTTCGGCCGCGAGCGCTTCGGTCTCTACAATGACGAAGTCGGGCTTGCCGACGAGATCGTCACCTTTCCCGTCGATCCCGATTTCTCCTCGCTCAACATCGCCCAGGCCGCGCTGCTGATGTCCTATGAGTGGATGAAGTCAGGCCTGGAGGACGAGACCAAGACCAACTTCACCGGGCCGGAGATGAAACCGGCCAGCAAGGAAGAATTGCACGGCCTGTTTGCCTATCTCGAAGGCGCATTGGAAGCGCGCGGCTATTTCCGGCCAGCGCCGAAGAAGCCGAAAATGGTCGACAATCTGCGTGCCGTGCTGACGCGTGCCGGCTTTGCCGAGCCGGAGCTCAAGGTGCTGCGCGGCATCATCTCGTCCCTCGACAGGTTCTCGCCGGCGATGCCGCGCGGCGATGGTTCGCCGGGCGATGATCCCAGGCGGCTTCCGGCCGCCGCGCGCGCCGGCAAGGCAGAAGCCGATCACCCGGCGCACCGGCCTGCCGGTGACGATGAGGACGCACCGCCGCTGGGCGGCAAGGGAACCGACAATGACTGACCTGCCGATCCTGATGTTCGATTCCGGCGTCGGCGGGCTGACCGTTTTGCGCGAGGCACGTGTGCTGATGCCAGACCGGCGCTTCATCTATGTCGCGGACGACGCCGCCTTTCCCTTCGGCGCCTGGGAAGAACCGGCGTTGCGCACCCACATACTCGATCTCTTCGGCAAACTGCTCGACAGGTTCACGCCGGCGATTTCCGTCATCGCCTGCAACACCGCCTCGACACTGGTGATCGACGCCTTGCGCGATGCCTTTCCCGGCCATCCCTTCGTCGGCACCGTGCCGGCGGTCAAGCCGGCGGCGGAACGTACCCGCTCGGGCCTGGTCTCGGTGCTGGCGACGCCCGGCACGGTGAAGCGGCAATACACACGTGACCTGATCAGCAAGTGGGCGCAGAAATGCCATGTCCGCCTGGTTGGCAGCGACAGGCTGGCGGGTCTTGCGGAAGTCTATATGCGCGAGGGCTTTGTCGACGAGGAGGCCGTGCGGGCCGAGATCGCGCCTTGCTTCATCGAGCGTGACGGTATGCGGACCGACATCGTCGTACTCGCCTGCACGCATTATCCGTTCCTGGTCAATCGCATGCGCAAGACGGCGCCCTGGCCGGTCGACTGGATCGATCCCGCCGAAGCGATCGCCCGGCGGGCGCTTTCACTGCTGCCGCCCGTCGATGGGGCGCTGCCGCAAGGCGAACCCGATATCGCGGTCTTCACCTCGGGCAAGGCCGATTTTGCCGTCAGCCGGCTGATGCAGGGCTTTGGACTGGTGGTGGAAACGTCCGCCGCTTAAACAGGCTCGAAGACGATGCTGCGTTGATCCGGATCGGCCGAGGCCAGCCTTAGCGTCAGGCTGTCGCCCTGTCTGATCCCGGTGGCCTTCACCGTGGCAACGACTGGCATGTCGGCAAGCTGAACGCGTACGCCATGGTCGACGAAGTCGGTGACTACGGCTTTGAACGTTTCCCCCTCGCGTCCCCTGAGCATGACCGCCTCGGCAAGGTCGATGGCCGCATGGTTGATCTGGGAAGCGCGGCTATCCGCACGCCCCATCACCTTCGGCAATTTGGTGAACGCATCGGTGACTGGCTGCGGCACAGGCTGGCCGTTGGCGATTGCCAGCGCGCAGCGCACGACATAGCGGTCGGCCAGCCGCCTGAGCGGCGCGGTGGCGTGAGCATAGGTCGCGGCCATCGCCTCATGCCAGGGAACGACACCTTCCTGGTAGGGCTGGTAGGACGCGCCGTTGCCTGCGCGGCGGATTTCCAGCATCAACGCAGCCTGTTTCGGGTCAGCCGGATCGAGCGTGCGCTGGTAGTCGCGCAGGCTGGTTGAGGCGGGCCAGGACAGGTCGAGCGCCTGCGCCGCGTTGCGAAGTCTCTGCACCTTGGACGCGTCCGGCCCGGACATCACGCGGAACAGCCCGGTCTTGTGCGCAAACATGGCGTCGGCGATCGCTATGTTGGCAGCCAGCGAAAGCGCGGCATTGTCCTGTTCGGATTGCAGGAGCGGTCTGAAGGACAGCCGGAATGTGCCATCGGCGAGCCTTTCAACCTCCTGCTCGGGTGGGTCGACGCGTGACGCGCCACGACGTTTTTCGTTCATCGCCATGCGCCGCGCCATTTCAGCGAAGCCGGCCGGAACGTCGGAAGCCTTGACGCTGTCATAGGCGAGCTTCGCACGGCTTCGAATGATTGCCCGCTCCGCGCCGTCCAACTTCGCCGCGCCGTCTTCGGCGACCCGGACGGTGAAGATGACAGCAGGACGCGGTCCATCCGGCAACAGGCTCGCCGCACCCTCGGCAAGTGCCGGCGGGTAGAGTCCGGCCTTGCCGTCCGGCAAGTAAAATGTCTCGCCCCGCGTCCAGGCTTCGAGGTCGATCGCGTCACCGTCCTCGACGAACCAGGCCACGTCGGCAATGGCATAGCGCAGCAGAAGATCGCTGCCGCTCGCCTCGATCGAGAACGCCTGGTCAAGGTCGGTGGAGGTTGCCGGATCGAGCGTAACGAAGGGCATGTCCGTTCGATCGGCATGCTGGTTCGGCACACGTCGGGCCGCCGCCTCCGCAGCGGCCATGACCTCAGCCGGAAATCCATCCGGCACGTGGAATTCGGTGCGGATTTTCGTCAGGCCGGAGGAGAGAGCTTGTGAGGGGTCTGTCAGAGACTTCATCCAGCCGTCCTACACTGGAGTTCCGGACACGGAAAGGCTGCGAATTGATCCCGGCGAGGAACTGGACCACTGGCGCTGGAACTGCCGCACAAGCGCGGCGTTTCTTCTGACAGAAGAGGAGAAACCGCCATGCCTGCCACCTCGAAAGCCCAGCAGAAAGCCGCCGGCGCCGCGCTCTCCGCCAAGCGCGGGGAGACCAAAAAGAGCGAACTCAAAGGCGCCTCACGCGAAATGTACGAATCGATGAGCGAACAACAACTCGAGGAATTCGCCGAGACGAAGCGCAAAGGTCTGCCGGAGAAAAAATCCAAGGACTGAGGGCTTAGAGCCGGGCTCCGCACTCATTGAATGAAAAGGGCCAGCGACAGTTCGCTGGCCCTCGGAGATTGCTGGACTGTTCGCCTTACCAGCGGTGGCAACGCCGCACCTTCTGTACGATCACCTTGCGATGGCCGTGCCGCCACACCACCCGCTTCTTGACGATGACGCGGCAGACCTGTTTGTGGCCCTGCCAATGGCGCGCCATCGCCGGTTCCGGCGCAACCGCCATCGATCCGGCCAGTACCGCGGCACCGGCCAGGGTAAGGAAGAACTTCTTCATGCTAATTGGACTCCTCTAGCTCCAGATCCCTTCCTGGTGCCGTTGGCGCAAACTTCCCGCCCACATCCGGCATCGCATAACGCCGGGAACGCTATAGGGTTGCGTTGCGCCGCGCCACTCACAAGCTTGACACCGGTTAAATCTCGGTTTAACCAGCCGCCAACGCCGGGCAGCGATGTCTGGTGTTTGTTTTATATGCGCAAGACCGGTTGCCTTGGTTGTTTCTGGTTTTGTTTGAACTGACGTGTCCCGTGGGTTTTCCGCCGCGTTGCGTGGGAAAACCCTGTCAGGTCTCGAAAACGGAGGCCAGAGGAGGGCGCGTTTCCTTCACCCGGGCCATGAGGTGCCGGGTGTGTTGTTTTGAAAAGGGAATGCGATGAGCAAGCGCGAATCCGCGAAATACAAGATCGACCGCCGTCTCGGCGAAAACATCTGGGGCCGCCCGAAGTCCCCGGTCAACAAGCGTGAATACGGCCCGGGCCAGCATGGCCAGCGCCGCAAGGGCAAGCTTTCCGACTTCGGCCTGCAGCTGCGCGCCAAGCAGAAGCTGAAGGGTCACTATGGCGACGTTTCGGAAAAGCAGTTCCGCAAGGTCTATGAAGAGGCCGACCGCCGCAAGGGCGACACCTCGGAGAACCTGATCGGCCTGCTCGAATCGCGTCTCGACGCGGTCGTCTACCGCGCCAAGTTCGTGCCGACCATTTTTGCTGCCCGTCAGTTCGTCAACCACGGCCACATCAACGTCAACGGCAAGCGCGTCAACATCGGCTCGTACCGCTGCAAGCCGGGCGACGTCGTCGAAGTGCGCGAGAAGTCGAAGCAGCTGGTCATCGTCCTGGAATCGGTCGGCCTCGCCGAGCGTGACGTTCCGGACTACATCGAAGCCGATCACAATAAGATGGTCGCGACCTTCTCACGTATTCCCGGCCTTGCGGACGTTCCGTTCGCGGTCCAGATGGAGCCGAACCTGGTCGTCGAATTCTATTCGCGCTAAGCGAACGCTTTTCTGCGATATCGGAAAGGCCGCCCTCGAGGCGGCCTTTTTGTTTGGCGCATCCGCTTTGCCGTTTCGATTTTCCGGCCGATGCGCTAATCCGGGCGGAAGTCACATCTCCGGGGCCGCCGCGCCATGAATATGCTGCCAGACATCGAGACGCTTGAACCTGTTGCCGAAGGCGGCTCCCACCCGCTGTTCGCCGATGTGCCATCCTCGGTCGAGTTCAACAAATTGCGCAAGCGGCTGCTGCGGCTGACTCGCCAGGCGATCGAGGATTTTTCGATGGTGGAGCCGGGCCAGCGCTGGCTGGTCGCGCTGTCGGGCGGCAAGGATTCCTACGGCCTGCTCGCTATCTTGCTCGATCTCAAATGGCGCGGGCTGCTGCCGGTCGATTTGCTGGCCTGCAATCTCGACCAGGGCCAGCCGAACTTTCCCAAGCACATCCTGCCGGACTACCTCAACGCCAATGGCATTGCGCACCGCATCGAGTACCAGGACACCTATTCGGTCGTCACCGACAAGCTGCCGCAGGGAAGTACCTATTGCTCGCTCTGCTCGCGGCTGCGGCGCGGCCATCTCTACCGCGTCGCGCGGGAAGAGGGCTGTTCGGCGCTGGTGCTCGGCCATCACCGCGAGGACATTCTAGAGACCTTCTTCATGAACCTGTTCCATGGCGGCCGCCTCGCCGCCATGCCGCCAAAACTGCTCAATGACGAAGGCGACGTCATGGTGCTGCGGCCGCTGAGCTACAGCGCCGAGATCGATCTCGAAAAATTCGCCGCGGCGATGCGGTTCCCGATTATCCCTTGCGACCTTTGCGGCAGCCAGGAAGGCCTCCAGCGCAACGCCATGAAGGCGATGCTGGATGACATCGAAAAACGCATGCCCGGCCGCAAGGACACGATGATCCGTGCGCTGTCCAACACCAGGCCGTCACATTTGCTCGACAGGAAACTGTTCGATTTTGCCGCCCTGAACCAAACCCTCATCACAGGACAAGACACTTCCGATGACATTTGACGACAACGAGATCGACTGGCTGGCCAGCCTGCTGGCCGAGGCGGCCGACACCGAAATCATGCCCCGCTTTCGCCGGCTGGGCGGTGGCGACATCAGACAGAAGACCTCCGCCGCCGACCTGGTGACGGAAGCGGACGTCAACGCCGAGCGGCTGATCACCGTCAGGCTGCGCCAGCGTTATCCCTCGGCCATGGTTGTCGGCGAGGAAGCCTGTTCCGACGACCCGGCGCTGCTCGACGGTCTGGGTGATGCCGATCTGGCCTTCGTCATAGACCCGGTTGACGGCACCTTCAATTTCGCCTCAGGGGTGCCGCTGTTTGGTGTCATGCTTGCCGTCGTGGTCCAGGGCGAAACAGTCGCCGGCATCATCCACGATCCGGTCGGCAAGGACTGGCTGATCGGCGCCAAGGGCGCCGGCAGCCATATCCGCCATGCCCACGGCACGCTCGAGCGGGTGCGGGTTGCCGCGAGTGCGCCGATCTCGGAGATGACCGGCGCGGTCTCATGGCAATACATGGCCGAGCCGGACCGCACGCGGCTGGCCTGCAACCAGACCAAGACGCTGTCGCAGTTCAACTACCGCTGCGCCGCCCATGAATACCGCTTGCTGGCCAGCGGTCACGGCCATTTCGTCGTCTACAACAAGCTGATGCCGTGGGATCATCTCGCCGGTGCGCTGATCCATGCCGAAGCCGGCGGCCATGCCGCGCGCTTCGACGGCAGCCCTTACCTGCCGTCGCATGTCGGCGGCGGCCTGCTGGTCGCTCCCGACAAGGAGAGCTGGCGTGAACTGCGTCGCGAGCTGTGGGCTGAGCAGGCTTAACTCCTGCGGCGGACGGCAAGATCTAGTGCAGGTCGGTTATATGCCCTGAAACGGGTGGGTTGTGCGGCTGGAACATCTTGCCGCGCTCGGCGATGAGGATCATCAGCAGCGCCGCGACCGAGACGCTGCAGAAGCCGGCGGCAAGCGGCGTCACCGTGCCGTTGAACGCCTGGCCGATCAGCGTGCCGAGAATGCCGCCGAGGAACGTCTGCATGAAACCCAGGATGGACGACGCGGTGCCGGCCAGTTGGCCGAGCGGCTCCATGGCCAAGGCGTTGAAATTGGCACCGAGCGCGCCGAAGGGAAGCATGGCGCTGGCAAAGAAGGTGACGAACAGCCAGAGCGGCATCTTGATTTCCAGCGAAACGACCAGCCAGACCAGGCTGATGACCAGAAACAAAAGCAGCGCGCTTTGCGACAGCCGGCGCATGCCGATACGGCCGACAAGGCGCGAATTCAGAAAATTGGAGAAGGCGAGCACGCCCGCGACCCCGGCGAAGATGACCGGGAACATCTCGCCGACATGGAAGATGTCGACATAGATCTGCTGTGCCGAGGCGATGAAGCCGAACATGGCAGCGAAGACGAAGGTGCTGGCAAAGGCGTAGCAGAGCGCGATGCGATTGGTGAGCACGATGCGGAATCCGCCGACGACGGAGGAGAACGTCAGGGACCGGCGATATTCGGGGTGCAGCGTTTCAGGCAGCCGCACCAGCGACCACGCCGACACGATCAGCGCGCCGACGGCCATGGTAACGAAGATGTAGTGCCAGGTCGCGAACAGCATGATGACCTGGCCGATGCCGGGCGCGATGACCGGTATCGCCATGAACACCATGAAGATCAGCGACATGACTTCGGCCATGCGCCGGCCGTCGAATGTATCGCGCACGATCGAGACCGCGATGACGCGCGTGGCGGCCGCGCCAATGCCTTGCACGGCACGACATATCAGCAGCGTTTCAAAGCTCGGCGCGATGGCCGCGGCGGCCGCTGCCGCCACATAGATGATCAGACCCGCGACAAGCGGCGAGCGGCGGCCGAAACGATCCGATATCGGTCCGAAGAACAGCTGGCCGCCACCAAAACCCAGAATGTAGGCGGTGACCACATATTGCCGGTGGTTTTCATTCTCGACGCCGAGCGAGGCGCCGATCTGCTGCAGCGCCGGCAGCATGATGTCGATGGCCAGGGAATTCAGCGCCATCAGCGCCGCGCACAGCGCAATGAACTCCCAGCGCGGAATAGGCAGTTTGCTTGCCGATTGCGGCGCTGATGATTGCTGATCCACGGCAAGTCCGATCTTCTAGAGCAATTCCAGGAAAAGTGTGGGCGGTTTTCCCGGGACAAGCGCGTAGCGCTTGCCCTTGGGAATTGCGTCAAAACAGAGATTTAGAGCGGTTCGCCGTTTCCATGAAACGGTGAAACGCTCTAAAACAAAAATGCGCCGGCGGGCCGGCGCATTGGCTCGTCTTGGTCCCGATATCGGGACATAAAAATTGCCGAGGCGGGGCTACCCGATACTCAGCGCGGTCGCTGCGACGGACCTGAAACCGAAATCAGGCGGCGCCTTTGACGCTCACGCCCTTTTCGACCAGGAAGGTCTGCAACTCGCCGGCCTGGAACATCTCGCGGATAATATCGCAGCCGCCGACGAATTCGCCCTTGACGTAGAGCTGCGGGATCGTCGGCCAGTTGGAGTAGTCCTTGATGCCTTGGCGCAGTTCAGCCGAGTCCAAGACATTCACGCCTTTGTAGTCGGCGCCGATATAGTCGAGGATCTGGACAACCTGGCCGGAGAAACCGCATTGCGGAAAACCGGGCGTGCCCTTCATGAAAAGGACGACGTCGTTGCCCTTCACTTCATTGTCGATGTAGTCGTTGATACCGCTCATGGAACATCCTTTCACGCCTGTGGGAGTCAGGCTCGAAGCATGTCTTTCAAATAAACCCATAGGTTGCCCGAAACAAGACATTAGCCGCGCCATGGCCGAAATGGCGCAAAGGATGGGCGGTATTGGGCCAAGCGGGTATGGGCTGGAACTGCCCTCAGTCGGGGACGCTGGTCTGCAGGGCAAGCGCGTGCAGCACGCCGCCCATATTGCCCTTCAGCGCGTCATAGACCATCTGGTGCTGCTGGACGCGGCTTTTTCCGCGAAAGCTCTCGGCGACGACTTCCGCCGCGTAGTGGTCGCCATCGCCGGCGAGGTCGCGGATCGTCACGCGGGCATCCGGTATGCCGTCCTTGATCAGTTTTTCTATGTCGCGGGCGTCCATTGCCATTGCAGAATTCCTGTTTCGGGCGGGCGGCAACGCGCCCGTGCGATGAGAGTCGGGGTAAACCTAAAGCCTTTCCGGCCGGGATTGAAGCCGTTCCGTCCGGCACTGGCGCGATTGTCACCTAGGCCGCGTTCTCGTCCGGACGGTTCGCATCGGCCGCAGGGTCGTCTTCGCGCATCGAGAAGGCGCGGCCGAGGCTGAAGACCAGCACGTAGAGGGGGAGGTTGACCGCCAGATTGGCGATCGGCAAATAGCTGGTCATTTTCCAGGCGGGCGAGAAAAACGGTTGGCCGTAACCATCGCAGGCCAGCGAAGAGCCATACTCCCACAGGGCTCCGAGGACTGCCGCGACGGCGAAAAGCTTGATGCAGGTGACGATGTGCCTCGTCCGGGCCGGATCCGGCAAAAGCCGGCTCCAGAGCACCAGGCAGGCGATCGGAACCGCATAGAGGAGGGTCTGCAGGGCCAGCATCGGAAGCGTGCCATTGGCCGCGCCAAGGAACTCGGCGCGCGTTTCCAGCCTGGTGCAAACCTCGCTCGATGTCGTCGACAGCAGGAAGAAGACGAACGGCCCGAGAAACCAGAAGAAGAACAGCGACGGCCAGAAGACGACTGCGAGCAGCGCCCGGGCAGCCAGTGTGCTCAACTGGCCTGGTCCATGAAGCGCGGGAACCAGCCTTCGTGGACGGCGGTCAGGTCGCTGACAGGGATTGCCCTGCCATCGCCAAGCTTCAACGCGTCGCCGCCGGTCGAGCCGATCCACGGCGCGAAGATGCCGAGTTCGCCCTGCTGCTTGCGGATGGCGTCCCATTCCTCGCCATGCGGGTCGATCGACAGCGTCAGGAGATAGCGGCCCTGGTCCTCGCCGAACCAGACCGGGATCGGATCCGTCCCGACAAGGCCGGGAACGGTCGCGCCGATGCCGGACGCCATCGCCATTTCGGCTAGCGCCACGGCGATGCCGCCATCGGAAACGTCATGCGCCGCGGTGACGATGCCGGACGCGATCAACGAACGCACGTGGTCGCCGACGCGCTTCTCATGAGCGAGGTCGACCGGCGGCGGCGGACCGTCCGTGCGGCCATGGATGTCTCTGAGATAGACCGACTGGCCAAGATGCGTTCCCCAGGCGGCGGGGGCGCCGACCAGCAGGATCATCTGGCCCTGCGCGGCAAAGCCGATCCGCACCATCTTCGACCAGTCTGATATCAGGCCGACGCCGCCAATGGTCGGTGTCGGCAGGATACCCTGGCCGTTGGTCTCGTTGTAGAGCGAGACATTGCCGGACACGATCGGAAAGCCGAGCGCGCGACAGGCATCGCCGATGCCCTTCACCGCCCCGACCAGCTGGCCCATGATCTCGGGCCGCTCCGGGTTGCCGAAATTGAGGTTGTCGGTGGCCGCCAGCGGCACCGCGCCGGTGGCGGTCAGGTTTCGCCAGCATTCGGCAACCGCCTGCTTGCCGCCCTCATAGGGATCGGCCTCGCAATAGCGCGGCGTCACGTCGGACGAGAAGGCAAGCGCCTTGGTCGCATGGCCTTCCACCCGCACCACGCCGGCATCGCCGCCCGGGAGCTGCAGCGAATTGCCCTGGATCAGCGTGTCGTACTGCTCCCACACCCAGCGGCGCGAGGACAGGTCCGGGCCGCCGAGCAGTTTCAGCAGCGTGTCCGCAACATCGGCCTGCGGAACGTCATTGGCGGCAAGCGGCGCCGGCTTCTTCGGCTCGATCCATGGCCGGTCATATTCCGGCGCCTTGTCGCCGAGATCCTTGATCGGCAGGTCGGCGACCTGGTCGCCTTGATGCAGGACGCGGAAGCGCAGGTCATCGGTGGTCTTGCCGACGATGGCGAAGTCGAGGCCCCATTTGTGGAAGATCGCCTCGGCTTCCTTTTCCTTCTCGGGGCGCAGCACCATCAGCATGCGCTCCTGGCTTTCCGACAGCATCATCTCATAGGCGCTCATGCGCTCTTCGCGCACCGGCACCTTGTCGAGGTCGAGCTCGATGCCGAGGTCGCCCTTGGCGCCCATCTCGACCGCCGAACAGGTGAGGCCGGCCGCGCCCATGTCCTGGATGGCGATGACGGCACCCGAGGCCATCAGTTCGAGGCAGGCCTCCAGCAGGCATTTTTCGGTGAAGGGATCGCCGACCTGCACGGTCGGGCGCTTCTCGTCGATCTTGTCGTCGAACTCTGCCGAGGCCATGGTGGCGCCGCCGACGCCGTCGCGGCCGGTCTTGGCGCCGAGATAGACGACCGGCAGGCCGACGCCCTTGGCTTCCGAGAGGAAGATGGCGTTGGTCTTGGCGAGACCGGCGGCAAAGGCGTTGACCAGGATGTTGCCGTTGTAGCGGGCATCGAAATTGACCTCGCCGCCGACCGTCGGCACGCCGAAGGAATTGCCGTAGCCGCCGACGCCCGACACCACGCCGGCGACGAGATGCCTGGTCTTGGGGTGGTCGGGGGCGCCAAAGCGCAGCGCGTTCATCGCCGCGATCGGCCGCGCGCCCATGGTGAAGACGTCACGCAGAATGCCGCCGACGCCGGTCGCCGCGCCCTGGTAGGGCTCGATGAAGGAAGGGTGGTTGTGGCTTTCCATCTTGAAGACGACGCAGTCGCCATCGCCGATATCGACGACGCCGGCATTCTCGCCCGGTCCCTGGATGACCTGGGGCCCGGTGGTCGGCAGCGTGCGCAGCCACTTCTTCGAGGATTTGTAGGAGCAGTGCTCGTTCCACATCGCCGAGAAGATGCCGAGTTCGGTGAAGCTGGGTTCGCGTCCGACGAGATCGAGGATGCGCTGATACTCGTCGGGCTTCAGCCCGTGGGCGGCGATGAGCTCGGGGGTGATCGGCACGGAATTGGAAATGGTCATGGGCGGCGATTAATGTCCATGGAAGCGGGGATTTTGAGTCTCCTCTTATCGCAAGCTTTGCGGCCGATACACCCGTCGACCGAGGAAAAAGACAGAAAGCAACAAGGTGAAGACCAGGGCAGGCCCGCACCAGGGTCTTTCCGGGCGCCCATCGGGCCATCTTCGGGGCGAGACCGCACGAGGAAGGCAAAGCCGAATGCGGAACGCTATGATGTCCCGGCCGTTACGTCTCCGACCATTCAGGAGATCGGACCATGGCTACCAGGCAAGGCAAGAAAGACAACCGCCTCTCGGACAAGGAGGCCATGCGTATCGCGGAGACCACCGACGTTTCACCCGGGCAGGCCAAGGAACTGGCCGAAAAGCACGGCAAGGACAAGGCCAAGGAGGAAGCCAGCAACTTCAAGGCCGAAGGCTGATCCGGGCCCAGCGCTCTCAGGAGAAGCTGTCGTAGCCGGCACGGCCCTCATCGAGAAGCCGACGCAGGACCGAAACGCCGTTGGCGACATCGCCGCGCTGCCTCGGCTGCGAAACGCCGAAGCGGACGCCGTGAAAGACCTGTTCGGAGCGGCCAGCCTTGAACTCGTCTTCGTCGTCGATCAGCACGCCGTGTTCGAGGCAGGCATTCTTGAATGTGCCGGAAAGCCACGGATCGGGCAAAGTCAGCCAGACAAAGGGCACCTTGTCGTGTGACTTGAACGCGAAGCCGGCCAGCGTCTCGCGCACGATCGCGATGCGGGCGCTGATTTCAGCGATGCTGCGCTTGCGGATTTCGCCGGCCTGACCAGAGAGCACCAGGCGGGCATTCACCTCCGCCAGCAGGAAGGGCATGCCGCCGGTCATCATCTTGTGGGCGACACGGATACGGTGGCGATAGGCGGGCGGGCAGGAGAGCCAGCCGCCGCGCACGCCGGCCGCCACCGATTTCGACAGGCCGCTGGCGACGATGGTGCGTTCGGGCGCGAATTCGGCAAGCAGCGGTGTCGGGTCATCGGTGAGGTTGCCGTAGAGGTCATCCTCGACCAGGACAACATTGTATTCGCGCGCTATCCCCGCAATTGCCTCCCGGCGCGCCGCCGACAGCGTCACCAGTGTCGGATTCTTGGCCGTCGGCATCAGGAAGATCATCCTGGGATGTTTTTGCGCGCAGACGCGCTCGAAATCCTCGGGATCGAGACCTTCGTCGTCCGACGCCACCAGCGCGGTGCGCCGGCCGATCAACCCGGCACTGCGGGAAATCTGAGAATAGGTGAGGTGTTCGAAGGCGACGTAGTCGCCGGGCGTGGTGAGTGCGGCGATCGCCGCCATCACCGCGGCATGGGTGCCGAGCGTCGGAACGATGCTGTCGACCGCTGGGCGCAAGGAGTTGCGCGACAGCCAGCGGGCGCCGGCTTCGTACCAGCGGGTTGGAAAATCGCGCGTATAGCTTGAAATCTCGTGAGGATGATCCTGAGCGGTGCGCGACAGCACATCGGCAACAATGGTGCCCTGGCCGACATCGGGTGCCGCCGTGCTGTCGAAACGCAGCTTGTCCTGCGGCGCATCGACGGTGCGGGTGCCTTCCACGCTGACGTCGGGCGCTTCCGGCTTCGCGCCGTCGGCGTGCTGGCCAAGCACATAGGTTCCACGGCCCACTTCGCCGCTCACCAGCCCGCGCTCGCGCAGCAATTGGTAGGCCCTGCCGACCGTGCCGACGGTGGCGCCGATGTCGTAGGCGAGGTCGCGCTGTGGCGGCAGTTTTGTTCCGGCACCGATCACGCCCTGGTCGATGCCCGCTTCGATGGAGTCCGCAAGGCGTTGATAGAGCGGTCCGGTGCTGGCGGTGAGATCTGGAAGCCAATTTGTCATGGTGACAATTTTCTATATTGCACCGAAATCTGAGTCAATACATATCAATCGCGCACCAAAAGGGGGTGCAATTAATAATTTTGGCAGAAAGAAAATGGATACAATCGCGACAATCCGTCCTTCAAGAGTAGCATTTGCAGGCCAGGCGCTCCGCCCGTCGGGTCGTCGCGGCTTTGTCAACCGCCTGGTGCGGGTGGCCGGTTCGCTGGCGCGATGGATAGACCATTTGCTGGAACGCCGGCGCAGCCGGCTGGCATTGCTGGAAATGACCGACGATCAGCTCAAGGATATCGGCATCTCGCGCTGCGACGCCCACCGTGAAGGTATCAGGCGTTTCTGGGAATAGGTCCGATCCTACCGGACGCTGTTGGTCCTGAGACGCGCGACGCCGCGATCGGCCAGAACGGCAACGACGCATATCACCAGAAACAGCGCGGTGATGGCCAGCGCAGCGATGGCGACACTGGTTGCGCCGTTCTTGGCAACATCAAGGAAGGGGTAGGGCACCTCGCCGGCGAACGGCGCCCTCGCCAGCGCATAGGCCAGGTAGGCGATGGGATAGAGTACCCACCAGGAAATGTCGCTCCATCTCGTTCTACCGTCGGCACCTGATATCAGCCACCACAGCACGAAGATAACCGGCGTCACGTAATGCAGCAGCACATCGCAGAGCAGGAACAGGCCCTGCGGCTGCCACAGACGCGCCAGAACGGTGGCGTAGACGATGAGGACCAGGGCGATCGACACGGCGACCCCAGCGCGCATCCGGGGGCCGGCGAAGGCGGGTAGCCACGCGTAGCCGCTGGATGACAGCAGCGAGGTATGGACCAGCACCGCGCCGATGTTGGTCAGGATGGTGAAGAAACTGAAATAGAACACGATCGAGCCGAGCAGGCTGCGGCCGGCTTCCATCGACGCTGGAATCGTGAGGCAGAATTGCAGGACAAGGCCGGCCAGACCGATGGCCAGACCCGCTACCTGCAGGAAGCGGCCCATCGTCAGGCGGTCGCTGCGCAGGCCGGATTACCGGCTTGCCAGCGCGCAATATCCGAACCGATGCGTGCGCCGAGCGGGTCGTTCATCAACGGTCCGAACACGTCGACGCGGCTCGAATTGCCTTGCGCCTGCACGACCAGCAATGGCTTTCCGCCATAGTGCTTGGCCGGCACCAAGAGGAAACGCGGCGTGCCGCTGAAGGAATTCAGCTCATTGGCCATCTGATATTGCCTGAAGGCCGGGTCCTTGCTGGCGATCCAGCATTTGTGGGCGGCGATTGCGACCTGCTCCATGGCCAACAGTGACGCACTCTTGCCCGAGGGCACAGGCGTGCTTTTCGGGGTCGATTGGCACGATGTCAGAACAAGGCCTGCGGCGGCGACGAGAACGATCGTCTTGCTCTTGATCAAGCGGCACCCATCTCGAGTTCGGACAGAAAGATTTTCAGGCCGTCGGTCATCTCGCCCCATACGCGCGACAAGGCTGGATGCTGCGACGCGATCTGCTCATAGGCATCGAATTTGGGATAGGCGTCGAGCAGGTCTTGGCGGCCCGTCATGGCGCGGAAATTGTTGAAGATGAACCGGGTCGGCGTCAGCCAGGCATCGGCGAAGCTGATGTCGTTGCCGAGGGCGAAGGGGCCCTGCGCCATGCGCGCCTCGATCGCCGCCAACCCGTCGTGCAGGCGTGCGAATTGGGCGTCGATCTCGGCATTGTTGCGCTTCGGCACGGAATGCAGTTCGAAAAGCTTCATCGTCGGCGTCAGCACGTCGAGATCGGTGATGCGGGCGAACATGCGCACCAGCGCGCGGTCCTTGGAATCGGGTGGCAGCAGCGCCGGTTCCGGAAACCGTTCCTCGAGATATTCGGCGATGACCACCGATTCGACAATGGTTTCGCCCGAGCCGGTGATCAGCACCGGAATCCGGTTCATCGGCGAGATGGCGCGAAACTCCTCGGGGATCGGAAAACCCGGCGGCGGCGCGATGATCTTGAGCGGTACGTCCTTGATATAGGCCAGCGCGCGCACGATCGACGAGTAGGGCGACAACGGCCGCGAATAGAGTTTCATGACCGTCTCTCTCCCCAGAGCAATGGACTTGATGTCCTTGTCATTTTTACCGCATTCGCGGCTGAACTCGTCAAGCGGCGATACCGAGCGCACCTTCGAAGAGTGCACGGCCGTCGCTGCCGCCATGGGCGGCTTCGATCAGGTTTTCGGGATGTGGCATCAGGCCGAGCACATTGCCTTGGTCGTTGATGATGCCGGCAATGTCGTTGATCGAACCGTTGGGGTTTGTGCCTTCCGCATAGCGGAACACCACCTGGCCTTCGCCTTCGACGCGGGCGAGCGTCTCTGTGTCGGCAAAATAGTTGCCGTCATGGTGCGCCACCGGCGAGCGGATGATCTGGCCCGGCTGATAGCCGCGAGTGAACATGGTGTTGGCGTTGGTGATCTGCAGTTTTACCTGCCGGCAAACGAATTTCAGCGAACTGTTGCGCATCAAGGCACCCGGCAGCAGGCCGGCCTCGACCAGGATCTGAAACCCGTTGCAGACGCCGATGACCATCACGCCCTTGGCCGCCTTTTCAGCGACAGCCCGCATGACCGGCATGCGCGCGGCGATGGCGCCACAGCGCAGATAGTCGCCGAAGGAAAAGCCGCCGGGAATGGCGATCAGGTCGACATCGGGGATTTCAGTGTCGGTCTGCCAGACGGTGGCTGGCGCCTTGCCGGAAATCTTGGTCAGCGCCGCGATCATGTCGCGGTCGCGATTGAGGCCAGGCAGGAGGACAACGGCTGATTTCACGTTAGGCGATCTCCACCGCGTAATTCTCGATCACCGTGTTCGCCAGCAGCTTGTCGCACATGGCTTTCAGGTCGGCTTCGGCCTTGGCCTTGTCGCTTTCCGCCAGTTCGACGTCGAACACCTTGCCCTGCCGCACCGCGCCGACGCCATCAAAGCCAAGCCCCGACAGCGCGTGTTCGATCGCCTTGCCTTGCGGGTCGAGGACGCCGTTCTTGAGAGTGACGGTAATGCGAGCCTTGATCATACTGGGCAGGTTCCTGTTCGAATTCTCGGTTAGTGCGGCTTACCCTTGAGGCCGTCGGTCGAGGCGACGAGCACTGGGCCGGTCGGGCGTGGCGGCTCGTTCTCGTTCATGATGCCGAGGCGGCGGGCGACTTCCTGGTAGGCTTCGACCAGGCCGCCCATGTCGCGGCGGAAACGGTCCTTGTCGAGCTTGTCCTGCGTCGCCACATCCCACAGGCGGCAGGAATCCGGCGAAATCTCATCGGCGACGACGATGCGCATCATGTCGCCCTCGAACAGGCGGCCGCACTCGATCTTGAAATCGACGAGCTGGATGCCGACGCCCATGAACAGGCCGGAGAGGAAATCGTTGACGCGGATGGCGAGCGCCATGACATCGTCGATCTCCTGCGGGGAGGCCCAGCCGAACGCCGTAATGTGCTCTTCCGACACCATCGGATCGTCGAGCGCGTCGGCCTTGTAGTAGAACTCGATGATCGAGCGCGGCAGAACGGTGCCTTCCTCGATGCCGAGGCGCTTCGACAGCGAGCCGGCGGCGACGTTACGCACCACCACTTCGAGCGGGATGATCTCGACTTCCTTGATCAGTTGCTCGCGCATGTTGAGCCGGCGGATGAAGTGGGTCGGAATGCCCATGCGGTTCAAATGATTGAAAATGTACTCGGAAATCCGGTTGTTGAGCACGCCCTTGCCGTCGATGACCTCGTGCTTCTTCTTGTTGAACGCGGTTGCATCGTCCTTGAAGAACTGGATCAGCGTACCGGGTTCGGGTCCCTCATAGAGGATTTTGGCCTTGCCTTCATAAATGCGGCGGCGATTTTTCATCTGATTTTTTCTCTGGATTTGCGGGCAGGCGGCAAGCGACCAGTTCCTGTCCGTCCGCCTAAATTAGTGCGGCGACGGCGGGGTTCAATGCCGGGTCTATCCCAATCACATCGTTTGCTCAATCGGCAAATCCTTCCAATCAACCGCTTTCGGGACTGAAATGCCGCAGCGCAGCATATGACGAAGCGTATTGACCGGCTCGCGACCTTTTGGTTTGTGCTTCGGCAACACACATATCACCTTGCCAACGAATCGGATTTGACCGGAGGGACGCCATGAGCAGCATGAAAGACCGCGAAGAGGGCTTCGAGCGCAAATTTGCATTCGACGAGGAGCTTCGGTTCAAGGCTTCGGCGCGCCGCAACAAGGCGCTCGGCCTGTGGGCCGCCGAAAAGCTCGGAAAGTCGGGTGCGGACGCCGACGCCTACGCCAAGGAAGTGGTTGTTTCCGATATCGAGGAAGCCGGCGACCACGACGTGTTCCGCAAGATCCGCAAGGATTTCGATGCCGCCGGCGTCGATCAGTCGGACCATCAGATCCGCCGCACCATGGACGAACTGATGGCGCAGGCGATCGAGCAGATCAAAAACACCTGATCCGGGCCGGAGCAGGTTCCGCAAGAATGTCCCACGGTTTTGCGACCGGACCCGCGACAAAGAAGAATGACTGGACCAATCGACCGCCCGGCCAAGCCGGGCGGTTTTTCTTTGCCTTTGCCTTGGTTTCCGGCTGAACTGCGTGAGAGCGACGTGCGTCCTGTTGGACGCACGTCGCTCTCACGCTAATGGCGTTGTCGCACCGTGCTTCCGAAATCGAACCGGTTTTCGGTCCGATGCGACGTCAACGAGGAAAGAGATTAGATGTCGCTGAAGTCACGCCTTGCCGCCGATGAAACGCTGATCACCGCCTGGTCGGGTGTGCCGGATGCCCTGACCGTCGAGATCCTCGCCAAACAGGGCTTCGACGCCGTCACGCTCGATATGCAGCATGGCGGCCATCATGAAGACAGCGTGCTGCGCGGTCTGGCGCCGGTGCTCGCCACCGGCAAGCCCGGACTGGTGCGTATTCCCGTCGGCCGTTTCGACATGGCCAGCCGGGCGCTCGATTTCGGCGCCGAGGCGGTCATCGCGCCGATGGTGAATTCGGTGGCCGATGCAAAGCTGTTCGCCGCGGCGATGAAGTATCCGCCGCTCGGCGAGCGCTCATGGGGTCCGACCTATGCCTTTCCACGCCATGGCAAGGGCGATTATGCCGAATGGCTGCGCGACACCAACCAGCGCACGATGGCGTTTGCGATGGTCGAGACCCGCGCCGCGCTTGACGCGCTCGACGGCATTCTCGACACGCCGGGCATCGACGGCATTTTCCTCGGGCCATCGGATTTCTCGATCGCCTGGACCAACGGCGCCACGGTCAATTCCACGCTGGAGAGCATGATGGAGACGGTGGCGTCGGTTGCCGAACGCACCCGCAAGGCCGGAAAACATGCCGCCATCTATGTCGTCGAACCGGCAATTGCCGGCCGTGTCGTGGCGATGGGCTATCGTCTGCTCGCCACGGGGTCCGAGCATGCGCTGATTTCGCTGGGCGCAAAGACCCTGCTGAAAGACATCAAGGCGTCCATCGACGCCTGACGGGGTACGGCCCGAGACGCTAAGCCTTCAGGTCGGTCAGGAACTTGGCGAAGGTCATCGATCCCTCTGGCCACGGGCCAAAGCCTGAATCCGCATTGAGATGGCCGGTCTCGCCGGCATCGATGAACAGCGAACCCCAGGCGCCGGCAATGTCCTCGGCGACATCGAAGGCGCAGAACGGATCGTTGCGACTGGCAATCAGGATCGAAGGGAAGGGCAGCGGCTCGCGCGGATAGGGACCGAAGGTCATCAGGTGCTTCGGCTTGAGCTTGGGGTTGGCGACATCGGGCGGCGCCACGAAGAAGGCCCCGGCGACCGGTTTCACGAATTGCGGTATGGCCTGCACGGCCGCGGCCACGCCCAGCGAATGCGCGACGATGACGACAGGCCTCTCGGCCTCGTTGACCGCTTTGGCCACGCTCGCCGTCCAGTCCTCGCGCACCGGCTTCGACCACTCCGCCTGCTCGACGCGGCGCGCCGTCGACAGTTTCGACTCCCAGCGGGTCTGCCAATGCTCGGGTCCGGAATTGGTGTAGCCCGGAACGATCAAAATATCTGCGTCTTTGACTTTCATGGCGCTGAGATAGCGAGCGCGATTGTCTCATGCAACCATCGACGGGCAAGCTCTTGAGCTGGAATGGTGAACACCATGTTCGCTTTTCGCTGTCTTGTGTGAACGATCGAGATCGACGATCTGTCGATTGAGAGAAAACAGCCGTGGAGGACCGGGATTTTGGCACTGACACGACGTACAATGATCGGCGGCGCCGGGCTCCTGGCTTTGGGAGTTTCACCAAGCGTTGCCGCAACGGAGACAATGATGAGTGAACTGCCCTTTGCCGCCACCACGCCTGTGAGCGTTGCCCGCGTCGGGCTGAAGGCGCGCGATGCCGAAAGCCTCGCTGCCTATTACCGCCGGGTCGTCGGCCTTCAGGAATTGAGCCGTGCCGATGGCGCGATCACGCTCGGCGCCGCCAACCGACCGTTGCTGGTGCTGGAGCCGGATGCTTCCGCCAAGCCGGACGATCCGCGCAGCGCCGGCCTGTTCCACACGGCCTTCCTGCTGCCCAGCCGTGCCGATCTCGGCCGCTGGATCAACCATGCCATATCAGACAAGATCGCCATCGAGGGCGCTTCGGATCATCTGGTCAGCGAAGCGCTGTACCTGACCGATCCCGAAGGCAACGGCATCGAAATCTATGCCGACCGCCGTCCGCAGGACTGGAAATGGAATGGTGACAAGATCGCCATGGCGACGGAGCGGTTGAATATTCCTGCGGTCGTTGGCGAAGTGCCAGCGGGCGATGCGGGCTGGCAAGGTGCGCCGGAGAACAGCATTGTCGGCCATGTCCACCTGCGCGTCGGCAGGCCGGAAGAGGCCGAAGCCTGGTGGAACCAGGAATTCGGCTTCGACACGGTGGCCAAATATGGCGGTCAGGCGGTGTTCCTGTCGTCAGGCCATTACCACCACCACATCGGCGCCAATGCCTGGCAAAGCGCCGGCGCCGGCCGCCGCGACCCGGCCCGCTCGGGCCTTGCCTGGGTCGAGATGCGTTCGGACAATGTCACCGGCGAAACGACCCGCGAGGATCCCTGGGGCACGGTGATCAGGACTGTGCCTGGAAAGGCCTGATTTGACTTAGGTAAAGCGTCGTTCTCCCCGTCACCATATGGGGAGAAATGCCCGGCAGGGCAATGAGGGGCAGCGCCGAGGTTTGATATTGTCAAAGGGCAGTAGGTGCGACGGTCGCCAAAGTAGGCGCCGCCCCTCGTCCGCCTGCCGGCACCTTCTCCCTGCATGGTGACGGGGAGAAGGAAAGCTCGCCTCAAGCTTTCCCGAACACCCGCCTGAAGATCGTGTCGACATGCTTGGTGTGATAGCCAAGATCGAATTTCTCGCGGATTTCCGCCTCGGGAAGCGCGGCGGTGACTTCCCTGTCGGCCAAAAGTTCCTCAAGAAAATCAGCGCCTTGTTCCCACACCTTCATGGCGTTGCGTTGCACCAGCCGGTAGGAATCCTCGCGCGACAGGCCGGCCTGCGTCAGCGCCAGCATCACGCGCTGCGAATGCACCAGGCCGCGGAACTTGTTCATGTTCTTCAGCATGTTCTCGGGATAGACGACCAGCTTTTCGATGACACCGGTCAGGCGTGACAGCGCGAAATCCAGCGTCACGGTGGCGTCCGGCCCGATCATGCGCTCGACCGACGAGTGCGAGATGTCGCGCTCATGCCAGAGCGCCACGTCCTCCATCGCCGGCAGCGCCATGGAGCGCACCATGCGGGCAAGGCCGGTGAGGTTTTCCGTCAGTACCGGATTGCGCTTGTGCGGCATCGCCGACGAGCCTTTCTGGCCCGGCGAAAAATACTCTTCCGCTTCCAGCACCTCGGTACGCTGCAGATGTCGGATCTCGGTTGCCAGCCGCTCCATCGATGAGGCGATGACACCGAGCGTGGCAAAGAACATGGCATGGCGGTCGCGCGGGATCACTTGCGTCGACACCGGTTCCGGCTTCAGCCCGAGCTTCGCCGCAACATGCTCCTCGACATAGGGTTCGATGTTGGCGAAGGTGCCGACCGCCCCGGAAATGGCGCAGGTAGCGATATCTTCCCGCGCATGCACCAGCCGCTCGCGGCAGCGCGAGAATTCGGCATAGGCCTGCGCCAGCTTGATGCCGAAGGTTGTCGGCTCGGCATGGATGCCGTGGCTGCGGCCGATGGTGACGGTATCCTTGTGCTCGAAGGCACGGCGCTTGAGGGCCGCAAGCAGGCCGTCAATGTCAGCGAGCAGAATGTCGCTGGCGCGGGTAAGCTGGACGGCAAAGCAGGTGTCCAGCACATCCGAAGACGTCATGCCCTGGTGGATGAAACGCGCGTCCGGTCCAACGAATTCGGCAAGATGGGTCAGGAAGGCGATCACGTCATGCTTGGTGACGCGCTCGATCTCGTCGATCTTCTCCACGTCGAATTTCGCGGCATTGCCCTTCTCCCAGATGGTTTTTGCCGCTTCCTTGGGAATGACGCCGAGTTCGGCCAACGCATCGCAAGCATGAGCCTCGATTTCGAACCAGATGCGAAACCGGGTTTCGGGCGACCAGATGGCGACCATTTCCGGCCGGGAATAGCGAGGGATCATCGGTCAGTCCTGATGTATCTAGAGCAATCCAGGAAACGTTCGCAGCGGTTTTCCGTCCGGAATTGCGAAAAAGAAGGAGTAGAGCGGGTCGGCGGTTCTACCAAACGCTGAACCGCTCCGGGTTAGCCCGCGTCCTAACAGAGGCGGACGAAATGCTCAACGCCGCTGCCGCGCAAACCAGAGGCTGGCGGCAAACAAGGCGATGAACCCAAGCGGAAAATAGAGCCGGATGCCCAGCACAACGAACTGGTAGAGCGCCACCGCCATTGTGAAGGCGAACTGAAGCCCCCAGGTGAGAGTGAAGACGGGCGCATGCCATTCGGCATAGTAGGACCGGTACTGCAAGGCATAGAGCCCGGCGGTCAGCCCGATCGTCACGACCGCAAGGCACACCATTGCTGCCGCGAAGGCGACCTCCCAGCCCCTTCCGAGCGAGACCAGCCGTGCCGCGAACAGGCCAACCGGAAAGGCCAGGGCGCCGCCGCCCGCGAACAGCAGCGACACTTTGCGGATTTTGTCCGGCGTCACCCAACTATCCAGCAACGACAGATTGACGAGCGCGCTGGCGCCCATTGTGGCAGCCCACAGGAGGGCACCGAGAAGGGCCGTGCGCGGCGTTGGTGTCGCGTGGCGAAAGCGGGCGAGGGCACGGTTGGACGTGGCGAGTTGAACAGGCGGTGTCACAGGCGGCCGGTCACCGCGATCCAGCGATAGTCCGGCCCCTCGAAGCCGTATTGGCGCACCGCGATCAGCACCGCATAGGCGCTGAGGCTGTCCATCGAGAATGTCTGCACCGCGCCGATGCGGTAGCCGTTCGGACATCCCCGACTCTTGGGGATCGACTTGTCTTCATGCAGCAATTTGGTGGTACCGCCGTCCTGCGCTTCGATGCGCAGCAGCCTGAAGCCATTGATCTCGCCCTGGCTCTGGCAGCCTTCGGTATTGTTCATGCCGATCTCGTCCAGCCGGAACTCGAGCGGCTGGTCGACCGGAGAGAAGATCGGCCGCGGATTTACCACCATGCGGTGCGGATCCGCCGAAAGCTCGGTCACCGGGTTGAAGCCGGCGGTGATGCCGCGATTGGCGCTCAGCTCGGTCTGACTGACAATGGCCTCGCCCTTTTGCCGGACCTGGAGGCGGGCGGTGTCGAGCGTGGCATTCTCGTCGTCAAGCCGGACCCTGATTGGGGTGCCCTTGAGAAAGCTGTCATTGCTCGTGTCGATGTAATAGCGGTTGGCATAGGGAAAGCCCGACCCGTCTTGGACGCCATATTCCTCGAAGGCGAACACGCCGCCGTCCTTGGTGAAGCCAAGGATTTCAAGCTCGGCGACATCGCCGGCCTGGGCGACGATCGACGCCGCAAACTGCACGGCCAGGGAAACGGCAAACAGGAAAAGCAGTCGCATGGTTTCACTCCGACGGCCGCGATCGTTCAATCCCTAGCACGACCGAATCAAAACGTCGTGCGGGTTGAAAGCCAATGCATCCAAACGGCTTGTCATTTGTTATTGTCGGCAGTCCCAATGGAGAACCACCATGACCGACACAAGCAAGATCCGTGAGCATATGGAAGTCGTCGGCGCCGATGGCGTGCATGTCGGCACCGTCGACAAGGTTGACGGCCAGCGTATCA
Source organism: Mesorhizobium loti (assembly GCF_013170705.1). Taxonomy (NCBI): domain Bacteria; kingdom Pseudomonadati; phylum Pseudomonadota; class Alphaproteobacteria; order Hyphomicrobiales; family Phyllobacteriaceae; genus Mesorhizobium; species Mesorhizobium loti. Next base: position 4,909,993 of record NZ_CP033334.1, on the reverse strand, counting down.
AACTGACCAAGGCCGACAGCGGCGAGGGTGCTCACAAGGGCCATCATCACTACATTCCCCTGGCCCTGGTTGCCGAGGTCGACGGCAAGAAGGTCTGGCTGTCGGCGAATTCCGATGTCGCGGTGACGTTCGAGGAAGAAAAGTCCGATCCGACCTGATCGACGCCGTCAGCTCCGGCGCGACCATACCGGGAACAGATCGTTGTCGGCTGGCGTCGCGGCAAACACGCCGCGGCTGATGGCGCGTGCCATGGTGGCGCCGGCCGCGGCATAGAGGTCGATTGCCGTATCGGCTTCGAGCCGGATGCCGCTCGTTCCCGTCGCCAGTGCAAACACGAGATCGCCATCGGCCGGCGTATGTGTCGGCCAGATGGCGCGCACGAAGCCGTCATGCGCCGACATGGCCAGGCGCTTCGCCGCCGCCTTGGTGAGGATCGCGTCCGTCGCAATGACGGCAATGGTGGTGTTGCCGCCGGTTTCCATCTGCATGCCTGCCTGATTGTCGCGGTATTTCAGCAAAATCCGCTTCGCATCGTCGGGCATCGGCGAGGGATAACCGAGCCCGCCGAATTCATCGAGAATTTCGAAGGGTGCTGCCCAGAAATGGCGGGTGCGGCCGACGGTCACCGATCCGGTCGGATTGACGGCGGCCAGCGCGCCGATGGTGACGCCGCTATCGAGCAGCATCGAGGCCGAACCCAGGCCGCCCTTCAGCCCCGCGGTCAGCGCACCGGTGCCGGCGCCCACCGTGCCGAGCTGGAAATCGGTGGCGGCGGATTGCGCTGCCTCATAGCCGAGGTCGCGGTAAGGGGGGTAGCGGCCCCAGTCCTTGTCGCCGCCATTGCTAAGGTCGAACAGGATCGCCGCCGGCACGATCGGCACGCGAAAGCCGCCGACCTCGAAGCCGGTACCGCGCTCGCGCAGCGCCGCCTGCACGCCGGACGCCGCATCAAGGCCGAAAGCCGAACCTCCCGACAGCACCACCGCATGGATCGCCTCGACCGAATTGTGGGGTTCGAGCAGGTCCGTCTCGCGCGTGCCCGGCGCGCCGCCCAGGATCTGGACACCGGCCACCCCCGGTTCGTCGCAAAGCACCGTCGTCACGCCGGACTTCAACCTTGCGTCGGAAGCGTTGCCGACGCGCAGGCCGGCAACGTCGGTGATAAGATTGCGCGGGCCGGTGCGGAACATCAGTTGCCTTCCAAGGGCACGAAGCGCGTGCCGTCGAAGCGGAAGACGCGGTAGAGGCTCTGGCTGAGGTCGCCCTTGGCGTCGAAGCGGACTGGCCCGATCGCCGTGGTGAAATCACGACCGGTCAGCGCGTCGGCGAGGGCCCCGCCCGAGCTCCCGGACAAGGACGATGCGGCCTTGGCGATCTCCACCGCTGCATAGGCCGGCAGCGTGTAGCCGTCCGGCACGATTTTCCGCGCGGAGAAGCTTTCCAGCACCTTTGCGTCGGCGACATCGGCCCATTCCGGCGGCGCGATCATCAGCGTGCCGGTCGCATAGGGCACGTCTGCGGGCGGCGTGCGCAGGTTTTCGCCGCCGGCAAAGACGATGCCGGCTTGCAGCTGCGCTGCGTCGCGGCCCATAATGGCGATGTCGTCGCCGTCGCCGCCGGCAAAGACATGCGTGGCGCCGGCCTTCTTCAATCGCCCGATCATCCCAATCTGGTTGTCGAGCTGCGGCCGGAACGTGTCGACGAACACCGGTTTCAGCGCCGCTTGCTCGGCGGCCGCGCGAAATGTCTCCGCCATCTCGCGCCCGTAGATGGTGCCGTCGTCGATGATGGCGAACAGCTCGTTCTGCCATAGGCGGGTGAGGGTGGAGGCGACGGCGTTGCGCTCGTCGTCGCCGCGCGGTCCGAGGCGATAGACCGGCCAGCCGGTCTTGGCGCGGCGGTCGGTCAGGCTCTCGGTTCGCACGCCGACGGTGATGACCGGAATGTTAGCGTCCTTGAGGATCGGCATCGCCGCCTCGATGGCTTCGGTGCAAAGGAAGCCGACCACGACACTGACCTTGGCCGCGGCAAAAACCCTGGCCGCGGCTGCACCGCCATCGGCGGTGCAGGCATCGTCCTCGGTCCTGAGTTCAATGCCGTTTGCCTGCGCCGCCAGTCCGGCACCGGCCTGGATCTGTTTGCCGAGGATGGCCGATGGGCCCGACAAGGGAGCGGCGACGCCGATCGTCAGCGTCTGTGCGCCGGCGCCGCCGGCCAGGAACAGCCAGGCCAGTGCGGCCGATATCGTTGCCCCGGGTCGCATCCTGCCGAAGAGTTCCTCCAGACCCGCGATGACAGCGCGGGCGCCAATTACCGCCAAGACCTAAAGGCTGCCCGGCCTTGGTGCAACACGCGAATTCAGGGATATGGGCCAAGCACTTCGCTTGTGGCATGTCATGTCTGGCCATATATAGCGGTAGGGGTTCTGGCTGTGGAAAAGTTCTTGTGCTGAAGAAGAATGACATTGGACCGCAGGCCTATCGCGACGCGATGAGCCATTTTGCCGGTCACGTCCATGTGGTCACGACGGACGGCCCTGCCGGCAAGCGCGGCACCACCGTGATCGCCGCCTGTTCCGTGTCGGACACCCCTCCGACAATCCTGGTCTGCCTCAACCGTGAAAATGCCAAGAATGAGCTGTTCGTGAAAAACGGCAAGTTTGCCTTGAACACGCTGGCTTCGCATCAGGAGCCGCTGTCGATCGGCTTTTCCGGGATTACCGGCCTGCCGGTCGAGGAGCGTTTCGCGCTCGGCGAATGGGATGTGATTTCCACCGGCGCGCCGACGCTCAAGGGCGCGCTCGCGGTCTTCGACTGCGAATTGATCGACACCAAGGATCTGGCCACCCATCGTGTGCTTTTTGGCAAGGTGACAGGCCTTCGCATGGGCGATAATTTGCGGCCGCTGATCTACTACGCCCGCGGCTATCACATCCTGGACAGCGGAGCGGCGGCGTTCACGGAGAAAGAATGACCGAGTTGAAACCGCGCCCCGTGCCGCGGACGATCGACGAGACGCTCGATCTCTTGACCGGAGCGGACTATGTGGCGGACCGGTCGCTGGCGACCGTGCTGTTCCTGTCGCTGCGTATGAACCGGCCCTTGTTCCTGGAGGGCGAGGCCGGCGTCGGCAAGACCGAAATCGCCAAGGTGTTGGCGCAGGCGCTTGGCCGCCGGCTGATCCGGCTGCAGTGCTATGAAGGGCTCGATGTCTCCTCCGCCGTCTACGAGTGGAACTATGCCGCACAGATGATCGAGATCCGCATGGAGGAGGCGGCCGGCAAGGTCGACCGCTCCGCCATGGAGCGCAACGTTTTCTCCGAAAAATACCTTATTCGCCGCCCGGTGCTCGATGCGCTGACCGGCAAGGCAGGTGCCGCGCCTGTCTTTCTGATCGACGAACTCGACCGCACCGACGAAGCCTTCGAGGCTTTCCTGCTCGAAATCCTCTCCGACTACCAGGTGACCGTGCCCGAACTCGGCACCATCAAGGCGGAAGAGCCGCCGATCGTCATCATTACCACCAACCGCACCCGCGAGATCCACGACGCTTTGAAGCGGCGCTGCCTCTATCATTGGGTCGATTATCCCAATGCCGAGCGCGAACTGGAGATCGTGCGCCGCAAAGTGCCTCGGGCCAACCAGCGGCTTTCGGCGGAGGTGGTCTCCTTCATCCAGAAGCTGCGCCAGATCGAGCTGTTCAAGGTGCCGGGCGTCGCGGAAACCATAGACTGGGCCGGCGCGCTGACCGAACTCGACAAGGTGGCGCTCGATCCGGAGACCGTATCCGACACGATCGGCGTGCTGTTGAAATACCAGGACGACATTGCCCGCATCGGTTCGGGCGAGGGCCGGCGCATCCTCGACGAGGTCAAGGCCGAGCTCGCGGCGGCGGAGTAGCGCGATGACGGCGCCGGGTGCCTACCTCAAAGAGGCCGACCCCACGGAGGCGACGGCGGATGGGCGCATCGCCGACAACATCGTCTATTTCGCCCGCACCTTGCGCAAGGCCGGCATGCGGGTCGGGCCGGCCTCGGTCAAGGATGCCATCGAGGCGGTTCTGGCCGCCGGCATCGGCTCGCGCGACGATTTCTATTGGACCCTGCATGCCGTGCTGGTGTCCAGGCATGAGGATCACCCGATCTTCGACGAGGCCTTCCGGCTGTTCTGGAAATCGCGCGAACTGATCGAGAAATTGCTGGCGATGTTTTCCCCTGTGGCGCCCGACGTCAGCGAGAAGCAGAAGCCGCGCGCGGCCGAAAACCGTGTCAGTCAGGCGATGTTCGAAGGCCACCAGAAGAACCAGCCACCGCGGGAAGTCCCTGAGATCGAGGTCGATGCCCGCTTTACCTTTTCCGGCAGCGAGGTGCTGCGGGGCAAGGATTTCGCCCAGATGAACGCAGCCGAGATGGCTGATGCCAGGAAGGCGATCACCGAGCTGCGGCTGCCCGTCGACATGGTGCGGACAAGGCGCTTCAAGGCCGACGCGCATGGCCGCCGCATTGATCCGCGCGCCATGATGCGCTCAGCCGCGCGCACCGGCGGCGAATTGATCCTGCCGAAATTCCGTTCAGCGCGCGAAGTTCATCCGCCGCTGGTGGTGCTGGCCGACATTTCCGGCTCGATGAGCCAGTACACGCGCATCTTCCTGCATTTCCTGCACGCCCTGACGGAAAAGCGCCGGCGCGTGCACACCTTCGTCTTCGGTACGCGGCTGACAAACCTGACCCGGCAGATGCGCCATCGCGATCCCGATGCCGCACTTGCCGACTGTTCGATGGCGGTCAAGGATTGGTCCGGCGGCACACGCATCGGCGACACGCTGGCCGAGTTCAACCTGATATGGTCGCGGCGCGTGCTGGGACAGGGTGCGGTGGTGCTTCTGATAACCGACGGGCTGGAGCGTGACGATGTCGCCGGCCTCTCGGAGGAGATGGAGCGGCTGCACAAATCCTGCCGGCGGCTGATCTGGCTGAACCCGTTGCTGCGCTTTGATGGTTTCCAGGCGCGCGCCCGCGGCGTCAAGGCGATGCTGCCGCATGTCGACGAATTTCGCTCGGTGCACAATCTCGATGCGCTCGCCGACCTCTGCGCTTCACTCGACAAGACGTCGGCGCAATCCGTCGATCCGCGCCGATGGATTGACGCTGGCGAGAGGCACGCCGCATAGCCATATGTTTCTCGGCCCTTGGAAAAACAGACCCTGAGAGAAGCAACGATGAGTGACAGTCTTTATCTCGATGAAGCCCGCGATCCGCTGATCATCGCGGAAGGTTGGATGAAGGACGGCAAGGATGTCGCTATCGCGACCGTGGTCGATACCTGGGGTTCGGCGCCACGCCCCGTCGGCAGCCACCTTGTCATCGATGCTGACGGCAATTTCCACGGTTCTGTCTCCGGCGGCTGCGTGGAGGGCGCCGTGGTGACCGAAGCGATCGACGTCATCGGCTCCGGCAAGGCCAGGATGCTGGAGTTCGGCGTTGCCGACGAGACCGCCTGGCAGGTCGGCCTGTCCTGCGGTGGCCGTATCAAGGTTTATGTGGAAAGGCTTGGCTAATCCAATGGATCCCTACGCGCTGAAGACGCTCAACGCCGAGCGCCGCGCCCGCCGCGCGGCGATCCTCGTCACCGATCTCGGCGATGGCCGCGACCGCATCGTGCGCGAGGGCGACCACGTCGCGGGCGATCTTGGAGCCGCGATCGCCAGGGCATTTCGATCGGGCAATTCCGGTTCCGTGGAGGCGGAAGGACGAACCTTCTTTCTCAATGCGCATCTGCCCCAACCACGCCTGGTGGTGATCGGTGCCGTCCATATCAGCCAGGCGCTGGCGCCGATGGCCAGGATCGCCGGCTATCCCCTGGAGATCATCGATCCGCGCACGGCCTTCGCCACATCGGACCGCTTTCCCGACATCGCCTTGCATGCCGAGTGGCCGGAGGATGTCCTGAAGCGCCAGCCACTCGACAGTTACACGGCGCTTGCCGCCGTCACTCATGACCCGAAGATCGACGACTTCGCGTTGAAGGCGGCGCTCGACGCCAACTGCTTCTATGTTGGTGCGCTTGGCAGCCGCAAGACGCACGCAAAGCGCGTCGAACGCCTGCTGGCGCTGGGCGCGAGCGCCGACCAGATCGCCCGCATTCATGCGCCGATAGGGCTCGACATCGGTGCCGCCAGCCCCGCCGAGATTGCTGTCGCGGTGCTGGCGCAGACCATCTACGCCTTCCGCTCGCGCGGCCTCGATGCCTCAGCATCGGCCCAAGGATCGGCATCGATTTTGGAGAAGCACGATGCGTAGGTTCAAAGCGGCAGAGCGTCCTTTGGGCGTCCAAGCGGACGCGCGGCGCCCTGCGGGCGCCGTGGCGTGAAATTCGGTCCGGTTGCCATTGAAGAGGCCGAAGGCGCGGTCTTGGCGCACGCCACCACCGCTGGCGAAAAGCGGTTTCGCAAGGCGCACAGATTGAGTGCCGAAGACGTATCCCTGCTCAAGCGGGCAGGTATCTCGCAGGTCGTCGCTGCCGTGCTTTCCTCCGATGATCTCGGGGAGGACGCCGCGGCGCAGAAAATTGCCGAGAGCATGACTTTCAGCGGCATCGATGTCAGGCCGGCCGCTACCGGCCGGGTCAATCTCCACGCCAGGGCATCGGGCATCTTCACGGTCGATGCCGAGATGATCGACGCCATCAACGCCGTCGATCCCGCCATCACCCTTGCGACGCTGGCGCGGCATGCGCCGGTCGAAAAAGGGCAGATGGTCGCAACGGTGAAGATCATCCCATTCGCAGTCAGCTCCGCGCTGGTCGATGCGGTCGCTAAAATCTGCGCCAGCGGCGAGATCTTTGCCGTCAATACCTATCGGCCGGTGCGCGTCGGGGTCATCCAGACGGTCCTGCCGGGCATCAAGCCCAGCGTGCTCGACAAGACGCTGCGCGTCACCGAGGCACGGTTGGCGCGTTCGGGCGGCAGGCTGACGGCGGAGCGCCGCACGCCGCATGAGATCGCGCCGGTGGCGGAGGCCGCGCGCTTGCTGGCGCGCGAGAACGACATGGTGGTGATCTTCGGCGCTTCTGCCATGAGCGATTTCGCCGATGTCGTTCCGGCGGCGATCGAGATGGCCGGTGGAACTGTCATCCGCGCCGGCATGCCTGTCGACCCCGGCAATCTTCTGGTGCTGGGAACCCTTGCCGGCAAGCGCGTCATCGGCGCCCCCGGCTGTGCCCGCAGCCCCAAGGAAAACGGCTTCGACTGGGTGCTTGACCGTCTGGTTGCCGGCCTCGACGTCACCGCGAAGGACATCGCCGGCATGGGGGTCGGCGGACTGTTGATGGAAATCCCGACGCGGCCGCAGCCGCGCGAACCCCTGCCGGCCAAGACCCATCTCAAGGTTGCCGCCGTGCTTCTTGCCGCTGGTCGGTCGAGCCGCATGGGTGGACCGAACAAGCTAATGGCGCTGTTCGATGGCAAGCCGCTGGTGCGCCGCACCGCCGAGCGCGCGCTTGGCTCGAAGGTATCGGGCACGATCGTCGTCACCGGCCATCAGCGCGAACGGGTGCGCGCGGCCTTGTCGGGCCTCGACGTCACCTTCGCCGACAATCCCGATTTCGCCGATGGCCTGTCCACCTCGCTGAAAGCCGGCATTGCCTATCTGCCCGAAGACACAGCCGCCGCGATGATCGTTCTCGGCGACATGCCTGGCGTTGAGTCGGACGATCTCGACCGGTTGATCGATGCCTTCCGTAGAGCCGGAGGCAATTCCGTGGTCCGCGCCTCGCACGCGGGCAAGCGCGGCAATCCGGTGCTTTTGCCGCGCTCGCTGTTCCCGGCCATCGCCCACCTCGAAGGCGACACCGGCGCTCGCCATCTGGTCGAGGCCGAAGGGCTTGATGTCATCGATGTAGAGATTGGGGAGGGCGCGTCTGTCGATGTCGACACCCGCGAAGCGCTCGAAGGCGCCGGCGGCGTGCTGCAGGATTGACAAACCCGAGTTCCATTACGCATGCCTGCGTTATGGCTTTTCGTACCCTCTCTCCATTCCACGGCTTTCTGGTCGCAGCGTTTGTTCTTTGCGCTGTCGGTTACGCCCATGCTCTCGAACTGAAACCGTTCAAGGATGATCTTTTCGCCTATCCGGCGACATTATCCAGCGGCGACGGCGGCGCCTATACGGTCATCGACTATCGCGAGATGCGCGACATCAACCAGCGTGACGAGGTGCCGGAAAAGCGCGTGCACCCGCAGTACACCGACGCCGGCGTACGCAAGGTGCAGCAGGATCTGATGTTGAAGACCGATGCCGGCGATGTCAGGCATGTCGCCGTCGGCAAGACGCAAGGCGCTGCGATCATCGTGCTCTACCTCCACGGGCAGGGCGGCAGCCGCAAGCAGGGGGTCGACGACTTCACCTTCGGCGGCAATTTCAACCGCATCAAGAACCTGATGGCCGGCAATGGCGGTCTTTATCTCTCGCCGGATTTTCCCGATTTCGGCGACAAGGGCGCCGCACAGGTCGCGGCTCTGATCGATCACTATGCCGAACAGTCGCCTGGCGCGAAGATCTTCGTCGCCTGCGGCTCAATGGGTGGTGCACTGTGCTGGAAGCTTGCCGGACGCAAGGACACGGGCGGCCGCATAAATGGCTTGCTGCTGCTCGGATCGCTATGGGACGAGAGCTTTTTTGCCAGCCCCGCCTTCAAACGCCGCGTGCCGGTCTTCTTCGGTCAAGGCAGCCATGACGTGGTCTTTCCCGTGGCGAACCAGGAAGCGTTCTTCCGCTCCATCCTGGCCAAATCGAAGACCTACCCAACCCGCTTCGTCCGTTTCGAGACCGGCACCCACGGCACGCCAATCCGCATGGCCGACTGGCGCGAAACGCTCAATTGGATGCTGTCGAAGGCGCCTTGATCGACTGGCCTGAAGCCGTCCGGTGCTCAAGGTGCGGTGTTGTAGTCGACAACCGTCTGCGGGTTTTCCTCGCCGTCATAGGACGCGTCGACATCATACTGGACCAGCGAGAAATCGCCATTGCGGAACAGATAAGTGCCCGATGAAGAGGCATCACCGACGCCGCGCCATTTGTTGAACGTCGTGATCGTGTGGGCATTCTTGTCATAATCGGAATTGGTCGCCCACCCTGTCGTCAGGAAGCCGACGATGTGCATGGATTCGACCTTGCCTTCGCTGTCATTGTTCACGTAGCGAATGTCCATCTCGGGCTCGGTGAACTGCAACTGCCGGACCCCTGATACATCGTCGCTCATGTAGTAGACGGAGTTTTCATTGTAGGCTGCGGCCGAGCAGGAGAAATGGAAGAGGCGTGTTTCCTTGTCGGGGTCGGCGGGCTGCGCATCCTTGTCCTTGTATTTGATCGAAAAAGTCTCCGGCTCATTGGCCAGAAGCTCCTTGTCGCACTGGTCGCCGTAGGTCGCCAGGAAAGCCTTCTTGGCCTGCTCCAGCGCCGTGTCCTTCTTGGGCGGCTGCGGACCGTCGCCGCAGCTTGGCGGCACAGCTTTCTCGAAATCGGCGGTCGAAGGTTTCAACGCGCCTTTTTCGATGTGGATCGGATCAAAGGGCGGCGCCGCCTGGATCTGGGCATTCACCTGGCGCAGCGTGTAGCAGCCGGCAAAGACCTTCTCGCCGCCGCTCTTGTCCGTGGCACGAATGGCGACAGGGACGTTGTAGAAGATGCTGCCTGCAGCACCTTCGTCCGAAATGGCACCGGTCGCGACTTCCACCTTGTTGGTGCCGTCATAGCCTTTGACGAAGCTGTCGAAATCCTTGGCTGGCTTGGTATCGCCGTAGTAACCCCAGGCGCGGGCGAATTCGTGCCGGCTGATGGCGCTGTAGAGGGAGCGGATCACCGCCTCGGCGCTCGAGCGGTCGTCGACATAGGGCGCTTCGGGCACGGCGTCATCGGCGGCCAACGCCGTTTGGCCGGATATGGCAAGGGAGAGAAGGGAAGTCGCTGCGAGAAGGACGCGTCTCATCGGGAATCTCCGCTCGATAACGGAGATTCTACCACGGTGATTGCGGCGGCGTGGTGACGCGGTGCCCGCGGCGCTTGAAGAATCGTCCGCACAGGCGCTACGTCCCTTCGCCGGCACTCGGACCGGACAGGAGAGTTGACGTGACGATATCGATGTATGAGGCATCCGTGCCCGTGTTTTCAGCCAGGCTGAAAGCACTTTCCAGTGTGCTGGCGGCTGCCGAACAAAACGCGCTTGACCGCAAGATCGACCCGCAGGTGTTTTTGACGGCGCGGCTTGCGCCGGACATGTTCGCGCTGACCCGGCAGGTGCAGATTGCCACCGACCATGCCAAGGGGGCGCCGTCGCGCCTTGCCGGCCGCGAGGTGCCGAAATACGAGGACAATGAGGCAAGCTTTGCCGATCTCGAGGCGCGGATAGCCAAGACGCTAGCGCTTCTGGCAACGTTCTCGGCCGCCGATATCAACGGTTCCGACGACAAGGTGATCGAGTTGAAGCTTGGCGGGCGCGAAACGACATTGGGCGGCATGCAGTATCTGCTGCATGTGGCCATGCCCAACTTCTACTTCCACCTCACCACCGCTTACGACATCCTTCGCCACAATGGCGTGCCGCTGGGCAAGGCGACATTCCTGGGATCGCGTTGAGCGGATGAAAATTGCGAGATGTCCCGGGTCGATCCGGGACATCTCGCAGGCTGCTTAGCGAATGGACATCTCGCGGGCGATGCGCGGAAAATCGGCGGGTTTTATGCCGATGTCGGCGCGGTCGGCATTGCTCATCGAATGAAGCAGCGCGAGCGCCGCGCGATATCTCAGATGTTCCTGTGGACGCGGCCGGGCGAACATTTCCGTGAAGAAACCCATGATTCAGGCTCCTGGTTGGTCCTCCACGGCTGCCAATATAGGTGAATCGTGATGATTGTGCAGTGCAGCATTTGCATGCCTGCTATGTCCGGATGATTTTCATCAAACTTTTTGCAGCCCAGTGAAACTTTGGGGCTGCATGAACCGTAGGCTTCGACGCTGGCTCATGGCCAGTTTTTCCTCGCCACTCCTGGCGAATTCCCGGACTGCATGAAAGTGCAGTCCGGCTTTTTGTTTGAGCGCCTTGTGCGATCCTTCGAATGGCTAAATTCATTAAGATCGGTGGCATGTATTTTTAACGAGCCGGTTCTATGTTCCTTGAACCTGACAGTCGGGCAAGGGGAGGCTGACATCGCTACCAGCGCCAGGCGCGATTTCGCTTCGCTGCTCGACGACCTCTTCGTTGCCTCCGACAAGGGCGACGGCATCGAGGGCGATGAGGCTGGTGCGCGTCCTTCCATTCCATTCGACTATCTCTCGGTTGCCGATGAACTCCATTCCGGCCGCATAAAAGTATCCGCCGCCGAATATCGCGAGGCCGGCGCTGATCTGGCGAGCGAATTCGCCGCCTTGCTCGACCACGCCAAACTGGCCCTGGGCGGCGAGGAACCCAAGCCTGAGGAAAAACTGCCGCCCATCGATCCTGAATCGATCGCGGCCGAACTCGGGCTGGACAAGCCCAAGGGCGTTGCCGATTTCGGCCGCATGCGCCGCAGCTTTGCTTTCAGCAACCATCCCGATCGCGTGGCCCCGCATCTGCGCCAGCGCGCCATGATCCGTATGCAGGTGGCCAACATGCTGATCGACGAGGCCAAGCGCCGCGCCGTGGCCGGCGCTCGCCGCTAGTCAACCAGCGCTGGTTCACGCAAAAGTCGGCCTGGCGAGGCTTGGAGAGCGCCGTCGCTTTCCCTATAGATGCAGCCTCCCGCGCACGCTTTCCCTCCGGAGCAGAATTTCATGCACAAACGCCGTCTCGGTCGGACCGATCTTCTTGTTACCCAGATCTGCCTTGGTTCGATGACCTGGGGCCAGCAGAACACCGAAGCCGAGGGCCACGCCCAGATGGATTTGGCTTTTTCGCGCGGCGTCAATTTCATCGACACCGCCGAGCTCTATCCGATCCCGCCCAAGGCGGAGACGCAGGGGCGGACGGAAAAGATCATCGGCAGCTGGATGAAGGCCAAGGGCAACCGCGACAAGGTGATCCTGGCCTCCAAGGTCGTCGGTCGCACGGCCAATAAATGGTTTCGCGGCGACAGGCCGTCGCAACTGGTGCGCGCCGATATTCTTGACGCCATCGACAAGTCGCTGGCCAAGCTCGGCACCGACTATCTCGATCTCTACCAGATCCACTGGCCGGAACGGGACATCCCCTGGGGCGCCAACCCGACGCGTGTCGGGGCGGTGGCGCGGCGCGCCGATGCCGACGGCGCACCGGCCAACAAAACGCCGATCGCCGAGACGCTTGGCGTTTTCGATGAATTGGTGAAGGTAGGAAAGATCCGCCACATCGGCCTGTCGAACGAAAGTTCCTGGGGCGTCATGCGTTACCTCTCAGAGGCCGACAAGGGGATCGGCCCGCGCGTGGACTCAATCCAGAACGCCTACAATCTCGTCAACCGCACCTTCGAGGTGAACCTCGCCGAGGTCTGCGAGCGCGAAGACGTCTCATTGCTTGCCTATTCGCCGCTGGCGCAAGGCTATCTGACCGGCAAATACGACCATGGCGCCCGCCCGCAGGGCTCACGCTCGCAGCTGTTCAATCGCGGCCAGCGCTACGAGACACCGAATGCCGCCGCGGTGCTGCTCGAATACAATGAGCTGGCGCGCTCCTTTGGCCTTGAGCCGGCCCTGTTCGCCAACGCCTATGTCTCGAGCCGGCCCTTCGTCACGTCGAATATCATTGGCGCGACAACCCTTTCGCAACTCGAAATGGCATTGTCGTCGGTGGATGTTGTCTGGACCGAAGAGATGCAAAAGGCGGTGGATGCGGTTCATCAGCGGGTCGGCAATCCCTGTCCCTGATCGGGAGGGGGCAGGATTATCGAGGAATAACAAAGGGTGGAGACGATGGTGGATTTTCCGATAGAGGCCGTGCGTGGAAAGTTCCCCGCTCTTTCCCTGAGCGACAAGGGACGCCGCCGCATCTATCTCGACAACCCGGCCGGCACGCAGGTACCCCAGGCCGTCGCCGATGCGGTATCGCGCTGCCTGCTCACGACCAATGCCAATCTCGGCGGCTATTTCGAAACGACGGTCGCCGCCCAGGCCGTGGTCGACGAGGCGCATCAGGCGATGGCCGATTTCCTTGGCGCCGCGAGCCCCGAGGAAATCATCATCGGCGCCAACATGACGACGCTGACCTATCATATGTCGCGCACGCTCGGCCGCTCACTGAAGCCCGGCGACGAGATCATCCTCACCCGCATGGATCACGAGGGCAATGTCTCGCCCTGGCTGCAACTGGCCGAGGACCTTGGCCTCGTCGTGCGCTGGCTGCCATTCGATGAACAGAGCTGGCAGGTCGAAGAGGCGGCCCTGGCTGGTCTGCTCTCCGACAAGACACGGCTGGTCGCATTGAACTACGCCAGCAACCTGACCGGCTCGATCAACCGGGTCAGGTCGCTCACTGCCATCGCAAAGCAAGCCGGCGCCCTGGTCTATGTCGACGCCGTGCAGTTCGCGCCGCATGGCCTGATCGACGTGCAGCACCTCGGCTGCGATTTTCTGATCTGCTCGGCCTACAAATTCTTCGGCCCGCATATGGGTATATTGTGGGGCAGGCTGGACGTCATCGAAGGCCTGAAACCCTACAAATGCCGCTGTTCGTCCAACGGCCTGCCGGAGCGATTCGAGCTTGGCACGCCGCAGATCGAGTTGATGGCCGGCCTCACGGCGGCGGTCGATCATTTTGCCGGGCTGGGCGCGGCGGTGGGCGAGACTGGTTCGCGCAGGCAAAAGATCGCCAAGGCGTTCGAAGTTTCCATCGCCTATGAAAACCCGCTGGCACAAAGACTGATCGATGGCCTGTCCGGCATTTCGGGCCTGACGATCCATGGCATCACCGATCCGAAGCGGCTCGGCGATCGTGTGCCGACGGTTTCGTTCACCGTCGACGGCATCGTACCGGAGACGATCGTGCGGCAGATGAATGCCGAGAACATCTTCCTGTGGTCGGGCCACAACTACGCCTGGGAGATCGTCCACCAGCTCGGCATTCCAGCCGAACAGGGCGTCGTGCGCATCGGCATCGCCCACTACAACACGGCGGCTGAGATCGACGAGACGCTGGAGAGCGTCCACCGGGTCATCGCCATGCTCAGGCAGCAGCGTTCCTGACGCAAGCTTGAGCCGTCACCGCGCCTTGCCGTCGAAGCCGGTGAGGAAGGCGGTGAGATTGTCGCCAAGCGCGTCGCAGAGATAACCGCCTTCCTGGACGATGACCGTCGGCAGGCCAAGCTTTGCGATCGCTTCGCCGATGCGTGAGAAGCCGGGCGTCGTCACCGAAAGCCCGCCGAACGGGTCGCCCTCGAAGGCGTCGAGACCAAGCGCCACCACCAGCGCATCCGGTGAAAAGGCGCGGATACGCTGGAAGGCCACCGCCAGCGCTTCCAGAAACGCCGCGTCGGCGGATTTGCGCGGCAGCGGCAGGTTGAAATTGTAGCCGAGGCCCGCGCCTTCGCCGCGCTCGTCGGCATGACCCCAGAAGAACGGGTAGAAGCGCACCGGATCGGCATGCAGCGAGACGGTGAGCACATCGGGCCGCGCATAGAAGATGCCCTGCGTGCCGTTGCCGTGGTGCAGGTCGACATCGAGGATCGCCACGCGTGCTGCCTGCTTGCGCAGCACCTGCGCCGCCACCGCCGAATTGTTGATGAAGCAGAAGCCCCCGGCGACATCGGCAAAGGCATGATGGCCGGGCGGGCGGCACAGCGCATAGGCCGCCGGCGCGCCAGCAATTACCGTTTCAGCGGCTTCGACCGCGCTCCAGGCGCTCCACAATGCGCTTTGCCAGGTCTCGCCCGAGATCGGGCAGGCTGTGTCGGCCATGTGGTAGCCGGCCTGGCCAACCGCCGAGGCCGGATAGGAGCCGTTACGTGCGATCGGGTGGATGTTGGGGATCACTTCGGCGGACGCGCCGTCGATTCGTTGCCAGCGCTCGAAAATATGTTCGAGGAAGTCGAGATATTCGGGCGTATGCACGGCGGCAATCGGACCGAGCCCGTGATTGCGCGGCCGCTCGATCGTGCAGCCGGCAGATCTTGCGCCGGATAACAATCTCTCGACGCGCTCGGGCATTTCCGGGTTTGGCTGCGGCGCGCCGCTGGAAAGAAAGGCCTTGGGGTCGTGCCGCTTCTGCTCCTCGGCATAAAGAGCTTTCATTCCTGTCCCCCATTTTCCGGCGCGTCGGCGAAGGCAAAGAAGGCTTCGCCGGTGATCTTCTGCGTTTGTTCGTAACTCGACCAGGCGATGCCAAGCTTCTCGTAGAAGGCCTTGGCACCTTCATTGTCGGTGTCGACCGACAGCCTGAGATAGACGCCGCCTTCTTTCCGGCATTCCGCGGCCACGCGCCGTAGCAGCCGTTCGCCGATCTTGCGGCCGCGAAAGCGGTGCTCGACATAGAGGTCCTGCACATAGACGCCGGGCCGCCCCATCCAGGTCGAGAAGATCGGGAAATGCAGGCAGAGGCCGGCGAACTCGCCGCCAACTTCGGCAATCAGGGTCGAGAAGGCCGGCTTTTCGCCAAAGCCGTAGCGGCGGAGATCGTCTGATGTGGACGTGATCTCCTGATGCGCGCCGATATGGGTACCGAGTTTGAGAAGCGCGGCGTGGATGGTTTCGGCGTCTTCGATCCGTCCGGGACGGATCAGGACGTCACTGTGGGTTGGATTGGTCACGGCCTTGCCTCAAAACGCCACCCGGTCGCCGCCTTTCAGCGCCAGCATGTCGCGCGCCTCGGCCGGCGTGGCAACCTCCAGCGACAGCCCGTCGAGAATGCCACGGATGCGGCGCACCTGGTCGGCATTGGATTTCGCCAGCTGGCGGCCATCAAAGAGACTGTCCTCCAGCCCGACTCGGACATTGCCGCCCATTGCCGCGGCGATCGAGATCAGCGGCATCTGGTTGCGGCCCGCGGCCAGCACGGAGAACTGGTAGCTGTCGCCGAACAGCTTGTCGGCGATCCGCTTCATATGGATGAGATTGTCCGGGTCGGCGCCGATACCGCCCAGAATACCCAGCACGAACTGGATGAACAGCGGCCCCGACACCAGGCCCCGATCGCGGAAATGCGCCAGCGAATAGAGATGGCCGACATCGTAGCACTCGAATTCGAAGCGCGTGCCGCAGCCCTTGCCCAGCCTCTCGAGCACGCCCTCCATGTCGGCGAATGTGTTCTTGAAGATGGTGTCGCGGGTGGCTTCGAGCAGCTTTGGCTCCCACTCGTGCCGCCACTCCCGTGGCTTGTCGAGCATCGGGAACAGCGCGAAATTCATCGAGCCCATGTTGAGCGAGCACATTTCGGGCTCGGCTCGGAGTGGGGCCTCCAGCCGCTGATCGAGTGTCATCAACGAGGAGCCGCCGGTGGTGATGTTGATCACCGCGTCGGTTGCCTGCTTGATGCGCGGCAGGAACTGCATGAACACGTCCGGATCGGCCGTCGGCCGTCCGTCCTTGGGGTCGCGGGCATGCAGATGCAGGATCGAGGCGCCGGCTCCCGCTGCCGCGATCGCGTCGGCCGCGATCTGGTCCGGCGTTACCGGCAGATAGGGCGACATCGACGGCGTGTGCACCGAGCCGGTGACGGCGCAGGTGATGATGACTTTTCGCGGCGCCATTTCCTTACCCCCGGCCTTCGACCGGCAGGTCGAGCTCGGAAGCCAGAACCTCCAGCGAGTCGCCGATGATGGAGACGATCTCGCCGACCTGCTCGCTGGTGACGATCATCGGCGGCGCAACCATGAAATTGTCGCCGTCGACGCCGCCCTTGACCCTGCGGCCATAGATGATCAGCCCGCGCTCATAGGCGAGGTCGAGCAGACGCTGCGTGGCTTTTTTGCCTTGGTCGATCGGCCGCAATGTCTCCGGATCGGCCACCATCTCGGCTCCAGTCAGCAGGCCCTTGCCGCGCACGTCGGCAATGAACGGAAAGCGTTTCGCCAGCGCCTTCAGCCCGTCCATCAGCACGTCGCCCATGGCAGCGGCATTGGCGATCAGGTCGAGGCGGTCCATTTCGCCCAGCACCGCAAGACCGGCGGCGCAGGCCAACGGATTGCCCGCATAGGTGTGGCCATGCTGGAACCCGCCCGAAGCGAGCAGCGGCTGCACCAGCCGCATCGGAGCCGCCAGCGCGCCGAGCGGCGCATAGCCGGAGCCCAGCCCCTTCGACAGCGCGACGATGTCGGGCTTGCAGTTCCAATGGTCGCCGCCGAGGAATTTACCGGTGCGGCCGGCGCCGCTCATCACTTCGTCATGGATGAGCAGGATGCCGTAGCGGTCGCAGATTTCGCGGATGCGTGCGTAATAGCTGTCGGGCGCCACAAGAGCGGCGGTGGCGGCGCCGCCGATCGGCTCCATGATGAAGGCGACGACACTCTCCGGGCCTTCTGCAAGGATCTTGTCCTCCAGCATGTCGGCGTAGCGGACGCCGCGTTGCTCCATCGAAAGATTGTCGCGGTCTCGCCAGGCTGTTGGAGCGGGCACGGTCGGCATCACCCGCATCATCGGCTCAAAGGTTTCGGCCAGCGCATCGTCGCCGGTGATCGAGAGCGAACCCAGCGTGCCGCCGTGATAGGAGGGAAAACGCGTGATCACCTTCCAGCGGCTGGCCTGGCCGGTTGCGACCGCCCATTGCCTTGCCAGCTTGATGCAGGATTCCGTCGCTTCCGAGCCGCCCGAGACGAAAAAGATGCGGTCCATGCCTTCCGGCAGTTTGCCCGCAAGCTCGCGCGCCAGTTCCTCCGCCGGCTCGTTTTCGAAGTGCAGGCGATAGGCGAACGTGGCACGGTCCATCTGCCGCTTCATGGCGTCCAGGACGTTGCGGTTGGAATGGCCGATATTGGCGACCATCGGCCCGCTCGATCCGTCTATGAAACGGCGGCCGTCCTGCGTCCACATGTAGATGCCCTCGGCCCGGTCGATGAGCGGCCGGCGCAGGCTGGAGAGGTAGAACAGATGCGATTCTCGGCGCGCCTCGGTTGCTTGGGCGGCGGTCTGGGACTTCGACATGTCAGGACTTTCCAAGGTAGCGATCAAGGACATTCTGGGTGACGCGTTCGACCATCGGGTCTTGTCTTAGCAGGCCGGCGACCCATTCGCAGCTTCCGGCATGAAAGACCTCGCCCTTGCCGCGCGGGAAGTTGACGATCATGCCGTTGCCACGTTTGACTTTTTCAAGGTTGGCGTCGCTCCTGTCGCCAAACAGCGTCTCGGCGCTGAAACGGCCATCCTCGTCTGTGAGGAACTGGTCCTCGATCGGGATGTCGGCGCTCTCCTCGACCTGGGACGCCATGCCGACGGCGAGAACCTGCAGTCCATCAGGCGCGCCGCTGGTCGCGGTAGGGTAGGGCAGGCCGCCGCGGATCTCGAAATCGAGCCCGTCGACCTCGTAGCCATAGACATGGCTGTCGGCGCCGAGAAGGTCGCCATAATAGATGCCGGTGCCGGCAAACGCCCAGTGTTCGGGCCGATAGACCGGAAAGCCGCGCACGCCGCGCGGCGCGCAACCGCCCCAGCCGGCATAGAGGCCGCGTGTCGCGTCGAGCCCGAAGGTTGCTGAACCCGGCCGGCCGATTTCCGGCGCTTCCCAGGAATTGGTGGCGCGGGTGACGTCGCCGCCGCGATAGGCCGGGTCTTCGGCGCGGGCGCGGTATTTGTAGCAGACCTGCCGGCGGCCTTCGTCCTCCAGCCGCGTCTGCCACATGAAATTACCGGCAAAGCGCGCCGCATGGCCGCCGCGTTCGACGTAACTGTCGACCGCGTCGCGCATTTCCCAGGTCCAGTACTCGTCATGGCCAACGAAGACGGCGCAGTCATAGCCATCGAGAATATCGGGCGAGAAATGCAGATCGTGCTGGCTGGCGAGGTCAACCTCATAGCCGGCCCGTTCGGCAAAACGGAAGAAGTGGCTGTCGTAGCTTGCCCAGCCTGACGAGGCGTATTTCTTCGAATGGCCAGTGGCAAGCGCCCATTCCATATGGGGGTAGCGCGGCACCGTCTTCGGCGGCACGGCGACCTCCAGCGGCACGCGTGGCGCATCCTTCGGCAGCACGACGAAGCCACGGCACCAGGGTCGCTGCGTCGACACGATGGGCGAGTACTGGTCGCGATCCGGCCCGGTGATGCCCTGATAGTGGTTGGAGCCGCCCCAGGTGTTGTAGGCGAGCCAGGTACCCGTCGCCGCCACTTGCAGCACGCGGCCGGGCTTCTTGCCGGGCAGGGGGGAGACGATGAAAAGGTGGTGGCTGTGGATCGGCTTGCCGTCTCGGCCCTCGGCACTCAGCGTTATCCGATAGGCGCCGGACGGCCAGTCGCCGCCGACACGAAATTCGAAGGACGCTTCCCAGCCACAGCCCTCCGCCGAGCACTGGTCCGGGCTGTCCTGCCAGCGCGCCGCGATTCCCGACTTGTCGAACACCTTTGTCTCGGTGCCGCCGTCGCGGACGATGGTCATGCCGAAGGAGGGAGCCGTGGAGCTGACATGCAGTGTCACCGTTTCGCCGGCACGATAGGAGAAGCGGTCGCTATAGCACCAGATCTCGCCGCGCTCGCCATCCATGCCCGGCCATTCGTAGTAATGGCCGCGCACCGCGTGGCGGCGCTGCTCAGGCGTCAGTCCAAAATCGGGAAATTCCGTGGGCAATCCGGTCATCGTCGTACTCAAGCGGAAAGATATTTCTTGAGGAAGGTGCGGGTGCGTTCCTTCTGGGGAGCGCGAAAGATCTCGCCCGGCGGGCCTTCCTCGACCACCACGCCGCCGTCCATGAACAGCACCCTGTCGGCCACCTCGCCGGCAAAGCGCATCTCGTGCGTTACGATGAGCATGGTCATGTGTTCGGCGGCAAGCTGTTTCATCACCGCGTTGACCTCGTCGACCAACTCCGGGTCGAGGGCCGAGGTTGCCTCGTCGAACAGCATCACCTTGGGCTGCATGGCCAGCGCGCGCGCAATCGCCACGCGCTGCTTCTGGCCGCCCGAAAGCCGCGACGGATAGGCGTCGATCTTTTCGGCCAGCCCGACCTTGGACAGGAGGCCATGCGCCAAGGCGCGGGCTTCGCCTTTTGCCATGCCCTTCAGGATCACTGGCCCCATGGTGATGTTCTCGATCACGGTCAGGTGCGGGAACAGGTTGAAGTGCTGGAACACCATGCCCATGTGCTGGCGCACCTTGTTGATGTGCCGCTCGAAGGCCTGGCCGTGCAGTTTCTGGTTGACCTGCACACCGTCCAGCCACACTTCGCCGCCGTTCAAGGTTTCGAGATGGTTGATGGAGCGCAGCAGCGTGCTCTTGCCTGAACCGCTCGGTCCGATAATCGCGACGATCTGCCCCCGATCCACCGACAGGTCGATACCCCTGAGGACCTCGACCGCGCCGAACGATTTGCGCGCGCCGCGAACCTCGACCATTGGCCGCTGCGTGCTCATCGGGAAACCTCCACATGTCTTTCAAACCGATGCAAGGCCGCCTCGAGCACAAGGTTCAAGATGTAATAGAGCGCGGCGGCCGCGATGTAGAACTCGAACGGGCGGAAGGTTTCGCTGATCGCCAGTTGCGCCGAATGGACAAGCTCGGCGATGCCGATGACCGAGACGATGGAGGACTCCTTCAACAGTGCGATCAAATTGCTTCCGATCGGCGGCGCCGTGTTGCGGATGGCCTGCGGTATCACGACGTAGCGCAGCGTCTGCCACTTGCCGAAGCCGATGCTGCGCGCGCCTTCCGTCTGACCGGGATCGACCGCCACGATGCCGGCACGGATGACATCGGCATTGTAGACGGCGAAGTGCAGGCCAAGCCCGATTATGCCGGCGGCAAGCGCGGGGATGTCGATGCCGATCTGCACAAGGCCGAAATAGATCAGGAAAAGCTGCAGCAGCAGCGGCGTGCCCATGAACAGCCACATGAAGGCACGAACGGGGTAGGCGAGGATCGCCGGCGCATAGAGCACGATGACGGCGAACAGGATGCCGAAGATGAAGCTGAGCGCCCCGGCCGAGACCGTAAGCAGCGCGGTCCACCAGGCGCCCGTCAGCAAAAGGTCCCAGTATGGGGCGATGATGGTGAAATCCAAACCTTGCATCGTGCTCCCCTCTCAGACGATGGCGAAGCGCTTGTCGAGCAAGTCGACGATGCGGGCGACGGCGTAGACCATGACCATGTAGAGCAGGGCCGCGACGCCGAAGATCTCGAACGGCTTGTAGGTCGAGCCGATGAAGCGCTGGGCGGTATAGGTCAGTTCCACGACCGAGATGGTGGAGACCAGTGCGGAACCCTTCAACAGCGCGACCGTGTTGACGCCGAGCGGGCGGATCATCAGCCGGGCGGCCTGCGGCAGCACGACCTTGCGCAAGGTCTGGAAGCGGCTGAAGCCGATCGTGCGGGCAGCTTCCGTCTGACCGCGGTCAACCGCCGTCACCGCGCCGCGGATCGATTCCGCCATATAGGCGCCGATATTGAGACCAAGCCCGATGACCCCGGCCGCGAACGGATCCAGATTGATGCCGATCTGCGGACCGCCGAAATAGAGCACGAAGAGTTGTATCAGGCAGGGCGTGCCGCGAAACAGGCTGACATAGGCCGTACCGATGGCGCGCGGGATCGCCGACCTCGACATCCTGGCGGCCGCGGCCAGTGCTGCCGCCGCCAGCCCGAGAACCAGGGCCAGCGCTGTCAGTTCCAGCGTCACCAAAGCGGCTTCCACGAAGAACGGGAAGACACGGCTCATCAAGGCGAAATCCATGGAATGACTCGGCTGGAGTGGCGATCGGCTCCAGGTGGTTTCACCGCCTGGAGCCGGGCAAGAATCAGCGGATGTCGCTGCCGACCCACTGCTTGGAGATCTTCTCGTAGGTGCCGTCGGCCAACATCCCGTCCAGCGCCTTCTGCATGGCGGCCTTGAGTTCCGGATTGTCCTTGCGGATGGCGATGCCGATGGCGACGCTGCCGCCCTCGATGTTGGGTGTGTCGAGCTTGCGGACCTTTTCGCCGGTTTCCTTGACGGCGACCATGACCGGAATGTTGTCGACGACGATGGCGTCGACGCGGCCGGCCTTCAGTTCGAGCAGCAGTTCCGGCAGGCCCTTATAGGTGCGGATATCCCAGCCGCCCTGTTCGCGCGCCCATTTCTCATGCGTCTCGCCGAGCGTCACGCCAAGCGTCTTGCCCTTGAGGTCGTCGAGGCTCTGCAACTTGGAATCCTGGCTCACGAAAACCGCCCGGCCGGCATGGTAGTAGGGGCCGACGAAATCGACCACTTTCTCTCGCTCGGGCGTGATCGTCATCGAGCCGACGACAGTGTCGTATTTGTTGGCGAGCAGGCCGGCGATGATGCCATCCCAGGCCGTGGTGATGATGGTGCCCTTGACGCCGATGCGTTCAGCGATGGCTTTGCCGATATCGGCGTCGAAGCCGACGACCTCGTTCTGGTCGTTGACGAAGTTGAAGGGCGGATACTGCCCACTCATGGAAATCTTCAATTCGCCCGCCGCCTTGATCTTCTCGAGGTCGTCGGCCTTGGCCGGAACGGCGGTGAAGGCCGATGCAAGCAGCAGCGCGGCAACTGCAATGCCGGAAAATACCCTGTTCATCTAAATTCCTGTCCTCTGGATGGAGCGCGAAGGCTTGTTCTTGGGAGGCGTTGGGGCGCTCTCCTGATGTCAATGATTGCCTTTGCATCAGCATTGCGCAAATAGATAATGGGAATAAGGAGCATAGATATTAGGAATGGCCTTGCCTCGCCCCGAACGTCTGGTCTGGGATCTCGACTGGAACCTTCTGCGTACGTTCGTCGTCATCGCGGAAGTCAAGAGCATTACCCGCGCCGCCGAGCGCCTGAACCTCAAACAACCCAGCGTCAGCAACGCCTTGCGGCGGCTGGAGGATCGGGTTGGCAGGCGGCTGGTCGACCGCGACGCTACTCGCTTCGAGCTCACGGAGGTCGGGCGGCTGATCTATGAGCAGAGCGTCGAGGTGTTCGGCTCGATATCGCAACTGCCACTCTTGATGCGGGGCATCAGCGACGATGTCACCGGCCATGTCATGATCGCCACGGCCAGCCATGTCGTCTCGCCGCTGTTCGATCGGGCGCTGGCGGAGTTTCACCGTAACTATCCGCGTGCCAGCATCACCATCTCGGTCGCGGCAAGCACGGAAGTGGCCAAGCAGGTGCGGGAGCGGCGCGCCTCCTTCGGCATCTGCCTTGTCAGCCAGCGCGATCCGGCGCTGGACTACGCGATGGTCTATCGCGAGTTCTTCGGCTTCTTCTGCGGCCCGCAGCACAGGCTTTACGGAAAGACCGGGCTGAAGCTTGCCGATCTGCGCGGCGAGCCCTCTGTATCCTTCCAGACCGACCACATTTCCGACGCGCTGCGGCCGGTCGCCCTGTTGCGCAGCGAAGCCCGGCTGAACGCCGACGTCGTCGGTGTCTCCTCGAGCCTGGAGGAAGTCAGGCGCATGATCGTCGCCGGGCTCGGCATTGGTCCGCTGCCGCTACACGTGGCGCGACGCGACGTGGCCGACGGCACGCTGTGGCGGCTGCCGCCCTACGACACGCCGCCGGCCATCGACATCTTCCTGCTCACCAATCCCGACAAGGCGATGAATCGTGCCGAGAAGGCGCTACTGTCGGGGCTGCAGGCACTGATCGCCGAGACGCCGCTGGACGAGCGCATCTACAACGGCTGATCGACGCAGGCCTATTCGACGAGGAAGGTCGCCGCGCGGCCGCGCATCGCTTCGTCCAGCGCCACCGAGGCACGCGCGGCAAGGTCGAAGTGTACGCTGGTGGTCCGGCTCGATGCATGGACGATGCCGTCGAGCGATCCCGACATGACCTGTTCGAAGGTGACGGAGGTGCGGCCGATCTTCACCACATGCGAGCGGATGGTGAGAAGCGAGCCGGCTTTTGTCTCGTGCCGGTAGTCGATTTCGGTGCGCACATCGGCCCATCCCCTTGCCGAGGCCTGGGTGCTATCCTGCCCGGCGATGTGGCCAAGAAGCTGGAAGCTGGCATCGTCGAACATCGCCGCGTAGTGGCGCACATTCATGTGTCCCATCACGTCGCACATCCAGGGATGAGCAACGCCGACAAAGGTGACGAGAGATTTACTCATGGGGATTGCTCCGTTACCGTCGTTGAGGATGGCGAGACGCCATATCGAAACGCGCGGCGAGAGGCAAACCGGCCGACCTGGACGATGGCCTTCGGACAGCGAGTGGCCTTGGGGCCGACATTCGTTAGCCGTGCCCTTGGCCCTCCGAACCAAACCGACTATCTCAGGGGTGGCGGCGTTTCCGCCACGGGGACAGGCATGCTCAGAGTGCAAAAGGTCAAGGTCGACGACATCTACGTGCCGACAGCGCGCAAGAAGACATTACACCCCGAGACCGTCCGCCATCTCGCCGAGGACATATTGGAGAACGGCATGAAGACACCGATCCAGGTCCGCCACGATGGCAAGCGCCATATCCTTGTTGAAGGCCTGCACCGGCTGGAAGCGGCCAAGTGGCTCGGCGAGACCGAGATCGACGCCTATCTGGTGCAAGCCAAGCGCCACTGACGCCCACCTGGTTCGCCGTCCTCCTGGCACAATCTCCAGAATCTTTTTTCGCCGGCCATGTCGGGTTGCGGTCTGTCGGCTCGTCCTTGGCGCGCGCAAGTCAGATCAAACCCGAGGAGACCACCTTGACCACCAAGCTCGACATCGCCCCCGCCAATGACCGTGAACTGGTTGTCGCCCGCATCATCGATGCGCCGCGCGAGAATGTCTATCGCTGCTGGACCGACGCCAAGCTTTTGACGCAGTGGTTCGCCCCGAAACCTTGGACGACGCCGCGCGCCGAAATGGATGTCCGCACTGGTGGTTCGAGCCTTGTCGTCATGGCCGGCCCCGACGGCAATGAATTCCCCAACTCCGGCGTGTTCCTGGACGTCATTCCCGGCAAGAAGATCGTCTTCACCGATGCCTATACAAAGGCTTGGGAGCCATCGGAAAAGCCGTTCATGACCGGCGTGCTGACCTTCGAGGATGAAGGCGATGGCAAGACCCGCTACATCGCGCGCGTCCGGCACTGGAGTGTCGCCGACCGCGAACAGCACGAGGCGATGGGTTTTCACGCAGGCTGGGGCCAGTGCACCGACCAGCTCGAAGACCTTGCCAGGACGCTTTGAAATCGGGCCGCCTTGACGACGGCCGCGCCCGGCTCAGGAAACCTTGGCGCGGCGCGGCTGCCTGAGATTCTTGATGCCGCTCATTTCGACGAAATTCGTCGCCGACTCCCAGAGATAGTCGCCGTAAAGAAATGGCTCGAAGGGCTCGGCGCCGCTTAGCGGCAAGGGCGCGATCTCGGCGTCGACGCGCGGTTCATAGAAAAACGGGATCGAAAACCGAGTTGTCTTTGGCGCGATCACCCGATGCCGCGTCGCCCGGACACGCCCGCCGGTCCAGCGTTCCAGCAACTGGCCGAAATTGACCGCCAGCGTGCCGTTGGCCGGCGGCACGTCGATCCACTCGTCGGCGCGGTTTTTTGCCTGCAAGCCTTCGACGCCATCTTGGGCCAACAAGGTGACGAAACCGGAATCGGCATGTTCGCGGCCGATGATCGTGCGTATTTCCCCCTTGTGGACCACCGAGAACTCCGGGCCGCCGGTGTCGATGCCGGCAGTGGCGTCGCGCAAGGGATAGCGGATCAGGCGCAACGTCGAGATGCCGTGCTCGAAATACGGATCGAAGATCGTTTCCGGCAGGCCAAGCCCGCGCGCTATCGACCACATAAGCGCGTTTCCGACCCTCTCCATCGCGCGATAGTAATCCGCCGCGGCCGTGCGCCAGCCGGGCAAGGTGCCTTCGGCCGGCAAGGGTGTCGGCTCGCACAGCGGATCGTCGACAACCGAGACTCGCGCCGCATCGGCAATGTCCGGCCCCATGTCGATGCCTTCCTTGTAGGACACGGCTGCCGGCTGGAGGGGGAACCAGCCGCGATAAAAGTTCTTCCTGGTGCTATCGAAATTCCAGCGCAGCAATTTCTGCTTCTCGATGTCGGGGAGGGCGAAGATGCGTAGCAATTGCGCCCTTCTGTCCGGAGTCAGCCAGGCGTCGCCGGGAAAATCCCGGACCGCCATGAAGCCTATTCCCGAGGCCGCGGCCATGATGCGGCCGTCGGCGCGGTCACGGGCGGGCGAGGGTGGCCCGAACAGATCCGCAATGCCGATGGTTTCGATGTCTCGGGTCATGATGAGCCTCGCATCACGGTTATCGATGGCATCGTATCAAGGTATTTCAATTGACCCTATCGGCTGGACGACTAACCTTGACGCCTATTCTCTCCATCTTGGATCAAGGCCATGGCAAGGTATGAAGGCGGATGCCTGTGCGGCGCGGTGCGTTACAGCACCGAGGCGGCTCCCATCAACGAGCGCATCTGCCATTGCCGGCTTTGCCAGAAGGCGATTGGCGCCGCCTTCAACGCGCGCGTGCTGTTTCGCATCGACGATGTGACGGTCGAGGGGCCGCTGGCAACAGTCAACACCTCGCCCGATCTCAAGCGCGGTTTTTGCCCGAGCTGCGGCACGACGATGTTTTCGCGGCGCGACTCGGCCGGCATCATCGGCATCACCACGGGCTCGCTCGACGACCCTTCGCTGTTCCGGCCGCAGATGCATATTTTCACCGCGTCGAAGCAGCCTTGGGTGCTGCTCGACGACGACCTGCCGCAACATGAGGGCGCTCCGCCGGCCTAGTTCTTCCGTTCCGCCTTCAAGAGCGGAAGCAAGCGCCCACCATGACAAAAAAAATTAATCCATATCGACACGCGATAGCCGGCAAAGCGTCATTGGCGAGCCATCTTTGTCGTCCTATCTACGCTGCGCGGGCCGGCATTCGAGGAGACGACGGATGAACGACAGCATCAGCACCCTGGACGAGCTTTTGAACGATCCGATGGTCCTGCTTGTGATGGAGCGCGACCGGGTGCGACCCGAACAGGTACGCCTCCTGCTCGAACGGGCCCGCGGCCGGGCGGCCGATGACGCATCCACGGACGTGCCGGTCGTTCCACCGGCGCATATGGTGGTCAGGAGCTGTTTCCAGCAATGGCTGCGCAATTAGCGCGGTCAGTTCGAGCTGGCTGGCAAATAGCTGTAATGGCAGCGGAAATAGGCAATCCTGAAGCCGAGGCGGGCATAGTTGCGATAGGCCGGTCCATCGCGCTCCCTGTGCGGCGCCTCGATGTCGGCGACAAACAATTTCGCGCCGGCCGCGATGCCGTCGCGCACCAGCGCTTCTCCAAGCACGGCGTCCAGGTCGAAGCTCGGCGTCATTATGCCGGGCACCGGCGCGTCGATGCCGCTCCAAGCAGCACCGTCGGCGCCGATGAACAGCGAGCGCGCCGCGGCCACCGCGCCATTTCGCTTCGCTATGTAGTGATGCCAGCCCGGCCGGCCGACCAGAGCCAGCAGCCAGGGCGAGGTTGGCAGCCGGTAGCTTCTGTCGATGAAACCGGCCCAATCGCTTGCCGTTGCCATCGTCACGCGTTCGATCGAAACGCCGTCAACCGTGAAGAGCGGCTCGGATGGCAGTGGTTCCGCCTCCCGATAAATCCGCTCCCAGCCGCCCTGGCGCTGCAGGCCACGCGCCTCGAGCCAGCATCTGAGGCGTGATGGTTCGCTGTGCGGATTGACATAGAACCAAGGCCGCGAAATGCCCGCGGCGCGGTAATGCGCCAGCAGCGCGTCGAGCTGGCTTTCGTTGGCCTCGCTGTCGACGCCGAAATTCTTCACGCAGTTGAAATGGATGAACGGGATCGTTGTGCAGGTGGTCCAGGCAAGGTCGCCCTGTCTCGCCAGCGAAAGTTCTTGCCGCGCGGCGAAATCGGCCGGCGCGGCGGCGTAGAGGTCGAGCCAGGCCTACACTTCGGCGCGCTCGAGAATACGGCTGAGGTCGCGCGAGACATCCTCGATCGCGATGACAGGCGGATGAGGTTCAGGTGGGAGTTGCAATTCTGACAGGGCGGTCTGCATGCTCTCCTCCATCGTCAGACTTACAGTGTAAGATTAGCGAATAATAATATTGTGGCGCGACTTGTCAACGGGAAAGACGCCTTACAAATCCGTAAATTGGCTTTCAGGTGTCGCGAGTCTATTGCGAGGCGGGGATTGCCCCTTACGATTATCCGACGGAAAGGCTCGACATGGCTGACATCTGCACCCAGGGCGTGGACACCGGCTTCGTCGGCCTGGGATTTGCCAAGGTCGCCTTCCTCGGCCTGGTGCAGGGCATCACCGAATTGCTGCCGATTTCGTCGACCGCCCATATGCGCATCGTACCGGCGGTGCTCGGCTGGCAGGATCCGGGTTCCGCCTTCTCCGCCGCCATGCAGCTTGCCGCTCTTGCCGCCGTGATCAGCTATTTCTGGGGCGATGTCAGGGACCTCCTGTTCGGCTCGCTCGACGCGCTCACGCGGCGCGATTTCGCCGACCGGAGTTTCAGGCTGGCTTCCTGGATCGTGCTGGCGACGATCCCGATCATTGTCGCGGGCGTCGCGCTGTCGGGCATCCTCAACGCCTGCAATTCTCCGCTGCGCAGCCTGAGCGTGATCGGCTGGTCCTGCATCGCCATGGCGATCCTTTTGGCGCTTGCCGAGATTTTCGCCCGCCACAAGCGGACCATCGGCGAAGCGTCGCTCACCGATGCGCTGCTTGTCGGCGTTGCCCAGATCGGCGCGCTAATCCCTGGCGTCTCGCGCTCTGGCTCGACCTTGACCGCGGCGCTCGGGCTCGGCTTCAAGCGGGCTGAGGCGGCGCGTTTCTCGTTTCTGCTCGGCCTGCCGGCGATCGCGCTTGCAGGCCTCAAGGAGTTATGGGAACTGCACAAGGTTCACCTTGACGCCCATGGCTGGTCGGTTCTTGCGACCGGACTGGTCGTCGCCTCTATTTCCGCCTTCTTCGCCATATGGGGCCTGATGCGCGTGCTGGAGCGCTTTTCCGCCTGGCCCTTCGTCATCTATCGCGGCCTGCTCGGCGTCATCCTGCTGCTGAGCGTGGCGATGGGGTGGCTGGCTTAATCAGGACCGGTGTTGCGCGCGGGCAACCACTCGGATGCATGCATCGATCCGCAAAGATGTGATCGGCCGGGTTCATTGACTTCGGAATATAACAGCCCTTAACGTTCTGTTAACAAAACAGATGGGTGGGGCCGCATGGCATCCTCGATGGGTTGGCGCCGCAAGGCGAAGGGGCTGGGGCTGGCGTTTGCCCTGACAGTTTTCTGTGCGGCGGTGGGTTCGGCCCATGCCGCGCCTGCTTCCATGGTTGTCGGCGGATCGACGTCGCAGCCGATCGGCCACTATGATTTTTGCAAGATCCATCTCGACGAATGCTCGATCCGCTCGCCTGACAGCGTGCCGGAACAGATGACCAGCAAGCTGCTGCACGATATCTCGGCCGTCAATTTCTCCGTCAACGCGCGCGTCAAGCCGATGAGCGACATGGACAATTACGGCAAGGACGAGTGGTGGGCCTATCCGGACAACGGCTTCGGCGACTGCGAAGACTACGCGCTGGAAAAGCGGCGTGAGCTCAACGGCATGGGCATTGCCATAGCTAATCTGTTGATGACGGTGGTCCGCAAGCCCGATGGCGAAGGCCATGCCGTGCTGACGGTGCGCACCGACAAGGGCGACTTCATCCTCGACAATCTGACCGATAAGGTCCGCCTCTGGAACCAGACGAGCTATCGCTACCTGAAGCGGCAGGCGAGCGACAACACAGGGCACTGGGTCTCCATCCTTGGTGGCGACGAACAACTGGTCAGCGCTGTCAAATAGTCTGGTCGGCTCCGCCGCGCCCCTGGGCATGAACCTCGGCCCGATCCTTTCGTGCCGGTCTTCCATGGTGCCAGCAAGTGGTGATAACCACGAAAGCTGATTGAATCTGGCATCCGCAGGCGCATGGACTTTCTGACACTTCTCAATTCCGCGCCTCTGCTGGTGGCCCTGGTCAAGGCCGCGCTGCCGCAGGCCGTCGCCACTACGATGGTGTTCGGCCAGTGGTTCGCGTCTGTGCCGCCGTGCCGCGATCTCGCCTTCGAGGCGACCAGCTATCTGGTCTGCGAGGTGGACCCGAAACTCTATTCGATCGAACTGTTCTGGAAGGATCCGGCCGGCAAGCCCTTCCAATCGCTGCACAATCTCGACAACGCCCAGCGCGCGGCCGGCCGCACCATGCTGTTTGCCATCAACGCCGGCATGTATCACCCAGATCTCAGGCCGGTTGGTCTCTATGTCGAGCGTGGCCAGGAAATGGCCGGTGTGAAGACGGGATCGGGAAGCGGCAATTTTTCGCTGCAACCGAACGGCATCTTCTACATCAGCGGCGGCAAGGCCGCGGTTCGCGCGACCTGGGATTTCGTCAGGAAGCGGCCGTCCACCGAATATGCGACGCAATCGGGACCGATGCTGGTGATCGACGGCCAGCTGCATCCGAAGTTCCAGTCCGACGGCACCTCGCGCAAGACCCGCGACGGTGTCGGGGTGCGCAAGGATGGTGTCGCGGTCTTTGCCATTTCGAACGGCACGGTAAATTTCTATGCATTCGCCCGGCTGTTTCGCGATGCGCTAGGCTGCGACAATGCGCTTTTTCTCGACGGCACGATTTCTAGCCTGTTCGCGCCTGCCATCGGCCGCAGCGACGATTACTGGAATCTGGGGCCGATGATCGGCGTGTTCAGGAAACGTGGCTAGGCTTAGACGGTTCGCCTGCTTCGCAGCTTGAGGGCAATCACCGCCATGATGATCAGGACAACGACGCCGATCGCCGCCAACCCGAACAGGCTGGTCGCATCGAGTTCGGGGATGCTGCCGGCGCCCTTGGCCACCAGCCATCCTGGCGACAGCACGACCGGAGCCCAGATGATCGCCGACAGGATGTTGGCGATCTGGAAGCGGCGCCGGTGCATGCCCATCATGCCCGCGACCAGCGGCACCGTTGCGCGGACCGGGCCGAAGAAGCGGCCGATGAAAACCGCCGCGAAACCATAACGATGGAAGAACAGCCGCGCCCTGGCGACCTCGCGGCGATAGCGGTTGAGCGGCCATTTATGGACGACGCCGCGCCCCAGCCATCTGCCGAGGAGATAGGAGATGGTGTCGCCGAGCGCCGCCCCGATCATCGCCGCCAGGAGAACGGGCAAAGGCTGGACGATGCCGGCCCCGACCAGGCCGCCGACGATGATAAGCACCGTGGTGCCCGGCAACAGGATGCCGACCAGCACCAGCGACTCGCCAAAAGCCAGCAGCCCGACCACGAGGCCGGCCCACGCCTGATGGTTCTCGATGAAAAAAACGCTCTGGTCGATGAACGACTGCACGCAAGCTCCTGTTAAAAATGTTTCAGCTGCCGCTGTCGAGCAGGCTCCTGAGTTCGCCGAGCTTGTCGTTGACGAGCCAGCCGTAATAATTCTCGACCGGCAGCTTGCGGCCCTTGCCGCTGGTGAGCGCCGCGCGCAGATCCGCCGCCCGCTGCCGGGGCTGGCCGACATTGTAGAGCGTGGCCGTGATGCCTGGATTGCTCGATATGTCGAAGCCCTGTTCCTTGTAGGCGTCGATGGCGTCACGCACGATCGCGGCGATGTAAACGATGCTGCGGTCGGGATCCATGACATCGCGATAGATGGCCTGCGGATGATCAGGTGTGAGCTTGTCGTAGCCGCTGACCTTGTTGACCAGGTCGGTGACCTCTAGCGCGGTCAGCGGGCTGATCTGGCCGAGGCCGAATGTCTGGCCGGCGAAGAAGGGCTGGAAAAACGCCTGCTGGAAGGTCATCGCGTCATAGGTGACGCCGTCGACCGTCTTGCCGCGGAAATGGTCGACCCAGACCCTGTCGCGGCAGCTCCACAGGGCGGCACTGTCCCGGGCCCCGGCGCAGGCCGCGAACTCCGGCCGCTGGACAAAGCTCTGCACCGGCACGCCCTTGTAGCGGAAGGAGAAATCGAGGCCGGAATAGGACAGCGCTTTCACATAGTAGGTCTGGACCGAGCCGACGGCGGTCACGTTGTAGGTGTGTTCGCCGACCAGCGCGCCGACGATATGGATGGGGTCGATATCGTAAGCCGCGGCCGCCTGCTTGATATGCGCCACCAGTTTCTTCTCGCGCTTCAGGAGCGCGACGATCTTCTCGTATTTTTCCGCGTAGGTGGTCTTGAAGGCGCGGGTCCGCGTCGCCGATGCATCCGGGATCGGCGGTTGCGTCTCGGAGCGATTGCCTGCGGGGACGACGACCAGCCCGCCGGCATGCGCTGACCCGGCCAAGGGCACGCCTCCGCAGGAAAGCGCCGCGAGCAGGAGGATCGGGAGAAGCCGCTGCAACACAGTCATCGGGTGCCTTTTTCAAATAGCGGGAAATGCCGGCGCGAGAGCCGCCTCCCGTCTCAACAGCCACATCATGGCGCTGTCAAGGCTTGGCCGGCCGTCGCTGGCGAGTGTCTGAAACGGGTCACAGTCATGGTAAAAACTTGATTCAAACTTTATTGGTAATTTCTCGTTCATAACTAGCGCTGGTTGTCCGTGGGCCGTCGCCCTCGGTCTGTTGTGTTTTGAGTACAGGTCCAGATGCGGTTACCAGGCGTCATCAGTTTCGTGATCGCATCGCTGTGCCTTGCCGGCTGTTCGTCGACATCGGGCATGGACGCGCTCGACATGCAGAAGCCGTCGAATGAAACCACCAGTTCGGTGGTGCGGCCAAGCGCGCCGATCGCATCCGTTCCCGCAACCAAGGCCGGCAAAGCGCGCAAGCTGGCCGAGGCGGCGCCGGCGCAAGACACTGATCGGCCCTTCGGCCTGGCGGAAGAAGAGACGGTGGCGTTTCCGGCGCCCGAATTGCCGGACAATGTCGATCCACCCATCGAGCCCGCGGCTCTGGTCTCGCCGCCAAGGCTGTTGTCGCGGGCAGCACCGCCGATGCTTGCCGGGCCGGTCACGCGCTACGGTTTTCGCGATGCCAAGCCGATCAATTTCGGCCGCTCCTCGCCCCGTCACCTTGCCGTGCACGGGGTCGACGTCTCGCGCTGGCAGGGCGACGTGAACTGGGAAAAGCTGCGCGCCCAGGGGGCCAACTTCGCCTACATCAAGGCGACCGATGGTGGCGACCATCTTGATCCGATGTTCATGAAGAACTGGCGCAATGCCGACGCCGCCGGGCTGAAGCGTGGCGCCTATCATTTCTTCTACTGGTGCCGCACCGCCGGCGAACAGGCCGACTGGTTCATCCGCAACGTGCCGAAGGTGGATGGCGCCTTGCCGCCGGTGATCGACGTCGAATGGAACGGCGATTCCAGCTGCAAGCGGCGCCCGTCACGCGAAAAGGTGCTGGAGAAGATGCAGGTGTTCATGGACAAGCTGGAGCGTCACTACGGCCAGCGTCCCATCATCTACACCGCGCCGGATTTCTATCGCGACAATCTGCAGGGCGCTTTCCTTGACTACCCGTTCTGGCTGCGCGCGGTGGCACGGCACCCGTCCAAGGTCTATCCCGGCCGCAAGTGGCTGTTCTGGCAGTATTCCGGCTCGGGCCTGTCCCATGGCGTGACCGGCCGCATCGACCTCAACGTCTTCCATGGCGACGAGCGGCAATGGCGCGCCTGGGCTGGCGGCGGCGGTCGTCAGATGATGGCCGACGCGGACTAATGCATGTCGCCCAAAAGTGAACTCGGTTTTGGGAGAACGACATGCATAAGACAAAGACCTAAAGCGCGTCGCATGAATCCGTTCCGGTGCGACGCGCTTTAGGGGTTCGCGTCGCCTTCGCTCTGGTGCTGCCGCCTACTGGAGCTGGTTGCTCCCCGCATTCTTGTCCTCGCTCAGCCGCAACTTTCTCCTCAACGCCATGATCTCGGCAATCGCGGCATCGATCATGGTGAGAAGTGTGAGCGTATCGTGCTGGGTTGGATCGGCTCTGACGTAGGCGAGTTGGTTGACGATGTCGGTGTCGTCCTCGGGGTCGTCGCTCATGGCCACTTTCCGGTTGCTATCTACCAGACGTTCTCATTCGATCCGATCCGCCGTCAAATTGCACCTATATCACTTCGTCGTGTGGATGGCCGCGGAACGCCCATCCGCCTGGTCCGATCCCCTAACCCTATCTCGCGCGACGGCGACGCGATTCATCGAAAGTGGCAAAGGCCAGGACCCCGGAAAATGACGCGAAGCTGAGCAGGACTGCTGTGACAACCATGAGGTCGTAGGTCGACATGTTCGTTCTCCTTGGGATGATATCCGAAGAGACAGCACTGGCGATGCATCTGCGTTGATCTGGATCAACTTGCAGGGGCCGTGCGCGGAACGAGGTGATTGTGGCAGAGTCGGTGGCCGGGAGAGGCGAGGTGCATATAGCCCCTCATCCTCGGCTCTTCATGGGGGCTGCTGTCTAGGATGGAGCCGAGTGCTCGTTGATCATCGCCTCGATGTTGTATCCGTCGGGGTCCAGCACGAAGCAGGCGTAGTAATTCTCCGCATAGTTTGGACGGGGGCCGGGTACGCCATTGTCTTCGGCGCCGGCCGCCAGCGCCGACTGATGGAACGCATCGACCTCTGCCTTGCTGCCGACGCGGAAAGCGACGTGCAGATGGGTAAGCGGCGGCGTCTCGCCGGTCCGCTGGATCTCGAACAGGCAGCCATTGCCGACATCGAAGGCCCAGAACACGCCCTCCTTGCCGAAGGACAGGGAATATCCCAGGGGCGCGAAAGCGCGTTCATAGAAGAGCTTGCTCTTTTCCAGGTCGCTCACTTCGATGGTGATGTGATCGATCATGTTGTGGTTCCGCCTGGTATGTAATGCGGGCAGGATGACGGTCGCCGTGGCCGATGTCGAGGACCGGATGCTCGAGAGCGGCCGCGGGGCGGTGATGCGTCTGGAAGCCTGTGTTCGCGTCATGGCGATCGATGACCGAGACGCCGGCGGACGCGCCGAGCTGTCTGCATTCGCGGGGCAGGTCGCTTCGGCGCCTTTGCGAATAAACGAGACATTGCCGCCGCCGTGCTGTCTAGTGCCGGTTCCTGCAATCCGGGGGGATCAGGGTGGAGCTGGAACTCAAATTTCTACTGATCGGATTTGCCGGCGTGGTCGCCGGCAGTCTGTCGCTCATCACCTTCGTGAAGTGGCGAGAGGTGCGACTCCGCCTGGGCGAAAGAACTGAACGCGCTGGCCAACCCCGACGAGGTTCCAGAACCGCCCTGTGGCGACTGGGGCGAAATGCCTGATGGCATCCAGTATTTCGAGGTGCCGGCGGGTGAGGGGCGGAAAGTGCTGTTGTCCTGGTGGGGCAGGACGGGCCGCTGTTTGATGAGCAGACGTTGCGGGCGTTGCCGGCGAATTGAATGACCTTTCCAGCCAAGGGGGAGGTTGCGAAAACGCCGTCATCATAACCGACCTTGATCGACAGCAGGCGCTCAAAAGGTCACGAGATCCGTGTGGCCGAAACCTTTCGAGTAGTCGAGCACGGAGATGACGGAAGGCACCACACGGAAAATACGCACCTGCTCCGGCGTCGGCATCGCGAATGGCATCGAGGCTTGTGGCGGATATTTCATCGGCATCATCCTCAAAACCTTCTCGGCCTCGGCCCTGTCCGTGACCGGCTGTGCCCGTGCCGCCATGGAAAGGCCAGTGATCTCCATCACCTGAGGCGCGTCGTGATCGATGGTCAGCGACACGCGATCGTCCCGCGCCAGATTCGCCGCCTTCTGGCTGTCGAGCCCGCAAAGAAAGTAGAGGGAAAGGCCGTCATTGACGTAACCCACGGTCGTCGCCTGGGGCCAGCCGTCCGGCCTCAGTGTTGCGACCGTCATGATGCGGTGCTGATCAAGGAGCGTCTGAATCTTGTCTCTGCTCTCTGCGTCCATCGCTCGTCTCCAAGGTCGTTCCTGACGGTGACGATAGGGAGGCATGGATCGCCTGGCCTTGACGCACATCAAACGTATGGAGGAAGAACGCAACTCTGCCCGGCGGACTGAGCCTCGCCTTATGCCAACCGGCGTCAAGCGCTACACGTTCAGCCCCGACGCCGCCTACGCGAAAGAACTGAAAGCACCTGCCGACCCCAACGAGGTTCCCGAGCCGCGCTACGGCGCCTGTAGCGAAATGCCTGACGGCATCCAATATTTCGAGGTGTCGGCGGGTGAGGGGCGGAAGGTGCTGTTTGTCCGGGTGGGCAGGGCGAGCCGTTGTTTGACGAGCAGACATTGCGGGTGGAGTAGGCGGGAGAATAGAGGCGCACGGCTAGCGCCAACTGACCCCCCGAAATAAATCGGCCCGATCTTTTAATCGGGCCGATTATGTTGAGCTTTTTTTCAAATGTTTTTCAGCTGCACCCGCTCGTGGCGCCGCACGTGTCGCACTTCTCGCAGGTCCCGTTCCGCACCATCGTGAAATTCTGGCACTCAGAGCAGGAATTGCCGGTGTAGCCCTGGAGCAGTGACCTGGCGCGGCGGTCGGCGGCGAGTTTCTTCGCTTCGGCGGCTTCATTCGCCGCGGCGTCGGTGAACAGCGCCGCCGTGGCATCCGAAGTCTCGGAAGCAGCGCCCGCCGCTTCCTCGAAGGCGATGTCCTCGGCCAGTTCCTTGGCCCGCTCCTCATAGTCGCGCTTGTAGGCGATCGCCTCGTCGCTGGCCGGCTTCAAGGCCAGCACGTTGGAGCCGGAGAAGGCTGTCGGCGCCGAGCGGGCAGGGGTGCCGGTCGAGCCGCTGGAAAAGCCCTTCGGCTCGCTGCCGATTGCCCTGGAAACCAGCTTCACCGGCGAACCGCGGGTCAGGCCCTTGGAGACGGCGTCGGTCTTGCCTTCGCTGATGCCCCGGCCAAGCGCGGTGTTGGAAAAATCCGACTGGTCGACATGGGCGAGGTCGTTGCGGCCGAGATAGGAGATGGCCAGTTCGCGGAACACGTAGTCGAGGATCGACGTCGCGCTCTTGATGGCATCGTTGCCGATGACCATGCCGGCCGGCTCGAACTTGGTGAAGGTGAAGGCGTGCACATATTCATCGAGCGGCACGCCGTACTGCAGGCCGAGCGAAATCGCGATGGCGAAGTTGTTGAGAAGGCCACGCAGCGTCGCCCCTTCCTTGTTCATGTCGATGAAGATCTCGCCCAGGCGGCCGTCATCATATTCGCCGGTGCGCAGGAAGATGGTGTTGCCGCCGATCTTGGCCTTCTGCGTATACCCCTTGCGGCGGCCGGGCAGCTTCTCCTGCTCGCGCGACACGCGTTCGATGATGCGCTCGACGATCCGCTCGGTGATCTGCGCCGCGCGCGCTGCCGCCGGGGCCGCGATCAACTGTTCGACCGCATCGTCCTCGTCCTCCTCGCCATCGGCGAGCAGCGAGGCGTTCAGCGGCTGCGACAGCTTGGAGCCGTCGCGGTACAGCGCGTTGGCCTTCAGCGCCAGCTTCCACGACAGCATGTAGGCGCCCTTGGCGTCCTCGACCGTCGCGTCGTTAGGCATGTTGATGGTCTTGGAGATGGCGCCCGAGATGAAGGGCTGAGCCGCCGCCATCATCTGGATGTGGCTGTTGATCGAAAGCGAGCGCTTGCCGATCTTGCCGCAGGGGCTGGCGCAGTCGAACACGGCAAGGTGCTCGGCCTTGAGGAAGGGCGCGCCTTCCAGCGTCATGGCACCGCAGACATGGATGTTGGCGGCCTCGATGTCCTTCCTGGAGAAGCCCATCGCCGGCAGCATCTCGAACGAGAAATCGTTGAGCTGCTCGTCGGTGAAGCCGAAGGTTTCCTTCACCCAGTCGGCGCCGAGCGTCCACTGGTTGAAGACGAACTTGATGTCGAAGGCCGACTTCAGCGCCGCGTTGAGCGCGGCGATCTTGTCGTCGCTGAAGCCCTTGGCCTTGAGCGAGCCGGGATTGATGCCGGGCGCCTGGTTGAGGTTGCCGTGGCCGACCGCGTAGGCCTCGATCTCGGCGATCTGGCTCTCGGAATAGCCCAGCGTGCGCAGCGCTTCCGGCACGGCGCGGTTGATGATCTTGAAGTAGCCGCCGCCGGCAAGCTTCTTGAACTTCACCAGCGCGAAGTCGGGCTCGATGCCGGTGGTGTCGCAATCCATGACGAGGCCGATCGTGCCGGTCGGCGCGATCACGGTTGCCTGCGCATTTCGGTAGCCATGCTCCTCGCCAAGCTCGATGGCGCGGTCCCAGGCGGCCTTGGCATGCTCGGCAAGCGCCTGCTGCTTGAGGTCGGAAGC
Organism: Mesorhizobium loti; assembly: GCF_013170705.1. NCBI lineage: Bacteria > Pseudomonadati > Pseudomonadota > Alphaproteobacteria > Hyphomicrobiales > Phyllobacteriaceae > Mesorhizobium > Mesorhizobium loti. Next base: position 4,871,694 of record NZ_CP033334.1, on the reverse strand, counting down.
GACCAGCGGCACCGGGTTGACGGCGAGCTTCTCGTAGCCGTCCTTGTCGCCATAGGCGGCGCGGCGATGGTTGCGCATGACGCGCAGCATGTTCTGGGCGTTGCGGTCATAGTCGGGGAAAGCGCCGAGCTCGGAAGCCATCTCGGCCGAGGTGGCGTAGGCGACGCCGGTCATGATGGCGGTGAGCGCGGCGCAGATGGCGCGGCCCTCATCGGAATCGTAGGGAATGCCCGAGGTCATCAGCAGGCCGCCAATGTTGGCGTAGCCGAGGCCGAGCGTGCGGTAGTCGTAGGAGAGCTTGGCGATCTCCTTCGACGGGAACTGCGCCATCATCACCGAGATTTCGAGAACGATGGTCCACAGCCGCACCGTGTGCTCGTATGCGGCGATATCGATCGTGCCGTCGGCGTTGCGGTAGGGCAGCAGGTTGATCGAGGCGAGGTTGCAGGCCGTGTCATCAAGGAACATGTATTCCGAGCACGGGTTGGAGGCCCGGATCGCACCGGCCGAAGCGCAGGTGTGCCAGTCGTTCATCGTCGTGTTGAAATGCAGGCCCGGATCGGCCGACGCCCAGGCGGCGTAGCCGATCTTTTCCCAGAGGTCCCTGGCCTTCAGCGTCTTCAGCACCTTGCCGTCCTTGCGGGCGGTCAGGTGCCAGTCGGCATCGTCCTCGACGGCGCGCAGGAAATTGTCCTTCAGCGACACGGAATTGTTGGAGTTCTGGCCCGAAACGGTCAGATAGGCATCCGAATCCCAGTCGGTGTCGTAGGTCTTGAACGACATCGACGTGTAGCCCTGCTTGGCGAACTGGATGACGCGGTAGATGTAGTTCTCCGGCACGGCCGACTTCTTGGCCGCCTTGATCTCGCGCTTCAGCGCCGTGTTGATGGCCGGATCGAAGCAATCGTCGTCATGGCCTTCGCAATTGACGCAGGCCTTCATGATCGATTCGAGATGCTTCTTGACGATCTTGGAGCCGGTCACCAGCGAGGCGACCTTCTGTTCTTCATTGACCTTCCAGTCGATGAATTCCTCGATATCGGGGTGATCGGCGTCGACAATGACCATTTTCGCCGCACGGCGCGTCGTGCCGCCCGACTTGATGGCGCCAGCGGCGCGGTCGCCGATCTTGAGGAAGCTCATCAGGCCGGACGAGCGGCCGCCGCCCGATAGTTTTTCGCCTTCGCCGCGCAGCAGCGAGAAGTTCGAACCGGTGCCCGAGCCATATTTGAACAGGCGCGCCTCACGCACCCACAAATCCATGATGCCGCCCTCGTTGACGAGGTCGTCCTGCACGCCCTGGATGAAGCAGGCATGCGGCTGCGGATGCTCGTAGGAGGACTTCGACTTGGTCAGCTTGCCGGTGAAGGGGTCGACATAGAAGTGGCCCTGGCTCGGACCGTCAATGCCATAGGCCCAGTGCAACCCAGTGTTGAACCATTGCGGCGAATTCGGCGCGACGCGCTGGGTGGCCAGCATATAGGCGAGCTCGTCGCGGAAAGCGCGCGCGTCTTCTTCCGACTTGAAGTAGCCGCCCTTCCAGCCCCAGTAGGTCCAGGTGCCGGCCAGCCGGTCGAAGACCTGGCGGGCGTCGATCTCGGAACCATAGCGCTCGGCTTCCGGCAGCTTGGCGAGTTCGGCCTCGTCGGCGACGGAGCGCCACAGGAAGGAGGGGACATCGTTCTCCTCGACCTTCTTCAGGCGCGCGGGGACGCCGGCCTTGCGGAAATACTTCTGCGCCAGGATGTCGGCGGCAACCTGCGAGAACTGCGCCGGCACATCGATATTGTCCAAGCGGAACACCACCGAGCCATCCGGATTCTTGATCTCGGAAAGAGCCTTGCGGAATTCGATCTCCGCATAAGCCGATTGCCCTTGCTTGGTGAAACGACGCTCGATGCGCATTGGTCCGGTCCTTTTGTCTATATATAGCGCTTTTCCCCAGGGATTTCTCCCCCTGATGCGAAACGCGCATGTCCGCCGTCTGCCGGCGTTCGAAAACGACCGGCTCTCCATTCCGCCATCTCCCCCAGCACTTGCTGCCTGGGCTTCTCATGAAGCCTCTGCCACAACGCGCCGGCGAACCCCGCGGGTCCCTCAAATCTGATTTTTTCGATTCCCTCACTCGAGGGAAATTCACACTATCTAGCGTCGAACGTACCTGCAAACACTAAATATAGTATTAACAGACAATTTATTCCAGTCCGACAATTCTCCCTTTCGTCGCCCACCACCCCACAATCCCAACGCTTCCGCCGGCCTCGTAAACAGGCGGAAATGCGGGCAAAAACGCACATAATCCGGGAAAAAGACCGGGCTCAGAACTTTCCGGTCGCACTCTCAACAAGAGCACATGACCTATAAAAGGCGACTCGTTTTGCGCCGTCAAGGATTCGTTTGCGTAGCTTTTGTGACCCCAACATCTTGTGTGTCACGCATGTGGATAACGGGGATAGAAACGCGCCGCCGCGACTGCGTTTCCGGCGGCGATTTACGCGCCGCGGACAGACACGAGGCCTCGTCTGGGGATGCGCCCCGGCTGCAAGGCCCTCTCAGGCTGGCAGGCCCGGTTTCAGCCGTAATGCAGTTTCGGCTTCGGCTCGGTGCCGGTGAATTGCACGCCGATCCGGTCATTGCGGCGCCAGCGGACATCGCAGCGGTAGGCCACGCCGTCAAGCGGCACATAGAGAAGGAAACGATCGGGAACCCGCGCTTCGATCGGTATTTTCAATTCGGCGCCGCTCGCATGCTGGTTGCGAAGCATTACGGCGATTTCCGAGTTTTGAATCCCGGTGATGACGGAACCGCCCTTGAGCACGCGAGGACGGTGCTCGCGCTTCGGCTCGCCGGGTTCTTGCGGAAGTGGGTTTACGGGATTCGCCATCGATCAAACGCCAAATTAGCCATTTTCTAGCGAAGAAAAATTAGCAAACCATTCATGCGGCACATCACAGGGTTGTGAGTCCGGCATGGCGCACGCGCAAGAGGTCGACGGTCGGCTCTAGGAGAATCTGTGCGGGTCTGCGCAGAAATAGGCAATGATCTGGCAAAGGTCGGGTTCATTGACCATGCGCACCGCTTCGCTGGAGTTGACCCATTTGCGGGTGCGGGAGTGCTTTTCCTTCCAACGATCGGCGATCTTGTCGACACGCAGCGGGAACACCAGCACCTCGCAAGGCACCTCTTCACCCGAAGCCAGCACCTTGGCATAGAAGTAACGGCCGGCTTCGAGATGGGAGACGCTTCCGCGCAATCCGGCTTCCTCGCCGGCCTCGCGGGCCGCCGCTTCGCAGAGTGGCTCCTTGGCCTCCGGCCAGCCCTTCGGCAACACCCAGCGGCCGGTATCACGGCTGGTGATGAGCATGATCTCGACGCCGTTCCCGGTATCGCGCCAGGGCAGGGCGGCGACCTGCAGGCGGCACGGCGCGGTGCCGAAGAGTCGCCGGACCCTTTCAGCCAGATGGTTGTGCGTCGTTGGCCTCGTCAACATCGGAGAAGCTAGCCCCAGCCTCCAGAATCGTTTGCCGTCTCACGAATCTTACGGCTAATCGTCGCCAATAAAAGTAAAAACTTTGGTCAGGTTGGCCCATTCCCGTCAATAAACGTCGATTTCACAGGATATTCTGCCCCGCGGAGCCTTTCGCGGAAGCAGATATTGTCATCGGTCACGGCTTAACTGGAAAAAGCGGTTTGTTGCGAATCAGCCGACGTGATCGTCGGCGATCGGCTTCTGGTAGGTGAAGCCCATGTCCCAGGGGAAATAGATCCAGGTGTCCTGGCTGACTTCGGTGACGAACGTATCGACCAGCGGCCGGCCCTTGGGCTTGGCGTAGACAGTGGCGAAGTGGGCCTTCGGCATCATTGCCCGCACGATGCCCGCGGTCTTGCCGGTGTCGGTCAGGTCATCGATGATCAGCACGCCTGCGCCATCCTCGGCAAGCAGCGCGGGGGTGACTTCCTTCAGCACCTGCAACTGCCCCTGGCTGGAATAGTCGTGATAGGAGGCAACGCAGACCGTCTCGATGATGCGGATGCCGAGTTCGCGCGAGATGATGGCGGCCGGAACCAGCCCGCCGCGCGTGATGCAGACGATCGCTTTCCATTGACCCTTGTTGGCGCCGGCAAGCCGCCAGGCGAGAGCGCGGGCGTCACGATGGAACTGGTCCCAGGAGACCGGGAAGGCTTTTTCGGGAAGGGACATGTCTCGCGCACTCCGCAGCACGCGAAGGCCGCGTGCAAGAAAACAGGGGAATGCGCGCGGAATTAACTGGAAACCCTTGGCCTTGGCAAGGGCGACCGGAAACGATCGCTGTGGACTTACCGCGACAGGAAGGCCGCCACCGGCGCGGTGCGCAACACCGAGCGTGTCACTCCGCCGAACAGAAGCCGACGCAGCCACGAATGGCTGTAGGCGCCAAGAACGAGCAGATCTGCGCCGGTCTCGACGATCCTCGTCTGGATCATGTCCTCGACCGGGATGCCCCCCGATTTCTGTACGCAGACGCCAACACTGGCGCCATGACGTGAAAGGGACGAAGCGATTTCGGTTCCGGCGGCCTCCGGGCTGTCATCGAGCGTATCGGGAGGATCGATGATCAATATCTCGGTCTTCTCGGCCTCGATGATGAAGGGCAATGCGTCAAAGGCTGCGCGCGCCGCCTCCTTGCTGCCGTTCCAGATAAGCAGCACGTGCTTGAAAGTGGTGAGCAACGGCCCCTGCGGCGGCACCACCAGCACCGGTCGGCCGGCATCGTAGACCAGCGTGCCCACATCCGCGCTCGGGTCGCTGCCGGTTTCACTCTGCGCCGCTATGATCAGGTCGGCGGCGCGCACGCTCGAAATGCCGGTCAGGGCACTGTCGCCGGAGAAGCTCTCCAGGCTGCGCCATTCGAAGGACAGGCCTGAATCCTCGATTTGCCTCAGAAAAACCGCCTGAAGCTTTTCGGCGCGTTCGCGACTCATATCGGCCGATACCTGCAGGAACTCGGTGTCGGGAAAACCGGTTGCCGAGGTGTAAGGCACCGGAAGCGCCTCGGCATGGATGCCGATCAGGTGGCTCTGGAAGCGGCTGGCGAGCGGAATGGCGCAGTCGAGCACGCGCTCCGCGTCCTGCTCGTTCTGCAGAATGGCAACGATGGTCTTGAAGCGCATGGTGATCCCTCAATCTGGCGAGCCTCGGAGCTCGCGTGCAGGAAAACGCCGCGGCGCCGCGCTTGGTTCCGCCTGGAGCAATTCCAGAAAAGTGTGAGGCGGTTCTCCCACAGGAATTGCGTGAACTGCTTCAGAGGTCGATCAACTCGCCTTGGCGGCGAAACCCGCCACCATCGCCTCGACATCGGCGCGCGCGGCGTCAAGCGCCTCCTGGCTGCGGGCGCGAACCACCAGTTCGGTCCAGAACTTGCCGTCGCCATACTTTGGATAGGAGCCGATGATCGTGTCCGGATGCGCTTTCTGGATCTCTCCCAATGGGCCGCCAACGAGGCCCTCGCCGAACGGACAGTGCACCGTCGCCGACAGCATCTTCGTGCCGGTCTTCAGCGTCGGCACGACATTGTCGAGCATGGCCTGGAAGATCGAGGGCACGCCGGCCATGACATGGACGTTGCCGATGCGAAAGCCGGGCGCCACGGAAACCGGGTTGTCGATATGGTCGGCGCCGCGCGGCATTCGCGCCATGCGCTTGCGCGCCTCGGTGTATTCTATGCCGCGCGCGGCATAGCTCGCCTCCAGCATCGCATAGGCCTTGGCGTCGTATTCACAGGGAACACCGAACGCCTTGGCGATCGAATCGGCAGTGATGTCGTCATGGGTGGGGCCGATGCCGCCGGTGGTGAACACATAGGTGTAGCGTGCGCGCACGGCATTCACGGCGGCTATGATCTCGTCTTCCTCGTCGGGAACGATGCGCACCTCCTTCAGGTCGATGCCGATCGCCGTCATGATATCGGCGAGGTGGCCGATATTCTTGTCCTTGGTGCGGCCGGACAGGATTTCATCGCCGATGACGAGCATGGCGGCGGTAACGATTTCGGTCATGGAGGGCTCCGGCAGGACGGGTCGCCTGAGATAGCGCGGCGCGTGGCTGTCGGCAATGCCAACCGAGCGGGGAACAATCCATGCCTGGACGCGCCCGCTTCGACGCAAGGTTGCGGCGTGACCGGATGCGGTTAAGCTCAAACAGGTTCTGATTGGGTGAACAATGCTGATATCGATCCTGTCTTGGCTGCTGGCCCTGCTGTTCCTGCTGGCGGCCCTGGGGATTGCCTGCCTGGTGCTGGCAACGTTGTGGATCGCGGCGAAGGCACAGAGACTGGTGCCGCCGGTCGGAAAATTCATCGAGATCGACGGCAACCGCATCCACTATGTCGATGTGGGCGAGGGCAGGCCTATCGTCTTCCTGCACGGGCTTGGTGCGCAACTCCATCACTTCCGGCACACGCTGTTTGGGCACTTTGGCCCGGGCTACCGGCTGATCGCGCTCGATCGTCCGGGATCGGGCTATTCGGTTCGCGCCAATGGCGCCACGGGCCGGTTGCCCGAACAGGCGGCCTTGGTGCGGCGCTTCATCGAAAGGCTGGGGCTGGAAACGCCGCTGGTGGTCGGCCACTCGCTGGGTGGCGCCGTCACGCTGACCCTGGCCGTGGAACATCCCGAGGCGATTTCGGGCATCGCCTTGCTGGCGCCGCTGACGCATCTGGAAACCCGGGCACGCCAGCGATTTGACCTGCTCTATATTCCCTCGCGCCTGTTGCGCTGGGTCATGGCCTATACCGTGGCGATACCTCTGAGCCTGCGCTATGCGCGGCCGACAATGGAGTTCATCTTCGGGCCGCAGGCTTTTCCCGAGGACTATATGGTCGCCGGCGGCGGGTGGCTCGGGCTGCGGCCAGGCAATTTCCAGGCGACATCAGCCGATATCGTGGCCATCGAACAGGATCTCGGTCGCATCGAACAACGCTATGACGAGATTGCCATGCCCGCCGGCATCCTCTTCGGAACCGCGGACCGCGTCATCGATATCCGCATCCACGGCGAGCCCATGCGAGGCGGGATCGAGGGGCTCGATTTCGAACCTGTCGATGGCGTTGGCCATATGCCGCAGTTTGTCGAGCCCAGGCGGGTGATCGGTTTCATCGAGCGGATCGGCGCCAGGGCGTTTCCATCACCTCAGCCTCACGACAATTTCAATGAACCATCCGGCTGACCGGCGGGTTCACCCGTGTCGCACCCAAGGCGACCAAGACACGGAGTAATTCAATGTACACGAAACTTCTCGCAGCATCGGTTCTGACGATCGGCCTCGCCACATCGGCGATGGCCCAGTCATCCGACGGCGCATATTCCAATCATCACGACTGGTGGCCGTTCGCCAACGAATACTCTTCAGGCGTTGACCAGAACACGACCGGAAGCATCAATGGCGACCGCTCCGGGCTGGACACCCTTGGCAGTTCGGGCCCGGTCGGCCCCTGTGCCTACAACACGGCCGGGCCTGACGCGAATGCCCAGGGCAACGTGAACGACCAGTACTGCGGCAAATAGTCGGCCGCTGGGCAGCCGTCGACCGTAGGACGCCGTCTCTCCTGGCGTCCGCGGTCGGCGCCCTGCCTTTTCCCCGCAGGCAAGCTCTCTTCTTCGGAAAATTTAGTCTGACACCTCGGTCTGCGGCCGGTCGCGGCCGTCAGCCAGTTCCTCGTGCCATTTGCCGTCGGCATCCTCATACTGGATGCCGTCCGTCGCGCCTGCCACCTGCTGCTCGGCCGAAGCGATCTCGGCGGCGCGCAGTGCGTCCTGATGGGTGGGGAATGTCTCCGAGAAGGTCGAACCGACCTTGTAGGCCCAGCCGCCGTCATGCTCGACGATCTTGTAAGTCAGCTTCGCCATCAAAACCTCCGGTTGAAAGGTCCGCCTGCTCAATGCAGCCGGTCGTCGAACAGCTTGTCTTCGGGCACCAGTACTTCAGATTCCCTGGCGGCCTCGATCAATGCCCGTCGCGCATCCGCTGTCGAACGATAACCTTCCAGCACTTTGAGGCAAGTGTCGAGGGCATCACGATGACGCGGGCCGCGATTAAGCGGCCACACCGTCATCAGACATTCCGCCGCTTCCTGGGTGCTGCGGATATGGCGATACTTGCCGACATGGCCGAGTTCGACCACGACCGGCGTTTCAAAGGGTTTGTTGTCCATCATGGCCGCAACGCAAAGCAGCCAATTTGGTTGCAAAAGTGGCTTTCAGCCTGCGCCCAAAAGTCGCGTCGCGTTCGCGACGTGCTTTAGGATGTATTCAGGTCAGGCCGAGCCGGGGATGGTGGCTTCGAGAACCAGCACGCAGCGTGCGTTTGGGTAACGTAAGCACCGGAAGCGCAGAAAATTGCCGTTCGCGGGCCGGCATCACCTGAATATCAACACACCCGAGATCATTTCCAAAAAACGGATTTTTTTGGTGACATGCATCGGCGTCTAAGTAGCCGCAATCGTTGCGCAACCAGCCGGGCTGTGGCCCCTCCCGCGGCAAAGCAAGCAAACCCGAGCCTTTTCAACGCCAGCCGGATCGCATGCCGCCCATCTTTGACGCGCGGTGGCTGGCGCGGCCTGTCTCAACGCTCGCCGCAAGCGCTACTCAGCGCCATTGCGCGTTATTGCTTCGAAAGATGAAAGATAAACATCGAGAACAGTTCGGATTGGCTGGAGATATCAAGCTTCTGGTGAATATTCTTGCGGTGGATCTTAACCGTCCCCTCGGCGATGTTCAGCGCATCGGCGATAGCCGCGCTCGAATGTCCACGCAGGATCAGCGAGGTGATCTCGATCTCGCGTGGTGTCAGCACGCCGCCTGTCATCCGGTTCAGGGTCGCATTTATCGGATCGACCGGTTCGCCATCGGTTCCCCTCGGACTGAGGCGAGCGTTGCTCCAGTTCCGTTCGATCAAAAGCCGGATCACCGGTTCGGCATCATGGATAGCCTTGAGATCGCGCCGTCCGAACGCGGGTGATTCCATCGGGCGGGTGAAACTGATGACGATGGCCGCGCTCCCCGCCGGCCGGCAGACGATGCCGACCTCGTCGCGAATTTTTGTCAGGCCGTAATGCTGGCGGAAATACTCCGAACTGTAGAACTGGTCCGGCGCCATTCTTCTCAGTTGCCTGACCCCGACGGCCTTCGGGTCCGTCGCCGCGCGGTAGAAGGGATCGAGCAGATAAGGTCCGTTTGCATAGGCGGTGATCACGGTCGCCGCGCGTACGGGATCGATATTGTGGTAGAGGCAGATCGGCTTTTCCGTGCCGGAATAGGCGAAGATCATCACGATATCGAGGTCGATGACCGCCTTCAGCGCCTCTTCGATACGCTGCGGGAAGTCCGGCGTGCCGACCTCCTGGATCGCCGCGGCGATCTTCCGGTTCCACGGCGCAAAGCCTGCAATCACCACGATCTTCTGTCCTCTGGCCGGGCTTCTGGAGCCCGTTCGGGGCCGCCCTAATTTTCGTCTCGTCTATCCCTATCGGGATATTCAGTTGCGTGAAGGTCAACCCTAGCCTCGGGATGAAAATATCGAGGCGGGCATATATGTCGACAGTCAATGAAGCCGGTGCGGCCTTCGCGTCTGGTGTTGAAAAGCTTGGCGCCAGGGCCGTGCACATCGGCATGATGGACCCAGCCGGCGAATTTCGCGACAAGCTGGTCTCCGTCGACAAGGCAGTCAAGCTGGCCGCCAAGGGCTATCCGTTCTGCGAGGTCCTCTATTTCTGGGATATCGCCGAGAAAACCTTCATCGACGGCGCTTTCATCGACCGGCCGGCATTCCTCGATGCCGCGAGCCTGCGCAAATATCCGTTCGCGGAGGATGCCGCGCTCTGCATCGCCGATTTCTCGGGCGATTTCGGCAAGCGTTCGCCGCGCAATCTTTGCCAAAGGCTGATAGGGGATGCCGCTGAACTTGGCTTCGACGTGTTCTCGGCATTCGAATACGAGTTCTTCCTGTTCGACGAGACGCCCGAAAGCCTACGCGCCAAGGGCTATCGCGACCTCACCTATTTCGCGCAGGGCAACCGCACCTATTCGCTGCAGACATCGGCCATCCATGGCGACCTGCTGCAGGGCCTGCACGATACGATGACGACTATGGGGATCGGCCTCGACGCCATCCACACCGAACTCGGGCCGGGATGTTTTGAAGCACCGCTCACTTATGCCAAGGGCTTGAAATCCCCGGACGACGCGGCGCTGTTCAAGAATTTCGCCAAGGCCTATTTCTCCCGCAACGGCCTGACCGCCGGCTTCATGTCGAAGCTTTCGCCGGCGCTGCCAGGCCAGTCCGGCCACCTGCATGTCTCCATGCGCGACCGGCAGGGCAATGCGGTGTTCGCCGATCCCGGCGCGCAGGATGGCATCAGCAGGCTCGGGCGTCATTTCATCGGCGGCCTGGTCGGGCTTATGCCGGAACTGCTGGCCATGTGCGCCCAAACAGTCAACGCCTACAAGCGGCTGGTGCCCGGCGCCTGGGCGCCGACCTCGGCCAATTGGGGTGTCCAGAACCGCACGGCGGCGGTGCGCGTCATCAATGACGAGCCCGAATCCACCCGCGTCGAGTTTCGCGTGCCCTCGGCCGACGCCAATCCCTATCTGGCGCTGGCGCTCTGCATCGGCGCTGGCCTTCACGGCATCCGCAACGAGATCGAGCCGCCGGGCGGCAGCGGCGAGAATTTCTATGCCGCGACCCCTTCGCTGGAGGCCGTCTTCCCGTCGGATCTCGGTCAGGCGGCGGAGCGGCTCAACGCAAGCACAGTCGCCCGCGAGATCTTCGGCGAGGACTTCATCGACAGCTTCGTTACCGGACGACGCTTTGAGTATGGCGAGTACCAGAAGCAGGTAAGCGAATGGGAGATCAGGCGGTACCTCGGCATCGTCTGACCGGGAGTTTTTGGGCTGATAACAAAGGAAGGGAACAGGCAAATGAAAAAGGGAACATCAGGCACCGGGGGCGTCGATCGCCGCGCGGTGCTGAAGGGCATGGGCGGCCTCGGGCTTGCGGTCGCGGGCGCCGGCATCCTCGGCATGCCGAAGGACGCATCCGCCGCCGAAAGCCTCAACTACATGTGCTGGGAAGGCTACAACGCGCCGTCAATCCTGGACCCGTTCCAGAAGCAGAAGGACGTCTCCATTTCCGTCGACCTGATCACCGACTCCGCGGGCGGCTTCGCCAAGCTCGCCGCCGGTGCATCGAAGGATTTCGACCTCGTTTCATCAGACAGTCCCTGGATCGCGCGCATGGGGCCGGCGGGCATCTGCCGCTACATCGACGACAAGGATTTCGCCGACCAATACGCCGAGTTCTACCCGCAGTTCCGTGCGCCCTTCACGCCCCTGCAATTCGAAGGCAAGGCAACAGGCTTGCCGACCCGCTGGGGCTGGGTCGGACCGACGGTCAACACCAAGTTCGACAAGCTCGAGACCTGGTCGAGCTACGCGCCGGTTTTCGACGCCGCCTACAAGGACAAGATCTGCCTGCTGGACTGGGGCGATTGGCCGATCATGCCGCTGGCCCTTTACGCCGGCGTCAATCCCTATGTCGAACTCGACCAGGCAGCACTGGACGAAGTGCGCAAGGTGCTGCGTGCAGCCTTTAAGAACACCCGTGCCATTGTCGCCGACCTGGCGATCGCCCAGAAAGGCCTGATCGATGGCTCGTTCCGGGCGCTGATCGGCGGCGGCACCTACGCCACCTCGTCGCTGCGCATGAAGGGCCACGACTACATCCAGTCGATCGTGCCCGAGCCGAGGAATGGCCTCAAGCAGGGCATCATCTGGATGGAGGCTACGGGCCTGATCGCAAACGACCGCGACTCCAAGGTCGCCGCCGACTTCCTGAAATACATCGTCTCGCCGGAGGTGGCCAAGCAGTTGTCGATCACCGAGGCGACCTGCAATCTCGTTCCGAACGCCAAGACGGAAGCGCTGTTCTCGGACGCCGAGAAGAAGGCGCTGCAGATGGATTATATGTGGACGGCCTGGGACAACAGCCACTTCCACACCGTCGCGCCGAACATCGACGACATGCTGGCGATCTGGCAGGAAGAACTGGCCGCGCGTTGAACGTCATTTATTGAATTGAAGCCCGCGCGTTCCGGCGCGCGGGCTCCATCATATATTTTCACCCACATTCAGGGCGGGCGAGTTTTGACAACCGCAATCATCAATGCGCCAATCATCAATGCGTCTGGCATCGTCAAGGACTACGGCTCCATGCGAGCCTTGCATGGCGTGTCCCTCGACATCGGCGCGGGCGAATTCATGGCGCTTGTCGGCCCTTCCGGTTGCGGCAAGACCACGCTGCTGAAGATCCTTGCCGGTTTCGAGGACCCGACCGCCGGCGTGCTGGAAATCCAGGGCCAGAACATGCAGGGCGTGCCGGCCGCGAAGCGGCCGACGCGCATGGTCTTCCAGAAGCTGGCGCTGTTTCCGCACAAGACCGTGTCGGACAATATCGGCTTTCCACTCAAGCTGCAGAAGGTGGCGAAGGCCGAGATGGACCAGCGCATATCAGCCATGCTCGACCTCATGCACCTTAAGCGCGAGTATCTGACACGCTATCCCGTCCAGCTTTCCGGCGGCGAACAGCAGCGCGTCGCGCTCGCCCGCGCTCTGATCTCGCGCCCGAGCGTGCTTCTGCTCGACGAGCCGATGAGCGCGCTCGACGCGAAGCTGAAGAAATCGCTGCAGGCCGAGCTGAAGAAGCTGCATCGCGAACTCGGCACCAGCTTCGTCCTCGTTACCCACGATTTGGAAGAAGCCATGATGCTTGCCGACCGTATCTGCGTCATGCGCGCCGGCGAGGTCGTGCAACTGGGCACGCCGTCGGATATCTACTACCGTCCGGCCAACATGTTCGTCGCCGGCTTCATCGGCGAAACCAATTTCTTGCCGGTGGCCGTCTCGCGCGACGGCGGCGACGCAAAGGTTACTTCGCCGCTGGTCGGTGACAACGCAGCCGTGATCGCCGGGGAGCAGATTTCTCTCTTCCTGGGCAGTGCGGCGACAGCCCTGCTGGTTCGTCCCGAGACCATCCGTTTCGTCACCGGCGCGGCTGAACCAGGCGAATGGGTGCTGAACGGCACTGTCGAGGAGTATTTCATCAAGGGTTCGTCGACGCAGTATCGCGTGCGCGTCCCCGGCCTGGACAAGGCCGTGGTCATGGATCTCGCCGGCTCGCTTGATCTGCCGGCCAAGGTCTCCGACAGCGTCAGGATCGGCTTTCATCCGACCCGCAGCTTCCTGCTTTCGGAGTGAGCCGTGCGGACCGATAGCAAGCGCTGGGATGATCCGGTTCTCGTGGCTGCGGTGGCGCCGCTCGCGATCGTGATGCTGCTGTTCTTCATCATTCCGTTGCTCATGACGGTGGTGCTGTCGTTCCAGACGACGCAGTTCTATCGCCTGTCCTGGACCTGGGACCTCAAGGTCTGGACCGAAGTGTTCTCCAAGCCGCATTACTGGACCATCATGGCGCGAACCGTCGTCATGGCCTTGGTGTGCGTGGTCGTGTGCGTGCTCATCGCCTTTCCCGCCGCCTACGCGCTGGCGACGCGGCTCAGGGCCTATAATGCGCAGATCCAGATCCTGATCATCTTCGCCTTCCTGACCGACGCGGTGCTGAAAACTTTCGGCTGGATCCTCGTGCTCGACAAGAGCGGCGTCGCCAACTGGCTGCTGGCGCATCTCGGCCTCGGCCCGGAAGCGCTCAATCTCCTGTTCACGCCGACCGGCACGATGATCGGCATGGTCTATGGCCTCGTCGTCTATCCGATGTTCACCATCTATTTGTCGCTGGCACGCATCGACCGAGACCTGGTGCTGGCCGCCTATGATTCCGGCGCATCGCGGCTGCGCGCATTCTTCGAAGTGACGCTGCCGCTTGCCCGTCCCGGGCTCTATTGCGGCGCCGTGCTTGTCTTCGTTCTCAGCCTCGGCGCCTTCCTCGAACCGAAGGTGCTCGGCGGCGGCACCGCGCCGCTGGCTTCCGAGCTGATCCGCCAAAGCTTCGAGACGCGGGTCAACTGGCCGCTCGGTGCGGCGCTGACGCTGGTGCTGATCGTCATCGGCGCCCTGTCGCTGTCGCTCGCCGCCTTTATCCTGATGCGCGGGTCGGCCAACCACGAAAGGTCTGTCCGATGATCCCGGAACGCCTGAAGGACAGGGTTGTCGACGTTTTCCTCGTCGGCACCATGGCTCTGCTGATCCTGTTCTTCTACGTGCCGATCCTCACGCTGGTCGTGTTTTCCTTCACCGACAGCCGCGTGCTGACCTTCCCGATCGAAGGTTTCTCGCTCGAATGGTATGGCGAACTGTTCCGCAAGCCCGACTTCCTGCCGGCGGTCGCGAATTCCGCGATCGTCGCGGCGGTCTCGACGGTCTTTGCCACGGTGCTCGGCTCGGCCGGCGCGGTGGCGTGGATCCGCTATCGCTTCCGCTTCCAGAACGTCTTCCGAGCCGTCAGCTTCCTGCCGTTGCTGTTCCCGCAACTGCTGCTCGGCGTGGTGATGCTGTTGTGGTTTTCGGTGCTCGGCAACTGGCTGGGCTTTTCGACCGGACTGGCGACGGTGATCATCGGCCATATCGTCTACATCACACCTTTCGCGCTGGTGATCGTGGCCGTGCAGGTCTACGGCTTCGACGAAACGCTGGAGGATGCCGCGCGCGATGCCGGCGCCACCGGCTGGGAAGTCTTCCGCGAAATCACTTTCCCGCTGTTGTGGCCCGGCATTCTCTCCGCCGCGACCTTCGCCTTTCTCCTTTCCTGGGGAAATTTCTACGTCTCCTATTCGCTGGCAGGCACGGCGCGCACGCTGCCGATCTTCGTCTACAGCGGCATCGCCGTCGGCTCCTCGCCGATCTATCCGGCGCTCGCCACGCTCAACTTCATCCCGGCCCTGATCCTGGTTTTCCTGGTCGACTTCCTGCGACGCCGGGCGCTCAAACGACAGAAGCTGGCGACAGCCTGACCTCAAGCCAATTTCCAAGCCAATTCCCAAGCCAATTCAAGGTAATGATCCCATGACCGCTTTCACCCCGGCCGTTTCCGGCAACTGGAGCTTCCCGACCTCAGTGCGCTTCGGCAATGGTCGGATCTCGGAACTTGCCGGCATCGTTCGCGAACTCGGCGCGAGGCGGCCGCTGGTCGTCACCGATGATGGCCTGAAGGCCCTCTTTCCGGTGCAGCGCACGCTCGAGGTGCTCAAGGCGAGCGGGTTGGATGCCGGCTTCTTCCACAACGTCAAGCCAAACCCGACCGGCGGCAATGTCGCCGACGGCGTGGCGATTCTGAAGCAGGGCCAGCACGACCTCGTCGTCGCCATCGGCGGCGGCAGCGCGCTCGATGCCGCCAAGGCGATCGCGCTGATGGCGACGCAATCCATCCCGATGTGGGATCTCGAGGATATCGGCGACAACTGGAAGCGTGCCGACACGTCCCACCTCGTTCCTGTTATCGCCATACCGACGACCGCCGGTACTGGCTCCGAGCTCGGCCGCGCCTCGGTCATTACCAACGAGGCCGAGAAGCGCAAGGTCATCGTCTTCCATCCGCGCATGATGCCGGATGTGGTGCTCATGGACCCGGAGCTGACCACCGGACTGCCCGCCCATATCACGGCGGCCACCGGTATGGACGCGCTCTCGCATGCGCTGGAAGCCTATTGCGCGCCGAGCTATCACCCCATGGCCGAAGGCATCGCGCTCAATGCCCTGAGGCTGATCAAGACCTGGCTTCCGGTCGCCGTGGAGGATGGGCAGAACATCGAAGCCCGTGCGCAGATGCTGATCGCGTCCGGCATGGGCTGCGTGGCCCTGCAGAAGGGCCTCGGCGCGATCCATGCGCTCGCCCATCCGCTCGGAGCCCTCCATGATACCCATCACGGCCTGCTCAACGCCGTGCTGATGCCCTATGTCGTCGAATTCAACGCCCCGGTGGTGGAAGAGAAGCTCGGCCTGCTTGCGCGCTTCCTCGACCTTCCGACGCACGATTCTCGCGCGGTCTTGGACTGGATCATCGAACTGCGGGTCCGATTGAACATCCCCGCCACGCTGCCGGGGATCGGGCTGACCGACATCGACGAGGAACGCGTCGCCACGATGGGCGAGAGCGACCCTTGTGCCGGCGGCAACCCGATCAAGCTTGACCGCGATAAACTGCGAGCCATCCTGCGGGCCGCCATATCAGGCTAATCCGCAAGGCACTGTCGGCAAAAGGCAAGTCAGCCGGCCGCCTTCATCCAGTGTTCCATCGTCGTCACCGAGCGGGCGAGCTGCGGTGCCGGATGGATCTTTTCGCTGAATGTGGCGGCCGCACGCCATCCCCAGCGCGGATCGGCAAGGAAGGCGCGCGCCAGCGCCACCATGTCGGCGCGGCCCTCGGCGAGAATTGCCTCGGCCTGTTTGGGATCGTCGATCAGCCCGACCGCGCGGGTCGGGATGCCGGCACCCTTGCGCACGGCTTCCGCCAGGTGCACCTGGTAACCGGGGCCGGTGGGCAATTTCTGCAAGGGCGAATTGCCGCCACTGGAACAGCAGAGATAGGCGACGCCCTCCGCCTTCAGTGCCTTCGCCACCTCGATCGCATCCTCGACTTCGAAGCCGCCATCGACCCAGTCCTTCACCGACAGCCGCGCGCCGAGCATCAGCTTCGGCACCGCTTTCTTCACCGCCCTGGCGATTTCGACGACAAGGCGCATCCGGTTTTCCAGCGAACCGCCCCAGCGGTCGGTGCGTTGATTGGACAATGGCGAGAGGAACTGGAAGATCAGGTAGCCATGCGCGGCATGCAGTTCGATGAAGTCGAAGCCGGCGCGTGCGGCCCGCCTTGCGGCTTGAGCGAATCGTTCGATGAGCTGCAGGATCTCTTCCTCATCCAGCGCGCGCGGCACATTCCAACCGGTGTCATAGGCGATGGCCGAGGCCGAGACGGTCTGCCACGGATCCTCGTTTGGCTGCAGCGGCCCGCCGCCCTCCCAAGGCTTGCGGTTCGAGGCCTTGCGGCCGGCATGCGCCAGCTGCGTGCCGAATTTCGTGCCTGGGGCGGCCACGCGCCTTGCGGCGTCCAGGGCACGACGGGCGGCGGCTTCATTGTCGTCGGAATAGAGACCCAGGCAGCCATGTGAAATGCGCCCGCGCCGCTCGACATCGGTCATCTCCACCGTGACCATGCCAGCGCCCGACATGGCCAGGTTCATCCAATGGTAAAGATGCCAGTCGCTGGCGCAGCCGTCCTCGGCGGAATACTGGCACATCGGAGCGACAGCGATACGGTTGGGGAAGGCGAGGCCGTCGAGCGTGATCGGCTGGAAAAGCGATGTTGTCATGAAAAGGGGCTCCGGGAGGGGTAAGCAGCTGTCTAGGCAATGGATCGAGGGCGCGCCAGACACGAGACGGTGAAACGTATTTTTGAACCATTCGCCTGCATTGCGCAAATACCGGTTGGTGGCTACGCCTCGACCCATAGCATGGAGACCATGATGGAAGACCGCATCCGCATCCGTTCGGAAGAAATCCTCTCCGACGACTGGGCTGTCCTGAAGAAGACCGTCCTCGATTACCGCCGGCGCGACGGCCAATGGGAGACGCAGGTCCGACAGACTTATGATCGCGGCGATGGCGCGGTCATTTTGCCATACGACCCTCAGCGCTCGACGGTGCTCCTGGTGCGCCAGTTCCGCTATCCCGCCTACGTGACCGGTCACCGCGAACCGCTGATCGAGGCCTGTGCCGGGCTGCTCGATGAAAACGATCCCGAGACCGCCATCCGCAAGGAGGCCGAGGAAGAACTCGGCTACCGGCTGCAACATGTGGAACGGCTGTTCTCGCCTTACATGAGCCCGGGCAGCGTCACCGAGCGGCTCTGGTTCTTCGTCGCGCGCTATTCGCCCGCCGACCGAATCTCGGCCGGCGGCGGCGCGCCGGAGGAGGGGGAGGACATCGAGGTTCTGGAAATGCCGCTCGACGAGGCGCTGGCCGGCATCGCCGACGGCCGCATCGTCGATGCCAAGACGATTATTCTGATCCAGTATCTGAAGCTGAACCCGATCCTTGCCTGACAGTGTTCTGGCGCCCGCAAACGACCTCATGGAGGCCACAGGGCCGCTCCCGCGAAGCGTATATTAGCAATAAACGATATATTAATGGCTGTGATGCAGCCTTTGGCACAGAATGGGACACCTCCTCATCGACGTTCCCAGCGCCCTGGAGCGCGGGAGGCTTGACCAATGCGGAGCAAGCGCATGAGTGTCGGAGCAGCTCTCGAACAATTGCTGCGGTTGATTTATCGCCGAGCCATGAAATTGTCTGTGTTGCCGGAGGATGAAAGGGATCCGCACTACGATCTCATCCGTCTGTCATGTTGCGCGGCCGCCGAACGCATTGGGCAGAGCCCTGACCAAGCGGCCATTACGGCAAACGACATGGTTGAGTTTGTGCGCGCACTGGTCGGAATCATTGAGGTGGGCTGTGGACCAGACCATGGGCGAAGCGCCGGTCAGCCGTCGCCTATACAACGTACTGGTGGCCAAGAGAGCGGCACCACGCGCATCTAGCAAACAGGCAAGAAGGTCCCTTTGACGGTCGTATGATTTCATTGTGGTGCGGACGACGGGAATCGAACCCGTACGATCAGAGATCGAGGGATTTTAAGTCCCTTGCGTCTACCAATTCCGCCACGTCCGCAGGCCCGCCCTTTTCAGATGTCAGACACAGGCCGTCAAGTCGTGTTCTTGAGCTGTCGGAAACGCGCACCCCATAGGAGAAAGCGTGGCGATACTGGTGTGATCGCGGAATTATCCGCGCCGCGCGCAATGAGTAAGGTGTTTGGACGGTGGATTTGATCCGCCGAGGCCGGCGTCTACCAGGCCCAACCCATTCCCCCGCCCACTGGGGGCGCCGGCCGCCCCTATCGTCGAATTGTTGACTGCGTCACAGGCGTCGCGCGCCTGTCGATGTCGGTAAGGATCAGAACTTGTAGCTGAGATTGATCCCGACGGTGTTCAGCTTCGTATCCTGGTCGCGGCCGACGAAATCGGCGGATCCATCATAGTGCTCGGAACCGAAATCATAATAGCGATACTGCGCGCCGACGACGAACTTGTCGGTCAGCGCATAGTCGACGCCGGCACCTACGGTCCAGCCGACATTCGTGCGTGTCTGGGAGAAGGCGGAGCCCGACGCTTGCGAGGTTTCGACACCGGCAAAGGCGATGCCGCCTATGCCGTAGACCAGCACCCTGTCCATGGCGTAGCCAGCCTTGGCGTTGACCGACCCGAACCACTTGATGTCGGTGCCGAAATTGTTTCCTGCCCCCGCTTCGGTCGCGCCGTCGACGGCGGAATAGTTGAGGTCGGCTTCCGCGCCGATCACCGCCTGGTCGAACTGCCAAAGCCCCGCGACGTGCCCGCCGACGAAACCGCCATCGATGTCAGGCGAGACGGAAAACGGCTCGCCCTCCGTTCCTGAGATGTCGGATTGGCCCCAGCCATAGCCTGCCTGCAGGCCGGCGTAGTATCCGGTCCAGTCGAAGCCTGGCGCGGTCATCGGCACGTCGACTGTCGGGTCGGCCGCGAAAGCCGGCATGGACAGGGCGGCAAGAAGACCGGCGCTTGCGACCAATAGGCGATACATTGAACTCCCCGGATGAAGAGCCAGAAAGATCCTTGGCAGGCAAGGTAGACCGATTTACGACAAAACGGAATCCATTTCTGGTTGCAGCCTGTGCGGCTCGCCGACCCGCGGTTTGGCGCTGGTCAAAACCAGGCAGGCTTGGCACAGTCGTGCAAACAGGAGTCCCTTCATGGCAAAGAAGCCGGCGGCGCATGCGACGAAACCCAAGCCCTGGACCGAGATGGCGACGCATCTGGTCGACGTTGCCATGGGGCGCAAGCCCGCCGACCTCGTCATCCGCAACGGCCGCTGGGTGAACGTTCACTCGGGCGAGATCATCGCCGGCACCGACATCGCCATCGCCGGCGGCCGTTTCGCCTATTGTGGGCCGAATGCCAGCCACGCCATCGGCCAAGGCACCAAGGTGGTCGATGCCGGCGGGCGCTATCTGGTACCCGGCCTCTGCGACGCGCACATGCATGTCGAGAGCGGCATGGTGACGGTGACCGAATTCTGCCGCGCCGTCATCCCGCACGGCACGACGTCGATGTTCATCGATCCGCACGAGATCGCCAATGTGCTCGGCTTGCCCGGCGTGCGGCTGATGCATGACGAGGCGGTGGCGATGCCCATCAACGTGCATGTGCAGATGCCGTCCTGCGTGCCTTCGGCGCCCGGGCTGGAGCACGCCGGCGCCGAGTTGACGGTGGCTGATGTCGCGGAAGCGATGACCTGGGAAAACATTATCGGGCTCGGCGAGGTGATGAATTTTCCGGGTGTCGCCGCCAACGATCCGGTCATGTCGGGTGAGATCGCGGCGACGGTCCATGCGGGCAAGACGGTCGGCGGCCACTATGCGTCGCGCGATCTTGGCCTCCCGTTCCACGGCTATGTCGCCGGCGGACCCGAGGACGATCACGAGGGCACGCGCGCCGAGGACGCTATCGCCCGCGTGCGCCAGGGCATGAAGGCCATGCTGCGGCTGGGCTCGGCCTGGTACGACGTCGCCTCCCAGATCAAGGCGGTGACGGAGAGCGGCATCGATCCGCGTAACTTCATCCTGTGCACCGACGACAGCCACTCAGGCACGCTGGTGCACGAAGGTCACATGGATCGGGTGGTGCGCCACGCCATCAGCCAGGGGCTGAAGCCGGTGACGGCGATCCAGATGGCGACGATCAACACCGCCCAGCATTTCCGGCTGGAACGTGAGATCGGTTCGATCGCGCCGGGGCGGTTGGGCGACCTGCTGATTGTCTCCGATCTCGCGGCAATGACCATCGACGAGGTCTATGCGCGCGGCGTCAGGCTGGCCAAGGGCGGCAAGCTCAAGATCGACATTCCGGCTTACGACTACCCGAAGACGGCGAAGAACACCGTCAAGTTGGGCAAGAAGCTGAAGGCCGGCGATTTCGACATCGCGGCTCCCAAGGGTGCCAACGAGGTGCGGGTGCGGGTCATCGGCGTCATCGAGAACCAGGCGCCGACTCGGGCGCTGGAAGCGGATCTACCGGTCGAGGACGGGCTGGTCGCCATGGATCGCCGCAACGATGTCTGCCAGATCGCGCTCGTCGAGCGCCACAGGGGCACGGGCGGTGTCACCAACGCCTTCGTCTCCGGGTTCGGCTATATGAGCGATTGCGCCATGGCCTCGAGCGTGGCGCATGACGCCCATCACATCATCTGCGTCGGCACCAACAAGCAGGACATGGCGCTGGCGGTCAACCGGCTGGGCGAAGTCGGCGGCGGCGTCGTGTTGTTTTCCAAGGGCAAGGAACTGGCGCTGGTCGAAATGCCGATCGCCGGGCTGATGTCGGACGAGCGCGCCGAGATCGTCGCCGCCAAGGCGGAGAAACTGACCGAGGCAATGCGAAAGATGGGCTGTTCCCTGAACAACGCCTACATGCAGCATTCGCTTTTGGCGCTGGTGGTCATCCCGGAACTCAGGATTTCCGATGTCGGCCTGATCGACGTAACGACCTTCCGGAAGATCGACCTGTTCGTCTGAGGCCAGGTACCGGCGCCTGCTCACCCGCCGGTGACGATGGTCAGCACCTTGAACGGCGTGGTGATGACGACCTCGGCGACTGAACCGACGGCCTTGCCGAGGCCCTGGCCGAGATTGTTGAGCTGTGCCGGGTCGGGCTCGTCGGAGGCGAGGCCGGCAGGGGTGCGCAGCCGGTCGCCGAGCAACTGCACCAGGATCGGATTGTCGGCGAATTTCGCGTGGTTGAGGCCACCGTCGCCGCCCTTGGCCTTGGTCAGGTCGACAACGGAGACGCCATAGCTGGCGAGGTCGGCCGCATTGCCATAGTCGCCGACACGCGGCTTGTCGCCAGAGATAAGTGAAGACAATTTGAGCGCCCGGTCATCGCCTGAAAGCAGCACGGCAAACGGCTTGTTCGGCTTGCCGTAGCGTATCATCTGCTTCTTGAACACGTCGACATCGATGTCGGGCGAAGCCAGGACGACATAGCCGAGCTTGCCGTCGAGATCGCGGTCGCCGGTGATGGCGAGCTGGCGCAGTGCCTCCATGGTCAGCCAGGTTCCCATTGAATGGGCGATGATGTCGATGCTCTTGACCCGCGTCTTGGCGAGCATCCTCAGCGTCGCCTCGAGGTCGTCGCGGGCGGCGTTGGCGCTGTCTTTGTCGTAGATATAGCCCGTCGTCTTGGCGCTCGACGCCCAGGAGAACAGAACCGGCGTGCCGGGATACTTCGTGTCGTGGGCGATCTGCGTCAGCCGGTAGATGCCATCGTCGAAGCCGTTGTTGAAGCCGTGCACGAACACCAGTGCGCGATCGCCGCGCATGGCGATGTCGGCGCCGACCGCCTTGGCGAATTGCGGGCCATCGCCATAGTGGACGACATTGGTGGCGGTGAATTGCTTGGCCGGGTTTGAGTTGGCCGAGCCCTTGGCCCGCTCGATGGCTCCGACCTGGTGGACCTTCGGCACGGTGACATCGACACGGGCGTAGCTGGTGGTCAACGAGCGATCGCCGTCGAACACCTGCCGTGGATCCTTGGTCGCCTGCTGGCGGGTGGTGGCGACAAAGATCTCGTGGGTGGCCGCGATGTCGGAGGCGGGAACCGTGACCGTCGTCTTGTTGAGCAGATCATGCGTGTTCTGGCCAGCACAGCCGGCAACGGCGAGCGCCAAGGCGACGACGAAACTCTTCAAGCGCAAGGTCAAGCGCCGGCTCCCGCGACGGGGGACGTCAAACGCATGACGTCGCACACCATTCCGATATAGCCAGAGGCCGGCGTGGTCCAGTTCAAAGTGGCCTGACACTGCCGCAAGGGTGAACGGACACGGCGAAATCCGTGGTGCCGCATCTATTGCCCGAGCAGGCTGATGCGGTCGGTCACGTCCCGGTCGCTGGCAAAGCCGTCATCCTCGCGCAGCCGCTGGCCGATCATCTTCACCAGCGCCGGATTGTCGGCGAATTTCGTATGGTTGAAGCTGTCGCTGCCTTTGACCTTGGAGAGATCGACGACCGTCACGCCATAGGAGGCAAGATCGGCGGCATCCTTGTAATCGCCGACGCGCGGCCGCGAACCGGCGATCAGGCCGGAGAGTCTCAGCGCGCGGTCGTCGTCGGACAACAGCAGGATGAACGGCTTGTCGGGCTTGCCGTAGCGGCGCATCTGGCTCTTGAACACATCGACATCGATGTCGGGCGAGGCAAGCACCACGTCGCCGAGCTTGCCGCCGAGATCGCGGTCGCCGCTGATGGCCATCTGACGCAGCGTTTCCATGGTCACCCAGGTTCCCATCGAATGCGCGACAATATCGATGCGCCGCGCGCCGGACTGCTGCAGCATGCGCAATGTCACTTCGAGCTGGTCGCGTGCGGCGCTGGCACTTTCCTTGTCATAGACATAATCGGTGGTCTTTGCGCCCGAGGCCCAGGAAAACAGCACCGGCGTGCCCGGATAGCCGGAATCGTGGACGATCTGGGTCAGGCGATAGACCGCGTCGTCGAAGCCGGTGTTGTAGCCATGCACGAAAACCATGACGCGGCCGCCGCGCGCCGCGATATCGGCGTTGAGCGCGCTGGAGAATTTCGGCTGCGCATCGTAGCCGACGACCTCGGAAGCCATGAAATATTTGGCCGGATCATCCGATTTGCCGCGTGAGCGCCGTTCGATCTGACCAGTCTTGTGGAGGCCTGGGACGGTGACATTCACGCGCGCATAGTTCAGCGTCGCCGAGCGCTCACCGTCGAAAACCTTGTTGGGATCATCGGATTTCTTGCGCGTCGTGGCAATGAAGATGGAGTGGTTGCCGGCGATTTCGGTCACCGGCGCGGCGACGATGGCGCTGCCAAGCAATTCCTGCGTTTGCGGGCCGGCGCAGCCGGCGGCGAGCAAGGCGAGAACAACGGTAAGTATCTTCTTCAAAGGCACGTCTGAAATTCCACTCCGGCCAAAAGGCCCATCCACCCCCGCGACACCTCCCGGACAGGGAGAGTGCGGCAGAACTAAGTCGTGTCCCGTCGAAATGTGGTCAGCGGCTGCTTACGGCCATCGCAGTGTTGCGCGAAAGCCAAAATGGGAAAGCCGGAATGTTGGAGAAGGGCAGCACCTCCGGCTTGAGGCGGATGCCGACATCCGACCTGAAGGCGCGCCGCGCCTCGACACGGCTCCAGGCTTGGGGACAGCGCGCCGCGAGCCCCTCGCGCGGCGCGTCGTCGGCGAGCGCGATGCCATCCTCCATGTTGGCGGCATGCTCGCGGTCGCCATGGGTGTTTCGGGCGACCGGCGTCATCGCCATCGGTTCGCCGAATTCCGGCAGCGACATGGATTTCAGACCGACTGATGCAACAGGCATGAACAAACGCCTCCAAGTGCTTGCAAGGATTCTGCGAATGCCCTTTGCGCAAGGGCATGAAGGGCCGGACAATGGCGTTGCGGAGCCGGATATGCAATAGGCAGGGTCGGCTGCGCCGGATCAGCTTGCAACAGATAGGCGCTGTGCGGCCGGATCGATGACAGGTCTGTACGAAACATGCGGCACAAGGTGGCTTTCCGATGAGCAGTTTTTCCTCCCGCGTCGCCGTCGCCGCCGTGGCGCTCCGTCAGATCTTTCCGGAAACGCCGCTGCAGGAAAACGACTACCTGTCGAAAAAGACCGGCGCTCGGGTGCTGCTGAAGCGAGAGGATTTGAGCCCGGTGCGCTCCTACAAGATCCGCGGCGCCTTCAATTTCTTCCGCAAGGCGCTTGCCGCCGGCAACCAGGCTGACTTGTTCGTCTGCGCGTCGGCCGGCAACCATGCACAGGGTTTCGCGTTCGTCTGCCGCCATTTCGGCAAAAAAGGCGTGGTGTTCATGCCGGTGACGACGCCGCAGCAAAAGATCGACAAGACCAGGCTGTTCGGCGGCGATTTCGTCGAGATCAGGCTGGTCGGCGACTTTTTCGACGACTGCTATCGCGCCGCCTTCGAATTCACCGAAATCTCCGGTGCCCACATGGTGCCGCCCTTCGACCACAAGGACATTATCGAGGGGCAGGCGACGGTGGCCTATGAGATCGCGGACCAGATGGCCGGTGCGCGCATGCCTGACATCATCATGCTGCCGGTCGGTGGCGGTGGGCTCGCCGCCGGCGTCACCCACTATTTCGCCGATCAGGGCAGGGAGGCGCGCTTCGTCTTCTGCGAGCCGGCCGGGGCGCCGAGCCTGCACGACAGCCTCGCGGCCGGAAAGCGGCTGAAGCTCGCGAAGGTCGACAACTTCGTCGATGGCGCGGCGGTGGCCGAGATCGGCCGCGAACCCTTGCGGTATCTCAAGGACTTTGCCGCCGACATGGTGCGGTTGATCCCGGAAAACCGGCTCTGCGCGACCATGATCGAGATGCTCAATATCGAAGGCGTCGTGCTCGAGCCGGCCGGTGCGCTGGCGATCGATGCGCTGAAGGATTTTTCCAGGAAGGAAATCCGCGGCAAGACCATCGTCGCCGTGGTCTCGGGCGGCAATTTCGATTTCGAGCGGCTGCCGGACGTCAAGGAACGGGCGCTGCGCTTCGAGGGCCTGAAGAAGTACTTCATCATCCGCTTCCCGCAACGCCCCGGCGCGCTGCGCGATTTCCTCGAAATGCTGGGTCCGGACGACGACATCGCGCGCTTTGAATATCTGAAGAAGTCGGCGCGAAATTTCGGCTCGGTCCTGATCGGCATCGAAACCAAGGACCGCCGCAATTTCGACCTGCTGAAGGCAAACTTCGAGGCCGAAGGCGTCCAGTACCAGGATATCACCGACAACGAGACATTGGCGGGATTCATCATATGAGCGGCAAGGTTTTCATCGCGCTGTTTTCCGGCATCAATGTCGGCGGCAATCGCATCGTCAAGATGGCGGAGCTCAGGTCGTTCTTCGAGGATCTCGGCTTTTCCGATGTCGCCACCTATGTACAGAGCGGCAATGCCGTGTTCCGGGCCGGCAAGGGCGACGCGGCCGCGCTAACCAGGCAGATCGAAACGGCCTTCGAGAAGAAGTGGGGTTTTCATTCCCGCATCATGGTGCGCGATCTCCCATGGTTCGAACGGCTGGTGAGTGAAAATCCCTATCCGGAAGCGGCCGCCGACCACACCAAGCTCCATGCTTATGCGCTGGAGCGTGAGCCCACCGTCGACGAGGTGGCGCGGCTGGCCGAAAAGTGCACCGGCCCAGAGCGCTTCGAGGTAAAGGGCGACGTACTCTACCTCAGCGCGCCCGATGGCCTCGGCAAATCCGTGTTTGCGAACCTCATTCCGCGCGTTCTGAAGGTGCCGGGCACCGCGCGCAACTGGCGCTCGGTGCTGGCGCTGCTGGAGATGGCCGGTCAGGCCGGCAAAACCTAGATCACGCCTCCGCCGGCTTCCAGTCGAAGGTCAGTTCCTCGCGGAAGGCGAAGCGCTTGATATGATCGGCGACCACGCTTTCCAGGCGCTCGAGCGCTCCTGCCTCATCGGTCGACACCGTGATGTGCAGTGCGGCCGCATCGGCATCCATGACGGTGCGACCAAGCGAGAGGTCGATCGCGCCGTGGTGCGGATCGAACTCGACCGGGAATTTGTGCGCCCAATGCTTGCACAATTGCTGCAGGTAGCGGCTGGCATGTTCTGTGGCGACGTCGGCATGGCTGGATGGCATGTGGAATTCTCCGCGGACGGGTGCCCGTTCCCTGACAATGGGCCGGCGCTGGCACGGCACGACACAGATAGGCAGTATCTTGCCGAGCGCAAAGGGTTGCCGGGCGCTGTCCGCCCGGATCAACGCCTACCAGCTTCCGGTGTTTGCCATCGAAGCCCAGGGTTCGGCCTTGGCCTTCGCCGGGCCTTTCTGCAAAAGCTCGATCGAGATGCCGTCCGGCGACCTGATGAAGGCCATGTTGCCGTCGCGCGGCGGCCGGTTGATGACGACGCCATTGTCCATAAGATGCTGGCAGGTGGCGTAGATGTCGTCGACCTCATAGGCGAGGTGGCCGAAATTGCGCCCGCCCTTGTAGTCTTCGGGGTCCCAGTTGTAAGTGAGTTCGATCAGCGGCGCCTTCTCGTTGATGCCGCTCTGCTCGTCCTCGGAGGCGGCAAGGAAGATCAGCGTGAAGCGGCCCTGTTCGTTTTCATAGCGGCGGACTTCCTTAAGTCCGAGCTTGTTGCAGTAGAAATCGAGCGAGGCATCGACATCGGCGACGCGGACCATGGTGTGCAGATAGCGCATGTGTTTTCCTCGTTCTGTTGGGATGCGGCGCAACATAGGGTCGAGCCGTGCAAAGGGCAATCTGCCGGCGGCGGGCAATGCCGGCAAAGAACAAATCCGGTATTCGCGCAATGAACCGTGAAAAAAGGCACGGCAGGTCTTGCACACACCGGAAGCCGCGGTGTTAATCTGGTGTCAAGAATCAGTTGCGGTGTTCTTGCAAAAAGGGGGCATTCTTATGGGGGAAAAGGCCTCTTTGACGGGGCGGGCCGGAACCCTTGGCGACGCCTTGAAGCGCGATGAAGGCGGCGATGCCGCCGACCTGACCGAAATTGCCGGCGCCATCAAGTGGTTCGATGTGGCCAAGGGCTATGGGTTCATCCTTCCCGATGACGGTGTCTCGGGCGATATCCTCCTCCATGTGACATGCCTTCGAAAAGACGGCTTCCAGACAGCCTTGGAAGGGGCGCGCGTCGTCTGCCTGGTCAAACAGGGCGATCGCGGGCTGCAGGCATTCCGCGTGCTGTCCATGGATGTCACCACCGCTGTCCATCCCGCGGAAATGCAGGAACAGCGCACCCATGTCGCGGTGACGCCGGAGAGCGGGCTCGAACGCGCTTTGGTCAAGTGGTTCAACCGCACCAAGGGTTTCGGCTTCCTGACGCGTGGCGAGGGCACCGAGGACATCTTTGTCCATATGGAGACCTTGCGCCGCTACGGCATCACCGAGCTTCGGCCGGGGCAGGTTGTGCTTGTCCGTTTCGGTCGTGGTGACAAAGGCCTTATGGCCGCCGAAATTCACCCCGATATGGGCACCTTGCCGATCTCGCACTAGGGCGATTCCGGCCGAGGATTTCATATGGCTCACAAGAACTGGCTGACGGCGGGCGTGTTGTGCGCCGCTGCTGCCGTCATCATCGCCGCGGGCGCCTTCTTCTATTTCCAGGTCCCCAGCGCGGCCGACGGCCGGGCGATGATCCTTCCTGTCGACCCGACGCCGCTGGTCGCGGTGACGAAACAAGGCGAACGCTCCTTCTCGATCGAAGTCGCCGACACCGAGGCCGAGCGTGAGGCCGGCCTGATGTTTCGTGAGGACATGGCTGCCAATCATGGCATGCTGTTCGTCTTCGATGAGACACGCAATGTCAGTTTCTGGATGAAGAACACGCCGATGCCGCTCGACCTGATCTTTGTCGGCCAGGACGGCAGGATCCGCGCGATCAAGCAAGGGGAGCCGCAATCCGAGGCGATTGTGTCGCCCGGTGAACCGGTCCGCTTCGTACTTGAGCTCAAGGCCGGCACGGCCGCCAAGGACGGTATCGTGGACGGCGATCTGTTGCGCCATCCCGTGATCGGCACCGCGTCGGGGCCCGGCATGTCGCCGGCGGACAAGGGCGATTCTCCGAACGTCGATTCCGACTGAGAGCAGGGGTCGCCTTCCGATGCAGTTTTTTCCCCATGACGGGTTCGATCTTGCCTTCCTCGATCGCCAGCCGGTGTCGGGCGAGGGCGATCCCGTGCTCATGATCCACGGCTTCGCTTCGAGCCATTATGTCAACTGGGTGTCGCCCGGCTGGTTCAAGACGCTCAACGACGCCGGCTATCGCGCCATCGCCTTCGACAATCGCGGCCATGGCTCTTCATCCAAGAGCTATGACGAGGCCGACTATACGCCCGCGAAAATGGCATCCGATGCCGCCGCCTTGCTCGACCATCTCGGCATCGAACGGGCCCATGTGATGGGCTATTCGATGGGCGCGCGCATCGCGGCGTTCCTGGCCCTGTCCGATCCGGACAAGGTGGCGACGCTGGTCTTTGGCGGCCTTGGCATCGGCATGATCGACGGCGTCGGCGACTGGGACCCGATTGCCGCGGCCCTGCTTGCCGAGGATCCAGCCGCGACCACCCATCCGCGCGG
Organism: Mesorhizobium loti; assembly: GCF_013170705.1. Classification (NCBI taxonomy): domain Bacteria; kingdom Pseudomonadati; phylum Pseudomonadota; class Alphaproteobacteria; order Hyphomicrobiales; family Phyllobacteriaceae; genus Mesorhizobium; species Mesorhizobium loti. The sequence goes on along the minus strand of NZ_CP033334.1, from coordinate 4,842,462 downwards.
CCGCTCCTTTCGCGCCTTCGCCGACCAGACCCGCAGCGATCGCCGGGCGCTTGCCGCCTGCATCGCCAAATCCCGGGAATTGCTTGACGAGACAGACATTGCTCGCATCGCCCAGCCGACACTGGTTGCCGTCGGTACGACAGACGATATCGGCGGCTCGCCCGACGAGCTTGCCGCCCTGATGCCGAACGCCAGGGCTTTCCACATCGACGGCCGCGACCACATGCTGGCGGTCGGGGACAAGACCTTCAAGCAACGCGTGCTGGAGTTCTACGCCGAATATCCGCTTTGACCGCCCGCGCTGGTGCTTGCGCTTAGTCCGGTGCCCGTGCTGCCTGAACCGACTTCGCCAGCACGCACAGCAATTCGAACATCATCGTGGCACCCGCCAGCGCCGTCATGCCGGCGAGATCGAACGGCGGCGCCACTTCCACGACATCGGCGCCGACAATGTTCAGCCCGTCGAGCAGGCGCACCATTTCCTGCGCCTCTCGGGTGGTGAAGCCGCCGAGCTCGGGCGTGCCGGTTCCCGGCGCCATCGACGGGTCGATGCAGTCGATGTCGAAGGTCACATAGGTCGGGCCGGTTCCGGCGATGGCGCGCGCTTCCTCCATGACGCTGGCGGCACCCCGCCTGACGAATTCCTCCATGTAGATGATGCGAATGCCCTGGGCGACCGCCCAATCGTGCTCGCCCGGTTCATAGATCGAGCCTCGGATGCCGATCTGCACGACACGCCTGGGGTCGAGCAGGCCTTCCTCGATAGCGCGGCGGAACGGCGTGCCGTGCGTATAAGGATTGTCGCCGAAATAACGGTCGTTGGTGTCGGAATGCGCATCGAAATGGATCATGCCGACCGCACGTTCCCTGGCGACGGCGCGCAGCACCGGCAGTGTCGTCAGATGGTCGCCGCCAGCGGCAAGCGGAATGGCGCCTGCCGTCACGATCGCGGCGATGCCTTCCTCGATGCGTTTCAACCCGTCCAGGAGATTGATGGGATTGACCGAGAGATCGCCGACATCGGCGACATTGGCGATGCTGAACGGTTCGGTCCCCGAGACGTGGTGGACGCGCCGCATGAGGCTCGACTGGTTGCGGATCTCGCGCGGGCCGTGGCGGGCGCCGGCGCGGTTGGTCGTTCCGCCATCCCACGGTATGCCGAGGAGAGCGATATCGAGCCCTTCGGCGCTGGCCACCGCCGGCAGCCGCATGAAGGTCGACAGCCCGGCAAAACGGGGAACGGCCGAGGCATCGACCGGCTGGAAGAAATTGCTACTCATCATGTCGGCACCTCAGAAGAGTTCACGTTTGACGATATCGGTGTCTCGCAGTTCTGCCTCCTTGGGCCGCGTGCGAAAGCCGGGAGAACCAGAGCGAAAAATCACGAAGGCTTCTGCAGGGTCTCCAGCGAGCGCGCCATGTTCAGCCTGGCCTGAGGCTCGAAGCGCTGGCGAAATTCCTGCGTATGGAAGATATGCGGGCGGGCGAGGAAATCCTTCAGCACGGCACCCCGTCCGGCACGCCACATCGGCTCCTCCACCCAGCCATATTCGCGGCGGACCGCGCGCTCATAGGCGTCGAAAGCATCCGGCGCGCTACCCAGGATGGACAGGTCCATGTCGAGGAAGAGGCTGGCGTCGCGTGTTGCCGCCGCGTTGTCGAACAAAGGCAATTGGTGCGTGGCGGTGGCGAGGATCATCGCGCTGATGCGGTTCAGACGCCCGGCATCGGTGCTGCCCACAAGCTTTTTCTCGGCAAGAGCTGCACTTCTGGCCTCATTGTCCTTGGCCTTGCTGTCGTAGATGGCGTCGTGGAACCAGATCGCCGCTTCAACCGCCCGGGGGTCGTCGAGCAGCGTTCGATAATCGCCGGCCAGCGCCAGCATCGCCTCGATATGGGCGAGGTTGTGGTAGTGGCGATCCTCGGCTTGGTAGAGCATTGACAACTCGGTTTTCAGAGCCGGGTCGATCAAGGGTTCGTTTTCCATGGCTGCTTGAATTCCTGCGAACCAAATCCATTTGACGAAGCACTAAGGAAAATTGAGTTCAATCGTGCTATGATCTGGCTTATATGTGCGGCCAGATAGCAGGCAAGCACAACAGGCAAGCCAGCAGGACGCAGGACGAGACGTCGATGAACAGCATCAGCATTTCCCGCCACAGCGCGTTGCAGCCGGTCGATCCGATCTGGCGTTCAATCCGCGACGAGGCGATGGACGCGGTCAACCGCGATCCGTTGCTCGCCGCCTTCCTCTATTCGACGATCCTCAACCAGGAGAGCCTGGAAGAGGCCGTCATCCACCGGATCGCGGAACGGCTGGCCCATCAGGATATCGGCTCCGATCTCATCCGCCAGACCTTCAAGACCATGCTGACCGACGACAAGGACTGGCCGACCACCGTGCGCGTCGACATCCAGGCCTATTACGACCGCGACCCGGCTTGCGACCGGTTCATCATGCCGGTTCTGTATTTCAAGGGTTTTCACGCCATCCAGACCCATCGGCTGGCGCACTGGCTGTGGAACCAGGGCCGCAAGGATTTCGCGCTCTACCTGCAGAGCCGTTCGTCCTCGGTCTTCCAGACCGACATCAATCCGGCCGCGCGCATCGGCAAGGGCATCTTCATCGATCACGCCACCGGCTTGGTCGTCGGCGAGACCGCGGTGATCGAGGACGATGTATCGATCCTGCACGGCGTGACGCTGGGCGGCACCGGCAAGGCAGGCGGTGACCGTCACCCCAAGATCCGCCGTGGCGTGCTGATTGGCGCCGGGGCCAAGATCCTCGGCAACATCGAGATCGGCCATTGCTCCAAGGTCGCCGCCGGATCGGTGGTGCTGTCGCCCGTGCCGCACAACAAGACGGTTGCCGGCGTGCCGGCCCGCGTGGTCGGCGAGACCGGCTGCGACCAGCCCTCGCGCCAGATGGACCAGCTCCTGCCGTCGCAGAAGATGGACCAGGTGATCAGTTTCGACATCTGATTCCGCGCCGGCGCGCTGTCCGGCGTGATTGCGATTGTGCCCGGTAGCCGCCGCTTCCGGTGCAATACGGCCGGCTTGCCTTTACATCGCCATTGTCGACGTGCCAGAAGCGCCCTTCAAACCAGCAAGCCCGATGATCGGAGAAGACTGTTGAAGCCGGACGAAATCAGAAAGCTGGACGCCTATTTCAAGCGCGTCTTCCAGAACCCCAAGCTTGAGGTCAAGGCACGGCCACGCAAGGAAGATTCGGCCGAAGTCTATGTCGGTGACGAGTTCCTCGGCATCGTCTTCAAGGACGAGGATGACGGCGACTACAATTTCTCGATGGCGATCCTCGACATCGATCTGGGCTGAGCCCGCAAATCCAAAGACAGGCCGCGCCGGGCGTGGCCTGTCTTTGCATCAATGTCCGGTCTTCAGGAATCGCCCGGCCTCGGCCGTGATCGCCGCGTCGAGCGTCTGCCAGTCGCCGAGGAATTCCTTGGGAAAACGGTAGGTGAGGCTGAGATCGTTGCCGACATGGACGTCTCGCTCGCAAGGCGCCAGAGATTGATCGGCACTCGGCCCGCTCAGGCAGCGAGCCACGAAGGGATCCTTGCCCGGGCGCTTGCCGACAACCAGCACCTCGTTCAGATACCCTGATTTCTCGTTGAAACCGTAGACCGTCGTGCCTCCAGGTCCCGGAATGCCGGGCTGGACGATGAGCGCGCTGTAGATCGGCGCGAACCGGCCACTCATGTCGCGCGACATCATCTGCGGTTCGAAGGACAGGAAGACGATGTTCCTGTTGGCTTCCGAGTGATTGAAATCGTCGCGAGCAGCCTCGCTGTAGCCGTCCATCTGGGGATAGCGCAGATAAAGGTCGAGACGCGAGGCGATGCCATCGCGCCGGGCTTGGGCGAAACGGATGAAATTGGCCGGCACCGCGATGACATTGTTGCCGATGACGACCTGGCGGATGGTAGGATCATCCGTGTATCCGGCCATGGCGATCGAATGGCCGAACCATTTGCCGCCAAGGCTGATCGCCACGGACAGCAAGGCAAGTGCCGCGAAGGCGTAGAACACCCGCTTCATCAGCATGGAATCGACCACGGTGAGTTCCGGGCCGTCGGCGATCGCTGCCTGCTTCATCTCGGTCCTCATCCACCGCTCGTCCGCCATTCCAGTTGTGCCTCGGCGGCACACATCACGCGGCACGGCTCTTGCAGCCTTCCTGAAACGACTGTGCGATTTCATGGTAAATGGAAGGTTAAGGTGGCCCAGATGGAACTCTTCCTGTTTGCTTTTCTCGTCGGGCTGACGGTTTGCGGCCTGACGGGCTCGGCGATGGAACTGATATCAGGCCGCAAGGTCGCCTTCACCGAACCCTACGTATCGCCCTCGCATGTGCTGCGCTCGCTGGCAGCCACGGCTGGCGCCGGGCCGTTCATGCTGGTCAACGATGCCCTTGATGCGCGGCGTGAGGGTCGCATCTCGACCGTCGCGCTCTTGTCATGCGGCTGCACGGCGATTGCCTGGTCCCTGGCGCTGGGCATTGTCACGCTCGCCATTGCCTCATGGATGATCAGTCTCCTAGGGTCCGGCATCTGAGACGATTCGGAGACCGACAATGCCGCTTTATGCGATCGACGGAACAGAGCCCAGCTTCGAGGATGCGGGTTCAAACTGGATCGCGCCCGATGCGACGCTGATCGGCAATGTGCGCGTCGGCCGCAATGCCGGCTTCTGGTTTGGCGTCGTCATTCGCGGCGACAACGAACCTGTTGTGATCGGCGCTGACAGCAATGTGCAGGAACACACGGTCATGCACACCGATCCCGGCTTTCCGCTGACCGTCGGCGAGGGCTGCACGATCGGCCACCGGGCCATGCTGCATGGCTGCACCATCGGCGACAACAGCTTGATCGGCATGGGCGCCATCGTGCTGAACGGCGCCAGGATCGGCAGGAATTCGCTCGTTGGCGCCGGCGCGCTGGTCACCGAAGGCAAGGAATTTCCCGACAATTCGCTCATCGTCGGCTCGCCGGCCAAGGCGATCAGGGTGCTGGACGACGCGGCCGTCGACAGGCTGCGCGCCTCGGCCGCGCACTACGTCGCAAATGGCAAGCGCTTCAAGGCAGGGCTGAAGAAGCTTTGAGGTCATGACCCAACTGACAGGGTGCGGGGACGGCAGTCCCGCGTGGATCAGGCGGATTTGTTCTTTCCTTTCCTTACGGTCGCAGGCTTGATTCGAATGCGCATGGCTCCCCCTTTGGGCGCTTCGATCTCGAATTCGGATGTATTCCTCACCAGGTCGCTCAGTTTGCCGAAACCGTAGGTGCGAGGGTCAAAGTCGGAGAAGAGGTTCGAGAGCTGCTTTCCGAACGTGCCGAGCAGCACCCAGCCATCTTCGCTGTCCATCTGGCCGATGACTTTCTTGAGTATCGGCAGCGCGGCACTGGATGATTGAAGCGGCTTCGATGCGGGCGCGGCGTCCGGGATATTCGCCGGGCCACGCAGAAGGTTTTCGGTGTAGATGAATCTGCGGCAAGCCTGCCGAAAGCTCTCCGGGGTTTTCTGCTCTCCGAACCCGAAGACATCGACACCCTGTTCGCGTATGCGCGCAGCGAGCCGCGTGAAATCGCTGTCGGAAGAAACCAGGCAGAAACCGTCGAAACGGCCGCTATGGAGCAGATCCATCGCGTCGATCACCAGTGTAATATCGGAAGCATTCTTGCCAGTGGTATAAGCGAACTGCTGCTGAGGAATGATCGCGTGCTTCGCCAATATGTCTGCCCAACTCTTGGACCGTGTGCTGGAGAAGTCGCCATATATACGGCGCACGCTGGCCTCGCCGATCTTCGCGATCTCCTCGAACAAACCGTCGGCAATCTTGGCGGAGGTGTTGTCCGCGTCGATAAGAACCGCAAGACGCGGTGATCGAGCTTCGGTCGGCATAAGGCCTCCTGCTGCTGATATCTTCTGGAGATATAGGGCGCGAACGCACCATGCCATGGAATTGGGATCAATTTTAGCAGCTACCCCGGAAATGGCGGAGCCGGCCCGGGGACGGGGCCGGCTCCTTTGACCCGGTCGTTGGGGACGGGGAGGGTGGGGACTCGACCGGGTTTCTCCTCAAGCGCGTCGCGATGCGCTTAATTTCTGTTCCATGCATGCCGCAAAACCGCTGCCGCTTTGGGCGACATGCTGGCGCACTAGCGGACGCTGGCGACCGCGTCGGAACGGCCGTCGTTGATCGTCACCCAAACGCCGGAGTTTTCCGTCGATTGACGCTTGAGATAGGTGTAGTCGGTGTCCGTCCAGGACAGCACCTTGGTTTCCAGATTGTCGAGGATGAACTCGCCGAGGCTGGTGCGCACGGTCAGCACGGCGTGGCCGTCGCCATTCGGCTGGCGTGCAACCGTCATCAGCAGATCACCCGCCGGCACGCCAGCGTCCATCAGTTCGCGGCGCTTCTCCAGCGCGTAGTCCTCGCAATCGCCGTAGCCGTTGTCGGGATAGGCCCAGTACTCCTCGACACCGTAGTTTTCCATGTCGGTGCGCGGTTTGATGCGGCTATTGACCGAATTGTTGATGCTGACGATCGTCGCCCAGAGTTTGCGGCTCAGGTCGACTGGGGCGCCCTTGGGCGTCTTCTCGTTGCATTCGCCAGGGATGCGCTGGCAGAATTCGTAGTGGCCGACAGGCTGCGTGGTACGGCCGCCGGTGTGCATATAGGCCGGTCCCGCGGCATATGCTGATCCCCAGGCGGAAAGCTGCATCGCCATTGCCATCAGCAACAGCTTGCCCCTCGTTTCTTTCATTTCTAGTCTCCCCGTTCGAAGGAGACATTGCCACATGTGGATTTATTTGACGCAAAGGCGCGAAGCAGACTTTAAGTAAAACGCCAGTAGAATAAACATAAAATTTGAATCATTTTGGTATTTAATTGTTTGGATTATCAGTTTGTGAAGAGCGTGAGGGCTTCGCTGCCCATGGGGCGGGTGGCCACTTTTGGGCTGCCGCGCGGTTCAGCCGCTTCCGGAAATTTTCCTGGATGATTGCCGCAACAAAAAACCGGCCGCGAAGGGCCGGCTTGATTGCTTGCCCGCGCCGGTCAGGCGCGGGGCGTGTTGAATTCGGAATCGAGCGTTTCGGGACGTTGGATGACGGCGAATTCTATGGCGACGCCATCCTCGAAATGACGAACGACCTGGCCACGCATGGTGCCCAGCATGACCTGGACGCCGATGGCCGGCTTGACGTCGATTTCGATCGCCGCGCCCGACAGCGACAGATCGATGATCCGGCACTGGTACTGACGGCCGTCGGTGAGTTGCAGCACGCTGGTCGGGTTGCGCGGCGCGACGCGTTCGTGGCGGCGGTCTTCCGGCAGGTCGAGTTCGTGCTTGTTGGCAAGCCAGGTCAACTGCGCCGCAAGCTTGTCCTTCTTGCGGTCGGACGCGATCGCCGTCATGGCGAAGCCGTCCTGCAGCGTGCGTGTGACGACGCCTTCGATGCGGCCGATATGGTCGATATAGGCGATCACCTTTTCGCCGGGCATGCCGATGCGATCGGTGCGGAGCGCGACGTTACCGGGCGACATGTCGACGACCTGGCAAGGATGCTCGGTGCGGTCTTCCAGCATGAATCGCCCGTATATCTTGACCCGGACGCGCTGAAAGTTACGCCTTTCAGCTTGGGACGGCGCGTAGTCGACCGCCGCTGACCTCATGACTGCCTACACCCCGTTTGGCATTCCCGCGCGTCGATGCGAAGGACTTCACCGGAGAATTACAACAAAGCGGGTTAACAAAGGGGAAAAACGAGCCTGCGGCACCCGTGGCATGATCAACTATTCCTCGCGCCCGCCGTCAAAGACGACGAGATGGCGGATGCGGCGCGCCCGGCCAAGCGCCGAGATCGTATCGGGCGCATCGAGTTCGGCTGGAACAAGCGAGGGGACGTCGATCGCCGGACGGTTGTTGAGCAGCTCTTTCTCCGGATCGATGACACGGATCGAATCGATCAGTGCGTCCGTGATCGGGTCGGCACCCAGCCAGAATGGCTTCTCCACGGCGCTGACCACGCCGAGGCAGCGCTGGTTTTCGATGCCGCCGTCAAGCGGCAAGGCAAGCAGTTCGAACTTGTTCGAGCGGCCGTTGCGACTGAAGCCCTCGAATATGATCAACACGACCGATTTCTGATCGAAAACCCCATGAATCAGCCTTGAAACCAAGCGCTGATCCTTCTCGCGCCATAGTGACGGGAAGGAGAAACCCTTGAGTTCGCGGCCATAGCAGGCGCAGAGCCTGGTGCCGGCCAGGCGGAACACCGGCTGCCCACGTGTGTCCCTTTCCAGGATGAACGTATCGGCCAGCAACGACTTGATATCGGCCGGTTCGACTTCCGATCGCTTCGGGGCAGGGCGTCCGTCACGCAGACGGTTCCAATAATGGAACAGCGTGATCGATCCGTTTTGGTTCATGGTATGCTGCTCCGCGCATTCTGTCGTCTGATGTCCCATCGGTGAACAGAAGGGCGCCCTCCGATGACCTACATGCGTTGCGGAGCAGGAAGCGTGCCAGCGTCGTTAACACTTGTTCACGGGTCGGGGCCGTTAAGGTTAACAACTGGTTTACGTTGCGCCCGGGCAGGCCCCGTGGCACACCAAAACCACTCCAGAAGCGGTCGTTTCGCGACGATCGGCAGCACTTCAGTCAAGAGTTTTAGGGGAGCAGGGGGCTCGACCGGCCGTTCAAGGGAAACCTTGGACGGCTTCTTTTTTGATTCGCACCAAGGCGATTCGCTGTTTGCGGTTCCATTGACCATGATCTAGATGCTGCCAGATCGAACCAGCCCCAGATCGAACCAGCCCCCATATCGAACCAATAGAGTGCGATTGCAGATGAGCGAACCGCAAGATCCTTCCGAGGGCGAACACGCCGAACCGATGCCGGAGCCCCGGCGCGAGCCGGTGTTCAATCTGCCGCCCGTCGTGCTGGCGGTGATCGGCATTTGCGCGGTCGTTTTCCTGCTGCAGCAATATGTGCTGAACGACGCTCAACAGATGACGCTGTTGTACGACGGGGCCTTCATCCCCGTCCTCTACACCGGCCAATACGGCTTCGACTGGTTCCTGCTCACGCGGCCCTTCACTTACGCCTTCATGCATGGCGGGTTTGCGCATATCGCCATCAATATGGTCTGGCTCGCCGCCTTTGGCTCGCCACTGGCCAATCGTCTCGGCGGGCTCTGGTTCGCCCTGTTCTTTGCGGCCACCGGACTGGCTTCCGTGGCGCTTTTCTGGGCCATGCACCCCTATGGCGAGGCACCGCTGGTCGGCGCCTCCGGCGCCATATCAGGCATGATGGGGGCCGCGGCGCGTTTCGGTTTCCGCACCGACCGATCGGCCGGCAAGGCTGCCTTCGCTGGCCCCGTGCTGCCGATCGCGGTCGTATTGCGCTTGCGCGGCGTCGTGATCTTTCTCGCCGTGTGGATGATCATCAATCTCGCCACCGGCCTGCTCGGCTTTGCCCCCGGAGTGGACGGACAGATCGCCTGGGAGGCCCATATTGGCGGCTTCGTCGCCGGCTTCTTCGGCCTGCGCTGGTTCGACCGGCGATGGCAGCCGCCCGAATGGGAGACCGCCGACCGCGGCACTTGAAATGCAACGGATCACGGCGCACGATGTTCACTCTTACGTGACAGCCGGTCTGGGCAGGGGGCCGGCAGGCGAAGCAGAGGAGGACGCCATGACGGTTAAGGCAATTCTGGAAAGAAAAGGCCACGACGTGCTGACGCTCGGGCCGAACGAAAAGCTCAGCGAAGCCATCCGCATCCTCGCCGAACACAAGATAGGCGCGCTGGTCATCACCAATGGCGATCGCAAGATCGTCGGCATTCTGTCGGAGCGCGACATCGTGCGGGTCGTTGCCAAGGAAGGTAGCGCCGCGCTTGATATCGCCGTGCGTTCGGCAATGACGCCGAAGGTGAAGATCTGCAACGAGAACCACACCGTCAACGAGGTGATGGAGATCATGACCAGGGGCCGTTTCCGCCATCTGCCGGTGGAAAAGGACGGCCTGCTTGATGGCATCGTCTCCATCGGCGACGTGGTCAAGCGCCGCATCGAGGATGTCGAGCGCGAGGCGGACGAGATCAGGGCCTATATCGCCACCGCCTGAGCGGTGAACGGAGCCGCCGGCCGGAAGTCCGACCGGCGGAACCATATGCTATCTGTTGTCGAGTTCGGAGCGGACGAGCTCGAGCCCGCGCCTTGTGATGCGGTAGGGACCGCCGCCAGACGACGAAACCGCCTTCTTGCGTTTCAGTTTTCGAAACAGGTCGAGATCGACGCCCGGATAGTGCCAGCCATCGCGGGTCAGGCATTTGACGGAGGCGATCCGTTTCTTCTGGTTCTTTTCGATTTCAATGCGTCCGCCCTGCGCAAGCAGGTGCAGGATGCGCTGTTCAGTGCGCGAAATATCCATGGGAGAGTTTCCGGGAAAACAAAAAATGCCGCCGCCGCGAAGCTTCGCGGCACGGGGTTTCAGGTTTTCTGCCCTGCCTCGCTAGGAGGTCAGGGCCCTACCGGGACTGAGCGTAAGTGGACATCCACTCTCCATTGGGATCAGCGTCCTATAAGCGAGAGCGGCTGAAAAGGCTAGCCTGCGGCTTTGCGCTTGTCTCTTTTGGCGGTTTGCACTAGCGAAGGCCAACACTCAAAATTTGCGAAAATCGCAATCTTCGCGAGCTAGAAGCGCAGGCCACCATGACCCTCATCGATACCCGCACGCCCGACGCGAAACGCCTGATCCCCGGCGCCACCGGCGACTGGGAAATCATTATCGGTCTCGAGGTGCACGCGCAGGTCATCTCGCAAGCAAAATTGTTTTCCGGCGCCTCGACCGCTTTCGGCGCTGCCCCCAACGCCAATGTCAGCCTGGTCGATGCGGCAATGCCCGGCATGCTGCCTGTCATCAACGAGGAATGCGTCAAGCAGGCGATCCGGACCGGCCTCGGCCTGAAGGCGCGGATCAACCACAAGTCCGTCTTCGACCGGAAAAACTATTTCTACCCCGACCTGCCGCAGGGCTACCAGATATCGCAGTTCAAGCAGCCGATCGTTGGCGAGGGCACGGTGATTGTTTCGGTCGGCCCCGACCGGCAGGGCGAGTTCGAGGATATCGAGGTGGGCATCGAGCGGCTGCATCTGGAGCAGGATGCGGGCAAGTCGATGCACGACCAGCATCCGACCATGTCCTATGTCGACCTCAACCGCTCTGGCGTGGCGCTGATGGAGATCGTCTCCAAGCCCGACCTGCGTTCCGGCGATGAGGCCAAGGCCTATGTCACCAAGCTGCGCACCATCATGCGCTATCTCGGCACCTGCGACGGCAACATGGATGAAGGCTCGCTGCGCGCCGACGTCAACGTCTCGGTACGCCGGCCCGGTGGCGAGTTCGGCACGCGCTGCGAGATCAAGAACATGAACTCGATCCGCTTCATCGGCCAGGCCATCGACTATGAGGCGCGCCGCCAGATCGCTATCCTGGAAGACGGCGGCAAGATCGATCAGGAAACGCGGCTATACGATCCCGTCAAGGGCGAGACGCGCTCCATGCGCTCGAAGGAAGAAGCGCACGACTACCGCTACTTCCCCGATCCCGATCTTCTGCCGCTGGAATTCGACCAGGCCTATGTCGATGCCTTGGCCAAAGGACTGCCGGAACTGCCCGACGACAAGAAGGCGCGGCTGATCACCTCGCTGGGTCTCTCGACCTACGACGCTTCGATCCTGGTCTCGGAAAAGTCGGTCGCCGACTATTTCGAGAAGGTGGCCGCCGGACGTGACGGCAAGCTCGCCGCCAACTGGGTCATCAACGACCTGCTCGGTCAATTGAACAAGGCGGGCAAGGACATTGAAAATGCGCCGGTTTCGCCCGACCAGCTTGGCGCCGTCATCGACCTGATCAAGGATGGCACCATCTCCGGCAAGATCGCCAAGGACCTGTTCGAGATCGTCTGGAACGAAGGTGGCGATCCACGTCAGTTGGTCGAAAGCCGAGGCTTGAAGCAGGTCACCGATACCGGCGCCATCGAGAAGGCTGTCGACGAAGTAATCGCTGCCAATCCTGACAAGGTCGAACAGGCGCGCGCCAAGCCGACCATGGCCGGCTGGTTCGTCGGCCAGGTGATGAAGGCGACAGGCGGCAAGGCCAACCCGCAGGCGGTCAACGACCTCGTCAAGGCCAAGCTCGGCATCGAGTAGAACCATGTTCGTCCGCACCGCCGGAGATCGCGACCTCGCCGCCGTCCGGGCGCTGCTGGTTGAAACCTGGCATGCGACCTATGACGCCATCTATGGCGCCGCCAAGGTCACTGAAATCACCGACCAATGGCATTCGATTGCTTCTCTGAGAACCAGACTGACACGGCCGAACAGCGAGTTTCTCGTCGCCGATGACGGCAAGCGCATTGGTGGCGTGGCTTTTGCCGAAGGCGCTGATGGCGGAGAATTGGTCGTGCTGAAACAGCTCTACGTGCTTCCAGTCCTGCAGGGCAGGGGCATCGGCGGCATGCTGCTCGACGAGATCATCGAGAGTTTCCCTGAAGCCCGCGCCATCCGCCTGGAAGTGGAAGAACAGAACAAGCGTGCCATCGCGTTCTACGAAGCGAACGGTTTCGTACGATCCGGCGATGCCGGCGAGCACACGGGTCCCTCCGGCGAACAGACACTGGTCTATCGCAGGCCGCTTGCCGGCTGAGCGCCATCAGCTGGCACTCCGTATCACCTTCTCGCGAGCGGCGCGGCATGTGCCCGTTTTCGTTTGACGGCCTGAGGGTCACGCACCAAGCTGCTGCGCTGACCTTGCGGAAGCCGGAATGGGCTGGCGTGCAAGGCGGCGAGGGGGAACCATGCCAAGTTTGCCGGAACTGATGCCGACCCAGGTGTCGGACGAAACCTTTGGTGGCGTCACCTATCACATTGCGGGCGAACTGGTGCCCGTGCTTTCGGTCGACGTGACACGGACGCCGGTCTATTTCGAGCACCACATCCTGCTCTGGAAAAATTCCACCATCACCATCGGCCTGAAATCGCTCAAAGGCGCGCTGAAGCGCATGATGGCCGGTATGCAGATCTTCGTCACCGAGGCGTCGGGGGCGGGCATCATCGCCTTCAGCCGTGACGGGCCCGGCCACATCGTGCCGATCCATCTCAGGCGCGGCGAGGAGATCCAGGTGCGCGAACACCAGTTTCTCGCCGCCACCGGCAATGTCGACTACACGTTCGAGCGGGTACGCGGCCTGGCGACGATGCTGTTTGGCCAGAGCGGCTTCTTCATCGACCGTTTTCGCGGCGATACCGGCGACGGCATCGTCTGGCTGCACGGCTACGGCAATGTCTTCGAAAAGACGCTTGCCGCTGGCGAGACCATCGACATCGAGCCGGGCGGCTGGCTGTTCAAGGATGCCTCGGTCAGGATGGAAACCAAGATCGACCGCCTGTCGAGCGGCTTCTTCGGCGCCAATATGAACTTCATCGTCAATCGCTTCACCGGCCCTGGCCGGGTCGGCATCCAGTCCATGTATCTGCACATGCCGACAGAGGAGTAACTCCGACCAGTTCTGCCGCTCGTCGGGACCTTGCAGCGCATAGTCTGCCGCTCGTCGGGACCTTGCAGCGCATAGAAGGAATCCGACCGTAAAGCGCATGTCGATATCCATCTTCGGTACCGCCGTGAAGAACGGAACCTCCGACCCATAGTCGCGTAGGAGCGCGGGATCGCCGCAGGACACCGAAATCGAGCCGAATTGGTCGCCGTGCCAGCGACCGACGTTGGCAACCGAATCGTATATGGCCTCGACGCCCTGCGGCAGGGCGCGGTCGATCGCATTCGCCAACCTGGACATGGGCCCTCTCGTACCGCCTCCCGTCCCCAATCCGCTCCTGCGTCATCCCAGCATTTGCTGTGCCGGCTCACGACGGATATGCAGGGGCATGATAAAACTGTTCCGCATTGCGGCGCTGGTGCTGCTTGTCATCATCATTTTCGCGACCTTGTCGCCGATCCAGATGAGACCGCACATAGCCGAGGCGAATATCGAGCGTGCCCTGGCCTATGTGCTGTTGGGCTTCGCGCTGGCGATCAGCTTCCCCAACAGAGTGTATCAGACCTCGATCTTTGTGATTGCGACTGCCGGCATACTGGAATTGCTTCAGATCATCGATCCCGGCCGCCACGCGCATCTTGCCGATGCAGTCGTGAAAGCATCGGCTGGGATTATTGGGGTCCTCGTGGGGCAATTATTGGTAAGGACCGGCGGGCGGATAGGCGTGAGGTAGGCGCGGCAGGAAGCTGAATGCAGTCGATCGACCCTTTGCCCTAGACCCTGGGAATTTCCACATTGTCGATCAGCCGCGTCTTGCCAAGCCAGGCAGCGGCGAGGAGGCGTCCCGTGCTGTCGCGGCGCCAGGGCGCAAGCGTCAGGCTTTCGCGGGCCTCGACATAGTCGATCTTCTGGAAGCCGGCGGCGATCAGGGCACGACCGGCTCGGCCGGTTACACCGTCTCGATGTACGCCGGCCGCCAACGCCGCCGCCGCTTGGCGCAGAATCAGGTTGAGTTGGCGAGCGACCGCCAGTTCACCCTCGTCGAGATAGGCGTTGCGCGACGACATGGCGAGGCCATGGGCGTCGCGTATGGTCGGGGCACCGGTGATCTCGACGGGCAGGTCAAGGTCGCGGCAGAGCTGCCTGACGACGCAAAGCTGCTGATAATCCTTTTCGCCGAAGACCGCGTAGTCGGGCGCTGCCTGGAGGAAGAGCTTGGCGACGACGGTGGCCACGCCTTCGAAAAAGGTGGGGCGAAAGTCCGATTCGAGCCCGGCGGACGGGCCACCGACCGAGATCCTGGTGGCAAAGCCGGCGGGATACATCGCGCCAACCGTCGGCGTGAAGGCAAGATCGGCCTTGACCGTCGCCAGCAGATCCAGGTCACGGGCAAGCTGGCGCGGGTACTTGTCGAGATCCTCGCTCGGTGCGAACTGCGTCGGGTTGACGAAGATCGACACCACGCAGCGCTCTGCTTTTTCGCGCGCGATCCTGATCAGGGAGAGATGCCCTTCATGCAACGCGCCCATGGTTGGAACCATGGCGACGCGCAAGCCGTCGCGCCGCCAGTCGCGAATCCTGGCGCGAAGTGCGGCAACGCTATCGACGACATCGGGCCGGCTCATGCTCGGTCTCCGCCATTGGTGGTTGAGCCGGAAAAAACATGCGCAGGACCGGGGAATGTCCGATTTCGCACCTCCGATGCGTACTGCTCGGCGGCGTGCGCGATCACGCTGCGCAGGTCGGCGTATTCCTTGACGAATTTCGGCACACGGTCGACGGTCAGCCCCACCATGTCGTCGATGACGAGGATCTGGCCGTCGCAGTCGCCGCTGGCGCCGATGCCGATGGTTGGAATGGCGATGCGGTGGCTGATGTCGGCGGCGACCGCCTCGATCGTGCCTTCGATGACCACGGAGAACGCGCCAGCCTTTTCTACGGCGAGCGCATCAGCCATCAACGCCGCGATCGTCTCGTCCGTGCGGCCCTTGATCTTGTAGCCGCCGTCCTTCTCCACCGATTGCGGCAGCAGGCCGATATGGCCCATGACCGGAATGCCGGCGGCCACGATCGCCGCGATCTGCAAGGCCATGTCGACGCCGCCTTCGAGTTTCACCGCCTGGCAGCCGGTCTCGCCAATGATGCGTCGCGCCGAGGCCAACGCCTGCGCCGCCGAGTCCTCGTAGCTGCCGGCCGGCATGTCGACGACGACACAGGCCCTGGCCGAGCCGCGCATCACGGCTTGCCCATGAGCGATCATCATCTCGAGCGAGGCGCCCAGCGTCGTCTCGTGACCATGCAGGACCATGGCGACGCTGTCGCCGACGAGGAGCAGGTCGACATGGGGATCGAGCAGGCGAGCGACGGGATAGGTGTAGGCCGTAAGGCAGACCAGTGGCGTGCCGCCCTTGCGGCGGCGAATCAGCTCGGCGTCGATCCTAATGTCGGTGGTCGGCAATTTCGTGGCCAATCGTCACCTCCTTCGGCCCATGGCCGGATTGATACCCGCATGGGCGCGCTGAGCTTTAGAAAGAGCGGAAAGGCTTGGCAAGCGTGCGTCCTTCCGCCTCTGGAGATCACAGGCTTGTGTCGGGTCGCTGGCGCGCCATTTGCGCGCTCCCCACGGCAAAACCCTTGCCTTCCCGAAGGCCTGACGCCATAAGCAGGAAACAGGCGCCGTCGGCGCGAGGGTTCTGAGATGAAGACTTTCCTGACGCAGTTTTTCACCTGGTGGAACAGCCAGACGCTGGGAACACGCCTGCACACCTGGCGGTACGGCAAGCGAGTCGGCCAGGACGAGGCCGGCAATGTCTATTACGAGGGTGGAATCGATTCGGAAGGCCGCACGCGCCGCTGGGTCATCTATCGCAACTATTCCGAAGCCTCGGCCATCCCGCCAGGCTGGCACGGCTGGATCCATCACCGCGTCGATGTCGCGCCGCCCAGTGACGAGTACAAGCCGCGCGACTGGCAGAAGCCGCATCAGCCCAATCTGACCGGCACGCCGGCGGCATATCGCCCGAAGGGCTCGGTGCTGACGAACCAGCATCGCCCGCAGGTCACGGGTGACTATGACGCCTGGACGCCCGGGTCGTAACGGGCCCCGTCCGCAGCGACGCAAAGTGCAGGCCGGTCCTTTATCGCCACAATTGGTGTTTAGCTGCTTGCTGATCAGAAAACGGCGACTAGCCTTGGTGGTTGACGGAATCACCCGGGCGCGAACCACCGGTACCCTTATATGAGCTTTTTCAACCTGATATCGACGGGCGGCTTGGCGTTAGCCGCCAGCCTCGCCGTCAGCACAGCGGCGTTTGCTGCTTCGCCCGCGCCTGCCGCGCCCGCACCCGCGCCGGCGGCTCCCGCGGGGTCGGATCGCATAACCAACCCGGTCGCCGAGTTCGCCGGCATCGACAAGATCACCGGCCGCATCATCACCTTCGACGTCTATATCGACGAGACGGTGCAGTTCGGCGCTCTGCAGGTGACGCCGCGCGTCTGCTATTCCCGGCCGCAGACAGAGGAACCGAAGACCGATTCCTTCGTCGAGGTCGACGAGATCACGCTCGACCGCAAGATCCGTCGTATCTTCACCGGCTGGATGTTCGCCGAAAGCCCCGGCCTCAATGCCGTCGAACACGCCGTCTATGACGTCTGGCTGAAGGAATGCAAGCAGAAGTCGGATGTCCCTTCGCCCGGCGCCACCAAGGCTGACGCGACCAAGGCCGACGCTTCGAAACCTGCGGCCAAGCCGACCACAGCCAAGCCTGCCGCCACATCGGATGTGGAACAGCCCGCCCCCACGGAACCGGATACGTCAGACACCAACTGATCCCCCGGAACCGTCGTGTCCATCATGCGTTGGATCACGGACGATGCGCATTGATGCGCCCGGAGGATAGACCGATGTCGGACAGCAAGCGGATCACGGCCAGCAAGAAAGAGCTGCTTGAGCTCGAAAGAGGGTTCTGGACCGGCGACGCAGCCTACTACGCCGCCAACGCCGATACGGAATGCCTGGTGGCGTTTCCTCAGATGGCAATGGCGATGGACAATGCAGACTTGGCCAAGACCGCGACCAAGCCCAACCGCTGGCGCGATCTCGATATGGAACTCAAGGGAATAATCGAGCCGGGCAGCGATATCATCATGCTGACTTACGAGGCGCACGCGACGCGGGAAAATGGCGAACCCTATGCGGCATTGGTGAGCACCGGCTATGTCCATCGCGTCAACGGCTGGAAGATGATGTTCCATTCGCAGACGCCCATCGAGGCTGCGGCCAAGTAGGGGTATTGATTCCTACGGAAAAAAGATCGCCTCGCCCTTCAGTGCTTCGGCCAGCATCTTTTCGTATTTGCCGCGCGGCACATCGACGGCGCCAAAGTGCTTCAGATGCTCCGTGGTGAATTGCGTGTCGAGCAGCGCGAAGCCGCGCGCCTTCAGGCGCTCGACGAGGTAGACCAGGCAGATCTTCGAAGCATCCGTTTGTTTGGAAAACATGCTTTCGCCGAAGAACACCCGTCCAAGCGAAACGCCATAAAGGCCGCCGACCAAGTTGTCCTCGCGCCAGGCCTCGACCGAATGGCAGTGGCCCATGCGGTGCAACTGCACATAGGCCTCTCGGATCGGCGCGTTGATCCAGGTCGAGCGCCGTTCCTCACGCTTTTCGGCGCAGCCATCGATCGTTGCCTCGAAATCGAAGTCGAAACGGATGTCGAATGGGTTTTTGCGGATTGTCTTCTTCAGGCTTCTGGGCGTGTGAAAATCATCGAGGGGAATGATGCCGCGCGTTTCCGGCCGCACCCAGAAAACCTCGGGATCCCCGGCGCTTTCGGCCATCGGGAAGACGCCCGAAGCGTATGCCTTGAGCAGGAGGTCGGTCGGGATGCGATAGCCGGGCGCGTAGGGACGGGTCATCGCGTCCCCGGACTACTCTTCCTTGGCCAGGTATTTTTCCAGCCAGTGGATGTCATAGTCGCCATTGGCGATGTCGGCATTGCCGACGAGGTCGCGAAACAGCGGCAAGGTCGTCTTGATGCCGTCGACGACGAACTCATCCAGTGCCCGCCGCAGCCGCATCATGCATTCGACGCGGTTGCGCCCGTGAACGATCAGCTTGCCGATCAGGCTGTCGTAGTAGGGCGGGATCTTGTAGCCGGAATAGACGCCCGAATCGACGCGAATGCCGAGACCGCCCGGCGTGTGGAAATGCGTGATCGTGCCGGGCGAGGGGGTGAAGGTGCGGGGATCCTCGGCATTGATGCGGCACTCGATGGCGTGGCCGTTGAACTTGATGTCTTCCTGCTTGACCGAAAGACCGCCGCCGGAAGCGACACGGATCTGCTCATGCACGAGATCGATGCCAGTGATCGCTTCCGTCACTGGATGCTCGACCTGCAGGCGCGTGTTCATCTCGATGAAATAGAACTCGCCATTCTCATACAGGAACTCGATCGTGCCGGCGCCGGAATAGCCGAGATCGGCAATGGCCTTGGCACAGATGCCGCCGATGCGGGACCGCTCCTCGGCGTTGAGCGCCGGCGAATTGGCCTCTTCCCAGACCTTCTGATGGCGGCGCTGCAGCGAACAGTCGCGCTCGCCGAAATGCACGCCACCGCCAAAGCCGTCCCCAAACACCTGCACCTCGATGTGGCGCGGCTTCTGCAGATACTTCTCGATATAGACGGCATCGTCGCCGAAGGCGGCACCCGCTTCCGAGCGCGCCGTCTGCAATGCGATCTCGAGGTCCGCCTCGGTGAGTGCAACCTTCATACCGCGCCCGCCGCCACCGGCCGAGGCCTTGATGATCACGGGATAGCCGATCTCGGCGGCAATGCGCTTGGCTTCCTTCTCGTCGGTCACCGCGCCGTCGGAGCCTGGCACCACGGGGATGCCAAGGCGCTTGGCGGTCCGCTTGGCCTCGATCTTGTCGCCCATGATGCGGATGTGGTCGCCGGACGGGCCGATAAAGGTGATGTTGTGCGCCGCCAATATGTCGGCGAATTTGGCGTTCTCCGACAGGAAGCCGTAGCCTGGATGCACGGCGTCGGCACCGGTGATCTCGCAGGCCGCGACGATCTGATGGATGTTGAGATAGCTGTCGCGCGACGGCGGCGGGCCAATGCATACGCTCTCGTCGGCGAGCCTGACGTGCATGGCGTCGGCATCGGCGGTCGAATGCACCACCACCGTCTGGATGCCGAGTTCCTTGCAGGCACGCAGCACCCGAAGCGCGATTTCGCCGCGATTGGCAATGAGGATCTTCTGGAACATCCTGCCAGCTCTACTCGATCACGACGAGCGGCATGCCGTATTCGACCGGCGTCGCGTCCTCGAACAGGATCGCCGTTACCGTGCCGGCGCGTGGCGACGGGATCTGGTTCATCGTCTTCATCGCCTCGATGATCAGCAACGTCTGGCCTTCCTTGACCTTCTGGCCGATCTCGATGAACGGCTTGGCGTCGGGCGAGGGCGCCAGGTAGGCGGTGCCGACCATCGGCGAGGCCACCGCGTTCTTCGACACGTCGACCGCTGCCGGCGCGGCTGATGCCGCGGGCTGGGCAGCAGCCGCCGGCGCATAGGCCGGCGGGGGTGCGGCGATGGCATGGACGGCGGGTGCCTGCCGCGACACGCGTACCTTCAGGTCGCCCAGTTCAACCTCGATCTCGGTCAGGTTGGTGTCGTTCAGTATGCCCGCCAGATCGCGGATCAGCTGCTGGTCAACACCGGTTTTCTTTATCGACATTTTCGAGCCTTCTGTTTGTTGGCCGGTCATAGGCGTGCGGCCAGCGCCTGTAGCGCCAGCGTGTAGCCGAGCGGCCCAAAGCCACAGATCATGCCGACGGCGACCGGCGCGACCATGGAGACGTGGCGGAATGATTCCCGCGCATGGATGTTGGAAAGATGAACCTCGGCGACCGGCAGCGGCGCGACCGAGCGGATGGCGTCGTGGATCGCGATCGAGGTATGGCTGTAGGCGCCTGGATTGATGACGATGCCGGCGGCCTTGTCGCCGGCTTCCTGGATCCAGTCGACGAGGTCGCCCTCGTGGTTCGACTGGCGGAAATCGATCTCAAGCCCGAGCGATGTGCCCGCCTGCTTGCAGTCGTCGGCGATGGCGGCAAGCGTCTTGCCGCCATAAATGCCCGGCTCGCGCTTGCCGAGCGCGTTGAGATTGGGACCGTTCAGGACGAAAACCGTTTTCAAAAAAGCCGACCTTTTCCGGCGCCGGTGTCAAACCGGCGCGCTGGCTCTCTATAATGGGCATAGTCGCCCGCGGAAAGAGCGCAAGTGCGTTCTTTCACTGTCCACAACAGGCCGAAATGCGCCCGTGAAGAAAACTTCCGGCCGATCAAAGCGCGGCTTTCGCCGCCTCGATCTTTTCCGCCAGCACTTCCTGCCCGAGAGCCCCGAACACGACTTCGTTGCCGACCACATAGGACGGCGTTCCGGTGATCGCCAGCTTATTGGCAAGATCATAGGTCTTGGCGAAGGCTTCGGTGATCGACGGGTCCTTCATCTTCTCGCGCAGCGTCGCCTCGTCGGCGCCGAGTGAAACCGCGATCTTGATCGCGGCCGCTTCGGTTGCGCGTCCCTGGCCGCCGAGCAGCGCATTGTGGAACTCGCCGTATTTTTCAGGCTTCATCAGGTGGAACGCCATGGAGACGACGCTCGCCTTTTGTGAGTCCGGTCCGAGGATCGGGAATTCCTTGAGCACGAAGCGCAAATCCGGATCGGCCTTGGTCAGCGCCCGCATGTCCTCGATGGCACGTTTGCAGAAGCCGCAATTGTAGTCGTAGAACTCGACGATGGTCACCTTGCCGTTCGGGTTGCCGACAATTCCGTCGAAGCTGGAGTTGAAGATCTGCTCCTTGGCGTTCTTGATGACGCCGAGCGCGGCGAGGCGTTGCTCTTCCTTCTGCTTGGCCTCCAGCGCGTCCTGCACTTCAAGCAGCACTTCCGGGTTCTTCAGGAGATAGTCGCGAATGATTCCTTCGACCTCGGTGCGGTCAATCTTGGTATCGGCCCCCGCTGTCTGGACAGGCTGAGCCGTCTCCGCAGGCTGCGCCGTCCCGGCCTTGGCAATCTGTGGGCTGCCGGCCACGAAACCGAAAGCCAGCATGGCAAGGGCTACAGCGATCCCCGTGGTGCCCAGCAGCAGTGCCTTTTTCATCGTTTTCGTTCCTTTTGCCTGTTTCCCGGTCCCGCTGTGTCGCAGCGCCTGGCCGGAAGGTTCACTAGATTTTGCCTGACGATTTGTAATTTATGATGTCCTGCGCACGGATCCAGCGCGGCTCGCCGCGCTTCATCTGCTGCTGCGCCCGCATGGCGAAGATCTTCGCATCCTTGTAGTTGCCGGAATAGAAATGACCCTCGGCCGTGGCAAGCTCGGCCCCCGGTATGTCACCCAACTCGCCATAAGCCTGCGCCAGGTAGCGATATCCAGCGGAGTTTTCCTTGTCTCGCCCCAGACCGTTGTTGATCTGCACGACGGCCTTCTTCAGCGAATCGGGCGTGCCTACGGCCATCAGGGCCTGGCCGAGCGAGACAGGCAGCAGGCCGGACCGCGCCGGATCGAGGCTGACCGCCTTGGCGTATGCTTCGGCCGCATCCTTGGGCTTGTTCGCCTTCATCAGTATGTCGCCGCGCAACTCCTGGAAATAGGCGTTCTTGGGCTGCGCCTTGATCAGGGCGTTGGTCTTGACGAGCGCCGCGGCAATGTCGCCGTAAAGATAGGTGGACTGGGCATCGCCGTACTGTGCGGCAAGGCTGCCCCGCATCTTTTGCATCAGTCGCGCCGCCGCGGCCTGGCCGTCCATATAGACGGCGATCTTGACCCGCATCATGTCGTGGCGCTGCTGCAGCGCCGGAGGGTCGACCTTGTCGACATTGGGACTCTGCTTCACCAGCACTTGGAGATTTGCGATGCGTTCCTGCGGCATCGGATGGCTGATCCGATAGGGATCGACCTGCGTGCCCGACAAGGACAGCGCGCTCTGGAAGCGGGCGAAGGTCTTCAGCATGCCCATGCCGGACTGGCCGGTGGCGTTGAGATAGGTGATAGCCGAACGGTCGGCGGTCGTTTCTTCGGTGCGCTGGTAGGCGAGGATGCTGCGTTGCGCCATCTCGCCGCCGCCAGCCGCCACGCCCATGCCGGCGCCGGCAAGACCGCGGCTGTTGGTGGTCGCGCCAGCGACCATGGCGCCCGCGCCAAGCAAGGTGGCGATGATGGCCATCGTCTTGGCGCGCTCGAGCTGGTCACGCAGTTTCTGCTGATGGCCGCCGGCGATATGACCGGCCTCGTGCGCGATGACGCCGATGATCTCGTTCGGCGTTTCAGCCGTCATCAGCGCGCCTGTGTTGATGAACAGCCGGCGTCCGGTGACGAAGGCGTTGAAGCTGGAATCGTTGACCAGGACGATGTCGATGCCGTCATTCGCCAGCCCGGCAGCCTTGAAGATCGGCCGAGCGTAATCGCGCACCAGAGCCTCGATCTCGGCATCGCGTATGACAGGCACGTTCTGGGCGAAGGCGGTGACCGAACTCGCCACGGCAACGGCGACGCCGAGCGAAAACGTCGCGAAAACGCGCGCTGCCTGGGCAATCGTCGATCTGGGGCGGCTCAACATGACGTGTCAACTGGTAGACGAGCGGGCGAAAGATGAAAAGTCGGCACCGGAAAAACTTCCTCAACTTGTGATCCTCACATCAATCGGGCATTTGTGCGGCGCATGCATCAAGGGAATGGCGTGCTCAACTGTCGGGACAGGGGTAAAATGGTCGTTTCGCTCTCACGCCGTGGCAATGTCGAACCGTTCCACGCCATGGATGTCCTGGCCGAAGCGAACAGGCTGAAGGCTCAAGGCGTGCCGGTGATCTCAATGGCGGTCGGCCAGCCCTCCGATCCCGCGCCAGCACGGGTTCGCGCCGCGGCCGCCAAGGCCTTGCAGGACGGGCGCATAGGCTACACTGACACGTTGGGGCTGGCCGGTCTGCGCAAGGCGATCGCCGAGCACTACGCGGATCACTATCGGCTTGAGGTCGAGCCCGGCCGGATCGCGGTGACCACCGGATCGTCGGCGGCCTTCAATCTCGCCTTCCTGGCGATGTTCGATCCGGGCGATCGCGTAGCCATCGCGGCACCCGGCTATCCCGCCTATCGCAACATCATGGCGGCGCTCGGCATCGATGTGGTCGAGATCGAACTCGGCGAAGCGGCCTATCTGCATGCCGGTCACCTGGAGGCAGCGCACCGCGAGAAGCCGCTGAAGGGGGTTCTTTTCGCGAGCCCGGCCAATCCGACCGGCGCTGTTATACCGGCCGACGAACTGTCGGCGCTGGTCAATATGGCGGAGACACTGGGGATCGCCGTCATTTCCGACGAGATCTATCATCGATTGGCCTATGGCGCGCCCGACACCACGGCACTCGCCTTCGGCAACAGCGTGACCGTGATCAATTCCTTCTCGAAATACTATTGCATGACCGGCTGGCGCATCGGCTGGATGGTGCTGCCGGAAGAGCTGGTGCGGCCGGTCGAGCGGATCGCCCAAAGCCTCTACATCTCGCCGCCGGAATTGTCGCAGATCGCTGCGATCGAGGCCTTTGCCGCGACCGAGGAGCTGGAGGCCGTCAAGGGCCGCTACGCCTGGAATCGAGAGCTCTTGATGAAACGTCTGCCCGAACTCGGCTTTCCGCTGGCCGCGCCGATGGATGGCGCCTTCTACGCGTTTTGCGACGTCACCCGGCACACCAATGACAGCATGGCCTTCGCGCGCAAGATGCTGGCCGAGGCGCATGTGGCGGCGACGCCTGGCCGCGACTTCGACACCCAGGCGGGGCACCGCACGATGCGTTTTTCCTATGCCGGCAGCCACCATGACATGGTCGAGGCTATGTCGCGCATCGAACGCTGGTTGAGGTAGCACCATGCCGGAACTCGAACTGGCCCCCAAACTTGATCAGGCATTGGCCGAGGTCGCGGCCGAAATGGCTGAACGGACCGATCGCGGCGATGTCGCGACCTACATTCCTCAATTGGGCAAGGTCGACCCAAGGAAGTTCGGCATTGCCGCCGTCACCAACGATGGTCGTGTGCTGATGGCCGGCGATGCCGACCAGCCTTTTTCCATCCAGAGCATCTCGAAGGTGTTCACATTGACGCTGGCGCTCGGCAATGTCGGCGACGCGCTATGGAAACGGGTTGGACGCGAGCCGTCGGGCAATCCGTTCAACTCGATCGTCCAGCTCGAGCACGAGAACGGCATTCCGCGCAACCCGTTCATCAATGCCGGCGCCATCGTCATCTCCGATATCCTGCTTGCCGGCCATCAGCCACGCGAAGCGATCGGCGAGATCCTGCGCTTCATCCAATTCCTCGCCGACGACGAGACCATCATCATCGACCGCGAGGTGGCGGCGTCCGAACGCGCCACCGGCTATCGCAATTTCGCGCTGGCCAACTATATGAAATCCTTCGGCAATCTTCATCACGCACCGGAACTGGCGCTGGGCGTCTATTTCCACCATTGCGCTATTGCCATGAGTTGCCGGCAACTGGCGATGGCCGGCCGGTTCCTTGCCAATGGCGGCAAGAACCCGGCGACCGGCCATTCCGTGGTGTCGGCGGAGCGCGCGCGGCGCATCGGCGCCATGATGCTGACCTGCGGCCACTATGACGGCTCCGGGGATTTCGCCTTCCGCGTCGGCATTCCGGGAAAAAGCGGCGTCGGCGGCGGCATATTGGGCATCGTGCCGGGTGTCGCCTCGCTTGCCGTCTGGTCGCCCGGCCTCAACGCCAATGGCAATTCCAAGCTGGGGTCGATCGCCCTGGAGAAGTTGGCCAGGATGATGAACTGGTCGATTTTCGCCCCTTAGCGCGGTTCCGGGAAGGCGTGGGACGGTTTCCCATTCCTCGCAGTGTGGGAACACCTGACATGAAAAATCCCGCGCCGTCCTTCGATCGGCGCGGGATTTTCGTATCAAAAAATCACTTCAACCAGTTGAAAGGCTTAGAAAAAGCCCTTCCGCTGCCACCAGCCGGCGCGCTTCGGCTTTTCTTCGGTCTTGGCTTCCGGCTCACTGGCGACGGTCGAGGAAACCACCGGCACGACCGGTGCATCGATTGCCGCTGGCTTGCGTCGTGACGGCCGGGCCTTCGAGGGCTCTTCCTTGGCGGCCGCAATCACTTTTTCCTCGGCGACCGCCGCGGGAGCCTCGGCCGGCGCTTCCACAGCCGCTTCCGCTTCGACAACGGCCGTCTCGACGGCGACCTCGGCGGCTGCCTTCTTCGGCTTGGCTGCGCGACGCGGCTTCTTGGGCTTCTCGGTGCTCGGCACCTCTTCGCTCACCGCAGCCACCGGCTCTTCCGCCACGACAGTAACAGCCGCCGGCTCGATCGAGGCAGGCTCGCTCTCGGAAGCATCAGCTTCGGAAGGCTCGGTTGTTTCGCCGGCACTTGCCTCGGCCTCGCCTTCGCCGTCTTCGCGACGGTTGCGCTTGCCGCCGCGCTTGCCGCGCCGACGCTTCTTGCCCTGGCCGTCATCCGAAGCCTGTACCGCCTCGTCGGAAGCGCTGGCAGCGATCGGAGCGGCGTCGTCCGTTTCGGTGTCGTCATCGTCCGCCGCGTTTGCCGCTTCGGCGAAATCTCCGGCCGGAGCCGAGGTGGATGAGCCATCCGCCGGAGCGCCATGTTCGCGATCGCGATCCCGGCCGCCGCGACGTCTGCGGCGCTTGCGGCGCTTGCGGTCGCGGCCTTCGCCGTCCTCGCCACCGACAGGTCGTGGCTGCTGGTTTTGCTGCGGCTGCTGGCGTGGCTGCTCGGCCTGCGCCGGTGCCTCATCCTCTTCCTCGACGACGACAATCTCGTCCTCGGGCTCGTCCGGCTCGACATAGGCTGGCAGGCTGCGGACCTCGACAAAGCCCTCGGGCTTTTCAGCCAGGGCGCCGCGGAAGATCGCATAGTGCTGCGCGCCAACCGTGTCGTCCGCCTCGATGGTGATGGTCAGGCCGAAGCGGCTTTCCAGTTCCACCAACGTGCCGCGCTTGTGGTTGAGCACGTAGAGCGCGGTCGCGGCCGGCGTGCGGACCGTGATGTGGCTGCGCGAATCCTTGAGCAGGAATTCCTCGATCGCCCGCACCACCATCAGCGCGACCGACGAATCGGACCTGACATGGCCGGTGCCGCCGCAATGCGGGCAGGGCTTCATGGTGGATTCCAGCACGCTGGCGCGGATGCGCTGCCGTGACATCTCCATCAGGCCGAAATGCGAGATCCGGCCGACCTGGATGCGGGCGCGGTCGTTCTTGAGATGATCCTTCAGCCGCTTCTCGACGGAGCGGTTGTTACGGTTCTCCTCCATGTCGATGAAGTCGATGACGATCAGGCCGGCGAGATCGCGAAGCCTGAGCTGGCGGGCAACCTCTTCGGCCGCTTCCAGATTGGTGTGGAGTGCCGTGTCCTCGATTGAGTGCTCCTTGGTGGAGCGTCCCGAATTGACGTCGATGGCGACCAGCGCCTCGGTCTGATTGATGATGATGTAGCCGCCGCTCTTCAGCGTCACCTGCGGCTGCAGCATGCGGTCGAGTTGCGCCTCGATACCGTTGCGCACGAAGATCGGCGTCGTGTCGCGGAACGGCTGAACCACCTTGGCGTGGCTCGGCATCAGCATGCGCATGAAGTCCTTGGCCTCGCGATAGCCTTCCTCGCCCGAGACAAGGATCTCGTCGATGTCCTTGTTGTAGAGGTCGCGTACCGAACGCTTGATCAGGCTGCCTTCCTCATAGACGAGGGCAGGAGCGGTGGACTGGAGCGTGAGATTGCGCACGTTCTCCCAGAGCCGCATCAGATATTCATAGTCGCGTTTGATCTCCGCCTTGGTGCGGCTCTCGCCGGCGGTGCGCAGGATCACGCCCATGCCTTGCGGCACTTCGAGATCGGCGACGACCTCCTTCAGGCGCTTGCGGTCGACCGCGCTGGTGATCTTGCGGGAAATGCCGCCGCCGCGTGCCGTGTTGGGCATCAGCACCGAATAGCGGCCGGCAAGCGACAGATAGGTGGTGAGCGCGGCGCCCTTGTTGCCGCGTTCTTCCTTGACGACCTGCACCAGCAGGATCTGCCGGCGCTTGATCACTTCCTGGATTTTGTACTGGCGGCGCACCGGCTTGCGGCGGTTGCGCACTTCTTCCAGCGCATCCTCGGCGCCGACCGATTCGATCTCGTGGTCATCCGGATGCGAGGACTGAACTTCCTCCAGCATGCCGCGGTCATTGTCGCCGGACGTTGCTTCAGTGGCCTGTTCCGTCTGCGAGACAGGCTCGGAAACCACGTCGCCTTCGACAGCGGCGGCTATCGATGTCGGGCCACCCTCGCGGGTTTCGGTTTCGTCCTGCTCGGCGGAACCTTCATCATGGCCGGACGTATCGGCATGCTCCGACGTATCTGAATGTTCCGATGTGTCGGCTGCGTGTTCGATGATCTGGGAGGTGTGGGAGATCTCCTCGACAACGATGTCGCCATTATCGCTGCCTTCACTCGACTCGCCGGAGCCTTCGCCTGCCTCGCTCGCATCGCGCTTGTGTTCGGCCCGGTCACGGCTCTTGCCGCCGCGCCGGCGCCCGCGCCGGCCGCGATCGCGGCTCTGGCGGTCATCGCCGTCGCCGTCCTCGTCCTCTTCGTCCTCGGCCTCCTGCGCTTCGGCGCGCAGCAGTGCCTGACGGTCGGCGACCGGGATCTGGTAGTAGTCGGGGTGTATTTCACTGAAGGCGAGAAAACCGTGACGGTTGCCGCCATATTCGACAAAGGCTGCCTGAAGGGAGGGTTCGACGCGCGTTACGCGGGCGAGGTAGATGTTTCCTTTGAGCTGCTTCTTGTCCTGGGATTCAAAGTCGAATTCTTCGATACGGTTACCGCGTACGACGACAACTCGTGTTTCCTCCGGGTGGGAGGCGTCTATCAGCATTTTGTTGGGCATTATTTCGTTTCCCCCCGGCAGCCGTCAGCCGCAGCTGGCGGGGCAAAACCCGCTGCTGTGTGTCTGGATGAGAGTGGGTGCCGGATAATTGAATGTCCGCCGGACGGTGCCTGCGTGTCATGGCGGTGCCGCCCGCAGCCATACTGGCGCGGTTTGATGCGGACCTTTCCATGATTGCGCTTGAAGCCATCGTCACCAGCAGAACCTTTTGAACCAAAGCCCGGAAACCGGACCAGCTTGTTTGCTCGTACAGAGCCGGCACGGGAACAAACCCGGCCGTTTTCCTCACGCAGGCGATTCCCCCGCCACGGGAGCACACCTGCGAAATTCGTCGCAATCACTTGAAGCCTTTTCGCGTGAAGCGAAAGGAGCCGCCTTTCATCTAACCCTGTAGCAGGAAGCTGCGGAGGAGGGCGGTTCCAGGATTGCAGTGATCCACTATCGCTTTTATGATTTGGCGGGGTGGAAGGCAACCCCGATTTCCGATGCCGGCAAAAAGCAGTTCCGTAACGTAAGCCTGGTTCCGATCCTTGCATGAAAAGGCTTGGTTAACCTTCTCTGGATACCAATCGTTAATCGAGTTCGCGGCCTAACCGGCACTTCGACGAAACGAGCGGGCGCCTGGCGCCAAACCGGGAGCGACTGGAAGAGAGATGGGACTGGCGGACTTCACAGACAAGGGATGTCGTGTTGGCGGCCGGATTCTCGGCGCTTTCTGTCTCCTGCTGCTGGTCGTGATTTCCCAGGCGTTTTGCTCCGTTGCCAATGCCGCCGACGCGCCGCTGGTGGCCAAAGGCTACAAGATGGCGGGCGATGCCACCAAGATGCGCATCGTCTTGGATTTCGATCGCGAGCCTGACATCAAATGGTTCCTGCTGCGCGGACCCAATCGCCTGGTGATCGATCTGGCGAATACCAGGCTGGCGATCGACGCCAAGGACTTGAAGCCGCGCGGCCTGGTCAAGAGTGTGCGCCTGGGCGAGCTAGGTGAAGGCGTTTCGCGGCTGATCCTCACCGGCAAGGGACCGTTCGCCGTCGACAAGCTGGATGTGCTCAAGAATGAGGACGGAACCGGCTACCGCATTGCCATCGACATGTCGGCAGCCTCCGAACGCGAGTTCGACGCCGCCCTTGCCAACCAGGCGCTGACCACCGGTTCGACTGTTTCGACCGACAAGGGTGGGCGGGTCGGCACCGGGCCGGTCTCCAATCCGGGCCATCGCTTCACCGTCGTCATCGATCCCGGCCATGGCGGCGTCGACGGCGGGGCCGAGGGTCTGAACGGCACGATTGAGAAGAATGTGACGCTGGCCTTCGCCACGGAGTTGCGCGACAAGCTAGCGGCTATCGGCAAATACGATGTCTTCATGACGCGCGACACCGATGAGTATCTGCGTCTGGACGACCGCGTGCGCATTGCCCGCCAGCATGAGGCCGATCTGCTGATTTCGATCCATGCCGATACGATCAGCGTCAAGGGCATCCGCGGCGCCACCGTATATACGGTCTCCGACAAGGCATCGGATCCCGAGGCGCAGGCGCTTGCCGACCGCGAGAATCTCTCGGACCAGTTTGCCGGTATGGTCATCAAGGACGATAACAAGGAAGTGACCGACATCCTGATCGACCTGATCCGCCGCGAGACGCACACCTTCTCGATGAGTTTCGCCCACACGCTGGTCGGCCAGCTTTCGACCAGCGTCGGCCTCATCAACAATCCGCAGCGTTCGGCGGGATTCAAGGTGCTGAAGGCGCCGGACGTGCCATCCGTGCTGGTCGAACTCGGCTATCTCTCGAATGCCAAGGACGAAGCGCAACTGCTCGACGCCGAATGGCGCGGCAAGGCCGCACAAAGCATCACCAACGCCGTGGCGCTGTTCGCTTCCGCCCGTGCCGGAACGGGGACCGGAGGTTGACATGCCTGGCGGCGCCTGCAACCTAGGGCAGCGTTGCTGGATGACAACACCCGGTGCCTTTATTTGCGGCTCGAGGTCATGAAAGCAGGCCTTGCCGTATTTTGTCCACATGGCGGCGACATGGGTTTTCGATTACGGATTGGGACCGGTTCGAAAGCTTGCGTGGAAGGCGGCTTCGTTTAGGGAATTCCCGAACCAAGGACTGGAGCGGGTATGATTCGTCTCATTGGCTATTTCTTCGGCATCGGCACGACGCTGGCCCTTTTGGTCGCGGCGGGCGTTGCGATTTACATCAGCCATCTGTCGAAGGATCTGCCCGACTACGAGGTGCTGGCCAAATACGAGCCGCCGGTGACGACCCGCATCCATGCCTCCGACGGCTCGCTGATGGCCGAATACGCGCGAGAACGGCGCCTCTACCTGCCGATCCAGGCGATCCCGGATCGCGTCAAGGCGGCCTTCCTGTCGGCGGAAGACAAGAATTTCTATAATCACCCCGGCATCGACGTGACCGGTCTTGGCCGCGCCATCATCGTCAATCTGCAGAATTTCGGCTCGGGCAGGCGCCAGGTCGGCGCGTCGACGATCACCCAGCAGGTGGCCAAGAACTTCCTGCTGACCGCGGACCAGACCTACGAGCGCAAGATCAAGGAGATGATCCTCGCCTTCCGCATCGAGCAGGCCTATCCCAAGGATCGTATCCTCGAGCTCTACCTCAACGAAATCTTCTTCGGTTTCGGTGCCTATGGTGTCGCTGGCGCGGCGCTCACCTATTTCGACAAATCGGTGAACGAACTGACCGTCGCCGAGGCTGCCTATCTGGCTTCGCTTCCGAAAGGCCCCAACAACTACCATCCCTTCAAGCATGCCGATCGCGCTATCGAGCGCCGCAACTGGGTCATCGACCAGATGGTCGAGAATGGCTACGTCACGCGTGAGGAAGGCAACAAGGCCAAGGCCGAGCCGCTCGGCGTCACGCCGCGCCGTACCGGCACCTATCTCTTCGCGGGTGAATATTTCACCGAGGAGGTGCGTCGCCAGATCATTGCCCGCTACGGCGAGAATGCACTGTACGAAGGTGGCTTATCCGTCCGCACCACGCTTGATCCGAAAGTTCAGCTTATCGCCCGCAAGGCGATGCAGAACGGCTTGATCAAATACGATACGCTGCGTGGCTATCGCGGGCCGGTGAAGTCAATCGACGTGTCCGGTGACTGGGGCGTCCCGCTGGGAGCGGTCAAGGGACTGGAAGATGTTCCCGAATGGTCCCTGGCCGTCGTGCTCGACTCCTCGGCGTCCGGTCTCTCGATAGGGCTGCAGCCCGCACGCCAGGCGTCGGGCGATATCGTGAAGGAACGCGTCGAAGGTACCGTCAGCAAGGACGACATGGGCTTTGCCATGCGCCATGTAGTCGACGGCAAGACGGTCAAGGCCAAGTCGCCGGCCGATGTGCTGAAGCCGGGCGACGTCATCTTCGTGCAGAAGAACGAAGGCTCGGACAATACCTACAGCCTGCGCCAGGTTCCAGAGGTGGAGGGCGGTCTGATCGCCATGGATCCGCACACCGGCCGTGTGCTGGCCATGGTCGGCGGCTTCTCCTATGCCCAGTCCGAGTTCAACCGCGCCACCCAGGCCATGCGCCAGCCCGGCTCCTCGTTCAAGCCGATCGTCTATTCGGCCGCGCTCGACAATGGCTATACACCGGCCTCGGTGATCATGGACGGACCGATCACCATCCAGAGCGGCAACACGACCTGGACTCCGAAGAACTATGACGGCACCGTCGCCGGGCCGGCAACGCTGCGCTCCGGCATCGAGAAGTCGCGCAACCTGATGACCGTGCGGCTTGCCAACGACATGGGCATGAAGCTGGTCGTCGAATATGCCGAGCGCTTCGGCGTCTACGATCATCTGGCGCCATATCTGCCGATGGCGCTGGGCTCTGGCGAGACGACCGTCATGCGCATGGTTTCGGCCTATTCGATCATGGCCAATGGCGGCAAGTCGATCAAACCATCGCTGATCGACCGCATCCAGGACCGCTACGGCAAGACCGTGTTCAAGCAGGATGAGCGCGGCTGCGAAGGTTGTAACGCGCCTGAGTGGAAGAATCAGCCGGAGCCGGAGCTGGTCGACAATTCCGAGCAGGTGCTCGATCCGATGACTGCCTACCAGATCACCTCGATGATGGAAGGCGTGGTGCAACGCGGCACCGGCGCCACCATCGGGGAACTGGGCCGCCACATCGCCGGCAAGACCGGCACCACCAACGACGAAAAGGACGCCTGGTTCATCGGCTATACGCCGAACCTCGTGGTTGGCTTGTACATGGGCTACGACACGCCGCGCGGCCTTGGCCATGGCGCCACCGGTGGCGGTCTGGCCGCCCCGATCTTCAAGGACTTCATGCGCGTGGCACTCGACGGCACGCCCAATGTCGACTTCAAGGTGCCGGACGGCATGAATCTGATCGCCATCAACCGCAAGACCGGCATGCGTGCCACGTCGGGCGATCCGGGCACCATCATCGAGGCCTTCAAGCCGGGCACCGGTCCGGCAGACAGCTATTGGGTGATCGGCATGGGTGCCGATGGCTCCAACGCATCGGGCGGCGCACTGTCGCCACAGGCGAACCAGGCCATCCAGGACGGCGGCGGCGGCCTCTACTGACGGGGCTCGATGCCGCCTGTTGGGCTGGCCGGGGGCCGGCCCATTTCGCTTTACACATGGCGGCGCCGTCCCTATGTATCGCGCCGACCCAAGCGTCACTCCAGCAACAGGACGAATACCAGGCCATGCGCGCGGAAACGCAGAATATTGTCGACGAGATCAGGCAGGCGATAACCCTGCTGAGGAGGCATCTTTGACTGGGATCAGGCCATAAAGCGGCTTGAATACCTGAATGTGCGGGCGGAGGACGCCAGCCTCTGGAACGAACCGCTGGAAGCCCAGAAGCTGATGCGCGAGCGCCAGAGCCTCGAGGAAGGCATCGCGGCGGTCAAGGGCCTGACGCAGGCGCTGGAAGACAATATCGGCTTGATCGAGCTTGGCGAGGAAGAAGGCGACGAGGGCATCGTCGCCGAGGCCGAAGCGGCGATCCGGTCGATGCAGGGCGAGGCGAAGGCCCGCCAGGTCGAGACGCTGCTGTCGGGCGAAGCCGACGCCAACGACACCTATCTCGAAGTTCATGCCGGCGCCGGCGGCACCGAGAGCCAGGACTGGGCCTCGATGCTGTTGCGCATGTACACGCGCTGGGCCGAGCGCCGCCGCTTCAAGGTCGAGGTGCTGGAAGTGCATGATGGCGAAGAGGCTGGCATCAAATCCGCTACTCTCTTGATCAAGGGCCACAATGCCTATGGCTGGCTGAAGACGGAATCGGGCGTCCACCGCCTGGTGCGCATTTCGCCCTATGACAGCAATGCGCGTCGCCATACGTCCTTCTCCAGCATCTGGGTCTACCCAGTCGTCGATGACAGGATCGAGATCGATGTTTCGGAATCGGATGTGCGCATCGACACCTATCGCTCGTCGGGTTCCGGCGGCCAGCACGTCAACACCACCGATTCGGCCGTGCGCATCACCCATATCGCCACCGGCATCGCGGTCGCCTGCCAGGCTGAGCGTTCACAGCACAAGAACAAGGCCAAGGCCTGGGAGATGCTGCGCTCGCGGCTCTACGAGGAAGAGCTGAAGAAGCGTGAGGCCGTCGCCAACGCTACCGAAGCCTCGAAAAGCGACATCGGTTGGGGCCACCAGATCCGTTCCTACGTGTTGCAGCCCTATCAGCTGGTCAAGGATCTGCGCACGGGCGTCGAAAGCACCAGCCCGTCAAGCGTTCTCGATGGCGATCTCGACGACTTCATGGAAGCCTCGCTGTCGCAACGCATCGAGGGCGGCGCCGGTGAAGCCGTGGCGGATCTGGACTAGCACCGTCCACCACTGATCCGGGTTGCGATGGCTTGCTCTTTCTCAGGAGGAAGCGGGCCAACGCCTAGGATCTGTCATGCCTATCAACGGCAGAAAGTTGCTGCCTTGTGCGGCCAGCGCCTCATGCAGCGATTTCTTGCGCCGACTCACATTTCGGCTCACCATCAAGGCGGAAGAGACAAAAGCATTTATGGCCGGTCGCGGCATATCTGCTGACGATTTGGCCGCTGGGAAGACACGTTCCGGGAACGGGCAAGCAAGAAACGCTTGAACCTCGTTTGAAAGGAACGTTCCCATGTTTGCCGCCAATTCCAGATCGGCCATCGCCGTTCCATCGGTTGGCCAGCTTGTCATTCCCCTGTGCGCGGCCTGTGTGATAGCGCTGCTGTCGGTGCCTGCCTTGGCGCATGATGCCAAGCCGACCGCGGCCAAGCCGCAAGGTTGGAGTTATCCGTTCGCCTGCTGCGCCAACTACGACTGCCACGAGGTGTCGCAGACTTCGATCAGCGAGCGCCCGGAAGGCTATGTCATCAAGGATACCGGGGAGGTGCTGGCTTACAGCGACAGGCGTATCAAGGATTCGCCCGACGGCGAATTTCACTGGTGCGCGCATGAGGCCGGGCTCGATGCCGGCAAGACCATTTGCCTGTTCGTGCCGCCATCATCCTACTAGGATTTCCGGCCGGCTGGTCAGGCGTGGAGCCTGCTGACGGACAGTTGTCAGGATCGCTTCTTTATGATGCCCTGCCGCATGGGCGGCGGACAATAGAGAGGTGACGTCGATGACCATCAAGGGAAGCTGCCACTGCAAAGCGACGACATTCGAGGTTTCAGAGGCACCGCGGACGGTGACGCAATGCACCTGTTCGTTCTGCTCGAAACGCGGCTCGCTCTGGGCCTACTACACCCCATCGCAGTTCAAGCTCATCACGCCACTGAAAAACGTTACCTTCTATCAGTGGGGCTCGAAAACCGTAAAGCATGGTTTTTGCACAACTTGCGGCTGCGGCACGTTCACCGAAACGCCGGATTGGTCGACCGGCGAGCCGGATTTCGACAATCCCAAGATCAGCGTCAATTCGCGGCTGTTCGATGATTTCGATCTCGACAAGGTCGAAGTGGTGGTCATCGACGGCAAGAATCTCTGGTAACCGGCCAAGCCGGTCGTCACGTGACTGACCTCGGGAAAAGCCGTCGCGGGCGTTTTTCCTGTTCCGCTTTTCGCCGCAATTTATGTTACAAGTCGCGGGAAGGGCTGATTTGGCGCCGTCGAAAAAGGCGCGACTTGGAGAGGGACCATTTATGAAGAAGACCGTGCTCGTCGTCATGGCGACGGCTTTGCTCGTGAGCGCCTGCACCACCACCGATCCGTATACGGGCGACCAGAAGATTTCCAACACGGCCGCCGGTGCCGGTCTCGGCGCCCTCGCAGGCGCGAGCCTCGGTCTGCTTGCCGGCGGCAATGACCGCCGCAACGCGCTGATTGGCGCTGGCATCGGTGCGCTGGCCGGTGGCGCCATCGGCGCGACAATGGATCAGAACGAGGCGGAATTGCGCCGGCAGCTCCAGGGCACCGGCGTCAGCGTCACCCGCAGCGGCGACCAGATCATCCTCAACATGCCGTCCGACATCACCTTCAATGTAGATCAGGATGCGGTGAAGCCCGGCTTCTATCCGGTGCTGAATTCCGTCGCACTGGTGCTGAAGAAGTTCCGCCAGACGACCGTCGATGTCTTTGGCCATACCGATTCGACGGGCGGTGAGCAGCACAATTTCGATCTGTCGCAGCGCCGTGCGCTGGCGGTTGCCAACTATCTGTCCGGGCAGGGAGTCGATCAGCGCCGCTTCGCCGTTACCGGCTTCGGCAAGACGCGTCCGATCGCGTCCAACGCGACGGCCGAAGGCCGCGCCCAGAACCGGCGCGTCGAGATCCAGCTGTCGCCGCTCACCTGATCGTTCGGCAAGCGAATGCGAAACGGCCCCCACGGGGGCCGTTTTTGTTTGAGGCACTTCGGTGCTCTTCAGGCTGGCGCGCCAGAGAATTAGCTAGCTCTAAATAACGGCTTTCCCACGGGCTTGGAAAGGAATAGCATCATTGCTGTTCCAGAGGGGATGAGGCGGTACAGCTTGGCCGCGCAATCAAACATTTTCCCGCCTCGGTCTTGCACGGCCAGATGAATATCTGGGAGGAATGCATGACAAGAAAAGCTCGCCTTGGGCGTTGCGGCGTCCTCGTTTTGGCCGGCCTTCTCGGCGTATCGTTCGACGCTGCCACGGCCCAGGCCGAAGAAGCCAACAAGGCCGACATCGAAGCGTTGAAGAAATCGTTGGCCAAGTATGAAGACTACACCGCGGCTGTCCGCGACCTCTATCTGTCGACCGTCGGGTGCGTTTACTATGCCGGCGAAAAGATATCCGGCGCGATGTTTTATCCGAAAGGGGCCATGGGCATCCATTTCGTCAACGTCCCAAGTGTCGGCCAGAAACTCGACCCGATGAAGCCCAACGTCCTGATCTACGAGCCGACCAAGAAGGGTCTGAAATTGGTCGGCGTGGAATGGCTGGTGCCTTTGACGCCGGATATCAAAGAGCCGCCGAAGCTGTTTGGCCAGACCTTCATGGGACCGATGGAGGGACACTATCCGCTCATCCCGAGGGAGTTCGTCCACTACGATCTTCACGCCTGGCTGTTCAGGGATAATCCGAACGGCATGTTCAGTCCGACGAACCCGAACGTGAAATGCAACAAGGCCGAGTTTCCGATGCTGGAGAAACCGACCAAGATGATGCCTGGGCCAATGTAACGGGCGAGGCAAGCCAACCCTGGGCATCCAGGAGTGGCGCCGGTTTCAGCAGAGCGACATGCATGAAGCGTGTCGTCCAGGCTGGGAGCCGATGCATTTTTTGAGTTCGTCGGGAGGGCATGCCGGCTGGCCGGCCTGCCCTCGAAAGCGGTCCGGATTATACCTTGGCGACGATGCGCATGAAGGCCGGCATGTCGTCGCCGAAGCCCACGGTCGCGTCGTTGTCTTCCTGCCGGTGGCGGGCAGGGCGGTTGCCATCG
The DNA here is from genome assembly GCF_013170705.1 of Mesorhizobium loti. Taxonomy (NCBI): domain Bacteria; kingdom Pseudomonadati; phylum Pseudomonadota; class Alphaproteobacteria; order Hyphomicrobiales; family Phyllobacteriaceae; genus Mesorhizobium; species Mesorhizobium loti. The sequence continues at coordinate 4,805,002 of NZ_CP033334.1, read as the reverse complement.
CGCTGCGGCCTGGTATCGCCTCGTTCCGGCGCGCGATCCGCGGAGCCCTTGCGCTCGCCATTTTCCGAGCGGATTGCATCCTTGCGCGCGCGCCGTTCGCCGATATCGGCGACAGGCGTCTCAGCCACATCGGGCTGTTCCTGCTGTGCGATTACCGGAGGGGTATCTTCCTCGCCATGTCTGGCGCGGCGTTCGCCGCCCTTCTTGCGCTCGCCCCTGTCCTTGCGATCATCGTCCTTGCGGCCAGCGCGGCGCGGCGCGCCTTTGCCCCGGCGCGGCGCATCGTCTTCACCCTCGCTGGCGACCACGGTCGACAGGTCACCGTCATGCCACTCGATCTTGTTGCCGATAAGCCGTTCGATGGCGTCGATATACTTGGTGTCGGACTTGGTCGCGATGGTGAAGGATTTGCCGGAGCGCCCGGCGCGGCCCGTGCGGCCGATACGGTGGACATAGTCCTCGGCATGGATCGGCACGTCATAGTTGAAGACGTGGCTGACATCGGGGATGTCGAGTCCGCGCGCGGCGACGTCCGAAGCCACGAGATAGCGAAGCTTGCCGTCACGGAAATTGGCCAGCATCTGCATACGGGCACGCTGGTCCATGTCGCCATGCAGGGCGCCAGCATCGAAATCATACTTCAGCAGCGAGCGGAACAGTTCCGACACCTCGACCTTGCGGTTGCAGAAGATGATGGCGTTCTTCAGCTCCGCGTCCTCGGCCCGTATCAGGTTGCGCAACGTCTCGCGCTTGTCCCACGGCTTGGAGCCGGATTTGACCAGCCGCTGGATAATGTTGGTGGCGGCGGACGCAGCCTTGGAAACCTCGACACGCACCGGTGCGTGGAGGAATTTTTCCGTCAGCTTGGTGATCTCAGGCGGCATGGTCGCCGAGAAGAACAGCGTCTGCCGGGTGAACGGGATCATTTCGCAGATCCGCTCGATATCGGGAATGAACCCCATGTCCAGCATGCGGTCGGCCTCGTCGATGACGAGGATCTCGACGCCATTGAGCAAAAGCTTTCCGCGTTCGCGGTGGTCGAGCAGGCGGCCGGGGGTCGCGATCAGCACGTCGGCGCCACGCTCCAGTTTCTTGTCCTGTTCGTCGAACGATACGCCGCCGATCAGAAGCGCGATGTTAAGCTTGTGATTCTTGCCGTATTTGACGAAGTTTTCCTCGACCTGCGCGGCAAGCTCACGCGTCGGCTCCAGGATCAGGGTGCGCGGCATACGGGCGCGGGCGCGGCCTTTTTCCAGCCGAGTCAGCATCGGCAGCACAAAGGAGGCGGTTTTGCCGGTGCCGGTCTGGGCTATGCCCAGCACGTCCTTGCCGAGCAGGGCGTGCGGGATGGCACCGGCCTGGATCGGAGTCGGCTGCGTGTAGCCGGCATCGGTAACTGCGGAAAGCACCTTCGGCGACAGGCCGAGGTCTGAAAAGGTCAACGCTTCTTGAGCGATCGTGGTGTCTGAGGACAAGTGTTGTTGTCTTTGGCTGGTTCGGGGAGGCGCAACGTTATTCGTCGCGGCAAGCGCCACGCGCTTGCAAGATTGGCATTGCGATTAGGCGCAAGTCCGCGATTTGTCAACAGAAACGGGCGGGATTGGCGCGATTGTGAACTTGTAACCTTAATCGCTATGCCTAATACGGCCGCCTGTCTGTGTGCCGGCTCAGTAACGGAACTGTTCGGCCAGGATGCGCTCGTTCCAGGAATGATTGGGATCGAACAGCAATGTTGCCGTTGCTGTCGGCGACTCGCGAACCGTTACGGAGGTCACCGCCTTGACCTCCGTATGGTCGGCGGCGGCGTTCACCGGTCGCTTTTCCGGCTCCAGAATGTCGAAGCGTACGGTCGCCTTGTTGGAGAGCAATGCGCCACGCCAGCGGCGCGGGCGAAACGGGCTGACTGGCGTGAGCGCCAGCAGTGGGGCGTCGAGCGGCAGGATCGGCCCATGCGCGGAAAGATTGTAGGCGGTCGATCCGGCCGGCGTCGCGATCATCACGCCATCGCAGTTCAGCTCTTCAAGCCGTATCTGCTCATCGATGGTGATGCGAATCTTGGCGGTCTGGTAGGACTGGCGCCAAAGCGCCACCTCGTTGATCGCCAGTGCGGAAACCGTTTCACCCTCCGAGGTGACGGCTTGCATCTCCAGCGGGCGGATCGTCTCGGCGACGGCGGCCGCGATGCGTTCGGTGAGGCCGCCGGAACGATACTCGTTCATCAGGAAACCGATGGTGCCACGGTTCATGCCGTAGACTTTCTTCCCCGTCCCCATCGTGTCGCGCAGGGTCTGCAGCAGGAAGCCGTCGCCGCCCAGAGCCACGACAACCCCGGCATCCGCGACGGGACATTGGCCATAACGCGCCGACAGGCTCTCCAGCGCCGCCTTGGCGTCTGCTGTGTCGGACGAGACGAAGGCGATGCTGTTGGCGGCTGTGCTCATGGCTCCCCGATCGCGACCGATTGGCGGCGGCGGGTCTGGCCGCGCAGCGCCGGGGTAGCATGGTGCGGGCGGGTCTGCAAAGGGAGCCATCGTGCCGGCCGGCAAGACCATGCCGCGACGGCATCGCCCGCACCGGCAGGTCGCGCTTCATGTCATGGCTTGAGCGAATGTGATGGTTAAGAGGGGGCTTAAGCTCTCGTAAAGCCCGATCGATCATGTTAGCCGGCATGGGTGGCGTGGGGCGCCCGCAGCATCGCTGTATCCTTCGGGAGACCAAGAGGGGCGCTGTGGCACTTTTGTTTTGTGCGCAAGATCTCCTGGACGATTCCGGTCTTCGGGGGCACGCACCAGCCAGACGAGGCCGACATATTGCCGGTAACACGCCTGATCATCGTCTTTGTCATGCTGGGTAGCTTCGCGCTGGTCTTCGCCGAGCTTGTGCGCCGGTCCGAAGAATTGAGCATCAGGCCACAGCCCGCGGCGTCGCGCTGCGGCGATGCCGCGGGAATGCCTTGCCCGCAAAAGGCACTGTAGCCCGCGAAAATACGTTTACCCATCCGCACTATATATCCGGTGATGGTCTCATCCTCGGACAACCGGCCCGCGGCCGGCGCGAAACAGTTTGATCGTTGCAATTGCGGCATCGATGGAAGCACTGCTAGAAGTCCTTCGGATCTGGATAGGACAGGTTCCCATACTCTTTGGGAAACGGGCCTACCGGGACGTTGAACGAAGAGTTTCTGGAGGGAATGCGCATGCCACGCAGCGTGTTGGTTTCTGGTGGCTGCGGCTTCATTGGCTCCCATCTTGTCGATCGGCTGTTGCGGCGCGATGATCTGGAAACGCTTGTTGTCGTCGACAATCTGTGGACCGGATTGCAAGACAACATTGCCCATGTCTCGGACCCGCGGTTCAGCCTGCGGATCGCCGATGCCGAGAGCTTCACCGCCAGCCAGCATTTCGACGAGATCATCCATCTGGCGTCACCAGCTTCGCCTGTGTGGTACATGCGCGAGCCGGCGCGCACGATCAGGGCCAACATAGGCGGCGCGCTCAATCTTCTGTCGCTGCTCAAGCCCGGCGGTCGCTTCTGCTTCACCTCGACTTCGGAAGTCTATGGCGATCCTCTGGTCTCGCCGCAGCCGGAGACCTATCGAGGATCCGTGGACTGTACCGGGCCGCGGGCCTCCTATGACGAGAGCAAGCGCTGCACCGAGGCGCTGCTGTTCGAAGAGCAACGCGTCAGCGGCCTCGACTTGCGCGTCGTCAGGCTGTTCAACACCTATGGGCCGCGAACGCGTATCGATGACGGCCGCGCCGTTTCGAATTTTGTCAGCCAAGCCCTGACCACGGGAATCCTGACCGTCTATGGCGATGGCTCGCAATCGCGCAGCTGGGGCTACATCGACGATATCGTCGATGGGTTGGAGCGGTTCTTCTGGCGCGACGGCATCTCGCATCGGGGCCCCTTGAACATCGGCAACAATCGCGAGGTCTCGGTTCTCGAGACCGCGAAATTCGTCAGTTCGCTTGTTCCGGGCAGCCGCATCGAACACCATCCGCCTCTCCCGCAGGATCCGACAAACCGGTGCCCTGACCTGACGATGGCAAGACAGGTGCTTCCCGATTGGGAGGCAAAAACCGGCTACCAGGAGGGGATCCAGCGCACCTTCGAATGGTTCCGCCGGCAGCTTGCGACCGACGGGAGATCGGTGGCATCAGCCTGAGCGGCTGATTTTTTACGAGTCAGGCCAGACCCGTCATGGCGACCGCGAGACAGAATCGAGCTTGCCGGTAAAGTAGGGTTCAAGCACGGTTTCGAAAGCCTTCAAGGCCGCGCCGATCGCCTGGTGCATGTCGAGATACCGGTAGGTGCCCAACCGTCCGCCCAGATGCAGGTTTTTCTCGGCGGCCGCCCGTTCGAGATAGCGACGGTAAACCGCCTGATCCCGGCGTGTATCGATCGGATAGTAGGGCTCGTCGGCGCGGCCGGCAAAACGGGAATACTCGCGGCCGATGAGTGTCTTGTCGCTCTTGTGCTGACGTTCCGGATTGAAATGCCGGAATTCGACCACGCGGGTGTAGGGCACGGTTTCGTCGGCATAGTTCATGATCGCCGTGCCCTGATGATCCGGCGTGTCCATGACCTCGAGATCGATGTCGATGGTCCGCCAGCCGAGCTCGCCCTCCGAATAGTCGAAATAACGGTCGATCGGACCGGTGTAGACGACCGGCAGGTCTTTCGGCAGCAAGGGTTTGATATCGAAAAAATCGACGCCAAGCCGTGTTTCGATGAGCTCATGCGCGAGCATCTTTTCGAAGATCGCCGTATAGCCATCCACCGGTTGGCCCTGGAAACGGTCGTTGAAGTAGCCATCCTCGAACGTGTAGCGGACCGGCAGACGGGCGATGATCTGCGCCGGCAGTTCGCGCGGATCCGTCTGCCATTGCTTGGCGGTGTAGCCCTTGATGAAAGCCTCGTAGAGCGGACGGCCGACCAGCGAGATCGCCTTCTCCTCGAGATTGGCCGGCGGGCGATCGCCAAGCTCCGCCGCCTGTCCGGTGATCATGCCGCGCGCCTCGTCCGGGCTCAGCCGCTTGCCGAAGAACTGGCAGATCGTGGCAAGGTTGATGGGCAGCGGATAGACCTTGTCGCGATAGGTCGAAAATGCGCGATGGCGATAGGCCGTGAAGCCGGTGAAGCCGCGCAGGTAATTCCAGACCTCTTCATTGGATGTGTGGAACAGATGCGGCCCGTAGCGGTGGATCTCGACGCCGGTGGCGGGATCCTCCTCGGTGTAGGCATTGCCGCCGATGTGCCGGCGCCGGTCGATCACCAGCACGCGCCGGCCGAGTTGCGTGGCGATGCGCTCGGCGAGCGTCGCGCCATAAAAGCCCGCGCCGACAATGAGAATGTCGGCTTCGCTGAGCAGGTTCTTGTCCATTCCCGGATCTGCCGACTTATGGTTAGAGTTTGATCTGAGACAGTTCGACCGGCCTGGAATACTGCCTGCGCAGCAGGTGCCAAAGTCGCCTTTTCCACTTGTGCAGCTGACGAAAGGCTCTTCGGCCCAGAACATAGTCAGCCACCATGCGCAAGCCGATAATCGGCCGCGATCGCCAACGCCTGCCTTTGAGATCAACGGCCTCGTAAGACAGGGGAAAGAACTCGCCAAATCCATATCGCAACCCGAGTTGGCGGAGTTCCGACTCCGCCGTGTGGCCGGACCCGAGCATCGTGGTAGCCAAGTGAACTCCAACTGGCCGCGTGTGGCGGACAGGTAAGGCGTCGAATACGGCGGATGTTCCAAGGTTTCGTACGGCAAGCCGCGTCCACAAGGAGTCGAGACCGAAACCCCCCATGGAGTGTTCGAAAAGCGGTAGCATCTTGGCCACGATGTCGGACCTTATGCAGGGAGCCATGACCTCGATCTTGTCGACCAGGCGAAATTCGAAACTCTTGCAGCGAAGAAACGGCAGGTGGGTGTAATAGCTATCCAGCGTCAGTGCTGGCTGGCCGACGTGCAGGTCGAACCGGCGCATATTGACGAACAAAGCTTCGATGGTCGCCCGGTCGGCCTCGATATCGTCGTCCGGGAACCAGATATATCGGTAGTGATCCAGCAGTTCGGGCCGCTCTGCGAACAGAGCGTGTATGCCGTCCCATTTTCCGCCCTTGTAATCGACACGGTTTTCACAAGGCAGACGAAACGCTGACGGATCGCTGCCGTAGTAGCTGACTATCAAATCGAATTCACAGCGAGGATCGTCCGCCCCCCATCCGCGATGAAGAGAGTTGTCATCGGCCCTGACGACGACGAGATTGCGGCAGGCTGCGTTTGTCATGGGCCCGGAATCGGCGTTTGTGCCTTGGTCTCTGCTACTGTCATGGCGAGCCCCTACACCAAAGCCGGATGAATGCGAAGAGCCACGAATGGAGGGATTCTCGTCTGGCATTGTGCAGACGGATGTCTTGCGCCGTGCTTCTCGGCTCGTCGAAGCGTCGAACCTCTCTATCGCTCAGGCCTGCGCGGAAAACCGTTTCACACTTTTCCAGGACTTGCTTTAGGCTTGCCATGGGTCGCTGGCCGACCAGGACAAGCGACCATTGCTGGCAGGACCTCATGAAGCTGATTGTTGTGACCCCGGCAGGCCGCGAGAAGTACCTATGCCTGCTCAGCCACCATGTTCTGAAAAGTCCTGAGGTGCACGAATGGCATCTGTGGGACAATTGCCGCAACGAAGCCGATCGGGCCTATCTCCAGCGATTGGCTGCCAGCGATCCCCGCTGCAAGATAAAGACGGTTCCGAGCGCCGACGGCAGCATCGATGTCATCGGCAGATTCTTTCGCTTCTGTGACGACGCCGACGCTCTCTATCTGCGCCTCGACGACGATGTGGTCTTTCTGGAGGAGGGCTTCCTTCCCAGGTTCAAGGCGCGGGCCCTGGCGGAAAAGGGAGCGGCCCTCTGGTATGCGCCGCTCATCATCAACAACGCGGTCTGCAACAGCTTGATCAAGAATCTTTCCAGGGTTCTGATCGAGGGACCGCTCACCTGCCAGGCGATGTGTCCCTATTCCTGGGCTCATGCAAGCTTTCCAGAGGCGCTTCATCCGGTCTTCATCGAGGCTGTCCGGACGAACCGGCTGGGTGATTTCCGTGTGCCTGACCGGGAAATCAGACTGGGACGCTTCTCGATCAATGCGATCGGTTTTTTCGGGTCGGATATCCTGGAGACCGGCGAGCTTTTCTTCCCGCCGGGAAATGACGAGGAGGAATGGCTGTCAGCGACCTTGCCGACGAAGCTCGATCGGCCGGGAAAGGTTTTCGGCGATCTGGTCGCCGCGCATTTCAGCTTCTTCACCCAGGAGCAGCGTCTGCTGCAGACCAGCATCCTTGACGACTATTATGCGCTCGCCGGCCTGCCGGCTCCGCTTTACGAGAAGCCGGTTGTCCAAACGAGATTGAAGGACCGTCTGAGACCGTGGCGCAAGCCAAGGAATCGCGGTCCGGACTATCGGATTTCACTTCCCGCCAGCAGGGATGGCTGAAGCCCCGCGCGGCCTTCATCCGCTGCTCACTGTGTAGAACCGTGGCGGGTGACGGACAGCGACACGGCAATGCCGGTGTAAAGATATTGACTGTATAGTTAGTTATAATCTAGCTTCAGGCCAACGACCAAGTTGGCCAGCTGGCATCCGCAGTGAATGGCCGCGAAGAGGGGAATTTTGACTGCCGGTCGGCTCGCCATGGGCTGAATGGCATCGCCAGGCTTGTTCATCAGCAGGAGACGGACCGAGGCGGCAACGCGGCCGGTCCCAACAATGGGAGCACTAGCATGAACTGGAAACTGACCGCGGCGGCGCTGGGGCTGTCGCTGCTTGCCGCGACAGGCGCGGCCCGCGCCGATGGCGAACTCAACATCTACAACTGGGGCAACTACACCAGTCCGGACCTCATCAAGAAGTTCGAGGAGACCTACAAGATCAAGGTCACCGTAACGGACTACGATTCCAACGACACCGCATTGGCCAAGGTCCGCCAGGGCGCATCCGGCTATGACATCGTGGTGCCGTCAGCCAGTGTCGTGCCGATCTGGATCAGCGAAGGTCTGCTGATGGAAACCGATCCCAACAAGATGGAGAACTTCAAGAATGTCGATCCGCGATGGGTCGATGTGCCCTTCGATCCGGGCCGCAAATACACAGTCCCATGGCAGTGGGGCACGACAGGCATTTCGGTGAACAAGTCGGTCTATGCCGGCGACCCGAACACGTCAGCGATCTTCCTCGACCCGCCGCCTGAGCTCGTCGGCAAGATCAATGTCGTGCCCGAAATGGGTGACATCATGTTTCTCGCCATCGCCTACGAGGGCGGCAAATACTGCACCGACGACATGCAGGTGCTGAAGAAGGTGCACGACAAGCTGGTCGAGGCAAAGGCGAAGTGGCTGTCGCTGGACTATGCGGCTGTCGACGGCCTGGGCAGGGGCGACATTGCCGCCGGCGTCAACTGGAACGGCATATCGCTGCGCGAGCGGCTCGAGAACGCCAAGATCGTCTACGGCTATCCCAAGGAAGGTTTCCCGATCTGGATGGACAATGTAGCCGTCCTCAAGGACGCCAGGAATGTCGAGAACGCCAAGCTCTTCCAGAACTTCATCATGGACCCGAAGAATGCCGCGATGATTTCGGCTTTCGCCCGCTATGCCAACGGCATCAAGGGCTCCGAGGCTTTCATGCCGGATGACATGAAGACGGCGCCCGAAGTGGCAATTCCGGCTGAATTCGCCGCCAAGGGCCAGTTCATGCCGGCCTGTCCACCGGATGTGCAGGCGCTCTACACGAAGATTTGGACCGACCTCCAGAAATAGCGCCGCCAACACCAACGAACAGCCACCGGACCGCGATGCGCGGTCCGGCAACCCTTCATGCCAAGTGCGATCTCACGATCGCGGGAGACTTCCGATGTCCGATCTCGACCTTTGCTACATGCCGGCCAATGAGGCGCTGCGGCTGTTCAAGGCGAAGAAACTGTCGCCCGTCGAATTGATGCGGGCCACCATCAGTCGTGCCGAAGCCACCAGATCGGCGATCAACTGCCACACCTTCACGCATTTCGAGGAAGCAATGGAGCTGGCCGCCAAGGCCGAGGCGAAATACGCAAAGGGCGCCAGGACCGGCGCGCTCGAAGGGCTGCCCATCGGCATCAAGGACGAGAGCTACATCAAGGGCAAGCCGACCTCGCACGGCTCGCTGCTGTCGAAGGATGCCATTGGTGGCCACACCTCGACCATGAACGAACGCATCATGAAGGCTGGCGGCATCGTCCATGCCCGCACGGCGACACCGGAATTCAGCTGCGCCGGCTATACTTGGTCGAAGCGGTGGGGTGTCACCCGCAATCCATGGAATCGCGACTTCACGCCGGGCGGCTCCTCAGGCGGTTCGGCTGCAACGCTCGCTTCCGGCACATCGGCGATCGCCACCGGCTCTGACATCGCCGGGTCCATCCGCATTCCCGCCTCGGCCTGCGGTCTTGTCGGCTTCAAACCGCCTTACGGCCGCAATCCGGACGAGCCGCCCTTCAACCTCGATTTCTATTGCCACACCGGGCCGCTGGCGCGAAACGTCAGGGATGCGATCCTGCTGCAGAATGTCATGGCCGGACCAAGCCCCCTCGACATCGCCACGCTGCGTCCCAAACTGCGCCTGCCGCTCGACTACAAGCCGATCAAGGGCTGGAAGATCGCTTTTTCGATGGATCTCGGTTCCTTTGAAGTCCATCCCGACGTGCGGAAGAATACGCTTGCCGCCTGCGATGTGTTCCGCGCGCTGGGTGCCACGGTCGAGGAGGTCGATCTCGGGTGGGGTGATGAAGTGCTCAAGGCCGGCATCGCTTATCTCGAGCACCTGTTCGGGGCCTCCCTGTCGCAACTGCTCAAGAAGCACGGTAAGGACATGACCAGCTATGCCAGGCAGTTCGCAGAGGACGGGCAGAAATCCAAGGCCACGGAGTTTGTCGCGACCCTCGATGTGGCGGCACGGATGTACCAGACGCTTGGTCCGTTGCTCGAGACCTACGACGTGCTGATCTGCCCGACGAACGCGCTTCCCGCGGTGCCGGCGGAGTTCGACCAGACCAGTGACAAGGTCGAGATCAACGGCAAAGAGGTGAACCCCTCGCTGGGATGGGTGATGACGACGCCGTTCAACATGCTGAGCCGCTGCCCGGTCCTGACCATACCGTCGGGCCGCGCCGCCAATGGCGTGCCGACCGGCATTCAGATCATCGGCCGCACCTATAGCGATGCCGATGTCTTCCGGGCAGGGTTGGCCTATGAAACGGCGCAGGGCCAATGGTATGGAAACGCGCGGACACGGCCGGCGCTTTGAGCGATTTCCGCGATGAGCCGGCGTGCCATATGCCGAAGTAACTTATGCGGCGGGATAGTTCCGCCGCCGGTCCGAAAGGCCTGACGAAATGGCGCAACGCAAGCCAACGGCAAAGCCGGAGAAACGTAAGGCTGTGGCAACGAAGGGCGCGGCAAACGATGCGGCGCCGCCCAGGGACCGTCGGCGCGAGCGTGGCGAAGCGAGTGTGCAGCGCATCATCGACGCCACCATCGAGCTCATCGCGGAGGAGGGCCTGGCGAGCGTCACCATGCAGCGCATCGCCGAACATGTCGGCTCGTCCAATGCGCTGGTCGTCTTTCATTTCCGCAGCAAGGAGAATCTGTTCCGGGCGGTGCTGCAGTATCTCAGCGATCAGTATGACGCGCTCTGGGTCACGCTGGTGCGGGCACCCGGCCTGTCACCGGCTGAACGGCTGTTGGGCGCGGTCGATTGCGCGCAGCGCTTCGCCCGGCAGCATCCGAAATGGGTTTCTGTCTTCGTCGTGTTCTCCAGCGACCGTAAAAGTATGCAGATTTACAATGAGATCGGCCTGCCGAGCGACCTGGCCTATACCGCCGAAGCGCGCGAGCTGCTGGTCGAGATTTCGCGCAGCGGCGGCTATGCCGGCGTCGACATACAAACCTTGTCCGAGAGCCTGAATTATCTGGTTCACGGCGCGTGGTATTGGGATCATCTGAACCCTTCCAGCCGTGACACCGATGTGCTGCGCAAGACCATGCTGCTCCTGCTGCATCAGGCATTTCCACGGCATTTCGAATTGATGCGTTGATCTGACTACGGGGACTGCCGCAGATGGCAGCCTGCCTGCCGCTTCCGCGCCAGGTATTCGTCTATAAGCTGGCGGTAGCGCACCTTGCCGAAGCTCGGAAAATGGCCGCCATGCACGACCGAGACATCAAGGTCGCGCATGGCGAGCAGTGTCGCCACATAGTCCGGGACATCCGAGTGGTAGGCGTCGTCGATCAGCGGGCCATCATAGACGATGTCGCCGGACAGCAGGATGCCGGTCTTCTCCTCGTAGAGCGCGATGCCTCCGGGTGAATGGCCGGGTGTGTGGATCACCTCGAAGGCTCGGTCGCCGAGATCGACGACATCGCCATGTAAGAGCAGACGGTCGGCAGGGGCGGGCAGGATCCGGTAGCGGGACGACTCCCAACCCCGCGGCAATCGATCAAACATATCGTCGGTCGCATAGCGGTCAGCCACTGTCCATTCATTGCGCGGATCGGCGAGGATCTCCGCCTCGGCACGGTGCACGCAGCGGTCGGGAAATTCGTGATGGCAGCCGATATGGTCGAAATGCGTGTGGCTGGCGACGCAGGTCAGCTTGCGCTCGCTCACCAAAGGCACATGCGCGCGCAGGCTGAAATGGCCAAGACCGGTGTCGAACAGCAGGTCACGGTCGCGGCCGCGCACATGCCAGATGTTGCAGCGGAAGAACGGCTTGATCCATGGCTCGTGGATCAGCGTGACGCCGTCGGCCATGCGGATGGTCTCGTACCAATCAGCGGCGTCGATGGCCGGAAAACTTCCCATTTCAGTCCGCCAAAACGATGATCTGGTCGGTATCGCACGAAACGGCAACCGTGTCGCCGGGCTGAACGGTGGCTGACGCTTGCAGCTTGGCGATGAACTGCAGCGAGGGATCTTCGGCGGAAATGGCAAGCACGCGCTTGAAACTGCCCTGGAAGACCACGTCGCTCACTTTTGCCGTGCCGAGACCCGCGGTACCCGCGGCCCCGCCGAGAATGAGATGCTCCGGCCGTATGGCCAGCGCAATGGCCGAACCCGCGGGCAAAGTGCCGGGCACCAAAACCGGTCCGACAGGCGTCGTGACGGTGATCGTCCTGTCCCTGGCGTCCGTCACCTTGCCGGCAAGGATCGTGCTTTCACCCATGAAGGTGGCCGAAAAGCGCGTCGCCGGCCTGTGATAGACGCGCTCGGGCGGGCCTTCGTCCTCGATGCGGCCATCGTTCATCACCACGCAGTGGTCGGCCAGCGCCATCGCCTCCTCCTGGTCGTGGGTGACATGGATGAACGCGGTGCCGACGCGTTTCTGGATCGCTTTCAATTCGTCCTGCATCTGCCGGCGCAGTTTGAGGTCGAGCGCACCGAGCGGCTCGTCGAGCAGCAGAACCGCCGGCTCGATCACCAGCGCACGCGCCAGCGCCACGCGCTGCCGCTGGCCGCCGGAAAGCTGGTGCGGTTTCTTGTCGAAGGCGGAGCCCAGCCCGACCAGCGCCAGCGCCTCGCGCGCCCGGGCGGCGCGTGTCGCGCCGTCGACGCCCTGCATGCGCAGCCCAAACCCGACATTGCCACCGACGCTCATATGCGGAAACAGCGCGTAGTCCTGGAACACGGTCGTCGTCGGGCGCCTGGCCGGCGGCGTCGAGGTGCAGTCCGCGCCGCGGATGAACACCTTGCCCTCGCTGGGCGTGACGAAGCCGCCCAGGATAGAAAGCAGCGTCGTCTTGCCGGAGCCGGACGGGCCGAGCAGGATCGTGTAGCTGCCGGGCTCGATCCGCAGCGAGATGTCTTTCAGTACGGCCAGCTGCCCGAAACGGTGCGAGACGTTGCGGATGTCGACCAGGGGCGCGCTCATGCCGGCTTTCTCCGCAACAGGGTCAGTTCGAACAGCACCACCAGCACGATGGAAACGGCGAAGACCAGCGAACCGACGGCGTTGGTTTTCGGGTTGAGGCCGGAGCGCAACAGGTTCCAGATCTCCACCGGCAGCGTGGTATCGAAGCGCGTCAGCAGGAAGGAGATCACGAACTCATCCCAGGAGAAGGTCATCGACAGGAAGAAGCCGGCGAAGATGGCCGGCGCCATCACCGGCACGGTGATGAGGAGCAACACCTTCCATTCCGGCGCGCCGAGATCGCGCGCGGCGCGTTCGATGTTGATCTGGTGGTCGCCCATCTGGCTGTAGATGATGGCGAAGCACAGCGGCAGGTTGATCACGACATGGCCGATGCCGGCCGCCAGTAGCGATTTCGGCACGCCGGCCCAGTTGAACAGCACCAGGAGGCCCATGCCGATGATGAGGTAGCTGACCGTTAGCGGCAGCGTGATCAGACCGCGCAGCAGGCCCGAGCCCGGCAGCACGAAGCGAGCGAAACCCCAGGCCGAGAGGAAGCCCAGCGTGACGGCGGCGGCCGAGGAAAGCACCGCAACCATCAGCGAATTGACCAGCGCCGAAGTCAGCCGGGCGTCGGAGAGCACCGCGTCGTACCAGCGCAGCGACGGGCCGGTGAAGGGCGGAATGGGGAAGGAGGTCGACTGCAGCGAGAACAGCACCAGCACGACAACCGGCAGGAAGATGAAGCCGTAGACGGCAAGCGCATAGACCCAGGAAACGGCGCGGACGAACTGGCGCATGGTCACGCCCGCTCGATCTTCAGCCAGCGCGCGCAGGCAAGATAGGCGATGCTCACCACCGCCATCAGGATGATCGACAGCGCCGAGGCCAGCGGAAAATCGCCGCGCCGGCCGATCTGCATCATCACCAGTTGCGGCATCAGAAGCTCATTGTTGCCGCCGAGGATCTGCGGCGTGATGTAGTCGCCGATGCACAGGACGAAGGTGAGGAAGGCGCCGACCATGATGCCGGGCAGGGTCAGCGGCAGGACGACATGCAGGAAGGTCCGCACCGGCCCGGCGCCGAGATCGGCGGCCGCCTTGCGGTAGCTCGGGCTGAGTTGCTTGAGGTTGGCGAAGATGGTCAGCGTCAACAGCATGACGAAGAAATGCACGAAGCCGGTGACGGTGGCCAGGCGTGTATTGGCCAGCTGCAGTGGCTCGGAGGTGAGACCTGAACCTGTCAGCACGCGGTTGATGACACCGTTCTGCGCCAGCACCAGCAGCCAGGAATAGGAGCGCACGACATAGGAGGTCCAGAACGGCAGCACGGCCAGCATCAGCGCCAGCCGCTGCCAGCGTTCCGGCACCTGTTCGGCGAGGATCCAGGCGAAGGGATAGGCGAGCAGCACCGAGACCACGGTGACGATCGCCGTCACCTGCAGCGAGTTGACCATCGCCTGCCAGTAGGACGGGTTGGTGAAGAACTGGCTGTAGTTGACAAGTGTGAAGCCGCCGCCCTCATGCGCCGTGAGGCTGGAAAAGCCCATGGCGATGAACGGCAGCACGAAGAACAGCAGCGTCCAGCCAAGCGCCGGCGTCACCAGCGCCCAAGGCAAGGCACGGCCCGCCCGTGGCGGGCCACGCCAGGTGTTTCCAGCGGAGCTCATCAGCGGCGGGCGCTCACTTCGCCTGCAGCATTTCAGTCCACATATCCTGCATCTTCTTGTCGAGTTCGGCATTCGGCGCCGGATAGGACTGGGCGCGGGCAAGGAAACCCGGCTGCTCGTCGAAACGCAGGATCTTCTTCTGGTCGTCGGTCAGCGCTGCCTTGGTGTTCGACGGCATGCCCCAATAGCAGGAGGAAGTGGCAAGCCGCGCCTGGCCTTCCGGGCTCAGTATGTACTGGATGAACTTCAGCGCCATGTCCTTGTTCTTGGAATCCTTGAACATGGCCAGCGACTGCGACCACAGCACCGCGCCCTCTTTCGGGATCGAAAAATCCAGCGCCGGGTTTTCCTTCGCCAGCCCCGCCGTCACCCATTCGCCGCCGCCGACCAGAATATCGACTTCGCCGGTGGCGAGTGCCGTCTGGCTGGCGGTCACTTCGCCGACCAGCTTGGCATTGGCCTTCATCTTGAGAAGCTCTTCCTTGAGGGCAGGCAGGTCGGCTTCGGTGAGGTCAGCCGTCTTCTTGCCGATGGCGAGCGCCGCCATGCCGATGACGGGCAGGTAATAGTCATAGATGGCGACCTTGCCCTTGTATTTGTCTGATGTCAGCGATGCCAGGGACTGCATGTCGGCCGGATCGACCTTGGTCTTGTTGAAGCCGATCGTGTTGTAGCCGAACTTTTCGGTGATGCCGTAACGCTTGCCGCCCACCACTGTGGAGCCGTCCATCTTCACCTGGGGGAAGAGGTCGGCGAAGGGCAGTTTGTCTTCCGGCAGTGGCTCGAACAGACCCTTTTCGACACCGCGCGGCACGTCGATGCTGTCGATCACCATCACGTCCCAGTCGCCTGGCTGCGACTGCTCGACGATCGCCAGACCGGCGCCGGTGCCCTCGAATTCCTTGACGTTGACCTTGACATTGTTGGCCTCCTCGAAGGGCTGCAGCAGCGCTGGATCGGAATGGTCGCACCAGATCAGCGCGTTGAGATCTGCGGCCTCGGCGAGGCTGCCGGCGGCAAGCAGCAGTGCCGTGGCGGCGCATGCCGCGTGCAAGTGGCGCTTCAGGACTGACAGCGGATTCCCGGCTGCGGATTTGATGGACATCGAGTGTTCTCCCTTGCCTTTGTGGCTTCTTGCAAAAAATTGAACCAATTCTAAAATTGAGTCAATTCTGTTTTTATGGCAAGAGGCGATATGAGCGGATTGCGGGCAAGGCAAAAGGCGGACCGGCACAGGCGCATCATCGAGGCGGCGGCGGCGCTCTTTCGCGAGGCCGGCTATGAGGGTGCCAAGATCGAGGCAATCGCCGCCCAGGCCGAGGTCTCCGTCGGCACGATCTACAATTACTATGAGAACAAGGGCGACATCCTCGGCGCCATCGTCTCGCTGGAGGTCAACGAGGTGCTCAATGCCGGGCGCGGCGTCGTCGCCCGGCCGCCGGCCAATGTCGGTGATGCGCTGGACACGCTGGTCGGCATCTATATCGAGCACTCGCTACACTATCTCAGCAAGGAGATGTGGCGGCAGGCGATGGCGATCTCGACGCAATTGCCTGACAGCCCGTTCGGCCAGGCCTATACCGCGCTCGACCGCTCGCTCACCGAACAGATCCGCGCGCTGATCGCCAGGTTGCAGCAGATCGGCCTGGTACGGCAGGATATAGACGGGGCAGCCCTGGGCGAACTGATCTTCAACAACATGAACATGATGTTCATCGAATTCGTGAAGCGCGACGAGGCCAGGATACCGGAACTGCGCGCGGCGATACGCCGGCAGAACCGGATATTGGTGGCGGCGATCGGGGTTTAAGGGAGTCAGCAGCAGACAGGAGAAATCCTTGTCTCGGCATCCAACGTCTCTCGATGCGAGGCCTCTTGAGTTGAAACTGAAATCTGATACAACTTGAGAGGGTATAAAAAGGGGGAGAGGTAGATGGGGGCGTTTTCCATCTGGCATTGGGCGATCGTGCTGCTGTTGATCGGCGTGCCTGTTTTCTTTGCCGTTCGATCAGCCGTGAAGCCGTCGCAGAACCCTGAGGCTCTTGTGGGCTTCGGCGGTTGGCTGATGCTGCTGGCGATCGGTCAGGCATTGTCGCCGCTGCGCACACTGGCCGACTTCGCCAATTCGGCCGACGGCTACCAGCAACTCATGACCCTCTCCAATGGGCCACTGGTGGTGTATGGCGAGGTTGCCCTCAACCTCGCATTTCTGGCGCTTCAGCTGGTTGTGCTTGTGTCGATGCTTCGGCGCAGCCATCGCTTTCCGCAATTGTTTCTGCTTCAGTGGCTTGCGATCCCTGTCGTCTTTGTCCTGGACACGATCTGGATCGCCTCCATTCTGAGTGTTCCGGTGAGCCAGGTGCTCGCAGGCGATGCGCTGGCGGCACCGATAGTTTCGTTTGTTTTGACAGGCATCTGGGTCGCGTATGTCTACAGGTCCGTCAGGGTGCGGAATACGTTCACCCGGACGAACGTATCGGCCCATCCAGTGGGTGCCTCCTAGGGAGGCCGCGCTCGGAAGATTTGGACGCTCGGGGAATCGTCGGTCAGAGCTGGTGCCCCCGGCAGGAATCGAACCCGCGACCTTCGGTTTACAAAACCGCTGCTCTACCAGCTGAGCTACAAGGGCATGGCGCCCCGTTAGCATATTTCGTGCGTCAGTAAAGACAAAACTCCATTTTCAGTTACCCGCAGCGTGCTGAAATCCACCAAGACGCTTCCTACATAGACACCAGGTGCAATCGCTTCGGACTGGAGTGTCGCATGATCAGGCTTGTCATCATTCTCCCCATCGTCGTCATCGCCTGGATGCTGCTGGTCAAGCTCATCAGCGACGTGAGGAAGGCCAATGTCGACTGGACCGGCGTGACCACGATCATCGGCTTTATCGCGCTCGCCTTCTGGCTGCGTCACATCACGGGCATGGGGTGAGGGTAGTCAACGGCGGGCTGCGACCTCGTGTGATCCGCCTCTCGCTACTCCTTTCGCCTCACCGAAAAATCTCCTCGACCTTCGAACCTTTTCCTGCGCCACGCCGACTGAGGTTCGGAGGCGAATGGGTCGCCTCGATCAAGGATCCGGGAGATCATCATGTTCAAGCGCACTCTGACATCAGGCCTCGTTGCCGTTTTCGTCGCCACCGGCGCGCTTGCCGGCACCGTCGGCACGTCGTCTGCTCACGGTATGCATAATCATCATCACAACCATCACCACAAGAAGCACTTCAAGAAGCATTGGTGGTGGCACCACAACCATCATCACCACAAGCACGGCAAGGTGATCATTTTCCTTTGATGGAGGGACCCACTTCTCCTCACAAGGGCGGCTTCGGCCGCCCTTTTTCATTGGATGCGCCCTTCGTCGGATCGTGGGACGAAACGAGAGATACCGGGTGAGGGTACGACCGGGCCGGCTCTGCAAAAAATCGAAAAAAGATTCGAACCTTTTCCTGCGCGGCAACGACAGATGATCAAGAGGCGGATGGATCGCCTCGGTCAACGAAGCAAGGAGATCATCATGTTCAAGCGCACACTCGTTTCCGGCCTCATCGCCACCACCGCCGCCACCACCATGCTGGTCGGTACCGTTCAGCCTTCGGCGGCTCATTCGCATCACCACGACCTCGGCATCGGCATCGCCGCCGGCGTCGGCGGGTTCGTCCTGGGCAGCCTGCTCGCCCAGCAGCCGCCGCGTACCGTCTATGTCGACGAAGACGGCGGTTCCTGGCACGTCCGTCGCTGCTTCGATCGTTACTCCAGCTACGATCCGGACTCCGACACCTATGTCGGTTACGACGGCTATCGTCACTACTGCCGGCTCTGAGGGGAGGACTGTTCAACAACAGAAAGGGGGCTCGCGGGAGCCCCTTTTTCCGTTGGCTCACAAATGCTTACAGTTGGGTTTTCGAGCTGGAATCGGACATTGGCAATCCGGCTGCGCTGCATGTGCTGCCGACAATATGCCTCGTTTCCGAAGCGTCGCCCATGGCGACGAGTTCGAAGCTGCTTCCCGAATCCGGGTAGATCTTGGCAATGAAGGCTTGGTCGCGGCCGTAGCCGCCGGAGGGATCCTTGCCGTTGACGAAGCCGCAGACGACGATCTCCTTGCGGCCGTTCAGCGTCCGCTCGCCGGCAAGCATCCTTCCGAACTTGGCGGAGGCAGGATCCGGCAAGCGCTGACGGATGCCGGTGGTTATGATCTCCTCCAGGGCAAGCGGGATCGGAATGGGTTCGACCCGCTGGCCTCCGCCGGCATCAGGTCGAGGTGCCGCCGCTACGCATCCGCAAAGTGAAGCCGTAAGCACGAGCTGAACCGTTTTCCGCATCCGTGCCCTTTCGCATGCATTCGAACGCCGCGGCAAGGCGGCGTCATGCTGCCGGTGGTTTCCAGCGATTTTGCGAACGTCCAGTCGGCCATTCAAGCGCCAGCAGAGGGGAGAGTGGCCTTGACGAGCAGGACCTCGGGGGACCGGACTGCGACCAGGAATGCATTGCCTGGGCAAGCTGCTGATCAACCGGCTTGCGCGCCGCCGATCATCCTGGTCACTTCGGCCGCGGCACCGCGTACCATCGGGCCGATCTCGGCCAGCCGCTCCGGCGTCACCCGCACGGTCGGCCCCGACACGGAGACACCGCCGATCGGCTCGCCGAATTCGTTGAAGATGGCGGCGGCCACGCAACGCATACCGGGGTGCCGTTCCTCGTCGTCGACCGACCAGCCGCGTTGCTTGATGACGGCCAGGTCGTGGGCAAGGGCAGGGATCTCGGACAGCGTCTTGTCGGTGAAGCGCTGCAGGCCGGCCTTGCGCAAGATGGTCCCGACGCGCTCCGGTTCGAGATGCGCCAGCACCGCCTTGCCGATGCCCGACGCGTGGAAGGGGCTGCGTGTTCCCGGGCGGAAGAAGGCGCGGATCGCCTGGTGCGTCTCGACCTGGCTGACGAACACCACGCAATCATCCTCGGCGACACCGAGATTGGCGGTCTCGCCGGTCTTTTCCATCAGTTCCTGCATGACGATGCGGGCGCGGTCGACCAGCTTGCGGCGGCGCAGGAACGCCGCGCCCATGCGGTAGGTCTCGACGCCGATCGACCACAACTGGTCTGATGTGTCGAACTCGACCATGCGGTGGTTTTCGAGCGTCGTCAGCATGCGGTAGGCGGTGGAGGCGGCAAGGCCGCTTTGCGCCGATATCTCGCTCAGCGACAGGCCGTTGCCCTCCGCCACGATGGCCAGGATGCGCAACGCCCGGTCGAGCGATTGCACCGAACTGGCCTCGGATGGCCCGTTGAAAGCGCGGGGCCGACCACGCTGCCGTTTCTCGGTGGTTTCCATGACGCCAGTCTCGCCGATTTCTCCAAACGTGCAATGAAAAAGTTTTTCAATTGGGCGGGAGAAAAAATCCTGGAAAACCAAAAAACAAACGAAATCAAGGTATAGGAGCCATTTTATAGAAATGAAAAAATATTCTGGAAAAATTGAAAAATAGCCGGCTTGCTGACATCCTCAGTCATCCAACAACGACAAACCCAGTGGAGGCCGGAAAATGGCCAGGATGCGCGCTGTCGATGCGGCGGTTCTTGTTCTTGAGAAGGAAGGTATTTCCTGCGCCTTCGGCGTGCCGGGCGCGGCGATCAATCCGCTCTATTCGGCGCTGAAGGCTCGGGGCACCATCCGCCATGTTCTCGCCCGCCACGTCGAGGGCGCCTCGCATATGGCCGAAGGCTACACCCGTGCCAAGGCGGGCAATATCGGGCTGTGCATCGGTACGTCGGGTCCAGCCGGCACCGACATGATCACCGGGCTCTATTCGGCATCAGCTGATTCCATACCGATCCTGTGCATCACCGGCCAGGCACCGCGTGCACGGCTGAACAAGGAGGATTTCCAGGCGGTCGACATCGCCGCCATCGCGGCACCCGTCGCCAAATGGGCGGTCACCGTCATGGAACCTTATCTCGTCCCCATGGCGCTGCAGAAGGCATTTCACCTCATGCGCTCGTCGCGGCCTGGCCCGGTACTGATCGACCTGCCGGTCGACGTGCAACTGGCCGAGATCGAATTCGACATCGACGCCTATGAACCGTTGGCGCCTTTCAAGCCGGCGATGACGCGGGCCCAGGCGGAAAAAGCGCTGACCATGCTCAACGCGGCCGACAAGCCGTTGATCGTCGCCGGCGGCGGGATCATCAATGCCGATGCATCCGACCTGTTGATCGAGTTCGCCGAAATCACCGGCGTTCCGGTCATCCCGACGCTGATGGGCTGGGGCGCGATTCCGGACGACCACCGGCTGATGGCCGGCATGTGCGGCCTGCAGACGTCGCATCGCTACGGCAATGCGACGATGCTGGAGGCCGACTTCGTCTTCGGCATCGGCAACCGTTGGGCCAACCGCCACACCGGCTCGGTCGACGTCTACACCAGGGGCAAGAAGTTCATCCATGTCGACATCGAGCCGACACAGATCGGACGCGTCTTCGCCCCGGACCTCGGCGTTGTGTCCGATGCGGGTGCCGCGCTGAAGATGCTGCTCGACGTCGCCACCGAGTGGAAGACGGCCGGAAAGCTGCGCGACTGGTCCGGCTGGGCAAAGGAGTGCCAGGGCCGCAAGAGGACGATGAAGCGCAAGACGCATTTCGACCAGGTGCCGCTGAAGCCGCAGCGCGTCTATGAGGAGATGAACAAGGCGTTCGGCCGTGACGTCACCTATGTCACCACGATCGGTCTGTCGCAGATCGCCGGGGCGCAGTTCCTGCATGTCTACAAGCCGCGCAACTGGATCAATTGCGGTCAGGCCGGCCCTCTCGGCTGGACGCTGCCTGCCGCGCTTGGCGTTCGCGCAGCCGACCCGGACCGCACCATCGTGGCGCTGTCGGGCGATTATGATTTCCAGTTCATGATCGAGGAACTGGCGGTCGGCGCACAGCATAAGCTGCCCTACATCCATGTTGTCGTGAACAACGCCTATCTCGGCCTGATCCGCCAGGCGCAGCGCGGCTTCTCGATGGATTATGAGGTCAGCCTCGCCTTCGAGAACATCAACCGGTCAGGCGATCCGGAGGCGGGCTATGGCGTCGACCATGTCGCCGTGGCCGAGGCGATGGGCTGCAAGGCGGTCCGGGTGCGCAAGCCCGAGGAATTCGCCGCCGCCTTCAGAGAGGCGCAACGGCTGATGAAGGAGCACCAGGTTCCCGTCGTGCTCGAATTCATCCTCGAGCGCGTCACCAACATCTCGATGGGCACCGAGATCGACAAGATCACCGAATTCGAGGACCTTGCCGAACATCAAGAAGACGCCCCGACCGCGATCGTGATGCTCGACTGATAAGAGGGACAAGAAGAATGCCACGTTTTTCAGCCAACCTGTCGATGCTTTTTGGCGAGCATGATTTCCTCGATCGCTTCGACGCAGCAGCGCGCGCGGGCTTCAAGGGCATCGAATATATCGGCCCTTACGACCATGCGCCCGAGGTGGTGGCCGCGAGGCTGAAGAAGAACGGCCTGACCCAGGTGCTGTTCAACCTGCCGGCCGGCGACTGGGGCAAGGGCGAGCGCGGCATCGCCGTACTGCCGGACCGCGTGCCGGAATTCCGCCAGGGCATCGCCGAGGCGATCACCTATGCACAGGCGCTCGGCTGCCCGCAGGTAAACTGCCTGGCCGGCATCGCGCCTGCCGGCGCCGACCGCAAGGTGCTGGAGGATGTTTTCGCCGAAAACCTGGCCTTCGCCGCGGAAAAACTGGAGCAGGCCGGCATCCGGCTGCTGATCGAGCCGATCAACACCCGCGACATTCCGGGCTTCTTCCTGAACTATTCAGAACAGGCGCTGGCGCTGATCGACCGGGTCGGCTCAAGAAACCTGTTCCTGCAATACGACATCTATCACATGCAGATCATGGAGGGGGATCTCGCCCGTAAAATCGAGGCCAACCTCGGCCGCATCGCGCATATCCAGCTTGCGGACAATCCCGGCCGCCACGAGCCGGGAACGGGCGAGATCAATTATCCCTTCCTCTACGACCACATCGACCGCATCGGCTATTCCGGCTGGATCGGCGCGGAATACAAGCCGAAGGCCGGCACCGAGGCCGGACTGGGCTGGTTCCGGGACTTGGCCGGGCAGGGAAGCGCGGCGGCTTAGGCGGAGCGCTTCGCTTCTCCCCGTCACTATACGGGGAGAAGGTGCCGGCGGGCGGATGAGGGGCAGCGCCAACCTTCGACGAGTTCGAGCAGAGACTTCAGGAGAACCATAATGGAAACCATAGGCTTCATCGGCCTCGGCATCATGGGCGCGCCGATGGCGGGGCATTTGCTGGATGCCGGCTACAAGGTCATCGCCAGCGATCATCGCTCCAAGCCGCCGGCGGATCTCGTCGCCAAGGGGCTGAAGTCGGTCTCCGGCCACGCCGCCGTCGCCAAGGCGGCCGACATCATCATCACCATGGTGCCGGATACGCCGCAGGTCGCCGATGTGCTGTTCGGCGAGAACGGCGTCGTGGACGGGCTGGCAAAAGGCAAGCTGGTCATCGACATGAGCTCGATCTCGCCGATCGAGACCAAGACCTTCGCCAAGAAGATCAACGAGCTCGGCTGCGACTATCTGGACGCGCCGGTGTCCGGCGGCGAGGTCGGCGCCAGAGCGGCGTCGCTCACCATCATGGTCGGTGGCGAGGACAAGCCCTTCGAGCGCGCAAAACCCGTCTTCGAGAAGATGGGCAAGAACATCACTTTGGTCGGCCCGAACGGGGTCGGCCAGACCACCAAGGTCGCCAACCAGATCGTCGTCGCGCTGACCATTGAAGCCGTCGCAGAAGCGCTTGTTTTTGCATCGAAAGCCGGCGCCGATCCGGCCAAGGTCAGGCAGGCGCTGATGGGTGGGCTGGCAGCCTCGCGCATTCTCGAAGTGCATGGCGAGCGCATGGTCAAGCGCACCTTCGCGCCGGGCTTCCGGATCGAACTGCACCAGAAGGATCTCAACCTGGCACTGGAGGGCGCCAAGGCGCTCGGTGTGTCATTGCCAAACACGTCGACCACGCAGCAGTTGTTCAATTCCTGCGCCGCCAATGGCGGCGCGAAGGAAGATCATTCGGCGCTCGTCAGGGCCCTGGAACGGATGGCCAATTTCGAGGTTGGCGGCAAAGCGGCATAGGTCGGGAGAAGGCGACGTAACGTTCCCAAGTCGCCAACTTCCGTCCGTCGAAGAACGGGTTTCGGCGTCTGTCGCCGGGACCCGTTCTCGTTTGGAGCAAATAGTCTGCCGCTTTCGGCTCAGCCGCGCTTCAAGAATGCCCGCGCCGCATAAAGGCTCACCGCCGCAGCGTTCGACACGTTGAGCGAGCGGATGGCGCCGGGCATATCGAGCCGCGCCAGCGTCGTCACCGTCTCGCGCGTCTTCTGGCGCAGGCCCTTGCCTTCGGCGCCGAGCACCAGCGCGATCCTGTCGCCGGCAAAGCTGGTCTCGAGTTCCGCCGGCCCGTCCGAATCAAGCCCGATCGTCTGGAAGCCGGCCTCATGCAGTTGCCCGAGCGCGTCGGCCAGGTTCTTCACCTCGATCTGGTCGATATGTTCCAGGGCGCCGGAGGCGGATTTCGCCAGCACGCCCGATTCCTGCGGGCTGTGGCGCGCCGTGGTGATCAGCGCACCGGCCCCGAAGGCGACCGCCGAGCGCAGGATGGCGCCGACATTGTGGGGATCGGTGACCTGGTCGAGCACCAGCACCAGCTTGGTGTCGCCGAGCGCGTCCAAGCGCTTGGGCTTCAGCGGTTCCGCCTCGATCAGCACGCCCTGATGCACGGCATCCGATCCGGTGATCTTATCGATATCCCTGGGTTCGACCAGTTCCGCCTTGAAGGGCAGGGCGGCAAGATCGGCAATCTCGAGACGCTCGGCCGCATTGCGCGTCACCAGCATTTTGCGAATCTTGCGGCGCGGATTGTCGAGTGCCGCCCGCACCGTGTGCAGGCCATAAAGCCGCACCAGGCCGTCGGCGGTGTTTTCGCCGGGCGGAACGGGCTGGCGCGGCCGGAACGCCGGCGCGCCGCCGTTTTTCTCGTCGCGAAAGGCGCGGCGCAGCTTGGCGTAATGGGTGTCTTTCGGGGTGTTGGAATTGTTGCTCATGGCCGGCTTCTATAGCTGTCTCCCGTGACCAAGGATATGCCTTGTCGCCGCAGCCGGCGAACAACATCGAAAAACCCTTCCTGCGCGGTTGACACCCAATGGCCTTGCCGCCATAAGGCGCTTCGCTGATTTCGGAGAAGACATCTATCTCGGGCTCCGGGATCGGCAAGAATGCCTCGTTGCATGGCTCCGGCGGCAGACTGGAGAGGTGCCCGAGTGGTTAAAGGGGACGGACTGTAAATCCGTTGGCTTAGCCTACGTTGGTTCGAATCCAACCCTCTCCACCACTGCCGGCCCGGAAGCCCTGAAACGAGAAAAGCATCGGGCCGAAAAGTGCATGGCGCTTTTCGGGTGAATCCGATACTTCAGTGCAAGGCGCGGGTATAGCTCAGTGGTAGAGCAGCAGCCTTCCAAGCTGAATATGCGGGTTCGATTCCCGCTACCCGCTCCAGGTTTTCATCCCCGCCATCGGTAAGCCCGGACACTGCGCGACCAAACGCGCAGCGCTTCAGGCATAATCTGCGCCGCGTCAGCTGTTGAACGCCGATGCCACCTGGTGCTGCTGAGGCACCTGGCCGTTCGGTGTCAGTTTGTCGACGATGCCAGGCAGGGCGGTGGACAGCTGCTTGAGCAGCTCCTGTTCGTCCAGCCCGGTGCGTTGCGCGATCTCATGGATGACTTGCGGCCCAAGCGCGGCTCCGAGATCATTGGCGTTGATCGACTGGTTCTGCCCGGTGCCGACCCAGGAGTCCGCGGTGTTGCCGTGGCCGGCATCCCTGAGCTTGTCGAGCAGGCCGCCCAGACCGCCGAGCAGGCCGCCATCACTGGCGGTGGTTCCGGTAGGGGGTGGGTCGGCTGGCGCAGGCGCTTGATCCGGCTGCTCGGCACTTCTGCCGCTCAGCATCTTTCCGACCAGCAATGCGCCAAGCGCGATCATCAGCGGTTTGGTGATGTTGCCGCCGGGAACGGCGTTGTCAAAAAGTCCCATAGTGGATCCTCCATCTCAACCAAGCCCGGCCCATCCGCAACAATGGCGCATCCGGCCGGAATTTCAAGCTGGCTTGAGGTTTTGACAATCATATGAAAATGTTGGGGCGGCGGGGGATGGAGAGGAAAAAATGTCAATCATCAGCTGGATCATACTCGGCGTCATCGCCGGCTTCCTGGGCAGCAAGATCGTCAACAAGACCGGCCAGGGCATGATAATGGATATCGTGCTTGGCATTGTCGGCGCCATTGTCGGCGGCCTGATCTTCAGTGCCTTCGGCGCGTCGGGCGTCACTGGCCTCAACATCTACAGCCTGATCGTCGCGGTGGTTGGCGCGGTGGTTGTGCTGTGGGCCTACCATCAGTTCAGCGGACGCCGGACGCTTTAGGGCAATTCCAGGAAAAGTGTTAGGCGGTTTTCCCATAGGAATTGCGCCAAAACAAAAGGCTGGAGCGGTCGCCGTTTCCGCGAAACGGTGGACCGCTTTAGGCGCAGGGCGGATCGTCCGAAATTCGAATTTCGGCCGAGGCAAGACCTGCTTCGGGCTTGCCTATGGCATCAGCACCGCATCGGCCGCGGCGAAGAAGATCAGCGTTCCCGCGATGAATACCGCCCAGCCGACCAGCGATTTGCGAATGGCGGCCTTGTGCTCGGCGTCGGAACTCTTGTTCTGGTCAAAATCGGTCATGGGGAACCTCCCTTGGCTGAATTGATCATGTCTTCGCCGAATGGACGATACATGGCCGAATAGACGATCAATCTGGCCTCTGCAACAGCGGCGCAAGACAGGCGCGATGGCGCCGATACTAGGCTACGACAGTCAGCCTCCGTTTGCGCTGGTCCAGCGACACGATCGTCAGTCCGCTGGCCACCACCAGCAGGATGCCGCAGACCGCCAGCGTGTTAGGGAACTGCCCGAACACCAGCAGGCCTGAAATGACGGCCCAGACGGTGAAGCAGTAGTAGAACGGCGCCACCGCGCTGGTCGGCCCGACGCGATAGGCCATGAAGATGAAGAAATGGCCGAAGATCAGGAAAAACCCGGCACCGGCCATCAGCAGCAAATGGCGCCCCTCGGGCATGACCCATTGCTCGGATATCAGATGCGCGGCACCCGCGCCGACCAGCACCACCAAGACGGCGGAAATCGCCACGATCATCCCGGGCACTTCCGCGGGGACATGCCTGCCTGCAAGGTCGCGCGCGGCCGACAGCGCCGCGTTGCCGAGCGCCAGCAGGGCATAGACCGAAATGCCTTGCATGGTCGGCTGCGCCACCATCAGGGCGCCGATGAAGCCGATCCCGATCAGCGCCATGCGCTGGCCGCCGATGCGTTCGCCAAACAGGATCGACGAGCCGACCAGCATCAACAGCGGCGTGATTTGTCCGAGCGCGGTGGAATCGGCGATTTGCATGTTGGCGAGTGCAACGACATAGCAAAGAATCGCCGCCAGCTCGAGCAGGTTTCGGCGCAGCACATGGCCGTCGAAGATCAGTGGAATCTGCTTGCCATAGCCGAGCAGGAACAGCAGCGGGAAGCCCCAGAGTGTTGCCGCGGCCCCGCGCAGGAACAGCACCTCGTAGGAGGGCAAGCCCGCCGTTGCGAGTTTCATCATCGTATCGTTGACGAGATACGACCCCGTCGAAACGATCATGAACAGCGGGCCGCGGATTGAAGCAGGGATGAAATGCATGAGGTCAGGAGATCAGACGTCGGTCGCCACCGCAATGGGCCATCAGTCGGCCGCGAGCCGGACAGGGATCGGCGGGTAAGAGCGCTTGACGCAGACCTCGATCGGCCGGCCTGTCACCCATTTCATTTCGTGCCGAGCCTTCCTATATCAGCGCCACATCCCGCAATCGGATCCCAGGTTCGGACTGAGTGAGACGGCACCCAGCCAAAAGACGCTTGTGTTTTTTGGCCTTTGTCGCTAATCGCCCCGCATTCGACTGAACTGAAGGTCAAGGCCGTCCAAGGAAAGAGACTATGGCAAAAGGTAAATTCGAGCGCACTAAGCCTCATGTGAACATCGGCACGATTGGTCACGTTGACCATGGCAAGACGTCGCTGACGGCGGCGATCACGAAGTATTTTGGCGAGTACAAGCGCTACGACCAGATCGATGCGGCACCGGAAGAGAAGGCGCGCGGCATCACGATCTCGACGGCCCACGTCGAATACGAGACGGCCAACCGCCACTACGCCCATGTCGACTGCCCCGGCCACGCCGACTATGTGAAGAACATGATCACCGGCGCCGCGCAGATGGACGGCGCGATCCTGGTCGTTTCGGCCGCCGACGGCCCGATGCCGCAGACCCGCGAGCACATCCTGCTCGCCCGTCAGGTCGGCGTGCCGTCGATCGTGGTGTTCCTGAACAAGGTTGACCAGGTCGACGACGCCGAGCTGCTCGAGCTGGTCGAGCTCGAGGTTCGCGAGCTTCTGTCGAAGAACGAGTTCCCCGGCGACGACATTCCGATCGTCAAGGGTTCGGCGCTGGCCGCTCTTGAGGATTCGAACAAGACGATCGGCGAGGACGCGATCCGCGAGCTGATGGCTCAGGTCGACGCCTACATCCCGACCCCGGTTCGTCCGCTCGACAAGCCGTTCCTGATGCCGATCGAGGACGTGTTCTCGATCTCGGGCCGCGGCACGGTCGTGACCGGCCGCGTCGAGCGCGGCGTGGTCAAGGTTGGCGAGGAACTCGAGATCATCGGCATCCGTCCGACGACCAAGACGACCTGCACGGGCGTGGAAATGTTCCGCAAGCTGCTCGATCAGGGCCAGGCTGGCGACAACATCGGCGCGCTGCTGCGCGGCGTTGATCGTGAAGGTGTCGAGCGCGGCCAGGTTCTGGCCAAGCCGGGCACGGTGAAGCCGCACAAGAAGTTCGTGGCCGAAGCCTACATCCTGACCAAGGACGAAGGTGGCCGTCACACGCCGTTCTTCACCAACTACCGCCCGCAGTTCTACTTCCGCACGACCGACGTGACCGGCATCGTGTCGCTGCCGGCCGGCACCGAGATGGTGATGCCTGGCGACAACATCACGGTCGATGTCGAGCTGATCGTGCCGATCGCCATGGAAGAGAAGCTGCGCTTCGCCATCCGTGAAGGCGGCCGCACCGTCGGTGCCGGCATCGTCGTCACCATCAAGGAATAATCGACGCCGGCATTGGCCGGATCGACACGGAAAGGGCGGTCTTCGGACCGCCCTTTTTTGTTTCCAGGCAGCCGGGACAGCTGTCAGCCGCAATAATTTCAAAGCTGTTGCAAGCGCCATCGCGCCAACTAGTATGGCTTGCATTGCGGGAGCTTGGCGAAAGAGTGGTTCCAGGGCGCTGTTTCGAGGCATGGTGGTTGCGGGCGCTGGTCCGTGTCGTGCTGTTGACGGCCATGGTGCTGTCGGTCTCGGCGGCGCAGGCTCAGGAGCAGTCGCTGGACATACCGTCGATGCGGTTCGCGGTCGTGCGCAGCAATGTGCCGGGCTGCGAGCCCAATTGTCCCGAATGGATATCGGCTGAAGGCACCATCGAGGCGGGCACGCCATCGCTGTTCAAGCGCACGCTCAAGGCGCTCAAAGGCCGCCAATTGCCCGTGGTCGTCAATTCCCCCGGCGGCAACGTCGATGCTGCGGTGACGCTCGGCCGGATGATCCGCAAGAACAGGCTCGATATCGCCGTCGGCACGACGGCGTTTTCCGGCTGCGAGCCGCGGATGAAGGATTGCAAGGACAAGGGCGCCGACTACTTTGGCACAGCCTATGACAACGGCGCCATGTGCAATTCTGCTTGCCCGCTGATGTTTTCCGGCGGAATTCGCCGCGTGGTCGGGGACTTCGCCTATCTCGGCGTCCACCAAATCACCACCACCTACCAGCGCGAGAAGCTGCTCTATCGGACCACCTACCGGATCGTGAACGGCAGGAAGAAGATCATCAGCACCAAAATTGTCAGCCGGAGGAACGCGGGCAGCTACAAGACCTACGAAATGAGCAAGGCGGTCGAGAAGAAGCTTTCGGCATATCTGAAAGGCATGGGGATAGGTGACGGCGTACTCCTGACGATGAAGAACACGCCGGCCACCGATATCCATCAATTGGTTCTCCAAAACATGCTTCGGATGAACCTCGTCACGTCCCTGGACACCGTCGAGCTTTTCACCGCCAGCACGATCTGCAAGGCAGATCCGATGCCGGCGAATTGCCGGGAGATATTGACGGACAAGGACAAAGGGACAAGGCCGGCCAATGTCGCGACCGCCCAGGCAGGCCCCGCTCTACCCTCGTCGGCCAGGACTACGGCGCCAAAGGAAGCGGACATGCGTTTTGTGCTCGTCCGCGGCAGCAACCCGCTGTGCGATCCCGACTGCCCGGAATGGATCTCGGCGGAGGGTACGATCACCGCGCGGACGCCGGAAAGCCTGCGCCAGGCGCTCGATGCCGTCGCCGGCCGGCGGCTGCCGATCGTCATCAGCTCGCGAGGAGGAGATGTCGAGGGCGCGCTTGCGGCGGGCAGGCTCATCCGGGAACGCAGGCTCGACGTCGTCGTCGCTCACACCGATTTCGTGGATTGCGATCCCTCGGCGGATTGCCTGGCCAAGGAGGGCGTCCATGGCGGGCTCACCATCGAATCGGAGGGCGAATGTGCTTCGGCCTGTCCGATCATGGTTGCCGGTGGCGTCAGACGCTTGATTGGTCCGGCCGTGCGCCTAAGCGTGGGATCCCTTGGCTTTCAGGACAAGGTCGATGCGTATCTCGAGGAAATGGCGGTCAGGCCTGGCCTGTTCGCCATTTCCCCGGATCAACAGCAGCTTGATCGTGAGACGATACTCAAATTCGGGCTGGCGACCGGACGTCAGTCTGCTGACGAAATGACAGGCGCCACCATATGCAGATCGGTTCCGAGGCCCGACAATTGCCGGGTCGTGCCGTCTGCCAATGCCGAAGCCGACATGCCGGCCAAACTGTAACGTCGCGTATGTTGAACTGGCCATCGAGGCAGGTTGAGGCCGGCCGGGTCTTTCCGCTACCGTCAGCGGCATTGAGGACAGGTGACCATGCGCAAGGACGTTCCGACACTCTACGAATGGGCCGGCGGCAGCGAAGCCCTGAACCGGCTGACACGGACCTTTTATGACAAGGTGGCGCAGGACCCGGTCGTCGGGCCGGTGTTCAAGGCCATGTCGCCAGACCATCCCGCCCATGTCGCGGCCTTCATCGGCGAGGTCTTCGGTGGACCGAAGACCTACAGCGAAAAGTTCGGCGGCCACCGCGAGATGGTCATGCATCATCTGGGCAAGCATTTGACCGAGGAGCAGCGCCGCTGGATCAACCTGCTCGCCGATGCCGCCGATGCCGTTGGCCTGCCCGACGATCCCGAGTTCCGTTCGGCCTTCATGGGCTATGTCGAATGGGGATCGCGGCTGGCCAAGATGAATTCCAATCTGGGCGAGACTTGCGATCCGGAAACCGAACCGATGCCGGCCTGGGGTTGGGGCGTGCCTGGCGGGCCATACAAGCCGCCGGCCGTGAAATCGTAGTCGTAGACGTCCAGAACAGGCCGAAGCGGCGGCCAGTCATCGGTGGTCCGGATCTCCGGCGAGGGGATGAAGGCGCGTTTGCGTGCAAACCACTCTTTACACAGAGCGCGGAAGCTTTTAGGAAACCCCTGCTGCGCCAAGGCGCACACGATACGGGCATAGCTCAGTTGGTAGAGCGGCGGTCTCCAAAACCGCAGGTCGTAGGTTCGAGCCCTGCTGCCCGTGCCATTTTCCCAGGAAAATCGCGACAAAGGATTGGATGCCGTTCGGTTGGCGGGAATAGCCAGCCGAACGATTAGCCCTTAATACGGCTTGATCCGCGAGCAGCAAAGGCCTTCATGCCCTTGCGGATCGCTCGTAATGCCTCGTCAGCGCATTGCCAGCCCTTGAATTTGATGGTTTTTCCGGTCCCAAGCACCGATGAGAGAAAGAACTGCTCGATTTCCCGCCTGAGGTGCTCGGGCACTTGGTCTGCGACCGCGGGCTCGTCTTCCGCATCCTCCTTGTGAGGACAGAAAATGTATCGATCATTGCGGATTGCCTTGCCGTCCCGATCCTTCTGCTTGACACGCAACGCACCCAGCAAGTGGCATTTGATGATCACGCCTGGCGCGGTAGCCGCCTGATGAATAACGAGCCCATCAAGAGGGTCACCATCCTCGCCCAATGTGGAGGGAACAAAGCCCCAATCGTAAGGATAACTCATTCCAACCGGCAAAGGGCGGACATATCCAAAAACCTGCGTCGCCGGATCATAGGCCAATTTCGCCGCGGCACCACGTGGGGTTTCGATCACCACTCTGATCAGGGCATTCGCCGTTGTCGGCAGCTTTAGAAAGTTGGGCATCAAGACGCCTCGCAGATGTGGGTCGGCTCTGGAACTTCGGGGCGTGAAGAATGTTCCGAAGTGCAGCCTTCAAGGAGATTTCAGGCATGACAAAAGCTGCTCTGCAAATGCTCAAGGGTGTGGGCTATTTGATTTCAACGCTGAGCGTTGTCCTCCTCGCCATCGTGAGTTGGAAAAGCGCTTCACAAAGTCCGCTGCTCGTCGCCTGCTTACTTGGCGGCGCCGCATCGTCGATCGCCGGTATGTTCTGCCGATGGCTAACATACGAGATCGAAAGGCGTCAGGAGCACAAGTAGGCTCTCTGAAAGCGGACGGCGCCGGGTCTGCCGATCGCAAAGCCGCTTCCGGCTCTAATCTGGATTGCTTCGGCGTTGCGCCGTAACTTGTGGGCTGCCTGCCTGCAAAGCCAATCGCTGTTCTCGTAGGCGCGCCGTCTTATCTTCCCTGGCCTTGCGTTCCGCATCCAGCACGACCTTGCTCTCGCGGTTCGCCCGTTCAATCTTTTCGCGATCGACGCGCCGCTTCATGACAGCCTCCTTTGGTCTGACGGCCAAAAAAGTGCCAACTTGAAAAAATGTTCCCTGGAAAATGAAGGCGATCAGACCCGGCTAGGACTGGATCCGGGTCAACCACATTTGATATTGAAAGCCACCTTGGCTGAGCGTTATGACAATAGGCGTTTCCCCATTGCTCGCGAGGCAACGCGATGGATGACGTGCTCCCAGATGGCATACGCCAACCAGCGGTCGAAGTGGTCGAAGCCTGCGGCGAATGGTTCGTGCGCGTGATCGAGGCGGATCAGGAAATTACCCGATCATTCGAACTGGAATCGTTCGCTCTAGCCTTTGCGGAAGGTCAGCGACTTCGCCTTGGTCTCGATAAGGTCGTACGGATCTAATGCCTCGGTTTTAAGATCCTGGCCTCTCGCAGAAGCGATGTCCAATTTAGCCCAAGGAAGACGATTAGCTCGCGGGCCTGGTTTTCGGTAATGCCGGTTTCTTCGACCAAACGGCGCACCACGCCGTCACCGCCTTTTTCCGGCGATTTGCCTAAATCCTCCGACATTTGCATTTGATGATGCCCCTTACGAACACCCAACGGCACGGAACGAACAATGGTTCCGAGGGTGGCGATTGGGCGAGGCGGGTCGAGCTCCGCCGAACTGCGTCAAGCCGACCTCTGTAAAAGGCCCCAAGACATTCCGCCCAGCCGTTGATCCAATTTTCCTCGTCGAATACCGAATGTGCACCGGGGGGGGCACGCGATGCAGTAAGGACAATCGGCCTGAAGAATCGCGGGTCGTAGGTTCAACCCGCTACTCCTCCCATTCTCGAAATGGTCATCAAGAACGATATTTCTGCGGACCGGCCTTTGAAAACCGGCGACACGCTTGCCATATTAGCCCGATTGGGGCATAAGGGCGCCATAGCCGGGACGGAACGACTGGATGGTTCCGAGGCGGCGTTTGGTCATAAAGCGGACACTTGCCACTTGCGTGGATCAAGAATCGGTTTTATGTAGACGGAACAGGCACGCGACGCGTGGAGCTGGGAAGCCGGCTTTACGCGTCTGATTTGCATGGGCGAAATGATTGCGCTGATTCGGCGCGAGACTGGGCTCAGGCGGCACGTCCCGGCCAGCGGGATCATCCAGGAGGCCCGGCCAACGGGTCTTGAAGACAGGCGGCATATGGCTTCGAAAACCACAAATCCTTTCGTCTTTCTCCAGCAGGTTCGCTCGGAGACCGCCAAGGTGACTTGGCCGTCGCGGCGCGAAACGATGATCTCGACGGTGATGGTTCTGGCCTTCGCTGTGATTGCGATGATCTTTTTCTTCAGCGCCGATCAGTTGATGGGCCTCGCGATCGAACAGATTCTGGGCATTGGACGCTAAGTCCGGCGAATACGGAGAAGTCTAAAAAAATGGCTGCGCGCTGGTACATCGTCCACGCTTATTCGAACTTTGAAAAGAAGGTCGCCGAGGACATCGAGAACAAGGCCAAGCAGAAGGGCTTGTCCGCCGATATCGAGCAGATCGTGGTGCCGACCGAAAAGGTCGTCGAGGTTCGTCGTGGCCGCAAGGTCGATGCCGAGCGCAAGTTCTTCCCGGGCTACGTGCTCCTGAAGGCCAATCTGACCGATGCCGTGTTCTCCCTGGTGAAGAACACGCCGAAGGTCACCGGCTTTCTTGGCGACTCCAAGCCGGTGCCGATCACCGAGGCGGAAGCGCAGCGCATCCTGAACCAGGTGCAGGAAGGCGTCGAGCGGCCGAAGCCGTCGGTCACGTTCGAGATCGGCGAGGCGATCCGCGTTTCGGATGGTCCTTTCGCGTCGTTCAACGGTTTCGTCCAGGAAGTGGACGAGGAGCGGGCGCGGCTCAAGGTGGAAGTTTCGATCTTCGGGCGCGCCGTGCCCGTCGATCTGGAATTCGGACAGGTCGAAAAGGGCTGAGCCGAAATCCCCGATGTTGAGCCGGCGACGCCGGCTCGGCGATCGGGGGAGGCGGTGCGGAAACGCACGGCCTGAGAACGGTGGGAGGCGAATGTGGCTTTAGCCGGCCACGTAAACCGCACCACCAGACTGCAACCGCCGGTGTTTTCCCTGATGGTGGGGCCGGCATAGACAAAGGCAGGAAAAGAGATGGCTAAGAAAATTGCAGGCCAGCTCAAGCTCCAGGTTTCCGCGGGTTCGGCTACGCCGTCGCCCCCGATCGGCCCGGCGCTTGGTCAGCGTGGCATTAACATCATGGAGTTCTGCAAGGCGTTCAACGCGCAGACCCAGGAAATGGAAAAGGGATCGCCGGTTCCGGTCGTCATCACCTACTACCAGGACAAGTCGTTCACCTTCGTCATGAAGACGCCGCCGGTGAGCTACTTCCTGAAGAAGGCCGCGAACCTGAAGTCGGGCTCGAAGGAGCCGGGCAAGGTCAAGGCTGGCACCGTTTCGCGCGACAAGGTGCGCGAAATCGCGACCGCCAAGATGAAGGATCTGAACGCAAACGACGTCGAGGCGGCCATGCGCATGGTCGAGGGCTCCGCCCGCTCGATGGGTCTGGAAGTGGTGGGCTGAGATCATGGCAAAGATTGCAAAGCGTGTATCGAAGACCCGCGAAGGCATTGATCCCAACAAGGCTTATGCCCTGGGTGAAGCGCTGAAGCTGCTCAAGGACCGTTCCTCGGTCAAGTTCGACGAGACCGTCGAAGTCGCCATGAATCTCGGCGTCGACCCGCGCCATGCCGACCAGATGGTCCGCGGCGTGGTCAATCTGCCGAACGGCACCGGTCGCTCGGTTCGTGTCGCCGTGTTCGCCCGTGGCGACAAGGCAGAGGAAGCCAAGGCCGCCGGCGCCGACATCGTCGGCGCGGAAGACCTGGTCGACATCGTCCAGAAGGGCACGATCGATTTCGATCGCTGCATCGCCACGCCGGACATGATGCCGCTGGTCGGCCGTCTCGGCAAGGTGCTCGGCCCGCGCGGCATGATGCCGAACCCGAAGGTCGGCACCGTCACCACCGACGTCGCCGCCGCCGTCAAGGCATCGAAGGGCGGCGCGGTCGAGTTCCGTGTCGAGAAGGCCGGCATCGTTCATGCCGGCGTCGGCAAGGTCTCGTTCGACGTCAAGGCGCTCGAAGAGAACATCCGCGCTTTCGCCGATGCGGTGACCAAGGCAAAGCCGGCTGGCGCCAAGGGCAACTACGTCAAGAAGGTGTCGGTCACCTCGACGATGGGCCCGGGCCTCAAGCTCGACGTCGCGACGCTCGCTGCGTCCTGATTAGACAATTTGGATCGGCCGCTGAAAGGCCGATCCGAGACTGAATTCCGGGCCCCGGATTTATCCTGGGCCCGGTGCCGGAAGTCGAAAGGCTTCCGGACATCCTGTCCGAGATTGCAGGCGGCCCAAAAGCCTTAATTCATGTGGGCCTGCATGAGACGGGTGAAGACCCGACAAAGGAGCAAGTGCTCCAATGAAAGGTTCGAACCGTGTTTGCCTTTTGTCTGCGCATCGTCGGCTTGCCGCCGGTGTGGCGAAAGGGGGCAGGATCCTCGAGCGTCGTTCGGGAGATCCGTTACTGGATGGCCCGGCCGGCAAAAGGCAACCCGACGCCTGTCCTCGAAACAGGGCAGGGGTCAACTGGAGATAGGCAGTGGACAGAGCGGAAAAACGCGAACTCGTCACGGGCCTGAACGAAGCGTTCGGAAACGCAGGTTCAGTCGTCGTGGCCCACTATGCCGGTATCACCGTCGCGCAAATGAACGACCTTCGGTCGAAAATGCGCGCTGCCGGTGGCACCGTTAAAGTCGCGAAGAACCGTCTCGCCAAAATCGCTCTTCAGGGCACGGACTCCGCATCGATCATCGATCTGTTCAAGGGACAGACGCTGATTGCTTATTCGGAGGATCCGATTGCGGCGCCGAAGGTCGCGTCCGATTTCGCCAAGGGAAATGACAAGCTTGTCATTCTCGGCGGCGCGATGGGCACCACCTCGCTCAACGCCGACGGTGTGAAGGCACTCGCCACACTTCCGTCGCTCGATGAGCTGCGCGCCCGACTGGTTGGCATGATCGCCACGCCGGCAACCCGGATCGCCCAGATCGTCAATGCGCCAGCGGCCTCGGTCGCGCGCGTCATCGGCGCTTACGCCCGGAAGGACGAGGCGGCATGAGGCCGTTCCTCGCTATCAAAAACACACGTTCGAACCTAACGAAGGAATACAACAATGGCTGATCTCGCAAAGATCGTAGACGACCTTTCGAAGCTGACCGTCCTCGAGGCGGCCGAGCTGTCGAAGCTTCTGGAAGAAAAGTGGGGCGTTTCGGCTGCTGCTCCGGTGGCGGTTGCCGCTGCCGGCGGCGCTGCCGCTGCTGCTGCTCCGGCCGAGGAAAAGACGGAATTCGACGTCGTCCTCACCGACGCTGGCGCTCAGAAGATCAACGTCATCAAGGAAGTCCGCGCCATCACCGGTCTTGGCCTCAAGGAAGCCAAGGACCTGGTCGAAGCGGCTCCGAAGCCGGTCAAGGAAGGCGTTTCCAAGGCTGACGCCGACAAGTTCAAGGCCCAGCTGGAAGCAGCCGGCGCCAAGGTCGACCTGAAGTAAGCGTAAAAGCGGCGGGCGGCCTCGCGCCGTCCGCCACTCCCTTCGCCTGGAGGGAGGACGCGTAGCGCGAGATGTACGAGAACCTCTTTCCTGAGGGCCGCGACCGGCCTTCAGGAAACGGGTTTTCTCCCGTTTTAGCCGGCCGCCGAAAGGCGAACGGAGAACAGACAGAGAGCCGCCGCCCAGGCGGCTCGGTATGCAAGGCGGACCGCGGCGAGGTCCGTCCCGAGTTTAGAGCTAAGGAGCGACGATGGCCCAGACCCAGACTTTCAATGGCCGCAGACGCGTACGCAAGTTCTTCGGAAAGATTCCGGAAGTTGCGGAGATGCCGAACCTGATCGAGGTTCAGAAGGCATCCTATGACCAATTCCTGATGGTGGACGAGCCCAAGGGCGGGCGTCCGGACGAGGGACTGCAGGCTGTTTTCAAGTCGGTCTTCCCGATCTCCGATTTTTCCGGCTCCTCGATGCTGGAGTTCGTGAAGTACGAGTTCGAAGGACCGAAATTCGACGTTGACGAATGCCGTCAGCGCGACCTGACCTATGCCGCGCCACTGAAGGTGACGCTGCGCCTCATCGTGTTCGATATTGACGAGGATACCGGCGCCAAGTCGATCAAGGACATCAAGGAACAGGACGTCTACATGGGCGACATGCCGCTCATGACCTTGAACGGCACCTTCATCGTCAACGGCACCGAGCGCGTCATCGTCTCGCAGATGCACCGTTCGCCGGGCGTCTTCTTCGACCACGACAAGGGCAAGTCGCACTCGTCGGGCAAGCTTCTGTTCGCCGCGCGCGTCATTCCTTATCGCGGCTCCTGGCTCGACATCGAGTTCGATTCCAAGGACGTCGTGCACGCCCGCATCGACCGCCGCCGCAAGATTCCGGTGACGTCGCTGCTGATGGCGCTCGGCATGGACGGCGAAGAGATCCTGTCGACCTTCTATAACAAGATCAGCTATGTGCGCGCCGGCGACCACTGGCGCATTCCGTTCAACGTCGAGCGCTTCCGCGGCCTCAAGGCCGTCGGCGACCTGGTCGACGCCGATACGGGCGAGGTCGTTGTCGAAGCCGGCAAGAAGATCACCGCACGTCAGGCGCGCCAGCTCGGCGAGAAGGGTCTGAAGGCGATCAAGGCGACCGACGAGGATCTGCTCGGCAACTACCTGGCCGAGGACATCGTCAACTACGCAACCGGCGAGATCTTCCTCGAGGCCGGCGACGAGATCGACGAAAAGACGCTCAAGGTGCTGCTTGGCACCGGCGAGCAGGAGATCAAGATCCTCGACATCGACCACGTCAATGTCGGCGCCTATATCAGAAACACGCTCGCCGTCGACAAGAACGAGAGCCGCCAGGACGCGCTGTTCGACATCTACCGTGTCATGCGCCCCGGCGAGCCGCCGACGCTCGAGACCGCCGAAGCCATGTTCAACTCGCTGTTCTTCGACAGCGAGCGCTATGATCTGTCGGCTGTCGGCCGCGTCAAGATGAACATGCGCCTCGAGCTCAAGGCCGAGGACACCGTGCGCGTTCTGCGCAAGGAAGACATCTTGGCCGTGGTCAAGACGCTGGTCGAACTGCGCGACGGCAAGGGCGAGATCGACGACATCGACAATCTCGGCAACCGCCGCGTGCGTTCTGTCGGCGAGCTGATGGAGAACCAGTACCGCGTCGGCCTGCTGCGCATGGAGCGCGCGATCAAGGAGCGTATGTCCTCGATCGAGATCGACACGGTCATGCCGCAGGACCTGATCAACGCCAAGCCGGCCGCCGCCGCCGTGCGCGAGTTCTTCGGTTCCTCGCAGCTGTCGCAGTTCATGGACCAGACCAACCCGCTGTCGGAGATCACCCACAAGCGCCGCCTGTCGGCGCTTGGACCGGGCGGTCTGACCCGCGAGCGCGCCGGCTTCGAGGTGCGTGACGTGCACCCGACGCATTACGGCCGTATCTGCCCGATCGAGACGCCGGAAGGCCCGAATATCGGTCTGATCAACTCGCTCGCCACCTTCGCGCGCGTCAACAAGTACGGTTTCATCGAGAGCCCGTACCGCAAGATCGTCGACGGCAAGCTGACCAATGATGTCGTCTATCTCTCGGCGATGGAAGAAGCCAAGCACCATGTCGCGCAGGCCAATGCCGAGCTCGACAAGAATGGTGGCTTCGTCGACGAGTTCGTCATTTGCCGCAGTGCCGGCGAAGTGATGATGGCGCCGCGCGAAAACGTCGACCTTATGGACGTTTCGCCAAAGCAGATGGTGTCGGTGGCCGCGGCCCTGATCCCGTTCCTCGAGAACGACGACGCCAACCGCGCGCTGATGGGCTCGAACATGCAGCGTCAGGCCGTGCCGCTGGTGCGCGCCGAGGCGCCGTTCGTCGGCACCGGCATGGAGCCGATCGTCGCCCGTGACTCGGGCGCCGCCATCGGCGCCCGCCGCGGCGGCATCGTCGACCAGGTGGACGCGACGCGTATCGTTATCCGCGCCACCGAGGATCTCGATCCGGGCAAGTCCGGCGTCGATATCTACCGGCTGATGAAGTTCCAGCGCTCGAACCAGAACACCTGCATCAACCAGCGTCCGCTGGTGCGTATGGGTGATCGGGTCAACAAGGGTGACATCATCGCCGACGGTCCGTCGACGGAGCTCGGCGATCTGGCGCTCGGCCGCAACGTGCTGGTCGCGTTCATGCCGTGGAACGGCTACAACTACGAGGACTCGATCCTGCTCTCCGAGCGCATCGTCGCCGACGACGTCTTCACCTCGATCCACATCGAGGAGTTCGAGGTCATGGCGCGCGATACCAAGCTCGGTCCGGAGGAAATCACGCGCGACATTCCGAACGTTTCGGAAGAAGCGCTGAAGAACCTCGACGAAGCCGGCATCGTCTATATCGGCGCGGAAGTGCAGCCGGGCGACATCCTGGTCGGCAAAATCACGCCGAAGGGCGAAAGCCCGATGACGCCGGAAGAGAAGCTTCTGCGCGCCATCTTCGGCGAAAAGGCTTCCGACGTGCGCGACACATCGATGCGCATGCCTCCGGGCACTTTCGGCACCGTCGTCGAGGTGCGCGTGTTCAATCGCCACGGTGTGGAGAAGGACGAGCGCGCCATGGCGATCGAGCGCGAGGAGATCGAACGTCTCGCCAAGGACCGCGACGACGAGCAGGCCATTCTGGACCGCAACGTCTATGCGCGTCTTTCCGACGTGCTCGTCGGCAAGGAAGCGATCGCCGGACCGAAGGGCTTCAAGAAGGGCTCGACGCTGTCGAAGGACACGCTCGACGAGTATCCGCGTTCGCAGTGGTGGCAGTTTGCCGTGGAGAACGAAAAGCTCCAGAGCGAACTGGAAGCCCTGCGTGGCCAGTACGACGACTCCAAGAAGGCGCTCGAACAGCGCTTCATGGACAAGGTCGAGAAGGTGCAGCGCGGCGACGAAATGCCTCCGGGCGTCATGAAGATGGTCAAGGTCTTCGTGGCGGTGAAGCGCAAGATGCAGCCGGGCGACAAGATGGCCGGCCGTCACGGCAACAAGGGTGTCGTGTCACGCATCGTTCCGGTCGAGGACATGCCTTTCCTCGAGGACGGCACGCATGCCGATATCGTGCTCAACCCGCTGGGTGTGCCGAGCCGCATGAATGTCGGCCAGATCCTGGAAACGCATCTGGGCTGGGCTTGCGCGGGCATGGGCAAGAAGATCGGCGAGCTGATCGACACGTACAAGGCGGCCGGCGACATCAAGCCGCTGCGCAAGACGCTGGAAAGCTTCATGCCGGCCAATGACCGCAACGAGCCGATCCGTGAGTATGACGACGAGAGCATTGTTCGCCTCAGCGAGCAGATGCGCCGCGGCGTCTCGATCGCGACCCCGGTGTTCGACGGCGCGCACGAGGCTGACATCAACATCATGCTGGAGCAGGCGGGCCTGCACACCAGCGGTCAGTCGCAGCTCTATGACGGACGCACGGGCGAGCCGTTCGATCGCAAGGTGACAATGGGCTATATCTACATGCTCAAGCTTCACCACCTGGTGGACGACAAGATCCACGCGCGTTCGATCGGTCCGTACTCGCTCGTCACCCAGCAGCCGCTGGGCGGCAAGGCGCAGTTCGGTGGCCAGCGCTTCGGCGAAATGGAGGTTTGGGCGCTGGAAGCCTATGGCGCCGCCTACACGCTGCAGGAAATGCTGACGGTGAAGTCGGACGACGTCGCCGGCCGCACCAAGGTCTACGAGGCGATCGTGCGCGGCGACGACACGTTCGAGGCGGGCATT
Source organism: Mesorhizobium loti (assembly GCF_013170705.1). Lineage (NCBI taxonomy): Bacteria > Pseudomonadati > Pseudomonadota > Alphaproteobacteria > Hyphomicrobiales > Phyllobacteriaceae > Mesorhizobium > Mesorhizobium loti. The sequence goes on along the minus strand of NZ_CP033334.1, from coordinate 4,763,536 downwards.
CCCGAGAGCTTCAACGTGCTCGTCAAGGAAATGCGGTCGCTTGGCCTCAATGTCGAGCTGGAGAACACCAAGCTCGACGACGCCCCGGTTCGGCTACCCGACGCGGCCGAGTAAGGCTACGGCGCGCCGCATGAAGTTGTGGCGCGCCAACCAATTCGTCGGCCAGTGGCCGACAAAGGCGGCGGGCGTTTGGCCCGCGACTAGATGCAAGGGGTTTTCGAGGACCCCGAAAAGGAGAACGGCATGAACCAAGAGGTCATGAATCTCTTCAATCCGCAGGCGCCTGCGCAGGTGTTCGATTCCATCCGGATCTCACTGGCCAGCCCTGAGAAGATTCTGTCCTGGTCGTTCGGCGAGATCAAGAAGCCGGAGACCATCAACTACCGCACCTTCAAGCCGGAGCGTGACGGTCTGTTCTGCGCGCGCATTTTTGGCCCGATCAAGGACTATGAGTGTCTGTGCGGCAAGTACAAGCGCATGAAGTACAAGGGCGTCATCTGCGAGAAGTGCGGCGTCGAAGTCACGCTGTCGCGCGTCCGTCGCGAGCGCATGGGCCATATCGAGCTCGCTGCTCCCGTCGCCCATATCTGGTTCCTGAAGTCGCTGCCCTCGCGCATCGGCACGCTGCTCGACATGACGCTGAAGGACATCGAGCGCGTCCTCTACTTCGAGAACTATATCGTCACCGAGCCTGGCCTCACCGCGCTGAAGGAGCACCAGCTGCTCAGCGAGGAAGAGTACATGATCGCCGTCGACGAGTATGGCGAGGATTCTTTCACCGCCATGATCGGTGCCGAGGCCATTCATGACCTCCTGGCCGGCATGGATCTGGAGAAGATCGCCGGCGACCTGCGTTCGGAACTGGCTTCGACCACGTCCGAGCTCAAGCAGAAGAAGTATCTGAAGCGGCTCAAGGTCGTCGAGAACTTCATGGAATCCGGCAACCGTCCGGAATGGATGATCATGAAGGTGGTTCCGGTGATCCCGCCGGACCTTCGCCCGCTCGTCCCGCTGGACGGCGGCCGTTTCGCCACGTCCGATCTGAACGACCTCTATCGCCGCGTCATCAACCGCAACAACCGTCTGAAGCGGCTGATCGAGCTGCGCGCTCCCGGCATCATCGTGCGCAATGAAAAGCGCATGCTGCAGGAAGCCGTTGACGCGCTGTTCGACAACGGCCGTCGCGGCCGCGTCATCACCGGCGCCAACAAGCGTCCGCTGAAGTCGCTGTCCGACATGCTCAAGGGCAAGCAGGGCCGGTTCCGCCAGAACCTGCTCGGCAAGCGCGTCGACTATTCCGGCCGCTCGGTCATCGTGACCGGTCCGGAACTCAAGCTGCACCAGTGCGGCCTGCCGAAGAAGATGGCGCTCGAACTGTTCAAGCCCTTCATCTACGCCCGTCTTGACGCCAAGGGTTATTCCTCGACGGTCAAGCAGGCGAAGAAGCTGGTCGAGAAGGAGCGTCCGGAGGTCTGGGATATCCTCGACGAGGTCATCCGCGAGCATCCGGTGCTGTTGAACCGCGCGCCGACGCTGCACCGCCTCGGCATCCAGGCGTTCGAGCCGATCCTGATCGAAGGCAAGGCGATCCAGCTGCATCCGCTGGTTTGCACGGCCTTCAACGCCGACTTCGACGGTGACCAGATGGCCGTTCACGTGCCGCTGTCCCTGGAAGCGCAGCTTGAAGCCCGCGTGCTGATGATGTCGACCAACAACATCCTGCACCCGGCTTCCGGCGCGCCGATCATCGTTCCGTCGCAGGACATGGTTCTGGGTCTCTACTATCTCTCGATCGTCAACCAGAACGAGCCGGGCGAAGGCATGGTGTTTGCCGATATGGGCGAACTCCAGCATGCGCTCGAGACCAAGGCGGTGACCCTGCACGCCAAGATCAAGGGCCGCTTCCGCACGGTCGACGCCGAAGGCAAGGTCGTGTCGAAGATCCATGACACCACGCCTGGCCGCATGATCATCGGCGAGCTTCTGCCGAAGAACGTCAACGTGCCTTACGAGACCGCCAACCAGGAGATGACCAAGAAGAACATCTCCAAGATGATCGACACCGTCTACCGCCATTGCGGTCAGAAGGAGACGGTCATTTTCTGCGACCGCATCATGGCGCTCGGTTTCGCCCACGCCTGCCGTGCTGGCATTTCGTTCGGCAAGGACGACATGCTGATCCCGGACAGCAAGATCAAGCTGGTGTCGGACACCGAGGCTTTGGCCAAGGAATACGAGCAGCAGTACAATGACGGCCTGATCACGCAGGGCGAGAAGTACAACAAGGTCGTCGACGCCTGGGCCAAGTGCTCGGAAAAGGTCGCCGACGAGATGATGGCCCGCATCAAGGCGGTCGAGTTCGAGGACAATGGCCGTCAGAAGCCGATGAACTCGATCTACATGATGTCGCACTCCGGTGCGCGTGGCTCGCCCACCCAGATGCGTCAGCTTGCCGGCATGCGCGGCCTGATGGCCAAGCCGTCGGGTGAAATCATCGAGACGCCGATCATCTCGAACTTCAAGGAAGGCCTGACCGTGCTCGAGTACTTCAACTCGACCCACGGCGCCCGCAAGGGTCTGGCCGACACCGCCTTGAAGACGGCGAACTCGGGTTACCTCACCCGCCGCCTGGTCGACGTGGCGCAGGACTGCATCGTCAACTCCGTGGATTGCGGCACCGACAAGGGCCTCACCATGCAGCCGATCGTCGATGCCGGTCAGGTCGTCGCTTCGGTCGGCCAGCGCGTGCTGGGCCGCACCGCGCTCGACGATATCAACCATCCGGTGACCGGCGACCTGCTGGTCAAGGCCGGAACGCTGATGGACGAGCGCGACGTGGAGCAGATCGAAAAGGCCGGCGTCCAGTCGGTCCGCATCCGCTCGGCACTGACCTGCGAGGTCAGGGTTGGCGTGTGCGCGGTCTGCTACGGACGCGATCTGGCGCGCGGCACCCCGGTCAACCAGGGTGAAGCCGTCGGCGTCATCGCGGCGCAGTCGATCGGCGAGCCGGGCACCCAGCTCACCATGCGTACCTTCCACATGGGCGGTACCGCGCAGGTGGTGGACAGCTCGTTCCTTGAAGCGTCCTATGAGGGCAAGGTCGAGATCCGCAACCGCAACGTGGTGCGCAACTCCGACGGCCAGCAGATGGTCATGGGCCGCAACATGGCGGTGCTGATCCTCGACGAAGCCGGCAAGGAGCGCGCCACGCACCGTGTCACCTATGGTTCGCGTATCTTCGTGGACGATGGCGACAAGGTGAAACGTGGTCAGCGTATCGCCGAGTGGGATCCTTACACCCGCCCGATCCTCACCGAAATCGAGGGCAAGGTGGCGTTCGAGGATCTGGTCGACGGTATTTCCGTCCAGGAAACGGCCGACGAGTCGACCGGCATCACCAAGCGTGAGGTCATCGACTGGCGTTCGACGCCGCGCGGCAACGATCTGAAGCCGGCGATCGTCGTTCAGGACGCCAAGGGCAAGGTCGGCAAGCTGTCGAAGGGTGGCGATGCACGCTTCCTGCTCTCGGTCGAGGCCATTCTGTCGGTCGAGCCGGGCGCGCAGGTTCGTCCCGGCGACGTGCTGGCTCGTATCCCGATGGAAAGCGCCAAGACCAAGGACATCACCGGCGGTCTGCCGCGTGTTGCCGAACTGTTCGAGGCCCGTCGTCCGAAGGACCACGCCATCATCGCCGAGATCGATGGCACGATCCGTTTCGGCCGCGACTACAAGAACAAGCGCCGCATCATCATCGAGCCGCATGACTCGACGCTGGAGCCGGTCGAATACCTGATCCCGAAGGGCAAGCCGTTCCATCTCCAGGACGGCGACGTCATCGAGAAGGGCGACTACATCCTCGACGGCAATCCGGCGCCGCACGACATCCTGGCGATCAAGGGCGTGGAGGCACTTGCGTCCTACCTCGTCAACGAGATCCAGGAAGTCTACCGCCTGCAGGGCGTTTCGATCAACGACAAGCACATCGAAGTGATCGTTCGCCAGATGCTGCAGAAGGTCGAGATCACCACGCAGGGCGACTCGACCTACATTCCGGGCGACCACGTCGACGTGATCGAACTGGAAGAGGTCAACGAGCGTCTGATCGAGGACGGCAAGAAGCCGGCCGAAGGCCAGCCGGTGCTGCTCGGCATCACCAAGGCCTCGCTGCAGACGCCGTCCTTCATCTCGGCCGCCTCCTTCCAGGAGACGACCAGAGTGCTGACGGAAGCCGCGGTTGCCGGCAAGACCGACATGCTGCAGGGCTTGAAGGAAAACGTCATCGTCGGCCGGCTGATCCCGGCCGGTACGGGCGGCACGATGAGCCAGATCCGGCGCATCGCCACCTCGCGCGACGAACTGATCATCGACGAGCGCCGCAAGGCCTCCGGTGTGGAAGTCGCCGAGCCGATGCTGGCCGATATGACAACCGCCGCGCAGTAAGCGCGGCGGCAACGCAATCCGGGAGAAACCGTTCTTCTGGAACTGCGTCAGAATAAAAATATAAGGCGGTCGTTTCGGTGAAACGGCCGCCTTGAAATCTCAGGCAACGAGGCCGTCGGGGTAACCCGGCGGCTTTTTTGTTGCTTTATTCGGATGGTTTCTCGAACCGCAGCAGATCGCCTGGCTCGCAGTCGAGATATTCGCAGATACGCTCCAACGTGTCGAAGCGGATGCCCTTGACCTTTCCCTGCTTCAACAGGGAGAGATTGGCCTCGGTGATGCCGACATGCTCGGCCAGATCCTTGGACTTCACATTGCGTTCGGCTAGGACGACGTTGAGCCTGACCCTTATGGGCATGAACGGTTCCTCAGATGAACTGCGCGTTTTCGTCGGCAAGGGCCGCCGCCTCGGCCAGCACCCAGGCGATGACGGCGATTATGCCGGCCGCCAACAGCGCCAGTATCGTGTCGCTGCCAAAGCCAAGGGTCAGGCGATGCTGGCCCGCGGGTGCGTCTGAACTCAGAAGGACAGACAGCGCCGCCGCCGAAAATGGCTTCAGCAACGCGGATGCGAGCAGGCCCAGGGCAAAGTCCCGCAGGCCCTTCACCGCATCCCGGCCAAAGAAATTTCCGGCCGCGAACGCACCAAAGCAGCGCCTTGCGGACATCAGCGCCACGATCAGGCATGCGAGGGGCACGAATGAGATCGCAAATCCCGCGGCTCGTCTCCCCATACCCAGACCTGCCAGCCATTCCGGCGGCATCAGCGCGTCCGCCGCGATAGAACTGGGGGATGCTGAAAACCAATAGAAGACAAGCCCGGCCGCCAGAAGCGCCGCCAGAAGAATACAGCCTCTCGCCAGGGCGAGGCTGAAAAGCCGGATGCGGTTCAACCTCGCTAGGCGGTTGGGGTCGGAGGCTGGAACCGTCACGGTAAAGTCGGTCATGATAGGTCTCGCAAAATAGAAAACAATTATCGTTTTACAATAATAAATTTATGCGTCATGATGCGCTCTGTCAAGATGACATTCCAGACAGGAGAATTCAATGCGTTCCTTCGTACACCAGATTCCCGTGGCGGCTATTGGCGCCACGGTGGCGTTCGCACTGCCCGTTGCCGCCGTTGCCCTTCCGTCCACCGCGATGGGGCAGGTCTCTGTCGCACAGGTCATGGAGATGATTGCCAGGGTCGACTCGAGCCCGATAGCGAAGCAGACATTGGTTGCTTATGTCGCCGGGGTCGGGGAAGCGGCCGGTGTGATCGTCGATACGATCGGCGGCTCGCATATGGTCTCTTGCAAGACCGCGCTCCGGCTGGATACCGGGAGCGTGCGCGCCGCCCTTGAGACGGGCGCGCCCAGCCGGAGCAACTGGTCCGAAACGCCGGCAACGCCGTTGATTGTCGCCGACATGGTGAAGCGCGCTGGCTGCCGGATCAAGGATTGACACAGCCAATCCCCTGAGAGTGATCACGCCACTGCTTCAGCCGTGAACGCCGCACGAAGGCGGTGCGGCGTTCCGTTGTCGCCGCCTAGTCGAAAAACGCCGCGACCACATTGCGTTTGCCGAGCATGAACGCGTCGGCGACATGTTGCAGCGGTGCGAGATCGACGTCGGAGATACCCGCGCGCACGATTTCGGCGAAGCGCTTGTAGAGCATCGGGTACTCTGCTTCCGGTTCATCATGCACGACATGGCCATCGACGATGAGCTTGGAACCACCACCCGAAAGCACCATGGCGCCCTTGTCGGTATCGGCCAGGATGTCCCAGCTTTGTGGACCTGTTTGGAGCCAGTCGAGGTCCATCGTCACCGGCAATCCACTCGAGGTGCGGAAGGTCACTTGCGCCGCGACCGGGGCCGCACGGTTTTCGGGGAAATCGAGAACCGCAGAGCTGATGAACATTGCCGGCAGGATGTAGGTCGCGATCGACAGCGCGTTGATACCGGGATCGAAGACACCAAAGCCGCCGGGCTGCCAGATCCACTCCTGGTTCGGATGCCAGCGGCGCACATCTTCCTTCCAGTTGATAGCGGCCGACCTGATCCTGGTCGAACCGAGGAAGGTGCGCGCGGCCTCAACCGCCGGCGCATAGCGTGAATGCCAGCTGGCGAACAATGAGACGCTGTTCTCTGCCGCCAGTGCCTTCAGGTCCTCGACCTCGCTGACCGTGGCGCCAGGCGGCTTTTCCAGGAAGACATGCTTCTTCGCCTCGATCGCGGTGCGCGCGGCATCGTAACGGAATTGCGGTGGCATGCAGAGCGAGATGGCGTGGAGTTCCGGTACCGCGTCGAGCATCGCCTCGATGGTGGGAAAATTCGGCACGCCGTCGACCTTGCCGTGCCGGCTTGCCGCGGCGGCGAGACGATAGTTCTCGTCCTTCGCCAGGGCCGGCAGGTGCTGGTCGCGCACGATCTTGCCGACACCGACGATGCCTATCTTGATGGGATTGCTGTTCGAGGACATGGGGGCTCCAGAATGGGAAGGGCAGATTTTTCCAGGCGTGAGCGACAGCTGGGCAAGTTGCAGTGGATGGAGAATCGGTCCGGCCGACTCAGCCGCGTCCGCGCCTGATTCTCAGATCGGCGCGTCGAAGGTGACGATCGAAACTTCGCCTTCAAGCGCGCCCTGGTAGGCCGACAGATGCGGCTCGTCATCGGGCACGCCTTCCATGTCGCCGATCTGGTCGAGCTCGGCCTCCGCGTAACCTTCCGCGGCAAGCGATTCGAGAGCGCGGCGCACCGCCGAATCGTCATCGGGAGCGACCAGCATGATGTGCACGCCTTCCGCTTTGCCGCCTTTGCGCTTCCACACCCGGCCGGTAATGATGGTGACCGGCCGTTCTTCGTTATCGTTCACGGACTGATTCCTCCTGGCAAAGGGCAGGCGAGGGGATTTTGAGTTGCTCAGGCGGCTTTTCGCATGAAGCGGGGTCGCGCAAAAGCCAAAAGCCATTCCCTTTGGCAAAGGCTTGGCACTTTCTTCCTCGTCCTTGCAAATTGGCGAAAGAAAATTACATGCGGTTTTCGCATGGCTGCCAAGCCAGGGCTTCAATGCAATATTTGCCGTTGCGGGGTTGACGCTTCGCGGGCTTGCGAGTAGAAGCCGCCCAGTCAGAACCGATGTGAGGCTCTCCTTTCCGAAGCGACACGCTTTGGAGTTTGCCTCAAACAGGGTTCGTTTTACGAGCGAAAAGACATTTCCGGCGTGCATGAAGCGGCTTCCGCTTCCTCTGCCATTTGTTCGGGCAAGACCGCGAGGCGCGGTTTGTGGCCCGAATTTGCGTATGGAAATGACGCTTTGAGCGGCCCTGACCGGGCGAGACACGGAATTGAGAGACAAGAGGGTTTAATGCCTACCGTCAACCAGCTGATCCGCAAGCCGCGCATTGCGCCGGTGAAGCGCAACAAGGTCCCGGCCATGCAGCAGAACCCGCAGAAGCGGGGCGTCTGCACGCGCGTCTACACGACGACGCCGAAGAAGCCGAACTCGGCGCTGCGCAAGGTGGCCAAGATCCGCCTGACCAATGGTTTTGAGGTGATCGGTTACATCCCCGGCGAAGGTCACAACCTTCAGGAGCACTCCGTGGTCATGATCCGCGGCGGCCGCGTCAAGGATCTTCCGGGCGTCCGCTACCACATCATCCGCGGCGTGCTCGACACGCAGGGCGTGAAGAACCGCAAGCAGCGCCGTTCGAAGTACGGCGCGAAGCGTCCGAAGTAAGATTTTCCGGCCCTGGCGCTGCTTCAACGCGTCGGGCTACGAGATTGAGAGACAAAAGCCATGTCGCGTCGTCACAGTGCAGAAAAGCGTGAGATCAATCCGGATCCGAAGTTCGGCGATCTGATCGTTACCAAGTTCATGAACGCCGTCATGTATGACGGCAAGAAGTCGGTCGCCGAGACCATCGTCTACGGCGCGCTCGATCAGGTCCAGTCGAAGACCAAGCAGGAGCCGGTCACCGTCTTCCATCAGGCGCTCGACAATGTCGCGCCGCATGTGGAAGTGCGTTCGCGTCGCGTCGGCGGCGCCACCTACCAGGTCCCGGTCGATGTGCGTCCCGAGCGCCGCCAGGCGTTGGCCATCCGTTGGCTGATCGCGGCTGCTCGCAACCGCAACGAGACCACCATGGTCGACCGCCTCTCGGGCGAGCTGATGGACGCGGCCAACAACCGCGGCACCGCCGTCAAGAAGCGTGAAGACACCCACAAGATGGCTGAAGCCAACCGCGCTTTCGCACACTACCGCTGGTAAAGCGCGAACAGGACTGAGAGGCAGCTACGATGGCCCGCGAATACAAAATCGAAGACTACCGCAATTTCGGTATCATGGCGCATATTGACGCCGGCAAGACGACGACCACCGAGCGCGTCCTCTATTACACGGGCAAGTCGCACAAGATCGGCGAAGTGCACGACGGCGCCGCCACCATGGACTGGATGGAGCAGGAGCAGGAACGCGGCATCACCATCACGTCCGCGGCCACCACGACCTTCTGGAAGGGCCGTGACGGCAAGATGCGTCGCTTCAACATCATCGACACCCCCGGACACGTTGACTTCACCATCGAGGTCGAGCGTTCGCTGCGCGTGCTCGACGGCGCCATCGCGCTGCTCGACGCCAATGCCGGTGTCGAGCCGCAGACGGAAACCGTCTGGCGCCAGGCCGACAAGTACCGCGTGCCGCGCATGATCTTCTGTAACAAGATGGACAAGATCGGCGCCGACTTCTACCGCTCGGTCGAGATGATTGGTTCGCGCCTCGGTGCGCAGGCTGTCGTCATGCAGCTGCCGATCGGCGCCGAGACCGAGTTCAAGGGTGTTGTCGATCTCGTCGACATGAACGCGCTTGTCTGGCGCGACGAGACCCTGGGCGCTGCCTGGGACATCGTCGAGATCCCGGCCGACCTCAAGGCCCGCGCCGAGGAATACCGCGAGAAGATGATCGAAGCCGCCGTCGAAATGGACGAGACGGCCCTCGAGAACTACCTCGAAGGCAAGATGCCGTCGAATGACGAGATCCGTTCGCTGATCCGCAAGGGCACGATCGCGGTCAAGTTCTTCCCGATGTTCTGCGGCTCGGCCTTCAAGAACAAGGGCGTGCAGCCGCTGCTCGACGCCGTCGTCGAATACCTGCCGTCGCCGGCCGACGTTCCCGCCATCAAGGGTGTCGATGCCAAGACCGACGCCGAGATCGAGCGTCATGCGGTCGACGACGAGCCGCTCTCGATGCTCGCCTTCAAGATCATGAACGACCCGTTCGTCGGTTCGCTGACCTTTGCCCGCATCTATTCGGGCAAGCTCACCAAGGGCATCTCGGTCGACAACACCGTCAAGGGCAAGAAGGAGCGCATCGGCCGCATGCTGCAGATGCATGCGAATTCGCGCGCCGACGTCGAGGAGGCTTTCGCCGGCGACATCGTAGCCCTGGCGGGCCTCAAGGATACGACCACCGGCGACACGCTGTGCGATCCGCTGCACCCGGTCATCCTCGAGCGCATGGAATTCCCCGATCCGGTCATCCAGATCGCCATCGAGCCGAAGACCAAGAACGACCAGGAAAAGATGGGCCTCGCCCTTCACCGCCTGGCTGCCGAGGACCCGTCCTTCCGCGTCAAGACCGACGAGGAAAGCGGCCAGACCATCATCTCCGGCATGGGCGAACTGCACCTCGACATCATCGTCGACCGCATGCGCCGCGAGTTCAAGGTCGAAGCCAATGTCGGCGCTCCGCAGGTGGCCTATCGCGAGACGATCACCCGCAAGCACGAGCAGGACTACACCCACAAGAAGCAGACCGGCGGTACCGGCCAGTTCGCCCGCGTGAAGGTCGTGTTCGAGCCGAATACAGAGGGCGAAGACTTCGTGTTCGAGTCCAAGATCGTCGGCGGCGCCGTGCCGAAGGAATACATTCCGGGTGTCGAAAAGGGCATCCAGAGCGTCATGGGCGCTGGTCCGTTCGCGGGCTTCCCGATGATCGGCGTCCGTGCGACGCTGATCGACGGCGCCTACCACGACGTCGACTCCTCGGTCCTGGCCTTCGAAATCGCGTCCCGCGCCTGCTTCCGTGAAGCCGCACCCAAGCTTGGCGTTCAGCTGCTCGAACCGATCATGAAGGTCGAAGTCGTGACGCCGGAAGACTACGTCGGCAGCGTCATCGGCGACCTGAACGGCCGTCGTGGCCAGATCCAGGGCCAGGAAGCGCGTGGCGTGGCTGTCGTCATCAACGCGATGGTGCCGCTCGCCAACATGTTCAAGTACGTCGACAACCTGCGCTCGATGAGCCAGGGCCGCGCGGCCTACACGATGCAGTTTGATCACTACGAGCCGGTCCCGACCGCGGTCGCCCAGGAAGTCCAGAAAAAGTACGCGTAACTCGAAAGAGCTGCCGCGGTAACGCAATTCAAAGCCCGCATGGGCGAGCAGGAAATGGAGACATCACATGGCAAAAGGTAAATTCGAGCGCACTAAGCCTCATGTGAACATCGGCACGATTGGTCACGTTGACCATGGCAAGACGTCGCTGACGGCGGCGATCACGAAGTATTTTGGCGAGTACAAGCGCTACGACCAGATCGATGCGGCACCGGAAGAGAAGGCGCGCGGCATCACGATCTCGACGGCCCACGTCGAATACGAGACGGCCAACCGCCACTACGCCCATGTCGACTGCCCCGGCCACGCCGACTATGTGAAGAACATGATCACCGGCGCCGCGCAGATGGACGGCGCGATCCTGGTCGTTTCGGCCGCCGACGGCCCGATGCCGCAGACCCGCGAGCACATCCTGCTCGCCCGTCAGGTCGGCGTGCCGTCGATCGTGGTGTTCCTGAACAAGGTTGACCAGGTCGACGACGCCGAGCTGCTCGAGCTGGTCGAGCTCGAGGTTCGCGAGCTTCTGTCGAAGAACGAGTTCCCCGGCGACGACATTCCGATCGTCAAGGGTTCGGCGCTGGCCGCTCTTGAGGATTCGAACAAGACGATCGGCGAGGACGCGATCCGCGAGCTGATGGCTCAGGTCGACGCCTACATCCCGACCCCGGTTCGTCCGCTCGACAAGCCGTTCCTGATGCCGATCGAGGACGTGTTCTCGATCTCGGGCCGCGGCACGGTCGTGACCGGCCGCGTCGAGCGCGGCGTGGTCAAGGTTGGCGAGGAACTCGAGATCATCGGCATCCGTCCGACAACCAAGACGACCTGCACGGGCGTGGAAATGTTCCGCAAGCTGCTCGATCAGGGCCAGGCTGGCGACAACATCGGCGCGCTGCTGCGCGGCGTTGATCGTGAAGGTGTCGAGCGCGGCCAGGTTCTGGCCAAGCCGGGCACGGTGAAGCCGCACAAGAAGTTCGTGGCCGAAGCCTACATCCTGACCAAGGACGAAGGTGGCCGTCACACGCCGTTCTTCACCAACTACCGCCCGCAGTTCTACTTCCGCACGACCGACGTGACCGGCATCGTGTCGCTGCCGGCCGGCACCGAGATGGTGATGCCTGGCGACAACATCACGGTCGATGTCGAGCTGATCGTGCCGATCGCCATGGAAGAGAAGCTGCGCTTCGCCATCCGTGAAGGCGGCCGCACCGTCGGTGCCGGCATCGTCGTCACCATCAAAGAGTAATTTGGACTTAAACCGATCTGTCGCGGGCGCGGAAGTTGCCCGCGCCGCGCCAGAACAAGGAAGTGACGCATGAACGGACAGAATATCCGCATCCGCCTGAAGGCGTTTGATCACCGCGTGCTCGACGCCTCGACGAAGGAAATCGTGTCGACGGCCAAGCGCACCGGCGCAAACGTCCGCGGCCCCATTCCGCTGCCGACGCGGATCGAAAAGTTCACGGTCAACCGGTCGCCTCACGTCGACAAGAAGAGCCGCGAGCAGTTCGAGATGCGCACGCACAAGCGTCTGCTCGACATCGTCGATCCGACCCCGCAGACCGTCGATGCTTTGATGAAGCTCGATCTGGCCGCCGGCGTCGACGTCGAGATCAAGCTCTAAGGGAATGAGAGCGCGGTAAGGGGCGGTGCCCCTGGCCCGGAACTCTAAAGGAATTGAACCGATGCGTTCAGGTGTGATTGCAAAGAAGGTGGGAATGACCCGCATCTACAACGATGCCGGGGAACATGTTCCCGTCACTGTTCTCCAGATGGAGAACTGCCAGGTCGTGGCGCAGCGCACGCAGGAGAAGAATGGCTACACCGCCGTTCAGCTCGGCGTTGGCCTCGCCAAGGTGAAGAACACGTCGAAGGCGATGCGCGGCCATTTCGCGACCGCTTCCGTCGAGCCGAAGGCGAAGGTCGCCGAGTTCCGCGTCTCCGCCGACAACATGATCGATGTCGGTGCCGAGATCACCGTCGAGCACTTCGTCGCCGGCCAGAAGGTCGATGTGACGGGCACGACGATCGGCAAGGGTTTCCAGGGCGTCATCAAGCGCCACCACATGGGTGGTGGCCGCGCGACGCACGGTAACTCGGTCTCGCACCGTACGCACGGTTCGACCGGCCAGCGCCAGGACCCCGGCAAGGTGTTCAAGGGCAAGAAGATGGCCGGCCATATGGGCGACACCCGCGTCACCACGCAGAACGTCGAGATCGTCTCGACCGACGCCGACCGCGGCCTGATCCTGATCCGCGGAGCGGTTCCCGGATCGAAGGGCGCCTGGATCCTGGTCCGCGATGCGGCCAAGGTGGCACTGCCGGCCAATGCGCCGAAGCCCGCCGCGATCCGCGCTGTTGCTAAGAACGAGGCTCCGGCCACAGAGGGAGCGGAATAATGGATCTCAAGATCACAACGCTTGGCGGCAAGGACGCCGGCAAGGTGAAACTCTCCGAGGAGATTTTCGGCCTTGATCCGCGCGAGGACATCCTGCAGCGCGTCGTGCGCTGGCAGCTCGCCAAGAAGCAGCAGGGCACGCACAAGGCCAAGGGCCGCGCCGAAATCGCGCGCACCGGCGCCAAGATGTACAAGCAGAAGGGTACGGGCCGCGCCCGTCACCATTCGGCACGCGCTCCGCAGTTCCGCGGCGGCGGCAAGGCCCACGGCCCGGTCGTTCGCAGCCACGAGCACGATTTGCCGAAGAAGGTGCGCGCTCTGGGCCTGAAGCATGCTCTCTCGGCCAAGGCCAAGAGCGCGTCGATCATCGTCATCGACGAGCTGAAGCTGACCGAGGCCAAGACCAAGGCGCTGATCGCGAATTTCGCGACGCTGGGCCTGAGCAATGCCCTGGTGATCGGTGGTGCCGAGCTTGACAAGAACTTCAAGCTGGCCGCGACCAACATCCCCAACATCGACGTGCTGCCCATCCAGGGCATCAACGTCTACGACATTCTGCGCCGCGGCACGCTGGTCCTTTCCAAGGCCGCCGTCGAGGCTCTCGAGGAGCGCTTTAAATGACCGACCTTCGTCACTACGACGTGATCGTCAGCCCGGCGATCACCGAAAAGTCGACCATGGCTTCCGAGCAGAACCAGGTCGTCTTCAACGTCGCCAAGAAGGCGTCGAAGCCGGAAATCAAGGCCGCCGTCGAAGCGCTGTTCGGCGTCAAGGTGATGGCCGTGAACACGCTTGTCCGCAAGGGCAAGATCAAGCGCTTCCGCGGCACGATCGGCCGCCAGAGCGACGTCAAGAAGGCGATCGTGACGCTGGCCGACGGCCAGTCGATCGACGTCGCGACGGGTCTCTGAGCAAGGCCGCGAGGACAGAACAATGGCACTGAAAAAATTCAACCCGGTAACGCCGAGCACCCGCCAGCTGGTCATCGTCGACCGCTCGGGCCTCTACAAGGGCAAGCCCGTCAAGGGCCTGACCGAGGGCCTGACCAAGTCGGGCGGCCGCAACAATTACGGCCGCATCACCGCCCGCTTCATCGGCGGCGGTCACAAGCGTTCGTACCGCATCATCGACTTCAAGCGCCGCAAGTTCGACGTCGTCGGCACGGTCGAGCGCATTGAATACGATCCGAACCGCACCGCCTTCATCGCGCTGATCAAGTACGACGATGGCGAGCTGTCCTACATCATCGCCCCGCAGCGCCTTGCCGCCGGCGACAAGATCGTGGCTGGCGAAGCGGTCGACGTGAAGCCGGGCAATGCGATGCCGCTGGCATCGATGCCGGTCGGCACCATCGTCCACAACATCGAGCTGAAGCCGGGCAAGGGCGGCCAGGTTGCCCGTTCGGCCGGCGGTTACGCCCAGCTCGTGGGCCGCGACCAGGGCATGGCGATCCTGCGCCTCAACTCGGGCGAGCAGCGTGTCGTTCACGGCTCCTGCATGGCCACCGTCGGTGCCGTGTCGAACCCCGACCACGGCAACATCAACGACGGCAAGGCCGGCCGCACGGTCTGGCGCGGCAAGCGCCCGCACAATCGCGGCGTGACCATGAACCCGGTCGACCATCCGCACGGCGGTGGTGAGGGCCGCACCTCCGGTGGCCGTCATCCGGTCAGCCCGTGGGGCAAGCCGACCAAGGGCAAGAAGACGCGGTCCAACAAGGCGACCGACAAGTTCATCCTGCGCTCGCGCCATCAGCGCAAGAGCTAAGAAGAGGTAACGCCAAGTGACTCGTTCTATTTGGAAAGGCCCCTTCATCGACGGCTACCTTCTCAAGAAGGTGGACAAGGTTCGTGAAGGTGGTCGCAATGAGGTGATCAAGATGTGGAGCCGTCGCTCCACCATCCTGCCGCAGTTCGTCGGCTTCACCTTCGGTGTCTACAACGGCCAGAAGCATGTTCCCGTTTCGGTGAACGAGGACATGGTCGGTCATAAGTTCGGTGAATTCGCTCCGACGCGGACCTATTACGGTCACGGCGCGGATAAGAAGGCGAAGAGGAAATAATCATGGGCAAGGCCAAAGCTCCGCGCAGGCTTGCTGATAACGAAGCGCGCGCCGTGTTGCGCACGATCCGTATCAGCCCGCAGAAGCTGAACCTCGTTGCCGCGCTGATCCGCGGCAAGAAGGTCGCGACAGCGCTTTCCGACCTCGAATTCTCGGCCAAGCGGATTTCCGGCACGGTCAAGAAGACGCTGGAATCGGCGATCGCCAACGCGGAAAACAACCACGACCTCGATGTCGATGCGCTGGTGGTGGCGGAAGCCTATGTCGGCAAGTCGATTGTCATGAAGCGGTTCCACGCTCGTGGCCGTGGTCGCGCCAGCCGTATCGAGAAGCCGTTCTCGCACCTCACGATCGTCGTTCGTGAAGTCGAAGAAAAAGGGGAGGCCGCATAATGGGCCAGAAAGTCAATCCGATCGGTCTTCGCCTCGGCATCAACCGCACCTGGGATTCGCGCTGGTTCGCGAACACCGGCGAGTACGGCAAGCTGCTGCATGAGGACATCAAGATCCGCAAGTATCTTGAGAAGGAACTCAAGCAGGCCGCGATCTCCAAGGTCGTGATCGAGCGTCCGCACAAGAAGTGCCGCGTCACCATCCATGCCGCGCGCCCGGGCCTGATCATCGGCAAGAAGGGCGCCGACATCGAGAAGCTTCGCAAGAAGCTGATGGAGATGACGAAGTCCGAGACGCACCTCAACATCGTCGAAGTGCGCAAGCCGGAAATCGACGCGACCCTGGTCGCCCAGTCGATCGCCCAGCAGCTCGAGCGCCGTATCGCGTTCCGCCGCGCCATGAAGCGCGCGGTGCAGTCGGCGATGCGCCTCGGTGCCGAAGGCATCCGCATCAACTGCTCCGGCCGTCTCGGCGGCGCCGAAATCGCGCGCATGGAGTGGTACCGCGAAGGCCGCGTGCCGCTGCACACGCTGCGCGCCGATGTCGACTACGGCACGGCCGAGGCGAATACGGCCTACGGTATCTGCGGCGTCAAGGTCTGGGTATTCAAGGGCGAGATCCTCGAGCACGATCCGATGGCTTCGGAACGTCGCGCGACCGAGGGTGATGCCGCGCATGGCGGTGGTGGTGATCGCGAACGCGGTCGTCGTCGCGAAAACGCCTGAGACATTTAGGAATTTGGAGTTAGAACGATGCTGCAGCCAAAGCGCACAAAGTTCCGCAAGCAGTTCAAGGGCCGTATCCATGGTACCGCAAAGGGCGGCACCAACCTGGATTTCGGTGGTTTCGGACTGAAGGCGCTTGAGCCGAACCGCGTCACCGCGCGTGAGATCGAGGCGGCCCGCCGCGCGATCACTCGTGAAATGAAGCGCGCTGGCCGCGTCTGGATCCGTATTTTCCCGGATCTGCCGGTCACGTCGAAGCCGACCGAAGTCCGCATGGGCAAGGGCAAGGGCGCCGTCGACTACTGGGCGGCGCGCGTCAAGCCGGGCCGCATCATGTTCGAGATCGACGGCGTCAGTGAAGAAACCGCCCGTGAGGCGCTGCGTCTCGGCGCGGCCAAGCTCTCGGTCAGGACGCGCTTCGTACAGCGCATCGCAGAATAAGGACGGGCTGATCATGAAAGCCGAAGACATCCGGACCAAGACCCAGGACCAGCTGACCGACGATTTGGCCAGCCTGAAGAAGGAGCAGTTCAACCTGCGCTTCCAGAAGGCCACCGGCCAGCTCGAGAAGACCGCGCGCGTGAGGCAGGTCCGCAAGGACATTGCGCGTATCAAGACCATCGCTGCGGAAAAGTCCGCGGCCAAGAAGGCTTAAGGACGAAAACCATGCCAAAGCGCATTCTGCAGGGCACCGTCGTCAGCGACAAGAACGAGAAGACGGTTGTCGTCAAGGTCGAACGGCGCTTCACGCATCCCGTGATGAAGAAGACCGTGCGCATGACCAAGAAGTACAAGGCGCACGACGAGAACAACGCCCACAAGGTTGGCGATCAGGTGTTCATCCAGGAATCGAAGCCGATTTCCAAGGATAAGCGCTGGATCGTTGTGTCTTCGGACCAGGCGTAAACAAACGAATTTTGGACAGACCGGGGAGGGGTGAAAAACCCGTCCCGTTAGAAAAGAAGAAGGCGGCCAGTCATGATTCAGATGCAAACAAACCTCGACGTGGCGGATAATTCCGGCGCGCGTCGTGTCATGTGCATCAAGGTGCTGGGCGGCTCGAAGCGGAAATACGCTTCCGTGGGCGACATCATCGTGGTGTCCATCAAGGAAGCCATTCCGCGCGGCCGCGTTAAGAAGGGCGATGTGATGAAGGCGGTCGTGGTTCGCACGGCCAAGGACATCCGCCGTCCGGACGGCAGCGTGATCCGTTTCGACAAGAACGCGGCCGTTCTCGTCGACAACAAGAAAGAGCCGATCGGCACGCGTATCTTCGGACCGGTTCCGCGCGAACTCCGCGCCAAGAACCACATGAAGATCATCTCGCTCGCGCCTGAAGTGCTGTAAGGAGCCGGACCAATGCAAAAGATTAGAAAAGGCGACAAGGTCGTCGTGCTGGCCGGCAAGGACAAGGGCCGTTCGGGCGAAGTCCTCTCGGTTCAGCCGAAGGATGACACCGCGCTGGTGCGCGGCGTCAACATGATCCGTCGTCACCAGAAGCAGTCCCAGTCCCAGGAGGGCGGGATCATCACCAAGGAAGCGCCGATCCAGCTGTCGAACATCGCGCTGGCCGACCCCAAGGATGGCAAGCCGACCCGCGTCGGTTTCATCTTCCAGAAGGACGGCAAGAAGGTGCGCGTCGCCAAGCGCTCGGGAGAAGTCATCAATGGCTAAGGCTCAAACCAAGCAGGCGACCGCGACCAACACGCCGCGCCTCAAGCAGGTCTACAACGAGACCATCCGCAAGGCGCTGCAGGAGCAGTTCGGCTACGACAACGACATGCAGGTTCCGCGCCTCGACAAGATCGTGCTGAACATGGGTGTTGGCGAAGCGACCGCCGATTCCAAGAAGCCGTCGGTTGCGGCCGAAGACCTGGCGCTGATCGCCGGCCAGAAGGCCGTCGTCACCCGCGCCCGCAATTCGATCGCTGGCTTCAAGGTCCGCGAGAACATGCCGATCGGCGCCAAGGTCACGCTGCGCAAGGAACGTATGTACGAGTTCCTCGACCGCCTCGTGAACATCGCGCTGCCGCGCGTCCGCGACTTCCGCGGACTGAACCCCAAGAGCTTCGATGGCCGTGGCAACTACGCCATGGGCATCAAGGAGCACATCGTGTTCCCGGAGATCAACTACGACAAGGTTGATCAGATCTGGGGCATGGACGTCATCGTTTGTACGACTGCGAAGACGGACGACGAAGCCAGGGCATTGCTCAAGGCCTTCAACTTCCCCTTCCGCCAGTAACGGCAGCGAGAAAAGGAAAAATCTGAAATGGCAAAGACCAGCTCAGTCGAGAAGAACAACAGGCGCCGCAAGCTTGCCGACCAGTACGGTCCCAAGCGCGCTGGCCTGAAGGCGATCATCATGGATCAGTCCAAGCCGATGGAAGAGCGCTTCCGCGCTCAGCTCAAGCTTGCTGCCATGCCGCGCAACTCGGCCAAGATCCGCATCCGCAACCGCTGCGAAGTCACCGGCCGTCCGCGTGCCTACTATCGCAAGCTCAAAGTATCGCGCATCGCGCTTCGTGATCTCGGCAACAACGGCCAGATCCCGGGCCTGGTCAAGTCGAGCTGGTAAGGAGGACATAACATGTCATTGAGCGATCCTCTCGGCGATATGCTGACCCGCATCCGCAACGCCTACGGCCGCAAGAAGTCGAGTGTCTCGACGCCGGCCTCGCGTCTGCGCACCCGCGTCCTCGACGTGCTGAAGGCTGAAGGCTATATCCGCGACTACAGCCAGACCGACTTCGACAACGGCAAGTCCGAAATCGAAATCGAGCTGAAGTATTTCGACGGCGCGCCGGTCGTGCGCGAAATCGCCCGCGTCTCGAAGCCGGGCCGCCGCGTTTACGTCTCGGCCAAGTCGATCCCGCACGTCGCCAACGGCCTCGGCATCGCCATCCTTTCGACACCGAAGGGCGTGATGGCCGATCACGAAGCACGCGAACAGAACGTCGGCGGCGAGATTCTCTGCCAGATCTTCTGATCCGGCAGCTGAGCGCAAAGTGGAATCCGGTCTTCGGATCGTTCCGAAGACAGAGACCTGAAACAAGAGAAGTGACGAGGACAACAAAATGTCTCGTATTGGAAAGAAACCCGTTTCGCTGCCGCAGGGCGTGACCGCGACCGTCAACGGCCAGACCGTTACGGCGAAGGGCCCCAAGGGCGAGCTGAAGTTCGTGGTGAACGACGAAGTCCTGGTCAAGATGGAAGGCAGCGAGATCGCTGTTCAGCCGCGCGACCAGACCAAGACCGCCCGCTCCAAGTGGGGCATGTCGCGCACGCAGATCGTCAACATCCTGCAGGGCGTGAAGGACGGCTTCGAGAAGAAGCTCGAGATCACCGGCGTCGGCTACCGCGCCGCACTTCAGGGCAAAAACCTGCAGCTGGCACTTGGCTTCAGCCATGACGTCGTCTACGAGACGCCGGCCGGCATCACCATCACCGTGCCGAAGCCGACCGAGATCACCGTGGCCGGCATCGACAAGCAGCAGGTTGGTCAGGTGGCTGCCGAGATCCGCGAATACCGCGGTCCCGAGCCCTACAAGGGCAAGGGTGTCCGCTACGCTGGCGAGAAGATCGTCCGCAAGGAAGGCAAGAAGAAGTAGTGGGCCTGGCCCCGAAAAGTCTCGGACTTTTCGAAAAGGGCCAAGCCAAGGAAGTGTAACGCCGCGGGGAGCGGTCGCGGGAGGCGCTTTCGCCTACCGCACATGGCGGCCCCCGTTTTTTGAAGGCAAGGAAGACCACAATGGGTACCAAGGAATCCACGCAGCGTCGTGCGCAGCGCGTCCGTCGTCAGATCAGGAAGGTCGCCGGCGAGCGTCCGCGTCTGTCGGTCCACCGCACCTCGAAGAACATCTATGTGCAGGTGATCGACGATGCCAAGGGCCACACTATCGCCGCTGCCTCGACGCTGGAGAAGGACCTCAAGGGTTCGCTCAAGACCGGTGCCGACACCGCTGCCGCCGCCGCGATCGGCAAGCTGATCGCCGAGCGCGCGACCAAGGCCGGCGTCAAGGAAGTCGTCTTCGACCGCGGCCCGTACATCTATCACGGCCGTGTCAAGGCCTTGGCTGAAGCTGCTCGCGAGGGCGGTCTCAGCTTCTGATTCTTTCACCGTCGGCGACCCAAAGTGGCGTCGACAATCATCAACCCGTGCTTCCGGAAAAGAACAAGGAACAGGATATGGCACAGGAACGTAGGGAAGGCGGCCGCGGC
The DNA here is from genome assembly GCF_013170705.1 of Mesorhizobium loti. Taxonomy (NCBI): domain Bacteria; kingdom Pseudomonadati; phylum Pseudomonadota; class Alphaproteobacteria; order Hyphomicrobiales; family Phyllobacteriaceae; genus Mesorhizobium; species Mesorhizobium loti. The sequence goes on along the minus strand of NZ_CP033334.1, from coordinate 4,742,926 downwards.
CGCGAGCGTGAAGAGCGCGACGACGGCATGGTGGACAAGCTGGTCCACATCAATCGCGTCGCCAAGGTCGTCAAGGGTGGCCGTCGCTTCGGCTTCGCCGCACTCGTCGTCGTCGGCGACCAGAAGGGCCGTGTCGGCTTTGGTCACGGCAAGGCGCGCGAAGTGCCGGAAGCGATCCGCAAGGCAACCGAGTCCGCGAAGCGCGACATGATCTTCGTGCCGCTGCGCTCGGGCCGCACGCTGCATCACGACGTCGAGGGACGCTGGGGCGCCGGACGCGTTCTGCTGCGTGCCGCCAAGCAGGGTACCGGCATCATCGCCGGCGGCCCGATGCGCGCCGTCTTCGAGACGCTCGGCATGCATGACGTGGTCGCCAAGTCGATGGGGTCGTCGAACCCCTACAACATGGTCCGCGCCACCTTCGACGCGCTGAAGAGCCAGATGCATCCCAAGGATGTCGCTGCCGCTCGCGGCATCAAGTATTCGACCCTTCAGGCCCGCCGCGGCACCGCCGTTGCGGCTGAAGAATAGTCGACTGACCAGGGATTTTGACCATGGCCAAGAAAGCAACCAAGACCATCACCGTTGAGCAGATCGGTTCGCCGATCCGCCGTCCGAAGGAACAGCGCGCGACGCTGGTCGGCCTCGGCCTCAACAAGATGCACAAGCAGCGCACGCTGGAAGATACGCCTTCCGTGCGCGGCATGATCGCCGCCGTTCAGCATCTCGTCCGCGTCGTGGACGAGGGCTGAGCCAAAGCGCAGGAGAACCCAGATGAAACTCAACGATCTGCGTGACAAGGACGGCGCGACGCACTCCAAGAAGCGTCTCGGCCGCGGCATCGGTTCCGGCTCGGGCAAGACCGCCGGTCGCGGCGTCAAGGGCCAGAAGGCACGCTCCGGCGTCGCCATCAACGGCTTCGAGGGCGGCCAGATGCCGCTCTACAGGCGGCTGCCGAAGCGCGGCTTCAACAACCTCTTCGCCAAGAGCTTCGTTGTCGTCTCGCTGGCTCGTATCCAGCAAGCCGTCGACGCCAAGAAGCTTGACGCCAAGGCAACCGTGACGGCCGAGGCGCTTGTCGCCGCCGGCGTCATCCGCCGCGTCAAGGATGGCGTACGCGTGCTGTCCGACGGCGAGCTCAAGGCAAAGCTCGCCTTCGACGTGGCCGGCGCCTCCAAGGCCGCGATCGAGAAGATCGAGAAGGCCGGCGGCTCGGTCAAGTTGCCGGAAAAGGCAGCTGCCGAGTAACGGCGATTTGAAGCGCGACCGGCAAGAGTGGGATCCTGTTTTTGCTCACGATTGCGCTTTGACCTGATCAATTGGGCGGCCGCGTCAACGCGGCCGCTTGCATGTTTACAGCCCGGAGCTTATCTCGTGAGCTTCGGTGAAACGCACCGCCTGACCTCACGGGCCATCAAGCGTTACCAAGCGGAGAATCAGGCATGGCTTCGGCTGCTGAACAACTAGCCTCGAATCTGAATTTCTCGGCCTTCGCCAAGGCGGAGGACCTGAAGAAACGCATATGGTTCACCATCGGCGCGTTGCTCGTCTACCGACTCGGCACCTACATCCCGCTTCCCGGCATCAACCCCGACGCCTTCGCCCAGGCCTTCTCCTCGCAAAGCAAGGGCGTCCTCGGCATGTTCAACATGTTCGCGGGCGGCGCCGTGCAGCGCATGGCGATCTTCGCGCTCGGCATCATGCCCTACATCTCCGCCTCCATCATCATGCAGCTGATGACCTCGGTCATCCCGTCGCTGGAAGCGCTGAAGAAGGAAGGCGAACAGGGCCGCAAGGTCATCAACCAGTACACGCGCTACGGCACGGTGCTGCTAGCACTTGTGCAGGCCTATGGCATTTCGGTGGGCCTGGAAGGCGGTAACGGCATCGTCAGCGATCCCGGCATGTTCTTCCGCATCTCGACCGTCGTCACGCTGGTCGGCGGCACCATGTTCCTGATGTGGCTCGGCGAGCAGATCACCGCGCGCGGCATCGGCAACGGTATTTCGCTGATCATCTTCTCCGGCATCGTCGCGGGCCTGCCGCATGCCATCTCCGGCACGCTGGAACTCGGCCGCACCGGCGCCCTGTCGACCGGTCTGATCCTGGCCATCATCGTTCTGGCCATCGTGGTCATCGCGCTCATCGTGTTCTTCGAGCGCGCCCAGCGCCGCCTGCTGATCCAGTATCCGAAGCGGCAGGTCGGCAACCGCATGTTCCAGGGGGACACCTCGCATTTGCCGCTGAAGCTCAACACGTCGGGCGTCATTCCGCCGATCTTCGCTTCGTCGCTGCTCTTGCTGCCTGCCACCATCGCCGGCTTCTCGCAGACGACCAACATGCCGGCCTGGGCAAGCACCATCCTGGCTTCGCTTGGCCACGGCCAGCCACTCTACATGCTGTTTTACGCGGCGATGATCGTTTTCTTCGCCTTCTTCTACACAGCGATTGTCTTCAATCCGAAGGACACCGCCGACCAGCTCAAGAAGCATTCGGGCTTCATCCCGGGCTATCGTCCGGGCGAGCGCACCGCCGATTATATCGATTACGTTCTCACCCGCATCACCGTCGTCGGCGCCATCTACCTGGTGCTGGTGTGCCTGCTGCCGGAGTTCCTGATCTCGGCGACTGGCGTACCATTCTACCTTGGTGGCACATCGCTTCTGATCGTGGTCAGTGTCACGCTCGATACGGTCGCGCAGATTCAGGGTCACCTGATCGCGCATCAGTATGAAGGCCTGATCAAGAAGTCGAAGCTGCGCGGGGGGAAGAAAGCCAGATGAGGTTGATTTTGCTTGGGCCGCCAGGAGCGGGCAAGGGGACACAAGCACAAAGACTGGTAGAAAAACACGGCATACCCCAGCTCTCGACGGGCGATATGCTGCGTGCCGCCGTTCAGGCCGGTACCGAAGTCGGCAAGCGTGCCAAGGCAGTGATGGATGCCGGTGAACTGGTGTCCGACGCCATCGTCAACGCGATCGTCGCCGAGCGGATCGATCAGGCCGATTGCGCCAAGGGGTTCATCCTCGATGGCTATCCGCGCACGCTGGTGCAGGCCGATGCGGTTGAATCGATGCTTTCCGAACGTGGCATCAGCCTCGACACAGTCATCGAGCTGGTCGTCGACGACCGGGCCCTGGTCGGCCGCATCGTCAAGCGTGCCGAGGATGCCAAGGCCGCCGGCCAGCCGGTGCGCAAGGATGACAACCCGGCGGTGTTCGAGGAGCGTCTGCGCGAGTACTACAAGAAGACCGCTCCGCTGACCGGCTATTATTACGCCAAAGGCAAGCTGAAGACCGTTGACGGGATGGCCAGTATCGATGCGGTGACCGCCGAGATCGAAGCTGTGCTGGCGGCGGCCACCAAGGCGCGGTAAGGGAATTTAAAGATTAAGCTTGACGGGGGCGGTCCGCTGCGGTATGGCGGCCCGTCTTCCTATCAGGTGCGAACTTTGCTTGTCCGCAAGGGCAAGGCAGTCGCTTTGAACTGGAAACTCCCGCAAGGGCCGGCCTCCACCGGACGCGGGGCAACTTTTACAGCGCCGGGTCTTCCTTGTTTTGAAGGTTGGCCGGCCCAGATGGAGAAGAGAAGAACATGGCTCGTATAGCCGGCGTCAACATTCCGACCAACAAGCGCGTCGTCATCGCGCTACAGTACATTCACGGCATTGGTAAGAAGTTCGCCCAGGAGATCGTCGACAAGGTCGGCATCCCGGCCGAGCGCCGCGTCAACCAGCTGACCGACGCGGAAGTGCTGCAGATCCGCGAGACTATCGACCGCGACTATCAGGTCGAGGGCGACCTGCGCCGCGAAGTGTCGATGAACATCAAGCGGCTCATGGACCTCGGCTGCTACCGCGGCCTGCGTCACCGCCGCTCGCTGCCGGTTCGCGGCCAGCGCACGCACACCAATGCGCGTACCCGCAAGGGCCCGGCCAAGTCGATCGCCGGCAAGAAGAAGTAATTTGGAGTGAGTAGCCGGTAGTGGGTAGTGAGAAGCAGCGTCAACGGCTGCATCTCGTCACTACTCACTAATTTGCTACTCACTTTCCAGGTGGAGCCGCTGGCATTACGGCGGTGTAGAGATCAACTGAAAGGACTATCATGGCCAAGGAAGCCGCTCGTGTTCGCCGTCGCGAACGCAAGAATATCTCGTCGGGCGTTGCCCACGTCAATTCGACCTTCAACAACACGATGATCACCATCACCGACGCGCAGGGCAACTCGATTGCCTGGTCGTCGGCCGGTGCCCAGGGCTTCAAGGGTTCGCGCAAGTCGACCCCGTTCGCTGCCCAGATGGCTGCCGAGGACGTTGCCAAGAAGGCCCAGGAACACGGCATGCGCATGCTCGAGGTCGAGGTCTGCGGACCTGGCTCCGGTCGTGAATCGGCACTGCGCGCCCTGCAGGCGGCCGGCTTCACCATCACTTCCATCCGTGACGTGACGCCGATTCCGCACAATGGCTGCCGCCCGCGCAAGAAGCGCCGCGTCTAAGCAATTTATCGAACGTCGCGTGAGCGCCCTCGGGGCGCTCCTCCGCGGCATTCCAGGTCGCCCGCCACGATTGGATGGTGGCGGGTCAACGGAAGGAAAGCATCATGATCCAGAAAAATTGGCAGGAACTGATCAAGCCGAACAAGATCGAGTTCTCGTCGAAGAAGAAGACGCTGACCACGCTGGTCGCCGAACCGCTCGAGCGTGGCTTCGGCCTCACTCTCGGCAACGCGCTGCGCCGCGTGCTTCTGTCTTCGCTGCGAGGAGCGGCCGTTACCGCCGTGCAGATCGACGGCGTTCTGCATGAATTCTCGTCCATCGCCGGTGTGCGCGAGGACGTGACCGACATCGTCTTGAACATCAAGGAAATCGCCATCCGCATGGAAGGCGACGGCCCCAAGCGCATGGTCGTTCGCAAGCAGGGCCCGGGTGCGGTTCTCGCCGGCGACATCCAGACGGTCGGCGATGTCGAGATCCTCAATCCCGACCACGTCATCTGCACGCTGGACGAAGGCGCTGAAATCCGCATGGAATTCACCGTCGACACTGGCAAGGGCTACGTGCCGGCCGAGCGCAACCGCGCCGAGGACGCGCCGATCGGCCTGATCCCAGTCGACAGCCTCTATTCGCCGGTCAAGAAGGTTTCGTACAAGGTCGAGAACACCCGCGAGGGCCAGGTTCTCGACTACGACAAGCTGACCATGACCATCGAGACTGACGGTTCGATCTCGGGCGAGGACGCGGTGGCATTCGCCGCCCGCATCCTGCAGGACCAGCTTGGCCTGTTCGTCAACTTCGACGAGCCGCAGAAGGAAGTCGCGGCGGAAGCCGTCACCGAGCTCGCCTTCAACCCGGCGCTGCTCAAGAAGGTCGACGAACTCGAGCTTTCGGTGCGTTCGGCCAACTGCCTGAAGAACGACAACATCGTCTACATCGGCGATCTCATCCAGAAGACCGAAGCCGAGATGCTGCGCACCCCGAACTTCGGCCGCAAGTCGCTGAACGAGATCAAGGAAGTCCTGGCGGCGATGGGCCTGCACCTCGGCATGGAAGTGCCGGACTGGCCGCCGGAGAACATCGAAGACCTCGCCAAGCGTTACGAAGATCAATATTGAGCATGAATTCCAAGGATCGGCGGCGTGGGCCGCCCGATCCGACGGTCATGCGGAAAACCATCAGAGGCCTTGGCCTCTTGAACAACTGAAGAAGGAAAAGAGCCATGCGCCACGGTTTCAAAGGCCGCCGCTTCGCCCGAAGCATTAGCCATCGCAAGTCGATGTTCGCCAACCTCGCCGTGTCGCTGCTCGAGCACGAGCAGATCGTCACCACCCTGCCGAAGGCGAAGGACCTGCGTCCGATCGTCGAGAAGCTGGTGACGCTCGGCAAGCGCGGCGACCTGCATGCCCGCCGTCAGGTGATCGCGCAGATCGGCAATGAAGGCGTCGTCAAGCGCCTGTTCGACACCATCGCCCCGCGCTACGCCAACCGCAACGGCGGCTATCTGCGCATCATGAAGGCGGGCTTCCGTCACGGCGACAATGCCGCGATGGCTGTCATCGAGTTCGTCGATCGCGACACCTCGGCCAAGGGCGCCGGCGACCGCGCCCGCCTCGAAGCCGAAGGCACCGACGCGGAAGCCGCGGCCGCATAAGGCCCCGTTTTTCCGGAATGAATTGAAGGGGCCTGCGGGCCCCTTTTTCATGTTCTGCATGCGTCGGGGCGCGCCCATCACCATGTTCTGGCGTGAAAATAATCGGATTTCAGCGGCTTAGCCTTTCATTTTGCACAATCGTCGGGACAATGCGCCCGAACTTGCCTTGGAGGATTCGCGAATGCGCGCCAAAAGACTGTCCCTTGTTCTGCTCTGCGCCTTCATGGTGGTCGCAGCCGCACCGGCAGTCCGGCAGGCGCTGGCCGAGGACGCCGCCAAGCCAGCCGATCCGGGCCTGTCGGACGTGCTGACCGATCTGTTGCATGGCGTTGAAGGCGAGAATGCCACCTCTGGGCCCGACAAGCGCGTGCCGTTCGGCCGCGAGGAGGTGCAGCTTTCGTTCGCGCCGCTGGTCAAGCAAACCGCGCCCGCCGTGGTCAACGTCTATGCTTCGCAGACGGCCAAGGTCACGTCGCCTTTTGAAGGCGATCCGTTCTTCGAGGAGTTTTTCGGCCGCGCGCAGCCGCGCGCGCAGTCCTCACTCGGCTCTGGCGTGCTTGTCGATCCGAGCGGTGTCATCGTCACCAATTTCCACGTCATCAAGGATGCCGACGAGGTCAAGGTGGCGACGGCCGACGGGCGGGAATTCACCAGCAAGGTGATGCTGAAGGACGAGACGCTCGATCTCGCAGTGCTCAAGATCGAGTCCGACAAGCCGTTCCCGGTTATCGCCATCGGCGATTCCGACGCGCTCGAGGTCGGCGATCTTGTGTTGGCTATCGGCAACCCGTTCGGCGTCGGCCAAACCACCACCAGCGGCATCGTTTCGGCCCTTGCCCGCAGCCATATCGGCGTCTCGGATTCGGGCTACTTTATCCAGACCGACGCCGCCATCAATCCCGGCAATTCCGGCGGCGCGCTGATCAACATGGGTGGCCAACTGGTTGGCATCAACACCGCCATCTACAGCCGCAGCGGCGGTTCGATCGGCATCGGCTTTGCCATCCCCGCCAATATGGTGCGGGCTTTTGCCGATGCCGCCAAGGCCGGCCTCGACTTCTTCGAACGGCCCTATATCGGCGCCGAGTTCGAAGCGGTGACGCCGCAGATCGCCGAATCGCTTGGCATGGAGAAACCGGCAGGAGCTCTTGTCTCTTCCGTCGAAGCGACCGGACCGGCGGGTAAGGCTGGGCTGAAGGCGGGCGACGTCGTGCTGCAGATCAACGGCAAGCCCGTCGAGAGCATCGAGGCGCTGGACTATCGCATGGCGACGCTGTCGATCGGCACCAAGGCGAATTTCGCGATCCTGACCAAGGGCCAGCAAGCAGCCATGGACATTGCGCTGGAGCGCGCGCCGGAGGGTGCAAAAGCCTCGGAAGTGACGCTGCATGGCCGCAGCCCGTTCTCGGGCGCCAAGGTCGCGGAACTGTCGCCAAGGCTTGCCCAGAAGCTTGGCCTGCGTACGGATCTCAAAGGTGTCACGGTGATCGATATCAACCGCGATTCGCCGGCCGCCGATTTCGGCTTCCAGCCGGGCGATATCGTGCGCGAGGTCAACGGCACCACCATCGACACCGCCGCGACGCTGGCGCAGGTAGCCCAGCAGGATACGCGCTGGTGGCGCTTTACCGTCGAGCGCGGCGGGCAGATACTGCGCCAGGTGTTGCGTTACTGAGTTCGGCCCGAGCGGTCGTGCTCCAACCTGAAGACATAAATGGCCGATCTGTTCAGCGTCGATGAACCGGAAAAGGCGCCGCCCGGACGGCCGCTGGCCGACAGGCTGCGGCCCAGAAACCTTGGCGAGGTCGTCGGCCAGGAGCATCTGACCGGCCCCGATGGCGCGCTGACCCGGCTGATCGGCTCCGGCTCGCTGGGCTCGATGATCTTCTGGGGCCCGCCGGGCACCGGCAAGACCACGGTGGCAAGGCTGCTTGCCGGCGAGACCAGCCTGGCCTTCGAACAGATATCGGCGGTCTTTTCCGGCGTCGCCGACCTGAAGAAAGTGTTCGAGGCGGCGAAGCTGCGCCGCGCCAAAGGCCGCCAGACCCTGCTTTTCGTCGACGAGATCCACCGCTTCAACCGCGCCCAGCAGGATTCGTTTCTCCCTGTCATGGAGGATGGGACGGTCGTCCTGGTCGGCGCCACAACCGAGAACCCGTCCTTCGAATTGAACGCCGCGTTGCTGTCGCGCGCGCGCGTCATGGTCTTTCATTCACTCGGCGAGGAGAGCATCGCCAAGCTGATGACGCGCGCGGAGGCCACGGAGGGCAGGGCGCTTCCGCTCGACGACGAGGCGCGGGCGATGCTGATCCGCATGAGCGATGGCGACGGACGTGCATCGCTGACACTCGCCGAGGAGGTCTGGCGCGCGGCCAAGCCTGGCGAGATATTCGATCCCGAAGGCCTGCAGCGCATCGTCCAGCGCCGCGCGCCGATCTACGACAAGGGCCAGGACGGCCATTACAATCTGATCTCGGCGCTGCACAAGTCGGTGCGCGGCTCGGACCCGGACGCCGCGCTCTACTATCTCGCGCGCATGTTCGATGCCGGCGAGGATCCGCTTTATCTCGGCCGCCGGCTGGTGCGCATGGCGATGGAGGACATCGGCCTTGCCGACCCGCAGGCGCTGGTCGTCGCCAATGCCGCCAAGGACGCCTATGACTATCTGGGCTCGCCGGAGGGCGAACTGGCCTTTGCCGAGGCCACTGTCTATCTCGCAACAGCGCCCAAATCCAACGCCGTCTACACCGCCTTCAAGGCGGCCACGCGCGCTGCCAAGGAGCATGGCTCGCTGCTGCCGCCAAAGCACATCCTCAACGCCCCGACCAAGCTGATGAAGGAAGAGGATTACGGCGCGGGCTATCGCTACGATCACGATGAGCCGGACGCTTTTTCGGGCCAGGACTATTTTCCGGAGAAGATGGGCCGCCAGACCTTCTACGATCCACCCGAGCGTGGTTTCGAGCGCGACATCAGGAAGCGGCTCGACTACTGGGCGAAGCTGCGCAAGGAACGGGACTAGCTGACTTGCGCGGCCCGGTGGTCGTCACGCTTCGAAGCGAGGCCTCGCCATGGGGTATCTCGACCTCCGTCGTTCTCCACGCTCTGCTTGCCGCGACGCTGGCTCTCATGCCGCTGCCGAAGCTGCCGAAGCGGCTGGAAGAGGAGCGGGTGTCGGTCGGCATTCTGACGCCCCAGCAGTTCGAGGCGTCGACAAGGCCGCCGCCAGCGCCAGCACGACCTTCGGCACCAGAGGCGCCAGCGCCGTCACCACCGCCGAGTGCTCCTCGATCTCAATCACCCACCGCGCCGGCCATGATCCGGCCGACCGACATGCTGTCGGGCAAGACGCTCGCCGATCCGCGCAGCCGGCAGGCGCGTGCCGATCTTGCGACCTTCGCTTCCGATGAGCGCATGGTGCAGTTGTGCAATCTCGAAGCCATGGACCAGATCCGGCGATGGCGCGCGGACTTTCAGCCGGAGCGCGTCGTGGCTTACGCAACGGCCGAAGAGAAGGTCCGCGGCACCACGATCGCCGCGGATGGCGCGGCTTTCCGCAGTCGCAAAAACTGGTATAATCTCAAGTTCAAATGCCAGCTCGCGCAAGACGGCGAAAGCGTCATCGGCTTTGAGTTCCTGGTCGGCGATCCCGTGGCCAGGGAGAAATGGGACGAGCTCGGCTTGCCGGCGGTGCATTGACCCCAGTGGTTCATTGACCGAAGTCTGGCAAATTCCACCAGGCAGCTGCCAGGCCACGCAGTCGTGGCGTTGTGCGGCGACCCAAAAAATCTTATCAAGGCGCACGGCCGGGCGGTGGCCGTTGTCGAGATTTGGCACACTCATTCGCAACAGGATCGCGCTTCGCGCGTGGAAAAATGACAAAAACCCTTCGCAAATCCCTTCGCAAATTCGCCATCGCCATCCCACTTCTCGCCCTTGGCTTTTACTTCATCCCCATCCTCACGACGATCTTCATCGTTTGCGGGCTGATTGACGTGCTGCGCAACGACCGGAAGGATCTGGCGCTGTTCAGCGGCTATTTTCTTGGCAACGGCCTCTTCACCTGGCTGCTTTCGCCGTTCAACCTGCTGGTTGATCTCCTGTGCTACAGGAACCCCGGCGTGTGGAAGCTGGAGCAGTTTCCGGAGGACTATCAGCGCGAGGTCAATGAGGTCCTGGACATCTTCAAGGCGCGCAAGGACGAGATCATCGCCGACATCGACGCCAATTTCGGTGCCGGTCGGCGCGGCATGTATGTCTATCAATGGTACGGCAAGCACAGAATAGACAACGTCGCCGAATTCAACAAGGATTTCAAATACATCAAGACCATCGCCGTTTCGGTTTTCAGCAAGCGCGAATCGACCTCCTGGCACTTCGGGCCGCTGCGGCTCAGCCTGCGCATCCTCTACAATCTGATCCCGGTGAAGGCGGAAATCTTCGTCGAATGCGGCAACGTCAAGAACTACTGGTACGACAATCCGCAGTTCATTTTCGACGACACGCTGTTGCACCGTTCGGTCAACGAGTATGACGGCCGCCGTTACTGCGTGTTCATGGACATTATCAGGCCGTCCCCGTTCCCAAGACTCATCGCCGGCATGCTCGCTGTCGTGTCGGTCAGCGTCGAACGCATCAATTCGATGTTCTACAAGAACTGGAAAATGATCGGCTCGACCAAGCCGAAGAAGGTCGAAACCACCTGAACTGAAATTCGCTGACGCTGCCGGCTTCGCCGGCGGCTATGTGGCTGGGCCTGAAGGCCACTCGTGCGCGGCCCGCTTTTGCGGTCTGGATCGCGGCCATCCTCTACACGCCATTCTGGGCACCAACGCTTCGTGGCTCGCCTGCGCCCGGTCAGCAGAGCCGGAGTCGATGCCCTCTACAGCGAGTTCAGGAAAAAGTATCCGGGCTGGGCAACGCCTGACTGGTGACGGTCATGTTGGCGGTTCCGGGCAGACTACGATCACGCCCTCCTTCTCACCTGTTGCACCATCGTCCAATAGCGCCGCCGCGCTTCCGTGCCTACAACTTCATACTGCGGATATGTCTGAGTGGATATAACGCAGCTCGGGTTGGAAGCGACAATCGCCTTTGGAGGATAAGGTGAGCGGACGGCAGCCTACGGTTCATCATGCGGATTTCATCCAGTCAGCCATCGCCGGCAGCGATGCCGCGCGTTCGGCGCTGGTTGCGTCCTGGCGGCGATCGCTCACATTGCACGGCCTTGATCCAGCCGAACGAAAGGCGCCGCAGCGTCTCACCAAAAGCGAGTTGAGCGAGGCCCGGCAACGCATAGAGCCGCTGCTGCGCGCCGCGGATGCGAGCCTCGATCGTCTCTACCTCGCCGTGGGCGGCGTTGGCTGCTGTGTGCTGCTTGCGGACCGTGACGGCATTCCTGTCGAGCGCCGCGGCGCCGTTGCGGATGACGATACGTTTGACGAGTGGGGGTTGTGGACGGGCACGGTATGGAGCGAGGATTCCGAGGGTACCAATGGCATCGGCACCTGCCTTGCCGATCAGCGTGCGCTCACCATTCACCGCGACCAGCATTTCTTTTCGCGCAACACATTGCTCAGTTGCACCACGGCGCCGATCTTTGATCATGAAGGCAATCTGGCGGCCGCCCTCGATGTTTCATCTTGCCGGTCGGACCTGACCGAAGGCTTCGTCAACCTGATCGCCATCGCGGTGGGGGACGCCGCGCGTCGCATCGAGGCCGAGAATTTCCGCCTGGTGTTTTCAGATGCCCGCATCCTGCTGGCACCGGTCGCCGAGCGCAGCGCCAGCGCATTGATCGCCGTCAATGGCGATGATTTGGTGATCGGCGCAACACGCTCGGCGCGTCTTGGCCTCGGCATCACCCAGCAGGTCCTGGCAAGGGGGCTCCCCGCCGCGGACATTCTGGGCAACCTGGCCAGGGCGGCGGAAGATCTGGACGAAGCCGAGCGTGGCGTGGTCCAGAGGGCCATGGCGCGCGCCGAGGGCAACGTGTCGGCGGCTGCCAGCAGCCTCGGCATTTCGCGGGCGACCCTGCACCGCAAGCTTGCCCGCTTCGGCATCCGTCGTCCGCACTGAGCTTTGAGCCGGTGACTGTCGCAGATCTGCGACAGTCCGCGCTGGCGGATGCCGGAGCCGGGGCTGACAAAGCTGACCCCGTCCGCAACTCTTCCCAACGAGGCGCCACATCCCGTGACGCTGCCACTTGGGAGGAAGACGATGAACAAGGTGGAATTTTCCCGCACGGCCAAGGTTCCCTTCGCCAAGCGCTATGACAATTATATCGGCGGCAAATGGGTTGCCCCGCTTTCCGGAAAATATTTCGAGAACATATCGCCGGTGACCGGCCGGCCGCTGGGCGAAATCGCTCGCTCGGACGCCAGGGACATCGAGGCGGCACTCGATGCCGCGCACAAGGCCAAGGATGCGTGGGGCAGGACCAGCGCCGCCGCCCGCGCGCTGATCCTCAACCGCATCGCCGATCGCATGGAAGACAATCTCGACCTCCTGGCGCTTGCCGAAACCTGGGACAATGGCAAGCCGATCCGCGAGACGACCGCGGCCGACTTGCCGCTGGCGATCGACCATTTCCGCTATTTTGCCGGTGCCGTACGCAGCCAGGAAGGCGGCATCTCGGAGATCGACCACGACACCGTCGCCTATCATTTCCATGAGCCGCTTGGCGTCGTTGGTCAGATCATTCCCTGGAACTTCCCGCTGTTGATGGCGGTGTGGAAACTGGCGCCGGCACTTGCCGCCGGCAACTGCGTGGTGCTGAAGCCCGCCGAACAGACACCCGCCACCATCATGCTGTGGGCGGACCTGGTCGGCGACCTGTTGCCGGATGGTGTGCTCAACATCGTCAACGGCTTTGGACTCGAGGCCGGCAAGCCGCTCGCTTCATCGAACCGCATCGCCAAGATCGCCTTCACCGGAGAGACCACGACGGGCCGGCTGATCTCTCAATATGCCAGCCAGAACCTCATCCCGGTGACGCTCGAACTCGGCGGCAAGTCACCCAACATCTTCTTCCAGGACGTGACCGCGGAAGATGACGACTTCTTCGACAAGGCCCTCGAAGGCTTCGTCATGTTCGCGCTGAACCAGGGCGAGGTCTGCACCTGTCCCAGCCGGGCACTGGTTCATGAGAAGATCTACGACAGGTTCATGGAAAAGGCATTGAAGCGCGTCGAGGCGATCGTCCAGGGCGACCCGCTCGATCCGGCAACCATGATCGGCGCACAGGCATCGAGCGAACAGCTGGAAAAGATCCTGAGCTACTTCGACATCGGCCGCAAGGAAGGCGCCGAAGTGCTGGCCGGCGGCGAACAGAACCATCTGCCGGGCGATCTGGCCGGCGGCTATTACGTCAAGCCGACCGTGTTCAAGGGTCACAACAAGATGCGTATCTTCCAGGAGGAGATCTTCGGGCCGGTGGTCTCGGTGACGACTTTCAAGGATGATGACGAGGCATTGTCGATCGCCAATGACACGCTCTATGGCCTTGGTGCCGGTATCTGGAGCCGTGACGCGAACCGCTGCTACCGCTTCGGCCGCGCCATCCAGGCCGGTCGTGTCTGGACCAACTGCTACCACGCCTATCCCGCGCACGCGGCTTTCGGCGGCTACAAGCAGTCCGGCATCGGACGGGAAAACCACAAGATGATGCTCGACCACTATCAGCAAACCAAGAACATGCTGGTCAGCTACAGCCCGAAAAAGCTGGGTTTCTTCTGATTGCCTCTCGAGGCGGCGCATGATCCCCCGGGTATCATGCGTGATCCAAGGCGCGGCTCCATCAGCCGCGCCTTGGATGGTTTGGGGATGAAGAAGGAGAAAGGCATGTCCGACAAGGTTTCGCTCGGAAAAGTCTCGGCCACGCCGGAAGCCATTGTTTTCCTGGCGGAGATCGTCGCCGACCACGGCCCGGTGCTGTTTCATCAATCGGGCGGCTGTTGCGACGGCTCCTCGCCAATGTGCTATCCCCGCGGTGACTTCATCGTCGGCGACAATGACGTCATGCTGGGCGAGATCGGCGGAACGCCGGTCTACATCAGCGCTTCGCAATATGAAGCGTGGAAGCACACCGACCTTACCATCGATGTGGTGCCGGGTAGGGGTGGCATGTTCTCGCTCGACAATGGGCGCGAGAGACGGTTCCTGACACGCTCGGCCATCTGCGCCGTTCCGGAGGCGCCGGCGGGGGCTTGACGGGACGGGTTGACGCCGCCGCCCTTGCAAGGGCAGTAAACGGCGATGTTCAATCTGCTTCTTGTTGTCCTCGGCGGCGGTATCGGCGCCGGCATCCGCCATCTCGCCAACATGGGCGCGCTGCGCCTTGTCGGCCCCAACTATCCCTGGGGCACCATGGCGATCAACATCCTCGGCTCCTTTGCCATGGGCCTGTTCATCGCCACCATGGCGCGTCGCGGCGGGCCGAACGAAGTCAGGCTGTTTGTCGCCACTGGTATCTTGGGCGGCTTCACCACTTTTTCCGCCTTTTCGCTCGATTTCGCCACGCTGTGGGAACGAGGAGCCACGTTGCCGGCGTTTGGATATGCACTGACCAGCGTCGTTGGCGCCATCATCGCCCTGTTTTTGGGTCTTTGGCTCGCAAGAAGCCTGCCTTAGTGCTATTGCCGCGCCAAGCGCAGGCCGAGCCCTGCTTTTGGAAATGGGTAAGCGAAGAAAAAATGGCAGGCGTTGAACAGATCACGGTGGAGGCCGGCGAGGCGGGCATGCGGCTCGATCGCTGGTTCAAGACCCATTTCCCGGGCCTTGGTTTCGGCCATTTGCAGAAGCTGCTGCGCTCCGGCCAGATCCGCGTTGATGGCGGCCGCGTCAAGGCTGACAGCCGTGTCGAGCCTGGCCAGGTGGTGCGCATCCCGCCACTCGAGGTCGACAAGAAGGGCGAAAGCGCGCTGACCGGCCATTCGATCCGCAACCAGGGCGATGCCGACGTCCTGGCGAAAATGCTTATCCATGAGGACCCGAAGGTTTTCGTCTTCAACAAGCCGGCGGGCCTTGCGGTGCAGGGCGGTTCGGGCGTCACCCGCAATGTCGACGACATGCTGGAAGCCTGGCGCAACCAGAAGGGCGAAAAGCCGCGACTGGTTCACCGGCTCGACCGCGACACCTCGGGCGTGCTGGTCGTGGCCCGCACGAGGCTGGCCGCCATGAAGCTGTCGGAATCGTTCCGCGCCCGCGAAACCAAGAAGACCTACTGGGCGCTGGTCAAGGGTGTGCCGCCGAAACGCGAGGACAAGATCTCGACCTGGCTGATCAAGGAGCCGACTGAGGACGGCGACCGTGTCCGGGTCGCTGCTCATGGTGAAAAGGGCGCCGATCACGCCGTATCCTACTACCGCATCATCGAGCAGGCGGCGCAGACCATGACCTGGCTGGAGATGGAGCCTTATACCGGCCGCACCCATCAGCTCCGTGTCCACGCCGCCTATATCGGCTGCCCTATCATCGGCGACCCGAAATATTTCGAGGCCGACACCAACTGGGACTTTCCGGGCGGTATTCAAAACCGACTGCATCTTCATGCGCGCCGCATCATCATTCCGCACCCGGACAAGGGCGTCATCGATGTGACCGCGCCGATGCCGCCGCATATGCGCCAGAGTTGGAACCTGATCGGCTTCGACGACGCCAGCGCGGAGGACTGACCTTGAGCGGCGCCACCGACGCGCTCGATCGGCGCGACACAGTCGACATGGCCGCCGCCGCCATCATGGTCGGCCTGACCTTTTCCTGGGGCCTGAACTACGTCGCCGCCAAGATCTCCTATGCCGGCTACGATCCCGTCTTCCTGTCGATCGCACGCTCGATCATTGGCGGTTTCTGCGTCTTCCTCTGGTGCCGATGGCGTGGCATCGCTCTGTTCACCCGCGATGGCACATTGCTTGCCGGCCTTGTCGTGGGTGCGCTTTTCGGCGTCGAGTTCCTCTGCCTCTATGTCGGCCTGGAGCATACGACGGTTGCCCGCAACACGCTGCTGGTCAACACAATGCCGTTCTGGATGCTGATTGGCGGTCACCTCCTGCTTGGCGAACAGATCACCATGCGCAAGTTCCTTGGCCTGCTGCTGGCCTTCGCCGGCCTTGCCGCCGTCTTTTCAGACAAGCTTGGCGGCGGCGGGGACATGCTGTTCGGCGATCTCCTCAGTCTCGGCTCCGGATTTTTCTGGGCCTTGACCAATATTCTCATCAAACGCTCGAAACTGGTTGAAGCCAGCGCCGAGAAGCTGCTGCTCTATCAACTCGCCGGCGCGGCGGTCGTCGGCATACTGGTGTTGCCTCTCGCTGGTCCGCCAGTGCGCGATGCCTCCTTGTTGCCGACATTGGCGCTGCTTTTCCAGGCGATCTACATTGTCGCTTTCACCTATGTCCTTTGGTTCTGGCTGCTGCGTCGCTATCCCGCGTCGAGCCTGTCCAGCTTCACGTTCCTGTCGCCGGTTTTTGGTGTTTTGTGCGGTGCAATCATCTTGAACGAACCGCTGACCATTCGCATTTTTCTGGCGCTTGGCCTGATTGCGGCGGGCCTGATCATCGTCAACCGGCCGGCGCGCAAGCTGACACCGGTGTGAGAGAGATTTTTCATGCGTGACATCCTCAACGACCTCGAAGCGGGTAAGTATCTTTCCGATCCGGATCCGGTGCGGCGCGCCCAGATCCAGATGAAGACACCGCTGCCCAAGCGCTTCTACAAGACCGTTTCGGTTGCGCCGGTAGAGGAAGGTTTCGCCGTGCATCTCGATGGCAAGCCGGTGCGCACGCCGGGCAAGGCGCTGCTGGCGCTGCCGACCGAGGCGACGGCAGTGCTGGTTGCCGACGAATTCGCTGAACAGGGCGAGACGATCAATCCGGTGACGATGCCGGTAATGCGACTGGTCAACACCGCCATCGATGGCGTCGCCAGTGACCCGCAGGCGGTGCTGGAAGACATACTGCGTTTTGCCTCATCGGACCTGCTTTGCTACCGCGCCGACGCGCCGCAGGGGCTGATTGACCGGCAGAACGAGCAGTGGGATCCCGTCATCGATTGGGCGCGCGCTACATTGGGGGCTCGATTCAACCTTGCCGAAGGGGTCATCCATGTCGAGCAGCCGCGCGAGACGATCGCCGTTCTGGGCAGTCATCTCAATCAGCGCGCCGAGCCGCTGCGGCTGGCCGCCATCCACCTCATGACCTCGCTGACCGGTTCGGCGCTGCTGGCGCTGGCCGTCGATTTCGGTGAACTCGACGCGGAGGCCGCCTGGGCCGCCGGCCATGTCGACGAGGACTGGCAGATCGAGCAATGGGGGCAGGACGCCGAGGCGGTCGCGCGCCGTGCCGCCCGCAAGCGCGACATGATGGCCGCGGTCGGCCTCCTCGAGGCGCTCAAGGCCTGAGCCCGGACCGTTACCGCACCGCACCTAATACCAAAGTCATAATCCCATCGTCGCTCTGCCGTCGGCGGGTGCTTTCTGCCATTTTTTGCCTGATGGCTCCGCTTTTTTGAGTCTGCGTTCGGAGGAGAACGCGGGCGTTGGCGTGGCATCGAGGGCAAGGGTCTCACGGGAGGACATATCAATGGCAATGGCATCGACCGCCGGCGGAACGAGCCGCGGCATGACGCGAGAGGAGAAGAAGGTCATCTTCGCTTCCTCGCTCGGCACTGTTTTCGAATGGTACGATTTCTATCTCTATGGCTCACTGGCGGCCTTTATCGGCTCGACCTTTTTCAGCCCGACCATTCCCGAGGCGACACGCAACATCTTCGCGCTGCTGGCCTTCGCCGCCGGTTTCCTCGTGCGCCCGTTCGGCGCGCTGGTGTTCGGCCGCCTTGGTGACCTTGTCGGCCGCAAATACACATTCCTCGTCACAATGACGATCATGGGCCTGTCGACCTTCCTGGTTGGCTTGCTGCCCGGCTATGCGACTTTGGGCATCGCCGCTCCGGTGATCCTGATATTCCTGCGCATGCTGCAGGGTCTGGCGCTCGGCGGCGAATATGGTGGGGCGGCGACCTACGTTGCCGAGCACTCGCCGGATGATCGCCGTGGCTTCTACACGTCCTGGATTCAGACGACGGCGACGCTCGGGCTGTTTCTGTCGCTGATCGTTATCCTCATCGTCCAGGGATCACTGAGCAAGGAAACCTACGCTGCCTGGGGTTGGCGCATTCCGTTCATCGTTTCCTTCGTGCTGCTCGCCGTTTCGATCTGGATTCGGCTGTCGCTTTCGGAATCGCCGACCTTCCAGAAGATGAAGGACGAAGGAAGGGGATCCAAGGCGCCGCTTTCGGAAGCCTTCGGCCAGTGGAAGAATGCCAAGATCGCGCTGCTGGCGTTGTTCGGCCTTACCGCCGGCCAGGCCGTGGTCTGGTATAATGGTCAGTTCTATGCGCTGTTCTTTCTGCAGAACGTGCTCAAGGTCGACGCGCAGTCGGTCAACATCATGATCGCCGTTGCGCTGGCGCTTGGCTCGATCTTCTTCGTCGTCTTCGGCTGGCTGTCCGACAAGATCGGCCGCAAGCCGATTATCATGGCTGGCCTTGCGCTTGCCATTGTCAGCACCTTCCCGCTGTTCAAGGCATTGACCTGGGCCGCCAATCCGGCGCTTGCGAAGGCGCAGCAGAGCACGCGGGCAACGGTGACGGCGGCACCCGGAGACTGCAGGTTCCAGTTCAATCCGGTCGGTACAGCCAAGTTCACGACGTCCTGCGACATCGCGACTTCGTTCCTGACCAAGAACTCGGTTCCCTATGACGTGGTGTCGACGGCCGCGCCCGGGACGGCTGCGTCGGTCAAGATCGGTAACGAGACGGTGACATCCTACGACGCGGTTGCCGCCGGCGATCAGGCCAAGGCCAAGGACGCTGCCTTCGTCAAGGCCGTCAACATGTCGCTGCAGGACGGCGGTTATCCGTTGAAGCGGGCAGCGATCAAGGTCGCTGACCAGAAGCTCGACGCTTTCATCGCGGCCAACCCTGAGCTGAAACTTGATGCCGCCGCCATCCGCGGCGGCGAAAAGGCAGCAATGCCGACCGATCAGGCGGTCAAGGACAAGCTCTTGACCACGGATGAGGCGGCGGGCGCGCCAGAGGTCACCGTCTATAATATTCCCGGCGGCGGCGCCTTCGCCATGTTCGCCGATCCGGCGGCCGTGAACTGGCCGATGACGATCGGCATCCTGTTCCTCCTGGTGCTGCTCGTTACCATGGTCTACGGCCCGATCGCGGCGATCCTGGTCGAGATGTTCCCGACCCGCATCCGCTACACCGGCATGTCGCTGCCCTATCACATCGGCAATGGCTGGTTCGGTGGCTTGCTGCCTGCGACGGTGTTCGCGCTCAGCGCCTATAGGGGCGACATCTACTACGGCCTTTGGTATCCGGTGGTGATCGCGGCGATCACGCTCGTCATCGGCATGCTCTTCGTCAAGGACACGCTCGGCACCAACTTGCACGCCAAGGATTAGCCGATCGGATCCATGTGCCAACGAAAAAGCCCGGCGTGAGCAATCACGCCGGGCTTTTCATGTCAGTGGCCGAAAGAAGCGGATCAGCTTTTCCGATGATTTTCTTCCTCGACGGCTGCTTCGTGATACCAGCCGTCAAAATCGGCGTACGTGGTACGCAACGAAGCGAGCTCTGCCGCGAATTTCGCCTTCGCGCCTAAATTTGAGGCAGATTTGCTTGCTGCCAGAGGGAACATCAGAATTTTCGCCGACGGACGGGTGGGAGCGATTTCCATGGGCCGTCTCCTTTCTTCTTCAGGAGCTTGTCGATTCAGCTTTCCCAGAAGATAGGTCCTGCGATTCCTTTAGGCAATATGCCTACGAAAAGATCATTATTTGCCTAATATTTGTGCGATCTGCGCGCTTGATCGATCAGGATCCAGTGATGAGGCGGCACAGCAAATTCGGCGCGATATCGCAGCCATTTTGCCGCACCCGCCAATGCCGGAGTGGCACACGAATTGCATTTTAGTGATCGGCAGCGCCGGCTGCCGACGGCGGACGCATGTTGACGCCGTTTGGTGTTCGGTGATCAAGCAACGAGAGGCTAGAATGACGAAATACAAGCTCGAGTACATTTGGCTCGATGGATACACCCCGGTCCCCAACCTTCGCGGAAAGACGCAGATCAAGGAATTCGCCGAATTCCCGACGCTCGAACAGCTGCCGCTGTGGGGGTTCGACGGTTCCTCGACCATGCAGGCCGAGGGCCGCAGCTCCGACTGCGTGTTGAAGCCGGTGGCGCTCTACCCGGATCCGGCCCGCACCAACGGCATTCTGGTCATGTGCGAAGTCATGATGCCCGATGGCGTCACCCCGCATGAATCGAACAGCCGCGCGACCATCCTCGACGACGAGGATGCGTGGTTCGGCTTCGAGCAGGAGTATTTCTTCTACAAGGACGGCCGTCCGCTCGGCTTCCCCGAGAGCGGCTACCCCGCGCCGCAGGGCCCGTACTATACCGGCGTCGGCTACAAGAACGTCGGCGACGTCGCACGCAAGATCGTCGAAGAGCATCTTGACCAGTGCCTTGCGGCCGGCATCAACCATGAAGGCATCAACGCCGAGGTGGCCAAAGGCCAGTGGGAATTCCAGATCTTCGGCAAGGGCTCCAAGAAGGCCGCCGACCAGATCTGGATGGCGCGCTATCTGCTTCTGCGTCTGACCGAGACTTACGGCATCGACATCGAGTTCCACTGCAAGCCGCTTGGCGACACTGACTGGAACGGCTCGGGCATGCACTGCAACTTCTCGACCAAGTTCATGCGCGAAGTTGGCGGCAAGGCCTACTTCGAGGCCCTGATGGCACAGTTCGACAAGAACCTCATGGACCACATCGCCGTCTACGGTCCGGACAATGACAAGCGCCTGACCGGCAAGCACGAAACCGCGCCGTGGAACAAGTTCAGCTACGGCGTCGCCGACCGCGGGGCTTCTATCCGCGTACCGCATTCCTTCGTCAAGAATGACTACAAGGGCTATCTCGAAGACCGCCGTCCGAATTCCCAGGGCGACCCCTACCAGATCGCCTCGCAGGTTCTGAAGACGATTTCGCAGGTTGCGACCGACGCGTCGGTTTCGGCCGCCGCCTGATTGTTTTCGCGGCGCGGGCCATGAGATGACCCGCGCCGCAATTGCAGTGACAAGAGCCCCGGCGGGAAAACGCCGGGGCTTTTGTGCTTTTGGGGCGGGCAGCGCACGAATCCGCCATGACGGGGATTCAGGGCGTCGACGGCTATCCGCTTGATGTTTGTTCTGGACGCAGCCGACGGCACCGACCGCCATGCCGATAAGATGCCTCCCTGCGCCATCCTGTTCCGTGAGAACCTTGGTCCTTGCCAGGGCCGTTTTGGGCGGCGCCAGCCGGGTGGAATGAATTCCCCCAAAAAAAGTCAGGTTGAAAAGGGGCGGCCAAAACCGCGGCACCGGTCAGCCCCGGCTGACGTTTGGTCAACCATACCCCGCGTCGTAGGCGCGGAAATTGCCTGAAAAGCCCGGAAAACCGCCGGTTCGAGCGTGTTTTTGCACTCAAAGGCTCTTATATAAGTCTCTGTTAAAACACCAGGATCGACCGTCTGCCCCGGTGGCTGGCAACGTTGACAGATCGCGCCGCGGCATGCGTATCGTGCCTTTGGGGTTACGCCAAAGCGATGCTGTTCGAACGGGGCGGGGTTTCTTGAACGACGGCATTGGCGGGGGCGCCGGACGAGCGGGCATTGCAGCCTGAGGCAGTGCGCCGCTCGCTCCTGGCGGCTTGCTACGCCCTGGAGCCATCCGCCAACGCCCTGCCATGGTTTTATAGTGCGATCATGAAGCCGTGTGTTTCGCCGGCGGGCACAAGCGGGCAAGGCCATACGATCCCAACACCCAAAAGCAATTCACTGATCTGACTGACCACACACATCCATCAGTGAGTGTTGAGCGCGGCAAAAAGCCCTTGAAGGGGAAATCCTTCAAGGGCTTTGCAAGCTATCCGAACGGGTTCTTAGACCGAGTAGTACATGTCGTATTCGACCGGATGCGGGGTCATCTCGAAGCGCATCACCTCGGCCATTTTCAGTTCGATGTAGCTGTCGATCTGGTCGTCGTCGAAGACGCCGCCGGCCTTCAGGAAGCCGCGGTCCTTGTCGAGGCTCTGGAGTGCCTCACGCAGCGAGCCGCAGACCGTCGGGATCTTCTTCAGCTCCTTCGGCGGCAGGTCGTAGAGATCCTTGTCCATCGGCTGGCCAGGGTGGATCTTGTTCTTGATGCCATCGAGACCGGCCATCAGCATGGCGGCGAAGGCGAGGTAGGGGTTCGCGCCCGGATCCGGGAAACGGACCTCGACGCGCTTCGACTTCGGCGACGAACCGAATGGGATACGGCAGGAGGCCGAGCGGTTGCGCGCCGAATAGGCGAGCAGAACCGGCGCTTCGTAGCCAGGCACCAGGCGCTTGTAGGAATTGGTCAGCGGGTTGGTGAAGGCGTTGATCGCCTTGGCATGCTTGATGATGCCGCCGATGTAGAACAGGCAGGCTTCGGAGAGGCCTGCATACTCATTGCCGGCGAAGGTCGGCTTGCCGCCCTTCCAGATCGACTGGTGAACGTGCATGCCTGAGCCGTTGTCGCCGAATATCGGCTTCGGCATGAAGGTGGCCGTCTTGCCGTAGGCGTTGGCGACCTGGTGCACGACGTACTTGTAGATCAGCATCTTGTCGGCGTTGCGGACCAGCGTGTCGAACTTGATGCCGAGTTCGTGCTGCGCGGCGGCGACCTCATGGTGATGCTTTTCGACGCGGACGCCCATTTCGGCGAGCACGGTCAGCATCTCGGAGCGCATGTCCTGCGCGGAATCGATCGGCGGTACCGGGAAATAGCCTCCCTTGACGCGCGGGCGGTGGCCAAGGTTGCCGGTTTCGTAATCGGTGTCGTCATTGGACGGCAACTCGGTGGAATCGAGCCTGAAGCCGGTGTTGTAGGGATCGGCCTTGTACTTGACGTCATCGAACACGAAGAATTCGGCTTCCGGACCGACATAGATGGTGTCGCCGATGCCTTCCGACTTCATATAGGCCTCGGCCTTCTTGGCCGTGCCGCGCGGATCGCGGTTATAGGATTCGCCCGAGACCGGATCTAGGATGTCGCACAGGATGACCATGGTCGACTGCGCGAAGAACGGGTCCATGTGGACCGTGTCCGGATCGGGCATCAACACCATGTCGGACTCGTTGATGGCCTTCCAGCCGGCAATCGACGAGCCGTCGAACATGACACCATCGGCGAACATGTCTTCCTCGACCTCGACGACATCCATCGTCACGTGCTGCAGCTTGCCCTTCGGGTCGGTGAAGCGCAGGTCGACGAATTTCACGTCGTTGTCCTTGATCTGCTTCATGATGTCTTTGGCTGTCGTCATGTCATGTATCCCTGTGTGATGACGTTTTTTGATGGATGACGTTTCGAACGGTGGCCGGGTCCGATCAGACCGCGTCCATTCCGGTTTCGCCGGTGCGGATGCGCACGACTTCCTCGATGTTGGAGACGAAGATCTTGCCGTCGCCGATACGGCCTGTCTGCGCCGCCTTGCGGATGGCCTCTATGGCGCCTTCGACCGCATCGTCGCCGAGCACGACCTCGATCTTCACCTTGGGCAGGAAGTCGACGACATATTCGGCGCCACGGTAGAGCTCGGTGTGGCCTTTCTGGCGTCCGAAGCCCTTGGCCTCGGTGACGGTGATGCCTTGCAGTCCGGCCTCCTGAAGCGCTTCCTTCACTTCGTCCAGCTTGAATGGCTTGATGATCGCTTCGATCTTTTTCATGTAAAAAGTGGCCTCCACTGCCAAAAAAACGGGTTGTGAGCCCCGCTTGCGCCTCCATCAAGCACGAACTGTGCCAATTCAGCGGAGCAGAAGCGGTCTCATACGATTTCAAAGCCGTACCGCGCCGGGATGCAAATTCACGTCATTCACTGCATCGGATGCGGCACCGGTCCCTTGAGTCTCCACAGTGCCAAGGGGTATTGCGGCACAATAATTGGGCATGTCGCCTAAATAGCAGGCATTTGCCGTCTGCAATGCCTCCCTCCGAACACTATGGCCGCAGTCGCGCCAACTCCTCTTGGTTTGCTTCGGATCGAAAACTGGACAATGCTTGATCGAATGCGGATCGGCAATCCATGAGCGATGAACTTCTTACTTCCGTCGAAATGGGCGAGGCGGACCGAATGGCGATTGCCTCCGGTCCAGTCGCCGGCATCGGCTTGATGCGGCGCGCCGGGGAAGCGGTCGCGGCCGAGGTTTTCAACCGCTATCCCGAAGCGACCCATGTCCATGTGCTTTGCGGGCCGGGCAACAATGGCGGCGATGGCTATGTCGTCGCCCGCATCCTGGCCGACAGCGGCGTCGCCACGACGATCTGGGCGTCCGCAGCGCCGAGGCCGGAAAGCGATGCGGCGCTCGCCGCCGCGGAATGCCCGATCGCGCCTCGGCCACTGTCTGGCTTTGAAGCCGGGCCCGGCTCGATCGTGGTCGACGCGCTTTATGGGGCGGGGCTGTCCAAGCCGCTATCGGGCGACGCCGCAAGGGCGGCCGATATCGCCTCCAACCGACGTTTGCCGGTTATCGCGGTCGATCTGCCTTCGGGCGTCTCCGGCGACAGCGGCAAGGTTCTGGGCATCGCATTCACCGCGGCCGTCACCGTGACCTTCGCGCGCAAGAAACCCGGCCATCTGCTGCTGCCGGGCCGCGAGCGATGCGGTGAGATCGTGCTTGCCGATATCGGCATCGGCGACGACA
This sequence comes from Mesorhizobium loti, assembly GCF_013170705.1. NCBI lineage: Bacteria > Pseudomonadati > Pseudomonadota > Alphaproteobacteria > Hyphomicrobiales > Phyllobacteriaceae > Mesorhizobium > Mesorhizobium loti. The sequence goes on along the minus strand of NZ_CP033334.1, from coordinate 4,718,001 downwards.
TCATTGCACGGCTCCGGTCCCGGGCGTTCGAGAACAGGCCGGCGCGCTGGCTGCGCGATTTTCCGATACCGGCCGTCGACGCGCACAAATACAAACGCGGCCATGTCGGCGTCTTTTCAGGCGGACCGAGCGCCACCGGCGCGGCGCGGCTGTCGGCGCTGGCCGCGGCCCGAAGCGGGGCAGGGGCGGTGACCGTGCTGTCGCCGGGCAACGCCATGCAGGTCAATGCCGCCCATCTGACCTCGATCATGCTGCGCAAGGCAGACGATCTCGCGGACATCGAGGAATTTGCCGGCGAACGCCGTCCTTCGGCCTTTGTGCTTGGGCCCGGCTTTGGCGTCGGCGAAAAAACGCGGACCTTTGGGCTGGCACTCCTCGCCGCCGGCCAGCCACGGAATGCCGCCGCACAGGTCGACGGCCTTGTGTTCGATGCCGACGCGATCACCTCGTTTCGTGAGGCGCAGGACGTCTTGTTCGAAGCGGCGCGCAGGCAGAATGCGCCGGCGCTGGTGATGACACCACACGAAGGGGAGTTTGCCAGGCTGTTTCCCGACATGGCCGGCGATGACGCCTCGTCCAAGCTGGACAAGGCGCGCGCGGCGGCTGCACGCGCCAATGCCATTATCGTCTACAAGGGCGCCGACACGGTGATCGCCGCGCCTGATGGCCGGGCGGCAATCAATGCCAACGGCGCGGCCTGGCTTGCCACCGCCGGGTCGGGCGACGTGCTGTCGGGCATATCAGCCGGCCTGATGGCGCAAGCCATGCCGGCGTTTGAAGCAGCCTGTGCGGCGGTCTGGATCCATGCCGAGGCCGGCAGCCGGTTTGGACCGGGGCTGATTGCCGAGGATCTGCCGCTGGCGCTGGTGCCGGTTTTGCGCGAACTGGTCGAGGCACGGCGCAAGGTGCCCAACGGATGAAGCGTTTCGCGCTCACCGTTGCGGCCTTCATCACGCTGCTCATCTCGCATGGCGTGCGCGCCGAGCAGCCGGTGACCATCGTCGACGATGCGGCGGTTCTCGCTACACTCGATGCCAAGGGCTTTGGCTTCGCCGGCATTTTTGCCGTCGATGGCGCGGGCGATTTGAAGACGCTCTATGACAAGGCGCCGGCCTATCATGCGATCGTCGATACGGTGGCATCAGACATTGCCTCGCTGCGGGCCGAGATGAAGGCCGGCGGGCGCACGCTCTACGAGGTCACCGACGGCAATGTCGGCCGGATCATGGACATGCGCTGGCTGAAGACGGAGGCGGCACGCTTCCGTCTGGTCGGCGTCGTCAACCGGCTCGACCGGCGTGATTTCGCTACCTTGGAAGGCGACAAGAGCTGCGGCGAGGTGCGTTTCATCTATCGCCTCGCCTACAGCTTCAAGAAGGACGGCAAGGTCCTGGCTTCGCGGCTGCCGCTCAATTTCAACGCGGTCTACAGTGCGGCACCGGATGCCGATGGCGGCTGCGTCGGTGTTGCCGGACGCTGGACGCCGCAACTGGATGAGAGCATCGACGCTGGCTGGCTGAACGGCGGGCCGCTGGAGCGGGCCGGGCTCACCTTCAAGCAGCTCGAACTCAATGCGCAAGTCGTGCGCTTTCCCTCCGGTCAGGAGACCGAATTTGGCGGGCAGGCCGCCTACCTCATGCGGATATTCGGCATCGATGGCGCTACCGTCAGCGAGAAGCCGCTGGAAAACACACCTGATACCGTGCGGCTCTCGCAAGATGCGGCGCTGAAGAAAGAGCTTGCCCATTATGTCAGCGCCAATGTTGCGGCGGTCGATCTCGGCGTCTACGAAATCCCCGACGAATTCCTGGCCAAAAAGGTCGTCTCGTGGTCGACCTTCGGCAGCGCGCGGCAGGCCAACCATCCGTTTACGCAAATATTCCAACCCAAGGAATTCGTATCGCTCGACTATTCCTCCATGAAGCTGGTGCGCACGCCGGAGGCGCTGGTCGAGCGGCTGGACAATGGCGCCTGCCAGGGCTGCCACCAGGCGGGTTCCACGGCCGGCTTCCACCTGATCGGCGTCGACGACAAGACGACGTCGCCGCTCAACCGCATCGAGGTCGGCATCTCGCCGCATCTCCATGCCGAGATTCCCCGGCGTCAGGCCTGGCTGCGCGCAACGCAGGAAGGCAAGGAGCCGAACCGTTATCGGCCGCTGTCCTTTGCGCCGCCAGCCACCTGGGCTGATACCGGCGACGTCGACTACGCACCAGCCGAAATGGCGATGCCGTGCCTGATGCCCGAGGATGCCAAGCGTTTCGGCGCGACCTGGCAATGTGGCGGCGGCACTGTCTGCACGCCGCTGGCGACCGCGTCTGGCGTGCACACTACGCTGGCGCAATGCCTGTTGCCCAAGGGGAGCGAAGATATGTTCTCCGGCCATCCCTGCCTGACCGGGTCGATCGCCAGCAACCAGTCGCGGCCTTTCAACGACCGCTACACGATATCAGGCCGGTTCGCCGCGTTCGCACCGGGGATTTCGCGCACCGCCTATACCTGCCGGCCGCCGAAGATCGGCGTGCCGGCCGGCATCGCCTACCGCGCTTGCGACGACAAGGATCGCGACTTTGCCGCCTTCAAGAAGGGCAAGCCGATGCCGAATGAAATCTGTGGGCTGGTCGGCGGCAAGAAATTCGACACTTGCGTGGCGACCAACAATTTCGACCAGTGCCTCGGCGGCGCGGTCAATCGCGGCAACCGGCCGGCGTGTTCGGCCGATCATTTCTGCCGCGAGGATTATATGTGCCAGTCGCTGCCGCCGGACACGCCGGGCGCCGCCAAAGTCAAAGGCATCGGCTTCTGTTCGCCGACCTATTTCATTTTCCAGATGCGCATCGACAACCATGCGACGCCCTGGGCAAGCGCTACCAGCGCCACGATGGGGGCGGGGTTCGGCGCGGCGGAGGAGGAGTGAGCTGTTCGACAGCTACCTCCGTAGACCGTTTCACAGCGGGATGTTGTCGTGCTTCTTCCAGGGGTTCTGCATGTCCTTGTTGCGCAGCATCCTGAGCGCGCGCGCGATACGGCGGCGGGTCGAGTGCGGCATGATAACCTCGTCGACATAACCGCGCTCGGCGGCGACGAAGGGCGACAGGAAGCGATCCTCGTAAGTCTTTGTATGGGCCGCGATCTTTTCGGCGTCGCCAATGTCCTTGCGGTAGATGATTTCCACCGCGCCCCTGGCGCCCATCACAGCGATCTGCGCCGTTGGCCAGGCATAGTTCATGTCGCCGCGCAGATGTTTTGAGGCCATCACGTCATAGGCGCCGCCATAGGCTTTTCGGGTGATGACGGTGATCTTCGGCACGGTCGCCTCGGCATAGGCGAAGAGCAACTTGGCGCCGTGCTTGATCAGCCCGCCATACTCCTGCGCGGTACCCGGCAGGAAGCCTGGAACGTCGACGAAGGTGACGATCGGGATCGAAAAACAATCGCAGAAGCGCACGAAGCGCGCCGCCTTGCGGCTGGCGTCGGAATCGAGCACGCCCGCCAGCACCATCGGCTGGTTGGCGACAAAGCCGACCGTGCGGCCCTCGACACGGCCGAAGCCGGTGACGATGTTCTTGGCGAAATTCTGCTGGATCTCGAAGAAGTCGCCCTCGTCGGCGACCTTCAGGATCAGTTCCTTGATGTCGTAGGGCTTGTTGGCATTGTCGGGGATCAGCCGGTCGAGCGACAGGTCATGGTCGGTCACCGACTGGTAGCATTCGATCTCGGGAATCTCCGACGTGTTCGAAGCGGGCAAAAGATCGACCAGCCGGCGCATCTGCAGCAGTGCCTCGACATCATTGTCATAGGCGCCGTCGGCGATCGAGGATTTCGTGGTGTGGACCGAGGCGCCGCCGAGGCTTTCGGCCGTCACCGTCTCGTTGGTGACGGTCTTCACCACATCCGGGCCGGTGACGAACATGTAGGAGGTGTCGCGCACCATGAAGATGAAGTCGGTCATGGCCGGCGAATAGACGTCGCCGCCGGCGCATGGGCCCATGATCACGGAAATCTGCGGAATGACGCCGGAGGCCAGCACGTTGCGCTGAAAAATCTCGGCATAGCCGCCGAGGGCTGCCACACCCTCCTGGATGCGGGCGCCGCCGGCATCGTAGAGACCAATGATCGGCGCGCGGTTGCGCAGCGCCATCTCCTGCACCTTGATGACCTTCTCGGCATGGGCTTCCGACAGCGAGCCGCCGAACACGGTGAAGTCCTTGGCGAAGAGATAGACCGGACGGCCGTTGACCGTGCCCCAACCGGTGACGACGCCGTCGCCGGCGATCTTGGTCTTCTCCATGCCGAAATCGGTCGAGCGATGCTCGACATACATGTCGAACTCCTCGAACGAACCCTCGTCGAGAAACACCTCGATGCGTTCGCGTGCGGTCAGCTTGCCCTTCTTGTGCTGGGCATCGATGCGGGCCTGGCCACCGCCCATGCGGGCGATCTCGCGCCGACGCTCGAGTTCCTTCAGCACATCCTTCATCACTCGGTCCCTCATGCGACATACTTCTTGGCAGGCATTCGCCAGATATGGCAGAATAAGCCTATGAAGAACAACGTAGAAATATCCGAGGATTTGAGCCGCCGGATTGACATGCTCACGTCGCGCTCGACGCTGACACGCGATCAGATCATCGAGAATGCCCTTTCCCACGGACGTTCGCTGGCGTGGCAGGAAAAGTGGGTCGCAGGCGTTCAGGGGGGAATAGAGGCCGCCGACCGTGGCGACTTTGCCAATGAGGAAGAAATCGCGACGGTTCTCAACAGGTACAGTCAGGCATGAGCCTCTGTGCGAATTGTCTGGACCCGACACTATCCGATCGAGCTTGCGTCAATCGGCGACTACATCAACCAACATAACCCGCGGGCCGGTGCCCGGATTGTCAATGATATCCATCCAAAGACCGCCCGGCTGTTGTCCGCTAACCCCTTCATCGGACGGGTTGGCGAGATCAAAGGCGCGCGTGAACTGGTGATTCCCGGAACGCCCTACATGGTCGCGTATCGGGTCGCGGACACTCAGATCGAAATTCTATTTGTGCAACACGGCGCCAGGAAATGGCCGGATGAAGTTTGAGCGGACATTTCCGATCGCTCTCTAGTCGGTTTTTGCTGCGCTGCAACATTGCGCCCCTTGCATTCTGGGGCGAACTCAGCCATATGCAGCCCATAGGCGCTTGGGCCGGGAGATTCCGGCCTTCTCGACAAATGAGACTGGTTGCGTCTGTTTTCCCTCTTTCCGGTATATCGGCCCTTTTTCCGGTACATCATAAAGTGGCGAAAAAGCCCCGTGGCATGATGCCTGCGGGCACGACAGCGCAGCCGAGTGGACGACACCGTCCGCCCGCCTTGTCGTTTCATATCAAATTTTTCGACGGCAGGTTGCGCCCTGCCGCCATTGATGTTTGCGGCCGAGAAGCCGCTTGAAAGAAGATTATTTTGACCAACGAAAACACATTGCCCGGCAACGTATCCGCGGAACTCTCCGGTTTCGCGGCGCTGGGAATTACCGGTGCGCTGCTCAAGGCCACCCACAATGCCGGCTTCACCGAACCGAAGCCGATCCAGATGCAGGCCATCCCGCCGCAGATGGAAGGCCGTGACATTTTCGGCATCGCGCAGACAGGCTCCGGCAAGACCGCGGCCTTTGCGCTGCCGATCCTGTCGAAGATCATCGCGCTCGGCACCAAGCGGCGCGCCAAGACGACCCGCGCGCTCATCCTGGCACCGACCCGCGAGCTTGCGGTGCAGATCGAGGACACCATCAAGATCCTCGCCAAGGGCGCGCATGTCTCCACGGCCCTCGTGTTGGGCGGCGTTTCCCGCTTCAGCCAGGTGAAGAAGGTTGCTCCCGGCGTCGACATCCTCATTGCCACGCCGGGCCGGTTGACCGACCTGGTGCGTGAGGGCGACCTCATCCTGTCCGACACCAAATGGCTGGTGCTGGACGAGGGCGACCGCATGCTCGACATGGGCTTCATCAACGACGTCAAGCGCATCGCCAAGGCGACCGCGCCTGACCGCCAGACGGCGCTGTTCTCGGCCACCATGCCGGACGAGATCGCCGAACTGGCCAAGGGCCTGTTGAAGAACCCGGTCCGCATCGAAGTCTCGCCGCAAAGCACGGCGGCGGCCGAGATCGTGCAGGGCGTCGTCTTCGCCCGCACCAAGCAGAAGCGCCAGGTGCTGTCGACCATGCTCGCCGATGAGGCGATGAGGTCCGTCATCATCTTTTCGCGCACCAAGCATGGCGCCGACCGGGTGACCAAGGACCTCGAGCGCGATGGCTTCAAGGCCGCCGTCATCCATGGCAACAAGTCGCAAAATGCCCGTCAGAAGGCGCTGAACGATTTTCGTGACGGATCGGTGCGCATTCTGGTCGCGACCGACATCGCCGCGCGTGGCATCGATGTACCTGGCATCAGCCATGTCGTGAATTTCGACCTGCCCGACGAGGCCGAAAGCTACGTCCACCGCATCGGCCGTACCGGCCGCAACGGCATGGATGGCATCGCGATCACGCTTTGCGATCCTTCGGAAAACAGCAAGCTGCGCCAGGTCGAACGCATCATCCGCACCAAGCTGCCGATCGTTGCCGACCATCTCGGCAGCCCCGATCCGCAGCGCAATCCGGCTGAAAAGAACGAGCGCTTCGAGCCCGCCAATGATCGCAACGACCGCAATGGTCGCCGCGACGGCAGGCGGCCGGGCGGCGAGAACAAGGGCAACGGCTTCGGCAAGAAGCGCTTCGGCGACAAGCCGGCGTTTGCCGGCGAGCGCAAGCCCGAAGGCGCGAAACCCTTCAAGGGCAACAACAAGCGCCGCTTCGGCGGCAAGCGGCCGGCAGCGCGGGCTGCCTGACGACGCCTCGCGGTAACCGGTCAAACCTTGGTGGTTCGCTGGTTGCCTGCCTGATAGACAAGAGGGCGGTTGAAGCGATGCTTCGGCCGCCTCTTGTTTTTTGAACCTTACTTCGCCACCGCCTCGACCCAGACGGTAATCCGTTGCGCCAGGAAGGCCGTGGTCGATGGCGACAGCGCGTCGCCGGCGATGACATGGTTATCTGGGTCGCCGGTATCGTCGAGCGGAACCAGCTCGTGCGGCGCGCCCCAGCGGCCGGCGATTTCGCGGGTGCGGTCAGGCCGCACCACCCTGTCCGAATCCGAGAAGATGAACAGGGCAGGGATATCAGCTTTCTCCACCGGCGCTCCATAGGCAAGTTCAGTCAGCGCCTGCATCGGCAGCGTCGCGGCAACCGGATATTTGGTGGTCCAGAATTTCTCGTGCAGAGCGTTGCGCGGCACGAAACTGCGTTCCTTGCCGATGACGAGTTCGGCGATCTGCTTACCCCAAGGCATGGTCAGGATCTCGGCGCCTGATGCCTTCACGCCGAAATTGGGCGAGATGAATGCAATGGCCGCCACGCCATCCGACGCACCGGGCTGTGTTGCCGCCCACGCCGCCAGCGAGCCGCCGGTCGAGGTCGAGATGACGATCACCTTGTCGCCGATCGCCCGGCCGATGGCGAGCGCCTCCTCATAGTCGTTGATCCAGGCATTGACACTGCCCTGCGTCATCGCCGCGCCGTCCTGTCCGTGACCGGTAAGGCGGGTGTAGAAGAGGTTGGCGTCGAGCTGGTCCGCCACCTCGTCGGGCAGGGGGCGGACTTCGCCTTTGGAAGCGGAAAAACCGTGGATATAGACGATCGACAGCGGCGTCTTGGCATGCACCATCGGGTTGGCCCAGACGATCTCCTTCTCCAGCCCGTCGCGGATACCGGGCGCGGCGGCTTCCACCTTCGCCACATAGGCCTGCGGATCGTCGCCGATGGCGGAAGGATCGAAGCGGATCGTGGTGTCTACGGGAACGCGTGGGCCAAGGACGATGGCCAGTGCAAGGACGGCGATCAGGCCCAGCACAGCAAGCACGATCCGTCGCCCCATTGCAGACTCCACGCAACAACAACAAGCCTATGGCGGTGGCCATGAACAGGCAACGGCCGCCCAGGCAGCCAAACCACCAATCCTGTGGGCATCCTATTCGTTCGGCAGTTTGCGGTCGTAGTTCAGTGGCCTTGCCTTCCAGCTTGTCGTCAAGCTGATCACCCATCGGCACACGGGTCGGGGCAACAGGGCAAGAAACTTCAGCGGCCAGCTCGTGCGGTACGGAAAGGTGACTTCGAAGCCACCGGATTTGATTGCCTTCACCATGCGGCGCGTCGCTCGGCTGACTGGCATCAGGCCCGGCATTGGCAACATGTTCTTTTCAGTCAGCGGCGTGTCGACAAAACCGGGGTTTATCACCTGGACGCGGATGTTCATCTTGTCGAAATCGTACTTCAGGGACTCTGCCAGGATGTTGATCGCCGCCTTGGTGCCGCCATAGGCGGCGGTGGTCGGCCAGCCGAAATAGGCGGTGACCGATCCAACCAGCACGACATGGCCGCGTGATCGCACGCGCATATGTTCCACGACCGGCACCAGCCCGTTGATGATGCCGAAATAATTGACCTCGAAGGACTTGCGAAAGTCCTTGACGACAAGAGCCTCTCCGGGCGTCGCGATGTAGTTTCCGGCATTGAAGACGGCGAGCACGATCGGGCCGAGCTCCTTCTCGATCGCGGCGACCGTCCTTGCCATGCGCGGTTCGTCGGTCACGTCACAGGGAAAAGCGGTGACGCTGCCCGGCATCTGCGCTGTCTCGACAATGAGCGTGTCGATCGGATCGTCGTCCAGCGCGGTTACCGCCACCGCGTAGCCCTGGGACGCCAGATCCCTGGCCAGCGAGCGGCCAATGCCGCTCGAGCCGCCCGTGACCCAGGCAACGCCATGTTTCGGATCGGCCCGATAGAGTGTCATGCTGCGCCCTGCCGAGTTTGTTGGTGCCTTGCTCTAGCGGTCAGGAAATCGAATGAAAAGAGTGCTTCTCGACGTCGGGTGCAAATGAACTGTACGACATCGAGCCCGGTCTAGGGGATGCAGATACACCGCAGAGCCGGAAATGCGACTGGACCAGGCAAATTCTTGCCTTGAAACCGAAGCTTCGGGTTTCTAGGGTTTCGGCGCACGCACACAAGGAATCCTGAATGCCCCGTTCTGTGATCGACGCGATCGGCAACACGCCTCTGATCCGCCTCAACAAGGCTTCCGAAGAAACCGGCTGCGAAATCCTGGGCAAGGCCGAATTCATGAATCCTGGGCAATCGGTCAAGGATCGCGCCGGCCTGTTCATCATCCGTGACGCCGAACAGCGCGGCCTGTTGAAGCCGGGCGGTGTCATCGTCGAGGGCACGGCCGGCAATACCGGCATCGGCCTGACGCTGGTCGCCAAGGCGCTTGGCTATCGCACCGTCATCGTCATCCCGGATACGCAGAGCCAGGAAAAGAAGGACACGATCCGCTTGCTCGGCGCCGAGCTGATCGAGGTGCCGGCCGTGCCCTACAAGAACCCCAACAACTACGTGAAACTGTCGGGACGGCTGGCCGAGCAGATGGCCAGGAGCGAGCCGAACGGCGCCATATGGGCCAACCAGTTCGACAATGTCGCCAACCGCGACGGCCATATCCGCACCACGGCGCAGGAAATCTGGGCCCAGACCGGCGGCAAGGTCGATGGTTTCGTCTCGGCGGTGGGCTCCGGTGGAACGCTTGCCGGTGTTGCCTTCGGGCTGAAGGCCAAGAGCAAGGATGTGAAGATAGCGCTCGCTGATCCACTGGGCGCCGCGCTCTACAGTTTCTACACCAGCGGCGAATTGAAATCGGAGGGCAGCTCGATCACCGAGGGCATCGGGCAGGGGCGCATTACCGCCAATCTCGAAGGGTTCACGCCGGACTTCTCCTTTCAGGTCAAGGACGAGGACGCACTGCCGATCGTCTTCGATCTCATTCAGGAAGAAGGTCTTTGCGTCGGTGGCTCGACCGGCATCAACATTGCCGGCGCGATCCGGCTGGCCAGGGAATTAGGCCCCGGCCATACCATCGTGACCATTCTTTGCGATTACGGCACGCGCTACCAGTCGAAGCTGTTCAACCCGGAATTCCTACGCGAGAAGAACCTTCCCGTGCCGAACTGGATGGAACTGCAAAGCAAGATTTCGGTGCCGTTCGAAAAGGTCTCTTGATGGCGCACAAAACGGAAGCGCTGTTTCGCGACGATGCCTATCTCCGCACGGCGGATGCGGCTGTCGTTGCCGTCAACGATCGCGGCGGCATCGTTCTCGATCGGACGATCTTCTACGCCACCTCGGGCGGCCAGCCGGGAGACACCGGCTATCTCGAGCGTGCCGATGGCAGTCGCATCGCCATCGCAGCCACCATCACGGGTGAGACCAAGGACGAGATAATCCATGTGCCGGCGCCCGAGCAGGCGGCCCCGGCGGCTGGCGAGAAGGTCAAACTCGTCATCGACTGGGAACGCCGGCACCTGTTGATGCGCATGCACGCGGCCTGTCACCTGCTCACAGTCGTTTGCCCGTTCCCGATCACGGGTGCCGCGGTTTCCGAGGACGACAGCCGTGTCGATTTCGACATTCCGGACGCCAGCTTCACCAGGGAAGAGGTGACCGCGAGGCTGATGGATCTGGTGCGGGCCGATCATCCGATTTTCACCAGGCTGATCAGCGACGAGGAACTCGCCGCGAATCCCGGCCTGGTGAAGTCCAAGAACGTCCGGCCGCCGGTCGGCACCGGCAAGATCCGCCTGGTCTGCATCGGTGAGAATGGCACGGTCGACAGCCAGCCTTGCGGCGGCACGCATGTGAAAAGCACGCGCGAAATCGGCGAAATCCACATTGGCAAGATCGAAAAGAAAGGCCGTGAGAACAGGCGCTTCCGCATCCGCTTCGGCCCGATGCCGGCCGTCTGACACGTAACCCTTTGCCTTACCCGGGAGAACCAAAAATGGCAGAAGACAGTCCTTTTATCGTCGATGCGGACTGGCTGCAGGGACGCCTGGGCGAGCCCGGCCTGACAATCGTGGACGCATCCTGGTACTTGCCGGCGCAGAAGCGTGACGCGCGTGCCGAGTATGAAGCCGCCCACATCCCCGGCGCCCGCTTTCTGGACCAGGATGCGGTTTCGGATCCTGACGCCGCCTTGCCGCATACGCTGCCGTCGCCTCGGCATTTCGCGCAATATGTCGGAGCGATGGGCGTCTCGGCCGACGACACCATCGTCATTTATGACGGTCCGGGGTTCTTCTCGGCACCCCGGGCATGGTGGATGTTCCGCATCATGGGTGTTTTCCAGGTCTACATTCTCGACGGCGGCTTCGACGGTTGGAAGGCGGCCGGGCGGCCCGTCACGGCCGAGCCGACAAGGATCGCGCCGAGTGTGTTCCACGCCGATTTCGACCCCGGTCGCGTCGCCAGCCTCGCGGACATGCGCCGGATCGTCGAAACCGGCGCCAGCCAGATTGCCGATGCCCGTGGACCCGGCCGCTTCACCGGTGCGGAGCCCGAACCCCGTGCCGGCGTCCGTTCAGGCCATATGCCGGGTGCGCGCAATGTGCCGTATTCCGCACTGTCGGAGAATGGTTCGCTGCTGTCGAAGGACCGTTTGCGCAAGGTGATCGAGGATGCCGGCATTGACCTGTCGAAGCCCATCGTCACGTCTTGCGGCTCCGGTGTCACCGCAGCGGTGATTACGCTCGCCCTGGAGACGCTTGGCCACACCGACAACAGGCTCTATGACGGCTCATGGACCGAGTGGGGCGGGCTCTCCGACACACCTGTCGCAACTGGCCCCGCGAAGACCGGCCCAGCGAAAACTGGCAAGGAATGAACGCGATGGAAAACGGCGTGCTGCAGGATATTGAAGTCACGGTGACTTTTCTAGAAATGCATGCCCCTCCTGCCGTCTCGCCGCCAGTGCCCTACAACCGGCAGGTTGCGCTATTGAAGACCAGGGACATTCCCTTGCATTTTTATCGCTACCTGATGGACCGGGTTGGACGCAAATGGCACTGGGTGAATGTTCTCAGGCTGAATGACGATGAACTTTCGGCCGGCATCCACCGTGAGGATCGCGACATCAGGGTGCTTTATCTCGACGGCGCGCCGGCGGGTTTCTTCGACATCAAGCCGCATTTGCCGGAGGAAGTCGAACTTGCCTATTTCGGCATGATGGAACATGCCACCGGGCAGGGCCTCGGCCGCTGGTTCCTGGGTTCGGCGATTGCGGCCGCGTGGGCATATGGGCCGAAACGGGTGACGGTCCAAACCTGTACGCTTGACCACCCGGCGGCACTCCCACTTTACCAGAAGCTCGGTTTCAGGCCGGTCGCGCAGAAGAAAGAGGTCGTGCACCCGTTGCCTTTCGCCGAGCGTTCGGCCAGCGTCATGCGGCCGTAACGCCACCGGGAATCTGAACCTTTCGTTCATCGGCGCTTCAGCCTGCCTTTGGCATGTTGCCCGCATCGTCAATGCGGCAGATGCCGAAGGAGAAAAGATATGCTGACACGCCGTACACTGGCCGCCGCGCTGATCGCTGCGATTGCCATGCCGAGCCTTGCCGCCGCCCAGGCGACGACGCCTTCCGCCGCCACGATCGAGCGCAAGCTGGAGGCGGCGCCCCGGGTGAAGCTGCGGCCGAACGAGCGCGTCACCATCCGCGAATTCAAGCGCCGGCCGGATCTGCGCCGCATGGCGCGCTCGATCGACATCCAGTCGATCAATTTCGCATTCGGCTCGGCAGCGATTTCCGGCTCGCAATACGACAAGATCGAGACTATCGCCAATGCGCTCCGGCGCATCCTGCGCCGCGATCCCGGTGCGCGCGTGCTGATCGAGGGGCATACCGATGCCGTCGGATCCTTTCAGTCGAACCAGGTACTGTCCGAACAGCGCGCCGCCTCGCTGAAGCGCACGCTGGTGCGCGAATTCGGCGTGCCCGGCTATGCCCTTGAGACCGTCGGCTACGGCGAGGAGTTCCTGCTCGTGCCGACGCAGAACGAAAACTGGCAGAATCGCAGGGTGACGTTGCGGCGCTTCGACGATTTCATCCGCTGATTCGGGGTTTCGCTGGCTTTATCTGGCCGGCTTATCTCATGGATCTGGCGCGATCAGTGTTGTTGGCATGAGGGATCGATCGCAGACATCGGATCGGTCCCTCGATCCTTGGCAAGAATCGGGTGGGACGCATCGGCCAGAGCCCATAATTTCCGGTCGACGAGCCGGAGATCTACATGATGACCATTCAGTTCAAGGCGCTATCCACCGAACATGTCAGAGCCCTGCAGCGTGGTGGACCCGATGCTTACGGCCACACGCCAGAGCGGAACATCTCCGACGGCGATGGCGTACCTTGCAGGCACTGTCTCAAGAACATCGCAGCCGGCGACGCCTATCTTGTCCTGGCTTTCCGGCCTTTCCCGCGTCTTCAACCCTATGCCGAGACCGGCCCGATCTTCCTGCATGCGGAAGACTGCGAGCGCGCGGCCGAGACAAATGCGCTACCCGAAATCCTCGAAAGTCCGGACTACATCGTGCGCGGCTATGGTAGGGACGACCGCATCGTCTACGGCAGCGGCGCTGTGACCCCGACCGGGGCGATTGCCGCAAGGGCCGAGACCTTGTTCGAGCGCGACGATATTGCCTATGTGCATGTCCGCTCGGCGCGCAACAACTGCTATCAATGCCGGATCGAACGGGCCTGAACCGCGCGGACCGGCAGAAAGCTCTGTCGTACTCCCGTCGCATAGATACGATAGAAAGCGATTGTCGATGGATTGGCCGACCGCGGATGAACCGGCGGCAATCCCGATATCGAGGAAGCGGGGCTTTGGCTCCGCTTTTTTGTTGCTGTTCAGCACGAAAGTCTTCAACGCAAAGAAAAAGCCCGCCGGCTGGGCCGACGGGCTGCAACTATTGCCTGGAGGGCCTTTTAGTTGAACTTGTACTTCAAGCCCAGACGCACGGTCTGGAACGAAGGGGTATCTTCCAAGATGCCGTCGGAGCCGAAATCTTCCTTCGCATACTGCGAATAGCGGTATTCGAGGCCAACGGTCATATTGTTGGAAACGGCCGTTTCAAGACCACCGCCAACCGAGAAGCCACTGGAACCCCAGTCATAGATATCGCCGCTGGGGCCGCCAGGTGCAGATGCATGGAGGTTGAAGTGCTGCCAGCTATAGCCCCCGATCACATAGGCAAGCGTCGACTCATTGACCTTGGCGCCGACTCGGGCGAGCGCATCGAATCCATAGTCGGCGTCACCCTTGATCGATCCGCCAAAAATATCGAGCTTGGTCCGGATGCCTGAGTAGCGACCGTCAAGCTGGACACCCGCGACCCAGGTGCCGAAATCATGGTCGTAGCCGATGCTGCCTTCACCGAAGACACCTTCGCCCCCGATGCCATTCAGCTCAAGTGCGCCGCCGAGAGTCAGATCATGCACCATTGTGCCGGCGCCAAGCGCGCCACCAACGTAGAAGCCGGTCCAGTTGTAGGCTGGAGCCACGAAAGAAGCGCCGCCGCCATTCTGAGCGCCAAAGCGATAGTTGGCAGCAACATGGAACGTGTGCGTTGACGGCTCCACGTTCAGCGAGCCGGCGCCGAAGTCAAGAACCGACTTGTCGCCGTAGTCGGCATAACGATATTCGGTCTTGAGCGTCCAGTTGCCGCGCAGCACGGTTTCCATGCCGACGCCAAGAACATAGCCGCCGCGATTCTCGGTGAAATCGAGCCCATCGGCGTCGCCAGACCCGTCCAGCTTGAAATGCTGCCAGCTGTAGCCGCCGAGCACATAGCCGAGCGTGCTCGGATTGAGGAGATAGCCGGCGCGCAGGCCGACGTCGAAGCCGTAGGAATTCGTGAGGTCGATATCGGCACCTGGAACGCTCAGCGAAGGGCCGATATTGCCGTAGTTGGCATCGATGAAACCGCCGAGCAGGAAACGCTCGTTGACCATGTAGTCATAGCCGGCGGTCAGTTCGCCGAACACGCCGTTCCCACCGATGCCGTTGAAGCTTGCACCCGGAGCGCTGACCTTGTGCACGGTCGCGCCAAAGCCGCCGCCGATGCCGATATAGGCGCCGCTCCAGTTGAAGCCGCTTGCCTCGACCGGCTGTACAACGTCTGCCGCGTGGGCCGCGGACATTAGCGCCACGACAGAAACAGCACCGAGGAGAAAAGATTTCGCGGAAACGCGAGTAAGCATAGCCCGTACCCCTAATAATAAACCCGGGCTGTTCCTAACAGGGAGTCTGTCAATTTGGGTATGACAAAAATGCAACAGTCTCGGGCAACCTGCCTCTGCAGCGGACACCGATCTGCCGGGTAATCGGGCTTATCGGCCTGGATGGGCCAGCAAAAAGCCCGCCGGAGAGAACCGGCGGGCAACAATCCGTAAGTTGACTTTTTCTGGGTGTATCAGGCGGCCAGAACGGCCTTCGGCTCGGCCAGTTCGTAGCCGAGCGCCTCGGCGACCGCCCGGTTGGTGATCTTGCCCTTGTGGACGTTGAGGCCGTTGCGCAAATGATGGTCGTCGACCAGCGCTTTCAGGCCCTTGTCGGCGAGCTGCAGGCCGTAGTGCAGCGTCGCATTGTTCAGCGCATGGGCCGAGGTGACCGGCACGGCACCTGGCATGTTGGCGACGCAGTAATGGATAACGCCGTCAACCTCGTAGGTCGGCTCGGCGTGAGTCGTCGCATGCGAGGTCTCGAAGCAGCCGCCCTGGTCGATGGCGACGTCGACCAGCACCGAGCCCTTCTTCATGCCCGACAGCATTTCGCGGGTGACGAGCTTCGGTGCCGCGGCGCCCGGGATCAGCACGGCGCCGACGACGATGTCGGCCGAGAAGCATTCTTCCTCGAGCGCCTCGACGGTCGAATAGCGGGTGTGCACGCGGCCGGCGAAAAGGTCGTCGAGCTGGCGTAGCCGCGGGATCGACCGGTCGATGATGGTGACGTCGGCGCCAAGGCCGGCAGCCATGCGGGCGGCATGCAAGCCGACGACGCCACCGCCGAGCACGGTGACCTTGCCCGGCAGCACGCCGGGCACGCCGCCAAGCAGTATGCCACGGCCGCCATTGGCCTTCTGCAGCGCCGTGGCGCCGGCCTGGATCGACAGGCGACCGGCGACTTCGGACATCGGCGCGAGCAGCGGCAGGCCGCCACGATCGTCGGTCACGGTTTCGTAGGCTATCGCCGTGACGCCGGAAGCGAGCAGGCCCTTGGTCTGCTCCGGATCCGGAGCCAGGTGAAGATAGGTGTACAGGATCTGGCCGTCGCGCAGCTGCACCCATTCATTGGGCTGCGGCTCCTTGACCTTGACGATCATGTCCGACTTTGCGAACACGTCGGCTGCGGTCTTGGCGATGGTGGCGCCGGCGGCTCGATAGGCGTTGTCATCGGCGCCAATGCCGGCACCGGCACCGGCCTCGACCAGCACTTCGTGGCCGTGCGCCACATATTCGCGGACCGAGCCGGGCGTGAGGCCGACACGGTATTCGTGGTTCTTGATTTCCTTGGGGCAGCCGACGCGCATTGTCTTCTCCTGATCCGGGCCCTTTTGGGCTCACTCCCTGTATCGTCTGAGTGAACCACGAATCGGCGCGCAAGTGTTTGCGAATGCGCTTGCGCGGACAGGCAGGTTTCGATAATTGTTGCGCAAAATGGCAGGATATTCGCAGGATTCACGAAAAATGCCGCTCGACAGGATCGATATCGCCATTCTCGAGACATTGCAGAAGGATGGCAGGATACCCAACGCGGCGCTCGCCGAGAAGGTTGGCCTGTCGCAATCGGCCTGCTCGCGCCGGCTCGACAACCTGGAAAAATCCGGCACCATCCGCGGCTACCACGCCCGGCTTTCCAATGCGGCACTCGGTCACCAGATGACGGCGATAGTGCATATATCGCTATCGGGCCAGTTCGAGAAAACGCTGTCGGATTTCGAGGCGGCGATCAAGCGGTGCCCCAACGTGCTGTCATGCCACCTGATGTCGGGCGAATACGATTACATCCTGCGCATCGCGGCAAAGGACCTTGTCGATTATGAGCGCATCCACAAGGAATGGCTGTCGGCCATGCCGCATGTCACCAAGATCAACTCGTCCTTTGCCTTGCGTGAGATCGTCGACCGCACCGCCATGGGGATGAAGCCGGAAATGGCTTAGATGGCATTGATATTCAGGTGACGCCGGCCTGCGAACGGCAAGGTCCCGCGCTTCCGGCATCCACGAACCAAAATTTCCGCTCCGTTCCGGTTCTCGGACCCTCAGCCATTCTCGGCGCGGCTGACCTGAATCTCAACACATCTGGCTGGCTTCCGTGACAATCCGGTCCATCGGAATGTCGTGCGGCTGCGGATAGATGGTCGCGATGCGCTGCAGTTCGTAGCCGACTCCGATGACCAGTGGCTTGAACGGCATGGCGGCCAGCGTGCGGTCGAAGAAGCCGCCGCCATAGCCCAGGCGATAGTTCGTCGGATCGATGCCGACGATCGGCGAGATGACGATGTCCGGCAGCACGGGATCGCCCTCGGCCGGGATCGGGATGTTCCAGACGCCTTTCTCCAGCCGGTCGCCTGGTTTGTAGGCGCGGAAGATCAGCGGTTGCGCTTTCTCCACCACGATGGGCAGCGCGGTGCGGCCGCCTCGTTCATTGATCGCCGCCATCCACGGCCGCAGGTCCGGTTCGCCGCGAAACGGCCAGTAAAGGCTGACCGTGCGGCCGGCGATATCGCCGATGATCGCGTCGAGCCCTTCGGCGATGCGATGGGACATTCCCGTTCGCGCGTCGGCTGAAACTGCCAGCCGCGCTGCGATGAGACGCTCGCGCTCGGCTTTGCGCCAGCGTCTCACATCGGCCCAGTCGGATAGCGGCGCCTGGAATGCGGGATCGAGTTCATGCATGAAGCAGGGCGGCGAGGCATATTGTGCCGGACCCTGGTCGTCATGATCGTTAGCCATGCGTCACCTCATCGCGTGTTCGATGACGCTATACCTCGCGACACGATACATCTTGTGCATTCACGACATGGGACGACGAGTCCCGGGCACCACCCTTCTGTTGCTGCATTGCACAAAAATACCTACATCTAGCGCAGGCGATCCTGCCGTCAGGGGTGAACGAGATGACCCGACCCAGCCATCATGTCGTCGTCGTCGGCGCGGGTTTCGGCGGCCTCGAATTCACCCGTGCGCTCGCCGGCGCATCGGTGCGCATCACCATGATCGACAAGCGCAACCATCATCTTTTCCAGCCGCTGCTCTACCAGGTCGCGACGACCGCGCTGGCAACCTCCGAGGTTGCGTGGCCGATCCGCCACCTCCTGCGCAAGCGCAAGGACGTGACGACGCTGCTGGCCAATGTCACCGGCGTCGACCGTGCCGGCAAACGCGTGCTGCTCGATGACGGCAGCGCGGTCGCCTACGACACGCTGGTGCTGGCCACCGGCGCGCGGCACGCCTATTTCGGCCATGACGAATGGGAGCCTTTTGCGCCGGGTTTGAAGACGCTGGAGGATGCGACCACCATTCGGCGGCGCATTCTCCTGGCCTTCGAGCAGGCCGAACGCGAAACCGATCCCGCCAAGCGCCAGGCGCTGCTGACGATCGCCATCGTCGGCGGGGGCCCGACCGGCGTGGAACTGGCAGGTACCATCGCCGAACTGGCGCACGACACGCTGCGCGGCGAATTCCGCAATATCGATACGCGGCAAGCCCGCGTGGTGCTGATCGAGGCCGGCGACCGCATCCTTGCCAATTTCGCGCCGAAACTGTCCGGTTACGCCAGCAAGGCGCTGGAACGTCTTCGTGTGACGGTTGAGCTCGGCCGCGCCGTCACGCGCTGCGACGCCGAGAGCGTTGTGTTTGGCGACAAGCAGCTGGCAGCCCGAACGATCCTGTGGGCGGCCGGCGTTGCCGCTTCACCCGCCGCCGAATGGCTGGGCGCGAAGGCGGACCGCGCGGGCAGGGTGCTCGTCGAGCCTGACCTCAGCGTTCCCGGCAGCCCGGAGATTTTTGTCATCGGCGATGCCGCCCTTGTGCTGAGGCCAGATGGACGGCCGGTGCCTGGCGTGGCGCCTTCCGCCAAGCAGGAGGGCCGACATGTCGCGGCCACCGTCAAGGCCAGGCTTGCCGGCGATACGACGGCACGTCCCTTCCACTACAAGCACGCCGGCGACCTAGCGACGATCGGCAAACGCGCCGCCGCGATCGATTTCGGCTGGATCAAGCTCACGGGCTGGCTCGCCTGGTGGCTGTGGGGCATCGCGCACATCTATTTCCTGATCGGTTTCCGCAACCGGCTTGCGGTTTCCCTGAGCTGGCTATGGATCTACGTCACGGGCCAGCGCAGCGCCCGGCTGATCACCCAGGGCGACGACGACAAGACCTGACTTTTCTTCACGGTTCCTTTCATCCGCGCGTCATCTCCAGCTGATGGACTGATGTCCGGACGCACGCGACTTCTTGAGTGGACTTGAGCCTATTTCGGCGCGAAGTTCGCTCCGGGGCAGGGCGTCAGTTAGTCGAACAGGAGAAAACATGTCGCAACTGCTCCATCCCGTCTCCCGCCGCGGTTTTCTCGCTGGCGCCGCAGCCACAGGGGCGCTGATCGTGCTTCATCCCTTCTCCGCCCGCGCTCAAGGTAACCAGGCGCATCTTCGGATCATGGAAACCACCGACATCCATGTGAACGTGCTGCCCTATGATTACTACGCCGACAAAGCCAACGACACGATGGGCCTGTCGCGTACGGCATCCCTGATCGACGCGGTGCGCAAGGAGGCCGTCAACTCGATGCTGATCGACAATGGCGACCTGCTGCAGGGCAACCCGATGGGCGACTACATCGCCTACGAGAAGGGCCTCAAGGACGGCGACCTGCATCCGATCATGAAAGGCATGAACCTGCTCGGCTACGAATGCTCGACGCTCGGCAACCACGAGTTCAACTACGGCCTGTCTTTCCTGGACAAGGTGCTGGCCGGCGCCAATTTTCCCTTCGTCTGCGCCAATCTGATCCGCGGCACCGAGCTTGCGGCCAACCCGCGTGACGACAAGCTCTACCTCAAGCCCTATGTGATCCTCGATAAGAAGATCAGGGACGGGTCGGGCGCCGAACAGCCGATCAGGATCGGCATTATCGGTTTCGTGCCGCCGCAGATCATGGTCTGGGACCTCAAGAATCTCGAAGGCAACGTCAAGACGCGCGACATCGTCGAGGCAGCCATGGCCTGGGTGCCGCAGATGAAGGAAGAGGGCGCCGACATCGTCATCGCGCTCTCGCATTCCGGCATCGATGTGAAGCAGGGCGACATGATGGAGAACGCCTCCTTCTTCGTCGCCGGCGTCGATGGCGTCGATGCCGTGTTCACCGGTCACCAGCATCTGGTGTTCCCCGGCAAGAAGGATTTCCAGTCGCTCGAAGGCGTCGATACGCAAAAAGGCACCCTGCGGGGCAAGCCGGCCGTGATGGGCGGTTTCTGGGGCTCGCATATGGGTCTGATCGACCTCATGCTGGAGCGTGACGGATCGAAATGGAAGGTCGTGTCCGCGACCTCCGAGGCGCGGCCGATCTTCGAGCGCGTCGACAACAAGAACAAGCCGACTGTCCCCGACGACAAGCGCATCATCGCCGCGCTCGAGCAGGACCACCAGGCGACCCTGGCCTATGTGCGCCGTCCGGTCGGCAAGACCTCAGCGCCGCTCTATTCCTATTTCGCGCTGGTCGCCGACGATCCGTCGGTGCAGGTCGTCAGCCAGGCGCAGACCTGGTACTTGAAGGACATACTCAAGAGCACGCAGTGGAAGGATGTGCCGCTGCTGTCGGCCGCCGCTCCCTTCAAGGCGGGCGGGCGCAATGGCGCCGACTACTACACCGACGTGCCTGCCGGCGATATCGCCATCAAGAACGTCGCCGACCTTTATCTCTATCCCAACACCGTGCGCGCCGTCCAAATCACCGGCGCGCAGGTCAAGGAATGGCTGGAAATGTCGGCCGGCATCTTCAACAGGATCGAGGCAGGGAAGCCCGACCAGACGCTCATCAACACCGATTTCCCGTCCTACAATTTCGACGTCATCGATGGCGTCTCCTACAAGATCGATCTGTCGCGGCCGCCGAAATATGATGTCAAGGGCGGCGTGGCGAATGCCGGCGCCAATCGCATCGTCGACTTGATGTTCGACGGAAAACCGATTGATCCCAATCAGAAATTCGTCGTCGCGACCAACAATTACCGCGCCGGCGGCGGTGGTAATTTTCCCGACATCAATGCCTCGAAGATCATCTACGAGGCGCCGGACACCAACCGCGATGTCATCGTTCGCTACATTGTGAGCCAGGGCACGATCAACCCGTCGGCCGACGGCAACTGGTCGTTCGCGCCGCTGCCGGGAACCAGCGTCGTGTTCGAGACGGGCGTCAAGGCAAAGGACTTCATCGCCCAAGTGAAGGCGCTGAAGATCGAACCGGCGGGCGAGGGCGAAGCCGGTTTTGCGAAATACCGCATCCTGCTATGATCCGGGTCGTCCAGAGCGGTTCGGTTCACGGAAAAGCCGAACCGCTCCATCTCCTCGATTGAAGGCAATTCCGGATCTTTTTCACCGGTTCCGGATTTGCCTCGTTTCCTGCGATTGCCCCGGCTGGTGCGCATAGCGCGGCCCTCAGTTTTCGGGCGTCAGCGGCAGTGCCGTCGCGGGGGCTTGCGGGCTGACTGGCTGCGTCGGCTCGAGCGACGTGCCGGTCGGATCACTGGGCACGGTCAAGGGCGTCATCCCGGCCGGAGCATGCACCTCGTGGATGGTCGAGGTTGGTGTGTTGTCGATGAGATCGCCGGCACCAGGCGTTATGGTCGGGCTGATGCTGACACCCAGCGGATCGTTCATGACAGTCGGTGGGGTTATGCGCCGTGCATCGGCAGCGGACATGGCGGCAAGCAGGATGGCAATGGCGGTAAGTGTTCGCTTCATGGAAGCCTCCAATGGTCAGAGGCGCTCGGCGTAATCTTGGCGCGGGGCGTCGGATGAGTGAGAACGGCCGACGCGCGATCGCGGTTTCATCACGTCGCATCAAGACGCCGCGATTGGCGCTTTGGCTTAACCCGCGAGTTCGACGCGGGGAAGGCGGCCCACAGGCAGATCGACCTAGGCCTTGTAGACCACCTGGCGCACGTCGATATAGCTGGCGCGGAAGCCGGCTTCGCAATAGTGCAGGTAGAATTCCCAAAGCTTCTTGAAGCGATCGTCGAAGCCGAGCGGTACGATCTTCTCCCACGACGCCCAGAAACGATGTCGCCATTCGGCGAGCGTGCGCGCATAGTCGTCTGGGAAAACGCGCTCACGCAGATGCGCAAGGCCATGATCCTTGCCGAGCGCCTTCAGGATCGACGGTGTCGGCAGCATGCCGCCGGGAAATACGTAGCGCTGGATGAAATCCGGCCTGGCGCGATAGGTGTCGTAGGCGGCTTCGTTGATGGTGATGATCTGCAGACCCGCGGTGCCGCCGGGCTTCAGGCAAGCTTTCATCTTCGAGAAGAACACCGGCCAGTATTTTTCGCCGACCGCCTCGAACATCTCGATAGACGCGATGCGGTCGTAAGTTCCCGTTTCGTCCCGGTAATCCTGCAGCTTGATGTCGACCTTGTCGGCGAGCCCGGCCTTGGCGATGCGTGCCTTGGCGAAGTCGTGCTGTTCGCGGCTGATCGTCAGTCCCGTAACGCGGCAGCCGATTTCGCGTGCCGCGAATTCGGCAAAGCCGCCCCAGCCGCAGCCGATCTCCAGCACATGATCCTTTCCGCCGATACCCGTATCCCTGGCCAGTGCCCGGTATTTGGCGGCCTGGGCGCTTTCCAGATCATTGGCACCGTTGGCGTAGAGCGCCGAGGAATAGGTCATGCTCGGATCGAGCCACTCCTTGTAGAAGGCGTTGCCGAGATCATAATGCGCCGAGATATTGCGCTTAGAACCGGTGTGCGTGTTCTCGTTGAACCAGTGGCGGATGCGCTGGACGGTGTTGATGAGCCAGCTGGCGCCGCCGGCGACGCGTTCGCCGATCACCGAATTGACCACGAACAATTCCAGGAAGCTGGTCACGTCCGGGCTTTCCCAATCGCCGTCCATATAGGATTCGGCAACACCGATCGTGCCGCCGGAAAAGGCGCGGCCTGGCAGCCGCCAATTCTTCAGCACCAGCTCGGCGTCGGGGCCGGGCGCCTTGCCGCCGACCAGAACGGCGCGGCCGTCCGGCATCCTGACCTTGAGGGAACCGCGCGGCAGGTTCATCGCCGCCGACAGCACCATGCGCGCCTTGGCCGGCAGGCCCTTGACGATCTCGGCGAAATTGAATTCGTCGAGCCTGACCGCTTCGCTCAGCGCTGCGCTGTGATGTTCCCCATGTGCCATTTCACACCCCTGGATTTCCGTGGTTCTGGCGCAAATTGCCGGGCCACGATTCTGTTGGATCATTCGCCAGGTTCGAACGCCCTTGCCTGGTCCCGGTATCTCATGGGTTCGGCGCGAGGCGGGCTCGAACGAAAGCGCGCGCCTGTTAGCCAAAGCTTCAGCGCTTCCCAGCGAATGCCTGTCACAATCTTCCACGTCATGAGGGGGAACTTCAAGAGGCAGGCCATTGGCTGGGCTGTGCCACGTGGCGCTTGGTATCTGCTCCCTCGCGTCGAGTTGCTGCCCGAATTCAAAAACGGCTATGGCCGCCGCCATGCCTGTGCGATAGCTTTAGCCATGCGCTATGTAATCGTCATTGCCGCCGTCGCATTCTTCCTGATCTGGGATGGCCTGTACAATCAGGGCCGGTATCTCGACATGTCGGTCAGGGAACTCTCCCATATCGTTCGTTACGTCACCGGCAAGGCCTGAGCAGCCCCTCCCGACCTGGACGTCCCTTCCGAAGATACCAGGCGTTGGTCATCGCGAGATGCGGTACGGCGCCGAGCGGGCGCGTCGCAAGGACGCGTGGCGTCATGAACGGTTGACGCGAGGGGACCGCCGTCACTAAAGACCCGGCATTCAGATCGAGGAGGCGGAATTGATCCGGCATATCGTTTTCTTCAGCGCCAGGCGCAAGGAGGATGTGGAGGCTGTGCGCAGCGGGCTTTTGGCGCTTGGCGACATTCCTCATTCCAGCCTCTTCGAGGTCACTTTGAACACCAAGGTCGACCCGTTGTCGGATGAAGTCGATGTCGTCGTCTACGCCGAGTTCGCCAATGACGCGGCGCTGGCCGCTTACAAGGCGCATCCGCTCTATGCGCGGACCACCAGCAAGGTCAAACCCTTGCGCGAGCTGCGCTATTCCGCCGATGTCGTGGCCGGCAGCTGATCCAGCGCCTGCTCCAGCGGGGCGCCGTTGTCGATGCCCTATCAGATAGCCGTACACGTCCCTGCCAAATGTCTCGGTCAGGACGACGACCTGATTTGCCGACCTCAACGCCATGCACTCAAGCCAGCGGGTTATGTCCCCGCGCGGGGGATGCCGCTGCGTCAGATCCCGCGGCGGCGGATGAGAAGAAGACCTTGAACCGTTTTGGGGAATGATGCACATGCCCGCCTGCATGACCCGAACAACAGCAGCCGGCATTCATCCGCTCGATCATCTGGTGCTGCCGACGCAGAACCTCGATGTGGCGCGTTCCCGGCTCACTTCGCTCGGCTTCGTCGTCGCCCCGACCGGCATCCATCCCTTTGGAACGGAAAACTGCTGCGTTTTCCTCGCCGACGGCACCTATCTGGAGCCGCTCGCGATTGGCAGCGAACAGGCCACGATCAAGGCCGCTGTCGAGGGCAATGTCTTCGTCGCGCGCGACCGCCTCTACCGCGAAAGCCGCGGCGATGAGGGATTTTCCGCGGTGGTGCTGGGAACCGATAACGCCGATGCCGACCATGCGCGCTATGTCGAGGCCGGCCTGTCGGCGGGAGGCACGCTGAGCTTTTCACGCGCTTTCACCGATACATCGGGCAAAAGCGACGAGGCGTCATTCAAGCTGGCCTTCGCCTCGGCCAATGACACAACCGATGCGTTTCTTTTTGCCTGCCAGCGCATCAATGCGCCTGATGTGGACCGCGCGGCTTTGCAGGCCCACGCCAATGGCGCGACAGGCATCATGGAAGTGGTGGCGATCAGCGACCACCCTGCCGAACAGTCGCGGCTGATTTCCGTGGCGTTGGGGAATCCCGCTGCCGGCGTGGGCTCAGCGTTTCATTTGCCAAATGCAACGCTGAGCGTGCTCGATCCCGTGTCTTTCACCGCGCGCTTTGGTGTTTCGGCCGGTTCACCGACGAAGCTCCGCTTCGCGGCGGTCGTCTTCGGGGTCCTCAGCGCCGATGCCACATCGAGCCTGCTTGCAGCCAATGCCATCCAGCACGATATAGCTGGCTCTGACATTGTCGTGCAGCCCGCATCCGGACAGGGCGCGGCTTTCATCTTCCGGGAGATCCCATGAGCAAGCCCCAAGCGTCCACTTCGACGACGCCCAATTCGTCGGTAACGGTCGGCAATGTCGTCTTCGACAACAATGCGGCCTTGGCGCTGATCGCCGGCCCGTGTCAGTTCGAATCGCGCCAGCACGCCTTCGACATGGCCGGCGCGCTGAAGGAACTGACCGGCAGGCTCGGCATCGGCCTCGTCTACAAGACGAGTTACGACAAGGCCAACCGCACCTCGCTGTCGGCAACACGCGGCGCGGGCATGGATGCCGCGCTTCCCGTCTTCGACGAACTGCGCAAGGCGTTTTCGCTTCCCGTGCTGACCGATGTCCACACCGAGGAGCAGTGCGCGATCGTCGCTCCGCATGTCGATGTGCTGCAGATACCTGCCTTCCTGTCGCGCCAGACCGACATGCTGGTCGCAGCGGCAAGGACCGGCAAGGTCATCAATGTCAAGAAGGGGCAATTCCTTGCGCCCTGGGACATGAAGAACGTGGTCGCCAAGATCACGGGTTCCGGCAATGCCAATGTCCTGACCACCGAGCGCGGCGCGTCCTTCGGCTACAACACGCTGGTATCCGACATGCGGGCCTTGCCGATCATGGCCGAAATCGGCGCTCCGGTGATTTTCGACGCTACGCATTCGGTCCAGCAGCCGGGCGGGCAGGGCGGTTCGTCAGGCGGCGAGCGTCGATTTGTCGAAACCTTGGCTCGCGCGGCCGTAGCCGTCGGCGTTGCCGGCGTCTTCATCGAGACCCATCAGGATCCCGACAATTCGACCTCTTCCGACGGACCGAACATGGTGCCGCTGAAGGACATGCCGGCGCTTCTCGAAAGGCTGATGGCCTTCGACCGGATAGCCAAGGGCCTCTGAGCGGGCGCTCCCCTGCCTCCGCTTGTGGTGGACAGGGGCCGGTTGTACGCTTGGCCGGCAAATGAGCGTCTTGGCAGGAGGAAAGCCATGTCTGTTGCCCGCGTCACCGAAATTACCTCGTCGTCGAAGAAGAGTTTTCAGGACGCCATCGAGAAGGGAATTGCCCGCGCGTCGAAAACCCTGAAGAACGTGGAAGGCGCCTGGATCCAGGATCAGAAAATCGTCGTCGAGGACGGCAAGATTTCAGCCTACCGCGTCAACATGAAGGTGACTTTCATTCTCGCTGAGTGACCGTCCGACGCTTAAAAAGTCGGGAACCTTCGCCCGTCCGCCTCATTGTCAAAGCAGTGTTCAACGACAACGAGGAGCAGATCATGACAACACAGACAGGCCACACCGAAGCCATTGCCGCTTCGCGAGTCATCGGCACATCCGTCTACAACACCGAGGGCAAGAGCATCGGCAGCATCGAGGACATCATGCTCGACAAGACGTCGAACGGCATCATGTTCGCGGTGATCGGGTTTGGCGGCTTTCTCGGCATCGGCGAGAAGTACCACGCCATTCCCTGGGCGACTCTCGACTATGATGAAGACAAGGGCGGCTACGTCGTGCCGTTCTCGAAGGAGCAGTTGAAGGCGGCGCCCGCCTATTCGATCAATGAACTGGCCGGCGCGGACGGTGAGAGGGCGCGCGATGCGTCCTATGAGTATTACAAGGTCACGCCCTACTGGCATTGACCCCACATGCAAAAAGGGCCCCGTTTCGACGGGGCCCTTTTTGATTCCGCACCAACGTCACTCACTGATGCTCAAGGCCGGCAAGGTAACAATGGCCTTTGGCGGCGACTGCTGATTATCGCATGATGTCAGCAACGCGACCGCGATCAGAAACAGACTGACAATACCGCTCAACTCGGACATGGCGAAACTCCTCCTGTTTCGCCCCGCGCGACAATAGCCATAACCCGAAATCGATATGCGGGCGCATGACTTATGATGACAGAAATTTGCGCTTCGTGAATCGGGCTGGCGGCACTATTCGGCCATGGCTGGATTGCCTTTTGCGTCGCTTTGGCTAAGACGGGCGCGACCTTTCGTCAGATCAATCGGGGACATCGCAATGACCGCCATCATCGACATTGTCGGACGTGAAATCCTGGACAGCCGTGGAAACCCGACCGTCGAGGTCGATGTCGTGCTCGAAGACGGTTCGATGGGCCGCGCAGCGGTGCCGTCAGGCGCCTCGACCGGAGCCCATGAGGCCGTCGAGCTTCGCGACGGCGGGGCCCGCTATCTCGGCAAGGGCGTGCTGAAGGCCGTGGAGGCGGTCAACGGCGAACTGTTCGAGGCGATCGGCGGCATGGAAGCCGAAAACCAGATCCACATCGACCAGACGATGATCGAACTCGACGGCACGCCCAACAAGAGCCGGCTCGGCGCCAACGCCATTCTGGGCGTTTCGCTGGCGGTGGCCAAGGCCGCGGCCGATGCCGCCGGCCTGCCGCTCTACCGTTATGTCGGCGGCACCAAGGCGCACATCCTGCCTGTGCCGATGATGAACATCATCAATGGCGGCGCGCATGCCGACAACCCGATCGATTTCCAGGAATTCATGATCCTGCCGGTCGGCGCGCCGACGCTGCGCGAAGGCGTGCGCTGGGGCTCTGAAATCTTCCACACGCTGCGAAAGAAGCTGAAGGATGCCGGCCACAATACAAATGTCGGCGACGAGGGCGGCTTTGCCCCGAACCTGAAGAGCGCGCCGGTGGCGCTCGATTTCATCATGGAGTCGATCGAGAAGGCCGGCTTCAAGCCGGGCGAGGAGATCGCGCTCGGCCTCGATTGCGCCGCCACCGAATTCTTCAAGGACGGCAACTACGTCTATGAGGGCGAGAAGAAGACGCGTGACCCCAAGGCGCAGGCCAAGTATCTCGCCAAGCTTGCCGCTGACTATCCGATCATCTCGATCGAGGACGGCTTGGCCGAGGATGATTGGGAAGGCTGGAAGTACCTGACCGACCTGATCGGCAAGAAAACGCAGCTGGTCGGCGACGACCTTTTCGTCACCAACACGGCGCGCCTGCGCGACGGCATCCGCATGGGCGTTGCCAATTCGATACTGGTCAAGGTCAACCAGATCGGCTCGCTGACCGAAACGCTCGACGCGGTCGAGACCGCCCACAAGGCTGGCTACACCGCCGTCATGTCGCATCGTTCCGGCGAGACCGAGGATTCGACCATCGCTGATCTCGCCGTCGCCACCAATTGCGGGCAGATCAAGACCGGTTCGCTGTCGCGCTCCGACCGCATGGCCAAGTACAACCAGTTGATCCGTATCGAGGAAGAACTCGGCAAGCAGGCGCGCTACGCCGGCAAGTCGGTGATCAAGGGCTGATCCAAAGCCATTGAACGCGGATGTTGAACGAAGGGCGGGGTCATTCCCGCCCTTTTTCATTTCGCTGTCACCGGGCAGGGCTCCGTAACCGTCCGTTAAGCACAATCGGGTGAAAAAGATCGTGAGCCGCCTGAGTTCGCGGCCGCGAGGGAACGGGCGATGTGGACGCGTCAGCACAAGCAGAGAAATACCGGCCGGCTGATCATCCCTTCGCTTTGCGTCGTGTTCCTGGCCTATTTCGGCTTCCATGCCTATCACGGCGAATTCGGCATCAATTCGAAGTATCAGCTGGAAGCCCAGACTGTCGCGCTGCAAGCGCAGCTCGATGCCGTCAAGGCACGCCGGATGGAACTCGAGCGGCGCGTTCGGCTCATGCATGACGGCACGCTGGAGAAGGACATGCTCGACGAGCAGGCGCGCAGGGCGCTTAATCTTTCCCAGGCTGATGAGATCACCATCATGTTGCCGGCTTCGTCGAAATAACTGTATTTCAGTTAATCACCAATATTTTCAATGATTTTAATCGCTTAGGCGCATGTCAGCTATGCAAATTCGTCATGGCGCAACGCTTTAACGCGTGTTAGCCTTGCATAAATCGGTGGGGAGAGCTGATCTTCCCAGGGCGGATTTCATCCTGCCCTAATG
Source organism: Mesorhizobium loti (assembly GCF_013170705.1). Lineage (NCBI taxonomy): Bacteria > Pseudomonadati > Pseudomonadota > Alphaproteobacteria > Hyphomicrobiales > Phyllobacteriaceae > Mesorhizobium > Mesorhizobium loti. The sequence goes on along the minus strand of NZ_CP033334.1, from coordinate 4,688,706 downwards.
TCCGCAAAGAGACGCCAACAGGGAGTGATGCATGGCCACCGCAGCCAGAAAAGCGCCTGCCAAATCGAAATCCGACGGCAAATCGGGTCTTTCCGCGCCCAAGCCCGCGGAATTCACCAAGGACGAAGAGCTTGCCGCCTACCGGCATATGCTGCTCATCCGCCGCTTCGAGGAAAAAGCCGGCCAGCTCTACGGCATGGGCTTCATCGGCGGCTTCTGTCATCTCTATATCGGCCAGGAAGCGGTCGTCACCGGCATGAAGATGGCTCTGATCGAGGGCGATCAGATGATCACCGCCTATCGCGACCACGGCCACATGCTGGCGATGGAGCTTTCTCCGCGCGGCGTCATGGCCGAGCTGACCGGGCGCCGTGGCGGCCTGTCACGGGGCAAGGGCGGCTCCATGCATATGTTCTCCAAGGAGAAGCATTTTTACGGTGGTCACGGCATTGTCGGCGCGCAGGTGTCGCTCGGCACCGGGCTGGCCTTCGCCAACCGCTACCGCGACAACAACAATGTCTCGTTGACCTATTTCGGCGATGGCGCGGCCAACCAGGGCCAGGTCTATGAAAGCTTCAACATGGCCTCGCTGTGGAAGCTGCCGGTGATCTACATCATCGAGAACAACCGCTACGCAATGGGCACGTCGGTTTCGCGCTCTTCCGCGGAGACGGATTTCTCGCACCGGGGTGCGTCCTTCAAAATTCCAGGTATCCAGGTCGACGGCATGGATGTGCGCGCGGTCAAGGCCGCCGGCGAGCTCGCCACCGAATGGTGCCGTGCCGGCAATGGCCCACTGATACTCGAAATGCAGACCTATCGCTATCGCGGTCACTCGATGTCGGATCCGGCGAAATACCGCTCGAAGGAAGAAGTGCAGAAGATGCGCTCCGAGCATGACCCGATCGAGCAGGTCAAGGCGCGGCTGATCGAGAAGAAGTGGGCGACCGAGGACGAATTGAAGACCATCGACAAGGAAGTTCGCGACATCGTCGCCGACGCCGCCGAGTTTGCCCAGAACGATGCGGAGCCGGATCCGTCCGAGCTCTGGACCGATATCGTATTGTAAGGGAGGGCCAGGACATGCCGATCGAAATTCTCATGCCCGCTCTCTCGCCGACCATGGAAGAGGGCAATCTTTCCAAGTGGTTGAAGAACGAGGGCGACAAGGTCGTCGCCGGCGATGTTATCGCCGAGATCGAAACCGACAAGGCGACGATGGAAGTCGAAGCAGTCGATGAAGGCACTCTGGCCAAGATCGTGGTTCCAGCCGGCACCGAAGGCGTCAAGGTCAACGCGGTGATCGCCGTGCTTGCGGTTGAAGGCGAAGACACCGACAAGGCCGGCGAAGGCATAGGCGAAGAGCCTGCCAAGGCTGAAACGGCTGCACCGGCACCGGTTGCGGCCAAGACCGAGGCCGCGGCACCAGTCGCGGCGGCGCCGAAGACCGAGATCGCCGCCGATCCGGATATCCCTGCCGGCACCGAGATGGTCTCGACCACCGTGCGTGAAGCGCTGCGCGATGCCATGGCCGAGGAGATGCGCCGCGACGGCGATGTCTTCGTCATGGGCGAGGAGGTCGCCGAATACCAGGGCGCCTACAAGATCACGCAAGGGTTGCTGCAGGAGTTCGGACCGCGCCGCGTCGTCGACACGCCGATCACCGAGCACGGTTTTGCCGGCGTCGGCGTGGGTGCGGCGATGGCCGGGCTGAAGCCGATCGTCGAGTTCATGACTTTCAACTTCGCCATGCAGGCGATCGACCAGATCATCAATTCGGCAGCCAAGACGCTCTATATGTCGGGCGGCCAGATGGGGGCGCCGATCGTGTTTCGCGGGCCGAACGGCGCTGCCGCCCGTGTCGCTGCCCAGCACTCGCAGTGCTACGCCGCCTGGTACAGCCACATTCCGGGCCTGAAGGTTGTGATGCCGTATACGGCCGCCGACGCCAAGGGCTTGCTGAAGGCTGCGATCCGCGACCCCAACCCGATCATCTTCCTTGAGAACGAAATCCTCTACGGCCAGTCTTTCGACGTGCCGAAGCTCGATGATTTCGTGCTGCCGATCGGCAAGGCGCGCATCCACAAGCAAGGCAAGGACGTCACCATCGTCTCGTTCGGTATCGGCATGACCTATGCGGTGAAGGCGGAAGCCGAGTTGCGCGGCATGGGCATCGACGCCGAGATCATCGATCTCAGGACCATCCGCCCGCTCGACCTCGACACGATCATCGCCTCGGTCAAGAAGACCAACCGGCTGGTCGTGGTGGAAGAGGGTTTCCCGCAGAACTCGGTCGGCGACCACATCGCCAACCAGGTCTCGCAGCGCGCCTTCGATTTCCTCGACGCGCCGGTCATCACCATTGCCGGCAAGGATGTGCCGATGCCTTATGCGGCCAACCTCGAAAAACTGGCATTGCCGAATGTCGGCGAGGTCATCGAGGCGGTCAAAGCCGTCACGTATCGCTGAACCGGGCGGGAGGACAACATGCCAATCAACATCACCATGCCGGCGCTCTCCCCCACGATGGAAGAGGGCAATCTGTCGAAGTGGCTGGTCAAGGAAGGCGATAAGGTTTCGCCGGGCGATGTCATAGCCGAGATCGAGACCGACAAGGCGACGATGGAAGTCGAAGCCGTCGATGAGGGCACGGTCGCCAAGCTCGTCGTCCCCGCCGGCACTGAGGGCGTCAAGGTCAATGCGCTGATAGCGGTGCTTGCTGCCGAGGGCGAGGACGCAAGCACCGCCGCGAAAAGCGGTGGTGGTGCTGCGCCGGCAAAGATTGAGGCGCCGAAAGCGGAAGCTCCCACCTCCCCCTCTGATGGGGGAGGTCGCGCCGCAGGCGCGGGTGGGGGTGAACCCACCGCCGCGCCCCCCACCCCGGCCGGAAGGCCGGCCGACCCTCCCCGCAAGGGGGAGGGTGAAGGACGCACTTTCGCCTCGCCGCTCGCGCGCCGCATCGCCAAGGAAGCCGGCGTCGATGTGTCTGGTGTGACCGGCACCGGCCCGCATGGGCGGGTGGTGAAGGCGGACGTCGACGCGGCGATCGCCGGTGGCGGCGCCAAGGCGGCGCCCGCGGCCAAGGCTCCGGCCGGCGCACCGGCTGCTGCTTCCGCTCCTGCCGTGAAGGCGATGTCGGACGACCAGGTGCTGAAGCTGTTCGAGGAAGGCTCCTACGAACTGGTCCCGCACGACAATATGCGCAAGACCATCGCGCGCCGCCTCGTCGAGGCCAAGACCACCATTCCGCATTTCTACCTGACGCTCGACTGCGAACTCGACGCGCTGTTGGCGCTGCGCACGCAGATCAATGCCGCCGCACCGATAAAGAAGACCGACAAGGGCGAGGCTCCCGCCTACAAGCTGTCGGTCAACGACATGGTCATCAAGGCGATGGCCATGGCGCTGAAGGCGGTGCCGGATGCCAATGCCTCATGGACCGAAGGCGCCATGGTCAAGCACAAGCATGCCGATGTCGGCGTCGCCGTCTCGATCCCCGGTGGGCTGATCACGCCGATCATCCGGCATGCCGACGAGAAGTCGCTGTCCACCATCTCCAACGAGATGAAGGATCTGGCGAGCCGTGCACGCAGCCGCAAGCTGAAGCCGGAAGAGTATCAGGGCGGCACCACGGCGGTGTCGAACCTCGGCATGTTCGGCATCAAGGACTTCGCCGCCGTCATCAACCCGCCGCATGCGACGATCCTGGCGGTCGGGGCCGGCGAGGAGCGGGCCGTGGTCAAGAACGGCGAGATCAAAATAGCCACCGTGATGTCGGTGACGCTGTCGACGGACCATCGTGCCGTCGACGGGGCACTTGGCGCCGAACTGCTCGTCGCCTTCAAGCGGCTGATCGAGAATCCGATGGGCATGCTGGTCTAGGCAAGGGGAGAGGCGGTGCGGAAATTCTTCACCAGCCTTTTCGTCTTCATCCTTTCCGGATTCGCCGGCGGCGTTGGCGGGCACGGCAACCGGCTATCCTCGCCAACGCACAGGGAGAATACATCCTGGTGTTCTTGCTCTCAGCGTTGGCAACGGTTGTCTTCACCCTCGTCTTTTCGTTGTGCGCTGGCGAGCAGGGCGCGGGTTTGATTGAAGCAAGGACGGGGTGAACGGATGAAGACGGTGCTTTGCTACGGCGATTCGCTGACCTGGGGTTACGATGCCGAGGGTGGCCGCCATGCGCTGCAGGATCGCTGGCCAAGCGTGCTGCAGGCCGGGCTTGGCGGTGGCGTCCAGGTCATCGCCGATGGCCTCAATGGCCGCACCACGGCCTTCGACGATCACCTGGCTGGAGCCGATCGCAACGGCGCGCGGCTGCTGCCGACGGTGCTGACGACACACGCGCCGATCGACCTGATCGTCATCATGCTCGGTGCCAACGACATGAAGCCGTGGATCCACGGCAATCCGGTCGCGGCCAAGCAAGGCATCCAGCGGCTGATCGACATCGTGCGCGGCCATGACTATCCGTTCGACTGGCCGGCGCCGCAGATACTCATTATGTCGCCGCCCGTTGTAAGCCGCACCGAAAATGCCGACTTCAAGGAAATGTTTGCCGGCGGCGAAGAGGCATCGAAGCAGCTCGCCCCACAATATGCGGCGCTCGCCGACGAGGTTGGCTGCGGCTTCTTCGATGCCGGCACGGTGGCGCAAACCACACCGCTCGATGGCGTCCATCTCGACGCCGAAAACACGCGAAACATCGGCAAGGCGCTGACACCGGTCGTGCGCGTCATGCTGGAATTGTGATTGAAGGAGAAAAATCGTGGCTGAGAACTATGACGTCATCATCATCGGCTCCGGCCCGGGCGGCTATGTCACGGCGGTGCGTTCCGCCCAGCTTGGTTTCAAGACGGCGATCGTCGAGCGCGAGCATCTCGGCGGCATCTGCCTCAATTGGGGCTGCATTCCGACCAAGGCGCTGCTGCGCTCGGCCGAGATCATGCACTATTCCGATCATCTGAAGGATTACGGCCTGAAGCTCGACGGCAAGGTCAGCGTCGACACATCGGCCGTTGTTGACCGGTCGCGCAAAGTCTCGCTGCGGCTCAATGGCGGCGTTGCTTTCCTGATGAAGAAGAACAAGGTCGACGTCATCTGGGGCGAAGCCAAGCTGTCGAAGCCCGGTGAGGTCGTCGTCTCCAAGACCGCCAAGAAGCCGATGGAGCCGCAGCCGCCTGTGCCGAAGGGCGTCAAGGGCGAGGGCACCTACACCGCCAAGCACATCATCCTGGCGACCGGTGCGCGGCCGCGCGCACTGCCCGGCATCGAGCCGGACGGCAAGCTGATCTGGACCTATTTTGAAGCCATGGTGCCGAAGGAGATGCCGAAGTCGCTGCTGGTGATGGGCTCGGGCGCCATCGGCATCGAATTCGCTTCCTTCTACTGCACCATGGGTGCCGACGTGACGGTCGTCGAATTGTTGCCGGCGGTGATGCCGGTCGAGGATGCCGAAGTCTCGAAATTCGCGCAAAAGCAGTTCGAGAAGCAAGGCATGAAGATCATCCTCGAGGCCAAGGTGACCAAGGTCGAGAAGGGTGCCAACTCGGTCACCGCGCATGTCGAGATGAAGGACGGCAAGGTCGAGAAGATCACCGCCGACCGCATGATTTCGGCCGTCGGCGTGCAAGGCAACATCGAGAATCTCGGCCTTGAAGCCCTTGGGGTGAAGACCGATCGCGGCTGCGTCGTCGTCGACGGCTACGGCAAGACCAATGTACCCGGCATCTACGCCATCGGCGATGTCGCCGGCCCGCCCATGCTTGCCCATAAGGCCGAGCATGAAGGCGTCGTATGTGTCGAGAAGATCGCCAATTTCCCTGGCGTGCATGCCATCGACAAGCTCAAGATCCCCGGTTGCACCTATTGCAATCCGCAGGTCGCTTCCGTCGGATTGACGGAAGCCAAGGCCAAGGCCGAAGGCAAGGATATCCGCGTCGGCCGCTTCCAGTTCGCCGCCAACGGCAAGGCGATCGCGCTGGGCGAGGACCAGGGCTTCATCAAGACCATCTTCGACAAGAAGACCGGTCAGCTGCTCGGCGCCCATATGGTCGGCGCCGAAGTGACCGAACTGATCCAGGGGTTTGTCGTGGCTATGAACCTCGAAACGACCGAGGAAGAACTGATGCACACCATCTTCCCGCATCCGACGCTGTCGGAGATGATGAAGGAAAGCGTGCTCGACGCCTATGGCCGCGCATTGAACGCATGATAGATTCGCCACAAGAGACTCAGCCGCGAAAGCCGCAGGATCTCTTCGGCAGCGTAGTTCGTTTCCGGATGCATTTTTACGTGCGCAAGGAGAAGGCAAATGCACTTGAACGGCGTGGGTTGGATCGCAGCCATCATCATCGGCGGCCTGGCAGGCTGGCTCGCCGAAATGGTCATGAAGAGCAACACCGGCATTTTCATGAACATTATCATGGGCATCGTCGGCGCGGTGGTGCTGAACGCAATCCTGCAGGCTCTCAATATCGGCGTGTTCGGCGTCGGCTGGACCGCCTATCTGATCACCGGCTTCATCGGTGCCTGCCTGCTGATCTGGGTCGGACGCCTGGTGCGCCGTTAAAGGCATATCGTTGCGGCTATGCGAAAACGGTTGTAGCGGCATGCGCCGCTGCAGCCTTTTTCTTTGTGCCGAAAAGTCCTAGATGACGTAAAAGTGACGATCGCCGACGGGCGATCGCGAGAAAAGCCAGGGTTCAGATGGTCACTGTCCTCGACACGATCGCCAACGCGCCGCGGTTGCGGCACCCCGAGAAGGCGCACAAGCCCGACCAGGAAGTTTTGCGCAAGCCGGATTGGATCCGCGTCAAGGCGCCGGTCTCGAAGGGCTATGCCGAGACGCGCGAGATCGTCAAATCCCACAAGCTGGTGACGGTCTGCGAAGAGGCTGGGTGCCCCAACATTGGCGAATGCTGGGAAAAGAAGCACGCCACCTTCATGATCATGGGCGAGATCTGCACCCGCGCCTGTGCCTTCTGCAATGTCGCCACCGGCATTCCAACCGCGCTCGACCCGGATGAGCCTGCCCGCGTCGCGCATGCCGTCAAGCAGATGGGGCTCAGCCACGTCGTCATCACCTCGGTCGACCGTGACGATCTCGCCGATGGCGGCGCGCAGCACTTCGCCGACGTTATCCGGGCCATCCGCGCGGCGACGCCGTCGACCACGATCGAAATCCTGACGCCCGATTTCCTGCGCAAGGACGGTGCGCTCGAGATCGTCGTGGCGGCCAGGCCCGACGTTTTCAACCACAATCTTGAAACCGTGCCGTCCAACTATCTGAAGGTCCGGCCGGGCGCGCGCTATTTCCACTCGATCAGGCTGTTGCAGCGGGTCAAGGAACTCGATCCGTCGATCTTCACCAAGTCCGGCATCATGGTCGGGCTGGGCGAGGAGCGGAATGAAATCCTGCAGCTGATGGACGATCTGCGTTCGGCCAATGTCGACTTCATGACCATCGGCCAATATCTGCAGCCGTCGAAAAAGCACCACCCGGTAATCCGCTTCGTCACCCCGGAGGAATTCAAATCCTTTGAGACGATCGGCCGGACCAAGGGTTTTCTGCTGGTGGCATCGAGCCCGCTGACGCGTTCATCGCACCACGCCGGCGACGATTTCGCCCGGCTGCGCGCGGCGCGGGAAGCGCAGCTCCAGAAATCGCTCTGATGCATGTCGCCCAAAGTGACCTCGGTTTGGGAGAACGACATGCATAAAAACGAAGATTCTGAAGCGTGTCGCATGAATCCGTTTCGACGCGACCCGCTCTAGAGCCGTTCATGCCGAAATTCGAAGCCACCCGCCGCGTTACCCATACGCCGCAGCAGATGTTCGCGCTGGTTGCCGATGTCGAGGCCTATCCGCAATTCCTGCCGCTTTGCGAAGCGCTGACGGTGCGCTCGCGCAAGGAGCGTGATGGGCGTACCGTTCTCGTCGCCGACATGAGCATCGGCTACAAGGCCATCCGCGAAACCTTCACGACGCAGGTGCTGCTGAAGCCCGACGAGAACGCCATCGACGTGAAGTACATCGACGGCCCGTTCAAATATCTGAGCAATGTCTGGCGCTTCGAGCCCGATGGAGCCGGCTGTGCCGTCCGCTTCTTCATCGACTATGAGTTCAAGAGCCGCATCCTCGGCGCGGTGATGGGCACCATGTTCGACCGCGCCTTTCGCATGTTCGCCGAGGCTTTCGAAAAGCGCGCCGACGCCGTCTATGGGGTTGCGCCGTCGGCCTGATGCTGGCCAAGCGCTCGCAGACCCAACTCCAAGGCGTGCCTGACCGTTTCGCGGCGGATGAAAGCACGGCCCTTGTCGGCGAACAGCTGGCGTTCGGCGGTCACCGTTTGGCCAGCAAGGCCGACGCTAAACCAGACCAGGCCGACGGGTTTTTCCGCCGAACCGCCGCCGGGCCCGGCGATCCCGGTAACCGCCAGGGTCAACCCTGCGCGCGAGCGGGAAAGCGCACCGGCCGCCATCTCGATCGCTGTCTCGCGGGAAACCGCGCCATGCGCGTCGAGCGTGGCGGCGGAAACGCCAAGCATGTCCATCTTGGCTTCGTTGGAATAGGTGATGAAGCCGCGATCGACCACGGCGGAGGAGCCTGCAATGTCGGTCAGCGCGGCAATGATCATGCCGCCGGTGCAGCTTTCCGCCGTCGCCACCATGATGCCGCGCTCGCGGCAGGCCTCGAACAGGGCAATTGCCAGCTCACCGTTGTTCATTCCGGCACCTCGCCGGGAAAGACCACGCTGGCGGTGGCAATCGCCGCAATGCCTTCCTCGCGGCCGACGAAGCCGAGTTTTTCGTTGGTCGTCGCCTTGATCGAGATGCGGTCGGCGGAAATCCCCAGCATCCGCGATAGGGCCGATGTCATCGTCTCGCGGTGCGGGCCAACGCGCGGCGCTTCACAGATCAGCGTGATGTCGGCATTGGCGATGCGTCCGCCGCGCTCGCGCACCACTTTCGCCGCATGTTCGACGAATATCCGGGACGCGGCACCCTTCCACTGAGGATCGGACGGCGGAAAATGCGTGCCGATGTCGCCGGCGCCGCAGGTCGCCAGCAGCGCATCGGTCAAGGCGTGCAGGCCGACATCGGCGTCGGAATGGCCGGACAATTTCTTGTCGTGCGGAATGGCGACGCCGCACAGGGTCACGTGATCGCCAGGCTCGAAGGCATGGACATCATAGCCGTTGCCGGTGCGGATGTCGGGGAAGTGCGTTCGTTCGCTGGAAAGTCGCTGGTGCGCCATGGCGATGTCCCGTGCCCAGGTGAGTTTGACATTGTCCGGCGAGCCCGGAACGAGCTTGACCGGAATATGCGCCCATTCGGCGATGGCCGCGTCATCGGTGAAATCGAGCTTGCCCAGCTGATGGGCCTTGTCGTGCGCGGCAAGGATCGGCCCGTAGGGAAAACCTTGCGGTGTTTGCGCCGCGTGCAGCCCGCTGCGGGAAACGGTTTCCGCGACGACGCCGGATGCCGACTCGCGCTTCAGCGTGTCGGCGACGGGCAGGGCAGGCAACGCCCCCTCGTATTCGCCGATGGCGGCGATGGTGCGGTCGATCAAGTCCGCGTCGACGAAAGGGCGGACCGCATCGTGAATCAGGACATGGTCCGGCGCGTGGCCCTTCAGCGCCAGCAGCCCGAGCCGAACGGACTCCTGCCTGGTCGGCCCGCCAATGACGGCGATGACACGCTGGGCCTGGGCGCCCGCCGCTTGCCGGAACAGTTCGTGATCGTCGGCGTGGATGGCGACGACGATCTGACCGGTTCGTGGATGGGCAAGAAACATCTCCAGCGTATGCGCAATGACGGCGCGGTCGCCGATGTTCTGGTACTGCTTGGGTCCGTTGGCCTGCCCGGCACGAGCGCCGCGGCCGGCGGCGACGATCACCACCGCAACCCCACCTGTCGCGCCCGAGTTCTCACTTCCGTCAGTCATGGCGATTGGCTTAGCGCACGATCCCCAAAAGTGTAATTGGTTTTCCGAAAAGATCGTGCGTCAAATATGAATTCCAAAGTGTCCCCCGACGCATCCTCAAGGACGCAGGGCGCCTGGGGTCGCGACAAAACCGAAGGCCGGCATTTTCCCAATTGCGCCTTAATGTGGCGTCATTCCGCGTTGCACATTGCGGCGGTTCTGGCTAGAGAATGTGCAACGAATGGATGTGCTTGGTTTTTGTGCATGGTTAACCTGACCAAATTGGCCGCGCCTCTCGACGTCGGCGGCGTGGAAATCCGCAATCGCGTGTTCCTCGCGCCGATGTCGGGCATTACAGACGAGCCTTTCCGGCAGCGCGCCCATGGCCATGGCGCCGGCCTTGTCGTGTCCGAAATGGTGGCAAGTGGCGAACTTGCCAAGGGCAGGGCCGGCTTCGACCTGCGCATACGACATTCCGGCCTGCCCGTCCATATGGTGCAGCTTGCGGGCCGCGAGGCGGTCCATATGGCCGAAGGCGCGCGGATCGCCGCCGGCGAGGGCGCCGACATCATCGACATCAACATGGGCTGCCCGGCCAAGAAGGTTACCGGCGGCTATGCCGGTTCGGCATTGATGCTCGACCTTGATCATGCGCTGTCGCTGATCGAGGCCGTGGTCGGCGCGGTCAAGGTGCCGGTGACCGTCAAGATGCGGCTGGGCTGGGACGAAGGTGCGCTCAATGCGCCCGTCCTTGCGCGCCGTGCCGAGGAGGCGGGCGTCAGCATGGTGACGGTGCACGGTCGCACGCGCTGCCAGTTCTATCAGGGCAAGGCCGACTGGCGTGCCATCGCCCGCGTCAAGGAAGCGGTGTCGATTCCCGTGGTTGCCAACGGTGACGTCTGCTCCCCGGCCGAAGCGGCCACCATTCTCGAGCAATCCTGCGCCGATGCTGTGATGGTCGGCCGCGCGCATTACGGCGCGCCCTGGACCGCCGGTGGCATCGCAGCCGCGGCGGCAGGTGAAACGGCGGTCAACGTACCGCAGGACCCCGCGGCATTGGCCGACTATATCGTCGCCCACTACGAGGACATGCTGACGCTTTATGGTGTCGAGAGCGGCTTGCGGCAGGCGCGCAAGCATCTGGGCTGGTATCTCGATCGCCATGCCGTTGGCGTTGCCGACGACGACCGGAAAGCCATCCTGACCACGTTCGAGCCGGCCCGCGTCATTGCCTTGCTGCGAAATGTCTTCTCGCGCGATCCGCAACCCTTGATCCTGAGGAGCGCCGCATGAACGCCACCGCAGGCCAGGTCGCTGAAATGGCGGATGCCGCCCAGATCGTTCTCAACACCATCCGGCGTCCGGTGATCATGATCAGCGAGGAGGGGTTCATCACCTTCGCCAACGCCGATGCCGAGGACTTCTTTCGCTCCAGCGCGACCATGCTGGCGCGCAACACGCTGTCCAAGCTGATCCCCTTCGGCAGTCCGCTGCTGACCCTTGTCGATCAGGTGCGCGAGCGCCGGGCTCCGGTCAACGAGTATCGCGTCGATGTGTCGTCGCCACGCCTCGGCATCGAGAAGGTCGTCGATCTCTATGTCGCGCCGGTGCCGGAATTCCCGGGCTCCGTCGTGGTCATGTTCCAGGAACGCTCGATGGCCGACAAGATCGACCGGCAGATGACGCATCGTGGTGCGGCGCGCTCGGTGACCGGCCTGGCGGCGATGCTTGCCCATGAGATCAAGAACCCGCTCTCCGGCATCCGCGGTGCCGCCCAGTTACTCGAACTGTCCGCCTCCGATGAAGATCGCGCGCTGACCCGGCTGATCACCGACGAGACGGACCGTATCGTGTCGCTGGTCGATCGCATGGAGGTGTTTTCCGACGAGCGGCCGATCGACCGTTACCCCGTCAACATCCATGTCGTGCTCGACCACGTCAAGGCGATCGCCAAGAACGGTTTTGCAAAGAAAATCAGGATATTGGAGGACTATGATCCATCATTGCCTCCGGTATTCGCCAACCGCGACCAGCTGATCCAGGTGTTCCTGAACCTGGTCAAGAACGCCGCTGAGGCGATCGGCAGCGACCCGCATGGGGAGATCGTGCTGTCCACCGCCTTCCGGCCGGGCATCCGCGTTTCGGTTCCAGGCACGCAGGACCGCGTATCGCTACCGCTGGAATTCTGCGTGCGCGACAATGGCTCCGGCGTATCGGAGGACATCCTGCCGATCCTGTTCGATCCCTTCATCACCACCAAGCCGAACGGCTCGGGGCTGGGGCTGGCGCTCGTCGCCAAGATCGTCGGCGAGCATGGCGGCATCATCGAATGCGACTCGACCCCGCGCGGAACCACCTTCCGCATCCTGATGCCGGCCTGGAAGGAAACGCCATTCGGTGCCGATGAAGACGGCGAAGGAGACCGCAAATGACCGCCCGCGGCAATATTCTCGTCGCCGATGACGATGCGGCGATCCGCACCGTGCTCAATCAGGCCCTCTCTCGCGTCGGCCATGAGGTGCGCGTGACCTCCAACGCCTCGACCTTGTGGCGCTGGGTGGCGGCGGGTGAGGGCGACCTCGTCATCACCGACGTGGTGATGCCGGACGAAAACGCGTTCGACATGCTACCGCGCATCAAGAAGGCGCGGCCGGAGCTGCCCGTCATCGTCATGAGCGCCCAGAACACGTTCATGACGGCGATTCGCGCATCCGAAACCGGCGCCTACGAATATCTGCCAAAGCCGTTCGACCTGACCGAGCTCCTCAACATCGTCAACCGGGCGCTGTCGGAGCCAAGACGGCCGAAGATCGATGCGCGGCCGGATGAGCAGCCTGAAACGATGCCGCTGGTCGGCCGTTCGGCGGCCATGCAGGACATCTACCGCATGCTGGCGCGCATGATGCAGACCGACCTGACGGTGATGATCTCGGGTGAGTCCGGCACCGGCAAGGAACTGGTGGCGCGTGCGCTGCATGAGTATGGCCGCCGTCGCGGCGGCCCGTTCGTTGCCATCAACATGGCGGCGATCCCGCGCGACCTGATCGAATCGGAGCTGTTCGGGCACGAGAAGGGCGCTTTCACCGGCGCCCAGAACCGCTCCACCGGCCGTTTCGAGCAAGCCGAGGGCGGCACGCTGTTCCTCGACGAGATCGGCGACATGCCGATGGAGGCGCAGACGCGCCTGCTGCGCGTCCTCCAGCAGGGCGAATACACAACGGTCGGCGGCCGTACGCCGATCAAGACCGACGTGCGCATTGTCGCGGCCACCAACAAGGATCTGCGCACCCTGATCAACCAGGGACTGTTCCGCGAGGATCTGTTCTACCGCCTCAACGTCGTGCCGCTGAGACTGCCGGCATTGCGCGAGCGGTCGGAGGACGTGCCAGACCTCGTGCGCCACTTCTTCAAGCTTGGCGAGATGGAGGGGCTGCAGACCAAGCGCATCTCCTCCGGCGGCATTGAACTGATGAAGCGTTACCCATGGCCAGGCAACGTGCGCGAACTGGAAAACCTCGTTCGCCGGCTGGCCGCCCTCTATTCGCAGGACGAGATTTCCGCCGAGATCATCGAGGCGGAGCTCAAGACCGGGGAACGGCCCGTGGTCCCCGGCGGTGGAAACCTCATCCCCGACGACCTCTCCATCGGCCAGGCGGTTGAGCATTTCCTGCAGCGCTATTTCGCCTCGTTTGCCGGCGAATTACCGCCTGCCGGGCTCTATCAGCGCATCCTGTCCGAAGTCGAATATCCGCTGGTCCTGGCCTCGATGACGGCGACTCGCGGCAACCAGATCAAGGCGGCGGAGTTGCTGGGCCTGAACCGTAACACGCTGCGCAAGAAGATTCGCGAACTCGGCGTCAATGTCTATAAATCGTCGCGGCCAGGCTGAGCACTGATCCGATCCCGCTCTTTTCAGGGGACCGCGAGGCGAAAGATTTCCGCCATTGTCACACTTGTTGCATAATCGCCACAATGCGTTGCATAGATCGGACGCAATCATTGGCTCCAAGACGGCGACATGGCTCCGCAGGCACCTGTACTCAACCAACCGCTCTTCAGCGAACCCGGCGCGCGCGATAGGCGCCGCTTGCTGGCGCTGCCCGGCGTGGTGGCGGTTGTCGGCGCGCTGGTCATGGCGGCCATCTCCTTCACCATCCTGGTCGGCGCGACGCCGATCGCGCCTGACGCCAGGACGACCTGGGCGCTGATCGCGCTCAACGCCGCTTTCGTGCTCTTCCTCAGCGCCCTGGTCGGACGCGAGGTGCATCGCATCGTGATGGCGCGCCGGCACGGCAAGGCGGCCTCGCGGCTGCATGTGCGCATCGTTGCGATGTTCGCGCTGGTTGCCGCCATTCCCGCCATCATGGTGGCGATCATCGCCTCGATCACGCTCGATATCGGCCTCGACCGCTGGTTCGAGATTCGCACAAAGACGATCGTCAATTCCTCGCTGTCGATCGCCGATGCCTATGTCCAGGAAAACGCCCGCAATCTGCAAGGCACCACGCTGTCGATGGCCTATGATCTCGATGCGTCGCGCACGCTCTACGGCCTTGACCGGACAGGCTTTCTCGACCTCCTCAACAAGGAGGCGGTAGGCCGGTCGCTGGCCCACGCGGCGCTGATCAAGCCCGACGGCTCATTCGTCATGAGCGCCCAGACCGATGCCGATTTCGCCATGCCGGAACCGCCTGAAGGCTCAGTCAGCAGCGCCACCGACGGCAGACCGGTGCTGATAGAACCGCGCACCCGCAACATCATGGGCGCCATCGTCAAGCTGCGTGAGATCGAGGGCCTCTATCTCTACACCATCCGATTGGTCGATCCCGAGGTGATCAAGGCGCGGCAGATCGTCAGGTCCAACACGGACGAGTACCGCAATCTCGAAGACAACAGGCGCACCTCGCAAGTGGCCTTCGCGTTGCCCTATCTGTCGCTGACCCTGATCATCATTCTGTCGGCGATCTGGACCGGCATTGCCGTCGCCGACCGTCTTGTGCGGCCGATTCGCCAGCTCATCGGTGCCGCCGACGAGGTAGCCACAGGCAATCTCGACGTCGCTGTCCCCGTCAGGCCTTCCGATGGCGATGTCGCCTCGCTCGGCGACACCTTCAACAAGATGCTGCTCGAGCTCAAATCGCAACGCAACGAGATCCTGTCGGCAAAGGACCTGATCGACGAGCGGCGGCGCTTTTCCGAAGCCGTGCTTGCCGGTGTCACCGCCGGCGTCATCGGCGTCGATCCCTATGGCATCATCACCATCGTCAACCGTTCGGCCGAATCGATGCTGGCCATTTCCGCCAATGCCGCGCTCGGGCAGAACCTTTCCGCCATCCTGCCGCATGTCGGCCGCGTCTTCGAGATCGGCCGCCAGTCGGGCAAGCCTGTCTACCGCGAGCAGGTGACGTTCTTCCGCGCCGGCACCGAGCGCACCTTCAACGTGCAGATCACCATCGAGGCCGGTGACGACGGCTCGGAGGAGAAATCCTACGTCGTGACGGTCGACGATATTACCGATCTGGTCCAGGCACAGCGTTCTTCCGCCTGGGCCGACGTGGCGCGCCGCATCGCCCACGAGATCAAGAACCCGCTGACGCCGATCCAGCTTTCGGCCGAACGCATCAAGCGCCGTTACGGCAAGGTCATCACCGAGGACCGCGAGGTTTTCGACCAATGCACCGACACCATCATACGGCAGGTCGAGGATATTGGCCGCATGGTCGACGAATTCTCCGCCTTCGCGCGCATGCCCAAGCCGGAGATGAAGGCCATCGATCTGCGCGAATCGCTGCGCGAGGCTTCGTTCCTGGTCGAAGTCAGCCGCGCCGACATCACCTTCGAGCGGATATTTGGCAACGAACCGCTCAAGGGTACGTTCGACAGCCGCCTTCTGGCGCAGGCTTTCGGCAATGTGATCAAGAACGCCGCCGAAGCGATCGATGGACTGGAACAGAAGGATGGTTCGCACGGCATAATCCGGATTCAAGCCGGACGTCAGAATGGCGCGATTCGAATCGACGTCATCGACAATGGCAAAGGCCTGCCGCGGGAGAATCGCCAACGGCTGCTCGAGCCCTATATGACCACACGAGAGAAGGGCACCGGGCTTGGTCTCGCTATCGTCAAGAAGATCGTGGAGGACCATGGCGGCAGGCTGGAACTTCATGATGCACCTGCGGACTTCCATGGCGGGCGCGGCGCGATGATCAGCATCATTCTGCCGCCCGCGGCCGCCACGCCGCCGCGCGGTGAGGCCAAAACGGAACACGAAAGAGAAACTGAAAAGGTCGGTAATGGCGTCTGATATTCTCATCGTCGATGACGAGGAAGACATCCGCGAGCTCGTCGCAGGCATCCTGAGCGACGAAGGTCACGAAACCCGCACGGCGTTCGACGCCGACAGCGCGCTGGCTGCCATAGCCGATCGTGCGCCGAGGTTGATTTTCCTCGACATCTGGCTGCAGGGCTCGCGTCTGGACGGGTTGGCGCTGCTGGACGAGATCAAGACCATGCACCCCACCTTGCCGGTGGTGATGATCTCCGGCCACGGAAACATCGAAACGGCGGTCTCCGCCATCCGTCGCGGCGCCTACGATTTCATCGAGAAGCCTTTCAAGGCCGACAGGCTGATCCTCATTGCCGAGCGGGCGCTGGAAACCTCGAAACTGCGGCGCGAGGTCTCCGACCTCAAGCAGCGCAGCGGCGAGACCTTCGACCTGATCGGCATGTCGTCGGCGATGAGCCAGCTGCGCCAGACCATCGAGCGCGTCGCGCCGACCAACAGCCGTGTCATGATCATCGGTCCGTCCGGCTCGGGCAAGGAACTGGCGGCGCGCGCCATCCACACGCTGTCGGCGCGCAAGGGCGCGCCGTTCGTGACGCTGAGCGCCGCCAACATAACGCCGGAGCGCATGGAGATCGAACTGTTCGGCACCGAATCGAACGGTGTCGAGCGTAAGGTCGGCGCGCTGGAGGAGGCCCATCGCGGCATCCTCTACATCGACGAAGTGGCCGACATGCCGCGCGAGACGCAGAACAAGATCCTGCGCGTTCTGGTCGAGCAGCAGTTCGAGCGGGTTGGGGGCACCAAACGGGTCAAGGTCGACGTCCGCATTATCTCCTCGACCTCGCAGAACCTGGAAGCCATGATCGCCGACGGCCGTTTCCGCGAGGATCTCTATCATCGCCTGGCGGTGGTTCCCGTGATGGTGCCGGGACTGGCCGAGCGGCGCGAGGATATTCCCTATCTCGTCGACAATTTCATGAAGCAGATCGCCCGCCAGGCCGGTATCAAGCCGCGTCGCATCGGCGACGACGCGCTGGCCGTGCTGCAGGCGCACAACTGGCCGGGGAACGTGCGCCAGCTGCGCAACAATGTCGAGCGCCTGATGATCCTGGCGCGGGGCGACGACGTCGATGCGCCGATCACCGCGGATCTTCTGCCGTCCGAGATCGGCGATGTCATGCCGCGCACGCCGAATCAGTCCGACCAGCACATCATGGCGCTGCCGCTGCGCGAGGCGCGTGAACAGTTCGAGAAGGACTATCTCATCGCCCAGATCAACCGCTTTGGCGGCAACATCTCGAAGACGGCCGAGTTCATCGGCATGGAACGCTCGGCCCTGCACCGCAAGCTGAAGTCGCTGGGCGTCTGACAGGCGCGATGTCTGTTCAGCCACGCCTGGGCCAAGCATTTGCCGGTTACGGTCAAGGCGGAATCGCATAAGAAAGCCCGAGAGTTCTCCAGGGGTCGCCAATGCCGCGCATTGCCTATGTCAACGGGCGCTACGTCGCTCACGCGGACGCTTCCGTGCATATCGAGGATCGCGGCTACCAATTCGCCGACGGTGTCTATGAGGTCTGCGAAGTGGCGCGCGGCTTTATCGTCGACATGCCGCGCCACCTCGCTCGGCTGAACCGCTCGCTGACCGAACTCTCGATCGCCTGGCCGGTCGCGCGCAACGTGCTGCCGCTCATCCTGCGCGAAGTGGTCAACCGCAACCATGTCGCCAACGGTCTGGTCTATGTCCAGGTGACGCGCGGTGTCGCAAGCCGTGACTTTGTCTTCCCGTCGGCGGACACCAAGCCGTCCCTGGTCGTGACAGCCAAGAAGGCCGACCCCGCCGCCGGCACAAAGCGAGCCGAAACAGGTATCGCGGTCATCACCGTGCCCGAGAATCGCTGGGACCGGGTTGACATCAAGAGCGTCGGACTGCTGCCCAACGTATTGGCCAAGCAGAAGGCCAAGGAAGCGGGGGCCCAGGAGGCATGGTTCGTCGACACCGACGGCAACGTCAAGGAAGGCGGGTCGTCGAATGCCTGGATCGTGACCAGGGACGGCGTCCTGGTCACCAGGCCGGCCGATCATGGCATCTTGCGCGGCATCACCCGCACGACCATGTTTGAGGTGGCGGCAAAGCTCGGCCTGAAGATCGAGGAGCGCGGTTTTTCGGTTGCCGAGGCCAAGACGGCGCGCGAGGCTTTCATCAGTTCCGCGACCACGATTGCCATGCCGGTCGTATCGATCGACGGCGATCCGGTCGCCAATGGACATCCCGGCTCAATAACACTTTCGTTGCGGCAAGCCTTTTTTGACGTTGCGGAAAAAAGTCCAGCCTGATAACCGCACAGTTGGAATGAACATCAATATATCTCGTTCTGCTTGTCGTTACTGACGACAAGACGGTGTTTGCGCGCTTGACATGTGCCCGACAATTTGGCGCATTGGCTAGCAAACCGAAGGGGATCGGCGAAAGACAAGAACAATGGCGGAACGATCGCAAAACCTTCAGGACCTGTTCCTGAATTCAGTTCGCAAGAGCAAGAACCCGCTCACCATCTTCCTCATCAACGGCGTGAAGCTGACCGGCGTGGTCACTTCGTTCGACAATTTTTGTGTGCTGCTGCGCCGCGACGGTCACTCCCAGCTCGTCTACAAGCACGCCATTTCCACGATCATGCCGAGCCAGCCGGTTCAGATGTTCGATGGCGAGGAAAGCCAGGGCGCCTGATTGGCACGTGAGAAAGACGCGGACGCTACGGTTCGCGGAAAACCAGCGCATCATCCCGGGACGGAAGCCAAGGGGCCGACCCGGGCTGTCGTCATTGTACCTGTGCTTACCCGCCAGCCGCGCGGCGACGACGATACCAACCGTCCTCGGTTGACGCGGTCGGCTGAAGCCCGCCACGACGAGGCGGTCGGCCTTGCCCGGGCCATCAATCTCGACCCCGTCCATACGGCTGTCGTGACCGTCAACGACCCACGCCCCGCGACCTTGCTCGGCAGCGGCAAGGTCGAAGAGTTCGCCGAGATCGTCAAGGAGAAGGACGCGGAGCTGGTCATCGTCGACCATCCCCTGACCCCGGTGCAGCAGCGCAATCTTGAGAAAGAGCTGCATGCCAAGGTGCTCGACCGCACCGGGTTGATCCTCGAGATCTTCGGCGAGCGCGCCCGCACCAAGGAAGGCACGCTGCAGGTCGAACTTGCCCATCTCAACTACCAGAAAGGCCGCCTTGTCCGCAGCTGGACCCACCTTGAACGTCAGCGCGGCGGTGCCGGCTTCCTCGGCGGCCCCGGCGAAACCCAGATCGAATCAGACCGGCGGCAGTTGCAGGAAAAGATCATCAAGCTGAAGCACGAGCTGGAAACGGTTCGTCGTACCCGCGACCTGCACCGCGCCAAGCGCAAGAAGGTGCCTTTCCCGGTGGTGGCGATCGTCGGCTACACCAATGCCGGCAAGTCGACACTGTTCAACAGGCTGACCGGAGCGGATGTACTGGCGCAGGACATGCTGTTCGCCACGCTCGACCCGACGCTGCGCCGCGTTCGCCTGCCGCATGGCACGCCGATTATCCTGTCGGACACGGTCGGTTTCATCTCGGACCTGCCGACGCATCTGATCGCGGCTTTTCGCGCGACGCTGGAAGAGGTGGTCGAGGCCGATCTCGTCATCCATCTGCGCGATATCTCCGATCCCGACACGGCCGCACAGGCAGAGGATGTAGAGCGCATCCTGGCCGACCTCGGCGTCGACGCCAGTGATACCAAGCGTGTGATCGAGGTCTGGAACAAGGTCGATCTGCTGGACGAAGGCAACAGGAGCCGGCTGCTCGCCGATGCCGCCGGCGGCGGCAAGGGGCCGCCAATCGCCGTGTCAGCGGTGACCGGCGAGGGCATCGACGCGCTGAAGGCGCTCATCGAGACGCGAATGGCGGGAGAGCTCGAAGACCTGACGGTGACGATCGAGCCGGCGCAGTTCGGTCTTGTCGATTGGCTTTACCGCAATGGCGATGTCGTTTCGCGTACCGACAATGACGACGGGAGCGCCACCATCTCGCTCAAGGCCACCCAAAGCGCGCGCGAAGAGATCGAGAGCCGATTGCGTCGTAAAAACAACGGGTAGCCCAGAGAAATTCCAGGAAAGCATGCAGCGCTTTCCGTCCGGGGTTGCCGGTTGACAGGCCTACTTCGCGCGCTTCGCTTCCTGCCAGAGCGCTTCCATCTCGGCCAGGGTGGCCCTTTCAAGCGTATTGCCCGACTTTTCCAGGGCCTGCTCGACATAATGGAAGCGTGAGCGGAATTTTTCATTCGTGCCGCTCAGCGCCGCTTCCGAATCGAGCTTGAGATGCCGTCCGAGATTGACGACGGCGAACAGCATGTCGCCGAACTCGTCCTGGATCGCGGCCACCTCGCCCTTGGCCAGCGCCTCGCGCAACTCGCCGATCTCTTCCTCGATCTTGTCGAGGATGGGTGCCGCCTCGCTCCAGTCGAAGCCGACACGGGCAGCTTTCTCCTGGAGTTTCAACGCCCGCGTCAAAGCGGGCAGGGCGACCGGAACGCTGTCCAGGAACCCCTTGCCATTGTCCTCCGGGTCGAGGCCGCGCGCGAGGCGTGCTTGTCGCTTCTCCGCCTTCTCCTGTGCCTTGATCTTTTCCCACATGCCCTTGGCCATGCCGGCGCTGCGGGCCTTCTCGTCGCCGAAGACATGCGGGTGGCGACGGATCATTTTCGTCGTGATCGCCTGGACCACATCCGGGAAGGCGAATTCACCGGCTTCCTCGGCCATTTGCGCATGATAAACGACCTGCAGCAGGAGATCGCCGAGCTCGTCGCGCAGGTCATCGAGATCACCACGGGCGATGGCATCCGCCACCTCATAGGCTTCCTCGATCGTGTAGGGGGCGATGGTCGAGAAATCCTGCTCGATGTCCCATGGACAGCCTGTCTTCGGCGCGCGCAGCGCCGCCATGATCTCGATCAGGCGCGAAATGTCTTTCGATGGCGTCATGCCGCGATGCTATCCTGCGGCCCGACGCGCGGCCAATGTTGTCAGCCGGCGAGAGCGCCTTGTCCACAGCTGAGCCGCTTCAGTCGAGTACGGAGACGATGGCCTTGGCTAGGTCATCCATGCCGTCCTCGGGTAAACCCGCGACATTGATGCGGCTGTCGCCGACCATGTAGACGCCATGTTCGGTGCGCAGCCGCTCGACCTGCTCCTCCGTGAGGCCAAGTCGCGAGAACATGCCGCGATGGCTGGCAACGAAGTCGAAGCGGTCGGAGTTGGATCGCCGGCGCAGTGCCTCGGCGAACTGCACGCGAAGCCGAAGCATGCGCAGGCGCATCTCTTCCAGCTCGGCTTCCCAGTCGGCACGCAAGGTGGCGTCTTCCAGGACGATACGCACGGCCGCCGCGCCATGGTCCGGCGGCATCGAATACATGGCGCGCGCCGCCGACAGCATCTGGCTCATCGCCACATCGGCCTGCGCGCCATCCTTGGCCAGGACCATCGCCGCGCCGACACGGTCGCGGTAGACGGCAAAATTCTTCGAGCAGCTGGAGGCGACGACCATTTCCGGAACTTTCGCCGCCAGCAGGCGCAAGCCGAGGGCATCGGCCTCGAGGCCGTCGCCAAAGCCCTGATAGGCGATGTCGACGAACGGCAGCAGACCGCGCTCGACGACGAGAGCGGTGACGGCCTCCCACTGCGACGCATCGAGGTTGGCGCCGGTCGGGTTGTGGCAGCAGCCATGCAGCAGCACCACGTCGCCGCTCTTGGCCGTGCGCAACGCCGCCAGCATGTCGTCGAAACGAACCGCGCCCGAGGCCGCATCGAAATAGGGGTATTCACGGATCTGCAGGCCGGCGGCACGCATCACCGGCATGTGGTTCGGCCAGGTCGGGTCCGACAGCCAGACGGTGGCATCCGAACGCGTCCGCTTCAGCAACTCCGCCACCAGGCGCAGGGCGCCGGAGCCACCAGGCGCCTGTGCCGCCCGGATGCGCGTCATGTCCGCGCCTTGGCCGAAGGCGAGCTTCGCCATCACCGCGTTGAAGCCGACATCACCGGCCAACCCAAGATAGGTCTTGGTGTCCTGGCTGTTCAGCAGCCGCTTTTCGGCCTCGCGCACTGCGCGCATCACCGGCGTCTTGCCGTCGCGATCCTTGTAGACGCCAACGCCGAGGTCGACCTTATTGGGGCGTGGGTCGGCGCGATAAAGGCCGATCAGGGCCAGGATCTTGTCGGCGGGAGCTGGCTGCAGGTCTTCAAACATCACTATGGTTCCGTTGGCGCGGCGGAGTGATACGCAAATCGAGCGTGATGCACCAGCGGTTTTAGTTATGCGAAACAGAGGGCGGCACCCAAGAGTGTGGCCTTTCGATCGAAACGATAGCCGCTATTCTAATCGCTGCGTATGCGCCGCTTCGAAAGCGGCTTAGGGATGACTGGTTCATGCTCGTAAGGCTGACGATGATCTGCAACGGCGCCACGGCCGCGACACGCCTGGGGGCGTTCCCATCGGACGAGCCGCTGGAGCCGCGATCGCTGACGCTGGCGAAGGCCCTGCGCGGGACCTTGCGCCGTGCCGACCGCGTGTGGACGGCGCCCGCGCTTCGCGCTCGGCAGACCGCCGAGGCGCTGGGGTTGGAGGCATCGGCCGAACCGCTTTTGGCGGACCAGGATCATGGAAGCTGGGCCGGCAAGAGATTTGAGGAGGTGCAGGCGGAGCAGCCAGAGGATATCGCTGCTTGGCTCGCAGACCCAAATGCAGCGCCGCACGGCGGCGAGTCGCTGGCCGACGTTGCCCATCGGGCCTCCGACTTGATGAACCGGCTAATCGCCGAGCGTGGCCATACGATCGCGCTGACCCATGCCAGCGTCATTCGCACAGCGATCCTGCATGTTCTTGGTGCCCCGCTTGCCGCCAGCTGGAAGATCGACATCGAGCCGCTGAGCATCACCGATTTTCGCAGCGACGGCCGCAGATGGGTGTTGCGCGCCTGCGGCGTGACCATGCCCAAACCGGCAAAACCACTTCGCCCCTGAGGGCCGGGCGGGCGAAGGGGCGCAAATGCGATCCTCCGAAGAGCCCGTCGAAGAAAAATGGCGAGGTCGGGATTAAAATCCCCACATGCTCCGTAAACAGGGCATGAAACGGTCGATGCCACGCTTTGACATCATAGGACAGCTCGGATCACTGCGGCGCTACGCGCAGTCGCTGACGCGCGACAGTGCGGATGCCGAGGATCTTGTGCATGACGCGCTGGTGCGCGCCTATGAGCGACGCGGCACTTTCCGCTCCGGCGGAAACCTGCGGGCGTGGCTGCTCTCGATCGTCCACAACGCCTTTGTCGACCGCATGCGCTCGCGCCGATCGGAAGCGGCGCGCATCGAACAGGCAGGATACCTCGCCGACGCCGCCACGCCAGCGCCCCAGGAGCATTCGGTACGCCTGGCGCAGGTGCGGGAAGCCTTTTTCAACCTGCCGGAAGAGCAGCGTTCGGCGCTGCATCTGGTCGCCATCGAAGGGCTTTCCTATCAGCAGGCGGCCAATGCCACGGGCGTGCCGCTGGGCACGCTGATGTCGCGCATCGGCAGGGCGCGCGCCGCCTTGCGCCAGATGGAAGATGCCGCCCCGGGGCGCGGCAAGAATCATCTCAGGATCGTGGGAGGTGAGCAATGACCGCTCTTGTCGACCCCGTTACGGACACCGACCTCGACGCCTATGTCGACGAGCAGCTGGACGTCGCCCGCCGCATCGAGGTGGAAGCCTTCCTGTCCACGCGTCCGGAGGCTGCCGCACGCGTGATGTCGGATCTGCGGACCCGCGACGAACTGCGCGTGGCGCTCGCCGGCTCCAAGGGCATGGCGCGGCCGGCGACCGCTGACGCGGCGCGGCGTCTGGAGAGGGGGCTTGCCCGCGGCCGCATCTTCGGCGTGTTGCAGCGCGCTGCCGCCGTTGCCGCCTTCGTTGCCGCCGGCTGGCTGGCGAACGGTATCATTGGCCCGATGTCCGTGACCAAGGTCGTCGCTTCGCCGCAGCCGCCCGCTTATGTCGACGAGGCGGTGCGGGCGCACAGGACGACGCTGGTGCGCGAAGCCATGCCCTCGCAGCCGGAAGCGCCCAATTACAACGCCGGAGAGATCCGCGCCGCCACGGCGATCGTCATGCCGTCGCTGCCAAAGGACTGGAAGGTGCGCGACGTGCAGATCTATCCGTCGCGCTTCGGCCCGAGCGTCGAGATGGCTGTCGACACCAAGGATATGGGCCTGGTGTCGCTGTTTGCCATCCGGCCGGGAACCTTCGACGTGGTCAAGCCGACCGTCGCGCCCTCGGGCGATATTTCCTCGGCCTATTTTCAGATCGGCGAGGTTGCCTACGCGGTGGTCGCGAAGAGTGGAGTTCATGACCTCGACCGCGCCGCCGAGACGCTCGCCAGAACACTTTACTGACCGATCCAAAGGAGACTGCAGATGAACACGCCCAATCTGGGATATCGCGTTGGCACCGGCGCCCAAACCGGTGCTGTCTTTGACGAGGGCCTGCGCCAGCACATGCTGCGCGTCTACAATTATATGGGCCTTGGCCTCGTGGTCACCGGCCTTGTCGCCTTCCTGGTGTCGTCGACGCCGGCACTCTACGTGCCGATCTTCTCCAGCCCGCTGAAGTGGGTGGTGATGCTGGCGCCGCTCGCCTTCGTCATGCTGTTTTCGTTCAAGATGCAGACCATGTCGGCGGCCAGCGCCCAGATGATGTTCTGGGCCTTCTGCGCGGTGATGGGCCTGTCGCTCGCCTCCGTGTTCTTGGTCTTCACTGGAACCAGTATCGCGCGCACCTTCTTCATCGCCGCCACCATGTTCGGCGCCACCAGCCTCTATGGCTACACGACCAGGCGCGACCTGACGCAGTTCTCGTCGTTCCTGATCATGGGCCTTATCGGCGTGGTGATCGCCAGCATCGTCAACATCTTCCTTGGCTCGACCGCGCTGCAGTTTGCCATCTCGGTGATCGGCATCGCCGTCTTCATCGGCCTGACCGCCTGGGACACGCAGACGATCAAGGAGCAGTATGCCGAGAATTTCGACGCGGAATCGCGCCAGAAGCTCGCCGTCTTCGGCGCCTTCTCGCTCTACCTGAACTTCATCAACATCTTCCAGCTGCTGCTGAATTTCACCGGCGAACGGGAGTAACGACTGTCCGCTGTGGGCAAGGGTGGGGTTCTCGCCCTTGATGCGGAGAGGTGGCCGGAGGAGAGATCCTCCGGCCACAATTCATTCCGGCCCAATCCGCTCCGGCCCAATCCGCTCCGGCAAGACCCGGCTTGAGTCCCCGGGAGCTTTTGCTAGTCTGCCGCCAGCTTCAACGCCGGCCCGCGAGGACATATGGCACAGGACAGCCAAACGCTTCGTGGCGACGGCATCTCGGCTGTCATAGTCGGGCAGGGCGCCGAACTGGTTTCGCTGCGGGATGCGCAAGGGTTTGAGTTCCTGTGGCAGGCCGGACCAGAGTGGCGGCGCCATTCGCCGGTGCTGTTCCCGATCGTCGGGCGCCTGAAGGGCGACCAACTGCGCCATCGCGGCCGCACCTATCCGATGACGCAGCACGGCTTCGCCCGCGACAAGCCGTTCACCTGGGAGGAGAGGGGGCCTCGGTCCTCCACGCTGGTCCTCACCGACGACGCCGACACGCGCGCGCACTACCCTTTCGCCTTCCGCCTCGCCGTGACCTACACGCTCGACCGCCAGCAGCTTGGCGTGACCTTCGAGATCACCAACACCGGCGACGAGCCATTGCCGGCTTCGATCGGCGCGCATCCGGCATTCAACTGGCCATTGCTGCCGGATTTGCCCAAGGAGGCCTATCGGCTGACCTTTGCGGAGGCCGAGCCAGCGCCGATCCGTCGGCTGAAGGATGGCCTTTTGCTCCCGGTAGCGCGGCCGACACCCATCGAAGGCAAGACGCTTCCGCTGTCCGAACGCCTGTTCGATGACGACGCCGTCATTCTGGACAGCCCCGCCAGCACCAGGGTGCGCTACGCCGCCGACCATGGTCCTGCGATCGAAATGTCATGGCAGGGTGCAGAGGAACTGGGAATCTGGTCCAAGCCGGGCGGCGCGCCGTTCCTGTGCATCGAACCTTGGCACGGCATTGCAAGCCCGGCCGATTTCGACGGCGAGTTCAGCGAGAAACCTGGCGTGATGCTGATCGAGCCGGGAGCGAAGCGTTCTCTGGGGTACCGGATCAGCCTGGAGCAGGGGCGGCGGTGATCAGAGGAAAGCCGGTTCTCAAACCTGCCGGACGATTGCGCCGATCACATTGACGAGAAGGCGCGCGGCGGTCAGGGCCGACATTCCGTCGACATCGGCGGGCAGATAGAGTTCGACAAGGTCGAATCCCGCGATCCTGGCCCGCTTGCCGAGGCCCGCGATCAGGTCGATCACCTGCGTGTAGGTAAGGCCGCCGGGCGTACGCGCCGCCACGCCCGGCATGATGGCGGGATCAAGGCTATCGCAGTCAAAGGTGACGACGACCCTCGCGCCTTCCGGAATATGCCTGAGCGCCGCTTCCACGCCTTGTGCATGAATTTCGCGGGCGGTGACGAAACGGCTGCCATAGTGCCGCGCCGCTTCGATTTCAGCGAGGCGTGCACTGCCGACGCTGCGCAAGCCGACCTGCACCATGCCCGCGACATGTGCCATCTCGCTCGCCCGCCGCATCGGGCTCGAATAGCCGTAGCGTTCGCCATGCACCTCGTCGCGCCAGTCGATATGGGCATCGATCTGCAGGATCCAGACCGGTCCGTGATCGGCAAAGCCGGCAAGGAACGGCGTGACGACGGAATCGTCACCGCCAAGCAGGATTGGCGCAGCCGGCAAGGCCAGGACCTCACGCGTCTTGGCTTCGATCCGGACCCTGTTTTCGGCATTGTCGTGCAGGATGGTCGAGATGTCGCCGGCGTCGACGCAGCAGACCGGCTTGCCGTCGAACAACGGACCGCCGAGATCGAAATCCCAGTGCTCGACGAGCGGAGCATCACCCTGGCTGGCTGCGCGTATGGCGTCGGCGGCCAAGGCATGGCCGCTGCTGTCCTTGCCGGGATAGGTGCTGCCATGACCGGCTCCGAAGATCACCGCACGGGGCGTGCGGCCGTCGGCGAGGCGATCGGGAAGGCCGAGAAAGGATGGCGACATTTTCTTGATGGTCCTGATGGCACGGACTGTGAGGGTATCGCGGAACAGCGGTTGCGGCAAAGTAGGCCGTCTTTGTGGATCGGGAGGCTCGACGCCTTCGATCACCCCCATGAGATTTTGCGATTGCGGTCGATTGTCGTGTCGTCGATCTCGCGACGGATCTGCTCCAGACGCCTCTCGAAAGGCGACCTACGTCATATTGTCGGCCTGTTGTGAACTCCTTCACATACAAATTCGTGCGCGGCGTACAGGATATGCCAGAACAGAAATTTATCCGCCTTTGCAAATAGAACTCAGAACAAAAAGATTAGATCAAACGAGAGATATGGTCTTTTGCAAATAGGATGAGTTTTCGTTCTAGTAACAATAATTGTGGTGGAACCAAACAAAGGAGATCAAAATGTACAAGATCATTACAGCTGCATCAGCGTTGCTTATGCTCACGGCGCCTTCATTCGCGATCGACTCGACCTTCGTCCACAGCCTTCGTGCCGACAATGGCGACTTCGAGGCCCCGGGAGAGGTCAAGGGCCAACATCCATTGGCTTCGGAAGAGGCGGTGTATGGGTTCCAGACAGGATCGACCGGATCGATCGGGTTGGCTGGTGGCGTTTCGAACTCCAGTTGCATGGGGGTCAGCCCGCACCAGTATGACCCTGTCGGCCCCAATTGCCGCAACTGAGATACAAGTGGAGAGCGGTGGTCAGCGCCACCGCTCTCCCGCCTCAGGCGGCATTTCCACGGACTGTCAGGATCCGATTTGGCGGCACTCATTACAACCCTTGTGAACTGGCGGCTTCAGTTGTCGTTCTGTGTCTCGGCCAGATGACGAAGAGCGCCAAAATTGGTTACTCGCAGGCCACCACGCTTGATTGCGATGATCGAGCGGGCGCGCCAATTGTTGAGCGTCTTGTTGACGGACTCGCGCGTGGCGCCGAGGAATTCCGCCAGTTCGGACTGGGAAATCGGTATCCAGCCTGCCCCATCCGCCATTACGCCAGCCAGGAAGACCAATCGCTTTGCCAGCCTCGCCTCAATGCCGAAGAAGGCATGATCCCCAAGTTCGCTGCTGATCCAACGCAGCCGTGCGCACAACAGCTCAATCATGGCACGAGCCAGCGATGGGTTTCTTTCAATGCGATCGAAGAGTTGCGTCCGACCGAGCGAGGCCAGATCGCAAGCGGTGAGGCAGATGGCGGTTGCGGTGCGCGGGCGCCCGTCGAGCGCGCCAACCTCTCCGACCAAGCTGTGCGCAAGCTCGATATTGGCCACCAGCCTCTGGCCTCCCTGCGAATAGATCGAGATCTCCACCGTCCCGCTCATCACCCCGTAAATGCGATCGGATGGATCTTCCTGAACGAAGAGATGCTGGCCGGCCGCGTAGCGTTCGACTTTGCAGCCGCTGAAGAGAAGATCGAACAGGCGTGGGTCAATCCGTGCAAGGCGCGGCAGATCATTTCCATCGTTCGCGCTGCCGGAGGCCATGTTGATTTCCCGATTACCGCCTCGCTACCCCTGTTCGAGGATCTCCTCGATCGTGGGTGGAAGAAGCGTGGCGCCATGCATTGCGGAGATGCCCATGAGGGTTTCGTGCTCGGCTGTCAGGGGCAGGGCGTCGATCGTGCGGTAGAGCCGGTCGCGGTGTCCGGGATCAAGCTCGCCGTGCTCGGCGAGCGTCTGGAAAGCCGCATGCGGAAACCCCGTCGCGGAGATCAGCGTCTGGATCAACGTCGGTGTCGGCGGGTGTCCCTCCATCAACGCGACGAAACCAAGGAACGCGACAGGGTGATGGTGATGGATCCAGTAATACTGCGCTCCCACCAGGCTCGCGACCGAGGGAGATGGCATGCGGCTCAGCGCCGTCGCCCGCTTCACACCCAGCAGTTCAAGGTCGTCGAGCAGCAAGTCATCATGCCCCAACTCCTCCTTGATGTGCTCCTCCAGATATCGGGCCAGACCGGGCGCGATAGGGTCAACAGCCACCATTTTCTCGGCTCGCTCCGCTGCTGCTTCCGTCAAGGGCACCGTTGCACGGATGATTTGGTGCTGGGTGAGCAGGAACTGCGGCCAGAAGTCAGCAAGCCTCGGGTGCGTCACAAGGGTGCGACATGACTTTGCGTATGGTTGGACCACAAGATCGATCTTCCGCCGGAGACGAACGCTCGGCGTGGCAACGGCCCCAACCTCGATCCCGTTCATGCGGTATCCCGGTGGTTAAGAAGTAGCCCGGTGATTAAGAAGCTTGGCTAGTGAACCTTGATGACGATGCCGGTATCTGCTTTCTCCAGGTCCTTCCCCAGCTTCCTCAGAAGGGCTATCTCGCCCCCTGAGAGACTGGCAAACGTCTCCCACGCGTCCTCTGGGAGGGCATCCGCCGAGACCTCCATGTCGTCGAGATACTTTTTGACGTGTGCTGGCAATTCTACTGCCATAGCCCACCCTCCAGTTATCTTAGGCCACCCTAAACTATCTTAGACTAATATGGGCCTGTCAAGAGGGCGGACTTGCCCTCCGCAAGGCCTGGCCGTACAGTCCATGAGCACAATGAGATATGCTCCTGGGAGCTCGATCTGTTCGACATGCGGATCTGCCAATGCAGCCGAATTGCAGTTCTGTGCGTCCTGTGAATCGCCGCTGACCCAACGAGCTTCCGGTGCCGCCGATACGCGCAAGGTGGTCACGGTCCTCTTTGCTGATATTGTCGGCTCGACAGCGTTGGGAGATGAGCTCGATCCCGAGTCGCTTCGTAATCTCATGACCCAGTACTTTCGGGAGATGGCCGCAGTAATTCGTGGCCACGGGGGGACAACCGAGAAGTTCATCGGGGATGCGATCATGGCGGTGTTTGGCATCCCGCTCCTCCATGAGGACGACGCGGTGCGTGCGGTTCGAGCCGCGGTTGCAATGCTTCATGCGCTTCATCGGCTGAACGATGAGTTCGAGGCGCGTTGGGGCACCAGGATCGTGATCCGGATAGGTATAACCACGGGTGAGGTGCTCGCCGGGGATCCGGGCCAGGGCGAAACTTTCGCGGTCGGAGACGCGGTCAACATTGCTGCCCGGCTCGAACAGGCTGCCGAGCCAGGGCAGGTCCTGATTGGGGACGCGACGTATCGGCTGGTCCGCGATGTCGCGATGACGTCGCCGATAGAGCCGCTTCGCGTGAAGGGGAAGTCAGAGCTCGTCGCCGCGTGGAACCTCATGGATGTCGCACCCGCGTCCCCCGCTGCCCGTGGTCTTGAATCCCCTCTGATCGGTCGCGACAAGGAAGTCGCCGCAATCGGAGAGATGTTCGAAAGGACGGTCAAGTCTCGATCATGCGAGATCGTAACGGTGATGGGCCCGGCGGGAATCGGCAAGTCCCGGCTGACGCGTGAATTTCTTCCCCGACTTGAAAGGATAACGACGGTCTTGGCGGGGCGATGCCTGCCATACGGCGAGGGGATTACGTTTTGGCCCATCATCGAGGTGCTCAAGGCCGCGGCGGGCATAACGGACAGTCACTCGCCCGACGATGCTCGCGCAAAGATTGGCATGTTGCTGGAAGGCCCCGATGCCGCGCTGGTCGTCGAACGCCTGTCCGCACTCATGGGCCTCACCCGCGCGACACCCGGCGTTCAAGAGACGTTCTGGGCCGTGCGCAAGCTGTTCGGCAAGCTGGCAACGCATCAGCCATTGGTCGTCGTGTTCGACGACATCCACTGGGCCGAGCCGACGTTCCTCGATCTCCTCGAGTATCTCGTCGATTCGCTGGACGGCGTCCCGGCCTTGTTCCTCTGCCTGGCTCGCCCTGAGCTGCTCGAGGTCCGCGCCGGCTGGATGACGTCGAAGGCGAACGCGTCCGTCATCACCCTGCGCTCGCTGAGCGACGCTCATACAGATGGCTTGATCCGGAACTTGCTCGGAGGCGCGGAGCTCGCGAACGAGGCCCGCGCGCGGATCGCCGATGCCGCCGAGGGAAACCCTCTCTTCGTGGAGGAGACGCTGCGGATGCTGATCGACGACGGTTTGCTTATAGCCGTCGACGGCACGTGGACGGCGGCTGACCACCTGTCGAGGCTCACGATTCCACCCACGATCAACGCCCTTATCAACGCACGTCTGGATCGGCTCGGCGGTGAGGAGCGCTCTGTGATCGAGCGAGCATCCGTGATCGGGCGCATTTTCTGGTGGGGGGCCGTCGAGGAGATGTCGCCGGAAGAGCAGCGGCCCCGCGTGGGCGGCCAGCTTCAGTCGCTGGCGAGAAAGCAGCTGATCCGCCCGGATCGTTCGGACCTGGAGGAGGAGGATGCTTTTCGCTTCACTCACAGCCTCGTCGGGGACGCGGCCTACAATGGCATCCCGAAGGGCGTGCGAGCACACATGCATGAGCGCTTCGCCTCATGGCTGGAGGCAAGGATGCGTGAGCGGGCCCGGGAGTACGAAGAGATCGTCGGCTACCACCTCGAGCGGGCCTACAAGTCTCTCGCGGAGCTCGGTCTATCGAACGAGCGCGTCGAGTCGCTGGCGCGACGTGCGAGCGTGCCGCTGGCTTCTGCCGGGCAGCGCGCCTTCGCGCGGGGCGACATGCCCGCCGCGGTCAACATGCTGTCGCGCGCCATCTCGCTCGGCCCTCGCGACGATCCTGGGCGACTGGCACTCTTGCCAGAGCTCGCATTTGCACTGCTGGAGACCGGCGACCTCGAGCGCACGCGTGGCGCGATCGCCCAGATGCGTGAGGCAGCGACCGCCTCCGCCGATCGTCGACTGCAAGCGCATGCGCTCATTCTCGATCTGTGGGTGCGCTTCCTGTCGGAGCCGGAGGGGTGGGCGGACGAGGCGTACCGAGAGGCACGGCAGGCCATATCGATGTTCGAGCAGGAGAACGACGAGCACGGCTTGGCCAAGGGTTGGTCCTTGCTTGGCCTGTTTCACCTGACAAAGTGTAATTTCGGCGCCTCTGAAGAGGCGTGGGAGAGCGCGGCGGCGCATGCGTTTGCAGCGGGCAACGACAGAGAATGGCTAGAGTCGCTCTCATGGGTGCCGCTTGTCGTGTGGGCTGGCCGTATGCCGGTCAAGGCGGCGATCGGCCGGTGCAAGGACGTGCTCGCCAGGGCGCAGGGTGATCGCAAGGCGATGTCGGCGGCGCTCTTCAGCTGGGGGAATCTCGAGGCGATGCGCGGCCGATTTGGCGAGGCGCGGCAGTTGATAGCGCAGGCCAGGTCAACGGTCGAGGAAGTCGCACTGACCGTGTGGAGCGCGGGACCTCTTACAGAAATGAGCGCCTTGGCCGAGCTCTGGGCGGGCGACGCGGCAGCCGCCGAGCGGGAGCTTCGCTGGGGTGTAAAGACACTTCAACGCACGGGCGAGTTCGCATGGTTGCCTACGATTGCCGGCATCCTCGCCCAAGCCATCTATGTCCAAGGCCGGTACGAGGAGGCCGAAGCGTTCGTTCGGTTGGGCGAGGGGATCGCCGGCAGTGACGACACGTATTCGCAAGGCCTGCTGCGATGTGTTCGGTCAAAGATCTCGGTCCGTCTGGGCGATGTGGAGGGAGCTCTCCGCATGGCACGGAAGGCTGTCGCGATCGCGGAGCCGACGGACTTTCTGTTCCTCCAGTCCTTCGTTCTC
Source organism: Mesorhizobium loti (assembly GCF_013170705.1). Taxonomy (NCBI): domain Bacteria; kingdom Pseudomonadati; phylum Pseudomonadota; class Alphaproteobacteria; order Hyphomicrobiales; family Phyllobacteriaceae; genus Mesorhizobium; species Mesorhizobium loti. Next base: position 4,655,698 of record NZ_CP033334.1, on the reverse strand, counting down.
GACGGTCTTGGAGAGGTTCTCCACATCGCCGGCCTCCCGGAAGAAGCGGATGCGGCGCTTGCGGCAGCAGTTCGCCTGTGCGCGCAAAAGGGCTTCGTCGTCGGTGTACGACAGGCTCGGGGGCGACAAAGGAAGCCCGCACTATAGCGGCCGCAATTTTCTCGCTTCGTCTCCGCCGCAACAGACTCCATATTCGGCTGAAACTTACACGCTGTCCGAGGCCGCTCAGGGGCGAAGCGTGCGCGTACAAAAGTCGCATAAGATAGATTATGGAACTTACGGACGTGAGCAGCGCGACAATGAGGACCGCAGGCCGGAATCCGGCTGGATACGACGCTGATGGCGCCAGGTCGGTTTGCCGCAGGAAATCAGCGCGATGTTGCTCCACGGTGCACGGCATACGGTGCGCTTACCGACAAATGAGGCAGCCCAGATGCCACCGCCATCCGACCTGGATTTCCTCACCAGATCGTCGTGGCCATGGGCCAGTCAGTCACGTTCGCTCATGGCTGCGACCTTCCAGCTGAAAAAGCCTCAGCATGCATCAGCCTTGCCGCACCGATTGCCACGGAACCTCCATGCCCGAAAGGTCCAGGCTTTCCGGCTTCTACCCAGCTTGAACGATTTCATGACTTGCGGTTCGCGAGAGAATCGATCTATCGTGCTGATTCGTAAGGGATTTCGATCATCATGCCGTCATAGGCAGGCGCTACGTTGGCCGGCGTCTCGGCCATTACGGTGGCATAGTCGAGAGGCACGTGCATGTGGGTCAGCACGGCATTCCTCGGCGCCAGCTTCTCGATCCAGCCGAGCGCCTGGCCGAGTGACAGATGGCTGGGGTGGGTTTTGTACTGCAACGCGTCGATGACCAGCATCTCCAGGCCGCACAGCCGCTCGGCGGTGGCGTCGGGAAAGTCGCTGATGTCAGGGCAATAGGCCAGGGCTCCAATGCGAAACCCGAGCGAGATGATGTCGCCATGGACCTGCGGCAATGGTTCAAGGGTGAGGGCACCCCCCTCTCCTTCGATCACCACAGGCTTTGCGTGGTCGATGATATGGGCATTGACGATCGGCGGATAGGAACTGCCGGGTGGTGTCTCGAAGCAGTAGCCGAACGCCTGGCGCAGCCGCAGCATTGTCGGCTCGTCGGCGTGAATATCGATCCGCTGGCGCTGATCGAGGACGAAGCCGCGCAGGTCGTCGATGCCGTGGATGTGATCGGCGTGCGGATGCGTGTAGACGGCCGCGTTAATGCGCCTGACAGAGGCCATCAGCATCTGCTGGCGGAAGTCGGGCCCAGTGTCGATGACGACGGTCGTGCGGTTGCCATTCGATGCGATCCGTTCAACCAGAACGGCCGTACGCATGCGCCGGTTCTTCGGGTTGTCCGGGTCGCAATTGCCCCAGTCGCCGGTGATGCGCGGCGTACCTGGCGACGAGCCGCAGCCAAGGATGGTCAGGCGCAGCCGGTCAGTCATCGATCAGGCGCTCAGATCGGCAGGTCGCGGCATCTTGCCGAACAGCCGGAAGAAATTGTTCGTCGTCAGATCGGCGATTTCAGCTTCGCTGACACCAATCGTCTCCGCCAGCACCTTGGCGGTGTGCGCGACATAGGCCGGCTCATTACGCTTGCCGCGGAATGGGATCGGCGCCAGGTATGGCGCGTCGGTTTCGACGAGCAGCCGGTCATGCGGCACGTCGGCGGCGACGGCGCGCAATTCGGCAGAGTTCTTGAAGGTCAGGATGCCCGAGAACGACACATAGCCGCCGAGCGAGACGCCCACCTCGGCCAGCCGGCGTCCGGAGGAAAAACAGTGCAGGATGAAAGGGAAGACGCCCTTCCCTGTTTCGTCCTCGAGAATGGCCGCCATGTCGTCATCGGCATCGCGCGAATGGATGACCAGCGGCAGCCCGGTCTCGCGAGCCGCCGCGATGTGATTGCGAAAGCCCTGCGCCTGCGCATCGCGCGGCGCCTTGTCGTAGAAGTAATCGAGCCCCGCCTCGCCGACCGCCACCACCTTCGGGTGATCGGCAAGACGAACAAGGTCCGATGCGGTGACATCGAGTTCTTCGGCGGCATTATGCGGATGGGTGCCGACCGAGCAGTAAACCTCATCAAAAGTTTCAGCGATTTCAAGGATTTGCTGAAACCGCTTTACGCGCGTCGAGATCGTCACCATGCGGCCGATACCGGCCGCTTTGGCGCGGGCGACAATGGCCGCCCGCTCCTCGGCGAAATCTGGAAAGTCCAGGTGGCAATGGCTGTCAACGAGCATCAGGCGTTCGCGCCTGGCTGTTCGACGTAACGCGGAAACACGCCTTCCGGCATGGGTAGTGCCGTGCTGGGCACAAGCGCATAGTCGGCGTGGACATGCTCGAAGTTACGCTGGTCCGCCGGCACCGCCAGCAGGTCGAGCAGCTTCGTCGCCGAACCTGGAATGTAGGGCTGGCACATCACCGCCACGCGCCGCACCACTTCGGCTGTCGTCCACAGCACCGTTTCCATACGTTCCGGATTGGTCTTCTTCAGGGCCCATGGCTCCTGCCCGGCGAAATAGCGATCAGCTTCCGACACCACGGCGAAGATCGCCGCCAGCGCCAGATGGATGCCTTGCTCGGCCATGGCCTTGCGCGCGGTGGCCAGAGCGGCCACCGCCTGATCCAGGATCGTGCTATCGGCATCGGTCAGGTCTCCGCGCTTCGGCACCACGCCGCCACAGTTCTTGGCGATCATCGACAGCGAGCGCTGCGCCAGATTGCCGAGGCCGTTGGCGAGGTCGGCGTTGGTGCGGTTGACGATCGCTTCATGGCTGTAGCTGCCGTCCTGGCCGAACGGCACTTCGCGCAGGAAGAAATAGCGCACCTGGTCGAGACCGTAATGCTCGACCATGGTGAACGGGTCGATGACGTTGCCGACTGATTTCGACATCTTCTCGCCGCGGTTGAACAGGAAGCCATGGCCGAAGACGCGCTTCGGCAGCGGGATGCCGGCCGACATCAGAAAGGCCGGCCAGTAAACCGCATGGAAGCGCACAATGTCCTTGCCGATGATGTGGGCGTCGGCCGGCCAGAAACGCCATTTCCCATCATTTTCATCGGGATAACCGACGCCGGTGATGTAGTTTGTCAGGGCGTCGACCCAGACATACATGACGTGTTTCTCGTCGCCCGGAACCGGCACGCCCCAGTCAAAGGTGGTGCGCGAGATCGACAGGTCCTTCAGCCCCGACTTGACGAAGCTCATCACCTCGTTACGTCGCTCCGCCGGGCCGATGAAATCGGGCTGAGTTTCGTAAAGGGCAATGAGCTTGTCCTGGTAGGCAGAGAGACGGAAGAAGTAACTCTCTTCCTCGACCCATTCGACCGGCGTTCCCTGCGGCCCGTACCGGACATTGTCGGGACGGACCTCCGTCTCTTCCTCGCCGTAATAGGCTTCGTCGCGCACCGAGTACCAGCCGGCATAGCCGCCCTTGTAGATATCGCCATTGGCATCCATCGCCTTCCAGATCGCCTGCGAGGACGCGTAGTGCCGTTCTTCCGTGGTGCGGATGAAATCGTCATTGGAGGCGTTGAGCGCGATCGCCATGCGCTTGAAATCGGCCGCGTTGCGATCGGCCAGTTCGCGCGCCGAAATGCCTTCGCGCTTCGCCGTCTGCAGCATCTTGATGCCGTGCTCGTCAGTCCCGGTGAGGAAGAAGACCTGCTTGCCGTCGAGCCGCTGGAAGCGCGCCAGCGCGTCGGTGGCGATCAGTTCGTAGGCATGGCCGATATGCGGCTTGCCGTTCGGATAGGAAATCGCGGTCGTGATGTAGAATGTGTCGCGTGACATGAATGAACCGTCATGAATGTCTGAATGGAAGCCGTGGCGGTGGATATCGCATCGGAATGGCGATTGCCATCCCGGTGCCGATGCATGCCGCCCAAAAGTGGCCCCGGTTTTGGGCCAACGGCATGCACCAAAAGGCCGTCACATTCGCATCGCAGAATTCAGGCGGTCGATCATGGTCAAGGCGTGCTGCTTCTTGTCGAGATTGTAGGTGTCGGTCTCAGATATCGCGTCCAGCGCCTCATGCCAAGTGTCCGACAGCGTTTTCGCTCGTGCGAGGTCGCCTGACAGCGCTGCCTGGCTTGCGGCATCCGACAACAGGTCGAGCGCGCGGCGGTTGAAGATATCGAACTGAATCGCTTGGTCGCGGCCGGCGACGGCTTCCGCTAACCTGTAGGCTCCGCCGATATCGGTCCTTCCCGCCGCCACCAGCGCATCGAGTGTCTGGGCGATTTCCAACCCGCCATATTGCGTCAGCAGGATTGCATTGCGCACACTGCCCCCTGCCCGTTCGACCAGCGCTGCCCGGGCGGCCGGATCGTCCGGTGGCGGCGGCTCCGCGGTCTCCAGCACCGCCAGCAACTCGTCGGCGCCGAGCGGTGTCAGGCGCACCACTTGGCAGCGCGAGCGGATCGTCGGCAGCAGGCTGCCCGGCGCATGAACGATGAGAATGAACAGCGTTCGGGCCGGCGGCTCCTCAAGATTTTTGAGCAAGGCATTGGCGGCGTTGGCATTCATGTCGTCGGCTGGATCGACGATTACCACCCGGTAGCTGCCGTCATGCGAGGTCATCGACAGGAAGCGGCTGACCCGGCGGATTTCGTCGACCGTGACGACGGTCTTGAAGCTCTTGGTCTTGTCGTTCAGCGGCCGGGTCAGATGCAGTACGCCCGGATGCGCTCCGGTCGCGATCTGGCGAAACAGCGACGAGGCCGGATCGGGAACGGCAAGGCTTTCCGGCGCCTGTGCGAAGTCTGGGTGCTTCAACAGGTGATGCGCAAGATGGAAGGCCAGCGTCGCCTTGCCGATGCCGACCGGCCCCGCGAAGATCAGCGCATGTGGCAGCTTTCCGGATCGATAGGCGGCGGCAAGCATCTCGGCGGCCTGTCCGTGCCCGACCAGGCGAGGCGTTTCGGCCGGCTCGGGCACGCCGTCCAGCGTATCATGCTGTTCCGGCGCGATGCGTTCGAAGATCATACCGGTGCGGCCTGCCTGTTGCGCGCGGGCGCCCTCGCCTCCAGTGCCGCGAACACGGCGGCGGTGACGACATGCTCCACCGTATCGGGATCGGCGGATGCGTCGACGACGATGCAGCGCTCCGGCTCGGCCGCGGCGATCGCCAGGAAGGCTTCGCGCCGGGCCTGATGGATGGCCAGCGTCTCCTTTTCGAAGCGGTCGGCGCCGGCGTCGCTGCCGCGCCGCAGGGTCGCGCGCCGGAGGCCCTCGGCCGGATCGATATCGAAGACCAGCGTGATGTCGGGCATCATGCCGTTGATGGCGACCTGTTCGAGCGTAGCCATGAATGCCGGGTCGATTCCGCCGGTGACGCCCTGGTAGACGCGCGAAGAATCCAGGAAGCGGTCGCAAAGAACGATGGAGCCATGCTCGACCGCGGGCCTGATGACCTGTTCGACATGGTCGGAACGGGCGGCTGCGAAGAGCAGTGCTTCCATCTTCGGCCCGAATGGCTCCGCGGCGCCCGAAAGCAGCACATGCCTGACCGCTTCCGCGCCTGGCGAACCGCCCGGTTCGCGGGTGACGAGGACATCATACTTCTTGGCGCGCATCTTCCTTGCCAGCCGCTCGATCTGCGTCGACTTGCCTGCGCCCTCGCCGCCTTCGAAGGTGATGAAAAATCCGCGCGCCAATCGAAACGGCCTTTGTCCATGTTGGAGTGGATTGTTGCGCTCTAGATAGTCCGCGTTCGGCGAAACGTCCATGCCGTCAGATTTTTGCTTTCATGCATGTCTTTGTCTCAAAACCGTGGCCACTTTTGAGCGACATGCATCAGCGCAGCCAGCCGATCGCCAGTTCCTTGACGGCATCGAGCGCGCGCTGTGGCAGCGTGCCGACGCCGATCGATTCGGCGGCGAAAAGCGGTGTCTCCTGGCTCAGCGTGTCGCCGATCCAGACGCGCAGCGCACCCACCGGCTGGCCCTCCTCCACCGGTGCGGCGACCGGGCCATTATAGACGATCCTGGCCGTCAGCTTGTCGCGGTTGGTGATCGGCAGGAAGATGGCGATCGGCCCTTTTGCCTTCAACGTCACGCCGGATTTCGCGCCGCCAAAAACCTGGGCCTCGCCAACCACCTCGTCCTTGGCGAAGATCTCGGTCTTCTCGAAGGAGCGCGCGCCCCAGTCGAGCAGCTTTCGCGCCTCCTCGGCGCGTTCCTTGTCATTGGCGAACCCGCTCATCGCCGCGACCACCCGGGCGCCATTGTGGCTAGCCGAAGCGACGATGCCGAAGCCGGACGCCTCGCTCGCACCGACCGCCAGGCCATCGGCACCGATATCCATGGCCAGCAGCGGATTGCGGTTCCTCTGCGAGATCTTGTTCCAGGTGAAATCCTTCAGGCCATAGTAGCGATAGAAATCCGGGTAATCGCGCCACAAATGCAGGGCCAGCTGCGCCAGTTCGCGCACGGTCGTCTGCTGGCCGTCGGCCGGCAGGCCGGTCGAATTGACGAAGGTCGATGTCTTGAGACCGATCTGGCGGGCGCGCTCGGTCATCTGCGCGGCAAAATTATCCTCTGACCCGGCCATGCCTTCGGCGATGACGATGCAGCCGTCATTGGCGGCCTGCACGGTCACGCCCTGGATCAGGTCCTCGAGCCGGATCGCCGATTTGAGCTTGGCAAACATCGTCGATGTTCCCGACGGCGCGCCGCCCTTGCGCCAGGCGTTTTCGCTCACCACGAACGTGTCGTCGAGCTTGAGCCGCCCGGATTTGATGGCGTTGAAAACCACTTCCATGGTCATCAGCTTGGCCATCGAGGCCGGTGGGATGGGCGTGTCGGCGTTTTTGGAGAACAGCACCGTGCCGGTATCGGCATCGATCATGAAGGCCTGTGTGGCCTTGGTCTCGAACAGCTGCGCGTGGGCCGGGGCAAGGGAAATCAGGAGACCGAGAAGAAAAAACCCGGCAAAAGGCTGAAGCAAGCGAAACTGCATGAAATTCGACCCGTTGGCCGGTCCCTCCGGCAAGCCCGCGAAACTATCGGGCTTTTTCCGGGACGGATCAACTGTTCAGCGGAAAACCGGCTCGTGAATCAGTTGCGCACGGCCAGTGCATCGGGCGCGCCATGCGACCATGCCGCCTCCAGCAACTCGTCCAGGCCGCCATGGCCGTTCGGATAGAGATTGACCGCATACCAATCATTGCCGTCGAGATCGGAACGCTGGATCTCCGTTCTGCCGAAGGGTTGAAGTGCCGCTGCCACGCGCTTGGCTTCGGCGGCATCGTCAAACGTGCCGGCGGCGACATAGTCGGCGCTGGACGGCGTTGCTTGCGGATTGGACTTGTTCCACGACCGCAGAATGTCTGCGGGCGACATGCCGTTGTCGTCGAGTACGGCAAAGACATCCGCGCGCCGCACGCGTTCATCCGCGTAGGACAGCGAGGCAATCGCGAATGGCGACTGCGGCGGCAGGCCGATCTCCGGGCGCTCGGGAACGATCGGTCCGAAATCGGGCAGCGCCAGGTCGCCCAGGGCCGGCGCCTGCGCAGACAGAGCCTGCTGCGTGGCGAACGCCCCGCCGGAAGTCGTCAACTGACCCGGAAACGGTACGGCTGCCGCACCCACGGGCAGGCTTGGCGACGGTCCGTTCATGGCCACCATGACGCCGGTTGGCAGGCCATCCGACGGATCCGGAATCCGGTTGCCTGGATGGTAGGATGCCATCAGATACTGGTCGTCGTTGCCATCAAGCGGCGCGCGGCCGACATACTCCACCTTCACCTCGGCGGTGCCGACATTGGCGTAATCGAGCATTTGCGCCGCGCGCTCCGAGACATCGATGATGCGGCCCTCGTGATACGGCCCACGGTCGTTGACGCGCACGATGACGGAGCTGCCGGTCTTGAGATTGGTGACGCGGGCATAGCTTGGCAGCGGCATGGTCGGATGCGCGGCCGTCAGATGCGTCATGTCGTAGACTTCGCCATTGGCGGTCAGCCGGCCATGGAAGGCGTCGCCGTACCACGAAGCCAGGCCGACCTTGGCGTAATGCCGATCTTCCTTGGGATAGTACCACTTGCCACGAACCTGGTAGGGCTTGCCGAGCTGGTCGCGACCGCCTCCGCGCCGCATGAAATTGGCGCGCGGGCTCGCCTTCACGCCATATTCGGTCTCGGCGAAATATTCCTTGGAACGAGGCTTGGGATTCACCATCGCTTTCGGCTCGGGCTGCGACGCGCAGGCTGCCAGCAAGGCAGCCGACGCAGCAAGCAGCGTAAGCGTTGAAGCGCGACGAAGACGCGGGCGCGTCGTAGCCTGCATTTTCCTGAAATCCCCTACAGTCTCAATCAAGACGCCGTTGTTCGAACAACAGAGGAGCCAAAGCACTCACTCGACGATATCAACGACGCCCTGAACCCCGATCCTTTGTGCACAGGAATTGCTTATTACGGTATTAACCGATTGTGGCCGGAACCGGGCAAGATTGTGGCAGTACTTGCTGCGTGAGCAACCGCTTCTTTCCGGGCTCAAAACGTCCCCAATCCAACTGCGCGAACGGGGCAGTGATGAGCGGGCTTGCGTGTGTGGACTTCTTAGCCGTCGCATCGGGGAGCAACTACGGCCCGGATTGTAGGGTGGCACCAGACAAAACCGCCGCCATCGGCAGTTCTGCAAAGTCGTCAAATGACGACTGTGCAGATTAATGCGCCTATTCTAGCCTTTGTGTGGGTTTGTTGGGGGGCGTACGATGCCAGTCTACGATGTCGCGGAAATGCGCTACGACCGGGTAATGAGATCCAAGGCCGTCGAAGCAAGCAATCCAGCCGCGGCTGCCGAGGCAATGACTGGCCGGGGATCCGCCTCCCAGAAATGGGGCAAGGAATGGATCCGCGTGATCGACGCGGACGGCGGGCGAGTGTTCGCCTACACAATCGCCCGGCGCAGCATGATGGCCGACGATAAGAATCGGGAGCCTCTGATGGTGATGGGATCAGCCCGTTGCCAAGCTTGGGGGGCAGGCAAAGGCAACGGGCTGTAGGGTGGTCTGTGCACACCCCGTGGAGCATCGATGGGCATCGCCGCTCCGACCATGCAGCCTACGAGACAATGCCCATATGCGCGACTTACGGATTCGTAAGGGTGCGCGTGAGGGACGTACGGCTTGAACCGTTTCGTCCAGCCGCCCGCCCCGGTCCTGGAGTGCTCCACTGGATGAGCGCGACTTCCCTCCCGGCGATATCCTGGACGGCCCTCAAAGGTAAGGGCCGCTACTCTGCTGTTCGCCTGAACCCGGCTTTAAAAGCCAGTCATGACCCACGGATTGGCGTCGTATCCCAGACGCGGCCTTCCCGGTGTCGTTCCATCAGGCAATTTAGTTGTTCCGGTCAAGTTGCAGTCCAGCTCCGGCTTCGGCTTCTTGCTCGAATGTTTCGTGGAGCACAGGGCCGCGGCATCGCTGACCGCGACCTTCTTCTCCTTGGCAACGGCGACACCGGTCGCAGCGATCACGAGTGCCGCGCAAAATATGACCACTCTCATCGTACTTCCCCACGGTTGCGCATCCCCAAGATGCTGGGGAGTGACGTTACGTCACTTTTATATTAGCGCAAGAGAATATTTAATCCTCAGCCCGCCGCTGCCACGCTTCCACGCCCTTCGACGCCCCCACGCACACAGATGTTTTCAGCCTACGGTCCCCTAGGCGAACGAGCGGGCCATCCGAACATCGGGATGACTCCAGACCTTTGCTCCCACGATATGCCAGGCATGCAGGCTGATGGAGCGGAGCAAGTTGACGTTGCGCTTCAGGCCGCTATAAGCAGCGAGCGAAAAGGCAAAACAGCTGCAAACTGCGTATCAACGGGCAATCCATGACCCCACGCAAATTGTCAAAGGGCAATGATTGCAGCTGCTTGGAGGGATGGCCGAGCGGTTTAAGGCACCGGTCTTGAAAACCGGCGTGGGCGCAAGTTCACCGTGGGTTCGAATCCCACTCCCTCCGCCAGATGCCCATCTTTTTGATTGAAATTGATACCATAAGGCACTGAAAACGCTACCATTCGTCCTATTCCAGAGTCCAAATTCGGTCGATTTCAATACCAGTTGATCGCATTGAAAGCCGGGCACAAAACCGGGTATCGTCCTTCCGAAAACCGGGTATTTTCCGAAGGAAGAGCCTCAATGCCTAAGCTCAACTGCCTGGCGTGACACGACGCAGATTCAAATCCAGGGCACCAGTCTCCGATCCTCATGAGGGTGTCGCCGATCGCACCCATTTCATGATAGAGGTCCTGTGCTGACCGTGGGGTCGCAATAGCAAGGACGACGCCAAGACTTGAAATAGAAAACCCCGCCGGCAGGGAACCGGAGGGGTTAGTCCTGGGAGGACGCGCGACGCGCTGCGTTCGCCACCGCGCGCTACACAGATATCGCCCGGTTGCGACACAGGTGTGACATGCCGGCGGGCGCCTCCGTCACCTGCCCGGCCGCAAAGACGAAAGTCGGCATCAAGCCTTTGGAAAGGAGAAATATGGTTCTGTCCAGAAGCTGAAGTGCGAGCGGGTGCTGGCCAAAGGCCGGGGCCATAGAGGCGGGCGAATGGATATTTTTGGCATCAAGGCGCTGTTGATCTCCGCGTTGATATTCATTCCGTTCGAACATCTGTTCCACGAGCGGCCCCAGAAGACCTTCCGCAAGGGCTTGGGTGTGGATCTGATCTATGTGCTGTTTAACGGCTTCATCATAAAAGTGGCCGTCGTCCTGATAGCGGCCTACACGCTTGACGCCGCCGCAATCGTGGTCCCGCAATCGATGATGCGCGCCGTCGGCGGTCAGCCCGTCTGGTTGCAGGTCGCCGAAATCATCTTGATCACCGACATCGGCGTCTATTGGGCGCACCGGGCCTTCCACAAAATCCCTGCGCTTTGGAGGTTCCACGCGGTACACCACGGCATTGAGGAACTGGACTGGCTCGGGGCTTTCCACTCCCATCCGGTCGACGCGATTGCCACAAAGGCGATATCGCTGGCGCCGATCTTTTTCCTCGGATTCTCCGATGCCTCGATCGCCGCCTTCTCGGTCATATATTTTTGGCACACGCTGCTTGTGCATTCGAACCTGCGGATTCCGTTTGGTCCCTTGAAGTGGCTGATCGCCAGCCCGCAATTCCATCGCTGGCACCATGCCAACCAGCGCGAGGCTTATGACAAGAACTTCGCCGGCCAACTCCCCCTCCTCGACATGGTGTTCGGCACCTACAATGCCACCGGCAACAAGGTGCCGGAAAAATACGGTGTCGATGATCCGATCCCGTCCAGCTACTTCGGTCAGGTCGGCTATCCGCTTATGCCTCGCGGCAAGCTATCGAAACCGGCAGTGCCGAGCACGGAAACCTGACGGCTCACATCAATGGGAACCGCCATCTGCTGCTCGAAATGGCGGTGTCGCCCGGCAGAGGAGATTGCGTCGTGGGTTGGTTTTGGCGGGCACCAGCAATAATTATAGGTGCTGCGCGTTGGCCTCGGAGCGTTCTCGGCATGGATTATCAAGACGACGACCTCAGCAGATTCGAAGCGCATGGCGCCGCGCCCCTGCCGGCCGCCAGGCACGAAGGCCGGGTGGAAAACGAGGGCGCGAAAATCTGGTACGCCACGTTTGGGGCCGGCCTTCCCGTAATCTTGTTGCATGGCGGCCTTGGTCACAGCGGAAATTGGGGATTTCAGGTTCCCGAGCTGGTCAAGGCCGGCTATCGGGTCGTGGTGATCGACAGCCGTGGCCACGGGCGCAGCACCCGTGACGGGCGACCGTACAAATACGAGCTGATGGCGTCCGACGTCCTGGCCGTGATGGACACGCTGCAATTGGAAAAGGCGGCTGTGGTGGGTTGGAGCGATGGCGCGTGCGTTGCGCTCATCCTTGGCATGAAGGCCGCCGATCGGATCACTGGTGTGTTCTTCTTCGGCTGCAACATGGACCCGAGCGGCACCAGGGAATTCGAGCCCGGCCCGGTCATCGATCGATGTTTGGGCCGGCACGCCAAGGACTATGCCGAACTATCGGCAACGCCGGGCCAGTTCGATGCATTCGTCAAAGCCGTCGGCCTGATGATGAAGACTGAACCCAATTATTCCGCCGCCGACCTGGCACGGACGAGCGTGCCCGTGGCGATCGTTCAAAGTGAACATGACGAATTCATCAAGCGGGAGCACGCGAACTATCTGTCCCAAAACGTCCCGGCATCGGAATTGATCATCCTGCCTGACGTCAGCCATTTCGCACCGCTGCAACGCCCAGGGCAGTTCAACAGCGTGCTCTTGGCTTTCCTGGGCAATATCCATTCCTGAGCATCCGGCGCACTGCGCTCCCTGAAGCCGGAAGGCTTTTTGCCTCGAATCGGCTAAGCCTTGGGACATGAACGAAACCTCCCTTTATGCGCCGGTGAAGCGGTTCCTCGAAAGTCTCGACTTCTTGGTGAAGGGGGAGATTGGCGGCTGCGACATCGTCGCGTTGCGCGAGGGCGAGCCGCCGATTGTCGTCATCTGCGAACTGAAACTGCAGTTCAACCTCGAACTGGTGCTGCAGGGTGTCGACCGCGCGGCCGCTTGCGACGAAGTGTGGCTGGCGGCGCGTATGTCGGCACGGGGCAAGGGACGCGAAAGCGACGCCCGGTTCCGCAACCTCTGCCGCCGGCTCGGTTTCGGTTTGCTTGGTGTGACCGCGAATGACAAGGTCGAAGTGCTTGTCAGCCCGGCCGCGCCTGAGCCACGCAGGAATGCCCGGCGACGCTCTCGCCTTGTCGACGAACACCAGCGCCGCCGCGGCGATCCTGTCGCGGGCGGAGGATCGCGCAATCCGATCATGACCGCCTACCGCCAGAGCGCCCTCACCTGTGCCGCCGCGCTTGTCCACGGCCCCAAACGGCCGCGCGATCTGAAGGCGCTGACGCCGATCGCCCCGAAAATCCTGCAGCACAACGTCTATGGCTGGTTCGCGCGCGTGGACCGCGGCCTTTATGATCTCACGGATGCCGGCCGCGCCTCGCTGGTGCGTTGGCCGCAGGCCTCGCACGAGGATGTCCGACACGAGATTTTGATTGCGTCGACCCCCTGAATGCGGCCGCTTGCCCGGCATGAAGCGCCCCTCTTGGTTGATTTTTCAGACAAAACATGCTGCTTGTCCCGCCCATGAAGACACTCTGCATGATGGCCATGGCGTCCTTGACGCTAGCTTTCCCGGCCAGCGCGATGGACAACGCCTTGCGTGCCGGGCTGATGAAACTTGATCCGCAAACACGCCTCGAGCAGCGGTGCGATGCTGAAGTCCTGGACCGGATCACCCACGACGATCGCAAGTTCAAGGCCGACCGTGTTGTCGCCTACGCCTTCGCCACGCCTGAGATGAGCGCCGATGCGATCAGGAGCCCCGGTGCGGCGTTCCGCAGCAAGGGGCAATGGTACCGGCTGAAGTTCAAATGCCAGACGGGGCCGGACCATATGGAAGTTCTCCAGCTTCGCTACCGGATCGGCGATGAGATTCCGGAAGCCGACTGGGCAAAATACAATCTCTACGACTAGTTTTTTTCGCGGGCTTGTATCGGCCTCGGTTCACGAGCCGGCGGCGGCTGAAAATCTCCTGTAATGCCACTGCCACGAAAGTGGTTTTCCAGCGTTGTCCAATGCGGCGCCTTGACGGCAGCGGACCATGCCTTTAGGCCCGTCGGAATAGTCGACGACGAACACTCGGCGAAGGGCTTCCAGGTCGATGGAAATATTTACCGCCGCGGGCCTATCGGCCCTTCTTCAGGTCATCGCCATCGATCTTGCGCTTGCGGGCGACAATGCCATCGTCATCGGCCTCGCCGCGGCCGGACTGCCGGCCAGCCAGCGCAAACGGGCCATTCTCGTCGGCATCGCAGCGGCCACCGTCCTTCGCATTTTCTTCGCCTTGATCACGCAATGGCTTCTCACCATCGGGCCGATGTTGCTTATCGGCGGCGGCCTGCTCTTGCTGTGGGTCTGCTGGAAGATGTGGCGCGAATTGCGCGTCAGCCACGAGCAGGAGCGTGACGCTACGGAAGCGCTGTCGAACGGCGACTTCAACAAGGATGGGGTCATCGGCGGCAAGGGGCAAAGCAAGACTTTCTCGCAGGCGGCCTGGCAGATTGTCATTGCCGACGTTTCGATGTCGCTCGACAATGTTCTGGCGGTAGCCGGCGCGGCCATGAACCATCCGACGGTGCTGATTGTCGGGCTCGCGCTGTCGATCGCCCTGATGGGGTTTGCCGCCTCGTTCGTTGCGCGCCTGCTGCACAAGTACCGCTGGATTGCCTATCTCGGCCTGGTGATCATCCTCTATGTCGCGGTCAAAATGCTGCTTGACGGGGCCGTGCAGCAATTCCCCGAACACTTCGCTTTCCTGGCACCCTGGTTCGGGTCCGGAGGCCACTGAGGCAGCCTTATGGCCCGGACCGGCCTGTCGGCCGGTTTGCTTGATTGCGGAAGCCATGCTATTGCGCCGCGCGTATTGGCTTCAGCCACGCGCCACAGACCGACATTTACAGCGACTTGAGGCCGGATCAGCGTTCGGCCCGTACCCCCATTGGAAACCAGCCTATGTCCGCCCCTCGCGTCAGTTTTGTCAGCCTTGGATGCCCGAAGGCGCTCGTGGATTCCGAGCGTATCATCACGCGGCTGCGCGCCGAAGGCTATGAGATCGCCCGCAAGCATGATGGCGCCGATCTCGTTGTGGTCAACACTTGCGGTTTCCTGGATTCCGCCCGTGACGAGTCGCTCAATGCCATCGGTTCCGCGCTTTCGGAAAACGGCAGGGTCATCGTCACCGGCTGCCTCGGTGCCGAGCCGGACGTGATCCGCGAGAAGCACCCCAACGTGCTGGCGATCACCGGACCGCAGGCTTACGAGAGCGTGATGGCCGCCGTGCATGAGGCAGCTCCGCCTTCGCACGATCCCTATATCGACCTGCTGCCGCCGCAAGGGGTCAAGCTGACGCCGCGCCACTATGCGTATCTGAAGATCTCGGAAGGCTGCAACAACCGCTGCACCTTCTGCATCATTCCCGCCCTGCGTGGCGATCTCGTTTCGCGCCCAGCCGCCGATGTGCTGCGCGAAGCTGAAAAACTGGCCAAGGCCGGCGTCAAGGAACTCCTCGTAATCTCGCAGGACACAAGTGCCTACGGCATCGACATCAAGTATCAGACGTCGATGTTCGGCGATCGCGAAGTGCGCGCGAAATTCCTCGATCTCTCGGAAGAACTGGGCAAGCTCGGCATCTGGGTGCGCATGCACTATGTCTACCCCTACCCGCATGTCGCCGACGTCATCCCGCTGATGGCCGACGGCAAGATCCTTCCCTATCTCGACATTCCGTTCCAGCATGCCTCGCCGCAGGTGCTGAAGAACATGCGTCGTCCGGCGCATGGCGAAAAGACGCTCGAACGCATCAGCGGCTGGCGCGACGTATGCCCCGATCTCGCCATCCGCTCGACCTTCATCGTCGGCTTTCCCGGCGAGACGGACGAGGATTTCGAGATGCTGCTGGACTGGCTGGACGAGGCCAAGATCGACCGTGCCGGCTGCTTCAAATACGAGCCGGTCAAGGGCGCCCGTTCCAACGACCTCGGCCTCGAACAGGTTCCGCAGGAAGTCAAGGAAGCACGCTGGCACCGCTTCATGCAGCGCCAGCAGAAGATTTCGGCGACGCAGCTGGCCAGGAAGGTCGGCAAGCGCCTGCCGGTGCTGATCGACGAGGCGCACGGCACCTCGGCGAAGGGCCGCACCAAATACGACGCGCCCGAGATCGACGGCTCGGTCCACATCCAGTCGCGCCGCCCTATGCGTGCCGGCGACATCGTCACGGTGAAGATTGAGCGTGCCGACGCTTATGACCTTTACGGTTCGGCTGTCTGAGCCTCCCTACCGTTTCTCCGGGCACATAAAAAGGGCGCCTCGCGGCGCCCTTTCCTATTTTGAAACGTGGTGCGCCGCGCTTACTGCGGTAGCTTGTCGTCGACGCCCTTCACGTAGAAATTCATGCCGAGCAGCGTGCCGTCGTCGGCGACCTCGCCGTCCTTCAGCCACGCCGAGCCGTCCTGCTTGGCGATCGGTCCGGTGAAGGGGTTCCAGCCACCGGCGATCTTCTTCTCGGTCGTCTCGGCCATCGCCTTCACATCGTCGGGCATGTTGGTGTAGGGCGCGAGCTTCACCGCGCCGTCCTTGATGCCGAGCCAGACATTGTCCGGCTTCCAGGTGCCGTCGATGGCTGCCTGCACGCGGCTGATGTAATACGGCCCCCATTCGTCGGTCAGCGAGGTCAGCTGCGCATTCGGCGCGAACTTGATCATGTCGGACGACTGGCCGAAGCCGTGCAGCTTGCGCTCCTCGGCCACCTGCAGGGCAGCGGTCGAATCGGTATGCTGGACGATGATGTCGGCACCCTGGTCGAACAGCGCCTTGGCGGCGTCGGCTTCCTTGCCCGGGTCGAACCACGAGTTCACCCAGACGATCTTGGCCTTGAAGTTCGGGTTGATCGACTGCGCGCCCAGCATGAAGGAGTTGATGCCCATCACCACTTCCGGGATCGGGAAGGAAACAATGTAGCCGGCGACGCCCGACTTCGATTCCTTGGCGGCGATCTGGCCGAGTACGTAGCGGCCTTCGTAGAAGCGGGCATTGTAGATGCCGAGATTGTCGCCGGTCTTGTAGCCGGTGGCGTGCTCGAACATCACCTTGGGAAACTTCTTGGCGACCTTCACTTCCGCGTCCATGAAGCCAAACGACGTGCCGAAGATGATCTTGCAGCCTTCGCGTGCCAGGCGCTCGAAGGCGCGGTCGGCATCGGGCCCTTCGGAGACGTTCTCCAGATAGGCGGTCTCGACCTTGTCGCCGAGCGCTTTCTCGACCTCAAGGCGGCCTTGGTCATGCTGGTAGGAGTAGCCGAAATCGCCGATCGGACCGGTATAGACCCAGCAGGCCTTCAACTTGTCGGCAGCCTCCGCGGACGCGGCCAGCGACAATGCCGCTGTCGTCGTCATCAGGGCAATAAGCAGTTTTTTCATCGTGTTACCTCTCTGTGTTAAGCCTTGGAGCTTCCCGTTTGTTATTATTGTCAACGATCCGGAACGAATGGCTGCCCCAGGGATGCCGGCGTGTTCATCATCGTCAGACGCTTGTTGCGCGAGATTAGAACGAGAACCACGACGGTTGCCAGATAGGGCAGAGAAGAAAGCATCTGCGAGGGCACGGGAATGCCAAAAGCCTGTGCATGAAGCTGGCCGATCCACACCGCGCCGAAGATGTAGGCGCCGGCCAGCACCCGCCACGGCCGCCACGAGGCGAACACCACGAGCGCCAGAGCGATCCAGCCGCGACCCGCGGTCATGTTCTCGACCCATTGCGGCGTGTAGACCAGCGACAGATGGCCGCCGGCCAGACCGGCGCAGGCGCCGCCGAAGATGACCGAGAGATAGCGGTAGCGGATGACCTTGATGCCAAGCGCGTGCGCCGAAACGTGGCTGTCGCCGATTGAGCGGAGCGTCAGGCCAGTACGCGTCTTGAACAGGAACCACATGACGGCGGCGGTCAGCGCGATCGAGATGTAGAAGATCGGATCCTGGCCGAACAGCAGCCTGCCCACGACCGGGATCGAGCTGAGGCCGGGAATGTCGAGATTGGGCAGCCTGACGCCAGGCTGGCCGACGAAGCTCGTTCCGATCATGCCGGAGAGGCCGAGGCCAAGCAGCGTCAGCGACAGGCCGGTCGCCACCTGATTGGTGGCCAGCGACAGCGTCATGACGGCGAACAGCAGCGAGAACAGCGCGCCCATGGCGATTGCCGCCAGAAGGCCGATCCAGGGCGATCCGGTTAGGTAGCCGGCCCCGAAGCCGCCGACCGCGCCCATGATCATCATGCCTTCGACGCCGAGATTGAGCACGCCGGAGCGTTCGACCACCAGTTCGCCGATCGCCGCGATCAAGAGCGGCGTCGCCGCCGTGGCGATGGTCAGGAGGATGTTGACGGTGATGTCCATCAGCGGGCTTCCTTCAACTTCGGCGCGGCTTCGAGCGGTGCCGCGCCCTGCGGCTTGGTCAACGCCAGGCCGATCAGGCGGATGCGGTAGTGGATGAGCGTGTCGCAGCCAAGCACGAAGAACAGCAGCATGCCCTGGAACACCCTCGCCACCTTGTCTGAAATGCCAAGCGCGCTTTGCACCGCTTCACCGCCGAGATAGGTCAGCGCCAGAACCAGGCCCGCGGCGACGATACCGAGCGGGTTGAGGCGGCCGAGGAACGCCACGATGATGGCCGTGAAGCCATAGCCGGGAGAAATCACCGGCTGCAATTGCCCGATGGCGCCGGAGACTTCCGAAATGCCGGCAAGGCCGGCCAGTGCGCCCGAAAGCAGGAAGGCGAAGAACACCATGCGGCTGAGACCGAAGCCGGCGAAGCGCCCTGCCCTCGGGCTGGAGCCCAGCACGCGGACCTCGAAGCCCTTGAGCATGCGGCCCATCAGGATCCAGATCAGCACCGCCGCAACCAGCGCGAACACAAAACCCCAGTTGGCGCGTCCGGCATCCGGCATCAGTTCCGGCAGGACTGCTGAATCGCCGAACTGGATCGTCTGCGGGAAACCATGGCCCTGCGGATCACGCCATGGGCCGCGCACCAGCCAGTCGAGGAAGAGTTGGGCGACATAGACCAGCATCAGGCTGGTCAGGATCTCGTTGGTATTGAACCGGGTCTTGAGCAAGGCCGGGATCGCCGCGTAGGCGGCACCGCCGACCATGCCGAGCAGGAGCATCAGCGGCAGCACCAGCGGGCCTTCGAACTGAGGAAACAGGACCGGGATGGCCGAGCCGAAGATGGCGCCGAAAATGAACTGGCCTTCGGCGCCGATGTTCCAGATGTTGGCCTTGTAGCAGACCGACAGGCCGACCGCGATCAGGATCAGCGGCGCCGCCTTGATCGCCAGCTCATGCAATTGCCAGACCTGACTGATCGGCTCGATGAAGTAGATCCGGAACGCGGTCAGTGGATTGACGCCGAGCAGAGCGAACATGATGGCGCCGGCGATAATGGTGAGCGCGAAGGCGATGAAGGGTGACAGCATCGAAAACAGCGCCGAGCGCTGCGGGCGTTTGACGAGTTCAAGGCGCATCATGCCGTCTCCAGCGTATGTTCGGCGTGGCCGGGCTCGGCGCCGCCCATCAGCAGGCCGACCTTCTCGAAGGTCGCCTCGGCGATCGGCATCGGCTTGGACAATTCGCCATTGTGCATGACCGCGATCGCGTCCGATATCTCGAACAATTCGTCGAGATCCTGGCTGATCACCAGAACCGCCGAGCCGCTGCGCGACAGCTCGATCAAGGCCTGTCGGATATGGGCGGCAGCACCGGCGTCGACGCCCCAGGTCGGCTGGTTGACCACCATGACGCTAGGGCGGCGGTCGAGTTCGCGGCCGACGATGAATTTTTGCAGATTGCCGCCCGAAAGTGCGGCCGCTTCCGGATCCGGCGCGCTCTTGCGCACATCCATCGCCACGATGATGCGTTGCGCGGCAGCGTAGACGGCGCCGCTTTTGACCATTCCGCCAGCGCCGACAAACGCTGTGCCGTCGGTCGCGTGGCGCGAGAGCAAAAGGTTTTCCGAGAGTTTCATGCGCGGCGCGGCACCATGGCCGAGGCGCTCCTCCGGTACGAAGGCGGCACCGAGCAGGCGCCGTCCGGTGATGGTGAGACCACCTGCATCCTTGCCCCGGATACGCACCGAGGCGGCATCCTGCTGCAACACCTCGCCGGAAACGGATTCGAAAAACTCGCCCTGGCCGTTGCCGGCAACACCGGCAATGCCGATCACCTCGCCAGCGCGGACATTCAGGCTGATGTTCTTGAGCGGAATCGAAAACGGCGTCGCCGGTTTGCGGCTGAGGCGGCGGATTTCGAGCAGCGGATCTGCGGTTTCGATCCCCTCGACCGGCGCGCGCACCACCGCCTGCACCTCGTTGCCGACCATCATGCGGGCGAGCGAGGCTGCTGTCTCCTCGCGCGGATTGCAGTGACCGACCACCTTGCCGTGCCGCAACACCGTGGCGCGGTCGCAGATGCGTTTGACCTCTTCCAGCCGGTGCGAAATGTAGAGGATCGATTTGCCTTCCGCGCGCAGCCGCTCCAGCGTCTCGAACAGCTTGTCGGCTTCCTGCGGCGTCAGCACAGAGGTTGGCTCGTCAAGGATGATGAGCTGCGGCGTCTGCAGGAGGCAGCGGATGATTTCGATACGCTGGCGTTCGCCGACCGACAGGTCGCCGACCAGCGAGTCCGGATCGAGCGGCAGGCCGTAGCTGTAGGAAAGCGCCCTCGCCTTCGCGGCAATGCTGCTGATCGGCGAGCCGTCATCGAGCGACAGCGCGATGTTCTCGGCCGCGGTCAGCGCCTCGAACAGCGAAAAATGCTGGAACACCATGCCGATGCCGAGCTTCTTGGCGGCACCCGGGCTGGTGATGCGCACCGCCTGGCCGTTCCAGAAAATCTCACCGGAATTGGGCTCCAGCGAGCCGAACAGCATCTTGACCAGCGTCGACTTGCCGGCGCCGTTCTCGCCAAGCAGCGCGTGGATTTCACCCTTGGCGATGTTGAGATCGACATGATCGCACGCGGTCAGCGTGCCGAATATCTTGGTCAGGCCACGAACCTCAAGCAGGTTCGCCCCATCATGATCTGCACTCACAGTGCCTCCCATCTGGTTCGCCAGATATGTTCTGTGTTCCCGCAAGCATGGTAGGCGCCGCCGGCTCTCAACGCAAAGCGGCACGCGTCTTGAAAGAGCTTCAAGAATTTCAGCGGAAATTCAAGAGATAACAAGGCAGGCGTGACTAAGGAACGAGAATAGTCGTCCCCGTTGTCCTGCGGCCTTCGAGATCCGAATGTGCTTTGCCGGCATCCTTCAGCGCATAGCGCTGGTTGATCTTGATCTCGACGGCGCCGCTGAGAACCACGTCGAACAGCGCGGCTGCGGAGGCATCGAGGTCCTCGCGTTTTGCGTTATAGACGAACAGCGTCGGCCTTGTGGCGAACAACGAGCCCTTCTGCGCCAAGAGCGACATGGAAAATGGCGGGATCGGTCCCGACGACTGGCCAAAACTGACGAACATGCCGAGCGGCCTCAGGCAGTCGAGCGAAGCCGGGAATGTGTCGTTGCCCACCGAATCGTAGACGACGTCGCATTTCCTGCCGCCGGTGATGGCGGCGACGCCGGCGACGAAATCCTGCTCCTTGTAGTTGATGACATGGTCGAAGCCGTGCGCCTTGGCGAGCTCGATCTTGTCGGTCGAGCTTGCCGTGCCGATCACGGTCGCGCCGAGATGTTTCGCCCATTGGCCGAGAATGAGCCCGACGCCGCCGGCCGCGGCATGGAACAGGATCGTGTCACCCGCTTTCACGTTGAAGGTCCGGCGCAGCAAATATTCGGCAGTCATGCCCTTCAGCATCATCGCGGCGGCCTGTTCGTCGCTGATACCATCCGGAATCCTGACGACCCGGCTGGCATCGATGACGCGTTCTTCGGCATAAGCTCCTGTCGTCACGGCATAGGCGATCCGGTCGCCGGGCTTCAGCCAATCGACGTCCTGCCCTACCTCCAGCACCACGCCGGCGGCCTCGCTGCCCGGAACAAGCGGAAAACCTCCGGGCGGCGGATAAAGACCGGAGCGATGATAGACGTCGATGAAGTTGAGCCCGATGGCCGTATGCCTGACCAGGATCTGCCCGGAACCCGGCTGGCCGGGATCGACGTCCTCATAGGTCAGAACTTCCGGACCGCCGTGGGCGTGGATACGGATCGCTTTGGACATGGATTGGGATTCCTCTGGCGGGTCAGGCCTTCTTGGCACCGAGATTTGGAAAGAACTGCATGATGCCGCCGATGCAGGCCAGATAAAGCCCGGTAACGGTAATGCCGATCTTGGTGAAAGTACCGACCTGTTCGCCCAGCACGCCGATCTGATCGTAGAAAGCTGCGAGAGCCGCCTGCGCAAGCGCGAGCGCGCCGAAGGCGCACCACAAAAGGGTCATTGTGAGATTGATGCGCCGCAGCCGCACCACCCGCACCGGATGGATGAAATTGATCGGGATGAAGGTCAGGATGCCAGCCACCACCACGACAGCGAACGACACCCATTGTCCCGGTTCGATGACGAACAGCGTGAACACCACCATGTTCCAGACCACGGGGAAGCCCTTGAAGAAATTCTCCTTCGTCTTCATGCCGGTGTCGGCATAATAGATCGCGCTGGAAACGACGATGATCGCAGCCGAAAGGAACGACAAGCCCTCGCCCATGAAGCCGCGCTGGTAGAGCGCGAAGGCCGGGATCAGCACATAGGTCACATAGTCGATGATGTTGTCGAGGAGTTCGCCCGACCAGGTCGGCAGGATTTCCTTGACCTCGAGCTTCCTGGCGATCGGCCCGTCGATGCCGTCGACGAACAGCGCCAGTCCCAGCCACCAGAACATTGCCGTCCAGCGCTCCTCGCTCGCCGCCACCAGCGACAGGAATGCAAGGAACGAGCCTGACGCGGTCAGCAGGTGGACGGAGAACGCCCTTGCCTGCGGCCAGGTGACCTTCTTCTTCGGTCGAGGAATCCGGTCCGCGATCTTCTTGGCGGCCTTTCTGGCCGTTGTGTTCTTGCTCACGGGCCCCGCCAATCCAGCTTGCAGATTTCGGCCGAGCGGCCAGCAAAATTCCAGTTGCGGCCAAAGGCCCGCATCTTGCTCTTGTCGGACCTCGCTACGATGATCTCCGGCGCGATCCAGTATTCGGAATTCGTGATCACCGTATCCTTCTCGCGATCCTTGCCGGCGATTGGCGTCACCGCGCCATCGATGATCTTCGGTATCTGGAAGATACGCGTCTTGTCCCGGGTCTCATAGGTGATCGGCGCCTGTTCCACACCCAGGAATTTTCCAACGAGGATCGACAGCAGCGACGTGGTCCCGCCCGCCTTGCCGGTGAAGATCTTCGTCAAGGCCTTGACCGCGTAAATCGAGGCGCGCTTGTCGATGAACAGGCCGGCGGTCCAGTTGCCTCGGCTCATATAGCCGGGGATTTCCATGATCAGCCCAAGGTTGAGGCCTGACAGGTCGACCTCGCCGAAATGACCGGCATCGATACGGAAACCCGCCCAGGTCTGGCAATAACCCTCGGTCGGAGGGTGACTGCCGAGCGACAGCACGCAAGGGCAAAAAACCGTGCAATTGCAGGAGAGTACGAGCTCTCCTTTCATTGCCCAGCCCTGATCTGTCATCGAATTTCCCCCACTGAAAGCGAGACTACTAGCAGCGCGGCTGCCCAGACAAGCAGTATCGCACCGGCCAGTCGGGTTGGAAGACTGCCCGTCATCTGTTTTTCAATCAGGGTGAATACGCCGATCAGCGCCATCCAGAAGATGTTCATCACGCCGACGGCGAACATCACCAGCATGAGCGCCCAGCAGCAGCCGAAACACCAGATGCCTTGCACGACACCGAGCCGGAAGACGCTGCCGGCTTTGGCGCTCCAGTTCGAAAACAGGATCGAGAACGGGTTGCGGCATTTCTTCAGGCAGGCCTCCTTGAGGCCGCTGAACTGATAGAGGCCAGCAACCAGCAATGCGAGCGCGCCGGCAATCCCAAGCACTGGATCGTAGATCTCGCTGGATGCGGCGACTGTGTGCACGCTGAGCGTCAGCGCCGAAAACAGCATCGAGGCAGCGAGCCAGACGCCGAGATAGCCGGCTACCAGCACCAGAGGATGAACGACCAGCTCGCCCTTGATCCGGGCTGTATCGGCGATCTCGCAATAGGTCCGGATCATCGGGGCCGCGGACGGCAGCATGGCGGCGATCGCCATCAGGAACCACATGACGACGAGCGCAACGGCACGCAAGCCGATGCTTGCGTCCAGCGGCGCCGGCGATAGGCAAAGCGCGAAGAACCGCTCCAGGAAATCGGGCAGCGGCAGTTGTGGCAAGTCGTGCAGGAGGGTGTCGCCGGGCGCTCTGCCTCGGACCTCGGCGCCGCGAATCGCCATCGCCCCGAGTAACAGCCAGGCGAATACGATGCCGGCGACGACGACGATGTTGACCGTCAAGCGCGGGTCGCGCGCGACATTTGCCATGGCGCGGCCGGCGCGGTCGAGATGGCTGAAATCGTCCTGGTGGCCGGTCATGACACCCGAATGGGCCGAATCGCCGCGTTGATCAAGCGGCATGATCTGACCTATATGCCTATCGACTGGCAGGTCTGGTGGCCCGCCTCGCATCGTAAGCCGGAAGCCGACCTTGGAGCATCAGGAAACAGCGCGCATACTGATTGCCGGCACCGGGCCTGCAGGGCTGATCGCGGCGCTCGCTTTCGCCGATGCCGGCTTTCCGGTGACGCTTGTCGGGCCCGAGGCGTCGGCCCCCGATGGTCGCACCACGGCGCTGATGAACCCTGCCCTGAAAGTGCTTGAGCGGCTTGATCTCCTCGAAGACATCAAACCCAAGGCCGCGCCTTTGAAAATCATGCGCATCGTCGACGCGACCAGCCGGCTGATCCGCAGTCCCGTCGTCACCTTCCGCGCCGCCGAGATCGACGAGGAGCAGTTTGGACTGAACCTGCCCAACAGCGTCCTTGGTCCGGCGCTTGCCGCCAAGGCAGCCGCGCATCCCGGGATCGAATGGCGCAGGTCGATGGTCGAGGCCTGGCATCTCGGCGCCGACAAGGCCCGCGCCGATCTCGCCGACGGCAGTGAGGTTGGCGCGTCGCTGGCGGTCGCCGCCGATGGGCGCCAATCGCCCGCCCGCGAGGCAGCGGACATCTCGACCGCCGCACGCTCCTACCCGCAAGCCGCGCTCGTGCTCAATTTCAGCCATGGCCGGGACCATGCCTTCACCTCGACGGAGTTCCACACCGAGACAGGCCCGTTCACCCAGGTTCCGCTGCCGGGCAATCGCTCAAGTCTCGTCTGGGTGGTCAAGCCCGAGACAGCCAAGGCGCTTGCCGCCCTGGATGACGCAACGCTTTCAATGCGGGTCGAGCAGCAGATGCAGTCAATGCTGGGTCGGGTCACCGTGGAACCGGGCAGGCAGATCTATCCGCTTTCGACCGTGACGCCCCTGCGCTTCGCGCGAGAGAGGGTCGCACTTGTCGGCGAAGCCGCGCATGTGTTTCCGCCAATCGGTGCGCAAGGCCTCAATCTTGGCATCAGGGATATTGACGACCTGGTTGGTATTGCGAGCGAAAATCGTGAGGATCCCGGCGGGGCCAAGGCCCTCGCCGCCTACGATTTCAAGCGTCGCCCCGATATTCTGGCGCGCAGCGGTGCAGTCAATCTCCTCAACATGTCGCTGCTTTCCGACATGTTGCCGGCGCAGATCGCGCGGGGCGCTGGTCTGGGCGTGCTCGGCGGTTTTGCGCCGCTGCGCGCCTTCTTCATGCGCGAAGGGCTTCGTCCAGGCAGCGGCTTTGCAGCACTTGTGGGTGGCCTGCGAAAGCCGGCGCGGCAGCGGTAGCGATCTTGCGGACTTTATCGCGACATCGCGACATCAATCAAAACCTTTGCGCCGAATTCTGCGTAGCTTGAAGACGCTCAAACGCTTCGGGATTGAATTGACTCGGAGTCTGCGCCAAATAAAGTCAAGGAATTCAGTGGTGAGTACGATGAAAACGGCCAAATTCGCGATCGGACAGGTGGTTCGCCACCGGCTGTTTC
Organism: Mesorhizobium loti; assembly: GCF_013170705.1. NCBI lineage: Bacteria > Pseudomonadati > Pseudomonadota > Alphaproteobacteria > Hyphomicrobiales > Phyllobacteriaceae > Mesorhizobium > Mesorhizobium loti. The sequence goes on along the minus strand of NZ_CP033334.1, from coordinate 4,629,954 downwards.
CGTTTCGAGGCATCATTTTCGACGTCGATCCGCAATTCGCCAACACCGACGAATGGTACGAAGCCATCCCCGCCGACGTGCGGCCTCGCAAGGATCAGCCATTCTACCATCTGCTCGCCGAGAATTCGGAAACCGAATACATAGCCTATGTGTCCGAGCAGAATCTGCTCGAGGACCGGTCGGGCGAGCCCGTTCGCCACCCGCAGATCAAGGAGATGTTCGACAAGAAGCCGGATGGACGCTACGAGCCGAAACGGCAGTCCAGGCACTGACCTTCCGGCACTCCAGCCGTCCGCCGGGAAATCCAGGGGCGGGAACGAAAAAAAGCGGGGCATGGCCCCGCTTTTTCTTTGGCGCCGGTCTTGGCCGGATGCCGGTGATCAGTTGGCGGTCTTCGCCTTGTCCTGCTCGTCCTTGAGCTTCTTGGCGAAGTCCTGGTTGTTCTTGGCCACGAAGTCCTGGAGCTTCTTCTGCCGGTCCTCGATGTCCGACTGCTGCAGCGGCGGGCCGTCATAGGCACCGCTGAAGCCCTGCAGCGCGATCTTGATCGGGTTGGCCTGGTTCTGGAAATTGATCGAGGTCAGCGTGATACCCTGGCCTTTCTTGAACGAGGCGACGAGCTGGTCGGTCAGCGGCACTTCCGCCACGCAACGATCCGGGAAGCAGATGACATAGTCGAGCTTCTGCGTCTTGCCGGTGTCGATCTGCAGGCCGATGCCGGGAGGCACGAGGCGGCCGGTCGGCACCGTGACCTGGAATACCTTGCGGTTAACCTTGCCCTTGAGTTCGATCAGGCTGACACCGGTGACGAGCTGGCCGTTGCCGGCGGTGACGATGTTCTGGACGTTGCAGATATCGACGTCTTCCTGCTTGGTGCAGGCCTTGAACCAGCCCTGAGGTATCTGCTGCTGTTGCTGCGCGGAAGCCGCGGGAAGTCCTGCGCCCAGAAAGCCGATCACGCCAGCGGCCATGACCGACAGGCGGTACGCGTTGCTGTTCAGGCTCGTCATGTCGTGCATTTCCTCTCAAATGATCCCGGAACCGGCTTCTCTGCGCCGCGTGGTCCAGCTACCTGTTGCCGAAATGAGGCAACAGAATGACTTCGGACGGCGTGTTACACTGCAAGCGGTGCCGAATCCAGCCCGCTCACTTGTAATTCTTGATGACACCATTGGCCGGCACGCAGCTGCCTCATGCTAGGGTGCTCACCGAATCATCAAGCCGACCTGTTAAGGAGACGGTCATGGGCCGCGTTCTTGTTTGGCTGATCACCGCGATATCGTTTCTCACCCTGTCGCTGCCGGCGCTGTCGGAGCCAAGATACGCGATTGCCATGCAGGGCGAACCGGCCCTGCCGCCGGACTACGCGCATTTCAGCTACGTCAATCCCGACGCGCCGAAGGGCGGCAGCATCACCTATTGCGTCGTCGGCAGCTTCGACAACCTCAACCCTTTCATTCTGAAAAGCCTGCGTACGACCGCGCGCGGCATGATGGACACGATCTTCGGCAATCTGGTCTTCGAGCCGCTGATGCAGCGCAGCGCGGATGAGGCTTTCACGCTCTATGGGCTGCTCGCCGATACCGCCGACATGGACCCGGAGCGCAAGAGCATCGAATTCCATCTCAACCCAAAGGCCAAATGGTCGGACGGACAGCCGGTGACACCGGAAGACGTGCTGTTCACCTATGATGCCTTTACGCAAAAGGGCCGCCCACCCTACAGCGACCGCATGGCAAGGATCGCCAAGCTCGAAAAGACCGGCGACCACAGCGTGCGCTTCACTTTCAACGACAAGGCCGATCGCGAATTTCCCCTGATCATCGCGCTGACGCCGATCATCCCCAAGCATGCCTTTGACATGGACACATTCGACAGGACGACGCTGAAGCCGTTGATCGGCAGCGGACCCTACACGATCGCGCAGGTGACGCCCGGCCAGCGCATCGTCTTCAAGCGCAATCCGGACTACTGGGGCAAGGACGTACCCGCCAAGCGCGGCTTCGACAATTACGACCAGATCACCATCGAATATTTCCTCAATGCCAACGCCAAGCTCGAAGCCTTCAAGAAGGGCCTTTGCGCCATCGACGACGACGGTGATCCGGTGAAGCGCGAGCGCGATCTCGACTTTCCCGCCTTCCACAGGGGTGAGGTGGTTTCCGAAACTTTCGACACTGGCATCCCGCCTGTCGTGACCGGTTTCCTGTTCAACACCAGGCTGCCGAAATTCTCCAACCCGGTGGTTCGGCGCGCGCTCGGCATGCTTTACGATTTCGAATGGGCCAACAAGAACCTGTTCGGCGGCAAATACACGCGCACGATGAGCTACTGGCAGAATTCCGAGCTCTCCGCGCTTGGCCACCCGGCCGACGACAGGGAAAGGGCGTTGCTGGCCCCCTACCCCGGCCGCGTGCCGGCCGAAATCATGGACGGTACATGGAAACCGCCGGTCACCGACGGTTCAGGCCAGGACCGCAAGGTGCTTAAGGCCGCTTTCGATCTCCTGAAAAGCATCGGTTACCGCGTGCAGGACGGCATAATGCTCGATTCTGACGGCAAACCTTTCGGATTCGAGATCCTGACCGCTTCGCAGGACGAAGAACGCTTGGCCGGCATCTACCAGCGCACACTGGAAAAGATCGGCATCAACGTCAGCATCCGCAGCCTGGACGGCGACCAGATCCAGTCGCGCAAGCAACGTTTCGACTTCGAGGTGCTGGTCGGCTCGAGCGGCTTCAACAATTCCTTGTCCCCGGGCATCGAGCAGATCGGGCGTTGGTCGTCCACTGCGGCCAGGACCGAAGGATCGTTCAATCTTGCCGGTGTCGCCGACCCGGCAATCGATGCCGCGATCGACGCCATGCTGAACGCACACACCAAGGAGGACTATGTCGCCGCCGTTCGCGTTCTCGACCGGTTGCTGATCTCGGGCAACTATATGGTGCCGATGCAGTACAACACGCAGCAGTGGCTGGCGTACTGGAATTATCTGGAACATCCGCGGAAGACGCCCATATTCGGTTATCAGCTGCCGACATGGTGGCGCAAACCGAACTGAAAATCCGGAGATCGAGATGAGCGAAGCGAACGCCATAACCGTTGATGTGGTGTCGGACGTCGTCTGTCCGTGGTGCTTCATCGGTCAGAAGCGGCTGGACAAGGCGGTTACCGCGGCCGGTGATGTAGATGTGCACATACGCTGGCGGCCGTTCCAGCTCGATCCGACCATTCCGCCGCAGGGCAAGGACCGCCGGGAGTATATGCTGGCCAAGTTCGGCAGCGACGAGCGCATTCGCGAGATCCATGCCCGCATCGAACCGCTTGGCGACGCCGAGGGCATTTCCTTTGCCTTCGATGCCATCAAGGTGGCGCCCAACACGCTGGATGCGCACCGCCTGATCCGCTGGGCTGGCGCCGCCAGTGAAGCGGTGCAGAACAGACTGGTCCGCCGCCTGTTCCAGCTGAATTTCGAGGAGGGCGTCAACATTGGCGACCATGCCGTGTTGGTCGAAGCCGCCCGCGAGGCCGGCATGGACGCATCCGTGGTGGCGACGCTCTTGCCGACCGACGCCGATGTCGAAGAGGTGCGCACCGAGATCGCCACGGCTTCGCGCATGGGCATATCAGGCGTGCCGTGTTTTCTGCTTGAAGGCAAATATGCCGTGATGGGCGCGCAGGACGTCGACACGCTGGCCGATGCCATCCGTGAGGTGGCGGCGGCCAAGGCCCGCGGCGAGCTGGACACAGTCGGCTGACCTGTCATTCCCTTCGCCTGCCGCGGAGACTTTTTCAGGTCATTGTTCGGCCTTTGGGACAGGGCCGTTGACACATTGTGACGGGCTGTTTTCCGGAATCTGGTTAGCCTGCAATGAAAAATCGGCAAATCCAACAAGCCAAAACAAGGTCACGAAATCGTGTGAATACCTTCCCCTGGGGAAGGTGTGTGTGCCACGTCATCGCACCCGGTAAACAAATGATATCATTATATTAAATCGCTTTTCAGCAGGCTTGCGCGCGACGTCCTGGAAACCCGCTCTGTTGCCTTGCCGACACGGCCGGCGCCCTTTATCCGGCCGCCCCTCTACAAAAATTAATGGAAAATGATCAATTGGTGTTACCATCCGTAACAAAACAAAAAAAGGTTTGGGCGGGATCGTGATTCGGATCGGCAGACGATCGCAGGAGTCAGTACCGGATGGACTACACAGCGGCGCCACAGGGCCGTCGCATTTGACGCCGGTATCCTCGATGCGCAGTTTCTGGGGGCTGATGCGGGCCTACTGGCTGTCGGATCGGTGGAAAGAAGCCTGGACGCTGACCATCGTCATCGCGCTGTTGACCGCCCTATCCAGCAAGGCCAGCGTTTGGTTTGCCATGGCTTCCGGCGAATTGGTCAATTCGATTGCCTTTCTCCACGATGCCGCCAATACCCGCCCGCTTGAGACCATCCTGACCAATGCCGGCATATTGGTGTTGCTGGTCGTTCTCAAGGACGTCGGCTTTACCGGCGTGCGCAATCTCGTCTCCGCGACCTTGCACCGCAAATGGCGTGGCTGGCTGAACGGCAAGTTCAACCAGGCCTTGCTCGACGGCAATCATACCCATTTCCATGCACAGCATGGGTCCGTGGCCGGCGGCGCCGTCACGCCCGACAACATCGACCAGCGCATCCAGGAATCGATCAAGGACATGACCGGCGGCGCTATAGGTCTCGCTATGGGCGTGCTGGGCCTGGCAACTTCGCTCTATTTTATCGGTCAGAACCTGATCCAGTCGTCGGTGGAGGTCAAAGGCCTGGAGTTCCTGGGTAGCTATGGCAGCGCTGTCCTCGCGCTTCTGGCTGTTGCCACTTACGTGCCGCTCAACACCTGGATCGCCGTCAAGCTCGGCAGCCTGCTGGAACGACTTAATATCCGCATGCAGAAAGCCGAGGGCAGCTATCGCGGCGAGCTGACGACATTCCTGCGCCGCAGCTTCCATGTCGCCGCGTCGCACGGTGAGGACGTGCAGAAGATGATGCACGACCGTCTCTACATCGATATCGATCGCACGTGGGGCCGGCTGAATGTCGTCAACACCAGTTATATGTCGTTCGAACTGATCTACAATTTCGTCGGCGCCCGTATCGTGGCCTATGCGCCGGGGCTCGTGCCCTTCATCCACAGCCGCTTGGACTACAAGGGCTACATCACGGGCTCGGAAATGGTCGCCCAACTTATCAGCCAGTGTTCGTGGTTCATCCATGTCATGCCTGCCATCGCCACGCTGCGTGCCAACAGCCAGCGTGTCACCGAATTGGCGAGAGCCATCGAGAACGTCCAGCACCCGCAGGAATTCTACAGCCAGACCGGCCGCTCGGACTTCCACTATGCCAGCCAGAATCCGGTTTTCGGCCTGACCATCCAGAAACTCGAATTGGCGCATCAGGGCGAGGATGCGACGCCGTTCCTCAGCGCCGCGAACCTGCGCTTCCGGCGCGGCGAGTGGACGTTCCTGAAAGGTGAATCCGGCTGCGGCAAGACCTCGTTGATAAAGGCGATCAACGGCCTCTGGCCCTATGGCCGCGGCACCATCGTCTTCCCCGACGGAGTGAAGAGTTTCTATGCCGCCCAGGAGGTCAAGCTGCAGCAGGTGTCGCTGAAACAGCTGGTCTGCCTGCCGGGCTCCGAACACGACCACGGCGATGCTCAAGTCGCGTCGGCGCTGCACAAGGCTGGCCTTGGTGACTTCATCGAACACATGGCCAATGAAAACCGCGAGGGCAAAAGCTGGGATCAGGTCCTGTCGGGCGGCCAGAAACAGAAGCTGGTGGTGGCCCGCATCATCCTGCAGCAGCCGGGCCTCCTGTTCCTCGACGAGGCGACCGGTGCGCTCGACCCGGAGGGCAAGATTGCCTTCCACCAGGCGATCAAGGACAATTGCCCCGATGTCACGGTGATCAGCGTCATGCATGAGGCGGTAGCGCCCAGATCGGCTGCCGGCACCGAGTTCTACCACTCGCTCGTCATGATCGCCGACGGTGTCGCCACCAAGAAGCCGCTGGTTCCGACCCTGCCCGTCGAACTCACCACGATCCTGGCCCAGCCACGGGCGGTCGAAGACAAATGGTTGCGTTTCTCGCGTCGGCTGAAACAGAAATAACGATGCATTCACTTCGACTTGCCGGACAAAACGGCAGTCGGCGATCACAGTGTCGCGATCGGAGCGATCAGGCACCGTTTTCCATCGTCACCGCGATTGACTCGGCAAGGCGCGCTCCTATGTTGCGCCGGCTTGCTGATAGTCAAACGCGAACCCGCAAGCAGAAAGGTCACCGCGCCATGCCTGGCGACAGTATTAGTCGAACGCAACCGCCGTCCGCCTAGACGTGACCTGAATGGTTCATGTCCTGCCGGACGGCAAGGAGTGAGCCATGAACGATTTCTTCCCTGTAGCGGACGACGAGGCCGTCGCCATCGCCCGCATCCTTGCAAACGACCATGTCGCCGACGTGGTCGAGGCTCTCAACCATGAATCGCGTGAAACCGCGACGGAACTGCTTTGCGCCGTACCCTTCGAGCGGCTGGTCGAGATTTTCGATCAGCCCGAACTCGAGAGTGCGCCTGAACTCGCGGAGGCCCTGCCCCGCTCCAAGGCAAGCAAGCTGCTCACCGCCATGTCTGTCGACCGGGCGGCCGACATCCTGCGCGAGCTCGACGAGCCGGCACGCTCCGAACTGCTCGGCGCGCTGGCGCCGCCGTTGCGCGCGACGTTGCTTTCCATTCTGGGCTATCCCGAAGGCAGCGCCGCATCGATCATGACGACGGAGTTCGTCAGCGTTCCCTCGGACTGGACCGTCGGGCGCACGCTCGACTATATCCGCAAGGTCGAGCGGACGCGCGAAACCGTCTACGCGATCTACATCGTCGATCCGCAGACGCACCTTCTGGTGCGGTCGACCGGCTTGCGCCGGCTCATCACCGGTGAGCCGGACGATCCGATCCTGTCGGTGGCGCCGGACCGCATGCCGGTCACGGTCACACCGCTGACCGATCGCGAAAACCTGGCGCAGACGATCTCCAAATACGACCTGCTCGCCGTCCCGGTCGTCGACCATGGCAAGATTCTCGGCATCGTCACCATCGACGACATCATCGATACGATGATCGAGGAAACGACGGAGGACGTGCACCGCTTCGGCGGCATGGAGGCGCTCGACGAGCCCTACATGAAGATGAGCTTCCTCGCCATGATCCAGAAGCGGGCCGGCTGGCTCTGCGCCTTGTTCCTCAGCGAAATGCTCACCGCCAACGCCATGCAGAGCTACGAGAGCGAGTTGGAGAAGGCGATCGTGCTCACCCTTTTCATCCCGCTGATCATGAGTTCCGGCGGCAATTCCGGCTCGCAAGCGACCTCGCTGGTTATCCGCGCGCTAGCACTGCGCGAGATCGGCCTCGGCGACTGGTGGCGGGTTGCGCTGCGAGAATTGCCGACCGGCCTCGTGCTGGGATCGATCCTTGGCGTTGTCGGTGTCTGCCGTATCACGCTGTGGCAGTATTTCGGTTTCTACGATTACGGCCCGCACTGGCCGCTGATTGCAGCGACGGTTGGCACAGCGCTGGTCGGCATCGTCACCTTTGGCTCCCTCTCGGGGTCGATGCTGCCGTTCGCCCTGAAACGGATCGGGTTTGATCCCGCCAGCGCATCGGCGCCATTTGTCGCGACGCTGGTCGATGTCACCGGGCTGGTGATCTACTTCTCGGTGGCGCTCGTCATCCTGCGCGGCACCCTGCTCTAGCACTCCCTCCGCCGCTGGCCGTGGCCGCGTTGGTCGGAACCCCACCGTCAGATCCAATGCCTGGCGGTCACTGGGGTTGATTGCTCCCTCGACGGCCGCGCTTCCGGCGGGCGAAATCAGACGCGCTGGCCGTCCTTCACGCGGTAGGTTGGCTTGTACATGGTGACAAGCTCTTCCGCCGCGGTCGGGTGCACGGCCATTGTGCGATCGAAATCATCCTTGGTCAGACCGGCCTTCAGCGGGATGCCGAGCAGTTGCGCCATCTCGCCCGCATCCGGCCCAAGAATGTGGGCGCCAAGCACTTTGCGGGAAGTGCCGTCGACCACCAGCTTCATCAGCATCTTTTCGTCGCGGCCCGACAGCGTATGCCGCATCGGGCGGAAGCTGGCGCGGTAGATCTCGATATCCGCGAAACGCTTGACCGCCTCGTCTTCCGACAAGCCCACCGTACCGATTTCCGGTTGTGAGAAGACGGCGGTCGCGATCGTTTCGTGGTCGGGCGCGGTCGGGTTGTTCTTGAACGCCGTCTCCACGAAGCACATCGCTTCGTGGATCGCCACCGGCGTCAGCTGCACGCGGTTAGTGACGTCGCCGATCGCCCAGATATTGTCGACATTGGTGCGGGAATAATCGTCGACCTTGATCGCGCCGGTCGAGGTCATCTCGATGCCGACGCCTTCCAGGCCCATGTTCTCGGTGTTGGGGATGCGCCCGATAGCCAGCATGACCTGGTCCACCGTCAGTGTCTTGCCACTGGTCAGGAGGGCGTCGAGCCGGCCATCCGGCCGCTTGCGCACCTGTTCGGTCACCGAATGGCAGAGTATCTTTATCCCCTTCTTTTCCATCGTCTCGTGCAGGGTGTGACGCAGATCCATGTCGAAGCGGCTGAGTATCTCCTTGCCGCGATAGACCAGGGTTGTGTCGACGCCGAGGCCGTGGAAGATGTTGGCGAATTCGACAGCGATGTAGCCGCCGCCTTCGATCATGATCGCCTTCGGCAACGCCTTGAGATCGAAAGCCTCATTGGAGAAGATGCAGTGTTCGTGGCCGGGCAGCGCCGGATGCGCCGCAGGACGGCCACCGGTGGCGATCAGGATCTGGTCGGCGGTCACGGTGCGGTCCTCGCCCAGAAGATGGACCACGTGCGGATCGACGATCATCGCCCGCGAATGAAAGGTCTCGCCGCCGGCGCCCTCGACATTCCTCTTGTAGATCGCCTCCAGCCGGCTGATCTCGCGATCCTTGTTGGCGACCAGTGTCTGCCAGTTGAAACTGGCCTCTGGCACCGTCCAGCCATAGCCGGCCGCGTCGGCGAAATGCTCCGGAAATTGCGAGGCGTAGACATAGAGCTTCTTCGGCACGCACCCCCTGATGACGCAGGTGCCGCCGAAGCGGTATTCCTCGGCGATGCCGACGCGCTTGCCGAGTGCCGCCGCAACGCGTGCCGCCCTTACCCCGCCGGAGCCGCCGCCGATGACGAAGAGATCGTAATCATAACCGGCCATGAGGCAGCTCCTTGAACGTCGGAAAATGTGGGTGACAGGTAGGCCGCCAAAGGCCAAAAGAAAAGCCCGGACAAGCCGGGCTTCACAGATGGCCGCAAGGCCACATTTGAAAACGCGGGATCAGTTCTGCGTGCCGTCGGCAGGAGCCGAACCATCGGCGGGTGCGGCGCCATCCGCCGGAGCAGCCCCATCAGCGGGCGCCGGTGCAGCCGGCGCCTTGGCCTTGGCGGCCGCGGCCAGCGTTTCGCCGACCTGCTGGGCGAGATCGCGGGCCAGGCCGTTCTGCCAGATGTCGGCTGCCTTGACCAAATCACGCGTCACGGCCGGACCATTGTCGAGCAGCTTCTTGCCGGCCTCGGAGCCGTAGAAGGCCGCGATGTCGTTGAGATCTTTTTCGGAAAACACCTTCGCATAGGCAAGGGCCGCTTCCTTCTCGAGATCGGCGCGGCGCGAGGCCATCGCCACTGCCTTCTCGTTGATGGTCTTGCCGATCAGCTCCTGCATGTCCGGGTTCTTCTGGATGAGCTGCGATTCGAGCGCGGCTGCCGCCTGCGGCAGGATATTGTCGAACGGATCGGTCGCATGGATCGCCGAGACCGCCGCCCGGGCCGCCTTCAGGTGCGATTCCGTGACGTCCTGCGAGAACGCCGGCGAGGAGAAGGCGAAAACGGCCGAGGCCGCCAGAACGACGCAAAGGCCGCGAACCCGGTTATGCAACATCATGATCGGTAGAACTCCCTGGTTTTCGGGCGGCATGGACGGTTTGGATGCCGTCGCCACCGGCGATGATGGCCGCTGACGCCAGCCCGATGAAAAGACCATGCTCGACCACGCCCGGAATGGCGTGGAGAGCATTCGAAAGCGCTCTTGTATCCGGAATGCGGCCAAAAGATGCATCGAGGATAAAATGGCCGCCGTCTGTAACAAAAGCCTGGCCTCCCGTCATCCTCAATGTAATCGGACCGGAAAGGCCGAGATTTGCAGCCGCCGCCGCTACCGCGATCTCGGTGGCGCGCAGGCCGAATTGGTTGACTTCGATCGGCAGCGGAAACCGGCCGAGCGTCTCGACCATCTTCGACCGGTCGGCGATGACGATCATGCGCTGCGAGGCCGCGGCCACGATCTTCTCGCGCAGCAGCGCGCCGCCCCCGCCCTTGATCAGGGTCAGCTCCGGGTCGACCTCGTCGGCGCCGTCGATGGTGAGGTCGAGCTCGGGCGTTTCCTCCAATGTCGACAGCGGCACGCCAAGCTCGCGGCACAATGCAGCGGTGCGCTCCGACGTCGGGACACCGATGACAGTCATGCCCGTCGCGACCTTGTCGGCGAGCAATCGTACGAACTCTTCGGCAGTGGTGCCGGTGCCGATGCCCAGACGCATGCCATCGCCGACATGGGCAAGAGCCGCCCGCGCGGCCTCGACCTTCAATTGCCTCGCATCCATGCTGCCTTGCCGTCCCGAAATGTGATGCATGTCGCCCAAAAGTAACCGTGGTTTTGGGAACCACATGCGACCCGCTTTAGTGTTTTGGGCTCCTAGCATTTTTGCCGGTCCGGTCAAAGCCCCTGGTGGCCATACCACCACCGCCCTGCTTGCCTTGACGCGCGCCAGCCTTTATCGCCTGCCAGTTGTACAAACCTGCGTGGACAGACAATGATTCGCCCGACAATCGTGTTCGACCTCGACGGCACGCTGATCGATACAGCACCGGACCTGCTCGACAGCCTCAACCACAGCCTGGCCGCCAGTGAGCTCGCGGCCGTCGACGAAGCCGGCTTCAAGCGCTTCGTCGGCCATGGCGGTCGCGTGATGATAGAGCGGGCGCACGCCGCGCAGCACCGCTCGCTCGATGTCACCGAGCATGACCGGCTGCTAAAACTGTTCCTCGATCATTATACCGACAACATTCCCGGCAAGTCCCGCCCCTACCCTGGTGTCATCGAGGCGATCGCACGCTTCGAGAAGGCGGGCTACCTCCTGGCTATCTGCACCAACAAATACCAGGCCAACTCGCTGGCGTTGATCGAAGCGCTCGGCCTGACCAGGCATTTCGCGGCCATCGCCGGGCAGGACACGTTCGCCTTCCGCAAGCCCGATCCGCGCCACCTGACCGAAACCATCCGGCTGGCCGGCGGCGATCCCCACCGCGCCTTGATGGTCGGCGATTCGCAGACCGACATCGACACCGCCAAGGCCGCCGGCATTCCTGTGGTGGCTGTCGATTTCGGCTACACCGACCGCCACGTCCGCGAATTCGAGCCCTCGGCGATAATTTCGCATTTCGATGCGCTGACCGCGGATCTGGCGGAAAGGCTGATCAGCGCCGCTGGACATTGAGCGGGCAGCGACCGGCATCCTGTCGGAACAGACCAGAAAGAGTGAAGAATCCGATCGCTGTGAGAATGCCAGACACCGCCTTGACTTAACCGGTTGGCCTCCCTTATATCGCGGCTCGCTTGGCCTTCGGGCAACGAGCGGGCGATTAGCTCAGCGGGAGAGCACACCCTTCACACGGGTGGGGTCGCAGGTTCAATCCCTGCATCGCCCACCATTTTCCCCGGAATGGTTTTTCAGTCTCAGCCCCCTGCTTCGACGCTCCGGCGAATTGCAGTCCGCAAGCGCGACCTGCCAAGCATCGCGGCCATCTGGAACCAACCACCACGCCAGCGAGTTTCCTTGCGTCGAAACTTGAGGGAAAACCATGTCCAGATTTATCGTGGCAACCAGCGTTGCCGTTCTTCTTGCTGCCGGTCCGGCTCTGGCCGCGGATGACAAGCCGCTGCCGCCACCCAATGCCAAGAAGCTTTCGGAGATCATCGCCAAGGTCGAGCAACGCGACGGCTTCCGCTATGTGAAGGAAGTCGATTGGGACAATGGCGCCTACACCGTCACCTACTACACGTCGGATAAGGCGAAGGTCGAAATCACCTACGATCCGGTGTCGGCCGAGCCTAAGTAGGAGTCGCGCCGGACACTCTCCATTCGACGGGCCTGCCGTTTTCTCCACGCGCCTTGATCGACGATCGGAGTGCCGCAAATTGTCTATCCTTGGAGTGCGTGTGGCGGCGCCTGATCGTCGTGCTTGGTGTTTGAGGAAAGCCTTGCATGCCGGCAAGGGCGCCTGCCCTTGCGCCGGATCGTCTTTGATGGCTGACTGAACCGGTTGACTGCGCCTTAGGGGGATGGGCATGGCGACGGCGAAGCACGTGATGAAGCGCATCCTGATGATGCTGGCCGGCTATCTCGTCGCGATACTGGTCGGCCTCGTCGCCGTGGTGGCTATCTATGCCGCGCTCAGTTCCTTGCCCAACGCGCCGGCGTATTTCGACGTCATGGGGGTTACACCGATCGCCGCCCTGGTGGTGCCGCCGCTTGGCATGTTCATCTATTTCCTGACGATTGTCGTGACCGCGCTGCAGACGCTGATCTTCGCGCTGATCGCGGAGTTCTTCTCGTTGCGCAATGTCCTGATGCACATGGTCTTCGGCGCCGCTGCCGCCGCGGGCGGCTTCTTCCTGATCTGGCCGAGTTCGGCGGAGGACATGGACCCGGAGCGATGGGCCGACATCGGCATCATCGCCGCCGCCGGCCTTGTCGCTGGCCTGATCTACTGGCTGATCGCCGGGCGGGAAGCGGGCTTCCGCCGCCCATTGTCGCAACTCTGAACGATCAGCTGGACGGCGAACGCACCGCCTCGGTCGCGTCCAGGGCCTGTTTCAGCCGCGAGTCGCGATCGTAGACATCGTCGAAATACTCGACCTTGCCGGACATGTCGGGCCACGCGGTGAAATAGGCGACGTAGACCGGGATCTTGCGCGTGACATCCTCGGTCGAATGTCCGTGCTTAAGCTTCTCGGCGACATAGTCGACCGAGGTGCCTAGCACAGCGGCTGCCATGCCGCGCGGGTCCTGCAGGCGCACGCAGCCATGGCTGAGCGCGCGCATGTCCTGCTTGAAGAATGATTTCTGCGGCGTGTCGTGCATGTAGATCGCGTGCTTGTTGGGGAACAGGATCTTCAGTTCGCCCAGGGCATTGGCCTCGCTCGGCTGCTGGCGCACGCTGTAGGGAATGTTGGCGCCATAGGCGCCCCAATTGACCGCGGACGACGGAATGCGCTTCCCGCGCGAGTCCGTCACCTCGTAGCCCGCCCGGTCGAGATAGCCGGGGTCACTGCGCAATCTGGGCAGCATCTCGTTGACGATGATCGACTGCGGCACGCCCCAATAGGGATGGAAATCGACCTGCTTGATCTGGTCGTAGAAGAACGCCGTCTGGTTGGTGACCCGGCCGACGACGGCGCGCGTCTTCAGCTTTTCCTCGCCATTGTCGATGTAGCTGGCGGTGAACGCGGGCTGGTTGATGAAGACACGCGGGCTGCCGAGATCGGAAGGCAGCCAGCGCAGCTCCTCCAGCGCCACCTGTACCTTGAGCAGCCTGTCGGCCTTCGAGGTACCGGCCAGCAAGGCGACGGTGCGCGGACCGATGACGCCGTCGCCCTTCATGCCTTCCTTGACCTGCACCGCCTTGATCAGCGGCACCAGTTCGGGGACGTAGACCTCGCTGGTCGCCAGCCGCGACAGGAGCTCGCCATAGGTGCCGCCCATGTCGTCATCGAGATTGCGCGCGATCAGCGACAGCAGCTTCGGCAGTTCGGGGCTGGTCTGCCCCGGCTTCAGCAGCAGCTTGGGGTCGACGACGATCTCGTTCTCGGCACTTGCCTGCAGGGATTCCAGCTCGACGCGCAGCGCCTGATATTCCGCATTCTGCGGATGCCGCGATTCGAGGTAAGTGCGCACTTCCTGCGTATGCGCCAAGGTCTTCAGTACGCCGACCATGTCGAGCGGCTTGGCCGGGAAATCATAATAGCCGGTCATCCGGTTGGGCTCGACACGGCCGCTCTGGGCATCATGGGCGTAGCGCAAGACGCGCGCCGAAAGCGCCATTTCGAAGCGCACCAGTTCCTTCAGCTTGGCTGCGTCGTCCACGGAAGCCGAATTCACGGCCGGTACGTCGACCGTATAGTCGGCTGGCGTCAAGCCATAGCTCGCGGCCTCGCCGAGCACCCGAACCGCATCCTGGGCTCGGTTGTTGAGGCTGGTTCCGCTCACCCAGATGAAGTCCGGATTGGCCGAATAGTATGCGATCAGCGCCTTGGCGATATCGGGCTCGGCATAGAGTTCGTAGTCGCTGAGACCTGCAATGGCATCGTGGAAAGCAGCTCCAGTGGCTGACGGAACGAACGCCGCGTCCTGCGGCGTTGCGGGCTGGGGTGCCGCCGACAGCGTCGAGAAGTCGACGCGCACCAGTCTATCGGCCTTGTAGGTGTAATAGGACGGGCTGCTGATCTTTACGCCGCCGCCAGCAGGAACTTTGGGCTTGGGTTTGTGCTTGGGCGGAGGCGGAAATTCCCCTTGCGGCTCATGCTTGACACCACCGCCGAACAGCATGTCGAAAAGCCCTTGCGCACCGGCTTGAGGCGCGCCCAGGGCGAGCGTTGCCGCGATCGCCATCAGCGGCATCGCGGTTGCTTTGTTTCCGAGGAATTTCATCAATCACCCGCTCCGGTCGCAACCGGTTCCCGTTCCGCACGCTAGACCGTCTCGCTCACCGCATGGCGGATGTAAGGCGCGACTATACTGATTCATACCGATTTCGTTAAGCTTTCATAAATTTCGGAAAGCCTGTTGCAGAACGGTTTCACAACATCGTGACGGCGGGAGCGAGGGTGTTTCAGCTCCCGCCTGGGAACTCCGCAAAACTCAGGCGTTGGCGCCGCCATCGATGGTCAATGCGGCGCCGGTCACGAAACGTCCTTCAGGGCCGGCAAGCCACGCGACCATGCCGGCGATGTCGTCGGCCTTGCCGAATCGCGGCATGGCCATCTTCTGGCGCTGGTGCTCGGCATGCGGTCCGTCCGCCGGGTTCATGTCGGTGTCGGTCGAGCCAGGGTGGACGACATTGGCGGTGATGCCGCGCGGACCGAGGTCGCGCGCCAGGGCCTTGGTCAACCCGACCAGCGCCGCCTTGCTGGCGGAATAGGCGCCGAGGCTGGTGTCGGTGACGCGTTCGGCGAGATTGCTGCCGATCGAGATGATCCGGCCGCCCTCGCCCATATGAGCCGCCGCGGCCTTCGAGGCGATGAACGGAGCTCTCAGGTTGACCGACATGGTCTCATCGAAATCGGCAAGCGACAGCGTATCGATGGGTGCCGCGCGCCAGATGCCGGCACTGTTGACCAGGATGTCGAGCCGGCCGAAGGCACCAACGGCCTGATCGACGGCTCTGTCTATCGCCACGGCATCCCGGTTGTCGGCCCTGATCGCAATGGCACGGCCGCCCTTGGCCTCTATATCGGCAACAACGGAGAGAGCCTGCTCCTCGCCGTTCACATAAGTCAGTGCGACGGCCGCGCCATCGGTGGCCAGGCGCCGTGCAATCGCCGCCCCGATGCCGCGGCTGCCACCCGTGACGAGGGCGGCCTTGTCGTTCAAATTGCTGGAAGACATGCGTTTCTCCATTTATGTATCGATCAATACATAAATGTCTGGCAGTCTTGCCCGGTTGCGTCAACTGATTTATGTATCGGTCAACACAGAAAAAGCGCCATGCCGGAAAGAGGCCGTCCCCGTACATTCGATCGAACCGCGGCCCTGCGGCGCGCGATGGAACTCTTTTGGGCCAAAGGCTACGAGGGCACTTCGATTGCCGAGCTGACCGCGACGATGGGCATCAATTCGCCCAGCCTCTATGCCGCCTTTGGCAGCAAGGAGGCGCTGTTCCTCGAAGCGACCGAATATTACACGCAAGCCGAAGGAACGGAAATCTGGGCCGCATTGGACCAGGCATCGACGGCATGCAAGGCGATCGAGAACTTCCTGCGGCAGACAGCCAAGGCTTATTCGCGGACCGATCGCCCGCAGGGCTGCCTGATTGCACTGGGTGCACTGCACGAGGACTCAAGCAGCGGCGCCATCTGCGCGGATTTGCGCCGGCGTCGCGCCGGAAACCTCACAGCCCTGCGCAAGCGCCTCGAGCGCGGCGTGGCCGAGGGCGAATTGCCGGCGAAATTCGATTGTCGTGCCGTGGCGACCTTCTTCGCCACGGTTCAGCATGGCATGTCGATCCAGGCGCGGGATGGTGCCTCGCGCGCCGCCCTGCTGGCGACCGTGGCCGGGGCGATGGCGGCGTGGAAGACGATGGCCGCAACCGAGGCGGCGTGACAAACGCAAGCTGGTGTGCTCGAAATTCGGACCTGCCACCAAGGGCCGGGAGGGGACGACGGTGAAAAAGGGTTATCGCGAACTGCTCGACGAGGCCAATGCCGAGATCGAAGTGGTTTCGCCTGAAGAAGCGGCGGGATTGCTCGAAGATGAGGGCACGATCTTCGTCGACTTGCGCGACCCTCGCGAGGTCGAACGTGATGGGAGAATACCCGGCGCCAAACATGTCACTCGTGGCATGCTGGAATTCTGGATCGATCCCGAGAGCCCTTATCACAAGCCGTTTTTCGCCTCGGGAAAGAGCTTTGTCTTCTTTTGTGCCGGCGGCTGGCGCTCGGCGCTCGCCACCAAGACCGCGCAGGACATGGGACTGACGCCGGTCAAGCACATCCTTGGCGGCTACACAGCCTGGAAGGCGGCCGGACTGCCGATCGAGCCCGGCGAGAAGAAGAAGTAGCCCAATGCATGTCGCTCAAAAGTGGTCCCGGGTTTGAGACAACGATATGCATGGAACGAGGACCGCGGCTCAATGCAGCAATGACGGCTCGTGGTTCCCCGCGACGAAGGCAACGGCGCGTTCGACAACACCCTTGTCCGCAAGAATGCGGCGGTGGCCGAGCCCGTCGGCCCAGTGCAGCCGCACATGACCGCCGGCGCCGGCATAGCGTCTCGCATGCTCAGCCGGTACCTCGCGGTCATCAGGCGCGTGGATGATAAGCGTCGGCACCGGCGCCTGTGCGAGCTGGCGGTCGCCGGTGAATTCATGCAGGGGCCGGCCGGACAAGTGTTCGACACGGTCCGCCATGGCAAGCTGCGAGCGGGGACCGACATTGAGCATGCGGCTGAAGTCGGCAAAGATCGCCGGCAAGGAACTTGGCGCCGCGATCAGCACAAGACGCCCGGCCGCCAGCGGCGGAATGTTCTTGACCGAACCTGCGATGGCGTTGGCGGCAACGGCGCCGCCGAAGGAATGGCCCACCGCCGCAACGAACGGACCGAACCATTCGCCGGCGACCCGCACCGCGTCAACCGCGTTGACCATGTTGAGATGCCGGCCCTGCGAATGTCCGTGGCCCGGCAGGTCCAGCGAAACGACCCTGTAGCCGGCGGCGCGATAGCCTTCGATCAATGCACGCATGTATTCGGTGCGCGAACGCCAGCCATGGACGACGAGCACGGTGCCGGGAGCCGCCCTTCCCGGCTCCGGCCGGAATTCGTGCACCGCCACGCAGCCGGTCGCCGTCTTCAGCCGATGATGGCGCGCCTCGGTCATGAATTCAGCGGCACGGCCGATGGCACGACGCTCAGCGTCGGTCAGCGCCCTGGCGCTCGGCGTACGGCAGAACAGTTCGAAGGCCGCCCGCCCGGTGATGCGCGGCGCAATATGTTCGGCCGCACCAAACACACCTCGGATGACCTTCAGCCCGAATGATGCCATAGTGGGAATCCATCCATACGTTCAAGCATGAACATAATAGTTCAAAGATGAACAATAAACAAGAGCTGCCCTGGGACAACCCGCGTTTTCGCAACTGGGTCGCGGTGGCGCGCGCCTGCCATGTGCTGGAGCGCACGCTGGCGGTGAAGCTCGCGCCGCTGGATCTCAAGCCTGCGCAGCTCGACGTGCTGATGAACCTCTACCGCCATCCCGGCATGTCGCAGCACGACCTTGCACGCAAGCTGCTCGTCGGCCGCTCCAACATCACAATGCTGTTGCCGCAGCTGGAGACGCGCGGCCTGCTGCGCCGCGAGGGCGACGAGAAGGACAAGCGCATCCTGCGGCTGGCCCTGACCGAGGCCGGCGAGGCGCTGCTGATGCAGGCGCTGAAAGTGCATATGGCGCTGATCGAAAAAGCGATGAGCCAGTCGACACCGGAACAGTGCGACATGATCGGCGAACAGATGCGCAAGATTTACGATGTGCTGAAGGAAGCCTAGCACCAAGGTGGGCCGGGATTCAGGTCAGGATGCGCCGAAAATGGTGGCTTCGAGAGCCGGAGCGGAGCGTACTCAAAGTACGTGAGCACCGGAAGCGCAGGAGGCCGCCATTTGCAGGCCAGCCTGACCTGAATGTCGGTGCACCGGTCACCACATCGTTTTCTTCGCCCGCTCCGGCCATTCCTTGTCATAGGTTTCGCCGTCGATGTTCTTGCGGCTGGTGATTTCCAGGATTTTTCCGGGCGTCGGCAGCGACTTCGGGTCGACATGTTTCGCCGGGTTCCACAACTCGGACCGCACAATGGCGCGAGCGCATTGGAAATAGACCGAATCGACGTCGATGACGGTCACCGAACGCGCCGCCTTGCCGTCGACCATGAACGATGCGCAAAGGGCGGCATCCGTGGTGAGGTGCGCGCGGCCGTTGATGCGCAGCGTCGTACCGGAGCCCGGCACCAGGAACAGCAGCCCGACGCGCTGATCCCTGATGATGTTTTTCAGCGAATCGGCGCGGTTGTTGCCGCGCCGGTCCGGCATCATCAACGTCTTCGGATCAACGATGCGCACGAAGCCGGCGAGATCGCCGCGCGGTGAACAGTCCAGCCCCTCCGGGCCGCTGGTGGCCAGTGCAACAAAGGGCGAGGCCTCGATAAAAGCGGCATATTCGGGAATGACGTGGTCGAGTTCCTTGACCAGCGAGGCTTCGCCGGGAAAGCCATAGAGCGCTTCAAGCTGTTCGACAGTGGTGATGAGCGACATCTTTTTCGTCTCCGGATCTTTGCCGGCGCTACTCCAGATGTGTGACGCCTTTACGACGCCAGCTTAGCGGTCACGGCTCAGCCCCTTTTCCGCAAGCTCGGCAAGGTAGGCATTCCAGCGCTCATCCTTCTCATGGCCGAGCGTATGGAGGTAGTTCCAGGTGAAAATCCCGGTGTCGTGGAAATCATCGAAGGTGATACGCACCGCGTAGTTGCCGACCGGGTCGATCTTCAGGATGGCCACGTTGCGCTTGCCGGGAACCGTCACCCGTTGCTCCGGAGAATGCCCCTGCACCTCGGCCGATGGCGAGGCAACCCGCAACAGCTCCGCCGGCAATTCGAATGGCTGGTGATTGGGAAAGGTGACCGACAGCAGTTTGCGGTCCTTGGAGACCCTGAGTTCTTTTGGCGCGGTCATGCAGTTTCATCCCGTATCGATTGCCCTTCCCTACGCCGCTTCGCGAAAGGGGAAAAGTCCTGATAGACGACCGACACACCGTGTCGGCTCCGGGATGTTACCAAAGATCGAGAAGCGGTATCTTGAATGGCGGGCTGGATCGTATCACATAGCTGTATATAACGACGCCGATAACGGCCACGGAAACGCTCGAACATGAACATGATCGACCCCTTTGGTCGCACGATCAGCTATCTCAGAGTGTCGGTCACCGACCGCTGCGATTTCCGTTGCACCTATTGCATGGCCGAAGACATGGCCTTCCTGCCGAAGAAGGACCTGTTGTCGCTGGAAGAGCTGGACCGGCTCTGCACCGTCTTCATCCAAAAGGGCGTCAGGCGGCTGCGCCTCACCGGCGGCGAGCCGCTGGTGCGCAAGAACATCATGCATCTGGTGCGCCAGCTCTCGCGCCACCTCGACAGCGGCGCGCTCGAAGAACTGACGCTGACCACCAACGGCTCGCAGCTGTCGCGCTTCGCCGCCGAACTCGCCGATTGCGGCGTCAAGCGCATCAACGTCTCGCTCGACACGCTCGACGCCGACAAATTCCACCAGATCACCCGCTGGGGCCATCTCGACAAGGTCATGCAAGGCATCGACGCCGCTCAGGCGGCCGGGCTGAAAGTCAAGCTCAACGCCGTGGCGCTGAAGGACTTCAACGACGCCGAACTGCCCGACATGATGCGCTGGGCGCACGGCCGGGGCATGGACCTGACCGTCATCGAAACCATGCCGATGGGCGAGATCGACGCCGACCGCACCGACCAGTACCTGCCGCTGTCGCTGCTGCGCGCTTCGCTGGAGCGCCAGTTCACGCTGACCGACATTCCCTTCAAGACCGGCGGCCCGGCCCGCTACGTCCACGTCGCCGAGACCGGCGGAAAGCTCGGCTTCATCACGCCGATGACGCATAATTTCTGCGAAAGCTGCAACCGGGTCAGGCTGACCTGCACCGGCACGCTCTACATGTGCCTCGGCCAGGAGGATGCCGCCGACCTGCGCGCGCCCTTGCGCGCATCCGAAGGTGACGAACTTGTCGCCGATGCTATCGATGAGGCTATCGGCCGCAAGCCGAAAGGCCACGATTTCATCATCGACCGTCGCACCAGCCGCCCGTCGGTGTCCCGGCATATGAGCGTGACGGGCGGCTGACCTTCCTGTCGATCTGTGCAAGGATTGCTCCCGGTCATTGGCTTTGGGGCAGCAGATGCGGCGGCTTTTTTCGGTGATTGTGGCTTTCGCGACTATTGCAGCAAGCAGCGCAATCGCGGCACCCTTCACCTATGTGAATGAGCGCTTCGGCACCGTCTGCACCTTTCCCGACGAGATCTTCACCGATCGTCAGCCCGAGCCCGAAAATGGCGACGGACAGGTATGGTTGAGCGCGGACGGCGCCGGCCTGACCTGCTCCGGCATCCTCAATGTCGACGACGATACGCCGAGAGGCTTTGTCGCGGAAGAAAAGGCAAGCAAGGAACCCGGCTATACCGTCACCTATAGCAAGACCGGCAGGAACTGGGCGGTGCTGTCGGGGACGAAGGATGGGCAGATCTTCTACGAGCGGCGCCTGTTCGGCCGCGATGGTGTTATCCGCACGGTCTGGATCGATTACCCGCCGGCTCTCAGGTCGAAATATGATCCACTGGTCGGCGCCATCGCCGGCAGCCTCAAGGGGCCATGAAAACTGCGGCGCGCCCAAGAGCATTTTAGCCACACCGCGAACAAATCTCTGCCTGCAATGTCCATCTGATTTACTGGTGACGGTTTCCCGCCTAGCGTTCGTTTCGTAGCGGCTGTCGCTTTTTGGGGAATACATCATGCACAAATTTCTGCTTTCGCTGGCTCTGCTTGGGCTTGCCGCCCTGCCCGCGGCAGCGCAGTCGATCGGCGGCACTTACACTGTCGCCGGCACCAACTTCGATGGCTCGGCCTATGGCGGCGAAGCCACCATCACGCTGACCAGCGGGACGACCTGCACGATCCATTGGGAGACGGGCGGCTCCTCCTCGGACGGTATCTGCATGCGCAATGACGACGCATTCTCCGCCGGCTATGTCATGGACAAGGATATCGGCCTCGTTGTCTACAAGGTCGAGGAGGACGGCTCGCTGCATGGCCTGTGGACGATCGCGGGCAAGGAAGGCAACGGCACCGAAGTGCTGACGCCGAAGAAATAGCATCGCCCAGGCTGGTTGGTTCCGGGAGGCGGAGCGGCCTCCCGGAACGATCCGTGACGAAGCCGGAATGTGATTTCAACCCGGGCCACGGCGATTCTCCCTGTTCTGGCACAGCCCTTTGCCATTGCTGTTTCGCGGTGGGCTGGTACAGGCTTGCTTGCTCAGGCAATCGGTAGATGTCTTGCCCTTATCTCCAAATCTTCGCGGCGCGTTGTTCATGATGGTGGCGATGGTTGGCTTCACGCTCAACGACGCCATCACCAAATACTCTTCGCAATCGATGAACATGGCGCAGGTCATGCTGATCAGGGGGGCTTTTGCCTCACTCTTCGTTGGCTTGCTGGCCTGGCAACGTGGCGCGCTTTTGCAGCCGCGCCTGATGCTGCAGCCATTGGTGGCGATCCGAGTCTTGGGCGAAGCGGGTGCCACCGTGTCGTTCCTCGTGGCGCTGGCCCATTTGCCGATCGGCAGCGTCTCGGCGGTTCTTCAGGCGCTGCCGCTGGCGGTGACGATGGGTGCCGCGCTGTTTTTCGGCGAACCAGTCGGCTGGCGACGCTGGATGGCGATCGCCATCGGTTTTGCCGGCGTGCTGATCATCGTGCGGCCGGGCTTCGACGGCTTCAGCGTCTATTCCCTCGTGGCGCTGGTCAGCGTTGCATGTTGCACCGTGCGGGATCTCGCCACCAAGCGTATCCCCCAAGCCATACCGACGATGCTGGTCTCGACCGCCACCGCGCTGGCAATGACCGTCGTCGGCGCGGCGCTGTTGTCGCCGATGGGTGGCTGGACGCCGATGACCGTCAAGAGCACGACGCTGCTGGCGCTGGCCGCGGTGCTCGTGCTTGTCGGCTATCAGTTCATCATCATGGCGATGCGCTCGGGCGAGATCTCCTTCGTCGCGCCATTCCGTTACACCGCGCTCCTCTGGTCCATACTGCTTGGCTTGATCGTCTTCGGCGATTTCCCGGACATGCCGATGATCGTCGGCGCGGCGATAGTCGTCGGCTCGGGTCTTTATACGCTTTACCGCGAACGGCTGGTCGGCCGGCGAAGGATCGTCGCCGAAAGCACCGGGCCGGCCATGGCGCCGGACGGAATCTAACCCTTGAAGCTGCTTGCGATTTCCGGCGGCTGGCGTAGAGGCTGGGCGGCATGAAACGGGATGTCGCGGGGATCATTCTGGCCGGCGGCCAGTCACGGCGCATGGGAGGCGGCGACAAGAGCCTGTTGCCGCTTGGTGCCGGCTGCGTGCTTGACCAGGTCCTGTCGCGCCTTGGCCCGCAGATTGAAACCCTGGCGCTCAGTGCCAATGGCGATCCGGCACGCTTTTCCCGTTTCGGACTGGCCGTGCTTGCCGACACCGTCGAAGGCTTTGCCGGCCCGCTTGCCGGAATCCTGACCGGCCTCGAATGGGCCGCTGCCAGCACACCTTGCAAGGCGGTCGTCACCGCTGCCGGCGACACACCCTTCCTGCCGCTTGATCTCGTCGATCGCCTGGCGTCAGCGGCCGACGAACATCCCGGCTCTATTGCCGTCGCGTCCTCGGCCGGCAGGCTCCACCCGACCTTCGCGCTATGGCCCACCGATTGTCGCGACGCCTTGCGGCATTTCCTGGTCGATGAGCATAGCCGGCGGGTACTGGCCTTCATCGAGCGCCACGGCCATGTCGAGGTGGAATTCCCGATCCTGCAATCCACAGGGCTCGATCCTTTCTTCAACATCAACATGCCCGACGATCTTGCCGAGGCCGGACGCCTGTTGCAGAGCATGACTTCATGAACATCTTCGGCATCACCGGCTGGAAAAACTCCGGCAAGACCACATTGACCGAAAAGCTGGTCGCCGAGCTTGTGCGGCGCGGCTGGAAGGTCTCGACGGTCAAACATGCCCATCATGACTTCGACATCGACAAGCCTGGCGCCGACAGCTTTCGCCACCGGCAGGCCGGCGCCACGGAGGTCGCGATCGTGTCCGGCAACCGTTGGGCGCTGATGCACGAATTGCGCGGCGAGGACGAGCCACCGCTGGAGGGCATCCTTTCGCGGCTCGCCCCATGCGACATCGTGCTGATCGAAGGCTACAAGCGCGAGTCCCACCGCAAGATCGAAACACGGCGGCTGGCGGCAAAGGACCGGACGCCGCTTTCGGCCGACGATCCCAATATTGTCGCCGTCGCCGCGGATTTCACCGTCACGGACAAGAGCCTGCCGGTATTCGACCTCGACGACGTAAAATCGATAGTCGACTTCATCGAGCGCACCACCGGCCTCGTTGCTTGAGATGTAACGTAACGGCAGAACCCCGTTACCGATTTTGGTGGTTTTGCAGTTGCTTTTTTCTTGGAAAGAGTGGGAGTATCGCTTCAGCGGGCGGTCAAAAGCACCGCCCCACAGAGCCGTTACGGAACGACGGCCGGGACCTAAAGAGAGGACTATCATGCGTATTGCACTGCGTATCGCGCTCGCCGCATCGGCCGCGCTGCTGACGCTCGGCGTAGCCCAGGCCCAGGAAAAGACCCTGCGGATCGGCACCGAAGGCGCCTACCCCCCGTTCAACAATCTCACCTCCGACGGCAAGCTCGTCGGCTTCGACATCGACATCGCCCAGGCGCTTTGCGACCAGATGAAGGTCAAGTGCACCTTCGTCGCCCAGGATTGGGACGGCATCATCCCCGCGCTTCAGGCCGGCAAGTTCGACGCCATCGTCGCGTCGATGTCGATCACCCCGGAGCGCAAGGAAAAGGTCGACTTCACCCACAAATACTACAACACGCCTTCGGCTCTCGCCGTGCCGAAAGACTCGACGCTGAAGGGCGTGACCAAGGAAGATCTCGCCGGCAAGACCATCGGTGTCGCCACCACGACCACGCATTTCAACTATGCCTCGAAAACCTACACCGACAGCACCGTGAAGGGCTATCCGAGCAGCCCCGAGGAGCAGGCGGATCTTGCCAATGGCCGTCTCGACGCGATCGAGGACGATATCGTCGTGCTGCAGCAGTGGCTGGACTCGCCCGATGGCGCCTGTTGCAAGATTCTCGGCCAGCCCTCGCCGCAACCGGTCGAGATCTTCGGACCGGGCGCCGGCATTGCCGTGCGCAAGGGCGAGACCGACCTGGTCAACAAGCTCAATGAGGCCATCGACGCCATCCGCGCCAACGGAAAATACAAGGAAATCAACGACAAGTACTTCAAGTTCGACGTCTACGGCGCCGAGTCCTGATAGACTGGATCAAGACGGCGGGGAATTTCCCCGCCGTCTTTCTATTCGTCCTGGAAATGCCGTGGAGATAAGACCCGTCAATGCCAGCCCAAAGCATATGGACACTTCTCAGTTGGGGACCCGATGGCTGGAGTGACGATATTGCCTATGGCGCGGTAGTAACGGTTCTCTTGGCGCTGGCGACGCTTCCCATTGGTTTGACAATTGGGTTTTTCATTGCGCTGGGCAAGCAATCCGAAGAGCCTTCGCTGCGTCTCGCCGCCAACATCTACACCACGGTCTTTCGCGGCTTGCCGGAGCTGGTGACGCTTTTCCTGTTCTTCTTCGGCATGCCGATCCTGCTGCAGCATCTTGTCAGGTATTTCCGACCAGACGCCACCATCGACGTCAACAGCTTCGTCGCCGGCATGATCGTGCTTGCCCTGATCTTCTCATCCTATGCCAGCGAGGTTTTCCTGTCGGCCTTCCGCGCCATTCCGAAAGGCCAGTATGAGGGTGGCTATGCCATCGGTCTTTCCTACGGACTCACCATGCGCAAGGTGATCGTGCCGCAACTGTTGCGGATCGCGTTTCCCGGACTGGAAAACTGCTGGCTCAGCCTGCTCAAGGACACGTCGCTCGTGTCCGTCGTTGGCCTCGCGGAGACGTTGCGCAATGCCTATACCGCCGCGCGCGTCACCAAGCACGCATTCCTTTTCTATGGTGTGGCGGCACTGGTTTTTCTTGCTCTGGCCGTAGTGTCGTCCTTTGCAAGCAGCGCGATTCTGCGCTCGCTTGGCCGACGCGAGGCGCAGCGATGAGCGCCACGGCCACCATGGTTGAACGGCCCCCGCCGCGGGCACGCGGCTGGCCGCGCAAGCGTGTCGCCGGCTATGCGCTGGTCTGCTTGTGGATTTTGTTCGGCGTCGGCATCGTCAGCTATCTCTTCTTTGCGTGGAATGCCGACTTCTTCGCCAAATATGCGCCAGCCTATTTGAGAGGCCTTGGCGTTACCCTGGCGCTGGTTTCCATATCGATGGTGCTGGGCGCGATGCTGTCGGTGCCTGTCGCCTATGGGCGCATGTCCAGGAACCGGATCCTGTCCGGCCTCGCCTATTGCTACGTCTATTTCTTCCGCGGCACGCCGCTGCTGGTCCAAACCTATCTTGTTTACTACGGATTGGGTTCGTTCCGCGTCGAACTCCAGTCGGTTGGCCTCTGGGATTTTTTCAAGGACGCCTTCAATTGCGGCGTGTTTGCCTTTGCGCTCAACACCGCCGCCTATCAGGCCGAGATTCTGCGCGGCGCAATCGAGAGCGTGCCCAGAGGGCAATGGGAAGGAGCAGCCTCGCTTGGCCTGCACAAACTGCAAACGCTGCGCAAGATCGTCTTGCCGCAGGCCTTGATTGTCGCCTTGCGACCCTATGGCAATGAACTGATCCTGATGGTCAAGGCGTCCGCCATCGTCGCCATCATCACGGTTTATGATCTGATGGGCAATGCAAAGCTCGCCTTCGCCAACAGCTTCGACATTCAAGCCTATATCTGGGTCGCCATCGTCTATCTGGTGATGGTCGAGATCTTGCGCCATGGCGTTGAATGGATCGAGCGTCGGATCACCATTCACCTGAAACGCTGAGCCGTTCTCGGCTTCGGCTGCACCAGTCGATCGTGGTCCGCGCGTCTTGACGAATTGAACGCAGTGTCTAGAACGGTTCATCGTTTCGCGGTAACGGCGGACCGCTCTATCTCTTTGTTTTGACGCAATTCCTGTGGGAAACCGCTTCACATTTTTCCAGGAATTGCTCTAGAGCTTTCGCAGCAAATTCCATTTTCAGTCTGAAGGACAAGCTTATGGCATCCGTGGCATTTCTCGGTCTTGGCGTGATGGGTTATCCGATGGCCGGGCACCTCAGGAACAAGGGTGGCCACGACGTCACTGTCTACAACCGTACCAAGGCCAAGGCCGAGCAATGGGTTGGCCAGCATGGCGGCAGCCTTGCGGTTACGCCGGCGGAGGCAGCCAAGGACAAGGACTTTGTCTTTTCGTGCGTCGGCAATGACGACGATCTGCGCTCGGTTACGACAGGCCCGGATGGTGCCTTCAAATCGATGAAGAAAGGTTCGGTCTTCATCGACAACACCACGGCCTCGGCCGAGGTCGCGCGCGAATTGGCGCAGGCCGCGCAAGCCGGCGGCTTCTCGTTTCTCGACGCGCCGGTCTCCGGTGGCCAGGCCGGCGCCGAGAATGGCGTGCTGACCGTCATGGTGGGCGGCGACCAGGCCGCGTTCGACAGGGCCAGGCCGGTCATCGACGCCTATGCCCGCATGGTCGGGCTGATGGGCTCGGCGGGCGCCGGCCAACTGACCAAGATGATCAACCAGATCTGCATCGCCGGGCTGGTGCAGGGCCTGTCGGAAGGCATCCATTTCGGCAAGAAGGCCGGGCTCGATATCGAGAAGGTGATCGAGGTGATTTCCAAGGGCGCGGCCGGATCCTGGCAGATGGAAAACCGGCACAAGACCATGAATGCGGGAAAATATGATTTCGGTTTTGCCGTCGACTGGATGCGCAAGGATCTCGGCATTTGCCTGGAGGAGGCTGATCGCAACGGCGCCAGGCTGCCGGTGACCGCGCTTGTCGACCAGTTCTACAAGGACGTGCAGGCCATGGGCGGCAAGCGCTGGGACACGTCCTCGCTGCTGGCGCGGCTGGAGAAGTAGGGATTTGCGATGGCCGAGCTTTCGCCCCAGTCCAGTGCCGACGAAATCGTCGCGCATCTGCGCTTGGTCGGCTCGGAGGAAAATCGCCTCGGCATGCTGCGCTACGGTATCAGGATCGAACGCGCGCTTGGAATTCCGCATGGCGTCCAGCGGCAGATTGCTCGGAAGATCAAACGCAACCATGAGCGCGCTTTTGAGCTGTGGGAGTCAGGCATTATGGAGGCGCAGTTCATCGCTTCCGTCACGGCAGACCCGAACCGGTTTTCTGCCGCGAACGCAAGGCAATGGGCGTCGAGTTTCGATTCCTGGGATATCGTCGACGGTGTCTCTGACCTCTTCGTCGACACCGACGCCTGGAGGGAACTGATCGACGAGTTCGCGGCCGATGAACGGGAATTTGTTCGACGCACGGCTTTTGCCATGATGGCCTGGTCTGTCGTCCACCGGAAGAAAGAGCCGGAGGCGACCTTTCTTACCTTCCTGCCGATCATCGAGGCGCATGCCACCGACGACCGCAATTTCGTGAAGAAAGCCGTCAACTGGGCGCTTCGTTCGATCGGCAAGCGATCGATGGCCATGCACGGCGCTGCCCTTGCTGTCGCCGAAAGGCTCGCGTGGTCGACCGACAAGACGGCACGCTGGAACGGCAGGAATGCCGTGAAGGAACTGACCGATGCCAAAACGCTCGCGCGGATCGCCGCCAGAAACGTTTGAACTCGCCAACATCCGCTTCACCGAGGTGACGCGGGCGACCCGTGGCAGCTTCGAGACTTTGTTCGAGCGGCCGGGCGCGCCAAAATACTGCTGGTGCATGGCCTGGCGGCAGTCCGGCCGCGAGCACGTCCAGGGCGACGGGAAGAAGCGGCAGATGATGGCGCTCATCGATGCGAGCACCCCGGTCGGCATCGTCGCCAAGCTCGACGGCAAGACGATCGGCTGGTGCTCGGTCGCGCCACGCGGGACCTATCGCAAGCTTTCAAAGCAGCAGGATGACGGCGAGAGCGGCGTTTGGTCGATCGTCTGCTTCTATGTGCCGAGGGTCTTGCGCGGCGGTGGCTTTGCTTCGGCGTTGCTCGATGCCGCCATTGATCATGCCTTCGCCAAGGGCGCCCGTGTCATTGAGGCCTATCCAGTGGCCGAGGCGTCGCCGAGCTACCGTTTCATGGGTTTTCGCGACATGTTTGCGTCGCGTGGCTTCCGCGAGACCGGCATGGCCAGTTCTCGCCGACATGTCATGCGGCTCGAGCATTGACGTCATTGGGCACGGCGTCTTTACTCGCCCGCAAAGGAAGCGGCATGAGCATCCATTTCAAATCAATCCTGACGCTCGCGGCCGCGCTGTCTCTCTGCGCCGCCGGCGCCTCGGCCGAGACCATTCACATCTTCTGGAAGGATCTGCGCCCGGCGAGCCAGGCGGTTGCCGAAGACGCCGGCCTGCCGATGATCGCGGCAAAATTGCCCGACCATGGCGAGACGCTGTCGCTTGGCCTGCAGGACAAGACGATACAATTAGCCGGCTATGCATTGCCGGTCGATCGCGACGGTGACCTTGTCTATCAGTTCCTGCTGGTGCCGTGGACGGGCGCTTGCAGCCACATGCCGACGCCACCGCCCAACCAGATAGTGCTTGTCACGCCAGCCCACCCCTACACGATGTCGCAAGCCTACCAGGCGGTAGCCGTCACCGGCGCCCTGAGGCCGGACATGGAAAAAAGCCAGCTGTTCATTCTGGATGGCGTCAGCATCATCCAGTCCGGCTATAGCGTGCGCAAGGCGGAGGTTGTCGGCGTGGACACCGTGCCGGACGCCATTGCCCTACCGGTGACCTCGCCCTGGAGTTTCCTCAACAAGAAGAAGAACTAACGGGTTGGCGCTCACGCGGCATTGGCACCCGATTCCTTGTCCAGCACCATGTAGTCGAGCGGGATTTCGGTCGTGTACTTGATCTGCTCCATGGCGAAGGACGACGACACGTCACGGATCTCGATCTTGGCGATCAGCCGCTTGTAGAAGGCGTCGTAGGCGGCGATGTCGGGCACCACGACGCGCAAGAGATAATCGACGTCGCCGCTCATGCGGTAGAACTCGACCACCTCGGGAAATTCCTGGATGACCTCGGAAAACCGCCGCAGCCACTCATGGCTGTGTGAGTTGGTGCGGATCGAGACGAAGACGGTGACCCGCACATTGACCTTTTCATGGTCGAGAATGGCGACGCGCCGTTTGATGACGCCCTCCTCCTCGAGCTTCTGGATCCGGCGCCAGCACGGCGTGGTCGACAGGCCGACTTTCTTGGCGACATCGGCGACCGCGAGCGTCGCGTCCTCCTGCAGGAGGCGTAGAATTTTTCGGTCAAGGCGGTCCATCGGAGGCTCCTGAGGGAATAGTTTATCTATATTCCCTCTTATTCGAGGCTTTCACAAGAAAGAAATTCTGCCAATCGCCAATAAAGCGAGTGATTTCTTGCTGAGTGCCTAGCCAATGCGATAGCGGATTTCCGACCGAAGGAAAGGCAGCAAATCCATTTCAAACCATGGATTCTGCTTCAGCCAGCCGGTGTTGCGCCATGACGGGTGCGGCAGCGGCAGCACTTTCGCACCGACCGAATTCTCCCAGATGGCACGCCAGTCCATCACCGTTTCCGTCAGCGAGGGTCGGCGCGCGGCGCCCATGTGCCAGGACTGCGCATAGATGCCGATCGTCAGCACGAGGTCTATTCGCGGCATCAGCGCCATCAAGGGCGTGCGCCATGCCGGTGCGCATTCGCGCCTTGGCGGCAAGTCGCCGCCCTTGGCATCCTGACCGGGAAAGCAGAAGCCCATCGGCACGATGGCGAATTTCTCGGTGTCGTAGAATTCGTCGCGGGTCACATCAAGCCAGTTGCGCAGGCGGTCGCCGGAGGCATCGGTGAACGGCATGCCTGACAGGTGCACCTTGGTTCCCGGCGCCTGGCTCGCGATCAAGATGCGCGCGCTGGACGACGGCCGCAGGACCGGCCTTGGCTCATGGGGCAGCGGTTTGCCGACGGGATTTTCGACGCAGATACGGCAGGCCCGGACCGTCGCGGCAAAGCTATCCAGTTCCACACTCAAGCGGCGGCACTCGTCCGGCTGGAGATCGCCTGATGCCAGCGCAACACATTGGTGCATTCCTCCGGCACCTTGATGCGGGCCGGCTTCATGAAGTCGATCGCGATCAGGCCGGTTATATCGGCAATCGAATAGCTGTCGCCGGCGGCGAACTCGCGGCTCGCCAACTCGCGGTCGAGTATCTTCAGGAACTCGACCGCCTTCGGCTTGTTGGCCTCGCCCCATTCCGGGATCTGTGGGATTTCCCATTCCTTCATGGCTGGATGGATATGGCGAAAGGCCTGCGCGACGCTGCTCAGCAGATTGAGCTCCATCCGCCTCTGCCACATCTCGACCTGCGCCTTGCCGAGCGCGCCGCGTCCGAACAGGGCCGGCTCGGGCTGCAACTCCTCGAAATAGCGGCAGATTGCGACGGATTCCGTGATGATGGTGCCATCGTCAAGTTCCAGCACCGGCAGGCGTTGTAAAGGGTTGCGCGAACTCACCGTTTGGCTCTTGTGCTCCAGCGCGCCCATGTCGACGGACACGATTGGAACCGCGATCCCCTTCTCGGCAAGGAAAACGCGAACCCGCCGCGGGTTGGGCGCCCGGCCACCGTCGAACAGCTTCATTCGATCCTCCTTCCCTTCCGCCAGATGCGTTTCACCAGAAGCGAAAAATCTCCCGCACGGCATCACCGATCGACGCCAGCGTGCCGTGTTTTCGTTCCACGACTTCGCCGTGATGGCTGTCGCGCCAGTCCTGCGGCCGATCGAACGTGCCCGCCCAGATACCGACCTTTGCCGTGCGAGCAATCGCTTCCTCGCTTTCGAAATCGCCATAGGCAACCGCCCAGCCAGCCTCGACCTGGGCGCGGTTGAGATCCGTGTCACCCGCCTTGCAGTCGCCAAGCAGCCGCCCATAACGATCCCGCTGCCAGCCGCTGCAAGTGACCGGCCTGCCGGCGATCAGGCGCACCAGCGACTGGCGCGCGAGCGTGCCGCAGGCATAGTCGGCGCCGTTCCTGCGGCAGGTCTGGGTGTATTCAGGCGCGTCGATGCCGCGCATGCGGATGCGCTCGGCGCCGAGCGTGATCGAATCGCCGTCATTGATGACGGCCGCGCCTTTTGTCTGGCGCGTCTCGACCCGGTCGAGGCGCGCCGCCAGCAGGATCAGCAACCCCAGAATGATGATGGCCAGCCCGTAGTCCATGAGCTTGCGCCACAGGCTTCTCGGTCGCGGCGCCGCGTACCGCCTGCGCGATCTTGGCGACCAGGAACGGCTCATATGGCAAACGGTTGGTTAATCATTCGAACGTAGCTTAACACCTTGGAACCGCTGCACGCATAAATTGAAGTTTTTGATGCCCTTGCAACGCTCGAACACAGCGGACAAGTTCATTGTGGACCGCAGGAAACCTCATCGCAACAGCGATGTGGCGCGCGCGGTGCGCAAGACGCGCGACCGTCTTTCGCAGCAGGCGGGCAATCCCGATTTCGACCGTGAACTGCTGAATCTCCACGCCCGCGCCATGACAAGCGGTGCCGTGGCCATCCCGCTGCTGGTCCTGGCGATCGCCGCGGCCGGCCGGCTCGCCGGCGTCGGCAACGAGATCGGGCTCTGGGCGCTGTTCACGCTCACCTGCTATACCATCGTCGCCTTCATGGCCCGGCGCATTGAGCGCACGGAAGCTTCCGAGCTCAACCCCTTGCAAACGCGACGCGAATTCCTGGTCGGCCACTTCCTTTGCGGCCTCGGCTGGGCCTGGTTCGTCCTGCTCGGCTGCGCCGCCTGCGAGGTCGACCGGTTCCAGGTGGTCAAGGCGGTGGTGATGCTGCTTGCCATGGCCGGGACGGCTCTCATGGCCTCGTCGCTCAGCGGAGCACTGCTGGCGACCTTTGCCGTGCCTGTCGCGCTCTATGCCTATGTCGGCACCAAATTGTGGATGCCGGTAGAGGTGATCATGACCGGGCTGCTTGTCGTGTCACTGCCTTTCTTCGCCTATGTCGCCCGTCAACTCAACCGCTCCTCCCTGATGCTGTTGTCGTTCCGCTCCGAAAAAGATGCACTGATCGCCGAACTCGAGACGGCCAAATCGATGTCGGACGAGGCGCGGCGGCGGGCCGAGGATGCCAATCTGGCGAAGTCGCGCTTCCTTGCCTCGATGAGCCATGAATTGCGCACGCCGCTCAACGCCATTCTCGGCTTTTCCGAGGTGATGGCGAACGAAGTGCTGGGGCCGATGAGCAACCCCACCTATCGCGACTACGCCCATGACGTGCACGATTCCGGCCAGCATCTGCTCGACCTGATCAACGAGATCCTCGACCTGTCGCGCATCGAGGCCGGCCGCTACCAACTCAACGAAGAGCCGGTGATGTTGCTGAACATCGTCGAGGATTGCTGCCATATGATGGAGTTGAGGGCGCGCAACAAGGACATCCGCGTCATCCAGGATTTCGAACAGACATTGCCGCGTCTGTTCGCCGATGAGCGCGCCGTGCGCCAGATCGCGCTCAACCTCTTGTCCAACGCCATAAAATTCACCGCCACCGGCGGCGAAATCCGCGTCCGCGTCGGCTGGACGGCTGGCGGCGGGCAATACATTTCGATCAAGGACAATGGCCCCGGCATTCCCGAGGATGAGATTCCGATCGTGCTTTCAGCCTTCGGCCAGGGCTCGATCGCCATCAAGAGCGCCGAGCAAGGCACCGGGCTTGGCCTGCCGATCGTGCAAGGGCTGCTTGCCATGCATGGCGGCGAATTCGAGCTCCATTCCAAGCTGCGCGAAGGCACCGAGGCGATTGCCATCTTCCCGCTGAGCCGGGTGATGGAAGAGCTGCCGGCACTGCCGACCGCGGCAGTGGCGGCGCGACGCCGGTAGGAGCCACCTCGTCAACGCCGCGTACGTCTCGCGGCTTAGCCCCGAACAGCTGCCGCCATGCCCGAACTGGTCAGCGCCGCCGCCTTGACCAGGCCCGCTCCAAGCGCTGCTCCTGCCCCTTCGCCGTGGCTTATGCCCAGGTCGAGCAGTGGGCGGAAGCCAAGCAACTCGGCGGCTCTTGCATGCGCGGGCTCGGGCGACAGGCTGGCGAGAAGACAATGCTCTAGCGCTGCGGGGTTCGCGGCATAAAGCACCGCCGCGGCGGCCGTTGCCGCAAATCCGTCGATCAGCACGGGAATCTTCTGCATCCGCGCGGCGAGGATGGCGCCGGCTATCGCCGCGAACTCGCGGCCGCCGACCCGGCGCAACACCTCCAGCGGGTCCTCTAGATGGTCGCTGTGAAACGCCAGCGCCGCATCGACCACCTCCGCCTTGCGCGCCTGCATGGCCGCGTCCGCGCCGGATCCCGGGCCGACCCAATCGACACCCCTGCCCCCGAACAGTGCCGCAAACAACGCCGCGGCGACAGTGGAATTGCCGACGCCAAGATCGCCGAGGCAAAGCAGGTCGGTGCCGCCGGCGATCGCTTCCATGCCGAAGGCCATGGTCGCCGCGCAACCGCGCTCATCAAGCGCGGCATCATCTGTGATGTCGCCTGTGGGGATGTGCAAGGCAAGATCGAACACCTTCAGTCCGAGATCGTTGGCGATGCAGATCTGGTTGATCGCCGCACCACCGGCCGCGCAGAGCTCGACCGCATTGGCTGTCGCCGCCACCGGGCGTGGCGAAATGCCATGTCTGACCACGCCATGATTGCCGGCAAAGACGGCCATCAGCGGCCTTGTCACGGCGGGCGGAGCCCTACCGCTCCAGGCAGCAAGCCTCGCGGCGATCTCCTCGATGCGGCCGAGCGAATGCGCTGGCTTGTCCGCCTTGGCGAACAGCGCGTGCACGCGCGCTTGCGCCTTGAGGTCGGCTGCTGGCAAATTGTCGAGCAGGTTGCGAAAATCGTCAAAAGGTAGCGCGCTGGTCATGTCGTGAGCAATCATTCATTCCTAGAGTTGGTGAGCGGCATAGCCGCGTTGGGTGATCGGCACAACCTCCCCCAAACATCCGCCTTGATTGCCGCAAAGATGGCCTGAGAAGACGCGATCGCGAGGGCTTGCATTGGCTTTGCCGTTGCACCATGTGGAGATGGAAGAGCGGAATCCGAACGGGTCGCTCGTGAGAAAGTCATGACGGCCATCGAATCTCCCTGCATCCTTGTCTGTTCGATCGACATGAAAACCGGCTTCTGCTTCGGTTGCGGCCGCACGCGCGAGGAAATCGGCGCCTGGATGGGGATGACGCCCGAAACGCGCCGCAATGTGATGGCCGAACTGCCGGCCCGGCTGGAAACGGTCGAGCGCCGGCCGCGCCGGGAAACGCGCCGCACCCGCATGGCGCGCGAACGCGACGCACTTTAGCGAGGCACGGATGAGCAGCAGGCTGTTCTGGATTATGATGGCGGTGATTGGCGTGGGCGCGGTCCTGCTCATGCTCAACGATTCCGCTGGCAGCACGCTTGGCGTGGAAAATTACGATTTCGGCCGGCTGATCTGGCTTGGCGCCTTCGGCGCGCTGATCGGCGCCGGCCTGCTGCGGTCAGGTCGCCCGCTGGGCGCGATGGCCCGCAACCTTGGCGCCTGGGCGGCAATCGTGCTCGCCCTGATCACCGGCTACCAGTATCGCTACGAACTGCAGGACGTCGCCAGCCGGGTGACGGCGGGCCTCGTTCCCGGCAGTCCGCTGGCGCTTGGCATCGAAGACGGCCACGCCACCGTGACCCTCGACAAGGCCGACAATGGCCATTTCGAAGCGCGCATCCTGGTCAACGGCAATCCGGTGCGCGCCGTTGTCGACACCGGCGCGACCAGCACGGTGCTGACATCGGAAGACGCGCAAGCCGCCGGCTTCAACCCGGCGGCGCTCAACTACACGATACCGGTTTCGACAGCCAACGGCATGGCGCGCGCCGCGGCGGTCAAAACCGACGCGGTGGCGATCGGCGGCATCGTGCGCAAGGACATGTCGGTGATGGTCGCGGCCCCCGGCATGCTGAGCCAAAGCCTGCTCGGCATGAACTTCATCGGCTCGCTGTCAGGCTTCGACGTGCGCGGCGACCGGATGATCCTCAGGGACTGAGGTTAACCCAACCCGTCAGGCGGCTTCGGCGGCTGCCCCACCAAAACCGACTGCCGCGAAAGCCGTCTTCAGCACGTCAGGCCCGGCGCCGGGCCGGTTTGCGTCGGTCGACAGGATCTGGCGGTAGCGGCGCGCGCCGGGCAGGCCGTGGAACAGCCCGACCATATGCCGGGTGACATGACCGAGCCGCCCGCCCTGTTCGATGTGGCGCGCGGCATAACCGGCCATCGCGTCGATAAGCGCTGCGAAGTCGAACGCCTCGGGCTTTGTGCCGTAGAAGCCGGCGTCGACGCCGGCCAGAATGCCTGGCGTGTGGTAGGCGGCGCGTCCAAGCATGGCGCCGTCAACCTGATCGAGATGCGCCCGCGCCTCTTCAAGCGACTGAATGCCGCCATTAATGCCTATGAACTTGCTCGGTTTTCCAGCCTTCAGCCGATAAACCCTGTCAAAGTCGAGCGGCGGAATGTCGCGGTTTTCCTTGGGGCTCAGCCCTTCCAGCCATGCCTTGCGCGCATGCACCCACAAGGCGTCGGCGCCGGCATCGAAAACCGCGTCGGCCAGCGTATCGAGCGCTGGCTCGGGATCCTGTTCGTCGACGCCGATGCGGCATTTGACGGTGACGGGAATCGTCACCGCCGCTTTCATCGCCGCGACACACTCGGCGACAAGGTTGGGCACCTTCATCAGGCAGGCACCGAACGTCCCCGACTGGACGCGGTCGGATGGGCAGCCGACATTGAGATTGATTTCGTCATAGCCGAAGGCCTCACCAATGCGCGCCGCCTCGGCAAGTTTCGCCGGATCGGAGCCGCCGAGCTGCAAAGCGACCGGATGTTCCACCGCATCGAAGCCAAGCAACCGATCGCGCGCGCCATGGATGACCGCGTCCGCCACCACCATTTCGGTGTAAAGCAGCGCACGCTTCGTTAGCTGGCGGTGGAAGAACCGGCAATGCCGGTCTGTCCAGTCCATCATTGGGGCCACGGCCACTCTATTATTTTGATTTTTCAGCATTTTTCTTTAATATCAAATCGTTAGTATCTGCCGAGTGCACGCGAATTTACGCCAGAATACGACCCTTTTCGCCACGTTTCGATCTCTCAGCGCACACAGAGCGCACACGAAAAAATGGCCACCTTCACACACGAAGCTCTCATCCGGTTCCTGGCGCGTCCAAGTCCGTCGCAAAGTCGCTACGTCAGCGAGACCTTCCTGCGCCGAGACGACGCCTCGCGCTGGGTCACCGAAACCGAGCGCCAAGTCGATCGCGGTGAGACGCCGACCAAGCCCCGTATAGCGCGCCTGAAAACATTCAGCGAACTCATCGACCTCCATATCGACGACATGTGCGATGTAGGCAAGTCCCCTCGCCGCTCCAAGACCGCGGCCCCCGCTATGCTCCAAAGACATCTCGGCAAATGCAGCATCGTGACTCTCGATCGCGAACGGCTCATTCGATTCGGTGTGACCGGGCCGCCTCGGCCTCGTCGAAAGAGATCGCGGCGGGTACTGGACAAGATAAAAGCCCGTTCTCGGCCGAGCGGCTCTGGGCGCGCTGGGCGGAAATAGCACATGACAACGGAAGCATTTTGCAAGGCGCGCGAGAAATTACGAAAGTCGCAATTCGGGCTGGAACGCGACCCAGAAAGTTCGAAAAGCTTCCAGGAACCCCAGTCGATGGCCGACTGTAGAACCGGCTGACGTCCGTTTTGGGGCCTGAAGGGGACTGTCCGTTTTTGGAGTGGCCGGGACTGGAAGCGGACGGATGCCTCCAGCACTCCATCAACATCTTCAAGCCATGGCGATTGCGCAAGCCACGCGGCGGATCGTCAATGGTAGTAGATACCGCCGTCGACGTTGAG
This sequence comes from Mesorhizobium loti, assembly GCF_013170705.1. Taxonomy (NCBI): domain Bacteria; kingdom Pseudomonadati; phylum Pseudomonadota; class Alphaproteobacteria; order Hyphomicrobiales; family Phyllobacteriaceae; genus Mesorhizobium; species Mesorhizobium loti. The sequence continues at coordinate 4,592,197 of NZ_CP033334.1, read as the reverse complement.
CGACTGGCCGGTGACGAAAGCCGACAGGTCCGAGGCGAAGAACAGCACCGGCCCGACGACGTCCTCCGGCGCGCCGAGGCGCTTCAGCGCCGCGACATCTTCCCAATGGTGGATCGCCGCTTCGCTGCCGAGATTGTTCTTGCCCATCTCGGTCAGGATGATGCCGGGGCAGATGGCGTTGACGGTAACGCCGTCCATGCCGACTTCCTGCGCCAGCACGCGGGTCAGCGTGATCACCACCGATTTCGTCGCCGCGTAATGGCCTTGCGTCGGCACCCCCTGGCGGCCGGCGATCGAGGCTATGTTGATCACCCTGCCCGATTTCCTGGCGCGCATATGCGGCAGCACGGCCTGGCACATCATCAGCACGCCCTTGGCGTTGACATCGAAATGCGCGTCCCAATTGGCTTCGTCCAAATCCTGGAGCAGGCTTGGCTTCAAGATGCCGGCATTGTTGACCAGTACGTCGATGCTACCAGCCTCCGCAAGCAGCGCCTGCGCCGTCGCTTCGATCTCGCGCTTCTTGCTGACATCCATTGTGTAGACATAGGCCTTGCTGCCCGCCGCCTCGATCTCGGCCTTGGTGACGGCAAGCTCCGCGGCCTGTGACGGCAGGTCGGTGACGGCGACGTCGAAGCCCGCCTCGGCCAGCCCCTTGGCGAGCGCCCTGCCGATACCGCGGCTGGCGCCGGTGACGAGAGCCGTCTTGCCCTTGGCCTCAGGAAGAATGGTCATGCTGCTTGCACCTTTGATGTCCTGACCGGGAGCGAATTCATCGCCACGATCGTGTCGTCGAATGAAACGAGTTTGCCGTCGGAGCCGAGCCCCATCGCCACCTTGGCGGCGACGGCAGTTGCGAAGCGGGCAGACTGTTTGAGGTCCCAGCCCTTGACGATGCCGACGATGATGCCGGCGGTGAAGGAGTCACCGCAGCCCGTGGTGTCGAAGACCTCGACGTCGAAGGCCGGCAGGTGGAAATCCTCGCCATGCTGCGGCGAGACATGCACGCCATCGGCGCCGAGTGTCAGGATGCAGTTCTTCACGCCCCTCGACTTGAAGAAGGCGGCAACGCGAGCCGGATCCCGGTCGTGCGCCATCTCGCCCGCCTCGTCGATGCTCGGCACGAAATAGTCGATATAGGGCAGGCACGGCTCAACCAGCTTCCAGGTTTCCGGCGTCGCCTGGATCAGATCGAAGGTCGTGATGCGGCCAAGTTCCTTGGCGCGCTTCAACAGCTTGACCGTCGGCACGCCGTCAAAACGCTTCAACAGCCCGGTGCCGCCGACATGGACGACCGTGGCGTCAAGGGCGGCGTCGAGATCGGCGTCCGCGACCTCGAAAACGGCAGCCGTCCCCGGCACATGCAATGCCGGACGCTCGCCATTTGGCCGTACCGGCAGAATGGTGGAGGAGGTCTGGACGCTGCCGTCGCGGCGCACCAGGCCGCACTCCAGGCCATATTTCTTCAGCTTGGCCAGGAACCAATCGCCCATGTCGTCGGTGCCGAGCGTGGTGACGGCCCGCGTCTTCAACCCGAGGATGGCGCAGTCCATGCCGGTCGCGCCGGCCGTGCCTGCGACAGTCATGCGGATCTCCTCGATATAGTCGGCGCGGCCGCCCTCGGGGATGCGCGACACCGGCCGCCCCAGGATATCCAGGACGTAGAAGCCGATCGAGCTGACGTCGAATTGTGGCATGGTTGGCTGACCTTTCGAACTCAATGGGTGGTCGAACTCAATGGGTGGCGCGGCGAAGGCCGAAGCTCACGGCCAGCACCAGGAAGACCAACACGCCGATGCCGACCTGCTGCCAGTAGAAGTTCCAGCCAACGAGCAGCAGCCCGTTCTTGACGATGGCAAGCAGTAGGACACCGAGCAGCGTGCCGATCACCGAAGGCTTGCGCTCGCGGCTCAGCGTCGTGCCGATGAAGGTGGCGCCGATGGCATCGAGCAGGAAGGCGTTGCCGGACAGCGGCACGTAGGACTTGACCGTTGCCGACAGCAGGATGCCGGTGACGCCCGCCAGCAGCGCGCACAGCACATGCACCATCGACAACTCGCGCGGCACGCGGATGCCGGAATACCAGGCGACGCCCGGCTGCGCGCCCATCGCCTGCACATAGCGACCGAAGACAGAGCGGTGCAGCAGGACGTGGACCGCGATGGCCGAGACGACCAGCACGATCACCGGCGTCGGCACGCCGAACAAAGCGGTGCGGGCAATGGCGTTGAACTGGTCGCTGGCATAGCCGCTGGTGAGGTAGATTGGCTGGCCGCCGCTGGTGGCGAGCTGTTGTGTGCTCTGGCCGATGAACAGCACGCCAAGCGTTGCCAGGAACGGGCTGATGTTGAGCCTGGTGATGAGGATGGCGTTGAGGATACCGACGACCAGGGCAGCACCCAGGCCGCCACCGACGCCGACCACGCCGCTGTAACCGGCAGCCAAGAGCATCACGAAGACCATGCTGGCCATGTCAACGGACACGCCGACGGAAAGATCGATGCCGCCGGACGAGATGACGATGGTGAGCCCGAGCGCCACGATCGCCAGCATGACGACATTGTTGACCAGCACGTTGAAGAGGTTCGCCGGCGTCAGGAAGGTCGGGCTCGCCACAGCGAAGAAGATGACGATCGCCGCGAAGGCGATGAGCACGCTGTATTTGGCAAGGAAGGCGCGCAGGCTCATCTTGGGACTGTCATTTGCCGAGACGCTCATCGTGAACCCTCCGAGCCGCGGGCAAAGGATGTGATGGCCACCACCAGCAGGATCAGCGCGCCCTGCACGCCGTTGACCCAGTAGCTGGAGACGTTGAGCAACTGGAAGCCGTTGGCGAGCAGGCCGATGAACAGCACGCTGAGCAGCGTGCCGCCCATGGTCGGAACGAAGCGGCGGGAAAAGACGGTGCCGAGTAACGCCGCCGCCAGCACCGACAAAAGCAGTTCGCCGGAACCGGGCGTGCTGGCCGAGAGCCGCGAAACGGTGAGGACGCTTGCCACCGCCGCGCAGAAGCCGCTCAGCACATAGGTGAAGGACACGTAGAAGGGCACGCTGAGACCGGCCGCGCGCGCTGCTTCCGGATGGCCACCAACCGCGTAAAGCCTGAGCCCGAACGAGGTGTAGTGAAAGATGGCGATGACGAGGGCGGAGAACAGGATCAGCGCCCAGGCCAGCGCCGAGATGCCAAGAAAGGCCCCGGAAACCAGGAAGCCGAGCAGCGGGGAGGATGCGCCGACGACCGTGTTCTGGGTGAGCGTGAGTTCCATGCCGGCGGCTACGTTGAGCACGGCAAGTGTCGCCAGCAGCGGCAGGATGCCGAGACCGACCACGGCAAGGGCGTTCAGCGCGCCAACCGCCATGCCGACGGCGATGGCCGCCAGCGCCGAAAGGACGTCGCCATAGCCCATCGACAGCAGCGTGGCGTAGACGGCGGCGCACAGCCCCATATTGGCGGCGATCGACAGGTCGATGCCGCCTTCGGTGACATCGGAGCCGCCGCCGATGATGACGGAAGTCATGCCATAGGCGAGCACACCCAGGATCGCCGACTGCTCGACGACGTTGATCAGGTTGAAGGTCGATGTGAAGCCCGGCGCAAAGACGACGAAATAGGCCATGATCGCGGCGAAGGCGGCAATCGCGCCGAGCCGCACGACGAGGGTGGCGAAGCGCCGTCCGGCACTTTTGCCCGTGGCGCTGGTTTGGTCGGACACGTCGGCTTGGGCGTGGACAGTTGTCGCGCTCATGCTGCCACCCCGTCAGCGTTGGAGCGCGCGCCCGATGACGCCGCGAGCAACGCATCGCTGTTCATCGCCGCACCGGAGAAGGTACCGGCCAGCCGGCCGCGATAGACGACCAGCACCCGGTCGCAGACGCCGACCAGTTCGAGCAGGTCCGACGACAGAAGCAGGATCGCCGCCCCCTCGCCCGCCAGCCGGTTCAATAGATTGTAGATCTCGACCTTGGCGCCGACATCGACGGCCACCGTGGGCTCGTCCAGCACATAGACCCGCGACCGGCAGCTCAACCATTTGGCGATCGCCACCTTCTGCTGGTTGCCGCCAGAGAGTTCGCGCACCAGCGCGTCGCGATGCGGCGTCTTGATCGACAATTCCTTGATCAGTCCGTCGACCGCCTGGTTCTCACTGTTGCGGCTGACCAGTCCGCTTCTGGAATAACGGCGCAGGCTCGCCAGCGAAATGTTCTCGCGCACCGACAGGCCGAGCGCCACGCCGTGCGCGCGACGATCCTCCGGCAGCATGGCGATGCCGTCACGCACGGCCTTGACCGGCGTCGACAGCGACAGCTGCTTGCCCTCGACCTTGACCTGGCCGCCATCGGCGGTCTTGAGGCCGAACAGACACTGCACGATTTCCTTGGCGCCCGAGCCGAGCAGGCCCGTGAGGCCGACGATCTCGCCGGCGCGAACGTTGAAGCCGATGTTTTCGAAGCTGCCGCCGAGCCGCAGATTGGCGACTTCGAGCACCGGCGCGCCCAGCGTGACCGAACGCTTGGGAAACATCTCGCCGACATCGCGGGCGATCATCATCGATATGATCTCGTCGATCGATGTCTCACGCGGATCGACCGTACCGACATCGGTGCCGTTGCGCATCACGGTGACGCGGTCACACAGCTTTTCGATTTCCTGCATGTAGTGGGAAATGAAGACCACGGCGATGCCGTCGTCGCGCAGTCGGCGCAGCACATCGAACAGGCTGTCGACCTCGCGTTTGACCAGCGCCGCGGTCGGCTCGTCAAGCACCAGCACGGACGCTTTCTGCGCCAGCGCCCGCGTGATCTGCACCACTTTCTGCTGTGCCGTGGTCAGGTCCTTGACCAGGGTTCCCGCCGGCAATTCCATGCCGAAGAAGCGCTTCAACAGATCGGCCGCCTTGCGCTCCATGGCGCGGCGGCTGACGAACGGGCCGAGACCGATTTCATGGCCGAGGAACACCGCCTCGCCGACAGTCGCGGTCGGCACCAGCAGCCTGTCCTGATGGATGAAATGCACGCCGAGCTTTTCCACCGCTGCCGGCGACAGCGAGGTCACGGTCTCGCCATTGATGACGATGGTGCCGCTGTCCGGTCGGATGATGCCGGCCAGCACCTTGATGATCGTCGACTTGCCGGCGCCGTTCTGGCCGACAAGGCCGAGGATCGAGCCGCGCGCGATCTCGAGGTTCGCGTTCTCCAGCGCCCGCACTGGACCGAACCGCTTCGATATGTCCGTCATCGATACAGCAATTTCACGCTTTGCTGTCTGCATGGCCGTCAATCCTGGTTGATGGTGGCGGGCGGCCATTTCCCTGGAGATGGCTGCCCGCCGTTTCGTTCCGCCTATTTAACGCCTGCTTTTTCGGCGGCGTCGAGGAACGGCTTTCCTTTTTCGGCGGCATTTTCCTTGTTGATCAGCACCGCCGGTACGAAGGTGAAGGGCGCAACCTTCTGGCCGGCAAGATATTTGGCGGCATTGTCAACCGATGTCTTGCCGATCTCATAGGGCTGCTGCGCGGCCACCGCGCCTGCCGACGACTTCGGATCCATCACCATCTTGATGACTTCCGGGCTGCCGTCGATGCCGTAGGTCTTGACCTCGTTGCGGCCGGCGGCCTCGACCGCCTGCGTGGCGCCGATCTGCGGTACGTCCCAGCAGGCCCACACCGCGCCGATCGAGCCCTTCTCGGGCGACTTGGTCAGCATATCGGTGACGTTGGAATAGGCGCTCTGCACGGTGTTCGGGATGACGTCGCGCAGTTCCGGCTCGACGATCTTCACATCGGGGAACGAGGTCAGCACATATTTCAGCTGGTCGTAGCGGATCTTGCAGACCGGCACGCTGTAGAAGCCGTTGAAGACCAGCACATTGCCCTTGCCGCCCATGTCGGCGACCATCTGCAGCGCGATCTCGGCGCCGATGTTGTAGTTGTTGGACGTGGTGTTGTTGATGGCGTGCGGCGTCGCGGTGTCGACCGTGAACAGCGGGATGCCGGCATCGCGGATCTTCTGCAGCCACGGGTTCAGCACTTCCAGATTGCCGAGCTGCTCGATGATGGCGTCGGGCTTCTGAGCGATGAGCGTCTGCAACTGCGCGATCTGCTGCTGGTCCTTGCGGCCGGCGTCGAGCGCGATCACTTCGCCGCCGAGCTCCTTCACGCGGTCCTGGATGCCGCGGAACGCCATCAGGTCCCAGTAGTGATCCGTTCCGATGGCGGAGACGCCGATGCGCTTGCCCTTGAGCGACAGTTCCTCGGCACTCGCGCCCGAGATGGCGGCCAGGCTGCAAGCCGCCGCCAACCCCAAAGCGAGCGCCTTGACGAGGCCTTTCATGGATCCGGTCATTTCATTTCCTCCCTTGTTGATCGCTCCGGGCCTTCCCGGAGGATTGCGCCAGATGGCCGCCGCTCAGGCAGCAGCCTCCTTGTCGCGCAGGCCGTAGCTGGCCATGCGCTTGATGACGTTTTCGATCTCCTCCTCGGACAGGATCGGCGGCTCGCCGATCTGCAGGGCGCCGTGATACTGCCGCGCCAGCGTTTCCACCTCCACCGCCAGCCACATCGCCTGGCTGAGGCTGGAACCGACCGCGATCATGCCGTGCTGTGCGAGCAGGCAGGCCTTGCGGTCGCGCAGCGCCTCCACCGCATGCGCCGAAAGCTCGGCCGTGCCGAAGGTGGCGTAAGGGGCGCAGCGAATGTCGCTGCCGCCGGCGACCGCCACCATGTAATGGATCGCCGGTATCTTCCTGCCCATGATGGCGATGGTCGTGCAAAAGGTTGGATGCGCATGGACGACCGCGTTGACCTCGGGCCGCGCCTTCATGATGTCGAGATGGAAACGCCATTCGCTCGACGGCGGCAGGCGCCCGTCGACCTCGCCGTCCCAGGCCATGAAGACGATGTCCTCGGGCACCAGCGTCTCGTAAGGCGTGCTGGTCGGCGAGATCAGCATGCCCTCGCCATGGCGTCGGCTGACATTGCCTGAGGTGCCCTGGTTGATGCCCAGCGCGTTCATCTTGAGGCAGGCATCGATGATTGCCTGGCGTGCCTCTAGGTCCGAAACGGTCATGCGATATTCCAATCCTTGCTCGGCCCTTCACCAGGCCGTGTAGCCGCCATCGATCGACAGGATCGCGCCAGTGACGTAGCTCGACGCAGGCGAGGCGAGAAACAGGATCGCCGAGGCGATCTCGTGCGGCTCGCCGAGCCGGCCCATCGGCGTCATGTCGATCCAGGTGTTGAAGAGTTCCGGGCGCTCGCGCATTTTCAGCGTCATCTCGGTGCCGACATAGCCCGGCGCCAGGGCGTTGACGCGAACGCCCGATTTCGCCCATTCGACGGCCAGCGCCTTGGTCATCATGTGCACGGCGCCCTTGCTCACCATGTAGGAGGGCGCGGTCTGCGGACGGTTGATGATCAGGCCCGACATCGAACCGAGATTGACGATCGAGCCCTTGTTGCGTGCGACCATCGAGCGGCCGAAGGCGCGCGAGACCCAGTAGACGCCGTTGACGTTGACGTCCATCACCAGGCGCCATTCTTCGTCCGATGTGTCGAGCGCGGCGTTGAGGCGGGCGATGCCGGCGCTGTTGACCAGTATGTCGACCTGGCCGAAATCGCTGACGATTCGAGCGGCCATTGCTTCGACGGCTTGCGGATCGGTGACGTCCAGCACGCGGCCGTCGACGCTGGCGACACCGGCCGCCATGAGTTCGTCGGCGGCGGCTTTCAGCCCTTGCGTATTCATGTCGAGAAGGACGATGCGCGCGCCGCAAGTACCAAGCGCCTTGGCGGCTTCCAAGCCGATGCCGCTGGCGCCGCCGGTGACGACGGCAACCTCGCCCGTCAGGTCGAATTGCGACCGGTAATCCACGCAAATCCTCCATCGGACCAAGGGCTTGCACGCGGGCAAAATCTTCCCCTCGCCGCCAAGGCGGCGTCGCAAGCCGATCGATCCTGATAATGCCTCCGGGGTCAGGCTCCTCCCGGCCCCACGACAAGGACGTTACAGAAGCTTCCCGGGTCCGTCAATCTGGTTATAACCAGAAAACGGATTCTTTTTCATGGACGTGATTCAGGTGCGATCGACACCGTTCACCGTCGCCGACGGCTGCTCGACCGCCATGTGGATGCGGGCGACGGAAGAGTTGTAGAAGGCCTCGTAATATTCGAGCGCCGCGCCATCCGCGTCATAGGCAATCGACTCGATCTCGATCAGCGGGGTGTTGGCGGCAACGCCCATCTGCTCGGCCTCTTCCTTGGTGGGCAAGGCCGCGCGCAGCCAGCGGTCGGCGCGCTTCACCGTCAGGCCGAACACCGCGCGGATGGTGCCGAAAATCGACTGGTTCTCCGACAGGATGTTTTCGAGACCGGGCACCCGGTGCCCCGGCAGGCTGATGCGCGTCATGGTGATCGGCGCGCCGTCGGTCATGTAGACGCGGCTGATGCGGACCACGCTGCCATTGGCGGGAATGCCGAAGACGCTGGATTCCTTCTCGTTCGGCGGGCAGCGGTAGATTTCGAGCGTGCGCGTCGAGACCTTGTGGCCTTTCGCCGTCAGGTCGTCGAACACGCCGAGATTGGCCGTCATGAAGTCGACATGCTCGCGCGGTGCGGCGACGAACATGCCCTTGCGCGGCATCTTGATGATGCGGCCCTCGCTGGATAGCGAGCCGATCGCGGCGCGCACGACCGGACGCGAGACGCCGAAGAAATCGCACAGGGCCTGCTCGGAAGGGATGCGCGAATTGGCCGCCAGCAGGCCGGTGTTGATGGCTTCCTCGACCTGGTTGCGCAATTGCACCCACAGCGGAGCCGCCTCGTCGCGGTTGAGCTCGACCTTGGAGCCGATCGAGCGGAACGCCTCGGCGGCTCCGGCATCTTCCTGGTCGTAGCGAGGACGCCCACGCATTCTGGTCGTTTGTTCCATTCGGTCCCGCCGCAAAATCATTTGCCGCGACTCAAGGAGCGGCAGCATCCTCCCTAACGGAGGCCGCCAGCCATATTCACGCTCTCCGGCAAGTTTCGCAACCACAGCATGGCCGCGGCCCCGAGAAGCGGCCCGGGAACGAGCAGCAGGAAGGCCCAGCGCCAGCCGCCGATGAGGTCGGCAAAGTGCGGTGTCAGCCAGATGGCGAGCACTGTCAGCGCGAAACCGGCGCCGAGTTGCACCGAGAGCGCCGTGCCGACAAAGCGGCGGTCGGCAAGCTCGGTGATGGCGGCGGAGAACTGCGCGGAATCGCCGATCACCGAAATGCCCCAGACAACGGCCACCAGCATGAACAGCCAGAGCGGCCCGGTGAACAGAAAGCCCATCAGCAGGGCGCAGCTTCCCGAGACGATCATCATGCCGGCTGTGGTCGCCGTTCGGCCGATGCGGTCCGAAAGATAGCCTCCGAGCAGGCATCCCAGGATGCCGGAGGCGACGACGAAGAAGGTCGACAGCGAAGCGGCGGCGGCTGTTCCGATCGCCTGCGCTTCGAAAGCGGCGCGCGTGTAGGCAAGCAGCCACGCCCACATGGCGTAGAGTTCCCACATATGGCCGAGATAGCCGAGATTGGCCAGCAGCAGCGGCTTTTCACGAAACACCTGGCCGATGCGCGCCGGCTCGAACACCGCCTTGCCGAAGGGATAGGGCCCTTCCTTGGCAAACAGCAGGAACAGCAGCGCGCCGATGGCCGTCGCCAGGCTGGCGGCGGCGACCACCGGCCGCCAGTCGAGCGCGCTTGAGGCGGCGCGGAAGAGATGCGGCAGCGCCGAGCCGATGGTCAGCGCGCCGATGACCGCGCCGAGCGCCAGTCCCCTGTCGCGCGTGAACCAGGTCGCGACAAGCTTCAGGGCCGGGGGATAGACGCCGGCGAGTGCCGCGCCGGTAACGATGCGCGCGGCGATGGCGCCGCCCGGATCGGGGTGGAACAGCAGGCTGGCGTTGGCGAGCGCGGCAACCATTGCCGCCGCCGCCATGAGACGACCGAGCCGCACCAGGTCGGGAAGGTTGACCAGGCTCGCCGCCAGCGCGCCGATCACGAAGCCGACCTGAACGCCATTGGTCAACCAGGCCTCGGCGCCAGGGCCGAGCGCAAGCTCCTGCTTCAGCTCGGGCAGGATGGCGGTCGCCGAAAACCAGGTGGTCAGCGACAGGACGACCGCCAGGCAAAGCAGCGACAGAACGCGCCAGCGTTCGCGGTCGGCCGCCACGCCAAGCCGGCTGTCGCCCACCGTGTTCATACGCCTTGCAGCGGCACGGTGAACACCGTCGCCGTGCCGGTGAGACAAAGCTCGCCCTGGCCGTTGCGCACGCTGGTCTCGATCTTGCAGATCGGCTTGTCGGGGCGGACCTCCTTGACCTCGACCCGTCCGGTGATCTCCTCGTCGACGCCAACCGCCTTGACGAACTTCCAGGCGACCTCGAGGAACACCGTGCCGGGTCCCGGCAGATCCTCGGCGACCAGCGCATTGAGGATGCCCGAGGTGACGCCGCCTTGGACGATCAGCTTGCCGAACACCGATTTCTCGGCCAGCGCGCGGTCATAGTGCAGCGGATTGCGGTCGCCGGTGATGTCGGTGAAGGCTTCGATGTCGCTGATGCGCGTGCGGCGCGTGCGTTCGGCAAAGGCGCCGACCTGCGGACGGCCCTTCACCACGCCTGCCCAGCCGTCTTTCGTCTCGGTGCTCATTTCGGCTTCTCCTCTGTTGCGGTTTCGACTGGTTTGAAGGCCGGCAGGACACGGCCGCCTATGGCTGTCGGCGCGAGCAAGAGCGCGTCCCCAACCCCAGGCGATCGCATGCCCGGCAAGATGAAACTCAGCATGGTCGGGCCCTCGGCCAGTTCGACCAGCCCAACCACATAAGGTGCCACCGGCAGCCAGCCGGGATGCCCCGGCTTGTGTACTAGGGAAAAGGATTTCAGCTGGCCCCTGCCCGACGCCTCCTTCCAGACGAGGCGCTTGCTCCAACAATGCGGGCACATCGGGCGCGGGTAGAACACCGCCTTGCCGCAGTCCTCGCAGTGCTGGATTTTCAGCCGCCCTTGCGCCGCCGCGTCCCAGAATGGCTGGGTCAGCGCGGTGATCGTCGGAGCGGGGGTTTTCAATGTGTTGAGATCGACGGACATCAGGCGGCTCCCAGCGCGAGCGCGGTCGCCTCGCTCATCGTCGCGCCGTTCCCGGTGACCAGTGCCAGCTCGGCCTTGTCGATCTGGCGCTCGCCCGCCTTGCCGCGCAATTGGCGCACCGCCTCGACGACATGCGTCATGCCGCCGGCAAGATCCGGCTGGCCGAAGCCGAGCTGACCGCCGTGGGTGTTGAGCGGCTTGTCGCCTTGGTGCGAAAGATTATGGTCGCGCAGCCACGCGCCGAACTGGCCGGGGGCGCAGAGGCCGGCATCCTCGATCGTCGTGGCGACCATGATCGTGTAGCAGTCGTAGAGCGAGAGAAGATTCATCTGATTGGCGTCGGTGCCGGACTGCGCGAAGGCCCGGGCCATGGCGCTCTTCAGCGGACCGGAGGTGAGACTGGGCGCCTGGCTGACCGCGCGATGCGTGACCTTCTCGCCGGCGCCGAGCAGATGCACGGGTCTTCCGGGCAGCGTGCGCGCACGTTCGGCCGAGGTGACGATCACCGCCTCGCCGCCGGCGACCGGCATGACGATCTCGTATAGATGCAATGGCGAGGCGACCATCGGCGACGCCAGCACGGCGTCCACATCCGCCGGCTTGCCGAAGAAGATGGCGTCGGGGTTGAGCTGCGCATTGGCGCGCGCCGCGGCGGCGATCAGCGCGAAATCCCTGGCGGTCGAGCCATGCTCTGCCATATGCGCCTGCATCAGCAGCGCATAGGAGATGTTGGCGCCCGAGGCGCCGAACGGCACGTCGAACTCGCGGATCGGATTGCGGTTGGGCGAGCGGGGTGCCGCCGCCTCGCGGTTGTTGGCGAGCACGCACAGCACTGTCTCGCACATGCCGGCCTCGATCGCCGCAGCCGCGCGCCAGACCATCCCTGCCCCCGAAGCGCCGCCCAGGTCGACGACATTGGCCATGGTCGGCGCCAGGCCGAGATATTCGGCGATCGTTGCCGGAACATGCTGCGGCGTCTCGCCGACCTGCGGCCCGACCAGCAGCCCATCGATCGCAGCCGGCTCCAGCCCGGCATCGAACACTGCCAGGCGCGAGACCTCGGCGATCATCTCCAGCGTCGTCACGCCGCTGGTCAGGCGCTGCGGTTTCAACTCGCCGATGCCGACGATCGCCCCCTTGGCCCGGCTCATGCCGCTCTGCTCCTGTCGAGCGCGCGGTATTCCTCGAGGCATGCGGGGTTGGCCAGCGAAGCCATATTCTTCACCGGCTTGCCTTCAAGCGTCGTTCGCGCCGCGCCTTCCACCCTCTTGCCGTTGAGCGTGTAGGGCACGGCCTTTACAGCATGGATGCGATGTGGCACGTGGCGCGGCGATGCTCCTTCCCGAATGGCGCGGCGGATCTGGGCGGCGAACTCAGGCGTCAGATCAAAGCCGTCATTCAGCTTGACGCAAAGCACGATCTCCTCGTCGCCTTCGACCGGCGCGCCGAACACCAGGCAATCCTCGATCTCGGCGAAGGTCTCGCAGGCGGCATAGATCTCGGCCGTGCCGATGCGCACGCCGCCGGGCTTCAGCGTCGTGTCCGATCGGCCATGGATGATCCCCGAGCCATGCGCGGTCATCTCCGCGACATCGCCATGCGTCCAGATTTCCGGGCGTGCCGCGAAATACGTGGCGTGGTAGCGCGTGTCGCCGTCCTTGCCCCAGAAGGTCAGCGGCATGGACGGGAACGGTTCGGTGCAGACCAGATCGCCTTGCCGGCCGATGACCGGCGCGTTGCGCTCGTCCATGACAGCCACCGCAAGGCCCAGCCCTTTCACAGTCAGTTCGCCACGGCGAACCGGATGGATCGGCGAACCGAGCAGGAAACAGCCGATGATCTCGGTGCCGCCCGAGATCGAGGCAAAGATCATGTCCTGCTTCACATGCGCGTAGACCCAGTCGAACTGGCCGGGCGAGACCGGCGCACCGGCCGAGAGCAAGGAGCGTAGCGAGGACAGGTCGTGCAGACGTCCCGGCGCGTAGCCTTCGGCGGCCAGCGTCGCCAGATATTTCGGGCTGGTGCCGAAATGCGTGACGCGTGCACGCTGCGCCATTGTCCACAGCGGACTGGGGTCGAGGCCCTCGGCGGTCTTCAGGATCGGCGCGCCGTCATAGAGCACCACGGTCGCGCCGCAGGCGAGGCCCGAGATCAGCCAGTGATACATCATCCAGGCCGTGTTGGTGTACCAGCTCATGACGTCGCCGGGGCGGACATCGCCATGCAGCAGATGCTCCTTCAGATGCTGGAGCAGCACGCCGCCGGTGCGGTGGACGATCGCCTTCGGCGCACCCGTGGTACCCGAGGTGTAGAGCACATAGGCCGGATGGTCGAAGGGCACGCGTTCAAAGGCGAGCGTACCGTCGCTGCCGAAATCGTCGAAGTCGAGACAGGCCGCCGTGCAGTCGGGCTTAGCGCCCGGCTCACCGGTCAACACCAGCGTGGTCACAGTCGGCATCGCGACGACGATCTCGGCCAACCGCTCGGAGATGTCGTGTTCCTTGCCCGCGTAATGATAGCGCGGCGCGGCAAAGAGCACCTTGACGCCGATCTGGCCGAGGCGGTCGACGATCGCCGCGGCGCCGAAATCCGGAGAGCAGGACGACCAGACAGCGCCGATCGACAGCGTCGCCAGCAGCGCCACGAGACCTTCGACACGGTTGGGCAGGATGCCGCCGACGCTGTCGCCCCTCGCCACGCCGGCCGCGCGCAGGCCTTGCGCCGTCCTGGCGACGCGCCGGCGCAACTCGCCAAGGGTGAAGGTGCGGAAATGGCCGCTCTCGTCGGTCTCGATGATCGCGGCCCGATCACCGTCGCCCCGCAGCAGGTTTTCCGCGAGATTGAGTGATGCGTCGGGGAAGAATCGGCTCTGCGTCATCGGCGCCTGACCGTCGCGCAGGAAAGAGATCGCGCCGGGATCGCCGATCACGCGGCCAAAGTCCCACACCGCCCGCCAGAACGCGCCGGGGTCGCTGACCGACCAGCGATGCAGCGTTTCGTAGTCGCGCGGGTCGAAGCCGTTGGCCCGGCAAAAGCGCGCAAGATTGGACGATTCGAACGCGGCCGGCGCCGGCGCCCAAAGCACGGATGACATGAATTTCCTCCCGGAATGCAGGCCGGCACGAAGCCGTCATCTTGTCTGCATGTTGTTTTCAGATTATTGGTTATAACCAGAATGTCAAGCGGCGAACACAGCCCGACTGCCGTACAGATGGAGGACAGGAAATTGCAGGATGCGGTGTATATCGTGGCGGCCAAACGCACGCCGATCGGCAAGCTCAACGGCGCGCTCGCCAGCCTTTCGGCGGCGGAATTGGGCGGGCAGCTCATTCAGGCGATGCTGGCCGGAACCGGGCTTGCGCCAGGAGCCGTCAGCGAAGTGATCATGGGCCAGGTGCTGACCGGCGGCGCCGGGCAGAACCCGGCAAGACAGGCATCGCTCAAGGCCGGCCTGCCGGTTAACGTCCCCGCCATGACGGTCAACAAGGTGTGTGGCGCCGGCCAGAAGTCGATCCATCTCGCCGCGCAGGCAATTCGCTGCGGCGACGCCGATTGCGTGATTGCCGGCGGACAGGATTCGATGACATCGGCGCCGCACTTCATTCCAGGCGTTCGCGGCGGCGTGCGCATGGGCGACCGGGTCGTCAAGGATTCGATGGTAACCGACGGGCTGTGGGACGCCTTCCATCAGGTCCATATGGGCGTCACGGTCGAGTCGCTGGCGCGGCGCTACCAGATCACGCGCGATGAGCAGGACCGCTTCGCGCTGCGTTCACAGGAGAAAGCCGACGCCGCCATCCGTTCGGCAAGGTTCGACGATGAGATTGTGCCAGTCTCCGTAAAGACCAGGCAAGGCGATGTCGTCGTCGACCGCGACGAGCATCCAAACCCCTCGACCACCCTCGAAGGGCTTGGCCGGCTTAAGCCGGTCTTCGAGCTAGAGGGGACAATCACGGCCGGCAACTCCTCCGGCCTCAACGATGGTGCCGCCGCCGTGCTGGTGATGGCGGAGACACGGATGAACGAACTCGGGCTAAAGCCCCTCGCCCGCATCGCGTCCTATGCCTCGGCGGGTGTCGAGCCGATGGATATGGGGCTGGGCCCCGTCGCGGCGTCACGCCTTGCGCTGCAGAAGGCCGGCTGGCGGACGTCCGACCTCGACGTCATGGAGATCAACGAAGCCTTCGCCGCGCAGGCGATCGCGGTCAATCGCGAGATGGGCTGGAACGAGGAGATCATCAACATCAGTGGCGGCGCCATCGCTCTCGGCCATCCGCTGGCCGGATCCGGCTGCCGCATCGTGGTGACGCTGCTCCACGAGATGACGAGGTGCAACGCCCGCAAAGGCCTGGCCTCACTCTGCATCGGCGGCGGCCAGGGCGTGGCGATCTGCCTCGAACGATGAGGCTGAACCTCTGCGCAGTTTTTGCCTGAGAAGAACTGGGCATGGTCTGGCCTCGCCGCCTACTAATCTCATGAGCCGACGAACGGCAGCCACCCCCGTCTTCCCGATGGGGACTTAACCGGCGAAGTTGGACGGCGGCAAAGCGACGGTTTGTGGCTCTGGGTGATCGACCGTTATTCCGTCGCTTGAGCATACAGATAAACCGCCGCTATGGGCTCGGCCCATGACGTTCAGCAATGACGTCCAGCAGTCCGACGCGTCTATCGCCGCAGCGCGTATACGCTTGCCATGGTTTCGCCGGCGACAGGCAACGCCATGTCATCGTCTAGAAGCCGCGTGATCCGGGCAAAGCCCGTGAATGCCTTCCTCGCCTCTTCAGCCGACATTTGCCCCGACAGGGCGGCCGAGCAGCAATTCAGCGCGCACTGATACACAGGTCCACGTCGTCCCGTTGGCCACTTACGCAAGAAAACCATCGCCTCGGCGACACTATCCACTTCTTCTACAGGGTGCCCCTGCCCGCGCGAGATCCGCACGGGCGAAAAGAAATGCAGGTAGTCCATCGTTTCCTCCCGGTCGATCGCGATGCGCCCGATCGAACCAAATGTAACGCGCCGCCTCGCCGTCGGTTCCACGCAAAAAACGGAATCTTTAAAAATCTTTTGGCCGAATGCGATCGCCGATACGAGGATGACGGCTCGGCTACACCGTCGGGAAGTGGCAGGCAACTTTCCGGCCGGGCCGATACTCCCTCAGCTCCGGCCGCTCCGTGCGGCAGCGCTCGGCCGCGATCGGGCATCGAGGGTGGAAACGGCAGCCGGATGGCGGCTTGAGCGGGCTCGGCACATCGCCGGTGAGGATAATGCGCTTGCGCGTCCCACTCGGCGTTGTCTCGACCACGGGGACGGCCGAGATCAGCGCCTGGCTGTAAGGGTGGGCCGGGGCCGCGAACACCTCCTCCGCCGGCCCTTCCTCGACGATCGAGCCGAGATACATCACGGCAATGCGGGTCGACACCTGGCGCACCACCGAGAGATCGTGGGCGATGAAGATGTAGGTTAGGTTGAGCTTCTCCTGCAGGTCGGCGAGCAGGTTCACGATCTGCGCCTGCACCGACACGTCGAGCGCGGAGACCGGCTCGTCCAGCACGACAAGATCGGGGTTCAACGCGATGGCCCGCGCGATACCGACGCGCTGGCGCTGCCCGCCCGAGAATTCGTGCGGATACCGCATGACATGATCCGGCAACAGCCCGACGAGTTCGAACAGTTCCGCGACGCGCGCGGTGATCTCGCGTGACGAAAGCTTGCCATGGATGCGCAAAGGCTCGGCCACCAGGTCTCCGACACGCCGGCGTGGATTGAGCGAGGCAGACGGATCCTGGAAGACCATTTGCAGGCGGCGCCGCAGCGGCCTCAGTTCTGACAGCGATTTTGTGGTGATGTCGTCGCCTTCGAAGAGAAGCTTGCCGTCCGTAATGTCGTAGAGCCTCACCAGGCAGCGCGCCAGAGTGGACTTGCCGCACCCGGACTCGCCGACCAGCCCGACCGTCTCGCCGCGCCGCACGCTCAGCGAAACATTGTCGACCGCATGCACGGTTCGCCTGCCTTCGGCGGAAAAGCGGGAGCCGATCGAAAAACGCTTTCCCAGCGAACGCGTCTCGAGAATCGGGCGATCCTTGTCGGTCATGGGTCCGCTCATGCCTGTGCCACCCGAAAGCATGCCGCGGCGTGGGTACCCGCCCCAAGGTCGGGCTTGCCGGTCACGCAGGGCTCGTAATGCACAGGGCAACGCGGGCCGAACGCACAGCCCTGCGGCAATCGAAGCAGCGATGGCGGCGAGCCGGGGATGGCCGGCAGGCGGCGCGGCTTGTCGCCGGTCAGCGGCGGGATCGAACCGAGCAGCGCCCGCGTATAGGGGTGTCGCGGGTCGGAAAACAGCTCCATCCGACTGCCGCGTTCAACCACGCGGCCCGCATACATGACCATCACCCGGTCGGCAAGTTCGGAGACCACGCCCATGTCGTGCGTGATGAAGACGACCGCTGATTTGTGGGTTGCGCGCAGCTTGCGCACCAGGTCGAGAATGCCGGCCTGCACCGTGACGTCGAGCGCCGTGGTCGGCTCGTCCGCCACCAGCAGTGCCGGATTGCAGGACAAGGCCATTGCAATCACCGCCCGCTGCCGCATGCCGCCCGAAAGCTGATGCGGGTAGCGCGACATCGCCTCGTGCGGGTTGGGAAAATTCACCTCGGCCAGCAGTTCTTCCACGCGCTCCATCGCCTTGGCCTTGCTGATGGTGCGATGCGCGCGGATCTGTTCGGCGATCTGCCAGCCAATCGTGTAGACAGGCGTCAGCGCCGTCATTGGATCCTGGAAGATCATCGCGATCTCATTGCCGCGCAGGCGTCTCAGTTCGCGCGCGGGCAGCCCCACCAACTCGCGTCCCTTGTAGCGGATCGAGCCTTCGATGGTGGCATTGGGATCGGTGATGAGGCCCATCACGGCCAGCAGCGATACCGTCTTGCCGGACCCGGACTCGCCGACGACACCGAGGATCTCGCTTTCCGCGAGGTCAAAGGAAACGCCATCGATCGCCCGCACCAGGCCGTCATTGGTGCGGAAGGATACTTTGAGGTCGCGCACCGACAGTATCATGATGTCCTCAGGCGCGGATCGAGAAGGATGTAGACGAAATCGACGACCGCGTTGGCGATCACCACGAACATGGAAGCATACATCACCGTTGCCATGATCATCGGCAGATCGAGGTTCTGCAGCGCGTCATAGGTGAGCTTGCCGATACCGTGCAGCCCGAACACCACCTCGGTCAGCAACGCCGAACCTCCCACCAGTGCGCCGAAGTCGAGACCGAACAAGGTGACGAAGGCAATGAGCGACGTGCGCAAGGCATGGCGCAACAGGATACGGGTCTCCGACAGCCCCTTGGCCCGGGCCGTGCGGATATAGTCTTCCTGCAGGGATTCGATGATCGCCGCACGCAGCACGCGTCCATAGATGCCGATGTAGAGGATGGCCAGCGTGATCCATGGAATGATCAGCGTCAGGAACCAGCCCTTCGGATCGTCGGAGAAATTCTTGTAGCCGAGCGGCGGCACCCAGGAGAACGCCCAACTGTCATGGTAGCGGCTCTGGGTGATCAGGTTCATCACCTCGCCCAGCCAGTAGACCGGCATGGAGATGCCGAGCAGCCCCAGCGCCATCAGAAGCTTGTCCAGCCAGCTGTCGCGGGTGGCGGCGGCGACGATGCCGATGATGATGGAGACAACCACCCACAGGACCGCAGCCCCGAACACCAGCGAGAGTGTGACCGGAATGGAATCCATGACCGCCGGCACCACCTTCCAGCCACGGTTGACGAACGAGGTCAGGTCGCCGGTGACGAAGATCTTCTCCATCATTTTCACATATTGCACGTAGAGTGGCCGGTCGAAGCCAAAACTGTGGCGCACCGCCTCCAGCACTTCGGGCGACGCATTGCGGCCGGCGATGCGCGCGGCCGGGTCGGCGCCCGGCGTCGCGAAAAAGATCAGGAAGACAATGACCGAGATGCCGAACATGACGAACAGCATCTGACCGAAACGGCGCAGGATGGCGTAGATCATCAGTCGCGCCCCAGCCGAACCTTGGAGCGCGGATCGAGCGCGTCGCGCAGCCCGTCGCCGAAGACATTGAGCGCCATGACCGAAACCGCGATCGCCAGGCCCGGAACCAGCGCCACCAGCGGCCTGGTGTAAAGCAGCGCCTGTCCGTCCTGGATGATGGTGCCCCAGCTCGCAGCCGGCGGCTGCACGCCGATCGACAGGAAGGAGAGCGCCGATTCCGTCAACATGTTCAACGCCATCATCAGCGGCACGAAAACGATGAGCGTGGTTGTAATGTTGGGCAGGATATCGCGCCACAGGATGCGCCATCCCGGCACGCCCAGATTGATCGCGGCGAGCACGAACTCGCTGTGCCGCAGCGACAGGACCTGACCGCGTATCGGTCGAGCCACATAGGGCACGTAGACGATGCCGATGATGATGACCGGCAGCCACAGGCTGCCGGACTCGATATCTATCGGCCCGATCCTGATCCCTTGCGCGATGGTGACGATGGAAAGCGAAATCGCCAGCAGGTAGATCGGAAACGCCCACAGGACATCCAGCAAGCGCGACAGCACCGTGTCGGTGACGCCGCCGAAATAGCCGGCTACCAATCCCGCCGCCGTGCCGATGATCAGCGTGAAGATGGTGGCCGCCCCGGAGATCAGCAGCGAGCTCAGCCCGCCATAGAGCATCCGGGCCATGACATCGCGCCCTTGACTGTCGGCGCCGAGGAAATAATTGCCGAGCCGCCAGGTCGGACCGAGGGGCGTGTAGCCGAGCCCGAGCCCCTCGGTCGATTGTTCCATTACCGGGACGTCGGTGCCGTCGATCTGGATGACGGCGTCGAGCGTCGAGGCGAATGGGTCCACGCCTGCCCATTGCGCATAGAGAGGCGCACTGAGGCAGGCAAGGACGATGAGGAGGAACACGGCCAGGGACGCCATCGCGGCCCTGTCCCTTGCCAGCTTCGCGAACGCGACGGCCCAGGGCCCTCGCGTCTTGCGCGGCACGGCGACAGCTTGGTTCGACACGAACGTGTCCCTCCGCAGTTCGTTACTGCACCCAGGACTGGGTGATCATCCAGTTGAACTGCCGGTTGAACTTGAAATTGCCGACCCGTTTGCTGACGAAGTCAAGCCGCTTCGGCGTGAAGAGGCCGACGGCCGGTGCCTTGTCGGTGACTTGCTTGTCGATTTCGGCCCACAATTTGTCGGCGGCTTTCTGGTCCGTCACGCCAAGGTCCAGCGCCTTTTGCATCTTGGCATCGATGTCCTTGTCGCAGAAGCCGGCGATGTTGATCGAGGCATCCGAACCTTCACGGAAGGAGGCGCAGCTGAACAGGATGTTCAGGAAGTCCGAAGCCGCCGGATAGTCCTTGTACCATTGGGTGACGGACATCTGCACTTTGTTGTTGGTGTTCTGGATGTAGGTGAACTGGATATTGGACGAGATCGGCTTGACGTCGGCCACATAGCCGATGGTCGTCAGCACGCTCTGCAGATAGACGCCGATCGACCGGGAAATGGCGGTATCCTCGACGATGATGGTCACCTTCTGGCCCTTGGTTCCCGATTCCTCGACGAGCTGCTTGGCCTTGTCGAGATCAGGCGCCGACCATTTGGCGCCGGGGTCCTTGGTGAAGGGGCAATAGTCTTCATGGCCGGGGAAGTCCGGCGGCAGGACCTGGCAGACCGGCGAGGCCAGCACCTTGCCGCCGAAAAGCTTGACCAGTGTGTTGCGGTCGATCGCATAGGCAACGGCCTGGCGCGCCTTTTCATTGTCGAATGGAGCGAGGCGGTTGTTAAGCGGGGCATACCACCAGGCTGAAAGCGGCGAGATGTGCAACTGGTCCATGGATTTGCTGCCAAGTTCGCCCAGGCGGTCGCTCGGCAATGCGTCGAACATCCAGTCCGCTTCGCCGTTCTGGATCGCGGTGACGGCCGCTTCCTCGGACAGGCCGAAATCATATTGGACAACGTCCGGATAGCCGTCCGGCTGCGCTTCCTCGCTCCACTGCTTGAAATTGGGATTGCGCGAAACCGTCATGCCTTTGTTGGGGTCGAAGGCGGAGATCATGTATGGACCGGTGCTGGGGATGGGTTTGGAGCCCATGTCTTCGGCTGGCGTGTCCGCCGGCAGGACCACGGCATGCGGCAGGGCAAGCTTGTAGAGGATTTCGGCGTCGGGCTTGGTGAGGTTGACGGTGATGGTGCCGGCCGCTTCATCGCCGACAACGCCGCCTTCCAGCGTGCAGCCCTTGGTATCGGCCAGGCATTTGTCGGCGCCGACGATGCCGGCATAGAACGTGCCGGAGGTCGGCCCTGAAACCTTGAAGATGCGCTGGAACGAGGCGACGACATCCTTCACGCCAAGATCCTGGCCGCTGGAAAACTTGATGCCCTTGCGTAACCTGAAGGTGAAGGTCTTGCCGTCATTGGTAACCTCGGGCAGTGCCTCGGCCAGGTCGGGAACGATGGTGAAGCCGTCCATGCCCTCGGCCTTGCGGAAGGCCACGAGCCCGTCATAGATCGGCTGGTACACCTGCCAGCCCTGGTCGGTGTAATTGATGTGCGGGTCGAGCGTTCCCGCCGCGGAGCGGGCCAGAAGGCGGATGGTGCCGCCTCGGTGCTCCTTGAGATATTCAGCCTGTGCCGGGGCCAACCAGGTGCCGGCCAGCAATGCGGCTGCTGATGCCGCCAGGAGCAGTTTCTTCATGTCTTGATTCCCCTTTTCTCAGTTGTCGTTGTGGTCCAGGAAGTCTCCCACCGCCCGCATGCACGCATCCTGTTCTTCGACATGCGGCATGTGGCTGGAGTGCTCGAATATCTCCCAGCGCGATCCTCGGATGCCGTCCTTGAAGGGCTGCACGGTCGCGGGCGTGGCCTCGTCGTGACGTCCGGAGATGATCAGCGTGGGAACATCGATGGCCGGCAGGCGGTCGATGATGCTCCAATTCTTCAGGGTTCCGATGACGTGGAACTCGTTCGGCCCATTCATCAAATTATAGACGGTGGGATTGCGCACAACCTGGGCGAAGGTCTCCGTCACCTCTGGCGGAAACGGCACGACCCGGCAGACATGCCGCTCGTAGAAAGCCATCGTCGCCGCCTGGTAGGCCGGATCGTCCGTCGTGCCGGCCTGCTCGTGCCGGGTCAGTGTCTCCTGCACGTCCTCGGGCAGATCGGCGCGCAACCGGTTGGCCTCTTCGACCCACAGCTTCATCGAAGCCGGCGAGTTGGCGATGGTCAGCGACTTCAGACCTTTCGGCCGCGTGACCGCATATTCGGCGCCCAGCATGCCACCCCAGCTCTGGCCAAGCACATGGAAGCCCGCGCGAATGCCAAGACGGTCGACCAGGTTTTCAAGCTCGTCGATGAAAAGCCGAGGTGTCCAGAAGTCGGCGCCTTTCTCGGGCAGCAATGTGGAATTGCCGCAGCCCAACTGGTCATAGTGGATGACGGCGCGATCTCTTCGGGCAAGAAGCTTGTAGGCATCGACATAGTTGTGGGCGGCGCCTGGTCCACCATGCAGGATCACCACCGGGGCCTTGGCGGCGTCGATGTCGCCGGAGATCCGATACCAGGTTTCGTAGTTGCGGAAGGCGGCCCGCCCTTCCCTGCCAATGATCCCAGACGACATTCCGTTTCCCATCACGTTCGAACGCATCTCGCTCCTGTCCCTGACGGCAGGCGCCTAGTTTACCTTGCGGCCGGCCTGCACCCACTCTTCCAGCATCTGCACGCCGAAGGCGGTGGCACCTTGCCTGCCCAAGGGCCGATCGGTGTCGGTCAATTCCTTGCTGGCGATGTCGAGATGCACCCACGGGCGGTCTTCCGTGAAATGGCGCAGGAAAGCAGCCGCATAGGGAGCATCGCCATCCTCCATGTCCTTGGCATGGTGGCGGAGGTCGGCGAATGGCGATTGCAGTCCCTCGTCATAGGCACGGTCGAGAGGCAGCCGCCAGAACCGCTCGCCGACGGTTTCGCCGGCCGCGATCATCTGCGCGGCGATGGCATCGTCGGTGCTGAACAGGCCGGCGAATATCGATCCCAGGCCGCGCGTCACCGAATAGGTCAGCGTCGCCAGATCGACGATCACCGACGGATTGAAGCGTGTTGCCGCGTAGTGGAGACAATCGGCCAGAAGCAGGCGCCCTTCGGCGTCGGTGTCGAACACTTCCACGGTCTGTCCCGAGGCTGTCGTGATGATGTCGCGCGGTTTGAGAGCGGTGCCGGACGGCATGTTCTCGGCAATACCGAGGACGCCGACGGCGTGTACCGGGCTGCCTTGCCGGGCGAGCGCGATCAGCAGGCCGACCACCGCCGCCGCCCCGCCCATATCGGCCTTCATGTCGAACATCTGCTCGCCGCGCTTGATGCAGAGGCCTCCGGAATCGAAACAGACGCCCTTGCCGACGAATGCCAGCGGTTGCGAGGGAGCACCCTTGCCGCGATAACGCAGCACGGCCACCCGTGGCGGCCGCGCCGAGCCGGAGCCGACCGCCAGCAGCGCGTTCATGCCGAGCTCTTTCAGTTGCGCGGCATCGAGTATTTCGATGTCGATGCCGGCCTCGCGCAGTGGCTCCAGATGATCGTGGAAATTGTCGGGGTGGAGATGGTTCGGCGGCAGGTTGACCAGCGTGCGCGCGTATTCGACGCCATCGGCGATTGCATTGACCCGGGCCAGCGCCGGGGTCAGCTCCGCGCTGCTTGCTCCGACCAGTTGCACCCGCAGGGTTCGATCCGCTCCCGCCCCCTGGCGCCGGTTGCGCATGTCGAAACGATAGCGCCGCAGCCGCATGCCAAGCGCGACGCGCGCCAGGATCTCGGCTCCGGGCAAGCCGACATCGGCAATAGGGTCGAGGACAAGCGTGGCCGCGCATTCGCCCTTGCTTTCCAAATGAGCGGCAAGCAGACCGCCGGCGCGCGCCAATGACAGGGCGCTCACGGCTTCCGCCTTGCCCAGGGCGAGGACGATTACGCGCCGGACCGATACGGCCTGGGGGGCGATGAGATCGATGCAGGTCCCGGATTCGGCCAATGCGGCCGGGTCGGAGCAGGCGCGGGACAGAACCCCGCCCAT
Organism: Mesorhizobium loti; assembly: GCF_013170705.1. Taxonomy (NCBI): domain Bacteria; kingdom Pseudomonadati; phylum Pseudomonadota; class Alphaproteobacteria; order Hyphomicrobiales; family Phyllobacteriaceae; genus Mesorhizobium; species Mesorhizobium loti. Next base: position 4,567,991 of record NZ_CP033334.1, on the reverse strand, counting down.
TTCAGCATCCAGCGCCGCTGCCCGGGGGCCAAAGCCTGTCTGGGCGGTTTGCAAGATCACGACGACAGAGGCTTCCGCGGAAATCTCGTCCACCGTTTCGAAGACCGGCACTGGCGATTGAGGCATATGCGGTGGTTCTCCCATTTGCTGATGTGCGCAATGCTTCCACCGCGGCGGTGGAACCGATCAGGCCGGCCTCCGCCATTGGTGGAACGGTGCCGGAGGCCCCAAATAATTGTTTTTGGACGGCGACTTAGTCGCTCTTGTCCTTGGGTATCCCCGAACAGGCCAGGCGATCAAACGCCAATTTTGCCCAAGTCGATTGACAAAAACTCAACTGACAATTCATGATTGGCCCATGGCCTTACCGTCACTCAATGGCATGCGCGCTTTCGAGGCCGCCGCACGTCTCGGCAGCATCAAGGATGCGGCCGAAGAACTGCACCTGACGCCCTCGGCCATAAGCCGCCACATCCGTGCGCTTGAAAGGAATCTCGGCCAGGATCTGTTCGAGCGCGGATTTCGCCAGATAACGCCGACCATCAGGGGCTCTTATTATGCGCGCAGCCTCTCCGAGGCATTCGAGGCCATCTGGCGCGCCACCGACGATGTCAGCCTCACCGATGGTCCGGGTCACGGCAGGACCCAACGTGTCCGGGTGTTGTGCGTGCCGGTCGTTCTGAACCTTTGGCTGGCGGACCGCTTGCCGAACTTTCGCCGGCTGCACCCGACGGTGGAGCTGGAGATCTCGACATCAGGCAAGCCCGCCAACTTCGATTTGGCCATTGTCGACGAGTTCGTCTACAAGGCCGGCCCGGCTCTGACGTTGCTCATTCCGGTGGTACTGACGCCTGTCTGCGCGCCCTCATTGCTCGATGGGCCTGTGCCGCTGCGATCGCCCGCTGACCTGGTCAATCACCACCTGATCCATGAATGCGAGACCATGCGATGGAAGCGGTGGCTGGAGCAGGAAGGTGTTTCGGATACGACGCCCAAATCCAGCACGACGCTGGATGATTGCACGCTGATCATGCGCGAGGCGATCAATGGCGCCGGAATAGCGCTTGCCGACACGATGATGGCACAGGACTTTCTTGAGCAAGGCAAGCTTGTCGCCCCGTTTCGTGCCCGCCACACCTACCCGGCAGGCATCTATCTGCACCGGCCTCGCAGCATCGGCAACAAGCCAGGCACCAGCCTGTTTCAGGATTGGCTATTGTCCGAAGTCGAGGACCACAAGCGGGTAATGGCCATCACCTAGGCCGAACCGTCGTTGCCGAATCCGAATCACCGGACCGCCCTGTTCAACAACGGCCCACCAATGCGATCCGTCGATAATCGCGGTTCATATTGAATATCTTTAAGGTCAAAGCCGGCAAATGGATTGCTTGTCGGTTCCCCAGCGTCAGGCGTAACCTCTTAGCTCCACGCGTGAGGGCGCGTGCTGCAAGAAGGGGATATTGCAATGACGATACAAGGCGCATCGCCTGGCCTGTACAATGAGGACCTCGCTCCCGCCAAAGTTCGAAACTGGGGAGCGTTTTCGATCTTCAACGTCTGGACGTCGGACGTCCATAGCCTGTGGGGCTATTATCTCGCCGCCAGCCTGTTTCTGTTCTGCGGCGGCTTCGTCAATTTCATCATAGCCATCGGCATCGGGTCTCTGATCATCTACGCGCTGATGAACATGGTCGGCTATGCCGGCGTGAAGACCGGCGTGCCCTACCCCGTGCTTGCTCGCGCCTCCTTCGGGGTGTGGGGAGCCAACATACCGGCGCTGGTGCGCGCCATCGTCGCCTGCTTCTGGTACGGCGCGCAAACGGCGGCCGCATCCGGCGCGATCGTGGCCTTGCTGACCCGCATGCAATGGTTCGACGAATTCAACAAGACTTCGCATCTTCTCGGCCATTCCACGCTGGAAGTGATCTGCTTCGTCATCATCTGGGCGCTGCAGTTGCTGATCATCCAGAAAGGCATGGAAACGGTACGCCGCTTCCAGGATTGGGCCGGGCCCGCGGTCTGGGTGATGATGCTGCTCCTTGCCATCTATCTCTGCGTCAAGTCAGGGACCTTCGCCTTCACCAGCGATATTCCAATGGATGTGCTGCGCGAAAAGACCGCCGATGCCGGCATTCCGGGCGACCCCGGATCGTGGACGGCACTCTTCGGGGTTGCCGCGATCTGGGTGACCTATTTCTCGGCGCTTTATCTCAATTTCTGCGACTTCGCCCGCTACGCGCCGGATAAGGCCGCGCTGCGCAAGGGCAACATCTGGGGCCTGCCGGTCAACCTGATCCTGTTCTCGCTGGTCGCTGGCGTCACCACCATTGCCGCCTACGACGTCTATCACGAAGTACTGCTGCATCCCGACCAGATCTCGGCCAAGTTCGACAGCTGGTTCCTGGCGGCCCTTGCCGCGCTGACCTTCGCGGTGGCGACGCTCGGCATCAACGTCGTCGCCAACTTCGTCTCGCCGGCCTTCGACTTCTCCAACGTCTTCCCGCGCCAGATCGACTTCAAGAAGGGCGGCTACATCGCGGCGCTGATCGCGCTCGTGCTCTATCCCTTCGCACCGTGGGAAGGCGGCGCGGCGCATTTTGTCGGCGTCATCGGCGCGACGATGGGACCGATCTTCGGAGTCATGATGGTCGACTACTATCTGATCCGCAAAGGCGAGGTCGACGTCGAGGCGCTTTATCGCGAGGATGGCGAGTTCCGTTTCCAGGGCGGCTGGCATGTCAATGCCTTCATCGCCGCCGGCATTGGTGCCGTCTTCTCGTCGATCCTGCCGAACTTCACCAACTGGCTGCCTGCCTGGTGGGGCGTCTACGGCTGGTTCTTCGGTGTCGCCATCGCCGGCGTCATCTACTACGTGCTGCGCACCGCCGCCGTGGGTGCGGGCGCCAGGACGGCGAAGGCCTGAACAAGGGAATAACACAGTAGGGCAGTAAGCGAGCAGGGAATAGGTCCCTACTGCCCTACTGCCCTACTGCCCTACCATGTCGGCCAGCTTGCGCACTGTGTTCCAGTTGCGCGTGGTGCCGGTGCCGAGACGCTTGTGGTTCATCGCCGCGAGCAGCCGTGAACTCGGCCTCTCGCGCGAAAAGACGACCCAGATGTCGCCGCCGACTGAAAATACCTTTTCATCCTCGGCGGCATAGGCCTGGAGTGCGGCGACAGCATCGGCGGGCGCAGGGTTGCGCATCACCCTTACGGCCACCTGGTCGCCTGCCGCGGCTGAGTCCGCCGGGAATGGATTGCCGGCAGCAAGTTTCAGCCATCCCTCGCCGGCGCGCACGATAATGTCGACATGGCGGCCGAAGGTTTTTTCGAAGGCCGTTTCCAGCCGCTGTTCCAACTTGCCGATATCGGTCGCCCGCGCGTCGAAAACCAGATTGCCCGTCGCTGCCAGCGTGCGGGCATTCCTCAGGCCAAGGCCTTCCGCCATTGCCTTGAGGTCGGCCATGACGACCCGGCGCCCCTCGCCCAGAATGATGCTGTAGAGGAGCGCGACATAGGTCTGCATGAGATGAGGCCGCTTGGAGGACGCCTAGACCAGGCGCGACTGTTCCACCGCTGCCTCGATGAAGCTGGCGAACAGCGGATGCGGATCGAGCGGCCGGCTCTTCAGCTCGGGGTGATACTGCACACCGATGAACCAGGGATGATCTGGATATTCCACCGTTTCCGGCAGCACGCCATCCGGCGACATGCCGGCAAACACCAGACCGCAATCCTCAAGCCGCTCCTTGTAGTCGATATTGACCTCGTAGCGGTGGCGATGGCGCTCGGAAATCTGCGTGTCGCCATAGATATCGGCGATCTTGGACCCCTTGGCGAGATCGGCCTGGTAGGCGCCGAGCCTCATGGTGCCGCCGAGGTCGCCGGTCTCGCGGCGTTTTTCCAGCATGTTGCCTTTCAGCCATTCCGTCATCAGGCCGACGACCGGTTCGTTGGTCGGGCCGAACTCGGTCGAGGACGCATGCTCGACGCCGGCCAGCGACCGCGCCGCCTCGATGCAAGCCATCTGCATGCCGAAGCAGATGCCGAAATACGGTACCTTGCGCTCGCGCGCGAACTTCGCCGCCAGGATCTTGCCTTCGGAGCCACGTTCGCCAAAGCCGCCGGGAACCAGGATGCCATGCACCTTTTCCAGCCACGGCGTCGGATCTTCCTTTTCGAAGATCTCCGATTCGATCCAGTCGAGCTTGACCTTGACGTGGTTGGCGAGCCCGCCATGCGACAGCGCCTCGATCAGCGATTTGTAGGCGTCCTTGAGGCCGGTATACTTGCCGACGATGGCAATGGTCACCTCGCCTTCCGGGCTGTGGATGCGGTCGGAGACCTTCTGCCAGGGCTCCATGCGCGGCTTCGGCGCAGGATCGATGCCAAAGGCGGCCAGCACTTCCGAATCAAGCCCTTCCTTGTGGTAGGCCATCGGCACGTCGTAGATGTGCGGCACGTCGAGCGCCTGGATGACCGCGCTTTCCCTGACATTGCAAAACAGCGACAGTTTCCTGCGCTCTTCCTTGGGAATGGCACGGTCGGCGCGCACCAGCAAAATGTCGGGCGCGATGCCGATGCCGCGCAATTCCTTGACCGAATGCTGGGTCGGCTTGGTTTTCAGCTCACCCGCCGTCGGAATGTAGGGCATCAAGGTCAGATGCACATAGACGGCATTGTTGCGCGGCAGATCGTTTCCGAGCTGGCGGATCGCCTCGAGGAACGGCATCGCCTCGATGTCGCCCACCGTGCCGCCGATCTCGCACAGCACGAAATCATAGTCGTCATTGCCGTTGAGGACGAAATTCTTGATCTCGTCGGTGACGTGCGGGATGACCTGGACGGTGGCGCCGAGATAGTCACCGCGCCGCTCACGCTCGATGATGTTCTTGTAGATCCGGCCGGTGGTGATGTTGTCCTGCTGATTGGCCGAGCGGCCGGTGAAGCGCTCGTAATGGCCAAGATCGAGGTCGGTCTCCGCACCATCGTCGGTGACGAACACCTCGCCATGCTGGTACGGCGACATCGTGCCGGGATCGACATTGAGGTAAGGGTCGAGTTTTTTGATGCGTGCGCGATAACCTCGCGCCTGCAGGAGAGCCCCTAGGGCCGCTGCGGCAATGCCTTTTCCAAGTGAGGAAACCACGCCGCCTGTGATGAATACATATCGCGCCATGGGAGTCATCGCTTAACGCGGCCGGATTGATTCCGCCAGAGAAAAAACCACCGCGAAGGCTTTTTCCCAAAAAGGCGCTTGGACCATGATCCCGAAAATTGGAATCCGGTTTTCTCGGACAAACGATTTCCATTTGTCCAGGGATCACGACCGAACAGGCTTGATCGTGAACGAGGCAAAACAAAAGGGCCGGCTGGGCCGGCCCTTCGGCATGATGGTGAAAACGTCAGATGATGACGACTTTGGTGCCGACCCTGACGCGGCTGTACAGATCCATGACGTGCTCGTTCATCATGCGGAAGCAGCCATTGGAGGCACTGGTGCCGATCGACTGCGGCGCGATGGTGCCGTGGATACGCAGATGCGTGTCCTTCTTGCCGTCATAGAGATAGATGGCGCGCGCGCCGAGCGGGTTCTGGCCACCGCCGGGCATGCCGTCCTTGTACTGCGCGTAATGCTTCGGTTCGCGCTTCTGCATGTCGAGCGTCGGGATCCAGCGCGGCCATTCCTGCTTGTCGCCAACGGCGACCGTGCCTTTGAACTGCAGTCCCTCACGGCCGACCGCGATCGCGTAGCGACGCGCTGTCGTCGATGATTCGACGAGATAAAGGCGCCGCGCCCTGGTGTCGATGACAATTGTGCCGGCATCGTAGCCGGTGAACTCCACGTCCTGCGGCACGAATTCCGGCTTCACCTTGAACGGCTTCTTGGCATCCTTCCTGGCAAGTGCGGCGTCAAGCGCGCGCGTCTCGGGCAGGTAGCTGATCGACGAGCCGGACGAGGTGCCGCCGAACAGGCCGGCGAACAGGCCACCGCTGCTCGGCCGCGTCTGGCCGACGACCTCGCTGCGCAGTTCGCCATTGTTGCCGGTCAAGGCGACGTTCATCGCCTCGGCCGGGAGCGGCTCGGCCGACTGGATTGGCGTAATCGGTTCAATCGGCTCGATCACCTTGGTGGTCTTCTTGGCAGGCTTGGCCTCGGCCACTTTGGTTGCCGGAGCAGTCTTGCCCTTCTGGGCCAGGAAGGCCTGCCGGTCCGCGTCGGCCCTGGCCTTGGCTGCTTCACGCATCGCCAGCTTCCTGGCCTCGAGCGCCTTGGCCTTGGCGTCTTCCTTGTCGGCAACGATCTTGGCCTCGATCTTCTTGATCTGGGCGAGATCGTCCGGTGTCGGGTTTTTCTTCTTCTTGAGAAGCTTCAGTTGCGCCGCATCGCTCTTGGCTGCGACGTTGATGGCGTCGGTTTTGTCGACCGACTGGTTGGCGGCCAAATTGGCCGGCACGCCGGCGGAAGCCGGGGAACTCAGGCCGAGTGCGGCGCAAAGTCCCAGGAAAATGAAGCTGCGAAGCTGCATGGCGAAGATCCGATCGTTCAATGCTTGTTGCCCACGGCGTCGCCCGGCGCCCCCCAAGGACACCGAAAATGCCGCGTGCAATCTATAGTCGAATAAGCGCGTATGCCTCAAGCGCGCGACCACGCTGCTGCCCGTCGAATCTTCGTGATCACGCAGCATTTGCCGCGACTGTGTTCAAACGATCACAGATCGCGGCTTGGACCAGGTGGAGCTTACTGGTTGGGGACTTGCGGTGTCGCCGGCGCGGTGTTGGTGGTGCCGTTGCTTGCTGGCGGCGTCGCGCCGCCAGCGGGCGCAGTCGCCGGGGCCGTTGCCGGAGGCTTCGCCGCTGCGTCATTGCCGGATGGCGGCGTCGGCGTGGCATTGCCGGCGGGCGCTGGGGTCGTCGTGCCGGGCAATTGATTGAGTACGCCCTTGCCAGCACCATCCGAAGTCGCGGGAACGCGGTCGAGAATGTCGATCGGCTTCTCACCGTAGCGGGCAATGATCGACAACGTCAGCGACGTAACGAAAAAAGCCGCAGCCAGGATCGCCGTCGCCCGCGTCAACGCATTGGCGGCGCCACGCGCCGTCATGAAGCCCGATCCGCCACCAATGCCAAGGCCGCCACCTTCGGAGCGTTGCAGCAGCACCACGCCGACCAGGGCGAGCACGACCATGAGATGGATGACGATCAGTACGGTTTGCATAGTTTATCCTGGCAAGGCCTTGCCCGGCCGCGGACACGACCGGTGAATTGGAGGCGGCTCAATACAATGCTTTCACGGCATTTCCAAGCCCGTGGCCGGAATATGGGAAGCAACGCGCCCTTTGCAACGAATTTGGACGGGACGAGCCCCGTCCAGCGTCATGGATCTCAGCCGGGAATGCTGCGATAGGCTTCAGCGATACCCAGGAAATCAGCTGCTTTCAGGCTGGCGCCGCCGACCAGGGCGCCGTCGACATTCCTGACACCCAGCAGTTCCACCGCATTGGACGGCTTGACCGAGCCGCCATAGAGGATGCGTATCCTGGCAGCGGCGGCGCCAAGCTTTTCCGACAGCTTTTCGCGGATATGCGCATGCGCTTCGGCCACATCGGCCGCGGTCGGCGTCAGGCCGGTGCCTATCGCCCATACCGGCTCATAGGCAACGACGGTGTTCGATGGCGTGGCACTCGGCGGCACCGAGCCGGCGACCTGGCGCGACAGCACGTCGAGCGTGGCGCCCGCTTCGCGCTGTTGCTGCGTCTCGCCGATGCAAACGATGGCCACCAATCCGGCGCGCCACGCCGCGGTTGCCTTGGCCTGGACCGTCGCATCGTCCTCGCCGCGTTGTTCGCGGCATTCGGAATGGCCGACAATGACATGGCTCGCGCCCGCGTCTTTCAGCATCTCCGCCGAGATGCAGCCGGTGTAGGCGCCGCTTTCCTTGGTGTGGCAGTCTTCACCGCCAGCATGGACGGGCGTGCGCGACAGAATCTCCGCTGCATGGGAAAGCAGCGTCGCGGGAACGCAGACCAGCGCCTCGGTCTCGGCGTCGAGCCCGCTCATGAACCCGTTGCCGATCATCCTGAGCTCGTTCAGCGAGGCGCTGGTGCCGTTCATTTTCCAGTTGCCGGCGACGAGCGGGCGAATTCCTGGCGTCATGGTCTGCTTCTCCGGGCGATATCAGGCTCTGGCCCTCACTACCAAAATCAGGCCACAAAGCAATCGACAGTGGACCGGAAGGGCGCTATTGCGCTTGTTTCAGACTCGGCGCCCGCGAAAAAGGCGCACAAATCGGAAGTAACGATGCTTGGTATATTGAGAAACGCGGCGGGTACCTGGGTCGCGAAAGGTCTACTGGTGTTGCTGGTGCTCAGCTTTTTGGTCTGGGGCATCTCCGGGCGGCTGATGGGCGGCTTTGCCGGCCACGATTCGGTGATAACTGCGGGTGGCACCAAGGTATCGATCAACGAATATCGCCTCGCCTATGACCGCCAGTTGGCCGTCATGTCGCAGCAATTCGGTCAGCGCCTCACCCATGAACAGGCAAAGGCGCTCGGCATCGACAACCAGGTGCTGGCGCAGCTCGTTTCCGGCGCCGTTCTCGACGAACAGGCACGCAAGCTGGGCCTCGGCCTGTCCAAGGACCGGCTGGCCGAGTTGACGCGCGAGGATCCGGCCTTCAAGGGGCCGAGCGGTGAGTTCGACAGGAGGACGTTCGAGTACCTGCTGCGCGAAGTCGGCATGCGGCCCGAGGATTATCTGAAGAACCGCGCCCAGGTTGCGGTGCGCCAGCAGATCGTCGAGGCGGTCTCGGACGGCCTCAAGGCGCCGGACGCATTCTTCAAGGCGGTGGCGCTCTACCGCGGCGAGGACCGCACCGTCGACTATCTGACATTGCCGAAGACGCTCGTCGAGCCGATCGAGGCACCGGGCGACAGCGTGCTTCAGGCCTATTTCGAAGCCAACAAGAAGGCCTACGCCGCACCCGAGTATCGCAAATTCTCTTATGTCCGCCTGGAGCCGGTGGACATCATGGACACGACCGCGGTCACCGACCAACAAGTCAGCGACGATTACAACAAGAACAAGGCGCGCTACACAACGCCTGAGATGCGTACCATCGAGCAGCTTGTGTTCAAGACGCCGGACGCGGCCAAGGCCGCGCTCGATTCGCTCAAGGCCGGCGCCACTTTCGAGAAGCTGGTGACCGCCGAAGGCAAGACTCCGGCAGACACGCTGCTTGGCACGCTCGCCAAGGACAAGATCGCCGACAAGGCGGTTGCCGATGCCGCGTTCACGCTCAATGCCAATGAAGTCAGCCAGGTCGTCCAGGGCGCCTTTGGTCCGGTGCTGCTGCGCGTTACCGAGATCAAGCCCGAGGTGGTGAAGCCGCTCGCCGAAGTCTCCGACCAGATCCGCAAGGACCTGGCGCTGGGCGAGGCAAGCCGCATCCTGCTGGATGTCCACGACAATTACGAAGACACCCGCGCCTCCGGCAGTTCCCTGGCCGAAGCGGCCGCCAAGCTGAAGCTGAAGGACGTCACCATCGACGCCATCGATCGCAACGGCCTCAGGCCGGACGGCTCGGTCGTCAAGGACCTGCCGGAATCGCCGGCGTTGATCAAGGCGGTCTTTGACGCCGAACCCAACACCGAAAACGAGGCGCTGACCACGGCCGACAACGGCTTCGTCTTCTATGAGGTCGGTTCGATCACGCCGGCTCGCGACCGCACTCTCGATGAGGTCCGCCAGAAGGTCGTCGCGGACTGGACGGCGGCGGAGACCACCAAGCGGCTCGCCGCCAAGGCGGCCGAACTCGAAAAGCGGCTCAAGGCTGGCGCCACGCTCGACGTCATCGCCAACGAGCTCAAGCTGGAGAAGCAGACCAAGCGCGGCCTGAAGCGCGAAGCCGACGATGCCGATTTCGGCAAGGAGGGCGCCGCCGTGATGTTCGGCGTCGGCGAAGGCGGCACCGGGTTGATCCCCTCGCCCACCGGTGACGGACAAATCCTGTTCAAGGTCGCCGAAGTGTTCGAACCCGCCGGGGCCGATGCCAGCTCGGTGCCGGAGGACGCACAGAAGTCCTTCACCTCCGGCATGTCGGACGATCTGCTCGACCAGTTGGTGGCGCAGTTGCAGACGCAGTATGACGTCCGCATCGACCAGGCCGCCGTTGCCCAAGCCTCGACAAGATGAGCGCGTTGAAAACCCATATCGCCAAGGTCGCGGGCGGCAACGCGCTTTCCTTCGAGGAGGCGCGCGAGGCCTTCGACATCATCATGTCGGGCGACGCGACCCCCGGGCAGATCGGCGGCTTCCTGATGGCGCTGCGCGTGCGCGGTGAAACGGTGAGTGAGATTTCGGGCGCTGTCGCCACCATGCGGGCCAAGATGCTCCGCGTCGAAGCGCCCGCCGGGGCCATCGACATCGTCGGCACCGGCGGCGACAATTCCCACAGCGTCAACATTTCGACGGCATCGGCGTTCGTCATCGCCGGCAGCGGCGTTCCTGTCGCCAAGCACGGCAATCGTGGCCTGTCCTCGCTGACCGGCGCCGCCGACGTCCTGATCGCCCTTGGACTCAAGATCGATATCTCACCGGAAACGATCGGCGGCTGCATCCGGGAGACCGGACTGGGCTTCATGTTCGCGCCCGCGCACCATCCGGCGATGAAGCATGTCGGCCCGACACGCGTCGAGCTCGGCACCCGCACCATCTTCAACCTGCTCGGGCCGCTCTCCAATCCGGCCGGCGTCGTTAGGCAGATGGTCGGGGTGTTCCTGCCGGAATGGATCCTGCCAATCGCTGAAACGTTGAAGGCGCTAGGTACCGAGCATGCCTGGGTCGTTCACGGCGACGGCTATGACGAAATCACCACCACAGGTGAGACGCAGGTGGCGGAACTGATCGGCGGCGAGATCCGCAGCTTCACGCTGACCCCGGAAGAATTTGGGCTGAAGCGCCATACCAAGGACGAGCTGCGCGGCGGCGACGCCGCCTACAATGCCAAGGCATTGCGCGATATGCTGGGCGGCGCTGCAGGCGCCTATCGCGACACCGTGCTGATGAATGCCGGCGCCGGACTGGTCATCGCGGGCAAGGCAACGACACTTGGCGACGGCATCGCGCTCGCCGCGCAAGCCATCGACAGCGGCCGGGCGCTGCAGGTCCTCGACCGTTTGGTCGAAGTTTCGAACGGGTGAACCGTGTCTGATATTCTGCGCAAGATCGAAGCCTACAAACGCGAGGAGATCGCCACCGCCAAGGCACGCGTGCCGCTGGCCGAGATCAAGGCGCGCGCAAGAGATGCAGACGCGCCGCGCGGCTTTCTCGCGGCCCTCGAGGCGAAGCGCGGATCAGGCGGCTTCGCCCTGATCGCCGAAATCAAGAAGGCAAGCCCTTCCAAAGGGCTGATCCGGGCCGATTTCGATCCACCGGCATTGGCCCGGGCTTACGAGAAAGGCGACGCCGCCTGTCTTTCGGTCCTGACCGACGCACCGTCCTTCCAGGGTGCGCCGGAGTTCCTCACCAAGGCACGGGCTGCCGTCGCCCTGCCCGCGCTGCGCAAGGATTTCCTGTTCGATCCCTATCAAGTGTACGAGGCCCGCGCCTGGGGCGCCGATGCCATCCTGATCATCATGGCCAGCGTCGACGATGCCTTGGCAAGCGAATTGGAAGCGACCGCATTCGAACTCGGCATGGATGCGCTGATCGAGGTGCATGACGAGGCCGAAACGCAGCGCGCGGTAAAACTGTCGTCGCGGTTGATCGGCATCAACAACCGCAATCTGAGAACATTCGAAACCAGTCTTGAGACTTCCGAGCGGCTGGCGACAATGGTGCCGGGCGACCGCCTGCTGGTCAGCGAGAGCGGGATCTTTACCCATGACGATTGCCTCAGGATGCAGAAGAGCGGCATCGGCACCTTCCTTGTTGGCGAGAGCCTGATGCGGCAACAGGATGTCACCGCGGCGACGCACCTGCTTTTGACGGGCAAGGCCGCGGTAGAGGCCGCCTGACGATGACATCGGCCCTCACCCATCTCGGCGCGCGGGGCGAGGCCAACATGGTCGATGTCGGCGACAAGGACGAGACGACGCGCACCGCGATCGCTGAAGGGTTCGTCTCGATGCGAGCCGAGACGCTGGCAACCATCCTCGCCGGCAATGCCAAGAAAGGCGATGTGCTCGGTACCGCGCGCATCGCCGGCATCATGGCGGCGAAGAAGACGCATGAGTTGATCCCGCTCTGCCATCCGCTGCTCCTGACCAAGGTTTCCGTCGATATCGAGCCCGACCATGCGCTGCCCGGCCTGAAAGTCACCGCATTGGCGCGTGTCACCGGCAAGACAGGCGTCGAGATGGAAGCACTGACCGCCGCTTCCGTGGCCTGCCTGACCATTTACGACATGGCCAAGGCGGTGGACCGCGCCATGGTCATCTCCGGCATTCGGCTAGTCGAGAAGACCGGCGGCAAGTCCGGCGACTACAAGGCCGACGCCTGATGGCGCTGGTCCCGGTCGCGGAGGCGCTCGAACGCCTTCTTGATGGTGCCGCGCCGCTGGCCGGCGAAAGCGTTCCTCTCATCGAGGCGGTCGATCGCGTGCTGGCCGAACCGGTCGTGGCGCTTCGCACCCAGCCGCCCTTCAATGCCTCGGCCATGGATGGTTATGCCGCGCGCGCGGCCGATGTGGCGTCGGTGCCATCGAAACTCTCGGTGATCGGCATGGCGCCGGCCGGCCGTGGCTTTGACGGCACCGTCGGCGAACACCAGGCAGTGCGCATCTTCACCGGCGCCCCGCTGCCTGACGGCGCCGACACCATCGTCATCCAGGAAAACGTCCGGGATCTTGGCGGTGGCAACATCGAAGTGATCGAGCCCACCGCCGAATGGCGCAACATCCGCCGCGTCGGGCTCGACTTTTCCCAAGGCGACGTCTTGCTGGAAAAAGGCCGGGTGCTGGATCCGGCGGCTCTTTCGCTGACGGCATCGGCCAATCATCCGCGGGTGAACGTGGTCAAACGGCCACTGGTCGCCATCATCGCCACCGGCGACGAGTTGTTGCCGCCCGGCAGCGAACTCGGGCCGGACCAGATCATCTCATCCAACGCCTATGGTGTCGCAGCTGCCGCGCAATTGGTCGGCGCCCGCGCGCTCGATCTCGGCATTGCCGCCGACCGTAAGGAGGCCATTGCCGCGCTGGTCAGGAAGGCGGTCGCGGCCGGTGCGGATGTCATCGTCACGCTTGGCGGCGCGTCGGTCGGCGACCACGATTTGATCCATGACGTGCTGACCGGCGAAGGCATGACGCTCGGCTTCTGGAAAATAGCCATGCGCCCCGGCAAACCGCTGATGTTCGGGCGCCTAGGCGACGTCAGGTGCATCGGGCTGCCCGGCAATCCCGTGGCAAGCCTGGTCTGCTCGCAATTGTTCCTGAAACCGCTTCTGGCAAGGCTCGGCGGCCGCAACCATCGGCAGGACATTCGTCAGGCACGGCTGGGCGTCGGGATGCCGGCCAATGACCTGCGCCAGGATTATGTGCGGGCGGTGGTCAAGGAGGAGGATGGCGAACTGGTGGCGACGCCGTTCGGCATCCAGGATTCCTCGATGCTGAGGATGCTCTCCGACGCCAACGGTTTGATCGTGCGGGCTCCTTTTGCTTCCGCGTCCGCTGCGGGAGACTCCTGCAGCGTGCTTATGTTACGCTGAAGAACCGTCTCATAAATCGCTGATAATATGTAAAAATGATCTCGGCTATTCCGAGATCAAGGTTCGCGTCAGCCCATGCGCCGGATCGGCTAGGCCATCGAGGACGTCGTAATGATGCCGGTCGGGCTCAACCACGGTGTTGGTAACGGCGCCAAGCCCGGTCCAGATGTTGGCCAGCAGCGCAGTCTGGCGCAGGAACTCGGACCGTTCCCCGCCGCCGGCCCAGCAGGTGATGCGAACGCCATCCATGGGGCGCAGCAACGCCGGGCTTTCGGCTTGCGCTTCGGCTTCGTCGATCGCCAGGGCCTCGTTCATGGCGGTGCGCATGAGCGGGCGCAGGTCATGGAGGCCCGAAATCGAAACGACATGGCGTATGCGCTTTGCCACATCGGCGGTCAGAGGCGTTGATATAGTCACCATGCGGCTGGCGAGATGTCCGCCGGCCGAATGCCCGGTCAGCATCAGCGGTCCGTCCACCATTGCCGCCGCCGTGCCGATCGCCGCGCCGATCTCACGTACGATGCCGGCGATGCGTATGTCCGGGCATTGCGTGTAGGACGGCATCGCCACGGCGAAACCGCTGCTGACCGGGCCCTTGGCCAGGTGCGACCAGGTGCTCTTGTCGGACTCCATCCAGTAGCCGCCATGGATGAACACGACGAGCCCCTTGGGCGAAGCCTCTGGAAGGAAAAGATCGAACCGATTGCGCGGTCGCTCACCATAGGCGATGTCGATGCGTGCCCGGCCTTGCGCCGACATAGCTTCGCGAAAGGCTTGCGCGGGTTCCGTCCACGCGGCCGGCCAGCGATCGCTGCGGGCAATATTCGCGCCGTTGGCGTAGGCGTTGTCCCAATCTTCGACGCGATGTCCAAGCATCCGCACCCTCCCCCAAGCGCTTCGGTTTTCGCGCTAGCAATGGCCACCCCAATGCCATGCGTCAATGCTCCAGCGCAAAACATTTTAGGCTTGAAACAAATTTCGACTGGTGCGATCCTGTCTCACGAACAGCCGACAATGGGAGGTCTGCTGTGCTGTCCAAACCTGCGGATGTTCACCCCTCCCGGTGGCGTCGCCGAACAGGTGTAGCTGGCTGCACGAAGCCTCTCGCGAAAAGACGGGAACTTCAGATCCACCACCTCGGACAGGTGCTTCGCGCACTGGCCAGGCAGCAGACAGGATGGCGGCGACATGCTTGGGCCTTCAGCGCATATCGACACGTTCACGCGCGATCACCTGCCGCCGCCGGATCAGTGGCCGGACTTCCTGCTCGATGGCTTCGACTATCCCGACCGCCTCAACGCCGGCGTCGAGTTGACCGACAGGCTGGTCGAGAAAGGTCTCGGCGACCACACCGCGTTGATCGGCAATGGCCGTCGCCGCACCTACAAGGAACTGTCCGATTGGACGAACCGGCTGGCCCATGCGCTGGTCGAGAATTATGGCGTCAAACCGGGCAACCGGGTGCTCATCCGCTCCGCCAACAACCCCGCAATGGTCGCCTGCTGGTTGGCCGCCACCAAGGTCGGCGCCGTCGTCGTCAACACCATGCCGATGCTGCGCGCCGGCGAACTCACCAAGATCGTCGACAAGGCGGAGATCACCACCGCGCTCTGCGACACCAGGCTGATGGACGAGATGACCGCCTGCGCCAAGGACAGTGCGTTCCTCAAGCAGGTGATCGGCTTCGATGGCACCGCCAATCATGATGCCGAGCTCGATCGCGCCGCCCTTGACAAGCCGGTCACCTTCACTGCCGTCGAAACCGGCCGCGACGACGTCGCCCTGCTCGGCTTCACCTCGGGCACGACGGGCGTGCCGAAGGCAACGATGCATTTCCACCGCGACCTCCTGATCATCGCCGACGCCTATGCGCGCGAAATCCTCCAGGTCACGCCGGACGACATCTTTGTCGGCTCGCCGCCACTCGCCTTCACCTTCGGCCTTGGCGGCCTCGCCATCTTCCCCTTGCGCTTCGGCGCGGCGGCGACACTGCTGGAACAGGCGACGCCGCCCAACATGATCCACATCATCGAGACCTACAAGGCGACCATCTCCTTCACCGCGCCGACCGCCTATCGCGCCATGCTGAAGGCCATGGATGAGGGCGCCGACCTGTCATCGCTGCGCGTCGCCGTTTCGGCCGGCGAGACCTTGCCGGCTCCTGTCTTCGAGGAATGGACGAGGAAGACCGGCAAGCCGATCCTTGACGGCATCGGCGCCACCGAAATGCTGCACATCTTCATCTCCAACCGTTTCGACGACATGAAGCCCGCGTCCACTGGCAAGCCGGTAGTCGGCTACGAAGCACGCATCGTCGACGATGCGATGCGCGAGGTGCCGCGCGGCGAGACCGGACGGCTGGCGGTGCGCGGGCCGACCGGCTGCCGCTACATGGCCGATGACAGGCAGAAGGACTATGTGCGCGACGGCTGGAACCTCACCGGCGACACGTTTACCCAGGACGAGGACGGCTTCTTCCACTTCGCCGCGCGCTCCGACGACATGATCGTCAGCGCCGGCTACAACATCGCCGGCCCCGAGGTCGAGGCGGCGCTGCTGTCGCATCCCGATGTCGCCGAATGCGCCGTGATTGGCGCCGAGGATGGCGAGCGCGGCCAGATCGTCGAGGCGCATGTCGTGCTGGTGCAAGGCGTGGCAGCAGATGCATTGACCGTCAAGCGCCTGCAGGACCACGTCAAGGCGACGATCGCACCTTACAAATATCCACGATCGGTCAAGTTCATCGCCGCGCTGCCCAAGACCCAGACCGGCAAGATCCAGCGCTTCCGGCTGCGCACGGAGAAAATCCATTGAGCGAGCCATACGATCCGGCGTCCGAAGGCGCGCAGATGTCGTTCAAGGAACGCATGTCCTACAGCGACTATCTGCACTTGGAAAAAGTGCTGGAGGCACAGACGCCGCTGTCGTCGGCGCATGACGAGATGCTGTTCATCATCCAGCACCAGACCTCGGAACTGTGGATGAAACTCGCTTTGCACGAGATCGCCGCCGCCATCCGCTCCATCCGCGCTGATCGGCTCGAGCCGAGCTTCAAGATGCTGTCGCGCGTCGCGCGCATTTTCGAGCAGCTGAACAACGCCTGGGACGTGCTGCGGACCATGACGCCAAGCGAATACACCGAGTTCCGCGACGCGCTCGGCCAATCCTCCGGCTTCCAGTCCTGGCAGTATCGCGCCATCGAGTTCATGGCCGGCAACCGCAACCTCGCAATGCTTGGCCCACACAAGCACCGGCCGGACCTGAGCGGCAAGTTGGAAGCGATCCTGGCCGAGCCGTCGCTCTACGACGAAGCGCTGCTCCTGTTGGCGCGCAACGGGTTCGACATCGGCGCCGATGCCAAGCGCACGGACTGGCGTGAAACACGGACCGAGAATGAAGAGGTCCTGGTCGCCTGGCAGACCGTCTACCGCGATCCGCAGCGCTACTGGATGTTCTACGAACTGGCTGAAAAGCTGGTCGATTTCGAGGATTATTTCCGCCGCTGGCGTTTCAACCACGTCACCACGGTCGAACGCATCATCGGCCTGAAGCGCGGCACCGGCGGCACCTCAGGCGCTTCCTACCTCAAGAAGATGCTCGAGGTCGTGCTGTTTCCCGAACTGTGGACCGTCCGCACCCGGCTCTGAGATCTCAAGTCACCGCCGTCTTGACCGCGAAACGCGCTTCCTGCCAGGCGCCGGTGCGCAGTATGTCCTCCAGCACCTCGACCGCCTGCCACACGTCCCTGTAGCCGACATAAAGCGGCGTGAAGCCGAAGCGGATGGTCGACGGCGCGCGAAAATCGCCGATCACGCCGCGCTCGATCAGGGCCCGCATCACCTGGTAGCCATGCGGATGGAGGAACGACACCTGGCTGCCGCGCGCATTCCCGTCGCGTGGGCTTTCCAGTTCGAGCCCATAGGCGCCGCATCTGGCTTCGACGAGCTGGATGAACAGCTCAGTCAAGGCAATGCTCTTCTTGCGCACCGCCGCCATGTCGACCTGGTCCCAGATATCCAGCGCGCCCTTCAGCGCCCGCATCGACAGCACCGGCTGCGTGCCGCACAGGAACCGGCGGATGCCGCTGCCGGCGGCAAAACCTTGCTCGAAGGCGAACGGCCGAGCATGGCCCCACCAGCCGCTAAGCGGCTGATGGACATGGTCGTGATGGCGTGTCGCGGCATAGATGAAGGCCGGCGCGCCGGGGCCGCCATTCAGATACTTGTAGGTGCAGCCGATGGCGAAATCGGCATTGGCGGCATCGAGCTCGACCGGCAAGGCGCCGGCGGTGTGGCAAAGATCCCAGACGATCAGCGCGCCGGCCTCATGGGCCTTGCGCGTCAGGGCTGCCATGTCGCGCAGCTGTCCGGATTTATAATTGACGTGGTTGACCAGGATGACCGCGACGCGCTCGTCGATCAGCTCTTCAATGGTCGGGGCATCGACGCCCTCCAGCCGCAGCACCGTGCCCGGCCGCGTCGAGGCGACCCCTTCGGCCATGTAGAGATCGGTCGGAAAGCTGTCGCCTTCGGCGACGATCACCGTGCGGTCCGGCCGCATGGCAAGGGCGGCATGCAGCACCTTGTAGATGTTGATCGACGTCGTGTCGCAGACCACCGTCTGGCCCGCCGCGGCGCCGATCAGGCGCCCCAGTTGGTCGCCAAGCGCGACCGGCATATCAAACCAGCCGGCGGTGTTCCAGGCGCGGATGAGGTCCTGCGCCCATTCCTGGGTCGCGGCCTTCTGCAACTCATTGAAGACGGCTGGCGCCGCGGCGCCCAGCGAATTGCCGTCGAGATAGATCACGCCTTCCGGCAAAATGAACCGGTCGCGCATGGCACGCAGCGGATCCGCCGCATCCATGGCTTCCACTGCCGCGAGATCGAGCGTTGCACGCATGATTTGTGACGTCCCTGGGTTATTCACGTCTGATTATTCACGTCTGATTATTCACGGATCGCTTCGCGCGCCGGTGCCGGGCCCCGGCCGCGCTTGAGGCTTGGCAGAGCAAGCATGGCGAGCACGAACAGGCCCGTGGCAAGCTTCAGGTCGGGAGGCGGCATGCCGGCGGCAAGGCAGAACGACACCAGCTGGTAGTAGATGATCGCGCCGGCGAAGGGCGCCAGCAGCTGGCGCCAGACCGTCTGCTTGCCGACGACGGCCTCGCCGATCATCAGCGCGGCAAGGCCGTTGATGAGAATCCCCAGCCCCATATTGACGTCGGCGAAGCCCTGCGACTGCACCATCAGTGCGCCGCTCGAGGCCGAAAATGCACTCGCCAGTCCGACACCGCCAATGGTCGCCGCCCAGACATTGATGCCTTGAGCCTCGGCCATATCGGGATTGGCGCCCACGGCGCGCACGGCGGTCCCCTTCTCGGTCCTGAAAAACATGTACAGCGCCAGGAAGACGATGAGCGCGAGGAGGCCGGCGACAACGATCTTGCTGGCCGGAAAACCGGGCCGCGCGAACGGCACCCAGTCGAACACGGTGGGCGAGCCGAAGACGGAGAGGTTGGACTTGCCCATGATGCGAAGGTTGATGCTGTAGAGCATCGTCATCATCAGGATGCCCGCAAGAAGCGTGTGGATGCGGAAACGCAGATGGATGAAGGCGGTGCAGCAGCCCGCCGCGAAGCCCGCCGCGAATGCAACCACGATGGCCGCCAGCGGCGATACGCCGGCAGCCAGCAGCACGCCGCAGACGCAGCCACCTAGCGGAAACGCGCCTTCGCTGGTCAGGTCGGGAAAATTCAGCATGCGAAACGGGATCATGATCCCGAGCACGACAAAGGCCAGAATCAGGCTTTGCGCGAGCGTGACCGGGATGATCGCGACGAAGCTGGTGAGAACCTCCTGAACAAAACCCATGATTATCAGCTCGCCAGCAACATGCGGTCGGTCTTGACCGAAAAATGGCCGATCAGGTCGATGACCGTGACCCTCGCCTTCTCTTCCCCGGTGACTTCAAGCAGGACCCGGCCCGCATCGAGCATGATCACCCGGCTGCCATAGTCGACCGCGTGCTGCATGTTGTGGGTCACCATCAGGGTGGTCAGCTTCAGCGCGTTGACGGCACGCACCGTCGCCTGCATGACGATCTCGGCCGTGCGCGGATCGAGCGCGGCCGTATGTTCGTCGAGCAGCAGCAAATCCGGCGATCCGCCCACGGCCATGATCAGCGACAGCGACTGACGCTGCCCGCCCGAGAGCAAGTCGACACGGGTATCGAGGCGATTTTCAAGGCCGAGGCCCAATATCGACAGGCGCTCCTTGTAGGATGCAAGCCGCGTAGGGTTCAGCCCTTGCCGCAGCGTGCGTTTTTGGCTGCGCAGGTCGGCCAGCAGCATGTTCTCCGCCACCGTCATGCTGGCGGCTGTGCCGCGCATCGGATCCTGGAAGACGCGTGCCAATCTTGCGGCACGTTTGTACACCGGCATGGCCGTCACGTCGGCGCCATTGATCAGGATCTTGCCGGAATCCAGGACAAGAGCTCCGGAAATGGCATTGAGCATGCTGCTCTTGCCGGCTCCGTTGGAGCCGATGACGATGCCGAACTCGCCCGTGGCCAGCGACAGGC
This sequence comes from Mesorhizobium loti, assembly GCF_013170705.1. Classification (NCBI taxonomy): domain Bacteria; kingdom Pseudomonadati; phylum Pseudomonadota; class Alphaproteobacteria; order Hyphomicrobiales; family Phyllobacteriaceae; genus Mesorhizobium; species Mesorhizobium loti. The sequence continues at coordinate 4,547,705 of NZ_CP033334.1, read as the reverse complement.
TGAGACCGTCCAGCGCGATCTTCTCGTCGGCCTGGCCCTTGTAGAATACTTTGCGCGCGGATCGGATCTCGAGCATCGTTCCTCCCTGACCTCAGGATGACGGCGCCGACGCCGTCATCCTTCGGTACCGATGTCAGTCGACGATGCAGCCGCAATCGGCCATCGACGCCGGTATTTCCATGCCGAACGCGGCCATCGCCTTGCGGGAAATCGTTGCCATGTGATCCTTGTAGGCAGGGCGCGACGGCGCGATCGTCTTGGGATCCTTGCCCTTGAGGATTTCGGCGGCGATGTTGCCGGCGTTGACGCCGACCTGGGTGTAATTGACCGCGAAGCTTGCCGGCACCGTGCCATTGCGGACCGCGCTGTCATCGGAGTTGACGATCGGGATTCCGGCCTGGCGAGCGGCCGCGGAGACAGCGGCGATCGCCGGCTGGATCAGGTTCGAAGCCGGGCCGTAGATCACGTCTGCCTTGCCGGCGAGCGCGGCGATGCGCTGCTGGATGTCATTGACGTTGTCGATGCCGACTTCGACGACCTCGAGACCGGCCGCCGGTGCGGCCGCCTTGATCTTCTCGACCAAGGCAACGTCATTGGCCTCGCCCGGATTGTAAGGAACGCCGAAGCGCTTGGCATTCGGCAGCAGCTTCTTGGTGAAGGCCATGACAGCGGCGACATCCTGCAGATCGCTGGCGCCGGTCATGCCTTCGTCTCCGGCGTCCCACGACGGCACCAGCTTGGCCGCGACCGGATCTGTGACAGCGGCAAAGACGATCGGAATGCCGGAACCGGCAAGCGCCTTCTTGGCGATCTGCGAGACCGGGGTGGTGATGGTGTAGATCAGCTTGGGCTGCTCCGCCTGCAGCTTGGCGATCATCTGCGGCACCAGCGATGCATCGAAATTGGTATGGCTCTCTGTGTAGACGACGTCCTTGCCCTCGACAAAACCATTGTCCGTCAGCGCTTTCTTGAAGCCGGCTATGGCGGCGTTGAGCTGCGGATGCTCGCCGAAATTGGCGATGCCGATGCGAATCTGGTCGGCGGCGGCACTCCCCGCGCTGACCATCAATGCGCCTGCCAGGGCCAATCCCGACAGCCAAGCGGATTTCGACTTCAACATCATTTCCTCCCAGATTTGATCAGCGCCGCTCATCGGGACGGCAACTGTGGCGATCATGGTCAGTCCGTCGCCACCTGTCAAACATTATATATAATTCTTGCCATAGGGCACCATCATATATAATTTTCACATGCCCGACGATGGACGGATCGCGATGCAGGACCAGAACAACTCCACGAAAACCGAGGCAGCCTATCAGCTGCTGCGGCGCGATATCCTGACCACACGCCTCATGCCGGGCGCGCCGCTCAAGCTGAGCGCGCTACGCGGTCAATACGGCGTCGGCTGGACACCGCTGCGTGAAGCCTTGTCTCGGCTTGAAGCCGAGCGCCTGGTTACCGCCATCAGCAATCGCGGCTTTGCCGTGGCTCCGGTGTCGCGGGCCGAACTCGAGGACCTGGCTCGCGCAAGGATGGTTGTGGAGATGCCGCTGTTCCTGGAATCGATCGAGAAAGGCGGCAGGGAATGGGAGGACACGGTTGTCACCGCCCACTACCGGCTCTCCCGCTGCAAGACCGCGGTCGACGACCCCTCGGATGCGGCCGTCGATCAATGGGACGAGAGCCACGAAGCCTTTCACGCGGCATTGCTGAGTGCCGCGACGTCCAACTGGCTGTTGCGCTTCCGCTCGACAATCGCTGATCAGTTACGGCGGCATCATCGTTTTCTCGGCCTGGCGCCGACATTGCGGGCGGCGGCCGGCCTCAAGCATGGCTATGGCGAGGCAATGGACGCTCTACGCGAGGCGATCGCGATCGAGCATCACACCGCGATCATGGAAGCGGCCCTCGATCGCGATGTCGAGCGGGCGAAGGCGCTGATGACGGCGCATATCGGCTACACGCTGCATGTCTACGTTCACAGCGAGGACAGCGCCGCGAACAATTACACCGCACGCGCCGGCAGCCTGAAGGCAATTTCGGGATGACTTCAGCGTTCTTGCTCTTGAGGCATGATCGTTGGCGTTTTGATTTCGTTTCGTTCCGCCAGGAAGGGATCGACCAACGACGCAAATCCAGCCTCTGGACGCCCTTGAGAAACCGATGCCAAGGTCCATCAAGAGGTAGGCCACAGGCGATTAACCAAAATGATTTCAATGCTCGCGTTGGCGGCGAAGGCGGTCGATCGCTGCGCACTGCCGGCGGCGGATAATTTCAGATGTCTTAACAAGTTCACTAAACTTTAAACAGTTGCGGAACACAACTGGAACAGATAGTGTTTGTTCTGGGTTTGTTTTTCGATTCCGATTCACACCCTTCGTTCAATGCCTGGGGGGCGCCATGCTGACGCGCAAGCAACATGAACTTCTGATGTTCATTCATGAACGGCTGAAGGAAAGCGGTATCCCACCCTCCTTTGACGAGATGAAGGAAGCGCTCGATCTCGCCTCCAAGTCAGGGATCCATCGCCTGATCACGGCGCTCGAGGAACGCGGCTTCATCCGCCGGCTGCCCAACCGGGCGCGGGCATTGGAAGTGCTGCGGCTGCCGGATTCGATCGCGCCAGGCCTCAATGCGGCAAAGAAATTCTCGCCTAGCGTCATTCAAGGCAGTCTTGGTCAGGGCGGCGTTGGCCGCCAGATCAAGCCGGCGCCGTCACGCTTGCCCTTTGCCGGGAATGACGACGACGCGGTCGCCGCCGTGTCGATCCCGGTGATGGGCCGTATCGCCGCCGGTGTGCCGATCGATGCCATCCAGCATCAGACGCATTCGATCTCGGTGCCGCCGGACATGATCATGGGTGGCGAACACTATGCGCTGGAGGTCAAGGGCGATTCGATGATCGAGGCCGGCATCTTCGATGGCGACACGGTCATTATCCGAAACGCCGATACGGCGAGCCCGGGCGAGATCGTCGTGGCGCTGGTCGACGAGGAGGAAGCGACCTTGAAGCGATTCCGCCGCAAGGGCGCTTCGATCGCCCTGGAAGCCGCCAACCCGGCCTACGAGACGCGCATTTTCGGGCCGGACAGGGTCAAGGTGCAAGGCAAGCTGGTCGGGCTGATCAGGCGCTACTGAGCAGGAGCGGCCGGCGTTTCGGGTTTTTGATAGGGCGGCAGTCCCCTCGCCTCACGCGAAAACTTTCGTTGCGCGTGCCAAGGCCGATACGGTCCGTCCACGGCGAAGCTGATGATTGGCGGACTGGTCGCCGATTGGCGGTCGAAGAAGACGGCGGCACTGCCCTTGCGTGCAAGTTGCCGTTTGGTGACGACGAGAACCAGCGGGTTGTGGCAGGCATCGTAGCCCGTCGCGTCATTGACAACGATCAGGTCGGCGAAGCCGCAGGCCTTCCAGGTAGCCTTGCGGTCTTCGACATGCGCGATGATCGCGCCAGACGGATGCCGGGCGAGACAGATGCCCTCCGTGCAATAAAACGGCGCCCCTGGCGGCAGATTGACGGCATCGGCAATATCGAATTGTCCCTCTGCCTTGTTGAACATCTCCGGTGCGACAATTGTTTCGGAGACCAGCGCGCGTTTCCAATTGTCGACGGTGAATTCGTTCGGGCGAGCCCGGCTGACCGCGAGTTCGCCACCGCCGATCGGCACCGCGACCAGGCGCGCGTCTTCCGAGATCAGCACATCCGGCGTGCGCGTATCCGACACCGTCAACAGGCCGGCGAGCGCGAATGGCACTGCCGCGAGCCGCAGCCATGTCGTCGCCATCGTTGCGATGACCAGTGCGATCGTCACCAGCAGCACCGAGTGCTGTGAAATCAGCCCGATCGCATCGACGGGGGAGCGTTCCGATATCCACGCCGATATGGCGATCATGGCCGTCAGCCCCTTGCCCATCACGTAGAGAAAGGGACCATCGGCACCAAAGGGCATCGCAAGAGAACTGAGAACAGCGAAAGGCATGACAATCAGAGAAACGATCGGCATGACGGCGAGATTGGCGAACAGGCTGAGCGGTGACACACGCTGGAAATGCCAGATGGCAAACAGCGCCGTGGCGCAGCCGGCAGTGATGGAGGTCATCGCCAACCCGCCCGTCGCCAGCAGGAATTTTCGCGTGAGAAAGCCCGGCAGGGACCGCTTTGGCGGCGGCGGTCTTGCCTTTCCCGCACGGTGATCCGCCCAGCCGGCATAGGCGCCGACCAGCGCGGCGGTCGCAGCGAAAGACATCTGGAAACTTGGACCGACCACCTCGTGCGGCGACACCACGATGACGGCGATTGCCGAGATGGCGAGGTTGCGCATGGTCAGCGCGGCGCGATCGAACAATACGGCAATCAGCATCACCGCCAGCATGATGAAGCTGCGCTCGGCGGCAACGACCACGCCTGAGATGATGAGGTAGGCGGCGATCGACAACAGTGCCACGGCGGCCGCGTATTTCTTCACCGACCGACGCGCGGAAAAATCCGGGAACAGCGCGAAGGCACCGCGCAACAGCCCCATGATGGTGCCGGCGACCAGCGCCATATGCAGTCCGGAAATGGAGATGATGTGATAGATGCCGGTGCGCCGCATTGATTCGTTGATTTCATCGGGAATGCCGGCGCGCACGCCAACGATCAGCGCTGCCGCGATCTCGCCTTCGGCGCCGCCAACAACGCCCCTGATGTGGTCGGCGATGGCTTCGCGCGCATTTTCTATCCCTGAAAACAGGCGGGCCGACAGGGGCATCTCATTGTCGTCGGCGGAGATGATTCTTGGATTGCCAAGGAAGAAGCCGCTACCACCGATGCCGGCAAAGTAGCTGTCGAACGAGAAATCGTAGCTGTCCGGCCGCACCGGACCTGTCGGCGGCAGCAGCTTCGCATAGCCCGATATCAGCGAGCCGGCTATCATGTCGTCAGGTATCTTGCGCGCCGAGAGCCGGACCCTTTCCGGCGCGTAACGCAGTTTTGGCCGGGCCGTCGACGTCACATCTATGGTCAATCGGATGCGGCCGGTCTCCATGCGGTCGAGCGAGACGACACGGCCGGTCACTTGCGTCGAGATTTCCGAACCCAGCATCCGGGTGCCAGCCCGCCAGGTCTCGACCTTGGCGGCAAGCAGGCCCAACGCGCACATCAATGCCGCCATGAAGGCCAGATGGGTTTTCGGCCAGGAGCGCGAGACAAGCGCACAGATCACCATCAGCACGACGATCGCCACAGGCTTTGCAAAGTCAGGCTCCGCCGCCAGCGCGTAATAGCCGATCGCACCAGCGGCCAGGCAGACCGGCACCAGCAGGAAGGCGATGCCTCGGTCAAGTTCCAGCTCCGCTGCCGTCGTCACACCGTGGCGCAGGCGAGGCAAGGAGGCCTGGCCAATTTGCCGCCCGATACGCGCAATCCTGCCAGTGGCGGGCGGAATTTGTGCTGGGGTACCCGCTGGCAAAGGTTGGCTGCCGGAGCCGGGAACGAGAGGTGATGGCGGCAGCGAGGCCGGCGGCGGGATCGCAAACAGGGAGCGTTCGCTGACGCCAACCACAGCGTCCTCGCCCTGATCCGAGCCCCGGCCACGTCCAGCCATCGGGTCTGCCCCTTGCACCCCTGACGCCCTATGCTACATGAACGCGCAACGCGCGAAAGTCCGCGCCGCCGCGCCCCGCTTCAGATGGTTTCCGAGAGTTTCATGTCCGACAAGGTCGTCACCCGTTTTGCCCCCTCGCCCACCGGTTACCTGCATATCGGAGGCGCGCGCACGGCACTGTTCAACTGGCTCTATGCCAAACATACCGCCGGCACGATGCTGCTGCGCATCGAGGACACCGATCGCGAGCGTTCGACCGATGCCGCGACGGCCGCCATCCTGGACGGCCTCACCTGGCTCGGTCTTGGCTGGGACGGCGATGCGGTTTCGCAATTCGAGCGCGCCCCGCGCCACCGCGAGGTCGCGGAGGAGCTCGTGCGCATGGGCAAGGCCTATTACAGCTACGAGACGCCTGCCGAACTGGAGGCGATGCGCGAGGCGGCTCGCGCCAAGGGTCTGCCGCCGCGCTACAATGGCCAGTGGCGCGATCGCGATCCGTCCGAGGCGCCAGCCGGCGTCAAGGGCGCAATCCGCATCAAGGCGCCGACCGAGGGCGAGACGATCGTCCAGGATCGCGTCCAGGGCGAGGTGCGCTTCCCCAACAAGGATCTCGACGACTTCATCATCCTGCGTTCGGACGGCAACCCCACCTACATGCATGCCGTCGTCGTCGACGACCACGACATGGGTGTCACGCACATCATCCGCGGCGACGACCACCTGACGAATGCCGCCCGCCAGACGGTGATCTACAATGCCATGGGTTGGGACGTGCCGTCGATGTCGCATATCCCGCTGATCCACGGCGCCGACGGCGCCAAGCTTTCGAAGCGTCACGGCGCGCTCGGCGTCGAGGCCTATCGGGCCATGGGCTACCTGCCGGAGGCGCTGCTCAACTACCTGGCGCGCCTGGGCTGGAGCCACGGCGACGACGAGATCATGTCGATCAAGGACATGATCTCCTGGTTCGACATCGGCGACGTCAACAAGGGCGCGGCCCGCTTCGATTTCGCCAAGCTGGAAGCGATCAATGGCGCGCATATGCGCCGCATGGCCGATGCCGAACTGTTCGACATCTTCATCGCCACCCTGCCCTATCTCGAGGGCGGCCCGGCGATGGCCGCGCGCCTTGACGACACGAAGAAGGCGCAGTTGCTGGCAGCCCTTCCGGGGCTGAAGGAGCGTGCCAAGACGCTGGTCGAGCTTGTCGATGGCGCGGCCTTCCTGTTCGCCACGCGCCCGCTGCCGCTCGACGACAAGGCCACGCTCTTGCTCAACGACGAAGCGCGCAAGATCCTGCGTGGCGCTCACGAAGCTTTGAACGCGGTTTCGGGCGACTGGACGGCTGCCGCGGCGGAGGCCGCGACCCGCGATTATGCGCTGGCCGGCGGCCACAAGCTTGGCGCCGTGGCCCAGCCCCTGCGGGCCGCGCTGACTGGCAAAAGCACCTCGCCGGGTGTGTTCGACGTGCTTGCCGTGCTTGGGCGCGAGGAGAGCCTGGCGCGCATAGCGGATCAAATCGATTAGGAGCAAACTGGCCCAAGAAGATTGGCATTGAAAGGCGCGTTTCGCAGTGCAACATTAGGTCTTGGCCCAATCTGGCACGCACCTCCTAAAATGCGGTGGCGAATACGCGCATTGCGGTGATTTCGACGTGTCGCTCTGCAGAAATTTGCCTTTGCCGGCATGAGGAAACAAGAAGGAGTTTGCAATGACCGAAGCTGCGAAAAAACTGGATGTGGGCGGCAAGAACCAAGAAGCTACGGCAACGCTTGAATTCGCCGGCAAGACCCATGAATTCAAGGTGCGAAGCGGCTCCGTCGGGCCTGACGTCATCGACATCGCTTCGCTCTACAGCACCACCGGCGCGTTCACCTACGACCCCGGTTTCACCTCGACCGCAAGCTGCGAGTCCGAAATCACCTTCATCGACGGCGATGCCGGCATCCTCTTGCATCGTGGCTATCCGATCGACCAGTTGGCTGAACACGGCGACTTCCTCGAAGTCTGCTATCTCCTGCTCTACGGTGAACTGCCGACCAAGGCGCAGAAGGACGATTTCGATTACCGCGTAACGCGCCACACCATGGTGCACGAGCAGATGTCGCGCTTCTTCACCGGCTTTCGCCGCGATGCGCACCCGATGGCGGTGATGTGCGGCGTGGTCGGCGCGCTGTCGGCCTTCTATCACGACTCCACCGACATCTCCGACCCGTACCAGCGCATGGTCGCTTCCATGCGGCTGATCGCCAAGATGCCGACGATCGCGGCCATGGCCTACAAGTACCACATCGGCCAGCCCTTTATTTACCCGAAGAACGATCTCGGTTTCGCGGCAAACTTCCTGCATATGTGCTTTGCGGTGCCGTGCGAGGAGTACAAGATCAACCCGGTACTGGCGCGCGCCATGGAGCGCATCTTCATCCTGCACGCCGATCACGAGCAGAATGCCTCGACCTCTACGGTTCGCCTCGCCGGCTCTTCCGGCGCCAACCCGTTCGCCTGCATCGCCGCCGGCATCGCCTGCCTGTGGGGCCCGGCCCATGGCGGCGCCAATGAAGCGGCGCTCAACATGTTGGGCGAGATCGGCCATGTCGATCACATCCCGGAATTCATCGCCCGCGCCAAGGACAAGAACGATCCGTTCCGGCTGATGGGTTTCGGCCACCGCGTCTACAAGAACTACGATCCTCGTGCGAAAATCATGCAGAAGACGGCGCACGAGGTCTTGGGCGAACTCGGCATCAAGGACGATCCGCTGCTCGACATCGCCATGGAACTGGAAAAGATCGCGCTGACCGATCCCTATTTCATCGAGAAGAAGCTCTATCCGAATGTCGACTTCTATTCCGGCATCACGCTCAAGGCGCTGGGCTTCCCCACCACCATGTTCACCGTGCTGTTCGCGGTCGCCCGCACCGTGGGCTGGATCGCGCAGTGGAAGGAGATGATCGAGGATCCGCGCCAGAAGATCGGCCGCCCGCGTCAGCTCTACACCGGCGCGCCGGAGCGTGACTACGTGCCGATCGCCAAGCGCTGATGAGAAGAAGTCAGTAGTCAGTAGTCAGTAGTCAGTAGTCAGTAGTGATGGTCAACTTCACTACCCACTACCCACTACCCACTACTCACTACTCACTACTCGCTATCTCGCCCTCTTGACGTACCCCATCACCACCTGCGCCGCTATCTCGCCCGACGGCCTGTCCGTCGCCATGCGCCGCGCGATCTCGGCAAAACCGTCTTTCTGCCAGGCGCGCATGCCGCTGTCGGCGAACAGCGCTTCCATCTGCCGGGCCAGGTTGTTCGGCTTGACGTACTCGTTGTAGAACTCCGGAATAAGCGCACGATCCGCAATCAGGTTGGGCAGCAGCGCCGACCAGACGGAAACGAAATAGGGCGCAATGGCACGTGCTATGGGATCGAGCCTGTAGCACGAGACCATCGGCACACCCGACAGCGCCAGCTCCAGCGATACGGTTCCCGATGCGATCAGCGCGGCATCGGCCTTGCCGAAAGCCTGCCATTTGCGTTGGGGATCAACAATGATCTCTGGCTTTTCATCCCAACGATTGACCGAGGATTTGACGAGGTCGGCGACATGGGGAACCGTCGGCAGCAACAGCCGCAGCCTATGCCCGCGCGCGCGCAGCATCGACACCGTCTCGCCGAATGGTTCGATCAGCCGGCGCACCTCGCCGCGCCGCGAGCCGGGCAGCACCAGCAATGTCTTGATACGGTCCTGGGCAAGATCGCGCGGCAATTCCTGCGCCTTCGCGGCGGCAAGCACGCCCGCCTCATGCGTGAGGCGATGCCCGACATAGGTGCCGGGCGGGCCACCCAGCCGCTCGAGTTCCTTCACCTCGAACGGCAGGATGCAAAGGATATGGTCGACGTAAGGCTTCATCGCCACCGCCCTGCCCGGCCGCCACGCCCAGACGCTTGGACAGACATAGTGGATGATGGGAATCGACGGATTGGCCGCACGCACCTTCCTGGCGACACGCAAGGAAAAGTCGGGGCTGTCGATGGTGACCAGACAGTCCGGCTTCTCGTCCGCGATGGTTTTGGCCAGTTGGCCGATCCGCCTTATGAGGCGCGGCAGATCGCGCAGGACGGCGCTGAAACCCATCAGTGCGATCTCGCCGGCATCGAAGGGCGACACCAGGCCCAATTCGCCGAGGTGCCGGCCTCCCAAGCCGACGAGTTGCACCTCTCGGCCCGTCATATGGCGGAGAGAACGGACGATGTCGGCGCCAAGCAGATCGCCTGATTCCTCACCCGCGACGATCGCGACCTTCAGCGCCTTGTCAGCCATGCGTCGGCTCCGCTGCGGCCAGGCCGACGATGAACAGACCGAGTTCATTGGCGCGCGACAGGGTTGCGGGGCCCTCGAGGATCAGTGAGCGTCCCGCCTCGACGGCAATGCCCGCAAGCCCGGCCGCGTGGGCTGCTTCGATCGTCTGCGGTCCTATGGACGGAAGATCCGCGCGCAGCTCCTGGCCGGGCTTGGCGCATTTGACCAGGACACCGCGCGTTTTTCCGGCGATGCGGCCGTGGCCACGCAGCAGCCTGGCGCGATCGAGCAGTCCGGCCGTGCCCTCGATGCCCTCGAGCGCGATGGTCCGGCCGCCGACCGCGATCGCCGCTTGGCCGATATCCAGTGCTCCGATGGCCTTTGCCGCCGCGAAGCCCGCCTCGATGTCGCGCCAGTCGGACTTCCGCGGCTCCACCTTGGTCAAGGTCCCTTCGGCCGCCACAAGGTTCGGCACGATCTCGTGGGCACCCACGACCTTTATTCCTCGTGCCTCGAGGCCTCGCGCCACCACTTTCAGCAGCCCATCGTCGCCGCGCGCCAGTGCCATCACGACAACCGGTATCACCGCAAGCAGGCTGAGGCTTGGGCGCAGATGCGTCAGCCTTGGCCGGCGCTTGATCTCGCCGGCAAGCACAAGATGGGTAATCCGGTGGCGCTTGAGCAATGGAACAAGCGAGCCGATCGCCTCCAGGGCCAGGGTCTCATGGTCATACTGGCGCAATTCCACCAAGCGGTCGGCCTCGCCGTCCATGAGGACGACGAAGGGCGGGTACCCCTGCTCGGCCGAGCCGGCCGCGACTTCGACGGGAAGGCTGCCGCCGCCGGCGATGATGCCGACCCTGGCACCTGGCGGGAGATCAAGACCAGCAGAAGCCGTCTCAGTCTTCATCATCGGCATCGTCGCCGTCGCTGCCCTTGAGCGATGGCACCGCATAGTGCCGCTTGCCGCGACTGCTGATGAAATCGATGATCTTCATGGCGGTCGGCGAAGAGGCGAACTCGGCCTTGGCGAATTCAATGTTCTCGCCGACGGTGCGGGAGCGGTCGAAGATCGTCCTGTAAGCCTTGCGCAACAGATAGATCTCGGAACGCGGCAGACCGGCGCGCTTGAGGCCGATGATGTTCAAGCCACGCAAGCTGGCGCGGTTGCCAACGGCAATGGCGTAGGGAATGACATCACCGACAAAAGCCGAGCATCCGCCAAGAAAGGCGTTATCGCCGACGCGCACGAACTGATGAACGGCGCTCAGGCCGCCAATATAGACGTTATCGCCGATCTCGCAGTGTCCGCCCAGCGTCGCGCCATTGGCGAAGGTGGCGTTCTTGCCGACCACGCAATCATGGGCGATGTGGGCATAGGCAAGGAAATTGCCGTTGTCGCCGACTGTCGTCTCGCCGCGGCTGGTATCCGTGCCGACATGCATGGTGACGCCTTCGCGGATGGTGCAATTGGCGCCGATGACCAGCGTGGTGCGACCGCCCTTGTGCTTGGTGTTCTGCGGCGGCGCGCCCAATGTCGCCATCGGATAGACCTTGGTGGACGCCCCGATAGTGGTCGCGCCCATCACCGAGACATGGCTGACCAGTTCGACGCCATCACCGATCACAGCATCGGCGCTGATATGGCAAAACGGCCCTATGCGCACACCCTGGCCGATTTGAGCGCCCTCTTCCACGACGGAAGAAGGATGGATTGAAGTCTTGATTTTCATAGGCACTCGATCGTCAGTCGCCGGTGACCATCATGGCTGAAATCTCGGCCTCGGCTGCCTTGGTGCCATCGACCAGGGCTTCACAGGCGAATTTGAGCAGGTTGCCGCGCTTCTTGATTTTCTTGACATGGATCTTCAACTGGTCGCCGGGAACGACCGGTTTGCGGAATTTGGCATTGTCGATGGTCAGGAAATAGACCAGCGACGGCTTCGACGCCCCAAGGCTTCGGATGCAGATGGCGCCCGCCGTCTGTGCCATGGCCTCGACGATCAGCACGCCCGGCATCACGGGTTGCTCCGGGAAATGCCCCTGAAAATGCGGCTCGTTGATGGTGACGTTCTTGATGCCGATGGCGGATTCATCGCCGTCGATGTCGATGATGCGGTCGATCATCAGGAAGGGATAGCGGTGCGGCAGAAGCTTCATCAGCCCCAATATGTCGACCGCTTCCAGCGTAGTCGCCGCCACCATATCAGCCATTGTCCTTGCCCTGCTTGCGTGCCCTGGCCATCGTGCGCAACATGGCTATCTCCCGCATGGCTTCCGCCATCGGCTGTGCCGGATAACCGCCCCAGATCTCGCCGGCAGGGACATTGCTCATAAATCCACTTCTGGCTGCAAGCTTGGCTCCTGTGCCGATGGTCAGGTGATCGGCAAGTCCGACGCCGCCGCCCATCGTGACATTGTCACCCACGACCACGGAACCGGAAATACCTGAAAGCCCGGCCACTATGCAATTGCGACCAATGCGGACGTTATGGGCGATCTGGACGAGATTGTCGATCTTGGTACCCTGGCCGATGATCGTATCGGACATGGCGCCACGATCGACTGTCGAATTGGAGCCGATCTCGACATCATCCTGGATGACAACCCGCCCGATCTGGGGAACCCGTTCCGGCCCCTTGGCGCCGGCAACGAAGCCGAAGCCGTCCTGGCCGATCCTGGCGCCGCCATGGATGATGACCCGGTTGCCGATCAGCGCATACTGGATGCTGGCACCCGGGCCGACATAGCCGTCACGGCCGATCTGGCAAGACTGTCCAATGACCGCGTTGGGTGCGACGACGGTACCGCTGCCAATCGAGACGCCCGGCCCGATGACCGCGCCGGCCTCGATGATAGCGCCGGCTTCGATATGCGCGGTCGGATCGACATGGGCATGCCGCGAAACTCCGGTTTCACCTGTCATTGGCCCCGGCGTGGCGGCTGTCGGGAACAGCAGCCGGCCGACGAGCGCGAATGCCTGTTGCGGCCGTGGGTGGATCAGCACAGCGACACCGGCCGGCGCCTTGTTGGCGAATTCCGCCGGACACAGGACCGCGGCCGCCCGCAGCGACGGCATCAGCGCGGAATTGCGCCTGCCGTCAACGAAGACGAGCGCGTTGGCGGCGCCTTCGTTGGCTGGCGCCAGCGCTTCGATCGAAACGTCGGATTGGCCGGAATCGACAAGCACCGAGCCGGTCAGATTCGCGACTTCGGCCGCCGTATACCGGCGTGATGGCGCGAAGAACACCGGGTCGGTCATTCCAGAAGCTATATCCAGCTAGGTCGGAACATTTCTCCCGGATCAACACAACCCGGGAGCATCGTTGGCCGCCGATCAGAAGCGGGTCGATATGCCGAAGTTGAATTCCTGCACGTCATCGTGCGCTTGCTTCTTGACCGGGATCGCGTAGTCGATACGGATCGGACCGAACGGCGAGGCCCACATCAGGCCGACGCCCACCGAGGCACGCAGCTTCATATCGAGAGAGGCCTGGTCGACCGTCGTGCTGATCTTGCTGCCGTAGAGCGTCGCAGCGTCCGCAAATACGGCACCGCGGAGACCGAAGCTCTCGGGAACGACCGGCAATGGGAACTGAGCTTCGGCCGAGGCATTGAAATAGGTTACCCCGCCTAGATGGTCGCCCGTATTCGGGTCCACCGGACCGATGCCATTATACGCAAAGCCACGGATCATGCGGTCGGTGCTCTGGAACTGATCGAAGATGCGCAGAGTACCATTATTGCCATAACTCTCGACATGACCGGCGCCGCCCGAAATCAGCCCGACCAGATCAAGCTGTTCGGAAAGCGTCTGGTAGATGCTGCCGCGCCCGGTAAGCTTCACGAACTTGGCATCACCACCAAGTCCGGCCACTTCCACAGTCGTATTGGCATAGATGCCTTCATGCGGGTTCTTCATGTCGTCGATCGTGTTGTAGACCAGCCCCAGGCTGATCGACGACTTGATCCAGGGGCTTTGAGCAATGCCGTCCAGGATGGCGGGCGAAATCGTGCAGGTGCCGTCTGGATTCCCAATGGTGGTAGGACCGCAACCGTCGTCGACCTTATACTTCTCCTGAGAGATATTGTACGCCAGCTGGGTGGTTATGTTGTTGGTAATCGGCAGCCCGAAGCGGATCGTCGCACCGGTGGTGTCGCTGTCATAATTGTTATTGTACTGCCTCGTCGACTTGTAGATGTCGAAGCCGGCGGCGATGCGCCGCCCGAGGAAATACGGCTCGGTGAACGAAATGCTGTAGTCGCGCGAATTCTTGCCGCCACCCGCCGACAGCTTGATGAACTGGCCACGACCGAGGAAGTTGCGCTCGGTGATCGATCCTTCGACGGACGGGCCCGCCGTATCGCCACCGGTCGAATAGCCGGCGCCAATGGAGAATTCACCTGTCGACTTCTCGACCACATCGACCACCAGCACGACCTGGTCCGGCTGGGAGCCGGGCACGGTCGAGATGTCGACTTTCTCAAAGTAGTTCAGAGCTTCCAAGCGCTTCTTCGCGCGCTGGATGAGCACCTGGTTGAACGCATCGCCTTCGCTGACGTCGAATTCGCGGCGAATGACATAGTCGCGCGTGCGATCGTTGCCGCGGATCTCGATGCGCTCGATATAGGCTTTGGTGCCCTGGTCGACCGTATAGACCACCGAAATCGTATGGTTCTCGAAGTTGCGGTCGCCGCGCGGCGTCACCTGTGCGAAGGCATAGCCGGAGCCGGCCACCTTCTCGGTCAGCGCGATGATGGAATCCTCAACCTTCTTGGCATTGTAGACGTCGCCCTTGCTGGTCTCGACTACTGATTCCAGCGACTTGGAGTCGACTTCGGGGATCGTGCTTTCGACGCTGACGTCACCGAAGGTGTAGCGCTCGCCTTCCTGGACGGTGATGGTGACCGTGTATTTGTTCGTTGCGCTGTCGAGTTCGCCGACAGCCGACACGACCTGGAAATCGGCATAGCCGTGATTGTAGTAGAAGCGGCGCAGCAGCTCCTGGTCAGCGCGCAGCTTGTCCTCGTCATAGACGTCATCCCGCAGGATGAACGAAACCCAGGACGAACGCTTGGTGTTGATCACGTCCGACAGGCGGCGGCTCGAATAGGCGCTGTTGCCGACGAAGTTGATCGCCGCGATCTGCGTGCGGTCGCCTTCCGTGATATGGAAGACCACGTTCACGCGGTTGTCGCCGAGTTCCATGATCTGCGTGGTCACGCCGGCATCGTCGCGGCCGATGCGCCGGTAAGCGGCCTTGACCGCCTCGACATCGGAATCAAGCGTCGCCTGCGAGAACGTCCCGCGCGGCTTCAGCTGAACCGCGGCCTGAAGCGCATTGTCCTTGAGCTTCTTGTTGCCCTGGAACAGCACCTGGTTGACGACCTTGTACTCGGCAACCTTGACCACCAGCGTCGAACCGACCTGGTTGATCTGGACATCCGAGAACAGGCCGGTGCCGAACAGCGCCTTGACCGCGCTGTCGATGTCGGAACTGGAGAAGGCCTTGCCCGGCTTGATGGTGATGTAATTGCGGATGGTCTCGGCGTCGACACGCTGGTTGCCGGTCACCTCCACCCTGCTTACGACAGCGGCTTCAGCCGCCGATGTGGCAACGAATTGCACCGCGAGCGCACCTGGTACGACCAGAGCGGCGGACAGTGCCGCCGCTGACGCGGCGTTCAGAAACTTGGATGCTGCCTTCATCGGGCTTAATAACCTTTTCTCGTAGTCCCCACGGCGAGAAAACCGGACGTGCGGTAATTTCCCCTACCGTATTAACCGGATTTTCCCTACACGCAAGGCTTCTGGTTAATTTGTATTTACTTAACCCTGATGCGTGGCTTTCGCGTCACTCATATCCCCGTGCATGGTAAACGGCGTCTCAACATCGGCCATGCCGAGGCCGAATTTCTTCATGATTTCAGCATCCAAAGAGATCATTCCAGAACACGAAACCCATGAAGCACAGGACAAGGAGCAGACCGGCCCGATAGGCCATTTCCATCATCCGTTCCGACACCGGCCGGCGAATGACAGCCTCCACCCCGTAGAACAAGAGATGGCCGCCGTCGAGGGGGGGAATCGGCAAAAGATTGAGAATACCTATCCCGACAGACAGCAGCGCGACGAGCTGAACCAGCCACTCGAAACCCAGTTTCGCGGCCTTGCCCGCCATGTCGGCGATCTTGACCGGACCACCCAACTGGCACTTGTCCTCGCGCCCGGCGGCGAAACGCTGCAGGAACTGGCCGGTGCGCTCGATGACGTGGCCAGTTTCCTCGACGGCCGCCGCAACGGCACCGACCGGTGTGTAGGTGATGAGACGGGGCTGGCCGAGTTCCTTGTTGTTGACGACGCCGATCACGGCGACCTTGACCTTGTTGCCAAGCGCGTCTTCCTGCTCCATCAACTGCGGGGTCGCGGTGACCGTGACTTCCTTGCCATCGCGCAGCATGACGAAGGTGATGGTGTCGCCAGCCCGGCCCGAGACCAGCCGCTGCACATCGCCGAAGGTTTCGACCTTGCTGCCGTCAACGCTGACGAATCGGTCCCCGGGCAGGATGCCGGCCTTCGCCGCGGGGCTGTCCGTCGTAACCTCCGCCACCATGGGCTCCGCGACATAACGCCCATAGGCCGCGAACAGGACGGCAAAGACGACGATCGTCAGCAGGAAATTGAACAGAGGCCCGGCCGCCACGGTCGCCGCGCGCTTCCAGATCGCCTGGGTGTGGAAGGCGACCTTGCGCTCCTCGTCGGTCAGCGTCTCGAGCTCATCCGAGGTGGGTTGGCTGGAGGTGGCGTTCATGTCGCCGACAAATTTGACATAGCCGCCAAGCGGTATGGCGCAAAGCTTCCAGCGCGTGCCATGCCCATCGTTGAAGCCGATGATTTCGGGACCGAAGCCGATCGAAAAGGCCTTGACCCCGATGCCGCACCAGCGGCCGACGAGGTAGTGGCCCATTTCGTGGACGAACACCACCACGGTTAGAACGAAGAGAAACGGCACGAGCGTGCCGAGAAAGAAGCCTTCCGTGCTGAAAATCGCGTGAAGAATCTCGTTCAATTCAGGTCCTCAAATTCTTCCGCAGTTGCGCCGTGACTGTGACATCAATCCAGGCGAATCCAAGGCGCGCCCGCACCAGATCGTGGAACGGCATCATTCAAATCGGAAACAGCCCCTGTGCCGGATGATCGGCGCCCGCCGAAATCCAGCCAATGACGTACAGGGCGAGAGCGGCCGCGACAAGCCCGTCGACACGGTCCATCACGCCGCCATGCCCGGGAATGAGCACACCCGAATCCTTGCGGCCATGCCGCCGCTTGACCCAGGATTCGAACAGGTCACCGGCCTGGGCTACAATTGAAAGCACGAGCGCCACAAGGCCGAGCAGCGCCAGGTTCCCGGCACCAGCGGCGGCGGCCAGCACAACCCCGGCAACGACACCACCCACAGCACCGCCAAGCGCACCGCTGCGGGTCTTTCCGGGCGAAATCGACGGCGCAAGTTTGGGACCGCCGACGGCGCGCCCGACGAAATAGGCAAAAATGTCGGTCGCCCAGACAACCGCGAACAAAAACAGGATGGCGACGAGGCCCGCATGGTCGCCATCGCGCAGCAGGGCGAGCGACAGGCCGGACACGCTGGCATAGGCAAGGCCGCTTGCCTCCCATTGCCCGGTCTGACGAACCAGGGCGGCAATCGCCGTTACGGCAATCAGAATCACGGCTAGCAGCAGCAGCCAGAACGCGGCAAGCCCGGCAATCAGGGCGCCGATGAAAACGACCGCCAGCGCCTCGGGCAGGAAGCCCAGCCCATGGGTCGTGACAGGCCGCGACATGCGTGTCCACTCGTAAAAGATCATCGCCACCATGGCTGCGCACAGCAGTCGGAACGCCAGGCCGCCAAGCCATGTCAGGCCAAGGGCGATGACGGCAAGCACGACCGCTGAAATGACGCGGAGCTGAAGGTTGCTCATCCCGCGGCCGGTCGCGACGCGACGTCTTGCTGGCCCAATCCGCCGAAACGGCGCTCGCGGCCGGCAAATTCGCGCAAGGCCTCGGCGAGGTGCTCGCGGCTGAAATCAGGCCAATAGCAAGGCAGGAACACGAGTTCGCTATAGGCAGCCTGCCACAAGAGGAAGTTGGACAGGCGAAGCTCGCCGCTGGTGCGTATGACCAGTTCCGGATCGGGAATGCCTTGCGTGTCGAGACAGCCGGCAAAGCTTTCGGCGGTAATTGCTTCGCTGTCGATCTCGCCGCGCGCCACGGCCGAAGCAAGCTTGCGCGCCGTGCGAACGATCTCGTCGCGTCCGCCATAGTTGAAGGCGATGACCAGCGTCAGCGCTTCGTTGCCGGCGGTGAGCGATTCGGCCTCGTCGAGCAGCCCTCTGATGTCGGCCTGCAGCCCTGCCCTGTCGCCGATGATCCTGACCCGCACGCCGCTCTGATGGAGTTCGGCGAGATCGCGGCGGATGAAAAGCTTCAACAGTCCCATCAGGTCGCTGACTTCGGACTTCGGCCGCGACCAGTTCTCCGAAGAGAAAGCATAGACGGTCAGGAAGGAGATACCGAGATCCGGTGCCGCGCGCACCGTCTTGCGCAGTGCCTCGACGCCGGCGCGATGACCAGCGAGCCTCGGCATGCCGCGCGACTTGGCCCAGCGTCCATTTCCATCCATGATGATCGCGACATGCGCGGGCGTTGTCATGATCTCGCTCTCGGGTCGGCCTGCGGCCAACCCTAAACCTGCATGATTTCAGCTTCCTTGTCGGAAAGCAGATGATCGATGGTGCTGATCGTTTCGTCTGTGAGCTTCTGGACCTGGTCCGAACGCTTGCGCTGATCGTCCTCGCTGATGGTGCCGTCCTTCTCCGCCTTCTTCAGGAAGTCCATGCCGTCGCGGCGCACATGGCGCGCGGCGACGCGGGCGTTCTCGGCGTAGCCATGCGAGATCTTGACCAGTTCCTTGCGGCGCTGCTCGTTGAGCTCCGGCAGCGGAATCCTGAGATTGGTGCCGTCGACGATCGGGTTGAAGCCCAGATTGGATTCCCGGATGGCGCGGTCGACGGCTCCAACCATCGACTTGTCCCAGATCGACACCGAGATCATGCGCGGCTCCGGAACGGTAACGTTGGCGACCTGGTTGATCGGCATGGTGGTGCCGTAGGCCTGCACCTGGATGGCATCGAGCAGATTGCTGGAGGCGCGACCGGTCCGCAGCGAAGCCAGGTCATGCTTGAACGCGGCGATTGCCCCATCCATGCGCCGCTTGAGATCGTCGTACTCACCACTCATCTTAGTCTCCTCGACCCGTCTGCCGCGGGTTCACTGCTTCGGGGCAAGGCCCCGTTCGAGCCTGATTTTCGAAAAGCCGGTTTCCCTTTTCTAGGGATCAGGCCCCGGATCAATCGTCCGCGACGACCGTGCAGCGGCCGCCGCCCCTCAGAATATCGCCGAAACCACCTTTTTCGTGGATCGAATAGACGATTATCGGAATGTTGTTTTCGCGCGCAAGTGCAATCGCAGCAGTATCCATGATGGAAAGGCCGCGATTTATGACTTCGGCATGGCTGATGCGCTCGAAACGCGTCGCACGCGGGTCCTTTTTCGGGTCGGCCGAATAGACACCGTCGACCTGCGTGCCCTTGAACAGCGCGTCGGCGCCAATTTCGGCCGCGCGAAGCGCTGCGGCCGAATCAGTGGTGAAGAACGGATTGCCGGTGCCGCCGGCAAAGATCACCACCCTGCCCTGGTTCATGTAAGCGTCTGCCTGGCGTTGCGAAAAACTCTCGCAAAGTTCGGGCATGGCGATCGCCGACAGCACCACGGCATCGACGCCGATCTTGTGCAGCGAGGTGCGCAATGCCAGCGAGTTGATGACCGTGGCAAGCATGCCCATGTGGTCGCCGGTGACGCGGTCTCCACCCTTGGAGGCGACGGCCACGCCGCGGAAGATATTGCCGCCGCCGATGACGACGCCGACCTCGATGCCCAGCGCGCGGGCCTCGGCGATGTCGGCTGCGATGCGATCCACGACCGAGACGTCGATGCCGAAATGCTGCTCGCCCATCAACGCTTCGCCCGACGCTTTCAACAAGACACGTCGGTAGAGGGGCTTCACCGTCATCTGGTCCTCGTCATTTTGCATGTGGCGCGCCTGGGCTGGCCGCCCTCGCGCAGGCGCCGCGCCCCGAACATTGGCGCGATGCCGAGTTCCGATACACGAAGGGCGCCGCGATGTCACGCGGCGCCCAATCGGCAAATTGACGGCAACCCCTGCCCGATCGATCAGTCGGTGGATACGCTGGCAGGCTCGCCCTCGACAAGCACCGGCGAGGCGTAGCCGGGGGGCTTGTCTCCCGTTGCAGCGCCGCCGGTGACGCGCGCCTGTATCTGCGGCCCGAAATAGGAATAGGGAAACGGCGCCGGCGTTGCGCTGACCGAATCCAGCCGGTTGCGAAGCCCTGCCGGTATCTTGAAATCCAGCGCGCCAAGATTGTCCTTGATCTGGCTGGGCGTCGTCGCACCGAGGATGACGGCGGCGATCCCCGGCTGCGTCGCCACCCAGTTGAGCGCGACCTGCGGCATGCCGCGGCCAAGCTCGGACGCAACCTTCTCGAGCTCGGCCACGATGGCCCAGTTGTGCTCCGTGAATTTCTGGAAGCCCGGATGCGTCGAATTGCGAAACCCGTCGAGCCGACCGGCATTTCCGGCCTGGACCGGCCGGTATTTACCGCTGAGCAGCCCGCTGGCCAGCGGGCTCCAGACCATGATGCCGGCGCCATGCCGCATGCCGAATGGCACGAACTCATTCTCGATCGAGCGTTCGGCGAGGGAGTATTCGAGCTGCAGGGCCGAAACCGGTTCATATCCGCGCAACTCGGCGATCGCCTGTGCCCGCCCCGCATACCAGGCCGGCACGTCGGACAGGCCGATATGGCGCACCTTGCCCACCCGCACCAGGTCATCCAGGGTGCGCATGACTTCTTCGGCCGGCGTCAGCCTGTCCCACACATGCATGAGATAGAGATCTATATAATCGGTGCCCAACCGCTTCAGTGAAGCGTCTATCGCGCGCATGATGTTCTTGCGGCCGTTGCCGCCGGCATTGGGATTGCCGGGCTGCATGTTCATGGTGAACTTGCTGGCGATCACCGCGGTATCGCGCAAGCCCCGCTCGGCGATGAATTCGCCAAGCCAGGCTTCGGCGGTGCCACCGGTGTAGAGGTCCGCCGTGTCGAAGAAATTGCCGCCTGCCTCGACATAGGCGTTGAACATCGCGCGGGCCGTGTCCCTGTCGGCTCCCCAGCCCCATTCCTTGCCGAACGTCATGGTGCCCAGCGCCAGCCGGCTGACCCTGAGTCCGCTGCTGCCGAGCGTGTAATAGGTCATGGTCATGATCGTCTTCCAATGCTTGATGGTGAGTGCCGTGGTATCACTGGCCCGGCGTCGCCTTGACCCAGGGGTTGCCGCGCTCATGCGTCATGCGGAAGGCGAAGCCGTTGACCTTCCAGCCGGAGGCGGAGCGCGTCAGCTTGTGCTCATACGTGCCCCAGACCTCCCAAAGCGGGTCGCCATTGCCTTCCATCCGGTTCCAGGCATAGCCGTTCGACAGGACGGTCGCCGTGTCCGCCTCGAGTTCGACCTGGTGATTGGTGCGCAGGTGCAGGCTTGTCTTCGAACCCTTGAGGTTGCCGGCCCAGGCGCCGATCAGGTCGTCGGACGCGATGACGGCCGCGGGCTGTCCCGACAGGCTGCTGAAGTCGGCGGCAACCCGATCAGCGAAATAGCTGCGCGCGAGTTTCCAGTCCTGTGCGTCGACGGCGCGGTCGATGGCATCGGCGATGCGGATGACCGCGCGCTCGTCCGCGAGCGCTTGCCAGCCGGATGGTTCCGCCCCGCCGGCATCGACCGGTGACAGCGCCATGCCGGCCGCGAAGGTTAAGTGCTTCAACGCATTCATGTCTCTTCTCCTCAATGCCATCAGCCAATCGCGGATGTTTCGGCGACAATGTGGATCGGTGCCTTGGCATCGATAAGATTGCATTGTTCGCAAGGACCATGCGATATCATTCATGAATGGATCGGGATCTGCTCAGCCATCTGCCGGTCATCGTTGCCGTTGCCCGGCGCGGAGGTTTCGCGCTTGCGGCCGCCGAACTCGGCATGAGTCCGTCGGCTGTCAGCCATGCGGTGCGCCTTGTCGAGGAGCGGGTCGGTCAGCCCCTGTTCGCACGCACGACACGCAGCGTTTCGCTCACCGAGGCCGGCAAGGCATTGGTGGAAACGGCCGCTCCCGCCCTTCAGGATATCGCCGAGCGGATGGATCGTATCCGCAGCGTCAAGGGCAAGCCGTCCGGCCTGCTCAGGATCAATGCCTCCAACATCGCGATCCCGTTGGCGGTGACGCCGGTCGTCGCCGCCATGGCCGAGCGCTATCCGGACATCACGGTGGAGGTCTTCGCCGATCAGGGGCTGGTCGACATCGTCGGCGAAGGTTTTGACGCCGGGATCCGGCTGGGCGAGATGATCGCTCAGGATATGGTCGCCGTGCGGCTCACGCCTCCGTTCAAGGCCGTCATCGTCGCCTCTCCCGCCTATATCGAGCGCCGTGGCCGCCCGCGCAGCGTAGCCGATCTCGCCAACCACAATTGCATCGGTTACCGGCTGGTTCGCTCCGGCGCGCTCTATCGCTGGGATTTGGCCGAGGACGGCAAGGATGTCGTCATGGAGACCGGCGGAACGGCCATCGTCACGGATTCGCTCGCCGCGATTGACCTGGCGCTTGCCGGAGTAGGCCTTGCCTACATGTTCGAACCGCTGGCGCGCGCGGATCTTGCGGCCGGCCGCCTGGTGCAGGTGCTGCCGCAATCAGCGATCGAGGAGCCTGGCCTGTTCCTCTATTTCCCGCGCCGGGCGGCGATGGCGCCGAAGCTGAGGGCGTTTATCGACACCGCACAAGAAATCGGCCTGACATCCATGCGGACATCAGGCCGAAAAACACTGTCGGAATAAAGCGGTAGGAAGCTTACTTCTTGACCGCGGCCGCGACTTCCGCCGCGAAATCGGTCTCTTCCTTCTCGATACCCTCGCCAAGCGCGAAGCGCAGATAGGCGGTGATCTTGGCCGGCGCGCCGATTTCCTTCTCGGCATCCTTCAGGGCCTTCTCGACGGTGATGTCGGGATTGAGCACGAAGGCCTGCTTCAAGAGCACGACTTCCTCGTAGAACTTGCGCATGCGGCCTTCTACCATCTTCTCGATGATCGCTTCCGGCTTGCCGGACTGACGTGCCTGGTCGGAGAAGATCGCCTTCTCGCGCTCGACCGCGGCCGGGTCGATCTGCTCCGCCGTCAGCGCCATCGGGTTGGTGGCGGCGACGTGCATGGCGACCTGGCGGCCAAAGGCGTTGGCCGCATGCTCATTGCCCGTGGTTTCGATCGCGACCAGCACGCCGAGCTTGCCGAGGCCGTCGGCAACCGCGTTGTGGACATAGGTCGCCACAGCGCCATGCGGAACGGTCAGCTTGGCCGAGCGGCGGAAGCCCAGGTTCTCGCCGATGGTGCCGACAGCGTCCTTGATGGTGTCGGTGACCGACTTGTCCGAACCCGGATATTTGGCGGCGGCAACCGCCTCGGTCGTGCCATAGGCGAGAGCGACCTTGGCAACGTTGGCGACGATTTCCTGGAACGCGGCATTGCGGGCAACGAAGTCGGTCTCGGAATTGACCTCGACGACCGCGGCCTCGCGCACGCCATTGTCGACGCCGATCAGGCCTTCGGCGGCGGTGCGGCCGGCCTTCTTGTCGGCCTTGGAAATGCCCTTCTTGCGCAGCCAGTCGACGGCCTCTTCCATATTGCCGTTGGTCTCGTTCAACGCCGCCTTGCAGTCCATCATGCCCGCGCCGGTCAAGTCGCGGAGTTCTTTGACCTGTGCAGCCGAAATGCTCATTGTCGCCTCTTTGTTTTAAATGCACCGACGCACCATCGGTACTCGATGGTGCGTCTGTTTAGCGTGCCAGAATATGAGAAAGATGAAGGCCGTTGCCGGCCTTCGATTATCAAGCCTCGGGGGCTTCCGACGCCGGAGCCGGATCGAGCGCCGGCTCGACCGGAGCTTCAACCGAAGCGCCGATGTCGACGCCGAGCGCGCCCTGCTGACGGGCGATGCCGTCGATCGCAGCCTTGGCGATCAGGTCGCAATAGAGCTGGATGGCGCGGGCCGCATCGTCATTGCCGGGGATCGGGAAATCGATCTTGTCCGGATCGCAGTTCGAATCGATGATGGCGACGACCGGGATGCCAAGGCGCTTGGCCTCAAGGATGGCGATCGCTTCCTTGTTGGTGTCGATCACGAACATCAGGTCGGGCGTCGAGCCCATGTCCTTGATGCCGCCCAGTGCCTTGTCCAGCTTCTCGCGCTCGCGATCGAGGTTCAGGCGCTCCTTCTTGGTAAGGCCCTGGGCCTCGCCGGCCAGCATCTCGTCGAGCTTGCGCAGGCGCTGGATCGAATTCGAGATCGTCTTCCAGTTGGTCAGCATGCCGCCGAGCCAACGCGAGTTGACATAGTACTGGGCCGAACGCTGAGCCGCATCGGCAACGATGTCGGACGCCTGGCGCTTGGTGCCGACGAACAGCACGCGGCCGCCCTTGGCTACGGTGTCGGAGACCTGCTTCAGCGCCTGGTGCAGCAAGGGCACCGTCTGCGAGAGGTCGATGATGTGGATGTTGTTGCGGGCGCCATAGATGTAGGGCGCCATCTTCGGATTCCAGCGGTGGGTCTGGTGGCCGAAGTGAATGCCAGCTTCCAAAAGCTGGCGCATGCTGAAATCAGGCAGAGCCATTCTTATTTTCCTTTCCGGTTAGCCTCCACGGACACAGGCATTTTCGGACGAGGTCCTTGAACGCCACCGGAGGTTTCAGCCGGATTTCTCCCGGGCAGACACCAAAGTCCGTGTGTGGAATGAGCGCGCATATAGAGGGGAAGTGCGACAAACGCAAGCGGGTCGGCGCTTTACCGCTCAGCGTGCGGCAATCAGCGCTCCGGTGCCGATCATGGCGCTGCCGGCAAACCGGTTCATCAGCCGCATGCGCCTGGGTGTCCTGAACCAGCCCGAAGCCCGGCCCGCAAGTGCTGCATAGGCACCCATTGTGAGGATATTGACGCTGATCACGACGGCCACGACCAGCAGGCCATCGACAAAGGTGAGCGTGTCGAGGTTGAGGATCAGCGGCATGATCGAGGCATGGAACAGGATTGCCTTCGGGTTTCCCAGCGCGATGGATGCGCCAAGGAGGAAGGATCGGGACAATCTCGCCTCGGCCGTCCGTGATTCATCCGATTGCGCGGCCGAGGCGCGCCACATCCTGATCCCGAGAAAGATCAGATAGGCAGCGCCGGCATATTTCAGCAGGAGAAAGATCCATTCGAAGGTCTGGGCCAGCGCCACCAGACCGAGCAGCGCCAGGGTGACCAGCACGGCGTCGCCGGCGGCGACCCCAATGCCGGCCATGAAGGCACGAAGGAAACCCCGCGACACGCCATTGGTGATGACCGCGAACATCGCGGGTCCCGGTGTGGCGGCGGCGAGCGTGACGGCGGCGCAATAGGCAAGAAATGCCGTTGGTGTCATGGCCTTGCCTTTCCATTGGGCACCCGCACGCGCCGGAAGATCGCGACGATCTCCTCGCGGCTGCATTCGATGGCGCCGAGCCGCACCGCGCGGTCGCGCTCCAGGCCGGTTATGTCATAGTGCGGAGCCGACGTCTTGGGCGGGCCCTGGTAGGACGAGCGCTTGACGCCCAGTTCGGCGGCGAATCGATGCAACTCGTGGGTATCGTCGGCCATCAGGTGGCACCAGCGATGGCCCGCCCACTTCCAGATCGCCGCATCGACGTAGACCGCCATCAAGCCCGCCGTGGCCGCCTCAATTGCGCACCCCGGCTATTTCGATACCGGGCAAGGCTTTGTCTGGTCGAACAGCGAAAGATTGACCAGTTTGCCCGTCATCGAGAAGTCGCCATAGTCCATGGTGAGATCGCGGGTGATGCCGTTCTCATGCAACTTGAAGCTGATCCGGTATTCCGGCACCTCTTCACCGTTCTGGGCGCTGTCATCGAAATAGGCGATGTCGACCGGCCAGTATTTGTCGGTGGCGAGCTTCGCCAGCGCCGGAGCTTCCGGATCGGCCTTGTCAGCCTCGGTCTTCTTGCCGACGACGACGGTGGTCGTCATCACCTTGTTGGCGTCCTCGGAGCCGTCGAACAGGTTTGTCTGGTAGAAGTTCTCGCCTTTCTCGGCCTTGCCGATCAGTTCGACCAGATGCTGGGTCGGAAACTGGGTGGCGGCGAGTTCCAGGCTGTTCTTCTCGGGCTTGTCGATGTCGACCTTCAGCCCCTTCGCATCTTTCGTGGCGATACCCTTGACCTCCTTGTCGAGGTTCTGGTCGACGAAGGATTTGGTCACGAACGAAAAGGTCTTGCCTTCGGCGTCCTCGAAAGTCGTTGTCTGCTGGTCGGTGAGTCTCGTGTTGTCGTTGGTGACGATCTGGGTCACGAAACGGAATTTCACCGTATAGCCTTCGCATGCCGAACCGTTGAATTCATAGACCATGCGACCTGATATGCCTGTTATGCCGGACCGGTCGGAGGCCTTGTTGAGGGTGAGGTCATACACGGCGCGGTGCGCCTGCAGCGCCGGGACGGCGAAAGCGGGGCCTACCGAGAAGACCGCCGACAACAGGGCGGCGTGGAATGCAAGGCGCGTTGCGCGCATGAGGTACTCCGATCGTCGCGGCTGATGGCAGGCCGCAGGGAAAGATGGTCCAGCTTAAAAAAAGTCGTGGCGGAAGCGAGGCAAAAATAGCAATTTCGGCCCGGCCAGCGCGGCGCCTTCCAGCAATAGGGAAAAGCAATGAGTGAAACAATCGAAAAGCGGCTAAGCGATCTCGGCGTGGCGCTTCCTGTCGCCGCCGCACCTGCCGCCAACTACGTGCCCTATTGCAGGTCAGGCAGTCTGCTGTTCACCGCCGGACAATTGCCGCTCAAGGACGGCAAGCTGCAGGCGAGCGGCCTGCTCGGCCGCGACGTCGACACGGCAAGCGGCAAGGACGCGGCAAAATACTGCGCAATCAACATTCTGGCACAGGCCAAAGCCGCGCTCGGCGATCTCGAGAAGATCCGGAAGCTTGTGAAGATCACCGTCTTCGTCGCCTCCGCGGCTGACTTTGTCGAGCAGCATCTGGTCGCCAACGGCGCCTCTGATTTCCTGGTCGCCGCCCTTGGCGAGCGCGGCAAGCACGCCCGCTCGGCCGTCGGCACCGCCTCCCTGCCGCTTAATGCCGCAGTGGAAATCGAAGCGATCTTCGAAGTCGAATGAGGCTGACATGACCGACCTCTCCTGGCTGACTGCCCGGCCGGTTGCCCATCGCGGCTTCCACGACATGAACAAGACGCGGTGGGAAAACACGCTGTCGGCCTTCTCCGCCGCGGCCGAACGCGGCTACGCCATCGAATGCGACGTGCATCTGTCGTCGGATAGCGTTCCCATCATCATCCATGACGACGACCTGAAAAGGCTGACCGGACAGGATGGTTTCGTCTGGCAACGCAGCGCTTCCGAACTGACCGCGCTCAAGGTTGGCGGCACGTCCGACCATTTGCCGACGCTGCAGGAAGCACTCGACCTGGTCGACGGTCGCGTGCCCATGGTCGTCGAACTGAAAGGGATTCCCGGCCGCGATGAAGGCCTGGTGGCGCACGTCGGCAAGATACTCAAGCGTTACAAGGGCAAGGCGGCGATCATGTCGTTCGATCACTGGCTGATCCGTGATTTCCCGAAACATGCGCCCGGCATTCCCGCTGGTCTGACCGCCTACGGCAAGGACCTCAAGCTGATCGAAGCGCATTTTTCCATGCTGGCGCACGAGCTTTCCTTCACTTCCTACGCCGCCGGCGACTTGCCGAACCCGTTCGTCAGCTTCGTGCGTGAAAAGCTCAAGATGCCTGTCATCACCTGGACGGTCCATGACCAGCCCGCGATCGACTTGACCTTCAGATATGCCGATCAGATGACATTCGAAGGGTTCGAACCCGACTTGGTGCACGTCGCCTGAACGGGGTGTCTGAAACGTGACTTGTAGCGGCCCCGATGGAGCTTAAATAAGCCTCATGGATCAGGGTGACGACGGCGACGGACAAACAGCAAGCGCGGACTATTCGATCCGCATCGCCGCCGGCATCGGCGCTTTCACCTGCGATGAATGGAACGGCTTTGCCGGCACCACGCGCGGCGATGCGGAGAATGGCTATAACCCCCTCGTTTCATTTGCGTTCTTGAGCGCACTGGAAGATTCCGGCTGCGCCGTGCGGCGCACCGGCTGGCAAGGACATCACTTGCGGCTGGAGACCGCGCAAGGCAGGCTGCTGGGTGCGGTCCCTTGCTATCTCAAGTCGCACAGCCAGGGCGAATATGTATTCGACCACGGCTGGTCGGATGCCTTCGAGCGCGCCGGTGGCCGCTACTACCCGAAACTGCAATGCGCCGTGCCGTTCACGCCTGTCACCGGCCCTCGGCTGCTGGTCGGCAAAGGCGAGGATCCCGACGCGGTCAAGGCCGGGCTCGCCGCCGGCCTCAAAATGGTGACCGACAAGCTCGGCGTATCCTCGGCCCATGTCACCTTCGCGCAGGAAAGCGACGTCGCGACGCTTGAGGCCGCGGGCTTCCTGCATCGCACCGACCAGCAGTTCCACTTCTTCAACGAAGGCTTTTCGACTTACGACGACTTTCTCGCCACACTTGCCTCGCGCAAGCGCAAGGCGATGAAGAAGGAACGGCGCGAAGCGCTTGCCGATGGCATCACCATCGACTGGCTGACCGGCAAGGACCTGACCGAGAAAGCCTGGGACGACTTCTTCGCTTTCTACATGGACACCGGCAGCCGCAAATGGGGCCGCCCCTATCTGAACCGCCAGTTCTTCTCGCTGATCGGCGAACGCATGGCGGACGATATCCTGCTGGTGATGGCCAAGCGCAACGGGCGCTACATTGCTGGCGCCATCAACTTCATCGGCTCCGACGCGCTCTATGGCCGCAACTGGGGTTGCATCGAGGATCACCCCTTCCTGCATTTCGAGGTCTGCTACCACCAGGCCATCGATTTCGCCATCGAACGCAAGCTGAAGGTGGTCGAGGCTGGCGCGCAGGGAGAGCATAAGCTGGCGCGCGGCTACAGGCCGGTTACAATGCATTCCGCCCACTACATTTCGCATCCTGGCTTGCGCAACGCGGTCGCCGACTATCTCAGGCGCGAGCGGCGCGAAGTCGAGCGGATGGGCGAGTATCTGGAAGAGCATACCCCGTTCCGCAAGGATCTGGAGGAATAGGCAGGCCTTGGCATGGTCGATCTCGCCTGATCGCGCGCCACATCGTCTTGTCGCTACGGGACAGCTTCGCTACACGGGATGGCGAGGTACAAATCCGGAGCGTTCGCCATGGCCCAAACCGCCTATGACACCGACAACATCTTCGCCAAGATCCTGCGCGGCGAAATTCCTTCGCACCGCGTTTACGAAGACGATGCGGTCGTGGCCTTCATGGATGTGATGCCGCAGGGGCCGGGCCACACGCTGGTGGTGCCAAAGACGCCGTCGCGCAATCTGCTCGACGCCGCCCCATCGACCTTCGGCCCGCTTTTCACGGTCGTACAGAAAGTGGCGCTGGCCGTGAAGAAGGCCCTCGACGCCGATGGGGTCACCATCCTGCAGTTCAACGAACCGGCCTCCGGGCAGACCGTCTACCACCTTCATGTGCATGTCATCCCGCGCTTCGACGGCATCCCCCTGAAGCCACATACCGGCGCAATGGAAAAGCCCGAGGTGCTGGCTGAGAACGCCGAAAAGATCCGCGCCGCCCTGTCGGCCAAATCTTAAGTCTTTGTAAACCGAGCGATCATCGCGGCGGCTGGGACATCACCAGGCGGCGGCATTCTTAATATTCCAGCAAGCCCTTGCGAGGCATTTTTCGTGCGCGAGGGACATGCATTGCAAGATACTTTCGAATATTTGAGCCGGCGATCCGGGGCCAATGGTGAGGCCGCTTTTTCAAAAATCTTGGTCGAATCGTTTCTTCGGCACCGTATTATTCATGCGGTTGCGCTGTTTACTCTGGGATTGGGCTTTGCGGTTGGTGCCCGGGTCGGGAATCTGCCGGATTTCGCGTTGCTTTACGAATATGCCTTTTATCTGGTGGTCTATTTCTGGATTCTTGGATGTGTATATGCAGTCTTCCGGCTGCTTCAACTGGCGTTTGTCCATCGCGCAAGATCGCCGGCCAGCCATTTGCTGGTTTCCTTCCGGCAATTGCTGGCCGATAGAAACCGTATTGCCAATGGCGTGAACGGCCTTGCCGCGATCGTGATTTTTGTTTCGGGTTTCTCAGTGCTGAAGGGCGCGATCGCCGTACTGGCGCCTTTCTCCTGGGACCAGGCCATCGCACACTTCAGCACCAAGCTGCATTTCGGGCGCGCTTCTTACCAATGGCTTTGGTGGATTATTGAAAGCCCGCTAGCCATCCGTCTTCTCAATTTCTGCTATAATTTTTGGTTCGCGGTGCTGATCGTGACTGTCTTTTCAAGTGTCGTGGCGACCCGCGATACTCTTCTGCGTCATCAGTTCCTGCTCAGCTTCATGCTGCTCTGGCTGATCGGCGGCTTCTTCGTTGCCTTGATATTCTCATCCGCCGGCCCCTGCTACTTTGCAAGGTTGGGGTTTGGCGATCTCTATCAACCGTTGATGGACGCACTTCAGTCGGCGAATAGCCAGTATCCGGTTTGGGCCCTGTCCCTGCAGGAGCGGTTGTGGAACGGCTATGAGGGTCTGTCTTCAGGAACCATGGGCATATCGGCTTTCCCTTCCATTCACGTCGCTTCATCCGTGCTTTTTGCGCTGTATGTAACGAGTCTGTCTCCACGGCTTGGCGTCGTACTGTGGATATTCGCGGCGATCATCATGCTCGGCTCCGTGGTTCTTGGATGGCACTACGCCCCGGACGGTTACGCTGGCATACTGATCTCGGTCGCCATCTGGAAAGTCACCGGCGTGATATTGTCCCGGACGACGATTGCTTCGCGTTTCGCGAGCGATCTTCCTTTGGCCCGGCCGGAAGCCGCGTCGGTATAGTCAGGAACGCGGGTGGGTTGCGGGTGGCGCATCCACAAGCCTCTGAAAGGCTGTCGGGTGCGCCGCCCCCGATCGAAGCCGTTCGCGGATCGCATCCGCGCACTGCACCGGGCTCAGCAACGAAGTGTCGACCTCAAGATCGTATACGCCGGGCCGGTGTACCTCATCCTGCCACAGCCGCACCGGCGAAGGCACGGGATCGACCGGCGAGCCGGTGACATAACCCCTGCCCGCCTCGCTGGCGGCTCGCCTTTCCATAATGATTTCAATTGGACAGCGAACGCCGACAAACAGCACCGGCAGACCGGCGAGCCGGCGCGCACAATCGATCAGGCAGTTGAGGGGCTTCGAGTACGCATCGTGATGGCCGACATCCGTCACGACATTCAGGCCCAGCCGGCTGTGGGCCGCGATCGATTCGTAGAGGGCAGCGTACAAACGCGGCACAAAAACTTCGAGGTCGGGTCGCTCACCGCCAGGGCGCAACCCTATTCCCGGGCGAAGTTGCGGCGGTGTGATCCGCTCATAGCTGTCGACGCCCAGAGTCATCCACGGGTCATCGAAGCTTTCCTGAATGGCTCGGGCGATGCTCGACTTTCCCGATCGCGGCGCGCCGTTGAGGATGATGATCTGGCCGGCCATGGCACCCCATTGTTCAAATGAAAAAAGCCCCGTTTCCGGGGCTTTTCTCGACTGCGAAATGATCAGTTCTTTCTTGGCAGTTGCGGTACAAGGCTGCGCTTGCCGCCATCCTTGCCCTTGGGCTCCGGCTTCTGCGCCACGACCTTCTTCGCGGCAGGCTTCTTGGCCACCGCCTTCCTTGGCTTGGGCGCGTCTTCCGGCTCTTCCTTCTTCGGCTGCACCGGCGCCTCGTCGGCCAGCGACTCGAGCTTCAGGCCGGTCTCGCCGGTTTCCTTCTTCTCGACGGTGACGCGCACCGTGCCGCCCTTCTTCAGCTTGCCGAACAGCACCTCGTCGGCCAAAGGCTTCTTGATGTGCTCCTGGATGACGCGACCGAGCGGCCGCGCGCCCATGCGCTCGTCATAGCCCTTGTCGGCGAGCCAGGCGATCGCGTCCGGCGACAGGTCGAAGGTGACGCCGCGCTCGGAGAGCTGGGCCTCCAGCTGCATGACGAACTTCTGCACCACCTGGTGGATCACCGGCACCGGCAGCGAGCCGAACGGGATGATCGCATCGAGACGGTTGCGGAACTCCGGCGTGAACAGCCGATTGATCGCCTCGACATCGTCGCCTTCGCGCTTGGTCGAACCGAAACCGATCGCCGCGCGCTGTGCATCCGATGCACCCGCATTGGTGGTCATGATCAGGATTACATTGCGGAAGTCGATCTGCTTGCCGTTGTGATCGGTCAGCTTGCCGTGATCCATCACCTGCAACAGGATGTTGAACAGGTCCGGATGTGCCTTCTCGACCTCATCCAGCAACAGCACGCAGTGCGGATGCTGGTCGACACCGTCGGTCAACAGGCCGCCCTGGTCGAAGCCGACATAGCCGGGAGGCGCGCCGATCAGCCGTGAAACGGTATGGCGTTCCATGTATTCCGACATGTCGAAGCGGATCAGCTCGACACCGAGCGAGGCGGCGAGTTGCTTGGCGACTTCGGTCTTGCCGACGCCGGTCGGGCCTGAGAACAGGTAGGAGCCGATCGGCTTCTCCGGTTCGCGCAGGCCGGCACGGGCCAGCTTGATCGCCGAGGTCAGCGCGGTAATGGCGGTGTCCTGACCATACACGACACGCTTCAGTTCGATGTCGAGGCCTTGCAGCACTTTCTCGTCATCGGCCGAAACCGTCTTCGGCGGGATACGCGCCATGGTGGCGATCGTGGCTTCTATCTCCTTGATGCCGATGGTCTTCTTGCGCTTGGCTTCCGGCACCAGCATCTGCGAGGCACCGGTCTCGTCGATCACGTCGATCGCCTTGTCCGGCAGCTTGCGGTCGTTGATGTAGCGCGCCGACAGCTCGACCGAGGCCTTGATGGCTTCGCTCGTGTAGCGGACCTTGTGGAATTCCTCGAAATAGGGCTTCAGCCCCTTCATGATCTCGATGGCGTCCTCGATGGTCGGCTCGTTGACGTCGATCTTCTGGAAGCGCCGCACGAGAGCGCGATCCTTCTCGAAGAACTGGCGGAATTCCTTGTAGGTGGTCGAGCCGATGCAGCGGATCGCACCCGACGACAAAGCCGGCTTCAACAGGTTGGACGCGTCCATTGCGCCGCCCGACGTGGCACCGGCGCCGATCACCGTATGGATCTCGTCGATGAACAGCACGGCGCCCGGATAATCCTCGAGCTCCTTGACGACTTGCTTCAGCCGCTCCTCGAAATCGCCGCGATAGCGCGTGCCGGCCAGCAGCGTGCCCATGTCGAGCGCGAAGATGGTGGCGTTGTGCAGCACTTCGGGAACGTCGCCCTCGACGATGCGCTTGGCCAGGCCCTCGGCGATCGCGGTCTTGCCGACGCCGGGGTCGCCGACGTAGAGCGGGTTGTTCTTGGACCGGCGGCACAGCACCTGGATGGTGCGGTTGATTTCCGACTCGCGGCCGATCAACGGATCGATCTTGCCGGCCTTGGCCTTGTTGTTGAGGTTGACGCAGTAGGCGGTCAGCGCGTCCTGCTGCTGCTTCTTCTTGCCGCCTTCTTCTTGCGGCTCGGCGCCGTTCTGGCCGCCCTGCTCGTCATCGGCGCCGCGCGGCGAGCGCGTCTCCGATGCGCCCGGGCGCTTGGCGATGCCGTGCGAGATGTAGTTGACCGCGTCGTAGCGGGTCATCTGCTGTTCCTGCAGGAAATAGGCGGCGTGGCTCTCGCGCTCGGCGAAGATGGCGACGAGCACGTTGGCGCCCGACACTTCCTCGCGGCCCGACGACTGCACATGGATGACCGCGCGCTGGATCACGCGCTGGAACCCAGCGGTCGGCTTGGAGTCCTCGTCGTATCCGGTGACGAGGTTGTCGAGCTCTGTGTCGATATAGGTGAGAACAGTGTGCTTCAGCTCGTCGAGATCGACGTTGCAGGCGCGCATGACGGCGGCCGCCTCGGTGTCGTCGATCAGCGCGAGCAGCAGATGTTCCAGGGTTGCGTATTCATGGTGCCGCTCATTGGCGAGCGTCAGCGCCTGGTGAAGCGCCTTTTCCAGGCCTTGGGAGAAAGCCGGCATGTTACCTCACTTCTTCTCCATCACGCATTGCAGCGGATGCTGATTCTGTCGGGCGAAATCCATGACCTGAGACACTTTGGTCTCGGCCACCTCGAAAGTATAGACCCCGCACTCGCCCACTCCATGATTGTGAACATGGAGCATGATGCGTGTGGCGGCTTCGCGGTCCTTCTGGAAAAAACGCTCCAGAACGTGAACCACGAACTCCATCGGAGTGTAGTCGTCGTTGAGGATGAGGACCCGGTAAAGGCTGGGCTTCTTGGTCTTGGTTTTGGTGCGCGTGATCACGGCCGTCCCGCGGCCGGCCTCATTGCCGTCGCCGCCGCCGTTTTGCATCCGCGCCACTTGTTTCGTGGCAGTCAAACCGATCGTCACGTAATCCTGCCTCTTCGAATCCTCATGCGAGTTCGACATGTAGGTGTTCGATGGACGATTTTAAGCCCTTCTGGTTAGCTGACAATATGGCTAGGTGACCAAACTTCGCGGATTTTCGCAATCGTGAAGCGCTACGCCGCTCCGGAGGGGAAATTGGCATGAAAAAACCCGGCCGCGCTTCCGCGACCGGGTTGTCCCAGACCCAAAGGGCCGGAGTTGCGACTGTCGGGCGAAAATTACTTCGCCTTGGCAACGATCGATTCGAACGGCTTGTAAGCTTCCTTGGCGAGTTCGGCATAGAGATCGCCAATCTTGGTGGCCTCGGCGACGAACGCCTCGTAGGACTGCTTGGCGTAGTCTGTGTGGATCTCGATCGCCTTTTCCAGCGACTTGGCCGAAAACAGCTTTTCGGCAGCGGCGCTGCCGGCTTCGAAACTCTTCTTGGTATATTCACCGGCTTCGGTCGCGATCGCCTGCGCACCCTTGGAGAGCGAAGCGAAGCTCTTCAATCCGGTATCGGCGAATTCCTTGCCGTATTTGCTGAAGTCCTCATAGGTCTGGGTCATTTCACGATTCCCTTGACGGTTGAGACGTCCTTCTTCGGGGCGCCCTTGTGCAATGCACTCAATATATTGTGCGACGCACAAAAGTCAATATTTGGCCTGCGTGGAGGCTTGCCTGCGCAGGCAATGGCTAAAAATCAAATAAAGTGAGTTTCAAGCCCGAAGAAAATGGTGAACGCGGCGGTTACCATAAACGGATTGGTAACGCTGCCCCGCTAGCTTGGCTGGAAGTGAGGCAGGACCCTTTGCCGCCTCCAACGCAACGAAGAATTCAAGGGAAATATCAGTGCGTCAGGCGTTGTTGGGCATCGTTTCCAAATCCACCTCCCCCCTCAAAGCGATCATGGCCCTCGCCTTGGCGATGACATTCGTTTGCGCCGACGTCGCCTCGTCGCTGGCCGCGCGCCAGGCGGCCATTGTCGTGGACGCCAAGACGGGCAAGGTGCTGTACTCCGCGGATGCCAACGGCAGGCGCTATCCGGCGTCGCTGACCAAGATGATGACGCTCTATCTGACCTTCGAAGCTATGGCGAAGGGCAAGATCGGCAAAAACTCGCCGGTGGTGTTTTCGGCCCATGCCTCCGCCGAGGCGCCGACGAAACTCGGCGTGAAGCCGGGCGGTTCGGTAACGGTCGAGACCGCGATCCTGTCGATTGTCACCAAGTCGGCGAATGATTCGGCCACGGCGCTCGGCGAAATGCTTGGCGGTGATGAAGCCACCTTTGCGCGCATGATGACCGCCAAGGCGCGGCAGCTCGGCATGAACGGCACCGTCTTCCGCAACGCCAACGGCCTGCCTGATCCTGGCCAGTTCACCACCGCGCGCGACATGGCCACGCTGGGCATCGCACTGCGGGAGCATTTCCCCCAGTACTATGGCTATTTCTCGCAGCGCTCCTTTCTCTACGGCCGCCAGCGCATCAACGGCCATAACCGACTGCTCGGACGCATTAAGGGCGTCGACGGCATCAAAACCGGCTACACCCGTGCCTCCGGTTTCAATCTCGTCTCGTCCGTCTCCGACGGCAACCGCCGGCTCGTCGCCGTTGTCATGGGCGGGACGTCGGGCGGCAGCCGCGACAACCAGATGGCAAGCCTGATCAACACCTATCTGCCGAGGGCATCGACCCGCGGTGGTGGCGATCTGGTTGCCAAGGCTGACAGCAACAATCCGATCAAGGCACTTGCCAAGGTTCTCCTGCCCAAGCACGACGCGCCGACCCCGGATGAAAAGCCGGTAGCCGTCGCTGAAGACGACACCTCTGTCGCCGACGACGCAGCCGTTGCCCAGGGCGACAGCGAGGACGAGGATACCGCTCAGGCCGAGGCACCCAAACTGGTAGCCCCGGCAAAGAAGGTAAAGACCGTCATCGTCGCTGCCCCCAAGGTCGCTACGGCGCAGGTCGTGGCCGCCTATGCCGAACCGACACCAGCTGTCGACCCGGTCAACACGGCGTCGGTACCGTCGGGCTGGGCCATCCAGGTCGCATCGTCGCCTAAACAGTCGGAAGCCCAGGCATTCCTCGACAAGACCACCAAGCAGGCGCCCAAGGTGCTGGCGGATGCCGCCGGCTTCACCGTCGCCTTCGACAAGGACGGAGTCACCTATTACCGCGCCCGTTTCGGCGGTTTCGGATCGAAGGACGCCGCCTGGAAGGCCTGCACTGCTTTGAAGAAGAAGAAAATCGAGTGCTACGCCGTCCAGCAATAGGACGGCGTGGAAGCGATCTCCCGGAAAATTCCTGCGTCGAAGGAGAACTAGTTGTGATTGGAGAGCAAGACGTCCTTGGCTTCGTTAATTCGCGCCGCCAGGAAAGACGTGCCGCCGACATCGGGGTGCAGGCGCTGCATCAGGCGGCGGTGCGCCTTGCGGACATCCGCCGCGGCGGCCCCCGCTTCAAGACCAAGGACCTTGTAGGCCTCCTCCTTAGTCATGGAGCCCGGACCTGGCGCAACACCCAGCCCTTCGCCACCGTTCGTCTCAGTGTTTTTGCGCCAGACGGGAAATCTGCCGTCAAGATACGTCTCTAGCAGTTGGCGACTCTCCGCATCGCCGGAGAGTTCGCGGTAGAGATGCTGCAGCTCCGCAACGCCCATCGCGCCAAGCATCTTGCCGTCGTGGCGGCCGGCCAGAACCAGTCCTTCAAGGCCGCCCGTATTGTGATCCAACTCCATCTCGAGTGCTGCCGTCCGCACCGTTGAGCGTTTTCCCGACGCCGAACTGACCTTGGGTCGGTTCGCGTGCATGGCGGCATACCAGCCGATTGCCCCGAACAGGATGA
This sequence comes from Mesorhizobium loti, assembly GCF_013170705.1. Classification (NCBI taxonomy): domain Bacteria; kingdom Pseudomonadati; phylum Pseudomonadota; class Alphaproteobacteria; order Hyphomicrobiales; family Phyllobacteriaceae; genus Mesorhizobium; species Mesorhizobium loti. The sequence continues at coordinate 4,510,252 of NZ_CP033334.1, read as the reverse complement.
CGCCGCCGATTCCGCTTCGACCGACCAGAAGCACCGCGCCGCCCGCCAGCGCCAGCAGGACCGGAGCCAGTGTTCTCGTCCCGCTCGCAAGCCGGGCGGGGTCGGCCCGAAGGAAGGCCGAGACTACGGTCAGGAGCACCAGCAGCAGTACGACCAGAACGATAATTGCGCCTAACATTTCCTACCGCCCCGCGAGTAACCTGTCCGCCCGGACAGCCGCGTGATGTCATCAACCACTTTTTCTGCGCCGGAATGATGGCCTTCCCTCGGGCGGGAAGAGGCCGCCATGTAGGCCGGCCCGGCGAACGCCGCGGCTTTCGTCGAGTTCGACAGCTTTTGATCGCGCATGAATTTCAAGATGTGGCGTTGTGGCTCCGCTTGCAAGTCCAGTGCGAGGCAAGATTGAGGGCCAGAAACGGCCAGCGCCCGGACAGGCAACGCTTGTGCGCGGAGATCTACAGCAAGCCGAGGTCGGCAAGCTCGCGTCTGAGTTTCGGCGGCATCTCGACCAGCCCGGCCTTGCCCTTGCCGAGATCGAGTGGCGCGTCCGAAGGTTTCAGGTAGCGCCAGCCCTGGAAAGCCCGCCGTGGCTGCCAGTCGGTGCGCACGACTTGCGGATCGAGCATCAAATGGCAGCGGCCGATGCCCTCATCGTCGGTGAACGGCCGGATTTCAGTGATCAGCTGGCGGCACTGCACGTTGCCCTTGATCACCCAGTAGAGTGAACCGCCATCGGTGATCTCGGCGCCGCGCGTCGGCACCATGCGCGTGGTGTGCCAGTGTTCGGCCGGTTCACCGGCCCGGCGCCGTTCGTCGAGACGGAACTCGATCCATTCCTCGAGATCCTCGACGCTGTCGCAGCCGACGCACAGTTTTAGGAGATTGAGAGCCATTCGCTAAGGTTAGTCCGGAGCGCCGACACGTCAACGGCCTGACGAACTTCTCCACAGTGCCAAGCGCCTTCAGCACTCCACGACATTGACGGCGAGCCCGCCGAGGCTGGTTTCTTTGTACTTCTCGTTCATGTCGAGGCCTGTCTGGCGCATCGTCTCGATCGCCGAGTCGAGCGGCACGAAGTGAACGCCGTCGCCCTTGATCGCCAATGAGGCGGCGGTCACCGCCTTGACCGCGCCGAGAGCATTGCGCTCGATGCACGGAACCTGCACCAGCCCGCCGACCGGATCGCAGGTCATGCCGAGATGATGTTCGAGCGCGATTTCGGCCGCATTTTCCACCTGCATGGGCGTACCGCCCATGACCGCGCACAGGCCGGCCGCTGCCATTGCCGAGGCGGAACCGACCTCGCCCTGGCATCCGACCTCGGCGCCCGAGATCGACGCATTGGTCTTGATGATGCCGCCGACGGCCGCTGCCGTCAGCAGGAAGTCGCGGATGCTCGGCTGGTCGGCCTCGGGATGGAAATGCAGCCAGTAGCGAAGCACCGCCGGCAGCGTGCCGGCTGCGCCATTGGTCGGCGCGGTGACGACGCGCCCGCCCGCCGCATTCTCCTCGTTGACCGCCATCGCGTAGATCGACAGCCAGTCATTGGCAAGCAGCGGATTTGGCCGGTTCTGTTGCCACTGTTCCTGCAGCTTGTCGTGGAGCTGCCGGGCGCGGCGCCGCACCTTCAGCCCACCAGGCATGATGCCGTCCTGCGACAGGCCACGGTCGATGCAGCCCTTCATCGCGCTCCAGATCGCGTCGAGGCCGGCATCGAGCTCCTCGCGCGACATCTGCGTCTCCTCGTTGACGCGCTTCATCTCGGCGACGGAAAGGCCGCTCTTGGCCGCCATCTTCAGCATCTCGACCGCGTTCTTGAAGGGATAAGGCACTTTCTTGCCTTCTGTCGTCACCGACCCCTTGGCCTTCATCCGCTGCAATTCTTCTTCCGAGACCACGAAGCCGCCGCCGATCGAATAGTAGATGCGCTTGAGAAGCAGACGGCCGCCGGCATCGTAGGCATAGAACGCCATGCCGTTGGCGTGCCCCGTGAGCGGCGTCTTGCGGTCGAGCACCAGATCCGTGGCCGGGTCGAAATTGTAGGACGGGTGACCGGGCGGTGAAATCACCCTGTCGGCGGTGATGCGGCCGACAATGCCGTCGGCCTGATCGGGATCGACCGTTTGCGGCGTCTGGCCGGCAAGGCCGAGGATAACGGCGCGGTCGCTGCCATGGCCGATTCCGGTATAGGCGAGCGAGCCATGCAGGCTGGCCCCGATGCGGGCGACCTTGGCGCCGGCGGGCCGCGGCCAGTCGTCCCCCGCGACTTCGTCGAGAAACCGCCGCGCGGCAGTCATCGGCCCCATCGTGTGAGAGCTGGAGGGGCCGATGCCGATCTTGAACAGGTCGAAAACCGAAAGGAACACGCTGTCTCCTGGGGCACGTCGAGGACTACATACAGATATAGGAATTCCCCGGATGTTTCCGCTCTTTTGGCAATCGCGGCGCAGCACCTGCCGACCTTGTTTGCTCCGGCAGCGACATTGCCGTCGATCACGTGAGCCCGCATCGAAGCGACCGTGCTGGATGTGATAAATTCAGCCCATGGGCGATTCCTTCTATCTTTCGATGGCTGATTTCGGGGCGCTGGCGTTCTTCCTGATCGCGTGGCTGCTGCACACGCTCGCCTCCGACGGCAAGCTGGTCAGCCGAATGTCGCTGACGACGGCGATGAATGCACAACGCGAAGCCTGGATGCGCACCATGGCCGAACGCGAAATCCGTATCGTCGACACCGCCATCATGAGCGGCCTGCAGCAGGGAACCGCCTTCTTCGCCTCCAGTTCCCTGATCGCGCTCGGCGGCTGCTTTGCCTTGCTTGGCGCGTCCGACCGGGTGCTTGAGGTGCTGAGCAACCTGCCGCTCGGCGGAGCGCCGTCGCGCCCGGCCTTCCAGATCAAGGTGCTGGGACTGGTGCTGATCCTCGCCTTTTCCTTCTTCAAATTCGGCTGGGCCTACCGGCTGTTCAACTACTGCTCGATCCTGATCGGCGCGGTGCCGATCCCGCATGGCGAAGCCTCACGCAATCCGGTCACCGAAACGGCGGTGTGGCGCGCGGCGCAGATGAACATGCTGGCCGGCAAGCATTTCAACTCGGGCCTGCGTGGCGTGTTCTTCTCGATCGGCTATCTCGGCTGGTTCGTCGACCCGGTGGTGTTTATGCTGTCGACACTTCTGTTGCTGGCCGTGCTGGTGCGCCGCCAGTTCTTCTCGGCGGCGCGGCGCGCCGTCATCGGTCAGCCGCCCGGCGCCGGAAACGGCTGATCGATGCGGCCCGAAAGCCAATAGGCGACAAGCCCGATCCATTCGCGGAGCGCTATGGTGGTGTTCTGCACGGAATCGATCGGATTGTCGCGAAACAAGCCGACACCTTCCTTGCCGGAAGTGTGATAGTCGACCGGCCATGGAACGGTTGGAAACCCAGCCTTGTCGAACAGCGCCTTGGCCCTTGGCATGTGGAAGGCGGAGGTCACCAGCAGCCAGGTCTCGCCCGACTTCGGTTCGACGAGTTTGCGGCTGAAGACCGCATTTTCGTAGGTGTTGCGGGACTTGTCCTCGAGGACAAGACGATCGGCCGATACACCCAGCGGGACGAGCAGGCGGGACGCGGTGTCGGCGTCTCCCTCGGCGTCGATGAAAAACGAGCCGTGTCCACCCGATACAACCACCTTGGCTTCGGGGAAGCGTCGGGCGAGGATTGCGGTCTCGACCATGCGGTCGCCGCTGCTGCCCAATTCATAGCCGCCACGCGCCAAGTTGATGGCGCCCTCGAAGCCGCCGCCCAGCACGATGATGCCGTCGACCTTTTGCGGCAATGGCGGGCGCGGAAAGCGTTCTTCCAGCGGGTTGAGCATCATCGCCCCAAGCGACGTCCAGGTCGAGAGCGCAAGGATCAGAAAACCAAGCACGCTGCCGGTGACCGCCAGCCGCCGCCGGCCGATCGTTGCGGCGATCAACCCCGCCAGAAGCAGGAAGATCGTCAGGTTGAGCGGCTGGATGAAGAACCAGAAGACCTTGGAAAGAAGGAAGAACATCGCTCACCCCATCACGACGCGGCGCATCCTTTTACGCGCTGGACGAGCGATACCCTTACCACCACTTTTCCGGCTGGAATGTGCCGGCCGCCTGCTCGATGACGGCGGCGGTCTGGAACAGCGTTTCTTCCTCGAACGGCCTGCCGATGAGCTGCAGGCCAAGTGGCAGGCCCTTGGGATCGAGACCGGCCGGCACGGCGATGCCCGGCAGACCGGCCATGTTCACGGTGACCGTGAAAATGTCGTTGAGGTACATCTTGACCGGGTCGGCGGCCATGTCCTCGTCGGCAATGCCGAAGGCAGCCGACGGGGTCGCCGGGGTCAGGATGACGTCCACGCCGGCGGCGAAGACGTTTTCGAAGTCGCGCTTGATCAGGTTGCGGACCTTCTGAGCCTGCAGATAGTAAGCGTCATAGTAGCCGGCCGACAGCACATAGGTGCCGATCATGATACGGCGCTTGACCTCACGGCCGAAACCGGCAGCGCGGGTCTTCTCATACATCTCGACAATGTTCTTGCCTGGCACGCGCAAGCCGTAGCGGACGCCGTCATAGCGCGCGAGGTTCGATGAAGCTTCCGCGGGCGCCACGATGTAGTAGGCCGGCAGCGCGTATTTGGTGTGCGGCAGGGAAATGTCGACGATCTCGGCGCCGGCATCCTTGAGCCAGGCAATGCCCTTCTGCCACAGCGCCTCGATCTCCTCGGGCATGCCGTCGACGCGGTATTCCTTGGGAATGCCGACCTTCATGCCCTTGATCGGCTTGCCGATCGCCGCCTCATAGTCGGGCACCGGCCGGTCGACCGAGGTCGTGTCCTTCGGATCGACGGAGGCCATCGACCTGAGCAGGATCGCGGCGTCGCGCACGTCGCGCGCGATCGGTCCGGCCTGGTCGAGAGACGAGGCGAACGCGACGATGCCCCAGCGTGAGCAGCGGCCATAGGTCGGCTTGATGCCGACGGTTCCGGTGAACGCGGCCGGCTGACGGATGGAACCGCCAGTGTCCGTGGCCGTGGCGCCGGCGCACAGGAAGGCCGAGACGGCGGTCGCCGAACCACCGGAAGAGCCGCCCGGCACCAGTTGCGCATTGTCCAGGCTGCGCTGGGTTTTCGTGCCGCCGGCAGATACGAAGCCGCCATCGCCCTGATGCGTCGTCGGCATTACCACCGTGTCGAGGCGCGAACGTCGCCAAGGGTTTATGACCGGGCCATAATAGGATGTCTCGTTGGACGAACCCATGGCGAACTCATCCATGTTGAGCTTGCCGAGCATCACCGCGCCGTCGGCCCACAGATTGGCGGTGACAGTTGATTCGTAGCGCGGCTTGAAGCCGTCGAGTACATGGCTGCAGGCCTGGGTATGAACGCCTTCGGTGCCGAACAGATCCTTGATCCCCAGCGGAATGCCTTCCAGCGCGCCGCCCTCGCCCTTGACCAGCCTGGCATCGGACGCCTTGGCCATGTCGCGTGCCTTGTCGCCAGTCACCGCGACGTAGGCATTGAGCGCCGGATTGGCGCGATCGATTGCCGAGAGATAGGCCTCGGTGATCTCGGTCGCGGTGATTTCCTTGCCGCGCAGCTTGGCGCGGGCCTGCGAAATCGTCAGTCGGGTCAGATCGCTCATCAAAGGCTCTTTTCGTAAAATACCGACCACTCGGAATCGGGATAATCCAGCACCGGGCCGCAGCGCGAGAACCCGGCACGTTCGTAGACGGCCCAGGCCGCGGGATGGCGATCGCCCGTCTCCAGCACCAGCCGCGTCAGTCCTTCCTGCCTCGCCAGCGCCTCGACCCGTTCGACGATCCTGGCGCCGATCTTGCGGCCGCGATGCGAAGGCCTCGTGTACATGCGCTTGACCTCGCCGATAGCGTCGCCATGGCGTTTCAGCGCCCCACAACCGATGGCGATGCCGTCGTCGCGAGCGATGAAAACGGTCGTATCCTGGCCCGCCATCTGCTCGACCGTCAGATGGTAGCAATGCTCAGGCGGCGTCAGTTCGAGCAAGGTCTCGTTGAGTTCCTGGACCAGCCCGCGCACATCGTCCTGCAGCGGCGTCTCGATGGCGATCTCGATTGCCATCGGCGCCCTACTCCACGACCTTCGGCACGAGGAAAAAATTCTCTTCGGTCGCCGGCGCATTGGCGACGATGTCGGCCGCCTTGTTGCCGTCGGTGACGACGTCCTGGCGCTTCTTCATCTCCATCGGCGTCACCGAGGTCATCGGCTCGACGCCGGACACATCGACCTCGTTCAGCTGCTCGACAAAACCAAGGATGGCGTTCAGCTCGCCGGTCATGCGTTCCGCATCTTCTTCGCTGACCGCAATGCGGGCGAGACGCGCCACGCGCTTCACTGTCTTGACATCAACGGACATATATTTGCCTCGGGGAAAACCAGTCCGGGCTATAGCGGCGCGGCGCGCACTGCGCAACATGCATCGTGCCTGGCATCGCGCTAGGCGGCGGTGCCGACCCGGTCCCGGGAGCGCCGCAGCGGGTTGGGCAACTCGAACAATCGCTTCCTGGACGAACACATCCCGCATGCGTCCTCGTCTTCCAGCGCCGCGAAGGCTCGCAGTTCCGCCATGGAGCAACCTGGCTCAAGCGGTCGATATGCCAGATAAGGATCCCAGTTGCCGGAAAGCCGGTATTTTTGCCTTCTGCATCGGCGACCTGACGCGCTGCATCATCGTCATGGCAGGGCAACGCCCTCGCACAGATAGTAGCTGCCGCTATTGCCGCTCGCCTCGCTTTCGTCGTCGATCGGCCGGACCGACACGAGATCGAGCTGCGTCGGGCTGATCCGCGTTACCGACAGGACATCGGGAAAGACATAGCCCGGTTCCTGGCAGATGGCCGTCACTGCCCAGCTCGGCGAGCGCGTCGCCTTGCTGACCTGCACGAACTCGCAATTGTATTCGACGCCTTGCAGGCCATGCACGGAAAGCACGACGTTGCCGGCGTCGATCAGCGTCTGCAGCGTGTCCTTCCTGGCCTGCGCGCAAAGCTCCTCGGACTGCAGATAGACGCCTTCGATGAAGTCATCCGCGGCGAGCGCGGGCGACGCCGCGACAAACATCGACACGCAAAGAGATCGCCCCAACGCCATGAATTTGTTCCGCTTTGGCCGTTTCTAGATCGTAATCGTCTGGCCGATACCAGGCAATGCGACTTTCACGCCGGACCCTTCCAGGCCGGCCTCGAATTTCTCGGGCGTCGGATCGATCATCGGAAACGTGCCGAAGTGACAAGGCACGACCGTGTCGAACTTGAAGAAACGCCGGCAGGCAAGTGCCGCCACCGCGCCGCCCATGGTGAAACGGTCGCCGATCGGCACGATGCCGATCTTCGGCTCATGCAGTTCGTTGATCAGCGCCATGTCGGAAAAAATGTCGGTGTCGCCCATATGGTAGAGCGTCCGGTCTTCCGGGAAATGCAGGACCAGCCCACCGGGATTGCCGAGATAGACGTTCTTGCCGCCGTCTTCACCAAACGAGGAGGAGTGCAACGCCTGTACGAAAGTGGTGGTGAAGCCGCCGCAATCGACCGTGCCGCCGATGTTGCCGGGATTGATCTTGTTGCCATCCACGCCCTTGCCGACCAGATACATGCAGATCTCGAAATTGGCGACCAGCTGGGCACCGCTCTTGCCGAGCACTTCCAGCGCGCCGCTGATATGGTCGCTATGCCCGTGCGTCAGCAGGACATGCGTGATCCCTTCCGCCGGTCCTTCCCAGCCGCCCGTCCATGATGGGTTGCCAATCAGATAGGGGTCGATGAGGATCTTGGCGTCAGCGGTTTCGATACGGAAGGCCGAATGGCCGTACCAGGTCAGTTTCATTTATGCATTCCTCGATTTTTGCCGGGCCAAAGGATAGAACGCCGATAGCCCCGAGATCAAAGGGTATAGTGTCCGCCGCCCATCCGGAAGAATGCGTGCCGCTGAAAAAGACAAGGAAAAACCGTTGGCTATCATCACGATTGAGCAATTGCCAGCGCGGCTCGCCAATGGCAGGACGCTAGCGGGGCTCGATCTCGGCGACAAGACGATCGGCGTAGCGGTTTCCGACCGGGGATTCTCCTTCGCCCATCCACGCCCGGTCATCATGCGGAGGAAATTCTCCCTCGACGCCGCCGTGCTTCTGGCCTTGCTGGAGAAGGAGAGTGTCGGCGCGGTGGCGATCGGGCTGCCGATCAACATGGATGGGTCGGAAGGTCCGCGCGCGCAGAAATCGCGCGCCTTCGTGCGCAACATGGCGCAGTTGAGCGACCTGCCCTTCGTGCTCTGGGATGAACGGCTGTCGACGGTCGCGGCCGAAAGGACGCTGATCGAAATGGATTTCTCGCGCGCCAAACGCGCTGGCAAGATCGATTCGGCTGCGGCCGCCTTTATTCTGCAGGGAGTTTTGGACCGGCTTCGGTCGCTCTATGCAGCCGAACGAACGGAACCTGGACCGCCCAACGCCGACTGATCCAGCCGGCGATTTCGCGACGGCGGCGGAACGCCCACAGGGCCAGCAGCAGAAATCCGTCGAAGATGCACGTCTTCGCCACCATTCCAGGGATGATCGACGGGTCGATGCCCAGCATCTGACCGTAGAGCTGGAAGAAGAAGTCGTGCGTCCGCCGGCTGAGCATGACGTAGCCGAAATTGAGGTCGTTGGCCGACAGATAGAACCAGCCCCAGAAAATCGCCATCGGGGCCGCCCACATTCCGAAGATATAACGCATCAGCGGCCTCCCTTCCCGTTCGGTCCGGTTCGGCCCGATATCAGGGAGAGCAGCGAATTATGGGCCGCTGCCTTCGCCATGCTGTGCGCCATGGCATGGAAATCCGCGTCATCGGACGCGGCTGCCGAGCGCCGCTCGGCGAGCATCGCGACATAGGAGGCCAGAAGCGCGGCCAGCTGCACCGCGACGACCATGAAAAGCCCGTTGATGCCCTGCGCGGCGCCACCAATCAGGATCATCGACAGCACGCCTGAAGCGGAAATGAAGGCCATGCGAACGACGCTGTCTGCGCCCGGGCTAGCCCCATCGTTGATCAAGGAATCGACAAAGGCCCAGAAGAACAGCACCGAGACAACCAGCAATGCTGTCGCCAGCGGCGCGACAACGATGACATTCTCCAGATTGACGAACCGGGCGCTCTCGACGGTGACGCCGAGCACGCCGAGGGCTGCGGCCACACCGCGATTTCCATCGATGCAGATCAGTGCCAGCAGGGCGAAAACAATCGCCCAGTGCACGGACAGAAAGGAGGTCAATACGTGTCGCATCGTGGTTCCTGCTTCGGCAGGAGTGACAGTGGGCTTTGCCGCCCGCCGCCGCAATGGAAACCATTTGTTAAGGTTAACGGCGGTCCACAGCGTGCACGGGGACCCGGCGATTCTCGGCTCAGTTTACTGGCGGATAGAGCGTGTCGATGATCATGCGGGCATCGTGACGCGAATCGAGCATGCCATAGGTGTTGCGCCACTGGCCGGCCAGGCGCGTCTCGACGAAGGCATCGGCGATCCGCCCTGCCCCCAGCCGGCGCAATTCCGCCGCCGCGGCCGACAGCGCCAGTTGTTCGGTCAGCAGCCGGGCCGAGCCCTCATCGGTTGAAGCAACCTGCATTGCCGCCTTCAGCACGCCGATCGTGCCGCGCCCGCCGGCGCCGAGGTCGCGATCGATGCCTGCCAGCACCTCTTCGAACAGGCCCGGCGCGCGGCCGAGCACACGCAGCACGTCGAGGGCCATGACGTTGCCCGATCCTTCCCAGATCGCGTTGACCGGGGCCTCGCGATAGTAACGGGCGAGCGGCGCCTCCTCGACATATCCATTGCCGCCGAGGCACTCCATCGCCTCGTAGAGCAGCGGCGGCGCGATCTTGCACACCCAGTATTTGACGACCGGCGTCATGGCGCGGGCAAATGCCGCCTCGCCGCGATCGCTCGCCGCTTCGTCGAAGGAGCGCGCCAGCCTGAACGACAGCGCGGTCGCCGCGGCGACATCGAGCGCCATGTCGGCCAGCACGCGCTGCATCAGCGGCTGCTCGATCAAGGTCGAGCCGAACACCTGGCGGTGGCGGGCATGATGAACCGCTTCCGCCAGCCCTGCCCGCATGATCGCCGAGGACGCCACGGCACAGTCGAGCCGGGTCAGGGTGACCATGTCCATGATCGTCTTCACACCGGCACCGGGTTCGCCGACCATCTCGCCGATGGCATTGACGAACTCGACCTCGGAAGACGCGTTGGAGCGGTTGCCGAGCTTGTCCTTCAGCCGCTGAAGGCGGAAGCCATTGCCCGACCCGTCGCCGAGAACGCGCGGCACGAGGAAACAGGACAGTCCTTCCGGCGCCTGTGCCAGCACCAGGAAGGCATCCGACATCGGCGCCGACATGAACCATTTATGGCCGGTCAGGCGGTAGAAGCCGCTGCCGGCGCGTTCCGCCCTTGTCGTGTTGGCGCGCACATCCGTGCCGCCCTGTTTCTCCGTCATGCCCATGCCGAGCGTCAGCCCGGTCTTCTCGACCGGCGGCTTCTGGCTCTGGTCGTATTTGCGCGTCGTGACCCGCGGTGCCCATTCGCGGAACAGTTTCGGGCTGGCCATCAGCGCCGCCAGCGAGGCGCTGGTCATGGTGATCGGGCAGAGATGCCCGGTCTCGAGCTCCGCCGTCAGATAGAAGCGGGCGGCGCGCACCTGATGGCGGCGACCGATCTCGGCATCGCCATTTTCCCAGACTGATGAATGCAGGCCGTTCGCCACCGAACGGCGCATCAAGGCGTGATAAGCGGGGTGAAATTCGACCAGGTCGATGCGTCGTCCCTGGCGGTCATGGGTCCTGAGCTTCGGCGTCTCGACATTGGCGAGACGGGCCAGTTCCTGCGCCTCCTGCGTCAGCACGAAACGGCCGAGCCCGTCCAGGTCCTTGCGCACCGGGTCGGAAAAGCGCTCGGCAAGCTGGATCAGCAACGGATCGCCTCGCCAGGCGTTGCCGCCCGTCAACGGCGGCGGCTGGTTCGTTACGTCGTCGGTCACGCCCAATCCTTTTATCGGTAGACCTTTTATCTGCAGAAAGGTCCTTGTCGTGCGAAAGCCACGAATCCGAGGCCCTCGGCTAGATATAGCCAAGCGTTGCCGCGCGCGCGACGAAAATACCGGGGAGAACGGCGCCAATCGAAAGCTGGTGCTTGCGGGCGCAAAATCCGCACCCTATAGCAGCCCCTTGAGATGACCGACGCTTCGTCCCTGCCACTCTATCCCCACCGCCATCTTCTTGGCATCAGCGATCTTTCGCCGGCCGATATCGAGCTTTTGCTCGACAGGGCGGACAGGGCGGTCGCGATCTCGCGGCAGTCCGAGAAAAAGACCTCGACGCTGCGCGGACGCACCCAGATCAATCTCTTCTACGAGGCCTCGACCCGCACGCAGTCTTCGTTCGAGCTGGCCGGAAAGCGGCTCGGCGCCGATGTCATGAACATGTCGGTGGCGAGTTCTTCCGTGAAAAAGGGCGAGACACTCATCGATACCGCGATGACGCTGAACGCCATGCGGCCCGACATCCTGATCATCCGCCACCAGTCGGCGGGTGCCGCCGCTCTCCTGGCGCAAAAAGTCGGCTGCTCGGTGGTCAATGCCGGCGACGGGGCGCATGAACACCCCACACAAGCGCTGCTCGACGCACTGACCATCCGCCGCGCCAAGGGTCCGCTGTCGAAGCTGATCGTGGCGATCTGCGGCGACATCCTGCATTCGCGCGTGGCGCGCTCCAACATCATGCTGCTCAACGCGCTCGGGGCGCAGGTGCGGGTGGTGGCACCTTCGACATTGCTGCCCTCCGGCATTGACAGGATGGGCGTCATCGTCACGCGCTCGATGGCCGAGGGCCTGAAGGACGCCGACGTGGTGATGATGCTGCGCCTGCAGCGCGAGCGGATGGAGGGCGCCTTCGTGCCTTCGGTGCGCGAATATTTCCGCTATTTCGGCCTCGACGCCGAAAAGCTGAAGGCGGCCAAGGACGACGCACTGGTAATGCATCCCGGCCCGATGAACCGCGGTGTCGAGATCGCCTCGGAAATCGCCGATGGCCCGCAAAGCGTCATCCAGGAACAGGTGGAGATGGGCGTCGCCGTTCGCATGGCGGTGATGGAAGCGCTGCTTGATCCTCGTCGTAATCAAGAGGGTCGCGGCGCATGAGCACGACGGTCTTTGAACGCGCCCGCATCGTCGACCCCTCGCGCGGCATCGACGAAGTCGGCTCGGTCATTGTCGATGGCAGGAAGATCGTTGCCGCCGGCAAGGCGGCGTTGAACCAGGGCGTGCCCGGGGGAGCGACCGTCATCGACTGCGCCAACAAGGCGATCATCCCCGGCCTGATCGACGGCCGCGTCTTCATCGGCGAGCCTGGTGGCGAGCATCGCGAAACCATCGCTTCGGCCAGCGTTGCAGCCGCGGCCGGCGGCGTCACCTCCATCGTCATGATGCCCGATACCGATCCGGTGATCGACAATGTCGCGCTGGTCGAGTTCGTGCTGCGCACCGCCAAGGACACGGCGATCGTCAACGTCTTTCCGGCGGCGGCAATCACCAAGGGCCTCTACGGCCGCGAGATGACGGAATTCGGCCTGTTGCGCGAGGCGGGCGCCGTCGCCTTCACCGATGGCCGCCACACCATAGCGAGCGCGCTGGTGATGCGCCGGGCGCTGACTTATGCCCGCGACTTCGGCGCAACCATCGTGCATGAGACGCAGGATGCCGACCTCGGTTCGTCCGGCGTCATGAACGAAGGCCTGTACGCCAGCTGGCTCGGCCTCTCCGGCATTCCGCGTGAGGCCGAATCCATTCCGCTGGAGCGCGATCTGGCTTTGGCGCGGCTGACGCGCGGTTCCTATCACGCGGCAAAGATCTCGACTGCGATGGCGGCGAACGCCGTGACACGCGCCAAAACCGACGGCGCTGCCGTCACCTCGGGCGTCTCGATCCACAATCTGTCGCTCAACGAAAACGATGTTGGTGAATACCGTACCTTCTTCCGCCTGACACCGCCTTTGCGCGCAGAGGAAGACCGGCTGGCTATGATCGAGGCGGTCAGGGACGGCACGGTCGACATCATCGTGTCCTCGCACGATCCGCAGGATGTCGACACCAAGCGCCTGCCCTTCGCCGACGCCGCGGCCGGAGCCATCGGATTGGAGACGTTGCTTGGCGCGGCCTTGCGGCTCTACCACAATGGCGATGTGCCGCTGCTGCGTCTGATCGAAACCCTGTCCACCGCGCCCGCAAGGCTGTTCGGATTGGCCGGCGGCACGCTGAAGCCTGGCGCTGTTGCCGATCTTGCCCTTGTCGATCTCGACGAACCCTGGATCGTCAGTGAAAGCGGCATTCGCTCGCGCTCGAAAAACACCTGTTTCGAAGGTGCGCGCCTGCAAGGCAAGGTCTTGCAAACGCTGGTCGCGGGCCGCACAGTATACTCGGTATAGAACCGGTAACAGGCGTCGCACCTGATCCGGCTTGCCGGGGGAAATGCGGGGGAAACAATGACTTACGGCCTGATCCTGGCATTGGTGTTCGGCTATCTCCTGGGCTCGATCCCATTCGGCTTGCTGCTGACCCGTGCCGCCGGTCTCGGTGACGTGCGCAAGATCGGCTCGGGCAACATCGGCGCCACCAACGTGCTGCGCACCGGCAACAAGGGCCTGGCCGCCGCGACCCTGCTGCTTGATGCGCTGAAGGGCACGGCTGCCGTGCTGATTGCAGGCCATTTTGCGCCCGAAACGGCGGTCTGGGCCGGCCTCGGCGCCTTTCTCGGCCACCTCTTCCCGGTCTGGCTGGGCTTCAAGGGCGGCAAGGGCGTCGCGACTTATCTCGGTGTGCTGATCGGCCTTGCCTGGCAGGTGGCGCTGATCTTCGCCGCCGTCTGGCTGGTGATGGCCTTCCTGTTTCGCTTCTCCTCGCTGGCGGCTCTGACGGCGGCCGTCGTTGTGCCCGTTGCTCTCTATTTCATGAGCGCACCGCAAACAGCCGTCCTGTTCGTGGTGATGAGCATCATCGTCTTCATCAAGCACAGGGCGAACATTTCGCGGCTGCTTGCCGGCACCGAGGGCAAGATCGGAGCCAAGGGATGAGCGAGCCGGCCGCCGGGCCGCGCCTCAGCGACCGGCAGCGGCTGAGCTGGCTGCGGCTGATCCGCACTCAGAATGTCGGCCCCGCGTCCTTTCGCGACCTGATCAACCGCTTCGGTTCCGCCGAAGTGGCGCTGGAGATCTTGCCGGAACTGATGATTTCGGGCGGCGCCAGCCGGATCGCCCGCATTCCCTCGATCGCCGAAGCCGAAGCCGAGCTGGAGGCAGCTCGCAAGGCTGGCGCGCGTTTTGTCGGCATCGGCGAGCCAGACTATCCATCCTTGCTGAGAACTATGGATAATCCTCCCCCGCTTTTGGCGGTCAAGGGCAATGCCGCTGTGTTCCGGTTGCCGGGGGTTGCCATCGTCGGCGCCCGTAACGCATCGCTGGCCGGCATAAAGATGGCGCGCAAGCTGGCGGCCGATCTTGGCGGCGACGGCTACGGCATCATCTCCGGCCTGGCGCGCGGCATCGACACGGCGGCACACCAGGGCAGTCTGGCGACCGGCACGGTGGGTGTGCTCGCCGGGGGCCTCGACCTACCCTACCCGCCTGAAAATGCAGGCCTTTGCGAGGAGATCGCCGCGCGTGGCGCCATCATCTCAGAAATGCCATTCGGCTGGCAGCCGCGCGCCCAGGATTTTCCACGCCGCAACCGGCTCGTCGCGGGGGCTGCCCTTGGGCTGGTGGTGGTCGAGGCGGCGCAGCGTTCAGGCTCGCTGATCAGCGCCAGGCTTGCCGGCGAAATGGGCAGGCTGGTCTTTGCCGTGCCCGGCTCCCCGCTTGATCCGCGCGCCGCAGGCTGCAACGGCCTGCTCAAGGACGGCGCCACGCTGGTTACCGAAGCATCGGATATTTCCAGGGCGATCGCACCGCTGACCGGGATGCGGGCGCCTGATGTGCCACCGTTTGAGGACCCGCCCGACTTTTCGGCCACCCCGCCGCCCGGGGAAAGTGACCGCGCCCGCGTCACCGAGGCGCTCGGCCCGACGCCGGTGTCGGTCGACGAAGTCATCCGCCACACCGGCCTGCACCCGGCTCAGGTTTTCATGGTATTGCTGGAACTCGACCTTGCCGGTCGGCTCGAACGCCATGCCGGCGGCAATGTTTCGCTGGTTTTCGGGGACGGTTGAGCGCAACGATCAATGGTGCTTGCCGCCCTTCTCCACGGTCTCGGCATAATCCGTTGTGTTGGCTCCAAACAAATCGCTCTCGACAGCCTTGCGCCAGACTGCGTCGGCATCTTCGGGACGAAACGGCTGAGCTGCCGTGCTGGCGTCACGGCTTTGCGGTTCAGAGCGCCGCCACAGCCAGTCGGGCATGATTTCCCGGATGAGGCTGGTCAGTTGGGTCATTGCAAACTCCTTCAATACTCGGGAGTGGCCGGTTCATTTGGCCATTGCAGCTGGCGTGCCTACAGTCTCGCGTCTGCTCATCCCGTCCAGCCAGGCCAAGGCCGCATCTACGCCGGCCAGCGCAAAAGGTGCCGCTGTCGATCCATACGGCTTTATGCGAACCGAAATGCCATCCAATTCGTTGACAACCTCGAACCCGTTCTCGTCTGAAGTATCGTCGCCGAGGAACACCGGTCGGCGCCCCCTGAAAGCCGGAATTTGCATGAAGCGTCTGATGGCTGCTCCTTTCGCCGCCTCCAGCGGCATCAGTTCCACACCGGCATTTCCGGCCAAGACCCGATATCCGGCAGGCAACTTGTCCAGCGCCTGTTCGACCAACCGCGTCGCGCGCCGCAGCAGATGCGGCGCCGCGCGTGTATGAATGGCCAGGATCGGACCCTTGCGTTCGATGTAGACGTCCGCATTGTCCAGTTCCGTCGCGATTTCTTTGGCAAGCGCTGCAATGTCGGCCGGTTCGACGGCCGCTTCGACCGGACCATCGCGCGCCAGCCTGTGCTCGAGGCCATAAAGCCCGGCGGCGCGCAATCTGAGGGGCTGGAAGAGATGGTCGACGGCGGCGATCGGCCGTCCCGTGATGAACGCCAATGCTCCGTCCAATTGCGCTTCGAGCTGTGTCAACAGCATGCGCAACTCCTCACTGACAACCACCGCATCGGGATGCGCGGCATGTTCGAGGAGCGTGCCATCGATGTCGAGGAACAGGCTCCATGGACCCTTCGGGACGGCGGGTTCTGGGAGGTGTGTCGACATCGACATCACAGCGCCGCCACGCGTCTGCGATCAAGCAACGATATCACATTGCCAGGGGGCGCCGGAGCGACGCCGACGGCACGATCGACCGCATCACGCTTGCGCAGGCGCGCGGCATCGAGAAGCATGCTGCCCGCCCACCGATAGACATTGTTGTCGCGCACGATCTCGCGCATGCGTCGCATGCGCTGGAGTTGCTCGTCCTCGGACATGGTCAGGGCCTGCAGCAAGGCGTCGCCCATCATCGCCGCGTCATAGGGATTGACGATCAGTGCCTCCAGCAGCTCCTTGGAGGCGCCGGCGAACATGCTGAGCAGCAGCACACCCTGTTCATCCTCCCGCGCCGCGACAAACTCCTTGGCGACGAGGTTCATGCCGTCATGCAGGCTGGTCACCATGCAGACATCGGCCGCACGGTAGATTTCGTAGACCTGCTCTTGAGAGTGATGTTCCGTCACCATCAGAACCGGCGTGTAGCCTTCGCGACCATGGCGCTGGTTGAGATCCTCGGCATGGCGCAGGCATTCCTCGTACAATTGTTGATAGGCGGGAAGAGTGCCGCGGCTGGGCGCCGCGATCTGCAGGAACGCCACCTTGCCGATCCATTCCGGATGAAGCGTCAGCAGTTCATCGAGTGCATTGAAGCGATCGAGGATACCCTTTGTATAGTCGAGACGTTCGACGCCCACGCACAGTTTGACATGTTCGGCCAGGCCGAATTTCTCGCGAACCTGCCTACGGCATTGCGCCACATCAGGCAGTTTTGCCAGTTGCGCCGGCGGCCATTCGATCGAGATCGGATAGGCATGAACCAGGCTGATCTGGCCGCCATAGGAGATAGCCGAGTCCTCGCGCTCGATCCTGCTCTCCAGGAAACGGTCGACGCTGTCGATGAAGTTGTTGCAATGAAACTGGGTGTGAAAGCCAACGATCGAACTGCCGAGCAGGCCCTCGAGAATCTTCTCGCGCCACGGGCAGATGCTGAACACCTCCGAATTGGGCCACGGAATATGCCAGAAGGTGATGATAATCGCCTCGGGCAGGCGTTCCCGGATCATCCGCGGCAGCAACGCGAAATGGTAGTCCTGGACCAGCACGATCGGCCGCTCGTTGCGGGCTTCCGCGACGACGGTGTCGGCGAACTTGCGGTTGACCGCCTCATAGGCTTCCCAATCCGAGGCGCGGAATATGGGCCGGGTGAACGCGATATGGCATAGCGGCCAGAGGCCTTCATTGGCAAAGCCGAGGTAATAACCTTGCTGTTCTTCCTCGCTCAGCCAGACGCGGCGCAGCGTATAGGAAGGATTGTCGGGCGGCACCTCGATCCGATCGTTCTTGTCGACCACCAGCGCGTCGGCCGAACCGCCGCCATAGGCTATCCACGTGCCCGCACAGGCGCGCGTGATCGGTTCCAGGGCGGAGACCAGGCCACTGGCGGGTACGACCAGTTGGATGTCGTCGCCCTCGCGGTTGTGGATATATGGCTCGCGATTTGAGACGACGATCACCTGGGCATCGGGAAGTTCGGTTGCCAGGATATGACGCAGAGTTTCGGGTGACCACTGCACCAGTGCCGCGGCCGCCGACTGCCCATTTTTCTCGAATTCCGGCAAGGGGCTGCGAGCGGCTTCAACCGCGGCGGCAATCCTGCCACCCTTGCGCGTCCGCACTTTCATCGTCACCAGCACAACAGCCAGGACGACGACAACTGCAAGAATGAAGATCCACAACGCGAATACGGGAACGGCCATGTACGAACTGTTGTCGGGCATTGAAATCGATTACCTTTCAATGGGATGCCGAAACAACTGCATCTAATGGAGCTTCGGCGCCCATAGCGTGGTGGTCAAACGTCCATGGCGCATGATGGTTCCGATTTTTCAGCTCCTGACCACGAGCGGCACAAGCCCCTCATGCGGCTCCGCAAGGAAGGCACCGACGCGATCTCCCACGCGCTGGAACGTCAGATCCACCGCCGCTCGCCCCACCGAAAGATGGCGAATGACGAGGCTGTCGATGCCGATCGGCAGGCGCGGCCGGGTCACATGGATCTCGCCTGTCCAGCCATCGATCTGAAGGCCAAGGCACGACTGCATGAGCATGAAGGCGGAGCCGGCGGACCAGGCTTGCGGCAGGCAAGCCACCGGATAGGCAATCGGCGCTTCGCCGGCCGCGCGCGTGAAGCCGCAAAAGAGTTCCGGCAGCCGCATGTTGAAATGAACAGCGGATTCGAAGGTGCCGCTCATCAGCCGCACAACGCTGTCGCGAATGCCGTATCGCGCAAGTCCGGCTGCGCAGATCGCCGTGTCGTGCGGCCAGATGGATCCGTTGTGATAGGACATCGGATTGAAGAAGATCGCGTCGTCCGCCAGCGTCCGCAGCCCCCAGCCGGAATGGAACGAGGCCGACAGCAACTGGTCGGCGACCATGCGCGCTCGATCCGGTTCGGGAAGGCCGACATAGAGCAGGTGACCGGCATTGGATGTGCGCACCTTGCACGGTTGGCCGTCGCCATCCAGCGCCAGTGCATAGTAGCCAAGCTCCTCGATCCAGAAATGGCGCTCGACTTTTTGGCGAATGGCGTCGGCGCGTATTTCCCAGCCTTCCGCCCGTTCCGCTTCGCCACGCAGCCGTGCCAGTCTCGCCAGGCCTTGGAATGCCGCAAAGACATAACCCTGCACCTCGACCAGCGCGATCGGCCCTTTCGGGATGCGGCCGTCGGCGTGGAAGACGGAATCGAAACTGTCTTTCCATCCCTGGTTGGCAAGGCCGGATTCCGCGGCACGCTGGTAGGTGAGGAATCCCGTCGAACGGCTCGCCGTCTCGATCCACTCAGCCGCGGCGCACAGTGAGGGCCACAGCTCATCGATGAAGGCCGTGTCTCCCGTGCGGTCCGCATAGGCGCAGGCAAGATGGATATAGAGCGGCGTGGTGTCGACGCCGCCATAATAGCGCCCGAACGGCAGTTCGCTGAGCGCCACCATCTCGCCCTTGCGCGTCTCATGCATGATTTTGCCGGGTTCGGAATCGCTGAAAGGAGAGGTCTCGGTCGCCTGGTGCTGGGCGAGAAACGCCAGAACGCCGCGCGCCAGGCCAGGATTGAGCCAAAGCATCTGCAAGGCTGAGATCACGCCATCGCGACCAAAGGCGGTGGAGAACCAGGGAATGCCGGCATAAGGATAAGGCCCGGTCGCCAGTTCCGTGGTGAGCAGCGCGACATCGGCGCGAGCCCGCGCCATCCAGTCATTGAAAACGCGGCCCGAACTGTGCAGCGTCGCGCCATGCCGGCGTTTGGCACGCATGCCGAAGCGAGCACGGGCGGCGGCAGCGCGAAACCGCTGGCTTTCGGGACTGGCATCCGTCTCGTTGCCCACTTCCACGTAAAGCGTCTGGCTGCTGCGCTTGGTGACGGCGATGACGAAATCCGCCCGCTCCGACGTCAGTTGATCGGGCGTCTGCGAAAATGAAATCGCCGATGTCCGCACCACGCTGTCCAGGCCTTCGTAGCGGAGCACGACCGCGCTCCTGGCGATCTCGGCCGTGTGGGCGGTTCCGCGCTTCGAGCGGGTCGAGCCACGAACTTCGAACATATCGCGAAAATCGGCCGCAAAACGCAGCGACAGCAGGATCGTCGAATGCTCCCGGCTGTAGTTGGACAGCGTTATGCGCTCATACAGCCTTTCCTCCCACAGCAACCGGACGCGCTCGATATGGATAGCGCCTTGCGGTATCTGGCGACCCGCGGCGCTCTCGATCGGGAGATTGGTGAGGTTGGCGGTGAACAGCACATTGTCCTGGCTGAGCGACGCGCCAAGCAACGACGTCGACCGCCCGCCAACGGTGAGGCGAAATTCGGAAAGCACGCGCGTGTCGTCGCGGAAGAACCCGTCGCCGACACCGCGTATGTCGCCATAGGCGTCGGCTACGGCGAAGCAGTCACCATGCTTCAGCGCGAAGAGACGATGCGGCTCCCTGGGCGCGGTTTCGTCCAGGGAAGCCAGTGCTATGGCAGGATCAAGCTTGCGCTCGTCGAGATGGGTTATGGTCAAAAGATCGTCCCGTGCTGGTTTCGAACGGGTGAAGGCCTACGAAGCTCTGCTTTGCTCATGGCCGTTGTTCAGCCGCGAATAGGCCGCGACATAGTCCCTGGCCATCCTGTCGGCTGAAAACCGCCTTTCGAACACCGATCTTATGCGCCGCCTGTCGAGTTGCAGGAGAGCCGGCATCGTGGCGACGGCATCTTCGATTGTTTCGACGACGAAGCCGGTAACCCCATGGTCGATGATCTCGGGCATGGCGCCGCAACTCCAGGCCATGACCGGGGTTCCGCACGCCATGGCCTCGATCACGGCAAGGCCGAAGGGTTCGGGCCAATCAATGGGAAACAAGAGGGCGGCCGCGTTGCCAAGAAATGCGCTCTTCTGGTCCTCGCCAATCTCGCCGACATATTCGACCCTGTCGCCATCGATCATCGGCTGGACGACTTCCTCGAAATAGGCGCGATCGCCATCGCCGACCTTGGCCGCAAGCTTGAGTTTCAGCCCGGTGCGGCGGGCGATCTCTATCGCCCGGTCCGGACGCTTGTCGCGCGACATCCTGCCGAGAAAGGCGAGATAGCCGCCGTCCGCACCTGCCTCGAAATCGGGCGCGTAGAGATCGACGGGCAATCCGTGATGAATCGTCGCCAGCCAGTTCGCGGACGCGAACCGCGCCCTCTGGCTGCGGGATATGGAAATCATAGGAAACCGTGGAAACCGGTCGTAGGCTTGTGCGAGGTCGGCGTAATCCAACCTGCCATGCGGCGTCGTCACCGTACGTTGCGGCATCTCTCGGAAGAACGGGAAATGCAGGAAATGGCTGAGATGGAAGTGGATGACGTCGAAATCGTCGGCCCGCTTCCTCACTTCGTCGAGCATCGATAGATGCGCCGCGATCTCGGATTTCAGTGGA
This sequence comes from Mesorhizobium loti, assembly GCF_013170705.1. Classification (NCBI taxonomy): domain Bacteria; kingdom Pseudomonadati; phylum Pseudomonadota; class Alphaproteobacteria; order Hyphomicrobiales; family Phyllobacteriaceae; genus Mesorhizobium; species Mesorhizobium loti. Next base: position 4,488,998 of record NZ_CP033334.1, on the reverse strand, counting down.
CGCGGATCAAGGCGAAGCGCCCGCTCGCGACATGGCACGAGCCTGGCGGAGGTCTTCGTGTCGCCACTGGCGAACAACGTGACATCGTGGCCGAGCGCGACGAGAGCCTCGGTCAGGTAGGAAATGATGCGCTCGGTGCCGCCATAGAGCCTTGGCGGCACGGATTCGTATAGTGGCGCGACGTGGGCGATCTTCATGGCCCGGCCTTCCCTCGATGAGCTGGTGATGCAGCGGAAATGCCTCAGCCGCGGGATCGTTCCGGCCTCATTCATAGATGCGTCAAATGGTCGGGAGCATTTGATGTTCGATCGAGCCGCCCTATTTCATTTTGGCTGCCGAGTTGCACTAGCTTAAGGAGGCCTAAGTGCAGGAGCCCAGGGATATCGCGGCTCGACGCCTGAGCATGATCATCGAGCAATATGTCGAGGCCAGGAAACGGCGTTATGGCTTCGTATCGACGGATCAGGCTGCCAGGGTGATCCGCAGGATGCTGAAACCAGCTGACCCAGCCCTGTCCGATCGCAAGCTCGACGACATGGTCGCCGCACTCGCGGTGAAGAACGGCCTGGCGGTGGTCTTCGATCGCGGCGCCAGGGGACCGGCTGATAGCGCCGAGGCGGACCTGAACAGAAAGGAACCGACCATGCGCGCACCAACGGAGACTCCGGATGTTGCCGGCGCGGTGGATGCCATTCTGGGCGCTCAGACCGCTGCGCTTTCCCAAACCACCCCACTTTCGATGAGCACCGTGATCTCACAGCTGCGCGAACGGACCGGCACCACCCGATCGGACGCGGATCTGGAAGGGCTGATCGCCAAGAAGGCCGCCGTCCTGGACGTGCATCTGTCGCGGAACGGCTGAGCGATCGTAGCGCATTCCTGCGGTGCGGCTCAAAGGTCTGACTGGTCGTTGAAAAGTCTGGCTCGCGGGCGTTCTTTTCCGGTTGACCGGTCGAGGCACTCTCCCTATGTTCCGCGCAATTTCGAGGGCGGCCTTTATAGCCCGCGGGAGCGCGTAGCTCAGCCGGTAGAGCAACTGACTTTTAATCAGTAGGTCATGGGTTCGAATCCCATCGCGCTCACCATTCGCTCAACAAAAAAAACCTGCCATTATAATTCCCTGCCCACTTCGGTCACGAGCCGCAAGCTCTTGGCGAAGCAAAGGCACAGCCTTCCCGCAGCATTAGCAGCCTCCCGCAGACATAAAGGCGCAGCCCTCCCGCCGACACGAGTACAACCCGGAGAAACATTACAAATCAGCAACTTGGGATTTGGCGAGGAACCTTCGCCCATATCACCCGTTGTCTCGCCACAAGGGACGTCAATCACCCTTTCGAAGGAGAAGACCATGAATAAGATCGTAACGGGTATACTGGCGACCACACTTTCGGCTTCGTTTGCCGCGGCTGCTGTGCCTGCCAATGCAGCGCAGATGTTTGTGCCGCAGGCGGCATCGGCTTCGAGCGATGTGCAGACGGTCGATTACAAGCCGTGGATGAACAACCGTCACTTCAACCGCAATTTCGGCAATCGTCATTTCAACGGTAATCGCAACTTTGCTCGCAACAACGACGGCGGCGGCTATTGGAATGGCCATCGCGGCTATCGCGAATACCATCGCGGCTATCGCCGCCACGGCGATTATTGGTTCCCGCTGGCAGCCTTCGCGACCGGCGCGCTGATCACGGGTGCAATCGTCAACAGCGAAAACCACCGCGTCTACGAAGGCAATTCCCATGTGCAGTGGTGCTACGACCACTACCGCAGCTACCGGGCTTCGGACAACACCTTCCAGCCGAATTACGGCCCGAGGCGGGAATGCCGTTCCCCTTATTGATCCAAGCGTGTTGGTGTAACTGAAAAGTGCTGAGTAAAGTCCGCGCCGGCAACGGCGCGGACATCTCGTCGATTGGTCAAGACGAACAGTTTTCGCATCACCTTGCCCACTCGATTGTCTTAAGCATCAGATAAAGACCCCCGCCGTCACTGCCGGGGCATCGATAGATCCCCAACCCGTTGCAGATTCGGGACATCACCGCGCTAAGTTCCCAACCAAGCGCTTCCAGTTGATCGTCCTCATCCGTCACATAGGATTGGGCGAGTTCGTCAATGCTATTCATCTCTCCGAAGGATCGAACCTGCTTCGCATCGCTAAGGAGCCGGTCGGGCAAGTTTGAATTTGCCCAAGCCCAGAGCCAGTTACTTGCCCTGGCACTCGTGGTACCGGCAATCTGAATCTCGGCGACAACCTTGACGGCTCCGTCCTGCGAGAACAAAAGCCTACCGATCGTCAGATCGTAGTCGTAACGTGACCAGTGGCCGAGACGAAACTCCTTCGCCAACATGGCATTCCTGGCGGTTAGCTGTTTAAAAGCCTCGTCGCGCCAAGCATCATACCAGTCTGGCTGCATATCCCCACCCCAAGCCGTTCTGAGGCGGCTGTTATGGCACGCTCAGCGTTCGGCGAACAGCATCGCGCCAGCCCGCCAGCTTCGCGGATCGTGTCGAAGCGTCCATCTCCGGCTTGAACCGCCGCTCGAGCGCCCAGCCCTTGGCAAACTCCTTCGCCTTCGGCCAAACCCCTGCTTTCGAGCCGGCGAGCCACGCCGCACCCAGCGCGGTCGTCTCGAGGATGGTCGGGCGGTCGACGGGCGCGTCGAGTATGTCGGCCAGGCGCTGCATCGTCCAGTCCGACGCCACCATGCCGCCGTCGACCCGGAGAACCGTTTTGGCTGAAGTCCCCTTCCAGTCCTTGCGCATGGCGTCGAGCAGGTCGCGGGTCTGGTAGGCGACGGATTCGAGTGCGGCCCGCGCAAATTCCGCCGGGCCGGAATTACGTGTCAGCCCGAAAATGGCGCCGCGCGCATCCGCGTCCCAATGCGGCGCGCCAAGACCGACGAAAGCCGGCACCAGGTAGACATTCTGCGTCGGGTCGGCCTCGGCGGCCAATTGCCCGCTATGCTCGGCCTTGCCGATCACCTTGATGCCGTCGCGCAGCCATTGCACGGCCGCCCCGGCAATGAAGATCGAACCCTCCAGCGCGTAGGTGGTCTTGCCGTTCAGCCGGTAGGCAATGGTGGTCAAAAGCCGGTTTCTCGAACGCACCAGATCGCTGCCGGTGTTGAGCAGCGCAAAACAGCCGGTGCCATAGGTGGATTTCATCATGCCCGGCTCGAAGCAGGCCTGGCCGATGGTCGCGGCATGCTGGTCGCCGGCCACTCCGAGGATTCTTATCTCGGCGCCGAACAGATTCTTCTCGGTCGCTCCATAGTCATCGGCGCAATCCTTGACCTCGGGCAGCATTTTTGCCGGGATGTTGAGAATGGCCAGCAATTCGTCGTCCCAGGCGTTTTCCGCGATGTTGTAGACCAGCGTGCGCGAGGCGTTGGTGGCATCGGTGGCGTGGACCTTGCCACCGGTCAGCCGCCAGATCAGAAAGCTGTCGATGGTGCCGGCCAGCAACTCGCCCTTCTCGGCGCGCTTCCTCGCCCCTTTCACCTTGTCGAGCATCCAGGCGATCTTGGTGCCGGAAAAATAAGGATCGAGCAGCAGCCCGGTCTTGCGCGTGAATTTCTTTTCCAGCCCCTGCTTCTTCAGCTTCTGACACAGCGGCGCGGTGCGGCGATCCTGCCAGACGATCGCATTGTGGATCGGCTTGCCCGTCGCCCTGTCCCAGATGACGACGGTCTCACGCTGGTTGGTGATACCGATAGCGGCAACGTCGGACGCCTCACGGCCAGCGGCCTTCAGCGCTGCCTTCATGGTCGTCGCGACACTTGCCCAGATCTCCTCCGGGTCATGTTCGACCCAGCCGGAGGCAGGATAGTGCTGGGTGAATTCCTCCTGCCCGCTGCCCACGACTTTCATCTGGGCATCGAACAGGATCGCCCGGGTCGACGTCGTTCCCTGGTCGATTGCCAGCACAAAACCGTTCATTCAACATCCTCCGCCTTGACGCAAAGAAGGGAGACGGCAACGCGCCGCCTCCCCCAATTTCACACGGGCGTGAACGCCCGCATAGACAGTCCTACTTCTGCCAGCTCTTGACCAGTTCGTCGTAGTTGATGGTCTGCGGCTTTTCCTTCTCGGTCTCGATCTTGAGCTGAGGAGCGATATTGCCCGCCTTGGCCGCGTCAGCGTTCCAGTAGGCGAGATCGTGTTCCTCGGCGAGCTTCGGCCCGATGTCGCCCTGGACGCCGGACTTCTCGATGCGGCCCATGACCTTTTCCTGCTCGGCACAGAGCGAGTCCATCGCTTCCTGGGCCGACTTGGCGCCCGACGACGCGTCACCGATCGCCTGCCACCACAGCTGCGCCAGCTTCGGATAGTCCGGCACATTGGTGCCGGTCGGCGACCACTGCACGCGGGCCGGCGAGCGATAGAACTCGATCAGGCCGCCGAGCTTCGGCGCACGTTCGGTGAAGCTCTTGTCGTGAATGGTGGAGTCGCGGATGAAGGTGAGGCCGACATGGCTCTTCTTCACGTCCACGGTCTTCGAGGTCACGAACTGGGCGTAGAGCCAGGCAGCCTTCGCCCGGTCTTCAGGCGTCGACTTCATCAGCGTCCACGAACCGACGTCCTGGTAGCCGAGCTTCATGCCGTCCTTCCAGTAGACGCCATGCGGCGACGGCGCCATGCGCCACTTCGGCGTACCGTCGTCATTCATCACCGGCAGGCCGGGCTTGACCATGTCGGCGGTGAAGGCGGTGTACCAGAAGATCTGCTGGGCGATGTTGCCCTGCGCCGGAACCGGACCCGATTCGGAGAAGGTCATGCCTTGCGCTTCCTGCGGCGCATAGGCTTTCAGCCAGTCGAGGTATTTCTGGATCGAATAGACCGCCGCCGGGCCGTTGGTGTCGCCGCCGCGCGCCGTACAGGAGCCGACCGGCTGCGATTTCTCGTTGACCTTGATGCCCCATTCGTCGACCGGCAGGCCGTTCGGGATGCCCTTGTCGCCGTTACCGGCCATCGACAGCCAGGCGTCGGTGAAGCGCCAGCCCAGCGAGGGATCCTTCTTGCCGTAGTCCATGTGGCCATAGACCTTCTTGCCGCCGACATCGCGGCCGGTGAAGAATTCCGCGATGTCCTCATAGGCCGACCAGTTGACCGGCACGCCGAGGTCGTAGCCGTACTTGGCCTTGAAATCGGCCTTGTTCTTCTCGTCGTTGAACCAGTCGTAACGGAACCAGTAGAGGTTGGCGAACTGCTGGTCGGGAAGCTGGTAGAGCTTCTTGTCCGGCGCGGTGGTGAAGGAGGAGCCGATGAAATCCTTCAGATCGAGGCCCGGATTGGTTACATCCTTGCCTTCATTGGCCATCCAGTCGGTCAGGTTGCGCACCTGCTGATAGCGCCAATGGGTGCCGATCAGGTCGGAGTCGTTGACCCAGCCGTCATAAAGGTTCTGGCCGGTCTGCATCTGGGTCTGGATCTTCTCGACGACGTCGCCCTCCTGGATGACGTCATGCGTGACCTTGATGCCGGTGATGGCGGCGAAGGCCGGAGCCAGCACCTGCGACTCGTACTGGTGCGTCGTCAGCGTTTCCGACACGACCTTGATTTCCATGCCGGCAAACGGCTTGGCGGCGTCGATAAACCACTGCATCTCTTTTTCTTGATCGGCGCGTGATAGAGATGAAACGTCGCCTATCTCCTTGTCCAAAAAGGCTTTTGCCTCATCCATGCCGGCATAGGCGTTGCCCACACCGAGCAATAGCACAAGGGCAGTCGTTGATGTTAGGAATTGCCGTCGCATTGTGTTTCCTCCACTTTTCAAGGTTCAAGTGCGATCTGGAGCGGTCGCCAGCACGCGGCCGCTCCAACAGTTTCCCCCTCTATACGTAGCGGAACACGCCGATGGCGTAGACCACGGAGAGAGCGAGAGCCCACCACAGGCTGGGCCCAATCAGACCCAGCCAAGCGAGATGGATAAAGGCGCTGCCAAGCAGCGAAACGAAGAGGCGATCGCCGCGCGTCGTCTCGAAGCGCAGCACGCCGACACGCGGATTGCCGCCGGGCGACGCGTATTCCCAGACCCCCATGCCGACCAGCAGCAGCGCGATGACGATGAAGAAGGCGGCCGTCGGCCAGGTCCATGCCATCCAGGAGAAGTCGAGATTCATGGTCAAACCCTCCCCAGGGCAAAGCCCTTGGCGATGTAGTTTCGCACAAACCAGATCACGAGCGCGCCGGGGATCAGCGTCAGCACACCGGCGGCGGCCAGCAGCCCCCAGTCCATGCCCGATGCCGACACTGTGCGGGTCATGGTCGCCGCGATGGGTTTGGCGTCGGTCGTGGTCAGTGTGCGGGCGATCAGCAGTTCGACCCACGAGAACATGAAGCAGAAGAAGCAGGCGACACCGATGCCGCTGGCGATCAGCGGCATGAAGATCTTTATGAAGAAGCGCGGGAAGGAATAGCCATCGATATAGGCGGTCTCGTCGATCTCCTTCGGCACCCCGGACATGAAGCCTTCGAGGATCCACACCGCCAGCGGCACGTTGAACAGGCAGTGCGCCAGCGCCACCGCGATATGCGTGTCGATCAGGCCGAACGCGGAGTAGAGCTGGAAGAACGGCAACGCGAACACCGCCGGCGGCGCCATGCGGTTGGTGAGCAGCCAGAAGAACAGATGCTTGTCGCCAAGGAAGCGGTAGCGCGAGAAGGCGTAGGCCGCCGGCAAGGCCACGGACACCGAAATCACCATGTTCATGACGACATAGGTGATCGAGTTGATATAGCCGGAATACCAGGCCTTCTGCGTGAAGATCGTGACATAGTTGGCGATGGTTGGCGCGTGCGGATAGAGCGTCAGCGAATTGACGATCTCCGCATTGGTCTTGAAGCTCATATTGATGAGCCAGTAGATCGGCAGCAACAGCACGAAGATGTAGAGCGTCGGCACGATCCACCACCAGCGCGATTCCTCGCCGCGGCGGCGCATCCGCCTGTCGAGTTCGCTCTGCGACAGCGAACTGGCCAGACCTTCCGCGGCGGCTGCCCCGTTCATCGCATTGCGCTCGGTTCGTTCATTGGCGCCGGCCATCTCAGCGCTCCGCGTCGTAATTGGTCATCACGGTGTAGAACACCCATGACAACAAAAGGATGATGAGGAAGTAGACCAGCGACATGGCGGCCGCCGGACCGAGGTCGAACTGGCCGAGCGCCGTCTTGACGAGGTCGATCGACAGGAACGTCGTCGAGTTGCCCGGCCCGCCGCCGGTGACGACGAAAGGCTCGGTATAGATCATGAAACTGTCCATGAAGCGCAGCAATACGGCGATCAGCAGCACCCGCTGCATCTTCGGCAACTGGATGTAGCGGAACACCGCCCAGCGCGAGGCGCCGTCGATCTTGGCCGCCTGGTAGAAGGCGTCCGGGATCGAGACCAGACCGGCATAGCAGAGCAGCACGACGAGGCTCGTCCAGTGCCAGACATCCATGACGATGATCGTCACCCAGGCGTCGAACGGATCCTGCACGTAATTGTAGTCGATGCCGAGCGCATTGACGTAGTAGCCGAGCAGGCCAATATCGTTGCGCCCGAACACCTGCCAGATGGTGCCGACGACGTTCCACGGCACCAGCAGCGGCAGCGCCATCAGCACCAGGCAGACCGGCACCCCCCAGCCCTTCTTCGGCATGTTGAGCGCGATGAAGATGCCAAGCGGCACCTGGATGGCGAGGATGATGAAGGAGAAGATGAGGTTGCGGCTCATCGCCTCCCAGAAGCGGCTGGAATGCAGCAGTTCCTCGAACCACTCCGTGCCGGCCCAGAAGAAGACGTTGTTGCCGAACGTGTCCTGCACCGAATAATTGACGACGGTCATCAGCGGGATGACGGCCGAGAACGCCACCAGCACCAGCACCGGCAGCACCAGGAACCAGGCCTTGTTGTTCCAGGTCTTGTCCATCTATGCCCCCATCTCGACACGCCAGGAATCGGCATAGATGTTGATGCCCGCAGGCTCGAACCGCACCTTCGGTTCGGCCGGAACGGCCTCGTCTTCGCCGATGACGGCGGCGATGTCGCGCCCCTCCAATTTGGCGCGCACCACCTTGTGACGACCCAGATCCTCGACCTTGCTGATTGAAACAGCCATGCCGTCGCGGCCGAGACGCACATATTCGGGACGGATGCCGAGTTCGACGGCACCGCCGGCCGCTTTGGGTGCGCCCGGCAATTCGATCCGCTGGGAGCCGAGCGTCGCCGTCTTGCCGTCGATCGCCACCGGCATGACGTTCATGCCGGGCGAGCCGATGAAATAGCCAACAAAAGTGTGGCGCGGCCGCTCGAAGAGTTCCGCCGGCGTGCCGATCTGGACGATACCGCCATCATACATGACCACAACCTGGTCGGCGAAGGTCAACGCCTCGGTCTGGTCATGGGTGACGTAGACCATGGTGTAGCCGAAGCGCCGATGCAGCTGCTTCAACTGCGAGCGCAGCACCCATTTCATGTGCGGGTCGATGACCGTCAGCGGCTCGTCGAACAGGATGGCGTTGACATCGGAGCGCACCAGCCCGCGGCCGAGCGAGATCTTCTGCTTCTGGTCGGCGGTCAGGCCCCTCGCCTTCTTCTTCGCCCACGACGCCAGGTCGATCATCTCCAGCGTCTCGCGCACCTTGCGGTCGACATCGGCCTCCGGCACGCCGCGATTGCGCAGCGGGAAGGCCAGATTGTCGTAGACGGTCATGGTGTCGTAGATGACCGGGAACTGGAACACCTGCGCGATGTTGCGCTCCTGCGTCGACAGATTGGTCACGTCCCTGCCGTTGAACAGCAACTGGCCGTGCGAGGGATGAAGCAGCCCCGAAATGATGTTGAGCAGCGTTGTCTTGCCGCAGCCGGACGGGCCGAGCAGCGCATAGGCGCCGCCATCCTCGAAAGTGTGGTGCACTTCCCGCAGCGCGAAATCGGCATCCTTCCGCGGGTTCGGCAGGTAGGAATGCCTGACATGGTTGACGTCGATGCGCGCCATATCGCCCTCCTCAAGCCGCAAGCTTCGGCGCGGCCACGGCGCGGCCGTACTCGTCGAAGACCATGATGTGTCGCGGGTCGATGAACACCTCGACCACCGCGTCGGTCTCGAAATCGCGGATGCCGTGCGCCAGCATCACCCAGCGCACATCGGCGAAATCGAGATGGATGAAGCTCTCGGACCCGGTAATCTCGGTGATGGTGACCTTTGCCCGCACCGGCACCGCCGAGGCATTGGGCCGTTCGAGTGAAAGATGGTGCGGCTGGAAGCCGATCGTGTAGTTGCCGTCGGCGATGCCGACGAGTTCGGATGGCACCGGCAGCTTCACCCCGCCTTCGAGCAGGAAGTCGGCGCCTTTCTTGGCCAGCACGATGGTGTTGAGCGGCGGATCGGCGAAGGTCCTGGCCGTCACCAGGTCGACCGGCCTGCGGAAGACGTCGATTGTCGGCCCGAACTGGGTGATGCGGCCCTCCGACAGCGTTGCCGTGTTGCCGCCGAGCAGCAGCGCCTCGTGCGGCTCCGTGGTGGCATAGACGAAGATGGTGCCGGCGGCGGCAAAAATCCTCGGCAGTTCGGCCCGCAACTCCTCGCGCAGTTTGTAGTCGAGATTGGCGAGTGGTTCGTCGAGCAGCACCAGGCTGGCATTCTTGACGATGGCGCGCGCCAGCGCCGTGCGCTGCTGCTGGCCGCCCGACAGGTTGAGCGGTGTGCGGTCGAGATAGGGCGTCAGCTTGAGAAGCGCGGCGGCCTCGCGCACCTGGCTGTCGATCTTGCCGTGCTCGACGCCGGCCACCCTCAGAGGCGAGGCGATGTTCTCATAGACAGTCATCGCCGGATAATTGATGAACTGCTGGTAGACCATGGCGATCTTGCGCTTCTGCACCGGTGTGCCCGTGACATCATGGCCATCGAACCAGACCGAACCGGAGGTCGGCGCATCGAGGCCGGCCATCAGCCGCATCAGGCTGGTCTTGCCGGAAAGCGTCGGTCCAAGCAGCACGTTGAGCGAGCCGTGCTGAAGGGTCAGCGACACGTCGTGTATGTGCTCTACCGCACCGACTGTCTTGGTGACGTTCCTCAGTTCAAGCATGACGCCTCCTCCCAGGCTTTCTGCATCAGCTCAAAATCTCCTCATTCAGCGGCCACGACATGCCGGCGGCTTATGCCGCGCATGAATTCATCGAGGGCTGCGACCTGCTCGCGGGCGAGATGCAGGCCGCGCTTGGTCCGGCGCCAAAGCACGTCCTCTGCGGTGATGGCCCATTCGTTTTCAACGAGATAGCGAACCTCGGCCTCGTAGAGGTCGCCACCGAAATTGCGGCCGAGCTCGGCGTTTGACTTGGCAAGTCCGAGCAGAACCTGAGCGCGCGTCCCGTAGAGCCGCGTCAGCCGCCGGGCGAGGCGCGCATCGAGGAACGGATAGGCAGCCTTCAGCTTGGCAACCTGCGCATCGAAACCGGTCGCCGGGAAATCGCCGCCCGGCAGCGGCGCGTCCGACGTCCACGGCTTGCCGCGCTTGCCGAGAAAACCCTCGATCTTCTCCAGCATCGATTCCGACAGCCGGCGGTAGGTCGTGATCTTGCCGCCGAAAGCATTGACGATCGGCGCTTCGCCCTCGCCGCCCTCGGCCTTCAGCACGTAGTCGCGCGTTGCTTCCTGCGCCTTGGAAGCGCCGTCATCATAGAGCGGACGCACCGCCGAATAGGTCCAGACAATGTCCGAACGCTTGACGGGTTGCGCGAAATACTCGCTGGCCGCGGCGCAGAGATAATCGATCTCGGTATCGCTGATCTTCACGTCGTGGGGATCGCCGGGATAATCCTGGTCCGTGGTGCCGATCAGCGTGAACTCTTCCTCGTAGGGGATGGCGAAGATGATCCGCCCATCCTTGTTCTGGAAGAAATAGGCGCGCGGATCGTCGAATTTCTTGGCGATGACGATATGGCTGCCCTGCACGAGACGGACATTGTGCACATCGTTCAGGCCGACGACGCCGGAAAGCACATGATCGACCCATGGTCCGGCGGCATTGACCAGCAGCCGGGCCTTGACCTCCTCGGCCTCGCCGTTCTGCAGATTCTCGATCTTGATTGTCCAAAGGCCGTCTTCGCGGTGCGCGCCGACAACCTTCGTACGGGTTCGAATCGTCGCGCCGCGATCAGCGGCATCGCGTGCGTTGAGCGCCACCAGGCGCGCATCGTTCACCCAGCCGTCGGAATATTCGAAGGCCTTTTTGAACAGCGGCTTCAAAGGCTTTCCCGCCGGGTCGCTCGCCATGTCGAGCGTCCTGGTCGCCGGCAGCAATTTGCGGCCGCCAATGTGGTCGTAGAGGAACAGGCCGAGCCGGATCAGCCAGGCGGGGCGCAGGCCCTTGGCATACGGCAGCACGAAGCGCATCGGCCAGATGATGTGCGGCGCGTTCTTCCACAGAACCTCACGCTCCATCAGCGCCTCGCGCACCAGGCGGAATTCGTAGAATTCGAGGTAACGCAGGCCGCCATGGATCAGCTTGGTCGAACCGGAGGAGGTTCCGGAGGCGAGGTCGTTCATCTCGGCGAGAAAAACCGAAAACCCGCGCCCCACGGCATCGCGGGCTATACCGCAGCCATTGATGCCGCCGCCGATTACGAAAATATCCCGGACTGAAGTTGTGTCCACTTAAAGCCTCCACGATTTCGCATTGCACCATTTTTGGTCTTTTGCGAAACCGTGGCGGAATTATTTCGAACTGATAACGAATGTCAAACGAAATATCACGACATCGTGAGGCGGCCGTGATCAGCCTCAGCCAAGCGACGTCTCGATCAGTTGAACTTCCGCCTCCTGGCAGATCTTGCGTACCGATGCGATGTCGCAACGGTCGGTGATGAAGGTGTTGACCTGTGACAGGTGGCCGATACGCACCGGCGCGGTGCGCTCGAACTTGGTCTGGTCGGAGACCAGGATGACGTGCCTGGCATTCGCAATGATCGCCTGCGCCACCTTTACCTCGCGAAAATCGAAATCGAGCAAGGCGCCGTCGTGGTCGATGGCCGAAGCGCCGATGACGGCGTAGTCGACCTTGAACTGCCGGATGAAATCGACCGCGGCTTCGCCGACGACGCCGCCGTCCGAGCCGCGCACCACACCGCCGGCGATCACCACCTCGATCGAAGGATATACGCGCATCCTGTTGGCAACATTGATGTTATTGGTGATGACCATGAGGCCGCTGTGATCAAGCAACGCCTTGCTGACCGCCTCCGTCGTGGTTCCGATATTGATGAACAGCGAGGCATTGTCGGGAATCAGCCTTGCCGCAGCGCGGCCGATCGCTTCCTTCTCGTCCGCCGCGATCTTGCGCCTCGCCTCATACTCCATGTTCTCGATCCCGGAAGGGAACAAGGCGCCGCCATGGATGCGCGAAAGCAGCCGCTGGTCGCATAGATCGTTGAGATCCTTGCGAATGGTCTGCGGCGTCACATTGAAATGAGTGGCCAGGTCGTCGACCAGCACACGGCCATGGTCCTTGGCCATTTGGATGATCTCGGCATGGCGCGGAGACAGATACATAAGGCAAGCTCCCGTTTTCGTTTTTCTTGTCTATAAACGAAAGCGAAAGCCATGAAAAGGCATAAGCCGGCTAACAGAAATCACCTGATCGCCAAGGCAAAGCCGAAACGCAACGCCATCAAGGCTGGATCGCGCTATTCCTCGCGATTTCGGTGATGACGGCAAAAGCCGCGTCGACGTCACCAGCGGTCGTTTCGAATTGGCCGACCTGGAACCGTATTGCCACCTGGCCGTCGACCCTCGTCTGCGTCAGGTAGATACGGCCGTCATCGTTGATCGCATTGACCAGCCGCAGATTATGCTCGTCGGCATCAGCGCTTGAAGTCGTTTTGTGCCGGAACGAAAACAGCGACAGCATCGGTTCGCTGACGATCTCGAAATCCGGCTCTCCCGCCAGCCGTGCGGCAAGCCCCTCGCTCCACGCGACATGGTTGCGGATCATGGCGCGCAGGTTTTGCAGCCCGTGGGCGCGCAGCAGGAACCACAATTTCAAGGCGCGGAAGCGCCGGCCGAGCGGCACCGACCATTCGGAATAGTTGATGATGCCGTCACGTCCGTGCGTCTTGAGGAATTCGGGCTTGATCGCCAGCGTACGCACCAAGTCTTCCGGCTGTCGCAAGAACTGGATGGAGCAGTCAAACTGTGCGCCAAGCCATTTGTGCGGGTTGAAGACGACAGAATCCGCGTGTTCGGCTCCGGCCCAGAAATGGCGATACTCCGGGCAGATCATTGCCGACCCGGCCCAGGCGGCATCGACATGCAGATAGAGCCCATGCCGGCGCGCCACACCGGCGATCGCGGCGATATCGTCCGTGCCGCCGATGCTGGTTCCACCGACGCTGCCTATGATGCCGGCGGGCAGCATTCCGGCCGCACGATCAGCGACAATTGCCGCTTCCAGAGCCGCTGTATCCATGGAGCGGAAACGGCCGCTGACAGGAATGCGCACCAAATTGTCCTCGCCGATGCCCGAAACCCATATCGCGCGGTCGATCGAAGTGTGCACCTGATCCGAGGAATAGACGCGCAGCCGTGCCTGCCCGGCCAGGCCCTGTCGGTTGCCTTGCCAATCCAGCGCCCGCTCGCGCATGGTCAGCACGGCATTGAGTGTCGCCGACGAGGCTGAATCCTGGATCACGCCGGAGAACCCTTCGGGCAGGCCGAGCGCCTGGCGCATCCAGTCCACGGTGCGTGTTTCGAGTTCGGTCGCGGCCGGCGACGTCTGCCAAAGCATGCATTGCGCGGCCATTGCCGACACCAGATACTCGGCCACCACCGAGACCGGCGCCGCGTTGGCCGGGAAATAGGCGAAGAAGCGCGGATGCTGCCAATGCGTCATCCCCGGCACGATCTTCTCCTCGAAGTCGGCGAAGATCCTGTCCATCGGTTCGGCGTCTTCGGGCGGAGTGGCTTCGATGCTCCTGAAAATGTCGCCTGGATCGACCGGCGGCCGCACCGGCCGCTCGCGCAATGAATTGCGATAGTCGGCACCCCAGTCGGCGGCACGCTGCGACCATTGCCGGAACTCGTTGGTGTTCATCCTGTCCTCCCGACATGATCGCAAATCCGGCACCTTGGTCCGGCTCTCGATTCCACGCTAGTTAACATGCAAAAGATGCAACAGCTGTCGCCTGCCGCGCCCTGAAGCGCATTGCATTTGATCGGATCGACGGCGATGCGCTTTGGGTCCTTGTTTTCATGCATGTCGTTCGCCTAGAACCGGGGTCGCTTTGGGCGACATGCATTATCCCGGGAAATCCGGCAGGCTGGCAAAAGCCGTCTTCAATGCATTCGACCAGCCATCGGAGATCGTGCGGTAATACTGGTCGTCCTGACCGATCCGCTTCTTCAGGCCAACCTTGAAAGTATCCTTCTCAAGGAACAGAAGGTCGAGCGGCAAGCCAACCGACAGGTTCGATTTCAGCGTCGAATCGAACGACACCAGGAGCAGCTTCACCGTCTCGGCCAGGCTCATGGTCCGCTCATAGGCGCGAATGATGATCGGCTTGCCGTATTTGGTCTCGCCGATCTGAAAGAACGGCGTGTCGTCGGTCGACTCGATGAAATTGCCCTCGGGATAGATCATGAACAGCCGCGGCGGACTGCCCTTGATCTGTCCGCCAAGGATGAAGGAGGCATTGAAATAGGAATCGGCCTTCTCGCCGGCGGGCGAGGAATGCGCGATCACCTCCTTGACCGTGTCGCCGACCAGCCGCACCGCCTGGTACATGGATGGCGTGTCCAGGAGCTTCTCGTGACGATCGCCGACCGCCTTCGTACGTTCGTCGAGCAGGCTGACCACGGCCTGTGTCGTCGCCAGATTGCCGGCCGACATAAGCACGATGACGCGTTCGCCGGGCTGCTCCCAGACATGCATCTTCTTGAAGGTCGAGATCGAATCCATGCCGGCATTGGTGCGCGTGTCCGACATGAACACGAGCCCGCGATCGATCTTCAGGCCGACGCAATAGGTCATGGAATCTCTTCTTGGCACTAATCCTTGCGGGATTACTGCTCCACCGTGACGGTGACCGCAAGCTGTTCTTCCGCCTGCCCCAGCCGAATTCCCGATACCGGCGAGGCATCGCGATAGTCGCGGCCGGTGGCCACCTTCACATAGCGTTCATCGGGAGAAATACCGTTGGCGGGGTCGAAGGCGACCCAGCCGAGGCCCGGGACATGCGCTTCGGCCCAGGCATGGCTTGCCGCTTGTTCGACGGCATCCATCATCAGATATCCGCTGATGTAGCGCGAGGGAAAACCCATGGCGCGCGCGGTGGCGGCAAAGATATGGCTGTGGTCCTGGCAAACCCCGGTTTTCAGCGCCAGCGCCTCTTCAGCCGGTGTCGTCGCATTGGTGGTGCCGGGCGTGTAGGCGACGCGCTCGCCGATCATTGCCATCAGCCGATGCAGCCTCTCGATATCGGTGCCCGCGCCGACCGCTTCGGCAAGATCGCGAATGCCACCGCCTATGGTGGTCAGCGGTGTCTCCTGGGCAAACAACCACAGCGGCGCGAAGCCGTGATGCGGCCCGCTAACGCCTGACGTGTCGCGCGTCACCACCTCGCCAGACGCCTCGACCGTGATGAAGTCATGGTCACCCTCGACGCTCAGCAGTCGGGTATCGTTGCCATAGTGGTCGGTAAATCGCACTTCCTCGCGCGCGCCCTCGACCTTCAGCGCCCATGACAGGACCGTCTGTGTCTGCCCGCTCACCGGAAGCAGCCGCAGCCGCTGCAGCAGATATTGCACCGGCGCGTCGTAACGGTATTCGGTCCGGTGCGTGATCTTGAGCCTCATGGCTTCCTCAATAAAACCGGTAATCCTGCGCGATCTCGTCGCCGAGCCTGGTATTGTCGCGAATGAAGTTGGCCAGGAACTCATGCAGGCCGGCATCAAAAATGTCCTTGATCGACCCTGCCCTCAGCATGGTCTGCGTCTTCTCCGCCGTTGCGTGGCAGGCGTGACGCTCGCCGTAATCGTCGCCGAGGAACTTCAGATGTTCAGACAGGAAGCGGTAGCAGAAAGTCAGCGAACGCGGCATGCGTACGTTGAGGATCAGGTAGTCGGCGATATTGGTCGGCTTGTAGTCGGCGTCGTAGACCCAGCGATAGGAGCGATGCGCCGACACCGAGCGCAGGATCGATTCCCACTGATAGTTGTCGAGCGTCGAGCCGACCCAGGAGATCGACGGCAACAGCACGTAATATTTCACATCGAGGATGCGTGCCGTGTTGTCGGCGCGCTCGACATAGGTGCCGAGTTGCGAGAAATCGAAGATCTCGTTGCGCAGCATGGTGCCGTAGAACGAGCCGCGGATCAGCGCCGTCTCGCGTTTGATCGCGTCGAGGACGCTTGGCAGGTCGCGCTCGTCGATCGGCCTGGCCAGCATCCGCTTCAGTGACATCCAGGCTTCGTTGATGCTTTCCCAGGTCTCGCGCGTCAGCGCGGTGCGCACCATGCGGGCATTGTTGCGGGCCGTCTCGATCGACGACATCGTGCTCGACGGGTTCGAGGTGTCGCGCAGCAGGAAATCGGCGACATCGGCCGCCGTATAGTCAGAATACTTCTGCTGGAAGGCGACGTCGGAGCCGGCGCTGAGCAGCACCGAATTCCATTCCTCCGACGCGCTTTGCGTGCGCGTCAGCGCCATGCGCAGCCCGGCATCGACCAGCCGCGCCATGTTTTCGGCCCGCTCTATGTAGCGGTTCATCCAGTAGAGCCCGTTGGCGGTCCGGCCTAAAAGCATGTGAGGCCCTTCGGGCTAGTGAGTAGGGAATCGTGAGTAGGGAATAGTAAGCGATTGAATCTCAATGGAATATGGCATTTCCCGTCCCCTTAATTTCACTACTGCCTACTGACTATTCCCTACTCACTCAGTCATCCAACACCCAGGTATCTTTCGTTCCGCCGCCCTGCGAGGAATTGACCACCAGCGAGCCTTCCTTCAACGCCACGCGCGTCAGGCCACCGGGCACGATCTGGATGCGGTCGGAAACCAGCACGTAGGGCCTGAGATCGACGTGGCGCGGTGCCAGCCCCTTGTCGGTCAGGATCGGGCAGGTCGACAGCGCCAGTGTCGGCTGGGCGATATAGTTCGAAGGCTTCGCGGCCAGTTTCTTGGCGAACGCCTCGCATTCCTTCTTGGTCGCCGCCGGGCCGACCAGCATGCCGTAGCCGCCCGACCCGTGCACTTCCTTGATCACCAGCTCATGGATGTGCTCGAGCACATATTTCAGGCTGTCCGGCTCGGAACAGCGCCACGTCGGGATGTTGCCGAGGATCGCCTTGCGGCCTGTGTAGAATTCGACGATCTCGGGCATGTAGGAATAGATCGCCTTGTCGTCGGCGATACCGGTGCCCGGCGCATTCGCAATGGTGATGTTGCCGGCGCGGTAGACATCCATGATGCCCGGTATGCCGAGGGCCGAATCCGGCCGAAAGGTCAGCGGGTCGAGGAAGGAATCGTCGACGCGGCGGTAAAGCACGTCGATCTGCTTGTAGCCCTCGGTCGTGCGCATCGCGACATGGCCGTCGACGACGCGCAGATCCTGCCCCTCGACCAGTTGCACGCCCATCTGGTCGGCAAGGAAGGCGTGCTCGAAATAGGCCGAGTTGAAACTGCCTGGTGTCAGCACCGCGATGGTCGGCGCGCCCTTGGTGCTCTGCGGCCGCACCGCCGCCAGCGACTGGCGCAGCAGCTGCGGGTAGTTCTCGACCGGCCGCACCTTGATCTTCTGGAACAGCTCTGGGAACAGCTGCATCATCGTCTCGCGGTTCTCCAGCATGTAGGAGACACCCGACGGCGTGCGTGCATTGTCCTCCAGCACGTAGAATTCGTCCTCGCTGATGCGCACGATATCGACGCCGATGATATGGGTGTAGACGCCGGCCGGCGGCCGCACCCCGATCATCTCCGGCAGGAAAGCCTCGTTCCTGGCGATGAGGTCCCTGGGGACACGGCCAGCGCGCAGGATCTCCTGGCGATGGTATATGTCGTCGAGGAAGGCGTTCAGCGCCTGCACGCGCTGCTCGATGCCTTGCGTCAGGCGTCGCCACTCATTGCCCGAAATGATGCGCGGAACGATGTCGAAGGGAATAAGTCTCTCGGACGCCTCTTGCTCGCCGTAGACGGCAAAGGTGATTCCGGTTTTGCGGAAGACGCGTTCGGCGTCCTGCATCTTCTCGGTAAGCCTGGCCGGATCCTGCTCCTTCAGCCAGCGATCATAAGCCGAATACGGTCTTCTCAATCCGGAGACTTCCGGAAGCATTTCATCGAACGCTGCCAATCGCATACTCCCCTGTGACGCCATTTCACTGGCGTCGCCGGAGAAAATCAAGCGCAATCGGTGATTTGGGAGGTCCGGGCGATCAGTATGTCGCGCCTGCCTAAAATTGAGGCAGCTGAAATACGGCCTTGATCAGGCTTTGCCTCGCGCCCGGGCAAATACATTCCCGGCTAGAAGGCACGAAACGTGACGACCGTGAACGTGTCCTTGATGCCGGGGAGAATCTGCACCTTCTCGTTGACGAAGTGGCCGACATCTTCCTCATCGTCGACATAGAATTTGGCGAGCAGATCATAGTTGCCGGCAGTGGAGTAAATCTCCGAGGCGATCTCGGCATCGGCAAGCGCGCTGGCAACCTCATAGGATTTGCCCAGCTCGCATTTGATCTGCACGAAAAACGCCTTCATGGCTTCGTCCCGCTAAACGTCCAAGTCCAAGCGGCCCTTCTGGCAGACTGGAGGCGGCCTTTCAAGCATTGGAATCCGTACTTGGCCGACACGAGCACTGGCCACGGCCTCGCGCGGTCCCGCAACCGGCATGACATTCCGGTGGCGAATATTCGCAATCGGTGAAACCGGGATGCATCGCCAAGCGTATGTTATCGTGGGTCTTCGGACATCATTTTTGAGGGACCCTTCCGAGGAACGACGGAGACAGGCCATGCGCCGCGCTTTTTTCGCATTCGCAGTCATTCCATTCATCTTCATATCCTCGGCCTTTGCCGGCGATGCCGAAATCAAGGCAGGCCAGGCTGTCATCGATGGTCAGTTGAAGGCCCTACTCGCTAATGATGGCGCCAAGGCCTACAGCTTCGCCGCCCCGAACGTGAAGCAGGTGTTCCCGACCGTCGATGCCTTCATGAACATGGTGACCAATGGCTACCCGCCGGTGCGCAAGCCACAGTCCTATGCCTTCGGCAAGGTCGAACAGACGGGCCCGGGTTCAATTGTACAGCAGGTGCTCATCGTCGGCCCCGACGGCAAGGACTACGAGGCCGTCTACACACTGCAGCAGCAGCCCGACGGCACGTTCCAGATTACAGGCTGCAGCTTGCGGGCGTCGAATTCGCTGAGCACTTGAGGTTTTACAGGACGGGGATGTCGCCCCTCGCCCAGCCCTCCGTGATCTCGGCCCCACGCGTCTCGAAGCTCCCGGTCTCGATCCCGGCGCGGATGTCCTGCATCAGCTTCTGGTAGTAGGAAAGATTGTTCCAGGTGAGCAGCATCGCGCCAAGCGCCTCCTGCGAGCGCACGAGATGATGCAGATAGGCACGCGAATAATCCCGCGCCGCCGGGCAGTCGCTTTCCTCGTCCAGCGGGCGCGGGTCGTCCGCATGGCGCGCGTTGCGCAGATTGACCTTGCCGCGCCTTGTATAGGCAAGGCCGTGCCGGCCGGCCCGTGTCGGCATGACGCAATCGAACATGTCGATGCCGCGCGCCACCGATTTCAGGATATCGTCAGGGGTACCGACACCCATGAGATAGCGCGGCTTGTCATCAGGCAGCTCCGGACAGGTGATGTCGAGCATCTCGAGCATCACCGCTTGCGGCTCGCCGACGGCCAAGCCGCCGACCGCATAGCCCTTGAGATCCATCGCGCTCAGCGCCTGCGCCGAACGCACGCGCAGCGCCGCGTTGTCGCCGCCCTGCACGATGCCGAACATCGCCTTTCCGGGCTGGTCGCCGAACGCCACCTTGCAGCGCTCGGCCCAGCGCAGCGACAGCTCCATGGCGCGCTCGATCTCCTTCAACTCAGCTGGCAGCGCCGTGCATTCGTCGAGCTGCATCTGGATATCGGAATCAAGCAGGCCTTGAATCTCGATCGAACGCTCCGGCGACATCTCGTAGGCTGCGCCATCGATATGTGAGCGGAAGGTGACGCCTTTTTCGGTCAGTTTCCTCAGCTTCGACAGTGACATCACCTGAAAACCGCCGCTGTCGGTCAGGATCGGATGCGGCCAGCGGGCGAATTCATGCAGGCCGCCGAGCCGCGCCACGCGCTCGGCGCCCGGCCGCAGCATCAGGTGATAGGTGTTGCCCAGGATGATGTCGGCGCCGACGCCGCGCACCTGTTCCATATACATGGCCTTGACGGTGCCGCCGGTGCCGACGGGCATGAAGGCCGGCGTGCGAATTTCGCCACGCGGCATGTCGATGACACCGCGCCGCGCCTTGCCGTCGGTCGCCAGAACCTTGAAGCTGAACGGCTTAGCCATTGAATTCCTTGTCATGAACCGGCGCTTCAGGCGCCTGCCTGTCGAGCGACTGGCGGTATTGCACGCAGCCGCGCATGAATTTTGGCCAGGGCGGCACGGCGATCGATGGCGCGGTCTTTTCAGGCAGCAGGTCCCACAGATCCGGGTGATGCCAGCAGAGATCATGGCCTGACGTGTCGCGATGCGCGCGAATGCCGGCGCGCAGCTTTTTCACTTCGGCGATCAGGCCTTCGCGATCGAGGGCTTGCAGATCATCGTCCATCGCTCATCTCCGCTCGAAAAAGCAGGCTTGCGTCTCCATAGGAGTAGAACCTGTACCGGTTCGCAATGGCATGCGCATAGGCGCCACGCATCGTGTCGAGACCGCTGAAGGCCGAAACCAGCATGAACAGCGTCGAGCGCGGCAGATGGAAATTGGTCATCAGCATGTCGGCCGTGCGAAAGCGGTAGCCGGGCGTGATGAAGATGTCGGTCGGACCGGACCACGCTGGCACCGTGCCATCTTCACGCGCGGCACTCTCCAGCAGGCGTAGCGAGGTCGTGCCAACGGCAATGATGCGCCCGCCCCTCGCCTTGGCAGCGTTAAGCGCGTCGGCAGTCGCTTCACTGACCGAACCGATCTCGGCATGCATCTTGTGGTCGGCGGTGTCGTCGGCCTTCACCGGCAGGAACGTGCCGGCGCCGACATGCAAGGTCACGAAGTGGCGTTCGACACCCCTGGCGTCGAGAGCCGCGAAAAGCTCCGGCGTGAAATGCAGGCCCGCGGTAGGGGCGGCGACCGCGCCTTCCTCCCTTGCATAGATGGTCTGGTAGTCGGCGCGGTCGCGCTCGTCGTCGTCGCGCTTCAAGGCGATGTAGGGAGGCAGCGGGATGTGGCCGACGGCCTGCAGCGCTTCGTCGAGGAAAGGCCCCGACAGGTCGAAGCCAAGCAGCGCCTCGCCGCCCTCGCCCCTCTCGATCACCGTGGCATCAAGCTGGCCCAGGAAACAGGAATTGCCGTCATGACCGAAATGGATGCGGTCGCCGGCGGCGATACGCTTGCCTGGCCGCATGAAGGCCAGCCAACGGTCCGGCGCCACGCGCATATGCAGTGTCGCTTCGACTTGCGCCGCCGCTTCGCCGCGCCGCCTGACGCCTTTGAGCTGCGCCGGGATGACCTTGGTGTCGTTGAACACCAGCACATCGCCGGCCCTGAGCAGGGATGGCAGGTCGCCAACCGCCTGGTCTTCAAGCTCTTCGCCCGGCTTGACCACCAGCATCTTGGCGCTGTCGCGCGGCTCCGCCGGGCGGAGCGCGATGCGCTCTTCCGGCAGGTCGAAGTCGAAGAGATCGACGCGCATCAGTAGAGCCGGACGAGCAGCGCCCCGACCAGCAGCAGCACCGCGCCGGCGACCCGGCCTAGCGAGATCTCGCGCACCGCGACGCCCAGGAAGCCGACGCGATCGATAAGCATGCCGGCCAGCAGCTGGCCGGCCACGAGGAACGCCATCAAGGCGGCGGCCCCGATGCGCGGCGTGAGAATAGTGGAGAGCGTGACATAGAATCCGCCGAGCATGCCGCCGGCAACGAACAGCCACGGCGCCGGCGCCTTCCAGTCGAGCGAGATTCCTTGCAGCTTCACCACCGTGACGGAGATGATGCCGAGCACGATGGCGCCCGACAGGAACGAGAAGGCAGCGGCCGCGACCGGGAGACCCAGGCCGCGCGCCAGCTGCGAATTGATCGGGGCCTGAATGGCAATGAAGGCGCCGGACAGGATGCCGAGAAGCGACCAGACGACGCCCATCATTGTCGTCTCGCCTTACTTGACGTCCGCCGCGACCTTCAGCGACACGATCTTGTCGGGATCGACAACCGGCTCGCCGCGCTTGATCTTGTCGACATTGTCCATGCCTTCGATGACCTGGCCCCAGACCGTATACTGGCGGTTGAGGAAAGCGGCATCGTCGAAGCAGATGAAGAACTGCGAATTGGCAGAGTTCGGGTTCTGCGCACGCGCCATCGAGCAGGTGCCGCGGCCATGGTTGGCGTTGGAGAACTCAGCCTTCAGGTCCGGCTTGTCGGAACCGCCCATGCCCGCGCGCGAAGGAGCAAAGGTCGGCTTGTTCGAATTGCCGAACTTCACGTCGCCTGTCTGCGCCATGAAGCCGTCGATGACGCGGTGGAAGACCACGCCGTCATAAGCGCCTTCCCTGGCCAGTTCCTTGATGCGGGCGACATGGCCCGGAGCCAGGTCGGGGAAAAGTTCGATGACGACCTTGCCCTTGGTCGTTTCCAGGATGAGCGCGTTCTCGCGGTCCTTGATCTCAGCCATGTCAGATATCCTTTTTCTCAAAAAACAGAATTATTTGTCCGCGGCGATGCGCACCTTGATCATCCGGTCCGGGTCGGTAACCGTACCGTTGTCGGCCTCGTCACCCTTCTTGATCTTGTCCACCAGTTCCATGCCGCTGACGACGTTGCCGACGATGGTGTACTGGCCGTCGAGCGGCGGCGCCGGCGCGAACATGATGAAGAACTGCGAATTGGCGGAGTTCGGATCCTGCGAGCGGGCCATGCCGACCACGCCGCGCTTGTAGTGCTCGGTCTGAGAGAACTCGGCAGGCAGGTCCGGCAGGTCCGAACCGCCGGTGCCGACGGCCTGCGAGTTGAAACCCTTCTTCATGTTGCCGAACTTGACGTCGCCGGTCTGCGCCATGAAGCCGTCGATCACGCGGTGGAAGGCGACATTGTCATAGGCATGGTCACGCACGAGCTTCTTGATCTGCGCGACATGCTTGGGCGCCAGGTCGGGCCGCAGCGCGATCGTGACGTCGCCGTCCTTCAGCGTGATGATCATGGTGTTTTCGGGATCGGCGGCATAGGCGGAAACGGAAGCGGTCAAAAGACCGGCGAGCACGACAAGGAACGAGGCGAGCCTTTTCAGCTGCATGTATTTTCTCCGAGGCTTATTTCGCGAATTTGGCGGTGAGCGCGCCAGCAACTGCCGCCGGCACGAAGGGGCGGATGTTGCCGCCCATCGAGGCTATCTGCCGTACAAGTGTGGCGGTAATGGTGCGCACCGACGGGCTGGCGGGCAGAAAGACCGTCTGCAATTCAGGCGCCATGGTCTCGTTCATGCCGGCCATCTGCATCTCGTAGTCGAGATCGGTACCGTCGCGTAGCCCGCGGATCATGATCGAGGCGCCCTGCTTCCTCGCAGCATCGATGACAAGCCCGTCGAAGGCGACCACCCGGATGCGGGCGCCATCGCTGCCAAATTCGGCTTTCGTGGCGGCTTCGATCAACTGGACCCGTTCCTCGAAGGAGAACAGCGGCTTCTTGCCGGGATGAATGCCAATCGCGGCATAGACGATGTCGGCAACCGCCAGCGACGCCTTCAGCACATCGAGATGGCCGTTGGTCAGCGGGTCGAAGGAGCCGGCATAAAGGGCGATGCGTTCGGTCATGGCGGAGCTTCTAATGCATGATCCCAAAAAGTGGAAACCGGTTTTTGCGGACAAACGGTTTTTCGTTTGTCCTGGAGATCATGCTCAAATGAAAGCTTGAGCCTGTTTCATCTTCAGTCCACCAAGATGGAACAGGCTCTAGCGAGCCTCTCTCACAAAGGCAAACCCGATGGCGGGCGGGCCGTGAACCTTTTCCGGCGCATGAACGACAGATGAACAAGCTGATCACCAAGCCTTCACGCAGCGTTCATTAGATTGCACCTTAATAAGATGAAACCAAAATCCCATCTATCCGTTGTAAGGCGCAGGAGAACACGCAAATGCTGATCTACATGCTCGCCACCGCAATGACCGTCGCCATGCTGATCGCCACCGTTTTCGGGCTGCATCAAGAGGCACAACGCGTCCGCGTCAAGGCAACCGTCAAGCGCTTCGAAGGCTTCGGCCCGCGCAAGCCGTATCGTCACTACTAAGTCATTCCAGACTTCCTGCCGCGCCGGCCAATGGGCCGGCGTTGCTATGTCAAAAACCGGTCCAGGACTTACTCGGGACCATCCGAGCCAGTAGCCGTCACCGGACCGGACTCTACGCCACCCTCGACGGCCTCTTCGCTCTCCTCGTCCGCTTGCGGCTCCGAGATCCGCTCGACAGAAACCACCTTCTCACCCTCAGCCGTATTGAAGATGGTCACGCCCTTGGTGGCGCGGCTGGCGAAACGGATGCCGTTGACCGGCACCCGGATGACGGTCCCGCCATCCGACACCAGCATGATCTGGTCGTCATTCCCGACCGGGAAGGTCGCCACCAGCCGGCCGATCTCGGCCGCCTTCGACACGTCGGTGGCCCGGATGCCCTTGCCACCGCGTCCGGTCAGACGGAAATCGTAGGAAGACGAGCGCTTGCCGTAGCCGTATTCGGTAACCGTCAGCACGTACTGCTCGTGCGCCTTGAGGAACTCGTAGCGCTCGTCGGAAAGCTCCGTCTCCTCGCCGACCTCTTCATTGGTCAGCGCGATTTCTTCCTCTTCGCCGGCCGCGATACCGGCGGCAAGCCGCCGTTCGGCTGCTGCCCGCTTGAGATAGGCGGCGCGTTCGGCCGGCGACGCATCGACACTCTCGATCACCGACATGGAGATGATGCGGTCGGTCTCGGCCATGGTGATGCCGCGCACGCCGACAGAGTTGCGGCTCTGGAACACGCGCACGTCGCCGACCGAGAAGCGGATGCACTGGCCGGAACTCGCGGTCAAAAGCACGTCGTCATTGTCGGTGCAGGTCTCGACGCCGAGGATCTCGTCGCCTTCCTCCTCCAGTTTCATGGCGATCTTGCCATTGCGGTTGACCTGGACGAAATCGGACAGCTTGTTGCGGCGCACGGTGCCGCGCGTGGTGGCGAACATCACGTCGAGTTCGCCCCAGCTCGTTTCGTCCTCGGGCAGCGGCATGATCGTGGTGATGCGCTCGCCCTGCTCCAGCGGAAGCATGTTGATCAGCGCCTTGCCGCGTGATTGCGGATTGCCGATCGGCAGCCGCCAGACCTTTTCCTTGTAGACGATGCCGCGTGAAGAGAAGAACAGTACCGGCGTATGCGTGTTGGCCACGAACAGCCGGGTGACGAAATCCTCTTCCTTGGTCGACATGCCGGAGCGGCCCTTGCCGCCGCGGCGCTGCGCCCGGTACAGCGACAGCGGCACGCGCTTGATGTAGCCGGAGTGGCTCACCGTCACGACCATGTCCTCACGCTGGATCAGGTCCTCGTCTTCCATGTCCGCGCCGCCGTCGGTGAGTTCGGTGCGGCGTGGCGTACCGAACTCGTCGCGCACTGCGGCGAGTTCGTCCTTGACGATCTGCTGGACACGCGCGCGCGACGACAGGATGTCGAGGTAGTCCTTGATCTCGTCGCCGATCGTGTTCAACTCGTCGGCGATTTCATCGCGGCCGAGCGCGGTCAGGCGCTGCAGGCGCAACTCAAGAATGGCGCGCGCCTGCTCCTCGGAGAGATTGTAGGTGCCGTCCTCGTTGATGCGGTGGCGCGGATCGTCGATCAGAAGAATCAGCGATTCGACATCACCCGCGGGCCAGCGCCGCTCCATCAACTGCTCGCGCGCCGTCTGCGGATCCGGCGCGGTGCGGATCAGCTTGATGACCTCGTCGATATTGGCAACGGCGATGGCGAGACCAACCAGCACATGCGCGCGGTCTCGCGCCTTGCGCAGCAGGAATTTCGTCCGCCTTGTGATGACCTCTTCGCGGAAGGAGACGAACGCCTTCAGCATGTCGGTCAGGGTCAGCAGTTCCGGCTTGCCGCCATTCAGCGCCACCATATTGGCGCCGAAAGAAGACTGCAGCGGCGTGAACCGGTAAAGCTGGTTGAGGATGACATCGGCGACGGCGTCGCGCTTCAGCTCGATGACGACGCGATAGCCCTGGCGGTCGCTTTCGTCACGGATGTCGGAAATGCCCTCGATGCGCTTGTCGCGCACCAGCTCGGCCATCTTCTCGATCATCGAGGCCTTGTTCACCTGGTAGGGAACCTCGGTGATGATGATCGATTCACGGTCATTGCCGCGCTGCTCGATGTTGACCTTGCCGCGCATCACGATGGAGCCACGGCCGGTCGAATAGGCGCTGTAGATGCCGGAACGGCCGAGCACGATGCCGCCGGTCGGGAAATCAGGGCCCGGAATGATCTCCATCAGCGCCGGCAGGTCAATCGCCGGATTGTCGATGACGGCGATGGCGCCATTGCAGACTTCGCCAAGATTGTGCGGCGGGATGTTGGTGGCCATGCCGACGGCGATACCGCCGGAGCCATTGACCAGCAGATTGGGAAAGCGCGCCGGCAGGACCTTCGGCTCGGTGTCCGAGGCATCATAAGTGTCCTGGAAATCGACGGTGTCCTTGTCGATATCCTCCAGCAGTTCATGCGCGACCTTGGTCAGCCGCGACTCGGTGTAGCGCATCGCCGCCGGCGGATCGCCGTCGATCGAGCCGAAATTGCCCTGCCCGTCGATCAGCGGCACGCGCAGCGACCAATCCTGCGCCATGCGTACCAAGGCATCATAGATCGAGGCGTCGCCATGCGGATGGTATTTACCCATCACGTCGGCCACCGGGCGCGCCGACTTCACATATTTGCGGTTCCAGTGGTAGCCGCTCTCATGCGCCGCGTAGAGGATGCGGCGATGGACAGGCTTCAGGCCATCGCGCACATCGGGCAGCGCACGGCTGACGATCACGCTCATGGCGTACGAGAGATACGAGCTCTGCATCTCCTCGATGATGGAGATGGGCTCGATGCCGGTAGGGCCGCCGTCGGCGCCGCGCGGTGTCTTTTGGTCGGTCAAATCGGATCACAATCTAATCAGGAATCACTGACCGCTTATATAGGAAGCGCAGCCGAAACTCCAATGTTAGCGGCACTTTTCCAGTGTCATTTTTGGTGGTAATTTCAAAAGGATACCGCTGATTGCGACGATATGGCCACAACGCTTTTCGCCGCCACAAGGCAAAAGCCGGCAATGGACCGATTTCCCCAAGCGAAAGCCGCAAGTACGATGAATCGGAGCCGCTGGCTGCCTTTGCGAGCGTTGAGCGGCTGGCAGCCTCGGGATCTCAATGGCGATCTGGTCGCGGGTTTGACACTGGCCGCGATCGCCATTCCCGAGCAGATGGCAACGGCCCGGCTCGGCGGCTTTGCTCCCGAGGTCGGGTTCTTCGCTTTTGTCGCCGGTTCGGTGGCGTTTGCCCTGTTTGGCGCCAATCGCCACCTCTCGGTTGGAGCGGATTCGACCATCACGCCACTGTTTGCCGGCAGCCTGGCGCTGCTCGCCACATCCGGCTCGCCGCATTATCTGGCCCTGGCAGCCATGCTGGCCTTGATGGTCGGGGCGATCGTGACGCTGAGCGGCATCTTTCGCCTCGGCTGGATCGCCGATCTCCTCTCGGTGCCGGTCACAACTGGCTTTTTGGCCGGCATCGCCGTCCACATCATCGTCTCGCAAATGCCAGGGCTGCTCGGCCTGCCTGCCGAGAGCGGTGAGACCTTGCGGCGTATCGGCGAGATTGCCGGCAGTCTCCATCTCACCAATCCCTGGGCCCTCGGGCTCGGCCTCGGCGTGTTCGCGATCGTGTTCTGCTCGGAACGGATCAGCGCCCGCATCCCTGGCGCCCTGATCGGCATGGTGCTTGCCACGCTTGCGGTCGTCGCCTTCGACCTCGGGGATCGCGGCGTCGAGGTGCTTGGCGCGCTGCCAAACGGTCTGCCGCGAGCCTACTTGCCGGAGGCCGGCCTCAAAGATGTGCAGGCGCTCGTTCCGCTGGCTCTGCTGATCGCCATCGTCGTCATGGTGCAGACGGCCGCCACCTCGCGTTCCTTTGCCTCGCAACCGGACGATGCACCCGACGTCAACCGCGATTTCGTCGGCGCCGGCGCCGGCAGCATCGCGTCCGGCCTGTTCGGCGCCTTTGCCGTCAACGCCAGCCCGCCGCGCACGGCAATCGTTTCCCAGTCGGGCGGCCGCTCGCAACTGTCCGGCCTCATTGCCGCGGCCATCGTGCTGGCGCTCGGCGCCTTCGGCGGCAGTCTGCTCGCCAATGTTCCGCAGGCAGCCCTTGCCGGCGTCCTGATGTTCGTTGCCCAGCACATACTGCGATGGAAGGTGTTCGCCAGCGTCTACCGGCAGGCGCCGGTCGAATTCGCCTTGATCCTGATCACGATGGCGGCGATCGTCGTGTTACCTATCGAGACCGGCGTGGCAGTCGGCATCGGCCTGTCGCTGTTGCACGGGATCTGGAGCGCAACCCAGACGCAGCCGATCGAGCTCGAACAAGTGCCGGGGACCTCCGTCTGGTGGCCGCCCGGCAAGCCAGGTGCCGGCGAGCAGCTCCCAGGCGTTCTGGTCGCGGCCTTCCAGGCGCCGCTGTCCTTCGTCAATGCCGACCGTTTCAAGCGCGGCCTTTGCGATCTCGTCGATGCCAGGAACGAAACAGTGAAACTGGTCGTGCTGGAGGCCAGCAATATCGTCGAAATCGACTACACCGCCGCCCAGGCCCTGATCGACACCATCCTTCATTGCCGCAAGGCGGGCGCGGTCTTTGCAATCGCGCGTCTGGAATCGCTGCGCGCCCAGGCGGCCCTGGCGCGGTTCGGCATCGCTGAAATGGTCGGCACGAAACACATATTCCACAGCGTCGACGCGGCGATCAAATCACTTGGTCCGGGGCAACAGCAGCAGCAAGAACAGGATGGAGTGCCATGATCGACCCCCGAGAACCCATTGTCACGCCGGTTCCCGTCGAGGACTTGCGGCCGACGCAGATAACGGTCGGCATGCGGGAAGTTGCGTTGAAACGCCAGATGATCCGGGAACAGGACGCCAAGAAGAAGACCGGCGCTTTTCTCGGCAGACACATGGTGCCCGTCGTATTGGGTCCCAAAAATCGAAACTACGTCACCGATCACCATCACCTCGCTCGCGCCCTGCTCGAAGAAGGCGTCAAGGACGTGCTAGTGACCGTGATCAGCGACCTGTCCGCGCTTGACAAGGACGCGTTTCTTTTCGTGCTCGACAACAGAGGCTGGATGCACCCGTTCGATGAGAACGGCCGCCGCCGCGACTACTCGGCAATTCCAAAGACAATCGGCGAGTTGATCGATGATCCCTATAGAAGCATGGCCGGCGAGTTGCGCCGGCAAGGCGGCTTCGCCAAGGACACGACGCCGTTCAGCGAATTCATCTGGGCGGATTTCCTTCGCCGGCGCATCGATCGCAATGCGGTTGCGAAGAATTTCGACAAGGCGATGAAGGAGGCGTTGACGCTCGCCAAGGGCAAGGACGCGGACTATCTGCCGGGCTGGTGCGGACCGACCTCGGATTGAGCTTGTCTCCGTCGAGGCACCCGCATGCCGGTGCTGTCTGACCGGCGGGCGCGATAATCGCGTGGCGTCTCGCCCATGACGCGTCGAAACCGGCGGTTGAAAGTCGACAGGTCGTTGAAACCGGCGTCGAAGGCTATCGCCGAGATCGCATCGTCCGACAGGCGCAGCCGCACCGCCGCCCGGTGCAGCCGGGTCTTGAGCAGGAACTGGTAGGGCGTCATGCCGGCAACCTGCCGGAAAATGCGCAGGAAATGATAGGGACTGGTCGCCGCCCCATCCGCCAGTGCGGACAGCGAAACCGGCCCGTCGGCATCCAGCTCGATCCGCCGCACCGCTTCCGCCACTCGTTTCTGATCGCGGCGGCTTGGCGTGCGCAGGACAGGCGTGGCGCCGGAAACCGTGGCCACGGCGGCACCCGCGAAGCGCAGGGAAAGTTCCTCGAAGGCATCCTTATCGGCCATGTCGCGCGCGGCTTCCGCCTCGGCCAGCAGCGGTGCCAAGGCCGGCAAGGGCGGCAGGCGCGGCGCCTCGAAGGTGAGGGTTCGGGCGCCCGGCACGTTGGCGACGATCCGTTCCATATAGGCCGGCCCGAAATGGAACGAGAGGCAACGGTCGCCGCTGCCATGCTCGTGCCCGCATTCATAGCATGTACCGGGATTGCCGAGCAGCAATGCGCCCGGCGACAGCATGGCGGTGCCTTGCCGCGCGCGGTAGCGGAACGTGCCGCTGGTGACCGCCGCGACGCAGAAATCCTGATGGGCCTCCTCGAACGGCCGGTCGCCGGCACCGGCCGTGCAGATCACGTCCGCGACGTGCCAGCCGGGTCCGGATGCAAGAGTGCGGGTCGTCGCCGTCATGGCCGAAATATAGCAATTTTTCCCAAGCCCAGAACCCCGTCAGCGCCTACTCCTCCAGGTCTCCTGACAGAAAGAGGCCGCAGCCATGTTCGACCCCTTCGCCGAAGCCTTGCACAGTCCCGGACCGATGGTCGGGCTTGCCGAAAAACTGAACCTTTACGGCCGCTTCGTCGGCGCCTGGACCTTCGACGCCTCACGCCACCTTGAGGACGGCACCGTGCTGACCGGACGCGGCGAGGTGCATTTCGGCTGGGTGCTGGAAGGCCGCGCCATCCAGGATGTCTGGATCCTGCCCGCGCGGAACAGCGGTTCCCAGCCTTCCCTGGGCAAGTGGACATTCTACGGCACGACGCTGCGGGTCTATGATCCCGGCGCGGACGCCTGGCACATCTTCTGGAGCGATCCACGCAACACGTATTTCAGCCGCCAGCTCGGCCGTGCCGAGGGCGACACGATCGTGCAGCTCGGCGCCGACGGCACCGGCTCCTCGCTGCGCTGGAGTTTTTCGCGGATCACCGAGAACTCCTTTCGATGGCTCGGCGAGCGCTCGCACGACGGCGCGGACTGGCACCTCGAAGTCGAGTTCTTGGCGCGCCGTCAATCTGCAAGATGACGCCGCAACACGTTGTACCAATGGAGAAAACCATGTTCGACCATATTTCGATCGGCTTTCGCGACAGCAATGCCTCGAAGCGCTTCTATGACGCAGCGCAGAGGCCTCTCGGCTACAGCTGTCTCAGCCAGTCACCGGGTTCGCTCGGTTATGGCGCCCACAGCGTCGCGCTATGGGTCAACGAGGCGGCACGGCCGGTGCCGGCGGACGGAAAATCCGGCCTGCATTTCTGCTTCGCCGCGCCAACGCGGGCCAGCGTCGATGCCTTCCATACCGGTGCGTTGCGCGAAGGCGGAAGCGACAATGGCGGTCCGGGTCTGCGCGCCGACTATGGTGAAAATTACTATGCCGCCTTTGTCGTGGACCCGGACGGCTATCGCCTGGAGGCCTATTGCGACGCCGCCGGCTAGCCTTGCCGGGAGCCCGTGCTTTCGCGGTCCTGACTGTTTCCACCGGCCGGGCTTTGCTCTACCAATGTGGAGCGGGCTCGGCCCGGCGGGAGGGATCAGCGATGCCGAGTTTCGACAGCCTGTTCAATGCCTTCGTCACCATTCTCGTGACCATCGATCCGCCCGGGCTGGCGCCATTGTTCCTCGCCGTGACACGCGGCATGAACCGCGAGGAGCGCCAGCAGGTTTCGGTGCGTGCCTCGGTCATCGGCTTCCTGGTGATGGCGCTGTTCGCGGTTGCGGGCGCCTCCATCCTGTCGGTGTTCGGCATCACCCTGCCGGCCTTCCGCGTTGCCGGCGGTTTTCTGCTCTTCTTCATCGCCTTCGAAATGGTGTTCGAGCGTCGCCAGGACCGCAAGGAGAAGATCGGCGACGTCGCCATCACCAAGGACATGATCCACAACATCGCCGCCTTCCCGCTGGCGATCCCGCTGATCGCAGGCCCCGGCGCGATTTCGGCGACCGTGCTGCTCTCCGGCTCGTTTCAGGGCTTTGCCGCGCAGGCAGCACTCGTCGGCATCATCTTCGTCTGCCTGGCCATCACCTATCTGGTGTTCGTGCTGTCTGAACGCATCGACCGCATCCTCGGCCAGACCGGCCGCTCGATCCTGACCCGCCTGCTCGGCGTCATCCTGGCCGCGCTGGCCGTGCAGTTCGTGGCCGACGGCATCAAGGCATTGATGGCGGGATGAGCGGCAGCCCCCTACTGCCTTACTTCGCCGACGTGTCTACAACCTCGAAATCATGCGTGATCATGGCCGTCTTGGCCATCATCGCCGAGGCCGAGCAGTATTTTTCGATCGACAGGTCGATCGCCCGCTTGACCTTGTCGGGCGAGAGCGCCCTGCCCTTGACGATGAAATGCATGTGGATGCGCGTGAACACCTTTGGCTCGGTCTCGGCCCGGTCGGCATCGAGCTCGACCACGCAGTCCTCAACCGCCTCACGGCCCTTTTCCAGGATGTGCACGACATCATAGGCCGAACAGCCGCCGGTGCCGATCAGCACCAGTTCCATCGGGCTCGGCCCCGGAGTCTTGCCTTCAGGTCCGAATGCCGTTCCCAGCACCAGCTTGTGACCGCTGCCGGACTCACCGACGAAGGTGCGCTCCTCGACCCACTTTACCCGTGCCTTCACCGTCCTATCCTTTCAGTCCCAGATCGCGCCTGCTGTCAGGCCAATCAACAACGCAAAACCCCGAAAGTCCATCAGGACCCTCGGGGCGTATCGATCACGTAACGTCAGCCATCTGGCGACGTCAGCCGTTCGGCATTGCTATCGATCAGAACGGGATCTCGTCATCCAGCTCGCGCGACGAACCGCCGCCACCGCCGCCCCTGGGGGCGCCGCCGCCACGGTTGAAGCTTTCGTTCGGGCCGGACTGGCCGAAATCGGAACCACGGCTGCTGCCGCCACCGGAATAACCGCCGACCTGGCCACCCTCGCCCTGGCCGCGCGCGTCGAGCATCTGCAGTTCGCCACGGAATTTCTGCAGCACGACTTCCGTCGTGTACTTGTCGGCGCCGGTCTGGTCCTGCCATTTGCGCGTCTGCAACTGGCCCTCGACATAGACCTTCATGCCCTTCTTCAGATACTGCTCGGCCACCTTGGCGATGCCCTCATTGAAGATGACGACATTGTGCCACTCGGTCTTTTCCTTGCGCTCGCCGGAATTCTTGTCGCGCCAGCTCTCCGACGTGGCGATGCGGATGTTCACGACCGGCTCGCCCGAGTTCAGGCGACGGATTTCCGGATCCGCGCCAAGATTGCCGACCAGAATGACCTTGTTGACGCTACCCGCCATGTTTTTTCTCCGCGCTCATCCGAAACAAATTTTTGTCGCAGCACCTTACAGGCTGCGCACGTCCGCCGCCTGCTAAGGCTGGCTTTTCCCACAAGGTTTTTGTTCCCTTTTCGTTCCTATATGCACTGCTGCTGATTGTCAAGGAATGGCAGCAATGCCCGGAGCTTTCATATGGGTTTCAAAACAGCGCTTGCCAAATCAATAAGTATCGACTTATGCTTTTCTCATGATCGAAGCAGAGATTTTCCGCGCCCTGGCCGACCCGACACGCCGCGCCGTCTTCGAGCGCCTCGCGACGAGCGAGATGAGCGTGTCGGAATTGCGCAGCGGCCTGACTGTGTCGCAGCCGGCCGTCTCGCAGCATCTGGCGGTGCTGCGCGGCGCCGGCCTCGTGGTCGAGCGGCGGGCCGGCCGCAACGCCTATTACCGCGCCGATCCGCAGGGGCTTGCCCCCTTGCTCTCCTGGATCGAACGCTACCGGACCTTCTGGCCGGAGCGCATCGAAAGGTTGAAGACGGTTTTGAAGGACATGGATCAGTGAAGGAAGTCGGATCAATGAACGCCGAAAGCCAAAGCGAAGCCGCCTCGGATGTGCTCGAGTTCGAATACGACCTTGCGGAGCCGCCGGAAAAGGTTTGGCGAGCGCTGACGGTGCCGGAACTGCTCGCCGCCTGGATGATGCCCAACGACATCACGCCGGAAATCGGCAACCGTTTTGCCTTCGCCGCGACGGACGCTGTGATCGAGTGCGAAATCCTTGACGCCGAGCCCGAACGCCTGCTGCGCTATTCCTGGCGAGAGCAGGCGGGCGGCGCCGCGCGCCAGGATCCACTCGACAGCGTCGTCACCTTCACGCTCGCCCGAACAGTTTCCGGCGGCACGCATCTGCGCATCGTCCATGACGGATTTTCCCGCAAGGCGATGCCTGCCGTTGTCATGGCGGGTGCCGGCTGCCGGCTTTCGCTCGGGCTGCGCGGGGCCGCAAAGCCCATCGCGGCGAACACACCGCGCCTTGTGCCGCGTGCGGCCTGAACACGGAAATCGGAGAAGAAAATGAGTGGTATTGCCAGTCTGGTGCCGATGGTGATCGAGCAATCGAGCCGCGGCGAACGCGCCTTCGACATTTTCTCGCGGCTCCTGCGCGAGCGCATCGTCTTCATCAATGGCGAGATCAACGACGACGTCTCGGCGCTGGTCTGCGCGCAGCTTTTGTCGCTGGAGTCGGACAATCCCGACAAGGAGATCTCGCTCTACATCAACTCGCCGGGCGGCGTGGTGACCAGCGGCTTTGCCATCTACGACACGATGCAATATGTCAGCTGCCCGGTATCGACCGTGTGCATGGGTTTTGCCGCCTCGATGGGTTCGTTCCTGCTGATGGCGGGCACGCCGGGACGCCGCATCGCGCTGCCGAACGCCACCATCCTTCTGCATCAGCCGCTGGGCGGCTTCCAGGGCCAGGCTTCCGACATACAGCGCCATGCCGAGCGGATCGGCAAGACCAAACGCCATATGGCTGAACTCTATGCCCAGCATTGCGGCCGCAGCTATGAGGAGGTCGAACGCACGCTGGACCGCGACCATTTCATGACCGCCCGCGAGGCCCAGGCATGGGGCATTGTCGACCACGTTTTCGATACGCGCAAAAAGGCGGCGTAAGCGCAAGCCAGATCGGAGTCCCGCCACATGTCGAAGATTTGACGACACCGGTCTGGTTCCGGGGACGGCTCGTCCCTATAATCCGGGGATGATCGACACTTATTCGCCCAGGACGTCGCATCGCGTCATCGCCGCCGTGGTGTTCACTTTCGCCAGCCTGGTGAGCGGCATGGCACTCGCCGACGACGGCTTAGCGCAGGCAAAGAAAGGCGCCCTGCCCGGCGTGGCCGGCGATTATCGCATCGCCAAGCCGGCTCCCCAGCCGGAACCGGACGATGCGTTCCCCAGCAACGGGAACGGCACGTTCAAGATCGGCGATACCGATGTCAGGATTTCCGGCAGCATCACGGTCGATATGGCCACGGGTGGGTTTAAGCCCCCGAGGTGAGCAGCCCTCCGCCAGGGCCAGTTCAGCCATTTCCTCAAAAGAACAGCCCCGCCGTGCCTTGGGCAAACGGACGGGGCTTTTCTGGATCTCAAATCCATTTTTTGCCGGGAGTATACTGCCGGCGTTTGATTTCGGATGCTTCGCGGCGTCAGCCGACGATCCGACTGGCAGTCTCTGATTTTTAGGGAATACGGCAAGTCACGGTTTGCCGGGTGGCGCAAACGCTAAACCCTGGCACTTATGCCTGCCGCGGCTCCAACGAGACGTGGAGCCCTTGGGGACTATCCGGTGGCGTCATGCTCCGCTCCTGTGTCCGTTGCGACATTGCCGTCGCGAAGCGCAAATCGCAAATGCCTGCGGCGTCTCGCAGGCCGCCTTGGGGCGGCGAGGCCATCGAAAGACGGCCGGCTTCGCTGACTGCACGAGACTGCTCCCGTGAGCGGGCTGCGTCAACCATCAATAGCCGGTTACGGAAAAATGTGATCGAAGGGAGGTTACGTCCCGGTCAGTTTCTGCACAGCTTTGTCAGGAGCGTGTTCAGCCTTTGTTCTTTCCGCTTGCCCGTTCGCGCGAAAGGCGGTTAAACGACTTCTGTCGGGAATTGTGGCGTCTCTCGACGTGGCGGCAAAAACACCTACATAGGGGATGGCCGGGAAAATCCCGCCAATCCCACGAATTCCAGATCTGAGGCGGCGACCGGCGATGGCCGACCATAAATTCCTTTCCATTCGCGGGGCGCGCGAACACAATCTCAAGAACGTCGATCTCGACCTGCCGCGTGACAGTCTGATCGTCATGACCGGCCTGTCCGGCTCGGGCAAATCGTCGCTCGCCTTCGACACCATCTATGCCGAAGGCCAGCGCCGCTATGTCGAGAGCCTGTCGGCCTATGCCAGGCAATTCCTCGAAATGATGCAGAAGCCGGATGTCGACCAGATCGACGGCCTGTCGCCTGCCATCTCCATCGAGCAGAAGACCACCTCGAAGAATCCGCGCTCGACGGTCGGTACCGTCACCGAGATCTACGACTATATGCGCCTGCTGTTTGCCCGTGTCGGCGTGCCCTATTCGCCGGCCACCGGCCTGCCGATCGAGAGCCAGACGGTCAGCCAGATGGTCGACCGGGTGTTGGCGCTCGAGGAAGGCACGCGCCTGTTCCTGCTGGCGCCGATCGTGCGCGGCCGCAAGGGCGAGTACCGCAAGGAACTCCTGGAACTGCAGAAGAAGGGGTTTCAGCGCGTCAAGGTCGACGGCGTCTTCTACGAGATCGCCGATGTTCCGGCGCTCGATAAAAAATACAAGCACGACATCGACGTCGTCGTCGACCGCATCGTGGTGCGTGGCGATCTGGCAACCCGCCTCGCGGACTCCATCGAAACAGCGTTGAAGCTCGCCGAGGGGCTGGCGGTGGCGGAGTTCGCCGACAAGCCGCTCGATTCCAGCCAGACCGGCGAGGATTCGGTGAACAAGTCGAAGAACGAGACGCATGAGCGCATCCTGTTCTCGGAAAAATTCGCCTGTCCGGTGTCGGGCTTCACCATTCCCGAGATCGAGCCGCGCCTGTTCTCGTTCAACAATCCGTTCGGCGCCTGCCCGACCTGCGATGGCCTCGGCAGCCAGCGCGCCATCGATCCCAATCTCGTCGTACCCGACGAGAACGTGTCGCTGCGCGACGGCGCCGTCAGCCCGTGGGCGAAGTCGACCTCGCCTTATTACGTGCAGACGCTCGAGGCCTTGGGCAAGGCTTACGGCTTCAAGCTCGGCGACAAGTTCAAGGATTTGAGCGCGGAAGCACAGGACGCGATCCTGCGCGGCACCGGCGAGCGGGAAGTTACTTTCCAGTATGATGACGGGCTGCGCTCCTACAAGACCACCAAGACCTTCGAAGGCGTCATTCCCAATCTTGAACGTCGCTGGAAGGAGACCGAATCCGCCTGGATGCGCGAGGAGATCGAGCGCTTCATGTCGGCGACGCCCTGCCCCGTGTGCAAAGGCTATCGGCTGAAGCCCGAGGCGCTGGCGGTGAAGATCGGCGGCAAGCATATCGGCGAAGTCACCGAACAGTCGATCCGCAAGGCCGACCAGTGGTTCACCGACCTGCCGGCCCAGCTCAACGACAAGCAGAACGAGATCGCGGTCAGGGTGCTGAAGGAAATCCGTGAACGGCTCCGCTTCCTCAACGATGTCGGGCTCGACTATCTGACGCTGTCGCGCAATTCCGGCACGCTGTCGGGCGGCGAGAGCCAGCGTATCCGGTTGGCGTCGCAGATCGGTTCCGGCCTCACCGGCGTGCTTTATGTGCTGGACGAGCCGTCGATCGGCCTGCACCAGCGCGACAACACGCGCCTGCTCGATACGCTGAAGCACCTGCGCGACATCGGCAACACGGTGATCGTCGTCGAGCATGACGAGGACGCCATACTGCATGCCGACTATGTCGTCGACATGGGACCGGCGGCCGGCATCCATGGCGGCGAGATCATCGCCCAGGGCACGCCGCAGCAGGTGATGGCCAACCCCAATTCGATCACCGGCAAGTATCTGTCGGGCGCGCTTGAGGTCGCCACCCCTGGTGTTCGGCGTGAGGCGAAAAAAAACCGGCGCCTGAAGATCGTCGGCGCGCGCGGCAACAATCTGAAGAACGTCACCGCTGAAATCCCGCTCGGCACCTTCACCGCCGTCACCGGCGTGTCGGGCGGCGGCAAGTCGACCTTCCTGATCGAGACGCTG
Organism: Mesorhizobium loti; assembly: GCF_013170705.1. NCBI lineage: Bacteria > Pseudomonadati > Pseudomonadota > Alphaproteobacteria > Hyphomicrobiales > Phyllobacteriaceae > Mesorhizobium > Mesorhizobium loti. The sequence continues at coordinate 4,450,635 of NZ_CP033334.1, read as the reverse complement.
TTCAAGGCGGCCTCGCGCCGCATCATGGGTTCGCGCGAGCATCCGGCCGAGCATGATCGCATCGAGGGCCTCGAATTCCTCGACAAGGTCATCGACATCGACCAGTCGCCGATCGGGCGGACACCGCGTTCGAACCCCGCCACCTATACCGGCGCCTTCACGCCGATCCGCGACTGGTTCGCCGGCCTGCCGGAGGCCAAGGCGCGCGGCTACCAGCCCGGCCGCTTCTCCTTCAACGTCAAGGGCGGCCGCTGCGAGGCCTGCCAGGGCGACGGCGTCATCAAGATCGAGATGCACTTCCTGCCCGACGTCTACGTCACCTGCGATGTCTGCCACGGCAAGCGCTACAACCGCGAAACGCTCGATGTCCTGTTCAAGGGCAAGTCGATCGCGGACGTGCTCGACATGACGGTCGAGGAAGGTGTCGATTTCTTTGCCGCCGTGCCCGGTGTGCGCGACAAGCTCGACACGCTGAAGCAGGTCGGCCTCGGCTACATCCATATCGGCCAGCAGGCGACGACGCTTTCGGGCGGTGAAGCGCAGCGCATCAAGCTGGCCAAGGAATTGTCGCGCAAGGCGACCGGCAAGACGCTTTACATTCTCGACGAGCCGACCACCGGCCTGCATTTCCACGACGTCGCCAAGCTGTTGGAAGTGCTGCATGAACTGGTCGACCAAGGCAATACGGTGGTGGTCATCGAGCACAATCTCGAAGTGATCAAGACCGCCGACTGGGTGCTCGATCTCGGTCCCGAAGGCGGCGACGGCGGCGGCGAACTGGTTGCCTCGGGCACGCCGGAAGCGATCGTGCGCGAGAAGCGCAGCTACACCGGCCAATTCCTCAAGGAATTGCTGGAGCGGCGCCCCGGAGGCAAGCGCGAAGCGGCTGAGTGATGGCGGAGGATGGTCTCATCACGGCCCAGAGCCGTTTTGGCGTGACCGAAACCATCGATCGCCTCGCCGAGGCGATCGAGCGATCCGGACTGCATGTGTTCACTCGCATCGATCATGCAGCCGGCGCACGCGATGTCGGCGCCTCGCTGCGGCCGACAGAGTTGCTGATTTTCGGCAACCCCAGAGGTGGCACACCACTGATGCAGGACAGGCAACTTGCCGGCATCGACCTGCCGTTGAAGGCGCTGGCCTGGGAGGATGAGGACGGCAAGATCTGGCTGTCCTACAATGATCCGCACTGGATCGCCGAGCGCCATGGCCTGGGCGAAACCAGCCGCGCCACGGTCGCGGCTATGGCTGCCGGCATGAAAAAGATGATCGCCGCTGCCGCTGGAATGGATCAATCATGAGGCTTGCGCGCTCCGAAGATCTCGCCGCGATCGTCAAGCTGACGGAAGCAGCCTACGCTCCCTACAACGCGATACTCGACGCGCCGCCGATCCCGGTGACCGAGGACTATGCGCCGCGCATCGCCAACGGCGAGGTCTGGCTGCTGGAGAGCGGCGGCGAACTTGCCGGAGTGATCACGCTGGAGCGGCATGAGGATCACGCGATGATCTTCTCCGTCGCTGTGTCGCCCGCCTTCCAGGGCAAGGGGTTCGGTATCGCATTGCTGAGACACGCCGACGAGCAGACGCGCTTGTGGGGCCTGCCGGAGATACGGCTCTACACCAATGCGAAAATGCAACGGAACATCGCGCTCTATCTCGCTTACGGCTATCGCGAAACGGGTCACCGACCCAACCCTTGCAGGCCAGGATGGGTACTGGTCGACATGGCAAAACCGGTCGGCGAAACCACGACGGTCTGATTTTTCTGAATTTGGCCAGACTTCTGCACTCGGGAGGACCACAATGAGCAAATCGGGAACAATCCGCTCCGGCATGGGCGGCTGGACCTTCGAGCCCTGGGACACGTCCTTCTATCCAGACAAGCTTTCGAAAGCCAAGCAGTTGCAATACGCCAGCCGGCAGGTGCCGAGCATCGAGGTCAACGGCACCTATTATTCCAGCTTCAAGGAGCCGACCTTCGTCAAGTGGGCCAGCGAGGCACCGGACGGCTTTGTCTATTCGCTGAAAGGCAACCGCTTCGTCACAAACCGGCGTGTGCTGGGCGAAGCCGGTGAATCGATGATGCGCTTCCTGGGTTCCGGCGTTGCCGCGCTCGGCGACAAGCTCGGTCCAATCCTGTGGCAGTTCGCGCCAACCAAGAAATTCGATCCGGACGATTTCGAAGCCTTTTTGAAACTGCTGCCGGAAAAGCAGGATGGTGTCGCCCTTCGCCATGCACTCGAAGTGCGCAATGACAGTTTCATCGTGCCGGAATTCCCCGCGCTCGCGCGCAAATACAAAGCGGCGATCGTCTATGCCGACCATGCCAAATATCCTGATATCGCCGATGTGACCGGCGATTTCATTTACGTCCGGCTGCAGACCGGCTCGGACGACAATCCCGACTGCTATACGCCGAAGGCGCTCGACGAATGGGCGGCACGTGCAAGGATCTGGGCGGAAGGAAGGCAGCCGGCCGATTTGCGGCGTGCCGACCCCGCCACCGACGCTCCGGTCCAGCCGCGCGACGTGTTCGTCTACTTCATCACCGAGGGCAAGGTGCGCGCGCCTTTTGGGGCGATGGCGCTGATGAAACGCGTGGCGGACTGACGAGCAACGGGCCGCATGCCGTAGGCGTAACCTATGCGTTTTGCGCTTGGCAAAGCGCCTTTTGATGGCATCTTCGCCCCCATCGTAACCTTATCGACACTTCCTTGCTGCATGAATGCGGCGACGCCAAGCCGCAGAGATGGAACCGCCGCCGGCAAGGAAAGAGGGGCATGTCGCTGGACTACACTTCGCTTCTGCTAGCTGTCGGGTTCTCCGCGGCCTGCCTTAGCCTGACATTGTTCGGCATGTGGCTAACCGCTCGCTCCGAGCGTTTCCTGCTGACATGGGCAATCAGCCTCGTGTTCGTGGTCGGCGATATCTTCTTCTATGACGCCTATATCGACATGCCCGGGCGGCTGCTCGGCCTCGCCGCGCTGGGTTTCCTGCTGATCGGCTTTTCAACCATGCTGGGCGCTGCCTATCAGTTCAGAACGGGCGATTCACCGGTCGGGCGAACGCTGTTGGGTTGTCTTTCGCTGGTGGTGACGCTGCCTCCCATGGCGCTGGGCTATGACGGGCTGGGCTTCATATTCGAGAACTCCTTCGCGGCCTTGCTTCTGTTTGCTACCGCATTCGAATATTGGAGGTGCCGGAACGAGGCTCCTGCCCTGACGATCGGCATCACCGCGCTCTATTTGGCCACCGCCACGTCTTTCGCGCTCTGCGCCATGGTTCTTGCCTGGGATGGAAAACTGGTCCTGGGGCACGCGCCGAGCAACTGGGCGGAGGAACTGAGCCTCATCGTGGTCATCGCCAGCATGACGGGGATCGGTGCCCTGTCGCTTGCGCTCAATCAGGGTCGTCTGGCGAGGCACCACCGCCGTGATGCCCTGACCGATCCCTTGACCGGGCTGCTCAACCGGCGCGCCCTGTTCGACCTGCATGGCAATGTCCCGGTCGGCGCCTTTACCGCTGTGGTCGTCTTCGACCTCGACAACTTCAAGGCGATCAACGACGAATACGGCCACGCGGCGGGTGACGAGGTGTTGAAAGTTTTCGCCGGGGAACTCGCCGGCAATCTTCGCCAGGCCGACGTGGCGGCGCGCATGGGCGGCGAGGAATTCGCGCTGGTGTTGAAGCGCACTCTGCCGGAGACGGTTGAAGAAACCGCAGAGCGCATCCGGACCGCTTTCGCGACGCGCTTGATTGAGACCGAAAACGGTTCCCTGACCTGCACGGTCAGTGCCGGCTTTGCATTCGGCAGCAAGGAAGGCCTCAGCTTCGACAAGGTGCTCAGCGCCGCCGACAAGGCGCTCTACGACGCCAAGCGTGGCGGCCGCAACCGCGTCACGGCCTCGCCACTCCGACGCGCGGGCTGACCGCGCGTACCAATACCGAGCCTGTGGTTGTGGGTAGGCAAAGGCGGCTCTTATGCCGCCATGACGATCTCATTGAAGGCATCGAGGTCGACGTAGAAGACCTTGGTGATCTCCTCGATCAGGTCGTCGTATTCGCAGCCTTGCGACCTCAGGATGTTGATGGCGGCGATGATGTCGACGCGTTCGGTAAGCCGCCGTTTCTGATAGTCCTCGACGTAACGTTCCATGGCTGTCCCTTAGCCTGTGTGCCCAAACGCGTTGAACGACAAAGATCGCAGGAGGGAAGCTAGGAAGCCTTGCTTGCCTGGAACTTGCCCGGCCTTCGCCGCGCCCTCGATCTGCGATAACCAGACTGGTACGGAAGCGGCCGACTCACAAAGCCAAGAAAAAGACTAGCATGCAGTCCCTGATGCACCAGAGACGCGAATGGCCGGATGAAAGAAATATTGGATTTGCCAAGGAATTCGGACCAGAAACTGAAGTCCAGTACCGATTCTAGACCGTGAGAAATTTGCGGACATCGGCCCGGTCCAAATCTTCCGCCGGGCCGGTGTGGACGATCAGGCCACGATCCATGATGTTGACCTCGTCGGCGAGCTCGCGACAGAAGTCGAGATACTGTTCGACCAGCAGAACCGCGATGCCGGCCTGGTCGCGCAGGTAGCGTATGGCGCGGCCGATATCCTTGATGATCGACGGTTGTATCCCTTCCGTCGGCTCATCCAGCACCAGAAGCTTCGGCCGCATCACCAGCGCCCTGCCGATGGCGAGTTGCTGCTGCTGGCCGCCGGAAAGATCGCCGCCACGGCGGCCAAGCATCTGCTTCAGCACCGGAAACAGCTCGAAGACATGCGCCGGCACGTTGCGGTCGGCGCGCTTCAATGGCGCAAAACCCGATTCCAGGTTCTCCCGCACCGTGAGCAGGGGAAAGATCTCCCTGCCCTGCGGTACGAATGCGATGCCCGACCGGGCGCGGTCATACGCCGCGCTCCGGTCGAGCGCCTTCCCCTCGAAGGCAACGCTTCCGCTCGTCAGCCGATGATGGCCAACGATCGATCTCATCAAACTGGTCTTGCCGACGCCATTGCGGCCGAGCACGCAGGTGATCTTGCCGGCGCCCGCCTTCAGCGAGACACCACGCAACGCCTGGGCGGCACCGTAGTGAAGTGTGGCGTTTGAAACCTCGAGCATGTCTCAGCGCCTTTTCCAGAACCGGAGAAAGGCCAAATCGAAGCGATGGAATTGAACCCGCCAGACCATGCTTACCTCCCCAGATAGACTTCGACGACACGCTCGTCGGCCGAGACAAAATCGAGCGTGCCTTCCGAGAGCACGGAGCCCTCATGCAGGCAGGTCACCTTGACGCCGAGTTCGCGCACGAAATGCATGTCGTGCTCGACGACAATGACCGAATGGTCGCGCGCAATATCCTTGAGCAGCCGCGCGGTCTCCTCGGTCTCGGCGTCGGTCATCCCGGCCACCGGTTCGTCGACCAGAAGCAGCTTCGGATCCTGTGCCAAGAGCATGCCGATCTCCAGCCACTGCTTCTGGCCGTGACTGAGGTTGGCCGCCAGTTCGTTGCGTTTGTCGCCCAGCCGTATGATGCCAAGAATATCATCGATCTGGCGCGCCTCGGCGGCGGAGCGGCGGTGGAACAGCGCCGGGAAGATCGAACGCGGCCCCTTCAGCGCCAGCATCAGATTTTCCTCGATCGTATGGCTCTCGAAGACGGTCGGCTTCTGGAATTTGCGGCCGATGCCCATCATGGCTATCTCGGCCTCGTCATGCCTTGTGAGATCCACCTGGCCGTCGAAGAACACTTCGCCTTCGTCGGGCCGCGTCTTGCCGGTCACGATGTCCATCATCGTCGTCTTGCCGGCGCCATTGGGGCCGATGATGGCACGCATCTCGCCCTTGTCGAGCACAAGAGACAGGTTGTTGATGGCGCGAAAACCGTCGAAGGAGACCGAGACGCCGTCGAGATAAAGGATGGTGTTCGACTTCGACATCGCTTACTCCGCCGGCTGCGGTTCGGGGCCGGACGACGACCAGTCGCCGGGCTTTGTCGCCGCGCTGCGACCGATCTTGGCTGGCGCCGGGTCGCCATCGGTGCCGGCCTCCTCGGCCAGCGACGCCGCCCGCAGCGCCCTGGCGTTGCCACGCCAGGAATCCCACATGCCGACGATACCCTTCGGCAGGAGCAGCGTGACGGCGACGAACAGCCCGCCCAGCGCAAACAGCCAGAGTTCCGGCAGCACGCCGGTGAACCAGGATTTGCCGGCATTGACCAGCAGCGCGCCGATGATCGGCCCGACGATGGTGCCGCGCCCGCCGACGGCCGCCCAGATCACCACCTCGATCGAATTGGACGGTTCGAACTCGCCGGGATTGATGATGCCGACCTGCGGCACGTAGAGCGCGCCGGCAATGCCGGCCATGACGGCCGAGACCGTGAAGGCAAACAGTTTCACGTTCTCCGCCCGCCAGCCGAGGAAGCGCGTGCGGCTCTCGGCGTCGCGCACCGCCATCAGGAGCTTGCCGTATTTGGAACCGACGATGGCCCAGGCGACGAACACGGCGAGCGCCGTAATCACCGCACTGACGGCGAAAAGAGCCGAACGGGTTGCATCGGCCTGCACGTTGAAGCCCAGAATATCCTTGAAATCGGTCAGCCCGTTATTGCCGCCGAAACCCATATCGTTGCGGAAGAAGGCCAGCAGCAGCGCATAGGTCATCGCCTGGGTGATGATCGAGAGATAGACGCCGGTCACGCGGCTGCGGAAGGCGAACCAGCCGAAGACGAAGGCAAGCAGGCCGGGCACGGCAAGCACCATGAGCGCGGCGAACCAGAAATGGTCGAAGCCATGCCAGAACCAGGGCAATTCCTTGTAGTTCAGGAACACCATGAAATCCGGCAGGATCGGGTTGCCGTAGACGCCGCGCGAGCCGATCTGGCGCATCAGGTACATGCCCATCGCGTAGCCGCCGAGCGCGAAGAAGGCGCCATGGCCAAGCGAGAGGATGCCGCAATAGCCCCAGACCAGGTCGAGCGAGAGCGCCAGCAGAGCATAGCAGAGATATTTTCCGGTCAGCGCCACGATATAGGGCGGAATGTAGAACGCGCTTGCCGGAGAAACAGCCAGGTTGAGCAGTGGCACGATGATGGCCGCCGCCAACAGGACGAAAATGGCGATGGCGATGCGGCGGTCCGCGCCTGCGGCGAAGAAGCGTCCCGTGATCATGCTTCCACCGCCCTGCCCTTGAGCGCGAACAGGCCGCGCGGCCGCTTCTGGATGAACAGGATGATCAGCACCAGCACGACGATCTTGCCGAGCACCGCGCCGGCATAAGGCTCGAGGAACTTGTTGACGATGCCGAGTGAGAAGGCGCCGACCAGCGTGCCCCACAGATTGCCGACACCGCCGAAGACGACGACCATGAAACTGTCGATGATGTAGCCGCGGCCGAGATTGGGCGAGACATTGTCGATCTGGCTTAGCGCGACGCCGGCGATGCCGGCAATGCCGGATCCCAGCGCGAAAGTCAGCGCGTCGACCCATGGCGTTCTGATGCCCATCGAGGCGGCCATGCGGCGGTTGGCGGTGACGGCCCGCATCTGGAGGCCCCAGGGCGTGCGTTTCATCACGTAGAGCAACACGCCGAACACGGTGAGCGCGAAAACGAGGATCCACAGACGGTTCCAGGTGATGGCCAACTGACCGACATAGAACGAACCCGACATCCAGGATGGATTGCCGACCTCCTGGTTGGTCGGCCCGAAGATCGAGCGCACCGCCTGCTGCAGGATCAGCGACACGCCCCATGTCGCCAGCAGCGTCTCCAGCGGTCGGCCGTAAAGGAAGCGGATGACGCCGCGTTCTATGGCGAGACCAACCAGTGCGGCGACGAGGAAGGCAAGCGGCAGTGCGATCACCAGCGACCAGTCGAACAGGCCGGGAAAGGATGTGCGGATCACCTGCTGGACGACGAAGGTGGTATAGGCACCCAGCATCACCATTTCGCCATGCGCCATGTTGATGACGCCCATCACGCCGAAGGTGATGGCGAGCCCGATCGCGGCGAGCAGCAGCACCGAGCCCAGCGAAATGCCGTACCAGATGTTCTGGCCGGCATCCCAGAAAGCCAGCGTGGAATTGATGCTGGCGATCGCGGCCGTCGCCGCTTCCTTCACTGCTCCCGAGGCGTTGGCCTCGACGGAAGTGAGAAGCGAAACCGCGTTACGGTCGCCGCGCGCGCCGATCAGCGCGATGGCCGCCAACTTGTCTGCATCGGGCTTTTCTGAAACCAGTATGGACGCGGCACGGGCCTGCTCGAGCAAAGCCTTGACGCTCGCCACGCTTTCACTGGCGATCGCCGCGTCGAGCGGCTCGATGTTGGCGGCATCGGGTGTCTTGAACATAGTGTCGGCTGCGGCAATGCGCACAGCCGGATCCTTGGAACCAAGCGTCAGCGTGCCCAATGCATCACGGATGGCGCGGCGCAACGTGTTGTTGACGCTGATCTTGGTGATGTCGTCCGCGGAGGCCTCTCCTGCTGCCTCGCCGCTCAGCGGATCGAAAAGCTTGACGTTCTCGTCGCCTTCCTCGCCGACAAACACCATCGAGTCGGCCGTGCGAAAGTAAAGATTGCCGTCCGCCAATGCAGCAAGCGGCCGTTCGACAGCCGGGTCGCCCGTGGCTGTCAACTCTTGAACGACGGCTCCCGTCTCGGAAAAGTCCGTTACTGTCGCGAACTTGGCGATAATGGCACGCAGATCGGCTTCCGCAGCGCCCGAAGACGACAGCGTCGTCAACAGGAACAAGAGCGCCAGGCCCATCGCATGGAAAATCTTCATCGGCTCTTGGTGACCCTTGAAGGTTTAATGGGCGTCCGGACAGTGGAGGAAACAGTCCGGACGCGCGCGGTCTTGGGCATGGACCCGGAGGTCCAGCCCGGGAGGATCAGTTTGTGCCTTTGCCGCCGCACTTGCCGGTTTTGACGTTGAAGTTGCCGCAACTCAGCGGCGCGCGCCAATCGGAAATCAGGTCCTTGGAGTCGGGCAGGTAGTCGGACCATTCGTCGCCCATCACCAGGCCCGGCGTCTTCGAAACTGTTTCGAACTGGCCATTGGCCTGGATTTCACCGATCAGCACCGGCTTGGTGATGTGGTGGTTCGGCATCATCGTCGAATAGCCGCCGGTCAGGTTCGGCACCGAAACGCCGATCATGGCGTCGATGACCTTGTCCGGATCGGTGGTGCCGGCCTTCTGGACTGCCTTCACCCACATGTTGAAGCCGATATAGTGTGCTTCCATCGGGTCGTTGGTGGTGCGCTTGTTGTTCTTGATGAACTTGTGCCAGTCGGCGATGAACTTCTTGTTCTCAGGCGTGTTGACGCTCTCGAAATAGTTCCAGGCGGCGAGATGGCCGACCAGCGGCTTGGTGTCTAGACCGGCAAGTTCTTCCTCACCGACCGAGAAGGCCATGACCGGGATGTCCTCGGCCTTGATGCCCTGGTTGCCGAGTTCCTTGTAGAACGGCACGTTGGCGTCGCCGTTGACGGTCGAGACGACGGCGGTCTTCTTTCCGGCCGAACCGAACTTCTTGATCGCCGAGACCTCCGTCTGCCAATCCGAGAAACCGAACGGCGTGTAGTTGACCATGATGTCCTCGGCCGCGACGCCCTTGGACTTTAGATAGGCTTCTAGGATCTTGTTGGTGGTGCGCGGATAGACGTAGTCGGTGCCCTCGAGCACCCAGCGCTTCACCGAGCCGCCATCCGCGCTCATCAGATAGTCGACGGCCGGAATGGCCTGCTGGTTCGGAGCCGCACCGGTGTAGAACACGTTGCGCTCGCTTTCCTCGCCCTCATACTGGACGGGATAGAACAGGATGTTGTCGAGTTCGGAGAACACCGGCAGCACCGACTTGCGCGACACCGAGGTCCAGCAGCCGAACACAGCCGCGACCTTGTCCTTCGAAATCAGCTCGCGTGCCTTTTCGGCGAACAGCGGCCAGTTGGATGCCGGATCGACGACAACGGCTTCAAGCTTCTTGCCGAGCAGGCCGCCCTTGGCGTTCTGCTCGTCGATGAGCATCAGCATGGCATCCTTCAGCGTCGTCTCCGAAATCGCCATGGTCCCCGACAGCGAATGGAGAATGCCGACCTTGATCGTGTCGTCCGCCGCCTTGGCGGGCGCCGACATCAGCAGGCCTGCGGCGACCACGCTTGCCGAGAACATTTTTGTTATTGTCGAGAAATTACCCCTCATACGGAAGACTCCCAAGCTGGTTGATTGCACCGCAACACTACAATGCAACCCCCATGCCAACCGCTGCGCGGATTCTGAAAAACGGCAAATAGACAAATATTATCAGATTGTTATTATATTAGGTGAAACAAACAAAAGAGAGCCGGTTAAAAATTGGTTGAGGGAAATTTGCGCAACGCACCAGGCATCTGCCTAATTTTTGTCCAATTTTAGCAAATGCCTAGATTTTGATCGCCGCACGCGGGACGCGGACGACAAATGTTGCGGTACGGCCCAAAAATGGGGCAAGCTCGCGTCTCAACCGAGCAACGTCATGGCGTCCCTGATTTATCGCATTTTCATCGGCATGGTGCTTCTGGCGGCAGCGACCGGGATCGCACGGGCCGACTTCAGCGACGGCAAGATGCCCGATGGCACCTATCACTGCGAGGTCTACCTGCTCGGCATGTTCCTCAACCTCGGCGACATCACCATCAAGGGCAATGTCTACACGGGCCCGGTCACCTTCGGGACCGCCCAGCAGGGCTACAACTACCAGATGGATGCAAACGGCGTCATCTCCTGGCTGGGTCCGCTCGGCGGCTATACGGCGGGCGGCAACTCGCTGTCGCTGACCCAGGCAACGCTGGACGGCGAGAGCCCACCTTCCTTCGACATCATCATGAAGCAGCCCGATGGCGCCTTCACGGCATCGACCTGCACCAAGGGAGGCAATCCGTAGGCCTTGGCGGGTGCGGTCTGCAGGCCCTGCCCGCCTTTCTCATGTCATCTGGATGTTGCCGAAGCTGGATAGGCAGCGGTGCGCCGTCACCCATCCACATCGAGAGGCAGACACATGGCCAACTTCCCGTTTTCATCCTCCCCTGTCATTCGCGAAATCATCGCCGAGCGCGTCTCGCGCCGCACGCTCCTCAAAGGCGGCATCGCTTCCGGCGCGTTGATCGCCGGCGGCAGCTTTGTCGGCTCGTTGTTCGCCGGCGAAACACATGCCGCCGCGCTTTCCACACTGGGCTTTCCCGAACTGAAGCGGGTCTATGACAAGACCCATGCCGCCGCCGATGGCTATGAAACAACAATCGTCGCGCGCTGGGGCGATCCGCTCGTCGCCGGCCTGCCGGATTTCGACGGCAGCACGGTCGCGGCCGCCGAACAGGAAAAGCGTTTCGGCTACAATTGCGATTACATCGCCTTCCTGCCGCTTCCCAAGGGCTCGGTGAATTCCGATCACGGCCTGCTTTGCGTCAACAATGAATACATCTCGCCCAATGTCATGTTTCCCGGCGTGACCGAGGACGACGCCGGCAAGACGATGAGCAAGGAGCAGGTCGATCTCGGCCTGGCGGCGATGGGCCACTCGATCGTCGAGGTCATGTTCAAGGACGGCAAGTGGCAAACCGTCGAGGACAGTCCGCTCAATCGCCGCATCACGGCCAACACCGAGATGACCGTTTCCGGGCCCGCAGCCGGCCACGCGCTGCTCAGGACGTCCGCCGACGCGACCGGTACGAAAGTGCTCGGCACCAGCTACAATTGCAGCGGTGGCTTTACCCCCTGGGGCACCGTGCTGACTTGCGAGGAAGGCGTTTCCGATCTGTTCGGCGGCGATCCGAAGAAGGCACCGACCGCCGACATTCTCGACCGCTATGGCTTTGATGGCTCCGACATCTACGGCCGTGGCCGTTTCCATGACCGCTTCAACATCGACAAGGAGCCGAACGAGCCGAACCGCTTCGACTGGGTCGTCGAGATCGACCCTTATGATCCCCAATCGAAGCCGGTGAAGCGCACGGCCCTTGGCCGCATGTCGCATGAGGCCTCCACGGTCGTCCTCAACAAGGACGGCCGCATCGTCGTCTACATGGGCGACGATGACTATTTCGAATACATGTACCGCTACGTCTCGAACAAGGCTTACGACAAGGCGAACCCCGCCTCCGGCAACGGCCTTCTGGACGATGGCGTGCTCTCGGTCGCCCGTTACGACGCCGATGGCTCGCTGACATGGCTGCCGCTGGTTCATGGTCAGGGCAAGCTCACCGCCGAGAACGGCTTCGCCGACCAGGCCGAGGTGCTGTTGAAGACACGGCTGGCGGCGGACGCGCTCGGCGCGACCCCGATGGACCGGCCGGAGGACATCGAGACCAATCCGGTCACCGGCCGCGTGTACGCCGTCATGACCAAGAACAAGAAGCGAGACGAATCCAAGGTCAATCCGGCCAACACGCGGCCCGAAAACCTCTGGGGTCATATCGTCGAGCTGATCCCGCCCGGGGGCCGCGGCGCCGAGGCCGACCATACCGCCGACAAATACGCCTGGGACCTGTTCGTGCTCTGCGGCAATCCAAAGGACACCAAAGTCGGCGCAACCTTCCATCCCGAGACGTCGGACAATGGCTGGTTCGTCTGCCCTGACAACATTACCTTCGACCCGGCCGGCCGGCTCTGGGTGGCGACCGACGGCGCCAATGATTTCGGCCTGCCGGACGGCGTCTATGGCGTCGACACGGAAGGCGCGGCGCGCGGCCTGCCGAAGCTTTTGTTCACCTGCCCGCATGGCGCGGAAGCGACCGGCCCTTGCTTCACGCCGGATGGCACGACGCTGTTCCTTTCGGTGCAGCATCCCTCCGAGGATGCCGAAACGCTCGACAAGGCGCAGTCCCTGTGGCCGGATTTCCGGGACGGCCAGCCGCCGAGGCCATCGGTGGTCGCCATCCGCCGCAAGGACGGCCAGCCGGTCGGGGCATAAGGTTCAGGCTCACAAAAAAGGCGCGGAACCCAGTCAGGTTCCGCGCCAGCAGGCAGTCGGGAGGTTAGATCGTCTTGGCCGACATCTGGGCGGCGATGTAGTCGGCCTGGCGGATCGCCAGCGACACGATGGTCAAGGTCGGGTTCTCCGCGGCACCCGTCGTGAACTGGCTGCCGTCCGACACGAACAGGTTCTTGATGTCGTGCGTTTGGCCGTGCTTGTTGACGACACCATCGGCCGCCTTCTCGCTCATCCGGTTGGTGCCAAGATTATGCGTCGAGGGATAGGGCGGTGTCGGGAAGGTGCGCGTTGCGCCGACCGCCGCGTAGAGCGCCGAGGCCTGCTTGTAGGCGTGGTCGCGCATCGCCGTGTCGTTGGGATGGTCATCGAAATGCACGTCGGCGATCGGCATGCCATGCTCGTCTTTTTCGTCGGCATGCAGCGTGATGCGGTTTTCCTCGCGCGGCATGTCTTCGCCGACGATCCACAAGCCGGCCATGTGGTCATAATGGTCGAGCGCCGTGGTGAAGGAGCGTCCCCAGCCGCCTGGGTTGAGGAACGCCGCCATGAACGGCAGGCCGAGCGACAGCGTCTCGAACTCATAGCCGCCGACGAAGCCACGTGACGGATCATGCCGCGCCTCGTCGCGGATGATGCCGGCCATGGTGGTGCCGCGATACATGTGCACCGGTTTGTCGAAGATCGCGTAGACCGAGCCCGTGGTGTGGCGCATGTAGTTCTTGCCCACCTGCCCCGAGGAGTTGGCCAGGCCATGCGGGAATTTGCTCGATTCGGAATTGAGCAGCAGGCGCGGGCTTTCGATCGAGTTACCGGCCACCGCGACGATGCGGGCCTTCTGCTCCTGCAGCTTGCCGTCCTTGTCGGCGTAGACGACGCCGGTCACCTTTCCCGAAGCATCATGGTTGATCTTGATCACCATGGCGTTCGGCCGGACTTCGAGGTGGCCTGTCGCCTCGCCCTTGGGGATTTCGGTGTAGAGCGTCGACCATTTGGCGCCCCATTTGCAGCCCTGGAAGCAGAAGCCGGTCTGCTGGCAGGAATTGCGGTCGTCGCGCTCGACGGAGTTGATCGCCATGTTGCCGGTATGGCATTCCTTGTAGCCGAGCTTGTCGGCGCCCGCCTTGAGAACCTTGAAGTTGTTGTTGCCCGGCAGGCGCGGCCAGTCATTGGTGCCCGTGACGCCCATCTTGGCTTCCGCCTTGGCGTAGTACGGCTCCATTTCGGCCAGCGTCACCGGCCAATCGAGGAGGTTCGCGCCCTTCACCTTGCCGTAGGTGGTCGCCGTCTTGAACTCGTGCTCCTGGAAACGCAGCGAGGCTCCGGCCCAGTGCGTCGTCGAGCCGCCGACCGATTTGACGATCCAGGCCGGCAGGTTGGGAAAATCCTTCGCCACACGCCAGTCGCCCGATGTGGTGCGCTTGTCCTTCCAGGCCAGTTGGGCGAACGAATCCCATTCGTCGTTGATGAAGTCCTCATACTCGTGACGGGCGCCCGCCTCGAGGATGACGACGTCTATGCCCTTCTGGGCCAGTTCGTTGCCGAGCGTGCCGCCCCCGGCGCCAGAGCCGATGATGACGACCACGCCGTCGTTCTTGAGATCAAATTGTGCTGCCATGGTTTCCTCCCATGAGATCGGTCAAAAAGCGGTTGCGGACAGAGTGGCTCAGAGCCACTCGATGTCGTTGAAACCGCGCGCGATGTAGCCGCCCTTGGAGTAGGACTCGCCCTCATAGCCGAAGATCGGCCACACCTCTTTCTGGTTGTAGAGACTGACGACGAGGCCGCCGCGCACCGCCTGGAAGAAAGGCGTCTTCTCTATTTCGGTGAGCAGCGCCACACGCTGCTCTTCCCAGCCGAGCCCACGATAACCGCCCTTGCCGGCCTTCTGGTCGAGTTCGGCAATGCCTTTCTCGATCAGTTCCTTGTGAGCGGGATCCTTGGCGGCTGTCTCGTCATGGCCCTTGACGGCGATGGCGTAATATTTGTCCGGCACCTGGTCGTGCGGATAGATGTCGCGAGCGACCTGGATCAGCGTCGCCATCGTCTCGGGCTTCAGCGCCGAGGTTTCCAGGCCCCAGGCGTGCTCCGGGCTGATGATGGCGCTGCCTGAAATGACAAGCAGCGCACCGACGCCGCCGCGCTTGAGAAGCTCGCGCCGTGACAGGCCGGGCTTCCTCTCATAAATCGTGACCATAGTTTCCTCCCTGCTTGCTGTTCGCACCCCTTGAGGGTGCCGTTGCTGGCGCCGAGCGGTGCGCGCGGCTGGTTGTCCCCCTATTGGAAGCGCCCTCCACGCTGCAGGACCTCGATCTTGTAACCGTCGGGATCCTCGATGAAGAAGAACCGGGCGATGCGCGACCCGTCATGGTTGAACTCGACGATCTTCTTCGGATTGAGGCCGAGCGCGCCGAGCCGATCGTGTTCGCCGTCGAGATCGGCGACCGACACCGCGAGGTGACCATAGCCGTCGCCAAGCGCATAAGGCTCCTGCCGCCCCTTGTTGACGGTCAATTCCACTTCGAAGGGGGTATCGGCATTGCTGAGATAGATCAGCGTGAACGTCTCAAAATCCAGTCGCTGGGCGACCTCAAGGCTGAAGGCCTTGGTGTAGAAATCGATGGACCGGGCCTCGTCGAGAACCCGGATCATGGTGTGGATCGCCTTCGCCAAATCAGACTCCGCAGCTTTCATGCTTTAGAAGTGATTATGCGCGCCGGCGAAGAAAGGTGGTGGCAGCCGATTACCACGTGTAGGATAGGAAAAACGGTAATGTCGCTTCATCTAAGGACGAAAGTCCGATTGCCGTTGTCGGCCGTCCGGTCGAAGATGAAACCGCAGGCAGTGTCAAAAAAGGCGTCGGCCACCGAGTCGGCACCCAAGACCAACAAAAACGGGAGGTAACGATGTGCAGAGTCTTTGCCGCACAGGATCCGGAAGGCTATCGCCAGATCAACCGGTCGATCCGCATTGATGGACATTCGACCAGCATCCAGCTCGAGGCGACGTTCTGGGCCCTGCTTGACGAAATCGCCGAAAGCCAGAACCTGACGACGCCCAAATTCATCTCGAAGTTGTACGACGAAGCCATCGAGATCAACGGCGAAATCCCCAATTTCGCGTCCATGCTGCGCACCACCTGCGCGCTCTATCTGCGCGGCCACCGGCCCGACCTGGACGAGCGGATGGCGCCTAATCGAGAAGCGGCCTAGAGCAATTCCAGGAAACGGTTCTCCGTCCGGAATTGCGCGAAAACAAATAGTTGGAGCAGTTCGCCGTTTCCGTGAAATGGTGAATTGCTTTAGCGGCCCTCCCCAGCGATTTCGAGCGCCAGCCGGGTCATGTCCGTAAAAAGCTGCTGACGTTCTGAATAGTCGGTCAGCTCACCGGTCTCGATATTGTCGACCACCGTGCAGATCGACAGTGCACTGGCCCCGAAATGCCTGGCTATTCGGTAAAGCGCGCTGGTTTCCATATCCACCGCCAGCGCTCCTGCCGCCTGGGCCTCCGCAAATCGGGTGCGCCCGTCCGGGTGGTGGAAGATGTCGCTGCAAAGTGTCAGGCCGGCGTGATGTTCGATGCCGAGTTCGGCCGCCTTGGCCAAGGCACGGGCCAGCAGCGTCGGATCCGGACCGGCAGCGGTTCCGTAAAGGCCGAAGACTTGACCGCTTTGAGCGCTTTCGGGCCGAACCGATTGCGAAATGACAAGACTGCGCAGCTTTGCCTTGGCGCTCAGGCTACCGCAGGTGCCGGTGCGGATCAGCGTTCTGGCGCCATAATAGTCAAGTAATTCCTGAGCATAAATCAGGAATGATGAAACACCGATACCCGTCGCCTGAATGCTGATGGGCTGGCCGCGAAACAGGCCGGTAAAGCCGAGAGCACCCCGCCTGCTATTGACGCAGCGTGGTGCTTCCAGAAATGTCCGCGCCATCCATTCGGCGCGCTGCGGATCACCCGGTAACAGCACCATATCGGCGTAATCGCCTCTGTGTGCTTCGATGTGTGGCGTCAACAGTTGCTCCCCCAAGCCCGCTCGCTCCTTCACCCGCAATCATGGCGTTGTGAGGGCGTCGCACAAGGGCAGAGAAGCGGAAGCGCCTGATGCATGCCGCCTAAAAGCGACCTCCGTTCGGGCGAACGCCATGCACAAAAGCAAAGACCCGAAGCGCGGCGCACGGATCCCTTACAGACGCGTTCTAGGACTCAAGCATGTCCTTGACGATCGTTGCCAGTTGCTTGAGCGAGAACGGCTTCGGCAGGAAGCCGAAATGCGCCTCGGCCGGCAGGTTCCTGGCGAATGCGTCCTCGGCATATCCCGACACGAAGACGAACTTGATGTCGGGCTGGCGCTTGCGCAATTCACCAAGCAGGGTCGGCCCGTCCATTTCGGGCATCACCACGTCCGAGACGACGATGTCGACCTTGCCGCCCAGCGCTTCGAACACTTCCAGCGCCTCGACGCCGGATGATGCCTCGTGCACGGTATAGCCGCGCGAGGTCAGGGCCCGCACGCCGCCCATGCGCACGGCGTCCTCGTCCTCGACCAGCAGCACCGTGGCCGACCCGGACAGGTCCTTGGTGCTGTCGACCGGCTTGACCGGCGCGGCGCTCGGCGCCTCCCCGGGCTCGGCTGCTTTTTTTGCCTCCGCGATGTGACGCGGCAGGAAGATGCGGAAGGTCGACCCCTTGCCGACTTCGGAATCGCAGAAAATGAAGCCGCCGGTCTGCTTGATGATGCCGTAGACCATGGACAAGCCAAGGCCCGTGCCCTTGCCGACCTCCTTGGTGGTGAAGAACGGCTCGAAGATCTTCTTCAGCACATCAGGCGCGATGCCGCTGCCGGTATCCTCGACTTCGACCACGACGTAGTCGGCCGCGGCGAGTTCGCGGTAGGAGAAGGTCTTGCACTCCTCGGCGGTCACGTTGCGGGTGCGCACGGTGAGATCGCCGCCGGCCGGCATCGCGTCGCGCGCATTGACCGCCAAATTGACCACCACCTGCTCGAACTGGCCGATATCGACCTTGACCGGCCACAGGTCGCGGCCGTGGTCGACCTTCAGCTTGATGTCATTGCCGACGAGGCGGGCAAGCAGCATCCTGAGATCGGCAAGCACGTCAGTCAGGTTCAGCACCTCCGGCCGCAGCGTCTGCTTGCGCGAGAAGGCCAGCAACTGCCTGACCAGCGAAGCGGCCCGGTTGGCGTTCTGCTTGATGTTCATGATGTCGGGGAAGGACGGATCCGACGGCCGGTGATTGGTCAGGAGCAGGTCCGACGCCATGATGATGGCGGTCAGCACATTGTTGAAATCGTGGGCGATACCGCCGGCGAGCTGGCCAACCGCCTGCATTTTCTGGCTCTGCGCCATCTGCCCTTCGAGTGCCTTCTGCTCGGTCGTCTCGACGGCGTAGACGATGGCCGATTCCTCAGCGCCCTCGCCACCGGTGCCGTCGGCGACGGCGTTGACGTAAAACCGGATATGCCGCTCTTCGTTGCCGGGCAGCACGGTGTCGATCGGCTCGATGTCGGCCTGCCGCTGGCGGGCTTTCTCGAATGCGGCGGCAAAGGCCGGCCGGTCGCGCTCATGGATCACCGTATCGAGCCGCACGCGGCGATCCACGGCGTCCCGGTCGACGACCGAGGAAAACAGCGACAGGAAGGGCGCATTGGTGCGCAGGATGCGCCCGCTGGCATCGACACCCGCGATGGCCATCGGCGTAGAATTGAAGAAGCGGGTGAAGCGCACTTCCGAAGCGCGCAGATCGGCCGACGCATCCTCGCCTTGCGTGCGGTTAAGCACGATCGTGCGCGTCGGGCCGCCGACACCTTCGCGGCTGGCCGAAACGCGATGCATGAAACGCACCGGGAGCGCCTCTCCCGTCATCGTTGTCAGGTCGAGATCGATGACCGCGTTGCGCGTCGTGCCGGGATCGGCCTTGACCGAGCGCACCAGCGCCATGCCATCACCGGCAACGATATCCGGCAAGGTCACGGCGCCCGGCGTGAAACTGGCGAGATCAATGCCGAGCCACTCCGCGAGCGTGGCGTTGATATAGGTGACGCGGCCGTCCTGGTCGGCGGAAAAGAAGCCGGCCGGGGCATGATCGAGATGGTCGATGGCCTTCTGCAGGTCGAGGAAGAAACGCTCCTGCTCGGCCCGTTCCTGCGAAATATCGGCGAGTTGCCAGGCCAGCATCGGCAGCCGCTGGCCCGGAACGCTGAAGGTTCGGGCGCGCGCCCTGTACCAGCGGGCACCCGGTTCGGCGCCGGGCCGGATCGATTGCGCGAGCCGGAACTCGCCGTCGCCGGGCTGGCCGTCACGCAGGCCGGAGGCCAGCCGGTAAATGGTCACCGAAGCCTCGGGAACATCCGAAAGCAGCCCTTCGACCGTCTTCAGGTCGGCGGCCGAGGAGGCTCCGGTCATGTCGGCATAGGCCCGGTTGGCGTAGACGACGCGGCCCTTGGTGTCCGTCACCAGCAGGCCTTGCGACATGGAATCGACGAAAGCCTTGGACAGCTCATCGCCGGTCGAGCGCGGCGTGACCTGTACGAAGCCGATCGCCGTCGCGAACAGGAAGCCGACGCCGATCATTGCCAGCACGCCCAGCATGCCGAGCAGGAACGGATCGCCTAGGCGCTCGCGGAACAGCCCGAAGACGATCGCCGCCCCCGTCAGAACGACGATGAAGATGATGAGCCGGGTGACCGCGCCCGGTCGCGTGTTCTGGTCGACGATCGGTACCGGATAGAAATCGCCGCGCGCTTCCTTGGCCATATGCCCCCTGCTCGTGAAGTCCGCTGTTCCGACACCCGCCCCTAATGCATGTCGCCCAAAAATGACTTCGGTTTTGGGAAAACGACACGCATGAAACACAAGGACCTGAAGCGCGTCGCATGAATCCGTTTCAGCGCGACGCGCTTTAGCCGGTTGAATCACATTCTCCTAGTCCGGAAAAGGCCCGGGCGGCAAATGTCAGATAAAAATGATGCCTGCCGGCCGTAGAGTGTTTCAAGCTGTTCACGATGCGTGAAAGGCAACTTGCGGTGGCCAGCCGCAACGGTCTAGTGTCGCGTCACTTTCCAAACCGATCAGGGGAAACCAATGCAGTGGCTGGATAGCGTGGCGGGCCCTGGTTATGCGGCGGCACTCCTATGGACTTTCGCGGCGCTCATCCTGCTGGTCATCGTACTCGTCATCATCAGGCTCGTGCGCAACCTGACCTTCGGTACGTTTGTCGCCGGTGGACGGAACCGCAAGACCCGGCTTGCCGTCATGGACGCCACGGCTGTCGACAGCCATCGACGGCTGGTGCTGGTGCGCCGCGACGACATCGAGCATCTGCTGCTGATCGGCGGCCCGACCGATGTCGTCGTCGAACGCGACATCCGCCTGGCTGCGCCTCGCCGCCCGGCGCTGACCGGAGATGGCGGTCTGCAGCCCGTCCCGGCCGCCACGGCCCCGGCAACAAAATCGCATCCGCCTAAGCCGGCTCCCGCACCGGCACGTCCCACACCGCCTCCGCCGCCGATGACTGCCGCACCGCCTGCCCGCCAGCGCCCGGCGGCGCCACCGCCAGCCCAGACGCCCGCACCGAAGCCGGCGGCGCAAACCTATCAGTCGGCCAACGTCACGCCACTGCCTGCCTACGGCTCCGCCAACGCCGTCAGGCACGTGCCACCGCCGCCGCCGCCGCCGCCAAGGCAGGACAGCATCGATGACACGCTGATGAAGGAACTCGAGGTTTCGCTGGACCAGCCCCGCTCCGGCGGCCCGGTGGGCAAACCGGCAGCCAAGGCGCCGCAATCGCTCGACGATGAAATGACCAAGCTTCTGGGCGAACTTTCAAGCCAGAAGAGATGACAAGCGCCTGAGCCGGCCGGCCACCTGGCCGAGTTCGAGTACGCTGTCGCCCGGTTTTGGCCCAGCCAAGCACCAACGAAAAATGGCCGGGAAACCCGGCCATTTTGATTTTCAACTTCGTTGTAACTGCCCGGAACCGCAGCCCCGAAGCAATATGTCAGTCGTCGCGATAGACTTTTTCGCGGCGCTCATGTCGTTCCTGCGCCTCGATCGACAAGGTGGCGATCGGACGCGCATCAAGCCGCTTCAGCGCGATAGGCTCGCCGGTTTCCTCGCAATAGCCGTAAGTGCCTTCATCGATGCGCTGCAGCGCCGAATCGATCTTCGAGATCAACTTGCGCTGGCGATCGCGGGCCCTGAGCTCGATGGCGCGGTCGGTTTCCGAAGAGGCGCGGTCGGCGAGGTCAGGGTGGTTGGCGTTTTCTTGCTGAAGGATTTCGAGAGTTTCGCGCGCTTCGCGCAGTATGTCATTTTTCCAGGTGACGAGCTTTAGGCGGAAGTAGGATTTCTGCCGTTCGTTCATGAACGGCTCGTCTTCGGAGGGTACGTAATCGGCGGTAACGATGTCGTTCATTCGACTCACCCAAACTGCCCCAAATTTGGCGCCTATATATTCGCCGGTCGACGCCTGCACAAGCGCAATCGCCCACCGACTCACGCAATTGTTAAAGTACGCCGGCGGCCTCCGCTGAAGCGAGCCGCAGCCGATTCCATAGCCAAGGCGAACCACCCCTGTGATCCCATCCCATGCAATTCATTGGCGGGAGAACGCGGGACCATTGTGCGAACCGCCCTTCTCGTGGCTAATCGCGATGCGGCTTCGGCTTTCGGCATCATTGGAGGTTGGGTGAGCAGGCTCTATCTGTTGCGACACGCCAAGGCCGGCTGGGCGCTGCCCGGAATGCGCGATTTCGATCGCCCGCTCGACGCATCGGGCCGCGCCGATGCCGAGATCGTAGGCACGGCCATGCGATCACGTGGCTATGTCCCCGACCTGACATTGTGCTCCAACGCCAGGCGCGCCAGGGAAACGCTCGAAGGACTGGCCGGTCAGACAGATACCGGCAAGGTGCTGTTTTTCGACACGCTCTACAGCGAAGACGCGGCCGGCTATCTCCGCCTTATCCGGGAGCATGGCGGGCCGGGTTCCCTGCTGGTCATCGGTCACAACCCGATGATGGAGGATCTTGCCATGGCGGTCTCGGGCGACGGCGAGGAGACGGCACGGGCAATGCTCAATCATGGTTTCCCGACTTCGGGCCTGGCGGTCGTGCGTTTCCTTGACGCTCTGAAGAACGCAGCCCAGGAAGCGGGTTATCTCGAAGCGTTTCTGACACCGGCCGATCTCTAGTGTCGCCTTCCGGCGCCATTTCAAAGCCGGGTTCCAAGGCCTATATCGCAGGGACCGAAGCCCGAGAGAGCACATTTTGGCATCATCGCTAACCACTATCACCGACGAGGCAAGAATTGCCCTCGATACGCTGTCGGGACGCGCCACAGGGCTTTTTTCTCCGTCGTTGAGACTGGGCGTCACAGGCCTTTCCCGCGCGGGCAAGACGGTGTTCATCTCCGCGCTGGTCCACAATCTGATCCACGGCGGGCGCCTGCCATTGTTCGAGGCACAGAAATCCGGGCGCATCGCGCGCGCCTTCCTCGAAGAACAACCTGACGACGCCGTGCCGCGCTTCCAATACGAGGACCACATCGCCGCATTGGTCAACGACCGCGTCTGGCCCGATTCGACACGGGCCATTTCTGAACTGCGGCTGACCATCGAATACGAATCGGCCTCCGGCTGGAGCCGCATGTTCTCTTCCGGCAAATTGTCGGTCGACATCGTCGACTACCCCGGCGAATGGCTGCTCGACCTGCCGCTGCTTGGCAAATCCTTCACCGATTTTTCACGCGAGGCCATAGAGATGGCCGCTTTGCCGGTGCGGGAGGATCTGTCGCGGGCCTGGCGGGCGATCTCGGCGCGGATCGACCCGAATGCCGACGCCGACGAAATGACGGCACGCCGCCTGGCCGAAAGCTTCGCCGCCTATCTCAAGGCCTGCAAACTCGACGAGCGGGCGCTTTCAACCCTGCCGCCTGGCCGTTTCCTGATGCCCGGAGATCTCGAAGGCTCCCCCGCTCTGACTTTCGCCCCGCTGGCAGGCCTCGGCGACAGGCGTCCACCCCCGGGGTCACTGCACGCCATGATGGACAGGCGCTACGAGGCTTACAAGACGCATGTCGTCAAACCTTTCTTCCGCGAACACATTACGCGGCTGGACCGCCAGATCGTGCTGATCGATGCCATGCAGGCGCTGAATGCCGGCCCTGGCGCCATGGCCGATCTCGAGCGCGCGGTGACCGAGATTCTCAGCTGTTTTCGTCCCGGCCGGAGCAACTTCCTCACCGACTTCTTTTCGCGGCGCATCGACCGCATCCTGGTCGCCGCGACGAAGGCCGACCACCTGCACCATGAAAGCCATGACCGGTTGCAGGCAATCGTACGGCGGTTGGCCGACCGCGCCGTGGCACGGGCGAACTTCACCGGCGCCGACGTCGACGTGGCGGCCATGGCGGCGGTGCGTGCGACCCGAGAAGGCACGGTCAAGCAAGGCCGCGAGACGTTGCCGGTCATTATCGGCACGCCGATCGCCGGCGAGAGGATCAACGGCGAGACGTTCGACGGCAAGACCGAAACCGCTATATTTCCCGGTGACTTACCGGAAAAAATTGATGCGCTTTTCGACATCTCCGGGCCCGACCACAGGCAGGATTCCGAGGATCCGGCAATCCGCTTTGTCCGGTTCCGTCCGCCAAAGCTGGAGCGCACGGCCGAGGGCGTCACGCTTTCCTTGCCGCATATCAGGCTCGACCGTGCCTTGCAGTTCCTGATCGGAGACCATCTGGCATGACCGCGCCCCGCAAGCCGGCGGCCTTCCGCATCGAACCGGAAGCCGCGCCAAGACAGGATGCGCCCGAAGCGCGCCAGGCCGAGCCTTCGCGCAAAGCCCGTGCGCTCAAGACAGATGTCGCGCTGGTTATACCGGCGGAGATCGACGTTTTCGACGAGCCAGACATCGTTGCCGCCGAGCCGCCACCGGCGATCGCCCCCAGAAAACGCTCGCTGCTGGGCAGCATCTTCTTCGGCGCCACGGGCGTGCTGGTTTCACTGGCGGTCGGCCTGTGGACCGACCAGCTGATACGCGACCTGTTCGCCCGTGCCGAATGGCTGGGCTGGCTGGCCGCCGGCATGGCTGTTGTTGCCGTGCTCGCGCTCCTGGTGATCCTGATCCGCGAGTTCCTGGCGATCGCCCGCCTTGCCGAGGTCGAAAAACTGCAAAAGCGCGCGCTCGACGCCATCGCGCGCGACGATCCAAAGGCTGCACGATCGGTGGTCGACGAGCTTTCGGCTTTCGTCGCGGCCAAGCCGGAAACCGCGGCCGGCCGGCGCGCGCTGGCCGAACTGCGCGGCGAAATCATCGATGGCGCCAATCTGGTGCGCCTGGCCGAAGCGGAAATTCTCGGCCCCCTCGATGCCCGGGCAAAGGTGATGATCCTCGAGGCCGCCAAACGCGTCTCGCTGGTGACGGCGGTCAGCCCGCGTGCGCTCGTCGATGTCGCCTATGTCGTGTTCGAGGCAGGCCGCCTCATTCGCCGGCTTTCGGAACTCTATGGCGGGCGGCCGGGAACGCTGGGGTTCTTCCGCCTGGCGCGCAGTGTTCTGGCGCATCTGGCGGTTACCGGCTCGATCGCCGTCGGCGACAGTTTCGTCCAGCAGATCGTCGGCCACGGCCTGGCGGCGCGCCTTTCGGCAAAGCTTGGCGAGGGCGTCGTCAACGGCATGATGACGGCACGCATCGGCATCGCGGCCATGGAGACGGCGCGCCCCCTGCCCTTCAGCGCGGCCAAACGTCCAGGACTGGGCGATTTCCTCTCTGCATTGACATCGTTCGCCGCGAAGAAGGACACCGAAACGACGGGCTCCCGCAAATAGCGCCCTGCTCTTCCCGACGACGAGCCGATTGCGGTTTCGACACCCCGCAGTGACGAAGCATTAACCAATTTTCTTCATGGTCAAACCGGTTCCAAACAGCCTCTTTGTTGCCGGGTGTCGTCGATGAAAAGCGTAATTCTGTCCAGCATCTTGCCCCTGGCCGTCGCGATCACAGCAGTCGTCGGTGTCGCCTCGGGGGCTTCCGCCGCGGAGCCGGACAAGCAGTTCTTTCAGTCGGCCGAAGGCAAATGGGTCGGTCCGGGCGAAATCATCGCCGGCAAGTACAAGGGCACGAAGTTCAACTGCAGCTTCACCGGCTCCACGCCCGACGGCAAGATGGGCATGACGCTGGACGGCGGCTGCCGTGTCGGCGTGTTCACCCAGCCAATGTCGGCCAAGATCGAGCGCAAGGGCCGCGACTACAAGGGTTCCTTCATGGGCGGCTCGGCCGGTGCAGGCCTCGATATCATCGGCGGCAATGTTGTCGATGCCCGCAAGGTGGTCTTCACCATCAACCGTAATCAGTTGCGCGGCGTCATGCAGGCTCGCATCCCCGACGACAATTCGATGACCGTGACGGTTGCCGTGCGTGTCCAGGACCAGCTGGTGCCGGTCATCGGCATGAGCCTGAAGCGCGTCGATGCCGTCGAAGTCGGCTCCATCGCACCTAACTGAGCGCGCATCGCGCCGTAATACACCTCAAAAACAAAGAGGCGGCGGCCCATCGCCACCGCCTCCTTTGAAACAGTCGAACCGGGCGTCAGCCCTTGATCGCTGCCGTCACCTCGTCATAGGCCTTGCAGGCGTCGGCAAGTGTCGTGGTGCCCTGGTACTTGGTTGTCACCGCCTGGACCTTGGCGGTCAGGTCAGCTGCCTTGGACGGGTCCTTGGTGATCGCTTCCTGCAGTGCGGCAGCCATGTCCTGCGCCTTCTTGGTGGCAATCTCGGCCGTGCATTCCGGTGCCTTCGAACAGGCCGAACCGGCAAGCACCGCCAGGCCGACGGCAACAAGCAAAAACTTCTTCATGTCAGTCATCTCCTCAAAAGGGCGCGACTTGATCGTCGCTCACCCTCCAATGGCCGAAGCCGAGCGTGCTCTAACCCTCGATTGTGGCAAGATGCAACTCGGCCTCGGCCTCAACTTGTGTAACGCGCCTGCAATATCGTCCGGGCTGGATTCAGGCTGTTCGATCCGCACCGGAACCCCTATCTTTCCGGCCAGGCGCGAGACCTGAAAATCGGAATCGATTTTCGGATCGGATCATGCGCAAAATCAAAGTGCTACGGCGTCCCAGCGCATCCTTCGATCCGCGCGCCGCCAGGGTTTTGACCGCATCGGCTGCGGTCCTTGAACAAACGGAACGGTGGGAATGGCGGTAGAAACATCAGGCAGCGATCTCATTCAGGTGGTGGCGCTGCTTGCCGCGGGGGTCGTCGCCGTCCCGATCTTCAAGCGCATGGGCCTCGGCTCGATCCTTGGCTATCTGGCAGCCGGGGTGGTGATCGGCCCGTTCGGCATCGGCGTCTTTTCCGAATCGGGCGCCATCCTCCACGTCGCCGAACTCGGCGTCGTGATGTTCCTGTTCATCATCGGACTGGAAATGCAGCCGTCACGGCTATGGGGCCTGCGGCGCGAAATCTTCGGCCTCGGCGCGCTCCAGGTCGGGATCTGCGCGGTCCTTTTGACCGGCGTGGGAATGGCCGGAGGTTTTTCGATCGCGCAATCCTTCGTGGCCGGAGCCGGTTTCGTGCTGACCTCGACGGCGATCGTCATGCAGCTTCTGGAGGAACGCGGGGAAATCGCCTCGCCGAAAGGCCAGCGCATCGTCTCCATCCTGCTGCTGGAAGATCTGGCCATCGTGCCGCTGCTGGCCCTGATCGCGTTCCTTGCGCCCGGCGGCGCCGACACCAGCCTGTCGGAAAGACTGACCGAGGTCGGCATCGGCCTTGCGGCGATCGTCGGACTGGTGCTGGCCGGACGCTATCTGCTCAATCCCTTCTTCCGCATCCTGGCGGACGCCCGTGCTCGCGAGGTGATGACGGCGGCCGCCCTTCTGGTCGTGCTCGGATCGGCACTCGCCATGCAGCTCAGCGGCCTGTCGATGGCGATGGGAGCGTTCCTGGCCGGCGTTCTTCTGTCCGAATCGACCTTCCGCCATCAGCTCGAGGCCGACATCGAACCGTTCCGCGGCATCCTGCTCGGCCTGTTCTTCCTTGCCGTCGGCATGTCGCTCGACCTTCATGTCGTGGCCGCGAACTGGAAGCTGATTGCCGTCTACGTCGTCGCCTACATGGTGATGAAGGCGCTTGGCATCTACATCGTCGCCCGCATCCTCAAAACCGGCCATCGCGAAGCGCTCGAACGCGCCGTCTTCATGGCGCAAGGTGGTGAATTCGCTTTCGTCCTCTACTCAGCCGCCGCTGCCGTTGGCATCATCGACGGCCAGGCCAACGCGACCCTGACGGCGATCGTCATCATCTCCATGGTGCTGACGCCGCTGGCGATCATCGCCTTGCGGTATGTCACCCCGCGCGACGAGCAATCGCTCGACGGGGTCGATATCGCCGACGGCCTGACTGGCAGCGTGCTGATCATCGGCTTCGGCCGCTTCGGCCAGATCGCCAGCCAGCCGCTGCTGTTGCGCGGCATAGACGTCTCGATCATCGACAATGACGTCGAGATGATCCAGGCGGCGGCCGACTTCGGCTTCAAGGTCTATTATGGCGACGGCACGCGGCTGGATATCCTGCATGCGGCTGGCGCAGGCCGGGCACGCGCGGTGATGATCTGCGTCGACAAGGCCGATGCGGCTGTTCGCATTGCCGAGCTGATCAAGGCCGAATTTCCGCTGCTCACAGTACTGGCCCGGGCTTTCGACCGCGGCACCGCGCTGCAGCTCATTCGTGCCGGCGTCGACTATCAGCTGCGTGAGACCTTCGAATCGGCCCTGGTTTTCGGTGGCTCGGCCCTGGAATCGCTTGGTGTTGATCCCGAAGACGTGGCTGAAACGATCGAAGACGTCAGGCGCCGCGACAACGACCGCTTCGAAACCCAGCTCGCCGAAGGCATCCGCGCCGGACAACGCTTCTTGCGGGGCAATATCGGCACGCCGATTCCGACGCCGCTCTCCACGCCGCGCCGCGCCGGTCAGGCACTCAATGAAGAGACGGCCGGCGTTCTGCACAAATCCGAAACCGCCGATTGAACAGGGAAGCATGCATGGAATTGGACAGCGGGGCCCTGTCGGTCACCAAATTCTGGCGTGACGCCGGCGAGGATGCATGGTTCGAGAAGAACGATGCCTTCGATGCCGGTTTCCGCGACCGCTTTCTTGATCTGCACTACGCCGCCGCGCGGCGCGAATGCGACGACTGGGCAGAACACGCCGAAGGCTCTCTGGCACTGATGATCCTGCTCGACCAGTTTCCGCGCAATTGTTTTCGCGGTACCGGCCACATGTACGCCACCGACTCGCTGGCCAAGCATTTTGCTCGGAAGGCGGTCGCCGCCGGGCATGATCTGGCGCTGGACCCTGAAGTCCGCGTGTTCCTGTACTTGCCGTTCGAACATGCTGAAAACCTTGCCGACCAGGACATTTCGGTCGAACTGCACACCGCCAGGGCCGAACTCAACCTGAAATACGCGCTGGAGCACCGCGACATCATCCAGCGCTTCGGCCGCTTTCCGCACCGCAACAGGTTGCTTGGCCGCGAAACCACGGCGGAGGAAAAGGCATTCCTGGACGCAGGCGGTTTCTCAGGCTGACGCCCGTCCCCCAGGGAAAGCCGTCTCACACTTCCTGGAATTGTTTCAGGCTAGCCACCAGTCACGGCCGGACGGCAATCGCTCGATGCCGGCGGCGTCCACGGCGCCCAAGCGCTCCGACACGCTTCGCCCGCCTACGGCAAGATCCGGAGCGATCTCGGCCAGCGGGGCCAGCACGAAGGCGCGCTCCAGCATGCGCGGATGTGGCACTTCCAGGCCCGTCTCGTGGATGATGCGGTCGCCGAACACCAAGATGTCGATATCGATCAGGCGCGGCCCCCAGCGCTCCTCACGTACCCGCTTCAGCTTTCGCTCGGCATCGAGGCAGAGATCGAGCAGCGCCCGCGGCGAGAGCCGGGTCGACAGTTCGGCGGCGGCGTTTAGGAAATCCGGCTGATCGAGCTTGCCCCAGGGCGGCGTGCGGTAGAGCGAGGAAACAGCGGCGACGCGCGTGTCCGTATCGGCATCGAGAATACGCAACGCCGCTGCCATCGAGGCAGCAGGGTCGCCCAGATTGCCGCCGAGGCTGAGGTATACGGTGTTACTCCGGCCAGACAACGGTCACCTCGACATAATCGAGCACGCCAGGCACCGGCGCGTTCGGCTTGCGCACGGTGATTTCGGCTCTCTTGATCTGCGGAAACCGCTCCGTCAGCGCCTTTGCCACTTCCATTGCCAGGGCCTCGATCAGGAAGCGCCGCTCGCCGGTGATGATCTTCTCGATCACAGTGAAGGCAATGCCATAGTTGACGGTTTCCCCGATGGCATCGTCGACAAGCGCGCGGCCGGGTTCGACCGACAGCACCGCGTCGACATAAAAACGCTGGCCGAGCGCCTCCTCCTCGTCGAGCACGCCATGCCGGGCAAAGAAGGCGCAATTCTTCAAGCGGATGACATACATGGCTCAGCGTCCCGATCTAGAGCGACGTGCGTCTACTTGGACGAACAAAATACGCTCTAACACTTTTGAATCTACGCATCGTGCTTTCCGAAAATCGATTCCGATTTTCGGGCCGATGCGGCGGTTTCACGCGCCAGCATAGCATCCGCCACGGCGAGCGCGTCCACGTTGATTGCGACATCATGGACGCGAAACAGATGTGCGCCCCTGAGCCTGAGAATGACGCTGGTCGCCGCCGTCCCGGCGGCACGGTCGGCCGCATCGCGGCCGGTGACGGTGCCGATGAAGCGTTTTCGCGAGGTGCCGGCCATCAACGGAAAGCCAAGAGCATGAAGCTCGGCAAAGCGCGCCATCAGGTCGAGATTTTCCTCGGCCGTCTCCTTGGCGAAGCCGAAGCCGGGGTCAAGCACGATGCGCTCGTCCGCAACGCCGTTCCGACGGGCGATTTCCAGCGATTTCTCCAGGAAGGCGAATTGGTCGGCGATCACGTCGGGCAGCTTTTCGCGATCCCGGCCCGTGTGCATGATGATGAGCCCGGCGCCGGTTTCGGCGGCGACCCGCGCAATGTCGGGCTCGCGCTGCAAACCCCAGACATCGTTGACGACATGCGCGCCGGCAGCCACCGCAAGCCGAGCGGTCTCGGCACGATAGGTGTCGACCGAAATCAGCACCTCGCCGGAACGTGCCAGCGCCTCGATCACCGGCAGGACACGCGCCTGTTCCTCGCTGGCCGATATCGCGGCAGCGCCCGGCCGGGTCGATTCTCCACCAACATCGATGATCCGGGCCCCTTCGTCGACCATGCGACGTGCCCGGGCCAGTGCCGCCTCGGGAGCATCAAACAGGCCACCGTCGGAAAAGCTGTCGGGAGTGACGTTGAGGATCCCGACGACCACGGCCTTGCTGTCAAGGTCGAGATGGCGCCCATGGGCCAGCTGCCATCGCCCCGCCGTCATTGCTCATCAACCATGGGTTCATCAATGATGTGTGATCCGCAAAGGATCAATTCCGTTGCGTTGGCAACGGCCGTAAAGCAAGGTGGTCGAAGAGGCAATATGATGAAACGAACCCTGCTCTGCGCGCTGCTGCTTGCTGTGACAACCGCCATCCCGGCGGGCGCGGCAAATGTGGTGAAAACATACAGCTATTTTTCCATTGGCGGCAGCACGCTCGAGGATATCGAGAAGCAGCTCTCCAAACACGGGCCGCAGGTCAAAAGCACGGGCTCGCGCCATCCCGGCGCCACCCAGATGGCCTTCACCACCCGTATCAGCTACGCCCGGCAGGCTGGCTCCTGCCGGATCGCCGACGCGGTCGTGACCCTCAAGGTCAAGGTAATCCTTCCGGAATGGCGCCGCCCGCGCAACGCGGATGCCGATGTCAAGCTGTTCTGGGATACGCTGGCTGCCGACATCAAGCGCCACGAAGAACGCCATGTCGAGATCGCCAAGAATCATGCCCGCGAGCTGGAAGACGCGTTGAAGGCGACCTATCCCCGGAAGGATTGCGATGCGGCCAAGGCCAAGGCGGCCGAGATCACCGCCGCCGTCCTCGCCAGGCACGACCGCGCCCAGGTGCAGTTCGATCGCGTCGAAAGCGTCAATTTCGAAAGCCGTATCCTGCGGCTCATGCGCTATCGCATCGAGCGCATCCAGAATGGCCAGTTGCCGCCGGCCTGAATTTCGCGGGCGCACCGAGTGGCGCCGACGCAGGCCAATCGGGCCGAAGCGTAATGCCAGCTTCGAAAAATTTTCGAACGGCAGTCGAAATCGGCCTATACGGAACGACATATCACGGGTTGGCAGGGCACAACCCTCCAAGCACGGGCATCACGGCCGATCGCGCGGCGCACCCACCAGACAAGCCCAATCGGTGATCCGGACAGCGCGCGAGCACATGGACAAAAGACTATGGACCAGGCTGTCGAAAAGCAGACCATCGCGGCTGCCGCAACACCGCTGACCGAGGCCGAAAAGAACGCCATCATCGGCGGCGTGCTCTTGTCGATGCTGCTGGCGGCGCTCGACCAGACCATCGTCGCGCCGGCAATGCCGACCATCGGGCATGCGCTTGGCCATGCGCAATATCTGCCCTGGATCGTCACCGGCTACCTGCTGACCGCGACCGCCATGGCGCCGCTCTACGGCAAGATCTCGGACGTCCATGGCCGTCGCCCAACGGTCTATGCCGCGATCCTGATCTTTCTTCTGGGATCGCTTGTCAGCGCGATGGCTCCCAACATGTTCGTGCTGGTGGTCGGGCGCGCCATCCAGGGCGCCGGCGGCGGCGGCCTGTTCGCCCTGGCGCAGACCGTGATCGGAGACCTTGTGCCGCCCAGAGAGCGGGCACGGTACGCGGCCTGGATTTCGGGCACCTGGGCGGTCGCCAGCATCGCCGGGCCACTGTTGGGCGGCACCTTCGCCGAACACCTGCACTGGTCGCTGATCTTCTGGATCAACATCCCCCTCGGCATCGCCGCGATGGCCATCATCAACAAGCCGCTGAGGAAGCTGCCGGTCGCGGCAAAGCGGCATCGCATCGACGGACTTGGCGCGCTGCTTCTGATCGCGGCCACCGCCCTGCTGCTTCTTGCCTTGAACTGGGGCGGCAGCGAGTATCCGTGGCTGTCGCGCGAAATCCTCGGGCTGGTGGTAAGTTCGGCCATCATCTGGTGCGCGTTCGCGCTGCGGCTGTTGCGCGCTTCCGAGCCGCTGATCTCGCTCGAAGTGCTCTCCAACCCGATCGTTCTCGGCGGCACGCTTTCCCTGTTCCTCCTGCAGGCCTCCAATATCGGGCTGTCGGTCTATCTGCCGGTCTACCTGCAATCGGTCATCGGCTTGTCTGCAAGCGAATCCGGCACCGCCCTGCTGGGGCTGATGCTGGGCACGGTTGCCGGCGCGACATTCAGCGGGCGCACCATCCCACGCTTCGCCCACTACAAGCGGATCGCCATGATCGGGTTGGCCTTCGCCGCCGTGTGTCTCGCCATCCTCACGCTTGTGGCCGGGCAGGCCTCGCTGCTGGTCGTCGAGATCCTGACGACATGCATCGGCATTGGCAGCGGCACCACCTTTCCGGTCGCCACGGTGTCGGTCCAGAACGCGGTCGACCCCAAGCATCTCGGCGTCGCCACCGGCGTGATGACGTTCCTGCGCTCGCTGGGCAGCGCGCTCGGCGTGGCGATCCTAGGTGCCGTCGCGCTGGGTAACGGCCTGCCGCTGGCTGGCGAAGGCGCCCAGGCGGGCGGAGCCGTGGCTGGGACTTCGGCTTTCTGGGTGATCTTCGCAGCCGCCGTGGTGATGCTGATACTGGCGCTTCTGACGCTCAGCCTGATGCCGGAAAAGCCGCTGCGCGGCCGGCCCGAAGCCCCTGTACTGGCGGACTAGACTGGAGCAATTCCACGAAAGTGCGACACGCCTTCCCTTGCGAATTGCGTTAAATCAAGGAGATAGGGCGTCTTTCTCGTTTCCGCGAAACAGTGAAACGCCCTAGGAAGCGTCCACCACGCCGAGCTTCTTCTGCAGGCTCGTGGACGAGGTCGTGTACTGGAACACGATGCGTTCGCCGGGACTGATGATGCGCTTGGCGGCCTGCGCCATCAGCGCCACTTCATGGAAGCCCGACAGGATCAGCTTCAGCTTGCCCGGATACCAGTTGATGTCGCCGACCGCGAAAATGCCGGGCACCGATGTCTGGAACTTCTCGGTGTCGACCGGAATCAGGTTCTCGTGGAGATTGAGCCCCCATTCCGCGATCGGGCCAAGCTTCATGGTCAAGCCGAAGAAGGGCAGCATGCGCGTGCATGGCACTTCGATATCGCCGTCCGGACCGCCCTTGATGGTGGCCGACGACAGTTGGCCGTCGGCGCCGGCCAGGCCAGTCACCTGGCCGACCCTGAATTCCAGCTGCTTCATCTCCTGCATGGCGTACATCTTGTTGACGCTGTCGGGCGCGGCGCGGAATTCAGGGCGCCGATGGACCAGCGTCACGCTTTTCGCCACGGGCTGCAGGTTCAGTGTCCAGTCCAGCGCCGAATCGCCGCCACCGACGATGACGAGGTCGTGACCGCGAAAATCCTCCATCCGGCGCACCGAATAGAAGACGCTCTTGCCCTCATAGGGCTCGATGCCGGGAATCGGCGGGCGCTTCGGCTGGAACGAGCCGCCGCCAGCGGCGATGACCACCACCTTGGCCTCGAACACCTCGTCCTCGTCCGTGGTCACGCGAAAGCTGCCGTCCTCCAGCTTCTCCAGGCTGGAGACCATGCGATTGTAGGTGAAGTCAGGCTTGAACGGATGGATCTGCTCGAGCAGCTTGTCGACCAGCCCTTGCGCCGAGATCGAAGGCCAGCCGGGGATGTCGTAGATCGGCTTTTCCGGATAAAGCTCAGCGCATTGGCCCCCTGGCTTGTCGAGAATGTCGATCAGGTGGCATTTCATGTCGAACAGGCCGAGCTCGAACACGGCAAACAGCCCGACGGGCCCCGCTCCGACAATGAGGACGTCTGTGCTGATGATCCCGGTCATGCGCTATGCCTCGCTGCTGGATTGGCGTGAGACTGCATGACCACCGCCCCGCTGCCAAGCGGCAGCTGGAAAAATCGGCTTCAGCCCTGCCGTTCAGGCACCCGCACCACCAGACCGTCGAGCGCGTCGCGCACCTTGATCTGGCAGGACAGCCGCGAATTCGGCTGGACGTCATAGGCGAAGTCCAGCATATCCTCCTCCATCGCCTCGGGCTCGCCGACCTCCGCCGTCCATGCCTCGTCGACATAGACATGGCAGGTGGCGCAGGCGCAGGCGCCACCGCACTCGGCCTCGATCCCGGGTACGGCGTTGCGGATGGCGTTTTCCATCACCGTCGAGCCGTTATCGGCATCCACGTCAAAATGTGTGCCGTCATGGGCGATGAAGGTCAGTTTGGTCATTTGTCACCTGAAGGGAGTTTCAGCCGAGATAATCACTCCGGCAAACAAGTCAACTGCCGCGCGAAAGCGGCGCTCGGTGACGTTTTTCCACAAACCGGGTCAGCGATTGATCGCGGCGATGAAATCGCGCACTTCGTCGATCAGCGTGCCGAGCCGCTTGAGCGTCTGGCTGTCTTCCGGCCGCCGCTCGATCTCGGTAGCGCAATCGGCAATGGCGAAGGCGCCGACGCCGCGAGCCGAGCCCTTCAACCCGTGAGCAAGCAAAAGCCGGTCCTTGAGATCGGCGTCGACTATTTTGTCGCGCACGGACAGCGCCTGCTGTACAAACAGCGCCAGCACCTCCTGCTCAAGAGCGCGATCGCCCATCGTCTGCCGGGCAAGGTGTGCCAAATCGACCGGTCGGGACTGCCTGGTTCCCGATACGTCGCCCCCGGGCATTGAGAAGGCAATGCCGCTTTCGCCACGCATGAACTCGAACTCCGTTTTCTTCGGCCGCCTGAAAAACTAGGCGAATCCAATGGACAACGGGTTAATGAATGGCCCGGAAAAATGTTGCGAAAACGGCGCCCAAATCACGCTTCCGTTAACCTTATATTTAAAGTTTTACGTATCCCGCGGAATGCATGTTTTCTTTACCCCCCTGTGTCATTACGATACGAGGGGTCCATTTTCAGCCTCCTGCGCGGGGGTAAGACAAACACAATCATATAAGCCCGCGGCAGCTAGTACAGGGTAGCGAAGGCATGGCGAAGAAACCAACGACGAACACGAGAACTCTCGACAACGACGTAGCCAGGGAACTGGAAAAAGCGCTCGATCTCGACCTCAGCGGCGACATCGGTAGCGGCGATCTCGATATCGCGGCTTCGATGGAAGATCTGGAAGCGCAGATATCCCAGGCCGCCGACGAGCTGGCTCGCGAAGGACGCAACCAGAATCCGGCCCCCGCCGCCCCTCAGGCGCCCGTGGCCAGCCAGCCCCCCGCGACCAATCAGGCCGCGAAGCCCGCGCCAAAGGCCAAGCCCGCTGAACTGCGCCCCGTGGAGACACGCAATGGCAATGGCACGCAGCCCGCGGGCTTTGCGCCGGCCAACGACGATCGTCAGAAGGATTACAAGACCCTCCTGCACAGCCTCAACAGGCGGGCTTCCAACACCGTCTACTGGATCATCGCGTTTGTCTCGCTTGCCTGGATCGCGGGTGCCGGTGCGCTCGCCAACCTGCTGTTCGGACCGAGCATCTGGCGTATCGGCACGCTCGACCAGTTCCTTGCCCGCCCCGAACTGATTGGCCTCGCCGTCGCGGCGATCGTGCCGATCATCCTGTTCTGGGCCTTCGCGGCCATGATTCGCCGCGCCCAGGACATGCGCATTGCCGCACAGTCGATGACGGAAGTCGCCTTCCGCCTGACCGAGCCGGAAAACATGGCGCAGGATCGCGTGATGATGATCGGCCAGGCTGTTCGCCGCGAAGTGGCGGCCATGGGCGAAGGCATCGAACGCACGCTTGCCCGCGCCGTTGAACTGGAAACGCTGGTCCACAGCGAAGTCAACCAGATCGAGCGCTCCTATTCGGAAAACGAAACCCGCATCCGTTCGCTGGTGGACGGGCTCGGCAGCGAGCGCGAGGCGGTCGTCACTCATGCCGAGCGGGTCCGCGCCTCCATTTCGGGTGCGCATGAGACGCTCAGGGATGAAATCGGCGCTGCCAGCGACATCATCCGCGACTCGATCCTCAACGCCTCGACCAAGCTGTCGATGACGATCACCAATTCCGGCGACACGCTGATCGACCGCATCAATGAAAGCTCGATGTCGATTTTCGATTCGGTGGAAGGCCGGCTCGACAGCATCACCGACAGGCTTACGACCTCCGGCGAGGCCTTCGCCAGCCTGCTCGACACGCGCATTGCCAAACTGACGGACACGACGGACGGCCTGACCCGGTCGCTGACCGATCTGCTCGACGATCGAACCACCGGCATGGTGTCGCTGCTTGGCGGCGCCGCGCGCACCCTCAATTCGGAGTTCGAAGCCAGCCTCAACGGCATCGAGCGCACGCTGGCCGAACGCGGCCAGGCGCTGATCAGCGAATTCCAGACCCGCGCCGAAGCACTGGACACGGGCACGCAGAAGCTCAATGCCGCGCTTGAGGCGCGAGCCCGCCAGATCAACGAGACGCTGGTCGAGCGCGCCCGCGAAATCGCCCACACTTTCGCCGAGAGCAGGGATACGCTGAGCGCGATGATCGATCAGGGCAAGACCCAGATCGGCGCCGACATGGCCGACATCGTCACCTCGACATCGAGCATGCTGGAGGCCCGCGCCAGCGACTTCGCCGGGCGCATGGAAGCGGCGCGCCACGTCGTCTCGCGCTCCTTCGACAGCGACATCCAGCGGCTCGCCGATGCTCGCGTCGGCATCGAGGAAGCCGTCGAAAACCACAGCCGCAAGCTTTCCGAAAGCCGCGAACGCATGGCGGCCGCCATGGAGGCGGATCTCGCGAAATTCGCCGAGGGCCGCGCCGGCATCGATGCCGCCGTGACCAACCAGGTGCAGAAGCTGGCCGAAGGCCGCGCCCTCATCGCACGCGCCCTCGAGGAGGACCTGCGCAAGGTCAACGAATCGCGCGCCGCCATCGATGCATCGCTCGGTAGCCACCTCGAGAGGCTGGAAGAAGGCCGCAACCGGCTTTCACTGGCCCTCAACGAAGACTCCGGGAAACTCGTTCAAGCCCGTACGATCATTGATGAAATGGTCGCCGGGCATGTTGGAAAACTGGCTGAAGGCCGCAACATCCTCTCGCGCGCCCTGGAAGCAGATCTCGGCAAGCTGTCTGACAGCCGCGCCAGCATTGACGGGCTGGTCGCCGGCCAGGTCGAGAAGATCGCCGAAGGCCGTGCGGTGCTCGCCAAGGCGCTGGAAAACGACATTCTCGGAATCAAGAACCTGATCGAGACCCATTCGGCAAAGATGGTGGAAGACCGCACCCAGCTCGGTCGTTCGCTCGAAAACGACCTCTCGGGCATCAGGGGCCTGCTTGACGATCATTCCGGAAGGCTTGCCAACGATCGCAGCCTGCTCTCGCAAACGCTCGAAGCCGACCTTGCCAAGCTGGCCGAAAGCCGCTCGAGCATCGACGGCTTGGTCGCCGGCCAGGTCGAGAAGCTGGCCGAAGGCCGCGACATTCTCAAGCGCGCGCTGGAATCGGACCTCAACACCATCAAGGGTGTCATATCCAGCCAGTCGGAAAAGCTGGCGGAGGATCGCGGGCAGCTTTCGCGGGTCCTGGAGGCCGACCTGCAGAATGTGAACAGTGTCATCGCCGACCACATGAACAGGCTGGTTCAGGATCGTTCGACCTTGTCGAAGGCCCTCGAGGACGACCTCGCCAAGCTTGCCGACAGCCGCTCCAGCATCGATGGTCTGGTCGCAGGCCAGGTGGAGAAACTGGCCGAAGGCCGCGACATTCTCAAACGCGCGCTCGAGGCCGACCTCAACACGATCAAGAACACCGTTGCCGACCAGTCGCAGAAACTGGTCGACGACCGCGCCCAGTTCGCCAAGGCGCTCGAAGCCGATCTCGAAAGCGTCAACAGCCTCGTCAACAGCCATTCCGAGCGGCTTGTCCAGGATCGCTCAACCCTGTCGAAGGCGCTGGAAGTCGACCTCGAAAGCGTCAACAGCCTCGTCAACAGCCATGCCGAGCGTCTGGTCCAGGAGCGCTCGACCCTGTCGAAGGCGCTGGAGGCCGATCTCGACAGCGTCAGCGGCCTGGTCGCTGGCCACGCCGACAGGCTTGTCCAGGAGCGCTCCACCCTGTCGAGAGCGCTCGAGGACGATCTTGCCAAGCTGGCCGAAAGCCGCTCCAGCATCGACGGGCTGGTCGCCGGCCAGGTTGAGAAGCTGGCCGAAGGCCGCGACATTCTCAAGCGCGCCCTTGAAGCTGATCTCGCCAAGCTGGCCGAAAGCCGCTCCAGCATCGACGGGCTGGTCGCCGGCCAGGTCGAGAAGCTGGCCGAAGGCCGCGACATTCTCAAGCGCGCGCTGGAATCGGATCTCAACACCATCAAGGGTGTCATATCCAGCCAGTCGGAAAAGCTGGCGGAGGATCGCGGGCAGCTTTCGCGGGTCCTGGAGGCCGACCTGCAGAAGCTGACCGAAAGCCGCGGTGAGATCGATAACATCATCGCCGGCCATGTCGGCAAGCTGGCCGAAGGCCGCGACATGTTGAGCCGCGCGTTGGAAGACGATCTCGGCAAGCTCGCCCAGACCCGCAAGGACGTCGACCGCTCGCTGTCGGGCCATATCGACCAGATCGCGGCCCGGAGCACCGACATTTCGGCCGCGATCGCCGCCGATGTCGACAAGATCGAGCAGGCGTTCAGCCGTCAGACCGGCGTAATCGAGGAACGCGCCGGAACCATGGAGCGTGCGCTTTCGACAGGCGTCGACAACGTCCGCAACGTGCTTGAGAAGAGTGCGGTCTTCGTCGCCGGCGCATTGCGCGAAAAGGTCCTGGAAGTCACCAGCACGCTGCATGAGCAGGCCGGTGCTGCCTTCAGTGACGCCGACCGCAAGATCGCCGAGCGCGCTGAGCAGACATCAGCCGCCCTTTTGGCGCGGGCCGAGGACATCGCCCGCACCTTCGAGGAGGCTGATCGTCGCCTCCACGCCCGTGCGGAAGATACTTCGAACGCACTGCTTGCCCGTGCGGACGACACCTCCAGCACGCTGCTGGCGCGTGCCCATGAAACCGCCGATCAGCTGGCTGCCCGCGCCGGCGAGATCGCCGGCACCTTCGACCTGGCGGACCAGAAGCTCGCCGCTCGCGCCCAGGCAACCACCGACCAGTTGGCCGCCCGGGCACAGGACACCGCGGATCATCTGGCGGCCCGTGCAAGCGAGATCGCCGGCACGTTCGACGCGGCCGACCAGAAACTGGTTGCCCGCGCCGTCGAGACGGCACAGTCGCTGGCCGCCCGCGCCGGCGACATCCTGCGCAACTTCGAAAGCGCCGACCAGCGGCTCGGCATGCGCATTGGCGAATCGGCCGAGGCGCTGGCCGCCCGCGCTTCGGACCTCGGCCGCATCTTCGATGCCGCCGACCAGCAACTGGTCTCGCGCATCGCGGAAGGCTCGGACGCCCTGTCCAGCCGTGCGTCGGAAATCGGCCGCATCTTCGATGAGGCAGACCAGCGCCTGGTCTCGCGTATCGCCGACAGCTCGTCGACGATCGGCGAACATGCGCAGACCATCGTCGGTGCTTTCGCCAACACCGAGCAGAGGGTCGCCGACCGTGCCCGCCAGACCGGCCAGGAACTGGCCGTGCATGCCCGCGAAATCGAGCAGGCGCTTGCCGGCGCCGACGAGCGTCTTGCATCGAGCGCGGCGGCCGCGGCCGCTCGAGTCGAGGAACAGATCGCGAGCGTCGAGAACCGGCTCGCCTTCACCGCCGAGACGATGGGGCAGAGGCTCAACGAACAGGTTTCGACCGCCGAGGCGCAACTCGTTTCGCGCGCCAATGTGATCGCCGAGACCTTCACCGCGGTTGGCCAGCATATCGGCCAGAGCACCAACGACGCCGCCAAGACGATCGGCGCCAACACCCGCGAACTCAACACCATGCTCGCGGCCCGCTCCGCCGAAATGTCGAGGATCCTCGACGAAACCGCCCGGCCGTTGGTCGAGCGCTTCGCCCAGGGTGGCTCGGAACTGCAGAAGAGCATGGAAGAGGTCACCGAACGCGCGACCGAGAAGCTGCGCAGCGAAAATGCCGCCCTTGTCAACGCGCTCGCCAGCCGCACCGCCGAGACCTTGTCGGCGGTCGAAGGCGCTCGCTCGTCGCTGTCAGACAGCGTTGCCGATCTTATCGGCCGCATGACCAACTCCAGCTCGCAGCTCGGTCAGCTGATCGAGCAGGCGGCGGTCAACCTCGGCCAGGTCGACGAACGCCTGACCGGCAGCACACAGAGCTTCGCGGCGACCACCGAAAAGGCGGCACAGACCTTCGCCAGCTCGGCGCGCCTGGTCGATTCGAACACCACAAGGCTGACGGAACTGTCGTCGTCGACCTTGCGCGAAGTGGCCTCGATCGCCACCAAATTCGATGAACACAGCCGTCTGCTGGCCAGTGCCTCGGACCTCTTGAGCTCTGCCCAGAGCAACCTCGAGCACACGCTGGAAAGGCAGTCGTCGCTCGAGGATCTCGCCGTCGGCCTGGTCAAGAAGTCGGAAGATCTCGAAAGGGTCATGCGCTCGTTCGAAAACCTCGTCGGCCAGACGCTGCAGAACGCCGAAGGCAAGACGCTGGAATCGGCCGACAAGATCCGCAACGCCATCACCGATGTCGTGGATTCGGCCACCAAGCGCTTCGCCGATGCGACCGAGGAGATGCGGCGCACCGCGGGCTCGATCAAGAGCGAACTCGACCTCACCCGCGCCGAGCTCAAGAAAGGCGTCATCGAGATGCCGGAAGAGGCAAAGGAATCGACCTCCGCCATCCGCCGCGCCGTTTCAGAGCAGATCAACGCCTTGAAGGAGCTTTCCGACATCGTTGCGAAGTCCGGCCGCGGCGGCGACACCTCGGAGCCGCGCACCTTGCGTCCGGCGCCGCAAGCGCCGGCCACCCGCGCTGCCGAGCCGCGTCGCGCGCCGGCGCCGCAGCAGCCCGAGCTTCGCACGCCTCAGGCGCCGCTGGGCGGCGCCGCACTGCGCGGCACGCTCGACCTCGAGCGTCCGGCTGAGGCGGCACCGCGTCAGCAACGTCCCGACGCCAACACCCGCACGCCGCAGGGCGGCTGGGTTCGTGACCTCCTGACCGCGGCGTCGAACGACGCGGATCTCAGGCCGGCGGCTGCACCCTCGGCGCCCGCGGAAGCGCCGCGCGCGGCCCCTGCGCAGCGCTCGCCACTGCATGTGGTGGAATCGCTGAACTCTCTCTCTGTCGACATTGCACGGGCCATCGACCACGACGCTTCGATCGAGCTGTGGAACCGCTATCGGCGCGGCGAGCGGGACGTGTTCACGCGCCGGCTCTACACGCTGAAGGGTCAGCAGACGTTCGACGAGATCCGCCGCAAATATCAGGGAGAGGCCGAGTTCCGCGCCGCGGTCGACCGCTACTGCGACGACTTCGAGAAACTGCTGAAGGATGTCTCGCGCAACGACCGCGACAACATCATGGCGCAGACCTATCTGACGTCGGACACCGGCAAGGTCTACACCATGCTGGCCCATGCCAGCGGCCGCTTGCACTGAGCCGGAATTGCAGGCGGGCCCCGCCCCGCCTGTAACCGCCTCAAAGCTCCGTCGCTGAAACCGTCTCGCAGCTGCGAGCCGACGCATGCGTTCGATACGCGCGCGGCGCAAAGTCCGGTTTCCCGACGGCGCGAAGAACACGGGCGAAATCCGCTGCCCTGATCCTCGATAAAAGGGGCCGACCGTGAAGACGGCAATCATATTCGACTGCGAGTTTCTCTGCCTTGAGGGTTCGCAACGCAGATTCTGGTGTGCTGCCCACGATCCCGACCCGGTCATCGCGCAGATCGGCGCCGTCAGGCTTGGGCTCGAAGACGATTTTCCGCTGCTCGGTACACACAAGGCCTATATCAGACCGATCGACCGGTTTGGCCGGGAATATGCGCTCGACCCGTTCTTCACCAAACTGACCGGCATCACCGAGGAAAACATCGAGACCGAAGGGGTCGCGCTGGGAGAAGCCCTTGCCGATATCGATCGTTTTTCCGGGGGCGCGCGATTCTGGTCCTGGGGCAAGGACGAACTGAACATGATCGCCATCAGCTGCTATGTCGCAGGCATTCAGTCTTCCATCCCGGCAACCCGGTTTGACAATGCCGTGAAGCTGCTGATCGCGGCCGGGATGCCGATCGAGGATCTGGCAAGGACGCCGAGCAACAAGCTTGCGGATTATTATGGTGTCGAACACCCGCCGTTACAGGGTCACGACGCGCTCGACGATGCGCTGTCGGTAACCTACGCCTTGCAGCACCTGATGAAGACCGGAAAACTGCGGCCGGACGTCTTCGACCGCCTGTAACATGCAGGCGTCGGTCTATCCGGCGCGCCGGGCGCTCAGATCACCGAATCGGTCCAGCGGACGATCTGCTTGGCGGCATCGCCAAACGCGGCGTCCAGCCCACTGACATAGGCGGAATTGCCACTGCCCGAAACCGGTGCGGTCGCGGTGAAGCTCTTGGACGCACGCACCTCGCCGTTGCGGTCGTTGAGGATGCGCACGAACAGGTCGACTTCGGCGTGCTCGCCACCGTCGACGCGCACCTCGAAGGATCGGATCTCTACGATGATCTGATAATCGATCGCCAGGCCCTCGCCCGGTTTGCCGACACCGGCAAAGCTGCCCGAGCGCTGGAATGTCTCGGCGAGCCGCGCCTGCACGATCAGCGGCAGGCGGTCGGCCCATTGCGCGCCCTTCAGATACTGGATCGAGCGGTCGGAGGGCTTGATGACGATGTTCTGGCTGTCCAGCGCCTTGAGTGCCGAGGGCTGGGCGATCAGGATTTGCTTGCGGCTGTGGCCATGCGCGTCGACCGAAGGCGCCGACAACTCAAACGTGTCGAGCGGCGCGGGTCCGCCACCGGGCAACGCCGCGCAGTTGGCGAGGACCAAGGCAAGCAATGCCAGGCCCGATCTGGACACAATCGACTTCACGCGCGACCCCTGCTGTCCCCGTTATGTATCGACCTCAAAATAACCTGCACCCGCAATGACTGTTTCTGAGGCGAGCAGACGTCGAAGTCAACGCCGTGCCCTGCCATCGAATTGCCGAACCTCGCCGTCGCCACCCGAAAGAATGCGCTGCGGATTGCGGCTGAGATCCGTGACCGCTTCCTCGATGCGCGTGATCGATCGGCGGCTGTCCTGCACCAGCGCCTCGACATTCGACAGGCCCTGGCCCGAGAAGCGCGCCAGATTGTCGGTAATGACGCCCAGCCGCGCATTCAGCGTATCGGCAACCTGCTTGAACGACTTCAGCGTATCCCTGGCGTCGGCCATTACGCCGTCGGCCTGCCCCGATCCAAGCAAGGTGTCGACCCTGGCAAGGATGCCGTCGACGCGCACCGAGGCATCGTTGAGCCGCTGTGCCAGTTGCTTGGCGTCCTTGATCGTCTGGTCGATATCGTCGGCGCGGTTGGCGAACTTGTCGGTCACCACGGCAATGTCGGCGGCGGCCTTGTTGGCGTTTTCGCTGGCCTTCTGGATGTTGGCCAGGGCCGCACGCACCTGCGCCGGATCGACACCGTCCAGCACGCCGTCGACCTTGGCCAGCGTTCCCTGCGTCTGCTTGGCGAAGTCATTGACGGATCCGACCGCCGTGTCGACATTCTTGATCACACCGTCGAGCTGCTGCGATGTCTGTTTGAGGTTCGCGGTCACCGTATCGACATTGGCGACGATGCTCTTGATCTTGTCCCTGTCGACGGCATTGAGCAGGC
The DNA here is from genome assembly GCF_013170705.1 of Mesorhizobium loti. Lineage (NCBI taxonomy): Bacteria > Pseudomonadati > Pseudomonadota > Alphaproteobacteria > Hyphomicrobiales > Phyllobacteriaceae > Mesorhizobium > Mesorhizobium loti. Next base: position 4,406,746 of record NZ_CP033334.1, on the reverse strand, counting down.
CTTCCGCCGCCTTCAGCGTGCCGTCGAGCTTGCCGGACACGCCCTTGAGTTCGTCGGACAGCGCGCTGACGCTGGACAGGAACTTGTCGATGCCGTCGGAATTCTTGGCCAGCGCATCGGAGAACGTCTGCACGTTCTGGACAGTCTGCGTCAGCGGCCCGCGAACATCCTTGGTGAAGCCCTCGAGTTCGGTCAACACCTTGTCGGCGCGGGTGAAGATGTTCTGCGCCGTCTGCAGCAGATTGGTCACGGCGGACGGATTGGCGACGATCTCGGCGACCTTGCCTTCCTTTTCGGCCTGATCGAGGAGTTTCACTTCCTTGGGGTCGGCGCCCTTGAGCTCGATGTTGGCCTGCCCGGTGAGGCCGGCAAGGCCGATATCGGCCTGCGTCGACTTGGTGATCGGCGTCAGCCGGTCGATCTCGGTGTCGGCGATGGCGACGGTCGGGTTGTCCACGTCGATATAGACGCGCTTGACGTCACCGACCTTGACGCCGTTGAACAGCACGAAGCTGCCGCGGCCGAGGCCGGAGGCCGAACCTGGAATGCGCACCCGCAACAGCGTCGTCTCGCCCCTGTCACCGATCGCCGCCGTCCAGTAGACGAAGGCGAACGCCGCCAGGATCGCAACCAGCGTGAAAATGCCGACAATGACGTAGTTGGCTCTGGTTTCCATTGCTTCACTTATGGCTATGCACGTGCGGCAAGATCAAGCTGGCGGGCGCGTTTTCCGCGGAAATAGGATTTCACCCACGGTTCTTCGCTCTTCAGCATGTCGTCGATAGTGCCTTCGACCAATACTTTCTTCTTGCCGAGCACCGCCACGTGGTCGCAAGCGGTAAACAGCGTGTCGAGGTCGTGCGTGACCATATAGACGGTCAGGTCCATGGTGTCGCGCAGCTTGACGACGAGTTCGTCGAATTCGGCGGCACTGATCGGATCGAGGCCGGACGTCGGCTCGTCGAGAAAGACGATGTCCGGATCGAGCGCCAAGGCGCGCGCAAGGGCCGCGCGCTTGATCATGCCGCCGGAGAGTTCGGAGGGAAATTTCTGCGCCGCGTCCGGCGGCAGCCCGACCAGCTCGATCTTGAGCAGCGCCAGTTCGTCCATCAGCTTCCTTGGCAGGTCTAGATATTCGCGCATCGGCACCTGCACGTTCTCCTGCACGGTCAATGCCGAAAACAGCGCGCCATGCTGGAACAGCACGCCAAGACGCATGTCGATGCGCAGGCGCTCGATATCGCTTGCCTTGTCGACATCGACGCCAAACAGCTTGATCGTTCCCGACTGCTTGGGCATCAAGCCGAGAATGGTTCGCAAAAGGACGGACTTGCCGGCGCCCGAAGCACCGACGAACCCCAGGATCTCGCCGCGCTTGATGTCGAGCGAAAGCTTGTCGAGGATCAGCTTGTCCTCGATGGCAACGGTGACGTCGCGCACCGACAAGACGATTTCACTGTCGTCCGCTTCCTCGACCTCGATGCCATTGCCCTTCGCCATCTCTCAGAACTCGATCGCTGCGTAGAACATGGCGAAAAGGCCATCGAGGATGATGACGACGAAGATCGACTTCACCACCGACGCGGTCACGTGCTGGCCGAGCGATTCGGCACTGCCGCCGACCTTCATGCCTTCGACCGAGGCGATTGTGCCGATGATCATGGCCATGAACGGCGCCTTGATCAGGCCGGCGAAAATCGTGCTGAGATCGATGGCGACACGCAGCCGGTCGATGAATGCGGCGGGGGGGATATCGGAGTAGAGCCAGGCCGCGACGATGCCGCCGCCGAGTGCCGCGAAATTGGCGATGATCGTCAGGCACGGCAACGCAATCACCAGCGCAACCAGACGCGGAAAGACCAGGACGCCGATCGGGTTGAGACCGATGACCTTCAGCGCGTCGACCTCCTCGCGCATCTTCATCGAGCCGATCTCCGCGGTGATCGCGCTGCCGGAGCGGCCGGCGATCATGATTGCCGTCATCAGCACGCCGAGTTCGCGCAGGATGAGCACGCCGACGAGGTCGACGACGAAGATGTCAGCGCCGAAATAGCTGAGCTGGTAGGCGCCTTGCTGGGCAACGATCGCGCCGACGATCGCCGACATCAGCACCACCACCGGGATGGCGCCGACGCCCATGCGGTCGATCTGGTTGAAGATCGCAGCCGGGTTGACGGCGTGGCCGCGGCCAAGCTTCATCTGCGCGCCGCGGATGGTGGCGCCAAGAATATTCATCGAAGCAAAGAAATCGTCCCGCATCTCGTAGACGCGCCGGCCAACCGCCTCAAGCGCCCGGATGACGATGTTGGGCGGCCGCGCCGGCCCGGATTCGGGCTCGCGCCGAACAGCCTCGCCGACCGCGTCGAGCAGGATGGAAGCGATCTCGCTCTGGCCTTGCAGCCGGACCTCGACGTTCTTCTTCTCGAAGACACTGACCAGGCGGTCGATCAGCCAGGCGCCGGCGGTATCGATCTTCTCGATTTTCGAAAGATCCAGCGCCAAAGTCTTGAAACCGTTTCGTTTCTCGATCTTGCGCATGTCGGCGTCGATTGACGCTACCGTTCGTGTCGTCCAGATTCCGGAGAACGCGCAACCCAGAACGCCACCCTCCTCGCCGACCGCCACACGCGGTTGGTGGTCAGCCTCCGAGGCGGTCGTGCCGCTTGCGTCGCGCTTGCCGATGGTCAACATGGCGTCCTGTTTAGCCTGATGGGTCCGACCTTGTCGATTTGCCGACAACCCTTCTGGCACAGCTGGAGCAGAAAAATATGGCGCGTGTCATTTCGGTCGAGGCGGAGCGCTTTCCGATCGCCGGAACCTTCACCATTTCGCGCGGCTCCAAGACCGAGGCCGAGGTCATCACATGCACGATCAGCCAGGACGGTCATAGCGGTCGCGGCGAATGCGTTCCCTACAAGCGCTATGGTGAAACCATGGACGGCGTGCACGCCGCGATAGAGGCGATGCGCGAGCGGATAGCCGGTGGCATCGACCGGACCGCCCTGCTCGACGCAATGCCGGCGGGAGCCGCCCGCAACGCGGTCGACTGCGCCCTCTGGGACCTTGAGGCCAAGATGGGTGACAGCCCGGTTGCACACGCAATCTGGCCAGCTCCGCCGCGTCCATTGGAAACTGCCTACACGCTATCGCTCGGCGAACCCGAGGCGATGGCGGCACAGGCCCGTGCCAACGTCGGGCGGCCGCTGCTGAAGGTCAAGATCGGCGGCGACAACGACATCGCCCGGATCGAGGCAGTGAGACAGGCGGCACCCGGGAGCCGAATCATCCTTGATGCGAATGAAGGCTGGACCGACGACAACATCGTCGCGAACCTCGCCTTTGCCGCAGAGCAGGGCATTGCGCTCATCGAACAGCCCCTGCCCGCCGGCCGGGATGAAATCCTGCGCCACATCGCGCATCCGGTGCCGATCTGCGCCGATGAAAGCGTGCATGAGGCGAATAATTTGGAAGCGCTTGTCGGCCTCTACGACGCCGTCAACATCAAGCTCGACAAGTCCGGCGGGCTGACGGCGGCGCTCGTGCTGCGTGACCGCGCCCGCGAGCTGGGTTTTGGCATCATGGTCGGCTGCATGGTCGGCACATCGCTTGCCATGGCGCCGGCGGTCCTGCTCGCCCAGAACGCCGATTTCGTTGACCTCGATGGTCCGCTGCTGCTCGCGCGCGACCGTGTGCCGGGTCTCGTCTACCAGGGTTCGCTCGTCTCACCCCCGGACCGGGCGCTGTGGGGCTGAGCGCGCGGCAAGCCCGATAAGCACGAGGCCAATGATCGCGATCGGGATCATCACCAGGAAACCATCGACGCCGAGACGATCATAAAGCGGACCGGACGCAAGCGTGACGGCGGCCATGAAGAAGCCGTTGAAGAAATAGGCGATGCCTTGCGCGGCGCCCGTGCGCTCCTCGGAGACCGTCTCGGCGATCATCTTCTGCAGGCCGATCAGCACCATCGCGACGGACACCGAATGCAGTGACTGCACGGCGAAGAAGCCGGCGACGCCGAGGCCGAACGGCCATACCAGTGGGAAGATGATCCAGCGCACGATCGACCCGATGCCGGCGATCACCATCACCCTGACGACGGATATGGAGGCGAAAATGCGATTGAAAAACAAAAACATGCAGACTTCGGACACCACGCCCCAAGCCCACAGCAGGCCGACGACGGAATCGCTTATGCCGATCGATTTCCAGTAGATGGAAACGAAGCCGTAAAGGAAGGCGTGGCTGGCGGTGATGATGCCGACGCCAAAGGTGAAAAAGAGGAAATAGGCATTGAACAGGCTCGGCGCCGCGTGCTGGATTTCCGCGGCCGACAGCGGCGAGGCCTTGCGCGGCCGCCCCATGCGCGGCGCCAGCAGCCCTGCGACGAGTGCCGCGCCAAGGGCAAGGAAAATGATCACCGGAACGGCTTGCGGACCGGTGGCCGCCAGGATGAAGCCGCCCGCGACATTGGCGCAGAGATAGCAGATCGAGCCCCATTTGCGCATGCTTGCGTAGTTCGAACCGAAGCGGCGCACGCCCGAAAGCGCCAGCGAATCGGCGATCGGCGAATGCGGCGTCCAGACAATGGTCAGGGCAAGCGACACCGCCAGCACCATGGCGTAGGTCGGTGTCAGGAAATAACCCGCCGAGAGCAGCAGGGAGGCTGCCACCAGCGCGACATAAACATCGGCGCGGTCCCGCGCCCGGTCGGCGAGCGTCGTCAGCAGCGGCGTCGTCACCACGCGCAGGAACATGGGCGCCGCCAGGATGACGGCGATCTGCTCGGCGTGAAAGCCCTTGGCCTGCAGCCAGAGCGGGAAATAGGGCAGATGGGTACCGAGCGATATGAACAGCGTGCCGAAAATGAGGCTCATGCGCAGTTCGAAATGGCGCGGCTTGACGAGCTGTTCTGGCGAAAGCGGCGGCAGGGACATGAATCGATCCAATTACGCCGCACTTGGCCGGCCGGCCAGCAACGCAGATCGATCCCTTAACATGGCGGAAAACCCGGGGAAACCGGCTGGACTAATCGATTGGCCCGAAAATCGGCGAGAATTCGGCTCAGGCCGCCTGCCCCACCCGATCCTCGATGAGCATGGGGATGAAGGGCTCGTCCGGCGCTTCCGGCAGGATTTGCGCCCAGGTCAGGATTTCCATCCGGCCGTCGAAGTGCTCGACCACGGCCGTGCAGCTTTCCACCCAGTCGCCGGTGTTGATGTAGCGCACATCGTCGAAATTCTCGATCGCGGCATGATGGATATGGCCGCAGATGACGCCGTCGACATGCGAGCGGCGGGCTTCCTCGGTCAGCACGGTCTGGAACGAGCCGATGAAATTGACCGCTTTCTTGACCTTGACCTTGGCCCAGGATGAGAACGACCAGTAAGGCAGGCCGAGCAATTGGCGCAAGCGCGTCACCACGCGGTTGACGATCATCGCCGCGTCATAGGCATGATCGCCGAGATAGGCGAGCCAGCGCTGATTGTGAACGACAGTGTCGAACTGATCGCCATGGATGACAAGAAGGCGCTTGCCGTCGGCTGTTTCATGGATCGCGCGGTCGGCGACGACGATGCCGCCGAAATGCACGCCCTGGAATTGGCGGGCGAACTCGTCGTGATTGCCGGCTATATAGGTGATGCTGGCGCCCTTGCGCGCCTTGCGCAGCAATTTCTGCACGACGTCATTGTGGCTTTGCGGCCAGTGCCAGCTCCGCCGCAGCCGCCAGCCATCGACGATATCGCCAACCAGATAGATGATGTCGGCGTCATGGTATCGAAGGAAATCGATCAGGAACTCGGCCTTGGCCGCCTTCGAGCCGAGATGGACGTCGGAAATGAACATGCTGCGGAAAGTGCGGGGCTCTTGGCCTGACATCGCGATTTCACCCTTGCTTTCGAGCAGCCTATGCCTCGATTCATGCAACAACCGTATGACGGTTGCGATTGGTCCAGTCTAAGGACTAGCTTGCCCGCCAAATCACAGGAGAAATCGTCATGGATCTCGGTATCCGCGGAAAGAAGGCAATCGTCTGCGCTTCGAGCAAGGGACTTGGAAAAGGCTGCGCCATGGCGCTGGCCGAGGCCGGTTGCGACATCGTCGTCAATGGGCGCAATGCCGAACTGGTGGCCAAAACCGCCGCCGAACTGCGCGAGCGCCATGGCGTGACGGTGACGGAGGTCGTCGGCGACGTCTCCAAGCCCGAGGTACAGAAGGCACTGCTTGCAGCCTGCCCCGAGCCCGACATTCTCGTCAACAACAATGGCGGCCCGCCGCTGCGCGATTTCCGCGAGCTCGATCGCGCGAAAATCCTCGAAGGCGTCACCCAGAACATGGTGACCCCGATCGAGCTGGTGCAGGCAGTCCTCGACGGCATGGCGAAGCGCGGCTTCGGCCGCATCGTCAACATCACCTCGCTATCGGTCTATGTCCCCATTCCCGGCCTCGACCTCTCGTCGGGCGCGCGCGCTGGTCTCACCTCTTTCCTAGCCGGCGTGGCGCGAACGGTCATCGATCGCAACGTCACCATCAACAGCCTTCTGCCGGGCAAACTCGACACCGACCGGCTGCGCGGCCCGCACGAGGCCGGCACCGTCGAGGATCCCGCCGCCGCCGCCGCGCGCAAGACTCGCATCAGCGCCGACGTGCCAGCCAAGCGGCTCGGCACGCCGGAGGAATTCGGCCAGATCTGCGCCTTCCTCTGCTCGGTTCATGCCGGCTATCTGACCGGGCAGAACATACCGGTCGACGGCGGTCTCTATGTCAGCGCCTTCTGATCGAAAGGTCGACGACGTGGCCGGATTCATCTGGCATGAAACAGTCGTAAGAATCTGACATCTAATGATTTTTTACGCGCCGCGGTTTAAAGCCGGCGGCGCGTCAATTAGCGTCGCGAAAAACCTTGGCCGCATGCTAAAAGGGGCCTCGGAGCAGGTTTCGAGGGAGCGGCCGCATGGAAGGCGAGAACAAGAAAACGGCACGTTCGGACCTCGACGAAGCCGCCCTTTACTTCCACAAGCACCCGAGACCGGGAAAGCTCGAAATCCAGGCAACCAAGCCGCTTGGCAATCAGCGCGACCTGGCGCTCGCCTACTCGCCCGGCGTCGCCGCCCCTTGCCTGGAGATCCGCGACAATCCGGCAACCGCCGCCGACTATACGGCGCGCGCCAACCTGGTCGGCGTCGTCTCCAACGGTTCGGCCGTGCTTGGTCTCGGCAATATCGGCCCGCTGGCCTCCAAACCCGTGATGGAAGGCAAGGCGGTCCTGTTCAAGAAATTCGCCGGCATCGACGTCTTCGACATCGAGATCGACGCGCCCGAGATCGAGCGCATGGTGGAGACCATCGCCGCTCTAGAACCCACTTTCGGCGGCATCAACCTCGAGGACATCAAGGCGCCGGAATGTTTTGAGGTCGAGGAGCGGCTGAAAGCCCGCATGAGCATACCGGTGTTCCACGATGACCAGCACGGCACCGCCATCATCGTCGCCGCCGCCGTGCTCAACGGGCTGGAATTCGCCGGCAAGACCATTTCGGACATCAAGGTCGTCACCTCCGGCGCGGGCGCGGCCGCCCTTGCCTGCCTCAATCTCCTGGTCTCGCTCGGAGTACGGATCGAAAACATCTGGGTCACCGACCGTTTCGGCGTCGCCTACAAGGGCCGCACCGACGAGATGGACCGCTGGAAAGACCCTTATGTGAAGGACACCGGGGCGCGCACGCTGGCCGATGTCATCCCGGGCGCCGACGTTTTCCTCGGCCTCTCCGCGGCCGGCGTATTGAAGCCTGAACTGCTGCAGCACATGGCGCCGAAGCCGCTGATCCTGGCGCTGGCCAACCCCAATCCCGAGATCATGCCGGAAGTGGCGCGCGCTGCGCGACCCGATGCCATGATCTGCACGGGCCGGTCCGATTTTCCCAATCAAGTCAACAACGTCCTGTGCTTCCCCTATATCTTCCGCGGCGCGCTCGACTGCGGTGCCAGCGCGATCAATGAAGAGATGAAGATGGCCGCGGTGCGGGCCATTGCCGCCCTTGCCCGCGAAGAGCCTTCGGACGTCGCCGCGCGCGCCTATTCGGGCGAGACACCGATCTTCGGGCCTGATTTCCTGATCCCCTCGCCCTTCGATCCCAGGCTCATCCTGCGCATCGCGCCGGCCGTTGCCAAAGCGGCCTGCGACACCGGTGTGGCGACACGGCCGATCACCGACTTCACCGCCTATATCGACAAGCTCAACCGTTTCGTCTTCCGCTCCGGCCTGGTGATGAAGCCGGTGTTCTCATCCGCCAAGGCATCGAGCGCCAAGCGCGTCATCTATGCCGATGGCGAGGATGAGCGCGTGCTGCGCGCCGCCCAGGTGGTGCTGGAGGAAGGCATTGCCGAGCCGATCCTGATCGGCCGTCCGCACGTCATCGAGGTCAGGCTGAAGCGCTACGGGCTGCGCATCAAGCCGGGCGTCGATTTCGGCCTGATCAACCCGGAAGACGATCCGCGCTACCGCAACTATGTCGACCTCCTGATCGAACTTGCCGGCCGGCGCGGCGTGACGACGGAAGCCGCACGTACCATGGTGCGCACCGACAATACGGTGATCGCGGCGCTCGCCCTGAAGCGCGGCGATGCCGACGCCATGGTCTGCGGCCTCGAAGGACGCTTCGAGCGGCACCTGCGCAACGTGACCCTCATCATTGGCCCTCGCGCCGGCATCAGGGACTATGACCTGTCGACCCTGTCCATGCTGATCTCGCAGCGCGGCATCATCTTCCTCACCGATACGCACGTTTCCGTCGACCCGACGGCCGAGGAAATCGCCGAAATGACCGTGCTGGCGGCCGAGGAAATCCAGCGCTTCGGCATCGAGCCGAAGGCGGCGCTGCTGTCGCACTCCGACTTCGGCTCGCGCGATTCGCCAAGCGCTCTGAAAATGCGCCAGGCGGCGGCGATCCTGGCGCGCATCGCGCCGGAACTTCAATGCGACGGCGAAATGCATGCCGATTCAGCCTTGTCGGAGCATCTGCGCCAGCGCGTCTATCCGCATTCGCGACTGAAGGGCGAAGCCAATCTGCTGGTGTTCCCGAACCTCGATTCGGCCAACATCACGCTGACGGCGCTACGCGCCATGATGGATGCTCTGCATGTCGGGCCGATCCTGCTTGGCACCGATATGCCGGCGCACATCCTGACGCCCTCGGTGACATCGCGCGGCGTCGTCAACATGACGGCGCTAGCCGTGGTTGAGGCCGCGCACAAGGCGCAGGCTATCGCGAATCTGGACTAAGCCGCCTCCAGCGGTTCGGCTTGGCCTGGGGACGGCTTCCTTCATGGCTGGCTCGTCGCAAAGCCGGGGTGTTGCCGGTCGGCAACTTGCGATTGCGGAAAGTCCGTGTTGGCGGAGAGCGGATTTCGCAGGGGAAGCCTACCTGATATGGTTTCGCATCTGGTTTGACGGTGAGGACGTCATGAAGGGTTTGATGCTTGCATCCGCATTGCTGTCCCTGATCAGCGGGCAAGCTCTGGCCGCGGACGCTATCAGTGCCGAGCCCGCAACCGTCCACGACTGGTCCGGCGTCTATGTCGGCGGGCAGATTGGCTACGGTTTCGGAAGGACCGATGCGGCTTACAATTTGCCGAACACACCGACAATCCGTGGTTCTCAGAACTACGATACCGATGGTTTCCTGGGCGGCATCCAACTCGGCTACAACTACCAGATCAATTCCACCGTCCTCGGCGTGGAGGCCGATTTTTCCGGGGCCGACATCAAGGGCCACTCCGACGAGATCAATGTCGGCGGAGGCGATACTTACGACACCAAGGTGGATTGGTTTGGAACGCTTCGCGCCAGGGCGGGCTATGCGTTCGATCGTACCCTGATCTACGGGACCGGTGGCCTGGCTTTTGGCAGTGTCGAAAACCAATATCTCAACGGTCCCTTGAGCGGCTTTTCCGAGAAGAACACCAAGGTCGGCTGGACCATTGGCGCCGGACTGGAGCAGGCGATCACGGACCATTGGTCGGCAAAATTCGAATATCAATATATCGATCTGCGGGACCAGACCATCGATTATGGCGCCAACTCCAACACCACCTTCGACAACACGTTCAATACGGTCAGGATCGGCATGAACTACAAGTTCTGACCGGCCGGAGCGGTCTGCCGCTTACCGTTGTTGCCTGGCCGGCTGAACCCGCCTGCTGTCCCGACTTAATGGCTTTCGGCCAACCAGCGAACCGCATCCGAAATAGACGATTAACCGCGAACGGGGTAGCTTGGCGACCATAGGCAAGCGGGATTTGAGGCGGATGACAAGCGCAAGGTTGAAGCGGGCGCATGCTGCCATGCTGCTTGGCCTGCTGCTGTCCGGCGCCACCATCACCGAGCCACAGGCCGCTTCGCGGGTCTGCCGTCAGTTGGAGGCCGATCTTGCCGCGGCTTCGCGTGGCGGCGGCGGCCCGGCAATGATCCGGAAATACGATGCCGCGATCGACCGCCAGCGCGAACAGATTTCCAAGGCCCGTGGCCAGGCGGACAACGCAGGCTGCGGATTTTCTCTGTTTTCCCGCAACGTCAATCAATGTGCCGGGCTCAACGCCACCATCGACCGCATGAACGCCAATCTCGACAGTCTCCAGGCCAAGCGTGCCCAGCTCGCCGGCGGCGGATCGCGTCGCGACAGTGGCCGCATCCTGGCCGCGCTCGACGCCAATGGTTGCCGCGACGAAACGGTTGCGCCGCGCCACGCTCCGCTGCGGGAAGCTGACCGTGGAGAAGACGGCACCGCGAACCTGTTCGACCAGCTTTTCGGCAACGATGGCCAGCGGGGCGACACGCTTGACCAGCCTGACGATCCCGATGGGGAGCGCACTATCCGCAGGGTCTTGAACCAGCCCGAAGCGCCCGATTTCCCGAGCGCCGGCGGCGAGTTCCGCACGATGTGCGTACGCACCTGCGACGGCTACTTCTTCCCGATGTCGAACGCGGCCTCGGTCAGCGATTTCGAGCGCGACCAGAAGAATTGCGAATCGAGCTGCCCCGGCACCGAGATGCAGGTCTTCTATTCGCGCGGCATGGACGACGATTCCGCCGCGATGACGTCATCGGTCACCGGCAGGCCCTATAGCGAACTGCCGACCGCCTATCTCTACAAGCAGTCCAACATGCCACGCCCACCGGCTTGCGGCTGCAATGCCGCGCAGAACTTCCAGATCATTGGCGGCAACCCGCCAAATCCGCGACAGTCGCAGCCCGAAACGGACGCGGCACCGTTCATTCCGGTCCCTGCCTCCAAGCCAGACCCGGGCGCCGACCCGGAAACCCTGGCCAATATGGAAGGCGGGCTCGACCGCGAAGCCATCAAGCGGCTTTCCGCCAAGCCGGTGACATCGCCGGTGTCCGCCTTGCCGCCGGAACAGCGCAAGGTCAGGGTCGTCGGGCCAACGTTCCTTCCCGACCCATCAGCGGCAATAAATCTGCAAGCTCCGGCCCCGAAGACAGTCCGGTAAGCGCAAGTCTGAGCGGCATGAACAGCCCCTTGCCCTTGCGTCCGGTCGCTTCCCTGATCTTGCCGGTCCAATCCTTCCAGACTGTCCCGTTCCATGGCTCTTCCGGCAGGACATCGAAAGCCTGATGAAGAAAATCGCGGTCGTCGGCGGAAAAATCGGGCCGCTCCTGCGGCCCCTCGCGCAGGATGCGCCACCAGCCCGCCGCATCGGCGAGCCGGTCGAGATTGCCGCGCACCGCCAACCAGAAAGGTTCGGCCTGGTCGCCCGAGATGCCGAGCACCATCAGCCTGTCTCGGGCCTCGTCGAAGGGCATGTGGTGCAGCAGCACGCGGTTCAGCACGAACAGCTCTTCCGGATCGAACTTGGCCGATGATTTCGAGGTGGTGGCCGGGTCGAAATGGCCGGCGAGTTCGGCCAGGTCATGCGCGGCCGCGACATTCTCCGAGGTGCCGACCAGCACGGCCAGCGAAGCGACGGCCATCGGCTCGATGCCGTCCTCGCGCAGGCTTTCAATGGAGAGGGCCCCGGTGCGCTTCGACAGTCCCTCGCCCGAGACGGTGGTCAAAAGATTGTGGTGGCCGAAAACCGGCGGCTCGGCGCCCAGCGCCTTGAACAGGGCAATCTGCACGCCGGTATTGGTGACATGGTCGTCACCACGGATGACGTGGCTGATGCCCATCTCGATATCGTCGACGACCGACGGCAACGTGTAGAGATAGGTGCCGTCCTCACGCACCAGCACTGGATCCGAGAGCGAAGCGAGATCGACCGTTTCCTCGCCGCGCACCAGGTCGTTCCAGTGGATGTCGGTGCGTTCGGGCTGCTGCGGATCGTCTGAGAAATTGGGCAGCAGGAAACGCCAGTGCGGCCGGCGCCCGTCGGCCTGGTATTCGGCCACCTGCTCCCTGGTCAGCGCCAGGGCCTCGCGGCCATAGACCGGCGGCAGGCCGCGCGTGCGGCGCACTTTTCGCCGCAGATCGAGTTCCTCCGGCGTTTCGTAGCAGGCATAGAGAACGCCCGCCGCCTTGAGCCGCTCGACGGCCGCGTCGTAGGTCTCGAAGCGCCGCGACTGATATTCGGTGGCGTCCGGGAAAATGCCCAGCCAATGCAGGTCGTAAAGGATGGCGTCGGCGAATTCCTGCTTCGAGCGGGCGATGTCGGTGTCGTCGAAGCGCTGGATGAAGCGGCCCTTGTTGTTCAGGGCAAACAGCCAGTTGAAGAGAGCGGTGCGCGCATTGCCGATATGGATGCGGCCGGTCGGTGACGGAGCGAAACGAACGGTAACTGTCATGGATGGGGCGTACCGGATGCCTTTGTGATTGACAAGATGCGCCCCCGCGCTGTGCCGCAGACATAGAACATGGCGCGCGCAATGAAAAGACCGGGCGGCGCTTGCCACGTTCGAGCGCGGCGGGCGAAGCCGACGCGGTCGAGATAATGATGCCGCTGGGCCTTGCCGCCTTAGGTCGGCTCTTGGTGGGCCGAGACATCCGAACCGCTCGCCGAGGCTGATCAGCGGCCGAAATCATCGGAACTGAGGCGGGTCCAGCGGTCGCCCATCAAGCCACCGATGAAGATGTCGCCGGAGCGGACCGCTTCCGTGACCTCGGCGATCCGCGAGCGGACCATAGTCCCCCCGGCATAGCGGAGGAAGACGTTCTTGTAGCCGAAGAGCTGAGGCAGGAACCTGCCTTGCGTCTGCCCGGCGATGCCCACGCAACCCATATTCCGCGCGTCGGCGATCAGGCCATCCAGCGTCGCGCCCCAGTGAGACCCGGAGGCCTGGATTTGCAGCAGGCTCGCGATGCCGCCGGCTTGACCGTAGAAGGCGTAGCAGCCGAGTATCTTACCTGTTTCGTCGTATGTCCCGCCGAAATGAAGGGGACCGTCGGCCCGCTTCTCGGCCGCCAGAGCGAGCAGCCGTGGCAGCTCGCCATCCAGCCAACGCGGCCGAAGCGAGTAATCGGACATCAGGGTCGGCAAGCGCTCTGCAAATTGCGCGGCATCCATCGCTTCGCGATGGACCCGGTGCGACGCGGAATGCTGGGCGGGCGGCTCGAACCTTTTTCTCGTAAGGGTGTCGAATGCTCTGGCGCAAGGATCAAGTGCGAAGCGAGGCAAGCCCGGCCATTTGCCGCGCGCCATGGCGGCGGCCATCGCGGCCGGCCGGAAAATGCAGGTCCATCCCAGACAATGCACCGGCAGCAGCTGATATTTCATCGGGCGCGCGAAGGCCAGGGATACCCGGTTGGCCGAATCGGTCAGGTGCAGATCGAACGCGCCTTGATGCACGGCGCGCAGCAACTGCGGTCCGGCCGAGCCGTGATCGGTGCCGGGGTCGGCCATGAGCGGCCCGATGATCGCCGCATTCAATGCCGCTCCGTTGAACTCGTAGTGGGCTTTCAGGACCCCGAGGAAGCCACCCAGGCGGCCCTGCGGGTTGATCTGGACAAGAGCGTTGCTGTCACCAGTCTGGCCGGCAGGCCCAAGATAGATCTTTCTCATATACTCGGCCGTCTCCGCGATCGCGCGATCGAGGAGGTGACGTCGCCGCCGAAATTTCGTCAGGAAGAGTGCGGCGACACGCTCGAGATCTCCGGCTGCGAGCGGCCGAACCGAGCCGTGCTGCGTCTCCAGCACCGACGGCGCAGCCACGTTTTTCACACCGATACTCGCGGAAACAGGATGCATCGTGAGGCCTACGGAGGTCGCCTGCCGAAGGGCGAGACCTACATTGATCAATCGAATCCCAGGAGATGCGAACAAGCCCCTCTGGGTTGCTTGAGCAAAGCTATAGCAATCAATGGTTGAGACAAGGTATCTCGATCGACATCACAAACAAATGCTCAAACTCAGGATCCGCAAGACGATCTGGATATCGCTTCGCGTCACGGATTGGCTCGGCCGGCACGGGCTGGGTGACGGGGAGCCCCCGCCGAGTTCTGCCCCGCCCTGCGGTTGCGTGCACCGCTACTCCCGACCGGCCCACAGCGCCTGATAGAGCTGGCCTCCGAACGAAGCCGAAGGCCACCCAGGTCAGATGGCAAGTCCCTTGGTCAGCTCGAGCGCCTGGCGCTCGAACAGGCGTCGGTAGATGCCGCCCTGCAGCCGGATCAGTTCGTCATGCGAGCCTTCCTCGACGATATTGCCGCGATCGAAGACCAGCAGCCTGTCGAGCGCCCGCACCGTCGAAAGCCGGTGCGCGATGACCAGCGTGGTGCGGCCGACCATCAGCCGCTCCATCGCCTGCTGGATCAGCACCTCCGATTCCGAATCGAGGCTCGATGTCGCCTCGTCCAGGATCAGGATGCGCGCATCGGCAAGGAAGGCGCGCGCGATCGCCACGCGCTGCCGCTCGCCGCCCGACAATTTCACGCCGCGCTCGCCGACCAGCGTGCCGTAGCCCTTCGGCAGGTTGGTTATGAAGTCGTGCGCGCTCGCCAGCCTGGCGGCATGTTCGATCTCCGCCTGCGTCGCGCTCGGCCTGCTATAGGCGATGTTTTCGGCGAGCGACCGGTGGAACAGGATCGGCTCCTGCTGGACGATGGCGATCTGCCCGCGCAGCGACGCTTGCGCCACCTGCGAGATATCCTGGCCGTCGATCAGGATCTTGCCCGCATTCACGTCATAGAGCCGCTGGATGAGCTTGACGAACGTCGTCTTGCCCGACCCAGAGTGACCGACGAGCCCGACGCGTTCACCCGGTTCGATATCGACCGAAAAGTCGCGATAGAGCGGTGTCCGGTGATTGCCGTAGTGAAAGGTGACGTTGTCGAAGCTTATGGCCCCTTGCGTGATCTGGATCGCCCCGGCGCCGGGCCGGTCTTCGATGCCGAGCGGTTCGGACTGGAAATCGACCAATTCCTCCATGTCATTGATCGAACGCTGCAAATTCCGGATATGCGTGCCGATATCGCGCAAATAGCCCTGCAGCACGAAGAACGAGGTCAGCACGAAGGCGACGTCGCCGGCGCTCGCCTGCCCCCATGACCACAGCATCAGTGCCAGACCGATCACCGCGGCCCGCATGGCCAGCAGCAGCACTCCTTGGGTGGTGCCGTTGACGGTGCCGCGCACCCAGGTGCGGCGCGTGCGTCCCCGCCATTTGGCGATAACCCTGGCCAGGCGGCGCTCTTCGCGCTCCTCGGCGCCAAAGCCCTTGACCACGGCGTTGCAGCTCACCGCGTCGGCCAGCGAGCCGCCGAGGCGTGTATCCCACGTGTTGGCGAGCCTCGCCGCCGGCGCGACATAGCCAAGCGACAGCATTGCGGTCACCATGATGAACAGCAGCGAGCCGGCGGCAACGACCGCCCCCATCAGCGGCCAGAACCAGCCGAGCAGCAGCGTCGAGCCGACAAGCATGACGACCGACGGCAGCAGCGCGATGAGGATGGTGTCGTTGAGCAGGTCGAGCGCCCACATGCCGCGCGTCACCTTGCGCACGGTCGAGCCGGCGAAGCTGTTGGCGTGCCAGTCGGTGGAAAACCGCTGGACGCGATGGAAGGCGTCGGCGGCGATGTCGGCCATCATCTTGAGCGTCAGTTCGACGATGCCCATGAACGCGAGGTTGCGCAGCACGACGCCGGTCAGCGCCAACGCCATCAGAATCGAGAACGCCGTCATCGCAGCATTCCAGGCAATGGCGTCCGCGCCGGCGCTGCTGGCGACGGCGTCGACCAGCCGGCCGGAATAAAGCGGCGTCAGGACGTCGGCCAGCGTCGACAGCAGGAAACCACCCATGATCAGCGAAAGCCGCCAGGGCTGGCGCCGCCAGTGGGTGAGCGAAAAACCAAGAACGCTGCGAAACGCGCTCGCGCGCAAATCGATCTTAAGACGAGCCATGATGTCATTCGGGCGCGAACGAGCCCGATCCCATAAAGTCGAAAATTGAAGAAGCCGCGCAAAGGGCAGTAATTGCCCGGAAGCGGACTGGCATATTTTGGCGTCACGCCCTTGTCGGGGCGGCGACCGGCATCGGCATAAGCCTGTGCCCGATCCGGCTTCGGCGCGAAGGACAGACCTTCGCGGAGCGCCAGCTGGGACCTAGGCTTCGCGGCCCCGCATTACCATGTGAAATACTGCCATTCGGACCTCCCGCAAATGAATCGCGGAACGGTCTTTATAGAGACGGCCCGATGCATCGCCAAGACCAGCTCCGGACCAAAGTGTATCTGGTCCAAGCACTGAGATTATTTTGCAACAATGGCGGATGGAAGCTTTCGCCGCGTGCCCGTCATTGGGGCGAGCGATCGAGGCGCATGTATCGGCCGTCCGTGGAGGGTTTGAAACCCAGTTTTTCATAGACGCCATGCGCGTCGCTGGTCGACAGGCTCCAGTGCGAGACGGTGCCGAGTTCGGGATGATCGATGAGCCCCCGCACCAGCCGCGAGCCTATGCCCTGCCCCCGATGCCGCGGCCAGACGATGATGTCGGCGAGATAGGCGAACACCGTGCGATCGGTGATCGCCCTGCCGAAGCCGACTTGTTTGCCATCGATGTAAGCAGCGGCGCAGAACGAATTGGCAAAGGCCCGGCGATGAAATTCATCGCTGCGTCCGGCCCCCCAGTAGCTCGTCATCAACAGGTCCGAGGTCGCTCGGAAGTCGATGCGCGCGAGGTCGAAACTGATCTCACAGTCTTGCATGGCCGTGTCCCCGTCTCGCGGCATCGCGTATTTTCGCCCAGTGGGCGAACCGCGGCTTATCCACGATCCCTGAAACGGTTGGTGATGGGATAACGGCGGTCGCGGCCGAAATTCTTCCTGGTGATCTTCACGCCAGGTGCGGCCTGCCGGCGCTTGTATTCGGCGATATAGAGCAGATGCTCGATGCGCGTCACCGTCGCCCGGTCATGGCCGCGCGCCACAATGTCGTCAACGCCCATCTCGTTTTCGACCAGGCATTCGAGAATGTCGTCCAGCACCGGATAGGGCGGCAGCGAATCCTGGTCGGTCTGGTTTTCCCGCAATTCCGCCGACGGCGCCTTGTCGATGATGTTCTTCGGGATGACCTCGCCCGACGGCCCGAGCGCGCCAGGCGGCACATGGCTGTTGCGCCAGCGCGACAGCGCATAGACCTGCATCTTGTAGAGATCCTTGATCGGGTTGAAGCCGCCATTCATGTCGCCATAGAGCGTGGCATAGCCAACCGACATCTCGCTCTTGTTGCCGGTGGTGACCACCATCGAGCCGAATTTGTTGGAGATCGCCATCAGGATGGTGCCGCGCGCGCGGCTCTGCAGGTTCTCCTCGGTGATGCCTTCCTTGGTGCCTTCGAAAAGCTGCGTCAGCGCGTGCATGAAGCCTTCGACGGGCTCGAAGATCGGTACGATATCATAGCGGCAGCCGAGCGCGCGGGCGCAGTCCTCGGCATCCTTCAGCGAATCCTTCGACGTATAGCGGTAAGGCATCATCACCGCGCGCAGCCGCTCCTCGCCGAGCGCATCGACGGCAAGCGCAGCGCAGATCGCCGAATCGATGCCGCCCGACAGGCCCAGCACCACATTCTTGAAGCCATTCTTGTTGACGTAGTCGCGCAGGCCCAGCATGCAGGCGCGATAGTCGGCCTCCTCCCTCTCGGGGATCTTCGACATCGGCCCTTCCGAGCAGACCCAGCCGTCCTCCGTGCGCTTCCACGTGGTGACGTCGACGGCGTCCTCGAACTGGCTCATCTGGAAAGCCAATGTCTTGTCGGCGCCGATGGCGAAGGACGCACCGTCGAAGATCAGTTCGTCCTGGCCGCCGAGCTGGTTGGCATAGATCAACGGCAGGCCGCATTCGATGACCTGCTTGATGACAACCTGATGGCGTACGTCGATCTTGGCGCGATAATAAGGCGAGCCGTTCGGCACCAGCAGGATTTCAGCGCCGCTCTCGGCCAGCGTCTCGCACACCGCGACGTCGCCCCAGATGTCCTCGCAGATCGGGATGCCCAGCCGTACGCCGCGGAAATTGACGGGGCCTTGCAGGTCCGGCCCGGCCTGGAAGACCCGCTTTTCGTCGAACTCGCCATAGTTCGGCAGATCGAGTTTGTAGCGTTCGGCCAGGATCTTGCCGCCATCGGCGACAATGATCGAATTGTGCGTACCGCTCTTGCGTTTCAGCGGTGTGCCGATGATGACGCCGGGGCCGCCATCCAATGTATCGGCGGCGAACTCTTGCGCCGCCTTTTCGCAGGCCTTGAGGAAGGCCGGCTTCAGCACCAGATCCTCCGGCGGATAACCGGCGAGGAAAAGCTCGGTATAGAGCACGAGATCGGCGCCCTGGCGCGCGGCATCCGCCCTTGCCTCGCGGGCTTTGGCGAGGTTGCCGGCGACATCGCCGACTGTCGGGTTGAGCTGGGCGATCGCGATGCGCAGTATGTCGGGCTTCTTGGTCATGCTGCTGACTTAGCGCGGCGGAATTGCCCGAGCAATGGCGTTCGTTTGGACCACCCCGGACCGCGCCGATCCGAACGACCTGAGGCCATTCGCGCCCAGACCGGCGATCAGTCGTCGCCCATGTATTCACGCAACGACTGCGGCGAATGGTTGTCGCCGATCGACATCGCCAGGATGCGCGAAATGTGCCGGCGCGGCAGGCCTGTGTCCGCCACCCATTGATTGATCTGGGCCTGGATCTTGTCGAGGTCCCTCTTCGAAGTCGGGCTTTCGGCGATATCGAGACCTGCGTCGCGAAGGGCCGCCGCCATGTCGGCCGAAATGACGAAGGCGTCCCAGCCCAGCCAGCGCAGGAAATACTGGCCGGTATTGCCGCCGAGCCGGCTGCCGTGCTTGCCGAGATAGGCCAACAGCCCGACCTGATCATCCGCTGGCCAGTCGGCGAGGAAATGGCCGAAGAAGCCGCCATGTTCCTTGGACACGCGTTCGACGAAGGCTGCGTTGTCGCGCACGGATTTGATCTTCTGCGGATTGCGCACGATTCGCTGGTCGGAAGCCAGATCGTGCCAGAAATCGTCAGGCTGGAACAAAAGCCGCTTCGGCTCGAAACGCAGAAACGCCTCCTCGAAACCCGGCCATTTCTGTTCGATGACGCGCCAGACAAAACCGGCGGCAAAGATCCGCTCGGCCATGATCGACAGGATGCGATCGTCCGGGATGTCGGCAACGGCGGCATTGTCGGGCACCGGCCCCAGCAACGACGAAAGCTCCGCCTCGCCACCCTTGCGTTTTGCCGCGCGCAGACGAATTTTCTTGAAATCTGCCATGGGTCCCTCCCTGTTGGCCTGAATGTAACACTTCCCGCGAGGGCCGGCAGCCTCTACGTCTATCTCCACTGACGACGGAGACTGCCATGTACAAGACGATCGACGACCTGGCGAACCGCTGGCTCAAGCGGCGCCCGGATGGCCTCAGCCTATTGGAAAGCCGGGTGCTGCAATCGACGCTCGAACGCACCACGATCTCCAGGGACACCAACAAGGCGGTCGCTTTCCACCAGACCTTTGGCGACCGACTAGCCGACACGATCGCCCGCATCGGTGGTTCCTGGTCCTTCATCCTCGCCTTTCTCGCTTTCCTGATTCTCTGGACCGGCGGCAATGTCTGGCTGTTGACGCGCGATGCCTTCGACCCCTACCCGTTCATCTTCCTCAACCTGGTGTTGTCGATGGTCGCCGCCTTGCAGGCGCCGGTGATCATGATGGCGCAGAACCGCCAGACCGAACGTGACCGCATCGATGCCGCCCACGACTACGAGGTCAATCTGAAGGCCGAAATCGAGATCATGGCGCTCCACGAAAAACTCGATGAACTGCGCCACAGCCAGATCATCGGCATGCGCGACGAGATCGTGCGGCTGGCGGAAGTGGTCAAACGGATCGACGAGAGGCTGGCGCAGCAGCAGTCGGCCTCATGACCGACGCGATCCATCATTTCATCGAACAGTACGGGCTGCTCGCCGTCTTCGTCGGCTGTGTCGCCGAGGGGGAAAGTGCCGCCATCCTCGGCGGCTTCTTCGCCCATCAGCATGTTTTCGTGCTGTGGCATGCCTTTGTAGCGGCCGCCCTTGGCGCTTTCCTCGGCGATACGTGCTTCTTCATCCTCGGCAGAAGTTTCGCCGATCATCGTTATGTCGTCAGATTGCGCAGGCGGCCCGGCTTCCGCCGCGCCTATCGCCTGCTCAACACCCATCCCAATATCTTCGTGCTGTCGAACCGCTATGTCTACGGCATGCGCCTGGTCGGCGGCATCGCCGCGGGTCTTTCGACCATAGCGATGCCGCGCTTCATCATCCTCAATGCCATCTCATCGGTGATCTGGGCGATGCTGTTCAGTTCAATAGGCTACGTTTTCGGCTTGGGCGCCGAGCATTTCGTCGGTCAGGCGTTGCTTCGCCACGAAAGGCTGCTGATCGGGCTTTGCATTGGCCTGACGGTGGCGATCCTTGCCTGGCTCATCGCACGACACATCGCCAAGCGGGAGCGCGCCAAGGACTTTTGACCCGTCAGGCTATACCGAGCGCCCGATCACCTCGATCGAGGATCAAGGGGATGATCAGGTCTTCCTCATCGGCAAGATGCTGGGTCAGCATGGCGATCAGCCTGCTGTTTTCGTCGGCATAGGCATCCGCCGCGAAGCGCTGTTTGTCCTCGCTCTCCTGAAGCGTCTTGATGAAGGCATTGGCCGCCTCGACATTGCGCTCCAATCCTTCATGGATGGTCTGGTGATCTGTATCGAGAATCTCAAAACCGCGCTTCAGCCGCGCCTCCACCTTGGCGAAGACCGGAAAATAATGATGATCCTCGACATTGTGGTGACCGTCGAGATTGCCGAGAAAATGGTTGAGGCGCGGCGCGAACCAGCGCGCGAAATCAGGCGCCGTCAGCCTGCCCTCGCGATAATCGCCAATACCGTTGGTCAGCATGCCGCCGAGTTCGCGGAACATGTCGTGCCGCTGCAGCCACATGTTGGCGATGCCGTGGATGTTGGCGTGGCCCTGCCAGTTTTCACGCGGGTATTTGTCGACCAGCCAGCGCAAATCGTCCGGCAGGGCTTTGCGTTCGAGAAGCAGAAGATTCGCGGCTTCGGACATGACGGTTTCCTTTAGTTACCGTCATATAAGAATGGCAACGCTAGATCGGTAGTCCGGTGATCCGCTCGATGAGCGCGATGCCCCAGACGCCGGCGACGATGAACACCGAGATCAGCACAGCCAGCGAACCGCAATCCTTGGCCAGCTGGATGTCGACGTTGAACTCGCGGCTGAACGCATCGCAGGCGGCCTCGATCCCGGTGTTCAGCACCTCGACCATGATCAGGAGCAGCACCGCCCCGATCAGCAAGGCGTAGCCACGCCACGAGACGGAAACGAACCACCCGGCCGGCAAGGCGAGCAGCAACAGCAGCAATTCCTGCTGGAAAGCCTTCTCGCTGGCGGCCAGCTTGCGAAACGCCCGCACCGAATTGAAAAAAGCGTCGATCAGCCGCTGCATGCCCAAACCTCTTTCCGAATTACCGGCACGAGATAAAGCAACGGCCCGATCAAGGGAATAAGGCGTCTCGTCCAAAATTCATTCGGCGACCGCTATCGAAGGCGTCGACTTTTCAAACTGCGGCAGTCCGTCGTCGATCGAATAATAGTCGCCCTTGTCCCCAACGAAGATATGACAGTCGCCCTTGAGGCCTGTCGGCTTGTCGAACGATCCCGCCATGACCGAAATGTAGCCCTGATCCCTCGGCTTCCAGAAAAGCACCGACCCGCATGTCTTGCAGAAGCCGCGCCTGGCGAAAGCGGATGCTTCATACCAGGTGATGCTTTCGGCGCCTTCGATCACGATGTCTGCGTCGGCAACATTGGTCGCGGCATAGAAATGCCCGCTCTGCTTCCTGCATTGCGAGCAATGGCAGTAGACGACACCACGCAATGCTCCGTGCGTCCGGAAGCGGACCGCTCCGCACAGGCATGATCCCCGGTTACTGTCGCTCATTTTGGCCCCCCTTGAAGAAACCTCGTCCAGCATCATTGCCAGGATTCCAGCTTTGCGGGGATTGCGCGCAAGCAAATACGACATCGATTGGCGTGGCGAATCCGAAACTCAGTTTCATTTCCAGCAGCGCGCCGCACGGATTTCGAATTCAACGCGCCAAATTGGGTCTTGTCTCGCGACAGTGATGCGAAAGTTTATGCTTCTGCAGCCACAGGTAGAGAAAACTTGTGGGAATCGTGCAAATTAAGGAAACTTTAGCGCTACCGCATTTATGGTTACGCCAAGCGAAGGTCATGGGTGGGGACAGATCTCTTCGCAAGATGTTCTGGGCTATCGGTTAGCGCTCCCCAAGGCGGCGATCAATGGAACCCGCAAATTCCGCGCCGGGATCCGAGGGGACGAGTGAATCAGACATGCAGCCGGCATCCGCCCCAACCGAACAAGGCACCGATATCGTATCCGCCGTTGTCGCCACGATGCGCCAGCTCGGCGTGCTTGGCCTGCCGCGCAACTACGAGATCTTCTACGAGGCCCTGAGCGGCACCAATCGCGAGCTCAGCCTTGCCGTGCTCTCGCTGAGCAACCGGCCGACACAGGACGAATTGGACAAGATCGGCCGTTCTTTCTTTGCCCACAGTCACGGCCCAGACATTGTCGAGCATGCGCGGGACGTCATCGCCAGGGAGCTCGAGGAAGTCGCATCGCTGTTGCGGAGCGAGCGCGGCCACATCGAAAAATACGGCAGGATTCTCGATGAGACATCGAGCGGCCTGAGTAACCGAAGCCTGCTTTCGCAGGATCTCCTGCACAAGATCGCCAACGCCATGTCGGTCGCCACCAACTCGACCATTGATCATGGCCGGCAGGTCGCCTCGGCGCTCAACGACAAGACGATCGAACTCGAGAGCGTCAAGTCGAAGCTCGAAGAGTACAAGCGGCTCGCCGACACCGATCCGTTGACCCATATCTGGAACCGGCGCGCCTTCGACAAGGAAATCACCCGGATCTACAACAGCAACAAGGGCATTCTGTTCAATGCCCTGATCCTTGCCGACATCGACCGGTTCAAGGATATTAATGATCGCTATGGTCACCCGGTCGGCGACAAGATCATTCAGATCATCGCCGACATTTTCCAGACCAGCATCCGCGGCGATATGTTCGTTGCCCGCACCGGTGGCGAGGAGTTCGCGCTGATCATCGAGGGCGCCAGCGAAGACGCCACCTACGAGATCGCCGAGCGCATTCGCGCCCTGATCGAACAGACGCCGTTCACCAGCAGCCAGACCGGTATGAATTACGGCGCCGTGACGGTGTCGATGGGCATCTGCATGGCGTCGGAGGCCGAAGGCCCCGAGGACCTTTATACGAAAGCCGACCGTGCGCTCTACCGCTCGAAGGTAAGTGGCCGCAACCGCGTCACCAAACATTCCACCATGGCCGGGCGCGCCGGCAAGAGTTGGCTGCTCTACAAGAAGGATTGATCCCGGCCGGCCCTGCGCCCGCGACGAATGCCCTTGGGCCATGTCGGACCAAAGCGCCAGCGCAATCAAATATAGGCGAAGCCGGCGGCGATCGCGCCCAGGGCTCCAAGAGCCAGCGAGCCGATCCACGGCCAGCGCTTGCCACGGGTGATGATGGAAAGTGTCGCGACGGCGATCGAGATGTGCAGCAACGTCACGGCAAACGTCAGAACATGGTGCCGGTATTCCCGCAGATCGCTGTCACGCAGCTTTTCATCGACCTGCTTTTCAAATTCTGTCGCCTTGGCCTCTATCTCCGCGCCATCGGCTTCATTGCGCTTCGCGTTGGCCTGGAATTGATCGGTGGCCGGGCCACCCATCGCCGCCGCGATCTCATAACTGTTCTTCTTGATGCTCTTTGCCTGGAAGAAGCTCCATTGATCGCTGGCCTTGTTCTGGAGGTAGGCCGCCTCGCTCTTGTCGTTGATCGCCTCAGCGGTTTCGAGCGACTCGAAGCTGCCGACCGTCGCGGCAAGAACCGCCAGCACCGCAATGGTCACAGAGACCGTGGTCAGAAAGGGATTGCCCTCATGCGCGGCATGTTCGGCATGCTCGGCGTTCTCAAGGTGCTCCTGGGTGGAGTCTTCCATTGCCATTCGCCGATTCCTAGCCGGATAACATGATCTCGGCGGCGAACATTCACCTCAATCTTGGTTTTGCAGTGATCGCGCCAGCATAAATTTTCGTAAGGTTTGGCACATCTATCAAATCGACGGCATGGCCCAGCACGAAAAAAGGGCGCCGGATTTCTCCGGCGCCCTCGTGTTTCGATCTGTTGCGGTCTGCCGGATCAGCCGTTCACAGCCTGCTTGTGCTGCACCGGATGGCTTTTCTTCAGGAGGTCCGAGACCAGGAAGGCCAGTTCGATCGCCTGGTCAGCATTGAGGCGCGGATCGCAATGGGTGTGGTAGCGGTCCTGCAATTCCTCGGCCGTTATGGCGCGCGCGCCACCGGTGCATTCGGTGACGTTCTTGCCGGTCATTTCGACATGGATGCCGCCCGGATGCGTGCCTTCCGCGCGGTGCACCTCGAAGAAGGTCTGCACCTCCTTCAGGATGCGGTCGAACGGCCGCGTCTTGTAGCCGGCGGCCTCGATGGTGTTGCCGTGCATCGGGTCGGACGACCAGACCACGCTGCGGCCTTCCTTCTGCACCGCGCGCACAAGTTTCGGCAGATGATCAGCGACCTTGTCCGAACCAAAGCGCGCGATCAGCGTCAACCGGCCGGGCTCGTTCTCGGGGTTGAGCAGGTCGATCAGTTCCAGCAAGCCGTCAGCGGTCAGCGACGGACCGCATTTCAGGCCGAGCGGGTTCTTGATGCCGCGGCAATATTCAACATGGGCATGGTCGGGCTGGCGCGTGCGGTCGCCGATCCAGATCATATGGCCCGACGTGGCGTACCAGTCGCCGGAGGTCGAATCGACGCGGGTCAGCGCCTCTTCGTAGCCGAGCAGCAAAGCCTCGTGGCTGGTGTAGAAATCGGTCTCGCGCAGCGCGTAATTGGTCTCCGAGGTGATGCCGACGGCCTTCATGAAGTCCATCGTCTCGGTGATGCGGTTGGCGAGCGACTCGTACTTCTCGCCCTGCGGGCTGTCGGACACGAAGCCGAGCATCCAGCGATGCACGTTCTCCAGGCTGGCATAGCCGCCCTGCGCGAAGGCGCGCAGAAGGTTGAGCGTCGCCGCCGACTGGCGGTAGGCCATTTCCTGGCGCGCGGGATCGGGAATGCGCGATTTCTGGTCGAATTCGATACCGTTGATGATGTCGCCGCGATAGCTCGGCAACGTCACCTCGCCCTTGGTCTCATTGTCGGACGAACGCGGCTTGGCGAACTGGCCGGCAACGCGGCCGACCTTCACCACAGGCTGCGCGCCGGCGAAGGTGAGCACCACCGACATCTGCAGGAAGACGCGGAAGAAGTCGCGGATGTTGTCGGCGCCATGTTCGGCAAAGCTCTCGGCGCAATCGCCACCCTGGAGCAGGAAGGCTTCGCCGGCTGCGACCGCGGCGAGTTGCTTCTTCAGCTTGCGTGCCTCACCGGCAAAAACCAGAGGCGGAAAGGTCGCGAGCTGGGCTTCCGTGTTTTTCAGCGCGGCAAGATCCGGATAGGCAGGAACCTGCTTGATCGGCTTTGCTCTCCACGAATTCGGCGACCATTTCGTCATCGCTGCACCCAACGCTCTTTCCGGCGAACACCCTCGCCCGCATTTCCACCCCTATATGGGTTGGCGGCTCCATACACGAAGCCGATTTCCTATTCTAGACCGGAATTTCAGCGCTGGCGAATGGGCAGGGTAGGCTATGCCGCCTTCTCCACCAGCCTTGCCAGTTGCGTCATGACCACCGCCGAGCCCGCCAGACGCTTCTCGGCCGTTGGCCAGTCGCGGGTGAAGACGACGCTGTGGTCCGGCCGGATCTTGGCCAGTGAACCCTGCTCGCCGATGAACTTGACGAGGCCGACCGGGTTGGAGAATTCGCGCTTGCGGAAATGGATGACGACGCCCTTCGGCCCGGCATCGAGCTTTTCGACATTGGCCTTGCGGCAAAGTGCCTTGATGAAGACGATCTTCAGGAGATGCTTCACCTCGTCCGGCAGCGGGCCGAACCGGTCGATGAGTTCGGCGCCAAAGGCATCGATCTCCTCGGTGTTTTCGAGGTCGCCGAGACGGCGGTAGAGCGCCAGCCTGAGCTGCAGGTCCGGCACGTAGCTTTCCGGGATCATCACCGCCGTGCCGACGGCGATCTGCGGCGACCAGCCGCCATCCTGCACCTCGCCGGAATCCTTCACCTCGGCGACGGCCTCCTCCAGCATCTGCTGGTAGAGTTCGAAACCGACCTCCTTGATGTGGCCGGACTGTTCTTCACCCAGAAGATTGCCGGCGCCCCTGATATCGAGATCGTGGCTGGCGAGCTGGAAGCCGGCGCCGAGCGTGTCGAGCGACTGCAGCACTTTCAGCCGGCGTTCGGCCGTGTCGGTCAGCTTGCGGTTGGCCGGCAGCGTGAACAGCGCATAGGCGCGCACCTTGGAGCGGCCCACGCGGCCGCGCAACTGGTAGAGCTGCGACAGGCCGAACATGTCGGCGCGGTGGATGATCAGCGTGTTGGCGGTCGGGATGTCGAGACCGGACTCGACGATCGTGGTCGACAAAAGCACATCATATTGCCCGTCGTAGAAGGCATTCATGATGTCGTCGAGTTCGCCCGGCGGCATCTGGCCATGGGCAACCGCCACCTTCAGTTCAGGAACAGATTCCTTCAGGAAATCATGGATTTCCGCGAGATCGCTGATGCGCGGAACGACATAGAAGGAATGCCCGCCACGATAGCGCTCGCGCAGCAGCGTCTCGCGAATGACCAGCGGATCGAAGGGCGAGATGAAAGTGCGCACCGCCATGCGGTCGACCGGCGGCGTGGCGATCAGCGACAGTTCGCGCACGCCCGTCAGCGCGAGTTGCAGCGTACGCGGGATCGGCGTCGCCGACAGCGTCAGCACATGGACATCGGTCTTCAGGTCCTTCAGCCGTTCCTTGTGCTTGACGCCGAAGTGCTGCTCCTCGTCGATGATCAGCAGGCCGAGATTCTTGAACGAGATCGAGGATCCGAGCAGCGCATGGGTGCCGACAACGATGTCGACCTGGCCCTCGGCCAGCGCCTTCTTCGTTTCGGCGAGTTCCTTGGCGCCGACCAGCCGTGAGGCCTGGGCGACACGGATCGGCAGGCCGGAAAACCGCTGCGAAAACGTCTTGAAATGCTGGCGCGACAACAGCGTCGTCGGCACCACCACGGCGACCTGGAACCCTTCCATGGCCGCGATGAAGGCCGCGCGCAGCGCCACTTCGGTCTTGCCGAAGCCGACATCGCCGCAGATCAGCCGGTCCATCGGCTTGCCGGCGCCAAGATCGTCGCGCACCGAATCGATCGCCGTCTGCTGGTCGTCGGTCTCCTCATAGGGGAAACGGGCTGAGAATTCGTCATAGAGGCCTTCAGCCGGCACCAACGCCGGTGCGGCGCGCATCTGCCGCTCGGCGGCGATGCGGATCAGTTGCCCGGCCATGTCGAGCAGGCGCCGCTTCAGCTTTGCCTTGCGCGACTGCCAGGCGCCGCCGCCAAGCTTGTCCAGCGTCGCTTCGGCCGAGTCCGAACCGTAACGCGACAGAAGCTCGATGTTCTCCACCGGCAGGAACAGCCGGTCGTCGCCGGCATAGTGGATTTCCAGGCAATCATGCGGCGCACCGACCGCTTCGATGGTGCGCAAGCCGATGAAACGGCCAATACCGTGGTCGGCGTGGACGACGATATCGCCGGCCGACAAGGCCGAGGCCTCGGCAATGAAGTCGGAGGCGCGCTTCTTTCGCTTCGAACGCCGGATCAGCCGGTCGCCCAGAATGTCCTGTTCGGCGACGACGACCAGTTTTTCGGTCTCGAAGCCGGATTCGAGCGGCAGCACCGCAAGAGCCGCCTGCCCCGGCTCGAGCTGTTCGGCTTCCGCCAGCGTCTCGACCTGCTTGAGATTGCCGAGATGGTGCTCGGCCAGGATCTGCCCAAGCCGGTCGAGCGAGCCCTCGGTCCAGCCGGCGATGACGACACGGCGGCGCGCGGCGCGCTCGTCGGCGATGTGCCTGACGACCACATCGAACACGTTGACGTTCGGCTCGGCGCGCTCCTCGACGAAGCTGCGGCCGTGGCGCGAACCTGCGTGATAGACCTTTTTCGCACCGGCATCCGGAGCATCAAAGGGCGTGAAATCGATCGCTTCACGCGGCCCGAGCGAGGCGATCAGGTTTTCCGGCGACAGGTAGAGCAGATCGGGCGCCACCGGCTTGTAGGGCACCGCATCTTTCAGCGCGGCGTCGGCCTGCTTTTTACGCGCCTCATAGTGGTCGAGGATCAGCGTGTGGCGTTCGGCCAACGCCTCACGCGCCAGATGGTCGAAGACAACCGGCGTGTCCGGCAGATAGTCGAACACGGTCTCCAGCCGCTCGTAGAAGAACGGCAGCCAGTGCTCCATGCCGGCAAACCGCCGCCCTTCGCTGACCGCCGCGTAAAGCCCGTCGTCGCGCTGCGGTGCGCCAAAGGCCTCGATATAGGAGCGGCGGAAGCGGCTGATGGTTTCGGGCGTCAGCGCCACTTCGCTCATCGCCTGCAATGCCATCGACTTGCGCTGGCCGGTAGTGCGCTGCGTGGCGGCGTCGAAGACGCGGATCGATTCCAGCGTGTCGCCGAAGAAGTCGAGCCTCAGCGCCTCGGTCCAACCCGGAGCGAACAGGTCGAGAATGCCGCCGCGCACCGCGAATTCGCCGATGCCGCGCACCGTCGGCACGCGCTCGAAGCCTGACGTCTCCAGCCGCGATACCAGCGCGTTCATGTCGATCTGGTTGCCGGGCCTGGCGTGAAACGTCTGCGCCTCGACAAGATCGGCCGGCGGAATGCGCTGCAGCAGCGCATTGGCGGTGGTGAGGATGACGGCGCGATGCGGCTTCTTGGCCAGCGCGATCATGGCGGTCAGCGCATCGAGGCGCTTGGCGGCGGCATCCGAACCGGGCGAGACTCGGTCGTAGGGCAGGCAATCCCAGGCCGGCAGTTCCAGCACCGGCAGGCCGGGTGCGGCGAAGGCCAGCGCCTCGATGATCGCCGGCAGGCGCTGGCCATCGCGCGCCACGAACAGCACCGGCTTGTCGGGCGCGATTTCCAGGGCCGCCTGCACCAGCGCGAAGGCTTCATAGCCGTCGGCGACGCCATCGACGATGAACTGGCCGGCGCGGCCTTTCGGCAGACCAATGGTGGGAATGAGGCTCATCAAATCACGGTCTTGTTTATCGCAATTCCCATGGGAAAACCGTTTCGCGCTTTTCCTGGAATTGCTTGTTTTCAGTTTGTCGCAATTCCGGACGGAAAACCGCTTCGCACTTTTCCTGGAATTGCTTTTGTTCAGAATGTCATGGTCCGGCGGGACGCCAGGATCTTTTGCAGGACGGCGCAATCGATATCCGCCGGGATCGGCCGTTCGCCGGTGATCAACGGCAGGAATTCGGTGTCGGGAATGTCGAGGAGCCTCTCATATTGGTCGATTTCCTCGTCGGTCAAGGCACCGATCTCCGCGTCGGCGAACGTGCCGAGGATCAGATCCATCTCGCGCATGCCGCGATGCCAGGAACGGAACAAGAGCTTGCGGCGGTGGGCGTCCAGCCCCTCGCTTGATCGTTTCGTTCCGGTCATTGTGCCGCATCCTCGCTTGCTGCGGCGCATATAGCGTGGATAGAAGGTGCTGTCAGCCTTGCGCTGAGGCCGTCGCGACATAAGCTGACATTATGCGTCCTTCCATACTCGATCCGCTGTTCGTCCCGATCACTTCGCTTGCCGGCGTCGGGCCGAAGGTTGGCGCGTTGATCGAGAAGGTCGTCGCCGCTGATCTTGGCGATCGCGCGGCCCGCGCGGGCGACCTTCTGTTCGTGCTGCCGCATACCGTCATCGACCGCCGGAGCCGGCCGGGCATCGCAGGTTCCGCGGAAGGCCAGATCGTCACGCTCGACCTGCGCATCGACCGTCACCAGCCTCCGCCGCGCGGCAACAGGTCCGTGCCCTACAGGGTCTACGCCCATGACGATACCGGCGAAATCGGCCTGACCTTTTTCCATGCGCACGCCGCCTACCTCGAAAAGACGATGCCTATCGGCGAGCATGTCGTGGTCTCGGGCCGCATGGAATGGTTCAACGGCCGCCCGACCATGGTCCACCCCGATCATATCGCGCTGGCCAGCGAGGCGGAAAACCTGCCGCTGGTCGAACCGGTCTATCCGCTGACCGCAGGGCTCTCGGGCAAGGTGCTGCGCCGGGCGATCGGCCAGGCGCTGGCACGCTTGCCCGAATTACCGGAATGGCAGGACGGCGCCTTCATGCGCCGGCATACCTTTCCCACCTTTGCCGACGCGCTCACCCGTATCCACAATCCGGCGGACCCGATCGACGTTTCCATCGACGGCGCTGCCTGGCGGCGTCTTGCCTATGACGAGTTGCTCGCGGGCCAGGTCTCGCTGGCGCTGGTGCGGGCAAAGATCCGCCGTCTGTCCGGCCGTCCCTTGGTCGGCGACGGCCGCATCGTCGAGAAACTGCGTGCGGCCCTTCCCTATTCGCTCACCGCAAGCCAGGAATTCGCCCTCGCCGAAATCAATGCGGACCTAGCCGATCCCGAACGCATGCTGCGGCTTCTGCAAGGCGATGTCGGTTCGGGTAAGACGGTGGTCGCCCTGCTGGCCATGGCGCGCGCCGTCGAGGCGGGCGGCCAGGCGGCACTGATGGCGCCGACCGAAATCCTGGCGCGCCAGCATCTGGCGACGATCGCGCCGCTTGCCGCCAAGGTCGGGCTGCGCATCGCCATCCTCACCGGCCGCGAGAAGGGCCGCGAACGCACCGAAACGCTGGCTGGTCTGGCGAGCGGCGAGATCGATATCGTCGTCGGCACCCACGCCCTGTTCCAGGAGACGGTCACCTTCCACGACCTGGTCCTGGCCGTGATCGACGAACAGCATCGCTTCGGCGTTCACCAACGGCTCGCCATCACCGCCAAGGGCGATGCGCCCGACATGCTGGTGATGACCGCGACGCCTATCCCACGCACGCTGGTGCTGACCGCCTTCGGCGACATGGATGTCTCGAAGCTGACGGAAAAGCCGGCCGGCCGCCAGCCGATCCGCACCGTCACGCTGCCGCTCGAGCGTCTCGACGAACTGGTTGGCCGCATGGAGGACGCGGTCGCCGGAGGCCAGAAGATCTACTGGATCTGCCCGCTGGTGGAAGAATCGGAAGAGATCAAGCTGATGTCGGCCGAGGACCGATTCGCTTCGCTGAAGCCGCTGTTCGGCGACCGCATCGGCCTCGTCCATGGCCGCATGAAGGGCGCCGAGAAGGACGAGGCCATGCGCGCCTTCAAGGAGGGCGAGACCCGCATCCTGATCGCCACCACGGTCATCGAGGTCGGTGTCGACGTACCGGACGCCACCGTCATGGTCATCGAGCATGCCGAACGCTTTGGCCTTGCGCAGTTGCACCAGCTGCGTGGCCGCGTTGGGCGCGGCGACAAGCCCTCCTCCTGCGTGCTGCTCTACAAGGATCCGCTCGGCGAGACAGCAAAACGCCGGCTGTCGGTGATGCGTGAGACCGAGGACGGCTTTTTGATCGCCGAGGAAGACCTCAAACTGCGCGGCGAAGGCGAGCTCTTGGGGACCCGCCAGTCCGGCACGCCGGGGTTCCAGGTCGCGCGCATCGAGGCGCATGCCGATCTGCTGGAAGCCGCCCGCGACGATGCGAGGCTGATCCTGTCGCGCGACCCCGAGCTGCAGTCCGATCGCGGCGAGGCGCTGCGCCTGCTGCTCTACTTGTTCGGCCGCGACGAGGCGGTGCGGCTCTTGCGCGCCGGATGAGGCCCTAGCGGCGGATTGGCGACCGTTCCGTTGATCGGCTCGCCGTTCAGCGTCACCAATTTCGTCTTCACCTCGGGCGCCACCAGCCCGGCCGAGACGATCAGCTTGGCGCCGTCCTCGATCGTCATGTCGAGCAGCACGATGTCCGACTTCGGCACGTACATCAGGAATCCGGTTGTCGGATTCGGCGTGCAAGGCATGAACACGGCGATCAGCGGATCGCCTTCCTGGTCGAGCTTCTCATTGATCTCGGTTTCTTTTTCGCTGGCGACAAAGACCAGCGACCACACGCCCTTGCGCGGATATTCGACCAGCCCGACCTGGCGGAACATGTCGCCCTTGTTCGACAGCACGGTCTCGAAGATCTGCTTCAGCGAGCCATAGATACCGCGCACCAGCGGCATGCGGCCGAGCAGGCGCTCGCCGAAACCGACAATGGCGCGGCCGACAATGTTGGCGGCGAGGAAACCGATCAGCGTGATCAGGATCAGCGCGACGATCAGCCCAAACCCCGGCACCGGAAACGGCAGATAGGTGTCGGGGCTGTAGCGCGCCGGAATATAGGGCTTTACCCAGGAATCGACCCAGCCGATGAACGACCAGGCGATATAGGCGGTGATCGCCAGCGGCGCACAGACGATGAAACCCGTGAGGAAATAGTTCCTCAGCCGGGTCATGCCGGAGGTCTTCGGAGCATCGGACATGGTTCACCGGGGCGCGGGTTGCAGCGCAACATTAGTGAACCGGACGGCCGTTTGGAACTGCGAAGTTTTTAAAGAGCGCCTGTTGCGGCCCCTATTCCACGGTGACCGATTTCGCCAGGTTGCGGGGCTGGTCGACGTCGGTGCCCATGAAGACGGCGGTGAAATAGGCCAGCATCTGGATCGGCAGCGCATAGATGATCGGCGAGATGATTTCGGGAACGTCCGGCAGGATGATGGTCTCCATCGTCTTCACGCTCGCTTGCGCCGCTCCCTTGCCGTCGGTGATCAGGATGATCTTGCCGCCGCGCGCCGCCACTTCCTGCATGTTGGACACGGTCTTCTCGAAGATGCGGTCATGCGGCGCGATCACGATGACCGGCATGTTCTCGTCGATCAGCGCGATCGGCCCGTGCTTCAGTTCGCCCGCCGCATAGCCTTCGGCATGGATGTAGGAGATTTCCTTGAGCTTCAGCGCGCCTTCCATGGCCAGCGGGAAATTGGTGTCGCGGCCGAGATAGAGCACA
This sequence comes from Mesorhizobium loti, assembly GCF_013170705.1. Lineage (NCBI taxonomy): Bacteria > Pseudomonadati > Pseudomonadota > Alphaproteobacteria > Hyphomicrobiales > Phyllobacteriaceae > Mesorhizobium > Mesorhizobium loti. The sequence goes on along the minus strand of NZ_CP033334.1, from coordinate 4,373,149 downwards.
TCGGAATAGCGCGACAGGTCCCGCGCGATGCGCTCGATCTGCTCTTCGAGCTTGAGCACCTGGTTGGCATAGCGCGGCGCTTCCGAAAGCGCCCGCACCAGGGTTTTCTCCTCATCCTTCGAGATCGTGCCGCGCGCCACGCCGGCGCGCACCGCGAGCGAGGCCAGCACCGAGAGCTGGCAGGTGAAGGCCTTGGTCGAGGCGACGCCGATCTCGGGTCCGGCCAGCGTCGGCAGCACGACATCGGATTCGCGCGCCATGGTCGATTCCCGCACATTGACGACGGCGCCGATCTTCATGCCGGCCTTGCGGCAGTAGCGCAGCGAGGCCAGCGTGTCGGCGGTCTCGCCCGACTGCGAGATGAAGAAGGCGGCATCGTTGGCCGACAGCGGCATCTCGCGGTAGCGGAACTCCGAGGCGACATCGATGTCGACCGGCAGCCGCGCATAGCGCTCGAACCAGTATTTGCCGATCAGGCCGGCGAGATAGGCGGTGCCGCAGGCCGAGATCGCCAGCCGGTTGATCCCTGCGAAGTCGAACGGCAGGTCGAGCGGCTTGGAAACGCCGGAGACGAAGTCGACATAATGCGCCAGCGTGTGCGAGATCACCTCGGGCTGCTCATGGATCTCCTTCTCCATGAAATGGCGGCGGTTGCCCTTGTCGACCATGAAGGAGGTCGACAGCGACTGCTGGCGCTTGCGCTCGACTTGTCCGCCGTCGATGTCGAAGATGGCGACGCTGTCGCGGCGCACCACCGCCCAGTCGCCGTCCTCCAGATAGGTGATCGAATTGGTGAAGGGCGCCAGCGCGATGGCGTCGGAGCCCAGAAACATCTCGCCGTCGCCATGGCCGACGGCCAGCGGCGGGCCGTTGCGGGCGCCGACGATCAGGTCTTCGTCACCCTTGAACATGATGGCCAGCGCAAAGGCGCCTTCGAGCCGCTTCAGCGCCTGGTGCGCCGCCTCGACCGGCTTCAGCCCCCTGGCCAGTTCGCGCGCCACCAGATGGGCGACGACCTCGGTGTCGGTCTGCGAGGAGAAGGAATAGCCGTCGCGGGTCAGTTCATCGCGCAGCTCGGCGAAATTCTCGATGATGCCGTTGTGGACGATGGCGACACCGTCGGAAAAATGCGGATGCGCATTGGTCTCGTTGGGCACGCCATGGGTTGCCCAGCGCGTGTGGCCGATGCCGATCGTGCCACCGAGCGGCTCGTCCTTGAGCCGGCGTTCGAGGTTGATCAGCTTGCCCTCGGCGCGCCGGCGGCCAAGCTCGCCCTTCTCGATGGTGGCCACGCCGGCCGAGTCATAGCCGCGATATTCGAGCCGCTTCAGCGCGTCGACGATGAGCGGCGCAACCTGCGAATGGCCGACGATTCCAACGATACCGCACATGCAGACAGTCCCCGATTCCCCATGGAAAACCAGCGCTATTTAGGGATGGCCGGCCTGCCGTGAAAGTCACATTGCATTTCGCCCGGTGTAACGGACGCTTGCGTACGCATGCACCATGCCAGACTGCCCTTGCAATCCGGTTACTGCAATTGTTCGGCTTTTCGATTGCTTCGGGAAGCAACCTACCGACCGACCGCTAATGATCGGCGCCGGCGGCCTTCTTCTTCGCCGCCGCGGCCGAGGCGAAACGCTCGCGCAACTCCTTGCCCTTGCCGGGAATGGTCTTCTGGCGGGCGCGGCCGAAGGCCAGCGCGTCGTCGGGCACGCTTTCAGTGATGACGCTGCCCGACGCAATGTAGCCGCCCTTGCCGATCGACACCGGCGCCACCAGCGAGGAGTTCGAGCCGACAAAGGCGCCCTCGCCGATGTCGGTGAAGAATTTCGAATAGCCATCATAATTGCAGGTGATGGTGCCGGCGCCGATATTGGCGCCCGCGCCGACGCGGGCATCGCCGATATAGGTCAAATGGTTGACCTTGGCGCCCTCCTCGACAACAGCCTGCTTGACCTCGCAGAAATTGCCGACCTTGGCCTTCTGCCTGAGATCGGCGCCCGGCCGCAGCCGAGCGAATGGCCCGACATCGCAATTGGCCGCGATGGTGGCGCCTTCGATATGGCTGAAGGCATGGATCCTGGCGCCGCCGGCGATCTTCACGCCCGGGCCAAACCAGACATTGGGTTCGACCAGCGTGTCGGCGCCGATCTCGGTATCGTGCGAGAAATAGACCGTTTCCGGCGCGATCAGCGTCACGCCCGACAGCATCGCCTCCTGGCGTCGACGCTGCTGCCAGATGCCCTCGGCCTGCGCCAGTTCGGCGCGGTTGTTGATGCCGAGCGCATTCTCGAAACTGGCTTCGGTGGCGACGACATCGAGACCTTGCGCGCCCGCGATCTCGACAATGTCGGTCAGATAATACTCGCCCTTGGCATTCTTGTTGCCGACCGCGTCGAGCAGCTTCAGCGCATGGGCGCCGGCGACCGCCATCATGCCGGCATTGCAGAAGGTGATTTTCTTCTCCGCTTCGGAGCAGTCCTTCTCTTCGCGGATGGCGATCAGCTTGCCGCCTTTTTCGACCAGCCTGCCATAGCCGTTTGGATTGGGCGTTCGGAAGCCGATCACCGCGACGGCCGCGCCTTCGGCGAGCTTCATCCGCGCCAGGGTCAAGGCCTCCGCATCGATCAGCGGCGTGTCGCCGAACATCACCAGGATGTCGTCATAACCCCTTGATATCGCTTCGCGGGCTGCAAGAACGGCATGCGCCGTACCCAAGCGCTCTTCCTGCACGAAGGTCTCGGCCTTGGGTGCGAACTTCGCAACCGCTTTGCGCATCTCTTCCGCGCCATGGCCAATCACGATCGTATCGCTGCTGGCACCGGCGGCGTCGGCCGCCTTCACCACATGGGCGACCATCGGCAGGCCAGCGATCGGATGCAGCACCTTTGGCAGCGCGCTCTTCATGCGCGTGCCTTCGCCGGCGGCGAGGATAACGGACAGGCAGGATCTCTGGCTCATGGATTAGGCAACCATCTGAAAAGGGTTTGGAATCAAACCTATGCTAGCAGCGGCGCCATGCTGCACCAATGCGGTTAAATTCCGGTGAGATAGTCGAGCAACTGACTTTTAACCAGTCGCTCCGCTGTCCGATATTCTACAGCAAATGCCGCAGTTGCGGCCTTACCCCAGCCGCCCCAGCACCGGGAAATTCTCAAGCAGCCAATACGACACCGTCTGCACGCCGCCAGTGAGGAAAAACACCCCGGCGACCACCAGCAGCGCGCCGATGGCCTTTTCGACGCGGCCGAGATGGACGCGGAATTTACCGAGGAAGCGCATGAAGGCGCCGGAAAACAGCGCGGCGATCAGGAAAGGTATGCCGAGCCCCAGCGAATAGGCGGCAAGCAGGAGAGCACCCTCGCCCACTGTTTCTCGCCCGCCGGCCAGCGTCAGGATCGGCCCCAGCACTGGGCCGATGCAGGGCGTCCAGCCAAAGGCGAAGGCCAGCCCCATGACATAGGCGGCGACGGCACTGGCCGGCTTGCCCTGCGACTGGAAACGCGCCTCGCGCGACAGCAGCGGAATGCGCAGGATGCCGAGGAAATTCAAGCCCATCAGGATGATCAGCACGCCGGCGGCCATCGCCAGCGGCTCCTGCCAGACGCGCAGCAGCCGGCCGATGGTCGAGGCGCCGGCGCCGAGCGCCACGAACACGGTCGAGAAGCCGAGCACGAAGGCGATCGAGGAATAAAGCAGCGCGCCGCGCGCGCCCTGCCTTGCCGTCACGCCAGCGTTGCCGCGAAAATCCTCGACCGACACGCCGGCCATGTAGCAGAGATAGGGCGGCACCAGCGGCAGCACGCATGGCGACAGGAACGAGATGGCCCCTGCCCCGACCGCGCTGACATAGCCGATGTCCAATGCCATTCCCTGAGCTCCGACTGTTTGGCGACGATATAGCGACACGCGGGTTTGTCCGCCAATCACCATCATGTGGCAAGTCATCGCGGGGCCGGGAAGAAAGCACCCGCGCACGGCGTTGACACAAGGAGACCGCAATTTCCCGCGCGTCTCCAGATATCAGCCAGGGAGAATTCCATGAAAACCATAACCATAGGACTGGCCGCGCTCCTATTCAGCACTGCCGCATCCTTCGCCGCCGATGCCTGGAAGGAAGCCAACGTCGGAGGCACGAAAATCTACACCGATGCCAAGGGCATGACGCTTTACACCTATGACAAGGACGAGAAGGGCAAGTCGAACTGCTACGACAAATGCGCCGCCAACTGGCCGCCGTTGAAGGCCAAGGCCGGTGCGAAGGCTTCCAAAGGATGGACGATCGTCGACCGTACCGACGGCACCAAGATGTGGGCCTATGATGGCAAGCCGCTCTACACATTCATCAAGGACAAGAAAGCTGGAGATGTGAGCGGCGATGGTGTCGCCGGCGTCTGGCATATCGCCAAAGCCGACTGAGCCTCTATTCCCGTTCCCGCTCGCTGGCGGGACATGGAGCTGGCCGCCGGCGTCCCCCGATGCATCTGGCGGCCAGCTTCTTCTTGCGCAACGTGAGCCAGGCTCCTCGCGCAACGCAATTCGTCGACTCATCGGAAGCGCGCAGTCGTTTTCGCCGACTTGCGGCCCCCAACTCTCCTGATCGAAATTCTGTGATTTTCTCCATACACTCTTAGAGTGTATTGCTGCCGGCGGCCTCGCAATTTGGGCGCTTCCCCTTGACCGGATGCAAAAGCGCGGCCATGTGAGCGACAAACAGAAACGAGATTTCGTCGCGCGCAGCGGAATTCTTCTGGCGCATCACAGCAGATAAGAGACCTCATGGACGTCGTCGTCGTCGAATCGCCGGCCAAGGCTAAGACAATCAACAAATATCTGGGCAGGAACTACAAGGTTCTGGCCTCGTTCGGCCATGTCCGCGATTTGCCGGCCAAGGACGGCTCGGTGCGCCCGGATGAAGATTTCGCCATGTCCTGGGCGGTCGATACGGCGTCGGCCAAGCGGCTCGCCGACATCGCCAAGGCGGTCAAGGACGCAGACGGCCTGATCCTCGCCACCGACCCTGATCGCGAAGGCGAGGCCATCTCCTGGCATGTGCTGGAAGTGCTGAAGCAGAAGCGAGCGCTGAAGGACAAGCCCGTCAGCCGCGTCGTCTTCAACGCCATCACCAAATCATCGGTGCTGGAAGCCATGGCCAATCCGCGCCAGATCGATGGCCCGCTGGTCGATGCCTATCTCGCCCGCCGTGCGCTCGACTATCTCGTCGGCTTCACTCTGTCGCCGGTTCTATGGCGCAAACTGCCTGGCGCCCGTTCCGCCGGCCGCGTCCAGTCGGTCGCGCTGCGTCTGGTCTGCGACCGCGAATCCGAGATCGAACGCTTCATCCGCGAGGAATATTGGCAGATCGCCGCGATCCTCGGCACACCGCGCAACGAGAATTTCGAAGCACGGCTGACCGCCTTCGAACGCAAGAAGCTGCAAAAACTCGACATCGCCAACAAGGCGCAGGCCGACGACATCAAGGCGATGCTCGAGGGCGCGACCTTCAAGGCGCTGTCCGTCGAAGCCAAGCCGACAAAGCGCAATCCCGGCCCGCCCTTCACCACCTCGACGCTGCAGCAGGCCGCCTCGTCGGGCCTCGGTTTCTCGGCCACGCGCACCATGCAGGTGGCACAGCGCCTCTATGAAGGCATGGAGATCGGCGGCGAGACCACCGGCCTGATCACCTATATGCGAACCGACGGTGTGCAGATGGCACCCGAGGCGATCTCTGGTGCCCGGGACGCCATCGCCAAGGAATTCGGCCCAAAGTACCTGCCGGAGAAGCCGCGCCAGTACACCGCCAAGGCCAAGAACGCCCAGGAGGCGCACGAAGCGATCCGCCCGACCGACTTCATGCGCACCCCGGCATCCGTCAGGCAGTATCTCGATTCCGACCAGTTGCGGCTTTATGAGCTGATCTGGAAGCGCGCCATCGCCAGCCAGATGCAGCCGGCCGAGATCGAGCGCACCACCGTCGAGATCGAGGCCGTCAACGGCGCCCGTACCGCCGAGCTTCGCGCCGTCGGTTCGGTCGTCCGCTTCGACGGCTTCATTGCCGCCTACACCGACCAGAAGGACGACGACGCGGAAGACGAGGAAAACCGTCGTCTGCCGGAGATCCGCGCCGGCGAGCAGCTTGCCCGCCAGGCGATCAACGCCACCCAGCACACGACCGAGCCGCCGCCGCGCTATTCCGAGGCCTCGCTCATCAAGAAGCTGGAAGAGCTCGGCATCGGCCGGCCGTCGACCTACACGGCAATTCTCAAGACACTCGAGGACCGCGACTACGTCACGATCGACAAGCGTCGGCTGGTGCCGCAGGCCAAGGGCCGTCTGTTGTCCGCCTTCCTCGAAAGTTTCTTCGAGCGCTATGTCGAATACGACTTCACCGCCTCGCTCGAGGAAAAGCTCGACGAGATCTCCGACGGCAAGCTCGCCTGGAAAGACGTGCTGCGCGATTTCTGGAAGGATTTTTCGGGCGCCGTCGCCGACATCAAGGAACTGCGCGTCACCGACGTGCTCGACGCGCTCAACGAGGAACTGGCGCCGCTGGTGTTTCCCGCCCGCGAGGACGGCTCGAACCCGCGCATTTGCCCGAAATGCGGCACTGGCAATCTGTCGCTGAAGCTCGGCAAGTTCGGCGCCTTCGTCGGCTGCTCGAACTATCCCGAATGCTCATTCACCCGCCAGCTCGGCGACGCCGCCAATCCGAACGGCGAGAATGGCGGCGGCGAGGACGGCACCAAGGTGCTCGGCAAGGATCCTTACACGGCCGAGGAAATCACCCTTCGCTCCGGCCGCTTCGGCCCCTATATCCAGCGCGGCGACGGCAAGGAAGCCAAGCGTTCGAGCCTGCCCAAGGGGTGGACGCCCGACTCCATCGACCATGAGAAGGCGCTCGCGCTTCTGGGTCTGCCGCGCGACGTGGGAAAACATCCCGAGAGCGGCAAGATGATCTCGGCGGGGCTCGGCCGTTACGGCCCGTTCGTCCTTCATGATGGCACCTACGCCAATCTCGACAGCATCGAGGACGTGTTCTCCATCGGCCTCAACCGCGCCGTCACGGTGATTGCCGAGAAGCAATCCAAGGGCAAGGGCGGCCGCAATGGCGGCACGGCCGCGGCCCTGAAGGAACTTGGCGACCATCCGGACGGCGGCGGCAAGATCGTCGTGCGCGACGGCAAGTACGGGCCTTACGTCAATTTCGGCAAGGTTAATGCCACGCTGCCCAAGGGCAAGGATCCGCAATCGGTCACCATTGAAGACGCGCTGGCGCTGATTGCCGAGAAGGAAGCCAAGGGCGGCGGCGGCAAGAAGCCGTTCCGCAAGGCGGCAGCGGCCAAGGCACCGGCGGCCAAGAAGACAGCGGCCCAAAAGCCGGCTGCGAAGAAGCCGGCCGCGAAGAAAAAAGGGTAGGACAGCGTGGCGCGCAGGATCACCGGAAGAAGCCACGGCGATCCGCGCACCGCCGACACGAGGGCCAAGGTCAAGGACGACTACAAGCCATCGCGCGACGAGATCCTGCGCTACATCGCCGAAAATCCCGACCGGGCTGGAAAACGCGACATCGCCAAGGCGTTCGCGCTGCGCGGCGACGACCGCATCTGGCTGAAGGATCTTCTGCGCGACATGCAGGATGAAGGCGTGCTCACCAAGGAGCGCAAGCGGCTGGCCCGCGTCGGCGCGCTGCCCCATGTCGCCGTCCTCGACATTTTTGGCCGCGACGGCGACGGCGTCCTGCTGGCGCATCCGGCCGAGTCCGTGGGCACGGGCGAACCGCCCGTCGTATCGATCCGCGTGTCTCGCGGCGGCAACGGACCGGCACCGGGCATCGGCGACCGCGTCCTGGCCAAGACCTTCCCGACCGATGACCCGTCAGGCCCCGCCTATACCGGACGGGTGATGAAGATCTTCGAGAAGCGCAACGATGCCGTTCTCGGCGTCTTCCGCGTACTGCAGGATGGTACCTTCCGCATCGAACCGGTGGAACGGCGCCAGCCGGAGCTGATCGTCGACAAGGAATTCCAGAACGGCGCCAGGAACGGCGACCTGGTCGAGGTCGAGCCCGCGCGGGCCTCCCGCTACGGGTTGCCCCGTGCCAAGGTGCTCAACGTGCTGGGCTCGCTGACCAGCGAAAAGGCGGTCTCGATGATCGCCATTCATGCCCACGACATTCCGCACATCTTCCCGGCCGACGTCATCGCCGAGGCCGAGGCGGTGAAGCCCGCGACGATGGCCAATCGCGAGGACTGGCGCGACCTGCCGCTGGTCACCATCGATCCGGCGGACGCCAAGGACCATGATGATGCGGTCTTCGCGACGCCTGACCTGGACGAAAAGAATCCGGGCGGCGTGATCGCCACCGTCGCGATCGCCGACGTTGCCGCCTATGTCCGCTACGGCACGGCACTCGACCGCGAGGCGCTGAAGCGTGGCAATTCGGTGTATTTTCCCGATCGTGTCGTGCCGATGCTGCCCGAGCGCATTTCCAACGACCTCTGTTCGCTGCGCGAAGGCCAGGACCGGCCGGCGCTGGCGGTGCGCATGACCTTCTCCGCCGACGGCCACAAGATCAGGCACTCCTTTCACCGCGTGATGATGAAGTCCGCGGCAAAGCTCGCCTACCCCCAGGCCCAGGCGGCGATCGACGGCGCGCCGGACGACAAGACCGGCCCGATCCTCGACACGGTGCTGAAGCCGCTATGGGATGCCTATGCGATCCTCAAGCGAGGTCGCGACGGCCGCCAGCCGCTCGAACTCGACCTGCCGGAACGCAAGATCCTGCTCAAGCCGGATGGCACGGTCGATCGCGTCATCGTGCCGGAACGGCTCGATGCTCACAAGCTGATCGAAGAATTCATGATCCAGGCCAATGTCGCCGCCGCCGAGACGCTGGAGGCGAAGAAGCAGGCGCTGGTCTACCGTGTCCACGACGCGCCTTCGCTCGCCAAGCAGGAATCGCTACGCGAATTCTTGGCAACGCTTGGCCTGTCGCTGGCGCGCGGGGCGCAGATGCGGCCCAGCCAGTTCAACGGCATTCTCGAGCGCGTGCATGGCGCCGACAACGAGGCGCTGGTCAACGAGGTGGTGTTGCGCTCGCAGAGCCAGGCTGAATATTCACCTGGAAATATCGGCCATTTCGGCCTCAACCTCAGGCGCTACGCACATTTCACCTCGCCGATCCGCCGCTACGCCGACCTGATCGTGCATCGCGGACTCATTGCCGCACTCGGCCTCGGCCTTGGCGGGCTGACGCAAGACGAGGAGGCGCGGCTCGAGGATGTCGCTGTGCTGATCTCCGGCACGGAACGGCGCGCCATGGCGGCCGAGCGTGACACGGTCGACCGGCTGATATCGGCCTATCTCGCCGAGCGCATTGACGAGCGCTTCGACGCCCGCATCTCCGGCGTCACCAAATCAGGACTATTTGTCCAATTGCCGCAATATGGCGCCGATGGTTTCATCCCTGTCTCAACCCTGGGCGGCGATTACTATATATACGACGAAACGGCCCGCTCCCTGTTCGGAGAACGCTCGGGAAAAGGCTACCAGCTCGCGGACCGCGTCGAGGTTCGGCTGGTCGAGGTGGCACCCATGGCCGGCGCGATGCGTTTCGAGATGTTGACCGACCCGAAGCCCCTGCCAGGCTCCACCAGGTCGTTTCACAAGGCTAAGGGCCGCGCCCGTGCGTCGCAATCGCGACCGGGGTCGCGCGGCAGGAGACGATGATGGAACAACAGGTTTTCGGCGGCCAACATCAGTCGGGCCGGGTTGCCCGTCCATTGTGGACGGCGATGAAGCGTGGCTTTTTGGGGCGCTGCCCGAACTGCGGCGAAGGCAAGCTGTTTCGCGGCTTCACCAAGACCGTCGAGACCTGCGGCGTCTGCGGCGAGGAGATCCATCACCATCGCGCCGACGACCTGCCGGCCTATCTGGTCATCGTCATCGTCGGCCACATTGTTCTCGGTGCCTTCATGGGCGTGGAAGCGACGTCGACCTTGTCGACCTGGCAGCACATCCTCATCTGGGTGCCCCTGACCATCTTGCTGTCGGTGGCGCTGCTGCAGCCTGTCAAAGGCGCCGTCATCGGATTGCAATGGGCGTTCTATATGCACGGCTTCGGCGGCGAAAAGGATGGGATTGAGCCTCATCCGGGAGCCTAGAGCTCTGGCTGGCGCAACATACCGACCGTGAAAGGCCACTTTCGCTTGCCAGAAGTTTCCGCTAGGTCCCTGCGCATGGAAGCAATGACCAAGGTGGACGTCGACAAGCTCGACAAGGGTCTTGCCGCACATAGCGGCAGGCCCCTGCGCCCGCGTGACGCCGCGACGCTGATCCTGCTCGACCGCAAGGGCGATGAGGTGCTGGTGCTCATGGGCCGGCGTCACGCCGGCCACGCGTTTATGCCCGGCAAGTTCGTGTTTCCCGGCGGCCGCACCGATCCGGCGGACAGCCGCGTCGCCACCGCCACCGCATTGCACCGCGATGAGGAAGCAAAGCTGCTTGCTGGCCCCGGCCGCACCAGTGCCGCGCGAGCCCGGGCTGTCGCATTGTCCGCGATCCGCGAAACCTATGAGGAAGCCGGACTGCTGATAGGCCAGAAGGCCGCCTTTGCCACCGACAAGCGTGACTGGCAGGGTTTTGTCGAACACGGCGTAAGACCGTCACTGGAAACGCTGCGTTTCATCGCTCGCGCCATCACCCCACCCAACCGGATACGCCGCTTCGACACCCGTTTCTTCAGCGCCTGGCGCAACGATGTCGCCGTCGAATTGCCCGGCGGAGGGCCGACCAACGAACTCGAGGAACTGGTCTGGCTGCCGCTCGCCAAGGCCCGGGAAGCCGACATACCCGACATCACCCGAATGATCCTGGACGAGCTGGAAAAGCGCCTCGCCCATGATCCGCTGCTGCGACCGGGCGGTCCCGTCCCCTTCTACCGGCTTGTGCGCAACCGCTTCACCCGCGAACTTCTGTAGGGCAATTCCAGGAAAAGTGAGACGCGGTTTTCCGCCCGGAATTGCGTAAGATCAAAGAGACAGAGTATTCAGCATCCCATGACGGTCGATACCCAACCCAAGGGCGACGAACGCGTACACTGGCTGCCGATGGTGGCGGCGATCTCGTCGATCAGCGTCGTCGGCATAGCCATCGGCCTCGGCATGCCCCTGCTCAGCGTCATCCTGGAAACGCGGGGCCACTCGGCTTCGATGATCGGCCTCAACACCGCCGTCGCCGGCCTGGCCTCGATCGCCGGTGCGCCGTTGGCCACACCGCTCGCCATGCGCTTCGGCGTCGCCTGGACCATGATCGGGATGATTGCCGCCGGCGCCCTCGCCTTCGTCGGCTTCCATTTCGCGCCCGACTTCTGGATGTGGTTTCCGCTGCGTATCGTGCTGCATATCGCATTGACGGTGCTGTTCATCCTGTCGGAATTCTGGATCAGCACGTCGGCACCGCCGCACCGGCGCGGCCTCGTGCTTGGCATCTACGCCACCGTCCTGTCGCTCGGCTTTGCCGCCGGACCGTGGCTGTTCGCGCATCTTGGGAGCTCCGGCTTCAGGCCGTTCGGCGTCATCATCGTACTGGTCACGCTGGCCTCGATACCGGTGCTGGCCGCGCGCAATGAAAGCCCCTCCATCGTTGCCGATGGCGAAACCAGCAACTTCCTTCGCTACATCTGGCTGGTGCCATCGGCGACCGCCGCCGTACTGGTGTTCGGCGCGGTCGAAACCGGCGGCTTCGCGCTGTTTCCGATCTACGGCAACCGCATCGGCTATTCGGAAGCCGACGCAGCATTGCTGCTGACCATGATCGGTCTCGGCAATGTGCTGCTGCAGATCCCGATCGGCATGATCAGCGACCGGGTCAGCGACCGCCGCTATCTGCTGCTCGCCTGCGCCACCGTCGGCCTTGCCGGCACGGTCTTCATGCCCTTCTTCGCCCAGAATTGGCACCTGATGGCCGCCCTTCTCTTCGTCTGGGGCGGCGTTGTCGCCGCCATGTACACGATCGGCCTTGCCCACCTCGGCTCGCAGCTTTCCGGCCATGAACTGGCATCCGCCAACGCCGCCTTCGTGCTCTGCTATGGTGTCGGCATGGTGCTTGGCCCGCAGGCGATCGGCATCGGCATGGACGCGTTCGGTCCGTCCGGTTTCGGCTGGTCGCTCGGCCTGTTCTTTGGCGCCTACATGGCGCTGGTTGGCGTCAGGCTCGTCCGCAAGATTCTCCTTTGACCCTTTGAGACGGCGACCGCTGCTGACAGAACCGTGTCAGCAGCGTCGGGTTAAAAGAGTGTCCCCCAAAAACGGAAGTTGAGGACACTCCCATGATCGACAGCGGCTTTGAAACCACATCATTGCGAATGACGCTCCTGCTGCTTGTGACCTTCCAGGCGCCTGCCGCGGATGTCGACCGCATCATGGACGCGGTCGTGGCGATCGCACCGCTGGCCATGGGCAAATACGACCGCAACGCCTATCAGTCGGGACACGGCATCGAGCACTACAGGCCGCTTGAAGGGGCCGCGGCCGGCGCCGAAATCGAATTGCGCCGCCGCCCGGGCACGGTCGAGGTTTCATTCGAACTGCCTGATGACCAGGCGCTGGCAAGCCGCGTCGTCGAGGCGATTTTCCAGGCCCATTCCTATCAGGAGCCGGTGATCCGCCTCCAGCCGATCCTCGCCAGCCGGTCCAAGGGGCTGGATGACCGCGCCAATCCGAATCGTTGGTGGAACACGACCGGAGACTGGAAGAAGGTTGGCGTGCCGGAGACGGAAAACGTCTGATTTACGCGTAATGGGCTACCCGGACGAGCCACATCAGGTCCGCCGGGCTTGACTTTCCAGGCACGTTCTTTATGTGTCGCGCCAAGTTTCCCGCGTCCGGGTGTTTTCCCCGTGCTCCAGCGGCCAAAACTCCACGAACAAACGGACTGATACCATGGCCAAAGCCGCAAACATCAAGATCAAGCTTCTGTCGACCGCCGACACCGGTTTCTTCTACGTGACCAGCAAGAACAGCCGTACCAAGACCGACAAGCTGTCGTTCCGCAAGTACGATCCGGTCGCCAAGAAGCACGTCGAATTCAAGGAAACCAAGATCAAGTAATCTGGGTTTTCCCCTTGCAAACAAAAACGCCGCCCATCGGGCGGCGTTTTTGTTTGCGAAGGCAGAGGCTCGGGCTCGCTCCCTCAACCCCGCTGAATTTCCTTCAGCCGATGCGGTCGCCGCTTTTCGGATCGAACACATGCAGCGACGCCGGATCGGCCGCCAACCGCACCGTGTCGCCGGGCTTGACGCCGGCGCGGCCCATGGCAAAGACGCAAAGCTGCTGGCCGGCCAGCGCGACGTAGAACTGTGTCGAGAGGCCGAGCGGCTCCACGACCCCCACCTCGCCCTGTAGCGCGCCGTCATCGGCCAACCGGATATGCTCGGGCCGCAGGCCGACGGTAATGGCATCGCCGTCGCCGAGCGGCAGGCCATCCGGCAGTTTCAGCGCCTGGCCATCGGCCAGCACCGCTTCCGATGCCTCGCCCTTGCGCACCGTCGCCGGCAGGAAATTCATGCCTGGCGAGCCGATGAAACCGGCAACGAACATGTTGGCCGGATGGTCATAGAGATCGAGCGGCGCGCCAACCTGCTGGATCAGCCCGTCATGCATGACGACGATACGGTCGGCCATGGTCATGGCCTCGATCTGGTCGTGCGTGACATAGACCGAGGTGGTCTTCAATTGCTGGTGCAGCGCCTTGATCTCGGCCCGCATATGGACGCGCAGCTTGGCATCGAGGTTGGACAGCGGCTCATCGAACAGGAAGACCTTGGGATCACGCACGATGGCGCGGCCCATGGCGACGCGCTGGCGCTGGCCGCCGGACAACTGCCGCGGCAGGCGCTGAAGGTAGGCGTCCAGGCCCAGCCGCTTGGCCGCGCCATCCACCCTGGCATCGATCGCCGGCTTCTCGGCCTTGCGCAGCATCAGGCTGAAGCCCATGTTCTTCGCCACATCCATGTGCGGATAAAGCGCATAGGACTGGAAGACCATGGCGATGTCGCGGTCCTTGGGCGCCACGTCGTTGACCAAACGCTCGCCGATGCGGATCTCGCCACCGGAGGCTTCCTCCAGCCCGGCGATCATGCGCAGCAGCGTCGATTTCCCGCAGCCGGACGGACCGACCAGGACGACGAATTCGCCGTCGGCGATTTGAAGGTCGACCGCATGCAGGACACGGACGGCGCCGTAATCCTTGCGAACCTTTTCGAGCGTGACAGAGGCCATCGGTCTATCCTTTGACGGCGCCGGCGGTCAGGCCGGTGACGAGATAGCGTTGCAGGAAAGCGAAGAAGATGCAGACCGGGATCAGGGCCAGGATCGACGCCGCCATCATCTGCCCCCAGTCGACGGCGAATTTGCCGATGAAGGTGAGCAGGCCGACGGCGAAGGTCTTCTGGTCGTCGCTGGAGATCAGCATGAGCGCGAACAGGAGCTCGCTCCAGGCGGCGGTGAAGACAAAGCCGAGCGTGGCGCCCATGCCGGGCAGCGTCAGCGGCACGATCACCCGGCGCATTGCCTGGGCACGCGTACAACCATCGATCATCGCCGCCTCTTCCAGATCCTTCGGGATGCCGTCGAAGAAGGATTGCATCAGGAAGGTGGCGAAGGCGGTGTTGAAGGCGGTGTAGATGATTATCAGCCCGGTCAGGCTGTTGATCAGGCCGATCTGGCCCATGACGCGGTAGATCGGCGGAATGACCATCACCAGCGGAAAAGTCTGGGTCAAAAGCAGCATCAGCGCCAGCACCGCCTTGCCGCGAAAGGTGAAACGCGACATGGCGTAACCGGCGAGCGTGGCGATCACCGTCACCAATGCCGCCGTCGACACGGAGACGATGACGCTGTTGAGGAAATAGCGCGGGAAATCGGTGGCCTCGAGCACGGTGACGAAATTCTGCAACGTCGTGCGCGACGGCCAGAAGGTGATGCCTTCGGAATAGAGCAGCCGCTCCGGCGTCACCGAGATCTTCAGCGTCCAGTAGATTGGGAACAGGGCGAAGATCACATAGGCGGCGATCGCCGCGTAGAGGCCGATACCGCCTAGGAACCGTTGTGAAGCAGAGCGTCCCGCGATCATCAGACGTGCCTCACAAGGGAGCGGCGGATGGCGATCAGCGCGATCGCATAGGCGATCAACAGCACGAGCAGCAACACGGCCACCGCCGAGGCATAGCCCTTGTCCAGTGACTTGAAGGCGCTGACATAGATATAGACCGGCACCGTATTGGTCGAACCAGCAGGCCCGCCCTCGGTCATGACGAAGATCAGGTCGGCGAAGGTGGCGATCCAGAGGGTGCGCAGCATCACCGTGATGGCGATGGTCGGTGCGAGGAATGGCAGTGTCACCTTGGTGAAGCGCTGCCAGGGCGAAGCGCCGTCGATCGCCGCCGCCTCGTGCATTTCGGACGGGATAGACTTCAGCGCCGCCAGAAGCGTGATGGCGAAGAACGGAATGCCGAACCAGACATTGGCGACGATCGGTCCCCACATCGCCGTGGCGGGATCGGAGAGCACATTGGTCGGCTCAGCCTTTAACCCGAGCGCGTACAACCAGTGCGGCAGCGGCCCGATGATGGGGTTGAACAGCCAGGCCCAGGTCAACCCGGACAGGAAGGACGGAACCGCCCAGGGCAGGAACACCAGAGCCTGCACCACCTTGCGGCCCCAGAACGGTTTGTCGAGCAGCAGCGCCAGGCCAAGGCCGAGGAAGAATTGGAAGAACAGGCTGGCGACCGTCCACCACAGCGTGTTGATCAGGGCTTGCCCCAGAACATGATCCGACAGCATCGCCTGGTACTGGCCGAGCCCGACATATACCGACTTGAAGGCCGAGAATTTGCGGAAGGAGTAGCTGATGCCGATGATCAGCGGCACCAACAGCACCACGACCAGCAGGATGATCGCCGGGCTGAGATAGAGCCATGGCTCGACATTTGCGTAGGTAAGCCGCTTCTTTCGCGACTGGCCCGCGGGTCGCATTTCGGACACGGCATAGGTCATGGGTTGAGGAACGGCTCCCTGGAGCGGCGTTGGTATAGCGTCCTTCTCCCCGTCGCTATACGGGGAGAAGATACCGGCAGGCGGATGAGGTGCAGCGTGAGCCTGTCGAGACAAGGCGCCGCCCCTCATCCGGCCCTTTCGGGCCACCTTCTCCCCGTAAACGGGGAGAAGGAAAGAAGCGCTGCGCTTACTTCTTGTTCTTCGCCAGCCAGTCCTGCTGCTCCTTGGTCAGGAAGGCAGCCCATTGGTCCGCGACGTCCTTGGCGGTCTTCTGGCCAAGCAGCACTTCCTGAAAATTCTTGATCGCGACCTGATCGACGAAGTTGCCGAGATTTTCCAGATGAGTCGGCGGCGTCACCATTTCATATTTGGAGCTGTCGCTCAGTTCCGTGAACCAGCCCTTGAACTGCTCGGTCTTGAAATGGGGATCCTGGTCGGCGCCGTTGTGGATCGGGACGACGCCGACTTCCTTGGCCCATGCCAGATTGTCCTTGGGCGAAAGCAGTGTTGCCATCAGCTTCCAGGCGTCGTCCTTGTGCTGCGAGTTGGCGAACATCGCCCAACCGGCATAGCCGAGCGTCGGATACGACTTGCCGCTCGGGCCGGTCGGCAGGGGCGCGACGGCGAAGTCATCGGCGCTCATCTTGTCGGCGATGCCGAGCAGCGCGTCCGGGTCCTGGTTCAACATGGCGCAGGTGCCGGAATAGAAGCCGGTGACGGTTTCGTTGAAGCCCCAGCTCACCGCATCCTTGGGCGCCAGCCCGTCCTTGTACATGTCGGCCAGCATCTGCAAGCCCTTGACCGAGCCCTCCTCATTGATGGTCGAGGTGCCGTCCTCGTTGAAGTAGCCGCCCTTGCCGGCGGCGATGTTCATGAACATGTGCATGCCGTTGAAGGCGCCCGGCCCGCCGCGCAGGCAGTAGCCATACTTGCCCGGGATGGCGGAGATTTTCTTGGAATCGGCGACGAACTCGTCGAGCGTGGCCGGCGGACCGTCGAGGCCGGCTTCCTTGAACAGCTTCTTGTTCCAGAACAGCGCGTTCACATAGTAGCCGTAGGGGATCATGAACTGCGTGTTGTTGACCGTCGAGCCGAACTGCTTGGCGCGGTCGCCGAGCGTCTTGGCGTCGTCCCATTTGGCCATGTAGGGGCCGAGGTCCTCGAGCTGGGCATTGTTGGCATAGAGACCCATCCAGCGTTCCGGCATCTCGACCACGTCGGGCGTATCGCCGGCCTGCACCATGGTCAGGAATTTTTCGAAGGCCTGCCCCCAGGGCAGCGAGATCAGCTCGACCTTGATGCCGGAATTGGCCGCTTCGAACTCGGCGATCTGCTTTTTCAGGAATTCGGTGCGCGGCGGGCTGGTGATGACTTCGACCATCTTCAGGGTCGAATCGGCCAGCGCGCTCCCGGCGGAAATCGCCAACCCTGCAACGGTGGCAAGCATGATGGTCAGTTTTTTCATGTTCAAGACTCCCATTTTGAACCCGCTTGTTATTTTCTGGCTTTTTCGAAGGCCTGGGCGACGTCGGCCCAGAGGTCTTCGACACTTTCCAATCCGACATTGAAGCGGATGGTTCGGGGGCTGACGCCGAAGCGCGCCATCGAATTCAGTCCCGGCGTCTGCTCCAGCGACGCCTTGGCCGGCACGACAAGGCTTTCATGCCCGCCCCAGCTGACGCCGATGCGGAAAAATTTCAGCGCATCGACGAAGACCGGGATGTCGATATCGTCCGTCACCTCGAAGGAGAACAGACCGGCATAGCCTGCCAGCGTCGCCTTGCCCGGATGGTTCGAATAGACGGGATGGTTGACGCGCTCGACATTGGCATGCGCCTTCAGCCGCTCGGCGATGGTGAGCCCGCTCTTCATATGGTGCGGGAGGCGCAGCGGCAGCGTGCGCAGGCCGCGCAGCAGCAGCCATGCTTCGAACGGCTACAGCTTGCCGCCGAGATAGGAATAGGTCTGTTCGTTGATGTGCTTGATATGCGCCGCGGAACCGGCCACCACGCCGGCAACGGTGTCGCTGTGGCCGCCGAGATATTTCGACGCTGAATGCAGCACCAGGTCGACGCCATGTGTGATCGGCTTCTGGAAAACCGGCGTCGCCCAGGAGTTGTCGATGGTGGTGATTATGCCCTGCTCCTTTGCCAGCCGGGTCAGATGCGGCAGGTCCTGCAGCTCGAACATCATCGAGGTCGGGCTTTCCAGATAGAGCAGCTTGGCGCCGGGAAGTGCCGCCGCCACCGCATCGGGATCGGAGCCGTCGACATAATCGACCTTGATGTTGAGCCGCGGCAAAAGCCGCTCGAACAGCCGATAGGCATCGCCGTAGCAGTTCCGCACGGCCACGATGCGCTCGCCCGCCCCGACAAAGGCAAGCACCGTGGCGCTGATCGCCGCCATGCCGCTGGAAAAGCCGCGCGCGGCCTCGGCGCCCTCGAGGGCAGCGACGCGCGCCTCGAATTCCATTACCGTCGGATTGTCGCCGCGCGAATAGATCGGCTGCCTTCGCTTGCCGGCAAAGGTGTCGGCCATCTCGGCATAATTGGCGAAGGTGAACAGCGAGGTCTGGTAGATCGGCGGCACCACCGCGCCGCCGGGGAACGGTTCGTCATGCGCCAGCAGCGTCGCCGCCTCGGCAAGATAATCGTGGTCGAAACCGCTCGGATGCTCGTTCATGTCTGGCTCGGAAGTTTGAGTTTGGCTGCACCGCGCTTGAGATCGTCCTCGACGGTGGCGATCAGCTTGAGTGCCTCGGCGCGGGCACCCTGCGGGTCGCGCGCGGCGATGCACTCATAGATGGTGCGGTGGTAGGGAAAGCTGGCATGGCCGAAATCGCGCACGCCCAGCGGATGCTCCCAGAAGCGGTGGAACAGCTCGTGCATGGCGGCGATGATCTGTTCGAACAGCGGATTGCCGGAGACGCGGTAGACCGCCTGGTGGAACTCCCAGTCCTCTTCCGACGACATGCCGTCGCGGGTACGGAATGCCTGCTCCATAATATCGAGCTTGCGCTCGATCTCGGCGATGTCGGCCGGGCTCGCCCGCTCGGCACAAAGAGCCGCGGCCTCCGCCTCCAGCGCGCGGCGGATTTCCAGCGTCTGCATCAGGCTGGTGAAATCATTGCCACCCGCCAGCGTCAGTGGCATATGCAACATGTCGGGCGACACAGCCGCCTTGAGATAAGTGCCGCTGCCTTGCCGGCGCTCGACGAGACCGAGCCCTTCCCACCGCGTCAGCGCCTCGCGCACCGTGTTGCGGCTGACCTTCAGCCGCTCGGCCAGGATACGCTCGGTCGGAAGCCGCTCGCCGGGCTGCAAGGCTTCGGCGCGAACAAAGCCCACCAATGCCTTCAGCACGGCGTCATCACGCGCCGTCGTCTGAATGGGTGGCAGGCTGTTCTGGTCCACACATCCTCCCCGAAGCGCAAGTGGTCCAATGGTCCAACCAATTTCTGCACAGACGGAGAGGCGTGTCAACAGCCGAAACGAGAACGGGCCGAACGGCGCCATGGCGCCGTTCGGCCCGTCGGTTCAAGCGTGGCTTCGCGCCGGCGTGGCGGCCTTGGCGCGCCAGCGCGCGAACATGTCCTCGCGAAACCGCCTCGAACCCGCGAGCCTCTCCTTTGCTTCCGCCAGAACGGAAGGCGAAGCCTGTGCGGGCGTGCCCGATTGGAACGGAGGAGCCGGGGCATATTCGAGCGAGAGCTGCACCGTCTCGGCCTCGGCCTGACCGAGGAGCCTGGCGACCAGTACGAGACCGAAGTCGATCCCCGAGGTGACGCCGCCGGCGGTTATCAGCTTTCCATCCTCGACAATTCGCTCGTCGACTGGAATGGCCCCGAACTCGGCGAGGAAATCATGCGCGTACCAATGCGTCGTCGCCCGCTTGCCTTCGAGCAGGCCGGCGGCACCCAGCACCAGGGCACCGCTGCATACCGAGGTGATGTAGCGCGCCTGAGCCGCGCGCTCCCGCACGAAATCGAGCACTGCCTGATCCTCCAGCAGCGTGTTGACGCCGCCTCCACCCGGTATGCACAGCACATCGAGAGGCGGGCAATCGTCGAAGGTCGCCGTCGGGTTGAGCGACAGTCGCGTCGACGACATCACCGGATTGCGATCCTTCCAGATCAATTCCACCTCGGCGCCCTTTGCCGATGCCAGGACTTCATAAGGGCCGGTGAGGTCGAGCTGCTGGACATTGGGGAAGACGAGGATGCCGAAACGAAGGGTCATGGAACTCTCCATAGGTTGACTCCAGCCAATCTAAGGCACCATGCTTTGGCACGATCGCCAATCACCCCTCGTTTCAAGCCAAAGCGTCATGCGCCGTATCGAAATCCTTGCCTATCCCGACGTCCAGCTCCTCGATGTCAGCGGACCGCTTCAGGTCTTCGCCAGCGCCAACGACTTCAGGACGCAGGCCGGCGAACCCGCGCCTTACGAGGTTACGGTGGTCGCCGCCTCGCCGCGGATAAGGACATCGGCCGGTCTCGTGCTGGAGGCAGCGGCGCTGCCGGCGCACGGGCCAGGGATCGACACGCTGATCGTGCCTGGCGGATGGGGCGTCAACGCGGCCTGCGAGGACCCCGAGCTGATCGATTGGGTGACCGGCCGCTCGCGCGACGCCACGCGAACGGCCTCCGTCTGCAGTGGCGCGATGCTGCTGGCGACGGCAGGCCTGCTCGACGGCAGGCGTGTCGTTACCCACTGGGGACGCTGCGCCGAGTTCGCGCGGCGCTTTCCGGCGGTCCGCCTCGAACCCGATCCGATTTTCATCCGTGACGGCGATGTCTGGACTTCGGCGGGCGTGACGGCGGGCATAGATCTCGCCCTCTCCTTCGTCGAGGCCGACCTTGGCCGGCGCGTGGCGCTTGCGGTGGCGCGCGAGCTGGTGGTCTTCCTGAAGCGCCCCGGTGGCCAGGCGCAGTTCAGCCAGACGCTCAAGCTGCAGCTAGGCGACGAGCGCTTCGACCGGCTGCATGGCTGGATCCAGGACAATCTGGACGGCGACCTTTCGCTGCCGAACCTGGCCGAGCGCGCCAATATGAGCCCGCGCAGTTTCTCCAGGCACTATCGGGAGGCAACCGGCCGCACACCTGCGCGCGCGATCGAGGAGATCCGGATCGAGGCGGCGCGACGGATGCTGGAACGGGGCCAGGCCGTTAACCAGACGGCCCGCCGCTGCGGCTTCGGATCGGAAGAGACGATGCGGCGCGGCTTTCTCCGTGTCCTCGGCACAAACCCGCGCGACTATCGCGAACGCTTCTGACGCAGAGGCCTTTGTCGCCGCGATCAGGTGGCCGCCCGCTTTGATCGTGTCGCTAACGCGTGGCAGGCGGCCCGAACCAAGCGGTCAGCGCATCGACCAGCCCCATTTGCGTTCCAGCCCCGACCCAAGCCACATATCCGTCCGGCCGGATCAAGACGGCTTCGGGCGCGGCGACCGTCCCGAGGGCCGGTAGCTCCCAGACGCCTTCATATCCAGCCTCGATCTGGCGGACCCGATCCGCCCAGGGCCTAATGTCCGGCCAGCCTCGTTCGCCGAGGTTGAGGAGCACCGGCCGGGCATCGTGCAGCAGGCTGAAGACCCGTGCCGGACCGCGGGCTGTGACAAGGTCGAGGTCGGGCATCCGCCGCCCAAGCAACGGGTGGCCCTCGCCGAGATCGTAACGGATACCCAGGCCGGACATCTCCGCGGCGATCCGTTTGCGCGGCTCTTCCATGCCGAGCAACTCGGTCATCGTATCGCCCAGGGCCTTGGTGCGGTCGTCCGTGCGGCGAAGCGCGACCTGCGCCATCGTGTTGCGCAACACGCGGGCGGCGACCGGATGGCGCTCGGCGTGATAGCTGTCGAGCAGGCCTTCCGGTGAGATCCGCCTGACCACCTGGGCCAGCTTCCATCCCAGATTGACCGCGTCCTGCACACCGATATTGAGCCCCTGCCCGCCCATCGGAGGATGAATGTGCGCGGCGTCGCCGGCCAGAAGGACACGCCTGTCACGATAAGCGGCAGCCTGACGTGTCATGTCGGTGAAGCGAGAGAGCCAGGTCGGACCGTGGACTCCGAAATCGGTGCCGTAGACAGCCACAAGCGCCTCGCTGAGATCGTTCAGTGTCGGCTCGCCGCCGATGGTCAACTGCCTCTCGGTCAGCACGACACCCACCCTGTCGCCATCCTCGATCTTGCCTATCGCATGAATGCCGTAGGCGTCGTTGCGAAAGCCCAATGCCGGTTCCTCGGCCATCTCGACCTCGGCGATCATCCAGCTCATCGTCGGATCCCCTCCGGCGAACTCAATGCCCGCCGCCTTGCGGATCGTGCTGCGTCCTCCGTCGCAGCCGACGAGGTATTGCGCCCTCAAGAGTTGGCCACCGGACAAATCCAGGTCGACACCGTCATCGTCCTGCGCGAAGTCATTGACTTCCTGCCCGCGATAGATTGGCACTCCCAACTCGTCGATCCAGTCGGCCAATATCCGTTCGATATGGTTTTGGCGCAGCGCCAGCAGATAGTTGTGCCCGCTGGGAAAGTCGCTGATGTCCAAACGGATCATGTGGAAGCCGACGGTCGGGAAGCGCTGCCCCTGTGAAAGAAACCGGTCGGCAATTCCGCGCTGATCGAGAACCTCGATGGTGCGTGCGTGAAGACCACCCCCGCGCAAGCCGGCCAGCTGCTGGGTCGGACGCCGCTCCACAATGGCGACGTCGATGCCTGCCAAAGCGAGTTCGCCGGCCAGCATCAGCCCGGTCGGACCGCCTCCTGCGATCACCACCGCATGATCTCGACGCAAACCGTCCATAGGCGACACAATACCCATTCTCGTTACTCCCGTTTTCCGCTGGTCAATGCATGCCGCCCAAAAGTGACTTCGGTTTCTGGAGAACGGCACGCATGAAAACAGAGACCCCAAGGCGCATCGCATGAATCCGTTTCAACGCGACGCGCTTCAGGCAGCGGTTTACGGGAACAGGCGGGTCTTGCCGCAAGCCCCTTGTGCGCCATATGTACAAAGTGAAGAGAGGTGCTTTCCTTGCTTGGATGACCGCCAAAAGCGGCAGCTAAGGGTCATGGCCGCGCGATTGAAGCTGGTCCCGGTCAGCAAGCGTTCCTCAGATTTTTCCGCACAAGAAAAAAGCCCCTTTCGGGGCTGCTACAGAGGTCTTGGAACAAAGGGGGCCGGTCGGCGGTTGGCAGCGGTACGAGGAGGCCACTATGTGCCAGCGCCGGCCGGCCGACCCCACGGACCCAGGAGATGCGGCGGACCTGAGCATCATGGGGTATTTCAGGATCGAGCCGGCTATCTACCCTCGCGCCGGCTTCGTCTTCCCCTGCACATTTGCGCACGGGCTTAGGAAAATCAACAGTTTCTTAACCAAGGCTCGGGAATCGCTTGGATTAAGGTAAATAGCTAACCTTATTGGATTGACCGGGGAATCGGCCGCGGACGCTTACGCTGCCTTGGCAACGACGCGGTTGCGGCCGCCGCTCTTGGCTTCATAGAGCGCGAGATCGGCGCGCTTCATCAACGCGGCCACCGTATCCACGCCCTTCAGAACCGACGACACGCCGACGCTGACGGTGACCTCGATCGTCTTGCCGTCGGCACCGATGGCGAAAGGTTTCTGGGCGATCTCGGCGCGGATGCGTTCGGCCACTTTCTCGGCCACGGCGCCGTCGGTGTCCGGCATCACCACCACGAACTCCTCGCCACCAAAACGGCAGGCAAGGTCGATACCCCTGACATTCTTGCGCAGCCGCCGAGCGAATTCCCGCAGCACCTCGTCGCCGCCATCATGGCCGTGCGTGTCATTGATCGACTTGAAGCGGTCGAGGTCGGTGATCATCACCGACAGCGGCCGGCGCCGCGTCACGGCGCGGTCGAACAGCGTCTGCAGATGGCTGTCGAGGTAGCGGCGGTTGTGCAGCCCGGTCAGGCCGTCCGTCACCGCCATTTCGATGGTCTGGGTGACGCTGGCGCGCAATTGGTCGTTGTAGCGCTTGCGACGCACCTGGGTACGCAGCCGCGCCGTCAGTTCCTGCTGGTCGATCGGCCGCATCAGATAGTCGTTGATGCCGAGTTCGAGGCCGCGGATGATGCGCTCCTCCTCGCCCTCCTCCGCCAGAAGGATGATCGGGACGAAACGGGTGCGGTCGAGCGAGCGCAATTGCGAGCAGAGCCGAAGCGGATCGAAATCGGCAAAGGCCGTCGAGATCATCACGCATTCATAGGGGGTTTCGGCCGCCTGGAAGAACCCTGCATGCGGATCACTGGTGACGTCGAGATCGGCGCGGTCGCGCAGCATCTTCTGGATGCGCTCGACCGACGATTTGCGTTCGTCGATCAGCAGCACTTTCGGCGTCGTGTCCTCGGACGCGAAATTGCGGCTGAGCAGCTCCTCGATGCCGATATTACGCGTCGTCGAGGCCCGCAGCCTGAGCTCGTCGGTCAGCGATTTCAACCGGACCAGGCTCTTCACTCGTGTCATCAGCTGCAGGTCGTTGACCGGTTTGGTCAGGAAATCGTCCGCGCCGGCCTCGAGCCCGCGCACGCGGTCGGACACCTGGTCGAGCGCGGTGATCATCACGACCGGAATATGCGACGTCGCAGGATCGCTCTTGAGCCTGCGGCAGACTTCGAACCCGTCCATGTCAGGCATCATCACGTCTAGCAGCACGACATCGACCTTGCCGTTCTCGCAGGTCTCGATCGCGTCGGGCCCGTTGGTGGCGGTCAGCACCTCGAAATATTCGGCCAGCAGCCGGACCTCCAGCAGCCTCACATTGGCAGGGATGTCGTCGACGACGAGGATCCGCGCGGTCATTTCACAAGGCTCCGGCTCGGCTGGAATGGCACATCAGGCATCGCCCAGATAGGATTTGATGGTCTCGATGAAACGCGGCACCGAGATCGGTTTCGAAATATAGGCCTCGCAGCCACCCTGGCGGATGCGTTCCTCGTCGCCTTTCATGGCGAAGGCAGTCACGGCGATGACCGGAATGACGTGCAGATCGTCGTCTTCCTTCAGCCATTTGGTCACTTCCAGCCCTGACACTTCGGGCAGCTGGATGTCCATCAGGATGAGATCGGGCCGGTGCTTGCGCGCCAGGTCAAGCGCCTCCAGACCATTGCGGGTGCGCACCGTCTCGTAGCCGCTCGCTTCGATGAGGTCCCGAAAGAGCTTCATATTCAGCTCATTGTCCTCGACGATCATGACCTTCTTAGGCATCGACATCCCGTCCCGGCCGTCCTTCCGCTCGAAGGTGACCGTCATGCGCCCTGGTTGAACGCACCAAACCCTGCTTCACTATACGGCAATATGATTGACGAAACGGAAACCCTCGGGCTGCAAAGCAGCGCGAATTCCACATCGCCTCCCGACGCGTCCAAAAGGCGCGCCACGCTGTAAAGGCTTGCCGCAAGCAACTCTTGCCATTACTGCGGAAGAGACTCATTCCACATGCCGAAGGTAGTGATGGCAAACGCGGCGTCAATGCGCGAAGAGGCGGAAACCATTGCCGTGAAGGCGCTGGGCTTCGTTGCCTCCGATCCGGAGCTGTTGCCGCGTTTTCTTGCGATCACCGGAATAGAGGCGCATTCGATCCGCAAGGCCGCCGGCGAGCCGGGTTTCCTGGCCGGCGTGTTGCAGTTCATTCTCGCCCACGAGCCGACGCTGATGCGCTTTGCCGAGGAAACCGGCACGCCGCCGGCGGCCGTCGGCAAGGCGTTGCGCGCATTGCCGCTCGGCGACGACAACCATGAGCATTCCATATGAGCGATGATCCGGAGACCGCCCGCCAGATCGAGGAACTGGCGGCCGACGACCGGCCGCTGCTGGTGCTCGACGTCGACGACGTCGTGCTTGAATTCATCCGCCCCTTCCCGCATTTCCTGAAGTCGCGCGGCTATGGCCTGACACTGGCGTCCTTCCGGCTGACCGGCAACATAGCCGAAACGGCGAGCGGCCGGCTGATCGAACAACCCGAGGTCACGGCACTTCTGGGCGATTTTTTCGACGCGCAAGCCGATTGGCAGAGCATTACCGACGGCGCCGCACAAGCCTTGACGGGGCTTGGCAAGCGCGCGGAAATCATACTGCTGACGGCCATGCCGCACAGGCATCGCGCGGTGCGTCGCATCCATCTCGATGCCCTGGGCCTGGACTATCCGCTGCTGACCACCGAGATGGCCAAGGGACCGGCGGTGGCCAGGCTGCGCGGCAAGAACGGCCGGCCGGTGGTCTTCGTCGACGATCAGCCGCACAATCTGGCGTCGGTGCGGGAATCGGTCGCCGACGCAAATCTTTTCCACCTGATGGCCGACAATTCGCTGCGTGCGTTCCTGCCGCCGGTCCCAGACGATGTCATCGTCGTTCAGGACTGGCATGAAGCCGCGCCGAAGATCGCGGGCGCGCTGGGGCTGTAGAGCAATCCCAGGAAAAGTGTGAAACGGTTTTCCCGAGAAAAGGCGCGTAGCGCTTTCCCTCGAGAATTGCGTCAAAACAAGGGGCTAGAGCCGAACCCTCAAGGGTTCAGCTTCGCGCCGGCCCCGCCATTATCGCCGCCGCCATTATCGCCACCGCTGCTATCGTCCGCACCGTTACCATCGTCGACGCTGTCGTCCACCGCCGGATCGGCGGGCTTCAGCATGACGCCGTTGACCGTGACCGAGCCGTCGGCCTTGGTGCTGACAGCCCATTCCAGCCGGCCGTCCGGCAGCGTCTTGGCAAAACCCTTGGCCATGAGAGCGACAGGCACGTACTGCCCCAGCTCCGGCTCCGCCTTCGCTGCGTCCTGCAGATGGGCCATGATCTTGTCGAAGCCGGCGACATCGACCGTAAGATTGGCGTCGGGCTTTTCACCGAAGCTCGTCATCTCGCCTTCCAGCGCGATCTCCATGTCCTTGTTCTTCACGATGCTGTGGCCGATGACGACCTTCGGCGCCTTGGCCAGGAAATCCGCCTTGAGCTGGTCGCCGAACTCGGCCGACAGCGGTGGATCCTGATTGAGATCAAAGGCTTCGATCGCCTTCTTCGCCATGCTGTCGAGATCGATATTGGCACCGCCGAAGTTCAGGTCGATATCAGTGGGCAGCAGCGCCACGCTCCAGCTCGGCAAAAGCTGCTGCGGAACGGTTAGCCCCGCCACCTTGATGCCGTAGGTGACCTTGCCGTTCTGGGCAACGCCATCGGCACCGAAGACGGTGCTGAGTTGCGTCGCCCCAAAAGTGCCGATCGGGCTGTCGACGGCGAAATCCTTGAAACCATAGGTGCCGTCGATGCGCTCCCACACCGGAAGCGCGGCGAGCAGAAGCGACTTCAGCTGCGCCTGGTTCGCCTTCAGCGTCTTCTCGTCCTCATTGGCCACGGCAAATGCCAGGAGGTCGAGCAGCGGCTTGGTCTGCACGCCCTTGCCGCTGGCCTCGACCGACAATTCCGGCGACTTCACGGTGACCGGAAAATTCAGCCCGCTCTCGGAATCGTTGAATTTTATCGCCTCGACGAAATTCGAAATTTTCTGCGACGTCGTGAAATCGACGCCGCCATTGGCGGCCTTTGTGGCGGCGATGGTCGCGGTGCCGGCACCGGCACTTACGTCGATCTGCTGCTTGGCATCCTTCGATGCCATCGTCATGCTCGCGATCGAACTGGTGCCGCTGACGAAAGCCGCTAGATTGGGGTCGTAGACGCCGGCACCCTTGCCGTCCTTGATCGAAAACTGCGTGCTCTGCGGCCCCTCGGGCCCCTTGAACTCGAAGGACGCGCTTTGCGAGAAATCCATCGAGACGTCCCAGGTCCCGTCGCTGCGCGGCTTGACCAGGAGGGCGTAGGGGGCAAAGTCGAGTTTCACCTGTTCCTGCTTGGGCAGGACCCCGGCCAGTGTCTTGAAATCAAACACGATCTTGTAGGCATCGCCTTCGACCGAAACCTTCAGGATGCCCGTGTCGAGCGCCTGCTTGCCAACATAGCGGGACAGGTCATCGGACAATTGCTTCGCGCCCTGACTGTCCACGGTCTGGCCGAAAGCGGGCGCGCTGAGCACAAGCGCGGTAAAGGCAACTGGCAACACACGGTTCACGGGAATTCTCCGTTTGGTCGAAAGGCGGAAATCGTTTCGTACGTCTGGTAGGGAAATACCGTCACAACTGCAAGATGATGGTGATCAGGTGCCAGGCTGCAGCACCAGCCGCATCAGCGGCCGCCCCGCCTTACGCTCGACCAGTCTCTCGAACCCGGCCTTCTCGAACACCCCCGACGAGCCGACGAACAAGCCGATCGAACGCGAATCGCGAGACAGGTCGATCGGGCAGGCCTCGACAAGCCGTGCACCGTTCCTGCGAGCGAAATCGATGCCACCTTCAACGAGGCGATGCGTGATACCCCTGCCGCGCGCCTTGGCTCGAATGAAAAAGCAGGAGATCGCCCAAACGGCTGGATCTGAAGCGTCGGCGGGGTCGATCGGCGCCGAGCCCCTGCCCTTGTTGTTCCATTCGGGCACGTCGGCGCGCGGCCCGATCTGCATCCAGCCAACCGCCTTGCCGTCCTCGAAGGCCAGAAGGCCGGGCGGCGGGCCGGCTTCGATGCGCGCCTTGATATGGTCCTTGTTGCGTTCGCGGCTGCTTTCGCGCCGCGTCGCCGGCGCCAGCCTGAAATGTGTGCACCAGCAGCCGTAACAGGCGCCCTGCTTGCCAAAAAGATCCTCGAAATCAGGCCAGAGCTCAGGCGCCAGCGGCACTATGGTCGTGCTCATGCGGTTCTCCCAGGCCAAGCTTGTCGCTGGCCCTGCACTGTCGTACCATTGCCTCTGTTCTCTTTATGTTCGCAGCGATGGCGGCCCCTGTCAACAATCCCGATCACGGTTTTTGCCGTGACTGCCTGACGTTTCAGCGCAGTGAGACGCGCCGCTGCGAGCGCTGCGGCAGCCCTCGCCTTGCCCGCCATCCCGAGCTTTACCGGCTGCATCTGGCCCATATCGATTGCGACGCCTTCTACGCGGCGATCGAAAAGCGTGACAACCCGGCGCTCAAGGACAAGCCGCTGATCGTCGGCGGTGGCAAGCGCGGGGTCGTCTCCACCGCATGCTACATCGCCCGCATCCGCGGCGTGCGCTCCGCCATGCCGATGTTCAAGGCGCTCGAGGCCTGCCCCGACGCGGTCGTGATCGCGCCCAACATGGAAAAATACGTGCGTGTCGGCCGTGAGGTGCGCGCCATGATGCAGGCGCTGACACCGCTGGTCGAGCCGCTGTCGATCGACGAGGCGTTTCTCGACCTCGCCGGCACCGAACGGTTGCACGGCCTGCCACCGGCCGTGGTGCTGGCGCGCTTCGCGCTGGCCGTCGAGAAGGAGATCGGCATCACGGTTTCGGCCGGCCTGTCCTACTGCAAATTCCTCGCCAAGATCGCGTCGGATTTCCGCAAGCCGCGGGGCTTTTCGGTCATCGGCGAGGCCGAGGCGGTCGGCTTCCTGGCGACACAGCCGGTTACGATGATCTGGGGCGTCGGCAAGGCGTTCAACGCCACGCTCGAGCGCGACGGGATCCGCACCATTGGCCAGCTCCAGAAGATGGAGCGTGGCGACCTGATGCGCCGCTATGGCGCGATGGGTGACCGGCTCTACCGGCTTTCGCGCGGCGAGGACGTCCGCCGCGTCGATCCCGACCAGGACGCCAAGAGCGTGTCGGCCGAAACCACCTTCGACACCGACATCGCTTCGCTGGAAGAGCTGGTCTCGGTGCTGCGCGGCCTTTCGGAAAAGGTCTCGGCGCGGCTGAAAAAGTCGGGCATTGCCGGACGCACCGTGGTGCTGAAGCTGAAGACCCAGGATTTCAGGCTGCGCACGCGCAACCGCCAGCTCGGCGACCCGACCCGGCTCGCGGATCGCATCTTCTCGACCGGCGTGGAGCTTCTGCGCAAGGAAACGGACGGAACGAAATTTCGATTGCTCGGCATTGGCGTCAGCGATCTGTCCGATGACGACAAGGCCGACCCGCCGGATCTGGTCGACGTTCAGTCGCGCAAGCGCGCCATGGCCGAAGGCGCGATCGACGCGTTGCGCGACAAGTTCGGCCGCAAGGCGGTGGAGACCGGCTATACATTCGGCAGGGGCCGTGACGCCCATCCGCCGGAGCCGCTCGAGGAATGAGCTGTCAGGTGCGCTTCAGATCGATGCGACTCGTCACCACGTTCTTGCCGGTTTTGGGATCGCGGTCGATGACGGTGAGCAGAATGCCATTGGCGCCTTTTTTCTGCACAGTCAGCTGCGCGCTGCGGTCACCATTGACCAGCTTGGCCCAGCGGATGGCGAGATTGATCGCGTTGCCGGAGCGGCTGCCGTTGAGCTGCGCCGGACCGGTGCGCGATCCGACATAGACGCCGCTGTAACTGGCACCACTGGTTTTCAGATGGGCGCTGATGGCGCGCGAGACCACAACGAGGCCGCGGCAGTTGCCGTCGAGCGACAGCGAGGACGCTGTGGCATCCGATTTGAAGGTGCAGGAAACGCTGACGGTCGGCGCCTGTGTCGTCACCTGGACAGTCCCCTTGCCGGCAAAATTCCCCTGGAAGGATTGGAGAAACTTGCTCTCATCGGCATGTGCCGCATTGGCCGCGACCAGCAGGCAGCCGGCAAGTGCGAACCGCGCAGGTGATGTCATCGAAGTTCTCCTCGTCGGGCAGACATGTAATACCAAGGCTTGTGGTGGATACAGCGACTCAACGCCCCTTGGCGTATCAGGTTCCGCGGGCAACGCGACCGTTTGCAACGTCGCCACGACTGGTCCAGAAGAATCAAGCGGCTAGCGATTGCGGCAAAGGCTCCCGCCTGCGAGATAGCGGCCATGAAACCCACCCCTTCGATCCCCAAGGCTGCGTTCTGGATGGCGCTGTCGGTTACCTCGTTCCTGGGGATGTCGGTCGCCGGCCGCGCCACGACAGCGGAGCTCAATGTCTTCCAGGTGCTGGAATTGCGCTCGGTGTTCGGCTTCCTAATTCTCCTGCCGCTGGTGCTGACGAGCGGTGGCTTTGCGGCGATGCGCACGCAACGTCCCCTCGCCCACATCGCCCGCAATGTCGTTCACTATAGCGGCCAGGCGGCATGGCTCTACGCGCTAACGCTGATTCCGCTGGCGGTGCTGATATCGATCGAATTCACCACCCCGATCTGGACGGCGATCCTGGCGGTGACTTTTCTGGGCGAACGGCTGAGCCGGCCGAAACTGGCGGCGGTCGTGCTCGGGCTGATCGGCGTGGTGGTCATCGTGCGCCCGGGCGTCGGCTCTGTCGATCCTGGACACCTGGTCGTGCTGGGTGCCGCGGTCTGTTTCGGCATATCGCTGGTCATGGTCAAATCACTGACCCGCACCGACAGCGTCGTGCGCATCATTTTCTGGATGCTGATCATCCAGTCGGTGCTCGGCCTCATCCCGGCGCTCTACGTATGGCGCACCCCTTCACTCGAACTCTGGCCATGGGTCGTGCTGATCGCCTTCACCGGCATGTCATCACATTTCTGCATGGCCCGCGCGCTCACCTATGCCGACGCCACCGTCATTTCGCCGATGGATTTCCTGCGGGTGCCCTTGTCCGCGCTGGTCGGCTGGCTGCTTTATCACGAGCAGATCGACGCCTTCACCGCCG
Source organism: Mesorhizobium loti (assembly GCF_013170705.1). Classification (NCBI taxonomy): domain Bacteria; kingdom Pseudomonadati; phylum Pseudomonadota; class Alphaproteobacteria; order Hyphomicrobiales; family Phyllobacteriaceae; genus Mesorhizobium; species Mesorhizobium loti. The sequence goes on along the minus strand of NZ_CP033334.1, from coordinate 4,341,450 downwards.
GTGGCGCGCTGCTCATCCTGATGGGCAATCTGCTCAATCTGCAGCGCAAGCCGGCCGAGCCGGCTGAAGTGGCGGCGTCATAGCCGTCATCCCCTGAATGTTCATGCGCTAGTCGCCTGCGTCTGGTATGTTGAGAACATGCCCGCAGGCCTTGCAGTGCACCGCGTCCGGTTCGTGCCGTTGCAGTCCGCATCGCGGACACGGGAAGAACACCTTGGCCGGCCGGAAGATCGCCTGCGCCAGCCTGACGAACAGCGATATTCCGATGATCATGGTGACGATCGCGGTCAGCTTGCCGGCCATGCCCGGCAGCACGATGTCGCCGAAACCGGTCGTGGTCACCGTGGCCACGGTGAAATAAAGCGCGTCGATGTAGTTTTCCAGCCCGGCTCCATTGCGGAAGAAGAAAGTGTAGACGAAGCCGGTGATGACAAAGAGAAAGGTCAAAAGGTTGATGACCGCGTGGCTCGCCTCGCGCCAGGGGCGCAAGCCACGCATCTCGAAATGCCGCCAGATCGAACCGCTGCGCGACAATGACCACAGCCGCAGGATGCGCAGGAAACCGAGATTGGCGAGCGCCGTCGGCATCAGCAGCGTCAAAAGGATGAAGACATCCACCCAGGAGGTTGGCTGCTTCATCAGGCGCAGCATGTCGTTGGAGGCCAGCAACCTGACGATCAGGTCGACGCCGACGAGCACCGCCACCGCATAATCCAGCCACAGGAACGAAGCCGATTGCTGGATGACGGGTGTCGCGATGAAGAAGGCGATGATTGCCAGATCGATGACGATTGCCGCCAGTTGGAACCGGAAAGCCGCCGGCGTGCGCCCGTGGTAGAGCCTGCGCAGCGTGTCGCGCAGGCGCGCAATTGCTGAAATATCCTGGGATGAAGCCTTGTCGGAGGTCTTCATGCGGGCCGCGATTGCGCAAGCGGCGGATGCCGCCCGCAGGATCGCCACCGCCTGCCGAGGATGGCGGTCACACCAATTCCACTTCGACCACGCCGGGCACGGCGCGCATCGCCGACGCGATCTGCGGCGAGACGCGGTAGCCGCCCTGCAAGGCGATCTCGACCTCGCCCTGCGCCTCTTCCTTGATCACGATAATGCTCACCTGGCTCTCGCCACGCTGGGTGAGTTGGGATTGGATCATCGAGGCGGGTCCGTCGTTCCTGACGAAAATGCGCAGCGCCTTCTGGATGCGGCTTGCTTCATCCTCCAGGGACTGGACCGAGTTGATGCGCAGGTTTACGCCCTCGGGCCTGTCCTCCGCCGCCACGGTGATGACGACGGAGCGGCCGGCTTCCAGGAGGTCGCGATACTGTGCCAATCCTTCCGAAAAAAGCACGGCCTCGTACTGGCCGGAAGTGTCGGAAAAGGCCACCACGCCCATCTTGTTGCCGGTGCGTGTCTTGCGTTCCTGCTTGCTGGTCACCGTGCCGGCCAGGCGGCCGGCAGAAGCGCCGCGCTTGACGGCGGCTGAGAACTCCGCCCAGTTCTGCACCCGCATCTTTTGCAGCGCCGCCTTGTATTCGTCGAGCGGGTGGGCCGAGAGATAGAAGCCGACAACCTGGAATTCGCGGTGCAACCGATCGGCGGCGAGCCACGGATCCGTCGCCGGCAGGTTGAGCGCCTGCGACTGGCTCCCTAGCGAGGCGCCGAAAATATCGGCCTGGCCGGAAACGGCATTCTGCTGCGCCAGCGATGCCAACCCCATCATCCGTTCGACGCCAGCCATCATCTGTGCCCGGTCATGCCCGAAACAGTCGAGCGCGCCGGCCATGATCAGGCTTTCGAAGACACGTTTGCCAACGATCTTGGGATCGATCCGCTCGCAGAAATCGGCGAGGTTCTTGAACGGCTTCTCGCCACGGACAGCGACGATGTGCTCGACCGCCGCGTCGCCGACGCCCTTGAGCGCGGCCATCGAATAGTAGATGCGGTTCTCACCGACCTCGAAAGGCCGAAAACTCGTCATGACCGACGGCGCCAGAACCTCGATGCCGAGGCGCAGGGCATCCTGGCGGAAATCGGCGAGCTTGTCGGTGTTGCCCATGTCGAGCGTCATCGACGCCGCCAGGAACTCGACCGGATAGTGCGCCTTGAGATAGGCGGTCTGATACGAGACCACGGCGTAGGCGGCGGCGTGCGATTTGTTGAAACCATAGTCGGCGAACTTGGCCAAAAGGTCGAAAATGAAGTCGGCTTGCGGTTTGCTGACGCCACGCTCGACAGCGCCGGTGACGAAGCGCTCGCGCTGCTTGTCCATCTCGGCGCGGATCTTCTTGCCCATGGCGCGGCGCAGAAGGTCGGCTTCGCCGAGCGAATAGCCGGACAGCTCCTGCGCGATCTGCATGACCTGTTCCTGATAGACGATGACGCCTTGCGTCTCCTTCACCAGATGGTCGATCTTCGGGTGGATCGAGGCCATCTCCTCCTCGCCATGCTTTCTGGCGTTGTAGGTCGGGATGTTCTCCATCGGGCCCGGACGATAGAGCGCGACCAGCGCGATGATGTCCTCGATGCAGTCGGGCCGCATGCCGATCAGCGCCTTGCGCATGCCGGCACTTTCCACCTGGAACACGCCGACCACCTCGCCGCGCGACAGCATGGCATAGGTGTCGGGATCGTCGAGCGGTATCGTCGCCAGGTCGATGTCGATGCCGCGCCGGCGGATCAGTTTGACCGCCGTATCCAGAACGGTCAGCGTCTTCAGGCCGAGAAAGTCGAACTTCACCAGCCCGGCCTGCTCGACATATTTCATGTTGAACTGGGTAACCGGCATGTCCGAGCGCGGATCGCGGTACATCGGCACCAGTTCCGACAAAGGCCGATCGCCGATGACGATGCCGGCGGCGTGCGTGGAGGCGTGGCGGTAAAGGCCCTCCAGCTTCTGTGCCATGTCGAGCAGCGTCTGGACGATCGGTTCCCTCTCGGCCTCTTCGGCAAAGCGCGGCTCATTGGCGATGGCGTCGGCGAGCTTGACCGGATTGGCCGGATTCTGTGGCACCATCTTCGACAGCTTGTCGACCTGGCCATAGGGCATCTGCAGCACGCGGCCGACGTCGCGCAGCACGGCGCGGGCCTGCAGCGTACCGAAGGTGATGATCTGGCCGACCTGGTCGCGCCCATATTTCTGCTGGACGTAGCGGATCACCTCTTCGCGGCGATCCTGGCAGAAGTCGATGTCGAAGTCGGGCATCGACACGCGGTCCGGATTGAGGAAGCGCTCGAACAGCAGCGAGAAGCGCAGCGGATCGATGTCGGTGATGGTCGTCGAATAGGCGACCAGCGAGCCGGCGCCCGAACCACGGCCCGGGCCGACCGGAATGCCTTGCGCCTTGGCCCATTTGATGAAGTCGGCAACGATCAGGAAGTAGCCGGGGAATTTCATCTTCTCGATGATGCCGAGTTCGAATTCGAGCCGCTCGCGATATTGCTCGACCGTATAGCCCGGGGTTGGTCCGTGCAGCGCAAGCCGCGCATCGAGCCCCTCGCGCGCCTGACGGGCGAGTTCGGCCGCCTCCGCCTTTTCCGCGGCGTCCTTGTCGGCACTATCGCCGCCGGTGAAACGCGGCAGGATCGGGCTGCGGTTTTTTGGATAGTAGGAGCAGCGCAGCGCGATCTCGACGGTGTTGTCGATCGCCTCGGGCAGGTCGGCGAACAGCTTTGCCATGTCGGCCTGGCTGCGCAGGAAATTGTCCGGCGACAGCCGGCGGCGTGTGTCGACGGCGACGACCGAGCCCTCGGCGATGGCGATCAGCGCGTCATGCGCCTCATAATCATCGCGCGACGAGAAAAAGGCCTCGTTGGTGGCGACCAGGGGCAGTTCATGCGTATAGGCGAGATCGATTGTTGAGTGCTCGATGGCCCGGTCGTAACCCGCGACCCGGTCCAATTCGACATAGAGCCGGTCGCCGAACAGCGCCTTGAGCGCCAAAAGCCTCACCTCTGCCAGATCGCGGCGATCCTCCTTCAAGGCGTTGCCGATCGGGCCGCGTGGGCCGCCGCTGAGGCAGATCAGCCCGTCGGCGTTTCCCTCCAGCATCTCGGTCGTCAGGTGCACCGCCTCGCCGGGCGGCGTTTCCAGATAGACCCGACTGACCAGCCTGACCAGGTTGGAATAGCCGGCCTCGGTCGCGGCGAGCAGGACGACCGGCCGCATCTCCGGCCCTTGCCGCCGGCGGTCGCGCTGACCGTCGCTGTTCTCGCCGGAAAAAGCGAGTGCGATCTGGCAGCCGATGATCGGCTGGATACCGTCCTTGACCGCCTTCTGTGCAAACTCCAGCGCACCGAACAGGTTGTTGGTGTCGGTGACGGCGATGGCCGGTGCCTCGTCCTTCACGGCGTGGCCAACGATCTTGCCAAGCTGAAGCGCACCCTCGAGCAGCGAATAGGCCGAATGCACGCGCAGATGGACGAACGGCCGCGCCGGCACCTCCGGCCGCGCTGCCGCAATCGCGGCTTCGCGCTTCAGGGGGTCGCGTGGAAGTCTGTCGTCCGCCATGGTTTCTCGCGCTGTCGAAGGCTTTGAGTCGGTGGAGATGTATTGTCCGGGACCGGGCGATACCAGTCCAGCACAAACGACCGACAACCACAGGCTTCCGCGACCCTGCGCGACTTGCTCAAGCGAATTCCATGATCACCGCGTCAACGGCTAGGCTGTCGCCCGGCTTGGCATTGAGCTTGGACACAACGAGATCGCGTTCAGCGCGCAGCACGTTTTCCATCTTCATCGCCTCGACCACGGCAAGCGTTTCGCCGGCCTTGACCTCCTGTCCCTCCGCGACGGCGATCGACACGACGAGGCCGGGCATCGGGCAGAGCAGCAGCTTCGACGTGTCCGGCGCCACCTTCTCCGGCATCAGTCTTTCAAGCTCGGCGGTACGCGGCAGCATCGCGCGCGCCGTCAGCGACATGCCCTTCCAGGCAATGCGAAAACCGTTGGCGACAGGCCGGATCTGGGCGACAACGGAGCGCTTGCCGACCGTGCCGCGCCAGATCAGATCGCCCGGCCGCCAATCGGATGAAACGGTCAGCGCCTTGCCGCCTTCGATCGACAGGTCGACCTCCATTGGAATGGAAATCATGCCTTCGAGGATCGACGCCTGGAGATAATCCTCGCCAATCTTCACCACCCAGTCGCGCTTCAGCGCCCCCGAATGCGGCGCCAGCCGCCCGCCCAGCCGGTCGAGCCTGTCGCGGCGCAACAATTCCGTGGCGGTGGCGATTGAAGCCAGCACGGCCTTTTCCTCGCTGTTCGGTACGACAGGGGCAAAACCGTCGGGATATTCCTCGGCTATGAAGCCGGTCGAAATCGCCCCTTCCCGCCAACGCGGATGCTGCATCAGCGCCGCCAGGAACGGGATATTGTGCTCGATCCCGTCGACCACAAAACTGTCCAGCGCTTCCGACATGGCATCGATTGCCTGGAGCCGGGTCGGTGCCCAGGTACAAAGCTTGGCAAGCATCGGGTCGTAGAACATCGAAATCTCCGAGCCTTCGGTGACGCCGGTGTCGTTGCGGATGATGACATCGCCAAATTGGCCCTCTTCCGGCGGCCGATAGCGGTTTAGGCGGCCGATCGACGGCAGGAAATTGCGATAGGGATCCTCTGCATAGAGCCGGCTTTCCACCGCCCAGCCATTCAGCTTGATGTCGTCTTGCTTCAAGGCGAGTTTCTCGCCGGCGGCGACACGGATCATCTGCTCGACCAGGTCGATGCCCGTGACAAGCTCGGTCACCGGATGCTCGACCTGCAATCGTGTATTCATTTCAAGGAAATAGAAGTTCTTGTCCTTGTCGACAATGAACTCGACCGTACCGGCGCTCTGATAATCGACGGCCTTGGCCAGCGCCACCGACTGCTCGCCCATGGCCTTGCGCGTCTTGGCATCGAGGAATGGTGACGGCGCCTCTTCGGCCACCTTCTGGTTGCGGCGCTGGATCGAGCATTCGCGCTCGCCGAGATAGAGCGCGTTGCCATGCGCGTCGGCCAGCACCTGCATCTCGATATGGCGCGGATCGACGACGAATCTTTCGATGAACACGCGGTCGTCGCCGAACGAACTCTTGGCTTCCGATCGCGCGCGATCGAACCCGTCGCGCACTTCCGACTGGTTCCAGGCAATGCGCATGCCCTTGCCGCCGCCGCCGGCCGAAGCCTTGATCATCACCGGATAGCCGATCTCGCCGGCGATCTTTTCGGCGTGGTCGGCATTCTCGATGACGCCGAGCCAACCCGGGACCGTCGACACCTTGGCGGCGTTGGCGAACTTCTTCGATTCGATCTTGTCACCCATCGCCTTGATGGCTTTGGGTTTCGGGCCGATGAAGACGATGCCTTCCGCTTCGAGAGCTTCGCAGAAGGCGGCCCGTTCCGACAGGAAGCCGTAGCCTGGATGCACGGCCTGCGCGCCCGTTTCCTTGCAGGCCGCGATGATTTTTTCAGGCACGAGATAACTCTGCGCGGCGGGCGATGGCCCGATATGCACCGCCTCGTCGGCCATTTCGACGTGAACCGCATCGCGATCGGCATCGGAATAGACGGCAACCGTGGCAATGCCCATCTTGCGCGCCGTCTTGATGACGCGACAGGCGATCTCGCCACGATTGGCGATCAGGATTTTCGTGAACATGCTGAGGTCATTCCCCTCCGGTCGGTCGTTCCTTTTATGGCCTGTGCTTGCAGGGTCAAGCCGAGCGTGCAAATCACTGCCTTTCAATCGATTTGCGATTCCAATTCTTCGCTGTGGCCCAGTCACGGCACCAGCTTCCAGTTGATCGTGTCGATAAAACCTGAAACCTTGGAAAAAATTCGCATTGGAGGACGCCTGATGAAAACCCGCGCCGCTGTCGCTGTCGCCGCCGGAAAGCCGCTGGAGATCATGGAGGTCGACCTCGACGGTCCGCGCGAGGGCGAGGTGCTGGTCGAGATCAAGGCGACCGGCATCTGCCACACCGACGAGTTCACCTTATCCGGGGCCGATCCGGAGGGCATCTTCCCGGCGATCCTCGGCCATGAGGGTGCCGGTGTCGTGGTCGACGTCGGCAAGGGCGTCACCTCGGTCAAGAAGGGCGACCATGTCATCCCGCTCTATACGCCGGAATGCCGGCAGTGCCCGTCCTGCCTGTCGCGCAAGACCAATCTGTGCACGGCGATCCGCGCCACGCAGGGGCAAGGCCTGATGCCCGACGGCTCGTCGCGCTTCTCGATCGGCAAGGACAAGATCTTCCACTATATGGGCTGCTCCACCTTCTCGAACTTCACCGTGCTGCCCGAGATCGCGGTGGCCAAGGTCAATCCGGACGCGCCCTTCGACAAGATCTGCTACATCGGGTGCGGCGTCACCACCGGCATCGGCGCCGTCATCAACACCGCCAAGGTCGAACAAGGCGCCACCGCTGTCGTCTTCGGCCTCGGCGGCATCGGCTTGAACGTCATCCAGGGACTGAAGCTGGCCGGCGCCGACATGATCATCGGCGTCGATTTGAACAACGACAAGAAGGAATGGGGCGAGCGGTTCGGCATGACGCATTTCGTCAATCCGAAGGAGATCGACGGCGATATCGTCCCTTACCTCGTCAACATGACCAAGCGCGGTGCCGACCAGATCGGCGGCGCCGACTACACGTTCGACTGCACCGGCAACACCAAGGTGATGCGCCAGGCCCTGGAAGCCTCGCATCGCGGCTGGGGCAAGTCGGTCATCATCGGTGTGGCGGGCGCCGGCCAGGAGATTTCGACCCGGCCGTTCCAGCTTGTCACCGGCCGCACCTGGATGGGCACCGCCTTCGGTGGCGCGCGCGGCCGCACCGACGTGCCGCGCATCGTCGACTGGTACATGGACGGCAAGATCCAGATCGATCCGATGATCACCCACACGCTGAAGCTCGAGGATATCAACAAGGGGTTCGACCTCATGCATGAGGGCAAGTCGATCCGAAGCGTCGTCGTTTATTAAAGCAAAGCCACACGCCGCCGACCACCGGCCAGCGACCTCTGTGGTTCACAACTGGGAGGAGAATGGAATGGCGGAGAAACTGCACCCGAAAATCGACAATGGCCTGCCCAAGGAAAGCGCAAGCTTTGCCGGCGGCACGCTGGTCTGCGCCTGCACCAGCAAGCCGGTCAAGGTGAAGGTCAAGGGGCAGATCGCCCACAATCACGCCTGCGGCTGCACCAAATGCTGGAAGCCGGAAGGTGCTGTATTCTCGGTGGTTGCCGTCGCCGGCACCGGCGACGTCACCGTCACCGAGAACGGCGACAAGCTCAAGGTGGTCGATCCCTCGGCGCTGATCCAGCGTCATGCCTGCACCGGCTGCGGCGTCCACATGCACGGCCCGGTCGAGCGTGACCATCCGTTCAAGGGGCTGTCCTTCATCCATCCCGAGCGTTTCGTCGAGGATGGCTGGTCGCCTCCGGGCTTCACCGCCTTCGTCTCGTCGATCATCGAATCCGGCGTCGATCCGAAGCGAATGGACGGCATCCGGGCCCAGTTGAAGACGATCGGGCTGGAGCCCTATGACTGCCTCAACCCCGGCTTGATGGACTATATCGCCACCTGGACGGCTAAGAAGTCCGGCGCGCTGCCGGCCTGAACGCTGTAAGATTTCAGGCAGGGGCCGGACATGTACCGGCCCCTGCCCGTTTCGGAGAGGCAATGCCCGCACCCGCCATTTACGTCGACGCCGACGCCTGCCCGGTCAAGGCCGAGGTCGAGAAAGTCGCCGAGCGCCTTGGCGTCGTCGTCACCTACGTCTCCAATGGCGGCCTGCGGCCATCGCGCGATCCGATGATCCGCAACGTCGTGGTCTCCAAGGGAGCTGACGCCGCCGATGACTGGATCGTCGAGAACGCCAAATCCAACGATGTCGTGGTGACCGCGGATATTCCGCTCGCGGCGCGCGCCGTGGCTCTCGGCGCGCACGTGCTTGGCCCCACCGGACGCCCGTTCACACCCGAAACCATCGGCATGGCGGTGGCCATGCGCGACCTCAAGCAGCATCTGCGCGAGACCGGCGAGAGCAAGGGCTACAACGCCTCCTTCGCGCCGCAGGACCGCTCGCGGTTCCTCGGCGAACTCGACCGTATCTTGCGGCGCGCCCTGAAATCCGCCACACCGAGCTAGAACAGAGCGCCATCCAGGGTCGGAACCACCATGGCCGCCGAAATCCCCGTGCAAAAACCCATGCAGCGCCACATGCTGTTCGCCATGTCCGCGTGTTTCGGCGCGCTTGCGCTGCTTGTGGCGTTGCTGCTGCACGCCCCACTCGCCTACTCGATCGGCGCCAACGCCTTTTTTGCCGCCTACGTCATTCTTGTCGTCAGCCAGATGCCCAAATTCACCGGCAAATATCTGAGCAAGAATGCGCGGGCCACCGACCAGCCGGTGCTGGTCATCTTCGCCGTCACGCTTGTCGTTGTCGGCGTTGCCCTTGTCTCCTTGTTCCTGCTGATCAACCAGAAGGACAGAGGCCACCCGGTCGAACTCATCTTCGCGCTGCTGTCGATCCCGCTCGGCTGGTTCACCATCCATGCCATGGCGGCACTTCATTATGCGCATGTCTACTGGATGGACGGCGACGAGGTCGACACCAAGACCAAGACAAAAATCCCGGTCGGCGGATTGCTGTTTCCGGGTGACAAGCGTCCGGAAGGCTGGGATTTCCTCTATTTCTCGACGGTCATCGGCATGACGGCGCAGACCGCCGACACCAACATCTCGACGACGCATATGCGTCGTGTCGTGCTTGTCCATTCCATCCTGTCGTTCTTTTTCAACACGGTCATCGTCGCCGCGGCCGTCAATCTCGCCGTCAGCCTGGGCGGTCCGTAATAAATCCGTGATCGGATGAAACATCGGTTTGGATCGCGACGTATCAGGAGGACAATGAACGCACAGGCCACGCCGCGAGGCCGGGAGAAGAGACAAGATGGAAACGGTTGCCAGAAGCCAATCCGCCACCGGACCGGATGCTCCCGCGTCGAGTGACAGCACACTGGTCTACCGCCAGTCGCGCTGGACACGGCTGACGCACTGGATCTGGGCCATCTCGCTGTTCTTCATGCTGCTTTCCGGCCTGCAGATCTTCAACGCCCGGCCGCAGCTCTACATCGGCAAGCAGTCCGGCTTCGAATACAACAACACCATCTTCGAAATCGGCGCCGAGAACACCGATGCCGGTCCTCGCGGCTATACCGAAATTTTCGGGCACCGCTTCAACACGACGGGCGTGCTCGGCTGGTCGGGTCCGCCGGGCAACGAGACGGCGCGCGGCTTCCCGTCCTGGGCGACCATTCCTTCCTACTATGATCTCGGCACCGCCCGCGTCGTGCATTTCTTCTTCGCCTGGATCCTGACGACGACCTTGATCGTCTGGCTGGTCGCCAGCCTGATCAACGGCCATATCAGGCGCGATCTCGCCCCGCGGCTCGACGATCTCAAGCGGCTGCCACGGGATATCGTCGACCACGCCAGGCTGAAATTCCACCACACGCGCGAATACAACACGCTGCAGAAGATGGCTTATGGCGGCGTGCTGTTCGTGCTGTTGCCGCTGATGATCATCAGCGGCCTTGCCATGTCGCCCAGCATGAATTCGGTACTGCCCTTCCTCAACGAGATACTTGGCGGCCGGCAGACGGCGCGCACCATCCATTTCACCGTCATGCTGCTGCTTGTCGGCTTCTTCATCATTCACATCCTGATGATCCTTGCCGCCGGCCCGATCAACGAACTGCGCTCGATCATCACCGGCTGGTACCGCACGGATCCTCCCGCGCATGACGACAAGACGACCGAAAGGAGTGCCTGAGATGGCGAAGTTCCAGATCAGCCGCAGAAAATTCCTGACCGCCGCCAGCCTTGGCGCCTCCGGTATCATGCTGTCGGGATGCGACGCTTTCGACAGCCAGCTGAGCATCGGCAGCGGCCTGCGCAGCTTCCTCGAAAACGCCAATGGCCTGACATATCGCGCGCAGCGCTGGCTTGCCGGGCGTGACGCGCTGGCGCCGGAATTCACCGAGGCCGATATCCGTCAGCCGCAACGGCCGAACGGCGTCACCGCTCCTGACGATGACACCTACAAGGGCCTGCTCGCCAACAATTTCGCCGACTGGCGGCTGGAAGTCTCGGGACTGGTTGAAAAGCCGCTGTCGCTCAGCCGCGAGCAGCTTCAGAACATGCCGAGCCGCACCCAGATCACCCGTCACGACTGCGTCGAAGGCTGGAGTTGCATCGCCAAATGGACCGGCACGCCGCTGTCGCTGGTGCTCGACCAGGCCGTGGTCAAGCCGCAAGCGCGCTACGTCATGTTCCACTGCCTCGATACGATCGACCGCAGCCTGTCCGGGGACATCAAATACTATGGCACGATCGACCTCATCGACGCCCGCCACCCGCAGACGATCCTGGCCTATGGCCTGAACGGCAAGCCGTTGCCGGTCGAGAACGGCGCGCCGCTGCGCGTCCGGGTCGAGCGCCAGCTCGGCTACAAGATGCCGAAATATCTCTACAAGATCGAACTGGTCGACGGTTTCGCCAATGTCGGCGGCGGCCGCGGCGGCTATTGGGAAGACAATGGCTATGACTGGTACGGCGGGATTTGATGACCGCCTTCATAAGCGCCGAGCACGACCTGTCGCCCGTCGAACTGAGTGTGCTGGAAGAGCACCTGCACAGCGAAAACCGGCGACTCACAGGCTGCGGCGATGATCGAGGGCTGGCCTTTGTGATCCGCGACGGAGCCGGACGGGCAATTGCTGTGGCGGCCGGCTACTCGTGGGCAGGCACGTCGGAACTTCAATTGATGTGGGTCGACCAGGCCTATCGAGGCCTTGGGTATGCAAGGCAGCTGCTCGATGCCTTTGTTGCCGAGGCTGCCAGCCGTGGGGCTCGGCGAATATGGGTGTCGAGCCACGACTTCCAAGCGCCGGGCCTATACGAGAAAGCCGGTTTCCAGCGCGTCGCCGAGTTCGCAGGATGGCCCGAAGGGCATTCCAACATTGTCCTGCGCAAGATAATCGCCGCGGACGGCTGTGCTTAGGCGACCTTGTCGAGCAGCGGCCTCAGCGCCGGATGGATCAACGGCGAGGCATGCTTGATGAGGGTCAGCAGCGCGCGCTCGTTGTCGTAGAGGGGACGGTCCGCCGCGATGTGCTCCACCAACCATTTGGCTTCGCCGGCATCGATCGTTTCGGCGCGGCGGGCCAAAGCCTCCGCCGCCCTGTTCTTGGCTTCCCACTCGGCCTCGATGTCATCCGGGGACCGATAGGCTTCGATGATGCCGGCCATGCCACCGGAGACCATCCGGCTGAAGAAACCGCCGATTTCCGGATCGGCGTGCTCGAGGAAGGTTTCCTGGCGTAGCGCCACATCGCGGGTCGGGGCTTCATAGCCGGCTGAGCACATGACGAAATTGGCGATCGCCTTGACGAACAGGTCGTTCCAGGACGGATCGTTCTTGGCCTGGGCGGTCTGTTCGTTGATCCTGAACAGCACCTCGGCCTCGATGCGGGTGATGGCGATGTTGCCGTCGCCGCCATGGGCGTGGAGGATGCGGCGCAGCAGCTCGACTTCCGCCCTGGCGATCAGGCCTGGCACCAGCGCACCACCCAGCATCAGCGGCCCCTTGCCATCGATAACGGCATGGGCGACCTGCTCCAGCGCATAGACGCAAAGCTCGTCTGGCGACGATCTTGCCTCTTCCAACACATGGACCAGCAATTCGAGTTCGGTTCTGCTGTCGACCATGCCGTCCCGCGAGATGGTGCGGATCAGCCAGTCGGCATTGTCCTGCGAGATGTAGCCGGACGGTTTTTCCTGGTGGACGATGTAATCGGTCACCGCTTCGACGAAGAACGGTGCCCAGTCCGCGCATTTGTCCCGCGCCGTCTGGTCGAGCGCGAACAACGCCTCCGCCTCGCCTCGCGTCACCACGCCATCGGCGAACACATCGCGGCGCAGCATCACCACGTCCTCCTGGGCGATGCGGTTCTTCGAGGTCAGCCCCGCCACCGGCGCGCTCATGATCAATTCGCCCATTGTCGTCCCCGTCGCCCCAAAGCGCTACATCGGCCTTCCATATCAGGAGTGTCTTGAAAAACCGGCAAACGGCGTGGTTAGCGAAGACTTGTCGGCGCAACGCACCTTTGATGTCGCGGGGAGGTGACAAGGTGTCGCCGTCGGGCTATGGATGGCGCGTCGAGGACTTGAGGTTTTGAGTCCTACCTGTTTGCGGGAGAGAGCAGCGAGAGCTGCCGCCGAAGGGGAAATCGCCCGAAATCTCTCAGGCAAAAAGAACCGTAGACGGGAAAGACACTCTGGAAAGTCGGGGCTTGCCCCCGCGCCGAAGGTGTAAGCGCCGCTGACAGAGTTCCGGCTGCGCGAGTCTCTCAGGCTTCAGACAGAGGGGCACGGACTGGTCGCCATTCGCGGCCGATTGCGTGCGACTCTGGAGACGACATGACGGGCGACGACTCAAGACACCTTCCTCTCGAAGATATCCACACAGCCGCCGGTGCGCGCTTCGGCGCCTTCGCCGGCTGGTCGATGCCGCTGACCTACCCGGCCGGCGTCATGAAGGAACATCTGCATGCCCGCGAACTTGCGGGGCTCTTCGACATCTCGCACATGAAACTGTTCGAGGTCAGCGGACCGCAAGCGGTTGCGCTGCTCAACCGTGCCTGCCCGCTGGATGCCGGCGCGCTCGAAATCTCGCAATCCAAATTGACGTTCTTCCTCAATGAGGCAGGCGGCATCCTCGATGACCTGATCGTCACCCGCCTCGGCGCCGACCGCTTCATGGTCGTCGCCAATGCTGGCAACGCCGTCGCCGACGAAAAGCATCTGCGCGAGCTGGCCGCGAATTTTGACGTGAAGGTCGAGCCGCTCGACCGCGTCTTCCTGGCCATACAGGGACCCGAAGCCTGGGCTGTGCTGTCCCGCGCCGGCATCGAGACCGGTTCGCTGCTGTTCATGCACGGTGTCGAGCCGCGAAAGAACTGGTTCATGAGCCGGTCCGGCTATACCGGCGAGGACGGTTTCGAGATCGGCCTGCCCGAGGCCGATGCGCGCGACCTTGTGGCGAAGCTGCTCGAGGATGAACGCGTGCTGTGGATCGGCCTTGCCGCGCGCGACAGCCTGCGGCTGGAAGCGGGGCTTTGCCTGCATGGCCAGGACATCACGCCGGAGACCGACCCGGCCGCCGCCGCGCTGATGTGGGCGATCCCCAAGGACATCCGCGCGTCTGGCGCCTTCATCGGCGCCGACGCCCTGCGCGCCGCCGTGGAACGCGGCCCGGCGCAAAAGCGTGTCGGTCTGAAGCCGGAAGGCCGCCAGCCGGTGCGCGCCGGTGCTGCCCTGTTCGACGCCGACGGCAATCCCGCAGGCCATGTCACATCGGGCGGCTTTGGCCCCTCTGCTGGCCATCCGGTCGCCATGGGCTATGTCGCCGCATCGCTGGCAAAGCCCGGCACACGGGTCTTCGCCGACGTGCGCGGCACGAAAATCCCTGTCGATATCAGTTCCCTGCCCTTCACCCCTCATCGCTACCGCAAAGGATAGACCGCATGGCAAAGACCTATTTCACATCGGATCACGAATGGCTCCGCGTCGAAGGCGGCATCGCCACCGTCGGCATCACCGACTACGCGCAGGAACAGCTGGGCGACCTCGTCTTCGTCGAACTGCCGGAAACGGGAAAGAAGCTGAGCAAGGGCGATACCGCAGTCGTGGTCGAATCCGTCAAGGCGGCCTCTGACGTTTACGCGCCGGTCGACGGCGAGATCACCGAGGCCAACGGTACGCTGTCTTCCGACCCCTCGCTGGTCAACTCGGCGGCAACCGGTGCCGGCTGGCTGTGGAAGATGAAGCTTGCCGACGAAAGCCAGCTCGCCAGCCTCATGGATGAGGCCGCCTACAAAGCCCATATCGGCTGATAACAGGACTTAAAAACGATGAGCGCAGCACTTACCCCCTTCTCGGCCCGCCATATCGGTCCTGATGTCAGCGATGTCAGAGCCATGCTTGCGGTGATCGGCGTCCCCTCGGTCGAGACACTGATCAGCCAGGCCGTGCCGCAATCGATTCGCCTCGACCTGCCGCTGGCCCTGCCGGCGCCGGCGAGTGAAGCCGAAGCACTGGCCGAATTGTCGGCGACAATGGCTGGGAATACCGTGCTGAAGAGCTTCATCGGCGCAGGCTATCACGGCGTCCACGTCCCGCCGGTCATCCAGCGCAATCTGTTCGAGAATCCGGCCTGGTATACGGCCTATACCCCCTATCAGGCCGAGATCAGCCAGGGCCGTCTGGAAATGCTGTTCAATTTCCAGACGCTGGTCACCGAACTGACCGGCCTGCCGGTGGCGTCGGCCTCGCTGCTGGATGAGGCAACCGCTGTCGCCGAAGCGGTCGGCATAGCGCTGCGCCACCATCGCGACAAACGCACCAAGGTGGCACTTGCCGGCACGCCGCATCCGCAGACACTGGATGTGGTACGCACCCGCGCCGAACCGCTCGGCATCGAGATCGACGGCGAGACGATCGACGACAACACGGCTGCCCTGCTCGTCTCCTGGCCCGATACATCAGGCGTCTATGGCGACCACAAGGCGGCGATCGACAAGGCCCGCGCCACCGGCGCGCTGGTCGTCTTCATCGCCGACCCGCTCGGCCTGACGCTGACCGACGCCCCGGCGAAACTCGGCGCCGACATTGCCGTCGGGCCGATGCAGCGCTTTGGCGTGCCGATGGGCTTTGGCGGCCCGCACGCCGCCTATTGCGCCGTCTCCGACAGGCTGACGCGGCTGATGCCCGGCCGCCTGGTCGGCCAGTCGACCGACAGCAAGGGCCGGCCCGGATACCGCCTCGCCTTGCAGACGCGCGAACAGCATATCCGCCGCGACAAGGCGACCTCCAACATCTGCACGGCGCAGGCGCTGCTCGCCAACATGGCGACGGCCTATGCCATCTGGCACGGTCCCGCCGGGCTGCAGGCGATTGCTGGGCGCATCCACGCGCTGGCCAACCGTCTGGCAAGCGGTCTCCAAGCGGCAGGCGTGCCGGTGCTCGGCGCCAGCCGTTTCGACACGGTGACGGTGGAGGTAAAGGGCAAGGCCGCGGAGATTGCCGAAGCCGCCGAAAAAACCGGCCGGCTGCTGCGCGTGCTTGATGCCGACCATGTCGGCATAGCCTTCGACGAGACCTCGACCGACGCTGATCTCGACGCGATCGCGGCCCTGTTCGGCGCCAAGGCCGGGCTTTCGGCCGGCAGCACGGTGCCCGGCAAGCCGCGGGGAAAAGAGTTCCTGACCCAGCCGGTCTTCAACGAGAACAAGTCGGAAACCGACATGATGCGCCTTCTGCGCCGGCTGGCCGACAAGGACCTGGCGCTCGACCGCTCCATGATCCCGCTCGGATCCTGCACCATGAAGCTCAACGCCGCGGCCGAAATGATGCCGGTGAGTTGGCCAAGCATCGCCAATCTGCATCCCTTCGCGCCGGCCAGCCATTCGGCCGGCTATCGCGCCATGATCGGTGAGTTGGAAGGTTGGCTGTCCGAAATCACCGGTTTCGACGCGGTCAGCCTGCAGCCCAATGCCGGCAGCCAGGGCGAATATGCCGGCCTGCTCGCCATCCGCGCCTATCACCGCTCGCGCGGCGAAGGCCACCGCACCGTCTGCCTGATCCCCTCTTCCGCCCACGGCACCAATCCGGCAAGTGCCGCGATGGCGGGCATGAGCGTCGTCGTCGTGCGCTGCCTGGAGGACGGCAATATCGACATGGATGATATGCGGGCCAAGGCCAACGAGCATTCCAAAAACCTCGCGGCGCTGATGTTCACCTATCCTTCGACGCACGGCGTGTACGAAGAAGGCGCCCGTCACCTCTGTGCCCTCATTCACGAGCATGGCGGCCAGGTCTATTTCGACGGCGCCAACCTCAACGCGCTCGTCGCCCTCGCACGTCCTGCCGACATCGGCGCCGATGTCTGCCATATGAACCTGCACAAGACCTTCTGCATCCCGCATGGCGGCGGCGGCCCCGGCATCGGCCCGATCGGCGTCAAGGCGCATCTGAAGCCCTATCTGCCGGGCCATGTCACCGAAGGCTCGGCGCATGCCGTGTCGGCAGCACCGTTCGGCAGCGCTTCCATCCTGCCGATCACCTGGATGTATATCCGCATGATGGGCGCTGCGGGCCTGAAGCAGGCAACGGAGACTGCCATCATCTCGGCCAACTACGTGGCGACACGGCTCGCGCCGCATTTCCCCCTGCTCTACAAGGGCCGGCACGATCGCATCGCGCATGAATGCATCCTCGACACGCGTGTGCTCAAGGAGAGCGCCGGCATCAGCGTCGATGACATCGCCAAACGCCTGATCGACTACGGCTTCCACGCGCCGACCATGTCGTTTCCGGTCGCCGGCACGCTGATGGTCGAGCCGACGGAGTCGGAGCCCAAGCGCGAGCTCGACCGCTTCTGCGAGGCGATGATCGCGATCGCCGGCGAGGCAGCCAAGGTGGCGAAGGGCGAATGGCCACTGACCGACAACCCGCTGGTCAACGCGCCGCACACCGCGGCCGAGACGCTGGCCGGACAGTGGACCCACCCCTACTCACGCCTGGAAGCGGCTTACCCCGCCGGCGACGCCGACACAGCGGCAAAGTACTGGCCGCCGGTGTCGCGCATCGACAATGTCGCCGGCGATCGCAACCTGGTCTGCTCCTGCCCGCCGCTGTCGGATTATCTGGGAGCGGCCGAATAGCGGTCTCTCGGCCTAAGCTGAGCGCAAGGCCGGCTCGACCGGTTCGGCCTTGCCCATCCTCTTGCGGCTGATGACGCAATTTCGGCCGGCGCGCTTGGCCGCGTAGAGCGCGGCGTCCGCCTCGGCCAGCACTTCGTCGAGGCTGCTGCCGTCGGTGCCGCCAAAGCCGATTCCGCCGCTGACCGTGCTACGCAATGGACCGAGCGGACTGGCAACGATTTCGGTGCCGAAGGCCACGCCAATCTTGCTGGCGAGATCATAGGCCCGCTCTTCCGTCATCCGCGACATGACGACGGCGAACTCCTCGCCGCCAAGTCGAAAGGCGTCGACGCCGGTCCTGGCATATTTCCGGATGACGGCGGCGAAGCGGCACAGGACCTGATCCCCTATGGGATGACCGTATATGTCGTTCGTCCTCTTGAAGTGATCGAGGTCGAACATGACGATCGCCGTGAAGGGACCGAAGGACCGCTCGCCGTGGAGCGACGTCAACCCACGACGGTTCATCAGCCCGGTCAATGGATCGGTCATCGTCTCGGCCTTCAGCTCGATCTGTGCCTGCAGATGATGCAGCGAGAGCGTCAAGGCGCCGAGGCCGGTCATGCAGGCCACCGCCACGACGGAATTCAGACGTTCGGCCCAATTGTCGGGGGCAACGCCGAGCGTCCATTGCGCCTTGGCCAGCAGAACCATGCCGCAAAGGGCAAACGACAGCGCACAGGTGCCGCTCAGGAACGAGACCACCAGCAGGATGCGGCGATCATGACTGCCATTGACCCAGAACATGGCCCCGATCGTCGACAGCAGTACGGTCACCGTCGCGTAGGTGACGATGAAGCCGACACCGTCAAGGCCGAGGAAGGTCAAGGCCGCGCAGATTGCCATGGCGGCAAGGGTCGGCACGACCGCACGCCTGTGGTCCGGCACGCCAAGATACTGCATGGCAGAAATGCAGAGGATCAGGAAGCCCAGGCTGAGCAGCGCCAGCGCGATCTGGCAAAGCAACGGATCCGGCTCCTTGGTGTATCGCCAGAACAGGATCACATGCGCGACGAGGACGAGAATGCCGCACGCCACCGTCAGCACGAAACGCGCCCGCGGCGCGGTGAACCAGATTGCAAACATGGTAACGGCCAGACAGGTGCCCGACAGCGCGGCCGCGAGCAGGAGCGAACTGAAATCCAGCATTTCGGGCGGGGGCCTCTCGAGCGTCGGCGGTTAGCCGCATTCTAGGTCAGCGGCAGCCCTCGATCATGGCTTTAAGCCGATCTTTCGACCGAAGCTGCGGTTAGGGTTTACAAAGCGTCGATGCCACCTGTCCCGAAACCGTACCCTTGGCCGGCACGAGGACGGCATCAACCCTTGTTGAGCAGCGCCAGATTGGCGTTGACGACCGTGGGGTCGGCCATGCCGGCCTTCGCCTCCAGCAGCAGTGCCCTGGCCTTCTTCTTGTTGCCGCGCAGCAGTTGCGAATAACCCATATTGTTGACGATCTGCGGTTTGCGGCCGGCGACCTTCAGGAGCTGGCCGTAGGCGCGGTCGGCAAAATCGAAGCGGCCGAGTTCGTCATAGGAGGCGGCGAGCCCCATCCAGGCCTCCGCATTGTCGGCCTTCAGCTCGACGGCCTTGCGGAAATGCTGTTCGGCGAGGCCGTAATTCGCATCGCGAAACTGCGCCTTGCCTTGCGCCAGATCGGACGTATCGACATCCCTGGCGGCCGGCTGGATCGCGGTGGTCTTGGTCGTGTCGACGTTGTTGTTCGTCGTGCACCCGGTGATCATCAAGACGGCCGCCATCGTGGCCACCGCCGCAAATTTTGTCTGACGCATGCCCTGCCCCGTCGCCCGATTTGTCGGGTCGTTCTTCAGGGAAAGACACTACAGCACAGCGATTAAGCTTCGGTGCCGAAATGCCCCTAAGATTTGGTTTCCGCAATACCGACCATTAACCACTGGCCGCAACGCCGCGAGCAGGTGCGAACCCCCTTCTTACGGCGGGTCCATTGCCTTGAGCGCCGCCGGAACCGGATAACGGCTGCCGTCATAGCGCAGCCGGTGGGTCCGGCTCACCGACTTGCCGGGATGCGACTGGCACTCGCCATCCTTGTCGGGGAACGGTTCGTCGGTATCCTGCCGCTCGACCGCGATGATGTCGTGGTAGCCGCGATGGATCTTCGGGCTCATCGCCAGGCTCACCTGGCTCGAATGAAACGATCCCGCGCAATTGGTGTCGCCTTCGCCGCCAAAGCCGGCCACTACGAGCCCATCGAGCACCGCGCGCAGCGCGTTGCCGGCGATGGCGTAGAGCCGCAGGTCGGTTTCGTTGAACGGATTGGGCTGCGAATGGTTGGCCATGTCGATGCGCAGGCCGAAGGCGGTGACACCGGGCGCCAGCCCATAGCGGCCGGTGTCGAATTCGATGCCGCGGATGGCGACGGCATCGTCGTTCATCAGCCTGGGCTGGAGCAGGCGCTGGCGAACCTGCAGGGTCTTCCTGTCGACGACCAGAAGTTCGATGTCGCCAACATGCTGGCCGTCGACGGATTGGACGCTGTCGATCAGCGGCACCGCGACCAGCAGCAGATCGTTATGCGCTGGCCAGACCTTGCAGACCAGGCCCGGCATACCGTCCTGCGGGACCGCGAGAGGGATGCTGGTATGCGGTTCGAGCGTGAACGAGCGGCCGTCGGCGCTTTTCTGGACCTTGGGATAAGCCTGCCGCAAAAGCGAGGCGGCATCGCCGCAATCGTCGGCCGCGGCCTGCGCCGGCCACAGGCTGGCGGCGGCGAGAGCGAGGGCACACAACACTATTCGCATGGGGTTCTCACGTCGCAAGGCCGCGTTCGGGCCGGATGATGCGTAGCCGGCCCAGGATCCAGGGTATCAATATTGGCTAGTGGCTACCCGTCATCTTCACGATGATGGGGATGACCGCGATCATCAGGACCACCGGCAGGATGCACACCGTCACCGGTATCGACATCTTGGCCGGCAGAGCGTGCGCTTTTTCCTCGGCCAGCGACATGCGCTTGTGGCGCATTTCGTCGGAGAAGACGCGCAGTGCGCCCGACAGGCTGGTGCCGAGTTCCTTCGACTGCTGCAGGAGCGTGGCGAAGGAGCGGACCTCGTCCAGGCTGAGGCGGTCGGCGAGCGCCTTCAGCGCATCGTCGAGGCTGCGCCCTGCCCGCAGTTCCAGCGACACCAGCTGCAGGTTCTGGCTGAGCGCGGGATAGGTCTTGGCGAGTTCCTTGGAGACACGCTCGATGCCGGCTTCCATGCTCATGCCGGCATCCGAGCAGACGATCATCAGGTCCATGAAGTCGGGAAAGCCGTTGCGATATTCGCGCATCTTCTCCCGCACCTTCTGGGTCAGCACAAGGCCAGGAAGGAAATAGCCGGCCACGCCCGACAGGATCACGAACGCCCAACGGCTGGCCATCGTCGCGTCGGCATTGGCCAACCATTGGTTCAGGACAAACGCTCCGATCGCGGCGCCGACCAGCGCCGAGAAGCGTATGATGAAGAACGTGCCGACGGCGCGCGGCTCCATATAGCCGGCCTGGATCAGCTTCATGCGCAACCGGGCGACATTTTCGGGATCGCTCTTGGCGTAGAATTCCTGTGCCCGCCTCACCGCCTTCTCGCGCACGACATTGGCGTTCTTCTTCTGCAGCGGCTCGGGTTTCGCGGCCGCGGGACCATGGTCGACCTTGAGCCGGCGCTTCACTTCGTTGCGATCGCCCTTCGCCGCCACCATCGGCCAGGCCACCGCACCGGTGCCCAGGGCCAGCAACAGGACGGCCACCGGCATCAACGAGGTCGGAGCAAGCGAGGCGAGGAACTCGATGAGGCCCTGCATGTCAGAACCTGAAATTCGACATCTTGAACATCATCAGATTGCCCAGCATCAGCCACGTCACCGAGCCGCCGATCAGGTACCAGGTTTTCGGCTCGTCCCAGACATCGCGGTAGAAGCCCGGCATCAGCGCCATGATGGCGGCAAACAAAAGTGCCGGTATCGCCGTCAGGATATAGGCCGACATGCGGCCTTCGGTCGAGATGGCGCGCACCTTGCGGCGCAGCTTGCCGCGCTCGCGGATCGTCAACGCCAGACCGTCGAGGATCTCGCGCAGATTGCCGCCCGAACTGGACTGGATCGAGACGGCGGTGATGAACAGCGGCAGATCCTCATGGCCGACCCTGTCGAACAGCGAATTCAGCGCCGAGACCAGGTCGGAACCATAGGTGACCTCATCGGCGATGACGCCGAATTCGGTGCCGATCGGATCGGGCATCTCGCGCGACACCATGGCAATGGCCACCGGCACGGGATGACCGGCCTTGAGGCCGCGTGTTATCAGCTCCAGCGCCTCCGGCAGTTGCATGCCGAAGCGCTTGAGCCGGCGCTTGCGCTTGAAGCGCATCACCACCACCGGCAACAGCGGCACCAGCACCACGAACAGGACAATCCCCATCAAAAGCGGCAAGCCATGCCAGATGGCGACCAGGGCCATGGCCAGCGCCACGCCCGAGGTGATCATCAGGAATCTCGACAGCGGCATGATCATGCCCGACTGCGTGCGCAGGGCACGGAACCGGTCCGGCGAGAACAACGAGGTGCCTGCATCGAGACCCCGTTCCTTGCGCAGCTGGATCAGCACCTGCTCCTGGCTGATCTTGTTCTCCTGCAGCTTCATGCGCCGGTTGATGGCGGTGCGCTTGTCGCTGCGGCCAGCGTAGAGGAGATAGCAGGCCTCGGCGATCATGATGCCGGTGACTGCTGCCCCGGCATAGACGACATAGATCGCGCTCAGCCCGTCGAACACCCTGGTTACTCCTGCGGTCGGCCGGGTTCGAAATAGCGTCCGGGAAACTCGATGCCCATGGCGCGCAGATCTTCCAGGAAACGCGGCCGGATGCCGGTCGCCTCGTAATAGCCGAGAATCCCGCCATCGGCGTCCATGCCGGTGCGCACGAAGCGGAAAATCTCCTGCATCTGGATGACGTCGCCTTCCATGCCGGTTACCTCGGCGACGCTCGTCACCTTGCGCTTGCCGTCGGAAAGCCGGGTCAGTTGGACGATGATATCGATGGCGCTGGCGATCTGGCTGCGGATCGACTGCACCGTCATCGGCATACCGGTCATGCCCAGCATCTGTTCGAGGCGCGAAATGGCATCGCGCGGCGTGTTGGCATGGATGGTCGCCATCGACCCCTCATGGCCGGTGTTCATCGCTTGCAGCATGTCGAAGGCCTCCTCGCCGCGGCACTCGCCGAGGATGACGCGGTCTGGGCGCATGCGCAGCGCGTTCTTGACGAGATCGCGCTGCTTCAGTTCGCCATGGCCCTCGATGTTGGCGGGACGTGTCTCCATGCGCGCGACATGCGGCTGCTGCAGCTGAAGTTCGGCCGCGTCCTCGATGGTGATCAACCGCTCGTCCTCGGGGATGAAGGCCGACAGCGCGTTCAGCATCGTCGTCTTGCCGGTACCGGTGCCGCCCGAAATGATCGTCGTCTTGCGGGCGTGAACCGCCGCCGCCAGCACTTCAGCCATGTTCTGCGTGATGGCGCCGAATTCGACCAGCTTGTGAAGGCCGAGCTTGTTCTTGGAGAATTTGCGGATCGACACCAGCGGCCCGTCGACGCCGACCGGGCGGATGGCCGCGTTGAAGCGCGAGCCGTCAAGCATGCGCGCATCGACCATCGGCTGCGATTCATCGACGCGGCGGCCGACCGCGGCGACGATCTTGTTAATGATTCTAAGCAGATGCGCCTCATCCTTGAACGGGATATGGACCTGCTGCAGCTTGCCCTTCTTTTCGATGAAGCAGTTCTGGTGACCGTTGATCAGGATGTCGTTGATGTCCGGATCCTTGAGCAGCGGCTCGAGCGGACCGAGGCCGACCATCTCGTCGACGATATCGTCGACCAGCGCCTCTAATTCGACGGTGTTGATCGCCATCCGCTCCTGGCGGGTCTTTTCAGAAACGAAATCATGCACCTGCCGGCGCATCTCCTCCTTGGGCAAACGCTCCAGCGCCACGAGGTTGATCTCCTCGAGCAGCATGCGGTGAATGCGGACGCGCGCATCGAGCACCTTGTTGGCGTTCTTTGCCGGTGCGATATCAGGCTTTGCCGGCAAGGCCTTTCGGCTGGTCGGGATGACGACAGCATGATGCGCGACCGGGGCTGATTCTGCCGGACGCTGCGGCCGTGCGTCACGGTTCTGCAGGGTTGAAAAACGGCTGGTCATCCGGCCTTCCTCCTCAAGAAGTCCTTCCCGAGACCGAATAGCGACTTCGACTTGGCTCCGGTCGCGGCTGCCTCCTCCGGAAGAATGATCCTCTTCAGGTCGTTGACGACATTGGCATTGGGGTCGATTTCGTGCAGCGGCACGCCGCGGTCGACCGCCTCGCGCACCAGCCGGTAGTTGTTGGCGATGCCGCCGACGAAATGCTCGCCAAGGATCTCCTGGACGTCGGCCTGCTTGATGCCGTTGTCGAACATCTTCTGCTCGAAGCGGTTGACGATGACGTTCGGCTTCACTTCCTTGCCGGCGGTCTCATAGACAGCCTGGATCAGCCTTTGCGTGTGGCGCAGGCACGGCACGGTCATCTCGGCGACGATATAGAGCTTGTTGGAGCCGAGCAGCACGGTCTCCGTCCAGGGAAACCAGGTGCGCGGCATGTCGATGACCACATTGTCGAAATAGGCCGAGACGAGGTCCAGCATGCGTACCACGACATCGGTCTTGAACGAGCGCATCTCCGCCGGGTGGGTCGGCGCGGCCAGCACGCACAGACCGCTGGCGTGCTTTGACAGCATCACGTCGAGCAACTGCCGGTCGAGGCGTTCGGGCTGGTTTTCGATCTCGGTGATGTCGAAACGTGGTTCGAGGTCGAGATATTCGGCACAGGCGCCCTGCTGGAAATTGAGATCGACCACGCAGGTCGAGGCGCCACGCGTCACCGAATGATGCAGCTGGAAGGCGGTCTGCAGCGCCAGCGTCGTTGTACCGACGCCGCCGGCGGCAGGCATGAAGGTGTAGATCTGCGACTCGGTGTTTTCCTCCCGTCCCGGCCCCTGCAACGCCCGCACCACCGAGCGCACCAGGTCTGCCGTTGTGATTGGCTTGACCAGGAAATCGGCGACCTTGAGCTGCACCAGGATGCGCACCGCGGCTGCGTTGAACTCCTGGGTGACGACGACAACCGGTGTCTTGCCCTCCAGCCGGCGCATGATGCGCTGCAGCGACTCGACCTCCTCCAGCCTGGCCGCGTCCATGTCGACGATGATGGCGCCGAAATCGGCCTCCTGGATCTCGCCACGCAACTCGGTGACACTCTTCTCCACCGCCGAGAGCTGGATGATCTCGGAGGCGGCGAATGCCGTCCGCGTGTCCTGCACGAAGGTCCTGTCCGTCGATACGAGCAGGATTTTCCGGGTCTTGATGCCGTTTGCCATTTTTATCAGCCTGTGGGCTCGATCGCCCTTTGGGGTCAGTTGCCCGTGGTCGTCTGCGACGCCTTCGACGCGGCGGCCTGATCGGGGGTGACGGGTCCGGCATCGCCACGCTTGGCAGGCACGAGAAGCCTGGTGTTCTGGACACCGTACTTCCAAGGATCGACCATCTGCATGACGGTATTGGCGGCCTGGGCGTTACCGGCCCCGGTCGTCAGCCCTTCACTGCGCACATAGTCGTCGCTGGTGCAGCCGGCGGCGAAGCCGGCCAAAAGCAAGGCGATGCTCGATCTCAGGATCAGACGCATGGCACTTCAGTCCTTCGGCAGGTCGAGGAAATGCCCGACCGTGGTGGCGGGAGTGGCTCGTGCGGCACTGCCATCAGCCAGCGCCAGCGCGCGACCGGTGTCCGATGCCTTCACTTCCTCGGTGTTGTTGAGGAAATAGTCGACGTTGCTGGCCGGCTGCGTGCCGTCGGTCGGCTCGGCCATCTTCTTCGATGGGTCGACCGGCTTGACCAGATAGGGCGTGACGATGATGACCAGATCGGTCTCGCGGCGCTGGTAGGACTTCGACGAGAACAGCGGTCCAAGCACGGGCATCTTGCCGAGGCCGGGAATGCGCGATGTGGTGATGTCGTTCTGCGACTGCAGCAGCCCCGCGATCATGAAGCTCTGGCCGTTCTTCAGGTCGACAGAGGTCTTGGCGCGGCGCACGATGAAACCGGGCACGGAGATGGTGCCGATGTTGTAGGATGCCGACGCGTCGATCGAGGACACTTCCGGCGCGATGTCGAGGCTGACCAGCCCATCCTTGAGCACAGTCGGCGTGAAGTCGAGGCTGACGCCGTACTTCTTGTAGCTGACGGAGATCTTGCCGTTGTCCTCGGAAACCGGGATCGGAAATTCGCCGCCGGCGAGGAAGCTCGCCGTCTCGCCGGAACGGGCAATCAGGTTCGGCTCGGCCAGCCGGCGGGCGAGGCCGCGCTCTTCCAGCGCCTTGATCGCGACATCGATCGACACGCCGTTCGACAACAGCCGGCCGATGATCTCTCCGGTTCCAGCCGGCGGCACGGTTCCCGGAGCGATGGTGACGTCGCGTCCACCAATGCCGTAGGCGAAATTGGCGCTGTATTTGGCGCCGAGATCCTGGCTTGCCTGGCGATTGATCTCGACAAAACGGACGTTGAGCTGGACCTGCTGCGAGGACGAGATGTTGACGGAGTTGATCACTTCTTCATTGCCGGAAAAGCGGCTGGCGATCTTGCTTGCCTTGTCCGCGGCGACAGCGTCATCCGCCTCGCCCGACAGCACGACACGGCCATTGGCCGAACCGACCTTGATCTTGGCGTCCGGCACGCTGGCGCGTATTGTGCTGGCCAGTTGATCCGTGTCGAGCGTCACCTCGATGTCGACGGTGCCGACAAGCTGCTTGTTCTCGTCGAACAAAGCGATGCCGGTCGTACCGAGATTGTTGCCCAGCACATAGAAGGATTTGTCGGTCAGCGGATTGACGTTGGCGATCTCCGGATCGCCGATGACGATCTGGTAGAAAGCGGCGCTCGTCACGATCGTCCTGGGCTTCCCCTTGGCGACCTTGATCGACGCATTCTTGGTCGCCGAGACATAGACGACGTCATTGCCTGCCCTGGCCGCGCCGGGCAAGCCAAGCATCCCGCTTGCAGCCAGGGCAACCGCCATCCCCAGGGTGCGCACGAAGCGCAACCGGCCTGCCATTCGATATAGGGTACGCATCAACATTGCCCCGTCCCGACCGGTCCCCACCGGCCTTTACTTCTGGTCCCGCGCAGGAACCTGATATTCCTCGGCCTTCGTGCCGCGCGTCACGATGACCGTCTTGAATTTCGGCTTCTCCGGCTCCTTGGTCACTGCATCGAACAAGGAGCCGGCCGCGGCCTGAGCCTTGGCCGCTACCGATCCGCCGAAGGAAGAGATGGTGGTGACGCCATTCTTGCCGTCGCCGCCTTCGCTGGCTGAGCGCAGCGACAGCGACAGCGTGCCGACGGTGCGGGCAAGCGCCACTTTCTGCGCGCCCTCGGTCGTCACCTCGATGGTCACGGAATTGGCCACCTGCGGCGCGGTCTGGCGCTCGTCGGCGCCCTGCCCGACGCTCAGCACCTTGGCGTCCGCAACCACGATCTCGGACGTGATGGTCGAACCGGCCGCCCCTTGCGCATTCTTGGCGACCTCCTGGATTTCGCCGGCATCGCGCGTCAGCACGACATCGACGCGGTCGCCCGGCGTGACGAAGCCGCCGACACCGGCAATCTCGTCGGTGCGGATGGTGACCGCGCGCATGCCCGGCGTCAGCATGTTGGAGAGCGTCGCGCGGCCGTTTGGCCCCGACAACTTGGTCAGCAACACGGGTTCGTTGACCTCGATCGGCGACAGCACGACGCGGCTGCCTTCGCCAAGCAACCCGTCGATGGTGGCAAAAGCACCCTGCGGCAGGGAATCCTGCGGCCACGGGATTTCGATCAGCTTTGCACGGTCGATTTCCATGCCGTAGCGCAACGGCGCGCTCGCCACCACGATGGTCTTGAACTCGATCCTTGGCGGAGCCGGAGCAGCGATCGACGCCGTCTTCTCCTCGGCGTCGGCCCTGGCCTGGCTTTTGACCCAGAAATCCGCGGCAAAGATCGATATCGCGCCGAAAACGGCGGCGATGCCGATCATCGTTATGGCCTTGCCCCTCACGCCGAAACCCCTGATGCCCGTCGTTTCTTGTTATGTTGGGCTCACGCTAGGCCGCTTTGTTAAAGAAACAGGAATCCCGGCCAGCGGTATCGGACCTATTTCCGCCCGCTTGGTTATCGAATGGTTTTAAGGTAAGAGGGGTCAATCCCCGAACGTAACAGGAACCTCCGTCGCTTGGCGCTGAAAAGCGTGGCAGTATCGGCGGGTGATTCGCAGCACCGGACCCTATGGCAGGCATGGACGACAACAACGATCTCTTCGGCAACATGGACAAGCAGCCGCAGCCGGTTCGCACACCGGCGCGCCCGGCGGATCCCCTTGTGCAGGCTGCGGCCAAGCGCACGCCAGCGACCAAGGATGGCAGCGAGGGTTACAGCGCCGCCGATATCGAGGTGCTCGAGGGCCTGGAGCCGGTGCGTCGCCGGCCAGGCATGTATATTGGCGGTACCGACGACAAGGCGATGCACCATCTGTTCGCCGAGGTCATCGACAATTCGATGGACGAGGCGGTTGCCGGCCATGCCACCTTCATCGATGTCGAGCTTTCGGCCGACGGGTTTCTGACCGTTACCGACAATGGCCGCGGCATCCCGGTCGACCCGCATCCGAAATTCAAGAAGCCGGCGCTCGAAGTCATCATGACGACGCTGCATTCGGGCGGCAAATTCGACTCAAAGGTCTATGAAACCTCCGGCGGTCTGCATGGCGTCGGCGTTTCCGTGGTCAACGCGCTGTCGGATCATCTCGAGGTCGAGGTCGCGCGTGGCCGCCAGCTCTACCGCCAGCGCTTTTCGCGCGGCATTCCGGTAAGTGGCCTGGAGCAGCTTGGCGAGATCCACAACCGGCGCGGAACGAAAATCCGCTTCCATCCCGACGAGCAGATCTTCGGCAAGGGCGCGGCGTTCGAACCGGCGCGGCTCTATCGCATGACGCGCTCGAAAGCCTATCTGTTCGGTGGCGTGGAAATCCGCTGGACCTGCGATCCCTCGCTGATCAAGGAAAAGGACCAGACGCCGCCCAAGGCGGAGTTCCATTTTCCTGGCGGCCTGAAGGACTATCTAAAGGCATCGCTCGGCGACGACTTTCAGGTCACCCGCGAAATCTTCGCGGGAAAAAGCGAAAAGCAAGGCGGCCATGGCTCGCTCGAATGGGCGGTGACGTGGTTCGGCGGCGACGGCTTCATCAATTCCTACTGCAACACCATCCCGACCGGCGAAGGCGGCACCCACGAGGCCGGCTTCCGCAACGTGCTGACCCGGGGCTTGCGCGCCTATGCCGATCTTGTCGGCAACAAGCGCGCCTCGATCGTCACCTCCGAAGACGTCATGATCTCGGCGGCGGGCATGCTGTCGGTGTTCATCCGCGAGCCTGAGTTCGTCGGCCAGACCAAGGACAGGCTGGCGACGATCGAGGCGATCCGCATTGTCGAGACCGCGATCCGCGATCCGTTCGACCATTGGCTGGCCGACAATCCACAGGAAGCCTCGAAGCTCTTGGAATGGGTGATCGCGCGTGCCGACGAGCGGGTGCGCCGGCGCCAGGAAAAGGAAGTGTCGCGCAAGAGCGCGGTGCGCAAATTGCGCCTGCCGGGCAAGCTCGCCGACTGCACGCAGAACGCGGCCGCGGGTGCCGAACTGTTCATCGTCGAAGGCGACTCGGCTGGCGGCTCGGCCAAACAGGCGCGCGACCGTGCCAGCCAGGCCGTATTGCCGCTGCGTGGCAAGATCCTCAACGTGGCCAGCGCCGGCAACGACAAGCTCGCCGCCAATCAGCAGATATCGGACCTGATCCAGGCGCTTGGCTGCGGCACACGCTCGAAGTACCGCGACGAGGATTTGCGCTATGACCGCGTCATCATCATGACCGACGCCGACGTCGACGGTGCCCACATCGCCTCGCTGCTGATCACCTTCTTCTACCAGGAAATGCCGGCGCTGGTGCGTGGCGGCCACCTCTATCTGGCGGTGCCGCCGCTTTACTCGATCAGGCAAGGCGGCAAGGTCGCCTATGCCCGCGACGACGCGCACAAGGACGAGCTCCTGCGCACCGAATTCACCGGACGCGGCAAGGTGGAGCTTGGCCGCTTCAAGGGCTTGGGCGAAATGATGGCCTCGCAGCTCAAGGAGACCACCATGGACCCGAGGAAGCGCACGCTGCTCAGGGTCGACGTGATCGACGCCGAGGCCGCGACCAAGGACGCGGTCGACGCGCTGATGGGCACCAAGCCGGAAGCCCGCTTCCGCTTCATCCAGGAGCGTGCCGAATTCGCGGAGACGGAAGTGCTGGATATCTGAGCGCCACCCGGTCCATAACACGGGCTCCAGTTGCGGAGACGAGCATGTGACCCGGGCACGGCTGAAAGCTTATTTCGAGACAAGCTTGGCCGGGCTGACACAGCCGACGCGCTCGGACTGGATTTTCGCCCTGCGCACCGTTTCGGCCGGCCTTATCGCGCTCCTCGCCGCCTATGCGCTGCGGCTCGATCACCCGCAATGGGCGATGATGACGGTATTCATCGTCGCCCAGCCGGTTGCCGGCATGGTGCTGGCGAAGGGTTTTTATCGCCTGCTCGGCACGCTCGCCGGCGGCGTCGCCGCGATTGGCATCACCACGATCTTTGGTACCGGCCCCTGGGTGCTGGTGACGGTGCTGGCCGTCTGGATCGGCATCTGCACCTTCGTCTCCTCGCTGCTGCGCAACCCGGAAGCCTATGGCGCGGCCCTGGCTGGCTACACGGCCATGATCATCGGCCTGCCCGCCTTCGGGCAACCGCACCTTGTCGTCGATCTTGCAGTCGCGCGCTGCGCCGAGATCATACTCGGTATCGTCTGCGCCGGCCTGACCAGCCGGCTGATCCTGCCGAAACTGGCTAGTGACGCCATCATCTCGCGGCTGAAACGCTGCATTCTCGACCTCGCCATCTATGCCGGCGGTGCGTTCTCCGGCGGCGATCGGGCAACGCTCATCGGACTGCACCGCAAGCTTGTCGCCGACACCCAGACGCTTGGCGAGATGCGCGCCTATGCCAGGCTCGAGGCGCCGAGCTTCGCGCCCCGCGCCCATCCGGTCCGGCGCACCATAGGACAACTGCTCTCGGCGCTCTCGGCCGCACGTGCGCTGCATTCACACGCTGCTCCAAAGAACGCCGCGCTCATTCCGGTACGCTCGGAATTGCAAGTGCTTGTCGGTGAACTGGCGGCCAAACCCGGCGCCTTGGATGATACCGCGCCCTGGGTGGCACGGCTCGACGCGATCTCGGCCAAGGCCAGGCAAATGCCCGATGCCCCGGTCGACCAGGGTGACGACAGGGTCGGCACCATCACCCGCCTCACCATCGCCGCCGATTTCGCCGAGGCGCTGAAGCAGGTGCTGCGTGGTCTGGACGCGCTGCGCTCGCCAGCCGCGCGCCGTCAAGGCCGCGCCAGCCGGCAACCCGCCCTTGTGGTGCATCGCGACTATCCCGGCGCCGCGCGTAACGCCGTCCGCGCGGCCCTTGCCACATTGCTGGTCGCCGCATTCTGGCTGACGACGAAATGGTCGGAAGCGGCCGGCACCGTCATTCTGGTTGCCGTCGTATCGAGCCTGTTTGCCGCCCGCCCCGACCCCGTGCAGGTATCCTGGGGCTTCTTCAAGGGCACCTTGCTCGCGTTGCCGTTTGCCTTTCTCGTCGGCCAGATCGCGCTCCCCGCGCTGCCCGGTTTCGGCTGGTTCACGCTTTTTGTCGTTCCCATATTGGTGCCGGCGGCGCTCGCCATGGCCAATCCGCGCTATGTCGGCGTGGCGACCGCCTTCGCCATCAATTTTCTCGCCTTCCTCAGTCCGCATCAGGCGATGACCTATGCCCCTGGCCCCTTCCTTGCCGGCTCGGCATCGATCCTGGTCGGCATCCTGCTGGCGATCGGGGTCTTCATCGTCGTGCTCCCCGCCGACCCGTGGCTCGCGGCCAACCGCATCGTGCGGGCCATGCGCGAGGATCTGGCCCGGCTTTGCCTGCACGAGCGCGTGCCGAGGCGATCGGCCTTCGAGAGTCTCGCCTATGACCGGGTCAACCAGTTGATGCCGCTGGTGCAGAATTCCGGCAGGAAGGGCGAAGCAGTTCTGGGTGGCGGCGTCGCCGCGGTCACGGTCGGTCTGGAAATCCTGCGGTTGCGCAGCGCAAGCCAGAACCACGCCATCCCACCCGACGCCGCGCTTTCGGTCGCCAACTTCCTGAGAGGGCTGGCGCGCGAGCTGCTTTTCCGCGCGCCAGGTGACCCGCAGACAGCGACTGTCGCCGTGGTCCGGCAATATGCGGCGGGCATAGCCCAGCGGAACGCCAACAGCGACGCGCTGCAGATCGCGGCATCACTGCGCATTATCGCCGCGGCGATGGAGGATTTCCCGGATTTCTTCGCCAGGGATAAAGGCTAGGCCGCGGCGATCGCCAGCGCATGGCCGCGTGCATTCTCGCGCAGGGCGTCAAGATGGATCGACTTGACCAAAGCGGCGAGATCGCCTTCCGCCGATTGCCCACCCAATTCCTTGAGCATCAGCCAGCTGACTTCCTGCACGCCGGCAACGCGCTTGCCATTGGCGACTTCCCGCCAGATTTTCAGCGCGCGCAGGATGATCGCATGCGTGGCGGCGGCAAGGCCGGCGCTGCGAAACAAGGCTTGCAAGGCGACATCGTGCCCGCCCGCCAACAGCGCTCTCACGCGCTGTTCAGACTGCTGGCCGAGTGCCACCAGAGTCGAGCCGAAGAAATCGACCTTGCCATGCGCGATGGTGCGGATGAGGAAGCTTGCGGTGAGATCGCCGCGCAGCCTGAGATGCTCGATCAACGCCGCGTGTTCTTCCTGGCGCGTGCCCTCGATCAGCGTCACCGATGCTTTGACGCAGGCATCCCGCATGACGCGGTCGGCACGCGCGGCGCCCATCAATGCCATGACCAGTGGCGATGTCTTCAATGTTTCGCCAAGCTTGATCAGCAGCATATGCCGGCAGTCGGCAGGCAGGCGTGCATCCGATATCAGCGCCTCGCGCACCAGAGGCAGATGCCCGTGGCGTTCCGCCATGCGGCGGAAACTGAGGGAAGCAATGTGGGCGCCACTGTTGGCCAGCAGCACCGCGCAGGCTTCCGCCTCGCCAATCTCGGCAATGGCCGCCGACAGTGCCATCGAGACGAGCGGACGGTCCGCGATCAGCTTCTGCGTTGCCTTCTGGCTCGCCGCCACGCGGTTGATCAGATCGGCGTCGGTGAGCAGCGGCGAGCGCGCCAGCACGACACCGGCGACCTCGGGCTGGTCGGAAGCCAGCGCGCTGATGATCTGCAGCGGCGCGTGGTGGCTCATGGAAAGCGCTTCGGCCATTGCCAGCCGCACTTTCGACGATGCATCGTCGAGCAGCAGCGTCAGCGCGGCCTCCGCGGCGCAGCGATCCTCGAACGGCAATTCGGAATTGACATAAGCCCGGGCCAGCGCGTTGGCCGCGGCGGCACGCTCGGACACCCTGGCCGTGTAGATCCACTTCAGGAAATGCGAAACAACAACCATGCCCGCCTGCTAATGCCCCTTGCCAGAAGATTTCCGGCCCCGGTGAGACGGTAGGCAGAAATGGTTTACGAACGGTTCACCATGTTCATTAACTGGCTTGCGACTGCCGAATGCAGCGCTTATCAACCGTCGGACAGCGGAGGAGACAGCAAATGGCCGGGCTATATCTCGAGGAATTCGTCGTCGGCCACGTCTTCCAGCACACGCTGCGCAAGACCGTCACCGAGAGCGACAACATGCTGTTTTCGGTGATGACGCTGAATCCGCAGCCGCTGCATATCGATTTCGACTTCGCCGCCAAGAGCGAATGGGGCAAGCCGCTGGTCAACTCGCTGTTCACGCTCGGCCTGATGATCGGCATTTCAGTCAATGACATCACGGTCGGCACGACGGTCGCCAATCTCGGCATGAAGGAAACCGTGTTTCCGCATCCGGTCTTTCACGGCGACACCATCCGTGTCGAAACCTCGGTCGTCTCGGTGCGCGAGTCCAAGTCGAAACCCGATCGCGGCATCGTCGAATTCGAGCACCGCGCCTACAATCAGCATGGCGACCTCGTCGCCAAATGCACCAGGCAAGCGATGATGCTGAAGAAGGCCGCCTGATGCGTTCGCTGCTGTTCGTTCCCGGCGATTCCGAACGCAAGCTGGAAAAGGGTTTCGGCGCCGGCGCCGACGTGGTGATCGTCGATCTCGAGGATTCCGTGGCGCCGCAGAACAAGGCTACGGCGCGCGCGGTCGCCGCACGCTTTATCGTCGAACGCAGGGGGCAAACCACCTCGGCCATCTATGTCAGGGTCAACGACCTTTCGACCGGATTGACCGACGACGATCTCGCCGCGCTCGTTGCGGCAAAGCCGGACGGCATCATGCTGCCCAAATCCAACAGCGGCCAGGATGTGCAGCACCTCTCGGCAAAGCTCAGGGTTCGGGAGGCGGAGAACGGCCTGCCCGACGGCTCGATCAGGATCCTGCCGATCATCACCGAAACCCCGACAGGAATACTCGCCGCGGCGACCTATGCCGGCGCAAGCGCGCGGCTCGCCGGTCTGACCTGGGGCGCGGAAGACCTGTCGGCGGCGATCGGCGCGCGCTCCACCCGCGACGAGCAGGGCCGTTACACCGACGTGTTCCGCCACGCCCGCCTGACGACTATCCTGGCGGCCGGAGCCGCAGAGGTCGCCGCGATCGACACAGTGTTCCCGAATTTTCGCGACATGGCGGCATTCGCCACGGAATGCGCCGAGGCCGAGCGAGACGGCTTCACCGGCAAGATGGCGATCCATCCCGACCAGGTACCGGTCATCAATGCGGCCTTCACGCCCTCCGCCGAGGCGGTCGAGCAATCGGCGGCAATCGTCGCGGCGTTCGAGGCGGTCGGCAATCCCGGCGTCGTCGGTATCGACGGCAAGATGTACGACCGCCCGCATCTGCGGCTGGCCGAAAGGCTGCTTGCACGCGCGAGGGCGGCAGGCATTTCCGCCTGACCTCGCCGGCAACGACGACGGCGCTGGTTGGCGTTCCGTCCAACGCCCTTGGGCGGAAGACTTCCGTCACCCGGCATTCCAGCGCGGCGGGCGCTGCCGCCACACGGGGCGGCTTGACGAGACGCGAAGGCGCCATGGCGAGATCGGCATAGACGAACTCGTTGACGCCAGGCGGCGCGTTGACGGACGTGTAGTTCATCTTCTCCGCGAGATCGCGGCTGACCAGGTTGGCGACGAACTCGCCGGTCTCCTGGGCAAAGGAGGCGCTGTCCTTCTCTCCTTCCGACGAGAACCAGACGATGAAAGGCCGTGTCGAAACCGCATTGAAGAAAGAGTATGGCGCGAGATTGATCTCGCCCGCCTTGTTCAGCGTCGATATCCAGCCGACCGGGCGCGGCGCCACGATCGCCTTCGACGGATCGTGGGCAACCCGTGTCCCATGGACGGCTCATAGAACATTCAGCCCGCCCGGGGTCCTGAGTAATCGGCGAAGAGCTTGGCCGGATCGGGCCGTGGCCGCTCCGGCGCCTGGCCGGCATAAGAGCCGATGTGGATGAAGCCGACGACGCGCTCCCGCGGCGCCAGTCCGAGGATTGCCCTGCCCTCCGGCACGTCGGAATACCAGTTGCTGATCATGTTGGTGCCATAGCCCAGTGCATTGGCAGCAATCATCAGGTTCATTGCCGCCATGCCGCCGGACAGGAACATTTCCCATTGCGGGATCTTGGGATTCTCTTTCGGCACCGACACCACGCCGATCACCAGCGGC
This sequence comes from Mesorhizobium loti, assembly GCF_013170705.1. NCBI lineage: Bacteria > Pseudomonadati > Pseudomonadota > Alphaproteobacteria > Hyphomicrobiales > Phyllobacteriaceae > Mesorhizobium > Mesorhizobium loti. Next base: position 4,305,717 of record NZ_CP033334.1, on the reverse strand, counting down.
GCACGGGAAAAGCGCGCCAGCTCCTGGTTGCGGCGGCCCTCGGGCAACGGCCCTTCCCGCTGTTCGGCGAGCTCCGCGAGCTTCTTGCCGATCTCGACGCGGACATCGCCGCGATAGAGGATGAAGCGCCAGGGCTCGAGCCGGCCATGGTCGGGCACGCGCGTGGCGGCGGCGATCATCGTCGCGATATCGGCATCGCTGGGTGCCGGCTCCTTGAGGTCCGGAATCGGTGCTGAATTTCGGGTCAGCAGGAAGTCGATGATCGGCGACGCCATGGGCGCAAGTCTCCTAGACACTCTGTTTTGAGCTGAAGCGCACCATTGGGAATTCGGGCGGCTCGGGCAAAGGCGCGCGAGCGCCGGGCTGAAGAGTCGTGGATCGGACTCTTAAGCCTTGAAATTGCCACCGCCATGGGCTTCAACGCAAGGCATGTTTGAGGGGCGACTGCGTCTTTTCCTGGTTTGGCTCTGCGCCGCGCTGTTCCTGCTGCCGGTCTCCTTCGCTGCTGCGCAGGAAAAGGACGGCGTCAGCGACCTGAAACTTCCCGGGATTTCGAGCTATGCGACGCCCAGGACAGAAGCCCCGCTGGCGCTTGGCGGCGGTGGCGCCATCACTTTGTCGGCCCAACTGACCGACAAGGGCACCGACATCACCCGTGGCCTTGTCTGGCGTGTCTTCAAGCCCGAACCCGTCAACGGCAAATTGCCGATGGTGGCCTCCGCGCATGGCGGCAGTGCCGTCTTCCAGCTCGAGCCTGGCAGCTATCTGGTCCATGCCTCCTATGGCCGCGCCGGCGCCACCAAGCGCATCACTGTCGGCAAGGAAGCCAAGCGGGAAAGCCTGGTGCTCGACGCCGGAGGCCTGAAGCTCGACGCGGTTCTGTCCGGCGGCGTGCGCATTCCCCCGAAAAAACTGCGCTTCTCGATCTATGAGGGCACCGCCGAGGCCAATGGCGACCGCGCGCTGATCATTCCCGACGTCGAACCCAACAGCGTCGTGCGGCTCAATGCCGGCATCTACCACGTCGTCTCGACCTATGGCGCGGTCAACGCGGTGATCCGCTCCGACATCCGCGTCGAGGCCGGCAAGCTGACCGAGGCCACCGTCGAGCATCACGCCGCCGAGATCACGATGAAGCTGGTGCGCGAAACCGGCGGCGAGGCGATTGCCGACACGTCCTGGTCGCTGCTCAACGAATCCGGCGATCCGATCAAGGAAACCGTCGGCGCTTTCGCCTCGATGGTGCTTGCCGAGGGCGACTACACCATCATCGCCAAGAACCGCGACCGCATCTACCAGAAGGATTTCACGGTCGTGGCCGGTCAGAACCAGGAGATCGAGGTTCTGGCCACCGAAGCGGCGGCGATGGACCCGGAAGAAGGCGCGGATTAGCCTTCTACGGCCCATTCCCCGATTTCAGGCTGCCAGCTTTAGCTTTGTCCGTGCCGGCAGGAAGGGAATCCGGCGGCGTGGCAGCTGTGGCGCCAGGTCGAACACGCCGCGGTAAAGCCGCTCGAGCAATGCCTTGCGGTCGCGCAGCGGCTCCAGCTCACTCCAGCTCAGCACATCGCCGACGCGCACGTCGATCGCCTTGCCGGACAGCCGTGCGAATTCGCGGATGAGCAGCGACGTGCGCAATGTCAACGAGGCCTTGCCGACGAATTTGGCCACCCGGCCGTCGCGCTCGGCCATGTTCATCGGCCCGCTGACCAAGTGGAACAGCCTGCCGTTCTGCCCGGAAAAATGCATGGGAACGACCGACGCCTTCGCTTCCTGGACGAGGCGGGCGGGAAACATCTTCCATGGCAGGTCGCGCGCCCTGCCGAACCCTTTCGGCGCGGTGGCAACACCGCCGGCCGGGAACACCACGATGGTGACACCTTCCTTCAGCAGCCGCACCGCTTCATGGCGCACCGCCATATTGTTCTTCAGCGCGTCCTTGGTCTCGGAAAAGTCGATCGGCAGCGAATAGGGTTCCATTTCGCGAATCCTGAGCAGATCCTTGTGGATCATCACCCGGAAAGGCCGCCCGAGCTGCTCCGCCAGCGAGAGCACCGCAATGCCGTCGCCAATGCCGAAGGGATGGTTGGCAACGATCACCAGCGGCGTATCGGGCAATTGTGCGGGCGGCCATTGATCGGCGGTTCGCACGCCGACATCGATCAGGTCGAGCATGCGGCTGAACACGCGCTCACCGGTCGGTACGACCTCACGGCGCCAGAAATCGTAGAGTGCCGCAAAACGATCGCGGCCCGAAAGGCCTTCGACGGAATGAATGAACCACCGCGCCAGCACCGGCTGGTGCGGATTGGCGTAGGAAAGTTCGGGAAAGGACCGTTCGCGCAATTTCAGCTTGAGCATGGGGGCTCGTTACAAGATCGGCGTGACAGGGATATGAAAATGGCGGTGGATCGCTCCACCGCCACCATCAAAGGTGCTGCTCAAATCAGGCGGCGCGCTTGCGCCGGCGATCGGGCGTGACCGCTTCTTCGGTCAGCCGATCGATTGCCTGGGCAAGGCCCAGCGACTCCTGGTCACGCGATCCAAGCCGGCGCATGTTGACCGTCTGCTCTTCCGCCTCGCGCTTGCCGCAGACGAGGATGACCGGAACCTTGGCCAGGCTGTGTTCGCGGACCTTGTAGTTGATCTTCTCGTTGCGCAGATCGGCCTCGGCCGACAAGCCCGCGGCCTTGAGTTTTGCCACCACTTCGGTCGCATAGCCGTCGGCGTCGGACGTGATCGTCGCGACCACGACCTGCAGCGGCGCGAACCACAGCGGGAAGTGACCGGAATAGTTCTCGATCAGGATGCCGAGGAAACGCTCCATCGAGCCGCAGATGGCACGGTGCACCATGACCGGCTGCTTCTTCTCCGAATCGGAGCCGATGTAGAAGGCTCCAAAGCGTTCCGGCAGGTTGAAGTCGACCTGCGTCGTGCCGCACTGCCATTCGCGGCCGATGGCATCCTTCAGCACATATTCGAACTTCGGCCCGTAGAAGGCGCCCTCGCCCGGATTGATCGAAGTCTTGATCCGATTGCCGGATCTCGTCCTGATCGTCTCCAGCACGCTGCCCATGATCGCCTCGGCGTGATCCCACGCCTCGTCGGTGCCGACACGCTTGTCCGGCCGCGTCGACAGCTTCACGCTGATCTCGTCAAAGCCGAAATCGGCATAGGTCGACAAGATCAAATCATTGATGCGCAGGCATTCCGACGCCAGCTGCTCCTCTGTGCAGAAGATGTGCGCATCGTCCTGCGTGAAGCCGCGCACGCGCATCAGCCCGTGCAGCGCGCCCGATGGTTCGTAGCGATGCACATTGCCGAATTCGGCAAGTTTTACGGGCAGATCGCGATAGGACTTCAACCCATGCTTGAAAATCTGCACATGGCCCGGACAGTTCATCGGCTTCAACGCGAAAACGCGATCGTCGTCGGTGTCGTCGCCGGCAACCGTCACCTTGAACATGGCGTCACGATACCAGCCCCAGTGGCCTGACGTTTCCCACAGGCTCTTGTCGAGCACCTGCGGAGCGTTGACCTCCTGGTAGCCCTGCTCGTCGAGCCGGCGGCGCATGTAGTTGACCAGGTTCTGGAACATCTTCCAGCCCTTGGCATGCCAGAAGACGACGCCCGGTCCCTCTTCCTGGAAATGGAAAAGGTCCATCTCGCGGCCAAGCTTGCGATGGTCGCGCTTCTCGGCCTCCTCCAGCATCGTCTGGTAGGCATCAAGCTGCGCCTGGTCGGCCCAGGCCGTGCCGTAGATGCGCGTCAGCATCGGGTTGTTCGAATCGCCACGCCAATAGGCGCCGGCCACCTTCATCAACTTGAAGGCATTGCCGATCTGGCCGGTCGAAGCCATGTGCGGACCGCGGCAGAGATCGAACCAGTCGCCCTGGGCGTAGATCTTGAGATCCTGATCCTCGGGAATGGCGTCGATCAGTTCAAGTTTGTAGCGCTCGCCCTTGTCGGCGAACACCTTCTTGGCCCTGTCGCGCGACCAGACCTCCTTGGTGAACGGCTTGTTGCGCGCGATGATCTCGCGCATCTTCTTCTCGATCACCGGAAAATCATCCGGCGTGAACGGCTCGTTGCGGGCGAAGTCGTAATAGAATCCGTTCTCGATCACCGGCCCGATGGTCACCTGCGTTCCCGGCCACAATTCCTGCACGGCTTCCGCCAGCACGTGGGCGGTGTCGTGACGGATAAGCTCAAGCGCGCGCGCATCGTCGCGAGTGATGATTTCGACCTTTCCGGACTTGCCGAGCGGGTCACTGAGGTCGCGCACGGTGCCATCAATGGCATAGGCGACGGCCTTCTTGGCCAGCGACTTCGAGATCGATTCGGCCAGGCCGGCACCGGTCATCGCCGCGTCGTAGTCGCGGACGGAGCCATCGGGGAATGTCAGGGAAACGGAATTCAGCATCATGTATCTCCTATCCAGTCCCGCAAACGAGCGCGGGTGGTAAAATGCAGGTCACCGGCGGCTTGCGGCCGCGACCTGCATCAGGTTGGCCGGAGGCGTCCGGCGGCGGCAGTCTTTTATGAGCAGATGCCGCCGCCGTAAAGCCCAGCCTACTTGATCAGTTGCGGCAGATCCCTCAGGAACGCGGCCCGCGTCGCCAACCCTTTCGGCATATCAGTCCGATTGGCATCGACAACCAGCCGGGCGAACACGATCTGGCGTCCGTCTTTCCGGGCCCAGCCGACAAACCAACCGAGCGAGCGCTTGTCCTTGCCGCCCTCGCCGAGCCTCGTGCTGCCGGTCTTGCCCTGAACGGCCCAATCACCGGCCTTGAAGCTTGGTATGATTGCGCGTGTCATCTCATGCGCCTTCGCCGACACCGGCATCTTGCCAGCGAGCAGCTGGCGCAGGAAGGCAACTTGTTCGACCGGCGTGATCTTGAGCGAGGAGTTGACCCAGGAACGCGTGAGCCCGTCATCCTTGCCGGGATTGCCTGAAACGTCGCCATTGCCATAGTTGAGCCTCGATACATAGCCGGCAAATTTCTCGCCGCCCAGCCGGCGGGTGATCTCCCGGGAATACCAGATAATCGAATCGCGTTCCCAGATCACCGGGTCGACAGTCTTCTGGTCACGCTTCACCGCATTGAATTCGGGTTTGTAATCCCAGGTCGGCGTGTGCTCATCGTTCAGGATACGGGCGTCGTAGCCGATCAGCGAAAGCGGTACCTTGAACGTCGAGGCCGGGCTGAAACGCTGATCGCAGGTCCCGTCCTGGTAAAGCGTCTTGCCGGTCGCCGCGTCGGCGATCAGCGTGCAGTGCACATCCCCAAGCGGCGCCGATTGCGCGCGCATCGGGAACCCCAGCAGCCAGGCGAGCAGGAACAGGACTCCAGCCAGGATAAAGGGAAGACGGTCGATGTTACGCATTGATGCTCGCTCCAGAAGGGTGTTCGCGAGCGGGCTTAGCGAGGTCTCTTGTCTCGATTTTGTCTCAAATGCGCAGTCTTTGTGCAGGCTTGCGTTAACCCTACCGGATCGTAAACGCCCAGAGGATGAACGGCCTTCAGCACTATCCTCAGTTGTTGGCTTTGCCGCCCTTTCTGCCTATCCACCAATAGCGCCAAGGCATGAACCAGACATAACGGTCCGCCAGCACTTCCGGAACCAAATCGACGCCGTGCGTGCCGAATGGACCGCAGCGCAGCACGCGAAAAAGGCCCATCCAGCCACCGGCCCACAGGCCGTGGCGGGCGATCGCCTCATGCGCGTATTCGGAGCAGGTCGGCAGATGCCGGCAGGAATTGCCGACAAAGCCGGATAGCGTCAGTTGGTAGAGGCGCACGAGCGACGTGCCGAAGAGACGGCCAGGCGTCTTGCGCCATGGGCCGGGCCAGTTGCGGCCGCGTCCCGGCGGCCTGGCAGTGTGGGCATGCCCATGCGGGTCGTGCACCGCAATCTCCGTATCGCGTTCTTCCCGCGATAGATGTGAGCTTCGCCGGGAGAACGCAATCCCCACCCCTTGTGCGTCATGGGCGGAAGCGGCGAAACGGCTGCCGGTCAACCGGAGGCACCCAGCGGTCGGGGCGGATCGGCTCCTGGCCACACTTTGTATGCAGCCTTTCGTCACGCCATTGGAACGTCGCGATCCGCATCACATCGCCGAAGATGTTCAGGAACTGGTTCATGGTCGGTCTCCTTTGACGCGATTAGACCGCCGCTGGCCTTGGCCTTCAAACGAGTATAATTTCCATTTCGGATAACCCTGGATTATGCGAATGAAGCGCGGGCGCCTGCCGTTGACGGCATTGAGGAGTTTCGAGGCGGCGGGGCGGCATCTGAGTTTCAGCCGGGCCGCCGAGGAACTTTTCGTCTCCCAGGCTGCGATCAGCCGGCAGATCCGCGAGCTCGAAACCTTCCTGCGCCAGCCTCTGTTCGAACGTCATCATCGCCGTGTCGGACTGACCGATACCGGTCGCCGGCTGCTTGCCCAACTGGTCAGAAGCTTCGACGATATCGACCGGCTGCTGTCGGAACTGGCAGCGGTCCCCGCGCAGTCCCTGGTCCGCGTCAGTGTAGAGCCGTCGCTTGCATCCGTATGGCTGGTGCCCCGGCTCAACCGATTCCGCCAATTGCGGCCCGATATCGACGTGTCCCTGGAAGTTGATCCAAGGCTGATCGATTTCCGCGGCGACCAGCCCGAACTTGCCTTGCGCTTCAGCGCCCATGCCACCTCGTGGCCTCGCAGCCAGGCCGAGCGGCTTGCCTCGACGGTCGATTCCCCGGTTCTGTCGCCGGTGCTGCTCGCCTCGGGCCCTGCCCTCGAGAAGCCGATCGACCTCGCCCGCTACACGCTCTTGCACGAGGAAAACCGCCAGGGCTGGGCGCGCTGGTTCGAGGCGGCCGGCGTGCCCGCCGACGCCGTGCCGGCGCGAGGTCCGATGCTGGCGGATGCCTCGCTGTCGAAGCAGGCCGCGCTGCTCGGACATGGCGTGGCGCTGGGTGATCTCTTGCAGATCGGCGGGGAAGTCGCGTCCGGAGCGCTGATCAAGCCGTTCGACATCGACGTTGCGTCTGGCGCCTACTGGCTGGTGGCCAGGAATCTGAAGGACCTTTCGGAACCGGCCGCCGCGTTCGCCGACTGGCTAAGAGCCGAGTTTGCCGAAAGCAGACACAAGCTGGAGCAAGCCTAAGCCGCTTCTTCGGCGCGCTTCTTCTCGATCTGGCCGATGGCGTCGACCACGGCGTCGAAGGTCAGCATGGTCGAGGCATGGCGCGCCTTGTAGTCGCGCACCGGTTCCAGATACCTCAGGTCGGCAAAGCGTCCTTGCGGTGGCTCGCCATTTTCCTTCAGCATCTTCAGCATGGTGTCGCGCACAGCGCGCAATTCCTCGGCACTCGCGCCGACAACGTGGCGCGCCATGATCGAGGACGACGCTTGGCCGAGCGCGCAGGCCTTCACGTCATGGGCGAAGTCGGTTACCACGCCGTCTTCCATCTTGAGGTCGACGGTAACGGTCGAACCGCACAGTTTGGAGTGCGCCTTGGCGGTCGCGTCCGGATGGTCGAGCCGGCCGATGCGTTCAATGTTTCCGGCAAAGCCGAGAATTTTCGCGTTATAGACGTCGTTGATCATTATTTTCCAATCCGTCGCCGCCAAGCGAACAGCGATTGCCGCTGCTGCGTCTTCCTTTCGCTCGCTACGACCTTATATAATGCTGGCAGTCCGGTAACGACAAGGCGATGAGCGCCGCGGTCCTGGCCGGGAAGTTCACGCCGCTTACGGGGCTGGAAACGGGGCGAGTTTCCGACACCGAAAGGTCGTGGTCCGTTCAACTCGTTCCTCCTTGGAGAGGAACTACGGGAGACGCCTTTTATGGATGCCGTCATCAAGAAATTCATGCCCCAGTCCGCTTACATGGAAAAGCCGGTCACCGACCGGCCGAGCGAAGCCGAGGTCGAGGCCGCGGTGCGCACGCTGCTGCGCTGGACCGGCGACAATCCGGACCGCGAAGGGCTGATCGACACACCCAAGCGCGTAGCCAAGGCCTACCGCGAGATGTTCGGTGGCTACGACATGTGCCCGGCAGAGGAACTCGGCCGCACCTTCGAGGAGGTCGCAGGCTATGACGACCTCGTCATCGTCAAGGACATCCAGTTTCATTCGCATTGCGAACACCACATGGTGCCGATCATCGGCAAGGCGCATGTTGGTTACCTGCCGGACGGCAAGGTCGTCGGCCTGTCCAAGATCGCACGAGTCGTCGATATCTTCGCCCATCGGCTGCAGACGCAGGAAGCGCTGACCGCGCAGATCGCCGGCGTCATCCAGGACGTGCTCAACCCTCGCGGCGTCGCCGTGATGATCGAGGCCGAGCATATGTGCATGGCCATGCGCGGCATCCGCAAGCAGGGTTCCACCACGCTCACCTCCACCTTCACCGGCGTCTTCAAGGATACCCCCGAAGAGCAGGTTCGTTTTGTCACCATGGTGCGCGGCGGCGGGGCGTAAGCCCCGCACCGGCGTCGCCCAACCATGATCCCGGAAAACCGGTTTTCGCGGACAAGCGAAAACGTTTGTCCAGGGATCATGGTCAAACAGGAAAATGCACCGGCGATGTCGGCACTGGAATTTCCCGAAGCTCCGTCAGACAAGAAGGCTCTGGAAGAAGGCGCGGTGTTCTCGCCGCGCTTCGACGCGGCCGGTCTTGTCACGGTGGTCGTCACCGATGCCGAAGACGGCATGCTGCTGATGGTCGCCCATATGAATGCGCAAGCGCTCGCGCTGACATTGGAAACTGGGATCGCCCACTACTGGTCGCGCTCGCGTAACGCACTTTGGAAGAAGGGGGAAACCTCGGGCAATTTCCAGCATGTCGTCGAGATGCGCACCGACTGCGATCAGGATGCATTGTGGCTGCACGTGAAAGTGTTGGGCCACGACGCAACTTGTCACACCGGCCGGCGTTCATGCTTTTATCGGACGGTGGGGCTGGTCGACGGCAAGGGGACGCTTGTCGACGACGGCAGCAAACCGCTGTTCGATGCGGAAAAGACGTATCGGAAGCCTGTGTGAACCATTCCATATTCACAAACCACTCATGTTCACTATTCTCAAACATCCTTCTGATACAAAGGATGCGGGACAAGGGAGATCATGATGCTCGAGTGGGCGTCATTGCGTAACAGATCAGACGTTCGAGAAGCCAACGGCCTCTCCTCGTCCGGCGGCGCACCCCAACCAAGACCCGAAAAGAAGACAGGCATCTCACTGGCATTGGGTGGCGGCTGCGCCCGTGGCTGGGCCCATATCGGCGTGCTGCGTGCACTCGACGAAGCCGGCATCGAAGTGTCGATGATAGCCGGCACCTCCATCGGCGCGCTGGTTGGCGGCTGTTATCTCGCCGGCAAACTGGACGAACTGGAAGAGTTTGCACGCAGCCTGACCAAGCGTCGCATCTTTGGGCTGCTCGATCTCAATCTGCGCGGCAGCGGCCTGTTCGGCGGCATGAAGCTCGACGCCCGCCTGCGTGAGCATGTGGCAGGCGTTCGTTTCGAGGATCTGCCCAAGCCATTTGTCTGTGTCGCGTCGGAAATCCGCACCGGCCACGAAATCTGGGTGTCGAGCGGCTCGCTGATCACAGCCATGCGCGCGTCCTACGCACTGCCCGGCGTGTTCGAGCCGGTGAATTGCAACGGCCGGGTGCTGGTCGACGGCGCGCTGGTCAACCCGGTGCCGGTGTCGGTCTGCCGCGCCTACGAACAGCCCCTCGTCGTGGCGGTCAACCTTCACTACGACCTGTTCGGCCGCGCCGCGGTGATAAAGCACAGCGCCGGCGAACTGGTTGTCGAAAAGGACGCGCCGCGCGCCGGTCACCCGGACCCCGACCACCAGTCGCATCAGACCCGCCTCGGCATCACCGGCGTCATGGTCGAAGCCTTCAACATCATCCAGGACCGCATCTCGCGCGCCAGGCTTGCCGGCGATCCGCCCGACATGTCGCTCCAGCCCAAGCTCAGCCATATCGGCCTGACCGAGTTCCACCGTGCCGACGAGGCGATCCAGCTCGGCTACCAGGCGACGATGGCGCAGATCGGCGAACTGAGCCGGCTGCAGACGGTTTTGGCTTAGCCAGCCACCCTCACGCCCGCGCCGCGTCGATAATGCGAAACTGGACGGTGCGGTTGCCGTTCCAGTAGTTCCCCGACAGCGAGCCGGCGACATGCACCGTCTTGCCCCGGTTCTTGAACAGGAATTCGCCAAGTGCGGTGTCGACGGCGCGAAAGGCGATCCCCTGGATGCGGCCGCCGCTCTCCGACTGCAATTCGGCGCGGATATGGTTGGTGCCGACCGGGCGGGCGTCGGCCAGCCGATGGCGAGGCAGCGCGAAAACCGGTGCGACGTGGCCGGCGCCGAAGGGGCCGGCCCTTTCCAGCGCGTCGAGCAGGCTGAGCGTCGCGCCTTCGGCGGCAAGCGCACCGTCGATTGCCAGGCTTTCCTCGTCCTGCAGCCGAAATACGTCGGCGGCCGCGCGCTCCTCGAAAAACGCCCTGAGTTCGCCGAGCCTGGCGCGCTCCACGGTGATGCCGGCCGCCATGCCATGGCCGCCGCCCTTGACGATCAACCCGGCGTCGGCGGCTTCACGCACCAGCCGTCCGAGGTCGAAGCCCGACACCGAACGGCCCGAACCGGTACCGATGCCCACGGCGTTGAAGGCGATGGCGAAAGCCGGCCGCCGCGCATGATCCTTCAGTCGTGAAGCGAGCAAGCCGACAATGCCGGGATGCCAGTTGTTGCTGGCGGTGACGACGATGGCCGGGCCATTGCCGCCGGCAAGCTCGGCATCGGCTTCGGCGCGCGCTGCCGCAAGCATCTCCTGCTCCATCAGCTGCCGCTCCTGGTTCAACCGGTCCAGCGTCTCCGCGATGGTTCGCGCCTCGACCGGATCGTCTGTCGCAAGCAGCCGGCTGCCAAGGGCCGCATCGCCAATGCGCCCGCCGGCGTTGATGCGCGGCCCTATCAGATAGGCAAGATGAAAGGTGCCGATCGGTTCGCCGATGCGGGAAACCCGCGCCAATGCGGCAAGCCCTTCATTCTTCTGCTGGCGCGCCACTTGCAACCCCTTGACGACGAAGGCACGGTTGACGCCGGTCAGCGGCACCACGTCGCACACGGTGGCCAATGCGACGAGATCGAGCATGGAAAGCAGATCCGGTGGCGTGGTCTCGGTCAAGCCACGCAGGACCTTTGCGGTCTGCACCAGGGCAAGGAACACAACGCCGGCGGCGCAGAGGTGACCCTGGCCCGAAAGATCGTCGTCGCGGTTTGGATTGACGACGGCAATCGCGGCCGGCAAGGCGCCACCGACCTGATGGTGGTCGAGCACCACGACATCGGCGCCGGCGGCATTGGCTGCATCGACGGAAATGGCACTGTTGGTGCCGCAATCGACGGTGACGATCAGCGTCGCGCCGCGCGAGACGAGTTCGCGCATGGCATCGGGATTGGGGCCGTAACCCTCGAAAATACGGTCCGGAATATAGATTTCCGATGGCACCGAGAAATGCGTCAGAAACCGCTTCAGCAAGGCTGACGAGGCCGCACCGTCGACATCGTAGTCGCCGAAGATCGCCACTTTTTCCCTCGCCATCACCGCCGCCGCGATGCGGGTGGCGGCCTTGTCCATGTCGGTCAGCGAGGCGGGATTCGGCAACAGGTCGCGGATCGTCGGATCGAGGAACCGCTCGGTCTGCTCGGCGGTAACACCGCGTCCGGCAAGAACGCGTGCGACAATGTCGGGCACGCCATGGCCTTGCGCGATGGCAAGCGCGATCATGTCCTGTCGTTCGGTCAGCCGATGCTCCCAGGAGAGACCGGTAGCCGACTGCCTGACATCGAGGAAGAGGCGCCTGTCGCCCATCATGCGCTTTGCCAACTCATAATTGGCCGCAGGATTATGCATGCCGCCCAAAAGTGCGCAGCGGTTTTGGGATGACGACATGCACAAACAACGGCCCAAAAAAGCGTCGCGTGAACACGACGGGCTTTAAGGCCAAAGGCGGGCAAAGCCAAGCGGTTCGCGGCGGTAGGCGTCGCAGGAGAATTCAAGAATAACTACGCTTTCCGCTTTTCAGCCTGGCGCCGGACCCATTCCTCGGCTGCATCCCCCATTGTCTTTTCCCAATCGTTCTTGAGCCAGGCCATGAAAGGCCGATCGAACCTGAACGTATCGCCGCATTCGCGGATGAAAAAGCGGCGCACATTCTGGGTGTTGCGATAGGACTTCGTGATGGGCGTGGCACGCGAAACCGGATCCGCGTGCCAGTCGAACGCTTTCATCCTCGGTCCTTGCGCGGCCAGGGTTCAGATGCAGCCAATGGCTAACAACTGCGGCGAGGCTTCGCAAGCAGGCTTAAAGCAATTCCAGGAAAAGTATGAAACCGTCCGGAATTGCGTCAAAACAAAGAACTCTAGAACTTATCCAGATCCTGGTGCCGGGCCTTGATCTCCCGCACGGTTCGCGACGACGACCGCAAGACGATCGTATGCGTGGTGATGTATGTGCCGCCGAACTTGACGCCGGCCAGCATATTGCCGTCGGTCACGCCGGTGGCCGCGAACAGCACATCACCGCGCGCCATGTCTTCGGCATGGTAGATCCGCTTCGGATCGGAGATGCCCATCTTCGCGGCGCGGGCGACCTTCTCCGGCGTATCGAGGATCAGCCGGCCCTGCATCTGGCCGCCGGTGCAGCGCAGTGCGGCCGCTGCCAGCACGCCCTCGGGCGCTCCGCCCGTGCCGAGATAGATATCGATACCGGTTTCGTCCGGATCCGTGGTGTGGATGACGCCGGCGACATCGCCGTCACCGATCAGCCGGATCGCGGCACCCGTGGCGCGCACGGCATCGATCAGCTTGGCGTGGCGCGGCCGGTCGAGGATGCAGGTGGTGATGTCGGACACCGCGACGCCCTTGGCCCGGGCCAGGCTGGCGATGTTTTCGGCCGGCGAAGCGTCGAGGTTGATGACGCCTTCGGCATAACCCGGACCAATGGCGATCTTGTCCATATAGACGTCGGGCGCGAACAGCAGACTGCCCTTCTCGGCGATCGCGATGACGGCAAGCGCGTTCGGGAGGTTCTTGGCACAGATCGTCGTTCCCTCGAGCGGATCAAGGGCGATATCGACGGCCGGGCCTTTGCCGGTGCCGACCTCCTCGCCAATATAGAGCATCGGCGCCTCGTCCCGTTCGCCCTCGCCGATCACCACCGTGCCCTTGATGGCAAGGCGGTTGAGCTCCTGGCGCATGGCGTCGACAGCGACCTGGTCAGCCGCCTTCTCGTCGCCGCGCCCACGCAGCCTGGCTGCCGCGACCGCGGCCCTTTCGGTGACGCGCACCAGTTCCATGGTGAGTATCCGGTCAAGGCCGGCGACAATGTTCTGGGCCACATTCATTTCGGCAAATCCTCGTTTGCATGCCACCTCCCGCCGGAGGCGGGCTTGTTTTGTCAAACGAGCATGACAACGGCAAGACCTGCCGCGAGTTTTATCGAAAGATAAGCAATATCAATCGATTGAACCTTATTGCGAACAAGATTGCGGCCCGGCTGTTCCCAGCCGGGCCGCACTTGAAGACGCATGAAGATAACGCCGGGATCTAGAAAACCGCCAGGTATTTGAGCAACGAAATGATGCCGATGATGATGACGATAATCTGCACGATCTGCCGCATCCGGGCATCGAGAGGCAGGCGCTGCACAAGATAAAGAACAAGGATGATGACGAGGAATGTGATCAGAATGCCGATCAGCACGGATGAAGCCATGGTGCCCTCCTAAAATGATTACCTGAGGAACCGCGAAACGAACCGGCAGCGCCGGCTCGATGCCGGCGCGGTCAATACCAGCGGCGCGGGGTGTCGTTGTTCAACGACTGGCCGACGGCGATCCCGGCCAGAAAGCCGAGCAGGCCGATCACGCCGATCACGGCAGTCGTGGTGCCGGGATTTTCGCGCGCCACGTCCGAAACCGCCTGGGCCTGGCTGCGCAATTGCTGTGCTGTCCGCGAAGCACGCGCCGCGGCCGTCTCATACAAATCCGAAGCTTGCTCGCTGGCATCGTCGAGCATTTCCGCGCCCCGCGCTGAAATGCTCTTGTTGATCTTGGTGATCTCCTTGCGCAGTTCGGCGATCTGCTTTTCCAGCGTTTTCTGGATGTCGTCGATCTGAGGGGTATCGGATTTGTTGGTATCGGCCATGGAGTGGCTCCCTTGGTTGCTGACCAAGAGAACGGGGCCGGCACGGATTCGTTCCGGTTGATCGCGGCTGCGCGACGGTGGGGGCGGAGCTACCCTGCCCGCTCGATGCGGAGGACCTGCGGCTTGTCGGTCAGGTGACCGTCCTTGGTGATGCCGTCGACGGCCTTGCGCACGGCGGCCTCGGTGGTCTCGTGGGTGACGAGGATCACCGTCTTCTGTGCCGCCGCCTCGCCGCTGACCGCATGCTGGACGATCGATTCCAGCGAAATATCGTTGTCGGCCATGCGCTTGGCGATCGCGGCGAACACGCCGATGCGGTCATGCACGGTCAGCCGGATGAAATAGCCGCCGGCATGGCTGCGCATCTGCGCCTTCTTGTAAGGCCTCAACTCCTTTGCCGGCCGACCAAAGACCGGCCCATGCTGGAAGCCCGGCCGGCTCTTGGCGATGTCGGCGATGTCGCCGATGACGGCCGAGGCGGTGGCGTTGCCGCCAGCGCCGGGGCCCGAAAGCAGCAGTTCGCCGAGGATGTCGGTCTCGATCGCCACCGCGTTGGTGACGCCATGCACCTGCGCGATGACGGAGGCGGTCGGCACCATGGTCGGATGTACGCGCTGCTCGATGCCGCTTTCGGTGCGCTGGGCAACGCCCAGCAGCTTGATCCTGTAGCCGAGGTCGCCGGCGGCACGGATGTCAGCCTGGGTGATGTTGGAAATGCCTTCCATGTAGATGTCGTTGGCGGCGATCTTGGTGCCGAAGGCAAGGCTGGTCAGGATCGACAGCTTGTGCGCGGTGTCATGGCCTTCGATGTCGAAGGTCGGATCGGCCTCGGCGTAACCCAGCCGCTGCGCGTCCTTCAGGCAGGCATCAAACGAGATGCCCTCGGCCTCCATGCGGGTCAGGATGTAGTTGCACGTGCCGTTGAGAATGCCGAACACACGGGTGACCGAGTTGCCGGCCATCGCCTCGCGCATCGTCTTGATGACGGGAATGCCGCCCGCCACCGCCGCTTCGTAGTTGAGCAGCACGCCCTTCTTCTCGGCGATCTCGGCCAGCGCCACGCCATGCTTGGCGAGCAGGGCCTTGTTGGCGGTGACGACATGGCGGCCGGCTTCGAGCGCCGCCTTCACCGACAGGCGCGCCGGCCCTTCATCGCCGCCGATCAGTTCGATGAACACGTCGATCTCGGCGGTCTGCGCCATCTTGACCGGGTCGTCGAACCATCTTGCGGAACTGACATCGACGCCACGGTCGCGCTTCGGATCGCGCGCCGAAACCGCTGCGACGATGATGTCGCGCCCGCATTGCCGGGTCAGTTCCGCCGCCTTGTCGCGCAGCACACGTGCCACCGATGCACCGACCGTGCCGAGGCCGGCAATTCCAACACGCAGTGCTTCAGCCATGGAAGGCGACGTCCCTCAAATCAGATCGAATTTTGCTTACCGGTGAGCGGAGAGCGGCACCACATTGTTGGGCTGCTTGGCGCTGGTCGACAGGAAGCGCTTGATGTTGCGCGCCGCCTGGCGGATCCGGTGCTCGTTCTCCACCAGCGCCACGCGCACGAAATCGTCGCCATGTTCGCCGAAGCCGACACCGGGTGCCACCGCCACGTCGGCGTGCTCGATGAGCAGCTTGGAGAATTCGAGCGAGCCGAGATGCTTGAACGGCTCAGGGATCGGCGCCCAGGCGAACATCGAGGCAGCAGGGGCCGGAATGGTCCAGCCGGCACGGCCGAAGGCATCGACCATCACGTCACGGCGCCTGTGGTAGATGTCGCGCACCTCGGCGATATCAGCGCCGTCGCCATTGAGCGCATGGGCCGCCGCCACCTGGATCGGCGTGAAGGCGCCGTAGTCGAGATAGGACTTCACCCGCGTCAGCGCCGAGATCAGCCGTTCGTTGCCGACGGCAAAGCCCATGCGCCAGCCGGGCATGGAGAAGGTCTTCGACATCGAGGTGAATTCGACGCAGATGTCGATGGCACCCGGAACCTGCAGCACCGAAGGCGGCGGATTGCCGTCGAAATAGATCTCCGAATAGGCAAGGTCGGACAGGATGATGATGTCGTTCTTCTTCGCGAACGCCACCACGTCCTTGTAGAAATCGAGCGAAGCGACCAGCGCCGTCGGGTTCGACGGATAGTTGAGGATCAATGCCAGCGGCTTCGGGATCGAATGGCGAATGCCCCGCTCGACCGCCGGAATGAAGCCGTCATCGGGCTCGACCTGCAGCGAACGGATGACACCGCCCGACATGATGAAGCCGAAAGCGTGAATCGGATAGGTCGGATTGGGGCACAGGATGACGTCGCCGGGCGCGGTGATTGCCTGCGCCATGTTGGCGAAGCCTTCCTTCGAGCCGAGCGTGGCAACCACTTGCGTGTCGGGATTGAGCTTCACGCCGAAGCGGCGTTGATAATAGGCGGCCTGGGCGCGGCGCAGCCCCGGAATGCCGCGCGAGGAGGAATAGCGATGCGTGCGCGGATCGCGCACGACTTCGCACAATTTGTCGACGATGGCCTTCGGCGTCGGCAGGTCCGGATTGCCCATGCCAAGGTCGATGATGTCGGCGCCGCGCGAGCGCGCGCTGGCCTTGAGCCGGTTGACCTGCTCGAAAACGTAGGGCGGAAGGCGACGGACCTTGTGAAACTCTTCCATGGCGGTTCCAGACAGCAAAGGGGTATTGGGCGCGCGCTATATACTCATTTGCAGGTAGGGTCGAGGGTGGGATCGCATTTGCCTTCGATCTGCTTCAGCGTCTGGGGGCCGTGCTTCTTGGCCAGATCCGTCAGCGCCGCCTGATCGGTGACGGAGCCGCCGCCCCTTTTGGCACCCTGCCCGCTCTTGTCGGCCTTGAGTTCGGCGAGCTTGGCGTTCCGCTCGGCCTCGGTGAACTGCTTGTTCGCCACTTGCGGCGGGATGTTCAGGTTCGGAAAGGTGCCCGTGTCCTTCGGCCCCGCATTCTCGGCCATCGGCACCGGTCCGCTGGTATTCGTGCTCGAACATCCGGCGATCCCCACGAGGACGATCGCCACGCCGATGCGGCAAAAGCGTGCGGCACCAAAAAAAACAGTCTCGCCAATATTAATCGTCATATTGTTTCCTTGGCAGCCGAGGTAGAGCGAGATTGGACCCTGTCGGATGTCCCATGTTAATATGTCAAGAAAACGCTTCGGGAGGAACCCCGCGAACCATGTCCAAAACACCCGATTCGGGCAAAACGGAAGATGACGAGCCTTCGACCGTCGAGCAATATCTGGTGAAGGATCCGGAACGCTTCGCGTTGAACATGGCGCGCATGCTCGAACAGGCCGGCAAGGCGGCGTCCGCCTGGGCCGAGCCGCGCGAAAAAGGCGAAGTGCGCGACCACGTCGCCGAACCGGTCGTCGACATGGTCAAGACCTTCTCCAAGCTCAGCGAATACTGGCTTGCCGATCCGCAGCGGGCGCTCGAAGCGCAGACGCGGCTGTTCGCCGGCTATATGACCGTGTGGGCGAACGCCATTCAGCGTGTCAGCCCCAGCGCCGAGGGTGCCGACGATGCCGTCAAGCCGGAGCGCGGCGACAAGCGCTTCCAGGATCCGGAATGGGGCCGCAACGCCTTCTTCGATTTTCTCAAGCAGGCCTATCTCGTCACCTCGCGCTGGGCGTCCGAACTGGTCGAGCACGCCGAAGGTCTGGACGAGCACACCCGCCACAAGGCGAGCTTCTACGTCAAGCAGGTGTCCAACGCCATCTCGCCGTCGAATTTCATCCTGACCAATCCGGAACTGTTTCGCGAAACCGTCGCCTCCAACGGCGAGAACCTGGTGCGCGGCATGAAGATGCTGGCCGAGGACATCGCCGCCGGCAAGGGCGACCTGAAACTGCGCCAGGCCGACTATTCGCCCTTCGAGATCGGCCGCAACATCGCCACCACGCCCGGCAAGGTGGTTGGCCGCAGCGACGTCGCGGAGATCATCCAGTATGATCCATCCACCGAGACGGTGCTGAAACGGCCGCTGCTGATCTGCCCGCCCTGGATCAACAAGTTCTACATACTCGACCTCAACCCGCAGAAATCCTTCATCCGCTGGGCGATCGAGCAGGGCCATACCGTCTTCGTCATCTCCTGGATCAATCCCGACGAGCGCCACGGCGCCAAGAACTGGGAAGCCTATATAAGGGAAGGCCTGCAATACGGCCTCGACACGATCGAAAAGGCCACGGGCGAGCGCGACGTCAACGCGATCGGCTACTGCGTTGGTGGCACGCTGCTGGCGGCGGCATTGGCGCTGATGGCCAGCGAAGGCGACGACCGCGTCAAGTCGGCGACCTTCTTCACCACGCAGGTCGACTTCACCCATGCCGGCGACCTGAAAGTGTTCGTCGACGAGGAACAGGTCGCGGCGGTGGAAAAGTCGATGAACGAAAAGGGCTACCTCGACGGAACCAAGATGGCGACCGCCTTCAACATGCTGCGATCCGGTGACCTGATCTGGCCTTATGTCGTCAACAACTACATGCGCGGCAAGGATCCCCTGCCCTTCGACCTGCTCTACTGGAATGCCGATTCGACCCGCATGGCGGCGGCCAACCACTCCTTCTACCTGCGCAACTGCTATCTCGAGAACAACCTCTCGCGCGGCACGATGGAGTTGGCGGGCCGCACCGTCTCGCTCGGCGATGTCACCATCCCGATCTACAACCTCGCCTCGAAGGAAGATCACATCGCGCCGGCGCTGTCCGTCTTCGTCGGTTCGAAGTATTTCGGCGGCAAGGTCGACTATGTGATGGCCGGATCCGGCCACATAGCGGGTGTCGTCAATCCGCCCGCATCCAACAAGTACCAGTACTGGACCGGCGGCGCGCCGATCGGCGATTTCAACCAGTGGATAGCCACGGCTACCGAGCATCCCGGATCCTGGTGGCCGCACTGGCAAAGCTGGATAGAAGCCAAGGACAACACCCGCGTGCCTGCCCGCAAACCCGGCAAGCATATGAAAACCTTGGGGGATGCTCCGGGTACCTATGTCAAGGTGCGTGTGTAACGGACTGTAATGTCTGGTGAGTTGACGGCCTGCCAAAAGCGGGCGAAATGGTGTCGTCAACCGTCGAGCGGCCGTAATTCGGCAATCGCTGCAAAGATACTTTCGAGCTTGCGGATTTGACACAGGTCTCGTTTCCGGATCGGAGACAAAGGTCACCCTGGACTGCGGCGGCCAATGCTGCGCCAAGGAGTTACCGGCCGGGTATCGAGGGGGAATTTGACTTTGAAATCAGCAGGATGGAGCCTCGCAAAGGGAGAACGCCGCGCCATCGTGGCAGCGTTCTGCTCCGTGCTACTGGCCTCCTGCACCTCGGCTGGCGACCCGACAATGTCGGTCGGAATGCCTGGCTACAATGCCTCTTCCTCGAACATCAATGCGGCCGCCACCGGCACGCCCATGGCCACCGCCGATTCGACATCGCAGACCACGACCACCCAGACGACCGTGATGAGCGAAGGTGACACGGCGCTTCCCGAAACGGTCGCTTACGTACCGATCGCCAAGCCCGAGATTGCCTTTCCACTGACAACGCCGGCCGGGGCTGAAACGATCGCGGGACAAACGCCACAGGCCCTGCAGCAGCCGGCCCAGACGGCGCAACAGACCGACGCGGTCGCCCAGAAGATCGCCGCCGCCGATGCCGAGGTGACGGCGCCGAAGCCTGCCGCGGCACCGGCGATGAACAATCCGGTCTATGTGACTGCGGGTGAGATGCCACAAGCCGAAGCACCGAAGAAACGGGGCTTCCTGGCCTCGATGTTCGGCGCCACGCCGGCTTCCGCGACCCCTGCTCCGCTCGTCAAAACACGCACGGGCGAACAGCCGGCCGTGCAGGCCAAGTCCGCGTCGGCACCGGCAAAGCCCATCATCACACTGGCCTCGGCCGACTCCACCGCAAAGCCGATACAGCTGGCTTCGACCGGCGACGAAGCCGGCCACATCACGGGTGGCGATGCGTTGCCCGGCGTGCGCCAGACGGCGCTGTTCGAGATCAAGCGCAAATCCGGCCTCGACGACGAAAGCGACGTCGACCTCAATGAGGACGAAGGCGGCAGTTATCAGGTAGCGTCCGCCGCCGGCATGGCCCGGCTCGCGCCCAACGGGCTGCTGAAGCAGAACGAAAGCGTTGATGTCGCCTGCCTGAAGCCGTCGCTGGTGCGCGTGCTGAAGACGATCGAAGGCCATTACGGCCGCAAGATGATGGTGACGTCAGGCTACCGCGACCCCGCCCGCAACCGCCGCGCCAACGGCGCCAAGAATTCGTTGCACATGTACTGCGCCGCCGCCGACATCCAGGTGCCCGGCGTCTCCAAATGGGAACTGGCGAACTACATCAGGACCATGCCCGGCCGTGGCGGCGTCGGCACCTACTGCCACACCGAATCGGTCCACGTCGACGTCGGCCCCGAGCGCGACTGGAACTGGCGCTGCCGCCGGCGCAGCGGTGGCGGCGACGGCTGAAGGGCGCGATTTCACGGGCCGGAGCGGCCAGGTCGTGCCGCAAATATCGTTTCAGCGGACAATTCTAGACTTTCGATATTGGCCTGAGCATTCCCAACCTCGCCAACCATGGGCTGAGCAGCAGCGAAGCTCCGTCGCGAAGACCCGGGGATCCATTCCGTGACTTGGTTGAAGCGTAGGGGCAGAATTCCGCACTGTTGCAACGCCTTGAAGTCGCGGCATGGATCCCAAGGGCTAGGCCGCGTCGCCTCGCTCCTCGCTCGGCCCTGGAATGACGAAGCGATGGGCGTTTCCGCTAGTCACCAAGCCGTGCAGCCGTGATGAAGCCCTGTGTTTCCAAAGGTCGGAAAAAAGTTGTCCAGGGCTGCACTTGACGGGTTGCCGGTTGCGCGCAACGCCAGTATAAGCCGCTTCGTCTGAGCGCGCCCATCGTCTAGCGGTTAGGACACCGCCCTTTCACGGCGGTAACAGGGGTTCGATTCCCCTTGGGCGTACCAGCGACTTCAAGCACTTAGCCGAAAACCTCCGTTCCCCGTCCAAAGTTTGGCCAATATCCGCGCCGAATCGCAGACCTGAAGCCGAGCGGCCACCGTCGGCGGCAGTCATGATCCAAAAGCGTGGCCATCAGGTGTCAGTCTCGTCAGGCATCGCGGCGTGGATGAAGTCCACCCCGGAAATGGCCCAACCTGGCTGCAGGGCCGCCCCTTGGCTTTCAACGCCCTGACGGGCCTGTGGATATACGCGATCAAGATATCGGGCGAGCAATACCTCACCACCTCTGATGCCGCCGGACAACCCGGCACTGCCATTCACCGGAGGAACCTCCGCGGCAGGCATGTTGCTTGGGTTCTGGCTATTCGGCGACATCATCCTCGGGTTGCTGGTTCGCCCTCTCCGCAGCGGCGCGGTCGCGTTCCAAAAGAACACGGAGGCTGACTGGAAGTAGGCGTTCCGCGCTACATCGCCCCGATCACTGCCTCGATGCTCGCTGGCGCCTGGCGCCGTGCCGCGTCCTTCGTTCGCATGTTTCACCCACATCAGACAGAAGTGCATATTTTGCATGCGGCGCCTAAAGCGGAGGCCCAAATGGGCGGCTATAAGCCCTGGTGTGATGCTATTCACGACCATCAGGTCGAATGTTTCGCTTCGGAGAACGGTTTGACCGCGGACCTGGTCTGGGAGTTGATCCTCAAACACGGCAACAGCCGCAAGGCCGTGATCAAAGCTGCGCGGGGTTTGGAAGGTGATGTCAGACAACACGGCGGATCAGCACCCTGCTCCCCTGTGGAGCCGACGCCCCTCCTGGCGATACGTGGGCCGGCAAAAGCAATAGCCGGCTTGCCCATAAGGAAGCCCCAAGTCAGCTAGGCCACAAGTCAGCTAGGCCACAAGTCGGCTAGGCCCCAAGTCGGCTAGGTCATGCGCCAGCAGTCCGTGATCGCACCATATCGCAGGCTTCTTGAATCGGTCATGCCGTTCATGCGGCGGACCTGATTGTCCGCTTGGCCGGCGTCCACCCCCACCCCAACGGTCCCCAACCGACGGGCGCCGGCCATTTTATCCCCTCCTTGGGTAGGCTCGCCGAGAAACCCCAACGAAATCTCAGCGAGCCAGCCGCCCTGGCATGAGGGACATAAACAGAGCGACCAATTGCTCTACGAGTCCGCTGTCCACAAAGTTGCTGGAAATCGTCATACCCTGGCAAGTTGAAGCCCGCGCCCCTCTGGCGGCGAAGGCGCGGGCCCGATCGGAGGCCCGATCTTCGGCAGGACGATGGAGGGCACCTACCTGCCGCACGGATCAACTTTTAGAGACGGCTAATGTTCCGCGTAAGGTGCGGTTGCAGGACCGCGCCGGCCCCGTGGTGTGCCACTGGAAAAACGCGACTTCCGTCGCTGTCGTGCATGGGGATTTCCTACGGCTCCGGCTTACGCTCGCCCGTTAACGCCTTGTTTGCCTGACGTCTGTTAGCTTCGGCGAATGGAAACAACCTTCGACGATCTCGGCAAGGCTCTGGAACGCAACCAGCACACGCCTGGAGCCAGCGTCGCTGTGGTCGCCGTGGCCGTCGCGATAGGCCTGGGTATTATCGTCGCTCTGGTCGGCGCTTCAACATCCGCTCCGCAAGTTCCTCACAATGTCGGCTTGTGGGGTGAGCAGCACGCCATAGGTTAGGGGCCGCACCAGCAACCGTCGTGGGTTGGTGAATGTTCTTGTTTCGAGGTTCGACCAGGCGAAAAGCGTCCCGTTTTGGGTCAGCTTGAGCTGGCATTGCAATTGCAACAGCGCAATGGCATGGCCTATAACAAACCGTCTTCCCCAGCTGTAGAAATCAGCCCGTCCTTAGGCGAGTGGGTTGTTAGGATCGTAGGAAGGGACGGCAACACCTATTCCAGAGCCTTCGAACGTGAGCCAGATGCCGTCGTCTTCGCTGAAGATCAGCGTTTGCGTCTGGGATTGAAATCTCTAACGCCCGACTAGCCTGCCGAACTGGAGCCTTGCTTCAGGACTTTGTCCTCGCGGATTTGGCCGGGGTCAGAAAACCATCCCTTATCAGATCCAAGGCGTCGAGCGCGTCTTCATCCAACAAGTTTGTCAAAGGCACTCCGCCCACGCGCACAACCTTGTTGTTGTCTATGTCGTAGACCTCCCAGAGCCCATCCCTGACTCTCCGTATTGCGTGCCGTCGCTCCATAAGAGGTCTCTAATAAGCGACACATCGAAGCTCGTGCAAGAAAACTCGATCCACAGGCTGGAGTTAACGGTGGAAAACTGCTTGCCGCGACGACAAGGCTGAACGAAGCCCGCCCCAGACAGTCTTGCCCCCGTCCGAGGCGGGCTCGCTGGAGGCTGATAGAGGCAGCTTCCTGGCCTTGGCCCACGGGGATCAAAACCAAGGCAGATTCAGAACTTCACCAGGCGAAGAATGTTCCGGCGGCAGGATCGATCCCATGCCCCTCGTTAACCGCTCGAAACCATCTTCTTGCGTCGGTGGTCGGCAGATGGGTTGAATCAATGGTGCCTTTTGGGGGTTCGCTTGTTCTGCTCATTGACCGATAGCGCCCAGGAACCCGAGCATGCCTGCGTCACTTGACTGCCAAAAACCTGCCAGCTGACACGCCTAGCCGCCAACCAGCGGCACGGTAACGGTGGTCGCGTAATTGATCGGGAAGGCGCTGAGGTAAGGGAAGTCGACGACGAAGGCATAGGTGGCGGTCAGATGCGCCATGCGGAAGCCGCCGCTCGCCGGGTCGATGGCTATCGTCACATTCACATCCTTCAAACCCAGGGCCTGCAATTTCTGCGTGGCGATCGATTGGATGTCGGCCTGGGTCAATGTGTTCTGAAGCTGCAGCGAGCGCGACGATGTCTCAAGCGTATAGCGAACGCTGGAAACCGAGTTCATCGACCAGCCGAAGGCGAAGATTCCGAACAGCAATATGATGAGGAATGGCGCGATCAGCGCGAACTCCAATGCCGCTCCACCCGATCGATCCCACTTGAAGGCGCTTGCCTTAACGGACACGGATCACCTCCAGGTGGCCGATAACGCTGGAAGTGGAAAAAACGCCGAAGGTGAAGGGCGGCGTCCAGGTGGCCGATGCCTGGATCTGAACATAGACCGATGGAACCTTCGGCCCACTGCACAGGGCGGAAGCGTCGACCACGGTCGTCCCGCACATATAGATTCGGCTTAGCGTGACCTGGCCGTCCGCCGGCCGCTTCTCCCAGCTCGAAATCGCAACGGCCTGCGTCGCCGTGTCATTGGTCGAGCCTTCCATGATCAGGTTCGCGGCGGTCTTCACGCCGGCGCGCATCGACAGCGAACTCGTCACATAGGACCAGCCGTCGATGATGCCGAGCAGCGCCGCGCACAGGAAGGGCAGGATCATGGCGAACTCGACCGCCGCGACACCCGAACGGTCGCCAAGAATCGGCTTTGATCGGCGTTCCACGGGAGGCTACTCGACCAATGCCACGGACTGCGCGGCCGGAATGTCGCGCATCCCGAGGCTGGTGCAATCCTGATTGATGGTTGAATTGCCTGACCATTGTATCGTATCGGCGACGACTTGGGTGCAGCCGCCGTTGCCCGAGAAATTGCCGAGATAGCTGACCTGCTGTCTTGGGAAGTAGATGGCCCCAGTCAGCAGCGAGTCGGCTGTGCCGTTGAATGTGCTGGATGCACTGCTGCCGGCCCTGTCGCCATAGAACAGAACACCTGAATAGGCGCCCGAAGTCGGCGCGCTGAGCTGCACGGAGGCGTTGCCATTCATGCTGACCGTCGAGCTGCCTGACATGAAGATGGTCACCCCGCTGCCGGTGACGGAAGCGTTGGCGTTTATCTTGAGATTGCCCTGGACGACATAGACGCCCGGCTGGAGGGTAACGCTGCCGCTAAGGCTGAGTCCGCCGCAGTAGGTGCCGGGTTTCAGCGTCGATTTGTTGGTGTTCTGGCAGGGATTTGAAGCCGCCGGGGTCGGCAGGTCGGCGAATGGATCGGCGGCAGGCAGCGCCTGGGTGATCGGGGCTGGGCAAACGGTGGTGACCGGATTGTTCAGTGAAACGCCGCCCGCCGATATCAGGCAATCGACCTGCAGTGCCGCCGAGCCCTGGAGCTTTATGGCGTCCGAAGCATTCGAATTGGACATCACCACGCAGCCGGTGACCTTCACGCTGGTACTGCCGGAAAACAGTACAGCCTGCGAGGCGGTCGGATCCAGCGCGGTCATGCAGGACTTCGAGGCATTGGTTATAAGGGCCACCGCCCTCGCCTGTTCAGGCACCTGGCCCTGCGTGAAGATCGAGGTGAACATCCGGTCGAGCTTCTGGCTCACGATGACCTCGACCGCTTTCTTCGCCGTATTTGGTCCGGACACTGGCGGCGTATTGACGACGATCGTGCCCGAGCCCAACCCATTCGACGCGGCCGATTGTGTCGCGGCCGCGACGATCGTCGGGTTGTCGGACCCTGAGATCTGTTCAAGCGCGCCGGCATAGGCGGCGGCATCGGCCGTCGCCTGCAGTCTCAAGCTGTTGTAGTACCAGTAGGAGGTCTCAACGCCAAAGCCGGCGGCGCCGACAACGATCGGCAGGCTGAGGGCGAAGATGGTGGCAACATTTGCCCTGGTACTCCGGCGTATACCGGTCGCCATGAGCCTAATTCGAGTGAAGCAGTTGGAAGCCATAGTTTAATTAGAAAGCACGCATGTATGAACGAACGGCTAAGAAGTTCGGTTCATTTTTGATCACGGCTCCGATCGGCTTCAAGCAGCCGGCCGGCGCTGATCGGTGCGCGGACGACGGCGATTGCCGTTCCTGACGGCACGGGAGCGCTCCAGCGACAAATGACGCCGCCGATTGCAGGATACGCTGGGCAGTTCCGGCGAATGAAAGCGATCCAACTCAATTGGATGCGGTCAAATCCAGCGCGCCGGCAGTCTTGGCTTCAGGCGGAAAGGACGGGCACCGGCTCTGAGGCCACTCCAGCCGACAACTCTTTCTGTA
The DNA here is from genome assembly GCF_013170705.1 of Mesorhizobium loti. NCBI lineage: Bacteria > Pseudomonadati > Pseudomonadota > Alphaproteobacteria > Hyphomicrobiales > Phyllobacteriaceae > Mesorhizobium > Mesorhizobium loti. Next base: position 4,279,503 of record NZ_CP033334.1, on the reverse strand, counting down.
CGGCCAGAAAAAATCTGCGGACTTCGTCACCGGCGGTGGCTCTGTCCCTGCCCGATCCGACAACGAGGTCAAGCAGTTCTGCTGCCTTGGCCCTCCAGAACGAGGCCGCGGTCTCGCCATGCAGATTGTCGAGCTTGGCCGCAACTTCTCTGACCAGGAATAACTGACGATCGATCGGGAACGCACGGATTTTTTCTGCAGACATCTTCCGAACCATGAGACTGACGCAACGAATCAACATTGCTGAACAGGCAATGGCGTAGCCGCGAAGGTGGAAACGGAAGCTTAACGACGCTATTGATGGATATCCGCGGCACGAGACAGTGCACTCGAGCCGAGCCGGCTATCGAGGCAAGCGCATCTGCCCTCAGGCCTGCAGCGCCCTCGCCTCGCCGCCGCGCTTGCGCGGCGCCATCATGTCGCTGGCCATCAGTCCGGTAACGCGGCAGAACGCCATGAATGCCCGGCAGGCATCCTCAGTCTTGACCACGTCCACCGTGGCGCCAAAGCAGGCGTTGAAGGCTTTCTGATACACCGGTCCCTGCCGGCGCGCCGGCCAGTCCTGGAGAAAATCCAACGCCTGCTCGACGCTGTAAATCTCCTCGACCGGCAAGCCAGGCCCTGGCGCGATGCGCACCGGCACCTCGAACTGCAATCTGTCCATCTGAAATCTCCCGAACTGGCGTCGCCCAGCAACGCCGTCCGTCGTCAAAAGTTGCTTTGACCGGTCTGTGTCACGGAAATGTGTCGTCACTGCGGAAGCGGCGCCTTTGCTGCAAAGGCGAGGAAAGTTCTGCCGGCACCAGGATGCCCGGCAGAACGTTCCGATCCGACGGCGCAATTCACTGGTTGGCCGGGTCCGTCTCGGCGTCGAAGGCGATGCGCACAACCATCACCAGAATATAGGCCGACGGCAAGGCGAACAGGGCACCGAGCACGAGTGCTCCGGTTCCCGACAGATAGAGCGTCTCGGCGATCGCCCAGTAAACGGTTCCGATACAGATGAACGCCTGAACGGACAAAAATGAAGCAGCCGAGGCCGCACGCGACAGGCTTTTGAATGTCTTGATACGTTGTTGCATTGCGATGATCCGGAAATGACGCACCGCGCCACCAGTGCGCGGCTATGGCCGGCGCACGGATCGCGGACGCGAATGGCTTGGTATGATGGCGAACGCGGTCTTGGACCGCTCAGGCTTGCGCGAACGGCGGCGCGCGCGGCTGATTGGTGCTGGTGCACGGAGCCGAGACGGTCCCATGGCCGGCGACGACCACTGCCGGCGACGTCGGGGCGAGCCAAAGGAAAACAGTTTCTGGAGCTGGTAACGCCGGATGGCCGCCCGCGAACTTGGCCAGCACCGGCCTGGCGGCGCGAACCTCAACGGCCTGTGCCTTGTTGGTGACGCGCAGCAGCGCGGCGGCTTCGCCCGACCGTTCGACGCCAACGCTGGCGCTGCCCTGGGCGGGGTCGGCGAAAGTTGGGACATCCGGCCGGCCGAGGCACAGCATCGCCAGCAGCACAAGGCCCATCAGACATGAGCAGGCTGCCGTCAGCGGCGCTTCAAGCGATCGGGCGCGCTTCAGGGCTGGTCGCGATCTCCAAAACATCGTTCCGCCCTAGCGCACGATGACCGGAAAGGAAAGCAAACCGTGAAAAACCGGCAAAAGACCGCGCCGACACGACGAATATCCCGCCGGTTCGGATTGCATCAGGCAGTTCTTCCTTGAACCTTTTGCCCCCAAGTGCCAAATCTGGTGTGATTTTCACGCTGGCACACCTGCAGCGCCCCACCTTCCACACGGACAAAATGGTCACCTATCTCGACGCCGCCACCGCCCCCCTCAGAAACACCGGCCAGATCCGCCTCTATGGCGAGGACGGTTTTGCCGGCATGCGCAAGGCATGCGACCTCACCGCGCGTTGCCTCGACGAGCTGGTGCCCATGGTCGCGCCCGGCGTCACCACCGATGCCATCGACCGTTTCGTCTTCGAGTTCGGCATGGATCACGGCGCGCTGCCGGCGACGCTCAACTATCGCGGCTACACGAAGTCGTCCTGCACCTCGATCAACCATGTCGTCTGCCATGGCATTCCCGACAACAAGCCTTTGAAGGACGGCGACATCGTCAACATCGACGTCACCTACATTCTCGATGGCTGGCATGGCGATTCCTCGCGTATGTATCCGGTCGGCACCATCAAGCGCGCCGCCGAACGGCTGCTCGAAGTCACCCATGAATGCCTGATGCGCGGCATCGCCGCGGTCAGACCCGGGGCTCGCACCGGCGCCATCGGCGCCGCCATCCAGACCTACGCCGAGGCGGAGCGCTGCTCGGTGGTGCGCGACTTCTGCGGCCACGGCGTCGGCCAGCTGTTCCACGACGCCCCGAACATCCTGCACTATGGCAACGTCAATGAAGGCGTGGAAATGCGGCCCGGCATGATCTTCACCATCGAGCCGATGATCAATCTCGGCCGGCCGCATGTGAAGGTGCTGTCGGACGGTTGGACGGCGGTAACCCGCGACCGCTCTCTGTCGGCGCAGTACGAGCACACGATCGGCGTGACCGACGCCGGCTGCGAGATTTTCACGCTCTCGCCCAACAAGCTCGACCGCCCCGGCCTGCCGGCCTGATTTTTTGACCGTCGGGCAACTGCTGCGCCCGATCGATTGCCGGATGCGGGGGCGGATGGGGAAAGCCAACGACGAAGACGACGAGCGGAGTTTCTTCTCCGAGGTACCGGTCCGGCGTGCGGCGAAGGCCAAGCCGGCCTCAGCCGAGAAACCTGGATATCTCGGCCATCGCGACCGCTTGCGCGAGCGCTTCGTCTCAGCCGGTCCGGACGCCCTGCCCGACTATGAACTTCTGGAGCTCCTGCTCTTCCGGCTGATCCCGCGCGCAGACACCAAGCCGGCCGCCAAGGCGTTGCTCGCGCGGTTCGGGACGTTGGCCGAGGTGCTTGGCGCGCCCGTCAACTTGTTGCAGGAGGTCAAGGGCATCGGCCCGGCGGTGGCGCTCGACCTGAAAGTCGTCGCGGCGACGGCGCAGCGCATGGCGCATGGCGAGGTGCATGGCCGCGAAGTCCTGTCGTCCTGGACGCAGCTTCTCGCCTATTGCCGCTCTGCCATGGCCTTCGAGGCACGCGAACAGTTCCGTATCCTGTTCCTCGACAAGAAGAACGCGCTGATTGCCGACGAGGTGCAGCAGACCGGCACTGTCGACCATACGCCCGTCTATCCCAGGGAAGTGGTCAAGCGCGCGCTCGAACTGTCGGCCACCGCGATTATCCTGGTCCACAACCACCCCACTACCCCTTCGATGATCACGCTGGATCACGCTGAATACCGCTGAATCATCAATGGAATAGCCACTTTTTGTCCATTGCGTACAGGGGGCGGCTATGGCAAATTGGGAGCGGTTAGAGGGGTTGAAAGCGGCTTTCCGATCCCAGCAAACGATCCCCGTTTTCCTCGACCGATCCCAGTTGCGGAACAGGAGGAAACGCTATGCCAAGCCTGACGGACACCGCGATCCGACATGCGTTGAAGCGGGTTGAGCTAAGTCAGAAACAGGAGAATCTTGCCGACGGCGAAGGGCGCGGCACCGGTCGCCTCGTGCTTGTCCTCAAGCCTATGCCGAAACGCGTCACCGCTGACTGGATGGCGCAGCAATGGCGCGACGGGAAGCGGACCAAGAAGAAGCTTGGCGCTTACCCCTCCATGTCGCTCGCCCAGGCGCGAGAAATCTTCAAGCGCGACTTTGCTGACGTGATCCAAAAGGGCCGAAGCATCAAGATCGCGACCGACACCCGCCCTGGCACAGTGGCCGATCTTTTCGAAGGTTATGTCGCGTCGCTCAAGGATGCGGGCAAGCCATCCTGGAAGGAAACGGAAAAAGGCCTCAACAAGATCGCCGATACGCTCGGGCGCAACCGCCTCGCCCGCGAAATTGAGGCCGAGGAAATCGTAGAGCTGATCCGTCCGATTTACGAGCGCGGTGCCAAATCAATGGCCGACCATGTGCGGTCCTATCTCCATGCCGCTTTTAGCTGGGGCATGAAGTCCGACAACGACTATCGGCAGCAGTCTTCTCGACGCTTCCGCCTCCCCTTCAATCCGGCAACCGGCATTCCGACCGAGCCGAAGGTCCAGGGTACGCGCTGGCTCGACGAAGACGAATTTGTGCAACTCTATCGCTGGCTGGACCACCCCGACGCGCCGGTCCACCCCTCCTATCCCCGCGCGGTGCAACTCATCATGCTGACCGGCCAGCGCGTCGAGGAGATAGCGCGGCTTCATGTCGATCAATGGGACGCCAAGGAGCGGATCATCGACTGGTCAAAGACCAAGAACCTCCAGCCGCACGCCGTCCCTGTGCCATTGCTCGCCGCCGAACTGATCGAATCGATCAAGCCGAATGAGTACGGCTGGTTCTTCCCCTCCGCCAAGGACCCATCCAAACCTGTCAGCCACGGCACTCTGTATAGCTTCGTCTGGCGGCAGCGAGATCGCGGCGTGATTCCATATGCGACGAACCGCGACCTCCGACGTACATTCAAGACGCTCGCCGGAAAGGCAGGCGTCCCGAAAGAAATCCGCGATCGCCTTCAGAACCACGCGCTACAAGATGTCAGCTCCAAGCACTACGACCGCTGGCACTACATGGTCGAGAAACGCGCTGGCATGGCGAAATGGGACAAGTTCGTCCGCGCCATGATCGCAAAGAAGCGCCTGAAGCAGGCCGCATGACATCTCGTCCGCCCAAACGCACACCTCGCAGCGCCAAGCCCGCCGCGGGCATCGATCCACAAAGCTACGCGACCTTCGTCATCGATCTAAAACTGAAGATCGTTGAGGCGCGACATCGCGCCAGCCTGTCCGTCAACCGCGAACTGATCCTACTCTCCTAGACGATCGGCCGCGACATTCTCGCCCGGCAGGAGCGTGAGGGCTGGGGAACGAAGGTCATCGACCGGCTCGCCGATGACCTTCGCCAAGGCTAGTAGCAGATGCCTGCTGCTAATTAAGCGCGCGCGGGGGCGGTTCACCGTGTGACTTTGCTACCCCCATGACCTGATACTGAGAACGACCCTGACCTAGTCATCTTTCACGCCACTCCAAATGTCCCTAAAGTTCAAACGCACACCATGCCGCTCCAAGACGTAAGGCAATGGGGTCCGCTCCACCTCGTGTGCCGCCTCTTGAGATACTGCCTCGACAAGAAGATCAAAAAAATTCTTGCCTGACCCTATCTCCAGTCGAAGGCGCAGCAGCTGGGACCATGGAAGGACCAGTACGTCTGACTCGATGTTGTATCCATAGCTGCGAAATCTAGCATTGGTGCGCCCGATCGCCACCAGAAGCACACGTCGCGGCGGTGGGTTGGAAGAAAGCTTAAGCGCGCGGCAAAGAGCGGGTACCCCGTGCTCATCAATCCAGGATCTGGTCTTCTGCGCCCATACCCGGACTTGATCGCGGAAGTTCTTAGCCTTACTTCGCTGGACTTTCACACTGCTGCTGGTGAAATCCTGCCATTTCAGTTGAAAAAGTACCAAGTCGCCCGTCGCCCGATCAAGGATCGCAGCGTCTAGATCTGTGACAACTTGGCCCTTACTTCGCAGCTTAACCGGCTTGCCGATGCGATCATACCGTGGACCTTCAAATAGCGCGCAAAGGTCCTCTACCATCCACTCTTCACGATGCTCACGGAAAGCATTCTGAATTGCAGTGGAACTCGACTCGCGGAGCATGCGGATGCCATTAAACGGATTGCGGAAGACGCCACTGACCGGCGTCAGAAGGTAACCACCACAAAGCTCAATGACCAAGGGAATGCCAGGAGCCTGTTCAGTTAGGAAATAATCAGCATCGCCAGCCTTGACCACAATGAGATTAAGTGCGGCGTCCAGTTCCTCCTCGGGCGCGCCAATCGCGTGCGAGAGTGACGTCAAAAGCTCGGGGCGCGTCTTCCAGATAGTCAGGCTCATATGTTGATTGACGCCTGGATGAAGCTTCATCCCCTCCTCGACGAACATGATGTGCTTCATGCTGAAACTCATCAGGACATGAACCACAGCTGTGAGCGTTTCACCGGAGCAGCCGGGGAGGCGCGCCTGGGGATGGATGCCTGCGTCTGCTTGCCATTGAACCGCGTCTTGGGTCACCGCCCGAAGGAAATAGGAGTCGATTTCCGGATCAGCCTTATAGCCGATCATAATGCCTTGCGATGTCTTCCATTGGAAGGTGAGGTTCGCCATCACATCACGGAGCCTCAGCGTCGTCCCAGGATTGACATCACTGGCGTAGTCCTGGTGGAGTTTGGCGTTTAAGTCCGCCAACTTTTGGTGATCGACCTGATCGTGAAAGTGGTCCGTGAGAGCCCTGTGGCTTAGCTTCAGCTCAATCTCAGATCCGTCCAGGGTCGCGGATACCATCCCGTGACGCACCATCTCCGCAGTGCGATTGAGGATCACGTACCGGCCGGCAAAGTGCATCATGCCCATAACTGTTTGGCGGAGCTCAGGAGTGCTCGTTCGGAGAGGGACGCCACTGAACTCCCCTTTACGCTTCAGCAGCTTTCCGAGCAGGACGTTCCAGCCACGAATGAGAATGTCAAAGTCCTGAACCGAGAGCTTGCTCTTCTCATTGGCCGACAGGCGCTGGACGACGTGCATGTGGTCCACACAGCGACATGCTTCAATCAGGAGAACAGTACATTCCATCGGCTGAAGCGTTGAAAGAAAGTCGTCGACGTCTGCGATTTCTTTCTGAGCCAACTCGTCAAGCCTCGCAGCCACCACAAAGGCCTCGGGAGAGGTGCGTTCATCTGCGTCCACTAAAATCTCCCGCAATTGCGTGGACACCGCGCGCGAGATTATCTTTGCGCGCGACCGCTCGTCATCGGTTCGGCCAAAGCTCTCTGCTCAACGCTTTCCATCGTCAGCCTGTGTCTCTGCAGCGAGGCTCCTACGAGCTGTGTTCTCCGAAATGGATTGAATCTCTTTGTTTAGTTCGTCCAGACGCGCGCGCATCGTCGCTCTATCGCCAGGGAAGCTCGCGCCTCCTGGCGTCCCAGACAGCGCGCTGACAAGCTGATCCCGCTCATCCTCCAGGGAGCGAAGTGTGGCGTCACGTTCCTGCGCCGCCGCCGCATCGTCCTGCCTCCGGCGAGCCTCCTCGTCGGCGAGGATGCTTTCCTCGACCTTGGCGACATTGGGCTTAATGTCGGGAAAGCGGTCCGCCGCGAACCGCAGGAACTGGCTGAACTCGTAAATGTGGAAATCCTGTCCTGCCTCGCCGCGAAACTCCTCAATGAGCTCTGGGCGAGGCCCCATCTTCCGCCCGCGATGTATCCACCACCAATCTTCCTTCACGTCGTCAGAGATGAAAATCACGGGCCGCTTGTCGGCCTTTGCCTTGCTTATCATGTCCTTCCAGATAATCAGGTCACCGAACTTGTCGTACTCCCCGGCCTCCTTCTTCTGGTCCTTATAGCCAGGTGGGATTTTCTTTGAGTAGCGATCCTCACCCTCTTTTTTCAGGGCGACTAGCTTATCGGCCGGCCATTTATCCCCGATACGGTTCTCGAGGAGCTTGGTGAGCTTCTCCAGGAGCCCGTCGATCTCAGCGGAGGGGTGCGTCCCGCGAGCGGCCTCCATACGTCCCTTGAAGTCCGACAAGAACATGTCGAGCGCCGCGAGCTCCTTTTGCACATCAATCGTCGGATGCGCGCGGAGTTGACGGAGGCGATCGCGCGCCTTGTCGATGTTCGCCTCCTGATCTTTGATCAGCGTGTCATACGCGTCGAGGGCCCCGAACTCGACGTCGAGGCGGTTGCGCTGGAATTCCAGGCCGACCTGGTAGGGGATCCACAGCGCGTCGCCCAGCGCCTCGAAAAGCCGCAGTAACTCATCACGCACCACGGTCGTGTGCCGCAAGCAGTGCAACAGTACATTAGCATCGGGGACAAAGATTGCGGTGTCCCAGAGCTTCGCGATTTGCTCTGGCCTCTTGGGATACCATCCGGGGAATTTCTCACGCATCCGATTCAACCCAACCACGCGAGTTTCTCAACGCCGAGGCGCGTGGCGGCATCCCTGACAAGATTGCGGGCTGCTTCGTTCGGCGTCTTTCCTGTTTCCAGAAGCACGGCCCCAAACGGACGGCCCTCGTGCCGCGATTTTCCCCGCTCGTAGACCGCCATAATGACGAGCTTCCAATCGCGACTCTTGCCCCAACAGATCACGCGGCCATCCTCAAGTCGGCAGCCATGCGGCTTGATGAAGGTTTCGGCTGCCTCCGTCGGAGCCGTCATGTTGAGCGCGCGCCAAATCTCGGGCTCGCTGGCGAGCAGGCGCGCCCGCTCATAGGGCTTGATCAGCGAGTCCTTGATGTAAACCCGTACCTTTCGTGGATCCATGAAGTGCGCAATCCGCCCCCCAATTGCGGGATCCTTGGTCCACTTCTCGTAATGCCGCGAGCGCTCGGAATCGTTCAGCGAAGCCCAGCCCAGATCATCGGCCGCGTTCCATAGCTTATCACGAAGACCGTCTCGAATGTCCTCCGGCATCATCATTGAACGGTCCCCCCATTGTGTGGCTTGGGGAAATCGAACGCGGGCAGCTCCAGCGTGGGATCGCCCTCGCGCATAAATAGGTCAGCCTGGTCGCGCATCCAATCCAGCATGAAGCTACCTGCGCCCTCGTCACGGAAGTGCACCATGCCGGGAAGACGAAGCCGCTCAAGGTCGCCGCGAGCGGCCTTTTCTAGCTCGACGACCTCGGCGATGCGGCGAAGATCGCTTACAAAATCGAGAACAACGACCTTCGTCTTTTTGGGGCTGATCCTCAAACCACGTCCGAGTTGCTGGACGAAAATGCGACGGCTGTGGGTCACACGCATGAACGCGATCATGTCGACGTCCGGCACGTCTACTCCCTCATTGAAGAGGTCGCGCGTCGTGACGACATCGAGGCTCCCCTTGCGAAAGGCTGCCATCACTTTGTCGCGCTCGCGCGCGGTCATTTCTCCGGTTATCGGCTCGGCCCGGAAACCGAATAGACGCAGCGTCGCGGCGAAGCTGTTGGCGTGATGTACCGACGAGCAAAAAACGATCGCTGAACGCCGTCGCTCCTTGTCAAAGGTTTCGCGGATCGCGCGGGCCGCTTCCTCATCTCGCGTCGGGAGCAGCAACAGCCGATTGAGCTGGCTAAGCGAATAACGGTTGCGCGAATGCGTCCGAACGAGCTCCCAGTCGATGTTGTCGGCCAGGAGGCGATAATCAGCCTCGCAGAGAAATCCTCGCTTAAGGCCCTCAGCGATACCGATTTTCATGACTGGAGGCCCAAGCAGCTCATCAATATCGTAACCGTCTCCGCGCCACGGAGTGGCTGTGACGCCTCCAATCATGGCCCCGGCGAGATGATCTGTGACGCGGCGGAAAGTCTCCGAGCCGACATGGTGAGCCTCATCAATGAGCACGAGGCCGAAGTCCGGGAGCTCCTCAAGCCGTGACACGGCGGATTGGATGGTCGCGAAGGTGATGCCGTCCCAATGGCTCGGACTCTCGCCACCCATGAGGCGGTGAGTGGGGATCCATTTTGGAAGCTGATCCCAGAACGACCGTTGCAGCTGATCGACGAGCTCACGCGTGCCCGCCAAGACCAATGCTCGTCCACCGGGTATCGCCTCATCCCGAAAGAGCTGGGCCACACTTTCCGCCAAGACGACGGTCTTTCCCAACCCTGTCGCCAAGACGACTTGCCCACGGGCGGTCTCGCGCAGCGAGGCAACAAATTTCTCGGCAGCCTCGTCCTGATAGTCACGCAGCTCCCTTCGATGCACCGAATACTCTGGGCTTTTCCGAGCGAGCTCAAGAAGCATAGCCGGTTCCAGCACCCCGATCTCGATCCCAAGGGCCTTCCAGCGCTTGATGGCCTCGTGGGTTGCTGGGCCCGCTTTCCGACTTGAGGCGACGTAAATGCGGTCCGCCTTATAGAAGCGGGCCGCTTCCCCAACTTCATTCACCGCGCTCGCCGATGGATATCCACCCGTCGTGAACTTGCACTGGATTACCCAAAGCTCACCGTTCTTGACCCCCAGCACGTCCGCGCCGTGGTCACCCGATCCGGCGACAAGCCTCACATCCTCGAACCCGTTACAGACGAGCAGCCGGGCGACGTCGCGCTCGAAGGCCTGCCAAGGCCCTTTCAACAACCGCTCGGCGTCGAGGAAAGGCGCGCGCATCAGTCGGACACGTCAGATTTCAGCAGCCGCACGGAACAGCTGGCTCGTATCACCGCATCCCGGCTCGCCCGCTCGACATCGGAGGGCGTTTGGTTCGCGAGCCATACCGCATCGCTCAGGTACGCGTCGTATCTGGACCGCACCGCCGTGCGAGCTTGCTCAGAGATCGCCTCGCTGCCGAAATCGAGGCTGGCATAGGGATCGTTCCAGTAGTTGCCGTCGAGGAAAATTTCAGGATGCCTGCCGAAAAGTCCTCTCAGGGATTCTGGATCGGCGTAATCCCAGAAGCGCCCATCCGCGATTAACGCCTTGTGGTCAGGCACGCCTCGGTTCGCCATGCGGCGCGCAACTGAGTCACGCTCACTGACGTGGAGTTCCGCGAACATTGCCTCGCCCTGGCCGTCCTCAATGAGCGTGGGCACTGCCCGCGCCATGTCTCCGAGGACAGACGTCGCGAGCGTGATAATCTCCTGCGGGTCAAGCCTGCTATCGAGGCAATACTGTTTGCGGAAGTCCGCCAGCACGCCTGCGACCGACGGGTCCTGCGCCTGGCCCTGCAAGAATTCAACGGTTCGATGGGTGAGCTCGGTTAGCAGCCCGTCGAGGGGCGTCATAGTGGTAGACCGAAAGACGTCGTGACTCACATCGACGAGGAAGCCGTATGTCCTCGTCGCGACGTCATCGAGCTTAAGCACCCAGGGGAGACCCGCGGGAAGGTCCGGGTCATTGCCAGCCACGCCGTAGGCCTGGATCTCGTACTCCACCCGGAATGTCGGATGGACGTACTTCCGTGACAGGTCGTGAATTTGTCGTCGGGGTGATGGCTCCGGCTGCGGCGGCGGTGTTGTCGTTGTTGTTGTCGTCGTAGGGGTTGTGTCGCCGGTGCCGCTTGTCCCTGGCTCGTCGACAAAGCCAGCTGGCAGCGGCGTTTCTCCTCCCTCCCCAGGCTTCTCGCCGAGGACCTCCTTGTCCTGCTCGACGACAAGCTGCCACCAGCGCTCATCCGTCAGATAATCAGGGTCATCCTCATCGAACAGGTTAGCCATCTGCTGAGCTCGGTCATTGTCCTTGACCACCAGAACGCGCGACCACAGGCCATTCTTGCCCTGCGGACTGGATCTCCGGAATGTCTGGTAGAGCCGGTAGAGTGGGCTGTCGTTGCCAGCGTATCCTCTCTGCTTCGCCACGATCGGACGAAGCGGCCCCTCGCCACGAACGACGCGCACCATCTCGCTCCATGCCGGATCGTCTCGCTCGAAACGATCCTTGGTATAGCTTACCCGGCAATGATCGACATGAATCTCGCCAACGAAACGGCCGCGCCCGCGCTGATCGTCCGTAGGATACTCCACCTCCGCGGTGTCGCCATCGCTCCACTCGAACAAGTCCTTGTTCGCGATCTCGATTTTCCGCCCGTTTCGGATGAAATCCAGACCGAACTCCGTGTTATGCAGATAGCGTTGGAGACCAATCCATCCGTGTATCCGACGCTCCGCCTCAACTACCTCGCAGCTCGGGCTGCCGGTCGGGCAGGTTTCTTCCGCCGCAGCAAGCGTTCGCATGCAATGAGTGCAATAGCGGCGGGGCGCGAGCTTAACGTCGATATGCTCAACCGCCCGGGCGACGGTGCCGTCGGGAAATGATACGGTGCGGTCCTCGCCCCAAACGCAGTGGCGCCTCGGCGCCAGACGCGTGCCGCCCACCATCAGCCGAATCTTGCCGGCCTCCGATTGGCCGAGCAGCGCGGAATAGGCGCGGGCGAGATGCTTCCGCATCGTTTTCTGATTGTTGCCTCGCGCGAGATAGCCTCGCTGGTCCCCTTTCAGTCGGCTGATCACGATTGTGGTCCCGTGAGTATTGTGGTGCGGCTTAGGGCGCGTCTGCCGTGGGACCTTGAAGCTCCGCGTGGTGCGTAGCTCATCAAGGTCGATGCGCACGCCGACCTCCTCCGGGTCGCCGGCGCGGCTAGTCCAAACCTCTGTTACCAATCCCAAGCGAGCGGTGGCGATATTGAAGCCCATGCCGAACAGGCCGAGGTTGGACAGTGGATCGTTTCCGGACCAGCCGGCTCGGACGGCGTTTTCTAGGGACTCAAAGGACATGCCGGGACCGTTGTCCCTGACCATGACGCGCGCGTTCTCATTATCCGCACTGGGCAGCGTGACGCTGATCTCGGGTGCCTCGATCGGCGCGCCGGAACGCACCGCGTGCACAAAGCCGTCGATCGAGTTGTCGATCAGTTCCGCGAGGCAACGCCACTGTGGGAGATTGATCTCACCCAGCATCTGCAGGACGCGGGGATCTGGTGTCAGGTCGAATTCCTGGCTCATTTTCTAGAGTTCCCTCTTCCTGACTGCGGCGCGATTGGCGCTCTCTGTATGCTAATCGCGAGAGCATCCAACTCGTCGCGGCTGGTTTGGCATTCCCATACCTCGAACACTGACCACCCTCGCTGCTCAAGCTCACTGCGGGTCCTTAGGTCCCGCTGGCGATTGCCCTCTAATTTCGGCCGCCAGAACTCGAGCTTTGATTTCGGCATTCGCGCTAGCTTGCAGGCGGGATCCGGGTGCTGGTGCCAAAAGCACCCATGTACGAAAACCGCGATGCGCCGCGAGCGAAAGACCAGATCGGGCCGTCCGGGCAAGTCCTTGGCGTGGAGACGATAACGTAAGCCAGCCGCGTACATCGCCCGCCGAACTTTTAGCTCCGGCTTTGTGTCGCGCGCCTTGATGAGCGCCATCTGGGCGCTTCTGGCCCTATCCACCTCACGTGTCGTCCGCACCACCAGCCTCATCAGGCGCCGGTCCCGCCGCATCCTCTCCGACCGGAGGTTCATCTCTTTCCTGACTGACCGCATCATCCTGGCGGAAGCCGGCCAGCATCTCCTCAAGAAGCGCTGCATGGTCGAGCCGCGCCGGCACGCGCTCCAAGGTGCTCTTGATACGGCCCTCGATCTCGGTGGGGCTGAGTGAGTCTACCAATCGCCCGTCGAGCGCCCAGGCACGCCCAGGGTGCACGACATCCCATGGAGAGCGCTTGTTGGCGCGGGTAGAAGCCGCGTCACCATGCTTGCTCATGCCCCAGCACGCTTTAGTCTCGGCATTCCAGATCGGCCAGAAGGTACGGATCAAGTGCTTCTCGGCCACAAGCTGCGCGTTGGTTGCGCACACTAGCCGCCGGCACTGAAAATCCGCCAACCTGATCGGCGAGAGATGAGCTGACAGCTGATCCGCATAGCCCTCCGCCGTCCCAATCGTGCCAGCATGCTCCAGCAACCGCGCGGTTAGCTTTGCGCCCTGTTCTCGCGTCGTGCTCGCATCGTCGTTGGCGGGATCGGCCTTGCCGACATAGATCGGCGTCTCCGACCCTGAGATGCCCGCATAGAGCGGATGATCGCCGCGATAGTAGATCGCGTATACGCCGGAGCCATAGGCGGGGCGGACGTCGGCGAGCGGGATCAAGGGTTGAGCGAGAAGAGCGATTGAAACCATCCGACCGATGGCCTTCGGGTCGGCCGGATCAAACGTCGCGCGCGGCATTCGGATCGGGTCGGTGGCCGACCTTGCCGCCTCAAGGGCGGCCGCATGCGAGGCTAGGCCCTCCCGAATACGCCTGACCACGACCTGGGGCGGGTTTCCCCCGGCCGCGGCAAGCACAGCATTCAGCGCGTCCTCAAGTGCCTTGATCGCAGCGCGATCGGGTCCGAGTGCCATCCATTAACCCCCTTCGGTAGGCCGACACGAGGTGTTTGGTCGCGACTCGTCCTCCCGGCTCCAGCAATATTTAAATCTTACGCTGCCCGACGCTTCGGCACTAGCGACGGTTGCACTCCCTTGGCCGCGAGGCTCGCCAACCAGCCTCCAGCGGCCGCGCCGAGCTGGGCGGGAACCGCGTTACCCAGTTGACGCATGCTCTCTGTCCAGGACCGGGGAAATTCATAGTCGTCCGGAAGCCCGACGAGCCGGGCGGCCTCCCGCGTGGTGAAGTAGCGCACCGTCCCGTCGTCACGGACCATCATATTCTCGCCCCCGGGAACGCCATGATCGCCGGCCTTCAATGCCTTCGAGGGTAAATCGAGGGGGCTACCGGTGTGTCCGGGATAGACCCGGGCGCCAGGCTGCAGAACGTGGTTGCGCTTTCCATTGGGCTCGCCAAGGCCGCGCAACGCATCGCGTACGGTCAACCAGGGCTGTGTCGCGGGAGCGACATCAAGCTTCCTCAGCTCAGCAACGCGGCGTCGGTCCTGCGCTAGAAGCGCTTCCCTGCGCGGCTTCAATCCATGACGAGCCCAGTACTCGCCCGTGACAAACTGGTCCCATAGCAATCGATCCCGGGAGTGTGTCGGAATCATTCGCGCGGGAGCAACGCCGACTTCGGCATTAATTCCGAAAATCAGGACCCGGTGACGGATTTGTGCGGCGCCATAATCAGCGGCGTTCACCAGCTGCCACACAACCCGATATTCGCGCTTGGATCGTGAGACGCTCAAACGCGCGAGATGCGCCTCATGGCTTTCGTCTAGGCGTCGGAGCATTGACGGACGCTCCAGGCTAGCGACGATCCAGTTGAGGTAGGGTTGGAAACGTGGGCCAGCGAGATTGCGAACGTTCTCGAACAGGAACATGCGCGGCTTGGCCTCGCGAATGGCACGGATAGCCTCCGGCCACATATCGCGATGATCATCCTGCCCGAGCTTCTTCCCGCCTATCCCAAATGGCTGACAGGGTGGCCCGCCGGAGATCAGGTCAAGCGTCGAGATATTCTTCCAGTCGATCTCACGAACGTCCTTTAGCCCCATGGGCCAGTCGCAAACGTGCTCGACGCCCTTCGACTTGTTGTGGAGCACCGTCTCGACCGCATCATGATCGAATTCAGCCATGTAGGCGTGTTTGAAGCCTGCCCGGGACATCCCGAGAGCGAGCCCGCCACAACCGGCGAAGAGTTCAGCGCTTAACATCCTCGCCCCCTTCCAATTCGAGCGGCAGCATCGGTCCGCCTGCCGCGTCATCCAAATATCTCTCGACCGCGCGTCGTATGAGCCACGCCACCTTGACACCCTGCGCCTTGGCGAGTCGGTCAAGCTCCGCTTTCTGACGCTTAGTCAGGGTTGTTGTGACACGCTCTGCATCGCGACCGTCCTTGCCCAATTCCTGACTCCGCGGCGATCCGCGGCATTCCGCGGCGATGCACTACCTTGGCTGAGAATCGTTAAAGATTCAATCTCCATCTCGCCTCAGCACAGCATTGCCTCAACTATTTTATATAAGAACAAATTGAGAACATGTCTAGGAGGCGAATGCGTCAGAACGCTTCGCGCAGACGCACGAAGGCCGGGCGCTTGAGGATATTGTCGGGCCCTGGCGGGCGGAGCCGCCACAGGTCAGCCATCGCATCGAGCATTGCGGCGCTCGGGCCGATCACCGCCTCGCTCATCAGGTTATCCGAAACCACCGCAGCACCTTGGCGTGATGTTCATCACCCGGGAAGATGAGACTGGCATCGCCAATCTCGTGGTCCGGGCAAGGTGTTCGAGGTGAACCGCCGCGCAATCCTATCGGCCAGCATGATGGCGGTGCGCGGCCGCATCCAAGGTGAGGGCGACATCGTTCACCTTATTGCCCAGCGCATCACCGATTTCTCGGCCGATCTCGCCAGCGTCGGCAGCCGCGACGCTCCGTTGCCGCTCGGACTCTCCGTTTAATACTGCCGAGCAAGATGAAGCTGTCCCCATTCGGCCAGCACTTTCATCACTTGCCCAAGCGATTTCCCATGTTCGCTAAGCGCATATTCAACGCGTGGCGGCACTTCCGCGAATACAGTTCGAGTCAAAATCCCTTCGCTCTCTAGCTCGCGAAGGTGCATCGTCAGCATGTGTTGGCTGACTCCATCGATGGCGCGCCGCAGCTCGTTGAACCGACAGGGCCTCCCGAGCAGTTGCCAAAGGATCAGAACCTTCCACTTGCCGCCAAGCACCGACAACGTCGCGGCGATCTCGGGCGGGGGCTCGATCAGCGCGCTCTTCGAAGGGCAGGTTTCTCCATTAGTCAGATTTTCCATACTACACCATAAAATCCATCCTTCTTGTGGAATCCATACAGCATCGATCATCCTTCCGTCGTCAATTGGCAAAAGGAAACAAAAATCGATGACGTCATCTCCATCTACTCCCTCCTCAAATCCGCGCGCGACCATGTCGTGGGCTCTTCGAATAATCCTCGCGATCGCTTTCATTGGCGCGGGAATATTCAAGCTTTCTGGACATCCCGCCGCGATCGAAGAATTCAACCAGGTCGGGCTTGGCCAATGGTTTCGCTACGTCACCGCCGTTACCGAGATTCTCGGGGCCGTGCTTCTGCTCTGGCCGCGGACCATCTTCTACGGCGCCGTCCTGATGGGAGCTGTTTGCGTTGGAGCATTCGTGGCGCAGCTCACCGCGCTGCACGGCGACATCATCCACACGATCGTTCTTGCCGTGATCTTTGCGATCATTGCCTGGAAGTGGCGCGCGCAACTGGCCGCCTCCCCGCTGCTTGACTCACGTCGATAGATGGGAGCCGCCACGTGGAGCTTGGAATTGATCGCTTCGTCTTCGCGCCGCGCGAGGAAACGCTTGAGGAGTTGCCGACGCAGATCGTCAGCGATGTCCTGGAGGAGATACAGCTCGCCGATGAGCTTGGCATCTATATCTACGGGGTTGGCGAACACCACACCGATGAGTTTCTCGACTCGGCTCCCGCGATACTGCTCGGAGCCGCCGCTGCGCGCACGCGGCAAATACGTCTCACGAGCGCAATCACCATTCTGGGCGCCGCCGACCCGGTCCGCGTCTTCGAGGAATATGCGTCGCTCGACCTAGTGTCGGGCGGCCGCACCGAGATTATCGCCGGAAGAGGAGCCTATGCCGAGGCCTTCTCTTTGTTCGGCCTCAGCCTCGGAGATTATGACCAGCTATTCGAGGAAAAGCTCGGCCTGTTGCTGCGGCTCCGCCGTGGCGGTTCAATCAACTGGAGCGGTCGACACCGCCCGCCTCTGAGCGGACAGAGGATCACACCCCCGACAGCACAGCCGACGCTTCCGATCTGGCTTGGCGCGACCGGATCGCCTGCGTCATTCATCCGAGCAGGCGAACTGGGTCTGCCCCTCGCGGTCGGCATCATAGGAGGAGAATTCGCGGCTTACCGCCCCTTGATCGATCTCTATCGCGACCGAGGCCTGCGCGCAGGCCATAAACGTGAGGATCTCACGGTAGGTGTTCACGCGATCGGCTATATCGCTGACACGAGAGCGCAGGCGCTCGAAGAATTCTTCCCACCCTATCGGGCCATCTTCGGCGAGCTCGCACGCAAGATTGGCCGGCCAGAGCCGACCCAACTCTCATTCGCTCAGCTCACGAGCTCCTCCTCCGCGCTAATTGTTGGCAGTCCCGAAGATGTTGCAGACAAGCTGCGCCATATCGACGATGTGCTTGGCGGCGTCTCACGGGTCAGCCTACAAATGAGCGTGGGGCCTCTGGCCAAACCACAGCGGCTCCGATCCTTCGAACTGCTCGCAGGCAAGGTGGCCGAACTCATAACCAGGTGAGCTTCGATCAACGCGCTACCCTCCAAACCTTACATCGCTGCTTCGATTTCCAATGCACGACGCCTAGTGCTTCGGTCCCTAGGGTGTTATGCGACGTCTATGAACGGTCGCATGCTCACTTTTTGCTGGTGGTGCTCCTTCCCGTAAGGAGCGGCCCGTCGTTCATGCCTTCGATCAAACGCGGCGCCGCCGGACCTCCGGCCCGAGCGCTTTGCGATGCGTGTTAATCCGGCCCGTCTGGCGGCGTCCCTCACCAGGAAACCTGCCATGTCCCCCATTAAAGTTCCTCCAGTCGTGCTGACCGGCGATCGTACAACCGGTCCGCTTCATCTCGGTCACTATGTCGGCTCGTTGAAGAGTCGGCTCACGCTCCAGGAAAATCACCGTCAGTACCTGCTGCTCGCCGACGCCCAGGCACTCACCGACAACGCGGACGATCCCGGTCGCGTCGCACGAAATGTTATCGAGGTCTCGCTGGACTACCTTGCAGTGGGGCTCGATCCGGAGAAGTCGGTCATCTGTGTACAGTCGCACCTACCGGCGCTCGCGGAGCTCACCATACTCTATATGAATTACGTCACGGTGAGCCGGCTCGAGCGCAACCCGACGGTGAAGCAGGAGATTGGACAGCGCGGCTTCCAGCGGGACATTCCAGCCGGCTTCCTCTGCTACCCGGTCGCACAGGCTGCGGACATCACCGCCTTTAAGGCCGAGTTGGTCCCGGTTGGAGAAGATCAGCTCCCGATGATCGAGCAATCGAACGAGATCGTCCGGCGCATCAACCGTCAGGCAGGTCGGGAGGTGCTGCCGGAAGCGCAAGCGCTCGTGTCGTCCGTAGGTCGGCTGCCCGGGACCGACGGGAGATCCAAGATGAGCAAGAGCGCCGGCAACGCCGTGCCGCTGTCCGCTTCTCCCCAGGAGATCAGATCGGCGGTCCATGCCATGTTTACGGATCCAGCCCACTTGCGAATGACCGACCCAGGGAGCGTCGAGGGCAATGTCGTCTTCACTTACCTCGACGCCTTCGACGAGAATCGCGATGAGCTGGAGGAACTGAAGGCACATTACCGGCGCGGCGGACTCGGGGACGTGGTCCTCAAGAGGCGTCTGGACGCACGCCTACAGGCCCTGCTTGCGCCGATACGCGACAGGCGAGCTGACTTCGCGAAACGGCCTGATTTCGTGATGGACTTGGTCCGAGCCGGAACAGAACGTGCGGCGGCCCTCACTCAAGAAACACTGGACGAGGTCAGAGCCGCATTGGGGCTGTTCCGCTTTAACAGGGGGTGACGGCCATACGGAGGGCGGCCTCCACGTCTTGCGTCCAAGTTTTCGCACACCCTGCCCCGCAACGCGCGGGAGAGCGAGAGTGCGGACGGATTTCCGTGACGGGTCGAGGGCTGGGAGAGAGGCTCCCGGCGCCCGTCGGGGAGATGACCCATGACCCTAGTCGATACTCTCAGCGGACCGCGCGACCGCATCGGCGGCTACAAAGTGGATGTGACCCGCGGCGAACGCGTCGGCCGCGTGTCCTCGGAATGGTTCTCGCGGCCGGCGGACGAGCGCTACCTGTCGCTGTCGGACCTCTATGCCGCTGTCCGTGGCCGGGCTGAGCGGAGCCACACCCGAACAGTCCGGAGCACGGCGATCCGGGTCGAGGCGAGCCGCGACGATGGCGAGCGCCTGTCGCTGATGCTGCCCGGGTCCGACACGCCGGTTGCGCCCACGCATTGGAGCTTCGGCCAGCTCGCCGTTTTGGTCGGCGCGCCCGCAGCCTATCTGCGTCAGCTTCCCGCGCCGCTGGCTGGGATCAACCTGCAATACGGGCTGACCTCCCATCGGGCCGAGCAGGTGAAGACGCTGGAGATCGAAGATGGCCGCGTCGAGCTGCGCGCCGTCACTGGGCCCGACTATGGCCGCATCTTCGACTATGAGCTCGTCGCGGCCGTGCAGCGCATCGCCGGCAATGGCACGGGCGACACTCGCTGGAAGGTGCCGGGCGTCCTCGACTGGTCGACCGGCATCTACAACCCGCGCGTCGACATCACCCAGGACACCACGACGCTCTACGCGTCCGATCGCGACGTCTTCCTCTTCCTGGTCGACGATCTGAACCCGATCGAGGCCGGCCGGCTGCCCGACGGTTCGCCCGACCTCTACTTCCGCGGTTTCTATTGCTGGAATTCCGAGGTGGGCGCGAAGACGCTCGGCATGGCGAGCTTCTATCTCAGGGCAGTCTGCCAGAATCGGAATCTGTGGGGCGTCGAGGATTTCGAGGAGATCACCATCCGCCACTCGAAATACGCCGCATCGCGCTTCGCGCATGAGGCGGCGCCGGCACTGACCCGCTTCGCCAATTCCTCGCCGCTCCCCTTCGTCAACGGCATCAAGGCGGCGCGCGAGAAGATCGTGGCGCGTAGCGACGAGGACCGCAGCGACTTCCTCCGCAAGCGCGGCTTCTCCAGGGCCGAGACGGCGAAGATCATCGAGGCCGTCTTGGCCGAGGAAGGCCGCAAGCCCGAGAGCGTCTTCGACTTCGTGCAGGGCATCACTGCGGTCGCGCGGGACAAGACCCAGCAGGACGCTCGACTCGACCTAGAGGCGCGCGCCAAGAAGCTGCTCGACCGGGCGGCCTGACTCCCTGAAAGCCGGGGATGCGGCTTTGCGCGTCTCCGGCTCGGTGTCTTTCTTTCTGTCTTTCCTGATCGTCGGTTCTGCGGCGCTGCCCTCCAGAGTGAGAGGGCGGCGCTGCGCTTCGTGACGGGTTGATGCCGAGAGAGAGGCTTTCGGCGCTCGTCGTGGAGTTCATCCCGATGCCTTCCACCGTTCACAAGATCACCCTCTCGCCCTCGCGCGATATCCCCTTCAATAAGCTCTTACTCTCCCAGTCGAACGTCCGGCGCGTGAAGGCCGGCGTCTCGGTCGAGGAGTTGGCCGACGATATTGCCCGCCGCGGCCTCTTGCAGGGCCTTAGCGTGCGGGCTGTCGTCGACCAGGCCGGCGTCGAGACCGGCATGTTCGAGATCCCGGCCGGCGGCCGGCGCTACCGGGCGCTGGAGCTGCTCGTGAAACAGAAGCGCCTCGCCAAGACCGCGCCGGTGCCGTGCATCGTCCGCGACAGCGGCATCGCCGAGGAGGACTCGCTCGCCGAGAACGTCCAGCGAGCGCCGCTGCATCCACTGGACCAATTCCGCGCTTTCCTCGCGTTGCGCGAGAAGGGCCAGTCCGAGGAGGAGATCGCCGCCGCCTTCTTCGTCTCGGTCAACGTGGTGAAGCAGCGCCTCAAGCTCGCGTCGGTCTCGCCGGCGTTGCTCGAAATCTACGCCGAGGACGGCATGACGCTCGACCAGCTCATGGCCTTCACCGTCTCGGGCGACCATGAGCGCCAGGAGCAGGTCTTCGAGCGCCTGAAGGCCTCTTACGACAAGCATCCCTACATCATCCGCCGAATGCTGACCGAGGGCGCGGTCCGGGCCTCCGACAAGCGGGCGCAGTTCATCGGCCTCGATGCCTATGTTGCGGCGGGCGGCACGGTGCTGCGCGACCTGTTCCAGGGCGACGACGGCGGCTGGCTGCAGGATGTCCAACTGGTCGACCAGATGGTCGCCGACAAGCTCGAGTTGGAATCCGAGGCGATCGCCGCCGAAGGCTGGAAGTGGATCGAAGTTGCGCCCGACTTCGCTTACGGCCATGCTTTCGGTTTGCGCCAGGTTCGCGGTGAGACCGTGCCGCTGACCGCCGAGGAGGAAGCGAGCCGCGATGCGCTCCAGGCCGAGTTCGACCGGCTGTCCGATGAGTACCAGGACGCCGACGAGCTGCCGGACGAGGTCAACGAGCGCCTGTCGGAGCTGGAGACGGCGATCGAGGTCTTCGACAACCGGTCCATCGTGTTCGATGCGACCGAGATCACGCGCGCCGGCGCCTTCGTCAGCATCGGCGCCGACGGTCGGCTCCGGATTGAGCGGGGCTACGTCCGACCGGAAGACGAAGTGCCGGCCGAACCGGACTCCCAGTTATCCCCGGATAGTGCCGAGGCGCCCGCCATGGCAGCCGCCTATGACGGCCACGAAGCCGTCGTCACCGCAGAGGCCAGCGTTGAGGAAGAGGACGAAGGCCTCTCCCCTATCTCCGACCGGCTGATGACCGAGCTGACGTCGCATCGGACCTTGGGCCTTCGCCATGCCCTCGGCGAGCGGCCTGACATCGCCTTCCGAGCCGCCCTGCACGTCCTGACCCTGAAGACCTTCTACCACTACGGGACGGAGAGCTGTCTGGAACTCGACCTGAAAAGCGTCAGCTTCGGCACGCAGGCGCCCGGACTGAACGACAGCGCATCGGCCGAGGCGATCCATGCGCGGCACGAAAGCTGGGCGAAAGCGCTTCCGAAGGAATCGGCCGACCTGTGGGATGCCCTTCTGGAATGGGATGACGACAGCCGGGCCGCCCTGTTCGCCCATATCGTCAGTCTCTCGGTCAACGCGGTTTACGAGCCTTGGAACCGGCGCCCGAAGGCCGTTGCCCATGCTGATCGGCTGGCGCAGGCCGTCGATCTCGACATGGCGGCAGCCGGTTGGAAGCCGACTGTGGATAACTTCCTCGGTCGGGTGACAAAGGCTCACATCCTTCAGGCCGTTGCCGAGGCGAAGGGGCAACGCGCGGCCGATCGGATCGAGCATCTGAAGAAGGGCGACATGGCGGCGGAAGCGCAGACACTGCTCGCCGATACCGACTGGTTGCCCGAACCGCTTCGCACCGCCGATCGGAGCCCGTCGCATGTTGAATCCGCCGTGACCAACGAAACTAGCGCGGCGATCGAACAATCGACGGCAATCGGCTGCGAAACGGCCATGGTCGAAGACGAGCCGTTCACAGAAAATGGAATAGCTGACGACGTTCCCCACACGGTCGCGGCTGAATAACCGTCACCGACTTGCGAGACTGGCCCGCCGGCGACGGCGGGCCTTTTCATTGAAGGAGGTCCTCATGGCGGAAGCTCTGCACGAGTTGGCCCGTCGTCTCGCCAATCAAGCCGAGGCGGTGTGCAGACAATACCTCTCCAGCGGCCGCCGCGAGGGCGGCTATTGGCTGGTCGGCGATGTGCGCAACACACCGGGCCGCTCGATGTACGTCCGGCTCAAGGACACGCCCAAAGGTCCTGCCGGCAAATGGACCGACGCGGCGACGGGCCAGCACGGCGATCTCCTCGACGTTATCCGCGAAAGCTGTAGCCTCATCGACTTCAAGGACGTCGCCGACGAGGCGCGAACCTTCCTCTCAATGCCGGCACCCGAGCCCGAACCTGGTCTGCACCACCGGCAGAGTCCGGCGCCGCATGGCTCGCCCGAAGCGGCGCGCAGGCTAGTTCGGATGTCCAAGCCAATCTACGGCACACTCGTACAGGCGTATTTACGCGAACGCGGCATTACGGATTTACGCGGAACCGGAAGCCTGCATTTCCACCCGCACTGCTACTATCGACCCGACGACCACTCGTCGACCGAGACCTGGCCGGCGATGATCGCCGCCGTCACCGACCTCGACGGCAAGACCACCGGGGCGCATCGCACCTGGCTCGATCCTCATCGCCGCGACAAAGCGCCGATCGACACGCCGAGGCGGGCGATGGGCGATCTTCTTGGCAACGCTGTACGCTTCGGCATCGGCGGCGAGGTGATGGCGGCCGGCGAAGGCATCGAGACCGTCCTGTCGCTCCGGCAGGTCCTTCCCGACATGCCGATGCTGGCAGCGCTCTCGGCGGCGCATCTTGCCGCGATCCTGTTCCCCGACATGCTGCGGCGGCTCTACATCGTCCGCGACAACGATCCTGCCGGTGACGGTGCGCGCGACACCCTGATCGAACGGGCGAACGCGGCCGGGATCGAAGCAATCGTCATCTCACCAGAACTGGACGACTTCAACGAGGATCTGCGCACCCTCGGCCTTGACGCACTGCGCATGGAAGCCCGCTTGCAGGTCGCACCGCAGGACGTCGCCCGCTTCATGGCGCTGGCGGCATAGCCGGCAGGAGAACGATCCTGCAGTTCGCCGCCGTGCTCGGCGGATGCGTCAATCCGTCGGAGGCGGACCGCGGCCCGGCCTTCGAGAGGGCGATCGGCCCACAAGCCGGCCAGCAGGGCAATGGCGGCGGCCGACTATTTTCCGGCGCGGCCTGAAGGCCGCTTTCCATCGCGAGGCAAAATAGCCGGCCTTAGCCATCAAGCCCTGCGCTTGCGCTCCGGGTGCCCGGCCGTCCGGCCCGCGGGCTTCGTCGCCATGAAGGCCGCGACGGTCGCGGTCCAACCAACGGAGCATCCCATGCGCGATCACTACGACTACGAACCGCACCACGAATCCTCACCAACCGATCATGTCCTCAACGAGCTTCAGCTCCACGGCTACCGCCCCTTCTCTGACGAACCCGACCAGCGGCTTCTGCCTGACGGCAACCAGGTCGCCGGTGCCGTCGCCGATATCTTCGACGCGCTGATCGGCACTCTGGAGGACACGCGCCTCGAACCCGACCTCGACGACCTCCTCTGGTCGGCCGTCAATGTCTTCCACCGCGCCACCGACCGGATCGGGCGGGAACTGGACGACAATGAGCAGGCCCAGAAACGGGTGCAGCGCGACCAGGACGGCAGCGAGGTGAAGTCGGTCGAACTGGAGCGCCTGATCGCCGAGGGCATGACGCTGATCGAGCGGCAGAACGCTTTCGAGCTGATGCGCGACCAAGCCGCCGAGCACTACGAACGCCATGTCGGCAAGGCTTGGCTCCCCCGCAGCGGATCGAAGGTCAACCATCGCAATCTGACTTCGGCGATGATCGACAGCCGCGATTTCCTGATGGCGAAGAAGCGCGCCGACCAGGAGGTGCTCCTGCCGCCGGGCCCGAAGATCGTCGTCACCGGCGGAATCGACTATGACGACCATCGGCTAATCTGGGCCAAGCTCGACCAAGTCTACGAAAAACATCCCAACATGGTACTAATCCACGGCAAGTCCCCGAAGGGTGCGGAGATGATCGCCTCGCTCTGGGCGAAGAACCGCAACGTGCCGCAGATCGGCTTCGCACCCGACTGGACCAAGCACGGCCGTGCGGCGCCGTTCAAGCGCAACGACGAGATCCTAGAGATCGTGCCCAAGGGCGTGATGCACTTCCCGGGCACCGGCATTCACGAGAACCTCGCTGACAAGGCCAAAAAGCTCGGCATCCCGGTTTGGAAGTTCGGCGGCGCGTAGCGCCGCCTGCCAACAGACACTCATTGACTGAAGAACTCACTCAACTCGCGGGCGAGTTCCTGTGGTAACTCCTCCGCCATATGATGCGCGCAATCGAGGCTCCGGCCTGTTACCTGTGGCGCCCATTTCCTCCAAATCGCTAGAATATCGCCGTGGAGATCCTCTAGATCGTCTCGCGCGGACCATAGAACCCGCAAAGGACAGGCCAGGGTGCGACCCGCCTTCCGATCTGCCTCGTCATGCTCACGATCAATCCCAAGGCCAGCGCGGTAATCCTCCACCATGCCGTGGACTGTCTTCGGATCGTGGATTGCGTTTAGAAAATCCTCGTAAGCCTCTTGTCCCATGGCGTCGGCGCTACCGCCGTACCAAGCGTCGGGGTCAGCAAGAATAGCGCGCTCGGGCTTTTCGGGCTGCCCGAAGAAGAACCAATGCCACCACGCTGCGGCAAAACGTGCATCACACCGCGCCAAGGCATCCGCGATAGGAATCGCGTCCAAAATCGCGAGTTTATCGACCGCTTCGGGATGGTCCATTGCCGTACGAAAAGCGGTGTAAGCTCCGCGGTCATGACCCGCGAGACCGAACCTCGCGAACCCCAGCTGTTGCATGAGCGCTAAGCAGTCGCGCGCTTTAGCCCTCTTTGACGAGCCGGAATGATCAGGTGTGTCTGCAGGCTTGGATGATTGTCCAAAACCGCGGAGATCGGGGCAAACGACCGTGAATTTCTCGCCCAACAACGGCGCCACTCGATGCCATGTGGCATGCGTCCTCGGATGACCATGTAGCAGAAGAAGAGGTTTGCCCTTTCCGCCAACCCGCACACGCAAGGTGGCTTCGGGTAAGGCGATCGTCTCCAAAGAGAAGCCCTCAAACACCTATCTTCCTCCGTCTCTAGCAGACACACGCAAGGCTATCGGAACGCCAAACCTCTAGCCGCCTCGCAAAGAAGCAGGTTGGCCCCGGCAAGATCGAGCGCCGCTATTGCGGCGAGCGCGGCGAAGCCGGCGGAACAAGCCGATCAGCTGATCAGCATCAAACGGCTCCCTCTCACGCGAGGGATCGGACCTCATCATTGATCGCCGCCGAAATTGAATATATAGAACTATATCTAATGTTCAAGCAGATGGAAACCACGCAATGCGCTGCCACAGAGAACGCCATGTCGCAGGCTGAGGTTCGCCGTATCTCCCAGTACTTCGAAGAGATGGTCGCATCTCGCCCGGGCGGCTGCAGGCTACCGCCATTCAACTTAATCTTCGACGAGGCCGATCCCGGCCGGTTTAGAAACTACGCGATCCCCAGCGCGGGCACGGACGCGACGGCCGAAGACCTTTCAAAATTGATAGCTGAGTTCCGACGTCGCGATCGAACTCCTCGCTTTGAATTTATTCCGGAGCTGGCACCGCAATTGGGCGTCCTTCTGAGAAGGGGCGGCTTCGTCGAGGAGGGAGTTCTGCCTCTCATGGCATATCGCGGAGGTGCTTTCGATTTCACTTCGAGCGAAATAAGCACCTGCTTTGCTACTTCGCGCTCTGCTCTGAGCGAAGCGGCACAAATACAGCATGCGGCGTTTGGCGATGGAGCAATCGTCCAGGCGGATGTCGATCGCCTCCTACGTTTGGTTGACGAAGGCGGCCTAGTCGCTCTTGCGCGAGCGAAGAGTGGCAAGGCCGTCGGGTCCGGATTAGTGACCAGGCCTTTCGCCGGCGTAGCGGAGCTGGCGGGCCTCGGTGTGTCACAAGAACATCGTCGCAGGGGTGTTGGTCGCCAGGTAGCGAACTTCCTCGCGCGCACGTCACAAGCTCAGGACGTCAGCCTCCTCTTTCTGACCGCTGCAGGAGATGACGAAGCCAGAATGTATGAAGCGATCGGTTTCGAGACGATTGGCGCCTGCCTGCACGCGCATCTTCCGCCCTTGCCAAGTCCTCGGCGGCAACAAAATGCAACTAGATGTTCCGGCCACCCAGACAATGCTTCTGACGAGCACTCAATGTTGAGTGCATCTCAAGCTGATTTGATGGGGATGGATCAATGAGCCGAATGCCCGAACGCTTCAAGTTCAACGCGAACCCCGCCGCGCTCGCGGACCTCAGGCAACGTCTTGAGAAGACGATTTGGCCAGATGAAGTGGCTGCTGAGCCATGGCGTTACGGGCCGCCGGTGAGCTATATGAAGTCGTTCACGAACTATTGGCTAAACCAGTATGATTGGGCGGCGCAGGAACGCCAACTGAACGACCTGCCTCAGTTCCAAGTCGACATTGGCAAGCATAGGATTCACTTCGTCCACCAGATCGGCCAAGGACCGAACCCGATCCCGCTGGTCGTCACTCACGGCTGGCCGGGCAGTTTTGTCGAACTCGTCAAAATCATACCGATGCTGACCGATCCAGCCGCGCATGGAGGCGACGCCGCCGACGCCTTTACGATCATAGCGCCCTCCATCCCCGGATATGGTTTTTCAAGTCGCCCACTGGAGCGGGGCACAAGCGTATTCGCAGTCGCGGACATCTGGTTGGAGCTGATGACTCGCCTCGGATATGAGCGGTTTGGCGTCCAAGGGGGAGACTGGGGGTCGTGGATCAGCGCGGCCACCGCCCTTCGCCATCCTGATAGAGTTCTCGGCCTTCACCTTAACTATGTGTCGACGCGCTTCCGTCCCGCGCTCAGTGCGGACGATCCCCCTCTCTCTGCGGAAGAAGAGGACCATCTAACGCGAGTTTCCCGGTGGGCAGAATCTGAGGGCGGATACATCGCAATACAGGCCACCAAGCCGTTGACGCAATCCTACGGCATTACCGACTCTCCCATCGGACTTGCCTCCTTGTATGTGGAGAAATTCCGAAGTTGGAGTGATTGTCAGTCCGAACCAGATGAGATCATTTCTAAGGACGAGATGATTACCAATATTATGGTCCATTGGCTAACGGGCACAGCGCATTCCGCAATGCGGCTATACAGCGAGTCCCGAGAGCATCCACTTCATCTCGCCGCTGGCCAACGGATCCTACCTCCGTGCGGCATAGTGAATCTGCCACGGGAATTGCCAATGCCACCGCGCAGCTGGGCAGAGCGCGCCTTCAACGTCGTCCATTGGACGAAACTTCCCCGTGGCGGACACTTCGCAGCCTGGGAGGTTCCAGAGCTTCTCGCTGCTGATATTCGCACGTTCTTTCGCCCACTGCGTGCAAAATGAATGGCCCACTCTTGATTTGTCGGCAGTTGGGCCAAAGAATTTGAGGTCACCGCCATGATCGTCCTCGCAATTATTGTATCCCTCGCGGCGATAGGTCTGCTTTGCTGGCTGCTGTTCACGCTGGCCGTCTTCGCGCTGCCGACATTCGTCGGCTTGGCCGCAGGCGCCTGGGCGCACGGCACTGGCGCTGGAATCCCAGGAGCCGTTCTGGTCGGCGCCGTCGCGGCGGCGATCACGCTCGCGGCCGGCCATCTGCTCATCGCCTTCGTTCGGCCAATGTGGCTGAAGCTGATCGTGGCCGCCGCCTTCGTCGCGCCGGCGGCGATCGCCGGTTTCCATGCCACCCATGGCATTGTGAAGCACCTCATGCCGTCGGACGCGTGGCAGATCACGTTCTCCCTCATCGGCGCGGTCGCTATCAGCCTCACCGCCTTCGCGCGGGTAGCTTGGATACAGGCGGTTCCGTCTCCGTTCGACCGGGACATTACGCGAGCTTGACCGTTACATTGCGATTGGGAGGATAAGGAGCGGCGACCGTCGTCGCTTTCGCCGTCTCGTGTCGGAGCGATCGGCGTGTGCGACGCGGATCGAGCTGGCCCCGAAAGGCGGTCCTCGCTGGAGCGGTGCGGGCGCTGAGCCGTGTCTTGGCGGGCACCGGGCATCGGGCGCAGCGGTTTCCGTGGTGGCCGTGGGAGCCAGGATGCAGCAGCTCGGCCTGTCGGGAGAGACGAAGCCGGTGGCGTGCGGTGACGCCGCGTTGCCGATGCAGGCCGCCGCCGTCTGCTCCGTTATCTGACCGTACCTCGACCGCTCCAAACGGCCTCTTCAATGGCCTGATCTGGCCGAACGCCTGCTGCGCCTCGATCGCCTATGACGCAACAGCCGCGTCACACTTTCTTCCCCTGCCGGCTGCGCCGCCATTCCTCGCGCAACAAGAAAGTCCTCCTTAGCTGTCAGGCCCCTTCGGGGTGCGCCGTCGATCGCCTCCGGCCTGCCGATCGCCATCGAGGCCGCAATGGTGCGGGCTCGGGAACGGAAAACGGAGATTTACAATGGCGACCATCGGCACTTTCAAGAAAACCGGCTCGAACGAGTTCACCGGCGAGATCGTCACCCTCAGTGTCCAGGCCAAGAATGTGCGCATCGTCCCCGACCAGCGCGCCACCGGCGATAACGCCCCCAGCCATCGGATCCTCGTTGGCCGCGCCGAGATCGGTGCTGCCTGGACGAAACGCTCCAACGAGGGCCGCGACTATCTCGGCCTCAAGCTCGACGATCCGAGCTTCAACGCCCCGATCTACGCCAACCTTTTCGACGACGAGGGTGAAGACACCTTCTCGCTGATCTGGTCCCGCCCGAACGGGCGGCGCGGCGACTGAAGCGCACGCGAGGCCCCGGCCGAACGGCCGGGGCTTTCGGCGCCCAGGGCGACCGAATCAGCTACCCTCCCCTCCACGCTCGGTTCGACCGAAAGACGCGCTTTTGGCTCGCCAACCAGCACGAGGGCGACTATTATAGTCGTTTTCGTGGCGTGCGGAGTCAGAGCTGTAGGAGGTGGTCATGCATGATCACCGCCCGACAGTCACGGGCCGCCCGCGCGTTGCTTGGTTGGAATCAGGAGACGCTCGCTGACAAGGCCCTTGTATCGCTGACCGCTCTAAAGCGCGTGGAGTCCGAGAACCGGCTCCCCGTGCACGAGTCGACGCGTGATCAGGTCCGCCGAGCCCTTGAGGAGAACGGCATCGTCTTCCTCAGCTCCGATCAGGGCGAAGGAGTGATGATTGTCCGGCAGGACCGCCAACGCGTTAG
The DNA here is from genome assembly GCF_013170705.1 of Mesorhizobium loti. Classification (NCBI taxonomy): domain Bacteria; kingdom Pseudomonadati; phylum Pseudomonadota; class Alphaproteobacteria; order Hyphomicrobiales; family Phyllobacteriaceae; genus Mesorhizobium; species Mesorhizobium loti. The sequence continues at coordinate 4,249,429 of NZ_CP033334.1, read as the reverse complement.
CCACCGCCGCTAAGCGCGCTGCGGCAAAGTACGGTGCAGGCTCCACCATCGTGCAAATTCGATCCAATTTGGATAAGAATTGGTGTGGAGACTCTTAACCATGAGCGCGCAATCCGACTTTCTGGATGCTCCGCCAGCCGGCGCGCGCTTGACCGATTACGATCGCGCTCACCTCACGATCTATCTGCGTCTGCTCGACGCGGAAAGCGAGGGTGCGCCTTGGGAGGAAGTCACGAAGATCCTTTTTGGTATCGACCCGACGACCGATCCGGCGCGCGCAGAAGCCGTCTATCTGAATCATTTGGCAAGAGCGCACTGGATGACCAACAACGGTTTCCGCGACCTCATCCGGTCCAGTTTTCATTGATTTATGAGGAAGCGGTGATGCGCAACCTGCATCACCTACCTGTGCCTTCGCGCTTCCCAGCGCACCGCTCAACCGGGAATCGTTTCGGCTTTCAGTTCTCGCGTTCCGCGGGGCACGGGAGGCCGTACGATGCCGGAGCAAGGCACATGGCGGAACTCAACCGCCTATGACTATGTGAATGAACTTGATCCTGAGGATTTGGCTTGGGAATTCTTGAGGCGCAACGCCGAGTACAAGCAAGACTACGTGAATCTGGAGCGTAGGGGAGAAGCTCGGTCGGCTTCGCTTTTCTCGGCTAAATGGGGGTTGTCCTTTCGCTGCCGATCCCGAGGTCCCCGCCCCCGACGCGAACGCCACGTGGACGCCCAAAGCCGACCCCTGGATGCTGATCCTGCAGTCCAGCCCGACATGGATCGCATCCGCCTCTGAGGGAGGCCTCGGCCCAACTTCTCACGATGTCGCCGACGCGCGCCTTCGTGTCGGCGGCGACTTGGTGCGCGCACGGCGTATTGGTCTGAATGGCGCCGAAGCGCCGATCGCCGCTACGATCCTGTTGGACGACGCAACGCCGGACCGCCTGGAGGCGCTTGCGCGCTTCTGGCGCGGCTTGCACGCGCCGCCGGCACCGCCAGATCCGCGCGTGACGCCGCAGCGGCGGCAACGCCTGCGCCAGATGCTGCGCGCCGTTGATGCCCGGCTCGAAGGGGAGAGCTATCGCGCCATCGCGACCGCGCTTTATCCAAAACACCGCATTGAGGCGTCGTCCTGGGCCGGCGACGCACTCCGCGAAACGACCATCCGTCTCGCCCGCGACGGCATGAAACTCGTACAGGGCGGCTATCGCGATCTCCTCAAGCGGCCACGCAAAGCCTAGCCGCAGCGGCGCCCATCACGGGTGTCGATTATCACCGCAAATCTTCGACATCGCAGATCGTGCCCGGGCGACCCAACGTGCGCTGGACCCGCCGCCTGCATCCGGCGGCTCCCCCAGCACCACGCGGAGCTTAGATCATGGCCGAAAGTGCGACCGTTCCAGTCCCTCCTCGCTTCTTGCGCACGCCAGAGGCGGCGCGCTTTCTTGGTCTCTCGGGCCGTACGTTGGAAAAGCATCGCACCTACGGCACGGGGCCAGCATTTAAAAAACTCGGCGGCCGGGTCGTGTACGCGATCGCGGACCTGCAGTCCTGGGCCAATCGCGGCACCAAGAACTCAACCGCCGATAGCAACACCATTCTGCCCGCGAAGCGTCACGAGACGACCGGTGTGGCACGCCACCACACGCCGCAGCGCTGAGCGGTCAGCGGATGTCTACGGGCCATCACCGAAGTGAACGCGACCAGCTCGACCTATTTCGAGCTCTCCCCGGCGATCTCGCGCCGCGCGACGCACAAGACCTGATGGCGTACCCGTTCTTCGCGCTCGGAAAGTCGAAACGGCTGGCGCCAATCGACTTCAAGGCCGGCTCGATCGTCATCCGCGTAGAAGCCGTTCCCGAGCACGGCATGGCCACTATATGGGACGCCGACGTGCTGATCTGGGCCGCCTCCCAGATCGTCGAGGCGCGCGATCATGGTCTGCGCCCGTCGCGCCTGATGGCCACCACGCCCTACGAGATTCTGCAGTTCATCGGCCGCGGCGTCTCATTGCGCGACTACGAGCGATTGAAGGCCGCGCTCGACCGTCTCCAGTCGACGACGGTCGCGACGTCGATCCGCCAGCCGACCGAGCGGCGGATGCACCGCTTCTCCTGGATCAACGAATGGAAGGAAAGCGCCGACGCGAGAGGCCGGCCGCTCGGCCTAGAGTTGATCGTGCCGGACTGGTTCTACGCCGCCGTTCTCGACGATGCGCTCGTGCTGACCATCGACCGCGACTATTTCGGCCTTACGGGCGGACTTGAGCGGTGGCTCTATCGCCTGGTGCGCAAGCACGGCGGCCGCCAAGAGTTCGGCTGGAGCTTCGATTTTCCGCACCTTCACGCTAAGTCGGGCAGCCTCTCGCCACTCAAGCATTTCGCTTATGACTTGCGCGACATCGTCCGTCGCCAGCCGCTGCCCGGCTACCGCCTGACCATCGAGCAGTGCCTCGGCGGTCCCGAAATCCTCTCCTTCAAACCCATCGATCCCAACGCGCTTGGCATCCCCCGCCAGCGCCGCCGCTCGATCAAACGCGCTGGGGATAAGCTGTGAATCGTCTCGTGCTATCAGGGACCGGACCTATCGTGCCATCGAGGACCGGATCCTCGTGCTATCGGGGACCGGAATCGTCGAATCCGCTCTCTGAATCAGCAACTTACGAGCCCCGTAACTTCTCTAACCTAGATTCCTTCGGAATCTTTCTAACGCAGACCGCATTTTCGCGGCGTGTGGACGAGTCCCCGATCGCCGGGAGACCGTCATGATCGTCGCGCTGCTCAACCAGAAGGGCGGCGTCGGCAAGACGACGATCGCCCTCCATCTCGCCGGCGAATGGGCGAAGCGAGGTCAGCGCGTCACCGTCATCGATGCCGACCCGCAGGGCTCGGCGCTCGACTGGTCGCAGCAGCGGGCGCGCGAAAGCCTGCCTCGGCTTTTCGGTGTCGTCGGCCTGGCACGCGACACGCTGCATCGTGAAGCTCCGGAGATCGCCCGCGACGTCGACCACGTCATCATCGACGGGCCGCCACGCGTCGCCGGGCTGATGCGCTCGGCGCTGCTCGCCGCCGACATGGTGCTGATCCCTGTGCAGCCGTCGCCCTTCGATGGTTGGGCCTCGGCCGAGATGCTGTCGCTGCTCGGCGAAGCGCGCATCTACCGGCCGCAGCTCGTGGCGCGCTTCGTGCTCAATCGCTGCGCCGCGCGCACCGTCATCGCCCGTGAGACCGCCGAGACACTCGCCGACCATGACCCGCCGCTGCTCACTGCGAGGATCGGCCAGCGCGTCGCTTTTGCCGATACCGCGCAGACTGGCCGGCTTGTCGGCGAACTCGATAGCAACAGCGCCGCCGCCCGCGAGATCGCTGCATTGGTCACCGAGATCGGGAGGATCACGCCATGACCGCGACGCCTCCAAAGCGCGGCTTCGCCACTCGGCCAGGTGATGCGGAGACCTGGATCCGATCCGCCGACGCACCTGCGTCGCGTGCGCTCGACGCCGCAATCTACACGGCACGGCTGACGATCGACGTCACGCCTGACCAGCGGGCCCGGATCAAGATCGCCGCCTTCCAGCGCGGCGTCACAGTGGCCGAGATGCTGCGCGAGCTGCTCGCGCGCGAGTTTCCCCAAAACACTGGAGACGCGACATGACCCGCGCCGCTGCCATCCATGCGCGCTGCGAGCCGAGCTCGGCCGCGCCGCCGCCCCAGGACCTGACGGAGGTCGAACTCACCTGGATCGAGAAGCGCATCGAGAACTGGATCAGGTTCGGCCGCGAGGTGGGCGAACAGATTCTCGACCGCCGTCGGCGCGTGCTGCGCTTTGCGCCGGACAGCGTCTTCGGCTTCGTGCGCTGGGCCGCCAACGACTACGGCACCATCGCTTCGCATCTCGACGTGCTGCGCACCGTCCGCGCCGGCGAGCCGCTGCAGACCGTGCCCTTCGTACGACCCGGCGGCGACCTCCTGCTCAAGATCGAGGGCTGGCCGAAGGTCGAGCGCGTGCTACAGATGATCGAGGCGATCGAGGCGATCGGCATTGATCCGAGCGACGTCTCCCCCGATCATTGGCGGCACGTCCATAATCGGATGGCCGCTGGCGAACAGCCGCGCCTCTACACGGCCCAGCATCATAAGGCCTTCCTCCTGCGTCGGAGGGCCGGATCATGAGCCGCTTCGGCTACGTCATGGTCACCTACCTCCTCACCATGGGCATGGCGACCGCCGCCTTTGTCGATTTCCCTAAAAAGCTGATCTGGAACGCGTCAGCGAGCACACCGATCGGGCTCTACAACATCGCGCCAGCCTACCGCTTTGAGGTCAGCGATCTTGTCGCTGTCCGCGCGCCCGAACCGATCGCCACCTTCATGGTTGAGCGCGGCTATATCGGCCGCGGCGTGCCCTTGATGAAGCGGGTCGCGGGCGTTCCAGGCCAACGGGTCTGCCGCCGCAATCACGCCATAACGGTCGATGGCGCACCGATGGGCGATGCGCTCGATCGCGACCATCTCGGCCGCTCGCTGCCAGTCTGGCAGGGCTGCCGCCGCATCGCCGAGGGCGAGCTTTTCCTAATGAACTGGTCGGTCCGCGACAGTCTCGACGGCCGCTATTTTGGGCCGCTGCCGACCAGTGACGTGATCGGTCGGGCGACGCCGCTGTGGACCGATGAGCACGGCGACGGACGCTACATGTGGCGCGCTCCGACCAGTTGAACTGCCGCTCCCACCCCAACCGAAGGAGACGACCATGATCCAGATCGGCCGATTCACCCGCACCAAGACCGGTTATTCCGGGCGGCTCACCGCACTCGGTATCGACGTCGAACTCGCATTCGTTTCGGCCGAGCCGTCCGACGCGGAGAACGCGCCGAACTACCGCATCCTGCTCGCTGGCCACGACGGCATCGAAATCGGCGCTGGGTGGAAGCATGTTGGTGAACGCGCCGGCGACTACGTCACCGTGCAACTCGACAGCCCGCTATTCCCGCGTCCGCTGCGCGCCAATCTCTTCCGTTCCGGCGACGACGATTCCGCGTGGGGACTGCACTGGTCACGGCCCGCCAAGCCGCGCAAGGAACACTGATCGGTGCCCGCCCCGCATCGCTCGCAGTATCAGCACGGCGGCACGAGGAAGCGCCGTGCCGCCCACCGGCTGCTCCTCCTTCTCCTTTCCGGCCTGCCGCTCGCCGCTTCGCCAATGTCGCCGGTTCAGGCCCAGACCGTGTCGCCGGCGGTGGTGGAGGCAAGCGCGCCGTTCGCAGCCTTCGTGGCCGAGGCGTCGCAGCGGTTCGGCGTTCCGGTCGCCTGGATTCGAGCGCTGATGCGCGTTGAGAGCGCAAACAATCTGCGCGCCGTCTCGCCCAAGGGCGCGATGGGGCTGATGCAGATCATGCCCGATACCTGGGCCTATCTGCGCCCCCGGTATCGGCTCGGCAGCGACCCGTTCGATCCCCGCGACAACATCATCGCGGGTACGGCCTATGTGCGCGAACTATATGATCGCTACGGCGCGCCGGGCTTTCTCGCGGCCTACAATGCGGGCCCCGGTCGGTATGACGAATACCTTGCGAATGGCCGCCCGTTACCGGTCGAGACCCGCGCTTATGTCGCCCAACTCGCGCCCCTTGTCGGCGGTGAGGCGCCTCCGGCCGTCGTTACTGTGGCTGCAGCCGATCCGCTCGCTTGGACTCGCGCCCCGCTCTTCATCGGCGCCTCAGATCGCGGTCCGAGCGCAAATTCGGCGCACGCGGATGCGCAGTCGCGTAACGGCGACACTGCGGCGGACGCGAACTCGACCGGCGGCCTGTTCGTCTCCCGCCGCGAGCCTGCAGGCCCGCGATGACCGTCTCACCCGTCCATCGCAGCATGGCGAACCCCAGCGCAGATTGGAGGGCGTTGGGAGGGAGGACCACAAGCACAACCACACGATGGCAGGATAAAGGGACGCGATGTGCGCTTCGGTTCGGTTGTGCTTTTTCAAGGGGTTATGGCGCGATTTCGCGAGGTGCGCCCGATCGGCGCAGCCTGCGCATCAGCACATTCCTGAGGATAATCATTGCCTTGACGCGATGTACGGAGCGTCGGGCATGACCGACGAGCATGACTTCCGCATCCGGCCAGGCCGCATCCGTTCGACCAGCGCCCAGCGGGCGCGGCCTTTCATCGCCCAGGCGCTGGCGGCAGCCCAGCGCGCCGGCGGCAGCATCTCCCGACAAGGGAAGATCGGACCAGGCGCGCGGTCACGGTTCGGCCGCGGCCAGCGCGCCACGATCCAGGCAAACCGCCTGATCACCGCGCGCTCGCGCGGCGCGGTGATCAAGGCGCGCGTCGTTCGGCACGGCGGCCGAACCGCGCCGCTTTCGACACATCTCGATTACCTGCGGCGCGCCGGCGTCACGCGCGACGGAGAGAAGGCCCGCCTGGTCGGTCCCGGCGGCGATGACGTCGACGCCAAGACCTTCGCGGAGCGGTCTGAGGAGGACCGCCACCATTTTCGCTTCATCGTCTCGCCGGACGACGCGCTGGAAATGTCCGACCTCAAGGGCTTCACTCGCGAGCTGGTCGGCCAAATGGAGAAGGATCTCGGCACGCGGCTCGAATGGGTTGCGGTCGATCACTGGAACACCGAGCATCCGCATGTCCATCTGATCGTGCGCGGCGTGCGCGATGACGGCGAGAACCTGGTCATCTCGCGCGACTACATAAAAGAGGGCATGCGCGATCGGGCGCGTGACCTGATCACCCAGGAGCTCGGGCCGCGCACCGATCAGGAGATCCGGCAGACCCTGGAACGGCAGATCGAAGCCGACCGCTGGACCAATCTCGATCGCCAGCTCGCCCGGGATGCCTATCGTACCGGCGTCATCGATCTCGCACCGCACGCCGACCGGCAGCCCGACGAGTTTCATGCCCTGAAGATCGGTCGGCTGCGTAAGCTCGAAGGCCTTGGGCTTGCAGACGAGATCGGTCCGGGACAGTGGACCATCTCGGACAAGGCCGAGACGACCCTGCGCGAGCTCGGTGAGCGCGGCGACATCATCAAGCGCATCCATCATGGCCTGACCGAGCGTGGCATCGAACGCGGCGCGGCGAGTTATGTGCTGGCGTCGGAAAGCCTCAACGATCCGGTCATTGGCCGCCTGGTCACCCGCGGTCTCGACGACGAGTTGAAAGGTACTGCCTTCGCCGTCGTCGATGGGGTTGACGGCCGCACCCATCATATCAAGCTGCCCGACCTCGACGCGGCCGGCGACAGCGCGCCGGGTTCGATTGTCGAGCTTCGGAAATTCGACGACGCGCGCGGCCAGCGCCGCGTAGCGATCGCGGTGCGCTCCGACCTCGACATCTCCGCCCAAGTCACCGCGACCGGCGCCACCTGGCTCGACCGGCAGAATATCGCCCGCGAGCCGGCGGCGCTCGGCGGCGGCTTCGGCACCGAGGTACGCGAGGCGATGAACCGGCGGGCCGAGCACCTTGTCAGCCAGGGCCTCGCCGAGCGCCAGAAACGTGGCGTCAGCTTTCAGCCTGGTCTGGTCGACACATTGCGGCGTCGCGAGCTGGAGGTCGTTGCCGAACGCATCGCCGCCGAGACCGGACGGCCGCAGGTCAAGTCGGAGAGTGGCGAGTACGTCACCGGGACCTATCAACGCCGGCTCACGCTCGCGAGCGGCCGCTTCGCCATGATCGACGACGGGCTCGGCTTCAACCTCGTGCCATGGACGCCATCCCTCGAAAAGCAGCTCGGCCGTTATGTCTCCGGCGTCACGAGGAATGACGGCGGCGTCGACTGGAGCTTCGGCCGCAAGCGGGGGCTCGGCCTGTGATCGCCATCCCAAGCGAAAGGATCCCGCCATGTCCGCCACCAAGATCCTCTGGGGCCAGATCCTCACGGTCTTCACCATCGTCCTGCTGACGACCTGGGCCGCCACGCAATGGACCGCCTACAGACTCGGCTTCCAGCCCCAGCTCGGGCCGCCATGGTTCATGCTCGGCCACTGGCCGATCTACTATCCGTGGTCCTTCTTTCCATGGTGGTATTTCTTCGACGCCTATGCGCCGCCGATCTTCGTCGAAGGCGCTTATATCGCGGCGTCGGGCGGCTTCGTCTCGATCGCCGTCGCCATCGGCATGTCGGTGTGGCGGGCACGCGAAGCGAAGAACGCCGAAACGTTCGGCTCGGCCCGCTGGGCACGCCATGACGAGGTTCGCGGCGCCGGCCTGCTTGGCGAGGACGGCGTGGTGCTCGGCAAGTATGACCGCGCCTATCTCCGACACGACGGCCCCGAGCATGTCCTGTGCTTCGCGCCGACCCGCTCCGGCAAGGGCGTTGGCCTGGTCGTGCCGTCGCTGCTGACCTGGCCGGGCTCGGCGATCGTGCATGACATCAAGGGCGAGAACTGGACGCTCACCGCCGGATTTCGCGCCCGCCATGGTCGCGTGCTGCTGTTCGATCCGACCAACGCGAAGTCAGCCGCCTACAATCCATTGCTCGAGGTGCGCCGCGGCGAGTGGGAAGTCCGCGACGTGCAGAACATCGCCGACATCCTGGTCGACCCGGAAGGCAGCCTCGAAAAGCGAAACCATTGGGAGAAGACCAGCCACGCGCTCCTGGTCGGCGCGATCCTGCATGTCCTCTACGCCGAGGAGGACAAGACTCTTGCCGGTGTCGCCGCCTTGCTCAGCGATCCGAAGCGTCCGATCGAGTCCACATTGGCGGCGATGATGAAGACCGCCCATCTCGGGGAGAGCGGACCGCATCCGGTGATCGCGTCGGCCGCGCGCGAACTGCTCAACAAATCCGACAACGAACGCTCCGGCGTGCTCTCGACCGCCATGTCCTTCCTCGGCCTCTATCGCGACCCCGTCGTCGCCGAGGTGACACGCCGCTGCGACTGGCGCATCGCAGACATCGTTGGCGCCCGGCAGCCGACCAGCCTCTACCTTGTCGTGCCGCCCTCCGACATCGCCCGGACCAAGCCGCTCATCCGTCTGATCCTCAACCAGATCGGCCGGCGCCTGACCGAGGACCTGAAGGCCAAGGGCAACCGCCACCGGCTGCTTCTGATGCTCGACGAGTTCCCGGCGCTCGGCCGGCTCGACTTCTTCGAATCCGCACTCGCCTTCATGGCGGGCTATGGCCTGAAGGCGTTCCTGATCGCGCAGTCACTGAACCAGATCGAGAAGGCCTACGGGCCAAACAACTCGATCCTCGACAACTGCCACGTCCGCGTCAGCTTCGCGACCAACGACGAGCGCACCGCCAAGCGCGTCTCCGATGCGCTCGGCACCGCGACCGAGATGCGCGCCATGCGCAACTATGCCGGCCACCGTCTCTCCCCGTGGCTCGGTCACCTGATGGTGTCTCGCTCGGAAACCGCGAGGCCGCTGCTCACCCCGGGCGAGATCATGCAGCTTCCACCCGCCGACGAGATCGTCATGGTCGCGGGCACGCCGCCGATCCGCGCGAAGAAAGCCCGCTACTACGAGGATCGCCGCTTCAAGGATCGGATCATAGCGCCGCCGGCACTGACTCGGCCGACCCAGGCAGGCACGGACGACTGGAGCTGGCTGCCGCTTCCGGCCCGGCCGGCGAGCGTGGTGTCAGCCGGCGCGGCCATCCTCGATGCGAGCGACGAAGATCCGACCGGATCGGAACGGCGTCACCAGCCGGAGCTGGAACGCGCCGCGCCCGTCGAGAAGAAGGCGCCGATCGAGAACGAGTTCGACGGCGGTTTCGACGACGAAGCTGATGACGACACGGCCCGTATCAGCCGCGCCAATCAGATCATGCAGGGCGTGGCGCGTCAGGTCTCACTCGACCCGAACGACGGCATGGAGCTGTGAGGCGCCCATGGTCAACCCATCGAAGAAGCAGCGCCTGTCCGTCTATCTCGAACCCGAGGTGATGAAGGCGCTCGCAGCCTACGCGGCGCGGCGCGATCAGTCGCGCTCCCTGATTGCCGAAGCGGCGATCGCGTCCTTCCTGTCGCCGGACGCCGCCGAACGCCAGGAAGCGGCGACGACCAAGCGTCTCGACCAGCTCGACCGGCGTATGACGCGCATGGAGCGCGACGTCGGTATTTCGATCGAGATGCTCGCCGTCTTCGTGCGGTTCTGGCTGACCACAAACCCGCCGCTGCCCGAGCCTGCCCAGGCTGCGGCGCGCGCCCAGGCTGGCGAACGATATGACGCCTTCGTCGCGGCGCTCGGGCGCAGGCTCGCCAAGGGCCCGAAGCTGCGACAGGAGATTTCCGACGACATAAACTCGGATGGGTCCCCGGGGTATCAGCCGAACCGGCAAAGATGACCTCGAGCTTGACTTATGCTGGGGCCGAACGGACGCCGGTCTCCGCTGCTTTTTCGATCGCAGCAATGACGCGATGCAGAGCAACTGCGTCATCGAAACTCGGCGCTGTGCGAGTGCCATCGCGCAGATCCTGGGCCATCCTCGCGTAGACCCGCGCGACGTTTCCTGGCTCCACTTCGTGCGGCAAACCAGCACGATATGAAACAGGAGTCTCCAGAGGCTGGAACACTTTCTCGTCTCCCCGCGCGGCCGCGAGGACAAGCTGCTCCATTTGTGCATGGCCGGAGGACCCCGAGATCCGTATGTCGCCTTCGGTGCCGTTGATCTCCCACAGCAAGCCATTGTAATCCCGCGCCTTGCCCCCGCGGTAGTGGACCGAGACCGGAACGCCAGAGGTTAGCATACCGCTAACCAGTACCTGATCCGGAACGGATGCGGGCAGAACCTCACCGGAGTCTATTGCAATTGCCGTCGGGCGCCGCGTTGCCAGAATCGCAGAGACTTCCGCAACATTGCCGAGGACGCTCATGAGCGCCGCCAAGGTGTGCCCCACCGGGATCGTCAATATCGAGGCGCCATTGGCGCGGTCCAGCAGGTAGCCGTAAGTCTTTTTGTCCGGGATAGTTCCGCTGCCCTGCAAAGCTCCACCGCACGCGACCAGTGAGGTCGACAGCACGTCGCCGACATATCCGGTAGCGATTAGTTGCCTGAGATGCGCGATCTCCGGCGCAAAGGGCGCCTGGGTTCCGACGACCCCTAGAACGCCTTTGGCCCGAACGAGTGCCGCCATTTCTTCGGCCTCGGCCAAACCGTTGCCGAGCGGCCATTCGCAGTAAACATGCTTGCCGGCTTTGATCGCCGCTTTCACAATCTCAAAGTGGTGTGGGACCTTCACGGCAACCGTCACGATGTCGACCTCGGGCGCAGCGATCAACTCGGCGACATCGGAAAAGGCCTTCGCCAAACCGACTTCGGCCGCCGCCGCTTCGGCGCTGGCCTTGCTCGTGTTGGCGACACCGACGATCTCGAAGGATTCGGAGAGAGCGCGCAACGCGGGAACATGCGCTCGTGCGGCCCAGCTGCGGCCCGACTGCAATCCGACGATACCAACTCTAAAGCGCTGCACCATCATCATTTTCGGCCCTTGGTCATACCGCCATCGTTTCTCTCAGCTCAAAGATTACGCCGTCGCGCTCTATGCGGAAATTCGGTATAATTGCCACTGATCTCCGGGATTTTGCACAGATGGTCGATTGGGAAGACATCCGCCATTTTCTGGCAGTGGCGCAGCACGGGACGCTTTCGGGAGCCGCTCGAAGCTTGAGAGTGGACCATGCTACAATCAGCCGGAGGCTCGCCGCGCTAGAAGCCGCGCTGAATGTCCGGCTGGTGGACCGCCTCCCCCGGTCGAGCCGTCTCACTCCGGTTGGCCGACAAGTACTCGAGCGAGCAGTCGAGATGGAGGCGGGTGCGAACGGCATCCTCCGCCTTGCAAAGGCCGCTCATGCCCCCCTCAGTGGGCGAATTAAGCTTAGCGCACCGCCCGTACTGGTCGCGCATCTTCTGGCCGCGCAGCTGCCACGCTTCCGGGCCGCTTACCCCGATATCAGGCTTTCGCTTTCCGCAGAAGGACAGCAGGTCTCACTAAGCCGTCGTGAAGCCGATGTCGCCCTACGGCTCGTAAAGCCGAATGAGGCAAACAGCGTAGCAAGAAAGATCGGCACGATGCCTTACGGGCTCTACGCCCACCGCTCGTATCCCCAACTGACGGCACCCGAAAGGTGGCAATTCGTTGCCTTCGATCCGAGCTTCGCACACATGCCGCAACAGCAGTGGCTGCTTAGAATGGCGGGAGATCGCCCCGTGGTATGCGAGTTGAATCAGATCAGCGAACACCTGATCGCCGTGAGGGCCGGCGTAGGCGTAGCTGGTCTGCCCTGCTTTCTCGGCCAACAGGATCGCGATCTCATCCGGATCGACCACGATGTGCCATCGTTCTCGCGCGATATTTGGCTCGCGGTACACCGCGACCTGCGCAACACGCCGACAATTCGTGCCGTGATGGATTTCACTACGGCTGTCGTCTCGGAAAATCGAGACCTATCCGTTAGATAGGCTAGCTTAGAGTTGCACGAGCGTACCTGCGGATGGCAGCGGGGCGCCTGCCCGCAGCACACCGCGCTCTATGGTTTCGCGAATACGCCTGTAGATTTCGCGATATTTCGGCGAGGTCTGTGGCATCACAAAATCATGTTCGACGCCCGCGCCAGCTTCGCTTTCCAACGCGCGGGACTCCATCAAGAATGGTTCGGTTGGCTCTCACCGCCGACTTTAGCCGGCGACCAAATCGGAGTGATCTTTCACGCTCAGGCGCGAGGCCGTGATTAGCGAGATCGGAACGCCGATTACGATGATGTGGGTGATCAACTCCCGAGCTATCCTGACCGCGCCCACATAGATCGGGCGGCCGATCAATGAGAGCGGGACGATCACATAATTCATCGCCAGGAAGAAGAGCGTGCCGAATACGATTGCCGATACCAATCGATGTTTGAGAAGAAGCGGCTGGCGCACTGCGGCCAAGTAAAATATCGCCGCCGCGCTGATAGTGATGAGGAAGTGCAGCGCAGCCCCGACGCCAGCCATCGGCGTACCGACCTGAATGACAGCCTCCTTCCCGAACAATGCCGCAGCCACGCCCATCCAGGCCCGCATCGCGGGCTGCCCCGCCATCATCATCATGGTCGAGGCGTAGATGAAGTCGATCGCGCCGGCGGTTCCCCCGGCGATCAAGATCGTGGCCAGTGCCCGGCTGTGGGTTCCGTCTTTTACATTGCTGTCAGTCATCACCTTTCCAATCCTTGTCAGGTAGTAGCGCAGGCCGGGATCGTGCGTGAGGCAGATCCAGGACGTCTCATTCTCGATCTGAGTCTCTCAGGCAGTGGATCGCACCTCGATGGCATCCGCGCCGGCAGGCGCGTGGCCAGATTCCGATCGCCTGATCATGGGCCATATCGGCTGTAGACGTGGTCGGTCGGCGATTGCGCATGGCAGGCCGCGCATTGCGTTTCGCCTTGCGCCACCGTCACGTTTCGCTCGGAGCGGCTGTCGCCGGCAAATTCCCCGAAGCGCCACGATCCATCCGTTTTCACCATCAGGTCGATGAAGCGGCGCCGGCCGGGGAACTCGGCGCCCTGAGCGGCGAGCGTCTCGTGATTGTCGAACACGATCACCGATCCGTCGGGGAAGTGTCCCGATCGATAGCCGTCCATGGCAGCCGGGTTGGCATAGATGCTGTGCATCCCGCCGAAGCGCTTGAAGGCCCCGCTGGTCGGTCCCACGACGGCGCTCCGGATGTGCGTCCAGCCGCGATAGCCGTCGGGAAATGGGATTTCCTCGGCAGCTCCCGTCGCCGCCCCGACGAGCATGAGCGCCGCGGGAAGGATCAGAAATTTGAGCTTGGTCATGAGCTCCCCTGCCCCTGTCGAAAAGCACGGTCCGTCGGCCGAACCCGCAAGGAACCTGCTGCTCGTAGCGACAAAGGAGAGCCATCGGCATTCGGCCAAGGGCCGGATCCGTTCGGCGAAATCGCGTCACGATTGAGCCAATTGCCTACCATCGTCTTTGCGACCCCGCAGGAGCGCGGCAATCCAGTCCGGCAGGCCTGGATCGCCACGGCGCTTCGCGCCTCGCGATGACGTGAGCGGGGACGCGCGTTTTACGGAGGCATTCACCGCGCCAGGCGTCGCAATTCTCCGGCGCGATCGCGGCTCACCGAAATGGTCGCGCCGCTGGTCATCGTGACGCTCAGGCGTCCGTCGATCCCCCGCGCGACGCGCGCGACATGATCCAGATTAATGATGTGCGAACGATGCACGCGAATGAAGGGCGGGCTCGGCAACCGGTGTTCGAGCTCGCGCATGCGGATGCTGGCGAGATAATCGCGGTCCGCGCCGTGGAGCAGCACATAATCGTCCTGCGCCTCGATATTCATGATGGCCGCCAGGCTGACCGGTATCAGCGCGGTGCCGCTGCGAACGAGGATCCGTTCGAGCGGGCGTGCGGGATCGGGCCCGAAGATTTGCTGCGCGCGCGCGAGCATCGCCTCGGCCTGCCCCATTTCGATCGCCCGCCGGGCGCGCTGCAGCGCGGCCACGCACCGTTCGGCCACGATCGGCTTGAGCACATAATCGAGCGCCTGGAGCTCGAACGCACGCACGGCGAACTCGTCATGCGCGGTGGTCAGGATGACGGCCGGGACCCGGTCCAGCTCCCTCAGGCGCGCGAGCACGTCGAGTCCGGACACTTCCGGCATTCGGATGTCGAGCAGGACGATGTCGGGACGAAGGCGGACGATCCCGTCATAGGCCGCACCGCCATCTGCGGCCTCGCCCACGATGGTCAGCCAGTCCAGCTTGGCCGCGACCGATCGCAACCGCCTGCGCGCGAGCGCCTCGTCATCGGCAATGAACAAGCGCATCACCATGACGCGCCCGGTGCCTGTCGGTGTGCCGGAAGCGAGAGCCGAACGCATGTCCCGCCCTGCGGCGCGCGCCCAATCCGCAATTCGCTCTGTCCCGGGAAGCGGATTTCGAGCTGACGGCGGACGATATTCAGGCCCATGCCGGGTGATCGATTTAATGCCTCCGGATCGCAGCCGGGCCCGTCGTCCCGGATCTCGACGATCAGGCTCTGGCGATCGAGATGGGCCAGTAGCCGCACCGTCCCGCCGGACCTGCGTGGCGCGATCGCATGCAGGATCGCGTTCTCGATGATGGGTTGCAGGATGAGCGATGGCACGAGCCGGTCCAGCGTCTCCTCCTCTATCGCCTCGACGACCCGAAGCCGATCGCCAAGGCGCAGCTGCTCGAGCGCGAGATAGTTGCGGATGAAGCCGAGTTCGTCGCGCAACGTCACATCGATCCGCCCGCCGCCGCTGGTGCGCGTGGCATGGCGAAGAAGCTCCGACAGGCGCTCGAGCGCCGACTGCGTGGCGACGGTGTCTTCCTCCGCGAGCTGGATGATCGAGTTCAATGCGTTGAACAAGAAATGCGGATTGAGCTGGGCGCGCAGTGCGTGGAGTTGCGCCCTTGTGGTCGCGAGCCTTTGACGGTCGAGGCGCCGCCGCGTCCATATGGATTGCTCGATCCCGACCGCGGCGGCGTAGAGCAGGATGCCATCGAGCATCTGCCACGGCGCGAAGTTGCGCAGATAGTTGGCAGCGCTCTTTGCCTCGGCAGCGAGGAGCAGCAGGTAGATGGTGGCCGCCCAGGCGAACGCGAAGATCAGGGCCCCAGCCACATGCGCGGGAATGGCGAAGGAGGGCGCGGTGCGCCCGCGCATCCGCTTCGAGAAACGCAAGGCGATCCACACGAGCAGTGCACCCGGCATCGCGAGAATGAAGGCGGCCGTGAACGCCCGCCACCGGGGGACGCCCTCGAACATGTAGATCGGCGCGAGGAGGCCGGTCGCGGCGATGCCGCCCAGGACCGAAAGCGCGAGCGATCGGCTCCAATGCGGCGCGTCGAGGTCGCCATCGGCCCATTGATCGGCTTCGACCGCTTCCCCGTCTGGCGCGCCGGTGTCGTTCATGGGTTTATCCTCGCTGCAAATGCGCGCCGCACAACTCCAAAGTGAGTTCGCCGGCGGATGCGCGGGCAATTCGGCGAACGCGCGTCCTCGGTCGGTGAACAGCATCCTACGTGGTCGGCGCCGGGCTAGTGGGGCCTGGATTGTTCGACCAGTCATGGGTTGCCGGCCGCGCGAAGCCGGCGGTGGACAGCATCGGCGTGCTCGTCAACGGCCGGCTGGAGGTGCGCAACGCCCAGTCTGTGCGGCGGTTCACAGCGAGCGTTAGCGTCGACGACACCGCCACCGACAAGACCCATGCCGTGACCTTCGCCGTCCATAGCGACAGCATGCGGCGGGATCCTGGGTTTTCCAGGCCATGATTACAATCCCGGCACGACGTTGCCTCGCACGCGCGCGCGACGGCGCCGCCACGGCTTCGTCGCCCGCAACCATGGCTCCGGCTACCTCGCCGGCACCGAGACTCCCCTGCCGGTTTGGACGACCGGCTTCATCGTGCCGCCGGGAATATAGTCGAGGTGTTCGACGGTCACCGATTGGCGACCGAGCGCTCCCTTCTGATTGCCGATCGTCAGCGTGGCATTGTGCAGGAACATAAACCATTTGCCTTTGAACTCGGTGATGCCGGGATGGATGGTGAAGCTGCCCTTGGCCGCGCCGGTCAGTTCGCCGCGGACGCGCATGGAGCGCGACGTCGGCGCCCTAGATTAGTGAAACCGTTTATCGAGCGCCTGCGCGACGCGCGGTAAGCAGCGATTGTAGCAACTCAAGAATTCGTCGACTCCGCCAACCGCCTGTCTTTGCACGCTGGGCTACTACTACGCCCTCCTTACTGTTGCCGAGCGCCGGCATCCGGTTCTCTTAATCATCCCCGATCCAGGGACGGCCTGACGCGGTCCCGCAAAGAACGGGGACGAGGTGGCCAGTTCTTCCGAGAAATCTGAGGCGATACTTCGCGGAGCCCGCATGCTGCGGACCGCACTCGGCCCCGCCATCGCCGGCTTTCTTGGAGACGCCAATGTCGTCGAGGTGATGCTCAACCCCGACGGCCGCCTCTGGATCGACCGCCTCTCGGAAGGCCTGTTCGACACGGGCGAGCGGCTCTCGGCAGCCGACGGCGAGCGCATCGTCCGTCTGGTCGCCCACCATGTCGGCGCCGAGGTCCATGCCGGCAATCCGCGCGTCTCAGCCGAGCTGCCGGAGACGGGAGAGCGGTTCGAGGGTCTGCTGCCGCCCGTGGTGGCGGCGCCGGCTTTCGCGATCCGGAAGCCGGCCGTCGCGGTATTCACCCTCGATGACTACGTCTGGACGGGCGTCATGTCCGCCGCGCAGGCGGACATCTTGCGCCAGGCGGTCGCCGATCGCCGCAACATCCTCGTGGCTGGCGGCACCTCGACCGGCAAGACGACGCTGACCAACGCGCTGCTCGCCGAAGTATCGAAGACCTCCGACCGTGTGGTGTTGATCGAGGACACTCGCGAGCTGCAATGCGCCGCGCCGAACCTCGTCGCCATGCGCACGAAAGACGGCGTCGCGACGCTCTCCGACCTTATCCGCTCCTCGCTGCGCCTGCGCCCCGACCGCATTCCGATCGGCGAGGTGCGCGGCGCCGAAGCGCTCGACCTGCTCAAGGCCTGGGGCACCGGCCACCCCGGCGGGATCGGCACCATTCACGCCGGCACGGCGCTCGGCGCGCTGCGCCGCCTCGAGCAGCTCATCCAGGAAGCCGTCGTCACAGTCCCGCGCGCGCTGATCGCCGAGACGATCGATCTCGTCGCGGTCCTCTCGGGCCGCGGCTCGACCCGGCGCCTGGCCGAACTCGGTGGCGTCGAAGGGCTCAACCCCGATGGCGACTACCTCGTCCGCCCCGCAACCCAGCCCCCCGAAGGAGAACCTGCATGATCCGCCGTGCCCTGCATTTTCGTCGCCATGTGGCGACGACCGCATCCGTCATTCTGGCTAGTGTACTGCTGGCCCCTGCCGCCCACGCTTCCGGCTCCTCGATGCCGTGGGAAGCACCGCTGCAATCGATCCTCGAATCCATCGAAGGGCCGGTCGCCAAGATCATCGCGGTGATCATCATCATCGTCACCGGCCTGACGCTCGCCTTCGGCGACACGTCGGGCGGCTTCCGCCGCCTGATCCAGATCGTCTTCGGACTGTCGATCGCCTTCGCGGCGTCGAGCTTCTTCCTATCCTTCTTCTCGTTCGGCGGTGGGGCGCTCGTCTGATGGCGGGCCTGATCGAGAGCGGCGGCGACGTGCCGGGCTACACCGTCCCGGTCCACCGGGCGTTGACCGAGCACATCCTGCTCGGCGGGGCGCCTCGGGCGATCGCCATCCTTAACGGCACGTTGGCCGCCGCTCTCGGTCTCGGTCTTCGCCTCTGGCTGGTCGGCCTCGGTCTCTGGGCCATCGGCCATTTCGCAGCAGTTTGGGCGGCAAAGCGGGATCCGCAATTCGTCGACGTCGGCCGCCAGCATCTCCGCATCCCCGGTCACCTGAACGTCTGAGGCGGGCCCCCATGATGAACCTTGCCGAATATCGCCGCACCTCGACCCGCCTTGCAGACTTCTTGCCCTGGGCTGCGCTGGTCGCGCCCGGCGTCGTCCTCAACAAGGACGGCTCGTTCCAGCGTAGCGCGCGCTTCCGCGGACCCGATCTCGACTCCGCCGTGCAGGCCGAGCTCGTCGCCGTCGCGGGCCGCCTCAACAGCGCATTCCGCCGCCTTGGCAGCGGCTGGGCGATCTTCGTCGAGGCGCAGCGCCATGCCGTCGGCGCCTATCCAGCGAGCCGCTTTCCCGACGCCGCCTCGGCCATGGTCGATGCCGAGCGCAAGGCCGACTTCGAGGAGGATGCCGTGCACTACGAGTCGAGCTACTTCCTCACCTTCACCTTCCTGCCGCCGGCTGAGGAGGCCGCGCGCGCCGAGAGGTGGCTTTACGAAGGCAGGGCTGAGCGCGGCGTGGACGCCTGGGAAGCGCTACGCGGCTTCATCGACCGCACCGACCGCATCCTGCAACTCGTCGAAGCCTTCATGCCGGAATGCGCGTGGCTCGATGATGTCGAGACCCTGACCTATCTGCACTCGACCGTCTCCACGAAGCGCCACCGCGTGCGCGTTCCCGAGACGCCGATGTATCTCGACGCGCTGGTCGCCGATCAGCCGCTTACCGGCGGCTTGGAGCCGCGCCTTGCCGAGGCGCATCTGCGTATCCTGACAATCGTCGGATTCCCGACCGCGACGACGCCCGGCATCCTCGACGATCTCAACCGGCTCGCCTTTCCGTATCGCTGGTCGACGCGGGCGATCCTGCTCGACAAGACCGACGCCACCAAGCTGCTGACCAGGATCCGCCGACAGTGGTTCGCCAAGCGCAAGTCGATCGCTGCGATCCTCAAGGAGGTGATGACCAATGAGGCGAGCGCCCTGGTCGACACCGACGCCGCCAACAAGGCCGCTGATGCCGATCTGGCGTTGCAGGAACTCGGCGCCGACTATGCCGGTCAGGCCTATGTCACAGCCACGATTGCCGTTTGGGACAACGATCCCCGCGTCGCGTCGGAAAAGCTCCGTCTCGTCGAAAAGGTGATCCAGGGGCGCGACTTCACCGCGATGCCCGAGACGATCAACGCGGCCGACGCCTGGCTCGGATCGCTGCCGGGCCACGTCTATGCC
Source organism: Mesorhizobium loti (assembly GCF_013170705.1). Taxonomy (NCBI): domain Bacteria; kingdom Pseudomonadati; phylum Pseudomonadota; class Alphaproteobacteria; order Hyphomicrobiales; family Phyllobacteriaceae; genus Mesorhizobium; species Mesorhizobium loti. The sequence continues at coordinate 4,229,855 of NZ_CP033334.1, read as the reverse complement.
AATGTCCGCCAGCCGCCGATCTCGACGCTCAATCTCGCCCACATGATCCCGCTTTCGGCGGTGTGGGCGGGGCCGGAACGGGATGAGCACTTTGGTGCGCCCCCCTTGCTTTACGGCAAGACCGAAGGGTCCACCCCGTTCCGGTTCTCCATTCACGTCGGCGACGTCGGTCACACCTTGGTGGTCGGTCCAACCGGCGCGGGCAAGTCGGTGCTGCTGGCGCTGATGGCGCTGCAGTTTCGCCGTTACGCCGGTGCGCAGGTCTTCGCCTTCGACTTCGGCGGCTCGATCCGCGCTTCCGCGATCGCCATGGGTGGCGACTGGCACGATCTGGGCGGTGGGTTGACTGAGGGCTCGGCCGATAGCGTCGCGCTTCAGCCGCTCTCCCGGATCGACGAGGCAGCCGAACGTGCCTGGGCCGCCGACTGGATCGTCGCGATCCTGATGCGCGAGAGCATTCCTGTGACTCCCGAGGTCAAGGAACTGATCTGGACCGCGTTGTCGTCGCTGGCCAGCGCGCCCACGGCCGAACGCACGATGACCGGCCTGTCAGTGCTGCTGCAGTCGAACGATCTCAAACAGGCGCTGCGCCCATATTGCGTCGGCGGGCCCTATGGCCGTCTGCTCGACGCGGAGAGCGAGCATCTCGGCATCGCCACCGTCCAGGCCTTCGAAACGGATGGCTTGATCGGAGCGGCTGCGGCCCCGGCGGTTCTCTCCTATCTGTTTCACCGCATCGAGGACCGGCTGAACGGCGAGCCGACCCTGATCATTGTCGACGAAGGTTGGCTTGCCCTCGACGACGAGGGCTTCGCCGGCCAGCTCCGCGAGTGGCTGAAGACGCTGCGCAAGAAGAACGCCAGCGTCGTCTTCGCTACACAGTCGCTCTCCGACATCGACGGCTCGGCGATCGCACCGGCCATTATCGAGAGCTGCCAGACCCGGCTCCTGCTCCCGAACGAGCGCGCAATCGAACCGCAGATCACGACGATCTATCGGCGCTTTGGCTTGAACGATCGACAGATCGAGATCTTGGCGAGGGCCATGCCCAAGCGGGACTATTACTGCCAGAGCCGCCGCGGCAACCGGCTCTTCGAGCTAGGGCTCTCGGACGTCGCGCTGGCGCTCTGCGCGGCATCCTCCAAGACCGACCAGGCGGCCATCGCCCGTATCGTCACCGAACACGGGCGCGAGGGCTTCCTCGCCGCGTGGCTGCGCCATCGCGGCGTCAATTGGGCTGCGGATCTCATCCCCAACCTCACTAACCTGGAGAAAACGTCATGAAACTGCGTCATCCCCGCGGAGCAAGGCTGGCATTGTCGCTGCTTGTCGCTCCCGCAGCACTTGCGCCCGTGTTCGCGACGCCTGCCCAAGCCATCATCGTCTACGACCCCACCAACTATGCGCAAAACGTGCTGCAAGCGGCTCGCGCGTTGCAGCAGATCAACAACCAGATCACTTCTCTGCAGAACGAAGCGCAGTCCCTAATCAACCAGGCGCGAAACCTCGCCAGCCTACCATTTTCGTCGCTCCAACAGCTCCAGCAGTCCGTGCAGCGGACCCAGCAACTCCTTCAGCAAGCGCAGGGCATTGCGTACAACGTCCAGAATATCGACCGGGCGTTCCAGACCAACTACGGGTCCGGAAGCGCGTCGATGAGCGCCTCCGACCAACAGCTCGTCGCCCAGGCAAAGGAACGCTGGAACAACACGGTCACCAGCTTGCAGGACGCGATGCGCGTTCAGGCCGGCGTCGTCAGCAACATCGACACCAACCGCACGCAAATGTCGGCGCTTGTCGGTCAGAGCCAAGGCGCAACCGGCGCCTTGCAGGCAACCCAGGCCGGCAACCAGCTCCTCGCGCTGCAGGCTCAGCAACTTGCCGATCTCACCGCAGTCGTCTCCGCCAATGGCCGGGCTCAGGCACTCGCGGAGGCCGAGCGATCTGCCGCAGCCGAACAGGGCCGCGAGCAGCGCCGTCGTTTCCTCACGCCGGGCGTCGGCTACCAGCCCGGCAATGCGCAAATGTTCCCCGGCAGCAACTGAGGGCGCGGCGATGGACGGAAAGATCCTTGCACGTCTCGGCGCTATCGGCTTCGTGACCTTCGCAATCACGGCGACGGCCATCGAACTGTCCCGCAAGGACGAACCGCCACTTTATCGCAACGTCGCCGCAGCGACCGAAACGGGCACGGACCCGCTCAAGATTGAGCTGCGGCGCTGCCAGCAGCTCGGCGAGGCCGGCACCCACGATCCTGCCTGTCTCCAAGCGTGGGCAGACAACCGCGACCGCTTCCTGAAGCCGTCGCAAGCCCTGCAACCGCAGCCGGCGCCGCAGACGCCCGGCCAGCAAGGGCAACCACAGAATCCTCCACCTGCCCCCAACCCGGCCGTCGACAAGACCGCGCCGGCGATCGACTCCCACACGAACGAGGCGCGCTGAGATCATGGGCGGCACAGGCGTTATCGACCACTTCCTGGAGGTCTTCACCCGCTACATCGATAGCGGTTTCGGCCTCCTCAGCGGCGAAGTGGCCTTCATCGCCACCACGCTGATCGTGATCGACGTTACCCTCGCCGCGCTGTTCTGGAGTTGGGGCGCCGACGACGACATCATGGCGCGCCTCGTCAAGAAGACTCTGTTCGTCGGAGTGTTCGCTTACCTGATCGGCAATTGGAACAACCTGGCCCGCATCATTTTCGAGAGCTTCGCGGGCCTCGGCCTCAAGGCGTCCGGGACCGGCTTCACGATCGCCGACATGATGAGGCCCGGAAAGGTTGCACAGACCGGACTTGATGCTGGGCGGCCGCTGCTCGACTCCATTTCCGACCTGATGGGCTACTGGAGTTTCTTCGAAAACTTCATCCAGATCGCGGTGATGCTGCTCGCCTGGGCGCTCGTGCTGCTCGCATTCTTCATCCTCGCCATCCAGCTCTTCGTCACGCTGATCGAGTTCAAGCTGACCACCCTCGCCGGCTTCGTGCTTATCCCGTTCGGCCTCTTCGGCAAGAGCGCCTTCATGGCCGAGCGCGTGCTCGGCAACGTCATCAGCTCCGGCATCAAAGTACTGGTTCTCGGCGTGATCATCGGTATCGGATCGAGCCTCTTCTCCGAATTCACTGTCGGCTTCGGCGGTCGCACGCCGACGATCGACGAAGCGATGGCGATCGTGCTCGCGGCATTGACGCTGCTCGGTCTCGGCATCTTCGGCCCTGGTATCGCTAATGGCCTCGTCTCCGGCGGACCGCAGCTCGGCGCAGGTGCCGCAGTCGGCACCGGGCTTGCCGCTGGCGGCATGGTGGCCGCCGGGGCCGCTACGGTTGGCGCTGTCGCGTCCGGCGGCGCGGCGCTAGCGGGCGGTGCAGCCGCGGCAGCCCGTGGTAGCGCGGCCTTCGCAGGCGGCGCATCAACCGCATACAGCCTGGGCGCCGCAGGCCAGACGGGCGCCTCGGGCGTGGCCGGCGGCTTGGGCGGCGTAGCGCGGGGCGCCGGGTCCGCGGCCATATCACCTCTGCGTCGTGCCGCCGAGCGCGCGTCGTCGAGCATGCGTTCCAGCTTCGCCGATGGAGCCCGATCCGCCTTCGAGGCAACCGGGGGCTCCTCGACCATGGGCACCGTCGGCGAAGCGGCCAACGACGCCGCTCCAAGCCCTGGGGGCGGCGCCGATCAGCCGCCCGCCTGGGCCCGCCGCATGAAGCGCTCCCAACAGATGAGCCACGCCGTCTCGACCACCGTCCATGCTGTGCGCAGCGGCGATAGCCACGGCGGCGGCTCATCCATCAATCTCTCCGAAGGTGACCGCTGATGTTCCGACGACCCTCGACGCACTATGGAAAAGCTCCTGAGCCTGAAACACCGTATCAGCGCGCCGCGCAGGTCTGGGATGACCGCATCGGCTCGGCACGCGTCCAGGCGCGCAACTGGCGCTACATGGCGTTCGGCTCGCTCTTCCTCTCGGCGGAATTCGCGGCTGCACTGGTCTGGCAATCGGCCCGTGGCACGGTCGTTCCCTGGGTGGTTCAGACCGATCGGCTCGGTCAGGCGCAGGCGATCGCACCGGCGACGGCCGATTACCAGCCGACGGATCCGCAGATCGCCTTTCACCTCGCGCGCTTCATCGAGCAAGTCCGCTCGATCCCGGCGGACGCGATTATCGTGCGCCAGAACTGGTTGCGCGCCTATGACTTCACGACAGACCGAGGAGCAGCGGCGCTCAACGACTATGCGCGCTCGAACGATCCCTTTGCCAAGGTCGGACGCGAGCAGATCGCCGTCGACGTCTCGAGCGTCATCCGCGCGTCTCCCGACAGCTTCCGTGTCGCATGGATCGAGCGCCGTTATGAGAACGGCCAGCTCGCCGAAACAACCCGCTGGACGGCGATCCTTACCATCGTCGTCCAAGTCCCCCGCAACGCCGATCGGCTGCGCGCCAACCCGCTGGGGATTTACGTCAACGCAATTTCTTGGTCACGGGAGCTTGGACAATGACGATGCCGATTTTCCGTAAAGCCGGAGAACCGGCTTTCCGTACACACACATTGGCGGCTTTACTGCTTTCCGCGACAGCGCTTGCCGGCTGCGCGACGGTGCAAAAGCCGCCCGAGATCAGCTACGACGACGCCCCCGTCGCCGTACAGACGACCGACCCGCCGGCACCGGTCCAGGTCGTGGAGCTGCCGAAGCCGCTTCCGTTGCCGGGCCAGATGAAGCCGGTTGAGGAATCTAGGCGTGGGGCCGAGCCGGTCGATCCCACGGCCCGCGTCAACCAGGCCAACGCCGCCGCCCGCATCCAGCCAGTGCGCGACGGCTTCATCAACTCCATGCAGGTCTATCCGTTCACGCAAGGGGCGCTCTATCAAGTCTACACCGCCGTCGGACAGATCACCGACATCGCTCTCCAGCCTGGCGAGCAGCTGGTGGGATCAGGACCGGTGGCCGCGGGCGACACGGTCCGATGGATCATCGGGGACACGCAGAGCGGTTCCGGCGCGGCGCTTCAGGTCCATATCTTGGTGAAGCCCACCCGCGCCGAGCTGATGACCAATCTGGTCATCAACACCAATTTGCGCACGTACCACATGGAGCTGCGCTCGACCGAGCGCACTTATATGGCCTCGGTCTCCTGGCAATATCCGCAAGACCAGCTCATCGCGCTCCGCCGTCAAAACGCCGAGGCGACGGCGACCCAGCCGGTGGCGACAGGCGTCGATCTCTCGCGCATCAACTTCCGCTACGAGGTAAGCGGCGACCGCGCGGCATGGCGGCCGCTGCGCGCATACGATGATGGCCGGCAGGTCTTCATCGAGTTTCCGCGGGGTATCGGTCAGGGCGAGATGCCGCCGCTTTTCGTTGTCGGCGCCGATGGCAACACGTCCGAACTCGTCAACTACCGGGTCCGCAACAACTACATGGTCGTCGATCGGCTGTTCGCGGCGGCCGAGCTGCGCTTCGGCTCGGGCGACTCCCAGAAGCGCGTCCGGATAACCCGCACCGACGGGAGGCCAGCGTCGTGAACGGTGAGCCGAACGAAGAAGAGGAAGCCGGTACGCCGCTGACCGGATCAGCGCCGGCGGCGGCCGCGCCGATGCGGTTGCGCGCCGAAGCGCCGCGCGTCACGCGACTATCGCGCAAGGTGCTCGCCGGTCTCGGCCTGGTGGCGAGCCTCGGCCTCGGCGGCGCGCTGGTCTATGCGCTGCAGACGCGTAATGGCGGCCGTCCGCCCGAGGAGCTCTATTCGACCGACAACCGCTCGACGGCGGACGGCCTTCAAGGCCTGCCGCGCGACTATACCGGCGTGCCCCAGCTCGGGCCGCCATTACCCGGCGATCTCGGCCGGCCGATCGTCAGCGCTCAGAACCGCGGCCAGCCCATGCCGACGCCCGGCGTGGCACCGGCGCAACCGGGCATGAGCCCGGAGGAGCAGCGCCGTTTGCAGGAGATCGAGACGGCGCGCACCAGCCGGCTGTTTGCAGCGTCCGAAGCCCGCAACGCCGTGCCAGTCGCGACCAATACTCCGCCCCTGGCGCAGCCCGACCTCACGAGCCTGGGCCTCGCGCCGCCGGCGGCGACGCCTACGACGCAAGAACGACAGCAGGCCTTCCTCAACGCCCCGGTCGACCGGCGTACTGTTGCGGCCGACCGGATCGCTGCGCCAGCATCGCCTAACATCCTGCAGGCGGGCGCAGTCATCTCGGCGGCGCTGATAACCGGCATTCGGTCCGACCTGCCAGGTCAGATCACGGCTCAGGTCACTGAAAACATTTACGACAGCCCGACTGGCCGCATCCTGCTCATCCCGCAAGGAACGCGCGTCATCGGCCAGTACGACAATAACGTCCAGTTCGGGCAAAGCCGCGTGCTGCTGGTCTGGAACCGCCTGATCTTCCCGAACGGCCGCAGCATCGTGCTCGAGCGTCAACCCGGCGCCGACGCCGAGGGCTATGCCGGCTTGCAGGACGGCGTCGACTATCACTGGTGGGATCTCGCCAAGGCGGCCGGCCTTTCGACGCTGCTCAGCGTCGGCGCCGAACTGGCCACCAATGACGACGACCGGCTGATCCAGGCGATCCGCAATGGTGGCCAGGACACGATCAACGACGCTGGCCAGCAGATCGTCCGACGCCAGCTCAACATTGCCCCAACGCTCACGATCCGGCCCGGCTTCCCGGTTCGCGTGATCGTCACCCGCGATCTGGTACTCGAGCCTTACGGAGCCTAACATGGTAAAGCTCAAGCTTGGTCCAATTCCGGACGAAAAGCCCGTGAAGGTGACCTTGGAAGTACCGGCATCCCTTTACCGGAACTTAGTCGCCTACGGTGAAGCACTCGGGCGGGAAAACGGCAGCTCGCCGATTGATCCGAACCGGCTGATAGTTCCGATGCTCGAAAGGTTCATCGCAACAGATCGCGCGTTTGCCAGATCTAAGCACAGCGCAAGCCCATCGGGTTGAAGCAAGGGCATGCAGTGGGGCTTTTTGCAAACCCCTATGGCTAGCAGCCGCCGGCCTTGAGACTGTCGGGGGCAAAGGCTTGACGGACATCTAGAGCACTAGCTGTCGCTGCTCGGCGACGCGGGCGCAACGGAGCAGGCAATTTCTACTTCGCATTATCGATAGGCTCTGATGATACCGCCCGTCTCACCACCCTCCACGCAATTGGCATACGCTCGGATGAGCCGCTCCATCGCTACTGGTTCCATGCCTGGGAAAAGGTGGCCGAAATCTTCCACGGAGTCGGCGACCATTGTAGGACTTACCGCATTGATGCGCAGCCCGCGCGGCAACTCGATTGCCGCTGACAGAACAAAGCTATGCAGCCCCCCGCTTATGACGGCGCCGCCGGTAACGCCTGGCCAAGCTTCGTCTGCGAATATGCCAGTCGTTAGCGTGAAGGACCCGTTGTCGGCGAGGTAACGTTGCCCGATCAATACCAGATTAATTTGGCCGAAGAACTTCCCACGCATGTTCTCAAGTAATTCTGATTCAGTTAGGTCGGCAAAGCGATCTAGAGCGCCCGAGGCGGCGACGCAGACGCAAGCGTCAACACGTCCGATCTTCTGATACATCTGTTCGATACTTTTCGCCGAAGTGATGTCGACCGACACATCGCCGCCTGAACGAGCGGCAGTAATAAGCTCGTGCCTCTTCGAGAGTTCAGCGCATAGCGGGCGCCCGATTGTCCCAGATGCCCCAACCACAACGATTCTCATCGCAATCGTCCTCCTGCTTTCGACGGTTTGAAAGCAAAATTGCGCGCTTGGTTTGAAAAGATAATACGCTATTATCTGATAGCACCTTTAAGGAAATGATGCATAATGAGAGGGAGCGAGTTTGCCGATCTCAAGGCGTTCGCCGCAATTGCCGAGTACGGAAGTTTTTCTAGCGCCGCGAGGACACTGGGAATTTCTCCATCGGCGTTGAGCCAGCGCATGCGCGAGTTCGAGGCCCGTTTAGATGTGCGGCTTCTCAACCGCACGACGCGAAGCGTCGCACTAACGAAACAAGGCCAAGCACTTCTCGATAGTATCGTACCGCTCTTCGCCGGATTTGATCAGGCCATAGCCGAACTGACCAGCACTTCGGGCGAAGTTGGTGGTTTGCTGCGGCTTAACATCTCGCGTGTTGCTGCGATGTACCTACTGGGGCCACATCTGAAACGGTTTCACGACGCTCATCCAGCCGTGACGCTCGACATCACCATTGAAGACGTCCTTTCTGATATCGTCGCGGGCCGATTTGATGCTGGTATTCGTCTCGGCGAGACCCTCGAAAAAGACATGGTGGCAGTTCGTATCGGCGGCCGACGCGAATCTATGGTAGTCGCGAGCCCAGACCTTATTAAGCGGTTGGGCGGTCCGGAAAGTCCCCGCGACCTACACCGATTCCCATGCATCCGCTTCCGCTGGCCAGGAGCCATGAACGTATATCGCTGGGAGTTCGAACGGGCCGGTGAGACCCTGGAGGTCGACGTTGAAGGCCCCCTTATCTCAAACGATACGGCCATGATGCTGACGGGAGCGGAGCAAGGGCTTGGTCTCGCCTATCTGCTCGACGTGGAGGCAAGAGAACGGGTTGAGGAAGGCCGGCTCGTGCGCCTTCTTGCCGACTGGACGCCACCGTTCGACGGTTTTTACCTATATCACCCAAGCGCAAGACAAATGCCGAAGCAGCTCCGGGCGTTCATCGACTTTTTAACGGTTCGCGTCGGACGTTAGCTGGCTGGGACACAGTCGGGGCCCGGCGGCTGCAGCGCTATTCTCAGCCTTTGTGAAGGTCGGCTCAGCACGCGAAGGCGATAAAATTGGTTCCCATGTCACATTCGGGCGGTCTGCATCGTCTTGGTAGCGCATCCAGACAGAGGGAGACCACATGACCACTCGCATCAGTCCTTTCGTCGCTGCGCCGCAACTCGTGCAGCAACTCATGGATTATGGCCGCACGCTCCTCGACAATGGCCTTGAACAGGACCTGGTCCGGCTAGTCGCGATCCGCACGTCTCAAATTAATGGCTCGGCAGCTGGGCTTCAGCTCTACTATTCAGAGGCCCGTAAGGAGGGACCGCTCGACCCCCGGCTGGATCTTGTGGTTGCTTGGCGTGACACCGATGTGTTCACCCCACGAGAGCGAGCCGCCTTGGGTTGGGCCGAAGCCCTGACTCGTGTCGCTGAAGCGCGAGTTACGGATGAGGCATATCAGCTCGTGAAGGCTCAGTTCACCGACGAAGAACATGTGCGCCTCACTTTGGTGATTGGCGTACTTAACACCTTCAACCGGCTGGCAGCCGGACATGGCCTCAGAGCAACAGCGGACGCACGCCCGCAAGCGGCCTGACGCCCGTCGAGCAATCCCGCACCCGACCCGCTCCGCTACGCCGGTGCGGGTCGCCTGCGGGTCCAGAGTCCCCCAGCCTTCAGTGCAGAAACCGGCATGAAGAGAATCGCAGTTTACGGCTGTTACGGCCTGACAGGGTCGCTTGTGGTCAGAGAACTCGTAACGCGGGGATATGAACCCGTGCTGTGCGGCCGGGATGCTGATGCTCTGTCACTGCTTAGCCGAAACCTTGGGTCGAGGAACTATACCGCCACCGCGCACATCGACGACCCCTCGTCTCTCGATCGCATGCTGGACAACGTTGATGCGGTGCTGAACTGTGCTGGTCCCTACAGCAACACCAGCCTACCGATAGCGACGGCCGCAATACGTAATAGGGTCCACTATCTTGACCCAAACGCCGTCGAGCAGCTGGCGGCCAAGAGGCTTTTTGATGAGCTAAACACGGCGGCCAAGCAAGCCGGCGTTTCCGTGGTGCCTGTTATGGGCATTTTCGGCGGGCTTGGCGATGCCTTGGCCGACGTTGCCTCAAAAGGTAAGCCAAACATTGAAGAGGTGATTATCGCCTACAAGGTGGATGGCTGGATCCCGACGCGAGGCTCACAACTTACGTCAAGCTTGCTCCAATCTACGAAGCGGTTGGCATTTGAATCGGGTGCGTTTCGGGAGGTGGCCGCAAGCCGCGCTGTCGAAGAGTTCAACTTCGGCCCTGAAGCCGGCAAGGCGCTGGTTCTCAGCGATTACCCTGGCTCTGAAATTGCGACCGTGCCGCGACATCTCCCGACGAAACGAGTCGCTGTGAAGATGACGCTCAGCACCATCCAGGATTTGGCGTCAGTTGACCCCGCGCAGGCCTCCTCGGTGGATTCCGAGACGCGCTCGAAGAGCACCTTTTCGGTGGTGGTCGATGTGCGAGACCCGCGAGGCACGACACGGGTGACTGCCGCGGGAAACGACATCTACGGAATCACGGCGCCATTCATGGTCAACGCCCTTGAACTGCTTCCGTCGGCCAAGACGGGCGTGTGTAGCCCGAGTGAAGCTTTCGGAGGCAGACGGCTAGTCGAGGCGGTTCGTTCTCACGGTTTCGTTCACGAGCTCACACACGTGTCGGGCGACTCATGACCATGGCGCTTTCCGAAACGGCGCAGCAACTTCTCGAAATCGCCAATGAGCTGGAGGCTGCAGCCAAACACGTCATCACCGCTCACGTTCACTTCTCAGGCGGGGAAGTTCCCCGCGGTTGTGCACATGTGCTCGCGTTGGAGGGGCACATCCTAAGGGTACGTCATCTGCTCGATGACATCCAGTTGAGGCACGCCGAACACGCTCGACCATAGTGCCAAACGTCCGACCGGCATGACCGCTTAGTCCTGTCGTACCCACTTACCGTCGACCAAGCGCATTCCATTTTTGCCGTACAAAGAACTCTTCGTTACCTCGTTCGCCCCTGCCTGGATCTCAAGTTTGAGAGTGTTTTTCTGGCCTTCACTTAGATTGACGAAATCGGCTTCGGTAAGATTATATTTTTTAAGGACGGCAGCTCTTGCGGATCCGTTCAGAACTTCCGCAAAGGCTTTTTCAAAGTCGGCGCTAACTGGCCCACCCCCTTCGCTCATTGGGCGCAAGTATCGATAGTTCGAAGCCTGTGTTGGCGAGATGGTAGTTTCTGGAATTTTGTTCGTATCGGCCATGGAATATTCCTCCTGCTAGTGGTGTGGCGCACGGCCATGTATTTGGCTTGTCAATGAGCGGCTTATGCTCTGCAGCTAGCCGAATCCGTCAGCCATCCCCTGACAAGGCGTCGGATAAGATCGGCTGAGCTGTCGGTCAGATGAACCCTATCGGAGTGCACCTTTAGCCCGGCTCTCCTGCCTATCTCGTCAAAGCTTCGCTGTAGGATGTAGTGCTGAGCTGCGGACCAGAAGAGCCCGCCCAGAGGGAATTTAAACGCACGACCAGGTACGCCATCGCGCTCACGGTGCGCCGATTTGATCTGCGCAGACAAAGCTTCGCCAATAGGAAGATAATCTACACCGGTACGCTCAGCTACTTCTTCGATTGCGCGATTGCAGCCCGCGATGCAGAGATTGGTTTCATCCGTCAAATTCTCGCCGAGCGGCGGAATAGAGAGCAGCGCGATGCGCGATGCACCGCCATCCTTCAGCCGAGTAATAATCGCAGCGAGATTTTCCCCCAATGCGCCAGAGTTGCCTTGGAGCACGTCGTTCACCCCAATCATGATGGTTGCGAACGTCGGCTGCAGCCGGGCAATCTTGTCGACACGTTTAAGGACTGCCTCCGACGTGTCCCCGTTTTGGCCGAGGTTCAGCACCTGTATCCCCCCACCGGAGAGATCTTCGCGTAGGGAGGCGACATAATCGCCGCTCAACGTTGCGTGTGTAAGGCTGTCACCCACACAGACGAGGACGAGATCGCCGGTCGATAAGCGCCCGGCCCCACGAATGGGGGCCCGAACGAACGCCATGTAGACGAGCCAGATAAAGACACAAAGGAAGCCCGCGCCTGCGATCAGGAGCGTCGCAAGAATGCCGGACATGCGATCGCCTCCGTACCCCGTTTATCGATTTCACGATTCGATATAGTTATATATATCGAAATCGTCAACGAGGTCCTAATGCTGGCGCCCTCCTTCCCACGCGCTGTCCAATTGGCACGCTTTTTTTATTGTCCGAAGCCGTTCAACCGCCGGTCCGCCCTGACCACATCCGCCCTTTTTGTGGATGTGATGTCACGTTTCGCCAACCTCGATCGTCATGAGCGTGGACCAACGAAAGGAGTCCGCCCATGACCGTCCGACTTGACCCTCTTGCCGCCGCCCCTTCCCTCATGAGGGAGTGGCACCGCAGTTCCGTCGCCCTCATCTCAGGCTTCGACCCCCAACTATCTGAGCTCGTCAAGATTCGCGCATCGCAGCTGAACGGCTGCGCGAACTGCATCAACATTCACACCTACATGGCCCGCAGCAACGGTGAGTCCGAACAACGAATCGATCTTGTTGCCGCCTGGCGCGACGCCCCGTGCTACAGCGATCGGGAACGTGCCGCGTTCGCTTGGACTGAAGCACTTACCCGGCTGTCTCACGAGCACACGCATGAGAGCGCCTACGACGAGCTAAAGGCTCACTTCAGGGACGAAGAAATCGTGGCGCTGACGATGACTATTATCGTCATCAACGGCTGGAATCGGATTGCTGTGGGCTTCGGCGGTTGGGCCGATCCGGCTGCGATCAAGGCACAAGCGGCTTGATCGCGCCCGGCGCCCCAGAGGACCCAGCCGCGATATTCGAGCGGCTGCATCCCAAACTCCTGCGCGTGGCGTACCGGATGATAGGTTCGGTCCACGATGCACAAGATGTGGTGCAGGACGCCTTCGTCCGATGGATGGGGGCAGACCGGTCTGAGGTACGCGAGCCCGAGGCGTTTATCCAACGAACCGTCACGCGCCTTTGCCTTGACCTGCTGAAGTCTGCGAAACGCCAACGTGAGACCTATCTGGGTCCTTGGCTTCCCGATCCAATCGTCGACGATGACGGAGACGACGACGTCACGCTTCCGCTCATGTTGGCGTTAGAGAGACTGACGCCGCTCGAACGTGCGGCATTCCTGCTTCATGATGTCTTTGGGTTGTCATTCGACGAGATCGCCAAGACGATCGATCGTGATGTCGCAGCCTGCCGCCAGCTGGCGGCACGGGCCCGCAGCCACGTTCGAGAAGCAAGGCCACGATTTCAGATCGAGAAGGAACGAGGGCTCGAAATTGCCCGCGCATTTTACGTCGCGTCCCGCAGCGGCGATATGGCTGCACTCGGCAAGATGCTTGCCGCTGATGTCAGCGTTCACGCGGATGGCGGAGGCAAGCGTCCCGCGGCATTGGAGCCTGTCGTCGGCTTAGCGGAAGTCATGAAGCTCCAAGCACGCCTAGCGACTATGTTCGCCGCAACCGTGTCGAAACTGGTTCGAGTTGGCTTCATCAACGGTCTTCCCGGCTTCGTCAGCCAAGAAGCTGACGGCGAATACTCAACGACCGCCCTCGACATTGAAGAAGGTAAAATTGCCGCGATTTACGTCGTACGCAACCCAGACAAACTCAAACACCTACACTAGGCCGAGATGCAAAAAGTCCAGAGACCGAATGATCTACATTCCAGCCAACGCGAGGAACGATGCAGCTATTAGTCATCGGAGCGAGCGGCAGAACCGGCCGACATTTCATTGAGGCGGCGCTCGCCCACAAACACCGCGTGACAGCGCTCATACGAAAGAGCAGCGACCTGGCTCCCCGGACCGGATTGGACAACGTTTATGGAGATCCGCGCGACCCCCAAGCATTAGCAGTTTTGCTCGCGCAGAAAGACGGGGTGGTTTCGTGCCTGGGACAAACATCCAGTAAGGACGACCATCTTCTCCGTGACAGTAGCGCCGCGCTGATCGGCGCTGCAAAGGGCCGCGAAGCACTGCGTTATATTGTTGTCTCACAAGGCCTCCAGTTTCCCACACGAAACCCGATGCTCGTCTTCCTTCGGTGGATTTTGGCGAAGTATGTTGCGGACACTGCAGATATGGAAACCCTGCTCCAGCAAAGCGCACTGGACTGGACCATCGTCCGGCCTCCGCGACTCTTGGAGGGCGGCCCGCCCAGCGGATTCCGCACGAACCTCGGCGCCATGCCGCCGGGCCGGCGGTCCATGCAGCGCGCGGACCTCGCGGCGCTCCTTCTCGAATTGGTGGAGACCGGCGCGCATCGTCGACAGATCGTTGCCGTCACCGCCCGGTGATTACCCAGCCTGGCGGCTGCTAACACCCTCTAAGCAACGCTGGCAAATCTCTAGGTAGGAATATCGAGGGTTTGAGAGAGGATTATCCTATGCCTTCTAGAGTCGTGCGAGTGTTGACCTTCAATGTCTGGAACAATCAAGGGGACGCACGTCGAACCGAAATGATCAATCGCGAGATCATTCGATTGCAGCCAGACCTTATTTCATTGCAGGAAGTGATCCGCACCCACGAAGACAATCAGCTTGGCAGGCTTTTAGCGGGGCTAGATTTTTCGGTCACGCACCAGACAGACTTGCAGCGGTACACGCCTCCCTTCCTGGAAAAATATGGTGGCGCGGCAATAGCAAGCCGGTGGCCTCACAAATGTCTCGAAGTAATCGATGGACGAACTTCAGGCGTTAACGATGTGCCCTGGGCGACTCTAGCCGCATCCGTGGCGATCCCAGATCTTGGAGATCTTCTGTTCATCGGAACGACCTCCGCTTGGCGCCTGAATGCTGAGATTGCCCGCGAGCGGCAAGCGCTGGGCGTTACGGACCTCGACGCCCGCCATCGAACGACACTGCCGAGCGTCATCGCTGGCGATTTCAATTCTTCGCCGGATGCGGCGAGCATTCGGTATCTAACCGGTCTCCAGTCGCTGGAAGGCAGGAGCGCGCACTATCACGACGCCTGGGCGACCGCTGGCGAGGGGGAAGGTCTGACTTGGACCACCCTAAATCCAAATGCTGCTGACGTTATCGAGCAAATTGTCGGACAACTTCGGCATGGCCGGCGGATCGACTACATTTTTCTCGGCGGCTGGGACGCTCATCCACGAGCAAAGGCAAAGGTAGTCGATATCAAACTCGCGTTCGACAAGCCAATCGACGGTCTCTGGCTAAGCGATCACTTCGGCGTGCTCGCAGATATCGAAATCTCCGCCGCTTAGGTCTCAGTGACCGCGTCCCGATGCGGCAACTTGGTTTATTGGCCGCAGAGTTCGCTTCGCAGGGCAGCTGCCAGCCAGGCCTCGTAAGCGGCGGGCTGCCAGTGGCGCTCACGCACCAAAAGTCTGAAGACTTCCCGACTCGTCAGTGTCCACATGATATCGGCTGCGCGATCGACGTCCAAATCGCGACGCAAAGATCCCTGAGTCTGCAGTTCACGCACTAGCGGGAGTTGCGTGTCGCGCCTGCGCGCTTCGTGATCCCCCACCAACGCGGCGAGTTCTGGTGAAACCGCCGCCGCGCCACGGACGAGGTCCAAAAGATTGGCTTCGGCTTCGTATATTTGCCGGGCGATCCGGGCCGATACGTCGAGCCGTTTTCGTGGGTCCGCGACGCTCTTAGCCTCGGAAATAAGTCCCTGATAGGATTGGCCAAAGCGCGCTCTGTCGAGGAGAGCTAGGAAGATGCCACGCTTCGATTTGAAGCCGGCGTAGATCGTCGGGGCGGCGACCCCGGCATCTGTCGCAATTGCCTCGATTGTGGTGCGATCAAATCCCCTCTCTCGGAAGAGCCGTTCCGCAGAAGCAAGGATCCGCGCCTGGGTATCCGCGGCCTGCATTGCACGAGACGGAGAGCGATAAGACCGGGATTTTTCCTTTGACATCGCACACCCATATTGGATATAGTTTGCTATATTGATTATAGCTCCATGCTACAGGAGCGATGGGAAAGATGGAACTAGGAGAACCAATATGAGTGCGGACAGTGAAGATACCTCCGAGAACAAGCAGGTCGTTCGCAAATTGTACGACTGCATTCAACGGAACGATGCGGCCGGCTTCGCTCAAATAGTGGCAGAGTCGCACACGGATCATTCGAACGGCCGCAACGGCCCCGCGGGCTTCGCGGCAGCCGCGGAGAATATCCATAGAGCCTATTCAGATTTTCATATCGAATTGCGTACGCTCGTCGCCAGCGACGATCTGGTTGTAGCCCAGTGGCACGAGACGGGCGTACATACGGGTCAGTTCTTCAACCTGAAGCCCACAAACAAGCCCTTTGAGTCGACGGGCCTCAATATGTATCGCGTATCGGGCGGGAAAATCCTCGATTCCTGGATCTCAGTTGACCCGCGCACCATCCGAGCACAGCAAGCGGCGCAAGCCGCCCTGGAGAATGGCTAAAAGCGGCCGCCGCGTGTAGCCGCGCCGACCCGTGGACGGAGCGATAGGCGAGGGCTCATCGCAGACATAGTGATGAATGCCCGGTCGCCGTCAAAGCACGTGCGGCAAGCCGCTCGAGCGCCGCTCGGCCGCGACCGAGAGCCCCAGTCCAATCGCGGTTCAGGCAGATGCCGTGAAGGTCGCGGAACTCCCGCTAATATTAGGAAGACAGCACCAGTCTTGAGAAGGATGGATTTTCGACAGCCCGCGATCGACCTCGTGCTTGACCTGAGATATCTCCGCTGCGCTCTGTCGGCGGCGGAACAAGGTAGCATTCGTCGCGCCGCTCAAACGCTCGATCTGTCGCAATCCACGGTAACGCGACGCATCCAATTGCTTGAGCGGAGGCTGGGATTTCAACTTTTCGACCGCGATCGACGCGGAGTTAAACCAACCGTCGCCGGCGCCGGTTTCCTGAAGGACGCGATCGCCGGTGCCGTGCGGCTCGATAGAGCTGTCCGCCTCGCAGCTGCCGCGCACCGCGGCGAGCAAGGAGATCTTCGAGTTGGCATTTTGATGTCGTCGATAAGCGATCCCCTCCATCGCGCTTTCAGGAGCTTTAGAGACCAGCATTCGTCTGTGCGTATCCTTCTCAAAGAGGCAGCTTCAATCGAGCTTCTTCACGCTCTCTCGATGGGCGAGCTCGACGTTGCCTTCCTCACCGGAAACGTCAACCTAAAGGGCTATAACGAGAAGCTCTTGTGGAATGAGACAGTTTTCGTCGCGCTGTCCACCAGCCATAAGCTGGCTGCCAAAGCCGACGTCTCGTGGAGCGAACTCAAGGAGGAAACGTTCTTGCTCACTCGAGCAGGCCTGCAGCTTGAAGACTATTTAACAAAAAAGCTCGGGCGGCACGGCGGTCAACTAAGAGCTGACGTCCACGACGTCTCTCGCACGAGCTTGTTTGATCTTATAGCGATGGGTTACGGGATAACTCTCGTCACAGGCCCCTGCGCTCCAGCCGATCTCTCGGGCACTGTTTTCCGGCCTCTGGCTGGAGAGAACAAGGTCATGCCAACTCGCGCGGTGTGGATGCAGGCCCATCCGGCAGCTAGACGGTTGGTCGACCTCACAGAGATCATCGCCAGAGATGTACGACGTAGGCAAAACGGTTCATACCTGAGAGAGCAGCATTCTCGGCCGCCTGATCTCCAGCGCCGCCCCTCGGATGAATACTACTCAGACGTACCGCAAGTTGGCGTTGAGAGCGTTGTCTGGCCGGCTGTTGAAGCAAATAGCGGCGGAACGACCCCGCCTATGAATAATGTTTCATGATTTTCTCGAATAGAAGAGTGTGTTCTGGCAGACCGCGAAGCCCTGCCGCGTGAGGGTGATATCGAACTCTCGCCGTGACGGGGGTTCGGTAAGAGATTTCTCATCATCGCTCGGAGCAATCAGCCAGGCACTTCATGGCCACCGCCGAACTGAACGTCAGCAAAGCGGGTCGAGGCAATACCGGCACGATCTGAAATGACTTGGATGCCATCAATTATCTTGAATCGTTCGTTGAGATCGCGCTGCTGATATCGACACGCGCCAAACATTGTTGTTGCTGTTGTCCCACCGCTCTATCGCAGAGAGGTCCCGCAGAGCGGCAGCCCTGCCGCGCTCCTTCCGGCCGGCCACGGTCCTTGCGCTCGTGAAATAAAGCCATTGCCCGTCTGGGCTCACGGAAGCCTCTCCATCGTCCCAAGGGCCCTCGCCTTCGTAGTGTAGTTGCTCAGCTGCCGACCAGCCGTCGCTTTGGCGGCGAACGATGTAAAGATGCTCGTGTCCGTCGGGCCGATCGCCCCGATGATTGCTACTGAAAATCACGAAGGACTGGTCGCGGGCGATGTAGGGATCGACATCGCCGTCGTTCTCCCCGCTAAACTCAAGCGCCTCTGCGGCCGCATATCCCGCCCCACCACGTCGCGATCGAAACAATCTCCATTTCGTTCCGGATGCACCGATATCGGCCATGAAATAGAGATCGCCGTTCGCAGCCACGCTTGGTTTGAAGATGCGATCCCTGAAATTAACCTCCGGAGGAAGTTCGTGCGGCGCGGTCCAACCTGTGGGCGTCCGATCGACCCGGTACAGGTGACTTACGTCTTTCGGGCAACCGACACACTCGCTCTCACGCGGGCGGGTCGAAACAAATATGAGATACTTGCCGTCAGGGGAGAAAGCAGGCTGCTGATCTGAAAAATGGCCGGAAAACTCGGCCAACTTCGGC
This sequence comes from Mesorhizobium loti, assembly GCF_013170705.1. Taxonomy (NCBI): domain Bacteria; kingdom Pseudomonadati; phylum Pseudomonadota; class Alphaproteobacteria; order Hyphomicrobiales; family Phyllobacteriaceae; genus Mesorhizobium; species Mesorhizobium loti. The sequence continues at coordinate 4,211,357 of NZ_CP033334.1, read as the reverse complement.
CTGCCCCATCCTGAGCCTTTCTTCCTTGCGACTAGAATAGCTGCCCAGCGACCGTTGGTCCGCTCAAAGTAGAGAGTGCTGCCATCAGGCGAGAAGGTAGGTGCTCCGTCGTTCGCGCCTCCCGAAATGATACCGGGCATAAAGATTTCCGCTTGGGGCGGCGAGACGTTCGGCATGGCGACCGCTGCAGATCCGCAGGCGAGTGTCGACGTGAGAAGCATAAGCTTGCGAGCGAAGGCGCATATCCAGTGCGGTATCCGCGCCGCCCTCAGGGAGTCGGCTTCGCCGGCGGCAACACTGGAACGGCCAGGCACATCAAGTCTCGTCAGCAAACTGGATCTTCCCCTGAGTGAGCTTGGTGCTTTGGCCATCGTAGGCTTGTCCCTGCGGGTTCCAAGCCAAGACGATCGGCAACGCGCTAACGTGACATGGGCTCAAAGATTTTTTCGGTGGCAGATGACCAAGCCGGCCTATTCGCCGCCGATACTATCCAAAAACCGCAGCGCCAATACGTGGGCCTTTTCATCGAACCAGTCGCTGTGCATTTACCTCCATGCGACAGCGTGAGCCACGATAACTCTGAGGTCTCGTCGGGGATCCAGCGAACCGAACGGCCGAGGTCTCGCGAGTCGCTAAGCATCCAAATTTCGAAACGGCCATGTTGGCTCGGCCAAGGAGGCGGAATGACAAACAGCAAATTTCTAACGCCAGACGAAGTCGCTGAGCGCTACCGTGGAGGTATTTCGGTTGGCACGCTTAGGAACTGGCGTGCGATGCGGGTCGGCCCCTCGTTTGTGAAAATCGGCAAGGCAGTTCTGTATCCTGTGGAAGAACTTGATGCGTGGGATGAAAAGAATAGAGTGCACTGCCGTGCATCACACCGATTCAACGATCAGTCAGGTGACCGAGCGGGATGATCACGCCGACGCATCCTAAACATACCCCAATTCCCGGCACCGGCGACCGCGACCATCACATAATGACAAGCTATTTCAGCTACTTACCGTGATGGCCGGGCTGGTCCACAACCACCCGTCAGGGGACCCGACGCCGTCGCGCGCCGATATCGAGATGACGAAAGAGATCATCGAGGCGGGCAAACGGCTGGGTATCGCCGTGCACGACCACATCATCATCGGGCGCAAGGGATATGCCAGCATGAAGGGACTGCTGCTGATCTGAGCGGCGGCCGATATGGCGAACAAGTCATCTTCGCCGAGAGCGAAGCCAGGGCGTTCGCGCGCAACGCATCCGACCAGGCTTTCGTCACCGGCTTCCCATGTTCCAGCGCCTTCGACAGGCCGCTCGACCATTATTGCGGCGAGCTAAGACCATGGTCCGGCCGGGATGGGACTTCAGTGCCATGGCCGTCTCATGGCGCTGATTTGCGTGGAATATCAAATAATTACGCCGTCTGCGGTTACCAGCCTCGCGCATTGCGACCGCATTTGTCTAAAGTTTACTCCGTACGGTTAGCGGTTTCTCATATTACGCTGCCCTAGCGGTGGGCGGAGGTGGCGATTCACCGAGGAGACATCATGACAAACCGGAAAACTTTGTTCGCGGCGCTTGCCGCACTGGCGCTTCTGGCGTCGCCGGCGCTCGCCGGGGGCGGCAACGGGCACGGTGGAGGCAACGGGCACGGCGGCGGCAATGGCAACGCCGGCGGCAATGGTAACGGCAATGCCGGCGGCAATGGCAATGCTGGCAGCAATGACCATGGCAAGAGCGGCGCTTCGCATGGAAAGTCTGCGTCAGCCCCAGGACAAGCAGCCAAGGCGGAAACGGACACAACAACCGATACCACGGTCGATACCACGGTCGACAACACCCAGGTCGCGTCCGTGCCCAAGGACAAGAACATCCATGCCAAGCTTGGTCGGCTGAACTCGCTGCAGCGCAACATCAACGCCTATATGAATTCCAAGAGCAAGAAATTCGCTGCCATTCAGGCCTTTGTGACGCAGTCGGCGAAAGCCAAGAACGCCCAGGCCGCGGCTGAGGCGGCTGCCACCACGGCCGCCGCTGCCCAGGCCCAACTGGATACGCTGAATGCGCAATTGACCGCGCTGCAGGCGGATCCGACCGCCACGGCCGCACAAATCCAGGCTGTGAACGATCAGATCTCGGCGCAGCAGGCCGTTGTCGACGCCGACAACGCGGCGGCTGCCCAGGCAGAAGCGGCGGCCGCCGCCGCCACCGTCGGCACCGATCAGGCGTCGCTCGACGCGGCACTGACGGACATGGCCAACAAACCGGTCGACGCCGAGGTCACGGCATGGGCCCAGGGCGTCCTTGCCGGCAAGATCGACCAGATGGCGGCCAAGATCAACGCGGAGACGACGCCTTAGGCGTCCACCAAAAACGACAGTATCCTGATTTGTCGAAGACAATGCCGTCGGGGCTCGCCCGGCGGCATTGCTGTTCTGGCCGCAGGCAAAACGCCCGGGGGGCCATTCAGGCGTGGCAGCTGCTTGCTGGGTTGCTGGAAGGCGCTGCGATGTACGTCCGATGAAGCGCGGCTAATCGAGCGAAATGCCGAAATTTGAAAATCGTTCAATCCTGGAAAGATCAGTCCAATCACACCGACACGATTGGATCAATCTTCCAATCAGCAAGCGCCACATTCAGTTTTTTGGAAAATAGTTTCGTTGAGGCGCCGCGCTTCCGCTGTTACCGTTTGAAACGCTTCAATCGGAACCAGGCAATTGCAACGCAAGCGCCCTACCATAGCGGATGTCGCACGGACCGCCGGTGTCTCCATCGGCACGGTCTCGAACTTCATCAATGGCACTGCCGGCCTCAGGGAAGACACGCGCGACCGCATCGAGAAGGCGGTCGCCGCACTGATGTACCGGCCGAGTTCCTTCGCGCGTTCCCTGCCCGGCCGCGCACTGCGCAGGCCAAAAAACCTCGATCACCTGCCGAGACTTCTGGTCGCCGGACGCGTCAGCGTCGACTTCCTGTGCCGCGTCGACGTGCTGCCGCATAGAGACGACCGGATCACTGCCAGCCATATCGAAAAGGCGCTGGGTGGCCCGGCCGCCAATCTCGCGGTTGCCGCGGCCGGCGTCGGGGCGCCCTACGCTCTTGACGTGGAGTTGGCGACGGCGGTCGGCAGGGATGCGGAAAGCGACTGGGCGCTGGGCGAACTTTCCAAGCTGGGCGTCCACGCCCTCCCCATCCGCAGCACGCCCAACAACCGGCTTTCGCAGGCGATCGTCATCATCGAGCGCAACGGCAGCCGCACCATCATCAGCGAACCGTTCGAACTGGGTGAGGTCGACCTGACCGCCAATCTGGACATCCAGTCCGAGCAGCGCCCGGCCTGCCTGCATATCGAAGGCTTTCACTATGAGACGATGACCGCCTCCATCACGCGCTTTCATCAGGCCGGCTGGAAGGTCAGCCTGCATTCGGCCGGCTTGCCCAAAAGTGCGCGCACGCCCGAAACCTTCGCGCAGATGGTCAGGCAGATCGATCTGACCTTCATCAACGACGTGATGATGCGCGAGATTTTCGGCTTTCGCACCGGAATGGCAAGCATGATCGAAGAGGTGCGGCTGAGGCTGTCACGCATCAAGCCGCGTGGAACCGTCGTGCTCACCCTTGGCGAGTTTGGCGCGGTCGTGTTCCCGGCTGGCGGCGGCCCACAGATCGAGGTGCCGGCACTTCCGGTCAACCGCGTCGATGCCACCGGCGCCGGCGACAGCTTCGCCGGCATCTTCCTGAGCCTGTGGCTGCATGGCGCGTCGCTGGACGCCGCCGCCCGCTATGCAGCGATCGGCGCGAGCCTGACGACCACGGTCGAAGGCGCGCAGGGCTACATCGCCGATTTCGCGACCCTGAAGGCCACCGCCTTGGCGGGCGACACTGTTATGGCAAGTTAAATCAAAGACTTATCAATTTCTGAGCATCAGCCCATCAGGCGAAATCGGGAGAATATGATCATGGCGAGAGCAAAAGTCCTTCTGGTCGGCGAGAGCTGGATGAGTTCGGCAACCCACTACAAGGGTTTCGATCAGTTCGGCAGCGTCACCTTTCATCTGGGCGCAACACCGCTCGTTGCCGCCCTGAAGGACAGCGAGTTCGATCTCGACTATATGCCGGCCCATGAGGCCGTCGAAAAGCTGCCCTTCACCATGGAAGGCCTGTCGCAATACAGGGCGATCATCCTGTCCGACATCGGTGCGAACTCGCTGCTACTCCATCCCGATGTCTGGCTGCACGGCAAGACGGTCCCCAACCGGCTCAAGCTTCTGCGCGACTGGACGCTGGCCGGCGGCGGCCTGATCATGATCGGCGGCTATTTCTCCTTCCAGGGCATCGACGGCAAGGCGCGCTGGCATCGCACGGCTGTCGAGGATGCGCTGCCGGTGACTTGTCTTCCCAATGACGACCGGTTGGAAATCCCAGAGGGCTTTCGGCCCGAGATCACCGGCCCCAGGGATCATCCGCTCTTTGCCGGCATCGACGGCGAGTGGCCCATGCTTCTCGGCGCCAACGAGGTCGTTGCCCGCGAGCGGGACGATGTCGAAGTCCTGGCGCGGCTGCCGCAAGACCAGGGCGGCCACCCGCTGCTGGTCACCGGGCGCCATGGCGAAGGCCGCACCTTGGTCTGGACATCGGACATCGGCCCGCACTGGTTGCCCAACAGCTTTGTCGAGTGGCCCGGCTATGCGCGCCTTTGGACCAATGTGCTGCGCTGGGTGAGCAAGACCATCTAGCCGCTCAGCCCGATCAGAAACAGCTGGGAAACCGCCATGACTGCACCGTTTCTTGTGGCCAGAAACATCGCCAAGCGCTTCGGCGCGCTGACCGCGCTGGCGAATGTCGACCTGGAAATCCATTCCGGCGAGGTGCTGGCGCTGCTCGGCGACAATGGCGCGGGCAAATCGACCTTCATCAAGATCCTGGCAGGCGCTCATGCGCCGAGCGACGGCGAACTCGTCATCGAAGGCAAACCAGTCGCCTTTTCCTCTCCCAAGGATGCGGCGTCCTCGGGGATCGCGACGATCTTCCAGGAATTGGCGCTTTCCGAGAACCTTTCGATCGCGGAGAACGTGTTTCTCGGCCGGGAATTGAAACGCTCCATTTTTGGTGTCCCGTTCCTGAAGCGCCAGGAAATGCGCCAGCGCGTCGACGGCCTGCTGAAAGAACTCGATGCCCATATCTCCGACCCGGAAGCGCCTGTCGGCAGCCTGTCGGGCGGTCAGCGCCAGGCGGTCGCCATTTGCCGGGCGCTCAATCTGAATGCCAAGCTGGTCATCATGGACGAGCCGACGGCGGCCCTTGCCGTCGCCGAGACCCGCAAGGTGCTGGCGCTGACACGGCGGCTCGCCGTGCGCGGCTGCGCCGTCGTCCTCATCAGCCACAACATTTCCGAAGTCTTCGAGGTTGCCGACCGCATCGTCGTGTTCCGGCGCGGCCGCAAGGTGGCCGAACGGCTGGCCACCGAGACCAATCACGAGGAAGTCGTTTCGCTCATAACAGGCGCTCATCCCGACGTGCGGGCGCTCGAAAAAACAAACTGAAACGCACGTCATTTCCAGAGAGGATCAAACCAAAATGATTTCACAACTCAAGAAAGTGCTCGCCGCCTCCGCATTGTCACTCGTCGTTGCCACCGCAGGGCATGCCGCGGACAAGCACAAGGTTGCCTTTGTGCCGCAACTGATCGGCATCCCCTATTTCAACGCCATGGAAGCCGGCGGCAATCGCGCCGCCAAGGATCTCGGCGTCGACTTCATCTATTCCGGCCCGGTCGACACCAATCCGGTCGACCAGTTGCAGATCGTCCAGAACCTGATCGACCAGGGCGTCGAGGCGGTCTCGGTCAGCGTGCTTGATGCCTCCAGCATCGCCCCGGTGGTCGAGAGCGCCAAGGCCAAGGGCATCAAACTGTTCACCAGCGACAGCGATGCGCCCGACAGCGGCCGCGCGGTCTATGTGGCCCAGGCAACCGACGAGGGCCTTGGCACGACGATCATCGACGAGCTCGTCAAGCGCGTCGGCGAGGACGCAACGATCGGCATCGTCTCCGGCGAGGCGACGGCGTCAAACCTCAACGCCTGGATCGGCTTCATGCAGAAGCAAGCCACGGCCAAATATCCGAAGCTGAAGCTGCTCGCCCCGCAATTCGCCGGCGGCACCGCGGAGCGCGCCGCGCAGATCTCTGGCGATCTCATGGCCGCCAACCCCGACATCAAGGCCATCATCGCCGTCGCATCCTCGACCTGCCCGGGCGTCGCCCAGGCAATCGAGACCGCCGGCAAGATCGGCTCGGTCATCGGCGCCGGCTATTGCAGCCCGAACACGGCGCGCTCCTACCTGAAGAGCGGCGCCTTCGGCTTCACCGTTCTGTGGGATCCCGAGCAGCTCGGCTATCTCACGGTGTGGGCCGGCAAACAGCTGATCGACGGCAAGGCCTTCGAGGCGGAGAACAAGATCGTCGGCCTGGAAAAGCCCGCTACCTATGACTCCGCCAAGGGCATCCTGCTGCTCGGGCCGCCGGCTGTCTTCACCAAGGACAATGTCGACAAGTTCAACTTCTGAGCCTGACATGAGCGCGGTGCGACAGTCTGCAAACGGTGTCTTCTCCATGAACGGACGAGAGTGGTCTCTGCTTGTCGCCTGTTTGCTGGCGATCCTCATCTTTTCCGTCGCATCGCCTCACTATGCCACCCCTGGCAATGCGGCGACGGTACTGCGCAACAGCGTCGAACTGCTGCTGATCGGCCTCGGCATGACCTTGCTGCTGGCAATGGGCGGCATCGATGTGTCGATCGGCATCGTCATGGGGCTGGCGGCCATTGCCATCGGTCGCGTGCTCGGTGCCGATGGCAGCCCGCTGCTGGCGATCATTGCCGGTCCGCTGGTCGGGGCGTTGCTTGGAGGCGTGACGGCAATTGTCGTCGTCCTCGGCCGCGTGCCCGCCATCGTCGGCACGCTTGGCCTGCTCGGCGTCTACCGCACCGCCGTCTTCGTCCTGCTCGGCGGACAATGGCTTTCCGGCCTGCCCTCGAGCCTCACCAACATCCTTGCGACAACCGTACTCGGCGTCCCTGTTCCCGCCCTGGTGATCGCCATTGCCTATCTCATCGTCTGGCTGGCGTTGCGGCGGACGCCCTACGGGCTGCATCTGCTGGCGATCGGCAATTCGGAGGAAAAGGCGCGGCTGTCGGGCATACCGGTAATCAAGACCCGCTTCATGACCTTCCTCATCAGCGGCCTTCTGACCGGCATTGCCGCCACCTTTTATGTCGCCACCTACCGCAATGTGGAAATGACGGTCGGCAGCACGCTGGCGCTCGATGCCATTGCCGCGGTCATTCTCGGCGGGACGAGCATATTGGGCGGCAAATGCAGCCTGATCGGCACCGTGCTCGGCGTGCTGCTTTTGAGAATCCTCCAGAACGGGCTGCTGCTGGTCGGCGTCCCCTCGCTCTGGCAGCCCGTCGTCACCGGCGTTCTCATCATCGGCGTGCTCGGCTTCGAGGCCGTCTCCAACCGGTTGCCGCTTGGCCTGATACAGCGGGCCCGCGCATGAAGACGCTCCGCAACCTGCAGGGCCCAGCCCTCACCTTGGCCTTGCTCTGCGCGCTCTGGCTGATCGTGATCGTCGGTCTGCTGGCGCTCAGGCCTTCGGTCTTCAACCTCGGCACGGTCACCACCATTCTTCAGTTCTCGACGATCCTGGCGCTGGTCGGCCTCGGCCAGGCGCTGGTCATCCTGGCCGGTGGCGCCGGCATCGACCTGTCGGTCGGCGGCGCGGTCTCATTGTCCGCCATCATCGCAATGCTTTGCGTCAAGCTTGGCCTGCCACCTGTCCTGCTGCCGGTCGTCTGCATCCTGGCCGGGGCGGTGCTCGGCGCATTGAACGGATGGCTGGTCAACGGGCTCGCCCTGCTTCCCTTCATCGCGACGCTCGGCACATTCTTCGTCTATTCAGGCGCGGCACTGGCCGTCACCGGCGGTGCCGCCCAGGCCGGCGTGCCGTCATGGCTGCTTGTCTGGGGGCGTGGCGTCGTGATGGGCATTCCCATGCCCTTCCTCACACTTGCCATCCCATGCTTCGTCCTGGCTGGCCTGGTGCTGATCTCGACTGCCTGGGGGCGCTGGATCTACGCCATGGGCTTCAATGAACGCTCGGCCAAGCTGGTCGGCATCCCGGTCGATCGCGTGCGCTTCATTCTCTATTGCCTGAGCGGAGCGCTCGCCGGTGCCGCCGGTCTGGTTTCGCTCGCCTGGCTCGGCAGCGGCAGGCCCAATATCGGCCAGAACCTCGAACTGGAATCTCTGACCGCCGCCATGTTGGGGGGCATCGTCATCACCGGCGGGCGCGGTGGCGTCGGCGGCGTTTTCGCGGCCGTCCTGCTGCTGGTCACGCTGAAGACCGGTCTTCTGCAATTGAACATCAACACGGTTTGGCAGGTGGGGATTGTCGGCGCCCTTCTGGTTTTCGTCCTTCTCGCCGACCGACTTTCCCAACGTTGGAGATCATGATGCCGTCAAAAGAAGAGATCATCGCCGCACGCGTCGAGGCAGCAGCCGACCGCATCGTCGCAACGCTGAGCGATCTCGTCGCCTTCCCCTCGATTGTAAAATCCAATCCCAGGGAGGCCGGGCCGGGTGAGCGCGATTGCCAGCTCTATCTGCAAAAACGCATCGAAGCGCTCGGCTTCATGACCGATCTCTGGGATCCGGACGGTCCGGCGCTCTATGAAAAATACAAAGGCCGCGCCGGCGCCAACAAGGGCCGGACCTTCGACGGCCGGCCCAATCTCGGCGGCGTCCTGAAAGGCACCGGCGGCGGGCGTTCCATCATGCTCACCGGCCACATCGACGTCGTGCCGCCCGGCGCCGCCAGCCACTGGACGACCGACCCGTTCAAGCCCGTCCTCAAGGATGGATTTCTGCACGGCCGCGGCACGGTCGACATGAAAGGCGGCGTCGCCTGCATGCTGATGGCCGTCGAAATCCTGAAGGAGCTCGACATTCCCCTGTCCGGCGACATCGTCTTCACCACCGTCATCGACGAGGAGATCGGCGGCATGGGCTCGCTCGCCATGGTCGATCGCGGCTTTCACGCCGACGCCGGCATCATGACCGAACCGACGGCAAACAGAATAGCGCCGCTCTGCCACGGCATCCTGTGGGGCAGGATCATCATCGACGGCATAGGCGGCCACGCCGAACTCACGCCGAATGCCTGGTATTCCAGCGGCCCGGTCGATGCCGTCCAGCTTTGCCGGCAAATCCTCGACGGCATCGACATTCTCAACCGGCGCTGGATGTTCGATCCGAGGAAGAACCATCCGCTGATGGACCTGCCCAACCAGATCATCGTCACCCAGATAAATGCCGGCGAACACCCCTCCTCCATGGCAGGACGCGGCGAGATCATAATCGACGCGCAGTATCTGCCGAGCGAGCATGACGAGTTCAGGCTGGGCGGCAACGTCAAACGCGAAATCGAAGAACACATCGCCAATATCTGCCAGGCGGACCCCTATCTGCGAAAGCACCCGGCCCGCGTCGAATGGATCCTAGACGCCGACTGCGCCGAGATTCCGTCGGACAATCCGTTCGTCGGCGTCTTCCAGCAGGCGGTCGAGGAAGCCAAGCTGTCACCGGTCCTCAGCGGTTTCGGCGCGCACAGCGACATCGGCCTGCCGACCGGGCTCGGCAACACGCCGACCGTAAATTTCGGTCCGGGCGATCCGGCACAGGCTCATCAGCCGAACGAACGCGTTTCAGTGCGCGATCTCGTCGATTGCACAAAGGCGATTGCGATCGCCGTCGAGAAATGGTGCCGGTAGAGCAATTCCAGGAAAGTATGAAGCGGTTTTCCGTCCGGAATTGCCTCAAAAGCGCGCCCCTCACCCGGCCGACCCACCAGCACGCCAGTGTCATGACCGAAAGCGCGGAGAGCACAAGGCCGAATCCGAGCGCTTCGCCCGGCGTGACGCGGCCCGACGGAACCGGCCGCCTTGACGTGCGCGACATCAGCGCGTCGATGTCGGCGTCATACGATCGCGCCTGGGCGGAATATCTCCCCGGTGGAATTGCAGCACCAACATACCATGGAATCCAGGCCGAGGGTAGAAAACCCAAGCTTTGCGAAGGTTTAGAACCCGGCCGCGCTCAAGGCGGATCGGTTCGGCAGGTCTCGGCGATCTGCTCGACCGCCTCTTCAAGCCCGGCAAGGTCGAAATCCGCCTGGCCGCGGCCTGACAACAATCCAAACCGCCAGGAAAGCGAAAGCCGTCTTGCGGGAACAAGGCGCTTGATGCCGTCGGCGCCGTCGCGCACCAGCATTCGGCCGCGTGACCCGACCGACCAGCTCTCGTCGAACTTGCCGCCGCCGTCGACGCTAACCGATATGGTGATCTTGCGGCTGGCCGAAACCCCGTCATTCAACTGCAGCCATTCGGTCCAGCGCGGTTCGCCATCCGCCCGGCAGGCAATGGTCAGCACCGGGCTGTAGCTCAAGGCGCCGCCGCCGGTGATCAGCTTGTTGGTGGCATGAAGCGAAGCAGTGACAAGACCGGCGTCATCCGTGCCGAAGCGCCAATCGCCGGCAAGCGCGTCGGCTTGGGCAAGATCACAGGCGAAGGCTAGAACGAGCGCCAGGGCGACAGCACGCCCCGTTTCAAAGAATAGGCTCAACGCCCCCTCCAGGAACCATACGGTTTGCAGCAGCAGCGCAGATAATGATCAACGCCCGGTATCGCCAAGTGCCGCGTCCCGAGAAGCGAACCGGCTGTTGCAGTTTCGCAACGAAAAAGGCCGCCTTGAGGGCGGCCTTCGTCGATTCCATCAAGTGCGGGAAACTTATTCGGCGTCCTTGGCGGCCTTCTTCTTCGGCGCGGCCTTCTTCTTCGGCTCTTCCGCCTCGTCGCTAGCCTCGCTCGCCTTGGCTTCGGCCTTCTTGGCCGCCGCCTTCTTCGCGGGCTTCGCCTTGGTCGTGGTCTCCGCTTCCTCGTCATCGGCCATCAGCTCTTCCTTGCTGACCTTGACGTCGGTGACCGAGATCTGGCCGAGCAGGTGATCGACCACCTTTTCCTCGAACATGGGTGCGCGCAGCGCGTTCAGCGCCTCGGGGTTGCTGCGGTAGAACTCGAAGGCTTCCTGCTGCTGGTTGGCCGGGAAGCGGCGAACCTGCTCGAAGAGGCCGCGCTGCAATTCCTCGTCCGACACCGTGACACCGGCCTTCTCGCCGATCTCGGCGAGCACCAGGCCAAGACGCACGCGGCGCTCGGCAAGACGCAGATATTCGGCGCGGGCTTCTTCTTCGGTCGTCTCTTCATCGGCGAAGGTGCGGCCGGCGGCTTCCAGATCGCGATTGACCTGCGCCCAGATGTTGTTGAACTCGGCGTCGATGAGCTTCGACGGCGCCTCGAACGAATAGGCCGCGTCGAGCTGGTCGAGCAGCTGGCGCTTGACCTTCTGGCGCGTCATCGAGCCGAACTGGTTCTCGATCTGGCCGCGTACGATCTCGCGCAGGCGCTCCAGTGATTCCAGGCCAAGGTTCTTGGCGGTCTCGTCGTTGATTTCCAGCTCGCCCGGCTTCGACACTTCCTTGACGGTGACGTCGAAGGTCGCTTCCTTGCCGGCCAGATGCGCTGCCTGGTAGTTTTCCGGGAAGGTCACGGTGACCTGCTTTTCGTCGCCCGCCTTGGCGCCGATGAGTTGGTCCTCGAAACCCGGGATGAACTCCTTGGAGCCCAGCACCAGCGGCTGATCGGTCCCGGCGCCGCCGGCGAAGGCCTCGCCGTCGATCTTGCCGACATAGTCGATGCTGACGCGGTCGCCTTCGGCGGCCTTGCCGGTCTTCGGCTCGTAGCTGCGTGCCGACTCGGCGACACGCTTGACCTGCTCGTCGATCTCGCTGTCCGGCACGTCGAACACCTGGCGCGTCACCTTGATGTCGGAGAAATCCTTGATCTCGATCGCCGGTATGACCTCATAGTTGAGGCGGAATTCGAAGTCGGTGCCGCCGGCCAGGATCTTCTCGGCTTCCTTCTCGTCCTCGGTCATGATGACCTCGGGCTGCATGGCGGCCTTTTCGCCGCGGCCGGTAATGATCGAACGGGTCGAATCATTGAGGATCTCGTTGACCACTTCGGCCATGAACGACTTGCCGTAGACCTTGCGCAGGTGCTGCACCGGCACCTTGCCGGGGCGGAAGCCGTTGATGCGGACCTTGTTGCGCGCGTCAGACAGCCGCGCCATCAGCTTGGCTTCCATGTCACCGGCCGGCACGGTGATCTTGATCTCGCGCTTGAGACCGGAATTGAGCGTTTCGGTGACCTGCATCGTAAAACCTTTGTTTTCACCAATGAGACTGGCACGGCCTCTGCCGTTTACAGCCTGCCGGTATAATCTTGCCGGGAATGGCTTTTGGTACGGAACCTGGCGATTTGACCGAAATTACGGCTCAAACTCTCCCAAACTGCGTTCCAAAATGTGAATAAGTTCTTGTTTTTCCTACTTCTTATCACATTCTGTAGAAGCGGATCGTCGCGTCCCGTCACATTTGACACGCCTTTTGTCACAGGCGAGGCTAATTTTCAACAGTCTTCGCGTTTAGGCGAACAACCAGCATTTCGGCCCTGACCCACCATCTTGTCTCCGACATTGACAGAATGATGGCTACATGAGATTGCCGGACCATGCGGGTATGGCGGAACTGGTAGACGCACCAGATTTAGGTTCTGGCGAGAGATCGTGGGGGTTCGAGTCCCTCTACCCGCACCAATGACCGACATCCAACATCACTAATAGAGCGGCTCCTCGAACAACGTCTTGTCGCCATCGACCAGCGCCTTGATCTGCGCGGTACCGTCGCTGGCGAGTGCAAGGCGTATCCCGAACGGGCGCACCCGCATGTCGTTCTGGATCGCGATGCCCTCGCCCTCCGGCAGGTAGAAGCGCTCGATGCCGTACTCCGGCGCGATCGTCATGCCTTCGCCGCGCAGATCCCAGCCTTCGGCGACATGGCCCAGAATATCGGCTTCGTCGGCCGCTGCGGGCGTCGGCGCCTTGCCGAACCAGGCGGTGGTCGGCGTCCAGTAGCCGTCGGCACCCTTCTTCAGGCGGACCACGATCGAGGTGTCGTCGCTGGAGAACTTTCCGGCGGGAATATTGGCGATCATTTTCACCGGAATGCGCGAGATGTCGTAGCCGAGGACAATGTAGTCGCCGCGCAGCAGGTCGCGCGGATCGACGGGCTCGATCTTCAACAGAACGTCCTTGCCGTTGCGTAGGATCGCCGCCCGGCCGGCGATGATCCAGCTCAGGAATCCTATCTGGACGAGCGCCAGCACCAGCGCCGAGATGACAAGTCTCTTTCCGGTCATCATGCCGTGGCTCCCCCGATGGCTGGACCGTTCATGCGTTTTTCGACGCGGATGATGACGACTGCCAGGATACCGAGCAGCACCGCGGCGGCCAGGAAGAAGCCGGCCGTGTCGAGCATCGACTGCAAGGTCACGACATAGATCATAGCGAGTTCGAAGGCGAAGCCGAGATAGGCAAGCCAGCGCAGGCCTCGGCTTTCCCGCCCCGCCAGCACGATAGCGGCAACGATGCCGGCGAGCGCGACGACCGAGGCGATGGCGAAGCCGCTGTTATAGGTGCTCTCGTCCGCCAGTTCGAACTGGATGATTGCCAGGCCGGTGAGGAAGCCGAGCAGAGCATGCAAGGGTAAGCGGCCGCCAAGCTGCACGATCCGGTCGACCGGTTCCGGTGCGAAGACGGCAGCCGCGAAAAGCACGGCGGAGACAATGACAAGGGGGATCGCCACCGGAAGCGTCGCGTGATTCCCGGCCAACAGCACGAGATAGAAGAGCAGCGACAGGATGATCAGGTGCCGCGCCGGCTGACTGCGGGTCCAGAACGAGACGGCAAAGAGCACGACCGCCATGACGACGAAGGCATGCGGAAAGTTGGTGCGGCTGTAGTAATCGAACCCTTTCAGGAACAGCCAGGCGTCGGCGATACCGACCGCCGCGACGGTCAGCGGGTTCGACCGCAGCGCCACCGCCGCCAGCGCCGTGCCGGCGCCCCAGGTGACCAGCGCGGAAGCCTCGTCGCCGGACAAATGATACATCTGGCCGATCAGCGCGATCGAACCGCCGAAAGCAGCGGCAGCCACGATCCACAGCGCTTCGCCGATCGCCGCATGGTCGCGCGTCTTCAGCACCGCGCCGCCGACATAGCCGCCAAGAATGATGGCAAAGAGCGCGGCCACTCGAGCGAGCCGAGGGATCGCATCCCAGTTGGCGGCGACGAAGATCAGGATGGCCGCGCCAAACAGCAGCGCCGCCATCATCGCCAGGATAGAACCGAAGCTCAGCGACTTGCGCTCGTTGGCCTCGACGTCACGGGTAAGAGAATCGGCCGTCGCGGCGTCGATCAGGCCTGTCTGCAGCCACCGCGCGATGTCGGACCTGACCCGTGTCGAGTACCCTGCCATGCCCTGCCTCCCCCGCTAGGTCGTTTTTTTAGCCGAACCAGCCAAACCGTTGACGTTACGGCACTTTCTGATTCTGGCTTCTTTGTGTCAGGTCCGTGAAGGCGCGTTAATGTTGCATTGCACAATTTGCATTGCTGCCATGCAGCCATAGCGCTTTTAAATCGATATGGGCCCGCCTATTTATGGTTCGTACACAAACGGAATGATCCGCAAGAAAGACGAAACGAGAACTACCATGAACCTGATCCGCAACTACCGCAACTGGCGCCGCTACAGGGACACCGTGTCCGAGCTGAGCCGCCTGAGCAACCGCGAACTGACCGACCTCGGCATCAGCCGCAGCGACATTCCTTACGTCGCTCGCAAGGCGGTCTAATTCTTCGGGCCGCGAATGGTCCGAACAAGTTTCTAAAAAAGAGAACCACAATGAACCTGATCCGCAACTATCGTAACTGGCGCGTTTATCGCGAGACGGTTACCGAGCTGGGTCGCCTTTCGAACCGCCAGCTGCATGATCTCGGTATCGTCCGCGACGAAATCAAGATCATCGCCCGCAAGGCGATCTAACGGAATTTCGCTGGAATCGACCTCCTCCCCGAGCCCAGCGAAGACGGTCGGCCCTTACCCTCCTCCCAAGGGTTGACCACCAAAACGGCGCCCGCCGCACCTCCTCCCGCGGCGGGCGTTGTTTCCCAGGCGGCAAAAACGAATTTTGCCCCAGAGGTTTCGCCCCTCTTCAAATGGCGAAAGAGATTTCGTCAGAGCCGACCTCCTCCCCGGCGATGACGAATAGGCCCAACCTTCACCTCCTCCCGAGGGTTGGCCAACCAAACGGCGCCCGCCGCACCTCCTCCCGCGGCGGGCGCTGTTTCCCAGGTGGCAAAGTTGCCCCAGAGGTTTCGCCCCTCTTCAAAAGGCGAAAGAGATTTCGTCAAAGCCGACCTCCTCCCCGGCAATGACGAATACGGTCGACCTTCACCTCCTCCCGAGGGTCGACCTCCAAAACGACACCCGCCGGACCTCCTCCCCCGGCGGGTGTTGTTGTTTTCAAGGGCAGGCGCTCCCGACCAGGCGATTCCCGCTCACCGCAGAGCGACAATTGCAATCGCGGCGGCAAGCGACTATTCCGGCGCTCATGAGCAAAAATCCTATCCACATCATCGGCGGTGGTCTCGCCGGTTCCGAAGCCGCATGGCAGGTGGCGCAGGCCGGCGTTCCCGTTGTTCTACATGAGATGCGGCCGGTTCGGGGCACGGACGCCCACAAGACCGATGGCCTGGCCGAGCTGGTCTGTTCCAATTCCTTCCGCTCCGACGATGCCGAAAACAACGCGGTCGGGCTGCTGCACGCCGAAATGCGGCTGGCCGGCTCCTTGATCATGAGTGCCGGCGACGCCAACCAGGTGCCGGCCGGCGGCGCGCTTGCCGTCGACCGCGACGGTTTCTCCGAGGCCGTGACGAAGAAGCTCGAAGCACACCCGCTGATCGCCATCCAGCGCGAGGAAGTGCCAGGCCTGCCGCCAGCGGACTGGGACCAGGCGATCATCGCCACGGGGCCGCTGACCGCGCCTGGACTTGCCCAGTCGATCGCCGAGGCGACCGGCGCCGACGCGCTCGCCTTCTTCGACGCCATCGCGCCGATCATCCATTTCGACACGATCGACATGGACATTTGCTGGTTCCAGTCGCGCTACGACAAGGTCGGGCCTGGCGGTACCGGCAAGGACTACATCAATTGCCCGATGGACAAGGAGCAGTACCTTGCCTTCGTGCAGGCATTGATCGACGGCCAGAAGACGGAATTCAAGCAATGGGAAGGCACGCCCTATTTCGACGGCTGCCTGCCGATCGAGATCATGGCCGAGCGCGGCGTCGAGACGCTGCGCTACGGGCCGATGAAGCCGATGGGCCTGACCAACGCGCACAATCCGACGGTGAAGGCCTATGCGGTCGTCCAGCTCCGGCAGGACAATGCGCTGGGCACGCTCTACAACATGGTCGGTTTCCAGACCAAGTTGAAGCACGCTGAGCAGGTCCGTATCTTCCGCACCATTCCGGGCCTGGAAAACGCCGACTTCGCTCGCCTCGGCGGCCTGCACCGCAATACCTACATCAACTCGCCGACGCTGCTCGACGCCTCGCTGCAGCTGAAGTCGCGCCCTGGCCTGCGTTTCGCCGGCCAGATCACCGGTTGCGAAGGCTATGTCGAAAGCGCCGCCATCGGCCTGCTCGCCGGCCGCTTCGCCGCCGCCGAACGGCTCGGCTATGCGCCGTCGCTGCCGCCGCTCACCACGGCCTTCGGCGCGCTGCTCAACCACATCACAGGCGGCCATATTGTTTCCGACGATGAGCCAGGCAAGCGCTCGTTCCAGCCGATGAACGTTAATTTCGGCCTGTTCCCCCCGATGGAAGCGCCGAAGACCGAAGGCAAGCGACTGCGCGGCAAGGACAAGACAGTCGCCAAAAGGCACGCCATCACGTCACGCGCGCTGGGCGATTGCCGGCAATGGCTGGGGCTGCCGGCGCAGGCAGCGCAGGCGGCGGAATAAGCAATCTCGGGATTGAACCTCAGGCAGGAAAGTAGGATACTATCCTGCCTGAGGGAGCCGCTCTATGGAATCTGCCGAAAAACTGTCCGTCACCGTCACGCCCGCCATGGCGCGCATGATCCGCGAGAAAGTCGAGGACGGCTCCTTCGGCTCGGCGAGCGAGGTCATCCGTGCGGCGCTCCGCGCCTTCCAGCGCGAAGAGGACGAGCATGCCGAGCGCATGGCCTCGATCAGGGCTCGGGTGAAGGCGTCGATCGAAGATACAAGGCCGAATCTTTCTGGGGAGGAGGTTCGCGACCGCCTTGGACGATTGTTCGCACAGTATTCGAGCCGCGCCGATGATCCGGCGGCTTGAGGTCGAATATCGCGAAAGCGCCAGTAACGATCTTGCAGACATTTTCAGATACCTCGTCGAGGCGCGGAAGCCCTGACGCCGCGAGAAATTTCGTTCTGCGCATCGAAGGCCGTTGCCAGAACATCGGCAATGCACCTCGCGGCGGCCGCTCGCGCGACGACATTGTGCCGGGGCTGCGAACCGTCCCGTTCGAACACTCGGCCGTTATCGCCTACGTGATCGAGGGCGATGTTGTCCGCATCGTCAATATCTTCTACGGCGGCCGCGACTACGAGACGCTGATGCGCGGTGGCGGTTCGAACGACGCCTCCTAGCAGCCAAGCAGTTACTCCGCCGGCTCGGCACTCGCCATAGGCAGTCCCGGCTTCCCCGCCTCGGCGGGATTTCGCCTGACATAAGCAGCCTTCAGGCTTTCAGAAGTTTCGCGCGAGCCGTCATGGCTCCAGCCTGGCGGCTTGATCAAGTAATTCAGGCGCTCGCGCAGCGTCAGGCCCGGCAAAAACGCATCCCTGAACATGCCGATCCATTCGTGGAAGGCCACTTTCAGCGGGTTGAAGGTGCCGAGATTCTTGACGATGCCGTAGCGCGGCCGGTCCTCCTCCAATTCCTCGACGAAGGTACCGAACATCCGGTCCCAGATGATCAGCGTTCCGGCATAGTTGGCGTCGAGATAGCGCGGGTTGGTGGCATGGTGGACGCGGTGGTGGGACGGCGTGTTGAAGATCAATTCGAACCAGCCCCACATCTTGCCGATGGTCTCGGTGTGGATCCAGAACTGCCAGACCAGGTTGAAGCCGAAGGTGAAGGCGATCACCGCCGGATGGAAGCCGAGCAGCACCAGCGGCGCCTGCAGCACGAACATGAAGGTGAACAGCCCGGTCCAGCTTTGCCGGAGCGCCGTCGACAGATTGTAGTGCTGGCTCGAATGATGGTTGACATGCTCGGCCCACACCCAGCGCACCCGGTGCGCAATGCGGTGATAGACATAGTAGCGCAGATCATCGAGCAGGAAGGCGGCCAGGAACACCCAGGCCGACAGGCCGAGATTGAAGACGCGGAACTGCCATAGCCACAGCAGCGCCCAGTAGGAGACGACACCAAGCAGCAGCCCGGCGACGACATTGCCGGTACCCATCATCAGGCTGGTCAGCGTATCGCGCGTCTCGAACGAGCCCTTGGCGCGGCCGCTGCGCACCAGCCAGAGCTCGATCAGGATCGCGGCGACGAAGAACGGAATGGCGAGTTGGGTGACCTGCGGGAAATCATAGCTCTCCATCACGCGGCCTCCCCAGCGGAATTTGAATGATGCGATCCGAAAGCCATCAGCAAGGCCCGGGCATCGGCGGCACTCGCGAAGCGGAAGCGGCCGCCCTTCCAGGTGAAATCCGTCAGCCGGACCAGAATCGTATGCGCCTCGTCGGCGCCGCAGACCTTTGTGTCTGCAGGCGTGACGATGCGGGTCAAAAACCGATCGCCGATGCCGTGAACAATGCCGATACGCCCTCGCCCAAGATCGATAAATGCCGTCTTGGCATCCGCCGTCAGGCGGACCGTCACAGCCGTCTCGTCAGGATAATCTTCGGCGAAACGGCGCAACGCCTGATTCGCGCCGGCCAGTGTGGCCGTCTTGCTGCCGCCGGTGAAATGCACCGCGGCAACCGACAGCGCAATGCCGAAGGCGACGATCGCGACCAGCACGGGCAAGCTCATGGATTTCCTCCGGGCCCGGGCCGTCGTCTTCGGCGACAGTTTTCGGGCTCAGCCGGATCCTTAACATGATTGACGTTTACGTCAAAGCGCCGGCCAGCCCTTGCTTGCGCGCCGCAACAGGAGCCAATGCCGGCGCAAGGCAGAGAGCCGCGCGACGCTGACGAGCGGTGAATGGCCCGACCCTTCCATCTTGTCGAGATAGGCGCGCGACAGCGCCAGCGGCAGGAATGCCGGGCGCAACGACGCCGGCAACTCCGCGGCGCCCCGCTCGAAGGCTGAAAGGTGTTCGCGTGCCAGAGCGATCATCGCCGCCACGGCGCGCTGCGCTCCAGGGCCGCCATCGCCGGCAACAAACTCTTCCGGCGACGATCCCGCCGCCGCCAGGATGTCGGCCGGGACAAAGCATTGCCCGCGCTTGCGGTGCAGCGGTAACAGCAGAAGCAGGCCGGTCATCGCCTGCGCACAGCCCGCCCTGCCCGCCAATTCCGCAATCCGCGGCGCGTCGACGGGATCGAGCACCATCGCCGCAAGCTGGATGAGCGCGGCTGCCGTCTCGCCGCAATAGCCTTCCAGATCCGTGCGCGACGGCATCGGATCGTCGTAGAGATCGAAGATGCGCGCTTCGAGCATGTTCTCGAAGGCCAATTTCGGCAGGCGATGGACGGAAATTGTCGCCTTCAGCGCGTCGGCGGTGGGATGACCGATGCCTGCGCCATCATTGTCGGCGGCGATGAGATCGCGCCACCATTGCAGCCGTACCTCACCCGGCAACGCTTCATGGATGCGGTCGCGAATGCCCGCGACCTCGGCATTGAAAGCGTAAAGCGACAACAGCGCATCGCGCTTGTCGGCCGGCGCGTAGAGCGCCGTGAGATACCGGTCATGGTCGGCGGCGCGCACCGCGTCCATGACGATTTTGGCATTCTGGGACATGTCAATCGACGGCGATGAGCGCGGCAGCCACGGCGCGGTCTTCCGCCAGAAGGACATTGTAGGTTCGCACCGCCGCTCCGGTCGACATCGGATCGGACGCTATGCCCGCCTCTTTCAGCGCCGCCCGCAACGCTGCCGGCAACGGCCGGAGATCCCTGCCCATGCCGACCAGCAGGATCTCGACCTTGTCGGCCTCGGCCAGAAGTTTGTCGAAATCCGCCACCGTCAGCGCCGCAGCGTCCGCCGGCTCCCAGCCATGGATGCCGGATGGTAGGCACAGCAACGAGCCGCGATGCGACATGTCGGCAAAGCGAAACCCGCCATTGCCATAGGCCTCGATCGGAGCGCGGCCTGGGAAATGCGCCTCGCGGATGACGATCCCTTTGCCGGTCACCACTCAGTCACCCCTTCGGGGCCGCGCGTCAGGTCGCGACCGCCTTGCCGCCGCCGACCGGCTTCTCCTCGTCGGCCGTGGCCTGCGGCCGCAGCTTGAACAGGATCAGCAGCGGTGCGGCGATGAAGATCGACGAATAGGTGCCGAACACGACACCGAACAGCATCGCCATGGTGAAGGAGCGGATGACCTCGCCGCCGAACAGCACCAGTGCCAGCAAGGCCAGGATCGTCGTCACCGAGGTCAGCGTCGTTCGCGACAGCGTCTCGTTGATGGCGTTGTTCAACAGCTGCGGCAGCGGCATTCGCTTGTATTTTCGCAGATCCTCGCGGACGCGGTCATAGACCACGATCGTGTCGTTCAGCGAATAGCCGATAATGGTCAGGATCGCCGCCAGCGACGACTGGTTGAATTCAAGGCCGGTGATGACGAAGAAGCCGAGCGTCATGACCACGTCGTGCACGGTCGCAACGATGGCGCCGACCGCGAACTGCCATTCGAAACGGAACCAGACATAGACCAGGATGCCGACCAGCGCGACCAGCATGGCGATGGTGCCTTGCTTGGCAAGTTCGCCGGAAACCGTCGGTCCCACAACCTCGACGCGGCGGAAATCATACTGGTCCTGCAGCTCGCCACGCACCTTGTCGATGACCGTCTGCTCGGCATTCTCGCCGCCATCCTGCGTGCCGACGCGGATCAGCACGTCGTTCGGCGCGCCGAACTGCTGCACCTGCACCTCGCCGATGTTGAGTTCCATCAGCCTGGCACGGATATCGCCGAGATTGGCGTCGCCGCTCTTGGACTTCACCTCGATCATCGAGCCGCCCTTGAAGTCGATGCCGTAATTGATATCGACCGTCATGAACAGCACCACGGACAACACCGACAGGAAGCTCGACAGCGCGAACGTCCAGCGACGGATGCCCATGAAGGGGATCTTGGTGCCTGGCGGAATGAAGGTCACCGGCGCCTTCGGCAGCTCCTTCGGGCGAGCGCGGCGCAGCCAGATCGATACCAGCAGGCGCGTGAAGGTGAAAGCGGTGAAGACCGTGGTCAGGATGCCGATGGCGTAAGTGATGGCAAAGCCCTTCACCGGACCGGTGCCGAGATAAAACAGCACCACGGTGGCGATCAGCGACGTGACGTTGGAATCGACGATGGTCGCCAGCGCCTTCGAGAAGCCGGTGTCGATCGCCTGGATCACTGAGCGGCCAGCTCGTCGCTCCTCACGGATACGTTCGTAGATCAGCACGTTGGAATCGACGGCCATGCCTATGGTCAGCACGATACCGGCAATACCGGGCAGGGTCAGCGTCGCCCCAAGCAGCGACAACAGTCCGACGATCATCGCCACGTGCACCGCCAGCGCGATGTTGGCGAGGAAGCCGAGGAAGCCGTAGGCGACGAACATGAAGGCAACGACGAGGATCGAACCGATGATGCCGGCGACCTTGCCGGCATGGATCGAATCCTGGCCAAGGCCCGGACCGACAGTGCGTTCCTCGATCACCGTCAGCGTCGCCGGCAGCGCACCGGCTCGCAAAAGCACGGCGAGATCGTTGGCGCTCTGGGCGGTGAAATTGCCTGAAATCTGGCCGGTGCCGCCGAGGATCGGCTCACGGATCTGCGGCGCCGAAATCACCTGGTTGTCGAGGATGATGGCGAACAGCTTGCCGACATTCTGCGACGTCGCCTGGCCGAAGCGCGCGGCCCCCTTGGAATCGAAGCGGAATGAAACCACCGGCTCGTTGTTCTGCGAATTGTACGTCGCTTGCGCATCGACGAGGTTTTCGCCCGAAACGATGACACGGTTTTCAATCAGATACGGAACCGGCGGATCGTCCTGGGAATAGAGCACCGAGGAGCCGGCGGGCGGGCGACCCTTGAGCGCGTCCTGCACCGGCATCGACTGGTCGACCATCTGGAAGGTCAGCTTCGCGGTCTGACCGAGGATTTCCTTCAGCCGCTGCGGATCCTGCAGGCCAGGCACCTGGACAAGGATGCGGTCGTCGCCTTGCCGCTGCACGATAGGCTCGGTGGTGCCGAGTTCGTTCACGCGGCGCTCAACCACTTCGATCGATTGCGCCAAGGCGGTCGACGTGCGGTACTTGATTCCGGCGTCGGTGACGGTGAACTTGAGCAGGCCCGGCTCGGAATCGTCCAGCGACATTTCCTGGATCGACCCGCCGGTGAACAGGCCGGCCGCGACCGGATCGGTCAAGGTCTTCAACGCCTTCTTGGCGGCATCGAGTTGCGCCGGATCCGTGATGCGAACCTGCAAGGTACGCCCCGTGCCGCCAAGGCCGGTATAGCCGATCTTTGCGTCACGCAGCAGCGTGCGGATTTCGTCACGCGTCGTCTCCAGCCGATCCTTGATCAGATCGTTCTGGTTCATCTCGAGCAGGATGTGTGAACCGCCCTGCAAATCGAGGCCGAGCGTCATCTGCCGCTTCGGCACCCAGCTCGGCAGCTGGGCCAGCGTGCTGGCGGAGAACAGATTGGGCGCGGCGAGGATCACTGTGATGGCCACGGCCACCCAGATCAGGATCATCTTGAAGCGCGAAAAATACAGCATATGGCGTCGTCCGTCAGAGCGTGTCCGCGGATCGCTCCGCCTGGAATTAGGTTATTTCTTGGCGTTCTGGTTCGCCACGGGTTCGCCCTTGACGCGTACGTCGGCGATCGTCGAGCGCAGCGCCGTCACCTTGGTGCCGCCGCCTAGGTCGATCTCGAGCTCATTGTCGTCGATCACCTTCGTCACCTTGCCGACGAAACCGCCGCCGGTGACGACAGTATCGCCGCGACGGACCGCCGCCAGCATCTCGCCGCGCTTCTTCAGCTGCGTGCGCTGCGGGCGGATGATCAGAAAATACATGATCACGAAAATCAGGACAAACGGCAAAATGCTGATGAGCATATCGGGAGAGGTGCCGCCGATGCCTTGGGCGTATGCCGGTGTCACGAACATCGAGAGTACTCCTGAATTTTGAAAACAGCCGCCAACCGTTCTGCGGAGTTTGGCGGCCCCTTGAAATTTGGCCGGAATATAGTCGGTAAAGTTGTCAATGCAACTGCGCGGCCCGGCAAATCGGCTGCTTTTCCGGCCTGCCGGGCCGTGTTAGAGCATGATCGCGAAAAGCGCGAGCCGGTTTTCGGAAAAGATCACGCTCGAACAAAAGGTTGGAACCGGTTTCGAACCTGACGGAATCGAACGGGTCCTACCTGCCCGCCCCAAGGAAACGAACCAAAAGACCTGAAATGACCGACAGCACCATCGACGCCCTCAACAAGAAACTTGACCGCCTGATCGAGGCCGTCAGCCGCCTCGCCCCGCCGCCCGTGCCCGAAACCGACCTTGGTGAGGCCGATTGCTTCGTCTGGCAGGCGGAGCCGGGCTATCTGGAGCCGGTGCGCAAGGTCAACCGCGTCGATATCGGCCTGATCCGGGGCGTCGACCGTGTCCGCGACATCCTTGTCGACAACACCGAGCGCTTCGCCGCCGGCCATCCGGCCAACAACGTGCTGTTGTGGGGCGCGCGCGGCATGGGCAAATCGTCGCTGGTCAAGGCCGTGCATGCCGAGATCAATGCCAAGGCCAGATCACACAACGCCAAATCCGACCTGCCGCTGAAGCTGATCGAGATCCACCGCGAGGACATCGACACGCTGCCGAAGCTGATGGGTTTGCTGAAGGCAGCCCCCTTCCGTTTCATCCTGTTTTGCGACGATCTGTCCTTCGATCACGACGATACGTCCTACAAGTCGCTGAAGGCAGCTCTTGAGGGCGGCGTCGAGGGGCGCCCGGCCAATGTCATCTTCTACGCCACCTCGAACCGCCGCCATCTGTTGCCGCGCGACATGATCGACAATGAGCGCTCGACAGCCATCAACCCGTCCGAGGCAGTCGAGGAAAAGGTCTCGCTGTCCGATCGTTTCGGACTTTGGCTCGGCTTCCACAAATGCTCGCAGGACGACTACCTCGAGATGGTCAACGGCTATGCCAGCCATCATGGCCTCGACATCGATCCCGAGCAGCTGCGCGCCGAGGCGCTGGAATGGGCGACGACACGCGGCAGCCGCTCGGGTCGCGTCGCCTGGCAGTTCACACAGGACCTAGCCGGCCGGCTTGGCAGGCCGCTGAAGGATTGAGGCATCGCCAAGGCAAATTCCGGGATGTCACTTGGGCAGCCGCGCCCGTCGCAAGTCGCGCGGCGTCTGGCCAATCTCGCGGCGCATCCAGTGCGCCAGGTGTGACTGGTGCGCGAAGCCCGTCAGTTCCGCGATCTCGCTTGTGCTGAGATCGTCCTGCTGCAGCAGAACGCGCGCGCGTTCGACGC
Organism: Mesorhizobium loti; assembly: GCF_013170705.1. Taxonomy (NCBI): domain Bacteria; kingdom Pseudomonadati; phylum Pseudomonadota; class Alphaproteobacteria; order Hyphomicrobiales; family Phyllobacteriaceae; genus Mesorhizobium; species Mesorhizobium loti. Next base: position 4,186,595 of record NZ_CP033334.1, on the reverse strand, counting down.
GGCGTCGCAACACATAGCGATGCAGGGTGATGCCCATTGCCACCTTGAACCATGTCCGCAAGTGCGAGCTGCTCGCGCCGGCAACCCTGCTCAGGCGATGAATCGAAAGCGGCTCATGGAGGGCGGCTTCAATGTGCTCCAGGACGCGCTTGAGCTGGGTATCCGACAGCCGGTTTGTTCGATCGATGTCTGAAACATCAAGGCCAAGCAGCCTGACCGCGAGTGCGGCGCCAATGCTGTCGGCAAACAGAGAGCCGCTCGGCGCGCCGGCATTGAGATCGCTCTGGAGTGCTCGAGCAAGATGTTCGATGCGTTGGTCACGAAGCAAATGGCGTGTGTCGAGCCGCGTTGTCAGCGCCTTGCCGCCAAGTTCCGCCGCCACCCTTTCCATCAGGGCTGGCTGCAAGACAATCTCAATCGTGTCGAACGGGTTTTCAGCCTCGAAGCCGCCCTCCTCGCCAGCCGGCACCAGGTCGATGTCGCCGGCGCGCCTGACGAAATATCGCCCAACCTGATTGCAGTAGGAGCGCGTCGCCGCGCTTGCATGCACCATGATGCGGTGGTGTGGCGCCCGCGGCAGACGATGGACACCGGCCTCGATATGCCGGGAAACCATTGTTACGTCGGAGGAGGATCGGGCCGGAGCGAATTGCGGACGCATGCTCTCTCGATTCATGGCAAAACCTGTCCAAGATTTGGCAATTCCCGCGCGATTTTCAATGCCGGCAACCGGTACTCACGCCTCTCCATCAGCTTGAAGAGAGGTTGCCATGAGTTTCTATGTTGTTGTCGGCGCGGGCCCGGTTGGACGCGAGACCGCTCGCCTTCTTGGCGAAGAAGGACATGACGTCGTCCTCACGAGCCGAAGCGTCGGCTCGAACGCACTGCGCAACGTGCGGGCCATACAGGCCGACGCCACGGATGCCTCGGAACTGGCGCGTATCTGCCAGGGCGCCGAGGCCATATTCATGTGTGCCATGGCCACATATCATCGGTGGCCGACCGACTTTTTCCCCATCATCGACGGCACCGTGCGCGCCGCGGAAGCGGTCGGCGCGAAGCTCATCGTGCTGGGAAACCTCTATGGTTACGGGGCAAATGCCGATAGCCCGCTTCGCTCCGACCTGTCTCTGGACCCGACCTCGAGGAAGGGAACCGCCCGGACGATCATGTGGCAGCGGGCGGTCCGCGCCAATGTACCGGCCATCGAAGTACGGTCCAGCGACTATCTCGGACATGGCGCAATCAGCTATTTCTCACTGGTCGCGCTGCCCTCCATCATCGAGGGCAAGCCTACCGCCTTCATTGGAGACCTCGACGCAACCCACGCCTGGGCCTTCACCAAGGACGTCGCCAGGACACTGGTCGCGGCCACCCGCTACACGGGTGAATGGGGACGGGCGTTTCACGTTCCCTCGCAATACGCCTCCCCTCGGGAACTCATCCAGAAAACCGCGGCGATGCTCGGGCAAGAGATCCCAGAGACACGTTCCTACTCCGTCCCCGAGATGGAGGCTCTGGGCATGCACGAACTCATCGAAATGAGCTACCTCTTTGAACGTCCCTTGCTGGTCGACTCCTCGGACGCCGAGACGCTTCTCGGCGTGAAGGCCAGCAGCCTTGAGGAGATGATCGCCGACACGCTCCTTGATCATCTCTGAGGCTTGCGGGCGGGCATTTTTCACAACTGAAAAAGCCCGCTCCTCGCGGAACGGGCTGAGCCGGCGGGCCGGACTGGAGGTCAGACGGCCCGCAAATCGCTTTTTTTATTCTATTCGAGATAGGTCGAAGGATCGACCGGCGCCGAGTTCTTGCGCACTTCGAAGTGCAGCTTCGGCGAGTCCGTCGTGCCGCTCATGCCCGAAAGCGCGATTTCCTGGCCGCGCTTGACCTTCTGGCCGCGCTGCACCTCGATCGAGCTGGCATGGCCGTAGACGGTGACCAGGCCGTTCTCGTGGCGCACCAGCACCGTGTTGCCGAATTCCTTGAGACCGTCGCCGGCGTAGATGACGACGCCGTTTTCGGCCGCCTTGATCGGCGTGCCCGTGGGCACGGCGATGTCGACGCCATCCTTGCCGGATCCGAAGCCTGAGATCACCCGGCCGCGCACCGGCCAGCGCATCTTGCCGATACCCGTGGCGTCGGGCGCCACCGCTTCATCGTCCTCGGCCTGCTGGATGACTTTCGCATCCTTCTTCGGCGGCGTGTAGGACGCCAGCGTTTCCGACGGCGTGGTCTTTGCAGGAGGCTGCGTGGTTGCCGTGGTCACCGGATCGACTTTCGCCGGCTTTGCACTGGCGACCGTCGCCGTTCCGCCGGCCGGCACTTTCAGGGTCTGGCCGATCTTGAGCAAACCGTCCTTCATGCCGTTGGCCTGCTTCAGCGCCACGACGCCAACGCCGGTCTTCCTGGCAATCGAGGACATCGTGTCGCCCGACTGGACCGTGTAGGTGCCGGCGCCGCCGGTTGCCTTGGCCACTTGCGCGGGCTTGGGCTCCTTGGGCTGGCTCGCGGCGGCCGAAGCATCGACCTGAGCGGCGGACTTGCCCTCCTTGAGTTTCGGCTGTTGCGGCAGAACGGCAACCTTGTCCGGCGCGGTGGCCGGCAAGTCGTGCTTGCCATCCTTTACCGGCTTCCCATCAGCGACTTTCGGCTCAGCCTTGCTGGAATAAGCATAGGCCGGGATAACGATCTTCTGGCCGGTCTTCAGCCCCTTGGTCGGGCTCAGGCCATTCACCTTCATGATGACATCGGCCGGCACCTTGTAATGCGCCGCCAGGCCGGAAATGGTCTCGCCGTCCCTGACGACGATCTCGGTCGCATGCGGTGTGCCGGCCTGCGCCATCCTCGGCGCGTCGGGCTGGGCACTCTTGAATGGCTTCGCGGCCGGCTCGACAGTGCTGGTCGTCGTCCTGTCGAGATGAGGAGCGGGCCGAACCATGGCCGGCGCCGATGCGACACGCACGGGATTGGCCGCAGGCGCGAGTGCCGGAGCGGGTTGCGCCTGGGCTGAAACGGGCGGAGGCAGCGGCCGGCTGGAGACCGGCTCTAGACTGGAGCGGCTGACCGACTGCGTGTGGGTGCCGTCGAGCGGGGCTGCCGAGACATCGCCCGGATAGGGCTGCACGGCATCCTGCTTGTTGATGATGGTGCGCTGATTGTTGGTCGAGGAAGTGAAGACGTCGTCGACACTGTTGAACCGCGACGCCTGGGAACTGCACCCGGCGGCCGCGCCTGCAATCATGAGAACGGCGCAGCCCCGCGCCAGATTGCGACCATTTGCCTTCAAAACATTGAGTTGCATCGCACTAACCCGCACAAACTCTGCACCAACTGAGACAGGATTAAAGCGCGTTAATGTTACTGGGCGGTTAACCCATTAGAATCCGACGAAAATTTTCTTAAAACATTTTCGAGTGCGCCGGAGGCGACTAGATCACCGCGGCGACGCTGCGCAGGATCGGCTGCAGCCGCACGAGACCGATATCCTCACGCTCGAAACGGCTGCCGACCTTGGTGAGCTTGGCCAGCACCTGCTCGCCCTCTTCCGGCCCGATCGGTGCGATGACGATGCCGCCGCTCGACAATTGGTCGAGCAGGAAGCGCGGCAGGCTGTCGAAGGCAGCCCAGGCGACGATGCGGTCGAATGGCCCCTCGGCAGGCAGACCGCCGGAGCCGTCAGCCTGGCGCGCTATGGCGTTGCCGATGCCAAGCGCCTCGAAGCGCTGCCTGGCCTGTTCGACAAGCGTCTTGTAGCGGTCGATGGTGACGATCCGTGCCGCCAGCCGCGACATCACCGCCGCCGTGTAGCCGGAGCCGGTACCGATCTCGAGCACGCGATTGCCGGGCTCGATGGCAAGCGCCGCGATAACAGCTGCTTGCATGTCCGCGCCTTCGATCGCCTCGCCGCACTCGATCGGCAGCATGCGGTCGGACCAGGCGATCTGGTGGAACTGCGCCGCCAGGAAACCTCGCCGTGGCGTCGCCTCGAAAGCCGCGATCAATGCCTTCGGCACGGTTCCCCTGCCGCGCAGGCGCAGGAGGAAAGCGGCAAATCCTTCGCGGTCATCGATTGGCAGGTTCATGCAAGCGCCTTGCTCAGCTGGTCACGGATCTCATGCGCGGTGAGGTCGAGCTGCAAGGGCGTCACCGACACCAGGCGATTGCGCAGGGCGTAGAGATCGGTGCCTCGCTTGCCCTCGACTGGCTCGCGGCCAAATCGCAGCCAATAGTAAGGCAGCCCGCGCCCATCACGGCGCTCGTCGACCCACAGGCTGTGCACGAGCTTGCCCTGCGAGGTGACCACCGTGCCGGCAACCTCCTCTGGAAGGCAGTTCGGAAAATTGACGTTGAGCAGCACACCGTCCGGCAGCGGCGTCGCGACGAGCTTCTTCAGCAGTGCCGGCGCCAGCGCTTCGGTGGTCTCGTAGGGGACGACGCGATCCTCGCCGACATAGGAGTAGCCCTGGCTGAGCGCGATCGAGCGGATGCCGAGCAGCGCGCCTTCCATGGCGCCGGCGACGGTTCCCGAATAGGTCACGTCGTCGGCGATATTGGCGCCGGAATTGATCCCGGACAGGATCAGGTCGGGCGCACCGGGCAGGATCTTCTTCACCCCCATGATGACGCAGTCGGTCGGCGTGCCGCGAACGGCAAAATGCTTCTCGCCGATCTTGCGCAGCCGCAACGGCTCCGAGATCGACAGCGAATGCGCATAGCCTGACTGGTCCTGCTCCGGCGCCACCACCCAGACATCGTCGGAGAGCGTGCGGGCGACGCGTTCGAGCGACGCCAGGCCCTCGGCATGAATGCCGTCGTCATTGGTCAAAAGAATGCGCATTATTTCGATTCGATCTTTTCCAGACCGCCCATGTAAGGCCGCAGCACTTCAGGAATGGTTACGCTGCCATCCTCATTCTGGTAGTTTTCGATGACAGCTATGAGAGCGCGGCCAACAGCGGTGCCCGAGCCGTTGAGCGTATGGACGAAGCGATTGCCCTTGCCATCCTTGTCCTTGTAGCGGGCGTCCATGCGGCGCGCCTGGAAATCGCCACAGACCGAGCAGGACGAGATTTCGCGATAGGCGTTCTGGCCGGGCAGCCAGACCTCGATGTCATAGGTCTTGCGCGCGCCAAAACCCATGTCGCCGGTGCACAGCACCATGGTGCGGAACGGCAGTTCGAGCCGCTTCAGCACTTCCTCGGCACACTCGGTCATCCGCTCATGCTCGGCAAGCGATGATTCCTGGTCGGTGATCGACACCAGCTCGACCTTGTAGAACTGGTGCTGGCGCAGCATGCCGCGCGTGTCGCGTCCGGCCGAGCCTGCTTCCGAGCGGAAGCAAGGCGTCAGCGCCGTGTAGCGCAGCGGCAGTTTTTCATGCGCTGTGATTTCCTCCCGCACGAGATTGGTAAGCGGCACCTCGGCGGTGGGGATCAGACCAAGCCTGCCCTCCCCGTGCGGCGTGAAGAACAGATCCTCCTCGAACTTCGGCAGCTGGTTGGTGCCGAAAAGCACCTCGTCGCGGACCATCAGTGGCGGGATGACTTCCTCATAGCCATGCTCGGTCGTGTGCAGGTCGAGCATGAACTGGCCGATCGCGCGTTCCATCCGCGCCAGGCCGCTCTTCAGCACCGTGAAGCGCGAGCCCGACAGCTTTGCCGCCCGCTCGAAATCCATCATCCCGAGCGCTTCGCCGATCTCGAAATGCTCCTTCACCCAGTTCGGCCGCGTCGGCACCTTGCCGACGATGTGCTTGACGACATTGTCGTGCTCGTCCTTGCCGACCGGCACGTCATCGAGCGGCACGTTGGGCAGCACAGCCAGCGCGTCGTTCAGCGCCTTGTCGAGCTCGCGCTCGCGCGCCTCGCCGTTCTGGATGAAGGTTTTTATCTCGCCAACTTCGGCCTTGAGTTTCTCGGCAAGGGCGGCATCGCCCGAACGCATCGCGTTGCCGATCTCCTTGGAGGCGGCGTTGCGGCGCTCCTGCTTGGTCTGCAGCTCGGTGACGTGCTCGCGCCGCGCCTCGTCCCTGGCAATCAAATCATCGACCGTGGACTGCGCCTCCGCCGCCGACCACGAGCGCTTGGCCAGCGCCTCGACAAGGGCCTTCGGGTTGTCGCGAATCCATTTGATGTCAAGCATGGTCTATCCGTCCTCGGGTGGCATGTCGCCCAAAAGTGCGCAGCGGTTTGGGACAACGACATGCTCAAAACAAAAACTGAAACGCACCGCCTTGATGGCGATGCGTTTCAGTCAGAGGGCGTAAACCGCATCCTTGATCGATGCAAGATGAGGCTGGGCGGCGGTTGTCGTTTTCCGCGGCAGCCGATGTCTTACGAGGCTGCCGGCGCCGGAGGTTCGTCCGGTGCCTTGTCCGCCACAGTCTCGCCGGCTTCCTGTTTCTCGCGTGCCAGGCGCTCGCGCTCTTGGCTGCGCTCGATCAGCCGGGCCGACCAGATGGCGACCTCGTAGAGCAGGATGGTCGGGATGGCGAGACCGATCTGGCTCATCGGATCGGGCGGCGTCAGCACCGCCGCGACGACGAAGGCGATGACGATCGCCCATTTGCGCTTCTCGGCCAGCGCCTTGGACGACAACATGCCGACGCGGGTCATCAGGCTGGTCACCACCGGCAGCTGGAACACCAGGCCGAAGGAGAAGATCAGCGTCATGATCAGGCTGAGATATTCCGACACTTTCGGCAGCAGCGAAATCTGCACCTGCTCGTCGGTACCGGCCTGCTGCATGGCGAGGAAGAACCACATCACCATCGGCGTGAAGAAGAAATAGACCAGCGAGGCGCCCATCAGGAACAGGATGGGCGACGCGATCAGGAACGGCAGGAAGGCGTTGCGCTCGTTCTTGTAGAGGCCGGGCGCGATGAATTTGTAGATCTGCGTGGCGATCAGCGGAAAGGCGATCACCATGCCGCCGAACATGGCGAGCTTGACCTGCGTGAAGAAGAATTCCTGCGGCGCGGTATAGATCAGTTCGACTTTGTGCGGATCGAGACCCGCCCACTTGGTCGCCCATTTGAACGGAACGACCAGAAGGTTGAACAGCTTCTTGGCGAAGAAGAAGCACACCAGGAAGGCGACGAAGAAGCCGCCAAGCGACCAGATCAGCCGGCGGCGCAACTCGATGAGATGCTCGATCAGCGGTGCCGACGACTTCTCGATCTCGTCCTTTTCCTTGTCCGAAACGCTCACTTGGCGGCTCCAGCCGTCTTCTTGGTCACCGGCTTCTTCGCGGGCGCGGGTTTCGGTTCGGCTTTCGCCACGGCCTTGGCGGCAGTCGCCTTGGCGGCGGCGGGCTTCTTCGCAGCGGCGGTCACAGGCTTTGCTGCTGTCGCGGCCTTTGTCGCTGGTGCGGCTTTTGCCGTCACAGTCTTCGCGGATGTCGAGGCCTTGGCCGGCGCTTTTGCCACCGGTGCCGACTTGGAAGCCTTCCTGGCCGCGGATGCCTTTGGCGCCGCGGCCGCTTCCGTGGGTGCCGATACGACCGATTCATCGGTCATCGCCGGGAAAATCGGTGTTGGCGCCGCGGCTCCCGCCACACTGACGCCAGGCATTTCCGTTGCACCATTCTTCAACGGCTCGGCCGGCAGCGGCGTCGAAGCTGCTGGCGTGGACGGATCGGCGGCAGGCTTCGGCTTCATCGCCGCATCGACGCCGGCGCGCACATCGGCCGCCGCCTGCTCGAACGGGTTGAGCTGCTTCTTGATCTCGGCAATAGGGCTGAGGCCCCTGAGTTCGTCGACCGACTTCTTGACGTCGTCGAGCTCGGCTTCCTTGAGCGCGTCGTTGAACTGTTTCTGGAAATCGGCCGCCATGGCGCGCAGCTTCGCCGTCGTGCGGCCGAAGGTGCGCAGCATATTGGGCAAATCCTTCGGCCCGACGACCACGATCATGACGATCGCGATCACCAGCATTTCGGTCCAGCCGACTTCAAACATGGCACTTTGTTCCGACTAGAACTTTTTGGCTCAGCTCTTGCTGGCTTTTTCCTTCACGGCCGAAACGGTCTCGTCGGCACGGTGTTCGACGGTACGCTTGTCGTCGGCGACGTCATCGTCGGCCATGCCCTTCTTGAAGCTCTTGATGCCTTTGGCCATGTCACCCATCAGCTCGGGAATCTTGCCGCGGCCGAACACCAGCAGCACGATCACCAGCACGATCATCCAGTGCCAAATCGAAAATGAACCCATAGCAAATCTCTCTCGAATGTTTTCCCTGGCGATGATCTATGCGTTTTCGCGTTGGGATTCAAACACAACAGCGACAGAGTTTATGAAAGGGTGACGGATGTCACGCTTTTTCGACTCACTGGCCCGCTACCAATCGGCGCATCTACGATCTATCGGCGCGCTTGGACAGAGCGCCAGTGGTCAATCTTCCGTGACGCGCGGCGTCAGCAAGCCGAGTTCCTCGAGGTCGATATCGGTCAGCGGATCCTCGTCCTCGGTGAGCGTGTCGGGGTCGGCCGGCGGCTGCGGAATGGAGAAATTCGACGGCATGCGGCCCGAAAGCAGGCCGGCGCCCTTCAGTTCCTCCATGCCGGGAAGATCGCGGATTTCCTCGAGCGCAAAATGGTCGAGGAAGGTTTCGGTGGTGCCGTAGGTGACGGGACGGCCGGGCGTTTTGCGACGGCCGCGCATGCGCACCCATTCCGTCTCGAGCAGCGTGTCGAGCGTGCCCTTCGAAGTCTCGACACCGCGGATATCCTCGATCTCGGCGCGCGTCACCGGCTGGTGGTAAGCGATGATCGCCAGCACTTCGAGCGCCGCGCGCGACAACTTGCGCTGCTGCACCGTGTCACGGCTCATCAGGAAGGCGAGATCGCCGGCGGTACGGAACGCCCAGGCGTCGCCGACCCGCACCAGATTGACGCCGCGCCGGGCGTAGATCTGCTGCAACTCGTCCATTGCGAGGGCGATGTTGATGCCGTCGGGAAGGCGCGCGGCGAGCTGCTTTTCGCTTACCGGTTCGGCGCTGGCGAACACGATCGCCTCGGCCATGCGCACGGCCTCCGACATATGCAGGCGCTCGGCCGGATTCTGGGGCTGATTCTGGGGCGAAGCCTGGTCGAGATCGCCCTCATCCGGCCCATCATCCACCTTGAAGGGGATAACCGAAGCGTTGGCGCGTTCGCTCATGATGCAACCTCGACTGCCTTGATTGCCGGTGCGCGGTGATCGCGCAGATAGATCGGCGCGAACACTTCGTCCTGCCGGACATCCATCTTGCGCTCGCGCACCAATTCCAGTGTCGCCGCGAATGAGCTGGCGATCGCCGTGCGCCGCTCTTCAGGGCTGGTCATATATTGGATGAGGAAGCTGTCGAGAGCCGTCCAGTCCCGCAACGAGCCGATCAGCCGGGTCAGGATGTCGCGCGCGTCCTTGAGCGACCAGACGCCGCGCCTGGCGATCGTCACATTTGTGATCGCCTGCTTCTGCCGCTGCTGGGCATAGGCGGTCAAGAGGTCGTAGAGCGACGCCGAATAGGTGTTGCGCTTCTCGATAATGACCATTTCGGGCATGCCGCGCGCGAACACGTCTCGACCGAGCCGGTTGCGATTGACGAGACGCGACGCCGCGTCACGCATGGCCTCTAGCCGCTTCAGGCGGAATTGCAGCACCGCCGCCAGTTCCTCGCCGCTTTCGCCCTCTTCGCCAGGCTGCTTGGGGATCAGGAGCTTCGACTTCAGGAACGCCAGCCACGCCGCCATCACCAGATAATCGGCGGCAAGCTCGAGGCGCAGCGTCCTCGCCGTCTCGACAAAGGCCAGATATTGCTCTGCCAGCGCCAGGATGGAAATGCGCGCCAGGTCGACCTTCTGGTTGCGGGCAAGATGCAGCAAGAGATCGAGCGGACCTTCGAAGCCGGCGACATCGACGACCAGCGATGGGTCGCCGGTCAGCCGTGAATCATCGTTCTCGGCCCACAGGCGGTCCATCGGTGCGGCCTTCGCGGCCTTGCTCTCCAATGTTTCCGCCACAGCCTTGTCACTTCCTTGTCGTTAGGCCACCGCATCGAAATAGGTGGCGAATTCGGCGCGTATCTCGTTTTCCTCGGCCGCGTCGCGTTTCCTTATATAGGTCAGAGCCCGCTTTGCACGCTCCAGAGACTTGCCTTCAAGCCCCGTGGTGCGCGATGCGATGCCCACCATCTCCTCGAAAACGCCGTTGCAGTGAAGGACCAGATCGCAGCCCGCCGCAAGGATCGATGCCGCCTTTGTCGGGAAATCCCCAGAAAGTGCCTTCATCGAGGTGTCGTCGCTCATCAGGAGCCCGTCAAAGCCGATGTCGCGGCGGATGATCTCGTCGATGACCTTGCCCGATGTCGTCGCCGGGTTCTTCGGGTCGATGGCGCTATAAACGACATGCGCCGTCATTGCCATCGGCAGGTCGTTGAGTTCCCGGAACGGCGCAAAATCATGCCGCTGCAGATCGCTGAGCGAAGCATCGACCGTCGGCAGCTCGAAATGCGTGTCGGCAAAGGCCCGGCCATGCCCCGGAATATGCTTCATCACCGGCAGGACCCCGCCGGACATCAGGCCTTCGGCGGCGGCACGACCGAGTTCGATGACCGCGCGCGGCTCCTTGCCATAGGCGCGCGCGCCGATCACGTCGCTGGCGCCTTCGATCGGCACGTCGAGCACCGGCAGGCAATCCGCCGTGATGCCGTAGCGCAGCAGGTCGAAGGCGTGCAGGCGCGCCATCAGCCATGCGGCACGGGCGCCGGCGTCGTGATCGTCGCGCCACAGCGCGCCAAGCGCCCCGCCGGCCGGATAGTTGGGAGCCAGCGGTGGCCGCAGGCGTTGCACCCTGCCGCCCTCCTGATCGATGAACACCAACGCGTCGGGGCGTCCGATGCAATCACGCATCTCGGCGACCAGATCGCGGATCTGCTCGGTCTCGCCAATGTTGCGGGCAAACAGGATGAAGGCCCACGGGCATTCATTGCGATAGAAATTGATTTCTTCGCGGGTGAGCGATTTCCCGGCACAGCCGAGGATCATGGATTTTGATTCGGTCATGTCAGGAGTTTAGGGCTTCGCGCGATCAAAGGGAATCGCTTGCGATCACATGCGGCCCAACGCCGGAACTGCTTCCACATGAAAGCGCTGGGCACATGAAAACGCTGGGCGCATGAAAACGCTGGGCGCATGAAAAAGCCGGCGCGGTCAAAGACCACGCCGGCTTGATTGATTGATCGGCGCCTAGCGGGAGACGAAGCAGTTGCCGCCAGCCGCCTTGTAGCTGGTGCACAGGTTGATGGCATCGTTGCGCGACTGGGCCGCGACGCGGACACGGTAGAACGTGCCCTTGCCGGCGATCTCGGCCTTGACGATGTTGGCGGTGCGGCCGGCAAGCACGCTGCCGTAGCGGCGCTGCAGATCCTGGTAGGTCGACTGGGCGCTTTCCACCGTCGGCTGCGAAGCAACCTGCATCGACCACGAACCGCCACCGGTCGCCGTCGTTGCCGGATCGATGGAAGCGACCTGATCGGGCTTAACCTCGCCGACGACGTCGACCGGCTGGTCGGACGGGCGCTGCGGTGCGATCGCAACCTTGGCCGGGGTGTTGGCCGACTGCGCCTTGGCCGGTTTGGCCGCCGGCTTGAGGGCCGGCTCGTCGCCCGACTGGGCGGCGGCAGGCGCCACGGTGCCGGTCTGGTCGGTATCGGCAGAGGGTGCGACATGCTGCGGCGCCGGATCGGTCGGCTCAGCGGCCGCGACCTGCGGCGCGGCCGGCGCCGGGTCCTCGCGCGGCACCAGCGAGCCATCCGACTTGACAACCATGGTCCTCACCTTGCGCGGCGCGACGGCGACGACATCGGTGTTGGTGCCCTTGTCGGCATCCTGCAGCACCTGCGCGATGCGATCCTCGGACTTGGGCGCCGGCGCCGCATTGGCGGTTGGGGCCGCATTGGCGGTGGGCGAGGCGTTGCCGTCATCGGCTCCGCCAACGGCGGCACTCTGGTCAGGAGAAATATCTATGGCGCGAGCCGGATCCTTTGCCTGCACGTCCACTGGCACCTCGGTGTTGGTGACAAGCTTCTGCTGCACCGGTTCGGCGGGCTTCGCGCCCTTGACCACCGCGTCGTAAACCTTGTTGTCCTGGTTCGGCACCACGGTGCCGCCCGGATTTTCCGGCTTGACCTTGATCGGTGAATTGTCGGCTTTGACGATCACCGGAGCTTCGCTGCCGCCCTTGCCGCCGAAGGACAGCGCAAAGGCGCCAAGACCGCCCGCGACCGCAACGGCGCCGACGATCGCGGCGATGAACAGGCCGCGGCGGCCCGACGAGCTGGCCGCTTCGCGCTCGCCGAGACCCGGAACGGACATCGCCTCGTCCAGTTCAGGATCATAGTCGAGTTCATCGACGGTGAAATCGTCCGCCTGCGAGACCGGCTGGCTGCCGGGCAAATTGTCGAGGTCGAAGCCGTCCGCGGCATCGGCATAGCCAGTGTTCGCGGCCGCACGAGCAGGCGTTTCGGTCGGCCGCGCCGCATAGGTGCGCGCTTCAGGCTGGTAGGCAGGCTTGGGCTCTTCGTATGCCGGCGCCTGGTATCCCGCGTTAGACTTCTCATATCCCGGATTGAGACTCCCATATCCCGGATTGAGCCCCTCATATCCCGAACTGTATCCTGCATTGTAGGATTCGTCGGCGTAGGCAGCGCTGCTTGCGGGAGCAGCTGGAGCAGGCGCGACTTCCACCGAATTCATTTCCGTCAGAAGGCTGGCGAACTCGGCGTCGAGATCGTCATAGCCAGGCGCGGCCGGCTCGTCTTCCTCGAAATGCAGTTCCGGAATGTCGAGATCGTCCGCCAGCGCCACGACGCGCTCCGGCACATCGACCGTTTCGACATCAGGCATCTCCTCATAGCGCGACGGCTGTCGCGGCTGCAGCGCTGATACAGGGGCCGCATGGGGAGCAGCCGCAACCGGCTCGGGTGCACGATAGGTCGGCACCACAGCCACTGCCGGGGCCACTTCCGGCGCGGCGGCCCTGGCCGCCATCGAAGCGGCCGGCTGCGTGGCAAATGCCGGCTGCTGGGGAACCGGTGTCACGCGGCTCCACGAACGGGTTGGCTCCGTCGGCGCCGAGCGTTCGGCCAACCAATCGAGGGAATCGGCCCGATCCTGCTGGGAAGCCGTCTCATGGCGCGCATCGAGACTCCTGGCAAGGGCCGCATCGAACGCATCATCGTCGAGATCGATATGATCCGCGGCATCCGAACCAAGATCCTGGTCCTGAAGTTCGTCGAGCTGCAGATTGTAGAGATCGGCATCGGCGGCGTGGGCGGCACTCGAACGATGCGGATCCTCGGGCGCATGGTCGTCGAGATCCCAGTCGAGATCGCCAACGAGATCGGCATTTTCCTCCGCGCTCTTCGCCGGTGCGGCGGCATGGACCTGGGCGGGAGCAATATCCGGTTGGGCTACAACAGGCCGAGCAACGACAGGCTCGTTGACCGCCGGCGGCGTGCGCGCCGTCATGGCGCCCAGAAGCGCGTTCAATTCGTCTTCGAGGCTCCGTTCGTCCGCCGCGTGGGCCCGCACGGGCTCGGCGATGACCGCTGCCGGAGCCATCGGCTGGACCGCAGCCGCAACCTCGGCGACCGGCTCTTCGGCAGGCTCGGCGAACGCATCGCCCAAATTCAGGTCGAAAGCGTCATCATCCGAAGCGGCATCGGGGCTTGAGAACTCCCCTTCCGTGTCCACGGCATCGGCGAGCACGTCGTGCGCTTCCGCTGCATCAAAGGCCACCGGCTCGTCTGCCTGAACGTCAAAATCCATATCGACATCAGCCATGGCGTCGTCGAAATGACCCGCGAAATCCTCGTCGGAAGTCGCCTGGACCTCATTCGCAACGGCCAGTGCCGGCTCAGGATAGTCGACGGCGGATGCGGCCACATGGCGCTGATCCGCCGGATGGTCGTCAAGCATCAACTCGTCTTCGAGCGAAAGCGCGACCGCATCGTCGAATTGATGATCGGGCTCGACAGCCGCCGGCGCTTCGGCCACCGCGTGCCGAGCCTCGACGGTATCGCCCTCGATGTGGAAATCCTGATCGAGCGACGCGGCAAGCTCGTCCTCCATCGGCAGATCGTCTTCGAAGGGCGAAACGTCTTCGAGCGAACTGGCAACGGCATTGTCGAAATCGGCGTCGAAGGCAGGTTCGACGGATGGCGCGGCTTCGGCAGCGTGAGGGTTGGCATGGCTGGCGACCAGCCCCTGATCATCGGCACCCGTGAAGTCCAGATGGAAATCGTCGTCGAGGGACAGCGCAAGATCATCGTCGGCCGCGTGCGTGGCCGCCGTTTCGAATGCCGGCTCATGAACATCGACGGATGGAGCGGCCGCACCGTCGCCGGCGTCGAACTCGCCCATCAACTCCTTTTCGAGGTCGATATTGAAATCGTCCTCCTGCACGGGCTGGCTGGCGACAGGAGCCTGGGCCGGCGCCGGTTGCTTGACCGGCTGGCGCGGGTCGAATCCCATGATCCTGGTCAGTTCCGCGAACGGATCATCGTCAGCGATGTCGTTGTTGTCGGCTACTCTCAGCTGGGTTCTGTCTGCCATTATTGTTCCCGAACTCGCACTCATTCGGACGCCATGGACGTCGCGCAGGGTTGGCCCTTACCAGCGCAATGTGGGCAAAAGGTGACAGGTTTTTTAGTCAAACCTAACGCATTTCGGTGGGCGCTGCCGCTCCGATCAACGTCAGGCCGGACGTCAGAACGTCCGAAACAGCCTGCACCAGCCCTAGTCTGGCATGCGTCAATTGTCGGTCGTTAACCTTAACAAAACGTAAGTCCGGATTATCCGTGCCCCGGTTCCAGTGTCCGTGGAAACTGGAAGCCAGATCATAGAGGTAAAATGCCAGCCTATGCGGCTCCAGCGCAAGAGCGGCGGATTCGATCAGGCGTGGATATTCGGCGAGTTTGCGGATCAGGCCGATCTCGCCCTCGTCGGTCAGCGATGCGACGGCGGCCGCCAGGCTGTTGCGGTCGAAATTCGCCTCGCCCAATTGCTCGCTTGCCTGCCGGAACACCGAATGGCAGCGCGCCGAAGCGTACTGCACGTAAAACACCGGATTGTCCTTGGACTGCTCGGTCACCTTGGCGAAGTCGAAATCGAGCGGCGCATCGCTTTTGCGGTAAAGCATCATGAAGCGGATGGCGTCGCGGCCAACCTCTTCCACCACTTCCCGAAGCGTGACAAAATCACCTGACCGCTTCGACATGCGGACCGGCTCGCCGTCACGAAACAGCTTGACCAGATTGCACAACAGGACGGTGAGCTTGACCTCGTCGCCCGCGATGGCCCGTGCCAGCGCCTCCAGCCGCTTGACGTAACCGCCATGGTCGGCGCCAAGCACATAGATCAGGTCGACGAAGCCGCGATCGACCTTGTCCTTCAGATACGCCACGTCGGCGGCGAAATAGGTGAACGCGCCATCGGACTTGACCAAAGCCCGGTCCATGTCGTCGCCGACCGCGGTCGAGCGGAACAGCGTCTGCTCGCGGTCTTCCCAGTCGTCCGGCTTCTCCCCCTTGGGCGGCGGAAGCTTGCCCTTGTAGATATGGCCCTTCAGCGTCAGGTCGTTGATCGCCGAGCGGATCTTCCTGGCATTGTCGGCATGCAGCGTGCGTTCGGAGAAGAACACGTCGTGATGCACGTTGAGCAGCGCCAGATCCTCGCGGATCATCGCCATCATCGCGTCAATGGTCCGGTCCTTGACGATGGCCAGTGCTTCGTCATCCGGCATCTGCAGCAGCGAACGGCCGAACTCCTTGACCAGCGCATGACCGACCGGGACCAGGTAGTCGCCGGGATAAAGCCCGGGCGGAATCTCGCCGATATCCTCGCCAAGCGCTTCGCGGTAGCGAAGGAAGGCCGAGCGTCCGAGCACATCGATCTGCGAGCCGGCATCGTTGATGACATATTCCTTGGTCACGTCGTAACCGGCAAACGCCATCAGATTGGCGAGCGCGTCGCCCACCACGGCGCCCCGGCAATGGCCGACATGCATCGGCCCCGTCGGGTTGGCCGAGACATATTCGACATTGGTTTTCCGGCCGGCACCGACCGTCGAGCGGCCATAATTGCGTCCCTCGCCCAGAAGGGCCGCCAGATGGGCCTGCCAGAAGCCGTCCTTGAGGCGGAGATTGACGAAGCCAGGGCCTGCAACTTCGGCGGCGGCGACATCCTTGTCGTCGCGCAGCGCCAGCGCCAGCCTTTCGGCCAGCGCACGCGGGTTCTGGCCGGTGGGCTTGGCCAGCACCATTGCCGCATTGGTCGCGAGGTCGCCATGGCTGGCGTCGCGCGGCGGTTCGACTGCGATGCGCGACAGGTCGGGCGAAACGCCATCCTTGTCTTTCAGATCGAGCGCTTCGACAGCCTTTGTGACTCGCGCGGTGAAATCGGCGAAGATGTTCATGGGTATTGCTCTGGCGGCTTTATGGCGAATCCGGCTCGTTGGCCGGCAAAATCGCGCCCGCCCTAGCTCAAATCCGGGGTGCGGTCAAACAAACGTCGATGTTCCTTGAGTGCGTAGGTATCGGTCATCCCTGCCAGGAAATCGGCCACGCTGCGCGCCTTGATGCGATCCTCGGCCCGGTCCAGCCCCTCGCGCCAGCCGTCGGGCATGGCGCGCGGGTCGGCGAAATAGACATCGAACAGGTCCCTGACGATCTGCTCGGCGCCGGCGCGCACCCGCATCACCTCCTTGTGCCGATAGAGGTGCTTGTAGAGAAAAGCCTTCAGTTCCTTCTCGGCCGCGGCCATCTCGGTGGAAAAGGTCACCATCGTCTCGCCGGCCGCCCTCACCGCATCGGCGCTGCGTGGGGCGATACGCTCCAGATTGGCGGTCGCGGAAACGATGACATCCTCGACCATCGCGGTGATCTGCCGCCGCATCAGTTCGTGGCCGGTGCGCACGCCATCAAGCGCCGGATAGCGTTGGCGCACGCCCCGCAGGATCGCTCCCGGCAGCGAGACGTCCTCCAGCATGTCGAGCGTCAGCAGCCCTGCCCGCAAGCCGTCGTCAATATCATGTGTGTTGTAGGCGATATCGTCGGCGATGGCGGCGCATTGCGCCTCGATGCCGGCGAAGTGGTCGAGTTCGAGATCCTGCAGCTCCGAGTAGTCGCGGATCGCCTGCGGCACCGGCCCTTTCAGGCCCTTGCCGCGGCTGTCGGTCAGCGGGCCATTGTGCTTGACCAGGCCCTCCAATGTCTCCCAGCTCAGGTTCAGCCCGTCGAATTCGGCGTAGCGCGCTTCCAGCCGGGTCACGATACGCAGCGATTGCGCGTTGTGATCAAAACCGCCCCAGGCAGCCATCTTGTCGTTCAGCGCGTCCTCGCCGGTGTGGCCGAAGGGCGTGTGGCCGAAATCATGCACCAGCGCCACAGCCTCGGCCAGATCCTCGTCGCCGCGCAGCGCCCGCGCCAGGGCGCGCGCGATCTGGGCCACCTCGATCGAATGGGTCAGCCTTGTGCGGTAGTGATCACCTTCGTGGGCGATGAAGACCTGGGTCTTGTGCTTGAGCCGCCGGAACGCCGTCGAATGGATGATGCGGTCGCGGTCGCGCTGGAACGGCGTGCGGGTCGGGCTTTCGACCTCGTCGAACAGCCGGCCGCGCGAGCGCGCCGGATCCGTGGCATAGGCCGCGCGCGGCCGGTAGCCGAATCCGATGTCGCCCAACTCGTTGGTCATGGTCGATGCCGCAGGTTGACTGGTCTAGTTGACTTGGCCGCTTGCGCTTCATACCTATCATGTGAAACCGAAAGCAAGGTGACGCCCATGGGCGCGGATGCCAAGACTGCCATGAAAGTCGATATGACCGAGGCTGCCGCCAAGCGGATCGCCAGGATTGTCTCCAACGAAGACGGCAAGACGGCGTTGCGCGTTTCCGTCGAAGGCGGCGGCTGCTCCGGCTTTTCATACAAGTTCGATCTGGTCGATACGCGCAACGACGATGACGTAGCCATCGAGAGGGATGGCGCCACTGTGCTGATCGACGATTTGTCTCTGGTCTATATGGGCGGGTCGGTAATCGACTTCGTCGACGATTTGATGGGCCAGTCGTTCCAGATCCGCAATCCGAACGCGGTCGCCTCCTGCGGCTGCGGCACCAGTTTCTCCATCTAGCGGCATGCCTGCCGTCGGCGCGGTCCGTCAGGTCGCGCTGTCGGCCGGGCGCGATCTTGATTCGACGCTCGCCTTCTGGCGCGATGTGCTCGGCATGAATGTGCACGCGCGCTTCGACCCACCGGGTATCGCCTTCATCATGGCAGGCGGCGTGCGGCTGCTGTTCACCGACGGCATACCGGCCGGCACCGTCTCTCTCGACATAACGGGCCTCGAAGCCTTCCACGCCGGGGCGAAAGCCGCGGGAGTCCCCCTTCACCGCGCCGCCGACGCTGGTGCATCGCGACACGGAGGGCCAGTTCGGTCCGGCGGGGGAAAGCGAGTGGATGGCCTTCCTAAAGGACCCGGCAGGCAATACGATCGGCCTGGTCCAACGCCACCCGCCGCAGGAAGAATAGACCGTCATGAAAATCGTCACCTGGAACATCAACGGCGTCCGCGCCCGCATCGGCAACCTCACCCACTGGCTGACCGAAAGCGCGCCCGACATCGTCTGCCTGCAGGAGATCAAGACGGTCGATGAGCAGTTCCCGCGCGCCGAGATCGAGGCGTTGGGCTACAATGTGGAAACCCATGGCCAGAAGGGTTTTAATGGCGTCGCCATCCTGTCGAAGCTGCGCTTTGATGAAGTGAACCGCGGCCTGCCGGGCGACGACACCGACGAACAGGCGCGTTTCATTGAAGGCGTGTTCTCGACCGACAAGGGCGCGCTGCGCGTCGCCTCCCTCTATCTGCCGAATGGCAATCCGATCGATGACGACAAGAAGTTTCCTTACAAGCTGTCCTGGATGGCCCGGCTGGAACGCTGGGCCGAGGAACGGCTGAGGCTCGAAGAGGCACTGGTGCTGGCCGGCGACTACAACGTCATTCCCGAGCCGATCGATGCGCGCTTTCCGGAGAACTGGCTGGGCGACGCGCTGTTCCAACCGCAGACGCGGCAGGCCTTCCGGCGGCTTCTCAATCTCGGCTTCACCGAAGCGGTGCGCGCGGTGACCGATGCGCCCGACACCTACACCTTCTGGGACTATCAGGCCGGCGCCTGGCAGAAGAACAACGGCATCCGCATCGACCATCTGCTGCTGTCGCCGGAAGCCGCCAACCGATTCTCGTCGGCCTCGATCGAAAAGCATGTGCGCGCCTGGGAAAAGCCATCCGATCACGTGCCGGTGGCGATCGATCTCGCGCTGCAGCCAGCCTGACCGGCCCCTTCCGCCGTCGAATCGCCGGGCTTTGTTTCGCCACGACGACGTTGTGTCGCCACAAATCAGGCTCATGATCGAAAATCATCATGGCGGCCGGGGTTCCCATGACTATTCGATTTGTTGCTTGTCCGATCGGCCTGGCATTCGCCACGGTCGTCATGCCGCCGGCCTTCGCCGCTCCGGAATGTCTCGCCAATGGAAAATCCTATCCGGTCGGTCAGGTCGCCTGCCTGACTGTTGGCGACCAGAGCCATCTGGCGCGCTGCGACATGGTGCTCAACAACACGTCATGGACCAAGGTCGGCGACAGCTGCCCCGAAAACAAGATGGCGCCGCATCTGCATGTCACGCCGATCTCGACGCCCGCGCCAAGCATGGTGCCGACCGAACCGACCGAGAACTGATTTTCTCATCAGGCTATCGACCTCGCCGCCGACTATTTTCATCGTTATGTCTTATGTTAAAGACGCAGACCTCGGATCGGTACAAGGTGCGCCAGTCAGCGGCCAGTTAAATGGGCTCCGCTGCTTGGGAGCGACCATCGCACTCTCGCCCTTACCGGAGCGTAGAGATGTTTGGACAAGACAGCAGCCAAATTCTGTATCCCGAGGATATCGACCGTCTTTGCGCCGTGTTTGAGGCTGTGTGTGACCGTTACCAGATTTTGCCGGATCCCGAAGCCGCTCTCGACCTAGCCGCGGATTTGGTGCGCTTGTTCCAGTCCGGCATGACAGGCGAAACGGCGCTCAGAATTGCGGCGGAGGCGCGCCTCACGGAACCCTATCGTCTCGCGGGCTGATCTGGCGTCGGCTGCTGGTGACTTCCATGATCACCGCCCGCCGTTCGGCCTCGACCTGGGCGACGTTGACCAACGTGTCTATGTCCAACATCTCATGAAGATGACCGGATTGCACAACCATGTTTCGAACGGTTTTCAACGTTTCGCTGGTGGCTCGAAGCGTCGCGGCGAGCGTAGGCATGTCAGTCATTTGCTACTCCCGGAGAAATCACGCGTCGAGACAACCACTCAACCATAGATAGATATCCACATAAAATTCAACCGCAGGTTTATCCATTATCGGCCATCGCTAATTTCACAATTCAGGCGCAGCCGCTTGCGCAACCGTGCGGCATTTTATTTGCCAAAATTGGCTCTGATATTTATCAGCCCGCGACGAAGCCAAGTCCGCATCGTGTTTATCGGCACGTCATGACGCTCGGCCAATTGCGCGTAAGAGAGGCCCTCGATGTAAGCGCCTCGCACGGCTTCCGCCTTTTCCCTTCCCAGTGCATCGATGCATCGATGCACGCGCTTCGTATCGTCGGCTGCGATTAGCAAAGCTTCGGCCAAAGGGGTCGGATCGGCGACATCGTCCGCGGCAGCGAGGTCGGCGGTAGCTGGCCGGCGCGACCGGACCCGATCTATCGCATGGTTGCGAGCGATTGCCGCAAGCCATGAAATGGGACTGAGTTCCGAAATCACGAAGCGGTCTGCTTTGGACCAGATCTTGACGTAAACCTCCTGCAGCGCCTCCTCCGCTTCGCACCGATGACCAAGTATGCCCAAGCAAATTCCGAATAGCTTCCCGCTCGTATGCCGATAGAGAAGATCGAACGCGGCCCGGTCTTGCATGCTTGTCCGCAGGATCAGCCTTGATATGTCATCACGATTCATCACGGGAATCGCTCGATCTCGACCGGAGGTGAAACAACCTTGGATCCGCGCGCGCCGCAAAAATCGCTTGGAAATGCCGAGTTGGGAATGTTCCTTACAGAAGATCTCCAGTGACCGTCGATTTTAGAGAGAGAGACTCCATCGAAGTCCGAGATACTTTCCCAATACCGCCCATTTTGGACAAAATAGCCAAGCTCACTTTCGAGCCTGATGGCGTTCTCCATCGACGTATCGTCGATCGCCGATCTGAACTTCGCCCTGATGGCTTTGATGCGGGCGGAGGTAAGCCGCTCGATTAAAGGCAGCGTCACGCGCGGTAGGGCAAGACGCGTTACGGGAAGCTCAGACAGGTTGAGGCACAGCGTTCCGTGACGCAGGGCTTGGGCGAACAGCCTTGCCGACTTCGCCTTCAGATCCCTCAGAGTTACGTCGTTCCTCAGCGGATCTGCCGTGCCAACCCCGTAGAAGTGCGTAGGCGCGTTCGCGGGATACACCATATCGCAGCCTAAAAAGGCTATGATGTCGGGCTTCAGCGCCTTCAGCGCCCAGTAGCCCGCGGTAAATGCCATTGTCCCGCCGGCGTAGACGAATCCACCGAACAGGTTCTGCGCGGGCACGAACTCGGCGGATGTTATGATCGATGCAAACCGCGGGCTCGGGCTATCCGGCAACCGTCCCTCGGGAAAATCGTCTGGGTGGATCAGATAGTCCCAATCGGGCCGCACGGCCCAGGCGTTGTTTATGGCGACGATGTCGGTGAATGCCGAGCGATCCCAGTCCCTGGCCCTGACCGCGTCGGGCGCGCTGCCGATTATCAGCGAGATCTTAGGCATCTCACGCGGGCTCCTGACTGCTGGTCGCTTGCGAAGCGATTGGTTTGTTCTGGTTACGGCTCAAGACCCGAATTGGATCACTGCCGATCAAACGAACAAAAATCATTTTGCCTGGGAATGTGATCCGAACCCGCGCGCAGTTCGTAAAAAGACCAACGACCCAAAGAGCTGCCTGGTCAGCCGGAGCAAGTTTGAGCGTATACTGCAAGGCGATGGTTGAATTCGATCCAGCCTGGTTAATCACTCGCGTTGCGGCAACCCAGGATCGGGATGCTTTCGTGAGCCTATTCGAGCACTACGCGCCACGCGTGAAATCCATGATGATCCGACGCGGCGCAAGCCCCGACCGTGCGGAAGACCTCGCGCAGGAAACCCTGCTCAGGCTCTGGCGAAATGCCAGCCAGTTCGACCCCGGACGCGCTACGGCATCGAGCTGGGTCTATGCCATCGCGCGCAATGTAGGCATCGATCTCGGCCGTCGTGACCTTCGAGCCGCCAAATGGTTGGAAGACGAAGCCGTTCAGGAAGAGGCAGATCCAGACGAGCCAGAAGGGCAGCTTCTCGCGGCCGAGCGCGAAGACCTGGTCAGGACCTCGATCGCAACGCTGCCCAGCGACCAATTGCGCGTTGTCCGATTGTCGTTTTTCGACGGCCTGGCGCATGCCGAGATCGCCAAACTGCTTGGGATACCGCTCGGCACCGTAAAGTCGCGGATGAGGCTGGCTCTGCATCGATTGAGAGGGAAGCTTGGTGAGCTGAGATGACGAACGACATTACCCACCATCCGAGCGACGAGACTCTGGCCGCCTTCGCCTCCGGCACGCTTGATGAAGCGCGTAGCCTGGTCGTCTCGATCCATCGATCCTTGTGCGCCGCCTGTGGCCACGCGGTCGATCAATATGAAGCGATCGGTGGAGCGCTCCTTGAGCAGGCATTGCCAGTGTCGATGAGGCCCGGCGCGCTCCAGGCGGCGCTGGGATCGATCGGTACGAGCGCCCAGGGCGCGGAGATCGCATCCGAGCAGCTGCTCGACCGTCATAAGCTCGGTCCATGGCGCCGGGTGTGGCCCGGTCTGCAGCAACGCGCCGTCTCCGTCGCCGGCGATTCCGATATCAAGGTCTTCATGCTGAAGGCGGCACCCGGAATCACGCTTCCGCACCACAAGCATACCGGTGACGAATGGACGTGTGTTCTGGAGGGCGCTTTTGAACACCAATTCGGCCGTTACGGTCCTGGCGACTTCGACGAGGCGGACGAAACCGTCGACCACAAGCCACGCATTTGCAGTGACGTGCCCTGCGTCTGCATAGTCGCGCTTCAAGGAAGCATCAGGCTTCAAAGCTTTTTGGGCCAGTTGATACAGCCAATCCTCAGGTTCTGATCGCTGCTGGGAGTGCGGCAATCGTTACCGTTCGCGGGCCTGATGCATGTCGCCCAGAAGTGTGCAGCGGTTCTGGGACGACGACATGAACCAAAACAAAGACTTTAAGGCGCGTCGCCTGAATCGGCTTCAGGGCGACGCGCTTTAAAAGCCGCGACCCGGCCTTTGTCGCATCGAACGCAATCGCCATCTTACCGACGAAAGAATCGAAGCAAGGATCAGGAGAATAGGGTGTGGGCGTGCCGCAACGGTGCTCGACAGCTTACCGGGAAGAAGAGTAGGACCCAGGTGTCCGGATTGCACCAGAAACAGCACCTTCTGATCGGTCGTCATGCCATTTCCTTCTGCCACCTCTCGAAGTTGCGGATCGCTGAACATGACCATGAGGACACCATTGAGAACTCGATGTCACATAACGTGATCGAACCTCACGCGTTCCAATCATTTGTGATGTCAGGGAGTTCGCCAACGTGAACGGAGGGCGCGAAAGGTCGCTACCTCGAGCCAAGACGCGGTCAGCCGCTATTGGTCGGCGTTGGTGGTGCCCTTGGTAAGGATGTCATCCGCCAGCGAAATCGCCGTGCGCCGGTCGGCTTCGCCGGCCGCGGCGAAAGCCTCTTCCTGCATGCCTCGGATCCAGGGCTGGTCGGCCGGCGACGCGCGTTCGAGCGCCGCGGTCATCATCGCCAGGCCGCGAACGATCTTGCCGCTCTGGAACAGGAGATGGCCGAGCGTCGCCTGCGCGCCGGCATGGCCCTTCTCGGCGGCGAGCTGGAACCAGCGCCCGGCCTGCTTGACGCTGGCCTTCACGCCGCCCTCGCCTTTCAGGAACATCTGCCCCATCTCGAACTGGGCGTTCGGGTTGCGATAGTTGGCGGCGGCGCGCATGTAATATTCCTGGGCCGCCACCTCGTTCTCGGTGACCGGACTGCCGGGAATGCCCTTGCGCAGATAGTCGCCGAGCGCCACCAGCGCGTCCGAGACGTAGCTTTCTTCCGGAGAACCGGGCTCGACATCCTGGTCGACGATTTCCGAGAAGAACTTGAACGCCTCATAGTCGTCGCGGGCCACGCCATCGCCCTCGGCATACATGCGGGCAAGCTTCCAGGTGGCGCCGATCTGGCCATTTTCGGCGGCGTATTTATAGGCCTCGGCGGCCTGTTCCTTGTGGCCGTTCTTGTAGGCGGAGAAGCCGAACTGGAACACCGCCCAGGGACTGGACTGCGGCTTCACGCCGGTCTTGTCGTCGAACACCTTGTCGTCGAAGGCCAAAGCCTGGCCCACGGCCCCAAAGATCGCAACAGCGACCAGTGCCGGAAGGACAGATGACCTCAACAACTCTGGTGTTGACTTCAACAACTCAGATATCCGCATAACAGTGTGTTTCTTTCGCACCGCCCGGATGGGTGACCGCACCATCCCGGGCAGACCCGACCGTCTGTGCGTATTTCCATATCGCGCCCGACTGGTAGTCGGTCGTGCGCGCCTTCCATGTCTTTGCCCGCGCCGCCAGTTCGGCGTCGGTCAGCGCCACCTCGATCGTACCGTTCACGGCATCGATCGAAATCACGTCGCCATCCAGGATAAGACCGATCGGACCGCCAACCGCCGCTTCCGGCCCGACATGGCCGATGCAGAAGCCGCGCGTCGCGCCCGAGAAGCGGCCGTCGGTGATCAGCGCCACCTTGCCACCCATGCCCTGGCCGTAGAGCGCCGCCGTCGTCGACAGCATCTCACGCATGCCCGGGCCGCCGCGCGGCCCTTCGTAACGAATGACGAGAACCTCGCCTTCCCTGTAGTTGCGATGCGTCACCGCCTCGAAACATTCCTCTTCCGAATCGAAGCAGCGCGCCGGGCCGGAGAATTTCAACTCCGCCATGCCCGCGACCTTCACGATCGCGCCTTCGGGGGCAAGGTTTCCCTTCAACCCCACGACACCGCCGGTTTGGGTAATTGGTCTGTTGGCCGGGCGGACCACATCCTGGTGTTCATTCCAGGCAACGTGCTCCATATTTTCGGCCAAAGTACGGCCAGTGACCGTCAGGCAATCGCCATGAAGATAGCCGTGATCGAGCAGCGTCTTCATCAACAGCGGAATGCCGCCGGCCTCGAACATGTCCTTGGCGACATATTTTCCGCCGGGCTTGAGATCGGCGATATAAGGCGTCTTCTCGAAGATTTTCGCCACGTCGAACAGATCGAACTTGATGCCCGCCTCATGCGCGATCGCAGGCAGATGCAGCGCTGCGTTGGTCGAGCCGCCGGTGGCCGAAACCACGGTCGCCGCATTCTCCAGTGCCTTCAGCGTGACGATGTCGCGCGGCCGGATGTTCTTGGCGATCAGTTCCATGATCTTTTCGCCGGAGGCGAAATTGAAACGGTCACGCATCTCGTAGGGGGCCGGCGCGCCGCAGGAATAAGGCAGCGCCAGGCCGATCGCCTCGGCAACGGTAGCCATGGTGTTGGCGGTGAACTGGGCACCGCAGGAGCCGGCCGAGGGACAGGCGGCCTGCTCGATCTCGAGCAGTTCGGCATCACCGATCGTGCCGACCGAATGCTGGCCGACAGCCTCGAACACATCCTGCACGGTGATCTGGCGGCCGCGATAGCTGCCGGGCAGGATCGAACCGCCATAGATGAAGATCGATGGCACGTTGAGCCGCACCATGGCCATCATCATGCCTGGCAGCGACTTGTCGCAGCCGGCGAGGCCGACCAGCGCATCATAGCAATGGCCGCGCATGGTGAGTTCGACCGAATCGGCGATGACCTCGCGCGACACCAGCGAAGACTTCATGCCCTGGTGGCCCATGGCGATGCCGTCGGTGACAGTTATGGTGCAGAATTCGCGCGGCGTGCCGTTGGCGGCCGCCACACCCTTCTTGACCACCTGCGCCTGGCGCATCAGCGAGATGTTGCAGGGGGCGGCTTCGTTCCAGCACGAGGCTACGCCGACCAGCGGCTGTGCGATCTCGGCGGCGGAAAGCCCCATGGCATAGAGATAGGACCGGTGCGGCGCGCGCGCCGGACCGACAGTCACATAGCGGCTAGGGAGCTTAGCCTTTGAAATGACCTTGGCGTCCATTCTCATCCTTGCCGCGGGCGGTGCGGCCTGCCTCGTCACCGGGCCTTCTTGGCACGTGTCCCGAGACAGGTTCGAGGTGCGCCGGGTTTATGGCGGGAAATAGGCAATTTCCCCGGCCTGACTTTTAGCGCGGGGGTTGTTCAGAAAGTGTTGCCAAAACGTCACAATTGCACGAGGCAGTCCCAGTGCGGCTTATATGCAACGCAGCTTGGATAGCGGCATCGCCAACAATGCCCGCCCAAACGAAGAAGGCCGGGCAATGCCCGGCCTTTTGCCAGTATTTTCATAAGCTTAGAACTTGATCTTGAGGCCGCCCGAAATCGCGGAGACCAGATCGTTCCCGAAGTCGTAGCTGACGTCCGTACCGGCTTGAAATCCGTTCTCACCGTTCACAACACCCGAGTGGCCGCTGGTCAGCACGCCGATCGCGCCGGCCAGGCGCAACTCGATGTTGGGCTTGGGGGTGTAGGCGATGCCGCCACCTATCGTCCAGGTATCGGTCTGGTCGCCATAGCCATGCGAGGTCCCGCGGTCCCATGAAATCTGGGCCGCGCCGCTCCACTGTTCGTTGAATTGGTGGCCGATGCCGCCGGTGACCGTCCAGCCGTCCCGATACATCAGATCCAGCGAGGTCACGGCCGCCGCCGAACCCGTAACGCACACGGAAGCCGGAACCCCCTGCGGGCAGATCGGGATGCTTTGCAGCAGGCTCCAGTTGACCCACTTGATTGAACCGAATGCGAGCCAGCCGGGCGCGATGCCCGATTGCAATTTCAGTTCCAGCGAATCCGGCATCGACTGCGTTGCGCCGTATATATCGCCGACAATATTCAAGGTGCCCGCGATGTTGTCGAGTTTCACCTGCGAATTGTAGACGAGGCTGGCGCGCAGCGCGATATCAGGAATTTCGTAGGCGACGCCAACGCGCCAGCCCCAGCCGCTGCTGCTCAGGTCGACACGGCCGATTGTGGTGCCGAAGGCCGGGTTCGCATAGCTCTCCTTGAAGCCGTAGACTTCCTGATAGAAAACGCCGCCGATGAAGCGAAGCTGCCCCTTGCCGACATCCATCTTGTAGGAGCACGTGCCGGCATAGTTGTTGCTTTTGATCTGGGTGTTGATGTTGGAATAGGAGCCGTTCCAGATACCGGGGTTTGAACTCGCACCCCATGGCTGCGAATAGTCAAGCATGCAGTCAACGCCATGGCCAACCGTTGCCTTGACGCCGACATACGGCACCCAGTAGCCCTCGGCGTTACGGGCGGTACTCTTGCCCGTTAGCCCGCCGCCGGACGTGTCCGTCGCGTTCTTGAGATCGCGCTGCGGCATGACATAGGTTCCACTGACGTCCGAAGCGAAGGGGCCCGGATCGAACAACAGGTCGATGTCGTAGCCGCCGCGCTCCAGGCCACCAGCATGCGCCGTGTCCATCACCGTGCCTATCAAAGCAAGCGAAAAGCACCCCGCCCCCAGCAGCGCTTTCAGACGCACATCGAACATGAATCTCCTCCCCGGATTCGAGTACAACCAAGCAAGACCGCTTTGTGCTGGTAGTGCAACAGCGATTTCGAGGGTGTACATGTACATGTTTTTCTTGGTGCCTTCTCCGTCGAGCCGCTTAAGGCCCTCACCGTCATAAAAACAGCCAATCTGCGTGCGCCAATTCGAAAAACCCAAAAAAACAGCCAACATCTTCGCAAAAAATAGCGTCCTGACGGCCGGTCTGCTGTTACATTATAGCAACATCGCGGCAGAAACTTCCGTTTACGTCAACGACAACATTTGCGCGCAAGCTAATGTATTGCCACGGAATACGTGGTCCACGGGAAAGACCTGGCCAACCCAAAAAAGGCCGGGCATTGCCCGGCCTTTTTTGGTCGACAGTGTAAGGACTTACCACTTGACGCTGTAGCCACCCGACAGCGCGTAGCCCCAATCGCCCTGAACGGTACGATTGAGCAAAGAAGGCGTGTACTGGGTCTCGGACACCGATGCGAGATAGATGGCGGCAACGCCAAATCGAAGCTCCCCACCGAGCTTGTCCTTAAGCGCAACGCCGGTACCGATCGTGTAGGTGTCTCCGGTCAAATCCCAACCCGTGCTTACGCCCCGGTCATAGGAAGCAAACACAGTTCCGGACAACTGATCATTGAACTTGTGGCCAACACCGCCAGTGACGGTCCAGCCATCGCGCCAGAAATAGTCGTTGCCGTTCTCGATGCCCAAGGACGGGATATGAAGATTGAGCTGCTTGGTAACCGACCAGTCAGTCCACTTCACACTGCCATAGACCAACCAGCCTGGTGCGACACCGGTCTGAGCCTTGAACTCCAGCGACTGCGGGAACTTCGTGTCACCCGTCGCGTCCACCGTGACCGGCCCTGGGACCGGGAATGGAATCAGAGCTGGACTTGCGACCGCCGACCCGGACGCGTCGATGGACACACCTGAGCGATACATCAGCTGGGCGCGTAACGCGATCTCGGGGATCTCGTAAGCAACGCCTGCACGCCACCCCACATTGCTGTCTTTCAGACCGACATCAAGCAATCCTGCGACCGCAAGAAGGTTGTAGTCAACATCCTCATGGTAGACGCCACCGAGTATCCAAATGCGACCTTTGCTCAAATCGAATTTTATGCCGCAGGTGACAGCACCTTCGTAGATTGTGAAATTTTCTCTCAGCTTGGCAAGAGTCCCACTCGGCGAGGGCCATGTCGCTCCGCCACCATAAGACTCTGTGTAGGTACCTGCGCAAGACAGGTTGTCCGACAGCTTGAATTTTACCGCGGCCGAAGGGACAGCGTAGCTGTCGGAATAGTTCACGCCCACCAAATTGGGATTGAGCTGGTCCACCGAATATTTTCGCGTGGGCGCGACATAGGTCACGCTGGTGCGCATGTTGAAATTGCCGTCTTCAAAAAGAATATCGGTATCAGCCGTGCCGCGCGAAAAGCCGCCAGCGTGCGCCGAGCCCATCAAAGCAAGTGAAAAGCACCCCGCCCCCAGTAGCGCTTTCAGTCGCAGATTGGTCATGAATGTCCTCCCCGAATTCGAGTGCATCAAGCTAGAACCAATTCAGGTTAACGGCGCAACAACGAATTAGCGGGCGTACATGTACATGCTCGGCGAACGCACTTTCGACAAAATGCAGATAAGCACCGTAAGGCCGAAAAACGGATCGAGGCGTGCCTGTCCGAACAGAAAATAACCAAAATTCGCCCCAAAAGGCTCAAAGACAGCCACTTTTAAGGGGGCTATGGCCCCATTGTTACATTATGGCAACAATGGACGCAAAGTTTCCGTTTACGTCAAAATTAACGTAGCGGAATGCCTGTTTTCGAGGCAGCTGACGTTTGGGCACACCCCTCATGGCCTGCACGAATCTGTCCTTCAACCGGCGTCGCGAACTCTGGTCAAAGCCACCGAAAGCTTGTCCTGCGCATCGCGGTATTCGGCGAGCTTTTCGCGCTCGGCCTCGACAATCTCGGCCGGCGCGCTGGCAACGAACCGTTCGTTGGACAGCTTCTTGTGCAAGCGCGCGATTTCCTCTGTGACCTTGGCCAGTTCCTTCTGCAGCCGCGTGGCCTCGGCGGCGAGATCGATCAAGCTGCCAAGCGGCAGGCAGATCGTCGCCTCGTTGAGCACGATCTGCGCCGCGCCCTTGGGCGCCGCATCGGCGAGCGAGATGTCACCGACACGCGCCAGCCGCTTGATCGCCGAGTCCTCGCGAACCAGCCGCTCACGCGTGAGATCGTTGGCGCCGACCACGACCAGCGGCGCGATGGCCGCCGGCGGCACATTCATCTCCGAGCGCACCGAGCGGATGCCAGAGACGAGGTCGACCAGCCAGTTGATGTCGGCGGCGGCATCCGCGTCCTCGAAATCCGGCGCCGGCCAGGCGGCGTGGCAAAGCAGCGACTCGCGCTCCTTGCCCTCGCCCGCCGTCTGCGCCCACAGCTCTTCCGTCATGAACGGCATCATCGGATGCAGAAGCTTGTAGATCTCGTCGAGCACGAAGGCTACGCAGGCGCGGCTTTCGGCCTTGGCCGCCTCGTCCGTGCCCATGAACACCGGTTTCAGCAGCTCGAGATACCAGTCGCAAAACAGGTTCCAGACGAAGCGGTAGGCCGCCCCGGCCGCTTCGTTGAAGCGGTATGAGGTGATGCCGTCCGTGACCTCGCGCGCAGCGCGTGTCAGTTCGGTCAGGATCCAGCGGTTCACCGCCAGCTTGGCATCGTTCAGCCAGAAATCGTCATTGCGGGCGACTTCGTTCATCTCGGCGAAGCGCGTTGCGTTCCACAGCTTGGTGCCGAAATTGCGATAGCCGGCGATGCGTGCCGGATCGAGCTTCACGTCGCGCCCCTGTGCCGCCATCACCGCCAGCGTGAAACGCAGCGCGTCGGCGCCGTACTCGTCGATGAGGTCGAGCGGGTCGATGACGTTACCTTTCGACTTCGACATCTTGGCGCCGTTCTTGTCGCGAACCAGCGCGTGCACATAGACGGTATGGAACGGCTCCTCGTCCATGAAGTGCAGGCCCATCATCATCATGCGGGCAACCCAGAAGAAGATGATGTCGAAGCCGGTCACCAGCACGTCGGTCTGGTAATACGTCTTCAGTTCAGGCGTCTGGTCCGGCCAGCCCAAAGTTGAGAACGGCCAAAGTGCCGAGGAGAACCAGGTATCGAGCACGTCCTCGTCGCGGGTTAGGATCTCGCCGGGCTTGAAGTTCTCCAACTTGTCCTCGACCCAGGCCTTCCACGGGCCTTCAAGCGCCAGATAGTATTCGATAGCCGCACTCAGCGCCTCTTCCTCCGACTTCTCGACGAAGACGCGTCCGTCCGGCCCGTACCACGCCGGTATCTGGTGACCCCACCACAGCTGACGCGAAATGCACCAGGGCTGAATGTTCTCCATCCAGTCGAAATAGGTTTTTTCCCAGTTTTTCGGCACGAAGTTGGTGCGGCCCTCGCGCACAGAGGCAATGGCCGGCTTCGCGAGTTCGGCGGCATTGGCATACCACTGCTCGGTCAGGAACGGTTCGATCGGCACACCACCGCGGTCGCCATGCGGCACGGCATGGCGATGCGGCTCGACCTTGTCGAGGAAGCCGCCGGCTTCCATCAGCTCGACGATCTTCTTGCGCGCGACGAAACGGTCGAGCCCTTCAAGCTCGGCCCAGACAGCCTGGCGTTCCGGCGTGACCTGGAGGCCGGCGAGGAAGTCCTCATTGTCCTTCAATTTGATGGCGGCTTCGACGGTCAGGATGTTTATCGCCGGCAATTTGTGACGCTTGCCGACCTCGAAGTCGTTGAAATCATGCGCTGGCGTGATCTTGACCGCGCCCGAACCCTTTTCCGGATCGGAATATTCGTCCGCCACGACGGGGATTTTTCTGCCGACGATCGGCAGCACAACGTTTCTGCCGACCAGATGCCGGTACCGCTCGTCGTCCGGGTGCACCGCGACGGCCGTGTCGCCCAGCATCGTTTCGGGCCGTGTCGTCGCCACGGTGATGAAGGTCTTCGGATTTTCCGGGTCGAAGGTCTCGCCCTCGATCGGGTAGCGGAAATGCCAGAGGTTGCCGTTGACCTCCTGCTGCTCGACCTCGAGGTCGGAGATCGCGGTCAAGAGTTTCGGGTCCCAGTTCACAAGGCGCTTGTCCTTGTATATCAGGCCTTCCTTGTAGAGGGTGACGAAGACTTCAAGCACGGCCTTGGACAAGCCTTCATCCATGGTAAAGCGTTCGCGGGACCAGTCGGCCGAGGCGCCGAGCCGCTTCAGCTGATTGAAGATGGCGCCGCCGGATTCGGCCTTCCACTCCCAAACCTTCTCGATGAATTCCTCACGCGTCAGGTCGCGGCGATGGATCTGCCTTTCCATCAGCTGGCGCTCGACCACCATCTGCGTGGCGATACCGGCATGGTCCATGCCCGGCTGCCACAGCACGTTCTTGCCGCGCATGCGCTCGAAGCGGATCAATATGTCCTGCAGCGTGTTGTTCAGCGCATGGCCCATATGCAGCGAGCCGGTGACATTGGGCGGCGGGATGACGATGGTGAAGGCCTCGGCCCCCTCCTCGGCGCCGGCGCCGGCGCGAAACGCGTCGGCCTCTTCCCACACTTTGGCGATCTTCGGCTCGACGGTCTTTGCGTCGTAGGTCTTTTCAAGCATGGGAAAACGGTCCGCGCTGTCGGGATTTTTGCTGGTTCGGTGTAAATCGGAAGGTCTTGGCCAAGTCAACCGCAAGGGCCGCTTCGGTTCATGAGAAGCAGATAGGCGCGGCGGTGTTCATTTCAACGGGAGCCATGCTGCACGGCACCGCGCCTTGACCCGCGGCCGTCCCGGCAATACCTTGTCGGTGCTGCTGTAGGGCGCATCGGCTTCCGGCCGGAGGGGCATTGCCCGCCTACGCCACCTCAACCCCACAGTGCGCCCATGCCGACTCTCGAACACCACAAGAAACAGGCCAAGCTCTATCTCAAATGGCACCGCGAGCGGTATTACCCCGTCGCCGCTGTGATTGGATGGCTCTTGCCGCGATTTCGCCATTTCAGCGACAGCCAAATCCTCGATCACGACTTCAAGCTGACCGATGCCCAGGAACTCGTCGCCAGGAAGTCAGGTTTCGAGAGCTGGCAGGCGCTGAAGGAAGGCCTTCAAACCGTGACCGATCATGCAGCAACAGACGCCGCAAAACCGCATCTCGCCTTTGCCGAGCCACAGCTCTTTGTCTGTGACATCGCAGCGGCCTGTAATTTCTATCGGGAAAAGCTTGGCTTCGAGACGCGCTTCACATATGGCGAGCCGCCCTTCTACGCCCAAATCATTCGCGATGGCGCACGGCTCAACCTGCGCCATGTCGACAAGCCTCCACTCGCCGCCAATTCGACCGATGACCTGCTGGCGGCGACGATCGTCGTCGACAACATCAAGGCTCTGTTTCTGGAGTATCAGAAGGCCACGGCCCCGTTCCATCAGACATTGCGGACCGAACCCTGGGGGGCCCGCACGTTCATCGTCACGGATCCCGACGGCAACCTTGTCTGCTTCGCGACCAGCGCGGGCTGACCTCATCGGCAAAAACGCCGCCTCATGGCGGCGTTTCGAAAATGATCGTTGGAGGAGATTACTGCGCGCCGCGTGCGACGCGCTCGATTTCTTCGCGCACCAGGCGCTCCACCAGCGTCGGCAGATTGTTGTCCAGCCAGTCCTGCAGCATCGGCCGCAGCATCTCCTCGGCCATCTCGTCGAACGTTTTCTTGCTGCGGCTGGCAAAGGCATCGGACAGCTCGCCAAAGGCCGCGGCGACCTGCCGGCCCGTGTGTTCGGAAAGAATTGCCGGACGAGCCGAAGGCGCTTCATTTGTCGCCGCATATGCCTGAGCGGCGCCGGCCGAAGCGTCGCTTGAAGAAGGCTGTCCGAACGCGCCCTCAACCACCGATTCGCTCGCCGGGGCCTCGGGCTGGGCAACGGGCTTGCGGATGCTCCTGTCCGGCATCGCCTTCGCCTGCTCTCCAACCGCGGCGATCTCGCGCCGCCAATCGGCAACGATGCTATCGCTTGTCGCGCTGGCCTCTGGCGCCGCTGGCGCGTCGATCCTGGCGGCAGGCGCCGGCTCGGCGGCGACCCTGGCACTGACCTCCGCAAGCGTCATCGAAGGCCTGGCCGGAACGGGATCGGCGCGCGTCTGCGATTCCATGCGCGCGATCACCGGCTCTGGCGACGGTGCCCGGACTTCCGCGAGCGCGACCTGCGTCCTGACTTCGGGGGCAGCATGCAGTTCGGCGCGAAACGCATCGACGTCCGCCGCCGGAGCTTCGCCCGGCGACGGCTCCAGGTCCTGCCGCAGCTCATCGGTCTCGCCCGGCTGCTTGCGGCCGTTATCGCTATCCTCGATGATCCTCCTGATGGAAGCCAGTATCTCTTCCATGGAAGGTTCGCGCTGTGCGCTGCTTGCCGTTGCCATCGTCACATCCGCCGCCCTGGTGACCCTGCAGATTTCCACTCCGGCAAAGCCGGATTCGAATCATGGCGACAGCGTAACCGACGGATCGCCGAACGAGAATCCCCAATCTGGGGACACGTGGGATTTCAACAGATTAGAGCGTGAAGCCGAAAAAAGCCGGACGGGGTTTTCAAAAAATCCCGTCCCGGCGGAAGGCGAGAATTCCAGCCGATGGCCTTATCGGCCATCCGGCGTCCGCACGCCGATCCACTTGTCCTTGACGGCGTTGTAGTGCTCTTCGGGCTTGTACTTGGTCACCGGCAAGCCAAGCCGGTCGACCGACAGGCGGCCCATCGCCGACAGGATGGCATAGCTTGCCACGACCACATCGTGTTCGGAATTGGCCTGGTTGATCTTGGCGGTGATGACGGCGGCCTGCGCGTTGAGCACGTCGAGCGTGGTGCGCTGGCCGACATTGCGCTCCTCGATGACGCCGTTCAGAGCCAGTTGCGCGGCATCGATCACCTGCTTGTTGGCGGAGACGCTCTGCTGGGCGGCGGTGTATTGCGACCATGCGGTGGCAACGGCCTGGCGCACCTGGTCACGGCTGACATCGACCTGGATGCGGGCCTGGCCAAGCGATTCCTTGTTCTGCCGCACCACCGCCGATGTCCGCCCGCCCGAATAGATCGGAATGGTCAGCGTCGCGCCGATATTGGCCGACGTCGAATTGCCGTTCGTTCCGACATTCGGATTGCGGTTGAGATAGTCATCCGAGATGCCGGCCGATGCGGAAAGCTGCGGCAACAGCGCGCCTTCCGCCGACTTCACCGAAAACGCGGCCGCGTCGACCAGATGCTGGGTGGCGAGGATGGCCGGATGTTCGGCCGAACCAATGGCAATCGCCGAATTGAGGCTCGCCGGCAACAGTTTCCCCAATGGCGAAGCGGGCTTGAGCTTGCCCGGCTCGTCGCCGACCACCTGGTGATAGGTTGCAGCGCTCGCCAGCGCCTGCGCACGGGCGGCACTGAGCGAGGCCACCGCCGAGGCGCGCGACGCGTCGGCCTGGGCGACATCGGTGCGCGTGCCCTCGCCAACCTCGAAACGCGAGCGCGCGGCGCGCGCCTGTTCGGTCAGGAACTGCAGGTTCTGTTCGGTCAGCACGGCGATCTGCCGATCACGGATCACATCCATATAGGCCGTGGCCGCGCTGAACAGCGTGTTCTCTTCGGTGTTGCGCAGGCTCTCCACCGACGCCTTCACCTGGGATTCCGCGGCCGCCACATTGTTCCTGGTCTGAAAGCCGTCGAACAGGGTCTGGTTGATGGTGATGCCGACGCTGGCCGACGACGTCTTGCTGTTGGCACCGCTGGCGCGCGTGTTCACATAGTTGGCGTCGGCGGACCCGGCGATGGTTGGGCGCCAGCCGGACTTGGCGATGGCCACGCCTTCATCGGTGACGCGCACGCCGGCACGGGAGGCATTCAGCGAGGAATTATACTGATAGGCCTTGGCGAGGGCGCCGGTGATGGTTTCCGCGGAGGCGGTCAGTGGAGACAGCGCGGTCGCGGAAACAAGGACAGCGGCAAAAAGGATCTTGGATACAGACGGCACGGGTATATCCCTCATTCGTTTTCCATGGGAACCGCGCCGCGCCAGCTTCTCGCTAGAGTAGCCGGAGTGACGTGTTTCGATGTTCCCTGTCGCTCGGTCCCAAAGTGCCCCCAGTCCGGGATCAGCAACGATTGTTCAAATGCAAGCGACCATGACAAAGCCTTTGCTGCAAGGCCAAACCATTCAGAATTCGAAAGCATGCTCACGTTCGAATCCGGGTAGTGGCTTAATTGCCGCATTAAATGCCCGTCTCCCGGTTGCAACCCCCCCAGCCTTGAAAAAAAGTCGCGCCACGCCGGCATTACCCTGCCCTTCGACCGCGACGAGTCGGCCGCCATCGGCGAGCTGATCGAGCAGCGGCGCCGGCACTTTCTCGACACTGCCGCCGATGAAGATGACGTCATAGGGGGCCTTGGCCGCGTGACCTTGCGCCAGCGCGCCCTGGACCACGGTCACATTGCCGCAGCCCAGGCGGGAAAGGGTCGACGCCGCGGTTTGCGCCAACACCGAATCGCTTTCGAGCGCAACGACGGATCTCGCCAGCCGCGACAGGATGGCCGAGGCATAGCCGCTGCCGCTGCCGACATCGAGCACCGAATCGGTCGGGTTGATCTCGGCCAGTTGCATCAGCTTGGCCAGCGGCGATGCTTCCATGAGATAGCGCGCGCCATCGGCGCCGCCGCCGATGCGGATGTCCTCATCGATATAGGCGAGATCGCGCTGTTGGTCGCCGACGAAGAGCTCGCGCGGTACGGAAAGCAAGGCTTCCAGCAACGGGGCGCTGGTCACGTCGGTGGTGCGAACCTGGCCGTCGACCATCTTGACGCGAAGCTCGGAGAAATCAGCGCTCATGTCCCAACCAATCCGCTTGCCGCGTCAAGAACGCGGCTCATTTCGACTGGAACTTCAGCCCCCGGCGCTTGTGCGCGGGAGCCTGGGGCATTGGAGGCCTCGCCCGGAATCGAACCGGGGTGCAAGGATTTGCAGTCCTCTGCGTAACCACTCCGCCACGAGGCCTCATTGCTCCCGGCGTTCCACCCGGTTCCAATAGGTTGCGGCGAAAATGGCGTCAAGCGGCCTCCATGCATTCCTCGCGGTTTCCTCTGAATGAATCCTTACCCCCGTATCGAGCGTCGCGGCCGCGATGACCACGACGCATATTAGCATGGCATTAGGTATAACAGCAGATCACGCGAAACTCCACGCCCCGGCCGCCGTTGGGAAACGGGAGGACTGTTCCATGCGGTCTGCAAGCCCGAACAACGGAATGAACGCCTGGGACGGCTTGTCGCGATCGGGATGCGACGCATTGCTGCGGCATGCCATCGACTGCCTTGCGATAGACGGCGCCGCCAAGCTTTCACCGCGTGACCGCGCGCGCCTCGCCTCGGCCGCCGCCATTCTCAGGGAAATCCGCGAGGACCTGGAAAGAAGTGCGGACCGACGAGCGGATTCGCGAAAATCCGAAACTCGAACAAGGGCATGACGCGCCTGCAAGACCCGATCAAGGACACGGCTGGTGGCGACGTTCAGTCCGGACGCCGCCGCCGCTCCCACCAGACGACGAGGCGACGGCGATGGCGCCGCACCATGGCGAATTCATAAGAAAGCACCAGCAGTCCGATCGGAACCATCCAGAAGCCAAGAATCGGCAGAAACCCGAGAATGCCGCCGATGGTCAAAAGAATGCCGATCGTGATTCTGAGGCCCCGCGATTGCGGCATGGTGAATTCGCGCCCGAAAATCGAGATCTTTCGTGCCGGTATCCGGTTTTCGTCTGCTGCCGTCATCGCGAATGGCTGCCCATCTGGTGGCTCGACAATGTCAGTTTACGAAAGCCGCGACAGCCCTATCGGTTCCGCGCCCGTCGCCAAGACGGCTAATATGAGGACTGACACCGGCGATTGCGAGAAACCGCCGCGCGAAAAAGTCTCGGAAAAATACGAAATGCTTCTTTGCAAAGCCGAAAGGGGTTTGCTATAGGCTGCGCCACTTGCTGAAAGAGCCTCCGTTCCCCGGTAGCTCAGTGGTAGAGCAACCGGCTGTTAACCGGTTGGTCGCTGGTTCGAATCCGGCCCGGGGAGCCAATCATTTCCATGCACTTGTGATATTTTAGCGCACACAACAGTGCCAAGCTCTGCCTTGGGCAACAATCCAGTGCCGGCGCGAGAGAATCGACCAGTTTTCAGGGTACTCACCGTTACCCGAAACGTCAGGCGTCTCACTCTACAACGACACCAAGCACTGCCGCCTTCTTCAAGATCAGAGCTTTCAGATCCGCATCAGAACGTTGCGTTCCAGTCCTTTGGCGCAGCAATTCGATAAATTCGGCCATGGATTGGAGGTCATGTTCACCCAGCATCGTCTCGACCACCATGGCCACGTCGACTGTGTCGGGTCCAACCGCTGTTTCCATTTGCCACCTCCGCACAAGGTTGCATTAGCGATCAGTAAACTTCGAACTCCCGCTTCCGTTCCTATCGAGGCGATGTGACGCCTTGCATTTTAGCCAAATTAAATGTGGGAGATGGTCATGGAATTCCGAGCGGGGGCTCATGACCACAGACCTGTTTCTCGCCGCTGTCGCGGCATTCGCGATTCTCGTCCCGCTCTACTTCATCCTCAAGTGAGGCGTTAGGCCTCCGCCAGCCTCGCCAGCGCGCGGGATCGACCGTCGCGGCGTGTCGTGAGTTGATGCCGGGTGTCGGGTCTGGGCCCCGCTGCAAATCGGACCTGCAGCCGGTCTGGCCGGCTGCTTGCCGCGGGGAGAGCCGTCGCGCGCCATTCCGTCGAGACAAGCCCACGTGGCGCGTCGAGGGCTTCGAACTCGATCGCCGAAGCCCTCGCGCTCAGCCGCTTGGCAGCTCAGACTTGCGCCAAGCCTCCGTCGACGAACACCTCGCCGCCGGTCATGAAACTGCTGTCCGAGGATGCAAGAAAGGCGGCCACGGCGCCGGTTTCCGACGGATCGCCCATCCGCCCGAGGACCGTGCTGGCCCCCAGAGCGGCTATGCCTTCGTCGCCCAGCACTTCCAGTGCCAGCTCCGTCGTGGTCGGTCCCGGCGACAGGACGTTGACGCGGATGCCCGTCCCCTTGAGGTCCAGCGCCCAGCTACGCGCCAGATTGCGGACAGCCGCCTTCGTTGCGCTGTAAATGCTGAACGCCGGGGTCCCCATCACGCCCGTGCTGGAACCTGTCAGGATGATCGACGCCCCCTCGCCCATCAGCGGCAGAGCCTTCTGCACCGTGAAAACCAGCCCCTTTACATTCAGATCGAAGATCCGGTCGTAGTGCTCGGTCGTGATCTCGCCGAGCGGCGCGAACGCTCCGGTCCCGGCGTTGGCGAGCAGGATGTCGAGGCCGCCCCGCTCCGCCTTCACCGTCTCGTACAACCGATCGAGGTCAGCCTGATCGGTTACGGACCCGCCCACCGCCCTCGCATTGGGGCCCAGCTGCTCCAAGGCCGCGTCGAGCGTCTTCTGCCGCCGCCCGAAGATGTAGACGAATGCGCCTTCATCGACGAACCGTTTGGCGGCGCCAAATCCGATGCCGCTTCCGCCGCCCGTCACCACGGCCGTCTTACCCTGTAGTCTGCTCATGATGTGCTCCTTCATTGAGGTTACACAGACTTGGCGACATACCCACCTATTGACAAGTATGCACCTTTTGGTAAGTACTATGGGATGTCGTTAGATCGCCCAGACCCAACCTCGTCGCCGATCGAGATTCTCTCGTCGGCCCAGAATTGCACGCCGACATTGCCAGGCTTCACCTGCGGCCTCGATGCCACCCTGAGAGTCATCGCGGGCAAGTGGAAGCCGCTGATCCTGTATTTCCTCGCGCAGGGCGGCCCCATCCGCTATGGCGCGTTGCGACGAGCCGTGCGCGGCGTGAGCGACAAGATGCTGATCCAGCAGCTCAAGGAGCTGGAGACCGACGGCCTCGTGAAGCGGACCGACTACAAGGAGATCCCTCCTCGGGTGGATTACAGTCTGACCCCGCTCGGCCTCAGCCTGGCAGAGGCCCTCGTGCCGCTATGCATCTGGGGCACGGAAAACATGGCTGAGGTCACGCGCGTCTTCGCCCTGCGCGAGGCGTTGAACGGCAAGATACGGTGATCCTTCTTGGCGGAGACGATGGCCATCCGCTTTGCTCGGCGCGCCTTCAACAGCGCGGGTCGATGTCGTCGGTAGCCGACTCGTAATTCTCTGCTTCGTCGGCTCCGGCGCGCCGGCATTTCCAAAGGCCCGATCCGGAATATCCGCCAACGTCTGGCGGCGCTTGCGCGCGGTTGTCCGCCGCGCGATAGATGCGTCGGTTCAGGGAGGAATCATGCGGAAGATCCTGGCATCGGCGCTGCTGTCCGCAGCCGCACTTTATGCAAATTGTGCTCTCGCACTCGACAGCAGCGGCACGCCTGTCGTGGTGACACCGCTTGCATCGCGCACGACAACCGCGTCCGGCCAGCCGATCACGCTGCCGCAAAAGAATGTGCAGGTGCTGGTATCGACCTATGATATCGCGCCGGGTGCGACCTTGCCGGTGCACCGGCACCCCTTCCCGCGCTATGCCTATGTCGAGGCCGGAACGCTGAAGGTGACCAATGTCGAGACCGGCAACAGCAACACCTACAAGACAGGCGATTTCATCATCGAAATGATCGGGCAGTGGCATCAAGCCACCAATATCGGCGATGGCCCGGTCAAGCTGCTGGTGATCGATCAGGTCGAGGAAGGCGCCAAGAATACGGAATTGCGGCAGTAGCCGCCCATGCCTGAAAAGCGGAAAAGCAATCCGCTTTCCCCCGCCGTCGCGGACACCACCCTGCCCAAGCGTTTCAAAGAGCGCTCAGCTCCAGCTTTCGACCATCTGACGAGTCGTCGCGTTCAGCCGATTGAAGGCGTTGATCAAGGCGATCTGGACAACCAGGGCGGCAAGCGCCTTTTCATCATAGTGCCTGGCGGCTTCGTCCCAGACATCGTCCGGCACGGCGTCCGGGCGGTCGGCGAGCCTTGTGCCTGCCTCGGCCAGCGCCAGGGCCGCCCGCTCGGCTTCGCTGAAGTACGGCGTCTCCCGCCATGCGGCCAGCGCAAAGATGCGCTCGTCCTTTTCACCGGCCTTTTTCAGTTCGCGCGCGTGCATGTCAACGCAGACGGCGCAATTGTTGATCTGGCTGGCGCGCAGATGAATGAGCTTGCGCGTCACATAAGGCAGGTCGACCGCCTCCGTCGACTTGTCCAGGGCCAGCAGCGCTTGCAGGGCGCCCGGGATGAGCATGACCGGGTTCTTGATTCGAGCTTGCATTGTCTTTCTCCATTGAAGGCATTTCGCGGGCATGTCTTGCCGAGCCGGGATGCCGCGCATCCAGCTTCGACTCGATGGGATTTTCGGCTGCCGCCGCATCGCTGACGATCAATCGATAACCCTTCAGCTATGGGTTTAATTCATAACTACACGGTTATAAGACTGTCAAGCCGGGAAATGGCGCCTGGTCCAAATGGCTTTGTTTCGTTCACGCTTTCGCGTCAGCCGCTCGGGTGCTAGGGCATTGCCACCATCATGGACAGGATCGCCCCTTGACCACACAACCCCGCCCACCGCTGATCGAAATATGTGTCGAAGGCATCGATGGCCTGCTCGCGGCGCAGGCTGCCGGCGCCGATCGGGTCGAACTGTGCGCCAGCCTGGTCGAAGGCGGCATCACACCGAGCCTGGGCACGGTGCGCGCGGCCCTGGACCAGGCGACGGTGCCGTTTCATGTCATGGTGCGGCCGCGCGGTGGCGATTTTCTCTACAGCGAGACCGAATACGGCTCGATGCTCGCCGACGTCGCGGCGCTGCGTGATCTCGGCGTGGCCGGCGTGGTGTTCGGCTGCCTGAACCCCGACGGCACCATCGACGAGAAGCGCATGGGCGAGCTGACGCGGGCTGCCGGGTCCTTGAATGTGACCTGCCACCGCGCCTTCGACATGACACGCGATCCCAGCGAGGCGCTGGAAGCGCTGATCCGCTGCAAGGTCGGCCGCGTGCTGACCAGCGGCCAGCGAGACACCGCGATCGAAGGCCTGCCATTGCT
Source organism: Mesorhizobium loti (assembly GCF_013170705.1). NCBI lineage: Bacteria > Pseudomonadati > Pseudomonadota > Alphaproteobacteria > Hyphomicrobiales > Phyllobacteriaceae > Mesorhizobium > Mesorhizobium loti. Next base: position 4,144,615 of record NZ_CP033334.1, on the reverse strand, counting down.
GGCCGATCTGGTGCGGCAAGCGGGCGACCGCATAATCATCCTCGGCTGCGGCGGGCTCGATCTCGCCAACATCGCCGAGGTGCGCAAAAAGACCGGCCTGGCGGAGATGCATTTCGCGGCGCTGAAGGATGTGCCAAGCGCCATGGGTTACCGCAATCCCAAGGTCGGCATGGGCGGCTCCGATCTCGACCGCGAATACCGCAACACATTGACCGACACACCGCTGGTGGCAGCGACGATCGCGGCGGCCAAGGCATGACCTCTCCGATAGACCGCATAGCGCAGGACAACGAAGCGGCCATACTGGCGCTCAACACCGAACACGCGGCGGAACTCTCCTGGCTCGAAGCCGAGCGGCTGTCGTTCCTGCTTGGCGAGGCATTCTACGCGCGGCGCATCGGCGATCTCGAAGCCTTCATCATGACCTTCGACCAGGACGCGAACTACGACAGCCCGAACTTCGTCTGGTTCCGCGAACGCTACGAACGCTTCATCTATGTCGACCGCGTGGTCGTGGCGGCGCACGCAAGGGGCCGCGGCCACGCGCGCCGGCTCTATCAGGATCTGTTCGACCATGCCGAGCGCGCCGGCTACGCGCTGGTCACCTGCGAGGTCAACATCGACCCGCCCAACCCGGCCTCGGATGCCTTCCACGCCGCTCTCGGTTTCGCCGAAGTCGGCGACGCGGTCATCCATGGCGGCAAGAAAGCCGTGCGCTACTACGTCAGGCGGATCGTCGCCTGATCCGCTGGCGCTGGCCACATAAAAAAGCGACAACTAAGATAGCCGTTCCGCCAACCAGGGGAACCGCGATGCCAAGCTGGCGCGATCGGCACCGCTCTGAATATCTCCGCCGGTTGATCTAAGCGGGCCTCAGAGTCTTCTCACGCTGACCCCGAAGCGCATTCAAAAGCGGCTTCTCGACCCTGGTGTGAACCGCCCATCCAAAGAGCACACAGGCGAGCGTCGACAGGATGATGATCAGGTCCGGGGCGATCGGGAAAGCAAGCCAGAATTGCAGTAGGGTCAACAGGATCAGGATGTGCGTGAGGTAAAGCGAATATGAGGCGTCGCCTTGCGCAGTCCAGAAACTAGGGCCAGCCTTGATTTGCATCGTCCCATACACGATCAACGCTGCCGGGATGCCGTAGATCAGCAGCCGCGGTCCTACGCCAACGCCAACCAGATAGTCGATAGGATCGCCCGAGGTGGCGAACCCGATTGGGCCGGCCAGCACGATCATCCCCGCGCCAACGACTATAGCCCATCTGGCCGATCGCCACTCCGGCAATCGAGCGATAGCGACACCGAGCAGAAATTCCAGAATGATCGGGTTGCCGAGGAACTGGAACACCGGACCCATCGGGCGAAGCAGCATCGCGCCGATGAATAGTCCGAGCAGGACATAGAGCGCGTTTCGGTTCCAGAGCACCAGGGTTGCCGCAGCATAGAACAGCGTTTCGAAACAAAGGGTCCATGCGACCGTCAACAGGGGCGCTGTCATTACGTCGGTCGCCGGCCAAAGCAGGAATGTGGCGAGCACATCGCGCCAGCCGAAGCCATCCTTGGCCGCGATCACAACCGTTGGAATGCAGGCGACGAAATAGATCGGGACAACGCGACGGAGTCGCCGCCACGCGAATTCCTGCCACGACAACCCGATCGATACCCGGCTGATGATGACGCCGGAAATGACAAAGAAGATATCGACACCGGCCCGTCCGACCATCTGTACGCTCAGGGGCAAAAGGCCATTCGATCTCGTCACCTCGATGGCGATCTTCACTGAATGGGAGTAGACCACCATCAGCGCCGCGACAAAGCGAAGGATCTGCAACGACCAAATCATAGCCGCGCCAGTCGGACCGGCCAGATAAGACCGTCAATCAGGCATTCGCCGAATATCCTCGCCACGAACGATGCGCGCGCCGGCACCATGCTGGCCGCCGCCACGCTCAATGCCCATGCGACCAGGGCACTCATCGCGTAGACGACGATGACCAAGGTCAGTCGCTCGCGCCATGCTCTGTTCAGGATTGGCTTCAAAAGAACCCCCGCCAAAATCAAACCACTCCTCCGCCGGTCGCGCAAGGACATGGTTTCCGAGCGGTTAACGGGGGAGCGCAGGTGAAGGTGGACGCTTAACGGTTGGTGCGAAGCATGCCGCTAGCCCCGGCGGCCGCCAGGAACGCCTTCCGGCTTCGCTTGACCGCAACACGAAATTTGGCCGGCCGGTTGCAGTCACCATGTCCGCTCCGCCGCAACTGCGTTGCCGTACTCACCAGTTGCGGTTGAGCCATTCGCGCGCCGGGCGCTCGATGAGGTAGTAGCTGCAGAGCGCGCAGGCAAAGGCGCCGGCCAGCATCGGCCAGGGGTTGCTGCCTTGCTCATAGACGAATTTGTAGAATGGCTGCTGCCACAGATAGAGCGAATATGACCACAGGCCCAATGTCGTCATTGGCCAGGACGACAGCAGACCGGAAAAAAGCCGGTTGCTGAAATCGAGCGCGTTGACGGCCAGCGCCAGCAGGGGCGTGGCCAGGAGATAATGGATCGGCGTCGGCACCGGGTCCACGAACAGGAAAACCGCGCCAACCGCCGCTGCAAGGGCGACATAAGGCCCTTTCAGCACGTCCGGCAGCCTGCCCTCGGCCTTGAGCAGGCAGATGGACGCCGACAGCAGGATTGATGCGATGTGCACATCCGTGCGCCAGTAAGTGGCCTCGTAGTCCAGGTTGAAGACCCAGTACGACACCGCGCCATTGGCCATGGCAAGCAAGGCCAGCGCTACCAGCAATGGGAGGACGCGGTCGCGGCTGACGACCGTGGCGCTGATCAGCGCCAGGATGACATAGGCATGCTCCTCGACACAGAGCGACCAGATATGGTCAAGCGCCCCGGCGCGGGTGACGAGGATGCCCGCGTAATTGTAGGTGAATGTCAGCGCCGTCAGCGCCGCCTTCCACTTGAAGGCGATGAATGTGCCGGACAGCGCGATCATGGCAATGATGACGAAGACCAGGAGCGCCGGATAGATGCGCGAGAAACGGCGCTTGAAGAACTTCTTCAGCGGATACCGTTCGATGAAAAGGATCTCGGCCATCAGCCGGCCGCTGAGCACGAAGAAGAACTCGACGCCGAGCACCCCGAGGTTGATTCCGGGGACCGGGAAAAAATGGCCGATCAACACCAGGGCGATCGACAGGCCGCGCCAGCCATCGAGATAGGCCAACCTTGTCCTGGCCGATCTGTCTACGACGGCCCGGGACGGAACCATGTGGGTCGCGGAAATTTCGGACATGCCGATCCTTTCGCATTGGCATGCGAAAGGGCACGGCGGTACGCATTCCGAACCCGGCTCGCATTCCCGCCCCCGTCCATACTGCAGTGCAATATAAATTTGTGCAAGTGCGAGATTGCCGCCGACACGGTTTTCAGGCGGTATGGCCCGGAATTGCTTCAAGCAAAGGATGTTGCGCTGCGGCTGAATCCATCAGCAAGTGGCCACTACAGGCCACCACGAAAAAGGGGCCGCCATGGCCCCTTTCCGTGAAACCATGAAACGCGCCGGTGTCAGGCGTTGGCGGCTGCCACGGCGCGCTTGGCCATGACCGCGATCAGATTTGCGCGATAGTCGGCGGAAGCGTGGATGTCGCTCATCAGGTTCTTGGCCGGCACCTTGACGCCGGCAAGCGATGCGGCGTCGAAATTCTTCGCAAGGGCCGCCTCGATTTCCTTCGAGCGAAAGACACCGTCATCGCCGGCGCCGGTGACGGCAACGCTGACGCCATCCTTGCCCTTGGCCACGAACACGCCGACGATCGCGTAGCGCGAGGCCGGGTTGCGGAATTTCTCGTAAGCGGCCTTTGCCGGAGCGGTGAAGCTGACCGCGGTGATGATCTCGCCGTCCTTCAATGCCGTTTCGAACAGCCCCTTGAAGAACTTGTCGGCTGATATCTCGCGCTTGTTGGTGACGATGGTGGCGCCCAGCGCCAGCAGGGCCGCCGGATAGTCCGCCGCCGGATCGTTGTTGGCGATCGAGCCGCCGATCGTGCCCTTGTAACGCACCGCCGGGTCGCCGATCAGCGACGCCAGATGGGCAAGCGCCGGACACGCCTTCCGCAGCTTCTCGTCATTGGCGACATCATAGTGGGTCGTGGCGGCACCGATGGTGACCGTCTTGCCCGACACCTTGACGCCATGCAGTTCCTTGATGCGCGAGAGGTCGACGAGATCCGAAGGAGCCGCCAGACGCGTTTTCATGGCGGGGATCAAGGTCATGCCCCCCGACAAAAGCTTGGCGTCGCCGCTCTTCACAAGCTTGGCGGCTTCAGCGACCGAGGCGGCACGGTGATAGTTGACCGAGTACATGTTTGTTCCTCCTCAGTGCTTCGTCGCGGCGCGGATCGCGGCCCACACGGTGGACGGCGAAGCGGGCATGGCGATATCGGCGATGCCGATGGCGTCGGTGATGGCGTTGATCACCGCCGGCGGCGAGCCGATGGCGCCGGCCTCGCCGCAGCCCTTGATCCCAAGCGGGTTGCCCGGGCATGGGGTGTTCGAGGTCGAGACCGTGAACGACGGCAGATCGCCGGCGCGCGGCATGGTGTAATCCATGTAGCTCGCCGTCAGCAGCTGTCCGCTGGCGTCATAGTGGGCGCCTTCCAGCAGTGCCTGGCCGATGCCTTGCGCCAGTCCGCCATGCACCTGGCCTTCGACGATCATCGGGTTGATGATGTTGCCGAAATCGTCGGCCGCAACGAATTGAACAATCTCGGTCAGGCCGGTTTCCGGATCGATCTCGACCTCGCAGATGTAGCAGCCCGCCGGGAAGGTGAAATTCGACGGATCGTAGAACGCCGTCTCCTTCAGCCCGGGCTCCATGCCGCCGGGCAGATTGTGGGCGGTGTAGGCGGCGAGCGCCATCTGGAACCACGGCACGTTCTTGTCCGTGCCGGCGACTTTCAGCGCACCATTCTCGATGACGATATCGCCCTCGTCTGCTTCGAGCAGATGAGCCGCGATCTTCTTGGCCTTGGCTTCCACCTTGTCGAGCGCCTTGACGATGGCCGACATGCCGACCGCTCCCGAGCGCGAACCGTAGGTGCCCATGCCCATCTGCACCTTGTCGGTGTCGCCATGGACGATCGAAACCGAATCTATCGGCACGCCAAAACGCTCGTTGACCAGCTGCGCGAACGTCGTTTCGTGGCCCTGGCCGTGGCTGTGCGAGCCGGTCAGCACCTCGATCGTGCCGACGGCGTTGACCCGCACCTCCGCCGATTCCCAAAGACCAACGCCGGCGCCAAGGCTGCCTACCGCCGCCGACGGCGCGATACCGCAGGCCTCGATGTAGCAACTCATACCAATGCCGCGCAGCAGCCCCTTCTTGGCGGCAGCAGCCTTGCGCTTGGCAAAGCCGGCATAATCCGAAGCCTTCATGGCCGCGTCGAGCGAAGCCGCATAGTCGCCGGCGTCATAGCACATGATGACCGGCGTCTGGTGCGGGAACGAGGTGACGAAATTCTTGCGCCGCAACTCGGCCGGCGACACGCCGAACTGGCGAGCGGCGGTTTCCATCATGCGCTCCATGACGAAGGTCGCTTCTGGACGCCCCGCTCCGCGATAGGCGTCGACCGGCGCGGTGTTGGTGTAGATCGCCTTCACATTGGCGTGGATCGCCGGAATGTTGTACTGGCCCGACAGCAGCGTCGCGTAGAGGTAGGTCGGCGTCGCCGACGAGAACAGCGACATGTAGGCGCCGAGATTGGCTTTGGTCTCGACCTTCAGGCCAAGTATCTTGTGGTTCGCATCAAAGGCCATTTCGGCATGGGTGTGATGGTCGCGGCCATGCGCGTCGGTGAGGAAGCTCTCCGTGCGGTCGGCTACCCATTTGACCGGCACACCGGTCTTCTTCGACGCCCACAGGCAGACGATCTCTTCGGGATAGATATAGATCTTGGAGCCAAAGCCGCCGCCGACATCCGGCGCTATGACACGCAGCTTGTTCTCCGGCGCTACATTGTAGAAGGCGCTCATCACCAGCCGCGCGACATGCGGGTTCTGCGACGTGGTCCAGCAGGTGTAGTGATCCTCGGCCTTGTCGTAGTGGCCAAGAGCCGCCCGCGGCTCCATGGCGTTGGGAACCAGCCGGTTGTTGATGATGTCCATCTTGACGACATGGGATGCTTTCTTGAAGGCAGCCGCCGTCTCGTCGGCATTGCCGATGTCCCAGTCGAAGATCAGGTTGTTGTCGGCCTCCGGGTGGATCTGCGGCGCGCCCTTGTCCATCGCCTTCGAGGCGTCGACGACCGCCTTCAGTTCCTTGTAGGTGATCTCGACCGCTTCGGCCGCATCGCGTGCCTGGCCCTTGGTCTCGGCGACGACGATGACGACCGCGTCGCCGACATAGCGAACCTTGTCGAAGGCCAGCGGCGACCATGCGCCCATCTTCATCGGCGAACCGTCCTTGGAGTGGATCATCCAGCCGCAGATCAGGTTACCGATGCCATCGGCCTTGAGCTCCTTGCCGGTCAGCACCCCGATGACGCCGGGCATGGCTTGCGCCTTCTTGACGTCGATCTTCTTGATCTGAGCATGCGCGTGCGGGCTGCGCACGAAGGCCGCATGCTTCATGCCGGGCACCACCATGTCGTCTACATAGCGGCCGGCGCCGGTGATGAATCTTTTGTCTTCCTTGCGCGCGACCCGAGCGCCAACACCTTCAATGCCCATAGAAATTCCTCCCGAAATGGTGAGTATGAAGTAGCGAGTACCTGAATAGTGAAGATCGCCGCCGGTTCAGACCGGCAACTGACCACTCACTACTCTACCGCTCACTCTTCACGCAGCCTGCTTCGCCTTGCCCTTGGCTCCCTTCGACATCGTCTTCGATGCGGCGAGGATCGCCTTGACGATGTTGTGGTAGCCGGTGCACCGGCAGATGTTGCCTTCCAGTTCGGCCCGCACCGTCGCCTCGTCGAGGCCTTCGGGGTGGCGGTTGATCATGTCGGTCGCAGTCATGATCATGCCTGGCGTGCAGAAACCGCACTGCAGCCCGTGATGTTCCTTGAAGGCCGCCTGCACCGGATGCAGGTCGGCGCCGTTGGCGAGACCTTCGATCGTCACGACGCTCGAGCCGGACGCCTGGACCGCAAGCATGGTGCAGGACTTCACCGCCTTGCCGTCGACATGGACGACGCAGGCCCCGCATTGCGAGGTATCGCACCCGACATGAGTGCCTGTAAGGCCGAGATTCTCGCGCAGGAAATGGACCAGAAGCGTTCGATCCTCGGCAACGCCGCTGACGCGCCTCCCGTTCACAACAAACGAAACGTCCGACATGGTCCCTCCCTGGGTATCAACCTTGGTCCTCACCTGCCGACACGCCGCTGGCGCTTCGGCCATGCGTTATTCGTACACCGCACAACGCACAAAAAACAGCGCGACGGAAAAGGCGGATCATTGTACTTTCGGTCATGGCCAAGGCCAAAGGCGCACTCCCCTCGCCCCCATTGCCAAAACGCCTATTGGAAGCAACAATATCTTCGACGCCGCGCGCCAGAAGCTTGGTAAAAACAGCCGCGCATAAAACAGCGTTGGAGGAAGTGCGGGAGGACGCCGCTGACCAGTTCACGGACGCGCTACGCATGCGGCTTGTCGGCGCTGACCACGGACGAGCCCAACCCGGATGTTTTCGCGCGCGCGGTGGCCGCCGAGGCCGCCGCAATCAACGCCGGCTTTGCGCTGCTGTTCTTTTCCCAGAGCCTCGTCGAGGCCGGTGCCTTGTCGCGGGCGCTTTCTGCCCACGCGCCGGGGCTCCATCATGCGGGCTGCTCGACAGCCGGCGAGATCACGCCGCAGGGGCTCGAAGAAGGCCATATGCTGGCAATGCTGCTGCCGTCGGCGTCGTTCACCGCGGTCAGCACCATGGTCGGCAACCTGTCCACATCGGGCATGGACAGGATCACCGGCGAGGTCGAGGCCTTGCGGCGCGCGCTGCGCGGCCGGCTCGGCGGTGAGCAGACCAGGAACACCTTCGCGCTCTGTTTCATCGATGGGCTATCCTATGCCGAGGAAGCGGTAAGCTCCGCCATCCACTGGGGACTTGACGACATACCGCTGCTCGGCGGGTCGGCCGGCGACGATCTGAAGTTCGAGACCACACGCCTGATCTCGAACGGCAGGGTCACCTCTGACAGCGCCATCATCGTGTTGATCGCCACGGAGATTCCGTTCCACGTCTTCAAGACCGACAATTTCGTTCCGACCGACGAAAAGCTGGTGGTGACGGCGTCCGATGCCGATCACCGCATCGTGCGCGAATTCAACGCCACCAATGCGGCCGAGGAATATGCCGCTTCCGTTGGAATCGTCGCGCAGACCCTGACGCCGCTGAGCTTCGCCTCGCATCCGGTGGTGGTGAAGGTGGGCGGCGAATATTATTGCCGTTCCATCCAGAAGATGCACCCGGACGGTTCGCTATCGTTCTTCTGCGCCATCGACGACGGCGTCGTGCTGTCGATCGCCCAGCCCAAGGATATGGTGGAATCGACACGCGCCGCCCTGCGCGAGGTCGAGGAGAGGCTTGGCGGTATCGACATGATCCTCGGCTTCGACTGCGTGCTGCGCCGGCTCGATGCACGCAACCGCCAGGTCTTTCGTGACATTTCGGAGCTCTACCGGGTCAACAACGTCATCGGCTTCGGCACTTATGGCGAGCAGTACCGGTCGATGCACCTCAACCAGACCTTTACCGGCATCGCTTTCGGCGAACGGCAAGCGGCAGAATAGGGCGGCGAAATAAGATGCCGCTCAGGGACATAAACGATCTCGAAAAGCTGAAGAAGATCAACGCCGCCCTGGTCAGCCGCGTCGAACGGTCGATGGACCAGCAAGGCAATGCCTTCTCGCTGTTCCAGACCGCGATCTCGCTCGAAAACCGCGTGCGCACGCGCACGGAGGAGCTGCACTCGACCTTGCGACGGCTCGAGCAGTCCAACATAGATCTCAGTGCCGCCAAGGAAAACGCCGAACTAGCGAACCTGTCCAAGACAAGGTTCCTCGCCGCCGCGAGCCATGACGTGCTCCAGCCGCTGAACGCGGCCCATCTCTCCGTCTCCGCACTCGCCGAGGTGCAGACCAGCGACGAGGGCAGGAAGCTGGTGCGGCAGGTCGAGCGCTCGCTGGAAACGATGGAGGACCTGCTGCGCACGCTGCTCGACATTTCCAAGCTCGATGCCGGTGTGGTGCAGCCCGACATTGGCGATGTCAGCCTCGAGGCGCTGTTCTCGTCGCTGCGCTCGGATTTCCAGCCGGTCGCGGAAATGAAGGGGTTGTCGCTGAAATTCCGGCCGGTCAACGCCGTCGTCCGCTCCGACCGGACGCTGCTGCGCCGCATCCTGCAGAACATTCTCTCCAACGCACTGGGCTACACCCGCTCGGGCGGCGTCCTTGTCGGCACCAGGCATCGCGGCGACACGATCCGCATCGATGTCGCCGATACCGGCTGCGGCATTCCCGAGGACCAGCGCGAGGCGGTTTTCGAGGAGTTCCATCGCGGCACTTCGCCGACCAGCGCCGAACTCGACGGCGGAGGCCTTGGGCTCGGACTTGCCATCGTGCGCCGCATGGCCGGCGCGCTCGGCCACCCCGTGACTTTCTCGTCGAAGGTCGGGCGCGGCACGATCTTCCACATCGATGTCCCCGTCGGCATCGGGGCGCCCGCCGACGCCATCGCCAGCGCCACCGGCCTTGAGCGGTCGCGCGGCTACGGCCTGTTCGGCACCAAGGTGCTGCTGGTCGAGAACGACATCGAGGTGCTGGAGGCCATGACCTTCCTGCTCGAGCGCTGGCAGTGCCTGGTGCGGGCCGCGACCTCGACCGACGATGCGCTCGACCTGCTCGGCGACACCGACTGGGTGCCGGACATCGTCATTGCCGACCAGCATCTCGACGGCGGCGATCTTGGCACCGCAACCATATCGGAAGTCCGCGATTATCTCGGCCGCGCCGTGCCGGCGCTCATCGTCACCGCCGACAGTTCCGAAGCCGTCGCCAAGGCGGCACGCGCCGGCGGCATCGAATTGATGCGCAAACCGCTGAAACCGGCGCAGCTGCGCGCGCTTCTGGCGCATTTGCTGGCTTAGGGGTTTACCCTCCCCTTGATAGGGAGGGTAAAAGCTCAAAAACCCGCCTGATCCCTGAACAGCTCGGCATTGTCCAGCTTCGACACCTCGATCACCGCCTGCGTGCGGCTGTAGACATTGAGCTTGCGCAATATCTCCGAGACATGCGCCTTGACCGTGGTCTCGCCGACCTGCAGTTCGTAGGCGATCTGCTTGTTGAGCAGGCCCTGGCGCAGCATCTGCAGCACGCGCAGCTGCTGTGGCGTCAGCTTGGACAGGCGCTGGACCATGTCGGCGCGGTCGATGCTGTCGGCGTCCGCCGGCTGGCCCTCATAGGTTTCCGGCACATAGATCGCACCGTCCATTACCGACCGGATGGCGGCGGCCAGATCGCTTTTGCGGGCCGATTTCGGGATGAAGCCGGCGGCACCATAGGACAGCGCTTCGGAAATGATCCTTGGCTCCTCATATCCAGACACGATCACCACCGGCAGGCGCGGATAGCGGGTCCTGAGCTGGAGCAGGCCCTCGAAACCGTGCACGTCGGGCATTGAGAGATCGAGAAGCGCAAGATCGAACGGCTTGGCGTCCGCCAGCAATTCCACCGCCTCGGTGATCGAGCGCGCTTCCACCGTATCGACTTCCGGATAGGCCATCTGGACGGCGCTGTGCAGCGCCTCGCGAAACAGCGGATGGTCGTCGATGATCAGGAACCGGGCGCGATCGTTGGGTGCTGTCATGTGGCTCGTTCCGGTTTACCCGCCACACCATAGTCCCGCGACCATGGCCGGATTATTGGCAAATAGTCTATCGCCAATTGCCAGGATGCACCGCTGTAAAAGCAATGGAAACCCTGAATTCCTCATACAGCCCAGGCAAAGCCCTTGCTTTATGAAAAGCGACGCCTTGCCCGCCCCCCGAAATCGGTCGAAGGTACCGCCATTCATCCCGATATCCAAACGCAGAGACCACCATGACCGCCTTTGTCCTTCCCGTGCCGCCAACACCTTCCGTCGCCGTCAGCGGATCGGCCGAGCGCTTTGCCGTACGGCGCATTTTCTGCGTTGGCCGCAACTATGCGGCGCACGCGCGCGAGTTCGGCAACGACGAACGCGATCCGCCCTTCTTCTTCACCAAGCCCGCCGACGCCGTGGTCGATTCCGGCACCGATATCCCCTACCCGCCGCTGACGGCCAATCTGCACCACGAAATCGAACTGGTGGCCGCGATCGGCAGACCTGGCTTCCGCATCGCGCGTGACCAGGCGCTGGATCATGTCTGGGGTTATGCCGTCGGCATCGACCTCACCCGCCGCGATCTCCAGGATGAGGCCAAGAAGGCGGCGCGGCCGTGGGACTGGTCAAAGGCCTTCGACCGTTCAGCCCCTTGCGGCCCGCTGGTTCCCGCGCAGAAATCCGGGCACCCGACGAAGGGGCGTATCTGGCTCGCCGTCAACGGCGCGGTGAAACAGGATGCCGACCTCGCCGAATTGATCTGGCCAATCGCCGACATCGTCTCGATCTGCAGCGAAGCAGTCGAACTGCAACCGGGCGACCTGATCTTCACCGGCACGCCTGCCGGCGTTGGCGCGGTCAAGCCCGGCGAGACGATGACCGGCGGCGTCGACGGCATCGGCACGATCGAAGTGACGATCGGCCAGCCGCAATCTTGAACGACAGAGCCATGAGCGACATCGTCCTGCACAACTACTACCGCTCCTCCACCTCGTATCGGGTGCGGATCGCGCTGGAGATGAAGGGGATGAGCTACGACTACGTCCCGCATCATCTGCGCCATGGCGAGCATCTTGAGCCGGCCTATCTCGCGGTCAACCCGCAGGGGCTGGTGCCGGCATTGGTGCTCGACGACGGCACGCTTTTAACGCAGTCGCTGGCCATCATCGAATATCTCGACGAACTCCAGCCCGCACCGCCGCTGCTGCCGAAAGACGCACTTGGCCGGGCGCGCGTCAGAATGCTGGCACAGACGATCGCCTGCGACATCCACCCGGTGAACAATCTGCGCGTGCTGACCTCGCTGCGCACTTTGTTCAGCGCCGGCGACCAGGACATCACCAACTGGTTCCGCCACTGGGTGAACGAAGGCTTTCAGCCGCTTGAAAAGATTCTGGCTTCGTCGCCCGATACCGGAACTTTCTGCCACGGCGAGGCGCCGGGGCTGGCCGATATCTGCCTGGCCGCGCAGGTCACCAACAATGCCCGCTTCGGCGTCGACATGGCGCCTTACCCGACAATCGCCCGCATCCATGCCGCCTGCATGGCACTGCCAGCCTTCCAGAAAGCCGCGCCGCAGAACCAGATCGATGCCGAATAGGGCCTCTACCGACCCACGCGCAGCGTGAGCGCCCAGAAAGCCAAAGCGAACAGGCCGATGCCCACCCCAAGCAGACAGACGCCGCTCCAGCCAAAGGCGCCGTAAGTCATGGTCGAAGCGATCGAGCCGAGCGCGCTGCCAAGCGAATAGAAGATCATGTAGCCGCCGACCAGCCGGCTGCGCGCATCCGGCCGGCGCGAAAAAATCAGGCTCTGATTGGTGACATGGACGGCCTGGATCGCCAGGTCCAGCATGACGATGCCGGCGACAAGCAACCACAGCGACAGACCCATGAAGGCGATCGGCAGCCAGGCGGCCGTCATCAGAAGCAGGCTGAGGCCGGTGACCAGGTGCCCGCGCCCGCGATCGACCAAGCCTCCCGTCCAGCGCGCGCCCAATGCGCCGGCGACGCCGGCAAGGCCGAACAGCCCGATCTCGGTATGCGAGAGTGAAAATGGCGCAGCGCTCAGCGGCAGCACCAGCGGCGCCCACAGCACGTTGAAAGTGGCGAAGATCAGCATGGCCAGCACCGCACGCACGCGCAGCAGCGGTTCCTGCACGAACAGCAGCACCACCGAGCCCAGCAGGCGCGGATAGGATGTGTGGGGCCGCGCCGCCTCGTGGCGCGGCAGGATAAGGTAGAGAACCACCGCCATGACGAGCGTCAGCGCCGCCGAGACAAGATAGACCCAGCGCCAGCCGGCGAAGTCGGCGACGACGCCGGCGACGAAGCGTGCAAGCAGGATGCCAAGGATGACGCCGCTGGTGACGGTGCCGACCGCCCGCCCCCGCTCGGATGGCACGGCGAGATCGGCGGCGTAAGCCACCAGCACCTGCACCACTACCGCAAGGAGCCCGACGATCGCGAGGCTTGCCAGCAGCATCGCGGCGCTCGGCGCAATCCCGACCGCACCCAGCGCCACGGCGGAAAGCACCGCCTGCCCGGCGATGAGCTTGCGGCGATCGAAGAGATCGCCAAGCGGCACGATGAAGAACAGGCCGAGCGTGTAGCCGATCTGCGTGACCGTCACCACAATGCCCACCGAGGCCGGCGCGATGGCGAAATCATGCGCTATGGCGTCAAGCAGCGGATGGGCGAAATAGACGTTGGCGACGCTCAGGCCACAGGCAATGGCGAAGACCAGCGCCGTCATTCCCGACAATCCCGGTGGCGAAGCTGGTATTGCCCGCGGCAGCCTGTCAGCCCGCTCCGCTCCTGTTGCCACGCCGTCCACAACCTGCAGATTCATGTCGCTCTCCACAATAGGTTTCAACTTGAAACCACTTGCTGGATAGCCAAATCAGTTTTATCTTGCAACCGACATGATTGTTCTGGACCAACGACTGCCATGGTGAAACGAACGAGCCACCACCAGGCGGATTGCCTGATCGCGCGGCCGCTGGATGCGATCGGCGACTGGTGGTCTCTGCTCATCGTGCGCGACGCCTTCGACGGCTTGCGCCGCTTCGGCGAATTCCAGAAGAGCCTCGGCGTCGCCAAGAACATCCTGTCGGCGCGGCTGCGCAATCTGGTTGCGCACGGCATTCTCGAGACAGTGCCGGCTCCCGACGGCAGCGCGCACCATGAATATGTGCTTACAGAAAAGGGGCGCGGCCTGTTCTATGTCCTGGTCGCCCTGCGGCAATGGGGCGAAACCTATTTCTCCGGACCGGGCGAGCCCTATACTTTCATGGTCGATACGCGGAGCGGACGGCCGATCAGGCGCTTGGAAGTGCATGCCGAGGATGGTCGGGTGCTTGTTCCCGGGGACACCAGACTTGCCGATTTCCGCGACCGCGAAAACGGCTGAGCGCCCGGGCTGGTTCGGCGGGCTGGCAAGGCTGGCGGAATCGATTTCCGCTTGACCGGACAGGGAATCGGCTATCGTTTCCACGGACAGTACGCAGGGTGGAGTGACCGATGAAAGCCGTCGTCTTCGAGAAATTCGGCGAAGCGCCGACGATCCAGACCGTCCCAGATCCGAAGCCGGCCGCCGATGGCGTCGTGATCAAGGTCGAGGCAACCGGGCTCTGCCGCAGCGACTGGCATGGCTGGATGGGCCATGACGATGATATCCGGCTGCCGCATGTGCCGGGCCATGAATTGGCAGGCGTCGTTGTGGCGGCCGGCAAGCGCGTGACGCACTGGAAGGCAGGCGACCGGGTCACGGTGCCTTTTGTCGGCGGCTGCGGCCACTGCTTCGAATGCACGTCCGGCAACCATCAGGTCTGCGAGCATCAGTTCCAGCCCGGTTTCACCGCCTGGGGCTCTTTCGCCGAATATGTCGCCATCGACTTCGCCGACACCAATCTCGTACGCTTACCGGAAGAGATGGAATTCGCCACCGCTGCCAGCCTAGGCTGCCGCTTCGTCACGTCGTTCCGGGCGATCGTCGACCAGGGACGGGTCAAGCCCGGCGAATGGGTTGCCGTGCATGGCTGCGGCGGCGTCGGGCTTTCGGCGATCATGATCGCCAGCGCCATGGGCGCCAATGTCATTGCCATTGATCTCACCGACGAGAAACTGGAGTTTGCCCGCAAGATCGGCGCGGTGGCGACCATCAACGCATCGACCACCCCCAATGTGGTGAAAGCGGTCAAGCAGCTCACCAATGGCGGCGTTCACATGTCGATGGACGCGCTCGGCCATCCGACCACCTCGTTCAACTCCATCTCGAACCTGCGCCGGCGCGGCCGCCATGTGCAGGTCGGCCTGATGCTGGGCGACCATGCCAAGGCTGCGGTGCCCATGAGCAAGATCATCGCTTTCGAGTTGGAGATCCTCGGCAGCCACGGCATGCAGGCTTACCGCTACCAGGCGATGATGGAGATGATTCGCACCGGCAAGCTCAAGCCCGAACTGCTAGTCGGCAAGAAGATCAGCCTCGACGAAGCGCCCGCCGCCTTGATGGCGATGGGCGGTTTCGAAGGCATCGGTATCGGCGTGGTGACGAAGTTCTAGAGGCGGGCGTCGTTTGCCGAACTAGCGCGCGAACTTCTTCGCCCCGAACACGCACGCCACGACGCCCAGCGTGACTACCACCATCAGCGGGCTGACCTGCTCGTGCAGCAGGCTCGCCGCGAGCGCCAGGCCGAAGAAGGGCTGCAGCAATTGCAGCTGGCCCACCGCGGCAATGCCGCCTTGCGCCAGCCCCCGATACCAGAACACGAAGCCGATCAGCATGCTGAACAGAGAGACATAGGCGAGCCCGATCCAGGCGTGGGCGCCGACGGCGGCAAAGGACGGCGGCAGCGTCACGAAAGTCAGCACCAGCATGATCGGCAGCGACAGCGTCAGCGCCCAGCAGATCACTTGCCAGCCGCCGAGCCTGCGCGACAGCGCGGCGCCCTCGGCGTAGCCCAATCCGCACACGACGACGGCGCCCAGCATCAGGCCGTCGCCGAGCGGTGACGCGGTCACGCCTTGCATCAACGCAAAGCCAGCGACGAGCGCGCTGCCGATGCACGAAAACAGCCAGAACGCCGGTCTTGGCCGCTCGCCGCCGCGCAGCACGCCGAAGATCGCCGTTGCCAGTGGCAGCAGGCCGACGAAGATGATCGAGTGGGCTGAGGTGACGTGCTTCAGCGCCAGCGCGGTCAGCAAGGGAAAGCCGACCACCACCCCAAGCGCGACGATCGCCAGCGACAAGAGATCGCCCCGTTCCGGGCGTTTCTGGCGGAACAAGAGCAGCATTGCCAGGCCAAGCAATCCGGCAATCGCGGCGCGGGCTGACGTCACGAATGTCGGATCGAAATCCATCACGGCAACGCGCGTCGCCGGCAGCGAGCCTGAGAAGATCAGCACGCCGATAAATCCGTTCAGCCAACCGTTCGCGGTCTTGTCCATTCCAGGCTCCATGTCTTTCGCCCTGTATCTGGCAGATGCCATGGCACAGCCAGAGACAATGGGGTACAATTCAGCGAAACTGTAATGGCATCACGGGCAGTACGGATGAGCAACCTCGCCTTGGAAACTGATGGCGCGCGCGCCCTGGGCGCCCCCACTCTGGTCGAAAGCGTCATGGCGGCCATCCGCCAAAGGATCGCCGCGCGCAGCCTGACGCCGGGAGCCCGGCTGCCGTCGATCCGCGCCTTCGCGCAATCCATGCAGGTGTCCAAGTCCACCGTGGTCGAAGCCTATGAGCGGCTGGCCGCCGAAGGCACGATCCGCTCCCGGCCGGGCTCAGGCTTCTATGCCGCCGGCTCGCTAGCGCCGCTGTCGTTGGCCGAGATCGGTCCCCGGCTCGACCGTGCCGTCGATCCGCTCTGGGTCTCGCGCCAGTCGCTGGACGCCGGCGACGAGGTGCTGAAACCTGGCTGCGGCTGGCTGCCGGCCGCATGGATGCCCCAGGCCGGACTGCGTCGCGCGCTACGCACGGCAGCGCGCGCCGATGATGCCGCGCTTGCCGACTACGGCACGCCGCTCGGCCTGCCGCCGCTGCGGCAACTCTTGGCGCGGCGCATGGCCGGGCATGGCATCGAAGCCTCGCCTGAACAGATCATGCTGACGGAATCGGGCACGCAGGCCATTGACCTCCTGTGCCGGTTCCTGATCGAGCCCGCCGACACGGTGCTGGTCGACGATCCCTGCTACTTCAATTTCCACGCTTTGCTGCGCGCCCACCGCGCCAAGGTCGTCAGTGTTCCTTACACGCCGTCGGGGCCTGATATCGAGCTGTTCGCGCAGGCGCTCGCCGAACACCGGCCGCGCCTCTACATCACCAACTCCGCCATCCACAACCCGACCGGCGCAATCCTGTCACCGGTCACCGCGCATCGTCTGCTCAAGCTCGCCGACCAGTCGGACCTGACCATCGTCGAGGACGACATCTTCGCCGATTTCGAGCACACCCCTGCCCCCAGGCTGGCGGCCTTCGATGGGCTGCATCGCGTCGTCCAGATCGGCAGCTTCTCCAAGACGCTGTCGGCCTCGGTCCGCTGCGGTTTCATCGCAGCGCCCCGCGACTGGATCGAGGGCCTGACCGACCTCAAGATCGCCACCACCTTCGGCGGCGGACGGCTGGCGGCCGAACTGGTGCTGACGCTGCTCAAGGACGGCAGCTACCGCAAGCATATGGATCTGCTGCGCGCCAAGCTTGCGCGCGCCATGGCCGAGACCGGCACTCGCCTGAAGGCGATCGGCGTCACGCCCTGGATCGACCAGCCGGCCGGCCTGTTCCTGTGGTGCGGCCTGCCCGACGGCGTGGACGCGGCCGACGTTGCACGCCATGCCCTGGCCGACAACGTCGTGCTGGCGCCTGGCAACGCATTCAGCCTGTCGCAGACGGCCAGCCGTTTCCTGCGCTTCAACGTCGCCCAGTGCGAAGACCAGCGGATCTTCAAGGTGCTTGAGGCCGCGATGGCACGCTGATCTCAGCGCCCCGTACAGACCTCCCGCACGCAGTCGCGCATCCAGCGCTGCGCCGGATCGGCATCGAGGCGCGGATGCCAGAGCATCGAAATGGTGACCTCCACGGTCGTGACAGGCAGTGGAAAACTGTGCATGCCGGCGCGCGCGCCGGCCGTGTGCCGCTCGGGCACGCTGGCGATCAGGTCCGAGGCGCGCGCCATGGCGAGTGCCGCCGAGAAACCCGAAACCATGCACACGACCGTCCGCCGCAAGCCAAGCGCGCTCAAAGCCTCGTCGATCGGCCCTTTCTCGCGGCCACGCCGCGAAACGCTGATATGCCGGCCCGCCGCATAACGCTCTGGCGTCACCGTGCCTTCGCTCAAGGGATGGCCGGCTCGAACAGCACCAATGAAGCGGTCGCGAAACAGGGCCTGGATGCGCACTTCGGGTCCGGTTTCGCCGGCGACGCCGATTTCCAGGTCGATCGCCGCGTCGCGCAGCGACAGCACATCCTTGTCGGATTTCGGCGCGAAACGCAGCCGTACTCCTGGCGCATCGACCTCGATGCGCGCGACGAGACGAGGACCGAATTCCTCGACGAAACCCTCATTGGTGCGCAGGGTGAAGACCTTGTCCAGGCTTGCGGGATCGAGCAACTCAGCAGGACGCAGCAGCACCTCCGCGTCCTGGACGACGGGGCCGACCTGCCGCCGCAATTCCTCCGCACGCGGCGTCGCCACCAGGCCGCGCCCGGCCCGCACCAGCAGAGGATCGCCCGTTGCCTCGCGCAGCCGCGCCAGCGTCCGGCTCATCGCCGAGGGGCTGAGCCGCAGGCGGCGCGCGGCGCGGGCCACGCTGCCTTCCGCCAGCAGCACGTCGAGAGCAAACAGCAAATTGAGATCAGGAGACGCCATCTTTGGATCATAACATGATGTGGCGTTTGACGCATGAATATGATGCAAATGCTGCGCCTTCCGCCATATCAACCACAAGACTAGATCTCCGATGGCTCCGGTTCCGGAGCGAATGAAAGGAGATCGCCATGGCAGTCGCCACACAAGGTCGAGATGGGCTGACATCGGCCCCGCAAGAGAAAGAAGCGGTCGGCTGGGCCTTGGCAAGCCTGTCGCTCGCCACGCTGCTGTCGTCGCTCGGGACCAGCATTGCGAGTGTCGGGTTACCCTCGCTGATGCAGACGTTCGGGGCGTCGTTCCAGGCCGTGCAATGGGTGGTTCTGGCCTACCTCCTCGCCATCACCACGCTGATCGTCAGCGCCGGGCGGCTGGCCGACATGTTCGGACGCCGGCCGCTGCTGCTTGGCGGCATCGCGTTGTTCACATCGGCATCGGCGCTCTGCGGCTTGGCGCCGACGCTCTGGCTGCTGATCGCCACGCGCGCCGTGCAGGGGCTTGGCGCCGCATTGATGATGGCGCTGACGCTGGCCTTTGTCGCCGAAACCGTCAGCAAGGAGCGGACCGGCAGCGCCATGGGCCTGCTCGGCGCCATGTCGGCGATCGGCACCACCCTCGGTCCCTCGCTCGGCGGCCTGCTGATCGCCGGCCTCGGCTGGCGCGCGATCTTTCTCGTCAATGTGCCGCTGGGTCTCCTGACCTTCGCCCTCGCCTGGCGTGGCTTGCCCGCGAGCAACAAGAACGCGCAGACCGCTCAAGGCGGGTTCGACGCGATAGGCACTGTCCTGCTGGCCCTGACCCTGGCTGCGTATGCACTGGCCATGACGCTTGGGCGAGGCAATTTCGGCGCGCTCAAAATTGGCCTGCTTGTTGCGACCGGCATCGGCGTTGTTCTCTTCGTCGTCACGCAATCAAGAGTGAAAACCCCGTTGATCCAGCTTGCCAGCTTCCGGGATCCGCGGCTCAGCGCCAGCCTGGCCATGAGCCTGATCGTCGCCACGGTGATGATGGCAACCTTGGTGGTTGCCCCGTTCTATCTGTCGCGAGGGTTGGGGCTCGATGCCGCGATGGTCGGCTTGGTGCTTTCAACCGGGCCGCTGGTCTCGACCCTGTCGGCGCTGCTGGCTGGGCGGCTTTCCGATCGCTTCGGGGCCAACAGGATGATGGTCGCCGGGCTCACCAGCCTTGCCGCGGGCACGTTCCTGCTCTCGCTCGCCATGACGAAACTCGGCATTGCCAGCTATGTCGTTCCGATCACCGTCACCTGCTTCGGCTATGCCCTGTTCCAGACCTCCAACAATGCGGCCGTCATGACCGGTGTCGGCGCCGGCGAACGCGGCGTCATGTCGGGCCTGCTCAACCTGTCGCGCAATCTCGGCCTCATCACCGGCGCATCCCTGATGGGCGCCATATTCGCGGTTGCGTCGGCTGGTGCTCAGAATGTTCTCGGCTCCGCCTCGGCCGCGCGGGGCATGCAGGTCACTTTTGAGACGGCAACGGCCCTGGCGCTGGTTGCGCTGCTGCTCGCCCTGTTCTCGCCCCGCTTTGCCGGCCGTGCCCGTCCCAGGAATTCCTGACCTGCCCGGGCGGTTGCCGAGCCGATCCCGGGCTGTTACTGAACGGCGCGCAGGCGAATGCCTGCAACGTCAATTTCGGGACAGCGGTATGGGAACCACAAAGTCAGCAGACAAATAAGCCGCGACAACATCTCGTTGTTGCGGCCTTCTGCCCCGTCAAATCAGACCATCCAGGAAACGGCAGATCGCCGCCAAATCTCACCATTTGTGCGGATGCTCAATCATGCCTTTTCCAAAACGCCCGATATGGGCCTATTCCTTGCCGTCAGCGCTGCTGCTGATGGCGCCTTTCGATATCCTGGCCTCGCTGGCCATGGACATCTACCTGCCGGTCGTTCCGCTGATGCCGGAGGCTCTCGGGACATCGCCTTCGGTCATTCAGCTGACGCTGAGCCTCTACATGATCACCCTTGGCCTCGGCCAAATCGTCTTCGGCCCGGTCTCCGATCGGATCGGCAGGCGCCCGGTGCTGCTCGGCGGCGGCCTCCTGTTCGCAAGCGCTTCCATCGCGCTTGCCGGCACGTCACTTGCCATTGCCTTCGTCGTGCTCCGCGTCATCCAGGCCATGGGTGCGTCCGCCGTACTGGTCGCGACCTTCGCCACGGTTCGGGATGTGTACGCGGAGCGATCTGAAGGCACGGTCATCTATGGTCTGTTCAGCTCCATGCTGGCCTTCGTGCCGGCGCTGGGGCCGGTCGCCGGCGCCGTGATCGCCAAGGGTTTCGGCTGGCGTGCGATCTTCGTCACACTCTGCGTTCTGGCCACGGCTGCCACACTTAATGCCTGGCTTCGCTGGCACGAGACGCGCGCCCTGAATGACTCCGGAACGCGACCGGCTTTCGGCCCGATCTTGCGCAGCTTTGCCTTCTGGACCTATACGCTCGGCTTCGCCGCGGCCATGGGCACGTTCTTCGTGTTCTTCTCGACGGCACCGCGCGTGCTCATCGATCGTGCCGGTTTCACGCAGGTCGGTTTCAGCCTTGCCTTTGCGACGGCGGCACTGGTGATGATCGCAACCACCCGGCTTGCCAGGCCATTCATCGCGCGCTGGGGCACCGCGGGCAGCCTGGCACGCGGCATGGCGATGGTTGCTTCTCGGCGCATCGATGCTGGTGATCGGACAGGTATTCGCCGCGCCCTCTTTCGTCACCTTCGTCCTGCCGATGTGGGTGATGGCGGTAGGCATCGTCCTTGCTGGATCGGTCACCGCGAACGGCGCGCTCGAAGCGTTCGGGGATGTCGCGGGAACCGCTGTGGCGCTCTATTTCTGCGCCCAAAGCCTGATCACGGGCATCGCAGGCACGTTCTTCGTCATCCTGCTGGGCGGCGATACGGCATGGCCGCTGGCCTTCTATGCCACGGTGCTCGCGGTAACGACATTATGCGCGCTGAAGCGTTTGCGGAGCCGGCAAGGCGCAGTCAGCTGAAAAACCGCAGGGGCTTGGGCGGGGTGCGCTCAGGCCCCCGCGCGTTTGCGGCGCTCGTAAAGCATGACCAGCGTTTCGGCCGTCAGTGCCGGCTTTTCCTCGCCTTCGATCTCGACGGTGTTGGCCGCCTTCATCAGGTATTGGCCGGGCCCTCTGTCTTCCATGGAAAGCAGGACCGTGCGCAGCCTGATCCGTGCGCCGACCTTGACCGGCGCGAGGAAGCGCACCTTGTCGAAGCCGTAGTTGAAGGCGGCCTGGGTGTTCTCGGGCACTATGCCCATGCCGAGCGCCAGCGCGCCGATGATCGACAGCGTCAGGTAGCCGTGCGCGATCGTCGTGCGGAACGGGCTTTGCCGCCGCGCCCGCTCGGGATCGACATGGATCCATTGATGGTCGCCGGTGCATTCGGCGAACTGGTTGATACGGTTCTGGTCGACCGTGGTCCATTCCGAGACGCCCAGTTCCTGCCCGGACATCGTCCTCAACTGCTCGTAGGTCGGCGGCGTTTTAGGCCGTACTTCAGTCATTCCTGCTTTCCCGATAGCTTGCAGTGCCTCCGGACCACGAACGGACGGCTCCTGTCAATTCGCCTTGCGTGAATCCGTTCCGCCGAATTCCGGCTGAATCGTGCCATGCCGCCTGACGCGTGGCGCCGATGCAACTATGCGCAAGCGGGTAGGGAGTGCCGACGATCCGCGTGGAGAATGCGGACAACGGCCCACGCGGACCTACTTCTTCTCGTAGCCGGCGCGGATTTCCTCCATCGCCTCCTTGATGCGCGCGCGCAGGATGTCGATCGATTCGCTGCCGGATTTCCGGGCCAATTCAGCCACTTCGCCTGCATTCTTGAGCGCCGCCTCGAATGATTTCCTGGCGAACTCCGTCTGCTTGGCCATGAGTTCCTGCGGATTGCCCGGCGCCCTGTAGCCCTGCGCCACGTCGGCAACCTCGCGCAACGTGTCCTGCAGCATCTCGCGTTGCCTTGACAACAGCGAGGTCGCTCCGGCTGCGCTGGCTCGCGCCGCCTTCTCCAGCGCTTCCAGGTTCTTGCGGTGATGGGCGAGGATCGCCTCGACATCGACATTGGGCACCTTCAGGTCGCGGCCGAATTTGCCGAACATGTCCATGAAGGAATCGGATTCCGGTTGTTTTGCCATGACGTCTTCTCCCCTGTCGCCGCGGATGCGGGCGCCCTCGTCGGAGAATAGCACTCGCGTGTCCATTCGGACACAGGCATGGCGATGGACGCGGAATCAATTGACCGGGAGCAGCAACTCGATCGTATAAAGCACTATGCCCGCCAGCCCGCCGATGATCATGCCGTTGAAGCGGATGTACTGCAGGTCTCGGCCAATGTTCATCTCGATCAGCCGCGTCAGCTGGCCAAGGTCCCAGCGCTTGACCTGGTCGGCTATGAATTTCGACACGCCGCTCTTCTGGCTCTCGACGAAGGAGGCCAGCGCCACGACGAACCCCCGGTTCATGTCGGCCCGGATCCGCGCATCGCCGGCAAGATGGCGGCCGACCTCGACGAACATGTTGGCGAGATGCGCGCGGATCACCGAATTCGGCGCCTTGGCGTCCTGCTCGATGAACAGGCTGAGGCTCTGCCACATGTCCCCGGCCAGCGCCCTGACTTCGGGGCGGGCGAGGAAATCGTGTTTCATCTTCTCGGCACGCTTTGCATATTGCTTGGACGTCCGCAGCCGTTCGACGAAGCCTTGCGCGAAACGGTCGAACTCGGCGCGCATTGGATGGTCCGGATCGGCGCGCACTTCCTCTAGCAGAGAGCTCGCAGACGCGACGATCTTCTTCAGAAGATAGGCGTCGGCTCTGAACAGGTTGAACAGCGACGGCAATTCCTCGCGGATTTTCTCACGCATCGTCGCCAGCGCCTGTTCATCATTGAGGAAGCGGCCGACCACCTTGATGAACTCGTCGAACAGTTTCTGGTGGCGGCGGTCGTCGGTGAGCGCCGACAGGAGCTCCGCCGCCAGCGGCGCCAGCGGCACCTTTTCGATCTGTTCGAGCATGCGGCTGGTGACGAAGCCGCGCAGGCCGGATTGCTCGACGGCGGCCAGCGTCTGTGGCACCAGCCGCACGACGAAGCGCGACAGGCCGGCGGCGCGTTCGACATCAGTCAGCCAGTCGGCGACGAGTGCGGCAAAATCCACCTCGGCGAGTTTTTCCCGCACCGGCTCCGGCGCCAGGAAATTGGCCTCGATGAAGCGGCCGAGATTGTCAGCGATGCGGTTCTGGTTTTCCGGGATGATGGCGGTGTGCGGGATCGGCAGCCCGAGCGGCCGCCTGAACAGCGCCACCACCGCGTACCAGTCGGCCAGGCCGCCAATGGTCGCCGCCTCGGCGAACGCGGCGACGAACCCCAGCCATGGATAGGAGCTCTCGAACGACTTGGCCAGGGCGAACACCAACACGCAAAGCGCCAGCGCGGCCGTGGCGATGAATTTGGTCCGCCGCAGCGCCGAGAGCTTGGCTGCCGCATCGGCATCGAAACGGACAGGCGCCAGGGACGAAGCCGATTGTGACATGGACGAACTGCTCCTCGCCGATCTCTGGTCAACCGCTGGTCGATCTCTGGACGACCACCGATCGGTCTCTGGTCGACCACTGGTCGATCTCCGGCCTATCTAGGGTTTCATCAGCCGAAATGCCCGTGACGACCGGTTTTCCCCGCGTTCCGCCCGGTTGCGCACATAAAGTTGACGAGAATATTCATCTATAACGCGAAGCTAGTCTGGAATTATTCCAAGGTATAGGCCATATTCGCTCGAGGCCAGTGTGGCGACTCCGAAATTCCGGGTCACAGCCGCGTCGGCAAAGTTCTGGAATCTGGCGTGGTCGCACCACGCCGGCGCCTAGCGAGGACGAAATGCGGCTTACCCGCCAGACCAACTATGCCATGCGTATCCTGATGTATTGTGCCGCCAACAATGACCGGTTGAGCCGCATTCCCGAAATCGCGACCGCCTACTCCGTTTCGGAACTTTTCCTGTTCAAGATCCTGCAGCCGCTGGTCGAGCATGGCCTGGTCGAGACCGTGCGCGGCCGCAATGGCGGTGTCCGGCTTGGCCGTGCCGCCGAGGCGATCAGCCTCTTTGACGTCGTGCGCGTCACCGAGGAAAGCTTCGCCATGGCCGAATGCTTCGAGAACGATGCGGCCGAGTGCCCGCTGGTCGACAGCTGCGCGTTGAATTCAGCGCTGCGCGAGGCGCTCAACGCCTTCTTCGCCGTGCTTTCCCGCTACACGATCGCCGATATGGTGGCGGCAAGGCCGAATGTGCGCAACCTGCTTGGCATCGACATGCTGGAACGCCGCGCCCCGGCCGCCTGAGGGTACGTGAGTACCGGAAGCGCAGGAAACCACCGTTCGCAGGCCGGCCTCACCTGAATATCAACCGACCGAGGATTGCGGCAGCACGAACGGCATATTGCCGGCTGGCAACACACCGACCCTGAGCCGGCAATCGAACACTTTTTCGATCAAATCGTCGCTCAGCACCTCTTGCGGCGAGCCGGTCGCGGCCAGCCGGCCGAGATGCATGACGAAGATGCGGTCGGCATACATGGCCGTCAGGTTGAGGTCGTGCAGGATGGCGACCACGCCGCCTCCCCTTCTGGCGAAGTCACGGGCGATGTTCATGATGATCAGCTGGTGCTTGATGTCGAGGCTGGAAACAGGCTCGTCGAGGAACAGGTAGCGCGGCTTGCCGTCGAGCACCGGTGCCCAGACCTGGCACAGCACGCGCGCAAGCTGGACGCGCTGCTGCTCGCCGCCCGAAAGCTCCTGGTAGAACCGCCCCGCGAAACCGTCGAGGTCGACGCGTGCCAACGCCCGTTCCGGCAGCCGCGCATCCTCGCCAGGCAAGGCACCCGAGCGGCCGCCGACAAGCCCGAGCTTGACCACCTCGCGCACGGTGAATGGAAACGACAGCGTCGTCGCCTGTGGCAGGACCGCGCGATGGACGGCAATCTCGACCGGCTTCATCGCCGCAAGGTCGCGGCCGTTGAGGGCGACGCGCCCGGTATGGGCAAGCTCGCCGGACAACGCCTTCAGGAAGGTCGTCTTGCCCGAGCCGTTGGGGCCGACGATTGCCGCGATTTCGCCGGGTCGCGCATCGAAATCGACACCGCCGACGATACGTTTGCCGGCGATATCAACCGAAACATCCCTTGCCTCGATCATCCCAGCCTCACAAATCCCGAACTTCACAGGTCAACGACGCCTCGCTTGCGCAGCAGGATCCATAGGAAGAACGGCGCGCCGGCGACCGCGGTGACAATGCCGATCGGCAGTTCCGCCGGCGCCACGATGGTACGTGCGACGGCATCGGCAAGCAGCAGCAGCGAGGCCCCAAGCAGTGCCGAGGCCGGCAAAAGATAACGATTGTCTGGGCCGATCAGCAGGCGCAGCAGATGCGGCACGACGATGCCGACGAAGCCGATGCCGCCGCTGACGGCGACGGACGCACCGACCGCCGCCGAGACACCGATGATGGCGGTGTATTTCAACCGCTGGACGGGTATGCCGAGATGGCCGGCGGTCGCCTCGCCAAGCGCCAGGGCGTTGAGACCCCGCGCCAGGAAAGGCATTGCCGCCAGAGCCAATATGATGATCGGCCCGACGGACGCGATCTTCGCCCAGGTTGCGCCGCCAAGGGATCCCAGCGACCAGAAGGTCAAGTCCCGCAACTGACGATCGTCAGCCATGAAGATGAGGATGCCGGTCAGCGCCATGGCAAGCGCTGCCAGCGCGATGCCGGCGAGCAGCATGGTGGCTACCGAGGTCTGCCCGCGCCGCGTGGCGACCTGGTAGAGCACCAGGGTCGTGGCGAGACCGCCGAAGAACGCCGCCATCGGCAGGGCAAGCGTGCCGAACAAAGCCGTTACCGGCGCCAGAATGGTGGCGCCAAGCACGATAATGGCCACGGCGCCGAGGCTGGAGCCGGCCGAAACGCCGATCAGGCCGGGATCGGCCAGCGGATTGCGGAACAGCCCCTGCATGACGGCACCCGAGACCGCGAGCGCCGCGCCGACCAGTATACCGAGGATGATGCGCGGCAGTCGGATATCGTAGACGATCAGGCTGTCACGCGCGCTCAGCGCCGCATCAAATGGAACAGCTCCGGACAGCCAGTCCCTGATGACATTGACGGCCGATGCGTCCGATGCGCCTGACGTAAGCGATAGAAATACGGCGGCGGCGAGCCCGAGGCACAGCAGCACGATGACGATACGGGCGCGGCCCGAGCGATCGCCTTCGGATACACTCATCGCCTTCACCGGGCCGGCGATCGATTGATCGACCATGATGCGCACGCTCAGTCCGTGACCTGCCCGCCATAGAGCGAGACGGCGAGGTCGTGGATGGCGTCGGCCGTACGCGGCCCGAAGCCGAGCAGATAAGCGCCATCGATGCGGATCAATTTGCGGGCGGCACCTGCCGGCGTCGAGGCGACGGACGGATTGCCGAACAATTCATCGTCCGATACCGGCGGCCCGGCATTGCTCATCATCAGGATCACATCCGGCCTGGCGGTGATGATCGCCTCGTCGGACATCTGCTTGTAGCCGGAAAAGCCTTCGACGGCATTGACGCCGCCGGCCAGCCTGACCATGCCGTCGGCCGCGGTTTCGCTGCCGGCCGCCAGGATCTTGCCGCCCTGGACCGACAGCACGAACAGGACCCGCTTGCGTTCCTTGATCGAGGCAGTCTGCTTTTCGGCTGATGTCAGCCTGTCATCGAGGTCCCTGGCGAGCACCTCGGCCTTGGCGTCGGCCCCCAGCGCCTTGCCGATGATACGGACCTTCTCCAGGATGCCCTCACGGCTATAATGTTCAGGCACTTCGATGAAGGGGATGCTCGTCTTCTTCAGCACGTCGACCGCTTCCTTGGGACCGCTGCCCTGCAACGCCAGGATGCCGGTCGGATTGACCGACAGCACGCCCTCCGGCGACAGCGCGCGCATATAGCCGACATCGGGCAGGTCGAGCACCGCCTTTGGATATCGGCTGGTGGAATCGCGCGCCACCAGATGCTTCTCCTCGCCAAGCGCATAGACGATTTCCGTGATCGAGCCGCCTATGGCGGCGATCTTCGACGGATCGGAGAAAACGGAAACGCCCTCGGCGGCATCAGCCGGTTGCAGCGCGGTAAAAGCCAAGGCAAGGCCGACCATCGGGCCGGCGACGATCCTGGAAAAACAGCCCATTGTCGTTCTCCTCAGGCTGCTGTCGGATTTGGGATACGCGGCAGATTTTCTGCCAGGAATCGCCAATCGTCGCGCTCGCTTTCGCCTTCATGGCGCTTGCCGAAGAACTGGATGATCATCTCGCCGTCGGCGGCATAGACCTCGAGCGAGGTGACATGGCCATCCTTGGTCGGCTTGCGCACCGCCCAGACTTCATGGATGTGGTCGGTGCGCAGATGCAGATGGAAGGTCTCGTCGAGCACATTGATCCACGGCCCCATCGGCTTGATCGACCTGACCGGTCCGGAATGGATCTGGATGCAGCCGCGGTTGCCGACAAAGCACATGATCGGCATCTCGCCTTCGGAAGCGTGATGGAACATGGCGCGGACCGCGTCATTGTCGAGCAGCCAGGCATAGTCCGTTCCGACCATGCGAACTGCCTGGCGGCGGCTGAGCTTCAGTGTCTTCAGCATGCCGAAGAACTGGTGCACATCGGTCAGCCGACTCCAGCGGTCGCGCAGGTCGTCAAGATTGGCGGTGGTTGCTTCGGCCTCGCTCTCATCATCGGGGATTGGCCCCGAAATATCGATCGTCGGCTCCTGGTTCGACGATGCCAGAGCGGCGACCAGCTTCTGGTAGGCGTAGAGGCTGGAAGCCGGACGCAGATGCACCTTGTGCACCGCCTCGCCCGCCGCGTCGAAGAACTGCAGGCTGCGGCGGATCTCTTCGCCGTCACGCTTTTCCACAGCGAAGCCATGCGCCCAGACTTTCGGGAAGATGCGCAGGTCGATGTTCTCGCCAAGCACCATGGCATTGTGGTTGCCGGTAACCACCTTGTCATAGACGCCGATCTTTTCGTGCACCGCGCTTTCGTTACGTGTCAGCGCCATAACCTCGCCGACGGCCTCGAGGCCGGTCAGAAGATCGTTGACGCGCGGCTCGACGCGCACGACGCCGTCGCCGCAATGCGCGGCCACCAGTTCGGCCTCCGAAATGCCGAGCTGGGCCGCCAGGTCACGCTCGCGCGCTTTCGGATTGTCGGTCCGTGCCCGCCGGATTTCATGCGGGGCGGGTTTTACGCGCTGGTCCATGTCTTAACCCCTGATACCTTTTTACTTGTTGAGAATGAGCTTGCCCTGCCGGGTGATCTTCAGCCGGTAGAGCGCACCATGATGCTCGATGCCGATCTCGTGCTCGCCCTGGAACAGCGTGTTGCTCGACAGCGTTCGCACGGCCAGCGGGATCCGGTCGAAGCGGGTGGAGGCATCATCGGAACGCCGGACGCGATAACGAAAATCGTTGGGATTGTGCGTGTTCATCTGGGTCGATCCCTTTCCTGTGCCGGGCATCTGGCTAGGCGTTGCATATTGCCGATTCATTTCTTGACTCGAATAATCATGTTTATTAGTCAGTGCAATACCGGAGCAAATGAGTCAACATTTAACACGCCGGACACGATGAAAAATGCCAGCCAGCCCCGGGCCAGCCAGCATGAAACCTGGAATTTGGAGTTGGGGCATGGGGTTGGTGAACTGGGAATCGCGCGGCCGGTCGGCGGCGAGCGGCATGGCGGCTTTGTTGGCAAGCGTGGCGGTCATCGCCCTGTCCGCGCCAGCAGCCTACGCCCAACAGGCAACGCAGCCGGCGGGCGATCAAACGGATCAGTCGAAGAAGGCTGACCAGGAAAAAGCAGCACCCGCGGGCGCGACGCTGCTCGACAAGATCCTGGTGCTCAGCCGCACCGGCGAAACAGCGATCGAATCACTGGCCTCGGCCAGCCATATCGATCAGGAACAGCTGGACCGTCGCATGGCGACGACGCCGAACGAGATGCTGCTCGGCGTGCCCGGTGTCGCCGCGCAGGCCGACGCCAGGCGTGTCAGCACCAGCATCAACATCCGCGGCTTGCAGGATTTTGGCCGTGTCGCGGTTATCGTCGACGGCGCACGCCAGGATTTCCAGCGGTCCGACCACGGCACGCAGTCGACCTTCTATATCGATCCCGAGCTCGTCAAATCGGTCGATGTGATCCGTGGTCCTGTCGCGAACACCTACGGTTCGGGCGCCATTGGCGGTGTCGTCTTCTTCGACACAAAGGATGCCTCGGATTTTCTCAAGCCCGAAGAGACGTGGGCCGGCTCCATCACCGGACGTTACGAGAGCAACGGCAAGGGCTGGACCACCAGTGCCACCGGCGCCTATCGTCTCAACGAGAATTGGGATGTGTTGGGCAACATCGTCTACCGCGACTATGACGACTACAAGGATGGCGGCGGCGACACCGTCAAGGGCACCGGCTTCGACGTGCTGAGCGGCCTGCTCAAGACCACCATCCGCCCGACCGACAACAGCGAGCTGAAACTGGGCTGGGTCGGCTCAAGCGACGGCTGGAGCGAGATCAGCGGCGGCGTGCCGACCAACGATGCGGATCTGAAATCCAACACTTTCACGGCTCGCTACAACATTACCGACGAAGACAAGAGCTGGCTCGATCTCCACATCAACACCTCCTACAACAAGACCAATCTCGGCCTGACCAGCCTTGTTCCTCTCAGCCGATTCGATCCCACCACGGGCGATTCCATAATCCTTCCGGCTGGATCGACATCGACATTCGACGTCGGCACGACGGCGATAGACATCTGGAATACATCGAGATTCGAGACTAGGGGCGTGGCGCACGAACTGACCTATGGCGGCGATTGGGTCAATGATGACGTCAAAACCGGCGGCACCGCGGGCGGAGACAGTTTCTACACCCCTTCGGGAAAGCGTAACGTCTCTGGAGCCTACGTTCAGGACAAGCTCACCTGGGAATGGCTCGAAGTCATCGCCGGGCTGCGCTACGACAGCTACAGCCTCAAGGACGGCACCCATGAAACGTCAGGTGAGCGTCTTTCGCCGCGCATCACCGTCGGCGTCACGCCGTTCGACACGCCAAGCCTGTCGGGGTTGCAGTTCTACGGCACCTATGCTGAGGGCTACCGCTCTCCATCGCTGACCGAGACGCTGATCAGCGGCAACCATCCGGCGGGGGTTACTTTCCCGTTCCTGCCCAATCCCAACCTGAAGCCCGAGGCCGGCAAGACCGTGGAATTCGGCGTCAACTACAAACAGAATGACATCCTTGAAGCCGGCGACGCGCTTCGCATCAAGGCGGCCTACTTCAACAACAATGTGGACGACTACATAGAGGGTACATCCTTCGGGGCTTCCTTTACCAATCCAGCGAGCGCTTGCCCGGTCGATTGGGACCAGCTCATGAACAACCCCGGCTACATCCCGATCTGCTACCAGTATCAGAATTTTGCCAAGGCCAAGATAAACGGCTTCGAGTTTGAAAGCGTCTATGACGCCGGTTGGGGATATGCTGGCCTCTCTGCCTCGATAACAAATGGTCACACCATTTCCTACGCGGGCGTTCGAGCAGACCTCGCCACGATACCGTCCTCCCAGGTCACGGCCCAGCTTGGGCTGCGTTTCCTCGAGGACAAGCTGACCGTCGGCGGCGAAGTGCAATACAATGGCAAGCCGAAGGGCAATGCCGTGGCCACCGACTATACGCTGGTCAACGCCTTCGCCAGCTATCAGGCGACGGACAATCTGAAGGTCGATTTCCGGGCCGACAATCTGTTCGACGTCAAATACGCCAACCCGTTGAACGGCAGTACGACAGTTGCGGTCTATGAGCCGGGCATAACGTTGAAGTTGGCGGCAACCATGCGTTTTGGAGGCTGATGATCATGAAGAGCTCGGCGACATCCCTTCGTCTGCTGACCTCGACGTTTGCGATGTCGCTGACGATGGTTCCGGCGTGGGCTGAAGGGTCCGCGCCGGTCCCCGCACTGACCCTCGAATTGAACGCCGCGCAACCTTCCGACAAGGGTTGCCGGCTGACATTCGTGGTCAACAACAACCTTGGCGCCGGCCTTTCCAAGGCGGCATTCGAGATCGCGCTGTTCAACGGGGCCGGCGTCGTCGACCGGCTGACCGTGCTCGACTTCAAGGATCTGCCGGAAGGCAAGACCAAGGTGACGCGCTTTGATCTCGCCGGCACCGATTGCACCAAGGTCAGCCGCGTTCTGATCAACAGCGCGACCGAATGCGCCGGCACCGGCGTCGAGCCGAATGCCTGCATGCGCAAGCTGAAGACCGAGACCAAGACCGGCATCGCTTTCGGCGTCTGAGGTGGGGCTGCACACCACCTTCGCACAAGACACCGCGGCATGGTCCGTGGCCGGCTGCGGTCCGCTGCCGTGCGGGGCAAACGATCTTGATTTGACAACACTGCGTGGGCCACTGCAGTTTCCGGCCCGCAACATGCAGGAAGTCAGTCCCCTCCCCGACGCTGGCGGCGAGCTGGCGATAGCGCCGGCCGAGCCGCTTGCCCAGACGCGACCGCAAGCCGGCACCGGCAAGTGGGCGATGGCGATTGTCATCTCCGGTCTGCTCCATG
This sequence comes from Mesorhizobium loti, assembly GCF_013170705.1. Classification (NCBI taxonomy): domain Bacteria; kingdom Pseudomonadati; phylum Pseudomonadota; class Alphaproteobacteria; order Hyphomicrobiales; family Phyllobacteriaceae; genus Mesorhizobium; species Mesorhizobium loti. The sequence continues at coordinate 4,112,221 of NZ_CP033334.1, read as the reverse complement.
CCGCGGCAGCGGCGGCTTTTCTGATCTCGCCCGCCGGCACATTCGATTTCCAGGACGCGGAGCAATCGGAAGGCAGCGATCGGACAGGTGACAAGGTCGCCGGCAGCGCATTGGACAAGGACCCCTCGACAGTGAACGTCAGGCTGGTGCCAAGCTCTCAGCCGGCCAAGCCACAGGCAGAGGCCGCCAGACCAGCGCCGCCGGCAAAACCTTCGCAGCCCAAACAGGAAGCCGTGAACCAACCTCCCGAACCGACAAAGGAAGCGGCAAGGCAACCGCCCCAGCCTTTGCCGGAAGCTGTCCAACAGCAAGCGGTCACGCCGGACATACTGGTGGCGGCGGCCCCGCGCCCCGATGACCAAAGCGTGGCTGCCAAGGCCGAAGCGCCGGCTCAGCCAAGCGCTCAGCCTGAAACCACCGAAATGCCTGTCGCCGTTCCGAACCAGCCGCCGATCCCCAGCGCCAGGCCAACGCCGGTGGCGCCGCCTTCAAAAGCGGTGGACGAGAAGCGCGGCACCGCTGATGGCCAGGACCGGCTGGCGCAGGCGGCCAGCAAAGGCAAAAAGCAGGAAGAGCCAGGCAGCGCCGCGGAAGACAGCTATCGCGGCGATGTGATCAGGAAGCTCAGCCGCGTCAATCGAGCCGTACCGCCTTCCCTGCAACTGACAGCGCGCAACAATGCCGTTGTGACATTCGTTATCAGCAGCAAAGGCGGCATTGATGACCTGCGCATCCTGGAAAGCTCCGGATCGCCAAACTTCGACCAGATCGTGCTTGGCATCGTCCGCAAGGCAGCGCCGTTCCCGCCTATTCCGCCCAAAATCGGCAATAGCATGGAGTTTACCGGCGCTATCGGGCCGTTTTGAATCTCCCGCCTTCAACCATCAACATTGATTGAAAAAGGAAATCCCATGTACATCGCCATGAACCGCTTCAAGGTGCAGAACGGCTCGGAAGCCGATTTCGAAGCCGTATGGAAAAACCGCGATTCCAGCCTTGCCGAGATGAAGGGTTTTCGGGAATTCCACCTGCTGCGCGGCCCTGTCAACGAGGCCGAAGGCTACACGCTGTTTGCCTCGCACACCGTGTGGGCGAGCCAGGACGATTTCGTCGCCTGGACAAGATCGGAGAATTTCCGCGCGGCCCACAGGAATGTCGGCACGACGAAAGTCCACTATCTCGGCCATCCGCAATTCGAGGGCTTTTCCGTCGTCGAGGGTGCCTGACGTCCCTTTGCCCGAGCGACTGTGACGATCTCTGCCACCATCGTCATGATCGCGTGGAACCGCGCCCACCCAGCCGACGCAGCCATTGGGCAATGTGCATGCGCATTCATCTGATCGGTTGCCCCGCTCGAATTGCCGGCCGTGTTTATCCCCGGCAACTCGACATAAGGCAAGCCAGGTGCGAACAGTCCCTATGCCGCCGCCAACAGGCTGGCATTGCCGCCGGCCGCGGTCGTGTCGACGCAGACGGCCCGCTCATGCGCATAGGCCGCCGGGTTGAGCACTTCGCTGACCAACGGCACGATCGGACCAGTCCTCTCGGCAATGACCTTGCGCACGATGCGCGCGGCTTCCGGCGTTCCCGAAAAAGCGACGACATCGACGCGCAGCGAGCGCGCCTCGACCGGATCAGGCAGGCCATCTATTGCAGCGAGCGGCAGCCCCTTGCCGGTCAACGCCGAAAGCGCCGCTGGCGCCCCGGGCGCAACGGCCAGCACCGCATTGCCGGCGGCAAGCGCCTGGATCGTCTGGGCAAGCAGCGTGTCGGCATCCGGCCCCAGGCACAGCACGCGGCCGCGCGGCGACAGCGACAGCGTGTTGGCCTCGCCGGTCGGCCCGGGCAGATCGACCTGACCGAAATCGATACTGGCGGCGGCTCCGATGGCGGCAGCTCCCTTGCCGCGCAGGTGCTTCCTCAGAATGGCGATCCGGTCCGGGCGCGTCGACCAGCCGCCCAGCGTGGGATCGGGCAGATTGTCGGCCAGCTCGGTCGCCGTCACCTTGTGGCCATCCTGCAAATGGGTGCCCGCCTCCGGCCCCTTGCGGAAGCGCCGGAGATAATGCGGTCCGCCGGCCTTCGGCCCGGTGCCAGACAGTCCCTCGCCGCCAAAGGGCTGCGAACCGACGACAGCGCCGATCTGGTTGCGGTTGACATAGATGTTGCCGGCGTGAATGCCGTCGACGAAATGCTGCACGCGACCTTCGATGCGGGTGTGCAAGCCGAAAGTCAGGCCATAGCCCTTGCGGTTGATCGCGGCGATCACCGCGTCGATCTCATCGGCGTCGAATGTCGCGACATGCAGCACCGGCCCGAACACCTCGCGCTCCATCTCCTCTATGCCCTTGACCCTGAACACATGCGGCGCGACGAAGCGGCCATCCTTCGGCGCCTCGAGCTTGGCGATCAGCCGGCCCTCGAGGCCCTTCTTGGTGCAATAGTCGCGGATCGAAGCCTGTGCCTCATCGTCGATGACTGGGCCGACATCGGTCGAAATTTGCCAGGGATCGCCGATGTTGAGCGCCTCCATGGCGCCCTTCAGCATCTCCAGCATCTTCTTCTCGACATCCTTCTGCACATAGAGCACGCGCAGTGCCGAACAGCGCTGGCCCGCGCTCTGGAACGCAGAGGCCAGGATGTCGCGCACCGCCTGCTCGGGCAGCGCGGTGGAATCGACGATCATCGCGTTGAGGCCGCCGGTCTCGGCGATCAGCATGGCGTCCGGTGCCGCGGTCTCCGCAAGCTGCTTCTCGATCAGCTTGGCGACCTCGGTCGAGCCTGTGAAGCAGACGCCGGCAATGCGCGGGTCGGCGGTCAGCGGCGCGCCGACCGACGGGCCGTCGCCGGGCAGGAGCTGGATGACGTCTTCCGGAACGCCGGCCTCGCGCAGCAGTTCGACGGCGCGGAAGGCGATCAGCGGTGTCTGCTCGGCCGGCTTGGCGATCACCGAATTGCCGGTGACCAGCGCTGCCGCGATCTGGCCGGTGAAGATGGCGAGCGGGAAATTCCACGGCGAGATGCAGACGATGGCGCCCCGCGCCTGCGTGCCCGTCTCGGCGTTTGCCGACTCGGTCGCGTAATAGCGCAGGAAATCGACGGCTTCGCGCACTTCCGCCACACCGTCGGCCAGCGACTTGCCGGCCTCGCGGGTGGCCAGCGCGAAGAACTCCACGGCATTGGCCTCGTAGAGGTCGGCGGCGCGGTTGAGAATGGCGGCGCGCTCGGCAACGGGGCGCTTTGCCCAGGCCGGCTGCGCTTCCACCGCAATGCGCACGGCGGTCGCGACTTGCTTGGCCGCGGCCTCGTGAACGGTGCCCACCACTTCGGCAGGCTTGGCCGGATTGACCACCGGGCGCTGCTTGCCATAGCCGGCGGCCCGCGTAATCGGCTTGGCATGCCAGCGGTCCGGCCCCGCAAAGGCCGCCTTGGCCCTGTCGATCGCCGCCAGCGTCACCGTGTCGGTGATATCGAATCCCTTCGAGTTGCGGCGGCCAGCGCCAAAAATCTGGGAAGGCCGGACTATCGCCGGATTGGCGGCGGGGCCCTGGCTTTCGATCGTTTCGAGCGGATCGCGCGCGATGTCCTCCGGCTCGACGTCTTCGTCGGTCAACTGGTGGACAAAGGAAGAGTTGGCACCGTTCTCGAGCAGCCGGCGGACCAGATAGGCAAGCAGGTCGGAATGCGCGCCGACCGGCGCATAGATACGGCAGCGCGTGCCTTCGGCCTGGCGCACCGTCTCGTGCAATGCCTCGCCCATGCCATGCAGGCGTTGGAACTCGAAGGAATTGCGATCGCCCGCCATCGACAGGATGGCGGCGACGGTATGCGCATTGTGGGTGGCGAATTGCGGATAGATTCGGTCGGTCATGCCGAGCAGTTTTTTCGCGCAAGCCATATAGGAAACGTCGGTGTTGGCCTTGCGCGTGAAGACGGGATAGCCGTCAAGCCCGAGCGTTTGCGCCCGCTTGATCTCGGTATCCCAATAGGCGCCCTTGACCAGCCGCACCATGATGGTGCGGTCGTACTTCTTCGCCAGCGCGTAGAGCCAGTCGATAGCGAAGGCTGCACGCGGGCCATAGGCCTGGACGACGACACCAAAGCCGTTCCAGCCGGCGAGTTCCGGCTCGGCCAGAACCCGCTCGATGACGTCGAGCGAGAGGTCGAGCCGATCCGCCTCCTCGGCGTCGATATTGAGGCCCATGCGCGAATGCCGGGCCGCGAGCGCCAGCGACAACAGCCGCTCGGCCATGACAGGCAGCATCTCTTCTTTCTGCGCCACTTCGTAACGTGGATGCAGCGCCGAGAGCTTCACCGAGATGCCATGGTTCTGCCTGATGTCAGGACCGTTCGAGCCGGAATCGAGCGACGAGATCGCATCGGCATAGGCCTTGTGGTAGCGCAGCGCGTCAGCCTCGGTGCGGGCCGCCTCGCCCAGCATGTCGAAGGAATAGAGATAGCCCTTCTGGATCATCTGCCGACCGCGCTTGACGGCTTCGGCGATGGTGCGGCCAAGCACGAACTGCTCGCCCATTTCACGCATGGCGGCGGCCACCGCCTTGCGGATGACCGGCTCGCCCAGCCGCCGCACCATCGAGCGCAGCGTGCCTTCGATACCGCCCTCGCCCTCGTCGAGGACACGACCGGTCAGCATCAGCGCCCAGGTCGAGGCGTTGACGAAGATCGAGCTCGAACCACCGGAATGCGCGGACCAATCATGCGGCGCGATCTTGTCGGCGATCAGATCGTCCATAGTCTCGGTATCCGGCACGCGCAGCAGCGCCTCGGCCAGGCACATCAGCGCCACGCCTTCCTTGGTGGAGAGACCGTAGGCCGAGAGAAAGACCTCCATCAGCCGGGGATCCGACGAGCCGCGCACCGCCCGCACCAGATCGGCGGCGCGGGCCGAGATCGCATTCCGATCTTCTGCCGAGAGTCCCGTCGCTTCGGCCAGCCGCTTCACGGCTTCGTCTTCGTCAGGCAAATAGTTGGCACGGATCTGCTGGCGGATGGTGTCGAGCGGCATGGCGGTCCTGCGGAACGAGCATCGGGGAGCGGGCCGGCGGTCACCGGACCGAATGGCGCAAGCTAGCACAGCTGCGAATTTCCATCGGTCCAAAGAAATCGACAAGATAAACCAATCGATCTATCATTCTGCCAATCTGACAAAGTTTGGACTGCGATTTCCATGACAGAAGACCAATTGGACCGCATCGACCGGAACATCCTGTCGGCGCTGGCAAGCAATGGCCGGCTTTCCATGTCGGAATTGGCGGCAAAGGTGGGGCTTTCGAAGACACCGGTGCAGGCGCGGGTGAAGCGACTGGAGAAGGACGGCTATATCAGGGGCTACCAGGCAATCATCGACCGCGAGCGCATGGGCGAAGGCCATGTCGCCTTCGTCCAGGTGAAATTGTCCGACACCCGTTCAGCGGCACTCGACGCATTCAACCGGTCGGTACAGTCCGTGCCCGAGATCGAGCAGTGCCACATGATGGCGTCGAGCTTCGACTATCTGCTGAAGGTTCGCACCAGGGATATCGCCGCCTACCGCCGTGTGCTGGGCGAGCGCATCTCGGCCCTTCCCCACGTCGCCCAGACCTCGACCTTCGTGGCGATGGAGACGGTGAAGGACCGCTGACCATGATCCCGAAACACGGACGCCGGTTACCGGCCGGGATCATGGTCAAGCAAGAAAACAGGGCCTACTCCGACAGCGTCTTCAGGAACGCCACCAGCGCCGCACGCTCGCGATCCGACAGCTCCAGCGGATGGATCTCGGATGTCCCCTCGACGCTGGGAGCCGCCTTGGCATAGTGCGCCACCACCTCGTCCAGCGACGAAAACTGCCCGGCATGCATATAGGGCGGCCGCGTGGCGGCGCCGCGCAGCGACGGCGTCTTGTAGGCGCGGATCAATTGCGGTCCGTCCTTGACCATGAAGCGCAATTCGCCGCAGGCGCTCACATCACCGTCGCGATAGGCGCCGAGACAATTGAACGGGTCGGCCTCGACCTGAGCAACCGCGTCGACACGCCCGCGATCCGGCGGCAGATCCGCGACGGGCGGTACACCGGTGTTGTGAAAACCGTTGTCGGTGAAGCGCGGGCCGTTGTGGCAGGTCACGCAATTGGCCTTGCCGATAAACAGCTTCAGCCCGAGGATCTCCTCCCGGGAAAAGATGGCATCGCCTTTGGGCTCGGCACCGGTGGCAAGGTCAAGCGCAAAGCGGTCGAAACGCGTCTGCGCCGGCTCGATCGAGCGTTCAAAGGCAGCAATCGCCTTGCCGATATTGGCATAGACGCGGTTGATGGCGTCGCGCTGTCCATCGCTCATTGCATTCCAGGCGGCCTTCTCGGCATCGGTTCCCAGCGGGCTGGCATTGGAAGGAATGCCGGAAAAATCGGGCAGCGGCCCGAAGATCCGCTCATAGCGCTCGCCGAAGCGCGCCTTGATGTAATGCGCGTAGGCGGCGCGGTTTCCGGCCTGCTCCAGCGGGTTTTCCAGCGGTGTCAGCGCTTGCGCCCACAGGCTGTCGCGTCGGCCGTCCCAGAAGAAAAAGGGATCGCGCGCCACGCCCGCCAGCGGCATGGTGCGCCGGTTGGTGCGGCCGACGCCAACGGCTCGCGGCAGGTCGTCCTGGAACTGGCGGTCGATCTTGTGGCAGGTCGAGCACGACACGGTGCCGTCGCGGCTCATGCCCAGATCGAAGAACAGCGTCGAGCCAAGCGCCGCCGCGGCCGGCACATCGGCGAAGCGATTGGTCGTGTCGGGCTTCAGCGACGGCAAGGTGTTCAGGGCCAGCGAAGCGATGGTCTTCTTCTCGGCGTCGGAAAAATCCGGCTTGCCGCAGCCAACGAGGATGACGGCGACCGTCAGCGCAAGAAAACAGAAAAGGCGCGTCATCGATCGCTCACAGCACCACGTTGAACAGCACCGTGTCGGAGCCAGCGCCGGACGAGATGGCGAAACGAAGTTGCCACCAACCGCTCATGGTGAATTTCAGCCCCTCGATGCGGTAACGGCCCTCGCCCAGATAATCGGTCACCTGCGGGCTCGTCGGCAGGCCGTGATTGTGTTGCGGCATGCCGCCGGAGATGGCGATCGCGGCTCGCTCCACCGAAGCCCCTGTCTTTGTTTTCAGCGTCAGCAGCCAGGATTCCAGTTCGCCCTGCCGCACCACGCCCCGTTCCGGCACGAAGCTCGCAATGTACAGCCCGTTGTCGGTTTTCTTCGTCCGAGAGAGATCCGGGCCGGCAAGCTGCGCGCTTTGCGGCGCGGTCAGGTAGACGACCGCGAGAACGCCGACCAGCAGAGCAGCCAGACCAAGACCCGCCAGGAGATAACGCCATATCGATGCCAAACCGGTTCCTCTTCTGCAGACAACGTTCTCCCGGGTGGATCGCTTCCCGCCAGCCTGTGGGAAAACGCTGTGGCGCAAAAATGCCTGCTTGCCAAGCATGGCGCCGCCACCGGCAAAAAGCTACAGCACGGAAATCACTGGAGGATAGCAGATGGCGGGAAACGGCGTCGCCTCGATCGGCGAATGCATGCTCGAACTGTCGGGCCAGACCGGCACGAACTGGCGCATGGGCTTTGCCGGCGACACGTTCAACACGCTGTGGGCGCTGCATGCGTTGAGCCAGGACCGGCCGGCGACCTATGTCTCGGCCTTCGGCGACGACCCCTTCTCGCAAGGCCAGATCGGCTTCTTCGCCGAAAACGGCATCGGCATCGGCTCCAGCCCGGTGATATCGGGGGCGCGCCCCGGCCTTTACGCGATAACGCTGACCGGGGCCGAACGCTCCTTCACCTACTGGCGCGGCGACGCCGCCGCCCGGCAGCTTGCTTCCGATCCAGCCGCACTGTCGAAAAACCTTGAGAATCAGGCGCTTGTGTATTTTTCCGGAATCACTTTGGCAATTCTGGACGATGCCGCGCGCGCCACACTGCTGAGCGCTGTGGCCAAGGCGCGCACGGCGGGGTCGCTGATCGCTTTCGACCCCAACTACCGGCCGCGGCTTTGGCGTCGGCGCGAGGACGCGCAAACGGCCATCGTAGAGGCGCTTGCCGTTACCGACATCGCACTGCCGACCTTCCCCGACGAGCAGATGCTGTTTGAGGATGCAACGCCGCAGGCGACCGCCGAGCGGCTTGGACAATGGGTCAGCGAAATCGTCGTCAAGAACGGCGAACAGCCGGCGCTGATTGCCAAAAACGGAACGTTGCACGACGTGCCGGCGATCCATGTCGCGGCCGCCATCGACACCACCGGAGCCGGCGATTCCTTCAACGGCGCCTATCTGGCGGCGCGTCTTGCCGGTCATGGCCCCCAGGAAGCTGTCCGCCGAGCCCATCGCGTCGCCGCCGCCGTGGTGCAGGTTCGCGGCGCGCTGGCGCCGTTCGATACATTGCGGACTGCGTTTGAAAACTAGCGCTTGGAGAAACTATGGAAGGCGGAAACGATATTCCGTCACGTGGTGATAAATTGCACCTGGCCACAGCGTCGCCTGTGGAAAATACGGCCGGTTCGGCGCATCCGGCCATATCTGAGGTTCCAGGCAGAAGCCACTAAAGGCTTTGTAATCCCGCCCTTCCAGGCCCTTGCGGGGCGTCACATACTGGCCTGTATAGAGCTGGACGCCGGGCTCCGTCGTCCAGACCTCCATCTCGACGCCGGAGCTTGCCCCTTGCGTCCATGCCGCTTGCCGCAGCGGTCCGCGCGCCGAGGCGAGGCAGAAATTCTGGTCGTAGGGCAGTTGTTCGCCCTCGGTCTCCATGCGCAACGGCCGCGCCTGGCGGAAATCGAAAGGCGTGCCGTCAACCGGCTTGACCACGCCGGTCGGGATCATGTCGCCATCGACCGGCAGATAGGCACCGGCGTTCAGCATCAACCTGTGATCGAGAATGTCGCCGGCCCCGCCATCATCCAGGTTGAAATAGGAGTGCTGCGTAAGATTGCACAGCGTCGGCTCCTCGCAGGTCGCCGTCAGTTCGACGCTGAGCGTGCCGGGTATCTTCAGCCGGTAGGTGCAGGTGACGTCGAGCGCGCCGGGAAAGCCCATCGCGCCGTCGGGATCGTGCAGCGTCAGCGTGACGAAGTCCCGGCCGTGCAGCGAAACCGCCCATGGCCGGTGCGAATAACCCTGCGAGCCGCCATGCAGCGTGTGCTTGTCGAGGAAATTCGGCTCGGTCTGGTAGCGGTTGCCGCCAATGGTGAAGCGGCCGTCGCGGATGCGGTTGGCATAGCGGCCGACCACCGCGCCGAAGAAGGCGTTGTCGGCCTCATACTCTTGCAGGGTGCCGTAGCCGAGCACCAGCGGCGCATCGTGGCCGGTCAGGCGCAAATCCTGGATGATGGCGCCGAGACCGATGATGTTGGCGGTGAGGCCGCCGCCCCTGATGGCGAAGCGGCGCACGGGCTCGCCCGTCTGTGTCGTGCCGAAGACCTCGCCGTCCTTCATCGCCATGCCCGCAAATGCCAGTTGATCCAGAGGACTTCGGGAGGATTTCCCAGAAAAGATGGGCCGCCCGTTGGCCTGCCCATCTCAAGACCAGTCTATCAGAGGCCGAGGCCGCCAATGCAGACATATTTGGTGTCGAGATAATCCTCGATGCCCTGATGTCCGCCTTCCTTGCCGAGACCCGATTCCTTGACGCCGCCGAACGGCGCCTCTGGCGTCGTGATGAGGCCTTCATTGACGCCGACCATGCCGTATTTCAGCCCTTCCATGACCCGGAAGGCACGGCCGAGATCACCGGTGTAGAAGTAGCAGGCAAGGCCGAACTCGGTGTCGTTGGCCAGTTGCACCGCCTCTTCCTCGGTCTCGAACTTGAACACCGGTGCGACCGGGCCGAAGATCTCTTCCTTCATGAAGCGCATCTTGGGCGTGGCATTGGCGATGACCGTCGGCTGGAAGAACGAGCCGCCGAGCGCATGACGCTTGCCGCCGGCGACGATCTTGCCCCCCTTCGAGGTGGCGTCGGCGATCAGTTCCTCGACCTTCTCGACCGCCTTCTCGTCGATCAGCGGTCCCTGCTGCACGCCTTCCTCGAGGCCGGAACCGACCTTCAGCCCGTTGCTGGCGGCGGCCAGTTTCTCGACGAACTTGTCATAGACGCCGGCCTGCACGAGGAAGCGGTTGGTGCACACGCAGGTCTGGCCGGAATTGCGGTACTTGGCGGTTATGGCGCCGGTGACGGCACGGTCGATATCGGCGTCGTCGAAGACGATGAACGGCGCGTTGCCGCCAAGTTCCATCGAGACTTTCTTGACGGTGACCGACGACTTCTGGATCAGGATCTTGCCGACTTCGGTCGAGCCCGTGAAGGTGATCTTCTTGACCAGCGGATTGGCGCAGATCTCGTCGCCGATTTCTCCGGCGGCACCGGTCAGGATGTTGACGACGCCCTTGGGGAAGCCGACTTCCTCGGCCAGCGCGCCCCAGGCGAGGCCCGAATATGGCGTCTGCGAGGCCGGCTTGACGACGGCGGTGCAGCCCGCGGCCAGTGCGGGACCGAGCTTGCGGGCCAGCATCGAGGACGGGAAATTCCACGGCGTGATGGCGGCGATGACGCCGACCGGTTCCTTGGTCACCAGGATACGGCGATCCGCCCATGGTGACGGCACAACGTCGCCATAGGTGCGGCGGCCCTCCTCGGCGAACCACAATATATAAGCCGCGGCCGAGCCGATCTCGCCCTTCGATTCGAACAGAGACTTGCCCTGCTCGATGGTCAGCAGTTCGGCCAGCACGTCCTGATTGTCCATCATCGCGTCATGCAGCTTGCGCAGCAGCTTCGAGCGTTCGAGCGCGGTGGTCTTGCGCCACGACTTGAAGGCGGCATCGGCCGCCTCGATGGCGCGGCGGGTCTCGGCCTTGCCCGACTTCGGCACGGTGCCGATCTTGAGGCCGGTGGCGGGATTGTTGACGTCGACCGTCTGGCCGCTGTCGGCCTGCACCCATTCGCCGTTGATGAGATTGGCCTGCCGCATGAAATGGCTGGTTTTCTGAAGCATGGTCTAGCCTCCGCTCGGCGCACTGACGGGCCGGTATCTGGATTTTCTTCGATGGGCGTGCCCGATGATATCGAGGCCGGGACACTGGAGCCAGTGCTCTTTACCTAGGGCAAGCCACGCAATCAATTGCAAGATGGCATATAGGCTTTGGGCCAGCACGAAACCAGCCGAAGACGAACTAACCGTAGACGTGGAGAACCACGGTCAGCCAGAAAGCCGTGGTGATGGCGGCACAGGCCGTGGCGATGGTCATCTGGTTCGAAGCCAGCGCCTGGCCGGTGTTGAACTGCACGGCGATGAGATAGGAATTGATCCCGGATGGCAGCGCCGCGACCACGACCGCCACCTTGGCGGTCATCGGCGGCAGGCCGAGCAGCCATACGAAGGCGAGAACCAGCGCAGGCATCAGGAACAGCTTCAGCGCCGAAAGCGCCAGGGCCGGCCTGACATTGCCGGAAACGCCGAAGCGACGCAGGCTGAGCCCCATGGCAAACAGCGCCACCGGCCCGGCCGTGTCGGCCAGCGCATCGACCAGCCGCATGGCGAGGTCAGGCAGCGGCACGCCGCTGAGGCGCCATGCCAGCCCCAGCAGAATGCCGATGATCAGCGGGTTCATGAACAGCCGCCGCAGGAAGCTGCGCAGCACCCGCAGCGGATGGACATGGTCGCCGCTGCCGCGGCCAAACATCTCGAACAGCACGATCGAGGCCATCATCATGACCGGCAGATGCACGGAGACCAGAAGCGACAGCACTTCGAAGCCGCTCGGGCCGAATACGCCAAGGATGAACGGCGCGCCGAGCAGCACGACATTGGAATAGGCCGACGACACGCCCCCGACGACGCCGGCGCGCGCATCACGTCCGAAGATCCTCGTGGTGACGAGATGGCCGACGGCCCAGGTTATCGCCACAGACGTGAAATAAGCTCCCCACAGCGGCCATGGCGCCACGCCGTGGAAATCGGCATTCACCATCGTCTGGAACAGAAGCAGCGGCATCGCCACCGAGACCGCGAAGTCCGATATCCCCTCACCGCTCGCCGGCCTGAGATAACCGGTGAGCCCGGCGAGATAGCCGAGCGCGACGAGGCTGAAGACGAAAAGGACGGTTTCTGTGAGTGGGGACATTTTTCAGGGATAGGCGAGCCACGCCCGTGGCGCAATCGCGCCCGAATTTGATCATGCCCGAATTTGATCATGGTCTGCTGGCAGCGTTATAGAGGGTTTGGAACATCAGGGCGGACACGAACGACAAATGACCTTTGTCGAAACCTCAGGACGCAATCTTTTTGCGCGGATGTGGCTGACGGCCTTCGTCGCCGCGCTGTTTTGTCTTGCCGCGACGGCGTTTGCGCTTGCCGAACCGAAAAACCTCAAGGGCGTGGCGCTGATTATCGGTCAGTCGAAATATGAACACATCGCCGCCCTGCCCAACCCGGCCAACGACGCCCGCGACATGGCCAAGATGCTGACAGACCTCGGTTTCGACGCCCGCAACGTCACCGATCGCGATGCCGCCAGGTTGAAGCGCGACCTCGAACGGTTCGTCGAGGATGCCGAAGGCGTCGACGTCGCCTTCATCTACTATTCCGGGCACGGCATCGAAGCCGGCGGCGAGAACTATCTGGTTCCGGTCGATGCCGACGTCTCGTCGCTCAAGGATGCCGGTCAGGCGCTGGTGCCGATGTCCGCCGTCATGGATGAATTGAAGAAGACCGTGCCGGTGACGATCATGCTGCTCGACGCCTGCCGCACCAATCCGTTTCCCGCCGACGCCGTGGTGCGGCGCGCACCAACCGCTTCCGCCGAGCCGATCGGTGCCGGCGGGCTGGAACCGGTCCGTGGCGCCAAGGCCCTCGGCAACGCACCGGCGGCCGATGCGAGCCTGGGCACTGTGGTCGGCTTCGCCGCCGAACCGGGGCGCCCGGCTCTGGATGGTGCCCCCGGGGAAAACAGCCCTTACGCAGCCGCGCTGCTACGCCACCTCGCGGCGATGAAAGGCACGGAGTTCGGCTCGGTCATGCGCATGGTGACCGAGGAAGTCTATCTCGACACCAAGGCGAAGCAGCGCCCCTGGGTCAATGAAAGCCTGCGCCGGCTGCTCTATTTCGGCGTCGCGCCACCGGAACCGACAGGCGATGACGGGCTGATCACCGGCGAACGGCGGCAACTGCTCCTGACCATTTCCGACCTGCCCGATCCCAAAAGGGCGCAAGTGGAACTGGCCTCGCTGCAGGACGGGGTGCCGCTCGACGCGCTCTATGGGGTACTCAGGGCACTCGGCACGGAAAAGATCCCCGAGGATCCGGCCGACCTGCACAAGGTGCTCGACGCACAGGCCGAGCGGCTGAAGAAGATGATGTCCGAGCGCGCGGCGTTGCGTACGGACGATCCGGAGATCAAGCGGCTGGTCGCGTCCGCCGACAAGGCCATCAGCCAGGGCGCAATGGTGACGGCGCGCAAATTCCTCGATGACGCGGTCGGCAGGGTCGAGCAGAACGGCGACGCTGTTGACGAGGCCGAGGACCTGGTCCGGCAGAAACGCATCGCCGACGCCGCCATCTACGCCAAGCGCGCCGACGCGTCGGCGCTGATCTTCGACTACAGATCCGCCGCCAACGACTACGCCAAGGCATTCTCGCTGGCCGAGAAATGGGACGAGAAGCTGCGCTGGAACTACAAGAACCAGGAAGCCGAGGCACTCAATGCCCATGGCTATGCCACCGGCGACCTCGATGCGCTGCAGCACGCGATCGAAGCCTATCGCGTCATCCTGAACTTCATCCCGAATGGCGAGCAGAACCGTGACTGGGCCATCACTCGCAACAACATGGCGGTGGTGTTGCAGACCATCGGTGAACGCGAGACCGAAACCGCCCGTCTCGAAGAAGCGGCACGGATCTTTCGCGATTCGCTTGCCGTTTTCGAGCACGAGAAGGACGACCGCAACTGGGCGGCCGCGCAGAATAACCTCGCCAATGTGCTCCTGAAGATCGGTGAGCGGGAAAGCGATCCGAAACGACTCAATGAAGCGGTGGCGGCGATGCACGCCACGCTCGAAAAGCGCCCACGCGACAAGCTGCCGCTCGACTGGGCCGCCTCGCAGAACAATCTCGGCCTCGCGCTCTACGCCCTTTCCGAGCGCGACCCTGCCGGCGAGCACCTGAAGGAAGCGGAAGCCGCCTACCGGCTGGCGCTCGAGGAATACACGCGCGAGAAAACGCCGGTGGAATGGGCGATGGTCGAGAATAATCTCGGCAATACCCTTGTGACTTCAGGCATCCAGCTCAACGACAAGGCCAAGATCAACGAGGCGGCCGATGCGTTTCGCGCGGCGCTGAAGGTGCGGACCCGCGAGACCTTCCCGGTGTCATGGGCAACCAGCCGGCTCAATCTCGGCAACGCGCTGAGCGGGGTTGCCCGCTTCGATATCGGCACGGGCACGCTCGAAGAGGCCGCCGCGGCTTATGATGACGCGCTCACCGTGTTTACCCGCCAGCGGTTCCCGATGGATTGGGCGTCGGCGCAGAACAATCTCGGCTCGATCTATCAGACGCTTGGCCAGCGAACCCGCGATGCGGCCAAGCTCGAACAGTCGGCGGCAGCCTTCCAGGCCGCCCGGCAGGTCTATGTCAGGCGGAAATTCCCGCAGGATTGGGCCATGAGCTACTACAATCTCGGCAACACGCTGCAGCTTCTTGGCGGCGTCACGGACAAGCCCGAGCACTACAGCGAGGCGGTCGACGCCTATCGGAATGCGTTGCGCGAATACAAGCGCGAGACGAACCCTCGGCAATGGGCGCTGGCCCAGGCCGGTCTGGGCTCGACGCTGCACTGGCTGAGCATGAGCAATGCCGATCCGAAAACCTTGCAAGATTCTATCGCGGCGCGGCGGGCGGCACTTGAAGTGCTGTCCATCGAGTCCGCGCCGGTCGACTGGGCCAACGCCCAGAACGGCATCGGCATGAGCCTGCTCAACCTCGGCAACATCGAACGGACCGGAAAATATCTCGACGAGGCCGAGGCGGCCTTCACCGCGACACTGAAGGTGTTCACGCGCGAAAGTCAGCCCATGCAATGGGCCTTTGAACAGAACAATCTTGGCGACATCCACTGGAACCGCGCCAGCTATGGCGGCGGCAAGCCGGAATATCTCAGGGCCATCGAGTTCTTCGAGAACGCCAAGCAGGGCTTCACCGAAGCCGGCTACACCATACCCATCCCGCTCACCGACCAGAAGATCGATCTGGTGAAGCAGCAGCTCGCCAAAAAGTGAGGCTGGGACGTCCGCGACGCCCGCTTGTCTTTGTGCCGGCCTTCCGATCCCTATATGCGAATGGTCGGAGTCTGATGCCAGGCTCATGGAAGGACCGCGATGATTCGATTTGCCCTGGCCTTGTTCCTGCTCGTCATTCCCTTCGCGGCGCATGCCACGGATGCCGGCTGGGCGTTGCTGCGCGATGGCGGCCATGTCGTGCTGCTGCGCCATGCCATGGTCACCGGCACCACCGATCCGGCCAATTTCGACATCGACAGCTGCGCCACCCAGATCAACCTCTCGGCGCGCGGTAAGCAGCAGGCGAGCAAGATCGGCGCGTTGTTTGCCGCCCGCGCCGCGCCGGTCGAACGCGTGCTGTCGAGCCGCTACTGCCGCTGCCTCGACACCGCCCGCATCGCCTTCGAGGCCGAGCCGGAGCTGTTTGCGCCGCTCGATCTGCTGAAAGGCGACGATGCGCAGAAGGCCGCCCAGATCGCCGCCATCATGAAGGAAATCCGCGCCTATTCCGGTTCCGACAACCTGATCATGGTCACCCATCTGGAAGACATCGTGGCGCTGACCGGGGTTTCGCCGCGAGAGGGCGAAGCCGTGGTCGTCGAGCCGCAGGGCGACGGCCTGCGTGTGCTCGGCCGTGTTACGTTCTAATCATGGCCGGAGCCGGCTGACGAACCGGTGAGCAACCACGTATCGATGCGGACTTTCCACGCCTCGATCATGTGTACGAACGCGTCCTCGGTCAATTCCGACAGATACGCGTCCCCTGCTGCCGTCAGAGCCGTGAACGTGTAGGCAATCGATGCCTGCGTGCCACCGTCGGCGGCCGGGCGGCAGGCCACCTCGACAAATCCGAAACGTGAATCCGGCGTAACCCTGACATAGCGGACGCGATGCGCGACAGGATCCCAGTCGGCGCAGGCCCAGAGCGTCGTCTCGTCGCCGTGGACAGTCCGGAAGACCATGCCTTGCCGCGTATCTCCATTTTGCGGGTGCAGAAATTCCGGATCCCAGCCCTCCACCCAAAGGGTCTCGCCGATCGGCGTGAACAGCGGGAAGACGCGGTCGACCGGACCGGAAAGGACGATGCTGTGGCTGCGCTCAAGATGGCTCGTCATCCGCCTTTCCTTCCCTTTCCACTCCGTCCGACGGCGGCGCTTCAGCCAGACCGTGGCTGTCCGCGGCGCCAAGCTCCAGCCCGTAGATGCGCTTCAATTGGCTGATCGTTTCCAGGGTCGCTGGCGAAAACGGCGCCTGCCCTTCGAAGGCATGCAGCACGATGCCTTCGATGAGATCGCCAAGGCTCATGTCGCGATGCTCGGCCAGCGCCTTGAGCACCTTCACCAGCCGCTTTTCCAGGCGCACGCCCGTCTGCACGCGTTCAATGTTCATGGTGAATTGGTATCATGGTACATTGGTACCATCAAGCCTCTCGCGACATCTGGCGGTGTTGCCGAAGGCCACCGCTGAAAAAAGCCGCGAACTCGCCCCGACAGCCGCCTGCGACAACCCGCGACAACTGATGCGTATCGTCCAAAATTGGTTCCGGTTTTGGGAAAACGACAGGCATCGAAACAGCGACTGACGTGACGTAATGGGAAGGGCCGCCGGGTTGACCGGCGGCCCTTCTTGCGTTTCTTGGGCAGCCTACCCATCTGCGCCCGGCTTATCAGGCCTTTTCCTGCCGGGAAAAACCGATTAGACAGCGCCCAAACAAGATGCGGACAGATTCCGCCCGCAAAGAAGGAAAAGCCCTTGTCCACCACGTTCGACAAAGTCGCCAAGATCATTGCCGACACCAGCGAGATCGATATCGACACCATCACACCCGAGAGCCACACGATCGACGATCTCGGCATCGACAGCCTCGATTTCCTCGACATCGTCTTCGCCATCGACAAGGAATTCGGCATCAAGGTGCCGCTGGAAAAGTGGACCCAGGAAGTCAATGACGGCAAGGCGTCGACCGACGACTACTTCGTCATGAAGAACCTGTGCGCCAAGATCGACGCACTGGTCGCCGCCAAGACCGCCTGATGTCAGTTGAGCGCGCGACCTTGACGCGCTCTGCCGCCTGACCCACAAAGCCGCTCATGAGCAGCCCCCGCGACGTCGTCATCACTGGTATCGGCCTTGTCTCCTCGCTAGGAGAAGGTCCGGACGCCCACTGGCAGAAGCTGGCGCAGCCGGGCCTGCAGCCGGTGCTCGAAGCCGCGCGCTTCGCGCCCTACACCGTCCACCCGCTGCCCGAAATCGACTGGAACCTGCAGATCGCCAAGCGTGGCGATCAGCGGCAGATGGAAACCTGGCAGCGGCTCGGCACCTATGCCGCCGGGCTTGCGCTCGACGATGCCGGCATCAAGGGCAATGACGAGCTCTGCGCGACCATGGACATGGTGGTGGCCGCCGGCGGCGGCGAGCGCGACGAGGCGGTTGACGCCGCCATTCTCGCCGCATCCGAGAGCCGCAATGACCGCGACGTGCTGCTCAACGAGAAGCTGACCACCGAGTTGCGGCCGACCCTGTTTTTGGCGCAGCTTTCCAACCTGCTCGCTGGCAACATCTCCATCGTCCACAAGGTGACAGGCTCGTCACGCACCTTCATGGGCGAGGAAGGTGCCGGCGTCGCCGCCGTCGAAACGGCCGCTGCCCGCATCCGCTCCGGCCAGTCGACGCACATTCTGGTCGGCGGCGCCTTCCAGACCGAACATTCCGACATGCTGCTCGGTTACGAGCTTGCCGGCTATTTGCATCGCGGCCCGTGGAAACCTGTGTGGCAAAGACAGGGTGCCGAGGGTGGCGGCGTCGTCACGGGATCCGGCGGTGCCTTCCTGGTGCTGGAGCAGCGCGAACACGCCGTGAGCCGTGGGCGCAAGATCTACGCCGAACTCGGCCCGGTCGTTTCAGGCCGCGCCAGGCGGCCACGCGGAGAGCTCGATGCCGAGATCGCCGCGCTGCTCGGCCAGGCGGCGCTGCCGAACGGCAAGCTGCTTGCCCTGTCGGGTGCCTCGGGCGCGCATGCCGCAACCACCGCCGAGAAGACGGTGCTCGATGCCAATCCCGGGATCGCCGCGCGCGGCTTCTCGACACTGACCGGGCACATGAAGGAAGCGCAGTTTCCTTTCGCGGTGGCGCTGGCGGCACTCGCCGTCGACCGCAAGGCCGCTTACCCTGTTTTCGATGCCGCCGCCGAGAAGCCGTTCAAAGGCATTCCCGCAAGCGTCCTTGCAACGGCGATCGGCTATCACCAATTCGAGGGCATGGCGCTGGTCAACGCCGCATAACGCGGCGCTCGCGATCCATGCTGCAACGATAAACGCTCGAGGGCTCCCGGATGGCCAATCTGAACGATCACATGGGCAGGCCAATTGTCGCCGTCACCGGCATCGGCGTTGTCACCTCGCTCGGCGTCGGCAAGACCGACAATTGGGCGGCGTTGACCTCCGGCAAGTCGGGCATCCACCCGATCACCCGCTTTCCCATCGATCAACTGAACACCCGCATCTCCGGCATGGTCGATTTCCTGCCGTCGAGTTCGAAAGGTGCCAGCCCGCTCACCTATGAGCTGGCCGAGCTTGCCGGCCTCGAAGCGGTGACCGAATCCGGTCTTGATTCCAGCGACTTCGGCGGACCGCTTTTCCTCGCATCGCCGCCGGTTGAACTCGACTGGGCCGAGCGCTTCTCGCTCTACAATTCCGACAAGGACAAGGACGACACCGCCGCCGAAAGACTGCTTCGGGTGGCGCGTAGCTTGAAAGAGCTGGATATTTTCGAAACCACCCAGTTCGGTTCTATCGCCGACCGCCTTGCCGACCGCCTTGGCACACGCGGTCTGCCGATCACCCTGTCGACGGCCTGCGCTTCGGGTGCCACCGCGATCCAGCTCGGTGTCGAGGCGATCCGACGCGGCGAATGCGACCGTGCGCTATCGATCGGCGCGGACGGTTCTGCCACCGCCGAGGCATTGATTCGCTTCTCATTGCTTTCGGCGCTCTCCACGCACAACGACATTCCCGAAAAGGCATCGAAGCCTTTCTCCAGGGATCGCGACGGCTTCGTATTGGCCGAGGGGTCCGGGGCGCTGGTGTTGGAATCGCTTGAGGCGGCATTGGCTCGCGGCGCGACCATTCTTGGCGTCCTCAGCGGTTGCGGCGAGAAGGCCGACGACTTCCACCGCACCCGCTCGAAGCCGGACGCTTCGCCCGCCATCGCCGCGGTTCGCGCCGCCCTCGCCGATGCCGGCCTGGGTGAAGACGAGATCGACTATGTCAACGCCCACGGCACGTCGACCCCCGAGAACGACAAGATGGAACATCTGGCACTGTCGACCGTATTCGGCGAGCGCATAAGCTCCATGCCGGTGTCGTCGAACAAGTCGATGATCGGCCACACCCTGTCGGCGGCCGGCGCCGTCGAGGCGGCGTTTTCGCTGATGACGATGCGCGAAAGCGTCATTCCGCCGACCATCAACTACGACAATCCCGATCCGGCGATCGTGCTCGACGTGGTGCCCAACAAGAAGCGCAATGCCGAGGTTCGGAGCGTTTTGTCGAACTCCTTCGGCTTCGGCGGCCAGAACACTTGCCTTGTCATGACACGGGAACCGGTCTAAGCGACCTTTTTCAGTCCCACTGAACCGACAGGCCCAATGCGCGCATTGCAACTTATCGAGGACCGCCGTCTTGAGACGGTGGACCTGCCGCCCCCGCCGCCCCCCGCACTCGGCGAAGTCACGCTGCGCATCAAGGCGGTGGCACTGAACCATATCGACGTCTGGGGCTGGCGCGGCATGGCCTTCGCCAAGCGCAAGCTGCCGCTGGTCGTCGGCGCCGAGGCCTCCGGCGAGGTCGAGGCGGTCGGCCCTGGCGTTTCCAGCCTGCTGCCCGGACAATTGGTGTCGATCTATGGCGCGCGCACCTGCGGCCTTTGTCGCGCCTGCCGCGAAGGCCGCGACAATCTGTGCGAACATGTTTCCGGCGTTCACGGTTTCCATCTCGACGGCTTCGCGCAGGAAAAGATCAACCTGCCCGCACGCCTGCTGGTCCCCGCTCCACCCGGCGTGACCGACATTGGCGCCGCGGTGGCGCCCGTTACCTTCGGCACGGTCGAGCACATGCTGTTCGACAACGCCAGGCTTCAGCCGGGTGAAACCATCCTTGTCCATGCCGGCGGCTCCGGCATCGGCTCGGCCGCCATTCAGCTGGCCAAGCGGATGGGTTGCACCATCATCACCACGGTCGGCTCGAACGACAAGATCGACAAGGCCAAGGCGCTCGGCGCCGACCATGTCATCAACTATCGCGACGACCGCTTCGAAGGCGTCGTGCGCAAGCTGACAAAGAAGAAGGGCGTCGACGTCGTGTTCGAGCACGTCGGCGCCGACACCTTTGCCGGCTCGATGCTGTGCCTGAAACGCGGCGGCCGCCTGGTGACCTGCGGCTCGACCTCCGGCGTGTCGACGCAGATCAACCTGATGCAGCTGTTCCAGCAGCAACTGAAGCTGCTCGGATCCTTCGGTTGCCGCATGGAAAACATGGCCAACGCCATGCAGAAAATGGCGGCGGGACAGGTCGCACCGGTCATCGACACCGAGGTCGGATTCGATGATATCGACGCCGCGCTGAAGCGCATGGAAGGCCGCGACGTCTTCGGCAAGATCATCCTGCGCGTCGCCTAGGGCCTTGACCTCGGTGCTCAAGAAGCTTCGCCGCGACGTCAAATTTCGCTATGGTCGGCAGTTGCGCCAAGCGAACTACTGGCTGGTTGCGCGTGCGGCGATGATCATCCTTTCGGTGCTGCGCCTGTTGCCGGTCGACAGCGCATTGAATTTCGCCGACCGGGTCGCGCGCCTCATTGGCCCCCGGGTCGGACGCCATCAGGTCGCCATCGACAATCTGCGCAAGGCCTATCCGGAAAAGAGCGAGGACGAAATCGAGGCCATCGCCTCCGACATGTGGGGCAACATGGCCCGGCTCGCCGCCGAATACATCTTCCTCGACGCCCTGTTCGACTATGATCCGGCCGCCAGCAAGCCCGGCCGCGTCGAGGTCAAGGGAGTAGAACATTTCGTCGAGATCGCCGCCGAAAAGCAGCCGCATATCGTCTTCACCGGCCATCTCGGCAATTTCGAACTGCTGCCGGTGGCGGCGGCCACTTTCGGCATGAACATCACGGCGCTGTTCCGCCCGCCCAACAACCCATACCTTGCCGACTACATTCTTTCGACGCGGCGCTCGACCATGGGCGCGCTGCTGCCGTCGATGGCGGGGGCCTCGTTTGCCCTGGCCTCCGTGCTGGAAAACGGCGGCAATATCGGCGTCCTTGTCGACCAGAAATTCTCCAACGGCCTGGAGACGACCTTCTTCGGTCGCCCCTGCCAAAGCAACCGGGTGCTCGGCACCCTTGCCCGCCACTATGACTGCGACGTCTATCCGGCGCGTTGCATCAGATTGCCAGGCAACCGCTTCCGGCTCGAGATCGAGGACAGACTGGTCTTGCCGCGTACCGCTGACGGCAGCGTCGACGTCCACGCCACCACCCAGATGCTGAACGATGTGGTCGAACGCTGGGTGCGCGAGGATCCCGGCCAGTGGATGTGGTTTCACAAAAGGTGGGAAATCAGCAACTGGCGGCGCAAGAAGCGGCCGAAGCCGGCTCCTGCCGCAAGCGCCTAGCCCAAGCTGCTGGCGAGAAAGTGACTCTGCGCCAGCGATTGATGCCACCGGCGAATCCGGGACGTTTCAGTTCGCCACGACAATGCGCGTGTTGCCGAAGCCCACTTCCCGCACCATCGAATAAAAGGCAGCCGCATTGGCCGTGTGCAGCCGCACGCAGCCATGCGAGGCCGGACGGCCGAGTTGCCTGACAGCGCCCGTCCCATGGATGGCATATCCACCATGGAAGAACACCGAATAAGGCATCGGCGACATGTCGTATTTGCGCGAATACCACATCTTGGCGGTTCGCTGCGGCCGATATGTGCCACGCGGGGTGAAATAACCCGAGCGGGCGGTCGACACGGCCCAGCGATAGACCTCCGACCCGTACCGCACCGTCATCGTCTGCGACGACACGTCGATCTTCGCTTCCAACATCGCCGCGTAACTTGCGGACGGCGTACCCAACAGCGCGGTTGCCAACATCGCCGCTGCCACGAGAAAGAACTTCTTCATGCGATCAAACCCCTTTGATTGCCCCTTGCCGGCTCGCCATCACGTTGTTTTTCACCATTTTTAATGGCAGTGAACGGATAACACACACTCCTTGATCAATTCCCCAATCCAAAGCAGCGAATTTGAACGATTTCCCGCGATAGTTGCCGCAACGACACGTCGCACGGACTTGATGGTCGGTGGGCTTGCAAAACCGCCGGGATCGCTGCTCAACTCAGCGGATGAACGAACGACTCCTCAAGGCAATCGATGACAGGCGCGACGATGTCGTCGCGCTGACCGCCGACCTCATCCGTTTTCCGACCATCAACCCACCGGGCGAAGCCTACCGGCCATGCGCCGAATATCTTGGCGCGCGGCTGAGAAAGCGCGGTTTTGAAACCGAATTCATCCGCGCCGAAGGCACGCCCGGCGACACCGACCGCTATCCGCGCGTCAATGTCGTGGCCCGTTTCGACGGCCGCTCGCCCGGTGCCTGCGTCCACTTCAACTCGCATATCGACGTCGTCGAGGCCGGCGACGGCTGGACCGTCGATCCGTTCGCCGGCATCGTCAAGGACGGCAAGGTCTATGGACGTGGCGCCTGCGACATGAAGGGCGGCCTGGCCGCGTCGATCATCGCGGCCGAAGCCTTCATGGACGTTTATCCCGATTTCCCCGGCGCCATCGAAATATCGGGCACGGTCGACGAGGAATCCGGCGGCTTCGGCGGCGTCGCCCATCTGGCCGGCCTCGGCTATTTCTCCAAGCCCAAGGTCGACCACGTCATCATCCCCGAGCCGTTGAACAAGGACCGCATCTGCCTTGGCCACCGCGGTGTCTGGTGGGCGGAGATCGAGACCAAGGGCGAGATCGCGCATGGCTCGATGCCGTTTCTGGGCGACAATGCGGTGCGCCATATGGGCGCCGTGCTGAAGGCTTTCGAGGACGAGTTGTTCCCGGCGCTCGACCGCAAGGTGACGCGCATGCCGGTCGTGCCCGAAGGCGCCAGGCGCTCGACCATGAACATCAATTCCATCCATGGCGGCCAGACCGAGGATTTCCGGCCTGGCCTGCCCTCGCCCAACGTGCCCGATTCCTGTCGGCTGACCATCGACCGCCGCTTCCTGCTCGAGGAAGATCTCGCCACGGTCAAGGGCGAAGTGACCGACATTCTCGAGCGGCTGAAGCGCGAGCGCAAGAAATTCGACTACGAGATCCGCGACCTGATGGAAGTACTGCCGTTGATGACCGAGCGCGACGCGCCGGTGGTCAAGGCCGTGGCGCAAGGCATTCACGCGATCTTCGACCGCGAGCCCGACTACGTCATCTCGCCCGGCACGTACGACCAGAAGCACATTGCCCGCATCGGCCATATTTACGACTGTATCGCCTATGGACCGGGCATTCTCGACCTCGCCCACCGGCCGGACGAGTGGGTCGGCATAGAGGACATGGTGGAAGCGGCCAAGGTGATGGCGATCGGGCTCAACGTGCTGCTGCGCGGCACAACCGGATGATCGGCCTGCGGCGCAAAAAACATTTCTCCTGGCGCGACGCGACAGCACGAAACGCAATTTACTCCCGCGCCAAATCACGCTTCTATCCGCTGGCTTGAGCATTTGAGCACATGGGGAGTTCAGCGATGAAACTGTGGAAGACCCTTCTGGCCGCTGCCGTGCTGGCGGTCGCAACCGCCACTTCGGCGTTTGCCGCTCGGGCCGATCTTGTCATCGGCATTCCGCTTGAACCACCGCATCTCGACCCGACGGCGGGAGCGGCCGCGGCAATCCGGGAGGTCACCTACGCCAACGTGTTCGAGGGCCTGACCCGGATCGGCCCCAATGGCGAGGTTCTGCCGGATCTCGCCGAAAGCTGGACCATTTCCGATGACGGCAAGGTCTACACCTTCAAGCTGCACGCCGGCGTGAAATTCCACGACGGCGCCGATTTCAGCGCCGACGACGTGAAGTTCTCGCTCGACCGTGCCCGCGCGGAAAATTCCGTCAACGCGCAAAAGCAGCTCTTTGCCGCCATCGACAAGGTCGACGTGGTCGACCCCGCCACCGTGAAGGTGACGCTCACCCACCCGCAGGGCTCGTTCCTCTACAATATGGGCTGGGGCGATGCGGTGATCGTTTCGTCGAAATCCGCCGACACCAACAAGGAAAAGCCCGTTGGCACCGGCCCCTTCAAATTCCAAAACTGGGCCAAGGGCTCGTCGATCACCCTGGTGAAATCAGATCATTACTGGGGCACGCCTGCTTTCCTCGAAAAGGTCGAATTCCGCATCGTTCCCGATGCCGCGGCCGCGGTGCCGGCTCTGCTTTCCGGAGACATCCAGGCTTTCCCCTTCTTCGATCCCGACAGCGTTTCCCAGGTCAAGGATGATCCGCGCTTCAAGGTGGTGGTTGGCGCGACCGAAGGCGAGACCATCCTGTCCATCAACAACAAGAAGCCACCCTTCGACAAGCTGCAGGTCAGGCAGGCGATCTCCTACGCGCTCGATCGCAAGGCGATCGTCGATGGCGCCTCGGCCGGGCTCGGCCTGCCGATCGGCTCGCATATGTCGCCGGCCAACAAATATTATGTCGACCTGACCGGCCGCTATCCGCACGACGTGGCCAAGGCCAAGGAACTCCTCAAGGAGGCGGGACTGGAGAACGGCTTCAAGGCCACGTTGAAGCTGCCGCCGACGACCTATGCGCGGCTCGGCGGCGAGATCATCGCCTCGCAGCTCCGCGATGTCGGCATCAACCTGGAAATCATCCCCGTCGAGTGGGCGCAGTGGCTGGAACAGGTGTTCACCAAGAAGGACTACGACCTGACCATCGTGTCCCATACCGAGCCGAACGACATCGATATCTACGCGCGCAAGGACTACTACTTCAACTACGACAACCCCGCCTTCAACAAGGTCATTGCCGATCTGGAACTGACGTCCGACGAAGCCAAGCGCAAGGAATTGTATGCCGAGGCACAAAAGATCCTGGCCGACGATGCCGTGGTCGGCTTCCTCTACGAACTGCCCAAGGTCGGGGTCTGGGACGCCAAGCTGCAAGGCTTGTGGGAAAACGCCCCGATCCCCGCCAACGACCTGACCAAGGTGAAGTGGAGCGAGTGAGGCTCTCTCGGTTTCGTCATCCTGGGGCAAAGCAGGCGCGCAGCGGCTGCGTGGACCCCAGGATCCATTCCGTGACTTACGAGCGCCCCCGCGGCGCAGAATCTGGGAGATAGCTTTGAAGGTAGAGAGAGGCGACGCTGGCTTTGCACCGTCGCGCCCTTCGATCTCTTTCACAGCATGGATCCTGGGGCCTCCGCGACATCGCTTCGCTCCTGCTCCACCCCAGGATGACGACGCTAGTAGCGTCGACCTCCCATGACAGCCTACCTGCTCAAGCGCCTCGCCATCTCCCTCGCCACGCTGGCGCTGGCTTCCATCGTGGTGTTCGCGGTGCTGGAGATCCTTCCCGGCGATCCGGCGCGGCTGATGCTGGGCATGAATGCGAGCGCCGACCAGGTGGAGCTTCTGCGTAACCAGATGGGTCTCAACGCGCCGCTGGCTTGGCGTTACCTTCACTGGGCCGGCGGCCTGCTCAGCCTCGATTTCGGCCGCTCCTACACCTACTCGGTGCCGGTCATCGACCTCGTTCGTGAACGCTTGGCCGTCTCCCTGCCGCTGGCGCTGATCGCGCTCGCGCTCTCCACCCTCATCGCCATTCCGGTCGGCCTGTTTTCCGCCAGCCGGCGCGGCCGCGCCGGTGACACGATTTCCATGGGCGCGGCACAGCTTGGCGTCGCAGTGCCCAATTTCTGGTTCGCGCTGATGCTGATTTATGTCTTCGCCGTCTGGCTGCGGCTGGTGCCGGCCGGCGGGTTTCCCGGCTGGGGTGCCGGTATCTGGCCTGCGCTGAAATCGCTACTGCTGCCGGCGATCGCCCTTGCGCTGCCGCAAGCAGCGATCCTGGCGCGCGTCACCCGTTCTGCCCTGATCGAAGTGCTGAACGAGGACTACATCCGCACCGCCCGCGCCAAGGGCCTGCCCTATCGCGCCGTACTGTGGCGGCATGCGCTGCGCAACGCCATGATCCCGGTTCTGACCATCCTTGGCTTGCAATTCGCCTTCCTGCTTGCCGGCACCATCATCATCGAGAACGTCTTCTATTTGCCCGGCCTCGGCCGGCTGGTGTTCCAGGCGATCACGCAGCGCGATTTGATCGTCGTCGAAAGCGTCGTCATGCTGCTGGTCGCCGCCGTCATTGCCGTCAACCTCGTTGTCGACCTTTCCTACGCGGTCGTCGATCCGCGCTTGAGAGGCCTGCAATGACCTTGCACCTCGATATCCCCGAGGAGACATTCAGCTCCATTCTGGCCAAGGCGTTCCGAAACACGGCTTTCGTCACCGGCTTCGTCGTCACCGTATTGATCCTGGCGATGGCTTTAGTCTCCTATGTCTGGACGCCATACGACGTGACGAAGCTGATCATTGCGGACAAGACGCAAGGCCCCTCGCTGGGCCACTGGTTCGGCACCGACCATTTCGGCCGCGATATCCTGTCGATGGTCATGGTTGGCGCCCGCAATTCGATCGCCGTGGCGCTGGTCGCGGTCGGCATCGGCATGGGTATCGGCGTGCCGCTCGGCGCCTTTGCCGCGGCACGCGGCGGCTTGGTCGACGAGGTGCTGATGCGCGTCAACGATCTGGTCTTCGCCTTCCCGGCGCTGCTGTCGGCGATCATGATCACCGCCATCTTCGGGCCGGGCGCGGTCAACGCCATCATCGCCATCGGCATCTTCAACATCCCGGTCTTTGCCCGTGTCGCTCGCGCCGGCGCGCTGGCGATCTGGCCGCGCGAATTCATCCTCGCCGCGCGCGCCGCGGGCAAGAGCAGCACGCAGATCAGCGTCGAACATGTGCTGCCCAACATCGCCACGCTGCTGCTGGTCCAGGGCACCATCCAATTCGCGCTGGGTATCCTGGCCGAGGCCGGGCTTTCCTATCTCGGCCTTGGCGCGCAGCCGCCAATGCCGAGTTGGGGCCGCATGCTGTTCGACGCCCAGACCCGCATGGTGGTGGCGCCCTGGATGGCGATCTTCCCCGGCATGGCGATCGTCATCACCGTGCTTGGGCTCAATCTTCTGGGCGACGGCATCGCCGATATTCTCGACCCGAAATCACGGCGGCAGCGATGAGCCTGCTGGAGATCGAGAACCTGTCGTTGTCCATCGGCGACACCCAGATCCTGAAGGACATCGAGCTTTCCGTCGCGCCCGGCGAGGTCATGGGGCTGGTTGGCGAATCCGGCTCCGGCAAATCGATGACCGCGCTGACGATGATGCGTCTTCTTCCCCATGCAGCGCGCGCCACCGGGCGCGTATCGTTCGACGGCATCGATATCCTCGCGGCAAGCGAGGACCAGATGTGCGCGCTGCGCGGCGACGACATCGGCATGGTTTTCCAGGAGCCGATGACGGCGCTGAACCCGGTCAAGACCATCGGCGAACAGGTAGCCGAGGGCATACGCTGGCACACCAGGGCGACGCGCGCGCAAGCCGAAGAGCGGGCGCGCAAAATGCTCGACCGGGTCGGTCTGCCCTCGGCAGAATTCCCGATGTCGCGCTATCCGCACGAACTGTCCGGCGGCCAGCGCCAGCGTGTCGTCATCGCCATCGCCTGCGCCTTGAAACCGAAGCTGCTGATCGCCGACGAGCCGACGACGGCGCTCGACGTCGTGCTGCAGGCGCAAATCCTGGACCTTCTGCGTGACCTCGTCGCGGAGAGCCGTATGGGCCTGCTGCTGATCTCGCACGACCTCGCCGTGGTGACCGAGATGGCCGACCGCATCACCATCCTGCGCCGCGGCGAGGTGATGGAGGCCGGAGACACCGCGCGCACGCTGTCCGAACAACTCCACCCCTACACGCGCCAGCTGGCGCAAGCCTCGATGCATGTGCCGGCACGCGCCAGACGACATGACGCCAGCCAGGGCAAGCCCTTGCTTCAGGTGGAAGGTGTAACCCGCGACTATCGCGGCCGCCGCGCCTCGCTGTTCCGCCGCGCGCCTGACATCCGCGCCGTGGACGATGTCTCGCTGTCGATGACGCCAGGCCAGTCGGTGGCGCTGGTAGGCCGCTCCGGTTGCGGCAAGTCGACGCTCGCGCGCATGATCCTGGCACTGGACCGGCCGAGTTCAGGCACGATCCGGTTTCGCGGCGAAACGATCACCGGCAAGAGCGAGGCCGATTTGAAGCCGGCCCGGCGTGACATGCAGGTTGTCTTCCAGGATCCTTACGGCTCCTTCGACCCGCGCCAGAAGGTCGAGAAACTGGTCTCGGAACCCTTGCATGTGCTGGAGAAAAAACCGACACGCGCCGAGCGCCGCGAGATGGTGGCGCATGCACTGCACGAGGTCGGCCTCGACCAACGCGACATGGAGAAGTACCCGCACGAGTTCTCCGGCGGCCAGCGCCAGCGCCTGTCGATTGCCCGCGCCATCATCACCCGCCCCAAGCTGGTCGTCGCCGACGAGCCGGTCTCGGCGCTCGACGTCTCGATCCGCGCCCAGATCCTCGATCTCTTCGCCGAGCTCAACCAGAAGCTCGGCATCGCCTATCTCTTCATCACCCATGACCTGACCGTCGCCCGTGCCATCACCGACGAGGTGCTGGTGATGCATGAAGGCAAGATCGTCGAGCGCGGCAAGACGCACGAGGTGCTGGACCATCCGCAGTCCGAGGCCGCCAGGGCATTGGTTACCGCGGCCCCCGATTTACACCGAGCGATCGCTCGGAAGATGCAGGAGCAAGGGTGAGCGGGATGACAGCCCCTATTCTTCCGGCTTCACCACATCGACCGGGCTGATGTCGAGCAGGTCGAGCGTGCGGCGCAAGAGGCGCACCTCGCTCTCGGCCAGTTGCGAATCCGCCTTGGCGATTTCCGCCATGTGCCGGGCCAATTGCTTGCGCCGTTCGACGTCGAGATCGCGAAACAGCGCCATCGCTTGCGAGCCGTTGGTCTCGTAGCCGAACTCGTTGAGATATTCGATGACGGCGTCGATGCTGGTTTCCTGGATGCCGAAGGCATCCTTGCAGATGCGGCGGAAGGCAACCATCTCGCTCTCGCTGACCGTTCCGTCGGCCAGGATCATGCGGAAAAGCATCAGAAGTTCGGCCGACAGCACCGGATCGTCCGCGACCTTGCGCACACCGGGGTCGCCGTCGAAGATTGAGCGTATCTGGTCCAGCAACGCGAATGCCATGGGGCGGTCCTTTTCCGATTCCTCTTCAATAGAGTTAGCGCGGAATCGGCCTTGCGCAAACGGGGCCGTCGTGGTCGAACGCCCCGCTATCTCCAGTCTACCAGACATCTCCACACATCAGATGATCGACCTCACCACCCAGACTGTCGCCATGCTCGCCTTGGCCGCCTTTGCGGCGGGCTTTGTGGACTCGATTGCCGGTGGCGGCGGACTGATCACCATCCCCGCACTGCTGCTTGCCGGGCTCTCGCCGGTCGAAGCGCTTGGGACCAATAAGTTGCAAGGCATGTTCGGCTCCGGATCGGCGACGATCCACTATGCCTCAAAGGGTCATGTCGACCTGCGCCGACAATTGCCGTCGGCCCTGCTGGCGGTCGCTGGGGGTGTCGTTGGCGCCTTGCTGGCCACCATTGTTCCGGGCGACCTGTTGCGCGCCCTGTTGCCGCTGGTGCTGATCGCCATCGCACTCTATTTCGCGCTCAAGCCCAATATGAACGATGTCGACCGGGCCGAGCGCCTGTCGCCGTTCCTGTTCGGACTGACCCTGGTGCCGGCAATCGGCTTCTATGACGGCCTGTTCGGCCCCGGCGCCGGTTCCTTCTACATGCTGGCCTTCGTCGCTCTTGCCGGCTACGGCGTGCTCAAGGCGACGGCGCATACCAAGCTGCTCAACTTCGCCTCCAATATCGGCGGCTTCATCGTCTTCGCTGCTGTCGGCGTCATCTCCTGGAAGATCGGGCTGATGATGGGCGTTGCCCAGTTCCTCGGCGCCCGCGTCGGTGCGAGCCTCGCCATGCGCATCGGCGCCAGATTGATCAAGCCGCTGCTGGTGGTCGTCTGCCTGGCGCTGGCGGTGAAACTGCTGGCCGACCCGGCCAACCCGCTGCGCGTCATGATTGGTGTGTGATCACGCGCCTGTTACCATGCCGTTGTTCGAATCATGTTGGAGGAGCCCGGACATGAATCTCAGCGCGCCTACCCAGATTGTTTTCATCATTTCTCTCGTCATTGCCATCATCGGCATTCTCGCCGCCCTTGGCGTTCTCGCCTTTATCCCGCTCGCATCGGTGTGGATCATTCTGATTGCCTACATCGTGCTCGCCGCCGGCTGCCTGATGCGCGGCGCCTGACAAGTCCCCTTGAAGTGGGGACGGAGAGCGCCCGGCCAAAAGCCGGGCGCTTTTGATTCTGACCTTCGGTCTGCTAGATTCCCGAGCAGAAGGATGGCCGATGCCGATCGAGATGCAGCTCCGCAAGGAACAGGACCGCTCCATCGCAGGGCGCTTCGAGATGCGCCGGCGCCTTCCCGATCCAGTGCTTGATGGGATCGTCACCGAAATCTGCGGCTACCGCGAAACGGCACCCGGCCATTTCCGTAATGTCGAATACGCTTCGCTCACCGTGCCGCTGGTGATCAGCTTCGCCGAACCCTTCGCCATCGGCCTCGGCAAGGCGCCCGGCGACAATGACCGCATCGCCAGTTTCGCCGCCGGCCTCTTCGCCGGACCGGTGATGATCGAATCCTTCGGTGCCGCCTGCTGCGTGCAAGTCAACTTCACGCCGCTTGGCGCGCGGCGTTTCTTCGGCCTGCCGATGAGCGAACTGACCGACAGCATGGTCGTCCTCGACGACGTGCTGGGCGCCGAGGGCCGGGCGCTGCGCGAACGGCTCGGCAACGCGCCAGACTGGGCGTCACGTTTCGACCTCGCCGAAGCCTTCGTCACCGCCCGTCTTGCCGGCGCCGCCGAAACGCCGCTCGAAATCGCCTGGGCCTATGACCGCATCATCGCATCAGGCGGTCGGGCCCGCATTTCCTCCATTGCCGAAAAACTGGGCTGGAGCCGAAAGCATCTCGCCGGCGGCTTTTCCAATGCGATCGGCGTCGGCCCAAAGACATTGTCGCGTATCGTTCGTTTCAACCGGGCGCTCGGCCTGTCGCGGCGGCAGGCCGCCGATTGGGCCGACATCGCCGCCGATTGCGGCTATGCCGACCAGGCGCATCTGGTGCGCGAATTCCGCGACCTTGCCGGCGACACGCCGACGGCACTTCCGGTCAGGTAACATTTCTTCAAGACGCGGGAACGGCCTTCACCCAGATTGATGCATGTCGCCCAAAAGTGCGCAGCGGTCTTGGGCGACGACATGCACGAACAAGATTCATCGACCAACCCCGTTGAAGGAGATCGATATGGCCACCAGCAACGAAGCCCCGCGCCTGTACCCTGCCCTGCGCTACAAGAACGCGGCGAAAATGATCGACTGGCTCTGCGAAGCCTTCGGCTTCAGCGTCCGCGCCCGCTATGGCGAAGGCGATGTCGTACACCATGCCGAACTGGTCTTCGGCGCCTCGATGATCATGCTGGGCAGCGCGCGCGACGACGACTACGGCAAGATGGTCGGCGAACCCGGCACCGGCGGCGGCAAATCGATCTATATCGCCGTCGACGATGCCGACGCCGCGTATGCCAAGGCGAAGAAGGCCGGCGCAACGATCATCCAGGAGTTGACGGACCGCGACTATGGCAGCCGCGAATTCATCTGCCGCGATCCGGAAGGCAGCGTCTGGTCGTTCGGCACCTACTGGCCGAAGGCGGGGGATAAGGGCTGAGCTGATCGCGCTGCGAGTTCGAGATTGGCCGGGAGCGCCCCCACCTTCGTCATCCTCGGGTCTGCACTGCGTCGCTACGCTCCTCGCTCCGCCCGAGGATGACGACGCGGGGGCGTTTACGCTAATTGGCAAGGTGGTTCGCCAACAGGCCCCTACCGAGCCAGCCCGAAAATCGCGTCACAGTCGAGATGGGTTTCCAATTCGGCAGCGACCTCGTCCAGCGCCCGCTCGACTTCGGCTCGGTAGTCGATGCCACCGCCCCTGATGCCGAGGCTTTCCAGGAATTTCCCGCGAAAGGCATCGGCGCCGAACAGGCCATGCATATAGGTGCCGATCACCTTGCCATCGGCCGAGATCGCGCCATCCTCGACGCCATTGATGACCGCCGACGGCCGCAGCGTATCCGGGCCGGTGGTACGGCCGAGATGGATTTCGTAGCCTTCGAGTGGCAGGTCGAACTGGACCGAGCGCGCACTGACATTGCGCACGGTTTTCTCCGGCTCCATCACCGTTTCGATATCGAGCAGGCCAAGCGCCTCGGCCTCGGTGACGCTGCCTTCGATCCCGTCGGGATCGCGCACCACACGCCCAAGCATCTGGAAGCCGCCGCAGATGCCGACAATATGGCCGCCACGCTTGCGGTGCGCGGCAAGGTCTCTGTCCCAACCGTTCTCGCGGAATTTTAGGAGATCGCCGATCGTCGACTTGGAGCCGGGAATGACCACCAGTCCGGCGTCCCCCGGCAACGGCTTGCCCGGGGGTACGAACACCACTTCGACCTGCGGTTCGGCTTTGAGCGGATCGAGATCGTCGAAATTGGCGATGCGGCCAAGCATCGGCACAGCCACTTTCAACGCACGCGTCTCGCCGGATGCCAGCCGCTCCAGCACCACCGAATCCTCTGAAGGCAGCCGCGCCGCCGCCTTCAGCCACGGCACGACGCCAAAGCAGCGCCACCCCGTAAAACTGTCGATTGCGTTGATGCCGTCATCGAACAGCGAGACATCGCCACGGAACTTGTTGATGAGGTAACCGACGATCATGCGCCGGTCCTCTTCCGGCAGGATCAGATGCGTGCCGGCTACCGAGGCGATGACGCCGCCGCGATCGATGTCGCCGACCAGCACCACCGGCACATCGGCACGCGTGGCAAAACCCATATTGGCGATGTCGCGGCTTCTTAGATTGATTTCCGCCGGCGAGCCGGCGCCCTCGACGATGACGAGATCAGCGCCCTCGCCGACCTTGGCCCAGGAGTCCAGCACCGCATCCATCAGCCGGCCCTTCAGCGCCTGGTAGTCGCGGGCCCGCGCCTCGCCGAACACTTTTCCCTGCACGATGACTTGCGCGCCGATATCGGTCTGCGGCTTGAGCAGCACCGGGTTCATGTGGACCGACGGCGCGACGCCGCAAGCGATTGCCTGCAGCCATTGCGCGCGGCCGATCTCGCCGCCGCTTTTGCTGTTGTCGCCGGGAATGTCGGCGACGGCGGCGTTGTTCGACATGTTCTGCGGCTTGAACGGCCGCACCTTCAGCCCGCGCTTTTTCGCGGCGCGGCACAGGCCGGCGACCAGCACCGTCTTGCCGACATCCGAACCCGTCCCTTGCAGCATGATCGCCTTGGCCATCAGTTCCGACCCTGCGCCGCGGTTCCGGTGATCGTGGATTTCTGCGCCAGCGGTCCACCGCGCCAGATATAGAGCGCCAGAAGCGGCTCGCTGCCGGTTCGCATGGCGTGGTTGACATTCGAGGCGTGGTGGACGACCTCGCCCGCCTCGCGCTTGCGAAAACCGCCCTCGCCCATGCGCCATGCCGTGCCGCCGGTCAGCGGGATATAGATCTCCTCGGCGACGTGGTGGTGGTCTGGGTAGACGATTTCGGGTCCAAGGATCAGCAGGCCGGCCGCCACCTCATCATTGGCGAAATGGCCGCGCGTGCCGAACAATTCCAGCCAGCCGTAATTGTCGATGAAGGTCTTGCCGAAATCGGCCTCGGTATAGGTCTGCCCCCAATGCGATT
This sequence comes from Mesorhizobium loti, assembly GCF_013170705.1. Taxonomy (NCBI): domain Bacteria; kingdom Pseudomonadati; phylum Pseudomonadota; class Alphaproteobacteria; order Hyphomicrobiales; family Phyllobacteriaceae; genus Mesorhizobium; species Mesorhizobium loti. The sequence goes on along the minus strand of NZ_CP033334.1, from coordinate 4,077,891 downwards.
CGTAGCGCCGCTGCGCCAGCCATTGGATCAGCGGTTGCGCAGCCATCGGCGCCAGGTCAGCCGCTCGATCGAGATGGCGCAGGCAACCGAGCGCATGCGGCGCCAGCGCGCGCGCCGGCATATCCCAGCCAATGCGCGCGACGGCGCCGCGCACCAGCGCGTCATCCACTGAGGCGAGATAGGCGTGGAACCGTCCCAGCAGCTCATCGAATTTTGTCGTCACATCTTGCTCCGGACATGCATTGGTGCACAGCCGCTCCGCAGCGGGTCGGGTTGCGCGGCGGCATCATTGGTCTAGATTAGTGCGCGCGCAAAGCCAAAAACGACAGGCCAGCAAGCCGAAACCATCAGGGAGCACGCCATGGACGCCGCGGTCGATGCGAGCACCAGCCAGTTCGAACTCAACGAGGAACAGCGTGCCATCCAGGAGATGGCGCAGGCCTTCGCCGCCGACCGCGTCGCGCCGAATGCGCTCGACTGGGACCGCAGGAAATACTTCCCCGCCGACGTGATCCGCGAGACCGGGCCGCTCGGCCTCGGTGGCATCTATGTCAGGGACGATGTCGGCGGTTCGGCTCTCGGCCGCCTCGACGCCGTGCTGATCTTCGAGGCTCTGTCGCACGCCGACCCAGGCTTTTCGTCCTTCATCTCGATCCACAACATGGTGGCCTCGATGATCGACAGGTTCGGTAATGACGAGCAGCGCCAGCGCTTCCTGCCGAAGCTGACCTCAATGGAATGGCTGGCAAGCTACTGCCTGACCGAGCCAGGCTCCGGCTCGGATGCAGCGGCGTTGAAGACGCGCGCGGTCAAGAGCGGCGGCGACTATATCCTCAACGGCGCCAAGCAGTTCATCTCCGGTGCGGGCGACAGCGATGTCTATGCAGTCATGGTGCGCACCGGCGCCGATGGGCCGAAAGGCATTTCCACGATCATCGTGCCGAAAGATGCGCCCGGGCTCTCCTTCGGCGCGAATGAGCACAAGATGGGCTGGCACATGCAGTCGACCCGCCAGGTCATCTTCGAGGACTGCAAGGTGCCGGCGGAAAACCTCTTGTCGGATGAGGGCGCCGGCTTCGGCATTGCCATGGCCGGCCTCGATGGCGGCCGGCTGAACATCGCCGCCTGTTCGCTGGGCGGCGCCCAGTCGGCGCTCGACAAGGCGCTGTCCTATACCGCCGAGCGCAAGGCCTTCGGCTCGAAGATCAATCAATTTCAGGCGCTGCAGTTCAGGCTGGCCGACATGGAGACCGAGTTGCAGGCGTCGCGCATCTTCCTCTATGCCGCCGCCTCCAAGCTCGACCGCAAGGCGCCCGATGCCGGCAAATGGTCCGCCATGGCCAAGCGCTTCGTCACCGACACCGGCTTCAATGTCGCCAACAATGCGCTGCAGCTGCTCGGCGGCTACGGCTATCTGCACGACTACGGCATCGAGAAACTGGTGCGCGACCTGCGCGTTCACCAGATCCTCGAGGGCACCAACGAGATCATGCGCGTCATCATCGCGCGGGCGCTGATCGGCCGCTGAAGCCAGCAAACTCCGGGAGTGAGACAATGACGACGATCGCCTTCATCGGCCTCGGTAACATGGGCAATCCAATGGCCGCGAATCTGGTCAAGGCGGGGCATCAAGTGCACGGCTTCGACCTCGTGCCCGAGAATCTGACGATCGCGCGCGAGCATGGCATCGTCGTCATGGCCAACGCGCCGGCGGCGGTGAAAGACGCCGATGTGGTGATCACCATGCTCCCGGCCGGCAAGCATGTGCTCTCGGTCTATGAGGACATCGCGCCCAAGGCGAAGAAGGGCGCACTGTTCATCGATTCCTCGACCATTGATGTCGAATCGGCGCGCAAGGCGCATGCGCTCGCTGCGAAACACGGCCTGCCCTCGATCGATGCGCCCGTCTCGGGCGGCACCGGAGGTGCCACGGCCGGCACGCTGACATTCATGGCGGGCGGCTCCAACGATGCCTTCGCCGCCGCCGAGCCGATCCTGAAGCCAATGGCCGGCCGCATTGTCCATTGCGGCGGCGACGGTGCCGGCCAGGCGGCGAAGATCTGCAACAACATGATCCTCGGCATTTCGATGATCGGCGTCGCCGAAGCCTTCGTGCTGGCGGAAAAACTCGGGCTGTCGCATCAGGCGCTGTTCGACGTCGCCTCGACATCCTCAGGCCAATGCTGGTCGCTGACCACCTATTGTCCGGTTCCCGGCCCTGTGCCGACCTCACCCGCCAACAGGGATTACAAACCGGGCTTTGCCGCGGCCCTTATGCTGAAAGACCTGAAATTGTCCCAGGAGGCCGCACTCGGCGCTGGGGCGGTGACCCCGCTTGGCGCCGAGGCGGCGCAACTCTACGCCCTGTTCAGCGCCCAGGGCCATGGCGGCGCCGATTTCTCCGGCATAATTAATTTTCTCAGGGGTAACCTAGCGTAACCAACGGATTTGACAGACTTTTCCGGACTCCTCCTGCAGAAAAACCGCAAATTTAGATTTGCTTAAGCTCTCGATAACTCCGCGGTAACGATGTCGGTATAAAACTGATCGTGAGGTGGACATATCGCATCCGCCCGGCGCTCCGGATCAGGTCTCGCGTACCGGAGCCCGTAAGTTTCGCCAAGTGTTCGAGTAGCGAAGCGCCATGCGTATCTGGCAAAGCCGCGTTCCGATGGAGCGCGGTTTTTGCATTTGTGCACCGCTCAATCCAGGCCGACATCTATATTCCGATCGCCGCGTTCGGGATTGGCACGTGGTCTTCGTTGATCAGCACGATCGGCGCATCCACTCCATCAACCCTGACCACGAGCAGGCGCATGCTCCAAGTGCCGGCATTGCGAACCAGATGGGAAAACACGGTGCCTTTGCCCTTGGCGCCGTGGACGGGAATACTGAACTGGGCGTCGCCCGTCCCATTCGCGTTGACGTTGAGATGGCCGCCGACCCAGAAATTGTCGATCACGTCGTCGCCAATGGCAGCCTTCACACGGGTGTCGGCGCGAATGGCATCCATGGTCATGTGGTAGGCGTCATTGCCCTTGAGCATGAAGGGGATGCTGCCGACCATCGTCGCACAGCCCCCGATACTGACCACCCAGACGGCAAGGCCGGCGATCGCCCAGTTGCGCTGCGTCTTGCGGAACTGTTCCGCGTCGCGCCAGGCCCGGTTCTGCCACGCCCAGCGGCTGCCTCGCGCGCCGAGCACGATGATCACGATGAGGTTGACGACCGGGATCAGCGCCAGCAGCGCGATGAAAGTGCTGTTGCCTATACCCCAGATCCAGTTGAGGAAGAAGGCGCCCCAATTCCAGCGATCGAGTTCGGGCGGAATTTCAGCGGGCTGGTTGAGCGGTTGTCCGGCCATGAAATCCCCCATCGGTGCGTATACCGATCGGTTCTAGCGCATGATCCCGACAATGCGCAAAATCAAAGTTCCGCAGGGCCTATTTCAAGCCTTTGACGAAAGCCGGCGAAAATTCGCCTTCACCGCACGGCTGGCCGGCTTCAGCCCGGCATTGATCGACCGTTCCGTCGCGACGCCGTTGAACAGCGACGGCGTGCGACCGGAAAGGAGTTCCGGCCAGAACCGCGATGCGGACTGCAGGACAGACATTTGCGCCGCGAACACGCCCTCGGCGATTGCGGCGGTCTTCTCGTTCACCGCACGGGCGGTTTCGGTGCCCCAAGGCTGGCTGCTGCCCGCGTCCATCGCCATCAACGGCATGCGCATCATCGCCACCAGCGGCGCCAGCATCAGGTCGGCGCCGATGTTGGCTGCTTCTTGCGCGCGTCGACTCTTGCCGGTTTTTCTCATGGAAATGAACCCCTTGTCGCAGCCAGGCTGGCCGCTGCCTCACACACTACGCGCGGGGGATGAAGTTTGTTCCCCATCACGGCAGCATGTTTCTCGAGGCCGGGCGTTCCTCCAGGAAACGCCCGGGTCGAGGTTCGCTCTCAACGCTTGCGCAGATCCGCTTGCGCCAGATCCAGCGCCTTGCCGATGCGCTCGCAGGCCATGTCGATCGTGTCGCGGGTCCAGATCAGCGGCGGCGACAGGATCATCGTGTCACCGGTGGCGCGCAGCATCATGCCGTTGGCGATCGCGTGGTCGCGCACCGTCACCGCGGCACTTCCCGACGGCAGGAACCGTTCCCTGGTCGCCTTGTCCTTGACGATCTCGATCGCGCCCATCAGGCCGATCGAACGCACCTCGCCGACGAGATCATGTCCGGCAATGCGCTCCTGCAGGGCCTTGGCGAAATAAGGCCCGGTGTCGTTCCTGACGCGGTCGACGAGGCCTTCCTGTTCGATGATTTCCAGGTTCTTCAGCGCCACGGCGCAAGCCACCGGATGGCCGGAATAGGTGTAGCCGTGATTGAACTCGCCGCCCTTCTCGACCAGCGTCGACGCAATGCGGTCGCCGACCAGCAAGGCCGACAACGGCTGGTAGCCTGACGTCAGCGCCTTGGCCGTGGTGATGGTGTCCGGTTCGATGCCAAGCGTCTGCGCGGCGAACCATTCACCAGTGCGGCCATAGCCCGTGATAACCTCGTCCAGCATCAGCAGAACATCATATTTGCGGCAGATGCGCTGCACTTCCGGCCAGTAGCTCGCAGGCGGAATCTTGACACCGCCCGCCCCCATCACCGGCTCGCCGATAAAGGCCGCGACCTTGTCGGCGCCGGCCTCGAGGATGGCGTCCTCGACCGACTTTGCCGCGCGCAGGCCGAAATCATGGTCGCTCTCGCCGGGCAGTGCCAGTTCATAGGCATAGGGCATCATCACATGGACGATGTTGGGCACGGCGCCGCCGAGCTGCTTGTGCATGGCATCCATGCCGCCGAGCGAGGTGCCGGCGATGGTCGAGCCATGATAGGCCATCTTGCGCGAGATGATGCGGTTCTTTTCCGGCTTGCCTTCCAGCACCCAGTAGTGGCGCACGAGGCGCAGCGCCGTGTCGTTGGCCTCCGAACCGGAGGAACCATAAAACACCTGGTTGACGTGTTTCGGCGCGATCTCGGCCAGCTTCTTGGACAACAGCACCGGCGTCGGCGTCGAGCATTTGAAAAAGGAATTGTAGTAGGGCAGTTCCTTCATCTGGGCGTAAGCGGCCTCGGCCAGTTCGTCACGGCCATAGCCGATGTTGACGCACCACAGCCCAGCCATGCCGTCGAGGATTTCGGCCCCTTCGGAATCGTAGATGAACGGGCCGTTGGCGTGGGTGATGATGCGCGAGCCGGCTTCGCGCAGTTCCTTGTGGTCGGTGAAGGGATGAAGATGATGCGCGGCGTCGATCTGCTGAAGCTGCTTCAGCGAATAATTCTGATAGGTCATGTCTGGATCTTTCCTCTGGATTCTGTCCGGCTGGCGCCGGGGCGAATGCATCAGAGGGCTACGGGCGGTGAATAACCGATGCGGGCGCACAGCCGCAAAAGCTCGGCGCGCAGCGTGCGCGGTGACGGTGTCACCGCGACCCGCGATGCGCGAGCCTCAAATGCGCCAACCAAGGTCCTGACGAGAGCCATTCCGGCACCTTAGAGCAAAGGCTGGTCGAGGTGAACCACCCTTTGCTTGGCCCATGAACGAATGATTCTAGGCCTTGGCGGTCAGCGCCCGCTGCAGGAAGACATATTTCATCGCCGTCTGGGCCGCCTGCGGCCGGCGGTCGCCACGCCCGCCATGTCCGCCTTCGGTTTCCTCGAAAAACAGCGTCCTGGCGTGGCCGGCCTCCTGCAGGCGAGCCGCCATCTTGCGCGCATGGCCGGGATGAACGCGGTCATCGGCGGTCGAGGTCGTCAACAGCACGGGCGGATAGGCGGGATTGGCCTTGACGTGCTGGTAGGGCGAATAGGCGGACAGCCACTTGACGTCTTCCGGCTTCGACGGATCGCCATATTCGGCCATCCATGAAGCGCCGGGCGGCAGCTCGGTGTAACGCAGCATGTCGAGGAGCGGCACCTCGATGATGGCGGCGCCGAAAAGCTCGGGATGCTGCGTCAGCGAAACACCGGTCAGCAGGCCGCCATTCGAGCCGCCCTGGATGCCGAGCGAGCTTGCTGTCGCGATGCCGCGCTTCACGACGTCCTCGGCGACCGCGGCGAAATCGTCAAAACCGTTCTGGCGATTGCCTTTCAGCGCCGCCTGGTGCCAGGCCGGCCCGAACTCGCCGCCGCCGCGGATGCAGGCCTGCACATAGGCGTTGCCCTTCTCCAGCCACAGCCTGCCGCGCACGCCGGCATAACCGGGCAAGAGCGGCACTTCGAAGCCGCCATAGCCATAGAGCAGCGTCGGCACCGGACCCTTCTGGTCGCGCCGCCTGACGACGAAATACGGGATCATCGTGCCGTCCTTCGAGCGCGCTTCGAACTGCTCCGAGATCAGCGGCGCGGCATCGAACCGCGCCGGCTGCGACTTCACCGTGGCGAGCGTCTCGCCATCGTCATCCGACCAGATGATCGAGCTCGGCGTCAGGAAATCCGTGAAGGAGAAGGACACGCTCGACCCGAAATGCTCGGCATGGCTGATGCCGACAGTGCCGTTTTCAGGCAAAGCCACCGGTTTCATGGACCAGGTGCCCTGCTTACGTTCGCAGACGAGGACCTTGCCACGCACATTGTCCATCAGGCTGATGAACAGCCGGTCCTGCGTGCGGGCAATACCGGCGATCGACACGCGATAGGCCGGCGCCAACAGGGTCTCGATGGCCCCCAAACCGCCGGTTTCGATCCAGTGGGCGAAGTCGAACGAATAGAGCCCGTCCGGCTGGCACACCGTGCCGTCAGGCGCCGTCCATGGCGTGCGCACGCCGAACACCAGTTGATCCTTGAAAAGCGATGTATCGGTGGCGTCGTCGGGCAGCGGAATGCGCCTGTTTTCACCAGACGGGAGATGCAGGAAGCTGTGCGACGCGAAGAAATTGATAGCCCGCGCCAGAAACACGTGACGCTTGTCGCCGTCGAACTCGACGCCGGCTCCGGCGGCGAGATCGTCTTTCTGCGCCTCGAATATCGGCGTCGCCTCTTCCAGCTTGGTGCCACGCTTCCAGAGCTTGATCACGCGCGGGTAGCCGGACTCGGTCTTGTCAGCGTCTTCGAGGGCCGCCGAGACGATGACCGTGTCCTTGTCCAGCCAGCCGAAACTCGACTTCGAGGCAGGAGCCCGGAACCCACCCTCGATAAACGATTTGGTTTCGATGTCGAATTCGCGCATTTCGCTGGCATCACCGCCATCCGGCGACATCGACAGCAGGCAGCGGCTGAAATCCGGATAGAGCCGGCTGGCGCCGCTGAACACCCATTTTATCCCCTCCTTCGCCGCAAGCTGGTCGAAGTCGATGATTGTTTCCCACACCGGCTTCTCGGTCTTGTAGGAAGCGACCGTCGTGCGGCGCCACAGGCCGAGCGCATTGGCCTTGTCCTGCCAGAAATTATAGACATGGCCGGCGATAGCCGCGCCGACCGCGATGTTGTCCTCGGCCGTCATCAGGTCGAGTGCGGTCTGGAATGACGCCTGGTAGGACGGATCGCCTTGCAATTCGCCAACCGTGATCTCGTTCTGGCGATGCACCCAGTCCAGCGACTGTTTGCTGGTCCTGTCTTCCAGCCAGAGGAATGGATCGGCGGCTTCTGGCTTGGCGATGGGCTTGGTCATGGAATCTCCGATAGGCAATGCTTCGGCATGCAACATCGACATGCCTTGTCCGATATTCAATAGCTGCGGCATCTCAGCAGAGGATTCGGGCCTTACCGCGACCGGCGACACTCGCAACCGCCAGCACCAGGCACATCAGGCCCAGCGTGATCGGCAGGCCACCGGCGCCCAGCAAATCCATCGCGCCTCCCGCCAGCGGCGGCACGGCGATGCCACCGACGCCCCACATCAGCGAGAAGGCGGCGTTGCCGGCGACCAGTGTCGAGCCGGTGAAGCGCTCGCCAAGCTCAATGATCGACATCGTGTAGATGCCATACGAAACCGCGCCCCAGACAAAGATCATCGGCCAGATCAGCGGCGTTTCGATGAGAAGCGGCAGCAGCACGCATCCGAGCACGGTCAAGCAAACGCAGGCAAGCCGCACCAGACGCGCGGAAATCCGCTCCGCCAACAGGCCAAGCGGCACCTGCATGGCGATGTTGCCGGCGATCATCATCGACAGCAGCGCCGACATGCGCACCTCCGCGATGCCGTAATGGGTGCCGTAGACCGGCAGCAGGGCCAGCGCCCCCTGTTCGAAACCCGCGGCGACGATGACCGCGAACAGAAGCAGCCACGCCATCGGTACGAAGCCCAGGACCGAGACCTGATGACCGGCCTCGTCCACCTTGGGCAGGCGCGGCAGCACCGAAGCCAGACAGATGCCGCATAGAACGAAGGCGGAAATACCGACGATGAAGGGTGGCCAGCCTTCGGTGCCGACGGCAAGCAGGCAAAGCGGGCCAGCCGCGAATCCGGCCGAGATGATCGTCGAATAGACGCCCATGATGCGCCCTCGCCGCGCCGGTGGCGCCAGTGCGATCACCCAGATTTCGCTCAGCACATAGAGCGGATTGGTCACCGCGCCGATCAGGAAGCGCAGCGGAAACCACAGATAGACATTCTGCGTCCAGCCAATCAGCGCCAGCACGACGGCCGAAAGCGCCGCACAGGTAAGCGCCGTCCGCCCTGCCCCGAACCGCCGCGCCAGTCCGGGGATGAGCGGCGACGAGACGATGAAGCCGATCGGCGTCATCGCCGCCGACAAGCCGATCATTGCCGGCGAGACGCCCTGTCGCTGCAGGATGAAGCTCAACAGCGGATAGGACAGCCCTTGCGCGATCGCGAACACCGAGACGGTCGCGATCACGCCGGTGATCGCCGCCCATTGCATCCCGACCTGGCTGTTGTCCGAACCGGCCGCCATCATGCCTGGCCGCTCCGGCGAACCGATGCGCGATAGAGCGCGAAGATCACCAGCAAGGCGTCGAGGCCGATGATCACCACGGGCAGGCCCAGCGGACCGATGCCCTGCATCAGCAGCCCGGCGCCGGGCGGGCCGACGATACCGCCAACGCCCCACAGCAAGGCGAAGGCGGCGTTGCCAGTGACAAGCAGCGTGCCCTTGAACCGGCTGCCGAGCTCGACCAATGCCATCGTATAGACGCCGTAGCCGACCGCGCCCATCACCAGCAGCACGCCCCAGATCAGGGGAGTCAAGATCAGCAGCGGCAGCAGAATCGCGCAGGCGGTCGTAGCCATCGCGCAAGCCAAGATCATCGGGCGGCCGCCGAACCGCTCAGCGAGCAGGCCAAGCGGGATCTGCAGCAGGATGTTGCCCAGGGAAAGCGCCATCACCAGCGCGGCGAGCACGGCTTCCGGCAAGCCATAGCCGGCGCCGAAGACCGGGACCAGCGCATAGGTGCTTTGCTGGACGGCGGCCGAGACCAGCACGGCCAGCAGCAGCGCCGGTGCCAGCCGTGCAAAACCGATAAAGCTGCCGGCGGGCTGGCCGTCATCCTCGAAACCGGTGAGCTTCGAGGAGACAAGGCGCAGGATGATCGCGCAAAGCACGAAACCGCCGACACCGACGCTGAAGGGCCCCCAGCCCGAAGTGCCGACCAGGGTCAAGGTGAACGGGCCGGCCGCATAGCCGGCGCCCATCAGCGTGTTGAATACACCCATTACACGACCGCGCCGTGAGGGCGGAGCCAGCGACAGTGCCCAGACCTCGCCGAGGATATAGAGCGGGTTGATGACGACGCCGATGATGAAGCGGATGACGTACCAGGCCACCCAGTTTTGCAGGTAGCCGATGCCCAGGAAGCACAGCGCTCCAACCAGTGAGCAGCCGACCGCCAGGTTTCGCGCACCGACCAGCCGTACCGCCGCCGGCACGAACGACGCCGACAGGATCAGGCCGAGCGGCATCATCGCCGCCGACAGGCCGATCAGCCCGGGCGACATGCCTTGCTTCTGCATCAGGAGCGTGAACAGGGGCGAACTCAGCCCTTGCGCGGCGCCGAACATGGCAAGCGCCGCGGTCACGCCGGCGAGCGCCGCCCACTGCGTCCCCGCTTCGCCTTCGCTCGAGCTGGTTGCGACCATTCCGTCATTCCATGTGAGGTGCCGGCAGACCTCCCGGCCGGCAAGCGTCACTAGCTACTGGTTCGATCAGGGGAAAGAAAGTGCCGGCAAGGGAAATCCGCTTGCGCCAACTCGACGGCGATCCGGCGAATCGCGCCGCCGCGCAACTGCCATTCCGGCATGTCGCTTCCCTCGCCCTAGTGGTCGCCGCCTCCGCAATGGCCGGCCGGCCGCCGGTCCATTATGCCGCCCGCTATTCGCATCCTACGAGGACCATCATGACCGCCGCCCTAAACCCTGCAGAACCGGCCTTGGCACCCGACCGTGCCCGCCGTGGCGGCCGCGCCGGAAAGCGCGCCGGAGGCTCGGCCGCGTTCGAGCAGCCGCCGTTTCGGCAGTTGAAGATCCCGCTGCGGCCCACGAAGCTGGTTTCGGATGACGAGCTGGAGTCGATCCACCTCGCCTCCTTGCGTGTGCTCAAGGAAATCGGCGTCGACGTCCTGCACGACGAGGCCCGGCGTATCATGAAGGCGCATGGCGCCGACGTGCGCGAAGGTTCGGAACGCGTCCGCTTCGACAGCGACATGATCCTCGAACTCGTCTCGCATTGTCCGTCCGAATTCACCATCCATGCCCGCAATCCCGCGCACAATGTCCGCTTCGGCGGCGATAATCTGATCATCTCGATGATGGCGTCGGCACCCAATTGTTCCGACATCGACCGTGGCCGCCGGCCGGGCAACCAGGCGGACTATCGCAATTTCCTGCGCCTTGCGCAGATGCACAACATCCTGAACTGCACCGGCGGCTATCCGGTCGAGCCGACCGATATCCATCCGTCCGTCCGCCACCTCGAATGCGTTCGCGACCTTGCAATGCTGACCGACAAGGTGTTCCACATCTATTCGCTCGGCAAGGAACGCAATGTCGACGGCATTGAAATCACCCGCATCGCGCGCGGCATCAGCCACGAGCAGCTGCTCGAGGAGCCGTCCGTCTTCACCATCATCAACACCAATTCGCCGCTCAAGCTCGACGTGCCGATGATGGAAGGCATCATCCAGATGTCGAGCAAGGGCCAGGTCGTCATCGTCACGCCCTTCACCCTGTCGGGTGCGATGGCGCCGGTGACCATCGCCGGTGCGCTGGTGCAGCAGAATGCCGAGGCGCTGTCGGGCATTGCCTTTGCCCAGATGGTGAAGAAGGGTGCGCCTGTCGGCTATGGCGGCTTCACTTCCAATGTCGACATGAAGTCCGGCTCGCCGGCCTTCGGCACGCCCGAATACATGAAGGCGCAGCTTGTCGGCGGCCAGCTTGCCCGCCGCTACAACATTCCCTATCGCACCTCCAACACCTGCGCCGCCAACACGGTCGACGCGCAGGCGGCCTATGAAAGCGTGTTCTCGCTGTGGGGCGCCATCCAGGGCGGCGGCAACCTGATGATGCACGCGGCCGGCTGGCTCGAGGGCGGCCTGCGCTGCTCCTACGAAAAGACCATTCTCGACATCGACCTCTTGCAGATGGTGGCGGAATTCCTGACCCCGCTCGATCTGTCCGAGGAAGCGCTAGGCTTCGACGCCATCCAGTCGGTTGGCCCGGGCGGCCATTTCTTCGGCACCCAGCACACGCAGGACCGCTACAAGACCGCCTTCTATTCGCCTATCCTTTCCGACTGGCGCAACTTCGAGACATGGGCGGAAGCCGGCTCGCCGACGGCGCTGGAAAAAGCCAACAAGGTCTGGAAAGAGCGGCTGGCGTCCTATGACGAGCCCTACATGGATCCGGCCATCCGCGAGGAACTCAACGACTTCGTCCAGAAGCGCACGGCCGAAGGCGGCGCGCCGACAGATTTTTGATCATGCTGGCGTGCGTCGTCACGCCAGCCCCAAACCTCTGATTCAATTTACACAAAAACGGACCTATCTTCATGAAATCCCATGTAAAAGCGGTTGTCATCGGCGGCGGCGTCGTCGGCTGCTCGGTGCTGTATCACCTGGCCAAGGCCGGGTGGACCGATATCATGCTGATCGAGCGCTCGGAGCTCACCTCCGGCTCGTCCTGGCACGCGGCGGGCGGCTTCCACACGCTGAACGGCGACCCCAACGTCGCCAAGCTGCAGGCCTACACCGTGCAGCTCTACAAGGAGATCGAGGAAATATCAGGCCAGTCCTGCTCGCTGCACCTGACCGGCGGCGTGATGATGGCCGATACGCCCGAGCGGATGGACTTCTTGCGGCTGGCCCACGCCAAGGGCCGCTATCTCGGCATGGACACCGAGCTGATCACGCCTTCGGAAGCCAAGGCGATGTTCCCGCTGATGGATGAGACGAACTTCGTCGGCGCCATGTGGGATCCGGTTGAAGGCCATCTCGACCCTTCGGGCACGACGATCGCCTACTCCAAGGCGGCCAAGAAGCTCGGCGCCGAGATCGTGCTGCGCAACCGCGTCGTCGACTTGACGCAGCAGCCGGACGGCACTTGGAACGTCGTCACCGAACAGGGCACTGTCCATGCAGAGCACGTCGTCAACTGCGGCGGCCTGTGGGCGCGCGAGATCGGCCGCATGGTCGGCGTCGAGCTGCCGGTTCTTGCGATGGAGCACATGTACCTGCTCACCGAGCCGATGCCGGAGGTCGAGGAATTCAACAAGTCGACCGGCCGCGAGATGATCGGCGTGCTCGATTTCAAGGGCGAGATCTACACCCGCCAGGAGCGCAACGGCATCCTGCTCGGCACCTATGAAAAGGCCTGCAAGCCGTGGTCGCCGGTCAACACGCCCTGGGATTTCGGCCATGAATTGCTGCCGCCGGACCTCGACCGCATCGCGCCGTCGCTGGAGATCGGCTTCAAGCACTTCCCCGGCATCGAGAAAGCCGGCATCAAGCAGATCATCAACGGCCCCTTCACCTTCGCGCTCGACGGCAACCCGCTGGTCGGCCCGGTGCAGGGCCTGACCAATTTCTGGTGTGCCTGCGCCGTCATGGCCGGCTTCAGCCAGGGCGGCGGCGTCGGCATCGCTCTGTCCAACTGGATGGTGCACGGCGATCCCGGCTTCGACGTCTGGGGCATGGATGTCGCCCGCTTCGGCGAATGGGCCGGCCTGCGCTACACCAACGCCAAGGTGCGCGAAAATTATTCGCGCCGATTCTCGATCCGTTTCCCCAACGAGGAATTGCCGGCAGCGCGTCCTGCGCAGACGACGCCGCTCTACGACATCATGCTCGCCAACAACGCCGTCATGGGCGATAGCTGGGGCCTGGAAACCCCGCTGTGGTTCGCGCCGAAGGGCAAGGAGCCGAAGGACATCGTTTCCTTCCATCGCTCCAATGATTTCGGCCCGATCGGCGAGGAAGTGCGCGCCACGCGCGAACGCGTCGGCGTGACCGAGATCGCCAACTTCGCCAAATACGAAGTGTCGGGACCGGGGGCGGAAGAGTTCCTCAACCGGCTGATGACCAACCGCATGCCGAAGACCGGCCGCATCGTGCTCACCCCGATGATCAACGAGTTCGGCAAGCTGATCGGCGACTTCACCATCGCCAAGGCGGGTGAAGACCGCTTCATGATCTGGGGTTCTTCGGCCGCGCAGAAATATCACATGCGCTGGTTCGAGAAGCACCTGCCGAAGGACGGTTCGGTGCGCATCCACCGCTTCGACCAGACGCTGGTCGGCCTGTCGATCGCCGGACCGAGCGCGCGGGATTTGCTGCAAAAGCTCGTGGATACGGACATCTCGACAAAAGCCTTCCGCTTCATGGATTTCCGCGAGATGGCCGTCGGCGGCGCGCCCTGCATGGTCAACCGCATCACCTACACCGGTGACCTCGGCTACGAGATCTGGATGGCGCCGGCCTATCAGCGCCTGGTCTACAAGGCGATCAAGGACGCCGGTGAAGAATTCGGCCTGGTCGATTTCGGCATGCGCGCCTTGCTGTCGATGCGTCTCGAGAAGAACTTCCCGACCTGGTTCCGCGAGCTGCGGCCGATCTACGGCCCGTTCGAAGGCTCGATGGACCGCTTCATCAAGCTCGAGAAGAACGATTTCATCGGCCGTGAGGCTGCTGCCAAGGAACAGGCGGACGGACCAAAACTGCGCCGTGTCTCCTTCATCGTCGATGCCGCCGATGCCGACGTGATGGGCGACGAACCGATCTGGGCCAAGGTCAGCAAGGATTTTGGCACGGTGGAAAAGCCGCATGGCTACGGCGCGCCCCGCTTCGACGACAAGGGCAAGGAAGTGCGTGGCTCCAAGGCCGCCGAGGGCGCTTCCGCCGTGCGCGGCATCGTTGATGGCGACTGGCGCGTCGTCGGCTGGGTGACGTCGGGCGGCTATGCCCATTATGTCCAGAAGTCGATGGCGCAGGGTTACGTTCCGGCGGCGCTGGCCGAGGATGAAAGCGCCGGCCTGTTCGAGATCGAGATCCTCGGACATCGGCGTCCGGCCCGCATCAATGTCGAGGCACCGTTCGATCCGAGCGGCGAGAAGATGCGGACCTGAGGGTCGACGATGGACAGCGCGGCGCCAAAGGGGAGCTTCGGCCGCCACCGCAAGATCATGCCGTTCGAGCCTGGCTCGATCGAGGAATTGCGTGAAGGCTCCCGCCAGAAGGCGGCTTCGCTCAACCAGCATGTGCTGGGCTATGGCGCGCAGGCTGAAGCGGAATGGGCGGCGGCGGGCATTGCCGCCCCCGATCTTCCGGCGATGCGCAAATACCGGCTGGAGCGCATCCGCGCCGAGCTGAAGCGGCGCGGCTATGCCGGTGCCCTGCTCTACGATCCGGTCAATATCCGCTATGCGACCGACAGCACCAACATGCAGCTGTGGGTGGCGCACAACCCGACGCGGCATTGTTTCGTCGCCACCGACGGACCGGTGGTTCTGTTCGACTATTTCTCCTGCGAGCATCTGTCCGATCATTCCGGCGTCGTCGACGAGGTGCGTCCGGCCGTATCGTGGATGTATCTCTATGGCGGCGAACTCACGGAGCAAAAAGTCCGCTGCTGGGCCGCAGGCATAGCCGATCTGGTAACGGAGCATGGCGGCGGCAACAACCGCGTCGCGGTCGACCACCTCAATCCGGAAGGCGTCGAGGAGTTGGCGCGGCTAGGTGTCTCCATCGGCAATGGCGAAGCGGTGATGGAAAACGCCAGGCTGATCAAATCGCCTGATGAAATCCTCGCCATGCGCCGTGCCATCGTCGCCTGCGAGGCGGCAATGGGCGAGATGGAACAGGCACTGAAGCCCGGCATCTCCGAGAACGAACTGTGGGCCGAACTGCATCGCGGCAATATTGCGCGCGGCGGGGAATGGATCGAGACGCGCCTGCTGGCGTCGGGCCCGCGCACCAATCCCTGGTTCCAGGAATGCTCGTCGCGCCTGATCGAAGCGGGCGACCTCGTCGCCTTCGACACCGACCTGATCGGCCCCTATGGCTTCTGCGCCGACCTGTCGCGCACCTGGCTTTGCGGCGATGCAAAACCATCCAACGAACAACGCGGCCTGTTCCGCATGGCCGCCGAGCAGATCGAACACAACACGCAATTGATGCAGCCCGGCATTTCGTTCCGCGACCTTGTCGAACGCTCGGCGGTGCCGCCGGGAGACTGTTTCCCGACCCGCTACGGCGTGCTCTATCACGGCGTCGGCCTGGCCGATGAGTACCCGACACTGCCGCATGCCAGCGACTGGACGCCGGACACGCCGGACGGCGTGCTCGAACCCGGCATGGTGCTGTGCGTGGAAAGCTATATCGGCAGGCTTGGCGCCCGTGAGGGCGTCAAGATCGAGGAGCAGATCCTGATCACCGAGACCGGCAACGAGCAGCTTTCAACCTACCCGTTGGATGCGAGGCTGCTAGGCTAACCCTGCAAGGGCGTCGCGCATTGCCTTGATTGTCTTTTCAGGCGTCGTCCGGGCGGTAATGAACGGCAGGCCCTTGCGCCGTGCCGTCCAGCCGACGATCACGACCTTGCGCGCCGCCGGCTCGAAACGTTGCGCCAGCGCCCAGCTCTCACAATCGATCGCCGCTATATCGGCCCTGCCCTCGGCCACAGTGACGATCGAGCCGCGATGGCCACCGCTTTCGCTACGCGAGGAAAAGATGTCGAGGCTTTCGCCCGCCGCCTGCAGGTCGCGCGTCAGGGCAATGATGCCCGACATGGAATCGAGGCTGTTGAAGGTGAAGCGCTTGCCACGGATGAGATCGAGAGGCAGCAAGGCCTTGCCATCCGCGGGCGATCGAGCCTCCGGCCCCTCGCCCGCCCGCATCACCAGCGCGCTCGAATAGAGTTCGCCCTGCCCGCCTTCATAGGTGTCATAGCTTGGCTGGCCGACCACCTGCACATGGCTCGACAGTCCGAGTTCCATCGGTCCCCAGCAGGTCTGCGCGAACAGCAGTGCCGGATGCAGCCAGAGCTTGTGATAATCGAGTTCATCCGGCGGCAATGTCGCCGGGTCCGGCGCGATCAAGGCCCCCTGGCCATCGCGGATGCCACCCGGCACGGGCGGCAGGTCACCGTTGCGGCGCACGATGGTCTGCGGCGCATCGATGCCCTTCTGCCGGAAGGCGTCCCGCAGCAGCACCCATTGCGCGTCGACCTCGCCGCGCGCCTCGGGCCAGTCATACATTGGCAGGGCAGCAATCGATTCACTCATGCCGATATCAAATCATCATCTCTGGAAAAGGATCGCAAAAACGCGGCGTCCAATCAGAATTGGCCGACACCTATCCCGGGATGCCCGGGCTATTCCTTGGGCGGCTCGGCGGGCACCGGCGCGGTGCCGAGCCCATTGATGTTGCGGGCCCGGATGCGTGGCTTGAACGCCCGGCCGTGCTCAGGCGCACGACGCAGCACCGGGTGCACGATCGGCTCCTTTGCCTTGAAGGCATAGGCTTTGATCAGCGCGAAATAGTTCGGATAGGCATAGCCATTGTTCATCCGCAGCCACTCGTCCCGGCGCTCGCGAAACAGCTTGGGCAGCTTGTACCAGGCCACGGTCGGCGTCTTGTGGTGGACGAAGTGCAGATTGTTGTTGAGGAACAGAAACGACAGCGGCGAGCGCTCGATGATCACCGTGCGGCCTTCCGGATGCTCGGACCACTGATGCTCGGCAAAGGTGCGGATCGCGATCAGCGACTGACCGAGCCACACCGGTGCCAGGATGTAGAGCCACAACGGAATGCCGAAGCCGAACTGCACGATCGGCGCCACAATGGCGAGGCCGATCGCATGCAACAGCCAGGCTTTGCGGATCGCCTTGTCGCCGGCCATGATCTGCTTGGCGTCGTCGATGAAGAAGCCGATGCAGGACAGCCAGGGGCCGAGGAAGAACCGGCCGGCCATGGTGTTGTTGACCTTGAGCAGGAATTTCATCGTCGGCGGCAATTCGTCGTGCTGCCACAGCGCCTGATAGTAGCTTTCCGGATCGTCCAGCGGATCGGTCAGCCGCTCGTCGGCATGGTGGCGCAAGTGCAGCGTCTTGAAGCGCCGGAACGGCCAGACCAGACCGATCGGCAGGAAGACGAAGGCTTCGTTGATCAACGCATTGCGCGTCGGATGACCATGCAGCACTTCGTGCATGATCGACGACTGCAGTGCCAGGACAAAGCCGAGGAGAAGGAGCGCCACAATGGGATAGGAAGGCCAGAGCAGGAAACCGGTGGCAAGCCACGTTCCGTAACAGAAGAAAGCGAGAACCGTGGTCGGCCACTCGATGGCCGGTGCGTTGCGTCGCTTGATGCTCTTGCCTGTCATGCTATCGACCACTGCCCCTCAGTCGCCGGAACCCCCAATGGTTCCTGACAACATAGTGTCAGGAGAAACGATTCCACTCAACGCGACAAAGTATACAAAATGTTGCGATTGCGCATTTTTGACCGCACATGTTACACATTGTAAACAGCCTTAGGGATTCATTTACGCCTGAGACGCCCCTTGGGTCGCTTCGGCGCAAATTTTTTCCTCAAGATTCGGAGGACCGGACGATGGACAAACGCGACCTGTCAGCAATCTTTCGGGAGCGCCTGAGGCTGCTCCTGACACGATCGGATCTCAACCAGTCCGCCTTCGCTTCAGCGGTCGGCATCGACCGGTCGGCACTGTCGCAGCTGATGTCGGGTGCCTCGACGCGCCTGCCGAGGGCCGAAACGCTGCTCAACATCGCCGCGGAATTCAAGATATCGCTCGACTGGCTGCTCGGCCTTAGCCAGGACGAAGGCGTCACCGGGGAAATCCGTGAAAGCCTCGAGATCGAGGAAGCGCCCGATGGTTTCGACCGCACGCTGCTCGCCAAATGGTTCGCCGAGGCCGCAGGCACCAAGATCCGCTACGTGCCGGCCGGCATCCCCGACCTGCTGCGGACCCGCGCCCTGGTCGACTACGAGGCCAACATCACCAACCGGAGCCGCCTGGCGCAGGCCAGCGAGACGCAGTACCGCATCGAATACAACCGGCGCCCGGAAACCGACATGGAAGTCTGCATGCCGCGCCACACGCTGGAGATTTTCGCCCGCGGCCTCGGCGTCTGGGACCGTTTTCCGGAGGCCGATCGCCAGCAGCAGCTCGCCCATATGGCGACGCTGCTTGACGATCTCTACCCGACCTTCCGGCTGTTTCTCTATGACGGCCGCATGCGCTATTCGATCCCGCTCACCATCTTCGGGCCCTATCGCGCCGCCATCTATGTGGGTGACATGTACGTCGTGCTGAACGCCACCCAGCCGGTTCAGGCACTGACCCAGCACTTCGACAACCTGATCCGGGCCGCCGACGTCAACCCGCACGAGGCAGCAAGCTTCGCGCGCAATCTGGCCAGCATGTCGTTCCCGTCAGGCTCTGTCTGATCCGGCGCAATCGTGGTCATTCGAGACTATCCGCATCTCAAAAAGGACAGCCCATGTCAGAGCCGCGCCGCATCGTCGTCCCTCCCCAGTCTGGCCGTTCCATCCGCGTCTGGCGCGGAGACCTCATCCGCATCATCGACCCTAGGGGACAACAGGTCGCCGATCTCTGGGCGTTCGCCACCGAGCCGGCGCTCGACTGGCTGAGCACGTCGCAGACCCGCGACATCACCGAGCGGCTTTTTCCCCGCATCGGCGACCATTTCTACAGCGCGGCCGCCAGGCCGATGCTGACACTGGTGGAGAACGCATCGCCCGGCCCGCATGACATGCTCTATCCGGCCTGCGACAGCGCGCTCTATGAGCGCGCCGGCTTTCCCAACCACCCGAACTGCCGGGACAATCTGATGCAGGCGCTGGCCGTCGAGGGCATATCGCTGCCCTTCGCACCCGACCCCGTCGACCTCTTCCAGAATTCCCTGCCGCAACCCGATGGCAGGCTGATCGTCGAGGCTTCGATCAATCCACCCGGCGGTAACGTGACGCTGCGCGCTGAACTGGACCTGCTGCTGGTGGTCACCGCCTGCTCGGTCGACTATTACCCGACCAATGGCGGGGTCTGCACCGAGATCGAGGTCGAGATCATAAGCGGATCGTAGACAGTCTTTCAATCTGGCCGGGTCATCGTGGCAAATCATTGACTAGACATAAAGACTTCTTTATATCCTTATTTGACTTCGAAATATGAAAGCCAATCCGATGACGACGACCAATCCGATCGATGCCTTGCTGGCTGAAAAGGGCGTGCTGCTGGCCGATGGCGCCACGGGCACCAATTTGTTCGCCATGGGTCTGGAGGCCGGCGAGGCGCCGGAACTGCTGAACGAGACCGCGCCCGACACCATCACCAGCCTGCACCAGAATTTCGTCGATGCCGGCGCCGACATCATCCTGACCAACTCCTTCGGCGGCACCCGTCATCGGTTGAAGCTCCACCATGCGCAGGACCGTGTCCATGCGCTGAACAAGCGCGCCGCCGAGATTGCGCGGGCGGTTGCCGACAAGGCCGGCCGCAAGGTCATCGTTGCCGGCTCCGTCGGCCCGACCGGTGAGTTGCTGGTGCCGCTCGGCGCCATGACCTATGACGAGGCGGTCGACGCCTTTGCCGAGCAGATCGAGGGTCTCAAGGAAGGCGGCGCCGAAGTGGCCTGGATCGAGACCATGTCGGCGCCCGACGAAATCCGCGCCGCCGCCGAGGCGGCAATTCGCGTCGGCCTGCCCTACACTTATACCGGCTCCTTCGACACGGCCGGCCGGACCATGATGGGCCTGTTGCCGAAAGACATCCACGGCGTCGCCGATGGCCTGTCGCAGGCCCCGCTCGGCGTTGGCGCCAATTGCGGTGTCGGCGCTTCCGATATCCTGGCCTCGCTGCTCGACATGACCGAGGCGAAGCCGCAGGCGACGGTGATCGTCAAGGGCAATTGCGGCATTCCCGAATTCCGCGGCACCGAGATCCATTATTCCGGCACGCCGGAATTGATGGCCGACTATGTGCGTCTCGCTGTCGATGCCGGCGCGAAAATCGTCGGCGGCTGCTGCGGCACCTCGTTCCAGCACCTTGCCGCCATGCGCAAGGCGCTCGACGCCCATACCAAGGCCAGCCGCCCGACGGTCGAGACGATCGTCGAGCGCATCGGTCCGATGCGCAACAAGGTGGCGACGGAAAACACCGCCGAGACAAGCGAAGCCCGCCGCGAACGCCGCCGCAGCCGGGCCTGAGGCAATATCCTTGGGTTAATCGCTATTGTCGGCGTAGCTCGACTGCGCCGACTTGAAATCGACCACATTGTCGCCGCGCATTGTCATCAGGGCACCGGATGAACCCGGGTCGGTGATCTGTTCCAGCATCAGGCGGAAGCGGTCGTTGGTCAGCGCCGACATTGCGGTGTCACGCGCCTGCGCGACATCGTCGCTGATGCGTCTGGTTTCGGCTGACGAGGCTGATGAAACCGGCGAAGCGTCTCGCGCCGGCGGGGGCGCGTTGGCGATAGTCCTGATCTGCAATTCCGGCTCCCTCAAGCCCTGTAAACAAGCCCGGTGTAACGAGAGGACATTGCGATCCGGTACCGGAAATACCGCGCAATTTAACGATCCGGCAGATAGCTATGAACCTGCGATGCCGCCGTCGTTGGGGCGGCTAAATCAACGGCGGAAAAAGCTTGCGCAAGAACCCATTGAACCAGGCGGCTTGCGCCGCATCGTGCAGGACCATGAGGCGATCCTGCTCCTCGCGCGTCTGTGCGCCCGGCTTGTCATAATTCGCTGTCGGGCGGTTCTGCACACGCTGAAATCCTATTGGCGTTACTTCCGCATGGAATTGCAGGCCGTACACCTTGTCGCCGATACGGAAAGCCTGATTGGGGAAAAGGTCGCTCGAGGCAAGATGCTGGGCCCCTTCCGGCAGTTCGAAGCCATGCCAGTGTGACTGCGTCACATGGATCGGCGCAGGCAGGAAATCCTCAGCTCCGGCCGAGGGATAAAGTGGGTAACACCCAAATTCGTGTACCCCGCTTGCCGGCGGACCGACCTGCGCGCCGTGAAGCCAGGCAATTTGCTGAGCGCCCTGGCAAATACCGAGCAACGGGATGCCGGCATTCATGCAGAAGTCGATAAACCGGTATTCGTCCAGCAAAAACGGATGCAGCGAGGTATCATATACATTGTACATTCCGCCATAAATCACGCCGCCTGCGACAGTATCATCCGCATCGAGCGCCTCTCCGGCAAAGGCGCGGCGCAAGACCGGTTCGTAGCCGTTCTTCTGGAGGTAGGCGAACATGCGGTCGTCTGCGGGCTCGTCGCTGTGCCGCACGAGAATAATACGCTTCTTCATGATCCTGCCTTTCCCCTCGCCAGCATGGGTGGCGCAAGGCAGCCACACAACAAAAAAAGGCCGGCAAGGGAAAAATCCCTCGCCGGCCTGCCTCACCCGCCCGTGGGCCGGTTTCCCGTATCAGAACGATCCCATCTGAAAGAAACCGGCCGTATCACCACTACCGGTTACCGCCCAGCGCCGAGGCAAGGCGCACGAGCGAGAGGAACTCAGACCTGTACCCAAACGGATCGGCTCCTCGGGCGGCAGTGGCAATCTCCATGATCCTGTCGTAACCGAACTTCGCGGTCGCATCCTCGTCGCGCAGCTTCTGGCCAAAGGCCGCGACCGCGACGGAAAAGCGCTGGTCGGTGCTCGCCTGGTCGAAGGACGCCACCTCGTTGGCCGATGTCACCGGCGTGGTGATCAGCTTCGAGACGTCCTCGGTGGGCAGCTTGTAGCGGATCTTGACGAAGGCATATTCATCCGCGTTGGCGACACCGCCATTGTTGACCGTGGCCTGGCCATAGCGCAGCGGGTCGATCTGCTCGCCGCCGCTGCCCTTTGGTGTGATCTCGTAGATCGCGGTGACCGAATGGCCGGAGCCGATGTCGCCGGCATCGACACGGTCATTGTTGAAATCCTCGCGGCTGAGCGCCCGGGTCTCGTAACCGATCAGCCGGTATTCGGAGACCTTGTTCGGATTGAACTCGACCTGGATCTTCACGTCCTTGGCGATCGGGAACAGCGTCGAGGAGGCATCCTCGACAAGCACCTTTTCGGCTTCGGCCAGCGTGTCGATATAGGCGGCGGTGCCGTTGCCGTTCTGGGCAATGGTCTGCATCATCTGGTCGTTCAGATTGTCATGCCCAAAGCCGAACACCGACAGGAAGACACCCGACTTGCGCTCCTGTTCGATCAGGCGCTTCAGATCATCATCGTCGCTCTGGCCGACATTGAAGTCGCCATCGGTGGCCAGCATCACCCGGTTGACGCCGTTCTTGATGAAGGATTGCTGGGCAAGCTTGTAGGCTTCCTTGATGCCGGCCTCACCGGCCGTCGAACCGCCGGGCGTCAGATTGTCGATGGCATTGAGAATCTTGTCCTTTTCGGCAGCCTTGGTCGGCATCAGCACCGTGCCGGCCTCTCCAGCATAGGTGACGATGGAGATGGTGTCGTCAGCCTTCAACTTGCTGACCAGCAGCCGGAATGCCGATTTGAGCAGCGGCAGCTTGTCCGGCTCGTCCATCGAACCCGAGACATCGATCAGGAACACCAGATTGGCCTTCGGCTGCTCGGTCGGCTTGATGTCGAAGCCCTTGATGGCGACATGCATCAGCTTGGTATGCTCGTTCCACGGCGTCGGCATCACGCTGACGGTCGAGTTGAAAGGCGTCGACGCCGAGTCCGGCCCCTTCCAGTCATAGGGGAAGTAGTTGATCATCTCCTCGACGCGCACTGTATCGGCCTGCGGCACGGACCCTTCCTTCAGCGAACGGCGCACGAAGGAATAGGAGGCGGTATCGACATCGATCGAGAAGGTCGAGACCGGGTCTGCGAGTGCCGCATGCACCGGATTGGTCTTGAAATCCTCGATGCGGTTGCGATTTTCCTCTTGTGGCGCAATCTGGTCCGTCGGTGCGGTGGGCAGCGGCGCCATCAGTTTGGATTCAGCAGCCGGCATGCGGGCGACCCGCGATGTGCTGGGCGCGCTTACAGTTCCGTCCAGTGCGAATTTACCCGTCGGCGCTGGCGGTGCCGGCTCGGCCACCGCCCCGCGCTCCGCGGCGGTCTGCTGGGCTGAGCCACCGGCCTGGGCGGATTCGGGTTTCGGCGGAGCGGTCGGCGCGACAAGCGCATCGGCGGCGTCGCGGCTCTCCACATCGGCATCGGCCTTCTTGTCCTTCGCCAGTTCGGTCGGAGCTTGCTTCGGCTCTGCCACGACTGGCTTCACGGTCGCCGGCTTGTCGGCCAGCGTCTCGGTGATCTTTTCGTCGCCGCCGAATTTGGGCGGCTGTTCCCTCAGCAGGTGGAAAGTGGCGTATCCGGCGATCGGCAGGGCGACGAGCCCGGCAAGGGCCGGCGTGGCGATGAGTTTCTTTTGCATGATCTCGCTCCAGAGCTTTTGTGCTCGCTCTGTGAGACGAAGACCGCCGACCGATCCTTGGGTGACGGCAGAAATATTTTCCTGATCATAGGCGTGCATGGCAGCCTCGAAGGCGCGCGCCTTCGCGCTCTCGCCCGGCACCGGTGCTGCGATATCGCGCAGTCTGTTAAGTTCGTTGTCGTCGACCATGGTCACACTTCCCCGGCCGAGCGCATCAGCGTCTTCAGCCGTTTCTTCGCTTCATGGATGTGCCAGGAAACCGTCGTCTCCGAGATCGCCATCGCCTCGGCGGCGGCCGCGTGGCTCAGGCCCTCGCCATAGACAAGCAGTACGGCATCGCGCTGCTTGTCCGGAAGCTGCCGCACCGCTGCCCACAGCGCCTCGGCCGGATCCTCGCTCTCGGCCAGGACCTCGCCCGAAATCAGCGCATGGACGCCATAGGCCTCGGTCTTGACCGTCTCGCGGGCGGTCTTGCGCATCATGTCGCGCGCCGCGTTCATCGTCATGGTGTAGAGCCATGTCGTGAAGGCGCCGCCACCGCGATAGTCGCGGATCGCCTTGCCAAGCCGGACACAGACTTCCTGGGCGATGTCTTCGGCATCCGCCTTCTTGCCGCACCAGCGATAGGCGGCGCGATAGACGAAGTCGTAGTGACGCTCCAGCAATTTGCCGAAGGCCCCTCTGTCCCCGCCCTTCGCCCGCCCGATCAGTTCGGCGTCGGAGGCTTCGCTCTCATCCAGCATCATCGCCATCATTTGCCTGTTGGACGAAGGCTAATGGCCGATCCTTGGGGTGATGCAAAGATTTTTTTCCGCCCGGCGCTTTGACACTCAAATCGCCTGCCGGGACGCCTTCACATCCGGCGCAAGAACAAGAAAGAGGGGCCCGCTGGCATCAAGCATGATGCTGGCAATTCCGTATCGACTTGGGTCTCTGCGCGCCATCGCATTGGCATCTACCGCCACGCTTCTTCTAACCAAGGTCAATCCCTGCTTTTGATCGGCGCAGGCGTGGCTATCGGACTTCATGCGATCGGCCTGGTTCAGGCGATCCGCTCGACGGCTCAGATCAGTGTTTCGGCAAACAGCGTGATCAGCCTTTGCCAATGCCGCTCGGCGCCGGCTTCGTTGTAGACGCTGTGATCCGGCACGCACCAGCCGTGCGCCATGCCGACATAGTTCTCGATCGTGTGGTCGACCTCCGCGTTCCGCAGTGCCTCCTCCAGCCGCGTCGACTGTTCGGGCGGAAAACTCCTGTCGACGCCGGCCATGCCGACATAGACACGCGCCTTGATGGACGCGGCCTTGCGGTGCGGGCTGTCGGCGGCGTCGCTGGCAAGATTGCCGCCATGGAAACTCGCGGCGGCCTTGATCCTTTCGGGATAGGACGCGGCGGCGTTCAGCGCCCGCGCACCACCCATGCAATAGCCGACTGTGCCGATCGGCCCGGTGACGTCTTCGCCGGCGAGCGCATCGAGAAAGGCCGCGCTGTCGCTGATCGTCATCTCCTGTGTCGTGCCGGTGACCAGCGCCATCAGCGCTGCCTTGGTTTTTTCCTCGACGAAGGCGGTCTTGGCATCGAACGGCCCGTAAGGCGCGTTGCGATGGAAGAGATCGGGCACCAGCACCGCATAGCCCTCGCCCGCCAGTCGCGCGGCCATGCCGTCGAGCGCGGCGCGCGGACCGAACGCATCCTGGTAGACAATGACGCCGGCCTTGGCTGGAGAGCTCTTGGCCGAGCGGAACAGGCCAGCCTTCGCCACACCGTCACGGGTCTTGATCTGAAGGTCCTGCTTCGTCATTGCCTGCTCCGTTGATCAGAGCAGCGATACATATCCGCGCAAACCGCCACGGCAAGGCGTTCCCTGATCTCCATGGTCAACATTTCGTGCAGGACCGCGTGACGCGTTGGCGGGTGCCCGAGGCCGCGACATGGAAGGCTTGGATCAGCCTTCCCCATCGATGCGCATGGTCCTGGCGCCGACATGCAGCGCCCGTCCGGCGCCGAACCCCATGATGGCGGCACCCAGCCCAAGCGCGACGAACAGGAAGGCGGATTCCGAGAAACTGCCGGTCCAGCCGCGGATCAGGCCGACCAACAGCGGGCCGGTTGCCGCAAGCACATAGCCGACGCCCTGCGCCATGCCCGAAAGATGCGCGGCGACATGCGAATCCGGCGAACGCAGAACGATCAGGGTCATGGCGGCAGCGATCAGGCCACCTTGCCCGATGCCTTGCAGGATCGCCCAGAAAAGCACGGTCGAAGTCGGCGCGAAGAGAATGCCGAGCAGCGCGACCACCGCCACGCCAACAAGCGCCACGTTGATGCCGCGCTGGTCCCTGAGCCGTACCGCGACGGAGGGCACGGCAAGGCAGGTGATGACCTGCGCCATGACGGACACCGAAGCGATGGCGCCGGCGGTGGCCGCGTCGAAGCCGCGCTCGCGCAGGATCGGCGCCAGCCAGCCGAAGATGCAGTAGGCAAGCGCCGACTGCAGCCCCATGAACAGCGTCACCTGCCAGGCCAGGCGATCGCGCCACAGGCCGACGACGCGAAAGCCGCGATGGC
The DNA here is from genome assembly GCF_013170705.1 of Mesorhizobium loti. Taxonomy (NCBI): domain Bacteria; kingdom Pseudomonadati; phylum Pseudomonadota; class Alphaproteobacteria; order Hyphomicrobiales; family Phyllobacteriaceae; genus Mesorhizobium; species Mesorhizobium loti. The sequence goes on along the minus strand of NZ_CP033334.1, from coordinate 4,051,445 downwards.
TGGCCTGCCGCCGGCTGCCCAGCGCCTGCGGGATCCAGATCAGCAGCACGACCAATGTCGGCGCTGCCCATGCGGCGAGCGCGCCCGACCATGAGCCCGTGACAAAATGCTCGATCGGCAAGGTGAGGCCGGCGGCAGCGGCTGAACCGGCGCACAGGGCCATCGTGTAGAGCCCGGTCATGACGGCGGCGCTGCCGGCAAAATCGCGCTTGACCAGACCCGGCAAAAGCACGTTGCCGATGGCGATGGCGCCGCCGGCAAGGAAGGTGGCGACAAACAGCAGCGGCACCGAACCGAACCAGCGCAGCCCGGTTCCCAGCGCCAGCAGCGCAAGCGCGCCAAGCAAGGTGCGTTCAGCCCCGTAGCGCTGGGCAAGCCGGGGAGCAAAGGGGGCGAAAAGGCCGAGACACAAGACCGGAAGCGTGGTCAGCAGGCTGGCGCCGGTCGTCGAAAGACTGGTCGCCTGCATCACCTCGGGCAGCAGCACCGACAGGCTGGAAAATAGCGGCCGCAGATTGAAGGCGATCAGCACAAGGCTTGCGCCAAGCACGATGCGCGCGGAGCGGCTACGCAGTTCGGGTGGCCGCGGCTTCGGCAAGCTATCGGCTTCGGCATCGATGAGGTCCAGCCCCTCGATGGCGTTGGATTGCGCCGTCGGAACGGGCTGACGAAACGTCTGGTTCATTGGGAAAGCAGTCTTTCAAGTTGGGCCAGAACCGGCGCCATGAAAGCGCGGACGGCGGAAACCGCACGGTCGGGGTCACCCGCGGCTATGGCGTCGACGATCGCCGCATGCGCCTGCTGGTCCGGCTCGGGCAGTTCGCCGTCGATGGTGGCGTGGATGGTTTCGGTGATGGCCGCGGTGAAGAAGTCGTAGAGCTCCATCATCGCCTTGTTGCCGGACGCCGCGACGACCGATTTGTGGAAGGCGAGATCGCGCCGGATGAAAGCGTTGCTCCCGCCATCGGCGACCGAGCCGCGCTCGGAAAGCAGCAGGCGCATCCGGTCGAGATCGGCGGGTGTGCGGCGCAAGGCGGCAAGCCGCGCCGCCTCCAGGTCCAGCGCTGCGCGCGCCTCCCATTGGTCGCGCAAGCCGGTTCGCTTGACGCGGTCGAGCGCGGCCGATGAATCGACGGTCGAGCGCACATAGGTGCCCGAGCCCTGGCGCGTATCCAGCAATCCTTGCGAGACCAGCACCCTCACCGCCTCACGCACAGTGCCGCGGCTGACCGACAGCAGATCACTGAGCGCCGCTTCATTGGGAATGCGTTCGCCCACGCCCCAGCGGCCGCCGACGATTTCGGCACGCAGGCTCCCGGCTGCGCTGTCGGCAAGATTCGTTCGGATGGCGGGTTGCATCGGCCTATTCATCAAGTCATCTGATGACTTGATGAATAGGCCTGCTTTTGTCCACCGTCAAGACACGCATCGGGAAATCCAAGCGCCACACGATGGCGTTGATCAGCTGGCGGCCCGTACGAAGCTCGCCATATGGAAGGCCTGAACCTCCGGCGGATAACGATAGGCGGTGCCATAGGGACAGGCATTGCGGTCGAGGCAGCCGCCGCTCCGGCACGGTTCGCCATTCCCGCCACGCACATGCGCAAGGCAGGTCTGGTAGGCAAACCCCTCCCTGGAATAGGCATCGACCGGACAGGATTTCAGGCAGGGTTTCTCGACACAGGCATCGCAAAGGTGGATTGCATCAGCCCGCTCCGAAAGCTCGATCTCGTCCTCGAACAGCAACGCGCCGCGATAGGCATGCCAGAGCCCGTATTGCGGATGCATGAGAATGCCGAGCGGCGACGGTTTTAATCCCTCCGCCCGCATCGCCCATTGCTGGAACGGCAGATAGGGCTTGTCCGAGGGCGAAACGGCACGGGCACCAAATTTTTCCGCGACCGTGCCGATCGTTTCGCGTGACCATGTGTCGAGCGGATTGGCGATTGCCTGGGGTTGTTGCTCTCGCCAGCGCAGGAAATGCCGCCAGGGTGCGGCACCCGCCTGCCCCACCAGCAGGATGGACCTTGCCGGTGCGCCCGATGCGCCATGAGGGGCATCGCTATCAGGAAAAGCAAAGCCGCCGCGCAGCATGAGGCCGTTGGCGTCAAGCGCGGACGTGATCCTTTCGATCATGCCGCGCATAGAATCATCCCTTCTTGTCCGGATCGGAGAAGGCGCTCCGCCAGACTTCCTTGTGGATGATGTTGGCGACTTTAGCCCCGCCTGACTCGGGCTCCTTTCAGGTGAAGGCGTCGGGCATCGACCCCTTCTTCCTGGCGATGAAGTCCTTCAGGGCTTCGTCGATGCTGGGATCGAGATGCGGCGCCTCGTAGCTCTCCAGCCAGCGGCGGGCGAGTTCGTTGGCGCGCTGCGGCGCGGTCTTTTCGCCTTCGGCCAGCCACTGCTCATAGGAATTGTTGTCGGCGATGTTGGAGCGGTAGAAGGCGGTCTGGAAATTGGCCTGGGTGTGGTCGCAGCCGAGATAATGGCTTCCCGGCCCGACCTGGCGGATGGCGTCCATCGCCTGGCCGTTCTCCGACAGGTCGACGCCTTCGGCGAATTTCTGCTGCATGCCGAGCTGGTCGACGTCCATCATGAATTTTTCGTAGCATGACGCCAGCCCGCCCTCGAGCCAGCCGGCCGAGTGAAGGACAAAGTTGGTGCCGGCAAGCATGGTCGAGTTCAGCGTGTTGGCGCTTTCATAGGCGGCCTGCGCATCCGGAACCTTGGACGCGCAGAGCGAACCGCCGGTACGGAACGGCAGGCCGAGCCGGCGTGCGAGCTGCGCCGCGCCGTAGGAGACCAGGGACGGTTCGGGCGTGCCGAAGGTCGGCGCACCCGACTGCATCGAGATCGACGAGGCGAAGGTGCCGAACAGCACCGGCGCGCCCGGCCGGATCAGCTGCGTGAACGATGCGCCGGCCAGCACCTCGGCCAGGACCTGCGTCAGCGTGCCGGCGACCGTCACCGGGCTCATCGCGCCGGCAAGGATGAACGGCGTGACGATGCAGGCCTGGTTGTGCCGCGAATAGACCTTCAGTGCGCCGAGCATCGTCTCGTCGAACACCATCGGCGAGTTGGCGTTGATCAGGCTGGTCAGCACCGTGTTGTTCTCGACGAAGTCGTCGCCGAAGACGAGCTTGGCCATCGCCACCGTGTCCTCGGCGCGCTCCGGCGCGGTCACCGACCCCATGAACGGCTTGTCCGAATATTTGATGTGCGCATAGACCATGTCGAGGTGGCGCTTGTTGACCGGCACGTCGACCGGTTCGCACACAGTGCCGCCGGAATGGTGGATAGACGGCGCCATATAGGCGAGTTTCACGAAATTCCGGAAATCCTCGATCGTCGCATAGCGCCTGACGCCATCGAGGTCGCGCACGAAGGGCGGGCCGTAGACCGGTGCGAACACCGTGGCGTTGCCGCCGATCTGCACCGAGCGTTCTGAATTGCGGGCATGCTGTGTATAGACGGAAGGCGCGGTCTTCAGCAGCGAACGGCAAAGCCCCTTGGGGAAATGCACGCGCTCGCCCTTGACGTCGGCGCCGGCCTCTTTCCAGAGCTGCAGCGCTTCGGCGTCGTCGCGGAAGATGATGCCGATTTCCTCGAGCACCGTGTCGGTGTTCTTCTCGATCAGCGCCAGCCCTTCCTCGTCGAGCACCTCATAGACGTTGATCTTGCGCTTGATGTAGGTGAGCTGGGTGCCCGGCCCGCCGCCGGAGCGCGCCGCGCGCCTGGCCGCCGCTCCGCCGCTGGCGCCGCGCCCACGCCGCGCGTTTGACGCTTCCTGGTCGACTGCCGCGTGTTCGCTCATGATCGCTCTTCCCTGAATATGGCCTGGCCTTACTATGGGCCGGTCCGTAACCGTTGCGGCCGCATGGCGCGGCTTTCGCCGGATCGTAGCCATGCACCCTATTCGAAACGGCCCGTCCGCGCCAACGCCTGTCGCAAAATCGACAAGAAAACCAATAGATTTTCCAGTCGCTTTCCTTTTGCGGGAAGTCGCAAATCAGCTATGGATACCCGCCCGTTGCGGGTTAGGTATGAACGCCAATATTTTGTGCCTTGCGACACAGTCGCGATGCCGTGAGGAGCTGGATTAAAATGTCCGACGACGAGATCATCCTTTCTGAACTTTCCGACGACGAGTTGGTGCAGCAGATGCACGACGACCTCTATGACGGGTTGAAGGAAGAGATCGAGGAAGGCACGCGCATTCTGCTGGAGCGCGGCTGGGTGCCTTACAAGGTGCTCACCGAGGCGCTTGTCGAAGGCATGCGCATCGTCGGCGAGGATTTCCGCGACGGCATCCTGTTCGTTCCCGAAGTGCTGCTCTCCGCCAACGCCATGAAGGCCGGCATGTTCATCCTGCGCCCGCTGCTGGCCGCCACCGGCGCGCCCAAGCAAGGCAAGATGGTGATCGGCACCGTCAAGGGCGACATCCACGACATCGGCAAGAACCTGGTGGGCATGATGATGGAGGGCGCCGGCTTCGACGTCATCGACCTCGGCATCAACAATGCGGTCGAGAAATATCTCGATGCGATCGAGCAGCATCAGCCCGACATCATCGGCATGTCGGCGCTTTTGACCACGACCATGCCCTACATGAAGGTCGTCATCGATACGATGAAGGAAAAGGGCATCCGCGACGACTATGTCGTGCTGGTTGGCGGCGCCCCGCTCAACGAGGAATTCGGCAAGGCCGTCGGCGCCGACGCCTATTGCCGCGATGCCGCGGTGGCGGTCGAGACCGCCAAGGACTTCATGAAGCGCAAGCATAACGTGCGCGCTTCCGCCTGATCCAAGGCATCAGGATGGACAGGCAGAAAAAGCCGCGCCTTGCAGCGCGGCTTTTTTGTTCCCAGATGATGGACGAGGCCGCCGATCAGTTGGCGACAGTGTCTTTGACAGCCCTAGCCGTCGATTTGACATCCTTGCCGACGCCCCGAATGGTGTTGGCGCAGGCCGTAAGGGCCAGGGCACAGGCAAGAATGGCAATCGGCGCGATACGCAGCAGTTTCATGGACGGTGTCTCCCTCGACAGATAAATTAGCCCCGCAGCGAAAGCCGGCTCGACTTGGTCAAGACGCAAAAAACGAAACCGAATCAGACAGACAGGCTGCTCATCATCGCCTGCGGAATGATTGCGCGCGAGGTATTGGCCGTCAAGGAACAGCTCGGGCTGGATCACCTTGACCTGACCTGCCTGCCGGCGGAGTTTCACTTCTATCCCGACCGTATCGCGCCCGCCATGGACAAGGCGATCGGGAAGGCCAGGGCGGAGGGTTACGAGCACATCTTCGTCGGCTATGCCGATTGCGGCACCGGTGGCCTGCTCGACCGCGTCATCGAGAAGCATGGCGTCGCGCGCATGGCCGGCCCGCATTGCTTCGCCTTCTATCAAGGCATGGAAGCCTATGCCAAGGTTGCCGACGACGACATGATGTCCTTCTACATGACGGATTTCCTCTGCCGCCAGTTCGATGCCTTCTTCATGAAGCCGCTGGGCCTCGACAAGCACCCTGAGCTGATCAAGGACTATTTCGGCAACTACGAGAAGCTGATCTATCTCGCCCAGACCGATGATCCCGAACTCGACAAGGTCGCGGAAAAGGCCGCCGCCCTGCTTGGCCTCGCCTATGAGCGGCGCGCGACCGGTTATGGCGACCTGACCGCGGGAATGGCGCAGGCGGCGAAGGTCACCTGAGCGCAATCTAACCTGGCCCGTTCTCAGCCCTTAACGCCGCCAGCACATCGGTAAAGCTCGTCCTGCAGACAAAACCCAGCCTGTCCCTCGCCCGCGACGCGTCATAGACCCTGTCGATGGAGGAAAACATCGTCCAGCCCTTGCGCGCGTAGAGCGCCGCGAAGTCCGGGAAATACCGCGCGACCACCGACGGCGCATCCCTGATCAATGCCGCGCAATCATCAGGTTGGAACGGTGTCGGCGCACAGACGATGAAAACATCGAAGCCAAGCTGTGGCGCCTTCTCCAGCGCGGCGACATGGGCCTCGGCCGCATCTTCCACCGTCAACCGCCGGAACAGCAATTCGTTCGCCTTGGTGTTGGCATCCGATTGTTCGATCGCATGCGCCATGTCATCGGCTTCGGGAAAGAAGCGGGCCGTTCGCAGGACGACCACCGGCAGGCCGTGCTCAAGATGATAGAGGCGGCAAAGATGTTCGGCCGAGAGCTTGGTGACGCCATAGATATTACGCGGCTCCGGCGACATCGCTTCGGTTAGCCACGCCGCCTTGCGCGCGCCACCCTTGAAGCCGTCGCGTATCGCCTGCGAGATCATCAGCGATGTTGTCGAGGTGAACACAAAGCGCTCGACGCCGGTCGCCACCGCCGCGTCGAGCAGGTTGAGCGTGCCCTGCACATTGGTGGCGACGAAATCGCTGTTGGCGCGGCTCTCTATGTTGGGCTTGTGCAGCGCGCCGCTGTGGATGATGGCTTCGATACCATTATCCCTGACCGCCCGCATGACCATGTCACGATCGGCGATCGAGCCGATCATCCGCGTTTCGACCGATGGAACAGGGTCGAGGCCAATCACCTCATGACCAAGCGCGCGCAAGCGCGGCGCCAGGGTGCCGCCCAGCCAACCCGACGATCCCGTGAGCAAGATTCGCATGCGCCCCACCATGATTTTTGACGGTGACGCTGTTAAGCACGGATGACAGGCGCGAGCGACCCGGTAAAGTCAGCCATCAGCCGGCAGAGGCGCCGCTCCGGACATTAACTGCCATTTTCAAACGCCATTTTAGAGACACGGGGAGTTCCAGATGATCCTTCGCCCACTGCTTGCGGCCATCGGCCTGCTCTGCTGCACCTTGCCAACCCTTGCCGACGGCGAGGTGCAGAAGCTGATCACGCCTGCCGACAAGACCCGTCTCGACAAGTATGGCGAGACGCGCAAGGCGGCGCTTGCCGAGGCGAAGGCGGGCAATCCGGCCGAGGTCAAACAGCTCGATGCCTTGCTGGCGAAGCCGCTGGTCTCGTTCTCCGACAAGGACCTGACCGGCAATTGGAAGTGCCGCACCATCAAGGCAGGCGGGTTGAGCCCGCTCGTCATCTATGGCTGGTTCAAGTGCAAGGTGACCGACGACGGCTCCGGCTGGCGGCTGGAAAAGATCAGCGGGTCCCAGCGAACCCAAGGCCGCTTCTTCGACGACAACGAGAAACGCGCCATCTATCTCGGCTCCGCCTCCGTCAACAACGATCGGGCCAAACCTTACGGCAGCGGCCCGCAGACCGACCAGGTCGGCTATGCCTACCGCACCGGCGCCGGCGAATGGCGCATCGAACTTCCCGCACCCTACTACGAATCGAAGCTCGACATCATCGAGGTCAAGCGCTGAGCGTGGTCATCAAGATTTAACCCCCTTCCGGCACAAAATCCGGCCAGCACGCGGCAGCCGGCCGCATGCAAGGCAGGAAAACGGGCAATGTCTTCATCGGGAGCAACGAGCGCGCCGATCGTCGTCGTGACCGGCGGCGGCCAGCATGTCTGGGCCATGATCAACGCAATCGCCGATCGCGTAGGTCCTGTCAGCGTCATCCTCGAAATCCCTGAATCCAAAAAGCAATTGCTGCGTGGCCGGGCTCGGCGCCAGGGCTGCATCTCGGCCATGGGCCAGCTTGGCACGATGGTGCTGAGCAGGTTGGGCAAGCGGATTCTCGCCAGCCATGGCGCGCGATTGATCGCGGAGGAGAAACTGGAGGTCGAGCCGCGACCGGGCCAGGAGATCATCCACGTGACTTCGGCCAATGGGCCCGAGTGCCTGCAGGCGATCCAGAAGATCCAGCCAGGCGTCGTGCTGCTCAACGGTTGCCGGCTGATTTCGGCCGGGATGCTGAGCAAGATGCCCTGCCCGGTGCTCAACTACCATGCGGGCATCACGCCAAAATATCGCGGCATGAATGGCGGCTATTGGGCTCTGGTATCAGGTGACGCGCAGAATTTCGGCACGACTGTCCATCTCGTCGATGCTGGCGTCGACACTGGCGGCGTGCTGAGGCAGGCGCGTGGCAAACCGAAAAAAGGCGACACCATCTCAACTCACGCACTGCGCCAGGCGGCGTTCTCGCGCGACATCTGCGTCGAGGCCGTGCGCGATGCACTGGCCGGAAAACTCACGACGATCGACCCGGGCCTGCCTTCGAAACAATGGTATCACCCGACGATCTGGTTCTACGTCTGGACCGGCCTCAGAACCGGAATCTGGTAGGGTCTTTTCAGCCCGGCACCGCATAAGGCAGGACGGCTTTTTCGGCATGCCGAACCTGCCGCCGGTGCGCGTCGCAAACGAATAAAGACACCTTTCATTTTACGACATTGAAATGCGTCGCTTTTGAATGCGCGCGCGTCGTCCCATAACAAGCGGGCCCATTGCGCATGCGGCAATGCTCGATAGTTCGAGGAGCGAGAATTCATGGCCGATCTTATCGTCGTCTACTGGCGCGACATCCCTGCCCAGGTCATCGTCAAGAAGGGCCGGCAGAACGCCAAGCGTGAGCTGCCGCTGCGCTTCACCGAGGCCATTGACATGTGCGCCATGCGCACCGGCGCCGGCGGCACCGACGACTATCTGGCCGAATGGCGCAAGGCCGATCCGGTCCCGGTTGGCGACGACCTCGAAGCCGAGGTCGAAAAGGCTTTTCAGGAGCTCGATGCGAAATACGACCGCGAGCGGCTCGTCGCTCTGGTCAAGGCGGGCGGGAAAGAAAATGTCTGAGACGAACCCGGCGGTTACCCAGGCCACCCTGGTCAAGAAGGCAGCGCCGAAATCCGACTACAAGCCGGCCGACGTGTCGCCGCAGCGGCGCGTGCAGCGTTCTTTCGCGGTGAGGCTGTGGTCGATCCGGCATTCGCGCCTGCTCGAATGGTTCTATTCCCGTTTCGCCGACATGTTTCTGCTCCTGCACCCCCTGTGGAAGGGCATAGGCTACGGTCGCGTCGAGGCCCCGATCAAATTCGTCGAGAAGCGCGTCAAAGGCTTTATGTTCGACTGCCGCATGTGCGGCCAGTGCATCCTGTCCTCGACCGGCATGTCATGCCCGATGAACTGCCCCAAGCAACTGCGCAACGGTCCCTGCGGCGGCGTGCGTGCCAACGGCAATTGCGAGGTCGAGCCCGATATGCCCTGCGTCTGGGTCAAGGCCTGGGAAGGTTCGCAGAACATGGTCAACTCGGACAAGATCCTGGCCGTGCAGAAGCCGGTCGACCAGTCGTTGCGCGAAACGTCGGCCTGGCTGCGGGTCACCGCGCAGGCGGCGGCAGCCCGTGAAGCCGCTGCCGCGCCAAAGACCGGAGCCGCCGCATGACCGCTCGCCAGCGCGACGAAAACCCGGCCGGCATTCACTTGCCGCTCGATCCCCTGCCCGGCCACTCGTCCCGTGGCCGGCTGGAGCGCGTGCTGCGGCGCGGTGAATTCGCGGTGACGACCGAGCTCAATCCCCCGGACAGCGCCGATCCCGAGGACGTCTACAACAGGGCGAAGATTTTCGATGGCTGGGTCGACGCCATCAATGCCGTCGATGCCTCGGGCGCCAACTGCCACATGTCCTCGGTCGGCATCTGCGCGCTTCTGACCCGCATGGGCTATGCCCCGATCATGCAGATCGCCTGCCGCGACAAGAACCGCATCGCCATCCAGGGCGACGTGCTGGGCGGCGCCGCCATGGGTGTCGCCAACATGCTGTGCCTGACCGGCGATGGCGTGCAGGCCGGCGACCAGCCCGGCGCCAAGCCGGTGTTCGACCTCGATTCCATGTCGCTGCTCGAAACCGTCCGCATCATGCGCGACAACGGCAAGTTCCTGTCCGGCCGCAAGCTGACGACGCCGCCGCAGGTCTTCCTGGGCGCTGCCGTCAACCCGTTCGCGCCGCCCTTCGATTTCCGCCCGATCCATCTTGGCAAGAAGATCGCCGCCGGGGCGCAGTTCGTGCAAACGCAGTATTGTTTCGACGTGCCGATGTTCAGGACATTCATGCAGAAGGCGCGCGACCTCGGCCATACCGAGAAGGTGTTCGTCCTGTGCGGCGTCGGCCCCCTGGCCTCGGCCAAGACCGCCAAGTGGATCCGCTCCAACGTGCCGGGTATCCATATCCCGGACGCCGTCATCAAGCGGCTGGAGGGTGCCCAGGACCAGAAGAAGGAAGGCAAGCAGCTCTGCATCGACATCATCAACGAGGTGAAGGAAATCCCCGGTATTTCGGGCATCCATGTGATGGCCTACCGCCAGGAGGAATATGTCGCCGAGATCGTCGATGAATCCGGCGTGCTCAAGGGCCGCCAGCCCTGGAAGCGCGAAATCCGTCGCGACGACCAGATGGTTGCCGATCGGCTGGACCACATCCTGCATGACGAGATTACCGAAACCCAGGTGGATATGGTGAAGACCGCGCACTGATCCTGCACGGAGCACGAGCATTCGCTTGATCGAAAAGAGATAACGATATAAAGAACTCTTTATATCACGACGGAGAGATTTCATGACCCGGACCATCGTTGCCTCGGCGACACGAGAAATCATCATCGGCTTCGACCAGCCCTTCTGCGTGATTGGCGAGCGCATCAATCCGACCGGCCGCAAGAAGCTCGCCGCCGAGATGGTGGCCGGCAATTTCGAGACCGTCATCAAGGACGCGCTGGAGCAGGCCGCCTGCGGCGCCACCATGCTCGACGTCAATGCCGGCGTCACCGCGGTCGACCCCAATGCGACCGAGCCGGCGCTGCTGGTGCAGACGCTGGAGATCGTGCAGGGTCTCGTCGACCTCCCGCTGTCGATCGACAGCTCGGTCACTGCCGCGATCGAGGCGGCACTCAAGGTCGCCAAGGGCCGCCCGCTGGTCAATTCCGTCACCGGCGAGGAGGAAAAGCTCGAGGCCATCCTGCCTTTGATCAAGAAATACAACGTCCCGGTCGTCGCCATCTCCAATGACGAGACCGGCATTTCGATGGATCCGGACGTGCGCTTCGCCGTCGCCAAGAAGATCGTGCAGCGCTGCGCCGATTTCGGCATCCCGGCGCACGACGTCGTCGTCGACCCGCTGGTCATGCCGATCGGTGCGCTAGGCGACGCTGGCCGCCAGGTCTTCGCGCTGCTGCGCCGCCTGCGCGAAGAGCTCAAGGTCAACACCACCTGCGGCCTGTCCAACATCTCCTTCGGCCTGCCGCATCGCCATGGCATCAACGCCGCCTTCATCCCGATGGTGATCGGCGCCGGCATGACCTCGGCGATCATGAACCCGGTGCGACCGCAGGAAATGGAAGCCGTGCGCGGCGCCAATGTGTTGAACGGCACCGACGAGAACTGCACCAACTGGATCAGGACCTACAAGGACTACAAGCCCGCCGAAGGCGGCCAGGCGGTTGCGGCGCCGACGCAGGTCAATGCTCCCGGCGAAGGCGGCGGCAATGGCGGACGCCGGCGCGGTGGCCGTGAAGCCCGGATGGCCAGGGGATAAGCGCGCAATCGTGAACCGAACTGCAAACCACGCTGAACCGATCGCATCATTGATGCGGTCGGACGCGTCTGCTTTGCGTTCAGGCGATGCCCGGTATGGCGTCGAACAACGTCATTCCCGTCCACGATCCGAATATACCGGTCACGCCGCCTGTGATTCCGGTGGCCAGGCATTGCGAAATGCGCGGCCATGGGCCCTTGAGCAGCCGCACCATGGTGAAGGCGGTGAATATGCCGGCAAGCAGGAGATCCGACATGATCGGTCTCTGGACCATCAGACATTCCGCCCAATCCTGAGACGATCCGTTAAACGGTATCGACAATTCTTACCGAGACACGTGCAAGCATGAATTCTCCCGCCAACATCACCGATCCGCTCGTGCTGTTCATGCCGTCGGGCAAGCGCGGCCGGTTTCCCGTCGGCACGCCGGTGCTGGATGCCGCGCGCCAGCTCGGCGTCTATGTCGAAAGCGTATGCGGCGGCCGCGCCACGTGCGGGCGCTGCCAGATCGAGGTGCAGGAAGGCAATTTCGCCAAGCACAAGATCGTCTCCTCCAACGATCACATTTCGGCCAAGGGACCCAAGGAAGAGCGCTATGAGCGCGTGCGCGGGCTGCCCGAGCGGCGCCGCCTGTCCTGCTCGGCGCAGATCCTCGGCGACCTCGTCATCGACGTACCGCAGGATACCGTCATCAATGCCCAGACCATCCGCAAGGATGCCGATACCAGGGTGATCGCCCGCGATACGGCGATCCGCATGTGCTATGTCGAGATCGAAGAGCCCGACATGCACAAGCCGCTCGGCGACCTCGACCGGCTGAAGATCGCGCTGATGAAGGATTGGGGCTTTAAAAACCTCGAATTCGATTTCTACCTGCTGCCGCAGGTGCAGGGCATATTGCGCAAGGGCAACTGGACCGCCACCGCCGCCATCCACAAGGATGCCGACAGCGACATCGCACGCGTCATCGCGCTGTGGCCGGGCCTCAAGAACGAGGCCTATGGTTTGGCCTGCGACATCGGCTCGACCACCATCGCCATGCATCTGGTGTCGCTGCTCTCGGGGCGTGTCGCCGCTTCGTCCGGCACGTCGAACCCGCAGATCCGCTTCGGCGAGGATCTGATGAGCCGGGTCTCCTATGTGATGATGAACCCGGATGGCCGCGAAGGCATGACGGTGGCCGTGCGCGAGGCGATCTCCAGCCTCGTCGACAAGGTCTGCGCGGAAGGCAATGTCCAGCGCAACGACATCCTGGATTCCGTCTTCGTCGGCAATCCGATCATGCACCATCTGTTCCTCGGCATCGATCCGACCGAACTCGGCGGCGCGCCTTTCGCGCTCGCCGTCTCGGGCGCGGTGCGCATCAAGGCCTCCGATATCGGCCTGAAGCTCAACCAGGGCGCGCGCCTCTACATGCTGCCTTGCATCGCCGGCCATGTCGGCGCTGACGCGGCGGCGGTCACGCTGTCGGAAGGTCCGCATCGCCAGGACGAGATGATGCTGATCGTTGACGTCGGCACCAATGCCGAGATCGTGCTTGGCAATCGCACGCGCGTAGTCGCGGCCTCCTCGCCAACGGGCCCGGCGTTTGAAGGCGCCGAAATCTCCGGCGGGCAGCGTGCCGCGCCCGGCGCCATCGAGCGCGTGCGCATCGACCCCGAAACGCTGGAGCCCAAATACCGCGTCATCGGCTCCGAACTGTGGTCCGACGAGCCAGGCTTCCTCGACAGCGTGCAGGCAACGGGCGTTACCGGCATTTGCGGTTCCGGCATCATCGAGATCGTGGCGGAGATGTATCTCGCCGGCATTATTTCCGAGGATGGCGTCGTTGACGGATCGCTCAGCCTTCGCTCGCCCCGGGTCGTCGCCAACGGCCGAACCTTCTCCTACGTGCTGAAGGAAGGCGAACCAAAGATCACCATCACCCAGACCGACGTGCGCGCCATCCAGCTCGCCAAGGCCGCCCTTTACGCCGGCACCAAGCTGCTGATGGAAAAGCAGAACACCGAGCATGTCGACCGCATCCACTTCGCCGGCGCCTTCGGCTCCTTCATCGATCCGAAATACGCCATGGTGCTGGGCCTGATCCCCGATTGCGACCTCGACAAGGTCTCGGCCGTCGGCAACGCCGCCGGCGCCGGTGCGCGCATGGCGCTCTTGAACCGCGGCTATCGCCGCGAGATCGAGGAGACGGTAAGCCAGATCGAGAAGATCGAGACTGCCCTGGAGCCGAAATTCCAGGAGCATTTCGTCTACGCCATGGCGCTGCCCAACAAGGTCGATCCGTTCCCGAAATTGTCGGCGGCGGTGAAACTGCCGCCACGCAAGACGGTCAGCGAGGATGGCGTCGCCGGCGACGCCACCCCGCGGCGGCGCTCGCGCGAAGGCCACGCGGCACGACGCGGCCGCGAATAGACGCGACTTCCGCAAGGCGTTTCAACCTTCAAAGTCATTTGCATGCAAATGTTTCCGGATCGAACCGATCCGGAAACCGAAACGCTGTTTTCGCGAAATCCATCCGATACATAACGAGCGCATTTAGCGGACATCGAACGACGGCCAGGGACGATCCTCGGCTGCCGTCGTCCTTCAAGGGAGATGAAAATGTCGATGTTCGAAAATCTTGGCCGCTTCGGTGTGACCATCAGGCAGACCCATGCCAGGAACAAGGCGATCCGTGCGCTGAACAGCCTGCCGGCGCATGTCCAGAAGGATATTGGCTGGCCGGCCTCGCCGCCGAGCGATCCACAGGCCGCGCTCACGTCGCTGCTTCTGGGCACGCCGCGCTGATGACCTTCGCCGACAAATGCAAACTGCTCGGCATGCGCCGGGGGTCTCGCACATCCCCGGCCCGAACCAGCAACCGGCTGCGCGTGGCGCTTTTGCCGCGCCGCTGACACGGAGCGCGCATCACACCGGCGTGTGGAGACGGCGTAAATCTTGACATTCTTGGCCAACGCACGATCTTCGCAAGAGAGGGGGAATTCTCTTAGTCGGCTGCAGCCGAAGTTCGTGTATCCGCATGCCAAGTTTGAAAAGCCACGTCGTTTCCTTCGTGCTCAGGCACAGCCGCAAGAAGGCGTTTTCCAGCCCTGAAAACCTGCAGCGCTGGATCGCCGCCGCGCGCAAGACCGAGGATCACCATCCACCGGCCTCGCTACACCAGCGCTTCGACATCGAGACACGTACCGTGGACGGCTTCCCGGTCTACGAAATTGCCCCCAGGGCCGGAGAGCATAGGCGGATCCTCTACCTGCATGGCGGTGCCTATGTCTTTGAAATCACACCCTACCACTGGCACCTGATCGCCGAGATGGCCGACCGGCTGGGCTACGGCATCACCGTGCCGATCTATCCCATCGCCCCGGAACACGATTTCCACGCCATGTTCGGCATGGTCGGCGATGTCTATCGTCAGATGCTCGACGAGACGGAACCGGAGGACATCATCTTCATGGGCGATTCCGCCGGCGGCAACATGGCCGTGGTGCTGACCATGATGGCTGCCGAAGAAGCCCTGCCCTTGCCGTCGCGCCATGTCCTGATTTCGCCCGGGCTCGACATGTCGCTTTCCAACCCCAAACTGTTCGAGGCAGAGCGCAACGACCCCTGGCTCGGCATCCCGGGCGGCCTCGAGGCGATCCGGATGTACAGTGCCGGCATGGACCGCAGCGACTGGCATATCAGCCCGGTCTACGGCGATCTCTCGGTGCTGCCGAAAACACTGATGCTGACGGGCTCGCGTGATCTTCTGACCCCAGACAATCTGATCTTCGCCGAAAAGGCGCGGGCAGCCGGCGTCGAGGTCGATGTCGTCCATGAGGAAGGCATGTTCCACGTCTGGCCGCTGATCGACATGCCCGAGGCGCGCCGCGCCCGCCAGCACATCGTTGCGTTCCTCAGCGAGAGCCGCTCACCGGTCAGGCAAGACATGAAAACAGGGCTGGAGGCGCCCTCCGCCGAGGCGGCGGAGTAACGCTTGTCCTTTCGATCCGGCGGCGGATCAGAACTTGCCGGTTTCCCGGAACACTTCGAACGTCGCACGGATGTGGTCGGCGACGGCCTTGACCGGCGCGCTGGCGTCCGGGGCCACCACCATGGCAAGATTGTAGGTGCCGATATCGGGCATGCCGTCCTTCGGGCAGAGCTCGACCATGTCGTTGCCGAGGAATGATCGCGGCAACGGCGCGACCGCGAGGTCGGCCATGATCGCCGCACGCTGGCCAGCCGTGTGCGCGCTCATGTAGGCGACGCGATAATTGCGGCCCTCGCGCCCCAGCGCATCGAGCGCGCCGGCCCGCCAGGCGCAGCCCTCCTCCCACAGCGACACCGGCAACGGTTCGCGCAGATGCGCGCAGCCGCCCTTGGCGCCGGCCCACACGATCGGTTCGGTCAAAAGCACCTCGGCGCCGAGCGCGCTGGTCTTGTAGGAGTTGGTCAGAAGCGTGATGTCGAGCGCGCGGTCGTCCATGCGCCGGCGCAGATTGCTGCTCTGGTCTATGGTGACATCGACGGCGATCGAGGGGTGCGACTGCGCGAAGCGCTTCAGCACATGCGGCAGCACGCGCTCGCCATAATCATCCGGCGAGCCGAGCCGCACCACACCGACAATCTCGGGAATGATGAATTTCGACACCACCTCGCGGTTGATCGACAGCAGCCGGCGGGCATAGCCGAGCAGCATCTCGCCGTCCGTGGTCAGCGACACCGAGCGGGCGTCGCGCGCGAACACCGAGCGGCCAAGAATGTCCTCCAGCTTCTTTATCTGCATCGACACCGCTGAGGGTGTACGAAAGACGGCATTGGCGGCGGTGGTGAAGCTGCCGGTCTCGGCAATGGCCACGAAAGTGCGCAAAACGTCGAGATCGAGCAGTGGCAGCGGATGATTAAGCGGGGCGTTCATGGCGATCAGCCTTCAATTTTTCTGATACAAAGCATCATTCCATTTCGTTTGATTGAACATCAGATCGGGGGCATAGTCAACTGCATCGATTGAGGATGCTGCCACAAGCAGCCATGAAACGACCACGACACAGACCTGCAATCGACACGAAATGAAGCTGAAACAAACCTGACTTAGCAGTCGCCCCTGGCATCCCTGCCAGGCGCGCAAGGAGAAATGAAAATGTCTATCCTGTCGTCCCTCGGCCGCATCGCGACCGAATTCAGCGCGGCCCGCGCCCGCTACCAGACCGAACGCGCCATCCGTTCCCTGCCGATCGAACTGCAGAAGGATATCGGCTGGCCTGAGGCATCCGACACCAAGACCGGTATTCGCAACGGCATCGGATCCTGGGCTGGAGCAAAGTAGATCGTGTGTATCAAGCGCTGAAGGCCTGCCGCGCGGACCCAGCCCGGCAGGCCTTCTCTATCTTATTTGCATTCAAATGAGTTTCGAAGCCATGCGAGCGCTGCATGGCGCATATGAGCAAGCCGCATAGCGGCGCGGACTTCAAACTAACACTCTGTAAATAATCGCAAATTTCAGGCAGCTTGCCCAAATTTGTCGCATTCGGTGTCGCATTTCATATCAAGCGCTTCGCTTTTGCGATTTAGTTTTTGCTCACACAAGCCTATATCAGCGCCAGCAAACGAGCTGCCCCACTCCATCAAGCGAAGGCGACCCGTCTGAGCAACCGATTGGAGATGATCATGAAGCTTTTTTCCCGCCTCTTTGCCCGCCGCGAAATGAACCTGACCACCGCTCTCGAGCGTCAGCGCCTTGCCAACACCATGCCTGGCCAGACTGGCGCGATGGCTGCGGCGCGCCTCGGCTTCGTCGCCTGACATTTTTCCAGGCAGCGCTTCCCTGCTGCTGCTTCAAGACTGTAACGCCGCCTGGCTCCGGCCACGGCGGCGTTTTTGTTCGTCTTTGCGCGTTTTGCCTGTCGTTTGGACAGTTGCTGCCGCGCCCGGGGGCATCGCCGCAAAGCAATTGCCCATTTGCGACCCATGTCGCAAATTTAATCTTGCCCAGGCGGCGTAGCCGATTGACAAGCATGATTTTTCCTGATGTCGCTATGCTATTCGCGACATCCTGTTCGCGTCATGGCCAGATGAGGTTCCCGTGAACGCCGTCAAGCATCCGATCAAGCGATCGTTTGTGTTCTTCCTTATCCCCGATTTCACCATGATCGCTTTTGCGACCGCGCTCGACCCGCTACGCTCCGCCAACCGCATGCTCGGCTACGAAGCCTATCGCTGGCGCCTCGCCAGCATCGATGGCAAGCCGGTGCGTGCCTCGAACGGCGTCGAATGCGCGGTCAACACCTCGCTGGAGGACGAGCGCAAGAAGATGGCCGGCCCCGATCGGCCCAACATGGCCATCGTCTGCAGCGGCATCAATGTCGAGCGTTACCAGAACAAGTCGGCCTTCGCCTGGCTGCGCGAAGAGTACAATCGCGGCGTCGCCGTCGGCGGCCTGTGCACCGGGGCACATATCCTCGCCGCCGCCGGCCTGCTGTCCAACAAGCGCTGCGCCATCCATTGGGAGAACCTGCCGGGCTTCTCCGAGGCGTTTCCGAAGGCCAATGTCTTTGCCGACCTCTTCGAGATCGATCAGAACATCTACACTTGCGCCGGCGGCACAGCCGCGCTTGACATGATGCTGAAGCTGATCGGCGACGACTTCGACGAGAGCCTCGTCAATCGCGTCTGCGAGCAGGTGCTGACCGACCGTGTGCGCAGCCCGACCGACCGCCAGCGCCTGCCGCTGCGGGCTCGCCTTGGCGTGCAGAACTCGAAAGTGCTGACCATCATCGAATTGATGGAGGCGAACCTCTCCGAGCCGTTGTCGCTGATCGAGATCGCCGACCATGTCGATCTGTCGCGCCGCCAGATCGAACGCCTGTTTCGCACCGAGATGGGCCGCTCCCCTGCCCGCTACTACCTGGAAATCCGGCTCGACCGCGCCAGGCACCTGTTGATCCAGTCCTCGTTGCCGGTGGTCGAGGTGGCGGTCGCCTGTGGCTTCGTCTCGGCCTCGCACTTCTCTAAATGCTACCGCGAGCTCTACGCCCGCTCGCCGCAGCAGGAGCGCGTCGACCGCAAGCAGCTGCTGGCGGCCTGACCGGGTCAAGCCTTCGCCGGCTGGCCCTGCGCCGTCCGCATCGCCTCGACGCGGATGTCCTCGGTCAGCCGCGCCTTCAGCGCCGAGAACTCCGGACTGGTCTTGAGCGTGTAATGGCGTGGATGCGGCAGGTCGATGGCGACATCCGACTTGATGCTGCCTGGCCGCGCCGTCATCACGATGACGCGCGAGGCCATGAAGATCGCCTCCTCGATATCATGGGTGACGAACAGCACCGTCTTCTTGCGCCGCTCCCATATGCCGAGCAGGAGCTCCTGCATCAGCCCACGTGTCTGGTTGTCCAGCGCCCCGAACGGCTCGTCCAGCAGCAGGATCTCCGGATCGTTGGCGAGCGCGCGGGCGATCGCCGTGCGCTGCTGCATGCCGCCGGACAGCTGCTTCGGCCAATGGTTCTCGAACCCCTTCAGGCCGACGAGATCGACATAGGACGCAACCACTCCGTCCCGCTCCTTTTCAGCCATGCCGCGTTCGCGCAGGCCAAAGGCGATGTTTTCGGCGACCGTCAGCCACGGAAACAATGTGTAGGACTGGAAGACCATGCCGCGATCCGGCCCCGGCCGGGCCACCGCCTTGCCGTGGAGCAGCACGCGGCCCTCGCTAGGCGCCTCGAGGCCGGCGACGATCCTGAGCAGTGTCGACTTTCCGCAGCCGGACGGACCAAGGATGGTGATGAAGTCATTGGCGGCGACCGCCAGGTCGATCGGCATCAGAGCCTTGACCGGCTGTCCGCCGCGCACGCCGGCAAAGGTGCGCGAAACGCCCTCTATGAGAAGCTTGCTCACGCCAGGCTCCATGGAAAGAGCCAGCGGTTGAACGCCTTGAAGGCGAAATCGGACAACAGCCCAATCAGTCCGATGACGATGATGCCGAAAATGATCTGCCCGGTCGCCAGGCGCGACTGGCTATTGATGATCATGTAGCCGATACCGGAGGACGAACCGATCAGTTCGGCGACAATGACATAGGTCCACGCCCAGCCGAGCACCAGCCGCAGCGTCTCGGCGATTTCAGGCGCATTGGCCGGCATGATCACCCGCCTGACGATGCTGTTGTTCGTCGAGCCAAGCGTATAGGCGGCCTCGACAAGGTCGCGCCGCGTCGAACCCACCTTGACGGCGATGATCAGGATGATCTGGAACACTGAGCCGACGAAGATGACCAGCAGCTTTTCCAGCTCACCAATGCCGGCCCACAGGATGAGCAGCGGAATGAAGGCCGAGGCCGGCAGATAGCGGGCAAAGGAGACAAAGGGCTCCAGGAAGGCTTCCACGGGCTTCCATGCCCCCATGGCGATGCCGAGCGGTACGGCCACGACCGACGCCAGTACAAAACCGCCAAAGACCCGCCAGATGGTGATCAGTATGTCGAGCCAGAAACGGTCCTCGACAAGCAGCCGCCAGCCGTCCCGGAGCATCGACAGCGGATCGGCGAGAAAAATCCGGTTGACGTGACCGCCAAGCGTGATCCAGCCCCAGAACGCGATGAACAGCACGAAGAAGGAAACGCCGAGCACGGTTCGCAGGCCCGGCGAAACTGGATGCAACGGCCGCATCTTCACATCGTCCCCATCTTCAAATTGTCACGTGCCGAGGAGAGAACGGCGCGCCAGGCGCCGCCGTGACGGGGCAAAGGCCGAAAATATCAGTTCGCCACCGCGCTGGTATCGGCCAGCGTAGCGACATCAGGGGCCTCCTTGATCAGCCCCATCTGCAGCAGCAGCTCGCCGGCGGTCTTGGAAAAATCCTGGAATTCCTTGGTGAAGAACTGCTTGTTTTCGGCCTTGTCGGCCCATTTCAGGTATTTCGCCGAATCCTCGAATTCCTTGGCTGACTGCTTCACGTCGGCGCCCATGATCTCGTAGGATTTCTGCGGGTCGCTCTTGATCAGGTCGAGCGCCTCGAAATAGCTGTCGGCGAGCGCCTTGGCGGCGTCGGGATTGGCCTTGAGGAATTCGGGCGTGCAGCCGACCGTGTCGAGCACCATCGGGTAGTCGAGCGTGGTCGCCAGTATGTGGCCCTGGTCGGCCTTGTCGCGCACGGCCGAGATGAACGGCTCATAGGTGACCGCCGCATCGTTCTGGCCAGCAAGGAAGGCCTGCGCCGCCGCGTCCGGCTCCAGATTGACGACCGTGACGTCCTTGGTCGACATGCCGTTCTTGTTCAGCACCCAGGCGAGCAGGAAATAGGGCGACGTGCCCGGCGCCGAGGAGGCGACGTTCTTGCCCTTGAGATCGGCGACGGTCTTGATGTCGTTGCGCACGACAATGCCGTCGGCGCCATAGGATTTGTCGAGCTGGAAGATCTGCTTGGTGGTCACCCCACTGGCGTTCCACACCAGCCAGGTTTCGACCGTGGTGGCGGCGCATTGCAGGTCGCCGCTGGCGATGGCAAGCGGCCGGCTGGCCTGAGGCACCTTCTTCAAGGTCACGTCGAGGCCGTGCTTCTCAAAGAGGCCCGCCTGCTTGGCAAGCGTCAGCGGTGCGAAGCCGGTCCAGCCGCTGATGCCGATGGTGACCGATGTGGCGGCCATCACCGGGGCGGAGAGACCGGCGGCAAGCGTCAAAGTGGCGGCAAAAATGGTGGTCCTGTTCATATGAGTTCCCCTTTTGTTTCTCTGGGGGAATTGTTCACTGACGCCAATCGGCTTGTCAATCAACAGTAACGTGTTTGGCGGCCTGCCGGCAGGCACGCCCCGTCGCCGACGCTCGACAGGGCTGAAGCCCTGCCGCCCTCAATAGCCGTCGCAATAGCACTCGGCCGACGAGATGCGATCGTTCCAGTCGCCGCCCAACTCGCGGGCCCTGCGCCTGATCTCGATCGATTGACCTCCCATATTCGTATCCTCATAGGCCACAAGTGTGCAGCCCCGGCGAACGAACACCGACGACACGCGGTCGTTCCAGAACTGGCCACGACGAAAATTCACCGAATCGTCGGGGCCCATTTCGATCGACCGCCCGCGAAAATTCACATGCTCGA
This sequence comes from Mesorhizobium loti, assembly GCF_013170705.1. Taxonomy (NCBI): domain Bacteria; kingdom Pseudomonadati; phylum Pseudomonadota; class Alphaproteobacteria; order Hyphomicrobiales; family Phyllobacteriaceae; genus Mesorhizobium; species Mesorhizobium loti. Next base: position 4,029,895 of record NZ_CP033334.1, on the reverse strand, counting down.
ACATGACGCAGGCGGGCTGGTCATTGTACTGGGCGCTGGCGCTGCCGGCAAAAAGCACGGACGCGACAGCTGTCAGGATGGCTAGACGTTTCATCTGATCTTCCTCGGTTTCGACCGCGGCCCCCACTTGCTGGATAGCGCGGCGCGGCCGTTTTGCCAATGCTTGCCGCGCCGTTGCCCAGGCCTAGCGGCTGTCCAGCATCCAGCTGCGGTTGCGCCACATTTTCTCGCCGATCTGGCAGTCGGCGGCCGGCTTGTCCTGCGCCAGCACCACTGGCGGATGGTCCGCCTCCTCCGCCGCCCATTGCGGTGACGCCGGACCGGCGAGTTCCAGCACCAGCTTGCGACGGATGGCTTCGGGAAATTGCGTCCAGTCGTTGACCGGGATCATGAAGGCACCGGGGCCGCCTATGACGCAGTCGCTGTAGTAACGGTCGAGATCACTGACGTCATAGGCGCCCGAAAATCCGCCTCGGGTCATCAGCGGCAGGCCGTTGATGACGATGCCTTGCCTGACCACCCCGTCGCGGGTGAGATTGACCGGCGCACCCTGATTGTTGGGTCCGTCGCCCGAAATATCGATGACCCGCTTTGTTCCCTGGTAGCCGCTTTCGGCGAAAAGATCGCTGCCGAACTCCAGCGCGCCGGATATCGAGGTGCGGCGCGCGCTGTTGGGCGGCTGGGCGGACAATTGCGCCACCACTCGCTCGGCATCGGCGCGGTTGGCGATGACAGTCCACGGCACGATGACGCGTTGCCATGTGGTGCCGGCCCATTCCACATAGGTGACGGCGATCTTGCCATAGGCGCCATCGGCGATTGCCTGCAGCACATTGTCATGCGTCAGGGCCGCCGCGTAGCCGTGACGCTGGATCTCGAGCTCATCGGCCGACATGGACAGCGAGACATCCACCGCCAGCACCAGCTCCACATCGACCGGCTCGTCCGCGCGGGATCCCCGGGCCGGCCAGAGCATCAGCGCCAGCGCGGCGCAGCCGGAAATGAGATGTCTTGCGTACGGGAAAGCAGACATGCCGGAAGGGTAAGCCAAAACGGCGCTGTTAAAAAGACAAAAGCCCGGCCAAAGGCCAGGCTTTTGCGATCGGTCTTTCTCTCGATCAGCCGATCAACTGCGCGGCTTGAGGTTCTCCGGATCGTAGAGCGGCTTGTAGCCAACGCCGGCGACTTCGACCGGGTAGGTCTCGCCAAAATATTCCACCTTGAGCTTGCGGCCTTCCTGCGCATACGAATGCGGCAGGTAGGCGAGCGCGATGTTCTTGCCGATGGTCGGGCCATAGGCGACCGATGTGGTAAAGGAGCGGCGGCCGAGTTCGTCGACCAGCGTCTCGCCGGTAGCGGGATCGAGCACCGGCATGATGCCCACGGGATAGCGCGCCACACCTTTCGAATCGGTGTTTTCGGTCATCACCAACGTGCACAAAGTCGCCGGCTGGTGTTCGCGGGCACGATACTCCAGGTGCTTGGCCTTGCCGCAGAAATCATTCTCCTTGACCTTCGGGCGCGCGAGATCGGCTTCGAGCAGATTGTACTCGGTCAGAAGGTCGGCGTTCTGCAGCCGCAGGCTCTTTTCCATGCGGCGCGTATTGGCATAGGTCTCGACGCCGAACGGCATGACGCCGGTCGTGCGCAGCGCGTCCCAGACGGCCAGCCCGTCCTCATAGCGCATGTGCAGTTCCCAACCCTGCTCGCCGACATAGGAGATGCGGAAAGCGGTGACATCCTTGCCGCCGATCCGGATCGGCTTGATCGCGGCGAAGGGGAAATTTTCAACGGAGAGCCCGTCCGGAGTCTCGACCACCTTCTGCAGGGTCGCGCGGGCATTCGGCCCCCAGATGCCGATGGTGACGTACTTTTCCGTCACATCGGTGATGGTGACGTCAAAACCCTTGTCCTGCGCGGTCCGCTGCATGTAGCGGAAGTCGCGCGGGCCGGCGTCGGCGCCGTCGATCAAACGGCAGCGATCGGCCATGCGGATGACGGTGAAGTCGGCGCGCACCATGCCTTCCTCGTCGAGGAAGTGGGTATAGATGCCCTTGCCGATGTTGTTGTCGCCGCCGATCTTGGCCGCGCACAGCCATTCCAGCAGCGCGACATGGTCGGGCCCTTCGACGTCATACATGGAGAAATGCGAGAGATTGACGATGCCGCAATCCTCGCTCATCGCTAGATGCTCGGCGTTCGAGACGCGCCAGAAATGGCGGTTGTCCCACTCGTTCTCGCGCACCGGCACCCGGTTGCCGTACTTCTCGAGAAGATGCTCGTTGGCGGCATAGCCATGGGCGCGCTCCCAGCCGCCCAGTTCCATGAAGTAGCCGCCGAGTTCCTTCTCGCGCTCCCAGAACGGCGAGCGCCTGATGTTGCGGCCCTTGGAGAACGGTTCGCGCGGATGCACCGCGGGATTGTAGACCTTCATCGCCGTCTCGGTGCAGCGGTCCCAGATGAACTGCTCCTTGGTCTGGTGCGGATAGAAGCGCGCATAGTCGATGGCGTGATGATCGATCGCGGTGCGGCCGTCGGTCATCCAGTCGGCTATCAGCTTGCCCATGCCGGGCCCGTCCTTGACCCAGATGGCGACGGCATACCACAGGCCCCTCACCTTCTGGCTCTCGCCCATCGACGGGCCGCCATCGGCCGTCACCTGCAGCAGGCCGTTGAAGGAATGGCTTTCATTGTAGCCGAGTTCGCCCAGGATCGGCGTCAACTCCATGGCGCGCTCGAGCGGCGCCAGGATCTGCTCCATGTCGAGATCGCGCTGCGACGGCGAAAGGCGGGCCTGGTCCTTCTCCAGCAGGTCGCGCGGATGACAAAGGCGCGGGTTGGTCTCTTCGTAGTAGCCCCATTCGATCTGCCCGCCTTCGGCGGTCTTGGGATCGCCGGTGTCACGCATATAGGCCGAGTTGCCCTGGTCGCGCAGCAGCGGCCAGCCGATCTCCTTGCCGGTGCCGGCGAACTCATTGTACGGCCCGAAGAAGGTCAGCGGATGGTCGATCGGCATGACCGGCAGGTCCTCGCCGACCATTTCCGCGATCAGCCTGCCCCAGATGCCGGCACAGACGATGACATAGTCGGCCTCGATGGTGCCGCGGTCTGTCACCACGGCGCTGATGCGGCCGTCCTTGACCACGAGCGACTTGGCCGGCGTGTTGGCGAAGGATTTCAGCTTGCCCGACGCCTCCGCCTGGTCGACCAGCTTGCCGGCAACGGTCTGCGAGCGCGGAATGACGAGGCCGGCGTCCGGATCCCACAGGCCGCCCTGGACCATCTCCTGTTCGATCAGCGGGAACTTTTCCTTGATCTCGGCCGGTTCGATCAGACGGGCGCGTGTGCCGAACGCTTTCGCCGACGCGATCTTGCGCTTGATCTCGTCCATGCGGCCGTCGTCGCCGACACGGGCCACTTCAAGGCCGCCGATGCGGGCGTAGTGGCCCATCTTCTCGTAGAAATCGATGGAGTAAAGCGTGGTCCAGCAGGACAGGAAATCATGGCTGGTGGTGTAGCAGAAATCGGAAGCGTGCGCGGTCGAACCGATGTCGGTCGGGATGCCCGATTTGTCGATGCCGACAATATCTGTCCAGCCACGCTCGATCAGGTGATGGGCGATCGACGCGCCGACAATACCGCCGAGGCCAATGATGACGACCTTCGCCTTTTTCGGAAACTCTGCCATTGCCCGCGACTCCAGATGCTAATGCGGGCAGCTTCGGCGCCCGTTTGATCGGCGCACAATATGCAGACGACAGGCACGGCGCTACCGCCTGTTTGCGACACGCCGCAGGTGCGGCGCGACCCGATATGGATCAGGAGAAATCGCGACCTGTCAGGCGAAGGCCCAGATGTCTTCGGCCTGGAAGCCGACCTGATAGCCGGCGGTCTTCAGCTTGACCACGACCTGGCCGATTTCGGCCGCCGGCAATGCACCGACCTCCACCTTGATCATGCCCGGGCGATAACGCTTGAGGTCGAGCTGTTCGAAGACCATCCAGTCGGCGCCCTCGCAATCGACGAGGAAGGCGTCGATATGGCTGATGCCGTTGCGGTCGAGCAGCGTCTGCAAGGTTTCCGACGGCACCTCGATGTCCCTGAGGTGCGGCGCGAATTTGTTGAAGTTGGCGTCCGCCTCGCCCCAGGCATTCTTGCCCGACATCAGATTGGTGTCGGTGACCGACGAGCAGCCGATGAACTCGATCGGCAGCGTGCCGGCCTCGAGGGCGGCCGAGTCGAAAGTGTGGACGGTGATCGTGCCCCTGGTTTTTGTGACGGCCACCGGCTCGATGATGAAGCGGTCCGTGTCGGGATAGTTGGCGCGCAGCCGCTTCTGATTGTACGGGATCGGCTCGACCAGCATGGCGCGGGCACCGGCAATCCTGTGCAACCACGGCGTGACATCGTCGAACAGCGCGCCGTCGCAGGCACCGACATTGACCATCTGGAACGGCCGCCCTGCCCCACCGAAGCGCGCCTTCAGCGCCGCCCTGGCGAGGAATTTCGTGCCGCGCAGCGACGGCCCGCGATCGAGCAGGCCGGAGGGAAGACCGAGCGACAAGGCGATGCGCGCCAGGCTGGATAGCGAACTCATGGCTTGTCTCCGGGAATGACGTCCAAGGCCGCGCGGTGTTGGCCTCGAACCGATGCCGCCCACAGCGCCATGAAGGGCGCCGACAGCAGCAGGAAGGGCGGGATCAGATGCGGGAAATAGATGCGCGTGTCGTGGATCGGGAAGACCGTGAACTTCGCCAGCGCACCGAGCGCCAGCGCCGCGAACAGGATGCCGGCACGGCGCTCGAGGCGAAAGCCGGCACGGCCGGCGGCAAACCAGCCGGCCAGCGCCAGTACGGAGACACCGACCCAGCTGTTCAGGTTGACGGCGCGCAGCAATGACGTCGCAAACGCCCTGAGATAGGCGGTGACCGAGAACGCCGGCTCGAACCCGTCCATATTGTAGTGCTGTTCGATGCTGGAGAACCATAGATGCGGCCACCAGCCGGGATGATGGGCCCAGTGCGAAATGGCGAAATAGGCAACGAAGGACGCGGCGAACCCGGCCAACGCACCCCATGCCCGCTGCCGGAAGGCGACCAGCAGCACCGCGAAAATGGCAAGGAACACAATATTGTCCGGTCGTACCATGAAGGCGAGGAAGAGCATGATCGCAGTCGCCGCCTCGCGGCCCCTGACATAGGCGTAGAGCCCGCCGAGCAGCAGCGCCGACGTGAGCAGGTCCGGCGTCGAGGCACGCGCCGCATCGCCGAAGTCAGCCATGATCAGCACCGCGCCGATCAGCGGTGCCAAGGCCAGGGCCTTTTCCCAGCGCAGCCAGTGCAGCACGATCGCGCCGAACAGCAGCACCGAAAACACCTGCACGAGGTGCATCGCCTCGACCGGCGACATCACCGCGCTCAGCGTCGACAGCATCTCGGCGTAGAGGAACTTGATCCGATACATGCCGAGCAGCGAATGGAAGTCGGCGGCATTCTCCGTCATGTGGCTGCGGAAGCCGCCGCCATCATCGGTGAGCGTTTTGTAATCGGCGGCCGAAACACCCGCTTTGACCGTGCTGTAGGCATAATCATGCAGCGCCTGCGGATCGGGATAGGTGCCTTCCTCGGATATTGCGAGGTAAGGCAGCATGTCCCAATTGGCGTCGGGCATCACCCAGGCCGTGAACGCGGTCAGAACGATATAGAGCGCGAAAGCCGCCGCGCCGATCGGTGCGGCCAGCCGCGCATAGGTCCCCTCGCCCCAGGCCAGACCGGTCTCGGTGAGCCGGTCGAGCGGGGTTTTCGCAGCGGGAGACTTGGTCAGCATCGTTCTGCCCAATGAGCTTTTCTTAGCGAACTTGGCTTTTGACGAAGTCCTTCACGATCGACACGATGCCGCGTGACAGCAGGCTGTCGAAGGCATCGACGAAGCGGTCGACATGTTCGCGCTGGCAGATCAGCGGCGGTTCGAGCCTGATGACGTTGCGGTTGTATTCGGTGAAGGCAACGAGCACGTCGTAGTCGCGCAGCAAAAGCGCGCCGACAAAACCCGACAGTGAACCCTTCAGCTTGTCGTCGAGCACGCTGACGATGGGCCTGAGCACCATCGGCAAGGTCTGCGAGAAGTCGTGGAACTCTAGGCCGACCATAAGGCCCTTGCCGCGCACATCCTTGATGATCTTCGGGTATTTGTCCTTGAGCGCCTGCAGCCGCTGCAGCAGATAATCGCCGGTGACAGCAGCGTTGTCGATCAGCCCCTCGTCATAGAGCACGTTGAGCGCCTCGATCGAGGTGACGCAGGCCTCGCCCATGCCGCCGAAAGTCGCCATGGCATGGATCATCGCGGTCTTCGGCGTGCCATAGGCCTTCATGTAGATTTCGCGCCTGGCGATCATCGCGCCGACCGCCGCCTTGCCGCCACCGAGCGACTTGGCGAGCGCCGTCACATCCGGCACGACGCCGTAATGCTCGAAGGCATAGAAGCGGCCCGAACGGCCATAGCCGCACTGCACTTCGTCGGCCACCCACAGCACGCCATGCTGGTCGCACAGGGCGCGCAGCTTCTGCCAGTATTCCGCCTCGGCCTGGATGATGCCGCCACCGCCCTGGATGGTTTCAAGCACGATGACGCCGACCTCGGGATCGGAGCGGAACAGCCGCTCGACCGCCTCGATGTCGCCGAAGGGGATGCGCACCGTATTGTCCGCCATCCTGAAGTCGGCGCGGTAGAGCTGGCCGTCGGTGATGCCAAGCACGCCCTTGGTCTTGCCGTGGAAGGAATTCTCGGCATAGACGATTTTCGGCCGCTTCGGGCCGGCGGCGCGCTCGGCGAGCTTCACCGCCGCTTCCATCGCTTCCGAGCCGGACGAACCCAGAAACACCATGTCGAGATCGCCGGGCGAACACTTGGCGATGTTGTGCGCCAGCGCCGCCGCATATTGCGACATGAAGGCGATCGCGATCTCCTGGCGCTTTTCCTCCTGGAACTTTTTGCGCGCCTCAAGCAGGCGCGGATGGTTGTGGCCGAAGGCCAGCGAGCCGAAGCCGCCAAAGAAATCGAGGATCTTGCGGCCGTTCTGGTCGATATAGAACATGCCTTCGGCGCGCTCGATCTTGATCTTGTGGAAGCCGAGCAGCTTCATGAAATGCAGCTGGCCGGGATTGAGATGCGCCTTGAACAGGTCGGTCATGCGGGCGACATCCATCGCCTTGGCCTGCTCGACACTGATCAGATCGGGCTTGGCGATGGTGGCGGGCGACAGCGCCGGCGCATTGACCATGGTACGCGCATTCGTGTGTTCAGGCTTGGCCATGACGGTCATTTCAATCTCCTGTCCGCGCTACGACCAGCGTCGTGCGCCATAGAACTGTTTGGCGAGCCGCCTATTCGGCCGGCACATGTTTGGTGGCGACGGCGTGCCCGGCCTTCTTGGCGCGGTATTCGCTGTAGGCGGCGATCAGCATGTCCTCGTCGCGATATTGCGGCACCCAGCCGAGCTGGCGCTCGGCCTTGGACACGTCAAGCACGCATTCCTCGTCGGCGATCAGATATTGCTCCGGGTCCATGATCGGCATGTTCACGAGGTCGAGCAGATCGAGCGTGCGCTTGACCGCCCAGCCCGGTGTCGGGATCAGGATCGACTTCGAACCGGCATGCCGGATCAGGTCGCCGAGCAATTTCTTCACCGGTGGCGGATTGAGTGAGCCCAGATTGTAGGCCTCGTTGGGCACGCCGGCCTTCCAGGCGGCCCGCGCAGCTTCCGCGCAATCGAACACAGAGATGAACTGATAGGGGTTTTTGCCCGAGCCGATCATCGGCACCGGAAGGCTCCAGTCGATCAGCTTGAACAGTTTCTCCAATATGCCGAGCCGCCCGGGGCCGATGATCAGGCGCGGCCGGAACAACGAGATCGACATGCCGCGCTTGCGCCATTCGGCGGCGAGCTCCTCGGTCTTCTGCTTCGACCAGCCATATTCGCCGAGCGGCGCGACGGGATGCTCCTCGGTCATGGGCTGTGTGACCGTGTGTCCGTAGATCATATCGGTCGTGTAGTGAACGAGTTTTGGCGTACCAGCCCTGTCCATGGCCTGCATGATGTGCTCGGTGCCGTGGAAATTGACCGGGAAGAAGAAGTCGTGCCGCTTGGCCCGCACCTGGATCGGCGACAGCATCTTGGCCGACAGATTGTAGACCATGTCGTCGGCCTTGAGCCCGACAGCGGCGACCGACGCCGGATCGGTGACGTCGCACTTGACAAAGCCGACATTGCGGTAATGCGCCAGATCGCTTTTGACGATGTCGGCGACGACGACCTCTTCGCCGTCGGCAGCAAGCTTCGGGGCAAGGTGACGGCCGACGAAGCCGTCACCGCCGAAAATCACATGTCTCATCGAACGGTCTCGTTTGCAGGGATCTTGTCGGGCGCGATGGAAGCGGTCTGGCCTTCATGTCCTCGCCCGCTTTGCGCGATCAGCACGGTGCCGACGCAGATGAAGGCGATGCCGGCGATGCGCCAGCCATTGAGGTCTTCGCGAAAGACGAAGTAGGCGAAGACGGCGACAGCGACATAGGCGAGGCTGAGGAACGGATAGGCAAAGGAAAGCTCGACCTTGGACAGCACGTAAAGATGCGAAGCCATGGAAATCACAAAGGTGCAAAGGCCCAGGAACACCCAGGGGCTGAAGACGATCTGCAGCAACTTGAGGAGCGGATTGACGCCTTCGAACGAGATCGGCCCAAGCGACATCATGCCTTGCTTCAGCATGAGCTGCGCGGCGGCATTGGTCATGACCGTAAAGAGAATGAAGACGATATATTTCATGCCAGCTCACCCACCCCGTGTCATCGACTAATACAAACCTGAAAAGATATCGTGAACTCACAAGAATGTTTTGAGTAAATTCAGGGATTAATCATTCGATAACCACGATTCATTCCAAATTTATCTATTCAGCGGCCTCGATTCCACGCCGCCGCGGATCGATGCTGCCGGCCGTGCGGGCCCAGAAATCGGACATGAAGGCAGGGTCGCGCAGCGCTTCCAGCCTCGGCCAGTCGGCGAAGGAGGCAGCGAAGGTCGCGGCACTCATGCGCGCATCCTTGTAAGGGTTGACCGCCCCGCCGGCCGCGATGGTGATGCGGTCGAGCTCGCCAAGCAGGGCAAGCGTCGCCGCCCCCCTGTTGGGGAAATCCAGCGTCAGCGTGTAGCCCGGTCGCGGGAACGACAGCAGCGCGGGCGAGCGGACCCCGCCGAAACGCTTCAGCACGGTGAGGAAGGAGCCCTGCCCGGCCCGTCGGGCCGCTGTCAGCAGCTCCGGCACAACGATGCGCGCAGCCTCTTCCGGCACCACGCCCTGATGTTGAAACAGCCCTCTGGGGCCATAAAGCCGGTTCCATTCACGCACACCGTCGAGCGGGAAGAAAAAGCCGTGGTAGCCGGTCTGGCGCGGCACGGTGGCGCGGCCCTTCTTCCATCGGTAGGCGGCGTTGAAAGCGGTCAGGAACGGCCGGCTGAGCACATTGAAGGGCGGCTGGAACGGTATCGCCAGCTTGCCGCCGGCGCGCGAGGCCGCGTGCGAGCCGCGTTCGGCGTGGTTGCCGGTAAACAGCAGGCCACGCCCGCTGTTGCGGCCGCCGGCGAGTTGATCGATCCAGGCGACGGCATATTCATTGGCCTGGTCCGCCGCTTCGGCGAGGTCAAAGAACTCGGCGAGGTCGCGAAACGGTGTCGTCTTTTCGACGATGTCGAGCGAAGGCACCCGCATCAACCGGATCGACGCGGACAGGATGAGGCCGGTCAGCCCCATGCCGCCGATCGTCGCCCGGAACAGGCGCGGATTGTCTGATGTCGAGCAGCGATGGGTCTTTCCATCGGACCGCAGCAGCGTGAGACTTTCGACATGGCAGCCGAGCGTGCCGCGCCGGTGATGGTTCTTGCCGTGCACATCATTGGCGATGGCGCCGCCGAGCGTCACGAATTGCGTGCCCGGAACGACAGCCGGGAAGAAGCCGTAGGGTGCTGCGTGCGCGATGATATCCGCCAGCAGCACGCCGGCATCCGCTTCGAGCACACCGGTCTCGGCATTGAACGCCCGGATGCGGTTCAGCGTCCGCATGTCGACGACCGCACCGGCGTGGTTCTGGCAGGAATCGCCGTAGGAACGCCCATTGCCATAGGCCAGCAGCGATGCTTCCTTCGCCTGGCCGCCCTTCAGCAGCGCGATGGCGTCATCGGCGTGGATGGCATGCGGCGCGGGCGGCGTGGCAAGGCCAAAGCTCCGGAAGCGTTCGACCATGCCTACCAGCCCCCGATGACCAGCAGCATCGCGCCGATCAGCACCACGATCTGGCTACGCCAGTCACGGATGATGAAGACGACCGGGTCGTCATGCATCTCGTCGCGGCGCGCCAAGATCCAGACGCGCATGGTGAGGTAAAGCACGATCGGCGGCAGCGGCCAGATCAGCCATGGATGCGGGTAGAGTTCGCGCACCGCGACACTGTCCATGTAGAGCGCCAGCACCAGCGCCGAGGAAAAGGCCGACGCCATGCCGGCCTGGGCGACGATCTCCTGGTCTTCGGTGCGATAGCCACGGCCGGCGATGCGCTCACCAGGCGGAATGGCGGTGGTGCGCAGTTCGACAAAACGCTTCACCAGCGCCAGCGACAGGAAGAAGAAGATCGAGAAGGCGAGCAGCCAGAACGAGACATCGACGCCGGTCGCGGCGGCACCGGCGAGCACGCGGATGGTGTAGAGGCCGGCAAGCGTCAGCACGTCGACCAGCAGCATGCGCTTGAATGACAACGAATAGGCCGTGGTGACGGCCATGTAGCCGCCGAGGACGGCCAGGAATTCAGGCGCCAGGAACAGCCCGGCGCCGACGCCGACCGCCAGCAGCACCGCGATCGCGCCAAGGCCGAACGGGATCGACAGCGCGCCGCTGGCGAACGGCCTGTTGCGCTTGGTGGCGTGTTTGCGGTCGAGCGCGAGGTCGAAGAAATCGTTCAGGATATAGATAGCCGAGGCCACCGCGCTGAACGAGATGAACGCCAGTACGCACTGCCAGATCATGTTGGTGTTGAAGTATTCGTGCGACAGCACCATCGGCACGGCGATCAGCGAGTTCTTCAGCCACTGGTGCACGCGCAGCATCTTGATGATGGTCCGCGAGGTCGGCTTGGGCGCCGGCATGGTTTCGGCGCCATTCGCCGCCTGCCAGCGTGCGGCGTGACGATCGGGCGCGACGACGATTGCATTGCGCGCGGCGTCGAAGACCTGGAGATCGTGCCGGCTGTTGCCGGCATAGTCGAAGCCGCCATCGCCGTAGGCCGCGACCAGCGAGGCGCGCTTCTTGCCCGAGGTGAGATTGTCGAGACCATCGGTCGCCAGCACACGGTCGAAAATGCCGAGATGGCGGGCAATGGCGTCTGCGAATTTGCGCGGCGTGCCGGTCGCCAGCACGATCTTGCGGCCTTCGCTATGTTCGGTCCGGAGCCGGTCGAGCAGCGGCGCGCGATAGGGCAGCGACGCGGGATCGATGTCGATGCGCTGCGCGATTGCCTGCTTCAGCCGCGCCGGCCCGCCGGCCACCCAGAAAGGCACCAGGAAAATATAGAGCGGGTTCTTCTTGAGGAGGAGGAACAAGCCTTCCCAAAGCAGGTCGGTCGCGATCAGCGTGCCGTCGAGATCGACCGCAAGCGGTATTGCGTTCCTGTCCGACCGCGCATCCATGCCGTCCTGCCCTGCCAGCGTATGATCCGGAAAACCGGAATCCCGTTGCGCGCCGCGTTTCGGCGTCTTGATGCCGGTATAGCGGGGGATGACGTAACGAACGTTAAAACGTCTGGTTGCAGGCGGCTGCCGCGCCGGTATTTCCGGCGTCATTGTTAAACAAAGGCTACTGGAAACGATAAAAGGCCGGGCAAATACCCGGCCTTTCCAATGATACCGCCAGAATTACTTGATGCGGGCGACGCCGCCGGAAATTTCGACGGTCTCCGAACCGGTCAGGGCTTCGAGGTCACCGTTCGGCAAGGTGACGAAGCAGCCGTTCTGGCAGAATTCAACGGTTTCACCGCCGGCCAGGGCAAGGTCGGTCTTGCTGCCGCCCTCCGTCACGACCAGCGTACGGGTCTCGGCGTCCTTGTTGACCGCGCTGGCGGCATGAGCCGAACCGCTCACGGCGAGCAAGGCGACGGCAGCGACGAGAGACTTCCACATGGTGCAATATCGGTGTTCCCACCGCCTCTGTTGCATTTCGCAAGGCATTTTCGCCCTTTGCTTGGGAGCTTATATGAGATGGAAGCTGAACCGCAACTGAATGCCGTATTCATGCCGCAATTGGCTTTGGCACTCTCCAACGCCGGTTGCCGGTTCACGCCTGGCTCCTGTTAGTTTGCCCGACCGGCACAATATGATGCCCAAGGCGGCACACGCGAAGAAAAGCGGTTCGCCGTTTCCGGGAAACGGTGAAATGCGCTAGTCGGGATCGGGCTTGCGCGGCTTGCGTCCTGATTTCGCCTGCTTTTTCGCTTCAGCCGCCGCTTCTGCCTTGGCCAGTTCCTGTTCGGCAAAGTCGGCCTCGATCTTGTCGTCGTCGGTAGGCCAGGCCTTCGTATGCTTGGTCTCGACGACAGCGCGGGGCGTCGACGGTATCTCGATATGCTGGTCGTCGAATTTTTCGAGAACGGAGAAGCGGATGTCGTTTTGCACGGCGCTGCCGTTCATAATATCGGCCAGGAACACGCGGATCTCGAATTCCAGCGCGGCGGCGCCGAAATTGGAAAACAGCACGAAGGGCTCGGGGTTCTTGAGCACCAGCGGATGGCTGCGCGCGATTTCCAGCAGGATGGCATGCACCTGCTTGACGTCGCTTCCATAGGCGACGCCGACCTTGATCTCGACACGGCCGAGCTTGTTGCGGTGCGTCCAGTTGCCGACGGCGTTGTTGATCAGGTTCGAATTGGGCAGGATCACCGACTGCCGCTGGAAAGTCTCGATCTCGGTGGCACGTACGCTGATCTTCCTGACCGTGCCGCTGACGTCGCCGGCGACGATCCAGTCGCCGACCTTGAACGGCCGTTCGGCCAGAAGGATCAGGCCGGAGACGAAATTCGACACCACGTTCTGCAAGCCAAAACCGATACCGAGGGAGAGCGCGCCCGCGACCAGTGCCAGGCTGGAGAGATCGATGCCGGCGGCCGAGATGCCAACGAGCGCCGCCAACGCGACACCGGCATAGCCGACCGCCAGCCGGATCGAGTTTCGCACCCCGGTATCGACCTTGCCGCGCGCCATGACGGAACCATCGAGCCAGCCCTGGAACCAGCGCGTCAGGAAATAGCCGATGACGAAGACGACGATGCCCGAAAGGATGCCGGTGACCGAAATCGTCACCGACCCGATATTGATCCCAGTCGCCAGCTTGTAAGCCCAGGCCTGGATGTCGCCGGGCTGGAAGCCCCACATCAGCAGGATCAGCGGCAGGAAAACCAGAATGATCAGCAGATTGATGGCTACACTGACGACAAGGCCGAGTTGGTCGAGTGCCGTATCCTCATAGCTGGAATTGGTCGACAGCCAGCGCCCGACAGTGGTGTTGGCGAACGCCCCCTCCTCGCCGATCGCCTGCGCCGAGAGGAAGCCGATATAGGCGGTGATCAGCGCCGTGCCCGTGACCACGACCTGCAGCGAGACGAACAGCGCAAGGCCGATGAAGCCGAGCAAGGCCGCGGTGATGGTGAACAGGCCAAGCGCCAGTGCCAGGTAGCGCAGCCATGCCGGCCAAGGCCGCCAGCTTCCGTCACGTGCCTTGAACGGCCGCAGCATCGCCATGAGGATCAGGATGATGCCGACGACGATGGTGGCGACGAAACTGCGCGCGATGGTCAGCGACAGCGGCGATCCCATCTTGTCGTTGATGATGGACAGGAATGTGTTGGCGCTGATGACCACGGCCATGGCGGTCGCCAGGCGCACCAGCCAGCGCGCCGGCCCGGTTTCGACCGGGATGAGACGCCAGTTCGGCAGTCGCGGAGACAGTGCCGCATTGGTCAGCCGGTTGACGCAGAACACCACCCCGATGGCGGTCGCCAACGCATTGAGAAACAGGCCAATGTCGCCGCGCAACACATTGTAATAATTGAAAAAGAAGATGGTCGAGCCGAGAAACGCGCCGACCGCCAGCGTCGGCAGCAAGGTAGACCAGAAGGCCACCGACAAGCGGCTGAGATAGGACGGGTCTTCGTTGGAAGGGTCTGCCTCGAACACGCGTCCGAACAGGCGCCTGCCGCCGACCAGCAGAACCAGCGCCAGCCCGAGCGCCACGAAGGTTGCCGCCAAAATGGCCTGGAACTTGAACTTGAAAGCGAAGCTCAGCCATGACGACACCGCCTTGTAGAAATTGGCGTATTCGTCCTGGGCGTCGGAAAACACCTGCGGGCTCAGTGCGTCCGACAGGACGTAGCGCTTGGTCAAAAGGTTGCGGAACAGCTCGCTGCGCATATTGCCGATCTTGTCGATCAGTCCGCTGATACGGATCGACAGGTTCTGCGCGCTGGCGACGACCGCGTTGATCTCGGCCTTTTCCGACGCCAGTGCCTGGCGCTCGCCGGTCACGATGTCGGGCTCCTGCGGCTGGCCCGCGGCCGGCGGCGGGCCTAGCACTTCGATGCGATTGTTGATTTCGGTCAGTCGCGGACGGAACGCCAGCGCACTGGTCAATGCCGCCCGCGACAAATCCTCCAGTTGCAGGCGGATATCCACGAGCGAGGAATCGTCGTCACCGTCCTGCTGTATTTTCTTCTCGAGATCGTCGGTCTTGGCCGTCAGGCCCTGGATGACCTTCTGTTGATCGGTGATCAATCCGGCGGAGCCTTGACCAAGCGCCTGCGCCATCGCCTCGAACGACGGCGGCGCCGAAATAACCAGCGCGAGGATCAGAACGAGGCGGAGCAATCTCAAAGGCATGACGTATTGGCGACTCACGGGCGGCAAAGGCATTCAAAAAGCCTGTCCTTGATAAAGACGGCCATATCTTGGGGCAAGCCGTCGCATCCGATCGCGTTCGGATCGCGATCCGAGCGTCGGCCAGTCGAAAGGCAATGGCGCAATATTGGCTTTGCGGATACAGCCTGCTCTATAGTCTGCCGCATCGCCCGAACCGGATGACAATGATGGCAGAGTACTCGGCCTTTTCGCTGCTTGCGAACGCGCTCAAGGGAAACAAGGACTGGAAGCCGGCCTGGCGCAAGCCCGACCCGAAGGCTTCCTACGATGTCATCATCATCGGCGGCGGCGGCCATGGGCTCGCCACCGCTTACTATCTGGCCAAGGAACACGGCATCACCAATGTCGCCGTGCTCGAAAAGGGCTGGCTCGGCTCCGGCAATGTCGGCCGCAACACCACGGCCGTGCGCTCGAACTACCTGCTGCCCGCCAACACCCGCTTCTACGAACATTCGATGAAGCTGTGGGAGGGCTTGTCGCACGAGCTCAACTACAACGTCATGTTCTCGCAACGCGGCTGCCTGAACCTGGCGCACACCCCTGCCCAGTTCGACGATTATGCTAGGCGCGGCAACGCCATGCGCCATCTCGGCGTCGACGCCGAACTGATGACGCCCGCCGAAATCAAGCGCCTGATACCGGCGCTCGACATTTCCGGCGATGCACGATTTCCGGTGGTCGGCGGCCTGATGCAGCGGCGTGCCGGCACCGCCCGTCACGACGCGGTGGCCTGGGGCTATGCGCGCGGCGCCGACCGGCGTGGCGTCGACATCATCGAGAATTGCGAGGTCACGGGCTTCCTGCGCGATGGCGACCGCGTCACCGGCGTCACCACGTCACGCGGCGATATCCGCGCCAGGAAAGTGGCGGTCGCGGTGGCCGGCAGCACCGGGCGCGTCATGCAGTTGGCCGGCATCGAGACGATGCCGATCGAAAGCCATGTGCTGCAGGCCTTCGTGACGGAATCGCTGAAACCCTTCATAGACACCGTGGTGACCTTCGGCATGGGCCATTTCTACATGTCACAGTCCGACAAGGGCGGCCTTGTCTATGGCGGTGACATCGACGGCTACAACAGCTATGCCCAGCGCGGCAACCTGCCCATCGTCGATGAGGTGATGAGCGAGATGCTGGCGCTGTTCCCGGGCCTTGCCCGTGTACGCATGCTGCGCTCCTGGGGCGGCGTATGCGACATGTCGATGGACGGCTCGCCGATCATCACCACGGGGCCCCTGCCCGGCATGTACCTCAACTGCGGCTGGTGCTATGGCGGCTTCAAGGCGACGCCGGCTTCCGGCTGGATCTTCGCCTGGACCATCGCCAAGGATGAGCCGCACGATTTCAACGCGCCGTTCACCCTCGACCGCTTCCACCGCGGCCTCGTCATCGACGACAAGGGCCAGGGCGCGAACCCGCGGCTCCATTAGGAAACATCCCGTGCTCATCACTTGCCCCTATTGCGGCCCGCGCGACGTCATCGAGTTCACCTATCAAGGTGACGGCAACCGCGAACGTCCAGATCCCGCCTCGCAGAATTTCGAGGCCTGGAATGCCTATGTCTATGACCGGCTGAACCCGGCCGGCGACCACAATGAAATCTGGCAGCATTCCGGCGGCTGCCGCGCGCATCTCAGGGTCGTGCGCAACACGCTGACGCATGAGATTTCGAGCGTCGCCTTCGTGCGCGGCGACCATGTCTCGACCGCGCGCCGCAAGGCGGAGGACAAGGCATGAGCCCGCGCCGCACCGACACTGGCGGCCGCGTCGACCGGCTGAAGACAATCCGTTTCACCTTCGATGGCGTCGCCTATACCGGCCATGCCGGCGACACGCTGGCGTCCGCGCTGCTGGCCAAGGGCGTCACGCTTTTCGGGCGCTCGTTCAAGTACCACCGCCCGCGCGGCCTGCTGACTGCCGGTGTGGAGGAACCCAACGCGCTGGTGACGGTGCTGAAGGGCGAGGTGCGCGAACCCAACATCCCGGCGACCATGGTCGAGATCCACGATGGGCTTGTGGCGATCAGCCAGAACCGCTTCCCGTCGCTGGCCTGGGACATCAATGCCGTCAACCAGCTCGGCGGCAAGATCCTGTCCGCCGGCTTCTACTACAAGACCTTCATGGGTCCGGTGATCGGTCCGCTCAAGGGCACGCGTTTCTGGATGTTCTGCGAGCACTTCATCCGCCGCGCCGCCGGTCTCGGCAGCGCCGGATCGGCGAAGGATCCGGCCCGCTATGAGCGCATGAACGCCTTTTGCGACGTGCTGGTGGTCGGCTCCGGCCCCGCCGGCCTGATGGCCGCCAAGGCCGCCGCCGATCAGGGAGCGCGCGTCATGCTGGCCGATCTCGAGCCGCGTTTCGGCGGCTCGACCAACTGGTCCGAGGAAACCATCGATGGCGCGCCGGCCGCCGATTGGGCGCGCCGCACCGTCACTCAGCTCGAAGGCCGCGACAATGTCCGGCTTTTGCCGCGCACCACGGTCTGGGGCTACTACGACAACAATACACTTGCCGCGCTCGAGCGGGTCAGCGACCACAAGGAACAGCCCGCCAAGGGCGAGCCGCGCCATCGTTATTGGGCAATCCGTGCCAAATCCGTGGTGCTGGCAACCGGCGCTTTCGAACGGCCGCTGGTCTTCCCGGGCAACGACAGGCCAGGCGTGATGCTGGCCCATGCCGCCGAGCGCTACGCCAACGAGTTCGGCGTGCTGCCGGGTGAAAGGATCGCCCTGTTCACCAACAATGACAGCGCCTATCGCGCGGCCGTTGCCCTGAAAAATGCGGGGGCGGCAATCGTCGCCGTCGTCGACGTCCGGTCCGAGCTTTCGGCCGAGATGCGCAAGCTGGCCACCGAGGCCGAAGCCGAGATCCTTGCCGGCCACGCCGTCGTCGCCACCGAGGGCGGCAAGGCGCTTTCCGGCTTCAAGGTTCAGCGTTTCGACATGGTCACCGGGGCCCTCACCGGCGATGAGCGAAGCATCCATGCCGACTGCCTGCTGATGTCGGGCGGCTGGTCGCCGACCATCCATCTGGCCAGCCAGGCCGGTGCCAAAGCGGAATGGAATGCCGCACGGCAAGCCTTCCTGCCGCCAAAACCGACACAGAAATGGATCGGGGCCGGCGCCTTCACCGGCAGTTTTTCGACGGTCGAGGCGATCGCCGAAGGCCGCGCCGCCGGTCTTGCCGCCGCGGGTGGAACAGGCACGCCCGCGGCGTTGCCCACTGTGGAAGCAGTGGCCGGCGACCCCGATCCGGCGCCCGTCTTCGAAATCAGGGCCAAGGGCAAGAGCTTCGTCGACTTCCAGCATGACGTGACGGCCGAGGACGTAAGGCTGGCGCACCGCGAAGGCTTCGTCTCGGTCGAGCACCTGAAGCGCTACACAACGCTTGGCATGGCGACCGACCAGGGCAAGAGCTCCAACATTCCCGGCCTTGCCATCATGGCCGAGGCGCTGGGCAAGCCGATCCCGGAAGTCGGCACGACACGCTTCCGGCCGCCCTTCGCGCCGGTGTCGATCGGCTCGCTTGCGGCCGAGCGCTTCGGCGACCTGAAGCCTGAGCGGCTGACGCCGATGCATGACTGGCACCTCGACAATGGCGCGACCATGTACTCCGCCGGCCTCTGGTACCGGCCGATGATCTACGGGCTTTCAGGCGAAACGGTCGAGCAGGCCTATGTGCGCGAGGCCAGGGCGACGCGTGAAAGCGCCGGCATCGTCGATGTCTCGACGCTGGGCAAGATCGCCGTGCAGGGCCCCGACGCCGCCGCCTTCCTCGACCGCGTCTACACCAACATGTTTTCGACGCTCGCCGTCGGCAAGGCGCGCTACGGGCTGATGCTGCGCGAGGACGGGTTTGCCTTTGACGACGGCACCACCTGGCGGCTCGGCGAACAGGATTTCCTGATGACCACCACGACGGCCAACGCCGGCAAGGTGATGCAGCATCTGGAATATTTCCTCGACGTGATCTGGCCGGAGCTGAAAGTCCATGTCACTTCGGTGACCGACGAATGGGCGGGCGCCGCGATCGGCGGACCGAAGGCCAGGCAGATCCTGGCCTCCTGTGTCACCGGCACCGCCGTCGACAATGCGACCCTGCCCTTCATGGGCATCGTCCGCGGCGAGATAGCAGGCGTTCCGGTGATGATTTGCCGCCTGTCTTTCTCCGGTGAGATGGCCTTCGAGGTCTATTGCGGTGCCGGCCATGGCACCCATGTCTGGGAGGCGCTGATCGACGCCGGCAAGCCGTTCGGGCTGGTCACCTACGGGCTCGAGGCGCTGGGCACGATGCGCATCGAGAAAGGCCATGTCACCGGCGCCGAGATCGACGGCCGCACCACGGCGCGCGACCTGCATCTCGACTGGATGCTGTCGAAGAAGAAGCCCTTCATCGGCTCGGCCATGATGGACCGCGAAGGCCTGATCGCGTCCGATCGCCTGGAACTGGTCGGCCTGATCGCGCTGGACAACCGGCCGCTCAATGGCGGCGCGCACATTGTCGAGACGTTGGACGAGGCCAATCCACACGGCTCGATCGGCCACATCACCGCCTGCTGCTATTCACCGGCGCTCGGCAAGCATATCGCGCTGGCGCTGGTCGAGGGCGGCAAGGCGCGGCACGGCACGCGTGCCCATGTCTCCGATCCGTTGCGCAACCGCTTCGGGCCGGTCGAGATCGTCTCCAACCATTTCTACGATCCGGAAGGGACCCGCATGCATGGTTGAGCGCCAATCCCCCCTCGAGCCGGAGTTTCATGTCGGCTCGCACGGTAATTTCGAACATGGCGTCGAGATCCTCCTGACCGAAACGCGGCCGGGTTCGATCGTGCAGCTCGCCGCCTGGCCGGGAGAGGAGAAGAAGTTGATCGCGGCCATCCGCACCGTCACCGGGCTTGCATTGCCCGATGGCGCCGGCGGCGGCCTGAGCGACGGCGTGAAATCGGTGTTCGGCTTCGCACCGGGAAAATTCACCGTGGCCGACGAAGCCGAAGGCTTGGCCGCTTCCTTTGCCAAGGCGGTGACACCGGCCATCGGCACCGTGACGGACCTGTCGCATGGCCGCACCGCCATCCGCATCGCCGGACCGAAAGCGGAGTGGGTGCTGGCGAAATTCTTCGCCATCGACTTCGCGCTGCCGGCCTTCCCCATCGGCGCGGGCCGCTCGACCACCCATCACGACGTCTTCGCCCAGATCCAGCGCACCGGCACCGACCAGTTCGACATCTATGTCTTCCGATCCTTCGCGCGTTCGTTCTGGAAGGCGCTTTGTCATGCCAGCGAGGAAGTCGGCTACGAGGTGCAGTAAGTCCACCTCGCCCGGTGTCGACTACGATTGCTGCGCGACGGCGCGCCATTCGGTGTTCTGCAGCACAACCCGGTAGCCGTCGCAATCCTCGAAGGTGACGCCATGCCTGTCCCAATAGGGATTGAAAGACGGAACTGTGGCATAGCCGTGGTCCTTCATGCGCTGGATGGCGGCTTCCCAGGCGTCGCTATCCGGCATGTAGAAGACGACCAGGTTGTCTGCCGTGGGCGCCTTGCCGGCATCGTGGCCATGCGCGTGGGTGAATTCGAAATGATAGGCGTCGCCGGGCTGCCCGAGCATAACGCCATCGAAGCCATCGTGGTCGCTGAAGCGAAACAGCTCCTGGAGACCGAGACCATCCCGGTAGAAGCGGGCTACCTCGGCGAGATCGTTCGTTGGCCGCGCCACGCGCAGAACGGGATGAGCTTTCATTTGCTGTCTCCTTTTTGGACCGGATTGAAATCGGACTGGGCCGCCCGTGGCGCAATCGCGCTTGCCCATTGCGTCACGACGAGCCCGCCGATGATCAGTGCAAATCCGGCAAACCGAGCAATGTTTACCGGCCGATGGGCAAGGCTCATCAAGGCGAAATGATCGATGACCAGCGACGCGACCATTTGGCCCGCAATGACGGCGACGATGAAGCTCGCGGCACCGAGTTTCGGCGCCAGAAGCAATGCGGCGGTGATGTAGACCACGCCTGCCGCACCGCCGATCCAGATCCACCACGGACCTTTGAGCGCCATCCCGACGGTCGGAACCGGCACCCTGAAAGCGATCATGACCGGAACGATCAGCACAACGCTAACACCCAGCGAGACCAAGGTTGCCCAGAGCGGATGACCGAGCAGGCGGCCAAGCATCGCGTTCGCCCCTGCCTGGAACGGGACGACCGCCCCGGCCAGCAAGGCGGCGATCAGAAAGGAAAAACTGCTGGGCATGATCTTATCTCCATATCGATCATGCCGAATTAGGTCATCAACCTTGCGTATGGAAATTCCATTTTCATACGCATAGTATGCATCAAATGAATGATCTCGCTGGTATCGATCTGAACCTGCTCGTCGTGCTGGAGGCCTTGCTGGCCGAACGCCACGTCTCGCGGGTGGCAATCCGGTTGAACAAAAGCCAGCCCGCCGTCAGCCATGCGCTTGCCAGGCTGCGCCACCTTATCGACGACCCGCTCCTGGTCAGGCGGCAAGGTGGCCTCGAGCCGACGGCACGCGCCATGGAAATCGCGCCGGCTCTCACCGAGGCGCTCGATCGCATGCGGCACCTTCTGGCACCGGCCGGCTTCGACCCGGCAAGGGAGCGCCGGACGTTTCGGCTCGCCATGTCGGACTATGGCGCCGCGGTCATCCTGCCGGCCCTTCTGCCGCTCATGCGGGCGCGGGCACCGAATGTCGACCTCGTGGTCAGCCAGGCGAGCCGCGAAGTGATGGTTTCGCAAATCATCGACGGCGAGATCGATCTTGCCTTTGGTGTTTTTCCGGGCTTGGACCGATCCGTGCGCTCGCATCGGCTGTTCGACGAGCACTTTGCCTGTCTCGCCGATACCGCAAGCCTTGGCGGCAGGCAAACGATGGATCTTGCTACCTATCTGGAGCGGCCGCACGCCCTGGTCGATTTGCGGCCCGAGCGTCAGAGCGAGGTCGACAAGGCCCTGGCCGAATTGGGTCACAAGCGGCGGCTGTGTCTCGTCCTCCCGCATTGGGGCGTGGCGCCACGCCTGATCGCCGGCACCGACCTGGTGCTTACAGTCGCCAGCCGGATACTGCCGGCGCCCGGCGATGGGCTCTGCGTCTTCGCTCCACCTTTCGAAGTTCCGGCCTTTCAATTCACGCAAATCTGGCACAAGCGACGCGATGGCGATCCGGCGCACCAATGGTTGCGGTCGCGGCTTCAGCATCTGCTTGACGGTTGAACGGTAGAGCGGCGTAAGGAGCGCTCTGGCATCAACGCCAAGGCGTTCTGCCGCTAGAGAATCCTGCCGCAGGCGCCCATGATGAACCACGCGGCCGCCCAAACGGTCCAAGGGGTACAAATCCCGTCTTAAGAGTCGGCACAGTCGTTTGGTTCGAACATCCCCATGACCGCAGAAATATCCGCCGGCGCCACGGATCGCGCCGATGTGTCGGCCAGAGCCTTGCTTCTGCTGCCGCTGACGGTCGCTTGCGGCGTGTTCATGACCAGCCTCGACCAGAATGTCGTGGTGACGGCGCTGCCCGGCATCGGCGAAAGCCTCGCTCGCCCGCCCAGCCAGCTTGGCCTCTTGATCACCGTCTATGTCGCCAGCCTGATCATCTCGATGCCGCTCGGCGGCTGGGCGGCCGACCGCTTCGGCCTGCGCAACGTCTACTGCTTTGCCTTGCTGGTGTTCGCCACCTCATCGGCGCTCTGCGGCCTGTCGAACGACATCTGGACGCTGGTCGGCGCCCGCGCGCTGCAGGGATTTGGCGGCGCGCTGATGGGCACGCTCGGCCAGGTCGTCATCCTGTCGAGCTTTCCGCGCAACCGGACGCTGAAGATCAACATGTATATCTCGGTGGCCAGCCAGACCGGACCACTGGTCGGGCCGCTCGTCGGCGGCGCGCTGACCACCTACATTTCCTGGCGCTGGATCTTCTTCATCAATGTGCCGTTCGCGCTGGCGGCGGCGATCCTTGCCGCCTCACTGTTCCCGACAGTGACCAAGCCGGTGCGCACGCGCTTCGATTTTCCAGGCTTCCTGCTCGTCGGCAGCGGCATGGTCCTGCTTGTCTTCGGCATGGACTCGCTTGCCGCCAAGGATGCCGCCGGCGGCATGATCGCCGGTGAACTGGCGCTGGCTGTCGTCATCCTGTCGATTGCCTCGCTCTACTGCCTGCGCGTGGCCAATCCCCTGCTCGACCTCAAGCTGCTGCGCATCCGCACCTTCCGAATCTCGTTTCTCACCGGCGGCGGCCTGGACACGATCGGGCTCAGTTCCGTCGCCTTCCTGCTGCCGCTGATGTTCCAGCTCGGCTTCGGCATGAGCGCGGTGCAGGCGGGATCGCTGACCTTCGTTGCCGCGCTCGGCTCGGTCGTCATGCGTTTCTTCATGCCACGCGTTCTCAACCGGTTCGGGTTTCGCCGCGTATTGGTCTTCAACACGCCTGTTGTGGCGGCGATGGTCGCGGGCTTCGCCTTGATGCAGGCCACGACGCCGGTCTGGATCGTGCTTGGCTACATCTTTGTTTTCGGCGTCTTCCGCTCCATCCAGTGGGCCTCGACCGGAAACCTCGCCTATTCCGACATCGCCCCCGAACAGCTGGCCCGCTTCAGCGCCCTTTATTACATCCTCTGGCAGCTGGCGGTGGCCATCAGCGTCGGCCTTGCGGCGGCCATGCTGTCGTTCCTGGCCGGCGGCGGCCCTGCCGTGACCAATGATTTCCGGATCCTGTTCGCGATCGAAGGCGCCATCACGCTCTGCGCGCTGCTCGCCTACCTCAAGCTGACGCCGCAGGACGGCGCCCATGTCAGCGGGCACGGCATGCAGATGAACACGGAATAGCCGACGGCCAAGTCTTTTCGGCGGCGCTCTATTCGCTGAACGTCACCCACTCTTCGAGCGGCACGCGGTCGGTACGGAAGGCGTTTTCCGGCTTGGAGGTGTCTTCGTAACCAAGCGCCATGCCGCAGACGACAATCTCCTCGTCGGGAATGTTGAGTACTGGCCGGATCTGCCGGTGATAGGGCGCGAAGGCCGCCTGCGGGCACGTGTGCAGGCCCCGGCCCCGCGCCGCGACCATGATGTTCTGCAGGAACATGCCGTAGTCGATCCACGAGCCCTGGTTGAGCCGGCGATCGATGGTGAAGATCATGCCGACCGGCGCGTCGAAGAAGACGAAGTTACGGTCATGCTGGGCGCGCATCTTGTCCACCTCCCGGCGGCCTATCCCGAGCGCGCCGTAGAGGCCAAAACCGTTCGCACGGCGGCGGGTAAGATACGGCTCGAAGAACTGGGTGGGATAGTAGCGATACTCGTCCCAGTCGGCCTTTTCGGCGCGGATGCCGGAATTCAGGATGGCATCGGAGATCTGCTGCTTGGTCTCGCCCTTGGTGACGTAGACCCGCCACGGCTGCATGTTGGTGCCGGACGGCGCGCGCGCCGCAACCGCCAGAATGTCCCGGATTGTGTCGTCGTCGATCATGTCGGGCAGGAATGCGCGCACGGAACGGCGCGACATGATCGCCTCGTCGACGATCTCGGCATCCCCCGCGATTCGAGCCTTCTTTTCCAGCATGGGCCGTCCCTTAGCCTTTTTGTCGATCGGACGTCCCCACTCGCCGCTCGCGGCGGAGCCTTTGCATGAACCGCCAAAATCCTGCAAGCAAATCTTGAGCATCGGTGAAAATCCACTTGATTTTTTCATGAGCTTGATTTCTCATGAAATTCGGGATGAAATTTTCACAAAGAGAGCGTTTTGCCCTCCACTACCGCACGAACATTGCAGGGACCTGACGAACGCGTTCTGGCCGGCGACATCAGGGCGCTGCGTCGCGCGCGCGGGCTGACGCTGGCTGAGATCGCGCTGAAACTTGGCCGCTCGGTCGGCTGGGTCAGCCAGGTCGAGCGTGGCCTGTCGACGCCATCGCTGAGCGATCTCAGGGCCTTCGCCGAGCTGTTCGGCGTGCCGATCAGCCTGTTCTTCAGCCACGACGTGCCTGTCGAGAGCGAACGCGGCGTGGTCGTGCGCGCCGGCCGGCGCCGCACGCTTGGCACCAGCGAGACCGGCTTGGTGGAAGAACTCCTGTCGCCCGATCTCGGTGGTAGCTTCGAGATGGTGCGCTCGATCTTCGCGGCGGGCGCGGAGATGAAGACCGAGCAACTGCGACCGACCGAGGAAGCAGGCTATATCGCCTCGGGTATTTTCGAAATCGAGATAGCGGGCGTCTGGCACCGGCTCGGCGAAGGCGATTCCTTCCGCTTCGAAGGCAAGCCCTATCGCTGGCGCAATCCGGGCACCGAGCCCGCAGTGATCATCTGGGTGGTTTCACCACCCGTATACTAAGTTCAGTTTGGGAGAAGAACATGGCGGGTTTGCCGAGCACGGCACGCGTGGTGATCATCGGAGGTGGCGTCGTCGGCACCTCCTCGCTCTATCATCTGGCCAAGGCGGGTTGGACCGATTGCGTGCTTCTGGAGAAGAACGAGCTGACCTCCGGCTCGACCTGGCATGCCGCCGGCAATGTACCGACCTTCTCCTCGTCATGGTCGCTGATGAACATGCAGCGCTATTCGACCGAGCTTTACCGGGGCCTGGCCGACGCTGTCGACTATCCCATGAACTATCACGTCACCGGTTCCCTGCGTCTCGCCCACTCGAAGGAGCGCATGCAGGAGTTCCAGCGCGCCAAGGGCATGGGCCGCTACCAGGGCATGGACATCGACGTGGTCGGTGTCGATGAGATCAAGCGCCGCTATCCCTTCATCGAGACGCACGATCTGGAAGGCGCGCTCTACGACCCGAGCGACGGCGACATCGACCCGGCGCAGTTGACCCAGGCGTTGGCCAAGGGCGCGCGCGACATGGGCGCCAAGATCATCCGGTTCTGCCCTGTTACCGGCGTGCGCCGTGAGAAGGACGAATGGGTGGTTGCCACGCCGCAAGGCGAGATCCGCTGCGAAATCGTCGTCAACGCCGCCGGCTACCGCGCCGCCGAAGTGGGCAAAATGTTCGGCCGCGAAGTGCCGATGATGGTAATGAGCCATCAGTATATCCTCTTCGAGGAGATCCCCGAACTCGCCGCGTGGTCGAAGGAACAGGGCAGGAAGCTGCCCCTGCTGCGCGACGTCGATACCTCCTACTATCTGCGCCAGGAGAAGGCCGGCATGAATCTCGGTCCCTATGAGCGCAATTGCCGCGCGCATTGGGCCACCCCCAACGATCCGATGCCGGAGGACTTTTCCTTCCAACTCTTCCCCGACGATCTCGACCGGCTGGAACATTACCTGGCCGATGCCGTCGCCCGCGTGCCGATCCTTGGCACCGCCGGCCTGTCCAAGGTCATCAACGGCCCGATCCCCTATGCGCCGGACGGCAACCCGCTGATCGGCCCGATGCCCGGTGTGCCCAACGCCTTCGAGGCCTGCGTCTTCACCTTCGGCATCGCCCAGGGCGGCGGCGCCGGCAAGGTGCTGGCCGAATGGGTCACGCAAGGCCAGACCGAATGGGACATGTGGTCCTGCGACCCGCGCCGCTTCACGTCCTTTGCCTCGGCGCCGGACTATTGCGTCGCCAAGGGCCTGGAAATCTACGGCAATGAATACGCCATCCAGTTCCCGCGCCATGCCTGGCCGGAAGGCCGTGACAGGAAACTGTCGCCGATCCACAACCGCACCAAGGCGCTCGGCGGCCGCTTCGACGCCTACAATGGCTGGGAACGCGCCACATGGTACGCGCAGCCCGGCGACGACATTTCCGAGGAGGCGACGCTGACCTTCCGGCGCGACGGGCCTTGGCAACACCGCGTGCGCGAGGAGTGCCTGGCGGTGCGCGACGCCGCCGGCATACTCGACCTGCCGGGGTTCTCACGCTTCAACCTGGAAGGCCCCGGTGCCGCCGAATGGCTGAGCCTGCAGGTCACCGGACTGGTGCCCAGGCCCGGCCGCATCGGGCTGGTCTATTTCGCCGACGACAAGGGCCGCATCGTCACCGAAATGTCGGTGGTGCGCCATGGCGAGGACCAGATGACGCTGATCACCGCGGCCGTCGCGCAATGGCATGATTTCGAGTGGCTGAAATCGCGCATGCCTGGGGATGCGGCCTTCACGCTGACCGACCGCACCGAGGACTATTCCACCCAGATCCTGGCCGGCCCCAACTCGCGCAAGATTCTCGCCGATGTCTGCGACGCCGACCTCGCCTTGCCGTGGCTGACACACCAGGAAGCAGAAATAGCCGGTCGCTGGGTGAAGCTGGTGCGCGTCTCCTTCGCCGGCGAACTCGGCTGGGAAATCCACACCAAGGTCGGCGACACATCAGCCATCTTCGACGCCATCTGGGCGGCCGGCCAGAAGCATGGTCTGAAGCCGTTCGGCATGTACGCGCTGGATTCGCTCCGGCTCGAGAAGGGCTACCGAACCTGGAAGGGCGATCTGTCGACCGACTATTCGATCCTGCAAGGCGGCCTCGAGCGCTTCGTCAAATGGGAAAAGCCCGACTTCCGTGGCAAGGCCGCACTGCAGAACGAAAAGCAGCAAGGCGTGAAGAAGCGTTTCGTCACGCTGGTCGTCGAAGATCCCGGCGATTGCGACGCGCCCTACATGTCGACGCTCTGGCACGGCGGCCAGATCGTCGGCGAGACCACGTCGGGCGGCTGGGGCCATCGCATCGACAAGTCCATCGCGCTCGGCATGTTGCGCATGGATTTGACCGAGCCCGGCACATCGGTCGAGGTCGAAATCTTCGGCGACCGTTTCAAGGCGGTCGTGCAGAAGGATGAACCTTTGTGGGATCCGAAGAACGAAAGACTGAGAGCGTGAAGAAAGTCATCCTCACCGACGGTGGTATGGGCCAGGAACTGGTCCGGCGCAGCAAATCGGAGCCGACGCCATTGTGGTCGGCCAGGGTGCTGATCGACGAACCCGATCTGGTGCGCGACCTGCATGCCGAATTCATCCGTGCCGGCGCCCGGGTCATCACCATCAATACCTATTCGGCGACACCCGAACGCCTGGCGCGCGAGGGCGCTGATGACCTGTTCAAGCCCCTGCAGAAACGTGGCATCGAACTGGCCAGGCAGGCTCGCGACGCAGCCGGCGACGCAGCGATCGCCGGCTGCCTGTCGCCGCTTTTCGGCAGCTACGCCCCGGCGCTGACCATCTCTTACCAGGAGACGCTCGAGATCTACCGCCGCATCGTTGCCGAGCAGGCGGACGGCATCGATCTCTTCCTGTGCGAGACCATGGCTTCGGCCGATGAAGCGCGCGCGGCCGTCACCGCGGCTTCGGAGAGTGGCAAGCCCGTCTGGGTGTCGTGGACGCTCGCCGATCACGGCGCGCCACGGCTGCGCAGCGGCGAAACAATAGCCGCCGCGGCCGGCGCGCTCGATGGCCTGCCGATAGCGGCGCGGCTGCTCAACTGCTGCCGCCCGGAAGCGATCGCCGCCGCCTTGCCTGAACTGATCGATCTCGGCGGCCCGGTCGGCGCCTATGCCAACGGCTTCACCTCCACGGAGGCGCTCAAGCACGGCGGCACCGTCGATGTGCTGCACGCTCGCCACGACCTCGGCCCGGACGCCTATGCCGAGCAGGCGATCGGCTGGGTGGAGGCAGGTGCCGAAATCGTCGGCGGCTGCTGTGAAGTCGGGCCACCGCACATTGCCGCGCTGCGCGACCGTCTGCGGCAGGATGGTCACGAAATTTCGGGAGTTTTGCATGCCTAGACCATCGTCGCGCATTTCCGGCATTGTCCCGTCGGGCAAGGATGGCTGGGAAGTCCATTCCGCCGCCTGGGCCCGCAAGGAAGCCGGCGAGGACATCATCATGCTGTCGGTCGGCGACCATGATTTCGACACGCCCTCCCAAACGATCGAGGCTTGCGTCGCCGCGGTCCGCGGCAGCAACCACCACTACACGCCGCTGCCCGGCCTGCCGCGCCTGCGCCAGGCGATGGCGGCAGCCTCCAGCGCCTGCACCGGCGTCGAGACGACACCGGATCAGGTGATCGCCACGCCTGGCGGCCAGGCGGCCCTCTACGCGGCCGTGCAGGCCGTGCTCGACCAGGGCGACCATGCCATCGTCGTTGCTCCCTACTACGCCACCTACCCCAACACGTTCAGTGCCGCGGGTGCCGGTTTCACCGTCGTCGAGACGCCGGCCGAGGATGGTTTCCAGCCGCATGTCGACATGATCCGCGCCGCACTCAAGCCCAACACGCGCGCCATCCTGATCAACACGCCGAACAACCCCACCGGTGCGGTCTATTCGCGAGAGCGGCTCGAACAGCTGGCCGAAATCTGCAGGGAGCACGACCTCTGGCTGCTGTCGGACGAGGTCTACTGGACGCTGGGCGGTGGCGAGCACATCTCGCCGCGCTCATTGCCCGGCATGGCCGAACGCACGCTGGTCATCAATTCCATGTCCAAGAGCCATGGCATGACCGGCTGGCGCATGGGCTGGCTGACCGGTCCTGAAGCGATGATCACGCTGCTCATCAATCTCAATCTGGTGACGACCTACGGCCTCCCGGCCTTCATCTCGGTCGCCTGTGCCGAGGCGCTGGAGAACCACTACGGCGTGAAGGACATCGCCGAGCGCTACGCGGCGCGCCGCACCGTCTTCCTCGACGCCGTGCGTGGCATGAATGACGTCAGCGTGCGCGGTTCCGAAGGCGGCATGTATGTCATGCTCGACATATCCGCGGTCGAACCCGACGACGAGAAATTCGCCTTCGCCTTCCTCGACAAGGAGAAGGTCGGCGTGATGCCGGGCTCCAGCTTCGGCGAAGCCGCCGCCGGTCACATCCGCATCAGCCTCTGCCAGCCGGAGCCCGTGCTGCAAGAAGCGGCAGCCCGGCTGCGCCGCTTTGCTTCCACCTATCGCCGCGAGGCCGCATGACCAAGACCATTCCCACCAAAGCCATTCCTACCAAAGCAAGGGCGGTAATCATCGGCGGGGGCGTTTCCGGCTGTTCGGTCGCCTATCACCTGGCCAAGCTCGGCTGGACCGACATCGTGCTTCTGGAGCGCAAGCAGCTGACCTCGGGCACGACATGGCACGCCGCCGGCCTGATCGGCCAGTTGCGCGGCTCGCAGAACATGACGCGGCTGGCGAAATATTCAGCCGACCTCTACGTCAAGCTGGAAGCCGAGACCGAGGTCGGCACCGGCATGCGCCAGGTCGGCTCGATCACCGTGGCGCTGACCGAGGAGCGCAAGCACGAGATCTACCGGCAGGCGTCGCTCGCCCGTGCCTTCGATGTCGATGTGCGCGAGATTTCGCCCAACGAGGTCAAGGAGATGTACCCGCATCTCAACGTGTCCGACGTCGTCGGCGCCGTGCATCTGCCGCTCGACGGCCAGTGCGACCCCGCCAACATCGCCATGGCGCTGGCCAAGGGCGCGCGCCAGCGCGGCGCCACCATCGTCGAGAATGTGAAGGTGACCAAGGTCCACACCAAAGCCGGCCGTGTCACCGGCGTGTCCTGGGCGCAAGGTGAGGACCAGGGCACCATCGAGGCCGACATCGTCGTCAACTGCGCCGGCATGTGGGCCCGGGAACTCGGGCGTCAGAACGGTGTCACCATCCCTCTGCACGCCTGCGAGCATTTCTATCTCGTCACCGAGCCGATCCCCGGCCTCTCCCGCCTGCCGGTGCTGCGCGTTCCCGATGAGTGCGCCTACTACAAGGAAGATGCCGGCAAGATGATGCTCGGCGCTTTCGAGCCGGTGGCCAAGCCATGGGGCATGGACGGCATCCGCGAGGATTTCTGCTTCGACCAGTTGCCCGAGGACATGGACCATTTCGAGCCGATCCTCGAAATGGGCGTCAACCGCATGCCGATGCTGGCGACCGCCGGCATCCACACCTTCTTCAACGGCCCTGAAAGTTTCACGCCGGACGACCGCTATTATCTCGGCGAGGCGCCGGAACTTCGGGGCTACTGGATGGCGACCGGCTACAATTCGATCGGCATCGTCTCTTCGGGCGGCGCCGGCATGGCGCTGGCGCAGTGGATCAACGACGGCGAAGCACCCTTCGACCTCTGGGAAGTCGACATCCGCCGCGCCCAGCCCTTCCAGAAGAACCGCCGCTATCTCAAGGAGCGTGTCTCCGAAACGCTCGGCCTGCTCTATGCCGACCATTTCCCCTACCGGCAGATGGCGACATCGCGCAACGTCAGGCGCTCGCCCCTGCATGAGCATTTGAAAGCGCGCGGCGCGGTTTTCGGCGAGGTCGCCGGCTGGGAGCGCGCCAACTGGTTCGCCCGCGAAGGCCAGGAACGCGAATACCGCTATTCCTGGAAGCGGCAGAACTGGTTCGACAACCAGCGCGACGAGCACTTGGCCGTCCGCAACAAGGTCGGTCTGTTCGACATGACCTCGTTCGGCAAGATCCGTGTAGAGGGCCGCGATGCCTGTGCCTTCCTGCAAAAACTGTGCGCCAACGACATGGACGTGGCGCCGGGCAAGATCGTCTACACGCAAATGCTCAACCAGCGCGGCGGCATCGAGAGCGATCTCACCGTCTCGCGCCTGTCGGAT
Organism: Mesorhizobium loti; assembly: GCF_013170705.1. NCBI lineage: Bacteria > Pseudomonadati > Pseudomonadota > Alphaproteobacteria > Hyphomicrobiales > Phyllobacteriaceae > Mesorhizobium > Mesorhizobium loti. Next base: position 3,998,355 of record NZ_CP033334.1, on the reverse strand, counting down.
ACAGCCTATTTCCTCGTCGTCCCCGGTGCCACGCTGCAGCGCGATCTGGCCTGGTTGCGCCGGCATGTCGGCGAGGAATTCGTGGTCATCACGGATGTCACCGCGGCCGAAAGCGTGCTCTGCCTGATGGGCCCGGATGCGCGAAAGCTGATCCAGAAAGTCAGCCCCAACGATTTCTCCAACGAGAACAATCCGTTCGGCACGTTCCAGGAGATCGAGATCGGCATGGGCCTCGCCCGCGCCCACCGCGTCACCTATGTCGGCGAACTCGGCTGGGAGCTCTATGTCTCGACCGACCAGGCCGCCCATGTCTTCGAGGCGATCGACGAGGCCGGCGCCGATGTCGGCCTGAAGCTCTGCGGCCTGCACACGCTCGATTCCTGTCGTATCGAGAAAGCCTTCCGGCATTTCGGCCACGACATCACCGACGAGGACAATGTGCTGGAGGCAGGCCTCGGCTTCGCGGTGAAGGCGGCCAAGGGCGAGTTCATCGGCCGCGATGCCGTGCTGAAGAAGAAGGATGCCGGCCTGTCACGCCGGCTGGTCCAGTTTCGCCTGAAGGACCCACAGCCCCAGCTCTTCCACAACGAAGCGATCCTGCGCGACGGCAAGATCGTCGGCCCGATCACGTCAGGCAATTACGGCCACCATCTCGGCGGAGCCATCGGACTGGGTTATGTGCCGTGCCCGGGCGAGAGCGAGGCCGATATGCTGGCTTCATCCTATGAGATAGAAATCGCCGGCGAGCGTTTCGCGGCGGAGGCATCGCTGAAGCCGATGTATGATCCGAAGGCGGAACGGGTGAAGATGTAGCGCCTTCCTTCGCCCCGTTTACGGGGAGAAGGTGCCCGAAGGGCGGATGAGGGGCAGCGCCAGCATTCGAAAGCTCGCGCTGCCCCTCGTTTGGCTGCCGCCATCTAATTCCTCAAAACCGCTCCAGCTTTGCCCGCACCTTCGCCAGAAACGCCGCTCTCGTTGCCGGCGTCGAGGCATCCATCAGATAATGCGCCAGGAAAAACGTCTTGCAGCGTGTCGCGCACAGCGCCCGCATGCCGCGCAGCAAGGTCTTGCGTCCGGGCTGCCCGACGACGACGCTCCACCAGGTCGGCGCGCCGCAGGTGGTGATGACGCCGACCTTGGTGACATGCCTCATCAGCGATGTGATCCGCCCCTTGCCCGCCGGCAGCTTGAAGGCGACATCGGTCGCCCACACCCGGTCAAGCCAGCCCTTGAGCATCGCCGGCAGCCCGTACCACCAGGTCGGATAGACGAACAGGATCGCGTCGGCCCAGGCGAGCAGTTCGAAATGCGGCTTCAGCGCGGGATCGCGCGGCGCCTGGTCATTGTAGGTGCGCCGCTCGTCACAACCCATCACCGGATCGAATTTCTCGGCGTAGAGATCGAGCAGCCGCACCTCCCAGCCCCTTGCCTTCAGCACATCAAGAGCGGTGTCGCGGATCGCTGCGCAAAAACTCTCCGGCACAGGATGGCAGTAGACCACGAGGACCCGCATCAGAACGCATCCATGCTCGCCGCAACCTTCGTCATGAAGGATTTCCGTGTTTCGTCGGTCGACAGGTTCATCGCGTAATGCGCGAGATAAGTCACCGGCGCGCCGGGCTTTACCGTCGCGCGCAGCATACGCTTGATCAGCCTGCGCGGCGGATCGCCCATCAGCACTGCGCGGAACCGGGTGCCGCCATAGGTGGTGACGGCGGCGACCTTACGGACGTTGTGCAGCGACGGCTGCACTTTGCCGTCGACCAGCTTGAACGACACTCCAGGCAGGAACACACGATCGAAGAAGCCCTTCAGGATCGCCGGAAATCCGTAGTTCCACACCGGATAGGAAAGCACCAGCGCATCGGCCCGCAGCAGACGTTCGACATAGGGTGCCGCGGGGTCCGCGGAGCCGCGCTGGTCGTGGTAGTCCAGCCTCTCCTGGCGCGTCAGCCTTGGATCGAAATTCTCGGCGTAGAGGTCGCAATCATCGATCGTATGGCCCGCCGCCATCAGCCGCTCGACGACCAACCGGTGCAGGCCGGCATTGAAGCTGGTCTCGACCGGATGGGCATAGAGGACGAGGATGTTCATCAGCCTGCCTTTTGCAGCCCCTTGAACAGGAAGGTTCGCCCCGAACGATAGTCGTAGTCCGGATTTTCCCAGGCGATCATCTTGCCGGGATTGAGCAGGCCTTGCGGGTCGGTCTCGCGCTTGAAGGCGAGCTGCACGGCATCCGTCTGCTTCATGCCGCCCTCCTCCAGCGTATAGCGGTGCGGGTTGAAGATCGGGCAGCCATTCTCCTCATGCAGCCGCACGATCTCGTCGAGCCGCGCCTCCGTGGTGAACTTCACCAATGGCAGGCCGAAACAGGTGATGTTGCCGTCCAGCCGCACGAATTCGAGATGCGAGAACACTTCGCCCGGAAACATCGTATCCATCTTCTCGACCAGCGCCAACTGGTTGGGAAAGGGATAGAGCGATTGCAGATAGGTGATGTCGGGATCGACACGCAGTGCCCTGAGCGTGGTGTGGTTCCAGGCCAGCTCGTAGGCCGGCGGAAGGCCTTTTTTCTCATCCGGCGTCGCTGTGGCCGCGTTGAAGATCACCTCACCGCCGACGCGCCGGGTGAAGGCAAGGAAAGCATCCAGTCCATGCTGCGCCACCATGACGACGCAGATGCTTTGCCCTTCCCTGAAAAACTTCTGATGCCGCTTGAAATAGAGCTGCGGCACGGGTGCGGCGATCGGGGTGATCAGCTTGGTCAGGATGCCGTCCTGGCAGGCCAGCGCATTGCCGTAGCGCGCCGCGTCCATGAAGGCACCGAAGCCGACAATGACATCGACCCAGTCATAGGCCGCGGTCAGCGGCATCTCGACCTCCGTGATGATGCCATTGGTGCCGTAGGCGTGGGTCACCTTGTGCAAATCCTCGCCGGTGAGCTCGAGCACTTTCGGTTCGGCCTCCATCGTCACCACGCGCAGGCGCAGCACATTGCCGAAATCGCGCAACCCGCCGAAATTGATCGAGCCAACGCCGCCCGAACCGCCGGCGATGAAGCCGCCGATCGAAGCGGTATTGTAGGTGGAGGGCGAGAGCCTGAGTTCCTGGCCGGAATGCGCCCGTGTCGCCTTGTCAATGTCGGCCAGCACCGCGCCCGGCCCGGTCACCACGCGCCCCGGCGCGATCGACTTGATCTCGTTCATCTCAGCGAGGTTGAGCACGACACCGCCCGACAGCGGCATTGCCTGCCCATAATTGCCGGTGCCGCTGCCGCGCGGCGTCACCGGCACGCCATGCCGATGACAGGCGGCGAGTACGCGGATCAGTTCGGCCTCATTCTTCGGCGTCACGATCAGGTCGCCTGTGACATGGTCGAGCTGTTGCTTCAGCACCGGGCTGTACCAATAGAAGTCGCGGCTCTTCTGCTGGACGATGGCCGGATTGTCGTCGAGCTTTATCCCGTCAAGATCACGTTTGAGCGCCGAAACGTCCATCATTCCACCATCAGTTCGTCGAGCTCGGCATAGTCGGGCAATTGCCGGTCGATCGCGCGTCCGGCGCGCACGACGATGCGATCCGATTCGGGCCGCGACAGCAATTCCGTCCAGCTACGACCTTTGAACAGAATGAAATCGGCATCGCCGCCGGCGGCAAGCGTGCCTAGACCATCAAGCCGCATCACCTTGGCCGGCGTCGCGGCGACCGCTTTCGGCCAGTCGGCGACCGGATGATCGAAATGCAGGATGCGCGTCGCCATGCGATAGACCTCCAGCATGTCGAGGTCGCCATAGGCATGGAAGGGATCGCGTGTGTTGTCGGAAGCGACCGCTACCGGAATGCCCCTCGCCTTCATCTCATGCAGCAGCGTGACGCCGCGCCAGCGCGGCGTGGTGGCGTCGCCACGCCGGTCCTGCAGATAGAGATTGCACATCGGCAGAGAAACGATCGCCAACCCGGCCTTCGCCACCTTGTCCAGCGTGTCCAGAACCTCGAGATCGGGGTGCCGTGCCAGGGAGCAGCAATGGCCGACGAGGATATTGCCCTCGAAGCCGCTCCAAAGCGCTGCCTCGGCGATCTTCTTCAGCGAGATGGCGGCAATGTCGTCGGTCTCGTCGGCATGGAAATCGAGGTCGAGCCCGTGCTTGATCGCCTGCGCGAAGACATGGTCGAGCAGCTCTTCCAGGTCCGGCACCATATAGGTGACGACGCCGAGCACGCCCTTGGCGGCGGCAACCCGCTTCGCCAGCCTGTCGAACCATTTCTTGTCGCGCACGCCCTCGATGCCGAGCAGGCAGGCGCCCTGCAACTCGATGCGGCCGCGCCATGTTTCGCGCATCGTCTCGAACACAGGCCAGGAGATTTCCTCCTGCGGCGCGACGCTGTCGAGATGGGTGCGCAGCGCCCTGGTGCCATGCGCGTAGGCCGAGCGCAGCGAAAAATCCATGCGCCGCGCCACGTCCTGCGCGCTCCAGCGCGCGACGCGGTCGGCGCCGGTGGCGTTCAACGCTCCCATGAAGGTGCCGTCGGGATTGGGTTTTCGCGGCCAGATATGGCCCTTGTCGATATGCGTATGGCAGTCGACGAAACAGGGCAAGATGATGCGGCCGTGAAGGTCGATCGCATCGGCAGGCGCCTTTGATCGGCCATGCGCGGTGATACCGGAAATCTTGTCGTCAGCGACGGAAATATCGGCGAGCGCAAAGCCGTCGCTGTCGAAGGCAGCGGCAAGTCCGGGCGTCAGTGACGCATGAACGCGAGCGTTGGCGAGATGGTATGAACCTGTGTTCGGAATCAAGGGCCTACCGCTCCTGCTTCAGCGCGCTTTCGTGCCAGCGCCGCAGAATGAGATGTGAGATCAGCGACAGCACGAGGAAGATCAGGATCCCGGTCAGCGAGATCAGGAACAGCGCCGCGAACAGCCTTGGCGCGTTCAGCCGGTAGCCGGCCTCGATGATGCGCGAGGCAAGCCCCGACGACTGGCCGGTGGCGCCGGCGACGAACTCGGCCACCACGGCGCCGATCAGCGACAGGCCGCCGGCGATCTTCAAGCCACCGAGGAAATACGGCATTGCGGCCGGCAGCCTGAGATAGCGCAGCTGTTGCCAGCGCGTCGCGCCGTTGAGCTTGAACAGGTCGCGCAGATTGCGGTCGACGGAATTGAGGCCAAGCGTGGTGTTGGACAGGATCGGGAAGAAGGCGACGATCCAGGCACACAGCAGAAGCTTGGTCGTCTGGTTGTTCACATAGATATTGATCAGCGGAAAGATCGCCACGATCGGCGTCACCTGCAGCACGATGGCAAAGGGGAAGAACGACATCTCCACCCATTTCGACTGCGCGAACAGCACCGACAGGCCAACACCGCCGATGACGGCCAGGGCCAGGCTGAGAAAGGTGATACGCAAGGTGACCAGCAGCGAGGAGAACAGCAGGCCGGCATCGCTGTAGAGCGTCTGCAGCACCACGCCGGGGCGCGGCAGGATATATTGCGGGATCTCGTTCCAGACGCAGATGCGGTCCCACAACCAGATCGCCAGGATCATGATCGCCAGCGGCAGTACCCAACGGCCGACCCGCTCGAGCCGCTCCTGGCGCACACGGCGCGCTTCCTCCGGGTCGAGTTTCAACGTGCCGTCAATGGCCGTCATGATGCGCCCGCTGTTGAATTGATGGCATTGACCAGCACGTCCGAGGCTTGCCGGCAAAGCGCCGCATAGTCCGGCGAGGTGCGAAACACCTCGTCGCGCGGATAGGGAGCCTCGATGGCAAGTTCGTCGAACACCCGGCCCGGCCGCGCCGCCATCACGACGACGCGGTTGGAAAGGAACACGCTCTCAAAGACGCTGTGGGTGACGAAGACGACGGTGAAGCGTTCGTCCTGCCAAAGCTCCAGCAGATCGTTGTTGAGCTTGAAGCGGGTGATCTCGTCGAGCGCCGCGAACGGTTCGTCCATCAAAAGCACGCGTGGCTTGGTCACCATGGCCCGCGCGATGGACACACGCATCTTCATGCCACCGGACAGTTCGCGCGGCACGGCATCCTCGAAGCCGGTCAGGTGAACCCGCGCCAGCATCTCATTTATCGCAGGGGCAGCCTTGGCTCGGGAAATGCCTTTCAGCCTCAGCGGCAGCCAGACATTGTCGAAGACGCTGGCCCAGGGCAGCAATGTCGGCTCCTGGAAGACGAAGCCGATATTGGCGCGGTCGAGCGAACCGCCGCCGCGCCAGTCGAGCACGCCGGAGGTCGGCGTCGACAGGCCGGCGATCAGCCGCAGCGCCGTCGACTTGCCGCAGCCGGACGGCCCGAGCAGGCTGAGGAAATCGCCTTCCCGGATCGTCAGGCCGACATCGCTCAACGCCGTCACGCCATTGGAAAAGACCTTGCCGACGCCGCGCAGCGCCAGCAAGGTCGGAGCGATATCCAAGGCCGGCGCTTGCGCCACCTTTTCCCCTATCATGCCGGGCTGGCCTATTTCTTCAGCTCGAGCCCGACACCCTTGTTGACGAAGGCCAGCGTGTAGGCCTTCGTGATGTCGATGCCGTCAGGCGTGACCTTGGCCTTGACCATCTTGTCGTAGAAGCTCTTGATCCGCGCATCGGTCATGGCGCCGATGCCGAGCTTTTCGGTGTCGCCGGAATCGGCAAGCCCGAACTTCTTCATCTGCTCGATCGAGAAGGCGATCTGCTCATCCGTCATGTCAGGATTGTCTTTCTTGATCATGTCGTTGGCGGCCTTGTTGTCGCCGTAGAGGTACTTGTACCAGCCCTTGGCGGAGCCATCGACGAAACACTGGACCACTTCCGGTTTCTTGTCGATCGTGTCCTGCATCACCTCGATCGTCGTCGAGTAGGTGTCCCAGCCATAGTCGGCGAGCAGAAACTGGTTGGGCACGAAGCCGCCTTCCTTCTTGACCGCGAACGGCTCCGACGTGACGTAGCCCTGCTGGATCGACTTCTTGTTGGCGAGGAAGGGAGCGGTGTTGTAGGTGTAGGGTGCGCGCTTGGCGGCGTCGAAGCCAAGCGCCGTGACCATCCACTGGAAGAAGGTCTGCACGCCTTCGTCGCCCAGAATGTACTGGTCGGCGTTCTTCAGGTCTTCCCATTTGTCCAAGCCCTCGCCGGGATGGGACATGATAACCTGCGGGTCCTTCTGGAAATCGGCGGCCACGACGCGCATCGGAATGCCTTGCTGGACGGCATCGAAGGCCGACAGCAGGTTGCCCCCCATGTAGAAATCGATCTTGCCTGCCAGCAGCATCGGCCGGCCGCTGACCTGCGGGCCGCCCTGCATGATGGTGACGTCGAGGCCGCAAGCGGCATAGGTGCCGTCCGCCACTGCCTGGTAATATCCGCCATGCTCCGGCTCCGCCAGCCAATTGGTGCCGAAGGTCACTTTTTCGTTCGCCGCGGCCCCCAGTGTGCTGGCGGCAAGCAAGGCCACCACCGCCACCGAGGTCTTCTGTTTTGCGTACATCGACAACCATCCTTTGTTTGCTCCGGCGCGCCACGCGCCAGGCTCGACACCAGAGATTCAAGAAGCAAGACACATGCCACCGGCGTCTCGCGCCGGGACCCGCCCGCCTGCACCACAGCCATCTGCGAAAGCCGGAAAGGTCGTGCTGCACCGGAGGCATCGTGCCTATTTTTTGAACGCCTGTCCACAATCGCACCGGCGACATCCCAAGCCATCTTGAAGCTGTAGTGAATACGGCCTTAGGCTGACGGCATCCAGGAGATTGCCGTGTTCAGATTCCTCACCCCCAAGTCGATCAAGCCTCCCTTTGCCCGCTACAGCCACGGCGTCGAAGTGCCCGCCGGCAAGCGGCTGGTGCTGTGCTCGGGCCAGGTCGCCATCACGGCGGACGATCAGATTCCCGAGGATGCCAGCGCCCAGGCCGAGCTCTGCTTCCGCAACATCGAGGCGATCCTTGGAGAGGCCGGGCTGGGACTTGGGGATATCGTGCGCATCAACGCCTACGTCACCGACCGCGCGCATCTGCGGCCCTATATGGATGTCCGCGACCGGCTGTTTTCAAGCCCGGCGCCGGCTTCGACCCTGATGATCGTTTCCGGCTTTGCCCGGCCCGAATTCAAGGTCGAGGTCGAAGCCGTCGCCGCCGGGTAAGAAGCGCCAGTGAAACCCTACGAATCGACAGTCCAATAGTCTAAAGTCACGCGAAGTTGGCGCTGCCCCTCATCCGCCTGCCGGCACCTTCTCCCCGTATGGAGACGGGGAGAAGGGAACCGCTCCGACGATCTCCCCCGTTCTTCACGGGGAGAGAGTAAGGATGAGGGGCAGCGCCGGCGCCAGATCAATTCCGTCGAGGCACAAAATGAACGAGACAAAAAGACGTGTGTGGTGGGGTGACTACCGGACGACGGAATACGCCTCGATCGATCCGGAGGCGACGATCGCCGTTCTGCCGGTGGCGGCGATCGAGCAGCACGGCCCGCATCTGCCCGTCTCGACCGATACCTCGATCATGAACGGCATGCTCGACACGGTGATCGCCCGCCTGCCCGGCGATCTGGACATCCGCATCCTGCCGGTTCAGGCGGTCGGCAAGTCGAACGAGCATCTGCACGCGCCGGGCACGCTCACTTTGCCGGCAAGGACGCTGGTCGAGGCCTGGACCGAACTTGGCGTATCGATCGCGCGCGCCGGCGTGCGCAAGCTCATCGTCGTCAATTCGCATGGCGGCAATGAAGAGATCATGGGCATCATCACGCGCGAATTGCGGGTGCGCGAAAGGATGCTGGCGGTGAAGACGAGCTGGCAGCGTTTTGGGCGGCCTGCCGGCATGTATACCGAACTCGAGGATCGTCACGGAATCCATGGCGGCGATGTCGAGACCTCGCTGATGCTGCATTTCCGGCCAGATCTCGTCGACATGGCCAAGGCCGAGAATTTCGTTTCCAACGTCGCCAGGGCCGAGAAGGAATTCTCGCTGCTGCGCCATACGGGCACCCACGCCTTTGCGTGGATCGCCGGCGATCTCAACCCGAACGGCGTGGTCGGCGATGCCAGCATCGCGACATCGGAAAAAGGCCGGCTGACAGCGGAACATCAAGCCGACGGGTTCATCAGCCTGCTCAGGGATGTGCGCAAGGCAAAGCTCGCCGATTGGCTGAAGTAGCCGCCTAGCCACAATTGCGCCTCCGCAAAAACGCTCCCGCATATGAGATTTGCCAAAATAGATCATACTGGACGGGATATGGAGGCCGACATGGCAACAATGAACGTATCATTGCCCGATCCGATGAAGGATTGGGTTGAGGCGCAAACCGAAACGGGTCGCTACGCCAACGCGAGCGACTATGTGCGCGATCTGATCCGTCGGGATCAGGAGCGCAACGACAACATTGCCGCCATGCAGCGCTTTGTCGACGACGGCTTGAAGAGTGGCATCGGCAATCGATCCAGGGACGCGCTTTTTACGGAGGCGGTCAAACGCGCTGGAAAGCCACCCGGCAACGGGTAATGAAATTTCGCCTTTCTTTAGCTGCGGAAGAGGACATTGCCGAGCAAGGGGTGCGCCTGTTCGGCGCTGTGCAGGCCAGACAGTATCATGACGAGTTATTCGCGATCTTCGACCTGATCGCTGCCAGTCCCCGAATGGCGCGGGAGCGGCTTGAATTGTCGCCACCAATGCGTATCCATCCCTTCAAGGCCCATCTGTCGTCTACCAGATCGAAGCCGACGGCGACGTGTTCATTGTCCGGGTACGCCACGGGCAAGAAGATTGGGCGAGTGAAGGCACTCGATAATCCTACAGCGGTATATGGACACAGCTAGCTGTCGATCTTCAGCGCGAACGGCGTTCCTTCAAAGGCATCCGCGCCACGCCCGATTGACTGGACCGCCTCGATCATGCGGCCGTTGCGCTCAAGCAGCGCATCGGCCACGGCAATGAGTCTCGGGTTAGGTGTCGCCGAGGGCGACAGTGTCCGCAGCGTCCGGGCCAGTTCGACCTCGTCGCGCTTCGGCGCGAGCGCGGCTGCGATGATGTAGGCCGAAGCCGTCGAACGGCTGATGCCGGCGTAGCAATGCACGACCATCGGCTTCGCCCGGTCCCAACGGCGCGCGAAATCGAGCAGATTGCGGACATGCTCCTCGCCCGGCATGGTCATGCCGTCCTGAGCCACTTCGATATCGTGCATGACCAGATGCAGATGATTTTCCCTCGCTATCGACGCCGGACGCCTCACATCCGTTCCGACGGAGAGCAGCGACAGCATACGCTCGGCACCGGTCCTGGCCACCGTCTCCTCGACCTTCGACAGCGAACAGACATGGATCATGGTTTTGAACCCCTTGATCGATCCTCGCGCCGCGCCGCCCAATCGGCAAGGGCCGATTCGAGCCGCAGCCATTCCTCCTGACTCCCCGGCAGGCCGGCGCGCAGGACATGCGGCCGCCCGGAGAAATGCCGAAGCAGGACGCCACGCTCGCCAAGCGCTGAAAACAGGCCGGCGGCATCCGGCAGGCTGAGATAGCGGAACAGAGTGGTGCCACCCGCGACAGGCACGCCGAAACGGTCGAACAATGAGTCGAGCCGCGCCGCTGCATCCGTCAGGGAGGCCCGCATGGCGTCCTGCCAGCCGATATCGGCAAGCGCGCGGATGCCGTATTCGAGCGCCGGGCCGGCAACAGCCCATGGCCCGAATTGCGTTTCCAGCGCTTCCACCGTCGCTGCATCCGAAAGCGCGAAGCCAAGCCGCAGGCCGGCCAGGCCGAAGAACTTGCCGAACGAACGCAGCACGACGATGCCGCCTTGACCGACATCACCGGCGAGGCTGTGCTGGCGCGGGCCGACATCCATGAACGCTTCGTCGACGACCAGCAGCCCGCCTTTTGCACGCAGTCCGGCGGCCAGCGCCAGCAGCCGGTCGCGCTCGATGACGCGACCGTCGGGATTGTTGGGATTGACGATGACGGCAAGGTCGGCCTGCGCCAGCGCCGCGAAATCGCTGACTTCGCTCACCTCGTGACCGGCGATCGCCGCGGCACGCGCATGTTCGGCGTAGGTCGGCCCCAGCACCAACGCCTTGCCGGGCCTGACCCGCGAGGCCACACGCGGCAACAGGATCTGCGTGCCGGGCGCAGCGACGACGTTGGCTGGCGACGGCGCGCCGTACGTCCTGGCCGCTATCCCTGTCAGCTCACGCGCCCGCCCGGCTTCCGGCAATCGCCACAGCGAGGTGGCGGGCAGGTCGAAAAGCGGGTAGGAGAGCGGATTGATACCGGTAGAGAGGTCGACGAAAGGCAATACGGCGTTGGGGAAAAGCACCCTCGCCCGGCCGAGACTTCCACCATGGTCCACCGCTCCTTCAAGAAGCTTCATGTCAGTCCTGATCGCTTTCCTGTCATTGGCCGTCGAATTCGCCCTCGGTTACCCGGATTGGCTGTTTCGCGCCATCGGCCATCCGGTGACGTGGTTCGGCAGGCTGATATCCTTTCTCGATCGCAGGCTCAACCGCGCCACTGATCCCGACGCATTGCGTCGTCAACGCGGTGTCCAGGCACTTCTCGTCATCGTGCTGGTGCCGGCGGCGATCGGCCTTTGCGTACAGCTTGTCCTGCTCTGGTTCGTTCCCCTGGGACTGGTCGTTGCCGCCCTTCTGGCGACATCGCTTCTGTCGCAGAAGAGCCTTTTCGAACATGTCGAATCCGTCGCCGACGCGCTCGATACAGGCGGGCTGGCCATGGGCCGTGTCGCCGTCTCGCGAATCGTTGGCCGCGATCCCGAGGCGCTCGACCGCGCCGCCGTCTGCCGTGCGGCGATCGAAAGCCTGGCGGAGAATTTTTCCGACGGCATCGTCGCTCCCGCCTTCTGGACCGGTGTCGGCGGGCTGGCCGGCGGCGCCGCCTACAAGGCCGCCAACACCGCCGATTCGATGATCGGCCACCGCACCCCGCGCCACGAGGCTTTCGGCTGGGCGGCGGCGCGCTTCGACGACTGGATCAACCTGCCAGCCTCTCGGCTGACGGCGCTGCTGATCGTGCTGGCGGCTTTCCTGGTCGGGGACGCTGATCCCCGCAGCGCCTGGCATGCGGTGTGGCGAGACGCAAAAAAACACCGCTCGCCCAACGCGGGCTGGCCGGAAGCGGCCATGGCCGGCGCGCTCGGTCTGGCATTGGCCGGGCCGCGCAGCTATGGCGGCGTGCTGGTCGACGATGTTTTCATGGGTGAAGGCGGCCGCCGCGACGTCGACAGCGGCGACATCAGGCGGGCGCTGAAACTCTACCGCGTCGCCGACTATCTGCTGATCGCGCTGTTCGGCCTGGTCTCGGTGATCGCGGTTCTGGTGTTCTAGAACTCGATCCCCTGCTGGGCTTTCACGCCTGCCGAAAAATGGTGCTTGGTCACGCCCATCTCGGTGACCAGGTCGGCCGCTTCGACCAGCGCCGGTTTGGCGTTGCGGCCTGTGACGACGACATGCAGGTCCTCGCGACGAGCCTTCAACGCAGCAACCACCGTGTCGAGATCGAGATAGTCGTAGCGCAGCGCTATGTTGAGCTCGTCGAGCACCACAAGGCTGATGGAGGGATCGGCGATCAGCTCCAGCGCCTTGGCCCAGGCGGCTTCCGCCGCCGCGATATCGCGCTTCAGATCCTGCGTTTCCCAGGTGAAGCCCTCGCCCATCGCGTGCCAGACGACGCGGTCGCCGAAGGCAGCGAAAGCATCCTTCTCGCCCGTGTGCCACTTGCCCTTGATGAACTGGACGACGCCGACCCGCTTGCCATAGCCAAGCATCCGCAGCGCCAAGCCGAAGGCGGCTGTCGTCTTGCCCTTGCCAGGGCCGGTGTTGACGATCAGCAGTCCTTTCTCGACCGTCTTGCTCGCCACCTCGGCGTCCTGCACCGCCTTGCGTTTGGCCATCTTGGCGCGGTGGCGCTCTTCGTCCCGGTCTTCGTTGGTCTTGCCGTCGATATCGGTCATCTCATTTCACCTTGAGCGGCAGCCCCGCCACCATCAGCAGCACCGTATGGGCGATCGCCGCGATCTGCTGGTTGAGCCGGCCGGCCTCATCACGAAAACGGCGCGCCAGTGCGTTGTCCGGCACGATGCCCTGCCCGACTTCGTTGGATACCACGAACCACGGCCCGCGCGGCCGCGACAACACATCCGCCAGCCCCCGGCATTCAAGCCCCAGGTCGTGGTCTGCCAGCATGTGATTGGTCAGCCACAGCGTCAGGCAGTCGATCAGCACCGGGCGGCTATCGGGCAAAGCCTCGAGCGCGCCGGCAAGGTCGAACGGCGCATCGATGGTGGCCCAGCCCGCCCCGCGTCGCGACCGGTGCAGCGCTATGCGCTCGCGCATCTCGTCGTCATAGGCTTGCGCGGTGGCGATATAGGCCCACGGCGAGGGCAACGCCGTCGCCAGGGTTTCGGCGTGCGCGCTCTTTCCCGAGCGCGCACCACCGATGATGAAGGTCAGCTTGCCGCGATCAGGCAAAGCTGTCGCGCAGGCTGTTCGCGGTGCCGGTGAAGCGTCCGCGCACAACGCCGACGACAGCGCCAAGCACCAGCCAGAACACCAGATTGGTCAGCGTCACCGCCACCACGAACTGGTGGTGCAGGCCTTCCGGGATCGGTGTCTCGAAGCTGTCGGGCTGCGGCGCCCCGACGATATGCGGCGCCACGATCAGCAGCACCGCAAGGATGGCAAGCGGCAGCGACTTGCGGAACGCGATCAGGCCAAGCCCGATGGCGGTCGCGATCACCGTCGCCACCCACCAGATCTGGCGCTGCGTGAGGTCGGCCGCCGGCATGGCCGGCAGTTCCGGCGGCAGGCCGAGGCCGGGCGCCAGTGTGAACACGGCAAAGCCGGCCAGGCCCCAGAACACGCCCTGGCGCCAGTTGCCGATGCCGCCGGCGAATTCCGAAACAGCGACCAGGATCAGCGCGAAGCCGATGCCGGTGACGACGTTGGACACCACGTTGAAGGCAAAACGTTCGAAGCCGTCGGCCGGCGCCCAGCCCTCGTCCTCGGCCGGAGCTGCCGCTGCGGCCGGAGCCGGGGCGGCGGCGCTCATGGCATTCGATGCCGCTGGCGCGGCGGAACTCATTGCGTTGCCGCTGGCGGCATCAGCCGAGGCCGCGGGTGCCGCGGCATGGTCATGGCTGTGGCCGCCTTCGGCCTGTTCGTAGACTTCCGCCTTGAGGATCAGCGGCACGGTGGCATAGGCCTGCATGCAGGCGAGAACGACGCCGGCCACGAGCCCCGCGATCGCCGCGATGAACACGACGTTGCGAAACAGATTCATGATGTCAGGTCCTCGTCAGTGGCAGGGAAACGCCATCGAATGCCGGTTGTCATGACCGGCATTGTGGACCGCATCGATATGCGAGAAGCCGACGAAGCCGATGATGAAGGTGCCGAGCAGCGCGGCGAGCGCCAGCTGCATGAAGCGCGACTGCGAGGAGACGGAAGCGCCGAGGGAGACGGAAGCGGTAGTCATGTCTTGTCCTTTCACCCTCCACCCGAGGGCATCGAAGTCAGTTTCCTGTCGCCGGCAGGTCTCCTGGCTCACGGATCAGCGCCCTTCCCCACCTTCCCGAAGACAAATCTTCAGTGGCATATGGAGAGGACTACCGCACACAGTTGCGGGGGCAGCAACGGCATTGGGCAACAAGTCAGCCCGCACCGCATTCCCTCTTGGCTCCAAAATGGAACCGACGACATCAGCGACTATAGGCAGAATCACCGCCTCCGGCAAACCAAATTCCGCCGGTAACCAGCGCGATTACGCCATGCCGGCAACATCAGCGGTCATCGGCGCCACAATTGACAATTATGCTGGCCGGGTGTCGGCTGGCCACTTCACAGGAAGCCAGCCATGCAGCCCATTGCCAGCGAGCGCGATCCCTATAACGGCCTGACCCAGACCGAACCCACCCTGCCCTCATCGGCCTATTGGGACGCAGCGGCCTATCAACTGGACCTCGATGCCATCTGGTACAAGAACTGGCTGCTGGTCTGCCGCGAGGCCGATCTGGCCCAGCCGCTGGCCTTTCGCCGATTCCGCATCGGCACGCAGGACATCATCGTTCTGCGCGACGACACCGGCGCGTTGCGTGCCTTCCACAACACGTGCCGGCATCGCGGCTCGCAGCTTTGCCAGGAGAGCGAGGGCCGGCTGAAGGCGCGGCTGATCACCTGCCCCTATCATGCCTGGTCCTATTCGCTGCGCGGCGACCTCGTGCGCGTGCCGTCGAAATCATTGCCGGACGGCTTCGACAAGGCCGACCATCCGCTCTATCGCGTCGCGCTCTCGGTTTGGCGCGGCTTCGTGTTCATCAATTTGCAGGAAGATGCGGCCGGCTCGGCGCAGGCATCCTTCGACCCCGCCTCCGGCAATCTCGGCAATTGGCCACTGGAAACGCTGGTGGCAGGCCATGTGCTGCGCAAGGTGATGCACTGCAACTGGAAGATCTTTTGGGAGAACTTCAACGAGTGCCTGCATTGTCCGGGCGTCCACAAGGACCTGTCGCGGCTGGTGCCGATCTATGGCCGCGGCCTGATGAGCCGGCATGACGACCCCGAATGGACCCGCCACGCCGACAATGACGCGCCGGAGTTTTCCGGTGGCCTGCGGGCTGGCGCCGAAACCTGGTCTAGCGACGGCAAGACCCATGGGCCGGTCTTCTCGGGATTGACGCCAGCCGAACGCGCCGCCGGCCAGACCTACGCCACCAGCCTACCCTCGATGTTCATCGTCGGCCATGTCGACTATGTCAGGACAGTTCGGCTGGTACCGCTCGGGCCGGAACAGACGGAACTTGTCGCCGAATGGCTGTTCGCGCCCGAGGCGCTGGCCGCGACCGACATCGACAACATCATCGCCTTCGGCACACAGGTGCTGGAGGAGGACGCGGCGATCTGCGAGGTCAATCAGAAAGGCCTGCGCTCGATGCGCCACGCCGCCGGCGTGCTGATGCCCGAGGAATATGAACTGCACCGCTTCCACAACTGGGTGCGCGAGCGCCATGCGGCACTTTCACGGTGATCCTCACAGCGACTTCGGTAGGTAGCGCCAGGTCACGAAGCCGCACGCCGCCGCCAGCAGGCTGAGCGTGACGAACACCGAGCCCAGTCCAAAGAAGGCCAGCACCACCGAATAGACCAGCGGCGGCGTCAGTTCGGAAAAATCGAGATAGGTGCGGTAGACCGCAGCCATCTGCGGCCGTTCATAAGATCGCACAGAACGCATGAAGGCGGTCGACCCCAGGGCATCGAGCGCGATGGTGAAGAACGCGCCACCAAGCAGGAAAGCGCCGGTCAACAACGGTGCGGTCACTCCCACCGTGCCCGCGGCCAGCAGCATGGCCGACATGGCGAAATAGGCAAATGTCATGGTGCGCCGGCCGCCAAAGCGTTTTCCGGCCTTGCCCCAGAAGATCGCCATGAACAAAAGCGCATTGCCGGCCGAAACAAGGAGGCCGCCGGCGATATCGCCCTGCCCGGTGATCACCATGAACAGCGGCCCATAGACGAAGAACGTCGTCCAGAAGCAGGAGCGGCCGAAGGCGATCAGCCAGGCGAGCCTCAATCTGGGCTGCGCGACGAAGCGGCCGATATTGGCGAGCGGATTGGCAGGCCGGGTCTTGCCGGGCCGGATCGACTGGTTGTCGCCCAGCCGATAGGTCCAGAACAGCGCCAGCAAGGCCAGCGCGAACACTGCCACCGCCCCATGCGCCGCGTAGATACCGAAGCGTGTATACAGGAAGATGCCGAGCGTCGGCCCGCCGGTCCAGGCGAACATCGACCACGCCATGCGCAGCGATTCGGCCTGCATGAAGTCGGTCTTGCGGATGTGGTCCATGATGTAGAGATTGAGCGTGATCGACAGCGCGCTGGCGCCCATCACCCGGCACAGCATCCCGGCCAATTGCCCGGCAAGCGTATGGGTGACGAAGAACAGCGACCCGATGGCGAGCAGGCAGGCGCCCGCCGTATAGACCCAGCGCCGGGCAAAGCGGCGGATCAGCATCGGCATGAACAAGGTCACCGACAGGCCGAGCAGCGCCACGATGGTATAGAGGATCGAGACGATCTGCTCATTGTGCAGGATCTCGTAGGCCTGGATCGGGATGACGCTCGACACCGTGGCTCGGGCAAAGGACTCCACCGCGTAGAGCGAGGTGAAGGTGCGCGCATCCGCGGCCTTGAGGGCCGGGAGCCAGATCGGATGGCGCACATGGGTGGACATTGCTTCCCCAAAAGCAGAATCACCGGCCAAATCTGCCTTGGCCACTTCCGGGCGATTAAGAGGAAACCGACGCATATCCGGCAAAAAGCGAAGTCGGTCAAAGACTTCCCGGCGCTGGCCTAAAGCGGCGCCTGATGCAAGAGACATCGCCCATGCCGCTGCTCGCGGCCTTCTTCTGTCCCGTCCAACCGTGATAGTCCTCAAGCGGGGCTGAATCAGATCGCGAGACCATGACCATCCATACGCCGACCGTACCCGTTCCGGAGCCATCCCGGCGCATCGTCGCCATCGACATCGTGCGCGGCATCGCGCTGCTGGCCATGGCGAGCTACCATTTCACCTGGGACCTGGAATTCTTCGGCTACACCGACCCGGGCCTCACGGCCTTCGGCTGGTGGAAGATCTATGCGCGCTGCATCGCCTCGACCTTCCTGTTCCTGGTCGGCGTCAGCCTGTACCTTGCCCACGGCCGGCAAATCCGCTGGAACGGCTTCTGGAAACGGTTCGCCATGGTTGCCGGAGCGGCGATCGCCATTTCGGTCGTCACGCGGATCGCCACGCCTGACGGCTTCATCTTCTTCGGCATCCTGCACCAGATCGCGCTCGCCAGCCTGCTCGGCCTTGCCTTCCTGCGGCTGCCCGCGCTGCTGACGCTTGTCATTGCCGCGCTCGTCATCGCCGCGCCCATCTATCTGCGCTTCGAGGCGCTGGATCATCCCTGGCTGTGGTGGATCGGCCTGTCGGCGATCAATCCGCGATCCAACGACTATGTGCCGCTGTTTCCATGGTTCGGCGCGGTGCTTGTCGGCATCGCAGTGGCGAAACTCGCCTCCGCATCCGGCATGCGAGCCCGCCTTGCGAACCTCAAACCCGGACGCTGGGCCAATCCGCTGGTCTTCATCGGCCGCCACAGCCTCGCCTTCTACCTGATCCATCAGCCGCTGCTGATCGGCTGCGTCTGGCTGTTCTCGCAAGTGATGCCGGCCCAGGTCGAAACCCCGCAGGTCAATTTCCTCAAAACCTGCCAGCGCTCGTGCGAGCAGACGCGCAACGCGACCTTCTGTTCGAGCTATTGCGGCTGCATGCTGACGACGCTCGAGGGCGAAGCATCTCTTGATCGGCTCGAGAACAACGACCAGACTGCGGAGTTCAGGGCGCATCTGGGCGATCTGGCCGGCAGCTGCACGGCCCAGACCGAAGACAAGATGGATGAGGGAGGAACGCAATGACCGAAACCCAGCCGAAGCCCGGGGTGATCCCGTGGCCGCCGGTTATCTACACCGCGGCGATCGCCGTCAGCGTCATCCTCGGCATGCTCTACCCCCTGCCCTGGATCGGCGATCTCCTGGGCGACCTCCTGTTCGCGGCGGGCTGGGTGGCATTGTTCGGCGTCGCCGTACTCTGGTTCACCGCCATCCGCACCATGATGCGGGCCAGGACAACGCTCAATCCCAATGCCGTGCCCGACCATCTCGTCACGACGGGCCCTTTCGGCGTCACCCGCAACCCGATGTATCTGGCCAACACACTGCTGTTGATCGGCGTCGCCTTTGTCACGGGGATAGCCTGGTTCCTGCTCTTTGCCTTCATCGCCGCCTTCCTCACCCAGAAGCTGGCGATCGAGGGCGAGGAAAAGATACTGGCGGCGAAATTCGGCAAGAAATACCGCGACTACGCGAAGCGGGTGCGGCGCTGGATTTGAGCTTCGTCAGGTGTTGACGCCAAGCTCCACGAGCCGCTCGACGCATGACTCCTCGGCCTGGTCGAGTTCGGCCAGTGTCTCCTCGAGGTCGCGGCGCTTTTGCCTCAGATCCTCGCGCTTTTCCTCGATGCGCTTGATCATAAGCTTGAGCTGCCCGACCTCGCCCGGCGGCTCCTTGTACATCTGGATGATTTCGCGGATCTCGTTGATCGAGAAGCCGAGCCTTTTGCCGCGCATGATCTGCCGGATGAGATGGCGGTCGGAGGGACGAAACAGCCGAGTGCGGCCGCGCCGCACCGGCTGCACCAGGCCTTCGTCCTCATAGAAACGCAGCGTCCGCGTCGACACGTCGAATTCGCGGGTCAGTTCGGTGATCGAATAATATTCCCGCATTGTCACTCCAAGTCGGAATTCCGGGCGACCGCCACGCGGCGCCGCCTTCTGTCCGAACCAAACCCTCGGCCGCCGGAATCGACATGGCCCCCGCGCGAGCCTCGCACGGCATTTACGTAAAAGTCAATTGAGCGGCTACCTCACGCCGAACCACCAGCTTGCAAGGCCAAGGAAAGCGAAAAAGCCGACGCAGTCGGTGACGGTGGTGACGAAAACCGCCGACGCCACGGCCGGGTCGATCTTGAACCGGTCGAGCAGCAGCGGGATCAGGATGCCGGCAAGTGCGGCCGCGAACATATTGATGATCATCGCCGCTCCGATGATCCCGCCCAGATTGGGATCGCGAAACCAGACGGCGGCGACGATGCCGATCAGAACGGCAAAGACGATGCCGTTGATGAAGCCCACGCCCATTTCGCGGCGGATGATACGGGCGGCATTGTAGATGTCGAGGTCCTTCGTCGCCAGCGCCCGCACGGTGACGGTCATGGTCTGCGAACCGGCATTGCCGCCCATGCCGGCCACGATCGGCATCAGCACGGCGAGCGCCACGATCCGCTCGATCGTGTGGTCGAACAGGCCGATCACCGATGCCGCCAGAAATGCCGTGACAAGGTTGACTAGCAGCCAGGGAACGCGCGAACGCGAGGTGGCAAACACCGTGTCGGAGAGTTCCTCGTCGCCGACGCCGCCCATGCGCAGCAGATCTTCCTCCGCTTCCTGCTGGATGACGTCGACGACATCATCGATGGTCAGCACGCCGACCAGCCGCTCATTCTCGTCGACGACCGCGGCTGACAAGAGATCGTACTGCTCGAACTCCCGCGCCGCCTCTTCCTGGTCCATGGTGGCCGGGATGGCGTGGCGCGTCTCGTGCATGACGTCCTCGACCTTGACCGCGCGCTTGGTGCGCAGGATCTGGTCGAGGTCGATGGCCCCCAACAGCTTGAAGGTCGGATCGATGACGAAGATCTGGCTGAAGCGCTCAGGCAGGTTCTTGTCCTCGCGCATGTAGTCGATGGTCTGGCCGATGGTCCAGAACGGCGGCACCGCGACGAACTCGGTCTGCATGCGCCGCCCGGCGGTCTCTTCGGGATAGTCGAGAGAGCGGCGCAGCCTGATCCGTTCGGTGAACGGCAGCTGCGACAGGATCTCGTCCTGGTCTTCCTTTTCGAGATCTTCGAGAATGTAGACCGCGTCGTCGGAATCGAGTTCCTGCACCGCCTGCGCGATCTGTGCATTGGGCAGGTGATCGACGATCTCCATGCGGATCGCCTCGTCGACCTCGGTCAGCGCGGAAAAGTCGAAATCGGTGCCCAGCAGCTCGACCAGGGCCTGCCGCTGTTCGGGATGCAGCGCCTCGATCAGGTCGCCGAGTTCAGACTGGTGCAGATGGTCGACTTCATGCTTGAGGGTCAGCGTATCGCGATCGGCGATCGCGGCCCCGATCTGGGCAAGGAAGGACGGAAGGACCGCACCGTCCTCGCCATAGATATCGGCCCGGGCATCGTCAGCCGCCTTGGCGGAGGTCGTCTGCTTGTCCTCCACCACCGCCTCCCGCCATCCCGGAAAAATTGTGCCTTCAGGTCTAGAGCATCGGCCCCTAAAGCGGAAACCGGTTTCTCGGAAATCGACATCTCGCGTACAGACGCGATTCGATCCGAGAATTTATCGCTCTAAGGCACGGAATATCAAACGAAACGCCTGCTCCACGTCGCCCTATGAGTGTATCGCGGATGCCGGGCCTGGCAATGCCTATCCATCAAGGACCAGCCAATCCCGGCTTCAGACGGCGCGACAGCCGATGTCGCTGGGGAAAGAGCACCCCGGCGCGATTGGGGCAGAATTGTCATGATACGGGTCCAGGCCTGAAGCCTGACCTGTGCGTTGCGGATAACCAGCCCAGGACAAAAACGGCCCTTGAACAGCAAGCCCGGGAAAACGAGCAAGGCAGTTGGCGACCGGCGCATGCGCATTGTCGTCGCCGAGCGCAATCCATTCGTCATATCGGCGCTGCGCGAAATGCTCGAATGCGACGGCCGCTTCGACCTGTTGAACACCGTGCAGAGCGGCAGGCAGTTCCTGGACCTGGCGGCGAAGGGTGGGTTCGACGTCGCTGTCATCGGCTGGAAGCTCGCCGACATGGACGGCGCCGATGTGCTGGCCGAGGTCCAGAGCCGCAAGCTCGACGTGCGCATTACCGTCTTTTCCAACGACCATGATATCGGCATCCTGAAGCAATGCGTGCGGCTCGGCGCCCAGGGCTACTGTTTCCAGTTCGACGACCCAGCCATCATCTTCGACACGATCCTGGCGGTCGCGCATGGACGCATCTGCATCCCCTATATCGACATCAACAAGGTCAACGACACGCCGCTCGCGCAGCTCACCGTGCGCGAACGCGAGCTGCTGGCGGTGCTTTCCGACGGCTGGACCAATCTGCAGATCGCCACGCGGACCGGCATTTCCGAGAACACGGTGAAATATCACCTGAAGAATCTCTACGACAAGCTCGACGTCCGTAACCGGGCGATGGCCGTCGCGCTCTATGCGCGAGAGAGGCGTACCCAGAAGCAGCCTTTCGGGTAGGCTGACCGGGTAGGCCCGCCCCACCCGCGGGCGGCGAGATCTTACCCGCCAAGGTGTTGTTGGCTTTAGCCGTCGAAACGAAACTCCCCCCACCGCTTTGCTGGATCAGGAGGAGTTCGCATCATGGCCGGTTTCACCCATCTTTTCATTCCCGGGCCGACCAACATCCCCGAACAGGTCCGGCAGGCGATGAACCTGCCGATGGAGGATATGCGCGCCGCGTCCTTCCCCGATCTCACCTTGCCGCTGTTCGAGGACATCAAACGCGTTTTCAAGAACGAGACCGGGCGCGTCTTCATCTACCCGTCCTCCGGCACCGGCGCCTGGGAAGCAGCGATGACCAATGTCCTCAGCCCCGGCGACCGCGTGCTGATGTCGCGCTTCGGCCAGTTCTCGCATCTGTGGGTCGACATGGCCGAGCGCCTCGGCTTCGAGGTCGACGTGATCGACTGCGAATGGGGAACCGGCGTGCCGCTTGAGCTCTATGCCGAGCGGCTGAAGGCCGACAAGACACATCGCATCAAGGCCGTCTTCTGCACGCAGAACGAGACAGCGACGGGCGTGACCAGCGACGTCGCCGGCTGCCGCGCCGCGCTTGACGACGCAAACCACCCTGCCCTGCTGTTCGTCGACGGCGTATCGTCGATCGGCTCGATCGACTTCCGGCAGGAAGAATGGGGCGTCGACTGCGCCGTCAGCGGCTCGCAGAAAGGCTTCATGCTGCCCGCCGGTCTCGGCTTCCTGTCGGTGAGCAAGAAGGCGCTCGTCGCTTCGAGGAGCGCCACCCACCGGCGCTGCTTCTTCTCCTTCGAGGACATGATCCGCGCCAACGACGCCGGCTACTTCCCTTATACGCCGGCGACGCAGCTGCTGCGCGGCCTGCGCGCTTCGCTCGACCTGATCGCCGAGGAAGGGCTGGAGAACATCTTTGCCCGCCATCATCGCCTCGCCGAAGGCGTGCGCAAGGCGGTCGATGCCTGGGGCCTGAAACTCTGCGCCAAGGCGCCGAAATGGCATTCCGACACGGTGAGCGCCATTCTGGTGCCTGAAGGCATCGACAGCGGCGACGTCGTCAAGCGCGCCTACCGCACCTACCAGACTTCGCTCGGCGGCGGCCTCAACAAGGTGATGGGCAAGGTCTTCCGCATCGGCCATCTCGGCTGGCTGAACGAGGTGATGGTGCTCGCCTCGCTTTCGGCGGCCGAAATGGCGCTGCTCGATTGCGGCGTGCGGCTGGCCCCTGGCTCCGGCGTCGGCGCCGCCATCCAGCATTTCCGCGCCTCGGCCGCCGTGCCGGTCGCCGAAGCAGCCTGAGGGACCAGACGATGAGCCACACCATCAACCACCTCAGGAAATTGAGACTCCAGCGCAGCGAGCTGGCGGTTCCCGGCTCCAGCCCGGAGATGATCGACAAGGCAGCCAACAGCGCCGCCGACTTCGTCTTCCTCGACATCGAGGACGCGGTCGCACCGCCCGACAAGGAACGCGCCCGCAAGAACATCATCCAGGCGCTCAACGATATCGACTGGCGCGCCAAGGGCAAGACCGTCTCGGTGCGCATCAATGGGCTGGACACCCACTACATGTACCGCGACGTCGTCGACGTGATGGAACAGGCCGGCGACCGGCTGGACACCATTCTGGTGCCGAAGGTCGGCGTGCCGGCCGATCTCTACATGGTCGAGGCCATGGTCAACCAGATCGAGATGGCCAAGGGTTTCAAGACCCGTGTCGGCTTGGAAGCCCTGATCGAGACCGCGCTCGGCATGGCCAATGTCGAGGCGATTGCCGCGACGCCTGGCCGGCTGGAAGCCATGCATTTCGGCGTTGCCGACTATGCGGCGAGCTGCAAGGCGCGCACCGTCAATATTGGCGGCCTCAACCCCGACTATCCCGGCGACCAGTGGCATTTCGCGCTGTCGCGGATGACCGTCGCCTGCCGCGCCTACGGCTTGCGCGCCATCGACGGACCATTCGGCGATTTCTCCGATCCGGAAGGCTACATCGCCGGGGCAAAACGCGCCGCCGCCCTCGGCATCGAAGGCAAATGGGCGATCCACCCCTCGCAGATCGCGCTCGCCAACGACGTCTTCTCGCCGCCGGAAAAGGAAGTCGCGCGGGCCAGGCGCATCCTCGAGGTGCTCAAGGAAGCCGAGGCCCTGGGAAAAGGCGCCGCCGCACTCGACGGCAAGATGATCGACGCCGCGTCGGAACGCATGGCGCGCAATGTGCTGGTGGTCAACGAGGCCATCGAACGCGCCGGCCAACTGACCAGCTGACGACCGCGCCAAGTATTGACGGTTCAGGGAGGACAACAATGGACATCCACGAATATCAGGCCAAGGAACTGCTCGCTCGCCACGGCGTGCATGTACCGCGCGGCGGGCTGGCCTACAGCCCCGAGCAGGCGACCTACCGGGCGCGCGAGATCGGCGGCGGCAAATGGGTCTTGAAGGCGCAGGTTCACTCAGGCGCCCGCGGCAAGGCCGGCGGCATAAAACTGTGCGCCAATGACGAGGAGATCTCCAGCGCAGCCGAAGCAATGCTCGGGCGCAAGCTGGTGACCCAGCAGACCGGCCCGCGCGGCAAGCTGATCTCCAGGCTCTATCTCGAGGAGGCGGTCGATATCGCGCAGGAGCTCTATGTCGGCTTCGTCCTCGACCGCAAGGAAGAGCGCGTGATGATCGTGGCCTCGGCCGCCGGCGGCATGGAAATCGAGGACATCGTCGAGAAGGCCCCTGATTCCATCCTGCGCACCTCGGTCGATCCCGGCGTCGGCATGCAGCGTTTCCAGGCCCGCGAGATCGCCTTTGGGCTGGGCCTCGATCATGACCTGATCGGCAAGGCGACCGAGACCATCTTCAGCTGCTACCAGGTGTTCCGCGACTACGACGCCTCGATGCTGGAGATCAATCCGCTGGTGGTGACGCGCGACGGCAATCTGATCGCGCTCGACGCCAAGATGTCGTTCGACGAGAACGCGCTGTTCCGCCGCCCGGAAATCTCCGAACTGCGCGACAAGAGCCAGGAAGACCCGCGCGAAACCTTCGCCAGCGACCGTGGCCTCTCCTATGTCGGCCTCGACGGCAACATCGGCTGCATCATCAATGGCGCGGGGCTCGCCATGGCGACCATGGACATGATCAAGATCGCCGGCGGCGAGCCTGCCAATTTCCTCGATATTGGCGGCGGGGCGTCGCCGGAGCGGGTGGCGAAATCCTTCCGCGCCGTGCTCGGCGACAAGAATGTCGAGACCATCCTGGTCAACATCTTCGCCGGCATCAACCGCTGCGACTGGGTCGCGGAGGGCGTCATCAAGGCGATACGCGAGGTCGGCGTCACCGTACCGCTGGTGGTGCGGCTCTCCGGCACCAAGGCCGAGGAAGGACGCCGCATCCTGGCCGATTCCGGCGAGGCGGTGATCGTCGCCGACACACTTGCCGAAGCCGCCGAAAAAGCCGTCGCCGCCTGGCGCGCGGCCGCCAAGAAAAAAGCAGCCTAGAGTCGGATGATTTCAGGTCGATTCGACTTGAAATCTGAATCCGTCTCTAAAATCAAACAGATAGAGCATGATGTCGCCCGAAAACCTCTTCACACTTTTCGGCATCATGCTCTAGGGAGGTCGAAAAAATGGCAATCCTGCTCAACCGCAGCACCCGGGTCATCGTCCAGGGTTTCACCGGCAAGATCGGCAGCTTCCATGCCGAGGACATGAAGCGATACGGCACCAAGCTTGTCGGCGGCGTCACCCCCGGCAAGGGCGGCCAGACGCATCTCGGCCTGCCCGTCTTCAACACCGTCAAGGGCGCGGTGCGCGAAACCCGCGCCGAGGCGAGCATCGTCTTCGTGCCGCCGCCCTTCGCCGCCGATTCGATCATGGAGGCCGCCGATGCTGGCATAAAACTCTGCGTCTGCATCACCGACGGCATCCCCTCGCAGGACATGATGCAGGTCAAGCGCTACATGCGCCGCTACCGCTTCGAGGATCGCATGCGGCTGATCGGCCCGAACTGCGCCGGCGTCATCACGCCCGGGCAAGCACTGATGGGCATCATGCCAGGCTCTATCTACCTGCCCGGCCGCGTCGGCATTGTCGGCCGCTCCGGCACGCTCGGCTACGAAGCGGCCTCGCAGATGAAGGCGCTCGGCATCGGCGTGTCGACCAGCGTCGGCATCGGCGGCGACCCGATCAACGGCTCCTCCTTCAAGGACATGCTGAAACTCTTCGAGCAGGACGACGACACCGACGCCGTGGTGATGATCGGTGAGATCGGCGGACCGCAGGAAGCCGAAGCCGCGATCTGGGCGCGCGACAACATGCGCAAGCCCCTGATCGCCTACATTGCCGGCCTCTCCGCTCCGAAAGGCCGCCGCATGGGCCACGCCGGCGCCATCATCTCGGCCTTCGGCGAGTCGGCGCAGGAGAAGGTCGAAATCCTGAAGGAGGCAGGCGTCATCATCGTGCCGACGCCGTCGACGTTTGGCGAAGTGGTGGCCGATACGCTGGCGCGGATGAAGAAGGCGGCGTGATCTCAAGAAATCTGGGCAGTCGCTCGCCAGACATTTTTGCGGGAGGAACATTGATGTCCGGCACATCGAGGATCTGATCGACGAGACCCCTGACCTATCTGCGCAACGACGTATCGACGGAAAAGCTGCAGCGGGCCGATATTGCCAGCGTGCTGCAAACCGTCTGCGCCGAATTCTCCGATGTCGGGTTCGCGGTTTCCTATTCCGGACCGGACAGATCCAGGGCCACGGCGGCAACATCGAGTTGCACGACAACCAGCCAACCGGCCTCGTCGTTACCGTCGATCTGCCGAACGAACCAAACGTCCAGCCGCTACAGAGCGGCGCCGCACTCGGGGCCTGATGATCGCAGGATTGCCGGAGGTGATTTCACGAGATCCGAAGGCCCGCTTCGGGAAATATTGGTGCGGTCGAGAAGACTCGAACTTCCACGGGTTGCCCCACAGCGACCTCAACGCTGCGCGTCTACCAATTCCGCCACGACCGCACGTGGTAGGAGCCGGAACCGACCGGCTCGCGGCGTGTAGCAAATCGTTTCCGGCGAAACAAGTGCGCCGCACGCAATAATCTCAAGCGATTGGCATAACGGTCCACAGGATTGGAATGAAGGGCCGGAACTGGACGTTTCCAGCGATTGACGCCATATGGAGACGGATGCATGTCGCCCTAAAGTGCAAGCGGATCGCGACGGCATAAGTGAAAAACGAAAAGCCATGACAGAACGCAGCCAGATCGCCACCTCGTTCCTGCCGCTCCCCGGTTCAGCACCGGTCGAGTGGCGCATCGAGCCTGGCCTTACCGCCTATCCCGATGCGCTTGCCTTCATGGAGACGCGTGCCGAGGCGATACGCGGCGGGGCCGCCAGCGAAATGGTCTGGCTGGTCGAACATCCGCCGCTCTACACCGCCGGCACCAGTGCGCGCGTCGAGGACCTGATCGATCCCGACCGGTTCCCGGTCTTTTCGGCCGGTCGCGGCGGCGAATACACTTATCATGGGCCGGGCCAGCGGGTAGCTTATGTCATGCTGGACCTGAAACGGCGGCGCGAGGATGTGCGCGCCTTCGTCGCCGCGCTCGAACAGTGGATCATCGGCACGCTCGCCGCCTTCAACGTGCGCGGCGAACGCCGCGAGGACCGGGTCGGCGTCTGGGTGGTGCGGCCCGATCGCACTGCCTTGCCGGACGGTTCGCCGGCCGAGGACAAGATCGCGGCGATAGGTATCCGGCTGCGGCGCTGGGTGAGTTTTCACGGCATCGCCATCAATGTCGAACCGGATCTCGACCATTTCAGCGGCATCGTGCCCTGCGGCGTGCAGGACCACGGTGTCACCAGCCTCGTCGACCTCGGCCTTCCCATTGGCATGGCCGACCTCGATCTGGCGCTGAAATCAGCCTTCGAGGATGTTTTCGGTCCCGCCGTGGCTGCGCCCGCCGAGCCAGTCCGAAGGACTGGTTGAACCTTTCGGGTTCAACATGGTTCAAAGCAACTGCGCCGACGCCCACAGCACGCCGCAGCCATGGATGACGAACACCGCCAGCAGCGCACCGGCGATGGCGAAGCGGTCGACCGTGCGGATCGGTTCCAGCTCGTGGCGTGGCTTGACCCCGCTGCCCATGGTCAGCAGGCTGAGGATTGAAAAGACGGCTCCCGCCGCGAGCAGGAAGCCGGAGGAAAAGCCGGCCCGCCACCCCACCGCCAGGAAAGCCGAGAGCAGGAAGAACGAGGCCAGCGCCAGTGCGATCGGCCCCGGACAGATCTGGCGCAACACCTGGCCGCCGTCGAACTTCCACACCGGCACCAGATTGGCGATGTTGAACAAGGCGGCGCAGCCCGCCAGCGCCGCCAGCAGCGCGGCCGCGGCCTTGTGCCCCTCGCCGCCCGCAAGCGCGCTGGCGGCAATGACGATCGGCACCAGGAAGGCGGAGAAGCCCGCCCCCATCAGCGCCACGAAGGCCACTTCGAAACGGCTGTTGTAAGGCCTGCCGCCAATGGCGACCCCGCCGAGCAGCGGGATGAAGATCATCCGCGCCTTGCGGTGGCCCATCAGCCGGAACGCCGCCATATGGCCGAGTTCATGCAGGGCCACGACCGAGGTAAGGATCGAGGCGAGCGCCAGCCCGCCGAGGTGGAGCCCGAAGAACGGCCACAGCATCAATGCCGACAGCACGGCAAACCCAACCTGGCTGAGCGGATGCTCGAACCAGCCGCCCTTGCGATACTGACCGGTTAGCGCCCAGCGTTGCAGCTTGGACAGCTCGCGGCGCATGGCGAAGTAACGGAACACCAGAAAGGCAACGCCGCGGTAGCGATCCGTCTGGCTGAGCGTCACCCGCGTGCCACCGTCTTCGGAGACGAGTTCGGCGGTTTCGCGATAGTCTTTCCAGAACGAGGCGTCGAGCGCGGTATCCTCGACGACACGCATCGAGAAGCGGCTGCCTTCGACGACATCGTCAAACCGTGCCCTGCGTTCGATCGGCCTGCCGTCGCGGCCTTCCCACGACAGCATGATGCGGGACACGCCCTCCCCGTCCAGCGCCCCCGCCGACAGGATCTCGCCGGACCAGCCGGCATCGCTGCCAAGCGGCCACAGCGCCGGCCAGAGGCGCTGACGGTCCACCGCAATCAAGCGGCTCATCCTGACCGTGCGCAAACCAAGCGGCGCGGTCATCAAGAGAAAGATCAGCCCGAGATTGCTGGCCACCAGAATGGCCGTGACGATGGGCGACACCTGGACGTTGCTCCTGCCTTGAGGCGCATCCTAGCGTCGAGGCGGCAAGAAAGGTTTAACGGAGGAGCGGTCCGCCCGACGGCGGAAACAGTGGCGATCAACGCCGCCGGATCACATGGCGCCGATCCAGATCGCCATGGAAATGAGGAATGTGCTCATGCAAACCAGTGAGATGACATCCTGAACCAGATCGGTCATAACTCTCTCCTGTTGTTGATATGTTCGCAATTTGTTCTAATTTTGTTTCAATGTCAACGAGCAGAATCCGACCGCATCCGGAATCTCCGGCGATCAGATTGGCAGGGTTAAGAAAAGGTTGACGCTGCGGGACCTATCAAGATCTCAGGAAGATGTCGGGCGACGCCACCTTCCCCGTAACGTATGGATGAGGCTTTTGCAGTTCCTGCGCGATTCAAGCGTTGCCTCGCCTGCTGTAAGCTGTGTTAACGCCTGCTTACGCTCAATCTCAGCCCAGACAATAGTGGGTAAACCGTACGACTACCGAGTGATGGACGTGGGCCAACACGAAGGCGCCAATAAAGCTGACCGCTGGCGAAAGCGCATGAGACAAGGCCGCCGGTGGCGCCTCTCGCGCAACTTTGTAACCTGGCTGCTGATCCTGGTGATGATCGCGATCTCTTCCACCCTGATCGCACGGAATGCTCACTGGCGGTTCTGAGCCCGGGTGACCTTCGGAGAGGCCAGAATCCCCGACGGCAACCTGCATTCGCGGAAATCTCGCCGGAGCTTGTCCAGGTTGGCCCCACTCCCGCGGCGAACATCGACGTGCCCTACAGCGGCACGACCTTGCCGTCGGCGAGCGTGACGCGCCGGTCCATGCGCGATGCCAGTTCGTGATTGTGGGTGGCGATCAGCGCGGCCAGACCCGACTGCCGCACCAGCGCCTCCAGGGCTTCGAACACATAGGAGGCGGTGACCGGATCGAGATTGCCGGTCGGCTCGTCGGCCAGCAGCACCAGCGGCGCATTGGCAACGGCACGCGCGATGGCGACGCGCTGCTGCTCACCGCCGGACAATTCGGCCGGCCGGTGCGAGGCGCGCTTGCCGATCTGCATGTAATCGAGCAGCTGGGCGGCGCGCTCGGCCGCTTCCTTGCGCGGCAGGCCCTTGATCAGCTGCGGCATCATGATGTTTTCCAGCGCGGAAAACTCGGGCAGCAGATGATGGAACTGGTAGACGAAGCCGACATCGTTGCGTCGGATCGACGTGCGCTCGTCGTCGGACAGCCGACCGCAGGCCCGTCCGGACAGGATCACGTCGCCGGCATCGGGGCGCTCCAGCAGGCCGGCCGTATGCAGCAGCGTCGACTTGCCGGTGCCCGACGGCGCAACCAGCGCTACCATCTCGCCGCGCCGCAGCGAGAAATCGGCGCCGTTCAGGATGGTGAGCTTGCGCGGCCCCTGGACATAGTGCCGCTCGACGCTCTTCAGCTCGATAATGACCTCGGCCACTACTCGTACCTCAAGGCTTCGACCGGATCGAGGCGGGCGGCCCGCCACGCCGGAAACACGGTCGCCAGGAACGACAGGCCGAGCGCCATGATGATGACATAGGTGGTCTCGCGCGGATCCATCTTCGCCGGCAGCTGGCTGAGGAAGTAGAGCTCCGGATTGAACAGCACCTTGCCGGTCATCCAGGAGAAGAACTGCCGGATCGATTCGATGTTGGTGCAGATCAGCACCCCGAGCAGCACGCCAGCGAGCGTGCCGGTGACGCCGATCGCCGCGCCGGTCATCAGGAAAATGCGCAAGATCGCGCCGCGCGAGGCGCCCATGGTGCGCAGGATGGCGATATCGTGCCCCTTGTCCTTCACCAGCATGATCAGCCCGGAAATGATGTTGAGCGCCGCCACCAGCACGATCAGCGTCAGGATCATGAACATGACGTTGCGCTCGACCTGCAGGGCGGAAAAAAAGGTCTCGTTGCGCTGGCGCCAGTCGACGATGTCGATGGGCCGTTGCGCCGCCTCCTCCACCTTCGGCTTCAGCGCGTCGACATTGTCGGGATTGTCGACATAGATCTCGATCGTCTGCGCGCGTCCATCCATGTTGAAATAGAGCTGCGCTTCCGAGAACGGCATGTAGACGATGGAGCTGTCATATTCCGACATGCCGACTTCGAAGATCGCCGCGATCTTGTAGCCCTTCATGCGCGGCGTGGTGCCCAGCGGCGTCACGTCACCATCGGGCGAGATCAAGGTGATGGTATCGCCGAGCGTCAGCCCGAGATTCTCGGCCATGCGCTTGCCGATGGCGACGCCTTCGCCCGAGTCGAAATCGGCGAGCGTGCCTTGTTTGACGTTGCTGGCGACGATGGCGATCTTGCCGAGATCCTCTCCGCGTATGCCGCGCACCAGCGCGCCGGTGCCGCCACCGACATTGCCTTGCGCCAGCACCTGGCCGTCGATCAGCGGGATGGCGTATTTGATGCCGGGCACGCCGTTGATGCGGCCAGCGACCTGGGCGTAATCCTCGAGCGGCGAATCAAGCGGCTGTACTATCAGATGGCCGTTGACGCCGAGGATGCGGGTCAAAAGCTCGGCCCGGAACCCGTTCATCACGGCCATGACGACGATCAGCGTCGCCACCCCCAGCATGATGCCGAGGAAGGAGATCGAGGCGATGACCGAGATCACCGTCTCCTTGCGCCGCGAGCGCAAATAGCGCCACGCCACCGTGCGTTCGAAGATGGAGAAAGGGCCGGCGCCCGCCGATCTTGCCGCAGCCGCCTCGCTCATGCGGCGGCACCGAAGCGTTTTTTGGCATCGGCGATCGGCAGCGTCACCCGCTCGCCGGTCTTGCGATTCTTGATCTCGACCTCGCCAGCGGCCACGCCGCGCGGCCCGACGATCACCTGCCAGGGCAGGCCGATCAGGTCGGCTGTGGCGAACTTGCCGCCCGGTCGCTGGTCGGTGTCGTCATAGAGCACATCCTTGCCGCTGGCTGCGAAGGCGGCATGGAGCTCGTCACAGACGCGGTCGCAGTCGGCGTCGCCCACCTTCATGTTGATCAGACCGATGTCGAACGGCGCCACGGCGTCCGGCCAGATGATGCCGTTCTCGTCATGGCTGGCTTCGATGATCGCCGCGACAAGCCGCGACGGGCCGATGCCGTAGGAGCCGCCGGAGACGAAATGATCCTTGCCGTCGGGCCCGGTCACCTTGGCGCCCATGGGCTTCGAATATTTGTCGCCGAAATGGAAGATGTGGCCAACCTCGATGCCCCGAGCCGAGACCCGGTCCGCTTCACCGAGCTTGTCCCACGCCGCCTCATCATGCATCTCGTCGGTGGCCGCGTAAGGCGTCGTCCAGGTTTTGACGATGTCCGATATCTCGGCGTCATTGGCGAAGTCGGTGTTTTCGCCAGGCACCTGGAGCGACAGATAATCGCGATCGCAATAGACCTGGCTCTCGCCGGTGTCCGCCAGGATGATAAATTCGTGGCTGAGATCGCCACCGATCGGCCCGGTGTCGGCGCGCATCGGGATTGCCTGAAGGCCCATGCGCGTGAAGGTCCTGAGATAGGACACGAACATCCTGTTGTAGGCCGCCCTCGCGCCTTCGAAGTTGAGGTCGAAGGAATAGGCGTCCTTCATCAGGAATTCGCGTGAGCGCATGACGCCGAAGCGCGGCCGCACCTCGTCACGGAACTTCCATTGGATGTGGTAGAGATTGAGCGGCAGGTCCTTGTAGGACTTGACGTAGGCGCGGACGATCTCGGTGACCACTTCCTCATTGGTCGGGCCGTAGAGCATGTCGCGGTCCTGGCGATCCTTGATGCGCAGCATCTCCTTGCCGTAGTCGTCATAGCGGCCGCTTTCGCGCCACAGATCGGCCGACTGGATGGTCGGCATCAGGATCTCCAGCGCGCCGGCGCGGTTCTGCTCCTCGCGGATGATCTGGCAAACCTTGTCCAGCACCCGCTTGCCGAGTGGCAGCCAGGAAAAACTGCCCTGCCCCTGCTGGCGGATCATGCCGGCACGCAGCATCAGCCGGTGCGAGACGATCTCGGCCTCACGCGGATTTTCTTTGAGGATAGGCAGGAAATAGCGCGACAAACGCATGGACTGGTCCGTGAATGAGAATGGTCGCGCCAGAATCGGTGCGACGCAGGCTTGCTTGACCCGGCTTCATAGCCATTTCATGGCGGAATGGAAACCCGGCCATCGCGGCACATCAGCGCGTTGCGGCCCGGAAACCTCCGGTTTCCGGGCCAAGCCGCGCGGGCAGTTCAGCCACCGAACCTCTTGGCGTTCGGCCTCGAATTCTTTGCGCACGTCAATTCAAAACATGCCGCAACAGCTCCTCTTTGCCTTACTGGTCGTTTCGAAAGCAAGGCATGCCATACTATTGTGCAGTGCAGCACGAGAATGCCTGTTTCGAGGCAAAATTCTTCGTGACATTTTCATTCGGCTTAGGCTAGTGTGCCGCGATAACCGAGAGGGCGGAGAAAAATCTGCCCTCCTACGCGGTCAAAGTCTTGGGAGGATGCGATCTAGGCGCGGTTACTCGCTGCCGCCGGAAACCGGAAACAGATCGGACGCGTTTAATTGCAAGGCCTCGTGCCTTGCATTTTTTTTGTGCAATCATCTGGTTAGCGCGGCGAGTTGCCAGGCTACTTTACCCTGCGTCAGCAAGCATGGAGCCGCCAAGCATGGCGACGTCCCGATCCCTTCCGCTGCGGCTCGTACGGTATCGAAGCGCCCTAGCCGGGTGCTCTATTTTGCCGGTGTCTGGCCGAAATCCGGCACGATGTGCGGGATGTCGTTGAGGCTGTATCCCAGGCCATGCGTCAGGCCATAAAAAATGCCCATCAGGATCGCCGTGGCGATGGTGGTGCGGATGACCGCACGCAGCATGTGCGGGCCACGCGGCGCGCTTGGAACCGTGCCCAGCGTCACGTCATGATCGTCGTCCTGTGTCCTGACGCTGAACGGCAGGACGGCGAACAGCACCACCCACCACGTCGCGAAAAACAGGGCGGTGAACGAAACCCAGCTCATGATTGCTCCAGTTCGATCAGCGTGCCGAAGAAATCCTTCGGATGCAGGAACAGCACCGGCTTGCCATGGGCACCGGTCTTCGGGTTGCCGTCGCCCAGCACGCGAGCGCCAGCGGCCTTGAGCTGATCACGCGCGGCCAGGATGTCGTCGACCTCGTAGCAGAGGTGGTGCATGCCGCCGGACGGGTTCTTCGCAAGGAACGCCGCGATTGGCGAGCATTCGCCCAAGGGCTCCAGCAATTCGATCTTGGTGTTGCCGACATTGACGAACACCACCGTGACGCCATGCTCCGGCAAAGCCTGCGGCTCCGTCACTTCGGCGCCCAGCGTGTTGCGGTAGGCGGCAACCGCCGCCGCCAGATCCGGCACCGCAAGCGCGACATGGTTCAACCGTCCAAGCATGGAATGCTCCGTATCAGGGCAGTGTGGCAATAGGGAAGACGGATCAGAGCTGACCGCATTCCTACTGCCCCCTCCCTTCATCTCGTAACAAACACCGTCACCAGCGGCTTCTTGCCCCAGGCTTCGTTGGCCGCACCGCGCACCGCGCGCCGCACGGCCTCCTGCACGAGGTCCAGGTCTTTCCGGCGCTGACGGGGAATCGAGTCGACCGCGCCGACCGCCGCATCGATCATCAGGTCTTCGAGCGTCTCGCCGCTGGCATCGGCCTCGGCGACGCCGATGGCGACCAGGTCGGGATCGCCGGCCAGCTCATATTTGTCGTCCAGCACGACATTGACCGCGACATGGCCGGCAAAGGACAATTTGCGCCGGTCGCGGATGCCCATCGCCTGGTCGGTACCGATCAGCTTGCCGTCCTTGTAGATGCGGCCGAACGGCACCTGGTCGATGATGGTGGCGGGACCGGGGGCGAGCCTCAGCATATCGCCGTCGCGCACCTGCGCCACCTGGCCGATGCCGGAGGTCGACATCAGCGATCCCTGCGCCACCAGATGCGCCGCCTCGCCGTGCACGGGAACGCCGATCTGTGGGCGCACCCATTCATACATCTTGCGCAGCTCGCTGCGCCGGGGGTGGCCGGAGACATGCACCAGCGCGTCGCCGTCCTCGATGATCTTGATGCCGAGATCGATAAGGCGGTTCTTGATCTCGAGGATCGCCTTTTCATTGCCGGGAATGGTGCGCGAGGAAAACACCACCGTGTCACCCGCCGTCAGCGATACCGATTTCATCTCGTCGCGCGACAGTTTTGCAAGTGCCGCCAGCGGCTCGCCTTGGCTGCCGGTACAGATGATGACCAGGTTTTCGCGCGGAATGAAGCCGAAATCCTCCTCGGCGATGAACTCCGGAAGGCCGTCCATATAGCCGAGTTCGTCGGCGACATCGATGACGCGCTTCAGCGAACGGCCAAGCACCAGGCATTGGCGGCCGGCATCGCGTGCCGCCCTGGCGATGGAAACGATGCGCCCGACATTGGAGGAGAAGGTGGTCACGGCGACGCGGCCCTTGGCGGCCTGGATGACGCCCTTCAGCCCCTCGCCGACGGCGACTTCCGAAGGCGACTCGCCTTCGCGCAGCGCATTGGTCGAATCGCAGATCAGCGCCAGCACGCCCTTGTCGCCATAGGCGCGGAAACGCGCCTCGTCGGTCTTGGGTCCGATCGTCGGCTCCGGATCGATCTTCCAGTCGCCTGTGTGGATGACGGTACCAGCTGGCGTGGTGATGGCCAGCGACATCGGCTCGGGGATGGAGTGCGCCACCGGAATGGCCTCGATCTCGAACGGGCCGACGGTGAATTTCTCGCCAGCCCGGTAGATCGTCAGCGGGATCTTGGCTGCTCCCTGCTCGCCCTGGCGCTTGGCTTCCAGCAGCCCGGCGCTGAACGGCGTCATCCACACCGGCGCCTTCAGCTTCGGCCAGATGTCGAGCAGCGCGCCGTAATGATCCTCGTGCGCGTGGGTGATGATGATGCCGCGCAGATTGGCGAGGTTCTCCTCGATGAAGCGCGTGTCGGGCAGGATCAGGTCGACGCCCGGATGCGCCGCGTCTGGAAAGGTGACACCGACATCGATGACAATCCATTCGCGCGCGCTCGGCGGGCCGTAGCCGTAGAGGGCGAAGTTCATACCGATCTCGCCGACACCGCCGAGCGGCACGAAGACGAGTTCGGCGTTTTCCGCTTTCGCCATGATTTTTCCCTTCCTGGCCCTCAGGCCAAGCCGTTAAAGCAATTCCAGGAAAAGCGTCTAACGATTTTCCGTCCGGAATTGCGCAAGGACAAACTATACCCCGGCGGAAGCCACCGCGCCGAAATGCACATCGCCGGCAGCGATCGTCAGAACCGCCCCTTCATCGTCGCGGATCACGAAACGGCAATCCTCGTCAATGGTCTCGAACACCCCACGCACCACATTACCGTCAATTCTGACAGCAACCTCGCCGCCGAGTCCCGCCGCGCGCGCCAGCCAGCGTCTCCTGATGGCTGAAAGTCCGCGCCCCTCATCCCACAGGCGGGCATTCTCGCTCCAGGCATCCGACAGCGCCAGGAACAGCGTTTCGGCATCGCATGTCGCGCCGAGCGCTTGGAGTGATGTCGCGGGATACGGCAAATCCGTGGGATGCGCCACCACATTGACGCCGATGCCCACCGCCACGGCGAAACGGCCGCCGTCCAGCATCGCCGACTCCAGCAGGATGCCGGCCAGCTTGGCGCCGGAGGCCAGAACGTCGTTCGGCCATTTCAACTCGAAACGGTTTTGTCCCTGGCTTGCGCCATCAAGTCCGATGGCGATGCGGCCTTTCGGCACCACGGCATCCAGTGCATCGGCGAGCGACAGACCGGCGACGAAACCCAACGTCGCGGCAAGGCGAAGTTCACCGCCGGTGATGACAAGCAGGGTCGCTGCCAGATTGCCTTCGGGCGAGACCCAGGCACGACCGCGCCGGCCACGCCCGCTTTCCTGCTTTTTGGAAACGACCCACAGCTTGCCCGGGTCGCCTGCCCGGGCGTGGTCCAGCGCCACCGTATTGGTGGAGCCGACGCTGTCATGGGCCTCGAGCCGGAAGCCTTCCGACGCCGAGGTTGGGGCCAGCCGAAATGCCATCCCGTCAGAAAAATGTCTTGGCGGCGGCTTCGGCATAGGTGCCGATCGGCCCGCCGATCAGCACATAGAACAGCACGAAGGCGCCGGAGACGCCGAGCACGAGGCGCAATTCGCCGGCCATGGGGACGAAGCCGCCGACCGGTTCGTCGAACCACATGATCTTGATGATGCGCAGGTAGTAGTAAGCGCCCACCACCGAGGCCAGCACGCCTATGATCGCCAGCGCGTAGAGGTTGGCGTTGATGGCGGCGAGGAAGACGTACCACTTCCCCCAGAAGCCGGCGAGCGGCGGGATGCCGGCCAGCGAGAACATCAGGATGGTCAGGATGGTCGCCATGACCGGGTTGGTCGAGGCTAGGCCGGCCAGGTCGCTGATCTGTTCGACATTGCCTTCCTTGCGCCGCATGGCGAGGATGAACGCGAAGGTGCCCAGCGTCATCACCAGGTAGATCAGCATGTAGATGGCGACGCCACGCACGCCGGCCTGGCTGTTGGCGGCAAGGCCGACCAGCGCGTAGCCCATATGGCCGATCGAGGAATAGGCCATCAGCCGCTTGATGTTGGTCTGGCCGATCGCGGCAAAGGCGCCGAGCGCCATCGAGGCGATCGAGATGAAGACGATGATCTGCTGCCAATCGGCGGCGATCGGCTTGAACGCGCCCATGGTGACGCGCACGATCAGCGCCATCGCCGCCATCTTGGGGGCCGCCGCCAGGAACGCGGTCACCGGTGTCGGCGCGCCTTCATAGACGTCGGGCGTCCACATGTGGAACGGCACCGCCGAGATCTTGAAGGCAAGGCCGGCCAGCACGAAGACCAGACCGAAGACGAGGCCCAGCTGGCGCTCGCCGCTGCCCAGCGCCGTGGCGATTTCCTGGAAGCCGGTGTTGCCGGTATAGCCATAGACCAGGCTGATGCCATACAGCAGCATGCCCGACGACAGCGCGCCGAGGACGAAGTATTTCAGGCCGGCCTCGGTCGAACGCAGATTGTCGCGGTTGATCGCCGCCAGCACGTAGATCGCCAGTGACTGCAGCTCGAGGCCGAGATAGAGCCCGATCATGCCGTTGGCCGAGATCATCAGCATCATGCCCAGCGTGCACAGCAGGATCAGCACCGGATACTCGAACTTGTCGAAACGCTCCGCCTTGGCAAAGCGCATCGACATGATCAGCGTCACCGCCGAGCCGACCAGCGACAGCACCTTCATGAAGCGAGCGAAGGGATCCTGGATGAAGGCATTGCCATAGGCGTTGCCCTGCCCGGTCCGGAAGATCAGCCAGACGCCTGCGATAACCAGAACGGCGACCGCAAGGCCGCTCACCGTATTGGCGGTGTTGGAGCGCGAATAGGCCCCGACCATCAGCAGCGCGAGCGCGCCGATGGCAAGGATCAGCTCGGGCATCGAGAGCGACAGGCTGGAGAGAAGGTCCGGCGTCATGGTTCGCAAAACCCCTGGTCAGTTCGCCGCCGCGGTCTGCGCGGCGCCGATGGATGCGGTGACATTGGTGACGAGCGACTTGACCGATTGGGCCGTCGCGTCGAAGACGGGAGCGGGATAGACGCCGAAGAAGATGACCAGCACGACCAGCGGGTAGATGATGACCTTCTCGCGCGCCGAAAGATCGAGCAGCCCCTTCAGGCTGTCCTTGGTCAGCGCGCCGAAGATCACCCGGCGGTAGAGCCACAGCGCGTAGGCCGCCGACAGGATGACGCCGGTAGCGGCGAAGAATGCCACCCACGTGTTGACCCGGAACACGCCCAGCATGGTCAGGAACTCGCCGATGAAGCCTGATGTGCCCGGCAGGCCGACATTGGCCATGGTGAAGATCAGGAACACGGTGGCGTATTTCGGCATGTTGTTGACCAGGCCGCCATAGGCATCGATCTCACGCGTGTGCATGCGGTCGTAGATGACGCCGACGCACAGGAACAGCGCGCCCGAGACGAGGCCGTGGCTGAGCATCTGGAAGATCGCGCCCTGAACGCCTTCCTGGTTCATGGCGAAGATGCCCATGGTGACGAAGCCCATATGGGCAACCGACGAATAGGCGATCAGCTTCTTCATGTCCTCCTGCATCAGCGCCACCAGCGAGGTGTAGATGATGGCGACGACCGAGAGCGTGAAGACCAGCGGCGCGAACATTTCGGATGCCAGCGGGAACATCGGCAGGGAGAAGCGCAGGAAGCCGTACCCGCCCATTTTCAGGAGAATACCGGCCAGGATGACCGAACCGGCGGTTGGCGCCTCGACGTGTGCATCCGGCAGCCAGGTGTGCACCGGCCACATCGGCATCTTCACTGCGAAGGATGCGAAGAAGGCGAGCCATAGCCAGGTCTGCATGTTGGCCGGGAAGTTGTGGGTCAACAGCGTCGGGATGTCGGTGGTGCCGGACTGATAGAACATCGCCATGATGGCGAGCAGCATCAGCACCGAGCCGGCGAGCGTGTAGAGGAAGAACTTGAACGAGGCGTAGACGCGCCGCTTGCCGCCCCAGACGCCGATGATGATGAACATCGGGATCAGGCCGGCCTCGAAGAAGACGTAGAACAGCACGATATCGAGCGCGCAGAACACGCCGATCATCAGCGTCTCGAGCAGCAGGAAGGCGATCATGTAGGCCTTGACGCGCTTCTCGATCGATTCCCACGACGCCAGGATGCACAGCGGCATCAGGAAGGTCGTCAGGATGACGAACAGCATCGAAATGCCGTCGACGCCCATGTGGTAGGAGATGCCGGAGTCGAGCCACGCGACCTTTTCGACGAACTGGAAGCCCGCCTGCGAATTGTCGAAGCCGGTCCAGATGAACAGCGAGATGATGAACGTGAACGTCGTGGTCAACAGCGCAATGGCGCGGATGTTGCGGCGTGCGTTTTCGCTGTCATCGTTGATGAACAGGATCAGCAGCGCACCAACCAGCGGCAGGAAGGTGACCAGCGAGAGGATTGGCCAGGCGGTCATCAGAGCATCATCCAGGTGACGAGTGCGGCAACGCCGATCAGCATGGCGAAGGCATAATGGTAGAGGTAGCCGGTCTGCAGCTTGACGACGCGGTTGGTGACATCGACGACGCGCGCCGAAATGCCGTCCGGCCCCAGGCCATCGATGATGGTGCCATCACCGGTCTTCCACAGGAAATGGCCGAGGCGCTTGGCCGGCCGCACGAACAGGAAGTCGTAGAGCTCGTCGAAATACCACTTGTTGAGCAGGAAGGCATAGAGCCCGCGATGCCGCGCGGCGAGATTGACGGGCATTTCCGGCGAGCGGATGTAGAACTTCCAGGCCAGCGCGAAACCGATCAGCATGGCGATGAAGGGCGAGAGCTCGACCCACAGCGGCAGTTCATGGATCTCGTGCAGGATGTGGTTGTCCGGCAGCGTGAACAGCGAAGCCTTCCAGAACTCGGCATAGCCTTCGCCGATGAACGAATTGTGGAAGATGATGCCGGCAAACAGCGCGCCGGCGGCCAGCACGAACAACGGCACCAGCATCACCGGCGGCGATTCATGCACATGGTGCATCACCTCGTGGCTCGCCCGCGGCTTGCCGTGGAAGGTCATGAAGATCAGCCGCCAGGAATAGAAGGAGGTGAAGCACGCGGCGATGACCAGCAGCACGAAGGCAAGGCCGGCGACCGAATTGTGGCCGGCAAAGGCGCTCTCGATGATGGCGTCCTTGGAGAAGAAACCGGCTGTGCCGATGACGGTCACCGGAATGCCGACGCCGGTCAGCGCCAGCGTGCCGATCACCATCATCCAGTAGGTTGTCGGGATCAGTGACCGCAGGCCGCCCATCTTGCGCATGTCCTGCTCGTCGGAGACGGCGTGGATGACCGAGCCCGAACCGAGGAACAGCAGCGCCTTGAAAAAGGCGTGCGTGAACAGGTGGAAGATCGCCGCGCCATAGGCGCCGACGCCGAGCGCCACGAACATGTAGCCGAGCTGCGAGCAGGTCGAATAGGCGATGACACGCTTGATGTCGTTCTGGACCAGGCCGACGGTCGCCGCGAAGAAGGCGGTGAAGGCGCCGATGAAGGTCACCACCGTCAGCGCCGAATGCGACAGCTCGAACAGGGGCGACAACCGCGCCAGCATGAACACGCCCGCCGTCACCATGGTGGCGGCGTGGATCAGCGCGGAGACCGGCGTCGGGCCTTCCATGGCGTCCGGCAGCCAGGTGTGCAGCGGCACCTGCGCCGACTTGCCCATGGCGCCCATGAACAGGAGCAGGCAGACGACGGTCATTGCCGACTGCTTGTCCAGAGCATGGCCGAGGAAGGTCAGCACGGCGGCACCTTGCGGGGCGCCTTCAGCCGGAATGAACGTTGCCGCGTTGGCGAAGATGGTGCCGAGATTGACCGAGCCGAACAGCACGAAGACGCCGAAGATGCCAAGCGCGAAGCCGAAATCGCCGACGCGGTTGACAACGAAGGCCTTGATGGCCGCGGCATTGGCCGAGGGCTTCTTGTACCAGAAGCCGATCAGCAGGTAGGACGCCAGGCCGACCCCTTCCCAGCCGAAGAACATCTGCACCAGATTGTCCGCCGTCACCAGCATCAGCATGGCGAAGGTGAACAGCGACAGATAGGCGAAGAAGCGCGGCCGGTTCGGATCGTGGTGCATGTAGCCGATCGAATAGATATGGACCAGCGCCGACACGGTGTTGACCACCACCAGCATCACCACCGTCAGCGTGTCGATGCGAAGCGCCCAGGAGACGTCCAGCCCGCCGGACTGGATCCAGTGCAGCACCGGCACGGTGAAAACCTCGCCATGGCCGAAGCCGACGCTGAAGAAGGCAACCCACGACAGAACAGCCGAAATCACCAGGAAGCCGGAGGTGATGTATTCGGACGCCTTGGCGCCGAGCGACGTGCCGAACAGGCCGACGATCAGGAAGCCGAGCAGTGGAAGGAAGACGATGGCCTGATACATGGTGGTTCCGTCAACCCTTCATCATGTTCACGTCTTCGACCGCGATCGAGCCGCGGTTGCGGAAGAAGACGACGAGAATGGCAAGTCCGATCGCCGCCTCGGCCGCCGCGACCGTCAGCACGAACAGTGCGAACACCTGGCCGACCAGATCGCCGAGCGCCGCCGAGAAGGCGACAAAGTTGATGTTGACCGCAAGCAGGATCAGCTCGACCGACATCAGGATGACGATGACGTTCTTGCGGTTCAGGAAGATACCGAACACGCCGAGCGTGAACAGGATCGCCGATACGGTCAGATAGTGTGCGATGCCGACGACCATCTCAGACTCCTTCGCCCGACTTGACCTTGCGGATTTCCATGCCGGTGGCCGGCGTGCGGCCGACCTGGGCTGCGATCGACTGCCGCTTGACCCCTTCCTTGTGGCGCAGCGTCAGCACGATGGCGCCGATCATGGCGACCAGCAGGATGAGGCCCGAAATCTGGAAGTAGTAGAGGTAGTCGGTATAGAGGATGTCGCCGAGCGCGGCCGTGTTGGAGCGCGTGGCGAGATCCGGAATGGGTTTCGAGATCGTCGAGGCGAGCTGCGGCGCGAAGGTGTAGCCGCCCAGCACGACGATCAGTTCCGCTGCCAGAATCAGCCCGACGAAGGCGCCGATCGGCGCGTACTGCAGCGCGCCGCTCTTCAGTTCGGCGAAATCGACGTCGAGCATCATGACGACGAACAGGAACAGCACCATGACCGCGCCGACATAGACGACGAGCAGGATCATCGCCAGGAACTCGGCGCCGGTCAGCATGAACAGGCCGGCGGCGTTGAAGAAGGTCAGGATCAGGAACAGCACCGAATGCACGGGGTTGCGCGACGAAATGACCATGAACGCCGACGCCACGGCGACAAAGGCGAAGAGGTAGAAAAAGGCCGCCTCTAGTCCACTCAGCATTGGGGTTCCCCCGGGTTCCTGTCCGAGCACGACGCTTGCGTCCTGCCCGATCTTGCTTGCCACCGCCTCCGGTCGGCAAGTTTCGTTGTGTCCTTAGACGAGGCCCCTCGCCCCGTCCATGCGTCAAATATCAGCGGTAGGGCGAGTCCAGCGAGATGTTGCGCGCCAGTTCGCGCTCCCACCGGTCGCCATTCGCCAACAGCTTGTCCTTGTCGTAGTAAAGTTCCTCGCGCGTCTCCGTCGCGAACTCGAAATTCGGCCCCTCGACGATGGCGTCGACCGGGCAGGCTTCCTGGCAGAAGCCGCAATAGATGCACTTCACCATGTCGATGTCGTAACGCACCGTGCGGCGCGTGCCGTCATTGCGGCGCGGGCCGGCCTCGATGGTGATGGCCTGCGCCGGGCAGATCGCCTCGCACAATTTGCAGGCGATGCAGCGTTCCTCGCCGTTGGGATAGCGGCGCAGCGCGTGCTCGCCACGGAAGCGCGGGCTGGTCGGCCCCTTCTCGTGCGGATAGTTGATCGTCTCCTTCGGCGCGAAGAACTGGCGCATCGACAGGAAGAAGGCGCTGACGAAATCCTGCAGCAACAGCGATTTTGCGGCCTGGGAAAGAGCGGACATCACGCAAACCCCGTGATCTTGAGGAAGGCTGCGGTGGCGACCACCATGAACAGCGAGATCGGCAGGAACACTTTCCAGCCCAGCCGCATCAACTGGTCGTAGCGGTAGCGCGGCACGAAGGCCTTCACCATGGAGATGCCGAAGAAGACGAAGCAGACTTTCAGCACGAACCAGATGACGCCGGGCACCCAGGTGAAGGGCGCGAAGTCGAAGGGCGGCAGCCAGCCGCCGAGGAACAGGATGGTGGCCAGCGCGCACATCAGCACGATGGCGACATACTCGCCGAGGAAGAACAGCAGGAACGGCGTCGACGAATATTCGACCATGTGGCCGGCGACCAGTTCCGATTCGGCTTCGACCAGGTCGAAGGGTGGCCGGTTCGTCTCGGCCAGCGCCGAGATGAAGAAGATGATGAACATCGGGAACAGGGCCAGCCAGTTCCAGTCGAGGAAGGTGTTGGGCAGGCCAAGCCTCGTGCCAAGCCCGCCCTGCTGCGACAGCACGATATCGCTGAGGTTGAGCGAGCCGGCTGTCAGCAGCACGGTGACGATGACGAACCCGATCGAGACTTCGTAGGACACCATCTGCGCGGCCGAGCGCAGCGCGCCGAGGAACGGATATTTCGAGTTGGACGCCCAGCCGCCCATGATCACGCCATAGACCTCGAGCGAGGAGATGGCGAAGACATAGAGGATGCCGACATTGACGTTGGCGATCGCCCAGCCCTGGTTGACTGGAATGACCGCCCAGGCCGAGATCGCCAGCACGGCCGACACCAGCGGCGCCAAAAGGAATACGCCCTTGTTGGCGCCTGACGGGATGACCGGTTCCTTGAAGACGAATTTCAACAGATCGGCGAAAGCCTGCAGCGTGCCCCAGGGGCCGACCACGTTCGGGCCACGGCGCAGCTGCACCGCCGCCCAGATCTTGCGGTCGGCGTAGAGGATATACGCGACGAAGACCAGCAGCACGACGATCAGCACGACTGACTTCAAGAGGATCAGCAGCGCCGGCAGCACGTAGAAGGAGAAGAAGGTTTCCATGCTTATTCCGCCGCCTGCTT
Organism: Mesorhizobium loti; assembly: GCF_013170705.1. NCBI lineage: Bacteria > Pseudomonadati > Pseudomonadota > Alphaproteobacteria > Hyphomicrobiales > Phyllobacteriaceae > Mesorhizobium > Mesorhizobium loti. The sequence continues at coordinate 3,953,542 of NZ_CP033334.1, read as the reverse complement.
GAAGCCGCTCTTGGCCAGTGCCGAGCATTCAGCCATCACGGCCGACGCCCGCGCGATCGGGTTGGTCAGGTAGAAATCCTTGACCGGCGACGTGAAGGTGCCCTTGTTCAGCCGCCCGCCGAGCTTCGCCACGCCGGCGATGTCCTCGGCATTGCCGGCCGCGACCTGGTCGATGCGGGCCAGATGCGGGTATTCGCCATAGAGCTTCGCCCGCAGCTGCGGCAGCGAATCGAACGGCAGTTTCTTGCCCAGAACGTCGGACAGCGCCCGCAGGATCGCCCAGTCCTCGCGCGCGTCGCCTGGCGCGAAGCCGGCGCGGTTGGTCTGCTGCACGCGCCCTTCGGTGTTGACGTAGGTGGCCGACTTTTCGGTGTAGGCCGCGGCCGGCAGGATGACATTGGCGCGGTGGGCGCCCGCATCGCCATGCGTGCCGATATAGACGACGAAGGCGCCGCCGGTCTTGCCCATGTCGATCTCGTCGGCGCCGAGCAGGAACAGCACGTCCGTTTCGCCCAGCATGCCGGCAACGTCCTTGCCGCCCTCGCCCGGCACGAAGCCGAGATCGAGGCCGCCGACGCGCGCCGCCGCATTGTGCAGCACGGCAAAGCCGTTCCAGTCGGCGCGAGCGGCGTTTACGGCCGTGGCGAGCTTGGCCGCCTGGCCGAGCACCGCCGCGCCATCGGCGCGCGCCAGTGCGCCCTGGCCGACGATGATCAGCGGGTGCGTCGCCTTCTTCAGCGTCTGGAAGAACTTGCCATTGCCGTCGGCCAGATCCTTGAGCGAATCCGGACCGGCACCCAGCAATTCGTAGTCATAGCGCGTGTCGCCGACATCGCCGATGACGCCGACCGGCAGGTTGCCGACCCGCCAGCGCTTGCGGATGCGGGCATTGAGCACGGAGGCTTCGAAGCGCGGATTGGCGCCGATGATCAGCACCGCGTCGGCCTGCTCGATGCCTTCGATGGTCGGGTTGAAGATATAGCTGGCGCGTCCGAGCGACGGGTCGAGCGCGGCGCCATCCTGGCGGCAGTCGATGTTCTTCGAGCCTAGCGAAGCCATCAGGAGCTTCAGGGCGTAGATCTCTTCGACCGCCGCGAGATCGCCGGCAATGGCACCGATCTTCTCGGGCGTCGTCTTCGATACCGCATCCTTGATCGCCGCGAACGCGTCCGCCCAGCTTGCCGGAACCAGCTTGCCGTCCTTGCGCACATAAGGGCGGTCGAGGCGCTGCGTGCGCAGGCCGTCCCAGATGAAGCGGGTCTTGTCGGAAATCCACTCCTCATTCACCTGCTCGTTGACGCGCGGCAGGATGCGCATCACTTCGCGGCCACGGCTATCGATGCGGATCGCCGAGCCGACCGCATCCATCACGTCGATGGATTCGGTCTTGGTCAGCTCCCACGGCCGCGCCTGGAAGGCGAAGGGCTTGGAAGTCAAAGCGCCGACCGGGCAGAGATCGATGACATTGCCCTGCAGCTCGGAGGTCATCGCCTGTTCGAGATAGGTGGTGATTTCGGCGTCCTCGCCGCGGCCGATCAGGCCGAGCTCGGAAATGCCGGCAACCTCGGTGGTGAAGCGGACGCAGCGCGTGCAGTGGATGCAACGGTTCATCACCGTCTTGACCAGCGGGCCGATATACTTGTCTTCGACCGCCCGCTTGTTCTCGTGATAGCGCGAGGAATCGACGCCGAAGGCCATCGCCTGGTCCTGCAGGTCGCACTCGCCGCCCTGGTCGCAGATCGGGCAGTCCAGCGGATGGTTGATCAGCAGGAATTCCATCACGCCTTCCCGGGCCTTCTTGACCATCGGCGTGTTGGTGAAGATTTCCGGCGGCTCGCCATTGGGGCCGGGGCGCAGGTCGCGCACGCCCATGGCGCAGGAGGCCTGCGGCTTGGGTGGCCCGCCTTTCACCTCGATCAGGCACATGCGGCAATTGCCGGCGATCGACAGCCGCTCGTGGAAGCAGAAGCGCGGCACTTCCGCGCCCGCGTCTTCCGCCGCCTGCAGCAGCGTGTAGTGGTCGGGTACAGTGATCTCTTTCCCGTCGACCTTGAGCTTTGCCATTCGCTTCAAACCCCTGCGGATTTCCCGCAATCTCATTTTCCGGGCGCGACAGACGCAGCGCCCGACATTTCGTTCACTTCTTCGCGGCCAGCGCCGCCGCCTGGGCAGTCCAGTCGTCGCGGCCGATGCGGCCGTTGAACGACAGATAATCGTCGACCCAGGCGATCTCTTGCGGCGACCAGGCGGCGATCTGGGCATATGTCCAGATGCCAAGCCCGTTCAGCACCTTCTCCAGCTTCGGGCCGATGCCCGATATCGCCTTGAGGTTGGAGGGTCTCGCTGGCCTGTCCATGGTCTTGGGCTGCCTGAAATCTTCGGGCAGCAGCACATCCGCGGGCTCGCCGGTTGCCGGAGCGGCATTCACCGCGGGCGCCGTGGTGGCGGCTTCCTTGGCGGCGATGTCGGTGACCTCCTGCGCAAAGGACTGCGCCTCGGCAATCAGCGTCTTCGCCGTCGCCCGCGCCTTGATGGACGACGAGTTCGCGTCCTCGAGCTGCTCGATGCGTGCCTCGAAATCCTCGATCAGCGGCTGCATGAGCCGCTGCGATGCCTCGGCGGCTCCCGAAAGCGCGCCCATCCAGACGCCGAACGCATGGTTGGCGAGCCCGATGCCGAGCGCCGACATCGCCGCCGCACCCGCGACAGGGTGCACGAAAAGGTTGACGGCGCTGGCCATCTCCTTCGGCATCATCCTGGTCAGGTCCTGGTTCATCTTCTCGAGCTGGTCCAAATTGGGCATCAATGGGTTGGGTGTCGAATACGGCGCCATAGAATTCTCCTGGTCGTTTCTTCGCTCGCCCCGCCCCGTTATTCTCGCTTCGGGCTCTCGCCCGCGGTCACAAACTCTATTCCGCCGCCACCATCACTGGCTCGGCTCGGTGCGCGTTGCGCGAAAACTCGTCGATGCGCCGCTCCACCTCGCCGCGGAAATGCCGCATCAGGCCTTGGATCGGCCACGCGGCCGCGTCGCCCAGCGCGCAGATCGTGTGGCCCTCGACCTGCTTGGTGACGTCGAGCAGCATGTCGATCTCGCGCTTCTGCGCCTCGCCGCGCACCAGCCGCTCCATCACCCGCCACATCCAGCCGGTGCCTTCGCGGCACGGCGTGCACTGGCCGCAGCTCTCGTGCTTGTAGAAGTACGACAGCCTCGCGATCGCCTTCACAACGTCGGTCGACTTGTCCATGACGATGACGGCGGCCGTGCCGAGGCCTGATTTGAGGTCGCGCAGCGCATCGAAATCCATCGGCGTGTCGATGATCTGCTCGGCCGGCACCAGCGGCACCGAGGCGCCGCCGGGAATGACCGCAAGGAGATTGTCCCAGCCGCCGCGAATGCCGCCGCAATGCGTCTCGATCAGCTCGCGGAACGGGATCGACATCGCCTCCTCGACGGTGCACGGATTGTTGACGTGGCCGGAGATGCAGAACAGCTTGGTGCCGACATTGTTGGGCCGGCCGAAGGACGAGAACCAGGCCGCGCCCCGGCGCAGGATGGTCGGCGCCACCGCGATCGATTCGACGTTGTTGACGGTTGTCGGACAGCCGTAGAGGCCGACATTGGCCGGGAATGGCGGCTTCAGCCTGGGCTGGCCCTTCTTGCCTTCGAGGCTTTCCAGCAGCGCGGTTTCCTCGCCGCAGATATAGGCGCCGGCGCCATGATGCATGTAGACGTCGAAGTCGTAGCCGGATGTGTTGTTCTTGCCGATCAGCTTGGCCTCATAGGCCTCTTCGATGGCCCGCTGCAGCGCCTCGCGCTCGCGGATGAACTCGCCGCGCACATAGATGTAGGCGGCGACCGCGCCCATGGCGAAGCCGGCGAGCAGCGCCCCCTCGACCAGCGTGTGCGGGTCGTTGCGCAGGATGTCGCGGTCCTTGCAGGTACCGGGCTCGGATTCATCGGCATTGATGACGAGGTAGCTCGGCCGGCCGTCGCTCTGCTTGGGCATGAACGACCATTTGAGGCCCGTCGGGAAGCCGGCGCCGCCACGGCCACGCAGGCCCGACGCCTTCATCTCGTTGACGATCCACTCACGTCCCTTGGCGACGATGCCGGGCGTGTTGTCCCAGGCGCCGCGCGCCATCGCGCCGGCCAGCGACTTGTCGAAGAGGCCGTAGATGTTGGTGAAGATGCGGTCTTTGTCCTGAAGCATTTTTCGTCCCTCAGACCGGCTTCTTGCCGAAAACGCGGATGTATTCGGCGACGCCGCCCTTGGCGAGCGCCTTGGCCTGCTTGACCCAGTCGTCGCGGTCGATGCGGCCGTGGAAGGAAAGATAGCCGTCCACCCACTCGCGCTCCGCCTTCTTCCACGACGCGACCTGCGCGAAGGTGAAGATGCCCAGCGTATGCAGGATGCCCTCGATCCTCGGGCCGACGCCGGAGATCAGCTTGAGGTCGTCGACCGCGGCCGGCCTGTCGATGCCGGCCGGACGGTTCTTGTCGTCCAGCGACGGTTTCGCCGGCTTGGCGGCCGGTACCTTGGCTTCCGGCGCCTTGAAGGCAGCGGCCGGTTCGGCCTTGGCCTTCGGACCATTGCGCTGCTTGGCAACCTGCTCAACCTCGGGCGCTGCCTTGTTGGCGTTGGCGGCCGAGTGCAGCGGCGCCGAAACGCTCGCCGCCTTCTCCGCCGCAGGCGCCACCTTGGTCGCCGAAGGCGTCTTCAAGGCTGGGCTGGTTTCGGGCGCGTCGGTCTTCGGCTTGCTGGCATTGGACGGCGCGACGGGCGCGGCAGCGGGTGCCGGAACTGGCTCGGCAATGATCGCGTCGGGCGCCGCCTTGGCGGCCTTTGCCGCCTCCCTCGCCTCCCTGTCACGGGTCGACTTGAGGATCGCCTTTTCGCTCTTCAGCGTTGTCAGACCAGAGGCCGGCTCCGAGCCGGTGCGGCCATTCTGCGGCCCAGGCGCTACCGAAGCGCCCTTGCCCGCATCGTAAAGATCGATGATTTCGGCCAGCCGTTCCGGCGTCAGGTCCTCGAACGTGTCCTTGAAGATCATCACCATCGGCGCGTTGACGCAGGCGCCGAGGCACTCGACCTCTTCCCACGACAACGTGCCCTTGTCGTTGGTGTGGAACTGGTCGTGATGGATCCGCGAGCGGCAGACATCCATCAGCGCTTCCGAGCCGCGCAGCATGCAGGGCGTGGTGCCGCAGACCTGGATATGCGCACGCGTGCCGACCGGATTGAGCTGGTACTGCGTGTAGAAGGTCGCGACCTCGAGCCCGCGGATGCGGGGCATGCCGAGCATGTCCGAGATCGTCTCGATCGCCGCCTTGGTCACCCAGCCTTCCTGTTCCTGCGCTATCATCAGCAACGGAATGATCGCCGACTGCTCGCGGCCTTTCGGGTATTTCTTGATCCATTGCTTCGCCGCTGCCGCGTTCGCCCGGTTGAAGGCGAAGGAGGCGGGCTGGACGCTGGCTTCTGCGAGACGGCGGACTGACATTTAGCGATCGACCTCACCAAACACGATGTCGAGGGAGCCGAGAACGGCGGTGACGTCGGCCAGCATGTGGCCGCGGCAGAGGAAATCCATGGCTTGCAGATGCGCGAAACCGGGTGCGCGCAGCTTGCAGCGGTATGGCTTGTTGGAGCCGTCGGAGACCAGATAGACGCCGAACTCGCCCTTCGGCGCCTCGACGGCCGCGTAGACCTCGCCGGCCGGAACGCGATAGCCCTCGGTGTAGAGCTTGAAGTGATGGATCAGCGCTTCCATCGAGCGCTTCATCGCCTGGCGCTTCGGCGGCACCACCTTGCCGTCGAGGTTCGACACCGGGCCGGTGCTTTCCTTGCCGAGCAAGAGATCGACGCACTGGCGCATGATCCGCGCCGACTGGCGCATTTCTTCCATGCGCACGAGATAACGGTCGTAGCAGTCGCCGTTCTTGCCGATCGGAATGTCGAAATCCATTTCCGAATAGCATTCATAGGGCTGCGACTTGCGCAGATCCCAGGGCGCGCCCGAGCCGCGCACCATGACGCCGGAAAAGCCCCAGGCCCAGGCATCGGCCAGCGACACAATGCCGATATCGACATTGCGCTGCTTGAAGATGCGGTTGCCGGTCAGCAGCTTGTCGAGATCATCGATCGACTTCAGGAACGGGTCGATCCACTTGCCGATGTCCTCGACCAGCTGACGCGGCAGGTCCTGGTGGACGCCGCCGGGGCGGAAATAGGCGGCATGCATGCGCGAGCCCGAGGCGCGCTCATAGAACACCATCAGCTTTTCGCGCTCGACGAAGCCCCACAGCGGCGGCGTCAGCGCGCCGACATCCATGGCCTGCGTCGTCACATTGAGGATGTGCGACATGATGCGGCCGATTTCGCAATAGAGCACGCGGATCAGCTGGCCGCGCTTCGGCACCTCGATGCCGAGCAGGCGCTCGGCGGCAAGAGCGAAGGCATGTTCCTGGTTCATCGGCGCGCAATAATCGAGCCGGTCGAGATAAGGCACCGCCTGAAGATAGGTCTTGGCCTCGATCAGCTTTTCCGTGCCGCGATGCAAGAGCCCGATGTGCGGATCGACGCGATCGACGACTTCGCCGTCCAGCTCCAGCACGAGGCGCAAAACGCCGTGCGCCGCAGGATGCTGCGGACCGAAGTTGATGTTGAAATTGCGGACGGAGGTCTCAGCCATTGTGGCGCCTCAATTCGTCTTGGCTTTTTCGTCCCCGGGCAGCACGTAATCCGTGCCTTCCCAAGGGGAAAGAAAATCGAAATTGCGGAATTCCTGCTTGAGCTCGACCGGCTCATAGATCACCCGCTTGGCTTCGTCGTCGTAACGCACCTCGACAAAGCCGGTCAGCGGGAAATCCTTGCGCAGCGGATGGCCTTCGAAACCGTAGTCGGTCAACAGGCGGCGCAGGTCGGGATGGCCCGAGAACAGCACGCCATAGAGATCGTAGGTCTCGCGCTCGAACCAGTCGGCGCCGGGATAGACGCCGGTGATCGACGGCACCATTGTCTCCTCGTCGGCCTGCACCTTGACGCGGATGCGGACATTCTGCTTCGGCGACAACAGATGGTAGACAACGTCGAAGCGCTTGGCCCGCGACGGATAATCAGCCCCACAGACATCGATGACCGAGATGAACTGGCAGCGCGCATCGTCGCGCAGGAAGGTCACCACCTCGACCAGGTCGCGCGGCTCGACATGGATGGTGAGCTCGCCATAGGCGAGCACCGCGTCATTGACACGACCGATCAGCTTTTCGCCGAGATAGGTCGACAGTTCGCTCAGGGATGCTGCCATGGATTTACCGTTCGATCGTGCCGGTGCGGCGGATCTTCTTCTGCAGGAGAAGAATGCCGTAGAGCAAAGCTTCGGCGCTCGGCGGGCAGCCGGGCACATAGATGTCGACCGGCACGACGCGGTCGCAGCCGCGCACCACCGAATAGGAATAGTGGTAGTAACCGCCGCCATTGGCGCAGGAGCCCATCGAGATGACGTAGCGAGGCTCCGGCATCTGGTCGTAGACCTTGCGCAGCGCCGGCGCCATCTTGTTGGTCAGCGTGCCGGCGACGATCATGATGTCGGACTGGCGCGGAGACGCGCGCGGCGCGACACCGAACCGCTCCGAGTCGTAACGTGGCATCGAGGTGTGGATCATCTCGACCGCGCAGCACGCCAGGCCAAAGGTCATGAACATCAGCGAGCCGCTGCGCGCCCAGGTGATCAGCGCCTCGGTCGAGGTGACCAGGAAGCCCTTGTCGGCAAGCTCATTGTTGATTTCGAGGAAGAAGGGATCGTCCTCCCCCACCGGCCTGCCGGTGTTGGGATCGATGATGCCCTTCGGCTTCGGCGCGACGAGGGTGCCTGAACTGTCGTTCAATCCCATTCCAGCGCTCCTTTTTTCCATTCATAGGCAAAGCCGATGGTCAGCACTGCCAAAAACACCATCATCGACCAGAAGCCGAGCATGCCGATCTTCGAGAAGGACACGGCCCAGGGGAACAGGAAGGCCACTTCCAGGTCGAAGATGATGAACAGGATCGACACCAGGTAGAAACGGATGTCGAATTTCATGCGGGCATCGTCGAACGAGTTGAAACCGCACTCGTAGGCGGACAGCTTTTCGGGATCGGGATTGCGGTAGGCCACCAGGAACGGGGCGGCCAGCAGCGCCAGGCCGACGACCAGTGCCACGCCTATGAACAGGACGATAGGCAGGTACGAACTGAGAAGTGCGTTCATGCAGCGGCTTTCCGTTGGCGCCAATCCACGTTGATTACAGCACCGGACCTTATTGCGGAAGCGTGACAGTTTAACCGCTGAACCGTTTTAAGGGCCTATGCTGCAACGCGGCGAGGGTTAGCGCAGCACTTCCAGCGAAGCAAGTCAAACCTTGTTCAAAACGCCGACCTGGACGGCATATCCGGAGAAACTGGTCCGATCCGCTCCTGTTTGATTTCCTTCGCTTTTTACTCCACTTTTCTCTCCTGACATGGTTGCCGCCAAAACCCTGCTAGCATGGGTTGGAATCACCACGCAGGTTCCGCAAAACTGGACGCCGGTTTTGCGACAAGAAGCTGCCCAGACAAAGACCGACCCACAGCCGAAGCCCCCTCGGAGTGATGCCTGCATGAAGGAAAAGATCTCTCTTGCCGCGGCCCGCCGCATTGCACTCGCCGCTCAAGGGTTTCTCGATCCGCGCCCAAATGGCACACCCGACCGCCGTCATCTCGCCCGTGTGCTGTCCCGCACCGGCCTGCTGCAGATCGATTCCGTCAGCGCGGTGGTGCGCGCTCATTATATGCCGCTCTATTCGCGCCTGGGCCCCTACCCGCTCGCTTTGCTCGACAATGCCGCCGTGACGCGCAAGCGCACTGTGTTCGAATACTGGGCGCACGAGGCCTCGTTCCTGCCGGTCGAGACCTATCCGCTGATGCGCTGGCGCATGCAGCGGGCCGAGCAAGGCGATGAAATGTATCTGGGGCTGGCCAAATGGGGCCGCGAACACGCCGCCTATATAGAAGACATCTACCGCGCGGTCGTCGAGCGCGGCCCGATCGCCGCTTCGGCGCTCGAAGGCCAGAAAGGTTCGGGCGGCTGGTGGGGCTGGAGCCATGCCAAGCACGCCTTCGAATGGCTGTTCTGGGCCGGGCGCATCACCACGGCGCACCGCCGCGGCTTCGAGCGCTTCTATGATTTGCCGGAGCGCGTGCTGCCGCAGGCGATCCTCGATCTGCCGGTGCCCCCGGCCGAGGACGCGCATCGCGAATTGCTGCGCATTTCCGCCCGCGCCCATGGCGTGGCGACGTCAGGCGACCTGCGCGACTATTTCCGGCTGTCGCCGGCCGATATGAAGGGCCGGCTGGAGGAACTGGTCGAGTTGGGCGAATTGCTGCCGGTGCGCGTCGAAGGCTGGGACAAGCCGGCCTACCTTCACAAGGACGCGCGCCTGCCCCGGAAAATCGAGGCCCGCGCGCTGTTGGCGCCGTTCGACCCGGTCGTCTTCGAGCGCTCGCGTTCGGAGCGGCTGTTTGATTTCCACTACCGCATCGAAATCTACACGCCGGCTGAAAAGCGCCAATACGGCTATTACGTCCTCCCCTTCCTGCTCGGCGACCGGATCGTCGCGCGCGTCGACCTCAAGGCGGACCGGCCAGCGGGCGTCCTGCGCGTCCATGCCGCCTACCCTGAGCCCGGCGCACCGCCTGAAACCGCCGCGCAGCTTTTCGAGGAATTGAAGCAGATGCAGGGCTGGCTTGGCCTTGAACGCATGGACGTGACGCCGGCAGGCGATCTGGGCCCGGCGCTGGCCGACATCGCCATGTCGTAAGCTCGCGTTGACACCGCTGCCTGCAAAAGCCTAAATCCCGTCCAGACGGTCCCTTGCCCGCAACGGCAGGGGCTAAGAGGGAATGCGGTGCGAGGTGAAAAATCTCAAATCCGCGGCTGTCCCCGCAACTGTAAGCGAAGAGCCAAGGCCGAAAGCCACTGGGAATTCCCGGGAAGGCGGCACCCAAGGCGATGACCCGCGAGCCAGGAGACCTGCCGTCTGCGACAAGAGAATCCGATCGCCCGGCGGGTTTCCGGGCAAGGAGCCCGGCTTTTTGGACCAGAACGGCAGTTTTTCGGCTGGCACAGCGGACAATTCGTCCGCCGACAGCGAAGCCTTGGCCGGCGTCACGGTCATCGTCTGCGCCTCCTGTCGCGACGAGACCGGCTCGGACGCCCATCCCCGCGCCGGCGAACTGCTGGCCGAGGACACGCGCCACGCCGCGGCCGATGACAACATCCGCGTCCGCACCGTCGAATGCCTCGGCAATTGCAAGCGCCGGCTGAGCGCCGCCGTCCTGCGCGACGGCTGCTGGAGTTATGTGTTCGGCGACCTGACCGCGGCCAGCGGCGCCGACCTCGTCACCGGCGCCAAACTCTTCGCCACCTCGACGGACGGCCTCATTCCATGGCGTGGCCGGCCCGATTCCCTCAAGCGCGGCCTCGTGGCCCGCATTCCTCCCCTCGACCTGTTGAAGGATTGATCATGAGCGCCCCAAATTCGACCGGCAATCTCTCCCGCGTCCCCTGCACCGTCGTCACCGGCTTCCTGGGCGCCGGCAAGACGACGCTGGTTCGCCATCTCCTGGAAAACGCTGGCGGCAAGCGCATTGCCATCATCGTCAACGAGTTCGGCGACATCGGCATCGACGGCGAAATCCTGAAAGGCTGCGGCATCGACACCTGCCCCGAGGAGAACATCGTCGAACTGGCCAATGGCTGCATCTGCTGCACCGTGGCCGACGATTTCGTGCCGGCGCTGGACCAGATCCTGTCGCTGACGCCGAAGGTCGACCACATCCTGATCGAAACCTCGGGCCTCGCTCTGCCCAAGCCGCTGGTCCAGGCGTTCCAGTGGCCGACGGTGAAGAGCCGCGTGACGGTCGATGGCGTGATCGCCGTGGTCGACGGCCCTGCTTTGGCCGAAGGCCGCGTCGCCAACGACATGGACGCCTTGCAAGCGCAGCGCGCCGGGGATGAGAGCCTCGACCATGACGACCCGGTCGAGGAAGTGTTCGAGGATCAGATCGCCTGCGCGGACCTGATCATACTGTCGAAGAGCGACCTGATGGACGCCGCCGGTTCGGCCCGGGCCAACGCCATCGTCAACGAACATTCCGCCCGCGCCGTGAAGATCGTGCCGACCTCGCACGGCAAGGTCGACCCTTCCATACTGCTCGGGCTCGGTCTCGCCGTCGAGGACGATATCGAGAACCGCAAATCCCATCATGACGGCGCTTTCGACCACGAGCACGACGACTTCGACACCTTCATCGTCGACATCCCTTCGATCGCCAATCCGGACGAGCTGGCAAGGCGCGTCGCCACTGTCGCCGAAGAAGAAAATGTGTTGCGTGTGAAAGGTTTCGTCGAGGTCGGCGGCAAGCCGATGCGGCTCCTCCTGCAGGCCGTCGGCCCGCGCGTCAATCATTACTATGACCGCGCCTGGACGGCCGAGGACGACCGCCGCTCGCGCCTGGTCGTCATCGGCCTCAAGGGGCTGAACCGCCCGGCAATCGAGCGTATACTCGCCGGCTGATTTTCAGACACGGGCCGCGATGCATATCCTCACCACGACCTCCGCCTCGCTCGACGACCTCGCCGAGCCGGTCGATCTGCGGCAGACGCCGGCGGATATCGTGGCGCTGTCCTTCACCGACAGCGATCTTGCCGGGCTGGCGGCGGCGTGGAAGGCCGATGCCGGCCGCCTGCCCTCGATGCGGCTGGCGGCATTGCGCGACCTTCGCCATCCCATGTCCGTCGACCTCTGGGTCGACGGCGTCGCCCGCCACGCCAAGATCATCCTGGTGCGCATCCTCGGCGGCCACGATTGGTGGCGCTATGGCTGCGACCAGTTGGCCTCGATCGCCCGCGAGCGCGGCATAAAACTGGCGCTGCTTCCCGGTGAAAGCCACGACGAGGATCTCAGGCTGATCGAAGCCTCGACGCTGCCGCGCCAGGAATTGGACGCGCTGCTCGGCTATTTCCGCGAAGGCGGCCCGGCCAATATGAGCGCGCTGGTGCAGAGGCTGGCGCGGCTGGCGGGCCAGGATGCGGCCGTTGTTGAGCCGGTGGCAGTGCCAAAAGCCGGCTACTACGAGCCCACACGCGGCGTCGTCCCCCTCCCCCTCGAGGGGAGGGTCCGGCCGCAGGCTGGGAGTGGCCTCTCCACAGCGCGCCGACGCTCTGAAGTGCGCCGACCTCAAGAAACGCCACACCCGGTCGTACCGGCCGCATCCGACCCTGCGGGCCACCCGCCCCTCGAGGGGGAGGGAAAGGTCGTGCCGATCCTGTTCTACCGTTCGATGCTTCTGGCTGCCGATGTTGCGCCGATCGATGCTCTTTTCGAAGCGCTGCGCCAACGCGGCATGCTCCCGGTCCCCATCTTCGTCTCCAGCCTGAAAGACCCGGCGTCACTGGCCTTTGTGGAAACCGCGTTCGCCGTACTGAAGCCCGCCGCCATCCTCACCGCGACCGCCTTCGCGTCAGGCGCCGAGCCCGGCGTCGAAACCCTGTTCGACCGTGCCGGTGTGCCCGTCTTCCAGGCCATCGTCGCCACCACCCGCCGCGACGTCTGGGAAAACAACCAGCGCGGCCTGGCGCCCGCCGACCTCGCCATGCATGTCGTGCTGCCAGAACTGGACGGCCGCATCCTCGCCGGCGCGATTTCCTTCAAGGGCGAAAGCGATGTCGATCCGGCACTCGGCCACCGTGCCTTCGTCAACCGGCCGGAGCCGGATCGCGTGGCGCAGGTGGCCGACCGCGTCGCGGCCTTCATCAAGCTGCGGGAGACGCCTCGAGCCGAGCGCAGGCTGGCTATCCTGATCCCCGACTATCCCAGTGCTCCCGGCCGTACCGGCTATGCTGTCGGCCTCGATGTGCCGTCGAGCGTGCTGGCCATGCTGCATGACCTGAAGGGACAGGGCTATGCCGTTGAAGGGATTCCGCAAACGCCGCGCGCGCTGCTGGATTTTCTGGAAGTCAGCGATACTGGATTGACGTTAGACAACTATATTGCCTTCTCGACAGAGTTGCCGGTTGCGGCAATCGCAGGGGTCGAAGGCGCTTGGGGCAAGGCAGAAGACGAGGCAGGGTTGCGCCAGGCGCACAGACCTTCACAAACGATCTCAGCAAGCTTCCCCTTCCGCGCCGCCACCTTCGGCAACATTACTGTCGCCCTCGCCCCCGACCGCGGCCGCTCCGCCGACCGCCGCGCCGACTATCACGACCCGACGCTCCCCCCGCGCCACGCCCTGATCGCGTTTGGCCTGTGGCTGCGCAAATCCCTCGGCGTCCATGCGCTCATCCATGTCGGCGCCCACGGCACGCTGGAATGGCTGCCGGGCAAGACGGTTGCACTCTCGCAAAGCTGCTTTCCCGAGATCGTCACCGGTCCCTTGCCCGTCATCTACCCCTTCATCGTCTCCAACCCAGGCGAAGCAGCGCAAGCCAAGCGGCGCATCGCCGCCGTCACGCTCGGCCATTTGCCGCCGCCGCTGGCCGGCGCGGGACTGGACGACGACCAGCACAAACTCGAACGGCTGGTTGACGAATATGCCCAGGCAGATGGCCTCGACCGCCGCCGCCGCGACCGCCTGGCAAAGCTGATCGTCGACACCGCGCAAAAGACCGGCCTCGCCGCCGAAGCCGGCGTCGCCAGGACCGACGCGCCCGACGAGGCGCTGCGCCGCATCGACGCCTGGCTCTGCGACCTCAAGGACTTCGCCATCAAGGATGGGTTGCATATCTACGGCCGCGCGCCCGATGGTGAGCCTGACGCCATGCGCCGCCAAAGTGCCGAGGCTGAAAGGTCGGCGCTGCTCGCCGCGCTCGATGGCCGCCACGTCAAGGCCGGACCGGCCGGCGCGCCCGCGCGGGGGCGCTCCGATGTTTTGCCCACCGGCCGCAACCTGTTCACGTCGGATCCACGCACCATGCCGACACCGACCGCCTATGACCTGGGCAAGGCGGCGGCGGAAGAGGTCGTGCGCGGCTATATGCAAACGCATGGCGACTGGCCGCGCTCTCTGGTGATCGACCTCTGGGGCTCGGCCTCGCTGCGCACCGGCGGCGAGGAAATCGCGCAAGGCCTGGCGCTGATGGGCTGCCGGCCGCAATGGGATGCCGCCACCGGCCGCATCACCGGCATCGAGGTGCTGCCGCCGGCAACGCTCGGCCGCCCGCGCGTCGATGTCACCTGGCGCATATCGGGCCTGTTCCGCGACATGTTCCCGACCCAGATCGCGCTGATCGACGCCGCCGCCAATGCCGTCGCCGCGCGCGACGAGGAGGATTCGGAAAACCCGCTCGCGGCCCGGACCCGAGCGGATGGCAAGATCAGCCCACGCATTTTCGGCACCTCGCCCGGCACTTACGGCGCCGGCGTCGAGGACCTCCTGTCGAGCGGCGACTGGGCAGCGCGCGAAGAAATCGGCCGCGCCTATCTCGACGCCACCTCGCATGCCTATGGCGGTGCCGGCGGCGAAGGCGTCTCGGTGCCCGGCGCGTTCGAAACCCGCATCGCCGAAGCCGATCTTCTGGTCCACACCGGCGACGACCCCGGCCGCGACATTCTCGAAGGCTCCGCCGACGTCGCCTTCATCGGCGGCTTTTCGGCAGCACTTGCAGCGCTCGGCCGGAATGCCGACGTCATCGTCCTCGACACGACAGACCCGCAAAAGCCGAAGCCGCGTTCGGTCGGCGAGGCCGTCTCGCGGGTGGTACGCGCCCGCGCCGTCAATGCGCGTTTCATCGCCGGACAGATGCGGCACGGCCCGCGCGGCGCCTCCGAATTCGCCGAGACGGTCGACCGGCTGGTCGGCTTCGCCGAGACCACCCATGCCATTTCGGGCGCGCTGATCGAGGCCGTGCACGACGCCTATGTTGGCGACGCGGAAGTTCGCGCCTTCATCCTGCGCGAAAACCCGGCCGCCGCGAAGGTCATCGCCGAGCGTTTTCTCTCCGCGCGACGGCGCGGCCTCTGGCATCCCTTGCGCAATTCCATCGACGACGATCTCGCGGCGCTGATTGCCGAGGCAGAGGCGCTGGGAGTGGCGGCATGAACGCCTTCTCGCGCCGGGGCGCCTGTCCGGCCCTGTCGACACCAATGCAGACCGGCGATGGGCTGCTGGTGCGGCTCAACCCGGTTGCCGGAGCCCCATCTTTTGAAGGATTGACGCCGAAGCTCTTGATCGAGCTGGCGGACTCCGCCCAGCGGCATGGCAACGGCATCATGGAGGTGACGGCGCGGGGTAGTCTGCAGATACGCGGCCTGACAGCGGAGAGCGCGGCACTGCTAGCGGCGGAGGTCGATGCGCTGGGCATTGCGGTGCGGACCGGCGTGCCGGTGGAGACAGGACCGCTGGCGGGCATCGATCCGCAGGAGATCGCCGAGCCGCGACCGTTGGCGGAGCGGATCAGGGTGGCGGTCGAGGACGCCGGGCTGACGCAACGGCTGGGGCCGAAGATGTCGGTGATTGTCGACGGTGGCGGACAACTGACGATGGATGCGGTGACGGCCGATGTGCGGCTGAAGGCGATGCGAGCCGACAACGACATCGTCTGGAGCGTATCGGTTGCCGGTGACGGCCGAAACGCGAAGGTGCTGGCAACAGTCGATGCGGATGCCGCTAGAGACATAGCCGTCGCTACGCTCAGGATGGTCGCTGAAAAGGGCCGCGAAGCGCATGCGAGGGATTTGTCGGAGAGGCAATTGGTATCTCTCGCAGGCTGGCATTCTGTGGCGCCCCCCTCTGTCCTGCCGGACATCTCCCCCACAAGGGGGGAGATTGCTCATTCGTGCTCGGCCTCGCCCATTTCCAACGCCGAAACGGCTCAGCACACGTCCGCTTTCGCAAGAACAACGCCGCCGGCAGGGCAGCCGATCTCCCCCCTCGTGGGGGAGATGTCCGGCAGGACAGAGGGGGGCGCCTCGCGCAAACCTATCGGCCTTTTCCCTTTGGCCGGCGACACTTTCGCCCTCGGCATTGCTCTCCCCTACGGCAGTATGCCAGCCGAGAAGCTCATCGCTCTCACGCAAAGCGCCCTCACGCTGGGCACCACCGAAATCCGCCTCGCCCCGGGCCGCGCCTTGCTCTTCCTCGGCCAACCACAGTCAGCGAACCATCGCCTCCAGCAAGCCGCCGCCGCCCTCGACTTCGTCACCTGCCACACCGATCCGCGCACCCGCATCGCTGCCTGCCCCGGCACGCCGGCCTGCGCCTCCGGCCGCATCGCCACGCGTGACATCGCCGAGACGATCGCCGCCGAAAACGCGGACATTCTCGACTTCACCCTGCACATTTCCGGCTGCGCCAAGGGCTGCGCGCATCCCGGCCCGGCGACGCTCACGATCGTCGGCGGCGAAAATGGAGCCGGACTTGTCGTGAACGCGACGGCAAAGGCTCTTCCTGCCGGCTACAGGCCGGGCTATGACGCCGCGCGCGGCTTCAGTCGCGTCGCGGCGGTGATCCGCAGCGAACGATTTCAGGACGAGACCGCCGCTGCTTGCCTCACAAGGCTCGGGCTGGCGGCAATCGCCGAGACTTACCGACAGGCCCAAACTAAAAAACGGAAATGAGCATGGCCGCCTACGACTACATTCACGACGGCACGGCGATCTACGAGCGCTCCTTCGCCATTATCCGCGCCGAAGCCGACCTCAAGCGCTTCTCGGACGCCGAGGCCGATGTCGCCATCCGCATGATCCATGCCTGCGGCCAGGTCGAAGCATCAAGCCATTTCGTTTTCTCGCCTGATTTCGTCACCGCCGCGCGCCAGGCACTCGCCGCCGGCGCGCCGATCTTCTGCGATGCCGAAATGGTCTCGCATGGCGTCACCCGCGCCCGGCTGCCGGCCGGCAACGAAGTGATCTGCACGCTGCGCGATCCGCGCACGCACGACATCGCCAGAGCGATCGGCAACACCCGTTCGGCCGCCGCGATCGACCTGTGGGGCGAGCGCATGGCCGGTTCGGTCGTCGCCATCGGCAATGCGCCGACCGCACTGTTCTATCTCCTGGAAAAATTGCGCGACGGCGCGCCGAAGCCGGCGGCCATCATCGGCATGCCGGTTGGCTTCGTCGGTGCCGCCGAATCCAAGGATGCATTGGCCGAGAATTCCTATGGCGTGCCCTATGCCATCGTGCGTGGCCGGCTTGGCGGCAGCGCCATGACGGCCGCCGCGCTCAATTCATTGGCGAGGCCCGGCCTGTGAACGCGCTCCCCAAAGGCCGACTTGTCGGCGTCGGCACGGGTCCCGGCGATCCAGAACTGTTGACGCTGAAGGCCGCGCGCGCCTTGGCCGAGGCCGATGTCGTCGCCTACTTCGCCAAGCGCGGCAACAACAGCAACGCGCGCGCCATCGTCGAGGCACGCTTCCGGCCGGATATGCTGGAACTGCCGCTGCTCTATCCCGTGACCACCGAGATCGACAAGGATCACGACGATTACCGATCGCAGATCACCGGTTTCTACGAGGAGTCGGCCGAAAAGGTCGCCGAACACCTCGACGCCGGTAGGATGGTTGCCGTCCTGTCCGAAGGCGACCCGCTGTTCTACGGCTCCTACATGCATCTGCATGTCCGCCTCGCCCATCGCTTCGCGACCGAAGTCATTCCAGGCGTCACCGCAATGTCCGGCTGCTGGTCGCAGACCGGTGTGCCGATCGTCCAGGGCGACGACGTGCTGACGGTTTTGCCCGGCACGATGAGCGAGTTCGAGCTGACGCGTCGCCTGGCCGACACCGATGCCGCCGTCATCATGAAGGTCGGCCGCAACCTGCCCAAGATCAGGCGGGCGCTCGAAGCCACCGGCAAGCTGACGCGCGCCGTCTATGTCGAGCGCGGCACCATGGCCGGCAGCGTCTCGATGAAGCTCGCCGACAAGCAGGACGACAAGGCCCCCTATTTCGCCATCGTGCTGGTCGCCGGCTGGTCCGGCCGGCCAGGGGCATTGGGAGCACAGGCATGAGCGGCCGCCTGACCGTCATCGGCCTCGGGCCCGGCAATGCCGATCAGGTCACGCCGCAAGCAAGCCGCGCCGTGGCCGAGGCGAAGTTCTTCTATGGCTACAAGCCCTATCTCGACCGGCTGGACCTGCGCCCGGACCAGACTCGCGTTGCCTCCGACAACCGTGAGGAACTCGCCCGCTCCAAGGACGCCTTGACCAAGGCCGCGGAAGGCCACGACGTCGCCGTGGTTTCCGGCGGTGATCCCGGCGTCTTTGCCATGGCGGCCGCGGTTTGCGAGGCAATCGAGGCCGGCCCGGCTGAATGGCGGGCTATCGACGTTGCCGTGGTGCCCGGCGTCACCGCCATGCTGGCGGTCGCCGCCCGCATCGGCGCACCGCTCGGCCATGATTTCTGCGCCATCTCACTGTCCGACAATTTGAAGCCGTGGGACCTGATCGAACTGCGCCTGCTGGCGGCGGCCGGCGCAGGCTTCGTCATCGCGCTCTACAACCCCATCAGCAAGGCCCGCCCCTGGCAGCTTGGCCGCGCTTTCGAATGCCTGACCGCGATCCTGCCCGGCACCACGCCGGTCATCTTCGGCCGCGCCACCGGCCGTCCGGACGAGCGCATCGAGGTTTATCTGCTGGCCGACGTCGATGCGCAAAAGGCCGACATGGCGACCTGCATCATCATCGGGTCGCCGGAAACCCGGATCATCAAGCGCGCGGACAAGCCGGCGCTGGTCTACACGCCGCGTTCGGCATCGGGTTCGACAAAATGATCGGCCCCGAATTGGTTGACAATCGCGGCCAGCGCTTCGACGGTTTCAGCCGAAGGCACCTCCGGCAACATTGGCCTGCGGACCATGATCACCTCGACACCAAGCGCCCGCGCGGCGGCAATCTTGCCGTAAGTGGCGGCGCCGCCGCTGTTCTTGGACACGACACCGTCGATGCTGTGTCTTTCCAGCAGCGCTCGCTCGTCAGCTTCGCGGAACGGACCGCGCGCCAGCAGGTAGTCGGCGTCGGGCACGGCGAGCTTCGGCTCGACCGGATCGACGCTGCGGATGAGGTAATGGTGCTGGGGCGCGGCTTCGAAGGCCGCCACCTCCTGTCGGCCAAGCGCCAGGAAGACGCGGCGCGGTGCCGGTCCAAGTGCCTGCACGGCTTCGGTGACGCTATCGACATCAGTCCAGCGGTCGCCTTCGATGGGCTCCCAGCCCGGACGGCGCAGGGCCAAGATCGGCACGCCGGCCGCGCGCGCCGCCTGCGCGGCATTGGCGGAGATTCGCGCCGCATAGGGATGCGTGGCGTCGATCAGCAGGTCGGTGCTTGTCTCCTCGAGGTAGGCGGCCAGGCCATCGGCGCCGCCAAACCCTCCGGTTCGCACGGGCACGCCTTGCGCCACGGGGCTTTCGGTGCGACCAGCCAGCGACAGCGTGACCGAAGCGCGTACCGCCAGCTTTCCAGCCAGTTGCCGGGCTTCCGTGGTGCCGCCGAGGATCAGGATACGGTGGGTCATCATGCCTGCTGAAAGTCCGCGCGGAGCCGGCTATGCGTCGAAATGGCTGACGGTGATCGGCATCGGCGAGGACGGTTTAGCGGGTCTCGGCGACGAGGCCAAGCAGCGGATCGCCGACGCGGAGTTCATCTTCGGCGGCAAGCGCCATCTGGCGCTGGTCGCGTCCTTCGCCAAGGGCGAGCCGCGCCCCTGGCCGGTGCCCTTCGATGCCGGGATGGCTGACGTGCTGGCGCTGGCGGGCCGCAAAGTCTGCGTGCTCGCCTCCGGCGATCCTTTTTTCCATGGCGTCGGCGCCACCCTCGCCCGCAAGGTCGAGCCGCGTGAGATGCATGTCATCCCGGCGCCGTCGGCCGTCTCGCTGGCCGCCGCCCGCCTTGGCTGGGCACTGCAGGACATCGAGACCGTCTCGCTGCATGGCCGGCCGCTCGACCTGATCCGGCCGCTGCTGCAGCCCAATGCGCGCATCCTGGCGCTGACATCGGACGGCGACGCGCCGGCGGCAATTGCCCGCCTGCTCACAGAACTCGATTTCGGCGCATCGCGGCTGACGGTCCTGGAGGCTTTGGGCGGGCCGAACGAGAAACAGCGCGTGGCACGCGCCGATGCCTTCGACCTCGAAAACGTCAATCCGCTCAACGTGCTGGCCGTCGAAATTGATTCGAACCCGCAAGGCCGTGTTCTGCCACTCACGGTTGGCCTTGCCGATCATCTGTTCGACCATGACGGCCAGATCACCAAGCGCGAAATCCGCGCTGTCACCTTGTCGACACTGGCGCCCAGGCGCGGCGAGTTGCTGTGGGACATCGGCGCCGGCTCCGGCTCGATCGGCATCGAGTGGATGCTCGCCCACCCCTTGATGCGCGCCATCGCCATCGAGGCCGACCCGGGCCGCGCCGCTCGCATCCACCGCAATGCCGCCGCCTGCGGCGTTCCGGGCCTGGTGGTGGTGGAAGGCAACGCGCCAAAGGCGCTTGCCGGGCTGGAGATGCCGGACGCTATCTTCATCGGCGGCGGGGGCAGCGACACCGGCGTCTTGAACACTGCCATCAAGGCGCTGCGCCCCGGTGGCCGTCTGGTCGCCAATGCCGTGACACTGGAGATGGAAACGCTGCTTCTCGCCCAGCACCTGAAACTGGGCGGCGATCTTACCCGGATAGACATTTCGCGCGCCTCACCGGTCGGTTCGATGCAGGCATGGCGGCCAGCCATGCCTGTCACGCAATGGAACTGGGTGAAGCCATGATGGTCGCGGGCATCGGCAGCCGCAAAGGCGTTGGCGTCGAGGACGTGCTTGCCGCGATTGAAACCGCGCTTGAAGCGCATGGGCTGGCAATGACGGCGCTTTCGGCACTGGCCACCGCGGCGCTCAAGAAGGATGAAGACGCGATCGCCGCCGCTGGCCGCTCGCTGAACCTCCCGGTTGTCATCGTCGATGACGCAGCGCTTCAAGCCGCCTCGCCAGGCACGCTCAGCCATTCCAGCCTCTCGCAGGAACTGGCCGGCACGCCCTCGGTTTCCGAAGCGGCGGCCCTCGCCGTTGCCGGGGCCGGTGCGAAACTGCTTGGCCCTCGCACCGTGCTTGGCCCGGTCACCTGCGCCATCGCCATCAGCGGAGACGCGCCATGACCGTTCATTTCATCGGTGCCGGTCCGGGTGCCGCCGACCTCATCACGCTGCGCGGTGCCAAGCTCCTGGCAAGCTGTCCGGTCTGCCTGCATGCCGGCTCCATCGTCGCACCCGAATTGCTGCAGCATTGCGCGCCCGGGACCAAACTGATCGACACCGCGCCGATGTCGCTCGATGAGATAGAGGCCGCCTATGTCGAGGCCCACAAGGCCGGCCATGATGTAGCGCGGCTGCATTCCGGCGACCTGTCGGTTTGGAGTGCGGTCGCCGAGCAGATCCGCCGGCTGGAAAAACACGGCATCCCTTACACGCTGACGCCGGGCGTTCCTTCCTTCGCCGCGGCCGCGGCGGCGCTGCGCCGCGAGTTGACCATTCCCGAACTGGCGCAAAGCCTGGTGCTGACCCGCATCTCCGGCCGCGCCTCGAAAATGCCGCCCGGCGAAACGCTGGCCGGCTTCGGCCGCACCGGCGCCACGCTGGCCATCCATCTCGCCATCCACGCCATCGACCGTGTCGTCGCCGAATTGACGCCGCATTATGGCGGCGATTGTCCGGTGGCGATCGTCTTCCGGGCCTCGTGGCCGGATGAGCGCGTGCTGACGGGGACGCTGGAAACGATCGAGGCGCAGCTTGCCGCCGATCCGATGGAGCGTACGGCGATCATCTTCGT
The DNA here is from genome assembly GCF_013170705.1 of Mesorhizobium loti. Taxonomy (NCBI): domain Bacteria; kingdom Pseudomonadati; phylum Pseudomonadota; class Alphaproteobacteria; order Hyphomicrobiales; family Phyllobacteriaceae; genus Mesorhizobium; species Mesorhizobium loti. Next base: position 3,931,716 of record NZ_CP033334.1, on the reverse strand, counting down.
CGGCCGCTCGCTTGCGGCGGAAGGCTTTGGCGAGAGTTCATTGTACGACGCCCACTATCAGCGGCGTTTTCGCGGACGGGACGGATTGTGAGCGGCAGCACCAGGAACACAGGCGAACACGCCACGCTCGAACAGGCGCTTGCCCGGCTGAACTTCAAGCCGCGTTCGCTGGAACCGGGCCATGTCTGGCTGGCCGGCGCCGGCCCCGGCGACCCCGGCTGCCTGACCCTGGAAGTCCTGGCGGCCTTGGCCGAGGCGGATGCGCTGGTCTATGATGCGCTGGTCTCACCCGATGTCGTGGCGGTGGCATCGGCAGCCGAACTGTTCTACGCCGGCAAACGCGGCGGCCAGCCTTCGATGAAGCAGGACGATATCACCGCTCTTCTGGTTCGGCTGGCGCGCGAAGGCCGCCGCGTCGTCAGGCTGAAAGGCGGCGATCCCTATATTTTCGGCCGTGGCGGCGAAGAGGCCCTGGCGCTCGCGCGCGAAGCTATCCCTTTCCGGGTTTTACCCGGCCTGACATCCGGCCTCAGCGCGCTGGCCGCAACCGGCATCCCGGCCACCATGCGCGGCATCAACAAGGCGGTGATCCTGGCGACCGGCCACGCCGCCGGCACCGACGACGACATCGACTGGGCGGCAATCGCCCGCACCGGCCAGCCGGTTGTCGTCTATATGGGCATGGCGAACCTGCCGCTGATCGCGGCAGCGCTGCTCGACGGCGGGCTGGCGCCCTCGACGCCGGCGGCGGTGATCGTCGCCGCGACGACACCGCGGGAGCGAACCGTCGTCGCCACGCTCGCCACCATTGCCGAGGAAGTGGCCGCCGCCGGCCTTGCCTCGCCGGCACTGATCGTCGTCGGTGGCATCGTCGCCATGCGCGCCGCATTGGCGGGCAAGGCATGACGGCCCGCGCCATCATCATCGGCGCCCCGCGCTCCGGCTCGGGCAAGACCAGCGTCACCATCGGCATTCTGCGCGCGCTCACCCGACGCGGGCTGAAGGTGCGGGGCGCCAAATCCGGACCCGACTATATAGATCCTGGTTTCCACACGGCCGCCACGGGCCTGTCCGGCGTCAATCTCGACAGCTGGGCGATGCCGCCATCGCTGCTCAACGCCCTCGCCGCACAAGCGGCTGACGATACTGATTTTGTCATCCTCGAAAGCGCCATGGGCCTGTTCGACGGCATTCCGGCCGCGCGGGGGCGAACCGGTTCGGCGGCCGATCTCGCCCGGCTCTACGGCCTGCCGGTGCTGCTTGTGCTCGACGTGTCCGGCCAGTCGACCACCGCGGCGGCCGTCGCCAAGGGTTTTGCCACTTACGATCCGGATGTGCGCATGGCCGGCGTCGTGCTCAACCGGCTGGGCAGCGAGCGCCACCGCCGGCTCTCCGGCGATGCGATCGAGGCGATCGGCCTGCCTGTCGTCGGCGCCATCTTGCGCGACCCCACCCTGAACCTGCCCGAGCGGCACCTCGGTCTCGTCCAGGCCGGCGAGTATGATGATCTGATGGCGCATCTCGACCGCCTTGCCAACATGGCGGAGAAGTCGCTCGACCTCGACGCGGTCATGGCGCTGGCAACGCCCCTCACCCCGGCGGAAGGCGGCTTCGACGAGGCGCTGCAGCCGCCCGGGCAGCGGATAGCCCTTGCGGAAGATGCCGCCTTCACCTTCCTCTACCCGCATGTCGCCAGCTATTGGCGCAAGGCGGGCGCGGAAATCGTTCCGTTCTCGCCACTCGCCGACGAGGCGCCCGACGAGGATTGTGACGTCTGCTGGCTTCCCGGCGGCTATCCCGAGCTTCACGCCGGCCGGCTCGCGGCGTCGGAGACTTTCAAGGCCGGAATGGCGCGCTTCGCCGCGACCAAGCCCGTGCATGGCGAGTGCGGCGGCTTCATGGTGCTTGGCCAGGCGCTGGAAGATGCCTCGGGCGAAACGCACGGAATGCTTGGCCTGCTTGGCCATTCCACCAGTTTTGCAAGGCGGAAGATGAACCTTGGCTACCGCGAGGCGCGACTGCGCGCCGATTGCCCGCTGGGCGTGCAGGGCGCGTTGATCCGGGGCCACGAATTCCACTATGCGCAGATGACGGCAACCGGCAATGACGAGCCGCTGGCCGACCTCGCCGATGGTCAGGGCAATCCGATCGGCGCCTCCGGCTATCGGCGCGGCCATGTCAGCGGCACCTTCTTCCATGCGATAGCGAGGGGCGGCGCATGAAGCTCCCGAATTTGACCCTTTCGCCTCGGCAAATCCTCGACGACATGGCGCTCTGCCTGGTCTTCTTCACCCGCCTGCCTCTGCCCATCCACGATTTTCGCGGCCGCGGCCTTGCCGCCGCGATCTGGGCGGCGCCGGTCGCCGGTCTCGTCGTCGGCCTGATCGGCGCCATCGTCTTTGCCACGGCGGAACGGTTTGGCCTTGCCATGGGCCCGGCGGCCGCCCTTGCCCTTGTTTCAACCGTTATCACCACCGGCTGCCTGCACGAGGACGGGCTGTCCGACGTCGCCGACGGCTTTGGCGGCGGCAAATCGCGCGGCCGCAAGCTGGACATCATGCGCGACAGCCGCATTGGTGCCTATGGTGCGGCAGCCCTGACCCTGTCGTTGCTGATCCGCTGGAACGTGCTTTCGGAATTCGTCGACCCCACGCAGGCCCTCTTCGCTCTCGTGGCTGCCCACGCCGCTTCGCGCGGTGTGCTTGGCGCGTTCATGCACCTGTTGCCGCCGGCACGGTCCGATGGCCTGTCGGCGGGTGCCGGTACGGTCTCGCAGGAAATCGCCATCGCCGGCGCCGTGCTTGGCGCGATCCCGCTTCTTCTCCTCGGGCTCGGCGGCGCCATCGCCGCGCTCATCCTGCTCGGCCTGCTGTTTGCCGCCTTCCATGCCCTTTGCCTCAACCAGATCGGTGGCCAGACCGGCGACACGATCGGCGCCTTGCAACAGGTCAGCGAAGTCGCGGTGCTTCTTGTCGCTTCCGTCGCGCTCTCTTGATCCCCTTGGCCTGATTCCCCTTGATTCCTTTCCGGAGACCTTGCCCCCATGCCCTTCAAATCTCTTGATGAATTGCGCGCCGCCTGCCTCGATCTCCCGGCCGGCAGCGATACCGCAGCAAAAGCCGTCGCCCGCCGCCAGGACACGCTGACCAAGCCGCAAGGCAGCCTCGGCCGGCTGGAGACCATCGCCGCATGGCTGGCGCGCTGGCAGGGCCGCGACATGCCGAAACTCGACCGCGTGAAAGTGTTCGTCTTCGCCGGCAATCACGGCGTCACCGCACAAGGTGTGTCGGCCTACCCATCGGAAGTCACCGTGCAGATGGTGGCGAACTTCGCCGGCGGCGGGGCCGCCATCAACCAGCTCGCCCGCATCGCCGGCGCCGAACTCGATGTCATCCCGCTCGACCTCGACCATCCGACGGGCGATTTCACGCAAGTGCCGGCAATGGACGAGAAAGCCTTCCTCGCCGCCGTCTCGGCCGGCTACGACGCGGTGACGAAAGATCTCGACCTGATCTGCTTCGGCGAAATGGGCATCGGCAACACCACGCCGGCGGCCGCCATCTCGGCCGCCCTGTTCGGCGGCGGCGCCGAAAAATGGACCGGGCGCGGCACCGGCGTCGACGATGCCGGCCTGAAGCGCAAGGTGGTCGCCATCGAGGCCGGCCTCAAGCGCCACGCCGCCACCCTCGCCGATCCGCTGGGCGTTGCCGCCGCCCTTGGTGGCCGCGAACTCGCCGCCATCTTCGGCGCCACGCTCGCCGCCCGCCATCTCGGCATACCCGTGCTGCTCGACGGCTTCGTCTGCACCGCCGCCGCGGCCCCGCTGGCAAGGCTGCACCCGACGGGGCTCGCGCACACGATCGCGGCTCATGTCTCGGCCGAATCGGGCCATCGCGGGCTGCTCGAAGCCCTCAGCCTGCCGCCATTGCTCGATCTCGGCATGAGGCTCGGCGAAGGCTCCGGCGCCTGCCTCGCCGTCAACATCGTGCGCTCGGCACTGGAGTGTCATGCGAGAATGGCGAGCTTTGCCGAGGCTGGGGTCTCGGAGAAATAGACGATACCGACTGACTATTCATCAGCGGCTACCCAGACGACACAGCGAATACGAGAGCAAACACTTTATGCGAGTTGTTCGAGGATCGCGTTTGCTGCTTCTCGGCCCACTCGAAATGCAACCATGTTGGTGTCTTGGCCAAATTGCGGCTGCCTGCCGTTAACCTCAGCCTGAAATAGCGCATTGCCAACGTTTGTCAGCGCCTGCGCAACGCCGATGATATCTTCGTAGGTTACGGATGTGAAAATCTTAGTCCGAGCGTCCTTAGCTTGCGCTTGATCGTGCGCAAGAACGCGGTCCCTCATTGGCTTGCACTTTTTCCAAAGGGATTCTGCTCTGCCAATCTCTTTAGCTATAGAATCCAGATCGGACGCGTTGAGCTCGTGGACGCTTTTCATATAATCGTCCAGCCAATCGGTGTTGGAGCTGTAAGCCTTCTTCCTGGCCGCAAGTGAGTTTTTGTCGAAGTATCTCAAATCTGATCTGAGTTCTTCCTGTAGCCGCTGCACGCTATGTGCCTGCTTTTGGACATCGAATATGCGGCCTAAGCTGATTATGATAGTAGTGAGCGCTAGTTGCTCATAATCAGTCCAGAACAGACCGTTTTTCTGGAGCTTTTCCAACGTCGCTGCATCGCCGTTTGCGCGCTCTCGAATGGCAAGCGTGTAGCCTAACGTGCGGCAAACCAAGTCTGTATCACGATCAAACGCCCGAAGACTTTCCTCGACAGACATCTTTTGACCCCTCCAAACAGACCAAGGGCAATTAGCAAGCAAGGTTCGCCCCCTGCGACTGCTGCTTCAGGCCATCCCTCGCGCGTCGTCAGCATTTCACCTGCAATTTGTCACGCCCAATCCGAATGGCGACAGGTTTGCCCTTGGCCCGCTTGATCGCGAATTCGAACAGATCGAGCACCTGCTTTAAGCGTGCCGCGCCTTCCGGTTCCGGGCATGAAAACCCGACGCGACTGAGGCGATCGAAACGTGGCGTCAAAAACCGCTGTTGGTTGAAGTCCCGATCCCAACTAATGAGGATTCGGTTGGCCTCCATAGCGGCTTGAGCAACCACAGGATCCGGAGAATTGCTGGCCATAAAATCACGGACCCGAGCCACGTCGTGCCCTTGGCTAGATAGAAAATCCCCTACTGAGTCCGGCACATTCACATCGGTCATAAATGCGAATACCGGCCGCTTTGCCATATGGGCTAGGCCGCGCTAGCGGGGATAGTGAACGTCTTCGCTGCATTGACGTCCTCAACCGTCAGCAGCGGAAATTCCCTTATTATGGCGTCACTAGAATAGCCCGCGGCTAAATATCTCTGCACGGCAGCCACTGGAATTCGGGTTCTTTCAAATACCGGCTCGTTCTGCATGACGAACTTCGCCTGGACGATATTTCCCGTCTCAGTGGCGCTGCGGACATTGAGATTCTGAATCGCCTTCCGGGTGTCGGAGATTGCGACTTTCAAGGGGATATCGAAAACACGTTGACCGCTGACCACTTCCTTGCGCTCGTTTGTACGCGGATCGGTGAAGACAACTCGTTTTCCCAGCACGTAGAGGGTAGTGGCAGTCCACTTGGCGTCGCCCAGATGCGCCAACGTATGAGACACCTTGCGCAAATGCTGCATGGGGACCTTGTACACATTGCGCAGTTGTCCCAGGACGCGCAGGGACACGATGTCCCGGAACGAAAAGACCCGGCTGTAAGGTAGATGCCTGTTCTCGGGAGCATAGCTGGGTTTTAGGAAACCCGAGCGGTCCCATAGTTGGAGTTGGCCGATTGACAGCCCGGTAAGCCGAGCGGCGTCTTCCTCGCTGAACGCGCCGATTACGTTACTGTCGTCCATTGTCCGACTCCCGATCGATGTGATTCTCGTCCAACTTTCCAAAAACGCAAGAAGTCCATTTTACGGGGGCAGTTCTTGACGAATTTGGCAGGGACGGTCGTCTAATATACGGCGCCGATTTTGGCGGGCACTGGACGGACACGAAACGAGGGGCAATTCCATCGTTTCGCCGGGTCCCACCTGAATCTCTATTTTATTTGAGATATTTGGTGGGTGCGCACAGGATTGAACTGTGGACCCGCTGATTAAGAGTCAGCTGCTCTACCAACTGAGCTACGCACCCACTCGGCCGGCAAAAACCGGCGTTGGCGGGCATATAGCCGCCACCATCGGCCATGTCTAGCCCTGCCGGAATCATTTCCCGACAAATCGACCAACCCTTGATGCGATCAGACGAAAAGCTTGCCCTCCGCCACCTTCACCGCGTTGCCGCCAATGCGCGCCGAGGCCAGTTTTCCACCTTGCACGGTCAGTTCCAGGCGGATGCGCGATGGCCGGCCCATCTCCAGCCCCTGCTCGATCCACAACTGTGAAATGCCGTCCGTCGGGCCGTCGAAATGCATGATGGCGCCGGCGAAGGCGGCCGCTGCAGAACCGGTCGCCGGATCCTCATAGGACGGCGTGCCGGGCACGATCATGCGGACATGAAAGGCGCTTTCGTGGTTCACCGTCTCGCGGCAATAGACATAGGGGCTGGCGAAGGCCCATTCGCTCTTGCGCGGCGCCAGCTCCGACCAGGCCTGGTTGTCCAGCCGGATGCGGCCCGCCGCCTCGAGATTGGCGACCGGAATGGTCACATAGGGCACGCCGGCCGACCAGAACGAGACGCGGTGATTCTCGAAGCCGATCTCGTGCGGCGCCAGGCCAAGGGCTGCCCCGATCGCTTCCGGATCGGCCTCGAGCTTCAGCGGTTCCGGCAGTTTCGCCAGATCGAACTCGGCGAAGGTGTTGCCATCGTGCGTGCTGACGGCGCAGCGCACCGGGCCGATGTTCTCTTCCAGCACGAAGATGCCGGCACCGCCTTCGCCGACCAGTTCGGCAAGCGCGATTGCCGATCCAACCGTCGGATGGCCGGCGAACGGCATTTCGTAGTCGGGCGTGAAGATGCGGATGCGGTTCTTGTGCTTGGGGTTGTCCGGCGGCAGCACAAAGACCGATTCGGACAGGTTGAATTCGCGCGCGATGGCCTGCATCGCCGCCGTGTTCAGACCTTTGCAATCCAACACCACGGCCAGCGGGTTTCCGGCCAGTCGCTCGGTCGTAAACACATCGTAAAGCAAGTAACTCCGGGTTTGCATTCCTGCCTCAATCCCAACATGGGCGAAATTTAATTTGATATTTGAACCGGTAAGCCTGATCTGTGCACAGATAGGGACATACGCATCATAGGGGTCCGACGTGGACCAGATTGTCAATCTGCCAAAGACGGAATCGGATTCCGCCATCGAGACGGCGCTTGGGCTCGACCGACAGGGTCTGCGCAAGACGCGCCGGCGTGGTTGGCTCTATGCGCTACTGACCCTGATCGTGCTTGCCGCCGGTCTTGGCCTCTATCAATGGTATGCGGCCACGCCCGCCAGGATCGATTACACCACCGTGCCGGCCGCCAAGGCCGATCTGACCGTCCAGGTTTCGGCGACGGGCACGCTGCAGCCGCTCACCCAGGTCGATATTTCCAGCCAGCTTTCCGGCATCATACGCTCGGTCTCGGTCAACGAGAACCAGCAGGTGAAGAAGGGCGACGTGCTGGCGGCCCTCGACACCGCCAAGCTGCAGGTCCAGATCGAACGGGCCGAGGCTTCCGCGAAAGTGGCGGCCGCCAATGTCGAGGACGCCACGGTGACGCTGGCCGAAAACGAAAGCGCGCTGGTGCGCGCGGCCGCCTTGACCAAGCGTGGCATGGCGACCGACCAGTCGCTCGAGGCGGCAACCGCGACGCGCGACCGCTCCAAGGCGGCGCTTGACAGCGCCCAGGCCAATCTCGCCATCGCCAATGCCGATCTCAAATCGCAGCAGACCGACCTTGCCAACAGCACCATCTATGCCCCGATCGACGGCATCGTGCTGACGCGCTCGGTCGACCCCGGCCAGACGGTCGCCTCCTCGCTGCAGGCGCCGGTGCTGTTCGTCATCGCCGCCGATTTGCGTAACATGGAACTGGTGGCGGCGGTCGACGAGGCCGACATCGGCGCCGTCAAGACAGGCCAGCATGCCCGTTTCACCGTCGATGCCTTCCCCGACCGGCCGTTCGATGCCGAGATCCGCGACATCTCCTATGCCTCGGTCACGACAGACGGCGTCGTCACCTACAATGCGCGGCTCGAGGTCAACAACAACGAGCTGCTGCTGCGGCCCGGCATGACCGCCACCGTTTCCGTCGTCACAAGGGAGGCCAAGGGCGTGCTTACCGTGCCCTCCTCCGCCTTCCGCTACCGCCCGGCGCAGCAGGCCGCGCGTGGCTGGAGCCTCAGCGACCTGTTCACCGGCCGCATGGGTCGTCCGGGCGGCAACCGCCAGCGCCAGGCGACGACCCCGACCGATGGCTCGCGCACGCTGTATGTGCTGGAGAACGGCCGGCCGCATCCGGTCAACGTCAAGATCGGCTCGACCGATGGCGAACTGACCGAGATCACCTCCGGCCTGGACGAAGGCGCGCAGGTCATCACCGCCTCGCAGCCGCGGAGCTGACGGCCGTGGCCGCTAGCGCGACGCTCATCACCTTCGACAAGGTCTGGAAGAGCTATGGCCAGGGCGAAGCCAAGGTCCATGCGCTGGCCGGAGTCGACCTTGCCATCAGGCGCGGCGAATTCGTCGCCATCATGGGGCCGTCCGGCTCCGGCAAATCGACGGCGATGAACATCATCGGCTGCCTCGACACGCCGACGGCCGGAACCTACTCCTTCATGGGCGTCGACGCCGGCCGGCTCGACCGCAACCGCCGCGCCATGCTGCGCAACCTCTATGTCGGCTTCGTCTTCCAGGGCTACAATCTGCTGGCGCGCACCACGGCCGCCGAAAACGTCGAACTGCCGCTGATCTATCGCGGCGTCGCCGCCCGCGAGCGGCGCGACCTTGCCATGCAAGCACTCGCCCAGGTCGGCCTGGTCGGTCGCGAGCATCATACGCCGGCGGAACTTTCCGGCGGCCAGCAGCAGCGCGTGGCGATCGCGCGTGCCATCGTCACCCGCCCGACGCTGCTCGTCGCCGACGAACCGACCGGCAACCTCGATACCGCCCGCACGCATGAGATCATGGAACTGCTGACGAAGCTCAACAAGGAGCTCGGCCTGACCGTCACCATGGTCACGCATGAGGCCGACGTCGCCGAATATGCCGAGCGCACCATCCGCTTCCTCGACGGCCACGTCGCCTCGGACACCATGAATGTCGAGGTGGCCTGATCATGATCTGGGAAACCGTCCGCCTCTCGCTGCGCTCGATCCGCCGCAACGTACTGCGCTCGTTCCTGACGTTGCTCGGCATCGTCATCGGTGTCGCCGCCGTCATTGCGATGCTGACCATCGGCTCCGGCACCACGCAGAAGGTCAAGGCCGACATCTCCAAGCTCGGCAGCAACCTGCTGGTCGTCCGTGCCGGTCGCCCGGCCGGTCCCGGCGGCCCGGGCGGGCTCGACCAGGTGGTGCGGCCACTGGCGGAGAAGGACCTTGCCGCACTGGTCGCGCATCTGACCGGCGCGCGCGCCATCTCGCCGGCCTCGCAGAAGCAGGTCCGCGTCATCTTCGGCACCGAAAGCCTGACCTCCGGTGTCACCGGCACCGACAGCGCCTATCTCGACGCACGCGACTGGAAGCTGGTGTCCGGCCGCCCGTTCAGCGATTCCGAAACCCGCTCGGGCACCGGCGTCTGCCTGATCGGCGAGACGGTGCGCCAGCAGTTCTTTGGCGCCGGCGACCCGGAGGGCGAGATCATCCGCGTCAACCGCACCTCCTGCAAGATCATCGGCCTGCTCGAGCCCAAGGGCTATACGGGCTTCGGACAGGATCAGGACAATGTGGTGCTGATGCCGCTGCACGCCTATCAGCGCCGCATCGCCGGCAACCGCGACATCGACAACATCTACATCGCCGCCGACGACCGCACGCCGACCAGCGAATTGCAGCCGCGTGTCGAGGACATCTTGCGCGACGCGCGCCGGATCACGCCCGACCGCGAGAGCGATTTCGCGATCCGCGACATGACGCAGATCGCCGACGCCATGGCCAGCGCCACCACCACGATGACCGGCATGCTCGGCGCCGTCGCCGGCGTCAGCCTGCTGGTCGGCGGCATCGGCATCATGAACATCATGCTGGTCTCGGTCACGGAACGCACCCGCGAGATCGGCATCAGGCTCGCCATCGGCGCGCACGAGAAACATATCCTCATCCAGTTCCTGGTCGAGGCGACGGTGCTGTCGCTGCTCGGCGGCATCATCGGCATCCTGATCGGCCTGGCACTGGCCGGCCTCGCCTCGCTGACGCTGACGATACCCTTTGCGCCGAGCCCGGCCGTCATTCTGCTCGCCGTCGGCTTTTCGGCGCTGATCGGCATGGTGTTCGGCTTCTTCCCGGCAATGCGCGGCGCCAGGCTCGATCCGATCGACGCGCTACGGCACGAATAGGCAGCAGCTTCAACGGCTATCCCCAACCCTGGGGCGCTTGCCTGCGCGGCCGGGCACACGCCGCGCCGACAAGGCCTGTGAAAAACCGGGCAAGCTACACGTTGGCCGGGTCCGTCGTCCTGCCGATCACCCATTTCATCGTCAGTCCCTGCACGATGATCGAGAAGGTCACCACCGCGTAGGTCGCGGCAGCAGCACGGGTTTGGCCGCGCTGTCCGGCAAGGACAGCGCCAGCGCCACCGAAACGCCGCCGCGCAGGCCACCCCAGGTCAACACGGGAACATATCCCGACGAGAAGGTCTGGCGTATCGCCAGCAGCGAGATCGGAATCAAGACGGAGACAAATCTAGCTGTTGGCGAAATGCCACTCGATCAGCGGCTTCATGTGCGGCGACAGCCCCTCCGGCAGGTCGGCGGCGTGGCGGATGATCACCGGTCCTTCGATCTCCGGATCGGTTTCGGCGGCAACGAAGGCCGAGATCCGGCGCGCGACCTCATCGGCCGGGTCATCGACATGATAGCGGCGGAAGATCACCGTGCCGCTTGCTGTCGACAGGGCGTGCCAGCGCACGCCGCGTCTGGCATCCGTCAGGTCGATACCGGTCTCTTCGCGCACCTCGCGGATCATGTTGAAATCGACATCGACCATCCCGTCGTGGAAATCGACAGGCTCGAACGAGCCGGCGGCGAAATAGACACGGCCGGCATTGACCGTCCGCGGCCCCATGCGGATCGCCACCAGCGCATTGTCGCCCGCCACCAGCACGGCATGGGCATAGGCGTGCTCGGCGCCGGAATTCTCCGGCCGCTTCCGCCAGAGCATGAAGGTGGAGTAGTTGACCGCATGGCAGCGGCCGACGAGGCGGTTGTCGCGCCAGGCAAGTTGCGACAGCAGCACCACCGTGCCGTCGAACAGCGCGGGATTGGCTGCCATCTCGCGCTGCCAGTTCTCGGCGATCGCCGCCGCATTATCCTTGGCGAAAGGATGCGGGCCGGGGTCGAGCCGGACGTCGACGGCATCGACCGCCAGGATGACATTGCGCGGCAGGTCGAAACTCATGCCAATCAAGCCCCAGTCCCTTTATCAAGCCATGTCCAGCGTGATCGCCACCGGGCAATGGTCGGACGCTTTCGGCCGGTCCCAGCCGGCACGCGGGAAGCGCTCGACCTCCTGGCCCGCCGGAAAGATCGTGCGCCAGGGCTGGCCGTTGCGGATGATGTCGGGAACGGCGGTGGCATTCTTCGCCGCCAGTCCCCTGGAGAGCAGGATGTAGTCGAGCTGGCAAAGATGCCGCTCTTCAGGCCCGCGTGTGTGATAGAAGGTCCAGCGGTTCATTTCCGGCCGCCGCTCGACGACATTTTCGCAGAAGCCGCCAGCCGTCAGCACGTCGATGCAGGACTGGTTCTCGTCAACCACCTCGAAACGGTAGCCGTCGACATCGTCGCCGGCGATCTTCACGCGCTGCCGGTAATCGTTCATGTCGCCGCAGATCGCCCAGCGCTTGTCGGCGGCATGGTCGCCACCGAAGCGCTCCTCGATGATCCGGCGCACGGCCAGCGCCTCGGCCATGCGCACCGGCATCGTCGCCTCGCGTCCGTCAAGCCCGTTGCGCGCCGGACCCATCGACTTGAAATGCACGAGATAAAGCGTCAGCGGCAGGCCGCCCACGGTGATGTCGACTTCCAGGCAGTCGCGCCGGAAAATGCGTTCATTGGCCTGGCTGCCGAGGGCCGCCAGTTCCGGCGTATGCAGCCCGAACTGCTCGTAGGTGACATAGGCATGGCTGGTCATGCGCACGAATTCGATCGGCTGTCCCTGCGCGGTCTCGTTGCGCATCATCACGGCGACGTCGATGCCGCGCGAATCATTGCCTGATGTGGTGTATTTCTGCCGGTAGCCCTGCCCCACCATCTTGAACAGGTAGCCATATTCGAAGGCCTTCAGCGCCTCGATATTGTCGACCTCCTGCATGCAGATGATGTCGGCCCGGGTGGCGGCGATCGCCAACGCCGAGAGCTGGCGCGTGTCGTCGGACTGCGCGATGGCGCGGGCCTGTTCCAGCATCTTGTACTCGGCCTCGCTCTGGATATCGAACAGCGCCAGCGTCCGATCCTCGTTGAGCTGGTTGCGGTAGCCGGAAAAATCGAACCTGTTCATCAGGTTCTCGACATTGAAGGTGGCAAGGCGCAGCGACATGCCCTGACCTTTGCCTGCAAGAGCGCCAGAAAACAAGATCGCAGGACCACAAGCAGGGATCGGTTGGTCCTGACGGCATTCGCGCCATGGTTGACGGAACCTTTCCGTTCATCCGCCGTTCAGACGCTAACATCCACATTGGGCCCATTCCCAGGGTAGGCGTGGGGCTGTATCTCTTGGAGAGTGCAATGAACTCGCTCTTTTCTTCCACCATCAAGTCCGGGCTGATAGCCCTTGGCATCGTCTCCGGCATCACGGCGCCGTCCGCCGCCGGACCGATCCTGCAGCCGGACCTGTCGCTTCCCACGAGCACCGCGGCGCCGACGGTCACGCCGGTTCGCGACAGCTGGGCCGGCGGCAACAACAATAACCGTGGCTTCAACGATGACTGGCGCTGGCGCCGGTCGGGCCATTGGAACGGAAACCGGCACTGGAATGGTGGCGGCAACTGGAACGGCGGCGACAACTGGCGCTGGCGCCATGGCCGCCGCCACTACCACGGCGGCTACTATGATGACGGCGCCGCCGCGGTCCTTGGCCTGGGCCTGGGGCTCGGCCTTGGCAGCATGTACAACAACTACAACAACTACGATTACTATGCGCCGCCGCCGCGCCGCTATTATCGCGCCGGACGGCTTTCCAACGCCCATGTGCAATGGTGCTACAACCGCTACCGGTCGTATCGCGCCTGGGACAACACGTTCCAGCCCTATAACGGTCCCCGCCAGCAGTGCTGGTCGCCCTATAGGTAAGTTGGCTGGACGATCCGGAAATGAAAAACGGCGCCTCACGGCGCCGTTTTTATTGTCGAGCGTGGATTTCGCTCAGGTCTTGGCCTTGTCGACGTTCTTCGAGATCCCCGCGCGCCCGCAGGGCGAAGCCCGAGGACGCGCAAAGGCAAGAAACGTGGATCGGCTCAGTTCTTGGCCTTGTCGACCAGCTTGTTCTTGGAAATCCACGGCATCATCGCGCGCAGCTTGGCGCCGACTTCCTCGATCTGGTGGCTGTCATTCATGCGGCGGATACCCTTGAAGCGCGACAGGCCGGCACGGTATTCCTGCATCCATTCCGACGTGAACTTGCCGGTCTGGATGTCCTTCAGCACGCGCTTCATCTCGGCCTTGGTCTCGGCGGTGATGATGCGCGGGCCCGAGACATACTCGCCCCATTCGGCGGTGTTCGAGATCGAATAGTTCATGTTGGCGATGCCGCCTTCATAGATCAGGTCGACGATCAGCTTCACTTCGTGCAGGCACTCGAAATAAGCCATTTCAGGCGCGTAGCCGGCTTCCACCAGCGTCTCGAAGCCGGCGCGGATCAATTCGACCAGGCCGCCGCAGAGCACGACCTGCTCGCCGAACAGGTCGGTCTCGCATTCCTCGCGGAAATTGGTCTCGATGATGCCCGAACGGCCGCCACCGACGCCGCAGGCGTAGGAGAGCGCCAGGTCGAGCGCATTGCCCGAAGCGTCCTGGTTGACGGCGACCAGGCACGGCACGCCGCCGCCCTTCTGGTATTCGCCGCGCACCGTGTGGCCCGGGCCCTTCGGCGCGATCATGACGACGTCGACGGTCGACTTCGGCTCGATCAGGCCGAAATGCACGTTGAGGCCGTGCGCGAAGGCGATCGCCGCACCGTCGCGGATGTTCGGCGCGATCTCGTTCTTGTAGATGTCGGCCTGCAGCTCGTCGGGCGTCGCCATCATCATCAGGTCGGCCCATTTGGCGGCGTCCGCGACGCTCATCACCTTGAGCCCGTCGGCCTCCACCTTCTTGGCGGTCGCCGAACCGGCCTTGAGGCCGATGGCGATTTCCTTGGCGCCGGAATCCTTGAGGTTGAGCGCATGCGCCCGGCCCTGGCTGCCATAGCCGATGATGGCGACCTTCTTGCCCTTGATCAGGTTGAGATCGGCATCACGATCGTAATAAACACGCATTTTGTCTTCCTTCCCGTTTTATAAATCAGAGGCCTTGCGGCCGGTTTTTGCTCCATGAAGAGCGAGAAACTGCTGCGTCGCCCGCGCGGCATCGCCGCCGATCGCCGCCTCAGTCAATTCCAGCCGGTCGCCTAGCAGCAGACGGATCTGCACGTCGCGGGCGACCAGCCCGAAAAAGGTACGGAACGCCGTCTCGGCATCCGTGAATTCCAAAAGCCCGGCCTGACGCCCCGCCTCGAGCACCGGCTTCAGCCGCTTCGCCAGCGCGAAACGGCCGTTTTCCAGCACAACAGCGCCGAGATTGTCCTTGCCCGACCCGGCATGACCGACCGCCACCCGGTTGAGCGCGATCGAGGTGTCGCTGGAGATCACCTTGAGCCAGTCGGAGGCGAAGCGCTCGAGGCTTGCCGTCAGCGAGGCAAGGTCGAGCCCCTTGCGGTCGACGGAAGCCACGCGCACCTTGGAGGCCTGCCACTGCACGGTCGCCGTCAGCAGCCCGTCACGGTCGCCAAACCACTTGTACAGCGTTTCCTTGGAGCAACTGGCCCGCCGCGCCACGGCGGTCATGGTCAGATGATCGCCCTCCTCGACCAGCAGCCGCAACGCCGCATCCAGAACGGCCTTCTGCCGCTCCGTCAGCGCCTGGCTGTTGTCGATGTCGGCGTTTGCCAGCAACACGCTTTGTTCCTGTTCACAGGTAGAGGCCTTGGGGTCACCCGGAAGCCGTACCGTACGTTACGGTTCGGCATATTGCGCAATCCGATACTCGGCGCAAGGGGATATGACGAAAATATCCGCTAGTATCCGCGAAACGCGCGCAGCGCCCATGCTCAATCGCCGGCAGGCGGATGACGCAGCCGGCCAAGCAGGGCCGACACCGTTTTCAGCTCGTCCGGTGAAAGCCTGGCGCCAACCAGTTCGGCGATCGACCGCCCGTAAACGGCCCACATCCGGCGGCGCGTCTCGCGCCCCTTGGCTGTGATGCGGATGGTCTGGCCGCGGCCATCGTCCGCCACCGGCAGCTTCTCGACCTGGCCGTCGGCCTCAAGCCGCGCCAGTAGCCGCGAAATGTTGTACTGCGCAAACAGGGTGCGCTCGATCAATTGAAATGGCCTCAACCCGCCCTCGCCCGCCTCGGCCAGCTCATGCAGCACATCGTACCAGGCAAGCGGCGGCAGGCCGCCCTCTTTCAGGGCGTCTTCGGCACGCTCCACCAATTGGCGCGAAACACGCATCAGGCGAGCCCAGGCCTTGATGGCCTCCGGCGAAGGCGTGGCTTTCTCGGTCATGGCCTACCTTTAGGCGATAGATGCAAATGCATCAAGCTTGACGATCAATGCATATGCATCTACATAGATGCAATTGCATTGACTATCGAAAGGCAAATCATGTCCGACAAACTCGTTCTCGTCAGCCATCCTCTGTGCCCCTATGTCCAACGCGCCGCGATCTCGCTGGCCGAGAAAGGCGTGCCGTTCGAACGCGTCGACATCGACCTCGCCGACAAGCCTGTGTGGTTCAAGGCGATCTCGCCGCTCGGCAAGGTGCCGCTGCTGCGCGTTCAGCAAGATGGCAAGGAGACTATGGTCTTCGAATCCGCGGTCATCCTCGAATTCCTGGAGGAAACGCAGGCCGGCGCTCTCCACCCGGCCGATCCCTACGCCCGTGCCCGGCACCGTGCCTGGATCGAATACGGCTCGGCCATCCTCAACGCCATCGGTCGCTTCTATTCAGCCCCGGCCGAAGCCGGCTTCCTTGCCGAATCCGGTGCGCTATCCGCCATGTTTGAGCGCCTCGAAGCCGAACTCGCTGACAACGCCGACCGGAGCGGCCCATGGTTCGCCGGCAACCGGTTCTCGCTCGTCGATGCGGTGTACGGGCCGATTTTCAGATACCTAGACGCTTTCGACCGGATCGGCGATTTCGGCATCCTGGACGGCAAGCCGCGCGTCCAGGCCTGGCGGAAAGCCTTGAATGATCGACCGTCGATCAGGAACGCCGTGGCGCCGGACTATCCGCAACGCCTGCATGCCTTCCTGCAAGCGAAGGGATCTTTCCTGTCGAGCCTCATCCGCCGAAGCGATGCAGCCGGATCATTTGCGTTGGCGCGATCCGCGTGAGCGCCCGCGAGCAATCACTCGCCTTGAGCGGCCTCAGTTCTCGAACATGACAAAGGCGGCCCAGACCCTCGGATCCTGGGCGCCCGGTATCTTGCCTGCGCGGGCATCGCGGCGGGTCTGGCGAAGTGCTTCCGGATAGGTCTGTCCGTCGGCAAGATAACGGTAGAACCCGACCATGAAGGCGGCGGTACCGGCGTCGTCCACCGGCCACAGCGTCAGCAACGAGCGCTTGGCGCCGGCGATGTTGATTGCCGTCGGCAGGCCACGCAAGCCACCGACGAATGTCTCCTGGCCTCGCGCCGTCTCACAAGCGGACAGGACAAGCAGGTCGAGCCCCGACAGATCCCAGCTCATCAGCTCCATGCCATAGAGCCGGCCGTCATCATCGTCACGTTTCATCGACTGCCGGTCTCCGGCTTGCGACAGCACGACCTGGCTCTGCCAAAGGGCGTTCACGCCGCCCACCCCGCCCTCTTTCTCGTCACGATAAGCGCCGTGGGTGGCCAGATGCGCGACCGTCGCCTGCTCCATAGCCTCGCGCAGCGTCCGCTCCCTGGCCGCCGTTCCGGTCAGCATATGGACCGAATAGTCATCGGCGCGCAGGATCGAGGCGATCGCATCCACCTCCTTGCGGGTGCCCGGCAACGGCTCCGCCCCCTTTTCGGGACCTCGCGCATAGTCCAACCCGCCGGCCAGCAGGGCTCTGCCGGTCCTGGGAAGACTCTGGCCGACGCCGGCGTTCAGCAGCGATTCCGGCCGCGTCAGCATGCGCACGGCGAAGCGGTCATCAAGCGTCGCGCCCTTGCCGTCCTGCAGCAGGGGGAACGGCACCGAAAACAGTTTGCCGTCCGGCACCACGAAGAGCGTGTCGGCGCCACCGAGCGACGGCTCCAGCGGTCCGATCAGACCGGCATAAAGCCCGGTGAATGTGGCGTTCAGGTCGACCAACGTCACGGCACCGCGCTCCTGCGCGGAACGCGTCGACCTCAGGTTTGCCATGCGTGTTTCGCGAGCGGCCGGGATGAGCCTGCGCGGATCGCCGAGATCGTAGAGGCGCGGCTGCTGGTCCTTGCGCGTGACGATCGCATAGAGGCGCTCGTCTTCCAGCGGTTCGGCGCTCTCCCGATCCGCCCGCCACTTGCGGGTGATGAAGTAATCGATCAGCGCCTGGTTTGGCTTCAGCAGGGTGCCGGCAGAAGGTAGCGGCTTGTCCACCAGGCCCTGGCTGAAACTGTACTTGGCCATGGCTTTGGCGATGGCCTTCTGGTACGCCGCCTCAACCTGGTCGGGCTGCACCGCACCCGGATCATCGGAACTGTCACCACTGGAAGCCGCCTCCTGATAGGCCAGGGACAGCCGGATCCCGGCCTCGATCAAGTGCCGTGTCTCCAGATCGTTCGGATCGATCAGGCGGTATAGCCTGCGCAACAGGTCGCGTTTTTTATTTTCAAGCGTCGGCCAGCGGCGCACGGCTTCGGCAAACGCCGGCACCACCGACGCATTGTCCTTTGCGAGGCGCGCATAGTCGTAGAGCATGTCGTCGGCCAGGGCGCGGCTCGCCTCGGCAACGACGGGATTGCCTGATGTGCTCACCTGGAACCAATTCCAACGCAGCATGTCATCGTCGAGAGCAGCGAAATCGGCGGCCGCGGCGGCAGGATTCCTCCTTGCCTTGAGATTGGCCATCGCCTGGCGCGCGGCAAATGTCAGCGGATGCACCACCCCGTAAGTCGATCCGGCGACGCTATAGGCCCGTTCGAGTTGGGCCATGCTGCTTTCGGTGTCGCCCACGGCAGTGAAATGCGCGGCCAGCAGGTTGGCGATCTTGATTGCCAGTATCTCGGGATAGTTCGGGTCGGTGGTCAGTTGCCGCAACTGTGCCAGCGTTGGCTGATCGAGCGGCTGCACACCAGAGAGCACCCTGGTATAGAGCACCCAAGCATCGGCCTGTTCGACCAGATTGCCTTCCTGCTTGAGAACGACGGCAATGTCCCGGTTCTGCTGGAAGTGGCGCAAGGCCTCGTCGTATTTGCCAAGGTCCAGATAGTCCTGCGCGGTGTTGTTGGCGCTGACCAGAACGTTGAAGTGGTCCGGGCCGTAGTAGCCGATCCGCTTCTCCAGAACGGCCAGATCATAGTGCAAGGCGCGTGTCGGAGCTCCCATCTGGCGCAGCATGTCGGCCAGATTGTTCTGCAGTTTCCAGATGAAACGATCATCGGTACCGGTTACCTGCTCGGCCAACTTCAGATTGCGCTGCTCGATGTTGATGGCTGAAGCGATCTGACCGAACGCCGCGACCCCGGTCGCCAACACGTCGTTGGCATACAGGAGTTCCTGCGACTCCTTGCCGTGATAGTGGGCGTACAAGTTGGTGGCTGTCGCGCACATTGACACGAAGCCCTGATAATCCTTCTCCGCCTGCTTCAGCATTGCGTAGTTGAGATAAAAGTCGGCGCGCTTGGCGACATCCTGCCGCATGGCCCTTGTCTTCAGCCCCTCGGCAAAAATCTCCTCGGCTTCGTCGAGGATCTGGTTGTTGAGGAAAGTCGCGCCCGCGTTCGAGTAACTCTCCACGGTGAATTCGTAGAGGTCGCTTCTGGCGGTGGCGAGCAGCGCTGCCCGCAATTGCGCATAGCCTTCGTCGAAGCGTCCCGCGTCCATCATCAGTCTGTAGGCAGCGTCGATGCGGGCGGCCAGCGCGGCCTGGCCGTCCGATGGGTGCTGTTGGCCCGGCTGGCTTGTCGTCTGGGCGTATGCCTTCGGCATAGACAGCGCGACGATCAACATCGCCAGCATCGAAGCCGCAACGCGCATCAGGCCTCTCGGACCTCGGGCTATGGACATCACTGTGTTCACGCGGATCGGCTTGGCGAAAACTCTATGATGCAGTCGTACCATGACCTGGATTTTGTCCGAAATCCCATCGCGCTTCCCTCAGCCCTGCCCGCCTGAACGGATCGATCACCGTGCCGGCGACCATCGAAGCCAGAAGCCGCGGCGCCGGCGGGATCTTTGCGATGGTCGCCACCAGCCTGTCGCGGATGAAGGGCAGCGCCACGGAATCCGATTGGTAGAACGGCGTGAACGCCAGCGACAGCGCCTGGAACACACGCACGTGCCAGCGCCGCGCCTTGGCATAGGCCTCAAGTGCTGCCTCGACGCTCCGCGTGCGTGCCAGCGCATGGCTGAGCGCCGCCGCGTCGAGCAGCGCCATGTTGGCTCCTTGCCCAAGCTGCGGGCTGGTCGAATGCGCGGCATCGCCGATGACGGCCAATCTTCGGCCGACCGGAAGCTTCATCGTGTGGTGGCCGTAGCGGGCCAGCGACAATTGGTCGAAACTGTCGATCTGGCGGGTGAACGCCTCGCTTTGCGGCCACAGCCGCACCACCCTCTCCTTCCAGGCGTCGAGGCCGGCAGCGCGCACCGCGTCGGCATCATCAGGCTTCAGGCTCCAGAAGAAGGCCGCCATTTTTTCGGCGCCGGGCTCCGGCCGGCCGATCGGCAGCACGCCGATCATCACGCTGGCCTTGTCGTAGCGCTGCAAGAGCGCGTGCTCGTCAAACCCTTCGCCGCGCCAGCCGAGCGATGCCCAGAACGCGCCATAGCTGAGCGGCCGTGGCGCACCTGCATTGGCCACGCTCTGCCGCAGTTTCGAGCGTGAGCCGCTGGCGTCGACGATTAGATCGAACGGCCCTGCCCGTCGTCCATTGCCACAGATCAGCGTCGCCCGTTCGCCGGCCTCCATGGTCTCGATCTCGACGCTGGTCTCGATGACGATCGCCTCGCGCCGGGCGGCGCGAAAAAGCGTACCGAACAGGGCCGCCCGGTGCACCGCCAGCCCAAAACGGCGGCCGCGGTGGGCATCATAGCGAACGTCGAGCACGGTGCGGCCGGTCCAGGCATCGGCGCCATGCAGCCGGTCGATCCGAGCGCCAAGCGCCATGATATCGTCGAGCAGGCCGAGATCGGCCAGAACCGTCAAGCCGGTCGGCTGCAGGATCAGCCCGGAGCCGACCGGCTTCGGCTTCTCGAAGCGCTCGAAGATGGTGACCCTGTGCCCTGCCCGCTTGAGATAAAGCGCCATGGCCAGCCCCGCCGGGCCGGCGCCTGCAATTGCGATGTCGTAGGAAATGCTGATGCCCCCAAGCCGAACTGGCCGGGACAATCCTTCAGCCGCTGTGCGAAATCAAGTCGCGGCGCCGGCCCTGTCCGGCTGTTCAAGCCTGTGTTGCGTCGAAGCCGGCCCGTGCCGCGCGCACCGCATCATGGTTGAATTCGGCCCACTGCAACAAATGCTGCAATGCATCGAACATCGAGCGCCCGAGATCGGTGAGGCTATATTCGACGCTCGGCGGCTTGGTCGGGAACACTTCGCGATGCACATAGCCGTCGCGCTGCAGATCGTAGAGCGTCTGGGTCAGCATGCGCTGCGAGATGTCGGGAACCAGCCGCCGCAACTCGCCGAAGCGATAAGGCTGCTCGGCCAGCGCCGCCATCAACAGCGAACTCCACTTGCCGTTAAGCCCCTGGATGACGTCTCGGACCGGGCAATCGGCGAGATTGCCGCCGCCGGTCATGGCTTTGTAGATGTCGAGTTTGGATTTCAGATTGATGATCTTGCTGTCCACGGCTGGTTCCCTGCCTGTGCCTACCTCCCCAAAAACTGCCTTCTTTACGGCACCGGGTCAATTCCTATTTTAGTGCTGGTCTCTTTTTGAGACCAGCAACCGAACCGCCTTTCGGCGCAATGTCAGGATCCTCCATGACCGCAACCCTTCTCGTCACCGGCGCTTCCGGCCAGCTCGGCCGCAGCGTCATCAACCACCTGCTGGACACATTCAAGGTACCGGCGGCCCGGATCATCGCCACCACGCGCACGCCCGCCAACCTTGCGGATCTTGCAGCGCGCGGGGTCACCGTCCGCCAGGCGGACTTCGATGACACGGCATCGCTGCCAAAGACCTTCGAAGGCGCCGACCGGGCGCTCATCATCTCGACCAACGAGTTGGCGATCCAGGGAAAGCGTCGCGAGCAGCAACTGGCGGCGGTCGCCGCTGCCGGAAAAGCCGGTGTCAAGCATCTGCTCTACACCTCCTTGCCCAACACTGAGCCGGGCTCGCCGGTCCTCTTCGCGCCTGACCACTACGATACCGAGCAGGCGATCAAGGCGAGCGGCATCCCCTACACGATCTTCCGCAATGGCTGGTACGACGAGAACCTCTTCATGGCGGTGCCGCAGATCCTCGCATCGGGCCAATGGTATACGTCCGCGGGCGACGGCGCCATTTCCTATGGAGCGCGCGACGATCTCGCCGCGGCCATAGCCGCGGGGCTGGCCTCGCAAACCGTTGACAGCAAGACCTACACGCTGACCGGCCCCAAGGCCTATACGACAGCCGAAGTCGCCGCGCTTGTCACCGAAGCTACCGGCAAGCCGATCCAGGTCGTCCAGCTCTCCGATGAAGCACTGACGGAGGGCATGAAGGCCGCAGGGCTTCCCGAGCCGATCGCCAAGCTTCTGGTGTCATTCGACGCCGCCACGCGCGCCGGCGGCCTTGGCATGGTGACGGATTCGGTCGAGACGCTTTCCGGTCGAAAGTCGGTATCGCTGAAACAGTTCCTGGAAGCCAACAAAGCCGCGCTGGCTGGTTGAAACCAGAGCGGTGGGAGGTCACCCTCCCGCCGCGCTACTTCGATGTCTTGAGCAGGCCGAGCCGGACCAGGCTCTCACCGGTGGCGGCCAGCGCGTCTTCGCGCGAGCGCGGCGCCCAGCCGAGCACACGCACCGCCTTGGCGTTGGTGGCATTCTTGACCTTGCCCAGTTCCGTAACCAGTTGCGCGGCTTCGGCGTTGAACAATCCGACGATCCGCACCAGCCAATCGGGAAGCTGCCTCGTCGAGACGCGCGACGCCGCGTCGCCGAGCCGCGCCTTCACGGTCTGCGCGATTTCCCGCACGGTCATGAAGTCGCCTGATACCGCGAGGAAGCGCTCGCCCTTGGCGGCTGGATTGGTCATGGCACGCACATGCAGGTCCGCCACGTCGCGTGCGTCGACCACGCCGAAGGACAGACGCGGCAACCCCGGCATGGCGCCGTTCATCATCCGCTGGACAAATTCGGTGGAGGTCGAATGGTCGGCGCCGAGAACCGGTCCGAAGATGCCGACCGGGTTGACGACCGCCAACTCCAGCCTGCCGCCCTCGGCAGCGATGAAATCCCAGGCCGCGCGCTCGGCAAGCGTCTTCGACTTCACATAGGCGCTGACCTTGGCCGTCGGATCGGTCCAGTTCTCCTCGGTGAACGGCCCGGGCGGCATCTTGCCATAGCCGATGGCCGCGAAGGACGAGGTCAGCACGACGCGTTTGACGCCAGCATCCCGCGCCGCCCGCAGCACCCGCAGCGCACCCTCGCGAGCCGGGATGATCAGATCGTCCTCTTGCTTGGGCACGCCCGGCGGAAATGGCGAGGCGACATGGAGCACGTAGTCGCAACCGGCGACGGCTTGCGGCCAGCCTGCGTCGCTCGTGAGGTCGGCGATGGCGAAGGACAGCCTGTCGCCTGGCTCGATGCCGCCGGCCTTGAGCATGGCCAGCACATCGGCTTCGCGCTTGGAGCTGCGCACCGTGGTGCGTACGCGGTAGCCGCCCTTCAGGAGTTCAAGGATACAGTGGGCGCCGAGGAAACCCGATCCGCCGGTGACAAGCACCAATTCGCCGCTCATGCCCGCCCTCCACCAGCTTAGGTCGAGGCGATCAAGGTCGTCAGATCGCCACCTGCGTACCGATTTCCACCACGCGTCCGGTCGGGATCTGGAAATATTCGGTGGCGTCGGCGGCCGTGCGCGCCAGACCGATGAACAGCCGGTCCTGCCACACCGGCATGCCGGAATTGGGCGAGGCCTTGAGCGACCGGCGCGACAGGAAGAAGGATGTCGTCATGATGTCGAACTTCCAGCCCTGCTTGCGGCAGATCGCCAGCGCGCGCGGAATATTGGGCTGTTCCATGTAGCCGAACGTCAGTGTCACCCGCATGAACAGTTCGTTGACCGTCTCCATCTTGACCCGGTCGCTATCGGGCACCACCGGCTGCGGCGCCGTCACCACCGAAAGGATGACGTTCTGCTCATGCAGCACCTTGTAGTGCTTCAGGCTGTGCATGAGCGCTGTCGGCGCGCTGAGCGGATCGCTGGTCAGGAACACCGCGGTGCCGGACACCAGCTGCGGCTTCTTCTTCAACAGATTGCCGGCGAGGAAATCGAGCGGGATCTCGTTACGGCGGGTCTTGTCGAACAGGTAGCGGCTGCCGCGCACCCAGGTCCACATGGCTGTGACAATGGTGAAGGCCACCGCCAGCGAGGCCCAGCCGCCCTCGAACACCTTGACGATGTTGGAAGCGAAGAAGCCGATGTCGATTAAGGCAAACAGTGCGGTCAGCGGGATTGCCACCCTCAGCCGCCATTTCCAGATACGCGTCATGACGACATAGAGCAGTACTGTCGTCACCAGCATGTTGCCGGTCACCGAGATGCCATAAGCGGAGGCGAGCTTGCTGGACTCGCCGAACCCGACCACCAGCAGCATCACCACCAGCGCCAGCAAGAGGTTGACGCGCGGCATGTAGATCTGGCCGGACTGTTTTTCCGACGTATGCAGGATTTCGAGCCGCGGCAGCATGTTGAGCTGCACCGCCTGCCTGGTCAGCGAGAAGGCACCCGAAATCACCGCCTGGCTGGCGATGACCGTCGCGGCGGTCGCCAGCACCACCATCGGGATAAGCATCCAGCCTTCGTTCATCTCGAAGAACGGATGGCCGACCACCCCGTTCTTGGCCAGCACAAAGGCGCCCTGCCCGGCATAGTTGAGCAGCAGGCAAGGGAACACGATCGACAGCCAGGCCAGCACGATCGGCTTGCGGCCGAAATGGCCGAGATCGGCATAGAGAGCCTCGGCGCCGGTGACGGCGAGGAAGATGGCACCGATGGTGACGAAGGCGACATCTGGCGAATGAATCAGGAAGGCGACGATATAGTGCGGGCTGATCGCCCACAGGATCTCCGGATCGGCGATGATGTGCTTGAGCCCGGACAGGCCGATAGCCAGGAACCAGACTGCGGTCACCGGACCGAAGACCAGTCCCACACCGCCCGTGCCAAACCGTTGCACCGCGAACACCATGGCAAGAATCACCAGTGTCAGCGGCACGACATAGGGCTGGAAGGTGGGGGTAACGACGTTCATGCCCTCGACCGCCGACAGCACCGAAATCGCCGGCGTGATGACGGCGTCGCCGAAGAACAGCGAGGCGCCGACGATGCCGACGCCCAGGATCACCGCCGAGCGCTTCGGGAAACTGCCGCGCGCCAGCGCCATCAGCGACAGCACGCCGCCCTCGCCGCGATTGTCGGCGCGCAGCACGAACATGATGTATTTTATGGTGACGATGATCGTCAGCGACCAGATGATAAGCGACAGCACGCCCAATATATCGCCACGCTCCGCGACCTGACCGCCCGAAGACGCCACCAGGGCCTCGCGAAAGGCGTAGATCGGGCTGGTGCCGATATCGCCATAGACAACGCCGAGCGCGCCCAGCATCAGCACCTTGGTGCTGTGCTGCTCGATTTCCGGATGGCTCGATTGTTCGACGGGTTCTGCCTCACTACCAGTATTGGCAAGGGCCATGGACGACACTCCGATAAGCGCGCGGTGCTCTACGCTTGCTGCGATGCAATATCAAGTACCGTCACGTTATGGCTGCCATGCCTGGTGCGCGAGGCTGCCATCATTACCACCCACAGGCCCTGAGAAACCGACCCACCGTGCCGGCCATGCCATACTCCAACGCGTCGGCTGTCAACCCATGTCCGATTGACACTTCGGCCAATGCCGGAATGCGCCTCGCCAGAGCGGGCAGATTGCCCACCGTCAGATCGTGCCCGGCATTGACCTGGAGACCGGCGGCGGATGCCGCATCGGCTGTTTTCCCCAATCTTTCCAGCTCGTTGGCCGCCTTTGCGGAATCGGAATGGCAGCTGCCATAGGGACCGGTATAGAGCTCGATCCGGTCGGCACCGGTATCGCGCGCGGCCGCAATGCCGGCGGGATCGGCATCGGAGAACAGCGACACCCTGAAACCACCCTTCTTCAGGCGCCTGACGATTGGTGTCAGGAACGCCGCGTCGGCGGCGAAGTTCCAGCCATGGTCGGAGGTTGCCTGTGCCGGCTCATCGGGAACCAGCGTCACCTGTTCGGGCTGATGCTTTTCCACAAGCGCCAGGAAATCCTCGCTCGGATAGCCCTCGATGTTGAATTCAGCCTGCGGGAACTCGTCGTCGATCAGCGCCCGGATCTCCGGCAGGTCGGAATGCCGCGTGTGACGCTCGTCGGGACGCGGATGGACGGTCAGCCCATGCGCTCCGGCGGCAAGGGCGAGCCGGCCGATGCCGATCACGCTGGGCCACGGCAAGTCGCGCCGGTTGCGCAGCATGGCGATGGCGTTGAGGTTGACGGAAAGCTTTGCGGGCATGGGCTGGTGTCCGTGAAACAGGCGGGTTAGCGGCGCGCCGCGGCCATCCGTTCAGCCTGGGCGCGCTTGAGACCGGGCATCTATAGCGTCTTTGGCGGGAACAGATAGGGCTTTCCAGTGTTCCAGAAGACCAACTCTCTTCCAAAGGAGGCCTCGCCGTGAATTTCCTGCAATCCGTGCCGGCGATCCGTCGCATCGACACCGGTCGCGACGACCTGTTCGCAATCGATGTGGTCGGGCATGTCTCGGCGGCCGATGCGGAAAACCTGTTTGGCCTGCTGGAAGCGGCCTACGCGCTTCATCAGCGAATCGACGTGGCTGTGCGCATGGTCGATCATGACGGCGTCGACTGGGCCGACATCTCCGAAGAGACCCTCAAACTGGGCGCCCTCCATGCACTGGAGCATATAGGCCGCTGCGCGGCGATCGGCGCACCGGACTGGACGCCGGACGCACGGCAGGCCTTGCCCGCGTCGTCACCCATCGAATTCAGGCATTTCAAGGCCGAGGACGAAGACGAGGCCTGGGAATGGCTCGGTGTCCGGCAAGTCGGCGTACGGGAAAAGCCCTCGTCGTAGCTACCTGACGATGGTCAGCCGCTCGGCGGCCCGGGTGATAGCGGTATAGAGCCAGCGCTGGCGGGTTTCCTTGAAGGCCCAGCTCTCGTCGAACAGCACGATCTCGTTCCACTGCGAGCCCTGCGCCTTGTGCACGGTCAGCGCATAGCCATAGTCGAAATCATCAAAGCGCTTCTTCTGCTGCCAGGGGATATCGGCGTCGGGATACTCGAACGCCGCCTTGAGCAGCTTGATCTTGGCGACGCCACGGTCCGGATCGTCCTCTTCGGGCGAAACCAGAAGGTTGATACCGGGCTTCACCGTCTCGCGCGACGAGGTCATCACCTTCCACAGCGAGCCATTGAGCAGCCCCTTGGCGGGATCGTTGCGCAGGCACACGAGCTTGTCGCCGGCCTGCGGATAGTCGGCATTGAAGCCTTTGAGCTCGCGCAGGCGCTGGTTGTAGCGGCGACGCGTGCGGTTGGTGCCGACCAGCACCTGGTCGGCCCTCAGCACCAGTTCCTGGTTGACGTCTTCCTTGCCGATCACCTGCGCCGTGCCATAGTCGCCGCGCATGAATTCGCGGCCTTCGCGCACGTCGAGCGCCAAGCGCAGGATCGGATTGTCACGCGCCTGCCGGTGGATTTCGGTGAGCAGGAAGTCGGGTTCGTGATCGGTGAAGAAGCCGCCGCCCGAAATCGGTGGCAACTGGCCGGGGTCGCCCAGTACCAGGATCGGCGTCCCGAAACTCATGAGGTCGCGGCCGAGCTGCTCGTCGACCATCGAGCATTCGTCGATGACCACCAGCTTGGCGCGCGAGATCGGGCTCTGCCGGTTGAGCGAGAAGGTCGGCGACATCGAGGTCTTGCCGGTGACCTCGTCCTCGACCGATTCCTCGCCCTTGGGCCTGTAGATCAACGAATGGATGGTACGGGCATTGACCGCCCCCTTGGAGCGCAGCACCTGGGCCGCCTTGCCGGTGAAGGCGGCGAACTGCACCTGGCCGTCGACATGTTCGGCAAAATAGCGTGCCAGCGTCGTCTTGCCGGTGCCGGCATAGCCGAACAGCCGGAACAGCTGCGGCTTGCCGGCTTGCAGCCAGCGGGCAACCGCCTGCAGCGCCTCGTCCTGTTGGGGTGAGAATTCCATCAGTGCGACAGACCGGATTCGCAAGCGAAACACAAGACAGCCGCCAATCGACTGCCGCCAATGGCGCACCGAGCGCCTCCGACAGCTGAGGCTATCAGGCGCACACAAGAACGTAAAGGGAACAAAAGGTGGGCGCCCGGCCATCGTTGCTGTCAGCCGAGGGCAATCAAGGCTGTGCCGGCGAAGGCGAGCACCATCGCTCAGGCGGCACGAGCATTTGGGGCGGTCCTGGACATCCGCTCACGTCGCGGATTGGAACTCCGGGTCGTTCTCGAGCAGGATCGGCCTGCCATGGGGCGTGGCGTGCGCGGCGCGCTCCCAGGCTCGGGCCATCGCGTCGACATCGGATCTGGCGGCCAGTCCCTTCGACGCCAGCAGCCGCTCCAGCGCTGCCAGCCAATGCTCGTAATAATCGTGTCCGTCCGTCGCGGCGCCCGGCTTCTTCACCTCGGCCGACAGCGCCTGTGCCCATTCGCCCCACGAAAACAGGCCCTTGTCGTGCAGCGCCACCGTCATGGCGAACGCCTCGGCCTGCCAAGGCTCGGCGAAAACCGGCGCGTCGAGGCCAACGGGCAAATCGGCGGCGGTCCCGTCAGGCCGGCTCAAGATAGCTCTCCCAGGCGTCGATCGAGACGACAAGCGTCGGATCGGCGCCCTCGCCCCAGATCTCCGTGCCGTCGAAAACCACCGTATAGACCCATTGCGGGTTCTCGCCTCGCCCGTGCGCGTTGGTGTCGGGAAAGACGAAGCCGTCGCGCACCGCCTCGATCCTGCCCAGCTTGCCGCGCGCATAGCGCGGCAGCCGTGTGTGACCGGTGGGGTTGAAATTCTTCGTCCGCACCTGCTGGCCGGCCTTGAACCGCGCCGGCGAGGCAACGGGCCGGTCGCAGGGACCACCCTTGGCCAGCACCGCCGGCACGTTTTCGGCCTTCAGCACCCGCTTCGGGATCGCCGCCGCATCGATCGCCTCGCCGGCCGCGAGATCGCGCTCGCTGACGAAGCCATGGCGCTTGAGCAGGGTCTCCAGCGCCTTTATCCAGATCTGATAGTAGCTGGAGGAATAGTAATCGGCCGGATGCAGCGATTCGCGCGCATGCCGGCTCTCATCGATATTCCAGGCTCCCATGGCGCCGGCGCAAAGCGTGACGCCGAGCGCCCGCCTCTCCCAGGCCGCGTGGAAATAGGGCTCGTCCTTTTCGGGCGCGACCGGCCCGAACCCCATCTGTCCGCCAAGATCCTGGGGCCCGTTCATGCCGGCCCTTTCGCCAGGGCAGTGCCGATCATTGCATCGCGGCTCACCAGATCGGCCAATTGCTCCTCGCTCCAGCCCTCGGTACCGCCCGGCCGCATCGGCACCACGAGATAGCGCAGTTCCGCCGTTGAATCCCAGACGCGTATCTTGGTTGCGGCCGGCAACGTCAGGCCGAATTCCTCCAGCACGCCGCGCGGATCGATCACCGCGCGCGACCGATAGGGCGGAGCCTTGTACCAGACCGGCGGCAGGCCAAGTACCGACCATGGATAGCACGAGCACAGCGTGCAGACGACGAGGTTGTGGGTGTCGCCAGTGTTGAACACCGCCTGCATGTGCTCGCCCTGGCGGCCGGTATAGCTCAGCGATTCAATCGCCGCCGTCGCGTCGCGCTTCAGCCAGTCGGCATAGGCGGGATCGTTCCACGCCTTGGCCACGACCCTCGCGCCGTTGCGCGGGCCGATCTTGGTCTCGTAGGTATCGACGATGACGTCGATCGCGGCCGGATCGATCAGCCCCTTGCGGGTCAGGATGGTTTCCAGCGCACGCACGCGCGCCGCGAACGGGTCGAGCTCATTGTCGTGGTCATGATCATGGGACATGGCCACAAACTACGGTTCCGATCCGCCGGCGGCAAGCGCCACGGCTTGGGCAAGCTTTTATCCAGGCCATCAGGCAGCTATTCGGCCGCTGTCTTCTGCGGCTCCGCCCGGATGTCGTCATTGGTGCCGAACAATGAAGGCTGGTCGCCATTGTCGACCACCTTCAGTTCAGCCTTGCGCTTCGGCATGAGCCCGACCAGCCAGCCGGAGAAATTCTCCATGTAGACGTAGATCACCGGCGTCACGAACAGGGTCAGCGCCTGCGAAGCCAGCAGGCCGCCGACAACGGCAACGCCCAGCGGCTGGCGCAGCTCGGCGCTGGCGCCGGTGCCGAGCGCGATCGGGAACGTCCCCATCAGCGCCGCCAGCGTCGTCATCATGATCGGCCTGAAACGCATCAGGCAGGCCTTGTGAATGGACTCCTTGGCCGACATGCCCTCTCGTCGCAATTCAAGCGCGACGTCGACCATCATGATGCCGTTCTTCTTGACGATGCCGATCAGCATCAGGATGCCGATCACCGCTATGACGGACAGATCCATGCCGGCGAAGCGCAGGGCAACCACCGCTCCGAGCACTGCCGATGGCAGGCCGGTGAGGATGGTGAGCGGATGGATGAAGCTCTCGTAGAGAATACCCAGCACGATATAGATGGTCAGGATCGCGCCGCCGACCAGAAGCCCCTGGTTGGCCAGTGAATCCTGGAAGGTCTTGGCGGTGCCGGCAAAGGTGGTCGAGATCTCCGTCGGCATGCCGATCTGCTCTTTGAGCGCGTTGATGCGGGTCACGCTGTCACCCAGCGCCACGCCTTGCGGCAAATTGTAGGAGATGGTCACGGCGGGAAGCTGGCCGAGCTGGTTGACGGTCAGGGCGCCGGCCGTGCGGTCGACCCGGGCGAAAGCGCCAAGCGGAACCAGGGAGCCGCTCGCCGTCCGCATCTGGATGGCAAGCATCCGCTCGGGCGACCATTCGATCTTGGGATCGAGCTCGGTGATGACCTCGTAGCTGTCGGCCGAACCGAAGATCGTCGAAACCTGGTCGGTGCCGAACCCGCCATAGAGCGCGGTGCGCAGCGTGTCGGTGTCGATGCCGAGCTGGGCGGCCTTGTCGCGATCCACCACCAGCGATGCTTGCAGCGCATTGTTTTGCAGGTCGCTGGTGACGTCGGTGAACGTCGCGTGGTCGGCCGCCATGGCGTCGTTCAGCTTCTGCGCCCACGTATCGGTCAGGCCGGTATCGAGGCCCTGAACCACGAGCTGGTAGGCGCTGGCCGACGAACGCGACCCCAGCCTCAGATTTTGCACCGGCTGCATGTAGGTCTCGATGCCCGCCACGCCGGCCAGTTGCTTGCGCAGATCCGAAAGCACCTTCTCGATATTGGGACGCTGGTCCTTGCCCTTGAGCTGGACGAAGAGCTGCCCCTGGTTGAGCGCATTGTTGCCGCTGCCCGCCGACCACGCCACGTGATCGACATAGGGCGAATGCGAGAAGACGCTGGCCACCTGGCCCTGCAGCTTGGCCATGGCGTCGAACGAGATGTCCTGGCGCGCGATGGTCGTCACCGATATCTGGCCGATATCCTCTTGCGGGAAGAAGCCCTTGGGCGAGATCTGGATCAGCCAAACCGACGCCGCGGCCGTGCCCACGAAGACGAGAAACACCAGGAAGGTGTGCCGCAGGCAGAAGGTCAGAACCCGGTCGTAGCCACGCGTGACGATATCCCGCTTATGGCCAGCGCCATGCTTGTCGCGATCGGCCTTCGTGACCGATAGCAGCCGCGAGCACAGCATCGGCGTCAGCGTCAGCGACACGAACATCGATGCCAGGATGGCGACGGTCACCACGACGGCGAACTCGTTGAAGATGCGTCCGATCACGCCGCCCATCAGGAGCACCGGGATGAACACCGCCACCAGCGAGATCGAGATCGAGATGATGGTGAAGCCGATTTCGCGCGCGCCCTTGAGTGAGGCATCGAAGGCCGACAACCCATCCTCTTCCATGTGCCGGAAGATGTTTTCCAGCATCACGATGGCATCGTCGACGACGAGGCCCACGGCAAGCGTCAGGCCCATCAGCGATATGTTGTCGATGGAGAATCCGAACAGGAACATCGCGCCAAGCGTGGCGATCAGCGAGATCGGCACCGCCACTGCCGGGATGATGGTCGCCGTCACCCGACGCAGGAACACGAAGATAACCATGACCACCAGCGCGATGGTCAACAGCAGCGTGAACTGGACGTCGTCGACGGCCTGGCGGATCGACGTCGAACGGTCGTTCAGCAGCTTGATCTGCGCGGCGGCCGGCATCTGGTCCTGGAAGGACGGCAACATCGCCTTGACCTTGTCGACGACGTCGACGGTGTTGGCATCGGGCTGGCGCTGCACGGCCATGATGATCGCGCGGGTACCATCGTACCAGCTCGCCGTCGTCGTGGTCTGCACCGAATCGACGACACGGGTTACCTCGCCCAGCCGCACCGGGTGGCCGTTCTTGGTGGCGATGATGAGGTTGGAGAAGCCGGCGGCATCGGTGAGCTGTGTGTTGGCGGTGATGGTCAGCTGCTGCTTGTTGTTCTGCAGCACGCCGAGCGGCGTGTTGCTGTTGGCCGACGCGACCGCCGCCTGCAGCTGGTCGATCGAGATGCCGCGCGCCGCAAGCGCTGTCGGATCGATCTGGATGCGCACCGCGTATTTCTGCTGACCGAAGATCGAGACCTGCGCCACACCGTCGATGGTCGACAGCGATGGCGAGATCACGTTCTCGGCGAAGGCGTCGAGCTCGGTCAATGGAACCGTGTCGCTGACCAGCGACATCAAGAGGATCGGCGCGTCGGCCGGATTGACCTTGCGATAGCTCGGCGGCGCCGTCATCTGCGGCGGCAGCGATTTCTGCGTTCGCGCGATCGCCGCCTGCACGTCCGCCGCCGCTGCGTCGATATCCCGGTTAAGCACGAACTGGATGGCGATCGAAGTCTGGCCGAGCGAATTCGTGGTCGAGATCGAATCGATGCCGGCGATGGTGGCGAACTGCTTGATCAGAGGCGTCGCCACCGATGTCGCCATGGTTTCCGGCGACGCGCCCGGCAGTGAAGCCGAGACGTTGACCACCGGAAATTCGGCGCTGGGCAGTGCTGCCACGGGCAGGAACTTGTAAGCAAACAGCCCGCCCAGCACGAGGGCGAACGACATCAGAAGGGTGGCGACGGGCCTGCGGATGCAGAATTCGGAGATCATCGGGCCGCCTCGCCGGCGTTGGTCGCCTCGGCCACCTTGGGCGCGGCCGTCGAGTTGCCCTCATGCACCGCGGCACCATTCTTCAGCCTTGTCTGGCCTTCCGTGACCACTTTCTCGCCGGCTTTCAGCCCCTGGCTGATGGCGCTGTTCTGGCCCTCGGTCAGAGCCACCTGCACCGGCCGCATCTCGACGGTGCTGTCCGGCTTGACCACATAGACGAACGGGCCCTTCTGGCTGGGCTGGACCGCGACGGTCGGAACGGAGGTCATCTGCGGCATGATCCCGGCGTCGAGGACGACATTGACATACTGGCCGGGCCACAGCGACAGATCGGCATTCGGTATGCTCGCCCGCGTCGCGATCGTGCCCGACGCGGTGTCGACACTGGAATCGACGAAATCGAGCGTGCCCTTGCCGATCGGCGTCGGGTCGCCGTCCTTGGTCAACGTCACCGCGCCTTGCTGCGGATTGGCAAGCGCCTTGTGCAACAGCGCAAGGTTGCTTTCCGGCAGATTGAAGTTGACCTGCAACGGGTCCATCTGGGTGATCGTCACCAGCGGTGTTGCCGTACTGCTGTTGCCATTGCTGACCGTGACGAGATCGCCGACCGACACGTTGACGGCGCCCAGCCGACCCGAGATCGGGGCTGTGATCGTGGCAAAGCCAAGCTGGACGTTGTCGGCATCGATCGTCGCCTTGTCGGCATCCACGGTCGCGGCCGCCCCCTTCTGCGCGGCAATGGCCTGATCATAGGTCTGCTGGGTACCAGCCTGCTTGGCGACAAGATCCTTGGCGCGCTGAAGATCGGAATTCGAGCTGGCGAGCAACGCCTGGTCCTTGGCAAGTGCCGCTTGGTCCTTGGCGAGTTGCGCCTTCAGCGAGCGGTCATCGAGCGAGAACAGCGTGTCGCCCGCCTTCACCATCTGCCCGTCCTTGATATCGATCGACACGATCTGGCTGGAGACCCTCGCGTTGATGTTGACCACAGCCGGAGAGGAGACGAAGCCGATGGCATAGCGACGGATCGGGAAGTCGGCCGTCGTTGCCGTTGCCGAAACGATCGAGGCCGAACGGGCGCCACCGCCGCCTGATGCCTGCTTGTCCCCTGCCGCCGGCTCGTCGGTTGCCGATTTGCCCGCAACGGCGACCGGCTTTACGCCGACCAGTTGCTCAACCTTGCCCAGCGTATCGGGAGACAGATAGAGCCAGGCCCCGCCGGCACAGGCGACGGCAAGCAATGAAAGAATGACTTTTCCACGTATCGTCAAAGCACCCTCTCCGTCCGACACGCCGTTGCCAGGTGGTCGTATCATAGCTCGTTCACGGCTGATTGCCGCGATTTAGCCGAATAGATAGGACAGGCATTTGTCGGAAAAGGGCCAAAACACGGCATTACGAAGATTTAATGTGCACTGCACAATAGGTGGGCAGCCGGTCGCCGCCACAGGGGGGCGAGGCTCGTCGAACCGTCGGGACCCCTATTTCAGCATCGGCCACAGCGTCGCCGCCAGCAGCACGCCCATGGCGATGTTGAACCATTTCAACCGTACCGGGTCCGACAGAAATCCACGCAACGCCGTGCCGAACCCCGCCCACACCGAGACGCTGGGCAGGTTGACCACGGCGAAGGCGAACGAGATCAGCGCTACCGAGATGAAGGGGTGGTCGGGGTTCGTGTAGACAGCCATGGCGGTGATCGCCATCACCCAGGCCTTGGGATTGACCCACTGGAATGCCGCCGCATCGATGAAGCGCATCGGCCGCGCTTCCGCCTCACCCTTGCCGCTCAGTGAGCGCGACGTGGCGATCTTCCATGCGAGGTAGAGCAGATAGGCGGCGCCAGCGACCTTGAGGACATTGTGCAGCGCCGGAAACGCCGTCAGCACCGCGCCAAGGCCGAAACCCACGGCCAGCAACAGGACGAGAAAACCGATGCTGATGCCCAGCATGTGCGGGATCGTCCTGGTGATGCCGAAATTGACGCCGGAGGCCAAGAGCATGAGGTTGTTCGGCCCCGGCGTGATCGAGGTCACGAAGGCATAGACGAGCAGTGCGAGGAATGCGTCGAGTGACATCGGGTCCACAAGGTCAGCAATGCTGACATAGATAGCGAACACGTCAGACGCAACCGCAATCCTTTGGTCCAGCAGTCGCCGGCCATGTCGATCGTAACTCAGCCCGTCGAACCCGGGACGCCTTCATCTGACGTGAGACGGCGCCGGCAGCCGGTTGTCGGCGGCAGTCATGGCCGGCTGCCCGCCGCGCAGGCGGCGCAACCCCTTCCGTCTTGGAGTATTTTCCGGAAGTTTCACGCTGTGCGCGAGACCAAGGCCGGCAAGAACCCGGATGAAGATCCAGCCGAGGTCGATCTGTCCCCGTTCAAGACCAAGCCTGGCGGATTCGGGGAATGCGTGATGGTTGCCGTGAAAACTCTCCCCGAACGTCACCAAACCGAAACGCGGCAGATTGTAGCCCTGCACCGCCACGCCATCGACACACCATCCCTGGTCGCCGCTCCGATGCGCGAAATGCCCGACCAGCCAATGTCCTGTGAGGGACATGGAAACACGCACCGCGATGCCCCAGACCACCCAGCTCCAGCCGCCAAGCAGCAGGAAGGCAATGGCCCATGGCAGCTGCTGCAGCATCCAGGTGCGCTCGAGGAATTTGTAGAACCGGTCATTCCGGATCGACGGCTCGATGACGAAGTCAGGCGGATTGCGCAAGGCGACCACGCAATGCATCTGCCAGAAGGCGTCGATGAAAAAGGGCTGGCGGTGGGCATGCAGGTCGTGGCAGGCCGTCTGCCGCTGCGCCCAGTCGCGGATATCGTGCGCATGGATCATTCCGAACGGGCCGGCCATGCCGACCAGCACGCCGAGATAGACCAGCGCGTGTTCGATCCAGATATGAACCTTGAACGAGCGATGGATGAGCAGGCGATGCATCCCGACCGAGTGTCCGGCGCAGATCGTCACCGCTGTCGTCACCACGAACAGCGCAAGGGCGCTCCAGCTGAAGGTGAGCGGCCCGAACACGATGGCAACGACAGTCATCGCGCCGACCCAGATCGACTTGGCCGGCATCCAGACAACCCTGCCATCGCGCGCGTCGCTGTCTTGTCGAGAAATCATTCTGCCCGTGGATATGGTCTTCATCGGGAACCCCTCCCTCGCATGAACATTTTCCGAACCACAGCCTTGTCTTTCGGCGCCTCGCGCCATATTTAGGCAGTAAGCTAATCATCTATTATGCCCGGATTAGGTATTTAGGCAATAGTCTAAATGATGTCCGGAAAATTCCGACAAGCGTCTCCATGGCGCCTGTGATTACGAGGTCGCAAAGTGGTCGAGAAAACTGAACAGGCATCGGACGCTGAGGCCGGCATCGGCGCCAGCGGCGCGATACAGCGCGTGTTCGAGGCGCTCTCTTCGGCACCCCGGCGCAGGATTCTGGCCTATCTCGCCCATTCCTCGCTGACCGCGGGCGAGATCGCGGCGCGCTTCGACATGTCGAAGCCATCGATCTCGCAGCACCTGAACATTCTGGAGACGGCAGGCCTCATCGCCAGGGAGCGGCAGGGACAGTTCATCCACTACTCGCTGGTCGAGAACAACCTGGTGAACACCCTGAACGGCTTCGTTCAGGATGTCTGCCCCGTGTCACGTCCACTGAAAAGGGAAAGCAAGGCCCTGGCCAGCGGCAAAA
This sequence comes from Mesorhizobium loti, assembly GCF_013170705.1. NCBI lineage: Bacteria > Pseudomonadati > Pseudomonadota > Alphaproteobacteria > Hyphomicrobiales > Phyllobacteriaceae > Mesorhizobium > Mesorhizobium loti. The sequence continues at coordinate 3,894,905 of NZ_CP033334.1, read as the reverse complement.
GCGAGGTCCCGCCGGCAAAACCCCAGGACTGATCCGACGGCGACGTGACGGGCCTTACATGCCTTGCGGGCCGCGGTTCATCGCCGCCACGCCGGTGCGGCAGATCTCGACCAGGCCGAGCGGCTTCATGATGGCGATGAACTGGTCGAGCTTCGAGCCCTTGCCGGTGATCTCGAAGATGAAATGCTCGGTGTTGGCGTCGATGACGCTGGCGCGGAAGGCGTCCGCCAGCCGCAGCGCCTCGACGCGAGCCTCGCCGGAACCGGCTACCTTGACCAGCGCCAGTTCCCGCTCCAGCGGCCGCTCCTGCCCAAGCTCGTGCGAGCGGACAGTCAGATCGACCACACGGTGTACCGGCACGATGCGCTCGAGCTGGTTCTTGATCTGCTCCATCACATGTGGCGTGCCGCGCGTCACGATGGTGATGCGCGACAGGTGCTTCTCATGTTCGGTCTCGGAGACGGTCAGGCTCTCGATGTTGTAGCCGCGTCCGGAAAACAGGCCGATGACCCGGGCGAGCACGCCGGGCTCGTTGTCGACCAGCACGGAAAGCGTATGGATCTCCGGCCGCTCCGTTTCCTTGGCGATGAAGTAGGCGGAGCCGGTCGGTTGAAGGTGCTGTGCGTTCATGACATGGATCTCAAATTCTTGATCTGATTATTGTTTTCGCACGGCTTCTTTCGACAAGCCCTGCCTTGGCTCGTCGATTACACCAGTTCCCGGCCCTTGGCGTCGATGGCATTCGCCACCGCCTCGTCGGTGGCCTCGTCCGGCAACAGCATCTCGTTATGCGCCTTGCCTGACGGGATCATCGGGAAGCAATTGGCAAGCGTCGCCACGCGGCAGTCGAACAGCACCGGCTTCCTGACCGAGATCATCTCCTTGATGGCATCGTCCAGCTCGTTCGGCTTCTCGCAGCGAATGCCGTGGCCGCCATAGGCCTCGGCCAGCTTGACGAAGTCCGGCATCGCCTCGGTGTAGGAATGCGACAGCCGGTTGCCATGCAGCAACTGCTGCCATTGGCGCACCATGCCCATGTACTGGTTGTTGAGGATGAAGATCTTGATCGGCGCGTCGTGCTGCACGGCCGCACTCATCTCCTGCATCGTCATCTGCACCGAAGCGTCGCCGGCAATGTCGACGACCAGCGCGTCGGGATGGGCGATCTGCACGCCGAGCGCCGCCGGCAGGCCGTAACCCATCGTGCCCAGCCCGCCTGACGTCATCCAGCGGTTCGGCTTGTCGAAATGATAGTGCTGCGCCGCCCACATCTGGTGCTGGCCGACCTCGGTGGTGATGTAGGTGTCCATGTCCTTGGTCAGTTCGTAGAGCCGCTGGATGGCGTATTGCGGCATGATCACGTCGTTGTTCATCTTGAACGCCAGTGAATCGCGCGCGCGCCATTTGGCGATCTGCTCCCACCAGGGATAGAGCGCCTTCTTGTCGGCCTTGGCGGTTGCCCGCCACAACCGCACCATATCCTCCAGCACCCGGCCGACGTCGCCGATGATCGGCACTTCGGTGTGCACGTTCTTGTTGATCGACGACGGATCGATGTCGATGTGGATCTTGCGTGAATTCGGCGAGAACGCGTTGAGCCGGCCGGTGATACGGTCGTCGAAGCGCGCGCCGATGCAGATCATCACGTCGCAATCATGCATGGCCATGTTGGCTTCGTAGGTGCCGTGCATGCCGAGCATGCCCAGCCAGTTCTTGCCCGACGCCGGATAGGCGCCGAGCCCCATCAGCGTCGAGGTGATCGGGAAACCGGTGAGGTCGACCAGCTCGCGCAACAGGTGGCTCGCTTCCGGACCGGAATTGATCACGCCGCCGCCGCTGTAGATGATCGGCCTTTTGGCATTGGCCATCAGATCGACCGCCGCCTTGACCTTCTCCAGATCACCCTGGACCTTTGGCTGGTAGCTGGTGCGCGGCGCGATCTGCGGCGGGACGTAGAACCCCTTGGCGAACTGCACGTCCTTCGGAATGTCGACCACCACCGGACCAGGCCGGCCGGTCGTCGCGACATGGAAGGCCTCATGGATGGTCGCCGCGAGTTCATTGACGTCCTTCACCAGCCAGTTGTGCTTGGTGCAGGGCCGCGTGATGCCGACCGTATCGCACTCCTGGAACGCATCGGAACCGATGAGCGAGGTCGGCACCTGCCCCGTCAGGCAGACCAGCGGGATCGAATCCATCAGCGCGTCCTGCAGCGGCGTCACCGCATTGGTGGCACCGGGGCCGGAAGTCACCAGCATGACGCCGGCCTTGCCGGTCGAGCGTGCATAGCCCTCGGCCGCATGGCCCGCGCCTTGTTCGTGCCGCACCAGAATGTGCTCGACCTCGTCTTGCTGGAAAATCTCGTCATAGATCGGAAGGACCGCGCCGCCCGGATAGCCGAAGACGTGCTTGACGCCATTGTCCTTCAGCGCCTGCACCACCATTTCGGCGCCCGTCATTTCACGTCGCCCGTTCTGTCCATTGCTCATCGGTCTGGTCCCGTACTGTCCGCCATCTGGCGATTGCTGGTCGTTTAGTCGTGTTTCAGGCAATAAAAAAGGCCCCCGAGGGAGCCTGTGTGTTGCGCATGGGAGGATTTCGCCCGGCGGTTACACCGCCTTGCCCACGCGCCTTCCTACGAGAATGAGTGCCTTTTTCATGGTGGCGAACCATAAAGGTGGAGTCGCGGGCTCGTCAATGGGGGATAATGCGAATTCACTCGCCTGTGAGATCGGCCCCGTCTCGCGATAACGCGATAAGCCACGCGCTACCATAGTACAGTTGAGCCCATGCGGCCGTCGCACCACTATGCCAGGCTAAACGTTGCCTTGGGAGGAGGACGCGTGGCTGGCGAACGGGAGCATATCCGGGAAATAGAGCAGGTCCTGTCCGGCAGGACATCGGCCCGCGACGATGTCGTGGTCAAGTCCTGGCTACGCTGTGTGGACACCCACCGGCTCGACCCGGCCCGGCCGACGGAAGCCTATATCGTCCCCGATACCCAGTTGCGCGAACATCGCGAACAGTCCGAGCGGCTGATCGCGATCGCCCGCAGCGGCCTGGAAACCCTCTTCAAGCAGGTGGCGGGCCAGAACTATGTGCTGCTGCTGGCAAACGCGAAGGGCGTCACCGTCGACTTCCTCGGTGATCCCCTGTTCATGGACCAGTTGCGCACGGCAGGACTTTATCTCGGCTCCGAATGGTCGGAAAGCCGCACCGGAACCTGCGGTGTCGGCTCCTGCATCGTCACTGGCGAGGCGATGACGATCCACCAGACCGACCATTTCGACACGACCCACACGCCGCTCTCCTGCACCGCCGCGCCGATCTTCGACACCAATGGCGAGCTCGCCGCTGTGCTCGACATTTCCCTGCTGCGCTCCCCGCAGCCGAAGATCAGCCAGAACCTGGCGCTGCACCTGGTGACGGCTTCCGCGCGGCGCATCGAGCTCGCCAATCTGATGGCCCAGATGCACTCCGAATGGGTGCTGCGTTTTTCCCGTTCGCCGGAATTCCTCGACGTCGACCCCGAGGCGGCCATCGCCCTCGATGCCTCGGGCCGCATCCTTGGCACGACGCGTGGCGGAGCGCTGCTTCTGGCGCAGGCCGGAGGTGTCGACTGGCGGCACTCGCCCTCCCCCATCGGCCAGTCGATCTCGCGCTATCTCGATGTCAGCGTCGACGATCTGCCGAGCCTGACACGCGGCCGCCCGACCGAGGAGCGGCTGGTGTTCGGCCGCAGCGGCAGCGCGCTGTTCGCGCACGCCATCGAACCGCAGCCGGCGACCGGACGCCGCGCGCCGGTCGAGGCGGTACCGAAGCCTATCGGCGACCTTTCCGGCGGCGATCCGGCGATGGCTGCCACGCAACTGCGTGCCGCCAAGCTGGCGCGCACGACCATTCCCATCCTGATCCATGGCGAGACCGGCTCCGGCAAGGAATATCTCGCCCGCGCGATCCACGATTGTGCGCAGCGGCCCGGCCCGTTTGTCGCCATCAACTGCGCGGCCATTCCTGAACATCTGATCGAGAGCGAACTTTTTGGCCATGTCGCCGGTGCTTTTACCGGAGCCGCCGCCAAGGGGCGCAAGGGACTGATCGAGGCCGCCAACGGCGGCACGCTGTTCCTCGACGAGATCGGTGACATGCCCTACCCTCTGCAATCGCGGCTGCTGCGCGTGATCGCCGAACGCGAACTGGTCCCGGTCGGCGGCATCGAGCCGCGACAGGTCGACATCAAGATCATCTCGGCCTCGCACCATGATCTGCGCAAGCTGGTCGAAGAGGGACGTTTCCGCGAGGATCTGTTCTACCGGCTGAACGCGGCCTCGCTGACCTTGCCGGCGCTGCGCGAACGCACCGATTTCGAATGGCTGCTGGACCGACTGGTGGATCAGCGCGCCCACCTTGCCGGCCGGACAGCCAAGCTCTCGCCCGCGGCGCGCCTGGCGCTGATCCGTCACCGCTGGCCCGGCAACATCCGCGAACTCGTAAACGCCATCGATCTGGCGGTGACGCTTTGCGAGGGCGGGATGATCGAGCCAGCCGACCTGCCCGACTTCGCATTGCCATACCTGACGCCGCTTGCTGCGCCCGCCAGACTGGTTGCCCTGCGCGCTCCGTCGCCCGAGGACGAGCGTGCGGCACTGCTGGATGCTCTCGCGGCCGCTGGCTGGAACATCTCCGAGGCCGCGCGGCGTCTGGGTGTCGACCGCACGACGGTGCATCGCCGCATGAAGCGGCTGCGGCTGGACGCGCCCAATTAGTGTTGCGTCCGCTGTGGCGCGCCATGGCACGCGCAACACCGCCGCAACAGCCCATGACAGCAGAAACCGCTAGATGATGCTGATTTTATTACGATTTCCGACTCAGCAGTACGGTTGGCATGCTGCTTGCTCCGCGTTCCAGGTACCCACATGGAACTTGGAGGAGAAGCCATGACACAGAACGCGGTCAATCTTGCAGCCGCGGCGCGGAGCATGCAGGCCCTGCGCTTTCATGCCGCCAGGGATTTGCGCATCGAGGACATTCCCAGGCCGGCAAGGCCGGGGCCGGGACAGGTTGTTCTCCGCAACAGGTTTGTCGGAATCTGCGGAACCGACCTGCATGAATATAGTTACGGGCCGATCTTCATACCGACGGAGCCGCATCCGTTCACCGGCGCCAGCGGCGTGCAGGTGCTTGGACATGAATTCGGCGGCGTCATCGAGGCCGTCGGCGACGACGTGACCTCTGTCTCGGTTGGCGACCGCGTGGCGGTGCAGCCGCTGATCATGCCGCGCTCGGGAGACTATTATGCCGCGCGCGGCCTCTACCATCTGTCCGACAAGCTTGCGCTGGCGGGCTTGAGCTGGATCGGCGGCGGCATGGCGGAAGCCGCCTTGCTCAACGACTACAATGTCGAGCGCATCCCAGACGAAATGTCCGATGAGGAAGCCGCATTGGTCGAGCCGACCGCGGTCGCCGTCTATGCCTGCGACCGTGGTGGGGTAAGCGCGGGAAGCTCTGTGCTGGTCACCGGCGCCGGCCCGATCGGCATTCTGACGATGCTGGCCGCGCGCGCCGCGGGCGCAACCCAACTGTTCATCTCCGACCTGAACGACACCAGGCTGGAGATGGCGCGTTCGATCCTGCCTGGCGTGGTGACACTCAATCCGAAGCGGTACAAGGTGGATGAGGCGGTGCGCGCCGCGAGCGAAGGCGGTGTCGGTTGCGATATCGCCATCGAATGCGTCGGCAACGAACATGCGCTGAAGGCTTGCCTCGCGGCTGTGCGCAAGCAGGGTGTCGTCGTGCAAACCGGCCTGCATCCGCACGAGAACCCGCTCGACTGGTTCCAGGTCACGTTCAAGGACGTCGATATCCGCGGCTCCTGGGCCTATCCAACGCATCTGTGGCCGCGTGTCATCCGTCTCATCAGTTCGGGACAGTTGCCTGCCTCCAAGGTGGTCACCAGGCGCATACGTCTTGCGGAGGCGGTGTCCGGCGGTTTCGATGCCCTGCTCGATCCTGCCGGAACCCAGCTGAAAATCCTCATCGACCTTTCCTGATCAATTTGACAACCGGAGGAGAAACCATGCTTGAGAGAACCCCCACCACGAAGGCGCAGGCGCTGCTCGACAAGTTCGGCAAGGCGCTTGCGGACGGCGACATAGACGCAGCCGCCAATTGTTTCCAGGCGGATTGCTACTGGCGCGATCTCGTCACCTTTACCTGGAACCTGAAGACGATGGAGGGCCAGGACCAGGTCCGCGACATGCTGACGGCAACCTTGGCTGAAACCGGACCAAGCGACTGGAAGGTCGCCGAAGGCGAGGAAGCAAGCGAGGCGGACGGTGTCACCACTGCCTGGATCACCTTCGAGACAAGGGCGGCGCGCGGCTTCGGCCTGGTGCGCTTCAAGGGCGACCTTATCTGGACCTTGCTCACCACCATGGCTGAACTGAAGGGACACGAGGAGAAGTCCGGCTTCACCCGACCGCTCGGAGCCAAGCATGGTCACGGCAAGGACAGGAAATCCTGGCGCGAGGAGCGTGACGACGAGATCGCCGAACTCGGCCGCAGCAGACAGCCCTATGTCGTGATCATCGGCGGCGGCCAGGGCGGCATTGCGCTGGGTGCCCGCCTGCGCCAGCTCGGCGTGCCGGCCATCATCATCGAAAAGAACGAACGCCCGGGCGATTCCTGGCGCAAGCGCTACAAGTCGCTCTGCCTGCATGATCCGGTCTGGTACGACCATCTGCCCTATATCGACTTCCCAAAGAACTGGCCGGTTTTCGCGCCGAAGGACAAGATCGGCGACTGGCTTGAGATGTACACGAAGGTGATGGAGCTGAACTACTGGTCCTCCACAACAGCCAAATCCGCCAGGTACGACGAGAAGGCCAAGGAATGGACCGTCGTCGTAGAGCGCGACGGCGAGGAGATCGTGCTCAAGCCCAAGCAGCTGGTGCTCGCGACCGGCATGTCCGGCAAGGCGAACTGGCCGAAATACAAGGGCCAGGACATCTTCAAGGGCGAACAGCAGCATTCCTCGACCCATCCGGGTCCAGACAAGTACCGCGGCAAGAAGGTCGTGGTCATCGGCTCCAACAACTCCGCCCATGACATATGCGCGGCACTGTGGGAGGGAGGCGCCGACGTCACCATGGTGCAGCGCTCCTCCACCCATATCGTCAGGTCCGACACGCTGATGGATATCGGGCTCGGCGGGCTCTATTCGGAGCAGGCGGTCGAGAACGGCATGACGACGCGCAAGGCCGACCTGATCTTCGCCTCCCTGCCCTACCGCATCATGCACGAGTTCCAGATTCCGCTTTACCAGCAGATGAAGGAACGTGACGCGAAGTTCTACGCGGACCTGGAGAAGGCCGGCTTCCTGCTCGACTGGGGTGATGACGGTTCGGGCCTGTTCATGAAATACCTGCGCCGCGGTTCGGGTTACTATATCGATGTCGGCGCTTGCGATCTCGTCATCGACGGCTCGATCAAGCTCAAGAGCGGTCCAGGTGCCGCGGTGCAGGAATTGACCCAGACCGGCGTCAAATTCGTCGATGGCACCGAATTGCCGGCCGACCTCGTGATCTATGCCACCGGCTATGGCTCGATGAACGGCTGGGCCGCGGACCTCATCTCGCAGGAGGTGGCCGACAAGGTCGGCAAGGTCTGGGGCCTTGGCTCCGACACCGCCAAGGATCCCGGCCCGTGGGAAGGCGAGCAGCGCAACATGTGGAAGCCGACCCAGCAGGAGGCACTGTGGTTCCATGGCGGCAACCTCCACCAGTCGCGCCACTATTCGCAGTATCTGTCGCTGCAGCTGAAAGCACGGCAGGTCGGCTTGCCGACGCCGGTCTATGGGCTGCAACAGGTTCACCACAAGGCCTAGCTGCCTATCCCCAGGAGTCCCCTCCTCTCCTGCGATCAGCAAGGCCGGCCCCGCGCGGCGCTTCCGCCGCGCGGGTGCTTCGTTTCAGCTGGGCGCGATCGGCAATGGGCCGAAAAACGACGCGTCAGGCGACCGCTCGCGACAGGTCTCCGGCCGGAATGCAGCCAGCGCGTTTGCGCCATTGAAGCAGAAACACATGGGCTGTCCTTCCCGGTGATGGACCGCGGTCAGGCGCGATTGGCGAAATCGCGCACGACGCGCTGCAGCAACGGCACATAGTCGCGAAACGCCCGCGTCTTCATGTTCGCGATCTTGCCGCCCTCGTCCCAGATGCGGACCCGCACCGCTTCCTCATGGAACGGGTTCTTGCGGAAGTCGGCCACCTCGTCGGCGCTCATCGGTCCGCCCTGCAGCGACAATGTATGCACCGAAGCCGGCGACAGCTTGGAGAAATAGGTCGGGTCGGTGGCGCAGAGATAGCGCTTGGCCGCGACGTGCAGCCTCACGCACTCGACGATGACAGGCGGGAAGAACGGCGCCAGCACCTCGCCTCCGGCCTCGTCATGATGCTTGTCCTCGACATCGTCGGGCGAATAGGTGCCGAATTCGCTGGTGTAATGGCCGATGTCGTGCAGCAGCGCGGCTGCCACCAGCGCGTCGGGCGCGCCGTCCTGTTCCGCCAGCCATGCCCCCTGCAGCATGTGCTCGGACATCGTCACCGGCTCGCCAAGATAGGATTCGGCGCCCCGGCGCTCAAAGATGTCGGCGATGAACTCGACGATGTTGTCGGCGTTCAGATCCCGGCCGCTCATTCCGCGGCCTCCTTGAAGCTGTGCTCGATCGCGGCAAGCGTCGACAACAGGCCGTCCTTGTCGGCGTAGCAGCCTTGCAGCCAGCGCTTTCCGGTGCCCGAAAACGCCTTGCGGGCATGCATGACGCGCGTGTTGTCGACGATGAAGGCCTGCCCAGCTTCCAGTTTGAACGTCACTTCGAAAGAGGGATCCTCGATCAGCTGGGCGAACCGGCGATAGGCGCCATAATAGGCATCCATGTCGGCGAACGGCACGTCGACGACAGGCGCCAGCGAGCGGTTGTTGAAGCGGATGCAGATGAGTTCGCCATCCGGCCCGAGTTCGATCATCGGCCGCTTCGCCTGCAGCCGCACACCCGAGGAGCCTGCATATTCGAAGCGTGCCGGACAGGAACTCAACAGCCGGAAGCCTTCGGGGTTTTCAGCCTGCAGCGCGGCCGCGACGGCAAAACCGTCGACCACGCTCGACTCGCCGCCCTCCACCGTATTCTCGATGCAGGAGAGGATCTGCAGCGTCGGCACCGGGTCGCGGTAGGGATTGTCGGTGTGTGCCTGAAGCCCGAGATTGGTATAGGCGAGATTGTTCGGGTTGACTTCCGCCCGCACTTCGAACCAGCGGCCGTAATTGGTCTCCCTGATGTAACCGAACAGGTCGGAGACCTTGCACAGCGCGCCGGATTCGGCCGGCAGACCGTCCATTACCGCAAAGCCGTAGGTCCTCACCGCCGAAAGCCATTCGCGCAGGACGCTGCGGCCGTGAAGGGCCGCCGCGTATCTGGCGCGCGGTACCGAATTCTGCATCGTCGCCTTGGTCCAGCGCTGGATGATATCGCCTGTCCAGCCGGGCTCGCGGGGCTCGTCGCGGTCGTAGGCGTTTGCGCTCAGCCATTGCGCTGGAAAGCTGACCGTTTTTCCTTCCGGCACGAAGCTGACCTCCAGCGCACCGGCCTTTATGGTGGCCGCGCCAATCCTCGTCTCGGCCGGAATGTCGAGAATCGTGATCAGGCGCTGGCCGTTGCCGGCGCTGCGCGTCTTGTCGTCAAGCGCATTGTCACGCAGCCACATGGCGTGAAAGCGCGCGCGCCTCCCGTCTTGCCAGCCGAGTTCGATTGTCCTGCCTTCGTCGCCAACCAGCGCGTGGGTGAGCATGGGAATGCCGTTCCTGTCCGTTGCGCCCCACGGCCCGATCCGTGAGGTTTCGATTGCATTGTTGACGAAAGGAAAGGCATAACTCAAATTATCATTTTTTGGCCAAAGACCATAAATTTCTAATGCCTCAAAAGCCCATTCCCGCTGTGCCCCCGCTCGACTGGCTGCGCAGTTTCGAGGCTGCGGCGCGACTGTCGAATTTCACGGCGGCAGCGGCCGAACTCGGCCTGACCCAGGCCGCCGTCAGCCAGCATATCCGGCTGCTCGAGGAACGATTGAAGACGCGGCTGTTTTCAAGGCTTGCGCGTGGTGTCGCCCTGTCGCCCGAGGGCGCCGCCTACCTGCCCCACATCCAGTCGGCCTTCGCCACCATCTCCAGCAGCACGACGGAACTGTTCGAGCCGCGCGCCGTCCAGACCGTCTCGATCCGGGTGCCGATCTCCTTCGCCCTGCTGATACTGGTTCCAGCGCTGCCCGATCTCGCCGAAGCGCTGCCGCGTATCCAGCTCGATTTGGTGACGATCCACCGGCCGACCGACTACGATTTGCCGGGCTCCGCGCTCGACATCCGTTTCGGCAACGGATCCTTTCCCGGGCGCGAGGCCGAAAGGCTGACCGCCGAACGCCTTGTGCCGGTGGCAAATCCGGCCCTGGCCGGTGCCGCCGACTGGACATCCCTGCCGCTGCTTCTGGTCGCGGGCGCGCGCGAAATGTGGTCGGAATGGTTCGCGGCGGCCGGACTGGCCGGCCACCCCCAACGGTCGCATCGCTTCGACAGCTTTGTCGCCGCCATGGAAGCGGCGAGTTCTGGAGCCGGCGTGCTTCTGGGGTCGCGGCCGCTTGTCGACGCAGCGCTCAAGAGCAGAAGCCTGGTGCCGCTTTCCGATTTCGAGCTCTCCAGCACCTCAGGCCATTTCCTGACCAGGGCCTCGACCGCGCGCCTGACCAGTGCCGAACAGGATTTCCGCCAGTGGCTGCTGAGCTACCTGTCCAGGGAAGCCTCTGCGTGACGGCGTGAGCCATCACGACCCGGCGCCGATCCGCTTCCAGTAGATCAGCGTGCCAGTCAGCCCGCCATGCGGCTTCAGCGCATAGTCCGGAATTTCCCCAGCCAGGGTGAAACCGAGTTTTTCGTAGAGGCCTGACGCGCCCTCTTCCGTCGCCGTATCCAGAACCAGCAGCGTGCGTCCATTCTCCACGGCGAGACGCTCCGCGGCCCGCATCAGGCGCGTTCCGATACCCCTGCCCCGGTATTCGACTGATGTCATCAGCTTGGCGATTTCGGCCCGGTGCGGCTGATTGGGTGGGCAGTCGAGCAGCAAGGTGACGGTGCCGGCCAGAACCTTGCCGTCCCATGCGCCAAGCACCACCCTTTCGCCTTTTGCCGCCGCCGCCAGCGACCTCTCCCAGAATGCGCTTGCCGCTTCCGGCACCAGCGGATGCATGAAGCTGACAGAGCCACCGCCGGCAACTGTCTCGACCAGCAGGTCAGCCAGCTTTGCCAGTGTTTCCGCACCGGCACTCAGCGCTCCGATTTCGATGGAATTCATGGCCGTCCTCTGGAAACGATGAATGGGGTCGATAGCGCGCCGGCATCAGTCGAGATGGCGCACGCGCCGCCGCTTGCGCGCCGCCTTGATGGTGCTGATGCGCTCGGTGTCTTCTTCCTTGAGATGCCGTCCGCGCTCGAGGATCTCGAGTGTGTATTCCTCATAGGTCAGGCCCAGCCGCTCGGCCTTGTCCATGCGCATCAGCATGATTTCGTGGCTTGGCGCCTTCCATGCCTTGGCATGCGCGGCCTGCCAGGCCAGGAAGATAAAGGGATCACCCTTGCCCCATGGCGGCCCCTTGTAGTCGTCAAGAGGCGGCCCTCCGTTGTGGGAGCGCTTTGGTCGTCTTGCCATCGTGTCAGCCCCTGACCAGCGCGACAAGATAGTCGGCGCCCGCCTCCAGGGCATGGAAGATGCAGTCCGACGGCGCCCCAAGCGCCAGGCAGTCGCCGGGCTCCAGCCTGTGCATCACATCGCCTTCGGTGAATTCGAGCTGTCCGGAAATCAGCCAGATCTGCTGCTTGATGAAGGCGTAGGAGGCCGCCGGCAGGCTGACCCTGGCGCCTGCTGGCAGATGCACCTTGATCAGTTCGAGCGGCATGTCGCAGGCCGGCGACAAATGCCGCCTGACATAGCCTGTGTCCGGATCGCGCCACACCGGCTGGTCGGCCTCGCGCAACAGCCCGCCGCCTTGCAATTCCGCCCGGGCGATGAGGGTCGACAGCGTCATGCCGAAGGCCGCCGCAATACGCACCAGAAGGGCCGCCGTCGGGCTGGTCATGCCGCGTTCGATCGTGCTCAGCATCGCCTTGGAGACACCGGACCGCTCGGCGAGTTCGGCCAGCGACCAGTCCCGCATGGTCCTTTCAGTGTGAATTCGTCTACCGATGGTCGTGGAAATATCGTTCGCTATATCATCCATTCGTCCATTATAACGAAATTCCGACGATGGAAAAGCGCCCTCTCATGACAATTTTCAACAGGCGCTTAATCCTCTCTACACCATCCAGCCTCATCCGACCTTAACCCCGCTTCGGTAGGATCCGATCTCCAGGGAAATGGGGATTGGCCTGTCCATGTATGTCGAACGCGAAGCTTCCGTCGGAGAACCGACATCGCAGGAGCGCCGCAACGCAGAGCAGAACGACCGGCGCATCCTGGGCAACGTCGTGCAATGCGACGGCGCGCGCGCCACCATCAGCGCTTATGCCGACGATGTCGACGGTGCGGTCACCGGCCTGTGGACGGTCGGCAAGATGATCTCGATCAATCTGGGCACGACGCGAACCGTCGGCCTGGTCTATGCCATAGGCAAGTCGGACCGTGCCTGGAGCAGTGAGGGCCAGAACGCCATCGAGGTCAGCATCGAGCTGATCGGCGAAGTGCGGGACCCCGCCGAGCCGGGCGCCAAGCCGATATTCGACCGCGGCATTACCACCTATCCGCATATCGGCGCCGTCGCGCACCGGATCCGCAGCCGTGATCTCCAGGCGGTCTACGATCTGGCCGGCCGCCATTCCATCACCATCGGCTCGCTGTCCCAGGACGAAGGGATCGCCGCCAACATCGCGATCGACGACACGCTGGCGCGCCATTTCGCCATTGTCGGCACCACGGGCGTCGGCAAGTCCACCGCTGTCTCGCTGCTGCTGCGCAAATCGATCGCGGCGCGGCCCGACCTGCGCATCCTGATCCTCGACCCGCACAATGAGTTCGCCGGCTCTTTGCCCGAATATTGCGTCAAGGTCGATTCCAAGACTCTCGACCTGCCGTTCTGGATGTTCAAGCTCGAGGAATTCGCCGAAGTGCTGTTCCGTGGCCGTGAGACGGTCCCGGAGGAGATCGACGCTCTGCGCGACCTTATTCCGCTCGCCAAGAACCTCTACCGCAACCCGAATTCAGGCGCCTATCTCAGGCGCGGCAACGATGCGCTGACAGCCGATACGCCGGTGCCTTACCGGATCGCAGACCTGCTCAAGCAGATCGACGAGCGCATGGGGATGCTCGAAAGCAAGAACGACCGTCCGATCCTGAAGTCGCTGAAGACGCGCATCGAATCGGCTGCCGCCGATCCGCGCTACCGCTTCATGTTCAGCTCGCGCCTGATCGAGGACACCATCCACGAGACGATCGGCAACATCTTCCGCGTGCCGCATCACGGCCGCCCGGTGACCTGCTTCGAGATGGCCGGCATGCCCTCCGAAGTGGTCAATTCCGTGTGCTCGGTGCTGGCGCGCCTGGCCTTCGATCTCGCTCTGTGGAGCGAGGGCAAGCTGCAGCTCCTGTTTCTGTGCGAGGAAGCGCATCGTTACATGCCGGCCGATCCGCGTCTCGGCTTCGCGCCGACCCGGCACGCCCTGTCACGCATCGCCAAGGAAGGCCGCAAATATGGCTGCTATCTCGGCGTCGTCACCCAGCGTCCGGGCGAGCTCGACCCGACCATCCTGTCGCAATGCTCGACCTTCTTCGCTATGCGGCTCGCCAACGAGCAGGACCAGGCGATCATCCGCTCGGCCATCGCCGACTCTTCCGCCTCCACGCTTGCCTTCCTGTCGTCCATGGGCCAGCGCGAGGCCATTGCCTTCGGCGAAGGCGTGGCGACGACCATGCGGCTGAAGTTTGAAAAGCTGCCCGCCCACCTGCTGCCCGGTACGGCCAAACGCGAAGAAGCCGAGGCGCCGAAGACCGGCGACGATGTCGATCTGGTGGCGATCGTCGAGCGGCTGCGCAACGTGCCCAAACCGACGCCGCAGGCCATGGCCTTCGCCGAGGTGGTCGATTCCGGCCGCCAGGCCGGCGACCCCGACTATCGAAAGCCGGCGACCGCCCGCGTGCCGTCGGACGACGATTTCGACATGCGCTACGGCCTGAAGCCCGCCACCTTCGGCCTGCGCCCCCAGAACGATTAGGTCTGGGCGCTACGTCCATCTGCCGATACTTCTGAGAATTTACCTCAAGGGATCCAAGTACCTGGCTTCGTTCGCCAGCTTGGATAAATCCGTCAGGAAATTCGTCAGGCTGAGTCGGTTGGTGTCGACTTCGAGAACCGGAGCGAAGCGGACTTTTGGTCCGTGAGCACCGGAAGCGCAGAAGTCGGCATCAAGCGGCCAGCATCACGAATTTGGTGGCGGGATTTTAGGCGCAGACGCGGTTGCGGCCCTGCCTCTTCGCCTCATAGAGCTGGCGGTCGGCGCGGCGGTAGAACTCCTCCGCCGTTTCCTTCCGGTCCCAGACCGCGAGCCCGACGCTGGTGGTGATCTTGAGCCTGACATTGCCCGAGAGGATCGACATGTTGGCGATGGCCTTGCGGATGCGCTCGGCGAATTTGCCCAGCAGTTCCGCCTCCATATTGGGCGTGACCACGGCAAACTCCTCACCGCCCAATCGAGCCACCACATCGTGGAAGCGTGTCATGTCCTTCAGGCAGCTGGCGACGGCCTTCAGCACCTCGTCGCCGACATCATGGCCGTGCGTGTCGTTGACCTGCTTGAAATGGTCGAGATCGAGGATCATCAACCCGACCGGCTTCTCGATGCGCCGGAACTCCTCAAGATATTCCTTCAGCGCATCGTCGAAATAGCGCCTGTTCTGCATGCCGGTCAGGCCATCCGTCAGGGCGGCGTGCTCGAGCGTTTCGGAGCGGGCGCTGAGCGAAACCGTCATGGCGCGCAGCTTACCTTCTTCCGTCGCCTGTTTGCGGATCAGCGGGTAGATGAAGAAGATGCCGAAAAACAGCGCTGTGGCGAGCAGAACGCCGGTCGCGAACAACAGCTTGTTGAGGTAGATGACCTTGTCCAGGCCCGACTGGGTATGGAGTTCCGTGGCGAAGGATTGCATGAGTCCATAGGCGTGCAGCGTCACCAGACCAGCGGCCAGGATCACGAAAATAAAGACGAAAAAAGCGGATTCCGCCTTATGGAAACGCATCTGCTCCCCAATGGAAAAGTGCCCGTCGACCTTATGGCACGGACCGCCTTACGGAGCGTTAACTCCGACAACCTCGACGGGAACCCTTCCCTCAAGGTCAACTTTTTAAGTTGTATTAGCAACAAGTGTTTGGATCGTGGTTTCGAGATCGTCATCCCGGCGCAATCTTTGCCATTCCGGCCCCAGTTGGTGCCGAAACCAGGTCGCTTGCCGCTTGGCATATTGCCGGGTAGCGATCTTGGCGCGCTCGATCGCTTCGGGAAAGCTGGATAGGCCGGCCATCGCCGCTTGCAGTTCGCGAACGCCGATCGCCTTCATCGCCGGCAGGTCCGGATCGAGGCGAAGGGCTGCAAGTTGCCTGACCTCCTCCAGCGCGCCCTTGTCCAGCATCTGGTCGAAGCGCCTTTCGATGCGATCGACCAGCGCGGCCCGATCCGGCTCGATGACCAGGAAACGGGCCGTCTGCCTGTCGATGAGCGGCCGGCCGCGCTCTGCCTGCCATTCCAGGATCGATCGGCCGGAGGCGTCGAGCACTTCGAGCGCACGCACGATGCGCTGGCTGTCGGTTGGCTTCAGCTGGATGGCGGCTCTCGAATCCTCGCGCAGCAGCAGCCCGTGCAGCTTGACCGCGCCTTGCTCTTTCAGCTCGTAGCGCCAGCGGTCGCGGATGCGCGGCGGAATATCGGGCATTTCCGAAATGCCTTCGGCCAGCGCGCGAAAATAGAGGCCCGTGCCACCGACGAAGACCGGCCGCCGCGACAGCGCTCCGTCGTCGATGAGTTTCATCACGTCGCGTAGCCACGCGCCGGTCGAATAGGCGGTACCGGGATGGACATGGCCGTAGAGAAAATGCGGCACCCGCGTGAGGTCGGCCGGTTGCGGCCTGGCGGTCAGCACGTCGAGAACCGAATAGCCTTGCATGGAATCGGTGTTGACGATGACGCCGCCTGTGCGTTCGGCCAGATCGAGCGCCAGCGCCGACTTGCCGCTGGCGGTCGGCCCGGCTATCAGGATCGCATTCTTCACGCGGCCTTCGCCCGCATCCGCGCCGGAATTCTCGATGCCGCTCATTGCCACGCTTGTTTCCCGTCCCGCTGACCGCGCTCTGTCGGGGTCGCTTGCGAATATGGCCTCGCGGACGGTGGGCGCAAGCACCGTCGTCTGGCTGGCCGAAGGCATTGCCTGCGATCTTGCCTTGCCGCAAGGGGCTGACATCGCCGGGATCACCGACGCCTTGCGCGCCGCATTGGCCGCTGAACCGGTCGACGTGACCGTCCAGCAGGCGGACACGCGTCGCAAGAAAATCCTCATCGCCGACATGGATTCGACCATGATCGACCAGGAATGCATCGACGAACTGGCCGACGAGATCGGTGTCAAGGATCGCGTTGCCACTATTACCGCGCGGTCGATGAACGGCGAGATCGCCTTCGAACCGGCTCTGCGCGAACGCGTCGCGCTGTTGAAGGGGCTCGATGCCGCCGTCGTCGACCGCATCGTCGCCAACCGGCTGACATTGGCCTCGGGCGGCCGCGAACTGGTCCAGACCATGCGCGCCAACGGCGCCTGGACAGCGCTGGTCTCGGGCGGCTTCGAGGTCTTCACCACACGCATCGCGGCGATGCTCGGCTTTCAGGAAAACCGCGCCAACCGCCTGCTCGAACAGGATGGACACTTCACCGGCCTGGTCGGCGAGCCGATCCTGGGTCGCGCCGCCAAGGCCGACGCGCTGCTCGAAATTTCGGCGCGCCTTGGACTGACACCCGCCGACGCCATCGCCGTCGGTGACGGCGCCAACGATCTCGACATGATCCGCCTCGCCGGCACCGGCGTGGCGCTTCATGCCAAGCCAACGGTGGCGGCGCAAGCAAAGGTGCGCATCGACCATGGCGACCTGACGGCCTTGCTCTATTTGCAGGGCTATCGCCAGGAAGAATTTGCGCAATGAAACCAATGCGTACCGAGCGGCTGGTCCTGCGCAACTGGGAAGAGCGCGACCGCGAGCTCTTCCATCGCATCAATTCCGACGAGCGCGTCATGGAATTCTTCCCGTTCCGTCGCGACCGCGCCGCCGCCGACGCCAAGATGGACGAGGTCCGCGCATGGATCGATGAGGATGGCTATGGCTTCGCCGCGGCCGAGATTGCCGCCACGGGCGACTGCATCGGCTTTGTCGGGCTATCAGGAACCGAGGACATGGACGTCCTGCCGGCCGGCACGATCGAAATCGGCTGGCGGCTGGCTCCGGAATTCTGGGGCAAGGGCTATGTCACCGAGGCCGCCGAGGCATGGCTTGCCTACGGTTTCGAGACGCTTGGTCTCGACGAAATCGTCTCCTTCGCCGTCGCGGAAAACCACCGTTCGACCGCCGTCATGAAACGCCTCGGCATGACGGCCGATCCATCGGCTGACTTCGATCATCCCGGCATTCCCGACAGCCATCCCGCGCTCAAGCGGCATGTGCTCTATCGGCTCTCTCGCGACGGTTGGCAGGCAAGAAAAAAGGCGGCTCGTTAGCCGCCTTTTTGATAGATCGGTGGATTGAAAACTCAATCCATCCGGATCGTCACGAAGCGCAACTCGCCGGTCTTCGACGCCAGCATCAGAAGCGCGTTCTTGCGCCCCTGCTCTTTCAGCGCGCCGATCCTGTCCATGACATCTTTGGGCGTGGCGACCGATTCCTGCGCAATCTCGGTGATCACCTCGCCCGGCTGGATGCCACGTTCCGCGGCGGCCGAGTCCTTGGCCACGTCCGTGATGACGACGCCGGAGACATCGGCGGCGATGCTGAATTTCTTGCGCGTCTCGTCATTGAGCTCGCCCACCGTCATGCCGAGCACCGAGGCGGTCGAAACGGCTGGAGCCTTGTCGCCCTTGTCCTGGTCGGTATTGCCGTTCTCGCCGCTGGCGAGCTTCTCGCCATCCTCGAGCCGGCCGAGCGTCACCTTCACCGTCTGTTCGACGCCCTTGCGCACGATCAGCACGTCGACTGCCTTGCCGACAGGGCTTTCCGCAACGACGCGCGGCAGGTCGCGCATTTCATGGATGTCCTTGCCGTCGAACTTGATGATGACGTCGCCGGCCTGGATGGTGCCGTTGTCGACAGGTCCGCCCTTGATGACGCCGGCCACCAGCGCCCCCTTGGCGGTCGTCATGCCGAGGCTCTCGGCGATGTCGTCCGTCACCGGCTGGATGCGCACGCCGAGCCAGCCGCGCCGCGTCTCGCCAAACTGGCGCAACTGGTCGACGACGCCCGAGGCGAGCTGCGAGGGGATGGAGAAGCCGATGCCGATCGAGCCGCCAGAGGGCGAAATGATCGCGGTGTTGATGCCGATGACCTCGCCGGCGCTGTTGAACAGCGGTCCGCCGGAATTGCCACGGTTGATTGCCGCATCGGTCTGGATGAAATCGTCATAGGGGCCGGAATTGATATCGCGGTTGCGCGCCGAGACGATGCCGACCGTGACCGTGCCGCCGAGGCCGAACGGATTGCCGATCGCCATCACCCAGTCGCCGACGCGCATCTTGGTGGAATCGCCGAACTTCACCGCGGTGAGCTTGTGGCCTTTCGGATCGACCTTGAGCACCGCGACGTCGGTCTTGGTGTCGGTGCCGACCAGCTTTGCCTTCAGCGTCACGCCATCGGAGAAATTGACCTCGATGTCGTCGGCGTCCGCAATCACGTGGTTGTTGGTGACGACGATGCCTTGCTCGGCGTCGATGACGAAACCGGATCCCAGCGACTGCACCTTCTGCGCGCCATTATCCTTGTCGCCGCCGCGGTTCTTGAAGAAATCGTCGAAGAAGTCCTGGAAGGGCGACCCTTCCGGAAGCTGCGGCATCGGCACGGCGCCCGGTCCTTCCGTGCCCTTCACCGTCTGCGAGGTCGAGATGTTGACCACCGCGCCGAGCAGGCCTTCCGCGAGGTCTGCCACCGAAGCAGGTCCGTCGGCCGCGAAGGTCGGCGTCACGAAGGACGGGAAGGCGACGGTGCCGACAAGAAGTGCCGCCGTGCCGGCTATGAATGTCCGCCGTGCTGCGCGCAAAAGGAGTGTTGATGTCATCGAGAAGCCTCCCGGTATTTCTGAAAGAGAAAGCGCAACGGCAAAAACACCGCGTTGCGCCATGTTGGCAAAAAATACGGCACGTTTGCGGCTGCGACCAGCGGCGGAGGATAAATCCTCCGTTTTGCCGAAGATGAAAACCGGTGGTTCTCATCCGCCCCGCACCAGCCAGACGATGCCGACCCCGATGGCGATGGCGACCAGCCCCGCGATCCGCAATGCGTTCTCCGGCATCGACAGCACCTCGCCCGCGAGCTTCCGCGCGAAGCCGGGAAAGCCGCCATAGACCAGGCCCTCTATGACAAGGACCAGGCCTATCGCCGCGAAGAAGTCCTGCACCGGCTATTGCTGGCCGGTGCTGGGTTGTGTCGTCGGCGCGGCGGGTGCCGTCGCCGGTGCGGCCGGTGCCGGCGGCGTCTGTTTCGCCGGCCCTTCCTTGCCGTCGGGATCGCGGAAGTAGCGGAAGAACTCCGAGCTCGGCGACAGCACCATGGTCGTCCCGGTGCTGTCCAGCGCCGTGCCATAGGCGTTCATCGACCGGTAGAAATCGAAGAAGGCCGGGTCGCGCTGATAGGCTTGCGCGAAGGTGGCGCTGCGCTGGGCCTCGCCCTCGCCGCGCAGGATTTCCGATTCCTTCTGCGCCTCGGCGATGATCTCGACAACTTCGCGGTCGGCGCGGGCGCGGATGCGCTGCGCCGCTTCGTTGCCGCGTGCCCTCAGCCTTTCGGCCTCGGCCAGGCGCTCGGCCTTCATGCGGTCGAAGGTCTGTTGCGAGACCTCGGCGGTCAGGTCGGTGCGGCGGATGCGGACGTCCTCGATCTGCAGGCCGAGCGAGGTGGCGTCGGGCCGGAGCTGATCGCGCACTTCGCGCATCATCACCGCACGCTCTTCCGAGAGAGCGGCCTCGAAATCGCGCAGACCGTAGACGCGGCGCAAGGCAGCGTCGAGACGGGTCCTGAGCCGCGCCTCGGCCAGTTCAATCTGGCCGGACACCGCGGCACGGAACACGCGCGGATCCGAAATGCGATAGGCGATGAAAGCGTCCACCTCATAGAACTTACCGCCCGAAACCTGGACGCGGATGTTGTCGAGGTCGAAGCGCAGCACCCGGTTCTCGATCAGCTGCACCGTGTCGGCGTCGAAGAACGAGAACGGCGCCTTGAAGTAGATGCCGGGCTCGGTCTTGACGTCGACGATCTCGCCGAAGCGCAGCACCAGCGCCTGCTGGCGCGCATTGACCACGAAAACCGAGGAATAGATGAGGAACAGGATGACCGCCGCGATGACGACGAAAACGGGGAGACGGTTGCCCATCACTGGTTACCTCCCGTGTTCGCGCCAAGCGCGGCCGGGGCCGGCGCTTTCTGCTGCAATGCCGGCAGCGGCAGGTAGGGGACGACCCCTTGCCCGTTGCCCTGTTCGACGATGACCTTGCTCGAGTCCTTCAGAACCTTCTCCATGGTTTCCAGATAGAGGCGCTTGCGCGTGACATCGGGCGCCTTGGCGTATTCGTCGTAGACCGAGATGAAGCGCTGCGCCTCACCTTCGGCTTCCTGCACCACCCGGTTCTTGTAGGCGGCCGCGTCTTCGCGGACCTGTGCGGCCTCGCCGCGTGCCTGGCCGAGCTTCTGGTTGGAATACTGGTTGGCCTGCTCGACGAACTTGTCCTCGTCCTGCTCGGCGCGCTGCACTTCGTCGAAGGCATCGGCCACTTCGCGTGGCGGCGCCGCGTCCTCGATCGAGATGGCGTTCACCTGCAGGCCGGCCTTGTAGCCGTCGAGCGTGGTCTGGATGATCTCGCGCACCGAGGCCGCTATGCCCTGGCGGTCGTCACGGAAGATATCCTGCGCCGGCCTGCGGCCGACGGCTTCGCGCATGGCGCTTTCGGCGACCTGCCGCAGCATGCCGTCCGGATCGGAGACGTCGAACAGATAGGCGCGGGGATCGGAGACCTGATAGGCCACCGAAAACTGCACGTTGACGATGTTCTGGTCGCCCGACAGCATCAGGCCGTTGCCGCTGGTGTTGCCGCCGCCGATGTCGACGAGTTGCTCGGAAATCTTGGCCGTCTCGACGGTCTCAAGCGGCCACCAATGGAAATGCAGCCCCGGCTGGGAAAGCTCGGCCTTCGGCTTGCCGAAACGCAGTTCGACCGCGACCTCGTCCGGCTGCACTGTGTAGACCGCCTGGAAAGCCCACAGCACCACCAGCACCGCGGCGATCAGTCCGAAAACGGCCGGACTGGCACCGCCGCCACCGGGCAGAGCGCGCCGCAGCCGGTCCTGGCCGCGGCGAATGATGTCTTCGAGGTCGGGCGGCGAGCCCTGCGGGCCGCTTGGCCCCTTTGGCCCCTGCCCCCAGGGTCCCTGATTGTTACCGCCGCCGCCCCACGGGCCGCCGCCTCCGCCACTCTTGTCGTTCCAGGGCATGAATGTCCTTTCGCTTGGAATTCCCTCAAGCGCCGGAGTTACGGCGCAAATCCGGTGTTGTTCTTCTATAGGGACGCCACGGCGCGCTTTCAACGCGATGCGCCGCCGACATCATCCCTTTTGGCCCGGTAGCGACCCTTTGTCGTCCCTCAATGCACGTTTTGTCTATCAAAGTATCTGGCGGCGGCGCTCGTAAACCGAATAGCGCGTTGCGTGGCTGTCCTTTTCTCCAGCCGGAACCTCCTGCGCACTGACCATGCGCCATATCTCGGGGTCGATCGGCGGAAAATGCGCATCGCCATCGACGGTGGCCAGCACATGGGTGACGTGCAGCCGGTCGGCCAGCGGCAGCGCCTGGGCATAGATCTCGCCACCGCCGATGACGCAGACCTCGTCCACGCCGGCCATGCAGCGTCCGCGCACGGTTGCCAGCTGAATGGCGGCTTCCAGCGTGTGCGCCACCTCGATGCCCTCGGCCCGCCAGGTCTTGTCGCGCGTGACCACGATGTTCAGCCTGCCCGGCAGCGGACGGCCAATGCCTTCATAGGTCTTGCGGCCCATGATGATGGGCTTACCCATCGTGTCGGCCTTGAAACGCTTGAGATCGGTGGAGAGCCGCCAGGGCAACCCGCCGTCCCGCCCGATCACGCCGTTCTCGGCAATGGCGACATAGATGGCGACATGCATCAGTTCGCGTCCCCGCCATTGCTGTTCGACGGTTCGAGCAGCAGGATGTCAATGTCGTGCTCCGGGTAGAAATCGTCCGCCGTCATCTGGAAGGTCGTCGGCCCGACCTTTTTTACGTTGTCGCCGCAGAACGAGACCAGGGCTTTCGCATTGCCCTTGTCGATGGTCAGCTTGAACTTGCCGATGGTGCCCGCCGCCCAGTTGCCGCCCGTGGTCAGGATATAGGCGATGCGGCTTTCGTAGTATTTCGGGTAACCGTCCGGACTGTCCTTCGCCGCCTTGCGCACCGCGTTCTCGAACGTGTCGTCCATGCAGTAGCGGGTCTTGTAGGCGGCGTATGCGCCCTGGAAATGGCCGTCACTGAAGAAGCTGACCGATGACGTGCCGCCGACGCTGGGCTTGTAGCGGTGCGAGACACGGACGTCCTTGTTGGCCGGAAAGGTCGAGCGCCACCAATAGGTCGAGCGCAATTGCCAGAAAGGTGCGTAGGACGGGTTGGTGCCTGGGTCGCTGTCGCCTTCCGGATCCTCGATGATGATGCCGCGATCGACCCAGTCGTCGGCCACCGCCTTCGGCAACTTCGCCAGTGCCGCCTTGGCCGCGTCGCCGAACGGGTTGAACGGCACATTCTGCGCCTTCAGGTCGGCGCTGATGTCGATGCCGAGCGCGAACACCTTCTGCTCGAGTTGCGGCTTTGCCGCGACACCGTCGATCGTCACCTCGAAGCCGAGGAAATTGTCGCTCTGGTTTTCAGGGATTGCCGGCATCTCTTCGGGATCGCCCGAAATGTCCGGCATCGGGAAGGCGACGATCGAATCGACATCCCTATCGGTGTTGTTGTGGAAGACGTAGTCGACCGTCACCTTTTCGGGCGAGATGAAGAGGTCCTCGCTTTGCATCGCGACCGCGTCGCTGCGCGACAGGATCAGGCCGCCTGTGCCGAGTTCGGCAACAGAATCGTTGGCCAAGGCAGGCGCGGCGGAAAGCGCCAGCGCCGCAGTCAGAACACATCGCAACATCGAAGCCCCCTCGGCAAGAATGCCTGATGACCCTAGCCGTTTCAATGCGGCGTTTCAAAGCCCTTCCGCTCGCATGGACACGCAGTGGCGGTCTGGACACGCGGGTTGCGATCGGGCAGGAGTTCGCCCATGCGCAAGCTTCTCGTCATCGGCATCGGCGCCGGCAATCCCGACCACATGACCGTGCAGGCCATATCAGGCCTGAACCGCGCCGACGTGCTGTTCATCCCCGACAAGGGCGCGAAAAAGAACGACCTCGCCGACCTGCGGCGCGAGATCTGCGACCGCTTCGTCACCAACCCGAAATCACGCCGGGTCGAGTTCGACGTGCCGGTGCGCGCTGAACCGACATCCTCCTACCGTTCGACCGTCGACGACTGGCACGAAACCATCGCCGTCCTCTACGAAGCCCTGATCCGCGACGAGATTGCCGAGGACGGATGCGGCGCGTTCCTGATCTGGGGCGATCCCTCGCTCTACGACAGCGCGTTGCGTATTCTCGGGCGGGTGCGCCTGAGAGAGAATGTCGCCTTCGAGCTGGAGGTCATCCCCGGCATCACCGCCATCCAGGCACTTGCCGCCAGTCATAAAACAGCGCTGAACCGCATCGGCGATTCCATTCTGGTCACCACCGGGCGACGGCTGACCGAGGAAGGCCTTGCGGAAAATGCCGGCAGCACAGTCGTCATGCTGGACGGCAAATGCGCCTTCAACACGCTGGCCGACCATGATCTCATCATTCACTGGGGCGCCTATCTCGGCACGCCGGACGAGATTCTTGTCTCGGGCCGCCTGGGCGATGTCGGTGCCGAAATTGAAAAGGTCCGCGAGGAGGCCCGCCGGAAAAAGGGCTGGATCATGGACACTTATCTGCTGCGCAAGCAGGAGTAGGGAGTAGGGAGTAGGGAGTAGGGAAGCCGGCATCATTCCCTACTGACTACTGACTACTGACTACTGACTACTGACTACTGACTATTCTCTCACCCCGCGTCGATCTCCGCCTGCAGTGCATCCATGTGAGCCGCCGCCGCGGCGGTCGCCGCGCGCTCGATGGCGCGGAACCGGCTGACCACCGCCAGGCCGATGGCCGTCAGCTGCGCGCCGCCGCCCTTGCGGCCGCCGGTCTGCGCCGCAACCAGCGGCTTGCCGAACACCCGGTTCATGTCCTCGACCAGGTCCCAGGCGTGCTTGTAGGACATCTCCATGCCGCGCGCGGCGGCCGAGATCGAGCCGAAGGTGGCGATATGCTCCAGAAGCTCGATCTTGCCCGGACCGATCCGCCCGTCAGGATCGAGATTTATCCGCAAGCTCAGCGATGGCATTTTTGCTCCTCCTCGCTCACGCCCGGTCCCCATAGTAGAAGGTCTTCGCCGATACCGCTATTCCAAAAAGACATAGCGCACTCATCCATCCGCCTCGGCGGGCAGGCCTGCCCCCGTATTCGCCTGGTCGAAGCTCACTGTCTTGACCACCGCGAAAACCTTGCCGCCAAGCCGCAGTTTCAGCGCCTGCCGCGACTGTTCGGTGATGCGGGCCAGCACGGTCGCGCCATGGCAATCGATGCCGACTTCGACCGTCGGTCCCTCGCCCGGACTGATCGCCACAATCGTGCCGGGCAGGATGTTGAGCGCGCTGAGGCCTGTCGGTTTCTCGGTCGCGATCATCACATCGCGGGCACGAATGCGGACACGCACGCGAGCCCCTGTCATCGTCGCAAGGCGCGGCACGCGGATTTCACCGGCGGCCGAGCCGAGCACGGTCATGCCGAACACCTCGTCGTGACGCAGCACCTTCGTGTCCAGCACGGCGCCACCCTCGCCGCGCTCTTCAGCCGGCAACAGGTCGAGCCTTTGCATGACGGCCTCGGTCGGGCCACTGGCGACGACCTTGCCTTGCGCCAGCATCACCACGTCGCTGGCCAGCCGCGCCACCTCGGCGACCGAATGGCTGACATAGACGATCGGGATTTTCGTCTCGTCGCGCAGCCGCTCGATATAGGGCAGGATCTCGGCCTTGCGCGCCTCGTCGAGCGAGGCCAGCGGCTCGTCCATCAGCAGTAATCGGGGGCTGGCCAGCAGCGCCCGGCCGATCGCAACACGCTGCTTCTCGCCGCCCGACAGCTTTACCGGGCGCCGCCCGAGCAGCGGGCCGATGCCGAGCAGGTCGACGACGCCATCCATGTCGGCATAGCGCTCCTTTGCCGGCGTGAACCAGCGGCCGTAACGCAGATTGCCGGCCACGCTCATGTGCGGGAACAGGCGCGCATCTTGAAACACCATGCCGATGCGGCGTTTGTGCTTCGGCACGAAAATGCCGGCACCTGTGTCGACCAGCACGCGGCCGTCGACCTCGATGCGGCCCTTGTCGGGCCGGATCAGCCCGGCGATCATGTTGATGAGCGTGGTCTTGCCCGAACCGGATGGGCCGAACAGCGCTGTGAGCCGCCCTGAGCTCTCGAAACGGGCCTCGATGGCGAAATCGCCCAGCCGGTGGCTGATGTCGACGATGACGCTCATTCGATGTCCATCCGCCGCCCGACGCGCCGCGCCAGCACCTCCGAGGCGACCAGTGCCGCCATCGAGATGACGATCGAGATCAATGTCAGCCGCAATGCGCCCTCATCGCCGCCCGGCACCTGCGTGAAAGTGTAGATCGCGGACGGCAACGTCTGCGTCTCGCCAGGGATGTTGGAGACGAAGGTGATGGTCGCGCCGAATTCCCCCATCGCCTTGGCGAAGGCCAGGATGGAACCGGCGATCAGCCCTGGCAGGATCAGTGGTAGCGTGATGGTGCCAAACACCCACAAGGGATTGGCGCCAAGCGTGCCCGCCGCCGCCTCCATCTTGCGGTCCACCGCCTCGATCGACAGCCGGATCGCCCGCACCATCAGCGGAAAGCCCATGACGCCGCAGGCAAGTGCCGCACCGGTCCAGCGAAAAGAGAAGACAATGCCGAAATGCTCGGCCAGGAAGGCACCGGCCGGGCCGCGCTTGCCGAAAGTCAAAAGCAGGAGATAGCCGGTCACCACGGGCGGCAGGATCAACGGCAGGTGAACAACGCCGTTGAGCAGCGTCTTGCCCCAGAATTGTCCTCGGGCAAGCAGCAGCGCGATCAATATGCCGGGCGGCAGGCTGGCGAGCATCGCCACAGTCGCCACCTTGACGGACAGCCGGACCGCATTCCATTCGTCGGGAGTGAGGTCCAGCAGCCAGTTCATATTGCGATGTCAGACCCGTCTCAGTTGCTCGGCGTGAGCACGGTGAAGCCCTGTTCCTTGAAAAGCGCGCCGGCCTTGGCGGACTGCAGGCATTTCAGGAAAGCCGGCGTATCCTTGTCCTTTGAATCGGCGGTCTGGGCAACCGGATAGATGATCGGCGGATGCGAATCCTCCGGGAATGTGCCGACCACCTTGACGCCCTTTTCCGCGTGCGCGTCTGTGGCGTAGACGATGCCGAGAGCGGCCTCGCCCGTTGAAACCAGCTTGAGTGCCGCGCGCACATTCTCGGCCTGCGCCACCTTGCCTTCGACCGAGGACCAGACGCCGAGCGATTCCAGTGCCGCCTTGCCATATTTGCCGGCCGGCACCGCCTTGAAATCGCCCATGGCGAGCTTGCCGTCGCCGACCAGCTCGGCGAGGTCAAAACCCTTCTCGATCCTGGCATCGACCGTCGAATCCTTCGGCGCCACCAGCACGATCTCGTTGCCGAGCAGCTTCACCTCGGTGTCCGGCTTGGTCAGCTTCTTGTCGGAGAGATATTTCATCCAGTCGAGATCGGCCGAGATGAAGACGTCGGCCGGTGCCCCGCCCTCGATCTGCTTGGCCAGTGCCGAACTCGCGGCATAGGAGACGGTCGCGGCCTCGCCGACATCAGCCTCGCAGGCCTTGTTCACCGCATCGAGCGCATCCTTGAGGCTGGCCGCCGCGAACACCACGACCTTGTCTTCCGCATGGGCGGCCGGCATCGCCGCCATCAGCGTCGCCGCAAAACCGCCAATGGCGATCGCCCTCAACCCGAAACCTTTGCGCGTCATCGAAAACTCTCCCTGGTTTGAAATCCGTGCGGCTCACGGCCTGCCATCCGATATATCCGCATGAATATAACAAGGGAAGGCCCGGCACCTCGCGAAAACGCCTGTGCGGCGTCGATTGTTCTGGTAGGACGAGCAGGAAACCTGATGCATGTCGCCCAAAAGCGACCTCGGTTTTGAGCGAACGACATGCATGAAAGCAAAGGAGAGCCCGATGAAGGTCAGCGCCCGCAACGTCCTCAAGGGGACGATCACCGAGATCGTCAAGGGAGCCACCACCTCGCATGTCAGGATCGACATTGGCGGCGGCGCCATCGTCACCGCCTCGATCACCAATGAAGCCGTTGCCGACCTCAAGCTCGAAAAGGGCAAGCAGGCCTATGCCGTGGTCAAGGCCTCGGATGTGATGGTCGGCATCGACTGAACCGCTTGCGGCCAGAGACGGTTCGGGAAAACGGGATCCGGCCGAGCGAGGTCGCGATCGAGGCACCGCCGGCGACCGACGCCGGCCTGGTGTTCATCGGCGTCGTCCGCACCCTCTGGGCCTCGCGCGTGGTCACGCCGCGACAGGGCAGTGACGACGGCACGGTCTGCCGCATCGAAATCTTCGATCCCTGAATATCAGCACACTTCAGACCGCGATGGGCGCCTTGATCGAGGCGTCGGCGACATAGTTTTCCAGCCGGAAATCCTCGAAACGGAAGGCGAACAGGTCCTTCACCTCGGGGTTGATCCACATGGTCGGCAGCGCCCTCGGCGTGCGCCGCAATTGTTCGCGCGCCTGTTCGAAATGGTTCGAGTAGAGATGCGCGTCACCCAGCGTGTGGACAAAGTCGCCCGGCTTCAGCCCGGTCACCTGCGCCACCATCAGCGTCAGCAGCGCGTAGGACGCGATGTTGAACGGCACGCCGAGGAAGATGTCGGCGGAGCGCTGGTAGAGCTGGCAGGAAAGCCGGCCCTCGGAGACATAGAACTGGAACAGGCAGTGGCATGGCGGCAGTGCCATGGCTTCCACCTCGGCGGGGTTCCATGCAGAGACAATCAATCGCCGCGATTGAGGATTGCGGCGTATCTCCTTGAGAAGGCCCGCGATCTGGTCGATCGAGCCGCCATGGCCATCCGGCCAGGAACGCCATTGCTTGCCATAGACGGGGCCAAGGTCGCCGTTCTCGTCGGCCCATTCGTCCCAGATCGTGACGCCGTGGTCGGTCAGGTACTTGATGTTGGTGTCGCCGGCCAGGAACCACAACAGTTCATGGATGATCGACTTCAGATGCAGCTTCTTTGTCGTGGTGACGGGAAAGCCGCGCGCCAGATCGAAACGCATCTGGTAGCCGAAGACGGAGCGTGTGCCGGTGCCGGTGCGGTCGCCGCGATCGGCACCGTTTTCCAGCACATGCTGCAAGAGGTCGAGATACTGGCGCATCGGTTCCGGCTCGATTCGAGTGTTTGGGCATTATAGCGGCCAGACCGGCGGCCGAACACAGCAAAACGGCGTAAGTAGCGATTGCGAACCACTCTTCCAAACGTTTGCGCCGCCCCTCATTGCGCTGCCGGGCATTTCTCCCCGTATAGTGACGGGGAGAAAGAAGCTGGGCCGCTTCGCCGCGCCATTTCTGCAACGTTGGCGATTGGCAAAAATGGCGACAACAGCGTCCTTCTCCCCGTTCACGGGGAGAAGATGGCGGCAGCCAGATGAGGGGCAGCGCTGACGCGCGATAAAGTGAAAACAAGGCTGGAGCGGCTATTCTGCGGTGTACCAGCCTTCGCAAACTGATGCGCGAGCGTCACAGCGAGCCGAGCTTGCCCAGATCCTTGGCCACCAGATAGTAGAAAGTCACCCGGCTCTTGGTGTTGTCGGCGTGCATGGCCTTGCAGGTCTTCTCGATCGAGGCGTCGGCTTTCGCGCCGTCGCTGATGCCGAGCTTCTTGGCGACCCAGCTCTCCTTGACGCGTTCAAGCTCCTTCGGGTCCGTGCAGGACACCAGCGAGGAATCGCGGTTCCTGAGCGCAATGCCCAGATGCTTGACGATCTTTTCGACAATTTCGGCGCTGGCGCCCGCGTCGTACTTCTTCACGTCTGCAAGATAGTCGGCCATTAAATTTCCCCTCGTCGGCGCCACGGATCCGATCGATGAGGGCTGCGGCGCGCTTCGCAATCCGTGCGCTAGGTCGATAATCCCTCACCGCCCGCAAAGCTTCGGTTGAGACCGCTCCCAAGTCAACCCTTGCCGTCGCAATTTGACACAGGGACAAAGGTCCATTGCGGCCTTTCATTTCAGTCAAACGCCCCCTATATTCGTTTTGTCGGCTTGACCGACTATGGCGATAAATGGGCGATGAAATAAGCCGTTCGGACCCGGGGGCGGTACCCGGCGCCTCCACCAAAAGCCGCTGTTGAAGACAGAGCGGTTTTTGATGGGGGCGAAATAGGATCGACGAAGGTGTAAAGATCGTACTTTTGCCCGGCATTGTACCACCGTCATCGGGCTAAACTTATAGTTGCCAACGACAACTATGCGGAAGCTCGTCTCGCTGCTTAATGCAGTGCGAACGCTTCAAATCAAGCCCTAGGGGTTCGCACTTCTAGGCGGGGTTCGGAGGTACCTGGCAACAGAAACCTCCACTTCTCCCTCCCTTCAATTTGCGTCACGCAAAATGGTGCTTCCGCTGGCGGCCCCTTCGCATGCCTTCGGCAGCCATGCGTGCGCCCCCTTCTCCATGGATGGGACATTGCAAAACGATTCCGATCGATTCTTCGTGCTGACCGGCGGCCCGGGCTCCGGCAAGACCACCTTGATCGAGGCGCTGAAACAAGCAGGGTTTCCGACGGCGCCGGAGGCCGGACGCGGCATCATCCGCGATCAGGTGGCGATCGGCGGCCCTGCCCTTGCCTGGCGGGATCGCGCGCTCTTCGCCGAACTGATGCTTTCCTGGGAGCTGCGCTCCTGGCATGCCGCGCATGCCGAATCCGGTCCGGTCTTCTTCGATCGCGGCGTGCCGGACACGATCGGGTACCTCAGGCTCTGCGGCCTGCCGGTGCCGGATCACGCCGTCAGCGCGGCGCGGAAATTCCGCTATGCGCGCCGTGTCTTCATCGCGCCGCCCTGGCCGGAGATCTTTACGCAGGACAAAGAGCGCAAACAGACGCTCGACGAAGCCAGGCGCACCCATGACTCGGTGGCTGGCGTCTATGCCGAACTGGGGTACGAACTTGTGCCCCTGCCGCTCGTGCCGGTGGAGGAGCGCGTCCGCTTCATCATCGGCGAGGCCGGCCTTCGGGCATAAGGCCCCGTGGGCATGAAAAAGGCCGGGATGAACCCGGCCTTTTTCATGCGTTTGGTTTGCTTATTCCGCCGGCGCCTCGACCGCCTCGTGCGAGCGGCCAAGCGTGACCTTGGCCAGCGTGAACGAAATCACCGCGCAGAGCGTGATGCCGGCGACCATCGGCAGCGGCGTGCCGTCGAAGAACACCCCGGCGACGCCCATGGCGAGCGCGCCGATGGCGAAGTGCAGCGTGCCCATCAAGGCCGAAGCCGTGCCGGCGATCTCGCCATGTTCTTCCATGGCCAGCACCGAGGTGGTCGGGATAACCAGGCCGAGGAAGCCGTAGCCGACGAACAGCAGGGCCGCCATCACATCGAGCCGGTCGATACCCGCCGCCATCACCGCGAACAGCACCACCATCGTCGAGGCATAGCCGGTCACCGCGACGCGCACCACGCGCCGCAGCCCGAAACGCTCGGCCAGCACTCCCGTCAATTGCGACATGCCGATGAAGGCGACCGCATTGATCGAGAAGAACACGCTGTAGACCGAAGGCGACAGCCCGTAATGGTCGATCAGGATGAAGGACGAGCTCGACAGATAGACGAAGAAGCTCGCAATGCCGAAGCCGGCGATCGCCACGAGGCCAAGGAAATTGCGGTCCCCCATCAGGAAGCGGTAGCCGGCAAGCGCGGTTCCGAAGGAAGAACCGACGCGTTCTTCCGCAGGCCGCGTCTCCTTGAGCGAGGTCGCGAGCAGGATGGTGGCAAGGGCCGCCGCGCCGGTCACCGTCCAGAACACGGCACGCCAGCCGAAATTCTCGATGATCTGGCTGCCGGTCAGCGGCGCCAGGATCGGCGACACCGAAAACACCAGCATCAGCAAGGACATCAGCTTGGCCGCCTCATTGCCTGTGTGCAGGTCGCGCACGATCGCGCGCGGCACGGCCATGCCGGCGCTGGCGCCAAGGCCTTGCAGGAAGCGGAAGGCGATCAGCCACTCGATCGTCGGCGCCATTGCCGAACCGATGCCGCCGACCATGAACAGTGCAAGGCCGCCATAGAGCGGCAGCTTGCGGCCGACCATGTCGGAGATCGGCCCGACGACGATCTGGCCGAAACCCATCGACAGAAAGAAGATCAGCAGGCTCATCTGCACGGCGGCCGTGCCGGCGTGCAGATCCGCGCCGATCGACGGCAGAGCGGGAAGATACATGTCGATCGCGAACGGGCCGATGGCGGACAACAGGCCGAGCACGACCGCGATGCGGAGGAATTTGGGACTCATGATATTGGCTTCTTTCGAATCTGGCTGCCGCCGCCAGGCGACGTCTAACCCTAGGACGGTCCATACCGCGAGATTCCGACTCGCCGGGAGCGAATTCTATTCGTCTCCTCGATGCGAAATCTCTTTGCATCCTGTCCAGAAATTTAGACACTCTTGTCCAAATCGTCAATCACCTCTATATAGAATTTCATGAGACCGGGCGTTTCTCCTGACACTTTCCCGCCACGCGGCCACGAGGCCAAGCGCGTATCGATTGTCGACGCCGCCGCCAGCGTGTTCTGCCGCGAGGGCTTCGCCGGCGCCAACATCGACCTGATCGCCGCCGAGGCGGGCGTCTCGCGCCAAACCGTCTACAACCACCACGGCGACAAGGAAAAGCTCTTCATGGCCGTTGTGCGCGACCTCACCGAGCGCTGCAATGTGGGCATCTTCGCCACCATAGCCACCTTTCCCGACCAGCCAGGGGACCTCGAAGCCGATCTGATCGGCTTTGCCGTGCGCCTGAACCAGAACTGCATCTGCAACCGCGACGGAAAATTCCTGCGCAAGCTGATCCAGACCGAAGGTGAGCGCTATCCCGAATTGTTTGCCGAATGGCGCGAGCAAGGCCCGGGCAGGACATGGCCGGCAATCGCCGCCCGCCTCGCCCGCCTCGCCTATGGCGGCCATCTCGTAATCGATGATCCCGACGTCGCGGCGCGCCAGTTCCTCGGCCTCGTCAATGCCGAACTGCAGACCACCTTCATGCTCGGCGGCACACCGCGCGAGGACGAGGTGGTGCAATCGGCGACAAACGGCGTGCGCACCTTCCTGCGCGCTTTCGGCAAGCGGCCCACGGCGGCCAGCGCGAAAAAGCACGCCACGCTGGCTAACGCATAACATTTGCGGTTGCCATGAAGCCGGCTTGCCGATCAAATCGTTGGCAATAGTCCTCGCTTCGACGCGGCGGTGATCTATATGCGGTTTACGCCGCGCTCAAGCTTGATTACAGCTATGCGGACGATTCAACGGAACCCGACCACCACATGGCCGACGACCACATCCGCTACGACATTCTGGCCCAGGAGGCGTTGCGCGGCGTCATGCGCAAGGTCCTGGCCGAGGTCGCACGCACCGGCCTTCCCGGCAACCACCACTTCTTCATTACCTTCCTGACCGGTGCGCCCGGCGTGCGCGTGTCGTCGCGGTTGCGTGAGCGCTATCCCGAGCAGATGACCATCGTCATCCAGTTCCAGTATTGGGACCTGAAGGTGACGGACACCGGCTTCGAGGTCGGCTTGTCCTTCTCCGACGTGCCGGAGAAACTGGAAATCCCATTCTCGGCCGTGCGCGGCTTCTATGATCCCTCGGTCAATTTCGAACTCGAGTTCGACGTCAAGACCGACGCCCAGCCCGATGAGGAACCAGCCGCGCCCGCGCCCGAGCCGCTGACCATCGTCTCCGAGAAGAAGCCGAAGGCCGAGAAGAAGGCCGCCGCCGAAGCGGAGAAGAAGCCCGCCGCGGCTGAAGCCGGCACCAAGGGCGCCGAAGTGGTTTCGCTCGACGCCTTCCGCAAGAAATAGGCTCCCGGGCTCTCGCCATGGCCGACATCGTCAATCTCCGCCAGGCTCGCAAGCAGAGGGCGCGGGACGAGAAGCTGCGCGTCGCCGAACAGAACCGGATCCTGCACGGCCGTTCCAAGGCGGACAAGCAACGCGATCGGCAGGTCGCCGACAAGGCCGAAAAATTTGTCGAAGGCCATCGCCTCGAGCCGTTCGGCAAGGACGAGCAATGAGCGTTCGGCCGTGAGCGTCGTCGAAAAGCGCTCCGTGACCATTCGCGGCCATCGCACCAGCTATTCCCTCGAAAAACCCTTCTACGACGATCTCGTCGCGATCGCGGCGCAGAGAAAGCTGACGCTCGCAGCACTCGTGGCCGAAGTCGACGAGACCCGGCCCCGTGACACCAACCTGTCCTCGGCGCTGAGGCTGTACGTACTGCAGTGGGTGAAGCGCGGACCGATCTAGGCGCTCTCGACCGGGTCCGTCTTTTTCCCGCGCCTGGTGCCGAAGCCAAGCAAGGTTGAACGATCACGCTCCTCGGCCTGTTTTCTGGAGCGCACGCGCATCAGATCCTTCCAGCCGACATAGCCAACCAGCTTTGCGTCCTCGCGCGAGACGACCGGCAGATGCGACACGTTGGCCATCAACAGCTTGTCGGACAGACCTTCCAGATATTCGTCGGGAAAAGCGAGCGTTACCTTGGTTCCGGCGAGCAACTCGCCGAGCGTCGTGGTCCTGTGCGTGCCGGCACGGCGCCAGCGCAGGATCGCCGGCGGATCGATGAGACCGAGCACCTGCCCGTTGTCATCGATCACGGGAAAACTCGGATGGCGTGTCTCAGGCGCGGTCAGGAAGGCCGCCGCGCCATGCAGCGTCATCGTCGCCGGCACGCTCTCGACCTGCGACGTCATCACCTCGCGCACCCTGGTCAGCGCGAACGGATCGACACGATATTCGCGCACGAGGTGGTGCCCTCGCCTGGCGATCTTCTCGGTCAGGATCGAACGCTTCATCAGGAGCACCGTCACGGCATGCGCCGCCGCACAGGCCGCGATCAGCGGCACCAGCACATGCGTGTTGCCGGTCAACTCGACGGCGAAGAAAGTAGCCGTCAGCGGCGCGCGCATCGTGCCACCCATCGTGGCCGCCATGGCCAGCAGCGCCCAGAATCCCGGATCCGCCGCGGGCAGTATCCCGGCAAGCACAGCGCCCATCGCGCCACCCATGATCAGCAGTGGCGCCAGCACGCCGCCGGATGTTCCCGAGCCGAGCGCCACCGACCAGATGATCGCCTTGACCACGAGCAGGAGAAGCGCCGCGGTGGCGATCGTGCGTCCATCCAGCATGTCGGCGATGTTGTCGTAGCCGACACCGAGTGCCCGTGGTTCGATCAAGCCGCCGACGCCGACCATCAGGCCGCCGATCATCGGCCACCACATCCAGTGGATCGGCAATTTCTGGAAGGCGTCCTCGCAGGCATAGACCATCTGGGTGAGCAGTCCCGACAACAGGCCGGCGCAGATGCCGACCAGAACCCAGCCGCCGAGCCCGGTGAACGACACCGCCATGCCGCCCTGGAACGGAAAGATCGGCCCGGGCAAATGCAGCACGGTGCGCTCGACCTCGGCCACGATGGCCGCCACCGCCACCGGAATGAAGCTGCGCGGCGTCCATTCGAACAGAAGCAGTTCCACCGCCAGCATGATCGCGGCGATCGGCGTGCCGAACACCGTGGTCATGCCCGCCGCCGCTCCCGCCACCAGCAGCGTCTTGCGCTCATTGTCGGTGACCGGCAGCATCTGCGCGATCAGCGAGCCGATCGCGCCGCCGGTCATGATGATCGGGCCCTCGGCGCCGAAGGGTCCGCCCGAGCCGATCGAAATCGCCGATGACAGCGGCTTCAGGATCGCAACCTTGGCATCGAGCTTCGAGCGCCCGAGTAGGATCGCCTCGATGGCCTCGGGAATGCCGTGGCCACGGATCTTCTCGCTGCCATAGCGTGCCATCAGGCCGATGATCAGTGCGCCTATCACCGGCACCACCACCGCGGCGTAACCGAGCGGCGTGTCCTGCAATTTCAGGTCGTCGAGCGTGAACTGGCCGAAATAGGCGATGTTGGTGGCGAGCCGGATCAGTTTCAAAAGCACGATGCCGGCGAACAACCCCGCCGTGGCGACCACCACGGCTATGGTGGCAATGGTCAAGACCCGCGCGTCGGTGGTGAAATCGCGCAAGTGACCGTTTTCGGAATGATGGGGCTTCATGGCTGGCTTTCTGGCGGCGGCCGGATCTCGGATATGTGGCACGGGCGAAGATGCCAGCCGGCTTTGTCGGCTCGCTATGTATCGTAATACGATATAAATTCAAGCCGGTCTGCACCAAAACCGTTTGAGCCTTTTGCCGGAATGGAACAAATGTCTGGAATGACGCAGCCCGGAAAATCTCGCCCCGCCATCAAACAGTCCGACTACCAGCGGCTGTCCGAGTTCCGCTACCTGATCCGCCGCTTCCTCGAATTCAGCCAGGTGCAGGCGGAAGACGCCGGCCTGACGCCGCGCCAGCACCAGGCCCTGCTGGCGATCAAGGGATTTCCGGGCGGCGGACCGGTGACGGTTGGCGACCTGGCGGAACGCCTGCGCATCCGCCACCACAGTGCCGTCGAACTGGTCAATCGCCTCAGCGAGGCGGGCCTGGTCACACGGGATCAGGACAAGGATGACCACCGCCGTGTACTGCTGCGGCTGACCGAGCGCGCCGACGATTGCCTGGCTGAACTGTCGGCGGCGCATCTCGACGAGCTTTCTCGCATCGAACCCATGCTGCGGCGCCTGCTCGACCAGGGTCGCGAGTGACGCGCAGGCGTCTTGCGCCGGATGGCATGGTGATTTTTTGCGGCGCCCGAATCCTTTGACCTCGCCGCAACGTCCAGGGGATGAAGGCCTCAAAGGGAGAGACGCAATCGAAAGGAAGCCCAGCGATGAAACGTCATCTGATACGCTACAAGACCAAACCCGAACGAGCCGACGAGAATGAGCGGCTGATCAAGGCGGTCTTCCAGGAATTGCATGACAAATCGCCGGACGGCGTTCGCTACATGACCTTGCGATCCGGCGACGGGACTTTCGTCCATCTGGTCGAGACGGAAACCGATGCCCATGCCGAGATCATCACCGGATTGGCCGCATTCGAGGCTTTTCAAAACGGCATCAGGGATCGCTGCAGCGAACGTCCGCAACGCGACGAGATGACCGTGGTGGGCAGCTATCGGATGCTGGATGAGTGACAGGGGCAGACGGCGTCATCGAACGGGAGGCTTATGAACATTCCCATTCCCGGCGAGCAGCATCGGCTCTTTGAGCGCCTGTCTGGGGAATTGCGCCCCAAGCTGCACCGCTATTGTGCCCGCATGACGGGCTCGGTCATCGACGGCGAGGACGTGCTGCAGGAGGCGCTGGCCAAGGCATTCGAGGCGTTGCCCAACGCCGGCCCGATCGCCAATCCGGAAGGCTGGCTGTTTCGCATCGCGCACAATACGGCGCTCGATTTCCTGCGCCGGCGCTCCCGCGAAAAGACCACCGCCGATGAGGACCCCGACATGATCGTCGACCCGGTAAACCCCACCATCGATCGTCAGGCCGCGGCCGCCGGGCTGCATACCTTCATGCGTCTTCCCGTCGCACAGCGAAGCAGCGTCGTCATGATGGACGTCCTGGGCTATTCCCTGCAGGAGATCAGCGCGATGCTCGACACCAGCATTCCTGCAATCAAGGCGGCACTGCATCGCGGCCGCGACCGGCTGCGCCGGATCGCCGACGAACCGGACGACCGCCCTCTTCCCAGGCTGGGCGCCACTGAACGACTGCTGCTCGATGCTTACATCGACCGCTTCAATGCCCGTGATTTCGACGCGGTGCGCGACATGCTGGCGCAAGAGGTGCGGTTGGAACTGGTGGCCAGGACACGGCTCAACGGCCGCAAGGACGTCGGCACCTACTTCAACAACTATTCCCGGGTGCAGGATTGGCGTCTTGTGCCGGGCTTCGTCGAAAACAGGCCGGCAATCCTTGTCCGCGATCCTGGCAACCCAATGGCGCGACCCGCCTATTTCATCCTGCTGGCCTGGCAGGACGGCAAGCTCGCCGCCATCCGCGATTTCCGCCACGCCCGCTACGTTGCCGACGGTGCCGAGTTGTTCGTTCCCTGAGACGATCGCCCTTCGGGAGAGCAACTGGGAAGGCCTGTCCTACTGCCCTACTGCCCTACTGCCCTACTGCCCTACTGCCCTACTGCCCTACTGCCCTACTGCCCTACTGCCCTACTGCCCTACTGCCCTACTGCCCTACTGCCCTACTGCCCTACTGCAACGACTTCAGCAGATTGTCGATCGTGAACGGATTGGACTTCGGCTTGGCCGGCGGTGGATTGTCGTTGGCCTCAGGCAGCGGCGCACGCTCGACCTTGGGTGCCTGTTCCGCGGCCTTGCGTTCGGCCTCGAGCCTGGCCCTTTCCCGCGAAGCAACGCGCAGCGCTTCTTCCGCCGTCTGCCGCTCCTGTTCGGCCTGTGCCTTGGCGGCTTCGTCGGCGGCTTGCTGCTCGGCCGCGGCTTTCGCATCGGCCTGGGCTTTCGCCTCTTCGTCGGCCTTCGCTTTCGCTTCAGCCTGGGCTTCAGCCTCCGCTTTCGCCTTGGCGTCCGCCTCGGCTTTCAGCCGCGCCGCTTCCTCCTGCCGGCGCAACTCTTCGGCGGCCTTGTCGCGCGCGTCCTGCAACGCAGCGTAGTAGCGCACCTCGCGCCGCAGCCTCTGCTTTTCGAGCAGCGCCGCCTGCATCGCCTCGACGCGCTGCTGCTCTCTTTCCAGCGCGCGCTGGGTCAGGAACTGCGCCAGCGGCTCGCTGTCGAACCGCCGCGTGACGGCGCCGAAAGGCCCTTCGGCGGTGAAATTGACGACCGGCTCCGAACCGACCAGTGCCTCGTCGCCTGGCCGATAGGTGATCGCGCCCTTGGCGGAGACCGTGCTGGTGTTGAGATCCGCCGTGATGTCGGTGGACAGGGTCGCCGCGAGATTTTCAAGGCTGATCGGCGGCGCCCGCAGCGTGCCGCCGGCAATCGTGAAGGCGATGTCGGCATCCTTGGCGGCGAAACTGCCATCGGCCGCGATCCCGGGCGCGAAGCCGGCGGTCTTTGCCACGTCGATGTCGCGCCCGATCGCATCCGCCTTGGCCAGGAAGGCGCTGAACGCATCGGGATTGACGCCGGCGATCTGCAAGCTTCTCAGCGTCGCGGTACCGGAGCCGGACAGAGCGGCGATCATCGCATCGACCGACTTGCCGCTGGTCGACAGCGTCGTCGAGAAATCGCCGATGCCGCCAACGCCGGCATCCGGCAACACGTTCGCCAGGTCGGCGCCCGCCAGTTTCATCTGGCCGGTGAAGAGCCCGGTGCCTTCATTGTTCTTCAGCTCGAACAGGCCGGTCAACGCACCACCAAGAAGCTTCGCCTTGAGGTCCGAAACCCGGATGCCTTCCTTGTCGAGCTTGAGCGAAAAGGCGGCGTCATAGGCGGTGGCGAACGGTCCGGCGGCAAGCGCTGATGTCGTCAGGTCGAGGTCGGCCGTGAACGGCAGGCTGGATTTCTGGCTGAAGGGCGAGGACGGCCAAACGCCGCCCTTGTCGCTCGCGCTCTTGTCGGCCCCGTTCTTCTTGTCGACAAGGAAAGCGGAATCGCCGAACAGCGCCACGGCCATCGGATCGAGATCGAGCTCATCGAGCGCCAGCGCGCCGGCCAGATGCGGAACGCCGTCTTTGGTGTCGATATTGACGTCGCCGGAGACCGCCGCTTCGTTGACGGCGCCGCTGACACTGTCCAGCACCAGCAGACCGTTGCCATAGTCGCCCTGGGCCGAGAGCGACGTCGACATGCCCGCTCCCATGCCCGGCAGGCCGATGCCTGTCGTCATCAGCCAGGGTTCGATGTCGGCGGCATCGAGATCGATCTTGCCTTTGGCGGTTGGCCCTTGCGGCGTGTCGGCGATCGTCCCTTCGAAGCCGGCCTTGAAATCGTTGCCGACAAGGCTGAAAGTCGTCGCGAGACCGCCGCCAAGCGTGCCTTTGGCCTGGATGTCGGTGTGTGCCTCGCCCAGCATGCCAAGCGGCAGCGCCGGCAGGCCGTAAAGCGCCAGCAGTGCCGTGGCATCCGGGCTCTTGGCGTTGAAGGTCAGCGTCACCGGTGCCTCAAGCAGTCTGTCCAGCGCGCCCTTCCCCGACAGCGAAGCCGAAAAGGCCGAGCCTCCGGCGTTACCCTGCCCGCTTACTGCCAATCCCGTCGTGCCGTCGCCATTGTCGGCGGCGCTCGCCACAAGGTCGACACGGGCATCCTGGAACAGGTCCGGATAGGCGGCGGCACGGCTCGACAGCCCCTTCAGCACCGCACTGTCGGGATAATGCTGCGTGGCAACGTCGATCAGCGGCTTGAGGTCGACAGCGACGACGGAAGCGTCGAGCTTGCCGGTGGGGCTCGCCGGGAAATCCTTGATCCGGCCCGTGGCGCTGATCGAGGCGCCCGCCAGCCCGCCGACCGACAGCCGGTCGACTTCAAGCAAACCGTCACGCAGCCTGAGCGCGGTGTCGACCGTGTCGGCGGTCAACCCGCCGGCGCTGACCGGCCCGGCCTTGATCTGGAAATCGAGATCGCGGTCGGCAAAGCGGTTGGCCCCCTTGTCGCTGACGAAGATCGAGGCGAAGGCCGCCAGCCCATCGACGTCAAGCTCGCCGCCTTCAAGCCGCATCAGCACCGATGGCCTGGCTTCGTCAGGCTGGCTGGAATCGATGCGTCCGGAAAACTTCGCCTTGCCCAGGATCAGTTCGAGGTCGCTGAAGGCCTGGCGCTTCTCGGAGAGATCGACCTTGGCCTTGAAGCCGGCGGCGGGCAGACGGCGGATCGCCTCGTCGACATCCTTCGACAGCCAGGCGGCAAAACCGGATGGCTGCGCCACAGCCAGCAGCAGCGAGCCGGTGAAGCCGAAATGGTCCTCGACGCTCAGCATGCCATTGGCCTCCAGCGTCGTGCGGCCGGGCAAGGTCGCGGCGAGTGATTTCACCGACCAGCCCCCTTCGACCGGCTCGGCGGAAAGATGGACGTCGCGGACCGTCGTATCGCCGGCCACCACCGCCGGCAGCTTCACCTCGACGGTGCCGGGTATGGTCGGCTTCGGCAGCCCGAGCAGCGCTTGCTCCAGCCCGGCAATGCGCTGTTCGAGCGTCAGGCCGGCCCCGGCCTGGGCGCCGACCGCCTCGTCGAACTGTACCTGCGCGCCATTGGCCTCGATGGCGAAGCTGGGCTTCTGGCCGAGATCGACCGAGGCCTTGCCGTCGGCTGTATAGGGGTTGTCCAGCGGTCCGGTCTCGAAGCGGAATTCGTCGACGCCGAGCTTCTGGTGGTCGAGCGAGAACTTGCCGTTCAGCCGGAAACCCGGATCGGGCTTGCCGGCGCTGACCTTCACCGTCTCGCCATCGTTGCCGCGCAGTTGGGCGCTGTTCTTGTCGGCGCCATTCTTGTCAGCACTCGAAATCTTGAACTGGCCGGAATAGACGGCGGCGCCGTTGACGATGCCGGCATTGCCGTCGGTCTCGATGACCAGCGGATAAGCATCGGGATCGGCCTTCAGCCGCAGCCGCATCTGGCCATTGCCTTCGGCCTTGCCGGTCGACGCCGCCACAGTGGTGCGCAACCCGTCCAGCCGCAACGTGCCGTCCATGCGCCATGGGCCGGCCAGCGACTTGGCCGAAATGGTCGAGTTGATTTCGGAAAAGACGTGGCTGCGCCCGCCCGCCGCATGGCGCAGTTCGACCTGCCCCTCCGTCACCGTCAGCTTCTCGATCGAGATCTGGTTGAGATCGAAGGGCGAGGATGGCCGTATCGCCCAGTCGACCGTGCCGTCATTGGCAATATCGATGGTTGCCTTCGGGTGCACCAGCCGCATGTCGAAGATCAGCACCTCGCCGCGCAGGAAGGGTGCCAGTTCCGCATCCATCGAAAACGTCTCGACGGTCATGGCCGGCTGGCCGTTGGGGCCACCGGCGACGGCGACGTTGGAGAACGTCACCGAGGGGAATGGCAACAGCCTGGCCGTGGCGTCGCCCTGCACGGTCACCTTGCGGCCGAGGACGGCGCTTGCCTCGCGCTCGAACTGAGCGCGGTAGCCGGTCCAGTCGACAAAATACGGTCCCACCAGCGCCGCGCACAGCACCAGAACGAACAAGCCACCGAAGATCACGAACAGGCGTGCGAGCATCAGCTCCGAACAGGTTGATTGAAATTCTGCCGCACTCTACCCGCATCCGCGTGTCGATAAAGAGGCAATTCATCCAGTATTGCGTCATCCTGGGCGATCTGAAACAAATCCGGGAAAAGCGGAGATTATCGGATGTCGAGCAAGAATTGGGACCGTGTGCCGATCGATGCGCAGAGCGTCGATGCTCCGCTTTCGCAATCGGCGATTTTCCTCGTCGTCACGGTCGCCGCGGAACAGCCGGCCCTGACCAAGGTTTGTTCCGTGCTCGGCGAGCTTGACGACCTGGTCAAGACTGTCGGGTTCCGCGACCTCGGCGGCCACCTGTCGTGCATTGCCGGCATCGGCCGCGATCTCTGGGACCGTCTCAGCCCGGGCCGGCGGCCGCTGGAACTGAAACCATTCGCGCCGATCAAGGGAGCGGTCCACTCGGCGCCCTCGACACCGGGGGACCTCCTCTTCCACATCCGGTCCGAACGGCCCGACATGTGCTTCGAGTTCGAGCGTATCCTGCTCGACAGGCTTGGTCCCGATGTGACCGTCGTCGACGAGGTGACGGGCTTCCGCTACTTCGATGCCCGCGACCTGCTCGGCTTCGTCGACGGCACCGCCAACCCGACCGGCCTCGACTTGCCCGCCTCGGCGCTCGTGGGCGACGAAGATGGCCATTTTGCCGGCGGCAGCTATGTCGTCGTCCAGAAATATCTGCACGATATGCAGGCCTGGGCGCGCATTCCGACGCCCGAGCAGGAGGCGATCATCGGCCGAACCAAGATCGACAACATCGAGATCGATGATGACGACGCGCCACGCAAATCGCACAAGTCGCTGGCCACGATCGAGGATGCCGACGGCAACGAGTACGACATATTGCGCGACAACATGCCGTTCGGCAGGCCCGGGCAGAACGAGTTCGGCACCTACTTCATCGGCTATAGCAGGTACCTCTGGGTCACGGAGAAAATGCTGCAGCGCATGTATGTCGGCGACCCGCCGGGGGCTTACGACCGGCTGCTCGACGTCTCGACACCGCAGACCGGCACGACATTCTTCGCGCCAACCCGTCCCATGCTGCAAACCCTTGTCCAGAACGCGCAGGACCAAATTCCCGCCGCACGGTAAAGCGGCGGGCCGACAGCCATTGTCCGCAGGGACCTCAGCGTGCGTCGCGCTTGGCTTGCGCCACCTTGGCTGCCTTGCGCTGCCGGCCGAGTTCGGCCGGACGGACCAGCTTTGGCGCCCGCTCATTGGCCACGGCCCGCATACCGTTGTGAGCTGTGCGTGAATTGTGCGCGGGACCATCCGCTGCCGCACCTTGCTTCAAGGCCAGCGCCTTGCGTGCGTTCCCGACCAGGGAAACGCGGGCCGCCAGTTGGCGTCGCCGTTCGGCCTCGCCATTCAGCCGCCGCATGGCCATGGCCAGCACCGCCAGCTTCACCTGCGAGCCACCATCGGACTTTGAAGGTGTAGTGCCTTTCGGCGCACCCTTGCCACGAATCTCGCGCCGACGGCGGTGCGCTTCGGTCTGCGCCTTGTCGCGCCGCTCCCGCAGCAGCTTGACTAGACCGGAAAGGTCGGCGTCGGAAAGGTCCTGCACCGCCGGATGGTGCGACTTTTCCACCAGTTCCCTTTCATCGGCGCTCAGCGCGCGCGCTTCTTCCTTGCGTGAAATGGCCATCACGGTCCTCCTCAGCTGACGTGCCTGTTCTTTCAGGCCGCCTCGGAGCGTCGGCCCGAATGGTGGCGCGGTCAAGACGAGCCTTTTCGTGAGGCCCTACCCCATATCGGGCAATATCTTGCCGGGGTTCATGATGTTTTGCGGGTCCAGCGCCTGCTTGATGGTGCGCATGATGTCGACGCCGTGGCCGAGTTCGCGGCGCAGGAAGCCGATCTTGCCCTGGCCAATGCCGTGCTCGCCGGTGCAGGTGCC
Source organism: Mesorhizobium loti (assembly GCF_013170705.1). Taxonomy (NCBI): domain Bacteria; kingdom Pseudomonadati; phylum Pseudomonadota; class Alphaproteobacteria; order Hyphomicrobiales; family Phyllobacteriaceae; genus Mesorhizobium; species Mesorhizobium loti. The sequence goes on along the minus strand of NZ_CP033334.1, from coordinate 3,851,045 downwards.
ATCCATGGCGATCGCCCGCAGATTGAGCCGCGCGACGAACTTTTCCGACAGCGCGATCTCGTTCGGGTCGTTCACATCCATCAGCACCAGCACGTGGAAATTGCCGTCGCCGGCATGGCCGACGATCGGCGCGATCAGGCCCATCTCGGCGATGTCGGCTTCGGTTTCGGTGACACATTCGGCAAAGCGCGAGATCGGCACGCACACGTCGGTCGACAGGCCCTTGGCGCCCGGCCGCAGCGTCAGCGACGACCAGTAGGCATCGTGCCTGGCCTTCCACAGTTTGGTGCGCTCCTCGGCGACGCTGGTCCACAGGAACGGGCCGCCGCCATTTTCCTCGGCGATCATGCCGAACGTCTCGGCTTGCTCGGCTACGCTGGCGTCGCTGCCATGGAACTCGACGAACAGGCACGGGCTCTCGGGATAGTCGAGCTTGGAATAATTCTTCATCGCCCGCATCTGCAACCCGTTGACCAGTTCGATGCGCGCCACCGGAATACCCATCTGGATCGTCGCGATGACGGCGTTGCAGGCCGCCTCTACGCTCGGGAACGGACAGACGCCGCCCGAGATTGCCTGCGGAATGCCTTGCAGCTTCAATGTCAGCGAAGTGATGATGCCGAGTGTGCCTTCCGAGCCGACCAGCAGCCTAGTCAAATCGTAGCCGGCCGAACTCTTTTTGGCCCGCTTGCCGGTCGTCACCGTCTGGCCGTCCGCCATGACCGCCGTCAGCGACAGCACGTTCTCGCGCATCGTGCCGTAGCGCACCGCATTGGTGCCGGAAGCCCGCGTCGCCGCCATGCCGCCAAGCGAGGCATTGGCGCCCGGATCGATCGGAAAGAACAGGCCGGTGTCGCGCAGATGCCGGTTCAGATCCTCGCGTGTCACGCCAGGCTCGACCGTGCAGTCGAGATCCTGCGGGTTGACCGAAAGAATACGGTTCATGCGCGACGTGTCGACCGAAATGCCGCCGCCCGGCGCGTTGGTGTGGCCTTCCAGCGAGGAGCCGACACCGAAGGCGATGACCGGCACGCGATGCGCCGCGCAGGCGCGCACGATCTCCTGCACCTCGGCCGTCGTCTCCGGGAAAGCGACGCCGTCGGGCGCCTGCGTCGGGATATAGGTGGTGGTGTGCGCGTGCTGCGAGCGGATGGCCTGCCCCGTCTGGAAGCGCTCGCCCAGCTGTTGCTTGAGGATGCCGAGCACCGCCGCGATGCCTTCCTCGTTGCGTTCGACCGGATTGAGGTCGCTCAGAGCCATGAATTCCTCCGCGAATGGACCAGCGCCCACGCTTGTTTTGCAGCTATGGATGCCTAAAGCAATTCCGGGAAAAGTGCGAAGCGCTTTTCCTGGGAAAGCCGCATGCGCATTCCCTGGGGAATTGCGTCAGAACAAAAGAGCCTCCGCAGTCACACTCTGTCCAGCACCAGAACAAGGAAGTTTCGATGCCCATCCCCGCCCCCTTCGTCTCCAGGCCCATGGACATCGAGAAAGACTGGATCGATTACAACGGCCATCTCAACATGGCCTATTACAACGTCCTGTTCGACCGCTGCTCGGATGAGGCTTTCGAGGCGATGGGCATGGGGCTGGACTATGTGAAGGGGCGCCGTCTCACCATCTACACCGCCGAGGTCCATGTCTGCTACGTCCAGGAACTGCATCTCGACCACAAGGTCACGGTCTCCTTCCAACTCATCGACCATGACGCGAAGCGGCTCAGGTCCTATCAGGAAATCCGCCATGTCGACGGCTGGCTCGCCGCCACTTCCGAGACGCTGTCGCTGCATGTCGACATGGCGGGGCCGAAGGTCGCGCCCTTCCCCGCCGATGTGCTGGCCAGGATCGAAGCCATGCGCGCCGCCCATTCGGTGCTGCCCATGCCGGAGCGTGCCGGCCGCGCGATCGGCATCAAACGCAAGTAGGGCGAAGCCGATATCCATGCGGATTCGGCACGGCCAGGCATTGGGTCTGACTTCAAAGCCACACCCTGAACTCAAAATCGCGGAGCCCCCGATATCCACCGGCAGCGGTGCTTGAAGCGGGTTTGGACCGGCATTAACCTTACCGAGGTTTTAACGGGAACAAGCCAATTGAGCCGTTGAACGACTCAGCGGAGCGGTCGAAAACCATCCGCATAGAGCTGTTTACGAGCGGCGGGGCGAAGCCGGTTCGAGGGACGTGCATGAAAACCGACATCAAGGTCGAGGTGGACAGGCTGGCCGCTGATCCGCGCATATCGGACTATGATTTCTGGCGATCGATCAAGAACGTCGACAATGAAATCTTCCATATCGCCAACAACAACGAGCCGATCCCGTTCGACATGATCCGCTGGCGCAGCATTTTGAAGCGCGCCCGCCTGAAGCGCGGCCACGCATAGCGTCCGCGAGTCGGCATCAGAAAAATCGGGCGACCGAATGGGTCGTACCGTTTCACGGCGGTCGCCTGACTGCCGCCAGCGGTGAACGTGCCGCCACCGGCGATGACTGGATGATGGCCGTATTCGTCATCGCATAGGGGATGATGCGGTCGATCACCCGTTCGAGTTCGGCCACCGAGCCGACATGGGCGAGCGCGATGAAGCAATCCTCGCCGGTCACCCGGTCGCATTGGGCGATCTCCGGCAGCTCGCGAATGATGTCGGCGACGATCGACAATTGTCCCGGCACCGGCCGGATGCGCAGCCACGCCGACAGCGTCAGGCCAAGCGCGGCGGGATTGATCCGGACGCAATAGGCTTCGATGACGCCATTCTCCTGCAGCCGCTTGATGCGCTCGGCGACACTGGGCGCCGACAGGCCGACCGAGCGCGCAAGCTCCGCCGTGCTGGTGCGCGCATCCGTTTCCAGCAGGCGCAGGATTTTCACATCCGCCGCGTCAAGATCGGCATTTTCAGTTCGAAGGCGCTTCAACGAAAACTCCTTTCTTTCGGGAGCGAAATTGCCGGAGAATTCGGCCATTCGCCATATCAAGTAGAAAAACTGCCTGCGATACTGATCCGATGAACGATCAGACGCAAGCGCCAGCTGCCGGCCCTGCCATCAACGGCCCCGTGCTCGACACCCTGGCGGGAAGGTTGCCGCCGCATGTCTGGTTCGGCGTCAGCGCAATCTTCCACTATCTCGGCCCGGCCTTCGCGGTGCTGCTGTTTCCGCATGTCGGCGTGCTCGGCATGGCGTGGCTGCGCATCGCCACAGCGGCGCTGATCTTCGCGTCGCTGACGCGCCCCTGGCGAAGCTTCACTCGCGCCGATCCCGCAACGCGCCTGCTGCTGCTGGCTTTCGGCGCCTGCCTGGCGGTGATGAATTGCTCGTTCTACCTTGCGCTCGACCGCTTGCCGATCTCGCTGGTGGCGGCGATCGAATTCGTCGGCACCATCGGCGTCGCGCTCGTCGGCCTCAGGAGCGTCCGCAACCTGACTGCCCTTGCCGTCGCGGTTGCCGGCACCTTGATGCTCATCGACGTCAGATGGTCCGATGATCCCGTCGGCCTGTTCTGGGCCTTCCTCAACGGCGCGCTGTTTGTCGGCTACATCGTGCTCGGCCACCGCGTCGCCCGTTCCGGCGCCGGCGACGGCATTGCGGGCCTCGGCGCCGCCATGGCGGTCGCCTTCATCGTCGTGCTGCCGATCGGCTTCGCGGATGCGCTGCCCGCCTTTTTCTCACCGACGCTGCTGGTCGCCGCCATCGGCGTCGGCATCTGCTCCTCGGTCATTCCCTATATCTGCGACCAGCTTGCCATGTCGCGGTTGCCGCGCTCGAGTTTCGCCCTGATGCTGTCGCTGCTGCCGGTCACGGCAACGCTGATCGGAATCGTCGTGCTGCGCCAGATTCCGAGCCTGATCGATTGCCTCGGCATCGCACTGGTGGTTGCCGGTGTCGCCTTTCACAAGCCTGCGCCCAGCGACTAGTCGCAGGAAAGCCTTTATCTTCAACTGCTTGCAGAACTGCCGGGTCGGTTCCCGATCTCGCCTGACTGCGACAAGACGCTTAAGATTGAACCAATTTCGCCTTTAAGCCGTTGTCCCCTACGAAAACGGCTTGGAGTGACACCATGGACTGGAAACGGACCAGGGAGCCTGCCGACGCTTGGCACATGACGGATGACCTTCATGTCGAGCATGGCAAGGGCGACCCGTTCGCGGCGGCGATTCGCGCTACCCGTATGTCGATGATCATCACCGATCCTCGGCGGCCTGATAACCCGATTGTCTTTGCCAATGACGCTTTCCTGCGGCTGACCGGCTATGAGCGACAGGAAGTGCTGGGCAAGAACTGCCGCTTCCTGCAGGGGCCGAAAACCGACGAGGCCGCTGTCGAGCAAATCCGCGCGGCGATCGCGGACAACGCCGATGTCAGCGTCGACATCCTGAATTATCGCAAGGATGGTTCGACCTTCTGGAACGCGCTCTACATCAGCCCTGTCTCCAACGACAAAGGCGAGGTGCAGTTCTTTTTCGCCTCGCAACTCGATGTCTCGGATCGCAAGCGCTCGGAACATCGCATCACCGCCGACAAGGATCGCTTCGAGAAAGCGGTGAAGGAACGCACCGCCGAGCTGGAAGCAGCCCTTGAGGCGCAAACCACCTTGCTGCACGAAGTCGATCATCGGGTGAAAAACAATCTGCAGATGATCTCATCGCTCATCATCATGCAGCGCCGGACCATAAAGGATGAAGCGATCAGGCATTCGTTGACCACCATGCTGGAGCGCATCGAGGCCCTCAGCACCGTGCATCGCCGGCTCTACCAGTCGAAGGATGTCAGCCGGTTCGACGTCTCGGATTTCGCCAAGGACCTGGTGACGGATCTTCTGACGGCGTCGGGGCGATCCGGGATCAAGTCGAACCTTGAGCTCGAACCCATTGTGATTTCGGCAGAGAAGGCGACGCCTGTCGCGCTGATGGTCAATGAACTCGTCACCAATGCCTTGAAGCATGCTTTCAAGGAAGGGCCGGACGGGACCACGGCGGGCCGTATCGGCATCAAGATGAGCCAGCCCGACGGCCATTTCAACATCGAGGTCTCGGACGATGGCGTCGGCATGGCCGAAGCCAATGGCGATGCCTCGTTCGGCATGCGGCTGATCAAATCGCTCGCCCGCCAGTTGCACGCCGATATCGAATGGCGTGACGCCGGCCCCGGCACCAAGGTCGTGATCTCGATGCCAAACGAACCGCAGCAAAAAGGACACTCCCATGACTGAACCACTCAAGGTCCTGATCGTCGAGGACGAAGCGCTGTTGGCGATGGAACTGGAAAGCCTTGTCGAGGAAGCCGGCCATAGCGTCGTCGGCTGGGCGACGTCTTCGGCGGAAGCAAAAAGCATGGTCGAGTCCACGGATGCCGACATCGCCTTTGTCGACATCCACCTTACCGACGGTCCGACCGGCGTCGACGTGGCCCACTATATCGGCGAAAAGAAACGTTCGATGGTGGTGTTCATGACCGCCAATCCGAAGCGAATCCCCGACCATTTCGCCGGCGCTATCGGCGTCATCGCCAAGCCCTATACGATGAACGGGCTGACGTCGGCGTTGCGGTACCTGCAGGAGGGCGTGCGCCGCCCGCCTCCGGTTTCGACACGTCCAGCCGGATTCACCCTGTCGCCGGCCTACGCGGCGGTCTGGGCGCCAGCGGCCTGACGTCCTACGCCAGTTTCTCCTTCAGGAAGGCGATCGTCCTGCCCCAGGCGAGATCGGCCGCCTTCTTGTCATAACGCGCGGCCGACGTATCGTTGTTGAAGGCATGGTTGGCGCCTTCATAAACATAGACCGTGTATTCGACATGGGCGGCATCGAGCTCCTTCTTGAAGGCGTCGATGCCGGCATTGGTGCGATCGTCGAGGCCGGCATAGTGCAGCAGCAGCGCGGCCTTGATCTTCGACACATCGGCGGCCTTCGGCTGCATGCCGTAATAGGCGACGCTCGCCGCGAGATCCGGCGCATTGACGGCCAGCATGTTGGCCGTGCCGCCGCCCCAGCAGAAGCCAATGGCGCCGACCTTGCCATTGCCGTCCTTGTCGGCCTTCAGGAAAGCGACGGTCGCGACGCCGTTGGCGACAGTCTGCGCCGGGTCGAGCTTCGTGAACATGTCACGCGCCTTGTCCTCATCGGCGGGTGTGCCGCCAAGCGGCGACAGGAAATCCGGCGCCAGCGCCACGAACCCCTCCAGCGCCACGCGCCGGGCGACGTCGCGTATATGCGGGTTGAGCCCCCTGTTTTCATGGATGACGATGACGGAGCCGAGCTTGCCGGCCTGGTTTGCCGGTTTGACCAGATAGCCCTTCATCTCGCCGCCGCTGCCCGGATAGGTGATCTCCTCGCCTTTCACCCGCGGATCGTTGTCGGCGACGATTGCCGCGTGGGCGGAGTTCGCCGCCAGCATCGGCGCGATCGCGGCCGCCGCGGCACCCGATCCGGCAAGCCTGGTCAGCTGTTCCATGAAGCGCCGGCGGTCGAGCGTCAGATGCGTGTATTCGTCATAGGCGTCGATCATCGCCTGGGTGATGGCGGGCTTGTCGGTGGCGGTGGATTTGGTCATCGGCGCACTCCTCGGTCTCGCTATCTCGATGCGACGTCCCGTCGTTCGCAAGATAGGGGTGGGCCTTGCATCGTCCAGTCACGGAGCGGTGACGCCCCGTCTCTCCGGCAAGGCGCGGCGCCATCATCCCAATTGGCGTCATCACAATTTTGTCATCGACGACAAATCTTGATGGCACCGCCACAATAGTGGGGGAAACTGACCATACGGCCGCCCCATGGCGCGGCCACGGTCCTGAAAGGATCGATCTGAAAGGAAGCCGCCGATGACCATGCCCTCGCCGATCCTGGCAACCGCCTTTATCGTTGCCGCAGCCGCGATCCTGGCGATGCGCGCGGCCTTTGTAGCGGCGAGCCGGAAGTCCATGGTCAAGGTCCGCGTCCGCCAGCGCCATCCGGCAAACACGAAAACCAAGGGTTGAGGTGAAGTCATGGACGTACAGGATATCGTGAACACCGTTTCGCAGAAGGCCGGCCTTGACCAGGCAACGACGGAAAAGGTCGTCGGCACCATTTTCTCGGTACTGGAGCACGAGGCGGAAGGCACCAGCGCCTCATCCTTCTTCGCCAAGATTCCGGGCGCCGATGCACTGGCACAGAAATATGACGTCATGGCCGCCGCCCCTGCCGGCGGCGGTGGCGGCTTCCTGTCCTCGCTGCAAGGCGCGCTTGGCGGCGTTCTCGGCGAGAAGGCGGGCGCGCTGGTCAACGGCCTCGCTGCCCTCAAGGCATCCGGCCTCGATCTGGCGCAGATCCAGAAGGCTGGCGAGACGCTGGTCCAGCAAGCCGAAGCCGCGGCCGGCCCCGATCTGACCAACCAGGTGCTGGGCTCGGTGCCCAGCCTGAAAAGCCATCTCGGGCTCGGCTGATCGTCAATTCGCCGAGCTTGCCCCTAGGCAACCCACTGCCTACTTGGGCAGCGCGTAAGCCATCACATAATCCCCTGGCTTGGTGCCGACCGAGCCGTGGCCGCCGGCGACGATGACCACGAACTGGCGTCCGTCGGCGACCGTATAGGTCATCGGCGTCGACTGACCGCCGGCAGGCAGCCGCGCCCGCCAGAGCTCCTTGCCCGACGTCAGGTCGTAGGCGCGCAGATAATCGTCGACCGCGGCACCAAGGAAGGCGACGCCACCGGCGGTGATCATCGGCCCGCCAATGCCGGGCACCCCGACCTTCAGCGGCAGCGGCAGTGGCGTCATGTCGTAGACGGTGCCGTTGCGGTGCTTGTAGTTGATCGTGCCGGTCCTGAGATCCACCCCGGCGACATACCCCCACGGTGGCGCCTGGCAGGGAACGCCGAGGGGAGACAGGAACGGCCCCATCACAACCGCATAGGGCGCGCCTTCATTGCGGTTGAGCCCGTGCTCGCTGCCCTTGGTGTCGTCGCCCGGCGCCGGCACGTCGGCGCGCGGAACGAGCCTGGACGTGAAGGCGAGATAGGTCGGCATGCCGAACATCACCTGCCGCACCGGATCGACCGCCACGCCACCCCAGTTGAAGGTGCCGAAATTACCGGGATAGATCAGCGATCCCTGCACCGAGGGCGGCGTATAGCGGCCTTCGTAGCGCAGTTTGTGGAAGGCGATGCGGCAGGCCAGCTGGTCGAACATGGTGATCCCCCACATGTCGGCTTCGATCAGCGGCTTCGGGTTGAAGGAGAGATCGGACGAAGGCTGCGTCGGCGACGCATGGTCGCCCTCGATGGCGCCGCCGGGCGCCGGCACTTCCTTGACCGCGATTACCGGCTCGCCGGTGCGCCGGTCGAGCACATAGAGGTCGCCCTGCTTGGTCGGCCCGACCAGCGCGGGCACGATCGTGCCGTCGGCCTTGGTGATGTCGATCAGGCTCGGCTGCGCCGGCACGTCCATGTCCCACAGGTCGTGGTGCACCGTCTGCCGCACCCATTTCAACTGCCCGGTATTGAGATCGAGCGCGGTGATCGAGGAGGAGAACTTCTCGACATTGGCGCTGCGTCCAGCGCCGAGCTGGTCCGGCGTCTGGTTGCCGAGCGGCACGTAAAGCAGGCCAAGCTTCTCGTCGGCGCTCGGCGTCGACCACATGTTGGGCGAGTTGGCGGTGTAGGTCTGGCCGGCCGGCAGCGGCGTCGTCTGGTCCGGATTGCCGGAATCCCAGTTCCACAGCAGCTTGCCCGTGCTCGCATCATAGGCGCGGATAACGCCCGACGGCTCCTGCGTCGAATAATTGTCGTTGACCGCGCCGCCGACGATGATCTTGCCGCCCGCGATCAGCGGCGCCGAGGTCGAATAGTAATAGCCTGATTTGGGGTATGGCATGTTGGTCAAGAGATTGAGTGTGCCGGCCTCGGCGAAGGCGGGACAGACCTGCCCGTTGGCGGCGTCGAGCGCGATCAGCCGGGCATCCGAGGTCGGCAGGTAGACGCGGGTCGCGCAAGGCTGGCCGGCGGCGCCGGCGGCATCGGCATAATAGGACACGCCGCGGCAGGTCTGGTGCTGGCGGTCCTTGTCGAGCTTGATCTTGGGGTCGTAGCGCCATTTTTCCTTGCCGGTCGCGGCGTCGACCGCGATGGCGAAATTGTGCGGCGTGCATATATAGAGCGTGTCGCCGATCTTGAGCGGTGTCACCTGGTATGTGGTCTCGCCGACATCGTCCGGCCCCTTCACGTCGCCGGTGCGATAGGTCCAGGCCGGCTGCAGATTGGCGACATTGTCCGGCGTGATCTGGTCGAGCGGCGAATAGCGCTGGCCGAATTGCGTGCGGCCATAGAAGTGCCACTCGCCGGCCGGCACGTCGCCGCCGAGATTGGCGTTGGGGGTCACCTTGTCGGTGTCAAGCGCGCCGGCGATGTCCTTCGGGTCCGTGGTCATCGAATAGCCGGCCACCGCCAGTGAGGCCAGCACGGCCAGGATCAGCGGCGCGCGCCCGTCAGGACCGGCAAGGCCCCGCCGCGCCCACGGCGTCAGCAGCCATAGCGCCACCAGCACGATGATGCCGCCGCGCGGGCCGAGTTCCCACCAGTCGAAGCCGGTTTCCCAGACCGCCCAGGCCAGCGTGCCGAGCACGATCGCCGCGTAGAGCCACAGCGCGGTGGAGCGGCGCCGGTAGAACAGCCATGCGGTGATCAGGAACGCGAGGCCCGATATGATGTAGTACCAGCTGCCGCCCAGCGAGGCCAGCCAGATGCCGCCAGCGCCAATTGTCAGACCGAGGAGAAAGAGAACAAGGGAGGTGATGGTTACAGCCAAGATGATACTCCTTCGACTGTTGCGCGCTTCTCGCGGCCATGGGCAACCCGGCATTGCGTTCCTGCCCGGCACACAACTTTCTCCCGCCCGCCTCGCCTGTCAAGCTTGTGCCAAGGGCCCAGGGGCAGTGCTCGGTCTAGCTGCAAATGCGCGGCGGGTTGAGCGTCATGCGTGCCAAGGTGGCCGGATAAGCGGCTTTACCGGGAACAAAACGTAGACAGTTCTGGTCTTTCCCAACCGAATCACTACATTCGGGGACGATGTCCGGCTTTTCCGAAGACATGCCCTTTTTCGACGAACCCAATGCGCGGCCCACGGCCCCGTCGGGCATTGCCGCGCGCGCCATGGCTGCCCGCGGCGGCCACAACAATGCGCCGGACTATCTCCGGGGGCTGAATCCGGAACAAAGGCTGGCGGTGGAGACCACCGAGGGTCCTGTTCTGGTGCTGGCCGGCGCCGGCACCGGCAAGACGCGCGTGCTCACCACCCGCATCGCCCATATTCTCGCCACGGGGAAAGCCTTCCCCTCGCAGATTCTGGCCGTGACCTTCACCAACAAGGCCGCGCGCGAGATGAAACAGCGCATCGGCATTCTGATCGGCGAAGGCAATGTCGAGGGCATGCCGTGGCTGGGCACCTTCCACTCGATCGGCGTGAAGCTGCTGCGCCGCCATGCCGAGCTCGCGGGTCTGCGTTCCGACTTCACCATCCTCGACACCGACGATGTCGTGCGGCTGATCAAGCAGCTGATCCAGGCCGAGGGCCTCGACGACAAGCGCTGGCCGGCCAAACAGTTCGCGCAGATGATCGACGGCTGGAAGAACAAGGGCCTCGGCCCCGCCGAAATCCCCGAGGGCGACGCACGCAGCTTCGCCAACGGCAAGGGCCGCGAGCTCTACAAGGCCTATCAGGAGCGGCTGCAGACGCTGAACGCCTGCGACTTCGGCGACCTGCTCTGTCACCCGATCCGCATCTTCCGGGCCAATCCGGATGTGCTGAAGGACTATCACCGGCGCTTCAAATACATCCTCGTCGACGAATACCAGGACACCAACACCGCCCAGTACATGTGGCTGCGCCTCCTGGCACAGCGGTCGGACAGCGGGCGCGGGTCAACGTCGACGGATCTGCGATCGGCCGAAGGCCGCAAGCCCGACCAGGCGTCGGCCGGCCAGGCCGCCCCTGCGGAGGCCCGCGAGCGAAGCTCGCGTGCGGCCGTGAGCGAAAACAAAGTCAACATCTGCTGCGTCGGCGACGACGATCAGTCGATCTATGGCTGGCGCGGCGCCGAGGTCGACAACATCCTGCGCTTCGACAAGGATTTTCCCGGCGCCACCATCATAAGGCTCGAGCGCAACTACCGCTCGACCGCGCATATACTCGGCGCTGCTTCGCATCTCATCGCCCACAATGAGGGCCGTTTCGGCAAGACGCTGTTTACTGACCGCAACGACCCCGAGGACGGCAAGGTCAATGTCCACGCCGCCTGGGATTCCGAGGAGGAAGCCCGTGCCATCGGCGAGACCATCGAGGCCTATCAGCGCCAGAAGCATAATCTCAACGACATGGCGATCCTGGTGCGGGCGTCCTTCCAGATGCGCGCCTTCGAGGACCGCTTCATCACGCTCGGCCTGAACTACCGCGTTATCGGCGGCCCGCGCTTCTACGAGCGCATGGAAATCCGCGACGCGCTGGCCTTCTTCCGCGTCGTTGCCAACAGCGGCGACGACCTCGCCTTCGAGCGCATCGTCAATGTGCCGAAGCGCGGCCTGGGCGAAGCCACCATACGCCAGATCCACGACACGGCGCGCGCCCTGCGCATTCCGATGCTGGAGGCCGCCGGCAATCTCGCCGAAAGCGACGAGTTGAAGCCGAAGCCGCGCGCCGCTTTGCGCGAAGTGGCCGCCAATTTCGAGCGCTGGCAGAAGGCGCTGGAAACCAAGCCGCACACCGAACTCGCCGAGACCATTCTCGAGGAGAGCGGCTATACCGACATGTGGAAGAACGACCGCTCGGCCGAAGCGCCGGGTCGGCTGGAGAACCTGAAGGAACTGATCCGCTCCATGGAGGAGTACGAGTCGCTGCGCTCGTTCCTCGAACATGTGGCGCTGGTCATGGATGCCGAGCAGAATGCCGGGCAGGACGCCGTCTCCATCATGACACTGCATTCGGCCAAGGGCCTCGAATTCGAGACGGTTTTCCTCCCCGGCTGGGAGGAAGGCCTCTTTCCCCACCAGCGCGCGCTCGATGAGGGCGGCCGCTCCGGGCTGGAGGAAGAGCGCCGGCTGGCCTATGTCGGCCTCACCCGGGCCAAGAAGAACCTGCATATCTGGTTCGTCTCCAACCGCCTCATCCACGGGCTCTGGCAATCGACCATCCCGTCGCGCTTCCTCGAGGAGCTGCCGGAGGCCCATGTCGAGGTCGCGGAAAGCGGCAACAGCTATGGCGGCTATGGCAATTCCTACGGCGGCGGCTCATTCGCCTCCGGCCGCGGCGGCCGCCAGAACCCCTACGGCGCGTCGCGCTTCGACAATGTTGGCGCCAACAATGGCGGCACCGAGAAATCCGGCGCCTTCTCCAACACCTATTCTACGCCCGGCTGGCAGCGCGCGCAGGCCAACCGCACCGAGGCGACAGACCGCAACTGGGGTTCGCGCTCTGGACACCAGGTCGAGCGCATCGGCTATGGCGAGACAGACAGCGGCTACGGCGCCGGCCGCACGAGCGTAAAGGGCCGCACCATCGACGGCGAACTGGTCGCCAAATCCGTCTCCGACACGCCGTCCGCCTTCAGCGTCGGCGACCGCGTCTTCCACCAGAAGTTCGGCAACGGCAATATCTCGGCCATCGAGGGCAACAAGCTGACCATCGACTTCGACAAGGCAGGGCAGAAACGCGTGCTGGACGGGTTCGTCGCGGCGGTGTGAACCGAACCCTGCGGGCTTCGCGCAAAGCCGGCGAAGGCAATCAATCCACCTTCTTCTCGCCCCGCTCGCCGGCCTTGACGATGTCGCCCGTCGTGAACAGGATTTCCTTCAGTTCCGCCCGCCAGTCCTTCTTCTGGCGCAGCAGGAATTCCAGATCCATGCCGAAATGCTTGAACTCCTCGCCTTGTGCGTTCTTCATGATCGCCTTGGCCTGAGGGTCCTTCTCCACCGAAATGCGCTGTTCGTACCAGCCGATCGCTTCCGCCTCCTCGATCAGCGAGGTGATCATGCGGGCAAAGGTCCGCACCTTCTGCGGCAGTTCTTCAGGCGGCTCGTGATACTGGTCGAAACCCATGTCGTCCTCCGTGGTTCACTCCATGAATGCCTGGGAATGGTGCCGGTTCCGCATCATCGCTGCAATTCGGCCAATGCCCTTTCCAGCGGCGCCGACGAAATCTGGATCGGTCCGGAGAACGCCACATCCATGTCCAGGATCAGGTAGATCGCCCCGGCGATCAGCGCGGCCGACACTATGAGGGTTCCGGCGGTGATTGTATTCTTCGGTGCCCTGAACCCGAAACTGGCGAAGATCAGCGCCAGCCAGGTGACCAGCATGGCGATCAGCGGCCAGGGAATCGTACCCTCCGACTGCTCGACAAGGACCCAGCGCAGTTCCAGCACCTTCTGCAGGCGCTGGCGTCCATCCTGCAGAAGGGAACCGCGTACAGCGTCGGGAGGGGTCAGCCCATTCAGCCGCACGCCAATCTCCGTCAGCAGGCGTTCGGACAGCTGATTGGCGGCGATGGTCGTTTCGCTATCTTGCGACGAGGTCTCCACCACCCGCTGCACATAGGCGACCAATGGTTGGCGCACCGCGTCGGTTTCCGGGCCATACTGGCGCAAGGTCCTGTCGAGCAGGATCAGCTCCGTCGCATAGGCGTGCACGTTGTGATCGATCGATTCGAAGGTGTTCTTGGCCGAGTTGATCATCAGGCCGAGTATCAGCGAGGTCATGACCCCGAACAGATTGGCGGCGAGCCTAACCACCGTGTTCGTGTCGTCATCACGATGCCTGGCCGGCAATCTCGGCCAGATCGTCATGCTGGCGAACGCCGACGCCGCCAGGCACAGGAAAATCACCAATGCGATCAAGGCTTCGCGCATGAAGCGCATTTCTGCACGGGACGCACCAATTGCCAATGCCAGGGCGACCCATCGAAGGCGAAAGTCGAGGGTATTCGTGGTTCCAATGCGATATGGCAGCGCCTTGCCGGGCCAAAAGGTGGCACGCTAGTGTCCTCTTGTCCGCAAACAGGGCAATTCGAGCAGCAAGGAGGTCGGCATGTCTGGAAGATCATCCTTGCCGCTCCTCTGGCGCCGGCCGCTGCTGCCGGCCCTGCTTGTGCTGCTGGCGGCGGCGATCTTCCTCGCCGACACGATCACCAATTTGGAGATCGCGGTCGCGGTCTTCTATGTCGCCATTGTCCTGATCGCGGTGCGCTATCTCGACCAGCGCGGCGTGGCGATGGTCGCGGCGGCCTGCATGGCGCTGACCGTGCTGAGTTTTTTCCTCACGCGGGCGGGTTCGGTGCCGGCAGGCGTGATCAACTGCGCCATCAGCCTGGTGGCGATCGCCGTCACCGCCTATCTGGCGCTGCGCACCGCCGCCGCCGAGGCGTCCGCCCGCGAAGCACAGGCACAGCTCGCCCACATCACGCGGGTGACGATGCTGGGCGAGTTGACGGCCTCGATCGCCCACGAACTCAACCAGCCGCTGGCGGCGATCGTGTTGAACGGCAACGCCGCCCGGCGCTGGCTGGCGGCTGGCAACCCGGATGAGGCCGGCAAGGCGGCCGAGCGCATCGTCAGGGATGCCGAACGCGCCAGTGAGCTGATCAAGCGCCTGCGCGACCTGACGCGCAAGGCAGCCGGCAAGGCCGTCCGGCTGGATGTCAATCAGCTGATAGCCGAGACGCTGACCCTGGTGGAGAACGAGGCCGGCAGAAGCCATGTCTCCTTGCGGACAGAACTCGCCGGCAAGCTGCCTCGAGCCGAGGCCGACCCGGTGCAGATCCAGCAGGTCATCCTCAACCTCATTCTCAACGCGATCGAGGCGACGAGCGGCGAGCAGGAGCGCGACGTGACAATCGTCACCAGTGCCGGCAAGCCCGGCGAGATCGTGATCGAAGTCCGCGATTCAGGCCGTGGCCTGAGCGGCGTCCAGCTCGACCATGTCTTCGACGCCTTCTACACCACCAAGCCCGAGGGCCTGGGCATGGGGCTTGCCATCAGCCGCTCGATCATCGAAAGCCATGGCGGACGCATCTGGGCCCAGCCGGCAATGCCGCGCGGTGCCGCATTCTTCTTTTTGCTGCCGGCAGGCCGGACAGGATCGCGCGGGTCGAACCAATGAAGCAAGCCAGCGGATCGGAAACGAGCAAACCGGAACAGATCGTTTTCGTCATCGACGACGATCCCGCCATGCGCGAGGCGCTCGACAGCCTGCTGCGCTCGGTCGGGCTGGATATCAGCTGCTTCGGTTCGGTCGCCGAATTCCTGGGAGCGCCGCGGCCGGACATCCCCTCCTGCCTTGTGCTGGACGTGCGCCTGCCCGGCAAAAGCGGCATGGACTTCCAGAAAGAGCTCGCTCGTTCCGATGCGCCGCTGCCCGTGATCATCATGACCGGTCACGGCGATATCGCCATGTCGGTGCAGGCGATGAAGACCGGAGCCGTCGATTTTCTGCCAAAACCGTTCCGAGAACAAGACCTGCTCGATGCTATAGCCGCCGCCCTGGACAAGGACCGGTCGCGGCGGGCGCAGAAAGCCGAGATTGATATCCTGCGCGAACGCCTGGCGACGCTGAGCGAAGGCGAGCGCGGCGTCGTCGCGCTGGTGGTCCAGGGACGGCTCAACAAGCAGGTCGCCGGCGATCTCGGCGTCAGCGAGATCACCGTCAAGGTCCGCCGCGCCCGCGCCATGCGCAAGATGCAGGCCGGCTCGCTGGCCGAGCTTATCAAAATGGCCGCCAAGCTCGGAATCTGACCCCTTCAAGCCGGCGGATAAGCCGTTATTTTCCAATGCGTTGCCAGCGCGTCCCTTTCCACGGGATCTGCCTCCTTATGCCTTGGTATCAAGCCATATACCTAAGATTCCGGCGCTCGCGTTGACACGCTGCAAGCCATGGGCGTAAGGCGGCGTGGCTTCGGCTGACCGAGGCATCAACTCGAGATCGAACAGGTTATGGACAGCTATCCCAGTCGCTGTCCGGATCAAGCCCCAGGCACGGTCCGGACACTGGCCCCATCAACAGATTTGGTTTCCGGCATGTGGCGCCGGTCGGGCCTCGGCAGGGCATAACCCGCCTGCGGCTCGCCTTGCCGTCCCGCCGGACCGCGAGAGGTGAGCCATGAACACCAATGTCATTCCCATCCGCGCGCGCCCCTTCGCGCGCTCCGCTTCAACTGTACGGCCGTCTGTTGCAACAACGCGCGGCCTGGCGGGCGAGGCCGGCTTCACCATGCCGCCGACCCGGCTCGTCTGCGTCTGGCGACGCGGCACGGTGAGCGGCCGCCTGGAGTGCCGCTGGACGCAGGAGCAAAAACCCGTTTCCGAAGAGGGCGTCAGTCGTCGAACGGCCCTGCCACGGCACGCCGCCTGAGCCCCTCTTCGACGCCGTCCAAACCTCCGCGCTGACGGCCGCGCCCTGGCGCCCGGCGCGACCGCCTCCCGGTCGAAGCCTTTCGCAGGCCCGCAACCATCCGGGCTTTCTCCCAAGCCATACCGCAATCGGCCCATCATCCGGAGGCCCATCATGATCTTCCTGCCTCACAACCGCAATTCCCTGGGCGAGGCCGCGGCCCTCGCGCGTGGACGCATCGCTCCCAACATCTACGACACCGTCGCCTTCGCCATGCTGGTGGCCTTGCTGGTGCTTCTGGCGCATGGCGCCGCCGGCATGCGCGCGCCAACGACACTGCTCACCACCTCGCCGGTGACGCTCGATCTCGCCAACCTGCCGGAATACGCGCTGCGCACCACGCTGCGCATGTTCGCCGCCATCATCGTGTCGCTGATCTTCACCTTCACCGTGGCGACGCTGGCCGCCAAGAGCCGCCGTGCCGAGATGGTGATCATTCCCGCGCTCGATATCCTGCAATCAGTGCCGGTGCTGGGCTTCCTGACCTTCACCGTCACCTTCTTCATGGGCCTGTTTCCCGGCAGCCAGCTCGGCGCTGAATGCGCGGCTATCTTCGCCATCTTCACCAGCCAGGCCTGGAACATGGCGTTCTCGTTCTACCAGTCGCTGCGCACGGTGCCGGGCGACCTCGATGAGGTCAGCCGTGGCTTCGGCCTGTCGGCCTGGCAGCGGTTCTGGCGGCTGGAGGCGCCGTTCGCGGCCCCCGGCCTGGTCTGGAACACGATGATGTCGATGTCCGGCGGCTGGTTCTTCGTCGTCGCCTCGGAAGCCATCACCGTCGGCACCACCACCGTGCAACTGCCTGGCATCGGCTCATGGCTGGCGCTCGCCATCGACAAGCAGGATTTCAGGGCCGTCGCCTGGGCCGTGATGGCCATGGGCGTGCTCATCCTGCTCTATGACCAATTGCTGTTCCGGCCCGTTGTCGCCTGGGCCGACAAGTTCCGTTTCGAGCAGACCGCCGGGCAGGAAAAGCCCCGCTCCTGGGTCTACGATATCCTGCGCCGGGCCCGGTTGCTGCAGACCGTGGGATTGCCGATCGTATGGCTCTGGCAGCGCGCCATGCTGCTACGACTGGGCAAGCGTGCCATGCCGGCAGCGTCCGCCGCATCGCGCCGCTTCTCGCGCGCGCTCGACATCGCCTGGCTGGGACTGGTGCTGATTGTGGCCCTGTGGGGCGTGGTCGAGACGGTCCTGTATCTCAGGCAGACCCTTGGCTGGAACGATGTGGCCGAAGCCTTCAGCGGTGGCCTGCTCACCTTGCTGCGCGTGGTCGTGCTGATCGCCGTGGCCAGCGTGATCTGGGTGCCGATCGGCGTCTGGATCGGCTTGCGGCCGGCGGTCGCCGAACGCGTACAGCCGCTGGCGCAATTCCTCGCCGCCTTCCCCGCCAACGTACTGTTCCCGTTCGCGGTGATCGCCATCGTTGCCACCGGCGCCAACCCCAGCATCTGGCTGTCGCCGCTGATGGTGCTGGGCACGCAATGGTACATCCTGTTCAACGTCATCGCCGGCGCCAGCGCCTTCCCTTCCGATCTCAAGGAGGCAGCCAGGGTCTTCAAGATACGGTCCTGGTCGTGGTGGAAGAACGTCATGCTGCCGGGGATTTTCCCCTATTACATCACTGGCGCGCTGACCGCCTCCGGCGGTTCGTGGAACGCCTCGATCGTCGCCGAACTGGCAAGCTGGGGCAACACCAGGCTCGAAGCCTTCGGGCTCGGCTCCTACATCGCCAAGGCCACCGAGGCCGGCGATTTTCCGCGCGTCATCCTCGGCATCGCCGTGATGTCGCTCTTCGTCACCCTCTTCAACCGCACCCTCTGGCGTCCGCTCTATGTCTACGCCGAACGCCGCATGCGGCTCGACTGACCCCCACTCTTTCAGGAGACTGATCATGAACCAGGCTGTCATCACCCAAGCTGTCATCACCAAGAACCGGCCGCTCGTCGAAGTCCATGGCGTCTGCCAGACCTATGACAAGGGCAGCGCCGGCAAGCTCATCGTCCTCGACCAGGTCGGGCTGACGCTGGGTTCCGGCGAGATCGTCGGCCTGCTTGGCCGCTCCGGGTCCGGCAAGTCTACTTTGCTGCGCTCGATCGCCGGCCTGATCCGGCCGAGACAGGGCGCCATCACCTTCGAGGGCAAGGCTGTCTCCGGCACGCCGGACGGCATCGCCATGGTCTTTCAGAGTTTTGCGTTGTTTCCCTGGCTGACGGTCCTGCAGAATGTCGAACTCGGGCTCGAGGCACAGGGCGTCTCGCCGGCAGTGCGCCGCAAGCGCGCGCTGTCGGCCATCGACCTGATCGGCCTCGACGGTTTCGAGAACGCCTATCCGAAGGAGCTGTCGGGCGGCATGCGCCAGCGCGTCGGGCTCGCCCGCGCCCTCGTGGTGCATCCCAAGGTGCTGTTGATGGACGAGCCGTTCTCGGCGCTCGACGTGCTGACGGCCGAGACGCTGCGCACCGACCTGCTCGACCTCTGGTCGGAAGGCCGCATGCCGATCGAGTCGATCCTGATGGTGACGCACAACATCGAGGAGGCGGTGCTGATGTGCGACCGCGTGCTGATCTTCTCGTCCAATCCGGGCCGCGTCGTCGCCGAGCTCAGGATCGACCTACCGCAGCCGCGCAACCGGCTGGATCCGGCGTTCCGCGCGCTGGTCGAGGACATCTATGCCCGCATGACCGCCAGGAAGGAGCCGGGCAGCCCTGCCCGCGACGGCGTCTTCCCGGGTTCGGGTATCGCCATGGTGCTGCCGCGCGTTTCGACCAACCTGCTCGCGGGCCTGATCGAGGCGGTCGCGGCGGCGCCTTACAAGGGGCATGCCGATCTGCCGCCGCTGGCCGCCAGCCTGCAGCTCGAGATCGATGACCTGTTCCCAATCGCCGAAACGCTTCAGTTGCTGCGCTTTGCCGAACTGGCCGAGGGCGACATCCAATTGACCCTGGCCGGCAAACGCTTCGCCGAAAGCGAGGTCGACGCGCGCAAGCAATTGTTCGCGCAGCAGCTCGCGACCTATGTGCCGCTGGCCGGCCACATCCGCCGCGTGCTCGACGAACGCGCCAACCACAAGGCGCCAGCCCGCCGCTTCCGCGACGAACTGGAGGACCACATGTCCGAGGGCTATGCCGACCAGACGGTGCGCGCCGTCATCAGCTGGGCTCGCTATGCCGAATATTTTGCCTATGACGAGGAGAGCGATCTTTTCACGCTCGACAACCCGACATGAGCAATCCCAGGATAAGTGCGAAGCGGTTTTCCAGGGAAAGCGCATTTCTCTTGCTTTGCGCAATTCCCAAGGGTGTCGCGGCTACCGCTCACGAAACCGGTGCCGCGCCGCCCTCTTCGGTGCGCCGCGCGATGAATTCGTCGAGCACGCCTGATGTGGCCGCAGCCGATGCCGGCGGCTCGAAATCGGCAACCGCGCGCCGCCAGACCCCGGTGGCGCGTTCGCTCGCCGTCTTCGATCCACTTTGCGTCCAGTTGCCGAAGTTCGACCAGTCGGCCACCAGCGGTTCGTAGAAGGCGGTGCGGTAGCGCGCCATGGTGTGGCCAGCCGAGAAGAAATGGCCGCCCGGTTGCACTTCGGCGATCGCCTCGAAGCCGATCGCATCCTCGTCGCCCGGCGTCGCGGCGCAGAGTTCGGCGACCGTCTGCAGCGCCTCGATGTCGGTGATCATCTTCTCGAAGGAGACGCTCAAGCCGCCTTCCAGCCAGCCGGCGGCATGGATGCACATCGTCGCTCCGGCCAGCACCGAGCCCCACAGCGCGAACTGCGTTTCGTGTGCTGCCTGCGCGTCCGAGATGTTGGCGGCACTGCCGCCGCCGGACCGCCAGGGCAGTCCGGTGAAGCGCGCCAGCTGGCCGGCACCCAGCGTTGCCTTGACATGCTCCGGCGTGCCGAAGGCCGGCGCTCCGGATTTCATGTCGACATTGGAGGAGAAGGAGCCGTAGACGACCGGCGCGCCGGGCCGCACGATCTGCGCCAGCGTCAGGCCCGCCAGCGCCTCGGCATGCTGCAGCGCCAGCGCGCCGGCGACCGTGATCGGCGCCATTGCACCCGCCAGGCAGAACGGCGTGATGACGGAGACCTGGCCGGCCCTGGCGAAATCGATGATGCCTTGCGCCATTGGAATGTCGAGCTGGCGCGGCGAGTTGGTGTTGATGACGGTGTAGCAATGCGCGTTTGCCAGGAACTCGTCCTGCGACAGGCCACGCGCCAGCCGGATCATCTCGAAACCGTCCTCGACCTGCGGCGTGCCGCGCGCGAAGACGAACGGGAACTTGTCGGACAGCGTCAGTTGCGCGCGGTTGACGGCATAGTGGCGAAAGCGGTTGTCGACATCCTGCGGTTCGATGCAGGGGCCTAGCATGTGCAATACGTCGAAATGCTGCACCAGCCGCAGCAGATCCTCGAAATCGGCCAGCGTGCCCGGCCGCCGGCCACGTTCGAGATCGGTGACGTTGGGCGCGCCGCACCCGGCCAGGAAGGTCATCGACCCGAGTTCCAGCGTCAGGTCGCGGGAACGGTCGCCGGCTTGGGCATGGATCGACTTCGGCGCCGAGGCGAGAGCCGCCACCACCATGTCGCGGCCGATGCGTACCATGTCGGTATCCGGGTCGACCAGCGCGCCGGCACTGGCGAAATAGTCACGCGCCTGCGGCAGCAGCACCTTGATGCCGAGCTCCTCCAGAACGCGCAGCGCCGTGTCGTGGATCGAAGCCACCTGGTCATCCGAAAAGATCGGCTGCGGCAGGAACGGGTTCTTCAGCAACCGGTAATTGGGCCGGCGGCTGCTCTCGCTGCCGGCCTCGCCGGTGCGTCCACGTCGGCGCTCGCGCCTGCCGTCTCGTGCCGCGTCATCGACCATCGAAAATCCTCCTCATTGCCGCATCGCCTTGCCCGAGGGATCGTAGGGCGAGGCCGCGATGATCCGTGCCGGCCGCTCGACGCCGACAATGTGCACCGAAAGCGCCGTCCCCTCCTCGGCAAAATCGTCGTCGACCAACGCCAGCGCGACGCTCTTGCCGATCGTGTAGCCAAAGCCGCCCGAAGTGACGAAGCCGATGCGTCGGCCGTCGCGCCAGACCGGCTCGAAGCCGCTTGCGTCGGCATCAACGGCATCGATCTCCAGCGTCACGATCCGCCGCGAGGTACCTGCCTGGCGTTCCGTCAGTGCCGCCTCGCGGCCGACGAAATCGCCCTTGTCGAAGGCGATGAAGCGGTCGAGGCCGGTCTCGCCTGGCGTGTAGCCCTGCGTGAATTCGCGTGACCAGATGCCGAAGCTTTTCTCCAACCTGAGCGCATTGAGCGCGTAGTAGCCGACCTCGGCCAGGCCAAGATCTTCACCGGCCGCAAGCAGCGTGTCGCGCAGCGTGGCATGCATGGTTACCGGGCAACTGATCTCGAAGCCGAGCTCGCCGGCGATAGAGAGGCGGGCAACCCGCGCCCGCACCATGCCGATGTCGAACGTGCCGCAAGCCATGAACGGCAGTGCGGCGGCGGAGACGTCCTGATGTGTTGTACGCTCCAGGATTTTCCGCGCATTCGGCCCGGTCAGCAGGAAGCCGCCCGTTGCGTCGGAAATGTCTGTGACCGTGACGCCCTCTCCTGCCTGGCTCTCGAACCAGCGCATGTGGAATTCCCTGAGATAGTAGGAACCCATCAGCCAATAATCGTCGCCGCCCCAGTTGATTACCGTGAGGTCGCCCTTCAGCCGCCCGTCCGGCCCGAGCATCGGCGCCAGCCGCGCCTGTCCCGCCTTCGGCAGCTTGCATGCCAGCAGCCGGTCGAGCCATGCCTCCGCATTCGCGCCGGACACCGCATAACGTGAATAGGCCGAGATATCGACGAGGCCAGCGGCACGCCGGACCTGCAGCGCCTCGTCGCCGACGATGTCGAAGGCGTTGGACCGCTTGAGCGTGGTGCTTTCGCGAAACCCCATCGGCGCGAAATAGGCCGGGATCTCCAGCCCCCACGATGCGGTCCACTCGCAACCCGCGGCACTCATGCCGTCATAGGCGCCGGGGCGTTTCAAGGGCCTGCCGGCTGGCAGACGCTCATTGGGAAAGGTCATGACGAAACGGCGCGAATAGAACTGCCGCGTCGTCTGCTTCAGATATTCGCGATTGGCGGCGAAGGCGCCATAGCGGGCGATGTCCATGCCGAAAATGTCGGCCTGCGGCTCGCCGTAAATCATCCATTCGGCCAGCGATTTGCCGACGCCGCCGCCCTGGCTGAAGCCGGCCATGACGCCGCAGGCGACCCAGTAGTTTTTCAGGCCGCGCACCGGTCCGACGATAGGGTTGCCGTCCGGCGTGAAGGTGAAGGCGCCGTTGACCCATTTGCGGATGCCGGCGCTCGCCAGGCAGGGAAAGCGCTCATGCGCCTTGGCGAGTTCGGGACTGATGCGGTCGATGTCTTCCGGGGTCAGCTCGATCCCGTAGTCCCAAGGCGCGCCGTCCATGTTCCAGTGCTTCGGGTTCTGCTCGTAGACGCCAAGCAGCACGCCCTTGCGCTCCTGGCGCAGGTAGGAGAAGCCGTCGAGGTCGACGGTGATGCCGATCTCCCGGTCAAGTGCCGCGATCTCCGTAATGTCCTCGGTGACGAAATAATGGTGCTCCATCGGCGTCACCGGCAGGTCGACGCCGGCCATGCGTCCGAGCTGCTTGGCCCAGAGCCCGCCGGCGTTGACGACATGCTCGGCGACGATGGTGCCCTGTTCGGTGACGACGTCCCAGCGACCGTCCGCGCGGGACTTCAATTCGACGACACGGTTGCGCAGGATCACCTCGGCCCCGCGCTTCTTCGCGGCGCCAGCATAGGCATGCGTGGTGCCGTAGGGGTCGAGATGGCCTTCGTTGGAATCATGCAGGCCGCCGAGCACGCCGGTGACATCGACGATCGGGCAGATCGCCTTGATCTCTTCGGGAGTCACCAGCCGCGCGGTTTCGATGCCGACCGACTGGAACACCGCCCAGGCCGATTTCAGCCACTCCCAACGCTGGGGGTCGCTGGCGATGTTGACGCCGCCGGTCATGTGCAGGCCGATGTCCTGGCCGGACTCGGCCTCGATCTCGCGATAGAGGTTGATGGTGTAATCCTGCAGCGCCGCGACGTTGGGATCGGCATTGAGCGCATGAAACCCGGCCGCCGCGTGCCAGGTCGAACCGGCCGTCAATTCGGCGCGCTCGATCAGTGCGACATCGGACCAGCCGAACCGCGTCAGATGGTAGAGCACCGAGGCGCCGACCACCCCACCCCCGATGACGACTGCGCGGTAGTGCGGCTTCAAGGCTTCCCTCCCGGTCTGTCAGAAGCCGCACCATATACGCGCTGTACATAAGTGTCTAGTGCTGCGCCTGCTGACTCGAAATGGATTCGGGGTGATCTAATTCTCGCCCCGAGCGCACGTCCTCGCAGGGCAATGAACACGCGGGCGGGCATACGTGCCGCGCTGTCACGCAAGCATCATGTTCGCGCCGTAGACCGCTTTCCGGGGAGCGGCGCGCGGCATCATCGATGTGCCGCCTCCTTGAGCTTCTTCGTTCTTCGGCCGCTCCGTCACATCCGTCACCAAGAGGACCATCCATGAAACACCTGCACCGAACCGTCGCGCTCGGCGTCGCGCTGACCTTGTTCACCGCCTTGACGCCGGCGCTCGCCGACAGCACCGCGACCGTCGGCGCCACCAGCTTTGTCAACAAGGGCCTGGTGGGCGTTGGCCGCATTCCTGCCGCCCAGCGCGACAAGTTCGGCGAGACGTTCGGCTCAGGCTCCGGCATGTCGATCGACGTCGCCGGCTGGACGCATGACGCGGGCACCTACAAGGGTTCGCTCTGGTTGCTGCCGGACCGCGGTTACAACGTCGCCGGCACCACGGACTACCGGCCGCGCCTCAACACCATCGGCATCGAGTTCACGCCGGCGGCACCGGGTGCTGCTGGCCAGGAACAGACAGGCGTGAAGGCAACGCTTGCCGACACCTTGCTGCTCACCGACGACAAGGGCACTGATGCCACCGGCCTCGATCCGCTGTCGGATGTGCGCGCCGCGGCTGGCGACATGCCGATGCTGCCCGCCGCCACCAACGGCAAGCTCGCCCTCGACAACGAGGCGGTCGTGCGGCTGCCCGACGGTTCGATGTTCGTCTCCGATGAATATGGCCCGAATATCTACCGGTTCTCGGCGCAAGGCCGCCTGATGTCGGCGACCCAGCCGCCGGCGGCCCTGGTGCCGATGCGCAAGGGCGCACCGAACTTCTCCTCTGACAATCCCGGTCCAGGTGCAGCCGACCCCGATCCGAAGGATCCCGATACCGGCCGCCAGAACAACCAGGGCCTGGAAGGCATGGCGATGACGCCGGACGGCAAGTTCCTGATCGCCGTGCTGCAATCGGCGACTAGGCAGGACGGTGGCGATTCAGCTTCGACCCGGCAGAACACACGGGCGCTGGTCTATGACGCCTCCGACCTCGCCCATCTCAAGCTGGCGCACGAATATGTCGTGCCGCTGCCTGTGTTCAAGGACGCCAAGGGCAAGACCAAGGTCGCCGCCCAGAGCGAGATCGTGGCGTTGTCGGACACGGCGTTCCTGATGCTGGCGCGCGACAGCGGCAACGGCCAGGGCCTGAAGGGCGATACGTCGCTCTACCGCGAAATCAGCATCGTCGATGTCTCGTCCGCCACCGACATTGCCGGCGGTCCTTTCGATGCCGCTGACAAGCCGCTCGCCCCCAAGGGCGTACTCGACCCGTCGGTGACGCCGGCCAAGCTGACGCCGTTCATCGACATCAACGACAATGCCGAGCTTGGCCGCTTCGGCCTGCACAATGGCGCCCCCAACGACCAAAACAACCTGTCCGAGAAGTGGGAAGCGATGTCGCTGGCCAGCGTGCTCGATCCGAAGCTGCCCGACGATTATTTCCTGTTCGTCGCCAATGACAACGACTTCCTTGCCCAGGACGGTTTCCAGGTCGGGGCGCCCTACAAGGCCGACGACGGCGCCGATGTCGACACCATGTTCCTGGTCTATCAGGTCACGCTTCCCGGCCTCGCCAAGAAGTAACGCCTGAAAAGGCGGGCGCCCAGCGCGCCCGCCTCAACGACGTCAAACGGCTGACCGTGAGGACGCCTATTTCAAGAACTCCGCGTCCTTCGGCACGCCCGCGTCGATCGGCTCTGCCGTCCTGCTCGACACAGCCATGATCTTGCCGGCGGCCGACAGGTTCGGTCGAACGAAGACCTGTGCGGGGCCGTCGACGCGGCTGTAGAGGTCGATGATGTCCTGGTTCATGAAGCGCACGCAGCCGGGCGACGCGTTCTTCCCGATGGAATCCCACTCTGGCGTGCCATGCAGCCGGTACATCGTGTCCTTGCCGTCGCGGAAGAGATAGAGGGCGCGGGCGCCCAGCGGGCTCTGCGGGCCGGGCGGCATGCCGTCCTTGTATTTCGCCAGTTCCGGCCGGCGCTGGATCATTTCCGGCGGCGGCGTCCACACCGGCCACTCTTCCGCGCCTGCACCACCGCGCTGCCGGTCCATCCAAAACCGGCCTTGCCGAGGCTGACACCGTAGCGGATGGCCTTGCCGCCGTCGCGCACCAGATACAGGAAGTGCTCGGAGACATCGACGACGATTGTGCCGGGTTTCTCTCCGGTCGGGTCGGCCACGATCTGGCGCACGAACTTCGGATCGAGCCTGGCCACCGGGATTGCCGGCAACTGATAACCCTCATCGGTGCGCGCCGCGTACATGCTTGCGGCATCGCCGAACGCCGCATCGGGCGGCGCCGCGGCAACCGGTGGCGGTGGCGTCGCCACATCCGTCGTGGTGCAGGCCGAAAGAGCCATGAGGCCGCGCTCAAAGCGGACGCACCCAGAAAAGCGCGCTGGCTCAGGCGCTCGGAAAACAGCGGAATATCGGACATGATCCCCCCGGCTTGTCCATATTTGATAAGGATATGCGGACCCCACGCCTAGGGATCAATACCCATTCCGGGAGCTTTGAGAACATGATCGGACCAAGGCAAGTCCAGGAAGATGCGTTCGGTCTGCCGGGCAGAGCGCATAGCGCTTTCCCCCTTTGTAATTGCGTCGAACAGGGCGATTGAGCGGTTCGCCGCTTCGTGAAGCTGTGAACCGCTCAAGATACGCCAAGCGGAATTTTCCGACGCCGCATCGACCTGTGCCGTTGAATCGGCAATCATCGCGGACCGAGTTGGGATAAGCCTCCAGCCATGACCGAAAAAATGCCCACGCGCCGGCGCACCGGCGACCTGACCAGCGGCCCGATCCCACGCACGCTGCTGCTGTTTGCCTTGCCGGTGTTGGGCTCCAACGTGCTGCAGTCGCTCAACGGGTCCATCAATGCCGTCTGGGTCGGCCGTTTCCTTGGCGAATCGGCCCTGACGGCCACCTCCAACGCCAACCTCGTCCTGTTCCTGATCCTGGGCACGGTGTTCGGCATCGGCATGGCGGCGACCATCCTGGTGGCGCAGTCGGTCGGTGCCCGCGATCTGCCCGAGGCGCGCCGCATCGTCGGCACCAGCGCCACCTTCTTCTTCCTCGTTTCCATAGTCTTCGCGGTATGCGGCTGGATCTGGGTCGACGCCATCCTCAACACGCTTGGCACACCGGCGGACGCCTTGCCGCTGGCGCGGTCCTATCTGCGCATCATCTTCATCGCCGTGCCGATGATGAACCTTCTGTCCTTCGTCATGACCGTGCTGCGCGGCGCCGGCGATTCGCGTACGCCCTTCTTCTTCATGGCGCTGGCGGTCGTGCTCGATATCGTGCTCAACCCCCTGCTGATCCGCGGCATCGGCCCCTTCCCCGAACTCGGCATCGCCGGATCGGCGACTTCGACGCTGATCGGTCAGACCGTGAGCGTCATCGCCATCCTTGTCGTGCTCTATGCGCGCAAGCATCCGCTGCGGCTGGCCGGCGCCAATCTCACGCTGCTGTGGCCCGACCCCGCCTTGCTGCGCATTGTCGTCTTCAAGGGCGTGCCGATGGGGCTGCAGATGATCGTCATCTCGGCGGCGGCGCTGACGGTGATGGGCATCGTCAATTCCTACGGCTCGCAAGTAGCCGCCGCCTACGGCATCGCCGCGCAGCTGTGGACCTACATCCAGATGCCGGCGCTCGCCATCGGTGCCGCGGTCTCCTCGATGGCGGCGCAGAATGTCGGCGCCGGCCGCTGGGACCGGATCGGCCGCGTCGCCGCCTCCGGCGTCGGCTTCAACCTTGTCCTGACCGGCGCTCTCGTTGCGCTGTTGTGGCTCTTCGACCGCTCGATCCTCAGCCTGTTCCTGAGCAGCGACAGCGCGGCGATTGATATCGCCGCCCATATCAACACCGTGGCGTCCTGGTCGTTCATCCTGTTCGGCGTCACCATCGTGCTGTTCGCCACGGTGCGCGCCACCGGTGCGGTGATGCCGCCGCTGATCATCCTGGTGATCTCGGTGCTCGTCATACGCACCGGCTTTGCCTATTTCATGCGCGGCGTGATCGGCGAGGAAGCGTTGTGGTGGAGTTTTCCGGCTGGCTCGATCACCTCGCTGGTTCTGGCCGCGGCCTATTACCGCTTCGGCGGCTGGCGCACCATGCACATGATCGAGGACAGGCCGGC
This sequence comes from Mesorhizobium loti, assembly GCF_013170705.1. NCBI lineage: Bacteria > Pseudomonadati > Pseudomonadota > Alphaproteobacteria > Hyphomicrobiales > Phyllobacteriaceae > Mesorhizobium > Mesorhizobium loti. The sequence goes on along the minus strand of NZ_CP033334.1, from coordinate 3,823,018 downwards.
CGCCGGCGAGCCGCCGGATACCGGGCTTGGCGTGCCGCGTGAGCGCGCGAACATGGCGCCTGAAACGCCGAACGGCTGATCACCGACAAGGAAAAAAGGGCCGCGGATGACGCAGCCCTTTTTCGTTACGGCATTCGAGATCTGCCCTATTTGCAGGGAAAGCCGGGCGCGATCTTGCACTTGCCGGGCCGCGGCTTGTGCGGCGGGCGATGGTGCGGAGGACGGTGATGGGGCGGCTTGTGCCAGTGCGGCGGCCGATGATGCGGCGGACGAACGATGACGATCGGCGGACGAACGACATGGGCGCGCGAAAGATAACCGGAACTGGCCCAGCCGCTGACACCACCGCCATGGATCCGGCACCAACCCGGCTGGCAGCCGGCCACGTCGACCCTGAAGCCGGCCGGCAACGTCCCGACCCTGGCGTATCCCGCGCCGGGCCCGCTACGCACGTTGAGATTTGTCGTGGTATGAGCGCTGTAGGCGAAGGCCGCGGCGGATGTTCCGAAGACGGCGGCCAGCATGGTCGCTATCGCAAGCAGAAATCGAAATCTCATCAGTCCCTCCATTCGGTCCCCGGCCGTTCGACGGCTCGACCAAGGGTTGCATCAGAAGGGAGAGAAAACAGCGGGAAAGTCAACAACCGGCCAAGGCCGATCATCACATCGGCAACTTCGGCAAGGGAGTTTTCCCGGACATGGTTGAGGAATTTCCCGAGTGCCGTTTATCGGCCCGGAAACTTCCGCTAACAGTTTACTGTCTTTCGACAATTCATTGCGGGCGGAGGCGGTGAGCATGGGCAAAGGCAGGGTCGAGGCATTCACCGACGGCGTGGTGGCCATCATCATCACCATCATGGTGCTGGACCTCAAGGTGCCGGAGGGCGAGGACTTTTCCGCCCTGGCGCCGCAATTGCCGATCTTCCTGTGCTACGTGCTCTCATTCATCAATGTCGGCATCTACTGGAACAATCTGCACAACATGTTCCACACCGTGCAGCGCGTCGATGGTGGCGTGCTGTGGGCAAACCTGCATCTGTTGTTCTGGTTGTCCCTGATGCCGGTAACGACGGCTTTCATGGGCGAGAACCATTTCGCCACGGTTCCGGTCGCGGTCTACGGTTTCGATCTTGCAATGTGTGCGACCGCCTACGGCATCCTGGTCATCGCCCTGCACCGTCTGCATGGGCCGGATACCGCCTTCGCCAAGGCAATCGGCAGTGACCGCAAGGGAAGGCTTTCGCTTGCCGGCTACCTGGCGGCGATCGCGCTTGCCTTCCTCAACCGGTGGATCGGCGTGGGCCTCTATGTTGCCATCGCCCTGGTGTGGCTGGTGCCGGACACGCGCTTTTCGCGCGTTCTCGAGAAATAGCGCGGGAAACCAGCCTTATTTACGCATCGCCTTTAGCGTTTCCGCCACCGAAGCGGCAAGGTCGGCATAGCGCTCCTCCAGCCGTTCGGCTGCCTTGATGATCGAGAAATCATGGCCGAATTTCTCCAGCGCCATACGCAGTTTCTCGACGAATTCGGCCTGCTTTTCCAACGCCGAGAACAGCGTCTTCACCTGGGCTTCGCTGATATCGGGGTTGGCCAGCATCTGCGGCACCTCTCGCCCCATCTGATCGCCGGTGGCGGTCTGTTCCTTCAGAATTGCAACCCAATCCGTCAATAGAAAATCTCCTTTACCAGGATAGCATGCGCAGCCTCGACCAGCCCGGTCAACCCGGACACGTGCCGACGCAGGCTTGCGCAAGCCTGTTCCGGCACTAAGTTCTGCGCCATCGAGAAAAGGATCCCGTTGCTCATGATCACCGACGCCGAAATCCAGACCGCCCTGCCCGCGCTCAGCCCCGGCAACACCGCCGTCATCACCGGCGCCGCGAGCGGCATTGGGCTGGCGGCCGCCAAACGACTTGCGTTGATGGGCATGAGGATCGTGCTCGCGGACATCGCCGGGACCCGCCTTGACGATGCCTCCCGGGCAGTCTCGGCCATTGCCGGCGACGACGCCGTGCTTGCCGTTGCATCGGACGTTTCGAAGGCCGATGAGGTCGATCGTCTCGCCGACCGGGCATTCGGCGCCTTCGGCGAGATTTCGCTGCTGATGAACAATGCCGGTGTCGGCGATAACCCGGGCAAGCCCTGGGAAAACCGTGATGCGTGGAAGCGGCTGCTCGACATCAATTTCTGGGGTGTCGTGCATGGCGTGGAGGCCTTCGCGCCACGCATGCTGGCATCGGCCAGACCGGGCCTGATCCTCAACACCGGCTCCAAACAAGGCATCACCACGCCGCCCGGCAACCTTGCCTACAATGTCTCCAAGGCAGGCGTGAAGACATTCACCGAAGGCCTGGCGCATGCGCTACGCAACGAGCCTGGTGCCCGCCTGTCGGCGCATCTGCTCATCCCCGGCTTCACCTATACCGGCCTCACCGAGGGTGCTACGGAAAAACCGGCCGGTGCCTGGACCGGCGAGCAGGTTGTTGATTTCATGTTGGAATCGCTGGTCAGCGGCGATTTCTACATCCTGTGTCCGGACAATGACGTGGCGCGCCCCGTGGACGAAAAGCGCATGGCCTGGGCGATCGGCGACATCATCGAAAACCGCCCCGCCTTGTCGCGCTGGCACCCGGACCACAAGGATGCCTTCGCGGCCTTCATGAAAAACTGATCTTCACGTCCTCAGGCCGCACGCTTCTTCGGAGCTCGTTTTTGCGCCACGGCCTTCTTCGCGGCCATGGCGGCGATCTTTTCGTCATGCCGTCGCGCCGCCCGTTCGCATTTGTCGCGGATCTCCTCGACCTCGGATTCCGTCAGGTGCTCGATGCCGATGAAGCGGTTGTGGCCCTCGCTGACCCGGATCAGTTCATCGAGCTTGGCCTGGATCGCCGCGCCGTCGCGGTTCTGGGTGTTCTGGATGAGAAACACCATCAGGAAGGTGATGATGGTCGTGCCGGTGTTGATCACCAATTGCCAGGTGTCCGAGAAGCCGAAGAACGGCCCGCTTGCCGCCCAGACGACGACGATCAGGCCACAAGCGGCGAAGGTCAACGGTAGGCCGGCTATGTGGGCGACCCAGTTGGCGACCTTGGTGAAAAGCTTTTCCATCTGTCGAGAACCCTCAATGGCTGCCGCGATGAGAAACAACCGACGACCGTTCCAGGTTCCCACCGGCAACAAATACGTCAGGCGCAATTGAATGCACGCAATGGGAGCATTCTACGGAAAACACACCTTATCGGTTTAATGTCATGGTAACCATGCAGGCAGAGAGCCTGTTCCTTCCGCTTCACGGCGGTTTAACTCCAGCCCCTTCCGCCGCGCCACCCCCGCATGGCGGAAGGGGTTTCCAGAAAAGCGCCGACCGGCACACTGACAGACGGTCGGCTCCGCCTCCCGCAACTTGCTTCGCAGCCTGTGCGCCATGAGTGGCTCGCCGCTTCCTTGAGACGGTGACTCTTCTAGGCGGCGTCGTTTTCCCAACGGTCGAGGAAGGCCTCGATCGGCATTGCCTGGATGTCGGGAACCGCCCTGGCGAGTTTCTCGACCGGCCAGTCCCACCAGGCGAGCGCTTCGATCCGTGCCGCGACAGCCGGGGGAAAGCGCCGTCGCAGCGGCTTCGCCGGCACGCCGGCGACGATCATGTAGGACGGTACGTCCTGCGTCACCACCGCATTGGCTCCGATGACAGCACCATTGCCGACAGTGATGCCAGGCATGATCACCGCACCGTGGCCGACCCAGACGTCATGGCCGATGGTCACGGCATTCGCTCGCCGCCGCTCGCGGAACGCGGCATCGACGCCCAGCCAACGAAAATACTCGTTCGGCCGATAGCTGACCTTGTGCTGCGTCAGCCGCTCGATCGGATGTTCCAGCGCATTGATGCGGCTGTTGGCGGCGATCGAGCAGAATTTGCCGATGCTCGTATAGATAGCCTCGGCATGGCGCTCGAAATAGGAGAAGTCGCCGACGCTCACTTCGCGCAGCACCACCCGCTCGCCGATCGAGGCGTAGCGGCCAAGCTTGCATGCCTTGAGTTCCGCGGTCGGATGGATGCGCGGCTCGGGGGCCTTGAGGACGAGGTCTTCGGAACGGTCCATGCGGCGGCTTTACGTCAGAGCAATTGCTCCCGCAAGGCAGGAGCAATTGTCCGTGGGGCAATCAGCACGAATGACGTCCACCCCGCCTAGTTCGGCTTGCCCTTGCTCCACACCACGTTCTGGCCGTAGAGCGGCACTGTCGTGACCGACATTTTCGCCGAGCCGTTCTGCACCTGGCGGGAATGCGAGAGGTAGATCAACGTCTCGTTGGCCTTGTCGTAGATGCGGTTCACCACCTGCTTCTTCCAGATCAGGCTGAGGCCTTGCTTGAACACCTCCTCGCCGCCCTCGCTCATGTCGATGTTGCCGATGGTGATAGGACCGGTCTGGCGGCAGGAGATCGAGGAATCGCTGGGATCCTCGAACCAGTTGCCCTTGTGCAGGCGATCGATGACGCTGCGGTCGAAATAGGCGACATGGCAGGTCACGCCATCCACCTTGGGGTCCTTGATCGCGTCGATCTTGATGTCGTTGCCGACCCAGTCGACGCCCACCTTGCCGACTTCCTCGGCGACGGCGCCGCCGGTGCCGAGCGCAAGGCATGCGGCCAAGGCGCCGCCGATCACTTTTCGCCCAATCAGTTTGCGCAAAGGAGGTCTCCCGCGGTTCGAGTTGCCGGTTTCAGGTGGGGCGCGTTGTGCCGCTTTGCAAGCGGATGCGTCAACGCCACCGCGGTTGCGGCAACGCGGCACTTTGCCTGCGCGGGGCCGAACCGCTAAGACAGTCGCACCGGCGCGGCATTGAGCCGGCGCGATGATTTCTGCGGACGGACTTTTCTGATGATGCGTTCTATCCTGGTCGGTATTCTCGTCCTGATGGCGGCCGGCATCGGCTGGCTGACCTTCGACTGGTATCGCGGCCACTATGGCGGCGAACCGTTCGGCGCACCCTTCACCCTGGTCGACCAGAAAGGCGCGCCGATCACCGAGGCGGCATTCAGGGGCCAGCCCAGCGTCGTCTTCTTCGGCTTCACCCACTGTCCCGAGGTTTGCCCGACCACGCTGTTCGAACTCTCCGGCTGGCTGAAGACGCTCGGCGACGACGGCAAGACCCTGCACGCCTATTTCGTCTCGGTCGACCCGGAGCGTGATACGCCGGCGGTCATGAACGCCTATGTCAGCAACTTCTCCGACCGCATCACCGGCATCACAGGCGACCCGGACAAGGTCCATGCCATGGCAAAGTCGTTCGGCATCTACTGGAAGAAGGTTGATACCGGCGACGGCGACTATACGATGGACCACACCGCCTCGGTGCTGCTGCTCAACGGCAAGGGCGACTTTGCCGGCACGATCGCCTATGGCGAAAGCGCCAGCACCGCGGTCGAAAAGCTGAAGCGTCTTGCCGCGAAGGGCTAGAGTTTGATCCCGAAAAGTGGAAACCGGTTTTCTTGGACAAACGGTTCCGTTTGTCCAAAGATCAAGCCCGAATAAGAAACTCCCGATGACCCAGACGCGGATCCATTTCACCACCGGAAAGATCGAGGCGGAGCGCGTCTTCGCGGCGCTTGAGTTGGCCTTCGAGGATGAAGGCTTGCCGATTGCCGTGCTCGAAGTCGACGAGGACAAGGACATCCACGAGGTCTCGCTCTACGCCGATGGCGACGTCGACGCCGTCGAGGCGCGAGTGAAGGACATTCTTGCCGGCCTCGCTTTGTCGAAGCCGGTCGAGCGCGAGGCACTGCCCGACATCGACTGGGTGGCGCGTTCGCTGGAAGGCCTGAAACCGGTGCGCGCCGGCCGTTTCTTCGTCCACGGTGGACATGATCGCACAAAGCGTCACAGTGGCGAACTCGCCATCGAGATCGAGGCAGGCCTCGCCTTCGGCACCGGCCACCATGGCACCACCGCCGGCTGCCTGGAAATGCTGGAGAAGGTGGTGCGGCGCGAGCATCCCCGCAATGCGCTCGACCTCGGCACCGGCAGCGCGGTGCTGGCCATCGCCGTCGCCAAGCTGGCGCATATACCGGTGCTCGCCACCGACATCGATCCCGTGGCGGTGAAGGTCGCCGCCGCCAATGCGCGGCTCAACCATGTCAAGGCGCTTGTCGAAACGGTGACCGCGCCGGGCTTTCACCACCCGATCTTTGGCAAGCGTGCTCCCTTCGATCTCATCGTCGCCAACATATTGGCGCGGCCGCTGATGCGGCTGGCGCCGCAAATGGCCAGGCATATCGCGCTCGGCGGCTCGATCGTGCTGTCAGGCATTCTCGATCGCCAGCGCGACGCCGTCATCTCGGCCTATGTCGGCCAGAATTTCCGGCACGTGCGCACCTTGCACCGCGAAGGCTGGGTGACGATCCATCTCAAGCATTGAGACAGGTCGAGCACCGCAGCGCCCGCAGTCGAAAGATCCGTTCCGAAATTGTTGCCAAAAGCCAAAACTCCGCCGACCGGAGTCGGCGGAGCCTTGAATGCTGTTTTCTACCAGCTTCAGACGCCTGTGAGGGAAACAGGCCTTTCAAAACTTCGCCACGGCATGGATGTTCCACCCCAACAGCAAAAAGCCCGGTCGCTTAGAACCTAATGCCCAGATTGGCCTTGAAGCCGTTGTCGAAGGCATCCGGCCCGAACTGTCCGGCATAGGACAGGCCGAGTGTCGCGTTGCGCGCCAGTTGCACGTCGAAGCCGGCTTCGACCAACATCGCATCCCTGGCGATCGGCGCACCGGCGATTGTGAAGTCGTCGCCGCCGGCAAAGGCGACGGTCGACAGCGGTGTCACATCGCCGAAGGCATGGCGCCAGCCGAACATGCCGCGCGCGGTCGCCGCCACGCCGCCGATGGTAACGTCGGTGGAGGCTCTGACGCCGAGCGTGGTGAAGGTCGCATCCGACGACGAACTGCCGCTGGTCAGCGCCGCGGTGCCGCCCTCCGCGAAGCCGTCTGTATGCAGGTTTACGTAAGCAAGGTTGGCGAAGGGCTCGAAAGCAAACGGCCCGGCATCGGTCTTGTAGGCCAGCTCGCCGAAGGCTTGCGCGGTCGCGGCGTCGTAGTCGGCCGACAGGCCGTCGGTGAAGCCCTGGAACGCGACTGAACGTGACGTCGAGATCCGGTGCCAGGTGTAGGCGGCGCCGGTGCGGAAGGCGATGGCGCCCCAATTGGTCCCGCCATAGAGACCGAGATGGTAATTGTCGCTGTCGCCCGACGAGGCCCTGTCGTCGGCATTGAAGCTGGTGCGGCTGTAGCCACCGACCACGCCGATGCGCCAGTCGCCGGCCAGGCCGTCGGCGCCGACCAGCAGGCCGCCCGTCGACCGGTCGAAGGCGGCCGCATTGCCGTCGCTGTCGGTACCGCCCCAGGACCCGAACCCCTGCGACCAGACGGCGAAGCGATCGGTGTCGGCGGGCACAGACTGAACGCCGTCCTCGCCATAGGCCATGACCGGCAGCGAAGCTGTCTTGCCGCTGTCGCCGAAGGCACCACGCAGGCGCGCCGTCACCGCGTCCTGCAGGAAGTGGCTGTCCTGGAGGAGCATGCCCTTGGCCGAGGCGTGGACTTCACCGGAGAGCTGGTCGAAAGCGGCCTGCGCGGCAGCGTCGCTTGGCAAGCCAAGCACCGCGCTGACCAAGGCGCTGCTGGCGGCACTGTCCAGCCCCGCGCCGGTGGCGATCTGGTTCGGCGTCAGGCCGGCGGAGCCGAAGCTCTTTGTCTGGGTGACGTCGACATAGGCATGGGTTGCGTCGGATGTGGTGCTCAGACTTACGAAGGCGGAGACCTGTGGATCGCTCACCAGGGTGAACGTTCCGCTGACGCTGGTGGCCTCGAGCACCGTGTAGCGGGTACCCGCGACCAGGCCACTCTGCCCGATATTGGTCACCGTCAAGCCTGCGCCATTGGTAATGGTAGCGGCACCGGATGCGTCGATCAGATCCGAAAGACCAGCCGAATTGAGTTCCACCGCATAGGTCGAGCCGGACTCGAACTTGGCGGTGCCGTTGACGGTCAGCGTACCGATCGCATTGTTGCCGGGCGCGACCGTGCCGGAAGCATCGAATGAGCCAACCGTGCCGCCGCCGGCAAGCGTGGCGCCACTGTCGACCGTAACGGCAGAACTGGCCAGCGAACCTGAGACCAGCAAGGTGCCGGCCTTCACCTTGGTCCCGCCCGACAACGCGTTCGTACCCGACAGCTCGAAGGTTCCCGTCCCGTCCTTGATCAGTCCGTTGGTACCTGTGATGACGCCCGAAAATACCGTCGAGCCATTATTGCCTCCGGTCGTCAGCTTTCCTGTCCCGCTGGTAACCGCTCCCGCGCCGGCAAGCGAGCCGATCGCCTGGTCGAAATTGTTGAGATCAAGCGTTGCGCCGCTTGCCACCGTATAGGCGCTGTTCGCGCTGAAGATGTTGGTCGTGGCCGCCTTCAGCGTGCCTTGGGCGACATCGGTGGCCGTAGCGTAATTGTTGTTGCCGGCGTAACCGTCGACCGTCAGCGTTCCCGCGCCGGTTTTGGTGAATGTCCCGCTCGGCGTATCGTTGTCACCCATGCTGGCGGTCGTGCTGACGTCAAAACCGTTGGTGTCGATGGTGCCGCCCGCAGCGCCAAAAAGGATCGAGACGTTCGGAAGGTTGAGGTTTGCACCCGCCTGCAACGTGCCGCCATCCAGTGTGATCGGACCCGTGCCCAGCGCGTGATCGGCCGTGACCCGGATCGTTCCCTCATCGATGATGGCGCCGGAGCTGAAACTGTTGCCGTTGTTGGTCAAAACAAGCGTGCCGGCGCCGGTCTTGACGATCGCGGTTGGATCGCTGAATTCCGAAATCTGACCGGCATAGGTTCCGGTTGCTCCCGAGCCGACATTCAGATTCATGCCGGCATACATGATCAGGTCATTGTTGATCGTGATGCCGTTCTGGATGTCGATGGTGGTGCCGCCGTTGGCGTAGACAGCCCCCGTCCCAAGCGCCGCATTGTTGCCAAGGCTGAGCGTGCCGCCATAGAGATTGGTGCCGCCCGTGTAGGTGTTTGCGCCATTCAAGGTCAGCAAGCCGTCACCGCTCTTGGTGAGGCTTGCGCCGGAGATCACTCCATCGGCCGTAAAATGAGCACCGGCATCGACCGTGACGACAGTGTCGGAAACGAAATTGAAACTGGCGCCGGCGTCCAGGTCGGAAATGAAATTGTTCGTCTGCACGTTGATCGAGGCCTGCCCAGAGGCCTGGAAATTCAAAACGCCGCTTGAAAACCGGTAACCGCCGGAGGTGCTCGTGGCATTCAAGTTCAGCGTGCCGACCGTATAGGGTCCACCAGTCAGGAGAACGGTATAGCCGAGCCCCTGGTCCGGCGCATCATGGTTGAAGTTCGCGACCGCCTCGACGCCGTCGGGAACCGTTGCGGGAGTCCAGTTCGCAGCCGAACCCCAATCGCCGCTGTTGTGAGCGAAATCCTCGGCCGAGGCGCCACCTGACATGATCGGCGTTACAGCGGCCGCAATCAGCCCGGCCATCAGCAGAGCCGGAAGCGACGTGGACGACCGAAGCGAGCCCGCAAGCCGCGCATTCACCTCGCCATCGCCTTTGGCACGCGCTGCGGAAACAGAATATCTCATCCACAATCCCCCCGACCAACCATCCATTGGCTGAATCGACCCTTTAAGCCCGTGGCGACGCTACGAAACCCGCTGCCGAGAGACAAGCGAATGTAAGCCGTATAGATTACCGGAACCGAGCAACACGGAGCCCAGACAAGAAATCAGAGCAAATCCGTCGCGAATTTGCATCGATCAACAGTTGGCCACACCAGACGCCAGACCGCGAACAAGCACGGTTTTTGCCGACTGACTGGCTCAAGACATAGTCCTCATTTTCAACATCGACCCTGCAAACGGCGCGCGGCCGGCATCATCACTTTCAACAGCGTGCCGGAACTGGCCCCGAAACCAACCTTGACCGGAAGGCCCCCACCCCCGGCTGTCAAGACAAGAAAACCCGAACCAGATAACTTGCCATGCGAAGTGACGCACGCTCAAAAAGCAGGCGTTGCTGACTTTTTCTGGTTACAATTCCCGTGTGCCGGCGGGCAGCGCAGCAAAGCCGCGTTGTGTCGGGGATGAACAACGACAAGCCAGCCCTCGTACTGCGGCTGGACCAGCCCCATCTGGTTGTCAGCCAGGCGGCGCTGTAGCAGTTTTCGCCGGTCGGGAAATCGATTCCGCTTTCCCGACCCATAGGCTACGGTCGCGCGACTACCAAGGAGGCCCACCATGTTCCAGACCTTCGATTCCGCCGGCGACCCGGCAGTCGGAAAGCCGCGCGTGGCGCTGCTGCGCCAATGGTTGGCCGCGAATGGCCTTGATGGTTTTATCGTGCCACGCGCGGACGAGCATCAGGGCGAATATGTCGCCGATCGTTCGGCACGGCTGAAATGGCTGACCGGCTTCAGCGGCTCGGCCGGTGTCGCCATCGTGCTTCGCGACCGCGCCTTCGTCTTCGTCGACGGGCGCTACACGCTGCAGGTGCGCAATGAGGTCGATCTCGACATTTTTTCGATCGAAAGCCTGGTCGACAACCCGCCCGCCGTCTGGCTCAAGGATAATATCGGCAAAGGCGCGCGGCTCGGCTTCGATCCATGGCTGCACACGATCGGCGAGGTCAAGGCGCTGCAGGCCTCGGCCGACAAGACCGGCGCCGTGCTGGTGCCGCTCGACAAAAACCCGATCGACATCATCTGGAAGGATCAGCCCGCCGCACCCGTGACCCCGGTCGAGCTGCACCCGATCGGCTTTGCCGGCGAGCTCGCCAAGGACAAGCTGGCGCGGCTGGCAACGGCGATCGGCAGGGACGGCGCCACCCATGCGGTGCTGACCGACCCCTCTTCCATCGCCTGGGTCTTCAACATCCGCGGCGGCGACGTGCCGCACACGCCGCTGGCGCTCGGCTTCGCCATCCTGGCCGCCGACGGGTCGCACCAGCTGTTCATGGACAAGCGCAAATTCTCGCGCCAGGTCGCGGCCTATCTCACCCAGCTCGCCGATCCGCATGAGCCCGGCGAATTCGAGGCGGCGATCGCAGCGCTTGCCAAGGGCGGCGCCAAGATCGCGCTCGACCCGGTGCTTGCGGCCGACAGGCTGCGCATGCTGGTCGAGGACAATGGCGGTACGGTGATTGCCGCGCCCGACCCGGCCCGCATCCCGCGCGCCACCAAGAACCAGGCCGAGATCGCCGGCTCGCGCGCCGCCCATCGCCGTGACGGCGCGGCGGTGGCAAAGCTTTTGTGCTGGCTGGAGCGGCAGAAGCCCGGCTCGCTCGACGAGATCGCGGTCGTCACCCGGCTGGAAGAGAGCCGCCGGCAGACCGGCGAGGAAACGCAGATGCCGCTGCGCGACGTCTCCTTCGACACCATTTCCGGCGCCGGTCCGAACGGCGCCATCATGCATTATCGCGTGTCGCGCGCCACCAGCCGCAAGCTCCAGGCCGGCGAGCTGTTCCTGCTCGATTCCGGCGCGCAATATCAGGACGGCACCACGGACATCACCCGCACCGTGCCGATTGGTCAGCCGACCGAGGAGATGCGCGAGCGCTTCACGCTGGTGCTGAAAGGCATGATCGGCATTTCCACGTTGCGGTTCCCCGCCGGCACGCGCGGTTCGGAGATCGACGCCGTCGCCCGCATGGCGCTGTGGAAGCATGGCTGCGACTTCGCCCACGGCACCGGCCATGGCGTCGGCTCGTATCTGGCCGTGCATGAAGGACCCCAGCGCATTGCCCGCACCGGCACAGAAAAGCTGCTCGAAGGCATGATGCTGTCCAACGAGCCGGGTTACTACAAGGAAGGCGCCTATGGCATCCGCATCGAGAATCTCATCCTGGTGACGCCGCCTGAACAGATCGAGGGCGGCGACATCGCCATGCACGGCTTCGAGACGCTGACGCTGGCGCCGATCGACATCAGGCTGGTGCGCTCAGACCTGCTGACGCGCGAAGAACTGCATTGGCTCGACGCCTACCATGCCCGTGTGCTGGCCGAGATCGGACCGATGCTCGACGGCGAAACCCTGGCCTGGCTGGAAAAGGCGACAGCACCGCTACCGCATGACGCGAAGATTTGAGGCGGCCTATATTCAGCTTGGAAGGCTGGCGCTGCCAACGGCCCAAACCGATCGCGCCTACGAGATCATCCCACGAACTGCCGCGCGAGGATCAGCACCGCCGCGCCGGCCAGAAACATCGCCATCAGCCCGCCACGCAGTGACACAACAGCCGTGACGACCAATGCCGCCCATTCCGCCGGTCCGGCATTCAACAGTTCAGGCGCCACCAGCGTGGTCAGAACCGCCGCCGGCACCGCATTGAGGCCTGCTTCCACGCGCGGATGAATGTTCTCGAAGCGCGAGATGACCAGATGTCCGCCGACGCGCGTGAGATAAGTGGCGATCGCGCCCGCGATGATGATCCAGAACGTCGTGCTCATGGCCGCTCTCCAACGCCGCTATGGTGCGGCGGCAGGATGACGGCGAGCAGAACGCCGGCAACAGCGCCGATCGAGACATGCCAGGGCGAGCCAACCGTCTTGTAGGCGATGATGGACGCCGCGGCGCTGGCGATGACCACCGGCAGCCACAGCGGCCGTTTGCGAAAGCCCATGACGAGGCCAAGAAAATAGATCGGCAGCAGGAAATCGATACCCAGCGCGTGCGTATCGGGGATCAGCTTTCCGAACACCGCGCCAAGCGCGCTTTCGACGATCCAGAACAGATAGACCGGCAGGCCGAGCCCCAGATACCAGGCAAAGCTGACGGTCTGGCCCGATTGCGCCCGCGCTTCTGTCACGGCGTATTGCGGATCGGTGAGGATGAAGTAGCCGAGAGCTTGGCTGATGACGGGCCAGTGCGCGATGCGCCGGCCGATGCCGGCCGAGTAGAGCACATGGCGGAAGTTGACGGCGAAGATCGACAGCACGATCAGCCACGGCGCGACATGCTGGCCGAACAGCTGGATGCCGACCATCTGGCTGGCGCCGCCGAAGACAAGCGCGCTCATCAGGAAGGCTTCGAAGACAGAGAAACCCTGGTCAACGGCAAGCGCCCCGAACAGCACCGCGAACGGCGCCGACGCCACCACGACAGGCATGGAGAGCCGCACGCCTTGCCAGAAGTCGCTCTTGCCGCCGCTCTGCGAGATCACGTCCGTCGCCATCGACCACTCCTGATGCATCTCGCCCAAAGTGCGTAGCGTTTTGGGAATACGACATGCACAACAACAAGGAGTGGCGGTATGTAGGTGGCACTCCGTGCCTTGTCACACGAATTCGCTTGAGCCAAACGATCAGCGGAAATGATCGTCACCGCGGGATCAGTCTTTCGCCGCGCCACCCTCTATCTCCCTGCCCCAGTCGAGCAGCGGCTTGGAACGCATGACGAAATCGACGAGTTCCTCGACCAGCGCGGACGTATGGATTCCCGCTGGATCGATGACGTGCTGGACCACGAAATGCCGGTTGCGGATGGCCTCGGCCAAATCGGGATCGCTTATATGCTCGAAGCCGCGCGGCGTCCGCTTCATGCGACCCTCCGCCTCCAGCCCAAGCCGGTCCTTCTTCAAGGCGGCCGCCAGGCCGCGAAATGTATCCGGCCGCGTTGCGATCGCCTTGCGCATGGCGAGCAGCAAGGCCGGCTCCGGGTTCCACCAGGCGACGTCGGCAAAACAACGCTCCAGCCCGATATGAACATAAAAGACGCCTTGCGACATCTTGGTGCCGTCCGGTGACAGGATGGCCGAGACATGCCGGTTGTAGGGCCGTTTGTCCTTGGCGAAGCGCACATCGCGATTGATGCGGAACAGCGATTTCTTGCGGTCGCCGCGCAGGCCAAGTCCGGCATCGGCGAAACGCTGCGTCAGCGTGTCGACGAGATCGCCCAGGGGATCGCGCAGTTCCTGTTCGAACAAATCGCGGTTTTCCAGGAACCACTCCCGGCTCTGATGGAAATCCAGTGCCTTCAGGAACGGAATGGCCTTCGGGCCGAACCCTTTGAACGCTCCGTCCATCACGCCTTGCCGACCCGCTGCAGCCAGGTGTCCTCGTCGATCACTTCGACGCCGAGTTCACCGGCAAGCTTGAGCTTGGAGCCGGCACCCGGTCCCGCCACCACCAGATCGGTCTTGGCCGAAACCGAACCGGCGACCTTGGCGCCGAGACGCTCGGCCATCGCCTTGGCTTCGGAACGGGTCATCTTTTCCAGCGAGCCGGTAAAGACGATGGTCTTGCCCGCGACCTCGCTGTCGGCCGAGACGGTGACGATATACGGCTTCGGCTTGACCTGTTCGAGCAGCTTGTCGAGCACGTCGTCATTGCGCTCATTGCCGAAGAAGTCGCGCAGCGCGTCGATCACCGTGTCGCCAATGCCGTTGATCGACGGGAAAACGGCATGCGGATCCTCCGCCGCCGCCGTCTCCTTGCCGACGCGGATCAGTTCCTCGATGGTCGAGAAGGTCTTTGCAAGCACGGCCGCCGTCGTCTCGCCGATATGGCGGATGCCGAGCGCGAAGATGAAGCGGTCGAGCTCCGGTTCGCGGCGCGAATCGATCGCCGCGAACAGCTTGTCGAGGCCCTCATAGTTGCGATCCTCGACGCTGCGCACATTCTTGCGCGTCTTGCCGGACGCCGCCTCGCGCTGCCTGGCCTGCTCCTCTCGCCGCTCGGCAAGCGCCTTGGTGACGGCGGGTCGACGGTCCCGGAGCGTGAAGATATCGGCGGCTGTCTTGATCAGTCCGGCATTGAAGAAGGTGTCGATGTTCTCCGCGCCCAGACCCTCGATATCCAGGGCGCCACGTGACACGAAATGGCGCAATCGCTCCACGGCTTGTGCCGCGCAGATCAGCTCGCCCGTACAGCGCCGCCGGGAATCCTCCTTGCCGGTCTTCTCGTTGATCTCGCGCGTCGCCGGTGATCCGCAAACCGGACAGGTGTGCGGGAACTCGTAAGGCACGGCATTGGCAGGACGCTTGTCGACGACGACGCTGACGATCTGCGGGATGACGTCCCCTGCGCGCTGGATCACCACCGTGTCGCCGATGCGCACATCGATGCCGTCGCGGATCGGCAGGCCGTTGCTGTCGAAACCCTTGATGTAATCCTCATTGTGCAGCGTGACGTTCTCGACCACGACACCGCCGACGGTGACAGGGGCCAGCCGCGCGACCGGCGCCAGCGTGCCGGTGCGGCCGACCTGTATGTCGATCTTCTCGACCGTCGTCATTGCCTGTTCGGCCGGGAATTTATGGGCGACGGCCCAGCGCGGCTCGCCGGTGACGAAACCCCAGCGGCGCTGCAGCTCCAACTGGTCGACCTTGTAGACGACGCCGTCAATGTCATAGCCGAGCGACGAGCGCTGCTCCTCGATCAGATGATAATGCGCCACCAGTTCCTCGACCGACTTCGCCCGCACCATCAAGGGGCTGATCTTGAACCCCCAATCGGCGAATTTTTGCACCGATTCGTACTGGGTCGGCGCCGGATCCGCCGTCGTGAAGCCCCAGGCATAGGCGAAGAACTTGAGGTTGCGGGTGGCGGTGACGGAGGGATCCTTCTGGCGCAGCGAGCCGGCCGCCGTGTTGCGCGGATTGACGTAATCCTGGCCGCCGGCCGCCGCCGAACGCTGCTTCAGCGCCTCGAATTCCGCATAGGTCATGTAGACCTCGCCGCGTATCTCGATGATTTCGGGCCAGCCCGAGCCTTTCAGCCTGGCGGGGATGTCGGCGATGGTCCTGAGATTGGCGGTGATATCCTCGCCCACGGCACCATCGCCGCGCGTCGCGCCTTGCACGAACACGCCCTTTTCGTAGCGCAGCGACGCCGACAGCCCGTCGATCTTCGGCTCGGCGGTGAAAGCGATGTCGAGATCCTTGTCGCGGTCGAAGAAGCGCCGGCCGCGCTCGATGAAATCGGCGACGTCCTCGTCGGTATAGGCCTTGGCGAGGCTGAGCATCGGCACGGCATGGCGCACCTTGGCAAAACCCTCCGCCGGCGGTGCGCCCACCCTGCGCGACGGCGAATCCTCGCGCACCAGCCCCGGAAAGCGCTGTTCGATGGCAAGATTGCGTCGCGTAAGCGCGTCATATTCGGCATCCGTGATGATCGGCGCGTCCTCGGTATGGTAGCGCCGGTCGTGCTCGGCGATCTCCTCCGCAAGGCGCTTCAGCTCTGCTTCAGCCTCGCTTTCGCTGAGCGAATCGACAGGTTTTTCCGACATGCTTTTGTCCCCGAACGGTGGCGCGTCACAATAGATCAGGATTTTGGGAAAATCATTCCCGACCAGCAGCATGGAGCCATATCCTGACTCGATCCGTGACGCCGGATATTGTTACGCCGCGTTTGTGTTTTCGCGCAGCAGCCGCTCGGCGGCCGCGCGTGCCTCGTCGGTGATCGTTGCGCCGGCCAGCATGCGGGCGATCTCTTCCTGCCGTGCCGTCCTGTCCATCTCGGCGATGCCGGTCGCCACACGATCGGCGCCGCCCGATTTGGAGATCAGGAAATGCGTCGCCGCGCGCGCCGCCACCTGCGGCGCGTGGGTCACCGACAGCACCTGCACGCGCTTCGACAGCCGCGCCAGCCTCTGGCCGATGGCGTCTGCCACGGCGCCACCGACGCCGGTGTCGATTTCGTCGAAAACCAGTGTCGGCGCCGAGCCACGGTCGGCCAGCGCCACCTTCAACGCCAGCAGGAAGCGCGACAGCTCGCCGCCGGACGCCACCTTCATCATCGGCCCGGGCCGCGTGCCGGGATTGGTGCGCACCCAGAACTCGATCTGGTCTATGCCCTCTTCCATGCGGGTCTCGGCCTCGCTCTTCATCTCGACGATGAAGGCTGCGCGTTCGAGCTTCAGCGCGGGCAATTCGGCCATCACGGCCTTGGTCAGGCCAACGGCCGCCGCGTGACGAAGCGAGGAAAGCTGCGCGGCGGCGATGTCATAGGCTTCACGCGCCGCGGCGGCCTGCTTTTCCAGCCCATGCAGCCGCTCCTCGCCAGCGTCGAGATCGGCGAGGTCCGCCACCATCGTGTCGCGCAATTGCGCCAGATCGTCGACCGCAACGCTGTGCTTGCGTGAAGCCGCGCGCAGCGAAAACAGCCGTTCCTCCGCCTTCTCCAGTCGCTGCGGGTCATATTCGGTGGCTCGAAGTGCTGCCTCGACGCCAGACTGTGCCGCGTCGAGAGACAACATGGCTTCGTCGAGCGACTTGACCACGTCCTCGAGCAGGCCCGGCGCCTCCGTCGCCTTGCGCTGCAGGCGCCTCAGCAGGCTGGCGAGTTGCGGCAAGGGTGACGACGGACCGGACAGCACATCCTGCGCATCATGGATTTCGGAAGCGATCTTCTCGGCGCGCATCATGTGGGCGCGCAGTTCGGCAAGTTCCGTTTCCTCGCCGGGCTGCGGATCGAGCCTGGTCAGTTCCGCGACCGCGGCGCGCAGATAGTCGGCCTCGCGGGCCGCCGCCGCCACCTTGGCGCGGTGGCGCGTAAGTTCCTGCTCGCAGCCGCGCCAGTGCCGCCAGGCCTCGCCGGTCGACCGAACCGCGCCAAGATGGCCGCCGAAGGCGTCGAGCACATCCCGGTGCGCTCCGGGATCGACCAAGGCGCGCTCATCGTGCTGGCCGTGGATTTCGACCAGCGCGCGGCCGACATCGCGCATCAGGGTCACGCTGGATGGCTGGTCGTTGACGAAGACGCGGGTGCGGCCGTCCGCCGTCTGCACGCGGCGCAGGATGATGTCGCCGTCATCCTCGATGGCGTTTTCGACGAGCAGCGCGCGCACCGGATGGTTTCGCGGCACATCGAACACGGCAATGACCTGGCCTTGTGCCGCGCCATGGCGCACCAGCGAGGCGTCGCCACGCGCGCCAAGCGCCAGCGACAGGGCATCGAGCAGGATGGATTTGCCGGCGCCGGTTTCGCCCGTCAGCACGGAAAGGCCCGGCTGGAAGTCGATATCCAGCTTCTCGATCAGGACGATATCGCGGATCGACAGTCTGGAAAGCATCAGAACCCGGACCTCAAGCAATTCCAGGAAAAGTGCGTAACGGCTTTCCGTCCGGAATCGCGTCAACAAGAGATAGAACGGTTCAGCGGCTCAATCAAACCACAGAACCGCCCGTGGAGCGGCACGCGACCAACCGGAGTCGCAGCGCCGCACTATCTTTTTGTTTCAGCGTCGGATCAATCCGAAAATGCGCTTCGCCGCGACGCGCTCTAGAGCAATTCCAAGAAAAGTGTGAAACGGGGAATTGCGTCAAAAACAAAGAGATAGAGCGGGTCGCCGTCTCCGTTAATCGGCGAACCGCTCCAGTATCAGGCGCCGGTGATCAGCTTTCCGGCCTTGGATATCCACGATCCGGCATTCTCGCGCGGCGCCAGTCCGTTGCTCTGCAGGAGCTTGTAGGAATCCTTGTACCATGGGCTGTCGGGATAGTTGGTGCCGAGCACGGCGGCTGCCGTCTGGGCCTCCGAGGTCAGCCCCATCGCGTAATAGCTTTCGGTCAGGCGGGCGAGTGCTTCCTCGACATGGCGCGTGTTGGAATAGTTCTCCACCACGGTGCGGAAGCGCTTGACGGCGGCGATGTATTCACGGCGCTCCAGATAATAGCGCCCGATCTGCATTTCCTTGCCGGCGAGCTGGTCGTTGGCGAAGCGCATCTTCTCCTTGGCGTCGTCGACATATTCCGAATTCGGCCAGCGCGTCACGAGATCCTGCATCGTCTGCAGGGTCTGGCGTGCTTCCTTTTGATCCTGCGTCACGTCCTTGATCTGGCGATAGTAGCTCAGGCCGATGATGTACTGCGCATAGGGCGCGTCATCGGTGGACGGATAAAGCGCCAGATAGCGCTTGGCCGACGAAATAGCGTCGTCGTAGCTGCCCTTTCGATAGTCGGCGAAAGCGCCCATGACCATCGATTTACGGGCCCATTCCGAATAAGGATGCTGGCGATCGACGGCGTCGAACTTCTTGCTCGCCTCATCCAGGCGCCCCGCGTTCATGTTGGCGAGGCCCTGATTGTAGAGGACGTCGGCCGGCTCGGTCTGGTCGACATAGGTCGACAGGTCGATGTCTTTCTCCGACGACATGCAGGCCGACAGGAAGAGCGATGGAACAACCAGCGAAAGCGCCAGGAGAACAGACCGCTGGGGCGCTTTCGATTGACCGACTCGCTTGAAGAACATGATTGGATTGCGCCCTTTCGGCGTTATTTTAATGCCTCTTGCATGCTGCTGTCCCAAAATTGGTCCCCACTTTTGAGCGACATGCACTAATCGACGGCAGCAGCCATAAACCATAACCGCCTTGCCCGGCAACGCTATGTCTAGCCAATCGCGCATTTTTGTGGCGGCCGGCCTGCGCCGAGACGTCCCTGCAATTTCGCCTGCTGGTGATGCATTCCTGCAACACTCGGCTCCCCCGTCATCGGGGCGAAAACGTCGCGGGACTCAGATCATCCAGGGCGCGTAGAGCGGCGCATTGACGGCGCTCATCTCCGCCGCGCGGCCACGCTCGCGGCGTGTGGTCTCGACGATCTCGAAGGCCGTGCGGTCCGACAGCAGGCGGCGCAGCGCGGCCGCGTTCAGCCTGTGGCCGCCGCGATAGGAGCGGAAACAGCCTATGAAACGGGCTCCGGCCAGCGCCAGGTCGCCCATGGCGTCGAGCGTCTTGTGACGCACGAATTCGTTGGGATAACGCAGGCCGCCCATGTTGATGACCCGGTTGTCGTCGCCGATCACCAGCGAGTTCTCGAGCGACGAGCCAAGCGCATAGCCGGCGGCCCACAGCCGTTCGACATCCTTCATGAAGCCGAAGGTGCGCGCGCGCGCGATATCACGGCGGAAAATGTCCGCATTGATATCCGAGGCGAAGAGCTGGCGGCCGATGGCCGGGCTTTCGAAATCGATCTCGATCTCGAAGCGGGTGCCGTCATAGGGCCTGAACTCGGCCCAGGATGCACCGTTCTCGATGCGGACCGGCTTGACGACCCTGATGTAGCGCCGCTTGACCTGCAACGTCTCGATGCCCGCCTGGTCTATGGCTTCCACGAAGGCGATGGCGCTGCCATCGAGGATCGGAACCTCGTGGCCATCGATTTCGATGAGGACATTGTCGATGCCGAGCCCGAGCAGCGCGGCCATGATGTGCTCGACAGTGGCGATATGCTCGCCCGAGGGATCGCCAAGCATGGTGCAAAGGTCGGTGGCGCCGATCTCGGAAAACAGAGCACGGAACTCGCGGCCCTGCCCTTCTCCACCGATCAGCTGGAACACGATGCCGGTATCGGCATCCGCGGGCAGGAAACTGATGGAAACTTCTTTGCCGCTGTGAACGCCGGTGCCTGTAAGCGACGCGCGCGTCTTCACTGTCGTCTGGTAGTCGTGCAAGACAATCCCCATAAGCCCGAAAATGCCTAGGTCCGCTTCTCCAGCCCGAGGGCGCGGCTCTTGTGAAATCGGCAGGCAGGGCCACTTCCCCGAAATCCCGGCAGACCGACTATGGTAGGCAGCGAAGATAATGTCCCGGTCGGGAGACTCCAAATCACGGTTTCTTACTCTTTGTAACCGCGAACTGGAACATGTACGGAGCCATAACCGATTGATTTTACAGCATTTAAAACGTTAACAGGCAAGCAATTCCTTGCTTGCCTGTTAACGATTGTTACAGTCCGTTAACGGTTCAGTTGGCCTGGCGGCGCAGGAACGCCGGAATCTCCAGCTGATCGTCGTCCTGAGTCGCCCTGGTCTGCGGCGTCAGGCGGCCCTGGTCATCCAGCTGGCCGCGGCGCGGCGCGTAGAGCTGCGCGTCCTGGCTGGCAAGACGGCGCACTTCGGGAGCCGCCTGGCGCAGCTTGGGCTCGCGCGGCTGGGCTGGCTGCAGCCGTGCCGGCTCCTCTTCGCGGCGGGTCAGGCCATTGGTCAGGCGCTTCAACAGACCCATCGGTCCGCTGTTGTTCTCGTGGTCCGCCGGACGGCTCTTGGCGTCCACCTCGGCCTTGACCACCGGCGGGAAGTCCTCGACGCGCGGCATGCGCTGCGGCGCCATCGCCACCGGCTGCGGGACCTCACGCAGTATTTCGCGCGGCTGCGGGGCCGGCTGCATCATCTGCTGGACGACCGGCTGCGGCATGGGCTGCGGCTGTGCCGGGGGCGCCTGGAAGATCTTGCTCTGCGGGCGGAAATCATCCGCATGGGCGACCGGGGCCGGGCGAGCCTGCGCCATGGCCGCGGCGTTCGCCTCGGCCAGCTGGATGGCCTCGGCGACCGGGTCGGCGGCACGCGGCTCATAGACAGGCTGCTGGACCGGTGCCGGGCGGCTTTCCACCGCGGCCACGGCCGGACGGGCGGCCGGCTTCTGCGGCGCCGTACGGATCGAGATCGGCGCGGCTGCAATTTCAGCCGCCGACTTGTCGATGCCGGTGGCGACGACCGAGACTCGGATGACGCCTTCGAGTTCCTCGTCGAAGGTGGCGCCCAGGATGATGTTGGCGTCTTGGTCGACTTCCTCGCGGATGCGGGTCGCCGCTTCGTCGACTTCGAACAGGGTCAGGTCGCGGCCGCCGGTGATCGAGATCAGCAGGCCCTTGGCGCCCTTCATCGAGGTCTCGTCGAGCAGCGGGTTGGCGATCGCGGCTTCGGCGGCGGCCATCGCGCGGCCCTCGCCCGAAGCCTCGCCGGTGCCCATCATCGCCTTGCCCATCTCGCGCATCACCGAGCGCACGTCGGCGAAGTCGAGGTTGATCAGGCCTTCCTTGACCATCAGGTCGGTGATGCAGGCAACACCGGAATAGAGCACCTGGTCGGCCATGGCGAAGGCATCGGCGAAGGTGGTCTTGTCATTGGCCAGCCGGAACAGGTTCTGGTTGGGGATGACGATCAGCGTGTCGACGCATTTCTGCAGTTCCTCGATGCCCATGTCGGCCGTCTTCATGCGGCGCTGGCCCTCGAAGTGGAACGGCTTGGTGACGACGCCGACGGTGAGGATACCCTTCTCGCGCGCGGCGCGGGCAACAACCGGAGCAGCACCGGTGCCGGTGCCGCCGCCCATGCCGGCGGTGACGAAGCACATATGGGTGTTGGACAGGTGATCGATGATCTCGTCGATGCATTCTTCCGCCGCCGCGCGACCGACTTCCGGCTGCGAGCCGGCGCCGAGGCCTTCGGTGACATGCGCGCCAAGCTGGATCAGCCGGTCGGCCTTCGACATGGTCAGCGCCTGCGCGTCGGTGTTGGCCACGACGAACTCGACACCGCGCAAGCCCGCGGTGATCATGTTGTTCACGGCATTGCCGCCGCCGCCGCCCACACCGAACACGGTGATGCGCGGCTTAAGCTCGGTGATGTCCGGCTTCTGCAGATTGATGGTCATTGTCTCCGTCCTTTGCCTTTCACGCCGCTTCGCCGCCGCGGCCGCCTATGGGGCTGTCCCCGTCAATTAGAAACTGTCTCTCAACCACTGACTCATGCGATGCAGTTTTCCACCCGTTCCAGTCATCCTGAGACCGGAAATGCCTTTCGCCGGATGGCTCTCGAAACTCGCCATCTGCGGATAGATCAGAAGCCCGACGGCGGCCGAGAACGCCGGCCCCTTCGCCGCTTCGGGCAGGCCCGCCACGCCGAGCGGACGGCCGATGCGCACATTGCGCCCCAGGATGCGGCGCGCCGCTTCCGGCAGGCCGGCCAGCTGGCTGGCGCCGCCGGTAAGCACGACGCGCTTGCCGACCGCATTGCCGTAGCCGGATTTGTTCAGCCGGTCGCGCAGCAATTCGAGCGTCTCGTCGATGCGGGCGCGCACGATGCGCGTCATCACCGAACGCGGTATCTGCAGCGGCACGTCGCCGTCATCGCCGATCGGCTGGATCGAGACCAGGTCGCGGTCGTCGGCGCTGCCCGGCAACGCCGAACCATGCATCACCTTGAGCCGCTCGGCGGCATCGAGCGAGGTCGAGAGCCCCTTGGCCATGTCGAGCGTGACGTGGTTGCCACCGATCGCGATGGCATCGCCATGGACGAACTTGCCTTCCGAAAACACCGAGATCGTGGTCGTGCCGCCGCCCATGTCGATGCAGGCAGCACCCAGCTCCAGCTCGTCATCGACGAGCGCCGCCAGTCCGCTGGCATAGGGCGTCGCCACCATGCGCTCGACCGACAGATGCGAGCGGTTGATGGAGAGCTCGAGATTGCGCATTGGTGCCGCGTCCCCCGTCAGCACATGCATGTCGACGCCGAGCGCGTCGCCGACCATGCCGCGCGGATCGCGCACCCCGCGTTCGGCATCCAGAGAGAAGCCGACGGGCAACGAATGGATCACCTCGCGCTCGGCCTTGAGCGCCTGCTTGGCGCCGGCGCCGAGCACCCGCTTGATGTCGGCCTCATCCGCCTCATGGCCGCCGAGATTGATGGTCGCGGAGAAAGCTTCGCTCTTCAGCCGGCCGGCGGTCATGTTGACGATGAGCGAATCGACCGTCAGTCCCGCCATGCGCTCGGCGGCATCCACCGACAGCCGGATGGCATGCTCGGCCCGGTCGAGATCGACGACCACGCCTGACTTCACGCCTTGCGACTTCTGGTGGCCGATGCCGATCACCTGGATACGGTGCGAGCGGCCGCGCAAGAGCTTGCCGTCATCGTTCGGCTTGAGCTTGGCCACCATGCAGCAGACCTTGTTCGAGCCGACGTCCAGCACCGTGAGGGTGCCGGACCGGCGCGACGAGGCATCGCCAGAACCGCCAAGCCAGCTCATATCTTCGTCTCCGGCTTGCGCTTGAGGGTTTTCGGCTTCTCGTTGAGGGCGGCCTCGCGCTGAGTCGCCGCCTCGGGCGTCAGCTCGACGACCAGCCGGTCGGTGAGCCGCATGTCGACTGCGGCAATGTCGCGCGACAGCAGCCCCTTGTCATGATCCATCTTGATCAGTTCGGCGAGCGCCTGGTCCTCGTCATTCTCGGGCAGCTTGACCGTGATACCATTGTCCAGCTTCAGGTCCCAGCGCCGGTCGCCGACGCGGATATAGCCTTTCACGCGGCTCGCGAAGTCGGGATATTTCTCGATCTTGGCCAGGAAGTCGGGCGCCTTGGCCGGCGCGCCCTCGCCGATCAGCAGCGGCAGCAGCACCTGCTTGCCGCCGGAGAACGGCGCGATGACGGCACCATCCCTCTCGATGACCGAGAGATCGTTGCCCTGCTGCCAGAGCGCGAAGGCCTCGCGTTCCTCGACGCGCACTTCCAGCGTATGCGGGTAGACCTTGCGCACCGCCGCCATCTCGATCCAGGGCAGGCCGGAAATGCGCTCGCGCGCGGCCTCGGCATCGAAGCCGATCAGCGACGTCCAGCCATCAAGTTCGAGCCTGTCGAGAATGTCGATCTCGGAGGTCTGGCGATTGCCGACCACCTTGACTTGATCGACGGCAAAGCCGGTGCGGGCAGTGATGCTCTGGATGATGCCATCTGCGTGGCCGCCGAGATAGGCGCCATAGGCGCCACTCGAAGCGAGCAGCACCGCCGACATCATCGCCGCGGAGAAACGCGGCGCCTCGAATTCACCGTCACCAAGGCGCGCCAGGATGCGCACCGGGCGGCGAAGCACGCGCGGCAGCACGAAATGGCCCGATGACAGCGACAAGCCGAACAGCGACGGCCCAGCCGCGCCCCTCTCCTTGCCTTGTCCCCATTTCAACGCAGACACGAAGCGTCCTCCACCATCCAACTCAACAATTCACCAAACGAATGCCCGGCATGGGCTGCGATTTCAGGCACCAAAGACGTCGGCGTCATGCCCGGCTGAGTGTTGACCTCGAGCCATACAACCTCGCCATTTTCGGAGTGACGATCGTCATAACGGAAGTCCGACCGGGAAACGCCCCGACAGCCGACAGCTTGGTGAGCCTTGAGCGCCAGTGTCTGTATTTTTTGGTAAATATTCGGTGAAACTTTTGCGGGGCATTCGTGTTTTGATCCGCCCGCGACATATTTTGAATCGTAATCGTAGAAGGAATGCCCCGTCGGAATGATCTCGCAGACACCAAGCGCCACGTCACCCATGACGGCGCAGGTCAGCTCCCGCCCATGGATATAGCGCTCGACCATGACGGTATCGCCATATTTCCACTCGGACGACCCAACGACCTGCGGCGGATGAGACTGCCCCTCGGAGACGATAACGACACCGAAGCTCGACCCCTCGCTGACCGGCTTGATCACATAGGGCGGCTTCATCGGGTGCTTGTTCTGGATGGCAAAGCGATTGGCGACCTTCGATTCGGCAACGGGAACGCCGAGCGACTTGACGACCCTCTTCGCCTGCTCCTTGTTCATGGCGAGCGCCGAGGCGAGCACGCCGGAATGAGTATAGGGAATGCCGAGATATTCGAGGATACCCTGGATGGTACCATCCTCGCCGAAGGGACCATGCAACGCATTGAAGGCGACGTCAGGCTTGAGTTCGGCAAGCACGGAGCCGACATCGCGCCCCACATCGACGCGGGTCACCTGATAGCCTTCCTTCTCCAGAGCATCGGCACAGGCCTTTCCGGAAGACAGGGACACGGGCCGCTCGGACGAAAAACCTCCCAGCAGGACGGCCACATGCTTGCTTTTCATTCCCCGTCATCCCCTCTCACGGCGGACCAAAAACCAAGATTTCCGCAACATTGAGTCCGAGTCTCCCGGCAGGATGCCCCCCAGACGGAAAACGCGGGTAACGCGTCGAACGACTCAAATCAGGAAACGCTTTCGAGCAGAGAATCAGAGAGTTGATTCACTGGCAAGTACTTATGATTCCGAGAGATTCACTTTCTGAGAAAATGGATGCGAAAACCGCGTCACTGAGTCCCCGGAGCAACGGTTTGTGCGTTCTGGGAACGCGTTGAAGTTCATCCATCACATGAACTTCAACCGGCGCTAAAGCAGCTGGCCCAAAAATTCCTGCACTGCATGTCCGGCACGGAAATTGCCGATGCGCTTGATCTCCCACTGCAACCGGATGCCGGAATGTTCGAGCACCCGCGCACGCACCGTCTCGCCAAGATATTCGAGGTCGTAACCGGTCGCCGTGCCGGTGTTGATCATGAAATTGCAGTGCATCGGCGACATCTGCGCGCCACCGATCATCAGGCCGCGGCAGCCCGCCTTGTCGATCTCCTTCCAGGCCGACGTGCCTTCCGGGTTCTTGAAGGTCGAGCCCCCGGTCTTCTCGCGGATCGGCTGCACGGTCTCGCGATGGTTTTGCACCGCATCCATCGCCGCCTTGATCGTGGCCTTGTCCTCGGCGAAGCCCTCGAACACGGCCGATGTGAAGATCAGCCCGGCGGGCGCCGCCGAATGGCGATAGGCATAGCCCATCTCGGCATTGCTCAGCCTCTGGACATTGCCCTTGCGTTCGAGCGCGCGCACCTCGACGACACGCTCGCGCGTCTCGACGCCATTGGCGCCGGCATTCATCCTGAGCGCGCCGCCAACGGCGCCCGGAATGCCGTGATAGAAATGGAAGCCGCCAATGCCCGCTTCCAGCGCCAGGGCGGCCACGCGCTTGTCGGGCGTCGCCGCGCCGGCCTTTATCCTGATCGGTGAAACGACCTCCGCCTCGCCAAAGCCCTTGGCCGAAAGCCTGATGACGAAGCCCGGAATGCCGCCATCCCTGACCAGCAGGTTCGAGCCGATGCCAACGACGGTGAGAGGTATCTCTTCAGGAACCGCGCGCAGGAACGCGGCCAGATCCTCTTCGTCCGCCGGCTGGAACAGCACCTCGGCCAGGCCGCCGGCGCGGAACCAGGTGATCTTGTCCATCTCGGCATTCGGCGTGAGACGGCCGCGCAGGCCGGCAAGCCGGTCGCCGAGTCCGTCGATCAGGGCCTGGCCGTGCATCATGAGGCGGCAAGCTCCTTGGGCAAGGCATAGGCCCATTGGGTGATGTTGCCGGCACCAAGAAAGACAACGAAATCACCAGGCTTGGCCAAATCGCGGATGATTGGCGCGATATCGGTCGGCCCCTCTATGTAGCGCGCGTCGCGGTGACCGCCAGCGCGGATGCGCGACACCAGTTCGTCCGACGTGACACCGTCGATCGGATCTTCGCCGGCAGCGTAGACAGGCGCGACCATCACCGTATCGGCGTCGTTGAAGCAGGCCGAAAACTCGTTGAACAAATCATGCAGCCGGGTGAAACGGTGCGGCTGGGCGATGGCGATGACGCGGCCCTTGGTGGCGCTGCGCGCCGCCTTCAGCACCGCCGAGATCTCGACCGGATGGTGGCCGTAATCGTCGAACACGTCGACGCCGTTCCAGGACCCCGTATGGGTGAAGCGGCGCTTGACACCGGCGAAGGACGACAGGCCCTTCTTGATCGCCTCGGCGGACAGGCCGAGCTCATGCGCGACGGCGATCGCCGCGGTGGCGTTCGAGACATTGTGCCGGCCGGGCATCGGCAGGCGCAGGCCGTCTATCGTCTTCTGGCTGCCGGTCTTGCGGTCGCGGATCACCACGTCGAACTCGGAGGTCGCGCCGGCCATGCGGTGGTTGGTGAAACGCACATCGGCCTGCGCGTTTTCGCCATAGGTGATGACGCGGCGGTCCTCGATGCGGCCGACCAGCGCCTGGACTTCCGGGTGGTCGGTGCACATCACGCCGAAACCGTAGAAAGGTACGTTCTCGACGAACTGGCGGAACGCCTCGCGCACATTGTCGAAACTGCCATAGTGGTCGAGATGCTCGGGATCGATGTTGGTGACCACGGCGATGTCGGCGGGCAATTTGAGGAAGGTGCCGTCGCTCTCGTCGGCTTCGACCACCATCCACTCGCCATCGCCCATGCGGGCATTGGTGCCATAGGCATTGATGATGCCGCCATTGATGACGGTCGGATCGAGCCCGCCGGCTTCGAGCAGGGTCGCGACCATCGAGGTCGTCGTCGTCTTGCCGTGCGTGCCGCCGATCGCCACCGCCTGGCGGAAGCGCATCAGCTCGGCCAGCATCTCGGCGCGGCGCACGATGGGGAGTAATTTTTCCCGCGCGGCCTTCAGCTCCGGATTGGATTTCTTGATCGCCGTCGAAACGACGATGACCTCGGCGTCGCCGAGATTCTCGGCCTTGTGGCCGACGAAGCATTCGATGCCCTTGTCACGCAGCCGCTGCACATTGGCGCTGTCGGCCTGGTCGGACCCTTGCACCTTGTAGCCGAGATTGTGCAGCACCTCGGCAATGCCGCTCATGCCGATGCCGCCAATGCCGATGAAATGCACAAGGCCGATGGTCTGCGGCATCTTCATGCGTGCGTCCCCTTCTTGAAATCCGATACGCTTTTGCGGGACGCAATAGCCTCTGTGAGATCGGCGAGCAACCGTGCCGCGTCGGGCCTGCCGGCCGATTTCGCGCCAGCGGCCATGGCCGCCAGCCGATCGGGATTGTCCATCAGACCGCCAACCAAGGCAGCGATACGCTCGGGCGACAGCGTCGATTGCGGATGCACCTCGCCGCCACCGGCGGCGGCAAGGGCAGCCGCGTTCGCCGCCTGATCGTGGTCGAGCGCATAGGGATAGGGCACCAGCAGCGCCGGCCGGCCGATGACGGCGATTTCCGAGACGGTCGAGGCGCCGGAGCGCGAAATCACCAGATGCGCCGCCGCCAGGCGCGCCGCCATGTCGGTGAAGAAGGGCGAGACCTCGACGGCGACGCCAAGGGCGGCATAGGCCGCCTTGACCCGCGCCACGTCGTCGGCGCGCGCCTGCTGGGTGATCGCAAGCCGCTTGCGCTGCGCATCCGAAAGCAGCGCGATCGCCCCCGGCATGGCATCGGAGAAGAATTGGGCGCCCTGGCTGCCGCCGAACACCAGCAGGCGGAAGGGCTGCTCCCCGGTCGACGCCACATAGGGCGTCTTGGCCGCTTCCAGCACAGCCGGCCTGACGGGATTGCCTGTCGTCACCGTCTTGGCACCAACGGCGCTCGTATCCTGCGGCAGGAAGCCGCCGGCGATGGCATCGACACGGCCGGCCAGCGCCCGGTTGGCGCGCCCCATCACCGCGTTCTGCTCGTGGATCAGCGTCGGCACCTTGCGCCGCGTCGCCGCATAGAGCGGCGGCAGGGTCGGGTAGCCGCCGAAGCCGACCACCGCGTCCGGCTTGATCCTGCCGATAATGGCGGAGGCCTGGCGCACGCCGCGCCAGATTTTCCAGAAGGCACCGAGCACGACGATGGGATTCTTCGAACCCATCGTCGCCGACTGGATCGGATGGATGGCGGTGGCCGGAAAGTGGCCGGCAAACCGCTCGGCGCGTTCGTCGGTCGCCAACTGCACCGTCCAGCCGCGCTCGATCAGCTCATGCGCCAGCGCCTCGGCCGGAAACAGATGTCCGCCGGTTCCGCCCGCCGCGAGAAGGATGACACCCCTCGCCATGTCACTCCGCCGGCAGGGCGCGTTGCGGCAACGTAAAGCCCATCTGCTTGCGTTTTTCCGGCCGCTTGCGCGTCAGCGCCAGCACCATGCCCATCGAGATGGCGATGGCGATCTGTGAGGAGCCGCCATAGGAGATGAAGGGCAGCGTCATGCCCTTGGCCGGAACCAGCTGCAGGTTGACGCACATGTTGATGACGGCCTGCAGGCCGAACACGGTGACGAGGCCGCCGACCGCATAGCGGGTGAAATCGTCATGTTCCTTGAGCGCCGTGTTGAGGCCGCGCAGCACGATGAAGGCAAAGATCGACAT
Organism: Mesorhizobium loti; assembly: GCF_013170705.1. Taxonomy (NCBI): domain Bacteria; kingdom Pseudomonadati; phylum Pseudomonadota; class Alphaproteobacteria; order Hyphomicrobiales; family Phyllobacteriaceae; genus Mesorhizobium; species Mesorhizobium loti. Next base: position 3,793,262 of record NZ_CP033334.1, on the reverse strand, counting down.
GATGAAGAAGCACATGATCAGCCCGAATTCCTCGCCCGCGACTGAGAAGACGAAGTCGGCATGGCTGTCGGGGATGACCCGCTTGACCGTACCCTCGCCCGGCCCGACGCCGAACCAGCCGCCATTGATCAGCGCGTCGCGTCCCATGTCGACCTGGAACGTGTCGCCCTCGCCGGTGAGGAACTTGTCGATGCGCAAGGCAACGTGCGGAAACACCGTGTAGGCGGCGAAGACACCGCCGACGCCGGCGGCACCCAGCACGATGATCCACAGCCAGGGCAGCCCCGCCATGAAGAACATGATGCCCCAGGTGCCGGTCGTCAGCATGGTCTGGCCAAGGTCGGGCTGCGCCACCAACAGCGACACGACCAGCACCAGGAGCAGCATGGCGAACAGATTGCCCGGAATGTCGGGCTGTCGCTTGTGCTCGGCGAAAAGCCAGGCGCACATGATGACGAAGGCCGGCTTCAGGAACTCCGACGGCTGGATCGACAGGCCGGCGAGCGAGACCCAGCGCCGCGCCCCCTTCACCTCGACGCCGACATAGAGCACCGCCACCATCAGCACCAGCATCAGGCACAGCATGATCAGCGACATGCGCCGGATCTCCCTGGAATCGAGGAAGGAGACGGCCAGCATCACGCCGAGCGCCGGCACGGTGAAGATGATCTGCCTGGTGGCGAAGTGGAAACTGTCGAGGCCGATACGTTCGGCCACCGCCGGGCTGGCGGCGAAGGACAAGACGATGCCGAGCCCCATCAGCGACAGGAACGCCGCCAGGAACCAGCGATCGATCGTCCACCACCAGGTCGCGACGGGACTTTTATCGAGACGGCTCTGCATTATCGTGCCCCTCCGATGGGTTTGACGCCATCTATAGCGCTCGCAGCTTGCCTGAAGGCTTCGCCGCGAACTTCGAAATTCTTGAACTGGTCGAAACTCGCGCAGGCCGGGGACAGCAGCACCACCACCTCGCCGCTGTCGTCGCTGGCCGCATCATGCGCGGCATGCGCGACCGCGGCGGCCAGTGTGCCTGAAATCTCGTAGGGCACGGCCTCGCCCAGTGTCGCCGAAAAGGCGGGCGCCGCCTCGCCGATCAGATAGGCCTTGGCGATGCGCGGGAAGAAGCCGCGCAGCGGCTCGATGCCGCCTTCCTTGGGCAGGCCGCCCGCGATCCAGTAGATACGGGGAAAGCTCGACAGGGCGGGTGCCGCCGCATCGGCGTTGGTCGCCTTGGAGTCGTTGACGAACAGCACATGGTCCTTGCGGCCGACCTGCTCCATGCGGTGGGCGAGACCCGGGAAGCTTTCGAGCCCCGACTGGATCTCGCCGAGGTCCAGCCCGACTTTCAGGCAAGCTGCGACGGCAGCCAGCGCGTTCTGCGCATTATGCTGGCCGCGCAGCGAGCCTATGCCTTCGAGGAAGGCGACGCGGCTATAGCGGCCGTGCACGGCTTCCATCAGATTGGTGCCGTCGGCGAAATAGCCGTCGGTCAGCGGCAACCGCTTGGAAATGCGGATGACCTGCCGCCCTGCCCGCTCCAGCCGCTCGGCGATCTGTGCGCACCAGGAATCGTCGATGCCGATGATCGCCGTCTCGCTGCCGGCCACCAGCCGCTCCTTGATCGAGGCGTAGTGCTGCATGGTGCCGTGGCGATCGAGATGGTCCGGCGTCAGGTTGAGCAGGATGCCCGCGGTCGGGTTGATCGAGGGCGCAAGGTCGATCTGGTAGGATGAGCATTCGACGACATAGTGCCGATCGGGCTTCGGCGGATCGAGCGTCATCACCGCGCGGCCGATATTGCCGCCCATCTGGGTATCGCGGCCGGAAGCCGTCAGGATATGCGCTGTCAGCGCGGTGGTGGTCGACTTGCCGTTGGTGCCGGTGATGGCGATGAAGGGCGCCGTTGGCGCGCTGAGCGTCCGCTCCCGGCAGAACAGTTCGATATCACCGATCACCTCGACGCCGGCGCCACGCGCCAATTCCACCGTCCAGTGCGGCTTGGGATGGGTCAGCGGCACGCCCGGCGACAGCACGAAGGCCGAGAATTTCGCCCAGTCGGCGCCGCGCAGGTCGGCTGTGGCGATGCCGGTGGCCGCCGCCTTGGCGACGCTGTCGGGATTATCGTCCCAGGCCAGCACCTGCGCGCCGCCCTCGATCAGCGCGCGCGCCGTCGCGATCCCCGAGCCGCCGAGCCCGAAGAGCGAAACCTGCTTGCCTGCGAAGGATGCGGCGGGGATCAACGGGGGCTCCTATCTGAGCTTCAGGGTCGACAGGCCGACCAGCGCCAGGATCACGGCGATGATCCAGAACCGGATCACCACCTGGCTTTCGGTCCAGCCGAGCTTTTCGAAATGATGGTGGATCGGCGCCATCAGGAACACCCGCTTGCCGGTCATCTTGAAGTAGCCGACCTGGATGATGACCGACAGGATTTCCACGACAAACAATCCGCCGACGATGACCAGCACGATCTCGTGCTTGGTGGCGACCGCCACCGTGCCGATCAGGCCGCCCATGGCCAGCGAACCGGTGTCGCCCATGAAGATCGCCGCCGGCGGCGCGTTGAACCAGAGGAAGCCGAGGCCGGCGCCGATGACAGCGCCCAGCACGACCGCCAGTTCACCGGTGCCGGGAACAAAATGGATCTGCAGATATTCGGCGAACACCGCATTGCCCGAGAGATAGGCGATGACGCCGAAGGAGGCCGCCGCGATCATGATAGGCACGATCGCCAGACCGTCGAGGCCATCGGTCAGGTTCACCGCATTGCCCGCGCCGACGATGACGAAGCAGGAGAACGGAATGAAGAACCAGCCGAGGTTGATGATGAATTCCTTGGCGAAGGGGAATGTCAGCGACGACGAGAACGGCGCCTGGCCGTTATGCATGATTGCCCAGGCGGCGATGCCGGCAATGACGAATTCGAGCGCCAGCCGTGCCTTGCCGGAGAAGCCGAGATGCGACTGCTTCGTCACCTTCAGATAATCGTCATAGAAGCCGATCGAGCCGAAACCCAGCGTCACCAGAAGCACCACCCAGACATAGATGCTCGACAGGTTCGCCCATAAAAGCGATGAGCCGATGATGCCCGACAGGATCATCAGGCCGCCCATGGTCGGCGTGCCGGCTTTCTTGAAATGCGTTTGCGGTCCATCGGCGCGGATCGGCTGGCCCTTGCCCTGGCGCAGCCTCAGCGAATTGATGATGGTCGGCCCAAAGATGAAGACGATCAGCGCCGACGTGATCAGCGCCCCGCCGGTGCGGAAGGTGATGTAGCGGAAGACGTTGAAGACGGAGACCCTGTCCGCGAAATCAACCAGCAGTGTAAACATGCGCTTTCGTCCCCCGACTTGACCTAGGTCAGTTTGCTGGTTGTCGTTTCAGCCGGGAACTTCCCCAGCAGCGCATCGACCAGTTTTGCAAAACCGATGCCCTTCGACGATTTGATCATCACCACGTCGCCCGGCCTCAGTGCGGCAAGCAGCACCGGCTTCAGTTCCTCGACGCCGGCGCGGTATTCTGTCGTGATGTCGCTTGGCAGCGCTTCCGCCAGCGCCCGCATTTCCGGCCCGCCGAGAAAGACGGTCTGGGTGCCGGTGCCGACGATGAGATCGGCCAGTGCGGCATGCAGCTTGGCCGAATGTTCGCCGAGTTCGAGCATGTCGCCGAGCACGGCGATGCGGCGGCCCTCGCCCGTCACCGGCGTTGCGTTGAGCAGTGCCATGGCCGCCGCCATCGAGGCCGGATTGGCGTTATAGCTCTCGTCGATCAGCGTGATCGAGCCACCGGGGTGGCCCGAAGCCGAGCCACCGGGGTGGCGCAGCACATGGCGTTTTCCGCGGCCGCGCTCGGCCGAGAGATCGACAAGGGCCAGTGCTACCTTGTCGAGGTCGGCGCCGACCAGTTGCGCCGCGCCCAGTACCGCCAGCACGTTCTGCACCATGTGCCGGCCGGGTGCACCGATACGGGCGATCATGTCATGGCCATTGATCCTGGCCGCGATGTCGGAATGGTCGGCATGCAACTCGCACTTGGTGAGCTTGAAGGTCGAGCGCGCATTTTCGCCAAAGCCGTAGACATGCTCGACGCCGGCGGCATGCGCCATCTTGTCGAGAAGCTTGAAGCGCGCATCGTCGCGGTTGAGAACCGCGGCACCCTCGGGCTCCAGCCCTTCGAAAATCTCGGCCTTGGCCTTGGCGATCTCGTCCAGATTGCGGAAGAAGCCGAGATGGGCGGCCGCGATCATGGTGACGATGGCGACATGCGGCCGCACCATCTTCACCAGCGGCCGGATCTCGTCAGGGTGGTTCATGCCGATCTCGAACACGGCATAGTTGCAATCGGCGGGCATGCGTGCCAGGGTCAGCGGCACGCCCCAATGGTTGTTGAAGGACTGCGCCGAGGCGTGCACCTTGCCGACCGCCGAAAGCACATGGCGCAGCGCTTCCTTGGTGGTGGTCTTGCCGGCCGAACCGGTGACGGCGATGATCTTGGCTTGCGAGCGGCTCCGCGATGCGACGCCGAGCTTTTCCAGTGCGACCAGCACGTCCTCGACGACGATGATCGGCGCCGTCAGCCGGCCGAGCGACGGCAGCTTGCCTTCCGCCACCACCAGCACGCCGGCGCCTGCCTTGATGGCCGCGGTGGCGAAGTCGTGGCCGTCCATGGCCTCGCCCTTGATAGCGAAGAAGGCGTCACCCGGCTGCAGGCTGCGGCTGTCGATCGAAATGCCCGATATGCCTTCGGGCATGGGCCCAAGAGGCCTCCCGTCCATGGCGGCAACCAGCGCCTCGGAGGTCCACAGCAAACTCATGCGGCACGCTCCCGCAAAGCGGCGCGGACTTCCTCGTGATCTGAAAAATGCAGGGTTTCGGAGCCGATCGTCTGGCCTTCCTCGTGGCCCTTGCCGGCCACGATCAGCGTGTCGCCGGCATGAAGCATGCCCACGGCCTCGTGGATCGCCTTGCGCCGGTCGCCGATTTCGATGGCGCCTGGAGCAGCGGCCATGATGGCGGCGCGGATCGTTTCGGGCACTTCGGAGCGCGGATTGTCGTCGGTGACGATGACGACATCGGCAAGCCGGGTCGCGATCTCGCCCATGATCGGCCTTTTTCCCCGGTCGCGGTCGCCGCCGCAGCCGAACACGACCATGACGCGGCCCGTCGTGAACGGGCGCACCGAAGCCAGCACATTTTCCAGCGCATCGGGCTTGTGGGCATAGTCGACATAGACCGGCGCACCACTGGCGGTGGTCCCGACGAGATCGAGCCGGCCCGGCGCGCCCTTCAGTTTCTCCAGGGACATCAAGGCCTTGGCGACCGGTGTTCCCGTGGAAATGGCAAGCCCCGCCGAAACCAGCGCGTTCGAAATCTGGAAATCGCCGGCCAGCGGCAGATCGATTTCGTAAAGCACGCCCTCGGCCTCCACTTCGGCGCGCTGGCGATGGCGTTCGTGCTCGACCCGCTTCAGCGTGAGGAAATCGCCATGGCGGCCAACCGTCAGCACGTCGAGCCCGGCGGCCCGCGCCGCCTGGATGGTCGGCGCCGACCACGGGTCGTCGGCGAAGATCACCGCCGGCGCACCTTTCGGCAGCAGCGTGTCGAACAGGCGCAGCTTGGCGCGGTGATAGTCCTCGACCGTCGGATGGTAATCCATATGGTCGCGGCCAAGATTGGTGAAGCCGCCAGCCGCCAGCTTCACGCCGTCAAGCCGGCGCTGGTCGAGGCCGTGGCTGGAAGCCTCCATCGAAGCGTGGGTGACGCCGGCATCGGCCAATTCCCTGAGCAACTGGTGCAGGGCGACCGGATCGGGCGTGGTCAGCGAGCCATATTCGTTGCGGCCTGGCGCCACCACGCCGGTGGTGCCGATCGAAGCCGCGGCATAGCCCGCCTGCTCCCAGATCTGCCTGGTGAAGGCGGCGACCGAGGTCTTGCCGCTGGTGCCGGTCACCGCCACCATGGTTTGCGGCTGCCTGCCGAAATAGCGGGAAGCACTCAGCGCCAGCGCCAGGCGCGGATCATCGACCGCCAGCACCGGAACCGGCAGTCCGGCAACGGAACCGCCTTTGCTTGTCACGATCGCAAGCGCGCCACGCCTGGCCGCTTCGGCAGCGTAGGCCGTGCCGTCCGCCTTGGTACCGGCGAGCGCAAAAAAGACGACGCCGGGCTTTACCTGCCGGGAATCGGACGAAATCCCGGTAACCTCCAGATCGGCGGAAGCTGTTCCTTCGACTGGCAGGACACCGGCTAGATCTCTGAGCTTCATCGAGTTCCGTTCACCGCAATAAAATAGCGCGCAGTCGCCGGCGCGCCCTAAGAATCACTCATAGGAAACCAACGTTGCACCATTTTCATGGCTGAAATCTGGTTTCACGCCAAGCATGGCCGCGGAACGCCTGATGATATTGCCGGCCATAACCCCTGCATTCGCGGCCGCGACGTCCGTCATGCCAGGCTTTTCAGGGTGCGGGGCGTCGGCAATCGTGAAGACGAGGTATTGCGGGTCGTCCATCGGGAAGGCGGCGACGAACGTATTGAAATTCAAGTCCTTCGAGTAGCGGCCGTTGATGACCTTCTCGGCCGTTCCGGTCTTGCCGCCAACGCGGTAGCCGGGGACTCTGGCGTTTCTGGCCGAGCCCTTCTCGGCGTTGAGCGAATAGAGGTAGCGCATGCCCTCGACCGTCTTTTCGCTCACGACCTTCTTGGCGGTGGCCATCGCTTCCGCCTGCGTACGCACCAGGAAGGTCGGGTTCATCAGGAAGCCGCCATTCATCAGCGCCGCGCAGCCGACGGCTGCCTGCAGGGGCGTCGTCGATACGCCGTGGCCGAAGGCGATCGTGAACGAATTGACCTGTTTCCAGACCTTCGGTTCAGTCGGGCGGGCGACTTCCGGCAGTTCGGTCTGCATCCTCTCCAGAATGCCAAGGCGATGGAGGAATTCCCGGTGCCCCTCGATGCCGACCAGCTCGGCCTCCCTGGCCGACCCGATGTTGGACGAATAGAGGAACACTTCCGGCAATGACAGCACACGGTTCTTGCCGTGGAAATCGTGAATGGCCTGATGGCCGACCCGGATCGGATGCGAGGCATCGAAACGGCTATTCATCGTCGCCTTGCCGGAATCGAGCGCCATCGCCGAGGTGAAGCTCTTGAAGGTCGAACCCATCTCGTAGAGGCCGGCCGACATCCGGTTCAGCCGGTCCTTCTCCTGTGCATTGTAAGGATTGTTCGGATCAAAATCCGGCACCGAGGCCATGGCCACCACTTCGCCGGTCTTGACGTTGAGCACGACGGCGCCGGCGCCCAGGGCGCGGTAGCGCTCCAGGCCAGCGGCGATCTCGTCGCGCACCACGTGCTGGACGCGCAGATCGATGGAAAGCTTCACCGGCTTGAGATCCTTGGCCACCGCCAGGCCCGACGCCTGCAGGTCGCTCAGCCCCTGCTCGTCGATATATTTCTCCATGCCGGAGATGCCCTGGTTGTCGATGTTGGTCAGGCCGACAATGTAGGACGAGGTCTCGCCGCTCGGATAGAAACGGCGCTTCTCCGTGCGAAAGCCGAAACCGGGAATGCCGAGCTGCATGATATCGGCCTGCTGCTTGGGCGTCAGCTGCCGCTGCAGCCAGACGAATCCGGCGCCGCTCTTGAGCTTGTGGTAGGTCTGCTCGTAATCGATCTCGGGCAGCACGGTCGACAGTTTCTCGATCGCCTCGTCGGCATCGACGATGCGGCGCGGCTCCGCGAACAGCGACGCTGTCTTGATGTCGGTCGCCAGCACTTCGCCGTTGCGATCGACAATGTCGGGCCGCGAGGCGGTGACCCGGCTCTGCGGGCCGCCCGACAGATCTGGCGTCTGGAAGCCGAGATAGACCAGCCGGCCTGAAATGGTCGAGAAGATGCCGAAGAACACCGCCATCGTCATCACGATGCGCGCCTTGCCCTTGCCGCCTGTCGCCTTGCGGGCGCCCTCGACGACGATCGATCCGTCTTCACCCGTCCTGGCGCGACGCCTCAGCAGTTTGCCGATCATTGGGCGATGCCTCCGGTGACGACGGGGTCCTTGTCGCCCGAGGGCGCCTTGTCGGAATTGTCGGCCATGGCGCCTTGACGTCCGTTCAGGATGTCCTGGATATCCAGGGCCTTTGCCGGAAGATCGCCCAGGCCCACGATCTGGCGTGCGCTGACCGGCTCGAGCGCGAGCTGCGACTTGTAGAGTTCGGTCAGCTTCTGCAGCCGCGACGGCTGCGTGAGCAGGCTCCAGTCGGCCTTGAGCAGGTCGATCGTCTCCTCCTCATAGCGGATCTGGGTATGGATTTTCTGCACCGCCGCCAACTGATCCTCGGCCTCGCGCTTGGTCTTGTAGGTCAGGGCCGCCGCCGAAACCATGACGGCGATCAGGACAATGTCGCTGGTACGGAACACGTGCTTACCTCTCCCCCGGCTGGTTGATGCCGGGAAGTTTTGGAAGGCCGAAAATCGAAAAATCGCCGGCACGCGCCGGTGCCTCGGTGCGGATCGCCGCGCGCAACCTGGCCGAACGGGCACGCGGATTGGCCGCTGTCTCGGCATCACCTGGCGTCACGCCGCCGCCGGCCTTGCGGAAGGTCGCGGTGCGCGCCTGCGCCTCGGGCAAATGACGCGAGCCGGTGGCGACGTCGGCCCGGTCGGCGATGAAACGCTTGACGATGCGGTCTTCCAGCGAATGGAACGTCACCACCACCAGGCGCCCGCCCGGCTTCAATGCGCGTTCGGCCGCGAACAGGGCCTTGGCCAATTCGCCAAGTTCGTCATTGACGTAGATGCGCAGCGCCTGGAACACGCGAGTGGCAGGATGGATCTTGTCCTTGGGCGCGCGGCCGATATGCGTCTCGATGGCGTCCGCCAGTTCCAGCGTGCGCTCGAATGGCCGCTTCTCACGGCGCGCCTCGATCATGCGGGCGATGCGGCCGGCGTGACGCTCCTCACCGAGGAAGCCGAAGATGCGGGCAAGGTCGCCCGGCTTGAAGCTGTTGACGACGTCGGCGGCGCTGAGGCCCGCCTGCGCCATGCGCATGTCGAGCGGCCCGTCGGCGCGGAAGGAAAAGCCGCGCCCGGCCTGGTCGAGCTGCATGGACGACACGCCAATGTCGAGCACGATGCCGTCGACACTTTCGACATGTTCGTCCAGCGTCGAGAACGGCGCCTGCACCAGCCGCAGCCTGCCGCCCGATTGCGCCTCGAGATCGCGTCCGGCCGCGATGGCGTCGGGATCGCGGTCGATCGCCACGACGGACGCCCCGGTCGCCAGAATGGCTTTTGTGTAGCCGCCGGCGCCGAACGTGCCGTCGATGATGATGTCGCCCGCCGCCGGCGCCAGTGCCTCGAGCACTTCGCCAAGGAGGACCGGAATGTGGCGGACCGGTCCGCCAACGGCGTGCCCACCTACAGCGTGAGGAAGGTCATCGCCGTGGCCCACCGTCATTCCGGTCGCTCCCCAGGCTTCGTCCCCTGCCGAAGCTGCAAAAGCCGGGCCCGTGCCTGCGCCCCATAGGCAGCAAGCCGCCCCGGCTCCCAGATCTGAAAGAAATTGCCGCGCCCGACAAAGGCCACCTCCGCCGAAATGCCGGTGTGCTCGCGGATGAAATCGGTCATCGTGATGCGGCCGTCCTGATCGAGTTTCAGGAAGGTCCCGTCGCCATGACAGAAGAAGGACATGTCGTCCGCCGTCTGCAGGAACGGATCTTCCTGCGCGATGCGCTGCTCGTAGCGGTCGAGCAGGTCGAGCCCGCCGACATCCATCGCCGGCAGGTCGAGGCAGCGCAGTGCGTAGAGTTCCGAATAGCCGCGTTTCTGCACGACGGCGCGGAAATGCGCCGGAACGGACACCCGTCCCTTCGCATCGATCCTGCTCACCGTGTTCGACAGAAACCGGTCCATTAAACGCTACAGCCGCTTGCGCCGCCGCACCCCTCTTCATTGTCTCGCACGCGCCGCCGCAGCGCGTTTCCTGCCCCGCATCAGCCGCGTCCACACAGGCAAAAATCGGCAAAAGCGCAGCCGCCGCGGCTGCCCGATTGGCGTACGCTTTACACTGACGCGGAACGAAGGCTTTGATGTCTGAATGGGATATCATGGGGTACTATGGGCGTCAACGGGAATAGGCTTCACAAACACGCGCATCGCGACCAATCCGAGCAGCCTTGACGGCACGTCTCGTCTTTATGGTCTATTAAGCCTAACGAAGCGTTTAGAGCCCTCTGGCCCAAAAGACCTGGGCTTGCCGCGGATCACCCGCCCGCATAGCGTCGAGCGACGTCTTCCGCCCAAAACAAGGATCAAGCCATGTCCGAGACGGCAAAGTCACGCGCCGCCGAACTGTCCCATTTGCGCAGCCGCGATTTCGCCGACGGCGACCCGATCCCCTTGCCGCTGACCATGGCTTCGATCTTTCACACGCCGGGCGTCGAGACCGGCATCGATCAATATGGCCGTTACGACAATCCGACCTGGCGTGCCGTGGAACATGTGCTCGGCCATCTGGAAGATGCGCAATGCGTGAGTTTTCCCTCCGGAATGGCGGCAATTTCGTCGGTGTTTTTCGCGCTCCTGAAATCGGGCGATCGCGTGCTCCTGCCGGCGGACGGCTATCACGCCACGCGTGCGATGGCCGAACGCTTCCTGACGCCGCTCGGCATGGTTTGCGACACCAGGCCGACGCCGACCTTCCTTGATGGCGGCTTCGCAGGCTATTCGCTTGTCTTCGTGGAAACCCCGTCCAATCCGCGGCTGGACATTTGCGACATCTCGGCCATCGCCAAGGCTGTCCACGAACAAAACGGGGTTCTTGTCGTCGACAACACGACGATGACGCCGTTCGGCCAGCGCCCGCTCGACTTCGGCGCCGATATCGTCGTCTCCGCCGACACCAAGGCGGTCAACGGGCACTCGGACGTGCTGTTCGGCCACGTCGCCAGCCGGAACGCCGACATCGTCACCAAGGTGACGGACTGGCGCGCAATGGCCGGCGGCATTCCCGGACCGTTCGAAGCGTGGCTGGTGCATCGCGGCCTCGAAACACTCGAGGTGCGCTTCGACCGCATGTGTTCTTCGGCCGAAACGATCGCGCAACGGCTGAAGGAACACCGCGCGGTGCGTGGCCTGCGTTTTCCCGGTTTGAACGGCGACCCCTCGCACAACCTTGCCCGCGCCCAGATGGAGCGCTTCGGCTTCCTCATTTCCTTCGAACTCGCCTCGGAGGAGAAGGCCGAGGATTTCATCAACAATTGCCCGCTGATAGAGGCCGCGACCTCCTTCGGCGGCGTCCACACCTCAGCCGAGCGGCGTTTGAAGCGAGGCGATGCGGTGCCGCCGGGCTTCGTCCGCCTTTCGGTCGGCTGTGAGCCGGTGGAAGAGCTTTGGAAGGCCATCGAGACGTCGCTGGACAGGATCAGCCGCTGACGAACCAGTCACGCACCGAGGTCGTCAGCCTCGATGTTGCGATGGCCGTGCAGCACGCGGACGATTTCGATCGCGTCACCGCGGACCCGATAAAGAATAAGATAGTCACCGAGGACCAGGTGACGGATGCCTGGCGCGATATCCTCACGTGGCGCGCCTGGGAAGGGATAGGTGGCCAGTTGCTGCCACCGTGCCTCGATGCGGTCGAGTTGTCGATCGGCTGCAGTCTCGCTGTCGTCGGCAATATGTTGCCAAATCGCAATCAGATCTTCTTCTGCGCGTGCGCTCCGGACAATGGGCAACAGATTCCTGCTGCGTCGTCAGAACGCAAGCGCCTCCGCGCCTCGGCCTTGATGTCATCCATGGACGCGAATCGACCCGGTCCGCTGTCGATCCCCCCTGCACCAGTTTGCGCAATTCCTCGACCGTGTAGCCGAGCAGGTCGCGACGATCCTTCCATTGCCGCAGCGCGTCGCGGATGACCTCGCTCGCCGAGGCATATTCGCCGGCGGCGACCACATCGTCCACCGCTTGCGCCAGTTCCGGGGAAAGCGTGATGCTGCGCTTGTCGACCTGTCCCATGACGGGGCTCCTGATATCGTTCTCGAACCATGGTACGATTAATCGCACCAGCTTCAAGCGACTGGCTGAGCCGGGCCTATGGACAAACATTTGAAAAGGCTTGAATCGACAGGCGCGCCCGAGGGCGCAACCTGCTGATCTCAAAGGATTCTTTTCGAGGCGAAACTGCCAGCTGGCCTGTAAGCCGGGTTCTGTATGGCCCTCGCCTCTTGCGGGACGAGAACGTGGCGGCCATTCATCTTGGGCGCATGTTGCCATGCGCCTCACGCAACCTACCCGGACGGTGAGCCGGAAACAGCCCTCGAGGGTTTCCCCTCGCACCGCCCCTATTCGGTTTTGCTCCCGGTGGGGTTTACCGTGCCGCTCCTGTTGCCAGTCGCGCGGTGGGCTCTTACCCCACCCTTTCACCCTTACCCCGACAAGTCGTGGCGGTTTGCTTTCTGTGGCACTTTCCCTGGGGTCGCCCCCGCCGGCCATTAACCGGCACCGTGTCTCCATGGAGCCCGGACTTTCCTCACTCGCGGCCTTTCGGCGTTTGCGAGTGCGGCCGCCCAGCCAGCTGGCAAGGCGTATAAAGGGGTTCAGCCGGGAAAACGCAAATGAAAAAGCCGGCTTGTCCGCCGGCTCTCGCAACTTGCGGTCAAAGCGCCGCCATCTGAACCTTGACCTTGCTGCAATAGGCGGCCGAGATGGGGTTCATGCGCGTCGCGGCATGGCCAGCATTGTATTTCAGGATCGTGCCGCAGGTCGTGCCACCGCCAAGATTCTGCGCCAAGGCGAGGTACTTCATGCCGTATTTGATGTTGGTGTCGGGATCGAACAGGCCTTTGGCCGAGCCGTTATAGCCCATCATCCGCGCCGTCGCCGGCTTGATCTGCATCAGGCCGATCTCGCCGGCGCCGCCGACCATGTTCGGCCGGTAGTTGCTCTCGATCTTGATGACGGCGTGCGCCAGCGACACCGGAACGCCGTAGCTTGCCGCATAGCGGGCAACGATCGCTGAATACTGGCCGCCGCTGGCTACCGCCGCCGTCGACGCGGCGACATTCCTGAGGCCGATCGAGGCCGTCGTCGTCATGTCGATGGTCTTGCGGCCACGCTTCGTCTGCCTTTTGGGGGTGGATTTCTGCGCCTTGGCCCAGCTGGCCTTTTCCACCTTGGCGGAAGCCTGCTTCGTCGTTGCCTTCGCACTCTTGCTGCTTTTGGCCGAAATGGCCTTGCCCTTGGCGGTCGCAATGACCACCCCCTGATCGGCCCGTGGGCTCAACGGCGCGGCGTCAGCCGCACTGAAGGCAAAAGTCATTACGCCGGCAGCAAGAGCTGCCGTTACAACGGTCAATTTCTGCATGTGATCCTGTTCTGTCTGGACCGTTCGAAGATCTTCGCACGGCGCGGCTTGATTAGTATCGGAACATCCGGGGGGAAAGACGTCCGACAAACTGTACGAATTGCCCTTTGAAGCCCGATTTGGCGCCAATGAAGGCGAGGCAAGTCACTTTGAGTGACAGTTTGTAACCTGATTCAGGGAGAAGATTACTTGGGCAGCGCCTTGACCCTGGGTCAGCCGCTTATGGAAGCAAGCAATTTTTGCAGCGTGCGCATCGTCGAGCCGTCGGCCAGCCCGTCAACCAGGCGGGGTCGGAAATGCCGTTGGAAGGCCTCGACGACAATCCTTGTCTGGTGGTCGAAAATGCCCGATATCTCAACACCATAGCCATAGAGCGCCAGCATCGACTGCAGTGCCTCGACATCGGCACCGTTTTCGCCGGGCTTCAGCGCGGCTCCGCGCCTGACGGGTGCCGCCGGCACCAGATGGCCGACACCGGCCTCGAACAGAGCAGTCCACGGGAACTTCTCGCCCGGATCGATCTTGCGACCCGGCGCCACATCGGAATGCGCCAGCACGCGCCTGGCGGGGATCGCATGCCGCCCGGCAATCCCCTTGCACAGGCCGATCACCGCATTGATCTGGCGACGGCGGAAGCCGGGATAGCCCAGCGAATGTCCAGGATTGACGATCTCGATGCCGACCGAGCAGGAATTGATGTCGGTGCGCCCGAACCAGGAGCTCTTGCCAGCGTGCCACGCGCGGTCGCTTTCCCTGACCATCTGCACGATGTGGCCGTTCTCATGGACGAGATAATGCGACGAGACTTCGCTCGCCGGATCGCACAGCCATGCCTCCGCCCCGGCCCCTGTCGCCATGCCGGTATAGTGCAGCACGATCATGTCGGGCTTCAGCATATCGCGCCTTGGCCCGAAATTCGGCGACACCCTGACCTCGGCGCTCGGCTCGTCAGGCAGGAAGCCGCTCATACGTGTCGCAGGCCCCGCTCGATCATTTCATAGGCGGCGTTGATCGCCGCGACCCTGGTCGTCGCGATCTTGATGAATTCCTGCGGCAGGCCGCGCGCGATCAGCCGGTCCGGGTGATTGTCGGAAACCAGCTTGCGATACCGCTTCTTGACCTCCTCGAACGGCTTGCCGCGCTCGATGCCGAGCACGACGTAGGGATCGCCGGCGCCAAGATTGACGTGGCGGGCCAGGATCGATTCGTAATGCGCTTCGTCGATCCGGAATATCTCGGCGATACGGTGCAGGAAGATGCCTTCGCGCTCGTGCACCAGCCCATCGGCCTTGGCGATATGGAACAGGCCGTCGAGTATGTCTTCCAGCATGACGCAATTGGAATGACCGGAACCGCACAGCTGTGCCATGCGCTCGGCATAGGTTTCGAACCCGGCCACGTCCTTCTGGGCGAGATCGAACAGCCTTGCGACGTTGCGCGTCTCCTTCGGCGGCACTTCGAATATTTCCTGGAAGGCGCGCACCTCGTCCTGGGTGACGATGCCGTCTGCCTTGGCCATCTTGGCCGATAGCGCGATCATCGCCACCGAGAAGGCGACGCGGCGGCGCAGATCCGCATCTCCGGAGAATACCGTGCGCACGGCCTCGACGACGTCGGCAACGCCCGACGTCGCTGAAGACGATACCCGAGTGATAAATTCGCCGAGGCGATCCCAAATCGACATGGCCCGCTTCATAGAGCCAACCGGTCCCCGCTATCAAGCCAATAACGGCCTGTCCGGGTCCGTGATCGAGAGGCACTTTGTCGGTCTGGCTACCCCTAGCAAGAAAAGGCCGGCGAAACGCCGGCCCTTCCTCCCAAGACACTTTTACTGCTTACAAACTACTGCGCGGGCGCAGGAGCGGGCGTTGCCGGAGCCGGCTCGGCAGGCTTGGTCGAATTGTCAGCCGGTGCCGCGGGCTTCATCGGCTGCTCGGCAGCCGGCGGATTGGTGCTCTGCGTGGTGGTCTTGTCTGTGCCGCTGTCGCTGCAGGCTGCGACGCCCAGCAGGGCAAGGGCGGACACGGAAGCTAGAATGAGCTTTTTCATAATATCTCTCCTTCAATACACGCCCGAATTGCGTGAGCGCTCGGACAGACAATGCACCACGCGGTCATGAGTTTCGTAACGTTGCGTTTCTGCATGTAACATCAACGGGATGCGTTGCTGCCGGCGCGTTGGCGCATTAACAACGAAACCTGAAACGAAATGCCGGAGACGACAGCCATGGCCGCGAAATGGGATTTCTGGATCGATCGCGGCGGCACCTTCACGGATGTCATCGGCCGTGACCCGCAAGGGCGGCTGCACCCGCGCAAACTGCTTTCGGAAAACCC
This sequence comes from Mesorhizobium loti, assembly GCF_013170705.1. Lineage (NCBI taxonomy): Bacteria > Pseudomonadati > Pseudomonadota > Alphaproteobacteria > Hyphomicrobiales > Phyllobacteriaceae > Mesorhizobium > Mesorhizobium loti. Next base: position 3,777,558 of record NZ_CP033334.1, on the reverse strand, counting down.
CGAAGCCTATGCCGATGCCGCCATCCAGGGCATCCGCGACCTGCTCGGCGTTGAATCGGGCGCCACGATCCCATCCGGCCTGATCGGCGATATCAAGATGGGCACCACGGTCGCGACCAACGCGCTTCTGGAGCGCAAGGGCGACCGCGTGCTCCTGCTCATCACCAAGGGGTTTCGCGATGCGCTCAGGATCGCCTACCAGGCGCGGCCCGATATCTTCGCCAAGGAAATCATCCTTCCCGAGCAGCTCTATGAGCGCGTCATCGAGATCGACGAACGCGTGCTGGCCGATGGCTGCGTCGAACGGCTGCTCGACATCGCCGCTTGCCGGCCGGCGATCGAGCAGGCGAAGGCCGACGGCATCGATGCCGTCGCAATCGTCTTCATGCACGCCTGGAAATACCCCGACCACGAGAAGGCGGTGGCAAAGGTCTGCCGCAAGCTGGGTTTCAGCCAGGTCTCGGTCAGCCACGAGGTCTCGCCGCTGATCAAGCTGGTCGGCCGCGGCGACACCACCGTGGTCGACGCCTATCTGTCGCCCATCCTGTCGCGGTATGTGCGGAAGGTCGGGCTGGAGCTCGGCGTCCTCTCCCCTCTCGAGTTGGGGCGATCGGCCGAAGGCCGGGAAAAAGCCAACGATTTGGCTTTTTCAGCAACGAACGCCCGGAACCATAGCGAAGGGCAAGCCGCGAAGCAGCCAGAGGGGGTCCTCTCGGGAGGCAGAACGTTGAGCCCGGTTGAACCGACCCCACCCGGCGGCTTTGCCGCGACCCTCCCCTCAAGGGGGAGGGAAAGTCCCCATCTCATGTTCATGATGTCCTCGGGTGGCCTCACCGCCGCCGACATGTTCCAGGGCAAGGACGCGCTGCTGTCGGGTCCGGCTGGCGGCGTTGTCGGCATGGTCGAGACGGCGAAGCTCGCCGGCTTCGACAAGGTCATCGGCTTCGACATGGGCGGTACGTCCACCGACGTCGCCCACTATGATGGCGAGTACGAACGCGCTTTCGACACGGAGGTCGCCGGCGTGCGCGTCCGCGCCCCGATGATGCGCATCCACACCGTCGCCGCCGGCGGTGGTTCGATCCTGCATTACGAGGCCGGCCGTTTTCGCGCCGGACCGGACTCCGCGGGCGCCAATCCCGGCCCCGCCGCCTACCGGCGCGGCGGCCCGCTGGCCGTCACCGACGCCAACGTGATGCTCGGCAAGCTGCAGCCCGATTTCTTCCCGGCGATCTTCGGTCCCGGCCAGGACCAGCCGCTCGACGTCGGAACGGTGCGCGCGAAATTCGCGGCCCTTGCCGCCGAAATCGGCGATGGCCGCTCGCCGGAGGCGGTTGCCGAAGGCTTCGTCACCATCGCCGTCGAGAACATGGCCAACGCCATCAAGAAGATTTCCGTGCAGCGCGGCTACGACGTCACCGAATATCTGCTGAACTGCTTCGGCGGCGCCGGCGGCCAGCACGCATGCCTGGTCGCCGATGCGCTCGGCATGGAGGCGGTGCTGATCCATCCCTTCTCCGGCCTGCTTTCGGCTTACGGGATCGGCCTGGCGTCCGTCTTTGCCTCGCGCCAGCAGGCATTGCTCAAGCCGCTTGCCGAAGAATCCAGAACGGAGATCGGCAGCCTCATCGCCATCCTGAAAAAGGCCGTCATCGCCGAGCTTGCGGCCCAAGGGATCGCCGAGGACAAGGTTGCGACCAGGCCCGTGCTGCACATCCGCTATGACGGCACCGACACGACACTGCCGGTGAATTTCGAAAGCGACTCGATTTTCCAGGCGAAGCGCGATTTCGAAATCGCCCACAAGGCGCAATTCGGCTTCGTCTATGACGACAAGCCGATGATCGTCGAGACGGTCGGCGTCGAGGGCAGCGAAATAGACGAGAGCAGCGCCGAAGCCTATGCGCCCGCCGGACCTGCGAGGATTGAAGCTGGCGCTTCTGGAACGCGGCGCATCTACACCGAAGGCCGGTGGCATGAAGCCGGCATCCATCGTCGCGAAAACCTGCGCCCATCCAATCTGGTCCCGGGCCCCGCTCTCATCATCGAACCGAACCAGACCATCGTTGTCGAACCGGGCTGGCGGGCCGAAATCACCAACCTCAACCACGTCGTGATCCGCCGCACCGAAAGGAAGGCGCGGGCCGCCGCCCTTGGCACATCGGCCGACCCGGTGATGCTCGAAGTCTTCAACAACCTGTTCATGTCGATCGCCGAGCAGATGGGTGTCACCTTGCAGAACACCGCCTACTCCGTCAACATCAAGGAAAGGCTGGATTTTTCCTGCGCCGTCTTCGACCACACCGGGGCGCTGGTCGCCAACGCGCCGCATATGCCGGTGCACCTCGGCTCGATGGACCGTTCGGTCGAAACCATCATCCGGCTGAACTCCGGCGACATCCACCCCGGCGACGTCTTTGCCCTCAACGCGCCTTATAATGGCGGCACGCATCTGCCCGACATCACGGTGGTGACGCCCGTCTTTTCCCTCCCCCTCGAGGGGAGGGTGGCCGCGCAGCGGCCGGGTGGGGTCCTCTCAGAAGGCACCGCAAGAGCGCCGAGCCCGGTCGATCCGCCCCCCTCCGGCGGCTTCGCCGCCACCTCCCCCTCAAGGGGGGAGGAAATTCTCTTCTACGTTGCCTCGCGCGGCCACCACGCCGATATTGGCGGCACCGCGCCCGGCTCGATGACGCCGCTGGCCACCACGGTGGACGAGGAAGGCGTGCTGTTCGACAATTTCCGCATCGTCGACCGCGGCCGCTTCCGCGAGACGGAACTGCAGACGCTGCTGACCGATCACCCCTACCCGGCCCGCAACCCGCATCAGAACATCGCCGACCTCAAGGCGCAGATCGCCGCCAACGAGAAAGGCGTCGCCGAGTTGCGCAAGATGGTCGCGCATTTCGGCCTTGATGTCGTCGAGGCCTATATGGGGCACGTCCAGGACAACGCCGCCGAAAGCGTGCGGCGGGTGATCGAGCGGCTGCCGGACACGTCGGCCTATGAATACTCCACGGATACCGGCCAGGTGATCAAGGTGAAGATATCGGTCGACCGGCAAAAGCGCGAGGCGACAGTCGACTTCACCGGCACGTCACCTGTCATGAAGAACAATTTCAACGCGCCGGAGCCCGTCGCCCGCGCGGCGGTCCTCTACGCCTTCCGCGTCATGGTCGAGGACATGATCCCGATGAATGCCGGGTGCCTGCGGCCAATCAATATCGTCATTCCCGATGGCTGCATGCTGAAGCCCGCCTACCCCGCCGCTGTCGTCGCAGGCAATGTCGAGACCTCGCAGCATGTCACCAATGCGCTGTTCGGCGCCATGGGCGCCATGGCCAATGCGCAGGGAACGATGAACAATTTGACCTTCGGCAACAAGAAGTACCAGTACTACGAGACGATCTGTTCCGGCTCGCCGGCAGGCCAGATGAATTCCGGCCGCGGCTTTGCCGGCACCTCCGGCGTGCATACCCACATGACCAATTCGCGCCTCACCGATCCCGAGGTGCTGGAACTGCGCTTTCCCGTGGTGCTGGAGGATTTCCACATCCGCGAGGGCTCCGGCGGCAAGGGTAAGTGGGATGCCGGCGACGGCACCAAACGCACCATACGCTTCCTCGAGAAGATGGAATGCGCGATCCTGTCCTCGCACCGCAACCGCCCGCCGCGGGGGCTGGACGGTGGCGGGGATGGCGAGGTCGGCTCGACCAAGGTGCGCCGCAAGGACGGGACGGTCGACGTGCTGAAGGCCTGCGACCAGACCATGCTTGATGCCGGTGAGGCAGTTATCCTGACGACGCCGACACCGGGTGGGTTTGGCAAGCTGTAAAGAACACGTCAACAGCCTGTCACCGGCCTGTCATGACCCTGCGCTACCCGCTTGCGCCAAAGCAAATGGGGAATCACTTTGTCATGACGGACGTCTCCTCGGATCTGGTTTTTCGCCGCGGCAAGGAAGTTGGAAAGGCCGTCTACCAGAACCGCGCGCTTTCCAAAGCCGGCATCTCGGAGCGGCTGTTCGCCCTTCTGTTCTCCGGCCTCGTCTATCCGCAGATCTGGGAAGACCCCGATGTCGACATGGAGGCCATGCAGCTTGGCCAGGGTCACCGCATCGTCACGATCGCTTCCGGTGGCTGCAACATCCTGGCCTACCTCACCCGCTCGCCGGCACGGATCGACGCCGTCGACCTCAACGCCGCGCACATCGCGCTGAACCGCATGAAGCTGGAAGCGGTGCGCCGCCTGCCCTCGCAGGGCGACCTGTTCCGCTTCTTCGGCGCCGCCGACACCAGCCACAATTCGCAAGCTTATGACCGTTTCATCGCGCCGCATCTCGACCCGGTGAGCCGCCACTACTGGGAGCGCCGCAACTGGCGCGGCATCAGGCGCATCGGTGTCTTCGACCGCAATTTCTACCAGACCGGCCTGCTTGGCCTGTTCATCGCCATGGGCCACCGCACAGCCAAATTCTTCGGCGTCAACCCGGCCCGCATGATGGAAGCCAGGAACATCGGCGAACAGCGCCGCTTCTTCAACGAGGAGCTGGCGCCGGTCTTCGACAAGAAGCTCCTGAAATGGGCGACGTCGCGCAAGGCTTCTCTGTTCGGCCTCGGCATTCCGCCGGCGCAGTATGATTCCCTGATCACCTCCGGCGACGGCACCATGGCCAGCGTGCTGAAGGCCCGGCTGGAAAAGCTCGCCTGCGACTTTCCCCTGGAGAACAATTACTTCGCCTGGCAGGCCTTTGCCCGCCGCTATCCAAATCCCGGCGAGGCCGCCCTGCCCGCCTATCTGGAAAAGCAGAACTACGACACCATCCGCGGCAATATCGACCGCGTCGCCATCCACCATGCCAATCTGATCGAATTCCTGGCCGGCAAGGATGCCGGCACGGTCGACCGCTTCATCCTGCTCGACGCGCAGGATTGGATGACCGCTGATCAGCTCAATGCGCTGTGGTCGGAAATCAGCCGCACCGCCTCCGCTGGGGCCCGCGTCATCTTCCGCACAGCCGCCGAACCCAGCCTGCTGCCGGGCCGTGTCTCGACCTCTCTGCTCGATCAGTGGGACTATCAGGACGAGGCGTCGCGCGAATTCTCGGCCCGCGATCGCTCGGCCATCTATGGTGGCTTCCACCTCTATGTGAAGCGCCCGGCATGAGCACGACGGAGCTACCGGCCAGCCCCGAATTCAAGGCCAGCCACGCCGAACTGATGGACGGCGTCTATCGCTGGCAACGCCATATCTACGACCTGACCCGCAAATACTACCTGCTCGGCCGCGACCGGCTGATCGATGGACTGGATGTACCGGCGGGCGGCACCGTGCTGGAACTCGGCTGCGGCACCGGCCGCAACATCATCCTCGCCGCCCGTCGCTATCCCGACGCCCGCTTCTTCGGCCTCGATATCTCGGCCGAGATGCTGGAGACCGCCCGCAAGGCGATCGACCGCGAAGGCCTGTCCGGCCGCGTCACGCTGGCACGGGGCGACGCCACCGATTTCGATGCGGGCTCCCTCTACGGCATCGAGCGCTTCGACCGCGTCTTCGTGTCCTATTCGCTGTCGATGATCCCGGGATGGGAAAAGACGGTGTCGGCAGCCCTTGCTGCGCTGGCCCCCAACGGCTCGCTGCATGTCGTCGATTTCGGTCAGCAGGAAGGCCTGCCCAACTGGTTCCAGACTCTGCTGCGCGGCTGGCTGAGGAAATTTCACGTCTCGCCACGTGAATCGCTGCGCGAGGTTCTGGAATCGGAATCTCGGCGAACCGGCGCAACCTTCCGTTTCCGCACGCTTTATCGCGGCTATGCCTGGCTGGCGGTGATCGGGCCGCGCAACCTTGCCTCCCCCCTCGATGGAGGAGGTCGCGCCGAAGGCGCGGGTGGGGATGAAGCGCTAGGCACCCCACCCCGGCGCTGCGCGCCGACCCTCCCCATCAAGGGGAGGGTAAAGAGAGCTAATGCAGCGCCTTCACCAGCGCACCCACCATCGCCTGCGGGCGATAGCCGAGCTTGGCCGGTGTCAGCCCCAGCCGCACGATCACCAATTGCTCCGACGGAATGATGGTGACCGTCTGGCCGTCATGGCCTTCCATCCAGTAGGTATCCTTGGGCAGGCCTGCCGCGACACCGGCGCCGGGATTTTCCTCGTCGCCCGGCGCCTCGATCCACAACTGGCCCTTGCCGTAGACCTTCGAGGCCGGCGCCGGCTCGCGCATCCAGTCGACGAAGCCGGCCGGCAGGATTTGGTTGCCGTTCCAGACCCCGCCTTGCAGCAGGAACTGCCCGAAGCGGGCCCAATCATGCGCCGTGGCGTAGAGATAGGATGAGCCGACGAACGTGCCCTGCTCGTCGGTTTCGAGCACGGCGCTGTGCATGCCGAGCGGCTCGAACAGCGCCGTGCGCGGCCATGTCAGCGCCTTGGCCTTGTCGCCGATCGCATCCTGCCACAGCCGCGACAGCATCACCGCGGTGCCGCTCGAATAGGAGAACACCTTGCCGACCTCGCCCACCAACGGCTTGGATATGGCAAAGCCCGCCATGTCGGGCTCGAGATAGAGCATGCGCGTGACGTCGGCGACGTCGCCATAATCCTCGTTGAACTGCAGCCCGCTCGACATCGCCATCATGTCGGCAAGGCTGATGGCGGCGCGGCCATCCGCCTTCCACGGCGCGAACAGGCCCTTGTTGTCGACGGCCATCTTGCCGTCCTTGACCAGCGTGCCGATGATGGCGGCGTTCACCGTCTTGGTCATCGACCAGCCAAGCAGCGGCGTCTTGGCGGAAAAACCGTTGCCATAGCGTTCGGCGACGACGCGGCCGTTCTTGACCACGACCAGCGCGCGCATGCCGGTACCGGTCAGCGCCGCGTCGTCCAGCAGCTTGCCGATCACCGGATCCTGCGATGCCTCGACCCGCTCGCCCTCGGGCCACAGCGTGTCCTGGCTGGCAGCCGACGTTTCGCCATGGACCGCCGTGCGCCGCGCCTTGCCGACATCGCCGTCGGGTATCGAGGTGCAGCCCAATCCATCGCGGGAAACCGCCTCGCTTTTGCCGAGGAAGCCAAGCAGGCCGGCGGAGACCGTGCCCCGGTTCTTGTCGACCGAGACCCGCATCAGCCGCAGCAGCGGGTGTCCGGGCGCCTGCACGTCGACGGCAAGCACCTCATTGGGATCGCGCCCGGCTATGAAGACGTTGGAGCAGACGATCTTGGCCGAATAGCCGGAGCCGACGCGGATCAGTTCGGGTGGCGCGATGTAAAGCCAGGCAAACAGCGCGACGACCGCCAGCACGATCAGGCCAAGCACCCATCTGACGATCTTGACGACGATCCGCATCCGCATCCTCCCGGGCTTTCGCCCGACCTTATGTCATCGATTTGCCGCCATTGCTTCCGCAAATCGGGATACTTGTCGAGCGCCGTCAACGGATTATCAACCATGATCGGCGATCACGGGGGATGCATGCCGCCCTAGACCGCATAGCGGTTTTGGGACAACGACATGCACAGAAATGGATATGCTGGGCGATGCTGTGGGGCGATCGCCTGGAGGGGGCTCGACCAGTCGTCGGCCATCGGTTCACAGACCCATCAGCGACCGGCTGATTCCGGCTTGGAAGTTGCGATGCGCCGTCTTGCGGCCCTTTTCATGCTGACACTGCTTGGCGCCTGCTCGACGGTGGACGATCTCTCGCCGCTGTCGCCGTCCGCTTCCAGTAGCCCGACGGTGGCCGTGCGCGCGCCGCGCTTCGCCGATTCCAAGCCGCATGAATGGGACAGTGGCGCGCCCTGGAACTATGCCGTCCACGGCACCGACGTGTCGAAATACCAGACCTCGGTCGATTGGCCGACCGCCAAGGCCAGCGGCATTTCCTTCGCCTTCATCAAGGCGACGGAGGGTGGCGACCGCTTCGATGAGTATTTCAACGAGCACTGGTCGCGCACGAAGGCCGCCGGCGTTCCGCGCGCGGCCTATCATTTCTTCTATTTCTGCACTCCGGCCGCCCAGCAGGCACGCTGGTTCATCCAGAATGTTCCCGTCGACCGATCCGCCATGCCGCCGGTGCTCGACATGGAATGGAACCCGAAATCCCCGACCTGCAGGTTACGACCCGACCCGGCCACGGTGCGCGCGGAAATGACCACCTTCCTCGAAATCGTCGAGCGGCACTACGGCAAGAAGCCGATCATCTACACCTCGGTCGATTTCTTCGACGACAACGAGCTCTCGAGCTTCCGCGGTTACCCCTACTGGCTACGCTCCGTCGCCGGCCACCCGCGCGAGAAGTATGGCAGCCATCCCTTCACCTTCTGGCAGTACACCGGCACCGGCATCGTTCCGGGCATGACCGGCAAGTCCGACATCAACGTCTTCAACGGCAGCGAGGCCGCCTGGAACAAATGGCTGCGGCAGAACACCCGCTGAACCAGGTTCAACGGCAGCGAATCCTCGGCCAAAGCACTCCAGCAGGGTTCCCGTTGAACCGGGTTCAACGGCAGCTAGGTCTTTGATCAAATCACTCCAGCAGGGTTCCCGTTGAACCGGGTTCAACGCCAGCCGAGCCGCCTTGAACAAGGAACTGTGGCAGAAGAACCGTTGACACCGGGCCTGCCGCCTGCTTTTCGACACAGCCAGCGGCAAAAAAGTGCAACCGCTGGTAATTCGGGGCGTTGGGCTTCCAGCCAATCACGACAATGCCCTCTTCGTTTCGGAAGGAAGCTGATGCGACTGCGTTCCCAAGCCCTCGCGGCGCTATTCCTGTGCGCCACGGCCCTGCCGGCGATGGCACAGGAATGCGGCGGCGACTTCGAAACCTGGAAACAGGGCGTGGCGGCGGAAGCCAAGGCGGCCGGTGTCGGCGCCATCGGCCTCGACGCGCTTGAAGATGCCACCTTTGACCAGAGGGCGCTGGCGCGCGACCGCGCCCAGGGCGTCTTCACCCAGACCTTCATCGAATTTTCCAACCGCATGATCTCCGCCTACCGCCTGAAGCAAGGTGCGGCGAACATGAAGAAATACGCCGACATCTTCGCCCGTGCCGACCAGCAGTTCGGCGTCCAGGCGCCTGTCATCACCGCCTTCTGGGCGCTCGAAACCGATTTCGGCGCCGTGCAGGGCGATTTCCACACGCTGAGCGCGCTGGTGACGCTTTCGCATGATTGCCGCCGCCCGCAACTTTTCCGCCAACAGTTGGTGCCGCTTCTGGAGTTGATCGACCGTGGCGTGCTGCCGGCCGACGTCAAGGGCGCCTGGGCCGGCGAAATCGGTCAGACGCAGATCCTGCCTTCGGACTATCTGGCGCGTGGCGTCGATGGCGACGGCGACGGCAAGATCGACCTGCGCAACAGCGTGCCCGACGTGATCATGACCACCGCCAACAAAGTGCTGTCGCGCGGCTGGAAGCGTGACGAACCCTGGATCCAGGAAGTGCGGGTGCCCGATGAGATGCCCTGGGACCAGACCGGGCGCACCAACAAATTGCCGCTGACACAGTGGGCGCAGTGGGGCGTCACCAATCCGGACGGCTCGCCGCTCGTCGACAAGGGCCTCAAGGCCGGCCTTGCGCTGCCCATGGGCCGCAAGGGGCCAGCCTTCCTGACCTATGACAATTTCGATGTCTATCTCGAATGGAACCAGTCCTTCACCTACGCGCTGACCGCGGCCAATCTCGCCGCGAGGCTCGCCGGCGCGCCGCCGCTTGATCCGCGCAACCCCGAACAAGGCCTCGACAACGAGCAGATGAAGGCGCTGCAGACCAAACTCGAAGCCCGGGGCTACGACGTCGGCACTGTCGACGGCATTCTGGGCACCAACACGCGCGAAGCCATCCGCAAGGAACAGATGCGGCTCGGCCTGCCGGTGGACGGCTGGCCGACGCCGGACCTGTTGGGGAAGCTGTGAAGGGAGTGAGTAGTGAGTGGTGGAATTTAGAGAATTCCCTACTGACGACTACTGACTACTGACTACTCACTCTCGTTCCTAATCCGCCATCGTCTCCAAACTCGCGAATCCCTGCGGCGCGTCGCCCTCGTCGAACGGCGTCGTCACCTCGACGAAGGTGTCGGGATAAAAGCCGTTGAAGCGGGTCCTGAGCGACAGCGAATAGGCGCCGATATGGCCGATCTCGATCCAGTCGCCGGTGTCGACGGTTTCCGGCAGCCAGAATGGCCTCGACAGGATATCGACGGAATCGCAGGTCGCGCCGCAGACCTTGAACGGCACGATCTTGCTCTCATCGCCATTGCGGGTCCTGATCGCCGGATCGGGAATGAAGCGCGCCGGCAGCGTGATCTTGCCGGTCCAGGAATCCGACAGCGACGCCCAGATGCCGTCATTGATGTAGAGCCGTTTGCCCTTGCGCAGCAGCACCCGCACGATCAGCGACAGGCAGCGCGCCACGATCACCCTGCCCGGCTCGGCCACCAGCGGCATCTGGTCGAACTGGTACTCTTTCAGGTCGCCGGAAAGCCGCGACATGATCTGGCCGAGCGAGGGCATCTCGATCTGCTTGCGGTTGGGATCATGGCCGTATTCGGCGGGAAAGCCGCCGCCGACGTCGAGCCCCGCAATATCGAAGGCCAGCCGGTTGCGCACCCAGTCGGCCGAAGCCAGCGCCCGCTCATAGGTATCTGGATCCTCGATCTGGCTGCCGACGTGGAAACACAGGCCCACCTTGTAGCCCGTACGGTTCAGCCGTTCCGCCAGTTCCACGGCATAGGCCGGACCGGCGCCGAACTTCTTCGACAGCTCGTAGGCGGCATGCCCCTTGGTCTGCACCCGCACGAACACGCTGACCGAGCCCGGGTCGATGTCGAGTGCCCGCACCACCCGGGTCAGCTTGGTGATCTCGTCCTCATGGTCGAGCGAGATGACGCGGATGCCGTATTTCTCCAGCGCCAGCTTGATATCCGACTGCGCCTTGACCGGGTGCATGTAGAGCATCTCGGCATCGGGCGAGACGGCGCGCACGGCCGCGAATTCGCCGGGTGAAGCGACGTCGAAGGCGGTGACGCCGGCCTCGACCAGCGTCTTCAGCACGATCTGCTCGCCATTGGTCTTGACCGCATAGGCGGTCTTGCCGGGAAACATACCCATGAACTGCCTGGCATCGGCCTTCAGCACCCGCGGGCGGAAGCAATAGACGGGATCGTCCGGGCGAAGCGCCAGAGCCGCCTCGCGGGCATTCTCGAATCGCTGCATTGACGAATCCTCGACTTCAGCCTGCGCACAATTAATCCAAGCTAGCGGCTAATGAAAACAATTCTGTGTCTCGTGCCTTTGACGCAGCGGCGCTAATTTTTGGCGGCATCGTTTGCCGCCGATCAGGTTTCGGGTGGCCCTTGTCGCCGGAACGGATATGCCTTGTGTCTGACCGGCTTGCATCCGGGCCGGCATTACGGCCTGTCTTGGGGGAGGACGATAGACATGGCAATAGCCGCGACATCAGCACCGCGCGGACCGATGACGCTTGCCGACTGGGGGCAATTGCTGCTGCTCGGCGCGATCTGGGGTGGCTCGTTCTTCTTCGCTCGCATCGCCGTGGCCGAACTTCATCCGCTGGTGCTGGTGCTGTTTCGCGTCGCCATCGCGGCGATCGCGCTGCAGCTCTATCTCGGCCTGCGCGGCCCCTCGTTCCGCCTTGCGCTTCCGCATGCCGGCCTGTTCTTCCTGCTGGCCTTCACCAACAACGTCGTCCCCTTCTCGCTGATCTTCGCCGGCCAGACCGAGCTTGGCGCCGGCGTCGCCTCGGTGCTCAACGCAACCACGCCGTTCTGGACGCTGATCCTCGCCAACGCGATGACATCGGACGAAAAGCTTTCCTGGAACAAGCTCGCGGGCATCGCGCTCGGCGTTGCCGGCACCGCCGTGATGATCGGTCCTGGCCTGCTCGCCGGGCTTGGCGGCCCGGTCTGGGCGAAATTCGCGCTGATCGGCGCCTCGCTGTCCTATGGCATTGCGCTGATGATCGCCCGCCGGTTCAAGGGCGTGCCCTCGCCGGTCATCGCCACCGGGCAACTGACCGCCTCGACCATCATCATGATCCCCATTGTGCTCTTCACATACGGCCCGGCCGGACTGTTCTCGGCCTCGCCGCCGGTCTGGGCGGCGGTGCTGGCACTGGCTCTCCTGTCCACCGCCTTTGCCTATATCCTCTATTTCAACCTCGTTGCCTCCGCCGGCGCCACCAACGCTTCGCTGGTCACGCTGATCGTTCCGGCCAGCGCCATGCTGCTCGGTTTTCTGTTCCTCGGCGAACGCCTGGAGTTGTTCGAGATCGGCGGCGTGGTGCTGATCGGACTTGGTCTTCTCACAATCGACGGACGCGTGCTTGGAAGGCGGTAGGCTGAACCGCATTGGCGCGAAAATCGAAATCGACTTCGTGACGGTAGCGCTGCCATGACACGCTCGCGACACCATCCCGCCACAATTTATTCACAGGTCTGAAGCGGGTTTTTGCCCAGAAGTTTCAACGGCTAACGGCAAAACCGACGTCGCAAATCTGGCAATTACGTCGCAATGCAGCACATTTTCCGCTTGCCTGTGGCACAAATGAACCTAGACTCCTAGGCATAGCTCTTTAAGAGGAGGCTATGTCATGGGACTTACGAGGCCAATCAACGCATTGATGATTTGTGCTGCGTTTGCTTTCATCGGCGCCCTCATTATGGGCGTCCTTCCCTGAACCCGCCAAAACGGGGAAGACCAGCACCAGATAGTCCAAGCAATTCGAAAGGCCGGGTTTTACCCGGCCTTTTGCTTTTGGCCCTGCCTCACGCGGCAGCCGAACCCGCCACCTCCGCCTCGTGCGAGCGGATGCCGATCATGTGGCAGATGGCAAAGACGAGGTCGGCGCGGTTCATCGTGTAGAAGTGGAAGTCGCCGACGCCGCGCTCGACCAGGTCCAGCACTTGCTCGGCGGCGACCGCCGATGCCACCAGCGCATGGGTCTGCGGGTCGTTCTGCAGGCCGTCGAAGCGCTCCGCCAGCCATGCCGGCACCAGCGCGCCGCAGCGCGCCGAGAAATTGGCGACCTGGGTGAAATTGTGCACCGGCAGGATGCCGGGCACGATCGGGATGTAGATGCCGGCGCGGCGCGCGCGCTCGACATAGCGCTCGTAGAGATCATTGTCGAAGAAGAACTGGGTGATCGCCCGTGTCGCGCCATTGTCGACCTTGCGCTTCAGCATGTCGATATCGGTGGCGAAGTCAGGACTTTCCGGATGCTTCTCCGGATAGGCCGAGACCGAAATGTCGAAATCGCCGGCGTCCTTCAGCGCTCCCACCAGTTCCGCACCGTTGGCATAGCCGTCCGGATGCGGGCGATAGGCGGTGCCCACGCCAGCGGCCGGATCGCCGCGCAAGGCGACGAAGCGCTTCACGCCCATATCGGCGAATTCCTGGATCACGGCGTCCACCTGATGGCGGGCCGCGTCGACGCAGGTCATGTGCGCGGCCGGCGTGAGGTTCGTCTCGTTCAGGATACGGCTGATGGTGCGCGCCGTGCGCTCGCGCGTCGAGCCGCCGGCGCCGTAGGTCACCGAAACGAATTTCGGCTTCAGCGGCTCCAGCCGCGTGACCGTATCCCAGAGGCGCGCCTCCATCTCGTCGTTCTTGGGCGGGAAGAATTCGAAGGAAACCCGGACCTTGTCGCCAATGTCGGGGCGGCGGGAAAAGCGGAACTGGTTCATCAGGCGATTTCCCCTATCGAACTTACTTTGCTCTGCTGGCTGTCATTGGCAGGATCGGCGATCAGCAGGCGCCGGTCGCGGCCAAGCCACAGCTTGACTGTGAGCCTGGCCTCGTTGCCGCCCCGCGGCTCGAACTCCTGGGCATCCTCGAGATCGAGGCCCGCCTCGGCAAACCACTCGCCGATCTGCCGGTCGGAAAAGCCGAGCCTGACATGCGCGTGCTCGTCACGCAGGAATTCCAGCGTGTGCGGCGCGAAGTCGACGATGACCAGCCGGCCCGACGGGCGCAACAGCCGCGCTGCTTCGTGGATGGCGCGGGCGGGATCGTCGAGATAGTGCAGCACCTGGTGGATGGTGACGAGATCGAAGGCGTCACGCTCCACCGGCGGCGAGAAGATATCGCCCTGCCGCACCTGCGCGTTGGAAACGCCGGCCTTGTCGAGATTGGCGCGCGCAACGGTCAGCATTTCGCGCGACATGTCGATGCCGACGCCGCGCCGGTAGAGCGGCGAGAAGATTTCGAGCAGCCGGCCGGTGCCGGTGCCGAGGTCCAGCATCGACTGGAACGGCCGCTTGCCGACCAGCTTCAGCATCGCGGCCTCGACCGCACGATCCGGCACATGCAGCGAGCGGATATGGTCCCAGCTTGCGGCATTCACGGAAAAATACTCCGCCGCCCGGTCCTGCCGCTTGCGCTTGACCGAGGCCAGGCGCTCGAGATCGCGCTCGACCTGCGGATCGGCGCCGCGAATGCTGGAAACCAGCCCCATGACAAAGTCCCGCGCGGAATCGGCATCCGACAGGCGGAAGAAAGCCCACGACCCCTCCTGGTAACGGCCGATCAGCCCGGCCTCCAGCAAGAGCTTCAGGTGCCGCGAGACGCGCGGCTGCGACTGGCCGAGAATTTCGGTAAGATCGGAAACGGTGAGGTCGCCGCGCGACAACAGTGCCAATATGCGCAGGCGGCTGGATTCGGCCGCCGCCTTCAGCGTATCCACCATGGTGTCGAGCGAGACATGCATCCGCGTATTCTCTTTTCTTTCAGCGCATCAGATTTGAAAAAGATATAAACATATGTTTATGTCGATTTTCAAAACCTTGCAAGCGCTATGTCGCTTCCGGACAAGAAAATGCCGCATGCGTGATTTCCCGGTGCATATCGCCCAAAAACGTGTAGCGGTCTTGGGACTGGCACCAACACAGAGATGGCAGAATGACCGCACCGCGTGAGATGTTCGAGGCGCGCGAAGGTGAGCAGAGGCTGGAACAGGACCCGGCTGCAATGCCCGCGGATGGCGGCGTCGTCTTCATTGGCCGCATCGCCTCGCCATGGACCACACGCGAGACCTGCCCGAAAAACATGCGCGCGGCCCGCGAAGCCGGCCGGCCGGCGGTGCTGACCATCGACGCGCCCTATCGCGGCGGCTTGCAGGGCCTTGAGCGCGCCAGCCACGTCGTCATCCTGTCCTGGCTGCATCACGCGCCGCGGAATCTGATTGTTCAGAAACCGCGCCATGCGGCTGAAGCAAAAGGCGTATTCGGCCTGCGCTCCCCTGCCCGGCCGAACCCGATCGGCCTGCATGTGGCAAAACTTGTCGGGCTCGATATCGCCGCCGGGCGTATCGATATCGACGCCATCGATGCGCTCGACGGCACCCCGGTCATCGACATCAAGCCTTACTTCGCCTCGACCGACGCCGTACCGGAGGCGACCATGGAAGGGCGCGAGGAGCGATGACGGCGCCGACCGGCCGCCGCCGCGCCATCGCCAAGGCACTGACGGCGCTCCTGCCGCTGGCGCCTTACGCCGACATGGAAAAGATCCGCGCTGACGCCGGCTCGGTGCATATGAAGACCTTGCCGCCGACGATCGCGGTGTGGCTGGCGACGATCGCCCACATCCGCCACATGCACACCGATTACGAAAAACTGCTGGCCGAGGGCTATGACCGCGACTCCGCACGCTTCTTCGTCATCGAGCAGACCAACATGGTACTCACCCGCTGGCGGGCGACACGCCTGCTCGACGCCGACGACGAGGATGAGTGAGGCGGCAGGGTCTGTTTATTTTCGCTTCAGCACGGCAACCGCATTGTAGGGCTGGCCGTCAGCCTGGCCCACCCAGGTCCAGGACAGGTTCCCCTTGAAAACCCGGACGGTGATGTCGCCGCCATCGATGCATTTGTCCTGGCCGTAAGTGATGCTTTCATGGAACTCAGCGGATGTCTCATCCCGCGACGTCTGCGACAGCGACCCGCCGCAGCCGAGTGACGGATAATCGATCGATGCGCCATCGTCCCTGATCGTCATGGCGATCGACCAGTCGGCGCCGGCATCACCGGCCAGGGCAGAGTTCGTCGCCTTGTTTTACGCATTGCGCACTGGCTTCGCCCGCCACGGCGAAAATCATCATGGTTGCGATGACGGTCCCAAGCCTGACCATATCCCCTCCCATTCCAAGCTGCCGGATCATAGGGCAACTCCAATCCGGTGTATCGGCCAGATCATGGAGGACGAACAGCGCCTGATGGCTGGCTCTATCGCTTCTGTCCGGCGCCGATAGCCTGCAGATCCGCCTTGTGCGAGAGGAGGCCGCGATGACCCGGACGAAGGCAACAGAGGACCCGGCGCGACTGCCGCTGGTTGGCGATCGCCATGTCGACCCGCATTCCTATCCCGATGGCATCGCTTTCCTCGATGGTCAGTACCTGCCGATGTCGCAGGCTAAGGTGTCGGTGCTGGATTGGGGATTTCTGCACTCGGACGCCACCTACGATACGGTGCATGTCTGGGACGGCCGCTTCTTCCGGCTTGACCTGCATCTCGACCGCTTCTTCGGCGGACTCGAAAAGCTGCGCATGACGATCCCCTTCGATCGCGAAGGCGTGGCCGAGATCCTGCACAATTGCGTCGCGTTGTCGGGCCATCGCGCCGCCTATGTCGAGATGCTGTGCACTCGCGGCGCCTCGCCGACCTTCAGCCGCGATCCGCGCCAGGCGATCAACCGCTTCATGGCTTTCGCGGTCCAGTTCGGCTCGGTCGCCAATGCCGAGCAGTTGCGGCGCGGCCTGCACGTCGCCATCAGCGACAAGGTGCGTATCCCGCCGGCTTCGATCGATCCCGCGATCAAGAACTATCACTGGCTCGACCTGGTGCGCGGCCTCTACGATGCCTATGACCGCGACGCCGAGACCGCGCTCATTCTCGACTTCAACGGCAATGTCGCCGAGGGCCCGGGCTTCAACGTCTTCTGCGTCAAGGATGGGAGACTGTCGACGCCGGCCATCGGCGTGCTGCCCGGCATCACCCGCCGCACCGTTTTCGATCTCTGTGGCGAGGAAGGGCTCACCGCCGAGGCTGCCGATATCAGCGTCGCCGCGCTAAAGGCGGCCGACGAGGTCTTCATCACCTCGACCGCCGGCGGCATCATGCCGGTGACGCGGATCGACGGCGCGGCCATCGCCGATGGCAAGGTCGGACCCGTCACCAGCCGGCTGATGGCGCTCTATTGGCGAAAGCACGATCATCCGGCGTGGTCGAGCCCCGTGAAATATCCCTGATACCGGGCCGTCCTGTTCAAAAAGATTTCCCCTCGCCTCTGGAAAATCAGGGGACAGACTGTATATGCGCGAAAGCGGAGAAGCCTCCGCTTTCGCTAAAATCGCGCCCTCAGGGGCAAGGATCCCACATCATGACATCAAAGGTTTGGTTCATCACCGGATCGTCGAAGGGTTTTGGCCGCGTCTGGGCCGAGGCCGCATTGGCGCGTGGCGACCGCGTTGCCGCGACCGCCCGTGACGCCGGCACGCTCGCCGATCTGGTCGAGAAATATGGTGACAACATTGCCGCGATAAAGCTGGACGTCACCGACAAGAAAGCTGTCGACGCCGCCATCGCCGAGGCGCACAAGCGCTTCGGCCGGCTCGACGTGGTCATCAACAATGCCGGCTATGGCCATTTCGGCGCCATCGAGGAAGTCAGCGAACAGGAAGCCCGCGACCAGATCGAAACCAATGTGTTCGGCGCGCTCTGGGTCACGCAGGCAGCCCTGCCGATCATGCGGTCGCAGAGGTCCGGCCACATCATCCAGATCTCGTCGATCGGCGGCGTCAATGCCTTTGCCTCGCTCGGCCTCTACCACGCCTCGAAATGGGCGCTGGAAGCCTTCAGCCAGTCACTCAGCATCGAGGTCGCGGAGTTCGGCATTCATGTCACGCTGGTCGAGCCGGGTGGCTTTTCCACCGACTGGTCCGGCGCCTCCGCCAAGGTCTCCAAGCCCATCGAGGCCTATGCGCCTGCCCGTGCCAAGATGGCCGAGCGCCGCGCCAACTCGGTCGCCGGCGATCCCGAGGCGACCGGCCCGGCGATGCTGGCCATCGTCGACGCCGCCGAGCCGCCGCTGCGCGTGTTCTTCGGCGATGGCGGCCTGCCGATGATCCGCCAGGAATACGCCAACCGCCTCGCCACCTGGGACAGGTGGGACCACGTGTCCGTCATGGCGCAAGGCGCCAACAAGAACCGCAAGGGCTGAGGCCCGGCACTTTTGCTACGCCGCCCAAGGGCGGCGTAGCCCTTGCTCTCAGGCCCGATAGATCCACTGCTCCGGCACCCGCGCGGAAATCTCTTCGCCGGCCTTGATCGTTCCCGGCTTCTCGACCCAGGCGACCACGCCCCGCAGCCGCTTCGCCGCTTTCGGGAACAACAATGCGCCAGCTTCGATGTCGGCCATCCCGGAATTTTGAGCAATTGACCGCCCGGCGATGCGGCATGGTCCGTTCTGGGCGTCGACCTTGAGGGTGACACCATCCTTGAAGAACAGCAGCGTGCCAGCCGGCAGCATCGACAGATGTGGCACGCCTTCGATCACCAGATTGGCGCCGATCCATTCCGGCCTGATCTCGGCCAGCCCCATCCGCTCGGCGACAATGGCCAGTTCATCCCCGGCCACGATCGACACTTGCCGCTCGTTGCGCATTTCGGTGCCGCGCGGATACCAGGGTTCGCGTCCTCCCGAACGCCGCGTCGCGCCGGCATGGAAATCGCCCCATATGCCGTCGAAGCCCAGCCGCAATTCCTTCACCGGGCGTGTCTGGAAATGACCCGGCGGCGCGGCATAAAGCGCGGCCGCGCGGGCGGAAAGCTTCTTTGCCGGGATGATTTCGACCGGCTTTTCGGCCTCGGGGAAGAGATCCAGCATGGCGTTCCGTCCTTGAATCATGCCTCCCGTTTTTGCTCTTCAGCCGGCAGAGCCGCAAGAGCGGTTTGGGCCAAAAGGCGCAACTCTTCGGCCGATGCGCCGTCGCGCGCCTGGATCGACATGCCATTCATGACGCCGGCAATGTATTTGGCGAGACTCTCGACGGAGAGCTCTTGCGGCAGTTCACCCGCTGCCCTGCCCCTGGCCAGCCGCTGCGCGATCGCCGCCTCGCTCGCCTTGCGATAGGCCTTGAGTTCATCCGCGATGCCTTGCGCCTGCGGCGAGGCCGCCAGCGCGCCGCTGACGAACAGGCATCCGCCCGGCTTGCCGGGCCTGGAATAGGCCTCCGCCGCCCCCATGAGCAACCGCCGGATCGCCTCGCGCGTCGGTACCGGCGCACTCAGCGCCTCCAGCGCAAACCCTATCTCGGTCTCGTGGTAGCGTGTCAGCGCCTTGCGGAACAAGGTCTCCTTGTCGGTGAAAGCATTGTAAATCTGCGGCGGCGTCAGCCCCATCGCCTCACGCAGCATGGCAAGCGACGTCGCCTCATAGCCATGCTCCCAGAACAGGTGCATCGCCGCATCCAGTGCCCGGTCGGGGTCGAACGCACGGGGACGACCACCCCTTGCCCTTTCCAATTTATCCATAGCGATCGATACGAAACCCGTTGACTCGCCTGTCTCGCATAACGTAACAATTGATACGAAACATGGCAAGCCGGAAGGCGATCCGTCAAGCAAGGCCGTGCAACCCGAGGACAAGGAGAGCCCAGATGCCAATCACCGTGACCGCGCCGGAAGGTGTACTGACAGAGGCCGGAGAGCGCGAAATCCTGCCGCGCCTCAGCGACGCCCTGATCGATGCCTCCGGCGCTACGGGCAATTCCTTCCTCACGTCGATCGTCGGCGGCACGGTCCATGTCCTGCCGTCCCGCCACATCTATGCCGGCGGTGCCAACCGGCCTGTCGTCATGGTGGAGTTGAAATTACCCAATATCGGCCTTGGCTCGGTTGAAGCCCGCAAGGCCTTCATCACCACTGCCGCCGGGATTGTCGCCGATCTCTGCGTCCCGGAGCACAAGCCCGAAAATACCTGGATCAACATCGTCAACGCGCCCGACGGCGGCTGGGGCATCGGCGACAGGCAATATACGAGCGATGCGCTTGTCGCCGCCGTCACCGCCGCGGCGCACTGAACCGATGGGGAACGACAGGATGCGGCTCTCCCCTTCGCTGTTCTTCACCACCAACTGCGAGCCGGCACTGGCCTTCTACGAAGAGTGCGGGCTCGGCCGGGCAACCATCCTGTTGCGCTGGGGCGACAACGGAATGCCGGTTCGCACCGAAGCCATGCGTGGAAAGATCCTGCATGCCCGCTTCGAAGGTCCCGGTGTGCTGTTTCATGCCTCCGACAATGACGATGCGGAGCCGATGAAAGGCTCCGCCATGATGCTGGAATTCGACGATCTGGCCGCCATGCGGGAGCTTTTCCAACGCATGGCCGCTGGCGGCCGCATCACCGTGCCCGTGGCGCGGCAATATTGGGGAAGCAGTTTCGGCATGCTGGTCGACGCCTATGGCGTGCAATGGATGTTCAGCTGTTCCAGCGAGTGAGGACAAGGATCACGACCTTCTTACCGGAAATGGAATTGGCGCCGCATTGCCGCCGCGTCGGATCGCTTTCATGGTGCTCGGATGCATGTCGCTCAAAAATGGATCCCGGCTTTGGGAGAACGACCTGCATGAAACAAGGACCGGAGGTTCGGCATGCGACCGGTGACGGCAATCACGCTGCTCTGGCTGATTTGGGTGCTCACGTGGATTGCGGCCGCAGCGTGGGCTGATCCAGTTCAAAAACGCGCCACTATTAGGGCCGAGGCCCGCTATCGTGTCTTCTGGCTGGCCGGCACCGTCCTGCTGTTCGTTCCGGCGCACGGCTACGAAGGCAGGTTGAGATTGTGGACCCCAACCCTCGCAGAGGCCTGGGCTTGCATTGCCCTGATCGCCGTCGGGCTGATCTTCTCGTGGTGGGCGCGCATTCATCTGGGCAGGTTGTGGTCGGCCTCGGTCACTGCCAAGGCAGACCATCGCATCGTCGACACGGGCCCCTATGGCCTGGTCCGGCATCCGATTTATACGGGGCTGCTGTTGGCGGTGCTCGCCACCATGGCGGCAAAGGGGACGGTCTGGGGTGTTGCCGGCGCGGCCCTGCTCATCATCGGCGTCGTCATGAAGGCAAGGCTCGAGGAACGCTTCCTGCGCGGCGAACTTG
The DNA here is from genome assembly GCF_013170705.1 of Mesorhizobium loti. Taxonomy (NCBI): domain Bacteria; kingdom Pseudomonadati; phylum Pseudomonadota; class Alphaproteobacteria; order Hyphomicrobiales; family Phyllobacteriaceae; genus Mesorhizobium; species Mesorhizobium loti. Next base: position 3,756,399 of record NZ_CP033334.1, on the reverse strand, counting down.
GCCCCGCCTATGACGATTACGCACGGCGAGTGCCGATGCTGGTGCCCTTCACACCGGCCTGACACGTTGGAGCGCCGCTTAGTCCGATCTTCTAGAGCGTGTTGCTGTTGATTTGAATCGGTTGGGATTCACGCCGAGGTGATTTTGTGATTCAAGATGCTGGCTGGGCGGAGGCCAGCATCGGATGCCAAGACCCTATTCAAACGATCTTCGTGAGCGCGTTGCGGCAGCGGTTGCGGCTGGCCGGACATGCCGGGAAACGGCTGCATTGTTCGGGGTGAGCGTGGCGAGTGTTGTGAAGTGGTCGCAACGCCAACGATTGAGCGGAAGCGCATCGGCGTTGCGCATGGGGCGTCAATCCGGCCGGGATTTGGAGCCACATCGCGTGTGGCTGCTGGAGCGGGTAGCCTCACAGTCGCATGTGAGCGTGCGAGCGCTGTCGGCGGAGCTTGCCGAGCGCGGCATCGTGGCAGCCCCGGTGTCGGTGTGGCGGGTGCTGAAGGAGGCCGGGTTCAGCTTCAAAAAAAACGCTGTTCGCCAGCGAGCAGGACAGGCCGGCGATTGCGCGGCGCCGGGCGCAATGGAGGAAGTATCAAGGCAGGCTTGATCCACGGCGCCTGGTGTTCATCGACGAAACCTGGGCAAAAACCAACATGGCGCCGCTACGAGGCTGGGGGCCTCGTGGGCACCGATTGGTCGCCAAGGCTCCGCATGGCAAATGGCGCACGCTGACCTTCCTGGCCGCGCTGCGCTGCGAGCGCATCGACGCGCCCTGCGTCATTGATGGTCCCATCAACGGTGCAAGCTTTGCGGCCTGGGTTGAGCAGTTCCTCGTGCCGACGCTCTCGCCCGGTGACATCGTCGTCATGGACAATCTTGGAAGTCACAAGGGGCAAGCCATTCGTCGTGCCATTCGCGCGGCCGGAGCCAAGCTTTTCTACCTGCCACCCTACAGTCCAGACCTAAACCCGATCGAGCAGGTCTTCGCCAAGCTCAAGCACCTCATGCGAAAGGCTTCAGAACGGACCGTCGAGGCCACATGGCGACGTATCGGAACACTCCTCGAAAGCTTTCAACCCGCTGAATGCGCCAACTATCTCGTCAACGCTGGATATGCTTCAATGTAAGTGAAACACGCTCTAGCCGCGCTGCTTTCCCGAAAATGGTCGACGGCGCCGCCGATTTGAACCCAATCATGTTTCGACTGCTCGAAGATCGACCGCGCTGGCGAAGGATATTTCGGATCCGAAAGCGCGCCGACGGCGACGCCGATCATTGACGGCAGCCTGTCGGCCCTCCAGCAGACGGTCGATCCGCAGTTCGGACAAAAGCAGTTGCGGACCTTGCCGCCGCTTGCCGCATCGCGGGTGAATTCCTTCGCGGTTCCAGAGATGGCGACAGCATCAGCCGGATAAAAGGCGCCGACGCCGAAGGGCGCGCCGGTTCGGCGCTGGCAATCGAGACAGTGGCAGGCGACAACCAGCTTTGGTGGGCCTGTCAGCGTGAGCGTGAGGGCACCGCAGCTGCATCGTGCATCGGCCATTGGAACTCTCCTTTCTGAAACGGGATCGCGTTGCTCCAAGTTGAGATACCCCCGACACAGGCTGTGCGAGGGTCAGGTCAGGTTGAAACGGAGTGGAAGACGGCGCGAAGCGGCCCGCTGAGGACGAAAGTCCGAATGGTCTTTCAGGCCGGCATCACCGCGACGTTGCTTAGAGCATTCGGATGAGCGCGCCGCCTATCGAATACCCCGCGCCGAAGGCGCAGATCAAGCCGAAATCGCCGGGCTTCATGTCGGCATGGTTCTCCGACAGCGCCACGATGGCCCCGGCGCCCGCGGTGTTGCCCAGCCGCTCCAGCACCATCGGCGCACGGTCATGATCGACGTCGTGGCCAAAGGAGAGCTTCAGGATCATGGCATTCATGCGCGCATTGGCCTGATGCAGCCAGAAGCGCCGGACCGCCTGAGGGGTCAGCCCGTGCTCGGCCAGGAATTCGACGATGAACTTCTGGCCGGCGACGGTGACTTCCTTGAACACCTTGTTGCCGACCTGCTTGATCAAATTGCCTTCCAGGTTGATCATGTAGGGATCGTCCTGGGCGGTGCGCGTGTGATAGCCGAGATTGGTGCGGATGTTGTTCGACATCTGCGTCCAGATGCGTGTGTCCAACACCTCGAAGCGTCCCGGCCGTTTGTCGCCCTTGGCAAGTCCCTCCACCACCAGCGAAACCGAGGCGTCGCCGAAGATGAAATGCGTCTGCCGGTCGCGGAAATTGAGATGGCCGGTGATGATTTCCGGCGTGGTCACCAGGATGCGCTTGTGCGCGCCCGAGCGCACCAGATTGACGGCCATGTGCAGGGCCGCGGCGGCGGAGGAACAGCCAAGCCCCATGTCGAAGCCCGCGCCCCTTGTCCCCAGCGCTTCCTGCATTTCGATGGCGATCGCCGGATAGGGCCGCTGGTGGTGGGAAGCCGAGCAGATGATCAGGTCGATCTGCGACGGCTCAAGCCCGGCGTGGTCGAGCGCCTTCCTGGCCGAGGCGATGCCGAATTCCGCTTCCAGCGACAGCGCATCGTCGGGCCGCGCCGGAATGCGCGGCGCCATGCGGGTTGGATCGAGTATGCCTTCGCGCTCGATCACATGACGGGATTTCACACCCGAGGCATGAACGATGAAGTCGCTGTCGGATTTCTGCAGCAGCGCCTCACCGGTGACCTGGCGGCGTGCGTTCTCGGTGTCGACCCAGCTGTTGAAGCTCTCGACCAGCTCTTCATTGGTGATGACAGCTTCAGGAATTTCAGCGCCGATGCCGCTGATGATGACGCGATGCATGTTTCAGTCCGTCCCATCCGCAGGCGTTGCGGCTTCATGTGGGCGCCGAAACGCTTCGGCGCAACACTTTTCTCATCCGGCCGGTTTACGCCGGCTTAAAGCAAGGTTTCAGGCCGGCCTGACCCGCTTTCACCAGGCGCACAGCTTGGTGTTCGTCTGCGGGTTGTTCCAGCAGGCGCCGTCGTCGCGGCTGCGCACATACTGTCCCGGCAACGGCACGTTGCGGCGGCCGAGATTGACGTAGCCATAGGCAAAACCCGGCCCGTCGATCTCCAGCACATAGGTCGGATAGCCCGGCGCCGAGATGCGGAAGCTGCCCGCATCGTCGATCATGCGGTAGCTGCAGGGAAAATACCCGTCATCCGTGGTGAAGCAGCGCGCCCGCTTGGCTTCGGCCGAAACCGAAAACGCCAGAAGTGCCGCCGCGCATACGCCACCGCCGCAAAGCAATCTTTTCAAAGTCATCACTCCCCCCTGCCATGCGGGCCATCGTCGCCCGCGCGATGAGTTGGCATGGCGGTCAAACCGGGTCAAGCGGCCGCGTCAGGGCCCAAGAAAAGTGGATAATTCTTTCCTAGCCGGCCCTTTTGGCGACTATGAAAATTCGCGGGAAGCGTAGCAAAACCTTGCCGTTTGCCGTCCTGGGATAGGCCTTGGCGATCTTGGCCGTGTAGCTGTCGAGGAACAGCTTGCGCTCTTCCGCCTCCAGCGGATCGAGGAACGGCTTCAGCCCGGTCGCCTTGACCCACTCGACGATCGCTTCGGCATCGGCCAGCGGATGATTGTAGATGGTGTGCCAGATATCGAGCCGGTCGCTGAGCGGCGACAACAGGTCGTAGTAGAACGACACCGGCGGCAGCGGCGCGCGCGCCGCGCCCTTTATCCTTGCCGCAAACGGCATTTCGGCGGCGGTCTCACGCATCAGCCGATGCGAATCCTCGGCCATATTGTCGGGCATCTGGATCGCCAGCGCACCGCCGGGCGCGAGGAAGCCCATCAGCCGCTGAAACACCGAAGGGTGCTCGGGCAGCCACTGGAACACCGCATTGGCAAAGATGACATTGACCGGCTCGGCCGGCCGCCATGTCGAAGCATCGGCGAGGTCGAAGCTGACATTGGGCAGGCGCGCCCTCGCCTTCTCGATCATGTCGGGAGAGGTGTCGAAACCGCTCACCTGCGCATCCGGCCAGCGCTCGACCAGGAGCTCGGTGGAATTGCCCGGTCCGCAGCCGATGTCGACGACCCGGCGCGGGAAATCGACCGGCACCTGTGCCGCCAGGTCGCGCGCGGGCCGCGTGCGCTCATCCTCGAATTTCAGATATTGGGCGGCGGACCAGTCAGCCATTTGAACTCCTCATGTGGTTTGAGAATTCGCCGCCCCTATGGTCCCCTACCGCGTCAGCCGCTTGTGAGTCATGCGGTGCGGGGCCGCCGCTTCGGCGCCCAGGCGCCGCAGCTTGTCCTTCTCATATTCCTCGAAATTGCCTTCGAACCATTCGACATGCGCATCGCCTTCGAAGGCCAGCATGTGGGTCGCCATGCGGTCGAGGAACATGCGATCGTGGCTGATGATGACGGCGCAGCCGGCATAGGCTTCGAGCGCGTCTTCCAGCGCTCCCAGCGTTTCGGTGTCGAGGTCGTTGGTCGGTTCGTCGAGCAGCAGGACGTTGCCGCCATTCTTCAACATCTTGGCCAGATGCACGCGGTTGCGCTGGCCGCCGGAGAGGTTGCCGACCTTCTGCTGCTGGTCGCCGCCACGGAAGTTGAAGGACGAGCAATAGGCGCGGCTGTTGATCTCGTGCTTGCCGAGCTTGATGATTTCGGCGCCGCCGGAGATTTCTTCCCACACGGTCTTATTCCCATCCAGTGCATCGCGGCTCTGGTCGACATAGCCCAGCTTGACCGTCTCGCCGATGCGCACGGTGCCTGCATCCGGCTTTTCCTGGCCGGTAAACATCTTGAACAGCGTCGTCTTGCCGGCGCCGTTCGGGCCGATGACGCCGACGATGCCGCCTGGCGGCAGCCGGAACGACAGGTTCTCGATCAGAAGCTCGTCGTCAAAGCCCTTGTTGAGGCCTTCGACCTCGATGACCACATTGCCGAGGCGCTCGCTCGAGGGAATGACGATCTGCGTATCGGTCGGCTTGCGGTTCTGCGACTGCTCGACCAGTTCCTCATAGGCCTTGATACGCGCCTTCGACTTGGTCTGGCGTGCCTTCGGGCTCGACTGGATCCATTCGCGCTCGCGCCAGATCGACTTCTGGCGGGCGTCGTCCTCGCGGCCTTCCTGGATCAGGCGCTTGGCCTTGGCGTCGAGATATCTGGTGTAGTTGCCCTCGTAGGGAATGCCGCGGCCGCGGTCGAGTTCGAGGATCCAGCCGGTGACATTGTCGAGGAAGTAGCGGTCGTGGGTGATGATCAGCACCGAGCCCGGATAGTCGCGCAGGTGCTTTTCGAGCCACGCCGTGGTCTCGGCGTCGAGATGGTTGGTCGGTTCGTCGAGCAGCAGCAGGTCGGGCTGTTCGAGCAGCAGCCGGCAGAGCGCCACGCGGCGGCGCTCGCCGCCCGACAGGTTGGTGACTTCGGAGTCAGGCGGCGGACATTGCAGCGCGTCCATCGCCATCTCGACCTGCTGGTCGAGATCCCAAAGGTTGAGCCGGTCCATCTCGTCCTGGAGCTTGGCGGACTCGTCCGCCGTCTCGTCGGAATAGTTCATCATCAGCTCGTTGTAGCGCTCGATGATGGCGGTCTTCCTGCCGACGCCGTCCATGACGTTTTCACGCACGGTCTTGGAGTTGTCGAGATGCGGCTCCTGCGCCAGGTAGCCGACGGTGGCGCCTTCGGCCAGCCATGCCTCGCCCTGGAACTCCTTGTCGAGCCCGGCCATGATGCGCAGGATCGTCGACTTGCCCGAGCCGTTCGGCCCGAGAATGCCGATCTTGGCGTCCGGGTAGAAGGACAGATGAACGTTATCGAGCACCTTCTTGGTGCCATAGGCCTTCGACAGGCCGGACATGTGATAGATGAACTGGCGTGCCACGCGCGCTTTCCCTGAAACTGACTGAATTGTCGATTTGAATGGAGGTTGGCCGCTATGTAGGCGATGCGGCGGCGAACGGCAATCGCTTTTGCCAGATCAAGCCGACCACACGAACTAAGTGCGCGCCGCCTCCTGAAGTTTTCCATCGGCAACGAGCCGCTGAAAGCTCCGGTTAACCCTTCCGCGTCAAAAGAGGATCGGGGTGGAATCGCCGGCTGGCCGCGATTCCTGGAAAGAGAGCGGATCGACGGCATTGCTGAACAGTTTCCTGCTCCTTGCCGAAGCGATCGTCTACTTCAGCGTCATGGTGACGCTTTTTCGCTTCAGGAAGCGCATTGGTCTGGGCGTTTTCGTCTGCGCGCTCGGCGTCATGCACTTCCTGGAAACCTATCTCGCCAGCGTCTTTTATGTCGCCTTGCCATTCGGCATGGTTTCGCCGGGCTCGGCGGTGCTGTTTTCGGGCAAGCTGGTGATGCTCCTCCTGCTCTACATGAAGGAGGACGCCGCCACCGTACGCCAGCCGATCTACGGCCTGCTGCTCGGCAATGCGCTGATGATCGGGCTGGTGCTGCTCTTGCGCCTGCACGCCATAGCGCCGCTGCCCGATGGCCGGCTGCCCGACATCGGCTTCATCGACGAGATGGGCTGGCTGATGGTGTGGGGCACGACGCTGCTGTTCATCGACGCCATCCTCATCATCCTGATCTATGAAAAGCTTGGCCGGTATCTGCGCGAGGCACAGTTCGCACGCATCCTGATTTGCGTCGCCTGCGTGCTGACCTTCGACCAGGCGGGTTTCTTCACCGCGCTGCATTTCGTTGCCGGCGCGCCGATCGATGTCTTCCTCGGCGGCTGGTTCGCCAAGATGGCCGCGGCCCTGGCCTTCAGCGGCATGCTCGTGGCTTACCTCAGATGGTTCGAGGAGCGCGACATTCCGCTGCCGCGTGGGCTGACCGATATTTTCCAGACGCTGACATACCGCGAGCGCTACGAAGCACTGGTCGAGCATGTCGGCCGCGACGGCCTGACCGGCCTGCTGCATCGCGGCCGCTTCGATGCTGACGGGGAAGCCGCGGTCGAGATCAGCCTGCGCACGGCGAGGCCGCTCAGCCTGCTGATCATCGATGTCGACCATTTCAAGTCGATCAACGACCGTTTCGGCCATGCCGAGGGCGACAAGGTGCTGAAGACGGTTGCGACCCTGCTTCGCGAGGTGGCCAGCGCCGAAGACCAGGTGTTCAGGATCGGCGGCGAGGAATTCGCCGTCCTGAGTTCGCGCCCGCATTCGGTCGCCAGGCTGTTTGGCGAAAGCATCCGCTACGCGGTCAAGGCATCGGCCGTCACCAGCCGCTTCGAGCTGACCGTCAGCGCCGGGGTTTCAACCGTCGGCGAAACGACCCGCTGCCTTGCCGATCTGTTCGCGCTCGCCGACCAGCGCCTCTACAAGGCGAAGTCGACCGGGCGTGATCGCGTCGTCGGCGAGCCAGGCGGCCCCGAGGCCGATATGGCGGTCGCTTGGACCAAGTCGGGGCAAATCTAGCGCCGGTCACGGGCAGGCGACGGCCGTTCGGGCGGCGCTTACTGGAACCCGATCGCGTCGACGGTGCCGGTCGGGCAACCGGCCTTGTTGGTCGGCACCGAGGCCAGCAGCAGGTCCTTGAGCGAAGCGTTCGGGCCGATCGGGCCGGCAAGGCCAAGCGTCAGTTCGCCGATCAGCCGCCGGCCGCTCGTGGGATCGATGACGCAGGACACCCGCACGCGGTCGCCTGCTCCCGCGCCGAACGCGGTGTCGAAGGCGCCGCGGATCTGGTCCGCCGTCAGCTTGCCGCCAATATTCTTGACGAAGAGATCGCGCACCGGCGAGCTGTTGACCTGCCGCATCAGGCTGAGCGCATCCGCAAAATACTCCTGCTGGCTCTTGCCGTAGCAGGTGCCGTGCTTGATCCACTCATGCCGTTCCAGCTGGGAGGCCGTCCCCGGCATCACCTGGTCGAGCTCCTTGCGGGTGCCAGCGTCCAGATTGACCGGCGGCAGGTCCTTCCAGTGAGCCGGATTGTCGTTGGCCTTGTCGTTGGCCGCCACCTGGCAATAGAAATTGCCGTTCGGCTGCGGCCACAGGCCGTGCAGGGTGAAATTGGTGGCATCGAACTCGTTCGGGTTCTGCGCCTTGCATTCGGTCTTGTTCGACTTGGTCTCGCAAAAAGCCGGCTGCCAGCTCAGCGCGAAGACATATTCGGGCTTGCCCGAGGCGGCGGGCTTGCCTTGTCCGCCAGGTGCAGCCGGCACCGTCGCGGCACTGCTGCCCGACAGATGGCCGCAACTGACCTTCACCCAGCGGCGCTCCGGATCGGCACCCGGCACCAGGATCAGATAATGTGTCGGCGCGTCCTTGTTGCCGGCCAGCAGCTGGTAGCTCTGTCCGGCATCGGTCGAGACATTGCCGGGATTCTTGCCGTTTTTGATGGCTTGCGTTGCCGGACAGGCAGCGTCGGCGACGAAAGTGCCGCTCATCTTGACGTCGGCATGTGCCGCGCCGGCCAGCGATACCGCCAGCATGGCCAATCCGAAAACAACACCAATTCGCATGAGAATCCCCGGCTGAAGAAAGTGGGCGACAGACTGAAGCTGTCTCCATGTCAGAATTGCGATGTTTTGCTGGCCAAACGCAAGAAACATCGTCGCGCAAAAGCAGTTGCTGTGGATTGACGCGCAACCGGCGCCGGCGCAAACAAAACCAACAACGATAAATGGGGGAGAGAACAGGCGGCCATGCCTTTCAGTCAACAACGCATGGTCCGCTCACCGACCGGGGCCGATCTCAATCTCCTCGTCAGGCATGCCGATGGCCGGCCACGTGCCGTCGTCCAGATCAATCATGGACTGGCCGAACACGCCGCGCGCTATGCCGGTTTCGCCGATTTCCTGGCCGCGCGCGGCCTCCACGCCTATGTCCACGATCATCGCGGCCATGGCGCGACCAAGGCGCCCGACGCGCCGCTCGGCAAGTTCGCCGACAAGGATGGCCCAGCCAAGGTGATCGCCGACGTCGATACCATCCATGACCTGATCGCCAGCGAATGCCCTGATCTGCCGGTCATCCTTTTCGGTCATTCGATGGGCGCGTCGATAGCGCTGAACTACCTTTTGAGCCACTCGCCGCGTGTCCATGCCGCCGCGATCTGGAACGGCAACTTCTCGCAAGGGCGGCTTGGGCAGGTAGCGCTCGGCATCCTTGCCTGGGAACGGATGCGGCTGGGCTCCGACGTCCCATCGCGCCTGCTGCCGAAACTCACCTTCCAGGCCTGGGGCAAGGCGGTGCCCAACCACCGCACGCCGTTCGACTGGTTGTCGCGCGACGAGGCCGAGGTGGCGAAATACATCGCCGATCCGCTGTGCGGCTGGGACGCCTCGGTGTCGATGTGGCACGATGTGGTCTCCATGGCGATGAACGGCGGCAAGGATGCCGGGTTCACGAGCGTGCGGCGCGACCTTCCGGTCGCGATCGTCGGCGGCGAGAAAGACCCCGCTTCGGACTACGGCAAGGGCATCACCCACCTTGCCAACCGCATGCTCAGGATGGGCTTTTCGAATCTCGTTTCAAAGGTTTACGCCGACACCCGCCACGAAAGCCTGAACGAGGTGAACCGCGACCTCATCATGGACGATTTCGCCGCTTGGGCCGACGGTGCCCTGAAGGCGTGACCGATTGGCCTATTGCAAGGGCCGTGACAGCCCTTGCCGGTCTTGGTAGAGCCTCTGCTCTCGCGGCAATCACGGTGATTGCCGCAATCATGGTGATTTATGGCTGAACCCCCGCTGAAAGGCGTCCGCGTCATCGAACTCGCCCGCATCCTGGCCGGCCCCTGGGCTGGACAGTTGCTCGCCGATCTCGGCGCCGATGTCATCAAGGTCGAAAGCCCCGACGGCGGCGACGACACCCGCAAATGGGGCCCGCCCTTCGTCATGAGCCATGACGGCGAGAACCTGTCGGCCGCCTATTACCATTCCTGTAATCGCGGCAAGCGCTCCATCGCCATCGACCTTTCGACGCCTGAGGGTGCGCAAACCATCCGCCGGCTGGTCGCCACATCGGATGTGCTGATCGAGAATTTCAAGCTCGGCGGGCTCAGGAAATACGGGCTCGACCATGACAGCCTGCGTCAGATCAACCCGCGCCTCGTCTATTGCTCGATCACCGGGTTTGGCCAGAACGGCCCGTATGCGCCACGCGCCGGCTACGACTTCATCATCCAGGCCATGGCCGGCATGATGTCGATCACCGGCGAGCCCGGCCGTGAACCGCAAAAGGCCGGCGTCGCCATCTCGGACATCTTCACCGGGCTTTATTCGGTCATCGCCATCCAGGCCGCGCTGCGGCAGGCCGACCAGACCGGCCAAGGCCAGCACATCGACATGGCGCTGTTCGACACGCAGATCTCGGCGCTCGGAAATCAGAACCTCAACTATCTCGTCTCCGGCAAGTCACCGGTGCAGATGGGCAATGCGCATATGAACATCGCGCCTTACGAGGTGGTGCCGGTCCGTGACGGCCACATCATCCTGGCGGTCGGCAATGACGGCCAATTCCAGAAATTCTGTGCCGCCGTAGGGCTGGACGATCTGTTCGTCAATCCCGACTTCGCCACCAACCCCGCCCGGGTCGCCAACCGGGTCGAGCTGCGCGCGCGCATCATCGAGGCGCTGAGCATACTTGATCGCGATCCGCTGCTGGCAAAGCTCGAAGCCGCCGGCGTGCCGGCGAGCCCGATCAACACGATCGGCCAGATGTTCGCCGACCCGCAGACGATCGCGCGCGGCATGCGGCTCGACCTCGACGACGGCCATGGCAACCGTCTGCCTTCCGTGCGCGCGCCGATGGTGATGTCGGGCACGCCGCTGGTCTATGAACGCCCTTCGCCGCGCCTAGGCGAACATACCGACGAAATCCTCGCTGAGCTGGAGAGATCAGGCAAATGAAGACTGGTGGACAACTGATCGTCGAAGCGCTGGAAGCGAACGGCACCGACCGCATGTTCTGCGTGCCGGGCGAATCCTATCTCGCGGTGCTCGACGCGCTGCACGACTCGGCGATCCGCACCATCGTCTGCCGCCAGGAAGGTGGCGCGGCGATGATGGCGGACTGCCAGGGCAGGCTGACCGGCAAGCCCGGCATCTGCTTCGTCACCCGCGGCCCCGGCGCCACCAACGCCTCGGCCGGCATCCACATCGCCATGCAGGATTCGGTCCCGCTCATCCTGTTCATCGGCCAGGTCGCCAGCCACGCCAAGGAACGGGAGGCGTTCCAGGAGGTGGACTATAAGAGGTTCTTCGGCGACATCGCCAAATGGGTGGTCGAGATCGACGATGCCTCGCGCATCCCGGAATTGGTCACTCGCGCTTTCGCCGTGGCGACATCGGGACGTCCCGGCCCGGTGGTCATCTCGCTGCCCGAGGACATGCTGACCAGCGTGGTCGAGGCGCCGGAGGCACTTCCCCACACGCCGGTCGAGACATATCCCGGCGCGGCCGAACTCGACGCGCTGGAGATGCTGCTTAACGGCGCCAAGCGCCCGTTCGTCATTCTCGGCGGCACGCGCTGGAATGAGGAAGCCGTGGCGCACATGCGCGCCATATCAGAGACATGGTCGCTGCCGGTCGGCTGTTCCTTCCGACGGCAGATGCTGTTCGATCATCTGCACCCGAACTATGCCGGCGATGTCGGCATCGGCATCAATCCGAAACTGGCCAACGCCATCAAACAGGCAGACCTCGTGCTGCTGATCGGCGGCCGCATGGGCGAAATGCCGTCTTCGGACTACACCTTGCTGAAAAGCCCCTACCCCGACCAGGCGCTGGTCCATGTTCACGCCGATGCCGGCGAACTCGGCCGCGTCTATCGGCCGACGCTGGCGATCAACGCCTCGCCCTCGGCTTTCGTCGAGGCTTTCGCCAAGCGCAGACCGGCCGCGACACCAGGCTGGGAGGACGAGCCGGCGAAACTGCACGCCGCCTATCTCGAATGGTCGACACCACCGGAAACCGGCCCCGGCACGGTCCAGATGGGGCCGATCATGAACTATCTGGAGAAGGTACTTCCCGACGATGCCATTCTCACCAACGGCGCCGGCAACTACGCCACCTGGGTGCATCGCTTCCACCGCTCCCGCCGCTTCGGCACACAAGCAGCGCCGACATCGGGTTCGATGGGCTATGGCACCCCGGCCGCCGTCGCCGCCAAGGCGCTGTTCCCGGAGCGCACCGTGATCGCTTTTGCCGGCGACGGCTGCTTCCTGATGAACGGCCAGGAATTCGCCACCGCCGTGCAATATGACCTGCCGATCGTCGTCATCGTCGTCAACAACGGCATCTACGGCACGATCCGCATGCACCAGGAGCGCGAATATCCCGGCCGTGTCGTCGCCACCGGCCTCAAGAACCCCGATTTCGCATCGCTGGCCCGCGCCTATGGCGGCCATGGCGAGACAGTCGAGAAGACGGCTGATTTCGCGCCCGCCTTCGAGCGAGCCCGCGCCAGCGGCAAGCCGGCGATCGTCGAAATCAGGCTCGATCCGGAAGCCATCACGCCGACGCGCACGCTGACTCAGATCCGCGACAAGGCGTGATTCAAAAAGGGGCTGATATCAGCCCCTTTTTGAAGTGCTTTCGCTACTTCGCTGCCTCGATCTGGCCGCGGATCTCGCCATCCTTGTTGGCGGCGGTGTGGACGTTGACATAATAATTGCCGGCCGCAAGGTCGGCAGCCTGTGCGTCCGTCAGCGTCGCGGACCCCTTGATCGGGCTCTTGAGCTTGCCTTTGAACGGGATGACGGGAGCGGCATTCGCACCCATCGCCGCCGGGCCGTGAATATGCGCTGCAACAGCCGGTCCGCTGAGGCCGGAATATTTCACGTTCCAGCTGAGCTTCTTCTTGGTGGTGTCGAAGGTGAGCGTGGCGGTGCCCTTGCCCTTGGTGGTTACGGGCGGGCTCTGTTGGCTGCCATCGAGCGTCGCCTTGTACTTCACCACCTCGGCCATGGCCGGGGACGCGAAGAAGAAAGCGGTCGAAATGGCCAACGCCGAAAGTACCGGCAAGATGGAATATGTGCGCATTAAGGACCTCCGTGGCTGTCGCATGCGTCGCGAGCCCCCGTCGCGCGCATGCCTCAACTGGAACGGTTGGACGGTCCAATGTTTCCCTGCACACGGTTTTGTGACCGGGAAAGCAGCAAAAGAGGCGATCGCTCGCCCTTTTCCGAAAGTCGGAAGAGTGGCTGTCAGACCGCCGCCAGCGCCTGCGTCAGGTCGGCGATCAGATCGTCCGGATGTTCGACGCCGATCGACAGCCTGACCGTGGTCTCGAGCACCCCGATGCGCTGTCGCACGTCGAAGGGAATGCCGGAGTGGGTCATCGCCGCCGGGTGGCTGGCGAGCGATTCCGTGCCGCCGAGGCTTACCGCCAGCTTGAAGATCTGCAGGGCGTTGAGGAAGGCGAAGGCCGCCTTCTCACCGCCCCTGATGTCGAAAGAGAAGGTCGAGCCGGCGCCGCTGCATTGCGCCCTGTAGGTGCGGCCAGCCGGCGTATCCTCGCCCAGGAACGGCAGATAATGCACCTTCTCGACCTTGGCGTGATCGCGCAGGAATTCGGCGACCAGGCGCGCATTGTCGTTAGCCCGCTCCATGCGGATCGACAGCGTCTCAAGCGAACGGCCGAGCATCCAGCAGGAATGCGGGTCGAGCTGCGTGCCGATCGCGCCACGCAGCGCCTTGATCGGCTTGGTGACCGCCTTGCTGCCCATGGCCGCGCCCGCGATCAGGTCGGAATGGCCGCCGACATATTTGGTCAGCGAATAGACCGAGACGTCGGCGCCGTGCTCGATCGGCCGCTGGAAGACGGGACCGAGCAGCGTGTTGTCGCAGACGATGATCGGCCTTGAGCGCTGCCCGGCACCGATCTCGTCGGCGATCGTCTTGATCAGCGCAATGTCGACCAGGCTGTTGGTCGGGTTCGATGGCGTCTCGATCAAAATGACCGAAACACGGCCCTTCGCCACCGCGGCATCGGCCGCGGCGCGCACCGCTTTCTCGTCGACACCGTCGGCAAAGCCGACTGCGCCGATGCCGAATCCGGAAAGCGTGCGCGTGAGCAGCGTCTCGGTGCCGCCATAGAGCGGCTGCGAATGCAGGATGACATCGCCCGGGCGGGCATAGGCGAGCAGCGTCGTGGCGATCGCCGACATGCCGGATGAGAACAGGATGCAGGCATCCCTCCCCTCATAGACCGCCAGCCGATCCTCGACGATCTCGCTGTTGGGATGGTTGAAGCGCGAATAGACCAGGCCCGACACCGTGCCGCTCGGCGGCTCCTTGCGGCCGGATGTGTAGTCGAAGAAGTCGCGTCCCTCTTCCGCCGATTTGAACACGAAGGTCGAGGTCAGGAACACCGGCGGCTTGACCGCGCCCTCCGAAAGTTGCGGATCGAAGCCGTAGCTCAGCATCAGCGTCTCCGGATGGAGCTTGTGGTTGCCGATATGGGTTTTCGACGGGCGCGGCGCGGTCATGACTCTTCCTGTTTTTCGAGGGGTATTCCGCCGCAATTTATGCGATCCCGATCAGCCAGTCCTTGCTATTCCTGGGCTTGCATGGCTGCATGTCGGCAACAATTTGCCGCGAGAGAGCGAAAGTGCAGCAGAAGATAGCCGACGACTTCGACCTCAGGATTCTCAGGGAATTGCGGGCGGATGCCCGCATCACCAACAACGAGCTTGCCGAGCGCATCGGCCTGTCGCCGTCGCCTTGCCTCAGGCGTGTGCGGCGGCTGGAGGAGACCGGCGTCATCAGGGGCTACACAACGCTGGTCGACCCCGCCGCCTTCGGCTGGAGCATGGTCGCCATCGCCACCATCCGGCTCAGCCGGCAGAACGAGGACGAGATCGTCATGTTCGAGGAGGCGATCCGCGGCTGGGAAGAGGTGTTGGAGTGCCACCTCGTTACCGGTTCGCGCGACTATGTGCTGAAGGTGGTGACCGGCAGCCTGGAACAGTATGAGCGCTTCATCAAGGAAAAGATCGCGCGGCTGAAATGCGTCGCCTCGATCGAAACCAGCTTCGTCATGAACACCATAAAGGAACGGCGCCTCTGAGGCGCCGTTCCATCTGGTCGTTTGAGCATGATCTTTCCGGGATCACGCTCCCACAGGCCCATTATTTGATCGCCTTGTCGGTGATCGCCGTCGTGTAGGCGCCTTTCGGCTCCTTGGTGATGATCTTCTGGTCGAGCAGCGCCTTGGCGGTGCGCTCGTAGGTCGCCGGGTCGAGCTTGCCATCGGCATTGTCGATCAGCTTGGCGACTTCGCTCATCATCCGCTTCTGGTGGTTCTCGTCCTGGCCGCCGCCGTCCATGACGATGCCGGCGGCTTCGTCATTGTTGTCGACGGCATATTTCCAGCCCTTCATCGAGGCGCGCACGAAACGAACCATCTTGTCCTCGAAGGCCGGGTCCTTGAGCTTGTCTTCCGAGGCATAGAGCCCGTCCTCGAGCAGGTCGTTGCCCATCGCCGAGTAGTTGAACACGGTCAGCTGTTCCGGCTTGTAGCCGGCGTCGATCAGCTGCCAGTACTCATTGTAGGTCATGACCGAGATGCAATCCGCCTGCTTCTGGATCAGCGGCTGCACGTCAAAGCTCTGCTTCAAGACCGTGACGCCGTCCGGGCCGCCGTCGGTCTTCAGGCCAAGCTTGTTCATCCAGGCGTAGAACGGATATTCGTTGCCGAAGAACCAGACACCGAGCGTGTGGCCCTTGAAGTCGGCTTCGGTCTTGATCGGGCCGTCCTTCGGGCAGACCAGTTCCATGCCGGCCTTCTTGAACGGCTGGGCAATGTTGACCAGCGGCACACCCTTTTCGCGCGCGGCCAGTGCGCCGCCCATCCAGTCGACGATCACGTCGGCGCCGCCGCCGGCGATCACCTGCTCGGGCGCAATGTCCGGGCCGCCCGGCTTGATGTCGACGTCGAGACCCTCGGCCTCGTAGAAACCCTTGGCCTTGGCGACATAGTAGCCGGCAAACTGGGCCTGCGTGACCCATTTCAACTGCAACGTCACCTTGTCGGCGGCCATCGCCTGGAACGCGGCCAGCGACATCGCGCCGGCCAGAACGGGAATAATCAGTTTTTTCATTCTTTTACCCTCTGAAGTTAGTGCCCTTAAACCCACCGCCCCTATCCACCACGGACAGAGGGATGCCAAAACGTGACGGCTCTTTCGACAAGAGCGACCACGCCATAAAAGACCGAACCCGCAAGTGCTGCAACTGCGATTTCGGCCCAGACCATGTCGATGTTCATCCGCCCGACCTCGGTCGAGATGCGGAAGCCCATGCCGACCACGGGCGTGCCGAAGAACTCGGCGACGATGGCGCCGATCAGCGCCAGCGTCGAGTTGATCTTCAGCGCGTTGAAGATGAAGGGGGCCGCCGCCGGCAGCCTGAGCTTGATCAGCGTCGGCCAGTAACCCGACGCATAGGTGCGCATCAGGTCGCGTTCCATATGGCCGGAGGCGGCCAGGCCGGCGACCGTGTTCACCAGCATCGGGAAGAAGGTCATGATGATGACGACAGCCGCCTTGGACTGCCAGTCGAAGCCGAACCACATCACCATGATCGGCGCCACGCCGATGATCGGCAGTGCCGAGACCATGTTGCCGATCGGCAAGAGCCCGCGCCGCAGGAACGGCACGCGGTCGGCGAGGATCGCGGTGATGAAACCGGCGCCGCTGCCGACGACATAACCGAAGAGCACCGCCTTGAAGATGGTCTGCCGGACATCGGCGCCGAGCACCGGCAGCGAGCTCGCGATGCGCGCGCCGATGGCGCTGGGCGGCGGCAGCAGGATGAAGGGGATGCCTGCGCCGCGCGTCACCGCTTCCCAGATGATCAGGATCCAGGCGCCGAATATGGCCGGGATGATCAGCCGCAGCGCGTTGCGGGCCAAGCTCCTCATCGGACGAAGGCTGGACAGCACCGCCACGCAGCGCCAGCCAAGCAGCCAGGCGGCCGCGAGCAGCAGGAAATAAGGTGCCAGTGCCGTGCCTTCGAACCCCGCGATGCCCGAGATCAGCAGCCAGGCAACGAGATGGGCGCCGACAAACAGCACGACCGCCTCTGCAAGCGGTGGAATCCTGATCATCGAGATCAGTGCCGCCACGATCGCCAGGCCGAGCATCAAACCCTTGGTTCCGAGATAGGGATAGTTGATGCTCGCTGTCGGGTCCGCGAGCGCTGCCGCTTCCGGCTTCGACATCGCGCCGAGGGCGACCGCGATCAGGCAGAGCAGGATCGCCAGCACCGCTTGCCAGGAGGGTTTCAACCAGTTCATGCCGGCCTCCCGCCCATGGCGCGGTCGACGAGGCGGCCGGCAATGCCGACCACCATGACCAGAAGTGCCGCCACGATGGAACCCGCAACCAGCGCCGACCAGATGTCGATGGACTGGCTGTAATAGGCGCCGGCGAGCAGCTTGGCGCCGATGCCGGCGACCGCGCCGGTAGGCAGTTCGCCGACGATGGCGCCGACCAGGCTTGCCGCCACCGCCACCTTCATCGAGGTGAACAGGAACGGCACCGAGGCCGGGACACGCAATTTCCAGAAGGTCTGCGCACGGCTTGCATTGTAGGTGTGCATCAGGTCGAGATGCATGATCTCGGGCGAGCGCAATCCCTTCACCATGCCGACGGTCACCGGGAAGAACGACAGATAGGTCGAGATCATCGCTTTCGGGATCAGGCCGGTGATGCCGATCGCCGCCAGCACGACGATGATCATCGGCGCCACCGCAAGGATCGGAATGGTCTGCGAAGCGATGATCCACGGCATCAGGCTGCGGTCCAGCGTCGCCACATGCACGATGCCCACGGCGATGATTATGCCGAGCGCGGTGCCGAAGGCGAAGCCGAGCAGTGTCGACGACAGCGTCACCCAGGCGTTGTAGACGAGGCTGCGGTTCGAATTGATGGGCCGCAGGAAGGTGTTTTCAAAGAAATTCACCGCCACCTGATGCGGCGCCGGGAGCGTCGGCTTCGGCTGGGCCAGCGTCTTGCCGATGAATTCGACCGTGCCGGGGGTTTCGTTGGCACGAGTGTCGAGATCGCGCTGGAATGGCGTGTTGAGGATGACGGCCATGACGTACCAGAGCACGACCACGCCGGCCAGGATCGAGGTGACAGGGACGAGCTTGTCGCGGAAGGAGTCCATCTAGCGCTCCCCCTCTCCTCTCCCCGCCGGGGAGAGGATGGCCGGAGCGAAGCGGAGGACGACCACCTGTTTCTTCGTCATCCTAGGGCGAAGCAAGGAGCGAAGCGACGCGGCGCAGACCCTAGGATCCATGCCGTTACCTCTATGTTCCGCAACGGTGCGGAACACGGCACCCTTTGCGCGACCGCGGCTGGAAGCCGTTCTCCGCCGGTTTGACCCCTCGCCCGACGTCACGGCATGGATCCTAGGGTCTGCGCGACGCTTCGCGCCGCTCCGCCCTAGGATGACGAACGCGTAGGACGTTCTCTGGCGAGGGCACTCAATCATCATAGCTGTGCCCTGCCCGCAGACCATCGCGCACGCGCGCGGCGATCGCCAGAAACTCCGGCGTTTCGCGGATGTCGAGCGGCCGCTCCTTCGGCAGTGTCGATTCGATGATGTCGCTGACACGCCCCGGGCGCGGTGACATGACCACGATGCGCGTCGAGAGGTAGACGGCTTCCGGAATGGAGTGGGTGACGAAGCAGATGGTCTTGTTGGTGCGCGCCCACAGTTGCAGCAATTGCTCATTGAGATGGTCGCGCACGATCTCGTCCAGCGCGCCGAATGGCTCGTCCATCAACAAGAGGTCGGCGTCGAAGGCGAGCGCACGCGCGATCGAGGCGCGCTGCTGCATGCCGCCGGAAAGCTGCCAGGGGTATTTCTTCTCGAAGCCCGAGAGGTTGACGAGGTCGAGCGTGCGCTTGATGCGCTCCGCCTGCTCCGCCCTGGAGAGGCCCATGATCTCCAGTGGCAGCGCGACATTGCGTTCGATCGTGCGCCACGGAAACAGCGCCGCGGCCTGAAAGACATAGCCATAGGCGCGCTTCTCGCGGGCCTGCTCCGCGGTCATGCCGTTGACCGAGATCGTCCCCGATGTCGGTTTCTCCAGGTCGGCGATGACGCGCAGCAGCGTGGTCTTGCCGCAACCCGACGGCCCGATGAAGGAGACGAATTCTCCCTTGCCGATGGTCAGGTCGACATTGGACAGCGCCTGGACCGGTCCGTCATTGGTCTGGAAGGTGAGGCCAAGTTTGCTTGCCGCGACGACGGCTGGCGAAATTCCGGTCATCGGCTGCCGCCTGCCTGTTCCCGCCCCTGCGGCGCCGTCCGGATTCCGATTGCTTTTATAGCGATGTTGTTTTCCACTCGCCCAGTCCCATTGGTCTTGTCCCACTCAAATCGACGCCCGGAGTTCCCCGATGTCGCCCAAACCCACTTGCCATCTTATCCGCCCTGAAAGCACTTATGAAGGCAAGCAGGGTTTGACCTATTTCGCCGGCATTGCCACGGAATCGGTCGGCTCCTCCGGCATCTGCATGCACGTTCTCACCATGCCGCCCGGCGCCCGCGCCAAGGCGCATCTGCACGAGAGCCATGAGACGGCGATCTATGTGCTCTCCGGCGAGGTCCATACTTGGTATGGCGACCGGCTCGAACACCACATCGTCGTCAAGGCTGGTGACCTCTTCTACATTCCAGCCGGCGTGCCGCATCTGCCGGCCAATCTGAGCAACGCCCCGTCTTCGGCCGTCATTGCCCGCACCGATCCCAACGAACAGGAAAGCGTCGTCCTGCTGCCGGAACTGGATGCGCTGGTCGCCTGAAGTCGACGCAAAGGCTCGTGCCGTCATTTGCACCGAGAGACTTCGCCCATGACGTTGCCGTCCTCATCGGCGATCACCAATCTCTTCGCGTTCTTGGCGCTCTTCCTGATGGTGAACTGGCCGGGCGTCTCGCCCTCCTCGCCCTCCGCCTGGCAACTGGCCTTCACAACCAGCGACCCGTCGGCCTGGACCTTTTTTTCGGTGAAGGTGCAAGCGCTCGCCACCGTGACGAATGCCTCGCTGGTCAGAAGCAGCATGTCCTCGGCATAGACCTCTTGGCCGTTCTTGTTGATGCAACCGGACTTGTTGCCATAAGGCTTGCTGAGGTCGATGCCGGCCGCCGTCGCCTGGCTTGCCGCCAGAACCATAAAAGCGCTGACAAGAAGTCCCCCGCGCCGCATCTCAAACCCCCGTCGCCGGGATGCCTGTGCGTTCCACCTTGCGCGGCGCGGTGATCTCCTTCCACGTCGACAGCGCGCGGTTGACCGCGGCGTTCGGCTCGCGCCCGACGAACTGGCCGTGGCCGGGCCTGGCCTTCACCTCGGTCTCCTCGATCGACAGTTCGCCGCGCGAGAAGACGAAGCGTGGCAGGCCGGTCACCTCGACGCCTTCGAAGACATTATAGTCGATGACGGACTGCTGCTTCTTGGCTGCGATCGTCTTCTTGCGCTTCGGATCCCAGACGATGATGTCGGCGTCAGCACCTTCAACGATGGCGCCCTTTTTCGGATACATGTTGAGGATTTTTGCGATGTTGGTCGAGGTCACCGCGACGAACTCGTTCATCGTCAGCCGCCCGGTGTTGACGCCCTTGGTCCACAGCACCGGCAAACGGTCCTCGAGCCCACCGGTGCCGTTCGGTATCTTGGTGAAATCGCCGACGCCGAAGCGCTTCTGCTTGGTGGTGAAGGCGCAATGGTCGGTCGCCACCACCTGCAGCGACCCGGCCTGCAGGCCGGCCCACAGCGAATCCTGGTGCAGTCTGTTGCGGAAGGGCGGGCTCATCACGCGCCGCGCGGCATGGTCCCAGTCCTTGTCGAAATACTCGCTCTCGTCCAGCGTCAGGTGCTGGATCAGCGGCTCGCCGAACACGCGCATGCCCTTCTGCCGCGCCCGGCGGATGGCCTCGTGGCTCTGCTCGCAGGAGACATGCACGACATAGAGCGGCACGCCGGCCATGTCGGCGATCATGATGGCGCGATTCGTGGCCTCGCCCTCCACTTCCGGCGGGCGTGAATAGGCGTGACCCTCGGGGCCGTTGTTGCCGGCGGCGAGCAGCTTCTGCGACAGGGCAGCAACCACGTCGCCATTCTCGGCATGCACCAGCGGCAGCGCGCCAAGGTCGGCGCAGCGTTGAAACGACGCGTACATCTCGTCGTCATCCACCATCAGCGCGCCCTTGTAGGCCATGAAGTGCTTGAAGGAGGTGATGCCCTTGTCGACGACGGTCGCCATCTCGTCGAACACCTGCTTGCCCCACCAGGTGATCGCCATGTGAAAGGAGTAGTCGCACGACGCCTTGGAGGTCTTGTTGTCCCACATCTGCAAGGCTTCGAGCAGCGATTGCTGCGGCGCCGGCAGGCAGAAATCGACCACCATCGTGGTGCCGCCGGCAAGGGCCGCACGCGTGCCGGACTCGAAATCATCGGCCGAATAGGTGCCCATGAAAGGCATTTCGAGATGGGTGTGCGGGTCGATGCCGCCCGGCATCACATAGCAGCCGGTGGCGTCGTACTCATGGTCGCCATGCAGGTCGGAGCCGATGGCGACGATCTTGCCGTGGCTGAACAGCACGTCGGCCTTCCAGCTGCGGTCAGCGGTGACGACGGTGCCGTTCTTGATGACTTTGGTCATTTTCGTGTTCCCTTGTTCTTTTCGCGCTTCTTCGTGAGCAGCGTTTGGAATCTGGATGTCTAAAGCTCACTCCACGATGACAGCCGTCTCCACCACAGCATGGAACAGCACGTCGGCGCCCGCGCTCGCCCATTCCTTGGTAATTTCCTCGGCCTCGTTGTGGCTCAGCCCATCGACGCAGGGGCACATCACCATTGCGGTCGGCGCCACGCGATTGATCCAGCAGGCATCGTGGCCAGCACCCGAGACGATGTTGCGGTGGGTGTAGCCAAGCCGTTCGGCGGCATCGCGGATAGCCTTCACGCAGCCGGCATCGAAGGTGACCGGATCGAAATGGCCGACCTGCTCGACCTTGTACTGGATATCCAGCGCCTCGCAGATCGTGTCGATGCCTTCGCGGATGCGGCCATCCATGGCGTCCAGCACTTCTTTCTCGGGCGAGCGTATGTCGATGGTGAAGACGGTGCGGCCGGCGATGATGTTGCGCGAGTTGGGATAGACCTCCATGTGGCCGACCGCGCCGACGGCGTCGGGCTGGTAGTCCATGGCGATCTCATGCACCAGTTCGATCACGCGAGCCATGCCGAGCCCGGCATTGCGGCGCTTGGGCATCGGCGTCGAGCCGGTATGCGCCTCCTTGCCGGTCAGCGTCACCTGCAGCCATTTCAGGCCCTGGCCGTGGGTGACGACACCGATGTCGATGTCTTCGTCCTCAAGGATCGGGCCCTGCTCGATATGCAGTTCGAAGAAGGCGTGGATCTTGCGATCGCCAACCTTCTCGGTGCCCTTCCAGCCGATACGCTCCAGCTCTTCGCCGAATTTCTTGCCGTTCTTGTCCGTGTGCTCGTAGACATCGGCCTGGTCGAGCACGCCGGCGAACACGCCCGACGCCATCATCGCCGGTGCGAAGCGCGAGCCTTCCTCGTTGGTCCAGTTGGTGACGACGATCGGATGTTTGGTCTTGATGCCGAGATCGTTGAGCGAGCGCACGACTTCCAGCCCGCCCAGAACGCCGAGCACGCCGTCATATTTGCCGCCTGTCGGCTGCGTGTCGAGATGGCTGCCGACATAGACCGGCGGCAGGCTGGGATCGGTGCCCTCGCGGCGGGCAAACATGGTGCCCATCTCGTCGACGCCCATTTCGAGCCCGGCGGCCTCGCACCAGCGCTTGAACAGATGCCGACCCTCGCCATCCTCGTCGGTCACCGTCTGGCGATTGTTGCCGCCGGCAATGCCGGGGCCGATCTTCGCCATCTCCATCAGCGAATCCCACAAACGGTCTGAATTGATTCGCAGATTCTCGCCGGGTGCGGCCATTCAAAACCTCTCCAATTGCGCGGCGTCCCCCTCCCCCTCGAGGGGAGGGTGGCCGCGAAGCGGTCGGGTGGGGTCGCCTGACATAAGCTCGCCCTTCCCCTTGACCAACTGCGCGACATGCCAAGCGCTGTTTATGACATCGGGCTCGTCAACGCGAAAGATATCGAACCCGAGCGAACGCAGATAGGCATCACGAACAGCGTCGTGCCGTTTGCCCTTTGCGTGTTCGTGCAGATCGCCATCCACTTCGACCACCAGCTTCACACCAAAACAGGCGAAGTCGACGATGTATGCTCCAATCGGGCACTGGCGGCGGAATTTAATACCGGTCGATTTCAGCTCGCGCAGTTCATACCAGAGCAGGGATTCGCCCTTGGTCGCGTGAACTCGAAGCGCGCGCGCCTTCTGGCGCATTTCGAAGCTTACGCGAGTCCCGGGCATCAACGGCGGCCTCGCGGCAAAAGATCAGGTCGGCGCCCGGTCGCACCGACCCCACCCGACCGCTTCGCGGCCACCCTCCCCTCGAGGGGGAGGGATATCCGCGCCCAGATCTTCAATCGATCGACCTCAATACTTCACGCACATGGTCGATCAGTTCGTTGATCTGGCCCTTGGTGATGATCAGCGGCGGCGACAGCGCGATGATGTCGCCGGTGGTGCGGATCAGCGCGCCGCGTTCGAACGCCTTGACGAAGGCCGAGAAGGCGCGCTTGGTCGGGCTGCCGGCGATCGGCGCCAGTTCGATCGCGCCGATCAGGCCGATGTTCCTGATGTCGATGACATGCGGCTCGTCCTTCAGCGAGTGCAGCGCGTCTTCCCAATAAGGCGCCAGTTCCTCGCCGCGGGTAAGCAGGCCTTCTTCCTTGTATGTATCGAGCGTGCCCAGTGCGGCCGCACAGGCGATCGGATTGCCCGAATAGGTGTAGCCGTGGAAGAACTCGATCATGTGCTCGGGACCGGTCATGAAGGCGTCGTGGATTTCCTTCTTCACGAACACCGCGCCCATCGGGATGACGCCGTTGGAGACGCCCTTGGCCGTGGTCATGATATCTGGCGTGACGCCAAAATAGTCGGCCGCGAACGGCGCGCCGAGACGGCCGAACCCGGTGATGACCTCGTCGAAGATCAGCAGGATGCCGTGCTTGGTGCAGATTTCGCGCAGCTTCTGCAGATAGCCCTTGGGCGGCAGGATGACGCCGGTGGAGCCGGCGAC
This sequence comes from Mesorhizobium loti, assembly GCF_013170705.1. Classification (NCBI taxonomy): domain Bacteria; kingdom Pseudomonadati; phylum Pseudomonadota; class Alphaproteobacteria; order Hyphomicrobiales; family Phyllobacteriaceae; genus Mesorhizobium; species Mesorhizobium loti. The sequence goes on along the minus strand of NZ_CP033334.1, from coordinate 3,732,252 downwards.
CGGCTCGACGATGACAGCGGCGATGGTCGAGGCGTCGTGCAGCGCGACGATGCGCTCCAGCTCGTTGGCGAGCTCCGCGCCATGTTCCGGCACGCCCTTGGAGAAGGCGTTCTTCTCCGGCAGATGCGTGTGCGGCATGTGGTCGACGCCGCCGAGCAGCGTGCCGAACATCTTGCGGTTGGTGACGATGCCGCCGACCGAGATACCGCCGAAATTGACACCGTGATAGCCGCGCTCGCGGCCGATCAGGCGGGTGCGCGAGCCCTCACCCTTCATCCGGTGATAGGCGATCGCCATCTTCAGCGCGGTCTCGACCGACTCCGAACCGGAATTGGTGAAGAACACGTGGTCCATGCCCTTGGGCGCGATGTCGACCAGGCGGTTGGCCAGTTCGAACACGATGGGATGGCCCATCTGGAAGGCAGGCGCGTAGTCGAGTTCGGCGGCCTGGTGCTGGATCGCCTCGGTGATCTTCGGCCGGCAGTGGCCGGCATTGACGCACCACAGGCCCGCCGTGCCGTCCAGCACCTTGCGGCCATCGCTGGTCGTGTAATGCATGTCCTTGGCGGACACGAACATGCGTGGCGCCTGCTTGAACTGCCGGTTTGCCGTGAACGGCATCCAGAATGCACTGAGATCGTTCGGCGTGACTTTCAGCCGGTTGGACATGACCAAGACTTCCCCTTGTAACCTGTTTCGGTGCGTCCAACGCTTGGTCTTTGCGCCGTTTTCATGCTACGCAAATTTTTGACCGATTGGACAAACGTTAGCACCGCCCTGTCGGCGGTCAAGGGATTACTAGCGGAAATGCGGCTCCTGAAGTGCGTTCCACAGCCTGGGGAAAAACTGGTCCAGAGAATTGGTCCAGATGACCTTGAACACGAGACTTGGCAACGCGAGGGCCCGCAACGGTGAACACCGGCACGGAAGCCCCCCGCCGCACACGCATCCAGCAGGAAAAGCGCGAAGTCATCCTGGAGGCCGCGCTCGAGGTGTTCTCCACAAACGGCTTCCGAGGCTCAACCATAGACCAGATCGCCGAAGCCGCCGGCATGTCGAAGCCGAACCTGCTCTATTACTTCCGCCGCAAGGAAGACATTCACGAGACTTTGATGCAGCGCCTGCTCGACACCTGGCTGGCGCCGTTGCGCGAGCTCGATGATATCGGCGATCCCATGACCGAGCTCAGGAGCTACATCCGGCGCAAGCTCGAAATGGCGCGCGATTTCCCGCGCGAGAGCCGGCTGTTCGCCAACGAGATCCTGCAAGGCGCGCCGCGCATCATGCCGCTGCTGGCCGGCGAATTGAAGACGCTGGTCGACGAGAAGGCATCCGTCATCAAGGGCTGGATGCGTGCCGGCAAGATCGCCAAGACCGACCCCTGGCACCTGATCTTCTCGATCTGGGCGACGACGCAGCACTATGCCGATTTCGACGTCCAGGTCCGCGCGGTGCTGGGACCGAACCGCGGCGGCGACGGCCGCTTCGAGGACGCGGCGCGGTTTCTGGAGCAGTTGTTTCTCGAGGGGCTGAAGCCGAAGGGCTAAATGGTTTCGGTATTCCAGGGCGAAGCAAGGAGCGAAGCGACGCGGCGCAGACCCTAGAATCCATGCCGCGACTTCGACGCGCGGCAACGGTCCAGAATTCTGCTCCGCTGCGCTCCACGGCCAAGGTCACGGAATGGATCCCAGGGTCTCCGCGACGCCGCTTCGCGGCTGCTCCGCCCTAGGATGACGAAGCGGAGGGGGCTGCGGCCAACAACGCTACGCGCTGCGCCGCTCGACCGGCAGCGCGTCCAGCAATGTCTGCAGCTTTGCGATCGAGTTCTGCTCGGCGAGCGGCGTATAGACGATCAGCTTCATGTCCGAGCCGTCATCGATCGACAGGCTCATATGCTCGAACACCATCGGACCGGCCGCGGGGTGGCGCAGGTGCTTCATGCCGGACAGCCGGTGCACGACGTCGCGCTGCGGCCACCATTCCCGGAACTCGGGACTTGAGCGCATCATCAGCGCGATCAGCCGCTCGAAATCCGGATCGCCGACATACTTCGCGCTCTCGGCGCGGAACGCGGCGAGAGAAGCGCGGGCCACCTGCTCCCAGTCGACCAGCAGATGCCGCCGGTGCGGATCGGTGAAAACGCCATGGATGATGTTGCGGGCGTCGCCCTCCAACAGGCCGTAGTCGCCGAAAATGGCAACAGCCGCGTCATTCCAGGCCAGCACGTCCCAGCGCGGGCCGACCACATAGGCGGGCTGCAGAACCAGGCTTTGCAGCATGTGCAGCAAGGGCCCGTCGACCTTCGCCGGCACGATGCGCCGCCGCTCTGGCTGCTGGCGGCCGGCAAGCGTGAACAGATGCCGCTTCTCAGCCGGGTCCAGCCGCAGTGCCTCGCTGAGCGCCGTCAGCACCTCCACCGAAGGGCGCACGTCCCTGCCCTGCTCCAGCCAGGTGTACCAGGTGGTCCCGACGCCGGCGATCATTGCCACTTCTTCGCGGCGCAGGCCCGGCGTTCGCCGCCTGAGGCCTGTCGCGATACCGGTTGCCGAGGGCGTCAGCCTCTCGCGTCGCGAGCGCAGGAAAGCGCCGAGTTCGCGCCGGCGGCTGTCTTCAGCGGAATGAGAGGGAGCATCCATGACGCTTATTATAGCAGTACTGATACCAGGATAAAGTTTGAACTGTTTGAGGCCTGCCGGATGTCCGATCTTCGAGCCGGAGCGACGAAATGGAGGCTCCGGACATGGACCTGCAAGACAAGACAATCCTCATCACCGGCTCGACCGACGGCGTCGGCCGCGTCGTGGCGCAAAGACTGGGCGCCGCCGGCGCGCGCGTGCTGGTGCACGGCCGCGATGCCAAGCGCGGCAAGGCCGTGGTCGCCGAAATCGAGGCCGCCGGCGGCAAGGCCGAGTTCTTCGCCGCCGACCTCGCCTCGCTGGCCGAAATTCGCCGCCTCGCCGAGGCGGTGCGTTCCCGAACGGACCGGCTCGACATCCTCATCAACAATGCCGGCATCGGCACGGCCGGCGCCAAGCGGCAGGTCAGCGCCGATGGCTACGAACTGCGCTTCGCGGTCAACTATCTCGCCGGTTTCCTGCTGACCTCGGACCTTCTGCCGTTGCTGAAGGCGAGTGCGCCGGCGCGCATCGTCAATGTCGCTTCGGCCGGCCAGCAGGCAATCGACTTCGGCGATGTAATGTTGGCCGGCAACTATAGCGGCGTGCGCGCCTACTGCCAGAGCAAGCTGGCCCAGATCCTGTTCACCATCGATCTGGCGGAAGAGCTGAAAGGCACCGGCGTCACCGTCAACGCGCTGCATCCGGCGAGCTACATGAACACCACCATGGTCCGGCAAGCGGGGGTGACGCCATGGAGTTCGGTCGAAACCGGCGCCGACGCGATCGTCAATCTCGCGACCTCATCCGCGCTTGAAGGGCGCAGCGGCCTCTATTTCGACGGCCTGCGCGAATCCCGCGCCGACGCCCAGGCCTACGACGCCAGGGCAAGACAGCAATTGCGGAGCTTGAGCCTCGACCTTGTCGGGCTGGCAACAGCGAAGGAAGAACATTCATGACCGGCAAGACAGAACACACAGTCATCATCGGCGGCTCATCCGGCATCGGCCTGGCCACCGCGCGCAAGCTGATCGGGCCGGGCATGAAGGTAACGATCACCGGGCGCAACCAGGACAAACTCAACGGCGCCTGGAAGAACCTTGGCGGCGCCGCGGAAAAGGCCGCGTTCGATGCTTCAAAGCCGGATGAAGTGCGTCAGTTCTTCGAGCGCCTCGGCCCGTTCGACCATCTTGTTCTGGCGGCGAGCGGCGGCAAGGGCCTTGGCCCCTTCGAGACCCTCGACCTTGCAGACATAGGCAGTGGCGTCGAGGAGAAGGTGCGGCCGCAACTGTCCTGCCTGCAGGCAGCCCTGCCGACGCTCAGCAAGACCGGATCGGTCACCTTCATATCGGCGGTATCGGCTCAGGTCGCCATGCCAGGCATCGCCGGCATCGGCGCCATCAACGGCATGTTGCTGACCGTGGCGCCGATCCTGGCGGTCGAACTGAAGCCGCTGCGCGTCAACGTCGTGGCGCCCGGCGTCATCGACACGCCGTGGTGGGACTTCTTGCCCGACGAGCAGCGGCAGGCGGTCTTCGCCGAATATGCCGGCAAGACTCCCGTGGGCAGGATCGGCCGCGCCGAGGATGTCGCCTCGGCGATAGCCTTCCTCGTCTCCAACGGCTTCATGACCGGCCAGGTCCTGACCTGCGATGGCGGGCTGAGGTTTGCGGCATAGGCGGCAGGTCCAATGCACGGCGGCAATCACGATGCGCCGCCGAGCAACAGGCGGCCGAGGAACAACGGGGTCGAAGGCAAATCGACGGGCATCAAACGCCCCTTTGAAAACTGTGGGAGCGCCGCCTCGGCGGCGCTCCCATGGCGCTGGAAAATCAGGCTGCCTTGGCGGCCGGCATCGGATGAATGGCGTGGAACGGGATGCAGAGCCGGTTCCAGGTGTTGATCATGCCGAGCGCAACCGACAGCTTGACGAGTTCCTCGTCCGAGAAATGCTCGAGCGTACGGGCATAGAGCTCGTCCGATACGCCATTGTTGGCGATCAGGGTCACCGCCTCGGTCCAGGCGAAGGCCGCGCGCTCACGTTCGGAGAACAGCGGCGATTCCCTCCAGGCAGAGACGAGATAAAGCCGCTGCTCTGTCTCTCCGTCGCGCCTCGCCTCGCGGCTGTGCATCTCGACACAGTAGGAACAGCCATTGATCTGCGAGGCCCTGAGCTTGATCAGGTGCAGCAGCCTCACCTCCAGCCCGCATTCGTCGACCGCCTTGTTGAGCGCCGACACCGCCTTCATGATCTCGGGCGCCTTGGCGAAGAATTGCATCCTCTGTTTCATCTTGATGTCCTTTCACATCTGCTTTGGATTTCGCGGGGTGGAACTGGATTTCTGGGGCCGTTGATGACGCGCGACGAAGGCGCAGCTCGCTGCGTACGATCTGGGATCCCCTTCCGCGGCGTAATCCGCCACGATGTCGGACAGCTTCGTCTCGGCGAGCGCTGCCCGATAGGCGCGTTCGGCTTTCAGCATCGCGGCGTTGATGCCGCAGGGTTTGACATAGGCCGAGGCGTCGAGCTTGACCGGGCCGTTGCGGCGGATCTCACCGCAGCGAAAGGCCGGTTCACGCCCCTCGATGGCCAGCACGATGTCGAGCAGCGTGATGCTCTCCGCCGGCCGCGCCAGCCGGTAGCCGCCCGCCGGTCCCGGCACCGATTCCAGGATTCGCTCCGCGCACAGCATGTTGAGATGCTTCAGCAGATAGCTCGGCGACAGGCCAAAGGACTCGGCAAGAGCCGCACCCGGCATGGTGCTGTTTCCGTCCACGCTGGCCAGTGTGGCCGCACAGTGGATGGCCGCTTCAACGCCCTCGCCAAGCTTCATGATGCCGATCTCCAATTCATGGATATCTTTTATCGTGGATAATTTTTATCTGCAATAAGAAAATGCAGCCCTGCTTTTGAAACGAGAATACGTGGATGGCGAAATCGGAAATGACAGCGTCTTTCTCCCCGTCACTATACGGGGAGAAATGCCCGGCAGGGCAATGAGGGGCAGCGCCAACTTAGCGATCTGATGACTAAGACCATACAAAAGCGCCCTGTGCGAACGCACAGGGCGCTTGAGCCAGATCGTCAGGGACGCATGAAATGCGGGACTGGCGGGCAGATCATCTCAAAGGTCGCACGGCCCCTCATCCGCCTACCGGCACCTTCTCCCCGTATAGTGACGGGGAGCAGGGAGCTACTGAGTCCTCGGCGCCCTTCTCGTGACGAATCCCTACTCCGCCGCCACCTTGGCCATCGGATTGTTCGGGTGCGTCGTCCAGTTGGCATAGATTGGCGACACCGGCTTGCCGGTGCGCTCATCCATGGCCCCGGCGGCCAGCGGCTCCATGGTGATGCAATTGTCGACCGGGCAGACATTGACGCACAGATTGCAGCCGACACACTCGGCCTCGATCACCTCGAAATGCCTGACGCCGTTGACCATGTTGGTGATCGCCTGGTGCGAGGTGTCCTCGCAGGCGATGTGGCAGCGGCCGCATTTGATGCAGGCGTCCTGGTCGATACGCGCCTTGGCGACATAGTTGAGGTTGAGATACTGCCAGTCGGTGACGTTGGGCGTGGCGCGACCGATGACGTCGTCGAGCGAGCGGTGGCCCTTCTCGTCCATCCAGTTCTCGAGACCGGCGATCATCTCCTGCACGATCTTGAAGCCATAGGTCATGGCCGCCGTGCACACCTGCACATTGCCGGCGCCAAGCGCCAGGAATTCGGCGGCGTCGCGCCAGGTGGTAATGCCGCCAATGCCCGAGATCGGCAGGCCGCGGGTCTCGGGATCGCGCGCGATTTCGGCCACCATGTTCATGGCGATCGGCTTCACCGCCGGGCCGCAATAGCCGCCATGCGAGCCCTTGCCGTCGATGGTTGGCATCGGCGCGAAGCTGTCGAGATCGACACCGGTGATCGAATTGATGGTGTTGATCAGCGACACCGCGTCGGTGCCACCCGCGTGCGCCGCCCTCGCGGGCTTGCGGATATCCGTGATGTTGGGCGTCAGCTTGGTGATGACGGGCATGCGCGTGTACTGCTTGCACCAGCGCACCACCATTTCGATATATTCCGGCACCTGACCGACGGCCGCACCCATGCCACGTTCCGACATGCCGTGCGGGCAGCCGAAATTGAGCTCGATGCCGTCGGCACCGGTCTCTTCGACCAGTGGCAGGATGGATTTCCAGCTCTCCTCGACGCAAGGCACCATGATCGAGGCGATCAGCGCGCGGTCGGGCCAATCCATCTTGACCTGCTTCATCTCGCGCAGATTGGTCTGCAGGTCGCGGTCTGTGATCAGCTCGATGTTGTTGAGGCCGAGCAGGCGCCGGTCCGCACCCCAGATCGCGCCATAGCGCGGGCCGTTGACGTTGACCACCGGCGGGCCTTCCTCGCCCAGCGTCTTCCACACCACGCCGCCCCATCCTGCCTTGAAGGCGCGGATGACGTTGTAGGCCTTGTCGGTCGGCGGCGCAGAGGCCAGCCAGAACGGATTGGGCGATTTGATGCCGACGAAATTGTTGCGGATGTCAGCCATGACAGGTCCCTTTCAACGGAGACGAAGGAGCAGTTCCACGGGTGCAAGAATGCCGCCTTCAAGCGCGGCGGTGATATTGGCGATCTTGGTGCGGGCGCTCTCGCCCATGATGAGGCCGACGCCGGGCGGCGGTTTTTTGCCTTCTGCTTGCGCGGCGGCCATCCGAGCACGCACAGTGGCGAAGAATTCGATGGCAAAGGCGCCGCGTGGCCGCTCGGCGGTTACCGAGAACCCCGCGGCTGCAGCGGCCGCGCGATAGTCACCGGGCGTGGCAACGAAGGACATGGTTTCATCCGATGCCCATGGCAGCGGATAGGTCAGCGTGCCGCCCTTGAGCCGCATCACATCATAAACGGCGAAGACGCCGCCCGGACGGAGCACGCGCGCGGCTTCGCTCATCAGCTTTTTCTTGTCCGGAAGGTTCATGCCGACATGCAGGATCATGGCCGCGTCGAAGCTGGCGTTTTGGAACGGCATGTCCAAGGCGCTGCCCTGCACGAAGTGCGTCCTGTCGGCCATTCCCGTGCGCTTCGACAGGCTGGTCGCGATGTCGACATAGCTTTGCGTGAGATCGATGCCGGTAACATCAGCGCCGGCTTCGTTGGCGGCAAAGCGGGCCGGACCACCCACCCCCGATCCGATATCGAGCAGCCTGGCTCCAGGCTTCAAACCCATCTGCCCGATGAGTTCCCTTGTGGCGGCGATGCCGCCAATGTGGAATTCGTCGACCGCTTCAAGATCGCCCGCACTTAGATGGGCAACGTCCACGCCCGTATCGGCGAGCGCGGCAAGGATGCGCTGCTCGAGACCCGATATGTCGTAGTGACGGGCGACGCCCGGTTCCACCGTGGCCATGATCCTTATCCCTGCGTCAGACTCCTGTGTATGCTCTCCGCCGCATCGCGCCCTTGCGCCACGGCGGAGACGGTCAGGTCGTCGCCACCAAAGATGCAGTCGCCGCCGGCCCAGACTTTCGCCAGCGAGGTACGCCCTTCCGCGTCGACCTTGATACGGCCGGCTTCGAGCTCGATCGAGGCACCGCTGCCGTTGAGGGCGGCCGGGACAAAGCTCTGGCCGATCGCCTTGAACACCTGGTCGGCGACCAGCGTCAGCGTCTCGCCGGTGCCTGCGAGCCTGTCGCCCTTCAATGCCGTGTATTCGAGTTCGATGCCCGACACCTTGCCGGCCTCGGCGATCACCCGCTTCGGCTGCAGCCAGTGGCGGATGGTGACACCGTTGGCGGCGGCCAGGTCCTGCTCGAACTCGGAGGCGTTCATATGCTCCTGGCCGCGCCGGTAACAGATCGTCACCTCCTCGGCGCCGAGCAGCTTCGACTGCACGGCCGCGTCGATCGCCGTCATGCCGCCGCCGATGACGACGACGCGGCGGCCAACCGGCAGGCCGGCGAGATCGGCGGCCTGGCGCAGTTCGGCGATGAACTCCACCGCGTTGATGACGCCGGCGGCATCCTCGCCATCGGCGCGCAGCGCATTGACGCCGCCAAGCCCCATGCCGAGGAACACCGCGTCGTAATTGCGGATCAGGTCGGAGAGCTGGTAGTCGCGGCCGAGCGCCTTGCCGTTCTGGATGTCGATGCCACCGATCGCCGTGACATAGTCGACCTCGGCCTGGGCGAAATCGTCGACGCTCTTGTAGGCGGCGATGCCATACTCGTTGAGGCCGCCGGCCTTCGGGCGCGCTTCCAGGATGGTCACGTCATGGCCATGGCGGGCGAGCCGGTGCGCGGCGGCAAGACCGGCCGGGCCGGCGCCGACCACGGCAACGGTCTTCCCCGTCGCCGCGGCGCGCGCATAAAACTGTTTGTTCTCGGCCATCGCGACATCGGTGGCGTAGCGCTGCAGGCGGCCGATCTGCACCGGCTTGCCCTCCGCCACCTCGCGCACGCAGACCTCTTCGCACAGCGTTTCGGTCGGGCACACGCGGGCGCACATGCCGCCAAGGATGTTCTGGTCGAAGATGGTCTTGGCCGAGCCGATCGGATTGCCGGTCGAGATCTGGCGGATGAACAGCGGAATGTCGATCGAGGTCGGGCATGCGTTCATGCACGGCGCGTCGTAGCAGAAATAGCAGCGGTCGGATTCGACCAGCGCCTCGTGGTGATCGAGCGGCGGATGCAGGTCGGAAAAATTATCCGCATACTGCTCGGCCGCGAGCCGGCCGCCGGCAATACCTTCCTTGAACTGGCCTTCTGGCATTGTCAGTTCCCCATGTTTTGTTTTGGGGAAGGCTAGCACGTTTTATTTTTTTATCAATTGGTCAATTTTCGGCGCAAGCTACTGAAAAGGTTTGATAAAAACATGATTTTTTCACTCATGTTATGCTGAGGACGGCTGGTCTTGCCGAGCTGGGTGGCGCTCGTCGTCCGGCCGGCCATGGAGTGCCCGGACCTCGTCCGCCACCAGCTCCTGCAGCCGCCACAGATTGCGGTCGTGGATGCCGAACGCCTCGAGATGGCTGACAGTGTTGTAGAGATATTCGGCGCCGGAGCCGATATGGCCGCAGGCCCTGGCCAATATGCTTGCCACCTTGTCCAGTGGCTGGCCCAGCGACGTTCCCCGCCCCTTCACGCCAACCCAGAAACCAAGCGCCCGCAACGGGCCTTGCGCCGTATGCACGGGCAGCCACCGGACTGAGCTGACGCTCTCATGGTCGCTGATCTCGCGCCGCAGCAGCCTTTCGATCTGGGCCGGTTTTTCGCCCTCCTGCAAGCGGTAGATCACGCCGTTGCACCTTCCACCTCGTTCGAGCGCCATCATCAGCCCCGGCTGCTCCGCACTGCCGCGCCAGCGCACCATGTCGAGACAGAAGGAGCGGTGCCAGCCGAAGGCCGTGGCGAGCCTTTGCTCCACCGATTCGAATTCCGGCTTCCAGATCAGCGACCCGTAGGCGAATACCCAGAGCGGCCCTTCGTCCGCTTCAGCGGCAAGCCGCATGGCAAGGGTCCGGAAATCCTCGTCGTTCAGCTCGGTCCAGCTTGGGTCCGGTCCGGGATCGGCCTCCTGCCGATGGCACAGTGCGACAAGCTCAGGCGTGAGCGACATCAGGCGCATGAAACGACAACCCCTCTTTTGCCGCAGAGAAATTGAAAAAAGTCGGGCGCGCAACCCGGGAACGCATGCCATGCGTCGACATTATTCGTCCGGGCGGATGTCGGATTTCCGTCGCCAGGATCGTCCTGCGATGGATCGGACAACGATCGATGCTGAACGGTGAGGAGACCGACCATGCCCAAATCCCCGATGCCTTTCTTCTGGTACGAGCTGATGACATCAGACCTCGATGCCGCCGAGGCCTTCTATACCAAGGTTGTCGGCTGGACGGCGCAGCCCTTCGACACGGCGCCTGGCATGCCGCGCTATATCGTCATGAATGTCGGCGAGCGCGGCGTCGGCGGCCTGATGACCATGCCCGAGGATGTCAGAAAGATGGGCGCGCCGCCTGCCTGGCTTGGTTACATCAAGACCAAGGACGTGGATGCCGCGACGAAATCAGTGAAAGCCGCCGGCGGCGGCGTTCACTGTGAACCCAGCGACATTCCGGGCGTCGGCCGCTTTGCCGTTGTCGCCGATCCGCAAGGCGCGGCCTTCATGTTCCTGCAGCCGAACGGCCCCGACCAACCCGTCGTGCCGGCCAGCACGCCTGGTCATATCGGCTGGCACGAACTCTACACCAGCGATTGGAAGGCCGCGTTCGATTTCTATTCCAGCCAGTTCGGTTGGACCAACGCCGGCGATTTCGACATGGGCCCGATGGGCATCTACCAGACTTTCACGGCCGGCCCCGAATCTGGCGGCGGCATCATGAACAAGCCTGCCCAGATCCCCGTCCCGGTCTGGCAGTTCTACTTCAACGTCACCGGCATCGACGCGGCCGCAAAACGCGTCACCGACAATGGCGGCAAGATCCTGATGGGGCCGATGGAGGTGCCCGGCGGCAGCTGGATCGTGCAATGCCAGGACCCGCAAGGCGCGCATTTCGCCTTGATGGCGCCGGTGCGCTGAAAGCTATGACACCGCTGGCATGAAGCGACGGCCTTTCTTCGCACCACCGACGAAGGGCCGCATGCCTCAACCGGCCGATTTATTCCGGCGTCAGCACCGCGACCTTCAGCTCAGCCTTTTTCGCGCCACTGAACTGGATGGTGGCCGGGCCGGCCGCCAGCTTGAAGCGCACGCTTTTGCGGATACCAGGGCAGGTTTTTACCCCGCTGTAGCCGGCCGATTTAACGGCCTTGCCGTCCTGGATGACATCGATCCACGCCTCGCCCGACAGGCTTATCTGAATGGCGCCTTCGGGCGGCACGGCCACGCTGGCGACAGCGCCAAACGTGCCCTCTCCCGGAGCATGTTCAGGGGGCACGGCGAAAGCGGCCTTGTCGACCGGCACCAGCGCCAGGTCAGCGGCCGCGCCGACCGCCAGCGTCCCTCCGGACGGCGTTGCCGGCGCCGCGGCAAACAACGCCTGTTCCCGCGTCACCGGCCATTTGAAGGCCTCGCAGCCGGCGTCCTCCGCCACGGCGAAACCGGTGCCCGCGACGAGTGCGAATAGGCTGATGATGACTTTTTTCATGGCAAGGAAATCCACCTGTTCAGAGCGCTTATGCTAATACAACCTTTGCGATACAAATGCAACCCAGGCGAGAAGAATATGGGAAGGGCAATACCGGGGAACATTTCCAATCACCGATTGTTGATGACATGCCAACGGAAGTGAATGGTCCGTCGCTGGGCGATAATCTATCGCCGGGCCGGGAGGGTGAAAATGGAGTTCGGATGAAACTTTTTGAAGGCCTTGCCAGATACCAGCCGCAGGCACTCGGCGTGCTGCGTATCATGACCGCGCTGCAGTTCATCGAGCATGGCAGCCAGAAACTGTTCAACTTCCCGCTAAGCGCCCAACCTCATGCCCTGAACAGCCTGTCGCTCACCGCGGGTATCCTCGAATTCGCCGGCGGCAGCCTGCTGGCACTGGGCCTGTTCACGCGGCCCGTCGCGTTTCTTCTGGCCGGCGAGATGGCGATCGCCTATTTCATGGCGCACTATCCGCGCGACTTCTTCCCCGTCAACAACAGCGGCGATGCGGCGATCTCGTTCTGCTTCATCTTTCTCTATCTGGTCTTCGCCGGCGCCGGCGCCTTCGCGCTCGACAATCGCCGCAACGCGTGATGCCCATGCCGCGGGGGTGAGCCTCACCCCCGCATCCGTTCGAAATTCGCATCGAACAGCGGCGCCGCCTGGATGCGCGCCGCGTGACGCTTGCCCAGCAATTCGATCTCGAATCCGTCGCTCTCGTCGGCGATCTCTTTCGGCACATAGCCGACGGCGACCGACTTTTTCGAATGATGCGCGAAGCCGCCGGACGTCACCCAGCCACGCACCGCCCCGCCGAACCAGATCGGCTCGTCGCCGATGACATCGGCATCGTCCGCATCGACGATGAAGGCGCGCAGCCGCAGTTTCCCGCCTTGCTTGCGCTCGGCCAGCGCCGCCGCCTTCCCTATGAAATCGGCGTCCTTGCCATAGGCGACGAAACGGTCGAGCCCGGCTTCCAGCGGCCCATAGATCGGCCGGTATTCGCGTCCCCATGAGCCGTAGTTCTTCTCCAGCCGCAGCGCGTTGAGCGCGCGCGAACCGAACAGGCCGATGCTGAACTCCTCGCCCGCCGCCACCAGCGCATGATAAGCCGCGCGCTGGTATTCGGGCGCCACCCAGATCTCGTAGCCGAGATCGCCGGTATAGCTGACGCGGCCGACAAGGCACGGCGCCATGCCGATATCCATCCTCGCCGCCGCCATGAACGGAAACGCCGCGTTGGAGACATCGGCGCGACTGACCTTGGCCAGCACATCCCTCGCCTTCGGGCCGGCAATGGCAAGACCGGTGAGTTTCGCGCCCAGCGCCTCGATATGAACCGAGCCATCTGCAGGCAGGTGCGCCTCGAACCAGCGCATATGATACTGCTCGGCAATGCCGGAGCCAGCGAGGAACCAGCCATCGGCGCCCAGATTGGCCAGCGTGAAATCGCCGATCAGCCTGCCGTCCTCCTTCAGCATCGGGGCCAGCGTCATGCGGCCGGGTTTCGGCAGTTTGCAGGCGAGCATCCGGTCGAGCCAGGCAGCCGCCCCCTCGCCCGTCACCTTGTATTTGGCGAAACTCGAAATCTCCGCCAGACCGACGCCGCCGCGCACGGTTGCGACTTCCCTCGCAACATGGGTGAAATCGCTTGAACGCCGCCACGAGAACTCATCCTTGATGCCCTCCGGCGCGTACCAAAGCGGCACTTCCAGCCCGTAGGCGACACCCCACTGCGCACCCCTGGCCGACAAGAGGTCATAGACGGGGGTCGTCTTCAGCGGCCGTCCGGCCGGCAGTTCCTCATTGGGGAAGCGGATCGAAAACCGCCTGGAATAGTTCTCGCGCACCTTGGCATTGGTGTAGGCCATTCCAGCCCAGTCGCCATAGCGTGCCACATCCATGGCCCAGATGTCGGCGCCGGGATCTCCCTCGATCATCCAGTTGGACAGTGCCAGGCCGACGCCGCCGCCCTGGCTGAAGCCGGCCATGACGCCGCAGGCGACCCAGAAGCCCGGCAGGCCGCGCACCGGCCCGACAAGCGGGTTGCCGTCGGGCGCGAAGGTGAAGGGCCCGTTGATGATCTGCTTGATGCCGGTGTGCTGGAAAGCCGGGAAGTGGCGGAATCCGACCTCGAGAGACGGCGCGATGCGGTCGATGTCGGGCTCGAGCAGTTCATGGCCGAAATTCCATGGCGTCTGGTATTCGGACCATGGCTTGTTGGCCTTCTCGTAGGTGCCCATCAGCATGCCGCCGCGCTCCTGGCGCAGGTAAAGCTCGCCGTCGAAATCGACCGCATGGATGATCTCGGTGCCGGTCTTGGCGTTCCAGGCGGCGACCTCCGGCATGTCCTCGGTGATCAGGTACATGTGCTCCATGGCCAGCACCGGCAGTTCGAGCCCGACCATGCGGCCGACTTCGCGCGCCCACAGGCCGCCGGCGTTGACGACATGCTCGGCCACCACCTCGCCCTTGTTGGTGATGACGCGCCACATCCCGTCGGGCCGCCGCACGATGTCCTCGACCTTGGTGAAGCGCTCGATCTCCGCGCCGAGCTTGCGCGCGGCCTTGGCATAGGCATGCGTGACGCCCGAGGGATCGAGATGGCCGTCCTCCTTGTTTCTGACGGCGCCGACGAATTGCTTGGGATCGATCAGCGGCATCAGTTCGGCCGCCTCGGCAGGCGAAATCACTTCCAGGTCGATGCCGAGATAGCGTCCCTTGGCGACGACGCCGCGCAGCCAGTCCAGCCGCGCCTCGGTCGCCGCCAGAAGCACGCCGCCGGTCAGATGCACGCCGGTGGCCTGGCCCGACAGCTCCTCGATCTCCTTGTAGAGGCTGATCGTGTATTTCTGCAGCTTGGCGACATTGGGATCGCCATTGATCGTATGCATGCCGCCGGCCGCGTGCCAGGTCGAACCCGAGGTCAGTTCGTCGCGTTCCAGCAGCACCACGTCGGTCCAGCCATGGCGGGCGAGATGGAACAGCACGGAGCACCCGACGACACCGCCGCCAATGACCACGACCTTTGCATGCGACTTCATGGATTTTTCTCTGATATCAATGGATTGGAGGGGAAAGTGGAATCAGGACGGAAGGCATCACGGCTCGCCCTGCCCGATCGCTTCCTTACGCTTGGCCACATAGGCCTCCAGCGCCTCACGAACGGCGATATCCATCGCCGGCTTGACATAGTCCTCGAGCGCCTTCTTCCACAGCCGCGTCGCGCGCGCCGTTGCGTCGAGCCCACCTGCCTCCTGCCAGGCCTCGAAATTCTGCCAGTTGGACAGCATCGGCTGGTAGAAGGCGGTGGCGTAGCGCTCCAGCGTGTGCGGCTCGCCGAAGAAATGGCCGCCGGTCGGCACCGCGCCCAGCGCCTCGACGGCAAGCTCGGCCTCGTTGACTTCGATCGGCCGCAGGAACTCCATCATGTGCTGGATCATCTCGACATCGATGATGAACTTCTCGAACGACGCCGTCAGCCCGCCCTCCTGCCAGCCGGCGGCGTGATAGACGAGGTTGCCATGGCCGAGCACGGCGCCCCACAGCGCCATCAGCGTCTCATAGGCGCCTTGCGCATCGGCGGCGTTGGAGGCCGAGCCCGGCGTTGTCCGGTACGGCAGGCCGTAGCGCCGGGCCAATTGCCCCGAGGCGATGTTGGCCTTGGTGTTTTCAGGCGTGCCGAAGGCCGGCGCCCCGGACTTCATGTCGACATTGGAGGTGAAGGCGCCATACATGACCGGCGCACCGGGTCGCACCAACTGCGTCAGCACGACGCCGAACAGCGCCTCGGCGTTCTGCTGCGCCAAGGCGCCCGCCAGCGTCACCGGGCTCATCGCCCCCATCAGGGTGAACGGCGTCACCGCCACCGACTGGCCGAACTCGGCCATCGTCATCAGCCCCTCGGCCATCATCTCGTCGAAGCGGCGCGGCGAGTTGACCGAGATGATGGTGGCGATGCCGGGATCTTCCCGTAACTGGTCCAGCGTCAGCCCGCGCGCGATCGCCATCATCTCGATACCGTCCAGCGCCCTGCCCCGGCCGATCGCCGAGACGTGGAAACTCTTGTCGCTCAGCGTCAGATTGGTGAAGTAGGTGTCGAGATGGCGCGAATTGGCCGGCAACTCGACCGGCGCGCAGACCTGGTTGCCGAGCATGTGGACGCAGTTGAAATGCTGCGCCAACCGGGTCAGGTCGGCATAGTCGCGCAAGTTTCCTGCGCGGCGGCCTCGCTCCATGTCGTGCACATTGGGCGGCCCGGCAACGAGGGTGAAATTGATGGTGTTGCCGCCTAGATGGATTGTGTTGGCCGGGTTGCGTGGTGTCAGCGTATAGGTGGGCCGTGTGGTCTTCAGCGCCTCGTCGACCATGCCGCGATCGATGCGGACATTGGCTGTCGCATGGTCGACCCTGGCGCCGGCTTTCTCGAACAGCGACAGCGCCCGGGGGCTCATCACCTCGATGCCGAAATTCTCCAATACATGCATCGACGCCTGGTGGATCGCCTCGATCTGGTCGGACGAAAGCAGCGCCATTGGCGGATAGGGGTTCCTTACGCGCCTTTGCGGTAGTTGCGGGATGGGCGCTGGGCCCCGGTTGCTGGTGCGCTCGGCGCCGCGCTTGCGTCTTGGTTCATTCATGCCTGGCATCAAAGCTTCGGCAAACCAGGCAAGCTGTCGGAAATACGCCGCTTACAGGCGCGATTTTAGTCAAGGCGGCATCTTCGCAGTGTCATTTTATAAAAAGCGACAGAGGGCGTCGGAATGCCGATATAGCATTTTCCCGAGCGCTGATGGCCGCGGAGCATTAACGGAGTCGGCAAGATTCCCTTTATGATTTCGGCCTATTGCTCATCCAATGCGTAGGTCGAGTTTTAGTAAAATTGTAGCGGTTGGCGTGTTGCTGGCATTGTCGGCCTGCGCGACCGCGCCCAGCCATATCAACAATGTCTGTGCCGTCTTCGACCAGAATGACGGCTGGTTCGACAATTGGCAGTCGGCGGCCGAACGGACGGAGCGGAAATACGGCATCCCCGTCCCCGTGCTGATGGCGACGGTGCGCAAGGAATCGGGCTTCAAGAGCAATGCCCGGCCGCCGCGCACCAAGCTGCTCGGCTTCATTCCCTGGAAGCACGTCTCGTCGGCCACCGGCTTCTCGCAGGCGCTGGACGGCACATGGTCGCAATATCAGCGAGAGACCGGCAACTGGGCGGCGCGGCGCACCAAATTCGCCGACGCCGTCGACTTCGTCGGCTGGTATCATTCCAAGACATCAGACACCTACGGCGTCGCCCGCAACGACACCTACAATCTCTACCTCGCCTACTATCTCGGCTGGACCGCCTATGGCCGCGGCAACCGCGGCGACGCCGGGGTGCAGGGTTACGCCCGGGCCACGGACAAGATGGCCCGAGACTATGAAGCTCAGCTACGGCAATGCGGCTCCTGATACCTGCCTAGGTTAGTGCCGCCTCGTCGTGTCTTTCGGCTTCGAAACACCGGTTTCGGAGACCTCGTCGCGGACTTCGTGGCGACGGGCCCGCATGCCGGCCTCGCCCTGCTCCACGGCGTCCCCGATCTGGTCGGCTTCCGCGCTGCCCGTTTTGCCACGCGGCCGGTTGGGCGCTGTCCCGGCCAAACCGGGCCCGGTGCCGTGCGCATCGTCCGGCACGCCCTCATGCGCGGCGTGTTCCTTGTCGAACTTGATCACCGGCTCCATCTTCGCCAGCACGTCATCGGCCAGCCAGCACAGGCTCATATGGCCGTCACCGAGATGCTTGACCGGCGGCACCTTGGTCTCGCACAGATTGTCGGGCACGAGCTTCTTGTAGCCGCAGCGTGTCTGGAATGGGCAGCCAGACGGCGGATTCATCGCCGACGGGATGTCGCCCTCCAGCACGATGTGCTTCTTGACCACGCTGGTGTCGGCGATCGGGATCGCCGACAGCAGCGCCTCGGTATATGGATGATAGGGCGGCGCGAAGATCTGGTCGGTCGTGCCTTGCTCGACGATATAGCCGAGATACATGACGACGACGCGGTCCGCGATATAGCGCACGACGGACAGATCGTGGCTGATGAACAGCATCGTCGTCTTGTTCTTGCGCTGGATATCCATCAACAGTTCGGTCACCGCCGCCTGCACCGACACGTCGAGTGCGGAGACCGGCTCGTCGGCCACCACCACCTTGGCGTCGCCGGCAAAGGCGCGCGCCACGCCGATGCGCTGCTTCTGGCCACCGGAAAGCTGGCGCGGCTTGCGCGTCTCGAAGGCGCGCGGCAGCTTCACCAGGTCGAGCAGTTCCAGCATGCGCTTGCGCCGGTCGGCGACCGTCTTGCCGACGTTGAATTTCTCCAGCGTGCGGATGATCTGCGAGCCGACCGAATGGCTGGGATTGAGCGTGTCGAACGGGTTCTGGAACACCATCTGGATCGAGGACACGGTGTCGACGCTGCGCTTCTCGATGCCGGTCGACTGGATCTCCTTGTTGCCCAGCGTCACCGTGCCGGCACTTGCCGTCTCCAGGCCGAGCAGAACCTTGGCCAGCGTCGACTTTCCGCAGCCGGATTCGCCGACGATGGCAACCGTCTCGGATTCGCGCGCCATGAAGGAGATGGTCTCGTTGGCCTTGACGACACGGCCTTCGCTCGACCCGAACACCTCGCTGCCGCCGACCTTGTAGTACTTCCTCAGATCCTCGATCTTGAGCACCGGCGCGCCGGGCACGACACGCTCATTGACCTTCTTGGCACCGGGCGGCAGCGCTTCCCAGTCGATTTCGTTGAAGCGCACGCAGCGCGAGAAATGGCCGTCATGGCCGGCGACCTCGACCATGGGGATTTCGGCGGCGTTGCAGACGCCCTCGACGAAATGGTGGCAGCGCGGGCCGAAATTGCAGCCCTTGGGCCGCTCATGCGGCAGCGGCAGCTGGCCCGGAATGGCGATCAGCGGCCGCGAGTTCTTGTCGGCGCCCGGCAGCGGGATCGAACGGAACAGCCCTTGCGTGTAGGGATGGCGCATCCGGTCGAAGACGTCCTTGATCTTGCCGGTCTCGACCGCCTCGCCCGAATACATGACCGTGATCCTGTCGCAAGTCTCGAGGATGAGGCCCAGATTGTGCGAGACGAAGATCATCGAGGTGCCGAACTTTTCGCCCAGCCCCTTGACCAGTTCGACGATACCCGCCTCCACCGTCACGTCGAGCGCCGTAGTCGGCTCGTCGAGCAGAAGCAGCGCCGGCTTCGACAGCAGCGCCATGGCAATGACGATACGCTGCTGCTGGCCGCCCGACAGCTGGTGCGGATAGGAGCGCATCATGCGCTCGGGGTCCGGCAGCTTGACCGACCGCACCATTTCGACCGCGCGTTTATAGGCCTCTTCCTTCGACACCTTGTCGTGGATCAGCGGCACTTCCATCAGCTGCTGGCCGATCTTCATCGCCGGATTGAGGCTGGCCATCGGCTCCTGGTAGATCATGGCGATCTTGTTGCCGCGGATGGCGCGCAGCTCCTCCTCGGAGAGCTCGCCCATATCCTTGCCCTGGAACTTGATCTTGCCGCCGACGATCTTCCCGATGTTGGAGAGGTCGCGCATGATACCGAGCGACACGGTCGACTTGCCGCAACCGGATTCGCCGACGATGCCCATCGCTTCGCCGGGCATGACCGTGCAGGAAAAATCCATGACGGCCGGTATCTCGCCCTTGCGGGTGAAGAAGGAGATCGACAGGTTCTCGATCTCGATGATCGGCGCAGTGCTTGGCCCAGGGGTCGGCCCAGGGGTCGGCTTGTCGGGATTTCGAACTGCCTCGTTCATGGGTCGCTCCAATCCAAATTATACCAGAGGCGGGCCAAGGCCCGTCAATCAGTCTTTCATCGATTGCTCGCGCAGCGAGTCGGCCAGCAGGTTGAGCCCCAGCACGAACGACATCAGCGCGATCGTCGGTGGCAGCGCCGGATGGATGAAGGAGCGCAGCAGCCGGCTGGCATCCTTGATCGCCGTGCCCCAGTCAGGGCTTTCCGGCGCCAGGCCGAGGCCGAAATAGCCGAGCGTCCCGAGCAGGATCGTGGTGTAGCCAATGCGCAGGCAGGCATCGACGATCAGCGGGCCGCGCGCATTGGGCAGGATCTCCCACAGCATGATGTACCAGGGTGATTCACCACGCGTCTGCGCCGCCGCCACATAGTCGCGCGTCTTGATGTCCATCACCAGGCCGCGCACGATGCGGAACACGCCGGGGCTGGAGGCGAACACCACCGCCACGAAGATGTTGAGCTGGTTGGGGTCGATATGCACGATGTGCAGCGGGTCCCTGTCGAAGACAAGGCCGAGATAGATCCAGCCGCCTACGATCAGCGTCAGGCCGAGCAGGATGTAGATCCGGTCCGGCCGGTTCTTGAAGCGCGTCCAGAACAGGACGCAGAAGAAGATGATCGGAAACAGGAAGAAGACGCCGGCCAGCGCATAGGGGATCGGCGTGTCCATGATCCCGGGCGTCACCAGCAGGTAGAACAGCAGGATCACGGGGAAGGCCAGAACGAGGTTGGCCAGGAACGACAGGATGGAATCGATCTTGCCGCCGTAATAGCCGGCCGGCAGGCCGAGCGTGATGCCGACCATCAGCGCGAAACCGGTTGCCGCCGGTGCGATGATCAGCACGATCTGGCTGCCATAGACCATTCGCGAAAACACGTCGCGCGCCAGCTTGTCGCCGCCGAAGAGATAGACGAGCCCCGATTGCGGCTCGATGGCGCCCGGCAGCGTGTCCTTCATGATCGGGATCTGGCCCAGCGGATCGAACGGCGAGATGGTCGAGGCAAAGATCGCCGTGAACAGCCAGAACAGGCAGATGAACACCCCCGCTATGCCGACGCCGCTGTCGAAAAGCTGGCCATAGAGCGCCAGCTTCTTCTTGTAGAGAAAGCTCGCCCCCATGACGATGGCGAGCGCGACCCAGACCGGCCAGAAGCGCCACAGCACTTCGAGGATGATGGTGGAGGCGCCGATATATTGAGCTTGCATGCGCCTTCTCCCTACTGAACCCGGATGCGCGGATTGAGGAACGCGTAGCCGACATCGGAAATGAGCTGCGTGATCAGGACGATGAACACCGAGACCAGCGAACAGCCGAGCAAGAGATCGATGTCGTTGTTGCCGGCGGCCTCGACCAGCGTGTAGCCGAAGCCCTGGTAGCGGAACAT
Source organism: Mesorhizobium loti (assembly GCF_013170705.1). Taxonomy (NCBI): domain Bacteria; kingdom Pseudomonadati; phylum Pseudomonadota; class Alphaproteobacteria; order Hyphomicrobiales; family Phyllobacteriaceae; genus Mesorhizobium; species Mesorhizobium loti. The sequence continues at coordinate 3,711,301 of NZ_CP033334.1, read as the reverse complement.
GACCTCGACGATGACGACGCCGGTGAGCAGCCAGGGAAACTGCAGCATGATGACGGTGAAGGGCGCTATCAGCGCGTTGCGCAGCGCGTGCTTGACCACCACGCCGCGAAAGGAAAGGCCCTTCAACCGCGCGGTGCGGATATATTGCTGCGTCATCACCTCGACCATCGAGGCGCGCGTCATGCGCGCGATGTAGCCGATGCCGTAGATCGCCAGCGTGATCACCGGCAGCGTGAAATTGTAGAAGGTGATGCCCTGGCTCGCCGAGGCGGCCGAGCCGTTCAGCCAGCCGAGCCAGGAGGCGAAGACGACGGTGAAGATGACGCCCGACACATATTCAGGCGTCGCCGTCGAGGCGATCGAGGCTACAGAAAGCACCCGGTCGGTTCGTGAACCCTCGCGCATGCCGGCGAGAATGCCGATCAGCAGCGAAACCGGCACCATCACCACCAGCACCCAGAACATCAGGATGCCGGTGGCGCCGAGCGCCGGGAACAGCTTGGCCGCGACCGTGGTCTTGAACTTTGTCGAGCAGCCGAAATCGCCCTCGATCACGCCGGAGAATGTCGGCACGGTCGGGTCGTTGCAGAAGGTGAAGCGCTGGGTCGTCTTGCCGGTCGCCGGATCGGTGATCGGCTGCTTGGGCAGCACGCCGAGCCACTGGCCATAGCGCGAGAAAAAGTTCTGACGGTAGCCATGGTTGACCAGCCAGCTTTCGAGCTGATCGGCCGATGTGTGCATTTCGGTCTGGCTGATCGCCAGCTTCTTCAGGTTGGGTTCGAGATTGACGAGGAAGAAGACGACCAGCGTCAGGCACAGCATCGTGAGCAGGATCGTGCCGATGCGTCTGATGATGAATGAGAACATGCGTGCCCCCCTGCCGGCCGGGTTGGGGTCAGATATGGTCAACCCTGTGACGAAAACCTTGCGACGTCACGCCGCCGCTGCATCTCATGCAACGGCGGCGATCCTGCGAATGCGAAGGGCGATGCCCTTCGCATTCATCAAGCTGTGGGTCACGCCTGATCGAGCCAGACCTTGCCGAAGTCGTGCTCGTAGGTGGGGTGCATCGAGTGGTTCTTCACCTCGGGCTTGATGTTGATGTAGAGCTTGCGCCAGTAAGGCTGGATGATGATGCCGGAATCCTGCAGCATCTGCTCGATGTCCTTCATCACCACCTTGCGCTTCTCCGCATCGGCGATCCCGAGCGCCTCGTTGACCTTCTTGTCGAAGTCCGGATTGGCGTAGGCCGTCTCGTTCCAGGCCTCGCCCGTGCGGTAGGCGATGGCGATGACCTGGATGCCCAGCGGACGCATGTTCCAGTTGGTCTCAGAGAACGGATACTTCGTCCAGTCGTTCCAGAAGGTCGAGCTCGGCAGCACGGTGCGCTTCACCTTGATGCCGGCCTCGCGCAGCTGGGCCGCGATCGCGTCCGTGGTGTTCTTGTGGTAGTCCTCGTCATTGCTGATCAGCTCGTGCTCGAAATCGATCACGCCGGCTTCCGTCAGCATCTGCTTGGCCTTGGCGATGTCGCGCTTGATCTTCGGCAGTTCGACATATTCCGGATGGATCGGCGCGACATGGTGGTTTTCGGCCGGCGTTCCGGCGTTGCCGTAACCAAGCTGCAGCACCACCGCATTGTCGACGGCCAGGCACATCGCCTGACGCACCTTCTGGTCGCCATAAGGCTTGGCGTTGACGTTGAAACGCGACACCACGGTGGCCGCGGTCACAACTTCCGAGGCCGGCGCGCCGACGCCTTCGATGATCTTGACGTAGTCGGCGGTCGTCTCGTGGTTGGTGTGCACTTCGCCCGATTCGAAGGCCGAAACCGTCGCAGCCGGATCGGTGCCGTAGTCGATGAACTCGACGCCGTCGAGGAAGGCCTCGCCCTGCCACCACTTGCCGGTCGTGCGGCGCTTGTAGACGACCTTCTGGCCGACATCGTAGGACACGAGTTCGAACGGACCGGTACCGATCGGGCAGTTCTTGAAGTTCGCGCCCTTCTCGTCGAAGGTCTTGTGGACGATGAGGCCGGGATAGTCGCACAGGTTCGGGATGATGGCGATATCCGGCTTGGTAAGCTTGAGCTTGACCGTCATGTCGTCAACCTTGACGACCGAGCCTTCGCGCAGCTTCTTGGTCGTATCATCGACGAGGCTGCCGAGGCGCCCCGGCATCGAGTTGCCTTCGGCGGACTTGTCGGCCCAGCGAGTGAAATTGTGGATCACGTCGTCGGCCGTGAACTTGTCGCCATTGTTCCATTCGACGCCTGGCCGCACATGCAGCGTGTATTCGGTGGCGTCGTCGTTGATGTCCCAGCTCGCCAGCAGATACGGCGCGAAGGTGTACTCCTTGGTGTATTTCACCAGCGGTTCGAGCGCCTGGCGCTCGGCATTGGAAATCTCCGACCAGTCCGCCGTGCGCGGATCCTTGGGATCCTTGACCGACATGGCGACCTTGATCACGCCGCCCTTCTTGCCCTGCACGTCCTCGGCCCTGGCCGGCGTCGGGGCGGCGAGGCCGAGCAGACCGTAAGCCATGGCCGTCGACGCACCGAAGACGCTGGCAAGCGCCAGGAATTCGCGGCGGTCCACTGTTCCCGCCTTGGCTTCTTCGGCCATGGCCAGGATGTGATCCGGAACGCTGTCGCCGTTACTTTTATAGATTGTCATGACTAACTCCCATTGTTGGCTTTCCGCCGATTAACATTCCGCATCCAGGCCATGATGTCAAAGATGGCTTGGAATGGGAACATGTTAGGGAATGTGCAACTTTGAAAAGGGAGCGGTACGCGCGATAGCGACAGTCTTGACGCAAAATTGCTAGTGCGCCCAGATTCCGCCCAAATCTCTTCGGGCGAGTAAACTGAGGCATTGGCGCTGGTTACGACAGCGCCAGCCGCGGCCATGGTGAGGGCCAGCCCCTCAATATTCCTTCTCGTAGAAGATGCCGCCCTTGGCCTCGCCGGCGTCCGTCGCCTCGCCGCGCAACTTGACGCCACGCCCGACATTGAGGTCGATGGTCGCCTTGCCCGAACCCGGCTTGTCGCCCTTCTGGATGGTCACATAGGTGCGGTCGTTCAGGTATTTGCCGGCTGACACCGCCGTCCCGCCCTTGCTGTCCGTGGTCACATCGAGATCGTCGACGCCGATGGCGCTGCGCAGGTTCTCGAGCAGCGAGGTCGAGCCGCCGACGCCGGCCAATTGCGCGGCGGCTTCGGCAAGCTGCGCGATCTGCAGCGGCGACAGGTTCGACATCGACCGGCCGAAGATCAGTTGCGCCAGCACCTCGTCCTCCGGCAGCGCCGGCACCGAGGAGAAGGTGAATTTCGGGTTGGTCGCCTCGCCCGACACCACGATGGTGACGGTGGCGCCGGTCGTCGTCGTGGTCGCCGTCAGGTTGAGATAGGGCACCAGCGAACCGGAGAAGCCGACAGTGCCCTCGGTGAAGGTCAGCCGCTTGCCCAGGATCGACAGCCTGCCGCGCTGCAGGGTGAAGGTGCCGACCGCCTGCGGCGAAGAAGCCGGGCCGGTCAGGCGGAGCGAACCGCCGAGTTCGGCATCGACGCCCCTGCCCTGGATGAATATCTGGTTCGGCGCATTGACGGTGACATCGAGCGCGAGACCGCTGCCGCCGCTCTTGCCGCTGGTCGTCGCCGGGCGCAGCGCCTTGTCCTGCGCCTTGACGGCGCTTGGCGCGTTCTTGTGCTTGACGTCGAGCGCCGAGAGCGAGCCCGGCAATTTGTCCGGAACCGTGATGACTGTCTTGGCGAGATTGACGGTACCGGCAATCGCCGGTGCCGATGTCAGCGGCCCCTTGATCGTCAGGTCGCCGCCGAGATTGGCGGTCACAACGCGTCCATCCGTATAGCGGCCGTCGGTCAGCTTGATCGAAAGGTCGGCCGGGAAGCCTTGCGCCGGGTCGATGCCGACCGTGCCGCTCGCCGACAGGCTGCCGCGCGTCGATAGCGTCCCGGTCAGCCGGTTGATCCTGGCGACGCCGCCGCCGATCGAGACATCGGCCGTGAGATCGTTGACGGCCAGGCCCGAGCGCGCATCGACGAGCCGCGCGCCCGAGGTGCTGACGCTGCCGCCGATGACGGGCGACGTCGCGGGGCCACGCACCTGGACATTGACATTGGCGGTTCCCGTCAGCGCCAGGCCCTGCGCGGCAAGCTTCTGGCTGAGGAGGCCGAATGGCACGGCGCCATTGAAGTCGAGCACCAGCGCCGGCGTGCCCCCCGTCGTCACCGTGCCGCCGCCCTTGAGGCCAAGGCCGGCTCCGTCGCTGACATTGGCGTTTAAGGTCAGCTTGTTGCCGGCAAAAGTGCCGGACGACGAAACGCTTACCGCGCCGACGCCGGCGCCGCGGGTCTGCGACGTCTGCACGCCGGTCGCATCGATGTTGAAGGCCACGGCCGGACTGGCCGGCGCGCCGGTCACTTTCACCGTGCCCGAAATCGAACCCGCCGCGTCGAGGCCCGGCGAGAAGCTGTTGGCGAGCGACATCGGCACCCGCGCCAGCGTCGCGTTGATGTCGATCGCCTGCCCGATCTTGCCGGTGACCGTCGCCGTGCCGCCGCCGAGATTGAGCACCAGCCGGTCGAGCGTCGTCGTGCCGTTGGCGATGCTGACGGTCGACGCCTGGGCGATCGCCGCCTTGATGCCCTGGATGGTCGCCTGGCCCGAGGCGAGCTCGATCGTGGTCGTGCCATTGGCCACCTTCACGCGGCCTGCGGCCTTGGCCGGAATGCCCTTGACCGTGGCACCGCCGGAAAAGCCGGTCCAGTCGCCATCGCGCTTCAGATCGACATCGATGCCGCTGATCACGGTGCCGCCCGATATGACGCTGTCGGCACGGATCTTGCCCGAGATCACCGGCGCGGCGAGATAGTTGGCGATCAGCGCGTCGATGGAGACGGCCTTCGCCTGCAGGTCGCCGCGCGTGATCGAGGCGGTGGCCGCCTTGATGGCAACCTGGGGTGCGGCGCCATTCCTGGTGAAGGCAATCGTGCCGCGCACATCGCCTTCGGCCTTTTCCAGCGCCAGCGCGGCGAGCGGGCCGATATCGGGCAGGTCGAGCGAGATCGTGCCTTCGGGCACGAACTTGTCGTCCAGCGCCAGATCGCCGGAGATCTTGTTCTGGCCCAGCGACAGGAGGAGGCCGTTGATGGCGCTCCTGCCGTCCGCCGTCGCCAGCACCGCGCTGCCTTGCAGGGCCTGTCCCGCGACATTCCCGGTCAGTTGCACATTCGCCGCCGGGTTGGCGGCATCGGCCTTGCCGGTGGCCGTGAGCCTCAGGCCGGTGATCTCGCGCTCCGCCACCAGCAGCCGATCGCTGTTGACCGTCAGCGACAGGTCGGGCGCGATGGCTGGCCCCTGGGCGTTCAGAGCGAAGGCAATGGCGCCCTTGGCATCCTTGGATAGCAGCGAGATGTCGCTCAGCGCGCCTTTGATGTCGGCGGCCAGCTTGTTGTCGGCAAGGCTGGCTTGCCCGCCGGCGGTCAGCGCGCCGGAGACCAGCTTCAGCCCATCGACATTGATGCTGCCGCTGGGATCGCGTTTCAGCGTGGCGCTGATCTGTGCCCGTTCACCGAGCATGCCGCGCGCCGCGGCCGGCAAGGCCGATGACGGAGCATCCGCATTGAGCTTGAGGTCGATGGTGCCGTCGCGCAGCGATACCTGCCCTGCAACCTGGCTGTTGAGCGCATCGCTTTTGAGCGAGCCGCTGTCGATCGCGACGGAATCGGCGCTCAGCCGGGCATTGAGAGCGGCCGTGACCTTGCCGGCGATCAGCGGCGCGATCGCCGCATTGTCGAGGCCGACCTTGTCCACCGACACCGTGCCGGAAACCGCTCCGGCGCGGTTCTTGAGATCGAAAGCGTCCGAATGCAGCGCCAGGACAAGTCCGTCCACCCTCGCCGGGCTGGTGACGACCGAAGGCAGGATCGCGGAGACATCCAGGCGAGCCTTGGTGCTCTCCCCCGCCACCTTTGCCGACAAGGACTTGACCTCGATCTTCACGGGACTCTCGGCGCTGCCGACGGTCAGCGGCAGGCTGGGGCCGGACGAGGTGAGATCCAGCGCAAAATCGCTGGCGCCGTTCGGATTGATGGTGCCGGCGGCCGTGCCGGAAATCTTGTCGCCGGACAGCGTCGCATGGTCGAGGGCGACGCCGCCGGCCAAGGTGTAGCTGCCGGCCGCATCGACCGCGAGCGGCCCAAGCCCGGCCTGACGGGTCTGGCTGGTTTCGGCGCCGGCAAGCTGCGCGCTGAACCGAACGTCCGGGGCGGCTGGCGTTCCCGTCACCTGCGCCGTGCCGCCGAGCGTACCCACGGCATCGAGGCCGGGCGCAAAATCATTGGCAAGCGCCGCCGGCAGCGCCGAGAACTGCGCGGCGAGATCGAGCGTCTGGCCGGCGCTGCCCGACAACGTCACCGCGCCGCCGCCAATGTCGAGCGCCAGCTTCTCGATGCTGGTGGTGCCATTGGCGATGGTCAGTGTCGAGGGTTGGGCGATTGCCGCCTTGATGCCGCGCATCGTCGCTTCGCCCGAGGCGATCTCGACGCTGGTGGTGCCCTGGGCGATCTTGACCCGGCCGGCCGCTGTCGCCGGAATGCCCGCTATCGTCGCGCCGCCGGTGAAATTGGTCCAGTCGCCGTCGCGCTTCAGGTCGACGCCGATGCCGCTGATCTCGGTGGCGCCCGACGTGACCGAGTCAGCCTTGATGGTGCCCGAGATCGCCGGCGCCTTGAGATAGTTGGCGATCAGCGCGTTGACGGCGATCGCCTTGGCGGTCACCTCGCCACGCGCGATCGAGGTGCTCCTGGCATCGATGGTGACCGATGGCGTCTCGCCGTCCTTGGCGAAATTGATGGTGCCGTTGATATCACCCGTCACCGCCTGCCCGGCGAGTGCCGCCAACTGGTCGATTGCGGGTGCCGCGAGCGTCAGCGTGCCCAGGGGCATGAACTTGTCATCCAGTGCCAGGTCGCCCGAAACCTTGTTGTCGCCCAGCGAGATAAGGAAGCCGTTGATCGACCGCTTGCCCTCGCTCGTCACCAGCGCCGCCTTGACGTCGAGCGGCTGATCGTTGACGGCGCCGGTCAGCGAAACATCGGCGGAAGGGCTCGCTATGTCGGCCTTGCCGCTTGCCGTCAGCTTGATCGCCTTCACCGTGCGGCCCGAGGCCGTCAGGCTGTCGCTATTGGCGGAGACGGTGAAATCCGGGGCTGTCCTGGCGCCGCTGGCCGACAGCGCGAAATCGACGCCGCCGGCGACCGGCACGCCGACCATCGGCGATAGCACCGAAACGTCGCCGAGCGTGCCCTTGATGTCGGCCTGGATGTCGGAGCCTTGCGCGCTGGCGGTGCCGCTGGCGGTGAGCGTGCCGGAGGTCAATGAGATCGAATTGGCGGCGAAGGCCCCTTGCGGATCGCGCGTCGCGGCGGCCGAGAATTTCACCCGCTCGCCGAGCACCGAGCTGATCTGCGGCGGCAAGGCGGTCGACACCGCATCGGCATTCATCTTGAGCTGCATCGACAGGTCCGCGAGCGCCACCGTCATCGTCAGGGAGGCATTGAGCGCATCGGAACGCAGCGTGCCCTGGTCGATGATGATGGCATCCTTGCTCAGTGATCCGGCGAGATCGACATCGACCTTGCCGGTGACCAGCGGCGCCAGCGTCGCCACGTCGGTCTTCAGCCCGCCCGCCGTCAGCTTGACGGCGACCGGCCCGGAGCGATTCTGGATGTCGAAGCCGTCGGAATGGATCTGCGCCGCAAGGTCGTTCAGTTGCGTGCCGCCCGCCACCACCGAAGCCAGCGAGGCACCGATGTCGACGATCGGCGCCTTGCCGTCGCCGAACGCGCGCGCGGTCGCGTTTCTGATCGCCAGCGTGATCGGTTGCGCGGCACTTCCCACGGTGATCCGCACAGGCGCGCCCTTGGCGGCAATTTCCACGGACAGGTCGCTGGCGCCGGCCGGATCGGCGATGCCGGTCGCTGTGCCATGCACGGCATCGCTTTCGATGCTGGCCCGGTCGACACTGATGCCGCCGGCCGATGTCGCGGTGCCCGCGACATCGAAACTGGTCTTGCCGGCAAACAGCGGCTTCAAGTTCTCCGGCAGGAAGCGGGCAAAATCGCCGTCACCCTTGGCCTCGACGTGGCTGCCCTTGTCGGTCGACTGATGGCGGCCCGTCAGCTGAGTGACGATCTCGCCATCCACCGTGAACGTGGCAATGCCGTTCCAATTGGCGAGCGGCCCGGTGCCTGAGACGGTTATATCGACCGGCGGCGTATCGGGCAGCTTGAGCAGGTTGGCGATGATGCCGCCTGCGGGCTCAGAAGCCTTGAACTCGAGGTCGAGCCTGTTGTCGGTTGGCGCAAAGTGGATGTTCGCATCGACATTGCCTTGCTTGCCGTCATGGCGGGTGACGTTGAGCCTGGTCTCGACCGCCAGCGGCGCCGCGTCGGCCTTGAGCATCCCCTTGGCGGCGAGTTCGGCGATGCCGCTGCCGGCCAGCTGCTGGCCAAGCGCGATTTCCGGCAGGTCGATCTGCTTGATGTCGATGGAAACCGGCAGCGTCGCCGTGCCGCCGCTCGGCGCCGGCTGTTGCGTCCCGGCCACCGGCAGGCGTGCCAATTCGATGCGCTCGGCCGCGATGCGGTCGGCACTGAAGCTCTTCGACAGCAGCGCCAGCGGCGACCAGTCGACGGCGACCTTGCGCGCCACCAGCCAGGCCCCGTTGCGGTCTTCCAGCACGACATGATCGACGCTGAGCGCGCCCGACCAGATGCCGTCGATGCCGCTGACCGTGACCTTGCGGTCGTCGCTCGAGGCCAGCCGCGAGATGATGCCGGCGAGATTGTCGCGCCCGCGCTCGGTCTTGGTCAGGACAACGAGTGCGCCGATCGCGCCCGCGACAACAATCAGCAGCGTGTAGAGAACAATGCGAAGGATGCGCCGGACCGTCTTCATGTCAGAACGCCTGCCCGATGCCGGCATAGATGCCGAAATGCGGATCACTGGGATCGCGGTTGAGCGGCACCGCGGCATCGATGCGCAGCGGCCCGAATGGCGTCACATAGCGCAGGCCGACGCCGGCGCCGACCTTGACGTCGGAGAAGTTCGGAACCGACTTCGTCGACACCGTGCCGGCGTCGACGAACGGCACGATGCCGATCGTGTCGGTGACGGCGATGCGCATCTCCACCGAGGTCTCGAAGAAGGACAGGCCACCGATCGGCTGGCCGGTGAAGTCTTTCGGGCCGATGCCCTGATAGGCATAGCCGCGCACCGAACCGCCGCCGCCGGAGTAGAAGCGCCGGTCGGCCGGAACGTTCTCGAGCCCGGTGCCGACGATCGAGCCGACGGCGACGCGCTCGGCCAGCACGAACTTCGAGGCCGTATCCAGCGACTGATAGGCCGATCCCTCTCCCTTGAGCTTGAGGAAGGCGGCCCCGCTCATGATGTCGTAGCTCGGCTCGGCATAGGCCAGCACCCGGAAGCCCCTGGTCGGGTTCAGCCTGCTGTCCCTGTTGTCATAGACATATTGCAGCGGAACACTGGCGATCAGGTAGGTGTGCTTGCCGAACGCATCCGTGATCCTGGAATAGTCGAGCGCCACCTCAGCCGAGACGGTCTGCTTCTTGTCGAGCTCATAGGACAGGCCGGTGCTGCCCTTGACCGAGAAATGGTCGTAGGCGTCGGGATGCTCGAGTACGGTCTTCACGCCGGCAAAGAACTTCGACGCGGGCCCGATCACACCGGGTTTCTCGAACATGATGCCGGCATTGTAGTTGAGATCGGACAGATTGTTGCTGCCGATGCCGCTGATGGCGCCATCGATGCGCAGCTTTTCCGCGTGACCAAATAGGTTGCGGTGTCCCCAATAGCCTTCCAGGCCGAGGCCTTCCGTGTTCGAGAAGGTGCCGCCGAGGCCGAAATAGCGCGGCTTGCGCTCGCTGACCTGGACGCCGATCGGAATGTTGCCGTCGGCATCGAGCTTGTCGGCCTCCTTGAAGGTCACGCTGTTGAAAACCTCGAGCGCCAGCAGCCTGTCGCGCGCATCGCTGATCTCCTGCGGCGAGTACTGCCGGCCGCGCTTCAGCCCGGTCATGTATTCGGTGAAGTCGCGGTCGACCTTCTCGGTGCCTTCCACCGTGGTCGCGCCATAGCCGGCGACGGGGCCTGCCGCGACCGTCAGCGTCACGTCGAGCGTCGAGGTGGCATGGTCGGCGACGATCTGCCGGCCGGTCACCTTGGCGAGCGGCCTGCCCTGTTCTTTCAACGTGCGCACGATCAGCGCCTCGGCCTTCAGCACCGCGCCCGACCCGGCGTCGCCGCCCGATATCAGGCCGTAATCGGCGCTCATCAGCCCCGCCGCGTCCCCTTCCAGCCTGATATCGCCGAGAGTGAACTTGGGGCCGGTCGCGATATTGATCGCCACTGGAATCGGCTGTGGGCCCTTGAATTCGGCGTCCGGCGGCAGTTCGTCGAGCGGCTTGCCGTCGACGGTGATGGTAACCACGCCTTCGTAGCGGGCATCGGCATAAAGCGCGGCGACCAGCTGTTCGCGGTCGCTGCGCGCCTTCGCCATCAGCCCGAGCGAGCCGGAGACCGGCCGATCCTCGTCGCCCTTCAGCGCCGAGGCGTTCTCGAGCTTCTTGACAAGATCCTTGTCCGCATCGGGCACCGTGATGGTCACGGCATAGCGCAGCGGGTCGACAATGTCGGCGTCCTCGTCGTTGGACGACCCCCAAAGCTTGATTCCGAAAAGCTCGAACGCAGCCGCGGACCTTGATTCGGCGCCCAGCACGGTCGAGCAGATCATGGCCAAAAGCAGGGCGCGCGAAAGAACGCGCCCTGGCGCGGTCCCTCCTGACATCTGCTTTTCATGCGCTGGCATTAAGACAACCTAGGTTACAAAACTAAAATTGGAATGAAGTTCTGAAGCGCACGTAAAGGGGCCACAATCCAATTGTCTGAAATAGGACGGGCTTGGAATTCACACCTTCTGCGTTTCCGCAAGAAAGCGTGATCCCCTGTCCTATGGAGGTTACTGTCCGCATACCGGTCCTTGGCCGGAAAATAAACCGTTGGCAGGTGGAACCTGCCGCGTCCGCGCGTTGACAAGCTCGACTGAAGCTTGAACATGCCGGGACGTCTGCACTTGTCTGGAGGGTGTTATGGCAATGCGCACGGCTCGTGGTCTGTCGATTCTGATCCTTCTTTTCTTCGCCTGGGCCAATGCCTTGGCCTGGAACGACGTCGCGCAAGCGGCCGAGGCCCGGCGAATCGCAACGACCGACAATTCCGATTATTTCGGCTTCGACCTGCGATCCGACCAGAATGTCACCCTCGACCAGTGCAAGACAACATGCCTTGGCGACCCTGCCTGCCGCGCCTTCACTTACAACACCAAGGCCAAATGGTGCTTCCTCAAATCCGACTACAACCAGCTGAAGCCGTTCAACGGAGCAGTTGCCGGCAAGATCGTCAACATTGACGGCGATCCGGATATCGGCGCGCCGCCGGAACTCGCCTTCTTCCCCAACTGGATGGCCGATCAGGCGCAGCAATACCGCAACAGGCTGCTTGGCCCGGCCTATGACAAGCCGACCGAAGGCATGGCGGCCCTGATCAGCTCCGCCGAGCAGGCCGTGCAGACCGGCGACCATCGCTCCGCCATGCAGAAATACGAGGCCGCTGTCTCGGTGATGCCCGATGATGGCCAGCTCTGGCTCAATCTGGCGCGCGAAACGCTGGCCGTGCAGCCCGCCGCCAACACCTCCGAAACGTCTACCTTGCCGATGAACGCCACTTCGGCCGCCTTCAACGCCTACAAGCTCTTGCGCACCACCAAGACCCGCGCCGACGTGCTGGCACAGCTCGGCGCCGGCCTCGACAAGCGCGATCTCTACCGGCCGGCGCTGCAGGCCTATGAGGCGAGCCTTGCGCTGGTGACGTCGCCGGCCGTCCAGGCCGACTATGCCGATCTGAAGGCCCGCAAGGGTTTCCGCGTGATCGACCACAGCGTCGATGCCGACACAAGCGCGCCGCGCATCTGCGCGCAATTCTCCGAGGAACTGGTCAAGACCGGTGTCGACTACGCGCAGTTCGTGACCGTCGACAACGCTCCGCCGAAGGGCGTCGAGGCCAAGGACAAGCAGATCTGCATCGAAGGGCTCGAACACGGCCAGCACTACGACGTTACCTTCCGCGCCGGCCTGCCGGCGGCAATTGGCGAAGTGACCGCCGCACCCGTGGTGCTGTCGATCTATGTGCAGGATCGCGCTCCGTCCGCCCGCTTCACCGGCGACAGCTTCGTGCTGCCGGCCGGCGCGCGCCGTGGCATTCCGGTCGTCACCGTCAACATGAACGCCGCCGAAATGAAGCTCTACCGCATCGGCGACCGGTCGCTCGCGCAGCTTCTGTCGGGCTACCAGTTCCTGCACCAGCTCGACGGCTATGACATCTCCAACATTTCCGAGCAGATGGGCGCGCCGGTCTGGCAAGGTCAGCTCGACATCGTCAACGACCTCAACAAGGAGGTCACCACCTCCTTTCCGGTCGACGAAGCGCTGCCGCAACGCAAGCCCGGCGTCTATGTGCTGACCGCCCAGGCCGTCAACGGCAAGAGCGACGACTACAATTCGATGGCCACGCAGTGGTTCGTCGTCTCCGACATCGGCCTGTCGACCTATACCGGCCAGGACGGGCTCAACGTCTTTGCCCGTTCGCTGGGTTCCGCCAAGCCGATCGCCGGCGCCGAACTGACGCTGGTTGCCCGCAACAACGAGGTTCTCGGCACCGCGACGTCGGATGCCGACGGTCACGCCGTCTTCAATCCCGGCCTCACCCGCGGCGACGGCGGCATGGTGCCGGCCGTGCTGATGGCCAAGCAGGGCGACAATGATTTCGTCTTCCTCGACATGTCCAAGGCCGGCTTCGACCTGTCCGACCGCGGCGTCACCGGGCGCGCGGCGCCCGGTGCGCTGGACGTCTACGCCTGGACCGAGCGCGGCATCTACCGCGCCGGCGAGGATGTCCATGTCGCGGCCCTTGCCCGCGACGGCGCCGCCAAGGCGGTCGAGAACCTGCCGCTCACCTTCATCTTCTCGCGCCCCGACGGCGTCGAGGATCGCCGCATCGTCAGCGACGGCGCCTCGGCCGGCGGCCATGCCGTCGACCTGCCGCTTGAACCCAACGCCATGCGCGGCACCTGGTCGGTATCGATCCACACCGACCCGAAGCAGACGGCGGTCGCCAGCCAGATGTTCCTGGTCGAGGATTTCGTGCCGGATCGCATCGAATTCGACATGAAGGCCGACAAGCAGGAAATCGCGCGGGGAGAAACCGCCAACATCAACATTGACGGCCGCTTCCTCTATGGCGCGCCGGCGGCGGGCCTGGCGCTGGAAGGCGAGTTGACGCTGTCGACGTCGCGCGACTGGGACCGCTTCCCCAACTTTTCCTTCGGCCTCGCCGACGAGCAGTCGGCGGAGCCGACGGTAACGCCGCTCACCAACCTGCCCGTGGTTGGCGATGACGGCAAGGCGACCTTCCCGATCTCCGTCGATCAATTGCCCTCGACCACCAAGCTGGTCGACGGCAAGGTGGCGGTGCGCATGCGCGAAACCGGTGGCCGCGCCATCGAACGCTCGCTCAACATCGGCATCCGTCCGCAAGGCCATATGATCGGCATCAGACCGGACTTCGCCGATGGTGAAGTGCCGCAGGGCGGCACGGCCAAGTTCAGCCTGATCGCCGTCGACCCTGATGGCAAGCGCGAGGCGCTGAAGGGCGCGCAGTGGACGCTGGTCAAGGTCGAACGCAATTACCAATGGTACCGCTCCAACAATTCGTGGAACTACGAGCCGGTTACCTTCACCAAGTCGATCGCCAACGGCCAGGTCGACCTCAACGCCGATGGCGACGCCACCGTCTCCGTGCCGGTCGACTGGGGCCAGTACCGGCTCGAGGTCGAGACCTCGGACCCCGAGGGGCCGGCGACCAGCTATGAATTCGACGCCGGCTGGTATGTCGCCTCGACGACCACCGAAACGCCTGACGGACTGGAGATCGCCCTCGACAAGGACAACTATGCCGCGGGCGAAGTGGCCAAGCTGAAAGTCTCGCCGCATTTTGCCGGCGAACTTCTGGTCAATATCGGTTCCGACAAGCTCTTGAAGACCATCACGGCGACCGTTCCGGCCGGCGGCGGTACCGTCGACATTCCGGTTGGCGACGATTGGGGCGCCGGCGCCTATGTCACGGCGACCCTGTTCCGGCCGGGCGATGCGCAGGAGACGCGCATGCCGGCCCGCGCCATCGGCGTGAAATGGCTGACGGTCGATCCGGGCTCGAAGAAGCTCGCCGTCACCCTGACACCGCCGGACAAGACGATGCCGCGCCAGCAACTGTCGATCCCGGTTTCCGTGGCCGGCGTGCAGCCGGGCACCAACGCCTATGTCATGGTTGCCGCCGTCGATGTCGGCATCCTCAACCTGACCAACTACAAGGCGCCGGATCCGGAGAACTGGTTCTTCGGCCAGCGCATGCTGGGCATGGAGATCCGCGACATCTATGGCCGCCTGATCGATGGGTCGCTCGGCACCACCGGCAAGCTCAGGACCGGCGGTGACGGCGCCAACATGCAGGCGCAAGGCAGCCCGCCGACCGAAAAGCTGGTCGCCTTCTTCTCCGGCCCGGTCGAGCTCGACGCCGACGGCAAGGCACGGATCGACTTCGATATCCCGCAGTTCAACGGCACCGTGCGCGTCATGGCCGTCGCCTGGACCAAGGAAGCGGTCGGCCATGCCCAGTCGGACGTGATCGTGCGGGACCCCGTGGTCATCACCGCCGGCCTGCCACGCTTCCTGGCGCCTGGCGACAACGCCGTCATGCGGCTCGACGTGGCCGACACCGACGGTCCGGCCGGCGACTATGCCTTCTCGATCGACACGACCGGCGACCTGTCGACCGGCGACAAGCCCCTGCCCCAGAAGCTGACGCTCGCCCAGGGCAAGCGCCAGACGCTGACCGTGCCGCTGATCGCGAAGACGGCGGGCAATGCCTCGCTCACCATCAGGCTTGCGCACGCCGACGGCACCAAGGTCGAGCAGACGCTTTATGTGCCGGTACGTCCGGCGCAATTGCCGGTCACCACGCGGCTTGTGGTCGACCTCAAGGGCAATGGCGGCGCGCTGCGTGTCGACAAGGAACTGCTTGCGGCAAGCCTGCTCGACGGCGCTTCCGTCAGCGTCGGCGTATCGCAGGCGGCAGCCTTCGACGTGCCCTCGCTCCTGATGACGCTCGACCGCTACCCCTATGGTTGCGCCGAGCAGACCACCAGCCGCGCCATGCCGCTTCTCTATGTCAACGAGCTGGCCTCGGGCATCGGCATGGAAAGCGACCCCGACCTTCACGGCCGCATCCAGGATGCCATCTACAAGGTGCTGAGCTATCAGTCCTCGAGCGGCAGCTTCGGCCTGTGGGGCCCGGGCTCCGGCGATCTGTGGCTGGACGCCTATGTCAGCGAGTTCCTGACCAGGGCGCGCGAGCAGAAATACGACGTGCCGGCTCTGGCCATGAACCAGGCGCTGAGCAATCTGCAGAACTCGCTCGGCTATGACCAGAGCGTACAGGACCGCGGCAGCGAGATCGCCTACGCCCTCTACGTTCTGGCCCGCAACAAGAAGGCCTCGATCGGCGACCTGCGCTACTATGCCGACACCCAGCTCGAGGCCTTCTCGAGCCCGATGGCCGTTGCCCAGCTGGCGGCGAGCCTTGCGCTCTATGGCGACACGCAGCGCTCGGAAGCGACGTTCAAGACCGCGCTGCAGCTCGCCAAGTCGAGCAGCGACTACGACTGGTACCGCTCCGACTACGGCTCGGCGCTGCGTGACGGCGCGGCGATGCTGTCGCTGGCGGCGGAATCGAAGCCCGTGTCGACGATCGTGCCGGAGCTGGTCAAGCTGGTGACCAGGGAACGCGCCGAAGCCCGCTGGACCAGCACCCAGGACGATTCCTGGATGCTGCTGGCGGCCCGCGCGCTGAAGGAAGGCAATGATTCGATCACCCTGACCGTCAACGGCGCGCCGCATTCAGGCGGCTATTCCAACCAGGTCAACGGCTCCGAGCTGGTGGACAGCCCGCTCGAAATCGCCAACACCGGCAAGACCCCGCTGCAGGCCGTCGTCACCAGCGTGGCGTCGCCGATCCAGCCCTTGCCGGCCGGCGGCGACGGCTTCACCATCAGCCGTACCTACTACAAGCTCGATGGCACGGAAGCCAATGTGACGGAGGCAACCCAGAACGAGCGCTATGTCGTCGTGCTCAAGGTCACCGAGCAGAACAGCTGGCCGTCGCGCCTGCTGGTCACCGACCTCTTGCCGGCCGGCTTCGAGATCGACAATCCCGGCCTGGTCTCCAGCGCCCAATTGATGAACTTCTCCTGGCTGGCACAGACCGACGCCGCTCACCTCGAATTCCGCGACGACCGTTTCGTCGCGGCATTCAACCCGGCCGACGGCGACCATGACCACAATCTGACGCTCGCCTATGTCGTGCGCGCCGTGACCCCGGGTACCTACGCCCATCCGGCGGCGACGGTGGAAGACATGTACCGGCCGCGATATTCGGCCCGCACCGCCACCGGCATGATGGAGATCAAGGCGCCGTAAGATGTTGCCGACGAACATGAACAGGACGATGGCGCTGCCCCTCATCCGCCTGCCGGCACCTTCTCCCCGTATAGTGACGGGGAGAAGGGAACTGTCCCGATCGTCGGCAACTGTTCTGCAACTTTGGAAATTGGCGAAAACCTCCGCGCAGGCCTCTTTCTCCCCGTCTCTATACGGGGAGAAATGCCCGGCAGGGCAATGAGGGGCAGCGCCATGCTTTCAAGAAAACTTCTCCGCCGTGCCGCCATAACCGTAGCAACCGTCACCGGCATTCTCGCCCTTTCCGTCGCCTCTCTCTGGGAACTCGACCGCGCTTTCCCGCCGCCATTGCCCGCGACGCTGACTGTCTCCACCGAAGTCCAGGATCGTGACGGCCAACTGTTGCGCGCCTTCGCCACGCCGGACGGCTACTGGCGGCTCGAAACCCGTCTCGACCAGGTCGACAAGCAGTTCGTCGACATGCTGGTCACCTATGAGGACAAGCGCTTCTGGGACCATGAGGGTGTCGACGTGCTGGCGCTTTGCAGAGCCGCCGGCCAGTTCGCAACCAGCGGCCACATCGTCTCCGGCGGCTCGACCCTGTCGATGCAGCTTGCGCGCCTGATCGAGCCGCGCGAAAGCCGCAGCCTCGGCTCCAAGGTCAAGCAGATGCTGCGCGCCATCCAGATCGAGCGGCGGCTGTCCAAGCGCGAGATCCTCGAACGCTATCTCACGCTGGCGCCCTATGGCGGCAATCTCGAAGGCGTGCGCGCCGCTTCGCTCGCCTATTTCGGCAAGGAGCCAAAGCGGCTCACCGTCTCCGAAGCCGCCTTGCTCGTCGCGCTGCCGCAATTGCCGGAAAGGCGGCGGCCCGACCGCAATCTCGAAATCGCTCACGCCGCCCGCGACCGGGTGCTGACCCGCATGGTTTCGTCAGGCCTGATCGGCGAACGCGAGGCGGCACGCGCCGCCCTCGACGACGTGTCGGGCCTGCGCCGGACTCTGCCGGCACTCGCCGCGCACGCCGCCTATGCGATGCTGCCCCGGGCCGTTCCCGGCCAGCCGCTCAAGCTGACGATCCGCAAAAGCGTCCAGCAAGGACTGGAGCAGGTGGCACGCGACGCCGCCGCCAAGCTCGGGCCGCGCCTCTCCGTCGCCATGGTGCTGGCCGATTCCCGAACCGGCGACATCCTCGGCG
Source organism: Mesorhizobium loti (assembly GCF_013170705.1). Classification (NCBI taxonomy): domain Bacteria; kingdom Pseudomonadati; phylum Pseudomonadota; class Alphaproteobacteria; order Hyphomicrobiales; family Phyllobacteriaceae; genus Mesorhizobium; species Mesorhizobium loti. The sequence goes on along the minus strand of NZ_CP033334.1, from coordinate 3,693,431 downwards.
AAGTCGGCTCGGCCAATTTCTTCGATTCCAGCCGCTCCGGCTGGATCGACATGACCAAGATCGTGCGTTCGCCCGGCTCGACGCTGAAGCCGTTCATCTATGGCCTCGCCTTCGAGCAGGGACTGGTGGCGCAGGAAATGTTGATCGAGGACAGCCCGGTCGATTTCGGCGGCTACAGGCCCAAGAACTTCGACATGGGCTACCAAGGCGATGTCTCGATCCGCCAGGCGCTGCAACTGTCGCTCAACGTGCCGGCGATCCGCGTGCTCGACGCGGTCGGCCCGGCCCGGCTGACAGCACGCTTCCGCCAGGCCGGGGTCAACCCGATCCTGCCGATCAACGAGGCGCCCGGCCTGGCCATCGGCCTTGGCGGCGTTGGCGTGACGCTGCGCGATCTCGTCCAGCTTTATACGGGCCTCGCCAATGGCGGCAAGACGCACACGCTGCATGACGGCACCGAGCCGGCCAATGCCGAACGCACCACTGCCACCATCCTCAACGAGCAGGCGAACTGGCAGATCATCGACATATTGTCGGGCGTGAAACCGCCGGAAGGCGCCTTGCAGCGCGGTATCGCCTACAAGACCGGCACATCCTACGGCTACCGCGACGCATGGTCGGTCGGCTTCGACGGCCGCTATGTGCTGGGCGTCTGGGTCGGCCGCCCCGATGCCAGCGCCGTGCCGGGCCTCTCCGGCTATGTCTCGGCCGCCCCGATCCTGTTCGAGGGCTTTGTCCGTTCCGGCCTCGCCACCGTGCCGCTGCCGGGCAAGCCGCCCGGTGCCTTCACCCCCAAGCGCGAGGATCTGCCGGTGACGCTCGCCCGCTTTGGCGCCGGTGCCGACGGGCTGGTGCAGGCCACGCCCACCGAGCCCGCCCCAACCATCATCTTCCCGCCGGACGGCGCCCGCGTCGATCTCGCCACGAATTCGGCAGATGCCTCGCCGCTTGTGCTGAAACTGCAAGGCGGCCGTGCGCCATTCCGCTGGCTGGCCAACGGCAAGCCGCTCACTGGCATCGACCGCCGCCGCACCGCGACCTGGCTGCCCGACGGCGCGGGCTATTCGACGCTGACTGTCATCGACGCCGTGGGGCGGGCGGCCAGCGTAAAGGTGTTCGTCGAGTGAACGCACTCCTTGAATAGAATGCGCCAGGCGATTCAGCGCGTTGGCTTTTGCGCACTGGCGCTTGGGGCTTCAGTTCCCCAGGCACATGCCGATACCCTTTCCGCCGGCTTCGTTCGGCTCGCCGATATCGATCCGTCCATCCGCCAGGACATCCGTTACGCCGGACCCGACGATTTCCTTCACCGCAAGGTGAATGGCTACGAGGCGCCGGTCTGCATTCTCACCTTGCAGGCGGCGCAAGCTCTTGCCGGTATCCAGCAGGCGATGGCCGCGAAAGGCCTGACCCTGGTCGTGTTCGATTGCTACCGCCCTGCCCGCGCCGTCGCCGACATGGGCGAATGGACGCGCGCGGGCGGTCCGCCCGATCCGCAATGGTATCCGAAGGTCAAGCGCGGCGACCTCATCGCCAAGGGCTATGTCGGTGAGCTGTCGACCCATTCGCGCGGCTCAACCGTCGATGTCGCGATTGCGCGGGCCGGCGGTCCGGCGGTCTCCAAACCGGCCTGTGGCGCCACCGATGCCCATACGCTCGATTTCGGCACCGGTTTCGACTGTTTCGACCCAATGAGCGAGACCGCGCACCGTCCGCTCGGCAATGAAGCGGCGGCAAACCGCAAGATGCTCGTCGATGCCATGCGCACCGGCGGCTTCAAGAACTACGCCCGCGAATGGTGGCATTTTACGCTCGGGCACGAGCCCTTTCCAAACCAGCGTTTCGATTTTCCGGTAAGCGCCGAATAACCCGCGGGATCGAACCGAATGCGGCCTTGCCTCGGCATCGGGCATCCCTAGATAGGACGTCGAGTCCGCGCGGAGTGTCGGCGAGGAAAATATTTCCCGACATGGCGGAAGACCGTCGAATATTTTCTTCAGGAGGGCAAAAAAGGGAACATTCGGTGCATCTAATTTCTATCAATTCGCTAGATTTGGCGCGGGTTCAACGGAGGCAGAAATGACCAAACCTCATTTCAGGAAACTGCTCGGCGCACTGGTCGCCACATCTGTCCAGTTCGGCACGCTCGGTTTCGCGTTCGCCGACACCACCATCCTCAACGTGTCCTACGATCCGACACGCGAGCTCTACAAGGCCTATGACGAGGCTTTCGTCGCCCATTGGAAAGCCGAGACCGGCGAAACGGTGACGATCCAGCAGTCGCATGGCGGATCGGGCGCCCAGGCCCGCGCCGTGATCGACGGCCTCGATGCCGATGTGGTCACGCTGGCGCTCGAGGGCGACATCAACGCGATCGTCTCGAAGTCGAAGAAGATCAATCCCGACTGGCGCAAGAAATTCGAAAACAATTCAGCGCCTTACACCTCGACCATCATCTTCCTCGTTCGCAAGGGCAATCCCAAGGGGATCCACGACTGGAATGACCTCGTCAAGGACGGCACCCAGGTGATCACCCCCAACCCCAAGACCTCGGGTGGCGCACGCTGGAACTACCTGGCCGCCTGGGCCTACGCCAACGCCCATGACGGCGGCGACGAGGCCAAGACCAAGGAATTCGTCGGCAAGCTCTACGCCAATGCCCCGGTTCTCGACACCGGTGCGCGCGGCTCGACCGTCACCTTCGCGCAAAAGGGCATCGGCGACGTGCTGATCGGCTGGGAAAACGATGCCTATCTGGCGCTCGACGAATTCGGCGCCGACAATTTCGAGATCGTCTATCCGCCGACGTCGATCCTAGCCGAGCCGCCGGTGGCGATCGTCGACGCCAATGTCGATGCCAAGGGCACGCGCAAGGTGGCCGAAGCCTATCTCGGCTGGCTCTATTCCAAGGAAGGCCAGACGATCATCGCAAAGAACCATTATCGTCCGGCCAAGCCAGAACTCGTCGCACCGGCGGATCTGCCCAAGACCCCCGATATCAAGCTGATCTCGATCGACGATCCGCTTTTCGGCGGCTGGAAGAAGGCGCAGCCTTATCATTTCGGCGACGGTGGTATATTCGACCAGATCTACAAGCCGGCCCAGTAAGGTTCGGTTGTGCTGAGGAAGCTCGCCAATGGGCTTTCTTCAGGCAGAGTCCGGTTGAATAAGAAGGGACAATCCAGAGCTTCATGACGACAGCACCCGCGCAGGCGGGGTGGCGGTTCAAGCAGCCGAGTGTCATTCCGGGTTTCGGATTGACGCTCGGCTTCTCGCTTGCCTACCTCACCCTCATCATCCTCATTCCGCTGTCCGGGCTGATCTGGCGCTCGGCCTCTCTCGGCTGGGTTGAATTCTGGGCGATCGCGAGCGATCGGCGCACCATCAATGCGCTGGAAATCAGCTTCGGCACCGCCTTTCTGGCGGCCGCCGTCAATGTCGTCTTCGGCACGCTCGTCGCCTGGGTGCTGGTGCGCTACCGCTTCCCCGGCCGCCGCATCGTCGACGCCATGGTCGACCTGCCCTTCGCGCTGCCGACCGCGGTCGCCGGTATCGCGCTGACCACGCTCTACGCGCCGAACGGCTGGATCGGCAAACTGCTGATGCCGCTCGGCATCAAGGTCGCCTACACGCCGCTCGGCATCGTCATCGCATTGGTCTTCATCGGCCTGCCCTTCGTCGTGCGCACCGTGCAGCCGATCATGGAAGAAATCGACAAGGAGGTGGAGGAGGCCGCCGCGACGCTTGGCGCCAACCGCTTCCAGATCATCACCCGCGTGCTGTTCCCGGGCCTGGCGCCGGCCATCATCACCGGCTTTTCGCTGGCCTTCGCGCGCGGCGTCGGTGAATACGGCTCGGTCATCTTCATCGCCGGCAACTTGCCCTACAGATCCGAGATCGCTCCGCTTTTGATCGTCATCCGGCTGGAGGAGTACAATTATCCGGCGGCGACCGCGATCGCGGCGATCATGCTCGCTCTGTCGTTCGTCATGCTTCTGGTCGTCAATCTCGTGCAGACATGGAGCCGCAAGCGCTATGGCTGATCCCGAAATCAAATCCTACGAGCCCTACCATGAGAGCCGCTCGGCGGCGGTGACCGAAAGCCGGCCGGCACAGGCCGTGCTGATGGCGATCGTTTTTGCCTTCCTCGGCGTCTTTCTGCTCCTGCCGCTGATCATTGTCTTCCATGAGGCGCTGGCGAAAGGCATCGGTGCCTATACGCAAGCGCTGGGCGAACCGGATGCGCGTTCGGCCATTCACCTGACACTGCTCGTCGCGGCTATCTCGGTGCCGCTCAACGTCGTCTTCGGCATCTCCGCCGCCTGGGCCATCGCCAAGTTCGAGTTCAAGGGCAAGGCCTTCCTGACCACGCTGATCGACCTGCCCTTCTCGGTCTCGCCGGTCATCTCGGGTCTGGTCTACGTGCTTCTGTTCGGCGCCCAGGGGCTGCTCGGAGAGTGGCTGAAGGCACATGGCATCCAGATCCTGTTCGCCGTGCCCGGCATCGTGCTGGCCACCGTGTTCGTCACCTTCCCCTTCGTCGCCCGCGAACTGATCCCGCTGATGCAGGAGCAAGGCAATGGCGATGAGGAAGCGGCGCTCTCGCTCGGCGCCAATGGCTGGCAGACCTTCTGGTACGTCACGCTGCCCAACGTCAAATGGGGGCTGCTCTACGGCGTCTTGCTTTGCAACGCCCGTGCCATGGGCGAATTCGGCGCGGTTTCGGTGGTTTCGGGTCACATACGCGGCCTGACCAACACCATGCCGCTGCATGTCGAAATCCTCTACAACGAGTACAATGCCGTCGGCGCCTTCGCCGTCGCCTCACTGCTTGCCGGGCTGGCGCTCGTCACGCTGGTCTTGAAAACACTGCTCGAGATGCGCTACGGCGCCGAACTCGCCGCGACGCGCGGACACTGACAGAGGGATTTGTATGGAAGTTCGCGTTGCCAACGTGCGCAAGGAGTTTGAGCGGTTTCCAGCGCTCCATGACGTATCGCTCGACATCAAGTCGGGTGAACTGATCGCGCTGCTGGGCCCGTCCGGCTCCGGCAAGACGACGCTGCTCAGGCTGATCGCAGGGCTGGAACGGCCGACGCGCGGCAAGATCTTCTTCGGCGACGAGGACGCTTCGCAGAAGTCGATCCAGGAGCGCAATGTCGGCTTCGTGTTCCAGCACTATGCACTGTTCCGACACATGACGGTGGCCGACAATATCGGCTTCGGGCTCAAGGTCCGGCATGGCTCCTCGCGGCCGCCGGCGCAGGAAATCCGCCGCCGCGCCTCCGAGCTTCTCGATCTCGTTCAGCTTTCCGGCCTCGAAAAGCGTTATCCGGCCCAATTGTCCGGCGGCCAGCGCCAGCGTGTCGCGCTTGCCCGCGCCATGGCGATCGAGCCCAAGGTGCTGCTGCTCGACGAGCCGTTCGGCGCACTCGATGCGCAGGTCCGCCGGGAACTGCGCCGCTGGCTGCGCGAGATCCACGATCGCACCGGCCACACCACCGTCTTCGTCACCCACGACCAGGAAGAGGCGCTGGAGCTTGCCGACCGCGTCGTGGTGATGAGCCAGGGCCGCATCGAGCAGGTCGGCACGGCGGACGATATCTACGACACGCCGAACTCGCCCTTCGTCTACGGCTTCATTGGTGAATCGAGTTCGCTTCCCGTCAAGGTCGAGAATGGCGAGATCTGGCTCGCTGATCGCCCCATCGGGCTTGCGGCGCCGCACGCGCCCGAGGGTGATGCAACGCTCTATTTTCGCCCGCACGACGTCGAGTTGCTGGACGGCTGCAGCGGCTGCATCGCCGGCACGGTCGCCGCCAGCCGCCGCGTCGCCGGCACGCGCCGGGTGGAGCTCGAGATCGGCGGCGACCGCCAGCGGGTCGAGATCGAACTGCCCGTCGATCACCCGGCGGCACAGAAAAGCCGGGTGGCGTTCCGTCCGGGGCGCTGGAAGCTGTTTCCGGCGGCCTGATCTTTCGGGTCAGGCGCTATTCCAGCCAGTTCTCGACCTTCAGCTTCCGTATCCGGGCGAACTTCCCCACATTGGCCGTCACCAATGTAGTGCCCAACACGCAGGCGTGAGCGGCAATAAAAAGGTCATTGTGGCCAATGGGTTGGTCAGCGGCCTCCAACTCGGCGCGAAGCGCGCCGTATTCAGCGTCCACCGATACGTCGAGCGGCAATACAGGGATCTCGGCCAGCAGATCCTCGACCTTCTTGAGCAGCTTGGCCGATCCCTTCCTGGCGCACCCATATCGCAATTCAGAGGCGACGACGATGCTGGTGCAAACAGCGGCGTCACCTTCGCGCACCATTGCACTGGCAGCCTTGCCGGCCGGGTTTCGGATCATGTCGCTAATGACGTTTGTATCCAACATGAACCGCATCAGAAAATGTCCTCGGCTTCAACAGGCGCATCCCTGATCCCGGGAAAGTCGTCCTCAGGACCAAGCGGTGGCTCTTTCGCCCATTGGGCGAGCAGCGCGGCAAGGCCTGGTTTGCGGAGCGGCTCGATGACAAGGCGGTCGCCTTCGCGGCTGATCAGAACCTTGTCACCGGGGAGCTCGAATTCGACGGGAATACGCACCGCCTGGCTGCGGTTGTTGCGGAAGAGCTTGGCCTCCTTCGGAGGCGACGCGGTTGTATGCCGGTGCTGTGGCACGGTTGCCTCCGTTTGTATATGCCATATGTATATGCCAAATGATCGCCCTGCACAAGGAATACAGACCGAAACAATTGTCACCTGAAATAAAATTCTAAGGACTCGTTCTGTCGATCATATCTTTTCTCGAAGTAAGGGCGCGGAACCCTGATGCATGCCTCGCCGTGCCCCATGCGCCACGGCTATGGTTGCGCGATTAACACATTGCATCCGGAGCCCTTTTCATGAAGCGATTTTTCCTCGGCATTGCCACGGTCGCCGGCCTGTTCCTCGCGTCCTCCCAAGCCTGGTCGGCCGACAAGCTGCTCAATGCCTCCTATGACGTCGGCCGCGAACTGTTCGTTCAGGTCAACAAGGCCTTCATATCAGGGCATCCGGGCGTGACCGTCGACCAGTCGCATGCGGGCACCTCGGCGCAAGCGCGCGCCATCGCCGAGGGCCTTGGCGCCGATGTCGTCACCTTCAACCAGGTCACCGACATCGATTTCCTGGTCAAGAAGGGGTTCGTATCCGCCGACTGGCAGAAGGATTTTCCCGACAACGCCTCGCCCTTCTACTCGCTGCCCTCGTTCCTTGTCCGCGCGGGCAACCCCAAGCACATCAAGGACTGGAACGATCTGGTGCGCGACGACGTGCAGGTGATCTTCCCCAACCCGAAGACCTCCGGCAATGCGCGCTACACCTATCTGGCGGCCACGGCCTACGCCAAGGAAGCCTTCAAGGGCGACGACGCCAAGGTGAAGGAGTTCATCACCAAGCTGTTCAACAATGTTCCGATCTTCGACACGGGCGGTCGCGCCGCGACCACCACTTTCGTGCAGCGCGAAATCGGCGACGTGCTGATCACCTTCGAATCCGAGACGCGCGGCATCCGCAAGGAGTATGGCGACGACAAGTTCGAGCAGGTCACGCCTTCGGTCAGCCTGCTGGCCGAATTCCCGGTGGCGATCGTCGACAAGGTCGCCGACGAACACGGCACGCGCGACCTGGCCAAGACCTATCTCAACTTCCTCTACACGCCCGAAGGCCAGGACATCCTCGCACAGAACGGCAACCGCGTGCGCGACGCGACCGTCGCCGCCAAATACAAGGCCGACTTCCCCGAGGTGCGCCTGCTGACCGTGGAAGACGTCTTCGGCGGCTGGGACAAGATCCAGAAAGAGCATTTCGCCGCCGGCGGCCTGCTCGACCAGGCCTATGGCAGCCGCTGAAGGCTCGCGGCACATATTGAGCAGACAAAGACAGCCGGCAATGAGCCGGCTTTCTTCGTTTTTGCCTTCGCCGGCGCCAACCCTGCGAAACGTTACAAAGAATCAACGCGTTCGTGCCTAACGTGCCATTTGGCGTCTCGTTTTCGCAAAATACCACTGCGCGGCAGAACCGTCATTATTTGCACACAAACAGCCGCCAGATGCGGGGTGGTTGGGGTTTCAACGGGTTGACTCGGGCATGCTGACAAAAAAAGGCAAATACGGCCTCAAGGCCCTCGTGCATCTTTCCAGTCTCCCGATTGGCCAATTGGCCTTCGTCAACGACATCGCCGTCGCCAACAACATCCCGAAGAAATTCCTGGATGCCATTCTGGGCGAACTGCGCAATGCCGGCTTCGTCCAGAGCCGCAAGGGCAAGGAAGGCGGCTATCGCCTCGCCCGCCCCGCCTCGGAGATCAAGATCGGCCACGTCGTGCGCGTGCTCGACGGGCCGCTGGCGCCCATTCCCTGCGCCAGCCGCACGCAGTACCAGCGCTGCGAGGATTGCGACGAAGCGACCTGCCAGGTCCGGCACATGATGCTGGAAGTGCGCCAGGCGATCGCCGAGGTGCTCGACAACAGAAGCCTCGCCGCCATGCGCGATGCCGATAACGACGATTTCCCGGTCGAACTGTCCTCGCAGATCTAGACCGACGGCTGGCGAACACCGTTCATCCCCGTGAGATTGCGCGATGCGCGCAGGCGCATTAAAGCGGTCCTGCAACAGGAACAGATGGACGCCCGCAGGATGAGGCTGTCGACGTTCGCGAAATCCCGAAACGCTGCCCGCGGACCGACCCCCACGGCCAGGTTCCAGACTGAAATCATCGCCGATGTCCCCGTGCCGGAAAGGGCTGAGGACGTGCGCTTCTTCAGCCGCAGGATCGTCCGCCCCGGCAAGGTGCGCCGGTTCTCGAACCAGGATCTGCGCGAAACCCTCCTGGCCGCCTTTTATCTCATGGTCGCGGCCTCAGTGCCGGTGCGCTGGTGGGCACCGATTTGCGATCGGATGTCCAGGCTTCGCCTCAAACGCCACATGCGCAAGCAATTTCCAGGCTACGCGGCCGCGACGCGCGCGGTGCTTGGCGGCGGCATCGACGCACGCAAGCTGTTCGAGGCATTGCTCGTGGCACGCCACCGCCGCCGGCTGCAGCTTGCAGCGCACATCGCCGGTTTCCGGTGGTCCCCGATTGTCCGGCTGGAGGGACAGGAAGGACTGCAGGCGGCACTGCGGCGCGGCCACGGCGCCATCATCTGGTGCGATCAGTTCACCTCCCAGACCATCTTCGGCAAGCGCGCCCTGCACGAGGCGGGCATCGAGGCGCATCAGGTGAGTGTCAATTCACATGGTGTCTCGGAATCGAGGTTCGGTCTGCGTTTCCTGAACCCGCCGATGGTCAAGGTCGAGAACCGCTACCTCAAGAGCCGTATCGTCTTCGAGCGCGACGATGCCTATCAGGTCACCATCCGCATCCAGAAGATCCTGAAGCGCAATGGCGTGGTGCTGATGACCAACACCATCCATGCGGGCTCGACCTTCACCGAGGTCGCGATCGGCGAAGGCGGCTGGACGCACCTTGCTTCCGCGCCGGCGAACTTCGCCGCAAGAGGCAAGGCGGCGCTGTTTGCCATGTCGACCTTCGAGACCCTTCCCTTCCGCGAATACCGGGCCGTCATCAGCCCGGAGTTGTTGCCGGCTGAAGCGGAAACGGGACGGGACGGAGCCAAGGACATGGTGCTGCAGGCACGCTATATCCTGCTCAAGCGCGACCGGCTGCTGGAAGCGCTGAAACAGTTTCCCGAACAGATGCTGATCTGGTCCAGCAGCCGAAGGCTGACGGATGCCCCGGACGATGCCATGACAACCGACGATGCCGGCTCATGACTTGGCCAGCAGCCGGATCGCTTCGGCAACGACATCGGCGACGGGTCTCGTCGCGTCGATCGTCAGGGCCCGCTCATCCCTGCCCGGCGGCTCCAGTATGGCGAACTGGCTGCCGACCAGGCTGGCCGGCATGAAATGCCCCTTCCGGCTGGCGACCCGCGCGCTCGCCGTCGCCGGGTCGATCTCCAGGTAGAGGAAGGTGATATCACGGCAAAAACCGCGCAGACGTTCGCGATAGCCGCGCTTCAGCGCCGAGCAGGCCGCGACCACGCCCTCCCCTTTGCTGGCCGATGCCGCGATGTGCTCGCCGATCGCATCGAGCCAGCCTTCGCGCAGTTGATCGGTGAGCGGCTCGCCGCTTGCCATGCGGGCGACATTCTCGGGCGGGTGCAGCCTGTCGCCCTCGATGAAGATGGCGCCCAGCGCGGCCGCCAGCGCGGTGCCGACGGCCGACTTGCCGCAGCCGGCGACGCCCATCACCACGATGGCCGGAGGCACTGAGACGGGGGGGCGCGTCGGCGCCTGCGCTGTTTCTTGGTCCATGGCTAGAGCATGATGCCGAAAAGTGTGAAGCGGTTTTCGGACGACATCATGCTCTATCTCCTTGATCTGGAGGCGGTTTCAGATTTCAGGTCAATTCGACCTGAAATCATCCGGCCCTAGCGGCTTGCCGGCGCGCGGCCGTAGAGCAACAGCATGGCGACGATGACGACGCCATAGATGATCTGCCGCCCCGCCTCCGGCATCTGCATGACCGACAGGATGGATTGCAGGAGCGTGATCAGGATGACGCCGGCAACGGTGCCGAGATAGGACCCGCGCCCGCCGAGGATCGAAGTGCCGCCAAGCACGACCGCGGCGATCGACGGCAAGAGATAGGCATCGCCCATCGACTGCGCCGCCTTGGAGGCATAACCGGCCAGAAGCACGCCGCCGAAAGCGGAGAGCCCGCCGGAGACGGCGAAGGCGATCATCACCACGCGCCTTGTGTCGATGCCCGAGAGATAGGCGGCGCGCTCGCGGTTACCGATGCCGTAGACGGTGCGGCCGAAGCCGGTGCGGGTCAGCACGAATACCATCGCGGCCCCGATCAGCGCCCAGATGATGACCGCGTTGGGGACGCCGGGAATGGCGAAGCCGGTGGCGAGGTAACGCATGGCGCCGGTGGCCGAATCCTGCGGCGAGAAGCCGCCGGTGTAGACCACCATCAGCCCTTGCGCGACGGCGTTGGTGGCAAGCGTGATGATCATCGAGGGGATGCGCAGATAGGCAACGCCGATGCCGTTGACGACGCCGATCAGCACGCCGCAGAAGATGCCGAACGGGATGGCCAGCGCGACGCCGACCGGACCGTAGGCGGCGGCCGCGCATGCCATCATGGCGCCCGCCGCCACCGCCCAGGGCACCGAAAGGTCGATCTGGCCCAGCAGGATGACCAGCATCATGCCGGTGGCGATGACACCGAGGAACGAGGCCACCTTGAGCTGCTGCAGCAGATATTCAGGCGACAGGAAGCTGCGCGAATAGAGGCTGCCCAGCAATAGCAGCACCACGATGCAGGCAAAAGCCGTCAGCACCGCCGGATCGGCGCGGCGGATGAATTTAGGCATGCGGCCGGCAATGCCGCCGTCGCTCTTCCCAACCATCGGCGTCGTTTCGCTCACAGGAACCACTCCAGCCGGTTGCGGACCCGAAACAGGGCGAAGGCGCCGAGGCTGACGGCGACCAGCAGGATAACGCCCTGGAACAAAGGCTGCCAGAGCGGATCGAAATCGAACACGAACAACAGATCGCCAATGGTGCGGAAAGCGAGTGCCCCGAAGATGGCGCCAATGGCGCTGCCCTTGCCGCCGAACAGCGAGACGCCGCCAAGCACCACGGCGGCGATCGAGAACAGCGTGTAGGAATTGCCGCTGGCATAGGCCGCCTCGCCCGTATAGGTGAAGAAGGTCAGGAACAGGCCGCCGATCGATGCCAGCAGCCCGGCCAGCGTGTAGGCGGCGAACTTGCCGCGCCGGATCGGCACGCCCGACATGTAGGCCGCCGTCTCCGACGATCCCGCCGCGTAGGCCGCCCGGCCAAGCACCGAGCGGCTGAACGGCACCCAGACCACCAGCACGATGGCGAGCAGCACGACGAGGCTCGCCGGCACCACGCCGAACACGCGGCCGGTCAGCGCATCGGCAAGATCCTCATTGACCGAGCCGCCCGGGAATGGCCGTAGCAAAAGACCGATGCCGTAATAGACGGCGCCCGTGGCGATAGTGGCAACGATCGGCTGCAGTCGTCCATAGATGACAATCGCGCCGTTGATGGCGCCGCACAGAAGGCCGACAGCCAGCACGGCGATGACGCCGAGCGCCGTCTGCGCCGGCGTGCCTACCACCAGCCAGGAAGCCAGGCAGTTGGTGAGCAGGAAGATCATGCCGACGGACAGGTCGATGCCGGCGGTGATCACCACCAGCGTCTGCGCCATGGCGACGAAGGCGAGCAGCACGCCCTTGTTGGCCGCCGTCTGCACCACATTGGCTGTGAATCCGGCCGGATGGTTCGAGGTGTAGATGACGAACATGACGATGAAGATGCCGAGCGCAAGCAGCGTTCCGCGCTGCTCGGCCAGCCAGTAGCGCCAATCTTTCACACGCTTGCTCCCAGGCCCACCGGGCTCTCCTCGCCATGGATGTTGAGCGCGCTCGATATCAGCGCCCGCTCGGTGATCTCGGCGCCGACCAGTTCGCGCTTGACCGCGCCATCGTAAAGCACCAGCACACGGTCGCAGCACCCGATCAGCTCGTCATAGTCGGTCGAATAGAACAGGATCGCCGCACCGGCATCCGCCAGCTTGCGCATCAGCTGGTAGATCTCCTGCTTGGTGCCGACATCGATGCCGCGCGTCGGATCGTTGAGCAGGATGATGCGCGGCTGGCGCATCAGCCATTTGGCGATAACCACCTTCTGCTGGTTGCCGCCCGACAGCGCGCCGACCGGAATGTCGAGACCCGCCGTCTTGATCGCCAGCAGACCAACCATGTCGTCGATCAGCCGCTGCTCGGCCGCGCGGTCGATGATGCCGCTCCTGGACAACCGGTCGAGCGCGGCAAAGGACAGGTTCTCGCGCACCGTCATTGGCAGCATCAAGCCTTCCGTCTTGCGGTCCTCCGGGATGAGCGCCATGCCGACGCCGTCCTGTCGGGCCACGGCGGGACTGCTGATGGCCACCGGCTTGCCGTCGATCAACACCTCGCCGGCAAGGCCGCGCAGCACACCGAAGAAGGCAAGCAGCAATTCGCGCTGGCCCTGGCCGTCAAGACCGCCGAGGCCGACCACCTCGCCCGCCCTGACGGTCAGCGAAATATCGTGCAGCCGGTCGGCCCAGGAGAGCTTGCGCGCTTCGAGCCTGGGGGCGGCGCTGGCCGCTGCCGCCACCGGTTTGGGCGGAAAGATGTGGCTGTATTCGCGGCCGATCATCAGTTCGACCACCTCATTGTCGCTCTTCGAGCCAGCCTTGTAGCTGGCGACGTTGCGGCCGTTGCGGAACACCGTGCACTGATCGGCAAGTTCGGCGATCTCGTTCATGCGGTGCGAGATGTAGAGCAGCGCCAGCCCTTCCGAGCGCAGCCGCTTCAAGACGCCGAATATCTTCGAGACATCCGCCGCCGTCAGCGCCGAGGTTGCCTCGTCGAGGATCAGGATGCGCGGTTTTCTGGCCAACGCCTTGGCGATCTCGACCATCTGCCGGCGCGACAACGGCAGGTCCTTGACCAGCGCCAGCGGATGGATGTCGGCCGCGCCGGCGCGGGCAAGGGCTTCCTCCGCGATGCGGCGCTGCGCCTTGCGGTCGATCATGCCGAAGCGTTTGGGCGGATCGGAAATGACGATATTGTCGGCAACGCTGAGTTCGGGGATCAGCGACAGTTCCTGGAAGATACAGACGATGCCGGCCTTGTTCGCCGCGCCGGGCGAAGCGAAGGCCACTTCGCGGCCATCCAGCATCATGCGGCCCTCGTCGGGCGCCACGACACCGGCCATGACCTTGATCAGCGTCGATTTGCCGGCGCCGTTTTCACCGAGAATGGCGTGGATGCTGCCGGCTTCGACCGCAAGCTCGGCCTTTTCCAGCGCCCGCACGCCGCCATAGCGCTTGGATATGCCTTCCATGCGAAAGAGAGGAGCCGCACCGTCCATCAACCCTCCAGGGCCATTAAGGGATTGCAGGCTGGCGCCGCAGGGTAAGCCGCGGCGCCAGCCATTGGCCAGCGATTACTGGTTTTCCTTGGTCTGCCCCATGATTTCCTGGGCACTGAAATTGATGCCGCAGGTCGGGAAGGAATTGCCGACGAAGAAATTGTCGGATTCCTTCGGGAAGTAATCGGTACCTTCCTTCATGTCAGGATCCGTGGCGACAGCCAGCGGCAGCTTCACTTCCTGTGGCACCACCTCGCCTTCGAGTGCCGCGATCGCGGTCTTGATGGCGACGGCAACCTGGGCCGGACCGGAGCCGGCGGAGGTGCATTTCAGACCATCGGCGGAATGGGCCGCGCAGAACTTGCGGAAGCCGTTTTCGGTTTCGCCGCCGAACGGCACGAACGGGTGCTTGGCATCGATCATCGCCTGAACGATGCCGGTATCGCCGCCCTGGCCGGTGATGCCGTCGAACGGACCGTTGGTGGCGATGGCGTCGGCCGTCACCTTCTGCGCCACGCCGTCATCCCATTTGCCGGCGACTTCGGTGACGTCCCATTTTTTGCCGGAGGCGTCGAACACCTCATGGATGCCATTGTGGCGATCGGTATCGACGGAGGTACCGGCCACGCCGCGCACCTCGAGGATCTTGCCGCCATTCGGCACCTTCTCGACCAGCCACTTGGCCCACAATTCGCCAAGACCCTTCTGGTCGACATTGACGTTGATGGCATCCTTGGTGTCGAGGATGTTGTCGAAGGCGACCAGCACGATGCCGGCTTCCTTGGCGCGCTTGATGACCGGACCGAAAGCGGTCGGGTTCTGCGCGTCGGTGACGATGGCGTCATAGCCGGAATCGATGAAATTGTTGATCGCCGAGATCTGCGCCGGCACGTCCTCGCCGGTCGAGACGACCTTGAATTCCTTGATCTTGGCCTTGACGTCGGGCTGGGCCGCATAGGCCTTGGCCGTCTGCACCATCTGGATGCGCCAGGTATTGGCGATATAGCCATTGGCGAAGGCGATGCGGAACGGGCCTTCCTTCTTCGGATATTTGAAGAATTTCGTGTCCGCGCCCCACGGCGCGAAGCAGTCGGCCTGGGCGGCGGGTCCGGATACGATTTCCGGGCCGGCGGCCATGGCGGCCGAGTTGAGCATGACGAATGCGCTGGCGGCAACAATGCCACCGACAAGTGACTTGATCATCGATAATCCTCCCGATTGCAGTTCTGATTTGTCGGTTCAGTTTATGGAATTTTGGCGTTTCCGGCTGGCCCCTCCGCCTTGCCCAGTCACGCCTGCCAGGTGCCGAAGACCTCCGCGATCCCTCCCCTTGCCGTCCCCATCGATCGGGGGGAAATTTATCATATTATACATAATAAACAAGCATGAGCTGTTGCTTATATATAATAAACAGGTTCAACGCCTTTGCTGGCAATGCCCGTTCAGAGAAAATGGTAGCGCTACCATGATGTTGTGTAAAGCGCCATTTGCGGTCGTTCTCGAAAGTGTGTTCAGCGGGCCGTGCTCTCGCGGCGCTTGAGCTCGAAGCCGAGGTTGACGATGCGTTGCTCCGGCCGGTCGCCGGCGATCGCGGCCAGCGCCATGGCCACCGCGCGCCTGCCGATTTCGTAGCGATGGGTGCGGATGCTGGTGATCGAGGGAAAGGCCACCTGCATCATATCGAGATCGTTGAAGCCGACGATGCCTATCGTCTTCGGCACATCGATCGCGGCGCGATGGCATTCGAACAGCACGCCGAGCGCGATATCGTCATTGTTGCAGAACACGCCGTCGAGCGTCGGCATCTTGGCCAGGGCATCGCGAAACATTTCGCGGCCGAGCGATACGCTGGACAGCACCGGCGTGGTGGTGATCAGGCGCGGGTCGAACAGGCCGGCCTTCTCCATCGCGGCGCGATAACCGGCCAGGCGCCGCTGCGAGCGCGGATCCATGCGCGCGCCGATGAAGCCGATGCGGCGATAACCCACCTCGATCAGGTGCTCGGTCGCCGTCCTGCCGCCGTCGAGATGCGAGAAGCCGACCATCATGTCGACGGGGTCCGGCCCGGTCTCCATCACTTGCACCACCGGGCAACCGGCATTTTCCAGCAGTTTTCGCGAGGTTGGCGTCTGGTCGATGCCGGCCACGATCAGTGCCGCCGGCCGCTGCGAGCCGAACACCTGCAGGAGCCGCTCCTCCTCCAGTCCCGAATAATGCGTGTTGCCCATTTGGATGCGGAACGGGCTGTCCGATAGGCTGTCA
Source organism: Mesorhizobium loti (assembly GCF_013170705.1). Lineage (NCBI taxonomy): Bacteria > Pseudomonadati > Pseudomonadota > Alphaproteobacteria > Hyphomicrobiales > Phyllobacteriaceae > Mesorhizobium > Mesorhizobium loti. Next base: position 3,677,185 of record NZ_CP033334.1, on the reverse strand, counting down.
TAGATGCCGCGCACCACCTCGGCGAAGACGTTGTTGGTGAGCGAGGGCACCAGCACGCCGAACACTTCGGCGCGCGCCGAGGCCAGAGCCCGCGCATTGGGGTCCGGCACATAGCCAAGCTCGTCGACGGCGGCCTGGATCTGGCGGCGCAAATCCAGGCTGACACGCTCTGGCTCGCGCAGCGCGCGCGACACCGTGATGGCGCCGACGCCGGCCTTGCGCGCGACATCCGATATGGTCGGGCGGCCTCCGCCCCGGCGCGAGCGTGGCTTGATCATGGCCACGGCCCATGCGCGCCATCACCGGAACGCGCCCGCAACATGATCATCTGAGCTGTCGCCATTTCACCGGCCTTACCGCACCCTTCGGCTCTGGGGTCGCGCAGTGCCCGCCTGTTGTCAAGCCGAGGTGCTCAGGCCGCTATGGCGGTCCTTTGCCTTGCCTTCCACATGAACAGCCCGATCGCCACTATGTTCAGCAGATTCCACGCGATGCCGTTGAGGAAGGCGGCGGCGTAGGAACCGGTCAGGTCGTAGATCCAACCCGACATCCAGCCGCCGATCGCCATGCCGAAGATCGTCGCCATCATGACGATGCCGATACGCTGGCCGGCCTCCTTGGCGGGCAGGTACTCGCGCACGATGATCGCATAGCAAGGCACGATGCCGCCTTGCGACAGGCCGAACACCAGCGACACGACATAGAGCGAGGCGAGCCCGTCGAACGGAATGTAGAACAGCAGCGACAGGCACTGCAGCACCGAACCGATCAGCAGGGTTTTCGCACCGCCGATGCGATCGGCGATGAAGCCTGAGGCAAGCCGGCTGACGACGCCCGCCGCCATCATGATCGACAGCATGTCGGCGCCATGCGCCATGCCGTAGCCAAGATCCATGCAATAGGCGACGATGTGCACCTGTGGCATCGACATCGCCACGCAACAGCCGAGGCCGGCAACAACCAGCAGCGTCTGCAGCGCCGCCGGCGACATGGGAATCGGCTGCACCGGCCGGCTCCCGGGCGAGCCGGCGGCGGCCGCGTCAGGAGCACCGCGTCGCAGCAACAGCACCAGGGGCACCATGGTGACAAGGCAGAAGACACCGATCGCCGCGTAGGTGAAGCGCCAGCCTTCCGCCTTGATCAGCGTCGGCATGATGGTTGGCCAGAGCGCGCCGGCGAGATAGTTGCCGGCCGCAGCCGCTGTCACAGCGACGCCGCGCCGGCGGTTGAACCAGTGCGAGATGTCGGCGATCAGCGGCCCGAAGATCACCGACGTGCCGACACCGATCAGCACCCCCTGGGCAAGGGTGAATTGCAGGATCGAGGTCGAAAACGCGGCGAGCAGCAGGCCAGCGGAGAGCGCCACGGAAGAGAACAGCGCCGGGATCCAATAGCCCATGCGATCGATGGCGCGGCCGACCAGGACATTGCCGGCGGCAAAGCCAATCATGGTCGCGGTGTAGGGCATCGAAGCATCTGCACGGTCGACGCCGAACTCGGCCTGCACGGCGGGCAGCACCACGACCACCGCCCACATGCCGACAGCGCCGATCGTCGCCAGCAGCATCGAGATGGCCAGCCGCATCCACGCGTAGGAACTGTCGATGCCGGGACTGGGCCGGTTCAAGTCGGTTCGGGTCAAAGGCGTTTCCTGTCGGCGGTCTCGAAATCGGCTGCCGTTTTGGCCACTATCGGCACATTCCCAGCCCACAGCAGCGCCACGGCGGGCAAATCCGTGGCTCCAGAGCGGGCACGAAGGCGGGAACCGAGGCCAATGTCTGGAGTTTTCCGATCAGCGAACCCGCAAAGGAGTCCCAGCCATGACCACCGCCAGGAAGAAATGGTCGGCCGAGGTGACCGAGCACAGCGACGCGATGGATCTTGAGGATCACGTCTTCGAATCCGACGACGCCAAAAAGATCGCCGCCTCGCTCAAGCGGTCGGCCGAGCACAGCCATCGCCGCAAGGCCGAACCCTTCCAGTCAGCCATGTCGATGCTGAATTTTTACATCAACCGCGCCGGCAAGAACCTGCCGGCCGCGCGCAGACAAGTGCTTGAGCACGCCAAGGACGAACTGCGCCTGGCCTTCGGCCGCGAGAAGGAAGACTAGCGCCGGCCCATGTTGAGATTCAGGTCAGGCCGAGCCGATGGCTTTTTGAGAACCGGAGCGGGCCATAAAGTGCCGTGCGCAGGGCCGGATCGCCTGAAGCTCAGCATCCCTAGCGCGACTTGATCACGTGGTCGGTGTTGGCCAGCAGCTTGCGAACCGCGGCGCGCGCCGCGTCCGGACGTTGCAGCCGGATGTTCTTCTCGATCGCCTCATGCAGCTTTTGCACGTGGTTGAGATCATCGACTTCCCGGGTGGTGAAGGTGAACAGGTGATCGAAGGCGGATTCGATCAGCACGCCGAGCGGCACCAGAAGATCGTTGCCGGAGGCGCGCAAAATGGCAAGGTGGAATCGTGTGTCGGCGCGGGTGCGCTCCTGCAGGCTCGCGGCCTCCCCCATCTCGCGGCAGGCCTGGCTGATCTCGGCCATCTGTTCGTCGGTCCGCCGCATCGCCGCGAAAGCGGTCGCTTCGGGCTCGATGATGTGGCGGAACTCCTGCACAGTCTTCAGGAACACCTCGCGGTCCGGCGACGTCGCGTACCAGGCGAGCACATCGCGGTCGAGCAGGTTCCAGCGTTCTTTCGGCTCCACCCAGCTGCCGATCTTGGGGCGGGAGGCAAGCAGGCTCTTGGCCATCAGCATCTTGATCGCCTCGCGCACCGCCGAGCGGCTGACGCTGAAGGTCTCCGACCATTTGGCTTCGTTGGGCAGGATGGTGCCGGGCGGATAGTCGCCGCGCACGATCCGCAGACCGATCTCGCTGGCCAGCGACGTGTGCACGCTGGCGCCGGGAATACGTGCCGCGTCGGGCCGTCGAACACCGGTCGAGCGCTCGACGGCGGCCGCCTTGTCCGGCGATTTTTCCTTGTTCGGCTTCGCGTCCCGCATACGCTTCAGAAAGGCCGGTTTGCGGAAGCTGTCAAGCACCACGGAACGGTTGCGCCGCAAAGCGCCCCGCTATGCACAGCCCAACCGCATTTGCCCGCTCGCTCAGGCCGTTTTGACGTATTTGCGCCAGCTGTGTTCCGGGCGGAAGCCGAGCATGTCGCGCGCCTTGCGGTTCGACAGCAGCGTCTCGTATTCACCGAGTTCGGCCTTGACCGGCACGCCCGGATAGAAGCGCTTCAAGAGTTCCGCCGTCGGCAGGTCGGACGAAGTATCGTCGTTGGCCGCGTTGAACACCTGGTAGCCGAGGCCGTCCTTCTCGATGGCGCGTAGCGTGATCTGGCCGAGATCGCGCGCGTCAACATAGCTCCAGGCAATGCGCTTGCGAAAACCGGGGTCGGCGAACCATTTCGGAAACAGCGAATATTCGTGCGGCTCGATGACATTGCCGATGCGCAAGGCATAGATGTCGGTGCCGTTGCGTTGCGCGAAGGCCCGCGCGGTCTTCTCGTTGACGACCTTCGACAGCGCGTAGCTGTCCATCGGATCGACATCATACGCCTCGTCGAGCGGGAAATATCTGGGATCGCGCGGCTCGTTGGCGAACACCAGGCCATAGGTTGTCTCCGAGGACGCGATGATGACCTTGCGGATGCCGAGCTTCACCGCCGCCTCGATGACATTGTAGGTGCCCATCGCATTGATGCGGAACACCTCGTTGTCGGGCGTGATCATGATGCGCGGGATGGCGGCGAAATGCACCACCGCATCCACCGGCTGCGGGCGCAGCGACGGATCGAATTCGTGCAGGCCCATATAGCTCGACAGTGCGTTGAACACCTGCCCGCTGTCGGTGATGTCGGTGATCAGCGTACGCACCTTGGGATTGTCGAGCGGCTTGGTGTCGATGTTGAGCACCTGGCAGCCGTGCTCGACAAGATATTGCACGACATGGCGCCCAGCCTTGCCGCTGCCGCCGGTGAACATGATCCGCTTCGTCATTCTGGTCTCCATGACAGGCTCTGGAATTCCCGTCTATTGTCAGACAATATTGCATTCCGCAACCACATAGGGCTAAAACGGCGGCGCAATTATCGATAATCCTGGATAGGACAGACGACATGAACACCTCCGCCGCGCGCGAGACGATCGGCTTCATCGGCCTTGGCCTGATGGGGCACGGCATTGCCAAGAACATCGTCGACAAGGGCTATCCCCTGACATTCCTTGGCCGCAAGAACCGCAAGCCGGCGGAGGACCTCCTTGGCCGAGGCGCCAGGGAAGCATCGACCTCGCGCGATGTCGCGGCGGCATCTGACATTGTCTTCATCTGCGTCACCGGGTCGCGCGAAGTGGAAGCCATCATCCGCGGCCCCGATGGCCTCAAGGAAGGCTTGAAGAAAGGTTCGGTCGTCGTCGACTGCTCGACCTCGGACCCGGTCTCGACCGTCGCGCTCGCGGCCGAACTCAACGCGCTTGGCATCGACTATGTCGACGCGCCATTGAGCCGCACGCCGAAGGAGGCCTGGGAAGGCACGCTCGATGCCATGGTCGGCGCGCCGGACGCCGTCTTTGCCAGGGTGAAACCGGTGATCGAGACCTGGGCCGGCCGCATCGTCCACATCGGCGACACCGGCGACGGCCACCGCATGAAGCTGCTCAACAACTTCATCTCGCTGGGCTATGCCGCCATCTATTCCGAAGCACTGGCCCTGGCTCAAAAGGTCGGCATCTCGCCGCCGCGTTTCGACAGCGTCATCCGTAACGGCCGCATGGATTGCGGCTTCTACCAGACCTTCATGCGCTGGACGCTGGAAGGCGACCGCGACGCCCACAAATTCACCATCGCCAACGCCTTCAAGGACCTGACCTATCTGGAGTCCATGGCGGGTGCGGCCGGCATCGCCAACCCGCTCGGCAACGCCACCAAGAATTCCTTTGCCGGCGCCCATGCCACCGGTCCGGCCGAGCAGTTCGTACCGATGCTGGCGACCCATATCGCCAAGGTCAACGGCGTCGACCTGATGCCGATGAAGGATGGCAAGAAGCAGACGATTTGAGGTTCAAACGGCCGCACGGCTCACCGCCGCCTGCTTCCAATCCCTTCATCGGTGTCGGCGAGCAGCTTGTGTACGGCATTGCGGGCCGCCGCCGGCCGTTGCAGGCGGATGTTCTTCTCGATCGCCTCATGCAGTTTCTGCGCTCGCCGCTGGTCGCCGACCTGCCGCGTGGTGAAGACGAAGAGATGGTCGAGCGCGGACTCGATCAGCACGCCGAGCGGCACCAGAAGGTCATTGCCAGAGGCCCGCAGGATGGCGAGGTGAAAGCGTGTGTCGGCGCGGATGCGTTCCGGCAGGTTGGCCGCCTCGCCCATTTCGCGGCAGGCGAGGCTGATCTCGGCCATCTGCTCGTCGCTGCGCCGCATGGCGGCAAAGGCCGACGCTTCCGGTTCGATGATATGGCGGAACTCTTGCACGGTGCGCAGGAAGGCCTCGCGGTCGGGCGCGGTCGCGTACCAGGCAAGCACGTCGCGGTCGAGCAGGTTCCAGCGCTCCTTCGGCTCGACCCAGCTGCCGATCTTGGGGCGTGACGCCAAAAGGCTCTTGGCCATAAGCATCTTGATCGCCTCGCGCACCGCCGAGCGGCTGACATTGAAGGTTTCGGCCCATTTGGCCTCGTTGGGCAGGATGCTGCCGGGCGGATAATCGCCGCGCACGATCCGCAGACCGATCTCGCTGGCGAGCGAGGCATGAACACTGGATCCGGGAAAGTGCGCCGCGTCGGCCCTGCGCATGGCCGCCGGATCGCGGCTGGCTTTCGCCTTGGCCCGGCTGGCTTTTCTTTCTGCCTTCTCGTGCGGCATCCACGTTCCAGTAGGTCGGCTGCCTGTCGCCCGGATGGATCCGTATCTGCGTGGCGCGCCGATCCCGTTGCCGAAAATCCAAACCATGGACGCGACAAGGCCGGAGCCTGTTGCCCCTCGCCACGGCGTCTCGCTCAGGAATTGACGGGGCGCCCGTTGGCCGAGCGCCCCGGATCGAAAACTACTTTTGGATACAGGTGTCGACCGTATCCTTGGTGCATTCGTCGAGGCCGGTGAAGACCGGATCGGCGACCTTCTTGCCCGTGATCAGGTCGATCATCACCGACGGCGCCTTGTAGCCCATTTCAAACGGCCGCTGGCCGACCAGCGCGGTGACAAGGCCATCCCTGGCGATCGCCACCTCGTCGCCGATCGTGTCGGCGGCGCCGATGACAAAGTCGTTCTTGGCCAGCCGGTCCTTCAACGGTCCAACCAGGTCGCGATAAGGCTGCGGCGCGCCGAACAGCGGCCAGCCGCCCATGATGCCGAAAGCATCGAGCTTGGGGTTGGCGGCAAGGATATCGGTCATTGCCTGCACGCCCTTGGCACCGTCGTCATTGGTGAAGACCGGGCAGCCGGCGACTTCGGTCCAGCCGCCTTCACCGGCTAGTGCCGCAAGCCCTTCCTTGCCCGTCAGGGCGTCGCGCATGCCTTGCGCGCGGCGCAGGATGTTATCGGCTGCCGGGTTGCCCTCGATGGTGCAGATCGTGCCGCCATTCGGCTTGGCCTTCTTGATGTATTCGCCGATCTTCTTGCCCATCAGGTAGTTGTCGGTACCGAGATAGGTCTTGCGAAGGGCTGCGTCCTCCTTGGCCAGGTCGGCGTCGACAGTCATGATCGGGACCGTCGGATTGGCGGTCTTGAGCGTCTGCGCGATCAGCGGCGCGTTGGACGGCGAGATCGCCACCGCCGCCGTGTCAGGCTTGCTCAGTATATCCTGAAGGATCTGGGCCTCGCCGGCCTCGTCGGAAGTCGACGCCGGACCCGTGTAGAAGCATTCATATTCCGAGCTGGCGTTTTCCTTGTTCCATTTCTCGCAGCCCTGGTGGATGGCCTCGAAGAACGGATTGTCGAGACCTTTCACCACGATGACGAGCTGCTTCTTGGCCAAGGCCGGCCCGGCGCCCAACGCCATGGCGGCGACGGCGGCGAGCAAAACTGTTTTCCTCATATCAGTCCTCCCTTGAAAAACAGACGGACACGGCGTGCCCGCCACACAGATCGGCCCCAACGCGAGATGGCAGGGCGAATGCCCATGCCGCCTGGCAAGACCGATAAGCATTTCCAGATGCGACCGGACCGGCATTGCCGGCACGATCGATGATCTCCCGCCGACCCCGCCGTCGATCATGGCCCGGGACCGGCAAATCTTCCTCCGACCCTCAGCTAATAACGGCAAGCCGCCAACGTCAATTGCTATTTGTCCTACAAAACGGATTTTTCGGAACCGCCATCCACTATTCGTCTGACAAATGGTCTATTTCCTATTCATCGGACAATTGACGCCCGCACGGGCATTTGCGTAAATGACTGATATCGCTGTTTCCGGGAGGAGCTGGGAGAGCGACGCGAAAGCCGCCCCTGTCCCGGGGCATGCGGCAAGCACAGGGAGGCAAAGGCTGGTGGCGGTTCTCGAACTCACCAACATCTCGAAGCATTTCGGCGCCATCCAGGCGGTCAACGACGTGTCGCTGTCGATCGAGCCCGGCCAGGTCGTCGGCCTGATGGGCGATAACGGCGCCGGCAAGTCGACGCTGGTCAAGATGATCGCCGGCAATTTCCGGCCGAGCCATGGCGCGATGCGCATGGACGACAAGGAGCTGATCCTGCACAAGCCGGTCGAGGCGCGCCAGCACGGAATCGAGATCGTCCACCAGGACCTGGCGCTCTGCAACAATCTGACCGCGGCGGCGAACGTCTATCTCGGGCGCGAGTTGCGGCGCGGCGTCGGTCCGTTCCGCATTCTCGACTATGCGGCGATGTACAAGCGCGCCGGCCAGATCTTCGCCGAGCTCAAGTCCGAGACCCGGCCGCGCGACCTGGTCAAGCAGATGTCGGGTGGCCAACGCCAGGCGGTGGCCATCGCCCGCACCATGCTGTCGCAGGCCAAGATCGTGCTGATGGACGAACCGACGGCGGCGATCTCGGTCAGGCAGGTCGCCGAAGTGCTCAACCTGATCCGCAATCTGCGCAACCAGGGCATAGCGGTGGTGCTGATCAGCCACCGCATGCCCGACGTCTTCGACGTCGCCGATCGCGTCATCGTCATGCGGCGCGGCAGGAAGGTCGCCGACAAGACGATCGCATCGAGTTCGCCCGAGGAAGTAACCGGGCTGATCACTGGCGCCATCGAGCAGGCGGCATGAGGGCGCAAAACCCGTATTTCACCACGCTGGCGCGCATCGCCGCCGGCAGGAAAGGTCGATAATGGCAGTCACCCTTGACCAGACGATCGCGCAGAAGCAGCACACTTTCCTGTCGCGGATATTCTCCAGCCAGACGTTCTGGGTGGTGATCGCCGTCATCCTCGCCTGCATTTTCCTGTCGTTTGCCACCGACGCCTTCGCCACCTCGAAGAACCTCTACAACATCACCCGCAACGTCACCTTCGTCGCCATCGTCGCGCTCGGCATGACCTTCGTCATCATCACCGGCGGTATCGACCTGTCGGTCGGCTCGGTGCTGTGCCTGTCGTCGATGGTGCTGGCCGTCACCATGCATGCCGGCTATTCGATCGAAATCGGCATCCTGGCTTCGATCGCCACCGCGCTTGCCATCGGCGCCTTCAACGGGGTCATGATCGCCTATCTCGGATTCCCGCCCTTCGTGGTGACGCTCGGCATGCTGTCGATTGCCCGCAGCCTGGCCATGGTCGCCTCCAACAACACCGTCGTCTTCCAGTTCGGGCCGGACCACAACAAGCTGCTGGCGTTGGGCGGCGGCGCCTGGCTGTTCGGCATCGCCAATCCGGTGCTCTACATGATCCTGCTGGCGCTTATCACCGGCTTCGTCCTGCGCTGGACCAAGTTCGGCCGCCACATCTTCGCCATCGGCGGCAACGAGCACGCTGCAACGCTGACCGGCGTGCCGGTGCGCCAGATCAAGGTCGCCGTCTACATGATCTCGGCGCTGTCGGCCGGCATTGCCGGCATCATCCAGACCGGATGGCTGGGCGCCGTCACCACCAATCTCGGCACCGGCATGGAACTGCAGGTCATCGCGGCCACCGTCATCGGCGGCGCCAACCTGGCCGGCGGCGTCGGCACCGCCTTCGGCGCCATCGTCGGCGCCGCCCTCATCGAGGTGATCCGCAACAGCCTTGGCCTGCTCGGCATCAACGCCTTCTGGCAGGGCACCTTCATCGGCGGCGCCATCCTGCTGGCGGTGCTGTTCGACCGCATCCGCAACTTCCGCCGCAGCGATTGAGAGCCGCCGCCGTCGAAGCGCTATTCGTTCCGGTTCCTATCGCTCAGTCTGAAAATCGGCCGGGGCGACCCGCCATCGGCACCGGCCGCGAGCCGATGCCTTGACGGAAACCGGAAACCGGCCGCACAATCCCGGTGCAGGCGAAGGGAGGCCAGTCGCCTGCGGGAGGATATACCCATGACGGAAGCGATCAGGCTCTACTGGGGCCGGTTCGGACATGTTTCTATCCTGAATGTCGCAAGCGACTTCGTCACCCATGCCCATGTCGAGGCACACCTGATCATCTGGCTGGAAGGCACGGCCGGCGAAATGACGATCGGCCGCGAGACGGTCAGGCTGGGACCACACACCGCCGCCGGCATCAATTCGCTGCAGCCGCACAGCCACGTCCTGTCGCAGGATGGCAGGCCGGGCCTGTTCCTGGCCTTCTACATCGATCCCGACTGGGCGCGCAGGCGCCGCGACCTGCCCTCCTCCGCGCCATTGTTTGCCCAGGCGGCGATCACGCTGGAGCCCTGGCTGCATCAGGCCGCCGCAAGCCTGCTCGACCATCTGACCGACAATGAAAGCGTCGACGACGTCGCCAATTACGAGATCGAGCGCTTCATCGACAGCGTGCTCGATGCCGCCGACGCCTCGGCGCCGCAGGACACCCGCATCCGCATCAGCACGATGCAGGACTTCCGCGTCCGCAAGGCGATCCAGTTGATGAAGGCCAATGTCTGCGAACGCATCTCGTTCGATGACGTGGCGCGCAGCGTCGGGCTGTCGCGGCCGCATTTCTTTGCCTTGTTCAAGGAACAGACCAATCTGACGCCCAACGTCTACTGGAACACGCTGCGCATGGAAGAAGCGGTGCGCCAGCTGCAGTGGTCGCAGGAGCCGCTGATCTCTGTCGCCTGCAATCTCGGCTTCACCACGCAGGGCAATTTCTCGCGCTTCTTCCGCGACCATGTCGGCGTGCCGCCGACACTCTACCGTGAGGCGGCGCGGGCAACGGCCTGAGCTCCAGCCGCTTGTTTTTCAGACTCCTTGATACGCGCTCAAGACGCATTGATAAGCGTCACCCGGGTCAGCCCCCTACCCTTGCCGCAACGCTCATTCGCAAGGGAACATCATATGGCCAAGGTCACCATCTCCAGCGTCATCGACGCGCCGGTCGAAAAAGTCTGGGCGCGCATACGCGACTTCAACGACCTGCCGGGCTGGCACCCGCGCATGGTCGAAAGCCATATCGAGGATGGCAAGGACGCCGCCGCGATCGGCTGCGTGCGCAACTTCCAGCTCGCCAGCGGCGCGCGCATCCGTGAAAAACTGCTCGACTTCTCCGACGACAATTTCCTCGTCAGCTATTCCATCCTGGAAACGCCGCAGCCGCTCACCAACCACAAGGCGACGCTGCAGCTTCGGCGCGTCACCGATGGCGACCGCACCTATGCCGAGTGGACAGCCAGCTTCGACGCCGCCCCGGAGGATGCGGACAAGCTGGCCGAGGGCATGGGCGCCAATGTCTTCCAGGGCGGCTTCAACGCCCTGAAGAGCCACTTTGCCGGCCAGAGCTGAATCGGGCTGAGAACAGGAGTGTTCCATGGCGCTTGCCCTCCAGACATTCCCGACCGTGAAGGACGCCAATGCGGCGCTGAAGACGGCCGGTACCCGCTATCTCGGTGGCGGCACACTCGTGGTCCGCGCGGCCAATGAAGGCGATGTCTCGGTCTCCGGCCTTGTCAGGTCGACCGACCCGACCCTGTCGGCCATCACGGTCGCCGATGGCAAGATCCGCATCGGCGCCTCGGTGACCATGGCGGCGATCGCGCGACATCCGGAACTCGGCACGCTCGCCAAGGCCGCGCGCGCCGTCGGCGGCCCGGCGGTGCGCAACATGGCGAGCGTCGGCGGCAATCTGTTCGCGCCCGCGCCCTACGGCGATTTCACCGTCGCCTTGCTGGCGCTCGACGCCACGGTCGGCACCGATGACGGCGAATTGCCGATCGAGACCTTCCTGGCCGGGCGGGACGGCAGCCGCGCCATCGTCACGTCGGTCGGCTTCACGCTGCCGAAGGCCGACGGCTTCCGCTTCCTGAAAGTGTCGCGGATCAAGCCCAAGGGCGTCTCGGTGCTGAGCATCGCCATCGTTCTGGAGCGGGCCGCGGACGGCACCGTCTCTTCGGCACGGATCGCGCTCGGCTGCATGGCCGATCGGCCCGTGCGTGCCAAGGCGGCGGAAGAGGCGCTCGAGGGAAAGACGCTTGACCAGGAAGGCATCGCACTGGCGCTGGCCGCCGCCGCCGAAGGCACCACGCCCATCACCGATCCGATCGCCAGCGCCTGGTATCGCGCCGAAGTGCTGCCGGTCCATCTCGGCCGGCTGCTGCTGAGTTGAAATCACGAGTTGGGGGGCGCGCGTCTGTCCGATCCTTCGGGCGGACGCGCAAGGAGGAAACATGGCGAAGGTCCCGGTTCAATTCACGCTCAACGGCTCAGAAAAAGCCGAATTCATCGACAGTGGCACGACGCTGCTCAACGCCTTGCGCGACAAGATCGGCGACACTTCGCCGAAAGGCGGCTGCCACCAGGGCACCTGCGGCGCCTGCTCCGTCATCATCGACGGCGAGCTCCGGCTGTCTTGCCTGACCTTGGCTGAAACTTGCAACGGAACAGCCATCACCACGACATCGGGCCTCGCCGAGGGCGGCGTCCTGCATCCGCTGCAGCGCGCATTCCTCGACACGTTCGCCACGCAATGCGGCTTCTGCACGCCGGGCATGATCATGGCGGCCAAGGTGCTGCTCGACCACACGCCCAACCCCACCCGCGACGACGTGGTCGAGGCGCTGTCGGGCAACATCTGCCGCTGCACTGGCTACGAGCCGATCATCCAGGCGGTGCTGACGGCCGCGCGCTCCAATTCGCAGAACGCCGCCTGAGGGGATCAAGAGAATGGAACTGCGCAAGAACTACTTCGCCGATGTCCGCAAGGACGATCTGCATGAGATCGGCCAGCCCCGGCCCCGTTCGGATTCGCCCGGCCATGTCACCGGCAAGACAGCCTTTTTCGCCGACCGCAACTTTCCCGGCATGCTGCACCTGAAGATGGTGCGCAGCCCGCACCACCACGCCCGCATCCGCTCGATCGACACGTCCGAGGCTGAGAAACATCCAGGTGTGGTCAAGGTGCTGACCGCCAAGGACGTGCCGCACAATGTCTACACCATCCTGATCCTGATCCAGATCGGCCCCGAGGACGAGACCGTGCTGGCCGACGGCAAGGTGCGCTGGAAGGGCGAGGCCGTGGTTGCGGTGCTGGCCGAGACGGAGCGCGCCGCGCAGGAAGCCGCGGCGAAGGTCAAGGTCGACTATGACGTGCTGCCGGCCGTCTTCGACATGGAGGAAGCGCTGAAGCCCGGCGCGCCTTTGGTCAACGAATATCACGGCCAGAACTACTATCTCTATGACAGTGGCGAGTGCCGCAAGGTTCGCTTCGGCGATGTCGAGGCCGGCTTCGCCGGCGCCGACCACATCTTGGAACAGAGCTATCAGTCCTCGCCGATCGAGCATGCGCCGACCGAGACCACCGGCTGCGTGGTGGCGCCCGAGGGCAATGACCGCTTTACCTGCTACACCAACACGCAGGCAATGTTCTTCACCCTCGACAACACGTCGATCATCCTGCAGATGCCGGGCTCGAAGCTGCATTTCGTCGGCGGCACGGTCGGCGGCGGCTTTGGCGGCAAGGTCGACGTCATCGTCGAGCCGATCGCCATCCTCGGCGCCAAGCTGACCGGGCGACCGGTCTGTTTCATCTACAGCCGCGAGGAAGAGATGCAGATCTCGTCACCTCGCGCGGCCGAAAAGGTGGTCATCAAGGACGGCGTGATGAAGGACGGCCGCATCGTCGCGCGCAAGGTCACCGGCTACACCGACGCCGGCGCCTATTCGCGCCACTCGCCCTATGGCGCGCAGAAGGGTGCCGGCCACTATCCCGGTCCCTACACGATCCCGAACGTCTGGATCGACACCTACTGCGTCTACACCAACCGCACGCCGTCGTCGGCCATGCGCGGCTTCGGCGTCACCATCGGCGACTTCGCGCTGGAGGTGCAGATGGACAAGCTGGCGCGGCTGATCGGCATGGACCCGCTCGAATTCCGCTTCATCAACGCCTATCGCGACGGCGACATGAAGGCGCATCGCCAGCCGACGGAAGGGGCAGCGCTCATCGAGTGCATGCAGGAAGCCTCGCGCGCCGCCAACTGGCCGGTGGCGGAGAAATACATGGCGATGTCGTCCTACGTGAAAGGAGCTTGAGATGGCGATCAGGCGCGGACGCGGCGTCGCCGCGATCAACTATCCCACCGGCATGAATCTCGGCGGCGATCCGACTCAGGCGCTGGTCCACTCGACACCGACCGGCAATTTCATGGTGACGCTGTCCTCGGTCGACCTCGGCCAGGGCATGAAGCAGATCATGGCGCAGATCTGTGCCGAAACCATCGGCGTGCCGACCGACCGCGTCGTCGTCGACACCGCCGACACCGACACCGGCCCGCATTGCATGGGCACCTTCGCCTCGCGCGGCACGCATCGCGCCGGCAATGCCGTCATCCAGGCCGCCAAGGAAGCCCGCCAGGTGATGCTGGAAGTGGCGGCGGAAGAACTGGAGGTCAACGCTTCCGACCTCGAGACCGACGGCCAGGGCAACATACTGGTCAAGGGCGCGCCGCAGAAATCGATCTCGATCTTCGACGTCGCGCTGTCGGCACATTTCAAGCGCGGGCGCTCGATCTCGGGCCGCGGCATGTTCCTGATCCCGCGCTCCTATCCCGAGAAGGAAACCGGCGCGATGAAACCGTCGACCTGCTACGCGCATGCCTGCACGGTGGCAGAGGTCGAAGTCGACGACGAGACCGGCGAGGTCACCGTGCTGACGGTCAAGAACGTCTTCGAGATCGGCCGGGCGCTGAACCCGAAAATGGTCGAGCAGCAGCTGGTCGGCGGCTCCTGGATGGGCATCAGCCACGCGCTCTACGAGACGACAGAACCCTACTACCCCAACCGCGATCATGGCGGCACCGACTTCAACCAGTATCTGATGCCGGGGCCAGGCGACCTCGCCGAGACCGAGATCATCGTTCTGGAGCGGCCCTCGGCGGACGGGCCCTACGGCGCCAAGGGGCCGGGCGAAATGTGCGCCAATCCGCAGATACCGGCGGTCGCCAATGCCGTCTTCGACGCCGTCGGCGTGCGCATCGACACGCTGCCGATCACGCCGGAGCGCATCCTGCGCGCGCTCAAGGCGCAAGCGGCGAACTGAAATGCCCGAGGTGAACGCCGAGACTGTCGCGACCTCGCCGGAGGCGGTGGCGTCGCATCTCGCCACCTCGCGCTATCTGGCCGACGACAGCCTGGCCACCGCCATCTTCCTGGCGATCCGGCTCGGCAAGCCGCTGCTGCTGGAAGGCGCGCCGGGCGTCGGCAAGACCGAGGCCGCGAAGGCTGTCGCCGAGCTGCTCGGCCGCGATCTGGTGCGCCTGCAATGCTATGAAGGCATCGACGCCGCGCATGCGCTCTACGAATGGAACTACCAGCGCCAGTTGCTCGCTATCCGCCATGCCGGCGAACACGAAATCGACATTTACGACGACCGCTTCCTGATCGCCCGACCGCTGCTGCAGGTGTTGCGGGCACCGGAGCAGCGCGTGCTTTTGGTCGACGAGATCGACCGTTCGGATCATGAATTCGAGGCGCTGCTGCTGGAATTCCTCTCCGATTTCCAGATCAGCATCCCCGAGCGCGGCACCATCCGTGCCACCGCGCAACCGATCGTCATCCTGACCTCCAACCGCACCCGCGAACTTGCCGAAGCCCTGCGCCGGCGTTGCGTCTATCACTGGATCGGTTATCCCGATGCCGAGCGCGAGGCCGCCATAATCATGCTACGCGCCGGCGATGTCGCTGAAGGCACCGCACGCGCCGTTGCGGCAGCCGTGCAGACCATCCGCGCCCGCCCGCTGGCCAAGCCGCCCGGCATCGCCGAGGCCGTCGAATGGGCCAATGCGGCCACCATCCTTGAAAAAGGTGGCAGCCCATGGCCCGAAGCCTTCCGCCGCGCCATCGGCGTGCTGATCAAGGACGAGGAGGACCTGTCCTACATCGCGCCTGAGCTTGGCCGGATTGTCGAGGAGGCGCTTGCATGAGCGCGTTGCCCAACGCCGCTTCGCCCTTCCTCGGCTTCGGCCGCCTGCTGCGCCGCTACGGCTTCGCCATCGCCCCCGAACAAGTCTCCGGCTTCATGCAGGCGGTCACACTGCTCGGACCACGCTCGATGGCCGACATCCG
The DNA here is from genome assembly GCF_013170705.1 of Mesorhizobium loti. NCBI lineage: Bacteria > Pseudomonadati > Pseudomonadota > Alphaproteobacteria > Hyphomicrobiales > Phyllobacteriaceae > Mesorhizobium > Mesorhizobium loti. The sequence continues at coordinate 3,661,563 of NZ_CP033334.1, read as the reverse complement.
CGAGGCCGCCCTTGCCACGCTGGCGCCGCCGCCCGATCGCCGCGACGAATTCGAAGCGCATTTCCAGAGCCATTTCTACGGCAGCACGTCAGCCGTGGTCGAAGGTGACGCGGACGAGGAAACCCGCATCAAGGATGATGGCGGCGCTGACGACCAGCGGATCGAAGCCGAGCACAGCCAGGAAGGCGGCGAACTGTCCTCGGCCCTGGAGCAGTTGAGCACTCGCGATTTCCAGCGCGACGACGACAGGCTGACCGCCTTTCAACGCAAGCTACCGTCCGCCCTGCCCGCCCGCCGTTCCTTCCGCACCGTGCGCACCCCTTCGCGCGGCAAGCTCGACCTGCGCCGTTCGCTGCGCGAAATCGTCAGCGCCGACGGCGACGTCCCCTCACCGCTGCTGCGCCGCCGCCAGACCGTGCCACGCAAGCTGCTGCTCTTGATAGACGTCTCCGGCTCGATGAAGCTGCACACGGCGGACTATCTCAAGCTCGCGCACGCCATCGTGCAAGGCGCCGACCGCGCCGAGATCTTCACCTTCGGCACGCGGCTCACCCGCATCACCACGGCATTGCGCATCCGCGACCGCGACCAGGCGCTGGCGCGCGCGGCGGCCCAGGTCGACGACTGGGACGGCGGCACCCGCATGGGACCGACACTGCTCGCCTTCCTCTCCGTTCCGCGCTTTTCGTCCTTTGCCCGCGGTGCGGCGGTCGTTGTCCTGTCGGACGCTCTGGAACGTGGCGACCATGCCGAGCTGGAGACGGCCATACGCAGGCTGAGCGCCCGTGCCTTCCGGCTGTCGCTGGCAACACCCTTGGCCGGCGACCCGCGCTTCCGCCCGGTGACGGCGGCACTGCGCGCCATCCTGCCTGACCTCGACGACCTCATCGACGGCTCGTCGTTGACCAGCCTCATCGATTTCATCCTGTCGCTCGCCCGTCCCGCCCCCGCGGCATCGACAATCTGGAAGAGGGTTTCCTGATGCAAAAAGCCATCGACGCGCATTTCCACATTTGGCGCCAGAAGGACCAACCCTGGCTGGTCGGGCCGATGGTGCCGCGCATCTTCGGCCCTTACGAGCCGATCCGCCGCGACTATCCGATCGGCGAATTCCTCGACGACCAGAAGGGATCAGGCGTCGAGAAGGCCGTCTATGTCCAGACCAACTGGGCGAAGGAGGATTTCGAGAAAGAGGTCGCCTTCCTGCAGAAGACAGCGGGTGAAACCGGCTGGCCGCACGCCATCGTCGGCTATGCCGACATGACGGTGGATGACGTCAGGCCCCAGATCGACCGGCTGATGAAGTACAAACTGCTGCGCGGCGTGCGCATGCAACTGCACTGGCACGAAACGCCGGCCTTCCGCTTCGCCGCTTCGGCCGACCAGGTCATCGATCCCAAGGTGCGCGCCAACGTCGCGAGGCTGAGGGACTATGGCCTGTCCTTCGACCTGCAGCTTTTCCCCGCCCAGATGAAGGACGGGCTGACGCTGGTCGGTGAGAATCCCGATACCAGCTTCATCCTCACCCATGCCGGCATGCTGACCGGCACGGATCAGGAAACCACCGAGGCCTGGAAGGCGGGGCTGCGCACGCTCTCGGCGGCACCCAATCTCTACGCCAAGCTCTCCGGCCTCGGCACCTTCGTCCACCGCAACGATCCGGCGCTGATCGCCTATATCGTCGACAACGCGATCGATATCCTGGGCTCCGATCATCTGATGTTCGGTTCCAACTTCCCGATCGAGAAGCTCTGGACCAGCCACGCCGAGCTGATCAAGGCGCACCGTGACGCGGTGGCGAAGCACGGCGCGACCGCCGAGGCCGATATCTTCTGGAACACGGCGGAGCGGGTTTACCGGCCAGTGTAGCACTCTCTTCCTTCCCCCCTTGTGGGGGAAGGTGGATCGGCGCGCAGCGCCGAGACGGATGAGGGGTGTTCCAGCGAAGTGAGACGTTGGCGTTCCCTGGAGCACCCCTCATCCGACCTCGCTTCGCGAGGCCACCTTCTCCCACAAGGGGAGAAGGTAAGTCCCCGCCTAAGCCCTTACTGCGTCGGCAGCATGCCTTCGACGTCGCTGGCCGCGTCCGTGAGCGCTTCCTTGGGCGAGGCCGACTGGTCGACGATGCGCGACAGATTGTCGACGATCGTCTGCGTGACCTTCACCCCGTTGGTGCCCGGGAAGGCGTACCACGGAACCATCAGCGGCATCTGGCTGAGCCCGGCCTGGAACAGCGGGTTCTTCTTGTAGAAATCGCCGAGATAGTCTGAAGATTTCGCCGCCAGCTCGTTGTTGGGGACATAGCCGGTGCCCGGCACGACGACGGAAGCGCCATAGGGGCCGGCGGCGAATTTCGCGAACTTCCAGGCAGCCTCCTGCTTGGCCGTATCCTTGGTCAGGATGACCACGGCGTTGCCGCCGGTCGGCAGACGGCCGTTGACCGGATCGATCAGCGGGATCTTGGCGGTGCGCAGCGTGAACTTGTCGCCCACATTCTTGATGGTGTTGACCAGCGCACCGGTGGTCTGGAATTCGAAGCCGACCTTGCCGGCCGCGAAAGCCTGCTCGCCCGCCGGCTTGGTGAAGACCGGCATGCCGCCCTCCTTCACCATCCGTTCCAGGATCTCCACCGCCTTCTCGCCTTCGGGTCCGTTGAAGGCGACCTTGCTTTCGTCCTCGTTCAGCATCTTGCCACCGGCGCCGAACAGCAGCGCCGAGAACATCCAGTCATCGCCCTGCCAGCGGAAGTCGATGCCGTCGACACCATTGCCGAGCGCCTTGATCTTGCCGCCGAGCGCGATCACCTCGTCCCAGGTCTTGGGCGGATTGTCCGGATCGCCGCCGGCCGCCTTCACCAGGTCGGCGTTGTAATACATGATCGGGTTGGAGGTGGCGAAGGCCAGGCCGACCTGCTTGCCGTTGACCTGCGCCAGCTTCAGGATCGTGTCGGAGAAGCCGAGCTCCGCCATGTTGCCTTCCTTCTTGACCAACGGGCCGAGATCGACGGCAACGTCGCGTTCGTTCAGCATGCGCAGGCGGTTGAGGCCGATGAAGGTGATGTCGGGCATCTCGTCGGTGCCGGCCTGGCGAAGAATGGTCTGGATGCCTTCTTCATAGGTCGCCGACGGGCTGGCGAACTGGATCTTGATATCGGGGTTTTCCTCCATGAACTTCTTCGAGATCGTGTCCATCACGTTCTTGAAGAAGCCGGGCATCGGGTAGTGAACCGTCAGCGTCGTCTCGGCATAGGCCGGAATGGCCGTCGCCAGCGACACCGCCGCCGCGGCGAAAATCCTGGAAAAATGCTTCATTGCTCGTGCTCCTTGTTGGCCCAGTCAGTTGTTGGCAAGCTCAGCCTTTGAGACCGGTCATGGTGATGCCCTCGACGAAACGCTTCTGCGCCAGCAGGAACGCGGCGACGAGAGGAAGGGTGATGATCAGCGTGGCGGCCATCAGCGCGCCGTAGTCGTCGCCGGCCTCGGCGGCGCGGAAATACATCAGGCCGAGCGGCGGCGTCGCGTAAGCCTGCTTGCTGACGACGATCAGCGGCCAGTAGAGATCGTTCCAGTGCGCGACGACGGAAAAGATCGCAAAGGCCGTGACCGCCGGCCACGCATTGGGGACGATGACGCGGGCGACGATGCCGAGTTCGGACATGCCGTCGAGCCGTGCGGCGTGCAGCAGGTCGTCGGGCATGGCGCGGAAGAACTGCAGGAACATGAAGATCGCGAACACCGATATGGTGAAAGGCGCGACCAGCGAGGTGTAGCTGTTGAGCAGCGACATCCTGTCGAAGGCGACATAGAGCGGCAGCGCCGTCGCGTGGATCGGGACCAGCAGGCCGAGCATGACCAGCACCATCATCAGCCGCGCGGCCCGGAACTTCAGCTTGGCCATCGCATAGGCGCACGGAATCGCCACCACGACCTGGAAGAAGAAGATCACGCCGCACACGACAACGCCGTTCCACAGCAGTGTCGCCATCGGCACCTTGGCAAACGCCTTGGCGAAATTCTCGGCGAAGTAGAAATGCCGCGGAACGAGCGACAGCGACGAGGTGAAGATATCGCTCTGCGTCTTGCCCGCTGTCGAGATCATGAAGATGTAGGGCGCAAGGATCATCAGCGCGCCGAGCGAAAGCAGCGCGAAGCGGATGACGCGGCCGGCCGGAACGCTGCTCATGTGTAGTGCACCCGCCGGTCGAGGACGCGGTATTGCAGCAGCATCAGCACGACCAGGATCGCGAGGAAGACGACCGTCATCGCCGAGGCGTAGCCGACGCGCAGATAGACGAAACCTTCCTGGTAAATAGTGAAAAGCAGCACTTCGGAGGCCTTGTTGGGGCCGCCATCGGTCAGCATCTTCACCGTTTCGAAAACCTTCACCGCATTGGTGATGCTGATGGTGACGACGAACAGCGTCGTCGGCCCGAGCATCGGCCAGGTGACGAGGAAGAACCGGTCGAGCGCCGATTTCGCGCCGTCGACGTGAGCGGCGGCATAGAGTTCGCGCGGGATCGCCGTCAGGCCCGCCAGGAACAGCACCATGTTGAAGCCGACCGACTGCCAGATGCCGATGATCGACAGGCTGTAAAGCACGGTGTTCGACGCGCCGAGCCAGTTCGGGCCGGGAATGCCGGCTAGCGAAAGCAGCGCGTTGAGCGGCCCGATCGTCGGGTGGAAGATGTATTGCCAGACGGTCGCCATGGCGACGATCAGCGAGGCGACCGGCAGGAAATAGACGGTGCGGAAAAAGCCGCGCGCCCGGCCCTCGCCTTCGATCAGCAGGGCAACGCCCAGGCCAAGCACGATCGAGACCGGCGCGACAATGGCCGTATAGACCGAGGTGTTCCACAACGACCGGCGGAAGGTGCGGTCGTTCAGGAGATGTGCGTAATTCTCGAAGCCGACGAAGCGGAACTTGCCGTAGCCGAGCTCGAAATCGGTGAAGCCGAGAAAGATGACGGCAGCCACCGGCAACAGCACGAACAGCAGCAACAGCACGATGGCCGGCGCCGCCAGCAGCCAGGCGGTCCGGTCCTCGCTGCGCGCGCGCAGCGCCGCCGCGCTCCGGACATTGCCGGCCAGCGCAACGCTAGACATAGGCCGGCTCCTGCCGCGCGCCCGCCGCGATGCGCAGCCGCTTTCCCTCCGGCCCGAAGACCATCGCCTGTTCAGGGGCCAGAAGGATGCCCACCTTCATTCCGGCAATCAGGTCCCTCGCCTCGTGCGGCGCCAGCTTGGCGACGATGATGTCGCCGGAGGCGTCGAGGCGGCAATGGGCAATGACTTCCGAGCCGAGGAATTCGAGGCGCTCGATCCGTCCGGCAAGGCCGCTCCTGCCGCTGGGGGAAAGTCTTACGAATTCGGGCCGGATGCCGAGACTGACCGGCCCGGTCGCAACCTTTTCCAGCAGGGCCAGCCGGATGCCCTCGAAGCCGACACGGCCGCTTTCGGCCTGTGCTTGGATGATGTTGATCCTCGGTTGGCCGACGAAGCGCGCGACCTCGATATGGGCGGGATCGTTGTAGATCACGTCGGGCGCGGCGAGTTGCAGCAGATTGCCGCCGATCATCACCGCCACACGGTCAGCCATCGAAAGCGCCTCGGCCTGGTCGTGCGTCACATAGAGCGTCGGCACGCCGGCGCGGCGGTGCAGTTCGACGATCTCGCCGCGGGCATGGACGCGCAGATTGGCATCGAGATTGGAGAGCGGCTCGTCCATCAGAAAGATGCTGGGATGGCGCACCATCGCACGCGCCAAGGCGACACGCTGCCGCTGGCCGCCGGACATCTGCCCCGGCTTGCGGTCAAGCAGATGATCGATCTTCAGCAGACCCGCCATCTCGCGCACATCGCGCGCAATGCCGGTGCGGATCTCTTTCTGGCCGGGCAGCAGCGAGCCAACGAGCGGCAGGCGCTGCGACCGGCTCAGCCGCTTCATGGCAAGCGGCACGGCGATATTCTGGCCGGCCGTCAGATGCGGATAGAGCGCGTAGGACTGGAACACCATGGCGATGTTGCGGTCGGCCGCGGCAACCGGCGACATGTCCCTGTCGCCGACGAAGATCTCGCCGCTGTCCGCATGGTCGAGCCCCGCCAGGATGCGCAGCAAGGTGCTCTTGCCGCATCCGGAGGGACCGACAAGCGCGATGAGCTCGCCGGGCTCCACATCAAGGCTGATGCCGTTCAGAATGGCATTGCCGCCAAACGACTTTTTGACGCCGCGAAGCGAAAGCGCGCTCATGACGCGACCTTCTTGCGAACCTTGTGCGCCTCGTGCGGATAGACCTCCTCGACTACGTCATCCAGGACATGGGCCGTCATGCCCGGGATGGCGACGATCTCGCTGGCGACCGTGTCGCCGAATTGATGCACAACGGCGCCAAGCAGCCGCTCGCCCGGCATATCACGCTCCATGTCGCCGACGACGAAGGCCGCCGACGGACCCCATACAAGCGACGTGTTTTCATATTCGCCCTGCCATGCCCGGTGCAGGTGACCACTGGCGAACAGCGCGACATCGTGGGCGCCGATCAGGTCATAGAGACGCTGCCGCTGCGCCGGCCTGACACTCCAGTAACCCGTGTCGCCCTCGCCGGGCTCGTCGATGAAGAGCGGCTTGTGGGCAAAGAGCGCGACGCGCCGGCCGGCGCGGCTTTCCAGCGCGCTCCGCAGCCATTCGAACTGCGCCTCTTCCTCGGCATCGTCAAAACCCATCAGCAGGCTGTCGAGCCCGATGAGACGCCAGGTGCCGGTGTCCTCCATCCAGTAGTCGGGGCCAACCAGCCGGCGCCAGCGCTCGAGGCGTCCGGCATTGACCGGCTGCAGCGAGCCGGGCAGATGGCCGACATCGTGATTGCCGGGCACCAGCAGCATCGGCTTCGGGATCTCCCGCATCAGATCCATGCAGAAGGCGATGTCGTCGTCCCGGTCGGCACCGTCGACGCTGAGGTCGCCCGTGTGGATGACAAGGTCGGCGCCGCTCTGCTCGATCCAGGCGGCCAGCGGCTGCCAATTGCCGTTGAAGTGCGGTTTGGTCGGGCTGAAATGGGTGTCTGTGATCTGAACGATTTTCATGTCGGCTCCAGCATGCGAGCCGAGCCCCCCGGCGAGCGGCATCGCATGGGGCTTCCTTAGTGCCGTTCCATGTCACTTCCTTAACAGCCGCTGGGATAAACCGCGCAATTGCGGGCAGCGGCTGGCGAAGGGTAGCCGGCGGCAACCGGCGCAGCGTGGAAAGCGACCGGATTTCAGCCACTTACCACTGCTAGGCTACAGAACAGCCGCGCTCACGATCTTGCGGCGGCGCGGCGGGAAATCACGCTCACCTCACCTCGAATTGCGGGTCGACCGGGATCTGCATCGCCGTGACCAGATGGTTGGTCTGCCCCGCCAGCCCGATGATCGACACCAGCTCGCCATGCTGCGCATCGGTCATCCCCTTGGCCCGCGCCGCCGCCGTGTGCGAATGGACGCAGTAGGAGCAGCCATTGGCGGTCGAGACGGCGATATAGATCATCTCCTTGGTCAGTGGATCGATGGCGCTGTCGGCCACCATCACCACCTTGAGCTGCTCCCAAACCCGCTTCAGCGACACCGGATCATTGGCCAGCCCACGCCAGAAATTGTTGACGAAGTCGGATTTGCGCGTCGCCCGGATATCGTCGAACACGGCCTTCACATCAGGGATTTTTTCGACCTCGGCATCGCTGAGGAGTCTTGTCGTTGCCATGGTGTGGTCCTTCCGTTTCGATCGATGAATTAGGTCGTTGAATCAAGTGATGCGCATAGACGGCTAACCGGTTTGTCCGATTCAGTTTTTGGCTCGGAACAGCACGGACGCCGAGGTTGGCAGAGCAACCCAGCGTCGCCCGTGGATGACGAAGGGAGAGACGCCTCGGCCAATTGTCGACGCACACACCAGCCAGAACCCTAATGCACCGCCGCGTACATGATCTTCTCCTCCGTCGCCTCCGCCGGCGAAAACTCCTCGACGATACGGCCCTGGCGGCAGACCAAGATCCGGTCGGACAGGTTCATGATCTCCGGCAGGTAGGACGAGATCACCACGACGGCCAGTCCCTCGTCGGCCAGCCGGTTGATGATCTGGTGGATCTCGGCGATGGCGCCGACATCGACGCCCCGCGTCGGCTCGTCGAAGATGACAATGCGCGGCTTTTGCACCAGCCCCTTGCCGATCACCACCTTCTGCTGGTTGCCGCCGGAAAGCTCGACCACGCGCGCATTGTCGTTGATCGCCTTGATGTTCAGCGTCTTCGTCCATTCCGCCGACAGCTGCCGCATCTCCTGCGCATTGATCACCCAGGCCTTTTCGCGGCCCGCCGCCAGCAGCCCGCCGAAAAGGTTCTCGGCAATGCCCATCGTCTCGAAAATGCCTTCGCTCTTGCGGTCTTCGGTTACGTACACGATCCCGTCGGCCACCGCTTCGCTCGGCACGAGATAGCGCACCGGTCTGTCATCGAGCTCGATCGCCCCACCCCGCAAGAAATCCCGCTTGTAGATACCGGACACGATCTTGAAGGTCTCGGTGCGGCCGGAGCCGATGAGACCGAACACACCGGTGATCTGGCCCTCGAAGATCGAGAAGGAATTGTTGCGCACGACATTGCTCATCGAAATGTCCTGCACCGACAACACCTTCTTGCCCGCCTTGCGCAGCCTGGCTTCGTCGCGCTGTCGGTAGATCTGGCCCGACAAGGTGCGCCCGACCATGGCGGCAACGATCTTGTCGCGGTCGAAGGCGGATGTATCGTCGGTGACGACCAGTTCGCCGTCGCGCAAAATGGTGATGCGGTCCGCGATGGCAAGCGCCTCTTCCAGCGCATGGCTGATGAAGACGATCGAGACCCCATTCGCTTTCAGCCGGCGGATCAGCGCGAAGAAATGCCGCTTCTCCTCCGGCGTCAGCGTTGCCGTCGGCTCGTCGAAGATGATGATCTCGGCATTGTGGTGCACTGCACGCGCGATCTCCACCATTTGCCTCTTGGCCGCGCCCAGCGTCGCCACCATCGCGTTCGGATCGACCGGGAAATTCAGCGACTGCAGGAACTGTTGTGCTGAAATATACGTGCCGCGCAGCCGGTTGAGGAATTTTTCAGTACCGAGATAAAGATTTTGTGCCACCGTCATCGACGGCACCAGGCTGGTCTCCTGGAACACCATGGCGATACCGGCCTCGAGTGCCGCATGCGGCGAGGCGTAGGCGATCTCGCGCCCCTTGTGGAACATCTTGCCGGAGGTGGCGTCGACGACGCCGGCGATGATCTTGGTCAGCGTCGATTTCCCGGCACCATTCTCGCCGAGCAGCGCGTGGATCTCGCCCTTGCGCAGGTCGAAGCTGACATTTTTCACCGCCGGCACGCCGCGATAATTCTTGGTGACATTCTCCAGGCGAACGATCGGTTCCATCAGAAACCTCCCGTATCGACGGCAAGCACACAGTCGCCGCCCCTGGAGGCGATGAACAACTTGCCGTCCTTTTCCACCACGCTGCAGATGCCGTGGCGCGTGCCATTGGCGCGGCTGTGCAGGCTGAACTGCGGCTGCATGTTCTGATCCAGTCTGACCACCAGCCCGTAGGAGCGGCTCGGCGACCATGGCTTGTGGATGCCCATGGTGCGGATGCCGCCGCATTGCAGTGGTTCGAGGAAGCTGCGGTTGGAGGCCAGCGCCGGCGCGATCCAGTAGGCCGGCGGGACCTGGTCAATCATGTCCTGCCGGTAATGCGTCTCCTGCAAGACGAACTCGATCAGCCGGTTGCGCGGCGCGAACAAGGTCAGCCACGCCCCGCCATCGCGCGCCGGCGCGAGTCGCGCGGGATAGCCGGGCAGATGTGTCAGCACCGTCGAACGATTACGTGTCGCGCTGCTGAAACGGATGAGCTGGTGGCGCCAGCTTTCGCTCACCAGAACGCCCTCGCCCGCCGGATGCAGACCGTTGGGGAACGCGATGTCGCCGGCAACTTTCTGGAAGCCGATCGCTCCCGGGCCACATCGCCACAGCGAACCGGACGCCCCCTTCTTCATCAGGTCGGCGGCCCATTGCGATGGCGCATGCTCAGCCGAACCATTGGCCAGCCAGAGCGTGCCGTCATCGGCATAGGCAAGTGCCGTGATGCAACGCACATCCGTCGGCAGCGATACCTCCTTGCCCGATATCAGCAGCTTGCCGCTCTCGAGCGCCACCGTCAGTTCACCCGACGGCGACAGCGCCAGTGCCGAGACGGGGGACGCAAAGGTCTCGACAACCTTGGGCTCGGCTCCGGCGCCAAGCGAACAGACGGCGTTGCCGCTTGAGGCGAGCAACCTCTCACCGGAGGCCAGCAGATTGTCCGGCTCGGTCAGTTCGGCAAACGCAGGCTCGTCATCGAGCCGCGTGTTGGGCCGGAAGGCGCCGTCGAGCGGCGGGATGGTGACCGCCTTGCCGCGAAACATATCCAGGATCGGATCGAGGATCATGGCTTTGCTCCCCAATAGGAAGCGGGGCTGGTCCAGTTCGGGTCGGCACCCGAAATCCTGTAGCGGCCGATGCGGTTGTTGAGGATGCCGCCGACGAAAAGATATCCCTTGTGCTCGCGCATCGAGGTGACCATCGGATGCGCATCGCCGGTGAGGTCGCCGAGTGCCTCCACGATCCCGCCCTTCTCGTTGAATTTCACCACGCCGCCGGTGTTGATGTTGGGGAACAGCCACTCGTCCTGCGGCAGCCGCCGCGTCATGCGCTTGCGCATGTCGGGATGGCGCAGCGACAGGTCGAAGCTTGGCGTGCGCATGCCCAGCCACGCCATCCAGTAATTGCCGTCCGACGCCCGGTTGATGTTGTCGGGATAGCCCGGCATGTCGCGGATGACGCATTCGGCGGTGCCGGCCTTCGGCCCTTCCAGCCAATAGCGATGCACGCGGCAGGCCCAGCTTTCGGCGAAGAACAGCGACTTGCCGTCATGAGCCATGCACACACCATTGGTGTAGCGATAGCCGTCGAGCAGCGTCTTCGTCGAACCGTCCTTGGGGTCGTAGACCAGCAGGCGCCCGGTGGCGCGGTTCTCGATCGAGTCCAGCGCCCAGTCATGCGCGTCGTAGCGCTTCGTTGAATCCGTGAAATAGATGCGGCCATCCGGCGCGATGTCGCAATCATTGGGATCGCGCAGCCGTGCATCGTCGACGATCGAGGTCCAGGAGCGTGACGTCTCGGCCGAAAGGCGTTTCACCTCCCGGTCCGGCGAAACGGAATAAAGCCCCATGGCACCGACGCAGCTGATCAGATTGCCCGATTTGTCGAAGGCGAGCCCCAGCGGAAAGCCGCCAATATGGGCAAACACTTCAGATTTCACATAGTCCGGCGCGAAGAAGCGGACGATCTCGCCATGGCGGGTGCCGCAATAGAGATTGTCGTCACGGTCGAGGATGACATCCTCGGGCCCTTCCAGCTCACCGAGCCCGATATGATCGGCCGCGGACAGGCGGTTGTCGAGCTCGTAAGGCGTGCCGGAGCCCGGCACCGCGGACTGTGTCTCGCCCATCTTGAGATAGACCGGCGCGACATAGACTTCGTTGAGCACCTTGTGGCGGTTCTTCAGCCAGCGGATATCGATGGTCACCGCCACCGCCAGCATGATGCCGAGCACCATCTGGTTGGTGCCGGTGCCGTAGCCCAGCCGGATCAGCCCGTTGGTCATGGTCAAGACGATGATGGCGCCCATCAGTCCCTTGATCACCGAGCCGCGCCCGCCGCCGAGGCTGACGCCGCCGACCACCGCCGCCGTCAGCGCCATGATCTCGAGGTTGAGGCCGGTGCCCGGCCCTGCACCGCTCAAGCGGCAGGCAATGAGGAAACCGCCGATCGAGGCGCAGAAACCCGAGAAGACATAGGTCATGAACACGGTGCGGCGCACGCGGATGCCGGCATTGTGCGCCGAGCGCCGGGAGCCGCCGACAGCCAGCACATGCCATCCCGGCCGCGAGCGCGTCAGCGCGATATGGGTGACGACGGCGAGGATGATCGCCAGCCAGACCGAGACCGAGAGGCCCCAGAAGGTGCTGTCGCCGATGAAATCCAGCACATCCGACGTGGCGGTCGAAAGCTGCACGTCGGCGGCGTAGGTGGTGACGAGGATGTCGAACAATGCCCGACCGAAGATGAAGGTGACCAGCGTGGTGAGGAAGGCGCGAAGCCTGAGATATCCGACGAGGTAGCCGTTGATGGCGCCGAAGACGAGCCCGGTGGCGAGCGAAGCGGCCAGCGCCAGCCAGATCGACTGTTCGAGGATGAAGAACACGTAGACAGCCGAGAAGCAGGACAGCGCGAAGATCGAGCCGACCGAGAGATCGATGCCGCCGCCCAGCATCACCACCGTCATGCCGGTGACCACCATGGAGAATTCGCCGAGCTGGCGGGTCGATTCCTGCAGCGACGTCAGTTTGAAGAAACCCGGAATGATCGAGCCGAACACGCCGAGCGTTGCCACCAGCGCCAGGAACGGAATGGCATTGTCGGTCCAGCGTTTGGTCAGGATCTCGCCGACCAGATGGTCGGGCACGAGATTGTAGCGCCAGGACTGAAGGCGTTCGCGAAAGGACATCGGCTCACTGCGGTACGAGAAAGAGGTGGCCGGGCAATCCGGCCACCTCATTGATATCTGTCGGGAACGTGCGGTTTATTTCGCCGCCGCTTCGGCCTGCAGCGCCTTCAGGTCCCAGCAGCTGTCGGGCTTGAGATCGGCCTTGGTCGTCGCCTTCTCGAGCGTATAGATATAGGTGTGCGAGGTGCCGGCTGGCTGGCCGCTCTGCAGCAGGAACTTGATGATGGCGTTCATGTCGCCCGACTGGCGGGCGAGATCGGTCATCACCACGGCGCCATAGGTGCCGTCCTGCAGCTTGTCGCAATCGGCCGCCTTCTCGCCGCCGCCGGTGGTGACGAGGAACACCTTGCCGTCGAGCTTGGCGTCTCGGATCGCGGCCGATGCGCCGGTGGCGTCACCGTCCCAGAAATCGATGATCGAGCAGATGTCCGGGTTCTGCTGCAGCATCGTCGTCGTCACGTTGCGCGAGGTCGTCGCGTCCCAGTTGGAGTCGGGCTTGGCCACCACCTTGAAGTCAGGATGCTTGTCCAGCACCTTCATGATGCCGGCATACTGATAGAGGCTGGAAGAGTTCGCCTGGTCGCCCTGCACAAGTCCGATCTTCTTCGACGAGTTTTCGCCGCAGCCCTTGATCGCCGCTTCGGCCTCGAGCTGGCCGAGCCTGTCCCAGTCGCTGCCGACGAAGGCATCGGCCGGGAAGTTGGCGGGGTTGTCGACCAGAAGCACATAGGTGCCGGCGGCCTGCGCCTTCTTCATCAGCTTGGAATAGGAGTTGAGGTCCGGCGCATGGATGATCAGCACGTCGGGCCTGGTGTCGGACGAGATAGCGTCGGTGATAGCCTGCGCGCCCGCATCGACCACCCAGTTCGGATCGCGAGTCTCGAACACGCCGCCCCAGGCCTCGACTTCCTTCTTCAGGTAATGCGCCCAGCCCTGCGCCAGGTCGAAGCCCATCGCCAGCGGCACCAGCATGACGCGCTTGCCCTTGAGCGCCTGCGCATAGGCGGCCGGACCCGGATCATCGGCGGCGAAGGTCGGCGCCACGAAGGCGGTAACGGCCAGCGCCGTGGCGGCGGCCATCAGTGTTCTGATCAGTTTCATGTCACGTCCTCTGTTTCGACTGTCATTGCCGGCCGATCGTCGCGATCGTTCCGGGTACCCCTAAATGTCGCCTTGTTGCGCGGTCTGTTCGTCGCGTGGATTGATGATGCCGTCGACGATGATGGCGCCGAGCAGGATCGCTGCCTTGATCAGGTTCTGGTAGAGCAGCGGAATGTCGATGATGGTCATGGCGTTGAGAAGGATGCCGATCAGCGCCGCTCCAACCAGCACGTTGCGCACCCCGCCCCGCCCGCCCGAGAGGCCGATCCCGCCGATCACAGCCACCAGCACGATGTCGTAGAGCAGCGTCGAATTGACGACACGCGTGTTGATCGAATGCAGGCTGGCCGCCGTCAGCAGGCCGGCGATCAGGGCAACGAAGGCAGACAGCACGTAGCGCAGCACCAGCATCGGCCGCACCGGGATGCCGATGTTGCGGGCCGCGACCGGGTTGTCGCCGGCAAAATAGATGTAGCGCCCCCATTTGGTGTAACGCAGGAAGAGGAAGAACAGGAAGGCGAGGCCCGCGAAGACGAACACCTCGATCGGGATATCGAGGAAGCGCAGGCCGCCGAGCAGTTCGACCCAATGTCCCTGCGGCACCGGCACCGCATCCTGCGTGATCAGTTGCGAGCGCACATAGCCGAAGACGAAGGAGCCGGTGGCCAGCGTCACGAAAATCGCCGGCACGTCGGCATAGGCGACGAGAAAGCCGTTGAGCAGCCCGATGGCGAGCACGCCGGCCAGCACATAGGCGAAGGCCAGCCCGTCCGACGTCCCCGTGTTGAGCAGCTGCAGATACCAGGCGACCGACATCGCCATGATCGCCACCGCGGACAGGTCGATACCGCGGCCGATGATGACGACAGCCATGCCGAGCGCCAATATGCCCAGCACCGACACCGAGCGGACAATGGCGACGAGGTTGTTGGGATCGATAAAGCCCGGCAGCCCCATTGCCGCCGCAACGAACAGCACCACGGCAATGGCAAAGACAATGCCTTCCTGATTCAGGCTCCTGGGATTTAGCCAGCCGGTCGTGTTCATGTCTGCATTTGCCCCGATGGCAGCGCTGCCATCCCGAAAGCAAAAGCTAATCGGCTCAGCGCCGGTTCGTCAAATGAATCCGCGCTTGGAACACCGGCGGATGTCGATATTCACCGGGTGGACACATTGATTGCCGAAACTGGCGCAATGCGCGGAAACTCCTGCATTTTTGGCAACCGATTGCGCCATCGCCGTCATTTACGAAAGCGCTGCATCAAGGCGAAGGGATGGGGCGGAATTTATCTCCGCATCGGGCGAAAAATTGGAGTTCATTTCGCCGGCGCGTGGCCGGAAACCTCGGCTCCCGCGGCGGGCGGCAGCACGAGAAAACGCAATGCCGCGACCAGGCCGATGACACCGATCGCCAGGAAGGCGATTCGAAAATCGACGAGATCGAGCGCCGGCCGGTCCCTGGCGATCTGCGACAGGTTCAGGATCGCCGCCGCCACCGCGACGCCGAACAGCATCGCCACCTGCTGCAGCATGGACGACAGCGTCGCCGCCGAACTGCGCTGCGCCGCATCGATATCGGCGAAGGCCAGGGTGTTGAGCGCGGTGAACTGCATCGACCGCGACAGGCCGGCGATCAGCATCAGGACCACGACCAGCGCCTGCGGCGTCTGCGGCGAGATCGCTCCGCAAGCCATGATCGAGGCCGAGGCGATGATGCCGTTGACGACCATCACCGGGCGGAAACCGAAACGCCGCAGCGTTGGCGTCGTTATCGTCTTCATGCCGAGATTGCCGAGGAAATAGGCCAGGATCATCAAGCCGGCATCGACGGGCGAGAGGCCGAAGCCAACCTGGAACAAAAGCGGCAGCAGGAACGGCGTGGCGTTGATCGCCATCCGGAATATGGTGCCCGCGGCGAGTGTCGAGATGGCGAAGGTCAGCACCTTGAACGAGGAGAGATCGAGCAGCGGATGAGTCGCGCGCCGCAGATGCCGCACCGCCAGCCAGCCGATGACGATGCCCGCCGCGATCAGCAGCACCGTCGGCCGCGGGCCGTCCTCGGGATGCGCGATGCGCTCGAGGCCGTAGAGCAGGCAGGCGAGCCCGAGCGACGTCAGGAAAAACCCCGGCCAGTCGAGCGGCTTGGGATCGGCTTCCCGGTCGCCCGGAATGAAGCGGGCGACCAGCGCCAGCCCGATCAGCCCAAGCGGCACGTTGATGAAGAAATTCCAGTGCCAGGACAGGTAGGTGGTGATGAAGCCGCCGAGCACCGGCCCGACCACGGGCGCGAACAGCGCCGGCCAGGTGATCAGCGCGGTGGCGTTGAGCAGCTCGGACTTCGACGCATTGCGCAGGACAAGAATGCGGCCGACCGGCGTCATCAGCGCGCTGCCCAGCCCCTGCACGGCGCGAGCAGCGACAAATTGGGGCAGGTTTTCCGAAAAGCCGCAGGCAAGCGAGGCCAGCGTGAACAGCGCGATCGCCACGAGAAAAATGTTGCGCGCGCCGAACCGGTCGGCAAGCCAGCCGGACAGCGGCACGAAAACAGCCATGGTCAGCATGTAGACCGTGATGCCGATGCTCATCACCACCGCCGGCACGCCGAAGGAGGCACCCATCTGCGGCAACGAGGTCGAGATGATCGTCGAATCCAGCAATTGCATGAAGAAGGCGATGGCGACGATCAGCGCCACGCGCCGCGCACTGGTGGCCGTTGCCGGCAAGGCTTCAGTTTCGGGAATGGCAGTCATGTCGGAACCGGGTTGAACAGCATTTGGCCGACTGCGTCCATAGCCAGCGCAACAAACTTTCGTGTCGCCTCGCGGCCTGCTATGGGATGGGCGGGGCGACCGAGGAAAGGGCGCGCATAAATGAAGCCCATCTACATCGACTATCTCAATGCTCTAGACATCGATGCGCTTGCCATGACCGACGGCGAAATCATTGCCGCCGTCGAGGCCGGTCTGGTCGCTCAGGGCAAGGGCCAGACCGTGATCGAACCGCGTGTTCACCTGGAACCGGACCCATCCTTCCACGGCCATTTCAATGTGCTGCGCGGCTATGTGGCGCCACTCGACGCGGCGGGCGTGAAGATCGTCGGCGACTACGTCGACAACTATCTGCATGGCCTGCCCTCTGAATTCGGCATTCTGAACCTGTTCGATCCGCGCACCGGCACGCCGCGTGCCATCCTCGATGCCACCGTCATCACCGACATGCGCACCGGCGCCGTCACAGCGATCGGCGCGAAGCATCTGGCACGCAAGAACTCCAAGGTGCTCGCCCATATCGGCGCGCGCGGCACCGCCTATTGGAACGTGCGCCTGCTTGACCATCTCTTCGACTTCGACGAGATCCGCGTCCATTCGCGCCGCCCGGAAAGCCGGGACGGCTTTGCCGCCAAGCTCTCCGGCGACCTCGGCAAGAAAGTGACGGCGGTCGCCGACTGGAAGAGCTGCATCGAAGGCGCCGACATCGTTGTCGAGGCCTCGCGGCTGCCGGAGCCTCAGCCGCTGCTCAAGACCGAATGGATCAAGCCCGGCGCCCTGGTCGTACCCTATGGCACGATGAGCGCGGTGGAGCTGTCGCTGACCGACATCATGCAGAAGATGGTGGTCGACGACTGGGGCCAGTGCAAGGGCGGCAAGTTCGGTTCGCTGCGCGCCCATGTCGAGACCGGACGGCTCAGCGAAAAGACGCTGCATGCCGAGCTTGGCCAGATCGCCGCCGGCCTCAAGCCGGGCCGGCAAAGCGACGACGAGACCATCCTGTTCTGGCATCGCGGCCTGTCGCTGTCCGACATTGCGCTCGGCAAGGCGATGCTGGCCAAGGCAGGAGAAAAAGGCATCGGCCAGAGGCTGCGTTTCGCATGAGCGCGCTCGTCCTCACCGGAGCCGCCGTCAGTGTCGGCGATATCGCCACCGTCGCCCGCGGAGCCCGCAAGGTGGAGATCGGCCCCGATGTCCTCGGCAGGCTGGACAAGGCACGCAAAGTGCTCGACCAGGCCGCTGCCTCCGGCCAGCCCATATACGGGCTGAACACCGGGCTCGGCGCCAATCTCGGCACGGCGGTCGAGGGCGACGCCAGTGCCTTCCAGCGGCAATTGCTGGAAGGGCGCAGCGGCGCGGTCGGAGAGGCGCTGCCGGTTGAGGCGGTGCGGGCAACAATGGTCGCTCGCCTGGCGATGCTGTCGGCCGGCGGCTCCGGCCTCTCTCCCGCTGTCTTCGTCGCTCTGGTCGACGTGCTCAATGCCGGTGTCCATCCGGTCATGCCGTCACTCGGCTCGATCGGCGCCGGCGACCTCGTGCTGATGACCGCGCTTGCCCGTGTGCTGATCGGCGAAGGCGAAGTCGACTATCAGGGCCGTCGCATGCCGGCGGCCAAGGCGCTGATGATGGGCCGCCTCGCGCCCATCAGCCTGGCACCCAAGGACGGGCTGTCGCTGATCAACGCATCGGCGGTGTCCTCCGGCTGCGGCGCGCTTGCGGTAACTGACGCGCTGTCGGCGCTTGCCCAGCAGCAGCAGGCCGGCGCGCTGACCATGGAAGGTTTTGGCGCCAACCGCACCATCCTCGATCCGCGCCTGCACATGGCACGCCCGGCGGCCGGCCAACAGGAAGCCGCCAAGATATTGCATGATCTGCTGGCCCGCGACGAGCCGCCGGCGCCGACCACCCTGCAGGATCCGCTGTCGATCCGCTGCATGCCGTCGATCCACGGCGCGCTGATCGAGGCGATCGGCCAGGCTAAACGTGCCGTCGAGATCGAGCTTAATGCCGCCGCCGACAACCCGCTGGTGCTGGGCGATGACGAACTGGTGCTGTCGACCGGCAATTTCCACACGGCCGCCCTTTCGCTCGCTTTCGAGACACTCAGCCTGGCGATCGCGCAATGCGCCGCCGCGAGCGTCGCCCGCTTCATTCAGCTCACCGGCTCGGGACGCAACGGCCTGGCGAAATATCTGTCGCCGGTCGGCGGCGCGTCGGCCGGCTTCGTGCCCCTGCAGAAGACGGCGACATCGATCCTGGCCGCCATTCGCCACAAGGCCAATCCTGTGATGCTCGACTTCCTGCCGGTATCGGAAGGTGTCGAGGACCATGCGACCCAGTCCCCCCTCGCCGTTGCGAAATGCGCCGGGATGATCGCGCTATGGCGGCGGCTGATAGCCTTCGAGCTGATGGCTGCCGCCCAGGCCGTCGACCTGCGTGAAGGGTCGACGCTGGGGCCACGCACTGGCTCGATCTATGCGGCGGTGCGCGCGCATGTATCGATGCTGAAAGACGACCGGCCGCTGGGAACCGACGCCGAGCTGCTCCACGCCATGCTCGCCGATGGAGCGTGGCAAGGCGCGGCAATGGTCAGCCAGGAAGCCGAATAATCAGCTCCTTGCGTCTACCTTTTTCATGAACAGGCTGAGCTCGGCCGGGTCCATGTGCACGATGTGCCTGTCCTCCGGATAGGCGCCACTGTTGACGTCGGCGACATATTCGGAGAATGCCGCCACCCGCTCCGCCTGCAGCCGGTCATATTCGGCGGCGAAATTGCGATAGACCTTGGAGTGGCGCGGCATGTGACCCCGGTTCTGGCCAAGGATATCCTCGGCGAACAGATATTGCGCATCGCAGCCGGTGCCCGCCCCCATCGACAGCATGATCAGCGAGGTCCGCTCCGAGATTGCCTTGGCAACCTCCACCGGCACCACCTCGATCTCCGCGCCGATGGCGCCGGCGGCCTCCAGTTGCTTCACCGCTTCGAAGACCTGAAGAGCGGTATCGGCGGTCTTGCCGACCGCCTTGAAGCCGCCGGTCCAGGTGGCGCGGGATGGAATGAGGCCGACATGACCGATGACGGGAATGGCATCGTCGGCCATCCGTTTGATCGTGGCATGGCCGGCGCTGCAATAGACGGCGTCGGCACCGGCCTTGTAGAGCCGGAACGCCCAGCGCAGGAAATCATCCGCCGTGCCGATCTCGAAGAAATTCTCGCCCGGCATGGTGAACAGGCTGGGCGCGGCATCGCGATATTGCGGGTTAAGCACCAGTTCGGGCGGCACCGAGACGATGTCGACCCCTGCCCGTTCGGCGGCCTCCGCCTCGTCGAGCGTCAGCACCCGCAGCATGGTCAGTTGGCGCTTGCCCTTCATGGCGCGCAGATCGGCGACGGTCGGTCTCTTTCGGCTCATTAAAACATCCCCTCTGTTGCTTGCCACGTGCTGGGTCGGTTGCCGCGCGTCAAATCTGGATCATCACCTTACCGGCCTCGACCTTCACCGGATAGGTCGCGAGATTGACGCAGACCGGCGCGCCCTTGGCCTGGCCGGTCTTGTAGTTGAAGCGGCCATTATGCTTGGGGCATTCGATGATGTCGTCCATCACCAGCCCCTCGGCCAGATGCGCCTTCTCATGCGTGCAATAGCCGTCGGTGGCGAAGAACTGATCATCCGGCGAGCGGTAGACCGCGAAGGTGCGGCCGCCATGGTCGAAGCGGATGACATCCTCCTCCTCGACGTCGTCCACCGCGCACGCTTCAACCCAATCGGCCATCTTTCAGTCTCCTGCCAACACTCGCGATCGTTATTCGGCGGCCGCCGACATATCGACCTCGTGGAACTCGCCGCGATAGGGCCTGGCCGTCGGCGGCAATTCGCGCTTGAGGTAGAAATCCTCGTATTTCAGCTGCCTGAGCAGGACCGGCCAGACCTCGCGATAGGCATGCCACATCGACGGGTTCGGCTCAGGCAGATCGTGCTTGATCAGCTCGTGCAGCCTGGGCAGCGCGTGATACGGCACCATGGGGAACATGTGGTGCTCGACATGGTAATTCATGTTCCAGTAGATGAACCGGCTGATTGGGTTCATGTAGACGGTGCGCGTGTTGAGCCGGTGGTCGACGACATTGTCGGCAAGGCCGATATGCTGCAGCAGGCCGGTCGTCACCATGTGCCAGGTGCCGTAAAGGCGCGGCAGGCCGATCAGCACCAGCGGTATCCATGACCTCAGCGCGATCGCAAGAACGATCGTCGCGAGATATATGGCCACGTGCCATCGGGCGGCGACCACGGCCTTGTGCTGTTCCATTTCGGGGATGTAGCTCTTCTCCTCCGCGGACAGCGTGCCGAAGGCCTGGCGCACCAGCGTCGGCAGCGAATAGCGGAAATCGAGAATGCCGGTGAAGGCGAGCGCCGCCTTCAACAAATCCGGCGGACGCATCACGGCGATCTCGGCGTCGCGGCCGACAATGATGGTGTCGGTATGGTGGCGGGCATGGCTCCAGCGCCATTGCACGGGATTGCGCATCAGCATGAAGGAGGCGATGTGGTAGACGACATCGTTCATCCAGCGCGTGCGGAAGGCCGTGCCGTGGCCGCATTCGTGCCAGCGCGAATCGCTCGACGAGCCGTAGAGCACGCCATAGACGAACAGGAACGGCACCACCCACCAAGTGCCCCAGAACCAGACGATGCCGGCGGCCGAACCCAGGATCGCGGCGAGCCAGATCACCGTGTCGCGGATCGCCGGGCCATCGGAGCGCTGCATCAGTTCCTTCATCGCCTTGCGCGGCACGTCGGTGTGGTACCACTCGGCCGAGGCCAGGCCGGTCTCGATCGCCCTGCGTGTGCTTTCGCCGACCAGGCTGTAATCGCGCTTTTTTGCCATCGTCGTCACATCGACCTCCAATCGTCATGCACCGCTGGCAATCCGGTCCGCCGGCCGGAAGGCTCGCTTTGGATAAATGTAGCGCTCATGCCCTGCCCGCCAGTCTTGGGAAATTGCCGGAAGGCTGCGGGTAATCCTGCTCCGGCTGCCGGGCGATGGCCGCGATCCGGTTTTCGGCGGCCGCGATCTCACCCGCACCGTCGAGCACCCGGAACACCGCATCGTAGGCCCGGCTTTCCCCATGCTCCAGCCAGATCATCTCGCCGCGGTCGCGCGCGGCGAGATCGCCGAGCACATGATGGGTCGAAGGCTCCATGCCCAACGCATACTGCCCGGCCTGGAAATTCTGCCATTGATAGGCACAAGGCAGCTGGTCCTTGCGCGTCACCACTTCGAAACCGAGTCCGAGGCGGTCGTTGACCACCGCCACCGGAACCTCGCCCTTTGCGTCGGCGCCCATCTCATGCTGCCAGACCTGCTCGCTGAACCCCATTCGCGGTTCCGGCGCTGTGCGATATCCGACCTTCTGCGCCTTGTAGCGCTCGCCGGCATGACCGGCCCACACCACGTCGCGGATCGGCGCGAGATAGCGCGAACCCTGGTCGAGCAGGGGATGGCTGACATTGATGTGGTAGAAATACATATGCGGCGTGCGGTTGAAGCCGTGATTGACGACACGGTCTGAAAGCCGGATCTCGTTGCCGCCGACATCGGCTTCGATGCGACGGATGAGATGCAGATCCTCGCCGAACACCGCCGACTGCTGAACGATGCCTTCGGCCCACAGCACGCAGCGGTCGCCCTCCCAGCGCTCGCCATGGCCGGTCAGCCGTGCCGGAATGGTGCCGACGCGGCCGTGCAGCGAATGGGTGACGGTACTCTTGCCGGGGTAGTTGTAGTTTTCGGCCGGCACCTCTTCTCGGCCCAATATGTGGTCGAGGCCGCAAGTGACGAGCAGCCCGGAAAAGGAGCGTGCCCAGGCGAGTCCGCTCTCTCCCTCATAGTCGTGCAGACCCGGATGGCGGAAGCCGCTCGGCGAATGCCAGCCGATCGCCTGGCCCTTGAACTCGCAATCGGCGATATCAAGCGCCCGGTCGACCAGCGCCGTGAAGCGCAGGCCCGAGCCGGTGCGGAACTCCAGCATGCGGATGCCGCGCTCCACGCCGTCGCCAAGCGTCATCAGCCGCACGCCGGCGAATTGCGACAGCATGCCGGATCGCTCCGCCACTTGCCTCCGCGACAGCGTCTTGCCGTAAAGCTCTACCATGCGACGCCCTTCACTTTGCCCTCGCCTCTTTGAGCAAGGCCGACATGTCGGCGCCGGTGATGATGCTTTCCACGGTCAAGAGGTCGGTGTCGGCGACGATCTGTTCGGCGACGATTTCGCCGCGCCGCATGACGATGATGCGGTCGGCGACCTGGAACACGTGGTGGATGTTGTGGGTGATCAAAAGCACCGAATGGCCGGCGTCGCGCACTTCCTTGACGAAGCGCAGCACGCCATGGGTCTCCTCGACGCCGAGATTGTTGGTCGGCTCGTCGAGGATGATCACCTTGGCGGCGAACTGCATGGCGCGCGATATGGCGATCGACTGGCGTTCGCCGCCCGACAGCGTCGAAACCAGCGCATCGGCGTCGAGTTTCTTCGAGATGCCGACGCGCTTGAGCAGTTCGGAAGCGGCCTTGCGCAGCTTGGCGAGATCGAGCGGCGCGAACACGCCGAGCCAGCCGAAATTGACCGGCTCGCGACCGAGGAAAAGATTGCGCGCGATGCTGAGATCCGGCGCCAGCGACGTGTCCTGATGGATGGTCTCGATGCCGAGGTCCATCGCATCGCGGGTCGAGCGGATCGAGACCTTTTCGCCGCGCACATAGATGTCGCCTCGGTCGACGGGGAACACGCCCGAGATCGCCTTGATCAGCGTCGATTTGCCGGCGCCATTGTCGCCGAGCAGCGCCACCACTTCGCCTTCCCTGAGCGTCAGCGAGGCATTCTTCAGCGCACGCACGCTGCCGAAGGATTTCTGCAAATTCTGCAGCCGAAGCACGTCCATTATCAGCTCCTTGCGGCGTTCTTCTGCAGCAAAGCGTGCAGGATCAGCATGGCGAGGATGATGAGGCCGACGAAGATGTTGTAGGCCAGCCCCGGCACGCCGATCAGCACGATGCCGTTGCGGATGGCGCGCAGCATCAGCGCGCCGACGATGGTACCGAGGATGGTGCCGCGCCCGCCGGTCAGCGCCGTGCCGCCGACCACCACCATGGCAATGACTTCCAGTTCGTAGCCGGTACCGGCCACCGGCGAAGCGGCGGAGATGCGGAAGGCGCTGATCATGCCGGCAAGACCGGCCAGCACCGAGGTCGCGATGAACAGCCAGATCTTGACGGCGTCCGCCGGCACGCCGCGCGCCACCGCCGCGTTGCGGTTGGAGCCGATGGCGCTGATCCAATTGCCGAGCTTGGCGTAGCGCAGGATGTAGATGGCAAACAGCGACAGGCCGATGAACCACCACAGCGAGGTATAGAAGCGGAACGAACCGACATTGAAGCTGCCCGCCAGCAGGGTCACGAAAAAGCCGGGCTGGTCCCAGGATTTCAGCGGGAACCCTTGCGTGATGTAGAGGGCCGCGCCGCGTACGACGAGCAGCATCGACAGCGTCACCAGGAAAGACGAAATGCCGATCTTGGTGACGATCAGCCCGTTGATGGCGCCGATCGCGATGCACAGGAGAAGGCCGGCCAGAAGGGCGATGCCGATATCCAATCCCCCGTTCTGCACCAGCAGCATCACCACCACCGGCGCCAGTCCGAACACCGCGCCGACGGACAGGTCGAATTCGCCCGCCGTCAGAAGCAGCGTCATGCCGAGCGCGATGATGCCGAGCTCGGGCAGGAACGCCATCATGTTGGAGATGTTGAGCGGCGACAGGAAGTTGCGGTCGGCGATGGCGAACACCGCCAGCAGGACAATGAGGATGACGAGCGAGGAAAATTGCGGCGAGCGTATCAGGCTCGATCTGCGTTTCCCGACAGGCATCTCGTCTTCTGCGGCGATCGTCATGACTGTTTGAACCATGCTTGAAAGACGCCCGCCGCTTTCGCAGCGGGCGCTGCTTTTATCATTTCTTGTCGTAGAGCTTCAGGATCGGGTCGACGCTGGAGGCGTCGTAGAGACCGAAAGTGTGGATGTCGTAGCCGATCGGCTCACCCGATGCGGCCAGCCCGAGCAACGCCACCGGCATGAAGCCTTGCGCCGACGGGTACTGCCAGGCGGCAGCGTTGACGAAGCCGTCCTTGACGGCCTGCGCCGTCTCCTTGGAATTGCCCCAGCCGACGACCGGGATCTTGCCGGCCGGCACGCCGGCACCGTCGAACACCCGCTTCACGCTGGCCGCCACGGAATCGCCGAGCGCGATGATCGCCGGCGGATTGTTGGCCACCATATAGTCGGTCATCTTGGCGATGATGCCGGCCGGATCGGTGCCGCAATCGACGACGTCGTATTTGATCCCCAACGGATCGAAAACGCTTGCGATGCCTTCCGTCTCCAACTGCTGATAACTGGCGCCGGGAACTTCCACCGGCAGGAACACCTTGTCGCCCTGCTTCACCATCTTGTGGTCGACCAGGTACTTGGCCCAGACCGCGCCGGCTTCCTTGAGGTCGGCGCCGACATAGGCCTGGCGGCCCGTCGCCGGATCGTCGGTGTTGAAGAACACGATCGGGATGCCGGCAGCCTTTGCAGCCTTGACCTCCTCTGTCCAAAGCCCCGGCTGCGCCGAGGTTGTGGCGATACCGTCGGGCTTGGCGGCGAGCGCCGAGTTGAACGCCTCTTTCTGCGCCGCCATGTCGCCACCGCTGAAAGAGATCTTGCAGGTCACCTTGAGCTGGTCGCAGGCCTTGGTCGCGCCGGCGTTCCAGTCGATCCAGAACGCATCCGAGGGGCCGCCATGCGACAGCAGATAAAAGGTCTTCTGGCCCTCCGCCGCCTGCGCCGTCGTGCCGAGGGCCACGCCGGCGAGCACCGTCGCCGCGGCCGCCAATTTCCAAGCGAATTTCAACATTCTTTCCTCCCTTGTTTGGAGCCGAGCGGCCGCGAACCGGCAGCGCGAAACAATCATCAAAGGCCGTTGGCGCGGAATTTCCCGTCGAGGAATTTCTTGGCGCGCGGCACGTCGTCCTCCGACAGATGCTCGATGATCACCGGGATGTTCGGATGCTTCTCAGCCAGCCGCTTGAGATAGAGATCATAGTTCAGCGAGCCGAGGCCCGGCGCCGGCAGTTCGATCTCGCCGACGCCGCGGAACGTATGGCTTTCCATCGCATCGGCGTCGCCGATATCGGCGTGCTTCTCCGACTTGTCATCGCCCGAGCGCTTGACGTCCTTGGCGTGCGCGATCTTGATCTTGTCGGTCAGCGTGTCGAACACCTGGTTCAGGATCTGGTCCATCCTGTCGATGTTGTGCGTCTCGAAATAATTGGTGGGGTCCATCAGCAAGCCAAGGCCGGGGTGGTCGACCTGCGCGAACATCCTCACCGTCTCCTCGACCGAGCCGACGACGTTGTTGACATAGGTTTCGAGCAGGAAGACCGCGCCGTGGTCATAAGCCGTCTGCGCGAGGTCCGCGATCACCTTGCGGCATTCCTCGAAACCTTCCTCGGTCTTGTTCTTGGGATGATGGACCCAGTCGGATTCGGTGTTGTAGGTGCCGGTCTCCGAGATCACGTAAGGCGAACCGAAATGACGGGCGTTGCGGATGATCTCCTTGAGATAGCCGACGCGCTTGTCACGCTCGGCCTTGTCCGGATGGATGATGTTGGTGTAGCCCGACACGCAGCAGACCGGCAGGTTGTGGTCGCGGAAGACGTCGCGGACCTTCTTCGCCTTGTCCTGCGTGATCTGTCCGGCCGACAGGTCGACATCCTTGAAGTGGAGATCGAGCTGCACCGTGTTGAAACCGAGGCCGCGGATCTTCTTCGCCGTCTCTTCGAGGCCGTACGGGAAATAGCCCGTGAAAATACCTGCCTGCATCATGATCTTGAATTCCTCCCTGTAAGCGATTCAGTTGTCTGGTGTTTCGGTTGCGGTGATCAGATAGCGATTTCGGAAAGCTTGACCGTTCGGCCCGATGCCATCGAGCGGTATCCCGCCTCGACCAGCGCCATGGTCTTGACATTGTCAGCGACGGAGAGCGCGGGCGGCGTGCCGGTCTTCACCGCGTGCTGCAGCTGCTCCATCACGCCGATGAAGGCATGCGGGAACCACATCGTGTCCCAGCCTGGGCTGACCCATTCGCCGCCGGTGGTTTCCGCGGAGGCATAGGTCAGCGTCGAGGCCGCACCCGTCGGCCAGCCGATCGTGCCCTTGGCGACACCCTTCGTGCCGTCGACGCGCCAGTTGATGTGCTGGTCGTCCTTGTATCCCTCCTGGCGCGGGCCGGACCAGACATCCTCGAGCGAAACCGCGAGCACGCCGGACGGGAAACGCAACGTCGAGACGGTGATACCGTCCAGATGGTCGAATGTCGTGCGCGGATCCTTGCGCGTCAGCGTCGTGATCTCGTCGGGATCGCCGAACAGGAAGCGCAGCACGTCGAGATGATGCACGCTCATATTGGCGAGCGTCAGCCGGTCGTAATCCTCGAGGAAGGTCTGCCAGTGCGGGATGGCGTGCATGTCGATCTGCGCGAAGACAATGTCGCCGAGCGCGCCGCTGTCCATGATCTGCTTCAAGACGCGCATCGACTGGTCGTAGCGCATGTTCTGGTTGACCGAGAGGATCTTGCCGGCCTTCGCCGCTTCATCGCGCAGCTTGACGGCTTCCTCGACCGACAGCGCCAGCGGCTTCTGCGCCAGGATTGCCTTGATGTGCTTCTGCTTCAGCGCGTGGCGGATCAGCGCCGGCTGCAGATCGGGCGGGAAGGCAAGGTCGATGATCTCGACATTCGTGTCCTCGATCAGCCGTTCCGGCGTGTCGTGCACGGTCGGGATGCCCCAGCGCGTGGCGACCTTCTGCGCATTCGCCCGCGTGCGCGACGCAATCGCCACGACTGGAAAGCCGGCCTCCTTGTAGGCGGCGAGATGGCACTCCGCCATGATCATGCCGGCACCGACGCAACCGATCCTGTATTCCTTTGTGCGGACCTTCACGTCCGGTTCGAAGCCTTTGGCTGCCATGTCTTCCTCCCGAAATTCTGTCCTTGCGGCCGCAATCATCTCGACAACGCGCCTCCGCTCTGTCCGAAATAATGCACGCGGGTGGCCTCGCAGGATATCGCCACCATGGCGTCAGGCCTGATGTCGGGCTGGCCGCGCAACAGCGCCTTCAGCCGCGCTTGCCCGGCAGCGAGTGTCACGACGGTGTAGCCGCCGAGCGGCTCGACTTCGAACACCCGCGCCGGGCGGCCCGAGCCCCCGTCCGCCCAGGGTCTGACCTTGATGTCTTCCGGCCTCAACCCGATCTCGACGGCATCAGCAGGAGCAGTCTTGTCGGCAATCCGGATCGTGCCTTCAGCCGCCTCGACACCGCCCTCGCCGCGCGCCGATTTCAGGATGTTCATGACAGGCGAGCCGAGCAGCCGCGCCACATAGGTGCTGGCCGGCCGGTCATAGATCTCGGCCGGCGCACCGATCTGCCGGATCTTGCCATTCTCCAGTATGGCGATGCGGTCGGCGATCGACATCGCCTCTTCCTGGTCGTGGGTGACATAGATCAGCGTCTTGCCGAGTTCGCGCTGGATCCGCTTCAGCTCGACACGCGTCTCCTCGCGAAGCCTGGCATCAAGCGCCGAGATCGGATCGTCCATCAGATAGGCGTTGGGATCGCGCACCAGCGCACGCGCGATCGCCACGCGCTGCCGCTCGCCACCCGAAAGCTGCGCCGGCGGCTTGTGCAGGATGTGGCCGATATGCAGCTTGGCCGCGACGTCGGCGACGCGCTTTTTGATCTGGAGCTCGGCGACGCCGCGTTCGACCAGCGGAAAGCGCACATTGTCGAGCGCGCTCATATGCGGGAACAGCGCCAGGTTCTGGAACACCATCGCCACATTGCGCTCGGCCGGCGATACCGTGTTGACCGGTCTGCCGCCGATCAGGATTTCTCCGGCGTCCGGGCTCTCCAGCCCGAGCACCAGGCGCAGCATCGTCGACTTGCCCGATAGCGGCGGCCCGAAGAAGCAGAAGAACTCGTTGTCGTTGACGGTGAACGACGCATCGTCCACGGCGAGCGTTGCACCGTATCGTTTCGTCACGTTGCGGAAGACGATGTCGGCCATGGCTCAATCCACCCTCATCGCAAGGCCGCTGGCGGCATCGAAGATGCGCACCGACGCCGCCGTGGGCGCGACAACCGCTGTTTGTCCGATCGAGAGCCCGACATCATTGTCGAAGACCGCCTTCACGGCGCCCTCGCCCTGGCCGAGATGGACGATTGTGCGCGCGCCGATGCGCTCGACGAAGGTGACAGGCATGGCAAGACCGCGGCCGTCCTGCGCCAGGGCCACCTGCTCCGGCCGGAAGCCGTAGAGCACGTCACCACTGGCACCGCGCAAGGTGGCCGCCAACTCGTCCGGCAGCGGCGGCGTGATGCCCAGCGGCCCGAGATCGACGACAAGCCCGCGATCACTCTCCGCCGGCTTGCCCTTGAGCAGGTTCATGCCCGGCGCACCGATGAAGCGGGCGACGAAGACATTGACCGGATTGTTGTAGACTTCGAGCGGCGTGCCGACCTGCTGCAGAACGCCGTGGTCCATGACGGCGATGCGGTCGGCCATGGTCATGGCTTCGAGCTGGTCGTGGGTGACATAGACCATGGTCTGCCTGAACTGGCGCTGCAGCTGCTTCAGCTCGGTGCGCATGACGGCCCGGAAGGCGGCATCGACATTGGACAGCGGCTCGTCGAGCAGGAAGATCGCCGGCTCCATGATCGCCGAGCGGCCGATCGCCACGCGCTGCAAGATGTTGACCGACAGCCGGTCGGCCTTGCGGTCGAGCAGCGGCGTCAGCTGCAGCAGCTCGGCAATGGCGCCGACGCGTCGGTCGATCTCGGTTTTCGCCGCACCGCGCATTCTTGGCCCGTAGGCCAGGTTCTGGCGCACCGTCATATGGGTGAAGATGGCATAATTCTGGAAGACGAAGCCGACGCCGCGCCGGCCCATCGGCACGCCGGCCATGTCGCGCTCGCCAAACAGGATCTTGCCGCTGGTCGGCTCTTCCATGCCGGCGATCATGTTCATCGTGGTCGACTTGCCGCAGCCGGATGGCCCGAGCAGCGCCATGAACTCGCCATCCGCTATGTCGAGGTCCATCGTCTTCAGCGCGGTGAAGTCGCCGAATGTCTTGGTGAGATTGCGCAGCTGGATCGCGCTCATGCCGCCACCTGCCCTGCCCGCGCCATGCGCTTCATGGCGAACACGGCGACGACGGAGAGGACGATCAGGATGGCCAGCGCGATCGCCGCCACATAACCCCAGATCAGGTCCTGCGTCGTGACCTTGTAGATGTAGACCGAGATCGTTTCCGTGGCGACGCCGGGACCACCGCCGGTCATGATGTAGAGCGTGTCGAAGATCTTGAAGTTCTCGATCACGCGGATCGCCAGCGCGATGATGATGATGGTCTTCATCTTCGGCAGCACGATGGTGACGAAGCGCTGCCAAGGATTGGCGCCGAGCAAGGTAGCCGCCTTGATCTGGTCCTCCGGCACGCCGACCAGGCCGGCAAGCAGGATCAGGAACATCAGCGGCGTCCATTGCCAGATATCAGCGATCATCACCGCGATCAGCGCCAGCGTCGGGTCCGACAGCCAGGCGATGGTGACCTGTGTACCTGATATGGCGGACAGGATGTCGTTCACCGGGCCGCCGGACTGGAACAGCATGAAGAACATGTAGCCGGCCACCGCCGGCACCACCATCATCGGCGTCAGCAGGATCGAATAGAAGATGCGCTTGCCCGGAAAATCGTCCGCGAACAGCGTCGCCAGCGCCAGGCCCAGCAGGAATTCGGCCGGCACGCAGACGATCATGACGATCGCCGTGCGCTTCAGCGCGCTCCAGAAGCGCGCATCGGCGGCAAGGTCCGTATAGTTGGCAAAGCTGTTCCACATCTCCCAGGCATTCCACCAGCCGAGGCCCGAAAGCGGCGACCAGTCGGTGACGCTGATGTAGAGCTGCATGAGCAGCGGAAAGACCGAGATGAACAGCACCAGGATCTGCGCCGGCAGCGTCAGCCGGAAGCCCAGCTTTGCTCCTTCATCGCGCGGCGCCGGCTTTGCCTGGACGGCCTTCATCGCGTCCTCCGAAATCGTGGCAATCACCGCGCTCATTGCTTGAGCGCTCCAAAAGTCAGCCCGCGCACCAGATGGCGCTGGATGGCGATGCCCATGATGACCGGCGGCACGGCGGCGATGAGCCCCAGCGCTGCCTTGGCACCATAGAGCTGGCCGGTCATCGAGGACGACAGCGAGGCCATGTAGACGGGGATCGTCACCCATTCGCGCGTCGTCAGAAGCAGCGCGATCAGATAGTCCGACCAGTTGAGGATGAAGACGAAGAGGGCAGCACTCGCGAGCGGCGCGCGCATCATCGGCAGCGTGATGCGGGTGAAGACGCGCAGCCGCGAGCAGCCTTCGACCAGGGCGGCTTCCTCGATCTCGCGCGGCATGTCGTCGAAGAAGGTCTTCATCAGCCAGAAGGCGAACGGCAAGGTGACGATGCCGTAGATCAGGGCCAGCCCCCACCAGCTGTCGGTGAAGTTCAGGAACGACCACATGATCATGACAGGGATCATCACCGCCATCGGCGGAAACAGCCTGAGCTGGATCAGCGCCAGCGGCAGATTCTGTCCGGAGCCGAAGCGCGACAGGCCGTAGGCAGCGGCCGTGCCCGCCGACATGGCGATCGCGGTGCCGAACACCGCCGAGAGCAGCGACGACAGGATCGGCTTCAGCGCGGTGCGGTCGAGCGCCACGATCAAATTGTTGGTGGATTCGCCGAAGACGAACTGGAAATTGCTGAGTGTCGGGTTCTTCGGCCACCAGGTCAGGTCGACACCGGTCGCCGACCATTCGGCGATCGGCTTGAAGGCCATCGACACCATCCACAGGATCGGCACCAGCGTCACCGCCATCGCCGCGAGGATCGCAGCGTAGCGGAATATCTCGAAAGGAACGGAACGCTTCATCTGGCTGCTTTTGCTGGTGGCGTTAGAGGGAGCATGATCTCTGGACAAACGGAAAACCGTTTGTCCGAGAAAACCGGGTCCCACTTTTTCGGGATCATGCTCTGGTGCGGAGGGGAAGAGCTTTCGCCCCTCCCCTCCGGCTCTGATCCAGGGAGACGGATCAGCTGATCGGATCGAGAACGGTCGGCCAGGCCTCCTTGTTGGTTCTGATGGCTTCGAGCAATTTGTCCTCGCCGATCCGCCGGGCGATCTTCTTCCACTCGGCTTCGGTGTCGGCCATCGCCTGTTCAGCGGTCTTGGCCTTGGTCAGCGAGGCCATGAGGTTTTCGTCCAGGGCGTTGTGGAAGGCGGTGGCGCCGGGATAGTTGATGGTCGGCACCGTGCGGGCGACGGTCTCGCGCACCACATCCATGTGGTAGGCATGATAGGTCTGGCGCACCAGCGGATCGGAGAAATCCGAAAGCCGGAACGGATCGAGATAGCCGCCGGGATTGGCGCTCATCCAGGCATAGATGCGGGCCGAGCCCAGCCATTGCAGCAGGAGGTAGGCGACTTCCTGGTTTTTCGACTGCGACGAGACCATGCCGGTCAGCGAGAACCACAGCACCGAGCGGCTGATCAGTTTGCCGTCGATCTCGCGTCCCGGCGGCAGCATCGTGCCGATCTTGCCGGTGACGGCCGAATCCTTGTTGCCGGCATTGTCGAGGAATTTCGGCAGATTGGAGAAGGCGCAGGTCATTGCGGCACCCCCCTTGGCGAAATTGCCATACTGCTCCGGCCAGCCCCATGAGATCGCATCCGGTGAATGATGGACGAGCGATTCCACATATTCGTTGGTGGCGGCGATGCCGTGTTCGGAATTGATCAGCGGCTTGCCGTCGTCGCCGAACAGGAACTGGTTGGGCGAGGCCATCGAGACATAGCGCTGGTACCAGTTGGTGTAGCCCCAACCCTGGTTGCGCAGGTCGGTCGAGCCGAACAGGCCCTTGTCGGGGCGCTGGAAGAAGGCGGCGATGTCGCTGTGCTGCTTCCAGGTCTTCGGCGGCGCCAGGTCGTAGCCGTATTTGTCCTTGAAGGCCTTCTGCTCGGCGGCGCCGCCGAACAGGTCGGTGCGGTAGACCCAGGTCTGGAAGTCGCCGTCGAGCGACACGCCATAGTTCGAGCCGCGATATTTGTTGAGCAGCGACACGCCCTTGGCGCCGTCGACATAGCCGGTCTTGGGATCGTCCCACTCGGGCTTGTACTGGGCGACGAAGTCGTCCAGCTTGGCGATGCCGCCGGTCTCGGCGAGGTCGCCGAGGCGGTTCCATTCGGTTGAATAGATGTCGTAGGCCCCACCCTTGGTGGAGATATCCTGCATCGTCTTGGTGAATTCCTGGCCGTTCGGCAGGCCGACGATCTCGATCGGAATGCCGGTTTCCTTTTCCCACAGCTCCTTGATCGATGGCGCGCCGGCCGGGAAAGGCTGCGTCAGCTGGCCGATCGAGCCGTCCGACAGGCCGAGCACGATTCTAGCCGGCGCCTTGCCTGCGCCCTTCAGCGCCTTGGCGGCCTCGATGGCGCGGCCTTCCGGTGTGTCCGCGCCGTATTGATAACGCTCGGCGCCCTCGAAACCGGTCGGGCCGCCGATCATGCCAGGCGCCAGCGCGTCGGCCGCAAAGGCGCGGCCGGGACGAATGAATTGCGGTGCGATGCCGGCCGCGGCCACGAACGCCGCCGCCTTTCCTCCGGACGCCAGCAATCGGCGTCGCGATATGCGGATCAGATCAGACATTGGAATTCCTCCCTCAGGGCTCAATGTTTCCTCCACGAGCCCATGAGGGATATTGACGGCAGTATCGGAAGGCTGTCAACATCATAAATAATCAAAACACCTCACAACATCGCAATAAGGCGAGGAAATGCGTCATACCAAGGTCCATGCATCGCTCCTGATGCCTCGAATTGATGGGAAATGTGCTTTCCCATCCCGGCTCCGAACCGTCAGGCGACCTGATTTAGCCCGGCGGCTTGCGCTTCGGCCAAGGCCGGATACATCATTTCCCATCAGAATCGCGGATAGCGGGTGCCGTCGCCATCATGCCGGCGGCCGGCATTGCACGATCTTGATGCATTGAGGAGATGAAAGACGGTGCGTTCCACCCTGACTGACATAGCCCGGGAAGCTGGCGTTTCCGCAGCCACCGTCGACCGCGTGCTCAACAACCGTCCCGGCGTGCGGGCGCGCACGCGCGACATCGTGCTCGAAATGGCGCAGCGCCTCGGCTACATCGCCGAAAGTCCGAACGGGGCACCGCCGAGGCCCTCATCCGGCGAGGTCATGAGGCTCGACTTCGCGCTGCCGGCCGGCACCAACTCCTTCATCAAGATGCTGCACCGCCACATCGAGGCACAGGCCCTGGCGCGCCCCGATCTCGACGTGCACATCGCCACGATTGAAGGCTTCAATCCAGACCGGCTTGCCCGTCTGCTGCAGGATCTGCGCGGCCAGACGCAAGGCGTCGGCGTCATCGCGCTAGACCATCCAACGGTACGCGAGGCGATCCGCTCGCTGTCGGCCAATGACGTCAAGGTGGTGACCATCGCCTCCGACATCCTGCATGTGCCGAGGGTCGCCTATATCGGCATCGACAACCGTGCCGCGGGTCGCCTGGCCGGCTATCTGCTCAAGCGTTTCATGGGCCCGGAACGTCCCGGCAAGGTGGCGCTGTTCGCCGGCTCGCTGTCTTATCGCGGCCATGAGGAACGCGAGATGGGGTTCCGGCACATATTGACCGAGGAATCCCCCAATCTCGAGATCGTCGAGATGCGCGAGATGCTCGACGACCGCGAAAAGGCCTATTCGGAGGCATCGGCGCTTCTGGAGCGGCACCCCGACCTTGCCGCGATCTACAATGTCGGCGCCGGCAACACCGGCATCGCACGCGCGCTCAAGGAGCGCGGCCGTGCGCAATCCATGGTCTTTCTCGGCCATGAGGTGACGGACGGCACCAAGGACCTGCTGCTCGACGGCACGCTCGACGCGGTCATCGACCAGAACCCGCGCGTCGAGGCCCGCGAAGCACTCAACACCTTGACCCATGCGGTCCGGGGGCTCCCCTATGAATTGCACCAGCCCAGGCTGCAGGTGATCTTCAAGGAGAACATCCCGGAAATCTGACGGATCGGGACGAGCGGCGCAGCGCCGCCCGACGCTTCTGACTTACTGGACGGCGGCGACCTGCGCGGCGGCGGCGTCGACGAAACTCTTGTCGACCCATTTGCCGTAGTCGATCGAACCCTTCAAAAGCCCGGCGCCAGCCATGAATTTCTCCTCGCCCTTCAAGGCGTCGATGGCGTCGTCGGTGAGTTTGGGATCCTGGTGGAACACGCCGTCGGCATAGGTCTTGCGCACTGACTTCTCCGACGATTTGGTCGCCTCGACAAAGGTCTTGATCGTCTCGTCGGGATGCGCGTCGGCCCAGCGCGAAATCTCGATATCGACCTTCAGCAGCCGCTTGACCAGGTCGGGATATTTCGCCGCGAAAGCGCCGTTGACCGAGATGACGTTGGGCACGTTCCACTCCGGATGCGTGCTTGTGTCGAACAGCACCCGCGCCTCGCCGGTGTCGACCAGCTTGGCCGCTGTCGAGTCCGTCTCGACGATGGCGTCGATGTCGCCGCGCAATAGCGCGGGGCCGGAGGCCTCGAAAGGCAGGTTCAGCCCCTCGACGTCATTCGTGGTCAGGCCGACGCTGTTCAGCGCCTTGCTGAAATTCGAATGCCTCACCGTGCCGGTGAGATAGGCGACCTTCTTGCCCTTGAGGTCCTGCAGGGTCGTGAGCGGCGAGTTGGCCTTGACGACGACGTAGGAGCCGCCCGCCCTGACATAGCTCGACAGGCCGATCAGCTTGACATCGGCGCCGGACGCGGCGACGCGCAGCGCCGGGTTGTTGCCGGTATAGGTCACCTCGATGGCGCCGGTGGCCAACGCCGTCGTCGCCTCCGAGCCGCCATTGAAGGTCACCAATTCAACCTTGATGCCGTCCTTGGCGAATTCCTTGTCCCACCAGCCATCCTTCTGGGCGAGGATGAATTTGAGATGCCCGGGCGCGGTGCTGCCGATGCGGATCACATCGGGCTTGTCCTGCGCGAAGGCGGGCATGCCGCCAAGGCCAATGACGACGGCAATGGCGCCCTTCAGGAGCAGCCGGCGAAATCCATCGAATGCGATGCTGGTCATGGGAAAATCCTTCCTGATTGGAATGAATGGCTTAAATGAGCGAAGACTCGGACTGGCCTTTCCAGGCGGTCGCCCAGCGCTCGAACCAGACGAGCAGGTAGTTGACGGTCAGCCCGATGACGGTGAGCGTCAGGATGCCGGCATACATGTCGCCCGTCTCCATCATCAGCTGCGAGTTCTGGATGAGGAAGCCGAGGCCGGATTTGGCCGCCAGCATCTCGGCGCCGATGACAGCGAACAGCGAGGATTTGACCGCCAGCCGCGCGCCGGCGACGATCGAGGGAATGCTGGCCGGCAGGATGACTTTGCGGAACAGGTCGAAGTCGGACGTGCCCATCGAGCGTGCCGCCTTGATCAGCAGCGGATCGACCGATTTGACGCCGCTGATCGTGTTGACCAGCAGGAAGAACACCGAGGAGTAGAAGGTGATGGCCACCTTCGATTCCTCGCCAATGCCGAGCAAAAGAATGAACACCGGCAGCAGCGCGAATTGCGAGGTGTTGCGCAGCGTCTGCACCAGGAGGTCGCTGACCTTCTCGAACAGCGCATAGCGTCCCATCAAGAGGCCGAGCGGAATGGCCACCACCACGCCGAGCGCGAAACCGATCGCGGCGCGCTGCAGGCTGATGCCGATATGTTCGATCAGCACGCCCGAGGCGAGCAGGTTCCACCACGCCACCATCACCTCGCTCAGCGGCGGAAAGAAGATGCGGTTGAGCCAGCCGAGCCGCGGCGCGATCTCCCACAGCAGGAAGAACAGGCCGAGCAGCGGCAAGCCGTAGACGAAAGTGCCGAAATGCGCGCTCTTCCTTCGGGCCTTGGCGGCGCGGCCAGCCCTTGGCGCCGCCCCGGCAACGCCGCGAAAACCGATGGCGGGGCCAAGCTTTTCGGTCAGGTAGGCCATGGCTAGCTCCTCAATGGCTGAAGGCTGGCGACAGCGTCCAGTCCTTCTGTGCCTTGTTGACCTCGTCGCGCAGCACGTCCCAGACGCGGGCGCGGTAATCGTTGAAGGCGGTGCTGGCGCGGATGTCGCCGTCGCGTGGCCTCGGCAGGTCGATGTCGATGATCTCCTTGACCGCGCCTGGCCGCGCGGTCATCACCACCACCCGGTCGGCGAGGAAGATCGCCTCGTCGATGGAGTGGGTGACGAAAATGATCGTCGTCTTGATCTTGCCCCAGATCCTGAGCAGTTCGCCCTGCAGCAGTTCGCGCGTCTGCTGGTCGAGAGCGGCGAAGGGCTCATCCATCAACAGCACTTCAGGGTTGCTGGCCAGCGCCCGCGCGATTGCCACGCGTTGCTGCATGCCGCCGGAGAGCTGGTTAGGGAAACGGTCCTCGAAGCCGGCAAGGCCGAATAGCGACAGCAGGTGACGGGCGGTGGCCGTACGCTCGGCCTTGGCGACGCCGCGCACCTCCAGCGCGTATTCGATGTTGGCCAGCGCCGTGCGCCAGGGGAACAGCGCATACTGCTGGAAGACATAGCCGGTCTTGGGATCAGGCCTGGTGATCCGCCTTCCGTCGAGCTGGACGTCCCCGCCGGTCGCCTGCGTCAATCCGCCGATGATGTCGAGCAGCACCGATTTGCCGGAGCCGCTCGGCCCGACCAGCGTGATGAACTCGCCCTTGCGGATGGACAGATCGACGCCGTCGAGCACGGTGACGCGATCGGTCGCCTCGCCGTCGACGGTGACGAACTGCCCCGGCTTGAGCTGGAAGGTTTTCTTGATGTCGCTGACGACGATGCGGTCCATGATCTTGTCCCCTCCTATTGCGCCACGCGGATGTGGTGCGTCGGGTCGAATTCCGAGCCGCCGGCCTTGCCCCGCTTCCAGCCGAGCGCGCGAGCATAGGAGCCGAACAGAAGCCGCCCCTCGACTTCCGCCTCGCTGATGCCGGTCGGCCCTTCGGCGAATTCGGCCACGTAAAGCGCGTCGGTCGGGCAATAGATCTCACACAGGAAGCAGGTCTGGCAGTCGTCCTGTCGCGCGATAATGGGGGCACCGTTGTCGGTCGCGTCGAAGACATTGGTCGGGCATACCTTGACGCAGATGTCGCACTCGATGCAGCGCGTGGCGGAGACGATCTCGATCATGACGCCAGCTCCGCGAGCCGCTCGGGCGCGCCGGCAATGCGGAACGCGTCCACGCCGGTGATCACCAGCCGGTGCGCCAGATCAGGGCTCTTGCCCGGCACGTCGGTGCGGCGGTGCATGCCGCGGCTTTCGGTGCGATGCAGCGCGGCAGCCACCGACCAGCGCCCGGCCGCGGCGATCGATGCCGCCTCGCGTGTGCGGACCCGATCCAGCCCCTCGCCCTGCAGATGGTCTCGCACATCGCGCCAGAGGCTCTCCAGCCGCTCCCGGCTCTTATCGAGACCGGCACCGCTGCGGAAGAAATTCCCCTCGAGCGGCGTCACCTCGTTGCGCACGGCGTCGATGACCTCGCCCGCCGCAATGTCGGCGCGCGGCGATGCTGCCGGCCTCAAGCCGGCCTGGCCGAGCGATTGCACGGTGCCGCGAAACGCCTTGCCGCCGCGACGCTTGGCATGGATCGAGGCGCCCTTGCCCGCCCACCAGCCGCTGGCCAGCGCCCAGGATGAGTTGACGGCGCCGCCGCCGGAAACCGCGCCGGTCATGATTTCGCGGCTGGCCGCGTCACCGGCTACATAGAGGCCGGGCACGCCGGTGGCGCAATCGTCGGAGACGATGTCGACGCCGCCCGTGCCGCGCACCGTGCCTTCGGCGCGCAAGGTGATACGGAACAGCTCGGTGAACGGGTCGATGCCGGCGCGGTCGTAGGGCACGAAGCAATTCGGCTGGCCCTGGCGCAGCCAGCCCTGCAGCGCCGGCTCGGCCTGGTCGAGCCGCGCATAGACCGGACCATCGATCAGCGCGCGCGCCACTTCTTCCTCGCGGTCGCCAATGCCGTTGCGCAACGGCTCGCCTGTCGGCCCGAGGATCGGCGAACCATCCTCGCGATGGAACGAGGCCCAGCGGAACGGCAACCCCTTGTTGAGCGAGGAGCCGTACGGTGCCAGCGTGTATTTGCCGGTGAACTCCATGCCCGACAGGCTGGCTCCTGCCTCCGCCGCCATCAGATAGCCGTCACCGGTCAGGCCGGTGCCGCCGAGGATGCGCTCGCGGAAAGCGCAGCCGCCGGTCGCCAGTACCACTGCATTGGCATCGACGCGCCAGTCATGGCCCGCCTGCCGGGCAACGCCGGCGGCACCGACGATGGCATCGCCGTCCGAAAGCAGTTCGAGTGCCGGGTGATGGTCGAGCACGGTGACACCGGCCAGAAGCACGCGGCGGCGCATGAAGCGCATGTAATCGGGACCGCGCAGATTGGCGATGTAGAGCCGGCCGTCCTCCTCGCTGGGGAAGGGATAACCCCATTCGGAAAGCCTGAGCAGGTTGCGGTAGGCAGTGTCGACGCAGCGCAGCATCCAGCGCTGGTCGGCGAGCTCGCCGGTGCGCTGCCAGCGCCGCTCGACCACGGCATGCCTGTTGTCGCCCGGCGGCACGCACCATGTGCCTGTGTTGGACGGCGCGGTGGCGCCGCTGGTGCCGAGATAGCCCTTGTCGGCCAACACAACCTTGGCGCCGCTCTCAGCCGCCGCGACCGCCGCCCAGGCCGCGGACGGCCCGCCGCCGAGCACCAGCACATCGGCCTGCAGATGCAAGCTGTCGGACACGGATCGTTGTGGCTGGGGCATGGCTACTCGGATATCGATTCAAGGCAGGCCGCGGCCGCTTCAGGCGGCACGGGCCGCGCCCGCGAACCACACCGGCTCATTGCCGGCGCTCCATTTGATGTTGCAGCCGATCGACGGCACCTGATCGGCCGCAGGCCTGCCGCCCTCCAGCACCGTATCGACCGCGACGCGCAGATCCGCACCCGTTACCGGCTTGCCATTGCCCGGCCGCGCATCGTCGAACTGGCCGTGATAGGCCAGCCGGCGATCGGCGCCGAACAGGAAGAAGTCGGGCGTGCAGGCCGCGCCATAGGCCTTGGCCGCCTGCTGCGAGGCGTCCTTGAGATAGGGGAAGGAATAACCGAATTTATCGACTTCCTCACCTATGCGGGCGAGCGTCTCCTCGGGGTGCGCCTCATGGTCGTTGGCGTTGATCGCCACCACCTGCAGCCCCTTGGCCGCATAATCCCTGGCGAAGGCGGCGAGTTGCTCGCGGATCAGCACGACGAAAGGGCAGCGGTTGGAGATGAAGGCGACGAGCAGGGCCGGCCTGGCGTCGAAATCGGCCAGCCGGTGCAATACGCCCTGCGCGTCGGGCAACAGGAAGTCCGCCGCCTTGGTGCCAAGCTCGATCGGATTGGATTCTGTCTTCGGCATCGATGCGCTCCCTTTTCCACCTGTTTCACGGGCCATGCCACAGGCGCGCTGGGCGCCCACAGTTAGTCTATGAATTTAGTAGAATTATAGGCTGGAGAACGCGTTTACGGTCAACCGCAAGGACTAGAATATCGTGCCAATGTTCCAGGCCGGACCGGCAAGTTTGTGCGGGAAGCAGCCAATCCGGAGAAATTCGGCGAATGAGGCGTCATCTGCGGATCAAGGGTTGGTGCCGGCATCACCCTTCCGGATAAAGCGCCTTCGCCAGGTCGCGGATCGCATCCGATGTACGCGGGCCAAAGCCGATCATGTAGGCGCCGTCGAGCACGATCAGCGCCTTGTTGGCCGCCGCTGGCGTAGCCGCCAGCGCGCGGTTTGAGAAGACCTGCTCCGGCGTCGGCCCGCCCTTGCCGTCGCTCATCATCAGGATCACATCGGGCGCCATCTCCACCAGTTTCTCTTCCGAGGCGGCCTTGTAGCCTTGCACGACATCCATCGGATTGAGGCCGCCGGCATAGCGGATGATGGCGTCGGCCGAGGTGCCGGCGCCGGCGGCGCTCAACTTCACCAGCCCATGGAAGAACACCACTTTCTTGCGCCGCTCCAGCGGGATTTTCTCGGACAGCTCGGCGGCGGCCTTGAAGGCGGCGAGCACCTCGGAGGAAACCGCCCTGCCCTTGTCCTCGAGCCCGAGCGCGGCGGCAATCAGCGTGATCTTGCGTTCGATGCCTTCTGGCGTGTTGTCCTGCGGGACGAAGACGATCGGGATCGCCAGCGACTTCAGCACCTCCACCGCTTCCGGCGGTCCGCTGTCCTCGGCCGCCAGGATCAGATCGGGACGCAGGCCCGCCAGCCCTTCCACCGAAAGCTGGCGGCGATAGCCGACATTGGGCTTCTCGGTCACCTCGGGCGGATATTTGCTACCTCGGTCGACCGCGATGATGCGCTCGCCGGCGCCAAGCACATGGACGATCTCGGTGACATCGGAGCCAAGCGTCAGGATTCTCGTTGCCGGCCCCGGCGCGACAGTTCGTCCCAGCGCATCGACAACGCTCTCGGCGGCCAGCGCCTTGAAGCCGCAGGACGGTGCCAGCACCGACAGCGCCAGAAACAGCATCGCCAGGGTCCTGCCCCGCTGGAACCATGGACCCCGCCTGCCCTCGCCTACGCTGCCCTGCATCGTTTCACTCCTGTCCATTTGCCTTTTCGATGACTGGCTTGGCCTATAAATTTAAAGTTGACTCTTGTCATCATGTTTTAATATGTGACCTCTGCCCGGACCGTTTGGGTCGAGGGATTCCAATCATGCCAGCCAGGGCCGTTCAGCCACCGCCAGCAGTTTGCATTTGCTTGGGGGCTTGCATGACAACGACAACAAACACGACCTTGATGGCCAGCACCGCGCTCGCCTTCGTGCTCGGCCTCTGCGCCGTGCCTTTCGCCAACGCGCAGGAACAGGAACAGGAGAAAAAGGCCGCCGCCAAGAGCGACCGCCTGGCGCCGGCCACTGCCAGGCAGAGCCAGCCCGCGACCATGCTCGACGTGATCACCATCTCGGCGACGATGATCAAGACCGCCGTCATCGAATCGATGGCCGCCATCAGCGCCGTCGACCAGGATGAGCTTGACCGCATTCAACCCGACACCGCCGCCGACATTTTCCGCACCACGCCCGGCGTCGCCGCCTCGATGAATGGCGACGACCCGGCGACCGCCATCAACATTCGCGGCCTGGAACAGTATGGCCGCGTTGTCGTCACGCTGGATGGCGCCCGCCAGGATTACTGGCGCGTCGGCCATGGCTCCGGCTCGTTCTATGTCGAACCCGACCTGATCAAGGAAGCCACCGTCATTCGCGGCCCGGTGTCGAACGCCTATGGTTCGGGCGGCATCGGTGGCGTCGTCTCCTTCGAGACCAAGGACGCCGGCGATTTTCTCAAGCCGCAGGAGAGTTGGGCCCTGAGCGAGAAGCTCGGCTATGAAGACAATGGCGACGGCTTCACCACCAGCACCACCGGCGCTTACCGATTCAGCGATGATGCCGACATCATC
This sequence comes from Mesorhizobium loti, assembly GCF_013170705.1. Lineage (NCBI taxonomy): Bacteria > Pseudomonadati > Pseudomonadota > Alphaproteobacteria > Hyphomicrobiales > Phyllobacteriaceae > Mesorhizobium > Mesorhizobium loti. The sequence goes on along the minus strand of NZ_CP033334.1, from coordinate 3,619,401 downwards.
GGCAACCTCATCTATCGCGACCGCGACAGCTACACCGACGGCAATGGCGACACCGTGCCATGGACCGGCGAGCGCGTGACAAGCGGTTATCTGAAGACGACGCTGCGTCCGGCCGACGGCCATGAGCTGAAGCTCGGCGCCATCCTGCAGCGCTATAACGACCAGATAACCGGTTCGAGCGGCTCGACCTCGCCGACACTGAGCCGCTACGACACCAACACGACCAACCAGACCTACACCGCCGCCTACACCTGGAAGCCTGACGACAACGACCTGATCGACCTCAGCGCCAACGCCTATCACAACCGCACCCGCGCCGAGCAGACGCAGGCCTGGCCCACCTCGGCGATCGGCAATTTCCGCTTCTACGATGTCGCGACATCAGGCTTCAACGTGAAGAACTCCTCGCGCTTCGACGCCTGGGGCATAGCCCACACGCTGACCTATGGGCTCGACTATTACTATCTCGAGGCCTCCTCGGAAGCCGCGCATTTCGGCGCCGGCGAACAGCAGGGTTATGGCGGCTTCCTGCAATGGCAGGGCGAATACGAGAGCTGGCTGCAGGTGATCACGGCCCTGCGCTATGACGGCTACCAGCTCGACGGCGAGACCCGCTCCGTGCCGCCGGAACAGGCGTCGATCTCCGGAGACCGCTGGTCGCCGCGCCTGACCGTAGGTGTCACGCCGTTCGAAGGCCTCCAGCTGTACGGCACCTACTCCGAAGGCTACCGGGCACCGGGCCTGCAGGATGTCTTCCGGGGCGGCGGCGCGCATGGCGGCGCCGACAGCTACCGGCCCAATCTCCTGCTGCAGCCCGAAACGGCGAAGAACTGGGAGGCCGGTATCAACGTGAAGTACGATGATGTGCTGACGGCGGGCGACCGGCTGCGCGCCAAGGTCAACGTCTTCCGCACCGATGTCGAGGACTACATCGACGTCGACCTCACCGTCCTGCCGCGCACGGCAATCAACATTGGCGACGCGCGCCTCAGGGGTGTCGAGGCCGAGATGGTCTACGACTACAACTGGGGTTTCGTGAACCTCGCCGGCGCGCTGATCGACGCCAAGGTCGTCAGCGGGGTCTATTCCGGCCAGGCCTTGAACAACACGCCGCTCGACCGCTTCTCGGCCACGATCGGCTTGCGCATGCTGGAGGACCAGCTCACCGTTGGCGCGCAATATCTCAGCGTCGGCAAGATTACGCGCACCAGCCGCACCAATCCCAACGCCGTGCCGGTGGTCGACGACGGTTTCGACCTCGTCAATGTCTTCGCCAACTGGACCATCAACGACAATCTCAAGCTCGATTTCGGCGTCGATAACGTCTTCAACACCGCCTACACCGACCCGCAAAGCGCATGGTCGACCACGGCTGCAACGGAACAGGGCAAGGGCCGCACCTTCAAGCTGGCCCTCACCGGCAGGATCGGAGGATGACAATGAGCGAAGCATCGGTGCGTGAACTTGCCTGCGAGGCGCGGCTCAACCTGCGGCGCCTGCCGGACTACATGGACAGCATCAGCGACAGGCTGCGGAGCTTCGAGGCCGATGCCTTGCATCATGGCCGGCGCATCGATTTCCGCTTTGCCTTTGGCGGTGCCTCCATCGACATGGAGCAGTTGGTGATGCGGGCCAACGCGCCCGACCGCGACGGGCTCGCCCGCATCAAGGACCTGCTCGCCACGGCGGTCCAGGTCTACGCCAGGGAGGAAAACCCGGAGATCGTCTGGACCGGCGATCTCTCTGGCGAAACCTGCCTCGCCCAGTTCCGCGAGATGACGGTAAGAGAGGTTCGTGACCTCACCCCGCATATGCGCCGCATCCGTCTTGCAGGCCAGGACCTCGGTCGTTTCGCCAAGTTCGGCGGCATGCATATCCGCATGCTGTTCCCAACCAGGGAAGTGCCCGATCCGCTGTGGCCGATGCTCGGTGACAATGGCCTGCCGGTCTGGCCCGCTGACGACCGGCGCCCGGTGGCGCGCGTCTACACCATCCGCGCCCTCGACGTCGCCAGGGGCATCATGGATGTCGATTTCCTCGTCCATCCCGGTGACAGCGTCGGCTCCGCCTGGGCCATGCAGGCGGCGGCCGGGATGAAGGTCGGCATCATGGGACCGGTCGGCCGTCCGGTGCGGCAGGCTCAGTGGTATATCATGGGATCAGACGAAACCGGTCTTCCCGCGCTGGCGCGGCTGCTGGAAACGCTGCCGGCGCAAACCAGGGGCGTCGCCTTTGTCGAAATCGCCGACGAGCACGAGAAGCAGAAGATCGACAACGCCACGGGGATCGAACTGCACTGGCTGACAAGGGACGGCGTGCCGGCGGGCGAGGACAAGCTGCTGGCCGAGGCCGTTCGCTCGGTGGCATGGCCACAGGACGGCTCGACCTTCGGCTGGTTCGCGGCGGAAGCCGGTGCCGCCAGGATCGTGCGCGAATATTGGCGCGACACGCTGGGGTTGGGCCGGGACCGGACGCTGGCAGCGGCCTATTGGCGGCGCGGGGCCGCAGGGTTGATGGCCGGGTGAGATTTGAGATCCGTTTGATGGCAGTAAGCTGACAAGCGTTGGCGCTGCCCCTCATCTGCGATGAGGGGCAGTGCTGACTTTCAACGATTTTCTCAGACCCTGCTGACGATCGCCTCGCCATCCGGCCCGATAGCGATAGCAATCCCGTCACCAGAAACAATCTCAGCTATTTCACACACCACCAGCGGCATATGGATATCGTAGAGAAACTCCGCCACGATCGCGCCAACCGCCAGGATCGGGTCCGGCCGCTCCAGAACAATGCCGGCCGGCGCCGTGCCACGACGGATCGCTTCGGCTAGCACCGAGGAGGAGGACGACGACCCCCGCCCGCCCGGCATGACCAGGATCTTGCCGGCCACGTTCTGGCCAAGGCCAGGATGCGAGTGATCGATGATCTCGCCGGTCTCGGCGTCGATGCCGCCCCAGAAACTGAGCGCCTGCGAAAACACCAAAGCCAGGCCTTCGGCCTCGCCGGCGAGTTGGAAAGCGCCCGGCCATTCGGCAACTCCACTTGCAGCCGATCGCGTCATGAACCACTCCTCACGACATGCCCGACCGCGGCGGAGCGGATGCAATCCCTCATGTCGGCGAAGGCGACGGTTACGCCGATATTGCCCGGCGCGTAATGCGCCCATTTGCCGGAGTTGGTCATCACCACACCGTCGAGCCGCTCGAGAATCGCGGTCACATAGGTGCAGGTGTCGGCGACCGGGATCAGGCCGAACGCTTCCATGCCGGCAAGCGCGCCTTCCGCCTGCAGCCGCGTCAGCGTCGCGCGCCCGGTGTTGACGTAGATCGGAATGCCCTTGCCGGGTGCTGCCTCGCGCAGCACCGGCAACAGGCGCATCCATTCCTCATGCGAGAAATGCGGCGTGCCCAGAGACACCGCCGCCAGCGGCGCTCCGTCCGGCACCGTCGACAGCCTGGCCAGCGCATCATCGATATCGGCGCGGGTGACGATGTTCGTCTCTTCCGGCGCCTGGCCGTGCAACGCTTCGTCGAGCGTCCCCGCTTCCGGCGTGATGCCGACCGCATGGAACAGCGCCACGGCGCCCGTCGTCGCGGCGGCCGCGCCCAGCGCCTTCAACTGATCCTCGTCGCGTGGCTTCGGCAGCCCCGATATGACCGGAATGCGGTCGCCACTGGCCTGACCGATGACCAGCCCGACGCCGACGAACAGGCCGTCGCCTGGTTCGGTCTCGGCGATGTTCAACTTGAACAGGATGCGGCCACGCCGGTTCTCGCTCAGATGCAGGCCCCAGGCTGGCGCGCGCCCGGTCATGGCGCAGCACAGATCGATGAAATCGCCATAGCGGTTGGTGCGCGCGCCGATCACCGAATTGGCGAAAACGATGGCGTTGGATTCGCCCCAGGCGATCTGCTGGCCGAATTCGGGCCGGAAGCGCGTCTGATAGGGCGCACAGGTGAAGGTCGCCTGGCAGCCGAGTTCCAGATGCGCCTTCATCAGCCGCCGCGCCGGCACCTCCTCGGCCGCCGGCATCTTCACCATGCCCGGATGGATGAGATCGAACGAGCCGACATTGAGCGTCGTCGGCACCTGCACGCGCCCGCCGCCCTCGACCAGCCGTTCGACGAAGTCGAGCCCGGCCTTGCCGTGATAGAGGCAGCCATCGATATGGGCACCCGAAATGTCGAGCAGGCCACGCGCGCCGATCGCGTTGGAAAAGGCGACGAGGATTTTCATGGCGGCGGCCGCGGATGGGCCTTGCTCGCCGTCGAGCATGGATCGGTCCTGCGCGGTCAGTTCAAGCGTCATCGGAATGCTCCGGACTTATGCCGGGCTATGCTGTTCCTTATTGCCCGCTGTCTGGCAAGAGCCAGAACGAGGATCAGCTCGCCGCGATCAGCACCGTGCTTTCCGGCGACCAGCGCAGCACCACATCCTGACCCTCCGCCAGCCTCTCAGCGCCGGTGTTCTGCACGATGACCTTCAACGTCTGGCCGGCGCGCTCGACAAAGTAGGTGCTGTTGTTGCCGGCGAAGATGCGCTTGGAGACCTGACCCTTCAGCATGTTCGCATTGGCCGCATCGGACGCCCCGCCATCCGTGGCAATGCGAATTCGCTCGGGCCGCACGGCGCAGCTCGCCTTGGCGCCGGCGGCAAGCGTTGCGCCCACGCCGGCGGCGATCGCCGTGCCGTCCGGCAGCCGGATGCCGTTGCCGGTCGAGTCGCCGCGAAAGATGTTTGCGTCGCCGAGGAAGGTGGCGGCGAACTCGCTTTTCGGCCGGTCGTAGATTTCCTCCGGCGGCCCCTCCTGTACCAGGCGGCCGTCGCGCAATATGCCGATGCGGTCGCTCATTGTCAGCGCTTCTTCCTGGTCGTGGGTGACGAAGATGGTGGTGATGCCGATCTCGCGCTGGATACGCTTCAGCTCAATCTGCATGTCGACGCGCAGCGCCTTGTCGAGCGCGCCCAATGGCTCGTCCAGCAGAAGCACACGCGGCTTGGTGACGATGGCGCGGGCAAGCGCGACACGCTGGCGCTGGCCGCCGGAAAGCTGGTGCGGGCGGCGGCCGCCGAGCTTGCCGAGTTGCACGAGGTCGAGCGCGCGCTGCACTTCGGTGGCAATCACCGCCTTGGCCTCACCGCGCACCGACAGGCCGAAGGCGACATTGTCGGCGACGCTCATATTGGGAAACAGCGCGTAGTTCTGGAACACCATGCCGATGCGGCGCTTTTCGACCGGCACGCGCTCGACGCTCTCGCCGCCGATGGAAATACGGCCGCTGTCGGGAAAATCGAAACCGGCGATTTGCCTGAGCAGCGTGGTCTTGCCGCTGCCCGATGGTCCGAGCAGCGCGTAGAAGCCGCCATCGGCGAAATCGATGGAGACATTGTCCAGCGCCTTGTGCGCGCCGAAGCTGCGGGAGACGTTCGCGACCTGGACGCCAGCCATTATTTCTCTCCGCCGAATTTGAAGAAGCGCGCCGTGAGCAGCATGAGCGCCATGGACACGACAATGATGATGGTCGAGACCGCGTTGATCTCAGGCGTGAAACCTTTGCGGATCGCGGCGTAGATTTCGACCGGCAGCGTCGTCTGGCCGGGTGTCGAGAGGAAGTAGGAAACGACGAACTGGTCGAACGACACGGCAAATGCAAACAGCCCACCGGCGATGACGCCCGGCATGATCCAGGGCAGCGTGACGCGATTGGTCACCTGCCACTGGTTGGCGCCGAGCGAGCGTGCCGCCTCTTCCAGTTCCGGCGCGAAAGTCTGCAGCCGGGCCGAGACGACGACGATGACATAGGGCAGCGCCAGCGCGACATGGCCGAGCAGGATGGCGAACAGGCCCCGCCCGATGCCGACGCCGAAGAAGAAGATCAGCATCGCCGTGCCGGTGATCAGCCACGGAATGGCGATCGGTGGAAACAGCAGCGCCTGCAGCACCTTCTTGCCGCGGAAATCATAGCGAAAAAGCGCCAGCGACGCCGCCGAGCCGAGCACGACGCTGATGAGCGTGGTGATGATTGCGATCTCCAGGCTGTTCCACGTGGCCGCGATCAGCTGGTCGTTCTGCCACAGCGAGGCATACCATTCCGTCGTCCACTCGAACGGCAGTTGGTAAAAGGGCGAGACGTTGAACGACATCAACGCCATGATGATGATCGGCAGATAGAGGAAGGCGAGCAGCAGGAAGATATAGATCCGGCCGAACCATTCGAGGATGCGGGTCGTCATCATCAAGCGGCCCTCCGCAACACAGGCGAGGCGATCGCCAGGATGACCAGCACGACCGCCAGCAGGATGAAGGACAGCGCGGCACCCAGCGGCCAGTTGAACACGGCGACGAACTGGTCCTCGATCACCGTGCCGTAGAAGGTGCCGGTGCGCCCGCCAAGGATGCGCGGCTCCATGAACGAGCCGACGACGGGAACGAAGATGAGCGCGGCCCCCGCCACCAGACCGGGCATCGACAGCGGGATGATCACGCGCTTGAGCACCTGCAGCCGCGAGGCGCCGAGCGAACGACCGGCCTCGATCAGCGAATCGTCGATCGCCTGCAAGGTGAGATAACAGGTCAGCACCATGTAGGGCACGTAGGAGTGCACAAGGCCGATGATGACGGCGGGATAGGAATACATCAGATCGATGTTGATCTTGAACGGCAGGACGGCGTTGAGCGCCGTATCGAGGATGCCACCCTCGCGCAGCACCATCGCCCAGGAGAATATCCGCACCAGCCCGTTCGACCAGAACGGCAGGATGACCAGCAGGAAGATCGCCTCGCGGCTGCGGCCTTTCAGCACCTTGGCCAGCACATAGGCGGCGGGATAGCCGATGAGGATGCACCATAGCGTCACTTCCAGGCCGAGCCTGAGCGAAGCGAGCAGCAGCGTCAGATAGAGGCTCTGCGAGAAGAAGGCGGCATAGTTGCCAAGCGTGAAAGCCCAAGGCTTCCCCGTCAGCGGCAGGTCGGTCATGAAGGAGAAGAAGACCATGGCAGAGAGCGGCAGGAAGATCGCCACCGTCAGCCAGAGATAGGCCGGCGCCAGCAGCGGCAGGGCCGATCTCAGCCCGCTGCGCGGCGCACCCTGCGCTGCCATGATAAGCCTCCTCCCCAGGATTGAGGGACCAGCCGGCGCGAACCGACGGCTGGTCCGGACGTAGACCTACTTCACGTCGACCTTGAGCTGCTGCCAGAGCGCCAGGTAAGCCTCGCGCTGCGCGTCGGTGATCGGCGCCTGGAACTGGATGCGCTTGGCGACCTCTGGATCGCCCATCACCTTGCGGTTGAAGGCATCCTCGGGCAGAGCGTCCACCGCCTTGGTGTTGGCGGAGACCGGGGCGCCGACCTTGGTGACCCATTCGACATAGAATTTCGGGTCGATCATCCAGTTGATGAAGGCCTGCGCACCCTCGACGTTCTTGGAGCCGACGGGAATGGAGAAGGCATCCAGCCAGGCGACGGCGCCCTCCTGCGGAATGACCAGGGAAACCGGCAGCTTGAAGTGCGTCTTGGCGCGGTCGGCCGAGCCGCTCCAGTAGGTGCCGATGTCGATCTGGTTGGAGGCGACCATCTGGTTCCAGTCGTTCTCCGAGCTCCAGAAGGTCTTGATCTGCGGCATCAGCGAGGTGAGCTTCGTCTTGACCGCATCCATATCCTTGATGTCGTTGATGTTCTGGCCGGTGGCGATGGCGCCGAACTGCACCGCCTCGACGGCGTCGTCGCGAATGACGACGCGGCCCTTGTGCGCGGGATCCCACATTTCGGCGATCGACGTCGGCGGCTTGTCGAAGGACTTTTCGTTGATGGCGAGCGCGGTCAGGCCCCACACCCACGGCACGCCATAGACCTTGCCGTCATGGTCGAGCATCGGCGAACCGGCCTTGTCCTTGCTGATGTCGGCATAGTTCGGCAGCTTCGACACATCGATCGGCTGGATCAGCTTTTCCGCCATCGCCTGGTCGTTGAAGGCAGCGTTGATCATGACGACGTCGTAGAGGCCGGGATTGGTCCGGATCTTGGTCAGCATTTCCTGTTCGGAATTGAAGAAGTCGTTGACGACCTTGTTGCCGGTCGCCTTCTCGAAGGCCGCGACGGCCCATGGCTCGTCGGCGCCGTAGCCTTTCCAGTTGAGCACATGCACTTCGGCGGCACTGGCGGCCAGCGTGAGCGCGGTGGTGAAGACGGCCGTCGCCGTCAAGAGAGCAGTCAGTCTTGGCATGCGCATGTTGGTTCCTCTCTTTGTTTGCCCGCTTGGCGGGGCTTGTCAGGCTGTCTGATGGGCCTTCTGGTTCTGGCCCGGCGCGCCGGTCGCGGCGGCCTGGCTCAGGAAAGTCTGGATTTCGGCATCGTTCGGCGCCGATGAGCCGCCATGACGGGTCACCGAAATGGCCGCCGCCGCATTGGCGTAGCGCGCCGCCTCGAAAGGATGTGCACCCCGCGCCAGCGCGCTGACGAAAGCGCCGATATGGGCATCGCCGGCGCCATTGGTGTCGACGGCATCGACCTTGAAACCGGCAACGGTTTGCGCCGAACCGCCGGCCAGCCTGACATGGCAGCCCTTGGCGCCGGAGCGGATCACGACACCGGCCGCCCTTGGACAATGATCGGCGAGAAGCCGCGCCGCGAGGGTCTCGACATCGCCCTGGCCGGCGATCTCGGCGGCTTCCGCCATGTTGCAGCTCAGCCATGCCGAGCGGGCCAGCACACGCGCCAGGATCGGGCGTGGAATGTCTGAAATGACGGGCGTCGGGTCGAAGACAAAGGGAATGTTTTCCGGCAGCGCCTCGATCCAGTCGGCGAGTGCTTTGCGGCTGCCCGGGTAGCTCAGCGTATAGCCCGAGGTGAACACCCAGTCTCCCGGCGCTACTGATACCGGCGCCATCATGTCGAGGTTGAGAATGCTCTCCGCACCGGGCCATGACACGAAAGTGCGTTCGGCATCGCTCGAGATCATGGCGACGCAATTGCCGCTGTCCATCACAGGCGATGGCGGCGTCAGTGTTTCGATGCCCTCGGCGGCGAAGGCGGCGCGCAGGAAATCGCCATTCGGCCCGCTGCCGAGTTGGCCGCCAAACACCACTGTCATCCCGGTGCGGGTGGCCGCGACCATCATGTTGAAGCCGCCGCCTGCGACCTGCGCGTAGCTGGATGCCGTCTTCTCAGTGCCTGGCGCCGGCAAGGCGTCGATGCGGTAGACATAGTCGACCACCGCGCTACCGATATGGACGAGACGCCCGCTCATGCCGCGGCGTCCTTGCCGGAACCGGCTTTTGGTGCAAGGCCTTTGGACGTCCGCGCAGCGACAAGATCGGCGGCAAGCGCGCGAACATCCGTCATGTCGATCCCCCTGAGGCCGGCGACGCGTTCCCTTGGCAGCCGTGAAAAGCCGGTGCAGGCGCCGGCCATGCCGGCCGCGATGGCGCCGATCGTGTCGGTGTCGCCGCCGAGATTGGCGCTGATGACCGCCGCTTGCCATGGGTCACCATCGGCGACTTCCAGCACAGCGAAGGCCGCGGGAACGGATTCCTGGCTGGCAACGCCGGTGCCGACCAGATCGGTGATCAGCCGGATCGCATCCCTCATCACCTTGCCGCGCACCAGATCCTGCGCCCAGACGATACGCGCCGCGATGTCGCCGCCGGTCACCCAATGGCCAAGCGTCGCCCCTCGCCTCGCCGCCGCGACGCCGCTGTCGGATGCGGCGCGCCAGTCGCCGCCGGAAACGCCGTGGCTGACGGCGGCCGCGACGGCGGCAGCCGACGCTATGGCTATCGAGGTGTTGTGCGTCGCCCGGCAGGTCTCGGCCACCTTGGCGACGAATGCATCGAGCGGTTCCAGCGGCATCATGATGCCGACCGGCGCGATGCGCATCGCCGCCCCATTGGTGTCGCCGCTACGTCCCGCCTCCTCGGCCGGCACGCCATTGTTGATGGCGTCGATGGCGCGCTTGGTCGATGGTCCCAGGAGATCGTAGCTGCCGCGCGCCTTGACCTCGCGCTCCCAGTCGAGCAGCGCGTTGACCCAGCGCGCATGGTCGAAGCGCTCGCCTGAAACAACCAGGATGCGGCCAAGCAGCAGCGCCTGTTCCGTATCGTCGGTGATGGTGCCGGCCGCGAGCCCCTTCGATACCGGATGATCGGCGAAGGGCGCGATGAAATCCTCGACATGGCCGTAGAGTTCGGCAATGCGCGCCGGCGACAAAAGCTGCGTCGGCATGCCGAGCGCGTCTCCCAGCGCTCCGCCGACAAGCGCGCCCATGGCGCGATCAAGTGTGGTGTCGTCCGGCATCGCTCAGAACCTCATATGCAGCGCGAAATGCGCGGGATTGAGCAGGCTGGTGACATATTCGATCGGCCGGTCGTCGGCCGCACGCGTCAGCCGGCGGCCGCGCAGGAAGGGTGTACCTTGGGGGCAGCCCAGAATGGCGGCGTCCTCGGCGTTGAGCATCTCGATACCCACCCATTCCTCGCCATGGTCGGGGATCAGGCCGGCGCCGCGCAACGTCTGGTGCAGCGATCCCTCACGCAGGCCGCGCAGCGGCACGTCCTCAAGCTCCGGCGACAGCGGCAGGCGGCTGCGCTCGATGGAAATCGCATGGCCATCGCTGGCGTTGGTACGCACCCGGTCGACAGCGATGAAGAACGGGCTTTCGATGCCAAGCAAGGCTGCCAGATCCACGTCTTCGATGACTTCCAGCCGCAGCGTCCTGGTCTCGGCATTGGCGCCAGCATTGGCCAGCGCCCGCGACCAGCCGATGGCGTCGTCGACCGGCTTGCCGTCGAAGGTGACGAAGGAGCCGATGCCGACCTTGGTGGTGATCAGCCCGCGGCTGGACAGTTCCTCGAGGCCCTTGCGGACCGTGTTGCGACTGACGGAGAAGCGCTGGACGAGTTCGTTTTCGCTTTGCAGGCGGTCGCCGAAGCCGAGCAGGCCGGAACGGATTTCATGTTCCAGAACGGTCGCGATCTGCTCGGGCTTGCCCGTGCCGGGAGACAGTTGAACCGCGCGCCGCTTCATATTCATACCTGTTCAGTGAACCTGTATAATCCTGTTCAATATATGGTCACAAAACGCGTGTCAATGCGGTGCCGAGGGCAGATGGAGAAGGCAGCGAGTTCCCGGCCCCGGAAAATGTGGTGGAGAGCCGGACAACCGACCACTGGGCCCGACACTGTGATAGGTTCGCGCGTCGAAGGAGCACCATGTCCCATTCAACAGAGCATAAGAATCCCAAGCTGATCGTCGTGATTGCGTTCGATCGCGGCGAGGACGGGGACCTGTTTCCAGCCTTCGGCCCCGCCGACCAGCAAAGCGAAGACCGCGCCATACGCACGGCCAGGGCTTTGGCGGTTAAACACGCCGGCGTGATCGCCTGGAGCCGGGATGCCGACCCGACCCTTGGGGACTACGGCCCGCCGACCACGCTGTTTGCCAGCGGCGACGTCCCGGACATGGAATAATCCGGTAGCGCCCAGGCAGCCCAGAAGGAATAAAATCTGATTTTAATATTCGTTCACCTCAAGGAACTGTTTTCTCTCAATCCCGTTTGTCTTCAGGTCGTTTATTCCAATGACCTCGACAGAGAGGAATTCCCAGATGAACTTCAAGATGCTCACGATGGGCGCGATGGCGCTTGCTATGATGACTGGCTCGGCGTTGGCCGCTTCGGGGGGCAACACCTCCGCGCTCGACAATCCGGAGAAGATGGCACCCTTCTACACGGACTCAGGCATGAAGACGATGAAATCCGAAAAGGAATTCAAGGCCGCCTGGATGGCCATGAAGGAAGAAGACCGCGCAGGCATGATGAAGGAATGCAGCGACAAGGCCATTGCCAAGTCGCATGACAATTTCTGCAAGATGACCAAGCAACTCGGCGGCGCAAACTGACCAGTCACGATTTGGGCGCATGCCGAAATCGAACAGCCGGAAGAAGGCGGGCCGAGTGTCCGCCTTTTCAGCGATACGTGGGACATCACGTCATCGTGGCTGGTGATTTACTTCGCGACAATGGCCGGGCAAAGGTGTAAGGCCCTTGCCTGGAGAGGCAAAACGCCGCTCGTCTGGCTTGCCCCATGTTTCAACCCATTGCGAACATCGAAGACGCGCAGACGCTGGCGCAGGCGATCGTCAACACCATCACCGAACCATTCCTGGTGCTGGACGAGCAGTTTCGCGTGCTGGCCGCCAGCCGCTCCTTCTACAAGACATTCGAGGTCGACCCCGCGCAGACCCAGGGCTCGCTGCTCTATGCGCTAGGCGATGGTCAGTGGGACATTCCGGCACTTCGCTTGCTGCTGGAGACGATCATTCCCGAGAAAGTCGCCATGGACGGCTTCGAGGTGGAGCATGATTTCCCGCGGATCGGCCGCCGCACCATGCTGCTCAACGCCCGCAAGGTGCTTTACGACCACAGCCCGGCCGTAACCATCCTTCTCGCCTTCAATGACATTACCGCCCGCCGTGTCATCGAACGGGAAAAGGAAGAATTGCTGCGCCGCACCGAGGATCTTCTTCACCAGAAGGACGTGCTGCTGCGCGAGATGGAGCACCGGGTTGCCAACAGCCTGCAGATCATCGCCAGCATCCTGTTGCTGAAGGCACGCTCGGTCACGTCGGAAGAGACGCGTCAGCATCTCAAGGATGCCCACCAGCGCGTGTTGTCCGTGGCAGAGGTGCAACGCCATCTTCATACCTCGGTTGGCGTCGACGAGATCGATGTTGGCTCCTACCTTCCGAAATTGTGCAGCAGCCTCGCCTCGTCGATGATCGGCGAAGCCCAGCCCATCACGGTCGCTGTCATGGCCGAAGGCGGCAGAATGGATTCACAAAAGGCGGTCAGCCTTGGGTTGATCATCACTGAACTGGTGCTCAACGCCATCAAATATGCCTTCCCCAAGGAAAAGTCCGGCGCCCTTATCCAGGTGACCTTCGAGACCGCGGGCAACGATTGGAAACTGACCGTTTCGGACAACGGTGTCGGCAAGGTCGCCAACGACTTGCCGAGTACTGGACTTGGAACAGCGATCGTCGAGGCACTGGTGAAACAGCTGGAGGCCAAGGTGGAAACCGTCAGCGACACCAACGGCACAAGCGTCTCGGTCACCCGGGCAACGTTCACTTCACGAGTGCCGCGCGCGGCGTAGGAACCGCTACCACGAGGCCTGCCTTCCCGACATCGCCTCGATCCTGATCCGATAGAATAGATGGCTGCCCGAGAGCGCCAGAGTATCGCCGGGCTTCAGCGCTCCAGGCTCCCACCAATTCCCATGCTTGGCAAGAAGCGACCAGGCAAGCCGGCGATCGCTATCGACCGGAGCGATCATCCTTTCAACGCCGGTCATGCAGCCATCTGGATCAGGCGCTTTGGACAACTCCTCGAACAGGCCTTCCACCACGACACTCCTCCAGCCATCGACACCGCCGACATCGTCGACCTGAAGGCAGACATGGGGATTGGCCCGCATCCAGTCGACTTTCCTGCCGGGAAGCGAGAAACTGAAAATGGAATTCTCGCCAAAGGCGAAATGGACCGGCACCACATAAGGTTTCTGGTCACGCACGCATGCCAGGCGACCGATGCGTTGCGTCTTCAAAAGGGCGACGCACTCCTGCCGCGTCATCTCCTTGATGTTCATCCAATCCTTCTTCCTGTTCGGGCCGCGCGCTCGATGCGGCGTACGACCTTGATCGCCTCTGCTTCCGCTATGCCGATCAACCCATCGATCTCCTGGATGGTCTCGACATGCTTGCCAGCGCCGCCATCCGCCGGGACATGAAGATCATCGCGAATTTCGCAGAGTGCGGTTCTGAGTGCTGCGGGCATCGGGCTGCCTTCCGCAAGCTCAACAGTCTCGACGCAAGCCGGTTCCTTCGGCTTCAATGCAAAAGCCCGCTCCGGGATGCCGGGGCGGGCCTTGGAGGAGGATGAAGGGGTGGGACCCTCTCCTCTTGTTTCCACGGGGGGTGTGGACCGAATTCACAATACGATAGTCGCGAAAAATTTGGGATCACAAGCCGGCTTGCTTCCATCACAATCCGGTGCGCTCCGACCTGGGCTTGGTCACAAGATCGCGATTATCCGAAGCTTGCGGGCCTCTAGATCCGCCCTAGCACGACAAGGATGATAATGATTAGCAGCACGAGCCCGAGCCCGCCGCCACCATAGTAGCCAGTCCCATAGAACGGTCCGCCGCCGAGCCCGCTGAAACCGCCAAGCAGCGCGATGACAAGGATGATGATGAGTATGGTGCCTAAGCTCATGGTTTCCCGCTCCTGTAGGCGCTGCCACGCCGGTTTTAACATCGCCACATGCGACGTTTCGAAGACGTGAACGTTCGAGCAGCCTTACCGTTCCGCGCTATAGTGGGCACGGCATCCGCACGGAGATGATTTCCGCCGGCGAATGCAATCTCGGGCAATAAAGCGCCGGTGGAAATTGAAAGCGCTCGACATGCAGGAAGCCCGCCTGAGTGACGGGCTTCCGACCGGCCGAAGGCCAGGAGAGTGCTGTCAAAGCCTCACGGCTGGTTTCGCACGTCCGACCCTGGCGCTCTTTGCCTCAACGACGGGCGATCAGCAGGCAGAGTTGACGCAGATCGCGGTCATAGGTGCCTGCGCTGCTGAGCACGTCGACGCAGCGCTTCTTCATGCGCGCTACCTGGCCGCCGGACATCTGCGCTACGACACCCGGGAGGCTCGGGTTCGACGGGTTGCTCGGGTTGGACGGATTGCTCGGGTTGGACGGAGTTGTCGGATTGGTTCCACCGATGCCGATGCCGACCCCGACGCCGCTCGCGCCGCCAACATTGGCGCCGAGCCCGGCGGTAACGCCACCCGTCCCGCCGACATTCGCACTGGTCCCCGCATTGATGCCGTTGCTTCCACCGACCGAGGCCCCCAATCCGGCGCTGACGCCGTTCGAGCCGCCGACATTGGCACCGGCACCAGCATTGACGCCGCCGCTCCCGCCAACCGAAGCGCCGACGCCGGCGTTGACGCCACCGCCGCCACCGACGGAGGCACCGACACCGGCATTGACGCCGCCGCTACCACCCACCGAGGCCCCGACACCTAGCCCTGCCGCATTCGCTGGCAAGGAAAGAACGAGGACGATTGCACTACCGGCCAACACACTGGCGACTGTCTTGATGGTAAAAGCCATAACACTCTCCTGTTGTCGTTGCGCTAAGGCAGTCGGCGTACAGCCGATTGCAGATTTAACTACGTGACAAAGGAGAGCAGGTTTCAAACCATCACATACTTGCGATGATGATGGTGTTTATTGCAAGAATGCAGAAATTATAAGAGGAATAAAAATATAATACACGTGTAAAAAACATTCTACGTCAAAGAGCGCGAATTATCGATATAGCAGCTGATCTTGGAATAAAAACGATTTTTCATGGAAGCGTCGCTCCGTGTCAAACCGGAAGATCGGACATCACTCAGCGATCAGGACAGAAACAAGGAACCGCTCCGGGCAAGCGCTGCCAGCCATCCCCAGTCCTGGCAGGATCGGCTCTCTTCAGCGACAGTCCTGCTCTCAGAATATCCGGTAGAACAGCCTGTAGTGCACCCGTTCCATGTAGGCGCGATATTCCGGCTCGGCCGCCAGCAGGGCCTCCTCGCGCAGGATGCGATACAGTTGCAAATAGGTGATGACCGCATAGACCGCGAGGTTGTGGAAGGAGAAGGCCGACAGCAAGTAGAGCACGTGGCCGGCAAGGTAGCCGGCATAGATCGGGTGCCGCACGATACGGTAGGCGCCGCCCGTCATCACGCCACGGTTGCCGGGCAGGATGGCAAAGGAACGGCCCAGCGATATCTTGCCCCAGATGACGAATAACAGCGCCGCGAACTGCAGCGGCGCGGCGATATAGACTGGAATGAGCGCCGTGCCTGGTTCAAGGCTGATCAATGCAACCCCGAAACTGGCGCTCACCGAGACGATGACCGTAAGTGGATTCCAGTCGCGCGTCACCGGACGCCGCGACACGAGCAGCCAGGTGAAGGTGAGTATCTCGGAAATCGCCACCAAGGCGGCGTTGAGCCGAGTCGGATCCTCCACGACCTGGTAGAGGCCGCGATAGACGAACAGCCCCGCGCAGGCCAGGGCGCAGGCACGAAAGAAGCCTTCGCGCAGGTCGGCAAGGATCTCGCGCTTGCGCACGTCGGACAAGATCCCGTTCCGGCCTGCGCTTGAAAGCGTTTCACTTTTTGACGTGAGCAAGCCAAGCACCCCGATGATCCCTCGAAGGGACCATTGCATGCAACCATTGCCGGGCGGTTAACCGGCAAGATCGGATCGGGATTGTCGGGATCGACCAGAAGGCTGGAGAAAGACGCGCCCCGACGCCAACCAATAGCGCACCGAGTGCACCGGCTGACGCGCATCCAGCCTCAACCCAGATATGAATTTGCGAAATACCTGGCGAAATCCGGACGTTGCGTCAGAACCTTGCCATCGACGTCTCGCAAAATGCCCGCGGTGAAGAGATAGCCGCCGATCGCGCCCATCTTCACCGGGTCCATCGTGCCGATGGCACCGTTTTCCGCGCGCAGATAGTGTCCGTTGATCAGCACTTTCAGCGACGCCTCGATCAACGACGGATTGGTCAGGGCATCCTTGTTGGCGGCGATCAGCAGCGCGGCGGCTTCTTCCGGATGATCGACGGCGAACTGATAGCCGCGCCGCGTTGCCTGGACGAAGGCCGATGCCAGTGCCGGGTTTGCTTGGAGATATGCTTCGCTCGACGAGATCAGCGTCGTGTGCTCGTCGGGCACGCCATAATCGGCATAGACGAAGCTGCGCTGCTTGACGCCTTTGAGTTCGGCCTCGACGCCCTCCCAGGTCGCGACCTCCAGCGTGAAGTCGACCGAGCCATTGGCCAGCGCCTCATAGGCGGAGGTGCCGAGCGTCACCGTCTCGAACTTGCCCTTGCCACCGTCGTGGCGGATGATGGTCGAGATCAGCGCATTTTCCCAGGCGCTGCCGAAACCGCCATAGGTCAGGCCGTCTAGGTCCCTCGGGCTTTTGATCTCGCTGCGCGCCGCATTGAAGACCACGCGGCCGGTTTCGGCCTGCACCACCGCATAGACCGCCTTCAAGTCGGCACCGGCGGTCCTCTGGGTGAAAAGGCTGATGGTGCCGTTGATGCCGAAATCGGCAACGCGGTTGGCGACCAGCGTGCCGGCGCCGGTGTCGCTGTAGGGCAGGATGTCGGCCGCGAGGCCGGCCTCGCGGTAAAATCCCTTGTCGCGGGCGACGAACAGCCCGATGTGGTTGGTGTTGACGGTCCAGTCCAGCGCGACAGATACTTTTTGCGTTGCCGCAAGCGAGCGGCTCGATCCCCCAACCAGCGGAAGACCGCTGGCAAGGGTGAGCAGCAAAGCCTGCCGGCGCGTCAAGTCAGTCATGGTCATGTCCTTTGGATGGTTGAGGGTTGAGCAAGATGTCGAGGATCTCGGCCTCGAGTGCGCCGGCCTGTCGCGCGGCGGCGCCGGTCGGATCGCGCGGGCGCGGCAGCGGCACCCTGATTTCACGCAGCACACGGGCCGGGCGCGCCGACAGCACATAGATGCGGTCGGACAGGAACACGGCCTCGCGCACATCGTGCGTGATCAGCAACGCCGTCCAGCGATGGTGACGCCACATCTGCTCGAGCCAGCGCTGCATGGCCGCGCGGGTCAGCGCGTCGAGCGCGCCGAACGGCTCGTCGAGCAGAAGCATGTCGCGCTCCTGCACCACCGTGCGCAAAAGCGCCGCGCGCTGGCGCATGCCGCCCGAAAGCTGTGCCGGAAAATGCCGCTCGAAGCCGGCAAGCCCGAACTCGGCAAACAGCGGCGCGACGCGAGCCCGCGCCACCTTGCGCCTGGTGCCTTGCACTTCCAGGCCGAGCGTCGTGTTGTCGATGATACGCCGCCACGGCATCAGCGCGTCGCGCTGCGGCATGAAAGCAAAATGCCTGCCATGGTCGTCGAGCGGCGCGCCATCGAACAACATCTCGCCCCCGCCATGCTCGGCACCTGTCAGGAGTTGGAACAGCGTCGACTTGCCGGCACCCGAAGGCCCAAGGATGGAGACGAATTCGCCGGCGCCAACGCTGAGCGAAATATCGGCGAGCACGTCGAGCTCGTCGAATGCCTTGCGCACATGCCGCAATTCGAGCCGGCTCATCTCCGCGCCCCCTTCCCCGCCGGCTGCCGGCCGGCCCGTTCCCACGGCATGGCAAGGCGCTGCAGGAGCGCCGTCAGCCCGAACAGGACAAGCGTCAGCGCGGCGCTGACACCGACGGCGGCCAGCACCAGGTCGGGGCGGAAATTGTTCTTGGCGTTGAGCATGTAGATGCCCAGCCCTTTCGCCGCACCCGCATATTCGGCGAAGATGGCGCCGACCACCGCATAGGTGATGGAGATCCGCAGGCCCGCGAAGAAATAGGGCAGCGCCGAAGGCAGCCGCGCCAGCACGAAGACGCGCCAGCGCCCTGCCCCCATGGCGCGCAGCATCTGGCCGATCTCTGCCTCGGTCGCCTCGTAGCCCTGCACCAGAGCCACCAGCATGGGAAAGAAGGTGACCAGCGCGACCAGCATGATCTTCGGGGTCAGCCCGAAGCCGAACCACAGCACCACCAGCGGCGCGATCGCCACCAGCGGCAAGGTCTGGCTGATGATGAAGACAGGAAACAGCGCGCGCCGCAGCGGCTGGAAGAAATCGACCAGCATGGACAGCAGAAAGGCGGTACTGAGCGAGCAGGCAAAGCCGATCAGCGTGGCGCGGATGGTGGGGATAGCGTTGTCGACCAGCGCCTCGCGATTGAGCAGCGCCTGTTCGAAGACGCGTGACGGCGCGGGCAGGATCGTCGGCTTGATGCCGGAATAGGTGGCGTAGAGCTCCCACGCAACGAGCAGCAACCCGACCGAGATGACGGCGGGTATAGCCTTGGCAAGGGAAGCCGCGATCGGGCGCGGCACTGATGATGAGACCACGAGCATAACCTTTGACGGGTCGCGCGGAAGCGCGGCCGGCCTAGACAGCCGACGGGCTGTTGGCCGAAACCGTGACGTCGAGGGTTACGTGGCCGGCCCCCGGCCCGAAGCGGCAGAAGGCCTCGTTCAGCGCCGAAAAGATCGCGCCAGTGTCGCCGCGCAGTTTGGTGCAGAAGTTCTTGGAGCGATCGTAGACGCCGGACTGCTTCAGGAAATCGATGCAGCCATAGATCTCGTCCATGTGGTCGCCTGTGCCCATCACATAGAGTGAGAATTGCGCCGCCGCCGGCTGGCCGGTGGCAGCAGCATTGCGCACCGCGGTGATGGCGGCTTCCTTGCGTGGGCCAAGCGGCCCGACAGGTCCGCCAAACGCGTCTGAGCGGCAGATCGGATCATCCGGCTCGCCCGGGCAGCCGCGCGAAATGGCCGCCGACAGCACGCAATGCTTGCCGCTCCGCGCCGCCGCCACGAACAGATCGCGCAGCGCCGGGAACAACACTTCGGGCGGCCCGACCAGCAAGGTCGAGATGTCGTCGGTCTCGATCCTGAGCCTGTCCCGGTAGGGATCGAGCGCGCCGAGCGCACCGAGGATGACGCCGACGAAATCGTCGGCCATGGGATATAGGGAAATCTGTGCGCCTGAAAACATCGCCCGCCTCGCTCCGCTGGTATTACCCAGATCAGCTTCTAGGGTCTGTGGGCTTGCCGCCCCCGTCTCAGCCCCGACCGTACGGAGCACCCCTGTGGATGGACGCCTTAAAGCACCATTCGAACCGAAGGGGAAGCCGTTTTTTCGGCGCACCGGGCCAAAAGCATTGCACCAGATCTGATCACAGGATGGGCGCCGGAGGTCCTCCCCGCGCGAATTTATCGGGAACCTTCGCCACGCCGCGAGGTTGACCCACCAGTCGCAACGCGACGAGTTCACAGAAATGGAGACAGAACCATGTTCATGAAAATCCTCGCAGCTTCGGCGTTCACCGTTGCCCTTGCAACATCCGCGATGGCGCAAAGCAATAGCGCAAATGGCACGGACGGGTCGAGCGGCAGCGGCCAGTCGATCACCGTGGACCCCAGCACGCCGGCGTCACCCAACACGGTCGATCCGGCGGCGACCAACAGCACCACCACCGCCCCGGGCGACATGAATTCCAATGCGGACAAGAACTGCCCGACCAATCCCCAAGGTGCGCAGAGCGATGCCAACGGCAACGCAACCGCACCGACGGTGAACGACAACAACTGCGGCAAGTAATTTCGATCGCAACCAGGGAGATCGCGGAGCGCGAGCGCCGCGATCTCCCTGTGTAACCGGTCTCAATGACCGGGCTCCGGCAAGCCGCTTTTCTCGCTGAAACGCTATTTCAGGACACGGCTTCTGACTTGAGGGCGCGCAAAAGCGGCGCGCAATTTCAAGAGCCGTTTGAGCAGGCGGCCATGGGTTAGATAGCGGACCCTGCCATCGGCGAGATCGAACTCGGCGGTGCCCCATCGTGCGACCGGCGCTTGTCCGGTCGGCGGGCCAAGTCGTCCGATCTGGAACGCCAGTCTGACCTTGCGGCCGGCGACATCCAGATAAATCCCTGGAATATTGCCCAGCACATGCCATAACCGCGCGACATGCTCGATCGACATGGCCGGCGAGATCATCGTGTGGGCCGGTTCAAGCCGCGCCCAGATGAAATCCCCCGCCGGCTGTCGTGTCCCCGAAAGGTTGCCTTTGCAGTAGGCGGGCGCCACCTCGCTCACCAGCGTGTGCATTGCGCTTGCCAGGCCGTCGATCAGGGCCCGCCGCGACGCCCAGTCTGTCTCCGAAAACGACACCTGCCCGAGGATGTCGCCGTCGTCGAAGGCGGCGGACATCTTGTGCAGCGTCACACCGCCATGAACGGCATGCTGGCCGTCCACCGCCAGGCGGTGGAGAGGATGCGGCCCCCGATAGTTGGGCAGCAGCGCTGGGTGAAGATTGAGCCCGCCCTTGGGAAAAATGCTCAGCAATTGCGGTGGGACCAATGTGGGGAAAGCATAGCAGATCAACACAGCGGCGTTGACCTGCGACAATTGATTGCCGAGCGTGTCCCAATCATAAGGCCGCCCAAATTCGATCAGCCTTGCCGGCGTGTCGCCGACATAGCGCCTGAGCAACAATCTGCGTTTCAGTCTTCGGCGTAGATTGCCGGTGCTGAAGTGCTTTGGGCGCCGACACAACCCAGGCACAACGATCGCCCCGATGCTATGGCCTGCTTCAAGCCACCCTGCCAGCAGCGGCCCGGTAAAGTGGTTGACGTCGAGTATGAACACGGCCGAAAGCCGGTCTTGCCCGGTCTGCGGGCTCAAAAGCAGCACCCTCTCAAAGCGCCCGTCAAGCCGATCACCTCATTCAAACGACGATCGAGCCAGGCCTTTTCGGGCGGGCCGACCGCTTGCCAATGAAGGCCGTCGATCAGGTCTTGATTTGCGAAGACGGTATCAAGGCGGTGACGTCCGAAAGGCGGCCCCCTTTCGTCAGGACTGGCTTCTGATAAATCTTCTTCATGCTTCCCCCGTCGGATCATCCGCGCAATTTCGGCAATGCCACCGCCCGTCAACCGTCATGCGATGGCTGGCCGAGCGGCAATCGGTGAGGCGATTATAGTCCCATGCCGTGCGAAAGCCTATCCGTAAACTTATGAGACGGCTTTCTCACGAACCGGCAGCTTCCAGCCTGGCCTGACGAAATGGCAGGTATAGCCGTTGGGATATTTCTCCAGATAATCCTGATGCTCGGGCTCGGCCTCCCAGAAAGCACCTGCCGGTGCGACTTCAGTAACGACCTTGCCCGGCCACAGGCCGGAGGCATCGACGTCTTCAATGGTGTCTTCGGCGACGCGCTTTTGTTCGTCGCTCGTATAGTAGATCGCGGAGCGGTAGCTCATCCCGACATCGTTGCCTTGGCGGTTGCGCGTCGTCGGATCATGGATCTGGAAAAAGCGCTCCAACAATGTGCGATAGCTGATCACGGCCGGATCGAAATTGATCTCGATGGCTTCGGCATGGGTGCCGTGGTTGCGATAAGTGGCATTGGGTACGTCGCCGCCGCTATAGCCGACACGAGTGGAGATGACGCCGGGGTAGCGCCGTATCAGATCCTGCATGCCCCAGAAACAGCCGCCGGCAAGCACCGCGCGTTCGGTCGAAGTCGCCATGTCACGTCTCCTCAAGAAAGCAATTCAGGGGAAACGCTAGCTGTTTCCAGCCTGAATTGCACAACAACAAATTGGATTTCCCACAAATGGGCATTGTCGGCGGCTTCGTCCAGTCGACTGGAAGTGAACGCGGCGCCTACAGGGTGCGTGCGACCCATGCACGAACGAAAATATCACGATGCGGAACGGAATCGACCGCTCGACAGGCTTCAGTTGCGCGGATGCCGGGTCCGGCTGTCGGCGGCAAGCGGCAAATACCGCGTGCCGGGCGGAATGGCGGCAAAATTGATCGTCACTGGCGGCGCCCCGCGCGACCAGTTGAAAAGAACGGTCTTGACCGGGATGTCGTCCAGCCATGCCCGCAGTTGCGGCGGCACATCACGCCCCGACCAAATCATCAGCATGCCGTGGTCGCGCAGCCGCTGTGTTGTGATCCAGGGCGCGAACCGCGTATTGAGGTCGGTGAAGATCGAAGGCTTGTCATAGGCGTTGAGGCCCGCCAGCATGGCCAGATTGGTATCGCCGCCGACAATGTCGAGCCGGCCGGGCACCGCTGCGTGCCAGACCGCCTCGGCCTCGTCCGAGATCGGTTGCGCCGGCCAGCAGACGGCGTCCATGCGCCCCCGCACATTGCAATCCGTCCAGCGGATCGCCGCATAGGCGGCCGACATGGTGACGATGCAGGTGAATGCGCAGATCGCCAGCCTTCGCATCTCGAAGGCACCAAGCCGGTGGCCGAGGAAGGCGAGCGCCACGACGCCGACAAGATTGTACATCGGCGCGCCCCAGGATTCACCGGTGCCGGTGAACAACGAGGCCAACATGATCAGGACCGCCGGGCCGAGCCCCATCCATACGAGATAGACCAGAATGCCGCGTTCGACGGGCGCTTCTGGGGCAGGCGAACGCCGCAGCAGCCCCGATATCGACAGGACCAGGAGAAAGCCGGAGAGCCCGGCCATCTGGACACCGATGTAATACAGGCGAGCACGGTGTTCCGTCACCCAGGCGTCGCGGTCGGCGAAATAGGTCAGCGGCAGGAAATCGATGCGGTAGAGTTCGATGGCCAACGGCGCGGCGACGGCGAGAAAAACCGCAAGGCCGAGCCATGGCCAAGGCGTTGCAAGCCGGCCGCGCGCGCGCGCGTCGGACAACAGCCAGAGAGCGCCGAAGGAAAGCAGCAGGCCGGTGGAGAACTTGGCATAGAGCCCGACGCCCGACACCAGTCCGAGCGCCAGCCACCAGCCAGGTCCACCACCGCGGCCGGCACGCCAAAGCAGCCAGCATATGGCCGCCCAGAACGGCATCTGCGCATAGTCATGATTGAATTGCGGGGTCGGCCAGCCGAAGAAATAGACCGACGGCATCAAGAGCACCGCGGCCAGCGCGCGGCTTTGCCCGAGCATGTCGCGGGCCAGCAGATAGACCAGGACGAAGGTCGACGAGATCGTCAACTGGGCGAGCAGATATTGCGGCCAGCGGAACGATCCGGTCAGAAGATGGCTCGTTTCAAGCAGCCAGCCGGGAAGCTGCGGATGCTTGTAGGTCAACAGCACCCATTCGCGGCCCCACATGAACCCTTCCACGACATCGCCAGGCGGCGCGGGGTCGATCAGCGCCGGCACCATCGTCCAGCACACGATCTGCACCAGGCACAAGAGCGCCAGCAAATACCAGGGATGACGAAGCAGGCCGGACCAGACCGACGAACGGTCGATGCCCGCGACAGGCAACCCGCCCGGCAGCCAACCATCTATGGAGTCGTCAATTCCCGTCATGCGGCGCTTAAATCACACCGACCGGTTCGCCGAACAGCCCCAACGTCGAAGCTTACGAAAAAGTATACTTGCAGGCCATTGCAGGACCAAGATTGAGCGGGAATTTCAGCGCTCCATTGCCCTCCCCGACAGAACAATCCGCATATCTGATCCTGTCTGAACCTCCCGGATACTCAATGCGTCACCAGCATGCCGTCATCCACCACCGCGCGTTCGATTTCTGGCTGGCGCGCGCGGCTGTCCTCGTCATCATCTGCCTGCAGCTTCTGGTCATCAACGATCTCTCGTTCGGTCCCCGCTGGCTGGCGCCGGCCCTCGAGGCGGCGCTGCTCGTGCCGCTGTCGGTCGCCACGGCCTGGACACAGGTCGCCACCCAGAAGGCGGTCGAGGAGGAGCACTGGTATCTGGTCGGCCGGTTCCGCGTCATGATCCGCAGGACGGCCCTGGTGATGACCGGGGTCGTCAGCATCATGAACTGCGGCTCGCTGGTGTTCCTGGTGCGCGCGCTGCTGGCGGGCCATGCCGGCTCCAGCGGCCAGACGCTGCTGATCGACGCGCTCAACATCTGGGTCACCAATGTCATCATTTTTGCCTTGTGGTTCTGGAGCACCGATCGCGGCGGGCCGCCGACCTGCGGCCTCGTCAACCGCGCCCATTCCGATTTCCTGTTCCCGCAAATGACCTTGAACGACCGCGAGATCCGCGACTGGCTGCCGGGCTTCGTCGACTATGTCTTCCTCGCCTTCACCAATGCGACAGCGTTTTCGCCGACCGACACCTTGCCGCTCTCCCAGCGCGCCAAGCTTTTGATGATGGCCGAGGCGATGATCTCCCTGCTGACGATCGCACTGGTCGCGGCCCGCGCCGTCAACATCCTGGCCTGATCCATGTCGTCCAAAAGTGACCTCGGCTTCGGGAAGACGACATGCGTAAAAAACAAAGCCCTGAAGCGCGCCGCATGAATCCACTTCGCCGCGGCGCGCTTTAGCCCAAAACGCAAAAAAGCCCGCTCCGGCGAACCGGAGCGGGCAGTTGGATTGTCCGCGACTGTCGTGAAGCCGGAGCGCGAGGTGGAGGATCCACCACCCTCAATCCGCGCCGAGGTCGCGTTCGAAGACCACCTGGTCGCGCAGCGGAATGCCGTTCACAGCCGAGCCTTCGGGGTAACCGGTCGATGGCCCGAAGGCGTCCTGCACGATACGGCACATGCGAAATCCCTGTCGCTGGTAGAAACGCAAATTGCCGATATCGGCCGTTGCGGTCGAGACGATCAGGCGCCTGCCGTTGCGCTCGCGGCAACGGGTGATTGCCGCCGCGACCAGGGCACGCCCCAACCCCTCGCTCTGCCTTGCCGGGCGGACCGCGAGGCTCTTGAGTTCGAACACACCGCCCTCACCTGTCTCGATGACCTGCGCATGGCCGACGATCCGACCGCCATCGCGCGCGACAAGCACCTCGCCCCGATCGATGTAACTGGAAATCTGCATGGGGGAATCGTCTGCCAGGGCAAACAGAGGCCGTAAAGCCTCACGGTTTCCGTCGTATCGTTCAATAAGCATTCGCAGGTCCGGAAGGGATCAACGCCACCGCGAGTTCGGCGGCCCTGCTCTGGATATAGCAGCGGCCGGTCAGAAGCCACAAATGCAAAAATCCCGCCCTTGCGCGAGCTGTCAGGTGGAGATTTCGGCACGCAAAGCCTGCGGCTATTCCTCCGGGGCCGGACTGAACTTGCGCACGATCACCTCGAACAAAATATCCGAAATCCACATGGCGCAGACGCCAATGAGAAAGGCGGCCGCCAGCGTTGTCGTGTCGTCATTTGCCAGCGGCAGGCCCGTGGCGCGGGAATATTGGACCAGGGGCAGCGTCAGATAGGCGGCGGCGAGCGCGCCGCAAATGGGTGACGCCACCATCTCGCGCAGCTTGTAGCGGTGCCGCGACAAGGCGCGCAGGACGCCGCCGGCCAGGCCGGCGACAACGACCGGTCCCTTGATGCCGAGCAGATCGAAAAAATCATGCATCATCTCATCGCCCTTGCGATCAGGAGACCAAGGACCGATCCGGCGCCGAAAATGACCAGCCGGCCGAGCATCATGGCTGCATCCGGGGTAAATGCCACGAGAGTCATGGCTGCCATCCGCACAGTTTTTCGCCCTTGCGATTGTGTGCCAACAACGCCTTGACCTCGGCGTCCGGCAATGTCTCGACCGTGGCCGCCGACAGGCGCAGCGGGTTCGACACCGCGCAGAACCCGCCCTTGACGGTTGTGCAGCCTGCCATCGCGGCCAGCACCGACAGCAGCATCAATCCCTTGCCCATGATTTGAGCTCCTTTCGCGCGGTGGCGGCTGGCAGCGCGCCGATATCGTTCTGGACCTGGTCCGCGATGTCGTGCGCAGCGGCTTCGGCGGCGGCTTGCCTGGCACGTTCGCCGCGTTCGCCGGCAAGCCGCTGGCGGACGCCCCAGCCGAGCGCCGCGAAGATGGCCGCACCCATGCCGAGAAGGGTCGGATTGCCGAGCAGGAAGGACAGCAGCGCGCTCATTGGTTCGCCTCATCCTTGACCAGATAGCCGACGGCAAAGACGGCGATCGGCAGAAGCGTCGCCCATGTCTCGGCGTCATACCAGGACGGCCAGAGGTTGCGCACGAAGACACCGCAGACCGACAGGACCGCGGCGGCGATGGTCGCGGCCGTCAGCTTGTTGGTCGGGCGGATGGTAGGTTGGATGACAGTGGCCATGATCAGAATATCCCTTGCAGGGCAACGGCAATGTGGTGCCAGGCGGCATAGGCAAGCAGCAGGCAGGCGGCGATGACCCCTCCAGCCTTGGCGGCAACCGGAATCCCTGAACCCGACGCAGCCTCGGCGGCCGACGTTTCAACATCGGGTGGCTGCGGGACCGGCCCAGGGACCAACGCTGGCGTTGCGGGCTGCGCGGGCACTGTCGCGGGGGCCGACATCAGCAAGGCTTGGGTCCGCACGGACTTGACCCGATCGGACCAGCCCCGCCCGAATGTCCCCCATGTCGGCAATCGCTTGAGAAACGCCAGACGGGCATCACAAAGCTGGTCGATGACGATGCCGGCGGGTCTTGCCCTGGCTGCCGCCAGCGTGGCCGGACCGATGCGCCCGTCCTGGGAGACGCCCACGGCTGCCTGCAGGTATTTTGCCGCCCTGCCCGGCCCGCTGTTCACAGCGAAATCGAACACGGCGTAGTCGACACCGTCAGGCAGCTCAGCGCCGAGCACGGCGTCCCAGTAGAACCGCCGATAGACGGTCGCGACCTGGTCGTCGCCGATCTTCTTCAGATCGGCCTTGCTGGCATCGGCCTTCACATAACGGCGAAAATTCGCCAGCGTCACGCCCTTCATGGTGGCGCCGCCAGGGTCGGCCGGATTGTCCGACCAGCCGCCCTCGGATTTCAGGACGAGCGCAAGCGCCCGCGCAAAGTTGCGGTCCATGGGGGTTCCTTTCGGGTGATAGTGGCTCGAGTTATCGATGCGGAGCTACAGTGGATTTGAAGCCCGTCATCGTGGGGCCGTCAGGTCGTTTGGATGGTTCGAATAACCGCCTTCACGTGCAAGCACGCGGGCAAGCGATTCCTTCTCACGGGAAAGAGCCATGACAGTTCCTTTTGAATGGTGATGGTCTATGATTGATGCGGGAGATCGAAAAATGTCCGACCAAACTGCAATCGTTTTAATGCCCAGCGAGTACTTGAACCCGGACTGGGACGTCGAATTGCCGCCAGATGCTATCGATTGGCGGCGTTACATCGGGGGCGACCTCATGGACGCCTGGCAGACGTTCACCCCCGAGCAGAGGAGACTTCTGGCCGAAAACTCCTATCGCATTCGCGAGGATGAGTTGAATGGCTGGCCCGAAGACTGAGGGTCAGATCCCGGAAGCGTAGAGCCAAATGGTGTCCAACTCGGCCGGCTCAAAGTTGAGTTCTGCCGAGAGAGAGACAACCAACGGATGATTCCTGCTAAAGCTTGTGGCCTTGCGCCACTCGACGGATGAGCGAGCCCTATCGGTCGCATCCGGGATGGCGTCGATCAGCCCTTCGATGTCAGCTTCAGAGAGGCCGACCACCGGCAGCATCATACAGAGTTGACGCGGGCTCAGCGGGGGAAGAGCGGCCCGGATTTCCTCTGCAGTTAGATCGGTGACGGTATACGTTTTCGTCGTCGAGCGGGCATCCTTCGGCCAGTCCGATACTGGATTTAGCGACAGCCTTTGGGTTGCCGGATTGTAGACTGGCGGCGCGTCAACAACGAGCAGACCGAAACCGATATCGACCAGTTCGTCGGCCGTGAGAAGACGCTCAGGCCCATCATCCCCCGACATCCAGCCAGGATGCCCGACCTCAGAAAATGAGCCGTGGCTGTCCGTGTGGAGAAATGTTTGCATGATGCTCACCTATCTTTGAAGGGGATAGTCGGGGGAGTGAAGGCTGCGGTATAGCGTCCAACACCCTTGGTGATGCGGATTTCTTCCGCCCAGCAATTCGAGTAGCTCAGCGAGCCAAGGTAGTCCCTGCCGAACCAGAAGCCATTCTGAAGAAAGCTCGTGGCCGACGCGCCGGTAGCAATCTGAACACCGTCAACGAAGACCTTCATGGTTCCCGACGTTCTGGAAACCGCAAAGTGATACCAGGTGGAAATGACCGGACTCCAGGAGAAGGCCAGTTCCGATGCCACGCCCGCTTTTGCAATCTGCCAGCTTCCCGCAGTTGGCGTCTGATAGATCGCAATGCCGCTATTGATATTCGTATGGACCATATTTGAGTTAACGGCCTGAAGCACATTGAAGCGGATGAAAAACTCCAGCGTGAAGTCGCCGGAGCCCAAGGCAAAATCTGTGCTTGGGGGGACCGTGATATAATCGCCGCTTCCATCGAGGCTGATGGATGAACCCCCAGCGAACACCGATTCCGCTGTGCTGATCTGGGCGTCGCCGAGAGCGGTCACCGTCTTCGGAGTGGGCGAGTTGTCGATGATGGTTTTGGACCCATTCGTGCCGTCCCCGTGCAGCAAGAGAACGACACTGGAGTAATTTGGATCAACCAGTATGGGCTTCCAAACGCCGGCATCTCTGGCGTAAAGCTCCCTCAGAGGCCTCCAGACGGCGGAGTTCCTGACACTCGGCTCATAGCTCGGCTTCCAAACGCCGGCATCTCTGGCATAAAGGGTCATCAGATTTTCGCCCAGAAATCGCCATCTGCCCCGCCCGAGGGCGACGCAGTGGATATTGTCACGGCTCGAGCGGCCATCGACCCGATATTCGCTGCCAGTGCATATCGAGCGTCCAAGAGGGTCGTGTAATTACCCATGTGGACAATCTCATAGGCGTTGGCGCCCATCGACCAACCGCCGACCTTCCATTTGTTGTCGGTGTCGATCCCGAGGTGGGCCGCGTAAGCTCCGTTCCGGTTGAACGACATGAACGCCGCATTGCCGACCCCGGTGATAGCGTTGATGATGAGGCCAGAGGTGCCGGCTGCGGGGCCACCGGTCACGCCTATAGCCTGGCCCGCGGTGGTATTGATGCCCTGGCCGGCTGTAAAAGCGTTGGCCGTGTTGAGCTTGGCGACATTGGACGCTGCAACGCCGCTGTCCTGCAGCGTTTTGCCTCCCGTTCCGTTGAAGCTTGGCAAGTTGCCAGAGACGGCAGATGCCGGACCAGTGGCGACGCTGGCCGCAGCAAGGCCACTATCCTTGCCGGCCTTGCCTGTCGTGTCATTGAAGCCAACGAGATTGCTCGTCGTCGATGAGGCAGGTCCGGTGAAGTCGCCGGTACCGCTACCATCCGCACCCTTGTCGCCAGTCCGATCGAACGTGAGCCAGCAGGCCATGCCATTCGTCATCGAGCCCGACCCGCTAACGTAGGCAAGTGCCACCTTTCGATAGCCCGACCCGTCGACAACGGAGCCGGACACATTGAACGCGTATTTGACCGCAGCCGAGGTCTTGGACCGTATCGTCAGCACCCCGCGAACGGTGTTGGTGCTGTCATCGAACGTATCGAGAAAAGCTGTCTGCAAAACGCCGTCGCTGTCCAGATTGTCGATATACGCGGCGGTCGCCGACGCGGCGGTGGCGTTGTTCAGCCGCAAGGTGCCGTTGCCAGGATCTGCATCGGTGGTTGTCGTCGAGAAGGTGTAGCTCAGCGCCGCCACCGAATTCGCCGCCGCCGTGGCCGATGCCGCGGCGTTGGTGGCGGAGGTTGCGGCATTGGTCGCCGAGGTCGACGCCGCCGTGGCCGAGCCCGAGGCAGCGCTCGCCGAGCCGGCCGCCGCGGTGGCCGAGTTGCCGGCATTGGTGGCGCTGGTCGCCGCCCCCGAGGCGGAGCCGGATGCCGCACTTGCCGAAGTGCCGGCGTTGGTGGCCGAGGTCGCGGCCGTGGAGGCGGAGCCGGCCGCCGCCGTGGCCGATCCGGACGCGGCGGTGGCCGAAGTGCCGGCATTGGTGGCGCTGGTGGCGGCCGCGTTCTTGGAGGTCAGGGCCGCCGCCGCGCTGTTGGCGGCGGCCGCCGCGGCCGCCGTGGCATCGCCCAGCGTGTCTTCCGAAAGGAAGAAGGCCAGCGTGATGGCATCGGTGCCGATCACCGGGTTCAGCGTTTCGAAGGCATAGACGAAATCGGCGGAGGCCGCACCCTGCTGCACGTGCACCGTCGTGCCCTTCTGCATCGTGCGCGCGGTGCGCGCATCGGCGGCGCGGAACCACTGGCCCTCGCTCGCCGTATAGATGCCGTTCTCGCTGGCATCGGTCTGGTTCTTCACCAGCACTCGGTCGCCCACATAGGTGGCCACGCCATCGATATTCTGCAGCCCATGCAGGGTTATGTTGGCCGTGGTCGCCAGGCGCACGGGTTCGCGTTCGCCGGTCAACAGGCGAACGGCGGCAGTTGCAGGTCGGGCCATGAGGCTTGCTCCATGAAAAAAGCCCCGCGAAAGCGAGGCTTGAGGATGTCGGGTCGGTTGACGGGCTGGCAATGGGTGGACGGAACGGTCGCGTCAACCTTGGCCAGCCGTTATTGTCTATTCCTGGATTTGTCTTCCTGAAGCGCTCACGCCTCGCCTGGCGTCTCGCCGGGCGCCATGGGTGATACTGGCGTCTCAGTTGCTACACGGTTCGCAGCAATTATTCATCTTCTGGATAATTGCGCGCCCAAGCTCGTAGTTCGGGGCTGCCTACATTTGGCGAGTCGCACTCTCGCAGATACTTGCGCAACGCCTTCTTGTCGATCAAAACATGCACCTTGCAGCCTGTTTTCTTTTCCCACGCAAGATCCTCTTGCGTAGACTGAGCCGCCAGCGCTTCGTATTCGGCTGGATCGCATGTCGCCAAGCGCCACTGCCAATTTATCTTCGCCGAGGATTGTTGGCTGACCAATGCCTCATGTTCGGTTTGGGCCGGTGGTCGGTCAGAAAATAGCTCGCCGATCTCAGGCCGGACCCGCGAAACCGCAAACGCCCATTGCGCTCCGGAAGATCTTTCAGAAATTCGCTTGGTGGTTTGATCATGCGTAATCCTGCCAGAAGGCGACGCAGCTAGGCGCTCACCAAGCTTACATATGACGCCATCTAGCCGATATCCAAGATATTCACCTTTGATAGCCGATACCCAGTTGTGAGATTCCAAATATCTTCGCGCATCACGGCGGGCATCCCGGAATTCCACGCTGCCACGCCGATGACCTGGC
Source organism: Mesorhizobium loti (assembly GCF_013170705.1). Classification (NCBI taxonomy): domain Bacteria; kingdom Pseudomonadati; phylum Pseudomonadota; class Alphaproteobacteria; order Hyphomicrobiales; family Phyllobacteriaceae; genus Mesorhizobium; species Mesorhizobium loti. The sequence continues at coordinate 3,587,742 of NZ_CP033334.1, read as the reverse complement.
GGCAGAGGCTTCACGCTATTCAGATCAGGGCTGGCATCATCCACGCTTGTTGTCACGGCTTTGACCCTCTGTCACCTCTGCTCCAGCTGCCCCAAATCATCGCCTGGACCAAGGCCTTGGCCATGCTGGTGCGCCATGCGGCTTTCGCCGCTTGCCGGGCAAGCGTGTTGCCTATCCTGGCGATCAGGTCGGACCCGCTCTGCCGGACCGCCTCGAAGTTCGCGGTGTCGTTCGGGTCGCTGTTTGCGATGGTGGACATGGTGTCGACCTGGTCCACTCGGCCAACTCATAATCATCGCGCTGCACTTTCTGCCGCAGCGCCATACGCCAAGTGTCGACACATCACTCTTGAAGCAGAGGCAGAACCTTTTCATCCAGGAATTTGAGCCGGCTCGCCAGCGTCTCGGCGTTGGCGGGATTGGCATCGACATTGACAGGGATCAATTTCGCTACGGATTTTCCTTGCCGCGCAGCTTCAACCCAATCTTCCATTGCACCGATGTAACCGTCCAGCACCTCATACGGTGTCTGGACGTCATCGCCGGGCATATAGGCCGGAGGCACATCGCCCACGATCACCCATATCCATTGAGGCACATCTGGTCTGCTAGGTAAGATCTCGAAGAGAAAAATGTATACTATACCTTCGGCACCATACCCAAGATACTCGGATTTAATATTTTTCCCCCAGTTATAAGACTGGAGGTATTGACGGGCTTCCAGAAGAGCCGCGTCAATGTCATCCCCCGATTCAGGATCGTCGGCAGCCAGCGGCAAACGACTGACTTTACTGAGGTCTGGCGTAACTGCGTTCACGATGTTTCTCCAATACTGGCTTTTTCTGGCGACACCGTCTCTCCTAGCCCAGCGCTGAAAATACCCAGCTTCCTTGTGATGCCGTCCGAAATTACTTTCGAAGTAACGGAAGAACGTTGTCATTCAGGAATCTGAGGCGTCCACCCAGCATTTTGGCGTACTCAGGAGTAGCCGGGACATTGACAGGGATAATATTATCGACGGGCTTCCCCTCCCTGACGGCTTCGACCCATTCTTCCATAGCACCAATATAGCCATCTAACGCAAGATAAGGCGTCTTTCCATAATCGCAGTCTATATAGGCCGAAGGCAAATCACCAACAATTACCCATACCCAATATGGCACGTCCGGCTTGGCTGGCATAAAATTAAAGAGAAATATGTAAATGACGCCGTCGAGGCGATATCCGAGATATTCTCCATGAATAGCTGAAACCCAGCTATGAGACTCCAGATACGTACGGGCCCGACGCCGGGCATCCTTGAATTCTACACTGCCTCGTAGATTGCCAGGTGCCAACAGCCTAACCTTACTCAGATCAGGGCTGGCGTCTTCGACATCTTTTATCACGGCTTTGGTTTCCTTCCACCCTTGCCCAAGGCGCCCCACCTCTTGTAATCGCCCCGTTCCATGTGATGTTTAACGTGATCGGCTTGACTGAGAGCTCCAAGTTCCACACATCATCTGTCCCGCCTTCAGATCGAGGACGCTTGTGATGAACGTGCATGTTGCGGCCCGTGTCAGGGTCTATAGGCCAATCGAGATTGTATTCCACTTCCCATTTCTTACGAAGAGACCTAGAGCGGCCTCCGAGCCAGCCTGGCAACTCGTCGTGAATTGCCGTTGACTTTTCCTTGAAGAATTGGCTGCCGGCCCCCCATAGCGCGCCGGAAGCCATACCGCTGCCGATCGGCTCATCACGACCGGTCGCTTCGACGCCGCCATAAGCCGCACCCTCGACGCCCATAAGGCCTGCGCGAGCGAGAATGCCCGACAAGCCCTCCATCGTAGCTGTGCCAAACCGGCCGGTAAGTGTGATGCCCGCATTTCCAAGGCCGCTGCCACTCAGATATGCGCCAAGCATCTCCGCAGCGGTCCCGGCGGAGCCAGCTCGATCTCTCGCATCCTGTGTCCCACCACGTTCAGCGGCGAGTTCGTCTTCGTAGCTGTTGCCCGAGACCAGCGAATTCATGGTGGCGGCGAACTTGTCGGCGTACCCAAATGTCGCGCCGTCCGCTATGAGACGGACTGTGTCATTGAGCGCTACGAGCGCCTTTAGACCCACAGGCAGGGCGTCGAAGGCTGTTAAATTTCGGCTGACACGTTCCTCTGCAGATACGGGAACTGCGTTGTTCGCAATGCTCCGCGCAATCCGAGACTGGTTCTCGTTGCCCAGTTGCAGCGCCATGGCTGCCAGAACACCGGGATCAGATGTGCCTGCGAACAGATCGCCCAGCACCGCATCCCGCTCGCGTTGCGGCATGCTCTCATTGACCTGCCACTGAGAATTTCCTCCATCTGAGATTAGCGTCCGGCCCTTGATCGAAGGACGGACTGATGAAGAGAAAGCGGTTCACGGAAGAGCAGATCATTGCGGTTCTGCGCGAGCACGAGGCGGGAGCGAAGGCGGGCGATTTGGCTCGCAAGCACGGGGTCTCGGAGGCGACGCTGTATAATTGGAAGGCGAAGTATGGCGGGATGGACGTGTCCGACGCCAAGCGGCTGAAGGCGCTGGAAGACGAGAACGCCAAGCTGAAGAAGCTGCTCGCCGATCAGATGCTGGAAGCCTCGGCGCTGCGCGAGCTTCTGTCAAAAAAATGGTAGGGCCCGCCGTTAAGCGCGAAGCCGTCGCGCATCTGCAGGCCGTCATGGGCTTGTCGCAGCGTCGGGCCTGTTCCTTCGTCGGCGCCGATCGCAAGATGATCCGCTACCAGTCCCGGCGTCCGCCCGAGACGGAGCTGCGTGGCAGGTTGCGCGACCTCGCCAACGAGCGCCGACGCTTTGGCTACAGGCGGCTGTTCATCCTGCTCAGGCGCGAGGGCGAGGCATCTGGGGTCAACCGCATCTATCGTCTCTACCGCGAGGAAGGCCTGACGGTGCGCAAGCGCCGGGCAAGGCGGCGAGCGGTCGGCACGCGGGCGCCGATCCTGGTCGAGGCAAAGCCGAACGCGCGCTGGTCGTTGGATTTCGTGCATGACCAGTTCGCCTGCGGCCGGAGGTTCCGCGTGCTCAACATCGTCGACGACGTGACGCGCGAATGCCTGGCCGCGATCCCGGACACCTCGATCTCCGGCCGTCGGGTTGCCCGTGAACTGACGGAACTGATCACCCACCGCGGCAAGCCGGGCATGATCGTCTCCGACCACGGCACCGAGTTTACCTCGAACGCCATCCTCGCCTGGTCGAAGGATTGCAGGATCGAATGGCACTACATCGCGCCGGGCAAGCCGATGCAAAACGGTTACGTCGAGAGTTTCAACGGCCGGATGCGCGACGAGCTGTTGAACGAGAGCCTGTTCTTCGGTCTCGACCACGCACGAAGCGCCATCGCCGAATGGAGGGAGGACTTCAACACCGCCAGGCCACATTCCTCGCTCGGCTACCAGACCCCGGCAGCCTATGCCGAGGTCATCATCGCAACCGGCTCCGACGCTGTGCTGATGGAAGGCTCCGCGCCTCCGCCGGTTGCTCAACCCGCGCCACAAGGCGTAACAAAAACGCTCGAGGCTCTAATCGCAGCTGGATGACAGTTCAGTGGCAGGTCATCATCATTCAAGGTGTCGACTAGGTTTTTAACGACCGGCGGGAATTACGGTGACAGTGCACTATTTTCCATTTCTCGGTCCGGTGGCTCTCTCCAGCCACATGGGATGCGGCCTATAAAAGTGCACTGTCACCGTAATTCCCCACAACCAAATTGCCACTAAAATATGCAATATACAACCATAAGAGGCATTCTTGCGATCATTCATTGTCTCCGTAGCAGTGGTGCTCGCATTGCCATTTGGTACGGCTCAGGCCGACGACCTGGATGAGACCGACACTCTGTGGCAAAGCTGCCCGAAGGGCGTACTCTTCAAGGAACTCGAGCGGGGATTCTCCTGACCGTTATCCGACAAGGTTCCCTGCTGATATCCTTCCCCACAAACGGGGCAAGTGCACGTGCCGCAATCGAGCGTATTATCTTTTGAGTTCCGGCAAGATTTTCTCATCGAGGAATTTGAGCCGGCTCGCCAGCATCTCAGCGTTGGCGGGATTCGCATCGACATTGACCGGTATCAACTTCGCCACCGACTTTCCCGTGCGTGCCCCTCAACCCAGTCTTCCAGCGCACCGATATAACCATCCAGCGCCTCAAAAGGCGTCTTTCCATCATCAGCTGGCAGGTACGTCGGCGGCACATCCCCGACGATCACCCAAGTCCATGGATTCACGTCCGGTCGACTGGTCTCTATCTCGAAAAGGAAAATATAGATTATCCCTTCCGCGGCGTAACCAAGATATTCGTCCTTAATGGCCGATACCCAAGTGTAGAATTCGATGTATTGGCGGGCTTCGATGCGAGCAGAATCAAGCTCGTCGTCGCCGGTGCCGATATTGGCCGGAGGCAGGCGTGTGACGCTGCTCAGGTCGGGTTTGGCATTGTTTTCCATGACCAACTCCCTTGCCACCTTTGTATAGCCCAGCGTGAATGGTCTCCCGAATTACGGTGACAGTGCACTATTTTCCATTTCTCGATCCGGTGATTCGCTCCAGCGATCTGGGTGCGACTGACAAAAATGCACTGTCACCGTAATTCGCGTAATTCGTGGCGTCGCCGCGACAACAAACGCGCGATCCTGTTACTGCTCGTAGGGTTCGACCACAGCAAACGGTATTCCCAATGATTCCAGCAAATCAAGAACGCGTTTCGAGATGACGAGGCGGAAAGGCGTTGCGATCCCGAAGTCGTCACGGCCAGCCTTCCCATTTACCTTCAGCCAGACGAAAGGCGGTAGCTGCAGCCCGGGTTGATCCTCTTCACACTCTTCAGAGGTAGTCACCTCGGCCTCGGCGAACGACGCCCCCGAAAAGCCCATCTTCTGCAGTGCGCGCTGGGTTTCCTCAGTGACGAGGAAACAGGGGAATGTCGCAACGATCACATCACCGAACCAGCCCTCTACCACATAGTGAAGCCTGGTCACGATTGGCGGGTGGACGGTCGAGTCTAGAACGGTGTTTTCGCCTATCCCGCCCGCGACGTTCGGTCTTATTTTAAAGTATTGCATCACTCACCTATCGGGGGATTGAACAGATGCCCATATTTCTTATCGATATAAGTCACGTAGTCCAGCACTTGCTGACGGGTTGCCTGGGGGTGCGCCTCGTAAAATTGATCCCACTCGAATCGAAAAATGGTCTTGTGCAAAAGGCTATCTAGTTCTTTTGGTATGCCTCTTAGATTTGGAAGAGAGTGCATCTCGTCTTCCGCAAAGAGGTTTTTATACCTTGTCCATGCCTGTCGCTCTGCAGCGTGGTGGACGACAATATCTCCCGTCAGATTGGGGTTCGCGTCAAGAAATGTCTTTCTGTAGTTGTTCGAAAATGCTCTTCCAAGCGATGCTCCGGGATATTTTACTTTAGATGGGTCCCTGGCGATCGCCTTTATTATCTCAAGAAGTTCGGCCTTGTCAGGCTTGGCGCCTGTGCTCAAGCGGTAGGCGGCCTCTTTTGCTGCATTTATTGCACGAGACTCCGCCTCGACAGCCTGGTGAGCCACCGCCTTCTCGGCGGCGAGGTCCGATACTGTGCGCGAGCCACGATCAGCAAATTCCTCTATCGGCCTAGCAAGCTTGCCCGTCCCGCCGCGGACAATGGCCAGTCCTTTTGCAACAGCCTCTCCAGCTGCCTCTAATGCTAAGCGCCCTTCAGCAGCCGCCCCCGAGCCGGGGGTAGCCGGCAGTTGTTCAAGGAAGCCCCAAGGCGAATCGCGCAGATCCTGGAGACCCAGCCCGATGTCGTGCGGGATGCGGCCTAGAGCCTCAAAACCCTCACTCAGATAGTCGCCGAAGTCGTCCGCAGCTTGTTGGAATGCAGACCGGGCTTCGGCAGGCGGCGCTGATGGAGGCCGTTCTGTTGCGGTAGTAACGATCGGGTCGACTTGAGCCGGCCCAGAAAGGCCAGCTTGATCCAATTGCTGAGACAGGGCATCGCGAACAGCCGGATCGCGCGTTGCTGCCAGTAGGGCATCCAGCATGGCCCCTTTTTCAGCCTGCGGCACATCTTTGTTTCTAAGTGTGTCGACTAGGCTTTGAACAACCGCCCTTGGCAGGGGTTGGGGATTTTCAACGCCCAGTTGCCTTTGGGCCGCAACCGAGACGGCGATAGCCCATTTGTACGCCTCCGGATCGCCATTCTCCGGCCTGCTGCCCAGATTTGTTGCCGCCTTCCACGCAGCGTCAACATTGGGGAATACTTCTCGAACATAGCCGGCAGGGTCCGCCCGCCTAATGCCTAGTGTCTTGAGAGCAGCCGCAGCGGTAACCCGATAGCGCGTCTGCTCCTCCTCGGAACTGCCAGGCCCAGGCTCGGCATCGCGCAGCGCTGCGTGGATCGCCTGGTTGGGCATGGTCCGCATGCCGAAGGCTTGACGGCCGACATCCATCTTCAAGCTGAAGCTGTGGTACTGCTTGCCGCCCTCCTTGGCGCCATAAACGGCTGCGAAGTCGGCGGGGTCGGGTATCTTGCCGGAGTAACTGCCGGTCTTGGCGATTGCGTCCGGGGCATTCTGCGAAACGAGAGCGATGTTGGTGCGCGCCTCGATCAGTTGCGCCGTATTTGCGGCGTGTGCCTGGTCGATCAGCCGAGGAACGTCATCTGGAGACAGGTCGACGAGATAATCGGTTGTCAGCTTGATCGCCAAGGGATCCGGCGTCGGAGCGCTATTCCCGAACGCCTGCACCACACGCTGATCAGGCGTCCGTTTGCCGACGCGGTCGCCCGTCCCAGAACTGCCTGCCGCTTGCAAGCCATCGCCCGTAGCCCTGCCGTCGGAGGCGGGCGCCCCAACACCAAATATCTCCAGCGCGCGCTTCGGGTCCCTGGCAATCAGCGCTTCGAACCGCGCCCTGGTGGCAGTGCCGAACCAGTCCTTCACCTTCTGCTGCCTGATCACCGGATCGAGACCCATCTTGTCGATCAGGTCGAGCCCTTGCTGGCGGGCCGCTTCGAAGGTGACATGATCGTCGGGGTTGGCGTTGCCGATGGCGATGGCGCTGGTCTTGAGCGCGGTGTCGACCTCTGCCTGCTCGTAATCCTTGCGCCGCGCTTTCTGCCGCTGCGCCATGCGCCGCGCGCCAACCGCACGCATCGCCTCCTTCTGCCCGGCGAAAGCGGCGCGCTGGCTCTCGGGCATGCCAGGCAAGGCAGCGGCAAACAGCTTGTCGAACAGGCCGGTCTTGACCACTCGGCCGTCGTACGGATTGACCTGGCCATACATGGCGTCATGCAGGCCGGCACCGTCAGCCGGCGCGTTCGCCGCCACCTGGTCTTCGGCCTGCGCGATCTGGCCGTTGAAGCGGCGGCGCGCCAGCTCGGCGTCGAACGCCTCCTGCTGGTCCTTCATCTGCCGATAGCGCTCGGCGACTGCGGAAAGCTCATCGCCAAAACCCTGCATGGCGCCGCCGATCGACGATCCCTGCGGGTATTGCGGCGCACTGCCGGTATCGAGCCGGCGCTGGCCAATGGAGAGGGGGATGATGTGGACCATTTCAGTAGAGGCCCGAATAGCCGCCGGCTATGGCCGCGCTCGCCCGAGGCGAAAATGCCGAACCGCCTAGACTCACCGCCTTGGTCGGGTCGTAGATTTTGGAGAGGCCGCCAACGAGCGCGCTGCCGGCGCTGAAGATCGAGGCCGTTGCCGCCTGCTTGCCGGAGAAGCGCGAGATGGCGGCCTGGTCGTTGAGGTTGTTCTGGCGCAGCTGCGAGCTGTACTGGATCCCCTTGAGGTCGATCTGGCCCTGCCTGGCATTGGCCGCCAGCACCTCGGTTGGCGAGCCTGACATGCCGACGCCGGAGGCACCGGCCTGCGCGCGCGCCTGAGCCTGCAGCAAGTCCTGCTTGTGGCGCTCCTGGCTCTGTTCGAAGGCGGAACTTTGCGCCTCCGCTTGCGCCTGCTGCTCATAGGCCCTGGCCTGATAGTCGGCCATCTGCTTCTGCTGCTGGCCTTCCATCAGCGCGCCGCCGACCGAAAGAACCGTACCGAGAAGGGCAAGTGTGCACATGGTTCAGCCTCGTTCGTTCAGAGAGGGAGTTGCGGGAATGAATTTGCTTTTGACGCCGTCCACGGGCGCGCCGAGCGGCGGGCGCGGGTCGAGCGCGCCACCGGGGCTGAGGAAGGACAAGAGCAGCCTGTCGGCCTGCAGCGCGGGCCGGCTGAGCCGGGCGGGTGCCGCCGCTCGCGCGCCGGCCATGGCGGCGCGGCGCGTGGTGGTCAGGTTCACCTTCAGATCGCGGACGCCAGCGGCATCGAACAGGCTGTTGGCGGTGGTGATGGCGCGGGCGAGCGCATCAGCCTCGAAGAGTTCCTGGCGCAACTGCTCGACCAGCCGGTGCACGCCGCGCCAGCGTTCGCCAAGCAGGGTTGCCCTGGCCTTGATCTCCTCGCCAAGTGCCGCGATGTCGGCGCGGGCTTCGCAAAGCGCCGCCTCCGCGCGGCGCTTGCCGGCGGCGTCGATGGCTTTTTCGAGAAGCGCGACCTGGTCGTTGCAGTCGTCGAGTGCCGCGCGCGCGGCGGCCAGGTCGCCATCGCCGAAGACCGCGCGGTCCTCTGCCTCGGCCAGTTCGCTCTTGCGGGTGATCGCGTCGTTGAGGTCGGTGTCGAGCAAGGCGATGACGGCAGCGAATTCTGCAGCCGTCCTCGCCCTGCCGAGTTGTTCGGCATGGGGGGATGTCATTGGGATGTCCTTTTTGGAGTGTGGGCCGGCGAAGCGGGTATCTCCCCCCTCGAGGGGGGAGATCGGCAGCTTCGACGGCTCTACCTACGGCTCGGCGTCGAACACCGGCGTGAACGCGCGGATCGTGCAGGGCGTCGGGTTGACGTGGCGGATCCGCACCCGGCCTTGCCCTTCCCAGCTGTCGTCGATCGGCACTTCGACATTGCCGGTGAACAGCGTCGCCTTGCCGTCGGGTGCGACGATCGAAGGCATGCGCACCGGTTCCCAGCGGCCGCGCATGAGAGACTGCACCTCGAGCCCGGTGGTGTCGGTCTCGAGCAGCGACAGGATCGCTTTCGCCACCTTCTTGCGGCGGCCGATGACGGAGCCGTCGCGGCCGCCGACATCGAGCTCCAGCGTATCGGCGCCCGCCGCATAAGGCAGGCCGAGTTGCCATTTGGCGGCGGTCGAGCCGCCCGGCAGCGTCACCGTGCCGCCGCCGCTGACTGTGAGGCCGCGATAGACCTTGCCGTCGGCCAGCACATCGACGGACAGGCCGGCGAGATGCACGGCACCGCCCACCGTGGCCACCGCGGCGCCGATATAGGTCAGGCCGCAATCGACCTCGAAGGCATCAGTGATGGCGCCATATTCGAACGGCGCGGTCTTGATCTCGATATAGCGTCTCGTCACGCCGCCGATCGTGCGCTTGACGACCAACCAGAGGTCGTCATTGCCGTCCTGGCCAGGCGTCACCGCGGCACTCTCGACAATTGCCCAGCCGGCCCCGCTGAAAGTGCCGCCCAGGCGATGCCGGTGCATGCCGCGCACTTCCTGGCTCGGCTGATGCGTGTAGCCGCCGAGCTCGCCATTATCGAGCGGGAACCACAGCAGCGGGTCGGGATCGGTCTGGAAGGCCAGCTCGACCACGCCTTGCTTGGGAATATGCTCTGAAATCTGGCCGACATCGTCCGAGGTGAAACGGCTCTGCGCGGTCTGCGTCAGCTCGGCGATCGACCTGCGCGAGCGGGTGACATAGAGGAACGACTGGCCGGCATCGACCGGGCGGATGCGGGCGCAGCCGAAGGTGCGCGAGCGCCGGTTCTTGAACGAGGACGGCGTCAGCGCCTCGTCGATGCCCGAGCCCGACAGGGCGCGTACGCCGCCCAAGGTGCCGATCAGCAGCGCGCCGTCCGAATCGGCGATCCAGACGATGTCGTTGGCCTGGCCGCCGCCGGCCTGGATGAACTCCAGCGCGTCGTCATCCTTCTCGCCCAGCGCGAAATTGTCGAAATCGCCGGTGGCCGAGGCATAGACGGAGAACTTCCGGCTGAAGGCCAGGCGCTCCTCATAGAGCGAGCCGCTCTCGACATATTTGCCGGGAACCAGCGTGCCGAGCCGCCAGCGGGTGATCGGCGAGAGATCGGGCAGCACATGGCCATACATGCGGATCGTGACGACTGTCGCGCTGGCGCGCGCCGCTATGCGCGCCCACCGCCAACGCCCGTCCGAGCCGAGCAGACGAATGGCCCTGCCGACGTCCGTCGCCTGGAAGCCGGTGTCGCCGTTGATGCCGATGACCGAGGAGGCCGTGAAGTTGAACGGCGTCATCAAGTCGCCATCCTCGTTCGGGCTCCATTCGGCTAGCTGCGAGTTCGAGGCGTCAGGACCGCCGCCGCCCTCGAAGTCCAGGCGCAGATAGTTGAAGGGCGTCTTGTTGAAGAACTCGTAATAGCGGCGTTCGGCGGCGCCCCAGCCGGCCTGTGCGACCTGGGAGTCGATCGTCGTCCAGTCGGTACCGTTGTTCGAGCCTTGCACAACCCATTGCGTGGGCATGTCCTCGGCGCCTACCGGAGCGCCCGACGCCTGTATCCAATAGGCATTGCAGACCTTTTGCGCTCCGCCTGGAAGTTGATACTGGACCCACGCGGCGGTGCCCCCCGAGGGAAAGCTGATTGTGCGGCTGTTCTTGTCGAACAGCTGCCAGACATCCGACGTGCCGTTCTGACTTGAGACCGTGCCGCTCGGCGCGGTCAAGCTGGTCATCTTGGGGACGAAGGAGCCGTAGGATGCCGGGGTCAACGTCGTCGACGTATCGTTGATGTCGTCGTAGGGGCCGTCATCGATCACGTAATCGTCGAGCGACCATGCCGTGTGGGCGGTGCGTGTCAGAACCTGGAGCGGATAGTCGCGATGGCTGATCCACATCTGGTCGGCCGACTGGACATAGGCGAGCTCGAACAGGTCCGCCTCCAGATAGGGCGAGGCGACCTCCACCGTGCCGACGCGCGCGCCATAGGCGTAGACGCGGATATACTGGTCGCCGAATTCGAGCGCGTAGGCCTGGTCGGCCGAGAAGATGAACGGGATCAGCCGCGTCTTCTTGGCCGAAATCTTGACCTCGCCGGCGAAATAGGTGCCGCCGCGCTTGCGGATGCCGCCATGTGGCAGCGTGACGAAGTTCTCGCATCGGGCAAGTGCGGCCCGATAGAAATCGAGCGAGGCGCGGGCGTGCAGGCGCGGACTGATTTCGCCACGCGTGAAAACGTCCTGGACGGGATAAAGCGTGGTCATCAGCGCGAAATCCTGCTGTCGCCGCGCTGGCTGGACCAGGAGGCAGAGTAGAAGCGGCCGGCGCGCTGGAAGGCGTTGGCGTTGAGCGCCGCGTCCAGCGCCCGGTCATAGGCCGAGCGGGCAATGTCGATCATGCCCGATTTGTGGGTCAGCGGATGCGCGACCTTGATGGCAAGCGCCGCCACCAGCACCTCGGTGAACAGCGCGTCCCAATCATTGGGATCGGTGAGGTTGGCGACATAGCGGATGGCCAGCGGACCCGGCTGGTCCGAATAGATAAGACCGGCCTCCTGACGCCAGGAGATCGGCACGCCGTCCGGTTCGCCATTGTGGGTCAGAGGCAGCGGCCGCAGGCAGTCAGCGGGAAGCTCATAGGCGAAACTCAGGCCGCAATCATTGCCGCCCGTGTCCGCCCCCACCACCGTGGCACGCAGGATGGCGAACACCCAGGCGTATTTGGTCAGTTCCGCTTCGCGCGTCAGGTCGAAATGCAGGTTCAACAGCCGCGCCGCCTTGACGTCCTGATCGAGACTGTCGATCGGCGCCTCGTCGAGCACGGCGAGCGCCATGTTGGCGATATCGAGCGGGGTGATGGCCATGATGTCAAGCCTCCATTGGTTTCGGGTCGGTCAAGTCGCGACCCTTTGCGCGAAGGAATGCAGTCCAGACGAGATTGGGCGGGAGCTCTTCGCCCCCGCCCTCTCGCCTCGCTTCGGCTCAAGCCTCGGTGGTCTTCAGCGCGATAAACGTCATGTTCTTGACGCTGGTCGCCGTGCGGTCCCAGTTTGCCGCCAGCGCCAGCTCCGCATCGGTGGCGAACTCGCCGGTCGAGGAGGCATCGAGGAAGCGGGTGCCTGGCACATGCGGCACGAAATGCCGGCGGCCGACCATTTCGGTGACACCGCCGCCATGGCCCTGGCGTGGCTTGCGGTCGAACTCCAGCGGGCCGCCCTCGGTGTTGACCGGCAGCTCGTTCCACAGGATCGCCTTGTCCTTGAACATGAAGGCGGTGTAGACGCCCGCCGCCACCGGAATGTCGTCGTCGACGACGGCGCGCAGACCCATGTAGTAGGGGATCAGCGGCCCGCCCTGCTCGGACGACGGCACATAGTCGATGAGGTCGGCGAGCTTCAGCGCCTTCATCTGCTTGGAGTGCATCCAGATCGTCTTGAACTTGTCCGCGCGGTCGCCCATCAGATAGGCGGCCTCGATGATGTCGGTGTCGACGATGGAGGCGCCCGTCGTGCGCACCAGGTCGCCGCCGTCATTGGCGATGTTGTCGGCGACCACCCCCTTCAGGATGCCGAGCAAGGTCAGCTTGTTGGCGCGCTGCCAGTACTCGGTCTGCCGCTTGACGATCAGCTTCTGCGGATCATCGCCCGCCAGGATCGAGGTCAGGTCCGGCACGCCCCACGCCTGGGCGCGGACATTGCGCGCTGCAACCTCGCGGCGCGAGCCGACCTTCTTCATCTCGATGGAATCGGCCGGATCGTCATTGACCGGCTCGGACGGGTCGTTGCCGAGATCCTTCCAGCCGGGCATGTCGACGGAGCGACCGCCCATCGACAGCTTGGACGAGATCGCCGGGTCGGAAAACAGGATTCCGGCCTGGTAGATTTCGAGCGACTGCACATGTTCCTCGAACGCATATTGCGCATAGACGGACGGAACGATCGCGTCCGCGATACGGGTGTAGGCATCTGCCATTTCTATCTTCCTTCAGGTTTGGTTTGGTGGTGACCGCTCGTCAGAGCGGATTATTGGGCATCCAGAGTTCCGGGTTTTCTCCGGCCTCGCGAGCCAGCCGCCTTGCGCGGGCGGGGTCGCTTTTGACGAGGGCTGAAATGGCCGTCAGGTTGCGTTCGCCGGCGGCGTTGCGCTTGAACGGATTGCCGCCGCTCAGAAAAGCACCGCCGTCGATCGTGTCTTCCCTGAACATCGCCTCGCCAATGGCGTGGAACGCCTTGGCGATCCGCGGATCGGTCAGCGCCCCGTCAGGCAGAAGGATGCCCTTCGCCTTGTAGGCGTCGACCAGGCCGAGCTTCTTCATCGCCCGGTTGGCGACCTCGAGCTTCTGGCGAAAGCCGTCGCTGTCGGTCGGCCCCCAGTCCCGGACAAGGTCGTCATGGGTGGCCTCCACCGAGCGGGCGAGCGCGATCTCCTGAGCTTTTGCCTGCTCGGCCATGTAGCCGACGAACTTGTCGTGATAGGCCTGCGCGGTTCTTGGCGAAGCACCCGCCTCGACCGCCCAGGCCTTGGACGCCTGAGCGAGCTCGTCCGAATAGGCGAAGTTTTCCGGCAGGCCTTCCGGCCGGCGGTATTCGACCTTTTCCGACGAAGTGACCGGACGCATGGTCTCGGGCAGCCGGGCATGAAAACGCTCCCAGTCTTCCCGCGATGCGTCGGGGCCGGGAACGCGCAGGCTCTCACCCTGCTGACGCTCCAGCTCCGCATAGGATGTGAAAACCCTGTCGAGGCTTTCAGGCTTGGTCCAGCCCTTGGTTTCAGCGAGCTTGCGGTTGCCTTCGGAAAGACCGTCAAACCAACTCTTGCCGGCCGGCGGGATGGACCCGTTGTCTCCGTTGGCCGGTGGCCGTACTGGGTTGCCCGCCGGCAGCGCACGCGCCGCCACGGACCCGGAATCTGCCAGATCTGTCATGTGATGTTTTCCTTTGTTGAGATTGGAGGTCGAGGACGCCAAAGCTTGGTATCTCCCCCCTCGAGGGGGGAGATTGGCGCCTACGCGTTATCCCCCCAGTTCTCCCACAGCAGCGTCACCGTCCCCGTCACGGCAACCGTCCCGTCCGCATCGATGTCAGTGCCGGTGGCAAACCCCAGGTTGAGATAGAGATCGACCGGCGTCGCCGTCCCATCCAGCGTCGCCGCGGCGGCGATGTCGCCGGTCGAGGCAGTGGAGAGCGCGGCACCCGCGCCATCAAGCGTACGCGCGGTCGAGGCCAGCACATTGACCATGGTGCCGGCCAGCGTCGCGCTCGACGCAGCCGCCGAGCCGAGCGACCAGGTCAGCGCCGCATTGTCGTTGATGGTCGAGGCGCGGGCGGTCGGCACCGCGAACTGCAGCCTGGCCGTGCCGCCCTTGATGCGCACCTTGCCGTCGGCGAAATCGAATATCTTCTGGGCGGCATAGGCGAGCGCGTCGGTCACCGGCACCTGCATCCCGGCGAAGGTGAAGACGGTGCGATAAGTCCCGCCCTGCCCTGTGGTCACGGCCTTCAGGCCGAGTTTTGGCGGGGCAAGGCCGGCCTCGCGGGAAGCGGCACGGGCAAGGGTGCGGGGAAGTCCACGCGTCATTTCATGTCTCCATGGTTGGGTGAGGAATGGTGTGCGCCGCGCGCGGAGGCCAATTGGCTGTCTCTCCGAATGACGAAGGACTGGAGAGCGATAGCGGAGGGCCGGCTTAAGCCGGGGCGAGCCGCCAAAACTGAATCATCTTGACAAGGACTGGCGCTATCGCATTGTTCGAAAGGCCTGTTTTCGAAGCCGAGGTCTATCAACGCCCGAGAAACCATGACTCACTTCGTGAGAAAGCGCGCCGCCGTTCCGCCGCAATGCGACCGCACTTGGCTGGGCATCGGCCCGCGTGGCCTCAAAAGCAGGTTCTTCAGATGATCATCAAGAAAGCGATTTTGGCCGTCCTCATGACCGCGGCACTTGCGGGCTGCGAGACGCAAACCGAAGGCCAGCAGCGTGCCACCACGGGCGCCTTGCTCGGCGGCGCCGGCGGCGCTCTCGTCGGCCAGGCGATCGGCGGCAACACCAAGAGCACGGTCATCGGCGCCGCCAGCGGCGCCCTGCTCGGCGCCGTCGTCGGCTCGGCCACCACGCCGCAACGCCGCGGCGACCAACTCTGCCGCTACCAGGACCGCTACGGCCGCATCTATACCGCGCCCTGCGACGACCGCTACTACAACGGCAACTATTGATCCTTAGCTTCCTTTCCCCGTTCCACGGGGAGAAGGTGCCCGAAGGGCGGATGAGGGGCGGCGCCAAGGTCTGAAAAGCTGGCGCTGCCCTTATCCCCGGAGCAGTTCGCCGCTATCGTCTCCTCTCCAAGGGGGTGACGATGCGACTTCTGACAGCCTCACTGCTGGTTGCCTTTTCGGTCTCCGCACAGGCCAAGGAAGCTATCAACATTGGCCAGATCAGCGGTTTGCCTAGTCTTGCCGGGCGCCGCCGTCGACAATCGCATCAACGGGCGACCCCGATGGCGTTACGGATCTGAGGCCGATCAAAGATCGGCTGCCATCATCGAGTCTGAGAGCAGCGGCCAACGCACTCTTCAGCGTGATGCCCACACGTTCCTAATCAAAGTCGTCGCCACTCCCTCCGATACTCGAGCCGAAAGCGCAATCAACTTCGGCGCGAACTAAACTGCCTACCGGCCGTCGTAGGGCTCGACTGTTGCGGATGGAATACCAAAGTCCTCGAGTATATCTAGTACACGCCCCGATATGACCAGACGCAGATCGCGAGCAATGCCGAAATCATCATGACCTGCCTTTCCATTCACTTTCAACCATACGAACTGCGGGAGTTCTACGTTGGGTTGCAGTTCCAGAAAGTCATCTGACTTCGTGATTTCGGCATGAGCGAAGCTCGCACCCGAAAAGCCGATATTCTGCAAGGCCTGTTTGACTTCAGACACGACCAGAAAGCACGGGAAGGTGGTTATGATAACATCGCCGAACCATCCTTCCATCTGGTAGATGAGTTTGCTTACAACAGGGGGATGAACGCTTGTGTCCATGATGGTGCCACGACCTATTCCACCTGCGACATCGGGGTTTATGTAAAAATATTCCATCACTCACCTATCGGTGGATCAAAAAGATGACCATACTTTCTATCAATTTCAGTTATTTTTTCAAAAATTTCTCGACGCGTCGCACTTGCATGCTTCCTGAAGAAATCGTCCCATTCTGCCCTAATAACTTTTTTGTGTAAATTTACATCAATTGTCTTGTGTATCCCCCGTAAATTCTCGATTGAATTTAATTCTTCCTCAGAAAACAAACCTGGATATCGATCTAAGATCTGCCGCTCGCCTCCATGGTGAACCACATAGTCGCTGGGTTTCAGATTAGGATTTCGACCGAAGAATATTGCACGATAGTCTTTTGAGGGCTCCCACCCTACTGTTGCCCCATCATATTTGACTCGTGCCTGATCCCTAGCCAGCATTGCCCCCAGCATCGCATTGTCAAGTGCTCGTTTGGATTTGGGGACCGGTTGGAACGCGAATCTAGCCAGCCCTTGCTGGTAACGGAGCGTTTCGATGTCCACACCGCCAACGAGTGCCTCTCCTTCCTCAGCTAACTCGCCGGGCCGCCTGTTGGCGATGAAGCCTTCGGCACGCTCCGCCGCGCTAGCACTCGTCGACTCAATCGCGCGCGGTATTGCGCTCTCGACAGCTCGGCCAACCCCAGGCCCCGGTATCGCCCAGCCCAATGCGTCAGTCCCCTGACGCATCATCAGCTTCTCGACATTGTTCGAAGGCTCGTAGTAGGCGTGCTTGTAATCGGGAGGGCTGATCGTTCCTCCGGACATGCCATAGGCAAACCAATCATTTACGTTGGCTACGGCAATCCCGGCATTCGCAGCGACCTTGCCAAGGGCTTTGGCGTCCTCCCGAAACACCTCGCCCGCCGAAAGGCCCGGCTCTGCTGGTAGCGCTCGGCGACAGCGGAAAGATGTTCGCCAAAACCCTGCATGGCGCCGCCGATCGGCGATCCCTGGGGATATTGCGGCGTGCTGCCGGTATCGAGCCGGCGCCGGACAATGGAGAGCGGGATGACGTGGACCATTGGCGGCTTCCTGCTCGAATGGCTCTAGACAAAGGACGCGCCGCGCCGGCGATCACGGCACGGCCGGATCGCGCGGACGCTGCTGCGTTCGCGGGGGTTGTCGGATCGATGTTTTGGAAAAATCCGGAGCAGCGCGGGCCGTCGTCGTCCGCCGCATCGCGCCACGCCGAAATAGCCAATCTCCCCCCTCGTGGGGGTTGAGGAGTGGTCCGCGAAGCGGATGGAAAGCCAATTGCTTGGCTTTCCAAATGACGAATGTCCGGCAGGACAGAGGGGGGCGCCGTAGAGCGCCTACTTCTGTTGTCGCCAAACTTTGAACATGCCCATGCCTTTGCCGCCTACGGCCAAGCTTGAGCGACTGCTCGTCAGTTGATCGCCGTGCGACGGTCGCGGCAAAGTCGGTGGGACAGCGCCCCCCTCTGCCCTGCCGGGCATCTCCCCCACAAGGGGGAGATTGGCGGCTTCACCGCCTCGCTCCTACCCCTCCGCCCGCGCCGCCTTTTCCAGCGCCGCCAGCTGCGTCTCGTCGAGCGTCAGAAATCCCATAATGTGCTGCACCACTTCGGCGCGCGCATTGCTGAGCGCGCTGTGCAGTTCGAAGCCTTCGGGCGTCCGGGTCCGCGCCATCCATTCGCCATAGGACGGCCGCCTGTAGTAGCCGACGGTCGCCGCGAGGTCGGCCAGCACCATCTCGCCATCCTCGCCGGAGAACACGCGCAGATAGGCCTTGGTCAGCGCGTCTCGCGCTTTGGCCGGCCCGCCGGCCTGGCCGGCGCGGGCGAAGCGTTTGCCGCTCATGCGCCGCCTCCCGCCGGCGCCTGGCCGCCCGGTGTGCCTTGGCCGGCGCCCTGCCCGCCACCCGCGCCCTGCAGCATGCCTTGCAGGCCGTCGAGCAGGCCGCTGTCGCGCGCCTGCACCGCCGCCGGCACCGCATCCTTGGCCGCCTTGCCGGCGCTGGCGATCGCCGCCATGCCGGCCTGCGCTTGCTGGGCCTTGGCACGCGCATCGCGCATGCCGTCGACCTCTTCCTTGCGGCGAAAAATGCGCTGCGGGCTGCGGCCGGCGCTCTGCACGATCTTGATCGCCTCGTCGCTGTCGATATTGTCCATGACGCCCGGATCGAACTGCGCCATCTGCATGGCGGTCGTCACCACCTGGATGGTGTCGCGCGCCTCGGCCGAGCGCCTGAGCACGTCGAGCGGACCGGTGAAGGTCGGCCGCACCGTCTTGCCGGCCAGGCTTTCCGGGGGCACGAAGCGGCTGTCTTCGTCGTAAAGCCCCTTGTCGACGAGAATGCCGAGCTCGCGGTCGAGATTGGTGGCGAAGCCCGCCTGGATGATCGAGCCGGAAGGCCCGAGCAGCGCGCCCTTCTCTTCCTGCCGGATCAGCGCTTCGGTCGCCGTCATCTGCGGGTTCTGCACCAGCGTCTGGAACAGGTTGACGAACATCATGTCGCGGATCTCGTCGGCGCGGCTCTGCGCGTAGTTGAAGGCATAGGTCGGGTTCTGCCCGGTGGTGATGGGCACGATCAGCGGCCGGCCATTGTCGTCGATCAGCCCGGGATAATTCTCGCCGGGATTGAGCACCGGCACATAGTCGAGCCTGGCCTTCGAAGCGGTGGCCGGATCGGTGATCTGCTGCAACGCGCGGAGCCCAGAGCGGCGCACCGCGTTCTCCTCGCGCACCGTGGTCAGCGCCTCGATGGCGGGCGAGATGCCATAGGGGTCGCCTTCGTAGCGGCGCCAGTTGAAGGTCGACACCGGGAAGGTACGGAACCCGCTTTCCCTGACGATCTCCTCCTCATCCTCGATCACGTGGTAGGAGGCAAACGCCGTGTCGAGATACTGGTACTGATCGCCCAGCCGGTACATCCTGCGCTCGTCGCGCGGCTGGATGCACTGGACCAGCGAGATCTTTTCCTCGCATTTGACCGGATCGTCGACCAGCACCTTGATACGCGCCGGCAGTTTTTCATAGCCGAGCAGCTGCGCCGCCTGCCGCGCCGTGCGCTCGTAACGGCGATGGAAGATATCGACCTGGCCCCAACGGTTGCGGCTGAGATAGCCCTCGACCACGGGGATCGAGGCATAGTGGATCAGCGTGTTGCCGAACCCTTCCTCGGCATAGAGATAGGCCGGGCCGTAGCGCACGACATTGCGCAGGCAGGCTTGCGTGGCCGGCACGAAATTCGAATTGGCGGAGTAGCGCAGCGAGAACAGGAAATCGCGCAGCGCCTCCGCCCACTCCTTCTCCTCGTCGGTCTCCTCGTCGTTCATCGCCGCCGTCGACAGCCCGTGCCATTTTTCCGACTGCGGGATGATCAGGCTTTCCAAGCCCGCGGCGAGCCGGTTGGCGGCCGAGTTGATGGTGTTGGCGTAGACGCGGCTACCCCGCCGTTCCTGCCTCTCGGCCTGGGAGTCCGGCCCGGCGCTTCGGCGCCCGTTCCAGACATCGGGCGCGTCGGGGTCGCAGAACTCCGCCACCTGCTCCCACACGGCCTCATACTGGCTGCGCTCGCTCTCGAGCTCGGACTGACGGGACAGGATATCGCGGGCGCGGGAATCGGTCATGGGGATCTCACTGGGAAGGAAGGGATTGATGGGGCGCGCGGCGCCGAAGCTGCCGATCTCCCCACTTGTGGGGGAGATGGCCGGCAGGAGGGGGGCGCCGTAGAGCACCAACCCCTGCGTCAGGCCCGCCTGTCCTGAGGATGCCGGCGCGACTTGAGCAATGACGAGGAATACCCGCTGATGGTCTGGGCGTTCGCCAAGAGGGGGTGAAGTGAGAGCGGCGGCCAAGCTGCTGATCTCCCCCCTCGAGGGGGGAGATTACCCCCGCTTCTTCACCAGCCGTGCATGCCGGCGCCAGTACCACCAATCCAGCACGCGTTTGCGAAAGCTTCGCTTCATCGCGGTCATGGTCAAAGCCCCAGGAGCACGCGGCGCTGGCCGGTGAGGCTCGCCGGCGCGAGGTCGGTCTTGATCGTGCTGGCAGTGCCCTGGCGCTGTTCGAGCTCAGCCCGCAATGCCGCTTCGCGCGCCTGCACGTCCTTGTCCTCGGCGGTCGGCGCCGGCGGCAGCGGCTTCAGTTCCGGTGGTTTTTGAAACAGACACATGGTTCCAGCCTTCTCTTGTCCAGTCGTAGAGGAAGAAATCTTCGCCATTCCTGCCGTAGCCCGGCAGCAGGCAGCGTTGCGTGGCGCCCAGCCGGCCAAGCCAGCGCAGCGCCAGATGATTGGCGGCCAGGGCCCGGGCCTCGACCCGCCAGGCCTCGCGTGCCGCGACCTGAGGTCCAAGCACGGCATGAAAGAATTCGGTGATCCCGGGCACGCAGCGCCGCATGCGGCGCGTGCCCCAGCTCCAGGCGATCCACAGCCCGCTCCGCTGCTCGGCCGCGCCAAACCCCGCCTCCGGATTGCCGTCGAGCTCGGCGACATAGGCAAACCCCTGCAGCGCCGTCAGTGCCAGCAGCGCCGGCGACCAGTGGTCGAGCTGGCAGTCGATCTCGGCGCGGTCCTCGGGGCGCAGGTTCGCAGCGATGTAGGAGAGGTCACGCAGGGTTGCGGGGATGATACGGATCGTCATGCATGGACTTTCGTCGGTCGGAAGCGAAGCCATCGTCAGCGAAGGAAGCGCCGGCGATCGCAGCTTCGTCATTTCAGGGCGGAGCAAGGAGCAAGCGACGCAGACCCCTGCAGCTGCTCCGCAGCCCAGGCAATCCATTCCGAGACATCAAGGCGTCGCGACGATGCAGCGGCGCCGCGTTGCTTCGCGATCGTCGCGGCCGCGCCAACCATCGCACAAAAACAAAACCCGCCTCAGGGGCGGGTCGTTGGCGCAAATCAGCACCATGGACAACAATATACCATTGCTGCCCTCACGCGGTCAATGGCGTATAAGAAAAAATTCCCATCTTATGCTTGAACCGTCAATGAGCCCAACCGGAGTTCTATCATTGCGGCAGTGCACAAATTCTCGTCGCCCCACTGGAGAGGCCGGTTAGCGTTGCATCGCCACGACAACAACAGCGCGACTCCGTTACTGCTCGTAGGGTTCGACCACCGCAAACGGTATTCCTAATGATTCCAGCAAATCGAGAATGCGTTTCGAGATGACGAGGCGATAGTTTGCAGCGATCCCGAAGTCGTCGCGGCCGGCCTTCCCATTCACTTTCAACCAGACGAAAGGTGGAAGCTCCTGCCCAGGTTGATATTCATGAAACTCTTCGGATGTCGTCACTTCGGCTTCAGCGAACGTCGCACCTGAAAAGCCTATCTGCTGCAATGCACGCTGGGCTTCTTCGGTGACGAGATAACACGGGAACGTCGTAACGAGCACATCACCGGTCCAGCCCTCCACCACGTAGTGGAGTTTGGTCACAATCGGCGGATGGACACCAAAACAGTGTTTCTGCCAAGCCCGCCAGCCACATCAGGTCTGATATAGAAATACTGCATTATTCACCCCAAGAAGCGGTCGCATCAGAGAATGAATGCACTGTCACCCGCAATCCCATCCCTATTCGCCGTCGTAAGCCTCGACCACCGCAAACGGAATGCCTAACGATTCCAACAAATCGAGAATGCGTTTTGAGATGACGAGGCGGAAAGGTATTGCGATCCCGAAATCGTCGCGGCCGGCCTTCCCATTTACTTTCAGCCAGACCAAAGGTGGCAGTTCCAGCCCGGATTGATCCTCCTGGCACTCTTCCGAGATAGTCACCTCGGCGTCGGCGAACGTCGCACCTGAAAAGCCCACCCCCTGCAGTGCGCGCTGGGTTTCCTGGGTGACGAGGAAACAGGGGAATGTCGCAACGATCACATCACCGAACCAGCCCTCTACCACATAGTGGAGCCTGCTTACGATTGGCGGGTGAACGCTCCGGTCGAGAACGGTGTTTTCGCCAATCCCACCAGCGACATTCGGTCGTATTTTATAGTATCCTGCCGACTCGTTGGGCGAGTGTCCCCCTGTCGCTTCGACAGCTTTCGACCTCAGGATGGCAATCCATCGTTTCAACGCCGCCCCCCATGACTCGCCGAGACTGAGACATCAAGCCCCTTCAAAAGGTTCAATCAAGGCATTGGAGATCCCAAACGACCTGAGGGCGTCGAGAACGCGTTCGGAAAAGACAAGGCGATAGTCTTTCGCGATTCTGAAATCATCGTCGTCGGCATCCCCGTTCACTTTCAGCCATACGAATGACGGAAGCTTCTGGTCCGGTTGCATTTCTTCGAACAATTCATAGGTGGTACCTCGACCTTGCCGAACGCTATGCCGGAAAAGCCACTCTTGAGAATCTTCTCTTTGACATCCTCAGTGACAATGTAGCACGGGAACGACGTTACCATACTATCCCCCAGCCAACCATCAAACTCATAATGCAAACGGGTTACCGCGGGAGGATGCACGGCCGTATCCATGATGGTATTGTCACCAAGTCCGCTCGAAAATTCCGGCTCCAAATAATAATACTTCATTTCTTACCTACTGGTGGGCTGAAGAGGTGGCCATATTTTTGATCTACCTCCGCAGCCTTCTCTAGCCGCGCCCTAACGATCCGCCCGCGCCGCCTTCTCCAGCGCCGCCTTACGCTGAATTTCGATCGTTCGATTCCAGAAGCGCACCACTTCAAAATGCTCTTGTCTGGTCAACCAGATCTTGTTCTCCAAACTGACTGGATCGCCACCAACAATAATCGGTGTGATCTCAAACAGCTCCATGCCCTTGGGGCGCGAGTATTCATTTTGGTTGCTCATTTTCAGTCCTCTTCCAACCGAGAGAATAGATCGGCGAGGTCACGCGCAACGATGTCAGCGTATCGCCGATCCATACCAATGAATGGGATCTGCACGATTGGCATGGCCGCATCGTCAGTGTCAAAGCCATAGCCTTCACCCGCTCCGTTCGATCCGAATAGGAGGATGCCCGGCGCATACTTCTCAACCTCATACTCTATGTTGAATTGCACCAATTCTTCGGCTTTAAAGAAAACAATATAGCTATCGCCGATGAAACCTTCGCCTCCATTATGCTCCTTGAGGAAATCGGTGTAATCCTTGGGCAGCGCGACTCCCAGGCGTGCGGACAGGCCATCGACCAGCGAGGCTTCAGCCGGCGCATCAAGCTCTCCTTCGGTTAAACTATATCCCATCGCTATGCTCCTAGGTCTTTCTTTAACTGCTCCCACCATGGCGTAACCTGTTTTCGATGAACGTCGCGTGGCAGGATGATCTTGTTAGAGATGCCGTCGGGCTACCGCCAAACTTCACTGGCTTGATTTCATGCACATCCACGAGTTTGCCGGCAAGCCCTAGCTTGCGGCGGATAGTGTGATTGGTGTTGTCAGCGGCGTTACTAGCCGCATTGTACTCTGTACCTTCTAACAATCTGAATGGATTACGGTGACAGTGCACTATTTGATAGCGTGGCAGGCAGATGCTTAACCCAGAGGCTTATTTGGCACGAGACAGTGCGCTGTCAACTTAGTGCCAGATCAGTCAATCCTCTTCCGGCTCGTCAAATAAACGAATCCCAGCCGACTCATTGCCGAGGCGTTCAAATACTTCCAGAGCCCGCTCTGAGACGACAAGTTCGTGGTTCGGGGCCATGCCGAAGTCATCATGTCCCGGCCGCCCTTGGATCTTCATCCACACGAAAGATGGAAGTTTCGTGCTTGGCTGCAGCCGATGAAACAGCTCCGAGGCTGTCACCTCGACATCGGCAAACGTTATCCCTGATACACCTATCTCCAACAATTCCCGCTCAGCTTCTTTGGTGACAAGATAGCAAGGAAAGCTCCTGATCAGGACATCGCCAATCCAAACATCGATCTCATAGTGGAGTTTGTGCACAATCGGCGGGTGAACGCGGTTGTCGAGAACCGTGTTTTTGCCAAAATCGCCGGCAACAAATGGCTGTACATAATAATAATCCATTACTCACCTATATTTCCCGACAGGCGGGACGAAATGGTGACCATACTTCTTATCCATCATTTCCGAATGATCCAGAATTTGCCGCTCTGTAGGATTCGGGTACTTTGCGTAGAATTCGTCATTTTCCCCCCTAAGGATAACAAGATGCAGAATATCGTTTAGATCCTTGGGGATCCCGCGGAGATTTTCTACCGAGTTGATCTTCTTCTCCGATAAGAAATTTGGGAGCCTCTTCAGTAATTGCTGCTCAGCTTGATGGTGGATTACCAAATCCTTGACGTTCACGTTAGGGTTCGCCTGAGCATATCCTTTTCGGTAATTATTTGTAGTCGCCTCGCCAAATTTTGCGGCGGGGAGCTCTACGCGATCGGGGTCTCTGGCAAATAGCTCGCTCGCCACCGCGGCGATCATCTTGCGGTCCAACTTTGACTTCCGAGGCGAACGGATCGTCTGGCGAGCGCCCTGCAAGGGGCTGAGCGTCTTAACGCCAGAGAGGGCGTTGGAGTCAGCGATTGGAAGCTCCACGGCGGCTTCAAGCGATATCGTGGGCTGCTTGGAGAAATCCGTCGGCTGCGGCTTGGCCGGTATGCCGGCCGATTGCCCGGCAATCACCTTCTCGACCTGGCCGGGAGCTGTCTCGGGGATCGAAGCATTCGCTCCCTCCGAACTTGCAAAGGACTTTCTGATTGGGCCTTCTGCTCGACCGGCCGCTCTAGAACCAACCGATTCAACCGCCCCCGGTATTGCGCCTTCAACGGCTCGACCAACCCCGGGCACCGGTATCGCCCAACCCAATGCGTCAGTCCCTGACGCATCATCAGCTTCTCGACATTGTTCGAAGGCTCGTAGTAGGCGTGCTTGTAATCGGGAGGGCTGATCGTTCCTCCGGACATGCCATAGGCAAACCAATCATTTACGTTGGCGACGGCGATCCCGGCATTCGCAGCGACCTTGCCAAGGGCTTTGGCGTCCTCCCGAAACACCTCGCCCGCCGAAAGGCCCGGCTTGCCGCCAGGGAGAATTCCACCCAGACCGGTATCATCCAATTCCCGGACCAGGGCTGCCCGCACGACAGGATCTTTCGTGCGCACGAACAACGCGCTTGCCTTCGCGTAACTGTCCATGACGTCCATGCTTCCGCTGTCACGGTCCTCGGCAAGCCTAAGGAGAATGGAGAGCGGCACGGGCTGAAGATTTTCATCATCGATGCCCAATGCTTTTTGCCGGGCGACAGACAAGGCTAGCGTTTTGTCGTATGTGTCTTGGTCAAAAGCCGCTGGATCGGAAGGCCCATTGCCAAGTACAGCCTTCCAGCCTGCGGCGATCTCCGGAGACAATTCGCTGACGTAGCCACCGGGATCGGCACGTCTCCTCTCCAGGACCAGCTTTGCCGCGACGGCGGTTGCCTCATGGAGCGCCTGGTCTTCCTGCGAAGCGTTCGGCCCCGCATCAGCATCGCGAAGGGCGGCATGGATCGCTTGGTTCGGCATGGTGCCCATGTCGAAGACTTGCTTCCCGACATCGGCCCGCCGCTCAAGAGCCTTCAGGCGCCTGTCACCCTCGTCGAGGCCATAGATGGCTCTGTAGGCATCCCTGCCTGGCATGCTGCCCGAGTAGGTGCCTGTGCGGGCGATTTCGTCTGGCGCTTCGGCCTCGGCGCGAGCGAGCGCGACGCGCGTCTCGATGTCCTGGGTAAACTTGGCCAGCTTTGCCTTTAAGGACAGCGCATCCTGTTCCTCCTGCGGAAGGTCGTCCCTGAACGCCTGTGCTATGCGTTCATCCGGGGTCGGCGTGCCAACGCGGTCACCTTTCCCCGCAGCCATGTCTGGGCTGCCTGGCAAGGAGCTACCCTCAGTCTGCGCGCTATCGCCCGTGGCCTCGCTGCCGGAGGCCGCCGCCCCCACCCCAAACACCTCCAGCGCCCGCCTCGGGTCCTTGGCAATCAGCGCTTCGAACCGCGCCTTGGCGGCGGTGCCGTACCGGTCCTTGGACATCTGCTGCCTGATCCCCGGGTCGAGCCCCATCTTGTCGATCAGGTCGAGCCCCTACTGCCGGGCTGCTTCGAAGGTGACGTGATCGTCGGGGTTGGCGTTGCCGATGGCGATGGCGCTGGTCTTCAGCACCGTGTCGACCTCGGCCTGTTCATAGTCCTTGCGCCGCTGAAGCTGCCGTGCCGCCATGCGCAGCGCGCCGGTTCGACGCATCGTCTCCTTCTGTCCGACGAAAGCGGCGCGCTGGCTCTCGGGCATGTTTGGCAAGGCAGCGGCAAACAGCTTGTCGAACAGGCCGGTCTTCACCACCCGGCCATTGTACGGATCGACCTGGCCATACATGGCGTCATGCAGGCCGGCACCGTCAGCCGGCGCGTTCGCCGTCACCTCGTCTTCGGCCTGCGCGATCTGGCCGTTGAAGCGGCGGCGCGCCGGCGTCGAACGCCTCCTGCTGGTCCTTCATCTGCTGGTAGCGCTCGGCGACAGCGGAAAGATGTTCGCCAAAACCCTGCATGGCGCCGCCGATCGGCGATCCCTGGGGATATTGCGGCGTGCTGCCGGTATCGAGCCGGCGCCGGACAATGGAGAGCGGGATGACGTGGACCATTGGCGGCTTCCTGCTCGAATGGCTCTAGACAAAGGACGCGCCGCACCGGCGATCACGGCACGGCCGGATCGCGCGGACGCTGCTGCGTTCGCGGGTTTGTCGGATCGATGTTTCTGGGAGGGACCGGCCGACGTTGCGGACTAGGCGCGGCCCTAGCGCCCCGTGCGTCGTCATCCATGGGCGAAGCAAGGAGGGAGCGACGCGGCGCAGACCATAGGAGCTGCTCCGCAGCCCAAGGCATCCATGCCGAGACGCATGAGCGCCGCTACGGTACGGAATTCTGTTCCGCCGCAGTCTTCGGCCGGTGTCGCGGCATGGAGTCTCGGGTCAGGCCCGAGAATGACGAAGTGTGGAAGTTACCGAAACGCCCCCAGCGGGTCGCTCTGCCCCGCCGGCCGTCGCGCTGCCTTGAACTCCGCCGGGTCGACCACCGCCTCGCGCAGCATCATCACGCCATAACGGGTCGCCGCCATCAAATCGTCGCGCAGTTTTACAACCTGACCATCCTTGCGATGGAAAATCCTGAATTCCTCGAGCCACTCGCCGAGGGTGGAGAACACCTTGAAGCGGCCGGATTGCATGCGGTCGAGCATCTCCATCAGCCCGGCCTCGACCGAGACCGAGCCGTCGGGAAATTGCGCGTGGCGCGACAGCATGTTCAGCCCGTGCGCCGCATATTGTTTGGCAAGCGCCACCCCCGCCCCTTCCAGCGTCTCGCGGCGGCCGTCGCGCGGCCAGGCGAAGGGCAGCCATTCGCCCCAGGGTTTCAGGGTCAGCGTCTGCATGGCCGGCGTCTGCTGAGAGGCCCGCGCTGATTTGGTGACATAGACGACATCGGCTTCCGTATCCCAGGCGAGCTCGACGGCGGCGGAAGGATGGTCCCAGCCGAAATCGAGCGCGCCGATGCGCGGCCAATAGCGCGGCAGCCGGAACGGCTCGCAGACAATCAGCGCCTCGGCGACGGGAAAGATGCGGCCCGAGCCCAGCACGGGAATGCCCTGGGCGCGGGCCTCGCGCTCATGTTCGGGATAGGCAGCAACGATCGCCTTGCGTTCTTCGGGCGAATAATGCGCGGCATCGTCGATGGTCATGAAGGTGACGTGACGGGACATGGCGGGCCTGATTCAGCTTGTGAGATGACCACTGCATGGCGCTGTTCAGGCGTGGTTTTTTGGGGTCGGATGCGACAGTTCTTGGGAGAAGGCGGAGCGCGCTTTTCGATCTTTTTACCCAGCCACCGCCCGCATCTGCGCATGCTGCCGCACATGCTCCAGCGTCAGCTCCAGCCCGATATGCGACAGCTCTGTCGCAGCCGCCTCCGCGGCATGCGTGGCGGGTTCCACCACGCGCTCGAACATCTCCTGTTCGTAAAGCTTCACGGCTTGCCTCCAGTCACCGGCCTCGACCAGGTGGCGGGCGAGTTCGGCCGCGTCGAGCATGGCGGCGTTGACGCCCTCGCCGCCGAAGGGCGACATGACATGGGCGGCGTCCCCCAGCAGCGTCACGCCGACCCGGTTCGGCCAATGGTGGCCGATCGGCAGCGCGTGGATGGCGCGGGCCACGATATTGTCGTTGCTGGCCGCGATCAGAGCGACGAGCTCCGGCGCCCAGCCCTCGAATTCGGCCATCAGGCGGGCTCGCGCCGCCGCCGGCGAAGCGAAATCGAACGTCCTCTCCGCCCAGTCGGCGGGCACGCGGAAGATGGCATAGCCGCGCAGATGCGCATTGGCGTTGCGCTGCACGATCATGCCGCGGCCGTCGCCCTCGGCGCCGATCTTGCCGCGCCCGACCAGCTTCGACAGTTCGGGATGGCTGGCGTCGACATCGTCGATGCCGAATTCGATGAAGGTCAGCCCTGTATATTGCGGCCGGTAGCGCGAGACCAGCGGCCGCACCCGCGACCAGGCGCCGTCGGCGCCGACGACGAGGTCGAACGGGCCGAGCAGGTCGGCGCCGAAGGCCAGGTCATAGGCGCCGTCGGGGCGCGCATGGACCTCGCGCAGCTCCCTGCCCCATTGCACGCTGCCTTCCGGCAGCGAGGCAAGCAGGATGTCGCGCAGCGCCGAGCGGTCGACTTCCGGCCGGTCGCCGCTGTCATCGTCATCGGCCAGCACCAGCCGGCCGTCCTTGTCGTAGAGCCGGCTGCCCTGGTCCTCGTAGCGGGCGATGCGCAGGAATTCCTTTTCGAGGCCGGCGCGCCGCAAGGCGAGCTGGCCGGAGTCGACATGCAGATCGAGCGTGCCACCCTGCGGCCGGACCAGCGCATGCGCCTCGCGCTCGAAGACGGTGGCGGCGATGCCGTTGAGATGCAGGATGCGCGCCAGCGTCAAGCCCGCGGGGCCGGCGCCGATGATGGCGATGCGCAAAGGGATTCCGGTCATGGACAGGGGTCTCGCATTGATTTATATAGGAGCCTATACAATAAACATAGGCACCAATGCAAGTCATGACCGACTGGACCCTGTTCTCGAACCCCGCCCCACTCATCAACATGGCAGCGCGCAGCCTCGCCCGCCTTGGCGAGCGGCGGGTGAAAGCCTTCGGCTTCTCGATCGGCCAGATGCCGGTGATCTATCTCCTGCGCGACGGCGCGGCGATGTCGCAGAAGGAACTGGCGCGCTTCGCCAAGATCGAGCAACCATCCATGGCGCAGATGCTGGCGCGCATGGAACGCGACGGCCTGATCCGCCGCACGCCCGACCCCAATGATGGCCGCAGCAGCCTGATCTCGTTGACCGAAGCGGCGCTGAAAAAACTGCCCGCCGCGCGCGAGGCGCTGGACGAAGGCAGGGACGAGGCACTGGCCGGTTTCAGCGAGGACGAGGTGGCGACGCTGCTGGGCATGCTCAGGCGGCTGAACGAAAACCTGGACCGGATGGTGGCGCGGGAGGTGGAGTGAGCAAGTTCAGGCCCCCAGGTTCCGAGGCCCACCTAGCTCTTATACCCCTCGTTCAAGCAATCATTCTTCCAGGCCCAGTCGAAGTCGGCCCGCGACATGGACTGGCCCATGCCCGGCTCGACAAACGGGCCGGCGGTGTTGTCGATATAGACGATGAAGCGCGCCTGCTTGGTGAAGGTGCCGACCTTGGCGGTGATGACGCCGCAGGTCTGGCCGGACGAACTGTCGCCGGTAAGCTGCACATGTGAGAATGTGGCGGAAGGATCGCTCACCAGCTTGTGCATCTTGCCTTCGGCGGCACTGATTGCATCGGCGCGCCAATCGCCGCTGCCGCTACAGGCCGAAAGCAAGGCGCAAAGGAGAAGCAGTTCCGCAATCTGGCGCATGTGGGATCCCGAACGTCGCGCCCGACGCTACCCGGCCACCGGTTGCCGCAAAAGCGGTATTGCGGATCATGGTTTCGCGGCGGTTGACCCCTTCGCCATCCTCTCCACCTCACCCGCCGACAGGAACAGCAGCACCACATCGCTCATGCCGAGCAGCGGCGTGAAGGTGACGATCGTTATCCCGCCGGTCGCATTGGTGCGGGTCAGGCCTTCGGAATAGATGTCGAGCGGCGGCTCCTCGTCGAACCAGACGCCGTGCAGCGTCTCGCCCTGCCATTTCTCGCGGCCCTTCTCGAAACTCTTGAACGACAGCACGCTCTCGCCGGCCTGCACATCGCCGCCGCCACCATGGCGCACCACGACGCTGTCGAGCGCGCCCGGCGCGCCACGGCCCATGATGGTCTGACGAATGGCATCCGCCGGGATCATGCCGGTGCCCAAGGCCGCCTGCTGTTGCGGTGGGCCGACCAGCACGCGCTGCGGGTTGTCGCGCGTGCCCTCGCCGGTCACGCCGGCCGCCCAAAGCCGTACAGGCGTGTCGAAAACCTTGCCTTGCCACCAGGCGGGATAGCGGCCGGTCAGATGCATCGCCCATTCCGCGCCGCCGGCCCTGGTCTTGCCGAGCTGGTTGCCGGCCATGAACAGGCGCTCGCGGTTGACCGCTCCAGCCGCGTGAAATTCGGCCTGGCGCGGATACGGTCTGTACGCCGCCAGCTGGTTGCTGCGTCTGCGGCGGTCAAGTTCCGCCAGCAGCGCCAAATATTCCGTCTTCGCGGCGATCGGCGGGCTCTTCGAGGAACGGCCTGACGACGGCTTCGAGGGCCCGGATGCGGCTGCGGATCTGTTCATCGCTGAGGGCGTCCAGATGGTTGACGGCGGCGACATCGAAATCCTTGGGCAGGACTGAAAGCACGATCTTCAGATACTGGTCGGGCTTGTCGGCCCGCACCTCGGCGATGACGCCGGCGCCATGGGCGCGGAAATCGGCCCGCACGGCGGCGAGAAAGTCGTCGCCCAGCGTCTTTTTCGGCCGCTTCGGCCGAGGCGTCGGCGCGGCCGCCTCGCCGGCCGGCTTGCGCCTTGCCGGTCTTGTCTTGCGGCGCGCCGGCCCGGCGCCGGCTTCGTCAGCCATCGACCTGGCCCATCGCCTTTGCGGCGGCATCGCTGGCCGCCTTGCCCGCCTTCGGCATCGATCCGACCGGCTTTCTCGAGCGGCCGGTTTTCTTCTTGGCCCGCTTGGCCCGCTTGGCGCGCTTCGGCTTGGCGGTCGCGGCAGTTTTTGCCGCACCGGCGCGTTTTGCCATGCTGGCCTGCGCCTTCAGCCGCGCCAATACGAGACCGATGGCATGCCCGCCAATGCCGGCTTGCGGAAAACCAAAGCCGCCGGCCGCATCCCGCACCATGCCGATCAGCACGCCAGGCGCCACCGGCTCGACGCGGCCCAGACGCGGCCGGGGCGCGGCGCCCTCGAACTCGCCAATGGCGCTGACGATGTCGCGGCCGTCATCGTCGGTGATGATGGTGGCATAGCGTTGGGTCATCGGATTCTCGCAGAGGGGGGCGCTGTCCCGCCGGCGTCCAAAATCGGCAGCCTCAGCGCCGTCACATGACAAGGCGCCAAAAACACAAAACCCGCCTCGGCGGCGGGTCGTTGGCGCAAATCAGCACCATGGACGAGATGATAGCCTGACTGCCCTCACCCGGTCAAGGAAAAAATTCCTAGGCCTCAAAACCCGCCTCAAGCCTCCTCCTCGATCATGCTCTGTGCGACCTGCGTGGCGCCGCCATTGATCTGGGCGGCGACGATGTGGCCGAACGCCACGGCACCCACGCACAGCAGCACCGACAGGCCGATGTTGAGCGCCGCCCGGCCGAAGCCGCCGGCGCGCAGCAGGTCGAGCGTCTGCAGGCTGAACGATGAAAAGGTCGTATAGCCGCCGCACAGGCCGATCATCACGAACAGGCGAAGGCTTTCGGAGGCGGGATAGCGCCCGCCGGCCAACGTCAGCGTGCCGAAGAAGCCGATCAGCAGCGAGCCGCTGATGTTGATGATGATGGTTCCCCAGGGCAGTTCACTGCTCACCGGCAGCGCCCAGGTGGAAACGAGATAGCGCGCCAACGTGCCCAGCGCACCACCGGCCATGACCAGAAGACAGTTCGAAAAAGACATGCTCGATCCTCTCTGAGACGAGCACATCGGCCCGCCGTGGCGGCGGAATCGACAGATTCCCACCGCGGTTTTCGCGGCAGGAGTCATCAGCCATCACTGGCGGTTTCGGGAGAACCCCATTCCCATCACTGGTAAGATGCCAGACATCTCCCATTACTGGCAACATGCCAGAGCGCGGCCGCTTCGACAAGCCGGCGGCGGAAGCGGGAGGCTGAAAACACAAAACGGCGGCGGGTCGTCGGTGCAAATCAGCACCATGGTCGAAATCATGGCACGACTGCCATCACCGGACAATCGGATCGCCAACGGCCGATCGCCGAAATCCGGCATTGGCTAGCCGGCTTTTCTTCAGCCCGTAGCTGTGGGATCATCGGTTGAAGCTCATGGAATGATTCCCGTCACGGCCTTTGTGGGAGAGGACGATGGACAGACCAGCCATGGCATCCGTTTTCAGGATGCGACATGCTCCAGCCTCGGTTTCCGGGGTGCGAAGTACCGGCCAGGGACAGGCCGATCCGGTGATCCGCGTGAACTCGCTTGGCGAGGCGATCCGCTTCGTCGCGGGTGCATACCCCAACTACGACATCGGCGCCGTTGCCATCACGTGCGGCGATCCGTCGATCCCGCGCCTCGGCAGCCTGGAGGTCAAGGCGCTGTGGCGCGAATATGGCGAACGCCTGACGCAGGAATAGACTGTTTCCCACGACAGACGGCCTGCCCGTCGTCCGGATCGAAGATGACCGTACCCGGCGCCTTCATCGGCTGGTCGGGATTGCGGCGGCGATCCCGCTGGTGCTGCTGGTCGCGCTGTTCGCCGACAGGATCCGAGGCGGCACGCTTTGGCTCCGGATCGGAAACGCGGCTGGCGCGTTTCCGATCCGGTGAATAGAGGGAGCAATCGTCATGAATGTCGCCAACCTGCAACTCGAGGGCCTGCTGATGGCCGTCGCCTCGATCAACCATGTGCTGGTGCGCAAAGGCGTGCTGACATCGGAGGAAATCGATATCGCCCTGCGCAAGGCCGAGGCCGGCGAGACCAGCGAGGAGCGGTCCGGCGGCATGTCGGCGTCGAGCCGTGACGCCGTCAACTTCCCGATCCGGCTCCTGGAGCTCGCCAACCAGTGCCAGCCGGAGGCGGACATGCCCTCATTTTCGAAACTGGCCCGCATGGTCGGCCAGATGAAGGAGCCATATAACGACCAGATGTGAGATCAGCCGTTTCACGGAAACGGCTGACTCCTCTGATCATCCCCTATGCCCTGCCCGGCCAGCCCGGGTTCAGCGCCAGCGTCTGTCCCGGTCCGTGCACCGCCGCGAACAGCAGTCCGGCGATGAAGGAAAAATGGTCGACGAAGAAGCCGAACTCGGCCTGGTTGCCGGCCCAGTGGCTAGGGCCGTGGAAGGCGAAGGCCAGGAACAGCACATAGGCAGCGGCGACAAGGGCCGCCTGCGTGAAGAAGGCGCCGCTCAGGAAACACAGTACCAGCGCAACCTCCAGGATGGCCGCGCACCAGGCGAGGAAGAGAGGGAAGGGAAAGCCGGCGGCGGCGATGAAACCCGCGGTGGCGCCCATGCCCATGAACTTGAAGGTCACCGCCATGAGGAAGACGGCGGCAAAGATCAGGCGGGCAATGAGAAGGGCCGTGGTCTGCCACGGCGATTGAGCGATTTGCGACGGCATGACTTTCTCCAGGGGTTTGAAAACCGTTTCGCTCCCAAGGACGTGCGACCTTAGGCGGTTCCGACATCCCCCTCGCGAATTTACCCATAAGGTATCCGCCCGCCACGGCGGCAGGCGGTCACCCCGCTTCAAACGCCCTTCCGCCCCGGCCGAGTCGCTCGCCACAAAAATCGCGAAACTTGTTCGTAACCATGATCGTGGTAGCCTTAGCTTGGGCTAATGCACAGACTTGTCTGATGCAGTGTTTGGGTGGGTTGAGAATTGGGCGCGCGTGTCAGGCTGGGGACGGGACCCTTTCTGGTCGGGTCATCGGTGGTGGAGTGCAATGGCTGCGGCGGCAGCGGGCAGGTTTTCCAATGCCCGCGCTGGACAAGCTCCAACGGCCTTTGCTGTCCCGCGGGCACCCACCATCGTGGCTGCCCCGGCGCCAGCGCGCCCTGCGCAGAATGCGGCGACACCGGTCACCGCGACGCCGGCCCGGTTCATTCGCCGGCCTGAACAACGGCTTGCAAGCCGTTCCTGCCGGGGCGATCCGCCGTCATGGAACCAGCAGCGCCGATCGCTGTTATGTCTGATCGCGGCATCGCGTG
The DNA here is from genome assembly GCF_013170705.1 of Mesorhizobium loti. NCBI lineage: Bacteria > Pseudomonadati > Pseudomonadota > Alphaproteobacteria > Hyphomicrobiales > Phyllobacteriaceae > Mesorhizobium > Mesorhizobium loti. The sequence continues at coordinate 3,553,352 of NZ_CP033334.1, read as the reverse complement.
GTACAATGTCCGCGCGACCATGCGGCTGACAGAAAGCGAGGCCCGCCATGCCTGACGACAAATCGAAGATCAAACAGGACCGCAAGCTGGTTTCGAGCGAGGAAACCTACGAGGTTGCCGCGTTTGCCCGCAAATACGGCATCCCGCAGAGCGAAGCCCAGACCATCATCAAGCGCTACGGACCTTCGCGCAAGAAGCTCGACAACCATATGGCGGCGCGCGGATAGAGGGCGGCTGCCGCGAGCCGCGAGAACGGAGGGCCGCGACCATGTCCGACACCATACGCAGGACCGGCAGCTGCCTGTGCGGCGGCGTGCATTTCGTCGTCACCGGTCAGCCGACGCGGGTCGGCCTCTGTCATTGCAAGGACTGCCGCAAGGCGGGCGGCTCGGTCTATTCGGCCTTTGCCATCTGGCCGCGCGATGCCTTCGAGACATCGGGCGAAGTCGCCACTTACGGGACGCGCAGCTTTTGCCCGACCTGTGGCGGCCGCGTGGCCTGGGTCGGCGACACCGAGGCCGAAATCATGCTTGGAAGCCTCGACGTCGTGCCGACCGACCTTGCGCCCGAATATGAATTGTGGATCAGCCGCCGCGAGACCTGGCTGCACGCCTTGCCGGGCGCGGAGCAATTCGAGCATGACCGGCCGCGGGCCGAAGACGCCGATCCGCCCGCGCCGCGACCTTTGTCGGACGCCGTCGCTGGCGACTGAAAATTGATCCTTCGGGCCTGGAACCCTCCCCTGCCAGCGACGTTATCCGGCGCCCCTTAGGCATGCCGCGGTTTCCTCGGACCGCGGGCCAAACCTACCCGTCACGGAGACTTCAGTTGAACGACAAGATGTTTCCCCGACCGATCCGCCTGAAATTTGCCCCCGAGCGCGAGCGCGTGGTGCGCAGCGCCTGGGAGGGCCTGGAATGCCTCGGCGACTGGCCGTCCGGCCAGGGCCGGCGATACCGGGCGGCGTTGCGCAGCTGCCGCGATGCGCTGGATGGCTGGACGCCGCCGGAAAAGGCGATGCGGGCCATGATCGATGCCGCGCGCGAAGCAGACATCCTCCGATAACTGAAAACAAATGGGGCGGGAAAAACAATGGCCGATGTGATGCTGTCGACACCAATGCGCATCAAACCGCACGGCTCGGACACGATCCGTGAGGTGGTGAGCCTTCAGGACGCCAGCGAGATCCTGATCGACTGGCCGCATGCCAGCCGCGGTCCCTTCTACCAGGCCGCGCGCGAGAAGGTGGAGGCGGCGCTGGAAAACAAGGACGGCGCGGCACAGGCGCAGGAAGCCTTCACCGCGCTGTGCGATCACGCCGGCGTTCTGGTTCGCTAGAACATTCCAGGAAACTGTGAAGCGGTTTCGCCTGACAAAAAAGCAGGCGATGCCCTCGCCTGCTTTTTTGCGGAGCGGGTCTTTTATTGGGCCGGCAGGTCGCCATCCACGATAGGATGAGACGTTTCGAACCCGAAACTCTTCGGCGCCATCAGCATAAGGACGATCACGATTGCGATGGTGGCAATAAACGTGGCTGTGTTAGCAATATCCCTCAAGTTTCCCGTCCTTTCAAATCCGATTCGTTAAGGAAACGTTTCCCGATCTGTGAGGTTCCATTACCCCGGCGGCAAAGCCGCCAGCCTGGCTTCTACTTGGACGGCGGCTGCGCCGGCACTTGGCCGGGCTTGATCACCGGCGTGTTGCCTTGGTCGGGCGCTGGCGCCGCCATTCCCTGGTCGCCGGTGGCCGGCGGCTTCAGCACCCCGCCGCAATCATTGAGCTTTTCAGTCAGATTGCCGTCGCCGGACGGCTGCTTGCCTTGCGCCGGCTGGACACGGCATTTGTCGGCTTGCTGGGCCGGGTTCTGCAGCTGATCCGTCTGTGCCGCCGCCGGCAGCGCTGCCAACACCAGCATCAGGGACGCGATGGCGAGAGGTTTCATCTCGGCCTCCTTCTCCTGCGCGGCCGCCCCGTGGCGACCTTCCTTTCGCAGGGACAACGCCTGTCGGCGCAAAAGGTGGCATCCAAGGCGGTGATAGGATCAAGGCGGACGTCGGCCCACCTGCAAACCGGATCAGCGGGTTTCCCCGGCATCGTCCTCGGACGGGGCAGCCGGCGGGTCCGGCCTTTGCGGGCACTCCTCATAGCGGTGGTCGCGGCCGCCGCAGAAGGAACAGCACATCGCCTCGCGGCCCTCGTCTCCGGGCCACCACCGCGGTGTTTCGTAAGCTTTCCTGTCCATTCCCAGCAATGCGCGACACGCGATTTGGTTGCGCCGATGGCCGCGCCGCGTTCAGGCCTCATGCTTGGCCTGTCGCGGAACCGGCGGGACGAAGGATGAGTTCTGTGGACAATGAGAGCCCGCTCGGGGATCCTCCGGCAAAAGTGAAGCGGCTTTCGACCGAAACCGCGTTAGAAGAGGTAACAATGATATCGGTTCGCTTTCGAATCTTGTTGATGACCTTGGGCACCGTGCTTGCGGCAACCGGTCTGGCCGAGGCGCGGCCCGACAGCCGTTCCATGAACTGCGCCGAAGTCCAGGCCATGATCCAGAGCCGCCGCGCGGTGGTGCTGACCACCGGCCCGAACACCTATGACCGCTATGTCAGGCAGTTCGGCAATGAATGCGACTGGCCGGAAGTGCCGATGTCGGCCTATATTCCGGCGCGCGACGGACACTGCCCGGTTTATCGCTGCGAAGAGCCGGTCAACAACTTCCCGAATTGACGCTTCGCCGTACTGGCGCCATAACCGTTCCAGCTTCTCCCGCTTCGTCTAATGGTAGGACAGCGCCCTTTGAAGGCGTGAATCGTGGTTCGAGCCCATGAGCGGGAACCAGTCTTCGACCGGCTGGAGCAATTCCGGGAAACCGTGAAACGGTTATCCCATGGAATTGCGTCTACGAACTCCCGGTTTTGGAACCGGTGCTCCTGAAACCATTTCATGGACCCCGCGTTGACGACCTGGCATGGCCAGACACAGGAGGCATTTCATGACCGTCAACTGCCGCATTTCCATCGACAACCGGCCGGACGCCACCGACGCAATTTTCCAGGCGGTGCCCAGGATCGGAGAAAGCGTTTCGCTGTCGGTCGACGGAAGCCCGCAGGACCTGCGGGTTTCGCGCGTCGTGCATGTCCCCGACGGGACACTGGATGGCGCAGCGATCATCGTCGAGGTGACGACCAACATCCTCTAGCCCTGCCCGCCGCCGGTCGGGGGATGGTTGCCGTCGCCGCCGACGGCCACCACCGAGCCTCACGCGACAGTGACTGGCAGGGATGAAACTTTGCGCCGACGCGAACGTTCAATATCCGCAACGCCGTCGAGGTTCCAATGCAGACCGCTTGGTTTTCCAAACCCGTGGTGGTTTCTGTCGGTGTCACCGGTGCAACCCGCAACCTGTCCAACACGCAGCAAGCCATCGAATTGCTCACGACCCATTGGCGCGATGCCGGTAGCCTGAAACATCAGTCCGCGCTGCGCGCCTGCCGCCGGGCGACCAGCGGCGACATGTCCCCCGATACCGCCAGGGAGGCCTTTGTCGAGGCCGCGCGCGAAGCGCACATACTGGTCGAGTAGGAACTGGCTGGTCGAATGGGAACCGGTCGCCGCCCGAATTCACGGGCCGCGGTCCCTATTCACAATCTCGTGATCGATGGAACCGACTGAAACGACAGGCGTTTTTTTGCAGGCGTCTTTTTGTCAGGCAACATCAGGAGGCGTTTATGCGCATCATGAATCTCGTCACGCTCGCCCTCATCATCCTTGGCGGCCTCAACTGGCTGGCCATGGCTGTGACCGGCCATGATATAATCGGCACGATCCTTGGGGGCGCCATGCTGGCCCGCCTTGCCTATCTGATCATAGGCCTTGCAGCCATATGGCAGCTCATGCCGGGCTTCCAGAGCTTCACCGTTGGAGAAGTCGATGCCGAGAGGCATCTCCCGCATCATCGGTGACCGGCAGGCCGGGGCGGCGGAAAAAACCTGCCGCCCCACCTGAGCGCAGCGCCGCGTGAGCAGCGCTCGTTATTACGCGCATCGCGCATGCTCCGCGATTGCCATCGGCAGGTGCCCGCCGTCGGATAAGCGCGACACCAAGGTCTCTGACGGGCGTCAGATGCCGAAGCCGCGCGCTTCGTCATCGGGCTCGGTGCCGGGTTGCGGCACGATGATCGCTGCCAGCGGCGCGGCCAGCTGCCATCTGAGATGCCCCGCGGACCGCTCGAGGACGGCGGAGCCCCCAAGCGACTGCGGCGCCACCCGCTGCAGGACGACGGTGCCGAATCCCTTGCGCGTGGTCTCTTCGCGTCTGTCGTCGGGACGGGGCGCGGATGTCTCGTTCCAAAGCAGTTGGAACTCACGCTCGCCCGAGCCGCCGGCATCGTGGGTGCCGGAGCCGATCGTCCAGGTGACTTCGATCCGGCCGTCTTCGCTGCCAAGCGCGCCATATTTGGACGAATTCGTGCCGAGCTCGTGGAAAGCCATGCCGAGATTCTGCACCGCGTTCGACTGCAGCGTCAGGACCGGACCGGAGAGCAGGATCTGCTCCTCGCGGCCGAAAGGCTTCAAATGTTCCTGGATCAGGTCGAACAGGCTGGCGCCGGCCCATTCCGAGGTGACAAGCAGATCATGCGAACGCGAAAGCGCCATGATGCGGGCACGGATCAGTTCCTCGAACTCGTGCGGGTCATTCGAGCGCTTGCTCGTCTCCCGGACCATCGACAGGATGACCGCGAACTGGTTCTTGACGCGATGGTTGACCTCTCGCATCAGCAGCCTGATCTTGCGCTCGCTCTCCTTGGCTGCGGAAATGTCGCGGGCGATCTTCGAGGCGCCGACGATCTCGCCATTGGCGTTCTTGATCGGCGAAACCGTCAGCGAGACAGAAATAAGCGCCCCGTCCTTGCGCTTTCGCGTCGTCTCGTAGCTGGCCACCCGCTCGCCGGCGCGAACCCGGCTGATAATCTCTATTTCCTCGCTCTTGAGGTGATCGGGAATGAGCATGACGATCGACCGGCCAATCGCTTCCTCGGCGCTGTAGCCGAACATGCGTTCGGCCGCCAGGTTCCAGCTGGTGACGATGCTGTTCAGATCCTTGCTGATGATGGCGTCGAAAGAGGAATCGATGATCGCCGCAAGGCGCGCATCCGCGGTCGCGCTCTGTTTTTGGTTGGTTGCTCCGATGTCAGCTGTCGCCGCCACGATATCGCTCATTTGCATGAGGTAGCGCGCAAACGGATCAAGGCAATCTCGCCCCAGGACAATCCGTACGGGCCGCGCGTCACGACCGAAACGGATTTCACTCCGAAGGCCGATCGTTTATCTTGCCGTCGCTCTCGGGCAGCACGCCGAAGTCTTGCGATTTGACGCCCTGCTCGGCCGTCAGGAAGCCATCCGAGGCAAGGCCACGTCGCAACAACTCCCTGACCGCGGCCGAGCGGCTTGGCATGCGCTTCTCGAATCGCCAGTTTTCCAAGGCCGCCAATTCGTCGGCGGTGAGCATGATTTGCAGCCGTTCGGGCCGTTCCAGTTCAGCCATGTGCGCCTCTCGCTCAAGACTAAAAATACAGCGAGTTAGTATCTAACTCATTATTCTATAATTGGGGTAGTGCGTGTCACACGTCAAGATCGGCCAGTGAGCGCTCCGCGTATCAGGCTCATGATGCGTATCAAACGCCGGACACACATTCCTGTAACTATCATAACTAATTGATTTATTTATGTATTTTATGGAAATTTACTTGTCATCCCGTCACGCTGGGCTCATGTTTCGATCTTGACAGAAAACCGTTCCCCTTGGGAGGTTTCAATGCGGTACGATTACTCCACGCGCTTGCGCGACGACGTCCATTCAGCGGTCCAGAAGGCATTCAAGACGGCTGGGATCGTCAACATCTCGGCGACGGCGGAACAGGTCCGGATGAGGAATCTGGTCGAGAACGTCGCCCTTGAGGACATTGAACACCTGGTGCTGCAGGCCGCCCAACTGCTTGGCGCGGCGATCGAATTCGACGCCTTGAACAGTGGCTTGATTGTGCTTGGAAACCATCTCGTCGAGGATGACGAGGAGAGCGCGATCACCCCAGTCGATCTCGGTCAATCCGCATCGATGCAGTAATCCAGGGACAGTGCCGACAGGCGCCCTATATGATCCGGGAAGCCTTTAACCGGAGACGCCCTGCCATGACCCTTGCCACGCGAAAACTCGGCAGCCAGGGGCTGCAAGTCTCGGCTATCGGCCTCGGCTGCATGGGCATGAGCCAGTCCTACGGTCCGGCGGACGAAGCCGAATCCATCGCCACGCTGCATAGGGCCATCGAACTCGGCTGCACCTTCCTGGATACCGCCGAGGTCTATGGCCCGTACGGCAACGAGGCCCTGCTCGGCCGGGCGCTGAAGGGCAAGCGCGGCCATGTCACCATCGCCACCAAATTCGGTTTCCGCATCGAAAACGGCAAGCAGGTTGGGGTCGATAGCCGGCCCGGCCATATCAGAGACGTTGTGGACGCCTCGCTCGGCCGGCTCGGAACCGACCATATCGACCTCCTCTACCAGCACCGCGTCGACCCGGCGGTGCCGATGGAGGATGTCGCCGGCGCGGTCGGCAAGCTGGTTGACGAGGGCAAGGTTCGCTTCTTCGGCCTGTCGGAGGCAGGCAGCGCCAACATTCGCCGCGCCCATGCCGTGCATCCCGTCTCGGCGGTGCAAAGCGAATATTCGCTGTGGGAGCGCAATCTGGAGCCAGAGATCATCCCGCTGCTCGGTGAACTCGGCATCGGCCTGGTGCCGTTCTCGCCGCTCGGCCGTGGCTTTCTCACCGGCGACGTCATGCGCGCCGAGGACTATCCCGAAGGCGACTACCGCCGCGACGACCCGCGCTACCAGGGCAGGAATTACGACGCCAACGTCGAGGCGGCCGGCACGGTGCGCGACGTGGCAACGGCCCGAGGCGTCAAGCCGGGTCAGGTCGCACTCGCCTGGCTGCTGTACAAGGGAAGCGATTTCGCGGTCGATATCGTGCCGATCCCCGGCACCAAGCGGACAAAATACCTGGAGGAGAACATCGCCGCCGCCTCGCTGAAGCTCGACGCCGCCGAAATGGCCGCGCTCGACGAGGCGCTCGCGCCAGGGAAGATCGCCGGCCCACGCTATGGCGAGCGTGGCATGGCGATGGTGGACCGGTAGAGATGGTGGAGATCGGCAGGAAGCGGATATTGCCGAGGCCGATGTTGTGATGTCGCCTTTGGGGCCGATAGTGGACGGGCAGCTTCTGGCGTCCGAAAAGCCTTAGCGGACGTTCCGCTTGCTGCGACTAAGATCTCCGACTAACCGGCCTTTGGCCCCTCGGCCGCTTTGCGCCAGTCCTGCCGTCCGGCAAGCTTTGCTTTGTCAGCTGGCGGTGAACGGCATCGCCGGGCTTGCGTCCTTCGGCTGTTCGCCGAGGGCAAAGACAGCGCTCGCCTCGCTGACGATCGAGACATGGTCCTTTGCTGCTGCTCCAGCGGTTGCGCCGTCGCCGCGCAAGATCGCGGTGACGATGGCGTCATGCTCCTGCCAAGACTTGGCGAGTCGACCAGAAAGCCTGAATTGCGCCCGCCGGAACGGCGCCAGCCGGCTACGCGTCATCACGGTCAGTTCGTAGATGTGGGTGCTGTGAGCGCCGCGATAAAGCCGACTGTGGAATTCGGTGTTGAAATATTCGTAGTCTTCCTGGGCGCCCAGCCGCACCAGGCGGGCCGAGGCCTGATGCTCGACCTCCAGCGCGCGGCGCTCGCCGCCGGTCATGCGTTCTGCGCAGAAGCGCGCGCATATCCCTTCCAACTCGGCCATGCTTTCGAACATTGAGGCGAGATGCTCCTGCGTAACGACTGCGACGATGGCGCCCCGGTTGGGTCGCCGCTCGACCAGACCCATGGCGCTGAGTTGGCCGAGCGCCTCGCGAACCGGCGTGCGTGAGACCTCGAAGCGGATGGCAAGCGAAACCTCGTCGAGCTTTTCGCCTGGACGCAGCACGCCGGTGACGATGCGGTCGCCGATCGCCCGCACCATCTGATCTACGGTCGTGCCCGACCGGATCAAGCTGCGCTTTCCCGACATATCTGTCTCGCCTCCCATGCGTTGGCTGCCATGAAATCAACTGGCTGGACGGCACGATCCCGACTCAGTCGCATTCTCTATGCCTATGTTTTAATCTTCCTGTCAAATTGGCTGTTTTCAAGGCAAAAAGTGCATGCAATTGCCTCTCGCTTGTGCATAGTGCGTTAAAAGTGTCATTGATTTTATTAGATAAATTTATCAATCCCAACTGGCACAGTGATTGCATGCACTTTGTTGAGAAGGCGTTAACCGACCCGGAAAAGGGTCCTATAGGGGAGCATAAGAGATGACCGACAAATTCATGCTTAGCCGTCGCCAGTTGCTCAAGACCTCCGCCGCCGGGGCGGCGCTCGGGCTTGCCTCCGCGGCCTTTCCCATCTCCCGGGCCTTTGCCGCCACCGCTACCGTCGGCTTCATCTATGTCGGACCGAAGGATGACTATGGCTACAACCAGGCGCATGCCGAAGGTGCGGCGGTGCTGAAGGGCATCGAGGGCGTCACCATCGTCGAGGAAGAGAACGTGCCGGAAACGGTCGACGTCCAGAAGACGATGGAATCGATGATCAATCTCGATGGCGCCTCGCTGATCTTCCCGACCTCGTTCGGCTATTTCGATCCACACATGCTGGCCATGTGCAAAAAGTTTCCCGACGTGCAGTTCCGCCATTGCGGCGGCATGTGGGACAAGGCCAAGCATCCGATGAATGCCGGCTCCTATTTCGGCTATATCGGCATGGGCCAGTATCTCAACGGCGTCGTCGCCGGCCACACATCGAAGACCAAGAAGCTCGGCTTCGTCGCCGCCAAACCGATTCCGCAGGTTTTGCTGAACATAAACTCCTTCCTGCTCGGCGCGCGCTCGGTCGATCCGACCATCACTTGCCAGGTCATCTTCACCGGCGAATGGTCGCTGGCGGTCAAGGAAGCAGAAGCCACCAACGCCCTGGTCGACCAGGGCGCCGACGTCATCACCTGCCATGTCGACAGCCCGAAAGTGGTGGTCGAGACGGCAGCCGGGCGCGGCGCCTTCGTCTGCGGCTATCACGCCAACCAGAGCCCGCTGGCGCCGGAAAAATATCTCACCGGCGCCGAGTGGAACTGGGCCAAGGTCTACAAGATGTTCGTCGACGAGCTGACGGCCGGCACGCAGCTGCCCAACTTCACGCGTGGCGGCCTCGCCGACGGCTTCGTCAAGATGAGCCCTCTCGGCCCCGCCGTCGGCGAGCCGGCGCGCAAGCAGTTCGACGCCACGCTGGCCGAAATGATGAAGGGCGGCTTCGCCGTCATCAAGGGTCCGCTGAAGAGCAACAAGGGGGCAGTCGTGGCCACCGCGGGCCAAGCCTTCCCGGAGACCGCGATCGAACTCGAAAGCATGGACTATCTGGTCGACGGGGTCGTCGGCTCGACCGCCTAATCTTGAGGGGAACGGGTCGATGGCTAATACGGTGACAGGAGCCGGCATGCCGGCATTGTTCGGAGCCAGGGGATATCCTCCGGCGCTGGAATGGATCGCGAGGCGGGCGGAGGCCTTCGTCATTCCGCTCGCGGCACTTGTCGTCGGCATGGCGCTGTTCAGCCTGTTCATCTTGGCTGTCGGCAAGTCGCCGATCCTGCTTTACGAGACCATGTGGCGGGGTGGCTTCGGCTCGTGGTTCTCGATCCAGAACTCGCTGTCGCGGGCCGCACCGCTGCTTCTGGCGGCGCTGTGCGTGGCGCTGCCGGCGCGACTTGGGCTCGTCGTCATCGGCGGCGAGGGCGCCATCGTGCTCGGCGGCGTCGGCGCCGCGGCCATCGGCGTTGCGCTGAGCGGCGCGCCTTCCTTCATCGTCATTCTTGCCATGGGCGTGGCGGGCATGGCCGCCGGCGGCATCTGGATCGGTGCCGTCGGCGCGCTGCGCCACTACCGGGCCGTCAACGAAACCATTTCCAGCCTGCTGATGGCCTACATCGCAATCGCGCTGATGAACCAGTTGGTGGAAGGGCCGCTACGTGACCCGGCCTCGCTCAACAAGCCGTCGACGCAGCCGCTGGCGGACATGTACCGCATCGGCAACATTCCGGGCATGGACGTGCATTGGGGGCTGGTCGTCGGCGTCGTCGCCTGCATTCTCTCCTGGGTGCTCATCGAAAAGACCCGCTGGGGATTTGCCGCGCGCATCGCCGGCGGCAATGTGCGGGCGGCCCAAGTGCAAGGGCTTGCGGTCGGGCCTCTGATCGTTGGCTTCACGGCGCTCGCCGGCGGGTTCGCCGGGCTTGCCGGCATGCTGGAAGTCGCCGCCGTGCAAGGCAGCGCCAACGCCTCGCTGGCGGCCGGCTATGGTTACACGGGCATCCTCGTCGCCTTCCTTGCCCGCCACAACCCGCTGGCCATCATCCCCGTCGCCATCCTGCTTGGCGGCATCGATGCCTCGGGCGGGCTGATCCAGCGCCGCATGGATCTGCCGGACGCCACGGTGCTGGTGCTGCAAGGCATGATCTTCATCGTCATCCTGTTCAGCGAAACCTTCTACGGCCGCTTTAAGGCCTTCAATCCCGATCTCTGGAAAGGAGCCTCCTGATGGGCGCTACCGAGATCGGCCTGTGGGGCGTGCCGCTGGCCATACTGGGCGGGGCCATCCGCGTCTCCACTCCGTTCATCTTCGTCTCGTTGGGCGAGGCGATCACCGAGCGCTCCGGTCGTATCAATCTGGGCCTTGAAGGCACGCTCGTCTTCGGCGCCATGACCGCCTATGCGGTGGCGGTGAAGACCAATTCGCCCTGGCTCGGCCTGCTTGCCGCGGCCTTCGCCGGACTGTGCTTCGGCCTGTTCCACGGCTGGATCTGCAAATTCCCGAAGGTCAACGACATCGCCATCGGCATCGCGCTGATGCTGTTCGGCTCGGGCCTCGCCTTCTTCTTCGGCAAGCCATTCATCAAGCCCAAGGCGCCCAATTTGCCGGCCATTCCCTTCGGCGGCTGGTCGGACATTCCGCAGGTTCAGGCCGCGCTCGACGTCAACGTGCTGTTTCTCATTGGGGCCGTGCTTTCGGTCATCCTGTGGTGGGCGTTCCGCAACACCCGCGCCGGCCTCATCGTGCGCGTCGTCGGCGACAGTTCGGACGCGGCACGTGCCATGGGCCTCAACCCCGACACTATACGGCTGCTGGCCACCGGCGTCGGCGGCGCGCTGGCCGGCATCGGCGGCGCCTATCTGTCGCTCTATTATCCCGGCAGCTGGACCGAGCGTATCTCGTCGGGCCAGGGGCTGATGGCGGTGGCGCTGGTCATCTTCGCGCGCTGGAACCCGCTGGGATGCTTTGCCGCCGCCCTTCTGTTCGGCGGGGCCGGCGCGCTCGGCCCGGCGCTGCAATCTGTAGGCGTGACCCAAGGCTACTACCTGTTTTACGCCGCCCCCTACATCCTAACCCTCATCATCATGATCGCCACCTCGTCGCCGACCCGCTCGCTCGCGGGCGCGCCGGGCGAACTGTCTATCACCAAATGACTGGAGTTTTGCCCGTGAACGCCAGAGTCGAAATTACCCAGCATACGATCGATGCCGAGCCCTATCCGTGGCCCTACAATGGCGATCTGCGGCCCGACAACACGGCACTGATCATCATCGACATGCAGACCGATTTCTGCGGGCCGGGCGGCTATGTCGACCATATGGGCTACGATTTGTCGCTGGTGCGCGCGCCGATCGAGCCGATCAAGTCGGTGCTGTCGGCGATGCGGGCCAAGGGCTACACCATCATCCACACGCGCGAGGGGCATCGCCCCGATCTCGCCGACCTGCCGGCCAACAAGCGCTGGCGCTCGCGCCGCATCAATGCCGGCATTGGCGATGCCGGTCCGTGCGGGCGCATCCTGGTGCGCGGCGAGCCGGGTTGGGACATCATCCCCGACCTCTATCCGATCGAGGGCGAGCCGATCATCGACAAGCCCGGCAAGGGCTCGTTCTGCGCCACCGACATGGAGCTGATCCTCAACCAGCGCGGCATCCGGAACATCGTGCTCACCGGCATCACCACGGATGTCTGCGTGCACACAACCATGCGCGAGGCCAACGACCGTGGCTATGAGTGCATGATGCTGGAGGATTGCTGCGGGGCGACCGATTACGGAAACCATCTGGCGGCGATCAAGATGATCAAGATGCAGGGCGGCGTTTTCGGCACGGTGTCGAATTCGAAGGTGCTCGTCGCGCAGCTGCCGTGAGGAGGCGGCGATGAGTGACAGCATCAGAAAAGCCGTCGGCGTCGAAACCATCGGCATGACCATGCGTTTCGGCGGCTTCACGGCGCTGGACGGCGTTTCGGTGAAGGTGCCGGCAGGCTCCTTCCACGCGCTGCTCGGCGAGAATGGCGCCGGCAAGTCGACCCTGGTCAAATGCATGATGGGTTTTTATCACCCGACCTCCGGCGACATCGTGGTCGACGGGCGCGAAGTTAAGATCGCCAGCCCCAGGGACGCCTCGGCGCTTGGGCTCGGCATGGTCTACCAGCATTTCACGCTGGTGCCGTCGCTGACGGGAGCGGAGAACCTTGTCATCGCGCGCGAGAAGGTGCCGGGCGTTATCGACTGGCGCAAGGAGGGCGCCGAGCTCGCCGTGTTCATGGAGCGCATGCCGTTCAAGCTGCCGCTCAATGTCAAGGTGGCGGAGCTTGCCGCCGGCGAGAAGCAGAAGCTCGAAATCATCAAGCAGCTCTATCTCGGCCGCTCCTTCCTGGTTCTGGACGAGCCGACCTCGGTGCTGACGCCCGGTGAGGCACAGGAGGTGCTGGGGCTGGTGCGCGACATGACCAAGGCCGGCGACCTCACCGTGCTGATGATCTCGCACAAATTCCATGAGGTCACGGCGTTTGCCGACGATGTCAGCGTGCTGCGCAAGGGCAAGCTCACCGGAACCGGCCGCGTTGCCGACCTCGACCACAAGGCGATGGCGGCGATGATGATCGGCGACCAGCCGATCGCGGCGCTCGACAGTCGCACGGCGCCCAAGGCCGATGCCGAGACGGTGCTGAAGATCAAGTCGCTGAAGGCGCCGGACCGCACCGGGTTGAAGTCGATCAACATCGCCGATCTCGGCGTACATTCGGGCGAGATCGTAGGCATTGCCGGGATTTCCGGCAACGGCCAGAAGGAATTCCTGGAAGTGCTGGCCGGCCAGCGGCCGCGCGACGCCGGCGAAGTGCTGGTGCGCGGCGAAGCTTATGCGGCGACGCGCGCCGAGGCGCGGGTGCTCAATGTGCGGCTCATTCCCGAGGAGCCGCTGAAGAATGCCTGCGCACCGAAAATGACGGTGGCCGAAAACATCTCGTTCCGGACCTTCGACATCGACGGCAATGGCAAGCCGGTCAATTGGATTAGCGCCGGCGCCATCCGCGCGTTCAGCGGCCGACTGGTCGAACAGTTCAAGGTCAAGACCGCATCGCTGTCCTCGCCCATCGCCTCGCTGTCGGGCGGCAATGTGCAGCGTGCGGTGCTGGCGCGCGAACTAACCGGCGAGGTCGACCTGCTGATCGTCTCCAACCCATGCTTCGGCCTCGACTTCTCGGCGGTGGCCGAAATCCGCGCCCGCATCATGAAGGCGCGCAATGCGGGTGCCGCCGTGCTGCTGATGTCGGAGGACCTCGACGAGTTGCTGGAACTGTCGGACCGCATTTTTGTCATGTCGGACGGTGCTCTGGTCTATGAGACGCCGATCGCCAGAGCGAGCGTGCAGACCATCGGCGAGCATATGGCGGGGCATCACTGATGGCTGAAATCGACGCGCAGCCATTCGCCTTTGCGTTCAAGCCCGTCACGATGGCGCTGGTTGTCATCGACATGCAGCGCGACTTCGCCGAGCCGGGCGGCTTCGGCGCCAGCCTGGGCAACGATGTCAGCCGGATCACGGCGATCGTACCGACGGTGAAGCGGCTGATCGAAGGGTTCCGCGCCGCCGGACTGCCGGTGATCCACACCATGGAGTGCCACCGCGCCGACCTCTCCGACCTGCCGCCGGCCAAGCGCGACCGCGGCAATCCGTCGATCCGCATCGGCGATGTCGGCCCGATGGGCCGGGTGCTGATCGTCGGCGAGCCGGGAACGGCCATCCTCGACGAATTGGCGCCGCTGCCCGGCGAGATCATCATCGAGAAGCCCGGCAAGGGGGCGTTCTATGCGACCAGGCTCAGTGAGGAACTGAAGCATCTCGGCGCCCAGCAACTGGTTTTCGCCGGCGTCACCACCGAGGTCTGCGTGCAGACGACGATGCGCGAGGCCAATGATCGCGGCTATGAGTGCCTGCTCGCCGAGGACGCGACGGAAAGCTATTTTCCCGAGTTCAAGGCAGCCGCCATCGCCATGATCCGCGCACAGGGCGCCATTGTCGGCTGGACGGCGACGACCGACCAGGTGCTGCAGGGACTTGCCAATGGCTAATCTGAGTTTTGCCGGCCTCGTCGATGGCGGCTGGCGCGACCTGGCGTTCGAGCCTTTTCGCGAGGGCATCACTGTGCACTGGCTGCTCAAGGGCGGACCGGTCGAGCCGTCGGTCGCGATCCTCGACTACCGGGCCGGCGCCGGCGTGCCGCGCCATCGCCACGTCGGGCTGGAAACCATCGTCGTGCTCCAGGGCACGCAGAGCGACGAGAATGGCTGTTATCCCGCGGGCAGCGTCATCCTGAACCCGGTCGGGACCGAGCATTCGGTGTGGACGAAGGACGGCTGCGTGGTGTTGATTCAGTGGGATCTGCCGGTGATCATTCTGGGGGAGGCCACATGAGCGAGATCCGCTTCGACATCGGCAGTCTGCATGCGGCCTATGCGGCCGGTGTCAGTGTTGCCAACATGATCGATACCGTTCACGCCCGCATCGCGGCAGCCGACGATCCCGGCATCTTCATTCATCTCGCCGCCAAGGCACAGATGCTGGCGCAGGCGCAAAAGCTCGGACCGTTCGATCCGGCGGGCAGGCCGTTGTGGGGCGTGCCGTTCGCGGTCAAGGACAACATCGATGTCGCGGGAATGCCGACCACGGCAGCCTGCGCCGAATATGCGTACGTGCCGGAGCACGACGCCACCGTGGTGGCGCGGCTGAAGGCAGCCGGCGCGCTGGTGGTGGGCAAGACCAATCTCGACCAGTTCGCTACCGGACTGGTCGGCGTGCGCACGCCCTATCCGATCCCGAGGAACGCCGTCGATGCCAGCCTGGTGCCCGGCGGCTCCTCGTCAGGATCGGCGGTGGCGACAGCGCGCGGCATCGTCTCCTTCGCGCTCGGGACCGACACCGCCGGCTCCGGCCGCATCCCTGCCGGCCTCAACAACATCGTCGGGCTGAAGCCGACTGTCGGCGCACTTTCGGCCGCCGGCGTTGTGCCGGCCTGCCGTACGCTAGATTGCATCTCGGTGTTCGCGCTCACCGTCGACGACGCCTATGCGGTGTTTGGTGTCGCGGCGGCCAAGGATGCCGCCGATGCCTATTCGCGCGCCATCAAGGTGCCGGCGTTTGCCGCGCGCCCGCCGGTGCTGAGCGTCGGTGTGCCTGCGAAAGGCGACCTGAAGTTCTTCGGTGACGCCTCGATGCAGGCCGGCTTCGAGACGGCCCTTGGCCTTCTGGAAACGCTTGGCTGCCGGCTGGTCGAAATCCCGTTCAGCGATTTCTACGCCACAGCCAGTCTTCTCTACGAAGGCGCCTGGGTGGCCGAACGCTACGCCGCGGTCCGCGACTTCATGGATGCCAACGAGGCCGCCATGCATCCGGTGACGCGGAAAATCATCGGCGGTGCGCGCGGCCTGTCGGCGGCCGATGCCTTCAAGGGTCTCTATGCGCTGCAGGCCTGTAAGGCGAAGCTCGCTTCGGCCGTCGCCTCGGTCGACCTGTTCTGCGTGCCGACCGCGCCGACGCATTACGCGCTGGATGCCGTGCTCGCCGATCCGATCACCACCAACAGCCGGCTCGGCACCTACACCAATTTCGTCAATCTGCTGGACATGTGCGGCATCGCCGTGCCGACCGGCAAGCGCCATGACGGGCTGCCGATGAGCGTGACCTTGCTCGGCACGGCAGGCAAAGATTGGCTGACGGCGGCACTTGCGCGCGACATCCATGCCGCAAGCGGACTGCCGCTTGGCGCGACCGGCTGGCCGCAGCCGGGAAGTGCGTTGCCTGGCAACATTGCGCAGGATCAGACGATCGATCTGGTGGTGGTCGGCGCGCATCTTTCGGGGATGCCGCTCAACGGTCAGCTAAGGGATCTAGGCGCCCAATTCTCGAGAGTAACGAAAACCACACCTGCCTACCGGCTCTATGCTCTTGCCGGCCAATCCGTGCCCAAGCCTGGCCTCGTCCGGGTATCCAGGGATGGCATGCGAATAGACGTCGAGGTCTGGCGGCTTGACCCGGATGCCTTCGGACGGTTCGTCGCCGCCATCCCCCCACCGCTGGGCGTAGGAACGATCGAACTCGAGGACGGCAGCGCGGCCAAGGGGTTTCTGGTAGAAACCGCCGGCCTGACTGACGCTTCCGATATCTCCGCCTATGGTGGCTGGCGTAGTTTTGTCAGATGCGACCAAGAAAGGGCCAATCTTCTGGCGACCTAGCAACCTCAGCTGGGTCTCCGACGGTGTCTGCTTTCAGGAACGGCGAAGGTGACCTTAATGGCCGATATGCGGCGCGAGGCCGCCATCAGCACCTTTACCGGGAGAGCCCGCCCACCCGGTCGCTCGCGGCAGTCGGGTTTCATCCCTAGCCAGCCGCCGCGGCCGCCACCTTCCTCGGAGCCGCCCGCCGTCGCGCGCGCCGTTTGGCGACGAGCTTCAACGCGATCGGCGGCTCTTTCGACAGCGCGCCCGTCACCGCGCCGGCCATGCCGTGCGCGACGAAATCCGCGCTGATGTCCTCGGCGAGCCTGGCGGCCGCTTCCTTGTCGCCGTTGCCGGTCTCCGACCAGAACACGATGCCCACCCGAAGTGCCGCCTTCGCCCGCTTCAGCCGGCGAACCAGGAAGCGGGCGTGCTTGACGGAATCGCGGTTGAGGAAGCCGACCACGACCGTGTCGATGGCTTCGAGTTCGAGCCGGCGGATGCTGGCGGGTTCCATGTCGGCAAAGCCCGCCTTCGGCGCGGTCGCCCCCTGGACTTCCAGGACCTGCGCCAGCATCGCGGCCGCGGCATCGTCGAGTTCGCCTCGCCCGCCGGCGCAAAGCACCGACAGGCCGGTGCCGTCTGGCAGGTCGGCCGCGTCCTCATCGGCCGCGTCGCCGGGCTCGCCCCCCTCCTCGGCCTGCTCATCCTCCTCACCCGCTTCCTCTTTCGCTTCGTCCTCCAGATTGGCCACCAGCACCAGGGCGCTGGCCGCCACTTGCCGTCTTTGCAGGTCACCCATGACGCCGCGCACACGGTCCCGTTCGCCCAGCAGAAGGGCCGGAATGGCGACCTTGTCGTAGAACTCGACCAGGTATTTTTCTTCCAGCATCTCCTCGGCATGATCGGTGGCCTCGTCCGGATCGCCGGCCAGAAGCCGCTGGTAGAGCCGCGCATGAGGTTCCAGGACGGGCTCGTTGCCGAACAGCACGTCGAGGAATTCGAACTGCGGCACGTGCCTGCCCAGAACCACCAGGCAGACGGTGAGCGGCGTCGACAGCACCAGCCCCAGCGGCCCCCACAGCCACGTCCAGAAGATCGCCGCGACGATGATCGCCAGCGGCGACAGCCCGGTTCGCGAACCGTAGAGCCAGGGCTCGACGACATTGCCGGTGACCAGTTCCATCACCACGAACAAGGCGGCCGTCCACAGGACGAGTCCCCAGCCGGGCGCCACGGCCAGCGCCAGGAACAGCGGCAAAAGCATGCCGATGGCGGGGCCGATATAGGGAACGAAACGCAGCGCCAGCGCCAGCAACCCCCAAAGCAAGGCATTGGGAATGCCGAGGATCCACAGCCCGATCGCGATGGGAATGGCGTAGACGGTGTTGACCACCAATTGCATGAGCAGATAGAGCCCCACGCGCTTGCCGGCATCCTGGAGCGCCTCGGTGGTGCGGTGAAGGTCGCCATAGCCGACAAGCCTGATGAAGCGGTCGCGCAAATCCTCCCGCTCGAGCAGCATGAAGATGACGACGACAATGATCAGCCCGGCCGATCCGAGCGGGCTGATCAGCGGACCGACGATGTTCTGCAGGACCTCGAGCGGCCTTTCGTGCGCGACGATTTCGACGGGCACCGGCACGCGCGGCGGCTTGTCGGGCGTGGCGGCCGGCAGCGTTGCGTCCTGCCTGTCGATCTCCTGGCCGACACGCTCGACCACGCCGCTCAATCTCGAAATGATCCCTCCCCCGACCCCGGTTTCCTTGAGCGAGCGGATCTTGGCCAGGATGTTGGTCTGATAGACCGGGATGTTCTGCGCCAGTTCGCTGACCTGCGTGGCGACGATGAAGCTGAACAGGGCAAGTGCCGCGAAGGCGGCCAGCACGCTGGCGATGACAGCCGCGATCCTGGGAATGCCCACCCGCTTGAGCGCCGAAACCAAGGGCGCGAGCGCGAAGGTCAGCAGCAGTGCAATGGCGATCGGCAGGAACACCTCGCGCCCGAAATACAGCGCAGCCACCGCGGTGACGGTGGTCGCCACATTTGGCAGTGACGTTCGCGGGTGGGGCGCGGCGGCCGAAAGAATGTCGTCCAGCCCCTGCGACGCCATTCCATTCCGACGATTGTTCGCCACCTTGTACCTCTCCCCTGCCAATGGCCATGGTCCGATATATTGAACCGGCGTGCAACCTTGGCCGGCGGCTGTGCGCTGCTCCCCCAACGGGCGCCGGTCCGAATGGCTCCATGCGCTTGACATTTTGTGCACATGTCAATAAATGAGTGACCACTCACTCAAATGGCTTGGACATGGCACGCCCTCTCAGCGAAGAAAAACGTCAGGCAATCCTGGCTTCGGCTACCGAACTGGTGGCGACGCTTGGAACCGGCGCGGCCACGGCCAAGATCGCCAGGGAGGCCGGCCTCTCCGAAGGCACGCTCTTCAACTACTTCGCCAGCAAGGATGAGTTGCTCAACCAGCTCTACCTCGAGATCAAGACCGATCTCGGCAACGCCTTGCTGACTTCGTATCCGTCGCAGGCCAGCGTGCGCGAGCGCAGCCGCCACGTCTGGAACAACTTCATCGACTGGGGCGCGAAACACCCCATGAAGCGCAAAGCCATGCGCCAGCTCAGCGTCTCGGAGCGGATCACCGAGCAGAGCAGGCGTCAGGGCAACGCGGCCTTCGGCGATATTAACAGGATGATCGAGGAAAGCCTCGTCGATGGCGGGCCGAAGGGCTGCTCGATGGCCTTTGCCGGAGGCATTTTCGAGGCCCTCGCGGAGACGACGCTCGAATTCATCGCCCGCGATCCTCGGCAACGCGAACACTACAAGGAGACCGGCTTCGCGTTTTTCTGGAGCGGTATGTCCAAGTAGCTCTGGGCAAGGCCTCAAGCAGCACCACGCGGATCATGACCACCGCAAATTCGCGACCAAATCAACATGAATGAATGAGTGCCTAATCACTCGTTTATTTGCCAACGCACCGAAAGGAAAAGACAATGTCGAAAGTC
This sequence comes from Mesorhizobium loti, assembly GCF_013170705.1. NCBI lineage: Bacteria > Pseudomonadati > Pseudomonadota > Alphaproteobacteria > Hyphomicrobiales > Phyllobacteriaceae > Mesorhizobium > Mesorhizobium loti. Next base: position 3,533,683 of record NZ_CP033334.1, on the reverse strand, counting down.
TGGTTGATCACCGGCAGCGCCCGCGGGCTGGGGCTGGATATCACCGAGGCGGCGCTTGCCGCCGGCAACAGCGTCGTGGCGACGGCGCGCGATGTCACCCGCCTCGCGGAGCTCGAAAGCCGCTACACCGGGCATCTGCGCGGCTTTGCGCTTGATGTCACCGACCCCGCCGCCGCGCAGGCCTCCGTGGATTTTGCGCTGGAGACGTTCGGACGTCTCGACGTTCTCGTCAACAATGCCGGCTTCGGCCATATCAGCCCGTTCGAGCAGACCAGGGAGGCTGATTTCCGGGCGCAGATCGAGACCAACCTCCACGGAGTCGTCAATCTTGCCCGCGCGGCCATCCCGGTCATGCGTGCCCAGCGCTCGGGCCATATCATCAACATCTCCTCGGTCGGCGGGCGGACGGCCACGCCGGGCCTCAGCGCCTACCAGGCGGCAAAATGGGCGGTGGGCGGCCTGACTGAAGTGCTGGCGCTGGAACTCGCCCCCTTCGGCGTCAAGGTCATTTCGGTCGAGCCGGGCGGCATGCGCACCGATTGGGGAGCCACCGCCTTGGCCGCCGCGCCGGCCTTGCTGCCCGATTATGAGCCAACCGTCGGCGCTGTGCTGGGCATGCTCAAGGCCTATGTCGGCAATGCCATTGGCGACCCGCGAAAGGTCGCCGATGTCATCGTCGATCTCGCCGGGCGCGATTCCTTGCCCGCTCACCTGATTCTCGGCAGCGACGCCTTGCATGTCTTTGCCCAGGCCGAAGCCGCGCGCCAGCATGCGGCGAAGGAATGGGCACCGGTCAGCACCTCCATCGATATCGAGGGTGTCGACCTTTCGTTCCTGTCGCGGGAGAGCCACTCATGAGCGCCTGGACCACGCACGACATCCCGCCCCAGCAGGGGCGCAAGGTGGTGATCACAGGCGCCACCGGCGGCCTTGGTTACGAGACGGCGCTGGCGCTGGCGCAAGCCGGCGCGGACGTGCTGATGACGGGACGCAACGAAGCCAAGGGCAAGGATGCGCTGAGCCGCGTCCAGGCCGAGGTTCCCGGCGCCGTCGTGCGCTATGCCCATCTCGATCTCGCGGACCTCGCCTCTGTCGAAGCCTTCGCCGGCCAGCTCGCCGGCGAATGGGAGGGGATCGACCTGCTGGTCAACAATGCCGGCGTCATGACCCCGCCGACCCGCCACGAAACCGCCGACGGCTTCGAACTGCAGTTCGGCACCAACTATCTCGGCCACTTCGCCCTGACCGGACGCCTGCTGCCGATGCTGCGCAAGGGAAGCAGGACGCGCGTCGTCAATCTCAGCAGCGGCGCCCACCGCATCCAGGCGGCGATCCATTTCGACGACCTGCAATGGCAAAAGCGCTACAGGCCCTGGGCCGCCTACGCGCAGTCCAAGCTCGCCATGATCCTGTTCGCCTTCGAACTGCAGCGCCGCAGCGACGCCAACGGCTGGGGCTTGCTGAGCAATGCGGCACATCCCGGCTACGCTCTCACCGACCTGCAGACCAGCGGGCCACGCCTGGGCCACGACGGCCGGCCGTCGTGGCTCGATTGGCTGGGCAGGCTGCTCGCGCCGGTTCTTTCGCAGTCGGCCGCGCAAGGCACGCTGCCGACGCTGTTCGCCGCGACCGCGCCCGACGCGAAGCCGGGCGGCTATTACGGTCCGCAAGGTCTGTTCGAACTGAAGGGCGCGGTAGGCGAGGCAAGGATAGGCCGCCACGCGCGCGACACTGCCGTCGCCTCCCGGCTTTGGGACGTGTCGCGGGAATTGACCGGCGTTGGCTGGCCGGGCGGGGCCTGATGCGCCCGTCAGCCGTCCCTGGCAAACAGCGTAATGCCGGCGGTGCCGGCGACCTTCAGGACTTTCCCCAGTTCGAGCGTCGGCTTGCCGTTCTCCAACTCCGACAGGAAGCGCCGGCCGACCCCGGCGAGATCGGCGAACTGCTGCTGGGAGAAATCTCGCCGCTTGCGGGCCGCGCGCACCAGCCGGCCGAGATCCGCCGGCGACGTTATGGTGCTCCCCTGCAAGGCCGCTTGCGCCAAGGCGTCCCCGGCATCATCGCGGACCGGAGGTAGCCGCCGTGGCAGCGCCGCACGGACGGGCCTGGGTTCATCGCGGAGGTCACCAAGGCTCCCGTCATGCTTGTTCGAAACGCCGTCAGTCGGGACGGCCGGCGCCAGCGACCCGAATAAATCCCCCTGCTCGGCGGGAGCGGATCGTGCGGCGCGGCGCGCAATTTCGACAGCGCTTTCAGGCGGGGGTGTCTGTGTGGTCATGATTCCGCTCCCGAACGGGAGCATATGCTTTGCCGGAATGAAATCAAAGCTACTTGTTACCGTACGGGATCATAAATCATGACCCCGTACGGGAGCGGCCATAGATTGCCGCCGGCCTCCACACGGAAGCAAGCGCGGGCGGAGACTGCTCCCGAACGGTATCGGCCGATCACCGTGCCGCATACCTCGCCAGCGCGTGCTCGATCAGCACGTCGATAACCCTGCTGTAGCCGATGCCTATCGCCGCCAGCGCCTTGGCGTACATCGAAATGTCGGTGAAGCCCGGCAGCGTGTTGACCTCGTTGACCAGCAGCGAACCGTCGGCGCGCAGGAAGAAGTCGACGCGCGCCATGGCCTCGCAGCCGAGCGCCCGGAAAGCCTGCGCGGCCATCTCCTTGGCTCTGTCGGCAACAGCGGCCGGCACATTGGCGGGCACCTGGACCACCGCGCCGTCGGCGTCGAGATACTTGGCCTCATAGGTGTAGAAGCCATGCTTGCCGGCCGGAATGATCTCGCCGGGGAGCGACACCGTGAGCGAGCCGTCGGCCTGCTCCAGCACCGAACATTCGATTTCGCGGCCTTCGACGAACTCCTCGATCAGCACCTTGCCGTCATAGCGGAAGGCCGTTTCGACAGCCTGCTCGAAGCCATCCCTGTCATTCACCTTGCTCACGCCGAAGGAGGAGCCCTGGCGCGCCGGCTTGGCGAAGAAGGGCAGCCCAAGCGCGCCGGCAATTTCCTGGAACGAACCTCTGTCGTTGCGATGCACGGTCACGGAGCGGGCAACCCCAAGCCCCGCCTCGCGCATCAGCCGCTTGGCGACGTCCTTGTCCATGGCGACGGCGGAGGCCAGGATGCCGCAGCCGACATAGGCGACATCGGCGACCTCGGCATAGCCCTGCACCGAGCCGTCCTCGCCGAACGGCCCGTGCAGCACGGGGAAGACGACGTCGACCGGCGGCAGGTCATGCCGCGCTCCACCGTGCGGCACGGCCACCAGCCGTCCCTTGCCGCCTGGCAGCAGGGCGACCTCGATACCGTCCTCGGATACCGCGGCCCCTGCCCCGTCGACATCAGCCTCGGACAACGGTTGCAGCAGCCATCTGCCGTCCCTGGTAATGGCGATCGGGACCACCTCGTAGCGCGTCCGGTCGATTGCCTTCAGCACATTGGCCGCCGACAGGCGCGACACCTCATGCTCGGCCGAGCGCCCGCCATAGAGGATGGCAACCCTTGTCTTCCCGATCATTGAAACCCCTCGAAAAAATCAAATGGCGACGGCAATGCCGCGATTGGCAAAGAAACGGTCGAAATCGTATGGCGCCAACATTGCGTTCTCTTGTGTGGCGCTGGTATGGCCGGATGGATTGTGAAAGCGAAAACCATCATCGGATGCGGCCGTCACCAGCACCAGATGGCCGCCCTTCGAGGGCGGCTCGCGCTCGGGCCAGCGGATCGAGCTGCTGACCGAAGCGATGAAGAAGCGCGACTGCCTGAGGATCGCCGGGATGTCCGCGGTCGCGACATTGGTCATCACCTGCGCCTCCAGGCCGAATTCCGCCTTCACGAAGGCCACGAAAGGCGCGTAGATCAGGCCCTTGATCGAGCCTTCATTGACGACATAGCCGCCATATCCAGTGCATCGCCTGGCCAGCTCGATCGTCGGCACGATCTCGCCCCGCGTCGCCAGGATCATCTTGAGGCACGCCATGCCGCAGATGTTGTCGGCCCAGACCGCGTATTCGTCGAGCGTATCCGCGCCTGATCCTCGCCACAGCGGATCCCGCCGCAACGCGGCTTGGGCGCCATCGGCGATCACGGCCAGCGTCATGTCGGGCGTTTCCCACTGGCTGAAAAACGGCACGGTTTCAGGCAACGGGCTCATGCGAATCCTCGGGCCGGCTCATTCCATCTCGTATACGAGGATACGAGATCAAAGAAAAGCCGACGCTTGGACTGTTTCGAATTCGTTCTTGCCGCCAGGGTGGAATGTCCAGACAGTCTCTCAGAAGGTGATCCTCACCGAAGGGGTACTGCGCGCGTGCGGACCGTGATGAACAGCCTCGATGTTGTTGCCGTCCGGATCGAGCAGGAAAGCGGCGTAGTAACCGGGATGATAGGGCCGCTCGCCTGGCGCGCCATTGTCCTTGCCGCCGGCCGCCAATCCGGCCTTGTAAAAGGCGTCGACCATCGCGTGGTCCCTTGCCTGGAAGGCCAGATGGTGACGGCCGGTGAGCTGTCCGAGCGCGGCGCGGCTGTCGGCACTGGAGATGAACAGCTCGTCGCACCAGAAATAATCGGCTGCCGTCCCGCCGATCGGCACATCGAGCACGTGCAGGATCGCCTCGTAGAAACGCCGGCTGGCGGCGAGATCCCTTACCACCAGCTGGATATGGTCGATGAGCCGGCCGCGATGCAATTCATGGGTTTCCATGCAGATCCTCCTCGCAAAGCCCCGAATGTAGATTCGGACCGGGCGCCGTCAATACGGGCGACGGTGTCAGCTGACATGCCTTGCCTGGTTTCGCTGGATCTCCCTCGAGCCGGCCCTGCGCGGCGGCTGGTGAATTCCCGGACACCATCCGCCGCGCTCGGCCCGCCGCGTCACTTCGTGTTGATCACCGAGGAGGACCGGTAGGTATCCATGGTGGCGCCGTTGCGGTCTTCGTCGAACAGCGTGTCGCTGCCGAAGCTGGCGCGCAGGCCGATGACGAACTTGTTGGCCCTAATGTCGTCGGTAGACGTTTCGAACTTCCTCCGTTCGAATTCGTAACGTCCGAACACCGCCCATGGCGTTTCGTCGAAGCGATACATTGCCTGGACGGCGGCACCGACCACGTCCTCGCTGGTGCCGTTATAGTCGGTTTGGTTGAAGTCGAGCTCCGCATCGAGGCGAAGGTTCTTCTGGACGAAATAGCGCGCCACGCCGCGCACGCCCCATTGGTCGCCGTGAAAATCGTTCACGGTGAGCTGGCCGACACTGGCCTGGCCGTAAAGGGTCAGGTTGCCGAGGTAGAGCTGGGCCTCCGGACCGACCGCATAGTTGTAGACGGTCACGCCTTCGGCGAAGCCGAACGATGTGTAGGCGGCGAAGATGCCGGCGGCAAAACGATCGGGATCGCGATAGAAGCCATGGACCGCGCCGCGCGAGTCATCCAGGGGGTCGTAGTGGCCCCATATGCGGTCGTATGTCAGGTCGCCCTGCAGGTTCCAGCGCTGCGCGAATGCGATGTTGACGCGCGCTGCCCCGCCGCCGGCCCGGGTCGTGTAATCGTCGCCGACAAAGCGGAGCCCGCCGAGATAGAGTTCGCCGTAACCCGAAATCCGCGGCGTCGCCACTGTCTCCTCGGCCAGCGGCGGCGGGGCGTCCGCGGCGAAAGCGGAGGTCGTGGCGGCCAGTGAAGCGACGACAAGTAAAAAGCGATGCATTGAGAACCCCGAAAAATATGCGTTCCGGACCCCGCGTCCGGCGAATGACCGTCAATTGGCCGATACCGCGGCCGGCGCTGACGGGCCTTCCCGTGTTGCATCGTTCGCCGTGCCGCGTCTTGGGCCGGACCGCATGCGAATTGTCCTGGGGTGCGCCGCAGCACTTGGCGCGCCGGTGTGACCATTCGGCATCAGCCGACACCGTTCAGAATCTGTAGGCTATGCCGAGCCGGATATCGTGCGTCTTCAGTTCGATCGCATCGGGGTTCGCGGCGGCCCCATCGAAGGTCGAGTGCCGTATGGAGGTGTGGCGGCCGAAGTCGGCAAAGCGATATTCACCCCGGACCACCCAATTGTCGCTGACAGCATATTCGGCGCCGGCGCCCAGCGCATAGCCCGCGATGGTGTCCTCGACATCGGCATAGGCATCTCCGCTCGGAAGGAAGACGGTGCTGTGCTTGTAGTGCGCCATCGCCACGCCGGCGGTGACGAAGGGGAGCCACCGATCCATCGCGTAGCCGGCCCTCAGCCGAGCGGACCCGATCGGGTTCAGTTCCAGCACACCGCCGAAGCCCGGATCGTCGACGCCCAGCGCCTGATAGACGGTCGTGTCCTTGAGATTTGCGAAGTTGTAATCGCCCTCGACGCCGAGGACCAGGCCGCCGTCGAACTGCTTCATATAGCCGGCATATAGGCCACTGAGGCCGCCCGAAAGGCCGCCGTAGCCCCAGCCGTAGCCGCCAAAACTGTCAGGTGCGAAAGTCTGGCCGACCCTTGCGTCGCCCCATCCGTATCCGGCCTGCGCGCCGATATAGCCGCCGGACCAGTTGTAGGTGGCCGAGGCCGGCAGTCCGGCGTCGGCGGCTGAAGCCATGCCGGCGTGAGCAAGAAAGAAGGCTGTGGCGAGAAGTATCGTTTTCATTGCTTGTCCGCGGTCCCCGAGATGTTCGCCACGGCGGAAGTGCTTCGCGGCGCTACATCGCGGTCTTGCATTGTTCGCCGTCCCGCGTCTTGGGCTGGACCGCACCGGACTTGTCTTCGGGCGTGCCGTGATGCTTTCCTGCCCGGTGTGGTTCCGCACCGGCCGGATCAGACCGGATCGTCCGATTGCGGTAGAGCGTCTCACGGCGACGGCGAACCGCCCCGACTATTCCCGGGGAAAGCCGTTTGCCTTACCTGGCGCAGCTCGGCGTCGAGCCGAAGCGGCGGCGGAAGCAGCGGTTGAAATAGGAGACGTCGGAAAAACCGCTCAGCAGCGCGATCTCGCTGATGCGCATGCGGTCGTTGCGCCGGTCGCCAAGCATGCGGTGGGCCCTCTGCAGGCGCAATTCGAGAATGCGCTCGGCGAAGCTCGCCCCGGTCTCGTGCAGGAGGTCGTGGACATAGCGCACGGAAAGCCGCAACTGCTGGGCGACCTGCTGGGCCGAGATGGCGGGATCGGCGAAATTGTCGCGGATCTTGTCCAGTATGGCCTGCAGCCTCGCCGCGCGCAGGCCGCGCATGCCGGCGAGTTCGGCGGGATCGCCCTTGGCGCCGGTCACCAGGCCGATCAGGTCGACGATGGTTTCGGTGGCATGGGTGACAAGGTTGGGCGAGACCAGGGCCGGGCCCGCCGCCAGGAAGCTGCAATACCGCCTGAGCATGCCGAGCGCCTCATTGTCGGCCGCGACGGTCAGTGCCAGCCGATCCTCGACACGGGCGAAGGCATTCTCCAGTATCTCGCGCGGGACGACGATGTTGGCCCACACATTGCTGTCGCCGCCGCTCATTTCCAGCGCTTCCGAGGCCGAGACCAGCGCGGCCTCGTTTTTGCCGACGCTGTAATCGCGGCCGGCCTGGGCGCCGCTCAGCCTGGTATCGCCATTGTTGATCAGGAGGAGATAACCGTCGCGGCCGTCATCGGCGATGTTGCGGGCCTTGCGGCTGGCATGCTGGATCGTTCCGGCCATCTGCCCCAGCACCAGCGGCCCGACCGCCGTCGCCTCGATGGCCGCGGCGAACGGCCGATTGGCCGAGATGGCATATTCGACCGACCAGATCTCCGCGACATGGATATCCTGCCAGAGCGCGAACCGTGCTTGATCGTCGAGATGTGAGGGCAGGTCGACCGACGAGAAGACGTTCTTTTTCAAAAATAACCGGCCCTTCCCACGCCTTCTAGGAAATGCAGCGTATGAAAATTGCTCGCGTCTTGTCCAGAGTTGGCGATATTTGTGCCTTGCACGACAATTTCATTGCCGTCCCGGTCAAGAATTCAGCCGATATTGCCAAAACTGGCGTTCGAAATTTCAAAACAAGCTGAAATATACAGGAGCGCGGGAATCATCTCCGCCGCATCACCTTCGTACACTCGCGGTGGTTGAGCCCGTACTTGCGCCTTTCGCCGATCTTCCCGAAATGTATGTGTCGCACCGGTTGTCAAACCACCGGATCGGAACGAAAGCGATTTCTTTTCGCGGGACCGTTCCGAGGCGGAACCTTCCACCGCTGACCAGGTTTTGTGGCGCGGTCAGGGAGGAATGGCATTGGACAGTTTTCAGAGGCTCGAAGCACTCCTCGACAGTGCCGGCGGCGACAGTATCGAAGAAGCGGCCGCTTTGCTGCGCCGCTTCACGGGCAGGTCGCAGGAGATCGCAGCGGCGGTGGACGAGTTCATGCTGGACTTCAAGACATTGGTCTTCGTTATTGAAAGCGGCAAGGAAGGGTTCGAGAAATCGATCCGCAAGCTGGCGCGCGCCAGGCTTTCGAAGATCAAGCTCCTGATCGGCGTCCCGGCGTAGCGGGGCACGTCCACAAGCCGAGCGCCGATACGTGTCTCCGCGCAGCCGCTTCAAGTTTCTTCGCTGGTCGCAAAGTCAGGGAACCGACTTTCTTGTCATGGCGACATCGCTTTATCGCTTATCCCTGGGAACAAAGCGCTCGGGCGCAGATTAAGTCCTCAGCACATAAGTGCATAAACAAGGACCTTCCCGATGAAAACTCGCCTTCTTATGGCCACACTGGCCACAGCCACAACTATGGCTTTCGCGCTGCCAGCCTTTGCTGCCGACAGCGCCCAAGACTTTGTCGACAAGGCAGCGAACGGTGCGATGTTCGAAGTGGATTCGAGCAAGATCGCCGAGACCAGATCGCAGGATCAGAGCGTCAAGGATTTTGCGCGTAAGATGATCGACGATCACGGCGCGGCCAATGCCAAGCTTGAGACGATCGCCGGCGAGCAGAAGCTGACGGTTCCCAAGGAACTGGACGCCAAGCACAAGAGTGATGTCGACACCCTGAAGAACGGCAAGGATCCGGTCGACGGCCCCTACGTCCAGATGCAGCGCGACGCGCACACCGATGCCGTGAAGCTGTTCGAGAGCTACGCCAAGGACGGCGACAACGCCGAGCTGAAGACGTTCGCCGGGCAGACTTTGCCGACACTCAAGATGCACCAGGAGATGATCGAAAAGATCGCGGCGACCTCGGGCACCCAGTCATCAAGTTCGCAGACGCCCAAGGTCACGGTCGGCGACAAGCCTGAGCAGGCCCCTCCGCTATCCGGCGCGAACAGCTTCACCGAAGACCAGGCAAAGGACCGGATCCAGGCCGCCGGTTTCTCGGATGTCTCGAAGCTGACCAAGGACGACCAGGGCATCTGGCGCGGACAAGCGAGCAAGGGCGGCAAGAACACCACCGTTGCGCTGGACTACAAGGGCAACGTCGTTGCCGGCACCAACTGAATCCGAAAATCGAGGAGATCAAGCACATGAAAACCGTAACCGGACTATTCGACAATTATGACGACGCTTCCGATGCCGTTGGCGAACTGGAAGCCACGGGCATTCCGCATTCCGACATCAGCATCGTCGCCAACAACGCGGACAACCGGCACGAAAATGACGGCTCCAAGGTCGCGGATGATGCCGCGGGCGGTGCTGGACTGGGAGCCGCGATCGGCGGAGCCGGCGGGCTGCTGGCTGGACTTGGCCTCATGGCCATTCCGGGCGTCGGCCCGGTGGTGGCGGCTGGATGGTTGGCGGCCACCGCGGTCGGCGCGGTGGGAGGTGCCGTGGTTGGCGGGGCCGCGGGTGGCATCGTCGGCGCGCTGACCGATTCCGGCGTGTCTGAAACCGATGCACATGTCTACGCCGAGGGCGTGCGCCGTGGCGGCACATTGGTCACGGCCAAGGTCGATGACCAGTTCGTGCCCGAGGCTGAAAGGATTCTCGGGCAGGCCAATTCCGTGAACCTGGAAGAACGGCGCGGTGAATACGAGGCTGAAGGTTGGACCGGCTTTGACGCCGATGCGGAGAATCACCGTTCGAACGAAATCGGACGCGACCGAGCTCGTGACGTGAACCGCATCTGACCTCGAGCAATTCCAGGACATAAAGAGTTGGGGCGGTTAGCCGTCTCCACGAAACGGTGAACCGCTCCGGAAGCTTCGCTGCCGCATCGTCATTTCGGCGGCGAAGCTCCCTAAGCCTATCCTTTCAGCAGCGCCGCCAGCCTTGGAATGCCCTCGGTCACCGCGCGGCGGTCGGCCAGGGTGAAGGACAGCCGCAGCGTGTTGCGTCCGGTGCCGTCGGCATAAAAGGCATTGCCGGGCACAAAGGCGACGCGCGCCTCCTTCACCGACCGCGCAAGCAGTTCGGTTGCATCGATCCCTTCCGGCAGGGTCGCCCAGACGAACATGCCGCCCTCCGGGCGGCTCCAGGTCACGCCCTTGGGCATGTTGGCTTCCAGCGCGCCGAGCAGACCATCGCGACGCTCGCGATAGGCGCCGATGAGTTTTTCGACCTGGCCGTCGAACACGGATTCGGCGACGCGGTGCATGACGAGCTGGTTGATCGAGGGGCTGTGCAGGTCGGAGGCCTGCTTCATCAGCACCAGCTTTTCGACCACATGGCGCGGCGCGCAGACCCAGCCAACGCGCATGCCGGGCGACAGGATTTTCGAGAACGAACCGCAATAGAGCGTGCGCGCCTTGTCGATGCCGCCGGAGCGCGCGCAATCGAGCGCCAGGATCGGCGGGACGCCCTCGCCGTCATAGCGCAGCGCGCGATAGGCGGCGTCCTCGATGACGGCGATGTCGAGTTCGCCGGCAAGGTCGAGCACCGCCTCGCGCTGCTGCCGGTCCAGCGTGTTGCCGGTCGGGTTGGCGAAATCGGGAACCAGATAGGCGAACTTGACCTTGCCGCCATTTGCCGCCGCCGCCGCGCGATAGGCATCCGGCGTCATGTTGCCGCCTTCGGGCCGCAGCCGGTCATAGCGCGGCTCATAGGCGTTGAAAGCCTGCAGCGCGCCGAGATAGGTCGGCCATGTCACCAGCGCAGTGTCGCCCGGCGACAGGAAGAGCTTGCCCAGATAGTCCAGCGCCTGCTGCGAGCCGGAGGTGATGAAGATGTTGGCCTCGTCGCAGGCGACGCCGAGCTTCCCCATCCGCCCGGCGATCCAGCGCCGCAACGGCAGATAGCCTTCCGAGACCTGGTACTGCAGCGCCGCGCCGGCCTCCCCGCCACCCAGCACCTCGGCATAGGCATCGCGGATCGCCTCGGCCGGAAACAGCGCCGGATCGGGAATGCCGCCGGCGAAGGAGATGATATCAGGCTGGTCGAGCAGCTTCAGCAGCTCGCGGATTTCGGAGGCCTTCATGCGCGACGAGCGCGAAGCCAAGAGGTTCAAAAGGGTCAAGTCACGCCTCCCCGGACGTTTCGTATATAGGTCAACTTGGCTGACCTATATCCGCTTTGCCAGGCAATTTGAATAGTGCCTGAAAGCCTGGCGGTATACGCCAGTCACCGCGGAATTGCCCTAAAGGCTCTTCTTGTAGCCAATATGGCTGCCCGTGAAGCCGAGGCTTTCATAGAAACGGTGCGCGTCCGCCCGCCCCTTGTCGGTGGTCAGTTGCACGAGACCGCAGCCGCGCGCCCGGCACCGGTCGATCGCCCATTCGAACATCCGCCGGCCGATGCCGCCCGAGCGGCGATGGCCGGCGATCCGCACCGCCTCGATCCGCCCGCGCCAGGCGCCCTTGCGTGAAAGTCCGGCAAGAAAGGTGATCTGCAACGTGCCGATCACCTCCACGCCATCCACGGCCACCGCCAGCAACTGGTTTGGATCGGCGTCGATGGCTTTGAAGGCATCGACATAGCCTTGCGCCAGCGGCAAGGAGGCATCCTCACGGGCGGCGCCCAGCGGATCGTCGGCCAGCATGGCGACGATGGCGGGAAGATCGGAGGCTTGCGCCTTGCGGAAGGTGATCATGGCGCCGGGATAGCGCGAGGCGGTGGCGGCGGCAATAGATCGAGACCGAGCCTTTGGGTGCGAGACTGATAGTGGGTAGACTGGCAAGGCCGGCGCTGCCAACCTCGCAGGTTATGCCTCGCCCTCATACACCCTCTGCGCATGCGTCAACGCCGCGTCCAGCCTCTCGCCCTCGGCATATCCAGCCAGGTTCTCCGGCCGCTCGATGCCGGGCAGGATCCTTGGGCACGGCTCGGCCGCGCCGATCACCATGCGCACCGGGATGACGCCCGCCCAGACGGGATGGCCGTAATCCTCCTCGTCATCGCCGACACCCTTGGCGCGCACCTTGGCGGACGCTTCCTCGATGCGCATGCCGATCACCGTCGTCGCCTTGGCCTCCTGCGCCGAGATCGGCCGCAAGGTTTCGCTGCGGCCCGGATAGAAGCGGTCGACGACGCCGGCCAGTGCCTTCATCTTCTCTTCCGGGTCATCGACGATGCGTGCGGTGCCGAAGCACATGGCCGAGCGGTAGTTGGCGGAATGGTTGAAGCCGGTGCGCGCCAGCACCAGCCCGTCGAGATGCGACACGGTGAGACAGGCCGGCGTGCCGCCGCGCAACTGGCGCAGCATGCGGCTGGCCGACGAGCCGTGCCAGTAAATCCAATCACCCTCGCGCCAGTGGATGGTCGGCGTGCAATAGGGCTGGCCGTCGAACGTGTAGGCGACGTGGCACAGCAGCCCGGCATCGAGCACCGCGAAAACGGCCGCATGGTCGTAGCTGCCGCGCTCACGCAGGCGCTTGACCCGGTTGCGGCTGGTGGTCGGAAAGCTGGCGGCAACATCGTTCACGGCTTGCATCCTCAACTATTGTTTGCCAACCATGCGCCATGGCATTGGTCGATAAAAGAACCAATCAAGGCAATAAAACTCAGACCAATCCACCGGATTGGTCAGCGCTGATCCCGGTTCTGCCCGGCGACGGCCCGCGCAGCCGCGAGCTTTACGCCGCGCTCAGGCAGCTGATCGAGACCGGCGCGCTGGCCGCCGGCGCCAAGCTGCCGACCACCCGCGACCTCGCCCGGCGCTTCGGCCTGTCGCGCTCGGCGGCGGTCGCCTGTTTCGAAATGCTGATCTCGGAAGGCTTTGCCGTCGCCAAGGTCGGCGCCGGCACTTTCGTCGCGCGCGATGTACCCTATCTGCCGACAACACTGGCCAAGGCGCGTCCGCCCGAGATCGATGCCGCCACATCGTTGCCTTGCGGCCTTGGCGTCGCGGTGTCCGACCCGCGCACGCTCAACCTGTTCCGCATCCTGTTGTCGCGCCACCTCGCCCGCCCCGGCCCCGAACATTTCCGCTATGGCGATCCGCGCGGCGGCGTCGCGCTACGCACCGCGATATCAACCTATCTGCGAACCGCGCGCGGCGTGCGCTGCGACGCCGGCCAGATCGTGCTGACCTCGGGCACGCAGCAGGGGCTCGACCTGCTGGCGCGTGCCGCGCTTCGCCCCGGCGACGCCGTCTGGCTGGAAAACCCCTGCTATCCCATGGCGCACGCCGTGCTGGCCGGCAGTGGGGCCAGGATTGTCGCCGTGCCGGTGGACAGCGAAGGGCTCGATCCCGAAATCGGCGAAAGCCTGTGCCCAAAAGCGCGCGCGGCCTATGTCACGCCCTCGCACCAATATCCGCTCGGCGTGACGATGACGATGCGCCGGCGCCTCGCCCTGCTCGACTGGGCGCGGCGCAACGATGCCTGGATCATCGAGGACGATTACGACAGCGAGTTCCGCTATGCCGGCCCGCCGCTAACCTCGCTGCAAGGCATGGACGGCGCCAACCGCGTCGCCTATCTCGGCACCTTCTCCAAAGTGCTCTTCCCCGGCCTGCGCATCGGCTATGTCGTGGTGCCGGAACCGCTGCTCGATGCCGTGATGGCGGTCAGGGCCCGCTCCGACCGCTATCCCTCGACACTGGCCGAAGGCGCGCTGACCGACCTGTTGAACGAAGGCCACTTCGCCGCCCATCTCAGACGCGTGCGCCGCCGGGTGCAAGCCGCGCGCGATGTGCTGGTGGCGGGCCTCGAAGCGCATTGCGGCGATGCGCTCGATGTGACGGTGCCCGAACAGGGACTGCATCTGATGGCGATGCTGCGGGGCGCTGGCCCTGACACCGCCATCGTCGAAGCCGCAAAAGCGGTGGGCGTCGGCGCGCGGGCGCTGTCCGCGATGTTCATCAACGGCGCGCCGAAGCACGGGCTGGTGCTGGGCTTTTCCGGGTTCTCGGATGAGGAGTTGATGGCGGCGACGGTAAGGTTGGGCGGGGTGATGGGGCATTCTCTCGCTTCGTCATCCTAGGGCGAAGCAGGAGCGAAGCTCCGTCGCGGAGACCCTAGGATCCATGCCGCGACACCTGTGACGGTCAAAGCGGTTCAGGATAGAGCACTACCACTCGGCATCGAACAACGGCAATGCGTCGGGAGAACATCCTGATTCCGTTGAATTTTTGGCAGACCTCACGGCATGGATCCTAGGGTCTGCGCCGCGTCGCTTCGCTCCTTGCTTCGCCCTAGGATGACAAAGGCGCGGGTACCGCCTCATCAATCCCCATCCGCCGCGGGCTTGGCCTTGCCGCACTGCGCCAGCACCTTGCCTATGGCCCCGCTCGAGCCCTTCAGCGGAAAGCTGATCGGGCCATATTTGGCGGCACTGACCGACACATCCCCCTTCGAGCGCAGCAGGTCGAGCAGCGGATCGGCCTTGGCCAGATTGACCACGAAATAACCGTACATTTCCTCGAGCTGCAGCGTCTTGGTCACCGTCTTGCCGTCGGCCTCGAAGTCGAACGCGCCGCTGATTCCGGGCTCCGTCTGCTGGCCGCCGGCGCCCAGATCGTAGCTCAGCACCGGCGTTTCGAAACAGGTCAGCATCAGTTGCGCGTCGCCCTTCGGCCCGCCGCAGACCGAGGCGGTCAGCACCTTGCCGCCTTCGTCTTCCTCCATCTTCGCGCTCCAGCCGCTGCACGACGCGGCAAAGGCCGGCTGCGCGGCCTGCAGCGCGGCCAAGGCACCGGCGACGACGAGATGTCCTGCTTTCATGAATTCCCCCTGACAATTGCAGCACCCGCGGCCAGCATATAGGAAAAGCGATCCCGTGGCATCGCCTGTCGCGGCACGGCCGTTCGGGTCGTTTTGGAGAGTGTTGTGTCGAGAGTTCGCCTGTGTCTTCTGCTGGCCGCCCTGGTGGCCTTGCCGCCCACCGCCCATGCCGAGTGGAAGCCGGTCGAGAAGGTCGAGACCTACGCCATTTCGGGCCAGTCCGGGCTGGAGCTCTACCGGTCGATCGGCGAGAACGGACCCAATGTCGGCATTACCCGCGCCATCGCCTACACCAATTTCAAGCTGACCTGGGGGGTCCGGGACTACACGCCCAGGGGCAAGGATTGCGTGCTGACGGCGGGGAAGCCGAAACTGATCATCACCTACACCTTGCCAAGCCCATCCGCCCCGCTGCCGCCGGCCGTCCAGAAGAACTGGGAAGTGTTCATCGCCGGCGTCAGCGCCCATGAGAAGGTGCATGGCGCCAGCATGATAAAAATGGTGCATGACATCGAAGCCGCGACAGACGGCCTGACCGTCGCCGATGACCCCAAATGCAGCAAGACCAGGGCCGAAGTGGTCAAGCGGCTCGATGCGATCTCGAAGGCGAGGATACAGGGCAGCCGGGATTTCGACCGCGTCGAGTTCGGCCAGGGCGGCAATCTGCAGAAGCTTGTGCTAGCCTTGGTGAATGGCGGCTGAGCGCCATCATCGCGGCTCCATCAGGTCCGGCCCCCCAGCCCCGACGCCATGGCGCGGTCGCCACCGTGGCAAACTCGCGCCTTTCCTCTTCCCCGTCGATCGAGGGCCGCTCGGCCCGCCGCCCTACCGGCCCAGATCAAGCGCGGCGCTCAAATCCCCCATCGGCGGCTGGTCGTTGTTGCGCAGCGCCTTGTCGCGGGCGACGATGCCCGGCAGCACCGGCAGGTCGTAGCGCGCGGTGATGAAGCGCAGGATCGACGTCGTGTCGTATTGCGTGTGGTCGACCGTGCCCATCTTGGCGTAGGGCGAGATGATGAAGGCCGGGACGCGGTTGCCCGGGCCCCAGCGGTCGGCTTTGGGCGGCGCGACATGGTCCCAGAAGCCGCCATTCTCGTCATAGGTGACGACCACCAGCATGTGGCTCCATTGCGGGCTCTTCTCCAGATGCGCGACGAGGTCGGCCAGATGCTGGTCGCCCGATGTCACATCGGCATAACCGCTGTGCTCGTTGAGATTGCCCTGCGGCTTGTAGAAGCTGACAGAAGGCAGCTTGCCGTCGTCGATCGCCTTGATGAATTCGGAGCCGTCGAGACCGCCATCCCTGAGATGCGCGGTACGCGCGGCGGTGCCCGGCGCATAGGCGGCGAAATAGTTGAACGGCTGGTGATGGAACTGGAAGTTCGGCACCGGCGTCGCGTTCTTGCCGTCGAGCGTGGCCTGCCAGGCGCCGGCATACCAGGCCCAGTCGATCCCCCGCAGCGAAAGGAGGTCGCCGATGGTGATATCGTGCTGCGGCGGCAGCGTCGTCGGCTGCGCCGGGTCGGCCAGCGCCTTGTCGCCGCCCTCGGCCGGCTTGTTGGCGCTGGGCTGGTAGGGTGGCTGCATGGTGTTGACGACATGGAAGTCGGGCGTGATGGCGCCGTCATTGACGAATTTCGGCACGCCGCCAAGGGCGGAGGGCGGCGAGTTGTCGGCGACCTTGAGTGTCTTGCCATCGGCCTCGACGACGGCGATCTGGGCCTTCACCGGGCTGGTATCGGCGTTTGGATAGACCGGGACGCAGGCGCAGGCGAGCTGGAAATGGTTGAGGAAGGAACCACCAAAGGCGCCCTGGAAGAAATTGTCGGCCAGCACGTATTTCTTCGCCACCGCCCACATCGGCAGGCTGGAGCCGTCATAATGGCCCATGACAAGACCGCCGGAATCGGCCCAGGCGGCGAACTTGTCGTTCCGGCCGTCATCGATCTGCATCTGCTCCTGGTAGAACCGGTGCCAGAGGTCGCGCGTGACGACGGAGGTCTTCTCGTTGAAGCCGCTGGCGTCGTCTATGGCGAAGCTGGCGTTGCCGAGATGCGCCGACTGCGCCTCGGTCACAACAGGCGTCACGCCCTTGGCGGTCAGCCCGCCCCAGGCCGGCGGCAGTTCTGAAAGCGGCTTGCCGTCGCGGTCGAGCTGGCGCGCCTGGTCGGCCGAGACATTGGCCAGCCCATTGGCGCCGGGGAAGCCGCCATAAAGATTATCGAAGCTGCGGTTTTCGGCATAGATGACGACGACGGTGTCGATCTTGTCGTAGCCGGGAGGGGCGGCGTTGGCAGCGCCAGCGACCGATGCCAGGGCGGTGGAGGCCAGGAAAAGCGAACTGAAGGGCCGCATCAAGGAGTCCTCATGGCTAAGGGGAATGGCTAGAGGCGTCGTGCATGGCCGGAGGCCGCGCATGCAAAGAGCTACGTCGATGCCTTGTCACCTTTGTGACACTTGCCTCGCCCGCGAACACGGTTTCGTGAAGAACGGGAGCAGTCATCAATCCGTTGCAGTGCGACCCTAACTGCGGAGCGAAATGGACCGGGAAGCGATGACGACGGGACGAGGCAAACGCCTGATGATCGCGGCCGCTGCCGCCTCGTTGTTCGGCCTTGCCCTCGCCTGGCCGCAAACCCTTGTCCATGCCGGATCCGGCAGCGTCCACCCCGGCCCGCTGTCGCGTGCCGATGCCTTCGCGCGGGCGCAGGCACTCATGGCGCTTGGCCGAAAAATGTTCTTCGATCCGGCCCTGTCCGCCTCGGGCAGGCAGGCCTGCTCGTCCTGCCACGACCAGCGTCACGCCTTCGGCCCGGCCTCGGCCAAGCCGGTCGAGATGGGCGGTCCAAACCTCGACCAACCAGGCGTGCGCGCCGTGCCGTCGCTGCGCTATTTGCAGGCGGCGCCCGCCTTCACCGAGCATTTCTACGATTCCGAGGACGAGGGCGACGAGAGCGTCGACAATGGCCCGACCGGCGGCCTGACCTGGGACGGCCGGGCCGACCATGGCAAGGACCAGGCGAAAATCCCCCTGCTCTCGCCTTTCGAGATGGCCAACAAAGACGGGGCCGCCGTCACATCAGCCCTGCGCAAATCAGCCTATGCCGGCGAGTTCAAGGCGGCCTTTGGCGACGACGTGTTCGACCACCCGGACGATGCTTTCGACGCCGCCGCCGAGGCGCTCGGCACGTTCGAGCAGAGTGCGCCCGATTTCTATCCCTATTCCAGCCGCTACGACGCCTTCCTCGCCGGCAAGGCTGAGCTCACGGCGCAGGAGCTGCGCGGCCGCGCGCTGTTCGAGGACGAGGCCAAGGGCAATTGCGCCAGCTGCCATCTCAGCGAACCCGCCAATGACGGCGAGCCGCCGCAATTCACCGATTTCGGCCTGATCGCCATCGCCGTGCCGCGCAACGCGGCAATTCCCGCCAATGCCGATCCCGACTATGTCGATCTCGGCCTGTGCGGCCCGCTGCGCACCGACTTCAAGGGCCGGACCGAATATTGCGGCCTGTTCAAGACGCCGACCCTGCGCAACGTCGCGCTGCGCAAGAGCTTCTTCCACAACGGCGCCTTCCACACGCTGCGCGACGCGGTCGCCTTCTACGCCAGCCGCGACACCGATCCCGGCCATTGGTATCCCAGGACTGCCGATGGCACGGTCAGGCAATATGATGATCTGCCAAAGGCTTACTGGCCGAACTTGAATCAGGATCCGCCCTTCAACGGCAAGAAGCCAGGCGACAAGCCTGCGCTGAATGACGCCGAAATCGACGATATCGTCGCGTTTCTGCAGACGCTGACGGACGCCGATCAGCAGGCCGGGACAGTGCCCGCGAACTGAACCCTTGCTAGCTCCGCCAGGCCGCCAGATCGGCCAGGATCCCTGCCTTCATCGCGGGGTCGGCGTAGCTCGCCTGCACCGATGTCGCGGCAAGCTGGCGGATGGTTTCGTCGTCCCAGGCGAAGGCCTCGGCGCAAGCGGCGTAGGATGCTTCAAGCGTGGTGTCGAGCAGCGCCGGATCGTCGGTGTTGATCGAGACCGGGACCCCGGCCTTGCGCAGGGCGTCAAGCGGATGTTGCGCCAGCGAGGGATAGACGCCAAGCGCCAGATTGGAGACCGGGCAGATGCCGAGCGGAATCCGTCTTTGCGCCAGCAAGTCGACAAGGTCCGGATCCTCGATCGCCCGCACGCCGTGGTCGATGCGGTCGGCTCCCAGCAGTTCGATTGCGTCGCGAACGCCTTCGGGCCCGCTCGACTCGCCGGCGTGAACCGTGCGCCGCAAACCCGCCCGCGCCGGCACGGCGAAACGCCTCGGCGAAGCGCGGGCCGGTGCGCCCGGCCGCCGCTTCGTTTCCGTCGATCGAGAAGGCAACCACGCGCCTGTGCCTGATGTCGCTCAGCAACTCCACCAGCTCGATCGCTTCCGCCGCCGACTGGGTGCGCAGCAGGCTGACGCAAAGCCCGGCCGGGGGGTGCCCATCCTGTTCGGCGGCCGCGAAGCCCGCGTCGAACGCGTCGATCATCCCCGGAATATCCTTGTGCCAGTGCGGCCAGTGGGTCGGGTTGACGATGACGTCGGCGTAGCGCACGCCGCTTCGGCCCATCCGTTGCGCGAATTTGTAGGCCGTGGTGGCGAGCTGCTCGCGCGTGCGGAATGTCCCGCATAGCCAGTCGAGCATCTCGAGGAAGCTCTTGAGGTCGTGGGCTTCGAAGAGCCTGTCGCGCGGCGCCCGCAGCGGAATGCCGGCTTCCTCGCAGTTCCGGATCACATCGTCGGCCTCGAAGCAGCCCTCGATATGGATGTGCACTTCGGCTTTCGGCAGTCCGATGAAGTCGGTCAATGACGCCCCCCCTCTTGGCCGGCACCATCAAACCATGAAACGGTCGCTGTCGGTTTCAAGAAATGATTGAAAGAACTGCGCAAGGGCCGCGAGATTGGCGGCGCCTGCCAGAAACTGACTCCTCGCCCCGCTTGGTCTACGCACAACGCTCGTCCGGCAAAGCTCCCTTCCTTTCCCTCCGGAGGGGGGAAAGGTGGCGCTGCGAAGCAGCGACGGATTGGGGGAACCGCGTGCCAATCAAGCCTCGGGCCGATCAGTCACGCCAGTCACGGAAGATGTGTGCATGGCGTAGCCGATCGAACCCAAGCTCACAGCGCCCTGATGACACCCCCATCCACCCGAATGTTCTGGCCGGTGATGTAGCCCGCACCGTCCGAAGCCAGGAACGCGATGGTCGCGGCGATTTCCTCCGATGTGCCGTAGCGTTGCATCGGCACGTTGTCGCGGCGCTCCTCGGTGGCCGGCAGGCTGTCGATCCAGCCGGGCAGCACATTGTTCATGCGCACATTGTCGGCGGCGTAGGTGTTGGCGAAGATCTTGGTGTAGGCGGCAAGGCCGGCCCGGAACACGGCCGACGTCGGGAACATCGCATTCGGCTCGGCCACCCAGGCGGTCGAGATGTTGATGATGGCGCCGCCCTTCTGCTTGACCATCTGCGGCGCCACGATGCGCACCGGCCTGATCACGTTGAGCAGATAGACATCCATGCCGGTGTGCCATTGCTCGTCCGTGATCTCCAGGATCGGCGCACGCGGGCCGTGGCCGCCGCTGTTGACCAGCACGTCGATGCGGCCAAAACGCTCCAGCGTCAGGTCGGCGAGGCGCTGCAGATCCTCATTCGACTGGTTGGAGCCGGTGACGCCAAGCCCGCCCAATTCCTTGGCCAGCGCCTCGCCCTTGCCCGACGAGGACAGGATGGCGACCTTGAACCCATCCGCCGCCAGCCGCTTGGCCGCCGCCGCCCCCATGCCGCTGCCGCCGGCCACGACCACAGCCACTTTTTCTACACTCATTGGATTTTCCTCTTCGGGTTGGCGGGAGCCGCAAACGGTGTTTTCGGGATCCGGGCGCTGATATAGCTGGTTTTTCCGCTCGGTTCGAACCAGAATGCCTGAAATCAACCAGTAGAAAAACTCCTGCATGCCCGAAGCCTTCCTGAGCCTGCCGCCGCTGAATGCGCTGCGCGCCTTCGAGGCCTCGGCGCGCCATCTCAACTTCCGCATCGCCGCCGAGGAGTTGAACGTCACCCAAGGTGCGGTCGCCCAGCACATTCGCGGGCTGGAGGCCGAGCTCGGCACGAAACTGTTCGAACGGCTGCCACGCGGCCTGGCGCTGACCGATGAGGGCCGCGCCTATGTCCCCAACATCCGCCGCGCCTTCGACCTGATCTCGGAAGCAACCTTGCTTCTGCGCCCCGAACCGGCGCGGCTGACGATCAGCGTGACGCCGAGCTTCGCCACCAAATGGCTGATCCCCAGGCTGCAGGACTTCATGGCCGACAATCCGCTGGTCGACCTGCGCGTGCTGGCCAGCGAAAGCCTGTCGAGCTTCCAGGCCGACGGCGTCGACATCGCGGTGCGGCAGGGCCGCGCCCCCTTCGGCCCCGGCCTGATCGTCGACCTGTTGTTTCCCCAGCAGATCATCGCCGTCTGCAGCCCGGCCCTGCTGCCGGCCGGCACAACCGAAATCGCGGCGACCGAAATCCAGCATCACCTTCTTCTGCACGACGCGCACAATCTATGGCCGGAATTCATGGAAAAGGCGGTCGGCCTGAAGATGACGACCGAGTTGAAACGCATGCGCTTCAACCAGACCGGGCTCGCCATCGACGCGGCCATCGCCGGCCAGGGCATAGCGCTGGCCAGCCGCTTCCTCGTCGCCGCCGACCTCGCCGCCGGCCGGCTGATCCAGCCAGTCCGCGGCGAGATGCGGGGCACGCAGGATTTCTATGTCGTCATGCCGAGAAAACAGCGCCATCCCGAGCCGACGCAGGCCGTGCGGCAATGGCTGCTCGATGCGGGGGATCGGGCGTTCTCATGAACGTCGTGACGAATACGAACCGGTCGTGCGTCAACCGCCTAAGCCAGCGCCGCCCCTCATTGCCCTGCCGGGCATTTCTCCCCGTATAGTGACGGGGAGAAAGAGCGGATCGTAACGTCGGCGCCTTCACTGCAACGTTGGCGATTGGCGAAATCATTCACGACAGCGTCCCTCTCCCCGTCACTATACGGAGAGAGGATGCCGGCAGGCAGGTGAGGGGCAGCGCTGGCATCCGGTAATGGAACTCGAGCCTTCCCGCCCCTACCCCTCCACGGTCTCCAGCACGCTCAACAGCGTACCTTCCATGTCGGGCTCGTCGCCGGAACACACGCACAGCATCTCGGCGTCGCCTTCGCCCACCGAGAGATAGGCGTGGCCCATGGTGGAATCGATGTAGACGCTGTCGCCCTCCTTGAGCCGCACCGGCGCGTACTGGTCGGTGTGCAGTTCGATCTCGCCCTTGAGCACGATCAGGAATTCCTCGCCGGCATGCCTGGTCAGAGGGCCGAATTCCTGCGGCGTGCGGGCCCGCGCATAGGCGCGGATCGGCACCATGCGCTTGCGCACCAGGTCGGTGGCCAGATAGCGATAGTCGTAGTTGCGGGTCAGCTGGCGCAGCGTGTTGGCCGGTGACGTCACCGAGCGGCGGGTGCGCGACGCCGGCTGCTTGCGGTCGCCGCTGAGCAGTTCCGTGACATGGATGCCGAGCCCCTCGCAGATCTGCAGGAGCTTGTCGTAGCTCAGCGACATCTGGTCGTTCTCGACCTTGGACAGCGTCGACACCGCGACGCCGGTGAGCGTGCTGACCTCCTGCAAGGTCCAGCCATGCGCTTTTCTCAGCGCACGCAGACAATCACCGAGGTTCGGTTGCTCCGACATCATCAGCTCCATGGCGCGGCCATCCGTCGCTCGCTTGCTCTAGGTAGTCGAACGCCCCGCCGCCATCAACAACATCAACAATTTTCTTATACGCTAAATATTGACTGGATACGAAAACATTTTTACGACTGGCGGATGCAGTCGAAGTCTTCCAAAAAAATCGTCGTCATCGGTGGTGGCATTGCCGGCCTGTCGCTGGCCGCGGCCGTGCGGGACTGGGCGGAAGTCACCGTCATCGAGCGTGAGCCGCATCTGGGCTACCATGCCAGCGGCCGCTCCGCAGCCCTGTTCACCGAGACCTATGGCAACCGGGTGGTGCGCGGGCTGACGCTGGCCAGCCGGGAGGCCATCGTCGAGGGCGGGTTCGTCGCCCACCGGCGTGGCGCCCTGCATGTCGGCTGGCGCGGCGACGACGCGGCGATAGACCGGCTGGCCGGCGAATTGCAGGCGCTTGTGCCGAGTGTGCGCCGCCTCTCCGCGGCCAAACTCCACGCCCTGGTTCCGGTCATTGCCACGGAGGCCACCTGCGGCGGCGTCTATGAGCCGGACGCGGTTGATGTCGACACGGGCAAGATGCTGGGGTCAAGCGCCTCGGCGCTGAAGTCCAGCGGCGGCATCATCCGCACCGGCGAGGAAGTCCGCGAGATCGCCCATGCCGGAGACGGCTTCCGCATCACCACCAGTGCCGGCGAGCATCGGGCCGACATCGTCGTCAATGCCGCCGGCGCCTGGGTCGATGTCGTCGCCGGCCTTGCCGGGCTCTCCGGCCTTGGCTTCCAGCCCAAACGGCGCACCGCCTTCCTGTTCGACCCGCCCGCGGGCACCGACATTGCCGGCTGGCCGCTGGTGGTCGACTTGCACGAACAATTCTACTTCAAGCCCGATGCCGGCAGGCTGATCGGCTCGCTCGCCGACGAAACGGACTCCGAGCCTTGCGACGCCTGGCCCGAAGACATCGACATCGCCATCGCTGTCGACCGCATCGAGCAGGCGACGTCGATGCGCATCGGCCGGCCCTCGACGCCGTGGGCGGGCCTGCGCACCTTCGCGCCCGACCGAACCCCGGTCGCCGGCTTCGACCCGCGCCTGCCCGGCTTCTTCTGGCTCGGCGGCCAGGGCGGCTACGGCTTCCAGGTGTCGCTGACGCTGGCCAGGCTAAGCTCGGCGCTGATGCGCGGCCAGCCCTTGCCGGCGGATGTCACAGCGCTTGGCGTCAGCGCCGCGGCGCTGGCGCCCGACCGCTTCCTTGTCCCGGCGGCAACGCCATGAAGTTCATGCCCTTCCCTCAACCCCCGAAACTGTCATCAGGAGCGTTTGCGATGAAATCCACCGTTCTGCGCGCCGTGCTTGCCTCGACCCTTCTGGCCTCGTCCGTCCTTCTCGGCGGGCAGGCCTACGCCAAGACACTGGTCTATTGTTCGGAAGCCAATCCGGAGACCTTCAACCCGGCGATCGGCATCGCCGATTCCACCATGGACGCCGCCGCCAAGACGATCTTCAACCGGCTGGTCGAGTTCAAGCCGGGCACGACGGAGGTCGGGCCGGCGCTTGCCGAGAGCTGGGATGTCTCGCCGGACGGCAAGACCTACACGTTCCACCTGCGCCACGGCGTGAAGTTCCAGTCGAACGAGCATTTCACCCCGACGCGTGATTTCAACGCCGACGACGTGCTCTACACCTTCAACCGCCAGCGCGATGCCAACAATCCCTACCACAAGCTCGGCGGCGGCACTTACGAGTACTTCAACGCGCTGGGCATGGGCACGCTCATCGAGAAGATCGACAAGGTCGACGACTACACTGTGCGCTTCACGCTGACAGCAGCCAACGTCACCTTCCTGGCCGGGCTGGCGCTCGACTATCTCTCGATCCTGTCGCTGGAGCAGACCGAGAAGATGGTGGCGGCCGGCACGCCGGAGCTGATCGACAGCCAGCCGGTAGGCACCGGCCCGTTCATGCTCGAGGCCTATGTGCCCGACAGCCAGGTCCGCTACACCGCCAACAAGGATTACTGGCGCGGCGCGCCGAAGATCGAGACGCTGGTCTTCGCCATCACGCCCGAGCCGACCACCCGCGTCGAGCGCATCAAGGCCAATGAATGCCAGGTCGCCGCGCCGCCGCCGCCGAGCGCGGTGGCCGAGCTGCGCACCGATCCCGACATCACGGTGCTCGATCTCAAGGGCCAGAACATCGGCATTCTCGGCTTCAATGTCGAACACCAGCCGCTGGGTGATGCGCGCGTGCGCACCGCGCTGGCCAAGGCCATCGACCGCAAGGCGATCGTCGAGGCCGTCTATGCCGGCGCGGGCACGGTGGCCGGCAGCGTCGTGCCGCCGGCGCAGCTCGGTGCCGTCACCGATGCCGGCATCGACTATGATCCCGACGGCGCCAAGAAGCTGCTGAAGGAAGCCGGCCACGAAAGCGGGCTGAAGATCAGCCTGTGGGCGATGCCGGTGTCGCGCCCCTACAATCCCAACGCCAAGCGCATGGCCGAGATGATCCAGGCCGACTGGGCCAAGGTCGGTGTCCAGTCGGAGATCGTCAGCTTCGAATGGGGCGAATATCTCAAGCGCACCGCCGCGGGCGAGCAGGACACCTTCCTGCTCGGCGGCAGCAGCGACAATGGCGATCCCGACAACATGCTGAGCTACCTCCTGTCCTGTGACGGCGTGAAGGGCGGTTCGAACCGCTCGCGCTGGTGCGACAAGGATTTCGAGAAACTGCTTGACGAAGGCCGCGTCGCCGCCGACCCGAAGGAACGCGCCGCGATCTACGGCAAGGCGCAGGCCATCCTGAAGGTGGAGGTGCCGGTGGCGCCGATCGCCCATTCCATGGTGGCGATCCCGATCCGCAAGAGCGTGCTCAACTACGTGCTCGACCCCTTCGGCCGGCAGAATTTCGCCGCGGTCGACATAGCGGAGTAAGGCCCGGCTCCTCCTGGTCCATCCCTCGGCTGGATGGACCACGACATCCATGAAACCAGCAATTTAGCGGCGAAAGCAGAATCGATGCGTGAAAACTTGACCGCCCTCCTCGACAGCTACCTCGCCGATGGCGCGGTAGGCGCCTCGCTGGCCTATGCGCGAAACGGCGCGACGCCGACCGCCCTCGCATCGGGGCTTTCCGACCGGCAAAGCGGCGCCGGCGTCACACCGGACCAACTGTTCAAGATCGGCAGCTGCACCAAGACCTTCGTCGCGGCGGCACTGGTCAAGCTCGCCGAGACCGGCAAGCTCGACCTCGGCGCGCCGATCTCCGCCTGGTTCCCGGACCTGCCGGGCGCGAAAGACATCTCGGTGCGCCAGCTGATCAACCATCGCAGCGGGCTGCCGGAATTCGAATATTACATTCCGATGGACCCGAGCCGACGGTGGACGCCTCGGCAGCTGGTCGACATCGCCTTCGCCTCCGACAAGCAGAAGGCCCCGGGCGGTCCGGCTGTCTACAACAACACCGGCTATGTGCTGGCCGGCATGGTGATCGAGGCCGTCACCGGCCAGTCGCTGGGCGCCTATGTCAGAAGCGCGATCCTGCAGCCGCTCGGCCTGAAAACCACCTGGTCGCCGGCGACCGAGGCCTTTCCGGAAAAATCGATGGTCCGCGGCTATTACCACCGGCCGCCGCCGGCGCCGGACGCGCCGGCCGACATCGCCTCGGGCGCCGAGATGTGGCGCATGGACGGCGTGCTGCCCTATTCCGACGCCTTGCAGGATTCCTCCGATTCCTTCCCCTTCGAGGCCGCCTATGGCTGCGGCGACATGGTGTCGACCCCGACCGACATGGTGGGCTTCATGCGCGGCCTGTTTTCCGGCGGGCTGCTGTCGCCGCCCTTCTTCGCGGAGATGTTCGAACACCGCGTGCCGGCGAGCTTTCCCGGCACACGCATGCGCGAAACCGGCGCCGGCATGTTCCAGAGCGCCTATGCCGACCGCGCCTTCTACGGCCACCAGGGCAGCATTCCGGGCTATGTCGCCGTCATGCTGCACGATCCGGAAACGGATCTCACCATCGCCATGACCAGCAATGTCGGCTCCGGCAACCGCCTCTCCTTCCAGGCCAGCGGCCTGCATCCGGTGGTCGATCAGGCGATCCGGATCATTCTCGAGTAAGCGTCAGGGCCGCGCCTGGCGCCCGAAACCGGAGGACGGATCGGGCAAGCCAGGCAGCATCTGGCTGAGCACGCGATCGCGAAGAAAGACGTGATGGAAGATGGCCGCGGCCGCATGCAGGCCGGCAAGCCACATGATGATATCGCCAAGCGTGCCATGGATTTCCGCCAGCGGAGCACCCCAAGTGCCTGAAAACGGGCCGATTGCTCCCAGGCCGTAGACCGTCACGGGGTGACCTCCGAACCAGGCGCCGAGCATGGCGGTCACCGGGATCGCGAAAAGCAGTGCGTAGAGCGCCCAATGCGTTGCCTTCGAAGCGACCTCCATCCAGGCTGGCATGGCCGGGGCATCGGGAATGCGGTCGAACAGTCGCCAGACAAGGCGGATGACCAACAGCCAGAAAACGGCGAAGCCCAGCGATTCATGAACCAGCAGCGTCGAGGCCCTGGCCGCTGAATAGACGCGCTCGGCAGGACCACCTGCCGAAACCAGGAAGGCAATGAGCACGAGCACTGCCGTCAGCCAGTGCAATGCCTGGGCAAGGCCTCCGTAGCGGGTTGTAGTACCGGACAGCGACATGCGAGAGTTCCCAAACAGTTGGACACGTTCCTCCCGCACCCCTCTCCGAACTTGCCCTCGTTTCGATTGTTCCTCAAGCGCCCTCTAATAAATTTGTCATGCGCCGGTCTGTATGACGGGATGTCTCGCCCGCCGCCGGCAAGAGGTGCCGCGATCGATACGGTTGGTGCGCTCGCAGCTGGATTGCCGCGCGGGGATATGAGACGCTGCCTGATCCCCGGAAGCGAGATGCCGCCATGAAGCCCACTCTGCCGCTGCTGTTGTGTCTCAATGGCGGTTATGTCGACACGGCGGGCTTCCTGGCGCTGCAGGGCTTGTTCACCGCGCATGTGACGGGAAACTTCGTCACCCTGGGCGCCTCGCTGGTGCTCGGTATTTCGGGCGTGCTGGCAAAGCTCCTGGCGCTGCCGGTGTTCTGCATCGTCGTCATCCTGACCCGGCTGGCCGGCGAACATCTGCGCCGGCATGGCCGGCCGGCGCTCGGGCCGCTGTTGGGAACCAAACTGGCGCTGCTTGTCATCGGGGCCGCCCTGGCGATCCGCTTTGGCCCTTTCGCCAGCGGCGACAGCGCGGCCGCGATCGTCACCGGCATGGTGCTGGTCGCCGCCATGGCGATCCAGAACGCGGTGCATCGGGTCCATCTGGCGGCAGCCCCGCCCTCGACGCTGATGACCGGCACCACCACCCAGATCATGATCGACCTCGCCGACCTCGTCGGCGGGCTGGCGCCGCAGGCCCGCCCGGCGCTTGTTGCCCGCCTGCGGCGCATGGCGGCGGCGGTCGCCGTGTTCGCCGCCGGCTGCGCGGCAGCGGCACTCGGCTTCGCCTTCGTCAATGTCTGGTGCTTCGTCGTTCCGCCGGTGATCGCACTGGCCGCGCTGGTGCTGCGGATCGCGGCGCCGGAGGAGACGAGGCAATAGGATCAGCCCCGCGACGAGAAAATCGCCACCGCCGCCGCAACGATTTCGGCATTGTCCTTCGCCACCGTTCCATCGGCCAGCGTCTTGCCGTCTTCCAGCCCGACCCGCGTCGACCAGCGTTTTTGGCGCGCCAATTCCACGAACGGCCAGACCGTGGCGTCGGCGCCATGCAGCAGGATCGGCCGCCGCATTTCGGCGCGTTCGAGCACGGCGCCGATGCCTCGAGCCTCGTCGAGCGCTGCCGCCAGGTCCTGGATGTCGATCTCGACCAGGATGCGCAGCACCCGGTTGCGGTCGGCAAGCGCCACGAAGCGCTCGGCATCCTCTGTCGTGGCAAGCCCGGCCTCGATGCCGACGCCGCGCTGGCGCAACAGCTCCATCACGGCGGGCGCATCGGCTTCCGACAGGTTGACAGAGGCGTAGTCGGGCAGTTCGCGCCAGCCGGCGATCGCCGCGCGGGTCCGCCCGACATCGTTCTCGATCCAGGCGCCGGTCGACACACCGACAAGCGTGCCCGGGCAAGCCCGGCGCACCGCCAGCACCGTCGCGTCGACGGCCGCCAGGCTTTCGCGCCCGTCGGCGCCGCGCGGATGGATGTGCAGTTCGCCGGCGCCGGCGGCGACACAGGCCGCGGCATCGCTTGCCATGGCCTGCGCGTCGAGCGGCAGCTTCGGGTGGAAATCGCGCGGACGCGCGCCGTTGATGCAGGCCTGGACGATCATGAATGTCACCTCGGGCAAGGAAGTCGCAGTCTAGCCGTGCGGCCAGGCCGGGCAAAGAGTTGCGCGGTGCCTCTCCTGACAGCGCGGCAAGGTCCGGCGGCATTTGAATAAAAAACGCCTGTGGATATTTACCCAGCGTTCCGGCGGGCGAGCCAAGATAAATTAGGGCGGGATCATGGAGGGACCATTGACCAGCGATTTTTCAGCCGCCCGCATCCATCTCGAACGCGCCTATCACTATCTGCGCGGCAATGACGAGACGAGTCGCTCGACATGCGAGGCCCTCGACCTCCTCATCGAGACGGTGGCGGAAGCACAGCACAGGCGGTCCGAGACCGGAGTGCTGGCCTTTCCCCAGGCGACGATGCGGCAATCCAGCTGATTTTGAGCGACAGGCATCAGGATGCCTTGCGGGCTCCGCTTGCCGGCCCGGCCGCACGTGCCACGATCTGCTCCAGCGGTTCGGGCCGGTGCAGCAGGAAGCCCTGGCCGAAATCGACGCCCATTGCCTGCAGGATGCCGAGCGTCTCGGCCTGCTCGATCTTCTCGGCCACGACGGCGCAGCCGACACTGCGGGCAATGCCTGATATGGCCGAGACGATCTCGCGGTCGAAGCGGCTCTCGGCGATGTGCTCGATGAAGGAACCATCGATCTTGATGGCATCGACCGGAAAACGCCTGAGATATTCGAACGAACTCATGCCGGCGCCGAAATCGTCGAGACTGACCTTGCAGCGCCGCTCGCGCGCCTTGCGCACGAACGCCTCGGCGGCGTCGAAATTGGTGACGGCGGCGGTTTCGGTGATCTCGAATCCGATGCCCGAATGCGGCGCCCCGGTTTGCTCGATGATGCCGTCGACGAAGTCCCACAGGCCCGGGTCGCTCAGCGTCTGCGCCGACAGGTTGAAGCCGAGCGTGATCGCGCCGGACTTCATGGCCGCGCCGTGCCGCGAGAGCGCGGTGCGGATGATCCAGCGATCGAGCCTGGCGGCAATGCCGAAGCGCTCGGCCGCCGGTATGAATTCGCTGGGCGGGATCAGCTTGCCGGCGCGCCCGGCAAGCCGCGCCAGCACCTCGACATGGCGGCTTTCCTGCCAGGGCCGGCCCAGCCGGTGGATCTCCTGGCCGAACAGTTTCAGCCGGCCGTCCTCCATGGCGTCGACTGTGTCGGCGGCGAGCCGTGCCGCGTTGAGGCCGCCCGAAGCGGCCTCGGCTGAAAACACCGCGAAACGGTCGCGCCCGGCGGCCTTGGCCGCGTAGCAGGCATCGTCGGCGCAGGCCAGCGCGTCGGCAACCGTGGTGGTTCGGTCATCGACGATCGCGATGCCGATGCTCGCCGCGAGCCGGCGCGAGGTCGCGGCGAGGCCGAGATCGGCGCCGCGCACGGCCGCCAGGATGGCGCCGGCCAGCCGCTCGGCCTGTGCGGCGTCGCAATGGGGCACCAGCAGGGCGAACTCGTCGCCGCCCAGCCGCGCCGCGTGCGCCGATGGCGGCAGGCAGCGGCCGATGCCCGCCGCCACGCTCTTCAGCGCGAGATCGCCGGCGGCGTGGCCGGCGAAGTCGTTGAGCGCCTTGAAGTAGTCGAGATCGATATAGAACACCGCCAGCGGCATGCCCGTGGCGATATGGTCGGCAAGCAGCCTGTCGAAGGCGGCGCGGTTCCACAGGCCGGTCAGCGCATCGTGGCGGGCGGCGAAGGCAAGCTCCTGCTCGCGCAGCTTGTCCTCGGTGATGTCGCGCACCGTGCCGAGGACCTGGCCGGCAGCGCCCGCGGCGGCGACGAAACGCACCAGCGATTCGATATGGCGGATCTCGCCGTCGCGCCTGATGATCCGGTACTGCGAGGCGGTAACGCCGTCCGAGCCGGGTGACGGCAGGTGCGCCCGTTCGGTGGCTTCCTTGTCGTCGGGGTGCAGGTAGGTGTGCCAGAGGTCGCCCGCCACCTCGTCTGTGTCGGCGACGAGGCCGAATATGTCCCGGGTGCGGGCGTCCCAATAGCTCTTGTTGGTAGCGATGTCGTAGTGCCAGATGCCGGTGCCGCTGGCGGCGAGCGCGAGGCGAAAGCGCACATTGACCTGTTCGAGCGCGGCTTCGGCCGCTTTCTGCTTCGAGATGTCGGTCTGCACGCCCATCAGCCGCAGCGGCCGCCCGTCCGCGCCGCGTTCGACGATGCCGCCGCGATCGAGCACCCACACCCAGTGCCCCCGCTTGTGCTTCAGCCTGAGTTCGGTCTCGATGGTATCGGTCAGCCCGGCGATGTGGCGATCGCCACTGGCCAGCGCGCGTTCGCGATCCTCGGGATGGGTGAGTTGCAGCCACAGGTCACTGGCGTTGGCGAGTTCATCTTCCCCGTAACCCAGCATTCGCGCCCAGGTCGCCGAATAAAAGCAATCGCCGCTGCGAAGATCCCAGTCCCAGACGCCAAGTTGGGCGCGTTCCAGGGCCTTGGCCCAGAACGCTCCGTTGCGACCTTTCCTGCTCTGACGCGCCATAGTCTGTTTCGCTTGCCCCACGCACGGACAATCTGCCGCAAAACCAGAGAAGAAACAGTTACCGGAGCGGCGGATGGCCATGTCGGGAAGGTCAGCGGCCCGTCAAGACGCCCACGCTGCATGCCGCAACAGGCGGCCCGTCAATTTTCCTCGACCGTTGACACGCCAGTGGCCGCCGTCACGCTGGACAGTTTTTCGCGCTTTTCGAGCCTCGGCTTTTCGTAGGTCTTCTTCATGGCCAGTTCCTTCTTCAGTGCCCATTCACCGCTCAAGTCTATCCGGGCCAGGTGGCCAGGCTTGGGCCCAGCGGAACAGAGTTTGGCCTGCACGGCCCTGTCCAGGTCCCGGTACCGACGCTTCGCGGTCTTTTGATTGGCCGACAAGAAGCGGAGTTCTGTCGCCGGCCAATGGTCCTAGTGATCGCACGAGGCCGCCCATCCCGGCGGTCTCGAGAGAAGCAGCCGCCCATCAGCCATCGGGCCGAATGCGCCCACGCCTTGGGGAAACGGCATGCACGACAACAAGAGGACCCTCCCATGACCAAACAGGAAGACAACAAGGTCGTCGTCGTCAGATGGTTCACCGATTTCTGGGGTGGAACCTGCGATCTGTCGGTCGTCGACGACATCGCCGCGCCCGACATGCTGCTCAAATATTCCTTGCATGAGCCACGCCGGGGCCGCGACGACATCAAGGCCTTCATGACCGATTTCCGCGCCGCCTTCCCGGATCTCAACTTCTGGGCCACCGCCGATCTCATCGCCGAGGGCGACTATGTCGTCGGCCAGTGGGAGGGCGGCGGCACGCATACCGGCCCGGCTTTCGGCGATTTCCTGGCCGGTTCGCTGCCCGCCGCCACCGGACGCGCCATGCGCTTCACCGGCACCACGGTGCTGAAGGTGATCGACGGCAGGATCGTCGAGGAGATCGGCCTCGACGACGGCGTCGCGGCGCTGACCCAGCTCGGCCTGATCAAGGCCGCCTGATCGGCGGGGCCATCGCCGCCTGGGCGATGGCCCCTTGGTCCGACAACCCGTCAGGGTGTTCGGCAGCGCCACACGACATCGTCAATAGTTGTGCATTTCACTGTGACATCTTCGTCAACGATTCCTTGATGAACAAGGAAGAATTATAGACGTCTAATATTTCGATTTTTATCCTTTTCCAAGTGTAACTGAATAGTAATACACAATATGCAAAAATACCCGTCAATAGTGCTTTGGGCTGCTGGCGGGACGTCCTTCGATGAGTGCGCACACCGGGCAACGGGGCCGCGATCGCCGGTCCCTTGCCGTTTTCGACCTGGACATCGCGGTCACCAGGAGCGACTGGCTGCTGGCCGCCCTGTGCCTTACCTGTATCGCGGCGGCGATTTGCCTGCGGCCGGAGCGTTATCTGCGGCTGTCCATACAGTATTTCGGGACATTCCTCAGCGTGCTGCCGGTGCTCCTGGTGGTTGGCCTCGGGCTGGCGGCGCTGATGTATGGCAGGCCAACGCCGACAAGGTTCATGGTGCGGGTGCTCAGGGAACGCGGCCCGGCGGCCGCGCGGGTCGTCCTGCTGTTCTTTCTCGGCATCACCGCCTTCACGACGTTCAGGATCACCATACCGGAGATCGTGCCTTACTATGCCGATCCCAAGCTGGCCGAACTCGATCTTTGGCTGCACGGCATCGATCCCTGGGTATGGACGCACCGCATTGTTTCAGAGCCCGCCTCCATGCTGGTTTTCAAGGCCTACATGTCCTGGTGGTTCATGCAATGGTTCGGCGTCATGCTCTTCGTCGCCTTCTGGAACAACCCCGTCCGGCGCATCCGCTATCTTTGGGCGTTCGCGCTCACCATGATTTTTTGCGGCGCCGTTCTTGCGACCATGCTGTCATCCACCGGGCCGATATTCTACGACCGGTTCTATGGCGGCGACCGATTTGCCGGGGTGCTCGCCGCGCTGCTGGCGGACCCGCATGCCTTGCCGGTGAGGTTCGCCGCCAATTATCTGCTCGATGCACACGACAGCGGCAGGTCCCGGTTGGGCACCGGCATCACCGCGATGCCCAGCATGCATGTCGCCATCGCCACGCTCAATGCTTTCTTCCTCACCGGTTTCGGCCGCCGCTGGGCCTTCGCCGGATGGTCTTTTGCAGCACTCATCCTGTTTGGCTCGGTCTACACCGGCTGGCACTATGCCGTGGACGGCTACCTTTCGATCCTTGTCGTGTCCGCGATCTGGTATCTGACAGGGCGTTTCCTCCTGCCGCAAGCGAGCCG
Organism: Mesorhizobium loti; assembly: GCF_013170705.1. Lineage (NCBI taxonomy): Bacteria > Pseudomonadati > Pseudomonadota > Alphaproteobacteria > Hyphomicrobiales > Phyllobacteriaceae > Mesorhizobium > Mesorhizobium loti. The sequence goes on along the minus strand of NZ_CP033334.1, from coordinate 3,499,804 downwards.
GGACACCGTCGGGCTGGATCTGCCGCTGCCAGAACCGGTGTCGCAATGAGCGGGTTCGGCTGAGGCCGGCAAACCACTTCCAGCTGGCGTTCGGCCAGGCGGCCCTGGAGCCGCCTGGCCCTGGCTCGCTACTGGCTCGGCGCCATCGCGTGTTCGCAAGACACTTTCGGGTTCATGTCGGCGAAAGTGCCGGTCGGGTTGCCCTTCCAGGCCCAGACATGCAGCTCGTAGAATTCACCAAGGCCATAGCGGTTGGGCGCGCTGTTGAAGTTGAACAGCTGTCCGTCCAGCGACGCCGGTCCCTTGGAGGTGATGTATTCGACCGCCACCAGCTTCAACGTGCCGTCGGCCATCGGCTCGTACATGACGGCCTCGGGACGGGCGATGTCGATCTTGTCGTCCTTCAGGTACTGGCCGTTGACGTAGTGGATGCCCATGGCGCCGCCGGTGATGCCGCTGGCGCAGGGAATGGGCGCATAGCCCTCGGCCGTCGCCGCTTTCACGTCGAGAAACCGGTTGTTGGCGGCCCGCACCTTGTCGGCCAGCGGATTGGGGCCGGACACGGCTTCAGCCGCCTCCTGATGCGCCTGTGCGAAGGTGGTGCAGACGGCCAGCATGGCCCCCGCCATGACAAGCCTGTTGCGGAAATCTGGTATCATATCCATTCCATTCTTCTTGAAAAAGCACGGCTGGCCGGCCGCCGGAAATACGGCGGCGCGACAGGCAAGCGCCGTGGCTGTTGTTGCTTGGAGATCCCGAAAACGATGCGGCGAATGCCGGTCATCCCTTCGGCAGATACGGGATCGTTCCGGCCAGGTCGGTGTCGTCGATCAGCTGGAAACGGCTGTCGCTGCCGCCTTGACGGGCCGAAACGAAAGGCGCGTAGGCCGGATCGTTGGTGAAGGCGCGCGCCGCCGCCTCCGACGGGAACGCCATAAGGGCGATCAGCGTGGTGTCGAGCGGCTTGCCTTCGAGCGTCTTCACATTGCCGCTGCGCGACAGATACTTGCCGCCATGCTTGTGGACGAGGTCATGCACCGAGGCGGCATAGGCCGGCACCCATTTCGGGTCCTTCATCTTGATGTCGGCGATAAGATAAGCAGTCATGGTCGTCTCCTGGTTGCGGTGCACAGGGATATCCCGTGTCACCGGCCAAAGGGCTCGCATGGCGGGGCTCTGGCCAACCAGTCCGCGATCTGTACCGGGCCGGTACAGTTTCTGTACTCGCCGCCTCAATCATGAAGGGCTAATGTTCGGCCTTGCTTCGAGGGAGGGACACCAGTCATGGCCCAGCACGGATACAAGCAGTTCTGCCCGCTATCGATGGCCGCCGAGGTGCTGTGCACCCGCTGGACGATGGTGCTGATGCGTGAACTGGTGGCCGGTTCGACCCGCTTCAACGACCTGCGCCGCGGCGTCCCAAAAATGTCGCCGACCCTTCTGTCGCAACGGCTGAAGGAGCTCGAGCTGGCTGGGGTCGTCGAGCGCAAGGAGGTTCAGGGCGAGAAAGGGATCTTCGATTACCGGCTGACCGAGGCCGGCCGCGATTTGCGCCCGGTCGTCGAGGCGATGGGCTTCTGGGGGCAGAAATGGGTCGAGTCACGGCTGTCGCTCAAGAACCTAGATCCGTCGCTGCTGATGTGGGACATGCGGCGCAATCTGAACCCATCGCCGCTCCCTGAAGGGCGCACGGTGATACAATTCCTGTATCAGGATCTGCCGGCATCCAAACGCTCATGGTGGCTGATCGTCGAAAAGCACGGCGAGGTCGACCTGTGCTGGTATGATCCCGGCTTCGATGTCGATCTCTACGTCTCGACAGACCTGCACACGATGACGGCGATCTGGATGGGGTTGCTGACCGTCGAGAAGGCCGGCGCCAAGGTTTCGCTGACCGGCGACCAGGCCATCGGCAGGAAGATGCAGACCTGGCTCGGACTCAGCCCGTTCGCGGTGGAGCCCAAACGCGCGGCTTAGGAGAACCGAGAGCCGCTTGTCAGGAAACGGGTGGCGGGGCCGGTCCCAGGCGGGCTTCAATGCCGGCATGTTCATCACGCTGCAAAGAGATCTGAAATCGACGCCGCTGGCGGTGGCCGACGACCCACGCTGGGCGCGCATCGTTGCGCGTGACAAATCGGCGGACGGAGAATTCTGGTATTCGGTGGCGACGACCGGCGTCTATTGCCGGCCCTCCTGCCCGTCGCGGCAGGCCAACCCCGCCAATGTGCAATTGCACGACACGCTGGCCCAGGCGAAGGCGACCGGCTTTCGCGCCTGCCGGCGCTGCAAGCCGGATGGTCAATCGCTCGAGGCCGGCAATGCCGCGATGGTCGCCGATGCCTGCCGCAGGATCGAACAGGGCGAGCAAGAGCCCTCGCTAGCCGAACTCGCCGATGCCGCCGGCCGCAGCCCCGGCTATTTCCACCGCGTCTTCAAGGCGATCACCGGGCTGACGCCGAAGGACTATGCCGGCGCGCACCGCGCCGCCCGGGTCCGCCAAGGGCTGGAGGACGGCGCCAGCGTGACGGCCGCGATCTACGATGCCGGTTTCAATTCAAGCGGCCGCTTTTACGAGAAATCGACCGGCATGCTCGGCATGACGCCGACGCGCTACCGCGCCGGCGGCGCCAACGAGGATATCCGCTTCGCCGTCGGCGAGACCTCGCTCGGCACCATACTGGTCGCGTCGAGCCGCAAGGGCGTCGCCTCGATCCTGCTCGGCGGCGATCCGGACGCGCTGGTGCGCGACCTGCAGGACCGTTTCCCCAGGGCGCGGCTGATCGGCGGCGACCGCGACTACGAGGCGCTGGTCGCCCGCGTCGTCGGCTTCGTCGAGGCCCCACAGTTCGGCCTCGACCTGCCGCTCGACGTGCGCGGCACCGCGTTCCAGCAGCGTGTCTGGCGGGCCTTGCGGGATATCCCGGTCGGCAGCACGGTGTCCTACGCCGAGATCGCCGAACGCATCGGCTCGCCCAGGGCAACCCGCGCCGTCGCCGGGGCCTGCGCCGCAAACGCCCATGCGGTCGCGATTCCCTGCCACCGCGTGATCCGCAAGGACGGCGCCCTCTCAGGCTATGCCTGGGGCGCCGAGCGCCGGCGCGCGCTTCTTGACCGCGAGGCCGACGGGACGGCGACCGCGGCCGACAGGGCCGACCGGCCTACACGGGCCTGACGAGGATCGGCGATGCGCGCGATGGCAAGGTCCTCCACCGCCGGCGCAAACCGCCAGATCGCGGTCAGCCGCCCGGAAGACGCCAAGTCGCGGGTGTTGGCCGCCATCGTTGAGCTGGTCGACAGCGGCAGGGCGGAGTGGAGCCGCACCGCGACAGACGAGATCGAGCTGCGGCTGTTGAGCGGCGAAGTGTTCATGCTCGGCGAGGTGTCCGTCACGCGTGTGGGATAAGCACACTCAGCACCCTACGGCGCCCCCCTCTGTCCTGCCGGACATCTCCCCCACAAGGGGGGAGATTGGCTGTCATCACGGCCTTCGCCAATTTTCAACGTCGCGGGACGAGCGGAGGCGCCAAAGCTGCCAATCTCCCCACCCGTGGGGGAGATGTCCGGCAGGACAGAGGGGGGCGCCGTAGGGTGATTACCCTGGCATCGCTAGCCCCTCGAAGATTTGAATTTGAAAGCAAGCACCGGAGTGGGCGCGCGCCGGCACATGGCTAGGGTTCAGGCACAGACAAAGGAGTGAAGGCAATGAATATCATGCAAACCCACATGACCGAACCGACGGCGCACATCGACACCATCGCCTACGCCATCGGCCAATCCGCGATCGGCAAAGTCCTGGCCGCTCGCAGCCCCATCGGCGTCTGCGCCATCCTGATCGGTGACGACGCCAAGGCAATGGAGCAGGATCTCGCCAACCGCTTCCCCGGCAAGGTTCTGGTCAAAGACGAACCGGGGCTGCGTGACGATCTTGCTGCAATAGCGCGCTTCGTCGAAACGCCCGCCGCCGGCCTCGACCTGCCGCTCGACATGCGCCACGGCACGCCGTTCCAGCAACGGGTGTGGGAAGTGCTGCGCACCATACCGTGCGGCGCCACGATGACCTACACCGCGCTTGCCCGGCGCCTTGGCCAGCCGAACGGCGCCCGCGCCGTGGCGCTCGCCTGTGCCGCCAACGCGATCGCGCTCGGCATTCCCTGCCATCGTGTTGTCAGAGCCGACGGCACGCTGTCGGGCTACCGCTGGGGCATCGAGCGCAAGCGCGCGCTGCTGGACAAGGAGGCCGCGATATGAACGCCCATGCCAAGGTTGCCACATCCGTGGTCGAAGCCGCGGAGGCCCGCATCGCCGGCTACGACTGGCCGGCCCTTGCCGCCGAACTCGACGGCTTCGGCTGCGCGGTGATGCAAAAGCTGCTCTCGCCCGAGGAGTGCCGGCGGATCGCCGGCCTCTACCCCCAGGAGCAGCATTTCCGCAGCCATGTCCACATGGCCAGGCACGGTTTCGGCAAGGGCGAATACCGCTACTTCCGCTATCCCTTGCCCGACCTCATCGGCGGCCTGCGAAGCGCGCTCTATCCAAGGCTGGCAGAGGTCGCCAACAGATGGAACGAGCGCATGGGCATCGCCCTGCGCTATCCCCGCACCCATGCCGGGTTTCTGGACCAGTGCCATGCCGCCGGCCAGGAGCGGCCGACGCCGCTTCTCCTGCAATATGTGCCCGGCGACTTCAATTGCCTGCACCAGGACCTCTATGGCGACCTCGCCTTCCCTCTGCAGGTGGCGATCCTGCTCTCCGAACCGGGCGAGGATTTCACCGGCGGCGAGTTCGCGCTGACCGAACAGCGGCCGCGCATGCAGAGCCGGGTCGAGGTGGTGCCGTTGCGCCAGGGCGATGCGGTGGCCTTCGCCGTCCACAACCGGCCGGTGCAGGGAACCAAGGGCAACTACCGCGTCAACCTGCGCCACGGCGTCAGCCGGCTGCGCTCGGGCATGCGCCACACGGTCGGCATCATTTTTCACGATGCCAGGTGAGCGCCGCTCAAGCCTCCCAATAGGGCGGATCGCCAAAGGCGTCGCGCAGCCATGTGGTGAGCGCGCGCAGTTTGGCGGATCCGCGCCTATCCTCGGGATAGGCGATATAGATGGTGGCGCCTTGCGGCTCGGCGCCGACATCGACGACCGTCAATCGCTTGTCGGCGATCTCGGTCTGGATGAAGTACGCGGGGAGCAATGCCAGGCCGAGGCCGGCAAGAGCGGCGTCGCGCATCAATATCCCGTTGTTGACGCGCAGCGCGGTTTGCGGGCGGATCGTCACCAGCCGCCGCGAAATCTTGAACCGCCAGTCGGCGGCGCCCCGGATGGAATAGATGATGCCCTTGTGGCGTTTCAGGTCGTCGGTGGTCGCGGGTCGTCCGAACCGCTCGATGTAGTCCGGCGAAGCCACCAGGAATCGCGCGCTGGAAGCCAGCTTCCTGACGATGACCGGTCCGTCATCGACGACGGGCCCGTGACGCACGATCGCATCGTAACCATCTGCCACCATGCTGACGAAACGATCGTCGAGATCAAGCGTCAGTTCGATCCCCGGGTGCCTGGCCAGGAAACCATACAGCGCGGGGCCGAGATGGAGGATGCCGAAACTGGTCGGCGCCGATATCCTGAGCGGCCCGGCCAGTTCGCCGCGATGTTCGGCGACTTCGGCTCTGGCATCGGCCACCTCCTGCATGATGCGCCTGGCGCGTTCGTAGAAACCCCGCCCCGCTTCGGTGATCGAGAGTTTGCGGGTGGTGCGGTCCAGCAGCTTTGCGCCGAGGCTGCGCTCGAGCTCCGACAGCCGCTCGCTGATGACGGACTTGGACAGGCTCATGCGCCTGGCCGCCTCGCTGATCGAACCGGATTCCGCGACGGCGACAAACGCGGCGGCGGCTTCAAGCTTTAGCATTGTTCGGCGTTCCCGAATTCACAATCAGGCGACCGGCGCCTAACGAAATCAAGGACATGGTGCCATAGTTCGAAGGACCGCGATACGGCGGCCACAAAAGCTCGGGGTAATGCATCATGTTTCGTCCTTTGGTTATCGTGCTTGGTCTGCTGTCACTCGCCGCTCCGGCCTCGGCGCGCGTGATCCCGTTTCCGGCGGGCTTCAAGACCCAGTCGATCGAGACCAACGGCACCAGCCTGCATGTGCGCGTCGGCGGACAAGGGCCCGCGGTCATCCTGCTGCACGGCTTCGGCGATACCGGCGACATGTGGGCACCGGCGGCGACAAAGCTGATGAAGGATCACACGGTGATCGTGCCGGACCTGCGCGGCATGGGCCTTTCGGCACATCCGGACAGCGGCTATGCCAAGAAGAACCAGGCGGTCGACATCGCCGGCGTGATGGATGCGCTGAAGATCGACAAGGCCGACCTGGTGACGCACGACATCGGCAACATGGTCGGCTATGCGCTGGCCGCGCAATATCCGAAGCGCGTCACGAAATGGGTTGTCATCGACGCACCGCTGCCGGGCATAGGTGACTGGGACAAGATCAAGCAAAGCCCGCTGCTCTGGCACTTCAACTTCCGCGGCCCCGACATGGAGCGGCTGGTCGCGGGCCGCGAGCGCATCTACCTCGACCGCTTCTACAATGAACTGTCGGCCGACCCGAAGAAGATCGACGAGGCGACGCGCGCCCACTACGCAAAACTCTATGCGCGGCCGCATGCCATGCATGATGCTTTCGAGCAGTTCAAGGCATTCGACCAGGACGCCGTCGACAACCAGGCGATGCTTGCCGCCGGCGGCAAGCTGCCCATGCCGGTGCTGGCAGTCGGCGCGGAGAAATCGGCGGGCACGTCACAGGCCGACATCCTGCGGTTCGTCGCGTCGGACGTGACGGGCGCCATCGTGCCCGCATCCGGCCATTGGATCATGGAAGAAAACCCGGATGCCACGGTCAAGCTCATCACCGATTTCCTCGCCAGGTGACAACCGGCCGGCGATCGTCCCGGGCCTGCTGAACCCGATCTCATGAAACCAAGCCGATGGGTTCTCCCGCGCAAGCGGCCCGTCACGACAAAAATGGAGCCATTCGATGTCGTTGTCGCATCTTCTCTTGTCGGGAGCCGCCGTCCTGATGGCGATGGCCGCGCCGGCCTCGGCCGCCGGCGCGCCGAAGAAAACGGTCGTGCTGGTGCATGGCGCCTTTGCCGACGGCTCGAGCTGGAGCAAGGTCATCCCCCTGCTGGAGGCCAGGGGGCTCAATGTGGTGGCGGTGCAGAACCCGTTGAGCTCATTGGCCGCCGATGTCGACGCAACCAGGCGGGTCATCGATGCCCAGCCGGGGCCGGTCATCCTGGTCGGCCATTCCTGGGGCGGTGTCGTCATCAGTCAGGCGGGCGTGAACGACAAGGTCAAGGCGCTGGTCTACGTCGCCGCCTTCGCGCCCCCAAAGGGCGTGTCGGTGAACGATCTTGGCAAGGGGCAGCCGCCGCTGCCCTGGGCAAGCGCCCTGGAAGCCGATAGCGGCGGCTATGTCAGGCTAAGCGCCGAAGGCGTCGCCAAATATTTCGCGCAGGACCTGCCGCCGAGTGAAATCAGCCTGATCGCAGCCACGCAAGGTCCGACCTTTGCCGGTATCTTCGACGAGAAGCTGACGGCCGCCGCCTACGAGACCAGGCCGAGCTTCTACATCGTCGCCAGCCACGACGGCATGATACCGCCGGCGGCTGAAGCTGCGATGGCCAAGGCCATCGGCGCCGAGGTGACCGAGCTTGCGACCAGCCACATTCCAATGCTCTCCAAGCCGCGCGAGGTTGCCGATGTCATTCTGGCGGCCGCCGACTCGATGAAATAGGGCGCGGGCCGGATCGGTCCGTCATCCGTCCGCGAAGACCATCTCCAGGATCCAGGGGCAGGCATAATAGTCTGCGATGCGATCGATGACGCCGCCATCGGCATGGATACGCACCAGATAGGCCGGCCGCCATGCCTCGCCCCGCGGCCTGTCGACGACCAGCACGGCCTCCCCTTCGATCGCATCTTGCCGCATGCGCCAGGGCTCGCCGCGCTCGTATTCGACGAAATAGGGCGAGCGCGAGAGCAGGCCATTGTAGCAGTCCGAAACCCGCAGCCGGGCATCGGCGCTGGTCAGCGCCCGCACCCCGTCCCAGTCCCTGGCATTGAAGAGTTCGACATAGCGGCCGAGCAGCCGCTCCAGTTCCGGGTCGTGCGCGGGTGCCGCAACCGGTTGCGCCGGAAGAGCGGCGAGCTTGGCGCGGCCGCGATTGAGCGCCGACTTGACGCCGCCCGATGTCGAGCCGACCAGGTCGGCGATCTCCTCCAGCGAATGGTCGAGGACATCCTTGAGCAGCACGCAGGCGCGCTCCTTCGGCGGCAGGTGCACCACCAGCCGCTCGATGGCGCGGCCGGCGCCCGCACCGGCGGGCTCGACCGGCAGCACGATCTCATCGCTGGCATAGGAGGCTTCGGCCTTGAGCCGCGTGCGGCGGTTGCGGATGAAGTCGATGCACCTGTTATGGGCGATACGAAACAGCCATGGCCGCAATGCCTGTGCATCGTCGAGCAGCGCGATCTTGCGGTAGGCCTCGAACAGCGCCTCCTGCATGATGTCCTCGCCGTCGAGAGCCGAGCCGGTCATGCGCGCGCAGTAGCGGTGGAGACGGACGCGCAAATGCGAGACCGTCTCCAGGAATGCCCTGTAGCGCAGGTCGAACAGGCCTTCGGGATCGAGGCGCGGCTCGATGCCTTGCCTCGTTTCACGGGATGCGCGGATCTGCTGGTTCATCACGGCACGTCGCTTAGGGCAATTCCAGGAAAAGTGTGTAGCGGTTTTCCCGGGACAAGCGCGTAGCGCTTGCCCTTGGGAATTGCGTCAAGACAAAGAGTTAGAGCAGTTCGCCGTTTCCGTGAAACGGCGAACTGCTCTAACGTCACCGCAGCATCGCGCAAGCGCGGTACTTCCACAAGCGCCAAGCCCAGCCGGCGCATGGTCACGCCGCCCTTTCGCCGGTCGCCATGGCGACGGCATCCGGCAGGCCCAGCCTCGGCCGCACCCAGGCGGCGAAGCGGCCGATCGCGTCATCGGCCTCCGGCGCCCGGCCGGCCATCATCTGGAAGGAGTGCAGCATGCCGTCGAAGACATCGAGGCGCGTCTCGATGCCCGCCTGCCGTGCGCGCTCGGCGAACATGCGGCTTTCGTCGACCAGCGCCTCGTCGGCACCGGCCTGCAGGAACACAGGCGGAAAGCCGCTCAAGTCGGCGTAGAGCGCGCTGACCTCCGGATCGAGCCGGTCGCGGTCGCCGATGAAGTTGGTCACCAGCCAGTCGACGGCCTCCCTGGCGAAGGCCGGATCCTTCTTCCGGTTGGTCTCGTAGCTGGCGCCGGTCAGTGCCATGTCGAACCAGCCGGAGATGATCAGCGTGGCGGCTGGCAACGGCCGGCCTTGCGAACGCAGCCGCTGCAGGAGGCCATAGGTCAGCACCGCTCCGCAGGAATCGCCGGCAAGCGCGATCGATTTTGCGTCGACGCCCTGGTCGATGAGCCAGTTCCAGGCGGCCATCGCCGCCTCGAGCTGCGCCGGGTGCTTGGCCTGATGCGCCAGTGGATAATCGTAGGCCAGTGCCCGGCAGCCGACGGCCTTGGCCAGATGGCCGACCAGCTTGCGGTGCGTGTAGATCGAACCGCCGATGAAGCCGCCGCCATGGGCGTAGAACAGCACGCGCCGCGCGTCGGCGCCCTTCGGCACGATCCACAGCGCCGGCACGCCGCCGGCATCCACCTCGCTATAGTCGACACCGCCCGGCTCGCCGGTCAGCGCCGTCCAATGCGTGTCGTTGTAGTCGATGATCGCCTGCGGGCTGGTCAGCTTGCCCGCATTGGCTGCGATCGCCGCGTAGTGGTTCCTGTTTGCCTCGCTCTCAGTGCTCGCCATGATGGTCTCCCGGGGTTGCCGATCGCCGACTGCGACCTTCGAGAAGCAGAGACGGACGGGCGGGCAAAAAGGATACGCGGCCGCCGATGCTTTTTCCCGAAGTTCGGCTAAGCCTCGCCTCTGAACATGGCCGCGTGGCGTTGGGCGAATTCGACGAACGGCGTCGGCCGCACGCCGAACATGTCGTGCGTCGCAAGATGCACCCGCGATTTCGGCCGCCGCAGCCGCTCGGCCAGTTGCTCGTCCAGCGCATCGGCGAAACCGGCCGGAATGCCGGCGGCCAGCAAATTGCGCCGCCGCTCCGCGGGGCTGATATCGACATAGCGGACCGGCTTGCCGATCGCCTGCGATATGCGCGCCGCGATGCCGGTCATGGTCAGCGCTTCCGGTCCGGTCATGTCGAGGCTCTCGCCTTCATGGCCGCCATCGCGCAGCAGCCGGAAGGCTACCTTGGCGATATCCTCGACGTCGACGGGCGACAGTTCGGTGTCGCCGAGCGCGAGGTGGAAAGCCCCCTCGGCCGCAATGGTCGGCGCGTCGCGCAGGTACACCTGCATGAACTGGCTGGGGCGCAGATGCGTCCAGGCCATGCCGGCCGCTTCCAGATAGCGCTCGACCTCCTCATGCATGCGCGTGAAGCGGAACTTCGTCGCGTCGTAGCCGATGTTGGATTCGGCACCGGAGAACTTCACCACATGCGCGACACCGGCCTGCCGGCAGGCATCGATGAAACGGCACTGCGTCTCCGTCATGTCTTCGGCGGCGGTCGAAATCATCAGGACGCGGTCGACGCCGTCGAGTGCCGCGCCCAGCGTTTCCGCCCGGCGCATGTCGCCCTCGACCAGTTCGACGCCGGCAAGTCCGCCGAGCCCCGCCATGGACGCCCGCTTCGGGTCGCGAACCAGCGCCCTCACCTCGTGTTTTTGCCGCGCGAACTCGTGCACGATCGCTTTGCCGTTCAGGCCCGTGGCGCCCGTCACCAGGATCATCGTCTTCTCTCCGTCTGGGATTGAGGCGGCCGCCACGCCGGCGACCGCACCTTGAAGACGAACAGACGAGGGCAAAGGATTCTGGCCAAACGGTTTTTTTGGGAACTCGCCGTACCCGATCACCGCGCCGGGGCGTAGCGGTTGACCACCATGCCGCAGGCATAGGCCTTCGAGCCGAGCAGGAGCAGGTTCTGGAAACCGCCCTGCTCGAAGATGCGGCGTCCCGCGCCCAGCACCGCCGGGTTGATGAACAGCTGGAACTCGTCGACCAGCCCGGCCGCGATCAGCGCCGACGCAAAGCCGGCGCCACCGAAGACGGCGATGTCGCCGCCCTCGCCCGCCTTCAGCGCGGTCACTTCGCGCGGCAGGTCGCCGCTGACCACCGTCGTGCGTTCCCAGCGCGAGGATTTCAGCCTGCCGCTCGGCACCACCTTCCGGGCCTCCACGATGCGCTGGGCGAAGGCGTGGAACGGATCGGCCGGAAACCTCTTCGCCGCATTGCCCCAATGGGTCAGATACCCCTCCTCGGCCATCTTGCGGCTGAGCAGGATTGTGTCGATCCCGGCGAAGATGGTGTTGAAGTCGCGCTTCAGCTCCTCGTCCCAGGCGCTGTCGTCGCCCCATTCCCAAAGCTGCCAGCCATGATCCTCATAGGCGCCGACGAAACCGTCGACCGACATCTGCATCTGAAGGATGAGCTTCTTCATCGTCGTCTCCCCGCGGGATCAAAAGAAAATTGCTTTACTTTTGGAATCATTGACGCGGCCCAAAAATGATGTCAATGGTAAAGTGATTTAAAAATGGAAGCATAGAGATGTCGATGCGTGAAAGATCCGGCTGTCCGATCAGCCTGTCGCTGGAACTGCTCGGCGACCGCTGGACGCTGCTCATCATCCGCGACCTGGTCTTCGCCGGGAAAAAGCATTTTCGCGAGTTCCTGCAGTCCGATGAGGGCATCTCCTCGCGCACGCTGGCGGAGCGGCTGCAGACGCTGCAGGACGAAGGCATCCTCACCCGCAGCGACGACCCGAGCCATGGGTTGAAGGCGATCTACCGGCTGACCGAGGCCGGCATCGACCTTTTGCCGGTGCTGGCCACGCTAGGCGCGTGGGGCAGCAAGCACCGCAAGGCCGACGGCCACCTGGCCCGGATTGCCGACGAACTGGCGGCCGGCGGCGCACCAGCGTTGGAACGGATGAAAGCGGCGCTGCGGGCCGAGCATATTGTCTAGGCGGCGCCCCTCCTTCCCTCATCGGAACGGGTTTCAGCAAACGGTTTCCCTTGACAGAAATCACCTTTTGTTCTCTATTCGTTCGCATCTATCAGCAACTGCGGATGAGCGGTCGGGATGGAAACGACAGCCACCATCCTGCATGCCGATCTCGACGCGTTCTATGCCTCGGTCGAGCAGCTGCTCGATCCATCGCTGCGCGGCAAGCCGATCGCGGTCGGCGGCGGTGTGGTGCTCGCCGCCTCCTATGAAGCGCGCGCCTTTGGTGTGCGTGGCGGCATGCCGGGGCGCAAGGCGCGCGAGCTTTGCCCGCAACTGATCTTCGTCGGCGGCAATTTCAGCCACTACCAGCGGCTGGGCGACGCGGCGATCAAGGTGCTCGACGATTTCACGCCGGTGGTCGAGCGCATTTCAATCGACGAGGCCTTCGCCGATGTCGCCGGCTGCACGCATCTGTTCGGGCAACCGGCAGAGATCGCCATGGCGATCCGCCACCGCGTGCGCACGGAACTTGGCCTGCCGATCTCGATCGGCGTGGCCCGCACCAAGCATCTGGCCAAGATCGCCTCGCAGGTCGCCAAGCCCGACGGGCTGGTGGTGGTCGATCCCGGCACCGAGCTCGCCTTCCTGCATGATTTGCCGGTTTCCCTGATGTGGGGCGTCGGCCCGGCGACCAAAGCGCGGCTGGCCGAGATCGGCGTGGAGACCATCGGCCAGCTGGCCAGGACGCATAGCGGCGCGCTGACGCGGCTGCTCGGCCCCGCCGCCGGCGAAAAGCTTGCCGCCCTGTCGTGGAATCGCGACCCGAGAAAGCTGGAAACCAGGCGCCGGGCACACTCGGCAGGCGCGCAATCGGCGCTTGGCCAGAAACCCGCCGTGGCGCGGGTGATCGTGCCGACCTTGCTGCACCTGGCCGACCGCGTCGCCAGCCGCCTGCGCGCCAAGGCGCGGCCCGGCCGCACGGTGACGGTGCGCGTGCGCTTTGCCGACCTCAGCGCCGTCACGCGCTCGATCACGCTGGAGCAGCCGATCTCCGCGACCACCATGCTGGCCGAGATCGCACAGGACCTGGTGCGCGGCGTGCTCGCCGATCATCCCCGGGAAAAGACGATCTCGCTGCTGGCGATCTCGGTTTCGCATCTGGAGGAGAGCGCCGAACTGCAGCTCGACCTGCCGCTCGGCCTCGCCGACGAGAAGCGCCGGCCGGGCAGCAAAAAAGGCCTTGCCCGCTTCGGCGCCGACCGCGCCATCGACAAGATCCGCGAGCGCTTCGGCAAACAGGCCGTCGGCTACGGCACCGTGGCGTTGGAAGCGGCGCGCTCCGTGCCCGACGAATTCAGGGAACTGGCGGAGAAGGAACTGTGAGCAGAAGAAAGCTCCAACGTCAGCTACGGTAGGTGGCCGACGCTAGATGTCAGCAATCTCAAAACTACATAGTTAGCAGTATTTGATCTCCTGAGCGATGAGGCGGAGAAAGCGCATCGGCGACCTTGGGAGTTGCGGCATAATTCGCGCCATTGAATGTTGAGTAGATTAAACGACCAGTAAATTCATATAGAAGAGAGATCGCAAGCCAAACGGATTGTTCGCCAACTTCCGCTAAGCTACCAAACTCTGATGAGGTAGCAAAAATTCCATGTTCGACAATCAAAATCGCGTCAATAGCACTATTATCAACTAATTTCTGCCTGACAATATCTGCACGCGACCATCCCTTGAAACCAATAGCTATAAAAGGAATGCGAGGCGATGGTCGAGATCCTATTATTAAGCCAGAGGGAGAGCTCCTTTTTATTTTTGAAAGCGAGTTCGCAGTGTGAATAACTTCTTTCCATTGCGCCTGTATATCGGATTTTATTTCGAGGGTCGCGGCAACAGTTTCAGCAAGATAGAGTCGATGATGCGGACTGCCAACAGCGGGCAGTGATGGCCCGAGGGGAAACTCTACAACGACATCTATTTGACCTGATTGATTGCCTTCCAAGTCCACGACATCGCCAGAACCAAATCTGTAAATTGGTGGAAATACATCCTTAAGAAATCCATCTACAAAGGTTTCGCGCTCACGCCCTTTCGTAGCAGCAGACATAGGTGCACTTGCTTCGTAGCTGGCCATCAACTGCTTTCTAATACCACCGAGGCGACGCAAGACATTATCAACGGGCACACCAGCCTCCAGACAGTTGACAGGATTGAGTGTCGAAATTTCACAATGGAAATAGACCGCCTGACAGGTAAATCATCTTGCAGCCGGATAATGAGATATCGTACGTTCCGATTTACAGTTTATGCTCACTTAATTCATTCAGATTGGCTACAGCGCCTTGTTAAGATCGATCAAATATCCAGCCGCCTTCAGTTCCTTCGCAAGTAAAACCTTCCAAATTCCGGAATCGTCAACCTTCGTGTAGATCACACCATCGAAATCACTCGGGGTTTCGACATCACCTCTTACTAGGGCAGCCACATTGGAGGGCCCCAATCGGCCAAGAAAGAAGCCCAATTCGAGGATTACATTTTGGCGGGCGCGTTTCATTCCCGATACCAGCTCATCGTCCGGTGACATAAGGACAATAGCGAACCCAATACTGTCCGCTTCGTCTCGAAATTTCTCAATTATGGTCCGCCCTTTATTGGCCTGCTCGTGGAGAATGATAGGCTCATAACCAAGTCTCGTCACAAAACGGGCGACAGATTCCTTCGTTCCGTTATCATGGCCATGGACGATAAAGATCTTGTTTGACCGATTCCCATCGAATACAGCCTTCTGAAGCCGCTCCCCACCAGATAGATCCGCCGCCTCCTCTATTCTTTCATCAAGTAGACGGATTGCCGCCTGCAGCAATTGAATAGAACGATTTCGATCTTCCGCAACATGCTTTACCTTGTCATGGTAAGCAACATCACCTCCCAATATAAGCGGCCAATCGAACTTAGAAGCCGGGAAATACCGATTATACTCGATACTTCCTTTTCCAAAGGTCTCGTCAAGAGCGGTTTCTACCGACGTCGACAATGGTCGCACTGTGGCCCAAGGGTCATTTTGATCAAGGGTCTTGGGATCGAATTCCGTAACCTCGGCCAGGCGCTTCTCCAGGCGGCGCTTTCCACGTCGCATGTCGTCGGGGGTTAGGTGAGCAGACTTTGGAGCGTCCATGCTAGGTTTTCGTACCACTACCGAATCCTTCGAAAAACAGATGAACTCGAAGCAGAGAAAGCAAAGATGTCACGCTGAGGCAACAGACCTCGCCCTGCCAAAAGCGTAGTACACTGGATTAAGTTATCGCGGGGCACCAGAAAAGGTGATGACACGACCACCCAAGCCCGGCCGTCGCCGTGAAATGCTTGCCAAACCGCGCCATGCCGCCCATACAGCCTCTCGGGCGGATCGCGCATCCTGAGAGGTCCTCGCCTCTCCCATCTCGCCGGGATACTGTCCGATGTCCGCGACGCCGTACCCTTGGTCGAAGCCTTGACGGCCTCCTCCCCAGCCTCGTCACCATCGCTTGTCCACCTTGGCTGGTCGGATTTCTTCGCCGATCAGCTTGAACTGGGCGAGGCAAGCCTGATCCCGACCCGCATCGCCATGGTCCACCGTGACCGGCTGAGCGGCCTGTCCCAGGCAGGGCAAACCGACCTGACGCTGGCGCCGCAGGCCACCACCGGAGACTATGCCGTCGGCGACTGGGTGCTCGTCGAGCCGCATGATCAGCTTGTGAAGCGTCGCCTGACCCGCAAGACGGTTCTGGAGCGCCGCACCCAGGGCGGCCGGGTGCCGCAGCTGGCCGCGGCCAATGTCGACACGCTGTTCATCGTCACCTCCTGCAATGCCGACTTCAACATCGCGCGGCTCGAGCGCTATCTGGCGCTGGCCAACGAGGCCGGAACGACACCCGTCATCCTGCTGACCAAGGCCGACACGGCTGAAGACGCCGAGGCGTATCAGCGCCAAGCCGCCGCGCTGCAGCGCGGATTGACCGCGGTGACGCTGAACCCGCGCATAGCGGGTGCCGCGACCGCCCTCGCCGCCTGGTGCGGCGCGGGGCACACGGTGGCGCTGATCGGTTCCTCCGGCGTCGGCAAATCGACGCTGGTCAACACGTTGGCCGGATCAGCGCGGCAATCGCCGCAGCAGACCGGAGCCGTTCGCGAACACGACGACAAGGGACGCCACACCACCACGGCACGGTCGCTGCATGCCATTGCCGGCGGCGGCTGGGTGATCGACACGCCGGGCATGCGCACGCTGCAGGTCAGCGACGTCGGCTACGGCATCGACACGCTGTTTGCCGAGATCACCGAGCTTGCCCCACTTTGCAAGTTCCGCGACTGCACCCATGTGCACGAACCGGGCTGCGCGGTGCAGGCTGCCATCAAGGCCGGCACGCTCGATCCCGAGCGCCTGGCCCGCTGGCGCAAACTGTCCGGTGAAAACCAGCACAACACGCCGGTGCGGACAGGACCACGCGGCGCCAAGTCCTCCGCCGGCCGCGGCAAGCGGCGCTGAACGGCCGCCCTACTGCCCTACTGCCCTACTGCCCTACTGCCCTACTGCCCTACTGCCCTACTGCCCTCAAAGCCGGGCCGTGCCGAAAACCCTGTCCCAGAAAATCGACGTCACACCGAAATTGGCGGTGTCGTCGATATGGTGGTGCACGGCATGGCGGCGCTTGAGCGTGTAGAGGTAGCTCGGATGCGAGGGATGCCAGTGATGGATCATGTGATGAACGCTGATGTACCAGAGATAGCCCAGCATCAGCCCGCAACCGACCGCGCTGGCGATCGCGAAATCCGAGAGCATCCAAACGGGCAGTACGATCAACGCATGCACACCGAGACTGAGCCAGGTCGGCGTGCCCACAGAACTGCGCTCCTCGACATGATGACGATCGTGCAGATCCCTGATGTAGGGAACGTGATGAAGGACGAAGCGGTGCAGGACGTATTCGATCAGCGTCCACAGGCCCAGGCAGATAAGCACCGTGCCGATCCAGTCCGGGGCGCTCTCTTCGCCTGCCTCGATCAGCCCGGCGATCCCCAGTACGGCGATCACCAGCGGATAAACCACGAAATCGCTGTAGTAGCCGATCAGACCCAGTTGCATTTCGGACGTCCCACCTGACTTCGACGCAACCCAAACCATGCTGTCAGATTGCAAGCCCCCGCAATGGGGTGCAATGCGGATGCACCTGACATAACGTCGCAATCTCCCGGCGCAAGACCGGCGCCCATGATCCACGCAGAATCAGGTGAGCGCCGACTTCGCACCGGCGCCGCAAACGGACACACAAAAATGGCAAAACGCAGTGCAGGCCTGCTGATTTATCGCCGAGGCGATGGCGATGTCAGCGTGCTTCTGGTTCATCCCGGCGGCCCGTTCTGGGCGAAGAAGGACGACGGCGCCTGGTCGATCCCGAAGGGGCTGGTCGGCGAAGACGAGGACGAACTCGCCGCGGCGCAACGCGAGACCGCGGAAGAGCTAGGCATCAAGGTCGGCGGACCTTTCACGCGCCTCGGCGACTACAGGCAGCCGGGCGGCAAGATCGTCATCGCCTGGTCCGTCGAGACCACAACCGGGATCGATGTGGCCGCCATCAGCAGCAATACCTTCACCATGGAATGGCCGCCGCGATCCGGGTCGATGAAGGAATTTCCCGAGGTCGACAGAGCCGGCTGGTTCAGCCTGCCCGAGGCCGAGGTGAAAATCCTTGCCGGGCAGCGCCCGATGCTGGCTGACTTGGCGAAGCAACTGGGCTGAGTGATCTCCCCGCTTGTCGAGAGATCCGCTGTCATCCTCCAAACCGTGCCGCCGTCCAGGCCCCGCCTGCGGCATTCGACTCCACCGCCGCCGCGACAAACTTCACTCCCCGTGCGCCATCGACCACGTCGGGCACCTGTGCCGCGCGTGCCGGATCGACCGTACCGCCAGAGCGATGGGCGCGGATGATATCAGCGGCGTCGCGATAGAAATTGGCGAAGGCCTCGATATAGCCTTCCGGGTGCGCCGCCGGCATGCGCGACACGCGCCGCGCCTCCGCCGTCGATCCGTGGCCGCCGCGCACCAGCGTGCGGGTTTCCTCGCCATAGGGCGAAAAGCGCAATTCCTCCGGCCGCCCACCCGACCATTCGAGCCCGGCCTTGTCGCCATGGATGCGCACGGAGAGATCATTGTAGTGGCCAGGCGAGGTCTGGCTGGCCAGGATCGTGCCGCGCGCCCCGTCCGTCCAGCGCACCAGCACATGCGCGTTGTCGTCGAGCCGGCGCCCGGGCACGGCGGTGAACAGGTCGGCCGAGACCGCCTCGGCCTCGCGCCCGGAGATGAAGCTCGCCAGGTTGAAGGCATGCACGCCGATATCGGCCAGGACGGCGGACTGCCCTGCCCTTGCCGGATCGGTGCGCCACTCCGCCTGCTTCTGGCCCTCGGCGTCGATCGGCTTGGTCAGCCAGTCTTGGATATAGGCGCCATGCACCGACACGATCCGGCCGAGCTCGCCCGCCATCACCATTTCGCGCGCCTGGCGCACCATGGCGTAGCCGGTGTTGTTCAGCGTGACGACGAAGCGGCGTTTTTTCGCCTTCGCCAGCGCCACCAGCGCCTCGGCATCGCCGAGCGTCGTCGACAGCGGCTTGTCGCAGATGACGTCGATGCCGGCCTCGAGGAAGGCGGTGGCGATCGGCGCATGCAGATGGTTGGGCGTGACGATGACCACCGCCTCGATACCGTCCGGCCGCGCGGCTTCGGCCTTGGCCATGGCATGGTAGTCGGCATAGCTGCGTTCCGGCGCGATGCCGATCTCGGCGGCCGAAGCGGCGGCGTTCTCCGGGTCGGACGACAGCGCGCCGGCCACCAGCGCGATCTGGTCGTCGAGGCGCATCGCCAGCCGGTGCACCGCGCCGATGAAGGCATTGCGGCCGCCGCCGACCATGCCGACCCTCAGGCGCTTGCCCGCCGACCCATCCGATGTTGCGTAGACCATGTTATTTCCTCCGGGCAGATCATTGGCGACGCGCCAAGCCTCAAGCTCGGCTACCACTTTCGAACATAATTTCCAATTTCCATATTGTAATACGATCGTGCCGCGCTAGCCTGAACATCATGAGTGGGGCGGGCAAATCATCGGGACGGTCTCTCAGCGACGAGGCGGCGACGCGCAAGCGCGGGCGCTCGCTGGCGGCATTGGGCTATATCCAGCCGCAGACCTATGAGGAGCTGCGCGCGGTGCTGTCGTCCGGTACCGTGCATTTCCCCAAGCGCCTGCGCCAGGTGGCGATTTTCCTTTGGCAGCATCCGAGCGATGTCGCGCTCGGCACCATCGCCCAGGTGGCCGCACAGGCCGGCGTGCAGCCGTCGACCCTGGTGCGCTTCGCGCAGATCTTCGGCTATTCCGGTTTTTCCGATTTCCAGGGCCTGTTCAAGGAGCACATCAAGGGGTCGTGGCCGGATGGGCGCGGCGAGCCTCGGACCGAGGCCGAACCCAATGCTCTCCTGCATTTCCTGCATGGCATGGTCGGCGCCTCGCAGGCCTCGCTTGGCCGCGTCGAGGCGGGCTTCGACGTCGGGAGTTTCGAGAAGATGGTGGAGGTGCTGGCGGCCGCCGACCTGATCTATGTCATCGGCTCCAAGCGCGCCTTCCCTGTCACCACCTATCTGTCGCTGACGCTCTCCCAGCAGGGCGTGCGCAACGTGCTGGTCGACAATGTCGGCTCCACCGCGCTCGACCAGGTCGGCTGCATCGGCGGCCGGGATGCGGTGCTGGCGGTGTCCTTCAGCCCTTACAATTCGATCACGCCCGACCTCGTCGCGGTGGCGCATGAGCGCAAGGCCCGCATCGTCACCATCACCGACAGCACGTTCAGCCCGCTGATCCGGCTGTCGGACAGCTGGCTGGAGGTGGTGGAATCCGACTTCGCCGGCTTCCGCTCGCTGGCGGCGTCGCTGGCCGTCGGCATGGCGCTGGTCCAAGGCGTCGCGGCAAAGCGCGGCACATGAGGTGGTGCTGGCACAATTGACTATCGGGAATTGTCGTTCCATATTTCAAAAAATAGAAACTTTGTTCCGGGAGGAGGAATGGAGATCAGGCTCGACGGCAAGGTGATATTGGTCACCGGGTCGACGCAAGGCATCGGCCGCGCCATCGCCGAGACGCTGGCGCGCTCCGGCGCGGCCGGGCTGCTGGTCACCGGCCGCGAGAAGTCGCGTGGCGATGCGGTGGCGGCCGAGCTTTCGCGGCTGGGCACGCCGGCAGTCTTCGTCGCCGCCGACCTCGGAGACCCGGCGACCCCTGCCCTTTTGGCGCGGGCCTGCGTCGAGCGCTTCGGCCGCATCGACGGTCTCGTCAACGCGGCGGGGCTGACCGACCGCGCCTCCTTCCTCGATGCCAGCCTCGACGATTGGGCCTCGCTGTTCGCCGTCAACGCGCGCGCGCCCTTCTTCCTGATGCAGGCGGCCATCGCCGACATGAAGAAGCGCGGCGAGCGCGGCGCCATCGTCAACATCCTGTCGATCAATGCCCATTGCGGCTCGCCCGAGCTTGCCGTCTATTCCGCCACCAAGGGCGCGCTGGCGACGCTGACCAAGAATGCCGCCAACGCGCATCGTTTCGACCGCATCCGCGTCAACGGCATCAATGTCGGCTGGACCGACACGCCGGCCGAACGCACCATGCAGTCCGAAACGCTCGGCCATGGACCGGGCTGGCTCGACGCCGCCAACGCCGCGCAGCCTTTCGGCAGGCTGCTCGAGCCGGGCGATATCGCCAGCCTCGCGGTCTTCCTGCTTTCCGACGCGGCCGGGCCGATGACCGGCGCCGTCATCGATCAGGAGCAGTCGGTGATCGGGGCGAACCGGTGAACGCTGCTCCCAACTCGCCGGAAACGCTCGGGCCGGCCTTGCTTGACCGGCTTCCGTCCGCGGTCCAGACACCGTCCTATGACCGGGCGGCGTTGACGCCCGGCATCGCGCATCTCGGCGTTGGCGCCTTCCACCGCTGCCACCAGGCCGAATACACGGACGACCTGCTCTCGCTCCAGTTCGACCGCTGGGGCATCGTCGGCATCAACATCCGCCCGCCCCGCCTTGCCGACACGCTTGGCCGTCAGGGCGGGCTCTATACGCGGCTGATCCGCGAGAACAGCCATGTCGAGGCACGCGTCATCGGCAGCATCGTCGAAGTGGTCGACAGCCAGGACAGCGCCGCGCCGGCGCTCGACGTGCTGGCCTCCCCCGACATCGAACTGGTGACGATGACGGTGACGGAAAAGGGCTATTGCCACATCCCGTCCAGCGGCGCGCTCGATCTCGGCCATCCCGATATCGTCCATGATCTCGCCAACCCGCAAGCACCGCGCAGCGTGCCCGGCATATTGACGCGGGCGCTGGAACTGCGCCGCGCCACGCATGGCCGGAAGCTGACGCTGCTCTCCTGCGACAACATCCCGACCAATGGCGTCATCCTCGAAAATGTCGTGCGGACCTTTGCCGAACGGCGCGGCAATGGCCTGGCCGACTGGATAGCGGCCAACGCCGCCTTCCCTTCGGCCATGGTCGACCGCATCGCACCGGCGGTGACCCAGGACGATCTCGACAGCGTCGAACAATGGTTCGGTTACCGCGATGCCGCCGTTGCCGTCGGCGAGCCGTTCCGGCAATGGGTGATCGAGAAGAAATTCGCCGGCCGCATGCCGCGCTGGGATCTGGCCGGCGCGACCTTCGTCGAAGACGTGACGCCGTTCGAACATCTCAAGATGCGGGTGCTGAACGGCGCCCAGACGACGCTTGCGACCCTCGGCGTGCTGGCCGGACTTGAACACACATTCGATGCCGTCGCCGACCCGCTGCTGTCGGTCTTCGTGCACCGCATGCTCGTCGAGGAAACGCTGCCGACGCTGATGCCGGTACCCGGCATGGAGCCGCTGGCTTATGTCGAGCAAAGCCTTGGCCGGCTGAGGAACACGGCGATCCGCCACCGCAACCACCAGATCGCCACCGACGGCTCGCAGAAGATCGTGCAGCGTCTGCTCAACCCGATCCGCGACCGCTTGCGGCAGGGCCAGGGCATCGACCTTCTGTCGGTGCCGGTCGCCGGCTGGATGGCTTACCTCGTCCAGGCCTCGGCCCGCTTCGGCAAGCGCTGGCCGGTGTCGGACCCCTATGCCGGCAAGGTCGCCGAGATCGCGGACATGACCGGGCGCGATGCACCGGCGCTGGCCTGCGCCATTCTCGCGATCGACACGATTTTCGACCCTGGCCTCGCCGCGAACGCTACCTTCCGCGAGGCCGTGACCTCGGCGCTTGGCGCGTTGCTGTCGGACGATCCGATGGCGGGTGTCAGGCACAGTCTTGAACAAGATGAGATCGCGAGGTTGAAGCGATCCAAACAATCGGCATTATAGGCACTGGCTTTAGGGGAGGCATGATGAAACTTGGTGTGCTTACGGCACCGTTCGCGCAGACGCCGCTTGGCGAGGTTGCCGGCTGGGCGAATTCCGTCGGCTTCGAGGCGCTGGAGATCGCCTGCTGGCCGAAAACATCTGGCGCGACCCGCCGCTATGCCGGCACCAGCCACATCGACGCGGATGGCACCTCCCCCGCGCAGGCCAAGGAAATCGTTGCCTCGCTGGCGCAGAAGAACCTCACTGTCTCGGGCCTCGGCTACTATCCCAACCCGCTGCATCCGGATGCCGCGCACCGCGAGGCGGTCATCGGCCATCTGAAGAAGGTGATCGTGCTGGCCGCCAATATGGGCGTGCCGGTCGTCAACACCTTCTGCGGCGGCGATGCGTCCAAGACGGTCGACGTCAACTGGCAGGACGCGCTGAAGATCTGGCCCGAAATCGTCGCCTATGCGCGCGGGCACGGCGTCAAGCTCGCTTTCGAGAACTGCCCGATGATCTTCAGCCATGACGAATGGCCGGGCGGGCACAACATCGCCTATTCGCCGCAGGTCTGGCGCCGCATCCTGGAGACCTGGGGCGGCGATGTCGGCATGAATTTCGACCCCTCGCACCTGGTCTGGCAGATGATCGACCAGGCCCGCTTCATCAGGGAGTTCGGCCCCTACATGCTGCATGTCCACGCCAAGGACCTGATGATTGATCATGATGGTTTGTACGAGCGCGGAATCCTTTCGGCTGGCATAGGCTGGCAGGTGCCGCGCATGCCGGGGCTGGGCGATGTCGACTGGAGCGGCTTCTTCTCCGGCCTTTACCGCGCCGGTTATGATGGATCCGTCATCATCGAACACGAGGACAGGCGATTTGAAGGCAGCGACGACCAGGTGAAGCGCGGTTTCCTGCTCGCCCGCGACGTGCTGCGCCCCTTCGTCAAATGAATGAGAGCGCGCCGCATGACTCACTTTGTCAGCGGCGTGTTCCAACAGGTTGAAACTGAAACTGAAAACAATGTGGAGGAGTATTGAAATGAAGAAAATCCTGACCATGGTCCCGCTACTGGCGGGCGCGGCCTTGCTGGCCTCGGTGGGCGTCTCGTCGGCCGCCGGCAAATACACGATCGGCATTTCCAACACCGTGCAGGGCAATGGCTGGCGCGAGGAGATGGTCTGCGCCATGAAGGCGCAGGCGCTGGCTTCGGGCGAAGTCGCCAAGCTCAACATCGCCCACCGCAACACCGACGCCGCCGGCCAGTTGGAAGATATCCGCAACCTGATCAGCGCCAAGGTCGACGCCATCGTCGTCAACCCCGCCGATCCGGCCGGCATCAAGGCGGGCCTGGAGGAAGCCACCAAGGCCGGCATCGTCGTCGTCGCCGTCGACCAGGCGGTCACCGAACCGTCGGCCTACATCATCTCCAACAACCAGGAGCAGTATGCCTATCTCGGCGCCAAGTGGCTGTTCCAGCAGATGGGCGGCAAGGGCGAGGTGTTCTACATGCGCGGCGCCGCCGGCGCTTCCGCCGACTCTGATCGCGACAAGGGCTTCAAGAAGGCGCTGGCCGAATTCCCCGATGTGAAGGTCGCGCAGGAAGTCTTCACCGGCTGGCAGCAGGACCAGGCCAAGCAGCAGATGCTGTCTTTCCTCGCCACCGGCACGCCGTTCAACGGCGTCTGGACGTCGGGCATCGACAACGTCATCGTCGACGCGCTGGTTGAATCGCAGGCGCCTTTGGTACCGGTGGTCGGCGCCGACAATGCCGGCTTCGTCGGCCAGTTGAGCTCGGTCAAGGGCCTCGTCGGCGCTGCCGTCACCAACCCCGGTTCGATCGGCGGCGCGGGTGTGACGCTGGCCTTGCAAATCCTCGACGGCAAGAAGCCGGCACAGCAGACCGTGCTGGTCGACCCGCAGCTGTGGGAAAACGCCACCGAAGAAGGCAAGGCCAAGCTGAAGGCCGCCGCCGACCCCTCGCTCAGCCCCGAATGGCCGGTCTCGATCTCCATCCCGGACTGGACGACGTACACGAAGGACCAGATCGTGGCGTGCAAGGGTCCGGGCGAGTAAGGGCTGCGCCTCTGCCTTCTCCCCTTGTGGGAGAAGGTGGATCGGCGCGCTAGCGCCGAGACGGATGAGGGGTGTTCCAGGGAACGCCGACGCCTCACTCCGCTGGAACACCCCTCATCCGTCGCCTTCGGCGACAGCTTCTCCCACAAGGGGAGAAGGTGGAGCTTTTCAGCAGTACGCCGCGCACAAGCCTGGCGTACTGGTGCATTGAGCAGATCCCATAAATCGAGACCCGAACCATTTGACCACCAGCCCCCTCCTCGACGCGTCAGGCGTCGCCAAGAATTACGGCGCGGTCGCCGCATTGCGCAACGCATCGCTCTCCGTGCTGCCGGGCGAGGTGCATGCGCTGATGGGCGCCAATGGCGCCGGCAAGTCGACGCTGGTGAAGATCCTGACCGGTGCTATCCAGGCCAATGCCGGGCGCATCCTGATCCGGGGCGAGGCGCGTGACATACGCTCGCCCGCCGCCGCCCGCCGCGCCGGACTGCTGCCGGTCTACCAGGAGCCGTCGCTGATCCCCGATCTCGACGTTCTATCCAATCTGCGGCTCACCGGCACGCCGGTGGAGCCGTTCCGCGCCTGGGTGCGCGAGCTCGGCATAGCCGACCTCGACCTGCGCGACACCGCGCGCGACATTCCGCTGGCCGTGCTGCGCGTGCTTGACCTTGCCCGCGCGCTGGCCGTCGAGCCCGATGTGCTGCTGCTCGACGAGATGACGGCCGCGCTCCCGGCCAACCTCGCCGAAAAGGTGCTCGAAGTGGTGCGCCGCCAGGGCGACGCCGGCCGCGCCGTGATCTTCATCTCGCACCGCTTCGTCGAGATATCGGCGCTCTGCGACCGCGCCACGGTGCTGCGCGACGGCGAGACCGTCGGCGTCGTCGACATCGTGCCGGGCATCGAGGAGAAGATCGTCGAGCTGATGCTCGGCACCCGCATCGTCAAGACCCATGTCGCCGCCCGCAGCGCCGCCGAGAAGGCCGCGCCCGCCCCTGCCCAACCGCGCATCGCCGTGAAGAACCTGCGCGTCGGCACCAAGCTCAACGACGTCTCCTTCGATCTTGGGGATGGCGAGGTCGCCGGCGTGGTGGCGCTGGAAGGCCAGGGCCAGGACGAATTGTTTTCCGCCCTTGCCGGTTCGATCCGGCCCTCCGGCGGCACGATCGAGGTCGACGGCCATCAGGTGAAATTCTCGCATCCGATCGACGCCATCCGCTCGGGGATCGCCTATGTGCCGGGCGACCGTTCCGAGGCGCTCGCCATGCAGCGTTCGGTGCGTGAGAACATCGCCCTGCCCTTCAGCGCCGCGCTGCGCAACTGGGGCCCCATTCCCATGCGCCGCGAGCGCGCCAAGGTGCTCAGCGCCATCGAGCGGCTGCAGATCGACACCCGCGCGCAAGGCGAGGTGCAGCGCCTGTCGGGCGGCAACCAGCAGAAGGTGACCATCGCCCGCTGGATCGCGGCCGACGCCCGCACCATCCTGTGCTTCGACCCGACGCGCGGCATCGATGTCGGCACCAAGCAGGAGATCTACAAGCTGCTGCGCGAACTTGCCGGCCACGGCAAGTCGGTGCTGTTCTACACCTCGGAACTCGAAGAGGTGCAGCGCGTCTGCGACCGCGTCATCGTCATCTTCGGCGGCCGCCTGGTCGACATCTTCCCGGTCGAGGAGGCCGA
Organism: Mesorhizobium loti; assembly: GCF_013170705.1. Classification (NCBI taxonomy): domain Bacteria; kingdom Pseudomonadati; phylum Pseudomonadota; class Alphaproteobacteria; order Hyphomicrobiales; family Phyllobacteriaceae; genus Mesorhizobium; species Mesorhizobium loti. The sequence continues at coordinate 3,473,559 of NZ_CP033334.1, read as the reverse complement.
CGAACCGGCGCTGATGCGCGCCGCCTACGGCCTGCCGCGCGGCGCCAAGGCCGATGTCGGCATCCTGGCGGCCCCCACCGCCAATGCCTCCGATGCGCCGGAGGCGAAGCCATGAGCCATTTCCTGCGCCGCCAGGGCTGGGTCATCGGCCTGTTCGCCCTCCTCGTCGTCCTGTTCATCGCCACCAAGCTGATCCAGCCCGGCTATGGCAGCGGCGATTTCGGCTCGCTGGCGCGGGCCGTGCTGCCCTACGCCTTCGCCGTCGCCGCGCAGACGGTGGTGGTCATCGCCGGCGGCATCGACCTGTCGGTCGCCGCCATGATGGCGCTGACCAGCGTCACCGCCGCCTCGATGATGGCGGGCGCGTCGGAAGAATACGCGCTGTTCGTCGTGCCCTTCGTGCTCGCCATGGGTTTCGTGCTCGGCGCGCTCAACGGCCTGTTGATCGTCGTCACCCGCGTGCCCGACATCGTCGTCACGCTCGCCATGCTGTTCGTGCTGCAGGGCGCGGCCCTCCTGGTGCTCGATGCGCCGGGCGGCGCCGCCGCCGAATGGCTGAAGGCGCTGATCTCCGGCACCGTGCCGATCCCAGGCCTGCCCGACGCCATCGACGCCTGGCTGCCCAAGGCGCTGCTGGTGCTCATCGTCTGCCTCGCCATCATCTGGATACCGCTGCGGCGCTCGCGCCTCGGCCTCTCCATCTACGCCATCGGCTCGAGCGAGCTGGCCGCGTTCCGCTCAGGCGTGCCGGTCAAGCGCACCCGCATCATCGCCTATGCGCTGTCGGGCCTCTTCGCCGCCTTCGGCGGGCTGGCGCTGACCATGAGTACCGGCATCGGCGCGCCCATCCCCGGCCCCTATCTCCTGGCCAGCGTCGCGGCGGTGGTGCTGGGCGGCGTGGCGCTCGGCGGCGGCAAGGGCGGCCTGCTCGGCCCGATCATCGCCGTCTTCGTGCTGCGCCTGGTGCGCACGGATCTCACGCTGCTAGCCATCGACCCCAACGTCACCGCCATCATCGAAGGCGCCATCATGGTCGCCGTCGTGATGTTCGGCGCGTTCATCACCATGCGGAGCCGGCAACAATGAGCAACGCCGCGACTGTTCCCCAAACCATCCCCTTCGGCCGCCGCCTGAAGCGCTTCATGGCCGACCGGCCGCTGGTGCCGCTGATCATCCTGCTCGTCATCCTGGTGGTGATCCTGCAGATCCTGCGCCCCGGCATCGTCAACGAGCGCTGGATCGCCAACACCATCAAATTCGCCATTCCGCTGGCGATCCTGGCCGGTTGCCAGACCATGACCATGCTGACCGGCGGCATCGACCTGTCGGTCGGCACGGTGGCGACGATGAGCGCCTTCATCATGGCGACGCAGATCGTCAACCAGGACCCTTCCATCGCCTTCCTGCTGGCGATGATGCCGGCCCTGCTGATCGGCCTCGTCAACGGCATCGGCGTCGGCGTCTTCCGCGTCCATCCGCTGATCATGACGCTGGGCACCAGCCTGATCGGTACCGGCTGCCTGCAGGTCTACCAGCGCACGGTGATCGCGTCGGGCGCCAAGATCCCCGACTTCCTGGCCTGGCTCGGCACCGGCGTCACCTACGGCTTCCCCAACGCCTTGCTGCTGTTCATACCGCTGGCTGCCCTCATCGTCTTCACGCTGGCCCGCACCGGCTTCGGCCGCCTGCTCTACGCCGTCGGCGACAATGAGCGCGCAACGCGCCTGTCGGGCGTGCGATACTGGCAGGTCATCACCGCGCTCTACATCACGTCAAGCGTGCTCGCCGGCATCACCGGCCTGCTCTATATCGGCCTGATCAAGGCCCCATCGCTCTCGCTGGCCGAACCCCTGGTCCTGCCCTCGGTCGCCGCCGCCGTCATCGGCGGCACCTCCATCTTCGGCGGCCGCGGCGGCTACACCGGCACCATCATCGGCGCCCTGATCCTCACCGTGCTGACGACGCTGCTGACGATCCTGCAGATGCCGGAGGGGGCGCGGCGGATCTTGTTCGGGCTGATCGTGCTGTTTGTCACGGCGGCTTATTTGCGGATTGTGGAGGAGCGGTGAGAGTTGATAAAGCCCGCAGAGGGAGCGCATGCCGGGCCAGTTCACAATCGGTGTCGTCGGCTACGTCCTGGCGGTAAACCTGCTGGCACACGCCGCCATGGCGTTCAACAAGTCCAGGGCCAGGAACGGTTTACAACGCATTCCCGAGGCGACGCTTCTGACCCTTGCCATGATCGGCGGCGGCATCGGAACCATGATCGCGCAGCAAACGATCCGGCACAAGACGCGCAAGGAGCCGTTCCGCTCCACGCTCGTTGTCATCGCCCTGCTCCAACTCCTCGCCCTGATCGCGCTTATAGTCGGATTGCTCACGACGGGATCGCCCGAAGCGCTCTGGCAATTCCTTACGTCGTGACGGCCGCTTATCCGCGGATTGTCGGGGCGCGGCATGTCCCGTTTCGACTTGATGCGCTTCAGCCTTCTCGCGTGCCGCGATACATTTCCAGGGCTCGGTCCCTGGCCATGGCGTGGTCCACGATCGGTGACGGATAGTCCTTTCCGAGGCAAAGCCCGCAATCCCTGAGGACGGCTGCCGGCGCTTCGAAGGGGCGATGGATGTAGCGGTCGGGCAGCCTGGCCAGTTCGGGAACATAGCGCCTGATGTAGCTGCCTTGCGGATCGAACTTTTCGCCCTGCAGCACGGGATTGAAGATGCGGAAATAGGGCGCGGCGTCGGCGCCCGATCCGGCCACCCATTGCCAGCTTGCCGGATTGCTGGCGGCGTCCGCGTCCACCAGCGTGTCCCAGAACCAGTCCTCGCCGGTGCGCCAGTCGATCAGCAGGTCCTTGACCAGGAAGGATGCCGCGATCATGCGCACGCGGTTGTGCATCCAGCCGGTCTGCCACAGCTCGCGCATGCCGGCATCGACGATCGGATAGCCGGTCAGTCCGCGCTGCCAGGCCTTCAGCGCAGCGGGCGCGCTTTGCCATTCGAAGGCTTCGAAGGCCGGGCGAAAATTCTCCTTGTGCAGGCGCGGCCGGTTGAACAGCAGATGGTAGGAGAACTCGCGCCAGCCGACTTCCTTGCGGAAGGTGTCGGCGTCCTTGCCGCGCCTGCGCCGCAGCGCCGCCATGATCTGGAAAGGCGTTATCTCGCCATGCGCCAGATGCGGCGACAGGCCCGACGTGCCATCAATGCCGGGCAGGTCGCGGTTCTCGGCGTAGTTGTCGAGGCCATCCTCGACAAACCGCGCCAGCCTTTCCCCCGCGCCCTGTTCGCCGGGCTGCCAGCGTTGTGCGAGGCCCGACGACCAATCCGGATGCCTTGGCAGAAACCCGAACGCGTCGAGCCTGTCGGAGGCAAGCTTGCCCTTCCATCCCGTGAGCGAGGCCGGCGCATCGATCGGATCGCGCACATCGTCCTCGGCCAGCCTTCTGTAGAAGGGCGTGAACACCTTGTAGAAATCGCCGGATTGCGTGGCGAGGCGTGACGGCTCGTGCAGCAGGAACCCGTCATGGCTTTTCGCTTCCAGCCCTTGCTCGCGCAGGCCGGACTTCAGCGCCTTGTCGGCATCGATGCCGGCTGGAGAATACCGGCGATTCCAGTACACGGCGCCCGCCCCCGTCTCCTTGACGGCCTCGGCCACGATCTTCTCAGTCGCCCCCCGCCGCAGGAAAAGCTTGCCGCCAAGCTGCTCCAGCGACCGCTCCAGCGCCGCAAGCGAATGGTGCAGCCACCAACGGCTGGCTCCCCCAAGCGGCCGCGCGTCCTTCCCGCTCTCATCCAAAATGAAAAGCGGCACGACCGGCCTGCCCGCAGCGCCCGCCGCCGCCAGCGCCCCATTGTCCGCAACACGCAGATCGTCCCTGAACAGGACGATTATCGGGCCTGCTTGATTTCGCTCCAAACCTGCTCCTTCCAGACAAAAGAAATGGCAACCAGCGATGCGAGGCAGCCCTGCGACAGCCACCGGCTTGAAAACATGCCGGCGTCGTCGATGTCCTTCATCATCTAGAGCGCCGGCCGGTCAGTGACCAGCACGATTGCGGTGTGGGAGGTTTCGGCGGGCGCTGTGTCGAGACGGGGGAGAAGGCCGTGGTGGGCGGCGCGTCCATCTAAGCTGCTGCGCCAGCTTTTGCCCGTACCGGCGAAGGTGGCCACTGCGATAAAGATAGGGATCATCGAATAGATATGTCGTTAGCGCTGCGTAGTGGACGATCGCCGCTCCCAAGCCTCATTTCCCTGCCGGAATGTCTTCCGAACCACGACATGCCGTCAATGGTGCCAGTGAACAGAGCGGGCAGCTACCAAGCTCAGTGAAATCTTGCGATGGTACGTTGCCATCGTAACGCCGCCGAAAAGCGCCGGTTGAAGCAAAGAATTACGTGACCAAATTACGGTGACAGACAGCGCACTCTTTACGTCGCCTGTCGGCCAATCACCCACCCCGCACCATCCCCCCTCCACCAACACCCCCTGCTCACCCACCCAGAACCAGTGGTCCTCCGCCTCCACCTCGACAAACCGCGCCTCGGCTATCCTGCCCGCCAGATACCGCCCCGGCTTCCACCCGCACCGCCGGTCACCTCTGCGGTGCAGCACCAGCGTCTTGGCCGAGACTTTTGACAGCAGCGGGCGGACATCGGCGTCGCGCAGCGCTTGCGGCAGGCAGGCGACTGCGGCGGCCCTAGGGAGGCGGAGCGCCAAGCGCGCCTGGCGGTCGGCGACGACGCCCGGCGCAAAAGTTTCGCCTGGCCGCCTGCCAGTCCTGCCAGTTCGAAAGTCCGACCTGTTGCCCCCGCCAGCTCTTGACGAAAATCGGTGCGCCTGACACGAGGGCAAATGAGCATTCGCGCCATGGACGACAAGCAGGCGGTGGGCAAGCTGTGAAGCGTTTTTTTCGATTGCTTGCCGCTGTGGTGATGGCGTCCGGCCTGGCCGGGTGCACCAGCGTTTCCTACTACGCGCAGTCGCTGGAAGGCCATGTGCGGATCATGGCGGCGCGCGAAAATGTCGGCAGGCTCATCCACGATCCCTCGACGCCGGAGGTATTGCGCGCCAAGTTGACGTCGGCGAGCGCCATACGCCGCTTTGCCACGGACGAGCTGGCGCTGCCCGACAACAGCAGCTATCGAAGCTATGTCGACATCGGCCGGGACAATGTGACCTTTGCCGTTTTTGCCGCGCCGCAATTCTCGCTCACGCCCATGACATGGTGCTTTCCGGTCTTCGGCTGCGTTCCGTACCGGGGTTACTTTTCCCAGAAATCAGCGGCTGAAAGTGCCGGCGACCTGCGGCGGAAGGGGCTGGACGTTTACGTTTCGGGCGTCACCGCCTATTCCACGCTGGGCTGGTTCAGCGACCCGCTGCTCAGCACCATGCTGCGTCAGGACGACACCTATATTGCGAGCCTCATCTTCCATGAGCTGGCGCATCAGAAAATCTATGTGAACAACGACTCCGCGTTCAACGAGGCGTTCGCGGTCGCCGTCGAAACCAGCGGCGTGAGGAAATGGCTGCGGGTCACCGGCAATCGCGCCGGATTGCGCCGCTACGAAGCCGGCCGCAAGCGCAGCGCGGATTTTCTCGGACTGATCGCGCAAACGCGCGACGAGTTGCGGCAGGTCTATGGAAGTCCCCGCGCGCCCCAACAGATGGCTGCCGCCAAGACAGCCACGATCGACAAGCTGCGGGTGCGCTACCGGCAGATGCGCGACGGGCGCTGGGCCGGATACCGCGGATACGACGCCTGGTTCAACAGCCCCATCAACAACGCAAAGCTCGCCGCGACGTCCGTCTATGGCGAGCAGGTCCCGGCGTTCCTTCGCCTGTATGATTTGTGCTCCGGCGACTATCCAAGGTTCTACGCTTCCGTTCGGCGCATCGCGGCCTTGCCTCAGCCTTCCCGTGCGGAGGCGCTGAGGACCGCGACGACGTGTAATTGACGTCGGCGAGTACGGCGGCCGGCCTAGCAAGCTCGGCCTCGACCAATGCCTGATATGGCCGACACGCGCGCAAGCGGGGCCCTCACCGTCCGCCCGCCATCGCCGCGATCGTCTCCAGCAGCGCCCGCTGCTCCCCCACCCAGAACCAGTGATCCTCACCCTCCACCTCGACAAACCGGGCTCCCGCGATCCGCGCGGCCAGGTACCGCCCGGCCTCGATGCGCACGGCGTGGTCGCCGGCGCGGTGCAGGACCAGCGTCCTGGCCGAGACTTTTGACAGCAGCGGCCGCACATCGGCATCGCGCAGCGCCCGCAGCAGGCCCGCCACCGCGCCGGGACTGGAGGCGGCCCTGAGCAGGCCGGCCCACCAGGCACGCGCCTGGCGGTCCTGGGCGACGCTGGGCGCGAAGGTCTCGATTTCCGCCGGGCCGCCCCAGCCGGCAAGCAGGCGCCGCTGCCACAGATCGTATTGCGCCGATGTCAGCGCGAAGGGGTAGTCCGGCGCGTGGCTGCCCTTGGCGAGCGAACCCCACAGAACCAGGCCGGTCAGGCGGTCGGGGTGGTCGACGGCAAAACGGATGCAGCCCGGCCCGCCTTCCGAGGCGCCGACCAGCAAGGCTTTGCGGCTGCCGGCCGCGTTCATCACCGCCAGAATGTCGCGCGCCGTCGCCTCGACGGTCGGGCGGGCGCCGACCCGGTCGGACAGGCCCATGCCGCGCCGGTCGAACAGGATCAGACGGCCGAGGCGCGACACCGCGCTGAGCCAGGCGCGGCAGCTCCTGTCTTCCCAGATCCGCTCGACATGCGAGATGAAGCCCGGCACCAGCACGATGTCGGCCGGGCCGCCGCCGACGGTCTGGTAGGCGACATGGATGCCGTCCACCTCGACATAGCGGGTCCTGGGCATCTCCAGTTCGGGGTCGGGCATCGGCGCGCGCAGCAGGGCGAGCGTGGCCGGGTCCGGCGCCACACCGAGTTCGTCGCGCAGCAGCCGCGTGCAGGTTTCGCCCTGGCGCTCGGCCGCCGCCCTGTCGCCGGCCGCCAGATGGGCGCGGATGAGGTGGCGGTGCGCGCTTTCGCTCAGCGGGTCGAGCGCGGCAAGCCGCGTGGCGTGCGGGACAGCGCCGCGCGCATCACCGCCGGCGATCCTGGCTTCCACCAGCCGCTCCAGCGCCTGCACCAGCCGGCTGCGCAAGGCCTCGCGCCGGAAGAACACCCATTCCTCGAATTCGGGACAGTCCGGCAGCGAGAAGCCGGCGAGGTAGTCGCTGGTGTAGAGGCCGGCGGCCGCGTCGAGCAGTCCGGCGTCGCAAGCATGGTCGAAGGCCCGGGAATCGGCCTCGACCGAGAGCGCCGGGCGCAGGCTCAGCGATGCCGCGTTGGCGACGATGATCTCCTCACCGAAGGCGACGCGGATCTTGTAGAGCGTGCGCCGCAGGCGGGCGCGGGCGGCTTCCACGTCGGCCTCGGGCCACAGCAGCGTGGCGGCGACGTCGCGCGCCACCGGCCCACCGGCCTCGGCGAGGTAGATGACGAGCGCGGCCGCCTTGCGCAGGGCGAGCTCCACCCGCCGGCCGTCCAGCCGGAACTCCGGAAACCCCAGCAATCTGAGTTGTATCAGCTCCATCGATCCGCACGCGGCCGCGCAACGATGCCGAGAGGACGTTGAGGGGACGCCGGCCATCTATCCATCCCCGCGACGTCGGGCCAATGGGGCCCGATCAGGAGACTCCCTTGGAGCGAGAAATGTCACCGGTCAATACGTCAAGCCATCGCATGTCGGAACCGCTTGCTGGCGGCGGCACCCCTGCCGTCGCCGCCAACACCGGGCACGGAGGCTGAGCCATGTGCCAGACCTGCCTCTCCTGGTACGCGCGCTGCGTTGCCCCCTACCTCGTCCACGCCGGCTGTTCGGCCGGCGCCTTCGCGCGGATGCGCCGGCGTGTGATCCCGCGCGCAAAGGGGATTGTCGTCGAGGTTGGCTTCGGGTCCGGCCTCAACCTTCCCTATTACGACCCCGCCAAGGTGGAATGGCTGATCGGCGTCGATCCCGACGGCACGATGCTCGGCCTTGCCGGTCCCAGGAGCCGTGCCTTGCCATTCCGGGTCGAGTGCCTGCGGGCGAGTGGCGAAAGCCTGCCACTGGCCGATGGCCTCGCCGACACGGTCGTCGTCACCTATGCCTTCTGCACCATCCCGGACCCCGAGGCGGCGCTCGGCGAAATCCGGCGTATCCTGAAGCCGACGGGCCAGCTGATCTTCATCGAGCACGGCCAGGCCGAGGGAAAGTGGTGCCGCAGCTGGCAACGGCGCCTCAACGAGCTGTGGGGGCGCCTCGCCGGCGGCTGTCACCTCGACCGCGATCCGCTCAGCCTGATCCGCGCCGCCGGCTTCAGCCTCACCGAACAGCAGCACGGGCGTTTCGCCCTGCCCTTCTGGCAATTGGGCAGCCATCACGCCGGCATTGCGGCGCCCCCCGCGGCGGCTTGATGGGCGGGTGACGTCAAGCTTGCCGGCGTCCGCCCACCTCTCACCAAAAACCCACCAGCGACCTCAGTATCGCCGCGGGACCAATCGCCTTCCGGCAGGTTTTGCGGAATCCGGCCCGGCCCGTCGCCTCGAGCACGTCATCGTCGATGTCGCGCAGGATGCGGCGCGCATTGCGCCATCCGATCCTGGCAAGCGCCGATGCCAGGTCCGCGCGCGCGGGATCGAACGGGCCCTGATTGGCGGCCGGATCGGCGGGCCGGTCGATGTCATTGCTTGCGCCAATCGCATAGCGGGGGACCATCACCGGGGCGCCGGCGTCGAAAGGCGAGGCAAGATCGAGAAAACGCGACATCGAACTCAGGCAAAGGGCCGGCGTGGAAACGAGCTGCTCATAACAGACGAAATGCACCGGCGCCCCGGTGCGGCGCAGGGCTTCCATGGCAAAATAGAACTGGTTCCAGTAGTCGGCAGGGTTGCGGAACCTGTACTTCATCTGCTTCGGTTGCGTGAAATCCTGCCTGATTTCCAAAGGCCTGTTCAGGAACGGACCGAGATGTCTGGCCGGCCTGAAAATACTATCGTTCCTGGTGAAACGGAACCATGACAGAAGCTGGGTAACCGGGTCCTTGCTCATCACGATGATGGGCAAGCCGCCATATCCGAGCTCGCGTCCGCTCATCAGCGCCGGAAATATGCCATGTTTCCAAAAGCCCTGGTCGAAGACGACAGGCATGCCGAGATGCGTTTCGACCAGGTGCTTGGCGAGATTTGTGCCGGATCTCGGCGTTCCCATGATGCGCACCCGGGCGGCATTGCCGCCGGGCTGCCTCTGTGATCCGTCGGGGGCTGAACGCGTCATGGCCGTCTCACAGTGCCAGGCTCCCCTGCTCCGCCTCCTCGGCATTGGGATCGCCGGGCGCCGTGGCCCAGGCGAGTTCGACCAGCGTCACCGTGCGCTTTCCCGTGCCGTCGAGCTGGCAGACGATGAGGCCCTGCTCCTCGATATAGGTCAGGAGGCGCCGGGCGCGGCGCAGCGAGTGCGAACCATAGGCGCGCGCGATCGCGGCGTCGCTCGGGCACGGCCAGCCCTCCTTCGCCGCACGCGCGATCATCATGAACACGCCTTGCATGTCGTCGGGCAGCAGCGACGCGCGGACCGAAACGTCCCGCCACGCGTCATCCTGCGTCGTCTCGGAGCCGAGGCCGGCGCGCGCGCGCGTCAGCATGCGGCGGAACTCCGGCAGATCCGGCACCACCGAGGCGAGGCCCTCGATGCGGCAGCGCACCACGAATTCCTGGTAGAGCACGCCGATGACGCGGAAACCCGCGTCGGGTTGCGCAAGAATGGCGCTCAGCACGCGGTCGACCCGTTCGCGCCGATCGGCCAGGTCCTCGGCGCTGATTTGCGGCTCCGCCGGTTCGGGGCGGATTTCCAGCGCCGCCGACTTCGCCGCCATCAGCTGGTCGAGCAGGTCCGGCGACGCCACACGGCGCTGCGCGCGTACCGCCTCGGGCGGCGGTGCCGCCAGGATAATGGCGCGGGCGTCCTCCAGTGCCGCTTCCGGCAGCGGCATCAGCCGCGGCGTGCCGTTGCGCGGGCTGGTGTCGGTCGGCCCGATACGCAGGCCGAGCGGCCGGCGCGACAGCGCCGGCCCCAGCGCCATGAACTGCCCGCGCTCCAGATCGCGAAAGGCTTCCGCCTGGCGCCGCTCCATGCCGAGCAGATCGGCGGCGCGCGCCATGTCGATGTCGAGGAAAGTCCGGCCCATGAGGAAATTCGACGCTTCCGCCGCGACGTTCTTGGCGAGCTTGGCCAGGCGCTGCGTGGCGATGATGCCGGCCAGCCCGCGCTTGCGGCCACGGCACATCAGATTGGTCATGGCGCCAAGCGAAAGCTTGCGCGCCTCGTCGGAAACCTCGCCGGCCACAGCCGGCGCGAACAGCTGCGCCTCGTCCACCACCACCAGCATCGGGTACCAATGGTCGCGGGCGACCTCGAACAACCCGCCGAGGAAGGCGGCGGCGCGCCGCATCTGGTTCTCCGCGTCGAGCCCTTCGAGGTTGAGCACGGTGGAGACGCGGTGGATGCGTGCCCGCTCGCCGGCCGCCTGCAGGCCGCGCTCGGTATGCTCCTCGGCATCGATCACCAGATGGCCGTAGCGCTCGCCGAGCGAGACGAAGTCGCCTTCGGGATCGATGATCGTCTGCTGCACCCAGGGCGCGCTCTGTTCCAGGAGCCGGCGCAGGAGATGCGACTTGCCGGAGCCGGAATTGCCCTGCACCAGAAGGCGGGTCGCCAGCAGTTCCTCGAGATCGAGGTTCGCTGGGGCGCCCGCCGTGGTGTGTCCCATCTCGATCGCAACGGTCATGTCTCGACTCAATAAGGTCTCCTGCGCGGCATGGGGCTTACCAACCCAGGCGCTGCCCGTCGAGCACTGATGGCCGACTGCCCGGCGTTGCACACAGTTGCGAGAGACGGTGAAGGCCGGGCGAAGAGCGTGCCATCGCCCCGCCGGCCTGTGGATAGTAACCGCTCATTCACCATGGGCGGGCGTTCCGATTGAAGATGCCGGTCATCCGTCTAGCCTGACCCTGCATCGAGCCCCAACGAGATGCACCCAACGCCCCAAATGGCGGCCGGCGTCTTCAAGTTCCCTCTCCGTATGCGCCGGCCGTCGGTTTCACCTTACATCGTCACTTCCGCACCTTGCCCCGGCACCGGCGGCAATTCGGGCGCGTCGAGCGCGTTGAACGGATCGCGCCAGGCCTCGATGCCTTCAAGCCGGCGGTACCACCCGGCAAGCCCGGGATAATCACCGAGCGGCAGCCTCCCGACATCGTTGAAGGGCAGGAACGTTGCCATGCGGAAGTCGGCATAGGAGACCCGATCCCCGACCAGCCATTGCCGGCCCGCGAGTGCGGCCTGAAGGATCGCGGCCATCTTGTGGAACAGACCCAACCCCTCCTCGACCAGCTGATGGTCGATCGGGCCCAGATGATAGCGCTGCTTGGTGCCACGCTCGAAATGCACCATGTCGCAGGCCCTGGCGAAATTCTCCTTGCCCCAGCTCAGCCAGCGGATCATCTCCGGTTCGTCATCGCCGGAGCGCCAGAAATCCGAACGCATGTCGCGCGACAGCCGGCAGGCTATGGCGTCGGTCTCCCACAGGCTGCCGCCCGGCCAGGCCAGTATGGGAAGGGAAAGATTGGGATTGAGCGGCCGAAATCGTTCCGCTTGCCCCGGCGCGAAGGGCGACGCGAATTCGAAGGCCACCCCCGCCTTGAGGTGACGCGCCACCGCGACCGCCAGGCGCGGATTGGGGTTGCGGCTGAAATACAGTTTCATTTCGCCCGCGGCCGGCACCGGCTCGACCTTGTCACTCATGAATGCCTCTCCTTGTCCTGGCCAACGTCGCCAGACCAAGGACGAAAGCGGACGGTGCAATCCGACAAAGTTTGGGTTGACCGGCCCCGATGGCGAGGCGACACTTCCCATAGCACCAAAGGCAGGAGGAAATGCGATGGACGAGCCCGAACGGTGGCGCCACATGTCGACAGCGCCCAAGGACGGCAGCCGGATCCTGGTCACGGTGCGCCCCTCCGAACAGGGCCCGGCGGAAGTCGACCTCGCCTATTGGTCGCGCGGCGACCAGTTCGCCGGGGAAGGCTGGCGGGCGTCGGATTCCTCGCCCGGCCGCGTCGTCGAATATGCCGAGCCGGAGCTGAAATGCTGGATGCCCCTGCCCTCGGCCAATCTCAGCCGGGGCGGCTCGATGCCTGCCCCCTGGCAAGGCGACGATGCGCAACAGTTGGACGGTTCGGGGATTTGACGCCGCTTCATCGTCGCGATACCCCAGGGAGAAAGCGGGGAGCTTCGCCATCCACGTCAGGAGTGCAGCGGCGGTGCTGGCCTTCTTTCAAACGCCGGCCAAACAGGCGCACGACGATCCGCGCTGTCGATAGCACCAATGGCTCGAGGGCCTTCCCCCAATCAGTCCTGGATATCGCCAATGCCCGGCTGGCTTTTTGCCGTTCGAGGTAGCGTTCAAGCGCGATGCCGTGGCGCAACCCTGCTGGCGCGGGCGCCGGATAGAAGTCCGGCCGTGAGCCATCATCGAGCCGAAACGGCCAATCAGTTGACCTTGAGGGCAGCATGGCATCCTCCCGAGGTTGCTCCCGTCGGCAAACTGTCGGCTGCCTGCGTGACGAAGCAGATGAAAGCCGCGTGATGGAATCGTGAAAAACGGCGCTCTTGGCAGATGGCGGTTGAAATAGAGGCCGCTACACCGGACAATCGCGTTCGACACGTGGCTGGGGCGGGATCCGATGACGGGGCCTCATCTTTATCTTCTGGGCGGTTTCGACTTTGCCGGTGTCGGGGCCGTGGTCCCGGCCTTCAGCCGCAAGGCGCGGGCGATGATGGCTTATCTCGCGCTGCAAGCGGGCCATTCGCAGTCGCGCGAGAAGCTCGCGACACTGCTTTGGAGCGCCAACAGCGAGGCACAGGCCCGGATGAGCCTCAGACAGGCGGTGTCGGCCACGAGGAAAGCCCTGCAGGCGTCCGGCGGCCGCCTCCTGACCGACGGTGACAACGTCGTCCTCCATCTCGATGAACTTGATTTCGATGTCGCCCGGTTCGAGGCACTGGCCGCCAGTTCAACGGCTGCGGATCTCGAACAGGCGCTTCTCGTCTATCGAGGCGACCTGCTCGAAGGATTTGGGCTGAAGGAAGAGCCCTTCGAAGACTGGCTGCGGGTCGAGCGCGAGGGCCTGAGGGCGATGGCGGTCGCGGCGCTGGACAGGCTCGTTGCGCACTACTCGGCGCTCGATCCGGCATCATGTGTACGTGCTGCAACGCGTTTGCTGACCATGGAGCCCCTGCGGGAAGACATCCACCGAGCCCTGATGCGAGCCCTTGCCGCTCAGGGCCGGACCAATCTTGCGCTGAAACAATATGAAGATTGCCGTCGTGTGCTGCAGCGCGAGCTCAACCTGCAGCCCGAGCCGGAAACCCGTTCCCTGTACGAAGAGCTGCGAAGGCGCCGGATGGCGCCGCAAGTTCAGTCCAGGACGGCAGGCCCGGCCTCGCCGGCCGGGGCGTCACCAGCGACGCATGCCGACGAGCGGCCGGCATTCGGCGGCGAGCAGCAGCAGGCCTCGACCCACTATGCCAAATCGGCCGGGATCAACATCGCCTATCAGGTAACCGGCGATGGACCGATCGACCTGATCTATGTTCCAGGGTGGGTGTCCAACCTCGATCTTGCCTGGTCGTCGCCGCGGCTTTCGCGTGTGCTTCATCGCCTCGGCACCTTTTCGCGCCTGATCCGCATGGACAAGCGCGGCACAGGATTGTCAGACCGCAGCGTTGGTTTGCCGACCCTTGAGGAACGTATGGAAGACATGCGGGCGGTGCTGGATGCGGTCGGCTCGAAGCGAACAGTTTTGTTCGGCAGTTCCGAAGGCGGACCCATGTGCATGCTGTTCGCGGCGACCTATCCGGAGCGCACCGCGGCACTTGTGCTCAACGGAACCTATGCCAGGGGCACGTGGTCGAGGGACTACCCATGGGCAAGGACGAGCGAGCAGGTGGAAGAAGACTTGGCCGCTGTCGAAAGACAATGGGGCGAGCCTGCGGACATGAGCAATGCGGCACCGAGCCTGATGAATGACAGCTTCGAGAAAGAATGGTTCGCCGCGTATCTCAGGAATTCAGCCTCGCCCGCCGACGCCATCGCGCTCTGGCGCTGGGGGACAGAAATCGACGTACGTGACATTCTGCCTGCCATTCATGTTCCAGCACTGATCGTGCAGACCACCGGCGACCGCTGGGTAAACCCTGAAGAAGGACGCTACCTGGCGACGCACATCGAAGGCGCCAGATACATCGAACTCGCCGGCCGCGATCACGTGATCTGGGGCGAGAATTCCGATCGTCTCGTCGACGAGATCCAGTCCTTCGTTACCGGCACCCTGCCGGCGGCGCCAGACGAACGGATCCTGGTGTCGGTGCTGTTGCTGGAGATGGGTAACCCACCCTACTGTGACGGCGCGGATCTTGTCGAACGCCATACTGAAGAGATCCGTGCCCAATTGCTCACTGCCGAAGGCAGGCAGATCAGGCACTCGGAAAATAGATTTCTCGCCGTGTTCCAGAGGCCGACCCAGTCGATCCAGTGCGCCATCGCGATCCGTCATCGCCTGCGACAATCCGGCGTCGATATCCGCTGCGCGGTCCATACCGGCGAATGCGAGGAGCGCGGCGACGATCTTACGGGGATCGCGATCGAGCTGGCATCGCGGCTGCTCGATCATGCCGAACCGGGTGATATCATCGCATCGCGAACCGTGCGCGATCTCGTGGTCGGCTCCAGCCTGATATTCCAGGAGCGGGGCGACATCGAAGCAAGCGGCCTGCCGGGCATACTTTCGTTTTTCAGGGTCAGCGAATCGCCTTCAGACCCTGGGGCAGGACGTGCCCTCCTCTGTGAGGGAGAGCACGCGATCGTCAGAACAAGAACGACGCCGTAGCCGGGTTCGGTCCGTCGCGGCCGTCGGCCGAATCCATGCCGGCGATCGTCTTCAGGTCCTCTGCGTCCAGTTCGAAATCGAAGACATCGAAATTGGCCGTGATGCGGTCCTGGTGGATCGACTTCGGGATGACGATCAGCCCTTGCTGGAGGTGCCAGCGGATGATCGTCTGGGCGGCGGATTTGCCGTGCTTGCCGGCAATGCCCGCTATGGTCGGGTCGCTGAGCAGCCGGCCGCTGCCGAGCGGGCTCCAGCTTTCGGTATGGATGTCATGCAGGGCATGGAAATCCCTGAGCGCACGCTGCTGGAAGCGCGGGTGCAGTTCGATCTGGTTGGCCACCGGGACCACGCCGGTCTCGCCGATGATGCGCTCCAGGTGATCCCGGTTGAAATTCGAGACGCCGATCGATTTGATGCGGCCGGCCTGCTGCAGCTCGATCAAGGCCTTCCAGGCCTCGACATATTTGTCCTGGCTGGGTACCGGCCAGTGGATCAGGAACAAGTCGAGCTGCTCGATGCCGAGTTTCTTCATCGTGTCGTCGAAGGCGCGAAGGGCCGCATCGCGCTTATGCGCGCCGTTGCGCAGTTTCGAGGTGATGAACAGCTCGCTTCTCGGCACGCCGGCGGCGCGGATCGCCTCGCCGACGCCTTCCTCGTTCTGGTAGCCCTCGGCGGTGTCGATCAGCCGATACCCGGCCTTGATCGCCCAGCCCACCACTTGCGCGGTGATGCCGTGATCGACCTGCCAGACGCCAAGGCCAAGCTGCGGAATGGTGGCGCCGTCGTTCAGCGTGATCTGTTCGGGCATGGTCGATTCCTTTGCGAAGAGATGTCCGGGCGGTCGCCCAACGCAGCCTATCTAGGCGCGCGCCGGGGCGACGGCCAGTCACCGATGGACAAATTCGCGCGGCTCGACTTCGCGGCCCTGATGCCTCCGTCAGAGAAAGCGCCTCACTTCGGCCGGCGCACCGCTCGCACCACCCCGTCGGACGTGCTGCCGCAGTAGAGGCGCTCGCCGCCATCCGATTCCATCCCCGAGACACCGATGCCATCGGGCATGTCGAGCGTCTCCAGGACCTTGCCGGTTCTTGGATCAACGCGGCGCAGATCGCTCTGATCGCCTTCCCAGGTGGCGTGCCACAGCTCGCCGTCCACCCAGGTCACGCCGGTGACGAAGCGGTTGGATTCGACGGTGCGCAGGATTTTCCCGGTCTCGGGATCGATCTGGTGGATTTTGCGCTCGCGGTACTGCCCCACCCAGAGCGTGCCTTCGGCCCAGGTCAGCCCGGAATCGCGGCCGCCGCCGGGCGCCGGGATCGTGGCGAGCACCTTGCCTGTATCGGGATCGATCTTCTGGATGCGATCATTGGCGAGCTGGAAGAAATGCCGGCCGTCAAAGGCGGTGCCGGCATGTGCGGCGACATCGATCGACCGCAGCGTCTGCCCGCTTTGCGGATCGAAGGCATTGAGTTTTTCGCCCGAGGCAAACCAGACGTTCTCACCGTCAAAGCTCACCCCATGCACCCGCTCCACACCGGGAAAGGGTCCGTATTCGCGCAGGATCTCGGCCGCTGCATGTTTCATGTCTCTCTCCTCGCGTGATGGTGGAATGACCCATTCCTAACCATTTGGCAGCGGCGCCGGGAGTAACAAGGTGGTCGTGAAACCGGCCACCGGCGGCGTCATCCAGCGGCGCGCCCGGCCATGGCCGAAGGACTGTACCTTGCCTGCCTCGGCAAGCGGCTCGAGCGCCCGCTGCACGCTGCGCTGGCCGGTGCCGAGCGCCAGCGCCAGCGCCGAGCTCGACCAGGCCTCGCCATCGGCGAGCAAGGCCAGCACCGCCGCGTGCCGTTCCTCGATCGGCCGCGCCAGCACCATAACCGCGCGCGAATGGCGCGGCGCCAGCGTGAAGCCGCGCTTGGTGGCGCTGATATCCGCCAGCGCGGCAAGCTCGGCGCGCAGCCGGCCGATTTCGACGCGCAGGCGCGCGCGGTGCGATTCATCGGCGTGCTTGCCGCCGAAGGCCCGCGCCACGAGATCCTCGCGCGATACATCCCCGGGCCACGCTTCGGCGAGCGCGCGCGCCAGCGCGAACAGCACCGGCCGGTTCGCCAGCGAGACGGTGCTGTCGCCAGCGCGCACGACATAGCGAATAGCGTCGACGACCAGCGCCGGCGATGCCTGCAGCGCCTCGACCTCTTCGAGCAGCAGCGGCCGCTCCGCACCTTGCGTGATCAGCCGCGCCGCCGGTGTTTCGAGCGCCAGCGATGCGCTGGCGACCTCCGCCATGAGGCCCGGAATGCCGGCCTGGCGGGCGGCGTTGCGTGCCCATTCCAGCGCCGCGCGCGCCGGCCGGATCCTGAGGCGCCGCATGGCGATGCCGGCGACAGCGAGCTCATGGGCGGCCCTCGCGGCCGGCGGCAGCGGCGTCGGGTCGAGCCCCGCCAACACATGTTCGGCCTCGTCGAGGCGGCCGATCAGCAACAGGCGCCGAACCTTGAGTTGGCCGGCATGCGCCGCGTTAAGCCGGTCGCCATGCTTCTCCAGCGCGGTCCGCGCCGCGTCGAGCGCCTTGGCCGGCCAGCCCAGATCGCGCGAGACCAGCGCGATCTCGGCCTCGGCGACGACGCATCTGGCGCGCGCGACGGCCTCTTTCGGGCTGAAGGCGCGCGCGGCTCGCCGCAACAGAAGCTTGGCGCGGTCGAAGTCGCCGAGCTGCGCCATGGCAATGCCGCGCAGCGCCAGTGCCGGCGCATCCTCGCGCAGCGCGACGCGGTCGAGCGCCGCGAGCGGATCGCCCGCCGCCAGCGCCAGTGCCGCCGCCGTGATCAGCGAGTCCATTCAAATCCCGTCACACTTGTAACTCCCACCTCGAAAAACACCGCCCTAACTTAAGTCACCACGGCCAAGCAGCAAGCCGCATCGGCAACGGGCGGCACACCAAGGAGAACGCGATGACTGTCTCAACCGACCTTGCTCTCGACGCACCGAACGACGCCACCGGGCATGCCCGGCGTCACCCCTGCTGCGCCGGACCGGACGATGCGGACCCAACCGCTTTCGCAACACCTGTCCCTCACCGCCCCACCCTGGCTCAGGATCCCCGGGCGATCACAGGCCGCAACGGCCCCATGACTGGCAAAGGAGAAGACCAATGACCAAGCACTTGACCATGAAGACCCCGCCGATCGTTTCGAGGCAGGAATGGGACGCCGCGCACGAGAAGATGCTGGTGAAGGAGAAGGCGACGCTGCGCGCCAAGGACGCGCTCGCCGCCGAACGCCGGCGCATGCCATGGATGGAAGTGGACAAGGCCTATGTGTTCGAGGGCCCCAACGGCAAGGCAAGCCTGCTCGACCTGTTCGAAGGCCGCCGCCAGCTGATTGTCTACCGCGCCTTCTTCGAGCCCGGTGTCTATGGCTGGCCCGATCACGCCTGCCGCGGTTGCTCGCTCGGCGCCGACCAGGTTGGCCACCTCGCCCATCTCAACGCCCGCAACACCACGCTCGCCTACGCCTCGCGCGCCCCGCAGGCCGATATTGCGCGGCTGAAGAAGCGGATGGGCTGGGAAATACCCTGGTACACCATCACCGACAGCTTCGACAAAGACTTCGGGGTCGACGAATGGCATGGCCACAACGTCTTCATCCATGACGGCGACCGCGTCTTCCGCACCTATTTCATCAACAGCCGCGGCGACGAGGCGATGGGCACGGTCTGGAGCTATCTCGACGCCACCCCGCTCGGCCGCCAGGAGATCTGGGAGGACTCGCCCGAAGGCTATCCCCAGACCCCGCTCTACAGCTGGTGGAACTGGCACGACAATTATGAAGCCGGTGCCGACAAGAAGTGGGCCGAAGTGGCCGCCGCCGGCGAAGCCGCCTTCCGCGACAAGGGCGAACAATAGGACCGGTGGATCGACGCCCCATCGAGCTTGGGTTCCTCTTCCCCACACCGTGGGGCGAAGAACCCAAGCCCTGGCCTCGTCACTGGCATGATCATCAGGGAAAAGGACCATGACCGACATCCATTCCGGCACCGGCGGCGCGACCCCCGAAAATACCGCCTCCCTTGGCGTCGCCGACTGGCTGTGTCTCGCGGCGGCACCGACCTTCGCCCTGATGGCCCTGCTCTCATGTCTTCAAGGTGGCGACACGGCCATGCTGTGCATGGGCGGCTCGCCGCTGACCGGCATGGCGGCCATGTACCTGCTGATGAGCGCCTTCCATCTCGCACCCTGGCTCAGGCTGATCTCCGGCCGGCAGGTCCGATAGGCCTGGCTCGGTTAGACTTGGCTCACTTAGACCGGGCTCGCTGTCGCCATATCAAGACATCCACACAAGGAGAAGACAATGAAGCTGGTCAGGCTGAGGGCGCCGGGTGGCCTGGACAGGCTCGAACTGGTCGAGGAAGATCCTCCCCGGCCGGGGCCAGGTGACGTGCTGGTCAGGATCCGCGCCTGCTCGTTGAACATGCGCGACGATTTCGCGGTGCAGGGCAAGACACCGCTCGGCGACGGCCGCGTGCCGCTGTCCGACGGCGCGGGTGAAGTGATCGCCGTCGGCGGCGATGTCGATGCGCTCCGCCCGGGCGACAGCGTGGTCAGCGTTTTCTATCCCTGGTGGCTGGACGGAGACATGACGCCCGCCACCAGACGCGACATTCCGGGAGAGAATT
Organism: Mesorhizobium loti; assembly: GCF_013170705.1. Taxonomy (NCBI): domain Bacteria; kingdom Pseudomonadati; phylum Pseudomonadota; class Alphaproteobacteria; order Hyphomicrobiales; family Phyllobacteriaceae; genus Mesorhizobium; species Mesorhizobium loti. Next base: position 3,453,907 of record NZ_CP033334.1, on the reverse strand, counting down.
TCGACGGCTTCGCCAGCGAATATGTGTGCATGCCGGCGCATGCCTTCACGAAAGCCCCGGCGGGTCATAGCCATTTGGAGGCGGCGGCGCTCACCTGCACCGGCGTCACCGCCTGGCGAGGCCTGGTGGTGCGCGGCAAGGTGAAGCCCGGCGACACGGTGCTGGTGCTGGGCACGGGCAGTGTTTCGCTGTTCGCGCTGCAATTCGCCAAGGCCGCCGGCGCCCGGGTCATCGCCACCTCGTCCGACGAGGAAAAGCTGGAGCGGCTCGCAAGCCTCGGTGCCGACGCGACCATCAACTACAAGGCCGTCCCGGATTGGGGCCGCGAGGCCCGGGAGTTGACCGACGGGCGCGGCGTCGATCACGTGATCGAGGTCGGCGGCCCCGCCACGCTGGCGCAATCCCTGGTCGCCTGCCGGACAGGCGGCCACATCGCCCTGATCGGCGTCCTGACCGGTTTTGCAGCTGATGTCTCGATCCCGGCCGTGTTTTCGAACCAGATCCGCATCAGCGGTATTTCGATCGGCAGCCGGGCGGACCAGGAGGACATGATCCGCGCGATAGAGGTCAACGGGTTGAAGCCCGTCATCGACCGCCGCTTCCCGCTGCGCGACATTGCCGCCGCCTTCACGCATTACGGAGCGCGAAAGCACTTCGGCAAGGTTTGCCTGGAGCTTTGAGCCATTCCATCAGCAATGGCTAATTGACAGCCTCCAGGAAACGGCGCTCAGTGCCTTGTACAGGTGGATCGCAGCATCAGGCGGGCGATTTCGGCCGCCGGCGTCACCCTGGGGAGGATGCCATGCCAACCGTAATCGGCCATCACAACATCTCGAAAGACAGCAAGCACTGGCTCGCTTCACCCAAGCGCAAGGAGCTTTTCGGCTCGCTGGGGATCACCAACATCCGCACCTTCGTCGATCCGCAGAACCCGAAACGGGTGGCCGTGATGATGGACGTGCCGGATATGGACAAGATGGCCGCGCTGATGCAGAGCAAGGCGGCCGCCGACGCCATGTCGCACGATGGCGTGGTGCCGGAGTCCCTGGTGATCCTCGTCGAAGCCAAAGCGTAACCGCGCCAGGTCCGGCACTTCAGGTCGCGATGTCGTTGACCGGCAGCAAGGGCTTGGGGAGGTCAGCCTCGCCAAGCCCGGCGCGCAACTCGATCTCGATGTCGCGGCATATCCGCGAGATCGGAACGTCGTTGGCGTTGCCCTCGAACGGGTTGGCGCTGCTCTCGCCGACTGGTCGAGAGACATGTAGGCCAGCCCAGCAGCGTGCTGAACGGATCGTCAGCCAGATGCCGATCGTGCCCAGCATGCCGCCAGGTTTGCCCATGTCGGCAAAGACCGGAACGACGCCGAACGGCAACAGCGAGATCATGACAAACATGGAACTGACGATGGCGTACTGGCGCGGATAGGGATTGTTCTTGATGCGGTCGCGGCGCGCCGCTGATCGCGGAAATCGCGGATCAGCTGTCAGTTCGCCATGGATCTGCGGGGGAATCCTGGCGTCCTTGAGCAGTGCGTTGACCTGGACCGATTGCATTTCGAGCAAGGTGGTCGCCGGCTGCGATCAGCTTGCAGGAACGGCCCACATATATCGGATCCCCTCAAAGATCGTGGATAGGCATGGTTGTCACGCGGCCGATATCCAGATCCTCAACCCGCGCTGTTTGCCCCGAACCGCAGGCCGTCCATCAACAGCTTGACCAGCCGACGCGAGCGGTCTCGCCACTCCGGCGTGTCGGGGGCGGAGTAGATTCCCGACAGCGCATGCAGCACGTCGGAGGCATCGACGTCGCCCCGGATCGTGCCGTCGGCCACCGCTGCCTCGACCAATTGCCGCAAGGCCTGGGAGACCCTGCCCGACGTGTCGGAAAACAGCGTCGAGTTGGTGGTGAGGAGGATGCGCAGGCTGGTTGCCAGGCCGCGCTTGGTGGCGATGTAGTCGACGAAGCGCCGCATCCATTCTTCCAGCGCGACATCGGACGGATGCTTTGCCGCAAGCTCGCCGGCGGCCGCACACAGCGCCTCCGCCTCGCGGCGGTAGACCACCTCGACCAGATGCTCGCGCGTCGGAAAATGCCGGTAGAGCGTGCCGATGCCGACACCGGCGCGGCGCGCAATGTCCTCCAGCGAGGCATCGATGCCGCGTTCGGCGAAGACCGATGCGGCCACCTCGACCAGCCGGTCGCGGTTGCGTCGCGCGTCCGCGCGCAGCGGCTTGGTGTCCGCGGCGGTCTTCGTTTCGGCGATGACGGACGGCTCGACGGCCAATTTTTTCTCCACGGTCGAAATATGGGGGCTTGAACCCGGCCGGGCCAGCCCCCACGTAATAAACGGAGGCGCCTCCGCTTTAGTGGAGTGCTTTCATCATATAAGAAGGGGAACGCTTATGTCACGCCTTTCGAACCTGCAAGCCGACATCTCCCCTGCCCGCCTGTCTCCCCGGAGATCCGCTGTCACTTCCTCCAACACCTGACCAAGAATTTACCTTGCCGTTCTCCGGCAAGGCACCAGTTCACCTCCCATCCGCGTCAAGCAAACTGGAGCCAGACGCCCATGACCAGTCTTCCCATCACGCTTACCATCAACGGACACCGACACGAACTGGAAGTCGATCCGCGCGTAACCCTGCTCGACCTCCTCCGCGAGCGGCTTGACCTCACCGGCACCAAGAAGGGCTGCGACCGCGGCCAGTGCGGCGCCTGCACGGTGCTGGTCGACGGCAATCGCATCAACTCCTGCCTGGCGCTGGCGGTCAGCCATGACGGCGCCAATGTCTTGACCATCGAGGGCGTCGCCCGTGGCGAGGAGCTGCATCCGGTGCAGGCCGCCTTCATCGCCCATGACGGCTTCCAGTGCGGTTTCTGCACACCGGGCCAGATCATGAGCACGCTCGGCCTGATCGCCGAAGGACAGGCCGGGGACGATCCCGAACGCATCCGCGAGGGGCTGAGCGGCAACATATGCCGCTGCGCGGCCTATGGCGGCATCGTTGAGGCCGTCCTGGAAGCTCAGGAGCAACTTGCCAAGGCCGACCGGAGGACCGCGGCATGAGGGACTTCGATTACGTCAGGCCCGCCACGATCCCGGACGCCATCGCGGCGGCCGCGCGGCCGGGTTCAGCCTATCTCGCCGGCGGCACCAATCTGCTCGACCTGATGAAGGGCGGCATAACCAGCCCCGAGCGCGTCGTCGACATCTCGCGGCTGCCGGAACTCAACCGCGTCGAACGGCTGGACGATGGCAGCCTGCGCATCGGCGCGCTGGTCCGCAACGCCGATCTCGCCCACGACACGGCATTCGCCAAGGCCTATCCGGCGGTGGCCGAGGCGCTGCTGTCGGGCGCCTCCGCGCAGCTTCGCAACGCCGCCACCGTCGGCGGCAATCTCCTGCAGCGCACGCGCTGCAGCTATTTTTACGACACCGCCAGCGCCTGCAACAGGCGCGAGCCCGGCACCGGCTGCGACGCGATTGGAGGCGAAAACCGCCTGCACGCAGTGCTTGGCTGGAGCGATGCCTGCATCGCCACCCATCCGTCGGACTTCTGCGTGCCTCTGGTGGCGCTCGACGCCGTGGTCGAGATCGAGGGCAAGCAGGGCCGGCGTCATGTGACGCTGGAGGAATTCCACCGGCTTCCCGGCGAAACGCCGCAGCGGGAGAATGTGCTGGAGCCCGGCGACCTGATCGTGGCGGTGCGGCTGCCGGCCGAGGCGGCCTCCTTCGCCGCCAACGCCCGATACCTGAAAGTGCGCGAACGCACCTCCTTCGCCTTCGCCGTCGTCTCCGCCGCCGCGGCACTTGTCGTCGACAGCGGCAAGATCCGCGCCGCGAGGCTGGCATTGGGCGGCGTCGCGGCCAAACCGTGGCGGGCGCGCTCGGCGGAAGCCGTGCTGCTTGGCGCGGATGCCAACGAGGCGACCTTCGCCAGCGCGGCGGACGCGGCCCTGGCCGATGCCAGCCCCTCCGGCGACAATGCATTCAAGATCGAGCTTGCCCGCCGCATCGTGGTCAGGGCGCTGACGTCTGCCCTGGCGGGGACGCCCGAGCGGATACCGGCCCTTCCGGCTTCTCCCTTTTCCTCCATTCCCGGAGCGCGCCATGACGCTTGAACTCAGCCTCAACCAGCAACCCGCCCACGCGCGGCAAGGCTCCAGCATCGGCCAGCCGCTGACCCGCCGCGACGGCTTTCTGAAAGTCACCGGAGCCGCGCGCTACGCGGCCGACAACCATCCGCCCGGCATGCTCTACGCCGTGCTCGCCGTCTCCAGCATCGCGCGCGGCCGCGTGGCCTCACTGGATATCGAGGCGGCCAAGGCGCACGAGGGTGTGGTCGAGGTGATGACGCCCACGAACCGGCCGGCGCTCGCCGCCGATCCGGATGCCAAGGACCATCCCTTCATGTTCCGGCTCGACCTGTTGCAGAACGAAGAGGTCCGCTACCCCAACCAGAGCATCGCCGTGGTGATCGCCGAGACGCTGGAAGCGGCGACCGAAGGGGCGGCGCTGCTGTCGCCGCGCTATGAAGCACTGCCGGCGCGCGTCGGTCTCGACGGTGCCGAAAGCTTCGTGCCGCGCGGTGTCGGCGTCGGCGGTCCGGCGGTGCAGCACAAGGGCGATGTCGAGGCCGGCCTCAAATCGGCAAGGACGCGGATCGAGGCCACCTACGAGACGCCGGCCCAGTACCACAACGCCATGGAGCCGCACGCGATCGTCGCCGCCTGGGATGGCGACCGGCTGTCGATCGACACGCCGAGCCAGGGCCTTGCCATGGCGCAGGGCCGCATCGCCGGCCTGTTCGGCATCGCGCCCCAGGACATCCACATACGCAGCCCCTTCCTCGGCGGCGGCTTCGGTTCGAAAGGCATGATTTCGGGGCCGCAGGTGCTAGGCATCCTGGCGGCGCGCCTCGTCGGCCGTCCGGTCAAGCTGGTGCTGCGGCGCGAGCAGATGTACGGGCCGGTCGGCCACCGTGCTCCGACGCGCCAGACCTTGCGCATGGGCATGGATGGCGAGGGCCGGCTGACGGCGATCGACCATCACGCCAAGACCGCGTCGAGCACGTTCGACGACTTCTTCGAACCGGCGGCGGATGCCTCGCACACACTCTATGCCAGCCCGGCCATCGCCACCTCGCACGAGGCGGTCCGGCTCGACACCGGTACGCCGCTATTCATGCGGGCGCCAGGCGAAGCCACCGGCTCGATCGCGCTGGAGAGCGCCATCGACGAGGCGGCTCACGCCTGCGGCATCGACCCGCTGGAATTCCGGCTGCGGAACTATGCCGAGGTCGAGCCGATGACCGGCAAGCCGTTCTCCTCCAAGGCCCTGCGCGAATGCTACGCACAGGCGGCCGGGACGTTCGGCTGGGCGAGCCGCCCGCCGCGGCCGCGGCAGATGCGCGACGCCGATGGTTTCCTCACCGGCTGGGGCATGGGTACGGCGACGTTCCCCGCCCTGATGTTCCAGGCCGAGGCGCGTGCGGTGTTGAGGGCCGATGGCAGTGGCCTGATGGAGACCGGCGCGCAGGATATGGGACAAGGCGCCTGGACCGCCTTCGCCCAGATCGCCGCCGACGGGCTCGGGCTCGACATCGGCCAGGTCGATTTCAGGGCCGGCAGCTCCGACTTGCCCAATGCGGGCATTGCCGGCGGCTCCGCCCACACGGCGACGGCCGGCATGGCGATCCACAATGCGGGCGCCGCCGTCATCGCCAGGCTCGCCGATCTCGCCACCGGCAACGAGGCCTCGCCATTGTTCGGCGCCGGCAATGAGGGCGTCGTGGCGCGCGGCGGCCGGCTGTACCGGCGCGACGATGAAAGCCGCGGCGAAAGCTATGCCGAGATCCTCACGCGCGCCGGCCTCACCGAGATCGAAGGCCGTGGCAAGGGCGCTCCGGATCCGGCATCGCAGGAGACCTATGCCAAGCATGCGCATGGCGCCGTGTTCGCCGAGGTCAAGGTCGATCCGGATTTCGGGCAGATCCGCGTCACCAGGCTGGTCGGCGCCTTCGCCGCCGGACGGGTCATCAACCCCAGGCTGGTGCGCAGCCAGTATTATGGCGGCATGATCTGGGGTGTCTCCTTCGCGCTGCATGAAGAAGCCAGCACCGACCGGCGCTCGGGCCGGATCCAGAACGCCAATCTCGCCGAATACCATGTCCCGGTGAATGCCGACGTGCCGTCGGTCGAGGCGATCCTGGTCCATGAGGACGACCCCTACGTCAACGCGCTCGGCATCAAGGGCGTCGGCGAAATCGGCGTCACCGGCACGGCCGGCGCGGTTGCCAACGCGGTCTGGCATGCAACCGGCGTGCGGCCTCGCCGCTTTCCGATCCGCATCGAGGACCTGCTCGGGTGAGAAATGACGAACGCCCGGAGCGAAAGCGCCGGACGGACAGGTGGGCCTCCACCTGTCCGACATGAAATAATTCCACCAGCGTCAAGCAACTGGAGCCCGACGCCCATGACGAAAATCCCCATGCATCTCGACATTAACGGCACCCATCATCACCTGGAACTCGAACCCCGCGTGACGCTGCTCGATGCCTTGCGCGAGCGGCTCGGCCTGACCGGCACCAAGAAGGGCTGCGACCACGGCCAGTGTGGCGCCTGCACGGTGCATGTCGACGGCGAGCGCGTGCTGGCTTGTCTCACCCTGGCGGCGCAGGCCGAGGGCCGCGCCATCACCACCATAGAGGGGCTTGCACGGGAGGGCGAACTGCATCCCGTGCAGGCTGCCTTCCTCGAGCAGGACGCCTTCCAGTGCGGCTATTGCACGCCCGGCCAGATCATGTCGGCGGTCGCCTGCATCCGCGAGGGCCATACCGGCTCGGATGAGGAAATCCGCGAATACATGGCCGGAAATCTCTGCCGCTGCGGCGCCTATCCGCACATTGTCGCCGCTGTCCGCCAGGCAGCCCTGGAGGTCACATCATGAGGGATTTTTCCTATTTCCGCGCCGGCTCGCTTGATGCCGCACGCCAGGCAGCGGCCCTCCCCGGCGCCATGCTGCTTGCCGGCGGCACGACGCTGATCGATCTCGCCAAATGCGGCGTCGCCGAGCCCGACACGCTGGTCGACATCACCCACCTCAAGGGGCTCGACCGGATCGAAGTGGGCGAACACCGCGCCACCATCGGCGCGCTGGCCCGAATGAGCCATGTCGCCGTTCACGCCGACATCAGGAGCCGCTTCCCCGCAATCTCCGAAGCGCTCTGGCAGGCGGCCTCGGCGCAGATCCGCAACATGGCGACCATCGGCGGCAATCTGATGCAGCGCACGCGCTGCCCCTATTTCCGCGATCCCGCGAATTTTTCCGCCTGCAACAAGCGTGAACCCGGCTCTGGCTGTTCGGCGATCGGCGGCGTTACCCGTGGTCACGCCGTGCTCGGCATCAGCGAGGCCTGCATCGCCATGTATCCCGGCGACCTCGCCACCGCTTTGGTTGCCTTCGACGCGACAGTCCATCTCGGCGAGCGCCGCATCCCGGTCGACGACTTCTTCCTGCTACCGGGAACTACGCCCGACAAGGAGCACGCGATCAAGCCGGGCGAGATGATCACCGCCATCGAGGTCCCCTCATCCGCCGCCGCGCACCGCTCGACCTATTTGAAGATCCGCGACCGGCAATCCTATGAATTCGCCGCCGCGAGTGCCGCAGTCGGTCTCGAACTGGAACCCGATGGGCGCACCATCCGCGACCTGCGCGTGGCGCTCGGCGGCGTCGCGACGAAGCCGTGGCGGGCGCGGGCCGTGGAGGCGGCGTTGATAGGCAAGGTGCTGGAACCGGACGCCGTCCGCGCGGCCAGCCTGCTTGCCGTCGAAGGCGCTGTCGACCACGGCGCCAACCACTACAAGATCGAGCTCGCGCCGCGCGTCGTCGCGCGGGCCATCCTCAAATTGGGAGAGACGGCATGACTGTTCACGCAAGACACGGCGACGCCTCGGATGGCGCGCTGGCGCAAGCCGTCGGCGGCCGGCTGTCGCGCGTCGACGGACCGGCCAAGATCACCGGCGCGGCCAAATACGCCGTCGAGCAGCAGCTCGAAGGCCTCGCCCATGCCGTGCTGGTCGAGAGCACGATTGCCTCCGGCAAGGTGCGCGCGATCGACACCGCGCGGGCGGAGGCAGCACCGGGCGTGCTCAAGGTGCTGACGCCGGACACCATCATCAGCCTGAGAACCGCGTCGGACTGGTTCGGCACGCCGCCGCCGGACAAGCCCTATTGCCCGCTGGCGCGCGACATCACCTTTTCAGGCCAGCATGTCGCCGCTGTCGTGGCCGAGACCTTCGAGCAGGCGGTCGCCGCCGCGGCGCTGGTCAAGGTCAGCTATGACGAGACGCCTTCAATCGTCGACCTCAGCGACGGCAAGGCCGGCGATGGCATCCCGATCGACGCCATGACCAAGGAATGGGGGGATGCGGCCACCGCCTTCGCCTCGGCGCCGGTGCGGATCTGCGCCGCCTACAACACGCCGCGCGAATACCAGGCGCCGATGGAGCCGCATGGCCTGATCGCGCGCTGGGAAGGCGATCGCCTGACCGTGTGGGAGCCCAGCCAGTGGCTGGACGGCATGGCCCGCACCTATGCCGAATGGTTCGAAGTGCCGTTCGAGAATGTGCGGCTGGTCTCGCCCTATATCGGCGGCGGCTTCGGCTCCAAGGCGCTGGCGCTCAGCCACGGCGCGATTGCCGCGAGTGCCGCCAGAATGCTGGGCCGGCCGGTGAAGCTGGTGATGACGCGGCCGCAGACTTTTACCGGCTATGGCGGCCGCGCCGCGACCCGGCAGACGGTGACGATCGGCGCCGACCATGACGGCGTGATCCAGTCGATCGTGCATCGCGGCGTCAATGAAACCTCCATCGACGGCATGTGGGTCGAGCCGCTGGGATCGGTCACCTCGATCATGTACGCGACGCCGAATTTCTCCTCGAGGCAGAATGTCGTGCGGGTGAATTCCGTGGTGCCGGGCGCCATGCGCGCGCCTGGCGAAAACCCCTCGGCCTTCGGCATTGAAAGCGCCATCGACGAGCTCTCCTACGAGGTCGGCATCGACCCGCTGGAGATCCGGCTGCGCAACTATGCCGAACAGGACCCGGAAGCGAAAAAAGCCTGGTCGACCAGGCAGTTGCGCGAGGCTTTCGCAGCGGGTGCCGAACGCTTCGGCTGGGCCAGGCGCACGCCGGCGCCGCGCTCGATGCGCGACGGCAACCATTTGATCGGCTGGGGCGTCGCCGCCGGCACCTATCCGGTGCGGCGCGCCTATGGCGAGGCGGTCGTGCGCATCCTCGCCGACGGTTCGGTCGAGGTCGAAAGCTCCTCGATCGACATGGGCCAGGGCACCTACACCATCCTGGCGCAGACCGCCGCCGAAACGGTCGGCGTGAGCGCCGACGACGTGGTGGTGAAGCTCGGTGACTCCCGCTTTCCCCGCGCCGGCGTCACCGGCGGCTCGCGCCTTGCCGGCGTGATGACGGGTGCCGTCCACAAGGCGGCAACCTCGGCGCTCGACCAGCTGGTGGGCTTGGCGATCAGCGACCCGCGCTCGCCCTTCCACGCGCTGCAGGCGAACACCTTGGTGGTCGCCAATGGCCGCATCGGCTCGCCGCGCGGCGACCGCGCCGATGTCTCGATCGCCGACCTGCTCAAGAGCGTCGGGCGCGACCGCATCGAAGCGACCGGCGACACCATGCCTGCCAATTCGACCGCCGAGGACCGCTACAAGAACTACACCACCATCGCCATGGCGCTGCCGCACACCGAGGGCGACTATTCCCGCCACTCCTGGTGCGCGCATTTCATCGAGGTGCGCGTCGATGAGGATTTCGGCACGGTGCGTGTGTCACGCGTGGTGTCGGCGCTGGATTCCGGCCGGCTCTACAACCCGAAGCTCGCCGAGAGCCAGTGGAAGGGCGGCATCATCATGGGCATCGGCCAAGCCCTGCTCGAGGAAGGCATAGTCGACCGCCGCCATGGCCGCATCGTCAACAACAACCTCGCCGACTATCTGGTGCCGACCAATGCCGACATCCCTGACATAGATGTGATCTCGGTCGGCATCCCCGACCTGCATTCCTCGGTGCTCGGCGGCAAGGGCGTCGGGGAACTCGCCATCGTCGGCGTCGCGCCGGCGATCGCCAACGCGGTGTTCCATGCGACGGGAAAGAGGGTGCGGGATTTGCCGATCACGCTGGAGAAACTGATCTGAGGGATCTCCCCCCTCGAGGGGGAGATGGCCGGGAGGCCAGAGGGGGTCGTCTCGCGTGAAGCGCCAACCTCCGATCGTCGAAAGAAGGTCGCGCCCGGTCGAACCGACCCCCTCTGTCGCCTTCGGCGACATCTCCCCCTCAAGGGGGGAGATCAGCTCCTCACCACTCCAGGCCGAACACCAGCTTGCCGAAATGCAGGCCGCCGGCGGCCATGTGGGCATAGGCTTCAGCCGCTTCGCCAGGTGAAAACACCTTGTCGACGACCGGCTCGATCCCCGCCGCGCCGACGGCGCGGGCGGCGTCGCGGAGGTCCGATACCGACCCGGTGTTGTTGCCGATCACCTTCAGCGCCTTGATGATGATCGGCAGCAGGTTGACCGTGGCCTCGGCGCCGGTGACGAAGCCGATGGTGAACAGCGTGCCGCCGGGCGCGGTAGCGTTGATGGCGCGGGCGAAGGTAGCGGTGCCGCCGGTCTCGACCACAAGGTCGGCGCCGAGGCCGTCGGTCAGCTCCAGCACCTTGCCGTCCCAATCAGGTGTCGCTCGGTAGTTGATGAGATGATCGGCGCCAAGTGCCTTAGCCCGCTCCAGCTTCTCGTCCGACGACGAGGTGACGATGACGGTGGCACCGGCGGCTTTCGCCAGCTGCAGGGTGAAGATCGAGACGCCGCCGGTGCCAAGCAGCACCACGACCGAGCCCGGCCCGACATTGGCCACGCGGATGGCGTTCCAGGCGGTGGTGCCGGCGATCGGCAGCGTCGACGCCGCCTCGAAGGAAAGATGCGCCGGGACCGGCACGAGCGAATTGGCCGGCAGCGCGACATATTCGGCCAGCGACCCCGGCAGCGCGACGCCGCGCATCTGCGTCATCTCGTAAGGGCGCGGCGGGCCGCCGATCCAGCGTGGCTTGGCGTGGGCGACGACGCGATCGCCCGTTTTGAATCTCGTGACGCCCTCACCCACCGCGACGATCTCGCCGGCACCGTCGGCGACGGGGATCAGCGGAAAGACCGGTCCGGGATAATTGCCGCTCGCCACCGCGACGTCGACGAAGTTGAGGCTCGCCGCACGCTGGCGGATCAGCACCTCGCCGCGTTGCGGCTCAGGGGTTGCAACGGTGGCGGCGCGGAAGGCGTCCAGCCTGGGTTGGCTGAGTTCGATGGCTTTCATGGTTTCACTCCGGTGGGACGATTGATGGGGTTGAGTGAACCTAGTTGCTGCGTTATTTCTGGATAATCCTGATCTTCTACATTTGAGTATTGCAAATCATGCAGCAATCCCATGAGCCGGCGGCCCTTGCCGAAATGGCTGCCTTCGCGGCCATTGCCGAGGCGCGCTCCTTCACCAAAGCGGCGGCGCGTGTCGGCCGCGACGCGACCATCCTGTCGCGGCGCCTGCAATCGCTGGAGGAGCGGCTGGGGGTAAGGCTGCTCTCCCGCACGACGCGCAGCGTCTCGCTGACCGAGGCGGGCGCCGAATTCCTGGTGCGCGTGCGCGCCATCCTCGCTTCCGTCGACGAGGCCGAGGCCGCCGCGTCGGCGCATGCCGGCGGCGGTCCGCGCGGCCTGCTCAGGCTGGCGCTGCCCGGCACGTTCGGGCGCATGTGGATCGGGCCGCTGCTGCCGCAATTCCTTGCCGAATTTCCCGATGTCCGCATCGAGGCCGAATTCTCCAACCGCTTCGCCGATCTGGTCGCCGAGAATTTCGACGTCGCCGTGCGGCTCGGCGCGCTGGAGGATTCGCGCCTGGTGGCGCGCAAGGTGGCGACGCGGCGCCGGCTGCTCTGCGCGGCCCCCTCCTATCTCGCCCGAAAGGGCCGGCCGGAAACACCGCGGGCGCTGCTCGGACATTCCTGCCTGGGCTTCAGTGGCTTCCAGACCTTTCCGGCCTGGGAGATGACCGACCGCGAGGGCCGGCGCGCGCGCGTCGAGGTTTCCGGACCATTGGTCAGTGACGATGCCGAGGTGCTGGTCGAGGCCGCCGTGCAGGGCGTCGGCCTGATGATGAGCACCGACTGGCTGGTCGGCCGCGAACTTGCCGACGGACGGCTGGTGCCTGTGCTGGAGGAGTGGACGCTGGCCGACGAAGGCGCGGTCCATGTCGTCATGCCCTCGGCCAAGGGCCAAGCCGCCAAGACCCGCGCCTTCGCCGACTGGATCGGCAAGCGCTTCGCGCCGGAACCGCCCTGGCGGCGGTGAAGCTGCCAATCTCCCTCCTTGAGGGGGAGATGGCCGGCAGGCCAGAGGGGGTCGCCTCGCGTGGAGCGCCGGCCTCCCCTGCCGAAGATAAGAGGTCGCGTCAGGACGCACCGACCCCCTCTGTCGCCTTCGGCGACATCCCCCTCGAGGGGGGAGATTACGTGCACGTCCCTCACTTCCCCTGCCCCTTCATGAACTGGCTGAGCAGATCCACCGGCAGCGGGAACACAACCGTCGACGAGCGCTCGCCGGCGATGTCGTGCAGGGCCTCGAAATAGCGCAACTGCATGGCCTGCGGCTCGGCCGCCAGCATGCGGCCCGCCTCGACCAGTTTCGCCGCCGCCTGCTGTTCGCCCTCGGCGTTGATCACCTTGGCGCGCCGCAGCCGCTCGGCTTCGGCCTGCTTGGCGATGGCGCGGACCATGTTCTCGTTGAGGTCGACATGCTTGATCTCGACATTGGACACCTTGATGCCCCACGCGTCGGTGCGCTGGTCGAGGATCTCCTGGATGTCGCTGTTGAGCTTGTCGCGCTCGGCCAGCATCTCGTCCAGCTCATGTTTGCCGAGCACCGAGCGCAGCGTGGTCTGCGCCAGCTGGTTGGTGGCGGCCATGTAGTCCTCGACCTGGATCACCGCCCGCTCGGCGTCGACGATGCGGAAATAGAGCACCGCGTTGACCTTGACCGAGACATTGTCGCGCGAGATCACGTCCTGTGGCGGCACGTCCTGCACCACCACCCGCAGGTCGACCTTCACCATCTGCTGCACGAAGGGAACAAGGATGATGAGGCCGGGGCCCTTGACCCCGGTGAAGCGGCCGAGCGTGAAGACCACGCCGCGCTGATATTCCCTGAGGATGCGGATGGCCGAGGACAGGAACATGATCACGACCAGTGCGACGAACAGATAGGCGACATAACCAATCATCATTGTGTTGCTCCATTCCTTGCCGCGTCGCGCTTCCGCACCGTCAGCACGAGGTCGCTGATATCGGTGACCTCGACACTGTCGCCGGCCGCGATCGGTTCGTCGGCCTTCGCCCGCCAGCGCTCGCCCAGGGCCAGGACATGGCCCTCCGTGCCCTGCCAGTCGAGGATCTCGGCCGGCTGCCCGCGCATGGCTTCGCCGCCGACGCGCGGCGGGTTCTTGCGCGCCGCCCAGACATAGGTGCCGGTCAGCAGCGCCAGCCCGAGCGTCAGCGCCGCGGCGGGACCGATGACGGCCCAGGACATGGCAAAGCCCGGGCCCTCTACCCGCAGCAGCATGGCGGCGCCGAACAGAAAGGCGGCCACGCCGCCGAGCCCAAGCACGACGGTGGGATTGAAGGCCTCGATGACGAGGAAGGCGAGGCCGAGCAGCATCAGGGCAAGGCCGGTATAGTTGATCGGCAGGAGGTCGAGCGCATAGAGGCCGAGCACGAGGCAAAGCGTGCCGATGACGCCGGGCGCGACCGCTCCGGGGCTGGTGAACTCGAAGACGATGCCATAGACGCCGACCAGCATCAGGATGACGGCGACGTTCGGATCGGTGACGACGCCGAGCAGCCGGATGAACCAGCCGGGCTCCAGCGTCTCGACCGGCAGCCCCTTGGTCGCCAGCACCACTTTCTTGCCGGCGACATCGACAGTGCGCCCGTCGGCCAGTTGCAACAGTTCGGTGGTGTCGCGGGCGACGAAGTCGATGACATGTTCCTGCAGCGCCGCATTGGCCGACAGGCTCGCCGCCTCGCGCACCGCCTTCTCGCCCCAGTCGCCATTGCGCCCGCGCAATTCGGCAAGCGACCGGATCAGGGCGACCGCGTCATTGGTCACCTTGGCCATCATCGCGTCGCCTGCCGGCCGTCCGCCCTGGCTCTTCTGGTCGCTCTTGTCCTTCTGGTCGTCCTTCTCGCCGCCAGGAAGCGACGGCAGCCCGCCGATCTCGACCGGCGTCGCGGCGCCGAGATTGGTTCCCGGCGCCATCGCCGCGACATGGGTGGCATAGAGGATGTAGGTGCCGGCGCTAGCCGCATGGCCGCCGGCCGGCGCGACATAGCCGATGACGGGTACCGGCGAAGCCAGTATATCGGCGATCATCTCGCGCATCGAGGTGACCAGCCCGCCCGGCGTGTCGAGCTGAAGGATAAGAACCGAGGCGTCCCGCTTGGCGGCGGCATCGAGCGCTTCCTCGAGCTGCCTGCTGCTTGCCGGCCCGATGGCGCCGTCGATGGCGACGCTCAGCGCGACCCTCTCGCTCCCGGCCGAAGAGAAGGGAGAAAAGACAGCCACGGCGACGAAGGCCGCGGCCAGAAGGGCCACCCGCGCGAAGGTCACGCTCAAAGCTCCATGGACTCAATATGGGTTGTATTTTGGCGAGTCCAAGAGGAGCCGAAGTCGGCGGCCGGCGAAGGCCGAAGCGACGACGGATTGCGGACCCGCGCCGGAAAGGTCGGGGCGGGGTATTGTTCGCTCTGGGGGATCAGAACTTGTAGCTGAGCCCTACCCGGACATCGTGCGTCTGCAGGTCGACCTTCGTCTCCGTGGGCAGGCCGGCCGCTATCGACAGATCCTGGCTGCCGAAATCGGAGTAGCGGTATTCGGCCCGCGCGATCCACCTGTCGGTGAAAGCGTGCTCGATGCCGGCGCCAACGGTCCAGCCGACATGGCTCTCGTCGTGAAACGGTATTTCGCCGCCGGGGCCGGCGCTGATCGCGGTCACTTCATATTTGGCCGCGGCCACGCCGGCGGTGATGTAGGGCAAGGTCCGGTCGAACGCATAGCCCGCCCGCAGCCGCGCCGATCCCTCCCATTTGAGTTCGCTCTTGAGCAATGTGGTGACGCCACCGCCGCCGGTGTCGACAGGTGTCAGTCCGTCGGCATTGCTGTAGGCGATGTCGGCCTCGGCGCCGATCACGAAGCTGTTCGCCATCTGGTAGTTGGCGCCGATATGGATGCCGCCGACAAAACCGTCCGGATCAAGCGGCACGTTGAGGTCGGATCCGCCGCCGAACCCACCGCCGGCGATGAACAGATTGGATTTTCCGGCTGCGTAGCCCGCGTCGACGCCGGCATAGAGGCCGGACCAGTCGTAGCCGGCAACAGGCGAGACCTCATTGAGGTCGGCCGCGCACGCCATGCCGACAGGCGCCAGAATGAAGGCCGTCGCGAGAAGAATGATTTTCATTGTTTGTCTGCCGCCCCATATGTTGTGGTCCTCGCCACGAAAATACTCCGTGGCGATCCAGGTGTGGTCGAGGCCCCCGGTGTTGCATTGTCCGCCGGCTGCGTCTTGGGCTGGGTCGCACCGGAATTGTCCGGGAAAGCGACACGCCGCTTTCCCGATCGGTGTGACCATTCAGCCGCAGTCGATCGGCGCGAACGCGGCATTGGCCGCCGTGACACCGAAGGCACCGGCGAGGACGGCGCTGTGGTACCCCTACTCCGGCGACGGCACCGGTGGCTTCGAGGTCAGCGCCGTGCCGGCGGCCGCCGCGATGACGGCGGCGATACCGGCCAGTTGCGCCGGGCTCAGGCTTTCATGCAGGAACAGGAAGCCGGCGAGCGCGCCGAGCCCCGGCTCCAGGCAGGTCAGCGTGCCGTAGATGCGGGCCGGCATCCGGGTCAGCGCCACCATCTCCAGGAAGAACGGCAGCGCGCTGGAAAACAGGCCGACGAGCAGGGCGCCGACCAGGATCGACGGCGCCAGCAGCCCCGTGCCGGCCTCGGCGATACCGAAGGGCAGCACCAGCACGGCGGCGATCGCCATGCCATAGGCGGTGGTGCGGGTGCCAAGCTCGGCGCCCGTCTTCTGGGCGAGCACGATGTAGAGCGCCCAGAAGCCGCCGGCCGCCAGCGCCAGCATAACCCCGGTCGGGTCAAGCGGCTGCTGAGAATGGATGAAGGGCGACAGAAGGATGATGCCTGCCACCGCCAGCGCGATCCAGGCAAAGTCGCTGGCGCGCCGCGACGTCAGTGTCGCCACCAGCAGCGGCCCGGAAAATTCGAGCGCCACGGCGACGCCGAGCGGGATCCTGGCAAGAGCCGCGTAAAACAGGAGGTTGAGCGCGCAGAGCGTCACTCCATAGGCAACGAGCCAGGGCAAGTTGGCACGCGTCGGCCGCATCTGCCACGGACGCAGCACCGCGATCAGCATCAGCGCGCCGACGACCAGCCGCAGCGTCGTCGTGCCTTGCGCACCGATCACCGGAAACAGGGTCTTGGCGAAAGTGGCGCCGATCTGGATCGACACCATCGCGCCCATCAGCGCCGCGACGGGCAAGGGCGCCGCTTCGCGACTGGCAACCGGTATCGATGTCACTTGGTACTATCCTCCGCGCCGCCGGGCACAAGCCCTCCGGCGGCATCGGGATAGGCCGAACCGGCGCGCCTGTCGTGAGACAGCGCGCGGCGCTTGATGGGACACGGCCGTCGCACGGCGCTGTCGCCCGCCGCCGGCTCAGCCGCCGAACGACACGCCCCTGCGCCGCATTCCCGCCTGCACGCCGCGCACGATCAGCCTGGACAGGACTTCCATGTCCCAGGGCATTCCCGGACGCCAGACATCCAGCAGAAGGGCTATGCGGGCTTCATCGGCATTGTTCATCACCTCGTGCGGATAGGTGTCGTCCCACAGCATGCCTTCGCCGTCGCTGATCCGTTTCTCCTGATGGTCGATCATCATGACGGTTGCCGGGCGGCCATCGGCCTGTCGCGGGATGACCAGGCCGAGGTGGAACCGCATGATGCCGCGAAAGGGTCCGCGATGGCTGGGAATGTGCTTGCGCGGCGCGAGGAACGAGATGGCCGCCGATTTGACTTCCGGGCATTCGGCAAGCAACCGGCTGAGAACCGGCATCCGCGCAAGGTTCTCCGGAACCGCCATGTCATAGGCCTTGAGCACGAACATGCGCCAGTCGAGGCCGTCATTGGCCGAGATTTCGGCCTGCTCGGGCATGATGTCGTGAAAACGCGGCACCTTGCCCAGATGCACGCCCATCGCTTCGCCGCGGATTTCACGCCACGCGTCGATGAATTTCGCCGCGTTGGGAAATTCGATAGCGGTATCGAGGATCGCCGGCGCCTCTATCCGCCTTTCATAGACACGCCGGATCACATCGGATGCAAGATCATAAGTGCGCGACATCTCATGGCCTCCGTCGCACCATAGACGGATGGCCCTTGATTTTCGTTACACATCTTGTTCACGACGCCGTGCGCTGCCCGCCAGCCGTGGTCCGGTCGCACCGGCCCTGCTCCAGAATCCCCTCATTCCCTGAAGGCGCGGCTGATCTGATCTTGCAGCGGTTTGACGAGATAGGAGATCACGGTCCGGTCCGCGGTCTTGATGAAAGATTCGACGGGCATGCCGGGAACCAGCTTGACCTCGCCGAGGCGCGCCACCTCCGCATGCGTGGTCGCGATGCGAACGGTGTAGTAGCTGATGCCTGTACGCTGGTCGGTCGTGGTGTCCGGCGAAGTCAGCTCTACCGTGCCGTTGATTTGCGGCGTGGTGCGCTGGTTGAAGGCTGAAAAGCGCAGCGCCGCCGGCTGGCCAACCCAGAGCTGATCGATGTCGCTCGGCGCGATCTTGGCTTCGACCGTCAAGCTGTCGCTGTCGGGCACGATCTGCATGATCGTCTGGCCAGGGGTGATGACGCCGCCGATGGTGTGGACGATGGACTGCTGCACGACGCCATCCTGGGGCGCGCGGATGTCGATGCGCCTGAGCTGGTCCTCGGCGGCGATCTTGCGCTCCGTCAATTCGCCGACCTTGCCGTCGATCTCGCGCAGATCCTTGTTGACGTCGGTGCCGAGCTCGAGGTCGATCTGGAGAATCTGCAGATTGATCTCGGCGATCTTGCCCTGGGCCTGCGCCAGGGCCGCCGTCAGCTGGCCGCGCTCGCCATCGAGCCGTGCCGACTCGCGCTCCATGGCGGTCAGGCGGTCGATCGAGATCAGCCGCTTCTTCCACAGCGCGCGTATGCTGGCCAGTTCCTCCTCGACGAGCGTGATTTCCTGCGACTTGGCATCGGCTTGCGCCGTGTCCCCGCCAATCTCCTTCTGCAGCTGCAGGATGCGCTCCTGCAGCTGGCTCTTCTGGCCGGAACGCCCCGCGCGTCGCGTCTCGAAAACCTGTTGCTCGCCAGCCATGAGCTCGGCGATCGCCGGATCGCCGCGGCGATCGAGAAGGTCCTGCGGAAAGGCGATGACATCCGCGCCCCGGCGCTCCGCTTCGAGGCGCGCCTCGCGTGCCGCCAACTGGTCGAGCGCCTTGGTGACGACGGCAAGGTTGGCCGCCGGCACGGTCGGGTCGAGGCGCACGAGCAGAGCGCCGCGCTTGACGCGGTCACCATCACGCGCCGCGATCTCGCCGACGATGCCGCCGGTCGAATGCTGCACGTCCTTGACATGGGAATCGACGACGAGAACCCCGGAGGCGATGACCGCTCCCGAAATCCGTGTCAGCGAGGCCCAGCCGCCGACACCGCCGACCAGCAGCGCGACCGCGATGAGGCCCAAATGCAAGTAATGCCGGATGGATTGGTGAGAGGAGCTCTGCATCGTTCCCCCAATCACTCGCCCGCCGCCGCCACCGTGCCTGGCGTCGCCGGCCCTTCGGTGGCGAGCCTGAGGTGCGGCACGGTGGCCGCGGCCGGCTGCGGCCGCGGAAACAGCTTGTTGAGAACGTCTTCCTTGAGCCCAAACGCCTGAACGCGGCCCTGGCTCATGGCGAGGATGAAATCGACCGTGCCGAGCGCGCTAGGCCGATGCGCCACGAGCACGACGATGCCGCCTCGCTGCCGCACCGAGACAATCGCCTGGAACAGCGCCTGCTCGCCTTCGGCGTCGAGGTTGGAGTTCGGTTCGTCGAGCACCACCAGGAACGGATCGCGGTAGAGAGCGCGTGCCAGCGCGATGCGTTGGCGCTGGCCGGCCGAGACGGCCTCGCCGAGTTCGCCGATCTGCGTCTCGTAGCCGTCGCGGAAACCGACGATGAGATCATGCGCGCCGGCTGCCCTGGCGGCGGCAATCACCAATGCGGGATCGGCGCCGGGTTCGAAACGCGCGATGTTCTGTGCGATCGAGCCAGCAAACAGCTCGACGTCCTGTGGCAGGTAGCCGATGAACTGGCCGCGATCCTCCGGCGACCACTGGTCGAGGTCGGCGCCATCGAGCCTGACCCTGCCGGCGGCGGACGGCCAGGCGCCGACAAGCGCCCTGACCAGCGTCGACTTGCCCGAACCGCTCTGGCCGATGATGCCGACCGCGTGTCCTGCTTCCAGCGCAAAGCTGGCATCCTGCAGCAGAAGACGCTGCGTGCCGGGCGCCACGACGCTGACACCTTGCATGAAGACGTGGCGGCTCGGCGCCGGCATGGCCATCGGCTCGGCATCGGCCGGTAATGCGGCGAGGATCCTGGTCAGCCGCAGCCAACCCTGCCGCGCGGTCACGAAGCCCTTCCAGTTGGCGATGACCAGATCGACGGGCGCCAGCGCCCGGCCACTCAGGATCGAGGCGGTGATGATGATGCCCGCGGTCGCCTGCTGCTCGATCACCAGCCAGGCACCGATGCCGAGCATTGCCGATTGCAAGAGCATGCGCAGCACCTTGGACACGGCGCCAAAGCCGCCGGCAATGTCACTGACGCTGCGCTGCTCGGCGAGATAGTCGCGATTGGCCTCTTCCCATCGTTTTGCCATCCTGCCGCCCATGCCGAGAGCAGCAATGACTTCGGCGTTGCGGTTGCCGGTCGTGGTCAGGCCGTTGCGGATGATGCCGGTCTGGGTGCCTGATGTGACCGGCTTGCGCGTCAGCCGCTCGGCAAAGACGGTCAACAGCACCAGCACGATCGCGCCGATCAGGGCCGTCACGCCGAGAAGCACGTGGAACATGAAGATGATGACCAGATAGAGCGGCAGCCACGGCAGGTCGAACAAGGCGGTCGGGCCGGAACCGGACAGGAAGGTCCGCACGCTGTCGAGATCGCGCACCGGCTGCATGCTGTCGCCATTGCGCCCGACCTTGAGCGGCAGCTTGAGGACACTGGAATAGACGCGGGCGCCGAGCGCCTCGTCGAGGGCGCCGCCGATGCGCACCAGGATGCGGCCGCGGATGAAATCGAGCACGCCTTGCCCGGCATAGAGGATGGCGACGAGCAGGCTGAGGCCGATCAGCGTCGGCACGCTGCGGCTCGGCAGCACGCGATCGTAGACCTCGAGCATGTAGATCGAACTGGACAGCATCAGCACATTGAGGACGCCGCTGAACAGCGCAATGGCGATAAAGGCGGAGCGGCAGGATTTGATTGCCGCCGAGAGTTCCGATCCCTGCTGCAGGATATTGGGCTGCCGGGTACTGGACCCGGCAGCCCTTCGCGCCGTCGCCGCGGCGCCGGGGGCTGCGTCCGGACCGGTTTCGGCGCGAAAGGGATTGCGTCTCCGAAACAGCACAAGCGCGCCGGATATCGCCAGCGCCAGACAGACCAACCAGATCCCCGCCGACGTTGTCAGCACGCCGCCGAGGGCAAGAAAAAGGGCGCAGGCGATCAGAACCAGACCCAAGGACCTGATCCTGGCCTGCGCCGAAGTGAAGATGGTGAAGCCCCTTTCCATGCCATTTCACGCGGGCGAAGCTGCGGCAAACACCCGGCCGAAAGGCCGGACGCCGGCCTCAGGCGATGCCCGTGAGGCCCCCCACTTCGTGCAAGGTGAGCCAGAATTGATCGAGCGTGTTGGGATGCTCGTCGATGATGTTGGCCCCATCGAACCAGGCTACATGGCCGCCTGCCCCGGATGTCACCAATTGCCCCTGGTTGAACCACATCAGCGCGTTCTTCAGGCCCTCGCCGTCGGCCTCCTTGCCGCCGTTCCAGTCGGTGATGCCGGAGCTCGGATCGGTGACGTCGACATACTTGGTCCAGGCCGTCGAGCTTGTCTTCAGCGCGGACCCTGCCAACCCCGTGCCAGCGGCGTTTCCATCAATAATCCCGTCACCTCCGTCGACATTGACGTTGAGTCCGGCCCATACCCCCTCGCCCTTCAGCCACATCATCGCCTCGGTGATCAAGTCGTTGGGCTGGGCAACGTGGTTGTCTATGTTGAGCTGAGCGGCGATCACCTGCTGCAGCATGATGACGCGCGCGTCACCGCCGGTCGAACTCGATTCTATGGCCTTGGCCAGGGAATTCGAAATCAGCAGGGTGTGTTCGCCGGCGTCGGCAACGCCGTTGCCATTGCTGTCGCCGAGCAGCAGGTTGCCGTCGTGGCGCGGGTTGATGTCCAGCCCCCAGATGACGCCACTGTTGAAAGCGCTCTTGGTGGGATTGCTTTCGTGACCGGTGACACCATCCCACGCATCGGAATGGCTTCCCCAGAACCCCTGGGTCAGCGCCTTGTTCGAGAAGCCCTCATAGTCGCTGCTGTCGGTGGCGAGCGGCGTCAGCGAATGTCCGGCCGTGTCGACATAGGCATTGGTGGTGGCCGTTGCATTGTTGACGTAGCTGCCGAGTTGCGCTGTGCCGGTCGCCTTGAAATGCCAGGTTTCGTTGGTGTCGAGCAGGCCGTTGTGGTTGATGTCGCCGGTGTTGAAGCCGCCGCTGGTTATCGCCGTGGCATTGAAATCATCACCAGTGCCGACCGTGCCATTGTCGTCCTTGACGACGACGTTGGCGAGCGCGACGTTGCCGTCGTTCTTGACATCGTAGGTCCAGGTCACAGCCTGGCCTTGGAAGATGTTAAGGCCGTGGTCGACGCCGTTGGTCTTCTTGTCCAGCGTGATATGCGGATCAGCGCCGAAATAGCTGGAGCCGTCGGTGGCGCTAGGAGTGGCGACATGACTGGCATCGTCAGTAAAGGAGCCCGTGGCCGTGCCGACATTGCTGTAGTTGCCTTTTTCGGCAACGCCGGTGCCGGTGAAGGTCCAGGTCTCGGTGAGGTCGAGCATGCCGTCATGGTTGGTGTCGCCGACATTAAAGCCGCCGCTGAGATCCGGCGTGACGGTGACGCCTTGATTGTCGGTCACGTTGACGCCCGAAAGCGCGACGTTGCCCACATTGGTGACCGTGTATTTCCAGGAGATCGCCTCGCCGGCCAGGATGTTGAGGCCGTCACCGGATGTCGTACCGTCGACCGTCACCTTGTCGATGGCGATCTCGGGATCAGCGCCGAAATAGCTGGAGCCGTCGGTGGCGCTAGGTGTGGCGACATGACTGGCATCGTCAGTAAAGGAGCCCGTGGCCGTGCCGACATTGCTGTAGTTGCCTTTTTCGGCAACGCCGGTGCCGGTGAAGGTCCAGGTCTCGGTGAGGTCGAGCTTGCCGTCATGGTTGGTGTCGCCGACATTAAAGCCGCCGCTGAGATCCGGCGTGACGGTGACGCCCTGGTTGTCGGTCACGTTGACGCCCGAAAGCGCGACGTTGCCCACATTGGTGACCGTGTATTTCCAGGAGATCGCCTCGCCGGCCAGGATGTTGAGGCCGTCGCCCGATGTCGTACCGTCAACCGTCACCTTGTCGATGGCGATCTCGGGATCAGCGCCGAAATAGCTGGAGCCGTCGGTGGCGCTAGGTGTGGCGACATGACTGGCATCGTCAGTAAAGGAGCCCGTGGCCGTGCCGACATTGCTGTAGTTGCCTTTTTCGGCAACGCCGGTACCGGTGAAGGTCCAGGTCTCGGTGAGGTCGAGCTTGCCGTCATGGTTGGTGTCGCCGACATTAAAGCCGCCGCTGAGATCCGGCGTGACGGTGACGCCCTGGTTGTCGGTCACGTTGACGCCCGAAAGCGCGACGTTGCCCACATTGGTGACCGTGTATTTCCAGGAGATCGCCTCGCCGGCCAGGATGTTGAGGCC
This sequence comes from Mesorhizobium loti, assembly GCF_013170705.1. NCBI lineage: Bacteria > Pseudomonadati > Pseudomonadota > Alphaproteobacteria > Hyphomicrobiales > Phyllobacteriaceae > Mesorhizobium > Mesorhizobium loti. The sequence continues at coordinate 3,430,661 of NZ_CP033334.1, read as the reverse complement.
GTCGCCCGATGTCGTACCGTCAACCGTCACCTTGTCGATGGCGATCTCGGGATCAGCGCCGAAATAGCTGGAGCCGTCGGTGGCGCTAGGTGTGGCGACATGACTGGCATCGTCAGTAAAGGAGCCCGTGGCCGTGCCGACATTGCTGTAGTTGCCTTTTTCGGCAACGCCGGTGCCGGTGAAGGTCCAGGTCTCGGTGAGGTCGAGCTTGCCGTCATGGTTGGTGTCGCCGACATTAAAGCCGCCGCTGAGATCCGGCGTGACGGTGACGCCCTGATTGTCGGTCACGTTGACGCCCGAAAGCGCGACGTTGCCCACATTGGTGACCGTGTATTTCCAGGAGATCGCCTCGCCGGCCAGGATGTTCAGGCCATCACCGGATGTCGTACCGTCGACCGTCACCTTGTCGATGGCGATCTCGGGATCAGCGCCGAAATAGCTGGAACCGTCGTCGCTGGTAACGGTAGCCGCACCGGCTGAAGCGGAAACGTGGCCGACATTGGCATAGTCGCCTTTGACGGCCGTGCCGCTGCCGGTGAAGCTCCAGGTCTCGGTGGTGTCGAGCAGGTTGTTGTGATTGATGTCGCCGACGTTGAAGCCGCCACTGAGAACCGCCGTCACGACAACACCCTGGTTGTCGGTGACCGTGACGTCCGACAATGCGACGTTGCCGGTGTTGCTCACCGTATATTGCCAGCTGATCGTATCACCGGCGAGCACGTTCAAGCCATCGCCCGTTGCCGCGCCGTCGACCGTCACCTTGTCGATGCCGATTCCAGGCGTATCCGTGCCGGTGCCGGGGGTCGTAAGGGTGCGCCACTCCTCGAAGCCGCCATTGGCTCCGGAGAAGCTTGAAAACAGCGTCACATAGGATCCGGGAGAGACGCCGGCCGCCGTAAAGTCGCTGACCGGGACGAGCACACGGTAGTCGTCCGTTCCCGAGCCATGGTTGGAATCGATCAGCAACTGGTCGGCGCTCAGGTGGAAGACGGAGGTGAATCCGGCGAAGCCTGCATTGTAGTCGGTGAGGGTCGCTCCGGCGTTGGAGATGTAGATATCCAGGCCGGTCATCGTGATGTCGGCGTTTACGGCGTTGTTGCTTTCGTTGAGGTCGAGCCGGAACTCGAGATAGTCGACGCCGCCGACATTGATCGATTGGATGTTGCCGTATTGCAGGTCGTGGGTGAAGGACGCCTTGTTATCGAGGACGTTGCCGTTCTGGTCGGTGTTAAAGCCCTCCTCGATACCTGTCGCCTGCAGCCGCAGGAAGGAATCGTAGTTGCCGGTTCCCGACCCCTCGGTCGTTGCCTCGAGAAGGACACCGGAGCCCAGATCTGTTGCCATTATCGTTTCCTCCACATTGTCGTCCGGTCAGCGGCCAGGCCGCTTCCGTCTATCCAGTTTGCGAGCTCCGGACGCCCGGCTCCCGCGGAACGCGGCGTATCGGTGAGCGACCGTTTCGCGAAAAGAAGGTGGGTGAATTTGGACAAAAGTACCGAGGCGACGGCGAAGTCTGAACTCGCTTCGCCAGCTGTTTCTGCGACATGACGGAACACAAGTGCCTTCGAACCGCCTGCCACGCCCACGCCCCACGCCCAAACTCACGCGGTCGATGTCGACCGGCAGAGCCTTAATATTCCCCTAACCATATTGCGCAGGTTGCAATGGATGCGTCTATATAACCGAGGTTATAGGCGCGAACGAAAATTCAATATCGTTAAATACCACGAACGTTGGAGTAAAGACCTGCAACATTAGCCGATTTGTATGAAAATTTGTCGGCTTTCACTCTCGCCGACGAGGCCGCTGGAGTCAGGCCCGTGATCTCATCAAGTCACGGACGGGCAATGGCGCCCCGGAACCGACCTGTTTTCATTTCGGCACCGGGCGCCTTGGTGCCGACAGCGTATCGACATTGATTTAGTAATTGCTAATTCTTTCCGAAAACACGATGCTGCCGGGATGGGTCATCGCATAGGGTGTGCGAGCCTGACCGGGTTGGAGCGCGGCTGAAAGATGGTCACTTCTGTGTTCATTGTCGACGACCATCCGCTGCTCCTGCACGGCCTGGAAGACCTGATTGCCCGAGACCCCGGCTATACGGTCGTCGGATCCGCGCTGGATGGCAGGAGCGCACTGACCAGGATCAGGCAAGACCTGCCCGACGTCGCCGTGATCGACCTGAACATGCCGGGCTTCAGCGGACTCGACGTTGCCGTTGAACTCGGCAAGGAAACGCCGGGCACGCGATGTGTGATGCTGACGGCCGGCGCGTCACAAGGCCAGCTCTACGACATCGTCATGGCCGGCGTCGCCGGGATCGTGCTGAAGGAGTCCGCCATCGGGACGCTGCTGAGATGCATTCGGCAGGTCGCCGCCGGCGGCCACTGGCTGCCTGCCGAAATTGTCGGCGAAGCCCTTGAAATCGAGGCGTCCCGCCGGATCAGATGGCGGAGCCTGTCGTCACGCCTGACCAGGCGGGAGATGGAGATCGCCCGGCTCGTTGCCGGGGACAAGCCTTACGAGCGGATCGCGCTCGACATCGGCATCTCGAAAGGCACGCTGAAGATCCATATGAACAACATATATCGCAAATTGGAAGTTGCCTCGCGAGGCCAGCTTGTGCAGCTCGCCGCCGGCCAGGTCGGACTGGATGCCGGCATCGGGCGCGAATGAGGCCGCCAGCGTATAGGCCGCCCTCGCCTCCAGGACAGGCGCAACTGGTCACGGTGCCGTCATCGTCGACGCCAGTCTTGGCCCGGTCCTGACGTCGACGATCTCGGGCTTCGCGCTGTCGACCGCGCCGTCCCAGCCGCCGCCGAGCGCCTTGTTGAGGGCGATGTAGTTGGTCGCCAGAAGGACGCGGCTCTGCAGCAGGGAATCCTCGGCCGTGTAAAGCGAGCGCTGGGCGTCGAGCACATCGAGCAGGCTGGTCTCGCCGGCCTTGTAGAGCGTGCCTTCGAGGCTCGCCGCCTCGCCATAGGATTTCGCCGACGAGGCAAGCTTGCCGATCCGGATGCGCTCCTGCGCCATCAGCACCAGCGCATTCTCGACATCCTCGAGCGCGGTCAGCACCGAGGCGCGATAGGCGATGAAATACTGGTCGCGCTGCGCCCGGGCGACATCGGCCGCGGCCTGCAGCTGGCCGGCATTGAACAGCGGCACGCTGAGCGAAGGCCCGAACGACCAGCCGATCGACGAATTCTTGCCGAGATCGCCGAGATTGAGGGCCGCCGTGCTGATGTTCCCCGTCAGGCTGACCGAAGGGTAGCGCGCCGCCTCGGCCTGGCCGACCTTGGCGGTGTATTGCGCGTATTGCCGCTCGGCCATGCGCACGTCCGGCCGCGACAAAAGGATGTCGGCGGGAATGCCGGTCGGCATCGGCAGGCGCGGCGACGGGATCGGCTTGCCGCGCTTCAGTCGCTCGCTGAGCGCGGCCGGCGGCCGGCCGGTGAGCACCGACAGGCGATGCACCGCCTCGGCATAGCTTGCTTCCAGCGTCGGCACCGCGGCCTCGGTGCTCGCCGCCTGCCCCATCGCCTTGGCGACGTCTGCCGCTGTCGCCGACCCTGCCAGCGCCATGGTGCGGGTGAGTTCGGCGGTCTGCCGCTGCGAGGTGGCCGAACGCCGGGCGAGCGCGATGCGGGCCTGGTAGCCGCGCGCCTGGGTGTAATAGGACGCGACATCGCCGACCAGCGTCAGCAATGTCGCGCGCAATTCCTCTTGCGCCGCGTCCACGCCGTAGCGCGCGGCCTCGACGCCCCTGCGGTTGGCGCCGAACAGGTCGAGCTCCCAGCTGGCGTCGAAACCGGCCTGGTATTCGCTGTAGATCGAATTGGTCCCCGCCGTGGTCTCTGACGACTTGTCGCGCGTCACCGAGCCGGAGCCATCCACGGACGGCAGCAGCGTGCCGGCGCTCTGGCGATAGCTGGCACGCGCCTCGCGGATCTTGGCCTTGGCGGTGGCGACGTCGAGGTTGCCGGCGACGGCTTCCGCGACCAGCGTGTTGAGCTGCGGATCGTGCAAGCGCTGCCACCATTGCGACAGCTGCGCCGGCTGGGCGGATTTCGTCGGCTTCTCACCGCTCCAGTTCGCCGGCATCGGCAGGATCGGCGTCCGGTAATCCGGCCCGACGACGCATCCGGCAAGCAAAACAGCCGTGATCATGGGCGCAATGAGCCGCCCCGCGGCCACCGGGCCACGTTCCAAACCTGTCATGGGAAGTTCCTTACTGCTGGTTGGCCGTCGCCGGCTTCTCGTCCGTGCCTTGCCCGAGATCCGGGCCGGTATCCTGTTTGGCCACCTTGCCCTTGAAGATGCGCCGCACCGTGACGAACAGCAGCGGCACCAGGAACACGCCGATCACCGTCGCCGCGATCATGCCGCCCATCACGCCGATGCCGACCGAGTTCTGCGCGCCAGAGCCGGCACCGCTGGCGATCGCGAGCGGCGTGACGCCGAGGATGAAGGCCAGCGACGTCATCAGGATCGGCCGCAATCGTTGTCGCGCCGCTTCCAGCGTCGCCTCGACCAACCCCATGCCGGCCGCCTGCCGCTCGATGGCGAACTCGACGATCAGGATGGCGTTCTTGGCGGCCAGGCCGATCGTGGTCAGCAGGCCGACCTTGAAATAGACGTCGTTGGTCTGGCCGAAAAGTGTTGCCGCCGCGAGCGCGCCGAAAATGCCGATCGGCACCGACAGCATGACCGCGAACGGGATCGACCAGCTCTCATAAAGTGCCGCCAGGCACAGGAACACGACCAGCGCCGAAATCGCATAGAGCGACAGCGCCTGGTTGCCTGAAAGCCGTTCCTGATGCGACAGACCGGTCCATTCGTGGGAATATCCGGGCGGCAGTTGCGCCACCAGCCGGTCGATCTCGTCCATCGCCGCACCGGAGCTCACGCCGGCCGCCGCCGCGCCCTGGATCTCGACCGCCGCCGAGCCATTGTAGCGTTCCAGCCGCGGCGAACCGAACGTCCAGTGGCTGGAGGCGAAGGCCGAGAACGGCACCATGGCGCCGCCGGCATTGCGCACCTGCCATTTGTCCAGGTCTTCCGGCTGCATGCGGAAGTTCGCGTCCGACTGCATATAGACCGGCTTCACCCGCCCGCGGTCGATGAAGTCGTTGACGTAATCGCTGCCCCAGGCGCTCGACAGCGTGTTGTTGATGTCGGCAAGGCTGACGCCGAGCGCGCTGGCCTTCTCCTGGTCGATATCGATCGAGAATTGCGGCTGGTCCTCCTGGCCGTTGGGCCTGGTGTTGGCGAGCAGCTTGCTCTGCGCGGCAAGACCCAGCAGCTGGTTGCGCGTCTGGATCAGCGCGTCATGGCCGGCGCCGTTGACGTCCTGCAAATAGAAATCGAAGCCGTTGGTGTTGCCGAAGCCCTGGATGGCAGGCGGGGCAAGCGCGAAGACCTGCGCGTCCCTGATCCCTCGGAAGGCGCCCATGGCGCGCCCGGCAACCGCTTGCGCCGACAAGGCCGGCGATTTGCGCAGGCTGAAATCCTTCATTGGCACGAAAGCGATGCCGACATTCTGCCCGGCGCCGCCGAACCCGAAGCCGGAGGCCGTAAAGACGCCCTGGACAGCGTCCTTTTCCTGCTTGAGATAGTGGTCGGTCACCTCGGCCAGGACACGCTCGGTCCGGTCCTGCGTCGCTCCGACCGGCAGCGACACGCTGGTGATCAGGATGCCCTGGTCCTCTTCCGGCAGGAACGAGCTCGGCAGCCGGGCAAACATCCAGCCCATGGCGACGACGATGGCAAGGAACACGGCGAGAAAGCGCCAGGACCGGTTGATGATTCCATGCGAACCGTCGCGATAGGCTGTGGTGCCGCGATCGAAGACACGGTTGAACCAGCCGAACGGGCCGGTCTGCGTTGCATGGTCCTTGGGCCGCTTCAGGATCGTGGCGCAGAGCGCCGGCGTCAGCACCAGCGCGACCAGCACCGACAGCACCATGGCCGAGACGATGGTGACCGAGAACTGCCGGTAGATGATGCCGGTCGAGCCGCCGAAGAAGGCCATCGGCACGAACACCGCCGACAGCACGGTGGCAATGCCGACCAGCGCGCCGGTGATCTCGTTCATCGATTTTCGCGTCGCCTCTTTCGGCGACAGATCTTCCTCCGCCATCACGCGCTCGACATTCTCGACCACGACGATGGCGTCGTCGACCAGCAGGCCGATGGCCAGCACCATGGCGAACATGGTCAGCGTGTTGACCGAATAGCCGAACAGCGACAGCACGCCGAACGTGCCGAGCAGCACCACCGGCACGGCGATGGTCGGGATGATGGTGGCCCGCAGATTCTGCAGGAAGATGAACATCACCAGGAACACCAGTACGATCGCCTCGGCCAGCGTCTTGACCACCTCCTCGATCGACAGCCGCACGAAGGGCGAGGTGTCGTAGGGGTAGACGACCTCGACGCCTTGCGGGAAAGTCGAGCTCAGCCGGTTGATCGTCGCGCGCACCGCTTCCGCCGTGCTGATGGCGTTGGCGCCGGTTGCGAGGTTGACGGCGACGCCGGCCGCCGGCTGGCCATTGTATCTGGCTTGCGTCGTATAGCTCTCGGCGCCGAGCTCCACCGTGGCGACGTCGTTGAGGCGAACCAGCGAACCGTCGGTCTGGCTCTTCAGGATGATGTTGCGGAACTGTTCGGCGGTCTGCAGCCGGCTCTTGGCCGTCACCGTGGCGTTGAGCTGCTGGCCCTTGCGTTGCGGCATGCCGCCGAGCTGGCCGGCCGAGACCTGCGTGTTCTGCGCCTGGATCGCCGCAGCCACGTCGCTCGGCATCAGCGTATATTTGGCGAGCTTGTCGGGATCGAGCCAGATGCGCATGGCATAGCTGGAGCCGAACAGCTGCGTCGAGCCGACGCCTTCGACGCGCTTCAGCGTGTCGTTGATGGTCGAGTCGACATAGTCGGCAAGATCGGTCGAGTTCATCTTGCCGTCGCTGGAGACGAAGCCGATGACCATCAGGAAGCCGGTCGAGGATTTGGACACGGTGATGCCGTTGCTCTGCACCACCTGCGGCAGCTGCGACTGCACCAGCTGCAGCTTGTTCTGCGTCTGCACCTGGGCGGTGTCGGGATCGGCCGCGCTGGTGAAGGTCAGCGTGATCGTGGCCTGGCCGGTCGAGGTCGAGGTCGCCGTCATGTAGTCGAGATTGTCGATGCCGGTCATGCCTTGCTCGATGACCTTGGTCACCGAGTTCTCGACCGTTTGCGCGTCGGCGCCCGGATAGGTGGCGCTGATGTTGACCGTGGTCGGCGCGATCTGCGGATATTGCGAGATCGGCAGCGTGGTGAGCGCGAGCAGGCCGCCCAGCATGATCACGATGGCGATCACCCAGGCGAAGATCGGCCGGTTGATGAAGAATGCTGACATCGCCTCAGTTCCCGGTCGACTGGCTGCTATCGGCCATCTTGGACGTGGAAGATGCGGCCGAAGAGGTCTGCGCCCGGTCCTTGACCTCGCCGGTCATCTCGTCGATCGTCACCTCGACGCCCGTCGCGTCGCCGCCGGGCCGCACCAGTTGCAGGCCCTCGACGATGACACGGTCGCCGTCGCCGACGCCCGAATCCACCAGCCAGTTGTTGCCGACGCTGTTGCGCACGGCGAGCACACGCGTCTCGACCTTGCCCTGCGCGTTGATGACCATGGCGGTCGCCTCGCCCTTGGTGTTGCGGGTGACGCCCCGCTGCGGCACCAGGAAACTGTTCTGGGCGACGCCCTCTTCGACCAGCGCGCGCACATACATGCCCGGCAGAAGCAGGCGGTCGGGATTGGGGAACTCGGCCCGCAGCGCAAAGGTGCCGGTGGTCTGGTCGACATTGGCGCCGGCGAATTCCAGCTTGCCGGTCTGGTTGTAGATGGTTCCGTTCTCGAGCTTCAGCTTGACGCTGACATTGGGGCCGCTGAACTTCAGCCGGCCCTCATTGATGGCCTGGCGCAGGTTGAGCAGATTGGTGCTCGACTGCGTGACGTCGACATTGATCGGATCGAGCGAACGGATGGTGGTGAGCAAGGTGTCCTGATTGGCGGTGACCAGGGCGCCCGGCGTCAGCGACGACTTGTCGATGCGGCCGGCGATCGGCGCGGTGATCTTGGTGTAGTCGAGATTGATGCGCGCGGTTTCGACGCTGGCCTTGGCGGACGCCACATCCGCATTGGCCTGGGCCAGCGTTGCGGCGGCATCGTCATAATCCTGTTTGGAAACAACGTTCTGCTTCAGCAAGCCGGCATAGCGGTCGAACTTGGCCTGCGCCGTCGGCACCGCCGCCTCGGCTTTCTGCTGGGCCGCCTGCGCGCTGTCATAGGCGGCCTGGTAGCTCGCCGGATCGATGAGGTAGAGCGGCTGCCCGACCACCACCTCGCTGCCCTCCTTGAACAGGCGCGCCTGGATGATGCCGTTGACCTGCGGGCGCACATCGGCGGTGAGCGAGGCCGAAGTGCGTCCCGGCAGTTCGGCTGTTATCGCCACCGACTGCGGATGCAGCGTGACGACGCCGACTTCCGGCTTGCTTGCACCGGCCATGCCGGCCGGTGTCTTGCTCTGTTCCTGCGAACAGGCCGCCAGAAGAACCGTGGCGGCGAGCGCTGCCGCCCAGGGCGCGAGCCGGCGTGGATGGACCGACACGACGGATTGGCTAGGCGTGAAAGGCATGGCCTGGATCTTTCCCTGGAGTTGCGGCGGCCTGGCACCGGAAGCGAGGCCAGGCAGGATCGATGAAATACGCTCGACGGCGATCGATATCGTGAAAACGGGCCGCGCCCATGCGAGGGCGGCGTCGAGCAGTGCCTCGAAGCGGCTCATGTCGCGCTCCTTCTCCGCGGCCAGATCGAACCCGACGATAGAGTTCCGGGCCGCGATGCCCATCGCGCTCATTTATGCCGATTGGCGGTTGCATGCCAAGCCTTGCCTGCATCCTATGCGGTCTTGCGGTCATGATGATCGTGGAGCTGCCGCGAAACCGGCAGCGACAGGCGCCAGGCGGCAAAATGCAAGCGGATCGCACCCTGCGGCGTGCCGACCGGCGGCGCCGCTGGCGTGACGGCATGGCCGGCGCGCTGGCCGAGCGAGCCGATCGGCCTGACCGACGCGATCAGCCGCAGCATCATCAGGGCTTCCCACATTGCCGAGCTTCCATTGTGTGTGATTTGAAGGATGGGATGGCTGGATATGTCAGCCATCCCACGGGACCGGCCGGCCCGAGAACGGGTTGGGCGCCGGGCCGGCCGGCGCAGCCGGCTGGAGTGATCAGCCGTTCCCGGGCTGGGGTGGCGGAAGCTGCCCGCCCTGGTCGGGCGGACCTCCAGGCGCGGCTGCATCATTCGGCGGGCCGCCCCAGGGGCCGGGGGGTGGTCCGTGGGGGCGTTCCGCCGAAGCGAGGATTTCGAGCTGTTCGGGAGTAAGCTTGGCGCGCAGCACGGCGATCGCATCCTTGAGCTTGGCGGCCGAAGCCGCGCGCGCCGTGATGTCGTCGGCCAGCCTTTCCTGGAAGGCGAAGGCATCGGGCTTGCCGCCCGGAGCCGCATCAGGCCCCTTTGCCTCGGGACCGCCAGTGCCGCCGGGACCGCGATCAGGCCGGGGCGGCGAAAGCACCGCCTGCAGCGCGCTGGTGTAGTCGCGCCAGGCGTCGAGCTGCTCGCTGCGGATGCCGACGCGCGTCTCGAGCGCCGCCAGCCTGGCGGCCAGCATGAATTCCGGCGGCGGTCCCATGCGGCGGGGACCAAAGCCTTCCGGGCCAACGCCTTGCGGGCCCCAGCCTGGCGGCCCCCAGCCTGGCGGACCATGCCGCATCGGGCCATGCGGGCCAAAACCCTGCGGTCCGGGCATCGGTCCGTCCTGCATGGCGATGGCGGGCGGCGGCTCGCCCGGAGCGGGGCCGGCATCGGGCTGCGCCGCCAGCGCGGGATGAATCGCGGCGACGGAAAACAGGCCGAGCGCAAGAAGTCTGCTTCGCATGATTGGTGTTCCTTTCTCTCATGCATCGGACGGCCATGAGGATAGGAAGCCTGTTTGTCCGCTTCGCGTCGGCATGTTGCCGAAGGTTTCCGCAAAGGGGCAATTTGTTTCCGAATGTTTCCCGACCCCGGCCAGAAACATTGCGTTGCAATTTTCCATGCCGCCGGCGCGCGCTCTCCCTATAATCAGCTTCAAGCCCCCTACAATCACGGGCAAGGGCACGCCTCATGCAGTCACAACCCCATATCCTCGTCGTGGACGACGACCGCGAGATCAGGACGCTTCTCGGCCGCTACCTCGACGGCCAGGGCTTTCGCGTCTCGGTGGCGGCCGACCGGCGCGAATGCGAGCAGAAGCTGGCCTCCGGCCAGTTCGACCTCGTCGTGCTCGACGTCATGCTGCCGGACGGGTCGGGCCTCGACGTCTGCCGGAGCTTGCGGGACCGCAAGCCGCACGTCCCGGTCATCCTGCTGACGGCGCTGAAGGAGGATGTCGACCGCATCATCGGGCTGGAGCTCGGCGCCGACGACTATCTCGGCAAGCCCTTCAACCCGCGCGAGCTCACCGCCCGCATCCGCGCCGTGCTGCGGCGCGCGGTTCCCGAGGACGCGCCCGCTCCCCGCGCCCGCGTCTACCGCTTCGCCAGCTACAGGCTGGAGCCCGACACCCGCAAGGTGACGGACATGCAAGGCGCGAGCATCGATCTCACCGGCGCCGAGTTCGACCTTTTGCAGGTGTTCCTCGACCGGCCCGGACGGCTGCTGTCGCGCGACCAGCTGCTTGATCTCACGCAGGGCCGCGAGCGCGACCCGCTCGAACGCTCGGTCGACGTGCTGATGAGCCGGCTGCGCCGCAAATTCGCCGACACCGGCGACGGGCCGCTGTTCAAGACCGTGCGCAATGGCGGCTACCAGCTCACCGCCCGTGTCGAGACGGTGGAGGTCCCGGCGTGAACTCGCTGCGCCGCCGCCTCATTGTCTTGCTGGTCGCCTCGATCGTCGGCGTCGTCGGCCTGGCGACGGCCGCCATCCTCAGCGTGCGCGGCGGCGGGCCGCCGCCGGAGCTGACCGTGCCCTGGATCGCCCAGCAGATGGAACTGGTGGTCCGGCTGCTGCCGGGCCCGATACCGGACGTGCTGCGGGTGCAATTCACGGACCATCCGGCCGGCGGCAAGGTCGCCAGCGCGGAAACGGCGATGCTCAACCACATCCTGCAACGCCGCGGTCTCGACCTGCAGGCCATCGTCAGCGAAAAAGGAGAGGAACCCGGCCAGGTCGCGTCGGTGCGATTGCCCGACAGCCGCTGGGCGATCATGGATGTGCCGCATCTCAAGCCGCCGGGCCGCGAATGGCTGGTTCTGGCCGGCTGGATCTCGCTGATCGTGGCCGGCGCCACCGCCGTCTCGGTGTACTTCACCTCGGTGCTGATCCGGCCGCTGGAAATGCTGGAGGCCGCCGTCTCCAAGATCGGCAGCGATGGTGTGCTGGCCGCGGTGCCGGAAGTGGGCTCGGCCGAGGTCAAGGCGACCGCGCATGCGCTGAACCAGCTGTCGTCGCGGCTCAGGACCGCCATGGAAAGCCGCATGCGCCTGGTCGCCGCCGCCGGCCATGATCTGCGCACGCCGATGACGCGCATGCGGCTGCGCGCCGAATTCCTCGACGAGGACCGCGACAAATGGCTTCACGACCTCGACGAGCTCGACCGCATCGCCGACAGCGCCATCCGCCTGGTGCGCGAGGAGGTGAACCAGGATGCGGTCGAGCCGTTGGACCTGCGCAAGATGGTGGAGGATATCGAAGCCGAGATGGTGTCGCTCGGCCATGCCGTCTCGATCGGCCACCTCGACAAGGTTTCGGTGCGCGCCGGCGCGCTCGGCCTGCGCCGGGCGCTGCGCAACCTGATCGTCAACGCCGCCACCCATGGCAAGGCCTGCGGCATCAGCCTCGCGCTCGCCGACAGGCGTGCCGTGCTGACCATTTCCGATAAGGGCCCGGGCATTCCGCCCGACCTCATCAACAAGGCCTTCGAGCCCTTCTTCCGGGTCGACCCCGGCCGCCAGCAATTCATTCCGGGCGCCGGGCTGGGCCTGGCCATCGCCAAGGAGATCATCGAGCGCTATGGCGGGACGGTGACGCTGGAGAACCGCGAAGGCGGCGGGCTGGCGCAGACGGTGGTGTTCAAGGCTGTGTGAGGGGTACGGCGCGGCCCCCCACCCCGATCCGCTTTGCGGATCGACCCTCCCCACAAGGGGGAGGGTGAAAAGTCATCCCGCGATCGCCATCGGCACAGCGCTCTTGTTGGGGATCTGGATATCGATCTCCAGCGTCGACATGGTCTCGCCGCGGTCCATCGAGACCTGCAGGTAGTCCTGGTCGATCTGCACGTGCTTGGCGATGACGGCCATGATCTCCTCGCGCAGGATGGAGACCAGGTCGGGCTGGCTGCGGTTGCGGCGCTCATAGGCGAGCAGCACCTGCAGCCGCTCGCGCGCCACCGGCGCGCTGGAGCGCCGACGGAAAAGGTCGAACACGTTCATGCCGCCCTCCTTCCCAACAGCCGGTCGAGGAAGCCTTTGCGCTCGAAGGGAACGACGACCGGCAGGTCCTCGCCTTCCAGCCGCCTTGCGGCGTCGAGATATGCCTTGGCCGCGGTGTTGAGCGGCTCCGACAGCGTCACCGGCGCGCCGAGGTTGGAGGCGCGCAGCACATCCTGGCTTTCGGGGATGATGCCGAGCAGCGGCACCGAGAGGATTTCCAGCACATCGTCGATGCTGAGCATTTCGCCGCGCGCGGCGCGCGCCGCGTCGTAGCGGGTGACCAGCACGTGCTTGGCGATCTGCTCGCCCTGTTCGGCGCGCATGGTGCGGGCGTCGAGCAGGCCGATGATGCGGTCGGAATCGCGCACCGACGACACTTCCGGATTGGTGACGATGACCGCCTCGTCGGCAAAGCGCATGGCGAGCTGCGCGCCGCGCTCGATGCCGGCCGGGCTGTCGCAGAACACATAGTCGAACACCGAGCGCAGCTTGTCGATGACCTCGCCGACGCCCTCTTCCGTCAGCGCGTCCTTGTCGCGCGTCTGCGAGGCCGGCAGCAGGAACAGCGTCTCGACCCGCTTGTCGCGGATCAGCGCCTGCGACAGCTTCGCGGTGCCCTGGATGACGTTGACGAGGTCGAACACCACGCGGCGTTCGGCGCCCATGATCAGGTCGAGATTCCTGAGGCCGACGTCAAAATCGACGAGCGCCACCTTCTTGCCGGTCTTGGCCACGGCGGCACCGAGCGCCGCCGTCGAGGTGGTCTTGCCGACGCCCCCCTTGCCCGAAGTGACCACCACTACCTTGCCCATGAAAAATGCCTCCGTTGTTTTTCTCTGTTATTTCCGTCGGCCCGCCGGCTTGCCATCTCGGCCGCCTTGCGGACCAGTCAGCTCAGTGTCTCGACGCGCAGCTTGTCGCCGTCGAGGAAGGCCTGCACCGGCTTGCCGCGCGAAACCCCTTCCATCTCCTCGGCGGTGATGTACCAGCCGTCGACGGACAGAAGCTCGGCCTCGTTGCGGCGGCAGAAGATGCGCGCGCTCGTGTTGCCCAGCGCGCCCGCCGAAGCGCGCCCGCGCAGCGTGCCGTAGACATGGATCGAGCCGGCGGCGACAATCTCCGAACCGGACGCGACCGAGCCCAGCACGATCACATCGCCATGCGGATGCATGATCGCCTGGCCGGACCGGATCGGCGCCTTGATCATCAGCGTGCCCGAATCATAATGCGAAACCTGCGGCTCGCTCTCGCCCGCCTTGCTTGCGCCAGCCTTGCCCTCGCCAATCCTGCCGCTGTCGGCCTTGCCGTTCTCCGCCCTGCCCTTGCCGGCGCTGCCTTCAGGCTGCTCGGCCTTGTCGGAAACCTCCGCCCTCGCTTTGTCGGCGCCCTTGCGGCCAGGCAGCAGCCCATCCGTCGTCGCCTCCTTGGCGCCGACCAGCAAAGGCGGCAGGTCAGGCCCGAGCGAGGCCCCTTCAAGCTCGATGGCATAGATGCGGATACCGCGCGTACCAAGCTCCGCCACAAGTGCCGCGATCTCGCTCGGCTGCGGCTTCAAAACGTTCAGATCCAGCAGCACCGGCCGCCCGGCAAAATAGCCCGGCGAGTTGCCGATCCAGTGATCCAGCCCCTGCAGCCACTCCGCCATGGGCGCTTCCGGGGTCAATGTGAAAGCGACGAAGGAACGAGCACGAAAGCGAATGGATTTAGCCTCGAGGGGGGCGGCAAAGGTCACGGCTGGCGAATCCTTACTGAGAGGTAAACGCTAGCGAGAGAATGGTTAACGAATGGTTAACGAGGGTGGATAGAGGAGTGTCGGAATTAAGGTTCCTGACAGGGCCTGCCGAGTCCCTTGGGGCGGGACTGCCCGCCTCCTCCGACGCTATTGCATTTATAGAGACCAGACAGCGATGAAGCTCGTCCCAGTTTGTCAAAAATAATCGTGTGTGACGCTGCCCCCAATACTTGTGCAATGTCATGCGCCACGTAATGTTGCCGGCGGGTGGGTTTATTGAAAAGTGGGGGAATTGTGAGACGTGCTGTACTGACACTATCGGTGCTGGCCAGCCTAGCAGGGTGCGCCACACCGCCAGAGAAGATTGCAGGAATTCCAAATTCCGGACCTTGCACACAGGCCGACAGACAGCGCCTAGCCGTCATATCAAACCAGCAGAACAAGGCTTCGACGGGCGGTGCGCTGGGGGTGTTCTTGATTGGCGTGCCGGTGGCGTCGATGTCGGGAGGCGACCACGAGGCCGAGATCGCTATCCTCAAGGGGCGCTGCGGGCCGCCGAAGACATAGTCGGCTACAATTCTACGGTTGACTGCACCGAAGCAGTTTATCGCTATGTGAGAACATTTCTTTCTTAACGCCCTCATATACCGCGCAATCTAGCGGGTGAGAATAAAATGAAAATTGTTAAACTAAGAATAAATGGTTTCCAATCATTTAGAGATTCTGGCGATATATATTTCTCCAACGGTTTCAATATAATCATAGGTCAAAATAACGCGGGTAAGAGTGCTACTTTACGTGCATTATTATTACATATACCCGACGACAGACACCGCACGCCCGAAAAATGGCAAGACTTTATGCTTCCTAGGCCGGAAGTTCATTTTACCGTCGCTGCGATCGGAACTGAGATTCGAGACTGGGTCATGCGATCCGGAAATCGCCAATATTTTCCTATTAAAATGTTAAACGACGGAAAGGTATTTCCCGATTTCGGTATTATTTTTGGAAATGAAGAAATACATATTAAGGTATTGAAGTATCCAAACGAGAATAGATTCTTTGGAAATTATCCATCCTACGGATATTTTGAACACAATTCCGGCGATTCGGCAGCATATATTTCTGCAGCTCCCGAGAATGGCGAACTTTTACTTGATAGATCACCGACAGCCGCAGCAAATGACACTTTGCCCAACCTTCTCTTCGATGCTTGGCAGCGGGATATGTTCTACTTTGCGGCAGAACGTATGACAGTCGGAGAAGCAGAGGCAGGATATGCCGCGCGCCTTCATCCTAATGCGAGCAATTTACCGAATGTTCTCCACACCCTCAGCAGCGAACGAGGGGACGTTTTCAAACAACTGGTTGATCACCTCAGAGAGATATTTCAGTCCGTCGGCAATCTCAGCGTCAGAACTAGGCCTGACAACCGAAATATGGAAGTTCGAGTCTGGCCAACTGAAGCAATGGAGAGAGTGGAGTTAAGTTTTCCTCTCAACTCAAGCGGCACAGGTGTCTCACAAGTTATTGCAATTCTCGTCGCAATTATGACAATTGACAGCGCTGTTATTATAATTGATGAGATCAATAGCTTTCTGCATCCTGCAGCAGTCAAAGCGCTCCTTCGAATTTTACAGACGCGGTACGCCCAGCATCAGTACATTATATCCACGCACGCGCCGGAGGTGATTGGTTTCAGCAACCCAAGCACCATCCATCTCGTTAGGAGAGCAGGCTACGATTCATCTGTCGAGCGATTGGACCTTGATGATGTGGGAAAATTTCGAGAGGTGGCCGAGCACCTAGGCGTCTCTATGGCAGATGTATTTGCAGCGGAGCGGGTCATCTGGGTCGAGGGTCCAACAGAAGAACTGTGCTTCCCCTATTTGTATCAACAGTTGGTTGGGAATTTGCCCAGAGGAACGATCTTCACTTCTGTTGCGGCTACGGGCGACTTCAATAGCAACAAGCGGGATCCTGCCATCGTCTACGAGGTCTATCACCGACTAAGCACGGCGGCAGCAACATTAGTGGTTTCGGTTGCCTTCAGCTTCGACACGGAAAAACTGACCGAGAATCAGAAAACCAAGATGACGCGAGATTCCGGCGGTCTATTGCACTTCCTACCTAGGCGCCATTTGGAATGTTATTTGATGGACCCGGCGGCAATCGCTGCGTTCATCATCAGCAAAGACCCTTCGTCAGCCGAAACCGTCACACCGGAGATCCTTGAAGCCAAGCTGACGGAAGTTGCAGGAGAGCCTCCATTTAAGATTCCGGAATGGAAAGGTAACATCGAAGACGAGGTATGGCTTGCGCATGTTGATGCCGCGAATCTGATCGCTCGGGTCTGCGGAACCGTCTCTGAGCACCGAGCGCCGTTCGCAAAGAAAAATGATACGCTCTTTCTGATGAAACATACACTCGAACATAACCCCGATCGCCTTGTCCAGTTGCGAGACTACGTCGAGAACTTGGTCGCGACGATAGCCTCGTAATTGTCGCGCTTTTTCTTACAGCCACAGAGTGGGCGATACCCGATCCACAGGTCCTGATTATTGCTCGCTGACGGGCGCCGCCAAGCTGCAAGATCCCGGACCTGACGCCCAAACGAGGTCCTCCCCAATCAGCCGTCTCGCCCCGTGGAGTTCAAGAACGCAGCTATGCTAGCCTACCATCGGGCCGGCTGAAGCTCGGCCCATGAGGGGCAAGTCATGTTGGATCAATGGACCAATTTCTTCGTCATGGTGGGCGGCGGCGCGGCGGGGCTTGCCGGGTTGATCTTCGTCGCCATCTCGATCAATCCCGAACGCATTGTCCGCAACACGACGCACAAGAACCGGGCCATCAACATGCTGTCGGGCTTCAGCGCGATTTTCATGGCCTGCAGCCTGGCGCTTCTGGGCGGTCAATATCTTCCGGCACTCGGCCTCGAATGGCTTTTGCTGTGGGTCGTCGCGACATTCATCTTTGTCAGAGGCTATGTCGTCGCCATCAAGTCGGGGATGAGTTCCATCGGGCTCACCGTGCCCCGGCTCGCGGGCGGCACGGTGTGTTACCTCGCCGAAGTCATCGGCGCGTTTCTGCTGGTTCTCGGACGCGGCGTCGGCCTTTACATCGCGGCCCTTGGAACCATCGTCTTGTTCGCCTTCCTCATTTCGGGCGCCTGGCTGCTGATCATCGGCATCTACGAAGAGCCGGCCAAGGAATGAGCCGCACATCAGGCGCTGCGGAGGCTCAATGCCGCTTGAAATACTGCACCTCGCGCCCATGCTTCTCCGCCGCCTCGCGGTTGTCGAACGTGCCGAGGTTGCGCGTCGCCCCATAGGCCGCTGCGCACGGCTTCGACCTACAGCACATCGGTGCTGGCGATCTCGTGGGTGTTGCGGCAGCGCATCATCCGCCGTAAGCGCCAAAGCGGCTTCCCTGTCGATTCCATCACGGCCCGGTAGGCGGAGGCGAAAAGCGGGCGATCAACTCAGCGATATTTGCTAGCTGCCGGAACCGCTTGTTCGTGGCGAAGTTCCCCTCCTATCAACACAGGAGTGACTCGCCGTGAACACCTTAGATACAGACAACCTTTCGGGATCAGGAATCGCCAACGAGAATGGCTGGCAGGGCAACACGGGCGCTGAGCGCGCCGGCGACAGCAAGGAGGCGCTCGCCAAGTTGAAGACGAGTGCGGCAGAAACCGCCGGGCATCTGAAAGATGCCGCGGCTTCGGTTTCGAGCGACGCCAAGGACTATGCCGGGTCCATGGCATCCAATGCCGCCGGCGCCTTCAAGGACGCCGTCGAGTCAAACAAGACCGCAGGCGCCGACGCGATCGCCAATATCGCCCATTCCGTGAAGGACGCGGCTGACGGCATCGAGAAACAGTCGCCTCAGGTCGCAAGCATGGTGCGCAATGCTGCCGAAGGCGTCGAGCGGATCTCGACCGATATCAGGGACCGCAACGTCGGTGAATTGCTCGATTCCGTCACCAAGTTCGCGCAGCGCCAGCCGGCAGCCTTTTTCGGCGTCGGCATCATGGCCGGAGTCGTCCTGACACGGATCATGCGAAGCTCCGATCGGTCCTGAGAAGGATCAAGAGCATGGATCAGGGAACGGACCATCGGCCATTCGGGAGCGTGCTCAGCGAAGCTGTAAGCCAATTTGCTTCGTTGATGCGCCTCGATCTTCGTCTGCTCGAAGCGGAAATGCGGGCAAAGACCTCGACTATCGTCTCGTCGGGCGCATGCGGCGTGGCTGCCGCCATGTTCTTTGTCCTGGCGGCATTCGCCTTGGTCCAGTTCCTCATCCTTGCGATGATCCATTTCGGGGTCGGCGCGATGTTTGCCTGCCTGATCGTCGGTGCCGTTTTGATCGGCGCAGGGGTACTCTCTCTTTATCTGGCTAAGCGCGCTCTGATCGGATGGACCATCACGCCCGTCGAGACCGTCAATCAGGTGCGGACAGACCTCGCAGCTTTGAAGCAGGGACTACGTTATGGCTCAACCCAGCAATGAGATCCGGGATATACTGGTGCAAAGCCGCGCTGAACGGCAGGCACTTTTTGGGCCGGTCAGCGAGTTGAGCCGCCGGCTGCAACCCACCCATCTGGTGCAAGTCTCGACGCACTACGCCAAGCAGAAGGTGATCGGGGTCCTTGGTGGCGTCACGGATGCCGTAAAGGAGAATGGTGGCACTGCGGCGGCTGTGGCCTTGGGTGCCGTTGCTGTCTTCGATGCAGGACGGAGAAGCGCTGGCGGGAATGTCCCCGCTGGAGTTGCCGGCGCTGACATTGAAACACTCGTCAGCGGTGGGCATGTCGATGCTGGACCAAGCCGTTACCACGCAGCTCAGCGAAGTGTGGTCTCAAACATTGATCGGACAAAGGCGATAGCCGGCTCCGCTGCAGGTCTTTTCATAGGCCATGCCATCGGGCGGGCATTTCGGCCAACAGCCAAAGAGCAGGCGCTGTTCGGTAAGGCCGCCGACGAAGTTCGGGACGTGGCGGCGCAATTCGTCAGCGAGCACAAGCGGGGTGCTAAAATTGCAGCGGCCGAGGCCTTTGGCTTCGCGCGATACGGCGCTGCCTTTCTGGCTGTGCTGGCGTTGGCAAGCGACTATTTCGTGCGCAATGAAGAGGCGCGCAATCCGCCCGACATGTGATTGCCGGGCACCGTCAGGCGCACTTCTTGCATTCGGCGACTTCGACACCAAGCCGGAACGCCTGCCCATCCGCGTAAGAGCGGGCATAGCTTTCGGCCTCGAATGGGAAGGTCAAGGTGCTGCCGTAGGCCGTGACGCGGACGGTCCACTTCTTGTCGCGGAGGATCTCGACGGCGTGCTCGGGCGATCCCATGACTTCCTCCCACGATCGCAAGTGAGGGGCCAAGAATTAGCGTCGTGAAACTCATTTGAATGCAAACATTTCGACATGACCATGTCGCAATGTTGAACCTGCATACAGGCCAGCTTTGGTGCGGCGAACCTGGCGGTCCCGTGTCGAGGCGATTGGCGATCCCACTTCAACTCTCCGACGATGATCTGCGAAACCTGGGCATTGGAACGAAAGCGACTGCTTGGCGTTACATGCGTCGTTGCTAAATAACTATTCGCCTAAGGGAGGGTCGGCGTTGCAGTTAGGTGGGGGCGGCGAAAAGCTCGCAGAGCGTCTGGACGAACTCAGTGCGCTTTACGTGCTGACGGATCGGCTGTACCGGGCAAAGGCAAGTCACGAAGCTTTTGAAGCTGGTCTGGATGCCATTCGCGACGGATTGGGGTGTGAACGCGCGTCCCTGCTGCTTTTCGACGAGGCAGGCGTGATGCGGTTTGTCGCCTGGCGCGGGCTGTCGGAACGTTACAGAAAAGCTCTGGAAGGTCACTCGCCCTGGGTTGTCGGCGAATGCAACCCTGAGGCCATCCTCGTTTCACACATTGCCGAAACGGATGAACCAGCCGCCGTCAAAGAGATGATTGCCAGCGAAGGCATTGTTGGCTTGGCGTTCATTCCATTGACGGTTCAAGGTGAGGTGGTGGGCAAATTCATGACCTATTATGAACGCCGGCATTCGTTTGCCGTCCATGAAATCGATCTCGCCACGACCATTGCCAGACAGATCGGGTTTTATCTGGAGCGGACGCGGGCGGAGAACGCGCGCAAGCTAGCCGAGGAAGAGTTGCGAGCATCCGAGCAACAATTTCGCCTTATGTCGGAACACGCTCCGGTGATGATCTGGACGTGCGACGCTTTGGGCAAATGCACCAATCTGAACATGATGCTACGCGAGTTCTGGGGCGTCGAGACCGATGATATCCCGACGTTCAATTGGCACCCGACCATTCATCCAGATGATGCTGCCGAAATTGGGACTCGGATGATGCAGGCCTTGTCTACGCAGACAGCCGTCTCGGTCCAGGGCCGCTACCGAAATTGCAAGGGCGAGTACCGCGTTCTGCTCACGACCGCCCGTCCCCACTTCTCCGCAAGTGGCATATTCCGCGGGCTGATCGGGGTAAATGTCGACGTCACGGAACGTGACCAGGCAGAGATGGCGATGCGCCACAGTGAGGAACGGTTTCGCTCGGCCGTAGAGGCGGCCCCGAGCGGTATGGTGATGACGGACGAGGAGGGGCGCATCGTTCTCGTCAATCTTCATGCCGAAACCCTGTTTGGCTATGGGCGGGAGGAGATGGTGGGGCAAGGCATCGAGATGCTGGTCCCCGATCGCTCTCGTGGCTCCCATCCGGTTTTTCGCCAGGGGTATGGGAGCTCCCCGCAGGCGCGCCCGATGGGTGCGGGCAGAGATCTCTATGCGCGGCGCAAGGACGGAAAAGAGGTGCCGGTCGAGATTGGGCTCAGCCCGATTCAGACGAGGGAAGGAATGATGGCGCTCGCCTCCGTGGTGGACATCAGCGAACGAAGGCGGTCGGAGGCACAAAGAGAGCTGCTGATGGCCGAACTAAACCATCGGGTGAAAAACACTCTGGCGGTCGTCCAGGGGATTGCACAACAGACGTTCAAGGGAACGCAGGCCACCGTTGCCCATGCCGCGTTCGAAGGCCGGCTGATGGCGCTGTCGACTGCGCACGACATCCTGACGCAGACCAGTTGGGAACATGCGTCTTTGGACCAGCTTGTACGCGACAGCCTGCAGATCAGAGGCGCGTTCTCCAACCGGGTTTCGACGACCGGACCCGCAATTCTGTTGCGGCCTAACCAGGCTCTCTCCCTGGCGCTCGCTTTCCATGAGCTGCTGACAAACGCCGTGAAGTACGGCGCCCTTTCAAACGAGGCCGGCAAGATTTCGGTCGAGTGGTTTCTCAGCGACCAGCCCAAGCCGAGGCTCAAGCTTGTCTGGAGCGAACTCGGAGGTCCCGCCGTTTCGTCTCCGGCCAAGCGAGGCTTTGGCTCTCGCCTCCTCGAGCGAGGATTGGCCGCAGATCTCGAGGCGGAGGTCGCGATGGATTTCCAGCCTCAGGGCCTTGTCTGCAGGATAGATGCCCCCCTGATGGAGGGGAGGATGCCGCAATGACAACACTGTCAGGCCGACGTGTGCTCATCGTCGAAGACGAATCCCTGATTGCCATGTTGGCCGAGGATTTTCTGATTGAGCTGGGGGCCACTGTCATTGGTCCTGCGACCACCATCGACGGCGCTATTGCAATCATTGAGACCCAGGAAATCGACGCGGCTGTCCTGGACATCAATATACGAGGTGAGCGGAGCGAGCGCGTTGCCGAGGCTTTGCGGCTTCGGGGTATCCCGATTGTATGCGCCACTGGATATGGCGACGGTGCGGCAGACTTCGCCAAGGGAGCGATGATTATTGCCAAACCTTACTCGAAAGAGAAACTCGACCTTTCGTTGCGGTTCGCGCTCTTCGGATAAGCAGGCCGACCGCAGCTTCCTTTCGCGAGTCCGCTATCGCCTGGTTCATTCTCCTTGCTGTCGAGGCCAAACGGCAGCGACGAGAGTCATCTGGCAAGACTTGTTGTCTGCGTCACCATCGCGACGGTCGCAGGCAAGCCCTCAATGCCGCTTAAAATACTGCACCTCCTTCTCATGCTTCTCCGCCGCTTCCCGCGTCTCGAACGTGCCCAGGTTGCGCCGTTTCCCGGTCTTCTCGTCCTTCTTGCGGGAATAAAGCCGGTATTTTCCGTCCTTGAGTTTGCGGATCATCTCGCTCTCCCCAGTTAGGATCGATCAGGATTTTCGCCTCGCCTTCAGGCCGCGCGCGGCCTGCTCGATCGCGGCGCGGTCGGTGCCCAGGCGGTCGATCAGGGCCTGCGCCTCGTCGCCCGATATGCCAGTGCGCACGGCCAGTTGCTCGACCTCCAGCACGTCGGTGCTGGCGATTTCGCGGGTCTGCGGCAGCGCGTCGTCGGCTGTCAGCGGCAGGGCGGATTCCCTGTCGATCTCCATTTCGGCCTGGTGCCAGTGCCGCTCGTGGTCGCCATGGGCGCCGCCTTCGCGTTGCCAGATGGCGTAGGCGCGGTCTCGGATCTTGTCGTTGCGGTCGTCGGTCATCGTCGTTCTCCCTTGGTGTTCGGGAAGAACGCCGCGCCTGCGCGAATGATCCAAAAATTTTGCGTGATCGCTGGCCAGGGTTGAATTGCTGGATGAAGCGAGGCGCCGGGCGGAGCCGGGCGCAAAAATGATCCAGGCGGCGGGGCAAGCCCGCCGCCTGGATGCCGGCCGTCGTGGACGGCCTTGGTGTCAGTGGCCCCAGATGCCCTGGCCGGAATCGGCCGGCATGTCGAGGCGCGGCTGCCCCGACGCCGCGCTGTCGGTGATGCTGTGGGTGACGCGCGGGTCGACCGCCTTGGCGCCGGACATCATCGCATGGGTGGCCGGGTAGCCGCCGGCGGCGGGGACGAAGTCCGAGCCGAAATGGTCGCTGCCGGCAAAGGCCATGCCGGATGCAAACAGCAGTGAGGCAATGGTCAATACGATCTTCTTCATTTCAGTTTTCCATCTTCTTGAAGTTGACATCTGGCCCCGACGCGCCGCCCGCCCGCGTTTCATGGGACCGTGTTTGCTGCTCTTCAGGCGAAACCGGCCAACCGCCACCCTCACGGGGTCCTTGCGATGTCCGGCTGTCAGCGCACGACCGTGTCGGTTCGTTGTTGCGCTGTTGGCCGCTTCAATAAGGGCCTGGTGTTTGTGCGGGCGTGGTAGGCGGCGTGGTAAAACCCGCCGCCGGAGTGGAATTTTGCGTGGAATGCGGCCCCGCGTGCCTCAAACCGGCAACCGCACCTCCAGGGAGAACTGGTTCTCCACGGCCAGCAATGCGTTGACCATTTCCTTGTCGCGCCGGCGCTTTTCCAGATAGCGGGCCAGCAGCCAGTCCAGCGAGAGCGTGCCGGCGCCGACGGCGGCCAGCACGAACATGCCGCCCGATATGGCCAGGTCCTTTTCGAAATGCAGCAGTTCGTTCTGGTTGGCGAAGTTGACGTGGAACAGCAAGGCCGTGGACAGGCAGAACAGGCCGAGCCCGATGCCGCCCAACCGCGTCAGCAGGCCTGTCGCCACCGAGAGCCCCGCCCCCAGCTGCAGCGCGATGGTGGCGACGAACAGCGGCAGCCCGACGCCTTGCGCGGCCATCGCCTTGGCGGCGCCGTCGAAATGGGTGGCCAGCGTCACGCCCTCATGCAGGAAGATGAAGGACATGAGCAGGCGGCCGGCAAGCAGGGTCACGTCCCTGATGTGGTATTTCGTGGCGAGGCCGGTGAGCTTCGCGGCGATGTCATTGGGTGTCATGGTCAGCCTCCAATTTTTGGGCACGGGCCAATTTTGGTAACAGGTGGGCGCCGCCCGCGTAGGACGCACCAAAACGGCGCCTGCCGGATGTGATCTTCGAAAAGGCCGGAGCCGGCTCGAGGGAGAGGCGCCGGCTCCGGCAAGGGGCGCCAGCCACGAGCGCCCGAACTGGTGGTGGGGGACTGGAGCGGTCAGTCCCGGTCCCCCACTCCGGCCGCGTCGCGGCCACCTCTCCCCCGCCCCCGCGGAGGGAAAGGAAATGGGTCGCGGTCTTACTGCGTCACCTTGGTGTCGATGGCCTTTTGCAGGTCGGAAAGCTCGTCGCAGCCGGCGGGGCAGAGTTTCTGCAGCGAGGCCAGCTGCTCCTTGGCCTTGGCCATGTCGCCGGTCTCGACATAGAGCTCGCCCAGATATTCGCGGGCGGCCTTGTGGTCGGGCTTCAGCTCCAGCGCCTTGTTGTAATAGGTCAGCGCGGTGGCGGTGTCGCCGGTCTTGCGCAGCGTGAAGCCGAGCAGATTGTAGACGTCGGCCTGCTGGTTGTCCTGCGCGAGGTCGCGCAGATCGGCCAGCGCGCCCTTGTAGTCCTTGGCGGCGATCTTGGCCTGGACGGCGGTCAGGTCGGGCGCGTCGGCGCCCTCGATGTCGTCGACCGCATAGGCCGGCATGATGGTCGCGACGGGAACCACGGTCAGCACGGCAATGGCGCCGAGCAGGCCGTAGAGGGCGTGCTTGCCCAGATAGGATTGTTTCATTGTCTTTCTCGCTTGGTTTGGGTTGCCCGTTCAAATTTGAACGGGTGTGAAGCCGTAGGCGCTGCCGTCCTTGACGAAGACGCCGGTGCCGGGGAACGGGAAGTGCGAACCGGAAATGCGGATGTTGTCCGCGATCACCCGGTCGATGATCTTGTGGCGCGTGGTAATGGCGGTGGGCCCGTCCTGGTCGTAGCTGCCCTGCCATTCCGGATGCGGCGCCAGAAGGGCCGGCACATACATGGTGTCGGCCGAGATCATCAGCTGCTCCTTGCCGGAATTGGCGAGGTAGACGGAATGTCCCGGCGTGTGGCCGGGTGCTGCGATGATCTGGATGCCGGGCGCCACTTCCGCGCCGTCCTGGACCAGCTTCCAGTTCTTCCATTTCGGGAAGTTTTCGGCGATGCGCTTGCCCGCCGGCTTGCGGCCCTCGGGCAGCTTGGCCAGCCGGCTCGGATCGGTCCACCAATTGTACTCGGTCGCGTTGACGATCAGCTCGGCATTGGGGAACACCGGCGTGTTGGTGCCCTTCTCCATCAGGCCCCAGACATGGTCGGGGTGGAAATGCGAGATCATGATGGTGTCGATCGCCTTGTAGTCGATGCCGGCGGCGGCCATGTTGGCCGGCAGATGCGTGGCATTGGCCTGCCACTGGCCGACGCCCGAGCCGGCATCCATCATGATCAGCTTGCCGCCCATCTTGAGCACGACGACGGTGAGCGGGATGGGCATGAAGTCGGTGGTCAGCCCCGCCTTGGCAAGCGCCGCCTTGGTCTCGTCGACCGAGACATCCTTGATGAAGGCCGGGTCGTGCGGCTTCTTCCAGATGCCGTCATAGATGGCGGTCACCTCGATATCGCCGACCGTGTATTTGTAGAAGCCGATGGTCGGCTCGACCAGCAGTTCCGCGAAAGCGGGACGCGTGAACTCGAGCTTGCCGGCAAGACCGAAGGCGGCGGCGGCGGCGGCGGATTGAAGCACTGTGCGGCGTGTCATGCTGAACATGGTGGTCTCCTGTGGGTTGCGGTGGCGGCAAAGTCGGAAGGCGAGAAACTCCGGGGTGACGGAGGGCCACGCCACATGGCCCTCCGTCCTGAGTGCGGACCGGGTCGGGACCTCGAGGAGGGGGCCCGACCCCTGAACTCAGTTGCCCGGCACAGGCGGGCCGACGAATTCGCCCGCATCAGTCTGGGAAGCGGCCTGGCTGGGACCGGTCGTCACCGTGGTGTCGACCTTGTTCTGGCGCGCCTTGTAGGGGATCGAGGCGGTGGCGTTGCTGTCGACGGCGGCAAGCGGCTGGTTTGCCGTGTCGGCGTTGAAATGGTCGCTGCCGGCAAAGGCGCTGGTGGTGGCCACCAGAATGGCCGCGGCGGTAAGAGCGAGGTTTTTCATGTCGATGATACCTGTTTGTTGAGGCACGGGTTGAAGGCCAGCGCCTATCGGCCCCAGAGGCTGTCGCGATCGTGCTGGGCGACGATGTCCTGAACCGAGGTCTGGTCCTGTTCGGTCCTGAGCTGTGCATCGGCGCCGTTCCGGGGTGCCGTGTCGGAGATCGAGGCCGTGACAGCGGTGTCGACGGAAGGCTGGTTGCCGCCTTCGAAATGGTCGCTGCCGGCAAAGGCGGCACTCGAGGCAAGCAACATCGCGGCCACGCTGAGAGCGAGCTTGGTCATTTCCAGAAATCCTTGTTTCGTTTCTTCGGGTCGCGGGCCGTATTGGCCCCGCTGTAGTGAAGACCCGGCGGGGCGGTGCTTTATTCCCGGCGACGGCGAGATTTTTTTGAAGGAGATGATTTCAGGGGGGCGCGGCCACGCCAGGCGCTGTTCGCCAGGTGGATCGCATGGACGCACAAAGGCGCCGGCGCAGCGCGCCGACGCCTTCGAAGATGCGCCAGATCAGCGTCGCCTACGGACAGGTCTTCTTGCCGCAGACCGCGATGCAGATCGCCTCGTTGGAGCAGGTGTAGGTCTTCCTGGAACTGGTGCCGGATGAAGCGCCGCCGCTGGAGGCGGCGAGTTGTCCGGACGCACCGAGGTCCAACGCCTTCATGTCGCGGTTGCTCGCGCTGATCTTGCCGCATGTCTCGCTGCCGCAGACAGCCCTGCAGATCGCCGGGTTCATGCATTTGTAGGCCGCGAAGACCTCGGTTGGAAGAAGGGCGCAGAAAACCGAGATGCCGAGAATCCACCTTTTCGCCGCACGCATTGTTGCCTCCTGTGGCCAGTTTTCCCGATGTCGCGGAGGCCCGGCCGCCCAGCCTCCGTTCCCGCGCGTGCCTCCGGCACCGCGTCCACGGTGCGACTATGCGGATGCGGGAGCCTCGGCGTATCGCAGGGACGGCACAGGTGGATGGCACTGTCGGAACAGGCGCCTCACTGCGCCAGGCCGGCGCGCACCTCGGAAGGCGTCATGCGATAACGCGACCGGAACTGCCGGTAGAAGGTCGATGGCTCGACCAGCCCCGCCTCGAAGGCGAGATCGGCGATCGGCCTTGCGGCGAAAAGCGGGCTGGCGAGTTGCCGGTGGATCCGCTCCAGCCGCCTTTGCATGACATAGTCGGAAAAGCTGTGCCCTTCCTCCGCGAAGAGACGCCTGATGTAGCGCGGGCTGAGCCCAAGGCCCCTTCCCGCCATCTCCGCCGACAGCCGCGCTTTGTGCATATTCTCCTCGATATAGCGCTTGATGGCCTCGATGCGCGCGGCGCGGACGCCGCGCCCGGCGATCACTTCGCCCACCTCGCGGCTGGTTCCGACCGCCGCGGCGAACAGATCGGCAATGTGCTGGGCGGCCAGCGGCGCAAGCCCGGCGCTCATCCCGCCGCGCGCCACCGCCGTGACATAGGCCAGGAGAAGCCGCGCCTCCGGCGTGCCGGGGTTGATCGCGTCGGGCCTGAGATCGCCGACATGGCGCACCAGCGGCTCGAGCGTCGACCTGTCGAAGCGGGCGCAGATGGTCCAGTCCCCGCCCGGCGCCCTGGCGCGCCAGCGTCCGTCCATCGGCATGATGCAGGGTGCGCCGGCCGGCGTCTCCACGGTTCCCTGGCCTGGCGTGTCGAAGCCCCAGCCACCCGCGATCCAGGACACGACGAGATCGTCATTGGCGTCCTGCCGCAAGGCTGCCGTGCGTTCCCAGGCCATCGGCGAGACCTTGCCCTCGGCCACGCTCACCCCTGGCAGCAAAAGCGTGGAGGCGCTCAGATGCAGCGCGCCGCGATCCAGCGGAGCAAGGTCCAGCCGCATGCAGATGCGGCCGTAGAATTCTCGCACGGCCGCTTCGCGCTCGCGGTCCGCGATCTCGTCCGTGGACAGGACGATGACATTGTCCTGGCTGGCCACCTGCGTCCGCCCCCCGTTTGTCCGGTTGGTTTTCGTGCGGGCGGCGGCGGTAATTCAAGGCCTGTATGAACGCGCCGGGCAAATGTGGCGGCAGGCGCAAGGAATGTGGCTGTGGGTGCAAAAACCGGCATCGGATTGCCGGCCGGCGAGGCTCCTAGCGGAGGTCGCGGATCCAGCGCCATAGGGTGCGGTCCGCGCCATGCCCGGCTGGCAGGCCGCGCCCCTGCGCGGCGAGCGCCCGCATCTCGCGTGGCGTCATGTCGAAGCAACGCCGGAAGGCACGGACAAAACTCTTGCGGTGGCCGAAGCCGTGGCGGTCGGCGATCTCGCCGATGGCTTCGTGCCGGCGGGCGGGATCGACGAGCTCGGCGCGGCAGCGGCGCAGCCTTTCCTCCTGGATGTATCGGGAAAGGCCGCCATACGGCTCGAACAGGTAATAGAGCTTGCGCGTCGAAATGCCGAACAGCGCGGCTATGGTCGCGGCCGTGAGGTCGCGGCTGCCGACATGCCTGTCGATGTGGCGGCGGATTTCGCCGGCCAGCGCCAGTTGCACCGAAGCGGCGTTTTCCTCCGCCACGGCCGAATTGATGGCCGCCGCGGCAAGATCCAGCGTCGGCCTGGTCACCGCCTCGGCGTCCTGGCCGCTCATGGCCGGCGCTGCCGCGTAGAGGCCGAGGAGATGGCCGCGCAACAGCGCCGTCAAAGGGGCATTGCCCGGGATGACGCGCAGATTGTGCTCGTCCGGCGCCTTCAGGAGCGGCGCCAGCAGGCGGCGCGGCATGGTCAGGTTGAGGCTGTCGATGCCGGATGTCCCCGTCGACTGGGCCTGCGCCAGGTCGGAGACGATCAGGTCGCCCGGGCAGGCCTTTTCATCCGGCCCGCCATCGCGCCGGCCGTGGCTGCCCCGCAGGCAGACCTGCACGGTGATCTGGTCGAGACCGTCGCGGCCGATGCGGGCGCGCGAACGGTCGAAGGTCTGCGCGACGCATCGGTACGAACTGAGTGCGATTTCGCCGAAATGAAACGCTTCGGCATGGACATGGAACCGGTCGTCGCCGCCATTGCGCAGGCGAACGTCATAGAAGAAACCCATGTTCTCCCGCCACAGCGCGACCGCGTCCCTGGGCGCCAGGCCCGCCGTGTCCAGCACCGAACGCGGCACCCCGCGTCCCACGGGAGCCCTCCCCGGCACCACGTCCTGACCGTTGCCTCCCGCTGCCATCCGCCACGATCCTGAAAGCCGCGAACCACCCAGCATAGGCATGGATGGCGGGCCGCGACAACACCGGCCTTGCATGGCAGCCGAGGCCGGCTCCTCCAGCCCGCAATATCTCGCTCAGACACAATTCAGAAACAAGTTTCAACACTTCGGAAAAACTGGCGAAAAGATCGGATGCCATAACCATCCCGCGGGGGACTGCCGGGATTCCTTTTCGGAAGCTTCGGGTCCGCCACCAACAAGGGTCAAATCGCAGCGGCGGCACAGCCGAAAATGCCGGATCGAACGGCGGTATGAACAGCCGGGCGATGCGCGGCCAGGACGAGAGAGTTTGGAAATGGATCACGGTGTCGATATCGCCGCACTCGACAGGGACACGGCAAGACCGGACGGAGCGCCCGAAGCCGGCGTCGCGAGCTTCGATGCGCTCATAAGAAGTGCCCAGCGGTCCGCGGCCGCGCACGGCCAGGTTCTGACCGGCGCGGACTTCGCCCGGGCAGGCCGGCCCGATGAGCGGCTGGACGCGGTCTTCGAGGAGCTCGCCGAGACATTCGCAGCCTTGCCGGCGGTGATCTCCGAGGGACGTGTCTGGACGTATCAGGAGCTCGACAAGCGCGCCAACCAGTTCGCCCGCCTGCTCGTCAAGCGCGGCGTTCGGCCGGGCGACCGGATCGGGCTTATCCTCGACCGGTCGGCGGAGACCTATGTCGCGGTGCTCGCGGTGGTGAAGGCGGGTGCCGCCTTCGTGCCGCTGGCCACCGCCTTTCCGCAAGAGCGCATGGCGCTGATCATCGACGACGCCAGTGTCAGCCTGATCGTCACCATCGCCACCTATGCGTCGCGCGCCGACCAGTTGCCGGTTCCCCACGTGCTGATCGACAGCGCCGCCGCCGAGATCTCCAGACAGTCCGACGCGCCGCTGAAGCTGCACAGGGCGCCGGCCTCCGTCGCGGTCGAAGACATCTGCTACATCCTCTACACCTCGGGCACGACAGGCAGGCCGAAGGGCGTGGCCGTCCGGCACCAGAGCTTCGTCAACTTCATCCGGGTCGCCGCCGCATCCTATGGCTACCGGCCGGGCGACCGCGTCTACCAGGGCATGACCATCGCCTTCGACTTTTCCTCCGAGGAGATCTGGGTGCCGTTCGTCGCCGGTGCGACGGTGGTGCCCGCGCCCGGCCAGATGCCGCTCGTCGGCGAGGAACTCGCCGATTTCCTGCGGCATCACGACATCACCTGCATGGCCTGCAGCCCGACCCTGCTGTCGTCCATGGCCAGCGACGTGCCCAGCCTGCGCACGCTCCTGGTCGGCGGCGAGGCCTGCCCGCACAATCTGGTGGTGCGCTGGTCGAAGCCCGGGCGGCAGATCCTCAACACCTACGGCCCGACAGAGGCGACCGTCACCGCGACCATGGGCGCGCTGACGCCGGACAAGCCCGTCACCATCGGCGCGCCGCTGCCCACCTATTCCATCGTCATTCTCGACCCTTCGCTGCCGGAACTGGCCGAGCCTGGCGAACTGGGCGAGATCGGCATCGCAGGCATCGGGCTCGCGATCGGCTATCTCAACAGGCAAGACCTCACCGAACAGAAATTCATCCCCGACTTCATCGGCCTGCCGAACAACCCGTCGAAGCGCATCTACCGCACGGGCGACCTTGGCCGGATCAACGCCGATGGCGAGATCGAGTATAACGGGCGCATCGACACCCAGGTGAAGATCCGCGGCTATCGCATCGAGCTCGGCGAGATCGAGGCGGTGCTGCTGGACCAGCCCGCCATCGCGCAGGCCGCCGTCACCACCTGGGAGATCGAGCCCGGCCGTGTCGAGCTCGTCGCCTATTACGCGCCCAAGGCCGGGGCGTCGGCGATCTCGCGCGCCGATCTCGCCCAGACGATGAAGCGGCGCCTGCCGGACTACATGGTGCCCTCCTATCTGGAGGAACTGCCGGCGATCCCGATGACCGTCTCCAACAAGGTGGATCTTCGCCAGCTTCCCAAGCCGACAAGCGTCCGGCTTTCCGCCGACCGCGAGATGGTCGCGCCCGGCAATGACGACGAGCGCTTCCTGGCCGACGCGCTGGCCGCCGTGTTGAAATTCGACGCGGTCTCGGTCGAGGACAATTTCTTCGACGATCTCGGCGCGAACTCGCTGCTGATGGCTCATTTCTGCGCCCGCGTTCGCACCCGCAAGGAATGGGCGACGACGTCCATGCGCGACATCTATCTCTATCCGACGGTTGCGCGCCTGGCCAAGCACCTGGCCATGGCGGAGGAGATGACGACGGCCACCTTCGAGCCTGTCCTCACCCGCCGGGCCTCGAACCTCGTCTACTGGACCTGCGGAGCGGGCCAGCTTTCGTTCTACCTTGTCTACAGCTATGTCGCGCTGTGGGTCCTCGACCACGGCCTCGACTGGGTCTATGACGCGCTCGACGAGCCGCTGCAGCTTTACATCAGGTGCGTGGCGCTCTCCGCCGGCGTGTTCTTCGGCATGTCGGGCTTTGCCGTTGCCGCGAAATGGCTGCTTGTCGGCCGCTGGAAGGCCGAGGCATTTCCCATCTGGGGCCTGCGCTACTATCGCTTCTGGGTCGTCAAGACGCTGATCCGCACTGCGCCCGTCGTGCTGTTCCGCGGCAGCCCGCTCTACAGCATCTATCTCCGGCTTCTCGGCACCAAGCTCGGCCACAACGCCGTCATCGAATCCAAATCCGTGCCGGTCTGCACGGACCTGATTTCGATCGGCGCCAACACCATCCTGCGCAAGGAATCGATGATCCTCGGCTATCGCGCCCAGTCCGGCTATATCCACACCGGGCCGCTGACCATCGGCCGCGACGCCTTCGTCGGCGTCGGCTCCACGCTCGACATCGACACCTCGATCGGCGACGGTGGCCAGCTCGGCCATTCGTCCTCGCTGCAGAGCGGGCAAAGCATTCCCGACGGCGAGCACTGGCACGGATCGCCGGCCGTGCCGACCACGGCGGACTATTGCAAGGTGCGCAACGCGAACCCTTACGAGGTCCGGCGTTTCCTCTATGAAGCCGTCCAGCTGGTGCTGCTGTTCGCGGTCATCACCCCGCTGCCGCTCCTGTTCCACAGCTATTGGGAATATGTCGGCGACGACTATCAGGAGACGATCGGCCTTGTCGCGATCGGCACCACGGTCACGCTGTTCGGCTATATCGCCGTGGCCTTTCTCGCCGCCACGGTGGTGCCGCGCGTTTTCAGCCTGATCCTGAAGCCGGGCCGCACCTATACGCTCTATGGCTTCCGCTACTGGCTGCAGACCGTCTCGGAATTCTCGAGCAACTCGCGTGTGCTGGGGCTGCTGTTCGGCGACAGCTCGGCCATCGTCCACTATATGAGCGCCATCGGCTGGAACCTCAACAAGGTGGTGCAGACCGGCTCCAATTTCGGCTCCAACCAGCAGCACGAAAACCCGCTTCTGTGCGAGATCGGCACCGAGACCATGGTGTCCGACGGGCTGTTCATGATCAATGTGCACAAATCCGCCTCGGCGTTCCGGCTGGAGCCGACACGCATTGGCGAGCGCAACTATCTCGGCAACAACATCTACTATCCGCCGGATGGCCGCACGGGCGACAACGTCCTGCTCGGCACCAAGGTGATGATCCCCATCGATGGCCCGGTGCGCGAGAATGTCGGGCTCCTGGGTTCGCCCGCCTTTGAGATCCCGCGCATGGTGAACCGCGACAAGGAACTCATCGCCGGCGTCGACGAGGCCGACCGGCGCCAGCGCATCCCGTTCAAGAACCGCCACAACCTGGTGACGATCCTTCTGTTCATTGCCGCCCAATGGGTCATGCTGTTCGCCACGCTGGCGATCTGGGATCGGGCATTGAACTACTACACCGAATGGAACGAGGTCGCCCTCTTCGTCGCCGTGATGCTGACCTCGGCGATCACCATTCCGTTCTACATTCTTGTCGAGCGGGCAAGCCTTGGCTTTGGCC
Organism: Mesorhizobium loti; assembly: GCF_013170705.1. Classification (NCBI taxonomy): domain Bacteria; kingdom Pseudomonadati; phylum Pseudomonadota; class Alphaproteobacteria; order Hyphomicrobiales; family Phyllobacteriaceae; genus Mesorhizobium; species Mesorhizobium loti. The sequence continues at coordinate 3,397,385 of NZ_CP033334.1, read as the reverse complement.
GGCTGAAGCCGCGGATGACGACGATCTACGATGTCGACTTCTGGCGCCACGAACGCCATTGGAAGCTTGCCGATACACCGATCGTGCGCCTGTTCGCCGGCACGCCGTTCCGGCCGGTGATCCTGCGCATGCTGGGCGTCAAGGTCGGCAAGCGGGTCTATGACGGCGGCAGCAACCTGACCGAGCGTTCGCTGGTCGAGATCGGCGATGACGTCACGCTCAACGAGGGCTGCGTCATCCAGGCCCATTCGCTGGAAGAAGGCGCGTTCAAGTCGGACTTCATCCGCATCGGTGACGGTTGCACGCTCGGACCCTCCGCCTTTGTCCACTACGGCGTCGTCATGGGCAAGGGATCGATGGTCGATGCCGACTCCTTCGTGATGAAAGGCGAAGTGCTGGAGCCCAACTCGATCTGGCGCGGCAACCCGGCCAAGCTGCATCGTTTCGTCGAGCCGATCATGGATGACGGCTCCACGGCGTCATCCTGACGATCCCGAGAGCATCGGAGGTCACGTGACAGAGCGATCCGGAAGCACGCCCGACATCCGGATCGCGCCGCTTACCCCGGCCAATCGCGCCCTGGTGGCAGCACTGCGGCTGGCCCCCGACCAGATGGATTTCGTCGCGGGCAACGCGGCCTCGCTGCGCGAAGCCAGATCCGATCATGACGCGCGGCCGCGCGCGATCATGGCCGGGGATCGTGTTGTCGGGTTCCTGATGTACGAGGCGCCAAGCGATGACGACGAGGCGCGCATCTATCGGTTCATGATCGACCGCGCCAGCCAGGGCAAGGGCTACGGCAAGGCCGCGCTGCGCGAGGTGCTGCGCGAAATCGGCGGGCTCGGTCACATCAGGCACGTCTCCATCTGCTACGAGCCGGAGAATGAAGCGGCACGCCAGCTCTACCGTGCCGCCGGTTTCGTCGAAGAAGGGCTCGACGAGGATGGCGAAATGATCGCCGACCTCGCCCTGCCGGCATCGATGGGCGATCAATGAGGCCCGCCGCGAATCCTTCGCCTCCGGATTTGCCCGAGGAAAGCTCCCTGGCGCAGGCACTGGCCGCCATCGCCCCGCATGGGGTCCGCACCGGATGCCGGCTCATACGCGAAGGCGACGAGACCCATCTTTTGCCCGAGGAGGCGCGTTCCATCCCCGCCCGCCAGCCGGCCATGCGACGAGCCAGCGGTGCGGCCCGCTGGATCGCGCACCGCCTGCTGGCCGACATCGGCATCAAGAACATCGCCATCCCGCGCGCGCCGTCAGGTGCTCCGGTCTGGCCCCACGGGACAATTGGTTCGCTCGCTCATGACGACGACATGGCCGTGGCGGCGGTCGCGCGCATTGCCGATATGAGCTCGCTCGGTATCGACGTCGAGCCCGCGCTGCCCTTGCCCGATGACGTTTTCGCGCTCGTTGCAACCGGCGCGGACCGGATGGATACAGCCGACCAGCATCTTGCCGGCCGCATCCTCTTTGCCGCCAAGGAAGCGGTCTACAAGGCCGTCTATCCGCTGGACCACCAGGTGCTGGGCTACGAGGATATCACCGTGGACCTGAACACAGGCCGCGCGACGACAACGACCGGCCGCAGCGCCAACCTCGTCTACTGCATCGCCCCGCGCGTGGTCGTACTGGCGTTTATCGGGGAATAACGCATCGTCTATTCGGCCAGAATCTCGCGATAATCCCTCACCTGCCCATCCAGCCCGCGTATCCGCCAGCTCTCCCCGTCCCGCGCCTCGATGGAGCACGGCCCGAGCGGCACCTTGCCGCCGCCTTCCGGCAGGTCGAGCACGTAGACGGGATTGCAGATACCCGACAGCCGCGCCCTCAGCGCTTCCACCAGCGCCTGGCCCTCGGCGATCGTGGTGCGGCGGTGGGCCATGCCGCGCGCGAGATCGCCATGGTGCAGGTAATAGGGTTTTACCCCGAGCCGATACATCAGTTCACGGCAGAGCTCTTCCAGCACCTCGACGCTATCGTTGACGCCTTTCAGCAGAACACTTTGGTTGAGCAGCACGAAGCCGGCTTGCCGCATCGTCCGGCAGGCCGCCTCGGCGGCGTCGGTTATCTCGCGGGCATGGTTGAAATGGGTGACGACGGTGACCATCAGCCGGCCCTGCAGCGCTTCGACCAGGCCTGATGTGACGCGTGTCGGCAGCACCACCGGCACGCGTGTGTGGATGCGCAAGAGCCGAACATGCGGAATGGCCTCGATGCGCGCGAAGATTTCGGCCATCGCCTTGTCCGGCAGCGACAGCGGATCGCCGCCGGTCAGGATCACCTCGCGGATTTCGGGATGCTCGGCGATATAGGCCAGCGCCGGCTCCAGCGCCTCGCGCGTGTAGCCGCGGCCGATCGAGGTCAGCGATTCCTTGCGGAAGCAGAAGCGGCAATAGACCGCGCACTGATAGGTTGGGAACAACAGCACCCGGTCGGCATGGCGATGCGTCAGCCTGGGCACCGGGCTGAAATCATGGTCGGCGATCGGATCGCCAAGCTCGCCCTCCGTTTCCACCAGTTCGCCGGGCGACGGGATGACCTGCGCGCGGATCGGGTCGGCCGGGTCGTTCCAGTCGATCAGGTCGAGATAGGCTTTCGGCGCACGCACCTTGTGCCGGCTGGCGGCCTCCTGCGCGGCTTGACGCTCGGCGGGCGACAGCGGCAGGCGGTCGAGATCGCGAACATGGCGCACGCCCTGGCGGACATCGTCCTGCCAGGCGGCGTCGGGGGCGCGGGTTGCTTCTTTCAGGTCAGTCATTGCAGGTCTCGGCTTTTCGCGCGGACCTATCGGCCGGATGGCCCGCGCGGTCAACCACCGTGGCAGCATCCATTGTCATGCACCGAGATCCGCCGACCCTTGCCGCGCAGCCGGCTCACCCAGCGCCCCCACCCCTGCCAGCCATCCCCACAAAAGCACTCTCAATCGTCTCGAACCTCAGTTCCGGATAAAGCGCCCCCGCCTCCGGAGTGCCCGTCTCAAGCGCGGTCTCGCCGCGGATCCAGAACGCCCGCAGCAATCCAAGCCCTGGCGCCACCGCGATCATCGCCTCCAGTTCGTCAGCGCCCATGTTCACGATGCGCGGCGCGCGGCCGCTCACCCGGCGCCACAGGTCAATCATCGCGCCCTGCGTGATCCTGTTCCGCGCGATGCGGATTTCGCGGCGGACAGCATTGGGATCCTCCAGCGCGCGCATGGTGACGGCGGCGATATCCTTCTCGCTGACGAAGGTCGCCGGCACATGGCCGTCGCCATAGAGCGTCACCTCGTCCGGCGGCAGCGGTGTCGATCCGAAGCGCGTCAGGTCGCCCAGCGTCGCCACCCAGGTCGAGAAGAAACCGTTGGTGTAGATCACCGTATAGGGCAGGTCGGCCTCCCTGACCGCGTCGAACACGGCCCTCTTGATGTCAAGCGGTGCGATCGTGCCGGGTGCGGCGGCGGCAAAGTCGAGGCCGAAGCCGGCGGATGGCACGAAACGGGAGACGCCGACATCTTTCACGGCGCGCACCAGCGTCATCTCGCTGGCCGAACCGACATGCACCGAGCTGATGACGCGATCCGCCTTGCCGACGGCGCGCACGAGGCTGTCATAGTCGTCGAGATCGCCGACATGCACCGTGGCGCCCAATTCCTTGAGCGGGCGCATCCGCGCTTCGTTGGCTGAAGTGGCTGCCCGGACCAGGACATGCAGGCTGTCGCCATTGCGCGCGCTGGCCTTCGCCATCTCGCTGCCGAGAAGTCCCGTCGCGCCGATGATCAGGGTGCTGGTCATATCCCCCTCCCATTGCCCGGAATTCCATTACCAAGGACAGAGCCGTCCCAGTCGCGCTCGAAGCCGATGTCCCGCAAGCGGCGGTCGGAAAGTCGGGAAAGCCGGCGCAGCGTGCGCCGGCGCTCGAACGCTGCCGTGCTTCGCATGGCGAGGCCGCTCATCGCGGCGCCGATATATCCAAGGGTCGGACTCATTTTTCGTCTCCTGTGTTCGCTAGACGCAAGCGTGCCGTGCCGCCCAACGGGCGAGCATGATGATCGCTCACATCAATGTCTGGTCTTCAGCGCATCGATGAACCGGAAAAGTCCGATATGGATGCGCGGTGCACGCTGAATATCCGCTATTTTCAGGCTGGACGACAAACGACTCTTTGTGCAGGATTTGTGAGCAATGCTCACAGGTTGAGATCATGCCGCGTCGACTGCCACCCCTGACCGCTCTGCCCGCCTTCGACGCGGCCGCGCGGCATTTGAGTTTCTCCAGGGCGGCGGAGGAACTCAACCTCACCCATGGCGCAATCAGCCGTGCCATCCGCAACATCGAGGATAGGCTGGGCATCCAGCTTTTCGACCGGGGGACGCGATCGGTGCGCCTGACCGCCGTGGGTGCTGCCTACGCCTTGGAAGTCGGCAAGGCGCTCGACCAGATCGCCGCCGCCACCATCGCCGCCACGCCCGACCGCTCGACGCGCATCCTGAGCGTCAGCACATCGGATGGCTTTGCCGGCCGCTGGCTGGTGCCGAGGCTGCACCGCTTCCATCGCGCCAATGCCGAGATCGACGTGCGGCTGGCGACCTCGGGCGTGCTGGCCGATTTCGTCAGCGACGGCATCGACATCGCCATCCGCTATGGCAAGGGCGGCTATACCGGCGTGACGGCGGAATTTCTCGCCGACGAAGAAGTCTTCCCCGTCTGCAGCCCGGAACTTCTGCAAGGCGAACATCCGCTGCGCCAGCCCGGAGATCTCCGGCATCACAAGCTGATCCATGACGCCTTTCGCATCGACTGGGCGACATGGCTGCAACAGGCCGGCGTCGAGGGCATCGACCCCAAACGCGGTGTGCGCTTCGATTCCGCCACCTTCGCCGTCGAGGCCGCCGTGCATGGCGAAGGCGTGCTGCTCGGCCGCAGCGCGCTGGTCTCGGCCGACCTCGCGTCAGGGCGGCTGGTGCGACCCTTCGGCCTCGCGCTGAAATCGGCGGCCAGCTACTACCTCGTCTATCCCGACGGCGCGCTGCGGCAGAAAAAGGTCAGGGCATTCCGCGATTGGCTGTTTGCCGAGGTGGCGGCTGACTGGGTTGGGATGCCCAAGGGCGGCTGAGGAAGGCTTGTGCCTATGCCGCTCTCGACCCCACCAACCCCAGCCGCGACAAGCTCTCGGCCGTTGCGACAATCGCCTCTTCGGCCGGGCGTGCAAGCAAGGCTTGCGGCGCCGCGCTGACCCCAACCCGGACCCTCGGCCATACCTCCCCACAAGGGGAGGTATGGAGCTCAGCTTTTCCGCATTTCCGGAAGAGCGCTATCTTGGAGGCCGGCAGGGCGCCTCCTCACCCTTCCCCTTGTGGGGAGGGTCGCTGCGAAGCAGTGGGGTTGGCGCGTCGCCGCAAAGAGCAAGCGAGACAGGTGGACAGCTCGGGGCTGTCCACCTGGCCCCCGCCTGGTGCATGCCGCCCCAAAGAGGGCATCGGTTTTCAGGGAACCGACATGCAGGCCCCGCGGACAGAGTGGACGCTGGCGTCCGCGGCGACCAGTCGTCATATGACGACTGGCGCATGCGGCAATGGCGCTCCCGCCTACTCCTTGGCGCGATAGGCGTCGGGCACGACGAACACTTCGTCGGCCCGGCCATAGCCGCCGTCGGCAACCTCTTCCACCAGCACCATCGTGGTGGGTCTGGCGACTTCGCCGAAAAAGTCGACGAACATGGCCGTGGTTCGGTGGATGAGGTCTTCCTTCTGCGCCCTGGAGAGTGCGGCCTGCGGTACCTTGATGTTGGCGAATGGCATGATCGTTTCCTTGCTTCTCGAGGTTGGATTTCAGGCTTTGGGATGGAGCAGGTCGGCAAGGCCGATCCGTTCCATGAGTTGCGCGCGCACGCGGTCGGCAACGCCGTTGACGATGGCGGCGCCATCATCGGAAGGGTCGATATGCACGCGAAACGGGCGGCTGCCGTGCGGCATCGCCACGAGGTCGACGATTGCCCGGGCGATCTCGGCCGGGTCGGCATCCACCGGCTCCAGGGACGCCAGCCCCGTCAGCACCTTCTGGTCGACATCGGCATAGGGACCGGCCCAGTAAGCGTCGGCGCGCTCGGTGTCGGCGGGTGCCGCCGCGTGATGAAAATGCTCCGTGCCCTTGGTGAAGGCGCCCGGCACCACGATCGTCGTTTCGATGCCGAAGCGGGCGAGTTCCAGCGCATAGCTCTGCGCCAGCGCGTCCATGCCGGCCTTGGCGGCGAAGTAAGGCGCCAGGAACGGCGGCGTGCCGCCGCGCGTGCTGCTCGAGCCGACCCAGATCATTTGGCCCCGGCCGAGAGAGCGCATATGCGGCAGGGTCGCACGGTTGACGCGCTGCGTGCCGACGACATTGACGTCATAGAGCTGAGCCAGCTGTTCAGGCGAGAACGCCTCGGCCGGCCCGAACCCCATATGCCCGGCATTGTGGATCAGCACGTCAAGTTGGCCGGCCTCGCCCAGTATATGCCGGATCGCCGCTTGCGCCGAGGCATCCGAGGTGACGTCGAGCGCGACGGTCTTCAGCGCCACGCCCGCGTCACGAGCGAAGTTTTCCATCTCGGCTACCGCGGCGCCACGCGCCGAGGGGTCGCGCATCGAGGCATAGACAGTGTGGCCGGCCTTTGCGAGCGCCCGCGCGGTCATCGCGCCGAAGCCGCTGGAGGCGCCGGTGATCAGGATTGTCTTTTGCATCATGGCCTCCTCAGATCACGCCGCCATTGGCGCGGATGATTTGTCCGTTGACCCAGCCGCTATCCGGCCCGGCGAGGAACGAGACCACGCCGGCAATGTCGTCGGGCTGGCCGAGCCGGCCGAGCGGGATCATCTTGCCAATGGCCTCGATCTGCGCCGCGCTCTTGCCATCCGTGAACAGCGCGGTCTCGACCGGTCCGGGCGCCACGGCGTTGACGGTGACGCGGCGCGCGCCAAGCTCCTTGGCGAGGATATGCGTCATCGCTTCGACGGCCGCCTTGGTGGCGGCGTAGACGCCATAGCCCTGCTGGTAGAGGCCAACGACGCTGCTGGAGAAATTGACGATGCGGCCGCCGTCGCGAAGCCGCTTCGCGCCTTCGCGCATGCCACGGAACACGCCGCCGAGATTGATCGCGACCTGCGTGTCGAACGACGCATCATCGGTCGCCGCGATCGGCGACAGTCTCATGATGCCGGCATTGTTGACTAGGATGTCGACGCCGCCGAAGGCCTTCTCGCCGGCGTCGAAAAGTGTTGCGATGCCGATCGGGTCGGCGATGTCGGCCTGCACGGCGATCGCCTTGCCGCCATCGGCGTCGATCGCGCCGACAAGCGCTTCGGCCTCGGCGCGGCCCCGTGCATAGTTGACGACGACGGCGACGCCGTCGCGGGCGAGCCGCCGCGCGATCGCCGCACCGATGCCCTTGGAAGCGCCGGTCACGATCGCGGTTCTGGTTGGATTTGTCATGGAAGTCTCTCCGTATTGCTGGTGACACGGATATAGGCCAAGCCAGCTTCCGGATAATCAGCCGCCTCTTGACATCACTATTCGGAAACTGCGAACAAAGCCCATGGATCGTCTGGACACGATGCGGCTCTTCGTCCGCGTTCTGGAGCGGCGCAGCTTCACCGCCGCCGCCGCCGATCTCGGCCTGCCGCGCTCGACCGCGACGGAAGCGATCCGGCGGCTCGAGGAACATCTCGGCGCGCGGCTGCTGGAGCGCACGACACGCCAGGTGAACGCCACGCAGGATGGCGAGGCCTACTATCAACGTTGCCTCTCCATCCTGGCCGAGATCGAGGATGCCGAGGCCGCCTTCCGCAACGCCGAGCCCTTCGGCCTGCTGCGCATCGACGCCAGTACGCTGCTCACCCGCACCTTCCTGTTGCCGCGCCTGCCGGAGTTTTTGGCCCGCTATGCCAGGATCGACCTGCAGATCGGCCAGAGCGACCGGCTGGTCGATCTCGTGCGCGAGGGCGTCGACTGCGTCATCCGCGTCGGCGAGCCGCCCGACAGCGGCATGATCATGCGCCGGCTGGGGATGATCCGCGAGATCACCTGCGCCAGTCCCGCCTATCTCGAACGCCACGGCACACCCGCTTCCCCCGATGCGCTCGACGGCCACCAGGCGGTGGGCTTCGTTTCGTCGCGCACCGGCGAGGTGCTGCCCTTCGAGTTCACCGTCGGCGGCAAGACGCGCGAGGTTCGATTGCCGGGCCGCGTCGCCGCCAACAATTCCGACACCGCCGCCGACCTGGCGCGGCTTGGCCTCGGCCTCATCCAGGCGCCGCGCTATCGCTTCGAGAAGGAGCTTGCCGACGGCACGCTCATCGAGGTGCTGGCCGACTACCCGCCATCGCCGACGCCGCTCTCGGCGCTCTACCCGCAAAACCGGCAGCTCTCGCCGCGCCTGCGCGTCTTCCTCGACTGGGCGGCCCGCATCTTCGCCGAGGCGAACTTGTAGGAGCAATGCCAGGAAAAGTGTGTGGTGATTTTCCCGGGAAAAACGCCTGGCGTTTTCCCTTGGGGATCGCATCAAAACAAAGAGATAGGCTTCCGTCGTTGCCCATCGGCGCCATCTGATGCCATTGTTGCCGCGACAGCGCGCCATGGGGAGATGGAGCGCCGCCAGGGAGGACCGACATGACCAGCATACGAGCCGGCTTGCCGCGCTATGAGGATGCCGTTTCGCGCTTTCGCATCGAGGATGAGATCGCCAGGCTCGACGGCGACCCGGCGACCGGCATCAATGCCTATGTCGAATGCTGCGGCCGCCATACCGGGCAGGACCGGCTGGCGCTGCGCGCGATCTCCGCCGGTGGCGAACTCCGGCTGTTCAGCTTCGATGACCTCGCCGATATGTCGGGCCGTGTCGCCAATATGCTCAAGGGGCTGGGCGTCGGCCCCGGCGATGTCGTGGCCGGCATGCTGCCGCGCATTCCCGAACTGGTGGCGCTCATCCTCGGCACCTGGCGCATCGGCGCCGTCTACCAGCCGCTGTTCACCGCTTTCGGGCCGAAGGCGATCGAGCATCGCCTGGGCTACAGCGGCGCCAGGCTGGTGGTGACCAACCCGGCCAATCGCGGCAAGCTCGACGAGATCGAGGACAGCCCGCCGATCGCCACCATTCTTGGCCCCAATGATGCCTTGCCCCAAGGCGACATCGATTTCCGCGCCGCGCTTGCCGCCGCCTCCCCCGATTGCGAACCCGTCATGCGCAAGGGCGAAGACCTGTTCATGATGATGTCGACATCAGGCACGACGGGCCTGCCCAAGGGGGTGCCGGTGCCGCTCAGCGCCCTGCTCGCCTTCGGCGCCTATATGCGCGACGCGATCGGGCTGCGCCCCGACGACGTCTTCTGGAACATCGCCGATCCGGGCTGGGCCTACGGCCTCTATTACGCCATCACAGGCCCGCTGCTGCTCGGCATCGCCACCACCTTCAACGAGGGCGCCTTCACGGCTGGGAGTACCTACGAAATCATCGAGCGGCTCGGTGTGACCAGCCTTGCCGGCTCGCCCACCGCCTTCCGCCTGCTGCTGGCCGAAGGCCCCGAGGCCGCCGCTGGCGTCAAGGGCCGCCTGCGTGTCGTGAGCAGCGCCGGCGAGCCGCTCAATCCGGAAGTGATCCGCTGGTTCGACACCCATCTCGCCGCCCCCATCCACGACCATTACGGCCAGACCGAGAACGGCATGATGGTCAACAACCACCACGGGCTTGCGCATAGGGTTCGCGCGGGATCGTCCGGCTTCGCCATGCCGGGCTACCGCATGGTGGTGCTGGACGAGGCCGGCAACGAACTTGGCCCCAACCAGCCCGGCGTCCTCGCCGTCGACATCGCCAACTCGCCGCTGCGCTGGTTCGACGGCTATCACCAGGTCGAGACACCCGCGATGGCGGGCGGCTATTACCGCACCGGCGACACGGTGGAATACGAACCGGACGGCTCGGTCTCCTTCATCGGCCGCGCCGACGATGTCATCACCTCGTCGGGCTACCGCATCGGCCCCTTCGATGTCGAAAGCGCGCTCATCGAACATCCCGCCGTCAACGAGGCGGCCGTGGTCGGCGTGCCCGATCCGCGGCGCACCGAGATCGTCAAGGCCTTCGTCATCCTGGCGCCCGCCTACCAAGGCAGCCCCGAGCTTGCCGAGGAGCTGGCCCAGCATGTCCGCAAACGGCTTTCCGCGCACGCCTATCCGCGCGAGATCGACTTTGTCGCCGAACTGCCGAAGACGCCAAGCGGCAAGATCCAGCGGTTCCTGCTGCGGAAGGCAGAGGTGGAGAAGCGGAAGTTGTGAGAACCCGCGATCAGGCCACGAACTCCAATCTGATCCGATCTTCAGCCGAGGCGCGCACGAAACAAGGTCGAGCCATCCGCCAGGCGCGACCTGGAGATGTCGCGCAATCCAGCCTCGGTCATCCAGGCGCGGTACTGACCTTCCGTGTAGGATTCGCCGTGGCGATAGAGGTTCAGGAAGGTGAGATTGAGAAAGACACCCTCGGGCGGGCCGAGGCGGTCGTCATCGACGACACCCCACCCCGCGATTGCGATCTCGCCGCCATGCGTGAGGCAACGCGCCGCGTTCAGGATCGCACTGCGCGCCTGGTCCGGCGGAAGGACCTGGACGACGGCCTTCAGGATCGCCAGATCGTGCCGGCCGATCGATGGCGCCACGGTTATGTCCCCCTCTTCGACAGTCACGTCCTCGGCACCATATTCGGCCAGGATGGAAGGCGCGACCGCAGCGACCGTCGGGAGTTCCATCAGCGTCGCCGCGATCCGTGGCCACCGCTCGCGAAGTCCGACCAGAATGGTCCCGGCGCCCCCGCCGATATCGATCACCGAACGGATCGTGGAGAGGTCCATCTCCCGGGCCAGGTTTCTGCCGAAAACCACCCCGCCCGGTGCGAGCATGCGGCTGAAGGCGGCCGCCGCCTCGGGGCCGGCCTCGGAAAAATCGTGCAGCGCGGCCGGCCGGTTCTGCCGCAGCGACTCGGCGGTCAAAAGGTCGGCTCCCCAGAGCTCGCGCAGCAGCGCATGATCGCCGCCGCGATAGGTCGTCTTGGACGCGTCGAGGAAGGCCGACGCTTCGGCTCCGTTGCGAAAGCGACCATCCTCGACTTCGAGCAGACCGATGCTGGCGAGCGCATAGAGGAGCCGCGACAGACGATCGGGCTCGACCTTGAGCGCGGCCCCCAGGCTGTCGGCGGTCGCCACATCGCCACCGAGCCGGGTGAAGATGCCAAGGTCCAGCCCGGCGCGAAGCGCCAGTGCGGCGGGCACCGCCGCGATCAATCCGTCGATCCGATCATGATCCGCCATCTCACGCCCCCTGCCGCGATCCAGGACCGAGCTTGAAGCAGCTCACTTGAGATTGGAACCTCCGTTCCGCGGAAAATGTTGCCGCCTCGACCAACTCGCGCGGCGTCGGCGGAGCGCCGCCTACCCTCTTGCAGGTTGGTTCTAGATCACCGCGCGGACCCTGCCTGCCTTGTCGAGGCGACAGCGGACTTGCGCTTGCCGGACTTCGATGCCGCCTCGTCTCGCATAGTCTATTCGCACCATGATCGGCGCCGTCAGCGCGCTCCCGGATTGACGCAAGGCACCCGCGCTTACCGCACGGACACGGACAGCGCCAAGCGGCTTGGCGGCGGACATGATCGCCGCGCGGCAGGCTTGTACGACCGTGGCCGGCGTGCCTGGTTTCGCCGTCAGGGCTTCCAGGGGTGCGAAGGGATATCCCATGGTGAGGTCGCCCTGACCGGCTTTGGAAGGCCTGAGGACGGATGGCAGGAGGATCGGTTGCCTGGTGGCCTTGGCCAGGGTTGTCGCTGTCATGGCGGTGGCCGTGGCTGTCGCGGCAGAGCCGGTGGTGGCGGCGGCCTGGCCACCGGGAGCGGCCGTCGATCCGTTTTGGGCGGACGAATCGGCGCCCACGCCGACGCTGGTCGACACGCCTGCACCCGAGGTGCCAACGTTGCCGCTGGCGCTGACCGACCCGCTGCCTGCGCCGACCGAAGCTCCGACGTTGGCTCCGCCAACGCCATCGACGCTCGCGCCCACCCCTACGGATGCGCCTTGCGAACCGGCGCTCACGCCGGCGCCGGCGCCGAGACCGCCGGCCCTGCCGCCTATACCTGCTTCGAGAGCCGAGGCAGGCCCGATTGCGATACCCATCGTCAACGCGGCCGCGAAGTATTTCTTCATTGTCATCCTCCCAGCGCCATGCATCTCGCTCACCTGTCCTTCACTGCGCGGGTGGTCGCACCGGGAGCAATGCGGTTGGAAGAGCGATGGTTGCCAGCAGGACAGGTTGCGGCGACTTTGGGCCTTTCACTTTCCGTTTTTTCGGCAGGTCCGGGTTACGGGCTGCGACCGGACGCGATGGCGGACTTGCGAGCGCGCTCTCGGAGGTACCTGCCTTGGGCGCGCGCATCTCGGCCGCGGTCCGACGCTTGTCCTTGATGGCGTCGATTTCCGCACGCGCGGCACTGAGGCTGCGGGCCAAGCCGTTGGCCCTCTCCCGCTCCTGGTCCAGCGCCGCACTCAAGCCTATCGAGCTCTGCTTCAAGGCGTCCCGTTCCTCGCGGGCACTGTCGAGGTCACGCATGGCTGAATCCGCCCGTCGACGTTCCAGTTCGAGCGCTTCTCCGGCTTGGTTTGAAGCGGCGTCAGCCACTTGCCGGTCCTCCAGGGCCTTGGCCTGCTCCGCCGCGGCCAGGTTTGCGCTCGTCTTGAGAGCATCGATGGTCTGCCGAGCCGTGGCGAGTTCCTGTTCCAGGAGCTCGGCCTTGTGGCGCTCCTCTTCCAGCGCCTGGTTCGCGGCGGCGTGGGAGGCATCGGTGGAGGGATGCGTTTCAGGCATCGCGCCTTTCTTGCCGTCCCAGAGACTGGCTTCCGCCCTGAAATCTTGGATGGCGCGCAGCGCGGTGTCCAGGTTGGCCGTGAGCGCTTCGTCCGTTTGCTGCTGCTCTTTCAGGGCCTGCGCTTGCTTGGCCAGTTCAGCCCGTGCAGCGGCCAATTCGCGGCGCAAGGCCTCCTCCACCGCGCCGGGCGGCGTTTGTGGGCCGTTGAGGGCATTCGCTCCGCCGGGCGCGGGATTGAATATGTTGGTTCCGACCGCGCCGGATCGCACATTGCCCGGTTCTTTCGCGATATCCGTATGGTCCGAAACCGCGACCGACGAACGGCCATTGACCGCGGCCGTCGCGGACGCATCGGGCGCCAGCTGGCTGTTCGCGGGAGACGCAGACAGCAGAACGAGGATGGACGAAACAAAGGACAGCGTGGCCTTACACCCGCTGCCAACTATCCTGTGAAGTAGAACAAAAGCGCGTCGCTTAATAAGGGTGAAGTCAAAGAGCCGGCATTTGGCCCTGGTACCTTGCAAATGATTCATCACTTGACCTCACCTGGCGCGACCCTCACCGCGATCGTATTCTCCACTTAGTTCGAGCCACGGCGCTGGATGCCGCGTCACCGCGACGCTATCTTCTATTTCTCTGCTTGTTGTCATTCGAACGAACGAAACTTTCCCTGAGACGACCCTGTTCGGATCAGCCGCGCCGAGCATGCCCGGCCGCGCGCGACCAGACTTACGCAGGCCGGATCGATCGAGCATCCGAACCTTGACTGCACGGGGGCGTGCGGTCTCTTGTCCCAGCGCGGAAGGCAAGGGAGATGCCCACCTGGAAAAGATCATCCTGGACCGCGACCCCGGATATGATGACGCCATCGCCATCCTGCTGACCGCCGGCAATCCGAACATCGATCTCCTCGGCCGCTGGCCCGGCCTTCTCAGCTCTGGTCCAGCTTCGTCCGGATTGCGCCGATGGCATTCACGATCGCGTCGGCGGCTTGGCGATCAAGCGCGATCTCAACCATGCCTTCGGTCGTCTGGATCGAGAGGATACCGAGCGTACCCCTGTCATCCTCGACGGTGCTGACGTGGATTTCAGTTGGCACGAAAGGCCGTGCCTTGTCCTTACGCTTCATCGGATACCCACATCATCGAGCAGCCGACAATCGTGCAACTTTTTGACACATACAAGCCAGCTCAGGTTGAATCTCGCCCGGGGTGAAGATCTCCCGCGTGGCCGCCCGCTTCATGGCTCGGTGCCGCCCGGGCGTCGCACCTGTCACAGCACATTCATTGTTGGCGGATATTTTGTCGACACGTCGTTTTCAGCTGCGATGCAGGAAGCGCCATGCCTGTTCACCCTCGGTATGATAGCGGTTGCCCCAAAAACTCCGTGGAGCTGTCGGAGGGTTTTGGTGGTTGGTTTGTCCGCGTATGCGAGAACGACCAGGAAATTTTCCATCAATTCAGGCGTGAGCGCGATGCGATCGCCTTCGCGGGCACGCAGCGCAAGCGCCTTGGGCTGCCCCGTCCGCCGGAGCGGGCAGCAGCCGACGGCCGCAAGACGGTCGGGAAGATCAACCAGATAGCGGATGTGCTAAGAACCAGGGGGCTCGGTCGGTTCTTCCAGTTGTCGCGACGCTGATCGAGGAGTGCCAGGCGTCCGCAACTCGCGTCGGGCTTTTCATGTTTTCTGATACGGCTTCCTTTACACGGCCGGCGGAAGCCGGCTTGATCGATCCGCCAATGGCCGCACGGAGGATCCAAGCTCGAGGCCGGTCTGGCCCGAACTCAGTGCGCCACGCCATCCGAAGCGTGCAGCAGCCGCCACGCCGAACCAACTCGCCCGTCGAATTGCGCCGCAAAACGCTCCGCCGCCACATCCTCCAGGCCGTCATCGACGAGCGCCTCGATGCTTCGCCGCATCAGGGCGAGCTGCATCCGTCTGGCGTGCTCGAGGTCGGCCTCTCGCATGATTTCCGTCACGTGGTAGGCGATGACGGGTTGGCCGAGGCACGACACAAGCGCGTTGGCCTCGGCTGTTACAGTGGTCACCGCGTCTTCGATCTTCATTGTGGCGATCCTCATCAAGAATGATGCTGACGCCTCCCTGCAAGGCGACGGTGGTCCGTCGCTTATTCTTTTGATTTCAGACTGCCGCGCGACCGAAGGCTGCGCGCCAGGCCAATAATTGCTGTCTTCTCAGGTCCCTCGAGCAGCCTCGTTGGCCAAAACAATATCCGCCAAATTTGATTCAAAGGCGAACTGATAGTTAACTGATGGTTAATGACGGCGCTTGCGGTCCCTCCCCGGCAAGGATGTTTCGCCTCCACGTTTCCTGCCGCGCAATAGCCGCAAAGCTGCCCGATGGCTGCCTGGCCTGTTGATCGCCACGAAGAAAGGTTCTGTCATGCTGTTGGTCTGGACGGTCATGTTTGCACTCGCCAGCGGTGTTGCCTTCGCCGCCTCGCCCGAGGACGACTATATCGCCGCGCGCGACAAGGCGATTGCCGAGATCGCGGCGATGGAGAGCACGAACACCGCCGTGGAAACGCTCGACGCGGCCAATGAAAAGGCCCGCGCCGATCTCGAAAAACGTCTCACCGCCCTCCTCGGCCCCTTCACGGTCAAGGATTTCCCGGCTGCCGGCACGATCAATATCGAAAGCCTCAGTTCCTCCGATGTCGGCTTCGGCATGCTCGACGGGCTGCGCCACGGCACCGAGGACGGCCCCAGCATCGTGGCATCGACACGCGGGCTGGTCGAGCGCTGGCTCAAGTCGCGTGCGGCCGAGACGGACGCCGACCTCAAACTGCCCACCAGCTTCGACGCCGCGCTGAAACTCGACGCCTTCTACACCCAGGCCATCGGCAGCGACGCCGCCTTCACCGGCACGCTCGACTTCGCGCTGAAGACGCCTGATGGCGCCGACATGGCGATCGCGCGGCTCGGCGGCTGGGCACAGGATATCGGGCCGAACTACGACCAGGAGGTCATCGTCACGGTCGTCAAGGGCAACAGCGTCCTGATCGCCGAGGCGCCCGCGGCGCCGCCGGTCCCGAAGATCGCGGCCTGCGACGCCGTCTGGACCGCCGCCGACGCAGCCGCCCAGAAACTGGCCAAGCAGGCCACCGACGACAGCGACGAAAACACATCCGACGCCGCCAACGCCGCCTGGACGAAAGGCGACGACGACTTCCGCGCCTGCATGGGCAAGAACCTGCCCGGCACCCCGGCCTTCCCCGCGCTGCTCGCCCAGGCGCAGGCGCTAGCGGATCACATGGCGGGGAAATAAGGGGCAACGTCGGCGCTGCCCCTCACCTGCCTGCCTGTCCAGCCGATAGATGGGTAACACTTTAAACCGGATACATGGGTAACACTTCTCCCTCTATGTGTCAGCCGCGGCGCCAAGCGGTTTGGTTGGCGCGGCGATCCATAAATTGGCGACTCGTCCTTGTTGCCCTCGCATCCCACCACCATATCGTCGGCGCGCTGGCACGCTGAACGCAGTTGCCAGCACCGCAAAAAATGGTTGAAAGGAAGTCCTGAACGCGCCCCGGCGCGGCGGGCGGATGAAAAGCGTGGGAAAACCGGAATGACGACGGATACGAAAACGACGGAAACCAGGGCGTTCGAGGCGGATGTTTCGCGGCTGCTGCACATGATGGTGCATTCGGTCTATTCCGATAAGGACGTCTTCCTGCGCGAGCTGATTTCCAACGCGGCTGATGCCTGCGAGAAGCTGCGCTTCGAGGCTGTCAGCCGCCCGGAGCTTCTGGCCGACGATCCCAAGCCGCGCATCTCGATCTCGGCTGACGCGGACAACAAGCAGATCACCGTCGAGGACAACGGCATCGGCATGAGCCGCGACGACATGGCCGAGGCGCTGGGCACGATCGCCCGCTCCGGCACCCGCGCCTTCATCGAGCGCGTCGGCTCCGGCACCGAGGACACGCAGCTCATCGGCCAGTTCGGTGTCGGCTTCTACTCCGCCTTCATGGTGGCCGACCGGGTCGATGTCATCAGCCGCCTGGCGGGAAGCGAGGAAGCCTGGCGCTGGTCGTCGGACGGCAAGGGGTCCTATGAGATCGCGCCCGCCCCGCTCGAAGCCGCGCCGAAGCGCGGCACCCGCGTCGTGCTGCATCTCATGGACGATGCCGTCTCCTACACCGGATCCTACCGGCTCGAGCAGTTGGCCAAGTCGCAGTCGGGCCATGTGCCGGTGCCGATCACGCTCATCGAGAAGCCCGGCGCCGAGGCGCGCGACATCGCCGACGGCACGGCACTCTGGGTCCGGCCGAAAAGCGAGATCAAGCCCGAGGAATATACGGACTTCTATCGCGGCGTCGCCGGCCAGTATGACGAGCCGGCCGCCACCATCCATTTCCGCGCCGAGGGCCGGCAGGAATATTCGGTGCTCGCCTTCGTGCCGGGCTCGCGTCCGTTCGATCTGTTCGACCAGGACCGCAAGGGCCGCATGAAGCTCTATGTGCGCCGCGTCTTCATCACCGACGATGCCGACCTTCTGCCGCGCTACCTGCGCTTCGTGCGCGGGCTTGTCGATTCCGCCGACCTGCCGCTCAACGTCTCGCGCGAGATGATCCAGGAAAGCCCGCTGCTCGCCTCCATCCGCAAGGGCCTGACCAACCGCGTGCTCGGCGATCTCGCCAAGCTCGCCGAAAACGAGGCCGACGCCTATGCGAAAATCTGGGACAATTTCGGCGTCGTCCTCAAGGAAGGACTCTACGAGGACTATGAGCGCCGCGAGCAATTGCTGAAGCTCGCCCGCTTCCGCTCGACCGCCTCTGGCGAAGCCTGGCGCGGCCTTGCCGACTATGTTGCCGCGATGAAGGAAGGCCAGAAGGCGATCTTCTTCATGGCCGGCGACGACCGCGCCCGGCTTGAAGCCTCGCCGCAGCTCGAAGGGTTCAAGGCGCGCGGCATCGAGGTGCTGTTGCTCACCGATCCGGTCGACAGTTTCTGGGTGACGATGGCGCCCGAATTCGACGGCAAGCCGTTCAAGTCGGTCACGCAGGGCGTGGCCGAGCTGTCCGACATCCCGCTGCTCGACGAAGCCAAGAAGCAGGAGACAGTGGCGACGCCGGAGGTCGACGGCTTCCTGGCCTTCGTCAAGTCCGCCCTTGGCGATGCCGTCTCGGACGTGAAGGCATCGGATCGCCTGACCGAAAGCGCGGTCTGCCTTGTCGCCCCCGAACACGGTCCCGACCGTCAGTTCGAACGGCTGATGAACGCCGCCGGCCGCCTCGACAAGGCGGCCAAGCCCATCCTCGAAATCAACCCGAGGCATGAGCGCGTGCTGGCGCTCGCCGGCCTCGGCGAGGACGAGCAGGCCTTCAAGGACGATGCCGCCCATCTTCTCTACGACGAGGCGCGCGTGCTCGACGGCGACAAGCCGGCCGACGCCAGGGCGTTCTCGGAACGGCTCGCAAGGCTGATCGCGCGCGGCATCTCGAAGGGCTGAGCAATTCCAGGAAAAGTGTGAACGGTTTTCCCGGGACAAGCGCGTAGCGCTTGCCCTTGGGAATTGCGCCAAACAAAGTGTCAGCGCCGCTTGGCGGCCGGGCCTCATTGCCCCGCGGCAGTGGCGGGCATCCGGTTGGGGTGCCTGAGATGGGTCGGCGTGATGCCGGTCTGCTGGCGGAACACGCGGCTGAAATGGCCGGCATTGGTGAAGCCGCAGCGATAGGCGATGTCGCCGATCTGCAGGTCGCTGCCTTCGAGCAGCGACTTGGCATGATGCACCCTGAGCGCCAGATAGGCCGCCATTGGACCGATACCGAGCTCGGTCCCGAACAGCCGCTCGAGCTGGCGCCGCGAGCAGTTCAGCCGGCCAGCGATCTCGGTCACCGAAAGCGTCTCCTGGAGGTTGCTCTCCATCAACAGAAGTGCGCGCTTCACCGCGCGGCTCGACGCCTTCGGAAACAGGTCGCCGACGGGCTGCACGTCGCGGCTGCTTCTGATCCGATCGAGCACCAGGATCTTGGCGGCCTTTTCCGCCGCCTTCTGGCCGATGAACTGGGACACGAAGTGGCCGGCGAGGTCGGCCGCACCCGTGCCGCCGGCGCATGTCGAACGCCCACGGTCGACGGAAAACAGACTGTCGGCATGGGCGTTTACGTCAGGGAATTGGCTGCGAAAGTCCTTGATGTGGAACCAGCTGACGGCCGCGGCGTAGCCGTCGAGCAGGCCGTAGCGCGCCAGCACGAAGCTTCCCGTGCAGAGCGCCGTCAGCGGCACCCCCTTCTCGGCGGCGCGCAGCAGGAACGTTTCCTTGTCCGAGCTCAGGCTGCGGTTGGTGTCGAGCAGGCCGCCGACCACGACGACATTGTCGAAATCCTCCGGATTGCCGATCCCCTTGGTCGGCAGCAATTCGACGCCGCAACTCGCCCGGATCGGCAGGCCGCGTTCGCCGACGATCTCCCAGTCGAACTCGATCCTGCGGCTGCGGTCGCCCTCGTCGCCCGCGAGACGCAGCGTGTCGATGAACAGCGACAGCGGCGACAGGGTGAAGTCGCGAACCAGCAGAAACGCAAACCGCCTTGCCATTGTGTTTCCGGAACCGTCCCCTCGCCCGTGCTGGAGCCTGTTATCACCGATCCGTATTGTTTGGCACAGGCGCCAGCCTCGCGATCCCCAGGAGCGGCCGTTGGATGTCGGAGATGCGACCGACGATCCCAGGAGGAAGTGGATATCAGGCGCACCGTCGGCCGGATACGGGATGGAACAAAAAGGGCCCGGGCGCCAGGCGCCCGGGCCTTTCTTCAGGGATGTCGCGGGCTCAGTTCTTGCCGACGCCGGCGGCAGCCTGTTCGATCAGCTTGGCGACCGCCGCCGGATCGGAGACATAGACCGCGTGGCTGCCGGGCACTTCCACCGTCGTGGCTCCGGCCCGGGTCGCCATCTGGCGCTGCGCCGGCGGCGGGATCATGTGGTCGTCGGTGGCGACGAGATACCAGCTCGGCTTCACCCTCCAGGCCGGCTTGGTGACCTTGCCTTCCAGTGCCGGGATACCCCACGGCACCTGCGAGTCCGCCATGAAGGCAGCGAGCGAGGGGCGCACATCGGCGGCGAAGGCAGCGGCGAACTTGGCCTTGTCGAGCATCAGGAAGCCGTCGACGGGCGGCAGGATCGGCGGCACCGATGCACCGGGAGGCGGGTTGGCGATCAGGGTCGAGACCGACTCGCCGGCATCCGCCGCGAAGGCCGCGATGTAGACGACACCAGCCACCTTGGGATCGGTGCCGGCTTCCGACACCACCACGCCGCCATAGGAGTGGCCGACCAGGATGACATTGCCCGGAGCGGCGGCGATGGCGCGCTTCGTCACCGCGACATCGTCGGCGAGCGAGGTGGTCGGGTTCTGGACGATGGTGACGTCGTAGCCGTCCTTCTTGAGCTGGTGGTAGACGCCCTCCCAGCCGGAGCCATCGACGAAGCCGCCATGGACGAGGACGACGGAATTTGCTGCATTGTTCGACATTTGAGTTCTCCTTTTCAAAGTGTTGTTTGCGTTGGTTGCAGGAGGACTATGCGACGCGGCCGCAGCGCTCGCTTTGAGGCGGCCTTCAGGACCTCTTGATTTTCCCTTGAGATGGCTTTGATTTTGCGGCCACGACACGGCTACAGTGTCCAGAGTCGCGATTTCCGCCCATCCGGAGCCAGCAATTGCCGTATCTCTTCGAGGATTTCGCCCTGGACGGCGAGCGGCGCGAACTGCGCCGTGGCGATGATCTGGTCCCCGTCGAGCCACAAGTGTTCGACCTCTTGCAATATCTGATCCGCAATCGCGAGCGGGTGGTGAGCAAGGACGACCTGGTCGACGCTGTCTGGCAGGGGCGCATAGTTTCCGACGCCACGCTGGCCAGCCGCGTCAACGCCGCCCGCAGCGCCCTTCAGGACAATGGCGAGCAGCAGCGCCTGGTCCGCACTATCCTGCGCCGGGGCTTTCGGTTCGTCGGCACCGTGTGCGAGGAGGTCGGCGCCGAGGCGATCGCCCCGGTCGAGCAGGCGAAGCCCGGCCTTGGCATTCCGGCCCGCCCCTCCATCGCCGTGCTGCCCTTCGTCAACCTGAGCGGCGATGCCGATCAGGACTATTTTGCCGACGGCATGGTCGAGGACATCATCACCGGTCTGTCGCGCATCCGCTGGCTGTTCGTGATCGCGCGGAATTCTTCGTTCACCTACAAGGGCCGCGCGGTCGATGTGAAGCAGGTCGGGCGCGAGCTCGGCGTGCGCTATGTGCTGGAAGGCAGCGTGCGCAAGGTCGGCAGCCGCGTGCGCATCACCGGCCAGTTGATCGATGCCGAGGATGGCGGCCACCTGTGGGCCGAGCGCTACGACCGCGAGCTGACCGACGTGTTCGCGCTGCAGGACGAGATCACCATCAGCGTCGTCGCGGCCATGGAGCCCAATTTGCGCCGGGCCGAGATCGAACGCGTCAAGCGCCGGCGCCCCGACAGTCTCGACGCCTACGATCTTTTTCTGCGCGCGCTGCCCGACGTCTACACCTTCATGCCGCAGGGCGCCGCCAGGGGCCTGCCCCTGCTCGACCAGGCGCTGGCCATCGAGCCGACCTATGCGCTCGTCCACGGCTTTGCCGCCTGGGCGCACCAGACCCTTTTTATCCGTGGCGGCATGGAGGCGGAGCATAGCCGGAAGGCGTCCCGCCATGCCCATGCGGCGATCGAGCACGGCTCGGGCGACGCCATGGCGCTGGCTTTGGCCGGTTTCACCATCGGGCTGGTCGAGCATGACCGCAGGCTCGCCGACCAGGCGTTTTCGCAGGCGCTCGCGCTCAGCGCCTCATGTGCCTTCGTCTATGCCTTTGGCTGCGTGCCGGTCGCCTATGGCGGCGATGCGACACGGGCCATCGACTGGGGCGAGCAGGCGTTGCGGCTGAACCCGTTGGACGCCATGAACTGCGTTCCGCAAGGCATGATCGGCTTCGGCAATTTTCTCAACGGCCGGCATGAGCAGGCAATCGCGGCCGGCCGGCGGGCGGTGGAGATGAACCCCGGCTTCAGCATCCTGCACGGATGGCTGGCCGCTCCCCTTGCCCGACTCGGCCGGATCGAGGAGGCCAAGGCATCGGCCGCACGGCTGTTGTCGCTTGATCCCCGCTTCACCATCGGCCGCTGGTCCGCCGCCGTCGGACTTGCGCCTGGCATCATCGACGACGTCAGCGACGCCATGCGAACGGCAGGGTTGCCGGCATAGAAAGCGATTGCCGCCTGGTAAAAATCAACCAGGTCGAACGGCCACGGCCCCTGTTGCCACGCCGTCCGCCTATCGAGTTTCGTCGTTTATCGCGGCCGCGGCGCACGGATGTCCACTGGCTCAATCGCCTGGTGTAGACATCGGGCCGTTAATCACCCAATCTTGGCACCGGGAACAAAACAGGCGCTTCAAAGAAAGCGCACCGGGTGGTCATGAAACGACGATGGACATTGTATGATCCGCGGCTGGCCTGGATGCTGGTCGCGCCGGTGCTCCTGCTGCTGATCTTCTTCCTGGTGTTGCCGATCGCCGTCATGGGCGCCTACACCTTTTTCACCTTCGTCACCGCCGGTGTGGAAACGAGCGTACTGACGACCGCCAACTGGCATGAATTCCTCACCGACAGCTACTATCACGGCTTCCTCCTGAAGACGCTGCGCGTCGGCGCGATGACGGCGCTGCTCTGCGGCGTGCTCGGCTATTTCCCGGCCTATTTCATCTGGGCGACGACCTTCAAGCACAAATGGCTGCTCCTGCTCTTGCTCATCGTGCCGTTCTGGATTTCCTTCACCATCCGCACCTTTTCCTGGATCAACATCCTGGGCGAGCAAGGCGTCGTCAACGTCGCGCTGCTGAGGATGGGGATCATCAGCGATCCGCTGCCGATGCTCTACAATGAGGGCGCGGTGATCCTGGGACTCCTGCACTTCCTCCTGCCCTACATGATCCTCAACGTCTATGTCAGCCTCGAGGGCATCGACCGCACGCTGATCTCGGCCGCCCGCTCCATGGGCTGCACCAGCGCGCAGGCATTCCGCGAGGTCACGCTGCCGCTGTCCCTGCCGGGCCTGGCGGCAGGCCTGCTGCTCTGCTTCGTGCTGGCCGCCGGCAGCTACGTGACGCCGCAGCTTCTGGGTTCGGGGCGCGACGCGCTGTTCGGCAATTTGATCTACGACACCATCATGGGCGAGCTGAACTGGCCGATGGGCGCCACGCTTTCGATCGTGCTGTTCCTGGTGCTCGGCTTCTTCGCCGCCATCTACACCCGCTACATGGGCATGTCGCAGATCGTCAAAGGACTTGGTGGATGACGGGGTTGGGCGGATGAAGGCGCGGCGCAAGGAAGAAGGCAGATGGGCCTGGCGGCTGACCGGCTTCGTCACGATCTGCGTCTACATCTTCATGTTCGCGCCGATCGTGGCGACCGTCATCCTGTCGTTCAACGCCTCGATGTTCGGCGGCTTCCCGATGACCGGCTTCTCCCTGCAATGGTACGCCAAGCTGATGACCAACGAGCAGGTGCTGGCCGCCTTCCGCACCTCGCTGTGGATCGCGCTGCTCACCGCCGCCGTCACCACGGCGATAGGCGTGGTCACCGCCTTTGCGCTGGTGCGCTTCGAATTCCCCGGCAAGCAGGCGCTGAGCACGCTGGTGATCCTGCCGGCGCTGGTGCCGGAGACCATCCTGGGCGTCGGCCTTCTGGTGCTGATCAAGGCGGTCGACCAGCCAAGGACCATGGTGCTGCTGGTGCTCGGCCATATCCTGCTCGCCGTGCCCTATGTGGTGCTGATCGCGCAGGCGCGCATGGTCGGCATCCGGCGCGTCTACGAGGAGGCGGCGCTCTCGCTGGGCGCCTCGCGTTTGTCGTCGTTCCGCGAGATCACGCTGCCGCTGCTCATCCCCGCCGTCGTCGGCGGCGCGCTGCTCGCCTTCACCATCTCGTTCGACAACACGTCGGCCAGCCTGTTCTGGCGCCCGGCTGGCGTCGAGACCATGCCCACCCAGATCCTTTCGATGCTCAAGATCTCGATCAGTCCCGAGATCAACGCGCTCGGCACCGTGATGATCCTGGTGACCGTAGGAATCCCGCTGCTCGGCGGCCTGATCCTGCAAAGCCTGACCAGATTGAAAAGACGTGGCGAACCAAAGGAGGAAGCACGATGAAACTGTCCAACGGCAAGCGGCTTGAACGGCTGCATGATCGATATCGAAACGGTGATCTCAGCCGCCGCACTTTCCTGACGCTGACAGCCGCCGCGGCTGCCGCGGCGGGTCTCGACATGCCCTGGATGCGGCAGGCGCTCGCCGCGGTCCAGGAGGTTCGCTTCGACGGCTGGGGCGGCACGGTGCAGGACGCGATCGACAAATACGCCTTCCAGCCCTACACCACCAAGACCAAGATCAAGGTCGTCCAGGGCACGTTCGGCGACGAGGACGAGATCATCACCAAGATCAAGACCTCGAAGCCCGGCGACTACCAGGTCATCCATTCCTCCGGCGTCAACTACTACATCAAATACGTCAATGGCGGCCTGACCTCGGAGATCAACGAGGCCAACATCCCCAACATGGCGAATGTGCTGCAGCCGATGATCGAGCCGTTCCGCAAGCTGACGCCGAAACTCTCGGCCGTGCCTTACGACTACGGCACGACAGGCATCGCCTACAACACCAAGGTGATCTCGCCCGAGGAAGCCAAGGAAAAGGGCGCCGCCCTTTTGCTCGACAAGAAATATGCCGGCAAGGTCGGCGGCTATGACGACATGACCACGCGCGTCTGGTACGCCGCGCTCGCCACCGGGCAGGATCCCAACAACATCAAGGACATGGACACGATCTGGGCCAAGGTGCGCGAGACGCGCGACCTTGCCAAGAAGTTCTGGAGTTCCGGCGCCGAGCTGATGGACCTGCTTTCCAAGGGCGAGATCGTGGTGACCGACGCCTGGTCGGGCCGCGTCGCCGCCTTGCAGGACCAGGGCCATCCGATCGGCTATCTCGATCCGGCCGGCTCCTATGCCTGGATGGAGGACATGCTGATCCTGAAGGGCTCGCCGATGGCCGAGTGCGAGGAGCTGATCAACTTCATGCTCGACCCGGCGACCTCCATCGCGGTGGCCGAGGGCCAGAGCTATCCGCCATCGCTCGACCCGACCAAGGTCAAGCTCACCGAGAAGATCGAGAAGCTGCCGGCCTTCGACAAGACCGGCACGATGAAGTCGCTGACCTTCGCCGACCCGGTCTACTGGGCGACCAACGAGGACGCCTGGACCAAGCAGTGGAACAGGATCTCGAAAGGTGCCTGACAGAAACGACCTTTCAGAATTGCCCCGGCCGGAAGCGGCCGGGGCGACGCTGTCCGGCGCGGGCAAGGCCGCATCGGACAGCGCCGAAGCGAGCCAGCCGGCGGTCGAGTTTCGCAACATCGACATCGCCTATGGCAAGTTCGTCGCCGTGCGCGATTTCTCGCTGTCGATCCGCAAGGGCTCCTTCGTCACGCTGCTCGGCCCTTCGGGCTGCGGCAAGACCACGATCCTGCGCTCCATCGCCGGCCTGGTCGATATTTCAGGCGGCCAGATCATGATCGATGGGCGCCGGGTCGACGACGTGCCGATCTACAAGCGCAACATCGGCCTTGTCTTCCAGAGCTACGCGCTGTTCCCGCACAAGACCGTGTTCGACAACGTCGCCTTCGGCCTGAAATACCGCAACGTGCCGAAGCCGGAAATCGTGCGCAGGGTCGGCAAGGCGCTCGAAATGGTGCGGCTGCCGGGCAGCGAGAAGAAACTGCCCTCGCAATTGTCGGGCGGCCAGCAGCAGCGCATCGCGCTTGCCCGCGCCATCGTCTTCGAGCCGCAGGTGCTTTTGCTCGACGAGCCGCTATCGGCCCTGGACGCCAACATGCGCGAGGAAATGCGCGTCGAGATCAAGAAGATCCAGAAGGAAACCGGCATCACCGCCATCTTCGTCACCCACGACCAGGAAGAAGCGCTCTCCATGTCGGACCGCATCGTGGTTATGAACGCGGGATCGGCCGAGCAGATCGGCACGCCCGAGGAAGTCTACGAGCGGCCCGCCACCGCCTTCGTCGCCGATTTCCTCGGCAAGGCCAACATGCTGGCCGGCACCGTGAGCGGATCCGGCAAGGCAACGGCTGTGGTGCTTGCCAGCGGCCAGACGGTCAACGTGGCCTGTCCTAGGCAGCTTGCCGACGGCAGCAAGGTCACCGTCGTGGTGCGGCCGCAGAAACTGACGGTCGGCGCTGCGGCGGGCGCCAACCATCTGTCCGGCCGCGTCGTCTCGGCGTCATATCTGGGCGGCAGCGCCATCTACGAGATCGACATCGGCGGCAAGACCAGCATCCGCGCCAACGCAACGATCACTGGCCGGGTCCTTCGCGAAGGCGAGACGATCGACCTCGGATTCGATCCCGAGGGCTGCGTTCTGCTCGACGAGGACGGTCAGCGCATTTCGTGATGCATGTCGCCCAGGAGTTGGCACGGCTCGGCCGACGCTGAGGCGGCGCGTCTTCGAACGGGTTACCCCGCCGCGCAGGCGGGCATCCGGTTGGGGTGCCTGAGATGGGTTGGCGTGATGCCGGTCTGCTGGCGCAACACCCGGCTGAAATGGCCGGCATCGGTGAAGCCGCGGCGATAGGCGATGTCGCCGATCTGCGGGTCGCTGCCTTCGAGCAGCGACTTGGATGATGCACCCTGAGCGCCAGGTAGGCCGCCATCGGCCCGATGCCGAGCTCGGTGCCGAAAAGCCGTTCGAGCTTGCGCCGCGAGCAGTTCAGACGGCTTGCGAGCTCGCTGACCGACAGCGTCTCCCGCAGGTTGCTCTCCATCAAAAGCAGCGCGCTTCACCGCGCGGCTCGCCCGTATCGGCAGGCCGCGTTCGCCGACGATCTCCCAGTCGAACTCGATCCTGCGGCTGCGGTAGCACCTATGCGCTGGCCGAGCGCGCTGTCGTAGCCACGTCCACCCACCATCGATTGACGACTTCCGGGCTTGTCAGCTGCGTCTGCTTCGAAGCCTCGATCTGTTCTTGGCGATACTCGGTAGCGGTCATATCGAACCGCTGGCGAAACGCGCGACTGAAATGCGCTTCGCTGTTGAAGCCGAGATCGGCTGCAATTCGCGACAGTTTGCGCGTTTCGAGAGGATCGCTCAGCGCTGCCCGCACGGCAATCAGCCGACGCTCCTGGACGTAACGCATGATGCCTCCGTGAGGGGCGAAAACGCGGTAAAGCGTGGCCCGCGATATGCCAAGCTTTTCGGCCAGGAAATCCGGCGACAGTTTGCCAATGGCGAGATTGTCGCGAATTGCCGTTTGCGCCAGTGACAGAAAATCATCATCGGCATCTTGAGCATTTCGCCATGTGAAATCCGCGTGGCCGAACAAGCGCCTGAGAAAATCCGCCGTATCGGAAACAGTGCTCGCGATCTCGTCTTCCGAGATCTGAGAACTCCGCTCCTGAAGCGACCGGATGTGGGCGGCGAGCAGTTCGTTGCGAGGCGGATCGAGGCGAGCCTTCAGGGTGCCGGGTGCCATGTCGGGCAGCATCGTTCGGGGAACGACGAGCGACAATGTGTTGGAGGCGAACGCCCGCGTCCTGACCTCGTGCGCCAGATCGATGACCGCGACCTTTCCCGGACCGATCGAAGCCTGCTCTCCTGAGATCAGACCGTTGAAGCCGCCGCTAAGATAGAGGTGCAACAAGATGTGGTCTGGAGTGGCGGCGATACGTTCGGCGTCGCGGACAAACATCTGCGGCTCGAACGCCACCTTAGCGATGATCATGTCGCCCAGGATCGCTCCGTTCGCCGATCCGGTGGGCAGGATTTTGCTTCGGGCCCAAGGGCGTGGCTCGAACAGGGGGGACAACACCGCGCTCCACGTGGCGAAGGCTATATCCGCATCCAACCCAGTCGTTACGTAATAGAGCCGAGGTACAGCCATGCTTAGATATATTCTTCTTCGCTTATGTTCGGCCCACAAAAGAAAGTGGCTAGATCAAGTTCGAAACACCAATCCGCTGGGAATCGCGAGGGCACCGATCGAATTAACGCCTCTGGTAGCTGTCCGTTCCGACATGCGAAGCGGAGCCACTGTTCGATATTCCGCGAATTGATTGATCGAGCGTCTCAAGGCGACGCTTTTGCCGAAAGCGCGCTTTTCCGGCTGCTGACATCGACGCCGAACTCATGTTTCAACCGCCTTGAGATTGGGAATCTCGCCGCGATGGCGGCGTGTGCTTGGGTGGGTAAATTGCATATTTTTTCTGACGTGGTGGCTTTCGGCTCTCGTGCCGCGAAGATGTCCTCTCATTGGTCAATGGCGGGCAGCCCTCAAGGGCGATCCATTCTCGCCGCGAACCGCGCCAAGGTCGTTGCAAATCACGGCTGGCGTCAAGGCCTTCTTGTCTGCACCGCGCTTGCCGGTGTTGTGCTGATCGCGAACGACGCGGTTGCGCAATCGGTTGGCGGCCGCGGCGGCAATGGAAATGCCGGCAACCAGGGCGGAGCGGGCCAGACCTTCGGAGTTGCTGGCACGCCAGGCCAAGGCAACACGCTATTCTACCCGGGCGGCGGCGGCGGCGGCGGCGCGGCGGCAGCCGGCGGGGCGGGCGGCGACGGCACCAGCTTTGCGGGCGGCGGCGGCGGGGCGGGCGGCACGAACGGCGATATTGCCAGTCCCGTTGGCGGGAATGGCGGGAATGGCGGCAACACCAATTATGGCGGCGGTGGCGGTGGTGGCGGCGGCGGCAACGGCGTTCTTCTCGCGTCGCCCGGCGCCCAGTTGCTATCGGCCACCGGCGGCAATGGCGGCGCGGGCGGCACCGCGGAGGTCGGCGCCGCGGGCGGCGGCGGTTCGGGCGGCTACGGCATCGGCTCGACCGTCGGCACGTCGTTCCTGAACATATTGGGCACGGTGAAGGGTGGCGACGGCGGTGCCGGCGGCAATGGCGTCAGCTACGGCGGCGGCGGCGGCTCCAGCGGGAGCGGCGGCGATGGCGGCGGCGGCATCTATTTCGGATCGGCCGGATCGAGACTCAATCTGATCGCCGGCTCGATTACCGGCGGCAATGGCGGCGCCGGAGGCACTGGTGGATATAGCAACGGCGCATCGGGCCGAGGCGGAAATGGCGCCGACTTCATGGGGTCGGACGGCAATGTCGCCGACATCGCGCAGGGCACCATCATCCAGGGCGGCATTGGCGGGGCGGGCGCGGCCGGTGGCGCCGGCATCGTCGGCAGCGGCATTGCGGTCACCAATCTCGGCACGATCTCCGGCGGTCTGTCGAATCTCGGCGCATCCGGCGCTGTTCGAGCCGACGCGATTACGTTCACCGGCGGCAGCAACAGCCTGACGCTTGGCAATACCAGCTCGACCGGAACGATCAACGGCGGCATCGGCATCACCGGGACACTTGCCATCGATCCAGGCACGGCAGCCGGCGCCAGCGTCACGCTCGGCAACGTCATACACGATGCCACGGCTGCGGGCGGCATCATCAAGTCCGGAGCCGGCACGCTGGTGCTGACAGGTGCGAACACCTACACGGGCGGCACCACCTTCGCGGCCGGGATTCTGAACGCCGGAAGCGCGGGCGCGCTCGGCACATCAGGCGCACTCAGCTTCACCGGCGGTACGCTGCAATACAGCGCCTTGAACCAGGTCGACTATTCGAGCCGGCTCTCGACCGCCGCAGGCCAGAAAGTCAGCGTCGACACCAACGGCCAGAACGTCACCTGGGCGTCGGATCTGGTGTCGTCCGGCGGCAGCCTCGCCAAGTCGGGCACCGGCACGCTGACGCTGACCGGCAACAACGATCTCAGCGGCGGCGTAACGTTCGCTGCCGGGACGATCAATCTTGGCAGTGCCGGCGCGCTGGGAAGCACCGGCACCCTCACCTTCGGCACGTTCGGAGGAGGCAAGCTGCAATACAGCGCCGACAATCAAGCCGACATTTCGAGCCGGATTTCAACCGCCGCGAACCAGTTCATCGGCATCGACACCAACGGACAGAACGTCACCTTCGCCACGACGATAGCGGCTACCGGCAGCAGCACGCTGGGAAAATTTGGCGCGGGGACGCTGACATTGACCGCCGAGAATGCGACGCGTCTGCGCATCGACGGCGGCTCGGTCGTGTTGACGGGCAATGGAAGCATCGCCGGCGACGTGTATTTCACGGGCGGCGGCCTGTCTTCCGTGCTGGACATTTCGCAGACAAATTCCGGCGCAACGATCGGCGGTCTTTCTCGCCTCGGTCTGCCTGACACGGCTTCCGGAACCATCAAGCTCGGCAGCAAGACACTGACGATCAACGGCGGCGGTCTGCCCAGCAGCTTTATGGGCGTCATCGAAGGAACCGGCGGCGTCACGGTCGCCGACGGATATCTGAATCTTGGCAACACGAACACCTATACCGGCTCGACAACGGTAGGGTACGGCTATCTGGGGATTTACTCGGACGATGCCATCGCCGCTTCGAGCGAGCTCAACCTCACTGGCGAGGGTCAAGTCGAGTTTGGCTCGGCGACCGGCACGATACAGACCTTGCGCGGCGTTGCCGCCAGCACGGTGTACATACTAGACAAACTCAAGATCACGAACGGCTCGACCTCCTATGCCGGCGTTCTTGCGGACTCCTACGATCCCGCCGGCCTCATCATCGAAGGAGGCCATCAGACACTCGACGGCATCAACACCTACACCGGCACCACCACGGTCGAAGACGGCGGCACGCTCACGGTCAACGGCTCGATCGCTTCATCCTCGATGACAACGGTCAACGCCGGCGGCACGCTTGGCGGCATCGGCACGGTTGGAAACGTCACCATCGATGGCGGCACGCTGGCGCCGGGCAGTGCAACCGGCACGCTGACGGTGCAGGGCGACCTGTCGATGACATCCGCGTCGACCTATCTCGTGGACGTGTCGCCGGCCAGCGCGGCGCGCGTCGATATCACCGGCACGGCCAGCCTCAACGACGCGACATTGCGGACATCCTACGCTCCGGGCAGCTACGTCGCGCGACAATATACGATCATGACCGCCGCCGGCGGCGTCGACGGCACGTTCAGCGGGCCGGTCAGCAGCAACATACCTTTGTCGCTCTCGCAGACCGTGAGCTATGATCCCGAAGGCACCGCTGTTTATCTCAATACCAAGCTGAATTTCGTCGTGCCGGGTGGCCTGAACGGCAATCAGCAGTCGGTCGCCAATGCGCTTACCGGCTATTTCGACAGCACCGGCGGCATTCCGGTGGCCTTCGCGGCGCTTGGCGCGGCCGGCCTGTCCCAGGCGGCCGGCGAGACCGCGATCGGATTGCAGCAGACGACCTTCAGCGCCATGGACCAGTTCCTGGGCGTTCTGGGCGACAGCTCCGTTCATGGCCGCGCTCATGGCGGCGACATCACCGCGTCGATCGGCGATGCACCTTCATCACGCTGGACTGTCTGGGCAGCCCCCTTCGGCTCCTCGCAGACATCCGACGGTGATGCTGGCCAGGGCAGCAGCAACTTGACCACCCGGCTCTACGGCTTGGCGGGCGGTGCCGACTACCGCCTTTCGCCCGATACGCTCGCCGGCTTCGCCTTGGCCGCCGGCGCGACAAACTTCAGCGTTGGCGATTACGGCTCGGGAAGAACCGACCTGTTCCAGGCCGGCGCCTTCATCCGCCACGACATCGGCGCTGCCTATGTCGATGCATCGCTTGCCTATGGCTGGCAGGACGCAACGACGCAGCGTTCGGTCGGTGCCGACCGGCTCGAGGCGCGCCTACACCCGCAAGCATTCGCCGGGCGCCTGGAAGGCGGCTACCGTTTCGACACGCCATGGGTCGAGCTGACACCTTACACCGCCGCGCAATTCGCGACCTTGTCGTTGCCGGCCTACAGCGAAACCGCGAAATCCGGCGCCGACACGTTCGCGTTGAACTACGACTCGAAGAACATCACCGCGACTCGGGCGGAGCTTGGGATGCGGACCAACATGTCTTTCGCAGTCGAGGACAAGATTTTTACGCTGCGCAGCCGTGTCGCCTGGGCGCATGACTTCAACGCGGATCGCAATATCACGGCGACCTTCGAGGCTTTGCCGGGTGCTACCTTTGTCGCCAGCGGGGCGGCACGAGCGGCCGACGCCTTGCTGACCTCGGCATCCGCGGAGCTCAAATTCAACAATGGCTGGACGCTATCGGGGACGGTTGACGGTGAGTTCTCCAAGGCCACGCGCAGCTATGCAGGGCGGGGTGCCGTGCGGTACGCGTGGTAAGGAGCAGGACATCGGGCCGCTTCCGGGCGACCCGATGTCCACCTTGGCTCCCGCATCCGGCTGGCCGGCTCGAGCAGCTATGGAAGCCGGCCGGCGAGCGGTGGAGATGAACCCTGGCTTCAGCATGCTGCATGGATGGCTGCCCCCTCCCCTTGCCGGGCTTGGACGGATCGCCTGAGGAGCGGGCAAGGCCTGCTGCTGGACTTCGATGCCCACCCTGCCCTGCAGGCGCTGGCGAACCGCTGGAACGGGCGGATCGGCTATGTCGCCGTGGATGCCAAGGAGCGACTGGGCCTGGGCGCCCTGCTCGTGCGCCCCGATGGCGTCGTCGCCTGGGCTGCTGATGATGACCTTGACCCTGACCTCAAGCCCGCCGCCGAGGCCGCGTCACGATGGTTTGGCGAAGGCGACCAGGAGCCCACATATGCTGGAGGAACCGTTTGAGCATGGTTTCGGTTGTCTGCTGTGCGAACTGTCGTTCCACGAAGGCCCCGATGAGCGAACTTGAAACATGGCAGCCAAGAAGCGCGACTCCCTGCGCAAGATCCTGAGCGGCATCGTCGCGGCGATTGCCGCCGCGCCTGATCGCACATCGGAGCAAGGCGCGAGCACCGCCAAGGCGTCAGTGGTCGCCGAATGGACGCTGCCGCCATCGGCGACGCTCGGCTCCTCCTTGCGCCTGAAAGGGATCGAACGCGAAATTCGAGCCCGCCTGCCGTGGGCAGTGAGGACGTTTGCCAAGGCCGATACCGGCCGCATCATATTGCGTATGTTGAAAACCGACACGGATGCGTTCCGGGCCGCCTCTGAAACCATATCCAGGACGCTGGAGGGCATCGAATCCCTGCCCGTGCTGCCGCGCGAGGCAGAGGACATTCTCACCATCTCCGCCCGCGAGCGCCACAAATGGCTGAAGGACGGGCGCCTGAAGAGCATCGGCACCCGCACCGTCAAGATGCGCGGGCGATCCAAGGCGGTGACCTTCCATGTTTTCGATCCGCGCCACATCGAGGACATTCTCGATCGTGACCTGGCCAGCGCCTGGCGCGAGGAAGATACGCGGGAAGTCACCGAGAACAGACGGCGCGGCGCCGGCAAGGCCGCCCAGACGCGAGCCGGAAAACGGCAGCGCAAGTCAGTGAAGAATGACGCTCAGACGCCGAATCTGGAAGGCTGGGACACATTCGAGGCCGAAGGCTTGTTGCGCTAGAACCAGAACCGGCGACGCATCCAGCCCGTCCGGACCGTCAAATCCAGCAGTGAAGTCGCCGCAATCTCATCTTGTCCGGCTTTACAACGCCGATCCCGGCCACGTGGCCGATCCCGTCATTAACAGGTATCGCTGAGCCTGGCCCGGGTTAACGATCGTGTGGCGCCTCTAGGCAATCGCGCAACCTGATTCGTTGGCCGCGTATCGCTGAAGACGCTACGCCATCAGGAGGTACAAAATCCTGCCCAATGCGCCGAAGAGCAGTGCAAATGCCGCAACGGCCTGGATGAAAAAGCCAGGATATCGTTTCAAGGGCGCGGTGCGATAGCCCACGAAATACACGATGCGGCCAGCCATCCAAAGTACGCCGAACACCGCGGCCCAGTTTGGGCTCCAATAGATCGCGAACAGCCACATGGACGGCAGGAAAATCGGCAGCCATTCGACCGTGTTTGCATGCGCCCGGATTGTTCGTTCAAGCAGCGGATCACCCGTCATCGCGGGGGCGAGGATGCCGGTGCTCTTGTGAGTTCGCGCGACGGTAAGCGCCATCCCGAAAATCATGAGGCTGCAAAACAGGGTCACGATAGCGTCCGCGTAGTACATCTCCATGTTCTCCTCCTTTCCATGGCAGCACGGATAAGCAAGCAAAGGTCGCCTTCACTGGCAATCGGTTGAGAAAATACTCCCCAACGATTGGTATCCGTTATGGGCGCTCGCGTTCAACGCTTCAACCCTGAAACCGGCAACAACGTGTTGCTTGGTGTCGCCAGCGGCATGGTGCGGCAAGAGCGGCCCGCCACGCGTGAGCCAGGCAAGCCGCTCGGTTCTCCGTTCACCGATGTGTGGAAGAAATCGAGCCGATGGAACGGATAGGTGCCCGAATTCAGCCGGCTGATCGCTCGCAGATTTCCGCTGAGCCGCCGCCGGCAACAAGGCCATGGCGCGCCGAACGAAAACAAGCGGCGGCCTGTCGGGACCGGCCCTGGTCGTTCGTCCTTTGTGTGCAAGCACCAGAACTGGACACCACGTGGAGCCTTCCAATGATCCCCACCATCACAGCCTTTGAACGATCGCCCGATGGCGGCAGGGGACTGGCGCGCGATACGCGCGTCCGCTGGGCGCTCGAGGAAGTGGGGCAGCCCTATGAGGTTCGTCTCGTCTCCTTTGCCGGAATGAAGGCGCCTGGCCATCTGGCCATCCATCCCTTCGGCCAGATCCCCACCTATGAGGAGGGATCTCTGTGCCTGTTCGAGACCGGCTCGATCGTCTTTCATCTTGCCGAGCAGCATGCGGGCCTGCTGCCCGGGGATCGCGATGCCCGCGCCCGCGCCATCACCTGGATGTTTGCCGCCCTCAACACCGTCGAGCCGCCGATCCTCGACTTGACGAACGCCAGGATATTCGAAGCCGACAGGCCCTGGGCTCAGCAGCGCCTGCCACTGGTGAAAGACCGTGTTCGGGCAATGCTGGACAAGCTCTCGGCCTATCTTAGCGCCGCGGAATGGCTCGACGGTGCGTTCAGCGCCGGCGATCTGTTGATGGTATCGGTGCTGCTGCGCCTCAGAATGTCAGGCATTCTGGACGAATATCAAAACCTTGCCGCCTATGTCGCGCGCGGAGAAGCGCGGCCTGCCTATGCCAGGGCCTTCGCCGCGCAATTTGCGATAAACGCCCCATCAGCCGGCTGACACACCACGGCGCCTTCAGCCTGACCGGTTGCCCAGGCAGGCACGGTTACGGATATTTCGCCTGTGCGGTCGCCGGGCTCGGATCACCCTGCAATTCCTTCGGCAAGGGCAGGCTCGAGCATTGCAGGTGCACGTTGCGGGCGAACAGCTTTCGCTGCTTGTGCTCGGCCTCCGTGGTTGCCGCGATGATGCCCAAGCCGTACGGGCCAAGCGCCACGAATTCCCAGCCCGGGTGCTGCTTTTCGCGAACCGCATAGTCCGCGGCCGCCGCGCGGGCCTGCTGGCATCCCGGCGATGCCCATTTCGGGTCTCGCGGCGAAAGCGACGCGCCATAGTCGACGGGAGAAGTCGCGCATCCAGCCACCGTCGCGGCCAGTGCGGACATTGCAATGCGTATCGCAAGTCTCATGCCGGAAGCCTCTGCTGTTGCCGTTCCGCTTTCCACGGACATTTCCGGCCGCGCCATCACGTATACGCGATGTCCCGCCCCAGCGCTTGCCATAGGCCTCGCTTCATGTCGATCTTCCCACGGCCAGATTCGGGCCGCGTGCCTGGAACCAAATGACCGGCGAGACTGTTCAGTTGTAACTTCGACACAGCGCTGACGCGCCCGGCCGGTTGGGCAAGCGGCGATTTTAAGGAGCTTTCATCATGAAGATTTCGTCCGGATTTCGGTCCGTCGCAATTGCCGCCATCGCCACGGCGGCAGCCAGCGTCGCCAGCGCCGCCCATGCCGACAGCGGCACGATCCGCTTTGCCGTCTACAAGGCCGCCTTCTTCGTCGGCGGCTCCGGCGGCGAAGGCACGTTCACCTTCCACGGCAAGACCTATCCGATCTCGATCGGCGGCGTCTCGGGCGGCCTCGCCTTCGGCGTTTCCAAGACCTATTTCCACGGCACTGTGCGCCACATCAGGCGCGCGCGCGACGTGACGGGGGTCTATGGCGCGGCGGGTGGCGGCGGCACGCTCGGCAAGGGTGCCCAGGTGATCGTCATGACCAATGACAAGGGCGCCCAGCTCGAACTCACCGGCAAGCAGGTCGGGCTGCAGGTCAACGCCGATCTCAGTGGCATGGCCATCTCGCTGCGGTAAGGGCGCTCATTCCGCCCTTTTAACAGCAAGCTGGTTCCAAGGGCGGCGTCGGCTCGACGGCCGCCCTTTTTGTCAGCTTCGCAAGCCCGGTGCTTCCTGCCCGGTGCGCTCGACATATTCCGTATAGCCGCCGCCATAGGTGTGGATGCCTTCGGGCGTCAGTTCCAGCACGCGGTTGGAGAGCGCGGCCAGGAAGTGCCGGTCGTGCGAGACGAACAGCATCGTGCCTTCATATTGCGAGAGCGCCTCGATCAGCATCTGCTTGGTGGTGATATCGAGGTGGTTGGTCGGCTCGTCCAGCACCAGGAGGTTGGGCGGGTCGAACAGCATCAGCGCCATCACCAGCCGCGCCTTCTCGCCGCCCGACAGCACCCGGCACTTCTTCTCGATCTCGTCGCCTGAAAAGCCGAAGCAGCCGGCAAGCGCGCGAAGCGGCGCCTGGCCGGCCTGCGGGAAATTGTCTTCCAGCGTCTGGAACACGGTGCGTTCGCCCTCAAGCAGCTCCATGGCGTGCTGGGCGAAATAGCCCATCTTCACGCTCGGCCCCCGCGCCACCGTCCCGGTGTCCGGGTCGGAAGCGCCGGCCACCAGCTTGAGCAGCGTCGACTTGCCGGCGCCGTTGACGCCCATGATGCACCAGCGTTCGCGGCGGCGGACCTGGAAGTCGAGCCCCTCATAGATGATGCGGCTGCCATAGGCCTTGTGCACATTCTTCAAGGTCACGACATCCTCGCCGCAGCGGGGCGCCGGCTGGAACTCGAAATTCACCACCTGGCGGCGCTTGGGCGGCTCGACGCGGTCGATCTTGTCGAGCTTCTTCACCCGGCTCTGCACCTGCGCCGCATGCGAGGCGCGCGCCTTGAAGCGCTCTATGAAGGCGATCTCCTTGGCCAGCATCGCCTGCTGGCGCTCGAACTGCGCCTGCTGCTGCTTGTCGGCGATCGCCCGCTGCTGCTGGTAGAATTCATAGTTGCCGGAATAGGCTGTCAGCGAACCGGCGTCGATCTCGACGATCTTGTTGACGATGCGGTTCATGAACTCGCGGTCGTGCGAGGTCATCAAGAGCGCGCCGTCATAGCCCTTGAGGAACTGCTCCAGCCAGATCAGGCTTTCCAGGTCGAGATGGTTGGACGGCTCGTCGAGCAGCATGACGTCGGGCCGCATCAGAAGGATGCGCGCCAGCGCCACGCGCATCTTCCAGCCGCCGGAGAGCTTGCCGACATCGCCGTCCATCATCTCTTGGCTAAAACCGAGGCCATCCAGCACCTCGCGCGCCCGGCCGTCGAGCGCATAGCCGTCGAGTTCCTCGAAGCGATGCTGCGCCTCGCCATATTTCTCGATGATCTCGTCCATGCGGTCGGCCTGGTCGGGATCGGCCATGGCGGCCTCGAGTTCCGCCATCTCGGCCGCCACCTCGCTCACCGGGCCGGCGCCGTTCATCACTTCGGCGACAGCGCTGTGGCCCGACATGTCGCCGACATCCTGGCTGAAATAGCCGATGGTGACGCCGCGATCGACCTGCACCTGGCCCTCGTCGGGCTGCTCCTGGCCGGTGATCATCCGAAACAAGGTCGTCTTGCCGGCGCCGTTCGGCCCTACAAGGCCGACCTTCTCGCCCTTCTGCAGCGCGGCCGACGCCTCGATGAAGACGAGCTGACGGCCGTTCTGCTTGCTGATGCTTTCAAGTCTGATCATGCGGTTTCCGGGGAATTGGAACTTGGAGGATTTTCCCGGGGCCATACGCGATGGCGCGCGTCAAAGGAAGAGGCGCTACCGCCGCAGCGGGCACGACACTCATCCTTCTCCCCCTGCGGGAGAAGGTGGCCTCGCGAAAGCGAGGTCGGATGAGGGTGCTCCAGCTTGGCGCCGACGGCACTCCGTCACCCACCCCTCAACCGTCTCAGCGCTACGCGCCGATCCACCTTCTCCCACAAGGGGAGAAAGAAAAACCCGTCAGACACACTTCAGAAACAAGATTCAACATCCGGGAAAAACTGAGGAAAACATCATCTGCGATAACCATCCTCGCGGCGGCCGGACAGAGACCGCCACACCAACGCAAAGGGATGGTCCCGACAATGCAACGACGTTCGACCGGATGGATGGGTGCCGTTTCAGGCATTTCACTTGCCATGCTCGCGGTCGCATCGTCGGGCGCGGAGGCGGCGGTTACCCGGAGCGAATATTGCAGCCGGCTCGGCCTCCAACTCGACGGAGCCATCCAGACCAAAGCCGAACCCGGTGCCAGCGTGAGTGAGATCGCGGAGGCAACGGCCCTCAAGGAAAAAGCGAACCGGTTCTGCGCCGAGCGCAAGCAGGCGCAAGGCATCCGGACCTACGCCAACGCCTTGAAGCTGCTGGGCGTGACACCGATCGACCTCAACCAGTGACAGCAACCCTCGAAGGAAAGCCCATCATGAACAAGCCCCTCCTCTCCGCGCTCGGCCTGGCCATCGCTCTCGGTCTGGCAATGCCTGTTGTCGGCACCGCCAACGCGGCGGCCACGACCACCACGACGACGACTGCTCCGGCGACGACGACCGCCCCCGCGACCGCTCCTGCCGTGGAGGCGGCGAAGACGCCGCTCAAGGCGGCCGCGCACAAGCGTCACCGGCACCACAGGAAGCACCACAGGCATGTGCGCAAGCACGCTCACCGGCACGCGGGCAAGAAGCACGGCCACCGGCACGCCGCCAGGAAGCATCACCACATCCGTACCCACAAGAAGCACGGCCACAAGCACGCCAAGGCTGCTTGAGCTGCCCTGACTTCCCCCTGACTTCCTCCCGGGAAAAAGCCGCCACTCGCATGAAGCGGGGGCGGCTTTTTCTTGCGCGTCAGGATGCGCGCGCTGCCCCTTGCATGCGCTATTTCTCGCCTAGATACTGGAAAACGGCCTGCTTCCACCAGTCGCTCTCCATCGTCTGCAGCAGGGCGACATCGAGAGGTTTGCGCAGCGGGCTGCCGAGCGGCAGCGCGATGGCGTATTGCTGCTGGTCGAAGCTCGCGTCGAGAACCTGCAGGTTGGTCGCGTAGTTCTGCCCGACCAGCCAGCCAAGCAGCGGCTTGTCGTGGACCAGCGCATCGATCTTGCCGGCGCGCAGCGTGTCGAGGCCCTGCTCGACCGTGGCGAAGTCCTGATGACGGGTATGGGTCGAATCCAGATAGGACGCCGTCGACGAATTCCGCACGGCGCCGACCCTGACCTTGGCGAGATCGCTTTCGCCCTGCACCATGCCTTCCATCTGCGTCACCGTCAGCACCGATGTGACGCCGGCGGTGAACACCGCGATCGCGATGATAGAGCCCATCATCCAGATCGCGGCGAGCACGCGTCCCGGCACGGTCCGCGGCCCGAAATCGCCGGTGCTGGCCTGTGTCGCGGCGATGGTCGACCACCACATGCTGGAAAACAGGCCCCTGGCGACGCCGCCGCCGAAATCATCATTGTGGCGGCGTTCGAACATCCAGATCAGCACGCCGACCACCACCGATATGACGATCAGCCCCAGCACCGCCTGCAGGAATCCGAACGAGGTCAGCGCGCGCAACACCGGCCGCCAGGAGGGCTGGCTGTTGAGCGGCGTGGCGATGCCGAGCCCGGTCGAGAAAAAGGGCTGCGTGAAATCGACGACCTTTTCGCGGTCGGCGGTGACCGTGATCGCGGCCATCGCCGCATCGAACTTGCCGCTGACGACGCCGTCGATCTGGTCCTGCACGCTTGGCACTTCGACATAGCGGAAGCGAAGGTTGAGCCGCCCGGCTATTTTCTGCCAGAGATCGATGCTCAACCCCGACCAGGTGCCGTCCTGCAGCTTGAAGGCGAAGGGCGGCGCGGCCTTGATCCCGACCGCTATCTCCTTGGCGGACAGGGACGAGGACTGATCGGTCTGCGCGGTGGCGCCGGTTGCGGCACACGCGACGGCGGCGACGAGGAACAACGTCATCGCCCACGAAGCAACTCTTCTCAACGGCAAGGACTCCGCGACCGGTTTCGCCGCGCGATCGTCGCGGCGTTCGAAAAGGTAGCGGTCATGCAGCCCTTCGTCCACCCGCGATGTTGGCGCCAACCAGGAAGCGAGGCACGGCAGCCCCGCGCCGATTGAAGCAAAAACAGGCAGTTAGCGCGATTTCGCGATTCACCTGTTGAACCGTCATCAGGCAATGCCGAGTGCGGCCCGAACCTGCGGACCGCTCATGCCGCTGTCGAAGACGGCAGTACCGGGATCGAAGCGGCGGGCCTGCGACAGCGGTCCGGCCACGACCGGATCGAAGCCGGCATCGCCCACCAGCCGCGCCGTGGTGGCAACGGCCCCGGCATCATCGCCGGCGAGCGGAATGCCGATCCTGTCGCCGGCGCAATGCGCCTGCGATCGCAGCGTCGTCCACATGACGGTGCTGAAGACGCGAACAAGCCGCGCGCGCGGCACGAGCGGCGTCACGGCAAGAGCCACGCCGTCCTCGCGGGCAAGCGCGGCGTCGCCGAACGCGCCGTCGCGCGGCGGATCCGGCACGGTGGCGTCGAGCAGCACCTTGTCGCCGAGTGCCGCCTCGATCTCGGCCGCGACATCGGGCCATGCCCGAAACGGAATGGCGGCCAGCACGGCGTCCGCGCCGGTGACGGCGTCAAGGACCGGTCCGGCGGTGGCGCTGCCGCCGAATTCGCCAAGCATCTTGCGCAGCCTTTCGGGATGCCTGACGCCGAAGGCCACGCTGTGTCCCGCCCCGACCCACAGCCGCCCGACCGTGCCGCCAATCATGCCGGCGCCCAGAATTCCTATTCTCATCGTCGCCTCCTGTCTGAAATCGCCCTCACCACGGCAGTCTTTTGCCGTCGCGGAAGAAACCGCCGGTCGGGCCATCATCGGGCAGGGTCGCGGCCCAGACGATGCCGGCCGCGCCTTGCGCTACCGGACGACCGCCCGGCCCGCCCATATCGGTGGCGACCCAACCAGGGCAGATGGCATTGACCAGCACGCCGGAGCCGCGCAGTTCAGCCGCCAGCACGCGGGTCAGCGCGTTGAGCGCCGCCTTCGATGTCGAATAGGCCGGCGCCCCTGCCCCCATCGAGGCCAGCGAACCGCCTTCGGACGACACATTGACCAGCCGGCCATGACCGCCCGCGCCAAGCAGCGACGCGAAGGCGGCCGCCACCCGCCAGGCGCCGAAGACATTGGTCTCGAACGCCTCGCGGATCACGGTCCAGTCGGGCCGCAAGGCGCGCGAGCCGGTGTCGTAGTGGATGGCGGCATTGTTGATCAGCACGTCGAGCCGGCCGAAGCGGCGTTCGACATCCATGGCGGCCCGCATTGCTACCTCCGGCGCAGCGACATCGAGCGCGATGGCCTGCGCATCGCCATCGATCTCTGTCGCCGCCGCCTCGCCCTTGGCGAGATCGCGCACGCCGAGCAACACGGTGAAGCCGAGTTCCGCCAGTTGGCGGCAGGTCTCCAGCCCGAGGCCGCGATTGGCGCCGGTGACGAGGGCGACTTTGCCATGATCTCCGTTCATCGGGGGAATGCCTCTGCTGTCGATCGTCTCGGGGAAAGATGGCATGGCCGACATTGATTTATTAGATGGTGGAGATCGCAGTCGTTGTGCGGCCGGATGCATGAATTGATTGCGCGGGAATCGGGTGTCGGCCGGCATCGCGCCATGCGATCGTTGATCCGTCACGAGGACCCGGCCATGCTCACGCTTCACGATTATCTGCCATCGCAAAATGGCTGGAAAGTCAGGGTTCTGCTCGGGCTGCTGAAGATCCCTCACAACACGCGCATCGTCTCGATTTTCGAGAGCGAAAGCCACACCGATGCTTTCCTTTCGCTCAACCCGGCCGGCGCGGTTCCCGTGCTTGAGCTCGAGGACGGCAGCGCCATCGCCGAATCCAACGCGATCCTCACCTACCTCGCCGAAGGCACCCCCTTGTTGCCTTCGGATCGCTATCAACGCGCCAAGATCATGCAGTGGCTGTTCTTCGAGCAATACAATGTCGAGCCCGTCATCGGCTCGCTGCGTTTCTGGACCTTGACCGGGCGGCTCGAGCGCAACCAGGCCATGGTTGCCGGCAAGCGCGAGGCAGGCGCGCGCAC
Source organism: Mesorhizobium loti (assembly GCF_013170705.1). Taxonomy (NCBI): domain Bacteria; kingdom Pseudomonadati; phylum Pseudomonadota; class Alphaproteobacteria; order Hyphomicrobiales; family Phyllobacteriaceae; genus Mesorhizobium; species Mesorhizobium loti. Next base: position 3,355,156 of record NZ_CP033334.1, on the reverse strand, counting down.
CCTCGCCGCCCTGAACCGCGGCCTTGGCGAGACGCCATTCCTCACCGGAAACGACCTCACCATCGCCGACATCGCTATCTATGCCTACAGCCACCGCGCGGAGGATTGCGGGTTTTCTCTTGCGGACTACCCGGCATTCCTCGCCTGGACCGACCGCGTGCGCGACGCCATCGGTCCCGGCTTCCCCGTCCACCTTTACGGCATCGATCCGCACGCGGGCGCCTGAGCCTATTTCTTCCCCTGCGGATGGATCGTCTCGCCGCGCTTCAGCATCTCGACAAACGTCTCAATCTTCTTCCGGCGTCCCGCCTCGGTCTTCATGTTGTGGGTGCGGAAGGCGAGCGAGAAGCGGTTCTGCGCGCTGAGTTTTTCCAGCATCGCCTTCGCAGCCGGCTCGGCATCGATTGCCGCTTGCAGATCGTCGGGGATTTTCATCTCCTTGCCGCTGCCATAGGCGCGCGCCCAGCGCCCGTCGGCCTTGGCGGCCTCGACCTGGCTCAGCCCATGCCCGGTCATGCGGCCCTCCTCGACCAGCCGCGCGACATTGTCGATGTTGATCTTGCTCCAGATGCTCTTCCTGCCGCGTGGCGTGTAGCGCTGCAGGAAACTGTTCTCGTCCAGCCCCTTGCGCACGGCGTCGATCCAGCCGAAGCACAGCACGACGTCGATGGCCTCCTTGGGCGTGATCGACTTCAGCCCCGAGCCGACCTTGTGCATCTTGATCCACACTTCGGTTTCCGTGGCGTGGTGCTGGCCGAGCCAGGCGTGGAAACTGGCCGCGTCGGGGAATTCCCGGACCTTGGCGGGATCGACCTTGACCGGCGCCATCAGCCAGCCCGCCGGTTCGGTATCATTGTCGCTGGCGCCACTTTCATATTGCCTCCGTCATGGTGCGATTGCCCGCATCATGGCGCAGTCCACTGTCAGTTTTAGGCAGCAGTGGGGCACGCCGACGCGAAGCAACGGAACGGCCCATCCATCGCCGCGTTGCGGCTTCGGTGCAACCGCCCGATGGAGGTCCCGATGGCGATAGAGACCATTTTCGCCCATGTCAGCTGTTCCGATCTCGAAGCGAGCATCGGCTGGTACGAAAAGCTCTTCGGCAAGCCGCCGCTGCGCCGGCCGATGCCGGGGCTGGCCGAATGGCACTTCACCGAGAGCGCCGAGCTGCAGCTGTTCGAGGACAAGGACAAGGCCGGCACCTCGACGTTGACGCTCGGCGTCCTGCCCCTGGCACCCGAACGGCAGCGGCTGGTGGCGGCCGGCCTCCAACCCGGCCCGATCGAGGAGGCCGACCATTTCTGGATCATGCGCATGCGCGATCCAGACGGGAACCTGGTGGTGTTCGCGAGCGCGGAACGCGAGTAGGAGAGCCAAACGGCTCGCGCGGGACGGCATTTCGCCAGCACAAGCAGGCGATTAACCGGCAGCCTCGAAGACTATGGTTATCTCGTCCGCTCCGACGGCGAAGGCGGCCACCGCTTTCTGGAAGATGGTCGACATATTGCGCGACATCGAGGAAGAGTGGCGCACCGGGCCGGAGCGCCTCGCCCAGTTGAAGGCGCTGCTGTTCGCCGTCTGGGACAGCCCGCGTTGAACGAGACGTCCCTCTGCCCGGCATCATCGGCATTTCCGATGGCGCCATCGGTTTCTTCCGTTTCCCTTGGCCCGCGCCGAACTGCCAATCCCTGCCTGCGTCCAATCCAGCAAAGGCAGAGCGAAATGAGCATTTCGAACCAGAAGATCCTGATCGTCGGCGGCGGTTCCGGCATGGGCCTGGCGCTGGCCCGGCGTTGCGTCGAGGCCAGTGCGACGGTCACCATCGCCGGACGTGGTGAGCAGAGGCTGCAACAGGCGCGCGAAGCGCTTGGCAACCCAACGAACCTCGATGTGTCCGTGGTCGACATCGCCCGGGAAGACCAGGTCGCCGATCTCTTCGCGCGCATCGGCGGGCTCGACCACATTGTCAGCACGGCGGCCGATATTCAGGGCGCCTACAGGTTGCTTCCGGAACTTGACCTCAAGGCGGCGCAACGCGTGGTCGAGAGCAAGGTCTATGGCCCATTGCTGCTCGCCAAGCACGGCGCGCCACGGCTGGCCGGAGCCGGCTCGATGAGCTTCGTTTCCGGCATCGCTGCCTACCGGCCGGCGGCGCGCGGCTCGGTCGTCGCCGCGGTCAACGCCGCGCTCGAAGGGTTGGTGCGGGCGCTTGCCGTCGAACTCGCGCCGATCCGCGTCAACGCCGTTTCGCCCGGCTGGGTCGATACCGAGATCTGGGCGCAGGTCGCTGGCGACCGCAAGGCCGAGACGCTTGCCGCGATGGCCGAGCGGCTGCCCGTCGGCAGGGTCGGCCGACCGGACGACATCGCCGACGCCATCGTATTCCTGATCGGCAATGGCTTTACCACCGGAACGACGCTGCATGTCGAGGGCGGGCACCGGCTGGTTTAGCTGGTGGCGCCCGTCTTCAGGGAGTTGTTTGGAAACAAGGCCTTGGACCTATCACCCGATTCAAGACCTGAACGAGCCCCGGAGCGTTCCGGCGCCAGCATGTCGCGCGCCGCGGCGAGCAATTGCCCGAGCGCCGGCGGCTGGACGCGCCGGCGCCGCCAGATCATCGCCAGCGCCGCCGCCCGCATCCGGCCGGGCCATGGCAGTTCGACAAGATCGCCACGCGCAAGCGCGTCGCTGACGGCAAGGCGTGGAACGAGGCCCAGGCCGGTGCCGGCCGCCACCAGCCGGACGATGGCGCCGATGCTGCCGACTTCGGCGGCAAGCCTCGGCGCCGCCATGCCCGCCTCGGCGAAAGCAGTGTCGACTATATGACGGTAGACGCACCCGGGCTCCGTCGCCACGAAACGCAGCGCGGCAAGGTCTTGCAGCACGCATGGCGCGGTGGCCTGCCCCGGAGCCGCGACCAGCACCAGGGGTTCGGCCCCGATCGTGCGGCTGGCCAGGCGTTCATCGGCGGCAGCGCCCCCGCCGTCGCGACGCTCGAAGCAAAAGGCGACATCGATATCGCCGTCCTCCAGCAGGTGCCGCAGCGTGCCGCTGTCGGCCACCTTCATCCGCACGGTGATCTCGGGATGGCTGGCCTGGAACCCCGGCAGCCAGGGCGCCAGACGGGCCGAGGCGATCGTTTCCAGCGCGCCGATGGTCAGCGCCCCGCTTGTCTGCCCGGCGGCCAGCAGCACTGCCGCGCGCGCCTCGCCGTCGAGCCGCAGCAGTTCCTCGGCGATCGGCTTCAGCGCCAGTCCCGCCGGCGTCAGGTCCAGGCCCGACTTCGAGCGCGTGAACAAGGCAGCGCCAAGCTCGGCCTCGAGGGTCTGGATCTGGTCGCTGACACTCGATTGCGCGAGATGAACCGCCTCGGCCGCGCGCGTGATGTTGCGGCCGCGCGCCACCGCGAGAAAGGTCCTGAGCAGTCTTGGATGCATCGCCCGGCCGACGCGCCTACTGCAACTGCGGCTTCTTCAAAAAACTGCCCCGGTCCGCGGATTTGACGCGCAGCCAGGTCTCGCGGCCGTCGCGCACCACGCGCATCGGGATTTCGGCACCGGCCGAGCCGCTGTCCCATAGCTTGCGATAGAAATCGGCGAGCCCATCGACGGCGCCGTCGCGGACCTCGGAGATGACGTCGCCCTGGCGCAGGCCGGCTTTTGCCGCCGGGCCGCCCTCGGTCACGCTCATCACCACCACCTTGCCGTCGCTTTCGGCCGACAGGGCGCCAAGCCATGGACGTGGCGGCCTGGCCACCTGTCCGCGCGTCAGCAGATCGTCGAGGATCGGCGGCAACAGATCGATCGGCACCACCATGTTGATATCGGCGACCTCGCCGGCGCGGCTCATCTGCAGGCGCAGCGAGCCGATGCCGAGCAGTGCGCCATCGGCGCCGAACAGCGGCGCGCCGCCCCAGGACGGATGCGCGGGGGCGATGAAGATCGCCTCATCGAGCAGATACTCCCAGTAGCCGGCGAATTCCTGCTTGGTGACGATCTTGGCCTCGACCGCCCGGCCGATGCCGTCGGCAAGCACCACCGCGTCGCCGATCCTTGCCTTGCCGGCATCGCCCAGCGGCACGGCCGGCAGGCCGGTCGGCGCCAGCGCCTGGACCAGGCCGAAGCCCGATTCCTGGTCATAGGCCAGCGCGTGCGCCGGGATGACACGGCCGTCATGCGCGGTCAGCCAGACCTCCTCGGCCTCGGTGATGAGATAGCCGATGGTCAGCACCAGCCCGTCATCCCTGATGACGACGCCGCTGCCCTCCCTGAGCGTGCCCAGCGCGCCGGCCGTGAAGGCATCGTCCGGAACGGTGGCGCGCACGGCAACGACGGAGCGCGGATTGGGATTGATGGCCATGATTTTGTCCTGCGATGCAAATGCCTTGGCGGCTTCTTCTATAGGTATGCGCTGGGGGAGATCGCGCAAGGGTAGAGGGTTCAATTGTAGAAGTCGGCGCCGCCCCTCACCTGCCTGCCGGCATCCTCTCCCGTATAGTGACGGGGAGAAGGGAAGCCGCGCTGGCCTCGGCGCTCTTCTTGCGACATTGGTGATTGGCGAAAGAGCCAATGAGAGCGTCTTTCTCCCCGTCACTGTACAGGGAGAAATGTCCGGCAGGACAATGAGGGGCAGCGCTGACATTGACAATAGTTCAACGCAAGTTGAACTTCCCGCCCTGCAGCCCTAGCTGTAGATGGATCTGCTCAATCCCGTTCTTCCCTCCCCCACCATTCGAGGCCGACATGACAGAGTACACCCCGCCGAAAGTATGGACCTGGAACAAGGCAAATGGCGGCGCCTTTGCCAGCATCAACCGGCCGATCGCCGGGCCGACGCATGACAAGGAATTGCCCGTCGGCAAGCACCCGCTGCAGCTGTACTCGCTGGCGACGCCGAACGGCGTCAAGGTGACCGTCATGCTGGAGGAGCTGCTGGCGCTTGGCCACAAGGGCGCCGAATACGATGCCTGGCTCATCAGGATCAACGATGGCGACCAGTTCGGCAGCGGCTTTGTCGAGGTCAACCCCAACTCCAAGATCCCGGCTCTGATGGACCGCAGCGGCGCCACGCCGGTGCGCATCTTCGAATCCGGCTCGATCCTGGTCTATCTCGCCGAAAAGTTCGGCGAATTCCTGCCCACCGAGCAGCCGGCGCGCGCCGAAGTCTTGTCCTGGCTGTTCTGGCAGATGGGCTCGGCGCCGTATCTTGGCGGCGGCTTCGGCCACTTCTACGCCTATGCGCCGCAGAAATTCGAATATGCCATCGACCGTTTCTCGATGGAGGTGAAGCGGCAGATGGACGTGCTCGACCGCCGGCTGGCCGAGACCGAATATCTCGGCGGCAAGGATTACTCTATCGCCGACATGGCGGTGTGGCCCTGGTATGGCGGGCTGGCGCTTGGCCGCATGTACAATGATTCCGGCGAGTTCCTGTCGGTGCAGGACTACAGCCATGTGCAGCGCTGGGCGAAGGCGATCGATGCCCGCCCCGCGGTCAAGCGCGGCCGCATGGTCAACCGCGCCTTCGGCGAGCCGGCCCTGCAGCTGCACGAGCGCCACGACGCCGGCGACTTCGACACCAAGACGCAGGATAAGCTGGCCGCCGAATAGACGGCGGCAAGGGCCACTTCACAAGAAAGCCCGCCACGAACCGTGGCGGGCTTTTCCCAAGGCTGGACTGGTGTCGCACCCACTATGGCCGAGCCATGGATCAGTGCAGCACTTCGACGATCTGACGCGTATCGGGATCGACCAGGACAGTCTGGTCGTTGATCACGGCGACGCGGTACTTGACATTCGGCACCTCGCGCAACTCGACCTTGTCCGGCACCGCGGAGCCGAGCTTGAGCTCGACGCCGAGCAGATTCACCGACGCCAGCGGCTGCTTCTTGACGTATTCGCGAACCACCGTCTCCTGCTCGGGTTGGACGACGATTGTGTCCGCCATAGCCACACCCATGCCGCCCATCAGGACGATCGCGGCTGCCGCACTCGAAAGATAATGTTTCATGGTAACCTCCATTGTATATGTCCTATTGCCACCCGGAAGGAAAACTCGGCCGGCGCCATGAGGTTCCATTGCGCTTTGTGGAATAAATGCGGCACGCCCAACAAAAGACAATCTTAGTTGATTTTACGCATGAGCGGTATCGCTCGGATTATGACGCAATAACTGGAAATTAATTCTCAAATTTAATGAAATCAATCAAAGATACACTTGGTCCGGAAAGATGCGTATAGCGCTTCTTCCGTAAGCACGATTCCGCGATTGCCTTAGCGATAGCTAACGTGAAGCGTGCGATGTCGTTCCGCATGCGGTTGCGCAATGCGACGAAAAAGGCCCGCCCTGCCGGGAGCAGAGCGAGCCTCAGACGATGCCGGCGGAGGTGGCAGCCTCACCGGGTCACATCTGGAAAACGCCTGCGCCGGCATCCGGTTCCAGCCACGGCGGCATGGCCTTGCCCTCGATGCAACCAGGACGCCCCGGCGACGTTGTGCACGCATTCGATGAAATCCCAGCAAGGATATGGCGCCATGGCTCCCCGCCCTCCCGTGACCAAGCATCCCTTCACGCTGATGTTTGTCGTTATCGCGTTGATGGCGCCCTTTGCCGGCCTTGCCTGGCGCACGCGCGAATGGATGGGCTGGTAGGCCTTCCAGGCAGCCGAAACACCAGGCCACGGCCACGCCGGACGGGCATATCTGGCGGCAACATGGCCGCCTGAGTGGCCGCTTGGATATATCTCTTTTAGCTAAAATAACGGAACGTCCAATGGACATTGCCGGAACTGAACAGGGCCTCCCGGACCTTTGCTGCAGCCACCTAAGACCTTGGTCCTGCAAGGAAACGCAAAGGGCCGGTAACACTCTTCACCAGGAACATCCCGCCCCCGCCGTCGTTTGCCGCAAGGTCCCAGACCTGATCATTTCGGAGGAAGAGTGATGTCACATCGGTCCATCATCACCAGGACAGGCCACGGCCCGGGTACGGCCATCGCCGTGTTGATGGTCGGGCTGGTGGTGGTGGGGATTGTGTTCCTCGTCCTTGGCGGCGCGCTCTATTTCGGCGATGCGTCCTCGGACTCACACGCCCTGTCTTCGGTGCCGGCGCGATCGTTTCAGCAAGCTGATCGCGAAGCGGCTAATTGACCGATCCGCGCTCCGGAGCGTTCCAGCGCCTTGGAACGCCGCCTCAGCGCGCTAGTATCGTCCCGTCCCCGGCCACCACCTTGCCCCGACGATAGACCGTGCGGTCCTTCGGCACGGCCACCACCGCCTCGGGCACATGCAGCGCCCGCATGGCGACAAAATCGGCCTTGGCGCCAACCATGATGCCGTAATCCGCCAGCCTGAGCGCCTTGGCGCCGGCATGGGTCACCACATCGAAGGCGTCGGCCAGTTCGCGGTCCTCGTAGAAGCCGGAGCGGTAGCCGATCATGTTGGCGCGCGAAAGCATGTCGCCATCGCCATAGGGCCACCAGGAATCGCGGATGTTGTCGGAGCCGCCGAACACGGTGACCCCCGCCTGTCGCAGGGCCGCCACCGGCGGAAAGGCATGGTTGCCGGGCGCGTTGGTCATGATCGCCACGCCGGCGGCGGCCAGCATCTCGCCGGCCTTCGCCAGCGCGTCGGCCGGAATATCGCCAAGGCCATAGGCATGGCTGACCGTGACATGGCCTGCCATGCCGAGCGCCTTGGTCCGCGCCGCGATCTCCTCGACCTGGAACAGACCGAGCGTGCCGCCATCATGCAGATGGATATCGACGCCGGCGCCATGCTTTTGCGCCAGCCCGAACACCGCATCGAGATGACCCTTCACATCGCGGTCGAAACTGGCGGGGTCGAGCCCGCCGATGAGGTCGCAGCCGAGCTTCAGCGCCTCGTCCAGAAGCTCCGCCGTGCCGGGCGAGGACAGAATGCCGCTTTGCGGGAAGGCGACGAGCTGGATGTCGATGAGGTCGCGGTATGTCTCGCGCACGGCAAGGACGGTCTCGACATGGCTGAGCCCGACCGAGCCATCGACCATGACATGGCTGCGCATGGCCAGGCTGCCATGTCCGATACACAGTTCGAGCTGGTTCTTGGCGCGCTCGGCCATCGGCGCGGCGGCGGCAAGGTTTTGCGCTTGGAAGGCAACGCGCTCGCGCACGTCGAAACCGTTGGTGCAAGGAATATGCGGCCGCCAGGCGTCGCCATGGAACGATGTGTCGAGATGGATATGTCCCTCGACAAAGGCCGGCACGACAAGCTGGCCGCCAAGGTCCACCATGATGGCTGCAGGACCGGCCGGCGGCGCGTTGCCGGCGGGCGCGATGGCGTTGAAGCGGCCGTCGGTAACGCAGAGATCCGCCAGCGACCCATCGGCCAGTTTCGCGTTGCGGAAGATCGTCTGTTCGCTCACCGGTGCCATTCCTGTTGAAAGCGCCAGTCCTCGCCGCCCGCCCGCCGCGGGTCAATGCGGCAGAGTCGAGAAACTGTTTCACGCAACAGCCCCGGCGAACCGGCTATCAGATCCTAGCTCCTGCCTATTCCGCTTTCGCGGAAGTTTCGGCGGGCCCGCGATATGCAATGATGCTGTCGCGGTGGTACGAGCCGCCCTGGTTGACGCGGGCGCCCAAGCACACCCCAACAATGCGCCCCCCCGCCCGCGTCGGCCACGGCAGACCCTTGGTCACATCAAGGCTTTCCCGTCAGCCTGGCAAAAGCCAGCAATGGACCGATGTCGTGCCGGTCGGCTGCCTTCAATGCCGAGATGTAAGCCGCCCGCCTTTCGTTCATTTTCAGAAGATCGGCCCCGGCGGTCCAGTCGACCGGCCCGACGCCGTACAGCTTCTCAAGCATGGCATCAGCCAGGATGCGGGCATGGCGCCCATTGCCGTTTGCAAACGGATGAATGAACACCATCCGGTGGTGAAGCCGAATGGCTGCTTCCAGCGGCGCGTAGGTGTCACGATCCACCCAGTACAGCGCATCATCCAGCGCCGCACGCAACTGCACCCCGATCTGCACCGGATCGACGCCGATGTTCTTGCCCGTCGTCCTGAATGTTCCAGCCCAGGTCCACACGTCGCCGAACAGCCGCCGATGAAGCTCGACGGCAAAACCGGGAGTGAGCACGTCCTTCCTCCGTGTCCTGGAAAGCCACAGCAGGCCGGAGGTGATGTTGGCCTGCTCCAGCTCATCAAGCTCGGCCTGAGTGGTGATGTGCCTGTGCTTCAGTCCGGCGAGCTCGTTGAGATCAAGTGGCGTCGCGCCGTCGGGATAGTCCGGTGCAATCATTTGTCCTGCCAGAAATCGGACGGCATTTCATGGATCAGCTCGTTCATCAGCCGGGTCATTTCTTGCCGAGTCCGGCCCTCGGTCACGGTCTGGTCTTCCAGCGCCATATGTTTGCCCGCCGTCGCGACAATCGCCTGCGCCTTCTTCCGCGCCTGCGCGATGATGAGGTTCTCGATGGTCTCGGGCGGCACGAAAGCATAGACGAAGCGGCACCCCATCGCCTCGGCCGTGGCCTGCATCGACTTCAGGGTGACGCCGCCTTCCAGTTCGGCTTGTTCCACCTGGGCAATACGGGCGCGGGTTACGCCCATCCGCCTCGCCAGTTGGGCACCGGACATGCCGAGCGCCTTTCGCACCGTCCTTATCCAGCCCTCCGAAGGGACCTGGATGTTGCCGCCTTGGGTGAGATCCACAACGGCCTGGTATTGTCGGCGAACGGCCTGCTTAACGCTCATTGTAAACTCATATATTGTCAGAAAAGGACAATCTGTAAATATATACATATACAAAGAATACGATAATGTCAATTTATGTGTTGACATATCAACGAGGCTGACGCTTTTCGGCATTCACTGCGGCGCACCGGCAAACAGCACCACGCCGTCGCCGCCGGCCGCTGGCCAATCCCTGATGGTGCGGTCGTAGCCGCCGGTCAGCACCGTGCCGTCGGGGGCGAAAGCCACCGCGTAGATCGGGCCGGTCTGGCTGTCGAACATCGCGATCTGGTTGCCGGTTTCCATGTCCCACAGCCGCGCCGTGCCGTCGAGCGAACCCGACAACAGGCGCTTGCCGTCCGCCGACAGCGCCAGCGTGTAGACCGTGCCCTCATGGCCCTCGAAGCGCTTCACCTCGCGGCCGCTGTCGAGATCCCAGACCTTGATCGTCAGATCGCCGCTGCCGGTGATCAGATGGTGCCCGTCGGCGGTGAACACGGCGCCATAGGTGCCTTGCTCGTGGCCATGCCAGCTGCGTAGCTGCTTGCCGCTTTCGACGTCCCAGAGTTTCAGCGTGCCGTCGATGCTGCCGCTGAGCGCCTGCTTGCCGTCGGGCGAGACGGCCACCGCGCTGATCGACCAGTCGTGTCCGGTCAGCACATGCAACACCGAATCGTCGACGAGATCCCAGACGATGACGTTTCCGGTATCGTGTCCGCTGACGGCGCGCTTGCCGTCCGGGCTGATCGCCAGCTTGTTGACGCCGCCATTCTGGCCGGCCTGGAAGACATGCAGCACGGCGCCATCGGCGAGTTTGCGCAGCACGATCTCGCCGTCGTCGCCCCCCGTCAGCGCGCTGACGCCGTCGGGCATGTAGAGCGCCGTGCGCGCCATGTCCTTGTGGACGCCGAGGTTGCGGATCAGGTGCTTGCCGCCAATGTCCCACAGCTTGATCAGATGGTCGGTGCTGGCGCTCATGATCGATTGGCCGTCGGGCGCCACCGCCAGCCACACGACCGCGTCGCGATGGCCGTCGGGCTGCGTTGGGACCGCCGGCGGCGGTGGCGGCAACGGCGCCACCGTGGGCGGCGGAATGACCGCGACCTCCGGCGGCGCCGGCGCGACGGGAGCGGGTGGCGGTACGGCCACGGGCGGCGCTGGCGGCACCGGTGCCGGCGGCGGGTTGGCGGCTACCGGCGGCGGAGCTGGTTGCGGTGCAGGCGCGGGTGCCGGCTCCGCTGCCAATGGCGCGGCGGCCACGTCCTGGCCTTTTGGTTCGCCGGGTTTGGGCTCGGCAAGTTTGGGTTGATCTGGCTTGGGCTCACTGGGCTTGGGTTCAGCCGTCTTCGGTTCATTTGGCGGTTCGCTCGGCTGGCTGGCAACCTCGCCGCCGCCATCATGCCACGGGCCGAACCGGTCGGCGGCCAGCGCCGCCAGCACGATCAACGGCAAGGCGAAAAAGATCTTGCGCAGGCCGGGCCTGCCGGTCTCCCGCACCTCGGCCGCGCGGCCGAACAGCGGTGTCCCGCCCAGATGCGCCGGCCGCCCCGGCAACAGACCGGCCCAGAACAGCACCGCGCCGAGCAGGCAGGCAAGTGCCGCCACGGAGAAAGCCGCCAACCGGGGCAAATCCGCGCCCGGCCCGGAAAAGCCATGCGAGGCAACAGCGCCGAGCAGCGGAGAGACCAGCGCCAGGCAGGCGATCGCAAGCGCGGCAAGGACAAGCGCAGCCAACCTGTCAGCCAATCTGTTCATCGCGCTTCCCCTCGCCTGGCTCTCGGGCCAGACTACCAGCGTCAACCGTCTATCGCAAAACGCATCGGTGCCCGCATGCGACGGATGGATGCGTCTGAAATCCCGAAGAAGATCGGCTAGTGACCTCGATCAAGAGATCAGTTCGAAGCTGATCACGACCGCCTGCGTCGCGGCGCAAAAATGTGTTCTTCGGCTTGATCAATCGCCACAAAAAGAACCGGTGTTAATTTGCCACAGTCATCACTGATACGCGTTGGACTATCCCCGGCGAAATATTGACACCAGGCGGCGTTGTGTCACTGTCCTCGTGGGATATAGTGGAGAGCTTGCGTTATGAAGAAGATTTATGAACGGCCCGTATTGGTCAAGAAGGACAATCTGAAATCCATCGTCGCTGCGGTGCCCTCGACACCCTCGCCGCAATAAGAATATCGCGCCTTCGCCGGATTTTCCGGCATGGCCTGGCTGTCAACGGTGTTGATATGACGCTTTAAATGATTTTACGCCATCGCCATTGTCGAGAGCTTGAAACATGAAGAAAACCTATGAACGGCCCGTCCTGGTCAAAAGGGGCAATCTGAAATCGGTCACGGCTACCGCCTCGGCTCCGCCGGTCCTAATAGATTGAGCCTCGGAACCTGATCGACCAACACCGCTGGGGCTGGATTGACGGCGAGCACGGATAGGCCGCTGAAGCGGTCTACGCGTTGGCATTGCTTGTTCGTGTGACGATTGTCGCGCGGCCGCTCACTTCAGCTCCACCCAGACAGGCGCATGGTCGCTGGCGCCGTCCTGTCCGCGCACGTCGCGGTCGATGCCCGCCCCCTTCAGCCGGCGGGCGAGCGTTTTTGACAAAAGGATGTGGTCGAGCCGCAAACCCGCATCGCGCTGCCAGCGGTTACGGCGGTAATCCCAGAAAGTATAGAGCGTCTCCTTCGGATAGACTTTTCGCAGCGCGTCGACCCAGCCCTGCTCGATGAGGGCAGCGAACGCTGCCCGGCTCTCCGGTTGCACGAGCGCGTTGTCGTCATAGGAGCGCGTGGTGTAGATGTCGCGCGGCTCGGGCACGATGTTGTAGTCGCCGGCCAGCACGACAGGCAGGCCGGTGTCGAGAAGCTGTTCGGCATGCGCTTCCAGGCGCTTGTGCCAGGCGAGCTTGTACTGGAATTTCGGCCCCGGCTGCGGATTGCCGTTCGGCGCGTAGAGGCAGGCGATGACGATGCCGTTCACCGCTGCCTCGATGTAGCGGCTCTGTTTGTCGGTATCGTCGCCGGGCAAGGCGTCGCGGGTCAGCACCGGTTCCGCGCCGCGCGCGAGGATGGCGACGCCATTCCAGGTCGGCTCCCCCTTCCACACCGCGCCGTAGCCGGCATCGGCGAGCGCGGTGCGCGGAAACTGCATATCGCGCGCCTTGAGTTCCTGCAGGCAGACGACATCGGGTTTTGCGGCCGCCAGCCACGCCAGAAGGTTTTCCAGCCGGCTGTTGATGTTGTTGATGTTGAAGGTGGCGATTTTCATTCAGTGCATGAAAGCAGGAAACGGAAGACGGTCGCAAGGGGCTGACGAAACGGGTTCCTAGAGCAATTCCAGGAAAAGTGTGAAACGGCTTTCCGTCCGGAGTTGCGTTAAAACAATGAGTTAGAGCAGTTCGCCGTTTCCGTGAAACGGTGAAATGCCCTAGGCCTCCGCCAATTGCAGATGGTGGCGCTGCCCCTCATTGCCCTGCCGGGCATTTTTCCCCGTAAACGGGGAGAAAGAGGCTGGCCGCATCGCCACGCCATTTCTGAAACGTTGGCGATTGGCGAAAACCGGCGACGAGAGCGCCCTTCGCCCCGTTTACGGGGAGAAGATGGCGGCAGCCAGATGAGGGGCGGCGCCGACTGTCGAAAAGGGTGCGAGGCGTACGCGCCCTAAAGCCTGCCCGCCCACGCCCTCACCGTCTCCGCCAGCGTCTTCAGATGATCCGCCGCCGAAAATCCGGAAATGCTCTTGCGCGGCTTGAGATCATGGTCGCCATCTTCCAGCCACACCACCTCGATCGCATCGGACAGCCCATAACCGGCCACCTCGTCGCGCGTGCCGAACTCGTCGCGCGTGCCCTGGAAGATCAGCGTCGGCGTCTTCAGGCCTATCAGATGCTTCGTGCGCAACTGATCAGGTTTGCCGGGCGGATGGAAGGGATAGCCGAGGCAGACCAGCCCCGAAATCTCGCCCTTGGCGAACATCTCGTCCGCGACCATGGAAGCGACGCGCCCGCCCATCGACTTGCCGCCGATGATCAGCTTCCCGGTCACGCCCCTGGCGCGCAAGTCGGCGATCGCCTTGACGTATTCCGGGTTCACCGTCTCGGCGCGCGGCGGCGGCTTGCGCTGGCCGTAGCGGCGCGCCGCCATATAGTGGAATTCGAAGCGCGCCACCTGGAAGCCCGCGGCGGCCAGGGCCTTGGCGGTGGCGGTCATGGAGGGCGAATCCATCGATGCGCCCGCGCCGTGGGCGAGCAGGATGGTGGCGGGGGCGGTGTCGAAGCCGTCGAAGAGGAAGCTGGTCATGGAAACTCCGGCGTTGACGACCCCTTCTCCCCTTTTGGGAGAAGGTGACCGAGCGAAGCTCGGTTGGATGAGGGGTGTTCCAGCTTGGCGCACACGGTCATCAACGCCTCTGCAAACAACAAGCTCGTCAACCTCTCATTCCTTCCAGCACCCCTCATCCGTCTCGGCGCTGGCGCGCCGATCCACCTTCTCCCACAAGGGGAGAAGGAAAGGGCCTCAACCCGCCGTCCGCGCCAACTGCATATCCACGAACTGCACGCCCTTGGCCGCCACCCCCGCCCATTCGGACTCCGCGTCGAGTTCCAGATACCGCACCCACAGCCGCCGCGCCTCAGGCAGATTGCCGGCGTCGAATTCCAGCCGTGCCAGGTTGAACACCGGGTCGGCATAGGCCTTGTCGAGAGCGATCGCCTTCTGCAGGTGCCGTCGCGCCGAGGCGTCGCGGCCTTGCTCGCTCATCAGTCCGGCGAGGTTGAACCAGGCTTCGACGAAAGCGGGGTCGAGTTTTATCGCCCTGGCATAATCATGCGCGGCATCGGCCGCGTGGCTGGCGGCGCGCAGGCAGTTGGCGCGGTTGAAGGCGGCGATGGCGTCATTCGGGTCGATGGCGAGGCAACGCTGGTAGAGCGCGGCGGCACCTTCATGGTCGCCCCCCTCCTCCACCGCTTCTGCCTCGGCGAACAGGTCTTCCAGCGTGTCGTCGCCTTGTGGCGCGCTGCCCAGGTCAAACAGCAACTGCCCGTCGAGTTCGCTCTGGCCGCCCTCGAGATAGATCCCGTCGGCGCGGCCATGCTGCGAGCCGACAGCGAGCGACTTGGCGGTGAGCGAAGCCACCGGGCCGGAGCGGTGCACGGAGCGCGCGATCGCTCCCCAAGTCGCGCCGCTGGCCACCAGCCCGGCATATTTGCGCGCCAGGATCAGGTCGCGGAAGGAATAGGGCTCCGCATCATGCTCGAACGCGTCGAAGAGCGACAGCAGATCGAGGTTGTCGCCGGACAGCCGAGACTGGTCGATCAGCGACTGCCGGGACAGCGACGATGCTTCCGGCGCCATCATCAAGCCGAGCAGGCGCAAGAAGCCGTTCTCGCTGATCAGGATGCGCCCTGCCGCACGTTCGGCGGCGACGCGGCGCTCGATCCCGGCATCGCCGTTTTTCGTGAGGCCAGCCTTGGCGAGAAGCGTACGGCCGAACACGACATGCGTGGTGCGCCGGGTGATGCCGCGCCTGAGCTGGCCATGCCGGCGCTCGACCTCGCGAGCGGCGAGCCTGAGCGGAAACGCCGCCAGCGCGCCGATCGTGCCGAAGACGCCGCCCGCGACGGCCGGTGCCGTCATTTCTTGCTCTTGCCGACCGCCTTCAGCAGACTGGCCTTCAGCGGATTTTCAGGAGCCCCGCCCGCTGCCGCCTTCTTGGCGGCAGGCTTCGCCGCCTCGTCGGCCTTGCTCTTCGACTTGGCCGGCGGCTTCGACTGCGACAGGCTGGCCTTCAGCGCATCCATCAGGTTGATGACATTGCCGCGCTCGGGCGCCGCCGCGATGATCGGCTTGTGGCCCTTGAGCTTCTCGCGGATCATCGCCATCAGCGCGATCTCATAGCGGTCCTCGTAATTCTTCGGATCGAAGGTGGTTTCCTTCTGCTTGATCAGCGCTTCGGCGAGTTCAAGCATTTCCGGGTCCGGTTTGCCGGCCGGAATGTTGCCGAAATATTCAGCCGTGCCACGCACTTCGTTCGGGTTTCTCAAGGTGCACACGAACATGCCGTTCTCGCGTGCGCCGATCGTCACCACCCGTTCGCGGCTGGACAGCACCAGCCGCGCGATCGCCAGCTTGCCGGATTTGCGCATCGCCTCGCGCAGCACGGCGAACGTCTCCTCCGCCATCGCCCCATCCGGCGCCAGGTAGTAGGGCGCGTCCTGGTAGATGACGTCGACCTCGCCCTCGTCGACGAAGGCCTCGATGTTCATCGTGTGATTGGATTCGATGCGCACCGCGTCGAGGTCGGCATCATCGATGATGATGTACTGCTTGTCCTCGTACTCGTAACCCTTGACCAGATCCGAGCGCTCGACCAACCCGAGTTCGGGATCGACGGGCTTCATGTTGATGCGGTTGTGGGTCTTCTTGTGCAGCTGGTTGAACGAGATGCGTTCGCTCGCGCTGGTCGCGGGGTATAACCGCACCGGACAGCTGACGAGGCTGAGCTTGAGATAACCCTTCCAACTTGCCCTGGGCGCCATGATACACTCCTACGCGGCCATGCACTGACATTTTCGACTGAGCATGATCTTGTCCAAAAACCGGTTCCCGCTTTTTGGGATCATGCTCTCCGCAGCGCTTTCGTCCGAAGGACGATTGGCGCCGTGGAAATCCTACACCGACCCCGCACAATACCGGCAAATCCCTGACGAAATCTTCCGCTGCGTCTTTTCAGGTCGCGGGGAGAGAATAATTCAAATTGTCGGAAGCGTCGATGGCGGTTTAGGCGCTGGTGATTGGCCGAACGCCTCGAGGCTTCGTCATCCTAGGGCGAAGCAAGGAGCGAAGCGACGCGGCGCAGACCCTAGGATGACGAACGCAGTGTCGGCAAATCCCGCGCAAACTCGTCGATCTCAGCCCACGGATCGCCCGACGTCTCCAGCAAGCCCGGCAGCGACGAATAGTTCAGATCCTGCGGAGCATCGATCGCTTCCAGGTCGCTCCAGCTCACCGGCGTCGAGGCCGGCAGATTGGTGCGGGCGCGCAGCGAATAGGGCGCGGCGGAGGTGTGGCCGCGCGCGTTGCGGTGGTAGTCGATGAAGATGCGCTTCTTGCGGTTTTCCTTGCCCATGGTGGTGGTGAAGGTGTCGGGCGCGGTTGCCGTCAGATGCGTGGCGATCGCGCTGGTCGCCTGGTGCAGTTTCTTCCAGTTCTGCCTTGGCGTAACCGGCACGGTGATATGGATGCCGCTGCCGCCGGACGTCTTGGCGAAAGGCACCAGCCCCAGCCCCTCCAGCTCGCCCTTGATGTGGACGGCCGCCTCCACCACCTCGCGCCACGAAATCCCCTCGCCCGGGTCGAGGTCGAAGACGATCTGGTCGGGCTTGTCGAGACTGGCGCGGTGCGTGCCCCAGGTGTGGAACTCCACGACGCCGAACTGCGCCAGCGCCAGATAGCCCTTGGCGCCTTCGACCGAGAGATAGGATTTGGTTTCGCCTTCGGAATTGGTCGACTGGAACGTCACCACCGAGGGCGGCATGCCGGTGAAGGCGTGGCGCTGGAAGAAGCAATCCTTGGGCAGGCCGGTCGGGCAGCGCACCAGCGACACCGGCCGGCCGAGGATGTGCGGCAGCATGAAATCGCCCACCAGCGCGTAATAGACGGCGATGTCGAGCTTGGTCGGCCCGGTCTTGCCGAACAGCCGCCGCTCCGGATTGGTCACCCAGATGGTGGCGAGGTCCGCCTCGGATATCAGCCGCTTGCGCTTGGCCGAGACCGGCGTCGACAGGCCGACATCCCTGAGGCCGCGAAACACGCCATGGCGCAACGAATTGTCCGCCGTGCGGTTGGCATAGTGGATGCGCGCCGAAAACAGCGGCTTCACCCAATGCATCTCGCGCATGATTTCGCGCGGCACGCCTTCGGGCGCGGACGCGCCTGACGTCAGCGGCTCCAGCCGGGCCAGCAAATCCTCCGCCGTATCGCGGTCGAAGCCGGTGCCGACCTTGCCGCGATAGTGCAGTTCGCCGTCCTCCCACTCGGCCATGCCAAGTGCGGCCAGCCCTTCCGCCGCTTGCGAGGTCGTGTAGCCCGCGATGACGAAATCGTCCTTCTGCAGCGCCTTGCATTTGGTCCAGCTCTTGGTGCGGCCGCTCTGGTAGATGGCATTGGCGCGCTTGGACACGACGCCTTCCAGCCCGAGCTCCGTCGCCTGGTCGTAAAGCCCCTGCCCCGAGCCTTCGACATGGTCGGAGAACTGGATGGCGGAATTGGCGCCGAGACCGGCGAGCAACTCGCCCAACATCGCCTTGCGCCGGATGAGCGGCACCTTCGTCAGGTCCCAGCCGTCGAGATGCAGGAGATCGAAGGCATAGAAATGCAGCTTGCTGCCGGCGCCTTCGGCCAGCGCGTCCTGCAGCAGCGCGAAGCGGCTGATGCCCCGGCCATCCAGCACGACGATCTCGCCATCGATGATCGCCTCGCGGCACGGCAATTTGGCGAAGGCGTGCGGCAGGTCGCCGTAGCGTCTTGTCCAGTCTATGCCGCCACGGGTGATCAACCGCACCTGCCCGTCGGAAACATGCGCCATGGTGCGGTAACCGTCGAACTTGATCTCGTGCAGCCAGGGCTCGTTCGTGTTCTCGGCAACGCTTTCGCCGCCCGGCGGCTTTGGCACCTGCGTCGCCAGCTGCGGCTCGATGCGGCTGAGCGCCGGTGCCTTGACGGCGCCAGGCAGCGTGCTTGGTTTCAGCGAACCCGGCTTGGGCGCGGACTTCGCGGCCGGCTTCGCCGCCGCCGCCAGCTCCTCGATGCGCAATCCCGATTTCACGCTTTCCGGCCGCGCTTCGAGGATGTTCAGCGCCGTGTCGGCGGCAAGGTCGCGCTCCTTGAACAGCAGCCAGTTTTTCTTCTCCGCGTCCTCGCCGGGCTTGGGCTTCAGGCGCGTCAGCATCCAGCCGCCATTGAGCTTGTCGCCGGCCAACCGGAACTTGAAGGCGCCGGTCCTCAGGCTCTTCTCCACATCGTCCATCGGCGCCCATGTGCCGGCGTCCCATACGATCATCGGCCCGCCGCCATACTCGCCCTCGGGGATGACGCCCTCGAAGTCGATATATTCGAGCGGATGGTCCTCGGTCTCCACCGCCAGCCTCTTGTCGGCCGGGTTGAGCGAAGGCCCGCGTGGCACCGCCCAACTCTTCAGCACATCGCCGACCTGCAGGCGCAGGTCATAGTGGTCCGCCGTGGCGTGGTGCTTGTGGACGACGAAGCGGTTGCCGCCGCCGGCAATGAGCCCGCCCGCCGGCTCTGGCGTCCTGGAGAATTCGCGCTTGGCGCGATAGGTCTTGAGTTTGGCGGGAGCCGGCATGGGTCAGCGCCCAAGGCGTTTGGCGAGCGGGAGCAACCGCCGCGTTCCGGAACCGATGGAAATCACGCTCTCAATCGTCGGTGGCCGGCGTCAGTTCGAGCTCGGCCGGCGACAGGCCCTGCTGCAGTTGGCTCAGCCGGAACTCATCCACCCAGTAGGCCTCGCCGTCGACCAGCACCCGTGCCTTGTAGGCACCGTCCGAAAAGCTCTGTGCGGTGATGTAGACCTTGTGGGCGTCGAGCGCCTTGCGCACCGCGGCGCGCTTGGCATTCTGGCTGGTTACGGGACTGAACATGACGCTGCCCTCGGTCGCCCTCACACATCGGGCGACTGGGCTCAAGGATGACGGAGACAAGCAGTCCTGTCAATTTCGGGCGCGGGGCCATGCCGCCGGTCCTGCGAAAATCCGGCATGCCTGTCGAAATCCGCTCCCGGCGAACGACATTGGTGCGGCGCCGACGCGGCGCGATCACCTCAAACAGGGAGCACCACCATGGCCAAGATGCTCGTCATCTACAAAACCCCCGCCGATCCCGTCGCCTTCGAGCGCCATTATCACGACATTCACGTGCCGCTGGCCAAGCAATTGCCCGGACTGCGGCGCTACGAGATCAGCCGTTCGCCGATCATGAATGTCCTGCCGGGCGAGACGCCCTACAGGGTCGCCATCCTCTATTTCGACAGTCCGGAGGCCATTCGCACGGCCTTTGCCAGCGAGATCGGCCGGGCCTGCGCGGAGGACCGGCGAAAGTTCGCCAGCGATGACGATCTGGTGACGATGCTGCTCTTCGACACCGAGCCGCTCTGAACCATCACCTCATCGCGCACGGCCATCAATTCCTGCTCCCGAAGCCGCTTCGGGAGCCGTTCGTCAAGTCTTCAATCGCCGCAACCGGCGCATCACACCCTGCACGGCCTTGTACAGTTCCGGCTTGGAGCGCACGAAAAGCTCGATCCTGTTGCGCAGCTTGATATAGGCGGTCGCCCCGCTGCCCCGCAGCGTGATCGGCTCGCACAACTCCGCCAGTACCGAGCTTGAAGCGCCGATATGCTGCTTGTAGCCCTGGCTGCCGACCGACAGGTCGAAATAGCCGAGCCCTTGCGTCACCCCCCACATCATCAGCTTGCCGATTGTCGTCAGGCCCGGCGAGGCGTTGGGCACCGCGTCGTGGTCGATCCCGAGCAGAAGCGCATGCAAGGTGCCCTTCATGACCAGCACGTAGATGACGGCGAGATAGGTTTGCCCGACACGCAGCCCGAACAGCCGCACCGAGCCGTCGGACAGGCCTTGCAGGGCGGCGTTGCGATAGAACTCGACGACCGGTGCCTGCGTCAGCAGGTCGAAACGCCCGAGCTCGCGGAAGCGATTGAGCCTGAGTTCCAGCAGCGTCGCGAACTGCTTTTCCACCATATCCGGTGTCTCGGCCTCGGCCAGGTCGAGCCTGCCCATCTGTTCGAAGCGGCGGCAGTGCTTGTGGAAATTCTTGGCGAAGGACGATTTGCAGATGCGCTTGATCAGCGTCGCCGGCTCGCCATGCATGGCCAGGCCCGAGGCGATCTGGATGGAGTCGCGCGTCGCCGAAAGCAGCGCCAGCGGATTGGCGACGCCGTGGATCTGTCGCGGAATGCCCGCGATGTGAATGCGGTCCGCCGGCGGCAGCACGGCGCGGACCGCTACCCATGCCGCATCGGCACCTTGCCTGGTCCAGGGTCTCGCATCGGCCAGCAGCGGCGCTGAGTAATCGCACACGCCGCAGCTCAGCCATTCGATGACATGGTGTCCAAGCGCCCGGCGCCGCATCAGGGGCAGCAACATGGCCGGCGCGCCCGTGACGGCGTCGTTGACCTCGACGACCAGCAGCTCGGCACTTCCGGGCATCAGCCGCTTGGCGATCCCTTCCACCCAGGCAAGGCCTTGATGGCCGGTGCAGAGGCCGGTCGCCTCAAGGCGCTGCCACAGCGGCCTTACGCTGTCGAAGCTGGAGTGCAGACGCGCCGTATAGTGCGCGATGGCGCCCAGACCGACGACATCGGGGGAAGCCGGTTGGCCCGCTTGATCCGCTACCGCTACTATTCGCATTGCCTGGCCTGCCACGTCCTTCTCCCGTCGTTCAGGCCCGCCCTCGTCATCCTCCGCGAAGACGCCGCAAACCCCGCATCATCCCCTGGGCCGCGCTGCGCAGCCGGGGGTTGGAACGCACGAAGGCCTCGGTCCGGTTGCGCAGTTCGATGGCGGCGCTCGCGACACGGCCCCGCACCGTCAACCCATGGCGTAGTTCGGCCAGCACCGAAGCCTTGGCGCCCATGCGTTCCTTGTAGCTCTGGTCGCCGACCGACAGGTCGAAATAATCGAACCGCCGCTCGCGCGCCCAGCCTATCAGCCGGCCCATGATCAGGAGGCCCGGCGAGACATTGGGCACCACGCTCTGGTCCATAGCTATCAGCAGAGCATGAACAGTCCCTTGATGGACCACCGCATATTGGACGGCTATCAGGGCATCGCCGACGCGCAGCCCGAAGAGCCGCACCGATCCGTCCGGCAGACCCTGCAGGGCGGCGTTGCGGTAGAAATCGACAACCGCCTCCTGCGTCAGCAAGTCGAAGCGGCCAAGCTCGCGAAAGCGGCTGAGCCGCATGCGGATCAGTTCGCCGAAGAGTTGCTCCACTTCGGCCTGCGTGGCGGCCTCGACCAGCTCCACGCCGCCGAGCCGTTCGAGCCGGCGCCAGTCCTTGCCGAATTCCTTGACGAAGGATGGCCTGCACAGGCGCTTGAGGACGGTTTCCGGCTCGCCGTCGATGGCCAGGCCGAAGGTGGTCTGGAGGGAATCGCGCGTTGCCGGAAGCAGCGCCAGCGGGTTGGCGACGCCGCCGATCCGCCGCGGAATTCCCAGGATGTTGACGCGGTCCGCCGCCGGCAGCACGGAACGCACCGCCGCCCACGCGGCCTGCGCGGATTGCGCCGTCCACGCGCTCGCATCGGCCAGCAGCGGTGCCGAATAGTCGCAGACGCCACAGCTCAGCCATTCGATCACCCGATGGTGGAAGGCTGGCCGCAGCATCAGCGGCACCAACATCAAGGGCGCGCCCGTCACCGCGTTGTTCACTTCGACGATGAGCGGCTCCGCGCCTGCCGGCATCAGCCGCGCCACGATCCCCTCCACCCACGCGAAATGCTGGTGGGCGGTGCAGACGCCATCCGTCTGGAAGCGCAGCCAGAGCGGCCTGACCGCTTCGAGACTGGTGTGCAACCGCGCCGTGTAGGCGTCGTTCGCCGCGACGATGGCGGGATGAGAAGCCTGCCCGTCGGGCAAGTCGGCCACCGCGGCAATGTGCACTGCCTGTTCTGCCACATCCTTCTCCTATCGCTTTGCCGCGGCGAATGTGACCGCCCGTCGCCAGGAGCCCAGGCGGCTATACCGCTGCTGGTCCGGATGCTCGATGTTCCACATGCGGTGATGCGCGAAATACCATGATGCCACGAGCACGAAGGTCTCGGAGACCGCCGAGCCCAGCAGCGCCCATGGCGGGGACGCGACGGCCAGCAGGATCGCGATCAGCGCCAGCCCGACGATCGCGCCGCCCATCGTGATGAACGCGACGATCCGGAAATCGCCGAAGATCTCGAGCACGATGCGGGGCATGATGTAGAGCATGATCGGCACGAAATTCGCGATCACGAAAAGCCCGATGAACCCGACCGAGGCATCCTGCAGAGCCTGGGATTTTATCATCGGCAGGACGAACATGATGGCGCATCCATAGGCCAGGCCGCCGAGCCCCATGACGAGCGACCAGATCTTCGCCTGCGCCCAGACGCGGCGCGTTTCGTTGGCCTGCATCAGCTTCGCGAGTTCCGGCTGCGTCATGTTCACGAAGGCAAGGCTGATGATGCGCAGCGGCGCGAACAGCACGAGGACCGCCGCCAGCGGCGCGTAGGCGGCCGGTCCGGCAATGCCCGCGACCAGCAGCGCCAGGCTTTGACCCTGGATGTTGGTGGTGGTCGCGCTGAAGGCCGACCAGCACAGCTGGCGCCAGAGCCTGGTGTAGCGCCGGCGCGTTGGCATGCGGAAACTGACGCGAACCCTGCGGCCAGCCAGCCGGACCAGGACGAAGATGCCAAATAGATTTGCCGCCGCAAGGGCGTAGAACACGGTCTGCAGCACGTCCGTGGCAAACCAGATCGCCAGCCCGGTGAGCACGGTGCCGGCGATCGTGAAGGCGGCGTCGCTGATGGAGACGACCACCTGCTGGCGACGCGTGAAGAATGCCGTGCGCATATGGCTGCGCAGCGACCAGGCGCCGACGAAGCAGCCGGCGGCAATGCCGCTTGGGTCGCCCAGGAGATGCATCAGGATAGCCGTGCCGGCGGCCATCAGCAGCGCCACCACCAGCGCCGCCGTTCCGAAGGCCACGTCATGGGCATCGACGCCGGCCCTGTTGCTGCTCTTGCTCATCCATATCGAGGCGGGGACGGCGGTGAGCGACCTGATGTAGGACAGGCCGACGCCGCCCATCACCATGGCGAGGGCGAAAAGGCCGTAGCCTTGGGCCGACAGCATGTGCAGCAGCGCGAGGTTGAGGGCGAAGTGGAAGCCGCTCTGCATTGCCTCGCCGCCGATCATCAGCACGAGGCGCCGCACCAGATGGACGGGGAACTTCACGGCTGCGTCTCCGCCTGGCGGGTGGTTGCCGCCTTGCCCGGCCTTGCCATGGCCGTCTTCAGTTTGTCGGCGGCGATCGCGGCGATCGCCGCGGCCGCGACCGGCTCGCTGAACATCGTCTCGTAGCGCTTGCGCCCGGCGGCGACGAACCCGCGCCAGGCTTCAGGGGCAAGGACGATCTCCTGCAATTTCGCGGCAAGCGCGGGGGCATTGTCAGGCGGAACATGCCAGCCGGTCTCGCCGTCGCTGACCACCTCGACCAGTCCGCCGATCGCCGACACCAGAGGCGGCCGGCCATAGGCCATCGCCTCGATGGCGACGCGGCCGAGCGATTCCGGGCGCCGCGACGGCACGGTGACGATATCGGCCCAGCGGTAATGCTCGGAAGGGTCGGAGATGAAAGGCAAGGTGCTGACCTGATCGGCCAGCCCCATGGTCCCGACCAGTTCGGCCAAGGCGCGCTCGCGCTCGACGCTTTCGAAAGCGCCGCCGACCAGCCGCACCTCGATCCTCGACTTCAGCTCCGCCGGCATCGAGGCGATCGCCTCCAGAAGCACTTCCTGGCCCTTGATCCGGTTGATGCGGCCAAGCAGCAGCACCCGTAGCGGGCGCTTGCCGTCATAGGTCATCGCCTCGGCCGCCGCCGGGCCGGCAACGCCGTTGTAGACGACGTATGAGCGCGCGGATTTGGGATCGCCGAACGCGGCGCGCGTGGCGCGCGAGTTGAAGATGAGATCGGCACGGCTCCAATGCATCAACCCGACCAGGATCCGGCGCAGCACGCCTTCGGGAATCTCGTGGATGTGCAGCAGGGCCTTCGTCGGCAGCAGGCGCGAGGCCAGCGCATAGTCGGCGACGATCGAGGTGTTGACGTAGACCAGGTCGCAATCGCGCAGGCGCCGCCATGCCCGCCACAGCGCGACCGGCAGCCGCGCCATCTCGATGGTCGCCAGCCGCAGCATCGCCTGACGCCTCAGCACCCAGAGCGGTTCAAAGACGATCCGGCTGGCATGAGGTTCCAGGATCCGCAGGATCGGCCCGCCGCGCGGCAGGACCACTTCGATGTCGGCGGACGGAAACGCGGCGCGCAGCGCCGCCACGCTCTCCGCGAAGCTGCGGTCGGAGCCGTAGAGTTCGTAGCCCTGGTGGATGCAGGCAATCCGCATCTTCACATGCATCTTTCTGTCAGGGGTGGTGTGACGATCCCGCCGCCTGACGGTACCGGCGACCGGAAACACCCCTTTGGACTTCACTGGTTGCGAGTGTGGTCATGAACGGGATCACCACACCAATGCTGCACGCCCTCCGCCGATTCCGGCGCGCAGAAGTCCATCAGCAAGGATCATACCGGGCTAATGTACCCATCTGCGGGCCGGCCGGCCCCGGCATTGCCTCGTTTCGATACACATACGTGCGGAAAGTTGACCGATAGTGAAACAACTCCGGCGGTTGGAAGAAATATTTTACAACCCCGGTGCGATGATGGCCGGAACCCGGTCTGGCATGGATATCGCTAGGCTGCGGTTCTGAGATGACACAGCCTCGCATCACGGATCGAGCGGACCTGAAAGTACCAGCAGCCATGAAACCGGAACAGCCTTCCATCCTGATCCTGGGAACGCGCGGCATTCCCGCGGCTCATGGCGGCTTCGAGACCTTCGCCGAGAAATTGGCCCTTTTCCTGGTCGCACGCGGCTGGAAGGTCGGCGTCTACTGTCAGGAAGAGGTCGAACGGGTCGACCAGCGGGTGCGCCTCGACAGCTGGCGCGGCATCGACCTGATCCACATCCAGGTCGCCTCGAAAGGACCGCGCGCGACGCTGGAATTCGACTGGCAGTGCGTGCTCGACGCCGCGCGCCGGCCCGGCGTCTGCCTGGTGCTCGGCTATAATGGCGCGGTCTTCCTGACCTGGCTCAGGCTGATGCGGCGCAAGATCATCACCAATATGGACGGCATCGAGTGGCGCCGCCCGAAATGGGGACCAGCGGCGCGCACCTGGTTCTGGCTCAATGAATGGATCGGCGCCTGGGCTTCGCACCGGCTGGTCGCCGACCATCCTGTCATCGCCGATCACCTGGCGACGCGCCGGCCGCGCAGCGCCATTGCCACCATCACCTATGGCGCCGACCCGGTGACGTCGGCGCCCGAGGCGCCAGTACGCGCGCTCGGGCTCGAACCTGGAAAATACCTCATCTCGATCGCGCGCATCGAGCCCGACAACAACATCCTGCCCATCGTCGAAGCCTTCTGCAGCCAGAAACGCGACATGAAGCTGGTGGTTCTGGGCACGCTCTCCGACCAGAATCCCTATCATGTCGCCATCCGCAAGGCCGCGAACGCCTCGGTGGTGCTGCCGGGCGCCATCTACGATCAGGCGGCGGTGAAGGCGCTGAGGTATCACGCGCGCGCCTACATGCACGGCCACACCGTCGGCGGCACAAACCCGTCGCTGGTCGAGGCGCTGGCCGCCGGCAACATGGTGATCGCGCACGACAATCCCTACAACAGGTGGGTCGCCGGGGCCGCAGCCGTCCACTTCACCGATACGCAAAGCTGCGCCGAGCGGATGCGGCAGGCGATGGAGGATGACGCGCTGGTCAAGGCCTGCGGTGAAGCCGCCAGGACGCGCGCCCGCGAAGCCTTCCGCTGGGAGGATGTGCTGCTGGCCTATGAGGATGAAGCCTACCGGCTTCTTGGGGTGACATCGGAGCGGACAACGGCAATCGACCGCCCCTCGCCCGGCGCCGTATGACGGGCTGGTCGCGGCGGCGGTTGCTGCGCGCCGCGCTGTCGACGGCGCTGGTGCCCGCGGCGATGGCGCAGCTTCCCGCGCCGTCCGCGCTTGCCGCCAGCGGCGAATGGCGTTTCCGCCGCGGCGTCAACGCCTGGCCCTGGTTTGCGCTGACGCGTGAATTCCCCGCCCCGCGCACCGACTATGACTGGCCGCCCTTCCAGTCGCAGCGGCCGGTGCCAACCCCAGACGACCTCCGCCGGCTACGTGCCACCGGGCTCGATTTCATCCGCCTGCCCGTCGATCCCGGCCCGTTCCTGGCCGCCGACGCCACCACGCGCGGCAAATTGCTGGATATGCTGGACCCCGCCGTCGCCGCCACGATCGACGCCGGTCTCGGCATCGTCGTCAACGTCCAGGCCAACGGCGCCACCCATTACTGGAACCCCGACCGCATGGTCTCCAGCACCGCGGCACCCGAATTCGCGGCCTATCGGGCGCTGGTCGGCGAACTTGCCGGCATTCTGGACCGGTTCACACCCGGAATGGTCGCGCTGGAGCCGGTCAACGAACCGGCGCAGTCCTGCGATTCCAACGTCTGGTCGCAGGTTCAGGCATCCCTGCTGACGGCGGCGAGATCGTCATCCCAGGCCTTGCCGCTGGTCGTCACCGGCGGCTGCGGCTCGATGGTGAGCGGGCTGGCCGCGCTCGATCCGGCGCCGCTGGCGGCCTTCGAGCCGATCCTGTTCACCTTCCACTTCTACGAGCCCTATCTGTTCAGCCACCAGGGCGCGCCGTGGATGCGCGAGCCCGTCTACCGCGCGCTGAACAATGTGCCGTGGCCGGCCTCGGCGGGCTCGCTCGAACAGACGCTGGCCTCCGTCCGGGCGCGCATGGCCGCGGATACCGAAACCTCCGAAGCGGACAAGAAGGCGGCCTACGCGGAGACCGAGCGCGTGCTGAAGGTCTATTTCGACGCCCAGCCCGACCGCTGGTTCATCGACAAATATCTCAGCCAGGCGCGCGACTGGGCCGACAGAAACGGCATCGCGCCGCAGCGCGTCATCATGGGCGAATTCGGCGCACTGCGCACCGACGCGCGTTACGTGGCGGCACCCAACCCCGACCGCGCCCGCTACATTTCCGATGTCAGGCAAAGCGCCGAGGCCGCCGGCTTTCCCTGGGCCTTCTGGGACCTCTTCGACGGCATGGGCATGATGGACGACAAAACCCGCGCGCTGGACCCGGCGATGGTCGAGGCGCTGGGGTTGAGGATGGCGGAGCAATAACGCCGACCGTCCAGATCTTCGTCATCCCAGGGCGGAGCAAGGAGCGAAGCGACGCGGCGCAGACCCTGGGATGACGAAAAGCGGAGGCCTGACGCTAACTGCGGGGGTTCAGCCCGCGCACCTTTTGCCTCACCCCACCCCGCACCGGCCGATACAGCACCAGAGCGATCACCACGAATTTGGTCATGAGCGTCGTCTTCGACGCCAGGCTCTCTGAGGTGTTGAGCAGGATCAGCCAGCCCAGCATCAGCAGCCAGATGCCGGCATGGCAGCGGCGCGCCACTTCATGCATGAACAGCGCGAAGCCGACGAACAACAGCAAGGTGAAGAAGGCGCCCTGGTAGAGGACCGTGCGGATGATGGGGTTCTCGATGCCCTGCTCAAGGCCGCTGATGCGGCGCAGGCTCTCGATGAGGTCGATGTCTGGCCCCACGATCACGTCGCGCAATTCCAGATGATTGAACAGGTCGAACATCTCGACGCGGGCATTGGCGCTGCCGGAGTCCGACACGAAGCGCTCGAGCAGCGCGTCGAAAAAGCCGTAGGACGCCGCGACCGCGATGACCACCGGGACCAGCGCGGCAAGGATGAGGCCGAGGGCCGCGCCAAGCAGGTTGACGCGCCCCGTGCGCAAGCCGCGCAGGCCCTGGATGAGCAGGTAGCAACCGCCGAGCACGATGGTCAGCACCATCGCGGAGCGGCCGCCGAAGGCGACGAGAGCCGCGCATTGCAGGCCGATCATCCCGAGCCGCAGCGGCATGGACAGCGATTTCGAACCGGACAGCAGCGCCAGCACATAGATGGAGGTCACCGTGGCATTGGACAGCGGATGGCCCTGAAGCGCCGTCGAGCGCAGGTCGGTCATGAACGCTTCGCCGTCGAGCCGATAGGGAAAGATCAGCGTCTTGGTGGCGAACTCGAACAGGGCCAGCAGCGCGTTCACGGTCATGATGGCGTGAACCACGGTCTGCATCCGGGCGAAGGTCTTCTCGTTTTCCTCGGCCAGCATCATCACCAGCAGCGCCGGCGCCACGAACGTGTCGATCATGCCGGCCATGCCGGGGCGCTGGCGCGCGATGACGACGACCAGGAGCACGATCGACATGACCGCCATCAGCGCGCTGGCTGGCCGCCGGTCGGCGACGGCAACCATGTAGCCGACCGGATTGCCGAAGGTGCAGGCGCGCCAGGCAAACACGAGTATCAGCAGGTAGGTCGAAGGATGGATCTTGGTCGCGGGGTTGCCGGTCAGGCCGTCGTAATTATAGCCCACCAGCCACAGCATGCCGCCGGAGATGGCGAACAGCAGCGCCACGACCGTGACCAGGCCGAAGCTGGTCAGCCAATCGACGGAGCTGCCGGCGCGGGCCTGACCCGGACCGGCCCAGCCGGCTGCCGGGTTGGCGGTCCGGATCGCAGCCATGTCAGGCCGCCTCGTCGACCAGCAAGGCGCCGGTCGGCAGCCGCCCCATGACGGAAATGGCCTGCGAGGCCGTCGTGACATCGCGCATCGGCGTCGAGTTGAGCGTCGCGACCATCACGATCTCGTCGACCATGGCGACCAGAGGCGAGGCGTTGAGATTGTCGGCCAGCGCGCCGCCGTCGACGACGACGAGGTCGAAATTGCGGCCCGCCTGCGCCAGCATCTGCTGCGTGAAGTAGACGCCCTGCGCCTCGGAAAAGACGGCCTTTTGCCGACCCCTGCCCAGCACCGCGACATTGCTGCCGGCCGTGTACTGGCTCAACGCATCGAAGGCATATTCGCCGCGCAGAACGTCGAGGAGACCGGGTTGCGGCTCCTTCTTGCCGCCGCCGGCATTGTTGGTGTCGATGAACAGGACACGGCTACCCCTGGCCGCCGCCGCATTGGCGAGCAGGCGCGCCACCCTGCCCCGCTGCGCGGCGTCCTCGGGCGGCGATGTCAGCAGGATGGACGGCACCAGCGGCCAGTTCGGCGGACGCCGGCTGGAGGCGAACAGGCGCCGCAGCGCCAGGCCCGCGACCGCATCCGTCTTCTGCCCGGCCGAGGCGGCGGCGCCGCCGAAAGGCCACCAGCGGCGGCGCGCCGATTTCGCCGGCAGAACGCCAAACACCGGCGCGTCGATAGCCGACTGCATCTGCGCGCTGGAAAGCACCGTCGGCGAGGAATATTCCGCGATCAGCGCCAGCGCGGTGCCCAGCCCCAGCCCGCCGAAGAGGGCACCGAAAAGCAGCAGCGGCAGCGGCGGCCAGCTCTTCTTCAAGGCAGGCATGGCCTGCGAGATGATGCGCGCATTGGTGCTGTCGACATTGATCTGCTCGCGCGTTTCCTGCGCCCGCTGCAGATAGGTGGCGTAGACCGAGCGCACCGCCTCGAGGTCGCGCTGCAATTCGCGCAGCTTGACCGAGGCCTGGTCGGTGTCGAGCGACTTGCTCTTCATGCCGGCGACCTTGGCTTCCAGCGCCTGCTGGTTGGCCAGCGCCCGCTCGTAGTCGGTCTCGGCGGCCGCACTGATGCGGCCGAGTTCGCGCGCGATGAGGGCGCGCGTGTCGCGCAGCTGCTGCTGCGCGGCGATCATCGAGGGGTGGCGCGGCCCGAGTTCGGTGCCAAGCTGCGAGACCTGGTCGACAAGCGTCGCCTCCTGCGCCCGCAGGCTCGATATCACCGACGAACGCATCGCTTCCGAGGTCGCGTCCGGCGCGCCGCCGGACCGGCGCAGCTGGTCGACCTGCGCCTTCAGCGTCGCGGTACGGCTCTGCGCGGCGGAAAGCTGCGTGTTGATCTCGGTCAGCTCCTGGTCGCTGACCAGGTTGCCCGCCGCCATCACCATGTTGTGGGCGGATTTGTAGGCCTCCACCGCGTTCTCGGCCTGCTGGACGCGCTTGCGCTGTTCGTCCAGCCGCGCGGTGATGGAATCGGAAGCGTCGGTGGCCATCTTCGCGCGCGCGCTCGCCTGGTCGGCGAGGTAGGCCTGCGCGATGGCATTGGCGAGCTTCGCGGCCTTGTCGGGGCTCTTGGCGGTGACGATCACATCAAGGACCAGCACCTTGTCGGCCCGCTTCACCGCCAGCCGCCCGCGCAGCGCATCGAGCGTCTTTCCGGTCCTGTCGGTTTCGGCCGACCCCGAACCCAGCAAGCCGCCAAGCAAACGGCCCACCAACCCGCCCTGCCCGTTGAATTCCGGATCCTCGGTCAGGTTGGTTGCCTCGATGGCCCTGAGCAGCACGCCCGTCGACTGGACGACGCTGACCTGGCTTTCCACCATGGTGATGCCGCCATCGGGCGGAACGCGGCTTGGATTGACGTCGTTGGTGACCACCTGCAGGTCTTGCGGATCGATGATGATCTCGGCCACCGAACTGTAGAGCGCCGGCGTGAACAGGCCGTAGAGCAGCGTCACAAGGGTCAGCAGCGCGGCGGTGGCGAGGATCAGGAAACGGCGGCGCACCAATATGCGCTTCAGGTCACCCAGCTCGACTGTCGAGGATGCATAGGACGCCGTCGGCGCCGGCTCCGGGGCGTATTGCGTCACCTCTGGAGCGTGTTGTTGCGGCAACGAGAGCAGGGATGATTGCAAAGGTCGCTCCGACAACACTCCATGTGCCTGCAAGGATTAATTGCGGCCTCAGCCTAGCTATTCCTCCAACTGTTAAAACACTGTTAATTATGTTGGGAGCTCTTCTGATTTTTGGCACGGAGTTTGCCTAATAGAGGCACGAGCGTGGTGACGCGGGCGCGGGCGAGCAGGAGACGGACGCAAATGGGGCAACACTTCACTTCAACCCATCCGTCCGGGCCTCTCGCGTGTCCAATTTTCGAACACCGGCCAGATGCGCAACGTCGCAATGCCAGGGGTGCGACATGCGGGTGAGCCTGCGCCTGGACGGCGAGCGCGTCCGTGCTTTTCACCTGCTGCTCCTGCGGCGTCTGGCCGAGCTGGCCCCTGTCGAGGTTTCCGTCGACGCCAGGCCGGCCGGGGGCGGCATTCCAGGCAGCGCCACGGCGCTGTTTCAGCTTGAGACGGCCATCCATGGCCTGCCGGCGGACGGGCTGGCCAAGCGCCTGCCGCTTTCGGCTTTGGCGCCCTATCGGACGCAGCCGCCCGCCTCCCCCGACCTGGTGATCGACCTCTGCGGCGACGTCCACCTGGAAGGAACGCGGGTCTGGCGCGTGACCTATGACGGCGCCGCCGGCGAAGCGGCCCTGCTGGCGCTGATCCTCGACGGCCGCACGCCCATCGCCCGCATCGAGGAGAACGGCGCCGCCGTCGCCGAAGGACGCCTGGGCACCGAATATGGCGGCATCGCGCTTGCCTCGTTCCAGGACATGCTGGCGCGCACGGCAAGCCTGATCGTCGCGGCGATGCCCCCCTCGGCAATGAATGGCACGGCGCGCACCGTGCCCGTCCTGCCTGAGCCGGCGCAGGCCGGGGCCTCACCACGGATACCCTCCACCACCAGGCTTGGCATCAGGGCGGGCAAGGCGCTGGCGCGGCGCATTGTCCAGAAGATCTATCACCTCTGCTACAATGCCCCGCACTGGAAGGTCGGCTGGCGCCAGACCGACGGCCGCGACCTGTTCGACCTGCGCGCCCATCCGGCAACGGGCTGGCAGGTGCTGCCCGACGACGGCAGCCGCTTCTACGCCGATCCGTTTCCGATCCTCCATCAGGGACAGGTAACCCTGTTCGTCGAGGATTATATCCACCGCCTCGGCAAGGCCATCATCTCCGCCGTGCCGTTTGGCCCATCGGGGCCGATCGGACGTCCCGAGCCGGTGCTCGACCTGCCCTACCACCTCTCCTACCCCTTCGTCTTCGAGCGCGACGGCGAGGTCTGGATGGTGCCGGAAAGCTGCGCCAACCGCACGGTCGACCTCTACCGCGCCACCGCCTTCCCCGGCGGCTGGGTCAAGGAAGCGACGCTCCTGTCCGATATCGTCGCCAGCGACGCCACGCTGGTCGAGCATGGCGGCCGCTGGTGGCTGTTCGCCACCGTCCGCGACGGCGGCGGCGCCTTCTCCGATGCGCTCCATCTGTGGTCGGCGCCGGACTTTCGCGGGCCGTGGGCGCCGCACCCCAGGAATCCCGTACTGGTCGACATCGCCTCGGCGCGCCCGGCCGGCCGCATGGTCAAGCGCGGCAACGACCTGCTGCGCCCGGTGCAGGATTGCCGCAGGAGCTACGGCGCGGCCCTCGGCATCGCACGCGTCGCTCACCTTGATGTGAACGGCATGGAGCAGGTTGTCGAGACCATCTTAACCCCAGGCGCGCTATGGAATGGGCGCAAGCTGCACACGCTCAACGAGGCGGGCGGCCTGGAATTCATCGATGGCTCGGCGATCGCGCCGCGCTGGAAACAGGAGAGGCGCCCACCATTAACCTAAACACTGGTTACCACCAGCCACCCGTGCTGGTTGCTTGAGGTTGCTATGGGCCCGGAAGATATTTCCACCAGGGATTGTGGAGACGAAAGATGACTAGCATAGAGGGCGTCGACATACCCCTCGCCGAGGCTCCCCCGGCCGAAGTCGACGTAGCGATCATTGGGGCCGGAATGGCCGGCACCACCCTGGCAACGCTGTTGGGAAACGCCGGCCGCAAGGTGGCGCTGATCGATCCGCACCGCGTCCATCACGACGAGTTCCGGGCCGAGAAGATCGGCGCGAACCAAATGCGGCTGTTCGAGAAGCTCGGTCTCGACAAGATGGTCATGCCTCTCGTCACCCCGTTTACCGACGTCGATGTCTTCCGCCTCGGCCAGTTCTTCGCCCGTGAAAAGAAGTGGGAATACGCATTTTCCTACGGCGCGCTGATCAACGGCCTGCGCGACGCCTTGCCGCCACAGGTGCCACTGACGGTCGGCAAGGTAACCGAGGTCTCGACCGGGCCGGACCGGCAGCGGCTGGTGCTGGCCGACGGTACCGTCATCAATGCCCGCCTGCTGGTGGTGGCCACCGGCTACAGCGAATTGGTGCGGCGCGCCATCGGCGTCGAGCGCATCGAATTGTCGAAGGCGCATTCGCTCTCGATGGGATTCGATCTCGCGGTCGCGCCGCGTGACTGCGCCTATCGCGCCGTCACCTGCTATGGCAAGCGGGCCTCCGACCGCGTCGCCTATCTCACCGTTTTTCCCATCGGCGACAGGATGCGGGCCAACATGTTCGTCTATCGCACCGTCGCCGACCAGTGGACGCGGGATTTCCGCGCCGATCCGCAAAAGATGCTCTGCGAGCTGATGCCCGAAATATCAGCGCAGTGCGGCAATTTCGAAGTGGCGAGCCCCGTCGAGGTCAGACAGGTCAATCTGACCACGACGCAAGGCCATCGCCGCGATGGGGTCGTCTTCATTGGCGATGCCTTCGTGACGACATGCCCGACGCCGGGCGTCGGCATCGGGCGGGTCATGATCGATGTCGATCAGCTCCATTCGGTTCACATTCCGCGCTGGCTGGAAACGCCAGGCATGGCGGCTGACAAGATCGGCGCTTTTTATGACGACCCGGTCAAGGTGGCTTCGGATGAGGAAGGTATGCGGGTGAGCATCTACGCCAAGCGGATCACCACCGAAACAGGGCTGGAATGGCGCGCGCGGCGCCTGCGCAACAACACGGCGCGCCGGCTGATGATCATCGGCCGCAAGGTGCGCCATCTGGGACCAAGGCGGGCGCCCGGCATGGCGTGAGGGACCTCCCCTGTCCCGCCAAAAAGCAAAAGGCGCGATCGAGCGACCGCGCCTTGCACCTCGCCCCATCGGGCGAAAGCGTCGTTCCGGCCCGCTCAGGGCGGCGGGAGCAAACCTGATGATGGGCTCGTCTGGGCCGTGACGGCCGAGAGCCGCTCACGCTTCTGCCAGCTTGGCTTCTCGTATTTCTTCACCGGATAGTGCCCTCCGCGTTGGATACCGCGCCATAAGAAATGCTTCGGCACGCTGTGTCAATTATGCCAGGACAGGCTTTCACAACCTCGCACTGCCTGAACGATCTCCCTCGGAGGCCAGCGGATCCAGGCGGAAGCCCAATTGCTCGACGGCATCAAGGACGCGTTGCGCGTTCTCGGGCTTTACCGTGGTGACGCCGGCCACGACCTTGGAGACGGTGGCGGCCGACACGCCGGCGCGGCTCGCCACGTCGTGGATCGACGGACGCCGCGGCTGTCCTGCCTGTGTGCCATGGCTCCTCCTCCCGAGGCGCGGCCGGGCGCATTTTCTTGTCCGCCGAGGGCATGAATAGTCGATTTTTCCGAGTTGTAAATCGGTTCACGCGAGGTGATTATTGCCTTGAGTGCGCGGGCCGCGCCGGGAGGAATCATCATGTCGAACAAGGATTTGCCGCTGGTGATCAGCGCGCCGGAACCACGCACGCTCGAGCTGATCTTCACGCCGCCGCAGCTGGCGCGCTTCAGGGCGAAATACCGCGTCGTCGAAACCACGGCCGATGGCGTCGCCGGGCTGCCGGCCGATGTGCTGGCGCGGGCCCGCTACATCGTCGGCCAGCCGCCGATCGCGCCCGGAACGCTGGACGCCATGCAGGCGCTGCGCTGCGTCTTCAACGTCGAGAGCAACCTCCTCGACAACATGCCTTACGAGACGCTGTTCGCGCGCGGCATCCATGTCGTCACCACCGGCCTCGTCTTCGCCGATCCGGTGGCCGAGCTTGGCCTTGCCATGGCGCTGAACCTTGCCCGCGGCATCGTCGATGCCGACCTCGCCTTCCGGCAAGGCAAGGAGTTGTGGGGCGGCGACGGCAATTTGACGGCGCGGCTTTTGTCGGGCGCCGATGTCGGCATCGTCGGCTTCGGCGATCTCGGCCGCGCGCTGAACCGCCTGCTGTCGGGCTTTCGTACCCGCACCCGGGTCTTCGACCCCTGGCTGCCGCCATCGATCCTGATCGACAATGGCGTCGAGCCGGCCTCGCTCGACGAGGTGCTGTCGCGCAGTGACTTCGTCTTCGTCGTCGCCTCGGTGACCTCCGAGAACCAGGGCTTTCTCGGTGCCGATGCCTTTGCCAAAATGCGCAAGGGCGCCGCCTTCATCCTGCTCAGCCGCGCCGGGGTGGTCGACTTCCCGGCCCTGATGGCGGCGGTGAAAAGCGGCCATATCGTCGCCGCCAGCGATGTCTTTCCGGAAGAACCGCTGGCGCCGGACCATCCCGTGCGCACCCTGCCCGGCTTCCTGCGCTCGGCCCACCGCGCCGGCGCGCTCGACATCGCCTTCAAGCGCATGGGCGACATGGTGCTGGAGGACATGGACCTGATCGACCGCGGCCTGCCGCCGCTGCGCTCCAAGCGGGCCGAGCGCGAGACGGTGTCGAGGATGCGCTCGAAGCCGGTGGACAGGAACTGACGGGAGAGCGGAGAGCGGAACCTTTGCGCGGCGTTTACGTTTCAGAGGTGGATCGTCTCCCATTCGATCCGTTACTCCTCCAATCAAGCCCCGCCAGGCTCCTGCCGGCGGGGTTTCTTTTATCTGGCGATCAAGGTCGCCCGCATGCGTCGCGGAAGACGGGCTTTTCGTCACCATGGAACGATCGCCCCGCTGACAGGTTTTGCAAATGGCCGGGCGGTGGGACGCCCGGTCTACTCCAGAAGGCCCGTCACCTGTCGCGTCGGTGGCGGGCCTTTCCGTTTGCCGCGCTCTCCGCGGCATGCGGAACCTTCCCGACAAAGCGACGTTGGTCCTCGCCGATCAGGCAGACAATTTGCAAAAAGGAACATTCCATGGGAAGCACCAGTGACAAGGCCGCGGGTCTCGCCAATCAGGCTGTAGGCAAGGCCAAGGAAGGTGTCGGCAAGGCCGTCGGCAATGATCGCCTGCGCGCCGAAGGCGCGGCACAGGAAGCCAAGGGCAAGGTCCAGAAGGCTGTCGGCGACGCCAAGTCCGCCGTCAAGGACGCGACCAACAAGACCGCCGCCGCGATCAACAAGAATCTCTGAGAGCTTCTTTGCTCTTGGGACGTTTGGAGGCCGCCGCGCCAACCGGCGGCCTTCTTCACGTCGGCATTTGAAATCGGCGGGGAACACATTGCCCTGCCAGAGATTGAGGAACCAGCGCAGCCCGCGCATTGACCCCTCGAGGACTTCAGTCATGGCCAAGCAAACATCCAGGCCGGCCGGAACGGCCGCGACCATTCACGATCAGAAACCGCAGCGCGGCGAAGGCGGCGAACTGCACCAGACCGCATCCGGCTCGACGCCGGTGCTGACCACCGCGCAAGGCGGGCCGGTTTCGGACGACCAGAACTCGCTCAAGATCGGCGCCCGTGGCCCGACGGTGCTGGAAGACTTCCATTTCCGCGAAAAGATATTCCATTTCGATCACGAGCGCATTCCCGAGCGCGTCGTCCATGCGCGCGGCTATGGCGCCCACGGTTATTTCGAAACCTATGAATCCCTGGCCAAATACACCCGCGCCGACATCTTCCAGCGCGCCGGCGAGAAGACACCGGCTTTCGTGCGCTTCTCCACGGTCGCCGGCAACAAGGGTTCGGCCGACCTTGCCCGCGACGTGCGCGGCTTCGCCGTCAAGCTCTACACGCGGGAAGGCAACTGGGACATTGTCGGCAACAACATACCGGTGTTCTTCATCCAGGACGCGATCAAGTTTCCCGACCTGATCCACGCCGCGAAGGCCGAACCCAACAGCGATTTCCCGCAGGCGCAGACGGCGCACGACAATTTCTGGGACTTCATCTCGCTCACGCCTGAAAGCATGCACATGATCATGTGGGTGATGTCCGACCGCGCCATCCCGCGCTCGCTGCGCTTCATGGAAGGCTTCGGCGTCCACACCTTCAGGCTGCTCAACGCCAAGGATGAATCGACCTTCGTGAAATTCCTCTGGAAGCCGAAGCTCGGCCTCCAGTCGGTCGCCTGGAACGAGGCGGTCAAGATCAACGGCGCCGACCCCGACTTCCATCGCCGCGACCTGTGGGACGCCATCCATGCCGGCAATTTCCCGGAATGGGAACTGCAGCTGCAGCTCTTCGACCAGGCGTTCGCCGACAGTTTCGACTTCGACATCCTCGATCCGACGAAACTCATTCCCGAGGAGGTGCTGCCGCCGATCGCGGTCGGCCGCCTGGTGCTCGATCGCATGCCCGACAATTTCTTCGCCGAGACCGAGCAGGTCGCTTTCATGACGCAGAACGTGCCGCCCGGCGTCGATTTCTCCAACGATCCATTGTTGCAGGGCCGGAATTTCTCCTATCTCGACACGCAGATCAAACGGCTGGGCAGCACCAATTTCACCCACATCCCGATCAACGCGCCGAAATGCCCCTTCCACAATTTCCAGCAGGACGGCCACATGGCGATGCGCAACCCGGTCGGGCGCGCCAACTACCAGCCCAACTCATGGGATGAAGGCCCGCGCGAATCCCCGCAAAAGGGTTTCCGTTCCTTTGCCGAGGTCGAAGCCGGACCGAAGGCACGGCTGCGGTCGGAAACCTTCGCCGACCATTACAGCCAGGCGCGCCAGTTCTACATCAGCCAGGACCCCGTGGAGCAAGGCCATATCGCCGCCGCACTGACCTTCGAACTGAGCAAGGTGCAGACGCCTGTCATCCGCGAGCGCGTCGTTTCCCACCTTCTCAACATCGATGACGGCCTGGCCGGCAAGGTGGCGGATGCGCTCGGCTTGAAAGCCATGCCGAAGCCCGCCGACGCGGCGGTGCCGACGCGCGGGGATCTTCCCGCCTCGGACGCGCTCAGCATCCTCAAGAACGGCCCCGGCCGTTTCGAAGGCCGCAAGCTCGGCATCCTGGTGACCGAGGGAACGGATGCCGGTTTGCTGAATGCCTTGAAGCAGGCGCTGACCAAGGCCGGCGCCAAGTTCGAGATCATCGCGCCGAAGGTCGGCGGCGCCAAGGCGAGCGACGGCGGCTGGATCGACGCGCAGCAGATGATCGCGGGCGCACCGTCGGTTCTTTACGACGCCATCGCGCTCCTTCCGGCAAAACCCGCAATGGCCGACCTGTTGAAGGAATCGACCGCCCGCGACTTTGTCGCCGACGCCTTCGCGCACTGCAAGTTCATCGGCTTCGTCGAAGCGGCGGCACCTCTGCTGGAGAAGGCGGGCGTAGCCGAGGACGAGGCGGTGATCCCGCTTGCATCGGCCAAGGACGTCGCGGGCTTCGTCGCCAGTCTCGGCGACCTGCGCTTGTGGGCGCGCGAACCCAAGGTGAAGCTGGGCTGAAGCCGGTCTTTGGTGACATCAGCTGGAACCGGCTTCCTTCTCGGACATTACATTAGCTGGTCCGATCGGCGGGTTGCCGATCGGGAAGGAGCCCGCCGCCTCCACGGGGATGGCGGGCTCCTTGCATCCTCAGGCGGAGATTTGGGTGGACAAACCTCTCTATGCCCTCGCCGAGTTCTTCTCCAAGCCGCCGGGCTTCTACGTGATGCTGGCCGCCGCCCTTGTCTGCGCGCTGCTCACCAGCGCCACGCTCGGAACCTACATCATATCGATTTCAGCGATGTGCCTGACAGGCGTGGTCCTGATCCAGAACTACCGAGACACCTCGGCCATGCAGGCGAAACTCAACGAGATAATCGTCGCCCTGGACGCCGCCCGCAACGAGGTGGTGGGGCTTGAACATGCTTCGCCCGCGGCCATCGACGCAGAGCTGAAAGACATAGAGAACAGGGCCTCGGCCGCGTCCTCACGCGAGGTTCAAGGAGGCTAGAGCAATTCCAGGAAAAGTGTGAAACGGTTTTCCGTCCGAGTTGCGTTAAAACAATGAGTTAGAGCAGTTCGCCGTTTCCGTGAAACGGTGAAATGCTCTAGCCCCTTTCCGCCTTTGCCGTCTTGGCCCGCTCGCAGGCGGAGCGAAATTCCTCCACCTCCCGCTCCGTGAGATGCTCGATCCCGATAAAGTCATTCTTGCCCATACCGGACCGTATGAGTTCGTCCAGCTTGGCCTGGATGGCCGCGCCATCCCGGTTCTGGGTGTTCTGGATGAGAAAGACCATCAGGAACGTGATGATCGTGGTTCCGGTGTTGATGATGAGCTGCCAGGTCTCGGAATAGTGGAAGACCGGACCGGTCGCCGCCCAGATCAACACCGATGCCAGGCAGAGGGCGAAGGCCGAAGGTCTGCCGGCGGCCCGGGCGACCGCGCCGGCCATGCGGTTGAACGTTTTTTCCATGCGGGAGCTTTCGAAAGGTTGGAGGAACTTCGCCACAACTTCCCCGTCGACCCCCGGTTCCGGGCAATGAGTTCGTTTTCGTCCCATCCTTCCGGGACATTCTTCCCAAGACGCGCACCTGGCTGCATCGAAGGAGAATTCCCTTGGCCGACCGCCGCCGGACAAAGCGGATTGAACGCGCCACCCGCGAATCTCAATCCATCATTGCCGGAAAACGTCGGGCGCGTGAGGCCAAGACTGCTCGGCCGCGGACACAGCGGCTCTCTTCCGACGGACCAACTCCGGCCCAATCCGCCGGCTCGAAGCCCAGGAACGCCGCCCGCAAATCTTCACAAAAAATCATCGACGCCGACTGACGCCGCGCGGGTCTCTTCGGCGGACGGCAAGCCTACTTGGCCACAATCCAGTCCAGAACGTCCGGGTCGATCTCGTCAATGCCGGTCAATTCGCGCACCAGCTCCTCGGCGTGCATTCGCCATTGCTGTTCGGCAATGCGATTTTCCACGACCGATTTCCTGAAGGCGCCGCGAAGAATCTCGCAGTCCAGGGCGGATATATTCTTGCTTGAATGGTTGTCAGCCATTTTAGCCTCCGCATTGGTGGCGGTAGCACCTGATTTGGCTTCCAAGCGTCCGGATGCCGTGAAAGGCGGACGACCGGGGGACTGTACGCCCCCATGCGGCAATGGCGAGTCAATTCATCATGGGGAACGTTGCAACCACTCGGTGGTTGTAGCGTGAGGAGGGCTGCCCGTGTCAAACCAACCCAGCGTTGTCGAGACCTTGCGGATCGTCAGGGGATTTTTGATCCTCGCGCGAAAGGCGGTCATCGATGCGCACCATATCGAAGCCATCATCGAGATCGATACGCTGATGCAGGTCGCGCAGGCGGAGACCGACAGGCGCATTGCCGTCCTCGAACGGGCGGCGGCATCAAAGACATAGGTGCCGCGCGCGATCCCCGAGGGCACGGCGCGAGCCCATGCCCCTGGACGGTTGCCGGACCAGCGCAGCCGTCGAACAGTGCAAGGGCCTATTGGCCAAAGGTCCCATTCGCGTCAGCGCCATGGTGTGAGAGATTGATAAAATATAAGCAATTGCTTGAATAGTGGTCCGAACGGCTGTCGAGAGGCGTGTCGTGCCAATCCGCAGGAATCTTGCCGAGAATCTCCGACGGCTGTCGAGCAGCCATGCGTCGGTGGCCGCCGTATGCCGCGGGCTGAACATGAACCGCACCCAGTTCGACCGCTATTTACAGGGCAAGAGCGTGCCCAACCGGGCGACGGCCAAGCTGATCTGTGACTATTTCCGGATCGACGAGGATGAATTGTACCGCGCGCCGGAAGCGCCCGAGCCAGCGGACGCGGGCCTGTCACCAATCCACCGGATGCTTTACGAGAACATGGTGCGCGGCCCGTCCCCCGCCCTCGCCGGCGGCACCTATTTCACCTATTTCGCGGTTCCGGACCGCCCCGACCTTGTGATGCAGTCGGTCACCTTCGTGCGGCGCGAGGCCGAGCGCGTGACCTTCAGGCGCGTGACCCGATGGGCCGAAGGCCATCGCCAGGGTGGAGCGCGGGTGCCGGGCTGGCACTATGGCGTGGCGGTGTCGCGGCTGAACTGGATTTATTTCGCCGGCATCAACCGCCGCCAGACACGCGAACCGTCGATCGTGGCCGTGCAATGGGCGCCTTACTCGGAGCCGGTTCTGGTCGGCAACGCCTTCGTCCTGACCGGAGCTGGACCGCTCTGCGTAAAGGTCATCATGCGCCAGGAGGTCCGCGGGATCAGCCTTCGGCAGGCGCTGCGCATGTCCGGCGTCGTCAGCCTCGACGACCCGCGCCTCGACCAGCTCGTGGCAAGCCTTGCGCGCGAGGGCTAGAGCAATTCCAGGAAAAGTGTGAGCGGTTTTGCCGGGACAAGCGCGTAGAGCTTGCCCTTGGGAAATGCGTCAAAACAAAGAGTTAGAGCGGTTCGCCGTTTCCGCGAAACGGTGAAATGCTCTAGAGTGCTGTCCCGGGTCAATTGGCCCGGAGCAACAAGGGTTCGCGATGCTCAGCAGTTTCGACTATGGCGGCAAGGAAGCCGACACCGTGCACGCGCTGGAGGAGGACATCATCTTCGGCCGGCTGGCGCCCGGCACGCGCCTGGTCGAGGATGTGCTCCTGGCGCGCTTCCCGGTTTCGCGCCACTCGATCCGCCAGGCGCTCTACCAGTTGGAGAGGCTGGGCATCGTCACGCGCGAGCGTAACAAGGGCGCCATGGTGCGCCGGCTCTCACCCGAGGAGGTGCGGCAGATCTATGAAGTGCGCGAAATGCTGCAGCGCCAGGCGGCACTGATGATCCCCCTGCCGGCCAGCGACGCGCTGATTGCCGAACTGACCGAGATCCACCGCATCTACAGCGGCCATGTCGACGCAGGCCACCTCAGGGGCATCCACGAGACCAATGACCGTTTCCACCTCACCATGTTCTCGGCCTGCGGCAACGCCTATCTCGTCTCGTCGATCGAACATTACATGCGCCTCAGCCTGCCGGTGCGGGCCAACTCGCTGGCCGACCGGGAAAAACTCGACATCTCCCGGCAACACCACTTGATGATGATCGAGGCGCTGAAGCGCAGGGACAATTGGGTGCTGGCGCAGCTCTGCGTCGACCATCTGCAGCCGAGCAAGGCGTTCTATCTCCAGGAGATCGAAGCGGCACCGGCGGGCAGCGACGCCGGCTAGGGCAATTCCGGGAAAAGTGTGAAACAGCCTTCCCTGGAAAAGCGCGACAGACCGGCCCGAACAACAGCCCTGCCGGTGGGGCCTTTTTTCAGCGTCCGCCAGGGAACAATCACGGGGCCGGGAAATTCTGAAATTGGCCTGATGCTGCTGCGGCCGGCCCTCTAGCGCACCCGCGTTTCGCGTCGGCAGTGCACTGTCGTCATGCGGCAAGAGTATTTTTATGCAGTCTTATGGCAAAAATCAGGAAAAATTTCAAGATTTTTAGAATACGTTTGCAAAATCAAGCGCGCCTCGCGCCATAAACCGGAACTTTACCAAAATTCTTCCGTTAAGACATTGATCGTTGCTTAGACGGTCACGAAGCAACAGGGAAGGATCCTATCATGAATATCAAGATCATCTGTCTTGGCGCCATGGCGCTTTCAATGGCCGCCGGCTCTGCTTTCGCGGGCGGCAGCACTGGTACATCCGCTCTCGACGACCCGGCCAAGATGCAGCCCTTCTACACGGATTCCAGCATGAAGACGCTGCGCGGCAATGACGATTTCGTCAAGGCCTGGAAGGCGCTGACGCCGGGCGACCAGGCGTCGATAAAGACGGCTTGCGCGGACGAGGCCAAGAACGCCACTCCCGCCAATTCCCATCCGGAATTCTGCAGCAGCGTGAAATTGAACGGCGGCAGCTGATAGCTTGCCCTCCATTGAAAAACAGCCCCGTTGCGGGGCTGTTTTGTGATGGCGGGCTGCCGAAGAGTCGAGGTACCCGACAACGGTGCGCCTCGCCGCCTGCGAGCGGCGAAGCCCACCCGGGCTTAGACGGGCGTTCCCGATGGCGCGGCGATCGCGGTAACGCGGGAAAGTTGCTCGCGCTTCACGAGCACCGGCTTTTCGTAGGTCTTCTTCATCATGATATCCCCTTGCCCAAGTGACGAGCCGGGATCGCATCGCCGCCGCATCGCGTCAAGCAATGGCCAGACACGGTTCCGTGATCGACCGCGCGGCCTTCGCACGCCTTGAGTCTCCCGTCTCCTTTTTCTGGCCATGTTGCACTGCGAAAAACTTGCTGCATTGCGATAACGGCCTGCCCGGCCGAGAGTGGCGGGCGCTGGGCAGGGTTGTTGGGCTTGGGGGCAAGAAGGAGGCCTCGTGGCGGCATCATTCCGTCCAGACATACAGGGGTTGCGCGCGCTGGCCGTCGGCGGCGTCGTTGCCTATCATTTCGGCCTCACGGCCCTGCCCGGCGGCTTTGCCGGCGTCGACATCTTCTTCGTCATTTCCGGCTGGCTGATCACGACGCATCTGATGGGCGAGATCACCACGACCGGCCGGATCGACCTCTGGCGCTTCTACGCCCGGCGCGCCCGGCGACTGCTGCCGGCGGCCCTGTTCGTCATCCTGGCGACGCTTGGCGCGGGCTATTTCATCCTCGCGCCG
Source organism: Mesorhizobium loti (assembly GCF_013170705.1). Lineage (NCBI taxonomy): Bacteria > Pseudomonadati > Pseudomonadota > Alphaproteobacteria > Hyphomicrobiales > Phyllobacteriaceae > Mesorhizobium > Mesorhizobium loti. The sequence goes on along the minus strand of NZ_CP033334.1, from coordinate 3,311,111 downwards.
CAGGAGCAGGCGCTCTATTCGCGCGGCGCCATGTATGCCTCGGCCTACGCCATCAATCTGTGGCTGCTGCGCTGGTCGTTCGACTATTTCGCCGCCGATGCCTTGAGCAACCCCTTCATCCATTTCTGGTCGCTGTCGGTGGAGGAGCAGTTCTATCTCGTCTGGCCGGCGCTGCTGCTCTTCGCCGCCTGGCTGCACCGGGGCAAGCGCATGGCGGTGGTGGTGATCGGCGTCGCCGGCCTCGCCTCCTTCGCCGCCTGCCTGTGGCTCACCAGCCTTTCGCCGGCCTGGGCCTTCTACTTCTCGCCGCTGCGCGCCTGGGAGTTCGCCGCCGGCGGCCTGGCGACACTGGCGCCGGCGGCCTTGTGGCAGTGCCGGCCATGGCTGCGCGCGGCGCAGGGCTGGCTCGGCCTGGCGCTGATCGCGGCGGCCTATCTCACCTTGAGCGAAGACCTGCCCTTCCCCGGCTGGTACGCGGCTCTCCCGGTGGCCGGCACGGTGCTGGTGCTCTTGAGCGGCGCCGGCGAAGAACGCGACGCGGCGGCAGCCAGCCCGGCCGGCTGGCAGGCGCTGGCGCCCGCTTCCGTCCTTTCGCTGCCGCCCTTGCAATGGATCGGCACGCTCTCCTATTCGCTCTATCTCTGGCATTGGCCTGTCATCGTCTATGCCGGGATGCTGGCGCCGGACCTCACCACCCCGCAGCGCCTCGGCTGCGCCGCGCTGGCGCTGGTGCTGGCATTCCTCACCTACCACCTGATCGAGAACCCGGCGCGCCTCGGTGGCGGGCTGATGGCCGGCGCTCGAGCGCTCGCCCCCGCGCTGGCGCTGACCGGCGTGGGCGTGGCCGTGGCCTATGCCAACGCGCATCTGGCCACGCGCAACATCGACTGGGCCCAGCGCGGCATCGAACAGGCCGCCGAACAGCCCTCCATCGCGCGCGCCACCGACAAGAACTGCCTGCTCGATTTCCACACGGTGAAGCCCAAACCCTGCACGTTCGGCCCGGCGGACGCCGCCCACACCATCGTGCTGTTCGGCGACTCGCATGCCGATCACTGGTCGACGCCGCTGGTCGAGGCGGCGAGCCGCAACGACACCAAGGTGGTCACCTATCTCAAATCCTCCTGCCGCGCCTCGCGGCTCTCCACTTTCAACACGGTGCTGAAGCGCGACTACACCGAATGCGACGCCTGGCGCGAACAGGCGATAGCGGAAATCATCCGCCGCAAGCCGCGCCTGGTGGTGATCTCGGAATTCTCGATCGGCAATCTGACGCGCGACATGACCGCCGCCGGCCGCAAGCAGGAAACCGCGCGCTGGCAGGCCGGCCTGCGCTCCACCTTGCAGGCCTTCAGCCAGGCCGGCGTCGAGACGGCGGTCATCCGCGACACGCCGATCGGCGACAGTTTCGCCGATTCCTGCGTGGCCCGCGCGCTGTGGTGGCGCGAGGCTCCCTCGCGCTGCGACACGCCGAGGGCCCAGGCCGCCAATGACGGCACCGCGGCGCAAGAGCGCGCCGTGGTGAAAAGCGTGCCCGACACGCTCTATGTCGACCTCACCGACCGCTTCTGCGGCCCGACCGAGTGCCACGTCTACATCGGCGGCAAACTAGCCTTCCGCGACCGGCATCACCTGGCGACCGCGTTTGCCGAGACGCTGGAAGGGCCGCTGGAGAAGGCGCTGTTTTAGGGGGGCTCAGCTTCCTTTTTCACCTGCGGGAGAAAGGAGGACCACGCCTCTACCGCCACCCGCCAGACGCCGTGATCCGCTCTCCGCTCACCCACGCAGCCTCGTCGGATGCCAGGAATACCGCCACCTTGGCGATATCGTCCGGCTGGCCGAAGCGGCCGAGCGGGGTGACCGCCACCAGCGCCTTTTCGGGCTCGCTGCCGACGATGCCGGCATGCCGCAGCCCCTCGGTGTCGACGCCGCCCGGCGCGATCGAATTGACGCGGATGTTGCGGCGGCCCAGTTCGCGCGCCATCGACAGCGTGATCGAATCCACCGCAGCCTTCGTGGCGGCATAGACCAGTGAATTGGGCTGCGGATTGAAGCTGGCGACCGAGCTGATGTTGACGATGCTGCCGCCTTGCGGCCCGAAATGCCTGGCCGCCTCCTGGATGGCCAGCACGACGCCCAGCACATTGGTGTCGAATTGCCGGTGGAACTCGGCCTCGCTGACCGCCTCCAGCGGCTCGAAGCGGAACACGCCGGCATTGTTGACCAGGATGTCGGCGCCGCCGAAGGAGGTTTTCGCCGCTTCGAACAGGCCGCTTATGTCGGCCGCCCGCGCGACGTCGCCCTGCACGGCGACGGCACGGCCGCCGCCTGCCTCGATTGCCGCGACGACGCGGCCGGCGCCTTCCCGCGACGAGGCATAGTTGACCACCACGGCCGCGCCCGCCGCCGCCAGGCCCTTGGCGATGGCCGCGCCGATACCCTTCGAGGCGCCGGTGACGATGGCGACCTTGCCGCTCAGACTGCTCATCCATTCTCTCCTTGTGACGATGACGAGCGCTATTTAAGCTTGCCGGAAATGCGTATTAGCTGGGCATCAGGCCGATCTTTCCTGCCTGGAATTCCGTAATCGATCCCGTCCCGACATGCGATGTTGCCGCCATGACCACCATCCTCGAAAAGACCGCCGGCCTCGTCGCCTTCGTGCGCACGGTGGATGCCGGCTCCTTCCAGGCCGCCAGCCGGCTGATCGGCTCCAGCCCGTCGGCCGTGTCGAAGAGCGTCGCAAAGCTGGAACGCCGGCTCGGCGCGAAGCTCATCCGGCGTTCGACGCGCCGGTTGGGGCTGACCAGCGAAGGCATCGCCTATTATGAGCGCGTCGCGCCGCTGCTGCGCGCGCTCGACGATGCGCAGGATATCGTGCAGGGCACCGGCACGGCGCGCGGCCTGTTGCGCGTCACCGCTCCTGTCGAGCTCGGCCGCGGCCTGATCGCCTCATGGGCCGAGGGGTTCCTGGCCGAACAGCCCGACGTGAAGCTGGAGCTCAGCGTCACTGACCGCCACGCCGACCTGATCCGCGAAAACTATGATGTGGCGGTGCGCATGGGCGCGCTGGCCGATACCGGGCTGACCGCACGCCGCATCGCCAGCCTGCCGATCGTGCTGGTGGCCGCGCCCGCCTATCTCCAGCGTCGGGGCTTTCCAGCCTCGATCGCGGATTTGCGGGACCATGATTTCATCCGCTACGTCTCGGCCGGCCGGCCGCTGCCGATCACCTTCGCCGACGGCACGGAGATCGTGCCCGACGGCCGCCTCGACACCGATGACGGCGGCGCCATCCGCCACGCCGCCCTTGCCGGCACCGGCATCGCCCATCTCATGCGTTTCGCCGTGCAGGACGACCTCGACGCCGGCCGCCTGGTTCGCGTCTTGCCCGAGGTGCCGATGCCGACCATGCCGGTGCATATCGTGCATGCCTTCGGACGGCAGTTGCCGGTGAGGGCAAGGCTGTTCGTGGAGTTTCTGGCGCTGCGGATGGGGAGGCTCGGTCGCTAGGGCAACGCGGCCCCCAGTCCCGGTGCACCCTACGCATGCCGCCTGTAGCGCAAATGCTCGACGAGGGCCGCAAGCGCGGCCGATTTCTGGTGCCTGCTCGGGTAGTAGAGATGGTAGCCCGACCAGACGGGGCAGAACGTTTCCAGGCACGTTTCCAAACGTCCCGAGGCGAGATGCCCGGCAACGTGTGGTTCGAAGATGTAGGCCAGCCCCAGGCCAGCCAAGGCGGCTTCGATCATCACGGGCGCATCGTTGACGATGACGGCGCCCTCGACCGGCACGTCGACCGTGCGCGCACCGTCCCTGAACATCCAGCGGTAAACGTCGCCATGGCTTGCCGTGCGAAAGTTGATGCAGCCATGCGCGGCAAGATCCTCGAGCCGGACAGGCCGGCCTTTCCTGCGAAAGTAAGCCGGCGCGGCGACAATGGCCGCGCTGACATCCGGCCCCAACGGAACGGCCACCATGTCCTTCTCCAGATGCGCTCCGAAGCGAATGCCGGCGTCGAACCCTCCCTGGACGATGTCGACGAACCGATCGCTGACATGGATGTCGACCCGCACGCCCGGATGGCTGGCCAGGAATTCGCTCAGCGCCGGCACCAGGATGGCGCGCGCCGGATATTCCATCACGGTCAGCCGCAACGTGCCTGACGGCTGGTCGCGGCTGTCCTGCAGCTCCAGCAGCCCGCTTTCGATCTGGCGCAGCGAAGGCGTGATCCGATCGAGCAGGCGGCGGCCCGCCTCGGTTGGCCGCACGCTGCGGGTGGATCGCGCAAGCAGGGGTACGCCCAGCCGCGCCTCCAGCGCACTGATGGTCTGGCTAAGGCCGGACTGCGCACGCCCCATGACGGAAGCGGCCCGTGTGAAGCTGCCCGCCTCCACAATGGCCTGGAATACGAGCAGGTCGGCGATATCGCGACGATCCATTTATCAGCCTGAGTGATAGACCCATTCATATAAATCACCCTACTGGCGAAATGCAATTCGCCTTAGGTCTCTGGCTCCCACCAACCGGAGCTCCAAGATGGACAGGATCAGCACCCTTCTCGCCTCGCTCATGATTGTTGCCGCCGCCGCGACACTGCCCGCGCCCGCCGCGGCGAAAGCCGGCAATATCGTGCTCGTGCACGGAATGAACATGGATGGCGGTGCCTGGCGCGGCGTCTACGACCGCCTGACAGCCGACAAGTACCGCGTCACCGTGGTGCAGCTGCCGATGACCTCCATTCAGGACGATATCGCCGCCACCCGCCGCGCGATCGACGCGCAGGATGGTCCCGTCGTGCTGGTCGGTCACTCCTATGGCGGCATGGTGATCAGCCAGGCCGGCACCGAGCCCCAGGTCCGTGCCCTCGTCTACGTGGCGGCGTTCCAGCCCGAGATCGGCGAAAGCCTGGGCTTCCTCAACGCCTCCATCCCCGGCAAGCTGCCGGCGGACGCGCTTACCGTGTTCAAGGACGGCTTCTACCTTGTAAAGCCCGACGCCTGGATCGCCGATGTGGCGAACGGCCTGCCCGAGGCCGAGGCACGCTATACCGCCATGTTCCAGGCGCCCGCGAACACGGCGATTTTCGGCTACAAGGCCGAAGCCGCGGCATGGCACAATGTGCCAAGCTGGGCAGCCATTGCCACGGAAGACCGCACCATCGCGCCGGAGCTGCAGCGGCGGATGTCCAAACGCTCGGGCGCCAAGGTCGTCGAGATCCACGGCGGCCACTTGCTCCCGATGTCGCATCCCTCGGAAGTCACCTCGGTAATCGAGGATGCGGCCGCTTCGGTAAAGTGAAGCGGGTCTTGCGCCCGGCGCCGCATGGGTTGCCTTGCGAATCCATGGAACGAGGTCCCGCCTTGCGGGTTATATTAGATCAGCCTTGAAAAGGAGGTAGCCATGAAGAAGCTCCTGTTTGCCTCGGTTATCGCCATTGCCTCGGCTGCGGCGATGATCGCCCCCGCCGAGGCCCGCAGCCACGTCTTTATCGGCATCGGCGGCTACGACAATTATTACGGCAACGATTACGGCAATGACTATTACAATGGGGACTATGGCGGCCGCTATGTCTACGGCCCCTACGACCCTTATGACGACGGTTACAGGTACAGGCCGCGTTATTTCCACCGGCACCACCGCTGCCACCTCGAACTGGTCAGTCATTGGCGCCACCACCACCGGATAGTCGAGGAAGTCCGCGTCTGCGGATGACCTGATCCTGGTGAAGCGGATCCGGCCGGCATCGCCGGCCGGATTTTCGCGGGTCTCACCCCGCCCGCCGCTCCATCATCATCCCGTAATGCACCGCCAGCAGATCGAGCCCGATCTTCAAGAGCTTCGTCATCACGTCGCGGCCCTCGCCGGTCTGTTCCGCCAGGCTCTTGATCGACTCCCCCGCGCAGCAGACTTTTTGCACCACGACGGCCACCTCCCAGTGGCCGAGCGCGCGGGTGGCGGCGGCATGCGCCCGGCCGGCGTCGAGCACGCTGTCGGCGATGCCGCCGCCCTTGCGGCCGCCGTCGACCCGTTCGCTCCAGCGCATCGGTTTCACCCCGGCCTGCTGGCTGCACTGGAAATCCTCGCGGTAGCGCTGGCCGGCCTCGCGCTGCTGGCGCGACAGCGAGGTGATGCCGATGAGCGGATCGACCGTGCGGACCCGCACGATGCCGCCGGTCGAGGTATGGCCGTCATTCGACACCTCATAGACGCGCCGGGCTTCGGCCGTGCCGGCCGCCAGCCGCTTGCGGTCGAAGGCATCGTCGCTCAGCGCGAAATCATGGCCGATCTCGCGGCGGATGCGCACCTGCTCGGCCTCGCCCTTCGGCAGTTTCGGCGCCTGCGGCTTGGCGGCTTTGGTTTTCCTGGGCATGGGGTGGCTCCTTGGTTTTGGGGTGTGGTTTTTGGTTGAGAGGGCGCTGTCCCGACGACCTGTCCGAGATGATCATCCAGTCACCTGCTTCACGGGTGCCTGCACCGCCCTTCTCGCCATCAGTTCCCGCATCGTGCGTCGCTCCCGCACTTCGATGCAAAGCTGGGCGCTCGACGGGCAGAACTGGGCGTTGCCGTTTCTGACCTCGCCGCGGACGAAGCGCTGGATGGCGGCCTGCAGATCGGCAAGCTCGGCGTCGCGCACCGCGCCGAGATAGCCGCGCATCTGCATCTCGACATCAGTCAGGGCGGATTGCGGGAAGCATGAGAACATCGCGGCCAGCGCCTTCGTCGCCTGCTGCAGTTCGGCTGCGGTCATGGCTGCGGATCTCCTCGATGATGGCGTTGGCGGCGTCGGTATGGGTTTTCGGCCTGACCCAGCCGGGTTTCTTCCCCGGGAAAACGGGAGCTGTATTGCCCGCGCGGGACAAAGGCTCCGCCTTCTCCCGGGAGAGCGCCGCCGCTTGTTCTCCATGCGCCGAAAAAGCTTCCGCATTTTCAGGCGAAAAAGCGGAAGCTTTTTCATTCTGGTTTCTGGAGTCTGGAGAATGCCGCGGCAACACGCCGGCATTTGGTGCCGCATGCGCCTTTGTTTTCAAGGCGGTAGCGGCCCCGCCGCGTGCGCCGGCGGCGGCCCTCGCCTCGCTTTTGACCAGTGCCTTGTGCAGTTCCTTCGTCAGCCTTTTGTGGCCGATCTCGCCCGCCTCGCGCTCGAAGAAGGTCAGAAGATCGGCGCTGATGGCACGCCATCTCTTCAGCGACAGGCGCGCCACGCGCGCGAGCTTGGCGTCGTCATCGGGAAGCCGGCCGCCGGCATTCCACATCGCCATCAGGATGAGCATGTAGGCGCCGATCTGCTCGGTGGAGAGCTGCAGCGTGTCGCCGACGAAATCGGAGACATAGAGCTGCATGAAGGGCCGCTCGCTCATGCAGCACTCCACGCCGCGTCGCCCGCCAGGTGGATGGAACCAGCCGCCTGCCTGCACGTTATGACGCGTCCACGCCAAGGGGAGGTTTGCCGATGACAGCTTTCATACCGGTTACGCTGCGCTTTTGCGACAACAAGACCATGCTGGTTGGGTCCGTGGCCGAAGCCGAAACGGCGTTGCAGCACCAGTGGCCCGACAAGACAGCACCCGCCTTTCTCGACGCCGCGCGGCTGGTCAGGCAGGCGGTAGAAGGCAATTGCTGCCCGCGCACCGCCTTCGAAGCCTTCACTGGCGTCGCCGGGCAACAAGGCATATTGGTGGTCAAGCCGCGAAGCCGCGCGCATGACTGGCTCGACGCCGCCGCCAGCCCCTGAGGCAGGCACGAAGGCAATGCAACCGCCTGACGGTCTCGCGCGTTTATAAGCGCAGGCTTGGAAGCCGCGCCCAGAGCGAAGGTGAATGCCGTGGGTACGATGAAAACCGGAGTGCCGCTTAAAGTGTCGATGGACGGACATGTCGAGGAGATCGACAGCGTCAGCGACGCCGCGGATTTCCTGCAGCGCTGGCCGATCGAGCGGCGTGGCCATGTCTACCGCAGCGCACTCAACGCCTGCAGCGCCGCGATCGCGGCGCAGATTTCCGAATCCGACGCGATAAAAGTGTTCACCGGCTTCGCCCGCGTCACCGGCATTCTGGTTGCCGACAGCGGCCCGGCCATGAGGCTTGAGGCACGCACGGTGCAGAGCCGCATGCCCAAACAGGGCCGCCAGATGCCGAAATAGGTTTGTGAGGGCTCTTTCTCCCCGTTTACGGGGAGAAATGCCCGGCAGGGCAATGAGGGGCGACGCCAGCGCTTCGGTAAGTGGCATTCGCGCTGTCCAAATCCATCTCACGACGCTTAATCCTGTTAGCTTGAGCTGCCCCTCATCCGGCACCTTCTCCCCGTGAACGGGGAGAAGAGACCAAGCCTCACCCCGCCTCAAAAACCCTGCGTTGAAACCGCGCCTGGTGGTAGCCGCAGTAGCTCTTCAATGCCTTCGTGCGCATGCCGCAGCACAGCATCTCGGCGCCAGGCCGGCCACCCGGCGCATCGCTCTGCGGATCTTCTTCCAATGTCAGGTCGAGCGGCGCCCGACAGCGGGAAAACAGGCAGTCGATGAAGCGCATCGCCACGCCATGCGGCTGGGGGCCGATGGGTCCGCGCTGCGGCGCCGGCACCTTGAAGCGGTAAGCTTCGCCATCGGCGATCAGCACCCCCACCTCGCGCACGAACAGGCGCGGCGGCAACCATGCCGGCGACGAATCGTGCCTGGCCCGGACCTTGTTCTTGCGCGCGACGGCGGCCTTGGCGGCGTTCGCTTCGGCGGTCGCCCCCGCTGCCACCTTGCCGTTGGCCTTGTCCTTCGCCGGCTTTGCGGCGGCCGGCTTGCGCATCGCCCGTTCGGCACCCGGCAACACCCCACGGCCATTGGCAAAGCCGATCGCGCCCAGCATGGCGTTGCGATGCACGATGCCGATGATGGCGTTGCGCGAGACCGGAGTGCCGCGCAGCGCGCTGAACGCCGTCGCGATTCGCGAGGCTGAAAGCCCATCCTTCAGCCAGCGGGCGATCTCTTGCAATTCGGCGTCGCTGTAGCTTGCCATGTCCAGGCTCCATCCAGGGCTCCGCCTTCGGCAGCGCTCGGGAGCGCGCTGTCGGCCAGGCGTCAGGGCTCGGGCCCGGTCAGGGCCTCGGTCAGGGTGTTCGGTGCGAAAGCCGGCTCGCCGCCGGCATCAGTCGGAGGCGGATCAGCCGGAGCGGATCGAGTGCCCGGCGGTCAGGCGCGCCAGCCGCGCCTCCGCTGTCTTTCTGTCGGGGGCGGAAACCGCCCTGCCCGTCATCGGCTCGAACAGGATGACGGTGCCGTCCTGCGTGCGGATGCAGGAGCGCGCACAGGGACCGGCGGCATGCCGGTCGAATGGGGGGCCGGAGCCGAGGGGAGCGGCGGCTCCGGCCGTTCCGGCCGCCGGTGACGGGCGGGCCGGACCCGAGGCATCGAAGCGCTCGGGCTTCGCCCCGGCCGGGGAGGAGGACGGCCGGGACGGAAGGGAATGGCTGGCGACTTCGGTCGCCGGGTGCGCCTCACGGGAGGCCGGCGCTACCGCGCCATCAAAGCTGGACAGGTTCTGCATGGCCAGATATAAGCATAACTCAAAAATAGATGCAAGCCATTCTTTCATAGACGAGAGCCGCTTTCATCGCTCACATGGGCGCCATGGCAAAAACGGAACTGTCGATCAAGGTCGGGGCGGCGATACGCCAGGCACGCAAGCAGCGCGGCCTGGTCATGCGCCACATTGCCGAGCACAACGACACCGATGTCGCCGCCGTCGGCAATTGGGAAACCGGGCGCAACCTGCCCAAGACCGAGAACCTGTTGAAGACCGCCGCTTTCCTGCGCGTCGACCCGGTCGCGCTCGGCCAAGGCCAGGTCGTCTTCCTCGACGATGCCGGCCCCGTGGCCGACGCCGAGATCGTCACCGATGCCGGCCCGATGCCCGCCGGGTCAATGGATATCGAAGTGCTGGGCGCCGCGGTCGGCGGCGATGACGGCGACTTCACCTTCAACGGCGAGCCTGCCGGCTACGTGCAGCGCCCGCCGGGCGTGCGCAACCTGCCGAAGGTCTTCGCGCTGCATGTGCTCTCCGATTCCATGGTGCCGCGCTACGAACCCGGCGACCTCATCTATTGCGGCGGCCGCGACGCCGTGCCCGGCGACCATGTGGTGATCGAGACGTTTCCGGAAGAAAACGAGCGCAACGGCAAGGCCTTCATCAAGAAGCTGGTCAAGCGCACGGCGGGCGAGCTGGTGGTCGAGCAGTACAATCCCCCCAAGACAATCACCTTCAACCGCTACGCGATCAAGCATGTCTGGCGGGTTATACCGCTGAAGGAATTGCTGGGGTATTAGTGGCTGGGCGGTTTTTCCTTCTCCCCTTGCGGGGGAAGGAAGAATCAGCGCCTGCCCCGCCCGCCCTCAAGCCCGCCTCGCCTCCACCAGCACCTCGCGCTCGCTCAGCATCTGCGCTTCGCTACGCACCCGCTGGCGCTCGTCGACGAACGCGGCCTGGATCGACACCGCCGTACCCGGCAGCCCGTCGGCGCGGCAGGCCGAGCAGACGATGCGGCCCGAAAGCTCCGCCAGCGGCGTGCCGCCCGTCACCCCGAAGCGCCGCAGTTCATCGGGTTTCCACCACCTGTTGCGGCCGCAATCGGCGCACTCGACCGATATCGAGACGACATGCGCGATGACTGGTTTCCTGCCCGGCAATGCCATTGCCTCTCCGCCCCATTTGTTCCTGATTTGTTCTTATATTCCTGCCTTTTCAGCCCGGAGTCGAGTCGCAGTTTCAACACTTGGCCAAAAGTTTCACTTCTATAGTTTTTTGAGTTATGCTTATATATCCAAATAAATGTGAGTCACCTGCCGCACTGACCCGGGAGCAATGATGGATGCCGCCGATTTCGCCCGCGCCTGCGGTTACACCGGCGACAGCCCTGCTTTGCTCGAAGCCTTCGAGGCGATCCGCCGCAACGGCATCGCGCAGGCTCGCCAGGACCATTTTCGGCGCAAGGCCCTGATTGACGAGCTGAAACAGTCCGAGCCGCTGTTCCTGGCCGCGATCGGCCCGGCGCTGTCGGCCGACGAGGCCATCGAGGACACCACCCGCTTCATCGCCTTCTGGCGCGCCATGCCGCGCTGGCGCCAGGAGCGGCGCCTGCCCGACCTCGCCAGGGCCAGGCAGCAGCGCCTCCTGGCGCGCTTCTTCCGCCGCTACGGCCACCGCCTGTGGGCGCTCGAAGCGGCCTGAGGCCCGGGGGGCGTGGCTGGACCTGCCATTTGCGGGTTCGATCAGCCGAGTTTCTTTCCAGATTGCGTGCGGGTGCCCTCCCCGCGCCGGCAGCACGTCGGCCCTGATTCCGTCGGATTGCTGCGCTGATTGGTGGCCTCGAAAAAAGCGCCCGAGGGACCCGCTATGACTCGCACCGTTCTCGCCGCCCTGTGGATGCTGGCGCTTGCCCTGTCCGCACACGCCGCCGGCGACGGCACATCAGGGCTCGCCGACGCCACCGTGCTGATCGTGCGCCATGGCGAAAAGCCCGACAGCGGCACCGGCCTGTCGCCCGAAGGCGAAGCCCGCGCGCAGGCCTACGTCGCCTATTTCCAGCCCTTCATGCTCGACGGCGTGCCGTTCCGGCCCGACATGCTGGTGGCCAGTACCGATTCCACAAACAGCGCGCGCGAACGGCTGACGCTGACGCCGCTCGCGGAAGCCCTGAAACTGCCCATCGACCAGCGCTTCGCCGACAAGGACGTCAAAGCCCTCGTCGCGGCGCTCTCCAGCGAAACCCACGGCAAGTCGATCCTGATCGCCTGGCATCACGGCCAGCTGGGAAAGCTCATCAAGGCCTTCGGCGCCGACCCCAAAACGCTGCTGCCGGACGGCAAATGGCCCGGCGATGTCTTCAACTGGGTGGTGGTGCTGCGCTTTGATCACGCCGGCCAGTTGGTGCCGGGGTCGACGCGGATCATCGAGGAGAAGTTGCCGGGATAGCGACCTTGCCTTCTCCCACAAGGGGAGAAGGCAGACCCCTACCGCCTCACCCGCGACTTCAGCCACCGGTCGAACGCCACCGCCAGGATCAGGATCAGCCCGATCACGATGCTCTGCGTGTAGGACGACACATTGTTGAACTGCAGCCCGTTCTGCAGCACGCCGATCAGCGCCGCGCCCACCACCGTGCCGCCGACCGAGCCGATGCCGCCGAACAGCGAGGTGCCGCCGATGACGACGGCGGAAATGACCGTCAGCTCGTAGCCGATGCCGGCGACCGCTTCGGAAGAGTTCAGCCTGGCCGACAGCACGAAGGCGGCCAGCCCGGCAAAGAAGCCGACGATGACATAGACCGAGACCAGGATGCGGTCGACGCGCAGGCCCGACAGCCGTGCCGCCTCCGCATTGCCGCCGACGGCATAGACGGCGCGGCCGTAACGCGTGTAGCGCAGCACGATGTGGCACAGGATGGCGGCGATGGCGAAGATGATCGCCGGCACCGGCACCGGGCCGATCAGCCCCGTGCCGAACCAGCGCATCGAAGCGTCGAAGCCCGAGATTGGGCCGCCATTGGAGATGGTCAGCGTCAGTCCGCGAAACACCGTCAGCCCGCCCAGCGTGACGACGAAGGGCGGCACTTTCAGCCTGGTGATGGCAAGCCCCTGCACGCCGCCGGCGGCGGCACCGACGATGACGGCGGCCAGCAGCGCGGCGAACCAGCCATAGCCCTGCGTGCCTGATGTCGACAGCGACAGCGTGTTGGCCGCGCCGCCCTTGGCGACGACGGCCGCCACCATGCCGCAGAAGGCGAGCAGCGAGCCGACCGACAGGTCGATGCCGGCGGTGAGGATGACGAAGGTCATGCCGAGCGCGATCAGCCCGGTGATCGAGATCTGCCGGGTGATGTTGAACAGGTTGATCGGGTCGATGAAGCTCGGCTTCAAAACGGTGAAGACGATGACCAGTGCCGCCAGGAACAGCAGCGGCCCGAAACTCATCAACAGCCGCGCGATCGTCGCGCCGCCGCGCTGGCTCTGCTCTTCGGCGATGCTCATCGTGCCTGCCCCTCCGCTGGCTGTCCTTGCGCGTCCTGGCTCAGCCCATCCTGCCTGTCGAGCGCCATCAGTTCCATCAGTTTTTCCTCGTTTGCCTCGACGCCCGGCATTTCGCCGGTGATGCGCCCCCGGCGCATGGTGACGATGCGGTCCGACACCGCCAGCACCTCGGGCAGTTCGGACGAGATCATCATCACCGCTATGCCGCGCGCCGCCAGTTGCACCAGGATCTGGTGCACTTCCGCCTTGGCGCCGACATCGACGCCGCGCGTCGGCTCGTCGACGATCAGCACTTTGGGATCGCGCGCCAGCCAGCGCGCCAGGATCACCTTCTGCTGGTTGCCGCCCGACAGGCCCTCGATCGCCTGCTCGGGCGAGGCCATGCGGATCGACAGCATTTTCCTGAAACCCGACAGCGCATCGCGCTCGCGCCCCTCGGCCATGAAGCCGAAACCGTTGCTGAACGTGGCCAGCGAGGCGACGGAAAAATTCGGCAGGATACCCAAGGCGGCAAAGATCGCCTGGTGCTTGCGGTCCTCCGGCACCAGGCCGATGCCGAGCGCGATGGCGTCGGCCGGCGAGGCCGGCGCGATGGATCTGCCCTCGAGCGTGATCGTTCCCGCAGCGATGCGGTCGGCGCCGAAGATGGCGCGCGCCAGTTCCGTGCGGCCCGAGCCGACAAGCCCGGCGACGCCGAGGATCTCGCCCGCCCTGAGGTCGATGTCGACGCCGTCGAGCACGATGGCATGCGGCGCCTCGGGGTCGCGCACGGTGCGCAGGCCGCGCACCGACAAAATGACATCGCCCGCCACCGCGCGCTGCGCGGGTCGCGCGTAAAGTTCGGAAGCCGCGCGGCCGACCATCTTCTCGATGATCCGCGGCAACTGGATCGGCCGCCCTTTGTCACGGTCGAGATGCCCGGCCAGCCTGCCGTCGCGCAGCACCGTCATGCGGTCGCAGATGGCGGACGCTTCCTCCAGCCGGTGGGTGACGAACATGATGGCAACCTTGTCCTGGCGCAGCCGGTCCATGATCGACAAAAGCCGCTGCACCTCGGTCTCGGTCAGCGCCGAGGTCGGCTCGTCCATGATGATCAGCCGGCTCTTCAGCGACAGCGCCCGGGCGATCTCGACCAGCTGCTGTTCGGCCACCGACAGTGCCGAGACCGGCGTCATCGGATCGATGGAAAGCCCGACGCGGGCGATGATCGCGCGGGAGTCATCCTCCATCTTGCGCCAGCTCACCAGCCCGAGCGGCCCCGTCGGCGCGCGGCCGATGAAAATGTTCTCCGCCACCGTCAGCGTCGGTATCAGGCTGAGTTCCTGGTAGATGGTGACGATGCCGAGCCGCTTGGCATCCTGCGGGCTGGATGGCGCGTAGTCGGCGCCGTCGAAAGTGATGCGGCCGCTGGACGGCGGCATGACGCCCGACAGGATTTTCAAGAGCGTCGATTTGCCGGCGCCGTTCTCGCCGAGCAGGCCGAGGATTTCGCCGGGACGGATATCGAGCGAGACGTCGCTCAGCGCGGTGACACCGGCGAAATGCTTGGTGACGCCCTCGACGGCGAGCAGGACGGGCGATGGCGATGCGGTTTCAGCTGCGGGCAATGGTTGCTCCCCGAGACACAAGACGACGGCGCCGCCCCTCACCCTTACCCTCTCCCCGTGAAGGACGGGGAGAGGGAGATCGCCAGCGTGGCGGCCATCTCCTTCTCCCCCTCACTATACGGGGAGAAGGTGCCGGCAGGCGGATGAGGGGCGGCGCTGACTTCGGCCGGCTCGTCGCCCTACTTCGTCTCGTTCAGCCTCTCGGCCTTGTCGAGATTGTCCTTGCCGATGACGATCGGCGTCAACAGCACCAGCTTCTCCTTCGGCTCGGTCTTGTTCTTGGCGTAGGCGACCGCGATCTGCACGGCGGTGCGCGACTGCTGGCCGGGGAACTGTTCGACCGTGCCGGCGAGCTTGCCGTCGCGGACCGCGACCAGCGCTTCCGGAAGCGCGTCGAAGCCGTAGATCTTGACGTCGGTGAAGTTGCGCGCCGCGCACGCCTCGAGCGCGCCGAGCGCCATGTCGTCATTGGCGCAGATGATGGCGTCCGGCTTGCCGTTGGCGGCAAGGCCGGCTTCCGTCACCGACAGCGCCTCGGCGCGGGCGAAGTTGGCGGTCTGCTCGAAGATGATCTGGTACTTGTCCTTCAAGGGATCGAGCACGTTGTGGACGCCCTTGTTGCGGTCGATGGCCGGACCGGCGCCCGGCTGGCCCTGCAGGTGGAAAAGCTTGGCGCCATTGGGGAACGCCGCCACGACCGCCTGGGCTTCCGCCTCGCCGCCCTTCACATTGTCGGCGCCGACATGGGCCAGTATGCCCTCGACGCCGTCGACGCGGCGGTCGATCGTCACCACGGGAACGCCGGCCTTGACCGCTTCCTCGATGGCCGGAGCCAGCGCGTTGACGTCGAGCGGCGAAATGACGATGGCGTTGACCTTCTGCACCAGGGCCGCCTCGATGTCAGCGGTCTGCTTGGTGGCCGAGTTCTGGCCGTCGCTCTCGGTCAGGTTGACGCCCTGCGCCTGCGCTTCCGCCTTGATCTCGTTCAGCATGTGCACGAAGAACGGAAAGCCGAGATTGGGCACCGAGCCCAGTATGGTGAGCTTGTCCTCGGCGAACGCCGAACGTGCGGCCAGCACCATGGCGCCCGCGGCCACGGACGTCATCAGGAATTCACGTCTGTTCATGGTTGATCCTCCTCCACAAGAACGCACGATCCCCAGGACCGGGATCGGCCTTGGGAAGGGATCATGCGTCGGTTCAAAGTGTTGGAGCATCCTCCTTGCGCCCGATCACGCATGCCGCTCCAGCTGATCGCCGTTGCAAAAAACTGCCTCCCATCGGCATCAGCAGATGGATGCTAACCCAGGGTCAACCATTTGTGCAACATCGATATAACAGTGCCAGGCGACGAATTATCGGAATTGTCGGATTTTTGACCAAACCGACCTGTCCGGCTTCCATTCCGGGGCCGCGACCCTAATTTGAATCGCCGAGTCCATCCTGAAGATCGGTCCACCCTGGAGAAATCATGAAGCCGCACATCATCTGCCATATGCTCGCCTCGCTCGACGGCGGCCTTCACCCCAGCCGCTACACCACCAGCCCGGACGGAACCCGGGCGGAGTGGTCAGGCCTCTATGAGCAGATCCACGGCGACCTCGAAGGCGATGCCTGGATCGTCGGGCGCGTCACCATGGCCGAGATGAGCAAGGCGGTGGCGCACCCGCCGGCGCATTCCGGCAAGGTCGAGCGGCCGCACCATTTCGCGCAACGCGATGCGGGACCCTATGCCGTTGCGCTCGATGTCTCCGGCAAGCTCCACTTCGCCAAGCCGGATGTCGGCGGCGACCATGTCGTGGTGCTGCTTGGGCATGATGTCGCCGACAGTCATCTGGCCGAGCTCGCCGCCGACGGCGTGTCCTACATCGTGTCGGAAACGGCCGAGATCGATCTCGCCGCCATGCTCGACGTGCTCGGGCGTGAACTCGGCATCCGCCGGCTGCTGCTCGAAGGCGGCGCCAGCATCAACGGCTCCTTCTTCGCGGTCGGGCTTGTCGATGAGCTCAGCCTTCTCATCGCCCCCGCGCTCGATGCGCGGGCGGCAAACCAGGGCTTTGTCGAGTTCGGCGAAAGCGGCCTCGCCGGCAAGATGCAGCTGTCGCTGACAAGCTGCGAAACGCTGGCGCATGGGCTGATCCACCTGCGCTATGCCGTCAGTCCCGGCTGATGCCGCTTTATCAGCCCCTCAATAGCGCATCGCATCCAGATCGGCGATCAGCGTCGGGCCGGTCGGATGCCAGCCGAGCCGGGCCTGGGTCAGGGCGCTCGAGGCAGGCAGGTCCATGGGGGCGAACATCGCCATCCAGCCGAAATGCTCCGCCGCCTTTTCCGGCGGGATCGAGACGACCGGCAGGTTGAGGCCGCGGCCAAGCGCCTCGGCGATGGCACGCACTTCGACGCCTTCCTCGCCGACCGCGTGATAGCGCGCGCCCGGCTGGCGCTTTTCCACCGCGAGCCGATAGAGCCGCGCCGCGTCCAGGAGATGCCCCGCCGAATAGCGGTTGCGGCCTTCGCCGACATAGGCCGAGACGCCTTTCTGCCGCGCGATCTCGATGAGCGGCGAGATGAGCCCCTGCTTGACCGGATTGTGGACCTGCGGCAGGCGCACCACCGACAGATTGACACCGGCCTCCAGCAAGGCATTGCCGGCGAGTTCCGAGGCGATACGGGGATTGGGATGGCTGGCATTGAAGACATCCTCGACCGCCAATTGGCCATGTCCGGGGCTGCCCATGCCGACGCCCGACGTGATCACCAGCGGCCGGTCGGATCCGGCAAGGGCCGCGCCGAGGCCTGCGATGACATGGCTGTCCTTTTCGCAGTTCTCGACGAACCGCGAAAAATCATGGTCGAACGCCGTGTGGATCACGGCATCCGCCTTCGCGGCGCCGTCGCGCAGGCCCTCCGGCTCTTCGAGGGTTCCGCGATGCACTTCGGCGCCAGCGGCGGCGAGCGCCTCGGCGCCTGCCTCGGAGCGGGTGACGCCGACCACCTGGTGGCCGGCCTGGATGAGTTCGGGAACGAGCGCCGAGCCGATGAAGCCGGTCGCGCCGGTCAAAAAGATACGCATGCAAATCTCCTGCGGTTGCCTGCGTAATATCGACGGTCTATTATTCCATTAAAGTAGTGACCTTATCATGGTATAATCTTTAACAGGGTGCCTGACAGAATGCCTTCCCCCGGTTCGCTCGCAGCCTTCCTGAAAGACCGGCGCACCCGGCTCGATCCGGCCTCGTTCGGCTTTTCCGGGCGCCGGCGCACGCCGGGGCTGCGCCGCGAGGAGGTCGCCCAGCGCGCCAACATCAGCCCGACCTGGTACACATGGCTGGAACAGGGCCGCGGCGGCGCGCCTTCGGCCGATGTGCTGAACCGCATCGCCAAGGGGCTGCTTTTGACCGAGGCGGAGCGCGAACATCTCTTCATGCTCGGGCTCGGCCGCCCGCCCGAGGTCCGCTACCGGGGCGACGAGGGCGTCAGCCCCCGACTGCAACGCCTCATCGACACGCTCGATGCCAGCCCGGCGCTGGTCAAGACAGCGACCTGGGACGTCGTTGCGTGGAACCGCGCCGCGGAGGTCGTGCTGACCGACTATGGCACCATCCCCGCCGGCCGGCGCAACATCCTGCGCTTCATGTTCCTCACGCCCCACATCCGCGCCAAGCAGCACGATTGGCAAAACCTCGCCCGTTTCGTGGTCGGCGCCTTCCGCGCCGATGCGGCGCGTGCCGGCGCGGTCTCCGAGGTCACCCAGCTGGTGGACGAACTGTGCAACGGCAGCCCCGAATTCGCCACCCTGTGGCGGGAGAACGACGTGCTCGCCCATGGCGACGGAACAAAGCGCCTGAAGCACCCGGAATTGGGGGACATCGAGCTGGAATACTCGTCCTTCGCGGTCGACGGCAGGCCGGATTTGAACCTGACCGTCTACAACCCGATCGACGGCAAGGTCGCCGACCGCATCCGCGCGCTGGCCCGGCACCCCAAAGCGCAAAGCCTTTAGGCAGTCACCCGCCAACGACACTGCTGGCACCTGCCTGGCAGCCGACTGGCCGGTCAACGCCGCCGAGACGTTCTTGTCCTCCTGCCAGGACCCGACGTAGAAGTGACCGAACAGGAGACACAGGCAACATGGTGGGCGACACGAACCTTCGGGCTGGGCAGTGCCATTGCGGCGCGGTGCGTTTCGAGGCGACGCTCAGCGACGGCTTCAATTCGATCCGCCGCTGCACCTGTTCTTACTGCCGGATGCGAGGCGCCGTCGTCGCCATGGCTGAAATGGGCGGGGTCAAGATCCTCCAGGGGGAGGATGCCCTGACGACATATCGCTTCCATACCGGATCGGCGCAGCACTTCTTCTGTTCCCGCTGCGGAGTATACACACACCACCAACGACGCTCGAACCAGAACCTGTATGCCGTGAACGTGGCCTGCCTGGACGGGGTAAGTCCGTTCGATTTCCCGGAAGTGCCCGTCATGGATGGCGTCAATCATACGAACGACACCGGCCGGCCGACGCGCCGGGCAGGCACGCTGCGCTTCATCCCGGCTGACTGACCGCCGTCATCAGTGCCCTTCGCAGACCGTCTTCAGGATCCGCAAGGTCGGGCCCCAATAGAGATCGGCATGCGGGCGGATCGCCGGTTCGGCGAAGTCGCTGAGCGTCAGCGTCAGCAGCGTTCCGCCGTCGGCCGGCGCCAGGGCGAAACTGACCAAGGTGTGGTTCTCGGGCAAATCCGCCAGGCGCGAGGCCGACAGCGTGCTCCAGTAGCTGTAGGCGAACCGCCTCTCCGGCTCGAAGGCGCGCACGGTGCCATGGTTCTCGAACGGCATGCCGTGCAGCAGCCCGCGTATCACGATCATACCGCCTTCATGTCCCTGCAAGCTGACGGTCAGCTCCTCGTCCGACATCCATTGCGGGATCATTCGAGGCGTCGTCAGCACCCGCCAGACCTTCGCCGGCTCGGCATCGATGGCGATCGCCTTGACGATCGGCGCGGCGCCGGCGGAACCGTTCACGGGTACACGGTCCGCGCGGTTGCGGCAGCGATGGTGCCGGGACCATGCCGGGCGTGGCCGGCCGTCAAAGCGACCGCATTCGCGCGCCGCATCATCCGACAGATCACACTTGCAAGATCCGGCCCTGGAGGGTAGCGAGGCACCATCCCGCACCCATCCGCACAGGTAGACAGCTGACTGCGTTTTGCGCCTATGCCGGCCTGTTCCTGAGCGCCCTGGTCGCGGCCACGATCCTTCCTGCCCAGTCCGAGGCCGTTCTGGCCGTCATGCTGGCCAGCAAGGCCTATTCGGCCCTGCTGCTGCTCGCCGTCGCCAGCGCGGGAAATGTCCTGGGCGCCGTGATCAACTGGTTCCTTGGCCGGGAAGTCCGGCGCTTCGCGGGTCGCCGCTGGTTTCCGGTCACGCCGGCCGCCCTTCAATCCGCCTCGAAATGGTACCATCGCTACGGCAGATGGTCGTTGCTGGCCAGTTGGCTGCCGGTTGTCGGCGACCCGCTCACGGTCGTCGCCGGCGTGTTGCGCGAACCGTTCTGGAGCTTCCTTGTCCTGGTCACGATCGGCAAAACGGCGCGCTACGCGGTGCTGGGCTGGATCGTCCTCAGTTGGACATGACAAGCAACCGCTTGCCGGCGACGTCCCCGGCAGCGTCATTGCGCCGGCTCGGGCGCCAGCACCAGCGCGATCTCCCGCGCCGCCTCCGCCGCGTGGCGGCGCACGGTGGCAAGGTCGAGCATGCTGTAGGTGGTCGCCACATAGGGCACGGTAAGTGCGGCGACCGACTGGCCGAACGGCCCGATGACCGGAAAGGCAAGATCGATGACGCCAGGCTGCAGCCCGTCCGCCACCTCCTCATGACCGGCGGCGCGGATGCGGGCAAGCGCGTCGTGCATCTCCGCCTTTTCGTCAGGGATACCAGAGGCTTGCAGCCATTGGCTGATTCTGTCTTGCGGCTGGAACGCCATCAGCGTGCGGCCTGTCGCGGTGCCGAACAGCGGAAATTCGGCGCCGACGCGGACACGGAAGCCGAACGCCGCCGGGCTTTCCACCTGCGCCAGGATCAGCACCCTTCCGGCATTGTGGACGCCGAGATTGCAGGATTGCTGGATGGCGTCGGAGAGCCGCCGCATCGACGGCAGCGCCGCCTGGACGAGGCCACGCAACGGCTCGTGCCGGTGTGCCAGTTCGAACAGGCGCGGCGACAGGAAATAGAGCCCGGCCGGGCGGTCGCGGAAGATGTAGCCGCGCCGCTCCAGCGCCTGCAGCACGCGGTAGATCTGGTGGATGGAGCGGCCGACCGCTTCGGAAATCTGGCCCTGGTTCAGCCCGTCCTTCTGCTCGGCCAGCAGTTCGATGATGTCGAACGCCTTTTCCAGGGCCGGTACCGAATAATCCGGCGCTTCCGCGGTCTTGCCAGCCATGCCCCACAACCTTCCCGGATCATCCAGAATCAGGGGCCTAGTATAGTTACAAGGCGGCCCCCATCGTAGCCATCATCAGCCGGGCGATGCGCCGGTTGATGTCGTCGGGCACCGGCTGCGCGCCCCCCACCAATCCCTCAGCCCTGGCCACCCGCTCTAGCGACAGCGCCTGCAGCATGAAGCCGATATCCATGGATTCGATCGAATTGCCCTTCGGCTCGACGCCGGCAAGGTTGAACATGCGCCCCTCGGCCACGAGGATGACATGGCGTCCATTGGCAAGGTCGAGGCGCCGCAACGTGCCGTCCAGGTCCGTGGCGGACGTGGTCATGGCGTTGAGACCTTCGGTGTCGATCTCCCACGGGAAATGCCCGGAATTGGCCAGCACCGCGCCGTCCTGCATGACGGCGACCGCTTGCGCCGGCAGCACGCCTGCGCGGCCGGTGGCGGTGATGAACACTTCCGCCCACGGCGCGAGGTCGGCGAGCGGCGCCACGCGGTAGCCGTCGAGTGCCGCCTCCAGCGCCTTGATCTCGTCGATTTCGACGATGGCCACGCGGCCGCCCAGCGCCCGCAAATATTGCGCGATGCCGCGCCCGCACCAGCCATAGCCGATGACGCAGAAGCGTCGGCCGGGGATCATCAGGTTGGTGATGCGCATGAAGCTCTCCACCACCGACTGGCCGACCGCGTGCTTGTTCTCGCCGATCGCCTTCAGCGGGCTGTCGTTGATGACGATGGAGGGGAACGGCACCTTGCCGGCCAGTTCGCCGCGCAGCCGGTCGCCGCCCGAGGTCGTCTCCTCGGTGCCGCCCAGTATGGATGCAGCCCTGCCCCGCTCGACGATGCCGGAGGCGAGGTCGGCGCCATTGTCGAGCAGCATGTCGGGCCGCGCGTCCAGCACCCGCGCCAGATTGGCGTGATGGTCGGCGAGCGAGTCGGCGCGGCGGCCGAAAATGCCGATGCCCTGGCTCTGCAGGAAGGCGACGACATCATCCTGCGTCGAGCCGTGATTGCCGGTGCCGACGATCTCGGCGCCGCCTTCGGCCAGCACTTCGAGCAGCACCGCCGTCTTGGGCTCGACATGCAGCGACACGCCGATGCGCCGGCCGGCAAATGGCCGCGTGCGGCGGAATTCCCCGCGCAGTCCGGCCAGCAACGCCATGCGCGAACGGATCCAGGCGATGCGGGCGCCACCGCGCTCGACCAGCTCGGGGGTCGCCGGATTGGCCTGGGCGTGGGTCATTCGAAGTCTCCGATCACGATTCAGATTCAGCACTTGCAAAAAAGTTTTTTGCATGTGACAAATCTTGCAGAGGGTCGTCAAGCCCCCACGAGAAGGGGCAACGGACAGCAGCGCGGCGCGCCCCAAGGCGTTCGGCGCGCCATCGGCTTTGCATGTGAAGGGGTACGAAATGGGAAATCTGGATATAGCTGTCGTCG
This sequence comes from Mesorhizobium loti, assembly GCF_013170705.1. Classification (NCBI taxonomy): domain Bacteria; kingdom Pseudomonadati; phylum Pseudomonadota; class Alphaproteobacteria; order Hyphomicrobiales; family Phyllobacteriaceae; genus Mesorhizobium; species Mesorhizobium loti. Next base: position 3,288,613 of record NZ_CP033334.1, on the reverse strand, counting down.
CCATCTATCTCGTGGCGGTCACCGGCATCGGGCTGTTCTTCGCCCGCTCGATCAAGACCGAGGAAGACTACATCGTCGCCGGCCGGCGCATGGGGCCGCTATGGCTGACCATCTCCGCCTTCGCCTCCTGGACGGGCCTGGCCGGTCTGTTCGGCACGCCCGAAATGGTCGTGCGCTACGGCATATCGGGCACCTGGTGGTGGTTCACCTTCCCGATCGGCCTGCTGTTGATGGGCATCTTCCTGGCCAAGATCGTGCGCCAGCGCATGCATGTGACGACGCCCGACATCGTCGCTCGGGATTATCCCGATTCAGTGCGTGTCGCCGCCTCGCTGGTGACGAGCTGGAACTATCTCGCCTGGGCGGCGGCTCAGGTGTTCGGCATCTCCATGGTGTTCACCCTGTTCTCCGGCATGGATCCGAAGACCGGCGCCATCGTCGCCTTCCTCGTCGTCATCGTCTACACCATGCTCGGCGGCTTCCTCGCCGTGGTGGCGACCGACGTGCTGCAGGCAGTCATCTTCCTCATCGTCATCGGCGTGGTGGCGCCTCTGTTCGTCATCTTCGGACCCGGCGTCCCGCACATCTATGAAGCGACCAGGGACATTCCCGGCTTCTACAATTTGTTCGCCAACGTGCCGCCGGCGACGCTGTTCGTCTGGTTCCTGCTCCTGCCCGCCGGCTTCATCGACACGATCGGCTTCCAGCGCGTCTTTTCCGCCAACTCGCCCGAGACGGCGCGCCGGGGCATGATCAACGGCTTCCTCGTCATGGCCGTGTTCGGCGTCATCCTCACCTTCCTCGGCGTCGCCGCCAAGGCGCTGCTGCCGGCCGACACCAACCCGGTCAACGCCATGCCCGACCTGATGGTGCAGCTTCTGCCGCATGGCGTCATCGGCGTGCTGGTCGCCGCCTTCCTGGCGGTGGCGATGTCGACGGCGAGCACGACCCTGCTGGTGACAGCCACCACGCTGCAGCGCGACGTGATCTCGCGGCTGCGCCCCGATGCCAGCGACCGGGAAAGGCTGTGGACCAGCCGCATCCTGCTGCTCGTGCTCGGCCTCATCGCCCTGGTCGTGGCGCTCAGCGTGCCCGGCATCGTCACCATCCTGATGCTCGGCTTCTCGGTCTATGTGCCGGGCCTGCTGCTGCCGGTGCTGTCGGCCACCTTCGGCTGGCGCATCCCGTCCTGGTCGATGCTGGCGACCATCGTCATCGGCTCCGGCTCGACCGCGATCCTGGTGCTGCTGGGCGAACCGGGCGGCATTCCGGCCTCGCTGGTCGGCTTCATCCTCTCGGTCGTTCCCTTCGTCGCGGGACTTGTCACGCGATCGGAAAGGCAGCCGGCCTGAGCCAGCGAAAGACCGGGAAAAGCAATAAGATAAGGCTCCATCCTGAATCAGTGCGAGATGGAGCCCGAATGCGGAGAAACCAATGCTGAAGACCACTTTCGACAGGCTTTCGAGTGCCGACCAGGCGCTCGTCACCGCCGCGGCGCAGGCGCGCGACAAGGCCTACACGCCCTACTCCAACCACAAGGTCGGCTCGGCTGTGCGCACCGCATCGGGCCGGCTTTTCGCCGCCTGCAATGTCGAGGTCGTCACCCTGCAGCAATCGGTCCATGCCGAGCGCAACGCCGTGATGCAGATGGCGGCGGCGGGCGAGCGCCAGATCGAGGCCATCGTCTGTCACGGTCCCTATTCGGGCGTGCCCTGCGCCGAATGCCGGCAAGTGATCTGGGAGTTCTGCTGCGACGATCCGGAGGTCAAGATCATCGGTTCGACGCTGGACGGCGAGATCGAACTGATGACCATCGGCGAGATCTATCCCAGCCCCTACGGCCCGGGCACCAAGGGCATCGACCCGCGCAAGTTCTGAGGCGGGAGGCGCGCCCTCCCGCAAGGTCACTTGCGGACCACCTTAGGCAACCGCACATTTCACCGCCGAGCGGGACACGTATGTGCTGGGCGAGGCACTCGACGGCCGCATGTCATCCCGGCATAGCCCCGGACAGGAAGCGTGCGCTATCGACCCGGATGCCCGAAAATGCGCGATGTCGATGTCCTCTGCCGCTGCATCGGCGCGTTCATCCTGGCGGCCGATCCGGAGTCCTGGACAGGCGTCTGAGCCGGATTCCGTATCATCCCTTGTGTTCGAACACCGCCCCGTAATGATACGGCGGCAGATCAACCATTCGCAGAAGCCGGAAACCGGCAGCCTCCAGCACCGCCGACACCGCTTCAGGTGACATGCGCATCTCCGTCCTGGGCCCGCGCGGCTGACCAAGCACGGTCGTTTGCTCTCGCGGCAACTGGTGCCAATTGACCAGCGCGAACAGGCCGTGCGGCTTGAGCGTACGGGCGACGGCCTTGACGAGGGCCGGCTGATCGGGCACCCCGTGGAAGGTGTTGGCGATCAGCACGAAGTCGACCTTTTCAGGGATGAGGTCCGCGACGTCGCCGGCATCCGCGACGATCCACTTCAGGACCGAAACGCCGAGCCGCTTCACCTCGGCCTTGGCCGCCACGATCATGTCCGGGTCGAGGTCGAGCGCATAGACACGGCCGCCGACGATTTTCGCAAGCGGTGCGGTGAAATAGCCGTCGCCGCAGCACAGGTCCAGGGCCGTCATGCCTGGCTCGACGCCCAACGACAGCAAGAGGCCCGACGGGTCTGGCCAAAGCGCCTCCCACCAATCGCGGTCGGGCATGGAGGTGGCGGGAAACATTCCAGTCATGGGCGGACGCTTTAGAGCAATTCCAGGAAAAGTGTTAGCGGTTTTCCGTCTTGAATTGCGTCAAAACAAAGAGTTAGAGCGGTTCGCCGTTTCCATGAAACGGTGAAACGCTCTAGAATTGCGCTGGGGGACAGCTTTGACCGGCACACAGCCAAAGGCAACGCCTCCGTTGCCGACGGCGGGTCGAACCGGCGAAATCCGCCCGAGCATTGTCGCCCCGACACCAAAGGCAGCCCCCGGCATGGATTCTGATGACTGGGGCACCGGCCCGGTCATCCAGCCGCGTGTGGCGCGACCGCGGCCGTGCCGCTCTGCGCACCCTTGCGCGATTGCCGGCTGATCAACGCGATGGCGGCGAAGGCCGCGATCCCGAACAGGCCGACCACGACATTGAGCCACAGAGCCGGCAGGACGCCGAGGCCTGATATCATCAGCGTCAGGCCGAACGGGGCGAAGGCGGAACTGAACTGGCGCGCCGCCGTGATCCAGCCGACATGGGAACCGAAGCGCTCCTGGCCGAACAATTCGAGCGGCAGCGTGCCGCCGACAATGCTCATCAGGCCCGAGCCGAATCCGAAAAGCACGGCAAACAGCATGGCGCCGGGAACGGAGGGCGCCGCCACCAGCAGCACCGCAAGGCCGCCGGCCAGCGCGGCGGTCGCTCCGAGCGCCAGCGATGTCTGCGACAGGCCCCGGCCGAACAGCATGTTGACCAGCCGGCTCGCCACTTGCGACGGCCCAAACAGGCTGGCGACCAGCACCGAGGCCCCGCCGAGACCGACCAGTGTGAGCAGCGGCACCATCCGCACAAGGATCGCTGAAAGCACGAACCCCTCTATGGCAAATCCGGCCAGCACCAGGATGAACAGAGGCGACCATCGCCGGTCGGGCGCGGCGGCCGACAGGCTTGATGTCGCCGGGATGACCCTCTCCCGCGGCTTGCCGGTGCGGCGCGAGAGCCGGGCCAGCCACCAATGGATCGGCAGGCAGACAAAGGCGTTGAGCGCGGCAAAGAGAACCAGCACCTCACGCCAGCCGAGATGCTGGTGCAGCAGCGTCGTCAAGGGCCAGAACAAGGTCGAGGCGAAGCCGGCGATCAAGGTGAGATGGGTGATGCCGCGACGCGCCCCGCCGAGCTGCACGATGGCGACGAAGGCCGTGCTGTAGAGCACGAAGCAGGAGGCAAGCTCCATGGCCAGCACGCCGATGGCAAAGCCGGCACGCCCCGGCGCCAGCGCGCACAACAGCAATGCGCCGGCCGCGGCCAGCGATCCCGGCACCATCAGGCGCCCTGCCCCGACCCGGTCCGCGAGGCTGCCCGCGAACGGCGACAGGATGGCGCTCGCCAGCAGCGACACCGACAGCACGGCGAACACCCATTGCTGCGACCAGGCGAGTTCCGCCGCCACCGCCGGCGCCAGGATGCTGTAGCTGTAGTAGAGCGTGCCGTAGCCGATGATCTGCGTGGCGCCCAGCGCCCAGATGGCGGAAGCGGGGATCTTGCCGTCGCTCACTCGGCGGCTTCCATCTTGCCGGTGCCTGCGCAGCCGCAACCGCCTTTGCCGGCGGCCTTGGCGTCGGCATCCGCCGCGCAGCAGGCATCGGTCGCCGCCGGCACTGGTCCGCCGCAACAGCCCTTCGACAAGCGGCCCGCCGGCACCGTGCAGACGCCGGTTTCGGGCAGCACCAGCTGCACCATGTCGGCCGCCGCCATGTCGCCGGCGATCGCCGCCGCGACCGAGCGGACCTGTTCGTAGCCGGTCAGCAGCAGGAAGGTCGGCGCCCGGCCATAGCTCTTGATGCCGACCGTGTAGAAGCCGGGCTCCGGATGGCTGAGCTCGCGGTGGCCATGCGGCGGCACGTCGCCGCAGGAATGCTCGTTGGGGTCGATGAGCGGACCAAGCGCCTTGACGCTTTCCAGCCATGGATCGAGATCGAGCCTGAGCTCCCGGGTCAGCGACAGGTCCGGACGCTGGCCGGTCGCGGCGATGATGCGGTCGACAGGCCCCAGTTGCATCAGGCCCTCCTCGCTTTGCCCCGCCACGACCAGCCGGCCATCGCGCTCGCTTATCGCAAGCGTCGCAAAGCCCGTCACCAGCCGAACGCCACCGCTTTCGGCGAGGTCGCGCACATCGGCGCCGAGTTCGCCGCGCGCCGGCAACTGGTCGGCATCGCCGCCGCCATAGATGCGCACGAGGTCTGTTCCGCGCACCGCCCAGATGAAAGCCGTGCCGGGCTCGTCATCCGCCAGCCTGGCAAGGTCGAGCAAGGCGTTGGCCGCCGAGTGACCCGAACCGGCAACCAGCGTCGTGCGGCCGGCATGGAGCGCACGGTCGCGGCCAAGGATGTCGGGGATGCCGTAGGCGATGCGGTCGGCAAACTCCGCCTCGCCTTCCGCCTCGATGCCGCCGGCGCCGAGAGGATTGGGCGTGCGCCATGTTCCGGAGGCGTCGATGACGGCCCGTGCGCTGTCGCGCCTGGTGCCGTCGGCGGTCTCGACAACGAGCATGAAGGGCCGCGTCCCGCGCTCACTGCCGCGCACCTTGTCGGCGCCCCAGCGCGATATGGCCACGACACGCGCATTGGTCTCGATCGCCGGCGCAAGTTCCGCAAGCCTGGCAAGCGGCTCGAGATAGTGCGCGACGAGTTCATCGGCGGTGGGAAAGGCTTCCGGGTCCGGCATCCGCCAGCCATGGCTTTCGAGCAACCTGCCGGCCGCCTGGTCGATGCAATAGCGCCATGGCGTGAACACCCGGACATGGCCCCAATCCCGCAGGCTGGCCGCGACGCCGCTGCCGGCCTCGTAGAGTTTTACCGGCAGGCCCCGCGCCATGAGATGAACGGCGGCCGCCAGCCCAACCGGACCGGCGCCGATGACGGCGATTGGCGGATCGTCTCGCGTGGCCATAGCTTCCATCCTTCCGGTATTATCGAAATAAAAGGCAAAAAATCAGGCGGCCGCGTCATCCGCCGCCGGATTGCAAGCCGCATCGGCGCAGCATTCGTCGGCCAGGAAGCCGATGAGATCGTTCATCATGGGATAGTTGGCGCGGCAGATCAGCGTCGTCGCCTGCCGCTCCTGGCTGACCAGCCCGTTGAGTATCAGGCGGTGCAGATGGTGCGACAGCGTCGAGGCGGCGATGCCGAGGCTCTCCTGCAGGAAGCCGACCGGCCGGCCCGCTTCGCCGGCCCTCACCAGGAGACGATAGAGGTTCAGCCGCGTCGGATTGCCGAGCGCTTCCAGCTGCTTCGCTGCTTGTTCGAGTTTCATGGAAATAGCATGCGGCCGGCGACAGGACTCGTCAAGGGCTATTTCGAGAAATATCGAAATAGCAAGTCAGACGACCCGCTTGCCGCCGGCATCGACGACAACCTCGCCGTCCTCCTTGGTGAACGGGCCGATGTCTGGATTGGGCAGGATATCGAGCACCCTTTCGGATGGCCGGGCCAGCACGACGCCGAGCGGGCTCACCACGATCGGCCGGTTGATCAGGATCGGATGCGCCAGCATGAAATCGAGGATCTCGTCGTCGCTCCATTCGGGGTCGCCAAGGCCGAGCTCCGCATAGGGCGTGCCCTTCTCGCGCAGCAGCGCGCGCGGCGTCATCCCCATTGCCGCGATCAGCCCGACAAGCTTTTCGCGCGACGGCGGGTTCTTCAGATACTCGATCACCTCCGGCTCCTCGCCGGACTGGCGGATGATCGCCAGCGTGTTGCGCGACGTGCCACAGGCCGGGTTGTGATAGATGGTGATGGTCATTGCGGGGCCCTCTCGCTGGACGCGGCGTGGCGGACGGCACTCCCCCGCTCGTACCAGCCTTTGCTTCGGTTCACGATCCACACCACGGAAAGCATGACGGGAACCTCGATCAGCACGCCTACCACGGTTGCGAGCGCCGCACCGGAGTTCAGCCCGAAAAGCGCGATCGCCGCCGCGACCGCCAGTTCGAAGAAGTTGGACGCGCCGATCAAAGCCGATGGTCCGGCCACGCAATGCCGCTCGCCGGACAGCCGGTTGAGCATATAGGCAAGACCGGAGTTGAAATAGACCTGGATCAGGATCGGTACCGCCAGCAGCGCTATCACCAACGGCTGGGCGATGATCTGCTCGCCCTGGAAGCCGAACAGCAGCACCAGCGTCGCCAGCAGGGCAATCAGTGACAAGGGCTGCATGGCAGCCAGCAGCGCATCGAGCCCGCCCTGCCCCTTGGCCGCCAGCAGGCGCCGGCGGATCAGTTGAGCGACGAGCACCGGCAGGATGATGTAAAGGGCAACCGACAGCACCAGCGTGCCCCATGGCACGGTGATCGCCGACAATCCAAGCAGCAGCCCGACGATGGGCGCGAAGGCAACGATCATGATCGCGTCGTTGAGCGCCACCTGCGACAGCGTGAAGTTCGGCTCGCCGCGCGTAAGGTTGGACCAGACGAACACCATGGCCGTGCACGGTGCGGCTGCGAGAATGATCAGTCCGGCTATGTAGGAATCGATTTGCGCGGCTGGCAACCAGGACCGGAACAGCCAGCCGATGAAGAGCCAGCCCAGCAGCGCCATGGAAAACGGCTTCACCGCCCAGTTTATGAACAGAGTGACCCCGATCCCGCGCCAATAGGTGCCGACACTGGCCAGCGAGGCGAAATCGACACGCAGCAGCATCGGCACGATCATCAGCCAGATCAGCACCGCGACGGGAATATTGACCTTGGCGATCTCGGCGGACGCGATGGCGCCGAACGCACCCGGGAGCGAATGGCCGAGGACAACACCGGCGACGATGCACAGGGCCACCCACACCGTGAGGTATTTTTCGACGAAGCCGATGCTCGGCTGCGCCGTTTCGCCGGCATTCAGGATGTGATCCGACATCGCTATTCCTCCTGGGCCGGCCGGCCTTGGCCAGGCTTCCGCCGATCTCGTCCAGCCGCTTCCGCGGGGCGAACCGACCACTTCAACATTTACAGGTCACGGCCTGGATGATCGGCTGGCAAAGCTCCGGGGCGCCATTGCAGCAATCCTCCATCAGATAGGCCAAGAGATCGCGAAACCCGGTCATGTCGGCCGTGTAGCGGATGCTGCGGCCCTCGCGTGCGGCATGCACCAGCCCGGCCTGGCCGAGGATTTTCAGATGCGCCGACATGGTGTTCTGCACAATGCCCAGTCGCGTCGCGATCTCGCCTGCCGGCACCCCCTCGGCCCCGGCCCGAACCAACAGCCGGAACACCTCCAGCCTTGTTTCCTGACCGAGCGCGGCGAGCGCCAGCAATGATGTTGTCTTGTCCATGAATCCATATATCCGGATTTATGGATTAATAGCAACCGACGATGACGTTGATATGACAGCCAAGGCTCACGCCTTGCGCTGGGGCGCGGTCGAGCGTGGTTCGCTGAGATGCGGGCGCCAGCCATGCACGCGGTCCCGTCCGGCGGCCTTGGCGCCGTAGAGCGCCTCGTCGGCGCGCCGAAGGAGATCGGCGATCTCGATATCAGCGCTGCCGTCGAACGTGCCGACCCCGATGCTGACGGTGACAACGCCCTTTTCGCTGCCGGCATGCGCGAGCCCGAGGTCGCGCACCCTGGCCCGCAGCGTTTCGGCGATGACGAAGGCGCCCCTTGCGTCGGTTTCCGGCAGGACGAGCGCGAACTCCTCGCCGCCATAGCGGGCCGCCGCGTCGGCCGGCCGCCGCGCCGTCGCCTCGATGCAGCGGCTGACGGCGCGCAGGCATTCATCGCCCGCCGGATGGCCATAGTGGTCGTTGAAGCGCTTGAACCAGTCGACATCGATGATGAGCAGGCTGACCGGCGCCATGGTGCGCCGGCCGCGGCCGAATTCGCGCGCCAGCGCTTCGTCGAAGGCCCGCCGCGTCAACAGTTCGGTCAGCCCGTCGCGGTGCGCCAGAAGGTTCAGCTTCTCGTTGGCCGCCAGCAACTCGGCCTCGACCTGCTTGGCCTCGGTGATGTCGGAAAACACACTCAGGCTGCCGCCATCGCCAGTCGGCCGGGTCCGCACGTCGAGCCAGCGGCCGTCGGCGAACCGGACCTGGCGATGGTTGGCAACCGTCTGCATGGCCATGATGTCGGCGATCCACTCCTCGACCGCATCGGGCGGCGTGACGCTTTCGCCGCGCGCCGCCGAGGCGCGCAGAATATCGCGGTAGTCGGCGCCGGGCACCCTTATGTCGGCCGTTTTCGGAAACAGGGCGCGGTATTGGGCGTTGCACAGCACCAGCCTGCCGTCCGGGTCGAACATCACCAGCCCGTCCGCCATATGCGTCAGCGCGTCTCCCAGCCTGGCCTGGCTTTCCGCCAGTTCGGTCTCCAGCCGCTTGCGCAGGGTGATGTCGCGATTGTGCGTGATCAGGCCGATAACCGCCCCGGCCTTGTCGCGGAACGGCGCTTTCAGCGTCGCCAGCCAGGCATCGGTGCCATCCTCATGAAGCAAGCGCTGCTCGATGGTGGAGGAGACGCCGGATGCCAGCACCGCAAGCTCGTCCTCGCGGAATTCCCGCGCCGTTTCAGGCGGATAGAAGTCGAAATCCGTCTTGCCGATGAGTGCCTTGGTATCAGCCGCCTGCATCAACTCGGCCGTTGCGGGATTGGCGGCGATGAACCGCCCATCGAGGTCCTTGACGTTGAGGCAGTCGGGCAAGGTCTCGACCACCGCCTTGAAGATGCGCCTCGACCGAAGCGCCTCGATGCGCCGCCGCTCCTGGTAGATCGCCAGCCCCGACATCGCCACGGAGACAAAGATGAGCAGGCTGGACGGGAACACCACCTTGGGCAGAACCGTCTCGATGACGGACCGCGGCAAGACGCTGAAGCCAAGCAGCGATCCGCCCGCGGCGGCGACGCCCAGGATCATGATATCGCCCATGCCGGGCGAACGGCCCCTGAGCGCAAGATTGCCGACAATGCCGACCAGCATGGTGACCGCGATGCCGACCGCGCCGGCAAAGGCGCCGACACCGCCCTCGAAGGTCCGGTAGGCGCCGGCCATGACCCCCGCGACGATACCGGCGACAGGACCACCGAAGAAGCCGGCAACGGCAATCATCGTCGCCCTGAGATCGACCAGGACGCCCGGCTGCAACTGCATGGGCGTCAGCATCAGGATGATGGCGCCGGCGCCCATCAGCAGGCCGAAGGCCGTGGCCTTTACAGCGGCCGGCCTGCGGTCCAGCCACACATGCGTGTGGATCCAGACCGAAACGAACATCGCAACGACCGCGAGATTGGCCAGCAATTCGGACCAGGGCGAACCCATGGCTGGTCCTTTCCTTATACCGGGCTTTCGCCGGATCGGCTCTTCGATAGGCCCTCAATGACAACAAAGTGTTACATCAGGCATTTGACCTTTGGTCGAAAGAGACCGTGGCGGGCAAATTCCGGCGGCTTGCATCGAACGTTGCGGCAGAAGCATGTCAGCGCTCCCCGCGATAGCGGTGCTACGACATTCGCGGTTTCATGCGGGCAAGAAGAATCTTGGCCAGCGCGGGGTAGTTTTCATCGAAGTGATGTCCGCCCTTCATTTTCAGCGTCTGGATCCCCGCAAGCAAGGGATCGGTGCAGGCCGTGTCATCCTCGTCCTCGCCATAGACGCACAGCAGCCGGTCGCGCGGAATTGTGGCGATCGCCGGTGCGACGACATGGTCGCCTCCACCGCCGAGCCAGCTACCAACGGTCACCTGGAAGGTAATCGTCTTTTGGGTGGCGAGGAGGCCGACAAACCGGATGCGATCCTTTATCCGCTTCGGCAGCAAGGTCCAGGCGAACGGAAAGACATCGGCGCCAAATGAATAACCGTAGACCGCAACGGGCATTTTGCCCGAGGGATCAGCGCGGTCGATCATGGATACGGTATCGTTTGCGATTTGTCGTGGTGTGCGTTCCGCCCAGAAGTAGCGAAGCGAATCGATGCCCACCACATGAACGCCGTGTTTGCTCATCTCATCGCCGATCACCTTGTCGAGGTCGCGCCAGCCGCCGTCGCCTGAAAAGAACAGCACAAGGGAATCTGGCTTCGAACTGGCGGGGATATCGATGGTCGGCAGGTCATTTGACGATGCATCGCTGGCGGCGATCGAAACCACGGCTTCAACCGCCGCGTCGAGGCGGCCGGACACGCTATCGACAACAACCGCCTTTGCCCGCATCGCATTGTCGGACGATTGCGTGGAAATACCCGCAAGCGGTGCGGCCGAAACCAGTGTCGCGGGTGAGGGCAAGTCCGCGTCGAGGGCATAGTTGAAGCCGCCCGCCGGATCCGGCGTCGGTGCGGCGCCGCCCGGGCATGTTGGCAGCGGCGTAACCAGGCTGCGCGTCGGCTCGAGCGCGACGGCGCCGGCCAGTGTCGTCACCGGTGCATCGGCCAACGCTGCATATGCGAGCGTGCCTCCTTCGCCGATACCCGCCACCACCGGATGAAAATAGCTGGTGCCGCCGGTGGCGCGGATGGCCGCCTTGGAAAGCGCCTCCAGATCGGACCCGAGATACATGCACTCGCCACCGGCCGCGCTCAGCCTCTTGCGATATTTTTCGAGGTCGACCGGCAGCACGATCAAGCCCTTGTCGACCAGGGCGGCCGCCAGATCGACGTCACGCTGACCAATGCCGCCTTTTTGCGAGAACAGGATGACCAGCCCCACCGGATCCTGTTGCGGCAGCTGAACGGGAACATCGACCAGACGCTCGGCGGAAACGCGGATCTGGCGCGGGACGGCCCGTGTCCGGTTGAAATGCAGCGCCAGGCCAAGGCCGGCAGCGACGACCAGAGCCGCCAGAACCAAGCTCGCGCGGCTCTTCGTCATCTGCGCGAAATACGCAATCATTTCCGAACGAGTTCCATCGGACCGCCGCCGATCAGAGTGGTGACATCGAACAAGGATCGTATGGTGTCCAGTCCGGGCGGGCATATGAAATAATGCGGGGTCCAGACGGGATCGAACTTGTCCTTGAAAGCCTTGAGCCCGTCGAAACGATAAAAGGTCTGGCCACGCCGGTAGAGAAAGGACCCGAACCGGTTCCACCGGGAAGCCAGCCGGCCCGCGGACAATCCCGAAAGCGGTGCCGCGCCCAGATTGAACCAGCGATAACCCTGCGACTTGCCATGAAGAAGCAGTTTGGTCAGCAACGCGTCCATGACGATCTTGGGCGAGTCAGGCGCATGGCGCATCAGGTCGACGGTCAGTTCGCTTTTGTCGGCGCTGCCCCACAAATTGGCAAAAGCGATGATGCGGCCCTGCCAACGAATGACGGCCATGTCAAATCTGCTGACATAGTCGTCTTCGAAATAGCCCAACGAAAAACCCTTCTCGGAGCTCGCCTTCATCTGGAGCCAGGCATCCGACACCTCTCGCAATTGGCCAAGAAGCGGTCTCACATTGGCGGCTTCGACGATCTCGAAAACCAGACCATCCTTCTCGGCGCGTCGGTTGGCGTAGCGCAGCGGCTGGCGGCGTGGGCCGTCGAGGTTGAAAGCCGCCAAGTCGACGCGCGCGACCTCGCCGAGCTTCAGCGCGACGAGGCCCATGTCCAGGTACATGGGCAATTGGTCAGGTTGCACACCGTAAAAGGCCGTACGGACCGCGCAACGGTCGGCGAGGTCGTGAAAGGCCCAGGCGAGCTTGCTGTCGCCCGCGACAGGCCCGATCGGCCCGCCGAGCGCGATAAGGCTGCCGCCCGAGCGCGCATACATGATGAAGCCCCGGCCGTCCGGCGACATCAGGAATTGCTTGTCGCCGAGCATTGCCAGAGCCGCATGGGTCACGTTCGAGGCGGCGACGATCGCGCTGACGGCCGTAGGGATTTCGGCGCGCTGTTTGCGGTCGATGGCTTTTCGATTGATGGCCGTGTGAAGCGCCGCCGCTGCCGTAACGATCAGGATCACGATGCTGGCGCGCAGGAAGCGCGGGGCGTCGCCGTCGACGGCGAATTGCCAGAACAGTTGATTGGAATAGTCTATGTCGCGATAGCTGAAGAACCCAAGCCAGATCGAGATGGCGACGATGCTGATGACGCTGGCGAGCCAGCCCCATGACAGCGTTCCGATCCCCTCGATCGGGCGGCGATAGAAAGCCTTGCGGAAGCTGATCAGGACTGTCGACAGGATCAGGAGGACGCTCGCATCCTCCCAATTCAGACCCTTGCCGATCGAAAAGGCGGCCCCCAGGACGAACAGAATGAGCGAGGCCGCCCATGCCTGCTGAAGCCGCCGCGCCAGCCCCCGCGCAAGGATCAACATTGCAATGCCGGCGAAGCTGGCCGCCAGGTGCGAGACCTCTATGAATGGCAGCGGCAGCAGGTCGGACAGGAGGTCGAGGCGTTCGGCAGCACCTGGAATGGAACTCGAAAACAACAGCATTATCCCGCCCAGGAAGGTCGCGCCGGCGGCAAGCGGCGGGATGAGAGGCTCCAGGACGCGGCCTGCGTAGAGCACCCGCTGCGACACTTCGGCGTGCCGCGCGTAGATCTCGAACGACAGGACACCGATGGCGGCAACCAGAAAGGGCAAAAGCGTATAGATGATACGGAAGGCAAGAAGAGCTGCGATAGCATCCGGATTGTTGCCCAGGCCAAGGCCGGCGATCATCGATGCCTCGAAGGCGCCGAGACCGCCTGGAGCGTGGCTGGCGATGCCGATGATGGTCGCCACGACAAAGACAAGCGCAAAGACAGCTGGACCGGTGGTGACCGTCTCAGGCATCAACACGTAGAGCGTTCCGGCGGCGGCGCAGACGTCGACCAGGCCGGCCACGATCTGTGTCAGCGCGCCGCGTGAATTGGGCAATTTGATGGAAAACTTTCCCATCGTCAGCGTGCGTTCGCCGCGCGACAGCCACCCGACCAGCAGACCAACCGAAAGCATCAGTGCGATGCCGAGCGTCAAGCCCAGGCGAGGATCAAGCTGGTCGACAAACGGTGTACGAGCCGGGTCAAGGACCAGGGCAAGAGCGATCATCACGGTGAAAGCGAACCAGATCGCTAGCCACGAGGTGGCGATGATGCGACCGATATCGGACAAGGCAATGCCTTCGCCGGCATAGATGCGATAGCGCAGCATCCCGCCTGTCAGCAGCGAAAAGCCCAGCGCATTGGAGATGGCGTAGCCCGCGGCACCGACGCATGCCGACAACAGCTTTGGGACGCGGCCTGGCGCGATCGTCTCCACAGCCACGACATCGTAAAAGGCGACAGCGGCAAAACTCAAAAGTGTAAGTGCAAGTGCGACCAGGAGGTGCTTGCCGGGGATGCTTCGCGCCGATTGCAGGACATGGTCGAGCGAAAGGTCATTCAAGAACCGCTGCAGCACCACCACGGTGATTGCCGCTATGGCCACGCCCGCGACGGGCATGGCAAAATGCTGGTAGCGCCCCCAGAAGCCGAACATCTGCAAGCGCGCATCCCGTGCGGTCATCGGATCGGCTGTGGGATCCAGAGCGCTCGGATTGGGGAATTCAGGCTTCGGAATCATACTGTTCAAAAAGTCCTCGGTCTTGTCGGAGCTCGCGGGGCTCACGATAAGGGTTTTCAAGATTGATGCTCGCTGGGGCCGGACGTTTGCAGGCAAGGCCCGCCTTCGGCAGCGAGACTCTCGTATCCTTCATCCCGAAAGCCCATGGCTCAACGGGCGCTTCCCAGCTTCCTCGCCTAACGTTCTTGTCGCTTTTGTGTCCCTAAGCGCCGGCTGCAATACAGATGACGGCGTTCGCCGGGGCATTTACAGCACGACGACGACAGCACTACGACGAATGAACGACGGTATAGGTCGTCTCAATGGTGGGAGGAACAGCGGACCGTGCGGCCGGGACTCTTCGAGTGAAGCGAGAAACGACATCGCCATGACGGTGTTGCCGACGAAGCCTCGGCGTGGTCGCAACAAGCGCAACGATCGGTATCGCGACGATTGCAAGCGCCACGCTCAGAACCGGCACGAACACAATTCGAAAGGTTTTCGCGATCCTGTTCATTGAAACGACTCCATTCCCCCGAAACAATGGACCTTTGAAATTTCCCCCGCATTGCCGCTGGCATAAATATCCGTAAGGTCCCTTCGACAGGTCGGGCACGAAAATATGAGAAAGGCTCGCTTTCCTTCATCGCCGCTTCGGTTCGACGAGGCAAGCATGCGACAGGCGAATCACCGGGCAAGACAGCCGGCACACCCGGCGCCACGATGCCCGTCCGTCACCCCCAGCGCATCGTGCCGACAAAGTCGATGAAGGCGCGCAGCGGTGCCGGCGTGAGGCGGCGGCCGGGATAGTAGAGGAACGGCCCGGAAAATTCCTGCCACCAGGGCTCCAGCACCGGCTCCAGCCGGCCATCGTCGAAATAGGGCCGCAGCCAGTCCTCGAACAGCGAGACGATGCCGCCGCCGGCAACCGACACCTCGAGCGCAAGGGCCATTGCCGTGCCGGTGCTGACCAGCAGCGGGCCGGTCGGTTCGACGCTCACCACCTCGCCGTCGCGTTCGAATTCCCAGGCCGGCGTCAGGCCGCTGGCGAAGCGGCCGCGCAGGCAGGCATGGTCGAGCAGGTCGCGCGGGTGCTCGGGCCGGCCGCGCCTGTCGAGATAGGCCGGTGCGGCTCCGGTGGCGAAGCGCTGCCGGCGCGGGCCGATCGGCACGGCGATCATGTCCTGTTCCAGCCGCTCGTCATAGCGGATGCCGGCGTCGCAGCCGCTCGCCAGTATGTCGACGAAACTGTCCTCGGCTGTCACTTCCATGCGGATCTCGGGATAGGCGGCGAAGAACGGCGGCAAGAGGCGCGGCAGCACCAGTTTCGCCGCGACGACAGGCACGTTGAGCCGCAGCGTGCCGGCCGGGCGTCCGCGAAAGCCATTGACCACGTCGAGCGCCGCCTCGACCTCGCCGAGCGCGGGACCAAGCCGCTCGAGCAGCCGGGCCCCGGCCTCGGTGGGCGCCACGCTGCGCGTGGTGCGGTTGAACAGCCGCACGCCGAGCCCGTTCTCCAGCCGCCGCACCGTTTCGCTGAGGCTGGAGGCGCTGACGCCGCCCACCCGCGCCGCTTCGCGAAAGCCGCCGGCGCGCGCCACCGCCATGAACGCCTGGAGGTCGCCGAGATCCGTCGCCATTGTTCGCCTTTCCGCACAGGGTGTGCCGATTGCACCATATTATCGTGCAGGCGCGCTTTGTCTACATTGGGCCGATCCAAAGGAGATGAGACCATGACCGACATCAGCAAGGCCGGAACCTTCAAACTCGGCGACCGCACCGTGAAGCGCCTCGGCTACGGCGCCATGCAACTGGCGGGACCGGGCGTCTTCGGTCCGCCGAAAGACCATGACGGCGCCCTCGCCGTGCTGCGCGAGGCGATCGCCAGCGGCGTCGACCACATCGACACATCGGATTTCTATGGCCCGCACGTCACCAACCAGATCATCCGCGAGGCGCTGCACCCCTACCCCGCCAACCTCACCATCGTCACCAAGATCAGTGCCCGGCGCGGCGCCGACGCATCGTGGCTCCCCGCAATGTCGCCGCCGGAGCTGACCCAGGCCGTGCATGACAATCTGCGCAATCTTGGCCTGGACGTGATCGAGGTCGTGAACCTACGCTCCATGCACGGCATCCATGGCCCCGCCGAAGGATCGCTCGAGCCGCAATTGAACACGCTCGCCGAATTGCAGCGCCAGGGCCTGGTGCGCCATATCGGCATGAGCAACGTCACCCGCGCCCAGATCGCTCAGGGGCGCGGCATCGCCGACATCGTCTGCGTGCAGAACCAGTACAACATCGCGCATCGCGAGGATGACGCGCTGATCGACGAGCTGGCGGCCGACGGCATCGCCTATGTGCCCTTCTTCCCGCTTGGCGGCTTCACGCCGCTGCAGTCGGACACGCTGGCCAATGTCGCCCGCAAACTTGGCGCGACCCCCATGCAGGTGGCGCTCGCCTGGCTGCTGCAGCGCTCGCCCAACATCCTGCTCATCCCGGGCACTTCGTCGGTCGGCCATCTCCGTGAGAACCTTGCGGCGGCCGAACTCGACCTGCCTCGCGAGGCGATCGATGTGCTGAACGGGATCGGCGGCGAAGCCGAGCAAGCGGCATAAGGCGGGTCCTGCTGCCGGTCGGCAGCCTACCGGCTGCCGACCTTGGCGATCCTTGTCAGCGGATCGCAATAGATGCCATAGAGCGTCTGCAGGATTCGCTCGACCTCCACCGATGCCAACCGGTAGTAGACCTGCTGGGCGTCGCGCCTCGTGTCCACGAGCTTGAGCGCGCGCAACTTTGAAAGCTGCTGCGACAGCGCCGACTGGTTCATCCCAACCAGTTCGGCCAGTTCGTTCACGCTCGTCTCGCCGTCCAGCAGATGGCACAGGATCATCAGCCGTTTTTCATTTGCCATCGCGGCGAGCAGTTCGGACGCTTCGCGCGCCTGCTTGTCCAGTTCGGCTATTTTTATGTTGCGCATATGAACACATTATCATATTAAGAGTTACAAATAATATTAGCCTGACGCCGGCGCCTGTCAAGCCGATGGATCGATGCGCTGGAGAGTCACGCCAGCGCGCTTGTTTGATCCGCATCAAGTCGCGGCCGGCCACAACGGCGCAGGATCAGCCAATGCCGTTCCCTACGTGGGAACCGCAATATCGGCGTTGCGCCAAAGGCCACGCCGCGAAGGAGGAAGAGCATGGCGCATGTTGTCGTCCTTGGTGCCGGACTGGGGGGCACGATCATGGCCTATGAGCTTCGCGACGAACTGGCCGGGGAACACAAGGTCTCCGTAATCAACAATGGCAGCCACTATTCATTCGTGCCATCCAACCCCTGGGTCGCCGTGGGCTGGCGCGACAGGCAGGCGGTCGAGATCGACCTTGCTCCGGTGCTCGCCCGGCGCAACATCGGTTTTCATCCGCAAGGAGCAAGGCGCGTCCACCCGGCCGAACGCACGGTGGAACTCAACGACGGCTCATCCGTCTCCTATGACTATCTGGTGATCGCCACCGGCCCCGAACTCGCTTTCGACGAGATCGAAGGCCTCGGGCCGGAGCACAACACCCAGTCGGTCTGCCACATCGACCACGCACTCAAGACCAGGGAGGCCTTCGACGCGCTTGTCGCAAGGCCGGGTCCGGTCGTCATCGGCGCGGTCCAGGGCGCGTCCTGCTTCGGGCCCGCCTACGAATTCACCTTCATTCTCGACAAGGCGTTGCGCGACGCCAGGGTGCGCGACCGCGTGCCCATGACCTTCGTCACCTCGGAACCCTATATCGGCCATCTCGGCCTCGACGGCGTCGGCGACACCAAGGGCCTGCTCGAGAGCGAGATGCGCCAGCATCACATCAAGTGGATCTGCAACGCCAGGGTCGACAAGGTCGAGCCCGGCAAGATGTTCGTCCAGGAAATCGCCGACGATGGGTCGGTCAGGCAGGCGCATGAATTGCCGCACGCCTTTGCGATGATGCTGCCGGCCTTCCGTGGCGTGGCGGCGGTGCGCGGCATCGAGGGCCTCACCAATCCGCGCGGCTTCATCGTCGTCGACAAGCACCAGCGCAACGCGGCCTTCCCCGAAATATTCGCGGTCGGCGTTTGCGTCGCCATCCCGCCGATCGGCAAGACACCTGTACCGGTAGGCGTGCCCAAGACCGGCTTCATGATCGAATCCATGGTCACGGCGACGGCGCGCAACATAGGCCGGCTGGTGAAGGGCGAGGAGCCCGATGCCCAGGGCACGTGGAATGCGGTCTGCCTCGCCGATTTCGGCGATTCCGGCGTCGCCTTCGTGGCGCAGCCGCAGATCCCGCCGCGCAACGTCAACTGGTCGTCCTCCGGCAAATGGGTGCACACCGCCAAGGTCGGCTTCGAGAAGTATTTCCTGCACAAGATCAGGACCGGCAAATCCGAGCCCTTCTACGAGCGCCTCGCACTGCAGGCGCTGGGCATCGACAAGCTCAAGCAGATCAAGGTCGAGGCGGCGCCGGATGTACCGGTTGCCTGACCGGGGCAAGCCACCGCGGCTGGCCCTCGGGCGGACGGCGGCTGGCGGCCCAAACGAAGGCCCGCAACCGCCGGCGGAAAAGTCGGCGCCACCCCTTGCGGCCAATTATAACATTCATATATTTACATATGATCATATACAAATGGAGATGACGATGTCCCTTGACCGTTCCATTCTCGCTTTCGCCGGCACCATGGTGCTTTTGTCCGTGGTGCTTACCGCCTTTGTCTCGCCGCTGTTTGTCTGGCTGACGGTCTTCGTCGGCTTGAACATGCTGCAATCGGCGTTCACCGGCTTCTGTCCGGCGGCGATGGTCTTCCGCAAGCTCGGCGTCAAGCCGGGATGCGCATTCTAAGGATGACCCGCATGCGCATGCCCCTTTTGGTCGCCGCGTTGCTGGCGACCTCTCCAGCGCTTGCCGGCACGCTGACGCTGGCGCCGACGACCGTGACCGAATGGAAGGCGGTCTATGGCCGTGTCGAGGCGCGCGACACCGTTCCGGCGCGCGCCCGCATCGGCGGGCTGATCGTCGACCTGGCCGTCACCGAGGGTGAAGCGGTCAAGGCGGGGCAGAAGATCGCCACCGTTCAGGACGACAAGATCGCCTTCCAGGTCGCGGCGCTGGACGCCCAGTTGCGCGCGCTGCGGGCACAGCTGGACACCGCGCAATCCGAACTCGCGCGCGGCCAGACGCTGGTCGACAAGGGTGTCATGACCGCGCAGCGTCTTGACCAGCTGCGCACCGAGGTCGACGTCGCGCGCAACCAGCTTGCCGCGACCCAGGCCCAGCGTTCGGTGATCGTGCAGCAGGGCGCCGAAGGCGATGTCTTTGCTCCCGGCGATGGCCGCGTGCTGACCGTGCCGGTGACGCGCGGCGCCGTCATCATGGCTGGTGAAGTGGTCGCCACCATCGGTGGCGGCGGCGTGTTCCTGCGGCTGGCCGTTCCGGAGCGTTACGCTGCGTCCCTGAGGGAGGGAGCCGCCATCCGCATCAATGCCGGCGGCAAGGGAGCAGCCGGCCGCCTCGCCAAGATCTATCCGCAGATCGACAATGGCCGCGTCATCGCCGACGTCGAGGTCGACAATCTCGATACCAATTTCATCGATGCCCGTGTCCTGGTCGAGCTGCCGGTCGCCGAGCGCTCCGCGCTGCTGGTGCCGGCGTCGGCGATCGCAACCCGCTCGGGCATCGACTTCGTCCGCGTCACCGCCGGCGGCACACAGGCCGAACGGGCGGTGGTCGCCGGCGAGCGGACCAGGCGCGCCGACGGCGACTATGTCGAGATCCTGACAGGCCTCGCGGCCGGCGATGTCGTGATCACGCCATGAAGGGCCCTGCCTCGTTCGGTATCGCCGGCGCGCTGACGCGGGCTTTCATCGCCTCGCCGCTGACGCCGCTGTTCCTGGTCGCCGCATTCGCCTTCGGGCTGGTGGCGCTGCTCACGCTGCCGCGCGAGGAGGAACCGCAGATCTCGGTCCCGATGGTCGACATCTTCGTGCGCGCCGACGGGCTGAAGGCCGACGATGCCGTCAAGCTGATCACCGAGCCGCTGGAGACGATCGTCAAGGGCATCGACGGCGTCGAGCATGTCTATTCGCAGACGCGCGACGACCAGGTGATGGTCACCGCCCGCTTCGTCGTCGGTACCTCGTCCGACGCCGCCGTGCTGCGCGTCCACGACAAGGTGCGCGCCAACATGGACCGCATTCCCGTCGGCGTGCCCGAGCCGCTGATCGTTGGCCGCGGCATCGACGACGTCGCGATCGTCACGCTGACACTGTCGCCG
Organism: Mesorhizobium loti; assembly: GCF_013170705.1. Lineage (NCBI taxonomy): Bacteria > Pseudomonadati > Pseudomonadota > Alphaproteobacteria > Hyphomicrobiales > Phyllobacteriaceae > Mesorhizobium > Mesorhizobium loti. The sequence goes on along the minus strand of NZ_CP033334.1, from coordinate 3,268,133 downwards.
AAGGCGGAGGCGGCCGCGCGCATGACGCCGAACGACCTGACCCGCGTCGCGCGCGAACTTCGCACCGAGATCGCCAAGATCGACAATGTCGGCCTGACCTACCTGGTCGGCGACACCGGTGAGATCATCCGCGTCGATCCGAACCCCGAAAAGCTCGCCCTTTACGGCGTCACCTTGCAGCAGCTTGCCGCCAAGGTGTCGGGCGCCAACAAGGCCTTTCCGGCCGGACGCGTGCGCGACCGGGGCGAGCAGATCGACATCGTCGCCGGCGAAACGCTGGCCTCGCCGGACCAGATCGGCAACCTGCTCCTGACCTCGCGCGACAACCGCCCCGTCTATGTTCGCGACGTCGCCGACGTCGCCTTCGCCACCGACACCGGTGATGCGCTGGTGTCCACGGTCACCAGGGCTGGCGCCGGCGTGGAGCGCGTGCCGTCGGTCACGCTCGCCATCGCCAAGCGCGCCGGATCGAACGCCGTCGCGGTCGCCGACGCCATCCTGCACCGGGTCGCCCTGCTCCAGGGCGGACTGATCCCTGGCGATATGGCGATCGACGTGACGCGCAACTACGGCGAGACCGCCAACGACAAGGCCAATGAGCTCCTCTACCATCTCGGCCTGGCGACGATCTCGATCATCGTGCTGGTCTGGGTCGCCATCGGCCGCCGCGAAGCCATGGTCGTGGCCGTCGTCATCCCGGTGACCATCCTGCTCACGCTATTTGCCTCGCGCGTCATGGGCTACACGCTGAACCGCGTCTCGCTGTTCGCGCTGATCTTTTCCATCGGCATCCTCGTCGACGACGCCATCGTGGTGATCGAGAACATCTCGCGGCACTGGGCCATGGGCGGCGGACGCGACCGCCGGCAGGCAGCGATCGAGGCGGTGGCCGAAGTCGGCAACCCCACCATCGTCGCCACCTTGACCGTGGTCGCCGCACTGCTGCCGATGCTGTTCGTCTCGGGAATGATGGGGCCTTACATGAGCCCGATCCCGGCCAACGCCTCGGCGGCGATGATCTTCTCCTTCTTCGTCGCGGTGACGGTGACGCCGTGGCTGATGCTCAAACTCGCCGGACGGGCGCCGGCACATGCCCATCGGGATCATGGCAATGGCGGCCCGCTCGGCCGCGCCTACACCGCCGTCGCCCGGCCGATCCTGGCCTCGAGGAAGGCGAGCTGGGCCTTCCTGCTTGTCGTCGGCCTGCTGACGCTCGGCTCGCTCGCGCTGTTCTACACCGAGCATGTCACGGTCAAGCTCCTGCCCTTCGACAACAAGTCCGAATTGTCGGTCACCATCGACCTGCCGGAAGGATCTTCCGTCGAAGCGACCGATGCGGTTGCACAGGCCGTCGCCGCCAGGGTTCTCGAGCTGAAGGAGGTCCGGTCGGTGCAGACACATGCCGCAACGGCGGCGCCCTTCAATTTCAACGGCCTCGTGCGCCATGCCGTCCTGCGCACCGAGCCGCGGCAGGGAGACGTGGCGCTCAACCTGCTGCCGAAAGCGAACCGTACCCGGTCCAGCCACGAGATCGCGCTCGACGTGCGCCAGCGCATCGCCACGATCCCGGTGCCGCAAGGCACCAGCCTGAAGGTGGTCGAGCCGCCGCCCGGTCCGCCCGTGATGGCAACGCTGCTGGCGGAGGTCTATGGACCCGACGGCGACACGCGCCGCAAGGTCGCCGAAAAGATCGAAACGGCATTCCGTTCCGTGCCCTTCATCGTCGACGTCGACAATTCCTGGGGACAGCCGGCACGCCGGCTGCGCGCCACGATTTCCACCGACGATGCGGAGTTCTTCCATGTCGAGGAAAGCGACGTCTTCGACACGCTCGCCATCCTCAATGGCGGCAAGACCGTCGGCTATTCGCATCGCGGCGGTGGCCGCCAGCCGATCCCGATCCGCATCGAGCGGCCGAAGGGTGAAAGGACGCTCGACGAGCGCTTCCTGACCACGCCCATCCCGGCCAATGTCCTGCCCGGCGGCCGCGGCGTGGTGGAACTCGGAGATGTCGTGCGGGTAACGCCGGAGCGCGCCTCGTTCCCGGTGTTCAGGCACAACGGCCGCGCCGCCGAAATGGTGACAGCCGAGCTTGCCGGCAGCTTCGAGGCGCCACTTTACGGCATGCTCGCCGTCAGCAAGGCCATCGACGCGCAGGACTGGACCGGATTGCAAAAGCCCGCGATCTCGCTGCATGGCCAGCCGGAAGATGAAAGCCGGCCGACGCTTCTGTGGGACGGCGAATGGGAAGTCACCTGGGTGACCTTCCGCGACATGGGCGCGGCCTTCGGCGTCGCCCTGCTCGGCATCTACATCCTGGTCGTCGCCCAGTTTGGCTCGTTCAAGGTGCCGCTGGTGATCCTGACGCCGATCCCGCTGACCTTCATCGGCATCCTCGGCGGACACTGGCTGTTCGGAGCGCCGTTCACCGCCACCTCGATGATCGGCTTCATCGCGCTGGCCGGCATCATCGTGCGCAATTCGATCCTGCTGGTCGACTTCATCCGTCACGCCGCGTCGCCCGACAGGCCGTTGCGCGAGGTACTTATCGAGGCCGGCGCGATCCGGTTCAAGCCGATCCTGCTGACAGCACTTGCCGCCATGATCGGCGCGGCCGTGATCCTGACCGACCCGATCTTCCAGGGGCTGGCGATCTCGCTACTGTTCGGCCTGGCCTCCTCGACGCTGCTGACGGTGCTGGTCATCCCCGCGATCTACCGGGTGCTGCGCACGTAAAAAGGGTCAGGGCGACCTGATTCTGACCTGGATCAACTTCTGCTTCCTGCAAAGAGGCTAGAAACACTGGAACGGCGCCCGCCAGGCGGGCTGCGAAGCAGGTGGCACCATGTTCGAATACAGCATTGAAGCCAGACGGACCGATGCGCGAGGCAGCGTGGCCACGACCAAGAACGCCGCGCTTGTTCTCGACACCTGTCTCGAGGGCCGGGCCGATGCCTTCAATCCGGCCGAACTGCTTCTGGCGGCCGTTGGCGCCTGCATGATCAAGGGCATCGAGCGCGTCACCCCGATGCTCGGTTTCAAGCTGCGCGGCGTCAGGGTCGCGTTGCATGCCGTTCGGCGCGACAGCCCGCCGGGGATTGCCTCCATCGACTATGAGCTTGTCGTCGACACCGATGAAACCGACCAGCGGCTGGAGCTGCTGCACAAGAACGTCCGCAAATACGGCACGATTTCCAATACAGTCGCCGTCGCCACGAAACTCGAAGGCACGATCCGGAGAAAAGCATGAGCCGCCTGCATGTCGAAAACCATTTGGTGTCACGCATCGGCTGGCTGCGCGCCGCCGTGCTGGGGGCCAATGACGGGATCGTCTCGACCGCCAGCCTGATCGTCGGCGTGGCGTCGGCCGCGGCACCGACTTCGCAGGTTCTGGTCGCCGGCATAGCCGGCCTGGTGGCGGGCGCCATGTCGATGGCGGCTGGCGAGTATGTCTCGGTCAGCTCCCAGTCGGACACCGAGAATGCCGACCTCGCCCGCGAACGCGAGGAACTCAGGTCCCAGCCCGAATTCGAGCGCGAGGAACTGGCGCAGATTTACGTCAAGCGCGGGCTGGAGGCAGGCCTGGCGCGCCAGGTCGCCGAGCAGCTGATGACCAGGGATGCTCTGGCCGCGCATGCCCATGACGAACTCGGCATCTCCGAAATGACCACGGCGCGGCCGATCCAGGCGGCGCTGACCTCGGCGGCGACCTTCAGCGTGGGCGCGGCCATGCCACTGCTCATGGTGCTGGTGTCGCCCGCCTCCATGCTGGTGCCGGCTGTCTCGGTGGCGTCCCTGCTTTTCCTCGCCTTGCTGGGCGCCATCGGCGCCAGGGCGGGCGGAGCCAACATCCTTCGAGCAACGCTGCGCGTCACCTTCTGGGGTGCCTTCGCCATGGCGCTCACCGCCGGCATCGGCGCGCTGGTCGGCACGGCGGTGTAGACGCCCGACAGTCGCGGCCCGCATCGATGCGTGGGTGGTTGAGGCGATGCCATTGAGCCATAAGGTCAACTTCAGACAACGTCCTTCACCTTGATGTCGACGCCAATCTCGCCTTTACCGACATCAAAGCGCGTCACGCAATCGTTCAATCAGGCGTCGAGGACCAGACAACGGATGCTCGAGCAATGGAGGCATCTGCGAATCCGGAATGACTTTAGGTAGCGGCGGGCCGGGGCAGCCGTCCTGAACCTTGGTCCAGGACGAAGCATTGAGCACGGTGTCGCAGCGCGCCAGGTGCGCGCCGCCGGCCACGACGAGGCAGGCAAAACCGCCGCCCGGGATGAACTGGCCGTTGGCCCGGCAGACCGATGCAGCCGGAGCGGGCCCCGGCGCCGGATCGCCCCCCGGGCAATGGTCGAGGACCTGTTTCCAGGACAGGATATTGAGGTTCACCTCGCAGCGGGCCAGGTGGCTCGCCCCGCCGACCCCCAGGCAGGCATATTGCCCGGGTTCAAACCGCCCGATGTTAGCCATGCATACCGCATCGGCCCACGCCGGCACCGTCATACCGGCAAGTAGCACGGCGGCAGGAAATACGGCGCTCTTCAACTTGTTGGATCCATAGCTGATGCTGGCTCTATCGCATTGTCCGATTGTGGCAACATGAGGTCCGCTTGCGATGCCCACATCACCCGTGCCATCTGTCCGATGCAACCGACCGACCCGGATCAGCATGGCATCAAGACCACCACCCACCGGCAGGCCGTCCAAAGCCGGCGTCAGCCTGAACCGCGCGCTCTCCAAGCTCGGCCTGTGCTCGCGCACGCAGGCCGAGGTGCTGATCGCCGCGGGCCGCGTGCGCGTCGGCGGCAAGGTGGTGCGCGATGCCTCGCTGCGCGTCGACCTCGGCCGCGACCGCATCGTCGTCGATGGCGAGCATGTGGTCGCCGAGCGCAAGGTCTATGTCATGCTCAACAAGCCGCGCGGGCTGGTCACCACCCGCGACGACCCGCAGCAGCGCGACACCGTCTATGCCTGCCTGGAAGGGCTCGATTTGCCTTTCGTCTCGCCGGTCGGCCGCCTCGACAAGGCGAGCGAAGGCCTGCTGCTGATGACCAACGACACGCATTTCGCCAACCGGCTGATGGACCCGGGCTCGCACCTGCCCAAGACCTACCACGTCCAGATCGGCGCGGTGCCCGACGAAGCGATGCTGGACAAACTTCGCGCGGGCGTCACCGTCGACGGCGAGACCCTGACGGCCAATTCGATCGCGCTTTTGCGCAGCGGCGGCCGCACCGCCTGGCTGGAGATCGTGCTCGATGAAGGCCGCAACCGCCACATACGCCGGTTGCTCGCCGCGCACGGCATCGAGGTCAAGCGCCTTATCCGCATCGCCATCGGCCGGCTGCCGCTGGGCGACCTCGCCAAGGGCGCGGCGCGGCATCTGACGCCGGAGGAACTGGCGCTGCTGGCGGGCTGAGCGGCGAGGTCGCGAAGCACTATTCGACGTCGATGCTCACGACCGTCTTATGGGCATTTCCCATATAGGTATGGGTCGAAAACGTGACCTCGTCATGCCCTTGAACCCAGGATTCGACCGGTAGAGCCCCTTGATGCCATCGACCTTGTGCGTGTTGCATTTCCAGCGCTCGTTCGATTTGGGGAAACCGGAATAGAGCTTTGCGTGCACAAGCCTGACCTTGCCGTGGCTTGGGCCGGCGATGACCCTGACATCGTTGGCGCCCGCGCTCGAACAATCCTCATTGAGGCTCACATCCCTGAGGATATAGATCTCCTGTCCGGACAGCGCCGTCTTTCGATAGCTCTCCGTCCCCGCGGCCGCGGGCCAGGCCGCCAATCCCAGAACCGTCAATGCGGCGACGAAGCCTGCGGTTTTACGCACCATCTTTCAGCGATCTCCCTGGCTGCATGAAGTCTCCTCCCGGCCGAGAGGCGGGCGGTTGCGGCACCGCCGCTACTCGACCTTGATGTTGGCGACAAATCTGAAGGCATTGCCCTCATAGGTGTGGACCGAGAACGTGACCTGGTCCCACCCCGTGAAACCGGGTTTCGACCGGTAAAGCGCCTTGACGCCATCCGCCATGCGGGCATTGCATTTTGAACGCTCGTTCGATTTGGCATAAGACGGATGCACCTTGCCGTGAACGAGTTTTACATTTCCATGGCTCGGGCCGGAGACCACTCGCACGTCATCCTTGCCGGCGCTGGAACAGTCCGGGTTCAGGGTCGTACCGCCGAAGACATAGATCTCCTGACCCGAAAGCGCGGTCTTCTGGTAGGTGGACGAGTGGGTGTAGGCAGCCGCGGGGAAGGCCGCAAATCCCAGAAGCGCAAGCCCCGCAATGACACTTGTCGTACGGAAAACCATGTCACCCCCTCAGCCGATGAATTCTCCACCGACGACGCTATGATGACGCCAAGCAAACGGCCAATCACGGAAGCGGTACGTCCAATCAATTCTTGGTTATCAGAATAGAGCCCTGATACGACGCTGATGCATTTTGATTTTTACAATAAATCCGCCCTGGCGCCTCCGACGGACGAACAGCGTCGCACCGGCCAGGCCGGAAGCGGCCTGGGCCGTTCAGTGCGCATGTGCAATCGGACAGGCCGGGCGATCAATCAAGCCTTGTTGGTGATCCACATGCTTGGCGCGCCGACCACGCCGGCGCTCGCCATCGCCTCTTTCAATTTTGGGTTTTTGATGAAGGCCTGCGCCTCGGCGACACTGGCGAAATCATGCGTCACGGTGACGTCGTTGGGGTTGTCCGCCGCCTGATAGACGGTCTCGGCTTTCACGCCACCGGCCTTTTGCACCGGCGCGAACCCGTCATAGACTTTGCGCCAGGCCTTGTAGTCGGACACGGTATGTCTCACGAACAAAGTCGTCATCATCCATTCCTCCCAGTTACCGTTGCGCCCAAGAGATCGACGATGGGCCGTCCAGTTTATCGCCCCAATCGGGCCCCTGGCAAACCCGCGAACGAATGAGAGCCGCCCGACAGGCGCCCGCAAAAGATTTTTTACCGTCGCACCGATGATTTCCACCCGCCTCGACTGTCCTGATCATCAGGCGCCGGAATTGTCCGGGCCGGAAAAGCGAGGTGATCCATGGGATCGTTGCAAGGTCAAAATGTCGTCGTGGTCGGAGGCAGCCGGGGTGTCGGCCGCTCGATCGTGGAAGCTGCCCTGGGTGAAGGCGCGACCGTGCTCGCCGTCGCCCGCGGCGCGGAAGCCCTGAAGGAGCTTTCCTGGGAGGCGTCCGGGGTCAGGACGCTGGCCGCCGACGCCACGCACGACACCGCGCCCGACAGGGTGTTCGCCGCGCTGGAGCCGGACGTGCTGGCGATCTCGGCCGGCGCGTTCGCCCCGTCGGCCCCGATCCAGGACCAGAGCTGGGAAGACTTCTCGGCGAATTGGGAGACCGACGTCAGGGCCTCGTTCCTGTTCTGCAGGGCCGCCCTCCAGGGCCGGCTGAAGCCGGGCAGCCGCGTGGTGCTGATTTCCAGCGGCGCGGCGCTGAGCGGCGGCCCCCCGAACTCCGGCGGCTATTCCGGCGCCAAGCGCATGCAGATGATCCTTGCCGCCCACAGCCAGAAGGAAGCCGACCGGCTTGGCCTTGGCCTGCGCTTCATGGCGCTGGCGCCGATGCGCATCATGGCCAGCACCGGCGTCGGCGAGCGCGGCATAGCGGGCGTCTCCGCTTATCTCGGCATCAGCCCGGCCGATTTCCTGGCCAGCATGAGCGATGTGCAGACACCCGCCGATGTCGGGCGCGCGGTGGTCGCGATGGCTGGCGGCAAGATGCCGGGCACGGCCTTCACGGTGAGCGGCAGCGGCCTTGCCGCCGCCGCGTGAGGCGCGCAGGATGCCGGCCGCAATGAGCATGGCGGGTTCGACATGACAGACGCTCCCGGCGCTTCCGAGCCCCAGGATCGGATAGGCCGGCCGGTTCTCGACCGGCCGGCCTTCGAGCGCCTGGCGACGACCCACCGGCGCGAACTCAAGCTCCACTGCTACCGGATGATGGGTTCGCTGCACGAGGCCGACGATCTCGTCCAGGAAACGTTCCTCAAGGCCTGGCGCGGCCGCATGCAATTCGACGGGCGCGGCTCGCCGCGCGGCTGGCTCTACACGATCGCCACCAACGCCTGCCTCAACGCCATAAAGGCACGATCGTCGGCGCACCGCGTTCTCGAAGAGCCCGCACGGCCGCCGACCGAAGGGCCCGCCGCGGCCGGGCCGGCCGCCGGGCTTTCCTGGCTGGAGCCCTACCCCGACGCCGAGTTGCCGGACCTTGTCGATGGCGAGCCCGGCCCGGACGCGCGCTACGAGACCGGCGAAGCCGTGCGACTGGCCTTCGTCGCCGCCATCCAGCTGCTGCCGCCCCGGCAACGCGCGGCGCTTCTGCTGTGCGATGTGCTGGGCTGGTCGGCGCTGGAGACGGCGCAATTGCTGGGCGGCACGACCGCCTCGGTCAACAGCGCCCTGCAGCGGGCGCGGGCGACACTTGGCAAGCGTTATCCGCAGGGACGTCCCTTGCAGCGATCGCAACCCAACCCCGAAGAGGGCCGGCTGCTCGAACGCTATGTCAGGGCCTGGCGGGCCGCCAATCTCGACGGCTTCATCGAACTGCTGCGCGAGGACGCCACCTACCACATGCCGCCATGGCACGACTGGTATCGGGGCCGCCCCGCGATCCACGATTTCTTCAAGACCGTCTGGGGCAATTTCGCCGGCTACCGCGCCGTGGCCACGCGGGCCAACGGCCAGCCCGCCGTCGCGATCTACGCGCGGCGCCGCCAGGACCCGGAATGGCGCGCGCAATCGCTGCACGTCATCGAGCCCGCCCAAGGCGCCATCGCCTCGCTGACCGTCTATGTCGGCCCGCTCGGCGCCGGCTTGTTCGCCGCCTTCGGCCTGCCGCCGACCTGGTCCGAACCGGAGGCGTGAAGCCCGCATCTCTCTCCTGACGGAAAGGTGGCAGGAGGCCTGGCCTATAGGGAGGCCGGGAGCCCGGCCGCGGCTTCGACGATCAAGGAGCCCTGCGATGAATTTCGTCTCTGTCCGCATCATCACATCCGACGTCCAGCGCCTCGTGCGCTTCTACGGCGAGATTACCGGCATGCCGGCGACGGTCTACACCGAGGACTTCGCCGAACTGGCGACGCCTTCCTGCACGCTGGCGATCGGCAGCACGCGCACCTTGATGCTGTTCGGCGGCGACATCGCCCGCCCCGCCGACAACCACACCGCCATCCTCGAATTCCGCGTCGGCGACGTCGATGCCGAATTCGCCAGGCTGTCCGACTTGATCAGGAACGTGACCGTGCAGAAGCCGACCACCATGCCCTGGGGCAACCGCTCGCTGCTGTTCCGCGACCCCGACGGCAACCTGGTGAACTTCTTCACGCCGGTGACGGCGGAAGCCATCCGGAAGTTCGACAAGTAGGAGGCGGGCCGTGCGGTTTGAGTTGCTTCAGCGCCCGGCATCTGGAATTAGCCGAAGCCACCAACGCGTTCGTCATCCCAGGGCGAAGCAGGAGCGCAGCTCCGTCGCGGAGACCCTGGGATGACGAACGCGAGGAGACGTCCGCGCCGAGCCTGCGCCGCTGCCGCTACTTCAGGTTCCACTTGCGCACGACAGGCTCGCTGAGGTCATGCTCGTAACCGAGCACGCTGATGCTGGCCGTATCGAGCACGAACAGCGCGCCGCCTTCTGGCGGCAGGCCGAGCCAGCGGGCGGCGAGCACGCGCAGGAAATGCGCGCTGGAAAAGATCAGGATCGAGCCGCCGGCGTCGCGAAGCCGCCTGATGATCCTGTCGGCGCGGACGCCGACATCGGCCGCCGTCTCGCCTTGCGGGCAGCCGTCGCGAAAGACGGTCCAGCCCGGCCGCTCGGCCAGGATGTCCTTGGTGGTGCGTCCTTCATAGGCGCCGTAGTCCCACTCCTGCAGGTCATCCATCTTGACGCTCCGCGCGCCGAAGCCGGCCAGCACGCTGGTGTTGTAGGCGCGCTGCGACGGGCTCGACCACACCGCCGAGAACGAAAGGCCCTTGAGCCGCTCCGCCACGCCCCGCGCGGCGGCCTCGCCGGCCGGCGTCAGCGGCATGTCGGTGCGGCCGGTATGCTGCCCCGAAAGGCTCCACGCCGTCTCGCCATGCCGGACCAGATGGATTTGCGGAAACGCGCTGCTCATACGCTCGGCCTTTCGTGGATGTCGGGCCAAGCTGTAGCGGTCCGTACGGCACAGCGAAAGGCCCGGCGGCAATGGCGGCGCTGGCCGGGGCAATCTTTGCGCTGCATCACCGCTGGCTTACAAATCCGTAAGGTCCTCGCCAGCGCGTTTTCATGAACCTGTCATATCAACGCGCCTATCCTTGATCCATCGCGAGGCTGCGAGACGAGGGACACTTCAATGAAAATGCTATCTCTGGCGCTGGCGGCGGGCACGCTGACGGCGGCGTTCGCTGGCGCGCTGTCTGATTCCAGCGCCGTCGCCGCACCCTACAAGCACGTACTGCTCATCAGTATCGACGGGCTCCATGCGCTCGATCTGGCAAACTATGTCGCCGCGAATCCGAAAAGCTCGTTCGCCACGCTCGCCCATACGGGGATTTTCTATCCCAACGCGCTGACCAGCGCCCCGTCCGACTCGTTCCCCGGTTTTGTCGCACAGGTGACCGGCGGCACGCCCAAATCGACGGGCGTGTTCTACGACGACAGCTACGACCGCACCTATTTCGCCCCGGCTTCGGATTGCAAGGGCGAGCCGGGTGCCGAAGTGGCCTTCGCCGAGAATATCGACGTCGATCCGACGCGCCTTGATGGTGGCGGCAGGCCGGGCGATTTCCGCAGCCAGATCGACCCGGCAAAGTTGCCGATGACGCTGGTCAAAGGCAAGTGCTCGGTGGTCTATCCGCATGATTTCGTGCGGGTCAACAACGTCTTCGAGATCGTGAAAGCCCATGGTGGCCGCACAGCCTGGTCCGACAAGCACCCGGCCTACGAATGGCTGAACGGACCTTCGGGCAAAGGTGTCGACGACCTCTACGCGTTGGAACAGGACAGCCTGATCCCCGGTACGAAGGTCAAGACGACGGGCAGCTTCAAGGCCGAACGTGACTTTGACGAAGCGCGGGTCCAGGCGGTGATCAACGAAATCAAGGGCCTCGACAGCACCGGCGCGCATCACGTTGCGGTTCCCGCGCTTTTCGGCATGAATTTCCAGGCGGTAAGCGTGGGGCAGAAGCTTCCCAAGGCCGGTCCTGGCGACGAGGCCGGTCTGGTCGGCGGCTATGTCGATGCCAGCGGCGCGCCGGGCAGTGGTCTTGCGGGGCAGCTCGCCTATGTCGACGGCGCCCTCGGCGAACTGATGGCCGCGCTCAAGGGCAATCATCTCGCCGACTCGACCCTGATCATACTGGCCTCGAAGCATGGCCAGTCGCCGATCGACCCGGCGACGTTCCAGCCACTGGACGATGATCCATACACGAAGACGCCGGGCTATGCCTTCCACATCGCCGACGACGCCGCGCTGATCTGGCTCAAGCCGCAAGACAGGGTGAAGAACCTGGCGGCGGCGCAGGATTATCTCGAGAAATCGAGCAAGGCTGAAGGCATCGCCCAGATCCAGCCGCCGAATGCGCTGGCTCTCGCCTATCAGGATCCAGCCACCGACAGCCGTACGCCGGACTTCATAGCCACGGTCAATCCGGGTGTGGTTTACACATCTGGTTCGAAGATTGCCGAGCATGGCGGCGCCAATGCGAACGATCGCAACGTGGCGCTCCTCATCAGCGGTCCTTCGCTCAAGCCGAGGTCGGTGCCAGCCCTGGTGCAGACGACGCAGGTGGCGCCCACCATCCTGCGGGCCCTTGGCTATGACCCGAACGAGCTCCAGGCCGTGAAGCTCGAAGGCACCCAGGAGCTGCCGGCGACGCCGTTCTAGGCCTGGAACGGGATCATGCGGTTTCACATTGGCCGCCGGGCCTGCCCGGCGGCCAATTGTTTGCGACCGGCATTGTTTGCGCAAAGGCGACCGCATCGCCAATGGCAGGCTGCATCGGACCGGCCCGACGCTGGCTTCAGGCCCTCCTCGCCTGGCCCTGATCCACATGAAGCTGGCCCTGTGAGGAGGCCCACCGCGCAACTATATCAGGCCAAGCCGTTCCAAGGCTCCCGCCACCCCAAGGGCATCGGCCCTTGCACAACAGGTCAGATCACCATGTACAAACATCTGCTCATCGCCACCGACGGATCGGAACTGGCGGACAAGGGCATCGCCCATGGCCTCACATTGGCCAAGGGCATCGGCGCCACAGTCACCTTCGTCACCGTCTCGGAACAATTCCCGATCTTCGCCTGGGGCGGAGCCATGGCCGGCTATGCCGCCGGCGATGAACTGGCCGTCTACCAGGAAGAATCGCGCAAATACGGCAAGGAGGTTCTGGCCAAGTGCAAGGCTTCGGCCGATGCGGCCGGCGTCTCCGCCGAGGTGGTCCATGTCGAGGACAAAAGGCCCGCCGAGGCGATCCTGGACCTGTCGCAGGCGCTGGGCTGCGATCTGATCGTGATGGCCTCGCATGGCCGCCGCGGACTGGGCAAGCTGCTTCTGGGCAGCCAGACGGCGGAAGTGCTGTCCTACACCGCAATCCCGGTGCTGGTCGTTCGATAGAGCGCCGCAAGCGCGGCTAGTGCAGCGCCTCCCCCGCGAGGTAGGCGCCCAGCACCAGCAGGCCGATCAGGAACACCGTGCGAAACGTCTCGACGCTCATTGTCCGGCGCAGTGCCTGGCCGATGAACAAGCCGGCCAGCGCCGGCGCCAGCGCCAGGACCGATCCCGTCAGTTGCGTCGCCGGCGACGCCAGGGCGCCTGTCCGCAGCAGGCCGATGGCGAGCGCGACCGTCGATATGGTGAAGGACAGGCCGAGCGCCTGGATCAGGTCCTCCTTCTCCAGCCGCAGCGACTGCAGATAGGGCACCGCCGGGATGACGAAGACACCGGTGGCGCCGGTGACCAGCCCGGTCGCCAAGCCGACCAGTGGTGAGGCCCACACCTCGTGACGCGCCGGCGCGGTGAAGCCAGACTTGAACAGGCCGAGCAAGGCATAGAGCACCAGCGCCGCGCCGAGCCCTGCCGAGGCAGCGCCCGAATGCGCGCCGGTGAGCACCCCTGCCCCGGCGACGGTGCCCAGCATGATGCCGGCCATCATCGTCCACAGCCGCCTGATGAGCCCACCGAAGGAAGGACCGGTGAACAACTGCCAGAGATTGGTGACCAGCGACGGAATCAGCAGCAGCGCGGCGGCCTCGGCCGGCGGCATCGTCACCGCCAGCAGCCCTATCGCCACGGTCGGCAACCCCATGCCGACGATGCCCTTGACGAAGCCGGCGGCCAGAAAAACGCCGCCGATCCACGCGATGACGCCGGCGCTCAGCACGACCGCACCTTCTCCGCGGGATCAGTCATGCTGCAGCATGTCCGCCGCGTCGGCATCAGGGCTGAGTCTTGGCGCGGCATCGCGGCTGACGGCAACGGCCGATGCCGTGCATTCCCGCAAACCAGGCTGCGCCTGCGCCACGGCAAGCGAGGCCACCGCGACCGCCAGCACGATCGCCGCGCTTTCAAGGATGCCGGGCCGGCCCGAGGTCTTGTCACTCATCGCACATCTCCATGGCGAATGATTCTCAGGCAATGAGAGCGTTCTGCAAGGCATGGACTTTTGCCCTATGCCCTTCGCCCAAGCGGGACGATGAATCGGCCTGTCGGCGAAACCACCCAAGGCTCGCATAGTTCTTGCGCGGCCCCTTGACCCGCCACGCCTCCACCCATTCGTCCCGGCCGCGAAAGAAGAAACGCCCGACATAGAGATCGGCGCCACAGAGATGGCGGACGGTCTGCGCCGGCTCCGGCCCTAGCTCGATGAAGTCGCGGCCGTCGGCATGAAGGATGCGCACCGAGCGCTCGCCCGGCTCGAGCCGGTAGCGCCGGCTTGCCGGCATTTCCTGGGATCCGATGCGCATGGTTCCATACTCGGTGAAGGCATCGGCCGTGACGACGGCGTCACCGGCGAAGCAATGGGTCGCGCCGGTCAGGAAATCGATCATGGTGCGGCGGACTCTCCAGTCGCCGACGAGGTGGTCCGCCATTGCCCCCTTCCTCGTCACAGGGATCAAGCATGCTTCTCCGGTCAAATGCGATAGAGCCCCATGTCGACTTGATCAGGCAAATTCCCTATCGCCGCAAGTCACCGTGGAAAAGAAATCCGGTCAAGTCAGGCCAGTTCAATGCCCGCGCGTCTCGGCCAAATCCGGCCGCGCATCAGCGCGATGGCGGCCGGCTCCCCATCGAGAGCCGGCCGTTCCGATGGGCGGCTCAGGCCGCCGTCGGATAGTCCGTATAGCCCTTGGCATCACCGCCATAGAACGTCGCCTTGTCCGGGGTGTTCAGGTCGGCATTGCGCTTCAGCCGGCTGACGAGGTCGGGATTGGCGATGAACAGCTTGCCGAACGCGACAAGGTCCGCATAGCCGTCGGCGACAGCCTTTTCGGCCAACTCCTTGTCGTAGCCATTGTTCACCAGCCAGGCACCTGTGCCGCCGGCCTTGCGATAGCTGGCCTTGAGTTCTTCGTAGTCGAACGGCTTGTCGCCCTGGCTGAAATCGCGCGCGCCGCCGGTCGCGCCTTCGACGATATGGACATAGGCCAGGCCGCGGCCGCCCAGGCCTGCCACCGCGTGGTTGAAAAGCGGCTGCGGATCGGCATCCGAAGTGTCGTTGGCGGGCGTCACCGGCGACAGCCTGATCCCGGTCCTGCCGGCACCGACAGCGCCCGTCACCGCGTCGACCACCTCGAACAGGAATCGCGTCCGGTTCTCGATGGAGCCGCCATAATCATCGGTGCGATGGTTGGTGCCGGAACGCAGGAACTGGTCGATGAGATAGCCGTTGGCGCCATGGATCTCGACGCCGTCAAAACCCGCCACCTCGATCGCCGCTTTGGCGGCGCGGCGAAAATCATCGACGATGCCGGGGAGTTCGGCCGCATCGAGCGCGCGCGGCTCGGAGGTCTCGACGAACTCACCGCTGCCATCGGGCTTGACCAGGAAAGTCTTGGAGTTCGCCCTGATCGCGGACGGCGCCACCGGCTTGCCGCCGCCGGGCTGCAACGCGGTGTGCGAGATGCGCCCGACATGCCAGAGCTGGACCACGATCTTGCCGCCGGCTTTATGGACGGCGTCGGTGACGCGCTTCCAGCCGGCAAGCTGATCCGCGCCATAGAGACCGGGCACGTCGGCGTAGCCCTGGCCCTGATGGCTGATGGCGGTGGCCTCCGTCACGATCAGCCCGGCCGTGGCGCGCTGGCTGTAATAAGTCACCGACAGGTCGCCGGGCACCGCATTGGGTGAGCGATTGCGCGTCAGCGGCGCCATGACGATGCGGTTCGCCAGCGCCAGGTCGCCGACCCGCAGGGGATCAAAAAGGGTAGCCATGAGAAATGCCTTTCATGCATTCGGGGGAGGAAGCGGGGAGGATCGTCAGAGATCGGACAAGGCGGCCTGAAAGGCGGCGATGGTTTCTTCGTTGCGCTTGTAGAACACCCATTGGCCGACCCGCCGCGTGGTGACGAGGCCGGCCGACGCAAGCGTCGCCAGATGCGCCGACACGGTGGACTGCGCCAGGCCGCAACGTTCGAACTGGCTGGCGCAGACGCCCATTTCGAGCGGATGCTCCTGCGCGGTGAAGTGCTTTTCAGGCTCCTTCAGCCACGCCAGGACATCACGCCGAACCGGATGCGCCAGCGCCTTCAATATGATGTCATGTTCCATCTTCACCCGCATCGATCTCGATCGATATATAGATCGGGCGGAGGCGATATGGCAGGAAATCCATGCCCTTATTTGCGGCAATCACGGCATATTGATCTCCGGCCAGGGCACGAACCGGAATTGCCGCCGCCAGCGGCGAAACGCGCCGCCATGCAGTCACACGACCGCCAGCACCTTGCCGGTATCGTGCTGGCGCACGAAGTCGACGCGCGCACCGTCCCAGTGGTAGCTGTAATGCCGGCCCTGCACCGGAACAGGGATGACATCAGGCCAGAAGATGCCGATGCATTGCCCCCCAGGCATGCGCACGCTGTTCCACACCAGCCCGTCGCTGCCTTGCGCCCGCAGCGCCTGCCCTTCCGCCTGCGAGGCGGTGTAATCGTCCGGGTCGAGCACGCCGGGCACGGCGTTGACGTCATCGAGATCGCGGTCGACGCTGCCGATCAGCACGCGAAAGTCAGCCGTCCAGCCCGGATCTTCCTTGGTGGCGCGCATGAAATTCTGGTGATGGTGGATGGTTTCGGCCAGCGCCACATCCTCGCTGTCGCCGGCATAATAGAGGCCGTAGCTGCCATCCGAGAAGCGCCCGGGCCGCAGCGTCGAACAATGCACGAAGGGCGCCATGACGAAGCTGGCGCCGGGGCCGGACACCCGCCTTGCCGCCGCGACCTTGCCGAGGTCGCCGATCTCAAGCCGGATCCGCGGATTGGTCTTCTCCTCGACCGAGGCCAGCGCCTCCCAGTCGCGCGGATCGGCGATGTCCTCGAACAGGTCGATCGGCGGATGGATGGAACGGATGATGCGATAGGTCTGGGGCCAGTGGACGCGGCGCCGGACCGCGAGTCCACTCACCATGCACCACGCTCCGCATCGAGCCATTCGCGCATGGCGGCAAGATCGGAGATTTCGCCGCGCAGCATCAGGTCGAGCGCCGACTGGCCGCCGAAAGTGGCATTGGGCTTGCGGATCCAGGCATAGCCGCGCGCCGGCTCGGTGAAGAGATAGCGCAGGCCCTTGTGGATGCCCATCAGATGCGCCATGCGGGTGCGCAAATCGCGGTCGATCCGCCCGATGCCGCCCTCCTTCCACCGCGCCCAGGTGCGCGCCGACATGCCGCCGAGCAGGATGCAGGCCTCGAGGTCGGTGAGGCCCCACGCCTTGAACAAATTGACCGTGGTGCGCGCAAGCGCCCCCGCCTCCTCATCCGAGATGGCGCTGCCGACCGTGGCCGGCGTCGTGACGATCGATTGAAGCTGCATTTGCTCACCCTGCTATTGGCATACATATAGCATGTATTTGCCAATTGGCAAGAAACGGCTAGCGGAGCTCAAAAGGCGATTGCTCCGGATCAACGATCGCTTTGGCTTGTGATGAAGGCCACCCATCGCCGAAGCTGGCGCCGCCCCTCATCGCCCTGCCGGGCACTTCTCCCCGTATAGTGACGGGGAGAAGGGGCTGGCCGCAACGCTGGCGTCCACCTTTGCAACGCTGGTGATTGGCGAAACCGGCTATGACAGCACCCCTCTCCCCGTCACTATACGGGGAGGATGCCGGCAGGCAGGTGAGGGGCAGCACCGGCCTCGGGCGATTGCCCAAGTCCCACAAAGTCGCGCGCCGCCTGTAGGGGCTCTATCGGTCCTTACTCAGCCGCCTCATACCCCGCGATGCCCTTGATCTCGAGGAAATCCTCGAGGCCATATTCGGCGTATTCGCGGCCATTGCCGGACTGCTTGTAGCCACCGAAGGGCAGGCCGGCGTCCCAGGTCGGGTAGTTGATGTAAACATTGCCGGAGCGCATGCGTGCCGCGACGTCGCGCGCCTTCTGGATGTCCTTGGCCTGGATGTAGGAGGCAAGGCCGTAGACGGTGTCGTTGGCCTGCTCGACCGCCTGTTCGACCGTGTCATAGGGCAGGATCGCCAGCACCGGCCCGAAGATCTCCTCGCGCGCGATGCGCATGTCATGGGTGACGTCGGCGAACACGGTCGGCCTGATGTAATAGCCGCGGTTCAGCTCGGCCGGGCGGCCGGGGCCGCCGGCGACCAGCGTCGCACCCTCGTCGATGCCGCTCTGGATCAGGTCCTGGATCTTGTCGAACTGGACCTGGCTGACGACAGGGCCAAGCTTGGTGTTGGCGCCGTCGGCCGGGCCGACCACGAACTTTTCCGCTGCCGCCTTGGCGTGAGCAGCGGCCTCGTCATGGCGATCGCGCGGCACGAACATGCGCGTCGGCGCGTTGCAGGACTGGCCTGAGTTGCCGAAGCAGCCGGCGACTCCCTTGGAGACGGCGGTGGCGAGGTCGACATCCGGGAACAGGATGTTGGCCGACTTGCCGCCAAGCTCCTGATGCACCCGCTTGACCGTGTCGGCGGCGGCCTTGGCCACCAGGATGCCGGCCCGGGTCGAACCGGTGAACGACATCATGTCGATGTCGGGATGGCTGGACAGCGCCTGGCCGACGCCTGGGCCGTCGCCGTTGACGAGGTTGAACACGCCCTTCGGCACGCCGGCCTCGTCGATGATCTCGGCGAAGATGATGGCGTCGAGCGGCGCGATCTCAGACGGCTTCAGCACCATGGTGCAGCCGGCGGCGAGCGCCGGGCCGACCTTGCAGGTGATCTGGTTCAGCGGCCAGTTCCACGGGGTGATCAGGCCGACGACGCCGATCGGCTCCTTGACGATCAGCGCGCTGCCCTTGACGTGGCGGAACTGGAACGTCTTCAGCGTTTCGGCCATCTTCTGCAGATGCGCGAGGCCAACGCCAACCTGGCTGTCGAGCGCGAATTGGCGCGGCGCGCCCATTTCGCGCGATACGGCAAGAGCCAGATCGGAGCTGCGCTTCTTGTAGACCTCGATGACGCGGTTGAGGATATCGAGGCGCTCTTCCACCGAGGTGAAACCGAACGTATTGAAGGCGCGCTTGGCGGCGGCCACCGCCTTGTCGACATCGGCCTTGGAGCCGAGCGAGATCTGCGCGAAGGCATCCTCGTTCGAGGGATCGATGACATCGAGCGTGTTGGGCACGACAGGATCGACCCACGCGCCATCGATATAGAACTGCAGATTGTGTGACATGGTTTTCTCCTTGGGGGGCCGCGGGGCCGTTCCGGCCGTGATATCCAGCTAGAGATAACGATGCACAAACGCCGGTGTCAAACGCAACCCCCGAAGTGGTTGAGCCAGCACGCCAGTGATTGAGCCACAGACGTCGGGCCATGTAGCGGCTCGACGGCTACCTGCATCACGCCAGTATTCGCTCAAATTGCAAGCGTATGTCCCGCCTCGCCCAACAGCCGCCTCGCCGCTTCCTGATCCGCCGCTTTCACCAGCAGATGATCGCCGTCGAAGGTGGATACCAGGAAGATGCCCAGTCCGTTCTCAGACAGCGGCTGGATGACCGACAACACGATGCCGGTTTCGTCGAAAGCAAAGGGCCCCTGCAATTTGAAGGCGACCCAGTCGCGATCGTGCTTGACCGTGCCGGGAACGCGATCCTGCAGGCACGTGACCGAAAGCTCGTCATCGGTCCTGGTGATGCTGACGAAGCCCGGCCCATCCGCCCAGCCGGGAATCCCGTCGCCCGCCCCGAGCCGTGAAATCGCGTACAGCCCGGGAAGTTGCTTCAATTTGACCCTGGCAGCCACCGTCGTTTCCTCCGCTTGCCCGCTATCGCGCCAGTTTCTTGCTCATATAGACCGTCATGCCGCCCATGAACGGCTCCTCCCGGTCGATCACATAGCCGTGCCATTTGTACAGCGACACATTGGCGGCGAAAGCACCGTTGGTCAGCAGGCGCAGCTCCGGGCGACCGGCTTCGAGCGCCTTCTGTTCAGCCCGCTCCAGCAACAGCCGCCCGATGCCCCTGCCCTGCGCCTGCGGCGCCACGCAGACATTCTCGATCCACAGGTGGTCGTCGGCCAGCACGGTTTCGATCATGCCCACGACGCGGCCGTCCGCGATTGCAAGATCGAACGGATGCTCGGCCACGGCCTTGTCGTAGTCGGCGCGCATCGGCAGCGGCTCGCGGCCGATCACCGGCACCCATTTCGCATAGGCTGCGCGCACGATGTCCCGGATCGCGGCGGCGTCGGCGGTTTCGGCCGGCCGAAACCGGATGGAATTGTTTGTCATCACAAGGCTCCAGGCATGAAAAACCCCGCCGGCGTTGTCGCGGGCGGGGCTGGAAACGAACGAACCGGATCTATCCTGCCGGCCTTCGTCGTCGCGCACTCAGCTTGCCGCTCCGTGCAGGGCGGCGGCGTCGGTTGGTGTTGGTGGGCGCGAGGGTGAACATGGCGCCAAGCTGGAGCAGGAAAGGCATTGCTGTCAAGGTTTGGAAATTTGCAACGCCCCCAACACTTCGTCATCCACGGGCGGAGCAAGGAGCGAAGCGACGCGGCGCAGACCCGAGGATGACGAAGTGTTGGACGTTTGCGCCAATCACCGAAGGCGTGCGGCGCTTCAATGCGAGCGAGCGTCAAACATCCCTGCCGCGCCCTAATACTCCTGCGCCGTCGGCCTGAACAGGATCTCGTTGATGTCGACCTCGTCGGGCTGGCTCATGGCGAACACCACCGTCCTGGCGAACGAATCGGCGGGGATGGCCACCCGGTCATAGAGCGCGCGCACGCCCGCCGCGACATCGGCCTCGGTGACGCTGTCGGGCAGCTCCGTCGCCACGGCACCGGGCGAGATGATGGTGGTGCGGATGTTGTAGGGTTTTACCTCCTGCCGCAGCCCTTCGGAGATGATGCGCACCGCGTGCTTGGTGGCGGCATAGACCGCACCGCCCGGCCCGACCTTGTGGCCTGCCACGGAAGACACGTTGATGATATGGCCGCTCTTCTGCGTCTTCATATGCGGCAAGGCGGCGGCTATGCCGTAGAGCACGCCCTTGATGTTGACATCGATCATGCGGTCCCAGTCCTCGACCTTGCCGCGCTCCAGCGGCGAGTGCGGCATCAGGCCTGCATTGTTGATGATGACGTCGACGCGGCCATGCGTCTTCACCGCCTGGTCGACGAGCCGCCGGACCTGGCCGACATCGGTCACGTCGGTTGCCAGGACGGCATCCTTGCCGAGCGACAACTCGCCAGCCAGTGCCTCGAGCCGGTCGAGGCGGCGCGCGCCCAGCACCAGCTTGGCACCCTCTTTCGCCAGCAGCCGCGCGGCGGCTTCACCCAGCCCGCTGCTGGCGCCGGTGATGACGACGACCTTGCCCTTGATGTTCTCGGTCATGATGATTTTCCTTCCTGTTCCGCCTCAGCGATCGATCCTGGCCGCCTGTTGCGGCGAATAGCGTTCGCCCTGCACCGCAATCGCCGAGACCGCGTTTTCGATGCCGGCAAGATCGTCCGCCGTCAGCGCGACGCCGCACGATCCGATGTTCTCCTCGAGACGATTGAGCTTCGTCGTGCCGGGGATCGGAACGATCCATGGCTTTTGCGCCAGCAGCCAGGCGAGCGCGACCTGTGCCGGGGTCACCTTCTTTTCGCCCGCGGTCGCGACGATCGCGTCGACCAGCGCCTGGTTGGCCTTGCGGGCCTCTTCCGCGAAGCGCGGAACGGTGTTGCGGAAGTCGCTGCTGTCGAAGGTCGTGCTGGCGTTGATGGCGCCGGTGAGGAAACCCTTGCCCAGCGGGCTGAACGGCACGAAGCCGATGCCCAGTTCCTCGAGCACCGGCAGGATCGCCTCCTCGGGTTCGCGCCACCAGAGCGAGTATTCGCTTTGCAGGGCCGCGACCGGCTGCACCGCATGGGCGCGCCGGATGGTGCGCGCACCCGCCTCTGAGAGGCCGAAATGCTTCACCTTGCCTTGGCTGATCAGGTCCTTGACCGTGCCCGCCACCTCCTCGATCGGCACGACCGGATCGACGCGGTGCTGATAGAGGAGATCGATGCGGTCTGTCCTCAGCCGCTTGAGCGAGGCCTCGACGACGTCGCGAATATGCCGCGGCCGGCTGTCCATGCCTTCATGTCCGGCCGTGCCGGCGATGTCGATGCCGAATTTGGTGGCGATCACCACCTGGTCGCGGATCGGCCGCAGCGCCTCGCCGACGACCTCCTCGTTGGTGAAAGGTCCATAGACCTCCGCGGTGTCGAAGAAGGTGATGCCGCGCTCGAACGCGGAACGGATCAGGCGGACGGCATCCGGCGTCGCCATCGGTGCCCCGTAGGACTGGCTCATGCCCATGCAGCCGAGCCCGATGGCCGAGACTTCGAGGCCGCTTGTTCCAAGTGTGCGCTTTTGCATTGTCTTGCTCCTTTGTTCAGGCCTGGTACTGCGCGTCGCTGACGTGCTCCATCCAGTCGACGGCCTTGCCGTCGAGCGCCTCCTGGATGGCGATATGGGTCATGGCGGTGGTGGGCGCCGCGCCGTGCCAGTGCTTTTCACCGGGCTCGAAGCGGACCACATCACCGGGCCGGATCTCCTCGACTGGCCCGCCCTCGCGCTGCACGCGGCCGCAGCCGGCGGTGACGATCAGCAACTGCCCGAGCGGATGGGTGTGCCACGCCGTGCGCGCGCCGGGCTCGAAGGTAACGGCATTGCCGGCCGCGCGGGCAGGCGCGATGGCCGCAAACAGCGGGTCGATGCGCACCGTGCCGGTGAACCAGTCGCCCGGGCCTTTCGCCGAAGGCTGCGAGCCGCTTCGCTTGATGTCCATGGGTTTTCCCTTTCGAAGCCGGGGCAGGACGCCGCCGGTTTTCAAGGCCGCCGTCCTCGGGCAGCCGATGGCGCTTATTTAGCGGCTGCGATTGGCCTGGATTAGGTGCTATATCCGGCATGTACTTATGAGACAGGCTCATCAATGCCGCGAGACAACCTCAACGAGCTCACCGCCTTCCTTGCGGTTGCGCGCGAAAAAAGCTTCACCAGGGCGGCGGCACAGCTTGGCGTGTCGCAATCGGCGCTCAGCCACACGGTGCGCGCGCTGGAGGAGCGGCTGGGCGTGCGGTTGCTCACCCGCACCACGCGCAGCGTGTCGCCCACCGAGGCCGGCGAGCGCCTGGTGCGCTCCGTCGGGCCGAGGCTTGACGAGATCGAGACCGAACTTGCCGCCTTGAGCGCCTTGCGTGAAAAGCCCGCCGGCACCATCCGCGTCACCGCCGGCGAGCACGCGGCCGACGCCGTGTTGTGGCCGGCGATATCAAGGCTTTTGCCCGACTATCCCGACATCAGGGTCGAGATCATCGTCGACTACGGCCTGACCGACATCGTCGCCGAGCGCTACGATGCCGGCGTGCGGCTTGGCGAACAGGTGGCGTACGACATGATCGCGGTTCGCATCGGTCCCGACATGCGCATGGCCGTGGTCGGCTCGCCGGCCTACTTCGCCCGGCGCCCAAAGCCCCGCACGCCGCAGGACCTGACCACTCACAATTGCATCAATTTGCGTTTGCCGACCTATGGCGGGCTCTATGCCTGGGAATTCGAAAAGGCCGGGCGCGAGCTGAAAGTGCGCGTCGAGGGACAGTTGATCTTCAACACGGCGGGGCTGCGCATGAATGCCGTGCTGGCAGGCCTCGGCCTTGCCTACCTGCCGGAGGATCAGGTGAAGGCGCAATTGACCGACGGCCGACTGGTGCGGGTGCTGGCCGACTGGTGCCCGCCCTTCCCCGGCTACCACCTTTACTACCCCAGCCGCCGCCAGGCGACGCCGGCCTTCTCGCTGCTGGTCGACGCGCTGCGGCACAGGGAATAGTCCCGCTCCATCTGGACTGTCTCCACGGTCGTTCTATCTTTGCCGGATCTGACGAACCCGGAGCCGTTGCCGTGACCCAAACCGACCTCTATCGAGGCTATATCGACTGCCTCAACAACCAGGATTGGCAAAGGCTGCATCGCTTCGTCCATGACGAGGTGCACTATAATGGCGACCGGGTCGGCCTTTCGGGCTACCGCGCCATGCTGGAACGGGATTTCCGGGAAATCCCGGATCTCTATTTCGACGTCCAGCTGCTGATTGCCGAGCCACCGTTCATCGCCAGCCGCCTTCGGTTCAACTGCACGCCGAAGGGGACCTTTTTCGGCTTGCCCATCAACGGCAAAAAGGTCTCCTTCAGCGAGAACGTGTTTTATGAATTTCTCAACGACCGGATCAGGAACGTCTGGTCGGTCATCGACAAGGCGGCGATCGAAGCGCAGCTCTGATTTCAGGTGCGATGAATGTCTCTCCTCGCAGCTGGTGGTAAACTTGCCTACCTTGCGTCGCAGGAGACACACAGATGGCCAATGTCGAGAAAGTGAGCGTTGCCCTCACCCCTGAAATGGCACGCATGATGCGCCAGGTCGTTGCGGCGGGCGAATACGCCTCGGCGAGCGAAGTCATGCGTGAGGCGCTGCGCGAATGGAAATTTCGCCGGATGCAGCGTGATCAGGCTGTCGACGAGTTGGGCCGGCTTTGGGATGAAGGCATGGCAAGCGGCAACGCCGTCGACGGTGGCGAAGCCTTCGCCCGGATCAAAAGCAAGCTCGACGCCAGGATCGCCGAGCGCACGTCGCGATGACGCTGCGCCTACGGCCGGAAGCCGAAGCGGATATCGAAGCCATCGCGCTCTATATCGCCGAGCATAGTCCCTCGGCGGCACTGCGCTGGTATGACGAAATCCATGCCCATTGCCAGCGGATCGCCGACATGCCGGGAATGGGTGTTGCCCGGCCGGACGTGCGGCGGGGCTTGCGCACCCTGCAGGAAATTACCTGATCCTCTATCGCCAGATTGACGACGGCGCGGAGATCGTGCGCGTGGTTCATGGCGCGCGTCGGTGGCAGGAATTGTTGTAGCCGGACTTGGTCCCCCACTACGATCGTTCGTAAAAATCGATCATTCTAACCACAACAATTCGTTGGAAAGATCGATTGTGAAATGGCATTCCTCCGGCATACCCGCCTGGAGAATTGCATTGTCTTCCGCCGCCCGCATCGCGAACGATATTCCGAAAACCACGATTTCCGCCGACCTGGCCGCCGGCCGCAAGCGCCTCGATTCGATGTCGAACGGCATCATCCCCGGCATCGTGCTGGTGGCGATGATCACGGCGGTCGCCTTCTCGGCGCACAATGTCTCCGGCTTTGCCCTGTTCAGCCCGATGATCCTGGCCGTCGTCGCCGGCATGATCTATTCCAACGTGCTCGGCACGCCCGCCCATGCCAAGGCCGGCATCGCCTTCTCGCAAAAGCGCCTGCTGCGCTTCGCCATCGTGCTGCTCGGCTTCCAGCTGACGCTCGGCCAGGTCGTCTCGATCGGCGCCAGCGGCGTCGGCATCGTTGCCCTGACCCTTGGCGCCACGTTCGTCTTCACCACCACGCTCGGCCGGCTGATCGGCGTCGACCGCAAGCTGGCGCAGTTGATCGCCGCCGGCACCTCGATCTGCGGCGCCTCGGCCATCGTCGCCACCAACATCGTCACCGATGCACGCGATGAGGACGTGACCTACGCCGTCGCCTCGATCACGCTGTTCGGCACCGTCGCCATGCTCGGCTTCCCGCTTTTGGCGCCGCTGCTCGGCCTCGACCAGCACGCTTTCGGCCTGTGGGCCGGCGCGTCCATCCATGAGGTGGCGCAGGTCATCGGCGCCGGCTTCCAGAACGGCACCCAGTCCGGCGAGATCGCCACTGTGGCGAAGCTGACGCGCGTTGCCATGCTGGCGCCGATGGTCATCGCGCTCGGCCTGATGGCGCGCCGCAAGACGAGCAGCAGCCAGCCAGGCGATCAATCCGGGGCGCGTCCGCCCATGCCATGGTTCGTCGCCGCTTTCGTCGCCATCGTGGCGCTGAACAGCCTGGTCACCGTGCCCGCCGAAGTGAAGTCGGCGGTGGCGCTCGCCACCACCATCATGCTGACCATGGGGCTCGCCGCCATGGGCCTGCAGGCCGACATCTCGCAACTGCGCTCGCGCGGCCTGCGCCCGCTGGCGCTCGCCTTCTGCGCCTTCCTGTTCATCGGCGGCTTCAGCCTGATGCTGGTGAAGTTGGTCTAATTTCAGCTTGCTATAGCGGCCTCTTCATCACGTCGAACATCGTCCGGACACCTCCACCCTGCCGACGGGGCGCCAGCCAAAATTGCTGTATCAGGCAGTCAGCCACCGGCTGGCCGCATAGAGATGATAGCGCGCCCAATTAGCCCAGAGTTGACCGTGGCAAAAAGTCAGACCTTAATCCGGACTTCGTCGCTTAATCGGAGGCCACCGTGCAGAGCTTGTCCAAGTTGCTTTGTTTCATCTCCGGCATGCTGGTGGCCGGCGTCGCCAATGCTGGGCAAGCGGAACGGGCCTATAAGAGAGGAGACTACGCAGCGGCTGTCTTGTTGTGGCGCGTCCTTGCTAACACCGGTGACCCCAAAGCGCAGGACAATCTTGGCACCGCCTACGCCGAAGGCCACGGTGTTACAGAGGATTACGTTCAAGCTGCCGCTTGGTACCGTAAGGCAGCGGACCAGGGTGATGCTCAGGCAGAGCACAATCTCGCCTACCTCTACGACCGTGGGCTGGGCGTCAAGCAGGACTATGCCGAGGCTGAAATTTGGTATCGCAAAGCGGCTAGTCAAGGACTAGCGGACGCTCAAACCAATCTCGGGTTGCTGTACAGAGATGGAAGGGGCGTCCCGCAGGACTATCGAGAAGCCGCCACTTGGTTCCGTGAGGCCGCTGAACAAGGAACATCCGTTGCCCAGTACTTTCTGGGTTTGGCTTATTTCAAAGGTCAAGGTGTCGCCCAGGATTATCCTGATGCAATCGCATGGTATCGCAAAGCAGCGGAGCAAGGGAATGCCCTCGCCGAGCATGATCTTGGTGTGGCCTATGGGGAGGGTCTCGGCGTTACGCTCGACTATGCCCAAGCCGACTCGTGGTTCCAGAAGGCAGCGGACCAAGGAGATGCAGGTGCTCAGTACGACCTTGGTATTTCGTACTTTAAGGGGCTAGGGGTTCCTGTAGACTATGTGCAGGCCGTGGCCTGGGTAAGAAAGGCTGCCGAGCAAGGATACGCTAAAGCTGAGAATAGCCTCGGAGTAGCATACCTCGAAGGCCGTGGTGTAAAGCAGGACACCGCCCAAGCTCTTATCTTATTTCGCAAGGCCGCTGATCAAGGTGATCCAACTGCTAAAGCCAACCTTATCAAGTTGGAGCCGCCGGCAAAAAAGGCTTGAGATTCGCTGTTTCCTGCGATTTCGGCGCTCATAACTGGCGGGCACGGCCTGCCAGAGCTATGGCCATCCGCCAACCCTCGCCGTTTCCAATGGCCGATACCAAGGGCCGGTCAGGGCGCGGACTAATCCTCGAACGAGCTCGACGCGGCATAGATCGCCGCGAGCTTCTCGATGCCGGCCTGGTCGGCCTTGTCGAAGCGGCCAGGCAGCGGGCTGTCGAGATCGAGCACGCCGAACACACCTTCCTCGTCTTCCAGAAGAACGACCAGTTCCGAGCGTGAATCGGCGTCACAGGCAATGTGGCCGGGGAAATCGTTCACGTCCTTGATCAGCATGGAGGTGCCGAGTTCGACCGCCGTCCCGCACACACCCTTGCCGACGGCGATGCGCACGCAGGCCGGCTTGCCCTGGAATGGTCCGAGCACCAGTTCCTCGTCCGAGGCCAGGAAATAGAAGCCGGCCCAGTTGAGGTCGGGCACCATCTGGAAGATCAGCGCCGCGGTGTTGGCGGCATTGGCGATCGAATCACTTTCGCCTTCGAGCAGCGCCTTCAGTTGAACGGCGAGGTCGCGGTAGAACGCGGCCTTGTCCGTGATGTCGATGGCCTTGGCCGCAAACATGGCTTGTCTCCGAACTGAGAATCGCGGTTCCGTTTCCGCAAGCTCTGTGCACCAAACGACCACCGGGCGATACTATCTTGAATTCACGTCGCCGCGAAGTCGAAACAAGATGCCCTGTCCGGTGCTCGGCAGCACGGCATCGAGCCGTGCTGCCTTGATCAGGAAGGCAAGTCCATCAGCCGGCGGGTTTGTACGCGCCGGCAGCCTTTTTGGCGGCCGCGAGCACTGCCTTCATGTCGAGTTCTTCCAGTACGACCATCTCGGTCAGCGAGCCGCTCGCCCGCACCGCAAGGGACATGCCAATCCCAGCCGACTGGTCCGGCACCTCGCCATTGACAACGACGTCATAGATGCCGCGCGTGAACATCACGCTGGTCACCTTGCCGCCAACGCTTTCAAAAAGCGCCTTGACCGCGGCCTGCCTGTCCGAGCCTTGCATCAATCCTTTGGCGGCATGGGGCGCATAGTTTGCCAGGATAGTCACTTTCATGGGTATTTCCTCCAAATGTCATGTCTCGTGCTGCTCGACAGTTCGAGCGTCACGGAGCGATTTATTTTTCGGAACAATTGCAGGCGCCCTTCGACGCGTTGGCGGCCAAGGGCACACCGCCGGATAAATATGCGCTTAAGCTAATATAATGACAATACCGGACACGCCGACACCGCCGGCAGGAAGGTGTCTGGCTGGACCACGCTCGGCCCGCGACGATCGAACCCGCGCCGTTGACCCGCGATGTGGTCTTTGAGGTTGAACGGCCGGCAGCGCCGTGGCGCAGCCTTACATCGGGCGCTTCGGTTCGCCCTTTTGTGGCGTTGCCGTATCGGAATCGGATTTCTTGTGCTTGTCGGCGGCAATCCTGCGGATGCGGTCGAAGCGGCTTTCCTCGGTGGTTTCGGTCGTGACGACCGTCTGTGGCTTCTGCGCGAACACGATCATGGATCGATCTCCTGGGCTAGAGGCCTGTGCGCCGGGAGGCAATCCCCCGGCGGTAGTCTTCCGGCTCACAGAAGAGCCGACTTGGCGAGATTCAGGTCAGGTCGAAAGGCGGCTTTCATGAAGCCGCCTTTCGGCCAGCTGAGCCTTAGTAGCCGCCCATGCCACCGCCATTACCACCCGCAGGCGCGGCATCCTTGGCCGGGATGTCGGTGATCATGGCTTCGGCGGTGATCAGCAACGCCGCGATCGAGCCGGCGTCCTGCAGGGCGGTGCGCACCACTTTCGCCGGGTCGACGATGCCGGCCTTGATCATGTCGACATAGGTCTCGTTCTGGGCATCAAAGCCCTGATTGTGGTCCTTGCTGTCGGTGAGCTTGCCGACGACGATGGAGCCTTCGACGCCGGAATTCTCGGCGATCTGGCGGATCGGCGCCTCGAGTGCGCGCAGCACGATCGAAATGCCGGCGGTGACATCGTCATTGGCGCCGGTCAGGCCTGATAGCGCCGACCTGGCACGCAGCAATGCCACGCCGCCGCCGGGCACGATGCCTTCCTCGACCGCCGCGCGCGTCGCGTTCAGCGCGTCGTCGATGCGGTCCTTCTTCTCCTTGACTTCCGACTCGGTGACGCCGCCGACGCGGATGACGGCAACGCCGCCCGACAGCTTGGCCAGCCGCTCCTGCAGCT
Organism: Mesorhizobium loti; assembly: GCF_013170705.1. Taxonomy (NCBI): domain Bacteria; kingdom Pseudomonadati; phylum Pseudomonadota; class Alphaproteobacteria; order Hyphomicrobiales; family Phyllobacteriaceae; genus Mesorhizobium; species Mesorhizobium loti. Next base: position 3,238,948 of record NZ_CP033334.1, on the reverse strand, counting down.
TTTCCTTGTCGTAGTCGGAGGTGGTCTCCTCGATCTGGCCCTTGATCTGGGCGACGCGCGCCTGGATGGTCGCCTTGGTGCCGGCGCCGTCGATGATCGTCGTGGTGTCCTTCTCGATCAGCACGCGCTTGGCGCGGCCGAGCATCTCGATGGTGACGTTCTCGAGCTTGATGCCGAGATCCTCCGAGATCATCTGGCCCGATGTGAGCACGGCGATGTCTTCGAGCATTGCCTTGCGGCGATCGCCGAAGCCCGGCGCCTTGACCGCCGCGACCTTGAGGCCGCCGCGCAATTTGTTGACGACCAGCGTGGCCAGCGCCTCGCCTTCGACATCTTCCGAAATGATCAGCAGCGGCCTGCCGCTCTGCACCACCGCTTCGAGGATCGGCAGCATCGCCTGCAGATTGCCGAGCTTCTTCTCGTGGATAAGGATGTAGGGCTCTTCCAGTTCCGCGCGCATCTTGTCGGCATTGGTGACGAAATACGGGCTGAGATAGCCGCGGTCGAACTGCATGCCCTCGACGACGTCGAGCTCCGTTTCGGCGGTCTTGGCCTCTTCGACGGTGATGACGCCGTCATTGCCGACCTTGTCCATCGCCTTGGCGATCATCTCGCCGACGGTAGCGTCGCCATTGGCGGCGATGGTGCCGACCTGCGCGATCTCGGCCGACGACTTGACCTTCTTGGCCTTGGCCTTGATTTCCCCGACGACGGCGGCAACCGCCTGGTCGATGCCGCGCTTCAAGTCCATCGGGTTCATGCCGGCGGCGACCAGCTTGGCGCCTTCGCGCAGGATCGAGGCGGCCAGCACCGTGGCGGTGGTGGTGCCGTCTCCGGCGAGGTCATTGGTCTTGGAGGCCACTTCGCGCACCATCTGCGCGCCCATGTTCTCGAACTTGTCGGCAAGCTCGATCTCCTTGGCGACGGTGACGCCGTCCTTGGTGATGCGCGGCGCGCCATAGGCCTTGTCGATGATGACATTGCGGCCCTTGGGGCCGAGCGTGACCTTCACCGCATTGGTGAGGATCTCGACGCCGCGCAGCATGCGGTCGCGCGCGTCGGTGGCGAATTTGATTTCCTTGGCAGACATTTTTTCAATCCCGTTCGAATTTGGAGTGGACGAACCCCGCGCGGAACGCGCGGCGCTCCAGTCAGGCGGCCTTCTTGGCTTCGACGCTCTTCTCGATCACGCCCATGATGTCGGCTTCCTTCATGATCAGCAGGTCCTCGCCGTCGATCTTGACCTCGGTGCCGGACCATTTGCCGAACAGGATCAGGTCGCCGGCCTTGACATCGAGCGGCACAAGCGCGCCGTTTTCGTCGCGCGCGCCGGGGCCGACGGCGATGACTTCGCCTTCCTGCGGCTTTTCCTTGGCATTGTCAGGAATGATGATGCCGCCCTTCGATTTGGTATCGCCTTCGGCGCGCCGGATGACGACGCGGTCGTGGAGTGGCCGAAATTTCATGAAAACTTCTTTCTGGGGCCGGCATAGGCGGCCGCTGCTCTGCTATAGGCGCTTTGGCACTCGATAGATAGGAGTGCCAAAAATTATTCGCGAGCCGATGAAATATTTAAAAGTATTATTTCGGGAAGCCGTTTCGTGATATCGCCCATGGCATAAATAATTCAAAAAATTGAATTTTGCCGGTCGAGTGCCTATTTATCGGACAAGTTCATTTTCACGATTTCACACACTAGGGAGATTTGCTCTATGGCCGATGGCAATCAGACGATCATGGAAAAAGCTGAAGCCCGCTTTGTCGACAAGCAGAAGAAGACGGCCGAGCGCAACAAGGCAACCGCCGAATATATGTCCGAGGCAAGGGCAAGGGAGATCAAGACGGCAAGGCTGCGGGAATTGCGGCTGGCCAAGGAAGAAGCCGACCGCGTCGCCGAAGCCCTGAACCCGACGCCGAAGAAGAAGCGGGCGACCAAGAAGGCCGCCGCAACGGAGGTCAAGACATGAGCCTCACCTTCCCCAATCGCAGCCGCAGCTATGACGAAGCCGGCAAGCGCATCCGTTTCGTCGGCCATGACGGCATGTTCCAGATTTCCTTCTCGGTCGCGGCCGATGCGATGACCCGGATGCAACCGGCGACCGCCGCCAACGAGGCAGGCTACCTCGCCACATTCGACACGCAAAGCAGCACCATCCGCGACGTGGCGTCGAAGGCTTACGACCGCACCCGCAAGAGCATGTATGTGTTGACGGCCGCCGACTTCGGCTGAAGCTGCAACGGTCCAGATGGCCCGGGACGGCCAGAGGTCAGGGCTTGCGCTCGGCCCTCTCCCGGCGCTTGATGTCGCGGACATTCATCTGATCGAGCATGGCGTGGGCGTCGCGCGGGTTCATGCCGACCATGACTCTTTGCCTGACCTCGACCGGCTGGCCGGTGAAGACATCGATGATGGCCCAACTCTGGGGCAAGTCCATGCGCAGTGCGTATCGATTTGCCATGCTGGTCAGCCCTGCATCATGAAAAACACCGTGCCCAGGACCAATATCGTCCAGGCAATCACCGACAGCTTCAGCGCCATGCCGCCATGCGTGGCCATTGCCTCGCGCAAGCGCGACACGATCCCCGTCGAAGCGGCCGGCGTCGCCTTGACCGCGACGGACGGCTTGGTGCCAAGTTTTCCAAAGACAGGCAGCAGCGACGGTTCACGCACGAAAACGACCTCGAATGTCGGGGAAAATCCGAGCAAGCATGCCCGCCCCTTGCCATAGCACTCTTTTGGCGAGCGCCCTGCATGCCAAATTCAAATAGATGGTTTTAAGCTCGGCCCCGCGCCTTCGTGGCCGGAACGCGCAAATCGGCCGCGACAAGGGTCCGGCGCCGGGTCTCTCTAAATGATTTTGGAGGCCTCGCCTCGGGATCGAACCGAGGCTTCAGAGATTTGCAGTCTCCAGCGTCGCCGCTCCGCCACGAGGCCATCGCGGTCGACCTAACCGGCAAATGCTTGCGGAAAAGTTAAGCGTGGAGCGCGTTCTGTCGGCACGTTGCAAAATGCCTTCCCGGGTCGTCATCACCGGCAGCAGCGACAATCCGCGCACGATATTTGCATCCCTGCCAACGCATCCTTTTCGCGAGCACCCGCATGACAAAAGAAAACGCGGCTCTGGCAGGCGGCTGCAGCTTGCCCCTCACGCGGCGGCACTGCGGCCTTTCGCGCCGGTTTCCGCCTTGAAGATGCGGAACGTGTTGCGGCCCGCCGCCTTGGCGGCATAGAGCGCGGTGTCGGCCTGCGCGAACAGGTCGCAAGGCAAGCCCGCCCCGGCGAACGCGATGCCGACCGAGGCGCCGAGCCGCAGCGACTGGCCGCGGATCGCGACCGGCCTGCTCATCGCCTCGATGATGTCGCGCGCCACGCCGGAGACGGCACCGCGGTCGAGATGCGACCCGACCAGCACCGCGAATTCGTCGCCGCCGACACGCGCCACCAGTTCCGCCTCGCCGCACCCGCCGGCAAGGCGCTCGGCCGCCGCCTTGAGGCACTCGTCGCCGATGACGTGGCCGAACGTGTCGTTGACGGCCTTGAAGCCGTCGAGGTCTATCAAAAGCAGCGCGCCGAGCGGACGTGCTTCATCCGCATGCGCCAGCCGTGCCTGGAAGCGGGCGCGGTTGGCAAGCCCGGTCATGGCGTCGAATTCGGCGAGATAGCGCATCCGGTCCGACAGGATCTTTTCCTCGGTGATATCCTGCTTCATGCCGAAGATGCGCACCGGCTCGCCGGCTTCGCACTCGACGCTCGCGGTGATACGGATCCAGCGGCTATGTCCCGCGAAAGTGGTGATCTCCGCGTCGAGGGTAAAACCGCTGCGTTCGGCGATGGCGTGGCTGCGCAGACTGTCCAGCGCCTTGCGCGACTCCGCCGGATAGCACTTGATGATTTCGCTTCGATCGAGCGCCGCGCCGCGCGGCAGATCGAACAGATCATAGATCACATCGGTCCAGGTCAGCCGCTCGTCGGGCAGGCTGCATTCCCAAACGCCGATGCGCGCCGCGACCGACGCCCGGTCGAAGATCTTGCGGCTGTGGGCCAGCGAAACCTGCTGCGTGGCGATCAGCGCGGCCTGCGCGGCGAGTTCCGCCTTGAGCCTGGCGATGGTTGCGGCGTCGCGGCGCGGTTCGTCGGCGCTGCCCTGCCCCACCCGCTTGCCGGGCTGCGGGGCCGGGCCTTTCGGGGTGTATGATGTATCGGGCATGGAGAAACTCCTGGCGGGCGACCACCATGGCGCAACAGCCCTTAAAACTTCGCTGACAAGCCGTCCTCGCCTCCACGAGAGTGGCAATGGCTGCGCTGGTCGACCCCCACCCCGTCTCGGCTTCGCCGAGCCACCTAGCCGGGGCGAGCCACGGGTCTCGCCCGTCCTTCGGCCCCCCGATCGACGGGGTAGAGGAAGGTGCCAGGCTTTCCGTCATCAACGCTCGTTCGGCAAAGCTCCCTTCCTTTCCCTCCGAAGGGGGAAAGGTGGCGCTGCGAAGCATCGACGGATTGGGGGAACCACGTGGCAATCAAGCCTCGCACCGATCAGTCCCGCCAGTCACCGAAGATGCGTGCATGGCATAGTGGAACCCATCGTCGATCGGGCTTGGCCGTGCGCCGAGCCTCATTTCGCGAACCCAGCGAGATGCTGGTGTGGCTGCGGGACGGCTGGGCCGGCCTCCCGTTGCTCGACTATGGCCGGCTTGATTGGGCGGCGGCGGCAGGCAGAGCCGCCTTCGATACAGCTTGCGGCGCGCTGTTGTCGACATGCGCCCAGGCCGGCCGCTCGAACAGGAACATGCCGAAGCCGACGCGCTGGATGATGAGGTAGAGCACGACAGGGCTGATGATCGAGACCAAAAGCACCGCCAGGCTGAGCATGCCGGTGTCGGTCAGCAGGCCGCTCGCGAGTGCGGCGCCGCGGAAGAGTGACATCGGGATGGTGAAGGCGACGTAGACGACCAGCGAATGTTCGCCGAGCCAGCGCAGCCACTCCATGGCGGCAAATTGCGACAGGAAGCCGCCGAGCACGCAAAGCGCCACGGCGCCCGCGACGGCCAGAGTGAGATGCAGCGGCGGCCATGCCGCCAGGCCCATCTGCATGCCGACCGGCTGCATGGCATAGCCCGGCGAATAGACGAGCAGCCCGTTGACGACAGCCCACAAGAGCAGGCCGCCGACGGCCAGCATTGGGCGCGGTTGCGTCCACTCGACGAGGCGGAAAATCAACGGCGCCAGCACGAAGCCGAGATAGAAGAACACGAAATAGGCCGCGAATTGTTCAAGCGCGTAGCTGTCGGGATGCGGCGCCCACATCTGCAGGCCGGCAGCGGCCGGGATGACGATCCAGGCCGGCACGCGGAATTGCCGCAAAAGCTTCGCGACGAGGCCGAACACCGCCAGCATGTAGATGAACCACAGCACGCCATAGGGCTGGACGACGGCCATTGCGAGATCGTGCAGCATGCCGCCGGGATCCCGGCTGAAGATGCCGATCTTCAGCCCGATCGAGATGATCGCCCACAGCACGTAGAAATAGAGATAATGGACGACGCGCCGGTCGACATAGCGCCGCCACGGCCGGTCGATCACCTGCGACAGGAACAGTCCGGAGATCAGGAAGAATTCCGGCATGCGAAACGGCGTCGCGAAGCCGATGACATAGTGCAGGAAGCCGACGCCGCCCGTGTACTCGCCGGTGTTGTAGGCGGAATACATCATGACCACGAGGATGATCGAGAGGCCTTTGGCCGTGTCCACCCACGGCATGCGCATCGGGCTGTTCATGGCAAATCCATCCGGGGCCGGCCAAGGCGGCCAGCCATCATTCCGAGATGTCTAGCACCATCAAGCTTCCCAGATCGTAAACGCGGCTGGTTTTGTGGAGTGGCTGGCGGCCCAATCTTCCGGCGTCGGCGCTGCCCCTCACTGTCCTGCCTGACATCTCTCCCCGTATAGTGACGGGGAGAGAGGGCTTGACGCGCTGTCGGCGCTTTTCTTGCGGCGTTGGAGATTGGCGAAATCACCGATAACAGCCTCCCTCTCCCTGTCACTATACGGGGAGAGGTGTCCGGCAGGACAGTGAGGGGCAGCGCTGACGTCGGAAGATCGATAACAATCTACGACGCAGCTACTTTCTGCCCTTCGACTTGTTCAGCGCCACCGCAGCCCGCACCAGCGCCTTGAAGGCCTCTTCGTCGACCTCCTCGCCCTTCTGAAAATCAATAGCCCGCCTCGTGTTGCCTTCGAGGCTGGAGTTGAACAGGGCCGCGGGATCGGGCAGCGCCGCGCCCTTGGCGAAGGTCAGCTTGACGACGCTCTTGTAGGTCTCGCCGGTGCAGATCATGCCGTCATGCTCCCACACCGGAACCCCGCGCCATTTCCACGTCTCGACCACATCGGGATCGGCCTGGTGGATGAGCGCGCGCAGCCGGCCGAGCATCTCGCCGCGCCAGTCGCCGAGTTCCGTGATCCTGCCGTCGATCAGTTCGGAGGGGGATTTGCTCTCCTGCGATCCGGTCATGCCGTTCTCCTCAAAAAATGAACAATAGCACTCACATGCGCTCGCCAGGCAATTGGCTGGCCTGCTTCACCCAGGCGCTGAATTGCGCCTCGTCGAACGGCTCGTCCTCACGGATGTCGAGGTAGCGCGTGTCACGGCTCCGGGATTCGCCCGGTGGCACCGGATCCAGCGACATGCCGCGAAAGAAGGCCACCTTGATATACCTGGTGAAGCAATGGAAGCTGAGGAACCAGCCCTCGCCTTCGATGCCATAGAACGGCGAATTCCATTTCACCGCCTTGTGCACGCCGGGCACGGCGCGCTCGATGAGCGTGTCGAGGCGACCGCCCATTGCGCGCTTCCAGCCCGGCATGGCCGCGATATAGGCCTGCACCGGGGCATCGCCATGGCCCTTGGCGATCTGTGGGTTGCCGCCGGAAAGCAGCTTCGGCTCAGGCTTGATGCCGGTCGACTTGGCCATACCCTTCCCTTCCTATCCCGCGTCCTTTCCCGACATAGGGCAGCACGAACATATAGAGGCCGCTGAACAGCATAAGGAAAAGCGGCGGCAGTGGCGAATAGACCACCCAGGCGGGCGGCTGTCCAAACGCCATGGTGACGAAATTGGCGACGACGGTCGCCGTGAAGATGATCGACAGCCAGCGATGCGCCTGCCTGATCCACTTGCTCCAGTCCAATCTTACCTCCCGTGAAAACGCGTGAAACCGTGCGCGGCTACCAACGCGCCAGCTGTGTGATCTGGATGAGATTGCCGCAGCCATCGTTGAGCTTGGCGATGGTCGAGCCGGTCACCTCGGTCGGCGCCATGGCGAACGTGCCGCCATTGGCCGTGATGCGCTGGTGGTCAGCCTTGATGTCATCGGTGAAGAACATCACCGCCGGCTGGCTCTGCTCGAACATCGCCTGCTGGTAGGCCTTGGCGGCCGGTTGGTTGTTGAGGGCCAGCTGCAGCTCGGTGCCTTCGGGCTCATCCGGCGAGGCGACCGTCAGCCAGCGGAACGGCCCATTGCTGAAATCGGCCTTCTTGGCCAGGCCGAGCACGCCGGTGTAGAAGGCAAGCGCCTTGTCCTGGTCGTCGACATGGATGCTGGTCAGTTTGATCTTCATCGTCTTCCTCCATAGGCTTTGCTGGCGGCCAGGCCGCCCGGTGAAGTCAGGTGTTGGGTTCGTTCGGCCGGAGCTCAGTCCGTCCGGTCGAGAAGCTGCTCCAGCTTCTCGAAGAATTGCGGCCAGCCGGTTCTTGCGCCGCCATAGGCGCGCCGCTGCTCGGGCCGGAAGCCGGATTGTTCCATGCGTAGATGCGTTCCCGTTGGCGTAGGGGTGAGCGTGAAGGTCACCACGCTCCTGAGATCGAACGCCGGATCCTGATGCACGAGGTTCCAGCTGTAGGACAGCGTCTTGTTCGGTTCGACGGCCAGCACCTCGCAATCCAGCACGCCGCCCCAATCGGCGCTGATGTTGAAGCGGTGGCCGACAGCGGGCTTGAAATCATTCCTCATCAGCCACTCCTCGATCAGATGCGGTTGCGTCAGCGCGCGCCAGAGCTTTTCCGGCGGATGGGAAATCTGCCGCTCGACGACGACAGTGCGGGTCTCCTGGGCACTATCGTTCAATGGTCCATCCTTTTGAGCAAATCCTCGAGATCGTCGAACCGGCTTTCCCAGAACCCGGCCATCTCACGTGTCCAGTCCATCAGCGGCGCCAGCGCGCCAAGCTGCGCGCTGTAATGCGTCTGGCGGCCCTCATGGCGGTCGCGCACCAGACCGGCCTGCTTGAGCACGCCGAGATGCTTCGACACCGCCGGCTGCGAGACCCCGGACTGGCTCGTCAGCGCCCCCACCGTCTGCTCGCCCTGCCGGCACAGCCGTTCGAAGATCGCCCGCCTGGTCGGATCGGCGAGTGTCCTGAAGAGCATGTCATGAGCGTCCGGCATGTCGGATCGATAACCCGTTGGCTATTGGTTGATGTATAACCGCAGGGATATATGTCCGTCAAGAGCGAGATTGGAGCGGCAGGAATGATCCTCGTCACCGGAGCCACCGGCCGTATCTCCAGCGATTTCACCGCGCTTACCGGCAAGCCGCCGGAAAGCTTTCGGGATTTCCTGGTTCGCGTGGCCCCCGCAAGTCCCGCGGGCGGCTAGAGAGCCGCTTGGGTACGCCCGATCTCCTGCGCCACCAGTTCCTGCAGCTGCCACAGATTGCGATCGCGTATGCCGCAGGCGTCGAGGTGGCGGATCGTCTCGAACAGATATTGCGCGCCTGAGCCCCAATGGCCGACGGCCCTGGCCAAAGTCGCCGCCACCGCGGCCTTGTCCAGCTTGCCGGCATAGCGCGGATTGGCCGGATCGACGACGAAGCCCAGCGCCCGGCTCGCCCCGCCTTCCGTGCTGACCCGCAGCCAGCGCGGCACGTTGACGGCGGGCAGGATGGTCATTTCGCGGCGCAGCAGCGCCTCCAGATTGGCCGCGACCGGCTCGGCGATCTCGAACACCATGCCCTGGCACTGGCCACCACGGTCGAGCGCCATCATCAGGCCGGGTTGCTCGAGCGTGCCGCGAAAGCGCTGAACCGTGAAGCAGAACGACCGGTGCCAGCCCCGCGCCACCGCCCGTTCGCCACCCCGCACCTCGCCGGCCGGCTTCCACAGCAGCGAGCCATAGGCAAACAGCTTCAGCGGTCCAGGCGGCGCCGAGGCCAGGATCTCGTCGCGAAACCGCGCATAGTCGGCGTCCAGCATATAGACCATGCCCGGCGTCGGCCCGGCATCCTCGACCACCCGCATGGTGCGCGCGACGAGTTCCTCGGTCAGCGCCATTTGCGATTTGCGCGGTGGGGTGGAAGTCGGCTTGTGCATGTTCGTCATGTTGCTGAAGGCAGAGGGATTCTCAAGGGCAAGCCGCCGGGCAATCTCTTTCGGTTTCGAGTTCGGCTGTGACATTCAACAGACGTCAGCGCCGCCCCTCACCTGCCTGCCGGCGTCCTCTCCCCGTATAGGGACGGGGAGAGGGGCGCTGTCATCGCCGCTTTCGCCAATCACCGACGTTTGCAAGAAGAGCGCGGCATCGCGGCCAGCCCCTTTCTCCCCGTCCCTATACGGGGAGAAATGCCCGGCAGGGCAATGAGGGGCGGCGCTGACGCTGACAATCGGGGACGACCGCGCAGACTCAAAACCTGAGCCGCCTGGCCCAAGCCCCTGAAAAGACTCTGCTCTCCTACCGCCCCGGCGCGGCACTCAGCTCGCTGCGCCGCCAGGCGGCCGGCGAAATGCCCACAGAGCGTTTGAACTCGCGCCCGAAATGGTAGACGTCGCAGAAGCCGCAGGCTTCCGCCACTTCGGCCAGCGGCTGATCACCCTGCACCAGCAGCGATTGCGCTTGCATCAGCCGCTCGCGCATCAGCCATTGGTGCGGGCTGGTGCGCAGATGTTTCTGGAACAGCCGCCGCACCTGCGAGGCGCCGAGCCCGGTGACGGCGGCAAGGTCGGATGCCGCCCACGCAAAGCCGGGTTCGGCGCGCATGGCGTCGAGCGCCGAGGCAAGCGGCTTCGGCAGATCGTCATTGCCGGCGCCGTTCACCGCGCGGTCGACCAGAAGCAGGAACTCGGCGACCAGCTGGTTCAGCCGCAGGTCGAGGCCGGCGTCGCGCCGGCGCAGCGCCGAAAACAGCCGCTCGAACCATGGCGCCGGGCTGGTCGCTTCCGTGAAGCCGGTGCGCAACACGCCCTCGCCGAACAGCTTGCGCCGCAGGATCGCCGGGTCCGGGCCGTCGAGCCGAAACCACAGCAGCGTCCACGGCTCGTCCGGATCGGCGCAATGCACATGCGGCGCCTCGTTGGCCATCCACACCAGCTGGTGAGCACGCACGTCCAGCCGCTGCCCAAGCGTCTCGACATGGCCCCTCCCCGACAGGCAGTAGAGGATGTCCTGGCCGGGATAGACCGGCCGTTCTATGCGGTAATCGCGCGCCGCCGCCACCTTGCCGGCGCGCAGCACGCTGAAGGCCGTGCGCGTCCAGCCGGCGGCCGGCACATAGTGGAAACTCTCGAAAACATCCGTCTTGTTCATATGCGCGTTTTATACAAAACAAGCGTCTTGCTGTCCATTTTGTTCGCCGCCCAGCGTCGCTATGGTTGCTCGCATGAGGTCGGGGATTTCTGCGGGCTTTTACCGAGAACCCCAGTTTCACGGGTTTTCCCGGCGCCTTGCGCCGCTGGCGGCCCGACAGTCCAGGGAGGCAAGACGATGCTGGCGATGACGAGGAAAGAGGCGGAAGACTACGCCCGTGATGGCTATATTATCCGCAGGGGACTGCTCAGCGTGGCGGAAGTGGAGGATTTTCGCGACCATGCCCGTGCGCAGCTGGAAGCGGAAAACAAGAATGGCGCCGTGATGGCCAAGGGCGACAAGGAGGGCAAGACCACCCTTCTGAAGATGTGGACCAAGGCCGAGGACGACAAATACGGGCTGCTCGCCCGCGACGAGCGCATGGTCGATCTGGCGGAAGACGCCGTCGGCAAGCCGATCTACCTTTACAGCCACAAGATGACGATGAAGCAGCCCAATGAGGGCGGCGCTTGGGAATGGCACCAGGATTTCGGCTACTGGTACAATTACGGCTGCCTGGCGCCGGAGATGATGAGCATCTATGTCGCGCTCGACAAGGCAACACGGGAGAATGGCTGCCTGCAGGTGCTGAAGGGTACGCACAAGCTCGGCCGCCTCAACCATATCCGCGAGAACGACCAGACCAATGTCGAGCAGGAACATCTGGAAGCAGCACTCAAGCGCTACGAGCACATCTATGTCGAGATGGAAGCCGGCGACGCGCTGATCTTCGACGGCAATCTCCTGCACCGCTCCGATGCCAACCGGTCCGACACCTATCGCTGGGGCTACATCTGCTCCTACAACGCCGTCGAGAACGCGCCGTTCAAGAAGGTTCGCGAATACGGGAATTTCGACGAGCTGCGCAAGGTGCCGGCCGGTTCGTTCCGCCAGGCGTCCTGACGCGGCGAGAATAGCGGCATGGGCGGCGACGCCCACGCCATGGCCATGATCCCTTTTCGAAAGATCATGGCCGAACAGGGGGATAGAGCCCGACCCTGAATCAGTTTGGGATCGGCACGAATGCATCGGCCCGCGCACGAGCTCGGCTCGGGTCGATGGAATGGAAGAGTGGTCACGCTGGTGAGGACCGGCCGATCACGCTGAGGGAGGATGCTGTATGGCCCATGCGGTCAGGACCGGCGCGCGCGCGCCAGCCACGGACCGATTCACGCTGGCGCGGCTTTTGCGGGCGCGCGAGGCAGGTGTGTTCATCGCCCTGCTCGTGCTGTGCCTGTTCCTGTCCTTCGCCACCGATGGATTCCTGACATCGCTCAACCTGCTCAATGTCGGGCGCCAGATCTCCTTGCTCGGGATCATGGCGGTCGGCATGACGTTCGTGCTGATCGCGGGCGAGGTCGACCTGTCGGTCGGCTCGACCTATGCGTTCTCGGGCCTCTCCACCGGCATGCTGATCATCGCCGGCTGGGCGCTGCTGCCGGCGATCTGCGTCGGCCTCGCCACCGGCGTCGTCATCGGCCTCATCAACGGCGTGCTCTCCACCTATGGCCGCCTGCCCTCGCTGATCGCCACGCTCGGCATGCTGTCCATCGTGCGCGGTGCGGCGCTGATCCTGACCAACGGCCAGCCGGTGACGGTCAACGCCCGCAATGGCGCGCTGCCCGATGTGCTGCAGGCCTTCTCCTTCATGGGCCAGGGCTATCTCTTCACCATCATTCCCATGCAGCTGGTGTTCCTGGTCATCGTCGCGGTGCTGGCCTGGCTTGTCCTGTCCTTCTCCAATTTCGGCTTCCGGGTCTATGCCGTCGGCGGCAGCGCCAAGGCTGCGCGCGTTTCCGGCATCTCCGTCAACAAGGTCAAGATATCGGCCTTCATCCTGATGGGCGTGCTTGCCGCCTTCGCCGGCATTCTGGGCCTTGCCTTCCTGCCGTCCAGCCAGGCCGGACGCACCGGCCTTGGCCTCGAGCTCGACGTCATCGCCGCCACCATTGTCGGCGGCGCCTCGCTGTCGGGCGGCGAAGGCACGATCCTCGGCACCATCCTGGGCGTGCTCATCATCGGCGTCATGCGCAACGGCCTTGTGCTGCTCGGCGTGTCGCCCTTCGTGCAGGAACTGATGATCGGCCTGGTCATCATCATCGCGGTCGGCATCGACAAATGGAGCACGCGCCGAGCGGGTTAATCGCAGAAGACAGAAGCAACCAGAACCAAAAAGGGAGGACTATCCATGAACATCAGACACGTCATTCTCGCGGCAGCGATCGGCCTTCTTCCGCTCTCGGCCCATGCCGAATCCAAGCTCGCCGATTTCCAGCTTGCGCCCCGCATCAAGGCCAAGATCGATGCCGGCCAGCCGCTCGACTTCTACGTCTCCTACCATGACGTCTCCAACGAATTCGCGCCGTTCATGAAGGCGGGCGTCGAGCGCGCCGCCAAGGAGGACAAGGTCGGCGCTCAGTTCATCGGCCCGGTCGGCGCCGATGCCGACGGCCAGATCTCGGAGATCGAGACGCTGATGGGCAAGATGGACGGCCTGGCGATCTCCTCGGTCTCGACCGACGCGCTGGCGCCGGTGATCGACCGCGTCATTGCCGCCGGTATCCCGGTCGTCACCTTCAACACCGACAATCCCCAGAGCAAGCGCCTCGCCTTCGCCGGCCAGGACCTCGTCCAGTCCGGCCGCGAGGCGGGCAAGCTGATGTCCAAGGTGCTGGGCGGCAAGGGCAAGGTGATGATCACCACCATCGACGCCGCCGCGCAATGGTCGCTCGACCGCGAGAAAGGCGCTCGCGAAGCGCTCAAGGCCGAGCCCGGCATCGAAGTTGTCAACACGCTCAACACCGGCACCGACCCGCAGAAGATCTATTCGGCGATCGAGAACGCCATGCTCGCCAACCCGTCGATCTCGGGCGTGCTGTCGCTCGAATGCTGCTCGACGCCGGCCGCCGGCACCTGGGTGGAACGCAACAAGGCCGCCGACAAGGTCAAGGTGGTCGGCTTCGACCTGCTCGACCAGACGGTGCAGCTCGTGCAGGACGGCAATGTCGATGCCACGATCGACCAGGCGCCGGAAAAGCAGGGCTTTGCCGCCGTCGACCTGCTGGTGAAGTTCCTCAAGGGCCAGCCGATCGACAATGTCGACACCGGCGTCGGCATCTACACCAAGGAGAACATCGCCGAAGTCGCCAAGAAAAAGTAATCGACAGCCCGCACGGCCGCCGATCCCAGTGGACCGGCGGCCGCTTGCACGCATTCAGCCAGCCCCAAGCCAGCAGGTTCATGACAGACACCCAGACCCCTGCCCCGATCGTCGAAATCTCCGGCCTGACCAAGCGGTTCCCCGGCGTGCTGGCGCTTGACCGCATTTCCGTCGCCTTCCGCGCCGGCGAGGTGCATGCCGTGATCGGCGAGAACGGCGCCGGCAAATCGACGCTGATGAACATGCTGGCCGGCGACCTGCAGCCCGATGGCGGCGAGATCCGCATCGACGGCAAGCCGGCAATTATCGCCTCACCGCTCGCCAGCCGCGCCGCCGGCATCACCGTGGTCTACCAGGAGCTGGCGCTCTGCCCGACCCTGACCATCGCCGAGAACATCATGATGTCGGACATGGCGACGCGCTCCGCCGTGTCGCTGGTGCCGCGCGACGAGATGCGGCGCGAGGCGCGCGCGGCGCTGACCCGGCTCGGCATGGGCACGCTCGATCCCGACACCAGGGTCTCGCGCCTGTCGGTGGCCGAGATGCAACTGGTCGAGATCGCCGGCGCCATCCGCCAGCGCGCCCGCGTGCTGGTGCTGGACGAACCCAATTCGGCGCTCTCCAAGCGAGAGAGCGACCGCCTGTTCGAGATCGTCAAACAGTTGCGCGGCGAAGGCGTCACCGTCATCTACGTCTCGCATCATTTGAAGGAAGTGCTCGACCTTGCCGACCGCATAACCGTGATGCGAGACGGCCGCACCATCGAGACCATGGACAATGACGGCCTGTCGGAGGACCGGTTGATCCGCGCCATGGTCGGCCGCGAACTCGACACGGCGGCGCAGTGGTCGCTGCAAGCCGAGGCGCGCTCGCATGAGGCGCCGATCGTGCTCGCCGTCGAAAAGCTGACCGCGCCGAGCCTGGACGAGCTGAGCTTCCATGCCCGCGCCGGCGAGATCCTCGGCATTGGCGGCCTGCCGGATTCCGGCAAGGACATGCTCGGCGAAGCCCTGTTTGGCCTCTGCGCCCGGCGCGGGCGCGTCACCATCGACGGCACGGAATTGCGCGCCGCCGACCCGCGGGCCTCGATCCGCAACGGCATGGCGCTGGTGCCGGCCGACCGGCGCGGCGCCGGCGCGCTGCTGAGCATGAGCGTCGCCAACAATGTCGTCTCGGCCTCGCTGCCGCGCTTTTCGCTGGCCGGCTTCATGCGGCGTGGTGCCGTGCGCCGCGAGGCGCGCGCGCAGGTCGCCCGGCTCGATGCGCGCATTTCACATCTCGGCCAGAAGCTAGCCACGCTGTCCGGCGGCAACCAGCAGAAGATCATCCTTGGCCGCAGCCTCGTCACCAATCCGCGCGTGCTGGTGCTGCACGAGCCGACGCGCGGCGTCGATGTCGGCGCCAAGGCCGAGATCTACGCCATATTGCGCGGCATTGCCGGCGAAGGCGTGGCGGTGGTGATGATCTCGTCGGAGATTCCCGAATTGATCATGAACGCCGAACGCGTTCTGGTGCTGCGCAATGGCCGCGTTTCCGGTGAACTGACCGGAGCCGGCATCAACGAGGAAGCGATCCTGGCGCGCGCCATGGCGTCCTGAACGAGGCGATTGATGAGCAAACCCCAGACCGCACCAAGGATCACCATCGTCGGCAGCTTCGCTGTCGGCCTGACCATGCGGGCGCCGAAACTGCCGATCTTCGGCGAAACGATGCTTGGCACCGATTTCGACATGGGCGCCGGCGGCAAGGGCTCGAACCAGGCGGTGGCGACATCCAGGCTCGGCGCCGCCTCCTCGCTGGTCGCCATCATCGGCACCGACAAGCTGGCCGGCATCGCCACCGACCTCTATGCCGCCGAGGGCGTCGATGCGAGCTTTGTGACGACACGGACGGAACGCGCCACCGGCGTCGGCTTCATCATCCTCAACGACAAGGGCGAGAATTTCATCATCCTCGACATGGGCGCCAACGAGCTGATGGACGCGGCGGTCGTCGACACCGCCGAACAGCGCATTGCGCAGAGCGATGTGGTGATGACCGTGCTCGAAGTGCCGATACCGGCCGCCGCCCGCGCCATGGAGCTTGGCCGCAGGCACGGCGCCCGCACCATCCTCAATCCAGCGCCCGCGCGCCAGCTTCCCGACGCGATCTTCGCCAATGTCGATTATCTCACGCCCAACGAAAGCGAATTGCGCATCCTGCTTGGCCTGCCCGCCGACGATCCGCGCTCGTCACGCGAACTGGCCGGCGAACTGCGCCGCCGTGGCGTGCGCAACGTCGTGGTGACGCTTGGCCGCAGCGGCGCGCTCATCCTCACCGACGAACTCGACATCATGGTGCCGGCCGTGCCGGTCGAGGTGGTCGACACCACCGGCGCCGGCGACGCGTTCAACTCCGGCTTCGCCGTGGCGCTGGCCGAGGGCCGCGACATTGTCGACGCCGTGCGCTTCGGCGTCGTCTGCGGCGGCATAGCCTGCACAAGGCTCGGCGTCATCCCCGGCCTGCCCGAACGTGGTCAGGCCGACGCGCTGTTCGCCGAAGCCCTCAAGACGACATGGCCCCAGAAATAACACGGAAGGAAAAGAGATGAACCGGAACCGCCTGCTCAACGCCGAACTGTCGCATGCCATCGCCTCGATGGGCCACGGCGATCTGATGATCGTCTGCGACGCGGGCTTTCCGATCCCGTCGAGCGCCTGGCGCATCGACCTCGCCATCTCGCCCGACGTGCCGGACCTGGAAACGGTGCTCGGCCCGATCGCGGCGAACCTGATTGCCGAGCGCGTCGGCTATGCCGACACGCTGCCGGTGCACAACGCGCCGCTGCTGGCGAAGCTCAAGCGCCTGTTTCCCGACGCCGATTTCGAGACGACCACGCACGAGACCATCCTCGGCGAGATGGCCAGAAAGGCCAAGGTCATCGTGCGCACCGGCGCCTTCGACCCCTGGGGCAACATCCTCATCTATTCCGGCGTCGACGTGCCGGCCTGGTTCTCCAAGCCCGGCGTTGTCGCGCCCGACTACTACGCGAAGAAGCTGAAAGGCTGACATGCCCCGCATCTTCGACTTCGGCGGCCGCGAGGTCGAGCGCTCCGCAACCGTCGCCAGCCTGCGGGCGCTGAAGGGCAGCGGCCGGCACGTCGCGCAGGTGACGGCCGAGACGGCGGACGAGGCCGCGGCGGCGGAGGCCGCCGGCATCGAGATGGTCGTCTGCCGTGCCGCCAATGTGGCGCGCGTGCGTGAAGGCTCGCGCCGTGTCTTCGTCACCGCCGCCCTCGGCTTCGCCGACGCGGTGACATCGGACGAGATCCTGCGCACCGCTTTCAGCGCGATCACGACCGGCGCCGACGCCGTCATCACCGGACGCGGCCATGAGACCGTGCGCATGCTCGCCAACGAGCAGATCCCGGTGATGGGCCATCTCGGCTTCGTGCCGCGCAAATCGACCTGGGTCGGCGGCATCCGCGCCGTCGGCAAGACCGCCACCGAGGCGCTCGAATTGTGGGACCGCTTCCGCCGGCTGGAAGATGCCGGCGCCTTCGCCGTCGAATGCGAGATCATTCCAGCCGAGGTCATGGCCGAGATCAACCGCCGCACCGGGCTGGTCACGGTCTCGCTAGGGTCCGGTCCATCAGCCGATGTGGTGTTCCTGTTCACCTCGGACATATCAGGCGAAAGCGCCCGCCTGCCCCGCCACGCCCGCGCCTGGGGCAATCTGGCCGCCCTCCACAAGGCCGTCCGCGAAGCCCGCGTCGCGGCGCTGTCAGGCTTTCGCAAGGAGGTCGCCGCCGGCAGCTACCCGGCCGAGGCCGAGATCGCCGGCATTGCCGATGCCGAGCTGGAGGAATTTCGCACCCGTCTCGAGTCGGGCGAGATTAGCTAGGGATAAACAAGCGGATAGAGCCGTACCTTGAATCGTTCAGGGCCGGTTCTCGATCATCTGCCGCAAGCTGCGATAGGTCCGCTCCAGCCGCTCGAAACCGCCCTCGGCAAGCGTGATCGGCGCGGCATTGTCGGCTATCACCGCGAACAGCAGCGCGGCATCGGCCGGCACCACATTGGGCGCAAGCTCGCCGCGCCGATCCGCCGCCGACAGCGCCTCCGCGAAGAGCGCCGAGAGCTCGACGCCGAAATGGCCGAGCATCTGCCGGCCGCGGTCGCCCAGCAGATCTGCATCCTGGCGCAGCCGCGAGATCAGGCTCCAGCCGCGCCCTTCGGTGCCGGTCGGATTGAAATGGCTGAAACGCGCGCGGCTGTAGGCGATCATCGCCTCGACCTGATCCGAGAGGCTGGATCCTTGCGCCGACCAGACCGCGCGCAAGCCGCTCAGCGTCTCCTGCATGTAGTCGCCAAGCACCTCGTCGACCAGCGTCTGCTTATTGCCGAAATGATAGTGGATGTTGGCGCGCGTCGTGCCGAGCGCCGCCGAAATATCCCCGAAGCTGGTTCCGCGATAGCCATGGCGCACCAGAAGCTCCAGCGCCGTATCCTTGATCGCCTGTCTGGTGTCGGTCTCGTCCATGCCTTCCATCATAGCCAAATGCGTTGGCCTTGGACGCCGAAGCTTTGCGGCATCCCCAGCATTTGACGGAACACTGACTTGCAGGTAAGTAAGTAGAAAATCGGCGGGAGGATACGTGGTGCGGATGCAGACATTCAGCGATATCGAGGGATCGGCGCCGCAGGCCGTCCGCGCCGGTGATCTGGTCTTCATCGGCGGGCTGATGGCGACGGACGCCAGCGGCAATATCGTTGCAACCGGCATAACGGGTCAGGCGCGCGTTATTTTCGACCGGCTGGCGGCCCTTCTCGCCCAGGCCGGCGCCGGCATGGCCGATGTGGTCAAGCACAACATCTATTTCAGTTGCGAGGCCGATGCCGTCGGCGCCTTCCTCGACGAACTCGATGCCGTGCGCGCCGGCTGTTTCGCCGCCCCCGGCCCGACCACCACGGAAATCCGCTGCGGCCTCGACCGCGAGGGCGCGCTGCTGATGGTCGACGCCTGGGTGGTGGTCGGCGGCAAGCGCGAACAGCTCGACCCGCCGGGTCA
The DNA here is from genome assembly GCF_013170705.1 of Mesorhizobium loti. NCBI lineage: Bacteria > Pseudomonadati > Pseudomonadota > Alphaproteobacteria > Hyphomicrobiales > Phyllobacteriaceae > Mesorhizobium > Mesorhizobium loti. The sequence goes on along the minus strand of NZ_CP033334.1, from coordinate 3,220,121 downwards.
CTGGCGCTGGCGCAGGCAGTTGCCCTTCGTCCATGGCTGGAAGGTCGGCGACATGCTGTTTGTCGGCGGCCAGCGCTCGCTCGATGCCGAAGGCAATGTGCTTGGGCTCGGCGATATCGAGGTGCAGACCGACGAGGCCTTCCGCAATCTCGACACCATGCTGCGGTCGGGTGGCGGCGACCGCCACAGCCTGATGCGCCAGAACACCTATTTCCGCTTTTTCGGCGAGGGCCGCGAGGTCACCGACTACTGGGAGAAGATGACCAATGTGCGCCGCCGCTACATGTCGGTGCCTTCGGCGGCCGGTGCCGGACTGCGCATCCAGGGCATGGGCAATGCCGACGAACTGATCCAGGTCGAGGGCATCGGCATGCTCGGCGACGACAAGCAGCGCCTGCAGCCGGCCAACCATTGGGACTGGAGCATTCCCAACACCCAGTTCACGCAAGGTTGGAAGATCGGTGGGCTCGCCTTCATCGGCGGCCAGATCTCGGCCGACAACAAGGCGCAGGCCGTCGGCGACGACATGGAAACGCAGACCCGCAACGTCTTCGAGTTCATCCGCCGCACGCTGGCCGAAGGCGGGCTCGACGAAAGCGACGTCGCCAAGCTCTATATCTACTATCATGCCGAAGGCAGCTGGGCCGGGATCGAGGCGACGCGCGCGGTGATTGCCAGCGTGCAGCGCGAATTCTACCCCGAGCCTGGTCCGGCGGTGACCGCGATCCGCGTCGCCGGCTTTGCCTTCGAGAACCTGCTGATCGAGATCGAGGCGATGGCGGTGACGCGAGACTGATGTCGAAACACGATTTCACCGCCGCCGAATTCGCCGATCGGCTGGCGCGCGTGCGCGCCGCCATGGCCGCACGCGACCTCGACTGGCTGGTTGCCGTCCACCCCGCCTCCATCCATTGGCTGACCGGCAGCGACGCCAAGAGCTACCAGGAATTCCAATGCCTGCTGGTCGGCGCGCGTGACGAGCCGCTCGTCGTGCTGACACGCCAGGGCGAGGTGCATGAATTCGAGACGGACGCCCTTGCCGGCGAGGTACAAGGCTATGGCGGCGGCGAGAACGAGGATCCGGTCGCGGCCTTCGCCTGCATGGCGCGGCGCCACGGCGTGCTCGGCAGGCGCGTCGGCCTCGAAGTGCCGGCCTACTACCTCCACCCGCATCACTATCTCGGCCTTCGCGCCGTCATCGGCGATGCACTGCTCACCGAGGCGACCGAGCTGATCGCCGGCCTGAAGCTGGTGAAGTCGCCGGCCGAGATCGACTATATCAGGCGCGCGGCGGCCCTTGCCGACCTTGGCATGGAGCGTTTTGCCGGCGAGCTCGCGGCGGGCCTGTCGGAACTGGCGCTGGCCGGCGGCATCCACGAGACCTTGCTGCGCAATGGCAGCGGCATCGCCGCCAGCCCGATCAACCTCGTCTCCGGCCCGCGCTCCGCCTACAGCCACGGCGCGCCGACCGCGCGCCGGCTTGAACATGGCGATTTCGGCAACATCGAATTCGGCGCCACCTTCAACCGCTACACAGCCACCATCGGCCGCAATTTCGCGCTGGGCAAGCCGACGCCGCGCATGGCCGAACTGCACGACATCGTGCTGCGCGCCGGCGACGCCATGATCGCGGCCATTCGCGACGGCGTGCCGGCAACCGTGCCGCACCAGGCGGCTCGCGCCGTCATCGGCGAGGCCGGGCTCGAAGCCTGCCGCGTCCACACGTCCGGCTATGCGCTGGGGCCGGGCTTTCCGCCGAGCTGGGCCGAGCCGCTGCACATGATCGGCGACAGCCCGCATATTCTGAAGGCCGGCATGGTGGTCACCATCGAGCCGCCGGTCTATATCGGCGCCGAGGGCCTTGGCGCCCGCATCATCGACAATGTGCTTGTCACCGCGACCGGTGCGCAGGTGCTGTCGCGCACGCCGCGCGACATCATCGTCGCGGGCTGAGCCCCCTACCCTCCAAGCTCATGCGCGATCTCGGCGCAAGCGAGCTTCAGCCGCGCCAGCATGGCCTCGAAATTGGGCGCGGCGCTGCGCCGGCTGACCGCCGCCACCGTCACGCAGGCCACGGCGCGCCCGTCGCCGGCGATGATCGGGCAGACGACGTCGGTCACGCCGATGATGTCGCGGCTCTCATGGATGATGGCACCGCGCTCGCGCACCGCGTCGAGTTCGGCGGCGAGCGTCGTCGGATCCGGCGGCTCGCGCATCAGCATCAGGCATTCGGCGATCATCCGGTCACGCACGGGCTTGGGCTGGAACGCCATCAGCACCAGGCCGGAATGGGCATCCGCCAGCGGTCGGCGATAGCCGAGCTTGAGCGAGAAGTTCATGTCCGCCCCGCCCGATGCCGCCGCGATGATGACGGTTTCACCGCGATGCGCGACGACCAGGTGCGCCGCCTGGTGCACCTCCTCGGCGAAACGCTCGACGATGGGGGCCGCCGTGCTGACCAGGTCGCGGGCGCGCGCCGTCTGCATGCCGAGCCCGAACAGCTTGTTCGACAGCATCAGCCCCTCGCCGCCCTCATCGCGCTGGAGGTAGCCGCGCGCAAGCAGCACATGGACCATGCGGAAGATCTCGTTCTTCGATCGCCCCAGTTCCTCCGCGATCTGGCGCGTGCCCATGGGCTGGCCGGCATTGGCCAGCAATTCGAGGATATCCAGCCCCTTTTCAAGGGCCGGCGCGCTGTAATTGAGCTTGTCGTCCGTCATTTGTATCCGCTTCATAGATGACGCTTGACGTCACATATGAAGCGACGATAGCGTGGTGTCCAGCAAATCCGAGCGGAAAATAGCGATCTGCCTGGAGTTGCATAGGGGACGCTCTGCATCCATGAGCTATAATTTCAAATTTGATGTCCTGCTGCGCTATATCCCCGAGATCGTGCAAGGCGTGCTGCTGACCTTGCAGTTCTCGGTCGTCACCATGCTCTGCGGCCTTGCCATCGGCTTGATCGTCGCCATGGCCTCGATCAGCCCGCTGATGCCGCTGCGCGCCTGCGCCCGCGTTTATGTCGAGGCGCTGCGCAACACGCCGCTGCTGGTGCAGCTGTTCATCGTCTTCTTCGGCCTGCCTTCGATCGGCATCAAGCTTGGCGCCAACACCGCCGCGCTGATCGCGCTGTCGATCAACATGGGCGCCTATGGCGCGGAAATCCTGCGCGCCGGTTTCCAATCGGTGCGCCAGAGCCAGGTCGAGGCCGGCCGCTCGCTCGGCCTCACCGCCGGCCAGACCTTCCGCCATGTCGTGCTGTTCCAGGCGATCAAGACCATCTATCCGGCGCTGGCCAGCCAGTTCGTGCTGATCATGCTGACCACCAGCGTCGTCTCCTCCATCGGCGCCACTGAGCTGTTCCACCAGGCCGCCTTCATCGACTCGCGCACCTACCGCTCCTTCGAGACCTACACGCTGATCACCGTTTCCTATCTCGTGCTGACGCTGGGCTTCCGGGCCTTCTTCGCCGGCGTCTACTGGATGGTCTTCGTCAGGAGGCCGCGCCGATGATCCGCGAATTTGGCGGCACCGATATCGTCTACCTGATCGAGGCCGCGCGCTGGACGCTGCTACTGGCGCTCACCGCCACCGTGGGCGGCGGGCTGCTTGGCATCGTCGTCGCCGTCCTGCGCGTCATCCCGTTCAAGCCGCTCAACTGGCTGGCGATCGCCTGGATCAACCTGATCCAGGGCACGCCGCTGCTCGGCCAGCTCTTCGTCTTCTTCTTCGGCCTGCCGCTGGTCGGCCTCTCGGTCGACGCCTGGACGGCGGCGGCACTTTCCCTGTCGATCTACGCTTCGGCCTTCTTCGGCGAGATCTGGCGCGGCAGCCTGCAATCGGTGTCGCAGCGGCAATGGGAGGCGGGCGCCGCGCTCGGCCTCACCTACGCGCAGCGCCTCGGCCATGTCGTGCTGCCGCAGGCGATCCGCATCTCGGTCGCGCCGACCGTCGGCTTCCTCGTCCAGCTGGTGAAGAACACCTCGCTCACCGCGCTGATCGGCTTCGTCGAACTGACCCGCGCCAGCCAGATCATCAGCGGCGCGACGTTCGCCCCGCTGCCGGTCTACCTCACCGCCGCCGCCATCTATTTCGTCATCTGCTTTTCCCTCTCCCAGCTCGCCCGCATGCTGGAAAGGAGACTTCATGTCGCTCGTTGAGATCGCCGACATCCGCAAGCGCTTCGGCGCCGTCGAGGTGCTGAAGGGCATCTCGCTCAACGTGGAGAAAGGCGAGATCGTCGCCGTCATCGGCCGCTCGGGCTCGGGCAAGTCGACCATGCTTCGCTGCATCAACGGGCTGGAGAAGGTGCAGGCCGGCCGCATCGTCGTCGACGGCATCGACGTCACCGCGCCCAGGGCCGACCTCAACCTGCTGCGCCAGCGCGCCGGCATGGTGTTCCAGAGCTACAATCTGTTCCCGCACCTCAATGTCGAGCGCAATGTCACGCTGGCGCTGAAGCTGGTGCGCAAGCTCGACACGCCGGCCGCCCGCGAAGTCGCCCGCGCCGTGGTCGCCAAGGTCGGCCTCGCCGACAAGCTGCTTGCCTATCCCGACGAATTGTCCGGCGGCCAGCAGCAACGCGTCGCCATCGCGCGCTCGCTGGCCATGCAGCCGACCCTGATGCTGTTCGACGAGATCACCTCCGCGCTCGACCCCGAACTGGTCAGCGAAGTGCTGCGCGTGCTCGAAAGCGTCGCCAGCGAAGGCATGACCATGATGCTCGTCACCCATGAGATGAACTTTGCCAAGAACGTCGCCGATCGCGTGATCTTCATGCACGAGGGCCGCATCCACGAGGATGGGCCAGCGCGTGAGACCTTGCTCGAGCCTCGTACGGCCGAACTCAGGAGCTTCCTGAGCGCCGTCCTTCACTAAGAAAAGAAAGTCCAACCAGAAAAAGGGGAAGTTCCATGTTCAAGCATCTCACCAGGATCGTCACAGCCGTGCTCCTGGCCGGCGCCGTCTCGGCGATGCCGGCGCGAGCGGCCGACCTGCAGAAAATCCTGTCCGCCGGCACGGTGCGCATCGGCGTGCCGATCGACGTGCCGCCCTTCGGCTCGGTCGACGCCAAGAACGAGCCGGTCGGCCTCGATGTCGACATGGCCAGGAAGATCGCCGAGGCGCTGGGCGTCAGGCTCGAGCTGCAGCAGATCACCGGCGCCAACCGCGTGCCCTACCTGGTCACCGACCGCCTCGACATCGTCATCGCCGCCATGGGCGCGACGCCGGAACGCGCGCTGCAGATCGCCTTCACCTCGCCCTATGCGGCGCTCTCGATCGGCGTCTTCGGCCCCGACAGCATCACGGTGAAGAGCCCGGCCGAACTCAAGGACGAGACCATCGCGGTGGCGCGCGGCACGACGCAGGATCTCGAACTGACCAAGGCCGCGCCCAACGCCAAGATCGTGCGCTTCGACGACGACGCCACCGCCGCGGCCGCTTTCACCTCCGGTCAGGCGCAACTGCTGGCCACCGCCGATGTCGTGGCCAAGGATTTGATGGACAAGGACGCCAAGGTGCAGCTGAAGCCCAAATTCATCCTGCAATTCTCGCCCTGCTACATCGGCATCCAGCATGGCAGCCCGGAGCTGCTGCGCTGGCTCGACACCTACATCCATCTCGGCATGCTCGACGGCTCGCTTTCGGCGCTGTCGCAGAAGTGGATCGGCACCACGCTGCCGACCCTGCCGCCGATCTGACGTCTTCGGCGGCGGGGGCCTTCCCGCCCTCGCCGCCTCTCCCTCGCCACCTCCATCCCTAGAGTTTCAAAGAGAAACATGGCCCGCATGTCCACCGCCCGCACCACCATCGATTTCGACCGTTCCGGCAAGCAGATCGGCTTCGTCGACATTCCGCATTCGCCGCATGACGATGCCTGGGGCGCGACCCGCATTCCGCTCGCGGTGATCCGGAACGGCAACGGGCCGACCGTCATCCTGCAGGCCGGCAACCATGGCGACGAGTATGAGGGGCCGATCACGCTCGGCGAACTCATCCGCGATCTCGACCCTGGCATGGTCAGTGGCCGCATCATCTTCCTGCCGGCGATCAACCTGCCGGCCGTGCTGGCCGGCCGCCGTACCTCGCCCGTCGACGGGCTGAACCTCAACCGCACGTTCCCGGGCGATCCGACCGGCACCATCACCCAGCAGATCTCGGCCTATGTCAGCGACGTCGTCATGCCGCTTGGACATGCCTATGTGGATCTTCACTCCGGCGGTTCCTCGCTCAACATTCTGCCCAGCGCCATCATCGAGCCGGCGCCCGACGCCGCCCACCGCAAGCGCAACATGGAAGCGGTGCTCGCCTTCGACGCTCCGCTCACCGTCGTCATCGACAATCTCGGCGAGCCGCGCACCTCCACGGCCACATCGGTGCGGGCCGGGCTGACCACGGTCGGCACCGAGATGGCCGGCGCCGGCACGGTCTCGCTCGACGCGCTCGGCATCTGCCGCAAGGGCGTGCGCAATGTGCTGAGCCACCTCGGCGTGCTGCCGCCGACAGGTGGGCCGCCTGCCGCGAGGCCCGAAAACATCCTGCGCATTCCCGGCCATGACGGCTATGTGCTGGCCACCACCAATGGCGTGTTCGAACCGTTCCACGCGCTGGGCGCCGAGGTGCATGCCGGCGAGGACGCCGGCCGCATCCACAATCTGGCCGACCCCGGCCGCGCGCCCGAGACCGTGCGCTACCTGTCGGACGGCATCGTCTATGGCCGCCGCCAGCCCGGCCGTGTCGTTGTCGGCAATTGCTGCGTCACCGTCGCCACGCGCTATGAAGGAGAGCTGGCGTGATCGCGCTGGAAGACATCCGCACTGCCGCCGCGCGCATCGAAGGCAATGTCAGGCGCACGCCGATGATCGCCGCCGGCAACCTCAAGACGCCGCTGGCCGGCGGCGTCGACCTGACGCTGAAGCTCGAACTGCTGCAGGTCACCGGATCGTTCAAGGCGCGCGGCGCCACCAACAGGCTGCTCTCGCTCGACCCCGCCGCGCTTGCGCATGGCATCGTCACCGCGTCGGGTGGCAACCATGGCATAGCCACCGCCCGCGCGGGCTTCATGGCCGGTGTGCCGGCAACCATCTTCCTGCCGACCAACGCCTCGCCGGCCAAGATCGAGAAGCTGCGCGCCTGGGGCGCGGCCACCCGCATCGTCGGCTCGGCCTGGCACGAGTCCAACGAGGCCGCGCAAGCCTTCGTCCGCGAAACCGGCGCCGTCTATTTCCATCCCTTCGCCGACCCGGCGGTGGTCGCCGGGCAAGGCACGGTCGGCCTCGAAATCCTCGACCAGATGCCGGATGTCACCACGGTGCTTGTCGCCATGGGCGGCGGCGGTCTGGTCAGCGGCGTGGCGACAGCGATCAAGGCGCTGGCGCCGCATGTGCGCGTCGTCGGCATCGAGGCGACGGGCTCGCCGGTGCTGCTGCGCGCGCTCGAGGCCGGAAGCAATGTCGCGCTGGACAGAGTGACGACCTCGGTGGCGACCATGGCCTGCGCCAAAACCGACGACCGCATCTTCGACATCGTCCGCGACAAGGTCGACGAGATCGTGCTGGTCGACGACGACGAGATGCTGCGCGCCGCCAGAAGCCTGTGGTTCGAGATGGGCCTCGCCGCCGACCTCAGCGGCGCCGCCGCCATCGCGGCGCTTGCCGAGGACCGCGTGCGGATAAAGCAAGGCGAGCGCGTCTGCGCCATCGTCTGCGGCGCCGGCCCGGATGCTATTCTGGGATGATGGCGAGTGGCGATGCGAGAATGGACACGCTTCAGTCCTTCGCGCCCGCTCTGTCCTGCCGACTGCCAGTTGATCGGCCAAAACTACGACAGCACCGGCACCGGCGCCTCCAGCCCCTCCAGCAACGCGTCGCGAAACAGCGTGATCGGCCGGCTCAGCCGTCCGGCGGGTGGGCGATGCAGCATCCAGGCACGCACCCGCGGCCTGAAATCGGTGCAGTCGATGATCTCGACCTTGTCGCGCCACGGGCTGTCGGCGAAAGCGGCCGGGGTGACGAGGCCGATGCCATGGCCGCGCGCCACCAGTGACATGCGCAGGTCCGCGCTCATCGCCTCGACCCCGACCTGGAAAGGCAGCCGCGCCGCCTCCAGCGTGTGGCGGATGAAGGCGCGGAAGCCGCAGCCATTCTCGTTCATCACCCAGGGAAAGCGCGAAAGCATGGCGAGATCAACGGGCTTCGGCACGCCGAGACCAGGTGCGGCGACCAGCAGCACCGACTGCAGGCCGAGATCGTCGCAGACCAGTTCGTCCGGCGGCTTGACGCCGTCGGGAAGACAGACCGCGACCGCGTCGAGTTCGCTGCGCACCGCCTGCTCCACCAGGCGTGGCGACCAGCCGGACGTGATGCGCAAGGTGAGGTCCGGAAACGCCGCGCGCAGCCGGTCGAGCGGCAGCGCGAGGGCCGCATCCGACAGGTAGGGCATGATCCCCAGCCGGAACTCGCCGTTCAATTCGCCTTGCGGCGACACGCCGGCCTTCAGATCCTCCAGCGAACGCAGCACGCGCCTTCCATGCTCATAGGCCTGGCGCCCCGAGGCGGTCGGCTTCAGCGGCTTCGACTGGCGGTCGAGCAGTGCCGTCGCCAGCCCGTCCTCGAGGTTCTGGATGCGGCGCGTGACGCCCGGCTGGGTGAGGTTGAGCCTTGCCGAGGCGCCGACGATCGAGCCGGTCTCAACCACCGCGATAAAGGCTTCGAGATCATGGATATTCATGCGTATCTCGCATAATCATTATCGAATTGATTGAATTGTAGCATGATAATCCTTCGGCATAAAGTCCTCGCTCAATATGCAACTTCATTGAGGACCTTATGCTCGACACCAATGACGGCCAATTGTGCGAGCGGCTGCCCGCCGGCACCATCACCGGTCCGCAGACGCTGCTTTTTGCCGCCTCGACCGGCATCATCGTCACCAACCTGTTCGCGCCGCAGACGCTGGTCGGGCTGATCGGCCCGTCGCTCGGCGCCAGTGCCGCGAGCGTCGGTCTCGTCGCCATGGCCACGCTGCTCGGCTATGCCGCCGGCCTGTTCTTCCTGGTGCCGCTGGCCGATCTCGCCGAGAACCGCGCCTTGATCCTGCGCATGCTCCTGGCGGCCGCCCTTGCGGCCGGCATCGCCGCCTTCGCGCCCACGATCGCCTCGCTGCTGATCGTCCTGTTCGTCCTCGGCGCCGCCTGTTCGGCGATCCAGATCCTGGTGCCCATCGCCGCCTCGATGGCGCCGCCCGGCGCGGCAGGCCGCGTCATCGGCGATGTGATGAGCGGGTTGATGATAGGCATCCTGCTCGCGCGGCCGCTGGCCAGCCTTGTCGCCGGCGCCTGGGGCTGGCGAGCCTTCTACGGCCTCAGCGCCGCGGCACTCGTCCTGCTCGCCTGCGTGCTCGCCTTCACCTTGCCGCGCCGGCGCCCGGAGGCGAAGTCCTCCTACGGCGCGCTGATCGCCTCACTGTTCGACCTGCTGCGCGACGAGCCGATGCTGCGGCGCCGCGCACTGACGGCGGCCCTGGTGATGGCGGCGTTCAGCCTGTTCTGGACCGCGGTGGCCTTGCGCCTCGCGGAGCCGCCCTTCGCCCTTGGCCAGCGCGGCATCGCGCTGTTCGCATTGGTGGGCGCCGGCGGTGCCGTGGTCACGCCGCTGTTCGGCCGCGCCGGCGACCAAGGCTGGACGCGATCCGCAACCATTTTCTGCCATCTCGTGCTGATCGGCGCGATGGCGCTCGCCGCCTGGGCCGGCTCCTCCCAGTCCGGAGCGTCTTGGCAACCGCTTATGCTGATGGGCACCAGCGCCGTGCTGCTCGACATCGGCGTCACCGGCGACCAGACGCTCGGCCGCCGCGCCATCAACCTGTTGCAGCCCAGGGCGCGCGGGCGCCTGAACGGCCTGTTCGTCGGCATCTTCTTCCTTGGCGGCGCCGTCGGCTCCTTGCTGGCCGGCATGGCCTGGAGCTGGGGCGGATGGCCCTGTGTCTGTGCCATCGGCGCGACCTTCGGCCTTGCCGCCCTGCTGGTCGACTGGATCGGCGGGCCGCGGTGACGGCCAGCCGGCTCAGGGAAACACGTTCACCTTGCTGACCTTCACCTCGGCCGATCCGTGGTTGTGACGGTAGAAGAAGTCGAAGACCCAAGGCAGGCCGAACACGGCATCGTTGACATAGACATAGAGCTCACCCGATGCCTTGGGCTTGATCTCGGCGGTCAGCTTCATGTTCGCGCATTGGCCGGGGATCACCGGCTCGACGGCGTTGAGGACATACTCGTCATTGCCGAAGCGGCCGACGCGGGCGATGGGCTTGAAATAGGGCTCCGCCCACCAGCGTTTCATCAGCGTTCCCAGATAATGCGCGACACCGCCGCTGGCGACGCCGCGTGTATCGGCACACGCTTTGACCTTGTCCCCGTCGCCGTCGATCCATGGGTCCCCTGCGATGATGGAAATCTCCACCTCGTAGCGAACCCCTTGCTGTAGCCAGTTGCCGGTGTCGCCGCACATGTCGGCGGTGTGGAGGAGATAGGGTGTGCCCGTCAGCCTTTCGCCTTCCGGCGGGTCGCCAAGCCCGGGTTTGGCGCAGAAGGCGCCCATCGAATCGGCGACCTCGAATGTGGCCTTGTTGACGGCAAACAGGATGAGGCCGATCGACAGGATAAGGAATACCGCCGGCAGCACGAACTCCCTCAGCTTGTCGTAGACCCACTGGGCGAGCGGGTTCGTCCGCACGGCGCGGGCGAAGCGGAGCGAAACCGGGGTCGGCGCGACCCCGTGGCGCGGTCCCCTGCGGGTCAGCAGGAGATAGGTCGCGAACGAGCCGAGCGCGCCTGCGGCGAAGACCCAGCCGGTGTAGTAATTTCCGCCAAGCCACACGGCCAAGGCGCCGATGCCGAGGCTGACCGCTCCCAACAGCGACGTGCGGCGATGCGCATCATTCCTGCTCGATTGCAGCATTGTCGCGCTGCGCCCGGCGTTGACATTCCAGGCGGCCCGCGCACGGTCGTTGATACGCGTGCGCAACACGCCGTTGACCCAAAGGAGAATGCCAAGCAGCGCGGCCAGGATTGCGGCCGCCGGCGGATGATTGACCACCGCATCGATCCATGGCGCGGCAAAACCAGGCAGCAAGCCGCTGACCAGGCCAAAGATCGGCCCGATGAGGCCGGAGGCGGACTTTCCGAGCTCACCGCCGACATCGAGCGTGACGTAGCCGGCAAACAGCGGAAACGCCAGGAACAGCACCCCGATCGACAACAGCGCATAATACAGCCCACGGCGCCACCACACGGTGTCGCGCATCAGCTGCGCGCGTTCCAGGCGGCCCTTCGAATGATCGCGGCCGGCGGCGTTCTTTTCGCCGGGCGCCGGCGCCTCGCCATTGTCGTTCTCCTGAAGCTTGCCCAGCGCTTCGCGGAAGTTGTTTTCCATGTCGGCCAGATCGCGCCTGCGTCCGGCCGGGAGCGGCAATTTGTCGATCGGGGCGGCCTCGCTCATCGGCGTCAAGCGATTGTCCGGCAGGCCGGTAAAAGGTATCCGCGCGCCGAGCGGCGACAGCACGTCGATATGTTCGGGCAGCGCGATCGGCGCGTAGTCGTCGCATCCCTTGGCCATCCGGATTATGACGCTCGCATCGACCAGCGGCTTTACGCCATGATTGATGCGCTGGCCGTCACGCTGCATCAGATCCTGGGCGTCGCGCGGATGGTAGCGGTAAAAGACGCTGACGCCGGATCGCGAATCGTAGATGCGCCCGGCCTCGGACGCGTAGTCCCAATAGTCGGCGACCAGGTCCTTCTTGAATTGCAGCCCCTGCTCCGCGGCTTCGCCGATCATCCAGCACAGCGGTATGTGGGCAAGCCTGTCGTCCGGGTAGCCGCCGCCGACATTGGCATGGCAGCCGGCGAACCAGACCTGCAGCAGGCGCGGATCGGCCATTGCCGCCGCGCGCTCATTCCAGGGAATCGGAAAGAATGTGCGCCGCTCATCGTCGATGCTGAAGGCCTGCCGGGCACAATCGACGGCACCGAGAAGGTCCCTGTTGGCGAATGTCATTGGCCAGACCCATTTGTCCACCGCCTTGGTCAGCTCGTCGACCGGCAGGCCATAGGCGGAGACGGTGTCCCACACACCAATGAAGGCGACGCGGATCCTGGTGGCGGAACGGTCTTCGTCATTCCCGGGTTTGACCGCGCTGTAGGGGCGGCTCCCCGTGATCTCATTCCAAAGGTCGACCGCCCTGTCGCGCACGAAGCGGGCGAACACGACCCAGGGCAGCGAGGAACCGAAGGCCTGGGGGCGGTATGCCCGATAGGTGGCGAGCGCGTTGCGGTCGAGTTCCTCTTCCGACTTGAAGTTGACCAGCCCTTCGCGGGCGATCATCCCGACCAGCACGCGAATGGTGAAGGCGCCGCGGCTGAACCCGAAGGCGAAGATCCTGTCGCCCGGCTCATAGTTGAGGCAGAGAAACTTGTAGAGCGCCAGCACGCGGCGCTTGACGCCGAAGCCAAGCGCCAGGCCGATGATCTCGAACGGCTTGAACTGCGAGGTCCCGACGCCGTCGCTGAACACGGCGATCTGATCACCCCCGGTGAGGTCCAGCGCTTGGTAGAGGCGCCAGACATTGGTCTTGAACGCCTTGGCGGCGCTGTTGCCGGTGCCGTCGGCGAAGACGACGATGTTCCTGCCCATCTCCTGCCCCTCCAAGACGTTACACTGCTTTGCCACTCCTGTTCGATCGCCGGCGCTGCCGGCTTCAAGCCATCAATCGGCCGCGCCGCCGATACCCAGCCGCGCAACACGGATGCGCACGGCTCGCCCTTTATCCTGTCCTGCGAACGGCAATGGACATGCCGCGCCTGCGCGCCGGGTCTGGAATGAGGCAGCCAGGGCCAGAAGCCTCCTGGCGACCCACCTGATTTTCACTCGAACCCCAGTTCGTTGGCGTCACTATCCAACAAGCAGGGGCGGCGTGCAAGTTGAGGCAGTAAAATCGTCGCTTTGACTTCCGCGAGTGGAAAATCCACTGGAATAGAACCTGACTGTATCTTTCCGGACGGCCTCTCGGCACGAATTTCCGGATTCTCCCAAAGCAAACGGCGCTCCCCACCGCGGGGGAATGTCTTTCCGTCTTCAGAACCGCGTCGAGAAGCTTGCCTTGAAGGCGTTCTCCATGGCCCCGGGGGCGAACTGGCCGTCATGGGAACGGTCGCCGGCTCGCGATTGCCGTCACGGCGCTGTCGCCGGGACAGAATCGCTCCTTTATCGCGCCGATCGGCGATCTGGGCGCTGGCCGCGCACGCCCGGAACGATATTGCCGGCAAACTGTTTTAGTCCTTGCCGGAGGATGCCATGAACGACGCGTCGGCAAAGCCTGCTGGCCCCGCCCTTTCATCGACGGAGCGCGTGAACACGCTGTCGCATTTCCACCGTGCCGAGATCGCGCGCATGGCCGGATGGCGCGATCGTCTGGACAGGACGACGAACTGGGCGATCACCGTCGTGGCGGCCATGCTGTCGGTGTCGCTGTCGACGGCCAGCGCCCATCATGGCGTGCTGCTGTTTGCCATGCTCCTGATCCTGCTGCTGTTGTGGATCGAGGCGCGCCGTTACCGCTTCTTCGACTTCTACCGGGCACGCGTGCGCCAGTTCGAACGCCATTATTTCGCGCAGATATTCTCTCCGCAGCCCGACTTCGCCTCGGATTGGCTGCTCATTGTCGGTGAAGGTCTGCGTGCGCCGAAGTTCCTGCTGTCGCAGCGTGCCGCCCTGGCGCGCCGCCTGCGCCGGAATTACATCTACCTGCTCCTCATCCTGCTGCTGGCCTGGGTGCTGAAAATATCGACACCCAGCCTTCAGTCCGTCGGCGTCAGGACCGGTTTTGTCGGCTCGCTGCGCGAGGCGGTCGACAGCGCCGCCCTTGGTCCCATTCCAGGCGTCGCCATCGTCGCGATCGTGGCCGCGTTCTATGTGGGACTGCTCGCCATCGTCCTTTTCGCGGCGGGCGACGACGGCGAACTCTCCTTCGGCGATGTCCATGTCTGAGTTCGATGCCTGAGGCCACGCGGCTGCAACAGGCCACGCGGCTGCAACGCAAACACCGATCGCGCGTTGTGATGGCCAGTCCGCCGCGGCGCATCTCGAGGGAACCCATGAACCGTCAACCGGCTACAAGGTCACACGGCATCGTGGCCGCCCTTCTGCCCGCCCTTGTCGTGCTGGCGCCGGCAAGCCAGGCATTGGCCGCGCAACCGGCCGGACATGCCTCGGGCATGGGCGGCTCGGCCGAAGGCGTGTTCGTCGCCGAGATCGTTCTTCTCCTGCTGGTCGGCCGGGGCCTGGGCGAAATCTTCCAGCGCCATGGCCAGCCGGCGATCATGGGGCAGTTGATCGGCGGCATCCTGCTCGGGCCATCGCTGTTCGGCTGGATATGGCCCGACGCCCAGCACCATATCTTCTCCAACGACCCGGCGCAAAAGAGCATGATCGATGCCGTCTCCCAGCTCGGCATCCTTCTCCTTCTGCTGCTGACCGGCATGGAGACGGACCTGCGCCTGGTGCGCCGGGTGGGCGCAGCCTGCTTCTCGATCTCGATCACGGGCGTCGTCGTACCTTTCGCCTGCGGCTTCGCGCTGGCGCGGTTCCTGCCGGACTCGCTCTTGCCGGACCCAACGCAGCGCGTCGTCGCCGGCCTGTTCATCGGCACGGCGCTGTCGATCTCCTCGGTCAAGATCGTCGCCATGGTGGTGCGCGAGATGAACTTCATGCGCCGCAATCTAGGCCAGGTCATCATCTCCTCGGCCATTATCGAGGACACGATCGGCTGGCTGATCGTCGCCGTCACCTTCGGCATCGCCACCAATGGCAGCCTGCAGGTACTGCCGCTCTTCACCACGGTGGCCGAGGTGGCGCTGTTCATGGTGTTTTCCTTCACCATCGGCCGTCGCCTGGTATTCACGCTGATCCGCTGGAGCAATGACTCCTTCCGCAGCGAATACGCCGTCATCACGGTCATCCTGATCATCATGGGCGTGATGGCGCTGATCACCAACCTGATCGGCGTCCATACCGTGCTCGGCGCCTTCGTCGCCGGCATATTGGTCGGGGAATCGCCGATCCTGTCCGATCACATCGAGGGCCAGCTGCGCGGCCTCATCACGGCTCTGTTCATGCCCGTGTTCTTCGGCATGGCCGGCCTCTCGGCCGACCTCACCGTGCTTACCGACCCGACGCTTGCGTTGCTGACGCTTGCGCTGGTGGCGATCGCCAGCGTCGGCAAGTTCGGCGGCGCCTTCCTCGGCGGCCGGCTGGCCGGCATGTCGCTGAAGGAAGCCACCGCCGTCGGCAGCGCCATGAACGCGCGCGGCTCGACCGAGGTGATCATCGCAAGCATCGGCCTGTCGATGAACATCCTGTCCCACAATCTGTTCACAATGATCGTCACCATGGCCGTCATCACCACGCTCGCCATGCCGCCCATGTTGCGCTGGGCGCTCGGCCGCCTGCCCGTCGACGATGCCGAGAAGCAGCGCGTCGAGCGCGAACTGCTCGACGAGCGCGGCTTCGTCTCCAGGCTGGAGCGGCTGCTGCTGCTGGTCGACGACAGCCCGGCCGGCAAGTTCACAGCTTACCTCGCAGGCCTGGTCGGCGGCGGCAGCGGCATGCCGACCACACTGCTTCATCTCCAGGATGGCAAGCTCGCCCGGCAGGTCAGCGACCAAGGTCCGGAGCGCGCGTCCAGGGAAGTCAAGAAAGGTGCCGCCAGGAGTGCAAAGGCCGTCAGCAAGGCCGAGGACACGCCTGTCGACAAGGTTCATCTCACAGCCCGTACCGAGCTTGAAGCCAGCGCCGAGACAATCGCGGCGGAAGCGCGCAAGGGCTATGGGCTTCTGCTGGTTGGGCTGGAGAACACTGTGAGCGACGAAGGTACCTTCAGCGGCACGCTGAAGGACATCAGCAGTGGCTTCGACGGCCCGCTCTGCCTCGTGCTGAACGGCGCCAAGGCGAATGGAAAGATGCCCGTGCTGCGCGCCGGAACGACGATACTGGTCCCCGTCAACGGCACCGAGGTCGCGCGCCGCGCCGCCGATTTCGCGCTGGCGCTGGCGCGGCCGCACCAGGCCCGCGTCAAGGTGCTCTATGTCTCGCAAGCCAGGCAGGGCAACCGGCCCGGCTCGGTTTCGCACCGCCGGGAGGAAGCCGTGCTCAAGGACGTCGCCGATCTCGCGGACCGCTACGGCGTTGCCGTCGACACCGCGATCCGCACCCGGGCCACGGCGGACAGATCGATCGCCAGGGAAGTGGCCAAGGGGGCCGCCATTGTGGTGATGGGCGTCACCCAACGGCCGGGCGAGGAGCTATTCTTCGGCGACACGGCGACAGCGGTACTGGCCGCGGTCGCCTGCCCGGTCGTGCTTCTGGCCAGCGAACGCGTCAGGCGGGCTGACGCCAGCGCCGAACAGACGGCGGCCGAAATCGGCGCCTGATACCCTCGCCCGGTGTGCTGGAACCTATATGCCGAAGAACTGCCGCCCGATCATGTAGCCCAGCGCCGCCACGACGAGCGGGAACAGCGCCGGCGCGGCCTTGCTGATGAAGGACGCTTTCGTGTCCTTGGGCGGCATATAGCGTGCATTGCCGAGATTCTTGGTCATTGCGTACCCCGCGCGCCAAACCAATCAGTTTCGCGCATATCGTTATCCCGAAACCGTCACGAGGTTTCGGTGGACATGCATTAGAATGAACTTATTAACAGCATGGCCGAATTAACGGCTTGCAAAGAAATTAGATCAAATAGCCGGCTTTCCCTCCTCGATCCGACAACCCTGTCGAAGGAAAATCGACAGGCACCGGGAACCTAAGGGCCTGTCCCGGGGTTGTGGCGATCGGGGGAGGAAATGCCGGTTCACGTCTCGCCAGAATACTATCTGTCATGGCCACGGTCGCCCGTGCCGCGATGTCGCGCGGCCCGGGATAGAGCGAACGATCGACAGAATCCGGCACGTTAGCCAGCACAATCGACCCCTCGAACAACGCCGACCGATCCGGGACTTCATGCCGCAAACCAGCACAGCGACCGTAGGCAATCCTCACCTCGCTTTCCTGTCGGGCGGCGGAGAGCTTGGCCGCCTGATCGCCGCGTTCGACTGGGCCTCGACGTCGATCGGACCGATCGGGGGCTGGCCGCAGAGCCTGAAGACGGCGATCTCGCTGATCCTGCGCTCCAGGGTGCCGATCGTCATGCTGTGGGGCGAGGACGGCGTCATGATCTACAATGACGGCTATTCGGAGTTCGCCGGCGGCCGCCATCCGCAATTGCTCGGCTCGAAAGTGCGGGAAGGCTGGCCCGAGGTGGCCGACTTCAACGACAACATCATGAAGGTGTGTCTGGGCAAAGGCGGCACGCT
The DNA here is from genome assembly GCF_013170705.1 of Mesorhizobium loti. NCBI lineage: Bacteria > Pseudomonadati > Pseudomonadota > Alphaproteobacteria > Hyphomicrobiales > Phyllobacteriaceae > Mesorhizobium > Mesorhizobium loti. The sequence continues at coordinate 3,202,714 of NZ_CP033334.1, read as the reverse complement.
TGCCTATCGCGAACAGGTGCTGACCCTGAACCGTACCGGCAAGCCCGAGCAGGTCTGGCTCGATCTCGACTACTCACCGGTGCTCGACGAAAGCGGCGAGCCGGCCGGCGTCATCGCCATCGTCATCGAGACGACCGCCAAGGTCGCCGCCGAGCGCTGGCGCGCCGGCGAGCGCGACCGCCAGCGCCAGATGTTCGAACAGGCGCCGGGCTTCATGGCCATGCTGTCCGGTCCGCAGCATGTCGTCGAACTGACCAATGCCGCCTACATGCAGCTCGTCGGCCACCGCGACATCATCGGCCTGCCGATCCGCCAAGCCTTGCCGGAGGTGGAGGGCCAGGGCTTTTTCGAGCTGCTCGACCAGGTCTTCACCAGCGGCGAGGCATTCATCGGCTACGCCTTGAAGGCGGAGTTGCAGCGCACGCCGGGCGCGGCGATCGAAGACCGCTTCATCGACCTTGTCTACCAGCCGGTGCGCAACCCCGCGGGCGAGGTGTTCGGCATCTTCGTGCAAGGTGTGGACGTCACCGACCGGCTGATTGCCGAACAGGCGCTCCGCCAGAGCGAGACGCAGTTCCGCACCTTCGCCGAGGCGATGCCCAACCACGTCTGGACAGCCACGCCGGAGGGGTTGCTCGACTGGTTCAACCCCCGTGTCTATGATTATTCCGGCGCCAGGCCGGGCGAGCTTGACGGTCATGGCTGGGCCGATATCCTGCACCCCGACGACATCGCCGCGGCCTCGGACAAGTGGCAACAGACGGTGGCCGCCGGCACATTCTACGAGACCGAGTTCCGGCTGCGCCGCCATGACGGCATCTATCGCTGGTTCATCGCGCGCGCCGTTCCGATCCGCGATACCGACGGCGCCATCCTGCGCTGGATCGGCACCAACACCGATATCGACGACCAGAAGCAGGCGGCCCAGGCCCTGCTGCAGAGCGAGCGCCGCCTGCAGCTGTCGCAGAACGCAGCCGGTATCGCGGCCCTCGAACTCGACATCGCCAGCGGAACCGTGGTCGGCTCCGAGGGCTTCTGGGGTCTCTGGGGGCTTTCGCCGCGCGACAGCGTGCACATCTCCGTGCTGGAAAACATCGTCATTCCCGCCGACAAGGACGTCCGCTCCAACCCGGAAACGCGCGAGAAGGGCACCGCTGTGCCCGCCGTGGAATACCGCATCAGGCGGCCCGACACCGGCGAGCTGCGCTGGCTGTCGCGCCATATCGATTTCGTCCACGACGAGACGGGCAAGCCGGTCAAGATGTTCGGCGTCATGCAGGATGTCACCGACCGGCGCGAGGCGCAGGCGCGGCAGGAGCTCCTGACCCACGAGCTCGAACATCGCATCAAGAACATCCTGGCAATGGTCGCGGCCATCGCCTCGCAGACGCTGCGCAACACCGACATCGCCACGGCAAGCGCCACCTTCAACGAACGGCTGCGCGCGCTGGCCAATGCCCATGACATCCTGAACAAGACCCGCTGGACCAGCGCCTCGATCCGCGAGGTGGTCGACAACACCGTCGCCACCTTCCCGCTCGAACAGATGTCGATCTCCGGCCCGGCGCTGCCGATCAATCCCAAGATGGCCCTGACGTTGGCGCTCGCCGTCAACGAGCTCGCCACCAACGCGCTGAAATATGGCGCGCTGTCGACACCGGACGGCAAGGTGGCGATCGAATGGTCGCTGCAGCCATCCCAAGACAAGCCGAGCGACATCAGGCTGATCTGGCGCTGGCGCGAGAGCGGCGGTCCGCCGGTGACGCCGCCCAGCCGGCGCGGCTTCGGCCGTTTCCTGATCGAGCGGGTCTTCGGCACCGATTTCGGCGGAACCGTGCGGATCGACTACCACCCCGACGGCGTCGAATGTGTGTTGAACGCACCGGCACCCCAGTTGCCGACAGCACCGTACTGACTACATAGGGCATGCCATGATCACTCAGAGCCCCGTCACCGTCCTCGTCGTCGAAGACGAAGCCTTTCTGCTGTTCGCCATCGCCGACGAACTGCGCGAGGCGGGGTATGACGTGCTCGAAGCCAGCAATGCGGACCAGGCGATCAGCCTGCTGGAAGTCCATCAGGACATCCGCATCCTGTTCACCGACATCGACATGCCCGGCTCCATGGACGGGCTGCGCCTGTCCGCCGCCGTGCGAGACCGCTGGCCCCCGGTCAAGATCATCGTCACCTCCGGCAAGCAACAGCCGGCGCGGGACGCGATGCCGAGCGGTGGCGTCTTTCTACCCAAGCCCTATGCGGCCGCGGCGGTTGCGGCCACCATCCAGGGCCTGCTCGGCTAGGCTCCACGACTTACTTGTCGTTGTTCTCGAAGGCGCCGATGCTTTGCGCGATGAGGTTGGTGGCCATCACCAGCGAGATGATGGCGGCTGAATTGAACACCACCACCCACCATTTGCCGCCGGTGAGGAAGCCGTAGCCGTCGGCGATCGCCAGCCCCCAGTCGGCCGATGGCGGCTGGATGCCGAGGCCGAGGAAGCTCAGCGTCGCGATCGAGAAGAAAGCATAGCCGAGCCGGGTGATCAGCTCGATGAGGATGGTTTCCCGCACATTGGGCAGGATTTCCAGGAACATGATGGCCAGCCGTCCTTCGCCGGCGAGCCGCGCGGCGCTGACATAGTCGCGCTCGCGCTGTTCGCGCGCTGCGGTGCGCACCGTGCGCGCCACCAGCGGCGCATAGGCAAGGCCGATCACCAGGATGACGGTGAGGTTGGACGGGCCGATCGCCACCAGCGCCATCGTCACCAGCACGATGAAGGGCAGCGACATGACGGCGTCGAGCAGCCGCGCGCCGACGGCATCGACCAGGCCGCCAAAGGTGCCGAGCACCAGCCCGATGATGCTGCCCGCCGTGACGCCGGCCAGTGTCGCCAGCGGCGCCACCAGCAGGATGTCGCGCGAGCCGACGATGATGCGTGAAAGCACGTCGCGCCCAAGCTGGTCGGTGCCGAACCAATGCACCGCGTCGGGCGGCGTCATCATCGAGAGGAAATCCTCGGCATAGGGGTCGAACGGCACGAACCGCGCACCGAACAGCGCGCAGGCGACCCAGAACAGAAGCACCACCGAGCCGACCAGGGTCGAAGGCGCCACGTCAGGCACAAGACCACGCAGCCGGCCGATCCAGGAAAGCCTGATGTCGCTGCGCACGGGAGACTGCGCGAGATCGGTCATGGCGCGTTCCGGCGGCGCTGGCGCGGATCAAGCAGCGCCTGCAGGAGATCACCGATCGCCGCCGTCGACACGAAAATCGTCGCCATCACCAGCACGCCGGCCTCGAGCATCGGGAAGTCGCGCGCCTTGGCCGCGCTCAGCACGAGGTTGCCGAGCCCCTGTATGCCGAACAGCGCCTCGATCACCACCAGCCCGCCGAGCAGGAAGCCGCTCTGCGTGGCGATGACGGCCACCGTCGGCACCAGCGCGTTGCGCAGCACATGCTTGAACAGCACTTGCGACGGGCTCAGGCCCTTGAGGATCGCGGTGCGCGTATAGTCCGCCGCGCGGGCCTCGATCACCCCTGCCCTGGTCATGCGCGCGACATAGCCGATGAGGTTCAGCACCAGCGGCAGCGCCGGCAGGATGAGATGGTAGCTGGACGTCCAGAAGCCGGCCCCGTCCGGCGCCGCACCTGTGATCGGAAACCAGGCCAGCCACAGGCCGAAGACCATCAGCAACAGCAGGCCGGAGACGAAGTCCGGCACGATCGAGAGCGAAACGCCGGTCAGCACGATCAGACGGTCGGCAAGGCTCCCCGAGCGCAGGCCCGCGACGACGCCGGCGCCGATGCCGATCGGCACCAGGAACAAAAGCACGACGCCGGCCAGTGCGGCGGAATTCTTGATGCTCGACACAACGAACGGCGCCACCGGCGCGCGCATCGACAGCGAGTCGCCGAAATCCCCTGAAATAGCCCGGCTGAACCAGTGCCAGTATTGGGCAAGGATCGGCTGGTCGGTGCCGAGCTTGCGATTGAGTTCGGCGACCGCCTGCGCATCGGCGAACGGTCCGAGCATGACGCGGCCGACATCGCCGGGCAGCACCTGCCCGGCGAGGAAGACCAGCGCGCTGACCAGCCACAGCGTCAACAGCAGCGAGCCCGCGCGTGCCGCCAGCGGCCGGACGATCGCCATCGAAACGGTGCCGTTCAAACGAACGACACCTTGTCGAGCAGCAGGTGCGAGATCGCGGTGAAGCGCACGCCTTCGACCTTCGAGGAGACGATGCGGCTGTATTGCGAGAAATAGCCGATGATCAGCGGCGTCTCGTCGAGCAGCAGGGTCTGGATCTTGCCGGCTGCCACGCGCTGCGCCTGCAGGTCGCGCGCCTTGCCGTAGTCGACCAGCAGGGCATCGTAGTCCGGGCTGTTGAAATGCGCCGCGTTCCAGGCGCCCGAACTCTTCAGCGTCGCGTTGAGGAAGATGTCGGGCGTGCCGCGATGGCCGAAATCGGTGATGCCGAGATTGGAATCCAGCCATGGCGAGCTGCCGAATGTCGCCGAGCCGTAATAGGCATCCTGCGGCAGCACGTTGAGCTTGATGTCGATGCCGGCCTTCTTGGCGAAATTCTGGATCAGCACCGCATAGTCGGGAATGTCGTAGGCGCGCTCGGTGGTGAGCGTCACCTCGAAGCCGTTGGGCACGCCGGCCTCGCCAAGCAGCCGCTTGGCCTCCTCGATGTCCTGCTTGCGCTGCGGCACGGAGGGATCGGCCGAGGGGAAGATCGGCGCGAACGGAGTGTCGTTGCCGACGATGGCGCGGCCCTTCAGCAAGCCCTTGACCACGGCCTCGCGGTCGATGGTGAGCGCCAGCGCGCGGCGCACGCGCTTGTCGGTGAACGGCGCCTGGTCGGTCCGCAGATGCACTTCGTCATGCGAGCTTGCCTGCACGCTGAGCAGCTTGAAGTTAGGATTGCCTTCGATCGCCAGCTCCAGCCGCGTGGTGGAGGGGATGACGTCGAGCTGGCCCGCCTGCAACGCCAGCACCTGCGCCTGCTCATCGTCGAAGAACTTGATCTCGACCCGGTCCGGCAGCGCCTTGTCACCCCAGTAGTCGGCATTGCGCACAAAGCTGGCGCCCTGCTTGGGACGGAAGGATTCGAACTTGAACGGGCCAGTACCGATGAAATTCTTTTCGAAATCGCCGGCATAATCAGCCGGCAGGATGACGGCGTTGAACACGTCCGACGAGACATAGAACGGAAAATTGCTGTTGGGCTGGTCGAGATCGAAGGCGACCGTCTCGTCGTCGACCAGCTTGGCGCCGCCCTTCGACAGGATGCCCTTATAGGCCGACAGCGCCCCGGAGCCGGTGCTCGGATCGACAAGCCGCTCGAATGTCGCGACCACATCCTTGGCCGTCACCGCGCGGCCATCGTGGAATTTCACCCCGGGTCTCAGCTTGAAGGTCCAGCGCTTGGCCGTCTCGTCGGCCTCCCATGACAAGGCAAGTTTCGGCTGCACGCCGTCCTTGGGGTCGTCGAGGATCAGATATTCGCCGACCTGGCTGATCACGCCGATGCTGGCCGGATCGGTCACCGTAACCGGGTCGATCGCCTTGGTCGGCTGGCCGAGCCCGACGCGCACCGTGCCGCCGCCGGCCCCGGCCGCGCGGGCAGCCCCCGACGTGAACAGCCCTTGCGAGGCGGCAAAGCCGGTGAGACCGAGCAGTGCCGCGTATTTCAGGAGGTTGCGGCGCTTGAGAAACCCCTGCGCATATTCATCGACAGCGACATTCCAGATGTCGCGGGACGGATTGCGGGGGGACTGGCCGCGCAGAAGATCGATGTCGGACCGTTTCGTCATTTTTTCTCTTTCTTGAACTGGATGATGAGCATGGATGGGTGGGAAAGCCGCCGTCAGGCCGGCTGACCGTCGAGATGGATGCGGTCGACCGCTTGCGGATAGAAGGCGATCAGCCCTTTGATTTTCGGCATCTCATCGATCGGGTCGCGGTAGCTCCAGGCGATGTCGGGGCGAACCGACCCGTCCTTCAAGAGACCCGACCAATAGGAGGCGATGCCCTTGTAGGGACATCGCGTCGTCGAGTTGGACGCCGTCAGCCGGTCCAGCCGGACATCCTCCGGGGGAAGGTAGAAACGCGTCGGCAGATGGGTTTCGAACAGCAGCACCGGACGGTGGCTGTCGGCGATGATGTCTCCGTCGAACCAGACCTGGACATGGCTGGAACTGTGCAGCACGTCGATGCGCGCATAGGGGTCGCGCGCGTGGACGAAGACCTCTTCCTCCTCCTCGAACCACTGGTCGACCGCCTTCCAGGTGAAGGCGATGCGGCCGGCGAGCGGCGCCAGGTTTTCATCCGGCGGTGCCGTGAACGACCACGCCGCATTGGCGGCGCGCCTGCCGCCGCTGTCGATGTCCCAATAGGCGGTCTCGCCGCCCACCGCGTGCGGCTCGCGATGCAGTGACGGCTTCAGCACCGACGGATCGACCGAGGACGGCGGGAAGAAATAGATCGGCAGGAAATGATTGGAGCGCAGCACCAGCACATTGCGACTGTCGGCGATGGTGCGGCCATCGAATTTGACGCGGATGCGCTTGGGGCTGTGCAGCACGTTGACAAGACGCGGAGCCGTGGCTTCGCGGGGCTGAAGGTTCGGCGATGCGGTCATGGCCGTTTCCCTCAGGACACGGCGCGCGCATTGGCGCGTTGCTCGGCGAAGCGGTTGGCCGGGCGGGCGAGCCCGAAGCGGTCGCGCAACGTGCCCGGCGCATACTCGGTCGGGACCAGGCCGCGGCGCTGCAGTTCCGGCACCACTTGCCCGGCGAAATTCACCCAGTCCTCGGGCAGCAGCGGGAACATCAGGTTGAAACCGTCGGCCGCACCCGCGACGAACCAGTCCTCAAGCTGGTCGGCGATCTGCTTCGGCGTGCCGGCAACCGTCGGCACCGAGCCGCTGTTGGCGAGCTTGCGGGCGATGTCGCGCAGGCTGAGATTCTGTTTCGACCATTGCTTGACGCGGTTGAGCGAGGTGCGTCCGCCATTGAAGGTGCTTTCATCCGGCAGCGGCGGCAGCGGGCCGTCCGGCGGGTAGGCCGAGAGGTCGATGCCGCTCCAGCTCGACAGAAGATCGATGCCGACCTGGTCGGGAAGCAGCGTCTGCAGATATTCCTGCTTGTCGCGGCCTTCGGCCTCGGAAGCCGCGACGATCGGCAGGATGCCGGGCAGGATCTTGAAGCTTTCCGGCCGCCGGCCGTGGCGCGCCAGCCGCTCATTGATGTCCTGGCGGTATTTGATGCCGTCTTCCCTGGTGCTGTAGATGGCGAAATGCGCATCGGCCTGGGCGGTGGCGAAATTCTTGCCGTCCTCGGACGAGCCGGCCTGGACGATCAGCGGATGGCCTTGCGGCGGGCGCGACACGTTGAGCGGCCCGCGCACCTTGAAGTGCTTGCCCTTGTGGTCGATCGGATGGACCTTGTCGGGGTCGGCGAAATAGCCCGTCTCCTTGTCGATCAGGAGCGCCTCGTCCTCCCAGCTGTCCCACAGCGCCTTTACGATATCGAGGAACTCGCCGGCCCGCTCGTAGCGGAAAGCGTGCTCGATGTTGCCGTCGCGGCCGAAATTGCGCGCCTCCTCGTCCATGGCCGAGGTGACGACGTTCCACGACGCCCTGCCCTTGGTGATATGGTCGAGCGAAGCGAACAGGCGCGCGACATTGTAAGGTTCGCTGTAGGAGCTCGACGCCGTGGTGATCAGGCCGATATGCTTGGTCACGCCGGCCAGCGCCGACAGCAGCGTCAGCGGTTCGAGGCGGGCATTGGCGTAATGCGCGACGCCGCTCTTCACCGAATCCCAGATCGACACGTGATCGGCGACGAAGATGGTGTCGATGCGTGCCCGTTCGGCCGCCTGCACCAGCTCGCGATAATAGTCGAAATCGAGCACTTCACGGCCCGGCGCGCGGGGGTGGCGCCACGCCATGCGATGGTCGCCCTGCGGGTTGAAGAAGAACGCGCTGAGGATCATGTGCGACATCTGGATACCCTTCCCTGCGGATGCGGAAAACCGCCGGCGCCGCGGCCTGTGGCCGTGCCCCGAAAATCTTCCAGTCAGCGAAAGTTAGATTGCGCTCGGCCTTAATTCGAGTAATTTTATAGAGATTGTTCCATATGAAAGCGGAAGCGATTGCCCCTGATCGCCGCGCGCGCAGAAAGTGGTTTCCGGTCCCCAATGCCTTCGGTTTTGCCAACCATGTCTTCGGTTCTTGATGTCGAGCACCTCTCCGTTTCCTATGCCGGAGCCAGGCGCATCCACCGCGCGGTCGATGACGTCTCGCTCTCCATCGCCCAGGGCGAAGCGCTCGGGCTGGTCGGCGAATCCGGTTCCGGCAAGAGCTCGGTGGCGCTGGCCGTGCTGCGCTACCTGCCCAGGCACGCCCGGGTCGAGGCCGCGCAACTGGCCTTCGAAAATCGCGAAATCCGCGACCTCTCGACCAAAGAGTTGCGCCGGCTGCGCGGCGACCGCATCGCCGCCGTCTACCAGCATCCGGGCTCGGCGCTGAACCCGAGCATGACCATTGGCGGGCAGATCACCGAGACGATCCTGCGCCATCGCCCGATACACCGTGACGATGCGCTTGGCCGCGCCGCGCAACTTCTCGGCCGCGTCCGCGTCGCCAATCCCGAACGCGTGCTGCGGCTCTATCCGCACGAACTGTCGGGCGGCATGCAGCAGCGCGCCAACATCGCCATTGCCATCGCGCTCGACCCGGCGCTGCTGGTGATGGACGAGCCGACCACGGCGCTCGACGCCAGCGTCCAGTCCGAGATCATCGCCATTCTCGACGATCTGCGCCGCGAGCACCGGACCAGCATCCTTCTGATCAGCCACGACATCAACCTGATCCGGCGTTCCTGCGACCGGGTCTCGGTGATGCAGGCGGGCTCGATCGTCGAAACCGGCGCCGCCGGGGAAGTTTTCGACAACCCGCGCCATGCCTACACAAGGGCGCTGGTCGCCGCCATTCCGACGCTCAACCGCACCAAGCGCGACGGCAGGCTGGCCGAGGATGCCAGCGCCGTGGACCTGAGTTCGAACGTGCCGCCCGGCGAGCAGGCGGAAAGCGCCCTGCCCGCGCCGCAGCGCGAAATCGCCGTGTCTTGCCGGGGCATAAGACAATCCTTCGGCGGCCAGCCGGTGCTGCACGGCATCGATCTCGACATCGCCAGTGGCGAGACTTTCGGGCTGATCGGCGAATCCGGCTCCGGCAAGTCGACGCTGGCCCGCATCGTCACCGGGCTGCAGCCGCCGACGGCGGGCACGGTCGAACTGTTCGGCAAGACCGTGGCGCCACTGGTCGAACGGCGCCAGCCAGGCGAGCGGCGCGATGTGCAGATGGTATTCCAGTCGCCCGACCGCACGCTCAACCCGCGCCAGCGCATTGGCCGCATCCTCGGCCGCCCGTTGCGGCGGCTGGCCGGCCTGCCCCGCCGCGCGGTGCCGCGGCGCGTCGGCGACCTCCTGACCTCGGTGCGCCTCGCCCCCTCCACGGCGGAACAAAAGCCCGGCACGCTGTCGGGCGGCCAGCGCCAGCGCACGGCCATCGCGCGCGCCTTCGCCGGCCTGCCGAGGCTGGTGGTGCTGGACGAGCCGACCTCGGCCCTCGATGTCTCGGTGCAGGCGACCGTGCTCAACCTGCTCAACGACCTGCAGAAGAGCAAGGACACCGCCTACCTCTTCATCAGCCATGATCTCAGGGTCGTGCGCTACATGGCCGACCGCATCGGCGTGCTCTATCGCGGCCGCCTGGTCGAGACCGGTTCCTCCGACCAGATCTTCGCCGGCCCCAACCATCCCTACACGCAAGTGCTGCTGGCGGCGTCCTCGAACGATGGGCTAGCGACGACCATGGCCGAAGCGCAGGCCGCCATCGAAGCCGGCCCCGGCGGCTGCGCCTTCGCCGGCCGCTGCCCGCTGGCCGATGCCGGCTGCCTTGAGGCCGAACCTGTTGCCCGGGAGGTTGAAGCAGGCCACTACATCGCCTGTTGGAAGCGCGCCGGCTGAGGTTGGCCTACCCGCCGAGATGAAGCGGGTGCACCGGCGACTCGAGCAGCTTCATGCTGAGCGCCAGATCCGGCAGACCGCCATGACGAAGAACTCGCGGTAGCAGAAGTCGGGATCATCGAAATGAAGATCAAGCCAACCGGCCTCGCTCGCTTCGTGGCCGGTGGACGTTTGGTTCCTGGCGGACAAATGATGCCCCCCCATGGCGCGGCGGGGATAGAGGCGCACCCAACGGAACCGACGCCGGCCTACGCCGGCAGCGATGGCTCGGTGTTCGGCTCCAGCGGCTCTTCCGCCTCGTGGTCTTCCGGAAGCACGTCGCCATGCACCCCCAGCGGCCGGCCGATCCAGACCGGATCGACCAGATGGTCGCGCTTGGGGTTCTCCGTATTCGGGTGGATGAGGATGCTCAAGCCGCCATGATTCAGCATCAGCCAAGGCACGAGCGTGCCGAAAATCTCGTTGGCGAAGGAGACCTGGTACATGGCCTGGTCATGCGGGCCGACTTTCCCGTCGTGCCAATTGCCCAGGCGCACCCGGAACCGCTCGCCGATGCGAAGACGCAGCCATTCGGCATGTTGCCGCTCGGTCTCTCCGTCATAGTAGATGTGGGCGTGATAGCTGGCGATTTCCGCGAGAGGCCTTGGACTGGCTTCGTTGATCACAGTGCTCTCCTTCGATGCTTGTCGCGCCCGGCAGGCCGAAGCGCGGAGGCGGACCCTGTTCCACTTGTTTCGGCAACGTGGCGAATGTCCAGGCATTCAGCCCAAGAACGAGGTTTTAAGCAAGGTCATCCGACCGCCCCGAGGTTCTCGGCACCACGGCCGATGCGAAGCTCACCAGCGGACGAGAGATCGGGACGGCCTTGCCGCCATCGCGCGACATTGCGCGCAAACGTTTTTGTTGTTTGAGGGCGAGCGCGCTCGGGCCGACGTCGGGAGTCCGTCCGGCTATGCAGTGATTTCCTGTCGCCCCGCTTACGCCACGGCGGTCTCATTGACATGCTCTCCCAGGATTCGCTTGATGATCTTGTCGAAATCGTGAGAGTCGGCGCCGTTGACTTTAATCAGGGGCCATCCGCCCTGGCGCAGGCATTCGCCGACCTCCCGCGATATACTGGCTTGCTTCAGGCCCCTCTCCACGCCGAGTTCGAACAGGAGGACCTCGATGAGCGGTTGCGCGGCATGGCGGTCCATAAGACGGCGGCGCAAGGTTTCCTGCGGCGCATCGATTTGGATAAGGACATCCGGCCGCGGCAGGAACGCCAGCGTGTCACGAACCGCGTCGATGCTTGGACTGCGCGCCAGCAGAACCAGCGCGCATAAAGCCTGGATCAGGCCTTCCTCGAAAATGAAGTAACCTTCCGATTCCTGCGCCTTGCGCCAGGACTCGCATAGCTGGGCGATGTCGACCTTCATGCGCCACGACCATGTGCGGCTCCGCAGGGGGATTGATGCCAGAAGCCGCGCCGCTACCCCGTCCTTTGGCAAGGTCGATAGCAAGACAGGGGCGGAGGTGGCGATCTTTTTGCCAATACGGCCAATGCCATGACGTACCTCCGGGCCGTCATCCTGGGCCGAGCCGTATTCGATCAGGCGATAGCCGTTCACTGTCTTGACGTTGATGCCTTGCTTCGCCATCCCTTGGCAGAGGCCGCGAAGAAGTGTGGTCTTGCCTGCACCAGGCGGCCCAAACAACTCGATAATCATGCCGAAATGCCCAACGTCTCCAAGCAGGCACACACCCACCTGCGACCCAAAGCTTAGCCGGATTACACCCCCCACCAACATTCATTTGAATGACCCTTCAGCCCCGTGGACTCTTGGGAAGGCTCAGAGGTTCCCACCGCCGGAGACACGCGGCATTGGCCCTGGGCAAGCGTCTCGCGGCCGGGGAAATTGAGGCGGACCCGGCCGTTTTCCGGAGGGGAATTAGAGTAGTTCCGGCGAGGATGGATCGGGAAAAAGCTGCCCGGTCAAGATCGAGACATCATCCGAATGATTGATGAAAAGATTCCGGTGGCGAGCGATGGTCGACATTCAGCTTGGTGGGGCTCTGAATGTCTCCAGCGTACTTGCAATCGGAAGCGGTGGATCAGGATCTACAGGCGGAGTGTCGAACAACGACACTCCGCGGATGGTCAACCGTGCCCGAATATGCTCTCGACGAGGGTGGGCCAGTCTGGCGCCCCTATCAGCGGATGGGCGCCGATTTCGCGGACATTCCCATCTTCGATCACCTTGCAGACGTCGCAAGGCAATATCCGGACAAGCTCGCGATCAGCGACGGCGCCGACCGCCTGACTTACTCCGAGCTTTTGCGGGCTGTCGAGACACTGTCACGCCGTCTCGCCGCCGTCGTCCCCGAGGGACAGGCGGTCGGAATCCTTCAGGCCAACTCGGTCTGGTACCCGGTGGCAATGCTGGCGAGCATGGCGGCCGGACGGCCTTCGGTCCCGCTCAACATCAGGGACCCGGGCTCCCGGATCATCGAGATCGTGAATGCCGCGCGGCTCGGCGCCATCATAGGCGCCGGAAATGGCCGTCCCATCGATCTGGCGCGGCACGTGTTGTGGGTCGACATTGCCGCCGGCGTCGCGCCGGACGCTCAACGGGCATCACAACAACCGCCGCCCGTTTCCGTCGATGCGCCCGCAATGGTGCTTTACACCTCGGGTAGCACCGGACGTCCCAAGGGGATCGTCAACAGCCAACGCAGCCTGCTCTGGCGGGTCCTGCAATATGTCGACGCGTGCCATATAAACGCGGATGACGTCTTCCTGCCGCTGACCGGGCCAGCCACGATTGCCGGTTGCCGGGAGATTCTTGCCGCGCTGCTGACGGGCGCCGCGTTGCATCTTGTCGAGGTGGAGGCGGTCGGCCTGCGCGCGGTGCGCGCCCGCGTGCAAGCCGAAGGCGTAACGGTCGCCTATCTTGTGCCGGCGCTGCTTCGGGCGCTCTTGACCGAGGCCCCCGCCGACGCTTTCCACTCACTCAGAGTGGCCCGGATCGGCGGGGAGAAGGTGTCGTGGACCGATATCGCGTTGCTGCGCAAGGCCGTTTCGGACCAGTGCCTGATCCAGATCGGCTACTCGTCGACCGAGACCACCGGTTCGCAATGGTTCTTGCCGGCGGACTGGCCGGAGCAGGACACGTCGGTCCCTGTTGGCAGGCTGCTTCCCGGGATGGCATTCGCCATTGTCGACGAAGCGGAGCGCAGCGTCGGGACAGGAGAGAGCGGGGAGCTCCTGATCAGGAGCCCCTATGTTCTGCTTGGTTACTGGGAGAACGGTGTCGTCGTTCCCGTGCGACCGGACCCGGACGATCCCCGTGTTCGGATTTTTGCGACGGGCGACCTGGTTCGGCTGGACGATGACGGGTTGTTGTGGGTCGTCGGCCGCAAGGGGCGCCAGATCAAGATCAATGGCCGGCGCGTCGAACCCGCCGAGCTCGAGCGGGTCCTGCGGGGCGCGCCTTCGGTCGCGGATGCGGTGGCAATCGTGACGCCGGAGAAAGAACTCGTCGCGTTCGCGGTTCCCAGGCACCTGGCCGGGGCTGCTTTCGCGGAGGAGCTTCGCCAGCTCGTCAGAACGACGCTGCCGGCGCCACTGCGCCCCTCGCGGTTGCACACCATCGCCGCCATCCCGCGCCTGCTGGGCGGCAAGGTCGACCTGGCGAGCCTCACCCAAATGGATCGTTCGGACAGAAGGACGGCGCCAGCCGCCCAACCGCCGGCTGCCAGACCGCCGCCCGCCGGAGGCGAACCGAACACCCGGCAAATCGTACAGCACGCCTGGATGCAGGTTCTCAACACGAGCGTTGCGGCGGGAAACTGGGACGATGCGGGAGGAGATTCGCTGCAGCTGCTGCATTGCGTCATGGCGATCGAGAGCGCCATCGGCCAGGAACTGGGCCTTGAGGCCTTCACCGTCGGAATGAGCTTCAACGAGATGGTTGAGGCGGTCGCATCCGCACAGGCAGGCGACCGGCGCGAGAAGAAGCAACACCCCCCGGTTCTTTTCCTGTTTCCGGGATCCGTCGGCTATGGTCCGAGCCTGGCCGCCTTCGCGGCCGCCATGGGCAAGGTCGCCAGGGTCAACCCCATCAGGTACCCTGGCCTCGCCGCGATATTGGACGGGCATAACTCACTTTCCGCCATGGCTGCCGCCGCGCTCGAACAGATAGGGCGCGCCCAGCCTGCCGGGCCCGTGCGACTTCTCGGCCATTCGCTTGGCGGCGCGGTTGCGTTCGAGGTTGCCGCACGGCTGCTGGCCGCCGGTCGACCGGTCAGGTTTCTGGGCATCCTCGACACGAGCCTTCTGAACGAACCGAGCGACCCCTGGGCGACGCTGACCCGCACATTCCATCGCATTCGGACAAATCGCATATCCGCCCACCGGATGGCTTGCCGGGCCCTTGCGAAGATCACCGTTGCAATGGGCTGCGAGGGATATCTCGCCAGGTTCCTCGACCGCTCTGCCAAGGGAGAATTCAACCCGACGAGCTTCAGAACCAAACTGGAACTGCAGGAGGTGCTGCGAGCACGGTCTTTCTTCCAGTGGCTGGACGCACCGAAACCGGCCCTGCCGATCGGCGGCACCTTGTTTCGATGCCGCCGGGAGGGAATGCCTCAGGCCTTGGGCTGGGATAGCGCCTTGGCCCGGCTGGACGTGGTTCCGATCAACGGCAACCATATCGACCTTGTCGTGGAGCCGCATCTTGCCACCAACCGTCCCCTCATCGAGAGGGCCGTTGTGCAGACCTACTCCCCGGCCGAGTCTCGCAAAAGGGAGGATTTGTCATCGACGTGATCTCGCACTTCGGCAAGGACGCGCTGCTGCTCGATGCTCCCGCGGAGGTCGATCGCATCGTGGACACCTTGCGCACGCAGGTCCTTGGCACGCTCCATCGTCGCGGCGTGGTTGTCGGCCTTTCCGGCGGCATCGACAGCTCCGTCGTCGCCACCTTGTGCACGCGCGCGTTCGGCAAGGACAAAGTCTTGGGACTGTTCATGCCGGAGCGGGATTCCTCCGGCGATTCGCTCAGACTTGGCCGCCGTGTCGCGGCACAGCTTGGCATTGAAAACGTCGTGGAAGACATAGCACCGGCACTCGAGGCCACCGGCGCCTACAGCCGGCAGGTCGAGGCGATCCAAACCGTCGTTCCCGACTATGGAGAGGGCTGGAAATGCAAGCTGGTGCTCGCATCGGTTCTGGAGAGCAACGGCCTCAACATCACCCGGCTCACGGTCCAGGATCCAGAGGGCAAGGTCGACACGGTGCGCCTGTCGCCTGCCGCCTACCTGCAGATCGTCGCCGCGACCAACTACAAGCAGCGCCTGCGCAAGATGACCGAATACTACCACGCCGACCGCCTCAAATACGCGGTTGCCGGGACACCGAACCGCCTTGAGTACGACCAGGGCTTTTTCGTCAAGCAGGGCGACGGAACCGCCGACGTGATGCCGATCGTCCACCTTTACAAGACCCAGGTTTATCAACTCGCGGACTATCTCGGGGTGGACGAGGAAATCCAGCGGCGGCCACCCACCACCGACACCTTCTCCATGGCGCAAAGCCAGGAGGAGTTCTATTTCGCGCTGCCCTATCACCTGATGGATCTATGCCTCTATGGCCTGAACCACGGGATCGCCGGCGATGAGGTCGCGGCGGCGGCGGGCCTCACCGAGCCCCAGCTTCAGAAAGTCTTCAAGGACATCGACGCGAAACGGCGGGCCGCCCACTAT
The DNA here is from genome assembly GCF_013170705.1 of Mesorhizobium loti. Classification (NCBI taxonomy): domain Bacteria; kingdom Pseudomonadati; phylum Pseudomonadota; class Alphaproteobacteria; order Hyphomicrobiales; family Phyllobacteriaceae; genus Mesorhizobium; species Mesorhizobium loti. The sequence goes on along the minus strand of NZ_CP033334.1, from coordinate 3,186,932 downwards.
CTTCACGCGCGGCCCTTGCTGTCCGCCGGAATTGACGAGGATTGACCGGGGATGTGCGGCATCGCTGGAATAGTGGCGCTGAACGCCGCGGCGGCTTCTCCTTCGCGTGAAGCGCTGATGCGGATGGTGGGCGCGCTGGCGCATCGCGGCCCCGACGAGCACGGCCTTTACCGGGACAGACGCGCGGGGCTGGCGCATGCGCGGCTTTCCGTCGTCGATCTTTCCAGCGGCCAGCAGCCGCTCGCCGACACCGGCGACACGACCTGGATCGTGTTCAACGGCGAGATCTTCAACTACGTCGAGTTGCGGGAAAAGCTGATCGCGCTCGGCCACCGCTTCCGGACTCGCAGCGACACCGAGGTCGCGCTCCATGCCTACCGTGCGTGGGGCGAAGCAGCCTTCGAGCGGATGAACGGCCAATGGGCAATCGCAATCTGGGACTCGATGGCGGGGCGTCTCGTATTGTCGCGCGACCGGTTCGGCATTTGCCCCCTGCATTTCTGCGAGCACGCGGGCCGGCTTTATTTCGCCAGCGAGGTGAAGGCCATCTTCGCGGCCGATCGAACCATATCTCGCGCCTTTGATCCGGCCGGCATCGACCAGACTTTCACGCTCTGGACGGTCGTTCCGCCGCAAGGGGTATTCCAGGGGATCAATGAACTCGAGCCGGGGCATGTCCGCACCTACCAGGATGGCACCGTTCGCGAGCGGGCCTTTTGGCGACCTTCCTACCCCGAGATTTCCGGAGCGCGGCAGGGCGAGTTCACCGGGTCGTGCGATGAGGCGGTGGACCGCGTGCGTGGCGCCCTAGAGGCCGCGACGGCGCTCAGGATGGTACGCGCCGACGTGCCCGTCGGGTGCTACCTCTCCGGAGGACTGGACAGTTCGCTCGTGGCCGCGCTGGGAAGGCGCTTCGCCGGCGAACGCTTCCAGACCTTCTCGCTGCGTTTCGCCGACGCCGAATATGACGAGACCCGCTTCCAGCGCCTTGTTGCCGAGGCAACCGGCAGCGAGCACCATGAGGTGGTGGTTTCGCGCGGCGATATCGCCGCGATCTTTCCGGAGGTGATCCACCACACCGAGCGCCCGATCCTGCGGACCGCCCCGGCGCCGCTGTTCCTGCTCTCGCGGCTGGTGCGCGAGCGTGGCATCAAGGTCGTGCTGACCGGCGAAGGGGCTGACGAGATGTTCGCCGGCTACGACCTGTTCCGCGAAGGCAAGATCCGCCGGTTCTGGGGCCGCCAGCCGGCATCGACACGACGCTCGCGGCTGCTGGAACGCCTTTACCCCTACCTCACCCGCTCGCCGGTGCAACAGCAGGCGATGGCGCGCCAGTTCTTCGGACGCAACATCCAGGCCCATGACGCGCCCGGCTTTGCCCATGACACACGCTGGCACACCACCAGCGCCATCAAGCGCTTGTTTTCCGCCGACATGCGCGCCGAGACCGAGCGCCGCGACGCCGTGTCCGAGTTGCTCGCCCGCCTGCCCGCGGAGTTCCCGCGCTGGAGCCCGCTTGCGCAGGACCAGTATCTCGAGGTCCAGACGCTGATGTCGGGCTATCTGCTCTCCTCGCAAGGCGACAGGATGCTGATGGCCCACTCCGTCGAGGGGCGTTTCCCCTTCCTGGACGATGAGCTTGTGAGCCTCGCGAATTCGCTTCCGGCGGCCTACAAGCTGCGCGTCCTCGACGAGAAGCACGTGCTCAAACGCGTGGCGGAACCGATCGTGCCCTCCGAGATCGTCACCCGCAAGAAGCAGCCGTTCCGCGCGCCCAACGCGCTTTGCTTCGTCGCCGGCGACGCACCGGAATACGTTCGCGAGGCGCTTTCGGAGACGGCGCTGCGCGAGGCCAATATCTTTGATCCGAAGGCGGTCACGCGCCTGCTCGGCAAGTGCCAGGCCAGGACCGGCGACGGCGATCTGTCCAATGCCGACAACATGGCGCTGGTCGGCGTGCTGTCGACCCAGCTCCTTCATCGACAGTTTGTCGCGAGCTGCCCCAGTGCAACTCGCGAATACGCGCTCAGCGTCGACGTCGACCGCGAACATCGGGAAGAACGCTTGCATGTTGCATGATGCCGTACCCCTGCTGCATGACTACCTCGCCCATTCCGCCGGCCGGCTCGGCGGCAAGGTTGCGCTGGTGTGCAACAAGCAACGTGTCACCTATGGCGAGCTTGAAACCCGCGCCAATGCGATCGCCGGGGATCTGGCCGCGTCAGGGGTCGTGCGCGGCGATCGCGTGATGATCTTCGCCGACAACACCGTCGAGACGGTGGTGAGCTTCTGGGCGGTGCTCAAGGCGAACGCGGTGGTGTGCATCGTCAACCCGCTCACCAAGAGCGACAAGCTCGATTACCTGCTCAACGACTGCAAGCCGACGGCGCTGATCACGGATGGGCATCTGCAGGCGGTCTTCCGCGAGCCGGCGCGCGGCTGTCCCTCGCTTCTGCGCATGATCGTTTCCGGGACGATCGACGACGTCGAGCTCTCCCGATTGCCGCATGCCGTGCGCTGGGCCACCGCGGTCGCCATCGACGGCGGCGCGCCGCCGCCACGGCGCTGCATCGATGTCGATCTCGCCGCCATCATCTACACCTCCGGTTCGACGGGTGAACCCAAGGGCGTGATGCTGACGCACAGGAACATGATGACCGCCTGCACGTCCATCGCCTCCTACCTCGAGCTTGGCGAGGACGAGGTGATCCTCAACGTCCTGCCCCTGGCTTTCGACTATGGCCTGTACCAGATGATCATGGCGTTCCGCACCGGCGCCCGGCTGGTGCTCGAACGTTCCTTCGCCTTCCCGGCGCGGGTCCTTGAACTGATCAGGCAAGAGGGAGTTACCGGCTTTCCCGGCGTGCCGACCATCTTTGCGGCGCTCTCCGAGCTCAAGTCGCTCAAGGACCAGGATTTCTCACGCATTCGCTACGTCACCAACACCGCGGCCGCCTTGCCGCTCAAGCATATTCTCATGCTTCGCGAGCTGTTTTCGAGTGCACGCATCTATTCGATGTACGGCCTCACCGAATGCAAGCGTTGCACCTATCTGCCGCCAGAGGACCTCGAGCGAAAGCCGTTGAGCGTCGGGATCGCGATCCCGAACACGGAAATGTGGATCGTTGACGAACATGACAGGCGGGTCGGCCCCGGCGTCGTCGGCCAGCTCGTCATCCGCGGCGCGACGGTGATGAAGGGCTATTGGGGCAAGCCCGAGGCGACGGCCAGGAAGCTCAAGCCCGGCCCGCTGCCGGGCGAGCAGGTCCTGTACACGGGCGACTACTGCCGGATGGACGCGGAGGGTTACCTCTACTTCGTCGGCCGTGGCGACGAGATCATCAAATCGCGCGGCGAGAAGGTGGCGCCGAAGGAGGTCGAGAACGTGCTCATGAATATTCCAGGGGTGCGGGAAGCGGCGGTCATCGGTGTTCCGGACGAACTCCTCGGCCAGGCGGTGAAGGCGTTTGTCGTAATGGAGAATGGACGAACCATCGGCGAAAAGCAGTTGCAGATGGAGTGCCAGAAACGGCTGGAAAACTTCATGGTGCCGAAGTCCATCGTCGTCGTGGCCAGCCTGCCGATGACGGACACCGGCAAACTGAAGAAGACGGCCCTGTCATGAGGCGGGCTGGCGCATGTCGCTCGAAAGTGACCCCGGTCCTGGGAGAACGACATGCATGAAAACAAGGACCTGGAAGGAGCGTCGCATGAATCCGTTTCAGCGCGATGCGCTTTGGGGGACGAAGTCGCTAGATTTACGAGGCCGCAACGGAGGGCGAATTCATGTTGACTACCAAGGAACGCACCGGAATCTACAGCGAGCAAATTCGCAGTTTCCTGATTTCGAATTTCTACGTGAGCGACGCGAGGGCATTGGTGAACGACACGTCCCTGCTCGATCAGGGCATCGTCGACTCGACGGGCGTGCTCGAGATTATCGGCTTCATCGAGGAGACCTTCGGCATCATCGTCGAGGACAGCGAGCTCTTGCCTGAAAACCTCGATTCCATTCAGGGCATCGAGCAATACATCCTGCGCAAGATGAACTGATTGCCGGGCTTGACGCATGCCGCCCGGAAGCGACCTCGGTTTTGGGACAACGGCATGCATGAAAACAAGGACTTGAAGCGCATCGCATGAATCCGTTTCAACGCGAAGCGCTCCATGTCTTTGTTTTCACGCAATTCCGGACGGAAAACCGCTTCACACTCTTCCTCGAATTGCTTTTGTTTTCACGCAATTCCAGACGGAAAACCGCTCACACTTTTCCTGGAATTGCTCAGGCGCACGCTCATGCCTGCGCCCGGGCCTGACCCAGGACCACCCGGCCCTCGCCTGCTTCGTTGGAGACGGCGCGGATGTTCTCGTATGCCTTGCTGCGCTCCAGCAGGGCCATCACCTGCCGGTCCTGGCCAAGGCCGACTTCGAAGAGCAGGACGCCGCCGGGCCGCAAATATCGCGGCGCGTCCTTCACCACCCGCATATGGATGCTGAGGCCGTAAGGGCCGGCCGCGAAGGCTTCACGCGGTTCGAGCTCGACCAGATGCGCGCGGTCGCCCTCGAGCCGCTTTTCCGAAATGTAGGGCGGATTGCAGACGATCACGTCGATCGCCCCTTCAAGTCCCTGGCCCGCGAGGGCGCCGAACAGATCGCCCTGATGCACCGAGACGCGGTCGGCCATGCCGTGATGGGCGGCGTTGCGTCGTGTCGCCTCGACGCATCCATCGGTGAGGTCGCTCGCCCAGACGCGCGCGGCGGGCACGCGGTGGGCGATGGCACAGGCGAGGTTCCCGGCGCCGCAGCACATGTCGATGATGCGCGGCGTTGGCAGGTTCATCCGGTGCAAGACACCAAGAGCCGTCGTGCCGAGCAGCTCCGTCTCCGGCCGCGGCACCAGCGCACCGGGCGCGACGAGCAGTTCAAGTCCCATGAAGACGGCGCGGCCCGTGCCATAGGCGTCGGCGACACTGAACTCCTTGCTCATGGCAACCCCACGCGGCTGATGTTCCCAGTATAGGTGTTCGGCATCCGCGCGCCAGTCAAACCTGCGCCGAAGCCATGAATTTCTCCGGCCTTTGCCTCGAAACCGGGGCACGCTTGACCCGGAATCACGGAGGCTTCCCGCGGTCCTCCGCCACGGCCCGCCGCCCGCCCCTATTTGAGAGATACGCCGTAAACCGCTGAAATCCTTAACAGGATTTTCATTCCACTGTCCTAATCACCATGCCATGGCAGGGCATTTCGAGCGCTTGTTTGCTGGCCCCTCTCGCCAGGGGCAGAGCGAAGCCGTGGCAACCGGGATCCTCCGCGATCAGTTCGCTGATCTGCGGAAAGGGATCTTCATTTCCATGCCGATCGCCACGGTGCTTTCGGCGCTGATCCTGGCCGTGCAGATGCTTTCGCATGGCGGTGTTGGCGCGGTGCTGTGGTTCGCCGCGGTCAGCATCATCAACAGCGCCCGCCTGGCGCTTGCCGCCGCCCAGCCCGACATTTCCGGGAGCGGCGCGAGGCCGGTCAGCGCCCGGCTTTCCCTTTACGGCGCATTGGCGCTGGCATCCGGCATTGCCTGGGCTTTCCTGGCCGTGCTGGCGGACGGATACACCACGGCACAGGCGCCGCTCTATCTGATCGTGCTCGCGGGCCTGTCGGCCGGCTCCGTCACCTACTCGGCCTCCTATGCGCCGGCGGCGATCAATTTCATGACGCTGCCGCTTCTGGCCGCCGCCGGATGCGTGCTGGCCAGGGGCGGCATCGAGAATTACGTCCTGGCTTTCACCATCGTGCTGTTCCTCGGCGGAATGGTCAGGAGCGCGCTGATCGGGCAGGCCGGCTTCCGCGAGACGAGCCGCCTCAAATACGAGGCGCGGGAATTCGCCGCCGAGATGGACCGCAATTCCAGGCGCGATCCGCTGACGAATTTGCTCAACCGGTACGGGCTCGAGCAGGCGATCCGACAGCTAGGGCCTTCCGACGGCCCGTTCGTGACCATGCTGGTCGACCTCGACGGCTTCAAATCCGTCAACGACACCTATGGCCACAACATCGGCGACGACCTGCTGGTCAAGGTCGCGCGCAGGATCGAAGACCATGCGCCGCAAGGCGCCACGATCGCGCGCATCGGCGGCGACGAGTTCGTGCTGCTGTTTTCCGCCGCGAGATCCGCGCGTCCGGCCGGCGCGCTGGCCGGCGCGCTCATCGCGGCGATCGCGCAACCGGATCCGGCGTTGAACTCGGTGCGCGTCGGCGCCTCGGTCGGGATCTACGTTTCGGACAATCCACGCTTGACGGAAATGCTGCTGCGGGCCGATTTCGCGCTCTATGCGGCCAAGCGCAAGGGCAGGAACGAATACTGCGTCTTCGATGCCGGGCTCGACCAGGCGCTGGAGCGCAAGCACTGCATCGAGCGCGACCTGCGCGGCGCCATCGAGGCCGGCGCGCTGTGCTCATGGTTCCAGCCGCTGGTGCGCCTGGACACCAGCGCGGTGGTCGGCTTCGAGGCGCTGCTGCGCTGGCGGCACCCGCTCCATGGGGCGATCTCGCCGCCCGAGATCGTCACCGCCGCGCGCGAGACCGGCCTGCTGCCGCTGCTGACGGAAACGGTGTTCCGCAATTGCTGCGCCATGATCGAGGCGCTGGCCGGCAGCGGCCGCGGCGATGTGCGGGTCGCGATGAACCTGTCGCCGCGCGAGCTCGAGGCGGGCAATGTCGACGACATGATCCTGGACATGCTGAAGGTGAGGCACCTGCCCGCGGCGATGCTGGAGATCGAGATCACCGAGGAAGCGCCGGTCGACCGCGAGCGGGTCGACGAGAAGATCGGCCGCCTCGCCGACGCCGGCATATCGATCGTGCTCGACGATTTCGGCACCGGCTTTTCGACCCTGGTCGCGCTGAAGGACAGCCGCATCCGCAAGATCAAGATCGACAAGCATTTCGTGCGCGACCTGGCCAAGTCGGTCGAGGACCAGGCGCTGGTCAAGACGGTCATCGATCTCGGCCGCGCGCTGGGCATAGAGGTGATGGCCGAGGGGGTGGAGACGGACGCCGACCGCCTGATCCTGCGCTCGCTCGACTGCATGGTCGCGCAAGGCTTTCTCTTCTCGCCGGCGCTGCCCGCGCCCGAGGCGCTTGCCTACGAGGCGGCCCATCCGAGCCGCACGCTCGCGGCGGAAGCGCTCTTCGACCCCGCCGCAAGGCGCCAGAGCGGCAGCGCGGCCTGACCCGCCGTCACGCCGCTCGCGGCGCGAGGCTTTCGGCCCCGCGCGCATCGTGTAGTCTGACGATCTCCTTGGGAACATGACAAGATGAACAACCAGTCCCCCGCCGCCGAAACGCTGCCCTATCTGTCGTCGGCGGTTCTCGATCGCCTGGCGATCTCCACGCCCGACATAGTCGACGAGATCGAACGCCAGATATCAGGCCAGAGGCGCGGCGAAGTCTGGTGCGCGCCCAAGGCCGCCGTGTGGCCGGGCGACGACCGCTACTTCATGGCAACGCTCGGCGTCGCCTCCGTTCCGCCGGTGCTGGCCACCAAGTCGCTGGTGGTGAACCCGCGCAACGCCGCGCGCGGACTGGCCACGATCAATTCGCTGATCACGCTGCTCGACGCCGAGACCGGCCTGCCGCTCGCCCTTGTCGACGGCAATTGGGTGACGGCCAAGCGCACGGCGGGTCTGAGCGCCGTCGCCGCCAGGCGCATGGCCCGGGCCGACTCATCATCCGTCGCCTTCATCGGCTGCGGGGTGCAAGCGCGCGGCCATTTGGAAGCCTTCGCCGACCTCTTTCCCCTGCGCGAAATCCGCGCCTTTGGCCGGGGAAAAAGCAATCGCGACGCGCTCTGCGAAATGGCGCGCTCGCGCGGCCTGGAAGCAATCGCCTGCGACACGGCAAGGGAAGCGGTGGAAGACGCCGACATTGTGGTGACGACAGTGACCCTGGTGCCCGAGCCCGAACCGTTCCTCGACGCCAACTGGCTGAAACCGGGCAACTTCACCGCCATCACCGACCTGGCCCTGCCCTGGCTGCCCGAAACGATGCACCGCTTCGACCGCATCGTCGTCGACGACCTGGAACAGGAAAAGAAAATGCCCAAACCCATGGTCGACGCAGCACTGGTCGCCGGCGACCTGACGGGCCTGGTGTGTGGCGACTTTGCGGGGCGGGAGAGTGCGGGTGAGGCCACGGCGTTTGTGTTCCGTGGGATGGCTGTGGGGGATCTTGCGGTTGCGGCGCTGGCGTATATGCGGGCGCAGGCGGCGGGGGTGGTTGGGGCGTAGGGAGCGGTGGGAACGCGAAGCAGTTCGGCAATGGGCACGGCAGACCAATCTGGCCCTTACGGGCAAGCCGAGCGTTGGGCGTGCATGATCCGAGAAGCGCTGGAGCGCCTAAGGTGGTGGCCCATCCACCTACTCATCCCTTCGCGGTCCACCCCGAACGAACGCTCAATCCATCACACCCGTCCGCCCTTATTCAGGACTTCACTGGCATCAAACGCGCCTTGGGCGCCGGCTTCATCGGCATGGAACATTATCACGGTCACACCAATATCGGCCGTCGGAGCATACATGGGCGTGCTGATGGTTGTTCCACTATAAGTGCCATAAGCCGTATTGCCCATGACTGTTGCATTTGCGCTCCCAAACGTATTGCTGGACATACCGACAAACCGAGAGCCGCTTGCAGTTGAGGCTTGGTCAAAACGAAAATGTGTATAGCCACGAGACAGTGTTGCCTCGGCGGCCTTCTTCATTGTGATCGCACCGGCAGCTCCCGTGAAAAGAGCGCCGCTGGCGTGAGTATCCAATCGCACTGCATTCGGAGCCAGTGGCATTTCTGATGTGGTTGCGCAGCCAGCAAGCGCCAGCGCGGCGGTCAAAGCGACAGCCCGGTACATTTTGTTCCCCCTCCCAAGATTCGGTAATTTAGAGCACAGATCTTCCAATGCGTCGATTCCGGTGAAGACGCTGCCAGTTTAAGGCACTTTCGGAGACCACCCGCTATCACGCCCCATATCAACTATGACGGGCGGACCGAGCGGGAGCATGACGAATGGCTGCGCCTTACGTTGGCGTGCACGGAGAGAGCCTTGGCAAGGACGGTGAGGCGAAGAGGCGCTGGAGGTGAATACGAAGCCCGCGTTGGAGGCTTAGGGGGGTGGGCGAGTAAAGGCCCCAAAATTGAAGTGCATCTGAGCCGCCATGAGGTTTTCCTATCTGGTCACTTATAGCCTCGTTGTCCTTCATCGAATAACAACCACATTGAGCCAATCTATCTGCCTTGAATTGCCAAGAAGGTGAGATTCCAGCGTATTATACTTTTGATAACCACGCGATGTCAGTATAGCGCGTGGGACAAGGGCAAAATGTTAATAGAGGATTATCGATCGCCGATTTCATCGGGCGGTGGTCTAATCTTGACGGCGGCCAGGAGCGCGCCAACTACTCACTTTTCCTGGCGGAGCTTTGTGATGTGATTGGGGTAAGAAGACCCGATCCAGCCTTGGCCGAACATGACTTCAACGATTATGTATTCGAACGGCGCGTTCAGCGAAAACGCCCAGACGGAACAACGGAAGCCGGCCGGATCGACCTCTACAAACGAGGTTGCTTCATTCTCGAAGCAAAGCAGAGCCGCCTCCGTGGCGGCAAGAAAGCCGTTCCGGAAGGCCAGGCGGATTTATTCGCCGAGACGGAGAGCAGTCTTGACACCGCCGCATCAGGTCTTGATCACGTGATGGTCCGGGCTCGCCGGCAGGCAGAACGGTATGCTGCGTCGTTGCCTGCTGATCACCCTTACCCGCCATTCATCATCGCATGCGATGTCGGGCGCGCTATCGAACTCTATGCCGATTTTTCCGGCCACGGTCGCCACTATGCGCAGTTTCCCGACGCGCGGCAGTTCCGCGTAGAAATCGACCAGTTGGCAAATTCCGAGACGCGAGACCTACTTCGCGCCGTCTGGGAAGAGCCTCAATCCCTAAATCCCGCAAAGAAGACGGCAAAGGTCACCCGTGAGATTGCCGGGCGGCTCGCTGAAATCTCCAAGGCCCTTGAAGGGCGAGGCTTTGAAGCTCGTAGCGTCACAGTTTTTCTCATGCGTTGCCTTTTCACAATGTTCGTTGAGGACGTCGGCCTCCTTCGCAAGAAGGGTTTCACGGAGCTTCTGACGAAGTGCCTCGATGATCCCACGCGGTTTACGTTCGAGATCGACGACCTTTGGCGTCACATGGATCGTGGAGACTATTCACCTGGCATTGGCGAAAGGCTGCTTCGATTCAACGGCAAGCTGTTCAAGAACGCCGCCTCCCTTCCGCTGATGGAGGAGGAAATACGTCTGCTTCGCGACGCGTCGGATGCAGATTGGCGTGATCTGGAGCCGGCTATATTCGGCACCCTGTTCGAGCAGGCGCTGGATCCCGATGAAAGAAAACGCTTGGGAGCGCACTACACGCCGCGTGCCTACGTCGAAAGGGTCGTTGATGCGACCATCATGGAACCGCTGACCAAAGACTGGATCGGCCATCAATCGGCGGCTGCGCGCGAAATCCGCGATGGTTCCAATGCGACGGCCATCCGCGAGATAGAAGATTTCCTGAGGCGTCTGGCATCGGTACGGGTGCTCGACCCGGCATGCGGTACGGGGAATTTCCTCTATGTCGCCCTGCGCAGGATGAAGCAGTTGGAAGGCGAAGCGCTCAAGCAATTGCACGATATCGGCGGCGATGAGGCGGTTGCACGAGTAGCCGATATTTCGGTGAAGCCGGAGCAATTCTTCGGAATGGAACTCAACAAGCGAGCTGTCGAGATTGCCGAACTAGTCCTCTGGATAGGATACATCCAATGGCACATGCGGACACGCTCTACAGTGCCCACTGAGCCGGTTCTGGGCAGCAGTGACCATGTTCACCAGAAGGATGCCCTCATTACCTGGTCAGGGTACCCGCATCCGCAGCTCAAGCGCGACGCGCTGGGCAAGCCTTTGGCCGACACTCAAGGGAGCGAGATCTACGTCTATCTAAACGCAATCAATGCGGACTGGCCGGAGGCCGATTTCATCGTCGGGAACCCACCGTTCATTGGCGGAAAGGATATTCGCGCGCGCCTCGGCGCAGGCTACGCAGAAGCGTTGTGGGCCGCGAATCCACAGATGAATCCGGCAGCGGACTTCGTGATGTATTGGTGGGACCGCGCGGCCGATCTGCTTGCGAGAAAGGGAACCCGGCTACGTCGCTTCGGCTTTGTTACGACGAACTCCATAACACAGGTATTTCAGCGGCGAGTTCTTGAGCGGCATCTGTCGGGCACTTCGCCAGTTTCGCTTGTATTCGCCATTCCGGATCATCCTTGGACGAAGACGTCGAAGGATGCTGCCGCGGTCAGGATCGCGATGACCGTAGCTGAAGCCGGCGAACGTGATGGCGCACTGCGCATCGTTACGAGAGAAGAACGCCTAGATACCGACGAACCCACGATCGAGTTCGTTGAGCGTGAAGGCAGGATCAATGCGGACCTGTCGATTGGGGCAAACACGGACAGGGCCAGCGACCTCGTTAGCAACAGCGCGATCGGCTACCGAGGCGTCCAATTGATGGGTGCGGGTTTCATCATCACCAAAGAGAAGGCCGTTCAACTCGGCGTTGGAAAGCGACCTGGGCTCGACAAACATATCCGTGAATATCGGAATGGCAGGGATCTGACATCACGGCCGCGCGGAGCGATGGTCATAGACCTGTTTGGTGTCTCTTCCAATGAAGTTCGACGCGACTTTCCCGAGGTCTATCAACATCTCTTGGACACGGTGAAGCCGGAGCGGGACCGGAACAATCGAGCCTCTTACCGAGACAAATGGTGGTGGTTTGGTGAGCCACGAAGGGAACTCCGGCCGGCAATCGAAGGTCTGCCCCGCTACATCGCCACCGTCGAAACGATGAAGCATCGGATCTTCCAGTTCATTGATGGCCAGGTCCTTCCAGACAACAAGCTTGTAGTGATGGCACTCGATGACGCTTTCGCTCTCGGCGTACTTTCATCGCGCGTACATGTGGCTTGGTCACTGGCGACGGGCGGCAGGCTCGGGGTTGGAAACGACCCCGTCTATGTGAAATCTAAGTGTTTCGATCCCTTCCCGTTTCCTCACGCCAACGCATCGGCGAGCGCCGAAATTGGCACGATTGCTGAGGAACTCGACGAGACACGCAAACGAGTCCTTGCCGAGCATCCCGACATAACCCTAACCGCGCTCTACAATGTTCTTGGAGGCGTCGTTGCTGGTAACCAACTCTCCCGCAAGGAGCAAGATGTGCGAAGCCGCGGCTGTGTTCTGATCCTGCGGGAGCTCCACGAGCGGCTCGACGCGGCTGTTCTGAAATCCTATGGATGGCAGGCGGATGCTAACGTCGAGCAAATCCTCGATGGCCTTGTCCGTCTGAACGAAATCAGGGCGGCTGAAGAGCGCCGTGGCTTCATCAAATGGCTGCGTCCCGAATACCAAATCGAAAGGATCGGCCCGCTGGCACACCGCGGCGACCGCATCCAAGCGATCCTCTCCACCAAAGCGAAGAGCAGAAAGACAGCGTTCCCCGCCGCGCGGCTGGAACAGGCTCAGATCGTACTAGACATCATGAGTCGCGCGAAGACGCCTCTTTCGGCGACGGACATCGCCGCAACGTTCTCATCATTAGAACAGACAGTCACCGAAGTGCTAGATGTGCTTCAGTCCTTGGTTCGCCTTGGCCAAGCGGAAAGCTATGACCACGGAAGAACCTTCTTCCGGGCGGCATAGGTGCGACATCACGACGGCGACAACGGACGTGCATCATTCGTACGCTAACGGCAAGGGGACAGGCTAGCTGCCGCGAGTGCGAGAGCCGAGCGCATCATGCGGGCAAGCGTCAGCATGCGTTCCTTGAATTGCATTGTCACCCTACCTGCTCAATCCGCCAGCTGCTCTTGACTTTGGCCGAGAGCATCCGATTCAGATAGGCAATGAGCATGCTGGCGTGCTGTGGCTTCGGAACGAAGAACATCACTGCGCCTCTATCGAGTTCAACCAGCTCGTGATGGACTCGGGGGACCTGAACACCGCCCTCTGTCATGAAGTCACGGGCCGAGAGGTCGTGCCAAGGCATCGAGTCCAGGGCGTAATAAGAGCCGACCGACTTGAAATAGGCGAACAATGTGTCCCTATCGGATCCGTATTGGTCAAAACGGGCTGCGTAACGCAGATCAATCACCGACCTAGGCTTGTTAGACAGGACAGCCTTCTGAAGCGTCCGGCCATGGACGGTATCCATGGCAACGACGAAAACGCGCAAATCGGGAAGAGCAGGCGCGTCGAACAGATCAAGCTGATCGGCACGTGGTAAGCTCTGGACAGTATGACGGGTGGCTACCTCATGCGTTTGTGCGACAACGCGACCATCGACGCGGCCATGCCAGCTTCCAGTATTCTCGACGAGTGTCAGTTGCGGTTTCGCCACGCTATTTCGCCAAGGCTGCTTCGAGTTCGGGATAGCCTACCGTTAAGGTGGCCCATTCGCTACCCCATTCTGGTGCCCTCATCTCAAATTCTCCGCTTGTCTTGTTCTTGAGTTGCCACGTCTTCTCGAATGCACGGACGTACATCCGCGGTGCGACCCCTACAAACGGCCTGAAGAGCACCTTAGGCTCGTTGAGCTTAACGTCGTCCTTATCGACGTCCTGAGCCGTACGCATCTGAGCCCGCGCGGCACCTATGCTCTTTGCGACCGGCGGTATCCACTCGGACGGGGTCACCTCGATGGAATCACTGTGCAGCTTTCTGGCCAGGCTCTTTGGATACGGCTCAATGAACTGCACTTCGTACACGCCGGCACTGACGATGTGCCTAGCGCAATAGTGGCACGGATATGTTGTGACGAAGAGGCGGGTACCCACAGTCGAAACACCTTCGCGCCCAGCCGACAACAACGCATCCATTTCAGCATGGACCGCACGACTGAACTCGATAAGGCCACCCAGCCGAGTCTTCCGGATGCGCGCAGCCAGGTCGATCTTGTCCGCAACCTTCTTCAGCTCTGGAAGGACCTCGATCAAGTTGTCGATGATGTCGTTTTGCTCGCGATTGCTGCTGCAATATGCCTCGGCCCGGAAAGCACAACGATGATCGTCATTGCCTCTGCTTGACGTCGCGAAACGCTCGCCATAGACGCCGCCACCCGCCGCTGGCACTTCGTTCGTTCCGGTTGCGACCACGGTACCATCGGAGTCGACCAATGCCGCTCCCACCTGCCGGGATAGGCAGGCGCTACGTACGCGCGCGGAGTGGGCATGGTGCATCGCGGTCTCCTCAATGGAGGGCCGCTCCACACGATCATGCGAGATGATGCTAACGAACCTGCTCAAATCGGTGTCGAGGAGGTTCTTGGTGCCGTTCGGGTCGTCACGGGTATTATCGATAAAGAAATCCGCCTCGTAGAACGCTTCGGTCACATGCTGGCCATGCTTGCGGTTGGAGTCGTCCGAGTCGCGGTCCATAAAACGATCGACGGCGCTCTGGGTTTCAGGCAGCGCCTTCTCCGGCCCGCGGAAGTATTTCTCGAGGATCCGTGCGCGACGCACGCCCTCCTCACAAACGACGCCGATCAGCCCGAAGGCGTTACCGTAGGTTCTGCGCAACAGGTGAATTTCGGCCGGGTGCCTTATCGAATCGATAAGGTAGACGCGCTTGACGCTGTCAGGAATCACCTTTTCGCCCTTGACATACGTCTGACCGGTGCGATTTGCACGTCGCTGTGCGATTTCGCGCATCGCCGCCTTGGCGACTTCGGCCATGTCGTGCTCGCGCATCGAGTCGCCAAAGTTCTGCAACTCGGTGATCACTTCCAAAGTCTTGGGCCCCACACCAGGGAAGGCGAGGCCATTATCTTTTGCCCAGGTTCGGATCAAATCGCTTGCCTTGATCAGCTCAACTTCGTAGCCGCCGGACTTGCAAACGCGTTGCAGTGCCTTGATTGCCTGTGACGCGCCTGCCCCTACCGGACCGACAACGGCAAAGAAAAGTTCTTTCGAGTGACTCCCGGCCAAGACGGTCTTGCTATCCGGCTTCTGACCACCCTTCTGTTCAATCTTCTCTACGGCCGTCGATCTCGCCATGCCACCACCTCCGTTCCCGATTCCAACTATTCTTTTCTATGTCAAAGAATTCGCAAAGTGATAAGCACGTATATCATTGGACACAGCCACGAAATCCAGAAAAACCTTCAGATTCATCCCGTTTGGGGTGGCCACACCTTTTGCGGTTCCCGGCACTTAAAGAAGGGAGCCAGATATTATATATTGTACTATCTTGCTGAGAACCTAGGAAAGCTGCGACCATTCGGAGCTGATGTGCAACGTCGGCAGAGGTGGCCGACAATCGTCAATGCAACGGGCCCGCAAAGATTCAGGTTAGGAGCCCCTTTTCACAATGGCGCAAGGAGGCGCCAGCGGAGCGGCCGCTTCAGCCAAGTGTATCTCTATAGTGATCGGCTTATGGCCCCCAAGCAAGACATTCTAGACCTTGACGCTCAAACAATGGCAGAGCGGCACTTCCCTCACCCCCCAGCCAACCGCGGCAGCAAAAAAATCTCCGCCCCCTGCGGCAGCTCCTTGCTCCACGTATCCCGATAAATCACCCCGTCGATCGCGACCGCAATGCCGCGATCGATCCATGGCTCGAAGCCGGGATACTGTTCAGCCAGTTTCCTGAACAGTTCCCTGATGTCCTTGGCTTCGACCTCGACCTTGCTCTTGCCGCCGGCGAGCTGGCCGAGCGCGCCCCAGAGGGTGACTTCGACCAGACTTAACCTCCCCGTTCCGCCTCGATGGCCGCCAGGATGCGTGGCGGTGACATCGGAATATGCGTCATGCGCACGCCGGCCGCGTTCGACACCGCGTTGGCGATCGCCGCCAGCGGCGGCACGATCGAGGTTTCGCCGACGCCGCGCACGCCATAGGGGTGGTTGGGGTTGGGGATTTCCAGGATCTGCGTGTCGATCATCGGCAGGTCGGAGCACACCGGGATGCGGTAGTCGAGGAAGCCGGCGTTCTGCAGCCTTCCGTCCTTGCCGTAGATATACTCCTCGTTGAGCGCCCAGCCGATGCCTTGCGCCGCGCCGCCCTGGTACTGGCCCTCGACATAGGTCGGGTGCACCGCCTTGCCGGCATCCTGCACCACCGTGTAGCGGATCACCCTGGTCGAGCCCGTCTCGGGGTCGACCTCGATGTCGCATATATGGGTGGCGAAGGAGACGCCGGCGCCGTCGGCGACGAGCTCGCTGTGGCCGGCGATCGGCCCGCCGGTCTTGCCGGACTGCGCCGCGATCTCCTTCAGCGACAGCTTGCCGAGATTGCCGTGCTTCTCGCCCTTGGCGACCGCGTGGCCCTGTTCCCAGATCACGTCGTCGACGGAAATGTCCCACATCTGCGCGGCGCGCTCGCGCAGGATCTTGATCGCGTTGCGGGCGGCCGAGATAGTCGCCATGGAGGACGAGAAGGTGCCGCGGCTGCCGTCGGTCATGTCGTTGTAGCCGAGGCTCGACGTGTCCGCCACGATAGCCTTGAGCTGGCTGTAATCGATGCCGAGCTCTTCCGCCGCCACCAGCGACAGCGACGCGCGGGAGCCGCCCACGTCCACCGTGCCGACGGCCAGCGACACCGAGCCGTCCATGCCGATGTTGAGGTCCACGCAGGTCTGGCCGCCGAAATTGAACCAGAAGCCGCAGGCCATGCCCCTGCCCTGGTTCTTCTTGAGCGGCGCTTTCATGTGCGGATGGTTCTTCACCGCTTCCAGCGTCGGGCCAATGCCGATCGGTCCGTAGACCGGACCGTAGGACGAGCGCGTGCCTTCCTGCGCGGCGTTCTTGATGCGGAAGTCGACCGGGTCCATGCCGATCTCCTTGGCGAGCTCGTCGACGGCGCTTTCCACCGCGAAGGCCGCCATCGGCGCCGACGGCGCGCGATAGGCCGCGGTCTTCGGCCGGTTGACCAGCACTTCGTAGCCGACGGTCTTGACGTTATCGAGCTTGTAGCAGGCGAACGCCGTCATGGCGCCGATCTCGGCCCAGGCGCCGGCATAGGGGCCGCAGGAGTAGCGCAGCGTCGCTTCCGCCGCGGTGATGGTGCCGTCCTTGCGGGCGCCGATCTTGACGTCGATCGAGGTGGCGCTGGTCGGGCCCGAGGCGCGGAACACCTCGTCGCGGGTCATGACGAGCTTCACCGGCCGTCCGGCCTTGCGTGACAAGGCAAGCGCCACAGGCTCGGCCCAGACATGGGTCTTGCCGCCGAAGCCGCCGCCGATCTCCGACGAGGTGACGCGCAGCTTCGAGGCTTCCATGCCGAGCAGCTGGGCGCAATGCTGGCGGTAGACGAAATGGCCCTGCGTGCAGACCCACAGGTCAGCGGTGCCGTCGGACGAGACGCTCGCCACGCAGGCATGCGGCTCGATATAGCCCTGGTGCGTCTGCTCGGTCTTGAAGGAGCGCTCGACGATGAAATCGGCGTGGCCGAAACCCTGATGCACATCGCCATGGCCGAACTGGCTGCGCTTGGTGACGTTGGAGGGTTTTACCGGCTTTTCCTCCAGCCCCTCGGTGAAGATCGTGTCGTTGATCAGCGGGGCATGGTGCTGCATCGCCTCGTCGACATCGGTGACATGCGGCAGGATCTCGTAGTCGACCTCGATCAGCTTCAGCGCCTGCCTGGCCGTGCGGGCGTCGACGGCGGCGACCGCGGCCACCGCATGGCCGTCATAGAGCGCCTTGGTGCGCGCCATGCAATTGTCGAGGATGTCGTACATGGCGGCATCGCCATCGGTCAGGTCCGGCAGGTCCTTCGCCGTGATCACCGCCTTCACGCCGTTCAGCTTTTCCGCCTTCGACGTGTCGATCTTCCTGATGATCGCATGCGCGTGCGGGCTGCGCAGCACGCGGCCGACCAGTTGGCCGGCCATGTTGAAGTCGGCGCCGTAGCGGGCGCGGCCCGTCACCTTGTCGACGCCGTCGGGACGGATGGGGCGCGTGCCGACGGATGCGAATTTACGCCCGGAAAAACGCGGATCGAAATTCATCTTCAGGCTCCCTTCATCACATGTGCCGCGTCCTGGACGGCGCGCACGATCTTGTCATAGCCGGTGCAGCGGCAGAGGTTCCCGGCCAGGCCGAAGCGGATCTCCTCCTCGCTCGGGTCGGGGTTTTTCGCCAGAAGGTCCTTGGCCGCGATCAGGAAGCCCGGCGTGCAGATGCCGCATTGCAGGGCGGCATGCTCGAGGAACTTCTGCTGCAGCGTGTGCAGCTGGTCGCCATGCGCCATGCCTTCGACGGTCTCGATGCGCCGGCCCTCGGCCTCGGCACCAAGCACCAGGCACGAGCAGACCAGCCGGTTGTCGAGGATGATCGAGCAGGCGCCGCAGTCGCCGGTGCCGCAGCCTTCCTTGGCGCCGGTCAGGCCGAGCCGGTCGCGCAGCACGTCGAGCAGCGTCTCGTCAGGCTGGCAGAGATACTCGATTGTGTCGCCGTTGATTGTCGTCGAGACTGCTATGCCAGCCATCATTTGCCTCCTGCACGTGCGTAGGCGGTCGTGGCGGCACGTTTGGCCAGCACACCCGCGACTTTCCGTCTGAATTCGATGGTACCGCGCTTGTCGTCGATGGGGCGGCAGGCGCCGGCGCAGACTTTTGCCAGCCGCTCAAGGGCCGCCTCGTCCAGCTTCCTGCCGATAAGCGCCTCGGCGGCCTCCTCGACCAGCAGCACGGTCGGTGCCGCGGCCCCCAGCGCCACGCGCGCGGCGGTGATGACGCCGTGTTCGTCGAGCGTCAGGTTCACCCCGGCGCTGACCACGGCAATGTCCATCTCGGTGCGCGGAATGAACCTCAGATAGGCGTCGCCCGAGCGCGGCGTGCGCTTGTCGAGCAGGATCGCCTCGATGATCTCGCCCTTGGCGAGCGAGGTCTTGCCCGGCCCCACCGGCACGGCCTCGACGGGGATGGTGCGCTTGCCCGAAGGCCCGGCAACCACGGCCCTTGCACCCGCCGCCACCAGCGCCGGCACGCTGTCCGCCGCCGGCGAGGCGTTGCACAGATTGCCCGTGATGGTGCAGCGTCCCTGCACCTGCTTGGAGCCGATCAGCTTGGCCGCCTCGACCACGCCGGGCCACGCCTTCTTCAAGGCGGTGTTCTCGCCCAGCACGGCGCAGGGAACGGCCGCCCCGATGCTGAAGCCGTCGGCCGTCTCGCGGATTTCGCTTAAGGACGCGATCGACTTGATGTCGACGATCAGGTCGGGCTCGACAAAGCCCCCCTTCATCCTCACCAGAAGGTCGCTGCCTCCGGCCAGGATGGCTGATATGCCAGACGCTCCGGCCAGTTGGCCGACGGCATCTTCGATTGAAAGCGGACGTATGTAGCGCATCGTCTCCCCTTGGATATGGCGATTTCAGCGACCGTTATAAACACTCTCCTCATAATGGCTATCCGGTTCGTCATTTGCGACGATTGGTCCAGCCGCCGCAAAATCGAGTCCCAAATCGACCGGAATTGCCGTAGGCCAGGCCTGCAAGGCCGCATTGCCGCCGGTTCTCGAAAAATCTGAGAGCCTGTGTCGGATCGGTCAAGCCCCGTTCGTCCTTGGGACATCGAACACGCATCATGAAAGGACACGATATGCCCGGAACCGTACGTTTGCACCGCGTTCTCACCACCAGCCCGGAGAAGGTCTATCGCGCCTTCGTCGAAGCCGACGCGCTGGCCAAGTGGCTGCCGCCGAACGGCTTCACCTGCACGGTCGATCATCTCGAGGCAAAGGTCGGCGGCACGTTCAAGATGTCCTTCCGCAACTTCACGACGGGCGGCAGCCATGCCTTCGGCGGCGAATATCTCGAACTCGTTCCCGGCGAGCGCCTGCGCTACACCGACCGGTTCGACGACCCCAACCTGCCCGGCGAGATCCAGGTGACCATCGCCTTGAAAAAAGTGTCGGTCGGCACCGAAATCGACATTATCCAGGCCGGCATTCCCGACGTCATCCCGGTCGAGGCCTGCTATCTCGGCTGGCAGGAATCGCTGCGGAACCTGGCAAAGCTGGTCGAACCCGAGATCAATCAATAAGGCCATTCAAGAAAGTGCGCGCCGCCGCCGCCGACGGCATGCCCGTCGGCGGCGGTCGTGCGTCGAGGGCCTTGACCGCACGATCGTGGGCGTGAATCCTTTCCCGGCCAAAGGGAGGAGTTCCATGCGACATCTGTTGGTTGTGTTGCCCGCCTTGATCCTGGCGACCGCGGCGCAAGCGAGCACGATCTACTACGGCAACAAGGTGGGGATGGAACTGACCATCGTCAAAAAATCAGGCATCGGCTCCACGCATGCCAGCATCCTGGCCAAGCACGACCGACGCAAAGCGGGCGTCTACTGCCGCGAATATGGCCACGATTTTTCCAAGGAATGCATTGACGCGGAGATGAAGGCGCCCCTGCACTTCGAGATCACCGCCAACTGCAAGACCGGCAAATTCACCACCTTCTATGGCGCCAACATGCTGTTCCAGGGCCGCAACAAGGGCACGGACGTGACGACGGACTACCGCATCACGTCGATCGATGACAATGTGGTGCTCGATGGCTCCGGCGCCTCGTCATACGATGTCACGCTGGACCAGTTCAAAGCGCTCTGCCCCAATCGCGTACGCTAGCGGCGTTTGCGACACTGCGCCGATCGCAACAAATGGCGGAGGAAACGCGTGACCCTCACCAACCGGGATATCGTCGAGATCACCGAGTGGCGGCGCAAGCTGCACCGGCAGCCGGAAATCTCCAATGAAGAGGAGAAGACGGCGCAGGAAGTCGTCTCCTTCCTTGCCGATACCGGCCCGGACAAGGTGCTGACCGGATTGGGCGGGCACGGCGTGGCGGCGGTCTATGACAGCGGCAAGGCCGGCCCGACCGTGCTGTTCCGCTCCGAACTCGACGCGCTGCCGATCGAGGAGCTCTCGGGCGTGCCGCATGCCTCGCAGGTGCCGGGCAAGTCGCATATGTGCGGCCATGACGGGCACACCGCGATCCTGGCCGCCCTTGGCCGTCAGCTCGGCCGCGAACGGCCGGCCAGCGGCCGCGTCGTGCTGATGTTCCAGCCGGCGGAGGAAACCGGCAATGGCGCGGCCGGCGTCGTCGCCGACCCCCGCTACGGCGAGATCGCGCCTGATTTCGCCTTCTCGCTGCACAACCTCCCCGGCGTGCCGTTCGGCGAGGTGCGGCTCAAGCCCGGCGTGGTCAATTGCGCCTCGCGCGGCATGCGCATCGTGCTGGAGGGCAAGACCGCGCATTCCTCCATGCCGGAGACCGGTATTTCGCCCATGCAGGCGATCTCGGAGCTGATGCCGGCTTTGCCCGCGCTCGGCCGCGCCACCTTCGCCGATGACGATTTCTCCATGGTCACCGTCACCCATGCCGAAATGGGCGAAGCCGTGTTCGGCATCGCGCCCGCGCATGGAGAGGTCTGGGCAACGCTGCGCACCCGCCGCGACGAACGCATGGCGGATCTGTGCGCCGCCGCCGAGGCGCTGGTCGGGGAGATCGCGGGCAGGCACCGCCTTTCCGCCCGCTGGGATTATCACGAGATCTTCGTCGCCAGCGTCAACGCGCCGGATGCGGTGGAACACCTGCAACGCGCGCTTCAGGAAGAAGGCGTCGTGCATGGTGAGGAAGCCCTGCCGATGCGCGCCTCGGAAGATTTCGGCCTGTTCGGCCACGGCGCCAGGTCGGCGATGTTCTTCCTGGGCGCCGGCGAGCGCCACCCGGCGCTCCACAATCCGGACTACGACTTTCCCGACGACCTTATTCCGATCGGGTCGAGGATCTTCATGCGCACGGCACGCAATCTGCTGGGGTGAGTCCGCGCGTCGCCGCGAGCCGGTAGCGGCCTCGCGAACCGCGTCTGCCCGCGCCTGTCAGGCGGACCTGAGGAACGGGCGTTTGTGGATGGCCTTCTTTGCCTGGAAATTCGCGGCGGGAACGGGTCGGCCGACGCGAAAGCCCTGGATCTTGTCGATGCCGAACTCGCGCATGAGGGCGATCTGCTCGTCGGTTTCCACCCCTTCGACCAGGATCTGGTGGCCGCGATTGCGGACCAGGGCAATGATGTCCTGGAGCATGGCCATGCCCTTCGGCGTGCCGCAGTCGTGAAGAAACGAGCGGTCGATCTTCACTGTATCGAAATCGATCAGACGCAGCCATGAGAGGCCGGCGAAGCCGGTTCCGAAATCATCGAGCCAGATCTTGATGCCAAGCAGCTTCAGGTCGCTGATGCAGCGCAGGATGTCCGAGTGCATCTCCATCTCGAGCCCTTCGGTGATTTCGAAGGCCAGCCTGTTGCCGGTCACGCCCGTCTCGCCGAGAATGGTCGCGACGGACGCCGCGAAGCCGGGCGTCTTGAGCTGGATCGGAGAGACGTTGACGCTGACGAGACGGATGTGGTCGTCCGCCAGGAGTTCGGTGCAGACCGTCCTTATCGCCCAACGCCCCAGTTCCAGGATCGCGCCGGTTCTCTCCGCGACGGGAATGAACAGGCTCGGCGGAACCAATGTGCCGTCCAGCATCTTGAGACGCATCAGCGCCTCCGCGGCTTCGACCCGGCCCGACACGACATCCTGGATCGGTTGATAGACGAGCGAAACGAGGCCCTGCCCGATCGCGATCTTCAGCAAGGCCGCGAGGTTTTCGCTCTCGTCGCTGCTTTGTGGATCGGTCGGGTCGAACAGCCGGGCACAATTGCGGCCGCTGGCCTTTGCCAGATAGAGCGCGCGATCGGCCTCATGGATGATCTTCTCCAGCTTGGCGCCGGCCTGCGTCCTGGTGAAGGCGGCCCCCACGCTCGCCGTGACGATCGAGATCCCGTCGCGCCTGAGTTCGTGGGTAAGCGCCAGGTTCTCCACCGTGCGGCAGATGGCTTCCGCCAGCTCCGCCACCTGGCTCTTCTTGTCCATGCGGGCGAGCACGATGAATTCCTCACCGCCATAGCGCCCGATCGAGCCATCGTAGTTCTTGATCAGATCGCTCAGCGCATTGGCGACATGGATCAGGCAGCGGTCGCCTTCCTGGTGGCCGTAGCAGTCGTTGAATTTCTTGAAGAAGTCGACGTCGATGAGGATGGCCGCGAACTTGCTGCCAAGCTTTTGCCAGTCGCTCCAGTAATCGCGCAGCTTCTCATCGATAGCGCGCCGGTTCTCCAGTCCTGTCAGCGGATCCGTCCGCGACAGCCTCAGCAGGGCCTTGCCGCGTTCGGTGGCCTCCTTGTGCTGTATCTTGGCCTCGAGAGCGTTCAGGAAGACGTTGTAGCGCTCCTCGTTCAGCTTCCAGTTCACATAGGAGGTGAACGTGAAGCACGAAACGTAGAAAGTGCCAAATACCATCTTGTACGTCAGCGACGCGGGAACAAAGTAATTTGCCAAATACAAGACGCACAATATAATTGTCGACGTTATAATCGAAACTTTAAACCTGAACGTAAAAAATAGATTGGCACTCATCATGAAAATGGTGCCGAAGACCATGTAATAGGCGACGCTTTCCTTGTTTGCGCCCATGGATGCCGGTAACAGCCAACCGATATAGCCAAAGATGATGGCCGAGGCGCAAGTCACGTCAAGCCATTCCGTCGCGGCTCCCCGGCGAAGCTGTGCTTCCAGGACCAGCAGTGCGGTCAGGCCCACCGCGAAGCGCGCGGTGATCGTGTAGGCCGCCACGTCAGGTATCAGCAGCAGATCAGATGCAGAAAACAGCAAATAGATGACGACCGCGATCCACAGGCCCGGCCTGGCTTCCGCCCTTCGCTTCGCCTGGGCTTCCCTGCGGTAAAGGATGCGGAGTTCGTCGGCCCCCAGCTCTTGGCGCGGATCATACGGTTCCACATCCACCGTATCAGCCAATCTGGATGACGCGCGCTCGTTCACAAAGCCCTCCCGAAGGGGACTTTGCAATGCGAACTCTTTTCCAGCTTCTGCCCCCACGCAGGACGACTCCCTGGGACGCGACACGATTGCCACGCGGTAAAATGCAGTGGCGCCAGACAAGTTTGCGTTAACTCGAACCCAGAATCTTATCTGCAAGATCGCTAATAAATTGAGATGGTTAGCGGGAAATTAATCATAACAATAAAATGCGGTCGACCCTCCGTTGGCAAATGGAGCATTCTAAGTAATAAGTTAACTGACTGTTAACCAAGGAGTCCTGGTGTGCAAACCGTGTTCGATGGCCAAAGCCTGATTACCGCAGAGATGATCGCCAGCGGTCTGCCAAAAGGCACGCTTGAGCATCATGGCGAAGCGTTCGAAACCGCCCGCGCGGAACTGGCGCTCATCCTCCACGCGACACAGCAACAGATCGAGCAGCAGAAATTTCCCGCCGAGATCGTGCGCCGCCTGCTGTCGCTGCTCAATGCGCTGCGCGCCAAGGTTCATCCCGATGTCTGGCAAGCCCTGATACCGGTGGCGCAGAACCACCCGATCCTGAACTACTTTCTCCAGGATCCGCTGACGCACTGGTCCTTCACCAAGCCCAGGGGGTATTCCGGCGACGCGGAACTGCTCGACTACATCTATTGCGACCCGCACGTGGCCGAGAGCGTGGCCAACGCCTCGGAGGTCGGCAAGGCGCTCTACAGCCATACCCAGAACGTTCCGTCATGCGTCGCGGCGCGGGAACGGCGCGATCTCCTGACCCGCTATGTCGATGAGGCGGCGGCCAGGAACGGACCCGAAACCGAGGTGCTGGCGATCGCCGCCGGCCATTTGCGCGAAGCCAATCGCTCCGTCGCGCTCGCCGAGGGCCGGCTCAAGCGTTGGGTGGCGCTCGACCAGGATCCGCAGAGCGTCGGACTGATAGCGCGCGACTTCCAGGGCACCGCGGTCGAGGCCATCGACGGCTCTGTGCGGACGGTGCTCACCAGGGGCCACAAGCTCGGCAAGTTCGATCTGATCTACGCCTCCGGCCTCTACGACTACCTGCAGCACAACGTCGCCGTGAAGCTCACCAAGACCTGCCTGCAGATGCTGAAACCGAACGGCACATTCCTGTTCGCCAACTACGCCGAGGGCACGCCCGACGCCGGCTACCGGGAAACGTTCATGGATTGGGTGCTGCTGCTGCGCTCGGAAGTCGACATGTGGAACATCGTCAATGCCAGCGTCGACCGCAACACCGTCGAGGCGCGGGTGTACTTCGGCGAGAACCGCAACGTGCTATACGCCGTGATTGAAAAGCGCGGGTAACGACCTCCGCCAAACCTTGCCATCAGGCCGGCGGTGATGCTCGTGCATCGCTGCCGGTGGTCAGGACGTCGCCAAGCGAGATCGGCGCCAGGTCGCCGCTCATCATTATCCGGTGCCGCGGCCGAAGGATCCGGCGTCGCCTGGCAGCACCAGTTCGGCATCGTCGGTAACATAGCCGACGTAGCGATAGTCGCGGATGAAGCTGATCCGCCCTTGCCGCCATTCCAGCCACATGAAGTGGATAGGTTTCGGGGCGGTCCGGTGCTCGAACACGGCGATCACCTCGCGGCCCTCGACCCATGCCGGCTTGAGCCACAAGCCATCGCTCTTGGCATAGATGGTGAAGAACATGCCGACATCGGCGGCACCCGAGCGTGGCGGGTGCATGGACTGCTGAAGCCTCACATCGTCGGCAAGCAGCGCGCGCAAGCCATC
This sequence comes from Mesorhizobium loti, assembly GCF_013170705.1. Lineage (NCBI taxonomy): Bacteria > Pseudomonadati > Pseudomonadota > Alphaproteobacteria > Hyphomicrobiales > Phyllobacteriaceae > Mesorhizobium > Mesorhizobium loti. The sequence goes on along the minus strand of NZ_CP033334.1, from coordinate 3,161,224 downwards.
CCAGTCGCGCTGGTTGAACAGCGTCACATAGCGCGCCACGGCGGCCGACGCGATGCGCGCGTCGGGAAGCGGCTTGGCCTGGGCATTGATCTGCCGAAGCCGGGCGCGGCCGCGCGCCAGATGCGCCTTTACCGCATCGACCGAAATGCCGAGCAAGCCGGCAATCTCGGCCAGCGGCTCGCCCAGCACATCCTTGAGGATGACGACGCTGCGCTGAAGCAGCGGAAGCTCCGCGAAGCGCGACACGGCGGTCTCTATCGCCTCCCTGCGCATCAGCATCTCCACCGGATCGACCTTGCTGTCATCGGCAACTTCAAGCGCGGCCTCGATGGGTTCCGAGGCGCGGATCGCGCGGCTGCGCAGCACGTCCAGCGCGCGGTTGTGGGCGATCCGGAACAGCCAGGGCCTGAGCTGCGGCACCTCGCACAGCTCGTCCAGGGCGACGAAGGCTCGCGCGAACGTGTCCTGCACCACGTCCTCGCCGTCGATGACCGACCCCATCAGGCGCGCGCAATAGCGATGCAGTTCCGGCCGCAGCACGGTCGCAAGGGCAAGCAGCCCTTCCTGTCGGTCGCGATCCACGGCAGGCTCCCGCTCGCTCAAGCCGCTGTATCCTCCATGACCGTTACGCCCGCGTCGCCGTTGAGGCCGAAGACGACGCCCTCGGCATATTGCGGGTCTTCCAGCACGGAAACCACCCTGTCGCCGAACGCCCGGGGCGGCATCGGCGCGCCGAAACGGGTGACGAATTGTTCTGGCGTGATGCCCATGGAGCCGGCATAGGCGCCGGCTGCCGCATCCCCGATTCCCGTGCCGAGGATCATCTGCCGCGGCACGATCGCCTGGAAGCGGATGCCGAGCTTCTTCTCCTGCGCCACGCCATTGGCATATTTGGCCATGAACCACAGCATGCGCTTGGAGCCGCCATAACCACCCGACATCTGCGACCCGCCAACGGCGGCGCCACTCGATCCCACCAGCACCCGGCTGCCGGGCTTGAGCGGCAGGTTCAGCGCCGCTTGCAGCCAGTAGAGTCCGGCCTTGACGTCGGTTTCCCAGGCGACCGAGAAATCCTCCCACTTCAACTGATCCAGCCGGCCCATCCGGGGGGCGGCACCAGCGTTCAGCACCACTATGTCGGGGCGAACCTCGCCGAGGATTCGATAGGCGGCGTCCTCGTCCGTGACGTCGGCGCGGATCGTTGCGACCCCAAGCCGCGCACCGACCGCCTCCAGCGCCTCGGCGCCGCGCGCGACGACCGTCACCTCGGCGCCCTGCTCGACCAGTGCTTCTACCAGCCCGAGGCCCAGTCCCCGGCTACCACCGGTGACCACGATTTTCTTGTCCTTGAGGCTCATTTGACCCTGCTCCATTGCTTCACTGTAGCCAAGACGTTCGAGCTTTCGGAAAAGAGTCAGCGCGGCCGGAAGAAACTTGGCGGCGACGACCGATTTGGCGGCAAGGGCCGCGGCACATGCCGCGCGTTTCATACGATCCCGGTGTCACAAGGACGATAGCGGACGGCGCTATGGTGACGCGCGACGGTTGATTCGTGGAACATAAGCCACCGACCTGTCCGTCCGGGTCAGCGCCCCCGCAACTCGTTCACGCCAAGCTACAGGACCTGCGATGGCCATACAATTTTCGCCTGATTGATCGTCCCTCGTGCTATCGATCCCGGCCCGGCAAGGTCCTCGAGACGCATCTCCCCGATGATGTCGCCGGCCATGCCGACCGCGAAACCCACCTTGAAAACCGCTTCCTTCAAGAGACATCAGATGTGGCTGAGTGAATTCGAGATCGTCCTGCGCGACCGTGTCGTCCCGAACGGCGCCGTCAGGATCGAAGACGGCCGGATTGCCGAAATCCGCGACGCGCCGGTCGAGCATGCCGACATTGAGGGCGGCGGGCGCCTGCTGCTGCCGGGCTTCATCGACATGCATGGCGACATGGTGGAGAAGGAAGTCGAGCCGCGCACCGGCGTCCACGTGCCGATGCGGATCGGCATCGCCGAGCTCGACAAGAAGCTTGCCTCATGTGGCGTCACCACGGCCTATGCCGCGCTCTCCTTCATCGGCGCCAGTGTCACCAGCGGCGTGCTGCGCTCGGAAGATCATACGTCGGCGATCATCGAGACCATCGCCGAACTGAAGGACGACCTGCTGGTCGACCACCGCATCCATGCCCGCTTCGAGGTGACCTTCACCCCCGCGATCACCATGCTGCAGAAGCTGATGGACGCGGGCCGGCTGCACCTGATCTCGCTGATGGACCACACACCCGGACAAGGACAATACCGCGACGTCGAACTCTACATCGCCCGCATCGCCAACGAGCGCGGCATGTCCGTTGCCGCGGCCTCCGAGGTCGTCGGCAAGCGCATGGCCGGCCGCAAGGGCCAGGGCGATGTGCTGAACGCGCTGCAGGACCTGTCGGCCCGCGCGCGGGCCCATGGCGTCGTGCTGGCCTCGCATGACGACGACACATTGGAGAAGGTGGAGCTCGTCCATGGCCTGGGCGCCGCGCTCAGCGAATTCCCGGTGACACTCGAAGCAGCGCGCGAAGCCCGCAGGCTCGGCATGTACACCGCCATGGGCGCACCCAATGCGTTGCGCGGGGAATCCTATTCCGGCAATCTTTCCGCGCGACAGGCCTACGAGGCCGGGCTGCTCGACATGCTGGCCAGCGACTACCACCCGGCCTCGATCCTGCCGGCCGTGCTCGGCCTGGCGGAGCTGCGTGGCCAAGGGCTGGTGACAGCGGCGGCGCTGACAAGCGCCAATCCTGCCGGGGCCCTGGGGCTCACCGACCGCGGCGCCATCGAGCCCGGCCTCCTGGCCGATCTCGTGGTGGCCGACCGCCATCCGGTGCCACGCGTCCGTGCCACCTTCCGCGCCGGCCGCATGATTTACGGCGACGGCACGCTGGCACCGGCGCGGCAACGCGCTGGCCATGCGGCTGAACGGGTACCGGCTGGGTTCGAATTGCGCTGAAGCTGCTCCAGGAAAGTGTGAGACGGCGACTTGGCTAGACGTCGAGCGTGACCGCCATGCCGCGCACCTCGGCCATTTCCAGCAGCAGGTCCTGCAGGGTTTCGACGGTCAGCGCGGCACCGGTCATGGCCAGGAGCTCGGCGATACTCTCTTTCATGGAAATGACCGCGACTCCGGTTTTCTCCGAAAGCAGTCGTCCAATGGCCGCGCGGATAAGGGCATTCTGGTCAGACATGATTCCCCCTCATGCTGGGATAATGGCGGTGTTTTCTTCAATGATATGCTTTTGGCGCAACTTCTGCGAGCTTCAACTTACGCTTGCAAGCCGTCCAGTTGACGATCTTTCAAGCCATTTCGTTGGCGCCAGCAGCCCAGCATCGTGAGTGACGGCGGCATTGACCCGGCTCCAGGCCGGAAAGCATCCATGGCGGCGAGCAGGGCCAGCGGCACTTCGTGCCGGTAGAGCCCGATGAATGTCCTGCCTCCCACCGTCGCCGGCAATTCCGTGAATCGGTCGAAAATCGAATACGTGCCTGTCGGCTCGTTCAGGATCTCAAAACGGTCCAATGCAAACCTCGCGTCCCCCCGGGGGCCGTTAACGCAACCGCTCGCCGGAGGTTGCAACGGGTGATGCTTTTCTTATCCTAATGGAACGTATATGCCAGCAGCCTCGCCTGCCGGGCCTACGTCACGCGGGGGACGCACAAAAATCGCTTGGCAACCGCCATCTGAACACGGCTGGCGGCCGCAGGAACAACACGTTCCGACAAAGACTGCTTGTTGGCCCTTGCCGAAGCCGGCGGCCTCGCTCATCCATGGCCTGGAAACGCCCAGGGACCAGAAGATGACCGATGCCAGCCTTCACATCGTCGAAGCCACCATCGAACAATTGCGCCATGCGCTCGACGAGGGTCTCGTCACCAGCGTCGAATTGGTCGGGGCGTATCTCAGGCGCATCGCGCATTTCGACCGTCACGGCATCAGCCTCAACGCCGTTCCAGTACTCAATCCTGATATGTTCGAGGAGGCCGCCGCTTCCGACCGGCGGCGCCGCGACGGCGCTTTGCTCGGGCCGCTCGACGGCATCCCCTACACCGCCAAGGACAGCTACAAGGTCAAGGGCCTGACGGTCGCCGCCGGCTCGCCGGCCTTCGAACATCTCGTCGCCAATGAGGACGCCTTCACCATTGCCCGGTTGCGCGCCGGCGGCGCGGTGCTGGTCGGCCTCACCAACATGCCGCCAATGGCCAATGGCGGCATGCAGCGCGGTGTCTATGGCCGCGCCGAAAGCCCCTACAATGCCGATTACCTGACCGCCGCCTTTGCCTCGGGCTCGTCCAATGGCTCCGGCACGGCGACATCGGCCAGTTTCTGCGCCTTCGGGCTTGGCGAGGAAACCTGGTCGTCCGGGCGCGCGCCGGCCACCAACAACGCGCTGGTCGCCTACACGCCCTCGCGCGGCGTGATTTCCGTGCGCGGCAACTGGCCACTGGTGCCGACCATGGATGTCGTGGTGCCGCACACGCGCAGCGTGCCCGACATGCTCGAACTGCTCGATGTCATCGTCGCCGACGATCCTGAGACGCGAGGCGACTTCTGGCGCGCGCAGCCCTGGGTCGCGCTGCCCACGAGTTCGGAGGCGCGGCCGCCACGCTACACCGAATTGACGCTCGCGGGTTCACTGAAGGGCAAACGGCTCGGCGTGCCCCGCATGTATATCGGCCGCGACAGCGAGGCAGACCGGCCGATCGAAACCCGGGCCTCGGTGCTTGCGCTGTGGGAGCGGGCAGCGGCCGACCTTGGAAGGCTGGGCGCCGAGGTGGTGGAGGTCGATTTTCCCGTCGTCTCCAATTATGAACGCGACCGCCCCGGCGCGCGCACCATGGTAGAGCGCGGGCTGGTGCCGCCGGATTTCGCCGACCGCGAAATCTGGGACCTCTGCATCTGGGGCTGGGACGATTTCCTGCGCGCCAATGCCGACCCGGCGCTGCTCGATCTCGCCTCGGTCGACGGCCCCAGTATCTTTCCGCAGCCGCCCGGCACGCTGCCCGACCGTTATGAAGGCGGCTTCGATGTCGCTGAATATGTCGAGCGCGCGAAATCCGGCGTCACGCCGTTCAGGGACATTCCGACTATTGCGGATGGGCTGAAGGGGCTGGAAACAACGAGGCGCGTCGATTTCGAGGACTGGCTGGACACACAGGGCATCGACGCCGTCGTGCTGCCCGCCGTGGCCGATGTCGGCCCCGCCGACGCCGACATCAACGAGGCGTCGGCCGCGCTCGCCTGGCGCAACGGCACCTGGGTCGCCAACGGCAATCTGGTCTGGCGTCACTTCGGCATCCCGACCGTCACCGTGCCGATGGGCACCATGGCCGATATCGGCATGCCCGTCGGCCTCACCTTCGCCGGCAAGGCCTATGACGACGAAAGGCTGCTGCGCATGGCCGGCGACTATGAACGCGCCACGCAGCGCCGCACGAGCCCGCCACGCACGCCGGAACTGGCCGATGATGTGTTTTCAGGCCGGCCCGCTCAAGCCGGCGGCGGCAAGGCGCCACCGCTGGCAATCGCGCTTGCCGCCGAGACGCGGACTTCGGGCGATCGGGACGAGATCGCGATCACGCTCGACCTGCCGGTCGAGGCGGAGAACGCCAGCATCAAGGTGCACGTCAACGGAGAGCCCGTCGCCATGCACCGCAGCGGCGGGCGCTTCAGCGGGCGGGCGCTGGTTCCCATCGCCGAGCACAAGCAGTTCCACAGCGTCTGGCGCGGCTCTTATGGCTCGATCGTGACGGCGGTGGTACGGCTCCATGATGGGCGCGCCGCCGGTGCCTATCTTGTCACCGGCGGGATTGGATGAGCGCCGGGGACTAGGAAGGCAGCGAAGCCAGCCATTCTTCCCAAAATTCCTGTTGCATATGAACGAAAACCGGAATCACGTCGACGCCATCATCAAAGAGATGTCGACCAAGTCGGTCTCCTGGGGAAACCGCCCCATCTTCACCTTGCAGGCTATCAATCCGCGACTTTTCTCCATCACGGTATTCTCGGGATAAACATTGGCACTTGCCCCGTAACAGAAGGGCAGCAAACCGTCGGCTTCGAGTGCCTGACGGATCTGGAACAGAGCCTCGAAAAAGTTTTCCTCTTCGGCCTTGATGACCTTGTCTCGGTAGCCGCATGTGAGGCTGCAGACGGCGCCGTCGACATGCAGTGTAAACACGGCTTCCTCGTCTCCGCCCGTGCCGCCTCCGATCAAGAATACAGTCCGCTGATGATCCATTCCATCCCCCCTTTGCTATTCAGCGGATGGTAGTGCGGTGATGGCCGCTTTTCCAGCATGGCAGGGATGCGGGTACCGCAGCGGCCAGAGATCAACCTCGCGCCGCCCAGAGCAAACCGCGTTCCACGATCAACGCCATCTCCGGCACCGCGAACTCATCCGCCGTGTGCCCAAGCGAACTGTAGAAAACCTTCCCCGCGCCATACCGCCGCTTCCACACCACCGGCATGACGACCCCGCCAATGCCCGGGAAATGCGCATCGCTGAAAATCGTCGTCGCGAGCACCTCGTTGCTCGGGTCGACATGCATGTAATACTGCTCCGACCGGTAGGCGAAGTCGCCGATCCCCCTGGTGATCGGATCGTCCGGCCGGGTAATGACCACCTGATAGTCGATGATGTTGCCGGGATGCGCGACCCACTGGCCGCCGGTCATGAACTGGTAGTCGGGCTCGTTGCGAAAGCTGTCGCCCATCGTGCCGTGGAAGCCGCCGAGCCCACTTCCGCCGCGAACAGCCTGCGTCAGGTTCTGAAGCTCGGCCTTCTCGATCGTCGACATGGTGATGACGGGCACGATCAGATCGAAGGAAGGCAATTGCGGATCGGCGAACATCGCCGTGCCCTCGCCCAGAGTGACATCAAATCCGTTGCGCTCAAGCAGTTTGCGCACAACCTCTGCGCTGCGCTCGGGCGTGTGGCCTTCCCAGCCGCCCCAGGCAATCAGGGCCTTCTTCGCCATGCCGTGAACCTCCCTGAACCGCGCGCCCCGGGGATGGTTACACGGCGTGGCCGTCAGCGCCAGCCCAGTGCCGGCGCGACATGGGTCAGGATCGCCTCGATGACATGGGCGTTGTAGTCGACGCCGAGCTGGTTGGGCACGGTGAGCAACAGCGTGTCGGCCTCGGCGATCGCTTCGTCCTGCGCCAATTCCTTGATCAACACATCCGGCTCGGCGGCATAGCTGCGGCCGAAGATCGCCCTGGTGTTCTCCTCGATGAAGCCGATCTGGTCGCGGCTTTCGTTGCCACGCCCGAAATAGGCGCGGTCGCGATCATCGACCAGCGCGAAGATGCTGCGGCTGACCGAGACGCGCGGCTCGCGCTCGTGCCCGGCCGCCTTCCAGGCTTCGCGATAGATCCGGATCTGTTCGGCCTGCTGGATGTGGAACGGCTTGCCGCTTTCGTCGAATTTGAGCGTCGAGCTCTGCAGGTTCATGCCGAGCTTGGCCGCCCATTCCGAGGTAGCGTTGGTGGCGGCGCCCCACCAGATGCGCTCGCGCAGGCCTTCCGAATGCGGCTCGAGCCGAAGCAGGCCGGGCGGGTTGGGGAACATCGGCCGTGGATTGGGTTGTGCAAAGCCTTCGCCGCGCAGCGTGTCGAGAAAGACCTCGGCGTGATGCCGCGCCATGTCGGCGTCGCTTTTGCCTTCCTGCGGCTGGTAGCCGAAATAGCGCCAGCCATCGATCACCTGTTCGGGCGAGCCACGGCTGATGCCGAGCTGCAGGCGGCCTCCGGCGATGATGTCGGCGGCACCCGCGTCCTCGGCCATGTAGAGCGGGTTCTCGTAACGCATGTCGATGACGGCGGTGCCGATCTCGATGCGGCTGGTCTTGGCGCCGACAGCCGCCAGCAGCGGGAACGGCGAGGCGAGCTGGCGGGCAAAATGATGCACGCGGAAATAGGCGCCGTCCGCGCCGAGCTGCTCGGCGGCGACGGCGAGATCGATGGATTGCAGCAGCGCGTCGGAAGCCGAGCGCACCTGCGATTGCGACGAGGGCGTCCAGTGCCCGAATGACAGGAAACCGATTTTTTTCATGGCCCTGAAGTATATGCGAGCAGCGCGTGCTTCAATGCCAAAACAGCGGGGTTACACACCGTCGCCTTGAGCAACACCAAAGGACGCCGTACACAGGGGTTGACCGGCCGCGTCGTGTCTCATGCCGAGGGGCCGTCGATCGCCTGCGGTCCCGCTGAAAGGCAATGATTGGCGATTTGTGAAGTGGTCCATGGCGGTTCGGCAGATCATAAGGTTCCCCAATCCCCTCCTCCGCGCCGTGGCGGAACCTGTACAGCTGTTCGACAGCGACCTGCACGGATTGGCCAGCGACCTCGTTGACACCATGCACGCGGCGCCCGGGATCGGCATCACCGGCCCGCATGTCGGCATTCTGAGACGCCTGGTCGTGATCCAGCTTCCTTCCGCCGCAAAACCGGGGATCTATGTAAATCCGTCGATCATCCAGGCCTCGACCGAAATGATCCGTCAGGCGGAAGGCAGTGTTTCGATGCCCGGCGTCACGGAGGACGTCGAGCGCCACGCCCGCATACGGGTCCGCTATCAGGATCTGGATGGCAACGAGCGGTTCGAGGACGCCGATGGCCTGCTGGCGGTTTGCCACCAGCATGAGATCGATCAGCTGGACGGGCTCTTCTGGACGCAAAGGCTGACACGCCTGAAGCGCGACCGGCTGGTCAAGCGATACGGCAAACTGATGCGAGCGTCGTAGACGCCACGACTAACCGCGGGGAACCGGCACTGGCCGGCAACATCGTGCGGCGCTGATTGCAAGGCAGCCGGAAACCACGGCGCGCTGGCTGGTCGATGCCGTGCTTTCCGGCGACGGTAATCCAGGCCAGGAATGGCTGCGCCCCGACCGCTTTGCGGGATGGGGAGCAGCCTGAACCTCTCCGGCCTTCATTTCCCGCAGTGATGGTCGTTGATCTTGTTCGTCGCGTTCGCGTCCGGGCTCACCCTGTCGTAGGAGCAGGCGCCGGCGGCGGTCGTGAAAAGCTGCCGGTCGTAATAGCGCGGGCCACCGAACAGGAAGCCGATGAGATCGTCATCGGCGGGAACGTAGCGTTCGGACCCAGCCTGGCTGTAGTATTGGCTCTGGGTGTGGTGGTGGCGATGTTTGGCTCCGGCAAATGCCGGCGCGGACACGCCACAGGCCATCGCCAGGGCAAGAGCGCAGATCGCAAAGCGTTTCGTCGTCATCGGCAACACCCTTCTGGCCATTTGCATTCCTATATAGGCAAAATCACCAGCCGAACAAAGGTTACCAGGCAGCGGTTTACCTGTCCCGCGATTTGCCGTCCGCCGGAGCGAACTGCACAGCGCATCAGAAAATCGAAATTGCCCCTTCCGCCCCGAGCCGCAATGGTCTTCAGGGAGGCAGCCGGCTCAGGGCTGTGGAGGAAACGCCGGAGCGGCAACGCCGCTCGGGCAAGCTGCCGCTTGAGGCTGGCAGCGAGGGAGGAATGAAATTGGCTGGTTCGGGCAAATCCGACGGCGCGCGCATGGGCATCAAGATGTCCCAGGAGCTCGTCGTCGTCGCGATCTCGGTCATCCTCTTCCTCGTCTTCTCCGCGACGCTCAACAATTTCCTGACCCAGGGCAACATCATTGCCATCCTCAAGAACGTCTCGATCCTCGGCACGCTGGCGGTCGGCATGGGCTTCATCGTCGTCGGCCGCGGCATTGATCTCACCATGGTGGCGGTGATGGTGGTCGGCGTCGCCTTCAGCATCTGGATTTCCACCTGGGGCGTGGACTTCACGCTGGCCGTGGTCTGCGGCGCCCTTCTTGCGGCGGCCATCGGCCTGTTCACCGGCATCATGGTGGCGATTGCCGAAATCCCGCCGATCTTCGCCACGCTGGCCATCGCCTCCTCGGTCTATGGCTCGGGCCGCATCGTCTTTGCCTCTGACGTGCTCTATGCGCCATCAAACATCGCCTGGCTGAAATTCATCGGCAGCGGCACCATCCTCGGCATCCCGATGGTCGTGGTCATCTTCGCGGCGGTGGCGGCGCTGATGGGCTTCTTCCTGCGCAAGACCCGCTTTGGACGGCTGGTCTACGCCACCGGCGACAATCCGAACGCGGCCCGCACCACCGGCCTCCCGACGCGCCCGATCATCGTGACGCAATATGTGCTGAGCGCGCTCATCGCCTTTACCGCCGGCATCATCATGCTGGGGCTTGTCACCGGCATCGACACGCGCCTCTACAATTCCAGCCTGATCTACGACGTGCTCTTGGTCGTGGTGCTGGGCGGCATCGGCCTCTCCGGCGGCCAGGGCGGTGTGCGCAACGTCATCGTCGGCACCATCCTGGTCGGCATCCTGACCAATGGCATGACCATCCTGAACTTCAGCTACACCAGCCAGAACCTGATCAAGAGCGTGATCCTGCTGGGTGCGCTGGCGATCGACGCCATCATCAATCCGCGTGACGAGCAGACCTCGCAAAGCGGCGACATCTGAAAACATCAAGCCGAAACATCAATCAGGGAGGAAACCATGAAGTTGTTCAAGAACTGCCTGTTCGCGGGCCTGACGGCGCTGACACTGCTCAGCGCCGCGAACGTCACCACCGCGCAGGAAACCGACCAGGTCGGGCGTGCGCCCTACCTGGAATCGCTCAAGGGCAAGAAGGTGATCTTCGTGCCGATCTCGCAAGGCATGGACCTCAACCAGTCCTGGGTGGTGGTGTGGCAGCGCCATGCCGCCCGCTATGGCTTCAGCATCGAAGTGCGTGACCCCAACGGCGACACCAATGCCGGCATCCGCGCCATGCAGGGCGCCATCGCCGAGAAGCCGGACCTGATCATCGTGCAGAACCCCGACGTGCAGACCTATGCCCGCCTGCTGAAGCAGGCGCAGGCCGCCGGCATCAAGGTGCTGCAGGTCAACATGCAGTCGGCGACCCAGACCGACTCCTATGTCGGCAATGACTGGATCGAGATGGGCCGCCTCGAAATGGGCGAACTGGCCAAGCACTGCACCGGGCCGAATGCCGTCTCGCACAAGGTGGTCTGGCTTGCCGGCGTGCAGACGGGTGCGGCCAACATCTACATGCGCACCGGCATCGATGAGGTGCTGAAGGCCAATCCCGAACTGCAGCTCGTCTCCGACCAGCCGGCCGACTACATGAGCGAAAAGGCCCGCCAGATCACCGAGACGGTCCTGCAGCAGCATCCGGACCTGTGCGGTATCATGGGCATCTGGGACAACGCCGAAGTCGGCGCCGGTGCCGCTGTCGCGGCCGCCGGCAAGCAGGACCAGGTGACCATCGTCACCAATGGCGCGGGCAGCGCCACCGGCTGCGAGAGCATCAAGAACGGCCTGCTCGATGTGATCTTCAACTTCAACTCGCCCATCCAGGCGGAGATCGCCGCGCAGCAGATTTCGGAATTGCTGCAGCATCCCGAGCGGCAGGCGGGCAGCGAGAAGACCATCTTCTTCGGTCCGATCACCCGTGTCGACAAGACCAATGCCACCGGCAGGAACTGCTGGAAGCTGGACGAGCTCAAGTAACGGACTGTCCTGATGAGCATGGCCGAAAGCCTTGTGCGCTGGCGCTACCGCCTGCTCCCCGACCACGTGGTCGGGGAGATCCTGACCAAGAAGTGGATCGACAGCGTCATCCCCTTCACGGCGCTGGTCATTCTGTGCGCGATCTTCGGCTCGATCGTGCCGGGCTTCTGGAGCGTCGCGACGCTGACCAATCTCAGCGGCCAGACCGCCGAGCTCGGCCTGGTCGTGCTCGGCATGACCATCGTCATGGTCTCGGGCGGCATCGACCTGTCGGTCGGCTCGACCTTCGCTCTGGCCGTGCTGGTGACGCTCTACGGCATGAATGTCGGGCAATGGAGTTTCGGCACCGGCCTGCTGGCCTGCCTCGGGCTGGGCATCGTCTGCGGCGCCATCAACGGCTTCCTGGTAGGCTTCCTGCGCATGCGGGCATTCCTGACCACGCTGGTGACGCTCATCATCTACCGCTCGACCTTCGACGTCATCTTCCCGCGGGTCTCGACGCCGATCGTCACCAGCGGGCCGGATTCGCCGATCTATGATTTTCTCGGCTTCGGCACGATCTGGGGCGTGCCGACCTCCTTCGTCGTCTTCGTGGTCATCGCGCTGGTGATCCATCTCGTCCTGTCGCGCGCCCGCTATGGCTGGCGGCTGTTCGCGGTCGGCGGCGCGCGCCGTTCCGCCTACAATGCCGGCATCAATGTGCGCTTCACCTTGTTCAGCGCGTACGTGCTGTGCTCGGTGCTGGTCGCGCTCTCCGGCTTCTTCTTCTCGGCCCGCATCGGCAGTGCCGCTTCCGATATCGGCACCGGGCTCGAACTGCAGGTGCTGACCGCGACGGTGCTCGGCGGCATCTCGCTTGGCGGCGGGCGCGGCTCGGTGGCCAAGGCATTGATGGGGACGATCTTCGTGCTCGTCCTGTCGAACAGCCTGCTCGCCCTGGCCGTGTCCGGCCCGGTCAACTACCTGATCCTCGGTCTCGTGCTGCTGTTCTCGGTCCTGCTCGACGTCCGCTGGGTGAAGAACCGTCACAAGATCCTGCGCAGCGTCTACATCTCGCCGACCTTCGCCAAGATGCGCGAGCCGATCTCCACCGCGCCGGGCACGCCGATAGCGGTGAACGACAGGCTGAAGGATGTCGGCGTCATCGGCCTTGGCGTCCTCGACGGCGCGGAGGATGTCATCTTCGACCGCCAGGACCGGCTCTACACCGGCACCCGCCAGGGCGACATACTGCGCTTCAAGCCGCCGCATTACACCGAGAGCGAAGTGTTCGCCCATATCGGCGGTTCGCCGCTCGGCATGGCCTTCGACCGCGACGACAATCTGGTCATCTGCGTCGCCGGCATGGGCCTCTACCGGGTCGCTCCGAATGGCGATGTGAAGCTGCTGACGGCCGAGACCAACCGCTCGCTGACATCGGTCGTCGACGACTCGACCATGAAGCTCGCCGACGACTGCGACATCCTGCCCGATGGCCGCATCGTCTTCTCTGAGGCCACCGTGCGCTTCGAGATGCATGACTGGTACGCCGATGCGCTGGAAAGCCGCGGCAACGGGCGCATCATCGTCCACGATCCGAAATCCGGCTCGACCCGCACGCTGCTGTCGAACCTGGTCTTCCCCAACGGCATCTGCACGGCCTTCGACGGCCAGTCCGTGCTGTTCGCCGAAAGCTGGGCCTGCCGCATCAGCCGCTACTATTTCGACGGCCCGAAGAAGGGCAAGGTCGAGCGTGTCATCGAGGGCCTGCCCGGCTATCCCGACAACATCAACAGGGCTTCGGACGGCACCTACTGGCTGGCCCTGATGGGGATGCGCACGCCGGCGCTCGACCTGTCGCTGGAAATGCCGGGCTTCCGCCGCCGCATGGCGCGGCGCGTCTCGGAAGATGCCTGGCTGATGCCCAACCTCAACACCGGCTGCGTGCTGCGTTTCGACGAAAAGGGCCAGATTCTCGAAAGCCTCTGGGACCGCGCCGGCGAGAAGCATCCGATGATCACCTCGATGCGCGAGCACAAGGGCGTGCTCTATCTCTGCGGCATCTTCAACAACCGCATGGGCACGCTGCCGCTCAAGGGCGTCGATCCCAACTGGTTCAGCTCGGATTCCTACTGGGGTAAAAAGGCATGAGCGCCGTGAGCCAGCTTTTCGACCGTTTTCTCGGCCGTGGCGACTGGGCGGTGACGGTGCCGACGCTTGACGGCCCCTTGCTGCCCAACCAGGGCCTCGAGGAAGCCGAGACCTTCGCCAGCCTCGCCGAGGCTGACAATCTCGTGCGCACCGACAAGGGCGTGCTGGCGACCAGTGCCGCCTCGCTGGTGCGCTTTGGGGCCGACGGCCATGCGGAGGTGCTGCGGGAACTCCCCGGTGAGATCACGGCACTTGCCCATGCCCGCGGCATGACCGCGCTGGCGATCGACGGCAAGGGTGTCGTCATTCGTGGCGGCCTGCATGACGGGCGCGAGGCAACAGGCGACGAAGCGCGGCGGCTCTCCTGCATCACCGCCCTCACCTTCCTCGACAGCAATAGCCTGCTGATCGCCAATGGCTCGGCGTCGGTACCCGCGGCCGGCTGGCGCCGCGACCTGATGCAGAAGAACGCTTCCGGTTCGCTCTGGCGTCTTGACCTGAAGAGCGGCCGGCTGGAACTGATCCGTGACGGCCTCGCCTGGCCGGCCGGCATCGCCACCACCGGCTCGAACCGCATTTACGTCACCGAAGCCTGGCGCCATCGCGTGCTGGCCATCGACCTTGCCACCAAGGCGACAATGCCGGTTCTGGAACACCTTCCGGCCTATCCCGCGCGCATCGCGCCCGCCTTCAATGCCGGCTACTGGCTGACCTTCTACTCCGTCCGCAACCAGCTGGTGGAGTTCATCCTGCGCGAGGAGGCCTACCGCAAACGCATGCTGGCCGAGGTCCCCGAAGCCTATTGGATGGCGCCGTCGCTGAGTTCATGGCGCGACTACCGTGAACCGATGCAGGGCAGCCAGCTCAAGCAGATGAATGTGCTGAAGCCTTACGCGGTCACCCGATCCTACGGGCTGGTGGTGCACTGCGACCAGAACATGAAGCCGCTGTCGAGTTTCCATTCGCGCGCCGACGGCACGGTGCACGGCACCGTGAGCGCCTGCGAGGCGGGTGACGACCTGCTGGTCGCCTCGCGCGGCGGCTCGAGGGTGGTGCGCGTGGCAGGCGCCGCCGGCGGCAAGCGGGGTTAAGCGATGTCGGATAACATCATCGAGCTCAGGGACGCCACCAAGGCCTTCTCGCGCATCCCCGCCTTCAAGAACGTGAACTTCGACCTGCGCAAGGGCGAGATCCACGCGCTGCTCGGCGAAAACGGCGCCGGCAAGTCGACGCTGACCAAGGTCATGGCGGGCGTGTTCAAGCTGACCGAGGGCAAGATGACCTTCGACGGCAAGGACGTGTCCTTCGCCACGCCCGCCGAAGCGTTGCGCGCCGGCATCGCCATGGTGTTCCAGGAGACCAATCTGGTGCCGGCCATGACAGTTGCGCAGAACCTCTATCTCGGCGAGGAGAAGATGTTCAACCGGCTGCGCGGCCTCTACATCCAGGCCCGGCAATTCCTCGCCGGCATGGGCTTTCAGGTCGACCCGACCGCGCAGGTCAGCACGCTGGGCGCGGCGCACAAGCAGATGGTGGAGATCGCGCGCGCCGTCCACCACAAGGCTCGCGTCATCATCTTCGACGAACCGACCGCGACGCTGACGCCTGAGGAGAAGAGCCACTTCTTCAACCTGCTGCAGCGCCTGGTCAAGGAAGGCATCGCCATCATCTTCATCAGCCACGCGCTGGAAGAGGCGCTTGATGTCGCCGACCGCATCACCGTCATGCGCGACGGCGAGATCGTCGCTTCCGGAGACGCCAAGGGCTTCACGCGCGCCACCATCGTGCAGGCGATGGTCGGCCGCACCCTGACCGAAACGCTGCATGGCGAGGTCAAGCGCGCGGCGCGGCCCTATGGCGACAAGGTACTTTCGGTGGAGAACCTGTCCTGTGCCGGCCTGGTGCGTAACTCGTCCTTCTCGGTCTTTTCGGGCCAGGTTACCGGCATGTTCGGCCTCGTCGGCGCCGGCCGCACGGAAATGGCCAAGGTCGTTGCCGGCCTGTTGAAGCGCAACATCTTCCACGGCGGCGAAATCCGCCTGCTTGGCAAGTCGGTGCGCTACCGCGTACCGAGGCCGGCGGTACGCGACGGCATCGTCTATGTCACAGAGGACCGCAAGCTCGACGGCTTCTTCGAGACCATGACGGCCGGCGAGAACCTGCAGATCGGTGAACTCACCGAAGGCGCCAACCCGGTCTCGATGGTGTCGCTGGCGCGCGCCAGGCAGCTTGCCCGCGAATGGGGCGAGCGGCTCAGCCTGCGGCAGACCAGCGACCGCGCCCGGATGATCGAACTTTCCGGCGGCAATCAGCAAAAGGTCGTGATCGCCAAGTCGCTGATCCAGAAGCCGAAACTGGTGATCTTCGACGAGCCGACGCGCGGCGTCGACGTCGGCGCCATCGTCGAGATCCACCAGCTCATCAGCGATCTCGCCGACCAGGGCATGGCCGTCGTCGTCATCTCTTCCTATCTGCCTGAAATCCTTGCCGTTTCCGACCGCATCCTGGTCGTCAAGCGCGGCCGTGTGGTCGAGGAGATGATGCTGTCGGAAGCGACCGAGGAACGCGTCATGTTCGCCGCCGTGCACTGAGCGCCGCCAAGAGGAAAAAGGTTCGCTGGCTAAGCCAGGACCAATGCCTGGCCAGCCCTATTGCCTTGCAATCGGTTCCGCGTCTGAATAGGTCAGGAGGTCAGATCACCTGCCCGAGCGGACATGTCGAGCATCAACCTCAAACTTCTGCAGACGTTCCTGCTAGCCGCCGAAAACGGCAGCTTCCGTCGTGCCGCCGAAGAGAGCAACCGCTCGCCATCGGCGGTCTCCATGCAGATCCGCGACCTCGAGGAGCAGATCGGCATCTCGCTCTTCATCCGCACCGCGCAGCGCGCCAGCCTGACGCCGGAGGGCCAGGTCCTGTTCGAGGAGATCGCCAATGCGATGTCGCAGGTGCAGACCAGCCTCGACCGGCTGACCGAGATCGCCGCGCGGCGCAAGGGCAAGGTGCAGATCGCCTGTGCCCCGACGCTTGCCGCGAGCCGGCTGGGCGACATATTGGCCACCTTCAAGCTGCGCTATCCCCGCTCGGTCGTCGAGGTCATCGAGACCCCGCCGCAGGCGGCCCTTGGCCTTTTGCAGCAGCAGGAGGTCGAGTTCTACATCGGCCCCGAACTGCCGAACCTGACCGACTTCCAGTTCGAATCCATCCTCGACGATCCGCTGATGGCCTGCATTCCCACCGAAATATACGGCGGCGAGAAGAAGCTGCTGCTCTCCGACCTGCTGCGCTATCCCTTGATCCTGCTCAACCGCAAGACGGCGGTGCGCGGCCTCGTCGACCGGCTGACGGCGGCCGAAGGCATCGAGCTCAAGCCGCAATACGAGGTCGAGAGCGCGCAGACCGCGGTGGCGCTCGCCTCCTCAGGGTTGGGTGTCTGCGTCGTGCCCGGCATCGCCATCTCGCGCAATGACGAGCGCATGCGCGTCGTGCCGATCGACCACCGCGACGCCCACCGCTCCGTCGGCATCATCACGGCGCGGGGCTACGTGCACCACTCCTTTTCCGAACAGCTGATGAACCTCATCCGCACCAACCTGCGCGAACTGGCACACTGAGCACCGCCCACCCAGCGCGCACGCCAGGGGTGTGTCGAGATTCAGGTCAGGCCGAGTCGAAAATGGCTGATGCCGAGAACCGGAGCGGAGCGTACTTTTCGTACGTGAGCGCGGAAGCGCAGGCATCAGCCATTTGCAGGCCGGCCTCACCTGAATACCGGCACACCCCGTCAGTCGGTCTGGATCCAGACTGCCTTCGTCTCCAGATACTCGTGCAGGTGCTCGATGCCGCCCTCGCGGCCGTAGCCGGACATCTTCATGCCGCCGAACGGCACGGCGGGATCGATGGCGTGGTACATGTTGACCCAGACCGAGCCGGCCTTGATGCGCCGCGCCAACTTGTGCGCGGTGCCGAGATGGGTGGTGAAGATACCGGCCGCCAGCCCATAGGGCGTCGCATTGGCGCGCGTGACCGCTTCGTCGAGCGTGTCGAAGGGCATCGCGGAAATGACCGGCCCGAAAATCTCCTCGCGCGCGATGGTCATCTTGTCCGACACCGCGCCGAAGACCGTCGGCGCGATGAAATTGCCGCCATCGTAGAGCTCGCCCGTCAGCCGCGAGCCGCCGGCGACCAGTTCCGCGCCCTCGGCGCTGCCGGCCTTGATGTAGCCCTCCACCTTGCCGGCCTGCCTGGCATTGATCAGCGGCCCGATTTCGGTCTCCGCCTCGATGCCGTGGCCTATGCGCAGTTTGCTGGCGAATTCGGCCACCCGGCGCACGAACTCGTCGTGGATCTCGCGCGCCACGAACAGCCGCGAGCCGGCGATGCAGATCTGGCCGGAATGCACGAACACCGCCATCGCCGCGACCGGAACGGCCTTGTCGATGTCGGCGTCGCGGCAGACGATGATCGGCGACTTGCCGCCGAGTTCCAGCGACACGCGCTTGAGATTGGTGACCCCTGCCCGCGCGATGGCTTGGCCGGTCAGCGTCGAGCCGGTGAAGACGATCTTGTTGACGTCTGGGTGTTCGGCCAGCCGCGCGCCGGCCTCGGCCCCGGTGCCGGTGACGATGTTGACGACGCCGTCGGGCACGCCGGCTTCCTGCATCAGCCTGGCGATCAAAAGCGGCGTCAGCGACGCATCCTCGGAGGGCTTCAGCACGATGGTGCAGCCGGTGGCGAGCGCCGGCGCGATCTTCCAGATCGAGGCGGCGGTCGGCGCGTTCCAGGGAATGATCGCGCCGACGACGCCGACCGGCTCGCGCCTTGTGAAGGAGACGATCTCGCCTGGGATCGAATTGTCGATGGATTCGCCATGCAGCGCTGTCGCCATGCCGGCATAGAAGCGCAGCATGCCGATGACGCGGCGCCGGTTGGCCAGCGTGCGCGTGATCGGCAGGCCCATGTCGAGCGTGTCGGAAACGCTGAGCTCTTCCCAATGCGTCTCGAACAGATCGGCGATGCGCAGCAGCACGCACTGCCGCTCGTAGGGCGAGAATTTTGACCAAGGTCCTTCGAACGCCGCGCGTGCCGCCTTGACCGCGGCATCGATGTCGGCCGCGCCGCCGCGCGGCACCGTCGCCAGCACCTCGCCCGTTGCCGGGTTGAGCGCCTGCATTTCCTGGCCGGACTGCGCCGCGACCCACTTGCCGCCGATGAACATCGGCCGGAATTCGCCATGGTAGAGCGTCGTGGCCTTCGCCCTCGGGTCGAAATTCAGCGTCATCGCGTCCTCCTCACGAATTCCGTGGCGACTATTACTCCCGCTGCCGGGGACCTCAAACAAGGAAAGCTAAAAGGGCGTTCAGATAATCGGACTGTGCAATCACGGCGACTTCCCCGATGGTGCCGGCAACGGAGGAACAGATATGAGACTTGCTGGCAAGGTCGCCATCATCACCGGTGGCGGTTCGGGATTTGGCGAAGGCATCGTCAGGAAATTCGTCGCCGAGGGCGCCCTGGTCGTGCTGATGGACCGTGATGAGGCGGCAGCGGCCAGGGTCGCCAGCGAGATCGGCGAAAAGGTGCGGCCGATCACCGGTGACGTCTCGACACTGGAAAGCTTCGAGGCGGCCGCCGATCTCGCCCGGTCGGCCTTTGGCGGCCTCGACATTCTGGTCAACAATGCCGGCGTCGCCCAGCCGCCCTTGCCGCTGGAGACGATGGACGAGGGCCTGTTCGACAGGATCGCCAACGTCAACATGCGCTCGATCTACAATGGCTCGCGCGCCGTGGTGCCGCATTTCAAATCCATCAAGTCGGGCGCGATCCTCAACGTCGCCTCCACAGGCGGCGTCTCGCCGCGCCCGAACCTCACCTGGTACAACGCCTCCAAGGGCTGGGCGATCGCCGCGACCCGGGCCATGGCGGTGGAACTCGCCCCCTTCGGCATCCGCGTCAACGCCATCAACCCGGTCGCCGGCGACACGCCGCTGCTGTCGACCTTCATCGGCTCCGGCGAGGAGAATCGCGCCCGCGTCGTCGCCACCATCCCGATCGGCCGGCTGTCGACGCCCCAGGACATGGGCAATGCCGCCGCCTTCCTGTGCTCGGACGAGGCCAGCATGATCACCGGCGTCGACCTCAACGTCGATGGCGGCAAGTGCATCTGAGAAACTGTTGTCCGTGAGGTTTTGGCGATGAAGGATATCTACGAGATCGCCGTGGTGCATGGCGACGGCATCGGCCCGGAAGTCTGCGCCGCCACGATCGAGGTGGTGAAGGCCGCGCTCGGGCCCGACAGCCCGCTGCGCTTCAGCGAATATCCGGCCGGCGCCGAGCATTTCCTGAAGACCGGCCAGAGCTTTCCCGAACCGACCTTCCTGGCCTGCCGGGCGGCGGACGCCATCCTGCATGGCGCGGGCGGCCTGCCCGGCGTCGTCCATCCCGACGGCACCGAAGCGGGGCTGGATTTCACGCTCAAGCTGCGCTTCGAACTCGACCTCTACGCCAACATCCGCCCCATCAGGCTCTTCGAGGGTGTTGAGAGTCCCTTGCGCGGCGTCAAGGCCGGCGACATCGACTACATCATCCTGCGCGAGAACAGCGAAGGGCTCTACGCCGCGCGCGGCTCGGGCGCGCGGCTGCGCGGCGAGGTCGCGGTCGATACGCTGGTGCAGACCCGCACCGGCATCGAACGTATCGTCCGCAAGGCCTTCGAACTGGCACGCCAGTCGGACGGCGCGCCACGCGACGGCGTGCGCCGGGTGACTTGCTGCGACAAGGCCAACGTGCTGCGCAGCTATGCCTTTTTCCGCTCGGTCTTCGACGAGGTGGCCAAGGACTATCCCGACATCGCGACCGAATATGCGCTGGTCGACGCCATGGCCATGCACCTCGTGCTGAAGCCAGGCCACTTCAATGTCATCGTCAGCGAGAACATGTTCGGCGACATCCTGTCCGACCTTGCCGCCGCCACCGTCGGCGGCATGGGCATGGCGCCCTCGGCCGAGATCGGCGACGCCAACGGCTTCTTCCAGGCAGCGCACGGCTCGGCGCCCGACATTGCCGGCAAGGGCATCGCCAATCCCTATGGCACCATCCTGTCGGCCGCCTCCATGCTCGACTGGCTCGGCCACAAGCATGGCGACGCGAAGCTCAACCAGGCAGCCGGGCGCATCCGAAGCGTGACGGAAGCCTGCCTTGCCGGCGGCCTGCTCAGCGCCGACCTGAAAGGCAGCGCGTCCACCCGCCAGATAACCCATTCAGTCTGCGACCGGCTCGCGGCCGCGGCGTGAGGTCTCACGCCAGAGCCGCTGGCCGGGACAAGTTTGCGCCTGCTTTGCCAAAGCCGATCCTATAGCCTTCGGCCAATGTCGAATGAGGCTGAAATGACGAAGCTCAAGATCAATCTGATTGGGCCCGGCAAGGTGGGCCAGACCCTCATGCGCCGGATCGTCCTGGCCGGCGGGCACGAGGTTCAGGACATTGCAGGCCGCGACGTGGAGGCTGCCTCCCGGGCGGTTCAATTCATCGGCGCGGGAACCGCCGTTTCCGCGCTTGCCGACATGCGACCGGCCGATCTCTGGTTGCTCACCGTGTCGGACACGCGGATCGCGGACGTGGCGGCCCGGCTTGCGGAACTGGCCCCGGACCGGCCCTCCATCGCCGTGCATTGCAGCGGCTTCCTGCCGGCGGCCGAGATGCAGCCCTTGCGTGCCCTCGGCTGGCATCTGGCTAGCGTCCATCCCGTGCTGACATTCGCCGATCCGGCAAGGGCTGTCGGACAGTTCGAAGGGACACTTTGCGGCGTCGAAGGCGATACCGAGGCTGTTACGGTTGTCGATGCGCTGATACGCGACATTGGCGGCCAGCCGTTTCCGCTCAGCTCGCAACACAAGGCGATCTACCACGCGGCCGCCGTGTTCTCGAACAATTTCACCGTGGTGCTGCAGGCGGTGGCGCGGGAAGCCTGGGCGCGCGCCGGCGTTCCAGAGGAAATCATCGGGCAACTGAACGCGCGCCTGCTTGCCGCCACGGCCGAGAATGTCGGAAGGCTGGGGCCGGCCGCGGCGCTGACCGGGCCGGCGGCGCGCGGCGATCTCGCGATCGTCGCGCAACAGGAGGCGGCGGTGCGCTCTTGGCATCCGGACGCCGGCAAGGCCTATGCCGAGCTCAGCCTCCTTGCCGGCCGCCTCAAGCGGACGGGCACGACGCTCGAAACAGGCGGGGTTTGAGATGGGCGCTCTCGCGCGCAGGGTTTCAGTCGACGATTTCCGCACCCTTGCCCGCCGCCGCCTGCCGAAGTCGATCTTCGAATTCGTCGATGGCGGGGCAGGACAGGAATTGACGCTTCGCGCCAACCGCGCCGATTTCGAGCGTATCCGGCTGCTGCCGCGCGTGTTGACCGACGTATCGCGGCCGGACCTGACCACATCGCTATGGTCGCAAACCTTCACCACACCACTGGTGATCAGCCCGATGGGCTCATGCGCGCTGGTCTGGCCGCGGGCCGACATCGCCATCGCCAGGGCGGCGACCGCGCGCGGCATTCCCTACACGCTGTCCACCATGTCGACGACCAGCATCGAACGCATGGCCAGGGCCGTGCAGGGGCCGCTCTGGTTTCAGCTCTATGTGCTCAGGGAATTCGACTTCAACCGCGAGCTTGTGCGGCGGGCGGAAGAATTCGGCTATTCGACGCTGGTGGTGACCGTCGACCTGCAGGCCGGGGGAAAACGCGAAAAGGATATCAGGAACGGCATATCGATCCCGCTGCGCCCCTCGCCTCGCCATCTCTGGGAAGGCATGCTTCATCCCGGCTGGTCGCTGCGCCTGCTGCGCGGCGGGCTGCCCCAGTTCGAGAACGTTCGCGGCTATCTTGGCGACACCAGCGCCGGGTTGACCATCGCCGCGCGTGTCGGCAGCAATCTCCACGCCGGTTTCGACTGGGATGATTTCCGCCGGATCCGCGACTGGTGGAAGGGCCGGCTGCTGGTAAAGGGCGTCCTGCACCCCGCCGATGCCGCAGGCCTGGTGGCGGCCGGCGCCGACGGCATCTGGGTCTCCAACCATGGCGGCCGCCAGCTCGACAGCGCCATATCAAGCATCGATGCGCTGCCCGCCATCCGCCAGGCGGTGGCCGCCGAGGTTCCGATCCTGATCGATTCGGGCATCCGCACCGGAATGGACGTGATCAAGGCCAGGGCGCGCGGCGCTGCCGCCGCGGCGATCGGCCGAGCCGCCCTGTTTGGAGCGGCGGCCGGCGAAGCCGGCGTGGCCAGGGTGCTCGACATCCTGCTGGACGACATCGCCAACGGCCTGAAGCTCGCGGGCATGCCGGCGTTCAGCCAGATCGGTCCCGACCTGATCGCGTGAGACGGCCTAGCGTCGGCAGGCAGGACTGGTGGGCGTGATCGCCGCCGTCTTGGACCAGGCCCCGCGGCACATCGACGGCACTGCAGATCCGTTAGTCCAATCTGGACAAAATTGCCGCCATCGCACCCACCGTCATTCTGTAGCGTAGCCCTCACGCCGTTTCAAACGGTTGTGGGAGGAAATCATGGAGACGCCAGCCGTTCTGACGGTCAGAGGCCTGCGGAAATCCTTCGGAGGAGTCCAGGCTCTGAAAGGCGTCGACTTCGATCTCGAAGCCGGTGAGATCCATGCGCTGTGCGGCGAGAACGGTGCCGGCAAGAGCACGCTGGTGCGGATGATCGCCGGGCTGATGAGCCCGGACGAAGGAGAGATCCGCGTTGATGGCAATCTGCTCAAGCCGGGGCAACTGACCAGCGTCAGGCAGGTCTCGGTCGTCTACCAGGAACTGTCGATCATCCCGCATCTGTCCGTTCTGGACAACGTTCTTCTGGGCGATCCCGATGTCGGCCAGCTCTATATCCGCAAGCGCTACGCCGCCCGCGCGCGCCAGACCCTCGACCAGCTCGGCCTGGCGGAGGTGCCGCTCGATATCGAGGCCGGCTGCCTGGCGATCGCCGAACAGCAGCTGCTCGAAATCTGCCGCGCCGTCATGCGCGGCGCCCGCATCCTGATCCTGGACGAGCCGACCGCGAGCCTTTCCGACGCCGAGATCCAGCGCGTCTTCAAGACGGTCCGCTGGCTGCGCGAAAACGGCACCGCCGTCATCTATATCAGCCATCGCCTGCCCGAGATCTTCGCGCTCACCGACCGCGTCACCGTGTTCCGCAACGGCCAGCGGGTTCTGACCAAACCGACGGCGCAGTGGACCAACGAGGAATTGGTCGCCGAGATGATCGGCCGGGAGATAAAATCCGCCCATTCGGTGCGTGACCGTGCCGATCTCCAGCAGGCCGCCAAGGTCCTTGAACTCAAGGCGCTCGCGGTGGCCGGAAAATACCGGCCGGTGACGCTGGATTTCCGCGCCGGCGAAGTCGTCGGCGTCATCGGCCAGCTTGGATCGGGCGCCAATGCACTGATCGAGACGCTGGCAGGGTTGGAAAGCCGCCATGAAGGCACAGTGTTCCTGAATGGCACCGCCATCGACGTCACCTCGCTGTCGTCGGCGATGGCCCGCGGCATTGCCTATGTCCCGGAAGATCGCGGCGGCAAGAGCCTGTTCCTCGGCGCGCCGATCGAGGTCAACCTCACATCCGCCATACTCGACCGCCTGAACCGCGCCGGCGTGCTTTCCCTCGGCGAGGCCCGCAAGCGGGCGCTGGACCTTGCGCGCCGTTTCCAGATCGACGGCCGGCGGCTGCCGTCGGCGGCGTCGACGCTTTCGGGCGGCAACCAGCAGAAGGTCGCCATTGCCAAGTCCGTCGCGCTGGAGCCGAAAGTGCTGGTTCTCAACGAGCCGACGCGCGGCGTCGATGTGGGGGCGCGGACCGAGATCTACCGCGAGCTCCAGGCGCTCGCGCGCCAGGGGCTGGTCGTCCTGTTCTTCTCGACCGACCTCGAGGAAATCCGCGAACTGTCGCAGCGCGTGATCACCGTTTTTCGCGGCGAGATCGTCAACGATCTGCCGGTCGAGGAAACCGCCATGGACTCGATCCTGGGTGACGTCCTGCGCGGACCAGGCATGGCGAGGGCGGCATGAGCATCGAAACAAGGACAGGAAGCGGAGGTTCCGGCTTGGCCGCTCTCGAGATGAAGTCGGTGGGCGCGGCATTGCTGAGCCCCGAGCGTGTGCAATCGACGGCCGTATGGATCGGCACCATCCTTCTGGCCATCTGGGCCAGTGCCGCGGTGCCCGGCTTTGCGTCGAGCGCCAACATTTCGGCGATCATGTATTCGACATCGGCGGTCGGCATCGCTGCCGTCGGCATGGCGTTCATCACCCTCTCGGGCAACCTCTTCATGCTTTCGATGGGCGCGACGGCCGCTGTTTCGACGATCGTGTTTGCCTCCTTTCTTCATCTTGGTCTCCTCCCGAGCATCGTCGTGGTGGTGTTGGTCGGTGCCTTGTTCGGACTTGCCCAGGGCATTGCCGTGGGTGTCTTCAAGACAAATCCGATCATCACCACCATTGCGATGGCTTCGATCATCACCGGCGCCGGCTCCTTCTATTCGGGTGGCCTGACCATTGTCGGGCAAGGCGATGCGAGCTGGCTCGGCATCGGCCGCACGGCCGGCATCCCCAACCAGATCGTGCTGTTCCTGCTTGCGGCGCTCGTCTTCAGCTTCATCGTCGAGCGGACCCGCTTCGGCCGCGAATTGCGCCTGATCGGGCTCAATCCGAAGGCCGCGCATTTCACTGGCCTGCGCGTCGGACGAACCCTGGTGATCGCCTATGTGCTGGCGGCGGCGGCCGCGGCCTTTGCCGGTGCGCTCTACGGCTCGCAGGCCGCGCAGGGCAACCTCAAGCTCGGTGCCGGGCTGGATTTCGACGCCATCGCCGCCGTGCTCGTCGGCGGGGTGGCGATCAAGGGCGGCCAGGGCCGCATCCTCGACGCGGCCATCGGCGCGGTTTTCCTGGCCATCATCACCAACATCCTGCTGCTCAAGGGCCTGTCGCTGGAAATCCAGCTGATCGTGAAAGGCCTGGTCGTGATCGCCTCGGTCATTCTCGGCGCGCTGGCGCTCGGCGGGAGGAAATGACCATGGCCTCCCCAAGGAAGTCACAGCCCATGTCCACGGCCACCTTGCTGCGCATCGCGCTCCTGATCGCCCTGGTCGTCGCCTTCGCGCTGTGGAACCCGGCCTTCATCAGCGGCCGCAACATCTACGCGCTGACGCAGTCATTCGCGCTGCTCGGCCTGGTGGCGCTCGGCCTGTCGCTCACCATGATCGCCGGTGAATTCGACCTCAGCGTCGGCTCCATGGTCGCGGTCGGCGGCCTGCTGACGCTGGTGGCGGGCGGAAGCAATCTCGTCCATGGCATGGGTGTCGCATTGGCCTTCGCGGTGGTGATCGGCGCGGCCAACGCCTTCGTCGTCAACCGCTTCAACGTATCCTCGCTGGTGGTCACCGTCGGCTCGATGATGGCGCTTTCGGGGTTTGCCTTCTGGCTTGCCGGCGGCAAGGTGATCAGCACCGACAATTTCGACCTGGGCTTTGCCCTCGACAACCCGATCCTGACGGTCCTCTCCTGGCGTGGCGCGATCACGCTGGCTGCCTTCCTCCTGGCCGGACTGTTCATGCGCCACACGCTGATGGGCCGCGACATCCGCGTCATCGGCAGCAAACGGCTGGTGGCGGCGGCGAGCGGGGCGAAGGTCGGGCTGTCGCTTTATATCGTCTTCATCGTCTCGGCCCTTTGCGCCGCCCTCGCAGGCAGCCTTCTCTCGATGAGCCTCGCCAGCGCGGCCGCGACCACCGGGAACAATCTCATGCTGCAGGCGGTGTCGGCGGCCATCGTCGGCGGCGTGGCCCTGTCGGGCGGAGCCGGCTCGCCGCTGCATGTGCTGATCGGCTCGCTGATCCTGACGGTGATGAACAACGGACTGAGTTTGATGGGCATGGGCGCGACGGGAATCCTGTTCGCGAACGGGCTCGTGCTGATGGGAATCGTGCTGCTCGACGGACAGTTGGGGGCATGGATGAGTGAACGGTTCGCGGCATCGCGGGCCAGGCATTCCGCCTAGAGTCGGATGATTTCAGATCATGCCGATCTGAAATCTGAATCCGCCTCTAAATCAAAGAGATAGAGCATGATGTCGTCCGAAAACCGCTTCACACTTTTCGGCATCATGCTCTAGCGGAAGTAACCGACGAAACCCAGTTCTGCCTGCGCCGTGTTGGGCGGCGGGGATGGGCGACGTGCAACCTGAAACGGGAGGAAAGACGACATGAATACCGCAAAACTGACCAAACTCGCGCTGATGGCCAGCGTGTTCACGGGACTGGCCATGCCCGGCATGGCATTCGCCGGTGCCAAGGGATCGAAAGTGATCCTGCTGACGGTGAGCGAGGAATGCGAATACTGCGCCCTCCACCAGCGCGCCTTCAAGGAAGTCGCCAGCGCCGCCGGCATCGATCTTGACGTGAAGATCACCAACTTCGATGCCGCCGAGCAGGCATCGCAGGTCGACCAGGCGCTTGCCCAGAACCCGGCCGCGATCGTGCTTTGGCCGGCGGACGCGAGCGCCATCGTGCCCTCGCTGCGCAAGATCAACCAGGCCGGCATTCCGCTGGTCATCACCAACTCGAAGCCCGACGACAAATACGCGGACTATTGGAACGTCTTCACCGGCCCTTCCGATATCGGCAACGGCCAGTCCGCCGGCGAGGCCATGATCAAGGGTTTCGCCGAGAAGAAGTTCGGCACGGAAGGCAAGATCTTCATCGTCGAGGGTGTGCCGGGAACGCCGCCGCAGATCGCGCGCTCCAAGGGCCTCGAGGAGGTGCTGGCCGAGAAGGCCAAGGGCATCGTCGTCGCCGGCAAGCAGAACGGCAATTGGGACCAGACGAAGGCCACCGACGCCGCCGCCGCGCTCTTCACCCAGGTCGGTCCCGAGGTGAAGGGCGTCTACGCCCAGGCCGACAACATGATGTCGGGCGTGATCGTGGCGGCCAAGCGCGCCGGCATCGATCCGGCCAGCCTCGTGCTCGTCGGGTCCAACTGCTCGATCGAAGGCGTCAACCAGATCAAGGACGGCACGCAATACGCGACCGTGCTGCAGTCGCCGATCGATGACGGCAAATACGCGGCCAAGGCGGTGATCGATCTCCTCGACGGCAAGAAGGTCGAGAAGGAGATCTTCCTGCCGCACGAGATCATCACCAAGGCCAATATTTCCGACTGCGACGCCGCCATCGGGCGCTGATCCATTCAGGCGCGGCGGGCCTCCCGCCGCGCCTTCCAATCTGACTTATGAACCGAGGAGTACCCCATGGCCGAGGAGCCACTGTTTACCAATGTTCTGCCTGAGCTCGTCGTGGTTTCAGGCACGGCTTCCGGTCTGGGCACCAAGATCGCCCATCTTCTGGTCGCGAGCGGCGTGCGCACCATCGGCGTCGATCTCGCGCCCGCGCCTTCCGAGCTCTCCAGCGAGCTCTATACGCATGTCCGGGGCGACGTATCCCTTGAGGAGACCTGGAGCGATATCGCCCGCTCCGTGACCGCCATCGATCCGGGAACGCTCGGACTGGTCACCTCGGCCGCCATGCTGAACGTCGGCACCGTGCTGGAGTTCGACAAGGCGGCGATGGAAAAGACCATGTCCGTCAACTTCATCGGCACGGCGCTTGCCTTCCGCGCGCTGCTGCCGCTGATGATCGCGCGCGGCGGCGGCCCGATCGTCGCCGTTGCCAGCATTGACGCGACCTTCGCCGAGCAGCAACTCGCGATCTACGCCGCCTCCAAGGGGGCCGTTCGCCAGCTGACGCGAACCGTGGCCATGGACCACGCCCGCCAGGGCATTCGCGCCAATGTGCTGAGCCCCGGCCCGATGCTGGCCGGCCTGTTCGAACGGCATATGAAGTCGGCCAGCGACCCGGACCGCTTCCTTGCCACGCGCGCCAATCGCCAGCCTTCGGGCCGGATCCTTGATCCGGGCGAAGTCGCCCGCGCGGCGCTTTTCCTGCTCTGTGACGCCTCGACCGCGCTCAACGGCGCCGAAATCGTCGCCGATGGCGGCCTGACGACCAGCTTCGACTTCCGGACCGGGTCCGAAGGCGCATCGGTCTGAAGGGGCGAACCATGATGAAGAACACGGAACTCGTTGCCGCCTACTGGACGATCGCGGGCGATGTCTATCCCTTCGCGCCCAACGAGATCAGCCCCTTCCCCTTCGCCCAACGCGTCGAGGCGGCGGCCAGGGCCGGCTACAAGGGCGTCGGTCTTATTCACGCCGACCTCCAGGCCACGCGCGAACGGATCGGCCTCGAGGAAATGCGCCGCATTCTCGATGCCAACGGCATGCCGCATGTGGAGCTGGAATTCATCACCCACTGGTTCTCCGGCGGCGAGCTGAAGCTTGCCTCCGACAAGGTGCGCAGGGAGTTGTTCGAGGCGGCCGAGGCGCTTGGCGCGCGCGACGTCAAGATCGCACCGGAATTCGACGCCACGACCATCGACCTGGCGCATGTGACCGACAGCTTCGCCGAGATCTGCCAGGATGCGGCGCGCTACGGAACCAGCATCGCCCTGGAGGTGATGCCGTTTTCCAATGTCGGCACGCTGGAAACCGCGCGCGCCATTGTCGAGGGCGCGGCCCAGCGCAATGGCGGCCTGCTGCTGGACATCTGGCATATCGGCCGCGGCGGCATCCCCTATGAGGCGGTGGCCAAGGTTCCCCGACAATATGTCGTCTCCGTCGAACTGGACGACGCCGATGCCGATGTCGTCGGCACGCTCTGGGAAGACACGATCTATCAGCGGCGGCTTTGCGGCGAAGGCGTACTCGATCCGCCGGCCTTCATCGACGCGATCCAGCGTACCGGCTTCGACGGTTTCTACTCGGTCGAAGTGATCTCCAGGAAACACCGCGTCCTGCCGCTCGAGGAAGCGGCGCGGCGCTCTTTCGAAACCACCATGGCGCAGTTCGCCGGGACATAAGGGAGGATAGGATGGATACCAATCTCAAGGGCAAGACGGTGCTGATCACCGGCGCCGCCAAGGGCATCGGCCGGGAAACCGCGATCGCCTTCGGGCGCGAGGGGAGCCGCCTGGCGCTGCTCGACATCGATGCCACGGGCCTCGGCGAAACAGTGGAGGCCGTGAAGGCGGCCGGCGGACAGGCCACGGCCTTCAAGGCCGATCTCTCCTCCGCCACTGATATCGAGGACAAGGTCGGCGCCGCGATCGCCCATCTGGGCGGCGGGCTCGACGTCCTCGTCAACAATGTCGGCTCGGGCGCGGTCCGAACCTTCGACCAGCTGACCGATTCGGAGTGGGACAAGACCTTCTCGCTCAATTTCATGAGCTATGTGCGCACCACGCGCATCGTGCTGCCGGTGATGCGCAAGCAGGGCAAGGGTGCGATCGTCAACAATGCTTCCGATCTTGCCCGGCAGCCCGAAGGCGTGCCGATCGACTATTCCGCCTCCAAGGCGGCGGTGCTCGCGCTGACCAAGGGGCTGGCCCGCAGCGAAGGGGCAAACAACATCCGCATCAACGCCGTGGCGCCGGGCCCGGTCTGGACGCCTTTCTGGACGCAGCCGGGCGGGTTTGCCGAGACCATGGGCAAGTTCCACAACATGGAACCGCAGAAGGCCGTCGAACACGAAATGTCGTTGCGTCAGCTCCCGCTCGGCCGGCTCGGCAAGCCCGAGGAAGTCGCCAACGTGATCGTCTTCCTCGCTTCCGACCTTGCGTCCTTCGTCACGTCCTCTGTCTGGGGCGTGGATGGCGGCTCGATCCGCGCCATAGCTTGATGGTCACACGCCGATCGTGCTGTCGATGATCCGGTCGAGGCGATTCTGCGCGTCCTTCAGAGCCGCCCGGTCGGATTTTCCGCCGGACAATGCGTCATGGATTTCCTCGCCGATGATGCGCTCCATGTCGGTGTAGAAGGGAACCGGCGGCCGCTGCCAGTTCCTGAGCAGGTTGCGGTTGCCGAGGTTGCCGACGAAGCGCACCAGCTGCGAACGGCCGGTGGCTTCGGGATCCGCGCTCACCGAAAAGCGCGGCGCAACCGGAAAACCGTTCTTCACATGCTCTTTCATCGCTTCGCGTGAGGCCATCCAGGCAAGCGCCTCCGTTGCCAGCGGCAGTCTTTTCGGATCGATGTTGGAGGGGATGCAGAGCAGGAAGCCGCCGATCGGCGACGTGTTGGTGCCGCCAGGTCCGCTGGGCTGCGGCACATAGGAGACCCGGCGCTTCACGGCCGAGCGCACTTCCGCCTCGAACTGCGCCGCGCGCATGGTCCAGACATAGCCCATGGCGCTCTGGCCCTTCAGGAACACCGCGCAGGAATCGTCCCAATGCGCATCGAGCGCGCCCGGCTGGGCGATTTCGAGAAGCCTGTGCATGTAGTCAAGCACGGTGAGTGCGGCCTCGCTGTCGATCTGCGGCCGCATGTGCTGGCGGTCGAGATTTTCCGTCGAGTAGCCGGTCGGCGTGCGCCGGATCGACAGCACTGTCTGGCCGCAGCAGCCGAGAAAGAACATGAAGCTTGACGCGAGCGGCATGCGCGCCGCGTTCCAGGCAATGCCGTAGCGCTCAGCGGACGAATTGTGGAAGGTCCGGCCGGCCGAGATCACCTCCTCGAAGGTCCTGGGCAGGGCGAGACCGGCACCGTCGAAAAGGTCGCTGCGGCAGGCGAGCACCTCGATGGTGCAATAGATCGGCACCCCGTATTCCACCCTCTGCCAGGTCGTCGTCGACCAGATCGACGGATGGAAATCCATTGGATTGATGCCGGATTCGCGGATCATGTCGCCGATCGGCATGACCAGGCCCCTGCCCGCGAACTCGCCGAGCCAGGGCATGTCGATGGCGATGATGTCATAGGCCGACACCGAGCGCTGGCCGTTGGCCAGACCTTCGCGGTAAAGGTCGTTCTGGTGGACGAGCTTGAAGCTCCTGGCGCTGGCGAGGTTGTTGCGGAAATCCGACCACATGTTGCGCATCGCCGCGAAATAATTGTCGTCGTTGAGCAGGAACTGCAGCTCGACGCCTTCGGTGACCCGGCTTTTCAGCAGGTTGATCGGCGGAATGACCGGATTGCCGCGTCGCGGCGCGCCGAAATAGTAGTTGGTTTCGTGTTCCTCCGTGCCGCGCCCGCCCAGGATCTCCGCGATCAGAGCCTTGGTTTCCGCCGCATAGTTGACGGCGAGCGTCGTCAGCTCCTCCGTCGGATGCAGCGTGAAGCTCTTCGGCTTGTCCGGCGACGGCCTGCGCTCGACAAGCCCCTTGCCGATCATATCCTGGATGCGCCGGATCGCCGTTCCGTGGCTGAGGCCGGAGACGAGCGCGAGCTTGCTCATCGTCACCGGATAGCCTTCGAGCTCCGATCGCATGATGTAATGGACCATGCGCCACGACGCCTCGTCCTCGACATCGGCGACACCGAGGAACGGCGTCCTCAGCCGATCGACGAAATCGTAGACGCGCAGGAATTCGTGGTCGTTCATGAGACCTCCTCTGGGTCGCGCCAAAAAGGGCGGCGCTATGATCTAGTCCAAAATGGACGAAACTATAGCGGTGTCGGAGGAATGTCGGATCTCAGGCCGTACCCGCCGATTTGCGCGCCAGCACGAAATCCCAGTTCACCGCCCAGTAGGGAGACGTGAAGCCAAGCTCCGCCGCGCTTGTCGGGTCGGTGATCTCCTTGAAATCCGCGATCAGCGAATCCTTCACGCCGAAGACCGCGTCCTCGGCGAGATACTGGCAATCGGGCGCGAAGATATGGGTGATGACCGGGTCATAGCCCGGCGCGCTGATGATGAAATGGATATGCGCGGCCCGGTTGGGATGGCGTCCCAGCGCGGCAAGCATCTTGCCCACGGGTCCGTCGTCCGGGATCGGATAGTAGCGCGGCTTGACGGCCCGGTACCAATAGTCGCCGTTCTCGCCGCTGGTGAACACGCCGCGCAGGTTCCAATCCGGCTGCAGCCCCTTCTGCTGGACGTCGTAGAAGCCGTCGTCATTTGTCTGCCAGACGTCGATCAGCGCGCCGGCCACCGGTTTGCCTTCGGTATCCACCACGCGTCCGCGCACCACCAGCGGCTCGCCCTTGCCGTCCAGGCAGATGTTCGCGCCGTGCTCGTAGCGCGGCGCCTCGGGCACGTAGAACGGTCCGAGAATCGTGTTCTCGGTCGCGCCATTCGGACGCCGGTGATTGATGGCGTCGACCAGCATCGAGACGCCGAGCGTGTCGGACAGGAGGATGAATTCCTGCCGCCACTCGGAACACATCTGGCCGACTTCCGTCAGGAAGGTGATGCCCTTGAGCCATTCCTCATGGGTGGGCTCGATCTCCTTGATGGCGGCGTGCAGGTGCTTGACCAGCACGCTCATCACCTCGCGCAGGCGCGGATCGACGTCCGGCCCCATGCGGGCGTTGACGACGTCGACCGAGATCTCCTCCTCGAAATACGGATATTTCGGCGGCCGCGGATGGCTGGCCTCTGCTTTGCCCAAGATCGATCCTCCTCCAGATTTCGCCACGCCTCAGGAGCGCGGCCGTTCGCCTGCATAAGCCCGGCCGATCAGCCCCTTCAGCGCCTCGCGCTCAAGGGGGCGCGGGTTCCAGTAGGGGTTGGACAGCGCCCTGTCCGTCGCAAGCTCGATGCCACTTTCAGGCATGCCGATATCCGCGAGCGCTCGCCGGGCGCCGACCCTGCCGGCAAGATCGTAGAGCGCCATGGCCGGGTCGTCCGTGCCGAGCACGTCGCGCAGCCTCTGCATCACGTCGGGCACTGCCGGGGCATTGTAGGCAAGCGCGTGCGGAAGCACGATCGCATGCGTTTCGGCATGCGGCAGGTCGAAGCTGCCGCCGAGCGTATGGCAAAGCTTGTGGTGCAGCGCCATGCCGACCGAGCCCAGGCAGATGCCGCAAAGCCAGGCGCCGTAAAGCGCCTTTGAACGCGCTTCCCGGTTGTCGGGCTCGACGGCGATCGTCGGCAAGGCCGCGGCAAGCGCGCCGATCGCCTCTGTCGCCATCAGGCTGATGACCGGGTTGCGCTCGCGTGCATAAAGCGCTTCGACCGCATGCGCGATCGCGTTGAGCCCGCTGGTGCCGGACATGGCCGCGGGCAGCGACAGAGTGAGGTCGATATCGTAGATCACGACCTCGGGCAGCACCTTGGGGCTCGACTGGGTAACCTTCACTCCGTCCCTGGTCTCACCGAGGATGGGCGTCATTTCCGAGCCGGCATAGGTGGTCGGCACCACGATCTGCGGCAGGTCGGTCCGCAGTGCGATGGCCTTGGCAAGGCCCGTGGTCGAGCCACCGCCCACGGCGACGAGCCCGTCGGCCTTGAGGTCCACAATGACACGCAGCGCATCCTCGGTGACCTCCACCGGCGTATGCATCGTCGCCCGCGCGTAGACGCCGGCGGCGCGGCCGCCGAGCTGTTCGACGAGCCGCCGCGCTTCCGGCTCCTGCGGCGGCGTTGCCAGCACGGCGACCCGCTTCAAACCCAGCCGGTCCAGTTCCGCCGGCAGCTGCTGTATGGTGCCGGATCCGAAAATGACGCGGGCCGGCTGGCCGTTATAGACGAAGGTGTCCATGAATTCGCCTCGGGCTTAGAGCAATTCCAGGCTCCGGTTGTCGACGCGCATCAGGAACGGGTTGATGCTGACCGACCGCCAGACATTGGCCGCGTTGAAGGGATCGGCGGCATTGAATGCCCTGACATCCTCGATCTTTTCGGCGGAAAACACAAAGAGCGAGCCGATCATCGTCTCCCCGTCCTCTGCCACCAGCGGACCCGAGATGACGGTCTTCACACGCCCCTGGGCGAGATGCGCCTTGTGCGCGTCATAATTGGCCAGGCGCCTCGGCAAGGCATCGGCATGGTCCAGGCAGTGGACGGCAAACAGTGTCACGACATTCCTCCCAAAAGGCCCGGCAGGCCGTTGCCAGCGATCGTAACGAAACGACCCCAAAAACGGTCGAATGACATTCGAGGGCTCGCGACGAAAGACGGGCCGACAGACGTTAGCCCGAAACAGG
This sequence comes from Mesorhizobium loti, assembly GCF_013170705.1. Classification (NCBI taxonomy): domain Bacteria; kingdom Pseudomonadati; phylum Pseudomonadota; class Alphaproteobacteria; order Hyphomicrobiales; family Phyllobacteriaceae; genus Mesorhizobium; species Mesorhizobium loti. The sequence goes on along the minus strand of NZ_CP033334.1, from coordinate 3,126,468 downwards.
GCTGACCGGCTTCAAGATCTGTCCAATTTGGACAAATGCGATGCTGTTGTGAACCCACCCGTCCCAACACCGTCGCATGGGCCCTGCCGTCGAACCGATCCCCAGCGCCATCGCTTTGGGCCATTGCGTTCTGCAATGCCGGCGAATATGCTTGTTGTACGATCGTTCAACAAGCATATTCGCCGAGCCCCGATGACCTGCAATCCCCGCTACGAGATCCTGTTCGAGCCGATGCGGATCGGGCCGGTCACCGCGCCGAACCGCTTCTACCAGGTGCCGCATGCCAGCGGCATGACCAACGCCCTTCCAAGGGTGCGCGCGGCCTTTCGCGAAGCCAAGGCCGAGGGCGGATGGGGCGTGATCTGCACCGGAGCCTGTTCGATCGATCCGAGCTCGGACGACACGCCGCTGCCTTTCGCCACCTTGTGGGACGATAATGATATCCGCGCCCATGCGCTGATGACGGAAGCCGTGCATCGCCATGGCGCGCTTGCCGGCGTGGAACTCTGGCATGGCGGCGCGTCCGTCATGAACAGGACGAGCCGGCTGCCGCCGCTGTCGCCATCGGGAATTCCCTGGATGGCCACGCATGTCGGCTTCATGGGCAATCTGCGGCCGAAGACCATGGACAAGGCCGACATGAAAGAGGTGCTGCGGTGCCAGGCCGAGGCGGCGCGCAAGGCGCGCACCGCCGGCTTCGACGTGGTCTATGTCTATGCCGGCATGGGCTATCTCGGCTACGAATTCCTGCTGCCGGAGTACAACCATCGCACCGACGAGTACGGCGGACCGATCGAGAACCGCGTACGCTTCGTGCGCGAGATGATCGAGGTCACCAGGGATGCCGTGGGCAAGGACTGCGGCGTCGCCTTGCGCGTCAGCCTCGAGGAACTGCGCGGCCGGCCCGGCCGCAACCAGCCCTCCGAGGCGCATGAGCTGATCGAACTTTTGGCCGACCTGCCCGACCTGTTCGACGTCAAGATGGATTCCAGCCCGACCGACTGTTCCGCATCGCGTTTCACCGGCGAAGGCAGCCATGAGCCGGTGATCGATTTCGTCAAGTCGCTGACGAAGAAGCCCGTTGTCGGCGTCGGGCGCTTCACCTCGCCCGACACCATGGTGTCGCAGATCAGGCGCGGTGTGCTCGACTTCATCGGCGGCGCGAGGCCCTCGATCGCCGACCCCTTCCTGCCGGCCAAGATCCGCGAGGGCCGCGAGGCCGAAATCCGCGAATGCATCGGCTGCAACATCTGCATTTCCAGCTGGCACGACGGCGTGCCGGTGCGCTGCACGCAGAACCCGACCGCCGGCGAGGAATGGCGGCGCGGCTGGCACCCCGAACGCGTCGAGCGTGCCGACACACCGGAGCGCATCCTGATTGTCGGCGGCGGACCGGCCGGGCTCGAATGCGCGCTGACGCTTGGCCAGCGTGGCCATGAGGTGACGCTCGCCGACGGCAGCCGCGGCTTCGGCGGGCGGCTGACCTTCGAGAAGACACTGCCCGGCCTGTCGGCCTGGAACCGCGTCGTCGACTACCGCCTCGGCCGTCTCGGCGATATCAGCAATGTCTCGCTCTATCCCGAGAGTTTTTTGGGCGCCGACGAGATCATCGACCTCGCGCCGGACCGGGTCGTGCTTGCGACCGGCGCACGCTGGACCAACATGCTCTATTCCTCGCTGGAGATACCGGTCGGCCGGCTCGACCACGCGGAAGTGTTCACACCCGATGACATCGCCGCCGGCCGGCTCCCGCAGGGGCCGACGCTGGTCTTCGATTTCGACAATTACTACATGGGCGGTGTCCTCACCGAGCATCTGGCCGCACAGGGCGTTCCGGTCAGCTATGTCACACCGGCCGGCCAAGCGTCCGCCTGGACGATCATGACCAACGAGCTGCCGCTGGTGCATCGTGCGCTGGCGTACCGCAACGTGCCGGTGACGACGTTGCATCTGTTGAAATCCTTCGACGGCGAGACCGCGACGCTGGCCCATCTGTTCACCGGCTGGGAGAGCCGCATTGCCTGCCGCTCGGTGCTGATCGTCGGGCTGCGCTTGCCGCGCAGCGAGCTGTTCGAGGCGCTGACGGAACGGGCGGACGCGCTTGCGGCCGTCGGCATCCGCAGCGTCGATCGTATCGGCGACACGCTGGCGCCGGGCGCCATCGTCCACGCCGTTCACAGCGGTCACAAGCTCGCCCGCGAGATCGGCACGAAGGTCCGCTGGCAGCCCTACCGCCGCGACACGCCGATCGTCGATGCGGTGGCGGATTTCGATATGCGCACGGCAGCCGAATAGCAGCAATTCCAGGAAAAGTGTGAAGCGGTTTTCCGCCCGGAATTGCGTCAAACAAGGAGTGAGGACGCATGGAACGCACCGCCGCACGTCGCAGGCCCGGCCGTCCGCAGCGCGAGGTCGGCGGCATCGAGCAGCGTCCGTGGAAGCAGCTGACGCGGCCCTACGCGCCGATCGAGATCCTGTCGGCCGATCAGGTCCAGACGATCCACGAAATGGGCCTGACCATCCTGGAAGAGATCGGCATGCGCGTGCTGCAGCCGCGGGCGCGGCAGTTCTATCGCGCCGCCGGCTGCGATGTAGACGAAGGCGCCATGCGGGTGCGCTTCGACCGCGCCATGGTCATGGAGCGCGTCGCCATGGCGCCATCATCCTTCGAGCTGCGCGCCCGCAATCCCGCCAGGAACGTCAAGGTCGGCGGGCGGCACTGCATCCTGTCGTCGGTCGGCGGTCCGGCCTATGTCATGGACAATGATCGTGGCCGCCGTCCCGGCACCTATACCGAGATGTGCGACTATCTGAAACTCATCCAGTCGTTCAATGTCCTGCACCAGGAAGGCGGCGGCCCGTTCGAGCCGCTCGACCTGCACCAGAACACGCGCCATCTCGACCTCTACTATGCCGAGATCACCTTGCTCGACAAGAACTGGCAACCGCAAACCCTTGGTCAGGGTCGCGCCATCGACGCGCTGGAAATGGTGGCGATTTCGCTCGGCACGACGCGCGAGAACCTCGCGCGGGAAATGCCTGTCTTTACCGGCATCATCAACACCAACTCGCCGCTGCAGCTTGACGAGCCGATGGCCGAAGGGCTGATCGCATTGGCCGAGCATGGCCAGGTCAATGTCATCACGCCGTTCACGCTGGCCGGCGCGATGAGCCCGGTGACACTGGCCGGCGCATTGTCTCAGCAGCATGCCGAGGCGATGGCCGGCATCGTGCTAACCCAGATCGTGCGTCCGGGCGTGCCGGTCATGTATGGCGGCTTCACTTCCAATGTCGACATGAAGACCGGCGCGCCGGCCTTCGGGACGCCCGAATACACACAGGCCGCGCAGATCACCGGACAGCTCTGCCGGCTGATCGGCGTGCCGTTCCGCTCCAGCAATGTCACCGCCGCCAACTCGGTCGACGCGCAGGCCGCCTATGAGAGCGCGATGTCGCTGTGGGGCTGCCTGATGGGCGGCGCCAACCTGGTGCTGCATGCCGCCGGCTGGCTCGGCGGCGGGCTGACCGCATCGTTCGAGAAACTGGTCATCGATGCCGAGATGCTGCAGATGATGTCGGCCTATTTCGATCCGCCCGCGGTCGACATCGACACGCTGGCGCTGGAAGCGGTGCGCGAGGTCGGCCCGGCCGGGCATTTCTTCGGCGCCGCGCACACCATGCAACGCTACGAACGCGCCTTCTATTCGCCGCTGGTGTCCAACTGGGACAACTACGACACCTGGGTCGAGCGCGGCCAGGTCACGGCGCGCGAAAGGGCCAACGTCGTGTGGAAGCGCATGGTCGCCGAATACGAACAACCGCCGATCGATCCCGGCATCGACGAGGCGCTGCGCGACTATATGGAGCGGCGGAAACGCGAAGGTGGTTCACCGCTGAACTAAACGCCCCGCAAGGGCCCCACCTGCGCTTCGAGCATTTCGAACCCAGCCGCCTCCGCCGCCTGCGGCGTCACCACACTTTCATCGAGGCACCATTCGAGCCAGAGCCCGTCCACCAGGGCGATGAAATTGCGCGCCAGCGCCGGCGCATCGACTTGCCTGCCGCGCGGTATGGCGACAGCGGCGATGTCCTCCGCGAGTTCCGCGCGGTAGGCATCGTAGAGTTCGCGATGCGCCGCCTTGAGCCGCGGGTTGACGGCGATCTCGCCCCACAGCGACAGCCAGATCAGCAGGTTCTCGCGGCTGAAATATTCCGGCGAGAAGTTGGAGTGTACCAGGGCGGCAAGCGCGGCCTGCGGCGACCAATCGGAAGTCTCCGCACGACGGCGCTTGGCCTCGGCGATCTGGTTGTTGACGCTGGCGTAGAGCGAGGATTTGTAGACCTCGACCAACAGCCCGTCGAGGCTTTCGAAATGATGGTTGATGAGGCCGCGCGAGACGCCTGCTTGCCTGCAGATGCGATCGATGGTGAAGGCGCCGATGCCGCCGACCGACAGGCATCGCGTCGCGGCTTCGATCAGCATGGAGCGGCGCACGTCGGCCTGTTCGCGGCTGAAGCGCGGCGGAGCCTTTTTCGCGCCGCGCTTCCTTTTTGCATCTTCTGGTTGGGCTTCCGTCATGGACTCCAGCTAATAGATAATGCCCTTCCTGTCCACTTAGAGCCTGTTCCATCCCGATGACATCGGGATGGGGCTCTATCTCCTTGTTTGACCATGATCTTATCCGAAAACCGGTTCCCACTTTTCGGGATCATGGTTCGGTTCACGCCTTCTTCTTGAACAGCACCGGATTGGGGTGACCGTCGGGATAGATGACCGGGTCGAACGCCGTCTTGTGGATGGCGACCAGCGGCTGGTGGCAGATGAAGACGAAGCCGCCGGACTGTTCCATCAAATCCTCCATGCGGTTCGACAAGGCGATGCGCTTGGCCTCGTCGCTTTCGGCCACCAACTGCTGGTAGCTGGTCTCGAATTCGGGACTGTCGAAGCCAGACCAGTTGTAGGCGCCGATCTGGTCGGGGCGGAACCAGACCAGGTTTTCCGACGGATCGATGCCGCCGGCGAAATCCATCAGCGCCAGGTCGATGTTCTTGTAGCCTTCGCCCTGCGTCTTGTCGCCGACGCCCCAGAAGGCGGCTTCGTCATAGGGCTGGATCTCGACCTTGATGCCGGCCTGTTCGAGGCTGGCCTGGATGATCTGCGCGGTCGCGGTGCGGATGGAATCGTTCATCACCGTCAGGGTCAGCGACAGGTCGCCGACGCCAGCCTCGTTGAGGAGTGCGGCGGACTTCTCATAGTCGGGCGCCGCGATCAGATTCGAGGCGCGCGCGAACTTGGTACCGGGCTGGACGACACCGGTGGAGCGCTTGGTCAAATCGTCATAGACGCCGGTGAGTATCTGGCCGACATCGACGCCATATTGCACCGCCTGGCGGACCTTCGGATCCTTGAGCCGCGGGCTAAGCATGTTGATGGTCAGCCAGACATAACGGGTCGACTGCGCCTCGATCAGGTTTGTGTCCGCTGGCGGCTTCTCCTTGACGGCCTTGGTCGCCGAAATGGCGATCTTGGTGTAGTCGAAGGCATCGGCCTCATAGGCGAGTTGTGCCGCCTGATCGTCCGACACCACATAGATCTCGACCTTCGAAAAGTCCGGCTTCGGGCCCGGCCAGTCCGGGTTGGCGGTCAGCGTAACCTTCTGCTTCTGCTGCCAGTCGGAGAAGAGATAGGGCCCGCATGTCGCCGGCGGCTGCGTGGTGAATTTGCCGCCCGCCTTCTCGGTACCGGCGCGGCTGATGATGTGGCCACCATAGTAAGGCAGGCTGGTAACGAAGATCGGCTGGTAAGGCTCCTTCAGGTGGATGATGCCGGACCTGGCATCGACGACTTCGACACGGTCGAGCTTCTCGAACTGATAGGCCCAGGGCGATGCTAGCGCCTTGTCCGCGATGCGCTCGAACGAGAACTTGACGTCGTCGGCTGTCACCGCGCCGAAACCGCCAGACCACTTCAGCCCGTCGATCAGGGTGAAGGCGATGGTCTTGGGGTCTTTCTGCTCGAGCTTTTCCGCGCCCCACAGCGACCAGGGCGAGCCTTTCCTGATGTCGCCGAAATGGTTGAGCGAGACATAGATGCCGCGCATCATGACATCCTCGATGCCGCCATTCATGAAGGCTGGATCGAGGCACTGCAGATCGCCTTCCATGCGGATGCGCAACGTGTCGCCGGACGCCGACCAGGCAAAGCCCGGCTTCATCGCGAGGCCGGCGCCCAGTACGCCGGCCGCCTTCAGGAATGCACGTCTGTCCATGGTCCATTCTGACATCTCAGTTTCCCCTTTGGTTGATGGAAGCGCGTGAGAAGGCTTCCCGTTCTTGCCCGCCGTTCTCGAGCGGGAAATGGCAGCGCACCATGCGATCCGCGCCCATCGGCCGGTAGACCGGCGCCTCGGCCCTGCAGCGCTCGCGTGCGATCGGGCAACGCGTGTGGAACTCGCAGCCCGAAGGTCGCCGGAACACGCTCGGTATCTCGCCCGTGACGGCGGGGGTGTGGCTGCGCCGGCGCGGATCGGGTATCGGCTCGGACTGGATCAGCGTCGCGGTATAGGGATGCAGCGGCGCGGAAAACACGGCTTGCGTCGGTCCGGTCTCGACCAGCCGGCCGAGATACATGATGGCCAACCGGTCGCTGACATGGCGGATCATGGCCAGGTTGTGGGTGACGATCATGGCGGCGAAGCCGAGCTCGCGCTTGAGTTCGCCGATCAGGTTCAACACATCGCCCTGCACCGAGACGTCAAGGCCGGCTGTCGGCTCGTCGGCGAGCAGCAGATGCGGCTTCATCGCCAGGGCGCGCGCAACGCCGACGCGGCGCGCCTGCCCGCCCGACAGCTCATGCGGAAAGCGGTCGACAAAGGAGGCCGGCAAACCGACAAGCGCCAGCAGCGCCTTGGCGGCGGCGCGGCGGTCCGGCATCGGCAACCCCTGGATGATCTGCGGCTCGGTGAGCAGCTTGCCGATGCGCAGGCGCGGGCTGAGCGAGGCGACAGGGTCCTGGAACATCATCGCCGAGCGCCGGCGCATGGCGCGGAAATCAGCCGGCGTCCGCACCTCCCTGCCCTCGAAGACGATGCGGCCGGCGGCTGCCCGGATGAGCCCGAGAATGGTGCGGGCCAGCGTCGTCTTGCCGGAACCGGATTCGCCAACCAGCCCGAGCGTCTCGCCCGGCATCAGCGACAGCGTCACGCCGTCGATGACGTTGAAGCCCGGCAGCGGGAACGGATTGATCAGGCGGTTGAGCAAGCCGCCGCGCACGAAGCTCACGGAGAGGTCTTCGACGGCAAGCAGCGGGCTCATGGCGTCACCGCATGGCAGCGTGCGACATGGGCGGCGGCGAGTTTCGCCAGCGGTGGCGCGACGGTCGTGCACGGCGCGAAGGCACGGTCGCAGCGCGGTGCGTAGACGCATCCGGACGGGGGCTGGGTGAGGTTGGGCAGCGAGCCCGGAATGGTCGGCAGCCTGTCCAGCCGCTCATGGAAGCGGGCGGGGTCGCAGGCGAGCAGCGCTTGCGTATAGGGATGCCTGGCGTCGTGGAAGATCGCGTCGACCTCGCCGCCTTCGACCACCTCGCCGGCATACATGACATAGACGCGGTCGCAAAGTTCGGCGATGACGCCGAGATGGTGCGAGACGACAATGATGATGCCGTTGTAGTCGCGCCTCAGCTCCCGCAGCAGATGGATGATCTGCGCCTCCATGGTGACGTCGAGCGCCGTCGTCGGCTCGTCGGCGATGAGCAGGCCGGGATCGGTCAGCAGCGCGGCGGCGATGGCGACGCGCTGGCGCATGCCGCCGGACAGTTCGTGCGGATAGCTCTGCATGCGCCGTTCGGCGTCCGCAATGCCGACGCGGCCGAGCATGGCGGCGATGCGCGCCCGCTTCTGTGCCCGGCCAAGGTCCTTGCGGTGGTGCTGGAAGTCGACGAGTTGGTCGCCGATGGTCAGCACCGGGTTGAACGCCGTCATCGGATCCTGGCTGACCAGCGCGATCTCGTCGCCGCGCAGCAGGCGCTGGTGGTACGCGTCGAGCTTCGCCAGATCGACGCCATTGTATGAGATCGAGCCGTCGATGCGGGCATTGGCCGGCAACAGGTTTGCCAGGGCGGTGACCAGCGTGGACTTGCCACAGCCACTCTCGCCGACGATGCCGATCACTTCACCCGGATGCGCCTCGATGTCGACATGGCGCAACGCGTGCACGGCGCCATGCGGCGTCTCGTAGCGGACGCTGAGATCGCTGGCGGCGAGCGAGCCGGTCATGCCGGCCTCCGCAACTGCAGGCGCGGATCGAGATAGTCGCGCAGGCCTTCGCCGAGGAAGGTGAAGCCAAGCGTGGCCAGCACCAGCGGCAGGCCGCCGAAGATGACCATGAAGGGTGCCGAGCGGATGCTGGTGTAGCCGTCATAGAGGATCGAGCCCCAGGATGGTGTCGGCGGACGCACACCAAGGCCAAGGAAACTCAAGCCGGCCTCGACCATGATGACGACCGGAATATCCATCGACAGAAGGATGATCAGCGGCCCGACAACATTGGGCAGCAGATGGACGAAGATGATGCGCGCCGCACTGGCGTCGATCAGGCGCTCGGCGAGGATGTAGTCGCTGTTCTTCAGCGCCAGCGTCTGCGCCCGGATCAGCCTGGCGTAGCTCGGGAAAGAGGTCGCCGCGATGACGATGATCAGCGTGCCGGTGCCGGCGCCAAGCACGGTGATGATGGCGAGCGCGAACATGATCATCGGCAGCGAGTTCAGGCTGTCGAAGCTCAGCACCAGGATGGCGTCGAGCCAGCGCGGCCCGTAGCCGGCGATCAGGCCAAGCATCAGGCCGATGGCGCCGGCGATGGCCACCGACACCATGGCGATGGTCAGCGCGGTGCGCGCGCCATGGATGACGCGCGACAGGAGATCGCGGCCGAGATGATCGGTCCCGAACCAGTGTTGCGCCGATGGCGGCTGCAGCTTGTGCAGCACGTCGATCCTGACCGGCGAATAAGGCGCCAGCCATGGCGCGAAGATCGCGGTGACAAGAAAGCCGGTGACCAGGATCAGCGCCACGCAGGTGAACGGATCGGCAAGCAAGGCGCGCAGCAGCGGAAACCGTTGTCGGCCCGGAACGGACAACGAGGCATCAGCCACGGAAGACATCGCGCACCCTCGGATCGAGCCGCGCGATCAACAGATCGGCGGCAATGGTGATGGAGACATAGATGGCGGTCATGATCAGCACGGTGCCCATGACGACCGGATAGTTGCGGGTGTTGACGGCGTCGGTGATCAGCTTGCCGATGCCTGGCCGGGCGAACACCGCCTCGACGAAGACCGCGCTGGACAGGATGCTGCCGAGGCCGACAGCGACCAGCGAGATTGTTGGAATGATGGCGATGCGCAGCGCGTATTTGGAGACGATCTTCCACTCGGGCAAACCAAACGAGCGCGCGGTGCGGATATGCGGCTCGCCCATCACTTCCATCATCGAGGCACGCACCATGCGGGCGATGTAACCGATCCAGCCGAGCGCGATCGCCGCCGCCGGCATGACCAGCGCCTTGGCCTGGCTGATGAAGTCGCCGGCCTCGCCGGCGCCGATGGCCGGCAGCCAGCGTAGCGTGACGGCAAAGACCAGCAGCGAATAGATGGCGACGACGAAGGACGGCACCGCGATGACGCCGACCGAGAGCACGCCGATGACGGCATCGGCCGCCGTGCCGCGCCGCATCACAGACAGGCAGCCGAGCGGAACGCCGATCAGGAGCGCGACGGCCAGCGCCGTCAGGCCGAGGATCAGCGTGTTCGGCAACGCTTCCAGCACCAGCGTGGAAACGGGCCGGTTCGACCAGACGTCGTAGCCGAGATTGCCGGTCAGCGCGTTGCGGAAGAATTCGATGATCTGCCACCAGACCGGCTGGTCGAGCCCCATCCGCTCGATCAGCAGCCGCTTTAGTTCCGGCGTGGCGCGCGGACCAAGCGCCACCGTGGCCGGATCGCCCGGCACCAGGAAAACGGCCGCGTACATCGCGACCATGACGAGAACGAGGATCAGGAGGCCAAGACCAATGCGCTTCACTGCATATGCGAGCATGGCCTCCTCCCTTCTTCAGGCAAAATCGCGCCTGATGCGCCGGCTTGCCGAGGCGCTGTGGACGAGCGTGCCCCGTTCTCGCGCCTCGAGCCGCCAACTCAGGTTGAAATGGGTTTCGTCCGATGTCAGTTCGGTCACCGCGATCGCTTCGGTATCGGCATTGCCGCTGGCAATCGCCCAGCGATATTCGGTGACGAGTTTTGCCGACAGCGGATCGTCGCTCCGGATGCTCATCGTGTCGCTGTTGGCCGAGGAGACGGTGATGGCGCGGTCGTCATAGCGCCGGCGCCCGTGATCGGAGGTCAGCGCGATGGTCTGCACGCCCGAGCCGACATTGTCGGTGACAATGCGGCGGTCGAAGCCGTCGTCCAGCGCCGTGGTGGGGACCGGCGGCGCGGTTTCGGCCGGCTCGAAGCGGACGTCGCGGTCGCGTTCCGACGGCGGGCGCACCGGAAGCATGATGGTGCCGTCGCCCGTTACGACCGCCAGCGTCGACAGTTTCGGCTGCGGCCACAGGATCGGCCAATGCTGGTTGGCCAGCGCCAGCCGGATGCGATGGCCCTTGGGCACGGTGCGGGCGAAATCATTGAGCTTCAGCCGCACGCGAAACGGCGTTCCGACCGGACAAGGTGTCGGATGCTCATGGCTGTCGCGGTGGCTGAGATTGAGCACGCCGTAAGTCATCAGCGCCGAGGTGCCGTCGGGATAGACGTCGCACAGCCGCGCGGCGAGATTGACGTGTGGCTGGTCGACTGTAACGAGCAGGTCGAGTTCCGGTGCGCCGAGCAATGTCAGGTCATCGTCGAGCGGCGGCGTGTCGAAGCACAGCGCCATGCCGTCCTCGCGGCGCTGGTCGATGGGCATGTCCGGACAGGAGCCGCCATAGCCGCCCCAGCGGCCGCAGTCACGCCCGGCGGTCGCCGGCGAGCGGACTGAAAGCGCGGCGCCCGGTGCCGGCTCATTTGCCAATCCAGCAGCGTTCAGGTGCAGCGTGCGGCGCTCGATGCGGGGCGACGGCCATTGGTCCTCGGCGGCCCAGCTGCCGGCATGATCGGGCAGACAGAAAGGTTGCGGCCGCTCTTCCCCCGTCACCCAGACGCGGTAGAGCGGCTCGTCCAGGATGCCGGTGTCTTCGCCGCAGAGCCAATGGCACCACCAGCGCAGCGCCTCCTGCAGGTAGCCGATCAGCGGTCCAGGCGCACCACGGCAGGGATAGGCATGCGACCATGGTCCGACAATGCCGAGCTTCGGCCCCTTCAGATGCTTAAGCAGGCGCGGCACGAAGTTCGAATAGCTGTCCTCCCAGCCGCAGACGGCCATGACGGCGCATTCGATCGCGGAAAAATCCTCGCAGACCGAGCCTTGCCGCCAATAGTCGTCGCGGCGCTGATGCGCGAGCCACACTTCCGACAGCGAGCTTGTCGCCGCGAGCCGGCTTTCCCACATGGCGCGCCAGGCATCGCCGACGATCTGCGGGTCGGGCGCCATGGCCTTCTTCACCAGCATGAAGTTCGACCACATCTCCTGCTCGGTCAGCAGCGCGCCGCCCATATAGTGGATGTCGTCGGCGTAGCGGTCGTCGGTGGCGCAGTTGGTGATGATCGCCTTCAGGGCCGGCGGCCGGCGCGCCGCCACCTGCAGCGCGTTGAAGCCGCCCCAGGAAATGCCGGTCATGCCGACATTGCCGTTGCACCAAGGCTGGGCGGCGAGATGGGCGATGATCTCGCAGGCGTCTTCCTGTTCGCGTGGCAGATATTCGTCGGCGAGATCGCCGTCGGAATCGCCCGAGCCCCTGATATCGATGCGGGCGCAGGCGACGCCGTGCCCAGCCAGCCAGGGGTGGATGTCGATGTCGCGCGCCACGGTGCCGTCGCGGCGGCGATAAGGCACCATCTCGACGACGACCGGCACCTTGCCTTCGGTGCGCGGACGCCACAGCGTGGCGGCAATGCGGGTGCCGTCGGCCAGCGTGATCCACAGCGGATCGACGGTTTCGACGGCAAAGGGAAACTCGGTTCGTACCACGGCAGGTACCCGCAAATGCTCTTGTTGAACGTTCGTACAACAAGAGCATTTGCGGCGCAATCCCGCTTCGCTTTTTTGATGCCGAATGCGCTTTCTGGCCGGTGTCTGTCATCACGATGTTGAAACACAGCCGATATGCCTTCGCGATCGAACCGCATCCGCGAGGGTCGGAAAGCTGTCCGGAAATCGGCGGGTTCCATCTTCCAAATTTCGTTGCTTGATATGTGCCGCTATGGCATCGCGGGAGCGGCAGTGCCTTCACTCAGGAATTTCCGATGACGATCCAGAGCAAATTCAGCGGCCTCGGCACCGACGCGGCGCCCGGACAGGAGAGCCGCCAGTTGTCCGGCGGGATCGACGCCATATTGCTGGGCGACGCGATCACCGGCCGACCGGTGGATTTTTCGCATGGCGACGTGGACGCGTTCACCCCGACACCCGGCTCGTTCGAGGTCTTCTCGGCCGGCGTCGAAGCCGGCGGCAGGCAGGCCTACACGGAATATCGCGGCGATCTCGGCATCCGCGAAGAACTGGCCACGCGGCTGGCAGGCTTCACCGGAGCCCCTGTCGATGCGCGTGACGGCCTGATCATCACCCCCGGCACGCAGGGCGCGCTGTTCCTGGCCGTCGCCTCCACCGTGTCGCGGGGCGACAAGGTGGCGATCGTCCAGCCCGATTATTTCGCCAACCGCAAACTGGTGGAATTCTGCGAGGGCGAAATGATGCCCGTCCGGATGGACTACGCAACGGCCGAAGGCCGTTCGGGCCTCGATCTCAGCCAGTTGGAAGACGCATTCAGGTCGGGCGCAAAAATCTTCCTGTTCTCGAACCCAAACAATCCGGCCGGCGTGGTCTACTCCCGAGCGGAGATCGAGGCCATTGCCGCGCTGGCAAGCCAATACGGCGCGACCGTCATCGTCGACCAGCTTTACTCGCGCCTGCTGTATGCCGGCGTGGACTACACTCACTTGCGCGCGCAGAAGCTGGACGCGGAAAACGTCGTGACCATCATGGGGCCATCGAAGACGGAATCGCTCAGCGGTTATCGGCTGGGGGTGGCCTTCGGATCGCGAGAAATCATTGCCCGGATGGAGAAGCTGCAAGCCATCGTCTCCTTGCGCGCTGGCGGCTACAGCCAGGCCGTTTTGCGCAGCTGGTTCGACGAACCGGCTGGCTGGATGGACCAGCGCATCCGCGAGCACCAGGCGATCCGCGATGATTTGTTGAAGGTTTTCCGCGCCACTTCCGGAATCCAGGTCCGCACGACCGAGGCTGGCAGCTACATCTTTCCGGCTCTGCCCCGCCTGGCCGTGGCGGGTGGCGATTTTGTCCGCATCCTGCGCCTGCAAGCGGGCGTCATCGTGACACCCGGAACGGAATTCAGTCCGTTTTCCGAAAGCAGCGTCCGCCTGAACTTTTCGCAGGACCACGCCGCCGCCGTTGCGGCCTGCGAGCGTCTGGTGACCCTCGTCGACCGCTATCGCGCGTGAGCGGCAACAGTTCGGATCCACAACGGTCCTCCCGCGACACGGCAGCGTGATGGTCACCGCGACCCGAGCGGGAAACAGGCGAGGACCGAACTATCCCGCGGGGTGGAGAGCCGCCAGTTGAAAGCCGGCATTCGTTCCCGCGGCCGTCTCGGTCAGGACATCCAGTGCAAACGCCGCCGAGGCGATGTCGAAGAAAACGTCATAGGATATCGCGCCGAAGCGGTCGAAGCGGGCAACGACCGCATCCAGATGCAAGGCGCGGGTCTGGGAGAGATCGCCGGCCTTGAGGCTTTCCGGCCTTAGATCGGCCATCGAGATCCGCCGCATCAGCGCGGGCGACGCCGGGCCCGATATCACGAACCACGCCCAGCCTTCGTCGCGATAGGCGTCATATCCCTTGGAGGGAAGCGCACTGTCGCGCCAGGCCTTGCGCAGGTCGCGCAACCGCGCACCGCTGCCGCCGGGAGGCGCCGCCAGCAGCACCTCCTGCTGGCCAAGTCGCAGCACCGACGTGCCGCAAGGCAAGACAATGGCGGTATTCACCGTTTCCGGCGTCGATAGACCTGCTTCACCGAGCCAGTCCATCGTGCCGGGACCGCGCAGCCCGAACCGCTCGATCAGCGTGCAGTCGAGCACGACGTTCTCCTGCGCTCCGGGCGGTCCATCCCTGCGTGCGAGGCGCCGCGCCAGGGCGTGGTGGCGCAGACTGGAATCAATACCCTGACCGACCGATGCGGAATGGCTGCTCGGGGGCATCCTACATCTCCTGCCGCTGGTTTTCGGGGTCATGGAACGGCGTCGGCACCACCTTGGCCTGCAGTTCCTTGCCGCACAGGCCGCGTATGCGCAGGCTGGATCCCGGCGCCGCGTCACGCGGGTCGGCGTAGGCCAGTCCGATCCATTTGCCCAGCGTCGGCGAGAAGCAGGTCGAGGTGACGAAACCCACAGGACGTCCGTCGCGCAGCACAAGACAGGATTCCGCCAGCCGGATGCCGTGCCCCTCGGGCAGTTCGAAGCCGCAAAGCTTGCGCTTCAGGCCCAGCCTGGCGCGCGCCTCGATGGCGGTCTTGCCGACATAGCGCGTCTTGGTCTTCGACAGCGCCCACCCCATGCCCAGTTCATCGGGAGTCGAGAGCGCGTCGGTATCCTGGCCGATGATGATGTGCCCCTTTTCCAGACGCAGGATTCGCGAGGCTTCCAGCCCATAGGGTTGCAGCCCGTGGGGGGCGCCCACCTCCAGCAGCTTTCGCCAGAGCGCCGCGCCGAAGGATTGCGGCACATGAAGCTCATAGCTCAGTTCGCCGGTGAAGCCGATGCGCATGACCCGGACCGGGCATCCGCCGATCACGCCGCTGCGGCCATTGAGGTAGGGGAAGCCCTCCGGGGAGAGATCGATGTCCCCGCCGAGCGCCTCGAGAACCTTGCGTGCCGAAGGGCCGGTGACATTGATCGCCGCGAAGGCGGCGGTGACGTTCTGGATATCGACCCGCATGCCCCATTGCGTGTTCGCGAACAGCATGTCGGTAAAGACGCGGGCGACGGCGCCGGTGGTGGCGGTCACGTAGAATTCGGTCTCGGACATGCGGTAAGCCACCCCGTCGTCGATGACCGATCCCATGTCGTTCAGCATCAGGCAATAGCGCACGCGCCCCACCGGCTGCCTGGCATGCGCCATCGTATAGATGCGGTCGAGGAAAGCACCGGCATCCGGCCCTCGTATCGCCAGCTTGCCCAGGGTCGAAACGTCAAGCATGCCGACCTTGTCACGCACCAGCCTGACCTCGTCGGAGATCGTCTTGGGGACATCGCCGCCTCCGCCGTAGTGCAGCGGTCGCCACCACGCACCGGCGGGTGTCAGCTTCGCGCCGCTTGCGACATGTTCGGCGTGGATCGCCGTATGCCTGTAGGGCACATGGTTAGGGCCGGCCAGAAGTCCCAATTTTTCCGGGCCGAATGGCGGCCGCGACGTGGTGATGCCCACCTCGCCCACCGTGCGGCCCGTCTCCGCCGCGACGATCCTGGCCGTCATCAAAGCCGAATGCCGGCCCTGCGACGGCCCCATGCCGACGGTGGAATAGCGCTTCACCAGTTCAAGCTCGCTATAGCCGTCGCTGACGGCGTTCCTGATATCCTTGACCTGCAGGTCCTCGTCGAAGTCCACGAAGTCACGCCCCTTGGCGTGCGCGGACAGCGATTGAAAATGGTTCATCGCCGCCGCGCTGGCATCCGGGATGATCGCCGGCAGGTCGGCATCATGCCCCGCCCCCCGCGCCGCCGCCGCGCCCGCGATCTCGCCGCTGCGCAGCACCGAGTTCAGCTCGAAACAGCCTGCCGCCGAGCCGGCGACATGAAACGCCTCCGGCAGATTGCTCAGCACGAATTGCCGGCTGGTCTCGTCAAATCCCAGCTTCGCGCCGGCATGCAGCGGCAGCTGGTAGGACGGCGTGTAGCCCGCCGCCACCACCAGGTGATCGCACTCCAGCAGTTCCGCGCCATGTTCGGGCGTGCTGAAGCGGATGGCTCTTATATGGCGATTGCCTCCCGTCCCCAGCGCTTCCATGACGGTGACATTCTGGATGATCCTGACGCCGCGCTCGACGAGGTGTCGCGCGAGGGTTTTGTCGGACGCATCGGTTGCCGGGTCGAGAACGGCGGCCAGGGACACGCCTGCATCGAGAAGGTCGTGAGCGGCGAGATATCCGTCCCCGTTGCCAGCAAAGACCACGGCGCGCCGGCCAGGGCGAACCGCGTAGTGGCGCATCAGCCGCTGCGCCGCGGACGACAGGAGGATGCCCGGCAGGTCGTTGTTGCGAAACACCAAGGGTTGTTCATGCGATCCCGCGGCCACCACGACCTGCTTGGCGCGAACGCGATAGAGCGTCTCGCCCTGCAGCACCGGAAGCCAGTTGTCGGCGAACCAGCCATTGCAGGTGGCGCCGGTCAGCACCCGCAGATTGCCGAGCTTCTCGGCAGCGTCGCGCAGCGCCCGCAAGGTCGCATCGGCCTCCGCCGTATCGAGGCCGAAGCGCGCATAGGTCAAGGCGCCGCCGATTTCCGGGTTCAAGTCGACCAGCAGCACCCGCGCACCCGCTTCGGCTGCCTTGACGGCCGCCGAAAGCCCTGCCGGGCCAGCGCCGACGACCAGCACATCGGTGTGCAGGTTTTCCCTGATGTAATGGCCATGACCGGCGGTGAGGTCGACCTTGCCGAGTCCGGCCGATCTGCGGATCATCGGCTCCCAGAATTTGAGCCAGCTTTTCGCGCCGGGGCCAAAGAAGCCACGGTAATAGAACCCGACGGGCATGAAGCGGCCCAACCTGTCGAGCACCGCGCCACGGTCACGTTCGGCGGTGCCGTAGACGTTCTGGGCAGTGACCTCCAGCCCTTCGGCGATCGGACGCAGATCAGCCCGCACATTCGGCTCGTCAGGCAGTTGCACCAGCGTATTGGCGTCCTGCCCGGCCATGGTGAGGATGCCGCGCGTACGGTGATACTTGAAGGAGCGCGACAGGATCCAGCGGCCGCTGCCGGCCATGGCGGAGGCAATGCAGTCGCCGGCGAAACCTTCGAGCGGTCGGCCGTCGAAGGCGAAACGGATTTTTTGGGTGCGGTCGAGGCGCGATCCCCAGGGAAGCGGCAGCCGTTCGGTCATGTTAGGCAGGCTTTCGATTGGGAAGATAGGTGGCGAGGATCTGGTCGCTGACGGTGTGGCGTTCCGCGATCAGCACGGTGTTGGACGGGGTGTGCCGCCACCACTCCCGCATCACGCCGAGCGGGTTCTCGGCATGGAACAGGGCTTCGATCAGTTGCTCGGGCTGGTCGGCGCTGGCCTCGCGGACCGGTCCGAGATACTGAAATTCGGTGATGTTGCGCGGGCCGTTCACCGGGCAGGTCAAGAGCTTCATCGGAATACTCGTCAGTGGCTGGCGGCCGTGGCGCCCATTTCGTTCAGCAGCGCGAAGCTGTCGAACCGGCTGAGGTCGAATGGTTTGAGGATATCGGGCACGCGCCCGGTGGCGATGGTCTCGGCCATGCGTTTGCCGGCCACGGGCGTCGCCTTGAAGCCCCAGGTGCCCCAGCCGCAGTCGAGCCAATAGTTCCGCAATGGCGAGGCGCCCATGATCGGGCTGTAGTCGGGCGTCATGTCGGTGATCCCGGCCCACTGCCGCAAGAGCTTGACCTTGTGCAGGAAGGGGAAGAGGTGCAGCGCGCCTTCGGCGAGATGTTCCTTCTGGTCCAGCGTCGAGCGCGTCGAGGCCAGCTGGTAGGGATCGGAGCCGCCACCGATGACGACCTCGCCACGCGAGGACTGCACCAGATAGGTGTGCAGATTGGCCGACGAGACGAGGATGTCCAGGAATGGCTTCAGCGGCTGCGTCACCATCGCCTGCAGCGGGAAGCAGCGTATCGGCAGCCGGATGCCCGCCATGGCGGCGACCTGGCCGTTGAGCCCGCCGACGGCCTGCAGCACCTGGCCCGCGGCGATCGTTCCACGGTTCGTCCTGATGTGGGTGACCCGGTCGCCCGCGTGCTCGATGCCGGTCACCTCGGTGCGCTGGTGGATCTCCACGCCGCGCGCGCCGGCATGCCTGGCATAGCCCCATGCCACGGCGTCATGGCGGGCCGTGCCGCCGTCGGCATGCCAGAGCCCGCCCATCACCTCGTGCTGACCGCCGAGATCGAGGTTGAGATGCGGGCAAAGCTCCTTCACCGTCCGGACATCGACCACTTCGATCCTTGTGCCCATGTGCTTGCCCATTTCGGCACGCAGATGGAAGCTGCGCAGCGTCGCCTCGGAATGCGCGAGCGTCAGTTGCCCGCGCTGCGAAAACATGACGTTGAAGCCTAGATCCCGCGACATCGTCTCGAACAGTTCGACACCTTCCTTGTAGAAGCGGACCGATTCCTCGGTCATGTAGTTCGAGCGGATCGTGGTGGTGTTGCGCGCCGTATTGCCACCGGCGAGATAGCCCTTTTCCAGCACGGCGACGTTGCGGATGCCATGCAGATTGGACAGGTAGTAAGCCGCCGCGAGGCCGTGACCACCTCCGCCGATGATCACCACATCGTAGGATCGTTTCAGGTCGGGTGTCGGAGGGATGTCGCGAAAGGACACGTGCCTGGCGCGCAGGCCGTATTTCAGCAGAGAGAAAGGCATGGTGTCCTGCGGCTCGGCGGCTGGGATTGGCCTTAGAGAACCCGCCGGATCGGCCTGGTGCAAGAAATCGTTCTTTACCCAGTGACCTCGTTTTCGTAATGGATCAAGAACCGAAAGGAGGTCTCGGCATGCGCAATCTCCCGCATCTAACCTATCTCGAGGCCTTCGAAGCGGCGGCCCGGCATCTGAGCTTCACCAAGGCCGCCGAGGAATTGAATTGCACCCAGGGCGCAATCAGCCAACGGGTCCGGGCGCTGGAGCAGTTCTTCGCCAGGCCGCTCTTCCATCGGCGCAGCAACGGCTTGGAACTGACCGAGGTCGGCACCGCCTATCTGCCGGGAATAGCCGAGGCGCTGGATCGAGCCGAAGCGGCGACCGAGGGATTGCTCGGCGCGCAGGCGCAGACCAGCGTGACGGTTTCGGCCCCGCTCAGCTTCGTCACGCTGTGGCTCGCACGGCATCTGGTTGGTTTTTCCGCCGCCCATCCGAGGATCGAAGTCCGGCTGAACAGCACGATCTGGACCGACCCCAACGTGGAGCTGGCGGATCTGAGCATTCTTGCGCTCGATCCGCTGCAGCCGGCATCGGGCGCCGTGCGGCTGGGGCGAGAGCGGCTGGTGCTTCTCTGCGACCCCGAGACCGGCCGCCGGGCTGAAGCGAGGCCCAGTGCCGATTGGTTCAACGCCGCCCGGCTCATCCACGTGCAAGGCAGGATGCAGCTGCTGGATCTCTGGGCGAAGAAGGAGAACATCGTCATCGCGCCGCACAAGGCGCCGATCAAGGCCGACAATGCGGCGGCGGCATTGGAGGTTGCGGCATGCGCGGGCGGCATCACCGCGGTCATGTCGACTTATGCGGCGGCCTATCTGGCCTCGGGACGGTTGGTGGCGCCATTCGGCGCGGGGGAAATCCTGCCGGTTGCCTTGCATGTGGTTCCCAATCAGCACCGCCGCCTCTCGCGGTCGGCGACGCTGTTCGTGCAATGGCTGTCAGGGGAGATCCCGCTCCACGGCGAGATCTAGATTCAGCGCCGGCGCTCGAAAACAGAGGCGCACAACTCTGATCGAAACGATCGATATCCACCGCGCGCGCCGCGAACCACCTGCCAGGTTCAGCTCGGCATGCTCGGACTCAACCCCGCTTCGGGATCTGGACGTCCTCGAGCGGAAGCGTCAGGGCCATGGCGACGAAGTAGAGCGCCGCCACCCAGAGGAACATCACGTTGAATCCACTCGAATAGCGGCCGAACACCACATCGCGTATCGCGGCCGGCAGGCTTGAGGCCAGATGCGGGTCCAGCCCGGTCAGGCCGTCCGGCAGCAGCGCGGCGGCATCGGCCGGATCCCTGGGCCAGGCGACTATTTCGCCTCGGGCAGTTCCAGCACCGGTTCGGTCCCGCCCAACATTTCCTTGAAGGCCGCATCGCAACGTCGTGCGACTATGGCGAAATCGCCGAATACCCCCCGGCGGTCTCGATCGATTTCGAATGAGACGCCCTGGGCCAGCGGCAGCGTATCGGGCCGTGGATCCTTGTCTTTGATCTTGCCGAGAAATGTCGCGGATACGGCCGTGTTTAGACAGCGTCACCGGATTGCGAACGGCCCCGCAGGAGCAGCGCCCGGGCCTGGGCGATAATGGGAGCGTCGATCATTTTGCCGTCGACAAGGCGCGCCGCGCCATCCTGGGCCGCGTCGACGACACGCTGCGCCCAGCCCAGTTGCTCGGCGCTCGGCCGAAAGGCCGCGATGACATCCGATGTTTGGGCGGGGTGTATGCAAAGCTTCCCGCCGGCCCCATGATTCAAGGCTTGCCGGCATTCGCAGGCCAACCTGGTGGTATCCGCGACTTCGAAGGACGGGCCGTCCAACGGCAGGGCCTTCCCGGCGGCTCTGCTTGCCACGGCCAGCCGCATCAAGGCATGCGCTTTGATCGCGTCGGAAGCTGCCGCACCCAGGTCCAGGGCGAAGTCGGCGGGGCCAAACGCCAATCTTGCGACATGAGGGTGGGCGGCCAGGGCCGCCGCCGCCTCCAGGCCTCTGGCGGTCTCGATCAACGCCATGATCTCGACGTCCTCACCAAGGATCTCGACGATCGCGTCGAGCGTTGCCACCGACTCCGCCTTTGGCAGGCAGATACGTCGAAGCCCTAATGCCCTGACGGCGGCAAGGTCGGCATGGTACCAGCCGCTGTCTTGACTGTTCACCCGCACGAAGGTGGGGTTCTGCAATCTCAGGGCATGGTGAAGGTTCGAGCGGGCGCCATCCTTGGCGGCGGGCGCAACAGCGTCCTCGAGATCGACAATGACCGCGTCGGCTCCAGACCGGTCCGCCTTTTCAAAACGCTCGGGGCGGTCGGCCGGCACAAACAAGGGCGCGACAGGCGTACTGTGCGCGATCATCGGGCCGGTCCCTGGTCGATATCGGCTTCCATGTGCACGGCGCCATGCCCGCCTTGCGCCCAGAACCGCTGCCCATCCATGCCGGCCCTGAAGGTCAGTTCACGGTCCGCGATTGCCGGGGCAACGCCCCGGTAGCGAAACGTCAAGGGTAAATCCGCGCCTTGGGACGCCGCGAGATTCAGGAGCAGCGTCGCCTGGAGGGGGCCGTGGACCACCAGCCCTTCATATCCCTCCGCCTTCGTCGCGTAAGGCAGGTCATAATGGATGCGGTGACCGTTGAAAGTGATGGCCGAATAGCGAAAGAGCAGCGTGGGCGACGGAACGAGAGACCATACCTTTCCAGCGGGCTGGATCATCGTCGGCGCCACGGGTGCATTGTTGGAACGAGCACCGTCCCCCGGCATGGCCGCCTCCCGGTAAACGATATCCTGCCGTTCACTCAGAACCAGGCCACGATCTGAGTGATAGTCGTGGCCCACAGCGACAAACCACAGCTCACCAGACCGGCCTTGCTTGCGGACGATGTCGCGGATGGTGGAGACCCGGCGAACCTCATCACCAACTTGGAAAGCATCAAGCACCCGGAGTTCACCGCCCGCCCACATGCGGCGCGGCTGCGGGACGGGCGGCAGCGACAGGTTCTTGGCCGGATGGCCATCGGCACCCAGCTGGTCCATGCCGGCTATCGCCGGCGACAGGCACCAGTGGATGCCAAGCGGCGCCTGGCCTGCGGCCGAAGGTGCGAGATTGGGTTCGAAAACTGCCTTGAAACTCCGCACGAGGCGTTCCGAAACGACATCGAAGCTCTCGCTCTGCCGGCCAATCCATTCCGCGAATGGCTTCTGTTCGGTCGCGTCCACCCGACCGCTCGTCAATAGGAACGTGGCATTCCGAGCACGTGCTCGGAAAGGTAGGACAGGATAAGGTTCGTCGAGATCGGCGCGACCTGGTAAAGCCGGGTTTCGCGGAACTTGCGCTCGACATCATACTCTTCGGCGAAGCCGAAGCCGCCATGGGTCTGGACACATGCGTTGGCGGCTTCATTCGAAGCATCGGCGGCGAGCATCTTGGCCATGTTGGCCTCGGCACCACAGTCGAGGCCGGCTTCGTAGAGCCGCGTCGCCTCGCGTACCATCAGTTCGGCCGCGCGCATGTTGGCATAGGCCTTGGCGATGGGAAACTGGATGCCCTGGTTGGCGCCGATGGCCCGGCCGAAGATGTTGCGGTCGCAGGCGTAAGTGGAAGCCTTGTTGATCAGCCACTTGGCGTCGCCAACGCACTCGGCGGCGATCAGGATCCGCTCGGCATTCATCCCGGACAGGATGTAACGGAAACCCTTGCCCTCTTCTCCGACCAGGTTTTCGGCGGGGACTTTGACATTGTCGAAAAAGACCTCGGTCGTGGAGTGGTTCATCATCGTGCGGATCGGCCGGATCGACAGCCCCTCTTGAAGCGCGTCCCGCATGTCCAGGATGAACACTGAAAGACCGTCGGTCCGTTTGGCCACCTGGTCCTTGGGAGTGGTCCGCGCGAGCAGGAGCATGAGGTCGGAATATTCCGCCCGGCTTGTCCAGATCTTCTGGCCGTTGACGACGTAATGATCGCCCTCCTTGCGGGCGAAGGTCCGGATCGAAGTCGTGTCCGTGCCGCTGGTCGGCTCGGTGACGCCGAACGCCTGCAGCCTCAATTCGCCGGAGGCGATCTTTGGAAGATAACGCTCCTTTTGAGACGCATTGCCATGCCGCAGGACTGTGCCCATGACGTACATCTGCGCATGGCATGCGGCGCCGTTGCACCCGGCTCGCTGGATCTCCTCGAGCACCGCGGCCGCGGCCGACAGCGTCAAGCCGGACCCGCCATATTCCTCGGGGATCAAGGTCGCGAGATAACCAGCCTCCGTCAGCGCGTTGACGAAATCCACCGGGTAGGCGCGGTCCGCGTCGAGCTTGCGCCAGTATTCGCCCGGAAATTGCTCGCAGAGCCGACGCACGGCTTCGCGGATGTCTTCGTTGTCAAAGTCCTTGAACATCAGGCGCTCCGTGCGGCACGGACTGGGGCACGCGCATCGCCAGCTATTTCAACCAATCCCAGCGAGCGCACGGGACGGTTATCGGGCAGGCCAAGGATGGCCCTGATCAGGTCGTCGGCACGGCCTTCCGAGCAGCCGCCTTCGACAAGCTGCGCGCGGGCCTTCCGAGACAGTTCGGCGCTCGTCACCGGATTGTCGGGATCGCCCTTGGCGTCGTGGCGCGTGGCCGAAAGGCGCCTCCCGGAAGCGGTCTCCACCACGATCTCGGCTCCCCATGACCTGGGATAAGCCGCTTCAATCCCGGGCGCGAGTTCGACCTTGACCTTGCCGCGTTCGCCGACCATCCGTTGCCGTGCATCCGCATTAAAGCTGGCCTGGTCGACGCGGCCGTCCGCCAAGGCTATCGCGACCGTGTGCTGCAGCGAGAATTTGGCGCTGTATGGATCTTCCGGGCTCGGGCGATCGCACACGTCGAGGGCGGCACGATACGTTCCGACTTGAACCCGTGCGATGGCCTCGCCGGCGATCTCGTGATGCAGGGCGATTGCGCCGTCGATCGCGGGGTGGGTATGCCGGCAGCAAGGCCAAGGCTTGATCGAGGTGTTGATCAGCTGCCACGGGCGCCCCGGGCCGCTTGTCACGGCCTCCGGGATCGGGTCCGGACAGAGGCCGGCGTAAAACCCCTTTTCACCTTCGAGGATATTCTCCGCGCCGGTGAATCCCTCCTTCGCCAGGAGTGAGGCGAGAAGGCCTGATTCCGCGGCTCTGGCGGTGTGGAGATGCTTGCTCATGGCGCCTTCGGCCAGGAATTCCCAGAGCCCTGACGACTGCGTGCCGGCATTGCCAAGCGCCCACACGGTCTTGGTATCGTCGAGGCCAATAAGTTCAGCCGCGGCAAACGCGGCGCCGAAGGGACCGCAGGTCGAGGTGTTGTGCCAGACCCGGTAATGCTTCTTGCCGACGGACATGCCTATTCGGCAACAGGCCTCATATCCCGCGAGAACTGCCTTGAGAAAAGCTTCGCCGCCAAGATCGAGGTCATGAGCCACCGCCCAGGCCGCGGGAATGACGACACTGCCCGGATGGGTCACCGAATCCCGATGCAGATCGTCCATCTCCAGGATATGGGACAGACCACCCAGATAAAACGCCTTGCGGGCGGTGTCCGCTTGTGTCGGCGGCGCGACCGTCCTGAGCATGCGGGCCGGCTCGGTCGGCAGCGCGCCAAGGGCACAGGCAAGCGTATCAAGGACGAACAGCGACGCCCATTCGAGGTCGCGTTCGGTTACCGGCTTTTCGCGGATCAGGCGGGTCAGGTTACGGGTCAAGCTCATGGCGCTGTATTTCCTATCCGTTTGGCATCCACCCTGCCGGCAGTGCCGAACTCCCGCCGCAAGGCCAGGTCGTGTTCGCCAAGCGTTGGCACCCTGCCAAGCACCGGCCGCCGGCCGTTGACCGTGACAGGTGGGGCAAAGAGCTCGACCAGCCCCACCGATGTCTCGACCGGGACTTTGGTCGCGCTGCGGTGCACCGCCAGATCCGCCATGGTTGAGACACGCCCATATGCAATGCGGACCCGGTCCAGCAGTTCGCATAGTGTAGCCATGGTATAGCTCGCCAGCAGCGCCTGCACGCATGCGTCCAGCGGCTCGCGGTTCTTGATGCGCAGGACGTTGCGTTCGAACCTTGGGTCCGTTGCGATCGACGACTGGCGCAGGACACTGTCGCAGAACACCGCCCATTCGCGCTCATTCTGGACGGCGATCAGGATTTCGCCGTCGCTCACCCTGAACAGCCCATAGGGCGCGATCGAGGGGTGGGCGAGGCCGAGCCGTCGCGGCTCCTTGCCGCCGTAGCGCCGCGCCAGATAGGGCACGTTCATGTATTCGGCGAGCGTGTCGAACAGCGAAACCTGCAGGTGAGCCCCTTCCCCGGTTCGAGCGCGCACGATCAGCGCTTCGAGGATCGCGGCGTAGGCCCCCTGCCCCGTGGCGATGTCGGATATCGATATGCCGACGCGGGTCGGGCCCGACGAAGCGGATCCCGTTACGCCCGCCAAACCCGCTTCAGCCTGGATCAGCAGATCGTAGGCTTTGCGATCATGGTCGGGTGTTCCGGGCGCATAGCCGCCAATGTCACAGACGATCAACCTGGGAAACCGCCTCCTGAGATCAGCGCTGCCGATGCCCAGCCTGTCGGTCGCGGCAGGCGCAAGGTTCTGCACGAACACATCGGCGGAAGCGAGCATGGACTCGACCAGTGCGAGATCGTCGGGCCGCTTCAGGTCGACGGTGCAGGATTGCTTGCCGCGGTTGTTCCAGATGAAATAGCTGGAGAGGCCGTCAACGTAGTCGTCATAGCCTCGCGCGAAGTCACCCTCGGGGCGTTCGAGCTTGATGACGCGTGCGCCCGCGTCAGCCAACCGCGACGTCGCCAAGGGCGCGGCCACGGCTTGCTCCAGCGAAATGACGGTCGTTCCCTCCAGCGCGCCGGGCATGGCATGCTCCCTGTCCTGCTTTTCCGACACCATCGCACCGGAAGGGGCCACTGCGTCAAATAGCGTTTTGTAATGGGAGGTATAGCGAAACGGTACAGCGTGCGCCCGCCCGAACAGGCTAGCCAAAGAGGTTGGGGCGCTGATTTTCGTCGGACAGTTCGGCGCTCCAGATCTGGTCCTTGACCAGCTGGCGAAGGATTTCCCACGATAGCTGCCCGACGGCGCGGGGAGCGGTTTGCAAGGGGCGTTCCGTCGAGTAAGCCAGATACACTTTCCGGGTAATCGGAGGGTTCTTGAAACTCCATGCCCGGCATAGTCCGGCCTGGGCCTCCGCGTTGATCGCCATCCTCGGCAAGATCCCGTAACCGATTCCGCGCGTCACCAATCTCTTGATCTGGGTGTAGGAGTCGATTTCGATCGCCGGGTTGATGACGGCCTGGACCGACGTCGCCACGGCATCGATCAGTTCCCGCAGGCCGTGCCCGGGGCCTGGCACGACAAGCGGCAATCCGGCGACGTCGCGAAGCTCCACGGAGGAGCCCTCAAAAGCGTCCGACCCGGGCATCGACGGGCTGGCAAAGAGACAGATCTCCTCGGACAACCCATGGTGTACCGCGAGTCCCCGGGGATCCGACGTCGCGTAGATCATCGCAAGGTCGACTTCCCCGCGTTTCAACCATTCCAGAATGTAGCCGCTCATCGCCTCCACAACGCGGATGCGAACCTCGGGGAAGCGCTCGCGGGCGGCCTCGATCAGCGGCGCCGCGAGCAGTTCGCTGACTGTACCCGGCAATCCGAAGCGCACCTCGCCACGGGGGGCGATGGCGGCGCCCCTGACGCTGTCGGTGATTTCAGCAAATTCGGCAAGAATGCGCTTGGCGTGCACCATGAGCCGCGCGCCGGCCTCCGTCGCGCTGACCCCATGCGGCCCGCGATGCAGGAGAGAGAGGCCAAGCTCCTCTTCCATGTGCCGGACATGCTGGCTCAACGCCGGCTGCGCCACGTGCAGCTGCGTCGCGGCCTTGGAAAACGAGCCGCTCTCCACGACCTGGGAAAAATATCTAAGCTGACGAAGGTCCAAACCGGCTCCCTGGGCTTGATGCAGGGCCACCGTATAACATTTTGTTATTGAGGCAACGGCGAAAACCGGCCTTCCGTCTATCCCGCCCCCAACGGCATCGCGCAAGGATCGCCCTGGAGTTCCGAGCGATCATGAACCACGTCCGCCAATCTCGCCAGAGTTGCCGCGACATCAGCCTGCTGGAACACGTTGCGTCCGAACATCAGGCCGGTCGCGCCGGCGCTGATCGTGTCCTTTGCGAACTGCAGCGTACCCGCCAGGGTGGCCAAGGCGGGGCCGCCCGCGACAGCGATGGGCGCCAGCGATTGCCTGGCAATGTCGGCGAAGCGCTCTGGTTCGCACCAGTCGGTCTTGATCATGTCGGCGCCGAGCTCGCCGGCCATGCGGCAGTTCATCGCCACCACGGCCGGGTCGTTGGCGCGCGCGAAGCCGCCCTTTGCCGCCATCGCCTCGATGACGTGCACGACACCCCATTTCCGGCATTCGGAAGCGACGATGCCCGCGGTTTCAAACGATTTCGTTTCCTCCTCCGGACGGTTGTTGCAGGTGAAGAGGTAGGTGATCACCGCTTCGGCGCCCATTTGCACGGCTTCCTCCACCGTCGCGACGAGACGACTGTGCGTGTCCGCATACCCTGTCGGCGTCCCGTGGCGCCACATGGTCGTCTGGTTGAGGCGCAGGATTACGGCGGGCCCGCCTGCCAGGCGGTGGCCGTGACGCAAGAGCATGCCGGGATTGACGATGACCGCGTCGACCCCTGCCTCCACCACGATGTCGATCAAAGGCGCGGGATCCGCGATGCCGGCGATCGGTCCGACCTGCATGCCGTGGTCGAGCGGAACACAGAGCATTCGCCCCGAATTCTTGTTGAGCAACCGGGCAAGCCGGCGTGCCTTACCGATTTCAGACATTTCTTTCATTCCTTCGGGTGGGACGCGGCCCGGTCAGACAAGCTCCAGCCTGACGCCCGCTTCCTTCATGTTCTGCACGATGTCGCGGTCGACCGATTGCGAAACCAGGACCACATCGAATGCCGTGAGTTCGGCCACGTAATTGAGAGCCGAGAAGTGGAATTTGCTCTCGTCGACAAGAAGGATTTTCTTGCGCGCGATCTCCATCATGGCCTGCTTGGAGCGCACGACCTGTTCGTCCTGCGTATAGAGGGACATGCCCTGGATGGTGGTCGTCGACATCAACGCCACATCGACATGGTAGGAGCGGATCGCCCTTTCGCAGGCTATGCCGAAAAAGCCGTTGTAGACGCGGTGGTATTTGCCGCCCAGTCCGATCAGTTCGACGTCCTGCTTGTCGCGCAGCCGCTCCATCACGGGCAGCGCATTGGTGATGACGGTTATCGGCGTCACCTGCTCGATGAAGTCGCACACATGGAAGGTCGTCGAACTGTCGTCCCAGACGATGGCGTTGCCGGGTTCGATATGGGCGGCCGCGGCGCGCGCCAGCCGGCGCTTCTCCTCCACGTGCTGACGCGCCCGGTAAAGGTAGCTGCTCTCGAACAGCATCGACTTCTCTACCGAGACGGCGCCACGAATACGCCGCACCAGCCCCTGGTCATGCAGATCGTTGAGATCGCGGTGGATGGTCATCAGCGATACGTCGAGCTGGACGGCCAGGTCCTTGATCTGCGCCGTTCCGCTTTCCATCAGAATGCGGATGATTTCCGAACGGCGATGGTCCGCCTTCGACAAATGTTGCGCCTCTTCGGATTCCAAGCTGCTTGTCCTTCCGGCGATTTGCCCTCGCCTGTTTTAACATCATCGGCAAACCGCGCCAGAGAAAAATGTTAAGATATCAAAATTTCGATGCTGCACTGCGCCGCGAGAAAACATCCGGATTCCGCAGTCTCGGCGCGAAGCATCTCAAAATTATGAGTTTAATGGCTTTTTTGCAGTGCAGCACGGCACCAGAATGGGCGTGTTAGCAAATGTTTCGTGCAAGCCGCGCGAAGACACTTAACATCAAAAAGTGCTGTTTGTAACTTTTCTATTGATATTTATAACGCCGATGCATAGGCTTCAGATAGGGGTAGGAGAGGGTCGGGTCCGACCATTGCCCCCTTGAACTGACAAGTGGAGGAGAACATGAACATGGCCATGCGCACGCGTCTGTTGACGTCAGCCGCAGCGCTTGCAGCCGCGCTCGCTGCAACCGCGGGTTCTGCCCGCGCCACCGACCTGACTTTCGTCTGGCACGCAGGCACTTGCGCCGACGCGCTGACCACCATCGCCAAGGACTATCCGGACAAATCGGTAAGGATCGTGCCCGCGCTTGTCCCCTATGGCCCGCAGTGGCACGACAAGATCGCGTCCGAATTCGCCATCCAGGGCGACGCTTTCGACTTCGCAATGTGGGACAGCCAGTCCACCGCCGAGTTTGCCCAGCATGCCGTCAAGCTCAATGACATCTTCGAAAAGTCGACCTACCTGAAGGCCGACATCTTCCCGGCGGCTTCGCTCTCGCGTTATGGCGAGTATCCGGATGGCTCCGGGCAGTTCTTCGGCCTGCCGGCCAACCAGGATGCCTATGGCCTGACCTACCGCAAGGACCTGTTCGAGGATCCCAAGGAGAAGGAAGCCTTCAAGGCCAAGTACGGCAGGGACCTGGTGGTGCCGCAGACCTATCAGGACGCCAAGCAGGTGGCCGAGTTCTTCACGCGTCCCGACCAGGGGCTCTATGGCTGGGGCCAGATGGGCGGCCGCGACTATGACTTCGCGACCACGGCATCCAACTCCTTCCTCTGGTCGTTCGGCGGCGAGCTCTACAATCCGGAAACGATGGAAGTGAAGGGCTATCTCGACTCGCCGGCTTCGGTGGATGGGGTGCAGGCCTATGTCGATATGTTCAAGTATGGTCCGCCCGGATCGACCAACTGGGGCTTCGACGAGGTCAACACCGCGATCCAGCAAGGCCAGGTCGCCATGGCGATGCAGTGGTTCTATTTCAACGGGTCCAATGTCGATCCCAAGGTCAGCAAATTCGCCGACAAGATCGCATTTGGGGTTCTGCCGGGCGCGGTCGGCCGCGACAAGAAGTTCCGTCGCCAGTTCTCGGTCGGCGGCCAGGGCATGGGCATCAACAAGTACTCCAAGAAACTGCCCGAGCTGACCAAGTTCATGGAATGGTATTTTCAGCCCGAGCAGCAGAAGCGCTATGCCGCCGTCTGCCAGACCGGCCTGAAGCAGGTGCTGGAAAGCCCGGATTGGCAGGGGTTGAATTCCTACAACCGGCAGTTCTCCACCGCGCTGCAATACCTGAACGACTATTGGCACCTGCCTGAATATCCGGTGCTGCTCGACGAGCTGCAGCAGGAGATCTCAAACGCCGCCACCGGCGCCAAGACGGTGCAGCAGGCGCTTTCGGACGCCGCGGAAAAGAACGAGCGCACGCTCCAACGCGCCGGATACGAAATCAAGCGTGGCGACAAGACCCCGGAAGTGCCGGACGAGGTCATATCGCCGGTTGGCGTCGACGCGGTCGTTCCCGTCGAATAACGCCTTGACCCGAAGGGCACGCGGAGCGTCTTCCGCGTGCCCTCTCTCATCCCGTCCCAGGCAACAGAGCCCGCACCGCGCCGGCTCGAAGACAGGTCGTCATGACGCACTCCAAGACATCGACGATGGACCTTGCCGGCAGATGGCTGGTGCTGGGATTGCTCGCCATCTACACGGTCTACAATGTCGGCCCGATCTTCTGGCTGCTTTTGTCCTCGTTCAAGAGCCGCATGGATTTCTTCACCATGCCGCCGAAACTCTTCTTCACGCCGGACTTCAGCGGCTACCAGGCGGTCTTCGGCATCGGTGCGGCCAAGGACAGCGCTTCGGCGGTCGGGGTCCTCGACTCGTTGATCAACAGCATCATCGTCTCTGTCGCCGGCACGTCGCTCGCCGTCTTCTTCGGGACGCTGGCCGGCTATGTCTGCTCGCGCTTCAATTTCATCGGCAAGGGCGACTTCATGTTCTTCGTCCTGTCGACCCGCATGCTGCCGCCTGTAGCCGTTCTCGTCTTCTATCATCTGATGTTCGCGCGGCTCGGGCTCGCCGACACGCGCATCGGCCTCGTCCTCGTCTCGATCTTCGCCAATGTCGGTCTGGCCACCTGGATCATGAAGGGTTTCTTCGACGGCGTGCCGAAGGAAGTCGAGCAGATCGCCATCGTCAACGGTTACACGCGCATGTACGCATTCCTCAAACTGGTGCTGCCAATGGTGAAGGGCGGCATCGCCGCCACCGCCGGCTTCTGCTTCATTTTCGCCTGGAACGAGTTCGCCTTCGCATCCATCCTGACGACCACCCAGGCCAAGACCCTGCCCGTCAAGATTTCGGCCGCTTCCGGCGCAACCGGCATCGAGTGGACGCAGATATGCGCGGCCGGCGTCGTCCTCATCATTCCCGTGCTGATCTTCTTCTATCTCATCCGCAAACATCTGCTGATGGGAATGACCTTCGGCGTGCTGGGAAGGAGGTAGACCATGACTGCCACCAACACGCCTCTTGCACCCGAAGCGCAGGCCGCCGCTCACGCGGCGCGGCAGACGCAACTGCGCAAGCGCTCCTCTGGCCGCATGATGATCTTCGGCTTCCTGTCGCCGACGCTGGCGATCCTGATATTCATGGTCGCCTATCCGATCTTCTCGCTGATCTATTATTCGTTCTTCAATTTCTCGGCCTTGCGCCAGGGCACGATGAAGCCGGTCGGCTTCAACAACTACAAGTTCCTGCTTTCGGATCCCGATCTCTGGGACCGCTTCATATTCACCGGCAAGTTCGTGTTCATCTGCGTCACGCTGCAGATGCTGATCGGCATTTTCGTCGGCTACCAGATGCAGAAGAATTTCCGTGGCCGCGACGTCATCTTCACCATGCTGATGATGCCGATGATGCTGTCCCCGGTCGTGGTTGGCTTCCTGTGGCGCTACATGCTGAATTCGGAGTGGGGCGTCATCAATTTCCTGGTGTCGTCGGTCGGCTTCAGCAAGGTCGACTGGCTCGGCCAGACCAGCCCGGCGCTCTGGGCGGCGGCGGCCGCCGACACCTGGATGTGGACGCCCTTCATCGTGCTTCTGGCGACCGCCGCCTTCCGCGGCATTCCCGAGACCATTTACGAGGCGGCCGAGGTGGACGGCGCCAGCCCCGCCTATCGTTTCTTCCGCATCACGCTGCCGATGTCGGCGCCTGTGCTGTTCATCGCGCTGATCCTGCGCCTGATCGACAGCTTCAAGCAGTACGACCTTTTCGTCGCGCTGACAGGCGGCGGTCCGGGGTCGAGCACGGAGACGGTATCCTTCTCGGTGGCCAAGACGGCATTCAGCTATTTCTACACCGGGGAGGCGTCGGCGCTCGCGGTCATTCTTCTGGTCATCATTATCGGTCTGTCGATGATCCTTGTCCGGCACCTGACCAAGATGGGCGAGAAATACTGATGGCCGAGATCACTCTCAGGAACCTGAGCATCCAGTTCGGCGCCTTCAAGGCGGTGGACGACGTCAGCCTGACCGTGAAGAACGGCGAATTCGTCGTCTATCTCGGGCCCTCGGGCTGCGGCAAGACGACGACCCTGCGCTGCATCGCGGGCCTGGTGAAGGCAACCAGCGGCGACGTGCTGTTCGACGGTGCCGCCGTCAACGATCTGAGCGCCAGCGAGCGCAACATCGCCATGGTGTTCCAGTTCGTTTCGCTCTACCCGCATCTCAGCATCAAGGAAAACATCGTGTTTCCGCTGAAGGCGCGGGGCGTCGCGAGAGCCGAAATCACGCGCAAGCTCGACTGGGTCACCGACATCTTCAAGCTCGGCGACGAGCTTGCCCGCTATCCCGGCGCGCTGCCACCCGGCGCAAGGCAGAAAGTGGCGCTTGCGCGTGCCGTCATCCGCGATCCGGCCGTCCTGCTGCTCGACGAGCCGCTATCGGCGATCGACGAGCAGTTTCGTGAGGAAATGCGCTGGGAGCTCGGGCACCTGCAGCGCCAGCTCGGCGTCACCACGATCTATGTCACGCACGACCAGCGCGAGGCCATGTCGCTCGCCGACCGCATCGTGCTCATGAACAACAGCCGCATCGTCCAGGTCTCGAATCCTGACCGCATGTTCTTCGAACCGGTCGACATCTTCGCCGGCCAGTTCATCGGCTCGCCGTCGATGAACCTCATCGACCTCGCGCCCGTCGAGGGCGGCCTGCGGCTGGGCGACAGCGACGTCACGCTGACTGCGGCGCGCGACCGGCTTCCCGACTGGGCCCTGTCGTCGAAGCGGCCGTTGAAGCTCGGCGTGCGCCCGCTAAACGTGCACCTGACCGACGATCCGGCCGCCGGCGTCGCGATCGCGGTGGACGATGTCTTTTCCATCGGCCGCGAACGCTTCTTCTCGTTCCGCATCGGCGACACGATACACCAGGGTGTCGACAAGCGCCGGTCGCCATCGGGCTCCGTGATGCGCGTGCATTTCGATCCGGATGGCCTGCTGTTTTTCGATGCCGCCACCGGCCGGCGTGTCGACGCGGAGGTCGCGGCATGACCCCCAGGCCAATGCTCCAACTGAAGGGACTGAAGAAGTCCTATCGCGGAAAGACGGCGCTTCGCGGCCTTGACCTCACCGTCAATGACAACGAGATATTCGCGCTCCTCGGACCGACCGGCGCCGGCAAGAGCTCGACGCTGCTCGCCTCCGCCGGCCTGATCGATCTCGATGCCGGGCGCGTCGACCTTGCCGGGCGCGATGTGACCGAGTCCGACCCGGGCAGCCGCGACATCGCCATCGTGTTCGAGGGCTTCAACCTTCTGCCGGTGCTCGACGTCAAGGACAACATTGCCTTTGCGTTGCGCTCGCCGGCGTTTAGCGAATCCGAAGGCGAGATCAGCCTTCGCGTCGGCCGCACCGCGGAACTGCTGCGCATTTCTCATCTGCTCGATCGCGACGTGGACACGCTGTCGGGCGGCGAACGTCAACGTGTCGCCATCGCCCGCGCGCTGGTACGCCGCCCGGTGATGTTCCTGCTCGATGAGCCGCTGTCGGCGCTCGATCTAAAATTGCGCGAGGGCCTGCGCGCGGAACTGCGCCAGATCCACCGCCAGCATCGCTCGACGATGCTCTACGCCACGCACGACTATCATGGCGCCATCGCCATAGCCGACCGGATCGGCATCATCGACGGCGGTGTCATCCAGCAGGCGGGCACGATAGAGGACATATACCGGCTCCCGGCCAATGTCGTCGTCGGCCGATTGGTCGGCAGCCCTTCGATGGCCTTCTTCGAGGCCGGCATCGAGGACGGCCATGTCATCGTCAAGGGTGCGCGGCAGCGCATCCCGATCGGCGAGTTCGGCACGGTCGCCAGCGGCAGCGGCAAGGTGCTGCTGGGTGTCTGGCCGGAGGACATCGAGGTCGGCTCCGCCGATGCCGCCGGCGCCAGCACGGGCACGATCTATGCCGTGGACAATCGCGGCTTCGAGCGCGCCATCCAGGTCGACACATCGGGGGGTTCGTTCCGCAAGGTCGTTCCGCTGTCGATGCGCTTCACGCAGGGCGATGCCTGTTCATTCCGCATTCCGGAAGGCCGCGGCTTCCTGTTCGACGCAGCCGGCGGACGCCGCATCTCGCAGGCGGAGGGTGCCCGCTGATGGGTCCGTTGTTCAGCAAGAAATGGTTTTATCGCCTGGCGAGCGTGCTGATCCTTGGCGGCTTCGCCATGCTCTGCCAGCCCTTCACGCACAGGCTTTTCGTCATCGGTTTCCCGGTGCTGCTTGCCGGGGTTGTGCTTTTCATGATCCTGGATCACGTGCCCGACGGGCGGCCGGAAACCGAGGAGGAAGACCGTGGCTAATCCGAAGAAAATCCTTAACGACGTCAAGCGCGTCGTACCAGAAATGATCGAGGGGCTGGCGCTTGCCAATGACGGCCGTGTCTACAAGCTCGACGGCAAGCCGGCGCTGATCCGCAAGGACATCCCGGACGGCAAGGTGGCGCTGCTCATCGGCGGAGGCTCGGGCCACGAGCCGCTTTTCCATGGCTTCGTCGGCAAGAACATGGGTGACGGCGCCGCCTGCGGCAACGTCTTTGCCGCGCCCTCGCCCGATGTGATCGCGGCCGCGGCCAAGGCGGTGCATCGCGGCAAGGGCGTCCTGTTTCTCTACGGCAACTATGCCGGCGACAACATGAATTTCGACATGGCCGTGGAACTGCTCGAGGACGACGGCATCGAGGTCCGCACCGTGCGGGTCTGCGACGATGTCGCTGCCGCGCCGCCCGAACGGATGCACGACCGCCGCGGCATCGCGGGCGACATCTACATGATCAAGGTCGCGGGCGGCGCAGCCAGCGAGCTTGACACGCTCGACGAGGTCGAACGCGTCGCGCGTAAGGCACAGGGTTGGGTGCGCAGCATGGGCGTGGCGGTCTCCGCGGGATCGATCCCGGAGACCGGCAAGCTGACCTTCGAACTCGGGGACGACGAGATCGAGGTCGGCATGGGAGCCCATGGCGAAGCCGGCATCGCGCGCCAGAAGCTGAAATCGGCCGATGCGATCGCCGACGAGCTCATGGACAAGATCCTCGCCGACCTGCCGTTCGCCAGGGGCGACGAGGTTGCCTTGATGATCAACAATCTCGGCGCCACCACCATGATGGAGATGCTGATCGTCAACCGGCGCATCCGTGCGATCCTGGAGCGCGAAGGCATCTCGGTCCACCGCACCGATGTCGGCACATGGCTGACCGTGCAGGAAATGGCCGGTTTCTCGGTGACGCTGATGAAGCTCGATGACGAGTTGAAACACTATCTCGACATGCCGGCGGAATCGCTCGGCTATTCAAGGATGTAACGGCGATGATCGAAACGCTCGATGCCAACGCTGCGCGCGAGATGATGCGCTCCGTCGCGCAATCCCTGATCGACCAGACCGACGTGCTGACCGAGGCCGATCTGACCATCGGCGATGGCGATCATGGCGTCGGCATGCGCCGCGGCTTCGAGGCCGCGCTCGAGGCGCTCGACGCCGGCGCCGCCGAAAGTGCCGAAGCCGCCTACAAGGCAGTCGGCACCGCCATCCTGTCCAATACCGGCGGTGCGGCGGGTGCTGTGTTCGGCACGCTGTTTCGCGCCGGCTCCAAGGCCTTCGCGGCATCCGAGGTCATCGACGACGCCTCGTTCGCGATGGCGCTGGAAGAGGGCCTTGCGGCGGTGCTGAAGCGTGGCGGCGTGACCGAGGGCCAGAAGACCATGGTCGACGCGCTCGCCCCGGCCGCGCGGGCCGCGCGCGCCGCCGTTGGCAAGGGCCTCGCCGCCGCGACGGCGGCCGCCACACAGGGCGCGCTGGATGGGGTCGAGGCCAGCAAGGCAATGATAGCGACGACGGGAAAGGCGCGCTCGGTTGGCGAGCGCAGCATTGGCTACCCGGATCCGGGCGCGATCTCGGTTTCGCTCATTCTGAAGGCAATGCAGGACTTCACGGCCAGGGCTTGACCCTGCCGGTTAGGCGAAAAGGACTTCGACATGGCTGATCTCGACGACATCAAGGACGGCAAGGACTGGGGCCGGGACCGTCCCGCCGACACCAGCCGCTTCTACCTCAAGGGAGCGGCGCATCACGACTGGGGCATGAAGGCGAGGCTGTCGCGCATCTTCAATCCCGACAGTGGCAAGACAGTCATGCTCGCCTTCGACCATGGCTATTTCCAGGGTCCGACGACGGGCCTTGAGCGGATGGACCTGACGATCGCGCCGCTTGCCCAACACGCCGATGTGCTGATGTGCACGCGCGGCGGCCTGCGCGCCACGATACAGCCGGAAGTCAACAAGCCCGTGGTGCTGCGTTGCTCGGGCGGTAACTCGATTCTGACGGAACTGTCCAACGAACTGGTGGCGGTCGACATCGACGATGCGATCCGCCTCGGCGCCGTGGCCATGGCCGCCCAGGTCTATGTTGGTGCCGAATACGAGCACAAATCCATTTCCAACGTCGTCAGACTCATCGACACCGGCACACGCTATGGCATTCCCACGATGGCGGTTACCGGCGTCGGCAAGGACATGGTGCGCGATGCCCGCTATTTCGGCCTGGCAACGCGCATCGCGGCCGAGCTCGGAGCCCAGTTCGTGAAATCCTACTATGTCGACGAAGGCTTCGAGCGCATCGTGCTTGGCTGTCCGGTGCCGATCGTGATTGCCGGCGGCAAGAAGCTGCCGGAGCGCGAGGCGCTTCAGATGGCGTGGCTGGCGATCGACCAGGGCGCGGCCGGCGTGGACATGGGCCGCAACGTCTTCCAGTCGTCGAACCCCGTCGCCATGCTCAAGGCGCTCGCCGCCATCGTTCATCGCGGTGAGAAGGCGGACAAGGCCTATGCCATGTTCCGCGATCTGGAAACGGCAGAGGCAGCTTGACGATGACCCTCGACGAGGCATCACGCGACGTGGCCCTCAAGCCGATGCAGGGCAAGGTCGTGGCTGTAACTGGCGCGGCCAGCGGGATAGGGCGCGAGATTGCGCGCGTCTTTGCCCTGGCGGGTGCCGCTGTCGCGACGCTGGACATCAATGATGCCGCACTCGGGTCGCTCGCCGCCGAATATGGCTGCCGGCCATACCGGTGCGACGTGACGGATGCGGCGTCGGTGAAGCGCGTGCTCGACCTGGCGGCGGATGAGCTGGGCGGCCTTGATATCCTCGTCTCCAACGCCGGCTCGGCCCAGCAAGGCGCCATCGGCGACCTGCCGATGGAGGAGTTGCGGCGAAGCTTCGAACTGAACTTCTTCGGCCACCAGAACGCCTGCCAGGCGGCGATACGGATCTTTCGACGCCAAGGCAGGGGCGGCGCGATCCTGTTCAACATTTCCAACCAGTCCGTCAATCCGGGAAAGGATTTCGGTCCGTACGGCATACCAAAGGCCGCGACGCTGGCCTTGATGAAGCAATATGCGGTCGACCATGGCCGCGAGGGGATCCGCGCCAATGGCATCAATGCGGGGCGTATCCGCTCCGGCCTGATGACCGATCAGATGATCGTTGAGCGTGCCAGCGCGCGCGGGATGACCCCGCACGAATACATGGCCGGCAATCTGCTCGGAGTAGAGGTAACGGCAAGCGATATTGCCAACGCATTCCTGCATCTGGCTCAGATGGACAAGGTCAACGCGGCCGTCCTCACTGTCGACGGCGGCGTAATGGCAACATCGCTGCGATAGCTCAAAGCTTCGAACAGCGAGGCGCATTGCCAAGGTCGGAGGCTCGCGCCTTTCGCAACGCCACGTGCAACGCGGAGCTATCGCTCAATTGCTCGCCAGCCAGATCCAGTCGAGTTAGGACGATGAGCGACGATAGAAGGATTGGCACGACAAGGCGCGGAGGCGGCGCTGCTTTCCAACGGACCGATAGTCGGCGGCCTGCTGGCAGTTGCAGCGGTGTTGACGGGCTTGCTGGCGTGGCGGATCCCCATGATGTTTTCCTGTGTGAAAGGCTGAAGGGAGGGATTGCCGATTGCACGAACGCGTCCATAGTCGCGGGGATGGGGGCGCAGTACGTTGATCTCGTTTTGCTTGAGCAGTCGCTGGCCGATACCGGGGGGTTGAATCGCCCGTTCTCCGATCGTGTGGGCGACATTGCGCAGAAGACCGCCGGCTCCGTGTTGTTCGACGTTCGCGTCGACGGCGATCCTGGCATTCAACGGATCGCGGCAATCGGCTACGGGGCGGAGGGGGTCGTCGCGGTCGTCATGGATAGGGACGGAGGACTTGCTTCAGCGCCAGTCGACGGAGGCAGCTACGCTCTGATCGCGGAGCTGAGCGCCTGGTGCGCGTTGCCGATGGCCGAGCAGATAAGCGCCAGCTACCTCGAGGCGGCGACCAAGCTGCTTGCCGAGCTTGCCAAGGCTGGCCGCATCGACCGTGACGGGCCGGCCTCCGTCGGTGGCAGCGAGACGTCTTGAAATGCCGTCACCGCCGGGCGAGGCAACGAACTCCCGGCCGGTCATGGGCTCAGCACATCTTCGTAGGCAAACAGGCCGGGTACGCCACCCGTATGAACGAAGACCACGTTCTGACCGGCACGGAAGCGTCCCGTTCTCACGAGATCGATCAGGCCGGCCATGGCCTTGCCGGTGTAGACCGGATCGAGGAGCAACGCCTCCAGCCTTGCGCACAGGTCGATGGCTTCGCGCATGGCTTCGGTCGGCAGCCCATAGCCTGGTCCCACATACCCGCCGAGAACGTCCACCTGCTCTCGCTTTATCACGACGGAAGCTCCGAGCTTGGTGATCGTCTCGCCGCACAATTCGTGCACGCGCGCTTCGATCACATCGCTCGGTTCGGCCGAGCTGATGCCGACCACGGGCGTCTGATGCCCCAGGACAGCGAGGCCAACGAGAAGGCCGGCTTGCGTGGCACCGCTTCCGGTACAGTGGACGATCGCGTCGACCGTCAAGCTGCTGTCGCTGCCTTGTCGAACAAGCTCCTCGGCGCAGCCGACATAGCCAAGCGCTCCGGTCGCGGTCGAGCCGCCGATGGGCATGACATAAGGCCTTCCGCCGCGCTCACGGATGTCCTCGGCAAGACGTTCAAGTTCGATCGCGGGGATTGTATCACCGGAGACGAAGTGCAGTTCGGCCCCGAACATCCGGTCGAGCAGAACATTTCCGGTGCGGTCGTAGCCCGGCGTGTTGCGCGCGACGTTGCGCGACAAAACCAGTTCGCAGCGCAATCCGTGTCGCGCCGCGACCGCCGCGGTCTGACGGCAATGGTTTGACTGTACGCCGCCGGCCGTCACCAGTGTGTCGGCACCAGAAGCCATGGCCTCGGCAACGAGAAATTCGAGCTTGCGCGTCTTGTTGCCGCCGAGCGCCATACCCGTGCAGTCGTCGCGCTTGACGAAGAGGTTGGGTCCGCCAAGGTGGCGCGACAGCGCGGTCATCGGCTCAAGCGGCGTGGGCGTGTGACAGAAGCGTGATCGAGGGATCGTATCCGGCAACATGGGCGCCTCAACAGTCATTCAGGTTGGTCGTGGTGCATGAAGCGGGCCGGCGACAATGGGCTTCGGCTTCAAGCACGGTCACCTGTCGACCGGGCGCAAGAAAGAACGCCGCCGAAGCGCCGGCCATGCCGCCGCCGATGATAAGAACGTGCTGCATGGCCTCCCTCGCGCAAGTGCCGGCAGCCAAGCAGAATATTTCCGATCGGTCAAACATCTTTCCTATGATAAAGGCGCCGTCGCTTGCGAGTCGACTTTGTTCGGTCTCAACCCTAGACTGCGGCCAATGCAAAAAGGGTCCGCCATGAGCGATTCGAAGCCAAGTCTGGGAGAATGCCTCAAACTGCTGCGCCGGGAGCGGGGCTGGACACTGACGCAGGTCGCCCAGATGTCGGGGCTCGCCATCTCCACCCTGTCGAAGGTCGAGAACAACCAGATGTCGCTGACCTACGACAAGCTACTGCAGCTTGCCCAAGGGCTCAAGGTCGACATAACCGAGCTTTTCGGCGTGAGAAAGGCCAGCGTCTCTCCCATCGCGCACGGCGCGCGTGCCGTCTCCCGGCTTGAGGACGGACGGATCGTCGAGACCCCCAACTACGTCTATCGCTTTCTGTGCACGGAGCTGTCGCGCAAGGAAATGATTCCCATGCTGGGGGCAGTCACCCAGCAAAGCATAGAAACGTTCGGCGAGCTTATCCGTCATCCCGGCCAGGAGTTCACCTATGTTCTCGAGGGCGAAGTCGAGCTGCATACCGACGTCTACGAAACGCTGAGGCTGAAGACAGGAGAGTCGGTCTACTTCGAAAGCACAATGGGCCACGCCTATGTCAGCGTCGGCGACACTCCGGCCCGGATCCTGTGCGTGTGCACGTCGGCATCCGGCCAGTCGGAGCAGACCCTCATCAGCGGCGCCAGGGGCGTGCGCCCTCATGACGAGCGCGAGACTGTCGACGCGGAAATGACACTTGGCTAATTAGAAAAATCTCTTTCCTATCAGAAAAATCGGCTTGCCATCCGAAATGCGGGTGTTAGCGTGTGCGAAAGGCATCCCTCGGTGATCCCGTGAGAGATGCAAAACACAAGCTCGAGGGGAGCGCATCATGTTGTTACGTCGCCTGCCGACTTTTGCGGCATTTGCCGCTTTGACAGCCTTGACTTTCGCGGGACCGAGCTGGGCCACCGACAAGGATGTCCTGGTTATCGACAAGGCCGAGGATCCGCCCACGGCCGACCCCGGCGTCGAGGTCTCCAACAACGGCTATACGCTGATCTTTCCGGCCTACGAGCGTCTGGTGAAATATGACGGCGCCAAGACCGAGGTCATTCCGGAGCTTGCCGAGAGCTGGACCACGGCGCCCGACAACCTCAGCTGGACATTCAAGCTGGCGTCGGGACACATGTTCGACGATGGTTCGCCGGTCGATGCCGCCGCGGTCAAATATTCATTCGACCGCGTGAAGAAGCTGGCGGCTGGCCCTGGCGACATGTTCCCGACCGTCAAGGACGTCGTCATTGTCGACCCGCGGACCGTGAAGTTCGAATTATCGGCGCCATTCGCACCGTTCCTGTCGGCGCTCGCCACGTCGGCCGGGTCGATCATCAATCCGAAGGCGCAAGAGCACGCGGTCAACGGCGACGACGCGAAAGCCTGGCTCGCCGAGCACACCGCCGGCAGCGGCGCTTTCAAGATCTCGGCCTGGGAGCGCAACCAGCAGATCACGCTCGATCCCAATCCCCACTATGCCGGCAAGAAGCCGGCTTTCAAGCAGGTCATCTTCAAGATCGTACGCGAGATGTCGTCGCGTCG
This sequence comes from Mesorhizobium loti, assembly GCF_013170705.1. Classification (NCBI taxonomy): domain Bacteria; kingdom Pseudomonadati; phylum Pseudomonadota; class Alphaproteobacteria; order Hyphomicrobiales; family Phyllobacteriaceae; genus Mesorhizobium; species Mesorhizobium loti. The sequence continues at coordinate 3,084,928 of NZ_CP033334.1, read as the reverse complement.
CCTGCAACTGGAGAACGGAGACGCCGACCTGATCGACCAGGTTCCGGTCGACCAGGCCGAGGCCATGAAATCGAGCGCGGGGGTGGTCATCGAGAGCAATCCCAGCCTCTATGTCATCTATCTCTATCTGAACAACAAGAAGGCCCCCTTCGACAATCCGAAGGTCCGTCAGGCCATATCCTATGCGGCCGACTACAAGGGGCTAGTCGATGGCGTCATGCAGGGCCAGGCCGAACAGATGCGCGGGGCTGTCCCGGACGGCATGTGGGGCCATGACCCGCAGGGCATGCAGTACAGCTACGATCTGGAGAAGGCCAAGCAATTGCTTGCCGACGCCGGTGTTTCCAATCTGCACATCAGCTTCACCTATTCGCAGGCTGACTCCGCCTGGGAGCCGGTTGGACTTGCGCTGCAGGCTTCGCTCGCCGAAATCGGCGTCACGATGGACATGAAGAATGTCGCCGACACGACAAAGCGCGAGCTGGTCGCCAAGGGCGACTACGACATAGCGACCGGCGCCTGGACGCCCGATTTCGCCGATCCGTTCATGTTCATGAACATCTGGTTCGACCCGACCAAGATGGGCGCGCCGGGCAACCGGGCCTTCTATGAAAACCCGAAAGTGACCGATTTGATCACCCAGGCGCTCGCGACCGTCGACCAGAAGAAGCGTGAGCAGCTCTATATCGATGCGCAGAAAATCACCAACGAGGATGCGCCATACGTCCTTCTGTTCCAGAAGAACGACATCTTCGCCATGCGATCCTCGGTGAAAGGGTACGTTTACAATCCGATGCTGATCCAGGTCTACAACATCGCCGATATGTCCAAGTCCGAATAGAAATCGGCGCCGAGGGTATGTCGCTAATTTCAACGATCCTTCGGCGCCTCGTGCTGCTGGTGTTCGTCGTGGCTGGTGTCGCGATCATCACCTTCACGATTTCGCATTTGATCCCCGGCGATCCGGCGCAGCTGATCGCCGGGGACAAGGCTTCAGCCCAGACATTGGCGCATGTGCGCCAGGAGCTTGGCTTGGACAAACCCGTTACCCAGCAGTTTGTCATCTACGTCAAGCAACTCCTGTCGGGCGATCTCGGCCAGTCCTTGCGGACGCGGCGCCCGGTGGCCGGCGATATTGCCCTGTTCCTGCCCGCCACGCTTGAGCTCGGCATCGCCGCGCTGGTGATGGCGATCATGATTGGCGTGCCGCTCGGCGTGCTTTCGGCAATCTACAAGGATGGACCGGTCGACCAGGCAGCCCGTGTCGTATCGGTCGCCGGCATTTCAATGCCGGTATTCTGGTTCGGACTGGCGCTCATCCTCCTGTTCTATGTCAAGATACCGATCCTGCCGGGCAGCGGCCGCATCACGCTTGGCATCGCCGCGCCGCCGCGCATCACCGGCTTCTTCCTGGTCGACTCGCTTGTCGCCGGCGACCTGAAAGCCTTCTGGTCGTCGCTCTATCACCTCGTCCTGCCGGCCTTTGTCCTCGCCTTCGCCAATCTCGGCATCATCACGCGCCAGATCCGGGCCTCGATGCTGGACGTCCTGCAGGAGGATTATGTCCGCACCGCGCGTGCGAATGGTTTGTCGCGGTCGGCGGTCATCCTGCGGCACGCCTTGCCCAATGCCCTGATCCCGTCGGTGACGCTGCTCGGCCTCGCCTTCGGTGATCTGCTCTACGGCGCGGTGCTGACCGAAACGATCTTCGCGTGGCCAGGCATGGGGAGTTATGTGGTGTCATCGATCCAGACGCTGGATTTTCCCGCGGTCATGGGCTTCACCATTGTCGCTTCGCTGGGGTACGTGCTGATCAATCTCGCGGTCGATCTGACCTATATGGTGCTCGACCCACAGATCAGGGAACTCGGCTGATGGCGGCGGATGGCATCGCCACCTCGCCCCGGCCGGCATCGCGGCTTCGCATGGGACGGTTGTGGTATCGCGTGAAGGGAAGCCCCCTCACCCTGGTCGGCGCCGCGATCGCGCTGCTGGTTCTGTTTGTGATCATGGCCGCGCCCCTGCTGGCGCCCTACCCACCCGACAAGATCTCGCTTTCAGCCAGGCTTGCGGCGCCCAGCCTGCAGCACCTCTTCGGCACCGATGAGGTTGGGCGCGATCTGTTTTCGCGGGTGCTCTTCGGCGCGCGCGCGTCCTGCGGCATCGCCTTTGCCATCGTCATCATCTCGACCGTCATCGGCTCGATCATCGGCTGCCTGTCCGGCGTTGTCGGCGGCATCGTCGATACCGCGATCATGCGGCTGATGGATGTCTTCCTGGCGCTGCCGGCACTCATCCTCGCCATGGCGCTGGCCGCCGCGTTGGGACCGAGCCTGTTCAACGCCATGCTGGCCGTCGCCGTGGTGCGGGTGCCCGCCTATGTGCGGCTGGCGCGTGGGCAGACGCTGTCGCTGCGCAACCGCACCTATGTGAAGGCATCGCGCAGCTTCGGGGCTTCGCCTGCCTATATGCTGCGCTGGCACATACTGCCCAACGCCCTGTCACCCATCATCGTTCAGGCGACACTGGATCTCGGCGGCACCATCCTGACGGCCGCGGCCTTGAGCTTCATCGGCCTCGGCGCCCAGCCGCCAACGTCCGAGTGGGGTTCCATGGTGTCGAGCGGCCGCAATTATTTCCTCGACCAGTGGTGGTATGTCACCTTTCCCGGCCTGGCCATTCTGATCAGCGCGATGGGTTTCAACCTGCTTGGTGACGGATTGCGCGACATGCTCGATCCGAGGCTGGGTGGCCGATGACCGAACCGTCTGGCGATGTCCTGCTCGAAATCACCGACCTTTCGCTCGAGTTCCGCACCTATCGCGGGCCGATCAAGGCGCTGAATGGGGTCAGCCTCAATGTCCGTGCCGGCGAGATCGTCGGCATCGTGGGGGAATCCGGGTGCGGCAAATCGGTGACCATGATGGCGGCGACGCGGCTTTTGCCCAAGGGGAGCGCGCACATTACCGGCGGCGGCATCCGTCTGTTCGGCAGCGATCCGATGAAGCTCAGCGAGCGCGAACTCCAGCATGTGCGCGGGCGGCAGGTGTCGACCATCTTCCAGGAACCGATGAACGCCCTAAACCCGACCCGACGGATCGGCGAGCAGATCGTCGAGGTCATCCGCCGCCACCAGCGTCTCGACAACGCGGCAGCGACGAGCAAGGCCTCGGGCCTGCTGCGCGACATGCTGATCAGCGAGCCGCAGCGGATCATGCAGGCCTATCCGTTCGAGCTTTCCGGAGGCATGCGGCAGCGCGTGCTGATTGCCATGGCCTTTTCCTGCGAACCCAGGCTCATCATCGCCGACGAGCCGACGACGGCACTCGATGTGACTGTGCAGGCGCTGATCCTGGGCCTCATCAAGCACAAGGCGATGAGCACGGGAACGGCCGTCGTTTTCATATCGCATGACATGGCCGTGGTGTCGCAGCTTTGCGACCGGCTCTACGTGCTTTATGCGGGACGGGTCGCGGAAGCCGGAACGACCGCGTCGGTGCTGGCGGCGCCAGCCCATCCCTACACGCGCGCCTTGATACGCTGTCTGCCGGGGCTGGCACCACCCAAGCAGCCGCTGGAACAGATCCCCGGTACCTTGCCCGACCTGCTTGACCCGCCTGCCGGCTGCCTCTTTCGGGCCCGCTGCCGCGAGGCGGATGATCGTTGCGGCTCGGTGCCGCCGCTGGCTGCCATGGAGCCTACCCGCCGTGCCGCCTGCTGGCGCCGTATCGAGGAGACGCAAGCCGCGTGACCGAGCTTCCCCTCCTTTCCGTCGAAGACCTGGAAGTCCGCTACCGCGTCACCTCGGGCTGGTTCGGTGGCGCCGACGTCCATGCCGTCAACGGAGTGTCGTTCAGCGTCGCCGAAGGCGAGACGATCGGCATTGTCGGGGAATCCGGCTGCGGAAAAACCACGCTTGGACAGGCGATCCTCGGCCTGACCGGCATTTCCGCCGGTGCGATCAAACTCAGGGGAACTGAACGGGACCGCGCACGGCGCACCCAGTTGCAGATCATCTTCCAGGACCCCCAATCGTCGCTCGATCCGCGGCTTCCGGTCTGGCGCCTGATCACCGAACCTCTGCACATTCGCGGCGGCTACACCCGCAAGCAACTGATCGAGCGCGCAACCGAACTGGCCGTCTCGGTCGGCTTGCGGCCGGAGCATGTCGATCGCTATCCGCACGAGTTCTCGGGCGGCCAGCGCCAGCGCATCGCGATTGCCAGGGCGCTCGCCGTCGAACCTGCGCTGCTGGTCCTCGATGAGCCGACCTCGGCGCTGGACGTGTCGGTGCAGGCGCAGATCGTCAACCTGCTGCTGTCGCTGCAGGCGGAGCGCAAACTATCCTATGTGCTCATCTCGCATGACGTGTCGCTGGTGCGCCACGTGGCCGATCGTGTCGCCGTCATGTATCTCGGCCAGATCGTCGAAGAAGGCCCGACACTCGACGTGCTTGACGCTCCCAGGCATCCCTATACCAGGACGCTCCTCGATGCCGTTCCGAGTTTCGATCGTCCACTGAACTCGATCGCGCCGCGCGCCGGCGAATTGCCGAGCAACCGGACGCTGCCGACCGGCTGCTTCTTCCGGGAGCGCTGCCCTTCCGCGACGGCCGGCTGCGAACTGCCACAGGTTCTGGTACCCGCCGACGGATCGCGCACAGTCCGCTGTCATCTGGTCACGCGCGCAAACGACACCGCGTTGCCACGCACGGCGCCGCGGCCGGTGCTTTCCTCCCCGAATGATGCGATTGCTTAAGCCGCGTCGGCCGCGAATGGGTTTTCCACTTTCGGCCAATAGGGCGTCTTGAGCTTTGTGTAGGGGATCGCGGCGAAGTTGGGCTGCGTCGCACCGGGCGGGGCGCAGAACAGGATGCGCTTGGCGATCGGCGCGAAACCAGCCTGGAAATGGTAATTGGATTTGACGATGACGATGCGTCGCTCGCTTGGATCGAGGCCGAGCGCAGTCATGCAGTCGGGATGGAAGACCTGCGTGCGTACCGTGTTGATGATCAGGTCGATGCCGCCGTCGGTGGTGACCCACGCCGCATCCCCGAGTGGCCACGGCATGGTGCCGAACAGCTGCGTCAGTTCGCGGCCGAGGCCTTTTACCGTAACGCGCAGGTCGACAGGCATACCCGAGAACACGCCGCACTTGCCGCCGACCCGCAGGTTTATGGTACCGCCGATCCCGGCCTCGACGCAGAAGCGATAGGCGATCGGATCCCAGTACATGGCGCTGGCCACGTTCCCGATGCCGCGCTCGATCAGCCGGCGCAGGATGTAGGTGGAGTCCCCCGGTGCGCCGCCGCCGGCATTGTCCGAAACATCAGCGATGACGACCGGCCCATGCGGCTCGGCGAGCGCCATGTCGAGCGCCTCGTCGATGCCCAGGAATTTCGGAATCAGGTCGTTGCGCAATGCGAAAAGCTGCTTGCCGAACCTTTCGGCGGTCCGCTCGGCAAGCGGCTTGTCATCGTCGGTGACGACCAGCATGCGGGCTCCGACATCCTCGACGTCGCCATGCGGAAAGCCATGCCCAAGCGAGACTGACAGTATGCCAGGCTCGGCTTCGGCGGCAGTCATGCCATCAACGAAGCCGCGCATCGGCTGCTCCTGCACGCGGAAGGTGCTGATCATGCGGCAGTCGTAAAGCGCCATCACCGGCCTGACCTTGCCCTCCACCGTGTCGACGATAATGCGGTAGAGCTCGCCGGCACGGTCCATGATGTCGGTGTGCGGATATTCCTTGTAGGCGACGATAGCGGTGGCGTTGTCGACCATCTTCTGGGTTGTGTGGCAGTGCAGATCGAGCTCCGCCCCGATCGGGATGTCGGGACCGACGACAGCTCTGACATGCGCGAGAAGATCACCCTCGGTATCGTCATAGCCTTCCGCGACGAAAGCGCCATGCAGCGCCAGAAGCACGCAGTCCACCGGCATGGCGGCCTTGAGCTCGTCGAGGATCTCGTCGCGGAACTGCTCGTAGACATTGCGGATGGTTATGCCTCCGGGCTCCGCGCAAACGCACAGGCTTTCCACGATCTCGTGGCCGTCGGCTTCGCCGCGCTGACGCCACACGAACAGCTGGCAGGACGGCTCGTTCAATGCCTTCGAGGTGGCGTCGCCCCGCGCGATGCCCATTTCCTCGAAACTGTGGTAGCCGGTCGGGATAGGCGCGAACGTGTTGGTCTCGGTGTCCATGCCCGCTATGAAAATGCGCATTCTTTCGCCCTCAACTCGTCTTTCGTTTAAGAAAAATCTTTTCTCATCATCAAACTATTATATAATTTCCGCAAGCACCTGGACCATGTAAGAGCTGCGCCAAGCCGCATTCACGCGGCCTCTGGCGGGTGGCACAGAATCGGAAATTCACATGCATCTTCACCCGCTCGACGACCTGGTGCTGGACGAAACCACCAAGGCCATTCCGCCTGGCGTCGCGGTCCGCCTTCATGATGTCGGCTCGATGAGCTGGAACCTCCTGCGCGGTGATGTGCCGCTGCCGGCAGCGGTCATCAGGGAGTCCGCGCTCGACCACAATTCGCGTTGGATGCAGCGTTTCCTCGCGAAGCGCAACGCGGTCATCGCGCCACATGTCAAGACGACGATGTGCCCTCAGATCATGCAGAGGCAATTGCGCGACGGCGCCTGGGGCGTGACCGTCGCCACACTGCACCAGATGAAAGTTTGCCGTCGGTTCGGCATCGATCGCATCGTGCTCGCCAACCAGCTGGTCGGACGGCTGGAACTGGACGCTCTGGTCGCCGAATTGAACGCTTCGGCCGGCCTCGACTTCTACATGCTGATCGACAGCCTCGATGCCGTGCGCCTGGCGAGCGAGGCGGTCGGACGCGCCGGACCGGCCTCGCGGCCGATCCAGGTTTTGGTCGAGCGCGGCTATCCGGGCGGCCGGACCGGTTGCCGCAACAACGACACGGCGCTCGAGGTCGCGCGTGCCGCGCATGCGGCGCCGCAACTGCGGCTCTGCGGCGTCGAGGCTTTCGAGGGACTGATCAAGCCGAAGGACGGTGGTCCGGCACGGGCGGTTGCGGATTTCGTCGACGAGATCGGCGCGCTCTACGAAGCATGCGCCGGCGAAAACCTGTTCGAGCGCGCGCCACCGATCGTGACGGCCGGCGGTTCGTCGTTCTACGACATCGTGCTCGATCGCCTGTCCGGCAGCGGCGCGCAGGTGATAACGCGCAGCGGCTGCTATGTCAGCCATGACAGCGGCATCTACCAGGCCGAGCAGAAGCGCATCCTCGCCGCGACCGGCGAGAATGAAGGCCTGGTCAACGCGCTGGAAGTATGGACCCATGTCCAGTCCTGTCCTGAACCGGGGCTGGCCATCCTGACCGCCGGCAAGCGGGATTTCGGAACCGACTCCGGACTGCCGGTGCCGCTGCTCATTTCGCGCGATGGCGGTTCGCCCGAAACGCTGGCGGGCTGCGAGATCTTCGCCAGCAACGACCAGCACGCCTACATGCGCGTTGCGGCGACGGTTTCGGTAAAAGTCGGCGATCGCATCGGACTGGGCGTGTCGCATCCCTGCACAACCTTCGACAAATGGCAGATACTCTTCCTGGTCGACGACGCCTATGAGATCGTCGGCGCGCTCAAGACATATTTCTGACCGGAAGCCAGCGTTGGCACCGCGATCATCGCGCCGTCGAAACGACTTCACCCTACTCCGACGACATGTCGCGACAGCCCGTCGACCATCGAACGGGCCGCGCCGGAAACAAGTCGATCACACACTGGCGGGCTAGGGCGCTTCGCCGTTTCACAGAAACGGCGAAACACTCTAGCTCTTTGTTTTTGAGGCAATTCCGGACGGAAAACCGCTCATACTTTTCCTGGAATTGCTCTAACTCATACGACAAACCGTATCGCGCGCTGGATGTCGAAGAAATTGTCTGCCTCGAAGCGAAGCGTGCGCGCGGCGGGATGTTCGATGCCCGGATACCAGCTTCCCCTGTAGGCCTCGATAGGCGTGGTGTATTCGACGATGAGCTCGAACCGGTCGGCCAGCTTCGGCAGGCATTTCGACAGATCGCGCGAAAGCGAGGCCTCCACGGTCTCGCGTATGGCCTTGACCGAGCCTTGAGGCGAGAGGGAAGACGTCGCCGGCCCGAAGCCTTCGCTGGTTGCAACGGTTGCGATCTCGGGCACCAGCGCCCTCGCCTCGCCGCACATGCCGGCATCGCCAGACAGAAAGACCGAAGGCACGCCGTAACGGGCGGCGCAGTGCGCGTTCAGCGTGTATTCGGATGCCACCTCCCCGTTGATCAGCATCCTGGACACGGTGCCGGTCAACGTGTGGGCCAGCGGATTCGTGTCGGTGCCGGCCTTGTTGTGGTAGCCGGTATAGAGAGCGGCATCGAAGGTGTCGTCGATGCCGAACATCATCGCATCCGGATGGCCGCTCCAGCCGCGCACGATGCGGACATAGGCTGGAAGCTTGGACAGGATGAGGTTGCGCGCCGTCGAATGGGCGTCCTTGACGACGATTTCGGTCGCACCCGCCGCCTTGGCGCCTTCGCAGGCTGCGACCAGTTCGTCGGTCATGTATTCCCGGAATTCGGCATAGTCGGGATTGCCCTTGCGCGCCTCGTCCCAGTTGGTGATGCCCGCCGTGCCTTCGATGTCGGCGCTGATAAAGACTTTCATGTGCTTGCCTTTCGATTTCAGAGAAGGTCACCGCGCACGCGCCTTCAATGGCGTCCGGGCTCGTGCGGTGGAGGTGGCCCGCGCGGCGATGGCTGCCCGGACCGGGCGTCTTCAGGCTGCCATTTCGGCCCGCCGTCGCTCCAGGAACATGGGGCCGACGCGAATGCCGCGGCGTCCATTGTCGTCGACGGCGTCCAGCTCGAGAATCTCCTCCTCGTAGAGCAGACCGTGCATGCGGAACCGGCCGGCATCCACCGGCTCGCAGGTATGGGTGCAGAAATACTCGATCAGGCATCTCAGCTGGCCGTGGCTGTAGGTCAGATAGGTGATGTTGAAATCCGGCCCGTACTCGCCCAGGTGCGGCGCGATCTCCGGCGGCACCTTCTCGACAGGCAGACTATCGACACGCGACCAGTTCGCCCCTTTCCAGGTCAGCTGGTTTGCCTTGGAGAAGGAGAGGTTCATATGCGCGTAGTCGGCGCCGCGACCGTAGATGCGTCCGTCGATGACGAAGTCGTTGCCCGAGACCGGGCGGATCTGCAGCGGCACGCCCTCCCCCATCAGATAGAGCTTGCCATCCTTGTTCTTCACCTCGACGACCTCGCCGCCCACCTCATGACGATAGAGCCCGGGCAGGCTTGCAAATTGGTCTTCGGTGATGGGCGGCGGGGTCTGGCTGCGAAGCGGCATGCGTCCCATGCCGCTGTCGGCAAGGGCGATGCGCAGGCCATCGCCCGCGAGCCGGGAGGCTATCTGGTTGGCGAAATCAAGCGTGGCGAAGATCAGGACGCCGAAGCCGGCCCTCGGCAGGAGCATCATCTGCGACGCATAGCCATAGACCGCGCCGCCATGGCCGACGGAGGTCCACCCGTCCATGTCGCCGACGCCGAAGCACAGCCCATACCCGTTGAGGTCCTTGTTGTGACCTTCGGGGCGTTTGCCGATCGGGGTCCACATCTTGCGCAGCGATGCCGGGCTGACGATGGAATCGCCGTTGGGCGCGAAGCCGCCCCGCAGCAGGCACCGCGTATAGTTGGCCATGTCGGAAGTGGTGGAGAAGATGTTGCCGGCGGGCGATCCGCCCAGATTGAACACCGGCGCGGGGCTGTCCCCGTCCAGCGTCCACATGTCGGCCGGCGCCAGCCTTTCACGGATGCCGGGAGCCATGCCCGACGACGTGTCGTTCATGCCCAGCGGCTTCAGGATGTTCTCGGTGATGTAGTCGGAGTAGCTCTTTCGCGTCACCCGCTCGATCACCATGCCGACCACGGCAATGCCGGCATTGGAATAATGCATGATGCCGGCGCTGGGATCCTGCTTCAACGTGGATGTGGCGAGTTCGGCGACAGTGTCGGCCAGCGGCGGCTTGTGTGAATCCAGATAGTGTCCGCTCTTGGGTTCGCGCACGATCCCGGCGGTGTGGCTCATGAGCTTGCCCAGGCTGACATGCGAGCCGTGAGGTCCGCTTTCACGTCCGGCGAACGGATTGACCGGGTGAAAACCGGGCAGATACTCCGAGACATCGACATCGAGGTCGACCAGTCCCTTCTCCACGAGTTGCATGATGGCAACCGATGTGAAGGTCTTCGTGATCGAGCCGATGCGGAAACAGGTGTCATCCTTCATGTCGAAGTGGCGATCGTGCCGCTGTATGTGGCCGTGCGTCATGAGACCGTCCCGGTCGACCAGGGCATAGGAGATCGACGGGATGGCCTTGTCCTCCACCTCGTGGCGGATAAGGTCTTCAAGAAGCTCGATGGCGTGGGGGGAAAGCGAAGACACGGGCGGATACTCCCTGATTTCAGTTTGTATGGCGGGGATCGAGAATGTCGCGCAGGGCGTCGCCGACGAGGTTCCACGCCAGCACGAACAGGAAGATCGCGGCTCCGGGGAAGGCGAGCGTGTACCAGTACTGGAACGGATTGCCGGGCTGGCCGACGATCCAGTTGCGCGCATAGGCGATGAACTGCCCCCAATCGGCATAGCCTTCCTCCGTGCCCACTCCGAGGAAGCTCAGGGCGGACGCGGTCAGCACCATCGAACCCGTGGCCATGGTAGCCAGAACCAGCACAGGGAAGAACGCGTTGGGCAGGATGTGGAACACGATCAGCCTGAAGTCGCCGGCGCCGTAGCTTCTCGCCGCATTCACGAAATCCATCTCGCGGATCCGCAGGATCTCACTGCGCACCACGCGCGCATAACCCATCCATCCGAAAGTCGTCAGCGCGACGGTTATCGGCCCGAGCCCCTTGCCGAGCAGGGCGGTCAGCACCATGGCGGCGATGAGGAAGGGAACCGCCATGAAGACGTCGACGATACGCATCAGCACTTCGTCCACGATGCCGCCGTAAAAGGCCGCGAGCGACCCGATGATCGTGCCGATCAGCACCGAGATGGCGACGACGCCGAGGCCGATCTTGAATGCCGTGCGTGTGCCCCAGATCACGGCGTAGTAGATGTCGTACTGGCCTTCGGTCGTTCCGAAGATCGCCTCGGGCGACGGCGGTTGCGGCGTTGCCAGGAAGCCCGCTCTCGGCGTGTCGTATACCGACATCTGGAATTCCTGCGGCGGTGCGAGCACCGGCGCGAAAATCGCGATCAGCACGAATGCCAGCAACAGCAGCACCCCGACCAGCGAGATCGGATTACGCTTCAGATAGCCAAGCGCTCTCATCGCGTCTTTACCCTCGGATCGAGCAGCGGATAGATCATGTCGACGGCCAGGTTCAGCACCACGAGGACGACCGCGAAGTAGAGCCCGAAGCCCAGCACGGCCGGAAAATCCAGGTTGGCGGCCGTCTTGGCCGCGAACTGGCCGAGGCCCGCATAGTCGAAGATGGTTTCGGTGATGACGACGCCACCCATCATGGCGGCGAGTTCCATTCCGGCGATCGTCGTGACCGGGAGCAGCGCGTTGCGCCTGGCATGGTGCAGCTCCACCACGCGCCGGGGCATGCCCTTTGCGCGTGCCGTGCGGACATAGTCCTGGCGCAGCGTTTCCAGCATCGACGTGCGCATGACACGCGTCATGTTGGCAAGATTGACGTAGGTCAGCGTGATGACGGGGGCAGCGAGATGCCTGAGCGAATCCCAGAAAATTGGCAGATTGCCGTTGAGCAGCGCGTCGATCGTGTTCGCGCCGGTGTAGCGGGTGAAGCCGGGCGCGGTGACGGCAGCCTGGGCCCACTGGCTGAGACGCCCGGGCGGGAACCAGTCGAGCGCGGAGTAGAAGATCAGCAGCATCAGCAGTCCGAAGACATAGACCGGGAATGACCAGCCCAGGATGGTGAAGATGCGGATCACATGGTCCGGCCAACGGTTGAGATGGATGCCGGCCCGCGAGCCCAGGTAGATGGCGAGCAGAAAGCCGGGAATGAACGCCAGCAGGACCAGTTCCAGCGTCGCCGGCAGCAGGGAAGCCAGCGCGTGGGCAACAGGCTGGCGCGCGGTCTCGGACCAGCCCAGATTGCCGGTCAGGATGTTGCCGATCCAGCGCCCGTATTGAATGTAGAAGGGATCGTTCAGCCCATACTGCTCGATCATCCTGCGAATGCTGTCCTGGCCGCCCTTGAGGAAGTCCGGGGACGGCGCGTACGCCGCCAGGCGCTGTGTCGGCGACAGCGACATCTGCAGCGCGAAAAGCATCAGCGACAGGGCGAAGAGGACGACGGGCAACATCAGGATCCGCCGCAAAGCGTAGTTCAGCACATCAGCATCCGCACCATGAGGAATAGCCGTTTCGCCGGGCGACGATGGCGCCCGGCGAAACCCGAAGCTCTTTAGTCGGCCTTCTTGGTGACGGGATAGAAATCCCAGGCGCCGTAGAGGATCATGTTGTGCACGTAGCCGTCGATGTTGCTGCGGGTGACGATGTACCCGAAGTCCTCCCAGAGGAACTGCGTGGTGGCATAGTCGTAGGACATTTCCTGCAGCTTGGCATAGATCGGCTCACGCACGGCGGGATCGCTCGAGGCCCAGGCCTGGTCGAGAAGCGGCTTGAACTTCTCCTTCATCAGGTCACGATAGCCCTGGCCGAGCATGCCGCCGACAAGACCGGTCGGGGACAGATAGTAGGTCGCGGCACCCAGCGGACCACCCGGGTCGGAATAGTCCGGTCCCCAGCCCATGTAGGTGAGCGGCGAGGCGGGCTTTTCACGATTGTTGAGCTTGTCCGAAATGGAGGCCCAGGGCAGCGACTGGATCTTCATCTTGAACTTCGGGTTGATCCGCTGCAGTCCCTGCTGGAGCGCGGAAAGCGCGGCCGTGCCTTGCGGCGTTCCTTCCTGCACATAGGCGGTGAAGGTGAAGCCGGTGTCCCACAGCTTGCCGCCGAAGGCCTTCTTGAAGTGCTCCGCGGCCTTTTTCGGATCGTAGCTGTAGATTGGCGAGTCCGCGCGGTAGCCCATGATGCCGCGAACGGTCGGACCGCGCGCCTGCACGGTCTTGCCGAGCAGCGCCTGCTTTATCAGCGCATCGTAATTTTGGGCGTAGTTGAAGCCCTGACGAACATCGATGTCGGAGAAGAAGTCCGGCGGGATGCCGTTGCCGTCCAGCTTGCCGCTGCCGATGGCGGGGTTGTCGGCATCATCCAGCGGCCATGCGAAATAGAGGCCGCGGCTGAACACCTTGGGCAGGCCGTCGACGACCTTGACACCGTCCGTCTTGCTGAGCTCGTCCAGGAACTCGACTGGCGTCGTCACGAAGTCGGCATCGCCGGAAAGCAACTGCAGGCGACGCGTGGTCCATTCCGGAACCGTGCGCATGACCACCCGCTCGAGCGAGGCCTTGCCCATGAAGTAATTGTCGAAACGCTTCAGCGTGATGCGGCGATCGGTGCGATCCCATTCGTCGAGCATGAACGGCCCGGTCCCGTTTTCCTGGGCGAACAGCGGATCGTCACCGAGTTCTGGGCGGTAGTACTTCTTCCAGGTATTCCCGTCGCCATCCCATCCCCCGACGGAGGCGACCCATTCCTTGTCGACGATCGAGGCACCGAACGGCAGCGCCAGGACGCCAAGCGTGGCGGGGAAGGACTTCGGCAGCTTCAGCGTGACATTGTCGCCCTCGACGGTGATCTGCGACGCGAGTTCGTCATATACCTTGCGTAGCGCTTCGGGGCTGGCATCCTTGATGTCCGACACCTTGCCTTCGGCTTCGACCCATTTGGCGACGTCGGTGTACTTGCTCGCCGTCACCACCTCGGTGATGGCGTTGGACATCCAAGACTGGCCCATCAGGATGGCGCGCAGCAGCGAGTAACGCACGTCCTCGGCCGTGATCTCGCCATAGCCGGGCTCGATCTTGGCCTTCTGCTCGTCGCTCAGCCCGTCATAGTATTGCCAGGTGATCTTGCCGTCGTCGCCCTTGATGCCGACCTTGTGGGCGTGGACGCCCTTCCGGATCGGGAAAGTGTAGCTGACCGAACCGTCCGCGTTCTGCTTGATCAGGCCGTTTTCGAGGCTCGGCACTTCCGAGGACAATGAGGGCACGAATTCGGAAATCTGGGAGCCGTTGTAATTCAACAGGCGGCTGTAGACGTTGAGCACGCCGTAGGAGCTCGGCGTGTTTGCAATGTAGGCCGGATCAAAGGACTGAACATCGTCGGTCCAAAGAAACACAAACGTTCCGGGATTCTTGGTTTCTGCCACGGCGGGCGACGCAAAAGCGCCTATGCCCATGCAGAACGCTAATGCCAAGGCATGTTTCATTTTCATGAGTATGTTCCCACAATTGACTCGAGGTCTTTTTATCGTTGCGTGCGAAAGCTAGGAGGAGGCTTGCGCCACTGTCCAATGCGTAGATAGGATCAGTTATGCGAATAATGCATGAGGTCGACCGTGGAGCTGGCTTGGTTTGAAGACTTCCTCGAGATCGCCGCGACGCGGAATTTCTCGACCGCCGCGGCGTCCCGGAATATCTCGCAGCCGGCCTTCAGCCGTCGCATCAAGGCCCTGGAGGCTTGGGTCGGCGCCGAACTTATCGACCGCAGTACATATCCGGTGCACCTCACCAGCGCGGGCAACATTTTCGTTCCGCGCTGCCAGGAAATGCTTCGCGACATGTACCGCCTGCGGACCGACTGCCGCAATGCCGCCGGCGCCAGCTCACGGCTTCTCACTTTCGCCGCGCTTCATACGCTGGCCATCTATTTCTTTCCCAGGTGGATCAGCCAGCCCGAACTGCCGAATGCGCCGGTCCGCAGCAGCATGCACACTGGCGACTTCCTGGAATGCGTCGAGCACCTGTCGTCCGGCAAATGCGATTTCGCCATCACTTACGATCACCCCGACGGACCGCCGGTCCTTGAGGGCGGACCGTTCGAATCGCTGCAAATCGGCAGGGATCGCCTCGTTCTGGTGTCTGGAGTCGACCAGACGGGAGCGCCGCTCTTCGATGTCGATGTGCCGGAGGGCACCAGGATTCCCTACCTCGCCTATTCCTGGAGCGACGGCTATCTCGGCAAGCTGATCTCGCTCATCCAGTCGCGCTGGCGGCGTCCTCTCAATCTCAGCATCGTCTACCAGTCCTCGCTTGCCGAAGGCCTGAAGCAGATGGCGATCGCCGGGCAAGGCGTGGCCTGGCTGCCGCAGATCTGTGTTCAGAAATCGATAGCCCAAGGTGAGCTCATCCAGATTGGCGGACAACAGTTGTCCCTGGAGATCGAAATCAGGATTTTCCGCCGCGTGGGCGCGCGCAGCCGGGACGGCGAAGCGCTGTGGAAATATCTCTCGCGAACCGCGGAGCAGGCGCACGGACGCAACCTGGTTGATCCGACACTGACCATGCGCTGAGCGGACCGAAGGCCCATTCGCGCGCTTCATGCGAAATCCGACAGGGCGATGCAGAGATTGCATAACTTCGGTGGAGCGACCGGGAAGCCCGACAATCGTGGGGCGGATGCCGCCTGGCGAGGCATTCCGGGGCATTCCACGGCACGGCCTGCGGGCGATCTGGCGATGGGGCCTATTGACAGCTCACATGCTCACTGCGTTCGATGCCTGTTGTCGCGACCATTGCGCCTGGAGTGCCTTTTGACCGTCAAGTCCGCCGCCACCGCGAGCCTTCCCGACGACGTGATCCTGTCGGTCGAGAACCTTGAAGTCTGCTTCGGGTCGACGGCGACAAGAGCGGTGCGGGCTGTTCAGGGCGTATCGTTCCAGATCAAGCGCGGCGAGACAGTGGCATTGGTGGGCGAGTCGGGTTCTGGCAAATCGGTCACGGCCATGACCGTAATGCGCCTGACGGAATATGACGGCGCCAGGATCACGGGCGGCCGCATCCTGATGAGGCTCAAGGACGGCGGCGTGGCCGACCTGGCAAAGCTTTCCGAAAAGCGCATGGAGGGGCTGCGCGGCTTTGAGTTCTCGATCGTGTTCCAGGACCCGATGTCGAGCCTCAATCCGGTGTTCACCGTCGGCGACCAGATTGCGGAGGTGGTCACCAGACACCAGGGCAAGTCGCCGCGCGAGGCGCGCGACATCGCCCTGAATGTGCTCAAGCTCGTGCGCGTGCCCGACGCCGCCCTCAGGCTCGACCAATACCCGCATCAACTGTCCGGCGGCATGCGCCAGCGCGTCATGATCGCCATTGCCTTGGCCTGCCGCCCCTCCTTGATGATCCTCGATGAGCCGACCACCGCGCTCGACGTCACCATCCAGGCGCAGATTCTGGATCTTGTCCGGGCACTGCAGCGCGATATCGGCATGTCCGTTCTTTTCATCACCCATGACATGGGCGTGGTCGCGGAGATCGCCGATCGCGTCTGTGTCATGCTGAAGGGCGAGATCGTGGAGTCAGGCTCGGTGCACCAGATTCTCGTGGATCCCCGACACCGCTACACACGCGCGCTGATCTCGGCGGTGCCAAGGCTGGGCAGCATGGCCGACAAGGACGGGCCCGAGAAATTCCCGCTCGTCATATACAATGCCGAAGTCTCGCGGCCGGAGGTCTCGGCATGAGCGTCGCACCGCTCGCAACGGACAGAAAGCCCCTGGTCGAAGTCCGCGAGCTTGTTACGCGTTTCGACCTGAGAGGCGGTATCTTCGGCGGCGTCGCCGGCCGGGTTCATGCGGTGGAAGGCGTTTCCTTCGATATTTTCCCGGGTGAGACCCTGGCGTTGGTGGGGGAATCGGGCTGCGGCAAGTCGACCGTGGCGCGCAGCATCATGCAATTGGACAAGCCCTTGTCCGGCGCCATTCGCTATGACGGCAAGGAGATGATCGGCGCAGGACGGGCAACCCTCGCGGGCTTCCGGCGCGAGGTGCAGATGGTTTTCCAGGATCCCTTCTCCTCGCTCAATCCGCGGATGACGGTCGGGCAGGCCCTGACCGACCCGATGCGCGTCCACCGCGTCGCGCGCGGCAGTGCGCTGCGGAAACGGGCGGCGGACCTGCTGGCAAAAGTGCATCTGCCGCCGGAATATCTCGAACGCTACCCTCACGCCTTCTCGGGCGGTCAGCGGCAGCGCATCTGCATCGCCAGGGCTCTGGCGCTCGATCCCCGCCTCCTCATCGCGGATGAAGCGGTCGCCTCGCTCGACGTCACGATCCAGGCCCAGGTCATCAACCTGTTGATGGACCTGCAGCGCGACATGGGCATCGCCATTCTGTTCATCAGCCATGACATGGCCGTGGTCGAGCGCATCGCGCATCGCGTTGCCGTCATGTATTTGGGCGAGATCGTGGAGATCGGCGACCGCCGATCGGTCTTCGGCAATCCCCAACACCCTTATACGCGCAAGCTGCTTTCGGCGGTTCCCGTGGCGGATCCGGCGCGACGAACGGTTGGACGCGAACCGATGTCGGATGAGATCCCCAGCGCGGTACGCGGCGTTGATTTTGTTCCGGTCCACCTGCCGATGAATGCCGTTTCGCCTACCCATTTCGTGCGCGAGACATCACCGGCCTGATCGGGCCATCATCCGGTCGAATGCACCGGGGAAATGTGCTTGCGCATCTCGTTGTCCCATTCGGCGCCACCGGTGGCGATTGAATCCCGCGCGGATCGGGTGATGATAGAGATCCAGGTCGACGATCTCCTGGTGGGTGAAACTGTGCGGCAAGGTGGAGCGCGCGGCGATAGCTCTAAAAAGCGGAGCTGATCCCTGACTTGACCGAAGAGCGTCCTTGTCGGCTCGCCGCGGTAAACTGTATCTCAACGCGGATATCGGGCAGCGCGAAGCTTGCTCCGACGGAGGCCCGCGCCGGCGGTTCGGCGCCGTCGAGCCAGTCGACCCAGGCCTTGTTCATCGCGTCGAAGTCGCCGGCGTCCTTCAGCCATATCTGCGCGAACAGCAGTTGCGATCGATTGGAACCAACCCTGCCCAGAAGGGCGTCGGCCTTCTTCAGTATCTGCCGCGTTTGGCCGGCTGTATCGGCTTGCCGGTCATCGTCGGTGAGGCCCGAAAGATGGATCGTCCCATTGTGAACGACGATCAGGCTGAGCCGCTCGTTCTTCTCGTGTCTTTCAATTTTCGTCATCGTGCGCCCGCGTCACGCTGGCGATAAGTAGGATGCGTCGCAGCATTGCATCGAAATCAGTTGGTAATGCGGTCCCGAGCCCGACCACTGCGATCAGCGGCCAGGATATTGTCCAGCCAGCGCGGATCCATCTGCGGGACGGCGGACAACAGCGCTTTCGTGTAGGGATGATCCGGCGCCCCCATGACGCCTCTCCTGGGTCCCTGTTGCACGATCTTCCCCCGCTGCATCACCACAACCTCATCGGCTATCGCGTTCACCGTGGCGATGTCGTGCGTGATGAAGATATAGGACTTGCCGAGCTCCTTCTGCAGCCGAAGCAACAGTTTGAGGATCTGCTCCTGGACGAGCTGGTCGAGCGCTGATGTGATCTCGTCGCAGATGAACACATCCGGATCGGCCGCGATCGCCCGGGCGATGGAGACGCGCTGCTTCTGCCCGCCCGACAGCTCCGAAGGGAAACTGGTGAGGCATCTTTGCGGCAACTCGACCGTTTCCAGCAACTGGGTCACCCGGCGCGCGCATTGCTGCCCCTTCTGGCCGGTATGCAGTGTGACCAGGCGGCCGACGATGTCCATGACGGTTTGGCGCGGATTGAGGGCATTGTCGGCCGATTGGTAGATCATCTGGATGCGCCGCAGCTGGTCGACGTCGCGATTGCGGAAGGAGAGAGCGAGCTTCTGGCCGTTCAGCTCGACCGACCCGCCCGCAGCCGGCAGCAGCCCTGCTATGACGCGGGCAAGAGTCGACTTTCCCGATCCGGATTCGCCAACGATGGCCAGCGTACGGCCTTTGGGCAAAACCAGGCTGACGTCGTCGAGGACCTTGGCCTGCCCGTAGCGGGCCACGATATGCTCGACCCGGAGGATGGCGGATGTTGGTGAGACCGCTTCCTTTTCCAGAGAGCGCACGGCCCACAAGGAACGAGTGTATTCCTGCTGGGGCCTTTCCAGCATCAGTCCGGTTTGCTGCTCCTCGACCAGTTCACCATAGCGCAGGACCATGATGCGCTGCGCCATTTGCGCGACAACGGCCAGGTCGTGGGTAATGTAAAGCGCGGCCGTGTTGTGATCGCTGACAATTCGGCGAATGGAAGCCAGCACCTCGACCTGCGTGGTCACGTCGAGCGCTGTCGTCGGCTCGTCGAACACGATCAGATCGGGCTTGCACATCATTGCCATTGCGGTCATCGCGCGCTGCAATTGTCCGCCGGACAGCTGATGCGGGAAGCGATCACCAATCGTACTCGGATCAGGCAGTTGCATCTCGGCAAAGAGTGAGCAAGCCCGAGCCTCCGCCTCCTTGCGTGAGGTCACGCCGTCGCGCATTGCGCTTTCAACGGCTTGATCCATCAATGTGTGCGCGGGATTGAAGGAAGCCGAGGCGCTTTGCGCGACATAGGAGATCCGCGTGCCGCGCAGCTTGCGCCGATCATCCTCGCCCAAAGCCAGCATGTCACGTCCGCCGAAGAGAACCTCTCCCGAGGCTATGCGACATCCGGAGCGGGTGAAGCCGAGCGCGGCCAGCCCGAGCGTGGATTTGCCCGCCCCCGACTCCCCGATGATGCCGAGAACCTCCCCACGCCGCAGGGAGAGGCTGATGCCTTTGACGATCGGTTGCCAGACGCCGTCGGTGTCGGCCTCAACCCAAAGGTCCCGGATGTCCAGGATCGTATCGGAAGACCCTTGCGGCAATGACGGTTCAACTATCATTGCGCAGTCCGCTCGTGACATCCAGGAACCAGTCTATGACGAAATTGATGCTCACGGTCAGGATCGCGATCGACGCGGCCGGGAGCAGAGGGGTGACGTTGCCGTAGCTTATGAACGTCGCGCTTTCGCGCACCATCGTTCCCCAATCCGCGGAAGGCGGCTGGATGCCAAGACCAAGGAAGGAAAGAGCCGAGATGGTCAGAAACACGAAGCAGAAGCGCAATCCGAATTCTGCCAGGAGCGTGGGAAGCACATTGGGAAGGATTTCCTTGGTGACGATCCACCACGTGCTTTCCGCGCGCAGATAGGCCGCCTCGATATATTCCATCACCACGACGTTGCGGGCGAGCAAGCGGGACAAGCGGAAAATCTGAGTGGCGTTGAGCATGGCTATGATCAACACGATGCTGGTGATGGACGATCCGAACAAAGCCAGCAATATGAGCGCGAAGATCAGTTGCGGGATCGCCATCAGCGTATCGGCAACGACCGACAGGATGCTGTCGCACCACGGCGACGAGACGGCTGAGAAAATGCCAAGCCCAGCCCCCACGACAAAAGCGAGCGACGTCGTGATGAAGGCGATGCCGACGGAATTTCGCGCTCCGTAGATCAGCCGGCTCAGCACATCCCGGCCCATCTGGTCGGTACCGAGCAGATGGATGATGCTCCATGGAGCGAAAGGTTCACTGGAAACCACGTCGGCCTCGCCGAAAGGCGCCAGCAGGGGCGCGAACACCGCCATTGCGATATAGATCGCAATCACGACCAGTCCGATTCGGGCCGAAAGAGGCGCCGTCCGGAAGCCGTTGCGGAACGATAGGCGGGACCGGCGATACCGGATCGGCGACGAGTCGGCACCGCTCTGCCGGTTGGCTTGGAAGGTCATCGTGGATGGGCCAGTCTGGGGTTCGTGGCGATCGCGACTATGTCGGCCAGCAGATTCAAAAGGACATAGGCCGTGGCGAAGATCAGGGCACAGGCCTGCACGACCGGAATATCGCGCGAGCGCACGGCGTCCACCATCGCCTGGCCGATGCCCGGATAAACGAACACGACTTCCACCACGACCACGCCGACAATCAGATATGCCAGGTTGAACGCCACGACGGCCGCGATGGGCGCCCATGCATTGGGCAGCGCATGACGAAGAACGATGTCACGGGTAGCGACGCCCTTCAACTTCGCCATTTCCACATACGGTGCGGAAAGAAGGTTTATGATCGCGGCCCGGGTCATCCGCATCATGTGGGCGATAATTCCCAGACTGAGAGTGGCGATTGGCAAGGCCAGACGTAGCGCAATCTCGTATGCCGTCATGTTCGGCGTTATGCGCGCCAGCGAATAGAAGATCGGCAGCTTCACCGCGAAGAGAAGCATGAGCACATAGGCGACGAAAAACTCGGGAAACGATATTCCGATCAGCGTGATCGTGTTGAGCAGGCGATCCAGCCAGCTGTTGCGGCGGATCGCGGCGATCATGCCGAGCGCCAAGGCGATCGGGACACAGGCGATGGCGGTTATGGCCGCCAGGAAAAGCGTATTCTTCAGACGCGGTCCGACAATGCTGACGACCGTGCGCGGCGTTCCGGCGCCCGAGGAGAACGACATCCCCAGATCTCCGGTGAGGGCCTTTCCGATCCAGCTCACATAGCGTTCCGGCAGTGGGCGATCCAAGCCGAGCGATTTCTGGAAATTGGCCACCGTCTCCGGCGTCGCCGAGCGGCCCAAGGCGACCTTGGCAAAGTCACCGGGCAGAACCGCGATCGCCGCGAAAATAATCAGGGAGACGAGAAACAGAGTGAAGAACCCCGATCCGATCCTGATAAACGCCGTTCTTGCCAAAGGTGGTAGGTTCAGCCGTTGCAACAATCGAATCTTTCGAAAAGCGGCTGGCGACCAGGCGCCAGCCATCCGGTCAGGTGAGAAGCGTCGGCCTCCCGGTCACGCCAGCCACCAACGCTCCGCCATCCGGAAATTGTCGCATTGGAGCATATTGCCGATCTTGCCGTGGGTGATCTTCTTGGACAGCGCGTCCATGAAAAGCGCATATGCGATGACAAGAGCCCCACCGTCGTCGTGCAGGATCTGTTGCATCTCGCTATACATCGCCTGGCGCTTGGTCTTGTCCGACTCCGCCCTCGCCTGAACGAGGAGTTCGTCGAAGCGTCCGTTGCTCCAGGCTGTATCGTTCCAGGGCGCGCCGGTCGCGTAGGTTGTCGTGAACAGGGAATCCAGCGTCGGCTTGCCCAGCCAGTCGACACCCACGAAGGGCTTGTGCTGCCAGACATTATCCCAATAGCCATCGTCAGGCTCGCGGATGACATTGATATCGATCCCGGCCTTGGCGGCATGCTCCTTGAACAGCAGCGCGGCATCGATCGCGTTCGGGAAAGCGGTTTCGGCGACGGAAAGGTCCACCGACAATGTGGTCAGCCCCGCCTTCGCCAGATATTCCTTGGCCTTGGCGACATCGTATTCATGGATCGGCTCCGGATTGACCGCGAACACGATCTGAGGAGCGGCCGGATTGTCGTTCGCGACCTTGGCATTGCCAAGGAAGGCCTTGTTGATGACGTCGTTGCGATCAATGGCGTGCTTCAACGCCTGACGCACGTCCGGATTGTCGAATGGCGCGGTCTTGGTGTTCATGCTGAAGCTGAAGTGCCGAAGGCCGCTCACCTTTGTGATCTCGATATCCGTATTCTGCTCGAGCATCTTGAGCGTCTTTATGTCGACATCGACCATGTAGTCGATCTCGCCGGTCAGCAAGGCATTGGTGCGAGCCGCCACGTCGATGATGTTGACGAATTCGATCGCGTCAAAGTAAGGCTGACCGGGCTTGTGATAGGCAGGATTACGCTTCATGCGGACCGAAATGCCCGGCTGGTTGTCGTCGATCATGTACGGGCCGGTCGCGACGCCCTTCTCCCACGCGACTCCGCCTTCGGGCTTTGCGGGCAAGATCACCAGATGGACGTCGGCCGTTAGGTAGGGAAAGTCCGCGTTTCCGCCGCTCAACGTGAACACGACCTTCCGGTCGCCATCGGCCTTGATGTCCACGATTGAATCGACAAGCGCCTTCACCGCCGACGACGAAGACGGCCCCATGTGATGGCGGTAGGACTGGATGACATCATTGGGGGTGACCGGCGTGCCGTCGTGGAATTTCAGGCCAGGCCTGAGCGTGTAGGTCCAGACCTTGAGATTGTCCGAAGGGGCAAAGCTCTCCGCGAGGTCAGGTACGGCGGCGCCCTCCACATCCAGTTCCGTCAACGCATTGCAAAGCGTGCCGCCGAAAATCACTTGCGTATAGGAGTTCTGCCACGTCGCCGGATCGTAGGAATCGGTCTGCGTTCCGTCGTTGATGGCGAACTTCACCGAGCCGCCCTGCTTCGGCTCGGCGCGAGCCATGGAAGTCTGACCCACGAGCGACGCGCTCAAGGCCAGCATGCCAACGGCGCCCATGAACTGGCGACGGGTCGCCATGATTCCGGCGAGGCTCGGATCCTGCTTGTCCTGCATGTTCTTTCCCCTTTGTTTTTTGGTTCTTTCAACGCCGCGCCTGCTCGATCGAGAACAGGCCGCGCCTCCTTCATTAGGCCGGCAATATCGATTCCGAAATCTGATTGGTCAATAAAAATATGATCGATCAATCAAAAAATTGTCCCGAAAATGCCATTGACAACAATCACATAAAGTTCATAGCATTGCTGATGAGCCTAAAAAAAACCGAGATATCGAACCATAGCGCCCAGCGCCGCAAGCAGCTGCTGGAGGCGGCGTGCGCGGTGATAGCCAGGCGCGGCCTGTCCGGGATCACGGTGAACGACATCGCCAGCGAAGCCGGATGCAGCTATGGCGTCATCGCCTTTCACTTCAAGACGAAGGAGCGCCTGCTGCTTGCGGCCCTCAACCTCGTGGCCAGCAATTATGAGGCGGTCTGGTCCGAGGCGATGGCGGCCGCCCCAAGCTCTCCCGCCGAGCGACTGCGCATTCTACTTGAGGTCGATTTCGATCCGAGGATAGCCAGGGCAGCCGACCTCGCGGTCTGGATGGCCTTCTGGGACGAAGCCCCGCGCGTCACGGCCTACAAGAGGCGTTGCAGCGAACTGAAACGCCGGTCCCTGCAGTCGATAACCGATCTGGTCCGCGAGCTTGCCACGCTTCGGTCGCTCGACATCGATGTCGATGCGGTATCCCAGGGTCTCTATGCCATCACTGACGGCTGCTGGATATTCGGGCACGTCACCGGCCAGAATGGCCCGCAAGACCGCAAACGCTACAGGCAGATCTGCCTGACCTTCCTGTCGGCATTCTTCCCAGACGATTTCAGCCCGGCACCATCCGTTTCGCCCCGCTGACACGACGGCATGCCCGCGGACACCAAGACAACAAGCCAAGACAAGAGACAACACATGTATTCAGAGACCGGATCCCAGTGGAACGTCGCGGAACTCGAAGATGCGGCCCACCGCCATCTCATCAGCCCGGCCGAGGAGCTGGCCAAGCTCGGCACCTCCGGCGGCCGCACCCTGTTCACGTCGGCAGATGGCATCTACATCACCGACAGTCGCGGCCGCAGGATGATCGACGGCCCCGCCGGGATGTGGTGCACGCAGGTCGGCTACAACTGCAAGCCCATCGCCGATGCGATCGCCGCGCAGGCGCTGCGCATCTGCTACAACTCGCCCTGGTATTCGCTGAACGGCCCATCGGCGGGGCTGGCAAGGCGTATCGCCGAATTCGCCCCGGGCGATCTCAACCATGTGTTCTTTACCACCGGCGGCTCATCGGCGGTGGATTCGGCGCTTCGCTTCATGCAGTTCTTCAACAACGTGCTGGGGCGTCCCAGCAAGAAGACGATCATCTGCCGCATCGACGGCTACCACGGAAGCACGCATCTTACCGCGGCCTGTTCGGGGCGGGCTGGCAACCGTCCCAATTTCGACCTGGAGATGGATAACGTCACCTTCATCTCGGCGCCAAACCGCTATCGTCATCCGCAGGGCGGCGACGAAGCCGCTTTCCTCGAATTCCTCGTGGCCGAGTTCGAAGAGCGGATCGAGAGCCTGGGGCCGCAGAATATCGGCGCCTTCCTGGCGGAGCCGGTTCTGGCCTCGGGCGGCGTCATCGTGCCGCCCAAGGGATATCATCGCCGCTTCCTCGAGATCTGCCGCAAGCACGACATCCTCTACATCTCCGACGAGGTCGTCACCGGCTTCGGCCGCTGCGGCGAATGGTTCGCGTCCGAACCCGCCTTCGATATCGTCCCTGACATCATTACCTTCGCCAAGGGGGTAACCTCCGGCTACGTGCCGCTTGGCGGCTTCGTCATCTCGGACGCGGTCCTGGGACGTATATCCGGCGAGAACGCGAAGGGGAGCGCTTACACCAACGGTTACACCTATAGCGGCCATCCAGTGAGTTGCGCGGCGGCGCTTGCCAACATCGAGGTGATCGAGCAAGGCGGGCTGCTCGCGCATGTCCGCGAAGTCGCGCCCTATTTCCAGGAGCAGTTGCGCAAGCTCGGCGAGATTCCTCTTGTCGGCGACGTACGCGGCATCGGTCTGCTGGGTTGCGTGGAATGCGCCACCGATCCGCATTCGCAGGCGGCGACCGACTTCGACAAGGCCGTGGCGGCACGCATCGACCGCCTATGCTACGAGAACGGTCTGATCGTTCGGCCTATAGGCAGCATGTGCGTGCTTTCGCCGGCGCTGATCATCAAGAAGGAAGAGATCGACACCATGATCTCGATCCTGCGCGAGAGCATCGAAAAAGTGCAGGCCGAGATCCGCGCGGAAGGCAGGTTCTGAACCACGCCTTTTTCCACTCTTCCGCTCCAGCGCAAGTGCAAGCCATGGACCCGGCAATGCCCCAACCAGATTCGTCGTCCGCCTCGACGGCACGCAGCAAGGATCCCCTGCTGCAGCCGCTGACCATCAAAAAGCTGGTGCTGCGCAATCGTGTCATGAGCACCAGTCACGCCTCTTTCATGGAGGAAGGCGGATTCCCGCTGGAGCGCTACCAGCGCTATCACGAGGAAAAGGCCAGGGGTGGGCTGGCCCTGACGATGTTCGGCGGTTCCTCGATGGTGGATGTGGATTCGAACTGGGGCGGCGGCCAGATCAACATCGCCACCGACGAGATCATCCCGCACCTGCAGCAGTTCTCGCGGCGCATCCATGCACAGGGGGCGGCCCTGATGTGCCAGATATCGCATCTGGGTCGCCGCGCCGACGCCACGACCAGCAATTGGCTGCCAGCGATCGCCCCTTCCCGATCGAGGGAGACACAGCATCGCGCGTTTTCCCGAGAGATGGACGAACATGACATAGCGCGCGTGGTCAAGGCCTATGGCGATGCGGCCGCGCGCTGCGTCGAAGGCGGTCTGGACGGTGTCGAGACACTGACCGGTGGCCACCTGATCGGCCAGTTCTTTTCTCCACGTACCAATTTCCGCACCGATCGCTTTGGCGGCTCGGTGGAGAACCGCGTTCGCTTCGGCCTGATGGTGCACGAAGAAATCCGCAAGCGAGTCCGGGACGAAACCGTCGTCAGCATGCGCTTCGTCATCGACGAGGCGAGCGAGGATGGCTTGAATTTCGAGGACTGCCTTGAAATCGCGCGGATTTTCGAGCGCGAAGGGCTTATCGACGTATTCAACTGCATATTCGGCAGGATGGATACCGTCATCGCGCTGGCCGAGCAGAACATGCCGGGCATGTCGCAGCCTCTGTCACCCTTCCTCTCACGGGTCGGGATGTTCCGGCAGCATACCAAGCTTCCGGTCTTCCATGCCGCCCGCATTACAGATCTCGCCACGGCGCGCCACGCCATACGCGACGGGCTTCTCGACATGGTCGCCATGACACGCGCCCACATGGCCGATCCGCAGATCGTCAACAAGCTGATGCGCGGCGAGGAGGAACGCATTCGCCCGTGCGTCGGCGCGTCCTACTGCATGCACAAGAAGGTGAATTGCATCCACAATCCGGCTTCTGGTCGCGAGACGATCCTGCCGCAGATTATCGAGCCAGCCAGCCACATCCGCAAGGTGGTGGTCATCGGCGGCGGTCCCGCCGGCCTCGAGGCCGCACGTGTGTGCGCCGAGCGCGGCCATCGCGTGGTGCTCTTCGAGGCATCGAGCAGGCCCGGCGGGCAGGTTCTCCTCGCCTGCCGCGCGACCTGGCGCAAGGATCTGATCGGCATCATCGACTGGCGGGTGTCCGAACTGGAGCGTCTCGGCGTGGACGTTCGCTGCGACGTCTACGCCGGTGACGCCGATGTGCTGGCCGAGGAGCCGGACAGCGTCATCGTTGCCACCGGCGGCTTGCCGGACCTCGACTGGCTGCCGGGCGCGCAACATTGCGAGACCATCTGGGATGTCCTGAGCGCCAGCACGCAGCAAGGCGGCGACGTGCTGCTCTATGACGGGACAGGCAGGCATGAAGGCATATCGACCGCGCTGCACCTGGCCGAGCAGGGAGCATCCGTCCATCTCGTCACCATAGACGACAGCCTCGGGCAGGAGATCGAATATTCCTCTCGCGCTGTCTACCGCAAGCAATTCCGCCAGCGCGGCATAAAGGTGACCGTTGACCACCATCTGGTCAGGGTCGAACGCAACGGCT
This sequence comes from Mesorhizobium loti, assembly GCF_013170705.1. Classification (NCBI taxonomy): domain Bacteria; kingdom Pseudomonadati; phylum Pseudomonadota; class Alphaproteobacteria; order Hyphomicrobiales; family Phyllobacteriaceae; genus Mesorhizobium; species Mesorhizobium loti. The sequence continues at coordinate 3,057,428 of NZ_CP033334.1, read as the reverse complement.
CCAACCAGCTGAACGCCGTGTTCAGGCATGAACTGACCGGACAGGAACTCGAAATTTCGGCTCCCCGCATCATTGTCGAGCGTGGCACCATGCCTCTCGACGAGGTCTTCAATTCGCTGCGCGATCTTTCCCGCAACAAGGGGGTGACGTCGCTGGCGGCGCTCCTTGACCCGACGGCTGTGCCACAGGAAGCCCGTGCCAGCGGAGGATTTGAGCTGCACCGCATTGGCGATGCCGTTGCCAGCAGGAACATCCACGCCTCCATATACGAGGCCTTCCGCCTTTCTCTCGCCCTATGAACCAGAGGGCCTCATTTCAGGTCGCCGTCATCGGCGGCGGCATCACCGGCGCCAGCGCCGCCAACCATCTGGCCGCCGCTGGTTTTAGCACCGTGCTGCTCGAACGCGGCGACTTTGCCTCCGGCACGTCGAGCCGCTCCAGCCGCCTGCAGCATTGCGGCTTGACCTATTTCTCTCCCGGCCGGTCGATCTGGAACTTCCTGCTCAAGCCCCGCATGGCCATCGAACATCTGGAACTGGCAAGGCGCGCCATGCGCGACCGATCGCGTTTCGTCCGGGCGACGCCGGAACGGGTGCGCCCCGTCCGCTTCTACACGCCGCTCTATCGCAACGACGGCATCCCAGCGTGGAAGGCCCGGCTGGGTTTCCGACTGTTGGAGCTGCTCGATCCCGGCGGCGTGCCGCTCGATTTCGAGGTGCTCGGTTCCGAGGAGGCGGCGTCCGAGCCTGCGCTTCGCCACCTGCGTGGCAGGCAGGATCTGGTCGGCGCGGTCAAGTTCACCGAATACCAGTTCGACTGGCCCGAGCGCATTTGCGTCGATACAGTCATGAATGCCCGCGATTGCGGCGCGCAGGTGCGCAACTATGCCGAAGTGACCGGCATCAGGCAGGCCACGGATGGCAGATGGCATCTTGCTGTTGCCGACAGGCGCGGCCGGGCCGAGGATGGCAATGTCTTGTCGACGATAGCCGCCGACTGCATCGTCAACGCGACCGGCGCCTGGGTGGATGAAACGGCTTCCCGGTGCGGCCTTTCGGTCCCTCACGTCAATCAGGGACTGAAGGGAACAAACATCGTCACGCGGCTGCCGGACGAATTCCGCGGTCTGGCGCTTGAGACGGTCCTGCCAGACGGCAATCCGTTCTATGTCATCCCATGGGGCGATCTGCATTATTTCGGACCTCGCGACGAGCCGTGCGACCCCACGCCCGATGGCTTTCGCGCGGACGAGTCGACCATACTTGCCCTGCTGCAGGATTTCAGGTCGATCTTTCCTTCCATCCCCATCGCGCGCGAAGATGTGCTCTATAGCTGGGCCGGGGTACGGCCGAGGACGGCGCGTCCGGGCCATCCGGATGGCTGCGAGGCGGTTCTGCTCCACGATCTGTCAAGGCCCGGCGGATCCGCCTACTATACTTATACTGGCGGCTTGCTGATGACACACAGGAATGCCGGCGCCAGCATCGCCGAAGCGGTGTCGAAACGAATCCGGCCTGAGTATCCCAGCCGTCCCGTTTCCTACGCTGCCCGGATCGCCAAGCCTTCCTCAACTGGTCATTCCACATCGAGCCACGCAGCAATTGACATCGAGCAGTTGCGGCTCGCTGCCCGCGAGGAACTGGTTTTCCATCTCGACGACCTGCTGTTTCGTCGTCTTGGCCTTGGATGGTCAGAGCGGCTCGGCCTGGATATCGCTCGGCAGGCGGCCGAGGCGATCGCCGATATCATGGGCTGGTCGCCCGCCGAGGTCGCGCAGGAAGTCGAGCGATACAACAATCTCGTTGCGCGGGAATTCGGGATGGCGAAGCCATGCATCTGATCGACGGCCCGACCGTGCATGAACTGCTCGATTACCGCGGCCTGGTCGACGCGTTGCGCCTCGCGCACCAGGCTCCGATGCCAGAGGTTCAAGAGGTCGTGCTCAGCGAGCCCGGAGGCGACAATGCGCGCAATCTGATCGTGTTGCCGGCCTGGCAGCGAGACAGGCTCCTGGGGGCAAAACTGGTCACGGTCTTTCCCGAGAACCCGTCGCGCATCGAACCGTTGCCGGCCAATCAGGGAATTTACGCAGCCTTCGATGCACAAACCGGAACACCGGTAATGGTGGCGGACGGCACCGCCCTGACGTTGAGGAAGACGGCCGCCGATTCCGCCCTTGGCGCGGATCTTCTGGCGAGGGCGGATGCTCGCAATTTACTGATGATCGGCGCTGGTGCCCTAGCGCCTCACGTCATCAGTGCGATGCTCGCTGTCCGCCCATCCATCAGCATCGTCCGCATCTGGAACAGGACGCCAGCGCGGGCGATAGAGATCGCCGATGCAATGGCCCGGGAAGGACTTCCCGTGGAAGTGGCGGAGCGGCTTGACGACGCTCTTTGCGAGGCCGACATCGTTTCAAGCGCGACGATGGCGCAGTCCCCGTTGATCCACGGGCATCTGCTTCGCCCCGGTTGCCATGTCAGCCTGATTGGCGGCTGGAACCCCCAGATGCGGGAAGCAGATGATCGGACGATCGAGCGTGCGAGGCTGTTCACCGACAGCCGTTCTCAATGCAGCTCGTGCGGCGACTTCCTGCAGCCGGTGGAGAGCGGTGTCATGCTATGGGACGATATCGAAGCCGACCTTTTTGAATTGTGTGGTGGCTCCGACCCGCGCCGTATTCTGCCGGAAGACATAACGCTCTACAAGAACTGCGGCGGTGGCCACCTTGACCTGTTTGTCGCTCAGGAATTGATGCGGAAAATTCAGCAACGCACAAGCCAGTCTAACCGCTAACCGTGTGGATCGAGGGCGGCGCTGATCGAGCCTCGTGGAGAGTCCTGAACTGAAAGTCAGGGACTGCGTCCAGAAACGGAGAGCTTTTGATCAGCCCCGGCCAATGGCGGAAAATCGGATTTGGCCAGCACCCCAGCTGTCTCGGCAAAGCTGACAAATGCCTGTCGCGCCTGTTCGGTTGGCATCTGCCCGGCGATCGCGGCGTTGCAGCCTCTCACCGCGCAGCTGTATATCGGTCCCCGACGGGCCTTCGGCCATTGATTCAGGAATACGAGCGCCTCCCGCACCGTGTTGATGTCGTGTACCACATTACTGGTCTTAACCTGCACGGGAGCAAGGAAAGCCAGACTGGTCATTTGTTACCTCCTGTGAATTGCAAAGGGTTGATTCCAGCATCCCATGATGCGGCTCTTTCGTCTGTGACTGCCGGACGTCATTTGACGTTCCTCGCCATCCGCGAGGACCGGGGCCCATCGAGCCCCGGCCTCCTTCGCGACCGTCATTTGTTGCCGTTGATTGCAATGCGCCTGGCGTTTGCCTGCGCCTTTTTGGTCTTCGGCAGTGTCACGGTGAGCACACCGTTCTTGAACGTCGCCGCCACCTTGTCCTCTTCAACCTCACGGCCGAGACTGAAGCGCCGCTCAAAACGCCCGTAGTGGCGTTCGCTGAACTGGCGGTCCTTGTCCTCGCTCTCCGCCTTCTTCTCGCCGCGAAGCGTCAGAACACCGTCATCCAGCATGACCTCGACGTCGTTTTCATCGAGGCCGGGGATTTCGGCCGTCACCCGGATTTCCTGGTCGGTTTCCGAGAACTCCACGCTTGGCCAGGTGCCGTTGAGAGGGGCCACGCGGCCCAGCAACGAAGGCGTGTCAAAACCGCGGAACACCTCGTCGAACAGACGGTTGACATTGCGATGCAACGACAGGAACGGATCCATGTCGTCACCGCGATAGATGCTCGGTGCCTGGCTGCCGCCACGGCTCCAGGGAATCAAGTCACGTACGCTCATTTTTCCTTCTCCTTTTCGTGTTTTTGGGCCGCGCCCAGAACCCCACCCACGACAGGACGGGGTGTCTGCCGCGGGCCGACCGCCGAAGATCAGGCCGCCGCGCTTTCAATGCGCTTGGTCGCCGCCTTCTTGTCGGTCTCGACGTTGATCGCGATGCGGCGCGGCTTCATTTCCTCGGGAATTTCTTTCTTGAGGTCGACAATCAGCAGACCGTTTTCGAGCTTTGCCCCGACAATGGTCACATGATCGGCCAGCTCGAAGCGGCGCGCGAACGGCCTCAACGCCAGGCCATGATGGAGGTATTGAACCTCGTCGTTCTCTGTCTTGACGCCCTCGATAACCAACATATTTGGCTGATGCGTGATCGTAAGCTGGTCTTCACCGAAACCGGCGACCGCGAGGACTATGCGATAGGTGTCTTCGCCGAGCTTGGCGATATCGTAAGGCGGCCAGTTGTCCGCGTTCTGTGACGGGCTGGCGTTTTCGAGCAGGTTGAAGACGCGGTCAAAGCCGATGCTCGACCGATAGAAGGGGGAAAAGTCCAGGTTCGTTCTCATAACTACATCCTCCTTGGAGCAACATAGATACGAGGGAACGCCAAGAAGCGTGGCGCTCCCTGACACATCGGCCCCTTTCGCGGCGACCGACAGTGATGAGTTGGGAATCGATTTCGGCTGCGTCAAGTGCGCCAAGGCATTTTCGCGACCGCCTTCGAATGGCTGGTGGCAAGCGCTCCATTGAGAGAGGCTTGGGCTTGGGCCGTTGCTGATGAGGCGCTGATGAGCCAGGGATGGCCATTGCCGGGAACACGGATAGCAGCGCTAATCGACCTGATCGAGCCAGACGACGAAGGCGACCTGACAGATCACGCCCAGGCGCATTCACGCGCGGACAATTAATCCGGGATGCCCTCATTCCTGCAAGACTGCGAGGACGACGATTGGCCGATAGTGTGGCCGCCCAGGAGTAACCAGGGCGGCCTGCACGAGCCTGTCAGTTCATTTGCAAGCGGCCAGTTCCTTCAATGCCTTTTCGGCATTGGCCTTGCTCGCATAGGTCTTGTTGCCAGCATCGGTCAGTTTCGTACCGTCCGGTTTTTTGGTCACCACCTCACACTTCTTGGTCGTGGCATCCTTGGCCACCCAGTACTCCGTGGCCGCAAATGCAGGGATGCTGAAAATGGCGACAAGTGCACTGGCGATTGCGATTTTGCGGATCATGCTAACCTCCATACAATGTCAGCCCCGAAAAGGGGCGCATTGCCTTTGATCGCCAACGATTTTGGCGCCATTTTGACATCACGCCCCCTGTGACGCGTCGATCGACGCGGCGGCGGTACGATTGCCGCCGCAAGCGAAATCAACCGTCAATTTCTGCAGAATGGTCCGGACCGCTGATCTTGGGTCCTGTCATCCACGGCGGCGCCACGGGAACATCCTCGATGACACCGACCCTGCGTGCCCAGGTCGTAAATGTCTTGTGCGCCGCATCGACCGACCTTCGACCATCATATGCGGAGTAGCAAGCGTCACTCGCCGCTGCGTGAAGCAGCCCGCGCCTTTCGATCGGCCATTCCTCAAGAAACTCTATCGCATCCATGACACAATCGATCCTTCGGAGAGCGAAGCCATCATCTCGTACGAAGATCGCCTGCTTGAACATTCCATCTTCCATGGTGACCTCCTTGAACCCGTGTGGCACCTGATCCTGCCTCACCCCTGTGTGGCGAGGATGTCAGTTCCGGCAAATCGACGAGCTTGAGTGAATGCCATGGCAAACGGGACGGATTCCGACTCGACATCCACCAAGCCGCGCTCGACACAGAAAAAGATTGGAGAAGCCTCTCTTCGGTTCAAGGGGTGTTGGCAACCGGCCAGCAAGAACCTTCTTCAATCGGGTGCCATGGCGACTAAAGGGCCGTCCCGCTTAGCCAAGTCGCATCGGTTTCAGTACTATTGAAAGGTCAAAATGCCGTCCAGGGCCTGCCATTCGGAAGGCCGGATCAGGCGGTGATGGGCGACGCGCACGGAATGGAGCGCGCCTTCCAGTTCCCGCTCCCAGTAATCCAGAAACCCTTTGAGGGTCGGGAATTCCGGTGCGAGATCGTATTCCTGCCAAACGTAGAGCTGCAACAGGCTTGGATGATCGGGGAGATGGTAGTGGATCTCCGCGGTTGTGAGACCGTAGCCCTCCATCTGCAGCCGGAATTCCCTGCTGGCCATGTTTCTCTCCTTCTTAGCTGCTTCTTAGCTGCGTTCAGCCATCAAGGCTTTGCGGGCGTCCTTGATCCCGCCATTCCTTGAAGTCACTGGCAACTTCAGCGCGAATGTCGTCCAGTCGGCGAAGTGCATCCATGACGGCGTCGAACGTCACCGGTCTCGAAGCACCCGGTGGTTTTCGCAGCGCAGGCACGGAGTCGACTGCGCAGGCATCCGACGCCCATGAGGCAAGAATGGCGCGCTTTTCCTGAGTGTCGAGCGTGCGGTCGCCCACCACCTCATCGGGATGACTGAAGTAGCGCGCCGGAAACAGCAGGCGGTCAAGCGAAGGATCAGAAGTTTCAGGGGCGATCGAGGGGATATTTTTCGACAAGGTTTGTTCCATCGACAGTCTCCGCTTCCTAACAATCTCCTTGGCATCGTTGTGGGCCGTACCCCCTTCGGGACTCCAGCCGCCAAAAAATTTCGTGGAGTTCGGGGCGAATTTCAAGACCTGAAAATCGCGCGCCCTGGCGAAAATAGCTGCATGAATTCATGTCCCTAGCACTCGTGAATGCAGAGTGCCAAAATTTTTCCAGCGACCTCTTGAAACTCGAAAATACCAAAACTAGCTCGATATGCGCGCGATGCCTGAGAAAGGGTCGCGGCGCCCCGCACCGGCCGATATTGCCGGTCCGGTGTGGAGGAACCTCAAAAATCTGTTTGTCCCGAAGGAGAACGATATGACGTTCCGTCCATTGCATGACCGTATCCTGGTCCGCCGCATCGAAGCCGATGAGAAGACGGCCGGCGGCATCATCATCCCCGACACCGCCAAGGAGAAGCCGCAGGAGGGCGAGGTGATTGCCGTCGGCCCAGGCGCCCGCGACGACAGCGGCAAGCTCACGCCTCTCGGCGTCGCCATCGGCGACCGCATCCTGTTCGGCAAATGGTCCGGCACGGAGATCAAGCTCAATGGCGAGGATCTGCTCATCATGAAGGAAAGCGACGTGATGGGCGTGATCGAGCAAAGCGCCCAAGTGAGGAAGGCCGCGTGACGGCTTCCCCAAAATCCAAACAGTCAACGAATGCTGCCCAGACAAAGGAGTGATCCAATGGCTGCCAAGGAAGTGAAATTCCATGCCGACGCCCGCGAGCGCATGCTGCGCGGCGTCAACATCCTCGCCGACGCGGTGAAGGTGACGCTCGGCCCCAAGGGCCGCAACGTCGTCATCGACAAGTCGTTCGGCGCCCCGCGCATCACCAAGGACGGCGTCACCGTCGCCAAGGAAATCGAGCTTGAGGACAAGTTCGAGAACATGGGCGCGCAGATGGTCCGTGAGGTCGCTTCGAAGACCAACGACATCGCCGGCGACGGCACCACGACCGCAACGGTGCTGGCCCAGGCCATCGTCAAGGAAGGTGCGAAGGCCGTCGCCTCGGGGATGAACCCGATGGACCTGAAGCGCGGTATCGACAAGGCGGTCGACGCCGTCGTCGGCGAGCTCAAGGCCAATGCCCGTAAGGTGACGAAGAACGACGAGATCGCCCAGGTCGGCACCATATCGGCCAATGGCGACGCCGAGATCGGCCGCTTCCTCGCCGAAGCGATGGAGAAGGTCGGCAATGAGGGCGTCATCACGGTTGAGGAAGCCAAGACCGCCGAGACCGAACTCGAAGTTGTCGAAGGCATGCAGTTCGATCGCGGCTATCTCTCGCCTTACTTCATCACCAATCAGGACAAGATGCGCGTCGAGCTTGAAGATCCCTATGTGCTGATCCACGAAAAGAAGCTGTCAAATCTGCAGGCGCTGCTTCCGGTGCTGGAGGCCGTCGTTCAGTCGTCCAAGCCGCTGCTGATCATCGCCGAGGATGTCGAGGGCGAGGCTCTGGCCACGCTCGTCGTCAACAAGCTGCGCGGTGGCCTTAAGGTCGCCGCCGTCAAGGCGCCGGGTTTCGGCGACCGCCGCAAGGCCATGCTGGAGGATATTGCCATCCTCACCGGCGGCACCGCGATCTCGGAAGATCTCGGCATCAAGCTTGAGAATGTCACGCTCAACATGCTGGGCCGTGCCAAGAAGGTGGTGATCGAGAAGGAGAACACCACCATCGTCGACGGCGCCGGTTCGAAAAGCGAGATCCAGGGCCGCGTCAGCCAGATCAAGGCACAAATCGAGGAGACTACCTCCGACTACGACAAGGAAAAGCTGCAGGAGCGGCTGGCCAAGCTCGCCGGCGGTGTCGCCGTCATTCGTGTCGGGGGCTCGACCGAGGTCGAGGTCAAGGAGCGCAAGGACCGCGTCGACGATGCCATGCATGCGACGCGCGCCGCGGTCGAGGAAGGCGTATTGCCAGGCGGTGGCGTGGCGCTTCTGCGGGCGGCCAGGGCACTGGACAGCGTGCAGCCCGAGAATGAGGACCAGAAGCACGGTATCGAGATCGTGCGCCGCGCGATCGAGGCGCCCGTGCGCCAGATCGCCGAGAACGCCGGCGCGGAAGGCTCGATCATCGTCGGCAAGCTGCGCGAGAGGCCGGAATTCGGCTGGGGCTGGAACGCACAGACCAACGCGTTCGGCGACCTCTACAACGAGGGGGTCATCGATCCGGTGAAGGTAGTGCGGACCGCGCTCCAGGACGCGGCATCGGTTGCCGGCCTGCTGGTGACAACGGAAGCGATGGTTGCCGAGAAACCAAGGAAGGAACCCGCCGTTCCGGCAATGCCGGCTGGTGGCATGGATTTCTGACGCTAACGGCAGTGTCCGCGCCCGGTGGGCGCGGACACCCTGACAAAAGGTAGAGCCATGAACGTGATGAACTTTAACGTAATCCCCCCGCCGTCGCGTGCGGCCACCGATCTGAACTACGAAGCAGACCTCAAGGTTGCGCTTGACCCGATACTGGTCGAGTTGCTCGACAGAGCGGAGGCCGCGGGTTGGGATCGGCGCAAGGCAGCATACACGGTGATGTTTCTGGCCGCGCGGAATCTTACCGACAGCAAGGGCCCGCCTGGAAACGGGAGTTCGGCAAGCTGAGGCGCGGCGCACGCGATCCATCGCGCACGCGCCGAGGGAAAGGGCTTCCGATCGATTGAGCTAACCACGTGAAAACGGAGGAAAACATGGAACATGATCGATTTCAGCATCCCGTAAGGGTGCTCGTGGGTCTTGGGTTTCCGACCGACATTCAAAGCGTAAAAGACGCCTTCGTCCTGCTGGATGAATGGCCGCCCTCGAAGCGAGGCCCTGCTCATGGCGTCGCGCTCAATGCCTGTCGGGCAGCCCTCGCCGGCGAGGTGGATGCCGAGACCGCTCGCGGCACTTTTGTCGCCTTCGCCCGCCGCATGGATTTGCTTGTACAGGCCGAAGGCGACATCGTCGCGGCCAAGGCAGTTGGCGCTTTCGGGGCTGCTTCGAAAGGCCCCTACAACAAGTCGATGTAATCGGTCCGCGGGGGCGGAGAAAGCCATGAGGGATATTCGATTTCCCGAACCAGTGAGACTGCGCGTGAGATCCTCGAGGGAGCGGGTGGTTGCCAGCAGTTGGGAGGCACTTGAGTGCCTCCATGACCAGTGGCCAGAATGGGCGAGAGGACCAAGCTATCGAGCTGCCTGCCGCACTTGCCGCGACTCCTTGGACGGATGGCGGGCTCCGCAACAAGCAAGAAGGGCATTTTTGAAAGCGGCCCGTCGTGCGGGTCTGGTCCAGGCCCCATAGCGAGCTCTGCGCCGAGGCAAGTCTTTACCTTGCAGACGACGCGATCTGGACGATCGCATGCCTCCGTCGGACCGGCAAAGGAGCGTCTAGTCTAGATCGGGGGCCGACAGCGGTCGATCCTGTTGCAACCAGCTGCTGCGGTAAGAGCCGACCTCATCATTGGCGAGTGGGCCAGTATCAGATCTTCAAGAATCGATAGGCGAAGCGATCGGTCTCGCCTTTGATGGAGGGATCGAACACCTTGGTCGAGTGCGGATCGTCCTTGTTCGCGAGCATGGTGCTTTGCGCGTCCAGCATGAAGCCGGCCGCCTCCACCTCCTCGAGGACGGACGCAGGGTCGATCCGATGCAGCGCCTGAGTGTCGCTCGTGCCCGCCCCTGCGGTGGCGGCGTGGTCTACGATGACGTAGGACCCGCCGGGCTTCAGCCGCTCGTGGACGGCTCGATTGAAGTCGGCCGCGGTCGCGCCCCTGGCCTGGATCAGCGCGGTATGGAGATCGTGGTAGAACAGGTGCAGCCACAGGACATCCGCTGGCTGCGTGACCTCCGGCATCGCCACGAGGTCAGCCGAGACGGCTTCGACGTTCTCTCGGCCCGGCTCCTTCGCAAGCGTCCGCATGCGGCCGACCGGATCGTTCTTGAAGTGAGCGACCTCGGCCGGGACGAAGCTGTAGACTCGCCCCTTGGGTCCGACGATGTCGGAGAAGAGGCGCGTCCAGTCTCCGTCGCCTGGGTACACGTCAATCACGGTGGAGCCCGCATCGATGCGTGCGAAGCGGATCAATTCGGATAGCTTGGACTGGTCGTACATAGGAATCTCCCTTACGGCTTGGCATTCGACGAGCGGGCGGCGTGCGAGGCGACAGTCCACGAGAGCCCAGTCTCCTTGCGGTCTGGGTGGTCTTCTCGATGCTCATGGGAATTTCTCCATCGCGCTCGATTCGATCCGTGTATCCCGACGCTGCCGGTTGGCATGTCGTGTTCATCCGTCGAACTTGACCAAGTCCTTGAAGATCAGATGCCCCCAGCTATTTCCGCGCGCCTGGACCAGCAGCCCACCTTCCGACAGCCCGCCAAGTTTGATTGGCGAGAAACCGAGCTTTTCCGCGAGCACACCAATCTCCGCTGCGGCAGCGTCATCGTCGCTCGCCAGGAACACGACTCTTTTGCCACCATGCGCGGCCGGATCCTGGTCAAGGACGGCAGCGACCAGATGGTTGAAGCCCTTGACCAGTTTTGCGCCTGAGAATGCCTGTGCAACGAACTTGGAAGAAGGCTGTCCCCCCAGTTTTTCAGGAGGCACGCCGTAGGCATTGGTCACATCGACGATGGTCTTTCCCTGCCAGGTGGCGAGCGCCTTGGCGACATCCGGGTGCGCTTCGAAACGGACCGCCAAAAAGATGATGTCCGCCTTGACCGCTTCCGCCAGTGTTTTGGGAATGATCGTGGGTCCGATCGCGGCCGCATCGGCTGCAAAGCTTTTCGGGTCGCGCGTGGTTGCCACGAACACTTCGATGCCTTTGCGGGCAAACGCCTTGGCCAGGGCCTTGCCGATATTGCCGAAGCCGATAATTGCGTAGCTCATAATGCTTCTCCGATCCTGTGTTAACGCCGGGTCAGACCTGTGCCCAGCCACCATCGACGGCGAGATCTATACCGGTGATGTAGGAGCTTTGATCGGAGGCGAGGAACGTGAGCGCAGCCGCGATTTCCTCTGGCTTGCCCCTGCGACCCATTGGGATCTGTGCAGCAAACTGGGCGACCGCCTCCTCGGCTTGCTCAGCGGTAAGGCCGGTCGTTGTCGCCAAGGCGGGAGTCTCGATCGCGCCAGGGCTCATAGTATTGACGCGGATGTTTCGGTCCTTCAACTCCATGGTCCAGGACCGCGAGAAGCTGCGAACAGCCGCCTTGCTTGCTGCGTAGGCGCTGAACGCTGGTAGCCCCATCACATTCGAGACCGAAGAGTTCAGAATGATCGATCCGCCGTCTTTGAAGAGGGGAAGGGCCTTCTGCACCGTAAAGAACAACCCCTTCACGTTCACATCGAAGGTCTGGTCAAAATGAGCCTCAGTGGCTGCCGCGAGCGGCGCGATTGTCCCTGCGCCCGCGTTCGCGAAGAGAATGTCGATGTGACCATGTTTCTCTTTCACAGTGGCGTAGAGCCGGTCCAGATCTTCCAAGCGCGAAACATCGCCCACGACCGTGGTCACGTTTCTCCCGATAAGGGCTGCGGCCTCTTGTAAGACTTTCTCGCGTCGCCCAAAGATCACGATCTGGGCACCTTCTTCCACGAAACGCTTGGCCGTCGCCAAGCCAATCCCGCTGCTTCCGCCTGTGATGACAGCAACCTTGCCTTCGAGTTTTTTCATGATCTTTCACCTTTGGTTGTATGTTTTTGGGTTTCGTAAAGTTTGAGAAGCGTGGCCCCGCATGGGGGTCAGAGTTGCGCCAGACCGCCGTCGACGGCGACCTCGCTGGCGGTCATGAAGCTGCTGTCCGACGATGCGAGAAAGGCGGCCACGGCCCCGATCTCCGCCGGATCGGCCATGCGCTGGAGCGGAGTCATCGCGCCATAGGCCTTCTGGCCTTCCTCGCCCAACGCCTCCTTCGCGAGTTCGGTCGCCGTCGCTCCGGGCGACAGCACGTTTACCCGGATGCCGGTGCCCTTCAGGTCTTCCGCCCAGGTCCGTGCGAGGTTGCGCACTGCCGCCTTGCTCGCGCTGTAGGCGGTGAATCCCGGAGCGCCCGTTGTGCCGGCGCTCGATCCGGTCAGGATGATTGAGCCGCCTTGCCCCATCAGCGGCAACGCCTTCTGGACCGTGAAGATCGTGCCCTTCACATTGGTGTCGAAGGTTTCATCAATGTGCTGGGCGGTAATCTTGCCGAGGGGAAACGGGCTTCCCGCCCCGGCATTGGCGAAGACGATGTCAAGCGTTCCGCGCTCGGCCTTCACCGCCGCGTAGAGCCGGTCAAGGTCGGCCTCATTCGAGACCGAGCCTTTCACTGGGCGGGCATTGTGTCCGAGCTCCGCCACGGCGGCGTCGAGCGCTTCCTGCCGGCGGCCGAAGATGAAGACGAAGGCGCCCTCCTCGATGAAGCGCTTTGCCGCGGCGCGGCCGATGCCGGTCGCGCCGCCGGTGATGACGGCGGTCTTGCCATTCAGTCTGTTCATGTCATGCATCCTTCGTTTCGCCGTCTCGTGTCTTGGCTGTACGGAAAGTCCCGCGAGAGCCCCAAGATGGGTTCGCCGAAGTCGGGCGGTGAGTGCGCAATCGCGCACATCGGTGGTGCGAAAACGATCCGGCTAAATGATTGAACGCCGCGACGACCGCGCGAACTATGGCTGATCGTGTTAGAATGGCCTTTGCAAACCGCACTGCCTGGCGCAGGAATGCACCATGATCGACTGGGATGATGTTCGCTACTTTCTTGCCGCCGCGCGTGGAGGCTCGGTGCGGGCTGCCGCCGCGCACCTCGGTGTCAACCATGCGACGGTTCTGCGACGCATCGCCCAGTTCGAGGAACGCCTCGGGGCGCGGATGTTCGAAAAGCTGCCTTCGGGCTACCGCCTGACGGCTGCGGGCGAGGAGGTCCTCGAGCTTGCGAACCAGATGGAGGCGTCGTCGCACCAACTGGAGACGCGGGTCTTCGGGCGCGACCAGAGCGTGCGCGGGCTTCTGCGGGTGACGCTGGCACCGACCCTCGCGACACACCTGCTCATGCCGGACCTCGCCGATTTCGCGCGTCTGCATCCGGACATAGAGATGGAAATCCTGTCTTCCGGCGAGCTGGCAAATCTGACCAATCGAGAGGCCGACGTGGCGATCCGCGTCGTCTACGACCGCAAAACCCTGCCGCTCAATCTTCACGGCCTGAAGGGACCGGAGCTGTTCGGCGGCGTCTACATGTCCCGGGATCTACTGGCCGCGTGGCGTGCGGGCGCGCCTGATCCCATCCGGTGGATCGTCATAAGCATTCATGGAATCCCGGATTGGGCCAGCGAGGGTGAGGTTCGCACCACGGGGGCTCCATTCAGGACCACGGACGGCGAGGCGCAGATCGTCGCTGTACGGCAGGGGCTTGGGATCACGACACTGCCGTGCTTCGTCGGAGATGCCAACCCTCTGCTGGTGAGAGTGCCAGGCACCGACCTGCACATGTACGGAACGCTCTGGCTTCTCACACAGGGGGAGACGCGCAAGACGAAGCGCGTGCGGCTCTTCACGGAGTTCGTATCCCGCAGGCTCGCCGCATACGCGCCGCTTCTCGCGGGGCTATCCATATCGCGTGACTGATGCCCGGCAGGTCGCCGACGACGCATCCCGCGGATAAGAATGACTGCCCACGGTAACGTTATGAACCTGTCAATGAGGACGTGGTGTCGGTGGTGCGGCCTCAATCAACGCTCAACGCGATGTCCCACGCACCATGTCTCCATGAACAGGTCGTTGTCCCACCGGTAGAAGCCAACGCGGAAATCACAGTCGCATGTGAATGCCTTGTATCGGGTCGAAGGCGGGCTCGAGGCGCCAAGAAATGACCGAATGGCGGCTTTCAGGAAACTGAGCGTGGGAACATAGCGTATCTGAATTGGCCCACTTCAAAGCGAGGATAGCCATAACCAATTGATATTGAACAGTTATGGTGGGCCCGGAGGATGTAGCAAAATTGTTGATTTCATTGGATTTTTCGTAGGCCAGAATCGGAATTCTTCCCATATCCGCATGGTCCCGCGTCAATGGGTGTCAGTCGCCACCGAGAATTGACCCGGCACGAGCCCGCTGCGCCATACCGACAAGGGTTTGCGAGTGAGCGTGGAGGTCGCGGGCAGCCTGAGGGTATGCAATTTCGTCACCGCTAAAAACGACCATGAACTGCGCAGCGAACTCGGGGATGGTTTTGGCCGGAGTTGCGAGCATGGTTTCCACGATGTCGGCCATGTCGGCGTAAAGCCGATCCAGATCGTTGTCGCAAATGTCAAAGCAGATCGATTCCCTTAGCGCCTCCCAACGACGAAAGCCCGCCAGGATCGGGCTTTCGTTCAAGTTTGCAGCAGAAGGCCATTCCACCGCGGGCGCGCCAATGGTTGGAATGGAGACGACGGTACCGAGCACAGCGCGTCTGGTTGTTGGGTGGAAAGTCATATCGAAGTCTCCACGGTCGAACTGGTTCCTACGGCCGGCAAGCCGAAGCTGCATTGCTCTAGATCAAAATCATCGGCAAACGGGCCGAAACCGAAGGTGAGTTCATCCGCGTCCTCAAGGGAACGACACCAACTTATGGAACCCAAACGGCCCGTCGCCCGATTTGATTGGGATCGGAGAGCGACGGGCCGGATTGCCTGAGAATGCACCCGGGAACTGGCGGGACGAGGCGCTTATCGGCAGTTAGGTACGCCGATCGCAAATGCAGCTCAAAGACTGTGGATCGCCCTCGAAAGCGCAACACGGACATTCATCGCTGAAGGATCCGAAGCTGCCACTGAGGGCAACGGATCTACCGCAAGGACCTTGACCGCGTTGTCACCATTTTCTGTCAGCAGCACGTTGCACCAGACAGCGGTAGCTACTCCATTTCTAGCCTTGAATATGACATCGGGATTGGACACACCAAGCACCCGAAAGCCGCCCGTTCTGGAGCCGTCCCGGGCACGTTTCTGACTCCTCATTCCAACGGACTGAACTACTTTGAAACCGTGACTGGCCAATTTTTCGCTGACATAAGGGACGGCTTTGGCAAGCGACATGCGTATCATCTTGCTGATGCCGTTGGACATAAGTTGGTGCGCTCCCGTGCCCGTTTGGCCGATTTCGCACGCAAGCGACTGGTTCAGCATTGATCTGGCGCAATCGTCAGACCTCTCCTGCCGGAGTGAGACGCAAGGAGACTAAGCGTTGACAAGCGCCTGAGCGTATAAGCTTTGGGCTCAAGCCACGTAACGCCTCTCGGCCGGATCGTCAGGATATGCCGCCTTCACGTCAAGGAACTCCTCGGATGCGGCCTGCAGCGCCCGGACGCATTCCGGATCGAACTGAGTTCCGGATTGCTCCTTGATATAGGCAAACGCACGATCGATAGGCCAAGCCTCCTTGTAGGTCCGGTCAGAGGTAAGGGCATCGAAAACATCGGCCACGGCGGCAATGCGTCCGACCAGCGGAATGGACTCGCCACTCAATCCGTTTGGATATCCTGTGCCGTCCCAACGCTCGTGATGGGTTTCAGCAATTTTCGCGGCGAGCTGAAGCAGTGCGCATGTCGATCCTGCAAGGATAGCGCCACCGATCCGCGCGTGCTCGTTCATTCGCAGTTTTTCAGCGGCACTGAGCTGTTCCTGCTTGAGCAGGATGGAATCGGAAATGCCGACCTTGCCGATGTCGTGCATCGGCGCCGCAAGCAGGATGTCGCGGCATTGGTCGGCGGAGAAGCCGAGATGCCGGGCCAGGACCGAACTGTAGTGCGCCATCCTGATCGTATGCATTGCGGTTTCCCGGTCTTTGTAACCGGCGGCGAGCGTCAGGCGCCGGATGATCTCTTCCTCGCGCTCGCGCAACTCCTGCGTGGCCTTGTCCACTTCAACCTTCAGCCACTCCGCTCGATGAACGAGGTCTCTTTGCGCTTCACACAACCGGGCCAGGTTTCTCATACGAGCCTTGAACTCCACCGGCTCGACGGGCTTGTGTAGAAATTCGATGGCGCCGGCATGAATGGCGTCGATGCGCGTGCCGGCATCACCATCGGCCGTCACCATGACGAATGGCGTATCGGCAAACCGCCGGTCGCGCCGAATGCACTTGATGAGTTCGATGCCATTCATACCTGGCATCTGGAAGTCGACGATGCCGAGATCGAAGGTAATCGCGGGTAGGTCGCGCAACGCGTCAGCCGGCGTCGGATAGCTAATGGCCACACAATTTGGGATTTGCCCGACCAGCATCTGCATCAGCATCCGGTTTGTCCGGTTGTCCTCGACAATCAATATCTTGGTGGCTTCGTCCATGGCTTACGCCGCCCTTCTCTCGCTGTCCGCGATACGCACCATTTCTCGCTCGATATCATTGGTCAATTCGAGGTCGAGTGGGTATTGGCGTCCCGCCTCAGCCATCGCCGCAAGGGACGTCAGGCCGATGTTGGCGGCGGCGCCCTTCAGCGAATGGAGAGTCCGGTCGGCGAGCGTCCGGTCGCTGGTCGACATTGCGCGATGCAGATCGGACAGCAGTGCGGCGGAGTCCTCCAAGAACGAATCTAGCAGGCGATGGAACGCGTCCTTTCCAAGGAGTTCGATCAGTTCCTTGGCTCGCAGATCTGCGGGAATGGCACCGTCCTGGGGGTCTCCACCGCGTGGACGGATCGAGAGGGATTCCGTTTTGTCGGCGGATTCAGCAAGTCCGTCCAGCAAATGCTCGAGCCTTGCCATCGTCACCGGCTTGGCCTCAAACCCGTTCATGCCGGCATCGATGCAACGCCGGCGGTCTACATCGGACGCATTCGCGGTCATGGCTATGATAGGGACGCGGTTGCCCGCCGCCCTGATGGCCCGGGTGGCTTCGATGCCATCCATGATGGGCATCTGCATGTCCATCAGGATCAGGCTGAAGCTGCCTTCGGATGCAAGCCGCACCCCGTCACGGCCATCCGCGGCGAAGGTGACACGTTGCCCCAACAGTTCGAGGAATTGCTGTGCCACCTCGCGGTTTATCGGATTGTCCTCAACCACCAGGATGTCAAACGATGGCAGCACAACAGCCTGTGTTTTCGGGACAACCGGTGGATCGCTGCGCTGAGCCGGCACCTCGAACCAGAAGCAGGATCCGACCCCCGCGGCGCTGTCGACACCGATCGTGCCGCCGAGCCCCTCGACCACCTTCTTGCAGATGGCGAGGCCGAGGCCGGTGCCGCCGAAGCGCCGGCTGATCGTGCCATCGACCTGGCTGAAGGGCATGAACAGCCGATGGCGTGATTCCAGCGGAATGCCAATGCCCGTATCCGACACCTGGAAGCGCAACCATGTCCCGTCTCCGCTCTCGGCCACGCTGAGCCGTATCAGCCCATTCTCGGTGAATTTGACGGCGTTGCTCAACAGGTTGAGCAGCACGCGCCGCAGGCGCGTCGGGTCACCGACATACCATCCTGACTGGGCCATGCAGTCATTCGATATCTCTATACGGTCGCGCTGCTCCGCCGCCCTGCCCTCCATGACGTTGGCTACGTCCCGCAGCATTGCGGGGACATCGAAGGGAACCGTCTCGGCAGCGAGGTCGCCGTGCTCGATCTTGGCGAAGTCGAGTATCTCGTTGATGACTTCCAGCAACGCCTCGCCCGAAGTGTTGATGATGCGGACGCTCTCGCGGTCTCGAGCGGCAAGTTGAGAACGGGACAGCAGTTCAGACATGCCAAGGATGGCGTTCAGCGGAGTGCGAATTTCATGCCCGATAGTGGCCATGAATTCTGATTTGGCGCGGTTGCCGATCTCTGCCGCGCGATAGGCAGTCGACAGTTCGTGGGCCGTGGTCTCGAGTTGTCGGCTTGTCAACTGGACGATACGCAGTTGCCGCATGAGGTTGAGGATCAAGAGGGCAATCGAGCAGCCAAGCGCCATGACGACGGTCGCGGAAAGCTGCTGCAGCCGCATGACCTCGTCGCGTGCGTCGGCGCGTGCGGCCGAAACCGAGGCGTTGGTGTAGCTGAGCAGCGACTCGGTGATTTTCAGCAGACCGCCAAGCGTTTCCGAGGCGCTGACCAGAGTGGTAGGATCAACCATCTCGTCAGCGGCGATGCGGTCGAAGACCGGCTCAAGGCCAACGACGATGTCGCGCACTTGGCTGCGCACGCCGCGAAAGGTCTCACTGGCTTCAAAGAACGAAGCATATTTGGCGTTGTCCAGGATCGAGAGCCGCGAATAGAGGATGTCATAGCGCAGGGTGAGCGCCCGGACCTCATCTGCGCCGACGCTGCTCTTGCCAGCCAGCTTCTCCGTCGCCTGCGCGAGTGTTCGGCTTTCACGGTCGAGCTGGTAGACGGCCCATAAGGCGTCTTCACGAATGCCATCCTGCAATGTGTTCTGCCTGGCCGCCAGGTGAGCGAAGGCACCCGCCAGCGCAACCATGAGCCCGACCGAGACAACGATCAGATAGCGGGTCGCCTTGCCCGCCGTGCGAACCGCCTCGCGGCTCTCGATCAGTTCGGGCTTCAATCGACGACCTCGATTTCCTTGATCTGCCAAACCGAGCGCGAGAAGTATTTCTCGTTGTAAAGTTCGTGGTTCTTGTCGAATGGATAGATCATGAAGAGTGGTCCCTTGTCGCGAACCGACATCGACTTGCCGTTCATCTTCAGGGCAAGAATGGTCTCGTAGTCGGTGGCATCCGCCATCGGCACGTCGGCCGAATAGTCGTTGAGGGCCTTGATCCTCAGTATTTTGCCGTGAGCACCAACGGCTTGGAGAACCGATTGCAGGTAGGGCCCGTCGAACTCGGTGGCGCCGTCCGTCCAGGGGGTGTCCATGATCGCCTGCCGGCCGGCGAGCGCCTGTAGCATCGCCAGGTCGAAGGTCGCCGTATTTGCTGCGTTGGTGTTTTGTATATCGCCGGTAATCGTAAGAATGACCGCGCCCTTCGGCGCCTCCAGGGATGCACACATCGCACTGGACACCGACAGGGCGCCAAGCAGCGCAGCCGCAATCAGGAATTTCATCGAATGGTCTTTCTGTAGCCGGCGCTGGTCGCGGCGGCAGGCACGGGGATGCGACTGTGGCGTCGCTATTGTGCAAGGAAATCGCAACCGCCGGCCTCAAACCGGCACGGACGGGCGGCATCATGCCTTCGCCTTGTGGCGATCGTCCGAGGTAACTGCTTGGTCTTACCGATGACAGATTTCAATTTGGTAAAAGCTATTTGAGGGATTGTGCATATTGTCAAATTGTTGCCACCAGCCGTGCAAACCTGTCTGGATTGATTTCGCGCAACGCAAGCCGCGGTCGCGACGCTAAGCTTCGGGCATGCTCGCGAACCTTCTTGTCGGCACAATCGCCATTAGTCTGACGGTCCTTGTTCACACCTTTGGTCTCATCGCAGTCACCCATGCGATGACCCATATGGTTGCGCATTTCCGGATGCATGGCCGCCGTAGCCGCATTGTCGCAATGATCAGCGTGGTAATGGGCCTCTTCGCCGTCATGACCGCCGAGGTCTGGCTCTGGGCAGGCCTATACAGGTTGCTGGAGATTTTCGACGACTTCGAAACCGCGCTCTACTTCTCGACCATTACGTTTTCGACGGTCGGCTATGGGGATGTCGTGCCCGCCCATGCATGGCGCGTCCTGGCAGCGCTCGAAGGCGTGAACGGATTCCTGCTCATCGGATGGTCGACTGCTTACCTGATCGCGGCCGGCACCCGTATCGGCCCATTCAAGGCCGGGGAACATTTCTGACCATCTAGACACTCAGACCGCCACAGAATGCCTGGCCTTGCCGGTCTCGAGATATTTGTCGAATTTCGCCGCGACGCTTCTGACAAAGGGGCGGTTTTCCGCCGGCACGACGAAGCTGTCACTATCAAGTTCCAGCAAGCCCTCGGGGTCACGAAGCGCGGTGGAGCTCGCCGTGAGCAGAAGTCTTTGGCCTGCTTCGCCAAAGCGCTCCACCAATTCGATCGCCGAGAAGGCGAAGTCGCACATCAACTTCTCGATGATCCAGCCGCGAACGCGGTCGTCTTCGGTAAGCGCGATACCCCGGACAGCCGCCAGCCCACCGTCCGAGACCATGCGTCCATATTCCGCGGTCGACGGCATGTTTTGGGTATGGCCTTGGCGAAATTGACTGATGGACGATGGGCCGAGACCGATCAGTGTTTCACAGCGATCCTCGGTGTAGCCTTGGAAATTGCGGCGCAAGCAGCCGGTTCGGGCCGCCACGGCCAATGAATCGTTGGGCTTGGCGAAATGGTCGAAGCCTACGGCTTCATATCCGGCGTTCAGCATAAGACAAGCGGCCAGTTGCGACTGGGCAAACCGCTCTGCCGAGCCCGGCAACCATGCCTCGTCGATCATCGTCTGATGCTTCTTGAACCACGGCACATGCGCGTATCCAAACAATGCCATCCGATCCGGTTCCAGGGTCAACGCCTGCGCGACCGTAGAGGAGACGCTCTCCCTGGTTTGATGTGGCAAGCCATAGAGCAGGTCCAGATTGACGGATCTGACGCCCCGCGCGCGAACCCCGTCCACAACCGCCTTGGTCTGTAGAAAGCTCTGCTCGCGGTTGATCGCCTTTTGCACCTTCGGGTCAAAATCCTGCACGCCGAGACTCGCCCGGGTCATGCCGATCTCGGCAAGAGCGTCGAGGCGCGCATCATCCATATCGTTGGGATCGATCTCGACGCTGATCCTGGCATCCGGGAGAAATTCGAAGTTCTTGCGCAAAACCGTTCCCAGCGCGACCAGATCCTCCGGCTTGAGCATGGTTGGCGAGCCGCCGCCAAAATGCACGGCGCGGACATGACCCCTGCCGCCGACGAGACCGGCGACCGTTGCGATCTCGGCATGCAGCGAACGAAGATAGATGGCCACCGGTTGGTAATGGCGTGTCTGCTTGGTATGGCAGGCGCAGAACCAGCAGAGCCTGTCGCAGTAGGGGATATGCAGATAGAGTGAAATCTCGTCACCGCTTCCAATCGCTTCCAGCCAGCCCCGCTGGATGGCGGCATCCACGCCCGGGTGAAAATGCGGAGCGGTCGGGTAACTTGTGTAGCGCGGGACGTTCTCACCCAATCTGGCGGCCAGTTCCGATTTCATTTTACCTTCCATCATCCTGACAAGCTTGAATCTTGCAGGAATGAGTTCTGGCTAATGGCCCTTGCGGCCGCCTTGATTTCGGTCAATGCCGCTGTGCGTAAACTGGGGCAGGGATTTCTGGTCGCCGATACGATCTTGCCCGCAGTCAAGGATTCCTTGGACAATCATGATGACAATGCGCCAGGACATCCACAGCTCCGGCATCCCCGTGCTTTGCCAATCCTGCGAAGCGCGGCATCGCGGCGTCTGCGGTGCGCTCGACGCGGAGCAGCTCGCTGGGCTTGCCAAGACGTCGTCCAGGCACAACGTCGAGCCAGGCGTGGAACTGATAGGCGACGCCGAAACTGTCGACAACTATTCGAATTTGCTTTCCGGCGTGGTGAAACTCACCAAGAGCCTTTCAGACGGGCGCCAGCAGATTGTCGGCCTCCAGTTCGCCCCTGATTTTCTGGGGCGGCCTTTCAAGGCGGAAAGCGCAATCAACGCCGAAGCCGCCACTGCCGTTTCCGTGTGTTCGTTTCCCAAGGCCGCCATCGAACGGATAATGAAGGAATCACCGGAACTGGAGCATCGTCTGCTCAAGCAGACCCTGAACGAACTCGACGAAGCTCGCGACTGGATGGTGACTCTCGGGCGCAAGAGTGCTTCGGAAAAGGTGGCGAGCTTTCTCCTGATGATCGCCAGGAACATCGACCCTGCGCTTGACCCGTCCGCCCAGTCCACAAGTTTCGACCTGCCGCTGATCCGCGCCGACATCGCTGATTTCCTTGGTCTGACGATCGAGACTGTGAGCCGCCAGCTGACCAGGCTGCGATCGGATGGCGTGATTCGGATCGAGAACAACAGGGAAGTCACCGTCGACAACTTGACCCGGTTGCAGCGACGCTCCGGCGTCTAGGATCAATCGACTATCCCGATCATCGGCAAGACGTGCTCACGTTCAAAGGCGATATGCCGCCGCATACTTTCAAAGAAGCCGCGCAACATGAAGCCGATTGCCTCGGCATTCTCGACCGTTTCGCCATGGCCGATCGCCAGCAGGATTTCGGTCACCTCGCCGGCAAAGCATTCGTCCTCGACATGTTCGGCGCGCAATCGCCGGATTGAAGCAAGGCTGGCGTCGCTATCAGCCGCGGCAGCCTCGTAGACCGGAAAGATGATTGCCTCCTCGTATCGATGCGTGTTCCGCAACAGCGGAACGATCGCATTTGCGGTAGCCAGACATGCGAGGCAATCGACCCTGGGCAGGGTGTCTGCGATCCTCTCAAGGGCTTCGCAGAGCCGCAGCTTTTCCAGATGCGCACGTTTCATCACCGCCGCCGGAACTGCCTCCCTGCCGGATCGAGCTGCCCGTATCGAATTTTCGCGGCTCGTTTCGAACAGCAACGATTCCAGCTCCTTCTCCCAGTTCAACGGCAGCCTCCAGATCGTTTGCGCGACCGAAGCTGCCCAATCCAAAAGCAAGTGGCTTTGACATGGATCAAGGCGGCGAAGGGGCGCCTGCTGAATTGCTGTTGCTGCGGATTGACGTCCGCGCATCGGAGTCGACGTCGGGGACATGTCATGAAGTTCGGCACGCACATCTTTGTTTTGGGCCTGTTCGCCTTTGCGGCTTTTGTGGCTGCCGGCTTCGGGGTGGACGAGCCCTTTCGCCAGCATATGTGGGTGCTGCTCATCGTGCTGCTGGGTTTCACCGCCATTCTTCTACGCAACACGAGTTTCGCGCCGGCAGTCGCGGTCGATCCGTCAGCCTACATGGATGGTCCCATCCGCTACGGGGCCATCGCCACCATATTCTGGGGTGTCGTCGGCATGCTGGTCGGCGTCGTCATCGCGCTACAGCTTGCATATCCCGATCTCAACATACAGCCTTGGTTCAACTTCGGCCGCTTGCGGCCGGTGCATACGTCGGGCGTCGTCTTTGCCTTCGGCGGCAACGCGCTGCTGTGCACATCATTGTATGTCGTGCAACGCACCTGCCGCGCCCGCCTCTTCGGTGGCGATCTCGCCTGGTTCGTGTTCTGGGGTTACCAGCTCTTTATCGTGATGGCGGCGACTGGCTATCTGCTCGGCATCACCGAGAGCCGCGAATACGCCGAACCTGAATGGTATGTCGACATCTGGCTGACCATCGTCTGGGTCGCCTATCTCATCCTGTTCCTCGGCACGATCCTGAAACGCAAGGAACCGCACATCTACGTCGCCAACTGGTTCTATTTGTCCTTCATCATCACTGTCGCGATGCTGCATGTGGTCAACAACCTGTCGATGCCGGCCTCATTCCTCGGCTCGAAGAGCTATTCTGCCTTCTCCGGCGTCCAGGACGCCCTGATACAATGGTGGTACGGCCACAACGCGGTCGGCTTCTTCCTCACCGCCGGCTTCCTCGGCATGATGTATTACTTCGTACCCAAGCAGGCGAACCGGCCGGTCTACTCCTACCGCCTCTCCATCATTCACTTCTGGGCGCTGATCTTCCTCTACATCTGGGCAGGCCCGCATCACCTCCACTACACCGCCCTGCCCGACTGGGCGCAAACGCTTGGCATGGTGTTCTCGATCATGCTGTGGATGCCATCATGGGGCGGCATGATCAATGGCTTGATGACGCTGTCCGGTGCCTGGGACAAGCTGCGCACCGATCCGATCATCCGCATGATGGTGATGGCCATCGCCTTCTACGGCATGTCGACCTTCGAAGGGCCGATGATGTCGATCAAGACGGTGAATTCGCTGTCGCACTATACCGACTGGACCATTGGCCACGTGCACTCCGGTGCGCTCGGCTGGGTCGGCATGATCTCGTTCGGCGCAATTTACTTCATGGTGCCGAAGCTGTGGAACCGTGAACGGCTCTATTCACTAAGGCTCGTCACCTGGCACTTCTGGCTCGCGACGCTCGGCATCGTCGTCTACGCCGCCGTCATGTGGGTGTCGGGCATCATGCAGGGCCTGATGTGGCGCGAGTACGACGAGCAGGGCTTCCTGGTCTACTCCTTCGCCGAAACCGTCGCCGCCATGCACCCCTATTATGTGATGCGCGCTATCGGCGGGGCGATGTACCTCTCGGGTACCCTGATCATGGCCTGGAACATCGCCATGACGATCCTCGGCCACCAGCGCGAGGAGCAACCGATGCCGGGCTCCGTTCCCGCCCCTCAGCCTGCCGAATAAGGAGCCAGAAAATGGGCTTGATGGACAGACACGCGATCGTCGAGAAGAACGCCACGCTTCTTCTCGTTGGTTCCCTTCTGGTGGTGACGGTCGGCGGCATCGTCGAGATCGCACCACTCTTCTATCTCGACAACACGATCGAGAAGGTCGAAGGCATGCGGCCTTACTCGCCGCTCGAACTCGCCGGCCGCAACATCTATGTGCGCGAGGGCTGCTACCTCTGCCATAGCCAGATGATCAGGCCGTTCCGCGACGAGGTCGAGCGCTACGGCCACTACAGCCTGGCTGCTGAGTCGATGTATGATCATCCCTTCCAGTGGGGATCGAAGCGTACCGGACCCGATCTCGCCCGGGTCGGTGACCGCTATTCGAATGCATGGCACGTCGCACATCTTTCCGATCCACGTTCCGTGGTGCCGGAATCGATCATGCCGAGCTATGCGTTCCTGAAGGACGCGCCCATCGAAGTGAAGGATTTCTCAACGCATCTGGTCGCCAACCGGCGTGTCGGTGTCCCCTACGACGACGACATGATCGCGCACGCCAACGCCGATCTGATGGCGCAGGCCGATCCGAACGCCGATACCTCCGGCCTTGAGAAACGCTATCCAAAAGCCAAGATCGGCGACTTCGACGGCAACCCGCAGCAGGTCACCGAAATGGATGCCCTTGTCGCCTACCTGCAGATGCTGGGCACTCTGGTCGATTTCAAGAACTACGACGAAGCCGCCGGCTACCGCTGAGGAGTTTTATCCATGGATTACAATTTAATGCGGGAGTTTGCTGACAGCTGGGGCCTGGTCGCGATGGCGCTTTTCTTTGTTGGGGCAATTGTCTTCGCCCTGCGCCCCGGTAGCCGCAAGCTGGCAGAAGAAGCTGCCCGGATTCCCCTTGAGGACGAGTGATCATGAGCGACGAGCACATCGATGAAATCTCCGGCGTCTCGACCACCGGCCACGAATGGGACGGCATCCGGGAACTGAACAACCCGCTACCTCGCTGGTGGGTGATCACATTTTACGTCACCATTGTCTGGGCCATCGGTTACACCATCGCCTATCCCGCATGGCCGCTGCTGCACTCGGCGACAACGGGGGCGCTCGGCTATTCTAGCCGCAATGAAGTCAAGAACGAACTGGCCGCGGCAGAAGTCGCGAAAGGCAAATATCTCTCGGCGGTAGAGTCCAAGAGCGTCTCGGAGATTGCGGCAGACGATGCGCTGCGCGAATTCGCCGTCGCCGCCGGCGGCGCCGCCTTCAAGGTCAACTGCACACAGTGCCACGGCTCTGGTGCTCAGGGCTCCAAGGGCTTTCCCAACCTCAACGATGATGATTGGCTGTGGGGCGGCAAGGCGGAGCAGATCCAGCAGACGATCACGCACGGCATCCGCTTCGTATCCGACCCGGACACGCGGCTGTCTGAAATGCCGGCCTTCGGCGACATCATAACCGCCGACCAGATCGCACAGGTCAGCGCCTATGTCGCCAGCCTGTCCGGAAAGGTCGTGGATGCAAGCCTCGTCGCGCCGGGCTCCAAGGTCTTTGCCGAGAATTGCGTGGCCTGTCACGGAGACAACGCAAAAGGCAACAAGGAACTCGGCGCCCCTGATCTGACCGACGCGATCTGGCTTTACGGCTCCGGAGAGACGGCAATCGCCGACCAGGTTCGCGCACCGAAGCAGGGCGTGATGCCGGCCTGGGGCGCGCGCCTGGGCGAAACCAAGGTCAAGGAACTGGCGGTTTACGTGCATTCGCTTGGCGGTGGAGAATAGCAACGGGGGTCTATTCTCTGGCCCTCTCCGTGCAAGCGACGAGGCCCGGCCATGCCGGGCCTCGATCTGTTAGCGGCATGCGGCGATTGACCTGCATCAACGCGGCTCAACCCTATCGGTGGCAAAGTCCGGCAAACGCTGCATTTCGCGCGCTTGTCTGAAACCGATCAGGCCAACTGCCTGCGAAATCACAAGCTGCGCGACGGGAGACAACAGTGCTGGACAATACGCAGGTAGAACGGCTCGAAGCCGAGGCCGTCAACTCCGCCAAAGTGCGCCAGCCAATGTATGCCGCGCGCAAGAAAATCTTCCCGAAGCGGGCATCGGGCAGCTTTCGCCAGTTCAAATGGATCGTGATGGCGGTAACGCTCGGCATTTATTATCTGACGCCGTGGTTGCGATGGGATCGAGGCCCATTTGCCCCTGATCAGGCGGTGCTGCTCGATGTCGCCAACCGGCGCTTCTACTTCTTCTTCATCGAGATCTGGCCGCAGGAATTCTATTATGTGGCCGGCCTCCTGGTCATGGCCGGCGTCGGTCTTTTCCTGATCACGTCGACTGTCGGACGCGCCTGGTGCGGCTATAGCTGCCCGCAGACCGTATGGGTCGATCTGTTTCTGGTCGTCGAGCGGGCCATCGAGGGTGACCGCAACGCGCGTATAAAACTCGACGCCGGACCCTGGAGCCCCCGCAAGCTCGTGCTGCGTGTATCAAAGCACGCCATCTGGCTGGTCATAGGCGCGGCGACCGGCGGCGCATGGATCTTCTATTTCGCCGATGCGCCGACGTTGGTCGGCGAACTCTTCACCGGCACCGCGGCGCCAATCGCCTACATCACCATCGCCGTGCTGACGGCGACGACCTATACGTTCGGCGGGCTGATGCGCGAGCAGGTCTGCACCTATATGTGCCCATGGCCGCGCATCCAGGCAGCCATGCTCGATGAAAATTCTCTCACCGTCACCTACAATGACTGGCGCGGTGAACCGCGTTCGCGTCACGCCAAGAAGGTTCTGGCAGCGGGGGAATCCGTCGGCGATTGCGTCGACTGCAATGCCTGCGTGGCGGTCTGCCCGATGGGGATCGACATCCGCGACGGACAACAGCTTGAATGCATCACCTGCGGGCTTTGCATCGACGCCTGCGACGGCGTCATGGAAAAGCTGGGCAGGGAGCATGGACTGATCTCCTACGCGACGCTCTCCGACTACAACGCCAACATGATGCTGGCGACCGCCGGCGGCTCCAGTTCAGTCCAACCGTCGCTGGTCAGGACCGCTGATGGCCTGTTCTCCGACAAGGTGGCTCACTTCCATATCCGCAAGATCTTTCGGCCCCGCACCTATGTCTACATGGGTATGTGGTCGCTGATCGGCCTGGGCGTGGTCTATTCGCTGCTGACGCGTGACCGGCTCGAGGTGAACGTGCTGCATGACCGAAATCCGCAATTCGTCACGCTGTCCGACGGTTCGATCCGCAACGGCTACACCGTCAAGCTGCTCAACATGATCCCTGAGCCACGAACGATCGTCGTCACGATGCAAGGCTTGCAAGGGGCCGAAATGAGCGTGGTCGGCGACGACCTAAAGGCAAGCCGCTCCTTCGCCATCCCGGTCGAGCCCGATCGCCTGAAAATGCTGAAGGTCTTCGTGCGGCAGCCAGCGGACCAGATCCAGGGCACAGCGCAGACCTTCACGTTCCGGGTCGAGGACAAGGCGAGCTTCGAATCGGACGAATACACGGCCACCTTCAACGCACCGGAGATCGCCAGATGACTGCCAAGGCGCAAAGGCCCCGCGAATTCACCGGCAGGCACATGCTGGCCATCATCCTTGCCTTTTTCGGTGTGGTCATCGCGGTCAACCTGACCATGGCGACACTCGCCAACACAAGCTGGACCGGCCTTGTCGTTGAGAACACCTACGTGGCCAGCCAGCAATTCAACAAAAAGGCCGAGGAAGGGCGCGCGCAGGCAGCCCTTGGCTGGAGCGGGAACCTGACCATCGCATGGGGTGAGGTTCGCTATAGCCTGACCGATGCGGCCGGCAAGCCGGTTACCCTGCGTGGCGTCAAGGTGTTGTTTCGTCATCCGGCCTACGAGAAAGAGGACAAGGCTATCACGCTCGCCCCCGCCACGGGCCAGGAATTCGCCGCCCAGCATACGCCGAAGGACGGCGTCTGGATCGTCGAGGTGGACGCCGATGCAGGTCTCGCGAAGCCCTATCGCGAGGTCCGCAGGATCATGATTTCCCATGGAGCGCTGAAATGAGCTGTTGTGCGCCGGGCGCCGAAATGGCGCTGGACCTGGGCAGCTCCACATCGGTTCTGCCATCCGGCCAGGAGATCAGGCTGGCGAGCCGGCCGCTTGGCGACAACCTTCGCCAGACCGATCTTTCGGTGCCGAGGGTTCATTGCGGGGCCTGCATCCAGACGATCGAGACGGTGCTGGGAAAACTGGACAATGTCGAAGGCGCGCGCGTCAACCTGTCGACGAAGCGCGTCGCGATCCGGTGGCGTGGGGATCAAGTGCCACCCTTCGTCGACGCGCTTGGCAGGCTGGGCTACGAGGCGCATTTGTTCGCCCCTGAGGTGGATGAGAAGGATAAGACGCTTGCGGAGCTGATCCGCGCCGTCGCTGTTGCCGGCTTTGCGGCTGGCAACATCATGCTGCTTTCTGTCTCGGTCTGGTCCGGCGCGGATGGCGCGACGCGCGACCTGTTTCACTGGGTCTCGGCGCTGATCGCCATTCCCGCACTGGCCTTCGCCGGCGGCATCTTCTTCCGCTCAGCCTGGAACGCATTGCGCCATGGCCGCATGAACATGGACGTGCCGATCGCGGTCGGGGTGTCGCTTGCTTATGCCATGAGCCTCTATGAAACGATCAATCATGGCGAACAAGCCTATTTCGACGCGTCGGTGTCGTTGCTGTTCTTCCTGTTGATCGGCCGCACGCTGGATCACGTGATGCGGGAGCGTGCCCGCACCGCGGTGAAAAGCCTGTCGCAGCTGGCCGCGCGTGGCGCCATGGTGCTGCGCGCAGACGGCGCACGGGACTATTTGCCGGTTGGCGAGATCGAACCAGGGATGCAGCTGCTGATAGCAGCCGGTGAAAGAATCCCGGTTGACGGCAAGATCATCCAGGGAGCGTCGGATCTCGACTGTTCGCTGGCCTCAGGCGAGAGCACGCCGAAAAACGTGGCGTCAGGCGAAGCCGTGCAGGCTGGCGTGCTCAACCTTACCGGCCCGCTGACGATCGAGGCGACAGCCTCCGCAAAGGATTCGTTCCTGGCCGAAATGGTTCGGCTGATGGAGGCTGCCGAGGGCGGTCGTGCGCATTATCGCCGCATCGCCGATCGCGTCTCGGCGCTCTACGCGCCTGTGGTTCATCTCACCGCCTTGGTGACGTTCCTGGGCTGGATCGCGACGACCGGCGACTGGCACCGCGCGATGACGATCGCCATCGCTGTTCTCATCATCACATGCCCCTGCGCGCTCGGTCTTGCGGTGCCGATCGTCCAGGTGGTCGCCGCGCGGCGCCTGTTCGAGAACGGCATCATGGTCAAGGACGGCTCGGCGATGGAACGCCTGGCAACGATCGACACGGCGGTGTTCGACAAGACCGGAACGCTCACGCTCGGCCAGCCCCGGCTCGTCAACGCGTTGTCGATCGATCCCGCAATGTTGGCAATCGCGGCAGACATGGCCGCGCATTCGCGCCATCCATTTTCAAAGGCCGTGGCCGGATTTGCCGCTCCTGGCGGGCACCATAAATTCGATGCGGTCACCGAGCACCCGGGATTTGGCATCGAAGCCACTGACGCCGGAAGCACCTGGCGGCTGGGTCGACGCGGATGGGCTGGGTGGAAGGCTCGAACCGGTGGTGAAGGCAAACATGGCTACGGCGGAACGGTCCTGACGAAAAACGGGATGATTGTCGCATCCTTCGTTTTCGAGGATGCATTGCGTGCCGACGCTTGTGCGGCCATCGATCAATTGAAGCATGCTGGGATGTCGGTGGAAATGCTGTCGGGCGATACCGCGGCAGCCTGCGCCGAGGTTGCGAAAGGGCTGGGTGTCGATGACTTCGTTCCCTGCCTGCTGCCATCCGGCAAGGTCGAGCGCATCGAGACCCTGGAGAAGGACGGGCACAAGGTTCTGATGGTTGGCGACGGCCTCAACGACACGCCGGCGCTGCGCGCGGCGCATGTCTCGATCGCGCCGGCCACCGCCGCCGACATTGGCCGCAACGCAGCCGACTTTGTCTTCCTGCGCGAAAGTCTTCTGGCCGTGCCTCTCGCGTTGGACGTCTCGCGCAAGGCGGGCGGCCTGATCCGCCAGAACATCGCGATTGCGATCATCTACAACGCTGTCGCCGTGCCGATCGCCATCCTGGGACACGTCACACCTCTTATCGCGGCGATCGCCATGTCCGCTTCTTCGCTGCTTGTGATCGGAAATGCGCTGCGACTGCAAGGTTCAATGCCAAATTCGCTGGCGAAGAGTGTTCGGCGCGACGTTCCGAAATAAATGAATTGGCCCCATCCGCATGACCACCCTCACCTACCTCATACCCGCTGCTCTCTTTCTTGGTGCGCTTGGCCTGGGGGGCTTCCTGTGGGCTTTGAAAAGCGGCCAATATGAAGATCTCGACGGGGCCGCCGAGCGGATTCTGATCGATCCAGAAGATAAAATTGGCCGCTGATCTTCAGAACTCCGCCAGTGACAGCACACATTTGCAGAAAACTGCAACACCAAACTTTTACATGTCAAATCTTGCTCGCATGCCGAAGCTGTTCTTTCTGCGATTAACCTCCACCAATTTGCGCCAGCGCAAAGAAACGCTGCGTCAGGTCAGCTAGGTTCTGCTTATCCGCAACGGTTGAGAGACAGGAGACTCTGACATGATCACGCGACGCGAAGCTCTGCTCGGTGCAGCGATTGGCGCTGCCACCGTGGCAGCACTGCCGGCATTTTCGGCAACTGTGACAAAGGCAGACATTCAGGGTCTCGTCCGAGAGAAGATCAAGCTTGTGGCGCCGCCTTTCGTGCATCCGCACGAGCAGGTCGCCAAGGGCGGACCGAAAATCGTCGAGTTCACCATGACGATCGAGGAAAAGCCTGTCGTCATCGATGCCGACGGCACAAAGCTCAATGCGATGACCTACGATGGGTCGATCCCCGGGCCGCTGATGGTGGTGCATCAGGACGATTATCTCGAGCTGACGCTGATCAATCCGGACACCAACTCACTTGCCCACAACATCGACTTCCATGCCGCCACCGGCGCACTGGGCGGCGGCGCGCTGACCTTGATCAATCCGGGCGAACAGGTGACCTTGCGCTTCAAGGCGACGCGAACCGGGACATTTGTCTATCACTGCGCGCCAGGTGGTCCGATGATCCCATGGCATGTCGTCTCCGGCATGAATGGCGCAATCATGGTGCTGCCGCGCCACGGCTTGAGGAACGACAAGGGCGAGCCGGTAAAATACGACAAGATCTTCTATATCGGCGAGAGCGACTTCTATATCCCGCGCGATGAGAAGGGCAACTTCAAGAGCTACGAATCGGCCGGTGACGGCTACGATGACATCGTCAAGGTGATGCGCGGACTGATCCCGACGCATGTCGTGTTCAACGGCAAGGTCGGCTCCTTGACCGGCGACAACGCCATGACGGCGAAAGTCGGAGAAACCGTCTTGATCGTCCACTCACAGGCCAACCGCGATACCCGGCCGCACCTGATCGGCGGCCACGGCGATTATGTCTGGGAACAGGGCAAATTCGCCAATCCGCCGGCCAAGGATCTGGAGACATGGTTCATCCGTGGCGGTTCTGCGGGTTCGGCGCTCTACACCTTCCTGCAGCCAGGGGTTTACGCATACGTCAACCACAATCTGATCGAGGCCGTGGAACTCGGGGCGACCGCTCACTTCAAGGTCGAGGGCGAATGGAATGATGACCTGATGACGCAGGTCGAGGCGCCCAAACCCATCGCCACCAACTGAACGTCACTCCTATTTGCCCGGACAGTGACGCTGTCCGGGCTTGGAGAAAAGACATGTCCCCTCTCATGCTCAAGCTCGTACCGATCGCCATGGTGACCGCGGCTGTGACGGCGGGGCTCTCGATGCAGGCGGCCCGTGGTCATCGACAGTCCCACGCCGTTGCGATGACGGTTATCCTGCCTGGCGGCTCGATCACGTACCCAATGCCGGGCGAGTTCCTGAAGGACGGACACCCGCAAGCCAATCCCAAGGTTGATCGGCAAATCAGCGCCCCACTCGACATCATGGCCAACCAAGTCAGCGCCGCTGACTACACGGATTGTGTGTCGGCGGGTGCCTGTCGGCCGGCGCAGGAGACCCGGTCAATCCCGCGTGACGCACCTGCGACAGGGGTGAGTTATCTCGACGCCGTCGCCTACGCCCAATGGTATTCCGATGTGACCGGCAGCCAATGGCGGCTGCCTTCCGACGAAGAGTGGGCCTTTGCCGCGGCGGAGCGGTTTGCAGGAGAATTCGAGGGCGTCGAAAACGACGCCAACAATCCCGCTAGGCGGTGGCTCACCGGCTACCAGGCCGAGGTCGACCTCAATCGCAAACCAGATCCGTTACCCAGGAGCCGCGGCTCTTTTGGCTTCAATTCCCTGGGCCTCGCCGACTTTTCGGGCAACGTCTGGGAATGGACTTCGACCTGCTATGTCCGCACGACGCTGGCCGACCAAGGAGGCGGTGTTGCGAGTTCGGTCGACAATTGCGGCGTCCACGTTCTTGAAGGCCTCCACAGAGCTTATATGTCGAACTTCGTCAGCGACGGCAAAAGCGGCGGCTGTGCCGTTGGCACGCCTCCTGACAATCTGGGTTTCAGGCTGGTGCGGGACCGTACGGAATGGGTGAACCGTATCCTCGGCTACTTCGGCATTGCCTGACAGATCGGAAGCGGCTCCTGCGGTCGCGTCTTCGACGGCCGCCCGCTCTCCCGCCTCACCGCGCCTTTGGCGTCATCAACGCGAGTCCGTGGACGAGGACGAAGCCGGCGAATGCCGCCACCCATGCCGTGCCAGCCATGTCGATCGCCACGTCAGAAGGGACGAAGGCGGCCAGGATTCTCAATGATCCCGCGAGCAGGACGGTCACGAAGATGAACGAGGCACCTTTCCCAGCCTTGAGCTCTCGCCCGGTATGGCCGAGCGTCGCGCGGGTCATCACGGCAAGCGTCATCGAGCCCACCGCACCTGTTCCGAGCGCATGCAGTCCCGCCGCCGCCGGCACGGCATCGGGAAACAAGATCGACGCCGAGATCAGGGCAAGCCCAACCGGCACGAAGGCATAGGCAAGATGCAGAACGAGCACCAGCGGATCCCGCAATGTACGCTCGCCAGCCCAGCGTGATAGCCGCCACGCCTGGCAAATGGCGGCGACGGCGATAAGCAGTGCTGAGGAGGTCTTGTCTGGGACGAATGTCCATGTTCCTAGCGCAACGGCTGAAACGGCTATGGATGCGATGTCAAAACGGTCGAACGGTGCCGGCAGCCTGCCAGGATTTTCGCGCACGAGCCAGTTGCGTGTGAAGCTCGGAATGATGCGCCCGCCGATCAGCGAGATGAGCATGATTGCAGCAGCCATGCCGAGCCGGCGGCTGATGTCGGATGCGCCTTCAAGGTGCGCTTCGATGTGGAACGCACCGTTGGCACAAGCCAGGACCGCAAGCGGCAGCAGCACCTTGAGGTTGCGCCAGTTGCGCCCCGCGACGATTTCGCGTGTCGCCGCCGCAGCGACCGCCAGCAGAAAAGAGCCATCGACCACAGCGGCTGTTTGCCAACCGATATCCGCCGAGAAGAAGACGGCGGCGCGGCCGGCAAGCCACAGGACAACCAGCGCCAGCAGCGGCAGGCCTTGCACGGGCAGCCGGCCGGTCCAGTTGGGAATGGCGGTCAGCAGGAACCCGGTAATGATCGCCGGCAGATAGCCGAACAACATTTCGTGGATGTGCCAGTCGACCGGGACAAACGCACTGTGGCCATCGAGCGCGCCGGCATACATCGGTAGCCAGAGCAGAATGGAGAGCGCGGCATACAGCGAACCGAGGAAGAAGAAAGGCCTGAACCCGTAGGATAGAACCGCGGGTCCGGTGTAGGCCCGCAGGCGTGGAGTCCCCATGATCTGTATCTCCAATGAACAGGGCCGGATGAACCGCCGCCCTCGGTCCGTCCGGCCCTTTCCCGCCTCACTTATGGCAGGCAGGCTGTACGATGCTTCAGTTGGCCGGAACCTGGGTGAACAGGTCGGCGAACACCGTCTTTGCCTTGCCAGGATGCTTGACCGCCTTGGCCGTATCGAGATTGACCGGCTTGCCGACAACGATCAGCGCGACCATGCCCATGCCGTAGTGGGGCGCGCATTTCACACCGTAGACGCCCTCCTTCGTAAGCGTGACGGTGATTTCCTCACTGGGCTTTCCCTTGAAAGGCTCAGCGCCGTCCGGAATCATGTCCTTGATCGACTCGGCATTATGCGTCTTGTCGGTCGGCACGAACTTCACGGTGTCGCCAGGAGCGGCCTTGACGAAGGCCGGCTGGAAAACCATTGCACCTTTTTCGCCCTTGTTGAGCATTTGCACCACATGCTCTTCGGCGCTTGCGCCGCCGGCGAGCGCCAGGATGGAGACTGCGGCGGCGAGGATGGAGAGTTTCATCGGTTTGTCCTTGTTTCGTCTTCGCGGCATTGCGCCGTTCCATGCCATTTAGCCTGATGCGACTGGGAACAATTTGCGCTGGCGCAAACTCGGGATAAGAAAGGGCTGCCGCACGATTGATGCGGAAGGGCCGTGAGGGATCCGCTTGGCTGCGCTGGACCGATCGCTGATTTCTCGACTGCCGCTCTTCCAGGGGCTGACACCCGACGAGCAGAGCGAGATCCTGCGAAACGCACGGTCGTCCCGCTATGCCAAGGACTCTGCGATCTTCGAGCAGGAGGCCGAGGCCCATTCCTTCTTCGTTCTGATCGCCGGGCACATACGGGTGATCCGCACCACGCCGGACGGACAGCAGGTCATCGCCAGATACATCAGCGAAGGCGAGATCTTTGGCGTCGCCGCGGCGCTGGGGCGGACGACCTACCCCGCCAGCGCCGTCGCGGCGGTGGATTGCGTGGTGCTGGCTTGGCCCAATGCTCATTGGCCGGAGTTGGCGCGACGATTCCCGGCCTTTGGGGCAAGCACCTACAGGACGGTGGGAACCAGGCTGCAGGAGGCCCAGACGCGCGTGGTGGAGATGTCCACGGAACAGGTGGAGCAGCGGGTCGCGCATGCCTTGTTGCGATTGGCAAACCAGACCGGCCGAAAGACCGACAGCGGCCTCGAGATCGATTTCCCGATATCGAGGCAGGACATTGCCGAAATGACGGGGACGACGCTGCACACCGTCAGCCGGCTGCTCAGCAAGTGGGAGGAGAACGGAATAGTCATCAGCGGGCGCCAGAAAGTCACCGTCAAGGATGCGCATCGCCTCGTGGTTCTGGCCGAGAACCGGGACAAGGACTGACCGTCATCGTTCTCCTCGAATGGTCAATTCGAGTTCGATCAGAAAGTCGCCCTCATCGACCCGATGTTCCCTGCACGCCTCGGTAACTGTATGGAAAGTGCCGATCGGACAGCCGACGCAGAGCATCTTGTGTCTCAGCACCACAGCCACCGTTGCCGGCCATTTTCTCATGATTTCGTCGACGACCATGTCCGGGTTGATTGAACTGCGCTGCTTCACGATGACGTCTCCGCGATTTGCGAAGCCCCTTCATAAATCTCCTTAGGACCGCCCTCGTTGCGCTTTCGCAACTTCATAGGAATTGGTTCCGAACCATCTCGGGACCGCCAGATGGCGGTGCCAACGACGGCACCGATACCGGCGGTCAGCGCGAGGCGACAGACACCGTTGCGGCGAGCATGCGGCCGGTGAAACAAGCACCATCGCCAATGGCATGGCCGCTCCAACCGAAAATGCAGCCGCCGAGGCCAGAGCCGCCTGGATCGGCCGCGCCGTCGTCATCTCCGAAATGCCGAGTTCGTCGCGCGCGTGGGCGATGCCGTCATTGGCGCCGAGTACGGCGGCGCGCGGCCAGCCAATGCGGGATATGAGATGGTTTTCCGTATGCAGGCGGCTCACGCGAACGCCCAATGCTTCAGGATGCGGGTGCTGGAATGGCCGGCAGGCTCGTTGGCAACGGTCATAGACAGCTACCTCGCTAGGAGCACCTCCCTACCTCGCGGCTTATGCGAGATTCCTGATTTAGGACAAATCAATTTGCTGCCTACCCTGAAGCTTCACGGCTTCTCGCAGCTTGAGCTCGGCTGACAGCCAGTTGTCAGCTTGGTCGTGGGATATTGCCTCCGAGACGGACCAGATGGACCGCCTTGCGAGATTCAACGTGGAAATACAATTCGATGAAACAGATTGCGCTATCGCTTTTCGTGATCGCTGCCTCCGGCGCCTATGTCTGGGATCAGGCCGGCAGGAATCCGGCAAACGATATGCTTGGGGAAGCGCTGCCGGCCGATGCAGCCGAAGCGCCTTCCGTGCAACCGAAAGAGCCCGCATCCGCTGCGGCTTTGCCGGTGCTCCGCACCTCGCCGGCGCCCCTCGATCCCCGGCTCAGAACAAGGTTCCCGATTGCCCGCGAAACGACGGCTGGCATAGCCGTGCCCGCCAAACGGCCAAATGATCCAGTCAAACAGACAGTGGTTCCAGTGGCACCACAGCCGTCGCCAGCGCCGCCGGCTGTCACCGATCCTGCGTCGTCAACGCCTTCATTCGCCGTAACGCCCGCCATCTACATACCAGTCCCGCAACCGAGGCCGGCATATCCGAATGCACCAGCGCGTGTCGTCCGGGTGGGCATGAAGCTCGCCGCACATGGCTATGCCGATGGCGTCTACACCGGCCCCACGGCCGATGCCTACTACGGCATCATCCAGATCCAGGCCCTCGTACAGGGCGGACAGCTTACGGCGCTGAAAGTGCTGAAATACCCCTCCGACCGCCGCACCTCGGTCAACATCAACAGGCAGGCGCTGCCCATGCTGCGCGACGAAGCGATCAGCGCCCAGAGTGCCGATGTCGACATTATCTCGGGCGCGACGCTGACCAGCAGGGCCTTCATCCAGTCGCTGCGCGGCGCGCTGAAGAAAGCGTCGTCCTAGGTCCATGCGTGAAACGCGTATTTTGATGGGAATGCCCATTACGGTCGACATCGGCGACGCGTCGAGCGGTGAGCTGATCGAGACGGTCTTCGGCTATTTCGAGCATATCGACCGGCGCTTCAGCACATACCGGACCGACAGCGAAATCACGGCCATCAACCGCGGCGACGTTCCGGTCGTCGACTGGAGCGGCGAGATGACCGAAGTGTTTGCTCTCGCGCGGCAGACGAAAGACGAGACGGACGGATACTTCGACATTCGCAAGCCCGACGGGTCGCTCGATCCTTCCGGTATCGTCAAGGGCTGGGCCATCCGCAACGCGGCAGCCATCATTCAGCGGGCCGGCATCAGCGATTTCTTCATTGAGGCGGGAGGCGACGTCCAGTCCTGCGGCAAGAATGCCTCGGGTCATGACTGGAGTGTCGGCATCCGCAACCCCTTCAACGCGGACGAGATCGTAAAGATCGTCTATCCCCGCGGTCGCGGCGTCGCAACCTCCGGCACCTATGTCCGCGGTCAACACATCTACAATCCGCACGGAATTGGCATTCCGATCCAGGACATCGTCAGCCTGACCGTGATCGGCGCCGATGTGCTCGAAGCCGATCGTTTCGCCACAGCGGCCTTCGCCATGGGGCGGGACGGCATTCTCTTCATCGAGCAGACGCCCGGCCTGGAGGGCTATCTCGTCGCCGCCAATGGCCGCGCCACGCCGACAACCGGGTTCGGAGCCTTTTGCTTGCCATGATCAAGACCATCGACCGATTTCTCGATCACCTGACCATGTACAGGCTGGTCCTCTACTATCTGATGACACTGGTCGGCGCGGCGTTCGTGCTCGGCTTCGTCAAGCTGGTGCCACATGATCCGATTGCGCTTGCCTCCACCACGGCGCTTGCGCTGGCCGCCTGCTGGATCACCAACAAGGTCTTTACGCATGTGTTCAAAGTCCCGGCCAACAACGAGTCCGTCTACATCACCGCACTCATCCTGGTGCTTATCCTCGATCCGGTTGCGGCCACGGACATCAAGGGGATCGCGGCGGTGGCGTTCGCGTCTGTCTGGGCGATTTCATCCAAATTCATTCTCGCCGTCGGACGGAAGCACCTTTTCAACCCGGCTGCTTTGGGCGTGGCGCTGTCCGCGCTGCTGCTCGACCAACCAGCCACCTGGTGGATCGGCGGCAATCTGCCGCTGCTTCCGCTCGTCCTCGTCGGTGGCATGCTCATTGTCCGCAAACTGCGCCGGCTTGATCTTGTCTCGACCTTCGTTGTCGTGGCACTGGCAACCATTCTGGCAACCAGCGACCCGTCGCAATACTGGACCGCGCTTACGGAGACACTGGGTTCGTCGCCTGTATTGTTCTTTGCCTTCGTGATGCTGACAGAGCCGCTTACCGCGCCGACGATGCGTTGGCCGCGTATCGCCTTTGCCGCCATCGTCGGCTTTCTGTTTGCGCCCAACATCCATGTCGGCTCGTTCTATTTCACCCCGGAACTGGCGCTGCTCGCCGGCAACCTGTTCGCCTATGCGGCGGGTCCCAAGGGGCGCTTCGTGCTAACCTTGGAACGCATTGAGCAATCGGCCCACGACAGCTTTGACTTCGTCTTCCGCTCGCCCCGCAAGCTCGCCTTCGAGGCCGGCCAGTATCTCGAATGGACGCTTGGCCTCGATCGTTCAGACAATCGCGGCAACCGCCGCTATTTCACTGTCGCCTCGGCGCCGACGGAGGAAACAGTCCGCCTCGGCGTCAAGTTCTATCCGCGATCAAGTGCCTTCAAGCGCGAATTGCTGACCATGAAGCCAGGCAGCACGATCCATGCCGCGCAACTGGCCGGCAATTTCACGCTGCCCGCCCGGCGCGAAACCAAGATCGCGTTCCTGGCCGGAGGCATCGGCATCACGCCGTTCCGCTCGATGCTGCAATATCTGCTCGACCGCAAGGAGCGGCGACCGATCGTCATTCTCTATGGAACCGAAGGCCAGCAGGATATCGCTTATCGCGACGTGCTTGGCGCGGCCAGGCAGGAACTTGGCATCAAGACGATCCACGCTGTGGCGCGCGGCGGCGAGCGCGGGCAATATCCCGGATACATAGACGAGCGCCTGATACGTCTGGCCATACCCGACTACCTCGAGCGCACCTTCTACATTTCCGGCCCGCAGGCGATGGTCAAGGCGCTGCGCCAGAAGCTGCTGGCCATGGGCGTTCGCCGCTCGAAGATAAAGGTCGACTATTTTCCAGGTTTTGCCTGAAGCACGCTCAACCGTGTCGCGGCAAGGCAATGGTCACGACCAGGCCCGGATCGGCGTTGGCCATGGCAAGGCGTCCGCCGTAAGCTTCGACGATGTCGGAAACGATTGCCAGGCCAAGGCCGCTGCTGCCGCCCTTGCTGTCGAGTTGGACGCCGCGCGACAAGGCGGATTCGCGATCGGCATCTGGTATACCTGGGCCATCGTCGGCGACGGTAACGATCACCTCGGCAGCCGTGGCGGATGCATCGACACGGACTGACGACTTTGCGTAGCGCGCAGCGTTTTCGATTAGATTGCCGAGGATCTCTGACAAGTCACCCTCGTCAATTGGCGCCGCCAGTTCTGCCGTGACGTCCATATTGAATGAAAGCTGCTTGCCGCTTGGCGTCCGTTTGACGACGGCAATGATACCAGTCGCAACGTCCGAGACCCGGCAGGATGCCTTGCCAGAGACGCCTGGCGCGAGTCGGGCGCGCGCGAGCTCCCGCTCGACATGGCGCCGGATCGCCCCAGCGCTCTTCTCAATCTCGTTGGCCAGTTCCGTCTCGCCTTTCTTTCGCAAAGCGCGGATGTCCGCCGACAGCACTTGCAGAGGCGTCTTGAGACCGTGCGCCAGATCGGTGGCGCGCGACCGGGCGCGCGCCAGTGCCCTCTCCTGGGCATCGAGAAGACGATTGATTTCGTCCGCGAGCGGCTGCACCTCGCTTGGTGCGGTCACCTCGAGGCGTGCAGTTCGCTGAGCAATCACGCTTCCGACGGCGGCCCGCAAGGTCTCCAGAGGCGCTAGACCAACGGTGATCTGAATGAAGAAGGCAGCCATGAGCGCAATGGCGAGCAAGATCAGGGCAGGCGCCAGGTCGCGGACATACCCGTCGACGGATTCTTTCACGGTTTGGTGGTCTTCGGCCACGATGGCCCGAAACGAGCGGCCGCTGGCGTCGATGATGGTGCGCTCGACGGCGATGGTGAGTTCCCCTTGCGGCCCTTTGAATTCCTTGATCTCTCTGAGCACGCCAGCAGTTGCGCGCTCAGGCAGGACAAGTGTCGCATCCCACAACGAACGCGACCGGACCAGGCTGCCCGAGCCGGTATCCAGTACTTGCCAGTAGTGACCGGAAAAGGGGATGGCGAAACGCGGGTCAGCCAAGCCCGCCTGGACCGAAAGCCGGCCATCGGCGGTGAAACTGGTCGCTCCGATAAGGTCGTTCAGGTCGACGGTCAGCTCACTGACGACGCGCCGCTCGACATTCAGTTCGAATAGATAGCGCAGTCCGATACCGGCGATGGCAAGAGCAACCAGGATCGAGATCGTTGCCGCCAACCAGAGCCTGAAGCGGATCGAGTTGCCCATCAGCGGGAATCGTCAGGTATCAAATACCCGAATCCGCGGCGCGTTTCGATGATGTCGCCTCCGAGCTTCCGTCGCAACCGCGCGACTATGACCTCGATCGTGTTCGGATCGCGGTCGTTGCCTGAATCGTACAAGTGCTCGGCAAGCTCGGTAGGCGCCACGACCCTTCCGGCGTGGTGCATCAGAAACGCCAGCAGCCGGTATTCCAGAGGCGAAAGAGAAATAGGAATGCCACGGAGCGAGATGCGCATCTGGCGCGTGTCCAGGAGCAAAGGACCAGACTTCAGCACGGGTGCTGCCTGTCCCGCCGAGCGACGCAGGATTGCCCGTAACCGGGCGAGCAGTTCTTCCATTTCAAAAGGCTTGGGAAGATAGTCGTCGGCACCGGAATTGATGCCGTCGACGCGTTCGGTCCACATGCCTCTTGCGGTCAGGATGAGAACCGGAAACCTGCGCTCATTGGCCCGCCAACGCTTCAAGACCGTCAGACCATCGAGCTTGGGCAATCCGAGATCCAGAATCGCGGCGTCATAATTCTCGACATCGCCTGCGAACCAGGCAGCTTCACCATCCTTCACGATATCGACCGCCATTCCGGACGCCTTGAGGACGGTCGCGATATCGGCGGCGATACGGGGCTCGTCTTCGGCCAAGAGGATCTTCATCAGTCGCCCTCCCCGTCGCGCATGATCACACCGGCGCCGGCGTCGACGTCGACGGTCTTTCGCCGGCCATCGGCACCGACGACCTGAAACCGGTAGACCCATCTGTCGGCCTTGCGGATGAGATCGACCGCAACAACATCGCCGGGAGCTGTGGCGCGGACAACGTCCAGTATGTTGGCAAGGCCCTTGATTTCGCCGCGCTCGTACAAATCCCGCGCCCGGTCATGGTCGCCGTCATCGTCCTCGTCGGCACGGACAGCGAGAGGCATTGCCAGGACAAGTCCCGCGAGACCCAGCACCGCCAAACGCTTCCATTGTCTTTTCATCGGCAGGCATGTCGCACGTTGCAGCTTTCAATTTGCTGTCAGTTATCCTCAGCCTACAGCAAGCAAAAGGTTCATATCAGGGCATTATCGCGTCCAATCATGGCCGCGCTGAGAAGGATACGAGACCATGCGCAATTCCATGCTTGTTCTTGCGGCACTTGCAAGCCTCACGATCTTTGTCCTGCCGGCGGCCGCTGAATCGGACGAAGGATTTTGTGGGGCGCCATCGTCTGTTGCCCCGTCAGGCCCGATCGACCTGCAGGCCATCCCCATGCTGGACGCCTCCACCCCGAAAGCCATCAAGGGTGGCGGCGATGCATGCGACGACCAACAGGGCGATGAAGCCGACGACAACGACTAGGTCTTCCCTTCGCTGTGCATGGCCCACCACGGCACATGACGCTTGCCAATGTCGTGGGCCACGGCTCGCTGCAAAGCCGGCAAATTATCCAAAGTCCCCTGCCAATTTCTGGAGAGTTTCGTGATCCCCATTCAACATATCCACCCCATGCTTGTTCATTTTCCCATTGTTCTGATCTACCTGCTCGTGGCTATCGACCTTGTGGCGCTCGTTGGCGGCAGCGCCGTCACCAGGAGATCGGGAGCCGGCACGATCTCTACTTTTGTGGCCCTGGCTGCCGGAATGTTCGCTATGGGGACCTGGTTCTTCGGAGGTCTTGCGCTGGATCATGCCGAAGCGGCCGGATTCAGCAGCGATGTCGCGGAGATCCATGAAAGCCTGGGAGGGATCACAGCCTTTGCTTTTCTGATCTGGGGAATCGTGCGGCTCGCGCTTTGGCTGCGGAACCGTGACATGCGGGTTGTAACGATCGCCATTCCTCTGATCGAAGTTTGCGGAGCATTTCTGGTCACTGCGACGGCCTACTATGGTGGACTGCTTGTCTACGAACTTGGCGTGAACGTCGCCAAGGCCGCGATCACTGGTTGACCGGTTCGCGCCCCGTAATTCACGGCTCCAGCTTTGGACCATTTGCCTCGACGGAAAAATGATTCAGATCAAGGCGCTTCGTGCGGGTGAAATCTAAGAAGCCGGAGGTTGGAAAACTCGGGAGAGCGAACATGCAAGCCGAAGCCATCATGAGCAAGCCAGTCGTCGGCATCGACCCGTCCGCATCGATCGCCGAGGCTGCCGGGTTGATGCTTTCCAAAAAGGTCAGCGGCCTCCCCGTCATTCGCAACGACGGCAGGCTGGTGGGGATCGTCAGCGAGGGCGATTTCCTGCGCCGGGGAGAACTGGGCACGGAGCGCAAGCGCTCGCGGTGGCTGGAGTTTCTCGTCAGCCCTGGGAAGGCCGCCGACGAATATGTCCGCGCCAATGGCCGACGGGTTGAGGAGGTGATGTCGCAAGATGTCGTCACGGCATCCCCTGCGGCATCGCTCGCAAAAATCGTCGAGCTCATGACGCGTCACCATGTTAAACGCATTCCGGTCATCGACGGCGGGAAAGTCGTGGGCATCGTCACCCGCTCTGATCTTCTGCGGGCATTGCTCGGCGTCCTTCCGGATGGCGCCGCTACGGTCATCGATGACGAACAGATCCGCCACAACATCGCCGCCGAGCTTGCGAGGCGGAAATGGGCCGGCAACGATTTGATCAACGTAATGGTGGACGAGGGCGTGGTGACGCTGAGCGGCGCCATTTTCGACGAACGCGAGCGCCAGGCAGCGATAGTCGCCGCCGAAAACGTCGCCGGTGTCAATGTTGTCAAGGATAATCTCTTCTGCGCCGATCCTGTGTCGGTCGTCCTTGTTTCGTAGCTAGGGCAATACTAGCCAGATTGCCGGTACACGACATTGATCGAAGCCAGGTGCCTTTGGCTGAGTGAGTTGCCAGTCCTCGCCCAAGGCTTCGCCGCGCTTTAGGTCGCGACCAGGGGTATCAACGGTCGAAGCAGTAACAGGGCAAAGGCAATAAGCGCCGCGCCCACAACTCTTTCTACCGTTGTTTTGCCTCCGCTGAGGCGCCGACCCAGCAAAAGCCA
This sequence comes from Mesorhizobium loti, assembly GCF_013170705.1. Classification (NCBI taxonomy): domain Bacteria; kingdom Pseudomonadati; phylum Pseudomonadota; class Alphaproteobacteria; order Hyphomicrobiales; family Phyllobacteriaceae; genus Mesorhizobium; species Mesorhizobium loti. The sequence goes on along the minus strand of NZ_CP033334.1, from coordinate 3,013,183 downwards.
CACCGATCCGGTGGCGGCTGTCATTACCAGGAGCGCAATCCAGAACATCCCCAGCGCGCGCGGTTCGGTGTTCATCGGCACGATAGCCAGGCAATAAATGAAGGCCTTCGGATTGAGAGCACTGGTCGCCGCAACAGAAATGGCGTCGCCATTTTTGGAAACGTTGATCCGTGCGCTGATTATCAGACTCAGGCCAAGAACCACGAGCCATCCGGCTGCTGCCAGCCTGAGTATTTGAATGGCGTCGGGCGACGCGAAGGGACGCAGCGAAAACCAGCATGCGGATGCGATCCCGTATCCGCATGCCTGAGCGGCCAAGAGCTTGACCGCTTTCTCTCGCTTGACCGACCCCGCCATCAAAAGAGCGTTGGTTGGTCCTGGCGCGACAAAGAGCAGGAATGCTTCCAGAAAAAATATCGTGTCCAAACTGCCCGGTCCCGTGGGATGCAAACCTATCAACTGCAAAACTTGGTTTGCGTTGACTCTCGTCAAATCACGGACAGCACGACATCGTCCAGGCTGAGTACTCGAATGGCTACCGTTGGCCGGCCGCGTGCTGCAGTCGAGCGATCAGGTCGCCATTGCGGCAATAGTCTGGCGGGTTATCCGCTTGCTGGTTTTCATCGAGCCAGACCGAGCATTCTTCCTGATGCCCGCAGGAACGGCAGCGATCCACGGCCCGGCTGGTGACGGCAGCATGGTCGGCTACGACTTTCAATTGTCTATCGACGCCGAGCTTCCGCATCATGCGGTCCATCAAGGTGGTTCTGGCGTCGACTGAAATCAGGTAATCGAGAAAGGTCATGGTGGTCACTCCTGCCTACTGGCCATCATTGGCATGTTGGCGGCAGGCGGCGTTGATCTCGATCAACAGGCGATCAGCTGACACGCACTAAACCGAAGCGGCGAGGCGGTCGAGAAAAGGCCGTTGACCGACAACCAGCTTGTCTCTGGCCAGTGCCAAATCGAGCCATTCACCACGGTCGACCTCGGCAAACGATTGTACCCGGCCGCTTCGTGGCGGCCATTCCATCTCAAACAGGTTGCTGCGCAACGTCGCCGTATCGAAGTCGCCTTCGAACGCGAATGCCGTGATGAGTTTGCCTCCTCGCTGGCACAACTCACCCAGAGTGAGCAGGGCTCCGTTGGGCTCCCAGCCTGTCTCTTCCGTGAATTCGCGCCGTGCCGCTGCCTCGGGCAGCTCGCTTTCGTCATGCTCGCCTTTGGCAATCGACCAGGCGCCAAGATCGCGTCTTTGCCAGAACGGGCCGCCTGGATGGACAAGCAGCACCTGCAGGTCGTTATTCGATCTGCGGTAGGGCAGGATGCCCGCACTCCTTTTGATCATCGCCGTAGACCACCCTCGTGCAGCATATTCATTGCGCCAGGGCTGAACGCGACATGGCCTTCCCGTCGATGCCCTGCCCTGCGCCGTGCCGGCGCGAGAAGCGGCTGCCATGCGAGAAGAACCAGCGTTTGGTTGCTTCTGAAACGACAATGTAAAGCCCTGTGATCGCGACGAGTCCGGCAAGTGCCCGAAATGGCAGCGGCACAAAACCGAACCATCCCGCAAAGGGGACATAGGGCAAGACAATCGCGACAATCGCCACAGCAAGTGTAAGCCAGACAAGCAACGGGCTTGGACGGCTCGCCCAGAACGCTTTGTGCGTGCGTACGATGAGCACAATCGCCAGCTGGGTCATCAGAGACTCGACGAACCAGCCGGTCTGGAAGGCTGCAGGTCCCGCGTGCGCAACAAGTAACAGAAAGGCAAAGGTCGCGAAATCGAACAGTGAACTGACCAATCCAAAACTGACCATGAATCGCCGCACGAACCCGATATCCCAGCGGCCGGGTCGCCGCATCTGCTCGGCATCGACATTGTCCGTAGCAATCGCAAGTGAGGGTATGCTGGAAAGCAAGTTGTTGAGCAGGATCTGCGTTGCCAGCAGCGGCAGGAAAGGCAGAAAAAGCGAGGCGACGGCCATGCTGATCATGTTGCCAAAGTTGGCGCTGGTGGTGATGGAAATGTACTTCATCGTGTTGGCGAAGGTCTTGCGGCCATCGTCGACGCCGCGCACCAGCACGCCCAGATCCTGTTTGAGTAGGATGATATCAGCCGCCTCGCGCGCCACATCGACAGCGCTGTCGACAGAGATGCCGATGTCGGCCTCATGGAGGGCTGGGGCGTCATTGATACCATCGCCGAGATAGCCAACGACATGGCCCCTGCTCCGCAAGGCCTGAACGATGCGCTCCTTCTGGTTGGGGTCGATCTCGACGAAGAGATCGGTGTGCTGCACGCCCGCGAAGAGCGCACTCTTCGTCAATTTCGACAGATCCTCGCCGGTCATGATCCTGTCAGCGCACAAGCCGATCGCCTGCGCGAGATGCGCGGCAACGTAGCGGTTGTCACCCGAAATGACCTTTACCGCGATGCCGCGGTGGGCGAGCTCGGCAAGCGTCTCCTTGACGCCCTCCTTTGGCGGGTCGAGGAAAAGCAGGAAGCCCGCGAAGGCGAGATCGATCTCGTCTTTCCTGCTGAACGTTTTCTGGCTCTCAAACCGACGGATTGCCAGGCCCAGAACGCGGTAGCCGTCCGCGCTCCAGCGTCGGAATTTTTCGTCGATTGCCGCACGGTACATTTCATTGAGGGGTTCCAGCCCCTTGGCCGTTCGGACGAAGCTGCAGGTTTCGAGGACATTTTGTACGGCGCCTTTGGTAATCAGAAGGTCCTGGGCGTCCTTGGTCCGCACGACAACGGATAGTCGCTTGCGAATGAAATCATAGGGGATTTCGTCGACTTTCGTGAAGGCCGCCAATGATGCGCTCTCGCCCGGCGCGCCGGCGATTGCTTCGTCCAGCGGGTTCTTCAGTCCTGTCTGCAGGGTCGCGTTGAGACGTGCCCAGAGCAGAATGTCGGTTGACGGACTGCCATCGACATCGAGCCAGCCATCCAGGTGGATAACGCCTTCCGTCAGCGTCCCCGTCTTGTCGGTGCACAGCAAATCCATGCTGCCCAGATTCTCGATGGCATCGAGACGGCGCACGATGACCCCATTGGCGGCCATGGCGCGGGCGCCCCTGGCTAGCGTCACGCTGATGATGGCCGGAAGGAGTTCGGGCGTAAGGCCTACGGCGAGTGCCAGCGAGAACAGCAACGATTCAATCAGCGGTCGATGGAGCATCAGATTGGCGAAGAACACCATGATGACAATCGCCAGCATGATTTCGGTCATCAGATAGCCGAACTGTCTTATGCCCCGGGCAAATCCCGTTTCCGGGATCTTCCGCTCCAGTGCCGCGGCGATCGATGCGAATTCCGTGCGGGCACCGGTCGCCGCCGCAAGCATGGTTGCGGTACCGCTGCGAACCGAAGTGCCCGTGAAAACGGCATTGCTGCGCTGTGCTACGGAAGCCTCGGGCACCGACCGCCCCGGGGCCTTCACGGTGGGAAAGGTTTCACCGGTCAGCACGGCCTCGCTGACATTGAAATCGCGCGCATCCAGAATGATACCGTCGGCAGGGATGAGATTTCCGGCCGAAAGCCGGATCACGTCGCCCGGCACAATATCCTCGGCGGCGACCGAGCACTCGGCGCCGTCACGCAACACTATTGCCTTGCGCGAAATACGCTCTTTCAGTGCTTCGGTCGCCCGCGACGCGCCATACTCCTGGGTGAAGCTCAGGATGCAGCTTGCCAGCACGATCGCGCCGATGATCGCAGCTTCCTGGCCCTCTCCCACGAAGGCCGATACGCTGGCCGCGAAAATAAGGATCAGCACCAGCGGGCTGCGGAACTGGCGGGCAAAAACTGCCAGGGTCGACGCGCTTGACGTCGACGCCAGTGAGTTTCGACCGAATTTTGCGAGCCTCGATGCCGCCTCGGAAGCAGCCAGGCCCGAGGCAGACGTCTCAAGGCGTCGCAGGAGGTCATTGGTCTCGATCGACCAATAGGCACCGTCCTCCGGTGAGACGGATCGCTGGCCGGCGTCGCCTATCATCAGTACGACATGAAGCGATTGATGCCGCTCTCTTCGATCAGCGTGCGGGTAACGCCGCCGAACGCCCATTCCCGCAAGCGGCTATGGCCATAAGCGCCAGAGACGATCATGTCGGCATGGATCGAGCGTGCGAATGTCGGCAACCGGTCGCCGTCGGCCTCGCCGGCGAGCAGTTCGGTTCGCGCCTTGATGCCATGGTGTTCGAGAAAGACCGCGACATCGGCGAGGCTGTCACGAATGCCGTCGTCGCGGTCGGTGTCAATCGTGACAATCACGACTTCGCTGGCTTTTGCCAGGAAAGGCAAAGCGTCAGCCATCGCCCGCCGTGCCTCCCTGGTGTCCTTCCACGCCACCAGAACGGTTCTTGCAAGGACGTGCTCGACGTTGGTTGCGGCGACCAGAACCGGACGCCCGGCACCCAGTGTCAGGCTGCCGACATCCACGGCGCGAAACACATTGTCACCTGCCTGGCCGGTAACGATCAGATCGGCCGTTCTGGCCGAAACGCTGAGGAACCGGGTCGGGCTGCAAACAGCTTGGCCCCATTCGCTAGAGATCGACGCGGGAACCAGCCTCTCGAACTCGGCACGCAGTTCGGCAAGCCGCTTTTCTATCTCCGTCCGCTGGATCTGCATGATCTCGCCTTCGTAGACCATGCCTTCGCCGGTCGCGACCAGGGGCGGAACATCCGCGGCCGCCAGGCCGACAAGACGGGCTCCGAACCGCTCCGCGAGCTCAACCCCCGCCTTTACAATAGGTGCGGGAGGCGCATCGATGGCGAGGTTGACGATGATTGACTTGTAAGACATTGCGGACGCCTTTCGCTGAATGCTGGAATGCGTGATGAATTGCATTCGTCCGCGTCTAATGCCTTGATGCGCGTCAAAGACCGCCAATTGCATCCGCCAACTGCATCTGGGCTCGAAGTCGGCGGCTCGATCCGTTTTGCGCGTGCGGCGAGAAGTGATAGTTAGCCTTGGCAGCACCGTCTCGAACCCAGGAACCTCAGGTGATCAAAGACGAAGCGCTCAGTCTGTCGCCCGGGGGAACGACACTGAAATCACTGTTGTCGCAGATGTTCGATCAGGCCCCGGGCTTTATAGCACTCCTGCGCGAGCCGGGTCACATTTTCGAGCTGACCAATGCCGCCTACCAAAGGCTGATCGGCCACAGGCAAGTGGTTGGAAAGTCGGTGCGCGACGCCTTTCCCGAGCTTGAAGGCAATGAGTTTTTCGAACATCTCGACCATGTGCACACGACCGGCGAGCCCTATGTCGGCCACGGGGTGAAGGTTGGGCTTCGCAACACAGCCGGCGGGCCGGTCGAGGAGCGCATCCTTGATTTCGTCTATCAGCCGGTCAAGGCCGACGACGGCCGTATCACCGCGATCTTCATTCAAGGCACGGATGTCAGCGACCTGTCCTTTGCAAACGCAGCACTTCGGCTGCGTGAGGACCATTTGCGATCGATCCTGGCAACAGTGCCGGACGCGATGGTCGTCATCGACGAACAGGGTGGGATTCAATCCTTCAGCACCGCTGCCGAAACGCTGTTCGGCTACCAGTCAAGCGAAGTCATTGGTCAAAACGTGAAAATGCTGATGCCCTCGCCCTACCGCGACGAGCATGATGCCTATCTGCTTCGCTACCTGACGACGGGAGAGCGCCGGATCATCGGGCTCGGCCGCACTGTTACCGGGGCCCGCAAGGATGGATCGACTTTTCCGATGGAGCTTTCCGTCGGCGAGATGCATCCGGGTACCGGGCGTTTCTTTACCGGCTTCTGCCGCGACCTGACCGAGCGCCACCGGGCGGAGGCAAGAATCCAGGAGCAGCAGCAGGAGCTCCTCCACATGGCGCGCTTTACAGCACTTGGCGAAATGGCCTCGACGCTTGCCCATGAGATCAACCAGCCGCTGACGGCGATCACGAACTACCTCAAAGGCAGTCGTCGACTGCTTGAGAAAAGCCAGGACGAGAATGCGCCCATGCTTCGAGATGCCGTCGAAAAGGCAGCCGAGCAGGCATTGCGGGCAGGCGACGTTATCCGTCACCTGAGGGATTTTGTCGCCAGGGGCGAAAGCGAGCGCCAGGTCGAACGGCTGCCGACGCTGATCGAGGAAGCCGCATCGCTGGCCTTGGTTGGCGCGAGAGAGATGAATCTTCTCGTCAGCTACAAGCTTGACCCTGCCGCCGAACTGGTCTTGACCGACCGCATCCAGATTCAGCAGGTTCTGCTCAACCTGATGCGCAACGCGGTGGAGGCCATGCACGAAGCGCCGCGCCGCGAATTGAAAGTCACAACCATTGCCCGGGATGATGGGATGGCCGAGGTAAGCGTGATCGATACAGGCACGGGTCTTGCGCCGGAGGTTTCGGCCCAGCTCTTCCAGCCGTTTGTAACGACCAAGAAGCAAGGCATGGGTGTGGGCCTTTCCATTTGCCGCACCATCGTTGAATCGCACGGTGGCCATATATGGGCCGAGGTGATGCCAGCCGGCGGAACCGCGTTCCGCTTCACCTTGCGCATCGTAGAGAAGGAAGAGATCACAAATGGCCGACAGTGATCTGGTGCATGTGGTCGACGACGATGTCGACGTCCGCAAATCGCTCGGTTTTCTTCTGGCCACAGCAGACTTCGCTGTGCGCCTGCACGAATCGGCCACAGCTTTTCTGTCTACGGCGACCGGCAACATCGACGGCTGCATTGTCACCGACGTGCGCATGCCGGGCATAGACGGCATCGAGCTCCTGCGTCAGCTTAGGGCGAGCGGGCACAGGATTCCGGTTATTGTCATGACTGGTCATGCCGATGTGGCGCTCGCCGTGCAGGCAATGAAGGAAGGGGCCTCCGATTTCATCGAGAAGCCGTTCGACGACGAAATGCTGATCGAAGCGATCCGCTCCGCGCTGGCCAACCGCAACCAGGTCAATGCAGCGCATCCCCAGTCCGCGGAGATCCGCGGGCGTCTGTCGAACTTGTCGGAGCGCGAGCGGCAGGTGCTGGATGGACTTGTTTCGGGGCTGCCCAACAAGACGATCGCCTATGATCTGGGGATCAGTCCGCGCACGGTCGAAATCCACCGGGCCAATGTCATGAGCAAGATGGGCGCAAGCAGTCTGTCACATCTCGTGCGCATGGCGCTGATCGTGGAATCCCGCCCCTAGGGAGAACCTTCGAAAGGGTTGCCTGCTCTGGCCTGAACCTTCTCATCTTCCCACTCGCGCCAGTGGGTCGGATGGATGTCGACACGGACGCCGGTGGCGGCATTTTTCCAACCTTCGCGGCTTTTTATGCAGGGAAATACCAGCGCATGCGCCCCCTCCTCGTCGAAGACGGCGAGTTCAAGGCCGCGACCATACGGTGCGCTTAGGATAGGATTCCACATCGCATCAAAATCTTCGTAAACGGTGCGTTGCGCATTGATCTGCATCATTTTCTGGAATCGCCGGACAGGCATGCGCGTTGCCGCGGGTCGGACTGATGTGGCTAACAGTTCTTGCGGCGGACGCCATATCGTCATCGGTGCCGATCACCTGCACGGCGCGTACATCCCGTTCGATCGCGAATGCAGCGCTGATACCTGATCGGGCGCTCATCGCGACGGCTGCCTCTTCCTGAAATGCTTCATGACCTCACTCCGTCGACGGCCGGACACCTTAAGGCCGGATGCCGTATCAGAATTTGATCGCCGTCAAACGCCGCGCGATTGCAGCACTTTGCGTCGGGCGCCGATTGATCGGGATCAAGGACCATGCTGCGCAAGCGCGTATCATTCGGCGGCATAGGGAGAATCGCGATGCACTATATCAAGGTCGATGAAGCCCTGTGGGCGTCCAGCATGTTGCCGGAGGGTATCCTGGAGCGCTGGTTCATTACGAGCGGCGACACAATCAAGGCCGGAGAGCGCATAGCCGAAGTTCGCGTTGAAGACGCGCTGCACGAGATTGTCGCGCCTGCAAGTGGCCGCGCGACGATTGTCGCCACTGCGAACACCGTCATCGAACCCGGCTCGGTCCTGGCAACGCTGGAGTCCCAGCCCGCGTGAGGACGTCTCATCGGGTTGATCGCGCTCATTCCTCAACCATAGCCTCAAGGATGTATCAATATGCAGACCCAACATGCCGTTGCCTGGCTGGACCATCGCGAAGCCAAGGTGTTTTTCTTCAATCGTGAAGCGGCCGAGAGCCTCAGGCTTGCCACCACGCTTGCGCATCATCAGACCCACAACAAGGCAGGCACCGTCGACGGCAAGCGTGCACCGGAAAACCAGTCCTTCTACCAGGACATCGTCGCGGCGCTGCAGCCGGCGAAGGAATGGCTGATCGTTGGTCCAGGATCGGCAAAAGACGAGTTGGCAAGGCATATACGCGACCACCATTCCCACTTGAAGGATCGCATCATCGGCGTCGAGCCTGCCGATCATCCCACGGAGGCCCAGATCGTGGCGCATGCCCGGTCGTACTTCCGTGCAGCTGACAGGATGTTGCCCTAGCTTGGTACGCGCCGGTTTGCTGGCGCGTTAACAGCCACCAGATCGACTGCCTCCATTGTGCAATGGAGGCATCAGGTTCGGTGGGCTGCCGCGCCCACGGCCCCGATCACGGTTGCTGCAAGGTGCTGATGTAAGCGATAATTGCGTCGATCTGGTCGGGGCTGGCGATCCACTCGGGCATGTCCGGGTGGCCAGTCGAAATCCCCTCAGCGAGGGCCTCCTCGAGATCGGTGATCGGATAGCGCTTTGACAAGGTCCGAAACGCCGGGGCGTCAGGATGACTGCTCTTGTCGGTTTTCCCAATGGCGTGGCAGCGGGCGCAATTGACTTCCACCAACGCCTTTCCATGATCCGTCAGGCTATCGGCCAGGGCTGGATGCACATGTCCGAGCAGCATCAGTGCAAGGACAGAAGCCGGCAGACGACGACCCCCGTAAAAGATGGTCATGTTTGACCTCCGCATTGCCGATCTACGCGACTGTCTTCGCCGCGGCGTCCTCGATCGCGGTTCTGGCTTCCTCACGGAGCCGCTTGGCAGTTTCCGAAGTGAGCCTGGAGGTCAGTGTGGCGACCTTACCGGCTTCGCTGACATATTGCGATGTCGCATTCTGCAGGAAAGCAGCAAAGATGTCGAAAGCGTCATTGAACTCCGGACCGGTGATGAGATCGTCGGCCAGCTTGACGTCCTGTTCGCAACGATGCTTCAGAAATGCCAGCGTTTCGACGCTATAGCGCATCATCGCCTTGAAGGCGTGTACTTGAAGAGACGCGACAGCAAGGAAGAACTTCTGGCCATTTTCCGCAATCGGCACCAATTGTGTGCCGAATGCGGAGGGTTCGGGCTGGGTGTGCATTATCGACTACTCCGTTCTGAATCTCCACAGCGCGACGTTGACGCCATTCGTCGTCGTGTCCTTGATCAGGATCAACCCTATGGCCTTGCGGACTGTAGGAGCGTGCCGGTACCAACCGGTTTCGTTGCGCGTTTGACCCGCATCAAGGTGCCTCCCTCCATTTGATGGCCAAGTCGCGTCAACCCCAGATGGAACGACGCGATGGCTTTCAAGACGATTATGGTTCAACTGGACGTGGACGCGATCGCGGCGCCGCGCATCGCGATGGCATGGAATCTTGCTCAACGGCAAGATGCTGATTTGATCGGCTTTTGTGCCGCCGAGCCGCATTTCGCCCTGCCAGCCGGCACTGATGACCAGGCCGCGACCAAGGCGTTGTGGTGCCAGGTGGAGGAGATAGAAGGTCGCCTCGACTGCCTGAGAGAGGAATTCCTGAGCATAGTCAACGGCAGCAATCGTGCCTCGTGGCGCGGAGAAATAGGCAATCCCACACGCCAACTTGCGCTCAATGCGCGGGCGGCCGACTTGATCCTCACTGGCTCGCCGACGGCCGATCTGGTGGCCGACCGTCATCGTGTGGTGGATCCGGCAAGCCTCATCCTTGCGGCTGGCCGTCCGATACTCGTGGCATCGGACCCATTGGCGTCGATCAAGGCCGAAAGCATCCTGATCGCGTGGAATGACACGCGGGAAGCGCGACGTGCCGTCGTCGACGCCATGCCTTTCCTGATCACCGCCAGGGAGGTCGTGATCGCCACCGTGGACAATGGGGATACGAGGCCTAGGGAAAATGCAGCGGATGTCGAACGCTTTTTGACGCGCCACGGGGTGAAAGCGCGATCGGAAATCTTGGATGCGCGCCGCTCCGAACCGGCGGAAATCCTGCTCCAGATCGGAAAGGATATTGCGGCCGATCTCATCGTTCTCGGTGGCTACGGTCATAGCCGGGTACTGGAGATGACCTTTGGCGGCGTGACGCGTTCCGTACTGCGCGGAGGATCATTGCATCGGTTCATATCGAACTGAGTAAGGTGGAGCCTCGGAGTCGTGATTTTGACATGAATCAAGGTCGTCCCTTCCCACAAAGGGTTACGTCCAACCATTGCCAAGTTCGGTGTCGCTGATGCCCGCAGCGCAACCGCGAGCAACAAGGAAATTCGGACATGAACTACCAGCGGTTCTTCGAAGAAGCGATCGACCAGCTCCATGCGGAGCGTCGCTATCGTGTCTTCGCCGATCTCGAGCGTATCGCGGGCAAGTTTCCGCGCGCCATCTGGCGCTCCAACGGCCGCGCCGAGGAAATCACCGTCTGGTGCTCCAACGACTATCTCGGCATGGCCAGCACGCGGATGTCATCGCCGCCTTCCAGAACGCGGCCGGCAAGATGGGTTCGGGCGCCGGCGGCACCCGCAACATCTCCGGTACCTCCAACCCGCTGGTCGAACTCGAGCAGGAACTCGCCGACCTGCACGGCAAGGAGGCAGCGCTGGTCTTCACCTCCGGCTTCGTCTCCAACGAAGCCTCGATCTCGACCATTGCCCGGCTTTTGCCCAACTGCCTGATCATCTCGGACGAGTTGAACCACGCCTCGATGATCGAGGGCGTGCGGCGCTCGGGCGCGGAAAAGAAGATCTTCCGCCACAATGACGTCGCGCATCTGGAAAGCCTGCTGCAGGCCGCGGGGCGCGAGCGCGCCAAGCTGATCGTCTTCGAAAGCGTCTATTCGATGGACGGCGACATCGCGCCGATCCGGGAGATCGTCGAACTCGCCGAGCGCTACAACGCCATGACCTATATCGACGAGGTCCATGCCGTGGGCATGTACGGACCGCGCGGCGGCGGCATCACCGAGCGCGAAGGCCTTGCCGACCGCATCGACATCATCCAGGGCACGCTGGCCAAGGCGTTCGGCACGCTGGGCGGCTACATCACCGGCACCAGCGCGGTGATCGACGCGGTTCGCTCCTATGCGCCGGGTTTCATCTTCACCACGGCGCTGCCGCCGGCGATCGCCGCCGCCACCACCGCCTCCATCCGCCATCTCAAGCGTTCGCAGGCCGAGCGCGACGCGCAGCAGCAGCAGGCGAGCCGAACCAAACACATCCTGGCGGCCGCCGGCCTGCCGGTGATGGAATCGGCGACCCATATCGTGCCGGTGCTGGTTGGCGATCCGGAGCTTTGCAAGATGGCGAGCGACCGGCTGCTTGGCGTCCACGGCATCTACATCCAGCCGATCAACTACCCGACCGTGCCGCGCGGCACCGAGCGGCTGCGCATCACGCCGACGCCGTTCCATTCCGATGCGCTGATCGCCGAACTGCAGGATGCGCTGGTCGAGACCTGGGATGCGCTCGGCATTCCCTATGCCAGTTCCGGCCAACCTTCGGTCGCCAAGACCGACCGCATCATTCCGCTCCTGGTCCCCAAGTCGGGCGGCTGAAAATCGGGCGGCTGATCCCGGGCGGCTAAAGCCGCCTTCGGCTCAAACGCTCTTCATCCACTTCGCCAGCCGGTGCGCCGCTTCCTCGATCTGATCGAGGCGGCGGTGGAAAAACGAGGCGATGCACCTGTGACCGATTTGATCCTGCTCAATGCTCAAAGCCTTTCGATGCCTGAGAATGGAGTTCAAATCGTCGAGGAGCATCGCCATGGGTCATATTTCCCACACGTCCTTCGCTGGCTTCACGCACGCTGGCCAGCAGGCACAACAATGGGTCAAGGAGCTCGCCAAGGATCTCTGCTGGAGCGAGCCGAGCGCGTGCCGTCTCCTGAGATCTGTCCTGCACACGGTGCGGGATTGGCTGTCGCCGGCCGAAATGGCCGATCTCTCGGCGCAACTGCCTGTTTTGCTCCGCGGCATCTATTTCGAAGGCTGGAATCCGTCAACAACTGCGCATGAGCGCACGAAGCGCGACTTCATTATCAGCGTCAGAAACAGTTTCGGCTATGATGAGGAAATCGATTTCGATGTCGCGATCAGTGCCGTTTTCAAGCTTCTGGACCGTCACATTTCGCATGGTGAGATCGTGCAGGTCAGAAACTCGATGAAGAAGTCGCTGCGAACACTGTGGCCGGTGGATTGACCGATGTTCCGCGACCGGGAAGACGCTGGAGCGAAGCTTGGCCTGGAACTGAGCAGGCTTCAACTGCACCAGCCCATCGTATTGGCATTGCCGCGTGGCGGCGTGCCCGTCGCGGTGGAAGTGGCCAAAGCCCTCAACGCTCCTCTTGACCTGCTGATCGTCCGCAAGGTCGGCGCCCCGGGCAATCCCGAGCTGGCTGTTGCCGCAATCGTCGATGGCACCCCTGGGGAGGTCGTGCTGAACCGAGAGATCGTCGAGACCTATGAGCTCGGCGAAGGTGAGCTAGGTGTCTTGATAGCAAATGAGCGTCCTGAACTCGAACGCCGGCGCATTGCCTATCGAGGCAAGACCAAACCGATGTCGATCGCGGGAAAGACCGCGATCATCGTCGATGACGGCGCCGCGACCGGTACGACCATGAAAATCGCGATCCGCGCCCTCAAGCGCCGGTCACCGAGGGAAATCATCGTGGCAATTCCCGTTTCACCGCAAGAAACGATCGCAGCGCTGGAACAGGAAGCGGACCGTGTGGTCTGCCTTAGTCAGCCAGGACAGTTCCGGGCCTTGGGCCACCATTATCTGCGGTTCCCGCAGCTCTCTGACAACGACGTTGTCTGCGCTATGGACGCGGCTGCCCAGCTGTACAAAACTGGCCAGCGGCACGTTTCCGGCCTGGTTCAAAAGTCGTGAAGAAAAGGAGATCGCATTGATGCAGATCCGCACGCTTTCTGCTTTGGAATGCACCAAATTGCTGACGGCCAATCGCATTGGCCGCCTGGCATGCGCGAAGGACGGGCAGCCCTATATCGTGCCCTTCCACTACGCCCATTCGGACGCTCATCTTTACGCGTTTTCCATGCCGGGGAAAAAGATCGAATGGATGCGGGCCAATCCGCTGGTGTCCGTCCAGGTCGATGAACATGGCCAGGGGCGAGGATGGAAAAGTGTCATTGCCGACGGCCGATACGAAGAGCTGCCTGACCGGATCGGCCATAAGCTTGAGCGGGATCATGCCTGGTCGGTGTTGAGCAAGCACACGGACTGGTGGGAGCCTGGCGCACTCAAGCCGGTCGTTCCTCCCACAGCCGACAGTGCACCGCACGTCTTCTTTCGGATCCTGATCGAGCAGGTATCCGGACGAGAAGCGAGCGAGTAGTCGCCCCATCAGGTCTTGCGAGAAATGAAAGGAAAGGGCCGGCGCAATCTGCACCGGCCCTTTTTCTTTACCGTTGAATTGCTATCGCGCCATCAAGACCGGCAGCGATTGACCCGCAAGCATCGATTTGGTGACCCCGCCGAAAATCCGCTCGCGCAACCGGGAATGACCGTAGGCGCCCATGACCATCAGCTCGGCCGCAACATCGCCGGCATGCTGGCGCAGCACGTCGGCAACCGAATGGTTCGAACTCGGCAGCCGGTCGACCGTAACCTTCACGCCGTGCCGGGCAAGATAGGCTGCGGCATCTGCGCCCGGCTCTTCGCCATGATGGAACTCATTCTCAATGGGATCGACGATGACAAGGCGCACATCTTCGGCGCCTTTCAGCATATCGATCGACTCGCGGACGGCGCGCGATGACTCAAGGCGAGCGTCCCATGCAACGAGGACGCGTTTCGGCTTCAGCGTCGGGCGCGAGCCCTCGGGAACGAGCAGAATGGGCTTTCCCGACGAGAACAGCGTGCCCTCGATGACTTTGTCCTTGAGCGTATGGCTTGCCAGCAAATCCGGCCCGAGAATGGTCAGATCCGCGTAGCGGGCACGCCTTCCGATGACGTCGTCTGCCCATCCCATGTCGGGATAGTCGTCGCTCAGATCGGCCGATACGGCGGTCTGGGAAAGAAAGCCGGCGACGTCGGAAATTCGTTTCTCGAGCCTCTTCAGCTCGACCTGACGTTCCTCCAGCCAGGCTGGTGAGACGACGGCGGCATACTCGCCGCCCGAGGGCGGCGCGGCAAGCTCGAGAACGAGCACGGAGAGATGGGCACCGATCTGTTCGCACAGCGAGGCGGCGAGCTTTAGATCGCCTTCACCCTGGTTCGGCCCGGTAACCGTAAGCAGTGTCCTGAAAGTCACGGCGGCAACTCCTGATTTCGATTGAAGGGTCAGTCGTGGTTTCAGTCACTAGCGAGGGCGATCGTCGTGGTCATTGCGCTGAATCAAACACCATGACCGCGGGGCATTTGATCCGCATCAACGCACCGCTAAACCAGGGCTGTAGGTTTCAACCGATCAATCGGGGAAACGCATATGAAATTCCTGGTCGCGGCGGCTCTGGCAGGATTCGTCTTCAATGCGGCCGGCGCCCAGGAACTCGGCGACGGCAAGGCCGAATACATGAACTCATGCGCGGTCTGTCATGGTCCCGAAGGCAAGGGCGATGGCCCGTTGGGCGACGAACTGCTGAAGCGTCCGAGCGACCTGACACGCATCTCCAGGCGCAATGGCGGCGAATTCCCTTACTGGCGCGTTTATGCCGTGATCGACGGTCGCGCCATGGTGCCGGCGCATGGCGAGCGTGACATGCCAGTATGGGGCAGCCAATTCCTGCCTGCCGACGTGAAGAAATATGGCCCGAACGCAGGCGAGATCGTCACCAGGGAACGCATCCATGAGTTGGCAGGTTATGTCCAGACATTGCAGCAATGAGCGCGGATCACGGAAACGAATTTCCCAAGACACACTGGGAAGGCCGGCCATGATCGTCGACGACCAGCAAGCCGCTGCCGCGTTTCTGCTTCATCCTGCTACCCATGGCGCGATTGGGCCCGTCGAGGCGATCGAGACTCACATTTCACGCATCTTCCTCGTTGGCCAGCGCGCCTACAAGATGAAGCGGGCGGTCAAGCTGCCCTATGTCGATTTCTCGACGCCAGGCCTCAGGCTGGCCGCTTGCGAGAAAGAGCTGGAACTCAACTCGAAAACCGCTCCCGGCCTCTATCTGAGGGTGCGGCGCATCACGCGGGAAGCCGACGACAAGTTGACTTTTGACGGCACCGGCCAAATGCTCGACGCGGCGATCGAGATGATCCGCTTCGATCAGTCGAAGCTTCTCGATCGAATGGCAACTGCGGGAGAACTGACGCCGGCGCTGATGACCGACGTCGCACGGATGATCGTAGGATATCACCGCACGGCGCCGGAGGTCCACAATGGCACAGGCTCGTTCAATTTGATGGGCGTGCTCGACATCAACGAGGCCGGCTTTGGCACCAGCCATGTTTTTGCGAAACAGGAGATTGAGACGTTTGCCGGCGCCTTCCGCACAGCGCTTGCCCGGCATGCCGGATTGCTGGACCGCCGGGAGGCCGCGGGCAAGATCCGCCGGTGCCATGGCGATCTGCACCTGCGCAACATCTGCCTTTTCGATGGCGAGCCTCGCCTCTTCGATTGCATCGAATTCAATGACCAGATTGCCAGCATCGATGTTCTGTACGACCTTGCCTTCCTGTTGATGGACCTTTGGCATCGCGGCTTCCCCCAGCTCGCCAATCTCGTGATGAACCGCTACCTCGACGAGGCCGACGATGAAGACGGCTTCATCCTGCTGCCCTTTTTCATGGCCGTGCGGGCTGCCGTGCGCGCCCATGTCACCGCGACACAGGTCGAGGAAGGCAGCGCCGACAGCGACAAGCTGATTGCCGAGGCGAGATCCTATTTCGAACTGGCCCTGACATTTCTCCAGGAGACAGAACCGCGGCTCGTTGCCATCGGTGGCCTCAGTGGTTCAGGCAAGACGACCATTGCCGAGGCGCTCGCTGCCTACGTTGGAGCGCCGCCCGGCGCTCGCATTGTCGAAAGCGACCGTATCCGCAAGGCAATGCACGGCGTGGCTGCCGAGACCAGGCTGCCGGACAAGGCCTATCGACCTGAGGTGTCCGAACGGGTCTACAACGAAATGGCATGGCGCGCCGGACTGATCCTTTCCGAGGGGGGCTCGGTTGTCGCCGATGCGGTTTTCGACAGACCGGCCGATCGTGAGCGGATTGAAAAGGCGGCGCGTGACCGAGGTATCGCATTCTCCGGCGTCTGGCTGGAGGCGAATCCGCTCATCCTTTGGCAGCGGGTCAATGAACGCAAGGGCGGCCCCTCGGACGCCACGGTCGATATCCTGTCGCGTCAATTGCAGCGCAATGCCAGCCAGGCCAGTTGGCGCAGGACCGACTCCGATCGGCAGCTCGTCGACATCGTCGCCGAATTGAGGAGATGTTGCGCGCACGATGCTTCCGAGATCCTGCGCACAGCGTCCTGACTTGGTGCGGACGATCAATCTCAACCGAGTTCGAGCTTGGCCTCGACAAGGCCGGGCTCGTTCGGAAGATGCCTGATCGAGAAGCCAAACTCGCGGCACATGGCCAGCATCTTGCTGTTTTCGCTCAGCACGACGCCTTCGATGCGGCGGATCCCATCCGCTCTTGCATAGTCGACGATCTGGCTGAGCAATTCCCAACCCAGGCCATGTCCCTGCAAGTCCGTCCGCACCAACAATGCGTATTCGGCGTCGACGTGGTCGGGGTCGCAGGATAGCCGGCTGATGCCCGCCAGCGCGCCAGTGCTCGTGTCCAATGCGACGAAAGCCATGTTGCGGTCATAATCGAGCTGGGTAAGCCGCTTCAACATCTGGTCGGAGAAGCTCTTGCGCGGCGACAGAAAACGCAGGCGCAGATCGTCAGGCGAAATCCGGGTGAGGAAATCCGGATAGAGCGCGATGTCGGCCGGCTTGATCGGCCGGATATGGTAACGCATGCCGTCGGCCGAAAACTGTCTTTCCCAACCCGACGGATAGGGCCGGATGGCAAGCGCCCGATTCGGCCCCGGCTCCTCCACGCGTTCCGGCTCGATCTCGATACGGGCATCGAGCGCGATCACGCCGGCGGAATCGGCGAGCAACGGATTGATGTCCATTGAAACAAGGCACGGAAAGTCGACGATCATCTGTGACAGGCCGTTCAGCGCCGTGATGATCGCCTGCCGATCAGCAGGCTTGCGATCGCGGAATCCGGCCAGCAGGCGGCCGATCCGCGTTTGCCCGATCAGGTCACCGGCGAGAACGTCGTCGAGCGGCGGCAATGCTATCGCCGTGTCATCCATCACCTCGACGGAGACGCCGCCTGCTCCAAACAGGATGGCAGGCCCGAAGATCGCATCCTGGCTCATGCCGAGGATGAGTTCCTGCGCCTGTTTTCGCACCACCATCGGCTGAACGGCATAGCCTTCAATATCGGCTTGCGGTGCGTGCTTGCGCACGCGCGCCTCGATGGCGCATGCGGCTTCCCCCGCGGCGGCGGCATCGGCAATGTTGAGCACCACGCCGCCAATGTCCGACTTGTGCGAGATCGCCTTGGACAACAGTTTGACGGCGACCTGCCCGGACGTCTTGAGGAGCCGGCTGGCGGCCGCCTCCGCTTCGACAGGAGATCTGGCGACGATCGTCTCGGGCACCGGTATGCCATAGGCGGAAATTGCTGCCTTGGCTTCGGGCTCGGTCAGCATTCGCCGCCCTTCCCCCGCGGCCTGCCTGAATATGGCGAGCACGGCTTCTCGGTGGCTCGTAATGTCCTCGCCGCGGCTCGACGGGGTGCGCATCAATGCCCGCTGGGCACGCGACCACTCGCTGAGGTAGGAGACGGCCGTTGCGGCATCCGCTGGCGTCTCGAAGCTGGCAATGCCGGCATCCTGAAGAACACGTCGCCCGGCGCGGGCAGTGTGTTCCCCGAGCCAGCAGGTGAGGACTGGCTTGCCGGCGATCATCCCTTCCCTTGCGAGTACCGCCACCGCACTTGCCGCGGCAAGCGGTGAGCTCAACCCGGTCGGACAGTTCATCACCAGCATGACGTCCGTGCCGGGGTCGGCGGCAACTGCTTGGACAGCGGCCCTGTAGCGCTCCGGCGGGGCGTCACCAATGATGTCGACCGGATTGGCATGCGACCATGTCGACGGCAACATGGTATTCAGGCGTTCGATGGTGGCAGGAGAAAGCGCTGCCAATTCTCCTTTACAGTCGATGAGTTGATCGATGGCCAATACCCCTGCCCCACCGCCGTTGGTGACGATGGCAACACGGGCTCTCTTGAGGGGACTGAAGCGGGCGATCGTCTCGGCGGCATCAAACAGCTCGGTCAGGCCTTTGACGCGCAGGATGCCTGCCCTCAGCAATGCCGCATCGACAACACGGTCGGCCCCCGATAGTGCGCCGGTATGGGTCGCGGCCGCTTTGGCCGATTGCTCGTGCCGACCCGATTTTATTGCGATCACCGGCTTGATCCGCGCCGCCGCCCGAGCGGCCGAGATGAATTTGCGCGGATTGGGAATTGTTTCGAGATACATGACGATAGCGCGGGTGCGCGCATCGCCCGCCAGCATGTCGAGACAATCTCCGACGTCGACATCCGCCATGTCGCCAAGGGAGACGATCTGGGAGAACCCGACATTGTTGTCGGCCGCCCAATCGATCAGCGACGTGGCAATGGCGCCGGATTGAGACAGCAGCGCGATGTTGCCGGGCTTGGCGGCCATATGCGCAAATCCGGCATTAAGCTTCATCAGCGGGATCATCAGCCCGACCGTATTCGGTCCGATGATGCGGAAGAGCGTGGGCTTGGCAGCATCGAGCATCGCCTGGCGCAGGCCATTTTCGCGCGTCAGCCCGGCTGTGATCACGACCGCCGCCCGCGTGCCCTTTTCAGCGAGGTCGCGCACGATGCCGGGAACTGTCTCAGGCGGCGTGACGATGACACCAAGGTCTGGGACATCAGGCAGATCGGCCGCTTTGGCATAGCATTGCCGATCGGCGACCTCGGAATATTTCGGGTTGACCGGCCAGATGTCGCCCTCGAAGCCACCGCTGACGATGTTGTCGAAAACGACACGGCCGACGGAGCCTTCGCGCACCGACGCACCGAAGACAGCAACGGACTTCGGGGCGAACGCATGTTCGAGATTTCGGATCGTCACCCCTCATGCCTCCTGTTCGTAGCGATGATCGCCCGTCGATCTTGCCCGTTCGTTGCGTTGGATCAAAGCGTTCTCCGGTTCTCGCTATTAGCTGTTGCCCGAGTTCGACGCGCCCCGTCAGCGCTGGTGATAATTGGCGAGCATCGATCAAATCGAAAGGCATCGCATGAACGAGTCCACCTTGCGACGCGCATTGCTGGTCATTGCCATCCTGGGTCTCGCCATTGGAATCGGAGCGTGGCGAACCGGGTTCGGCCCTCTTGACGCCAACACGATCTGGACGGTGGCGACCTTGCCCGTGGTGGCGGCTCTCGCCATCTCTATCCTCCGTGATTTCTGGATCGGCCGCTTTGGCGTCGATGCGATTGCGCTGGTGTCGATGTCCGCTGCGCTCTTGCTCGGCGAGCCTCTGGCGGCAGTGGTGGTCGCGATCATGTATGCAGGCGGCACCGTGCTTGAGGATTTCGCTCGTGGCCGCGCGGAACGGAACCTCAAGGCATTGACGGACCGATCGCCGCGTGTCGCCCACCGAACATCAACACTGGGGACAGAGACAATCTCCGTCGAAGACGTGGCTGTCGGTGACGAGCTTCTGGTCCGGGCGGGCGAGCTACTCCCAGTCGATGGCATCCTGCTCGATGCTTCGGCCGCTCTCGACGAGTCGGCGGTTAGCGGAGAACCGCTGCCGGAACGGCGGAGCGCAGGGGATATGCTGCGCAGCGGCACCGTCAACGCCGGCGAGACCTTCAACATGCGGGCTTCCGCCCTCGCGGAACAAAGCACTTATGCCGCGATCGTGCGCATGGTCGCTGCAGCGCAGACCGCTAAATCCCCGTTCATTCGCATGGCCGACCGCTTTGCCCTGTTCCTTCTGCCGGTCACATTGCTGGTTTCCGGTGCCGCCTGGTATGTTTCCGGCGACCCAATCAGAGCGCTTGCGGTGCTGGTCGTCGCAACGCCCTGCCCGCTCATCCTCGCCGCGCCCGTTGCCTTCATCGGTGGCGTATCGCGCGCCGCGCGTGCCGGCATCCTGATGAAAGGCAGCACGGCGCTGGAGGCGCTTGCGCAAGTCCGAACCGCGATCTTCGACAAGACCGGAACCTTGACCATCGGCGGCGCCGAACTCATCGAAATCGAAGCTGCGCCCGGCCGTGACGCGAACCATTTGCTGCGGCTCTTGGCATCCCTGGAACAGGCATCGCACCACGTGCTCGCCGACTCGATCATCCGGGCGGCGCGCGGCAGGCAGTTGGTGCTTTCGCATCCGCGTGATGTCCACGAGCATCGCGGTGCCGGCCTGAAGGGCCGGGTCGACGACATGGCGATCGTGGCGGGATCGCGGGCGCTCGTGCTCGCCGACAAGCCGTTGCCCGGCTGGGCGGAAAGCGGCGAAGAAAAATACCGGGATGAGCCCGTACTCAGGGTTTTTGTGGCACTCGGCGGACGGCTTGCCGGTGTGTTCACGTTCGGCGACGCCCTGCGTCTTGATGCGCACGATACACTCGGCAGACTGCGCTCTGCCGGCATAACGCGCATGGTCATGCTCACGGGCGACGACGGCGCCGCGGCCAAGCGCACCTCCGCCTTGCTCGACCTCGACGCCCTGGTCGCCGATGCGACCCCTGCCGAAAAAGTCGCGACGGTCACAGCCGAGAAAGCCTCGGCACCGACGATGATGGTCGGCGACGGCATCAACGATGCCCCCGCGCTTGCGGCGGCAACGGTCGGCGTAGCGATGGGCGCACGAGGTGCGACCGCCTCCTCCGAGGCGGCGGACGTCATTGTCCTGACCGACAGGCTGCAGCCCGTCGCCGATGCGGTCCGGATTGCACGGCGTACGCGATCGATCGCCTTGCAAAGCATCATCGCTGGGCTGGCGCTGTCCGGGCTGGCAATGATCGCGGCGGCCATGGGGCAGATCACCCCGGTTGCCGGAGCGCTGCTTCAGGAAGGGATCGACGTGGCGGTTATCCTGAACGCGTTGCGCACCCTTGGCGACGGGCATCTGTGGCGCGCATAGTGGTCCAGAACAAATCGGTGAATGGCCATGACACAGCAAGATATGGTGGTTTGCGGCAAATGTGGTGGGGTCAACCGCCTGCCGCCCGCCTGCAATGCCATTGAGGCAAAATGCGGAAAGTGCGGGACCAGGCTGTTTTCGGGGCATCCCGAAGATGTCGACGCCGCTGGTTTCGATCGTCAGATCGCACGCACCAGCCTGCCCGTTGTTGTCGACATCTGGGCACCTTGGTGCGGCCCCTGCAAGATGATGGCGCCGGCCTATGAAGCGGCGGCAAGTGAACTGGAACCGCATGTTCGCCTGATCAAACTCAACTCCGACAATGCGCAGGCCGTCGCGGCCAGGCTCGGCATCCGTGGCATCCCGACCATGATCCTGTTCCATGGCGGGCGCGAAGTCGCGCGCACATCCGGCGCAATGACGGCAGGCCAGATTGTCAGGTGGGTTCGTGACCGTCTACCAACGGTCGCCGCCTGAAGTCGTCGCGCCAATGGATCCGCTCATCACCCGGCTTGGACTGGCCCTCGCAATAGGTCTTCTTGTCGGCTTGGAGCGTGGTTGGCAGGAGCGGGATGCCCCCGATCGCAGTCGCACAGCTGGCATCCGGACATTCGGCATATCCGGCCTGCTTGGTGGCGTGCTCGCGGCGCTGGCGAATGCACTAGGCTCCGTATCAGTGCTGGTCGGCGGCTTCATCGCCTTTGCGGCAATCCTTGCCTGGTACAAGGCGCGCGAGGCTGCCCATGACGAGGATTTCAGTGTCACCAGCGTGATCGCGGGCCTGGGCGTTTTTGCCCTTGGCGCGCTTTCCGTCGCCGGCGATTATCGTGCCGCCGCCGCCGGAGGGGCGGCGCTGGCGGCAATCCTGGCCAGCCGCGAGGTCCTGCACGGTCTTTTGAAGCGACTGACCTGGGTCGAACTCCGGTCGGCGCTGATCCTTGCGGTGATGACGGCGATCGTCTTGCCCTTGCTGCCAAACCGGACAATGGACCCGTGGGGCGGTTTCAATCCTTGGGAAATCTGGTTCCTGACGGTGCTGATGGCCTCGATTTCGTTCGCCGGCTACGTGGCTGTTCGCATTCTGGGAAATACGCGAGGGCTGCTGGTCAGTTCGCTGACCGGTGCAATCGTCTCTTCCACAGCGGTGACCTTGGCGCTTGCCCGCAATGCCGCGTCGGCAAGCAATCCGCTGCCGCTCGCCGGGGCGGCATCCCTGGCCGCAGTGGTTTCGGTGCTCCGCGTCTGCGCCGTGGTTCTGATCGTCGAGCCAAGCGTGCTCGCGTCGGTCGTCATTCCGGCTATCGCCGCGGCGCTTGCCTTCGCCGTCTGCGGCGCATTGCTGCTGTTTCGTGACAGCGGGAACGGTGAAGGCAGCGCGACCGCGCGCAATCCATTCGAACTGGGCCCGTTGCTGCTCTTCGCCTTGCTCTTTGCCGTCGTCGCGACCGCAAGTGCGGGGCTGGCCGCTCAATTCGGTGGGCGCGGTCTGCTGGCGAGTTCGGCGCTGGCCGGCGCATTCGATGTCGATGTCTCGGTGCTTGGCGCGCTGCGCCTGGTCAAGCATTCCGTGTCGGTCGAGACCGTGGGCCAGGCCGTGCTCGCGGCGCTGGCAGCAAACGCGATCGGTCGCCTGTCGCTCGCGGTATTTGCTGGTCCGGTCAGGTTCTGGTTGCCACTGGCCGTCACAACACTGATCGCCGCGGCCATGGGCATCTGCGCCCTGCTGTTGCCCGGTCCTGGATAGAAGTGCTGCGCTCGGGCTTTCTTTTGATGCGGATCAAGGGCCAGGTCCCGCCACCGCTCTATGAAACTCCGTAAAGGAGTTCGCCATGACCAGTTTGAAAGACCTCACCCCGAAATTCCGCAATGTCCGGCTGCTGCTAGCCCGTGAAAAGGGCCACCCGGAAGGCGACCGCGAAGAGGGCTACGACGTGTTGGCTCCGTTGACTGGCGAAGGGCGGATCGATGCGGAAGAGTGGAAATCGCACAGAGCCTCTTGCCGCGTTCGCCGCTTTCGCACCGGCGAGGAGGATTTGATCGGCCGGTTGAGGCGCAAGCCCGGCGGGCAGTGGTATTTCGACTACGCCGAAGGCGACCGCGATGATGAAATCGGCTTTCATCTCGGCGACGAACGGTTCGTGACTGGCGAGTATGTGTCGATCGAGCGCAACGGCGCCATGCATACCTACCAGGTGGCGAGGGTGGAGCGCCCCTGAAGCGACAACCTCAGGCTCGCTGGGAGTAGACTGTGTCGCGACGCATCTTGATTGTGGTCGGCCATCCCGACCCATCCCCGGACCGGCTCTGCCGCGGTCTCGCCAGGGCCTATGGCGAGGGCGCGGAGAAGGCGGGGCACGCCGTCCGCCGGGTCGATCTGGCGGCGATCGATTTTCCAATGCTGCGAACAATGCAGGAGTTCGAGCACGGTTCGATTCCCTACGAGTTGAAGGACGCAGCCGAAGCGATTGTCTGGGCGGAGCACATTGTCTTTGTTTTTCCGCTGTGGCTTGGGACTATGCCGGCCATGCTCAAGGCATTTCTGGAACAGGTCATGCGGCCGGGAACCGCTTTTGCCTATCCGGACAAGGGCGGCGGCTTCACCAAGACATTGCTTCGCGGCCGCACCGCGCGCGTTGTGGTGACGATGGGCATGCCTTCCGCTCTTTACCGGCTATGGTTTCTTGGACACGGCATCGCCGGCATGAAGCGGAGCATCCTGCATCTTGTCGGCATCAGTCCGGTGCGTGAGACCTTGTTCGGCATGGTCGCCGGCGCCAGCGATGCGACCAGGGCGAAGTGGATCAGCCAGATCCGAGATCTCGGCGAGCGAGCCAGATAATCCTCAAGCGTCAATCACGGCACCAGGACGGCGGCGCCGTTCAATCTGCCTTGCCTCAGATCGTCCAATGCCTGATTGGCCTGTTCCAGCGGGTAGACCTTGGTGTGGGTGCGTACCTGCGCGCGCTTGGCAATGGGAAAGAACTCTTCGGCGTCGCGGCGCGTCAGGTTTGCAACCGACACCAGTTCACGCTCTCCCCAGAGCAATTCGTAGGCCATCGCCGGAACGTCGCTCATGTGGATGCCGCCACAAACCACCCGGCCGCCCTTGCGGACGGCACCAAGCGCGATCGGCA
This sequence comes from Mesorhizobium loti, assembly GCF_013170705.1. Classification (NCBI taxonomy): domain Bacteria; kingdom Pseudomonadati; phylum Pseudomonadota; class Alphaproteobacteria; order Hyphomicrobiales; family Phyllobacteriaceae; genus Mesorhizobium; species Mesorhizobium loti. Next base: position 2,988,641 of record NZ_CP033334.1, on the reverse strand, counting down.
CCAGGTCGCCCACAGGAGCGAAGATGATCGCGGCATCGAGCTGCCTGGGCGGAGGTTGATCCGAACCGCCCGCCCAACTCGCTCCAAGCGAGCGCGCGAAATCCTGTGCTTGCTCATCACCGGGCCGGGTGACAGCGAAAATCTCACGGCCTTGCCAGATCGCGATCTGGGCGACGATATGCGCGGCGGCGCCGAAGCCGTAGATCCCGAGCCGCTTGCCGTCACCGGCTTTCTTCAGGCATCTCCAGCCGATCAGGCCGGCGCAGAGCAACGGCGCCAGCGATACGGGATCGGCATCCTGGTCCAGATCGAAGGCGAATTGCGCGTCGGCAATGACAAGGCTGGCAAAGCCGCCATCGCGTGTGTAGCCGGTGAAATCTGGCTGATCGCAAAGATTTTCACTGTCAGCGATGCAGTAGGGACAATGTCCGCAGGTGTGTCCAAGCCAAGGGACGCCAACCCTGCGCCCGATCCTTGAACGCGCCACGCCCTTGCCCACGGAATCGACCATGCCGACGATTTCGTGACCGGGAGTCAGCGGCAGTTTTGGATGACGCAGATCGCCATCAATGACATGCAGATCGGTTCGACAGACAGCGCATGCCTCGACCTTCAACCTGATCTCGCCCACCCCCGGTAAGGGGTCGGATCTGTCGACCAGTCTCAAGCGAGTGCCTATGCTTTCGAGCACCATTGCTCTCATGACGCGCTCCATGTTGCCCCGCAAACGAACGGAGCGGATTACGATCCACTCCTTTCGCCATGCCCGACATCAGGCGATGGGATGCGATCCCGGCAGGCTTTCGAAACCTGCGACAGGTCACTGCCTCCCAGCGCTGCCTTGTGCAGGGGTTTATGGATCGACGGTGAACTCGGTCCACATGCCGGCTCCAAAGTGACCTGGCACGTTACAGATGAGCAGGTATTTTCCGGCCTTCAGTTCGACAGTCAACGTGCCCGATTTACCGGGATCAAGCTCGGAAACTTCGCCCTTGTCGCCGGCCTTGTCTTCGTCGACCCGGTTCTCGGCCTCAACGTAAGGAAGTGGCTTGCGGGGATCGGCAAGGTACATCACGATCATTTCGTGAACGGTGTCCTTGGAGTCATTCTTCACATTGAATGTGACCTTCCCGGCCTTCACCGCTCCGGGGGAAGCCTTGATGCCCATGGTGGCCTTGGAGAGATCGAGTCCTGGCATTGCATAAGCAAGACCCATCGGCATCTCCGTACTCGCGCCCTTGTCCCACAGCGAAACCTGAACAAGTTCGGCAGCCTGGGCAGCGCCAGCACTGCCCGCCATCAGCGTTGCGGCCACAAGCCCAAGCGCCACTCTCCTCGATATGGTTTCCATGGTGATCCTCTTTCAGGGACGGCAGCAGAAGCGCTCTACATCCTGGCGGTCATCCTGTTCGCTGAATCACCCGCCGTCTTTGCGCCAGATCAAACCGGCCGGCGCGAGCCCGATCTGCGGCCCCGGCCCAACTGTCAGCCAGTTGTCAGGTTGAACGCGCTATTTCGACCAATGACGGTGAAATCGCCGTCTGACAAGACCGATCGAAGTCCCACCCGCAGGCGCAACTTCGGCGCCCAATCCCGAATGGAGCCATCATGTATCGCACACTCGTCCTCGCCGCTCTCGCTGGCATGATCGCGGGACCGGCGCTCGCCGCCAGCGGCAGCTGCAGCACCGCCCCGAAATCACAATTCAAGCCCAAGGCAACGCTCGAGGCGCAATTGACCGGCGAAGGCCTCACCGTCCGCCAGATCAAGGTCGAGAAGGGTTGTTACGAGGTCTACGCGGTCGACAAGGCCGGCAAGAAAGTGAATCTGGCTTACAATGCCGAGACCCTTGAAAAGCTCGACAATGCCGAAGCCGGCGAAAACTGATCCAAACATTTCCATAGCCGCGGACGCGCAAGCATCGCCGGAGATGGTGCGCGTCTGGGACCGGGTCGTGCGGAGTTTCCACTGGGCGCTTGTGCTCAGCTTCGTCACGGCCTGGCTCACCTCCCATTCCTCCGAGGGCATTCACCATTGGGCCGGCTACACCGCTGCCGCGCTGGTCGCAATGCGGCTCTTATGGGGCTTTCTGGGCACGCCCTATGCGCGGTTCTCTCAATTCGTGCGCGACCCGGCGACGGTGCTGCGCTATCTCTATGCAATACTGAGCGGTCGCGAAGCCCGCTACATCGGCCACAACCCGGCCGGCGGTGCAATGGTTGTCGTGCTGATCGCGGCGATGGGGTCAACCGCACTGACCGGTTGGCTGATGACGACGGACGCCTATTTCGGCGTCTCGTGGGTCGAAACGGCGCACAGCCTGAGCGCGCACGGCCTACTTGTGCTGGTCCTTTTTCATATAGGCGGCGTCGCGCTGGCAAGCCTTCGTCATCGCGAAAACCTGGTACGGGCCATGATCACGGGGCGAAAACGCAAAGCCGAGCCGGTGGACATCGCCTGACGACCTGCCAGTAGACCAAATCCGATTTGCGCCCTGGCCGGTTTCGGGGCGCAAGTCGGTCGGTCCTTGTTCGAGATGGCCCTGGAAGCGCGATGCGACATGGGCGGAGAGGACAAGATAAGAGCAGGCATTGGTGCAGCGACCCAGATAGAGCCACGATGCCCGACGTCAAACAGATTCCGACCATGAATTGCGGAAGATACATCGCTGCCCACCGGCCTTTTCGGCGCAACGAAACGACCCCCGTTGCTATTGCCAAATCAAAGGAGGACTTAAGCGACCGGCGCGCCTGGCCACTTGATGTGGATCAACAATCCGCGCGGCTAGGTAGTTTCCCGTAGGGATATAACCGAATTTCGCGCCCCGCGGATTCGCGCGATTGCTGTGTCACGGAACAACCGGGAAAACAGCCATGCACGCTTACACCGTCTCCAGAATTTCACTGCAGTCGCATTCTGTTCAACCAAGCCTGCCGGACGCATTCGACCCGGCGCCGCTGCAGCCGGTGAGCTTTTTCCCCGCCGGCGCGGAAATCTATGCCCAGGGCGGGAAGGCCAGTGCTTTCTATCAGGTCGAGTTCGGCGCCGTGCGCATCTACCGCCTGCTTGCCGACGGTCGCCGGCAGATCAGCGCCTTTCACCTCGCCGGCGAGACTTTCGGCTTCGAAGCCGACTCGACGCATCATTTCTTCGCCGAGGCGATCAACGCCACCGGCGTCCGCGTCTTCCGCCTGGCTGCCGGGGCGGACATGTCCCGGCAGTTGCTGCCGTTGGCGCTCAAGGGTCTGACGCGCGCACAGGAGCACCTCCTGGTCCTTGGAAGACAGAACGCCATCGAACGTGTCGCCGCCTTCCTGGTCGACATGGCGGAGCGGCAGGGCGGATTGCGGCAGGTCGAGCTGCCAATGTCGCGCATGGACATCGGCGACTATCTCGGCCTGACCATCGAGACCGTGTCGCGGGTCTTCACCCGGCTGAAGGACAAGGGCGTCATCCGCCTTCTCAACCTGCGCAGCATCGAAATCGTCAAGCACGACGCGCTCCATTGCATGAGCGAATGACCAGACATCGTCGAACGGTGGCACGGAGATATCCAAAGGAAGCCATATCCACTCGGTTCCGCGGCATCTGGCCATTCAGAACAACCCAGGATTAGAGTTCAAACCATGTCCACGAACAGCGCAATTACCACACGTACTGGATTTCGTTTCGAAGTCCGCCTTGCTCGGCCCGAGGACGAGCCAACCCTGGCGGAGTTCTTCACCCATGTGACTCCGGAAGACCTGCGCTTCCGCTTCCTCGGCGGCATGAAGGAAGTTTCGCATGAACGGCTGGTGGCGATGACGCGTTCAGACGACGCGCATATCCATAATTTTCTGGCCTTCTCGACCGACGGGATGCTGATCGCCGTTGCGACGCTGGCAAGCGATCGAGCCGACCGAACCGGTGAGGTCGCGATCTGCATCCGCGCGGATCGCAAGCATCTGGGCGTTGGCTGGGAGTTACTCGCCTATATTGCGAAATATGCCGAAGACCTCGGCCTCGAAGCCATCGAGTCGATCGAGAGCCGTGAGAACCGCGCCGCGATCGAGGTCGAGCGCGACATGGGTTTCACCGTCACGACCGATCCCGACGATGCGACGCTGGTCCTGGTTAGGCGGGAGCTGGGGGCGCGATCAGCCGCTTAGCTGCCTTGGCCCCTTCCGAGCCGCTGTGGGCTCGGCAGATCGAAGGACGAGCATCTCCGCGGCCACGGCGCTTTCTTCATCCGCTGGAATGACAAGGACATCGACGCGGGAAGTCGCGTTGCTGACCACTTCCTCGCCCTCTCGGTTTCGTTTCTCGTCGAGACCGACTCCAAGCCAGGCTGCGGCAAGGCAAATCCTTTCGCGGACCAACGGCGCGTTTTCGCCAATGCCGGCCGTCAGCACCAGCGTGTCCAGTCCTCCCATCGCAGCGGCCAGCGATCCTATCTCGCGTCCGATCCGATAAAGGAAGAGATCGACGGCCTCGGCGGCGGCGGAATCGTCCGAGTCGATCAGCGTCCGCATATCACCCGATATTCCAGACACTCCGAGCAGGCCTGATTGCTCGTAGAGAAGCGTGGCCAGTTCGTCCTGAGACAACCTCCGCTCCTGCAGCAAGTGAAGGATGACCCCTGGGTCGAGCGCGCCGCAACGTGTGCTCATTACCAGGCCGTCCAGGGTCGAAAACCCCATCGTCGTGGCGATGCTTCGTCCGGCGTCCATGGCGCACAGGCTGGCGCCGCTACCGAGATGGGCGACGATCGCCCGACCGCCGGCGCGCGCGCCGTAGCGGTCACGCAGCTTCGCAGCGATGTGGCTGTAGGACAGCCCATGAAAGCCGTAGGAAACGATGCCCGCGTCAGTCAGGGCGCGCGGCAGCCCGTAGATTTTGGCAAGCTCCGGCCTGGTCGAATGAAACGCTGTGTCAAAGCACCCGATCTGGAGGGCCCGCGGCAAGAGCTCAGCAGCCAGCGCGACAATGTCGAGATTGATCCGCTGGTGGATGGGCGCCAGCGGCTCGAGCAAGCGCAATGCCTTGATCGTGCGTTCGTCGAGCAGCGTCGCTTCGGTGAAATCACGACCGCCATGAACGATCCTGTGCCCTACCCTGTCGATGCGGCGCGGGAGATCGTTGTCGACGAGCACGGATGCAACCGCCGCGAACGCCGTGCTAATATCGATCGGTGCTTCGCCCAAGCTCTTGTCGATCTTGGACCTGCCGGCCGCGGCATCGACACGCAGCCGCGGTTGTTGACCGATAGAGGAGACATTGCCGCGCAGCAGCAGCGGGAGCTCGTCGCGTCGCTCGAAGACGGCGAACTTGAGGCTCGAAGACCCGCCGTTCAGGACAAGGATCGCATCGGTCATGAAGCCATCCGATATGTTGCCGTTCCCATGCGCTTGCGGGCGGGCGTCCGCTCAATCCGGACGCTTCGGCCCCGCATCGGCATCCTGTTCCCACTTCCAGTCAAGGATTTCCGGCATATCCTGCCCATGGGCGCGAATATAGGCGCGGTGTTCAAGCAGTTTGCTGTCCATGGCCTGCTTGATGCCGACCCGCACGCTCTTTAGTCGTGGAACCCAATCGACGACGCTTTGGACGATATGAAAGCGGTCGAGACCGTTCAGTACGGTCATGTCGAAGGGCGTGGTTGTCGTGCCCTCCTCATTGTAGCCGCGCACATGGATGTTGTCGTGGTTGGTGCGTCGATAGGTCAGGCGATGGATCGTCCAGGGATAGCCATGATAGGCAAAGATGACCGGCTTGTCGGCTGTGAACAGCGCATCGAACTCGCGATCCGACAGCCCGTGCGGATGATATTCCTTTGGCTGAAGAGTCATCAGATCGACGATATTGACCACTCTGATCCTGAGATCGGGAACCAGTTGCCTGAGGATCTGCACTGCCGCCAGCGTTTCGAGGGTCGGGACATCGCCCGCACAAGCCATCACGACGTCGGGCTCAGCCCCATCGTCCGTTGACGCCCAGTCCCAGATGCCGATTCCTGCCCGGCAGTGAACGATTGCCTTGTCCATCGACAGCCACTGCCAGGATGGCGGCTTGCCGGCGACGATGACGTTGATGCGGTTCCAGGTCTGCAGCACATGCTCGGTCACGCACAGCAAGGTGTTGGCGTCCGGGGGCAGGTAGACCCGCACGATGTCGGCCTTCTTGTTGAGGGCCACGTCGATGAATCCCGGATCCTGATGGCTGAAGCCATTGTGCTCCTGATGCCAGACATGGCTGGACAACAGATAGTTCAGCGATGCGATCGGCCGCCGCCAAGGGACGGCGCGGCAGGCATCGAGCCATTTCGCATGCTGGTTGAACATGGAATCGACGATGTGGATGAACGCCTCGTAGCAGGAAAAGAGACCGTGGCGCCCGGTGAGCAGGTAGCCTTCGAGCCAACCCTGGCAGGTGTGCTCGGAGAGGATTTCGAGAACCCTGCCCTCGCGCCCGAGGTGAACGTCTTCGGGCAGAATCTTTTCCATCCAGCCGCGCTCGGTCACTTCGAACACGTCCTGAAGACGGTTCGAGGCAGTCTCATCCGGGCCCACGATCCGGAAGTTCTTCATGGCCTCGTTCAACTGCATGACATCGCGCAGGAAACTGCCCATGACCCGCGTGGACTCGGCCTTGACGGCGCCGGGGCGCTCAAGCGCAATGGCGTGATCTTGCAACCCGGGCAGTTCGAGAGACCTGCGCAGCAGGCCGCCATTGGCGTGCGGGTTTGCACTCATTCGTTTCGTCGCCTGGGGTGCCGTGGCGCGGATCGAGGCGACAGGAGCGCCGGCGGTGTCGAACAATTCTTCCGGTCGGTAGCTTTTCAGCCATTCCTCAAGCATCTTCAGATGCGCTGGGTTTTCCGCGAGGCCTGACAAGGGAACCTGGTGCGAGCGCCAGAAGCCCTCGGTCTTCAGCCCGTCGACCTCTTTCGGACCGGTCCAGCCCTTGGGGCTGCGCAACACGATCATCGGCCACTTTGGTCGTAACGCCGTCGCGGCGGAGCCGTTGCGCGCGGCATGCTGGATAGCCTTGATCCGATCGAACGCATCCTCGAGCACGCTCGCCATCCGCTGATGCATCAGCGCCGGATCGTGCCCTTCCACGAACAGCGGTTCGTAGCCGTAGCCGATAAACAGCGCGCGCAATTCGTCTTCGGGAATTCGGGCAAGGATCGTTGGATTGGCGATCTTGTAGCCGTTCAGATGCAGGATCGGCAGGACCGCCCCGTCGCGCGCCGGGTTGAGGAATTTGTTGGAATGCCAGGCGGCGGAAAGCGGCCCAGTTTCAGCCTCGCCGTCACCAACGACGCAGGCGACCACAAGGTCGGGATTGTCGAAGGCGGCGCCATAGGCGTGCGAAAGCGAATAGCCCAACTCGCCGCCCTCATGGATAGAACCGGGCACATCGGGTGCTGCATGGCTCGGGACGCCGCCGGGGAACGAGAACTGTCGGAACAGTTTGCGCATCCCTTGCTCGTCCATCGCAATGTCGGGATTGGATTCGCTGTAAGTCCCCTCCAGGTAGGTGTTTGCCACCATCGCCGGACCGCCGTGTCCGGGACCGCAGATGTAGATGACATTCGTGTCCGTGAGGCGGATGACACGGTTGAGATGCGCGTAGATGAAACTCAATCCCGGCGACGTTCCCCAATGGCCGAGCAATCGCGGCTTGACGTGCTCCAGCCGCAACGGTTCGCGCAGCAACGGATTGTCGAGCAGGTAGATCTGGCCGATCGTCAGATAGTTGGCAGCACGCCAATAGGCGTCGATGTCATGCAATTCCTGCTCGGAAAGCTGGCTGGATTGGACGACTGGAGAGGTGTGTTGGGTCATGTCTGGCTCCATTGCCTCTTGGTGCATCTCACCGTACCGCGACATGGGCCCGTGCCATCGACCTGCAGTGAATGAGCACAAACGCTTCCCGCGCTCTTTGGTTCAGGGCAATCGGCCGCACACACTGAAGGACTTGCGATAGATGTTGTTCGCGACATCTGTAGTAGCGCCGGAACGGGCACGCTTTGATCCACCGCAAACCGGATGACCAGCGGCCGGCTTAGCTCCTGGACGACATCTGACGGAGCCCAATCAAGGTTAGGGTGTGGCCAGGTGTTCCGCTCGTGCGGAGGGCTGCGCGCGCACCGCCCGCAACGCGTACCGGAGGGCATTCAGAATGCCGACGGAAGCGGGCAATTTTCAACAACAAAATCAATGGTTATGGTGGGCCCGGAGGGCGAATGAAAATCGTTGATTTTGTTGAGTTTTTCGTGGGCGAAAATCTGAAAGCTTCCCGTATCGTCCCGTATGCTCCCGCGACGCCACACAGCCGACCGCAGCTAACCTCGTTCGCGAACGTTCGGAGACAGGGTCTAGAACGGCGGAAATGGGCACGCAAGCGGACGGTCAGCTTCTGCATACTCAGGCCGGCAATTTCCTACGCGCAGGACGACATTCGCATTACGAAGCAGATTGAGATAGAACAGAAGCAGTGTGGGTTCACGGTTTCGCAATAGACCTGCCCACGTTCTATTGCGACCAACATGTCATCTGGCCTCTATCCTTAGCGCAGTCAGCGTCTCGGGCGTAATCGTGCCGGTTACCTTCAAAGAGTAGTCCGCCGTATTCATCGTTTTCTCCCTTATAGAACATGCAGATCAGTCAAGGTCGACTGTCGGAAGGCAGATCGCCGCCGGGCAATGGGAACATCAAGACTCGTGCCAACTGCGCAGGAAGCTTCAGAAAAAAGGCCATTATGCATTCTCGTTCAGCGGCTAAGGTGGTGGTGGCGCCGACCGTGAATGCTGGAACGGGGTTTTCTGATGACGCCGAATTGCTCTGGCGCGCTCTCGACCCCGATGAGCGAGATCGATATCCTAGATTTAGCCGCAGCGCTCGTGGATGCCGTTCATGAAGGTTGGAAGCAATCTCCGTGGGACTGATCGAACAAACGGTGGAAACGCAGTCGCGGCAGCGCTCGCTCGGCGGCGTCGCCGATATGGGACGAGGTCCGAGGGGAAATGAATAACCAGCCAATCAAATAGCCGGCGATGTCGCTGGTCTTCGAGGCAACTTCGCGAACCATCTGCTTTACACTCGCCGGTCAGTCTGCTCACAACTTCCTGCTCGATCAGTGGCCACAACAGGTAATCGGAATAATGCCGTCCTCGAGCGCAGCGCTCGTAGAGGCAATAGGCCATTTCCGCGAAACGTGATGCAGATGCCCGGCGCGCCGTTATTGACTGGCTGCCAGAGCAGGACATTGGGAGTTCATCATGGTCGCACCAAGGTTACCTGCGTCCACTCATCGACCATCCAGAGGGCAGGGCTGCGGTCGTCAGCTTCCTGCGGCGCTCGCGAGCGAATGGACACCTGATCGTCGATGGCGGGCTGTTGCGACTGCTTGCCGAGGCGGGCGACGGCCGGGCCCGAGACGAGCTGCTGCGCGCGGCCTACCGCCACTCGGGATTTGACCGCGGCAACGCGATCGGGGCCATTGGCTATTTGCGAAGCGAGGATCCGGAAGAGGCCTATTTCGCCGCGCAACGCTTGCTCACGCGCCACAAGGTACCAGCTGCCGCCGACCTGATGCTTGAGATCGACCCGGATAGCGCCGCCCCGGAACTCCTGAACCGCTACCCGGACGCGAAGCCTTCCCTTCGCCTGCAGCTCGAGCGGCGCCTTCGCGTACATCTGGGGGGCGACAGACTGGCAGCGCTGCTCGCTCCGCTGGCGAACTCGCAGCGCTCAAAGGACCGAGTCTTGGCGGCTCAGGTAGCCGCGGTCATTCCTTCGGCTGTGGTTGTACCTTGGCTTGACCAGCTCGCAGCCGAAACTCTGCCGGCCGTATGCGATGCCGCTCTTGTGGCGCTCCGTCAACGTCGCCTTGAAACGTCTGCGCTACTGCATCGCGGTCGGCTGCTCGATTCGCCGAAGCCGATCCAGTGGGCTCGCTTGGTAAAAATCATTGAAATCGTCGATCCTTATTATCTGTGGCCGCGCAACGATCCGGTCAGCCTCAAGGAAGTGTTTGAGGTGCTCCCGTATGAGTTTGTCGTCGAGGCCCGCCAGCTTCGTTCGCGACTTCTCAAGGATCGGAAGAACGCGGCTTCCAGGGCGGACAAGGATCGTTGACGCGCCGCGAGCACGGTTGGGTGCAGCTCGGCGAAGATTGGTCCCATGTCTGAACGCAGGACAAATCGAAGCCGGAGAGACGATACAGTATTTTAGCGAGTGGATAGAGTGGAAAGACAGAAAGAAAAGCAAATATGCGTTGATTGTTCATGTCTCTCCGCGCATTATCGATCTGGGTGGGGACATGAACGAAATTTTCGAACACTACTGAATGCGAATGTGTGGTGAAGATCCCGCCGCAGTTCGAGAAATACGCCGATGCCGCGATGCTTCGGCTGCAGGCCCTCTACCCAAACTGCCGCCTTGAGTGGAAAGGCGGTACGATATCAATAGACTCATCAGCCGGTATTGAAGACCAGCTTCGAAAAGATATTTTGTACGCCGTCTACCGCGAGAAAATATACGCGGAAACCTTGTCCACGCGTGAAGCGCTGGTCGCCGCGGTGACACGCCGATGAACGTATGGCCATTGAAGTTCCGCGAGATGTCGGACGGTTCGGTGCTGTTCTCCGACGACGCAGGCGAGTTCTTCAAGTCTGCAAGCCACGCCGCTTGACGTCGACCAGCAGCTCGCACCAGCTCTGTGCGCTGTCTCGTCGCGGCGCTTGAAGGTGTCTGCGGGAACCAGGAGCACCAGGGCGCCAGTCCATTGCTTTTTGAATTCCTCGTGCGCCAGCTTGCGGATTTCACCATAGGCTGGGTCCATGACGATGACCCACCTGGCGTTGATCTCCTGGACTACGACGAAGTGATGCAGAACCTCGCTGACGACGACGTGCGCGATGGCGGGCTTGGGGATCTTGTATAGGCTGTCGAAGCCACCCTTTACCCCCTTGGCAACGAAGCCCAGCTTCCGGGCCGCTTCCATGAGGCCCAGCACAGTGGTGCCGGAGCGGCCGGTCGAGGCATACTGTCGGATACGCGACAATGGCAGCTTGTAGCCATAGAAGGCCGCGACAGAAGCAAGGCTGGCGGCACCGCAATCGGTGATGTCGCGCTGCTTGAACTTGATGATCTTGCTCGACATAGAGGCTCGCTGACTGTTTGGAAAATGGAGAATCAGTGGCTCGCCAGGAGCGGATTGAGCCAATCGTCGACCTCGTTGTACAGGAGTTCCAGGACAGTGCGGTCGCCCAGGAGGAAGCGGGCCCGCACGGTCATGCCTTTCTTCAGGTTACCGATGACCCCGCGCTTGAGGGCGAGATGGCGGCGAGAGAGCGCGCAGCGGACCTTGAAGGCCGGGCTCCCGTCGTGCAGCGTGAAGTCGTGCGCCACGTCGAGCACCGTCGCGTCAATGACACCCCATTGATTGTAGTTGAAGGCATCCACTTGCAGACGCACCGACTGGCCGGGGCGCACAAAGCCGATGTCGTTGGGAGAAACGAAGATTTCCGCCACCAGTTCACCATCCGGCGAAACCCAAGCGACGGTTTGCCCGGCCTGGACGTAGCTGCTGGAAGTGAGGCCCGAGAATTGCTCGAGAGCGCCTGATACGGGGGCTCGAATGAGAGTCAGGTCCCGTTCGCTCTCAAGCTGATGCAAGGCGGCCGTGAGTTCCTCAAGGCGCAGGTTAACGTCGGACAGCTGCTGGTTCCATTCGGCGAATTTGCGCCGGGCGAGGATCTCGCCCTGGATCTCAACGTTCTGAAGTGCGAAGGCCTTTTCCTCAACGGCCTTTGCCGGTGCTACAGCAGCGGAGAGCAGTCGCTTGGCACGCTGAAGTTCCGCAGCCGCATGACCGCGGTCATACTGGTTCTCCCGCACAAGGTTCAGGAAATGGGCGCGCTCGGCCGTGGCGGTCTCGGTCAAGAGGCGGATCGGGTCCTTGGCTTGCGTGCCGGAGGAGATCAGGGTTTCGAGGTCACGGGCAAAATCGCTCTTTGCGCGAATATCGCCTGTAAGCGCCCTGAGCTTTTCCTCAACCACCCCATCATCGAGGGCGAGGATCTCTTGCCCCTGGGCAACCAGATCGTTTTCAGCGGCAAGGATGCGGGAGATGCGTCCGGAGACGGGCGCGACCAAGGGCGTCTTCTCGACGGTGGGGCGAATGATACCGGCACTTTGGACAGACACCGATATGGTAATAAGTGGCAGCGACAACAATGCCGCAACCACAGAGAGCACAACCACTTTGTAGATGGCCAAAGATCGCCCTGATCGGCGAGAGAGGATGCTCTCTGCGGTGTAGTTGGCGAGTTCAGGAATAAGTGAGATAATGATGCCGATCTCGCTGGTTACAGTGATATTGATCCATGATGCTGCCAATTGTCCAGCATGTCTTCGGCGCGTACTACACCAACGAAATACTACAGCAGAAACTGAGGATATGAACCAAAGACCACCGGAAGTTGATGATGCCGCTTCTCGAGTTGACTCGGTTAAGCCGTATACTGATATGTCGGTATTCATCGTTTTTCTTTTTTAAAAAAATTCAACGATGAATGTCGGCGATCATCCTGCCGCTTGGCAGCACTCCCCCGCGCCTAATGGCGGCAATACCCATGCCGACCACGCAAATAGAGGCCAAAAAGGCGTTCTGTAGCTTGTTCCCAACCCAACTGAGAGTGCGTCGGCCGTACATCACGCCGCCGACAAACCAGGCGACAGCTGCCCGGAGGTGACCGAGATCAACCCCAGGTAGTTGCGAATATTGTCGATCGCCTTAATGATGCTTAAGATATCTTTCCAAGGCTGCTATAGCCAGTCCTAACGCAGCAACTGCGCCAAATCCTGCCACCGCTGCCCAGAACCACCACCCTCCGGACGTTGCACATGCTTCTTCGCGCGTTAACTCGGTCACACCATAGGCTTGCATATTGGTCTTCATTTTTCTCCTTTCCTAGAGCTCGAAATCACAGGATGAAGCAATAATGCACCGTAGCAGCGTGTGCCGCCGCACAACGAGATCATCAAAGGTCGTGCCAACTGCACAGGAAACCGCAAAACGGCTTAGTTGTGAGCGCGGCGGCAGATCGGGGCGAACAACACAGTGTCACGAACTCGACAAAACCGACAAAGACGACCAAAGATCGTTCTGGCCGTGGATAGTCTCTCCAGGTAGCTGGATACGTCAGGGGAAAGTAAGATACTTTTCCCTAGCCCAGATAGTGACCAGTAGTAGGCCCATGACTTCTTCGTCGTTAGTTCTAGAATGACAGCGATTATAACTGCGACACTAAAAGCTCCAAACAATAACCAGAGAAGCCACCCGCCAGAAGTTGAGGATGCCTCTTCCCGAGTTAGCTCAGTCACGCCATATACAGACATATCGCTGCATGCGCAGTAGCCCGGCCCTCAGCTCCGGATTCATCTCGCCGTCTATCTCCTCGCTGTAGTAGCCGAACGCGAGCAACGCGAACTGGACCTCCTGGACGATGTCCCTGAACTTGTAGGAATTGCCTGGGAGTGTCTTCAGCGGTGACGGCGCTGGCGCGATAGCGGGCGGTTGATAGATCGGGGCAAGCGTGGACGGCGCGTTATACAGCGGAGCGGCTTGGCTCGGCGCTGGCGGGGTGTAAGAATAGCCGCCCGACGACGACCTGTGGCTCGAGTGAGAACTGTGACTGCTGTGGCTGCGATGTCCCGCCAAGGTATATAGGTGGTCGAGCTTAAAAATATCGAACAGAGATTTCGTGTTTCCGAGATCGCCGTCCAACGTTGGCTTGGTCGGCAGCGCCTGTGCATTGGCAGGCAAGAATCCCGCAGCGAGTAGCAACGGTATCGCGAAAAGTCGCTTCTTCATTGGATAGCCCCAAATTGCTGTATCCGTGGTTAGCTGGATGCCACTCGAAAAATCCCCCGCACCGAGCCTTCAACGAGCATCCGTCACACTCCTCTCGGTAGGCACGCTTCCAGTCGGAGATCGTAGCCGGCGCCAGATGGCGGTATGGCTCCGGTACCGTGCAGAGCGGGAAATTGTAGAGCCGGCATCTATTCCCCGGCTCCGCACCAGATCGATGGAACGGCCGACGACATCGAAGCCTTCCGAACTGTCGTAGAAGAGCGTCCTCCAGTTCATTCGACCGAAGCCGATGTTCTCCATCTGCACTGCCCATGTCCGGATGAACGGCAGAGTGGAGATGATGAACCTTGCCAGTAGAGGCAGCCCATCCGCATTCGGACGCATCAGAACGGTGCGGAGCTCTACCTGGGCACCCAGGCGGCACATGAGCGCCAGGTTCTCGAGCAGCTGGGCGTGCGCGCCGGCCTTCCCGACGATCTCGTCATGAACAGCGGGATCGCAGGAATAGAGAGGGATCCCCCAGACCACCCTTCCCCGATCGATACGACTCATTGCCTCCCAGTCATCCAGATCGAAATGCTGGCCATTGGTCAGGACGTGGAAGGAAAGGTCCGGGCGCGCCAAAAGCACCCTTTCTAGAAATCGGAACAGTTGAGTTTTGAAAAGTGTCGGCTCCCCCACCGGAGATCCCGATCGTCACGCCTTCCGGCGCAAGCAATGCCGCAGTCTCGAAATACGGGAATAGGTCGACGTGGTGGCTCTTGGGCGGCTGGGAGCACATTAGGCAAACCTGGTCGCACCGCTCCGTAACTAGGAAGGTGTTGTGTCGCGAATCACTACGGATAAGGCGGTCCGCAGTTCCGCGCCGCGGGTTCACGAGCAACACGTCTCCATCGACCTTGGAAGGATCGATGCCAATGATTCGTATCGGACCGCCCTCGCTGACGTAATCAGCCCCTTTCGGGCCGACGCGCTCCAGCGCAGCGTCGAAAGGATTCAGTTGTTCAGTCCCTTGCCCGCAGAGCGAGAGCTCAAACGACCGAAGCCCGACCACGAAAAGCCGGTCAGCGTTTGCTTCCACCTTGATGCGTAGGGTATCATGGGTGGACCGGCGCTATATTGCCGTTCCAGCCGGCAACGCCGAGCCAAGCGGCCAACGAAGCGCGCGTCGGCTCGTCGTTTCGGTAGAGAATCTCAAAGATTTTGTCGAAGAGCGACAAGTGCCGGCCGCAGAACCATGTTTCAGGCCGCGGCACGTCGATCCGGCCACACCGGGAGAGATCATCGATCACGTCAGTGCCGCAGAACGGTTGGTAGGCGCAGTGGATGCAATCCGGATCGAAGTGGTTGAATGCACCGGAATTGAGAACGTCGACCTTTGCCCAGTCGATTCCCGTCCCGACATCGCCGATGCTGAGATCGATGCGGCCGATCCTGGACAGCATTCGGGCTTCGTCGGTCGGATAGAAACGCCCGTCGTGATCTATCACGACATAGTCGGAGGCGAAGAAGTTCGGGTTGCGTATGTCGACGTGGTTATCGGCGTCGAAGCGAAGGACGCGCTTCAGGCATTGGCTGAAGTAGTACTCCTCCATAAAGCGCCCAGTGCGATGGTTGCGAGCGATCAGCAGGTCGATGAATTCGCAATGAAGGCGATTCCAACGCGCAAGGAGATTGTCGCCCTGCTGAAGCTTTCGCGCGATTCCTTGGTGGTTTATCGGGCGAAGGTAAACCGAGCGGACTCCCATAGCGTTCATAGTTGTCCAGCAGCGCCTCGAAGTCCGGTGGGTTGGCGACGTCCACCGTCGGCAATGCCGAGATCTTGCCCTTCGGATAGCGGGAAACGGCCGCCTCGAGATTTCGAAAGAAGGCGTCGGTGACCTCGCTTCCATGCGTGCGCTGGCGCTCGTGCGTTACCCGGTCTCCGTCAAGGGACGTGCTGATGACGGTGTCGTCGGCATCCAGGAACGCCCATTCGCGCGTATCCAGTCGCTGCAGGTTGGTGCAGACGACGAACTGGCATTGGGAGAACTTTTCCCGGCAGAAATCGCGGACGGCTTCCAGTATGTCGACCCGAAGCAGAGGCTCGCCACCCTGGAATTCGATTTTGATGTCGGGACCTTCCAGAGTGTCGAGAAACGAAAGGACACCAGCGAGGGTTTCGGGCGACCAATCGAACCCGCCGGCCGTTTCGGGAGCGCGGGAAACCTAGCAATAGCCGCAGGCAAGATTGCAGCGGAGCGTCGGCACGAGGATGACGTAGTTCATTCTCGTCGGCCTCGACTGGCGCCCCGCCCACCTGTAGGCGAACGATGTCCAGTGAAGGTCGAACTCCTTGTCGAAGCCGTGATTTCCCTCGTTCAGGAAGGTCTCATCGGCGGGGGACAGGTTGTCGGTGGCGTACCGGTCCAGGAAGCCGTGGCTGGACTATCGCGCCCGAGATCGCCGTTGGCGACGGTGCACTTGGCTTCTGGAAGGCTCTCGACGAGCTGCTTCCCGGCACCAAGCAACAGCGCTGCTGGGTGCACAAGACCGCCAATGTACTGAACAAGGTGCCGAAATCTGTCCAGGCCGCCGTGAAGACGGACCTGCGCGAAATCTTTTCCGCTCCCAACCGGCTTCAGCCGAGGTGGCGATTGCCGTCTTTGTCGACAAATATGGCGCGAAATACCCCAAGGCGGTCAACTGCCTGACGAAAGATCAGAATGCCTTGCTGGCGTTCTACGACTTCCCCGCCGAACATTGGGATCATCTGCGAACCTCCAATCCCATCGAGAGCGTTTTTGCCACCGTTCGCCATCGCACGGTGCGCTCTGCGGCTTCGTTTCGATGACCTCGATTCCGTCCAGGAACCTGGCAACTGCGATGAGTTTCGGCAACTGATTTTGTCCTTTCAATCGTCGCCACGTCCTGGCCGCGGCCATGATCAGCTTGAAGACCATCAGCCTGGCGGTTTTCGAGGATAGCGAGCCCTTGGTGCGCCGCTTGATCAGCCTCGTCGCCCCAATTCCAGCATAGCTCATATTATATTACATATGAAACGCAATATTAATTCAATCAGTGGGAATTGAGTGATAGAAAGAAATAGATAATTTGGATCATTAGCAAGCACTAATAGAAGATATCGCGCCAGGGTATTTGTAACATGCTCGGTGACGGGAGCGATACTCCCCTATATAAGAGGAACGCGATGGATTACGACTGAGCAATCCATTATGCTCCAAATAAATATCCGTAAATCGTCTTCCACTAGCGAGGTGCGTTCGCAGTGATTGTTATTACTAAGTACAGAATCTGGCAAGCTTTCTACTAATATACACAGTTACTTGCGTCTCCGATGCGCAGCAATTGTTATGCTGAGGCCGCGGCGTTCCAATCTAACGAAGGAGGCACTCTGAGGGCAGCCACACTAGATCTCAAGAAATATAGCTATCACCGGAGAGCGGTATGCTGAACAATACCATCGCAAGAAATTCATTGCCGAGTATCGATCTTCTGTATGATTATGGACCGTTCTTGCGGTTGAGCGAGTCTGAAGGTGGTATTGGGAGCTTTGCTCAAAACAGCCGGCGCCCGCGGGTTGGCATTGTGGGCGCCGGCATCAGTGGCTTGGTGGCGGCGACTGAACTTTTGCGCGCCGGAATAACGGACATCGTGCTATTTGAGGCGCGGGATCGTATGGGTGGGCGGGCTTGGTCACAAATCTTCGACCCGCGCGAACCGCATCTCATTGCCGAGATGGGCGCTATGCGCTTTCCTTCCAGCGCAACCTGCCTGTTCCATTATCTGGACAAATTGAGGATAGATACCGCAGCTTCCTTCCCCGATCCGGGCATCGTGGATACCGAGGTGCACTATCGAGGTGCGCGTCATTTATGGCAGGCCGGCGAGTCTCCGCCGCCACTGTTCAGGCGCGTTCATCAAGGATGGCAGGCTTTGATAAGCGACGGTTACGTGCACGAAGGGATTCAACTGCCCGCACCGGCGAAGATCACAACTTTGCTTCGGTCGCATCGCTTTGACCAAGCTCGTGACGCATGGCAGGCCTGGCTAGATTCGTTTCGCGACATCTCCTTCTATTCGGCCCTCGTCACCATCTTTACCGGACCGCAGCCACCAGGGCGCGTACCTTGGAAAAGGCCGGAAGATTTTGAGCTTTTCGGATCGCTGGGAATTGGATCTGGAGGCTTTTTACCTGTGTACCAAGCCGCGTTTACTGAGATACTGCGTCTTGTAATTAACGGGTACGAGGACGATCAGCGCATGATTATGGGAGGGATCTCCCTGTTGGTGAACCGGTTGGCTGAACAGGAGCTTAACGGTGTGAGTTTGCGGCAGCGTGTCCGCTACGGTCATGTAAGCCGTATTTACAAGCAGGGCGGTCAGATTCTCGTGACATGCGCAGCAGGGCAGGTCGTGCCTTTTGACCGCGTCATCGTCACTACCAGCAATCGAGCTATGGAGCTGGCCCATCGTCTCACGGCGGATGGAACCTTTCTTACTAACGAAGTTTTGCGAGCGGTCAGAGAAACTCACCTTACCGGCTCTTCCAAGCTGTTTATGCTGACGGAAAACAAGTTCTGGTTAAAAAAGGGCACGCCGACAACCATCTTGTCAGATGGCCTTGCCAGAGGGGTTTACTGCCTAGACTATCAGCCAGATGATCCGGATGGTAAGGGCGTTGTGCTGTTAAGTTATACATGGGAAGATGATGCTAACAAAATGCTTTCCATTCTGGACAAAAAGGAACGGTGCCAGCGTCTGGTCGATGATCTGGCCACCATTTCCCCTGATTTCGCCCGTCATCTAGTCCCGGCTAACGGTGACTATGAACGTCATGTCCTGCAGCACGATTGGCTGATGGATCCATATTCAGTAGGTGCCTTCAAGCTCAATTATCCTGGTGAAGACATCTATTCAGAACGGTTATTTTTCCAATTCGCTACCGCAAAAAGACCGGAAGAAGACACGGGCTTGTATCTCGCAGGATGTGGATGCTCCTTTACCGGCGGGTGGGTCGAGGGCGCGGTACAAACGGGCTTGAATGCCGCATGTGCTGTTATCCGCAGCAGTGGCGGCCAGCTCTTGAGCGGTAACCCCATTGATTCGATGAATTCCGCTTATCGATATTGAGAACCGGTAAATTCTTTAGAAAAGGCTTCTTAAATGTTTGCAACGTCCACACTCGAGGAGATTTGCAATCAAATACTGGCCGGGAAAACTTCGGCGTTGGATATCAGGGAATCGGCACTTTAGGGCGCAAAAATCCATGGTCGACCGGTAGGATGGGATTTCCTGCGCTGACAGGCGCGGGATGCAGTAGCATCGGTTCTGGTGTGGTTCTGTAGCAAATTTTTGTTGAACTGCAAGAAGAGATGGCGGGCGGTGCTTATGCGGCGGCGAGGATATCGAACTGCTCGGCCAATGACGGATTTGGGTTGAAGGCGAATCTCGCCTGTCGTTTGCGCATCATGTGAAGCATTTCGATGCCGTCGAGGATGATGCTTGCGGCTGCGGGAGATTTGAAGCCGAGCATCGGCCGAACACGGCGCTTGATCCGCCGATGTCCCTGCTCGATCCGGTTGTTATCAGGCATGAATAGGCGCGACGCGCCAATCCGTATTTTCTTGCACGGATGGATCGACTACCGTCCACCTACCGGGATTGGGGTGTCGGGAGCACGCATGGCGGGCAGGCCGAAGTACCTGATGAACTGAGAGTTCGAGTTGTTATCGGGCCGCCCCCTTCGACTTGCCCGGTTGCGCTGCGAGCGCGGATCCGTAGTTGTCGTGAAGCCCGCCGACTCCCATGGTTGCTGACCCTGGAAAGGAGCCGGGAATGAGAAGCATTGCCCTTGATGTCCACCGATCATTCGCTCAAATGGCGATCTTGGAGAAAGGCAAAATCCGGGATGCCGGGAGGATCGATCTCGAACGCAGCCGCCTGTTGCAGTTCGCCACGAAGCTCAAGCCGGATGACGAGATCGTCATCGAAGCGACAGGCAATACGAGCGCGATCGTCCGGTTGCTCTCGCCCTTTGTGGGCAGGGTGGTCATAGCCAATCCGATCCTGGTTCGGGCCATCGCCTGGGCCAAGGTCAAGACCGACAAGATCGACGCGGCTGTGCTGGCCAAGCTCCACGCGAGCGGCTTTCTGCCTGAAGTCTGGATGCCGGATGAGGAAACCGAGACGCGTCGTCGCGTGGTAGCGGAACGAACGCAGCTCGTCTCCCAGATGACCCGTCTCAAGAACCGGATCCATTCGGTTCTGCACGCCAACCTGATCCCGCCCTACAAAGGCACCCTGTTCTCAAAGCGCGGCAGGACTTGGCTGGAGGCTCAGCCGCTCGCCGAGGATCAGCGCCGTGTTGTCCTTCGCCATGCCGGTGAACTCGATCGCCTTGGCGGAGAACTTGCACAGGTTGACAAAAGCCTCGCAAAGACGGCCCTCCAGGAACCACGGGTCAAGCGGCTGATGACGATCACCGGCGTGGATGTCACGGTGGCACTGAGTATCGTGGCAGCCGTCGGCGACATTCCCAACCAGCGGCGGCCTGATCATGCAGCGCGATAAGGTGCATCACGTCTACACCGTCGACCGTGTCGCCAGGGACCTCGGCGTCAGCGAAGAGCTCATCCAGGACCTGACGCTCGGTCTCGAGCCCGAGGACGGCGTCATCTGGGTGTACGGGGCCATCGATGACGACGGGATCTTGGCCTTCACCGATGAAGGTATCGAGGAGGTCAAACTCCTCCTCGAAGAATATCATCGCGTCTCCCTATCGAAAGCTTGACCCCAGCACCGCGGTGCTCAGGTGCTCATGGCCGCCGGATACGCACGTCTACGGTCTTCACCGGATGGGTACTGTATACACGGAGATTCGTACCCATCTTCGGCGGACCATCCATTGGCGAGAACAGCATCATTTACTTCTACCGGCCCACCTACGGGTGAGCAAGTCTAGTTGTTCAGCTGAAAAAATGCGATTCGCAATTTGGATTCTCTGGCGTCAACTCACTCATCGAAACTAGCGTAACAACTCGCTGAACAAACGCAGCGGTGAATCGAGATGGGTGTCGGCCGTGTGAACAAATCGAAATGCCATTCAGTCTCCAGCCAAGGGACAGGGTTCGTCCCAGGTTCGCTCTGATTTAGCGAGGGCGATTAAGCCCACCCTCACATTTCGCTGATTTCTTACTGAGCGTTTGCGCCGTCTATCAGCAGCCCGTCTTGGTACCGCAACGATCCCTTGGCGACAGCAGCGGCGACCGCCGTTGAAATCAATTGCCTCAATTGAGCGCTTGTGGCTTTGAAGCCCAGCATCCTCGCGATGCTCGGTCCAATTTCGTCCTCCGTCGCGCCGAGATTGGATCTCACCACCTCAATGGCTCCTTGGGCAACTTCTTCCGATGAGATCATTTCGGGCTTACGCAATCCAGGGGACATGACACCGCTGCGGTCCCGTAGCTTAACGGGGGCGCCGGGCTTAAAGCAGAAGTCGCCCCGCCGTGCCACCGCTCCCCGTGCTTCGGCGACAATAAGGCCGCGCTCAATCGCGTCCTGAATCCTACCGCCGGCCCGCTGCAGACCCCACGCAAGCCGAATACGCGATACCACCTCATCGAGATGGATTGGCGTCTCCGCAGCCACGACCTGCTCGACCAGCCCAGCCAGAAGACCGGTGGGCGTCTCGTGAAGTTCAAACTGGCCGGGCGGTCTCTGTATATGGGCTTCCGAGTAGGTCCGATCTGGTGCCGCGGTTCCGTTGGCGGTTTCCAAGCCGATTTCGGTAACATTACCTCGGTCGACGGTTACGACTCGTACGGCTGCGGCACGGCTTCTCTGGTTTCCCAACTCTGCTCGTTCAGCGAGTTCTCTTGTCGCAGCATCAATCGCCGCCACTGTCCGCTCGAGCTGTTCGCGCGGCCGTTGGAACCAATCAGCGCTCCAAATGCGATGTATGATCCAGCCATGGTCTTCCAGGACAGCCTGACGCAGCCGATCCCGATCTCTGGCAGAGCGCGACGAATGATACTCAGCGCCGTCGCATTCGATGCCTAGTAGGTAGCGCCCTGGCCGCTCCGGATCAGCAACCGCCAGATCGATGAAGAAGCCCGCGATACCGACTTGCGCATGGACCTGGTAGCCTCGTTCAATCAATGCGTTGGCTACCTGTTCTTCAAAGATTGAATCCATCTCCCGGGTCGTCGTCTGGGCGAGCGAGATACGCCCGGTCCTCGCGTAGTGCAAAAAGAGCTTGAAGGCGAACACCCCCTTGCCCTTTCCGCGCTCAAGGTCGATGTCCTCATCTGTTATCGACGCGTACACCTCACAGGCACGCTTGGCCCGGCTTATGAGAACGTTGAGGCGACGCTCACCGCCTTCCGAACCGAGTGGGCCGAAGCGCATGGCCATATGGCCCTGGGCATTCTTCGCGTACGCTACCGAGATAATGATTACATCCCGCTCGTCACCTTGAACGTTCTCCAGGTTCTTGACGAAAAACGGCTCACTCGGATGGGCGTGGAAGAAGTCTTCCGTGTCGGTATTCAATCGCCGCAGCGCTTCAAGCTCATCTTGAATTGCACGACGCTGGCTAACAGAGAAAGTCGCAACGCCCAGAGACTCCTGCGGATTCGACTTCGCATGACGGATGATCGCTTCTGCTACAGCTCGCGCCTCGATCGGGTTCGTTCCGGTCCCTCCTGAATCGAACACCCCGTCCGGCACGTGATGGAATCGCAGCCCCATGCCGGCCTCCTGGGTGTAGGGGCTCGGCACAATGAATAGCCGGTTCTCGTAGAACTGGCTATTCGACACGGCGATCAGCGATTGATGGCGACTGCGGTAGTGCCAGCGAAGCATCCGCTGCGGCAAACCACGAGCCGTGAAAAGCCCGAGGATGCTCTCGATATCAGCGACCTGTGCACCCTCTCCGTCGTCATCTTCAGACTGCGAACCCGTCATCTTCGCGAAAAATGTGGTCGGCGGCAGTTGCCGTTCATCGCCAACGACAACCACCTGGTTCGCCCTGGCAATTGCGCCGAGCGCATCCACCGGCTGGATCTGAGACGCTTCGTCCATAACCAGGAGGTCGAACGACATCCGACCGGGCGACAAAAACTGTGCCACCGAAAGCGGGCTCATCATGAATACCGGCTTCAACGCTTGGACAGCAGGCCCTGCCTTGAGCATCAACTGCCGGACAGGCATATGGCCCCTCTTGCGAGCCATCTCAGATCGAAGCAATCCGACAGGCCCAGCTCCGCCATCTCTTGGAGGTATCTTCCGATGATGTGCGGTCACGACCTCGATGGCGCTAGCCTTGATCCTTTGTCGGTCCAAATCAGCAAAATCGCGGACAGCTCTGGAATGAAGCTCGCCGTCGAACCTCCCTAGCTCCGGCTCTCTATAAGCCATCGCCGTCAGCATTTTCTCGTAATAGGCCATATCGAAAACCGACCGCGCAAATGCGGTTGGAATCTGGCCGTTGGCCAGGCCGTCTATCAACTGCCCTAATCCGGCCTTTCGGGCAGTGTCGGATCGTTCTTCGTACCCAACCCATTTCGAGAGCTGTTCGTGATGCTCGACCCAGCCCTGCAATCGAGCAATCAACTCGGATATCACGACCTCGGAGAAATCGCCTACTCCAAACAACGACGAAGCGTCTGCTTTCAAATCCTTTGCAACCGCCCTGAATTGCAGCGCCGCGGCTTGGGTCGCTTCTCGCGTTGCACGAGCTGATTTCGCTATCTCGGCCCTGTCAGGCAAACGGGCGACAAGGTGTCGAAGTGCGCTATTATTTTTCAGCCAGAGCTCGGCCTGCGTAAGCGCGGCCCAGTTGGATCCTCGCCCGAGCCAAGACGAACCGAATGCTGACGTGCCAAGGGCGTGAGCCGCATCGATCTCTTGAGCAAGCGTCTGTAGGGCGCCCAGGCGTCTTACGAGCTCCAGCCGATGCGACAACTGATCGGGCACGATGGCCAGAAGCTCTCTAGACGCTTCGTCCGCTCGTGCCACGGAGCGCGCCTTCGCTTCCATCAGCTGCAGTGAAGCTCTTTCTGCGGAAGCCACGTCACCCAGCATGGACGGCGCGAGGTGACCGAGATCATTCCAGAAGCCCTCGATCATCGGCCGGCCGATATCGATCACCTTGCGAACCCGGAGCGCCCGCGCGCCCGCTTCGGAGCGTTCGGCCATCCGCCCAGCGATAAGACGCGGTTCCGAGCCAAGCCCCCTCAGCGTGCGCATCCATTCCACTAGCGCCAGGAGCGGTGCCGACGACGATTTCTCCCGGCGCCAATCTGCTCCGAAGGCGGAACGACCAAAGGTGTCGCCATCACGGACCCTCGAGGCCGCCGCTTGTCCCTTCATCAATACGTCTAGAAGACGCACGATCTCGGTCTACGGCGCGTTGGAATCAACCAGAAGGGATTGCACAAGTGCTTTGGCGCGGCGGTAGTCGCCGCTCAATGCCTTCAGCAGTCCGGTTTGGGTTGCGAGGGCCTGCCTTGTCGGTGCTACGTCCGTGTTCCAGGCAGCGTCGACAACCTTGCCCTTCAGTTCTGCTTGAACCGCCTCAAGCGTTGCGACGCTCTCGGCAAGATCTGCTGCTTGCTCAAGTCCAGAGTCCCACACGGTCGCAGCAAACGCTTCTGGACTTGCGTCAGGGGCGGCCGCAACTCTCTCCCCCGTCACGATTAGTCTAACGAGCCCTGCCAGCGTGTCCGGTACAACCGTTGACCCCAGCTCCTGATTCAACCGCTCCGCTTCATCCCGCAATCGCGGGAGCAGAACGGCCAGATGGTGCGCGCGGACAAAGCCTTCTTTCGGAAATTCAGATGGCAGTTTCGCAAGCTCTGTCTCGAGATCGTCAATTGGGGTATCGATCGCTGTCGCCGCCAAATGCCGAGAAACGTCTTCGAATTTGCGGGCGAAATCCGATCCTGTCCAAAGGACCGACGCGATTTCCTTCGGCTGGTCGTCCCACGCCGGCGAGACCAACGCGTCGGCGGGCAGCTCTGGTGCGGAAGCAAGAAGTTCCCCGCGATCTTCTATCTCGCCGCTGTCGCTCAGAATTCGCGGAGGCTCGGCCTCGATCCGCGCGGCAATGTCAATCAGTTTGGCCTGTACGGCCTTCGCTTGATCCAGCAAGGATGATATCCGTGGGATAAACCGTTCGACGGTGGTCGGCAGTACGACATCCAGGCCAACCCCTCTCCAGGGATGGTGGATGGGTAGCCCGATTTCGTTGATCCGCTGAGAGACCTCGTCGAGCAGCTTCCGGCGTGACGAGACGCCCTCACTCGTCCAATCGGTGGCACCCGCGAGTTCGATATCAACGGGTTTTTGCCCGCTCTGCCTGAGCCGGGTTAACTGGCCGAACACCTGGTACGGCGTCAGGGCGGATGCGCCCAACGGTACATGCATCCGGTCGGCATGCGCATTGAGTCTATCTCGCGCCTGCAACAACTGGTCGGTGAGCGCGGACGGAAATTGGCCTCGGGGCGATCCGAGCTGCCAGGTGCGGCGCAGCTCCTCCAGCATCATGCGCTTGTTCGCCTTGTTGCTGTGGAGTTCCAGGCAAGCGTCACCTACCCCGGCATTGTCGAGGCGACGCTTAACGACCTCCAGCGCGGCCATTTTTTCGGCTACGAAAAGGACGGTTTTTCCGTCGGCCACGGCCGACGCGATAACGTTTGCAATCGTCTGCGATTTGCCTGTGCCGGGAGGACCTTGGATCACAAGGTCGCGCCCCTTCCTGACATCATGGATCGCGAGCGTCTGGGAACTGTCGCTGTCGACAATATGCAACATCTCCGCAGGCGCAATGTGCGGATCGATCGCGATATCATCAGACATCAGCGGCTCGCGTGCTTCAAAGCCGTCTGAAAGGAGCGAGCGGATCCTCGGCTGTTCGATAATCTTAGTGCCATCGGGCCAGATTTCGGGATCAAGGTCCCGGTACATCAAAAACTTCGCGAACGAGAAGAACCCCAGCACCATGTCGTCCCGGAGCACCTCCCAACCTTCTTTGGTTGAGATCGCTGCGGCCACGGCATCGAGGTACTTTGAGGCGTCGAAGTCGTCTCCAGCATCGAAGCTCGGCATGGCGAGCTTGTGCATCCGATCGAGATAGAGTTCGAGAGAGAGATTCGCGCTCTGATCCTCAGGCCTCGCGCGTAACCGGAACTTCTCTCCGGCCGTTCCTCGCTCGAGACGAACCGGTACCAAAATGAGCGGTGCTTGACGGATGTTTTCCTTGTTGCTCGGGTCAACCCACTTCAGCATTCCGAGCGCCAGAAAGAGGACGTTAACGCCCTGCTCCTCTTCTAGCGTCCTGGCATCGTGGTAGAGATCAAGAAGCCGGCGTTGCAAGCCGGTGGGAGTCATCCGCGTTTGCAGCTTGGTGTCTGAATGTCGCGTCGAGATCCCCCGATCGTCGACCCCATCGTCCTCTGGCTGAGCCAGGGAAATGGGCGAGTAGTCAATCTCGTCATCCGCGGCGGCTTCTTGGCCTGCCTTCGGTCTATCGGGCTTGCCGGCGAGGAAGGTAAAGGCCTTGCCTTCGTTCACCAGCAACCGATAAATCTCGGACGACTTCTCATCGACGATGTCGATCGTCTTCGCGCTCTTGGAAAACCGCGGCACATTCAAAAGCCGATTGCGCGCGGAAAGGTCGAGCAGCTCCATCCTGGCACGCTCGAGTTTCTCCCTCAGAGGCAGATCGCTCTGGAAGACCGATTTTTCGACGTCAGACAACTACACCCCCATGCAGAACGAAACACATAGAACCTACGCAATGGCAGTCGCAATAAAAAAACCAGTCGCTTTTGAAATTTGTGAATAAAAGGTTTCATGCCGGCTAGGCCTCAATATTTGTGAAAGCCGACTGCGCCAAACAGCACACTGGGTTGGATGCGCCGGAAGGTGGCATATGGCGTCACCGATCGCTTGGGGTTAACGCTAGAGAGCGACGCAAGAGGATCTCGTAGACGGCTCGGTGTCGCATACCAGCTCTGATGGCCCTGGGGTCACCTCGGTCTATTTCTCCAGAGCTAAAAAATCCCTGATGTTAGCAAATGTATCTGGATCGTGGATTGCAGCCCTTAGCAGGCTGTTGAAAAAGGGGCTCGCGGTTGGGGTAGCTCCGTGATTCACTCATTTCGCGAGAATGCGGAGGGTGAATCGTGCGCGGCGGCGACAATCGAACTGGCGAGTTGTTCAGCTACGTTGATCTCGAGGCGCGGGTTCGGCGCGATCATCCACTGCGCGCGATCCGTCGGATAGTGAATGAGGCGCTGGCAGCGTTAGAGCGGGACTTCGCGGCGCTGTATTCGCCGATCGGGCGACCTTCGATCCCGCCGGAGAAGCTGCTCAGGGCAATGCTGTTGCAGGCGTTCTATTCGATCCGCTCTGAACGGCTTTTGATGGAGCGGCTGGAATACGATCTTCTGTTCCGCTGGTTCGTCGGCATCGGCGTTGACGACGCGGCCTGGGATCACTCGGTCTTCTCGAAGAACCGCGACCGGCTGCTGGAGGGCGACATCGCGGCGAAGTTCTTGAACGCTGTCCTGGCGCAGCCCAAGGTGAAGAAGCTTCTCTCCACGGATCACTTCTCAGTCGACGGCACCTTGATCGAGGCCTGGGCGTCGATGAAGAGCTTCAAGCGGAAGGACGGCTTGGATGAGCCACCGTCGGGTGGCGGGCGCAATGAGGAGGCGGACTTCCATGGCCAGAAGCGCTCGAACGAGACGCATGCCTCGACCACTGATCGTGATGCTCGGCTGTTCCGCAAGGGGAAAGGCAAGGAGGCCAAGCTCAGCTTCATGGGGCACGGGCTGATGGAGAACCGGCATGGTCTTCTGGTTGATGCCTGCCTGACGCTGGCCGACGGGCATGCCGAACGAGTGGCGGCTCTGCACATGATCGAACCCCGCGCCGAGCGACCGCAAGCCATCACCCTCGGCGCCGACAAGGCCTATGACGCGGAGGACTTCATTAACGAGTTGCGCTCGATGAAGGTGACGCCACACGTGGCGCAGAACACGAACGGGCGCCGTTCCGCTATAGATCGTCGCACGACCCGGCACGTCGGCTATGTCGTCAGCCAGCGCATCCGCAAACGCATCGAGGAGGCGTTCGGCTGGATCAAGGTCATCGCAGGTCAAGAGAAGACGAAGTTCCGCGGTCGCGACCGTGTCGGATGGGCCTTCACCTTCGCGGCTGCCGCCTACAATCTGGTGCGGCTGCCCAAGTTGATCGCGGTGCCGACATGAGCGCGCCGGCGGACTGCAAGCTGATTGACCGCTGGCATATCGTCGAGGCCGATCTGTGGGATTGCGGCTATCTCAGCCTCTGCGGTCCCGCCATGGTCACCATCGGGGCCGACAACACCGGTGAGATCGCCTTTGGCGCTCTGCAAGCCAGCCTCGATCTCAACTACGGTCCCTCGATGGTATTCTTCACATGGGCCGGCTTCGACGAAATGGACGAAGCCACTGGTGATGGCTCCGCCGAACTACTCGACGACGGCTCCATCGAGATCACATTCGCCTATCACAATGGCGATGAGGCCATCCTCAAAGCCAAACGGGACACTTCTTCAACAGCCTGCTAGATGCTCCCGTAGCGACTCATCATCTTGGAACAACTTCAACATGTCGTGAATGAGGAATTCGGCCAGCTTTCCAGTCCTACCGCTGAATTGGCTATCAAGGTAGGTGGCGCAAGCTACTTCCAGATCGTTTAGGAGGTCGCGAAAGGCACCGGCCCATTCAGGGTTTTCGCTATCGCCGAGAGTCGGATCTAAGCGGGACAACATGTCGATCCGTACGCGAATATTCTCGTGTAGTGTAGCCACGGCTCCTGCAGAGGCTGACAATTTGTCGGTTCGCATTTGGTATAAAACTAGTCCGACGCCAACCAAGCCAAGAGGAAAGCCGATCACTGTGAAGAGATCGGCCAAATTGCTGAGGCTCAAGACTTCTTCCCGCCGCTTTTCACGCCCAGCCGCGCTTTGTAGTGATCGGTACTCAGAGATTTTGTTTCGTTGGTTGCGCCAGTGCGAGTCTTCCCGTCACCTGCAGGCCTTTTAACAACTTCAATCTTCTTAACCATTTCGTCCCTCCGCTAATCGTGAAACCGGCGGGCCGAAGCCCGCCGTCATTTTATTTTCCGTGCTTGGTCGGATCCACAAGCTTGTAAGTGGATCCCTTTGACGGAGTCGGCGGTAGTGGCTCATTGCGAGTCACTGTTCTTTCCGGTCCCTTGCCGCCACGTGGGCCAGTAATTTCGTACTGACCTGACCGTGGAGCGGGTTGACCAGGCCGAAGGGGAGGATTCTTCGCCATTAGTCTTTACTCCTGTGGCTTGCCAATGAAGCCTCAGGACGCTAGCTACCGACCTGCTAGGGAGCGGACTCGCGGTCTTTGTTCGTCCACTCGGCGCCACATTGACCGCGAGTACGCGTAAAGACAGAGGCAGGCTACCGAATCGGCGCCTGCCTCTTTTTTATGCAGAACTTGTTTGGCAAGTAAACAGAGATTCCCGTGCTGTGAGCAGGGAAGCACAAGCAAATAAGTCAGTATTGCTGTCCTTCTAGTGCGTCCTTTGACCTGGAAGAGCTAGAGGTACGGCACAACATCGTAGAAACTCGGGCGTGGGGAGGTGGCTCGCCAGTTCGCATCCCGAAAGCACTCCCGAACGGAGTCATGCGGAGAGGCGGCCATTCGGGCCTGCAAATTGCCCGTGTGCACTCGGTTTGTGGGCGCTGTGCTGATTCCGAGGCATGCCGCCCCCGTATTCCGAAATGATGCCGCCCCCTCATTCCGAGAAATAGTCGCCCCCTGATTCCGAGATGAAGCCGCCCCCCTCGTGGCGGTGTTTGGGCCGGGTGCTCTGCCGGTTACAGGTTCGTTCCCTTGGGATTGTCCAGAGGAAGGAACCAGATGCCGGCGGAGAGACTGACCATGCGGCGCGTCCGTGAGATTTTGCGATACCGATTTGAAGAAGGCCTTGGCCACAAGGCGATCTCGTACCGGGTCGGGGCCGCGCCCTCGACGGTGCGCGAGACGCTGCGGCGCGCCGAGGCTGCCGGGCTGGTGTGGCCACTCGGTGAGGAGATTACCGATACGGTTCTGGAGGCCGCGCTCTACAAGGCTGCCGGGACAAAGACGGGGCACCGCCGCAGCGTCGAGCCTGACTGGGCGCAGATCCATCGCGAGCTGAAGCGCAAGCACGTGACGCTGCAGATCCTGTGGGACGAATACATCGCGCGCCACCCGGACGGCTATCGCTACAGCCGTTATGTTGCGGCCAGATTTATGTTGCGCAAGCCTCGCTGTTGCTCGGGCGCTTGGCCATCTTCGGGTTCTTGACGCAACATAATTCAATGGCTGGGTAGCAAGCCTTTTCCAATGGAGGTTTGCGATGGATCTGACGACTGATGCCGGCCATTCGGCCGGCCACTACCATGATGACACGCCGTTTGCCGAAGAGCGGGACCGTTACCTTCGCCACTGTGCTGAATGCGGGGCGACTCCCGCTTCGCTGACGATAAAGCGCAACGAGCTGTTGTGGATTGCCACGCGTCTCGGCCCGGATGCCGCTTCGGAAGGCATCGACATCGAGGCACTTCGACGGATTGCCATTGAGAGGCAACAGGCCCACGGAGCGGTCACAGCGGCGCGAAGAGTAGTCGATATCGGACGACCTTGGCTTCGATTTCTCGGCTGGTGGCGTGAACCGAGTGCCGGGTTTGAGTATCAGAACCAACTCGACGATTATGTGAGATGGATGCGCGATGAGCGCGGATTCACACCATCGACACTCGAGCAATGGACCCGTGTGATCGGTAGGTTCCTGCGCTGGTGTGACGAGACAAATCGGCATCTTGGCAATCTTCAGGCCGGCGACATAGACGCTTATTTCGTTACCCAGGCAACGGGACGATGGTCCCGCGTGTCGGTCGCCAATACCGCTTCGGCTCTGCGCGGATTTCTGCGCTACGCAGGAAAGCGGGGAATGTGCGCAGACAGTCTAGCCGGATCGATTTGCCGTCCCCGGCTCTATCGACAGGAGTCTCTGCCGTACGCCCCGGACTGGTCAGACGTGCAGCGCATGTTGGCCGATGCCGAGACCGACAAGCCGCGAGACATCCGCGATCGTGCAATCCTACTGCTGCTTGCGGTCTATGGAATGCGCAGCGGGGAAGTAGTGGCATTGCGCCTCGATCAGATCGACTGGTCCGGTCGGACGCTCAGGCTTTTCCGTCTGAAGCGCCGCCAGCTGCAGATCTATCCACTTGTTTCGTCTGTTGCTGAGGCGCTCGCCCGCTACATCGACACGGTGCGGCCGCCGTCATCGTGCCCAGAGATCTTCCTTTGCATGCAAGCACCCCGTCGGCCGTTGAAGGCGGGGAGCATCTATGATGTCGCGAACCGCAGATTTGTCGCGCTTGGAATCGAAGCGGCTCATCGCGGAGGGCATGCACTGCGCCATGCCTGCGCCTCTCGGCTTCTTGCCGAAGGTCTGTCGATAAAGGAGATCGGAGATCATTTGGGACACAGTAGCGCGGCGACAACCAGTATCTACGCCAAGGTGAACATCAAGGCCCTTCGCGAGGTTGCTGCATTCGACCTGGGAGAACTCCAATGATGCTGGCCGATGTCATCGACAACTATCTGGCCAAGCAGCGGTCATTGGGCATGCGTTTCGGGTCCGCCGAGGTGTTGCTGCGCCGGTTCTGCCGCGTGATGGGCAATCGCGAGATCAGCGAGATTACCCCCGAGGCGGTCGCCATCTTTCTCCAAGGCAGCGGTTCGCTCAGTGCCACATGGATGCTGCGCTACAAGGTCCTGAGCGGATTTTATCGCTTCGCCGTCAGCCGCGGCTATGCGACGTTCTCGCCACTGCCGACATCATTGCCGAAGCTGCCGCCGCAACAAACACCGTACGTCTATTCGACGGAAGAGCTGCGTCGGCTGCTGGCCGCGACCTCGATCCTGAAGGATGGGCACAGCCCCCAGGTGCCGACAATTTATCGTACCCTTCTCCTGCTGCTTTACGGTAGCGGCATGCGCATCGGCGAGGCGCTTCGCTTGGTCTTGCACGACGTGAATCTGACCGAGCAGATCATCACCGTCCGCGACACGAAGTTCTTCAAAACGCGTCTCGTGCCGATCGGACCAAAGCTCAACTGCGAGCTGGCTGCGCATATCGAACGCCGGCACCTTCTACCTTTGCCGCGCGGGGAAGAATCTGCGTTGTTCACCACGCGCGATGGCCGGCCGTGGCATTACGTGCGGGTCATTTCCTGGTTCCAGCACGTCCGTCGAGCTGCCGGAATCAGTTGCCCTATCGGCGAGCTGCGGCCGCCACGGCTGCACGATATTCGTCACACGGCGGCCGTGCACCGGGTGATTGCCTGGTATCGCTCCGGCCAAAACGTGCAACGATTGCTCCCGCAACTCGCAACCTACCTTGGCCACATCGATATACGTTCAACCCAGCGCTATTTGCAGATGACGCCGGATCTCCTCCAGGCGGCCAGCGAGCGCTTTGCACAGTACGCGATGGGGGCCGGCCATGAAGGATAAAAACCTCCTTGGCCCGTGGATCCGTCGGTTTCTACTGGAACATCTGGTCGCCGAGCGCAATCTTTCCCGCAACACCCAAGCCAGCTACCGCGACACGCTGGCCCTGTTGCTGCCGTTTGCCAGCAAACAGGAAGGCTGCGCCATCGATCGCATGACCGTCGAAGATCTGACGCCGGACATCGCCCGCAAGTTCCTGGACCACCTGGAACGTGATCGCCGATGCAGCGATGCGACCCGCAATCAACGGCTTGCGACCATTCATTCACTGGCACGCTTCATCGGCATGCGTTCGCCGGTCCACCTGGCCTGGTGTTCCGAGATAAGGGCAATACCATTCAAGAAGACGGCAAAGGCCGCGATTGGATATCTCGAAAAGGCCGAGATGGATGCGCTTCTCGGTCAACCCGACAGGCGTACGACTCTGGGCGCGCGCGACCATGCTCTGCTGCTATTCCTGTACAACAGCGGTGCTCGCGCGGATGAGGCAGCAAAATTGACGGTCGGTAATCTTCAACTGGGCGCGTCTCCTTCAGTGCGCCTTCATGGCAAGGGAAACAAGATCCGGATCTGCCCATTGTGGCCAGCGACGGCAACATCGCTGGCCGGCCTCGCGACCGATCGGGATAATAGCGATGCGGTCTTTCTGGGGCGGATGAAGGAGCCTCTGACGCGGTTCGGAATACACCGCGTCGTGACGCAATATGCTGCCATGGCAAGCAAAACCGTTCCGACCCTGGCCACGAAGCGCGTCAGCCCCCATACGATTCGGCACACAACAGCCGTCCACCTCCTGCGTGCAGGTGTCGATATCAACACGATCCGCGCTTGGCTGGGCCATGTGTCGTTGGACACCACGCACATCTACGCCGAGGTGGATCTGGATATGAAGGCCAAGGCGTTGGCCAAGGTTGATATTAGCGGCTTGAAAGAGCCCCCACGGCAACGATCCCTGCCGTCATTGATGGCATTCCTGAAAGCATTGTAGGCAACTACCATCGCCGTTCTTCTTATGTGGCGGCTTGGGCCAAGGAAGTCACCGAGAGCCTTGGCTCATCCCCTGCAACCGCAACATAAATCTGGCCGCAACATAACAGGTGTTGGACTAACCCGCTCCGCGATTGCGGAGCGGCAAGGAGGTGTGCCACCGGCGTGGTGTTGATCGCGTCGTCTGTCGCGCTGGTCATGTGTCCACAACAAGCTCCGACTGCGTCAGCATGGAGTGGCTGCTTGCAGCCCATTCCATCGGACAAAGGAGCTTGTGATGACCCAACTTCGCCAGCGCATGAGCGAGGACATGGAGGTGCGCAACCTTTCGCTCAATACCCAGCTCTCCTACCTTCAGCAGGTCTCGCTGTTTGCCCGCCACTTCGGCAAGTCGCCGGACTTGCTCGGGCGAGAGGACATTCGGACCTATCAGGTCTATCTGACCAATGAGAAGAAGCTATCGCCCGGCTCGATCCACACCGCCATTGCGGCGCTGCGGTTTCTTTACAAGGTGACGCTCGAGCGGGATTGGGCGCCTGAAGAGGTCCTGCCGCTTCCCAAGAAGCCGCAGAAGCTGCCGATCGTCCTCAGTCCCGACGAAGTTCAGCGGTTCCTCGGTTGCGTCCTCGACCTCAAACACAACGCCATCCTGACCACTTGCTATGCCGCCGGCTTGCGCATCTCGGAGGCGGTGCAGCTGAAGCCCACGAACATCGACAGCCAGAGAATGGTCATCCGCATCGAACAGGGCAAAGGTCAGAAGGACCGCTATGTGATGCTGTCGCCCAAGCTGCTGGAGATCCTGCGCGACTATTGGAAGATGCGGCGGCCAAAGGCGTGGCTCTTCCCCGGCGATCGCGCCAGCCAGCCGATCACCAGGAGTGCGGTGGGACAAGCCTGCGCGAAAGCGCGCGACCTCTCCGAATTGTCCAAACCGGTCACGCCCCATAGTTTGCGGCACGCCTTCGCCGTCCATCTATTGGAGGCCGGCGCCGACGTGCGCACCATTCAACTGCTGCTCGGTCACCGCAGCCTCGCGACCACCGCCCATTACCTGCGGATTGCCACCAACAAGGTCTGCGCCACGTCGAGCCCCTTCGAGCTCTTACCGCGTCCAGCGCCCATCCTGTCGCCACCCGCCAAACCGCAATACTTCTGAGCGGCAATGGCCCGCTCGGGGCCGGAAGTGGCGGATATCTTCCGCCGCTACGGCGAGGCCTATCGCGCACAGCATGATGCGTCGCTGTCGACCGCCCAGCGCCGTGTCATGACGGCGATTGAACTGTGCCGGACCGCCGCGCTCGGCGGGCACGTCGAAGCATGTGATCAATGCGGCCACCGACGCATCGCCTTCAACAGCTGCCGCGACAGGCATTGCCCCCGCTGCCAATCGCTGGCCCGCGCACAATGGCTGGAGGATCGTCGCGCCGAGCTTCTCGACACGCAATACTTTCACGTCGTCTTCACGCTGCCGGAGCCCATTGCCGCCATTGCCTATCAGAACAAGGCACTCGTCTACAGTCTTCTCTTCCGCGCCACCGCCGAGACGCTGCGCACCATCGCCGCCGATCCCAAACACCTGGGCGCCGAGATCGGCTTCTTCGCCGTGTTGCACACCTGGGGCCAAAACCTGCTTCATCATCCGCATCTGCACTGCGTTGTCACCGGCGGAGGCTTGTCTCGCGACGGCCATCGATGGATCGCCTGCAAGCCCGGCTTCTTCTTGCCCGTCCGGGTGCTCTCGCGTCTGTTCCGACGATTGTTCCTGGAGCATCTTACGAAAGCCTTCGAGGCCGGCCAGTTGAAGTTCTTCTCTGACTTGCAGGCCTTGAGCGAGCGCAACGCCTTCCGGCGTTATTTGGCGATGCTACGAAAGGCCGAGTGGATCGTCTATGCCAAGCCGCCTTTCGCCGGACCCGAACAGGTCCTCGATTACGTCGGCCGCTATACCCACCGCGTCGCCATTTCCAACAATCGCCTCGTCGCCATCGAGGACGGGAAAGTCGCCTTTCGCTGGAAGGACTATCGGCACGGCAGTCGGCAGAAGGTCATGACTGTCGCGGCCGACGAGTTCATTCGCCGCTTCCTGCTACACGTCCTGCCCGAGGGCTTCCATCGCATCCGCTACTTCGGCTTCCTCGGCAATCGCTATCGCGCGCAAAAGCTCGCCCAGTGCCGCGACCTGCTCGGCATGCCGGTTCCCGAGCCGTCGGACAGCCGATCCGCAAAAGACTATCGCGACCGCTACGAGGACATCACCGGGCATTCCCTCAGGCAATGCCCGGCCTGTCGTCAAGGCCAGATGATCATCATCGAAATCTTCGAGGGCGTCACCGGACGCCCGCCATACGAGGACACGTCATGAAGCAGGGGCGTCGCCCTCCTTGTCATCAGCATCGCGCCGGCCCGCTCGGAAGCCAAACTGAGCCGGTCCCGCAAAAGTGTGCGCCGTCATCACCGGCAACTTCTCCCAGGCAAGGCGCGGCGCCGATCGTCACATGCCGGAACGATATCCGTGCCGCTTTCGGCGCACGCCACGCCTTCAATCACCGCGTCGCGACCGCATCCGCACCGCCGCGCGATGGCTGTTCACGGGTGCGGCCCCAATTGAAAACCCATAGCGCCCACCCGTGCCAGCGGCTTAGTCCAACACGTTTTTAGCTCACCGTCGCGATCCACCCCAGCGCGCTCTCGCCACCCGCCCTTCAGCGCGACGCCAAGCTAAAAACGCTCTTCGCGACCGCTACGAGGACATCACCGGGCATTCCCTCAGGCAATGCCCGGCCTGTCGTCAAGGCCAGATGATCATCATCGAAATCTTCGAGGGCGTCACCGGACGCCCGCCATACGAGGACACGTCATGAAGCAGGGGCGTCGCCCTCCTTGTCATCAGCATCGCGCCGGCCCGCTCGGAAGCCAAACTGAGCCGGTCCCGCAAAAGTGTGCGCCGTCATCACCGGCAACTTCTCCCAGGCAAGGCGCGGCGCCGATCGTCACATGCCGGAACGATATCCGTGCCGCTTTCGGCGCACGCCACGCCTTCAATCACCGCGTCGCGACCGCATCCGCACCGCCGCGCGATGGCTGTTCACGGGTGCGGCCCCAATTGAAAACCCATAGCGCCCACCCGTGCCAGCGGCTTAGTCCAACACGTTTTTAGCTCACCGTCGCGATCCACCCCAGCGCGCTCTCGCCACCCGCCCTTCAGCGCGACGCCAAGCTAAAAACGCTCTGCAATATGTTCTGCAGAACATATCAGCCGCTTCTGCGATCTTTACCGGGGCTGGGCGGCACGGCTGCCGGTGACGATGCGGCAGAACTATGCTGCCGGCGACAAGCTGTTTGTCGACTATGCCGGCGACACGGTGACGGTGGTCGTCGACCGGCTCACGGGCAAGACCCGGCAGGCGCATTTGTTTATCGCGGTCCTTGGCGCCTCGAGCCTGTCCTATGCCGAGGCCCGGTGGAGCGAGACGCTGCCGGACTGGATGGAGTGCCATGTGCATGCGCTGGAGGCCTTCGGCGGCGCGCCGGCGCTGTTCGTCCCCGATAATGCCAAGGTGGCGGTGATCAAGGCCTGCCGATACGACCCGCAAGTCAACCGCAGCTATGCCGAGATGGCGGCCCATTACGGCACCGCAGTCCTCGCGGCCAGGCCAAGACGTCCCCGGGATAAGGCAATTGTTTCATAGTGAGTCCTGTTCGGTTGATGGCACGGTAATTGAGGCACGGCGGGCGGCAACGGCGTTTCGGCCCGGGCGGCCTTTGATGATCTCGAGGTCGTGAGGAATGTCCCACAGACCACGGTTGAGACTGTCGCTGCAGACTTTGGTGATGAGCCCCTGGCGCCCCCATTGATGCACCGTGGTCTCGGCGATAGCGAAGTGTTCGGCCACTTCCTGGGTGGTGAGCAGACCACAATCCCGCAGACGCTGGCGACGGCTGGGCAGGTTGTAGGCTCCACGGATAAAGGCGATCTTCTTGAGACTGAACGGCTTGCCTTCCCAGGTCCGCTGACCGCGTTCATTGAAGATATCGGCGATCTCGCGATCGCAATGACGGTCGAGCAAGCGGTCGACCTCGGCGACGAGCTCAGGCTTGAACTTGCGGATCTGGGCGATCGGCAAAGGCCGCTCCAGCGTCAAGGTGCGGGTCGCCCCGCCGGATAGTCGCACGTTTGCGGTAATCGTCTCGGCCTTGACCAGGGTGACGTCGGCGACCAGCAGCCGCAGGATGCGCTTGCGCTCGCGGACGTCGATGCGGGCATCGCTCCAGATCCGCGGGAACTGCTCGGCAAGATCGCGGACGCGTTGCTGCGTCTCGGCATCGAGGGCGGCGGCTTCCTCGGGCGCGCGTCGTTCATAGTCCTCGACGACGTCGGTGTGGAGCCGCAGCTTCTCGTTCCACTCGGCCTCGAGAGTGTCGGCAACGAGGCGATTGTCGGGATCGACCTTCATGTAGCGGCGCCGGGCGAGCTCGGCGTCATGACGCGTCCGCTCGATATGTTGTCGGCGCAACGTGTCCATCTCGGCGGCGCGTGCCTCAAGCTCGCGCTGCACCGCCAGGGTGACCTCAAGGGTCATCGGCGTCATCAGCTCGACAAGCAATGCACCCACCGCCGGGTCGACGACTTTGCCGGGCACGGACTGGCAGACCTTGCCGCCACGGCGGGTGGCGGTCTCCTGACAGATATAGGTCGGGACAGGCTGACCATGCTCCTGGCTGTAATGGACGCCCATGCGCGCGCCACACAGGCCGCAGAGAACTCTGCCCTGGAGCAAGGCGGATCCTTCGCGGACCGGTCCGGCGTGGCGCTGCATTCCGTAGGCTTGCGCATTGTCGGCGAGACGCTGCTGGTTGGCCTTGAAGCGCTCCCAGTCGATATAGCCCGGGTGCGCGTCGGGGATCACGAACCGCCAGTCAGCCATATCCACCTTGATCTGCGAGACGCCGCCGCCCGGCCGGGGCCGTCCACGCGTTCGACCGTAGACGAAGGCGCCGGCATATCTCGGATTATGCAGGACCTGGAGGATGCGGGCGTGCCGTGGCGGCGCCCACATGAGTTCGCCTTTGTGCGATCCCTTGCGCAGTCGTCGCGGGAACAGGATGCCTTCATCGAGGAAGAACTTGACGGTTCTGGTTGCGCTGCCCAGGCGCTCGAAGGTCGTGAACACCATGCGGAGCGCGGCCTGGACCTCGGCGTCCGGGTCGAGTGCGAGGGTGCCATCGGGCAAGTAGACCAAGCCCACGGGCGGCCCTATCTTCAGATCGCCGCGGCTTGCCTTGTTGAGTTGGCCGCCTCGCATGCGCGCCTTGAGGAAGTGCAACTCCGCTTCCGACATCGTTCCTTTCAAACCCAAAAGAAGTCTGTCGTTGAAGCTGGCCGGGTCGTACGAACACACATCTTAATGCCCCAATTAGATTTGGGGATGATCAACGGATAGCAGTTACCGATCCGACGCACCCACTTTATGGGCGCGATTTCATTTTGGCGGGCAGACCGAGCGGCGCCGACCCCTATCGTCAGCTTCTTGTCGTTTACCGCGATGATATTTTCCTGAAGATTCCGATCTCGGCCACCAATCTGTATCCATCGGCACCAGATCTGCCGTCAGCCAAGCTTTCAACTACGAGCGTTCGCGATTTTATTCGCCTGGTCTGCTCTGCAAAGGCGCAGGCGCCGCAAAGTTCCGTCGATATACCTGAGCATGATAGCCTGACGTCAGAAACCGAATCACCCCTATCGGACCCGCATGGTTCTCTGGAGGGCGAGCCATGATGTCGGATCTGATAACGACCCAGCATTTGTGCCGAAAAGCCGTGATTTACATCCGGCAATCGACACCACATCAGATGGTCAACAACCAGGAAAGCCTACGGCTGCAATATGCATTGCATCAGCGTGCGGGAGATCTCGGCTGGGACGAAAACAATATCGAAGTGATCGACGCGGACCTTGGCCAGAGTGGAGCTGCGGCGGCTCACCGGGCCGGCTTCAAAGATCTCCTTGGACGCGTCACATTGGGTGAAGTTGGCATCGTTCTCTCGTACGAAGTGACACGCCTTGCCCGCAATTGTTCCGATTGGTACCCACTCCTCGATTTATGCGGCTATCGGCAATGCCTCATCGGCGACCGCGACGGAATTTACGACCCGGGCTCGGCCAACGGGCGCTTGTTGCTTGGCCTGAAGGGTACGATCTCGGAAGTGGAATTGCACACGCTTCGTGGCCGCCTGACAGCCGGTTTGCTCAGCAAGGCTGAGCGGGGCGAGCTGGCATTGCTGTTACCAGCCGGGTTGGAGCGGGACGCCAATGGTGTCGTGATGAAGGATTCAAACCAGGAAGTGCAGGACCGGATTGCCCTGATATTCTCTGCATTTTGGGAGTTGGGCACCGTCGGAAAAGTGATCCGTTCCTTGCGGGATCGTGCGCTCACCATACCGCGGCGAAATCGCTTTGGCGACGTTGTCTGGCGCGTCCCAACCGCCAGCATGCTTGCCGGGATGTTGAAGAACCCGGCCTATGCCGGCGCCTTCGTCTATGGCCGCACCCAGTCCTGTCACGCCAGATATGCAAGTGGTAAGATCATCTCGCGACGCCGGCCAATGGCAGAGTGGAAAATCGTAGTGAAAGACCGCTATCCTGCTTATCTCGATTGGGAGCGTTACGAGCGGATCCAGACCATGCTGACTGACAATCATGCTGAATACCGACGAAACCAGACACGCGGTGCGCCGCGTGATGGCGCGGCGGTGTTGCAAGGCATTGTCTGGTGCGGGCGATGCGGCCATAAAATGGGCGTTGAATACAAGAACGGCAACCGTTACGTCTGCAACTTCCTGGCACGCAGCCAGGGCGGAGCCTTATGCCAGCATTTGCCAGCCGATCCCATCGACGCCCGCGTCGTTGAGGCCTTCTTCGCGGCGGCCAGTCCGGCTGAGTTGGCCGACTTGATGCACGCCAAAGATGCTCGTCAGCAGGCAGACGAGGCTTTTGAGCGCGCTGAAGAGCAGCAGATCAAACGGCTGCGTTATCAAGCGCTGCTCGCAGAACGGCAATACGATCGGGTTGACCCAGACAATCGGTTGATCGCGGCAGAGTTGGAGCGCCGTTGGGAGAGGGCTCTGCGTGAGCTTCGTCAAGCGGAGGATGCACTTGAGCGCCGTCGCGCGATGCAAAGTCAATCTGACGATCTGACGCCGACAGAACAGAATGATTTTATCGCTGCCGGTTCGCAACTTCCTGAATTTTGGCAGAGACCTGACATAGAGTGGGGACGCAAGAAAGCCTTAATACGCAGCTTGATCGACAAAGTGATCCTGCAACGGGTGGTCCGAGATCGGATTACGATCCGCATCGTTTGGCGAGGCGGTGAAGTTACCGAACGCGAGGTCGAGCCGAGAGTTCATGCCTTGAGCGCCCTGTCTCGCGGCGCCGAGATGAAGGTCCGGCTGCTCGAACTGGCTCATCAAGGGCTCGACGACACGGCAATAGCGGCCAGACTGACTAAGGAAGGTTTCCGCTCACCGCGCCGCAGCTACGTTCCTGTGCGCACCGTCCAGGTCGTCCGACAAGGCCATCGCGTATTGAGGCAGTCTACACCAGCCCGCTCTTACCACATTCCCGGGTGGCTATCGGTGTCTGAATTAGCGATGGCGGCGGACGTTTCTCGATCCTGGATCCGGCATCGAATCCGCAATGGCGTGATCAGTATCCACCAAAGCGCCACTCACAAACGCGTTCTGTTTCCAGATGCCGCTGCAACAATCGCCGCAATAAAAGAGCTCAAATCCGGCGTGCGGCAACACCTCGACTTTACTCAATCCGCTACCGAATGAGGGTATCAACATGATAGATCGTAGACGCCATCCTCATCGAGGATGAGGGTGCTGGTCAGGGCGCACAGCTCAAGCAGCCGGTGCCAGTCGGCGGAGTTGCGGGCCAGGCGCGAGACCTCCAGCCCCATGACGACGCCGGCCTTGGCGAGGGCTACTTCGCTGACCAGTTCCTGGAAGCCGTCGCGGGCAACGGCGCTGGATCCTGATTTGCCCAGGTCGCAGTCGATCACGTGGACGCGTTCGGCCGGCCAACCGGCGGCAATGGCGCGATCACGCAGCCCATACTGTCGCTGCGTGCTCTCGCCGTTCTCGGCGACCTGTCGCAGCGTAGACTGACGGATGTAGAGGTAGGCGTCGCGCCGAAGGTGATCGGCGGTGACTTTGAGGTCAGGCATGTGCTGGCTCCGCGGTTAGCGTGACAACAAGGCTGGCAAGGATGAGGGTAAGCTCGCTGGTGGCGATCGCGCCTGCCGACGGGGGGCGATGTACCGGGCAAGGCGGCGTAAAGTTGGGTGTTGTCGTTGCGGCCTTGATCCAGGCGACCATGCCTTGACGGCGCAGGGTTACGAGTCCTGATCCGGTGATCAGCCGGGCGCTGAGCACCGCGGCGCGCAGTTGTTCGTATGTGCCGACGAGGCTGGTCGCGCGGACGGTTAAGGCAGATCGAGTGGTTTTTTTTTGGGCGCCGTGGCCCGCTCCAGACTTCGCCGGTGCACCCTGACGCCAAAGCGTGTGGCGATAGCGTCTACACATTGCGGCACGGTGAGGTCGGGCCTCGTCGTCCTGAGTTGGTCGATGTAGGCGATGACCTCGGCAGAGATCTTGTGTCCGCCCTTTGGACCCCGCTGCCGGGGCACCAGCCCGGCGAGGCCCTGGTCGGCCAAGGCGCTCTGAGCTTTGTAGAAGGTCGGCCGCGAGACCCCGAAGGCGCTGGCGACGTCGCTGATCGGCACGCGATCGGCCTGATGGCGGCGCACCATCTCGTAGCGGACCTGCACAAGGTCCCTGGCATCGAAGAAGGGATTGCCGGCAAACAGGGTGTCGCGCACGGCCTCGGGGTGGGGGTTGAGTGCGCCGTCGCGGGCCAAGGCCTCGGCCTTTGGGTCGCGTCGTCCTGGCTTTGGCTTCGCCATGACCATCATCCAAATTGATTCGTAAATATAAATACGCCTTACCTGGTGAGACGTCAAACAAGGTCGCTTCACGGTGCCCGAGACAAATCCTGCAATTCTGGGCATACCTGCGGTATCCGAGCAGGCGTTGCGGCGTAATTTGCCTTACACCAGCGGCGTATTTAACCTTACGCATCCTTCGCCTCCACCGGCGCAGAGACCCGATCCAGCAGCGTCAGCAAATCCAATAGGTCGACCGTCCGGAACGCCGCGCGCCCGGCCGCGACGCGCCGGAATGCGTCAGGCTGCTCCATGTCCGTCATTGCGGCGGCAATCGTGGGCAAGGTCCCGTCCGCCGCCCTGTAGATCACCCGGTCGTCGCCCCAATGCGGGCTGCGGCTGATCACCTCGAAAGTCTGGCCCTTAAGAGGGTGGAATGGATGCGTAATGCGGACCGTGAGGCCGGTCGTCCCCATACGGGCTGCAGTTGACGGCTTTATCCAAGGCAAAAGTTGAGTCGGCGGTGCTTATTGTCGAGCGCTGGCTGCTCGGCCGCCTGCGCCACCGCGTCTTCTATAGCCTGGCCGACGTCAACGCCGCGATCGGCGAACTGCTTGCCGATCTGAACGATCGTCGGATCTTGCGCCGGGTCGGCCGGACGCGGCGTCAGCTGTTCGAGGAGATCGATCGCCCGGCGCTGCGCCCGCTGCCCGTCGAGCGCTACGTCTATGCCGAATGGCGCGTACGCCGGGCCGGGCTCGATTATCATGTCGAGATCGAACGCCATTATTACTCAGTGCCGTATCGCTTGGCGCGCGAGCAGGTCGAGGCGCGGATCACCGCCAACACCATTGAGCTGTTCCACAAGGGCGAGCGGATCGCTGCCCACATGCGAAGCGGCAATGGCCGGCATACGACCGTGGCGGCGCACATGCCGTCCTCACATCGAAGGTTTGCCGACTGGACGATCGAGCGGATCACCCGGGAAGCTTCCGCGGTCGGCTCCAACGCGGCGCTGCTGTGCGAGCGCATCCTTGCCGATCGCCCGCATCCCGAGCAGGGCTTCCGGGCCTGCCTGGGCATCATCCGCTTGGTCAAGGGCTTCGGCCGGGAGCGCGTCAACGCCGCCTGCGGGCGCGCGCTCGAGATTGGCGCGCGCACCTACGGCTTCGTGCGGTCGATCCTCGACAACCGGCTCGACCAGACGGCGGCATCGCGTCCGGCGGCACGAGATCCCATCGAACACCCCAACATCCGAGGCTCACGCTACTACCACTGAAGAGGAGAACTTCATGCTTGCACATCCTACCCTCGACCGCCTGCACGCCATGGGCCTGGCCGGTATGGCCAGGGCATTCGACGAACTGGCCGCCAATGCTGAGGCGGAGCAGCTTTCCCATGCCGAATGGCTCGGCCTGCTGCTCGATCGTGAGTGGAACTCGCGATACGACCGCAAGCTCGCCGCGCGACTGCGCTTCGCAAAGCTCCGCCACCAGGCCGCGCCTGAAGATGTCGACTATCGCAGCGAGCGTGGTCTCGACCGCGCGCTGTTCGTCAAGCTCATCGCCGGCGACTGGATCGACGCCCATGACAATCTGGCCATCTGCGGCCCTTCAGGAGTCGGCAAAAGCTGGCTGGCCTGCGCGCTCGGCCACAAGGCCTGCCGGGATGATCGCTCCGTCCTCTACCAGCGCGTTCCACGCCTGTTTGCCAATCTGGCGCTGGCCCGGGGCGACGGACGCTACGCGCGACTGCAACGCACGCTCGGACGCGTCCAGCTCCTGATCCTCGACGATTGGGGACTTGAGCCGCTCGACGATCAGGCCCGTCATGATCTGCTTGAAATCCTCGAGGACCGATACGGGCGCCGCTCGACCATCATCACCAGCCAGCTGCCGGTGTCCGCCTGGCATGACGTGATCGGAAATCCGACCTACGCCGATGCCATCCTCGACAGGCTCGTCCACAATGCCCATCGCATCGATCTCACAGGCGAAAGCTTGCGCCGAAATCAACAGCGAAAAGCTTGACACCAATCGCGAACGAAATGACAACAATCACAGCCAGCAGAGCTCCAGCCCCAGGGGGCGACATCATGTCGGAATCCGGGGGCGCAATCATCTCAGAATCAAGGGGCGGCTTCGTCGGAATCGGCAGCGCTGCAAGCGGCGAGAGTCGACGTGGACATTTTGCTGCCTAGTCTAGTGCTACCCCGGCTCAGGGGGCTTGTTGGCGTCCGTATGGTGCGGAGGACGAGCTGGCGACATGGCGATGAAGATTCCAGACCTCGCTATCATGATGCCTCCAA
Source organism: Mesorhizobium loti (assembly GCF_013170705.1). Taxonomy (NCBI): domain Bacteria; kingdom Pseudomonadati; phylum Pseudomonadota; class Alphaproteobacteria; order Hyphomicrobiales; family Phyllobacteriaceae; genus Mesorhizobium; species Mesorhizobium loti. The sequence continues at coordinate 2,943,933 of NZ_CP033334.1, read as the reverse complement.
AGCTCGCCTGCTGGTCAAAGGAGACGGTTGGATCGTAGTTGAGAGCTATACCTGGATTGGAGCAGACGCACGATCTTTGATCCGACGGAGCCCTTCGGTAAGCACATGGTCAAACGGCAGAAGCCAACTCAATGCGAAAGCTGCCAAGGCATAGGGGGCGCGCCAGCGGATAGCTCGCTTCCGGTTCTACCGCACATTGAGACGCGACAGGTCGTGCGAACCGTTCGCCGATCGCAATTGCGAGAAATCGTCCCGTTATCGGACACGACCATTTATGAAATGGAACAACGAGGCGAGTTCCCCCGACGGTTCAATCTGACCCCCCGCTGCGTCGTTTGGGACCTGGGAGAAGTCGAAGCCTGGATTCAGGAACGCCGGAACGCGTCCTTTGCTGGTTCGATCGAACTGGCCCCGGGACCAGACGTGCGGTCGCGGAAGACGAAGCCCGTCAAATCGGATCGAGGATGACGGCTGCCCCGGAAATCGGCTGCAGTGTGGGTGCGTGTTTGTTGCCAGCCGCCCACGCTTCAATCATGTCGGCCCATTCCTGCAGCATGTGGCGCCGCTGCGGTTCGTATTCAGCCTTGTTATAGACGCCGCGGGAGGAGCGACTGTCTTCGTGTGCAAGGCATTTTTCGATCCAGTCGCGATTGAATCCGATCTCGTTTAGCAGCGTGGAGCCGGTCCGCCGTAGATCGTGCACCGTAAAGGGAGCAAGCGGCAGATTTTGTTGTTTTGCGCGGTCCACAATCGTCATCGTAATCCGATTGAAGGTCGCGCGCGACATGGGTTCGTCGGCGTCATAGCGAGATGGAAGCACGTATCGAGAGTTCGCAGCGCAAGTCTTGAGCGCAATCATGATGTCGAGGGACTGGCGGGATAGGTAGACGTTATGTGGCTTCTTCCGCTTCATTCGCTCTTTGGGAATGCTCCATACCGCGTTCTCGAAGTCGACCTCATCCCACGTCGCGTCCAGAAGCTCACTCTTCCGAACCATCGTGAGCAGGATCAGCTTTAGGCCCAGCCGAATGGTCGGCAAAGTAGGCACATTCTCCAACTCTTTCAGCATGATTCGAATTTCTACGGGTGACAACGCCCGGTCTTTCGCCTCGAAGGTGGCTATCGAAGATGGCCCTACCTTGTCCGCCGGATTAGCGATCTTCTCGCCGTGCAGAATGGCATAACCATAGACCTGCTTAACAATATCCCGGACATGAATGGCGGTTGCTGGTGCGCCACGGTCCCGGACCTTTGCGCACAGCGCCCGCAAATCGTCCGATGTTATTTCTGTGAGGAGCCTTTTGTCCCAAATCGGCAAGATGTCTCGATCGAAGATGGCTTTGCGCATGGAGCGCGTGCTGTCCGCCATCTTCGCCCCTTTAAACCATCTTCTGCCGGCATCGCCGAACGTCCCCGTCTCAGACAAGCGCCTCTTGTCACGCTGCTTTTCCTGGGCTGGTGATTTTCCGGCTGCCACCATTTTTCGTGCTGCAAGACAGCGGTCACGCGCCTCTGCTAGCGAGATGCCTCCCTCACCATAGCGGCCCAGCGTCACTGTCTCTCTCCGACCATTCACGCGGTAGTCGTATCGGAACGATATCTGCCCTGTAGGAGCCACGGTCGCGTACATACCGTCACGATCAGTGACTTTGTATATTTTATCTTTTGATTTCAGCTTCTTAAGTGCGATGTCTGTGAGCATAGGAGGAGACAAATGGGCGCATCTAGGATTGTGAAATGCCTAATTTTACCGTCATTCGTTTTACCGTCAAGGCTCTGGGAGAGCCCATTGGATTCAATGCCTTACGTCGAAAGCTGCCAACAGGCTTGAGTCCGGCGCAGTGACGGCATCACTCTGCAGCGAAGATGACGCGAAAAGGAATGCCGTCAGATCTACCGTCAAATGGTTCCGCTTGGGGGCGATAGTCAGCGATAGACGTAGAGACGAAAGCAGATAAAATTCAGACGTTTAATGAAGTTTCCTCGATAGTCCCCGAATGCTGGCGAACGACCCCAAATCATTCCCACTCGATCGTACCAGGCGGCTTCGACGTCACGTCGTAGACGACGCGGTTGATGCCTCGGACCTCGTTGATGATGCGCGTGGCGGCGGCGCCCAGGAAGGCCATGTCATAGTGATAGAAGTCCGCCGTCATGCCGTCGACCGAGGTGACGGCGCGCAGCGCGCAGACGAATTCGTAGGTGCGGCCGTCGCCCATCACGCCGACGGTCTGCACCGGCAAGAGCACGGCAAAGGCCTGCCAGATGGCGTCGTAGAGGCCAGCCTTGCGGATCTCGTCGAGATAGATGGCGTCGGCTTCGCGCAGGATCTCCAACTTTTCGCGCGTGATGCCGCCCGGGCAGCGGATGGCCAGGCCAGGACCCGGGAACGGATGGCGGCCGATGAAGCTCTCGGGCAGGCCGAGTTCCTTGCCGAGCGCCCTCACCTCGTCCTTGAACAGTTCGCGCAGCGGCTCGACCAGCTTCATGTTCATGCGCTCGGGCAGGCCGCCGACATTGTGGTGCGACTTGATGGTCACCGACGGACCGCCGGTGAAGGAGACGCTTTCGATGACGTCGGGATAGAGCGTGCCTTGCGCCAGGAAGTCGGCGCCGCCGAGTTTCTTGGCCTCTTCCTCGAACACTTCGATGAACAGCCGGCCGATGGTCTTGCGCTTCTTCTCGGGGTCGACCTCGCCTTCCAGCGCCGAGATGAATTTTTCCGAGGCATCGACCAGGATCAGCGGCAGATTGTAGTGTTGGCGGAACATCGCCACCACGCCCGCCGCCTCGTCCTTGCGCATCAGGCCATGGTCGACGAGAATGCAGGTGAGCTGGTCGCCGACCGCCTCGTGGATCAGCAGCGCCGCGACCGAGGAGTCCACGCCGCCTGACAGCGCGCAGATGACCTTGCCCTTGCCAACCTGCTTGCGGATCGCCTCGACCGCGTGCTCGCGGTAGGCGCGCATCGTCCAGTCGCCCTCGATGCCGGCGATGTTGTGGACGAAGTTCCTGAGCAGCCTCGCGCCATCGGGCGTATGCACCACCTCGGGATGGAACATGATGCCGTACATGCGGCGCTCGACATTGCCGAAGATGGCGAAGGGCGAACTTTCCGACTTGCCGAAGACCTGAAACCCCGGCGGCAGGGCGATGACGCGGTCGCCATGGCTCATCCAGACCTGATGCCGCTGGCCCGTCGCCCACAGACCCTCGAACAGCGGGCTGTCCTTCTCGATCTCGACGAAGGCGCGGCCGAATTCGCGATGGTTGGAGCTTTCGGCGACACCGCCCATCTGCACGCACATCGCCATCTGGCCGTAACAGATGCCAAGCACCGGCACGCCGGCATCGAAGACGATCTGCGGCGCTCGCGGGCTGCCGATATCAGATGTCGAGGCCGGACCGCCGGACAGGATCACGGCCTTGGGATTGATGCGCTTGAACGCGGCTTCGGCCGACTGGAACGGCACGATCTCGGAAAACACGCCGGCCTCGCGGATGCGGCGGGCGATGAGCTGCGTAAACTGGCTGCCGAAATCGACAATCAGGACGGTGTCGGGGTGATTGGCTGTTGTCATGGCGAGCGTTTAGAGAAAGAAATGAGTCTGCGCAATGGGTTGCTTAGCCTGACTTTCAGACGGGTCTTGCCTGGCCATTGGATGGAGCAGTCCGCAGCAGACCCGACCCGATCGCCTGTTCGAGGCGCATGACGGCCTCGGCCAGCTTCTCGTCGATGACGTGCAGATATTCCGTCCAGTCGCCGACATGCCTGAGATCAGCCGCGCCGTCGGAAATGCCGCGCAGCCCGATCAGGGGCACATCGAACAGCTGGCAGGCGCGCAGGCAGGCGAAGGTTTCCATGTCGACCATGTCGGCCGCGATCGTGTCGTAGGCCCCGCCGGTGACGATCGCGCCGCCGGTCGACAGCGTGGCCTCCCTGATTTCGGGTATCCGCAGCGGCAACGGCACGATGGCCGGCAGGTCGAGGAACGGCGTCGCGCCTTTTTCGAAACCAAGCGGCGAAGCATCGATGTCGCGATAACCGACCGAGACGGCCTGATAGATTTCCGTTTGTTCCAGGGTCCGGCTGCCGGCCGAGCCGAGCGACACGACGAGATCCGGCAACGCCTTTTCCGACTTCAACCAGGAGAGTTCGGCGCCAAGCCGAACAGCGGCTTCGACAGGGCCGACGCCCGTCATCAAGGGCGTGAACAGCCGCTGCAGATGTGGACCATATTCTGCCTGCGCCGCCATGACGAAGAGGACATCCTTGCCGCCAATTCGCGTAACATTAGCCATCAGCCCGCAATCCCATCGCGGCCCACCACCGTCATCATCGTCCCCGTCATGGTCGCGATCAACTTGGCTTCGCCGTCGACAGCAAAAGCATAGGCCTGGCCATCGGCGACGATGATGGTGCGGCCAGGCTTGGTCACCGAGCCGCGAAACAGGAAGCGCTCGCCCCTGCCCGGCGCCAAAAGGTTGACCTTGAACTCGATAGTGAGCACGCCGGAATTTTCCGGCATCAGGGAAAAGGCCGCATAGCCGCAAGCCGAATCCAGCGCCGTCGAGATGACACCGGCATGCAGGAAGCCGTGCTGCTGGGTCAGTGCCGCGGAATAGGGCATCTCGATTTCGATGATGCCGGGCGTCACCAGTGTCAGTTCGGCGCCGATCGTGGCCATCGCCTGCTGGCGCGCGAAGGACGCCCTGACACGATCCTCATAGTCCGGAGCCGGTACGATCTTTGCTGCCATCGCAATTGCCTTCAGTTTTGCCGGAGAAGCTTATCGCAGAGGCATGGGCGGCAGGCAAATGCTTTTGCTGCACTGCAACAAAACGACATTGGAGGGACCTAGTTCAACCACAGGAGCGAAGCGTTGAGGGTGGCGGCGAAGGCCACCCATGCCGCGTAAGGCACGAACAGCCAGCCCGAAAGCCGGTCGCGGTTCCAGGCTCTCACGATGAACAGCACGATGCTGGCGAGAAGGAGCACGATGACGACCAAGGCGGGTCCCATCATCCTTGCGCCGAAGAAGGTCGGTGACCATAGGAAATTCAGGGCGAGCTGGAGGCCCCAGATTTTCATCGCCGCTCCTGCCGGTGCTCGCTCCCACGTTCTCCAGCCGGCCACCGCGATCAGCACGTAGAGCAGTGTCCAGGCGGGCGCGAAGACCCAGTTGGGCGGATTGAAGGGCGGCTTCACCAGCGATGCATACCAGGCGCCCGGCAACGTCGCATAGCCGATCAGCAAGCCTCCACCGAGCACCAGGACAAGGAAAAGCAGCAACGACAGATATTTTTTCAAGAATCCCACCCCCACAGCGACACGGCGCCGCGCATCTGCAACTGGGGCACCGGCGCTCCTTGTCAACGGCAGCGTTCAACTCACCTTGCGCATGGCGCAGAAGTAAAACCCGTCAGTGCCGCTCAGCGCCGGAGACAGCGAAATATCCACGCCAGCGCCAATTCTCGCGGCCGCCTCGTGGCCCGGAAAACAGCTATCCCAGAGCGCGCGGTGATCGAGCGGGGCAAAGCCACTGTCGCGCTCGCGAAACGCGGCGACCTGTTCGCCGTTCTCCTCGTCGAACACAGAGCAGGTGATGTAGACCAGCAGGCCGCCGGGCTTCACATACGCCTTGGCGGCATCGAGGATCGCGGATTGCTCACCCTTGCGGGCATCGAGCTGCCTTTGCGTCAGCCGCCATTTCGCATCGGGACGGCGCCGCCAGGTGCCGCTGCCGGTGCAGGGCGCGTCGACCAGCACGATATCCATATGGCCAGAGAGCGGAGCGAGTTCGGCCGGCTTGGTGACGACCTGCACATTGCGGTTTTCCGAGCGTCGGATGCGGTCGAAAATCGGCGCCAGCCGCGCCTTTTCGGCATCATGGGCAAAGATCTGGCCCCGATTGTCCATCGATGCCGACAGCGCCAGTGTCTTGCCGCCGGCGCCGGCGCAGAAGTCCAGCACCTGCATGCCGGCCTCGGCGCCGGCAAGCGTCGCCGCTATTTGCGAGCCCTCGTCCTGCACCTCGAACCAGCCTTTCTGGAAGGCCGGCTCGGACTGAACGTTCGGATGCCTGCCGTCGCCATCGATCGGCGGAATGCGGATACCGAGCGGCGCGATCCGCGCGGCCTGCGCCCCGGTATCGGCCAGTTCCTTGAGGACCTTGGCACGATCGGCCTGCAGTGTGTTGACCCTGATGTCGAGCGGCGGGCGGGTCGCCAGCGCCGCGCCCTCCCCGACCCATGCCTCGCCAAAGGCCCGTTCGAAAAGCGGCTGGCACCAATCGGGTATGTCGGCCCGCACCGCAGATGGGGCATCGGCAAGCCGGCGACCGGCGATCGTCTGCAGCTCGGTGGTGCTGAGCAGCGGCGGTGCGAACTTGTCACCGTCGAGCGTGTCGTTGAGCGACTGCGCCATCTGGCTCCATTCCAGCAACAATGCGCCGAAGCCGATGGCGCGCGGCGTGTCTTCGCCAAGCAGCCAGCCGGCGGAGCGTTTGTGGCGCAGCGCGTCGTAGACGATGTTGCCGATGGCCGCGCGATCACCGCCGCCAGCGAAGCGATGTGACAGGCCCCAATCCTTCAGCGCATCGGCCACCGGCCGGTGACGCCGGCCAATGTCCTCCAGCACTTCGATGGCCGCAGCCAGCCGTCCGCCCAGTCGCATCGGTCATTCCATCAAATCGTGATCTATCGCCTGCTCTTAGAGCCTTTCGCGTCCGGATTGAACCCCGCTCCGTCTCGCGACGAAGAGGCCGTCCGAAATCCGTCCGATCAATAAATCTCGCGCGCCGGCAACAGCAGATCGATCAATAAATGCAAGGTGTCTAATGTTCGCAACTGCCGACCGCAAGCACGACCTGTGGGACAACCGCTCTGCTTTCCAAGTTTTTCGGTTGGTAATACTCTTCACACCATGATTCGCGGCGTGGAAAACGCGGACCGGCGGATCGCTACGAGGAGAGGGCAATGAAAACTTATTTGGCGGAAGTTCTGGGCACATTTCTGTTGGTGTTCATCGGCACGGCGTCGGTGGTGACGGGCGGCTTCGGAGGCGCGCTGCCACTCGGCCAGGAAGGCATCGGTCTGGCGTTCGGCATAGGCCTCATCGCCGCTGCCTACGCGATCGGCCCGATTTCGGGCGCGCATCTCAATCCGGCGGTGACGCTCGGTGTCTTTCTTGCCGGGCGGTTGCCGGCCAAGGACGTCATCCCCTATTGGATCGCGCAGATCATCGGTGCCATCCTGGCTTCGCTGGCATTGTGGATCATCGTTTCCGGCCAGGCCGGCGGCCACACCACCGGCTTCGGCGCCAATGGCTGGGATGAGACGAAATGGGGCGTGAGCTCGGCGTTCCTGTGGGAACTGATCGGCACCTTCACCTTCGTCACGGTGATCCTTGGCGTCACCGCTGAAAAGCACTCGACGGCATTTGCCGGGCTGGTCATCGGCCTGACGCTTGCAGGCATCCACTTCGCCATGATCCCGGTCACCGGCACCTCGGTCAATCCGGCCCGCTCCATCGGCCCGGCGCTGTTCACCGGCGGCGCCGCGCTCAGCCAGCTCTGGCTGTTCATCGTCGCACCGCTGATCGGCGGCGCCATCGCCGGCGTCGTCGCCAAGGCGCGCGTCTTCGAGAAGGACTGATTTCAAGAGCCTGAATGCAAAAGGCGCGGGCCGTGGCCCGCGCCTTTTTTTGTCGGACAGAGCTGTGTCCGGATCAGTCGGCGATGTCGAAGCGGTCGGCGTTCATCACCTTGGTCCATGCCACAACGAAGTCTTTCGCGAACTTCGCCTTGGCGTCCGTGGCCGCATAGACTTCGGCAAGAGCGCGCAGCTGCGAGTGTGAGCCGAAGATGAGGTCGGCACGGGTGCCGGTCCACTTGACTTCACCGGTCTTGCGGTCGCGGCCTTCGAACACGTCCTTGGAATCGGACGTCGCCTTCCACTCCGTGCCCATGTCGAGCAGGTTGACGAAGAAGTCGTTGCTCAGCGTTTCCGGCTGTTTGGTGAAGACGCCATGCTTGGACTGCCCGGCATTGGCGCCGAGAACACGCAGTCCACCGACGAGGACGGTCAACTCCGGCGCCGTGAGCGTCAGCAACTGCGCACGGTCGATCAGAGCCTCCTCGACGGTCAGCCGCTGCTTGCCGCTGACATAATTGCGGAAACCGTCAACGGTCGGTTCCAGCGGCGCGAAGGAGTGGATGTCTGTCTGCTCCTGCGAGGCGTCCATGCGGCCTGGCCAGAAGGGAACGTCCACGCTGTGGCCGGCGGCCTTCGCGGCCTTCTCGATGGCCGCGTTGCCGCCGAGAACGATAAGGTCGGCAAGCGAGACCTTCTTGCCGCCGGCCTGCGCGGCGTTGAAGTCCTTGGCGATCGCGTCGAGCTTGTCGAGCACCTTGGCGAGCTCGGCCGGCTGGTTGACGGCCCAGTCCTTCTGCGGGCTGAGGCGAATGCGCGCGCCATTGGCGCCGCCGCGCTTGTCGGAACCACGGAAGGTCGAGGCCGACGCCCATGCCGTCGAGACCAGCTGCGACACCGACAGGCCGGAGGCCAGGATTCTGGCCTTGAGCGCTTCGGCATCCTGCTCGTCGATCAGCACATGATCGACCGCCGGGATGATGTCCTGCCAGGGCAGCTCTTCCTTGGGAACGAGCGGGCCGAGATAGCGCGCGACCGGGCCCATGTCGCGGTGGGTCAGCTTGTACCAGGCGCGGGCGAATGCGTCGGCGAACTGATCCGGGTTCTCGTGGAAACGCCGCGAGATCGTCTCGTAAGACGGATCGAAGCGCAAGGCGAGATCGGTGGTCAGCATGGAGGGGGCGTGGCGCTTGGCCGAATTGTGCGCGTCCGGCACCGTGCCGGCGCCCGCGCCACCCTTCGGCGTCCACTGATGCGCGCCGGCCGGGCTCTTGGTCAGCTCCCATTCGAAGCCGAACAGATTGTCGAAGAAGTTGTTGCTCCATTTGGTCGGCGTCGTCGTCCAGATGACTTCCAGACCGCTGCCGATGGCGTCACCGCCCTTGCCGGTGCCGAATTTGCTCGCCCAGCCAAGACCCTGCTGCTCGATGTCGGCGCCTTCCGGCTCTACGCCGACAAGTGCCGCATCGCCAGCGCCATGGGTCTTGCCGAATGTGTGGCCACCGGCGATGAGCGCGACGGTTTCCTCGTCGTTCATGGCCATGCGGGCGAAGGTGTCCCTGATATCGCGCGCCGAAGCCAGCGGATCAGGCTTGCCGTTCGGCCCTTCCGGGTTGACGTAGATCAGGCCCATCTGCACGGCGGCGAGCGGGTTCTGCAGGTCACGGTCGCCGCTGTAGCGCTCGTCGGCCAGCCACTTGCCTTCGGGGCCCCAGTAGACGTCCTGCTCGGGCTCCCACACATCGGCGCGGCCGCCGGCAAAGCCAAAGGTCTTGAAGCCCATAGATTCCAGCGCGACGTTGCCTGTCAGGATCAGAAGGTCGGCCCAGGAGATCTTGCGGCCATATTTCTGCTTGATCGGCCACAGCAGCCGGCGGGCCTTGTCGAGGTTGACGTTATCCGGCCAGCTGTTCAGCGGCGCGAAACGCTGCTGGCCGGCTCCGGCGCCGCCACGGCCGTCAGCGATGCGGTAGGTGCCGGCGCTGTGCCACGCCATGCGGATGAATAGCGGCCCGTAATGGCCGAAGTCGGCCGGCCACCATTCCTGCGAATCGGTCATCAACGCATGCAGATCCTTGATGACGGCGTCGAGGTCGAGGCTCTTGAATTCCTCGGCATAGTCGAACGCTTCGCCCATCGGGTCGGACAGAGACGATTGCTGATGCAGAATCTGGACATTCAGCTGGTTCGGCCACCAGTCACGGTTGGCCCGGCCGGCGGATCCATGCGCCACAGGGCATTTGCCCGCGCTGTTGTCGTCGGTTTTCGCGTCCATCTTAGTGCTCCGATTTTGCCGAGGTTTGTTTTTGCCGAGGTTGATTTTGCCGAGATCTTGGGGCCGGCCGGCGACCGCACCAATCTGGAATGATTCCAGACTAGGCCGCATTGCTGATAAAAACAAATTGCCTTTCCTGTTCATTTCGATAGGATTTTCTTATGATAGGCTTGACTGTCCGACAGATGCACTATTTCGACGCGCTGGCGCAGACGCTGCATTTCGGACGCGCGGCAAAACTCGCCGGTGTCAGCCAGCCGGCGCTGTCCTCGCAGATCGCCGAGATGGAGCAACGGCTGAACTGCCGGCTGTTCGAGCGCGGCGGCAAATCGGTCCGAATGACCGACGAGGCGGTTGCCCTTCTGCCGCGTATCGAACGCATCCTGGCCGACATACGCGACGTCGAAACGACAGCCCGGCGCGGCCGCACGGCCATGGAGGGGCGCTTCCGGTTGGGCATCATCCCGACCGTCGCGCCCTATCTTCTGCCGCGCGCCCTGCCCGAACTGAAGAAGCATTTTCCGGCCTTGCTGCTGGAATTGCGCGAGGCCGTCACGACCTCCCTGGTCGAGGACACCGCATCACGCAAGCTCGACGCTTTCATCGCGGCACTTCCGCTCGATCATCCGGGCCTGACCACCGAGGCACTGTTTCCGGACCGGTTCTTCCTCGCCGTGCCAGCCGGCGATCCGGCCTTCGCCTCGCCGCCGGTTCCGCCTGAGAGCCCGGCACTGGAGCGGCTGATGCTGCTGGAGGAAGGACATTGCCTGCGCGAACAGGCGCTGGCGGTCTGCGGCAATGTCCGTCCGGTGGCGATGGCAAGCTACGGCGCCACCAGCCTGACCACGCTCTTGCAGATGGTGGCGCATGGCCTCGGCGTCACGCTCATCCCCGAAATGGCGGCCGGACCCGCCGGCACCATCCCCGACCTCAAGATCGTGCCGTTCCAGGAGCCGATGCCGCAACGCATGATCTGCCTTGCCTGGCGGCGCAACAATGCAAGGCATGGTGAATGCGTCGAACTCGCCAAGATCATCCGCAGCCTCGGCGCGGCGATGCTGGCGGCGTGAGAAGCGACCAGCCGGACGATGGAGCGGTTTCATCGTCTCGCGGAGACACCGAACCACTCTATTCCTTTGTTTTGACGTAATTCCGGACGGAAAACCGTTTCACACTTTTCCTGGAATTGCCTAGAGAACCCGAGACAAGAACTCGCGGGTGCGCGGCGATTTCGGGCTGGCGATCATCTCGCGCGGCACGCCGCGTTCGACGATCACGCCGCCGTCCATGAAAACGAGCTGATCGCCGATCTCGCGGGCAAAGCCGATCTCGTGGGTGACGACGACCATCGTCATGCCGCTCTCGGCCAGATCATGCATCACCTGCAGCACCTCGCCGACCAGTTCAGGGTCGAGCGCCGATGTCGGCTCATCGAACAGAAGCACCTTCGGCTTCATCGCCATGGCACGCGCGATGGCCACGCGCTGCTGCTGGCCACCGGACAGTTCGCGCGGATAGCGGTCGACCTTGTCGGCAAGGCCGACGCGGCGAAGCAGGACTTCCGCCTCGGCCTTGGCCTGGTCGACGGGGATGCGCCGCACCTGTGTCGGCGCCTCGATCAGGTTCTCCATCACCGTCATGTGCGAGAACAGGTTGAACGACTGGAACAGCATGCCGATCTCGGCCCGGCGCTGACACAGGAGATCGTCCTTGACCTCGTAGAGCTTGTCGCCCTGGAGGTCGTAGCCGACGAACTGGCTGTCCACCAACAGGATGCCGCCGCTGAGTTTTTCCAGATGGTTGATGCAGCGCAGGAACGTGCTCTTGCCGGATCCCGATGGACCGATGATGCAGGCCACCGTCCCCTCGGCCACGTCGAAGTCGACGCCCTTGAGCACTTCAAGCTGGCCATAGGTTTTGCGCACGCCGCGCGCGAACACCATGGAATCGGCCGGGACGCCGAAGCGGGCGCGATTTTCGGACTTCACGTCGCTCATCGGGCAACGCCGCGCAGGCTGATCAAGTTGCGCAAGGCGCGCATCGCCAGGGGATCACGGCGCGTGTCGCTGCGGCCGAAATGGCGCTCCAGGAAATGCTGCCCGACCGACATGATGCTGACCACGGCCAGGTACCAGAAGGCGACCACGATCAGGAGCGGGATGGTCTCGAAGGTACGGGCATAGATGCTCTGCGCCGTATAGAACAGGTCATCAACGGCGATGAAGGTCACCAGCGAGGTCATCTTCAGGAGGTTGATCGCCTCGTTGCCGGTGGGCGGCAGCACGAAGCGCATGGCTTGCGGCAGGGTGATGCGCTTCAGGATCATGCGGTAGGGCATGCCGAGCGCGCTCGCCGCTTCCGACTGGCCCGACGGCACGGACTTGATGCCAGCGCGGATGATCTCGGCCATGTAGCCGGCCTCGCACAGCGAAAGCGCAACGACAGCGGAGAAGAACGGGGTCATGAAATCATTTGTTCGTACGGAAAAAAGCGTGCCCAGGAAAGGCACAGTGAGCGAGATTTCGCGCACCAGCAGCGACAGGTTGAACCAGAAGATCAGCTGGATCAGCGCCGGGACACCCCGGAAGAACCAGACATAGACGCCCGCGAAGGCGCGCAGCACCTGACTTGGCGATACCCGCATGATGGCGATGACAGTGCCGACCACGATCGCCAACACCATGATGATGACGGTGAGCACCAGCGTGTTGCCAAGGCCGCGCATGATCGAGGGGTGGAACAGGTAGCCGGCGGCCGTGCTCCAGGCGAAGGCCGGATTGCTGGCGAAGGCGCGAATGATGAGGAACGCCAGCAGCAACGCGAACGCCGTGCCGATCCAGATGCCATAGCGGCGCTGCGGCACGACGGTCAGTCGCGACACGGCAGCGGCAACGCCCGGCTCGACGCCGATCTCGGTCGGGTGGGCCACGCCCATCAATCGTCTCCTGATTGCTGGCCGGCGCCTGACCGATGATCAGGCGCCGGGTCGTTTCTATTCGGCGCGCAGCGCGTCCATGGTCCCGACGAAGTAGGGTTCCTTGATGGCGTAAGCGCCCATGCCGTACTTGTCGAGAATAGCCTTGTAGGTGCCGTTCTTGAACAGCTCGGCGAGCGCGCCCACCATCATGTCGGCGGTTTCCTTATCGTCCTTGGCGATCGCCATGCCGAGCGGCGCGACCTCGTAAAGCGTCGGCAACACCACCAGCTGGCCCTTGCTCGTCACCTCGAAATAGCTCGACGCGGTCGCATCGTCCATGCGCGCGTCGACACGGTCGGACAGCACGGCCTGGACGATATCGGTCGAGGAGTTGAAGACCGACTTCTCGATGGCCGCCTGGCCCTTGTCGGTGCACTCCTTGCCGAGCTTGTCGACCAGGAAGTCGGAGGCGCTGCCGGCCGAAACGCCGATGCGCTTGCCGCAAAGCGGCATGTCGCCGCTGAAGCTCGCCTTCTTGTCGGGCGAGGTCGAGACGGCGAGACCGGCCTTCAGGAACATGACGAAATCGACCTGCTTCAGCCGTTCGGGCGTGGCCGAGAACGTCTCCCAGGCGATCTTGAAGCGACCAGCGGCCAGGCCGGGGATCATCGAGGGGAATGGCGTGCGCTGAACATCAAGCTTGGCGTCGACCAGCTTGGCCACCTCGCCCGCGAGTTCGATGATGATGCCGGTCTGCTTGCCGTCGGCATCCAGATATTCGAACGGCGCATAGTCCAGCGTGTTGGCGACAGCGAGCGTTCCGCTCTGCTTGACGTCGGTGGATTTCGCAACCTCGGCGGCCCGGGAAACCCCGCCCCAGGCCATGGTGGATATCGCCAGCGCAAGGCTGGCCGTTCGCAGATATGCATTCATGCTGTTCCCCTTTCTTGCTTGTTTGCAGTCTTCACCAGGCAAAGCCCGAGCCGGCCTCCGTTCAGGGACCTGCTCGGGCTCGACATTCGCTTAAGCGCCTGCCGCTTCGGCCGCCTTCTTCTTGCGATAGTGGTAGTTCTTGTCGATGCGCTCCATCAGATAGTCGCCATAGAGCACCGGTGCGTATTTCGGCTGCGTGCCGGCCGGCACGCAGACCGGCAGCGCCTCGATGATCTCGTCCATGGAGGGATCGAAGAAGAAGGGCTGCGAATAGCGCTCGCGTCCCGACCGGTTGATGACGCGGTGCGGCGTCGAGACAAACTGGTCATTGGACCAGCGCGCCAGGATGTCGCCGACATTCATCACGAAGGAATCCGGGACCGGGGGCGCGGGAACCCAATCTCCCGCCTTGTTCTTGACCTCGAGGCCGCCGACATTGTCCTGAGCCAGCAAGGTGATGAAGCCATAGTCGGTATGCGGCGCAGAACCGAAGAGCCCTTCTTCCTGAGGCTGGGTCGGATAGTGCAGCAGCCGCAGAAAGGTCGTCGGCTGCTCGAAATGGCGGTCGAGGCTGTCGGAAGGCAGTCCCAGCGAGAGCGCGATGGCGCGGACCATCTTGCGGGCAAGCGTGCCCATCTCATCGACATAACGCTCGATCGTCTGCCTGAAGCCCGCCACCGTGGCCTCGTCCGGCCACTGGTTGGGACCTTGCAGCGGCTTTTCGGCCAGGGCCCTAGGATCGTCGGCGCCGACCTCGTGCATGAAGAAGATCGATTCGCTCTGGTTCGGCTTGCTGACGGTCGCCACCGACGAGGTCACGATGGTCGAGCCGGCAAAGGGCAGGAAGCCGCGGAAATTCTTGTCGATCTTGAGCTTCGCCTTTTCCTCCTCGGGCAAGGCAAAGAAGCGCTTGGAGGCTTCGCGAACGGCTTCGACGTCGGCGCGCGGAATGGGATGGCCGGTCACGTAGAGGAAGCCGATCGTCTCGAGATAGCGGCGCAGCGTCGCCGCCGTTGCCAGGATCGCGGCTTCGTCGTCGCCATAGAGCGCCGAAACGTCGAGGATCGGAATTTCGGAAAAATCGCCGCGCTCTTGTGCATCCATTTTCGAACACCCTGTCTTGAACATAAGATACAGTACTGTATTTCTACACATCCGAACGGCCTCATCAATAGGCTTTCGATGGCAAAAGGAGAGTCGCGGCATCATGGCACCACGCAAGATCATCATCGACACCGATCCGGGCCAGGACGACGCGTTCGCCATCCTTTTCGCACTGGGCTCTCCGGCCGAGCTCGACGTGGCTGGCATCACCACGGTCGGTGGCAATGTGCCGCTGGCCCTGACGTCGAAGAATGCACTCAAGGTCGTCGAGCTTGCAGGGCGGCCCGATGTGCCGGTCCATGCCGGATGCCCAGCGCCGATGGTACGCAAGCTGATCACGGCCGAGTATGTCCATGGCGAAACCGGTCTTGACGGCGCCGACCTTCCCGAGCCGGTGACGCGGCTGCAGGACGAACACGCCGTCAACTACATGGTGCGGACCATCATGGATGCACCGGAGGGCGAGCTGACCGTCTGCACGCTCGGGCCGATGACCAATCTCGCCATGGCGATGACCATGGAGCCGAGGATCGTGCCCCGGCTGCGCGAAGTGGTGCTGATGGGCGGCGGCTTCTTCCAGGGCGGCAACGCCACGCCCGCGGCCGAGTTCAACATCTTCGTCGACCCGCATGCGGCGCACAAGGTGTTCGACAGCGGCGTGCCGGTGACCATGGCGGGCATAGACTGCACCTACACCGCGCTGATGACGCCCGAGTGGCTCGACCGCCTGCGCGCCACCGGCAGCCGCGCCGCGATCGAGGCGGCCAATCTGGCCGACTTCTTCCGCCAGTACGGCACGCACAAATTCGAAACGCCGGCGCGCCCCATCCACGATGCCTGCGTCACCGGCTATCTGCTGGCGCCGCAGATCTATGAGCAGCGCCAGTGCGCGGTGACGGTCGACATCGTCTCGCCGGAGACGATCGGCATGACCGTCGTCGACTGGTGGCACGTGACCGGCCGGCGCAAGAACTGCAACGTGCTGCGGCGCATCGACCCGGCGCCGTTCTTCGAACTCATGCTGGAGCGGATCAGCGCATTGCCCTGAGCCCGGCGTTCCGCGATAGATGGACACTCGAAGAGTCGCGAAGCGCATCGGAGCCGGCAAACAGATTGCAGGCGTTGGGCATGGCGATGAAGGTCTTGATCAGATGAAAGCGGACAGCACCCCTGCCAGAGGCAAGAGACCGTCCAAAGCCGCCCCGCCTGCGAAGGCGGCGCGGCAGACGCTGAGTCGCGAGGCCTGGATCGCGGCGGCACGCAAGGTGCTGGAAAAGCGCGGCATCGGCGAGGTCAAGATCGACCGCCTCGCCCAACAGTTCAAGGTGACGCGCGGCTCCTTCTACTTCCACTTCGCCAGCCTGGCCGACCTTCGCGACAGCCTGCTGCAGGAATGGCGCGACATCAATTGCGCGCCGTTCTGGGCGATGCGCGACATGCACGACATAGACGGCCTGCAGTTCTTCACCGACATCGTGCATGTCTGGGTGGACGAAGCGCCGTTCAGCCCTCTGCTTGACCTGGCGGTACGCGACTGGTCGCGCACGTCGAAGAAACTGACGCAGGAGGTCAAGGACATGGACGACCTGCGCATCGCGCTCCTGATCCGCTCCTTCCGCGCCATGGGCTATCCCGAGGATGAAAGCCTGGTCAGGGCGCGCATCACCTATTTCCACCAGATCGGCCAGTACGCGCTGTCCTTCAAGGAGGATCCGGCGGTGCGCAGAAGCTACCAGCCGCTGTTCGGAGAGGTGCTGCTTGGACCGCTCGTGCAGGAGCCGGGTTCGGCGCCGCGACCGAGCGAAATGCGGACCGGCCGTCGCCAGCAAGGGGCGTAGCGGCGGCGGGTTGCGGGACGCCCAGCCGATCTCCAAACAATCTACGAAGCCGTCGCCTCGTTGGCGACGGTGCGTGTCGCGTTCCGGTGCGGGCGCAGCAGAAGATAGAATGCGGTGACGTGCGTGATCATCAGCAGCGGCACGTAGATGACGGGGATGGCGTAGGTGGCGCCAAACAATCCTGCATGGGCCGGGAGGTCGGCCTGAATGGCTTGATAATAATCCACGATGAGGTCGACCACCCCGACGACATTGAAGGCGACGACGAACGGCCGGAAGAGCTGGCGTATCCGCACCGTGAGCAGCGCCAGCATGGCCAGCACCCCCGTTGCGAAGTCGCCATAAGCGGCGAAGGTGGCAAAGCTGGCGGGCAGGTCTGGGCTGACGACGCCCGGAAGGATAAAGACGAGCCCGAAGAAGCGAAAGCTGTGCAGCGTGGCGATCGCGCGTTGCGCCGCGACGCGGTCGATCGAGCTCAGCCACGGCCAGATATACGCAGCGAAGCAAAGCAGCCACGCGACATAACCCAGAACGAGATGGGTCTAGAAAAGGATTTCCGTCGACATTGCGGTCTCCTGTCAACTGTTGGTCGATGCGGCCTCGAACACCGCTGTCAGGACTCCGAGCCGGCTTTCCATGAGATTTCGTCCCAGATTGGCTGCAAGCTCGGCAAAGTCCGATCCCATCACCACGCCGAGATTTGGCGACGGCGGCGGACCAGACGCACGCAACTGCGCGAACCAGGCCTTGGCGGCCTCCGTGTCGTCTTGCCATGCCAGCATATGGAAGCCGGCCGGTTCGATCGCCTTGCGCGTCGCGTCGCTTGTCAGGAGGAAGCTCGTCGCCGGTGTTCGCGCCCAGGGAAGCGGATAGTGCGGCTGGCCGCTGCCCAACACGACATCGAAAGTTGCAAACCTGCCGCCTGACTTCAGCACGCGCCGAATCTCGCGGTACAGCCGCGCCCGGTCGGAGATGTTCATCGCCACATGCTGCAGCAGCACGATGTCGAAGCAGCCGTCATCGAACGGAAGCTCCAGCGCACTGGCGGTCTGGAACGACAACTGCCCACCCTGCCCCGTGCGCCCGGTCAGATAGCGCGCGGCATCCACGAAAGGCTCGCTGAGGTCCACGCCGGTAACCCGGCAGCCATAGGTCGCAGCCAAGAAGCGCGCCGGCCCGCCGACGCCCGAACCGACGTCGAGAACCGACATGCCGGCGGTGATATCAGCCAATTGGGCAAGCTCAGCCGTCGCGGCAAGCCCGCGGGTGTGAAACTGGTCGAGGGCGCCCAGCTGCTGCGGCGTGAGAAGCTGATCCTCCGGGCCGAGGTCAGCCAGCACCGCCCTCAGCCGCTCGGTCAGGCCAGTCGCGCGATAGTGGTCGCGCACTCCATCAAGTTCATTGGTCATGGCAAGATGCTCCTGTCTCTCGGGCTCTTACCTAAACCCGCTTCCATCGTTCGACTATCCGCTGTAATCACAACAACCCATGAAGCAGAACTACACAATCCGGCACGGTGCGCTCGACGGCGTCGAGGTGTTCCTGGCTGTCGCCAGGCGCCGCAACTTCCGCCGCGCCGCCGCCGATCTCGGCGTGACACCGTCGGCCGTGAGCCAGGCGGTGCGCGCGCTGGAAGCGCGGCTCGGTGCGGCGCTGTTTGTCCGCACGACACGCAGCGTCGGCCTGACCGAGGCCGGTCAGCGGTTCCTCGACCGTGCCGGCCCCGCCTTCGAGGAGATCGTCGCGGCCGGCGAGGCCGCGCGTGATCTCGGCCAGCGCCCGACGGGCCTGCTGCGCCTGTCCGTCCCGCGCGCCGTCGTGCCGTTGATCCTGGAGCCGGTGATCGCCTCGTTCTGCCGGGCCTATCCCGAGATCGAACTGGAGATCGCCGCGAGCGACGAGATGGTCGACCTGGCGACCGGCGGGTTCGATGCCGGCATCCGCCTCGGCCAGTTCATCGCACCGGACATGATCGCGGTACGGCTCACTCCGGCATTCTCGTTCGTGGTTGTCGGCAGCCCCAACTATCTCAAGCGCCGCGGACGCCCCGAGCGCGTCGACGACCTTCGCCACCACGCCTGCCTGCGCTTGCGCCGCTCGAACGGCGCCATCGCGCCCTGGTCCTTCGTCGACGGCAATGGAACGATCGAGGCGGCGGTCTCAGGCCCGCTGATCGCGCATGACTATCCGACATTGCTTGGGGCCGCGATGCAAGGCGTAGGGCTGGCGCAGATCCCTCGACCGGTCGCCGAAAATCCGATCGCCGCGGGAAAACTCAAGCCGGTGCTGGAAGGCATCTCCGCCACGACGCCCGGCGTCTTCCTCTATCACCCGGGCAAACGCCAGATCCTGCCCAAGCTGCGCGCCTTCATCGATCACCTCAAATCCGAAATGTGAGGTAAGGAACGATGCCGAAACCCTCGGCGCTTCCCCCCTGCTCACGCCGTCTTCTGCGCCACCAGCCCCAGCTCTTCCACCATCGCCTGGCGCATCAGGAACTTCTGCGGCTTGCCGGTCACCGTCATCGGCAATTCGGTGCGGAAGCGGATGTGGCGGGGGATCTTGTAGTGCGCGATCTGGCCGGCGCAGAAGTTCTTGATCTCTTGTTCGGTGGCGATCTGGCCGGGCTTGAGCACGATCCAGGCGCACAGTTCCTCGCCATATTTTTGGTCGGGAATGCCGAACACCTGCACTTCCCTGACCTTGGGATGGCGATAGAGGAACTCCTCGACCTCGCGCGGATAGACATTCTCGCCGCCGCGGATGACCATGTCCTTGACCCGTCCGACGATGTTGCAATAGCCCTCGGCATCGATGGTGGCGAGGTCTCCGGTGTGCATCCAGCCGTCGCTGTCTATCGCCTCGCGGGTCTTGTCCTCGTCGTCCCAATAGCCTTTCATCACCGAATAGCCGCGCGTGCACAGTTCGCCCGGCGCGCCGACGGCAACGGTGGCGCCGTCGGAATCGACGGCCTTGACCTCGACATGAGGGTGGATGCGCCCAACCGTCGAGACGCGTTTTTCCAGCGGATCGTCGACGCCGCTCTGGAAGGAGACCGGGCTGGTCTCGGTCATGCCGTAGGCGATGGTCACCTCAGACATATGCATCAGCGACACCACCTTTTTCATCACCTCGATCGGGCATGGCGAGCCGGCCATGATGCCGGTGCGCAGGCTGGAGAGATCGAAGGCGCTGAAATCGGCATGATCGAGCATGCCGACGAACATGGTCGGCACGCCATAAAGGCCGGTGCAGCGCTCCTGCGCCACGGCCTTCAGCGTCGCGCCGGGATCGAAACCCTCGCCCGGGAAAACCATGGTCGCGCCCTTCGACACGCAGCCCATCGTGCCCATCGACATGCCGAAGCAGTGATAGAGCGGCACCGGGATGCAGAGCCGGTCGTCGACGGTGAGCTTGATCGCCGAGGTGACGAAATTGCCGTTGTTGACAATGTTCAAATGAGTCAGCGTCGCACCCTTGGGCGCGCCCGTCGTGCCCGAGGTGAACTGGATGTTGATCGCATCGTTCGGCTTCAGTCCCTCTGAAATGCGGTCGAGACTGTCATGCTCGTCGCGGCCGGCCATGGCCAGCACGTCGGCGAAATTGAACATGCCTGGCGAATTCTCGTCGCCCATGCGGATGACGATCCTGAGCGACGGCAATTTGCTTGCCTTGAGCTTGCCCGGTGTCGCCTTGGCAATCTCCGGCGCCAGCGTCTCGATCATGCCGAGATAGTCCGAGGTCTTGAAACTGGCGGCCGTCACCAGCGCCTTGCAGCCGACCTTGTTCAGCGCATATTCGAGTTCGGTCAGCCGGTAGGCCGGGTTGATGTTGACCAGGATCAGGCCGATGCGGGCGGTGGCGAACTGCGTCACCAGCCATTCCCACCTGTTGGGCGACCAGATGCCGACGCGGTCACCCTTTTCGAGACCGAGCGCCAGGAAGCCGGCGGCCAGCGCATCCACCGTGTCCGACAGTTCGCTCCAGGTGAAGCGCTTGTCCTGGCCGACGAAAACGGCGGCATCCTGCGTGGCGTATCTGCTGGCGGTGTCGGAAAAAAGTGCCGGAATGGTCTTGTCGAGCAGCGGTACCTTGCGCTCGCCCGAGACATGCGCCCTGCCATCGACGGGTGCGATAAAGACGCTGCCGGCGCGCGCGCCGCGGCCGCGCAGATTGGTGGCGTTCTTCAGCTCGTCGAGATTGACCGGCATCGCTGTCTCCTCCCAGGCCGCATCGAGCCTATCAGCCTGCCGGGACGGTGGAAATCCCGTCGATGGTACTGGAGTTTTGTTCCGTGGAGGGGAGCGATCGTTACCCGACCGCCGCCGCCATCTTCGTGACGATGTCGCGCAAGATGGCTTCATCACCTGTGGCACGCGCCTTCTTCGACGCGACCAGACAGGCTTGCGACTTCAACACGACGCCGTCGCCCAGCACCTTGAGATGGTTGGCCCGCAGCGTCGAACCGGTCGTGGTGATGTCGACGATGACATCGGCAAGTCCCGCCGCCGGCGCGCCTTCGGTGGCCCCCAGGCTTTCGACGATGCGATAGACCTGGATGCCATGCTTCTGCGAGAAGAATTGCTGCGTCAGCCGCCAGTATTTGGTGGCAATCCTCAGCCGCCTGCCATGACGCTGGCGGAAATCGGCGGCAACGTCGTCGAGGTCGGCCATGGTGTCGACATCGAGCCAGATCTCGGGCACGGCCACCACGACGTCAGCATGGCCGAAGCCTAGACGGGCGACGATTTCCGCGCGCGCTTCCCAGTCGGCCAGGTTTTCCCGCACCAAATCCTCGCCGGTGATGCCGAGATCGACCGCACCCTGGCCGATCTCGCCCGCTATTTCGGACGCCGACAGGAAGGCGACCTCGACATTGTCCAGACCCTCGACGCGGGCGTGATATTTGCGCTCGTCGCCGGGCAGGCTGATGGCGAGGCCGGCCCTGGCCAGCACGTCCAGCGCCTGCTCTTTCAGCCGGCCCTTCGACGGAATGGCCAAGGTGATCATGGTGCCGTCTCCCGCAACGCCTCGATGCGGTCGAGCCAAACCGAAAAGCCGACGCCGGGGATGGCCGTCTTGGCGCCAAGCAATGTCAGCAACCGGTCGTAGCGGCCGCCGCCAGCCAAGGGGCGCTCGCTATCCTGCGCCGCGATTTCGAAGACCACACCAGTGTAGTAATCGAGCGGACGGCCGAAGGCGGCGTCATAGCGGATGTTTCCTGCCAGCAAGCCATGCGCCTCGATCGCCCGGGCACGGGCGGCGAATTTTTCCAGCGCGGCACCCAGTGAAAGCCCGGCACCAGCGGCGAAGGTCTCCAGCGCCTCAGCCGCGCCATCGAGTGGCACGTCGATCGCCAGAAAGCTTTTCAATGCCGCGAAGGCCTCATTCGACAGCCTCACGCTGCGCAATTCGGCCTTCTCGATCAATCGCCGCGCAATGTCGGAGGGTGAGCGCCCGGCCGTTGCCGAAAGCCCAGCCTCTTCCATGCCGCCTGCGATGTGGATCGAGAGACCTTCGAGATCGCCATCGAGGACAAGGGCGGCGACATCGCCTGAGAGCTGGCCGTTGCGCGGCGGGTTGGCGAGATCGGCAAGTGCCGCCTGCAGCATCGGCGCCGAGCCGAAGGCACGGGCCAGCCGCATGCGCCAGCCGCGCGGCAGACCGAGTGCGGCCAGCACCGCTTCGAAGATGCCCTGGTCGCCGAGCGTGACCGTCAGCGGCTGGCCGGGCAGCACCAGCGACAGCAGCGCATGCGCATCGGCCACCGAGCGGGCATCGGCTTGCGCCGTGTCGCGGTCGCCAAGATCCTCGATGCCGGCCTGGAAGAATTCATTGCCGCCTTCGCGACGCTGGCGGAACACTTCGCCCAGATAGGAATAGCGGCGCGGCGTGCCGGCCTGCGAGCTTATGTGGTCGAGACAGACCGGAATGGTGAATTCAGGCCGCAGGCACAATGTTTGCCCGGTCTCGCTTTCGGTGAGGAAGATGCGGCGCCGCAGATCCTCTCCGGCCATGTCAAGGAACGGGTCCGCCGGCTGCAGGACGGCAACCTCGACCGCGTGCGTGTCGCGCGCGGCGAAGAGGCTGGTGATGTCGGCTGCAATGGCGGGATAGCGCGAGGTCACTGGCCGCGCTCTTATTTCGCGCGATCGGCAGCCTGCGCCACCAGGATCTTCTTCACCTCGGCGACCAGTTCACTTTCCGCCACCGTGACTTGCGCCGGGCGGGCGGCGCGCCATTCGGCGTTGTCGGTGATTTCGGCGGACATGCGCGCGCCTTCGATCAAATCCTTGATCTGCAGCTCGCCCTTGGCGCGCTCGTCGCCACCCTGGATGATTGCGACCGGGCAGCCGCGCCTATCGGCATATTTGAGCTGCGCCTTCATCCCGGCGCCGCCGAGATACATTTCGGAGCGGATGCCGGCCGCGCGCAATTCGCCCACCATCTTCTGGTAGCGGCCGAGGCTCTCGGTATCCTTGTCCATGACCAGCACGACGACCGGTGCTATCACGTCGGCGCTGTCGAGCTTGCCGAGGTTCTTCAGCGCCGTCATCAACCTGGAAACGCCAATGGAGAAGCCCGTCGCCGGCACCGGTTCGCCACGGAAGCGCGAGACGAGGCCATCATAGCGGCCGCCACCGCCAACCGAGCCGAAGCGCACGATCTGGCCGTCCTCGTTGGGGATTTCGGCCAGAAGCTCGGCCTCGAAGACCGGGCCCGTGTAATATTCGAGGCCGCGCACGACGGAGCGGTCCATGGCGATGCGATCTTCGCCGTATCCGGCGGCCCGGACCAGGGCTTCGATCGTCGCGAGTTCGCCGACGCCTTCCTGGTAAGTCGCGTTGGCGTTGACGCTGGCATCCTGGCCCTGTGCATTGCGCGCTGTCGCCAGGAGAACCGCCCCGGCCTGCTTGTCATCCAGGCCGGCACCCTTGGCGAAATCGCCCTCGCCTTCCTTGCCGCCATCCCAGCGCCCCGGCCCAAGCAGAAGCTTCACGCCTTCCGGGCCGAGCTTGTCCAGCTTGTCGATCGCGCGCAGCACGGTCAGGCGGCGTCCGGAATTTTCATCACCGCCGAGGCCGATTGCCTCCAGCACGCCATCGAGCACCTTGCGGTTGTTGACCCGGATCACATAGTCGCCGCGCTTGATGCCGAGCGCTTCCATCACGTCGGCCATCATCATCGCCATTTCGGCGTCGGCGGCGACACCCGGCGTGCCGATCGTGTCGGCGTCGAACTGCATGAACTGGCGGAAGCGGCCGGGGCCGGGCTTTTCGTTGCGGAACACCCAGCCGGAGCGGTAGCTGCGATAGGGTTTTGGCAGGCGTTCGTAATTCTCGGCGACGAAACGCGCCGTCGGCGCGGTCAGGTCGTAACGCAGCGACAGCCACTGGTCGTCATCATCCTGGAACGAGAACACGCCTTCATTGGGCCTGTCCTGGTCGGGCAGGAATTTTCCGAGCGCATCGGTGTATTCGATCAACGGCTGGTCGGCGGGCTCGAAGCCGTAGAGCTCGTACACCGAGCGGATCGTCGCCATCATCTTCTCGACGGCGCGAATGTCCTCGGCGCTGCGGTCGGCAAAACCGCGCGGCAGCCGCGCTTTCGTCTTTTCCGATTTATCGGCCATGAGATGCTTGCCCGGAGTTTCGTGATGCTTGCAGGTCAACAATGTTGCGATTTTCGCAACGCGCGTGTCCTAACCGATGAAGCCCAGAGCGGCAAGGGTCGCCGCCTCGGACCAGCCCGGATCAAGAGAAGACAGAAGCGAACTTCCGTGAAACAAAAACGCACGGAAAATGAAACAATCGCGCCATGAGCGCGGCATCGTACCGACACAATCGGAGCCGATACAGCGCATCGACATGAAGGGGTTCGGGAATATGACCAGCGCAGTGAAATTCCATGCCGATGGCGACGCTGGCGCGCTGCCGGCGCGGCTGCGCCCGGCGGGCATCCATGCACCGAAAGTGCTTGGCCAGGCTGCGGGCCCGTTCGATGTGCCGGCCGCCACCGACAACGGGACTTCCCTGCGCGAAGCGCTGGTGACCGGGCTGCTGGTCATCTATCCGACGGTGGCGACGGTGGTGGCAATCATTGCCGGACTTTTCCTGGCCAGCGCCAACGGCACCTGAACGTCACTTCGGCCGCTTGAAAGCCTTCCGTTCCTTCTCGACCTGCTTGCGGCAGACGCAACCTTCGAGATGGTCGTTGACCAGGCCCATGGCTTGCATGAAGGCATAGACCGTGGTCGGGCCGACAAAGCTCCAGCCGCGCTTCTTCAATTCCTTCGAAATCCGCACCGAGACCGCCGTGGTCGGATTGGCACGCAAATGGGCGAGATCGACAATTCTGGGCCGCTCCTCCTTGCCGGGTTCGAATTTCCAGAACCAGGCGGCGAGCGAGCCGAACTCGTCCACCATCTCGCGGGCGCGCTTGGCGTTGTTGATGGTCGAGACGATCTTGCCGCGATGGCGGATGATGCCGGCATTGCCGAGCAGGCGCTCGACATCCTTGTCGGTGAAAGCGGCGACCTTGTCGAAGTCGAAGCCGGCGAAGGCCTCGCGAAAATTCTCGCGCTTGCGCAATATGGTCAGCCACGAGAGGCCCGACTGGAAGCCTTCGAGGCAGATCTTTTCAAACAGCCTGCGGTCATCGGCCACCGGCCGGCCCCATTCATGGTCATGGTAATGGAGATAATCGGGCAGGTTGCCATGCCAGAAGCAGCGCGCGACACCGTCGGGACCGGCAAGCAGGCCGGTGTTTTCATTGCTCATTGCGAAAAATCCATCCGTTAACGCGCTTCCGCGCCGCTTTTACCGTGGCTTTACCAGATTCCTGAACCGGGCGGTAACCACACCAAAGGGTTTACTGGCAGAACCGCATTTTACGCATTCCGATTCATGTTTCGGTTGCTGCTTGCGCGCCAATGATCGCTGAACCGGGAGCGTTTCCACCCGGTTGTATCAGACGATCAAGGTGCGTTCCCGATGAAGAGAGTTTTGTTTTCCGTGCTCGGCGCCGTGGCTGTATTTGCCGGCGTCACCCCCTCGGCCGCTGGCGACCGCTATGCCGACAGGCCGCCGGTCATGGTGAGCCCCGATCTTTCCGCCCCCTGGGTGCTGCAGCTTGGCCGCGCGCCCGGCATCGTGCGGCAGAGCCGCCAAATCGTGCAGCAGCCGCGCCTGCGCACCGCGCAACCGGCACAGCCCGACCGGGTGCAGACGGCCGCCGTGCAGCCGCCGGCCAAGCGCATGGTGATGCGCCCACAGATCAACCCGGTCTACCTGCCGCAGGAAGTCGCCTATGACGGCCCGCAGAAGCCGGGCACGATCGTCATCGATACGACGCAGAATTTCCTCTTCCTGGTCGAGAAGAACGGCAAGGCACGGCGCTATGGCGTCGGCACCGGCAAGCCCGGCTTCGAATGGTCGGGCACACACAAGATCACCAACAAGCGCGAGTGGCCGGACTGGCGTCCGCCGGCGGCAATGATCAAGCGCGAGGCCGCCAAGGGCCGCTATCTGCCGACCTACCTGGCCGGCGGCATCGAAAATCCGCTCGGCGCCCGTGCGCTCTATCTCGGCACGACCGAATACCGTATCCACGGCACCAACCAGCCGTGGACGATCGGCGGAGCGGTGTCGTCGGGCTGCATCCGCATGCGCAACGAGGACGTTGTCGATCTCTACGAACGGGTCAATGTCGGAACAACGGTCGAGGTGATATAATAGCTCCAGCGAATCACCTGACCGGGAAATACGTCGTTTCCGGAATTTGGAAGGAATAACGGGGGACGGGCCGTATGGGGATGCGGTCGGTCGAGAAGGGCAGTGCGGGAGACCGCGCTGCCCTTATCTTTTTTGATCGGCGTCGGGTGCCCGCGACACGGCCCGCGTCGTTGCGTCGCGCAAAAGGCATGGCGGTTCGCTTTCGTGCTGCCATCTTCGATGTTCTTTTGCTATGTCGGCGCCAACGAAAGAAAGAGTTCATCCATGTCCCTGTCCGATGACAGCCGCTACCTCAAGGGCGGCCCGGTTGCCCAGCGCATCATCGCCGCCGTGCGCGAGGATGCGGCAATCGCCAAAGCCGAGGGTTTTCCGCCCAAGCTGATCTCGATCACCGTCGGCGATACCGACGCGGTTGACGTCTATGTGCGCAACCAGCGCGCCAAGGCTCAGCTCGCCGGCATCGATTTCGAGGAACGGCGTTTTCCCGCCACCATCACCGCGGGTGAACTCGAAGCCGCCATCCACGGCCTGAACGCGGATCCACGCGTCACCGGCATCATCATCCAACGGCCGGTGCCCGCCCATATCCCGATCAAGACGCTGCAGGCGGCGGTGCATCCGCTGAAGGACGTCGAGGGCATGCATCCGGCCTCGATCGGCAACATCGTCTACAACCAGCTCGATCTGGCGCCCTGCACGGCGGCGGCCTCGGTCGAACTGCTCAAGGAAACCGGCCTCGACCTCAAGGGGCTGGAAGTCGTCATCGTCGGCCATTCGGAAATCGTGGGCAAGCCAATCGCGTTCCTGCTGATGAGCGAAGGCGCGACGGTCACGGTCTGCCATCACATGACGCGGTCGGTCGCCGCACATGCGCGCCGTGCCGACGCGCTGTTCGTCGCGGTGGGCAAACCCCGGCTGATCAAGGCCGACATGGTGAAGCCAGGTGCGGCCGTCATCGATATCGGCATCAATTCCGAGGTCGGACCGGATGGGATGAGCCGCATCGTCGGCGACGTCGACACCGAAAGCGTGCGTGAAGTCGCCTCCTGGATCACGCCGGTGCCGGGCGGCGTCGGTCCGATCACGGTCGCGATCCTGCTGCGCAACACGATGGTGGCGCTCAGCCGGCAGCGCGCGCGGTACGAGGCGACCTACGGCACGGCGGACAGGCTCGCGGCGGAATAAGCGCCGACCCCTACTCGGCGGCGATCGGGCTCCCGTCCAGAACGCCGTCCGGCTTTGGCCCGCCATAGGCCCAATCGAGCAGTTTTACCGTGTGCACCACCGGCATCCTGGCGGCGGAGGCAATTTGCGTGATGCAGCCGATGTTGCCGGTGGCGACGATGGAAGCTCCCGTCGCCTCGATGTTTTTCACCTTGCGGTCGCGCAGCTTGGCCGAAATCTCGGATTGCAGGATGTTGTAGGTGCCGGCCGAGCCGCAGCACAGATGGCCCTCGCGCGGCTCGCGCACGATGAAGCCGGCCCTGGCCAGCAGATCCTTCGGCTGGCGGACGATCTTCTGGCCGTGCTGCATGGAGCAGGCCGAGTGATAGGCGACGACAGTGCCCGGCTTGCGCACCGGCTCGGGCAGGTCGAGACCGGCCAGATATTCGGTGATATCCTTGGCCAGCGCCGACACACGCGCGGCCTTGTCGGCATAGGCCGGATCAAGGCGCAGCATGAAGCCGTAGTCCTTGATCGTCGTGCCGCAGCCGGATGCTGTTATGATGATGGCATCGAGCCCGCCCTGGTCGATGGCACGCGTCCAGGCATCGACATTCCGCCTTGCCGAGGCAAGGGCTGCCTGTTCGCGCCCCATATGGTGGACCAGCGCGCCGCAGCAGCCCTCGCCCGGCGGCACCACCACCTCGACGCCGAGGCGCGTGAGCAGCGAAATCGTCGTGTCGTTGATGGCCGGATCGAGCACCGATTGCGCGCAGCCGGTGAGGATGGCGACGCGACCCTTTTTTGCCCCCTGTCCGGCATGGATGCTCGGCGTGGCCGTCGGCGAAGCCGCCGGGATCGATATCGGCGCGAGCTTGAGCATCGCTCCAAATGGCTTCAGCGCCGGGATTGTCTCGAACAGGCCGATGAAAGGCCTTCCCAGTTTCGCCAGTCTGAGCGCGGCGCGAAAGCGCGTGGGATAGGGCAGAACGAAGGCCAGCATGGCGCGGGTCAGGCGGTCGAGCAGCGGCCGCTTGTAGGTTTCCTGGATGTGAGCGCGCGCATGGTCGACCAGGTGCATGTAGTTGACGCCCGACGGACAGGTGGTCATGCAGGCCAGGCACGACAGGCAGCGGTCGATATGGGTGACGATCTCCTTGTCGGCGGGCCGGCCGTTCTCCAGCATGTCCTTGATCAGGTAGATGCGCCCGCGCGGTGAATCGAGCTCGTTGCCCAGCGTCACATAGGTCGGGCAAGTGGCGGTGCAGAAGCCGCAATGCACGCATTTGCGCAGTATCTTCTCCGATTCCGCGACATGCGGATCGGCAAGCTGGGCAAGTGAAAAATTGGTCTGCATCGCTGATTTCCTAGGCCATGCGGCCGGGATTGAGGAGGTTCCTCGGATCGAACTCCTGCTTCAGCCGTTGGCTGAGCGCGGCCAGTGCTGGCGCCTGCGGCTCGAATACCGGCAGGGCGGCGCGATGAGCGGGAGCGGCGCGCACCAGCGTCGCATGGCCGCCGCCATGTTTGCGCAACAGTCCACGCAGCAGAGCGGCTTCCGGGTCGCCCTCTTCCATACGCAACCACACCAGTCCGCCCTGCCAGTCGTAGAAGGCGCTGACGGCGGCCTGCATGCGCAGTGTCAGGACCATCTGGTGACCTTGGGTAGGTGTCATCGAGACCCGCCAGACCGGTTTCTCGCTGCCGTCGGCGAAGGGCATGATATCACGCACATCTTGCCAGATCAGCCGGGAAGCCTCGCCCGAAATCTCCTCCAGCGGCCCGGCCTTGCCGAGCAGCGTCTTCAGCGCGGCGACGCGATAGGTGACGGACGGGCCAAAACCTTCGACCCGAAGCAAGGTGGCGGCTTCACTGCCGAGCGCGCCTCCAGCGACCCGCGCGGCGATCCGCTCGGGCAGATGGGCGGCACTCGACACTTCCGCGCTGGAGCCAAGCGCCAAGGCCATGGCGCTTGCCGCGGCATCGTCAAGCAGGCCACGCACGGCAAGCGTCACCTCGGTTTCGGCAGCCGGCAGCACCTTGAAGGTAACGTCGGTGAACACGGCCAACGTGCCCCAGCTGTTGGCCATCAGCTTCGACATGTCATAGCCAGTGACATTCTTGACCACGCGCCCGCCGGACTTGAAGGCCTCGCCCCGGCCGGAGACGACGTTGATGCCGAGGATATGATCGCGCGCCGCCCCCGCCTTCAGCCGGCGCGGCCCGGACAGGTTCGCGGCCAGCACGCCGCCGATCGTGCCTTTGCCCGGCTCGCCGCCGAGCAGCGGGCCGTAATCCATGGGCTCGAAGGCCAGCTGCTGGCCGTTTTCGGCCAGCAGCTTCTCGATTTCGGCCAGCGACGTGCCGGCCTTTGCCGACAGCACCAGGTCTGCGGGTTCGTAAAGCGTGACACCGGTGAGTTTCGACAGGTCAAGCGTGTGCTCCGTCTGCAGCGGACGGCCGATGCCGCGCTTGGAGCCGTGACCAAGGATTTCGATCGGCGTCTCTTCCACCACCGCTGAGGTAACGGAGGACAGGACTTCTTCTGACGTGGTCGGGGTGAAGGTGGTCATGGCCGTCCCTGGCTCCTCGCCCCCGCATTGCGGGGCGAGGAACCCCCGTTCTGATAGGCCATCCTCAAAACCTCGGAATATCCGGGAACGCCACCTGTCCCCGATGCACATGCATGCGCCCCAGCTCCACGCAGCGGCGCAGTTGCGGGAACACTTTTCCCGGATTGAGCAGATGGTTGGGATCGAAGGCGCATTTGACGCGCATCTGCTGGTCGAGATCGGCCTGGTTGAACATTTCCGGCATCAGGTCGCGCTTCTCGACCCCCACCCCATGCTCGCCGGTGAGCACGCCGCCGACCTTGACACAGAGACGCAAGATATCGGCGCCAAAGCTTTCGGCCTTGTCGAGTTCACCGGGCACATTGGCATCGTAAAGGATCAGCGGATGCAGATTGCCGTCGCCGGCATGGAATACGTTGGCAACGCCAAGCCCGTATTTTTCCGACAGCTCGCGCATGCCGGCCAGCACGCGCGGCAACTCCTTGCGCGGGATGGTGCCGTCCATGCAGTAGTAGTCGGGCGAAATGCGGCCAACGGCGGGGAAAGCCGCCTTGCGCCCAGCCCAGAAAGTCAGCCGCTCCTGCTCGGATTGCGAGATGCGACAGGTGGTGGAACCATTGCGGATGGCGATAGCCTCGACCTCGGTGATGAGATGATCGACCTCGACGGCCGGCCCATCGAGTTCTACGATCAGCAACGCCTCGACATCCAGGGGGTAGCCGGCATGGACGAAATCCTCCGCCGCATGGATCGCTGGCCGATCCATCATTTCCATGCCACCCGGAATGATACCGGCGCCGATGATGTCGGCAACGCACTGGCCGCCCTGCTCGCTGGTGGGGAAACCGATCAACAGCGCGCGCGCTGTCTCCGGCCGCTTGAGGATGCGGACCGTGACCTCGGTGACGACGCCAAGCAGGCCTTCCGAACCCGTCATGACGCCAAGCAGGTCGTAACCTTCGGCGTCGAGATGGCTGCCGCCCAGCCGCACCACCTCGCCATTCATCAGCACCATCTCAATGCCGAGCACATTGTTGGCGGTAAGGCCGTATTTCAGGCAATGCACGCCGCCGGAATTCTCCGCGACGTTGCCGCCGATCGAGCAGGCGATCTGGGAGGATGGATCGGGGGCGTAATAAAAACCCTCCTGCTCGACGGCGATGGTGATGCCGAGATTGGTGACGCCCGGCTGGGCGACAACGGTGCGGTTGGGATAGTCAATGGCAAGGATGCGGTTGAAGCGGCTCATGACCAGCAGGACCGCGTCTTCCAGCGGCAGCGCGCCGCCGGACAGCGAGGTGCCCGAACCGCGCGGCACGACGCGGATGTTGCGGTCGTTGCAGTATTTCAGCACGCGGGAGACCTGCGCCACCGTTTCGGGCAGCACGACGACCAGCGGCAATTGCCGATAGGCGGTCAGGCCATCGCTCTCGAAGGCGCGCATTTGATTGGTCGCGTCAACGACGCCCTCGCCCGGCACGATGATGCGCATATCCGCGACAATCTCGTCGCGCCGGCGCATCGTGGCGTCGTCTGGTTTCGGCATGGCCAGGCCGGACATCAGCAGCCCCATTCGCTTTACTGGTCAATATCTTTTACCAGTTAAGCGAGCCGGTTGCAAATGCCGCGGCGTGAAGACACTCGTGCAAGGCGCGTGAGAAGCTTCCGTAGCGGCAATCTGCCGCTGTTTCCCCCTCCTTGTGGCGGGGTCGCGAACCTAGCGAGCGGGCTGGGGGTCAGCGCGGCGTTTCATGAAGCATCTCCCCGGCTCGCGATCTTCGCTTCGCTACGACCATGAGCCGACCCTTCCACAAGGGGGAGAGTGAGGCAGCCGCTACTCGCCTGGGTGCTTCGACGGCTCGGAATGCATCCGGCGCACGCGGCGCACGCCCCACCAGACCAGCAGGATGGCCACCGGCACCGAAGCGGCGGTGACGACCTCCGGCGCGAAGGCGTGGCCGAAGACCGAGGCGCCCTTGGCGACATAGCCGATGAGGCCGACGACGTAATAAGAGACGGCGGCGACCGAAAGACCTTCGACGGTCTGCTGCAGGCGCAGTTGCAGGCGGGCGCGGTTGTTCATCGAGGCGAGCAGGTCGCGGTTCTGCTTTTCGACCTCGACATCGACCCAGGTGCGCAGCAGCGTCGTGGCACGGGTCAGCTTTCGTGACAGATTGGCCTGGCGCTCCTCGACCGAACGGCAGGTGCGCATTGCTGGCGCAACGCGGCGCTGCAGGAACCCACCCCAGGTGTCGTAGCCCGGCACGGCCTCTTCCTCGAGCGCTTCCAGCCGCTCGACGACGATGCCGTCATAGGCGCGGCTGGCGCCGAAACGGTAGAGGCTCGACGCGGCGTCCGCCTCCAGTTCTGCGGCGAGTTCGGTCAGGTCCGCCAGCAACGTCTGGCTGTCGCGGGTCTCGGCGACCTTCATTTCCAGCGTGGTCTGAGCCAGCCTGTCCTCGATGCGGCGGGCGCGGCCCGACAGGGTCAGGGCCAGCGGCAAGCCGAGCATGGCCAGCGTGCGGTAGGTCTCGATGTCGATCAGCCGCTGCGACAGCGCCCCGGTACGGGCCGGCGTCAGCCCGCGATCAAGCACCAATATACGGGTCATGCCGTCGCCATCCTGGCGAAAATCGGTGACGATTGCCGCGTTGCCGCGCTCGACCAGCGAGTAGCACAGGCTGGTCGGGTCGAAAGCCGCGATCAGCCGCTCGCTGACTTGCGTCCATTTGCGGATTTCGAGCCGGATGCCCGAGATGACGGTTCCCGGCGGCGAAAAGCCGTTGCCGAAGGGCGAATCCTCCTGGGTCCTGCCATTTTCAGAAAGCGGTCCTTCCCACAGATAGGTCGAGAATTCCGTATGCCGCTCCCAGCGCAGCGAGCCCTTGCCCCACTTCATCGCATGGTGGCGGGCCTGGCGATCGGGCGCGGCAATGCCGAGGCGCCGCGACAGTTCGGAAAGCACGGCGTGGTCGACGCCGGAGCCGCCCTCCGTCATGAAGGCGAGTTGCACGAGGACGCGCGGCTTTTCAATGAGCGGATGCGGCCGGGCGTGGACCTCGCCGAGTGCGCCGGGCCGGCCCTCATGCGCGGGAAAACCCATGACGCTGCCCTTGGCGCGTGGCTGGAACTCGAGATTGGACGGGTCGTCTGACACGGCTTGTCCCCCGGGTTTCTCTGAACCCTCTTGCGTTCGCGTCCCTCTAGGGCCAATCGCCTGACGACGCAAACAGCAAGTTTAGCCGAAGATCACAGAGCGCCGAGCGGTGAAACCGACGCGCTTCGACCAATTGGATAAATAATTTGACCAGTTGGCGACGCAGGCTTTATCCTATGCGACACCGGTTCACCGTCCAGGCATTCCGTTGAGCGACATTTTTTCCAGGATTGAGCATTCGCGCACCGCCGACGAGGTCGTGCAGCAAATCGAGAGCCTCATCCTCGAAGGGGTGCTGCGCACGGGCGATCGCCTGCCCGGCGAGCGCGAGCTGGCACGCCAGTTCGACGTGTCGCGGCCGATCCTGCGCGATGCCCTGAAGGCCCTCGAAGGGCGCGGGCTGCTGACGACCAAGGCCGGCGGCGGCACGCATGTCGCCGACATTATCGGCCAGCTGTTCACCAAGCCGGTGGCCGACCTGATCTCGATGCATCGCAAGGCGGTGACCGATTATCTGGAATACCGCCGCGAGATCGAGGGCATCGCCGCCGAATATGCGGCGCGGCGCGCCACCCCGGAGGACCTTGCGCTGCTCGACCGCATCATGGCGCGCATGGACGAGGCGCACCGCACCGGCGATTTCGACGACGAGGCTGAAATCGACGTCGAGTTTCATCAAGCAATCTGCGAATGCGCGCACAATATACTGCTCCTGCACACGCTGCGCTCCTGCTATCGGCTGCTGTCGGAAGGCGTGTTCCAGAACCGGCTGCTGGTGTTCAGCGTGCCCGGCGCGCGCGAGGCGCTGCTTGCGCAGCACAAGGCAATCCATGCCGCTGTAAAGGCCGGCGATCCCACGGCGGCCCGGCAGGCGGCGATGGACCACATGATTTATGTCGAGCGGTCCATGGCCGAGGCCGAGCGCAGCGGCGACTGGCAACGGGTGTCGCGGCTGAGGCTGCGGCAGCGTTCGGAAGCCGGCGATAGCGAACCAGCACGCAGACGCTCCTAGTCATTTCGATCAAGCGGGGACCATCATGAGCGACATTCTCACCATCGCAGACCTCAAGGATCTCGCCCGCCGGCGCGTGCCCAAGATGTTCTTCGACTATGCAGATTCCGGCGCCTGGACCGAGAGCACCTATCGGGCCAACGAAGAAGACTTCCAGAAGATCAAGTTCCGCCAGCGCGTCCTGGTCGACATGAGCAACCGCTCGCTGGAATCGACCATGATCGGGGAGAAAGTGTCGATGCCCGTGGCGCTGGCGCCAACCGGCATGACCGGCATGCAGCACGCCGACGGCGAGATGCTGGCGGCGCGGGCGGCCGAGGAATTCGGCGTGCCCTTCACCCTGTCGACGATGAGCATCTGCTCGATCGAGGATGTCGCCTCGGTAACGAAGAAACCGTTCTGGTTCCAGCTCTATGTGCTGCGCGACAAGGATTTCGTGCTCGACCTGATCGACCGGGCGAAGGCGGCAAAGTGCTCGGCCCTGGTGCTGACGCTCGACCTGCAGATCCTCGGCCAGCGACACAAGGATGTCCGCAACGGGCTTTCGGCGCCGCCCAAGATGACGCTGGCCAACATCATCGACCTGGCCAGCAAACCGCGCTGGTGCCTGGGCATAGCCGGCACCAAGCGCCGCACCTTCCGCAACATCGTCGGCCACGCCAAAGGTGTCGGTGACGTCTCTTCGCTGTCATCCTGGACGACGGAGCAGTTCGATCCGCAGCTGTCGTGGAAGGATGTCGCCTGGATCAAGGAACGCTGGGGTGGCAAGCTGATCCTGAAGGGCATCCTCGACAAGGAGGATGCACTGATGGCGGCCAAGACCGGCGCCGACGCGATCGTGGTTTCCAACCATGGCGGGCGCCAGCTCGACGGCGCGTCGTCATCGATCATGGCGCTGGAAGAGATCGCGGACACGGTCGGCGACAGAATAGAAGTGCACATGGATGGCGGCATCCGCTCCGGCCAGGACGTGTTGAAGGCGCTCTGCCTCGGCGCCAAGGGCACCTATATCGGCCGGCCATTCCTTTACGGCCTGGGCGCGCTCGGCAAGGAAGGGGTTACCAAAGCGTTGGAAATCATCCGCAAGGAGATGGACATCACGCTGGCGCTGTGCGGAAAGCGTCTGGTCACCGACATGGGCAAGGACCAGCTCCGGCGCTAGGGCCCGGTGACAGCCTGACCACGGAGACCACGAGGCGTTGGCGGAACCCGGCATCCATTTTCTCGACGCGCATGGGCCAGAGGATGTGCGCCTTTACGCGATCGGCGACGTGCATGGCCGGCTTGACCTGCTGGCCGCCATGCACCAGCGGATCGCGAGCGAGCTGGAATGGAAACCGGTTCGCGATTGGCGGGTGATCCATCTCGGCGACTATGTCGACCGCGGGCCAGATTCCAAGGGCGTCATCGATTTTCTGATCGAAGCCCGAGAACGCGATCCGCGCAACCTGATGCTGGCCGGCAACCACGACATCGGCTTTCTCGATTTTCTGGGAAACCCTGAACCGGAAGGGCTCTTCATGCGCTATGGCGGCGTCCAGACGGCGCTGTCCTACGGAGTCTCCCTCACCCCGGACGCCAGCTGGTTCGGCAAGACGGAGACGATGAGACGCGGACATCAGGCCTTGCTCGAAGCCGTGCCGCAAAGCCATGTCGATTTCCTGCGGTCGCTGCCGTTCTCGGTGACATCAGGCGACTTCTTCTTCTGCCATGCCGGCATCAGGCCGGGCATTGCGCTGGACAAGCAGAGCCCGCAGGACCTGATCTGGATCCGCGACATTTTCCATGATCACACCGGCCTGTTTCCGAAGATCGTGGTGCATGGCCACACCCCGGTCCCCGAGGCCGAAGTGATGGCCAACCGCGTCAATGTCGACACGCTTGCCTGGCAATCAGGCATGCTTACCGCGCTCGTCGTCGACGGAGCGGACAAACGCATCCTGGAAATGACAATAAAAGAAGCTTGAGCCGCGCCGCGGGAAGCGTCGCCAGCGAGCCGGCTTTAGCGAAGCGAAGCGGTAACGCCGTAGCCGTCGACGGCGTTGTGGTTGTTGGCGGCATCGGCGGCATAGATGCCGAGACCGCAAAGCACGATGGCGGACAACATGGCAAAGGACAGAAGCGCTGCTTTCACGGAGGTCATCTCTTGTTGAGCTTTCTGCATCTGTGCACCAGGCGGTTACCAATGCGTTGAAACGGAGAATTCGCTTCAAAGTTTCGACGATTTCGCGCTTCTAGGCGCGTTCTGTATCGAGGGTGTGTCGCACGGGTCACACAAAAGGTTCATCGCGGTTGCACTTCAGATGCAGAGCGCGCGCCTTCTAGAATGGCGGGCGGACACAAGCCAAGAAGGAAAGAGGTTTTCCCCAGCCGGTTTCACGGCCGCGTGCCAATTATGTCACGTGGCAGCGATGGACGCTCAGAGGCTGTTTCGAAATTCGCTCTGGCGAGTGAGTGTCTCAGATGGTCGCCACCCAGGCGCGGGCAATGGCCAGCCCGGCGGCATCGGCGTCGGGTCCGTTGCGGGCCATTTCGCCATCGAGCTTGCCGGCCCAGTCGGGATGGCGCGCGGCAATGGTGGGGGCGAAGGAGGTGCTCCAGTTCTTCACCATCGGCCGATCGGCCTCGAAATGGAACTGGAAGCCATAGACGGCGCGGCCGACACGAAACGCCTGGTTTTCGGCGACATCGTTGCCGGCGAGCCGTACGGCGTTTTGCGGCAGTTCGAATGTGTCGTCGTGCCACTGGAAGATCGGGAATTCTTCCGGCAGTTCAGCCAGCACCGGATCGGCCTTGGCATCCCGCGTCAGCGACACGCCGCGCCAGCCGAATTCGTTGGCGGCGCCGATGCGATTCTCACCCCCAAAGGCGCGGGCGACGAGTTGGCTGCCAAGGCAGATGCCGAGCACGGCGCGGTCCTTGCCGGCAAAATCGCGG
Source organism: Mesorhizobium loti (assembly GCF_013170705.1). Lineage (NCBI taxonomy): Bacteria > Pseudomonadati > Pseudomonadota > Alphaproteobacteria > Hyphomicrobiales > Phyllobacteriaceae > Mesorhizobium > Mesorhizobium loti. The sequence goes on along the minus strand of NZ_CP033334.1, from coordinate 2,906,636 downwards.
GTCAGTTCGAGCAAGGCCGGGAAATAGGGATATTCATCGTCGGCCAACGCATTCTGGCCGCCGCCGAGCACCACCATGGCATCGTGCCCGGCCGCATCCCGCGGCAGCGGATCGCCCTTGTAAGGGAGGCGCACATCGAGATCGGCACCCGCTTCCGCGAGTGCGGCACCAACCTGGCCGAGGCCGGTATTGTCGTAGTTCTGGACCACCAGCACCCGCATCGCAAAACCCTGCTGACATGAAAATGATGCGACGAGCGATATCATGCCGCCCGCATAGCAGCCAAGATGCGTATCCCAGGAGAGAACTATGCCACTGCAGAACCGGGTCGATCCGTTCGGCGCCATCCACGCCGTGCCCGAGCGCGGCCTGTTCACCGGCAATCGCGGCATCATCCATGATCCCGAAACCAGGACGCTCTTGAAGAAACGCTGGGCGCTTCAGGCCTGGATCGTCTGCGTGTGCCGATTCCGCAATGTGCGGCGCGAGCCGATGGGCCGCAACAGGCCCGGCGGCAAGGCCGGCTGGACCGAGCTTTTCTTCCTCGACGAGGTTACGGCCTTGGCGGCGGGACACCGCCCCTGCTTTTTCTGCCAGCGCGAACGGGCCAGGGAGTTTGTCCAGCGCTTCGGCGAAGCCTTCGACATTGCCGAGCCGCGCGCCCCGCAGGTCGACAAGCTGCTGCACCAGGAGCGGCTGGCCTCGGGGGGCGAGCCGCCTGTGGTTGCCGTTGAAGACCTTGGCGGCCTGCCGGACGGCGCCATGGTTGCGGATGGCGGTTCAGCCTATGCCTTGCGCGGCGGCAAGGCACTGCGCTGGTCGTTCCCCGGTTACGGCCCGCCCGCTGATTTCGGCTCACTCGGCGAAAAGACGCTTTTGCTGCTCACTCCAGCGACGACGCTCAATGTCCTGCGGCATGGCTTTCGGCCGGTGTGGCATGCATCGGCCGAGGCTTGACGCAGGCGGCCGGCTCGCTCATTCCTCGGCGATGCGCGCCAATTACAAGATGCAACGCCTGTTTGTGCCCGACGACCTCGGAGCGGATGCCGAATTCGACGCCGGCCAGCAGCAAAGCCATTATCTGATGCATGTGCTGCGGCTTGGCGAAGGCGCCGAGATCCTGGTCTTCAATGGCCGCGATGGCGAGTGGTCGGCGGCCATCGCGGCGAAGTCGAAGAAGGCGGTCAGACTGAGGGTGCTGGCATTGCAGCGGCCGCAGCCGCCACTGCCCGACCTCATCTACTGTTTCGCGCCGCTGAAGCAGGGCCGCCTCGACTATCTCGTGCAGAAGGCGGTCGAGATGGGTGCGGGCATCCTGCAGCCGGTCATCACCCAGCATACGCAAGTCGCCAAGCCGTCCATCGATCGGCTGCGCGCCAACGTCGTCGAGGCCGCCGAGCAATGCGGTATCCTGGCGGTGCCGGAGGTTCGCGAGGCGGAAAAGTTCGAACGCCTGCTGACCGGCTGGGACAAGGAAAGGCGGCTGGTCTTCTGCGACGAGGACGCCTCGACCAACAATCCGCTGCCTGCCCTGCAGCAGGTGAAGGAGAAGAAGCTTGCGCTGCTGGTCGGACCCGAGGGCGGCTTTTCCGATGACGAGCGCAAGATGCTGCGCGCCCTGCCCTTCGTCACCGCCATTCCGCTCGGACCGCGCATCCTGCGCGCCGACACGGCGGCCGTGGCGGCACTTGCGGTGATGCAGGCAACTGTCGGAGACTGGTAGGATGTCATGTCTTGCAAGAGGCAGGGCGGATCGTGGCCTTCAATTCCTCTTGACCTGTGGCTCAGGATTTTTCGCTTGATCGGCTACTGACATTTCGTCCATTTACCGCCGGCGGCTCCACTGGCCGCTCTACAGTGCCGCGCGTCCTTTCGGACGCGCAAAGGACGCTGTAGCATTTTCATTTGGCCCATGATCCTTTCCGAAAATCGAAGATCGATTTCTGGGGTCATGTGCGGAGGGCTTGATCATGGCGCGCGACACAACCGATTTCCGGCCGATCGAAGGTGTCGACGAACTCGTCGAGCATCTGGCCGAAGGCAACAAGCCGCGCGACAAATGGCGCATCGGTACCGAGCACGAGAAATTCCCCTTCTATGTCGATGGCAACGCGCCCGTGCCCTATGGCGGCGAGCGCGGCATCCGCGCCATCCTCGAAGGCATGCAGGAAAAGCTGGGCTGGGACCCGATCATCGATGACGGCCGCATCATCGGCCTGGTCGAGCCGACGGGCCAGGGCGCGATCTCGCTCGAGCCCGGCGGCCAGTTCGAGCTTTCCGGCGCGCCGCTGGAGACCATCCATCAGACCTGCCGCGAGGGCAATGCGCATCTGGCGCAGGTGCGCGAGATCGCCGAACCGATGGGCATCCGCTTCCTCGGCCTCGGCGGCAGCCCGAAATGGTCGCTGGCCGACACGCCGAAAATGCCGAAATCGCGCTATGAGATCATGACGCGCTACATGCCCAAGGTCGGCACCAAGGGCCTCGACATGATGTACCGCACCTGTACCATCCAGGTTAACCTCGACTTCGAGAGCGAAGTCGACATGCGCCGCAAGATGCAGGTCTCGCTGAAGCTGCAGCCGCTGTCGACGGCGCTGTTCGCCAACTCGCCCTTCACCGAGAGCCGGCCGAACGGCCTGCAGAGCTGGCGCGGCGACATCTGGCGCGACACCGACAACCAGCGCTCCGGCCTGCTCGAATTCTGCTTCTCGCCCGAGTTCGGTTTCGCCGACTATGTCGAATGGGCGCTCGACGTGCCGATGTATTTCGTCATCCGCGACGGCCGTTATCACGACATGACGCACATCACCTTCCGCCAGTTCATGGCCGGCGCCGCGCGCAACGAAGTGCCGGACGGGCTGCCGACGATGGGCGACTGGGCGAACCACCTGTCGACGCTGTTCCCCGACGTCAGGCTGAAGCGTTTCCTCGAAATGCGCGGCGCCGATGGCGGCCCGTGGCGGCGCATCTGCGCGCTGCCGGCCTTCTGGGTCGGCCTGCTCTATGACGAGGCGGCGCTCGACGCGGCCGAGGCGTTGACCTCGAGCTGGACCTACAAGGAAGTGCTGGCCATGCGAAACGCGGTGCCGGAGCTGGGCATTTCCGCGCCCTTCCGCAACGCCACACTGCGCGAGATGGCGCGCGATGTGCTGGCAATCTCGCGCACGGGGCTGAAGAACCGCGCCAAGAAGAACCGTGACGGCTACGACGAGACCTCGTTCCTCAACACTTTGGACGAAGTGGTTGCGCGCGGCACGACCAGCGCCGAGGAGATGCTTTCGGCCTATCACACGCGCTGGGGCGGCTCGATCGAGCCGGTGTTCATGGAATACGCCTATTAACCGCGCGCGTTGAGGAGCGGCAGAAGCTGCTTCAATCGAGTGTTGAAACGAATTAGGCTCTCTTCCGAGGAATTCACGAGGAGAAGCCGATGCCTACCTTGTTCGACATGCTGACCCAGGCCCAGAACGGCAACGGCATGCAGGCGCTTGCCCAACAATATGGGCTTTCGATGCAACAGACACAGGCGGCGGTCGCAGCACTGCTGCCGGCCTTTTCGCAGGGGTTGCAACGCAACACCGCCGATCCCTACGGTCTCGGCGCCTTCATGACGGCGATGGCAAGCGGCCAGCACGCCAAATATTTCGAAGACGCGACCCGGGCGTTCTCGCCGCAAGGCGTCGATGAAGGCAACGGCATCCTCGGACATCTGTTCGGGTCCAAGGACCTGTCACGCGCCGTGGCCAGCCAGGCGGCGCAAGCGAGCGGCGTCAGCCAGCAGGTGCTGCAGCAGATGCTGCCCGCGATCGCCTCGATGGTGATGGGCGGCCTGTTCAAGCAGACGACAAATCAGATGCAGTCCGCGGGAGGTTTCGGCGGCGGCAACAATCCGCTCGGCGAGATCATCGAGCAGATGATGCGGCAAGGCGGCATGCAGGCCCCGGCACCACAACAACGTCAGGCTCCGCCGCCCCAGAACCCGATGGACAACCCGTTCGGCAAGGTCTTGCAGGACATGTTCGGCGGCGGCACGCCACAACCGCAAAACCAGCCGCAGCAAGCGCCCAACCCTTATGGTGACAATCCGCTCGGCAAGGTGCTGCAGGACATGTTTGGTGGCGGCGCGCCGCAGCCGCAAGCCCGACCGCAGCCCCAGCAGACGCAGAGCCCGTATGGTGACAATCCGCTGGGAAAGATCTTCGAGGAAATGCTGCGGCAGGGCGGCGGGGGAGGATTGGGCGGCGGGCAGCCGGCGCCTCAGCCTCAGGCACCGCAGCCGCGCCAGGCGCCGCAACCGCAGGCCAACCCGAGCGGCAGGCCGAGGAACCCGTTCGACGATTTGTTCGGCAAGATGTTCGAGACCGGCGCCCAGCAGCGCGACGACTATCAGAAGGGCGTGGAAACGATCTTCGATCAGTTCAAGCGCGATATGGATCGCAGGTAGGCGCCAAGGCGGCAACCATTTCCGAACACGCCGGAAAAAGAAAAGCCCGGTCCTTGGGAGGACCGGGCAGCGTGCAGGCAGGCCGGCGGGGAACCGGCAGGGAGTGGGAAGCCTGCAGAACCTTTGGTCGCGCTGAGCCCTGAAAAGGTTCAACGCGGCCGAAACTCAACCGATCAGGCCACCTTGCGGGCAAGATCCTCGATCGTCTCCACGCGATCGCTGGCGATTTCACGCAGCATCGCCGTCGGGTCGCGGCCAAACGGCACGTCGATGGCGACATGCAGGTCGGCGCGCGTCAGGCCGATATCGGCGAGCTCGGCGTCCGACATCTCGCCAAGGCGATAGAAGGCGCGGCGGTTTTTCCAGGCGCGGTAGAAATTGAAGACGGTGTTGGCCACGCGCATCGCAACAGCCGGACGCGAGGTGATGCGCGAGGTCTCGGTGGCGAAATCGATCGTGGTCACAGCAGTCTCCTTCGGAGTCGAGCGGACAAAGCCAAGCGATCGGCGCTGGCGACAGCGGCCGTTCCGGCTTCGATTCATTTTTAAAGATGCATGTCGTTGTCCCAAAACCGGTGTCCACTTTTGGGCGACATGCGTTGGCTTCATGTGGACGATACCAACTTGCCATCGGCCGATTGATTAATCCAACGAATGTTTCTAATCTTTAGCATCAACATCAATGATGGATTAGACCGATGAAAGCGCCGCTCGATCTCGATCAGTTGCAAACCTTCATCTCAATCGCCGATACCGGCAGCTTCACGCGGGCAGCCGAAGAGGTGCACCGCACCCAGTCGGCGGTATCGATGCAGATGCGCCGGCTGGAAGAGCGGATCGGCAAGCCGCTGTTCGAGAAGGAGGGGCGCAGCAACAGGCTGACGGAGGAAGGCGACAAGCTGCTCTCCTACGCAAGGCGGTTGCTCTACCTCAACCGCGAAACGCTGGCCGCCTTCGACGACCAGCGACTCGAGGGCACGATCCGCATCGGCACGCCGGACGATTATGCCGACCGTTTCCTGCCTGAGATCATGGCGCGCTTCACGCGCTCCAATCCGCGTGTCGAACTGACTGTCATCTGCGAGCCCACACCGGGACTGGTCGAACATATCAAGCGCGGCAATCTCGACCTGGCGCTGGTGACGCACAACGATGTGCGCGGCCAGTCGGAGGTGGTGCGGCGCGAACCGCTGCTTTGGGTCACCTCGGCCAACCATGCGACACATGAACAGGTAACACTGCCAATGGCCTTCGGCCGGCCGAACTGCATCTGGCGGCGCGCCGCCGTCGATGTGCTGGACCAGCAGAACCGCGACTATCGCATCCTGTTCACCAGTTTCTCGGCGACCGTCATCACCGCCGCCGTGCTTTCGGGCCTGGCGATCTCGGTGCTGCCGGAATGCGCGCTCAGGCCCGGCATGCGGGTGCTGGGCGAGGCCGACGGTTTCGGCGCCCTGCCCGACTGCCGCATCGGCATCATGCGCGGCCAGACCTCGCGGCCGGAGATCGTCGATGCGCTTGCCCGCCACATCTCGGAGAGCCTGGACAACATCTCGGTGCCGCTTGGCGAGGAGACGGGAACATTCGACTTCGCCGCACTCGCCTTTGCCAAGATGAAGCGGACGAGACCGAACCAGATCCTGCCCGGCTGGTAGGGAAGAATCGAGGCGCCTTGAGCGCGTGGCCGGATACGCGCGCCTTGACGTGAGGCGCCAACCAGCCCCCAATCGGCCGATGAGCGAAGCAGCATCCGAATCACGCACCAACGCCACCGAATACACGGTGAGCGAGATCTCCGGCGCGCTGAAGCGCACGGTCGAGGACGTCTTTGGCAATGTGCGGGTGCGCGGCGAAATCTCCGGCTATCGGGGCCCGCACTCCTCCGGCCATGCCTATTTCGCGCTGAAGGACGACCGCGCCCGGCTCGACGCCGTGGTGTGGAAAGGCACGATGAGCCGGCTGAAATTCCGTCCCGAGGAAGGGATGGAGGTGATCGCCACCGGCAAGCTCACCACCTATCCCGGCAAGTCCAACTACCAGATTGTCATCGACAATCTGGAGCCGGCCGGCGCCGGGGCGCTGATGGCGCTGCTGGAGGAACGCAAGCGCCGGCTGCAGGCCGAGGGGCTTTTCGATGCCGCACGCAAGCGCCGGCTGCCCTTCATGCCTCTTATCATCGGCGTCGTCACCTCGCCGACCGGGTCCGTCATCCGCGACATCATCCATCGCATCAAGGACCGCTTTCCGCTGCATGTGCTCGTCTGGCCGGTGCGCGTGCAGGGCGAGACGTCAGGCGTGGAAGTGACCAATGCCGTCGCCGGCTTCAATGCACTGGCCTGGGATAGCCCGATCCAGCGCCCCGATCTCTTGATCGTCGCGCGCGGCGGCGGCAGCCTGGAGGATCTGTGGGGGTTCAACGACGAAGCGCTCGCCCGCGCCGTTGCCGCCTCCGGAATTCCGGTGATCTCGGCGGTCGGCCATGAAACCGACTGGACACTGATCGACCTCGTCGCGGATGTGCGGGCGCCGACACCAACGGGCGCGGCCGAAATCGCAGTGCCCGTGAAGGCCGACCTCGAAGCGACGCTTGCCAGCCTTGGCGCGCGGCTCAAGGCGGCCGTCTCACGCAATTTCGAACGCAAGCGGCAGGCCGCGCGTGCGGCGGCGCGCGCACTGCCCTCGCCCGATCAATTGCTGGCGCTGCCGCGCCGGCGCCTCGATGAGGCGACATCGAGGCTCGGCCGCGGCCTGTCCGTCAGCGTCGATCGCAAGCGGGCGCGGCTCCAGGGCCAGAGGCTGACGCCGGCCACGCTGTCGCGGCGCATCAACGAGGCCCGCACGCTCACCGGCCGTGACCTCGCCCGCGCTCAGGCGGCGTTCTTCGCCATCGTGCGCGAGCGACGCGCGCGCTTTGCGCGCACCGCGACGCGGCTGTCGCCGGCACCGATCGCACGAAGGCAGAAGCAGCAGACCGATGCACTGGCGGCGCTCGCAAGGCGGCAGGATCGCGTCATCTCGCTGCGGCTCGAGCGGCTGCGCGGCCAGTTGAGCCAGGCAGAGCGCCTGCTGACCACGCTGTCGCACAAGGCCGTGCTGGCGCGTGGCTTCGCGCTGGTGAAGGACGCCGACGGCGCGGTCATCAAGCAGGCCGCCGACGTAACATCGGGGATGGCGCTTTCGCTGGAGTTCGCCGACGGCACGGCGGATGCGGTGGCAACCAGTGGTGCGGCGCGGCCGAAGCCGGCTGCCAAGCCAGCGGCCAAGGCCAAGGAACCCGGCAACCAGGGATCGCTGTTCTGACCACGACCGGAAATCCGCACCATCTGGCCACGCCCGGCGGCAAGCCACGCGCACGGAGCTTCGGCATAGGCTTCGACGGTACGCCCGGGCCGTTCAACGCAATCACCGACGTGTCCGGCGTCGCTGTCGGCCATGCGACATTGATTTCCGGGGAAGGTGCGCTCGTCGTCGGCAAGGGGCCAGTGCGCACCGGCGTCACCGCGATCCTGCCCAGGCCACGCGTCGATCTGGCCACGCCGGTCTTCGCCGGTATCTTCAGCCAGAATGGCAATGGCGAGTTGACCGGCTCGCACATCGTCGAGGAAACCGGTGCCTTCAACTTCCCGATCACCATCACCAACACGCACTCCTGCGGCGTTTCGCGCGACGGCACGCTGCGCTGGATGCACCAAGTGCTGCCGGCCGCGCTCGACAGCGGCTGGGGCCTGCCGGTGGCGGCGGAAACCTATGACGGGTTTCTCAACGACATAAACGGTAACCATCTGAGCTTTGAGCACGTGACCGAAGCCCTTGACGGCGCAACCAGCGGGCCGGTCGAGGAAGGCAGCGTCGGCGGCGGCACAGGCATGATCACCTTCGGCTTCAAGGCCGGGGCGGGCACGGCGTCGCGCGTCGTTGGATGGCAGGGACATTCCTACACGGTCGGCGCCTTCGTGCAGTCGAATTTCGGCAAGCGGCGCAATTTTACCCTTCGCGGCCTGCGTGCCGGGCCGGAACTCACGGAACCGGCGATCCGCGAAGGCACGCCCCGCGCCGAAAAGGGTTCGATCATCGCCGTTGTCGCCACCGATGCGCCATTCCTGCCGCACCAGATGAAGCGACTGGCCCGCCGTGTGCCGCTCGGCGTCGCCATGACCGGCGGCTTCGGCTATCACAGCTCGGGCGATATTTTTCTCGCCTTCACGACGGCCAATCCTGCCGCGGCACTGGCGCCGTCCGGCCGGATCGCCAATGCCGATTTCATTCCCGATACGGACATTGACCCGTTCTTCGATGCCGTGATCCAGGCGGTCGAGGAATCGATCCTCAACGCCCTCGTCGCCAATGACGACATGAGCGGGCGCGACGGCAATTTCGTGCCGGCACTGCCGAAGACCTGGTTGAAAGAAAAGTTCGGGTTGAAAGAAAAGTTCGGCTGAGACGACAACGCGGGCCGACGGGCCCGCGCATTCAGACAGAATGGCCGTTAAAATCTATTCCGCGGCCTTGCTGGAGGCCTGCTGGTGCTCGTCGGCCTCGGCCGCTTCCTCGAGCCGGGAAGCAATGAGCTCCTGGATATCGCCGACTTCTTCCTGGATGTCCTCCAGCGGGATGCCGACCTCGGCCGCCTTGGCGGCGCATTCCCTGGCCAATGTCTCGGCCTGCTTGTCGATCCTGGCCTGGGACTGGCAATGGACCTTTTCGCCGATCCATCCCCGCAAGAACTCGATGGCGTGTTCACTCATACTGCTGTTCCCTGGCGGCAAAGCCGGTTGGTAATCATAAACGTCGGCATCCCGCAAAGGATGCATCTTCCCATTCCAGCCGAGTCGCGGCCAGCCGGCAAGTCAATGCCGTCCAGGGTCCACAGAGCCGAAGGAAATCGAGGGGTGAAGAACATTTTCTGATTCTGAAGGACTGTACCGTTGGCGGGATCTGGCCCGCGCCGAGCAATTGCTTCTACCTTTTACGGCTTTCAGTCCGTTTCTTAATCTCAATGGCTGTCGCTACAGCCGCCTTTTGACGTTCGCCCTCAAGGCGCGAGCCAGCGAGGCCGCCGCTATATAGTGATATACTCCCGCAATGTCGACTCCTGCCAACCGTGCCCACAGGTTGCACCAAAGTCGCACTCCCGCGCCCCATCAGAAGGTCTCAACCCAGGGCCTCAGCTCCATTTCCCAGGTCCAGGCGCTGCGGTGCTGGCGATGGATGGAGAGATAGGCTTCGGCGATGGCGTCCGGAGACAGTCGGCGATCCGGCGGACCGGGCTCCTGCCCGGACGAAACCGAGGCGATGGCGCCGTCGATGATGAAATGCGCGACGTGGATGTTCTTCGGCGCCAGCTCACGAGCCATGGACTGGGCCAGCCCGCGCAAGCCGAATTTGGGCATCGCAAAACCGGCGGACCCGGCGAACCCCTTCACGCTTGCCGTCGCACCGGTGAAGAAGATCGAGCCAGCCCCTTGGGCGATGAGCCGGTGCGCCGCCTGCTGGCCGACCAGGAACCCGCCATAGGCCCCAACCAGCAAAGCCTGCCGGACCGCCTCGGGATCAAGCTCGGCTATCGGCCCGCGAGCGCGTCCGCTGGCGTTGAAAACCACCAGCGAGAGCGGACCGGCCTTGTCGGCGACATCGAACAGACGCTCCACCGAAGCGGGGTCGGAGACATCCGTTGCCACGGCCTGCGCGCCTGTCTCAGCCTGCAATGCGCCGAGTTTCTCGATGTTGCGGGCGGCCAGAACGACGCTGAACCCTTCCTTGGCGAGGAGGCGCGCCAGCGAGGCGCTCAAGCCGGAACCCGCACCGGCGATGACGGCGACATTGGATGTCATGAGACCTCTCCTTCCTTGCACGGATCGCGGTCGGTGACTGGCGAATGAACGGGGTTGAAGCTTGCCGGATCAGCGCGGCGGCGGCAACGCCGAGGCACCTGGAATTGCTCCAGAAAAATGGCCGGGCGCGAAAACGGCCCGGCCAAAAAGAAGGTCATAACCTTCAGAGGGGAACACCGCTCGGCGAAATGGGAGGAAAACACCGAACGGATTTTTCTCTTTTGTACCGATTCTCGGACAGATACGACGGACGATTTTCTAAAGATTGGCCAGAATTGCGAAAATTCTATTCCTTCTTCGCCAGGACGCTCAACCAACCCGGCTTTCCCCTTCAAGCAGATCCGCATAATGGCGCCGCGCGACGTCGGGATGCGAGCGCAGCCGGCTTTTCAGCACATTGGTCCCGACATCGCGAAACAGCGGATTGTCCGGATCGCTGGCCGGTCCACGCGCCTGCGCCGCCAGTTCCTCGGAAAGGCCAAGCAGCGGTATCGTCGCATCGAGCCTCGCGCTGAAGAAGAACGGCACGGAAATGCGCTCGACGCCGGCGGGTGGCGTCACGACCCGATGCACGGTCGCGCGCAAATAGCCATTGGAGGCCAGTTCGAGCAATTCGCCGATGTTGACGACGAGCGTGCCGGGAATGGGATCGACATCGACCCAGCTGCCGTCATAGTCGACCTGGAGTCCCTTGTTGTCATCCTGGAGCAGCAGCGTCAGGAAACCGCCATCCTTGTGCGCGCCCACGCCCTGGTCGCCGCCAGTTGCATCGCGGCCGGGGTAGCGCACGATCTTCATGCGGTGATTGGGTTCCCCGCGATAGATCGGGTCGAAGGCGTCCTCGGGCTGATCGAGCGACAGCGCGAAGGCTTTGAGCAACCGGATCGCCACGGCCGTCACCTTGCTCTGCCAGGCAAGCAGCGCCGGCTTGAGATCCGGCAGCGCCGCGGGCCACTGGTTCGGCCCCTGCAGCCGCGTCCAGGCCGGAATTCCCGGCCCTTGCGCGATCGTCTGACGTTCGACGCCGATGTCGAGTTGCTCGCGCCAGTCCTGCTTGCCCCTGGTCAGTTCGCCGCCTGCGCGCGTATAGCCGCGGAACTGCGAGGATTTGACCATCTCGATTGCAAGCTTGTCGGCTTCCGGCAAGGCAAAGAAGTGACGCGACGCGGTGAGTACCTCGCTGATCTCCGCCCAGGAGATGCCGTGTCCGGCCAGGTAGAAAAAGCCGATGTCACGCGAAGCGGAGCGCAAGTCCGCCAGAAATGTCCGGCGCTCGGACGCGCCTTGCTCAAGACGGCTCAAATCAAGCACGGGCACTATTCTTGGCATATCGGGCTCCTTTCCCAGTGCCTTCCGGGCGTTGTTTGAAATCACCGCTTCGGAAAACCCAGCCGGTTGAACATGCAGGCACGTTTGCGCGACCATGGCCGCCATCAATGCGCGCAAGTCTCATCGACTTCGAATTGCCGGGAAAGAAACGATCGGCCCTTCGGCGCAGCCGCGACGAACAATTTTTCCATTCGGACGACCAGACTGATGATGATCGCGATCATGCCATGACAGACAGGCGTTGGGCGCGCCCAATCGCCATCAATCCTGCCGGGCCGCCCTCAACAGCATGCCAAACAGGTCGCGCGGCTCATCGGGGTCGGCCAGCATGTCGAGTTCCTGGTAGAGGCCGGTCGACTTCAGCTGATCCCTGACATAGCGCAGTGCCGAAAAGTCCTCGATGGCGAAGCCGACGGAATCGAACAGCGTGATCTGGCCGGTATCGCGCCGGCCCTTAACGGCGCCTGATATGACCTGCCACAGTTCAGTGACTTCATGATCCGGTGCGAGTTGCTGGATCTCGCCTTCGATGCGGGTCTGCGGGGGATATTCGACGAAAATATCGGAGCGCAGCAGGATATCGCGGTGCAGTTCGGTCTTGCCCGGGCAGTCTCCGCCGACCGCGTTGATGTGGACGCCGGAACCGACCATGTTGTCGGTGAGAATGGTGGCATACTGCTTGTCGGCGGTGACGGTGGTGATGATGTCGGCGCCCTCGACCGCCTCCTGCGCGGTCGTGCAGGCGGTCATGTCGAAGCCGAGCCCGGCCAGATTGCGGATGCATTTCTCGGTCGCCGAACGGTCGATATCGTAGAGGCGCAATGTGTCGATGCCGAGCAGCGCCTTGAAGGCCAGCGCCTGGAATTCGGCCTGGGCGCCATTGCCGATCAGCGCCATGCTGCGGGAGCCGGCCGGCGCCAGATGTTTTGCCGCCAGAGCCGACATCGCCGCCGTGCGCAGCGCGGTCAGGATGGTCATTTCCGACAAGAGCACCGGATAGCCGTTGTGGACATCGGCCAGCATGCCGAAGGCGGTGACGGTCTGGCGGCCCTCGCGCATGTTCTTGGGGTGGCCGTTGACATATTTGAAGCCGTAGACCTCGCCGTCGCTGGTCGGCATCAGTTCGATGACGCCCTCGGCGCTATGCGAGGCGACGCGCGGCGTCTTGTCGAACAGGTCCCAACGGCGGAAATCATCCTCGATATAGCCGGCAAGCTCAACGAGGAAGCGTTCGACGCCGATCTTCAGCACCAGCTTCATCATGTGGTCGACGCTGACGAACGGCACGATGTTGAGATTGGGGATCATTTTGTTTTCCTTGCCGGCGTTCCGGTCAGTCCTGGCGATGCGCGTTGTGCGTCTTCATCATCGCGGCAAGCGCCGGATCTTTCTCCTCCAGCGCGCTGATGGCTCCGCCCGTATCATGAAGGCGCTCATCCTGCCCCATCTTGAATTTGGCTTCGATCCGTTCGATCGGCAGGTCGAAGCCGATGATGTGGGGTATGCGTCGTTCCATGCCGCCCGGACCGAGTTCGCGCATGCGCCAGCGGTCCTCGCGATCCTTTTCCAGTACGTCGACCAGTTGCAGCAAATGCCGGGCAGTGGCGTGCGCGTCGAGCGGCACCGGACGGCCATGGCAATGCACCACGGCAAAATTCCAGGTCGGAGCGCTGTCGCGGACCGGGTTGCGCGGATACCAGGAGGACGAGATGTAGCCATGCGGCCCCTGGAAGACGGCTACCGTCTCCAGGCCCTGCGCAATCAGCTCGTTGTGCGGATTGGCCCTGGCGAGATGGGAGACCAGTGTTCCGTTTGCGCCCCGCGTGCGGTCGAGCACGAACGGCAGATGCGAGACGACGAGCCCTTGCGGCCCTGCTGTCACCACCGTGGCGAAAGCGGCCGCCTCGATCAGGCCGAACACGGCGTCGCGCGACAAAGGCGCGAATTCCGGCTTGCTGTACATGAAGCTTCTTCTTGTTTGAGCATGATCCTATCCGAAAACCGATTCCCACTTTTCGGGATCATGCTCTAGCTACGCTGGACCCGGACCGCCGGGATCAAGCCTTGCGGCCGCAGCAGCAGCACGGCGATGACACCCGACAGCACGATGGCGTCGCGATAGGGCGCGATCGCCGCCGGCAGCGTCGCCTGCAGCAGCACCTCGATGATGCCGAGCAGGAAACCGCCCGCGACAGCCCCCGGCAGGCTGCCGAGGCCACCGACCACGGCGGCGATGAAGGCTTTCAGCACCGGCGTGAAGCCCATCAGCGGATCGACCGAGGCGCGTTGCGCCACCCACAGCATGGCCGCCAACCCCGCCAGCAAGCCGGAGAGCAGGAAAGCGGTGGCGATGATGCGGCTGGCCGGAATGCCCATCAGGCGCACGACGTCGAAATCCTCCGCCGCTGCGCGCATCGCTGTGCCGGTCACCGAGCGGCGCAGGAAGACCTCCATCGCAATCAGCGCCAGCGCCGAGACGACAATCGAGATGCTGGGACCGACGCCGATGGTGAAATCACCGAAGGAGAAGGCGCCGGTCATCCAGCCCGGCATGGCGACGGCCTGCGGCCGGGCCGAAATACCGTTCTGGAAGATAACTTTCAAGAGGCTCGACACGGCGAAACTGGTCAGCAGAAGACTGGTGACGCTGGCGCCACGCATCGGCCTGAAGGCGATGCGCTCCATGGCGACAGCGGCGAGCGCGCCGCAGGACACGGCGACAAGCACGGCCACCGGGAAGGGAAAGCCGAGCACCAGCGACGCCAGAAGCGCATAGCCCGACAGCGTCATCAGCTCGCCATGGGCGAAATTGATGAGGCCGACGATGGAGAAGACAATGGCCAGGCCGAGCGCCAGCAGCGCATAGACGCCGCCGAGGCTGACCGCATTGATGATCTGCTGCGCGACCATGCTTCTTAAGCTCCCAGATAGGCTTGGCGGACGAGGTCCGAAGAGGCGAGTTCTTTAGCCGTGCCCGACAGCACCACCTCGCCATTGGCAAGCACGACGGCGCGGTCGGCGATTTCCAGCGCCAGTGCCACATTCTGCTCGACCAGAAGGATGGTCAGGCCCTTGCGGCGCAGTTCGGCGATCAGGTCGAAGACGGTGTCGATCAGTTGCGGGGCAAGGCCGAGCGACGGCTCGTCGAGCAGGATCATGCGCGGCTTGCCCATCAAGGCGCGGGCGATGGCCAGCATCTGCTGCTCGCCGCCGGACAGGTTGCCGCCCTTGACGCGGTGGTAGCGACGCAGGATCGGAAACAGCTCCAGCATCTCCTCCTCGCGCACGCGCGCCTCGGCCGCCGGCTGATGCACCGCGCCGCCGAGACGCAGATTGTCGGCGACCGTCAGGCTAGCGAAGATGCGACGGCCTTCGGGAACCAGCGCGACCCCCTTGCGGGCGATGGCCTCCGGAGCCAGGCCCGTGATGTCGGCCCCGTCGAACACCACCTTGCCGGACGCAGCCGGCACCAGCCCGGCGACGGCGCCGAGGGTCGAGCTCTTGCCGGCGCCATTGGCGCCGACCAGCGCGATGATCTCGCCGCTGTCGACGGTGAGGTCGACACGGCGCACCGCCTCGACTTCGCCGTACCGGATCTTCAGGGCTTCGACGCTCAGCATGGCATCACGGCGCGGGAACGTCGGCGGCGGCGGGGATCAGGGTCTCGACATGCTTGCCCTCGCCGCCGTCGTAGCGCATCAGCGCCACGGGCCTGAGCGGCATGCGGTCGGTGCCGGCATAGGTGATCTTGCCGGTGATGCCTTCGAAATCCTTGAGGTTGGCGATGGCGTCGCGGATGGCCTTGGGATCGTCGGACCCGGCGGTCTTGACCGCCTGATCGAGGATCAGCCCGATCTCGTAGCCATTGACCTCATAGGTCGATTCCGGCGCGTGGCCGGCATATTTGGTGAAGGCGGCGTTGAAGGCCTCGAGCTTGCTGCCCGGCTCGGCGTAGCCGGCCGCGGTATAGACGACGCCGTCGACGAGCTTGCCAAGGGCCTTGATGGTCGGCGTGCCGATGGCATCGGCTCCATAGACCGGGATGGTAACGCCGGCGCCACGCAATTGCTGGATGAAGGCCGGGAAATCCGGCTCATAGGCGGCCGTCATGATCAGGTCCGGCTTATCGGCGAGGCCCTTGATATTGGTGATCTCGGCGGAGAAGTCCGGCTGGCCCATTGTGAAGGTGCCGCGGCCGACGACGGCGCCGCCCTTCTTCTCGAACACCTTGCCGAAATATTCCGGCAGATTGGCGGTATAGGTGGAGTCCGGCGAGGTCAGCAGGAACACCTTCTTCTTGCCTTCGGAGACGGCGAAATCGGCCACCGCCGTCGCCTGCACATTGTCGGCCGGATAGGTGCCGAACATGACGTCGCCGACCGCACCTGTGAGCACGGGAGCGGAGCCGCACAAAGTCAGGGTCGGAATGCCGAGCGGCTGGGTGAGTTGGCCGGCTGAGATCGAAGGATCGGCATCGCAGGGCGTGATCATGACCTTGGCGCCGGCGTCGATCAGTTCCTGGGCGACGGTGGCGGTCTGCGCGGTATCGGAGCGCGTGTCCTTGATCAGCAGCTTGACTGTGTATTTGCCGCCGAGCCCGCCCTTGGCGTTGAGCTCGTCAATCGACATGCGCAACCCGGCAAGGGCCGGCTGGTCGTAGGGGGCAAGGCCGCCGGTCTGCGCGGTCGCCGCACCGATGATGATCTCCTCGGCACTCGCCGTCGAAACGGCGGCGATGCCTGACAGGGCCGCGCACAGGGCAGCGCGGTGGAGGCGATGGAGGCTTGGCATGTCGGTTCTCCTTCTGGATTTGTTATCGTTGGCTGTCATCGTTGGTCTATGCGGGCTGGTTTTCAGCTGTTGCGCTCTTGGCGCGCGCCGTGCGGCTGCCGAGATAGGCGGCGATGACGGCGGGGTTGTTCTGGACATCGGCCGGCGTGCCGTCGGCGATGACGCGGCCATGGTCGATGACGACGATGCGCTCGCAAAGGTTCATCACCAGCCGCATGTCGTGCTCGATCAGCACGACGCCGATGCGGCGCTCGGCGCGCACCGCCGACAGGATGGAGACGAGTTCGGCGGTCTCGACGGCATTCATGCCGGCGGCCGGCTCGTCGAGCAGCAGGAAGCGCGGCTTGAGCGCCAGGGCGCGCGCCACTTCCAGCCGACGGCGCTGGCCGTAGGCGAGCCGTGCCGCCGGCTGGTCGGCTGACTTCTCCAGGCCCATGCGGGACAGTTCGCGCATCGCCGCGGCCTCGGCGCGGCCGAGATCCGGTTCGACCTGTCGGGCGGCGACGACGACGTTTTCCAGCACCGTCATGTGCGGAAAGACGCGGATGTTCTGGAAGGTGCGGGCAATGCCCGATCGCGCAAAGCGAAAGGCCGAGGCCTGCCGCACCACGCCGCCGACGGACACGGTTCCCGCACTGGGTTGCACATCGCCAGCCAGCATGTTGAGCAGTGTCGTCTTGCCGGCGCCGTTGGGTCCGATGATGCCGGTGATGCTGTCGGTCTCGAAGCTCAAGCTGACGTCGTCCACCGCGACGACGCCGGCATAGCGGCGTGACAGATGGTCGGCCACCAGCCGGTCGGCACCAACCTGTTGCGGCACAGCGGCCGAAGCCATGTCCGCCTGGCGCCCGGACCGGCGCAGAAGGTTGAGCTCACGCTCGCCGAAAAGGCCGGTGGGCCGGCGCCAGATGACCAGGATCATGGCGATGGCCAACACGCCCTGGGTCAGGCCGAAGAGGACAGGCAGATGCAGGCCGAGCACCTCGCCGCCGCCCTCGAAGCGGCGCACCACCTCGATCACCACGATGGTGACGATGACGCCGGCGAAGGCGCCGAGCGAGGAGGTCATGCCGCCGACGATCAGCATGGCGAGCATGGTGAAGCCGAGATCGAAATAGAAGTCGCGCGGCGAGAACGCGCCGAGGAACTGCGCCATCATGGCGCCGGCGGCCATGGCTGCGACCACGCCCGCCACCCACGCGGCCAACCGCGCCGTACGCTGGTCGACGCCGACGGCGGCGGCGCCGCGCTCGTCATTGGCGGCGGCGCGGGTGGCAAGACCGAAGGAGGTCTCGCGGAAGAGCCTCGCCGCGATCAGCGCCACCGAGGCGATCGCCGCGGCGGTCCACAGCCCGACCTCTCGCGGCACACCGTAGAATGGCTGGCTGCCTCGGGTGATCTCGCGCCCGGCGACCAGTAGCGTGTAGACGATGATCAGCATGGCGAGCGTGGCGATCGAGGCGCTCGACCCGGTCAGTCGAAGCAAGGGCGTGCCTGTCAGCAAGCCGATGACGACAGCCAGAACCAGGACGACGGCCAGCGCCGCGAAGAAGGAGAGTTGGTACCCGGCAAGGAATTCCGGCAGATCGCGCAACGCCGTGCGCTGCAGCGCGCTTGGCATGGTGAGAATGCCGGTGGCGTAGGCGCCAAGGCCGACAAAGGCGGCCTGACCGAAAGAGACGATGCCGCTATTGCCGGAGAAAATCTGCAGCCCAAGCACTGCCGTCAGCATGATCGCGGCATAGGTGACGACGCGCTGCATGGCGGCGCCGCCGAAGACGAAGGCGGCAAGCGCCACCAAGAGCAGCACCGCCACCATGCACAATGCATCGGCCGCGGCGTTGCGGAACGCGGCCGGCATGAAGCCGCGCGGCTTGCGCTCGCTCATCATCACCGCTGCCATCACGCGGCCTTGAAGCGGCTGGGCGAAAACGGCGCCAGGATCGACTGAGGGCCTTCGGTTACCAGTCTGGCGATTGCCTCGCCGACTGCCGGCCCGGTCTTGAAACCGTGGCCTGAGGACCCTGCCGAAACGACCAGACCTTCGACACCGGGCATGGCGCCGATGACCGGCAGATCGTCGGGGCTCATATCGTAGAGCCCGGCATAGCCGGGGCGGATGCCAAGCTCGGCCATTGCGGGCACGCGGGTAGCAAAGGTCTCCAGGATCTCGACCGATTCGGACTCTTCGACGCCTTCCATGTAGGCGTCGGGGTTCTCGACGAAACGCGGCCGGCCGGCGTGCTCGTGACGCAGGCCAGTGCCGCCACCGGCCCAGGTGCCGGCCAGGATGACGCCGTCATTCTCGGGCCGCGCGTAGTTGCAGGAAATGTCGTCGCACCAGGCGAACGGCATCACCTTGCGGGCCTGCCCGGCGGCGTCGAGCACGGCCATCGGATGGCGCTCGACATGCAGCGGCAGATCGAGGCCCACCGTCGCCAGCAGGCGGCGCGTCCAAGGGCCGGCGGCCAGCACGACCGTATCGGCCTCCAGCACGGTGCCATCGGTCAAGGTGACGCCGGTGATGCGGCCTCCCTGCCGCCGAAGGTTTTCGACAAGCGTGTTCTGCAGGATCTTCGCGCCATTGGCACGGGCGGCGCGGGCGATGGCGTTGGTGGCGCCGAAAGCATCGGCATAGCCGTACTCGGGTTCCCACAGCGCCAGCGCGACATTGTCCAAGGCAAAGCCGGGTGCCGCATCCGCAAAAGCCTGCGGCGACAGGGTCTCGATCCGCGCGCCCTCGCCGCGGATTCGTTCGGCCGCCGCCTTCCAGCCCGCCTCATTGTCGTTGCCACAGACCCACATCATGCCGATCTCGGTGACGAAGGACCCCTCGCCCGCGATCTCGGGCAGCGACACCAGGATTTCGCGGCCACGGATGGAGAGCTGCGACAATTCCGGCATCAGGTAGAAGGCATGCAGCAGCGCCGAAGACTTGCCTGACGGACCACCAGCGGGATGGGTCTGCTCGACCAACACGACATTCGCACCGGCCTTGGCGAGATGATAGGCGGTGCTCGATCCAACAATTCCAGCACCAACGACGATGACGTCGCTTCCGTTTCGCATGGCTGTTCCCCACAGTCTCTTGGCTGCTTTCCGACAAGGTAAGGCTACTCTTTCGACTATGTCAACATCTCTTCATTGTTGACCTGAATTAAAATCCCTGTAATAAACTCGACATAACGAGGCTAAGAGCCCAACACCTGTTTCGGGGAGGCCAATGGCGATACGCGATGTTCTGATGCGCAGGGATCTGGCGCTGACGCCATCGGAAGAGAAGATCGTCCGGCTGCTGTTGACGGACTATCCGACCTCTGGCCTTGGCACCGCCTCGTCGCTCGCCCGACGTGCCGGCGTCAGCGATCCGACCGTGGTCAGGCTGGTGGTCAAGCTCGGCTATGAGGGTTTTCCGGACTTCCAGTCAAAGCTTCTGGCCGAAGTCGAGGCCAGGCTGCATTCACCGCTGTTGATGATGGAGGCAAAACGGCAGAGCGGCTCCAGCGACAGCGCCGTGCTCGCTTATCTCGATTCCGTCACAGCGGCCCTGCAGAAGGCCACCGCCGCGACGCCGGTGCAGACCTATGAGCGGGCCGCTCGCCTTTTGATGGAGGCCAAGGGAGAGATCGTGCTGGTCGGCGGCCGGTTCAGCCGCCACATCGCCGGCATGCTGGCCGGATACCTCGTGCAGTTTCGCACCGGTGTCCGTGATCTCGGCGTGCTCTCCCCCCAAGCATTCGACACGCTGGCCGACCTTGGCCGCCGTGATGTGCTCGTCGTCTTCGACTATCGCCGCTACCAGCTCGACGTGATGGCCTATGCAAGCCAGGCAGCGGCGCTCGATGTACGCATCCTGCTTTTCACCGACCAATGGCTGTCGCCGATATCGGATTTCGCCGAAGTCACGATCGTCAGCCCGCTCGAAGTCGCCTCGCCCTACGACACGCTGGCGCCGGCAATCGCACAGATGGAAGCGCTTACCGCCCACATCGTTTCGACGCTGGGCGACGAGGCCCGGGCTCGCATCGAGAGGATCGAGAAAGTGCGCCACGCCAATGCGGTGACGCTCGACAGCGACCCGCAAGAGAACGGCGCACGCCAGGCAGCGGGACCACGCAAGACACCCGGACCCAAATCACCAAAGCAGGACGACAAAGCATGACCCAAGCCTCACCCAAAAAGGCCTTACCCAGGCGAGACGAAGCCTTCCGTGCCGGCGAGACGGCGCTGCTGGTCGTCGACATGCAGCGCATCTGGCTGGAACCGGGCGCCGATCCCTCGCATCCGGAGCGCGGCCCCGACCATTATTTCTATCGCAAGACATCCTCGCAGACGATCCCCAACCAGGAGCGGCTGCTTGCGGCGGCGCGCGCCAATGGCGTCGAGGTGCTGCACACCATCATCCAGAGCCTGACCGAAGACGGCCGCGATCGCTCGCTCGACCACAAGCTGACGCCGATCCATGTCGCGCCGAGCCTCCCCGAGGGCCTGCCGGTTGCATCGCTGGCGCCGGTCGGCGACGAGATCATGCTGCCGAAGACCTCGTCCGGCATCTTCAACTCGACCAATGTCGACTATCTCCTGAAGAACCTCGGCATCCGCTACCTTGTCGTGGTCGGCGTGCTGACCGACCAATGCGTCGACATGACCGTGCGCGATGGCGCCGACCGCGGCTATCTCGTCACCTGCGTGTCGGACGCCTGCGCCACGATCACCCAGGAGCGCCACGACATCGCGCTGAAGGCCTTCGGCGGCTATTGCTGGGTCACCGACACCGACACCGTCGTCGACCGTTTCAACGCCCTGGGAAAAAAGGCATGACATCGACCGTCGAGCCCCTCGTTGCCGTCGTCACCACGGATCTCTGCGCCGTCACGCGGGGCCGCTTCGTTGTCGAAAGCAGGCTGCAGAAGACCGCAGCGACCGGTGTCGGCTGGCTGCAGGCCAATCTGTCGATGACGCCGTTCAATTCCATCGTTGATCCCAATCCCTGGGGGTCGTCCGGCGACCTGCGGCTGATCCCCGATCTCAAGGCGCGCTTCCGCACCGAACGGACCGGAGCGGCGACGCGCTTCGACATGGTGGCCGGCGACATCGTCGAGCTCGACGGCAGCCCTTGGCTCGGCTGCACGCGGACCATGCTCAGGGATGCGTTGGCGGAGCTGAAGGCGGCGACCGGCCTTTCCGTCATCGCCGCCTTCGAGCATGAGTTCCACATTGCCGGCGGCAGCTTCGCGCCGGCGCATTCGATGTCCTTTGCCGCGCTGCGCCGCACCGATCCGTTCGCCCCCAATCTGATGGCGGCACTGGAGGAGGCGGGCGTCGGCCCCGAGGTGGTCATCGCCGAATTCGGCGACGAACAGTTCGAAGTGACGCACGAGCCCGCCGATGCGCTGACGGCGGCCGACCGCGCTGTCGCCATCCGTGAAGTCACACGCGAAGTGGCGCGCAATGCCGGCTGGCGCGCGAGCTTCGCGCCCAAGACAGCGCCCAATGCCGTCGGCAACGGTGTGCACATCCACTTCAGCTTCGTCGACGAGGCCGGCAAGCCGGTGACCTACGATGCGGCGCAACCTGGCGGCCTGTCAGCCAAGGCTGGCGCCTTCTGTGCCGGCGTGCTGCGTCACCTCCCGGCGATCACCGCCATGACGGCCTCGAGCGTATCTTCCTTCTACCGGCTGAAGCCGCACAGCTGGAGCTCGTCCTACACCTGGCTCGCCGACCGCGACCGCGAAGCATCGCTGCGCATCTGTCCGACGGTGACGATCGGCGGACGTGATCCCGCGCGGCAATACAATGTCGAATACCGGGCAGCCGACGCCACCGGCAACCCCTACCTGTCGCTGGCGGCGATCATCCGCGCCGGGCTGGAAGGGCTGAAGGCGGACCTGCCATCGCCGCCGCTGGTCACCGGCGACCCCACCCTGATGAGCGAGGCGGAGCGGACTAAGCTCGGCCTGGTGCGGCTGCCCGAGACCTTGCCGGCGGCGCTGGACGCGCTTCTCGCCGACAAGACCGTCACGGGATGGTTCGCGCCTGTCTTCATCGATACCTTTGTCGGACTGAAGCGACATGAGGCCGAGCGTCTGGCCGGCCTCGACCCGGCAGCCATCTGCGATCTCTACCGGACGCTTTATTGATGACTGCGCAGACTGAAAAAGATTGGCCCGACGCCGTCGAGGTTCTCAACGAGCACGGCCACTCGGATATTGTCCTGCTGTGCGAGCATGCGTCCAACCACATGCCAGCCGAGTATCGGCAGCTCGGGCTCGATGCCAGCCATCTGCAACGCCACATCGCCTGGGATATCGGCGCCGCGGAGGTGACGCGCCTCTTGTCGGCACGGCTCGATGCGCCCGCCTTCCTCAGCGGCTATTCGCGGCTGCTGATCGACCTCAACCGGCCATTGCACACGCCAGGCAGCATCCCGGTTCTGTCGGAAGATACCGGCATTCCCGGCAACGTCGGCATCGATGCGGCGGAACGGGACCGACGCGCCAAAATCATGTTTTCGCCGTTCCATGACCGGGTGGCCGCACATCTCGATCGACGGGCAGCCGAAGGGCGGTCGACTCGGATCGTGACGATCCACTCTTTCACGCCGGTCTTCCTGGGTGTCGCCAGGCCATGGCATGCGGGTGTGCTGCATGAGCATGCCGCCGGTCTCGCCGAAGCGATTCTTTCGGGCCTGCGCACCGACACGGCACTCAATGTCGCGGCCAACGTGCCCTATGTGATCAGCCGTGACGCCGATTACGCCGTGCCCGTTCACGGCGACGATCGCGGCATCCCCGCCGTCCTTATCGAAATCCGGCAGGATCTGCTGGCAAACAGGGCCGGCATCGAGGAGTGGGCGGACCGCCTTGCGGCGGCACTGCCGGCACACGAGACGGAGACGGTTTCGTGAGCAATCCGAGCCTGCGCGAACGCGACGCCGCGACAATCGCGCGGATCGGCAAGCTGCGCTTCTCGCCGCTCAGCGTCGTCGGAGGTCAGGGCAACAGGCTGATCGAGGAAGGCGGCCGCTCGCTGCTTGACCTGTCAGGATCGGCCGGCCCAGCGGTGCTCGGCTATGGCCATCCGGCTGTTGTCGAGGCGGTCGAGACCTCGGTCCGGAACATGGCCGGCGCCAGCCTGCTGCTCTATCCGAACGAGCCCGCCGTCTCGCTGGCTGAGCGGTTGCTCGCGATCACACCGGGAGAAGGAGAGCGACGCGTCTGGTTCGGCCATTCCGGATCGGACGCCAATGACTGCGCGGTGCGGGTACTGCAGGCGGCCACCGGCCGTTCGCGCTTCATCTCCTTCATCGGCTCCTATCACGGCAACCTCTCCGGCTCGATGGGCATCAGCGGCCACACCGCCATGACGCACACGCTGCCGCGACCGGGCGTGGTGCTGCTGCCCTACCCCGATCCGTTCCGGCCGAACTTCAGCGGCGAGGAGGTGCTTGCCCTGCTCGACTACCAATTCGAGACCACCTGCCCACCGCACCAGGTCGCGGCGGTGTTCATCGAGCCGCTGATGTCGGATGGCGGGCTGATCGTGCCGCCGCCGGGGTTCCTGAAAGCACTGCAGGAGCGCTGCCGCAAACACGGCATCAGGATCGTTGTCGACGAGGTCAAGGTCGGGCTTGCCCGCAGCGGCATGATGCACTGCTTCCAGCACGAGGGACTGACGCCGGACCTTGTCGTGTTCGGCAAGGGCATCGGCGGCGGGCTGCCGCTGTCGGCCGTGGTCGGGCCAAAGGAGATCATGGACCATGCGCCGGCCTTCGCCTTGCAGACCACCGCCGGCAATCCAGTGGCGACATCGGCAGGCAATGCGGTGCTGAAGACGATCGAGAGCGAAGGCCTGGTCGGGCGCTCGGCGCGGATCGGCACGCTGTTCTCAGACGCACTGCGGGCGCTTGGCGCAAAGCACGAGATCATCGGTGATGTGCGCGGCCGCGGCCTTGCCATCGGCATCGATCTGGTCAAGGACCGCGTCACCCGCGTGCCGGTGCCTGCCACGACCACGGCCAAGATCATTTATCGCGGCTATGAGCTGGGCGCGGCCTTCACCTATGTCGGGCTGAAGGCCAATGTGCTCGAATTCATGCCGCCGCTGACATTGACCGAGGACGAAGTGGCCGAGGGCGTGGCGATCGTCGACCAGGCGATCGCCGACGTGAACGCCGGCAGGGTCTCGGATGCGGACGTCGCCTCCTTCATGATGTGGTGAACGCGAAACGGGCGCTCCATCAATTTGCGCTGGCGGGTCGGTCCTGTCTCTCGAGGCATGAATGGAAGCGCCGTGACCCATGGCTATGCGAAAGGCCCGCGCCTCTGGCCGAGGCGCGGGCCTTTCGTCACTGCAACGCGGGCGGCTCAGGCTGCGCGCTGGCTTTGTTTCGGCCGCAAGTTCTGGTTCATGCGGAACAGGTTCAGCGGGTCATAGCGCTGCTTGATCTCCAGAAGCCGCTGGTAATTGCCGCCATAGGCCGCTTCGACCCGGTCGACCTCGTCTTCAGGCATGAAGTTCACATAGGCCGTGCCGGCGGCATAGGGTTTGGCGGCCTCATAGAGGCTGCGCGCCCAACCGATGCAGGCCCTGTCCATCGCCGGCTCGCGCCAGCGGGCATGGACATTCATGACGAAGTGCGAGCTGCGTTGCGGAAACGCCGTTGCGTTCTGCGCCACTCGGCCCGCCGCACCGCCGACATGGCCGATGAATATCTCGCATTCCGGCCCAGGAAGCTCACGTATCGCTTCGGTGACGATCTCGGCTGCCCTGTCGGAAAGCTCGGTGAAGTCATGGCTCTTCCAGTAGTTGCGGGCGCCCGGGGTGAGCAATGGGTCGAATGCCTGCTGCCAGCCGGTGAACGGGTTGGGGCCGACGACATCGGCAATCGGCGAGCCGATGGCGCGAAGCTTCTTCGTCGCCTTTTCACCTGCCTGGAGATCACCGCAATAGCACATGGCCAGCACCAGAACATCCTTGCCATGCCACTCGGCCGGCAAGAAGGGCAGCGGCGGCGCTTGCCGCATGACCACCCAGCAGGTCAGTTCGTCGGGCGCCGTTTCGAGCGCCTTGCGATACTCCTCCAGCACCTTCTCGGCATCGGCGAAAGGATGGACGACAAGCCCCGACAGAACCTGCGGACCCATCTGATGGAGCTGAAACTCGAATGCCGTGACAATGCCGAAATTGCCGCCGCCGCCACGCAGCGCCCAGAACAAGTCCGGATTTTCCGTCTCGCTGGCCCGCAGCAACTTGCCATCGGCGGTGACCACATCGGCGGAGACAAGATTGTCGATGGTCAGGCCGAATTTGCGGGTGATCCAGCCAAAGCCACCGCCCAGCGTCAGGCCTGATATGCCGGTGGTCGAATTGATGCCTGTCGGCACCACCAGCCCAAAAGCCTGCGTTTCGCGGTCGACATCGGCAAGCGTAGCGCCCGGCCCGACCCATGCCCGCCGGGCAGCGGGATCGACCCGCACCGACTTCATCGGCGACAGATCGATCATCAGACCGCCGTCGCAGACGGCGCTGCCGGCAATGTTATGGCCGCCGCCGCGCACGGAGACAAGAAGCCTGTTTTCCCTGGCGAAATTCACGGCACGGATGACGTCGGAGGCGCCGACGCAACACACAATCAGCCCGGGCCGTCGGTCGACCGTGGCATTCCAGATGGTGCGGACTTCGTTGTAGGCGGCATCTCCATGCTGGAGCAGCGTGCCGCGCAATTGTGCGGAAAGCACTTCGATGGCTGCGGCGTCGACTGTCGTCTTGCCGCGATCAAGCGTGGTGAGGCTCATGCTGTTCATGGTTTCCTCCCGATTTGCTTATGAGCCGTTCTCCTTCAAACGCCTTCAATTCTGCTCCCATATTAGATATCGCGCAAGTTTATGCGGGCTTTGAGCCAGATGGTGGGCCGCCGCTTGGTGCGCATCGAGCTCTCAGCCGCCGCCACCTCATCAAACCGGTGAGACTGCGTGCTTCGCGGATCAATGGCTGCGCCAACATCGAGGACGGCAAGATCGCGGCCATCTATGTCGTGCGCAATCCCGACAAGCTCAGGCACCTGCACTAGGAGCCGGATTCGATCAGGCCAACCCGAACGTCTCCACGGCGCGCATGATGCCGCGCAGTTCGGCGAGACCTTTCAGCCGGCCGATCAGCGAGTAGCCGGGATTGATCTTCTTCTTGCCGATATCGTCGGCCAGCAGATGGCCATGGTCCGGCCGCATCGGAATGCGCCAGTCGGCGCGACCTTCCTTGCGGCGGCGCGCCTCCTCCTGCATCAGCGCGAGAATGACCCGCGCCATGTCGGTGCCGCCCTCGAGATGCTCGGCTTCGTAGAACGAGCCGTCTTCCTCGATGGTGATGTTGCGCAGATGGACGAAATGAATGCGGTCGGCGAATTCCTTGATCATGGCGACGATATCGTTGTCGGCGCGCGTGCCGTAGGAGCCGGTGCAGAAGGTCAGCCCATTGGCCGGGCTGTCGACGGCATTGAGGATGAAGCGCGCATCCTGCGCGGTCGAAACGACGCGCGGCAGGCCGTAGAGCGAGAAGGGCGGGTCGTCGGGGTGGATGCACATGCGTACCCCCTCCTCTTCGGCGACCGGGATGATTTTGCGCAGGAACCAGGCGAGGTTGTCGCGCAATTCCTTCGGTCCGATCCCGTCATACTCCGCCAAAGCCTCGCGAAAACTGTCACGGTCATACTTGCGCTCGGTCGCCGGCAGGCCGGCGATGAGGTTGCGCTCGATCTGGTCGACCTGCTCCGACGTCAGCGCCTTCAGGCGCTTCTCGGCCTCGGCGATACGCGCCGGCGTATAGCTGGCCGCGCCGTTCTTGCGCTGCAGCACGAAAAGGTCATAGGCGGCAAAATCGATGGCATCGAAACGCAAGGCATAGCCGGTTGTCGGCAGGCGATACATGAGGTCGGTGCGCGTCCAGTCCACCACCGGCATGAAATTGTAGCAGATCGTCCTGATGCCGGCCTTGGCAAGCGTGCGGATGCTGTCGCGATAGTAGCCGGCGTAGCGCTCGCGTTCGGGCGCGCCGATCTTGAAGGAATTGTGGACCGGGATGCTCTCGACGACAGACCATGTCAGGCCGGCGGCCTCGATGATGCGCTTGCGCTCGAGCACATCGGCTTCAGGCCAGGCCCTGCCATCATAGATGTGGTGAAGCGCCGAAACCACACCGGTAGCACCAGCCTGCCTGACATGCTCAAGCGTCACCGGATCATCCGGGCCATACCAGCGCCAACACTGTTCCATTGCAACTTTCCTTTTTGCGAGAGACCGGCAACCTATTGTTTGACTCCGATGAGTGTCAAACTCAGAACCGGGTTTGATAGCGCATGAAGGAGCTCCCGCGATGAAGGATTTCGACGGCAAGGTGGCATTGGTGACAGGGACGACCGGCATCGCGCTCGCCACCGCAAGACGGCTGGCGCAAGGAGGTGCGGCGATCATCGCCTGCGGCATCGACCGGGCCGCCAATGCAGCCATTCAGGAAAGCCTTGCCAAGGCCGGAGCGGACGCGCTGGTGCAAACGGTCGACGTCTCCGTTTCCGATCAGGTGCGCGACGCGGTCGCGGCCGGCGTCGCGAAATTCGGAGGCATCGACGTCATCGTCAATTCCGCTGCGGTGCATCCCTACGGAACCGCGACGACGACCGACTGGGAAACCTGGAACCGGGCGATGACGGTCAATGTCGGCTCGATCTATCTCACTGCCCATTTCGGCATTCCGGAAATGATCAAGCGCGGCGGCGGGGCCATCGTCAACGTCGCCTCGGTGCAAGGCTTCGCCTGCCAGCAGAACGTCGCCGCCTATGCCACGACCAAGGGGGCCATCCACACGCTGACCCGCTCGCTGGCGCTCGACTACGCGGCATCAGGCATAAGGGTGAATTCGGTCAGCCCGGGCTCGATCCGCACGCCGATTCTCGAAAAGGCCGCGCGTGGCAACCATGGCAGCGATGCCGACGTCGAAGAGGCCTACAGGCGCTTCGGCGCCGCCCATCCGCTTGGCCGCATTGGCGAGCCGGAGGAAGTGGCTGAACTCATCGCTTTTCTGTGCTCGTCCAAGGCCGGCTTCTGCACCGGCGCGGACTACAAGATCGATGGCGGCCTGACCGCCGGCATTGGTGTGAAGTAGCGCCATGAAGGTCCCGGGCCATCGGGGGTGGCATTAACGCATCCCGTTCGGAACAATCTTTTTTGGCCGAAGTTCTCTCCATTGAAGGGACGAACTCTCCGAAGGAGATTTCCTATGAAACATGTTCTCATGACCAGCATGCTGGCGATCGGGCTCGGCTGCGGGACGGCGATGGCTCAGACGCAGCAGCCCGCCGAAACCCAATCAGGAGCGGACACAAACTGCGCTTCCGGCACGACCAACTGCCAGAACGGCACGAAGATGAAGGACCAGGCCCAGGGTACCAAGTCCCAGACTGACCAGCAGGCTCAGGGCAAGGCCAAGACGAAGACGGACGAGCAGGCGCAGGGTAAGGCAGCCACCAAGACCGACCAGCAGGCCCAGGATAAGGCCAAGGTCCAGACCGATCAGCAGGCCCAGGGCAAGGCCGGCGCCACCACGAACCAGCAAGCCCAGGACAAGACCAAGGTCCAGACCGACCAGCAGGCCCAGGGCAAGGCCGGCGCCACCACGAACCAGCAGGCCCAGGACAAGACCAAGGTCCAGACCGATCAGCAGGCCCAGGGCAAGGCCTCCGCGCAGGACAAGACCTCGACCGCGTCCATCAACAATGTGACGGTCGAACAGAAGACCCAGATCACCCAGGTGTTCAGGGAGACGAAGGTAGAGCCGGTCGCCAGCGTCAACTTTGACGTCTCCGTCGGCATCGAAGTTCCGCGGCACAAGATCAGGCTGCATCGTTTGCCGGCTCGCATCGTCAAGATCGTTCCGGCCTACGAGGCCTACGAGTATTTTGTTCTCGCCGACGGCCGGATCGTCATCGTCGATCCGGATACCTACAAGATCGTGCTGATACTGACCTAGCACGACATTGCTCAACCCGCCCGCAACACGCGGGCCGGGTTGAGCACTCATGTCAAGATGGATGCGAACAACTCCCCGCGCAAACCTCAGGGATTCCGAGGCCGCAACGTCCGCACGGTAATCGAGTAACGATGTTCGGCTACTGGCGGGATGCTGTGCTCCCATTCCGTGCGTGAAGCGCCGGTCATGAGATAGGCCGACCGTGGCTCGACGACGATGGTCCGGCGCTCCCATTTGTCACCATGCTTTCGCCGCAGCCGAAAGCTGCAGGGCGCCAGCAGGGAAACGCCGGCGACATCCTCGAAATGGGGCTTGTCGCGATGCCAGCCGATACCGGCGCCAGGCCGGTATTCATTGATCAGCACCTGCGCGAAGGCCTCGGCAGGCCGGTGCGCAAAGGCCGCGACCTGCTCACGCAAAGGCAGCAGGAAGTCGGGGATCGGCAGCGCCTCGACGACTTCGCGACGGTCATAGTCATAGCGCAGACCGAAACCGACGACCCGACGGTTTGCGAGATGGCCATGGAAATCGAACGCCTGGAACGGCAGTCCTTCGAGATGCCGGGCAAGCTCCGTCTCTTCCCGCGGCGTGATCAATCCGGGCTGGTAGGAAAAACCTTCGGGCAGATCCTCCGCGACACCGAAGAGATCATGCTGGAGCACCGGAGTGCGGCCGGTGGCTTTCGATTTGAGCGACGACATCCCGCCTAGATGGTGAGGACTGGACCGCAAGGCAATACGGAGCCCTTGCCGCGTGCGGACGGGTGATGCGATGAGCAAAGGCAGGGAACCGGGCCTGCGGCTGTCGGGTTATCTGGCTGAGCAGTCAGGTTGCCAACATGCCGTCGACCGCGATCCGGAACACACAATACGATCCCGCGACCAGAACCCTCTCCGTCTGGTTCGTGCCGAGCGGCCATCGCTACGATTACGCGGATGTTGCCCCGGCGACCTATGCCGCTTTCAGGAAGGCCGCCTCGAAAGGGCGCTTCTTCAATGAATTCATCCGCGATCACTACAGCTACCGCCGCGTGGCATGACGCGAGCGGCATGATGGCCTTTTTTTGCGCAAACCTTTTTGCCTGACATGCGTTGTTCTTCCTCGAAGCCGAGGAGACAACCATGCAGAAGACAGCCAGCGAAGCCGCCAAGCAACGTCACATTCAGCGCGGCATCGATGCCAAGGACGGATCGAGGGAGAACGGCAAGGCCGAGCACGCCATGCAGGCCGGCGCCCGAAAATATCCGGAGCCGCCTTTCCCCGAACAGCACCAATCCAAACCGGGGCATGAATGGGCAGTCGAACCGGCGCCGCTCTACGATGCGCCTTTTTACCTCGGGTCGAAAAAGCTCGAAGACAAGGTCGCTCTCATCACGGGTGGTGATTCCGGCATCGGCCGCTCGGTGGCGGTTCTGTTCGCTCGCGAGGGCGCGGACATCGCCATCGTCTATCTGGCCGAGGACAAGGATGCGAAGGTGACAAAATCCGCCGTCGAATCGGAAGGGCGGCGCTGCATCCTGGTGAAAGCCGACGTCAGCGAACGCGACCAGTGCCGCAATGCGGTGGAGCAAACGGTCAAGGCATTCGGCGGTATCGACGTGCTGGTCAACAACGCGGCATTCCAGATTCATTCAAAAGAATTCGGCGAACTGACCGAAGAGCATTTCGACACGACGCTGAAGACGAACCTCTACGGCTATTTCCATATGGCGCAGGAAGCGGTGCCTCATATGAAGTCGGGCTCGGCCATCATCAACACCGGTTCTGTCACCGGCATAGACGGGTCGAAGACACTGGTCGACTACTCCATGACCAAGGGCGGTATCCATGCCTTCACGCGCGCCCTTTCCGGCAATCTCCTCGCCAAGGGCATACGGGTAAACGCGGTCGCACCTGGCCCGGTATGGACCCCGCTCAACCCTTCGGACAAGGACGCGGGCGATGTTTCGAAGTTCGGCGCGGACACACCGATGAAGCGGCCTGCGCAGCCGGAAGAACTCGCGCCGGCCTACGTGTTTCTCGCCTCGCCGCATTGCTCGAGCT
The DNA here is from genome assembly GCF_013170705.1 of Mesorhizobium loti. Classification (NCBI taxonomy): domain Bacteria; kingdom Pseudomonadati; phylum Pseudomonadota; class Alphaproteobacteria; order Hyphomicrobiales; family Phyllobacteriaceae; genus Mesorhizobium; species Mesorhizobium loti. Next base: position 2,875,176 of record NZ_CP033334.1, on the reverse strand, counting down.
ACATCACGGGCGAGATATTGCCCGTGATCGGCGGCTATTGAGGTCCCGCGCAATGTATTTCATCGCTTTGGCGACGGATTACGACGGCACGCTGGCGCATGACGGGATCGTCTCCAGGAAGACGCTTGCTGCCCTTGAACGGTTCAAGAAAAGCGGCCGCAAGCTGGTGCTCGTCACGGGGCGCGAACTGCCAGACCTCAAGCGCGTCTTTCCCGAGATCGGCCTGTTCGACAAGGTGGTCGCCGAGAATGGAGCGCTGATCTACACGCCGGCAAGTGAGGAAGAGCGGGTGATCTCGCCGTCGCCCGATCCTAAGTTCGTCGCCAGATTGAAGAAGCAGGGCGTCAAGCCGCTTTCGGTCGGCCGGTCGATCGTCGCCACCTGGGAGCCGCATCAGGCGACGGTGCTCGAAATCATCAAGAAGATGGGACTGGAACTGGAAATCATCTTCAACAAGGGCGCGGTGATGATCCTGCCAAGCGGCATCAACAAGGCCACCGGCCTGGCCGCGGCGCTGCAGGATCTTCGGCTGTCGCCACACAATGTCGTCGGTATCGGAGACGCCGAGAATGACCATGCCTTCCTGAAGGCCTGCGGCTGCAGCGTCGCCGTCGACAACGCAATTGCCGCGGTCAAGACCACGGCGAACCTGGTCACGCGTGGCGCACGCGGGAAAGGCGTGGAGGAACTGGTCGACCGATTGATCAAGCGCGACCACGACATCCTGCCAAGGCGACATGACGGCATCGCGCTCGGCGCCGCCGGCGGCGACGATATCTATCTGTCGCCGAAGGACACGGTCCTCATCGCCGGCAGTTCCGGCATCGGCAAATCCACCTTGGCCACAGCGCTCACGGAACGCTTCGTCGAAGGCGGGTTTCAATTTTGCATCTTCGATCCCGAGGGCGATTATGACGGCCTCGAAGGTGCCGTGCGTCTGGGCGACGGTTCGAGCGCACCGACCAAGGCACAAGTGCTGGACCTTATCGAGAAAGCCGACAGCAATGTCGTCATCAACGGGCTGGCGCTGCGCGTCAATGAACGACCGGACTTCTTCGCCGACCTGCTGCCTGGCCTCGGCAGTTTTCGGCGTCGAACGGCAAGGCCGCACTGGCTCGTCATCGACGAAGCGCACCATCTTCTGCCCAAGCGGCGCGACGATACACGCGCGGTCCTGTCCCTGGAATTGCCGGGCACGGTTCTGATTACAGTGCATCCCGAAGCGATCTCGACCGACGCGCTGCGCCTGGTGACCGCGATCATCGCCCTTGGTCCCAAGGCGAAGGACGTCATCAAGGTCTTCTGCAGCGAGACCGACATCGACCCGCCAAAGGACATGGCGTCGCCCAAGGGCGAGCGCGTGCTGTTCTGGCGACCGCGGAAACGCAAGAAGATCGCCAAGGTCAAGGTTATAGAGCCGCGCCAATCACTCAAGCGGCACAGCCGCAAATATGCCGAAGGGCAACTCGATGAGGCGGGCAGTTTCTATTTCCACGGCCCCGACGATGCAATGAATCTCAGAGCCCACAACCTGATGATTTTCGCTCAGATCGCCGAGGGCATCGACGACAAGACCTGGGAGTTCCACCTGCGTGCCGGCGACTATTCCAAGTGGTTCCGCAATCAGATCAGGGACAAGGACCTGGCGCGCGAAACCGCCGAGGCGGAGAACGATAAAAAGCTCTCGGCCGAGGAGAGCCGCAAGCGTGTGCTTGACGCAGTGCGCCGCCGCTACACGGCTCCCGCCACGGCACCGGAAGACTAGCGCGCAACGCGTCCGCCTTGCCTGTTCATTGCGCTTTTCAGGCATCGCTTGGAACTCACCCGCCGGCTTCACGTTCAGACCCTGTTCAACAGGAGACACCGCCATGCCACGAGGCGACAAATCGAAGTACACCGACAAGCAGGAACGCAAAGCCGACCATATTGCGGAAGGCTACGAGAAGCGCGGCGTCTCGGAGAAGGAGGCCGAACGCCGTGCCTGGGCTACAGTCAACAAGGACGACGGCGGCGGCAAGAAGGAAGGCGGCTCCGGGCGCGGCAAGCATACCGGCCACCCGGCCGCACACAAGGGCGGCAAGAGCGGCGGCAATGCATCGGCCTCACGCTCTGCCGCAAGCCGGTCGGAATCGGCGAGGAAAGCCGCGGCAACGCGCAAGCGGAATGCCGAGCATCACGCCCATTGACCTCGACGACTAGCCCCTTGGCTTGTCTTGAAAGGCTGCCACGATGAGAGCACGGGCATGAAATCGCGGCTTGTCAATGAGACCAGCGGACAGCGAACGTTCGTCGTCGTGCTCGACCCGGGCGAAGAAGCGTTCGGCGCGCTGACCTCCTTCGCGATCGACCAGGGGGTTGGCAGTGCTTCACTGACAGCGATCGGCGCCTTTGAAAGAGCGATCGTGGGCTGGTTCGCCCCCAATGCGAAGACGTACCGCAAAATCCCGATCGACGAACAATGCGAAGTGCTGAGCGCTATCGGCGATGTGGCGCTGGGCGACGACGGCAATCCTAGCCTCCACATCCATACGGTGCTGGGATTGAGTGACGGCACGACCCGCGGCGGGCACCTGCCCGAGGCCATCGTGCAACCGACGCTCGAAATGACCTTGGTAGAGGCTCCCGGCCACCTGCGCCGCAGCAGACGTCCGGAATTGGGCGTGGCGTTGATCGACCTGGACGAGTGATTTCCGAGTTCGGACAGCAGAGGGCAGACTGGCCTCATGCCCTCTTGTTCCGTTCCGCCGGCTTGTCCGGCGCCGGTTCCCAGCCAAAGACACTGCGGCCGCCAAGCAGATGCGACTGGTCGAATTCGCCGGCGATGACTTCCTTCAGGCTGGGGCCGGTTACGTATCGCTCAACCCGCCGCGACTGATCGTCGAGCCGCCTCAGCGCGCCGACTTCTTCTTCTCGACCGAGCTTGGCCTTTTGCACGGCCGACTTCAGCACGCCGATCGTTTCGTCATAGACCTTGAGCGGAACAGGGAACGGGTGCCTGTCCTTGCCGCCATGTGCCAGCGAGAACCGGCCGGGATCGGAAAAACGGCACGGCGCGCCATGCACCACTTCGGCGACGAGGGCCAGCGCGCGCACCGTGCGCGCGCCCACGCCGGGAACCAGCAGAAGCTCGGAAAAATCTTCCGGGCCGCGTTCGGCGGCGGCCGCCATGTTCCCGTGAAGACGATGCATCACGACATCGCTTTCGCGAACATCGTGGTGGGCCGGCATGACCAGATGCGGCAGCAGCGGCTGGTCGGAAGCGGATGCGGTGCCGGGGTCCAGGGCAGCGAACTCTCGCAGAATGCGGTCCGGCCCAAGGTCGTGGAGCAGATCCAGCTGTCCCTGGCGCGAGGCCTCGGCGCGATGGTCGGTCAGATTGACGATCTCGCCCTGGTTGGCGCCCTCGATCGCGGCGTGCGGCCGATCGACAAAACTCTTCAGTCCTTCCGACAGCCAATGGTAGCGGCGCGCCACCTTGCTGTCGCCGTTCATGCCTTGCTGCACCACCACCCAGTCGCCGTCATCGGTGACGATGAAACCGTGCAGATAGAGGTCGAAGCCATCCTGAACAGCGGCACTGTCCACCTTGGCGACCAGCCGGCTGACGGTTGCCAGGCGTGCTCCGTCGATGCCGATCCGCTCGCCGATGGCGGCAAGTTCATGCGGGGTCTTGCGCGAATGCGCGCCGCGGCCGCCGCAGACATGAATGCCGAGTTCGCCCGACAGCGGTGTCAGGCCGCGTTTCAAGGCGCCGACGACGCTGGTCGTGATGCCGGAGGAATGCCAGTCCATGCCCATCACGGCGCCAAAAGACTGGAACCAGAATGGATGCGCCAGACGCCTTAGCAGCTCTTTGCGACCGTAGTGATGAATGATCGCCTCGCACATGACGGCGCCAAGACGCGTCATGCGGTCGCCCAGCCATTTCGGCACGCGTCCGCCGTGAAGTGGAAGATCAGCACTGCCCGATCGTTGCGCCAAGTCCGTTGCCTGTCTGGTGTCCGTCCTGTCTCGACAGATAGGTATCCGAGTTCGCGCGAAGAAGCACCTGAGGCTTCAGCCTCCTCGACGCCTAGTGCCATCAAGTCCAGTTGGAAAGAACCGTCTCCATCTCGACCGTTTCGACCTGCTGCGCAAAGCGTTGGTGATAGACGGAGAGCAAGGCGTCATGCGTTTCATCGGACGAACTGCACAGCGCGTCCGTGACGAGAACGACACGATAGCCGAAATCGATGGCGCCGAGCACCGTGGCCAGGACGCACACGTCGGTTTCACCTCCGGTGATGACCAGCGTATCGATCTGGTGTTGCATCAGAAAGGCTCGAAGATGGCCTTCAAACCAGGGCGAATAGATATGTTTGTCGATGACCGTCGCCGGCGGACAGCAAGCAGCCAATGACGGCAACAGCTCGACCATTTCCGGACCGATATTGTCGATCGCCATCGAGGCCCAGCGCTCATAATAGCGCTTCCATGTACCAACACCCAGCCCGGGCTTTTGCGCAGGCAGGAAGCGCGTGAAGACCGTCTGTCTTGCCCGTGTTTCCACCAGTCTCTCAATCTGCGGGAGGATACGCCTGATCCAGGGTGTCGCCCACGGCGACGGTTCGGCAAACAGCCGCTGCATATCCACGCAGACATGCATGCACCCGTGCCCTAACGGCCCATATGCCAAGCCCGGCACCGACATCAAGGCATCTCCGACCGGTGGCGCTTTCCCATGGACTTCTTCCATTGCCGTCCCGGACACGGGAACGTCACAAGCCGGGACTCGTTCCCCGAGTGGGCTGGCGGCAACCAACGCAACCGATCGACGTTTCCGTTGCTGCGAACGGAAGCATTCGGATGAGACCATCGGAGAGGCCACGAGACGCCAAGATGATGCTGAGCGGCGGATGTCTCTGCGGCAGGGTTCGCTTCAATGTTCGAAGCGAACCGAGGGTGCACTACTGCCATTGCGATATGTGCCGGCGAGCAACAGGCAGCGCGTTCGCGGTTCTGGCGTGGGTGCCCTCTCAGAGCCTGACCTGGACCGGCGCGGAGCCGAACTGCCGCAGGTCGTCGCCAATCGCCCAAAGGGGCTTCTGTTCAGCCTGTGGATCGCCGCTCAGCCTGACCTATGACGCGTCGCCCGACGAAGTCGCGCTGCATGTCGGCACGTTCGACGATCCAGCCTCGCTGCAGCCCCACTACAATTATGGATCAAGCCGGCGGCTTGGCTGGGTCTGCTGCGGAATAGACCTGCCGCACCACGACACTGAAGAGCGATGGTAGAGCTATCTCACCACACGCTTCTCGAGCTTCCGGGCCAAGGTGCGCCGGTGCAAGCCGAGCCGGCGCGCGGTTTCGGAGATGTTGAAGCCGGTCTCGACGAGCGTTTCGTGGATGCGTTCCCATTCGAGATTCTTGATCGAGGTGGGACGGCTGCTCAGCGAAACCGAAACATCGCCTTCGGCGCGGCCGAAGGCGGCTTCGATATCGTCGGTGTTGGCGGGTTTGGCCAGGTAATGACATGCGCCGAGCTTGATCGCCTCGACCGCCGTGGCGATGCTGGCAAAGCCGGTCAGCACGACAATCCTCATCGAAGCATCGCGGGCGCTGAGCAGCTTGACGCACTCCAGCCCGGAGCCGCCGGCGCCAAGCTTGAGATCAACGACCGCGTAAGCCGGAACCGCTGTCTCGAGGGCGCGAGCCAAATCTTCCCTGCCATGGCAGACCATGACGTCGTAGTCGCGCTTTTCGAACGAGCGCTTCAGCGTTTTCGCGAAGGTGGCGTCGTCCTCGACGATAAACAGGGATCGATCAGGCCGCATGATCATCTCCATCGGTCAGCGCCGCGAGCGGCAGCGAGAGGGTAACACAGGCGCCCCGCTCCATATTACGCGCCGAAAAGTCGCCGCCGAGCTTTCGAACCACGTTGACGACAAGGAAAAGACCAAGGCCGCCGCCCGGCCGTCCCTTGCTCGACATATAGGGCTGGCCGAGCGCGGCCAGAATACCCTGGTCAAAACCCGGCCCACGATCACGTACGGAAATCACCAGTTTCTCGCCCTGCCGCTCGGCGGTGACGTCGACCCAATCCTGCGATGCTTCCTGGGCGTTGTCGAAGACGTTGGAGATGACCTGCTTCAGCGCCGTGTCGGAAACGATCTGCTCGTCGGGTTCGAAATCGTTGCTGTAGCGCAGATTGAGCGGCTGGCGGCTGACACGCCATTCCTCGACAAGATCGTCAAGGAAATGGCGGATGCTGGTGCGGATCGTGCCTTCGCCCCGTGCCTGCCCCGAAGACATCAGGATGCCCGAGACGATGCTTTTGCAGCGCTCGATCTGCGCCTTCATTTCGGCCATGTCCGCCGCGAGTTCGCGGTTGCGCGTGACGCTGCGCATCTGGCGCCAGTCGGAGAGGATGACGGAGATGGTGGACAGCGGCGTGCCCAGCTCATGCGCGGCGCCCGACGCCAGCAGGCCCATGCGCACAATGTGGTCCTCCTCGGCCGATCGCTGGCGCAGATCCGCGAGATAGGCATCACGTTCGCGCAGATTGCGATTGATGCGCGTCATGAAGATCACGATCAAGCCAGCAGCCAGCACGAAGCAGATGAACATACCCCTGATATGCAGAACCAGCAGGTCGCTGCCGCCGTGATGCGGGATCGCGATAGGCTGGAACTGGAAGGTGAGGAAGACGAAGCAGGCGGAAGCGGCGGCCACCAGGCTCCAGGTGGACCAGGGTGTCAGCAGCGCGGCGCCAAGCGTGATCTGCAGCAGATAGAGCGACACGAACGGGTTCGAGGCGCCGCCGCTGAGGTAAAGCTGGGTCGTCAGCGCCGCCATGTCGAAAATGAGCGCGACGAACAGTTGCGCGTTGCTGATCGGACGCTGACCGCGCAAGGCGAGCAGGCTGAAGATGTTCAGCCCGACGAGGAAAAGCACCACGCCCGCCATCTCCAGCAACGGAAGCGGGATATCGAACCAGTATTCCGTCACCAGAATGGTGAGGACCTGACCCGCCACCGCCAGCCAGCGCAGCTGGATGAGCAGGAGCAGGTTCTTCCTGTTCGCCGCGTCGGGATTGGCGACCGCGCCGCCCTTGCCGGCAAGGGTTGCCGCCGCGAAGGATTTGTCGTTGCGGAGCATTTGGGTCGGGACGCTCATCTTGCCGGTCCTTGCCGCCGGCGGCGAGCGATCATCGGCGCGGCCAGGGCAGCGGCAAGCATCGCAGCGAGCGTGAACCAGGTCAAAGCATAGACCAGATGGCTGTTGCGGAAAGTCACGACTGTCAGGCCGCCGCGCGGCCAGTCGCCGGATGCCCCCGCATCGACGAAATAAGGCGCGACATCTCTCAGGCCGCGCGCGGTTGCGATGGCGGCGACGTCGCGCGAATACCAGCGATTGGCCGCGGCATCGTTGCTGCGCAGGAAGCCGCCGCCGGGCTCGCTCATGCGCAACAACCCATCAATGACGGCCGGCGACGGAAAACCGCCGCTCTCCCGTTCGAATTCGGCCTTGCGTTCCTGGGGAATAAAGCCGCGATTGATCAGCACGACAAAGCCGCTGTCGGTTCGCATCGGCGTCAGCACCCAATAGCCGCCGCCAAGCTCCGTCACCGCCTGCACCAGCGTGTTGGCGCCGCCCAGAAAGCGCCCGGCCAATCGCACATGGCTGTATTCGCTGCTGGCCGCGGTCATTCCGTCCCAGGCGCCTGGGCCAGGCGCGTCGACAACCGGAGCATGGATACGTTGGTCGACGCGGGCGATCAGGTCGAGCTTCCAGACCCGCCTTTCCAGTTGCCATATGCCGAGCCCAACAAGCACCAGCACGCCGAGGAGGCCGAGCAGCCCAAGGAAAAATCGCGACGCGGGCGACCTGCCGGCGTCCCTGCGCGGCGCGCCGGACACGCCGATGCCAGCCTGTCCGATCGCTGTCTCGACAGTGGTCCTCCCCGCGCCCGGCGACGGGCTCATGGCATCTCGCGCATGTCGTGAAGCCCGGGCATCATGTTGGCGTTGAGATGGTACATCACCCAAAGCGAGCCGGTCAGCACGATGACGACCAGGATCAGCGTGAAGATCAGGGCCAGCATCGACCATCCGCCCTCCGAGGCGGTGTTCATATGCAGGAAGAACACCATGTGGACAACGATCTGTACCGCGGCGAAGACCATGATGACGATCGCCGTGGCCTGCTTGTTGTCGAGGGCGCCGGTCATGACCAGCCAGAACGGGATGGCGGTGAGGATCACCGACAGGACGAAGCCGGTCAGATAGCTTTTGAACGATCCATGCGCGGCTCCGCCATGGGCGTGGCCGTGACCTGCGGCATGATCATGGGTGTTCATCGCAACATCCCCATCAGATAGACAAAGGTGAAGACGCCGATCCAGACGACGTCGAGGAAGTGCCAGAACATCGAGAGGCACATCAGCCGGCGACGATTGGCTTCGATGAGGCCGAACCGGGCGACTTGCGTCATCAGCGTCACCAGCCAGACAATGCCGAAGGTGACATGCAGCCCGTGCGTGCCGACCAGGGTGAAGAAGGACGACAGGAAGGCACTGCGCTGCGGCGTGGCGCCTTCATGGATCATGTGGGCGAATTCGTAGAGTTCGATAGACAGGAAGGCCAGGCCGAACAGGCCGGTCACCGCGAGCCAGGCCTGGGTCGCCGCGACCCGGCCCTTGTCCATGGTCAGCATGGCAAAGCCATAAGTGATCGAGGAGAGGAGCAGCATGGCGGTGTTGACCGCCACCAGATTGAGGTCGAACAGGTCCCTGGGCGCCGGGCCCGCGGCGTAGTTGGCGCCGAGCACGCCATAGGCCGCGAACAGCATCGCGAAGATCAGGCAGTCGCTCATCAGATAGAGCCAGAAGCCGAGCATGGTGCTGCCGCCTTCAGCGTGCGCAGGCTCTTGTTCCAGGTGAAAGACCGGTTCGGTTCCGGTCGTGGTTGCCATCGAAGCCATGCTCGAACCCTAGCCCTGAGCGGCGAGGAGCGTCGTCCTCGCCTCCTCCGTCTGCGTGACCTCGGCAGCCGGAATGTGGAAGTCTCTGATATAGTTGAAGGTGTGGCCGATCGCGGTGGCTATGAGGCAGACGAAGCTCAGCGCCGCCAGCCACCAGATGTACCAGATCATGCCGAAACCGAGCGCGACGCTGAAGGCTGCCAGGATGATGCCGGTGCCGGTATTGCTGGGCATGTGGATCGGCCTGAAGCCTGAGAGCGGCCTCATGTAGCCGGCCTTCTTCATGTCCCACCAAGCGTCGTTGTCGCGCACGACGGGCGTGAAGGCGAAATTGTAGGCGGGAGGCGGCGAGGACGTCGACCATTCGAGCGTGCGGCCATCCCAGGGATCGCCGGTCGGATCGGTCAGCGCCTCACGCCTGCGGATGGAGACGAAGATCTGGATCAGGAAGGCGGCAATGCCGACGGCGATCAGCACCGCGCCGAAGGCGGCGATGACGAACCAGATCTGCAGCGAAGGATCGTCGAAGACGCGCATGCGGCGAGTCACGCCCATCAGGCCGAGTATGTAGAGCGGCATGAAGGCGAACCAGAAGCCGACCACCCAGCACCAGAACGACACCTTGCCCCAGAACGGATCGAGCTTGAACCCGAAGGCCTTGGGCCACCAGTAGGCAATGCCGGCAAACAGCCCGAACAGCACGCCGCCGATGATGACGTTGTGGAAATGCGCGATCAGGAACAGGCTGTTGTGCAGCACGAAGTCCGCCGGGGGGACGGCAAGCAGCACGCCGGTCATGCCGCCGACGGTGAAGGTGAGCATGAAGGCCACCGTCCACATCATCGGCAGTTCGAAGCGGATGCGGCCGCGATACATGGTGAACAGCCAGTTGAAGATCTTCGCCCCGGTCGGGATCGAGATGATCATCGTGGTGATGCCGAAGAAGGAATTGACGCTGGCGCCTGAGCCCATCGTGAAGAAGTGGTGCAGCCAGACAAGGTACGACAGGATGGTGATGACCACCGTAGCGTAGACCATCGAGGTGTAGCCGAACAGGCGCTTGCCGGAGAAGGTCGAGGTGACCTCGGAAAAGACGCCGAACAACGGCAGGATGAGGATGTAGACTTCGGGGTGACCCCATATCCAGATGAGGTTCACATACATCATCGGGTTGCCGCCGAAGTCGTTGGTGAAGAAGTTCGTGCCGACATAGCGGTCGAGCGACAGCAGCGCGAGCACCGCCGTCAACACCGGAAAGGACGCCACGATCAGCACGTTGGTGCACAGCGACGTCCAGGTGAAGACAGGCATGCGCATCATCGTCATGCCGGGCGCGCGCATCTTGATGATCGTGCAGATGAGGTTGATGCCCGATAGCGTCGTGCCTACGCCCGCCACCTGCAGCGCCCAGATGTAATAGTCGACGCCGACATCGGGGCTGTAGCCGATGCCGGAAAGCGGCGGATAGGCGAGCCAGCCGGTGCGGGCGAATTCGCCGACAAACAGCGACGCCATGACCAGGATCGCGCCGCCGACCGTCATCCAGAAACTGAAATTGTTGAGGAAGGGGAAGGAGACGTCGCGCGCGCCGATCTGCAGCGGCACGACGAAGTTCATCAGTCCCGTGACGAAGGGCATCGCCACGAAGAAGATCATGATCACGCCGTGCGCCGTGAATATCTGGTCGTAGTGATGCGAATTGAGGTAGCCTTCGGAACCATTGAAGGCGATGGCCTGCTGCAGGCGCATCATGATGGCGTCGGAGAAGCCGCGCAGCAGCATGACCAGGCCCAGCACCATGTACATGATGCCGATCTTCTTGTGGTCGACGCTGGTGAACCACTCGCGCCACAGGTAGCCCCACAGCTTGAAATAGGTGATCACACAGAGAAGGGCGAGGCCACCGAGCGCCACCGCGACGAAGGTGGCGACGACGATCGGCTCGTGCAGCGGCAGCGAGTCCCAGGTGAGGCGGCCGAAGATGAATTTGGTCAGCGTATCGGGCATCGGCTGTCTCTCACAATTCGCGCCGCAGGAGGCCGAGCGACGGCGCATCCGCCTCGGCGCGACGGCTCTCGGTCCCGGGCCTCAGCAGCCCCGCCCCGCGCAGCGGGGAAAGATTTTTGGCCGGCCAATCCGTCGCCGTGGCATTGCTGGCCGCGCGCGCCGCGGCAGCCGCCTCCTCCGCCGTGCAGATGCTGGCGACATAGGACGGATCGTTCCCGAACACCGCGCCGCGCCGGGCGAGCTTGTCGTATTGCAACGGCAGCGTGTTGCGGACACCGGCAAGACCGAGGCCACCCTTGGCATCGATCGACATCATCTCGTTCATGCACATCTTGCCGCGCTCGACGCACAGGTTGAGGATGGCGCCGTAAAGGTCGGGATCGACGGAGGCATAGTGGCGGACCGGTTCGTTCTCGCTCGGCTTTTCGAGTTCGAGATAATTCTCGCGGTTGAGCGCCGCCGAGGCTGTCTTGCCCTGCGCCACCCACTGGTCGAAAGCCTGGTCGGACAGGCCGTGGAAGGCAAAGCGCATTCCCGAGAAGCCGGCGCCGCTGTAATTGGCCGAGAAGCCGCTGTAGGTGCCCGGCTGGTTGATGACGGCGTGCAGCTTCGTTTCCATGCCAGGCATGGCATAGATCTGCCCGGCCAATGCCGGGATGTAGAAGGAGTTCATCACCGCCGACGAGGTGATGCGGAAGTCGATCGGCTGGTTGACCGGCGCCGCCAGTTCGTTGACCGAGGCAAAGCCGTAGTCCGGATAGATGAACAGCCATTTCCAGTCGAGCGCCACGACCTCGACCCTGAGCGGCTTGTGGTTTTGCGTGACCGGCTGGCCGGGCTCGATCCGGTCGATCCGGCGGTATGGGTCGAGCAGGTGCGTGCCGAGCCAGGTCAGCGCCCCGAGACATATGATAATGAGCAGGGGCGCGGCCCAGATCACCAATTCCAGTTTCGTCGAATGGTCCCAGTCCGGCGCATAGGTCGCCGAGGCGTTGGATTGCCGGTAGCGCCAGGCAAAAAAGACGGTCAGCGCCATGACCGGCACGATGATGATCAGCATCAGCAAGGTCGAGACCACGAGCAGGTCGCGCTGCTGGACCGCGACATCGCCGGCGGGCGCGAGCACGACCAGATCGCAGCCGCTCAACAACCCGGCCAGGGGGAACAGAAGCAAGGCTCCAAATCGTTTCATCAAACGCTGCCCTCGATGGACCGCGGCAACGGTTCATGTTGCAATGCGGTATCGATCAAGGGCTACTGCTCGCGGCGGCGCGGTGACATTGGACAATTTGTCCAATGCCCAGGAGGCATGGCTTTGGCCCAGTGTGCAGCGCACAATGGAACCTTTGGGGAATCCCCAGAATTGGGTCCCGGACACTTCATTCCACGCGGTGGCGACGGACAAGATGGCTCAGACTTCGACTGCCGAAACGAATAGCGAGCTGATCGGCTCGCATCATGGCCAGGTCAGCGCGGGGGATATCGCGGTTGGCGTGATCGTCGGCAGGACGTCGGAATTCTTCGACTTCTTCGTCTATGCGATTGCCTCCGTCATCGTGTTTCCCAGGCTGGTGTTTCCGACGCACGATCCGCTTGTCGGAACGCTCTATTCCTTTTGCATCTTCGCGCTGGCCTTCGTCGCCCGCCCGTTCGGCTCCGTGCTGTTCATGGCCGTCGATCGCGCCTATGGCCGCGGCGCGAAACTGACGATCGCGTTGTTCCTGCTCGGCACGTCGACCGTGGCCATCGCGTTTCTGCCTGCCTATGGCGACATCGGCGCGGTCGCGGTGTGGCTTTTGGCGCTTGCCCGCATCGGACAGGGGCTGGCGCTAGGCGGAACATGGGACGGACTGCCCTCGCTGCTGGCGCTGAACGCGCCGCGGAACCGGCGCGGCTTCTATGCCATGATCCCGCAACTGGGCGCCCCGATCGGCCTCATCGTGGCAAGCTCCCTCTTCGCCTTCTTCGTCGCCAACCTGTCGGCCGACGACTTCTTCACCTGGGGCTGGCGCTATCCCTTCTTCGTCGCCTTCGCCATCAATGTGGTCGCCCTGTTCGCCCGGCTGCGCATTGTCGTCACCCCTGAATTCTCGAAACTGTACGAGAGCGGGGACCTGCAGCCGACGCGCATCAGGGACACGATCCGGGCCGAAGGCCGCAATGTCGTCGTCGGCGCCTTCGCGCCACTGGCAAGCTTCGCCCTGTTCCACATGGTGACGGTGTTTCCGCTCTCATGGGTGTTCCTGTTCACCAATGAAGGGCCGGCGCGTTTCCTGGCGATCGAAGCGGTGAGCGCACTGTTCGGCATTGCGGCGATCGTCGCGTCAGGGCCGCTGGCCGATCGCGTTGGACGCCGTGCGCTGCTTGGCGGTTCGGCGATCGCCATCGCGACGTTCAGCGGCTTTGCCCCGCAGCTTCTGGATGGCGGCGCAGTCGGCGAAGCCCTGTTCATGGTGCTGGGCTTCATCCTCCTGGGGCTGAGTTTCGGTCAATCGTCCGGCGTCGTTGCGTCGAGTTTTTCCCGGCAGCATCGCTATACCGGCTCGGCAATAACCTCGGATCTGGCATGGATGTTCGGCGCCGGCTTCGCGCCACTCGCGGCCCTGCTGCTCGCCGGCAATTTCGGCCTCATCGCCGCCGGCGCCTATCTGCTATCGGGCGCGGCTTGCACGTTGCTCGCCTTGTGGATCGACGGACGTCGTCCGGCCGCGGACCGCCAAGCCGATTGATCAGGTGCCTTCGATTGTGGATATGAGGCTGATCGGATTGGTGACCCAGCCCGTTGCCGCATTGCCTGCTCGGGGTGAAGCCCTCCGCGGCGCGCGATCCTCCTGCTATACACGCAAACCCAACTAAGCCACCGAAGCAGCCGGCTTGGCTTGCCGTGCGGCGGACCGGTGCGCCGCACTGGCATATTTCTGGGCGATCATGGCGCAGACCATGAGCTGTATCTGGTGGAAGAGCATCAGCGGCAGAACGATCGCGCCGACGCCCTGGCCGGCAAAGATGACGTTGGCCATCGGCACGCCGCTCGCCAGGCTCTTCTTCGAGCCGCAGAAAGTGATCGTGATCTGGTCGGCCTTGTCGAAGCCGAGAAGCCGACTGCCATAGGCAGTGAACAGAAGCACCAGGCCGAGCAGCGCCATGTCGGCGACAACGACCACAGCGATGTCGCGCAGCGAGAACATATGCCATAGCCCCTCGGCGACGGCCGTGCTGAAGGCCAAATAGACGACCATCAGGATCGAGCCGCGATCGACAGGCATCAGCAGCGTCTTGCGAGAGCGTATCCAGTTGCCGATCCGCGGCTCCAGCAGCTGTCCGAGCGCAAAGGGCAGGAGCAATTGCACCAGGATCTGGCTCAACGCATTCCATGAAAATCCGCCGTGACCGCCGATGGAGAAGAGCAGTCCGACGAGCAGGGGCGTGAGGAACATGCCGAAGATGTTGGAGGCGGAAGCCGAGCAGATGGCCGCGGGGACATTTCCGCCAGCCATCGAGGTGAACGCGATCGAGGACTGGACCGTCGAGGGCAGGACACACAGAAAAAGGATGCCGAGGTAGAGCGGCTTGGGCAGGATCGAGGCAGGCAGATAGCCAAGCGCCAGACCCAGCAGCGGGAACAGGCCAAAGGTCGTCAGAAGGATGAGGAGGTGCAGGCGCCAATGCATCAGGCCGGCAATCACGACATCGCGCGAGAGCCGCGCACCATGCAAGAAGAACAGAAGCGCCACGGCAAGATTGGTCGCAACCGCGAACCATCCCGCGAACGCCCCGGTTGCTGGCGCGACAGACGCAAGCGCAACGGTGCACAACAGCAGGATCAGAAACGAGTCCGGCAGATAGCGGCGCATGACATGTTCGCTCCAGAATGGGTCCAAGGTCGTCTTTTCGTGCATTGTAAAATAGGATACAAGGAATAACAGTTATCGTGAATTGAGATATCAATGCTCGATCTGGTCCAACTTCGCAGTTTCGTCACCGTCCAGCAGATGGGAAGCTTCACCTTCGCGGCCGAGCGGCTGGGGTTGGGGCAATCCACCGTCAGTCAGCACATCAGCAAGCTGGAAGCCGCGATTGGCAGGCGGTTGCTGGCCAGGGATACGCACAAGGTGGTGCTGACGCCTGATGGCGAAGCCCTGCTCGGCCATGCCCGGACCCTGTTGTCCATAGAGGGGCAGGTGCAGGCGCTGTTCACCGCGCAGAGGCTGCGCGGCACGTTGAGGCTCGGCGTGTCCGAGGACCTGGTTGCCAGCCGTCTGCCACTGGTGCTGGAGGATTTCGTCCGGTCCCACCCATCCGTCGATCTCGAACTGACCGTTGCTCTCAGCGGCTTGCTCTACGAAATGCAGGATAATGGCGAACTCGATCTCGTCCTGGCGAAGCGCCGGCTGGGCGACAGCCGTGGCCGGCTCGTCTATCGTGAGCCGCTTGTCTGGCTCGCCCGCGATCCGGAACACGTCCTGTCGCTCGCGGCCTTGCCGTTGATCGCCTTCCCCCCGCCGAGCGTCACGCGCAGCATCGCGCTGGAAGCGCTCGAGCGACATCGCATGCCATGGCGCATTGTCTGCACATGCGGAAGCTTGAGCGGGCTGACGGCCGCCGCACGCGCTGGGATGGGGGTTCTGGTGCAACCGCAAAGCATGTCGCCTTCAGGCCTGAAGGAGATCGGCAGCCTGCCACAATTGGAGGATGTGGAATTCGTCCTCATCCCGAGCAAGGGCGCGGACAGGGCGCTCGTCTCAGCGCTTTCGGATGATATTCTGAACAAGGTGAAAGGCTTGCGCTGACCGGCAGCGTAGGTGGCGGTCAAGGCTAAAGCCCGGCCGAGCGCGCCCGTCCAATACGCTCAGCTCCTGGACGCCGCTCTTCGATGCTTATCGGCGTTTTTTAAAATCAGGCCGGCTGAACTGAAGCCACTTTACCGTCGGTATCGACGATGCAGCTGGTTGGTTTTCCCGCGACGTTCAGTTCGACCTGGAAGCTCTTGGAATCGAGCTTTCGCGAGCTGGTCGGCAACGCCTTGCCGCTATCGACGCCGCTCGCTTTCGCCGCCGCGCCGGCACAAAGAAGCTGGAGATCGGCCGGTGCTGTTTCGACCGTCGTCCTCGACATCTGGTCGGGCGTCGGCGCGCTCTGGCATGCCGCCAGAGCCGTTGCGATGGCGATCAAGGCCGCTCCGGCCCAGTGCCTCATCCTGATCTGTCTGCCGGTCACCATGGTGTTGTCCCCTGTGTTTATCGAACGTCCGTCCTCGCTCACACACCCTTGTAGAGCGCCGCGCCCTGCATCAGCACGATGACCTTCGCCCCGACCTTGATGCGGGAATGCAGATCGATGATGTCGCCATTGTTCATGCGGATGCATCCGGACGATACGTCCAGACCAATGGTCCACGGTTCGGGCGTGCCATGGATCCGGTAGATGGTGTCGTGGCCGTCTTCATAGAGGTAGAGCGCCCGCGCGCCGAGCGGATTGTCGGGCCCACCGGGCATGCCATTGGCCCAGGGCCGGGCTTTTGGATCCCGGGCAACCATTTCGGCCGGCGGTGTCCAGGTCGGCCACTCCGCCATGCGCCCAACCTTGACGATGCCGGCCCATCCGAAGCCCTCCCTGCCCACGCCGATGCCGTAGCGGATCGCCTGCTGGCCGGGCTGGACGAGATAGAGGAAGTGCTGGTTGCCGTCGATGATGATGGTGCCGGGCTGCTCGGCGGTCCGGAACTTGACCACCTGCGGGCGGAAGGATTCCGGTACCTGCCTGTGAAGCTTGTAGTACTGGTAGGCCTTGGTGCGATTGTAATCCGTCCACTGCCGCGTCTTGGGATCGTAGACCTGCGTTCCCGCGGCAAGGGACGCGGTGGTGGAAAAAACCAACCCCAGCGCCAGCACAACCGCGAGGCTTGCCGCATGCCTGCCGCCGGTTCCCGCCGCCCGTTCGTCCGTGCCGAACCTTGTCTTCCTGCGTCTGGTCATTGCTTGGCCCATCCTTCGACGCGCGCCTCGTTCCTGGCCACCCATTGCTCGGCGTAGGCAGAGGGCGCCTGCCGCTCGACCTGGAGCGCGTAGCTCATATCGATCGCCTCCTCCGGCTTGAAGTCGACGTGCTCCAGGAAGCGAACCACCTCCGGATGTTTTTTGCGCAACGAGGTCGCGTAGGCGATGTGGTAATGGGCCGTGTCCCAGCCGACCGCGGCGCTCGATTTCGAAAGCCATTGCGGGTCTTCCGTCGGCAGGACGATCTTCCATTTGGCGGCGTCGTATGGCGGCTCCGTCAGGCGGACTATGTCGTGCAATTTGAAGACCACATGCGGCGCATAGCAAGCGAAGACCATCGGCCGATCCGAGGCCTCCGCCGCATCCACAGCCGCCATGCCCACATCTTCCGGCATTTCGAGCAACGTCAGGTTCCTGGCATAGCCGTAGCTGTTGGCGCGGATGCGCTCGATGATGGTCGACGACCACGTTTGGGCGCCAATCCACACCTCGCCCTTGCCGTCTCCGTTCGTGTCGAGCGCCTCGGTCTTCTTCGGATCACTGAGGTCCGAAATATCCTTGAAGCCGTATTTGTCGGCCGCTGTCCGGTTGGCGCAGATGCCCTGCCAGGCCGGAACCCCGATCGGGCTGATCGCGACCGTACCGGCCTGAGTGACATACTTGTTGACCAAGGTATCGAGGTTCGGCAGCCACACTTCCGGATGGATGTCGACCTGGCCGGAGTCCAAACCGGCGAATGCAATCATGGTGCCCATCTCCACCACATCCGCATCGAGCCCGAACTCCTTCTTGAGACTCACTTTCAGGATGTTGGCCGTCGCCTGACCCGACGACCAGTTCGGCATTGCAATAACCAGATCAGCAGCGCGGGTGCGAATATCGCCGAACACAATCGCCGAGGCAACAACCGCCACTTTCAATGCCAATTTCACCAGGTCGGCCATCAAGTGATCCTCTTCACGTGCTCATTTTGGTCGGAATCTTCGAAGACACCCAATCACTCAGCGAGCAGTCCATCGACAGCTGGTGTCGTTCGTCGATCGCCACCGAAGGTGCCTCCAACCTCTCAGCCAGATTGTTGGTCTGGCCCGAAGGTTGCGCGTGTTCGGATCCACAACGGACAAAGTAGCGCTTGCCGCGAAGCGGCGCCACCGCTGCTCCTGCTCGGTGACGTTGGCGGTCGGAATCATCGCAGGAGCCAAGATGAGCTGCGATTGCTTCGCGACCGTCATTGGAGCCCCCGAATCTGATTGGCGTTGCTGCCAAGCTTGCATCTGAGGCTGCATCGAAGGAGTACGTAACAGTAACAACCGTCAGCCCACGCAGGAAGCAGCGGGAGTTGCAACCGCCGCCAGCACATGGTCGATGGAAGCAACCCCACTATTGCCATCACCGCCGAAGCGGCCTCCCGCCTCCGCCACATGGATGGAAAATCAGGGCGTCGTGCTGGATCCGGTCAGCAGTTGCCGGATGGTGCGGCCTGCCCCGGAAAGCGCGACATCCTCGTCACTCCACCGTGACCGATTTCGCCAGGTTGCGGGGCTGGTCGACGTCCGTGCCCATGAAGACCGCGGTGAAATAGGCCAGCATCTGGATCGGCAGCGCATAGATGATCGGCGAGATGATTTCGGGAACGTCCGGCAGGATGATCGTCTCCATCGTCTTCACGCTCGCCTGCGCCGCTCCCTTGCCGTCGGTGATCAGGATGATCTTGCCGCCGCGCGCCGCCACTTCCTGCATGTTGGACACGGTCTTCTCGAAGATGCGGTCATGCGGCGCGATCACGATGACCGGCATGTTCTCGTCGATCAGCGCGATCGGCCCGTGCTTCAGTTCGCCCGCCGCATAGCCTTCGGCGTGGATGTAGGAGATTTCCTTGAGCTTCAGCGCGCCTTCCATGGCCAGCGGGAAATTGGTGTCGCGGCCGAGATAGAGCACATCGGAATAGCGTGACAGGTCCCGCGCGATGCGCTCGATCTGCTCTTCGAGCTTGAGCACCTGGTTGGCATAGCGCGGCGCTTCCGAAAGCGCCCGCACCAGGGTTTTCTCCTCATCCTTCGAGATCGTGCCGCGCGCCACGCCGGCGCGCACCGCGAGCGAGGCCAGCACCGAGAGCTGGCAGGTGAAGGCCTTGGTCGAGGCGACGCCGATCTCGGGTCCGGCCAGCGTCGGCAGCACGACATCGGATTCGCGCGCCATGGTCGATTCCCGCACATTGACGACGGCGCCGATCTTCATGCCGGCCTTGCGGCAGTAGCGCAGCGAGGCCAGCGTGTCGGCGGTCTCGCCCGACTGCGAGATGAAGAAGGCGGCATCGTTGGCCGACAGCGGCATCTCGCGGTAGCGGAACTCCGAGGCGACATCGATGTCGACCGGCAGCCGCGCATAGCGCTCGAACCAGTATTTGCCGATCAGGCCGGCGAGATAGGCGGTGCCGCAGGCCGAGATCGCCAGCCGGTTGATCCCTGCGAAGTCGAACGGCAGGTCGAGCGGCTTGGAAACGCCGGAGACGAAGTCGACATAATGCGCCAGCGTGTGCGAGATCACCTCGGGCTGCTCATGGATCTCCTTCTCCATGAAATGGCGGCGGTTGCCCTTGTCGACCATGAAGGAGGTCGACAGCGACTGCTGGCGCTTGCGCTCGACTTGTCCGCCGTCGATGTCGAAGATGGCGACGCTGTCGCGGCGCACCACCGCCCAGTCGCCGTCCTCCAGATAGGTGATCGAATTGGTGAAGGGCGCCAGCGCGATGGCGTCGGAGCCCAGAAACATCTCGCCGTCGCCATGGCCGACGGCCAGCGGCGGGCCGTTGCGGGCGCCGACGATCAGGTCTTCGTCACCCTTGAACATGATGGCCAGCGCAAAGGCGCCTTCGAGCCGCTTCAGCGCCTGGTGCGCCGCCTCGACCGGCTTCAGCCCCCTGGCCAGTTCGCGCGCCACCAGATGGGCGACGACCTCGGTGTCGGTCTGCGAGGAGAAGGAATAGCCGTCGCGGGTCAGTTCATCGCGCAGCTCGGCGAAATTCTCGATGATGCCGTTGTGGACGATGGCGACACCGTCGGAAAAATGCGGATGCGCATTGGTCTCGTTGGGCACGCCATGGGTTGCCCAGCGCGTGTGGCCGATGCCGATCGTGCCACCGAGCGGCTCGTCCTTGAGGCGGCGTTCGAGGTTGATCAGCTTGCCCTCGGCGCGCCGGCGGCCAAGCTCACCCTTCTCGATGGTGGCCACGCCGGCCGAGTCATAGCCGCGATATTCGAGCCGCTTCAGCGCGTCGACGATGAGCGGCGCAACCTGCGAATGGCCGACGATTCCAACGATACCGCACATGCAGACAGTCCCCGATTCCCCGTGGAAAACCAGCGCTATTTAGGGATGGCCGGCCTGCCATGAAAGTCACATTGCACACAAGAGCCATGCTATCCCTCCCCGACCACGGGCTGATCGTTCATTTGAAGGAGCCCATGGACTTAATCGAAAGCCGACCTGTCGTGCTTGAAGTCCGAAGTCGCCCAAAGAGGGCGCAGTTCCGTGGCGGAGCCTGCGTGGTCGGCCAAGAGACATCTGAAGACGGGCAGTTCGTTCGAATGATGCGCTTCCGCCAGCCGAGGCGCATGTTGACTCAGCCGGCAAACCAAAACACACCCAACAGCCGGTTAGGCCCGGCCGCCTGATGCCCCCCTCCAAGAGGCTGTCGGGCCGCTTGATCCACATGGGGCCCGGACTGCCCCGGATGCCTGCAAGCGAGCGGCACTTGAGTCCACGCAGGAGACCAAACCTTGGCCTGTCGCTCATGATCTCGACCGCTCCTTGCCGTTAAGGCGCTGAAATCGCTGGCGCTCGGCATCGTTTGATTGCACGAAGACGCCGAACTGACCTCTCGATACAAAGGGGAAGCTTAATCCTCGCCTTGCTCGATCCAGGCATGCTGAAGGGGGATGTAGGGCATGAAGTTCAGAGATTTGATCAGGCGTGCCGACAACGCCGAGAAGTCCTTCGAGGATCTCGAAGCCGACTTGGCGAACGCCGTCGACGAGTGCCTTGGTTTGTCCGATCTGTCAGAGCAGGCAAGAGATGCCGTCGCGGACGAGACGCCCATGCAAGAGGACAACAGCGAACAGGACAAGAGCGCCCAAACCGGAGACAGTGCCGGCACTGCGGAACCCGCGCGACGACTGACCTCTCATACGCAGAGCCGTATGGCCGCCTTGACTTCGTTCGATGGGCTGTTTCGCGATGCGAAGCTCCATTTCGAGGAGATCAACGCGAAACTGTCGGAGATCGCAAGCACACATCACCTGACCCGCGAATTGTTCCACATTCTTCACGCCGACATTCTGCGAGCCAACGAACTCGAGCTGGCGAATCTGAACCTGACCGCGGAGCAAAGGAGCCTGTCGGACAGGCTCAATGATCTGAATCGAAGGCAGCACGAGCGGGAAGGCATTGTGGAGGCCTTGCAGCAGCGCGAGGCAAGCCTGGTTCAAGACTGTGAGGCGCTTCGCGGCGCACTGGCCGGGGCAAGGCTGGAACTCGTGGAGGCCGCGAACACGAACGCAAAAAACGAAGCGGAATTCGGAGACCTCACTAACGCACTTGCAGCGGCTACCGTCGAGGCCGACAGACGCGCGCGCGAAAACAAACAGCTGCGGGAAAAGAATGTCAGCCTGTCGATCGACCTCGAAAAAGCGCTGAAGCGGGAAGACGAGGCGCGGCACAGGCTCGACGGGTTTTCCACGATCCATGCCAACGAAGCGGCACGAAACTCCGAATTGCTGGCTGCACTTGGCAAGAGCGAAAAGGAAGCGACACGCCTCCATACGTCGCTTGAGGTCGCCCAGGCGAAACTGTCCGAGCTGACGGAAGCCGCCCGTATCATGGAAGCGGAGAAGAACGCCGAGATCGAACGCTGCCGTGCCGAAATTCGAGGATCGCGTTCCGAGATTCAGAACCTCCATTCACGACTGGAACTCGCATCAAACGCAAACAGCGAAGCCTCGAACGAACTCGCCAAGCTCAGGCTTCAATGGAGCGAGGCCGTGGCGGAAAAGCAGGTCGCGGATGAAAGGTTGGCCGCTCTCACCAAGGAGGCTGAAACCGACAAGCTGAACCTTTCGAAGATAACCGCCAATTTTTCACAGCTTTCCCTGCAGCAGGCGTCCGATCAGATACAACTCGATGTCCGCCGGCAGGAATGCGAAGACCTGCGGGCCGAAATTGCATCGGTAAACGCCAGGATCAGGGAACTCCTGCCGCTTGAGAGGCTCCATGCGACGACGAAGGCGAACGCCTTGCCGCACAAGAGCGATGCAGCCAAGGTTCCCGTGACGGCCGAGCGAACACCGCGCTCCATGCGCCGCGTTCGTCGCAGGGCGCTCACCGCATCGTAGGAAGAGGGCTGCCCATATCCGCGGCCCGGTTGCAACGATCCGTCACGTCACTGACGGAAAGCCCGCGACATCTGATCCGTGAGAGGCTTCAGCAGATAAGACCAGACGCTGCGTTCGTCCGTGCTTATATGAACCTCTGCCGGCATGCCTGGTTTGAGCACCTTGGCGTCGGTCAGGCAGGCTGCCTTGTTCTCGACATTGATACGCGCCGAGAAATACGAAAGCTGTTTCTGCTGATCCTTGATCAGGTCCGCCGAGATGCGCTTGACCGATCCCTGGCAAGCAGGCGTGGTGCCGGCGTCGAAAGCAGGAAACCGGATCGAGACCCGCTGGCCGGGACGAATATCATCTATGCGCGACGGCGGAATCAGCGCGTCGACGACGAGGTTGTCGGTGTCGGGGACAATCATCATGAGCACTTCGCCGGGGGCGATGACGCCGCCGATTGTATGGATAGAGGATTCCTGCACCGTTCCCGATTGCGGAGCGCGGATGGTGGTCTTGGTCAATTCGTCTTGCGCCACAACCTTGCGCTCTTCGAGTTCGGTCTGCTTGGCTTCGGTTTCGCGAAGCTCGCTGGTCACCTCACTGCGCCTCTGTTCATCGAGCTGAAGAATTTGCAGTTCGGTCTCGCTGATCCGGGCCTGCGCCTCGGCAACCGCCGCCGCGAGGCGCCCTGACTCTCCGTGCGCCCGGGTGGCATCCAATCTGATGTTGCTCAGTCGCTCCTTGGACACCAGCTTTTTTGTGAAAAGCGCCTGGACGTCGGCAAGATCCCCATCCAGCAAGACCACGGATTGGTCTTCCGCGGCTTGCTGTGCCTTGAGGCCATCGATCTGACGCTCGAGTTGCTTTGAGCGACTTTGCAACTGTGCCTTCTGCCCCGTCAACGCCGTGGCGCGGCTTTCAAACAGGGCGCGCTCGCCATTGACGAGTGCGGCCAGTTCCGGGTCGCCCATCCGCGTCTGGAGGCCGGAAGGAAGCTGCATCTCCGACAGGCCTTGTCGCTCGGCTTCCAACCGCGCAAGTCGAACGGTGGCGCGATCGAGATCCTCACTGATTATCTGCAGGTTGGCCCGCGTCAGCGTGTCATCCAGCCTGGCCACCACGTCGCCGGCCCGGACATGATCGCCATCTTGCGCGAATATGCCGCCGATCGTGCCGCCGGTCAGATGCTGGACTTTCTTTATGTTGCTCTCGACCACCACGGTGGCAGGCGCAATCACCGCGCCGGCGATCTTGGTCAAACCGAGCCAAAGCCCGCCGCCGACAATCAACAGGGCCGTGATCGCCGCACCCAGGATCAGGTTGGCCCGGATATCATCCCGCGTCTCGGCCGAATTCGCCTCGGTCCTTCGGGTCGCATCGCCGAGCGGCACGTATGAAAACATCGTCGCGTCAGACACGGAGCAGCACCTCACGCATGACCGCTTACTCCCTTCTGCATCGGGACAACCGACGCCGGCCGCTCAGCGGGCGAGGGGAAGGGCCGGATAACGTTGGCAAGGACCTCCTCGCGCGAGCCGAAGGAGTGAAGCGTCCCATTCGACATTACGAGTACCTTGTCGATGTTGGTGAGGGCGGAAGGACGGTGCGCAACGACGATGACTATGCCTCCGCGCTGGCGCACCGCCAGGATCGCGCCGGCCAGGGCGGCATCGCCATCGACGTCCAGGTTTGAATTCGGCTCGTCGAGGACGACAAGAAACGGCTCGCCATAAAGTGCCCTGGCAAGCCCGACGAGTTGCCTCTGTCCGGCCGAAAGGGCTGCCCCTCCCTCGCCCACGCGTGTTTGAAAACCATTCGGCAATCGCATGATCATCTTGTCGACGCCCGCCGCCCTGGCGGCTGCCAGCACGCCCTTGGCGTCGCCCTTGCCGCCAAATCTCGAAATATTGTCGGCAACCGTTCCATCAAACAGTTCAACATCTTGCGGCAGGTAGCCGATATGGGCGCCAAGCTGTTCGTGACCCCATTGGTCGAGCGAGGCTTCGTCCAGCCTTACCGTTCCGCGAAGCGGCTGCCACACGCCCACCAGCGCGCGCACAAGTGTCGTTTTCCCGGAACCGCTTGGGCCGACAATCGCCATTCCCGCGCCCCCCTGCAGGCGGAAACTGACATTGGCCACGGTCGGTTTTTGCTGGCCTGGCGGGGCAATTGTCAGTTCCTCGACCGCAAGCATCGCCTGCGGGGCTGGCAGCTCCATGAGCTCGTCATGGCTGCCGAAGGCGGTCAGCGCCCTTGCCAGTTGGGAATAGCTCTGACGGAATGCCACAAACCCTCTCCAGTTTGCCATCGCCGCGTCAACCGGGGCCAACGAGCGGCCCAGCAATATGGAGGATGCTATGATCACGCCGGGCGACGCTTCACCTCCGATCACGAGATAGGCACCAAGTCCCAGGACGCAGGACTGCAAGGCCATCCGCAGCGCCCTCGACGTTGAACCGGTGGCGCCTACGATGTCGGAAAGGCGCTCCTGGTGCGTGAGATATGCGTGATTGACCTCCCCCCATCGGCGGGCGAGCCGCCCGGAAAGGCCCATCGCGCGGACAACCTCCGCATTGCGGCGGCCAGAGTCGGCAAGATTGCGCTGTGACACAAGCGTCTCGGAGGCGCGCGCGGCCGGGCCGCGGCCAAGGATTTCCGCGACAACCGTGAGCAGCACGACAACAATCGCGCCGCCCGTCGCCAGCAGACCGAGCGAAGGATGCAAAAGAAAGATGACCAGTAGATAAAACGGTATCCACGGTGCGTCGAAGACGACAGTCGGCCCTAATCCGGAAAGGAAGCCGCGCAACTGATCCAGGTCACGAAGCGGCTGTACCCGGCTCGCGTCCTGCCCGCCGATGAGCGGCAAGGACAATGAGAGCCCGAAGACCCGTTGCTGCAGAGTCTTATGGAGGCGATTGCCGATTCGAACCAGGAGGCGAAGCCGCACGAAATCCAGCAGGCCGTAAACCGCGTAAAGGCCCAGCATCCCGATCGTAAATCCGACCAGCGTCGGAACGCTCTGCGAAGGCAGAACGCGGTCGTAGACTTGCAGCATGTAGACAGAGCCGGTCAGGGCGAGAATGTTTATGACCGCCGAGAACACGCCAACGCCTACCAGTGCGGGCGCGGCGCCAAGCATAGCGCCACGCAGATCGGGCGAGTTTCCACCAAGGTTCATGGCTTGCGACCTCCGGTAAGAAGTCGTCGGGCAGGTTCACTGGCTCCGCCGGCCGTCAACATTTTTTTGGTTTTCAGGAGCGTTTCCCTTTTTGCCTTATAATATTACGCCCCACTAACGTACGTGGCCTTCGGTCAAAATGTAGCAAAATCGTGACGCTGGCCCGAAAAACCGGGAATCGACGCATCAAACCAGGGGAAAACTGCCGTTTTAAGGTGCGAGGGTGGCTGTACAGATCGCGTTTCAGGCAAACGAAATCGAGCCTGCGTCATTTTTCCTGGGGGTGAGTCGCCGCTGAGGCAAAGCCACGGCGCCCGGCTCATAGCCGCTTCACTGAACCATTTGAGTAAGCGATCTCGCCTTTCTAGTGCTTCCTCGCGATAACAAGGAAATGCTGCGCCAATTGTCCGGGAACGCGCAGGGTTCTGGATAGCTTCTCGAATGGCTCGATCAGTGCTTCACAGATTCCCGGCAGGAAGCGTCCCGGCCGAGGCAGATAGCCGTAAGGTATCACCTCCTCCACGAGGAAGCCCGAAGCGGTCAGGAGTTTCTTGAATCTGGTTTCGCTTAGCGTGTTGCGAACCGTGCGTCCAAGCGACCAATTGAGCAGCCGGCAAACCAGGCCGATGGGCGAAGTCGCATTCATATGAACGTTGCACACGAGCCGTCCGCCATCCTTCAGCTGCTGGTTAATCGCTTTCAGCGCCTCCCGTTTCAGCTGATCCTCGGCATTCAGAAAGAAGCGAAAAGCGGTTACGACATCGAAGGTCTCTTCGAGGGATTCCATCGTCATATCGATGTTGCGCAGTTTCACATTGTTCGGAACTTGCGCGCAGGCAAGCATGGATTTGGAAACATCGACGCCGACCACCTCGCCGAAAACCTGAGCCGCGACGTTGGTGATGCGGCCTGTTCCGCATGCAAAATCGAGGCAGTTTCGACCGGCTCCGCCCATTGGGCGAAGAATGTCCAGGATCATTGGCCTTTCGATTTTGTCCCACAACGCACCATAGTAGCCGGACTCGTACGTCATGTTGTAGTGCGTGCCGTAGCCCGGCGCGCAATGACTGGTCCTGTAGTCGTCCGACACCCGGTCGCCCTGAGTGTGGATCTGTTGGCTGGACGCCAGGTCCTGCCAAACTGCGCACTTGCGGGGTTGGGACTCGGCCATGAGAATTCGAACCGCCGAAGGCGTATCGACGGCATAAGCCGCCGGCTGCACCATCCGAGCCGTGTTCGTCAACCATTTCCGCTTCGCATCTCGCTTGGAACTGAGCCTCACCAGGATCTCCTGTTCGGTTCGTTCGACCCTCCAATCGAACAGTTTCCCAAGCCCCCTTCTATCGGCCGGCGGATCGAAGCCGCCTATTGGATCGCGGCACTTTGCAGATCACTGCTGAACTTGGCTTCGACGGTATCCCCCGGCATCACAATCGTATCTTCGTCAGCCGAGATTTTGCGCCACTCGTGGCCTATCTTGCGCACAATGGTGACTTGAGCCTGGATCGTTTCGCCGGCAATCGGCAATGGCTGGGCGGACGCTCCGGTCGGCTGCAACTTCTCGCTGGCGGCGCGGAGTCTGGCGGTGACATCCCCCAGCCGCGCGTTGGTGTCCTTCAGATCCGTCAGCAAGCCAACTTTCCTCTGATTGTCATTGCGTTCGCGCTGCCTGACATAGTCCTCCTGCTGGCGCCGCGCTCTCATGAGCTCGACCGAGGTTTGCAGCGCACCGCTTGAAGAGAGAAGCAAGGCGCGCCTGACATCGGCGAGCCGGGTGTTGGTCAGATTGCCCGCGTCGAACGCCTTGGTTACTTTCGCCAGGTCGTCCTGATCCGCCTTCACGCTCTCGGATTCGACCTGTTCGCGCTTCTGCAAAAGATCGATCTGATCGGCCGCGTCCTTCTGGCCCTTCTCAAGGAAAGCCTGTTCCTGCTGGAAGTCGCCCAGCGCTATCTTCAACGCATCCGCCTCAGCCTGGGCGATCGCTGCCCCGACGCTGGGCGACAGAGGCGACCCCTGCGGTGTCTGCTTGTCGAAATCCGCCTGGTCCTGAAGTTCAGCGCGGAGACGGGCGGCGTGAAAATACTCCTTGGTGTAGTCCCCCCAAAGTGTTTCGTAATCACGCCTGAGATCGACCGGGTCGGGTCCGGTCTGGCCCGCCCGTGACCGCAAGAGGCTGAAGCCGCCGGAGACGGCGAGCGCCTGCCGCACGGTCATGAGCGGACGGTAAGCCTGCTGTCCCGGCGTAAGCACGTCGCCCGTCACGTAGATCGGACGATAGTCGGCGATGATGGCCGTTATATCACCTGGTTTGACGACAACCATCTGCTCTCGTCCATCCGGCAAACGCAGGTGAAAGATCGTGGCCGGCAGAAGCGTCTGCATCCGGTTCTGCAACTCGGACGCGGTCAACCCCCCGACCATAACCATCCCGACTTCGGGAAGGGCGATATTGCCGTCCATCTGGACCACGGCTCGCTGCGTCCGATCCGGAATTGGCGCTATCCCTATCTCGACTGTATCGCCAGGTGACAGGCGATAGGGCTCGACCTCGCCGGCGGCAGCCATCGATGTCAGGAACATCCCGGCAACCGAGGCAAGAACGGTTCGTTTAGTGAAGGCCATTTGCGACAATCTCCTTCTGGTTCGGCACCGGCTCCGAAGGCCATTCAAGACGAGAAACGAAATCGTATACCGGGCCACCGGGCACGCCCCAATTGCTCGACCAGATCACCTGTGAGCCATCCGGAGACGGCGAGGCATGCGTCTCGCTCCAGTAATCGAAGTGCGCGTTTTGCGTGTCGACGACACGGCGGACCTCTCCGCTGCCGTCCAGGCGCAATGCAATGACCTGCTGAGCGTAAGGCGCCCAATCCGGGTGCTGCGCTATTTCGGCTGGCGTACCGCCATAGCTCAGAAACACCCAGCCCGGCCTGTCCAGCGACCTGAGCGACGCATGCATGGCCTCGCCATATTTCATCAGCGAGGTGACCTTGCCGTCAGCCAATCGGCGCTTGATCACCTGATATTTGTCGGGATCCGATTTGCTGATCCCGACATAGATTTCGCTGCCGTCGGCATCGACCGTCATGTCGCCGTGACCGGGCCGGTGGTGCTCCATCCACTTCTGGCGCAGGACGCCGTCGATGGAAAAGATGAAGTTCGGTTCATTGCCGTCCGGCAATGCCTGTGAGCACAAAATGTTGATCCCGAGCGGGGAGATCGAACAGGAGCCGGTGGTTCCTGGAAGCTGGGCAAGATCGATATCCGGGAACTTCTTCCGCTCCTTCAGGTCGTAGCCGAAGACCACCGCCTTGCCGTCATTACGCGTCGCACGCACGGCAATGCGGTTGCCATCGCGGCTCGGATTGCCTTTGTTAGGCCCGAACTGAAGTTGGCTGTAGGCCAACGAGGCGAACACGACATCCTCATGGTTGGTGCGTGGCGCCCAGGTTGAAATCTGCCGGCCGGCAACGCAGATCATCAGCTGGGCATCCCTGGGATGCCATTCGCATTCAATCGAGCGGTCGCGGTGGAATAATGGCACGTAGCTGTGGCCGTCGAGAAAGCACATGCCACCGCAACCATTGACGATCAAAAGAAGGCTCTGGTCGGCATTCCAGGCCTGTGCGCTTGAATAGCGGTGGGTGCAGTATTTCGTCCCGCATACACCGGCCAGGCCGAGAATTCCGGGTTCTGTGATCCGCAAGAAGACCGTGCCGGACGCCGGATCCCTTGTTTCACCGAGATAGTCCGGAAGGTTGGCCGCCACCGGCGGGCCCGATGCGTTGCTTGCCCGGCCGCCGGCCATGTAGAAGTTCAGGAATACGGCACCGGCAATCAGCAACAGTGCCACCACATGCCGGCGCAGCAGGGTCATGTCATATAACCCTTTTCGCGCCGCACCCGGCCTTCGCCAAGGCGCGCGCGCCACCATGCGATCGTCCGCTCGAGCCCATCGCGCAGACTGGTCTGCGCCCGCCATCCCGTCTCGCTTTCAAAGCGCGAGGAATCGGCGAGCAGGGCGCGAACCTCCGAATTTTGCGGCCGCAAACGGCTTTCGTCGCGATGGATCGGTTTTTTGGAACCGCTCAATTCGAGGACGAGGTCCAATACGTCGGAGATGGTCACCGCACGTTGGCTGCCGGCATTGTAGGCGTGGCCGAATTCGAGCCCCGCCAAGCCTGCCGTCAGGAACGCCGCGGCGGTGTCTTCGACAAAGGTCAGGTCACGGATCGGGCTCGTATCACCGACCATGATCGCCGGGCAGTTGGGGTCGAGGGCCTGCCGAATGATGGTCGGCACGATGGCGCGCTCACTCTGGCGAGGACCATATGTGTTGAAGGGCCGCATGATGACGACTGGAACATCAAACGACCTGGCGTAGGACTCCGCCATCATGTCGGCGCCGATCTTGGATGCCGAATAGGGTGACTGTCCCTGCAGCGGATGCGTTTCGCGAATGGGCATGGTCTGGGCAGTTCCGTAGACCTCGCTCGTGGAGGTATGCACTACCCGCTCCGTCTCCCATTGGCGCGCCGCTTCGAGCACGTTCACCGTGCCCAGGATGTTGGTTTCCACATAAGACTGGGCGGCCGCATAGGAATATGGAATCGCGATGAGGGCAGCCAGATGAAACACAACAGCTTGGCCACGCATGATCCGGTTCAGGAAGGCGCTGTCGCGGACGTCACCGCGGACGAGCTTCAGCCGGCCGCGGATGTTGTCCGGCAAATCGTCCAGCCACCCATGGCTGTCGAAGGAATTGTAGAGCGCCAGGGCCGTGACATCCGCCCCGTTGCGAACAAGCGCTTCGGTGAGATGCGAACCGATAAATCCATCCGCGCCTGTCACCAGAACTTTCTTGCCATTGTAGCTCATGACTGCGCATTCCCTTGACTTGATGAAGCGCTTTCCATTTGGAGTTCATACGTCGATCGGCGGTGATGGAACCCAGCCGACAACCGCCAGGAAGCCGCGTGCCATCCACATGATGTCGGAGCCGATGGTGCGCTGCGGATAGTAGGACAGGTCGAGTCTTGCCTTGGCCGGGAAAATGACCTCCCGGTAGAACAGGATCGGATCCACGGATTGGGGAAAGAAACGCGCCTCGTGCCGGAAAAGAACCTGCGTTGGGCCCAGCAGGCCAGGTTTGTAACGCAGAACGGCCTCCAGGCCACCGTGGAAGCAATCGGCGAAAGCCAGGCTCTCGGGTCGTGGTCCAACGATCGCCATCTCGCCTTTGAGGACATTCCATAGCTGCGGCAATTCGTCGAGTTTGGTCGCGGCGAGGAACCGGCCTACGGTCGTCATGCGGCTGTCGCCAACCATGGTCAGGGCGAGGCCCTGGGAGCTGCAGTCCACCCTGAACTTGCGGAACTTGTACATGCGGAAGGGTTGGCCGCCGGCGCCCATACGGGTTTGCACGAACAAGACGGAGCGGCCACCTTCGAGCAGAAGCGCCACGGCAATCAGCAGCATCAGCGGTGCCAAAATGACGGACGCGGCGCCGGCGACCGCGAGATCGATCGAACGTCTCACGAAGCCATGCGTGGGGCTTGAGACGAGACGCCGGTGGAGGGAGAGGTCTGATGCATTCATGCCGCGGTTCCTGTCTGGGCGCCGCTGCTGAGCGCGGCTGCCAGCGCAGCCACAACTGCTTCCGCGACAGGTGACGTGATCTGGGGGTGCAGTGGAATTGTCAGCTCTCGCTGAGCAAAATCCTCTGTGCGCGGCAAATGAGTGTCGGGATACCGCTCACGATAGAACGTCATCTGGTGCACCGGCGGATAATGGATCGTGGTCTGTATCCCCAGCGTCCGCAGTTCGTCGATAACATCCTGCCGCCTCGCATAGCGCGGCAGGAGGATCGGCATGATGTGGTAAGCCGAAGTCCGGGGTTCGCTGAAGGGAACTGTCACGGCAGGGCAGCGTTCCGCGATGAGGCGCCGGTACAGTACGGCCAGGATGCGCCTGATTTCGTTCCACTCCTGCAGGTTCTGCAGCTGAACCAGTCCGATCGCCGCCCGCAGCTCATCCATGCGGTAGTTGAACCCGAGCATGGTGACATCGTATTGCGGCGTACGACTGTTCAGCCGCTGATGTGTCCCGGTGGTCATGCCATGCCCGCGGGCCTGGCGAATCCTGTCGAGCAGATCGGGGTCGCGCGCAATCACGGCGCCCCCTTCCGCCGTTGTCATGTTCTTGTTGCCATAGAAGCTGAAGGCAGCCGCTGCGCCGAATGTCCCCACTTCCCTCAGGCCAGGGGCATGCGCGGCATCTTCGATGATATGCAGCCCTCTAGCCCGGGCGAAACGCTGCCATTGCTCCCGATTGGGGAGGTAGCCCGCGAAGTGGACGAGAATGACCGCCTTTGTGCGTGGCGTGCACCGCGCTTCGGCTTCCGCGAGCGACATCAGCGGCACGTCCGCCGACTCTATGTCCACAAAGACCGGCGTGGCCCCGACATACAGCACGGCATTCGCGGTCGCCACGAAGGTCAGTGACGGAACCAGCACCTCGTCGCCCGGGCCGATTCCCAGCGCATGCAGGATGAGATGAAGCGCCGCGGTACAAGAGCCGACCGCAACGCAATCCTGCGCGCCATGGATGTCGGCAAAGGCCTGCTCGAAAGCTTGTACCCGCTCTCCCATGGTAAGCCAGCCGCTATCAATCACCTTCGATAGGGCTACCTTCTCCGGTACACCTAGAATTGGTGCGCTCACCAAGAGCATCTTGACCTCCTGAACTGTTATTTGCTGGTTCGGCCTCTACATCTGAAGTCTTCACGCGGCCGCGGCGGCGACCTCGATCGAGGTCGACTGCTCTTCCCAGGCAATCGCCTGTGCGTTCTGGAAGTCGTCAACACGACCGATGTCGAGCCAGAGACCGTCGTGCTTGTACACATGCACGGCCGTGCCGCCCTGCATCATCTGGAGCATCAGATCGTCGAACCCGAATGGGATGCCGGAAGGAATGAACCGCAGGACATCCGGGTTCATGCAGTAAATGCCCATGCTGACGAGATGGGAAAGTGTCGGTTTTTCCCTGAAGAGCTGAACGGCATTGTCGACCTCGTCGATGACGCCGAAGTCCATCTTGATCAGTCGGCAGGCAGTGGCGATCGTAACCGGATCCTTGTGCATGCGGTGCGCGGCCACGAACCGGCTGAGGCTTAGATCGGTAAGAACATCGCCGTTGAGCACGATAAATGTATCGTTCAGTTCTTCCCTGATCAGGGACAGAGGCCCGATGGTGCCGAGCGGCTCCATTTCCTGGGTGTATCTGATCTTCAGATTCCATTGCGATCCATCTCCACAGACGCTGCGGATCAGGTGCCCGAGATAGCCGGTCGTGATGTAGACCTCTTCTATGCCGTTGCGCCGCAGCCACTTGAGAAGCAACTCAAGAACGGGCCGGGCTCCTATCGGCATCAAGGGTTTCGGCAAGACCGACGTGAAGGGCCGAAGGCGCGTGCCCATTCCGCCACATTGAATCACCGCTTTCATCCGATCCTCCCTGAATTACAATTTGGTTCTGTCCGGGCATCTCGTGTTCGAGTTCATTCGGACTGGCATCCGGTCCGACCCTCGGCGGCAATCCGAACATCATACGAGAAGGGTATGTGACAGCTGGGGTGGCTGTCGTCGTGCATTCGAATGGCAACGAGCCAACGCTTTTCCGGTATTGAATTTTCCGCGAAATCGAGGCCTGCCTGAGCGGTCAGGACTTGGCCGCGAGCAGCGTTCGCCGAGTACGGGTATTGGCCCTTGGGGCCCCAGCGAAGGCAGGTGCTGGCATCAAAAAGCCGTGAGGCACCGCGACCTCTCGTGCTCGATATCGCTCAGCAGGCCAGGTAGCTCGCGCAGGGTTAAAAAAAATAACAGAAGCTTTTTCGCAATTTAGGATTATATTATCCATGCGTGATGTTCGCGGGTGGGGACGCCGTGGATATCACTGTGATGTCACGACAGGTGGTTGATCACGACTTTCAGCATCGCCACAGTTGTGTCCATCACGGAGGAATGGGAGGTTTCAGCGGGTTTTCTCGTCGGGAACCGAGTGAGCGTTGGGGTAGTTCAATGTATCGGATCGTCATCGCTGACGATCACGGCTTGTATCGGCGCGGCTTGCGGCTGGCACTTATGGCTGGCATTCCGAATGCCGAAATATTCGAGGCTGCGTGTTTCGATGCCGTGGTCAATCTTCTTGAGGAGCAGGCATCCATAGACCTTGCGATCCTCGACCTTAACATGCCCGGACTGTTCAATCAGGAGGTTCTCGGTGACGTTCTATCGGCCTATCCTGGCACGCGCTTTGCGATCGTTTCCGGGGATGATTCGCGCTCTGAGATACTGACCGCTCTTTCGATCGGACTTCACGGTTACATCGTCAAGTCGCAGAAAGACGAGGAAGTCGTGCTGGCCGTAAACGAGATCCTCTCCGGCCGGATCTATGTGCCGGCGCTGTTGTCTCGAGCGTCGGCTGAGAGGCAATATCCGACCTTGCCCCCGGCGAAAAATCCAATTCGTCGGAGCGTGAACGGCGCCAATCTCGACAGACTCACACCGAGACAGCAGGATGTCCTCAAACTGATGGCGGAGGGATATTCGAACAAGGAGATCGCCCGCAATCTGGATATTGCCGAGGCGACAACGAAAATCCATGCTGCCGCCATTCTGCGCGAGCTCGGGGTCCGAAACCGGACCGAAGCAGCCGTTTTGCTGCAAAGCTGGCTGTCGAGGAATGTCAACTGACGACGGATCGCTCAAGGTAGGTGGTTTGGGTGACATGCACGGTATGAGAACTTAAAGCGTATCACGAGTCCGTCGCGCAAATGGCGCGCTTCAGAGTTCGATTTCCTTCCGCGACAGTCGCAATGAATACCGCAGTCCATGCTCCGATATTTCCAGTTTCGGGGAATGGCCGACAAGCGGCGTGCCGTCGACTCCGATTATCATGGAACCGAAACCGTGGCGCACGACCTTTGCGTTCTTCCGCCGCCCCGATTCCACCCAGTCGAACACAAGATCGTCGCCCGCGCCGGCGGGTGCGAATTGCCACTTAACCTCAACCCTGCCTTGTGAGTCACCCAGCGCACCGTGTTTCACGGAGTTTGTCGTCAGTTCGTGAAGTATCATCGCAAAGCTCTCGGCGGCGCCACCTGGTACTAAAACGGAGGGGCCGCTGATCGTTATATCCCGTGTTTCCTTGAAGGGCTGCAGTTCCTGGGCCACGAGCTCGTGAAGCAGCCCTGAAATATTGCTGTGACCTGAAAGGAGCATGTGAGTCGCTTCCAGCGTTCTGATCCGATCGATCAGCATTTCCTTGTATTTGGCAACGTCGTTCTCGGGAACATTGATCATCTTCACCAAGGCCGTGATGACCGGGAACAGGTTGCTGAACCGATGGCGTTCTTCGCGCATGATGCGCTCGCGCTTCTTCACGGCAGCGCGAAGAAGCGTGGTTTGTCGACGCTCGGTGAGATCGGCAGCCACCCCGATGCGCAACGGTCGATCGCCGTGTTTTTCCTGCCGACCACGCAGGGCAATCCAGCGCACATGGCCGTCCGTGCGTCGGACACGGATCTCTATGTCGTAATTCACACCGGACGATGGTTTTGCCGAGGCCGCCAGCTTCAGCCAATCGGCCGGATGAATCACGGTCGAGAGCTCTTCCAGGGGGCGGACGCGCGTTGGCGGCAGGCCAAGGATGTCCCAGAACTTGTCGGAGCCCGTGACTGTCCCCTCCTTGAGATCGATACGCCACGTGCCCAGGCGTCCGGCAGACAGGGCGAGATCAAGCCATTCCTTCTGAGCCCGGAGAGCCTCGCGTGCGGCTCGGCGCTCGGAAATATCGTCGATCACCACGAACACGCTCTCGGTGGAGACCTCGTCGGGCCGCGACGAAGACAGGGCCAGACGAGCCCAGAATGCCTTGCCGTCCTTCCTCAACAGGCGAACATCCGCAGCGGATGACGCGGCGCCATTGCTCAGATCCTTCAACAAATCCCGCACGGCATCTCGATCGTCAGGAAGAACAAGCGCCTCCAGCTCCAGTTGCGCAAGTTCCTCTTCTCCGTAGCCGGTCATCTCAAAAAGACGTCTGTTCGATTGCAGCAGTTCGCCACTTCGATTGGCATTCGCAAAACCCAAAGCCGCGCGCTCGAAGGCCCAACGATAGCGGCCCTCGGCGGCATCGATGGCAGCAAGCCTTGCCTCTGCGACCTCAAGCGCCTCGCGCAAATCCTGTCGCAGGCGGTGAAACACAAACGCGATCAGCCCACCCGAAACCAGAAGGAAGATGGCGCGCGTCCAATCCTCCGCAGAGATTTGAGAGTTCAGGACGCGCCGTTCCCACAAGCCGGCGGCTGCCATGAGAAGTGTCGCGGCGATGGCGAGCAATCGCCCTTCGAGATATGCAATGACAATAATCGCCGGAATAAATGCAATAAATGCTGCATCCTGCCCAACATGTACTGTATTTGCTGCTTCGAATACTAAAGAGACCGCCAGCACCAACAGCGAAGCTACATGAGCTAACGGGGAGCCTGACACATTCAATTTCAGTCGGCGCAGAAATGAACCCATGCGCCAGACTACAACCTTCCGTCTAGTCCGTCGAGACTAGGCCATGAAAGGGCAACCTAGTACCACTGCCGGATT
The DNA here is from genome assembly GCF_013170705.1 of Mesorhizobium loti. Lineage (NCBI taxonomy): Bacteria > Pseudomonadati > Pseudomonadota > Alphaproteobacteria > Hyphomicrobiales > Phyllobacteriaceae > Mesorhizobium > Mesorhizobium loti. The sequence continues at coordinate 2,838,989 of NZ_CP033334.1, read as the reverse complement.
GCCACGCTTTTCCCGGCGAATAAGATCGAGGGTTGGAAGGGCTCATCAGAACGTACATTTCGACGAACGCTGCGGAATCGTTCTGCCGCGGAGTTCTTCAACTATGTCGAAACACAAGACAGAGGAGCGCGCTCTGGGCGATATGTAAAATTTAGAGCAAGTAAATAATGCGTAATTTACTTGCGTCAGAAGCAACTAGGGTTGGGGTAGAAGCTATGACACTGATTGACAGGCACAACGACGTGGCTGCGGGCAGCCAATACATCGTACTAAGGAATACTCGCAATGCACGCTCGACACAGCTCCCGGATCGATCGGACGCCAGAATTGGCGGGGCGCGGCGACGCAGTTTGGAATCCATAACCGGCATGCTCGACCGCATAGGCTGCGGCTATCTGGTGCTGGATCGCGACAGAAAAGTAATCGAATGGAACGGGGCCGCTCAAGACACACTGGAGCGCCAGGGCGAAGCGGCCGAAACGGCCAGCGAGCTTTCCGCGGGACTAAGGCGACTGGTCGCGAATGTTCCGGTCCATTTCCAGCCAGGCTCGCTGTCATGGGTGGTGATCCGCAGCAGAGGCGACAGGCCGGTGATCCTGAATGAAACGGGTGTCATCGCACCCGACGGGACGAGCATCGTCGCCTTGCTGGATCGGGAGAACACCTCAGCGGCCAATCCTCAGACATTGCAAAGGATGTTTGGCCTGACCAGCGCGGAAACGCAGCTGGCATTGCGCCTGGCTCAAGGCGATGCGCCGCTGGAGATCGCTCGCAGTTGGCGCCTCAGCCGCACGACGATCCGCTCCCAGCTTGCCTCTCTGTTCGCCAAGACCGAGACGAAGCGCCAGGCAGAGCTGGTTGCTCTTCTGGGGCGCATTTCGGTCCTGCCGTGAGATAGGCAACCCCGCCGGATATCAGCATCCGTCCGGATCCACACGATCGGGAGCCAGCGTTGCAACGCAGCCGGCGGCTGCGTTGCTCAGGTCGTGGAACTGACGCCGCTCTCTCTCACCATTTCGATGCGGTCGCACACAGGCAGCGCCTGGGGTCTCGAAACAGGAGTGACTTGCTATGGCCGAACTGAATTCGACAGGGCGGAAGCTGGCGGATGCCGCTCGCGTGCAGTCTGACGGCGCTGTCTCGGAACTTGCGCGCGCTGGGCCGGTCGTCGTCACAGGTGCCGCTGGGTTCATCGGATTTCATGTCGCGTCACGACTTTTGCGACACGGCGTCGAGGTTGTCGGCGTCGACAATTTCACGCCCTACTACGATCCAAGGCTAAAGGAAGAGCGATTTGCACGCCTCTGCGCCGAGCCGAGGTTCACGCCAATGCGGATGGACCTCGCGGACCAGGCGCTCGTGAAAGCGCTGTTTTCGGACTTCCGGCCGTCGCATTTTGTGCACCTCGCCGCTCAAGCTGGAGTGCGCTATTCGCTCGTCGACCCGCATGCCTATGTGCAGTCGAACATCGTCGCGTTTCTCAATGTCCTGGAGGGTTGCCGGCGCACCGGCGTCGGCCATCTCGTCTATGCTTCGTCGAGCTCAGTCTATGGCGCCAATCGAAGCATACCGTTTTCCGAGCACCATGGCGCCAGCCATCCGGTCAGCTTCTACGCCGCGACCAAAAGCGCCAACGAATGCATGGCGCATTCCTACAGCCACCTGTTCGGCCTGCCGGTGACCGGATTGCGCTTCTTCACCGTCTATGGTCCCTGGGGCAGGCCCGACATGGCGGTCTATACATTCACCCATGCCATAGCCGAGGGACGAACGATCGAAATCGCCAATGCCGGCCACGTGTGGCGAGATTTCACCTATATCGACGACATCGTGGAAGGCGTGGTTCGCGTGCTCGCCGCGCCGCCGCGCGCCGATCCCGATTGGGACAGTCAGGCAGCCGATCCCGCCACCAGTTCGGCGCCCTATCGGATCTACAATATCGGCAATGACCGGCCCGAGGAGATCAACCGCCTGATCGCCATCATCGAGACGGCGCTCGGCCGCCGCGCACTTCGCGTCAATGTGCCTTTGCCTCCGGGCGACGTTCTGGAAACCCGCGCCGACGTCGGCGATCTTCGCCGCGCTGTCGGCTTCGCGCCGGCAACCGCACTCGAGGACGGCGTGCAACGGTTCGTGGAATGGTACCGGGATTTTCACGGAAAGCAGGCCAGCCGGGAAAGGCAAGCGTTCATTCCGGCATAGAACAAGACAGCGGGTGGCTGGCGGTAACCGGAAAGAGGACAACGCCGGTTCATCAACCCAAAGCCCATGGGATCCACGTGCGAACGGATGGCGTTCGCCCTGCCCCCTGGAGCAGTTCATCATCTCATGGACATGGCGAACTTTTCTTAACTATTTGTTTTTCATTATTTTTCTGGAAACCCGTTTTCCCCGGAATTGCCCTGGCCGGCAGCACTGTGGCGCTCGATCAGTCTGCCTTGGGATACGCCGGCACCGGAAATGGACGCAACTGCTGCCGGGCGCCGGACCCGACTCCCAAGAGGCGCCGGGCACGGCCAGTCAGCGGCTTCTCGAACAGGCGGTAAGTGATGAGTGCCACGCCGAAAGTGGTCGCCAGCGCCAACGCGATAAAGGTCCATGGGCCAAGCAACAAAATCAGGCCAGTTCGCCAGAAGATGATACGCATGGCGCGGATCACGAACGGATGCAGCAGGTAGAGAGCGAAGGACGCATCGCCAACACCAGCGCCCCATCGCGCGGCCCGACTTTCATGCCTCAACTCACTTGGCGCCAAGGCGGCACTCCAGACGATGAGAGATGCCGGGATGCCGTAAACAACGGGGCGGGCAATGCCGATCGAGATTTCGGGAAATGCCGCCGCGAGCATCAGGGCGGCCAGTCCCGTTGCAGCGACGCAGGCCCTGATGAGACCGGATGGCCGCAGGCCAGAGGCGCACATGATCCCGACCATCACGCCAAGGGCGAACTCGAGAATGATCGGATCGGTCCAGAACGCGAATGGCTCTCGCAAAGGCGCCGCGAGACGGCCCGCGAACACCATCCCAACCAGGGTCGTGAGCAGGACCGTGACGGCCCAGCGCATGGGGAGCACGATCGCCGCCGCAAACAATACGTAGAAAAGCATCTCATAGTTGAGTGTCCAGCCTAGCTCGTAGAGCGGCTGAACGACGCCGTCAGGGCGAGTGGCGGGGATGAAGAAGTAGGATTCGATTACGAACCTGGAATTGATGTAGGTCTGGTTGAGGAAGGTGGGAGCGAGCAACGCCACGACAAGATAGAGCGTGGTGACCGACCAATAAAGCGGGATAATCCGAGCTATCCGGCGAGAAAGAAAGAGACGCGCGCCACCCGTCTTTGCGAACAGCTGTCGCGACGTGTGCACCATGATCAGGCCGGAAATCACGAAGAAGATATCGACTCCAGCGCTCCATGGTACCGGATTCCAGGCTTGAAAGGTTCGGCCGGCCTCCAATTCCAGGCTCGCCGCATCATGCTGGGCGTGACGCAGCGCAACCGAAGTTGCCGCGAGGGCGCGCAGAACCTGGACCTGTGTGAGGGTTTGACGTTGACCGGGCTCGACAGGCGTCGATCTTTCGGACCGATGGCGCATCGAAGACGTCGAGGCCGACTCCATTGGTTCTTGTCCCATGGATGCTCCGCAGCTTGCCACAACACGGTGACGACCGTCCGGAACTCACGCATCCTTCGAATGACTGACACTGCCCGTAAAATATGATGGCCCTGCCAGCAGGCTATCAGCCATCTCGGAGGTGCCAAGCCCATTCGCCGCGATGCCGATGAACATGCACCAGGCTTTCGTTCACCGACTGTTCGATGACGCGGACCGGCGCCGATGGATGAAGTGCCTCATTTGCCCGCCCTCAAGAACCAATTCCCCTGTTGGGCGTCAATCGCGCTCGGCCTGATCGAGAGCAGAGCAAAAACCAAGCCCGGCAAGATTTTCAGTCGCTTGCCGATATAGATGGCCATGGCAACGCTCCAGATACTCAGGGCAAGCGCGACACCCACGGCAGCGCCGATCGGGCCGTACATCGCGACGCCGACGGCACAGGCCACGATGTTGGCCGCGGCGCCGGCGACCATCGTCGTTGCGGCGGCCCATTCGTTTCCAGTCATGGTCAGGAGATTCTGCTGAGGCCCGCACAGCGCGACAAAGACATATCCCAAAATAAGAACACGCGCGATTGGCGCTCCCGCGCTGTAGCCCTCACCGAAATAGCTCAAGAACGGCTCGACGATCAACATCATGGGGATGGCCACCGCTATGGCGCCACCAGCGGAAAGCAACGTGGCTCGTGCGAAGAGCTGCTGCAGGGCCTGACGATCTCCCCTGGCATGCAGATCGGCCGCGGTTGGCGAAAACATGGTAGCGACGGCGATGCGAGAGAGCCCCACAAGCATCGCGACATTCAACGCCAAGGCGAAAATACCGGCTTCACGAATATGGTCTGTCCAGCCCAAGACCAGCACCCCTGCCCGGCTGACAAAAACATCGAGCCCGGTGATGAGCATGAGCGGTGGGGCTGCAAACCACCATTCCCTTGATTCATAACTAGGCTGAGTCTGCCGCAGCCCAGGTGGTTCAAACCTCCTCGCGGTGATGAACACCAGCCCTACCGTGAAGGCGGAACTGATCAGCACCGCCACCATCACCGCCGGCGCGTCCACGACCCGTAGTGCGGACTTGGCCATGATCGCCACCAATATCAGCAGGAGCCCATCTCGCACGATGCGCTCCGGCAAGAGCGCCGAGACGACGCCCCCAAAGGCACGTATGAGCGTAGCGCCAATGGCATAAGCGGTAACCAAGGGTACGGCCGCCATGCCAAGCACGATACTGATCTCAAGTCCGCTTCGCATGTGATCCGATTGCGCATGATCCGAGAAGACGAGGACCAGGGCAGCGCCCGTCATCCCGAATAGCGTCGCCGCAAGAAGCGATTTCTGCAGGGCGAATTTTATCACCCCCCGCGCCAGATCAAGCCTGCCGTTGGCTCTGTAGGCGGGCACAAAACGCAACAAGGATACATTGAAACCAAGCGTTGCCAGATAGGCGAGCACTGAGGTCCAAGCCAGAACATAGGAGTAGATGCCGTAATTGCCGGGCCCGATGAGACGTGCAATGGCCAGCTGTGCAAGGCTCGTCAGCCCGGCACCTCCGATATATATCAAAAGGGCGAAGACGCTTGCTCGAGCGAGCCGCGAGCCGACGTCCTTGTTCCGTCGAGGTGTGGCTGTTGAGGGAGGGGCGGCGGGATAAACTGAAGCCTTTCGAGACACGCGACTGTCGAGACCCATGACGTGGGTATCGGGGACGCCTTCTCTTCGGTCTTGACCTGCCAATCCCCTATCCATCCGCGAAAGCGCGGAAATGATTTGCTTCTCGACCGTACAAATACCCTTGAACGTCGATTGACTGTCGACATTGTCGACGGGAATGATTTTTCGGCCGGAAGTCGCGAGGAGGTCATTTATGGATTCGAACACACCAACGGAGAGCATATTCACGTTCAAGTCGGCCTCAAAAACCCGCTCCGCCGGCGGTTGGTGCTTGATCCGCTGCCGTAAACGGTTCTCCACGACATCGGACGGCACCACCAGCCTGATGGTGAGATCGGCCCGCGGCGCGAGGCTGAGCGCCGTTGCGAGCACGTCGTTGTCTGTGTTCCCATTGAAGGTCGCCAGCGTTCCAATCGCTTGAACGTATCCCTGGTCGAAAATTATAATATCAGGCGATCGCTTGGCCCGGCTCCAGCAATGCGAAAGATGCAGAAGATATCGCCAGATACGAGCGCGCCAGATTCTCTTCTTTGGCGTTATCAATCTTACAATCGACAGCGAAAAGGAAAGATCGTTCGCTATCCCCCCCGAGGAAAGCAATATTCTTAAAGTCGAGAATATTGCCGACGCGATTCTCGTGATGAACAGAACGATTCCAAGATCAAGGCTTCCCGCCCTCGTGCTGGGCTTATAGCTGAGGGCGACCTTGGCGTTATAGCCTTTCCCACGCAATTGCTCCGCCAGCGCGTGTGCAAAGGTTGTCTTGCCGGATCCTGGCGGTCCAAAAAATTCAATGATCATTCCGGGTCAGGTCCGATTGTGGGAACGCACCTGGTTCCCTGTGGTATTGTCAGGAAGCGGAGGCGACGGCCCATCAAACCTTCGCCAACAGGAGGTCGGCGTTGTCCCCGACCCGGTAGCCGCCGTGCCTCTTTAGATTCACCTGGGTGAGCACGCTCCCCACTGGAACGGCGACGGATCCACCGCCCCGGAGCGACTCCAGAACACCACGGGCAATGCTGCGCCTCGTCCTGTCCCAGCGAACGGCGAAAAGCACCGCGTCAGCCCAGCGCTTCAGAAGTCTGGTTTCTGGGCCGCCGAGTCCCAGCGGCCCGTTCATGATGACGACGTCGTAGACCGACAGCAGTTCGTCGGTGAACTGCGATTTGTCGACCGTCGACAGAAGCGTCAGCAGATCATCCGAAGGGGCTGGAGCGGCCATGAGATCGATGCCGATTTCTGGCATTCTCGTGATTGCATCCTGCAGCGTGCAGCGTTCACTCACATAGTCTCCGAAGGAGTTGTGGGCCTTGACGGTGCTGAATTCGCCACGAAACTCGTTCGTGAGCCGCACGTCCTTGCGATCGAGGTCGAGGAAAAGCACCTTTCCGCCCAGTCTGGTTGCCGCCAGCGCCAGGCTCCATGCCAATTCTGTCTTGCCCTCGTCCTGGATGCTGGACGTAACGAGGATGATATGCGGCGGCTGACCCCTGCCCTGGGTTGGCGCCGCGGTGACGAGAAGGGATGTCGCGGCTCGACTGAACGGTGAGTTCTGCTGGCCCAGTACCAGATGCCGCAGCTGTCTCGCGTGAAGTCCCGAAACCTTGGGAAGCAGCCCTATGCACGGAATCCCAAGCTCGGCCTCGGCTTCAGCTTCGCTGCGCAAGGTCTGATTGAAATTGTTGCGGATCAGAACGAACACCGCCCCCATCAGGCCAAACACGATCATGCCGGGTGGAATCAGGAAAATTGGCGACAGGGTCTTGGGATTTGACGGCGGCCATGCCGTTGAAAGAACCGCTACGCCTGGCGAAGGAGCGGCGATGCGCCGTATCAGATCCTGCTGGCGGCCAAGGAGCTCGTTGTAGTGCTGTGTCACGATGGCCACCTGCGGCTCGAGGGCACGCAATCCGGAAAGCTGGCTCGCGGTGTCGGCCACGGCCGCGTCGAGCACTCTCTTGCGGTCCTCGAGAGCCGCGACCTGCGCGCGGTAGACATTCGCCTCCGCGGCGATGTGCGCGATGGCCTGTTCCATCTCGAGGGTGATCGCGCTGCCCGGATCGCCGTTCGCGGCGGCCGGCTGGCGTGCCATCAGGTCCGTCAGCACAGGCGATCCGATCTCTTCGGCTATGGCCGAGACAGGGGCGCCCGCCTTTCGCAGGTCCTCGATATGGCTAAGGCGCGATTCCGAGGCGGAAAGATTGGCTTTCGACAGGAAAATCTGCCGGCCGAGTTCCGCTGTTTCATTGGCTGCGTTGTTGGCCGCACCTTGATCAACGGCGCCGTGTGTCAGCCGGTAGGTCTCCAGCCGATCGGTCGCTTCGACCAGATCCTTTTGTACTTGCGGCAGACCGGCGACCAGCGACTCCAGTTCGTGCTGATCCGATGCACGGCGTTTCTGCACGAGGTCTTCGATATAGACCTGAGCGAATGTGTTGGCGATGAGCGCCGCACGCGCCGGACTGGCATCGGTGAAGCCGATGGTGATGACGCGCGAGCGCAACTCTTGTCCGACCCTCATCCCGTTCCGCAGCGTCTTCAGCTCGGCGGCATCGGCGGCCTCAGCCGCTTCCGGACTTCCCGCCGCCGGCTTGTCCTGCGACCAGATCCGGTTCAGGAGATTGCTCACGAATGAGCCAGCGGCGGGCGGGACGGCACTGACGCCGTTTTTTCCGGCAGCATCGGCATCCTGAGCCTTGCGTAGCGCGACCAGAACTCGACGCAGGTGGGCTTGCGACGAGAGCATCGTCAGATGGTCATCTATGCTCGAATCCAGCGAGTCTTGAACGAGCGCCGTGCCGCCCGGATTGCCGGTGCTTGGGGCGTCGATGATGACCTGCGTCGTCGCCTCGAACAGTACCGGACGGGTAAGACCCGCCAAGCCGGCCAGGATGCCACCCAGAAGGGCAACGGCAAGCAAGAACCATTTTCTCGTCGCCAGGGTGACGACGAGCTGATGGAAGGGAGACGACGGTTGCATATGCTCGCGTGGCGGTCGCCTCATCCGCGAATTGGTGTCAAGCGTAGCGACGGCCATTTGCGTAGCGCGCGGAAGCCTGGCGCGGCTGGCTATGGAACCTTCCATCTCAATCCCCTGTCAGTTCGATATCGTAAGAAAGATGCGTTGACGGCGCCGATGGCCGCATGGCTTCGTTGCGCCACGCCTGGAACATCAGCAGCGGCCACAAGTCGCGGAAATGATCCTGGTTGCCACGCAGGTGATCGCGCCAACATGCGTCGACCTTCGCACAGTCGATGATCCCGTCTCCGGACAGGCGTGTCGTGGCTATGATATCCGTTGCCCAATCGCGCAGGGGTCCTTTCAGCCAGGCTCCGACCGGAACGTCGAAACCTTGCTTCGGCCGATTGACCAGCGAGCGCGGGACATACCGATCGAGGAGCTGGCGAAGGATCCATTTGCCCTTGCCATTTCGGACCTTGGCGCTGGTCGGCAGGCGCCAGGCGAATTCCACGACGCGATGGTCGAGGATCGGGCACCGCCCCTCGAGGCTGTTGGCCATGGTGGCGCGATCGAGCTTCACCAAGATGTCGCCCGGCAGATAGCCTGTCATGTCGTCGAACAGGAGACGCGAAAGCAGGTCGTCGAGCTCTGCCGCGACGGCAAGCGACGCCGGCGGCTTGCGATGAAGGAGGCTGTTGGTGGAAGACCCCGTCAGTTGCCGAAGCAGCTCGTCTTCGTCTCGCGCCGCGAGCAGGCCGGCGAGGCGGTTCAACCTGTCACCGCGCAATCCGTGCCGCACACTCGCCGAAAGCGGCAGGCTGCCGAAGATGTCTCGGTGGGAGGCCTGGGCCAGCAATCCAGCCCCCGCCGCCAACATTCGACGAAACGATGATGGCAGCTCATGCTGCCTTCTGAGGCGCGTTGCCAGGAAGTGCCGGGAATAGCCCGCGAAACACTCGTCGCCACCATCACCCGATAGAGCCACGGTTACGTGCTGCCTGGCGAGGCGCGAGACCAGCAGCGTCGGTATCTGCGACTCGTCGGCGAACGGCTCGTCCCAGATCCGCGGCAGTTCCGGAATGACTTCAAGCGCCGCGGCCGGTGAAAGGTGAAGTTCGGTATGATCGGTGCCCAGATGCCGAGCAACCGCGGCCGCATGAGGGGCCTCGTCGAACCCGCTCTCACCGAATGCTATGGTGAAGGTGCGAACGGGCTTCCGGGACTGAGCCTGCATCAGCGCGACGACCGTCGAGCTGTCGATTCCGCCCGACAGGAAGGCGCCAAGCGGGACATCCGCAATCATCCGTTCCTTGACGGCAAGGCCAAGCAGCCTGTCGAGCTCTGTCGTAAGCTCCTCGTCGCTGCCGGCGATCGGATCCCGTTGCGCCTTGCTGGCGACATCGGCCAGCGACCACCAGCGGCGAACACGATGCGCAAGCGACCCGGCGCCGCGGGCATTGGCGAAATCCGCCGCCGTCACCGACAGAACTGAACCGGGCGGCAGCTTGAACACGCCCTGCCAGATGCAGAGGTCATCCGGCACCCACCCTTTCGAAAGCATCGTCGCCGCCGCATCGACGTCGACTTCCGGGTTGAAGCCCGGGAAGCATGTGATCGCCTTCAGCTCCGAGGCGAAGACGAGCGCTTCACGTGTCGAGGCGACATAGAGCGGCTTTTTGCCCATTCGGTCGCGGGCGAGATGAAGAATCCGTTTCTTCAGATCCCATAGTCCGAAAGCGAACATGCCGGCGAAGCGCTGGAGTGCCGTATCGAGGCCCCAGCTCTCGATCGCGCACAGCATGACTTCCGTGTCGCTGGTGCCGCGGAAATGATGGCCCTCCCCCTCCAGTTCGCGACGCAGATCGCGGAAATTGTATATCTCGCCATTGAAAGTGATGACGTAGCGGCCGCTCGCAGAATGCATCGGCTGGCGCCCCGCCTCCGACAGGTCGACAATGGCCAGACGTCGGTGGCCGAAGGCGATCCCGGCCTCGCGACTCTTCCAGAATGCCTCGCCATCGGGCCCGCGATGACGAAGGGCCATCGCCATCGGCCCGATCGCCCTGAGGGCATTGGTATCGGCTGCATCTGGCGCCAAGAGAATTCCGGCGATCCCGCACATTCTAATATCTCCTCTGGCGAATGATCGTGGGAACCGACTGAGGCGTTCCAGCGACGAGGCAGAGGGTCAAAGAGAACCACACGATCGGGTGCCGGATGATCAGGTGCGGAGCACTGAAGACAGCGATAGATGCTGTAAGCGCCACGAGAGCGTCCAGCCTCGCACGCCAGGCGGACCAGGCGGCCGAGCCGAGGATCCACAGCAGGGCCAGGACTGAAATCAGGCCGCCCTGGGTGTAGAGATCGAGGATCGTGCTATGGGCCTCGAAGGGTCGCGGCAGAAACTGCTGATTGACCACGGGGGGAGTATCAAGGTGTGGGCCTGGGCCCAGCCCCAGAGATCCGGATCTTGCCCCCTTGTCCAATGCCGCGTCCCAAAGGTAAAGGCGAAGTGCCGCGGTTTCCGCGGTCGCTTCCCCGCCCTTGTCCTTGGTGAGGCTCTTGGCGAAATCTTCGGCGCTGGCGGCCTCGCTGATGGCGTAAGGCGCCATCGATACCGCCAATGGAAGGAACGCAACAGCGAGCAGGAGGCCAAGTTGTCGCGAAAGGCTGGCCTTGCCGCCATCGCCCGCCAGCAAGGCCCGCATCCGCAATCCGAGAAGGATCAGGCAGGCCAGGACTGTCGTATAGAGATAGGTATCGCTCTTTGTCAGCCTTCCGACGTAGAAGGTGAGGATCAGGCTGAATAGCCCAAGGCATCTTCCCAACGGATTGCTGGTGGTCATGGCAAGATGCAGGGCCAGGGGACCAAGCAGAGCGCAGTAGAGTGCAAGCTGGTTCGGATTCTCAGACCAACCGCAAAAGCGATCCCAGTACCAGGGACGGACGCCAGACTGATGGATCCAGCCGAAACCAACCCCTACCTGAATGACAAAGCAAGCACTCGCGATAGCGATCATCCACCAGGCGATACGACGTAAACGGACAGCCGCGTTCGGCTCCGCGGCGGCCAGGCAGGTGACGCAGGCCAACAACGCATACGCCATCGTGTCGTGCAACAAAGGATCGAGGAACAGCGTGGTCGTCAGAAAGCCGATGATGGAACCGACGCCCAGGGCAAGCGTCAGGATCAGCCAGAAACGTGCAAGTTTGGCCAGGGCCGGCGTTACCTCCAGCCGGCCGCCAGCAAGGACCCGCGTGATCGACAGCAATATCCAGAGCGTGAGGAAGAGTTCGCTGTAGCCGAACGGCAGCCCGGGGATGCTGAGCTGCACCGCGTAGGACATTGCTATGCCGAAGGCCAGGAACGCATCACGAATCATTGCCGCGCCTCACCCAATCGGGGGTTTCGCGCACGCTCTTCCATCATTGTCGCGGGGGCCGATCGAGCAAGACTGCCGCTGCCACCGAGCACGGTCTTGTATAGCTCGCAATACTGGTCGACGACCCACGACAGCGAAAAGCGCTCCCGCACGAGTCCGACGGAACGGCCGCCCATGATTTTTCCACGGGCGCGGTCGGACAGGATCTCAATTATTCTGGATGCGAATCCTTCCGCGTCGCGCGGCGCGACGAGATAACCGTTCCAGCCATCCTCGACCACGTCATTGCAGCCGGGCATTCTCGAGGCCACGATAGGCAATCCGGACAATCCCGCTTCCAACAGCACGCGCGGAATCCCCTCGCGATATTGCGTCGGAAACGCGAACAGATCGGCCATGCCAAGAAGGGCTGGAACATCCCGCCTTGGCCCCAAGGCGATCACGTGAGGAGCATATCGCTCGATATCGGACTTGTTGACCGCAAATGGACCTTCGGAATCCTGCGGGCCAACGAGCACGAAACGCGCGTTGGGCCTCTCGGAGAGGATGCGGGGAACCGCCTTGAGCAGGGTCGGGATCCCCTTCTGACGGGTCAGCCGACCGACAAAGATTACGACTTCGGCCGAATGAAGGCCCAGTTCCTCGCGCACCGTGGCGGCTGACGGACCACGATACCGAGCTGTCGAGAATGCATTCAAGTCGATACCAGAGCTGCGGATCAGTCGCGCTTTGCCGTTGCCCACCAGCCGGTAGCGCTCGAAGAAGGCTTGATCGTCGCGATTCTGGAAAACGGTCATCGCTGTCCACAACGATGCGAGGCCCTGGAGAGCGCAGAAGACCGGACGCAGCGCCAGAGCGCGCGGCTCCAGCGACGAGAATGTCCAACCAAGGCCATTGATGGTGCGGATGACCGGAACCTGCCCGCGCACGGCCAAGGGCGTCAGGAGGTTGGGCTTGGTGTCGAAACTCTGGACGATGTCCGGACGCAGTTCGGACATCAATTTGCGGACCCTTCCGAGAGCGCCCCATTCCCCGCCGCCGCTGCTAAAGCGGTCGAACCCAAATCGGCGATGTGGGATGCCATGGAGGGAAAAGGGCCCCCCCACGTCGCTCGACACGGCAGTGACTCGAAAACCCTTCTCGCGCATCGCCAGCAGGAATGGGATTCTGAGACGGTGATCCTCGCCTCCGATGCAGACAAGGTGCGGGTTCATCCCATGCCCCCAGGATGCCGGCAGTATCCCGACCGCATCAAATGGCTGGCTCTTGGATCCGCTCTCATGACCGGTTCATCGCCCCTACACGCACAACGCCCAAACCCACGCTACCAAACCCACGCTAGGAGCAGGGCTTCCCGCTGTCCTCGTCTGTTTGAATGAAGCAGGCGCTGGACGATGCGGCGATGATAGGTCGGCGCATATCGGATCGCCGAGTCCGATCCGGAATCATTCGTTCTAACGATGCCACGACCAGCATGGTCGCGTACGACACTGCAAAGCCAATCAGCAAAAGGGGAATTGCGTTGGAAGCGTTCGGGCGCCCGCGTTCAAAAAGCCCGTTTCCACGCGCTTTGGCGTCTGTTGGCGGATTGGCAAGCCGGCAGGATGTTGCGATTATCCCCAATATCGGAATCGGACCTCCAGACGGCTTCACATGGAAACAGGCATCGACGCGCCCTCTGGACGTGGACGGACCAACCAGCCACCCGTTCCAATGGATGTGCGACGATTTCTCCGAAAAACCGGCGTTCTGGCATCTGAAGCGAGTTGTCGAAAGATATCCGGACAAAACCGCGATCAGTGACGGCTCCACATCGCTCAGCTTTGCGGAATTGTTGAACGCAGTCCAAAACCTGGCGAGTGCCATCGCTGGTTCGGTCCCGCCGGGCAAGGCGGTCGGGCTCCTTATCGGGAATGCGCTGTGGTATCCCGTGGCCATGCTCGCCGCCATGCGCGCTGGCAGGCCTGCCGTGCCGTTAAATCCCCGGGATCCGTTTCAGCGCCTCGCTGCAATTGCCACCAGCGCGCGGCTGGCCGCGATCGTCAAGCCAGGACCAGGTGGGCCGGCGGGCTGGCCGGATGCCTCGCCCCTGAAATGGATCGATGCGGCAAGCTGCATGGGCGCAACGGAAGGCAGCTTTCCGGCGCTGCCGTCCGATCCGTCGGTCGATGCCCCGGCAATCGTTCTGTACACGTCAGGCAGCACCGGGACTCCCAAGGGTGTCGTAAACAGCCAACGGGCGATCCTTCACCGCGTTCAGCAATATGTGGATGCCTGCCACATCGGCCCCGATGATGTGTTCATGCCGCTGACAGGGCCGGCGACAATCGCGGGATGCCGCGAGATGATGACCCCCATGCTGTGTGGGGGCACGTTGTATCTCCTGGATATAGAGAGTGCCGGCATTCGCGCCGCCCGCGACAATTTCAAGAGATGGCAGGTGACGGTCGCCTATCTCGTGCCCGCGCTGCTGCGTGTGCTGATGAATGGTGCCGCGTCCGACACATTCTCTTCGCTGCGGATCGTGCGCGTTGGTGGAGAAAAGATCTTATGGTCGGACATCGACCGGCTCCGCGCCAGCGTTCCCGAGTCCTGCTTTGTGCAGATCAGCTACTCATCCACGGAAACAACAGGCACGCAGTGGTTCCTGCCGAGGGATTATCCGGAGCAGGGCGCAACGGTCCCGGTTGGCTTCGTCCTCCCCGGCATCGAATACACGATCGTGGGGGAAGACGCATGCGAGGTCGCCTCGGGGGAGGAGGGCGAGCTCTTGATCAAAAGCAACTATACCACGCTGGGCTATTGGGTGGATGGGGAAAACGTTCCTCTTCAGGCAAGCTCCGCCGATCCCCGACTTCGGATCTTCGCAACGGGCGATCTGGTCAAGGTCGACGACACTGGACGGATGTGGATCGTCGGACGAAAGGGACGCCAGATAAAGATTAATGGAAGACGCGTCGAGCCCGCCGAACTGGAACTCGTCCTGCGCCGCGCGCCTCAAGTGAACGACGCCGTTGCGGTGGTGACGGACGCGAACGAACTGGTGGCCTTTGTCGTCCCGGCGAGAGCTGGCGGAAGCGAGTTCATCACTGAATTGCGCGACTTGATCAGGACAGCCTTGCCGCCGGCGGTTCATCCAACGCGGCTGCACAGTGTTGCCGAGATACCGCAACTCAAGGGCGGCAAGGTTGACGGCGTCAAGTTGCGGGATCTGGATCGCGCGCTGAATGCGCAAAACGCCCAAAACGCGCAAGATGTCCGGCCGGCGGCCGACCCACTTGACATCGCGGGCGTCGCGGCCGCCGTCTGGGAGAGGATACTCCCGGGTAAAAAAGCGGCTGGCAGCCACTGGGACGATGCCGGTGGCGATTCACTGAAGCTGCTGCAATTCGTCATGGAACTTGAGACAGCCTTGGGACGTGAACTCAACCTGGAGGCGTTCACCGTCGGGATGAGTTTCGCAGATGTCGTCAGGGCCGCGTCGCCGGGACAAGATACAAGCAAGTCGCGTGTCGATGCCTCCGACGCCAAGCCCATCCTGTTCATTGTGCCTGGATCAATCGGCTACGGTCCAAGCCTGGCGGCCTTCGGCGCCGAAATGGGCACTGTCGCCAAGGTTGTTGCGGTGCGCTACGGGGACCTTAACGATCTGCTCAAGGGCCATGACACAATACCGCTAATGGTGGATGCGGTCGTCGAGCAGATCAGCCAGGCCCAGCCGGAGGGCAATGTGAATCTGATCGGCTATTCGCTTGGCGGCGGCGTCGCGTTCGAGGCTGCCGCCAAACTTGCTGCCGCGGGTCGATCGGTCACGTTTCTGGGAATCCTCGACACCAACATCGGGCCTGGGCGGCACAACTACCGCGAAACCCTCGCGCGCACCGTCCAGCGCATCCGCACGCATAGAGTGACGGTGGATCGCATGATCTTGCGGGCGCTCGCAAAATTGTTTGCCCAATTTGGTGCCGAGGCTGTCCTGGCAAGGGGCATCGACTGGCTGAAATGGGGGGCTTTGGCCAGGACGCGATTCATTCTGCGCCTCGAGCTCGAGGAAATCCTGCGGATGCGTGCATTTGGCCAGTGGCTCGCGCGACCGAAGCCCGCATTGCCTATTACCGCCACCTTGTTCCGGTGCAGGCGCACAGGCGTTCCGGCAGACCTTGGCTGGAGTGCTTTCGTTGCCGATCTGAGCATAGTCCCGATCGTGGGCGGACACCTCGACATGCTCATTGAACCCTATCTCAGCCATAACCGTCCGTTGATAGAAAGGGCCTTTCTGGTGCGCGGCGCATAGCAAATAAACGGTCGCCATGAGCGCTCCGCAGTCGAGCGTGAAGCGCCAAATATCCTTGGATAGTCAACAGGCCTCGGAGCCAAGTCGGCCGTCCGAGTCCGCGGCGTTTTGCTCGCTGTGATCAACGATTCTATCAAGGGACGCCGGTTTTTGATTTGTCTCTAATGTATCCTCTCCACTAGGCAGGTGTGGGGCACCTACCGAATCGGACGAAGGATATCTGCATGACAACCCTCCACTATGCCTCGGGTGGGTCGGCCTCCCAGGTCGCAACCGCCGGATTCAACCTTGTCGACGTTTCATCCGTGGACGAACTCAACGCCCTGCCGGCTGGCACGAAAGGCCTGGTCTGGCTCGATGAAGCCAATGGGGCGACCTCGTCCTTTATCCAGAAAGTCACGCCCTTCATCGGCAATCCGAAGGTGTTTGGCTTCTTCCTGGTCGATGAACCGGACCCAACCGGCAAATGGGGAACCTACGCCACCGCCGCGAATTTGAAGGCGGAATCCGACTGGATCCATTCGAATTTGCCGGGCGCCAAGACCTTCATCACCATGATGAACATGGGGTCTTCCGCAAACCCTGATTTTTCGAACACCTATAATCCGGCCAACACGCATATCGACTATTACGGGTTGGACCCGTATCCGGTGCGCACCGGAACAAGCACGGTCGATTACAACATGATCGACAGGACCGTGGCCGCGGCTGTTGCCTCGGGCATTCCGGTCAGCCAGATCGTTCCGGTTTACCAGACATTCGGCGGCGGCAGCTTCACGACCGACACCGGCGGCCAATACGTCCTTCCCTCCGTCACCCAGGAGCAGACCATGCTGGACCACTGGTCCAAGCTGGTTCCGACCCCCGCCTTCGACTATGCCTATGCATGGGGTTCCCAACAGGGTGACACGGCGCTTGGCAACTCGCCGGCGCTGCAGGCCCTTTTCCTCCAGCACAACCAGAGCGACGCCGGCACGTCGTCAAGCGGCGGCACCGGTTCATCCGGCGGCACCACCACCGTGACGCCGCCGCCCACCACAACCACGCCGGTGCCCCCGACGACCAGCACACCTTCAAGCAGCGATCACGTCTTCTACGGCACTGGCGGGGCGGACGTAATGCACGGCACCACCGGCGCCGACACGATGGCCGGCCGTGGCTACAACGACACCTATTATGTCGACAACGTCGGTGACAAGGTGGTGGAAGTGAAGGGCGGCGGCAACGACACCGTGCTGGCATCGGTGAGTTATGCGTTGTCGGCCGGGTCGGAGATCGAACATCTCGCCACCACGAGCCGATCCGGAACCACCGCCATCAACCTCACCGGAAACGAGTTTTCCCAAACCATAGAGGGCAATGCCGGCAACAACGTCATCAATGGAGGTGGCGGGCGAGACGTACTGACCGGACATGGAGGCAAGGATGTCTTCGTCTTCAATTCCGCCCTCAAGGCCGGCAATGTCGACAAGATCACCGACTTTAATGCGTACCAGGACAAGATCCAGCTCGACCACTCTATATTTTCCGGCCTTCAAAAGGGCGCCCTTCCCACCTCGGCCTTCTTCGCCGGCGCGGGTGCTCACGACAGCAATGACCACATCATTTACAACAGCTTGACCGGCGCGCTCTCTTTCGACAGCGATGGGACAGGCAGAGCACATCAGATCCAGTTCGCCACTCTTTCTCCGCACCTGTCGTTGACGGCATCCTCGTTCATCGTAACGTGAGCCTTGGGGACGTCAGGCCCTGATCAACAGGGTCTGACGTTTTCTTGAATGCACCTCGGCGGAACGAAATCGCTCCAACGAGCTTTTGTTCGTCATGAGCGCTCGCGGCATCGAATTCCTGCAGAAATGGGTGGAGGAAAACGTTCCACCTTTTTCGAGGGCCGATCCGGCCCTTGCGGCTAAACTCGCCGAACAAGCGACCGCGGACGCCATCAAGGCGGGGATTCGGCCCGAGGAAATCTCGGAAGAAGTCGGAAGCATGCTGACCACCATGCTTGAAGTCCTCGATCACCGCGACACCGAGTGATTGCGCATCCGGCTGCATCGGCAGCCGGCATCGCCGCAGGCAGCGGTGTGTGGGGCCTGTATAAGGGGCTATCCTCGGTCCCTGTGGACCAGGACACGCGCCCTATCCGCGGCAGACCGCCTGATGGCATCGAGTACATGCATTCCCGCCACCGCGTCGCTGATTGGCCAGGACTGCTTGATCTCCCCCCTTATGGCGCGCGCAAACTCGCGGACCTCTTCTTCATATTGGTTTGCCGGCGCAAAGCGGATGACTTCGACATCCCGGTCATAAATATCGTCACGCTTGCGCAGCTTGATGATCGTCTCTTGTTTTGCCGAGGGCCAGACGGCGACCGGGATTTCCATCCAGCCGTCCGTACCGATAACCATGATCCAGTGTGCCCATGCCTGCAGCAGGGCGCCACTGAACAGAAGATTGCGGTTGTCGGGAAATTCGAGCAGGCCGGCGACGGCAATATCGACACCATCGGGCGCAAGCTTTTCGAATGTCGCGGTCGCGGCGATCGGCTCAGCCTCGAAGAGAAAGCGGGCTGCCGTTATCGGATAGACGCCAACGTCTCCCAAGGCACCACCGCCGAGTTCCGGCTGGAACCTGATGTCCTGCGGATTGTCGTTGGTCACACTGTAGGTTGCGTGGATCTGTGTTACGCGTCCGAGCCTGCCACTGCGGATGATTTCCCGCGCGGCGAGCCATCGTGGATGATATCGGACCATGAAGGCCTCCGATATCTGCACACCTGTCTGCAGTTGAACCTCGGCCAGGCGCAGGGCGTCCGCCGCATCCAAGGCAAGTGGTTTCTCGCACAAGACGTGCTTGCCAGCCCTCGCCGCGGCAATTGCATCTTCGACGTGCCGATTGTTCGGCGTCGGGATATAGATTGCCTCGACCTCGTCGTCGTTCAGCAGGTCGGAGAAAGACGTATAGTGCTTCGAAATACCGAATTCCGAGGCGACGCGGGCCGCACGAGATCCGTCGCGTGAGGAGATGGCTACAACTTCACACTCCGGTACGGCTTTCATCGCCGGTATCACCCAGTCGCGGGCGATCTTCGCTGTCGACACAATACCGAAACGGACCGGCTTCATCGTCTTGCTCTCTCTTGCATTTGATCACGGGTTCGGACGCAGGCGAATAAATGTGGATTTCGCCTGCATGAATTCCAGTAACCCGTCGGGACCGTTTTCCCTGCCGAGTCCGCTGGACTTGCTGCCGCCAAACGGCAGCTGGGGAACCGTCTCAAGATAGGTGTTGACATAGACAAACCCGCTTTCAAGGGCACTGGAGACAGCCATTGCGGTGTCGAGGTTAGAGGTCCAGATGCCATTGGCCAGGCCGTAATGTGTCAGGTTGGCCAGCGCGACTGCTTCGGAAACATCCTTGAAAGTGGTGACCCCAAGCACCGGTCCGAATATCTCCTCCCTGAAGATCGTCATGTGTGGCTCGACGCCAGTGAATATGGTCGGTTCGACGAAATAGCCGTCGTGCAGCCCCGGGCTCGTCGGCGCTCTCCCGCCTGTCACGAGCGTCGCACCTTCCTCCCGGGCCTTTTCGACGTAATCTAGGACCTTCCGCTGATGCTGCGCATGAATCATCGGGCCGAGATCGGCATCGACGTCGTCAGGCGTACCAAGCTTCAGCGCTTTGGCCTTTTCGGCCAGCTTCGCGACAAACTCCGATGCGATAGTTTCCTGGACCAAAAGCCTTCCGCCGGCGCAACACTCCTCACCCTGATTGATCGTGAAGGCAGCGAGTGCACCGGCGACCGCCGCATCGAGATGCGCATCGGCGAACACGATGTTGGCGCCCTTGCCCCCGAGTTCAAGCGCCACCTTCTTCAGCGACTGGCCGGCAAGGCTGGCGATCTTGCGCCCAACGGCGGTGGACCCCGTGAAGGAGATCATGTCGATGTCCGGGTGCAGGCACATGCCCTGGCCGACCACCTCGCCCGTGCCGGGCAGGACCGCAAGAACCCCGTCGGGGATACCAGCATGCTTGGCCAGTCGCGCATATTCGATCGCAGTGCCCGCTGTGAGCTCCGACGGCTTGATCACGACGCAACATCCCGCGACGAGGGCGTAGGGCAACTTCTGAAACAGGGTCACCGTCGGAAAATTCCAGGGAAGGATCATACCGATGACGGGAAGCGGCTCGTAAGTCACGAGGCCCAGTTTCTCGGCGCCCTCGTGATTGACGATACGGCCGGGAATGCTCCAGGCGAGCGATGCAGCATAGCGCAGCAACTCTACCGACCACTCGATCTCGCCCTTGGCGGCAGCGATCGTCTTCCCTGCTTCATCGGCCTCGATGCGGCTGAGCGTTACGAGATTCTCCAGGATGAGATCGGCCCAGCGCAGCAGGATCTTCCCGCGCTCGCTTGCCGCAAGCCCCTTCCATCCGCCTTTCCTGAACGTCTCCTTCGCGAGTACGACGGCACGGTCAAGTTCTGTTGTCCCGGCCAGATGAACTCTGGCGACGCTTTCGCCTGTGGAAGGCGAATTTCTCTCGAAGAGAGCGCTTCCCGCCGGCAACTCGGCAGCCCCGTTGATCCAGATGCCGTATTCACGTTTGGTCATTTCAGAATCTCGATGAAGATCGGCAAGGCAGGAGACGCTTCGCACCCTTGCGGCTCAGGTCAGTCATGCAGCTCTTTGGAGATCGGCGGCCCGACCACGAAGTCAGCGAAAGCCACCTCGAATCCCGCACGTTGAGGAGAGCAGCACATCATGCCGACATCCACCCGGTCGGATGGCGGGAAATAGCCTAGCCTTACGGGCTTCCAGCTGTTGTCGCCGGAGTCCAGATACTGGACGCGAACCGCTTCGCGATGCCGGGTGAGGCGGATCCTCACGCCCGCCGGGTCCGTCGGAATGGCAACCAGGGACCAGTCGGAAACATCGTTTGTGATAACGACGGAAAAGTACATCCGCCCGTCGGTAAACTCGATTCCGGCTTTCACCCAATGTGTTTCGCCGAGCCGCATCATCAGGCCGGCCTGATCGTAGAGGGCTTCATATTCACCCTTGATCGTCACCTCGGCGGTGAAATCCCCGGTGACGCTGCGATACAGAAAATGGCCATTGTCGCGCCAGAAGCCGTAAAAGGTTTCTCGCCAGAAGTCGGTTTCGTGGCCTGTCGTGACACGAAGGAGAGCGCCGTCGTTTGTGTATCGCGGTGGCTCGTTGAGCCATTTCAACTGTTCTTCCGCCATCTCCCCACCTTCCCATTCGTTTGTGCCTGTGGTGCCGAGACACTCAGTCAGCGCCTGGGCCACAAGGGTGCCTGTCGATCAATTGAACCAGGTGTCGGATAGGCGGTAGCCTTCCGGGAACGGATCCTCGGGATCCACGCCGTAGTGGCTCACACCCGTCAACCAGGCGCGACCAGAGACCTGCGGAATGACCGCTGGCACATCACCTGCCTTGGTTTCGGCGATGATCTCGCAGTCGAAAACCGTGTCGAGAATGGAGAGGTGCCTGAACTTCTCACCGACAGCGAGATCACCACGGGCATGAAGAAGCGCCATGCGCGCCGAAGTGCCTGTCCCGCATGGGCAGCGATCGAGCCGCCCGGGCGACACGACGACCGCGTTCTTGGACGTCTTGACGCCGTTGATGACCTCCACCGGGCCAGCAAACTCGGTTTGATTGATCGTATGGATGAGCGGATTTTCGGGATGAATCGACGGCAGCTGGACGGCTGCCGCCGCCTTGATCCGCTCGCCGATCTCGACAAGCTGCCTGGCCTCGCCGCGCGCGAGCGTCAGGCCTAGATCCGCCGAATTCACGATGCAGTAGATCATGCCGCCATACGCGACATCGACCCGCAGCGAACCGAGCCCCGGAACGTCGATCATGCTGTCGCGATGCATGACGAAGGAGGGGATATTGCGAAAGGTAATGCTCCGGCACTTGCCTGCCCGGCATTCGGCGATCACGTCCACCAATCCCGCAGGCGTGTCGACCCGCACGATCGTCTGAGGTTCCTTCATCGGTATCATTCCGGCCTCGAGCGCGACGGTCACCGTGCAGATCAGATTCGAGCCGGACATCGGCACAAAGTAATCGGACTCCATGACGATCATGCCGATGTCGGCATCAGGATGGATTGGCGGCGTGATGAGGTTGACGGCGGCATTCACGCTGCCCCTCGGATCGAACAGCAGCATGTTCCTGAGCCATGAGCTGTCGCGCTCCAGGTTTTCCATCCTTTCGAACATCGTCGCCCCGCGCGGGGGGAGAATGCCGCCCGTGATGACCCGGCCGACCTCACCTTCGGCGTGTGCGCCAACGACAGTTATAACGCGATCCAACTGCATGCCCGACTCCAGTGGCTTCTATATCCAATATCCAATATTTATTGAGAGCAAGCAATAGCCAATGGCGGCTTCGCCCAAAAATTACCACCCAACGATCAGGAGTTTTCGAAATCCGGCAGCGCCTGCAGGCCAGCCATCACGTCGTCGCGAGCGTCCTCGATGTGCTTCCTGAGAAGCTTCTGCGCCAGGGTCTGATTGCCCTCGGCGAATGCAACCGCCAGCGCCTTGTGGTCTTCCAGGGCTTTGGTCTGCGCCGATCGGGCATCGATCTGAAGACGGAGATATCTGTCGGCGGAATTGTAAAGCGATGACAAAAGGGCGAGAGATCGCGGCCGCCTTGCGGAACGGGACATCGCCTTGTGGAACGACCAGTTGAGTTCACTGAGCTTCGCTGGCGATTCCTTTGCCTCCACCCCTCTGGTATAGTCATCCAGGGCGCGTCGCACATGCTCGATGTCGACCTCGGTTGCCCGTTCGATCGCCTTCTTCAGGATGAACGGCTCAAGCGCAAGACGTGCTTCGAAGATATCGATCGCATCATCCACGGTCAGAGACGCGACAACCGCGCCCTTATGAGTGTGAATGACGACAAGTCCCTCGGCCTCGAGCTGCAGAAGAGCTTCACGGATCGGTATACGGCTGACCCCGGCTTCCTCGGCGATCGCTTCCTGCCTGATTTGCTGACCGCCTTTGTAAAACCCGGATATGATCCTGTCGCGGATCAGGTCAACGACCGAAGACGTGACGGTGCGGCGCTTGATGGCGACAGACGGATCCATTTATGACCTATCAGGAAAATTCCAAGCATATTGAATATAGGATATAGAATTGCAGCGCTAGTGCGGCGCTCCGTACTGCACGTGCAAATGGATGTCACGATGACGTCCGGGCAAGCGGCAGAACGGTCGCGCTGTCCTTTCGCCACGAGACATGGACCTTGTCGCCCGCCGTCGGAAGGGCCGCACCAGGCATGTTTTGAACCTGGACCCGGAATTTTTGGCCGCCCCGGCTGACCAGATGGAAGAAAGAGCGACTGCCTGAAAAAATCACGTCGGCAACTTCGGCATCCATCGCATAGTCGAGCTGCGCGTCGGATTGCCGGAAGGACATCGCTTCCGGCCGGACGGACATTACCGCGGCGTCATTCGCGGACACCGGGACATCATTCGAAACCACATCAAACGGTCCGTCCCTGGTCTCCAGCGAAAGCTGCCCGATGCCAGACCCAGTCAGTCTTCCCTCGAACAGATTTGTTTCGCCAAGAAATTTTGCCGCAAACAGCGATCTTGGGCGAAAGTACATATCCTGAGGTCTGTCGATCTGAACGATCCGGCCGTGATCGATCAGCACAACCCGGTCCGAAAGGATCATCGCTTCATCCTGATCGTGCGTGACATAAACGAACGTAGCACCCGTCTCCAATTGGATTCGTTTCATCTCTCCGAGCATATGTTGGCGAATCTTGAGGTCGAGCGCAGCCAAAGGCTCGTCGAGCAGCAGAACCCGGGGGCCATTCACCAGGGCCCGAGCCAGCGCCACCCGCTGGCATTGGCCACCGCTGAGCTCGCCGATGAAACGATGCGAAAGGCTTTCCATCTGCACGGTCCGGAGCATCGCCTGGACCCTTTTGCGGCGCTCGTCCTTCTCGACACCTTTGACCTTGAGGCCGTATGCGACATTGTCGAAGACGTCCAAATGGGGGAACAGCGCGTAGCGTTGGAACACCATGTTCACCGGCCGTTTTTCCGGGGGCAACGCAGCGACGTCCTTGCCGTCGATCTTCAGAGTACCGGATGTGAGCGCCTCGAAGCCGGCGATGATGCGCATCAAGGTGGTTTTGCCGCAGCCGCTCGGGCCGAGCAAGGTCACGATCTCCCCCTCGTTGATCGTGAGATTGATGTCGGTCAGGGCCTGAAAAAGGCCGAACTGTTTTTGACCGTTCGACAGTTCAATCAACGGTGCTTCTGTTGATATTCCAGTGTTCATTCGTAGCCTCAAGAGGACGCGCGTTCTGACAGGGCCGATGCTCGCTTGAACCGCCCGACGAGGAAGCCGATCGCCATGACGGCGATCGAGAACAAAAGGGCGAGCGTCGAGACCGAGTTGATCAGTGGCGTGACCGTGCGGCGCATCATCGACCAGATGTACATGGGCAAGGTGGTTTCGGTGCCGGCAACAAATGACGTGACGACGAACTCGTCAAACGACAAGGCAAAGCTCAGGATCGCGCAGGAGATCAAGGTCGGCGCGATCAGCGGAAGCGTTACCCTCCTGAATGTCCCGATCTGCGAGGCGCCAAGGTCGCGGGAGGCCTCTTCGAGTGTTCGATCGAAAAGCGCAAGCCGGGCCCGCATGGCGATCATGAGCATCGGCACGGACAGAACGACGTGAGAGACGACGATCGTGACCGTCGAAAGACGGATGCCCAGCTGCGCGGCCAAGACCAGCAATGAGACACCAAGGAAGAGGCCAGGCAGGGCGATCGGGGTGATGCACAGGATTTCGAGAACGCTTCGGCCAATCCTCCCTAGCCGCAACCAGGCAAGGGACGCGGCCGTTCCAAGGACAAGGGTGACGATAGCTGTTGCCGTGGCGATCATCAGACTTTTGACGAGAGCCTGGCCAAGCTGCGGATCCTCGAAGATCAGCGCGTACCATCTCAGACTGTAACCGTTGATGGGAAAGGAAAACGATTGCTCCGCATTGAAGCTGAACAAGACGATCACGACGAGCGGAATCAGGAGATACGCCAAGGTCGCGTAGACGACCGCCTTCAGCAACATCACGCAACCTCCTTGGCAGGTTTGGTTTTACGCCTGGCCGGAATGAGTCCCGTGAGGCGGCCTAGGGCAAGCACGAGCGCATAGATGACCAGCGACACAAGGAACATGAGAAAGGCCTGGGCGGCACCGAGCGGCCAATTGCCGGTCTTTCGGAATTGATCCGCGATAAGAAGGCCGGTCGTTTGGCCTGAGGACCCGCCGACCATCTGCGGCGTGACGTAGTCGCCTGCGACAAGGATGAATGTCAGCATGAAGGCTCCGATAAGGCCTTGCGCGGCGTTGGGAGCGACAACCCGGAAGAAGGCCCCCAAGGCCGATGTGCCGAGATCGCGCGACGCCTCGATAAGCTCCGCCTTGATCTCGCTCATCGCCGAAACGACCATCAGAATCGCGAATGGCAGATAGATGTGGGTCAACGTTATCGCGACCGCAAATGGGCTGAACAGGAACGCCTGGACGGGTGTGTGGACGATCCCGAGTTGAAGCAACACCGCGTTGAGCAGGCCGTTGGTGCCAAGCAATGTACGCCAGGCGTAGATTCTGACGAGGTAGCTGGAGAACCACGTGACGAGAACGAGATAGAAGATAATCTTCGATCTGGCGACGTAAGTCAGGTAATATCCGACAGGGATCGATAGACAGAGCGTTACGGACGCGGTGACGAGACCGATTACGATTGCGTTGTAGGTCACCCGCAGGAAGAGCGGCGATCGTACCGCCGATATGTAATTGGTCAGCACGAAGTCTGGAACGATGCGGAAGCCGGATGACATCCAGAAACTATAGGAGAACAGCAATATAGCGGGCACCACGAAGAACAACAGCATGTAGATTGCCGCCGGCGCGGCCAGAACGCCTCCGGTTCTTTGTGATGGAGTCATCGCAATTCCTTCAACAAGAAAGCGCAAGAGCCGGTCTCGTCGACCGGCCCCGACGACTGGTTACGGTGGATTACAAGCCTGCCTTGAATTCCTGCCAGGCCTGGACCCAGTCCGCATAGGTCGCGTGCTCGCCATCATCGTCGACGGGGGGAATACCCGGCAAGCCAGACGCGAATATTTCGTTGATCTTCGAATAGTCGATCCGCTTGCGAGCGTCGGCATCCAGAAGCTCGACGGCCTTCTTCGAAACCGGCGCCTGTACGACCGCCGTCGCGACCTTGGCCTGGATCTGGGGATCGAGAGACTGGTTGATGAACGCGTGCGCGGTATCGATGTTGTCGGCCGATATGGGAATGAACCAAGCGTCGACCCACAGCACCGGACCTTCTTCGGGAATCGCCATTTCGAGTGGCACGCCTTGCGCGCGCACCTGCGTGATAATTGACGGATCCGCGACAAGAACCGCCGCGACCTCCTTCGATGCCACGAAATTCGCAACATCGCCCTGATTGATCGAGATCAGGCGCGCCTGGTTTCGATACAAGACGTAATTCTCGAACGCCTTGCCTAACTCCTCGCGGGTCAGCAGAGGATACTTGTCTCCCAAGCCGACCAGACGGGCGATCAACGGCCAGTTGCCCGTCGCATCGTCCATTATCGCGATCTTTCCTTTCAGGCTTGGATCCAGCAGATCCTTGTAGGACGTGGGCTTTTTAATCATGTCGGAGTTATAGAGGAGGGTGTTGAAGCCCCATATGTAGGGCGACCCCCAATGCTTTCCGTCCGAGAACCATGTCGGCTTGTCGAAGAATACGTCAAAGAGATTGTCGGCGTTGTAATTCGGTATCTTGGACATATCGATTGGCGAAACGATCTTCATATCCTTGATATAAAGCTTGCTGTAGGCCTGATTATATTCGGCAAGATCGATGGGGGGAGGATTGCCGGCAATAAATTTGGCCTGGACATCATCCTGAGACGCTATCGAGGAGGTTTCCGCGGTGACACCATTGGTCGACCGCCACTCCCGCAGCTCATTCGTCATGTCGTAGCCTTCCCACGCCATGATCTGCAACGAGCCGCCAACCGCCGCACGGGCCGGTGTTACGAACAGTCGTCCCGTCGACACTCCAAGGCCGGCCCCTGCCAGGCCGAGCAGCGCGGTACGTCGGGTGAACTGGATTGTTTCAAGCATAGACGTCTTCGGTTCTTTCGCCATGTCATTCCCCTTTCGTGTTGGTTCACTCACGTTTTTATAATGGATATTGGATATAATAAATCAGCAGTCAAATCATTTATGGAGCGCGGCGCGGGCCAGGCAGTCCGGCTCCGCGGCCGATCGGCCTCCGGTGGATTTTCAGATCAAGCGCTTCTCGTCGGCGTAGTGCGCCACTTGCGCTGGCAGCGCCTGGCGACCTCGCACGCGATCGACCATCTTCTCGGCGATCATCATTGTCGGGCAGTGGAGATTGCCGTTGGGAATGCGCGGCATGACAGAAGCATCGATCACCCGGAGGCCTTCGACACCATGGACCCGGCCTTCGTCATCAACGACAGCCATATCGTCATTGCCCATCCGGCAACTCGAGCACGGATGGTATTGCGTCCCCATATTCTCCTTGAGCCAAGAGAAGACCTCTTCGTCGGATTTCTTGCGCAGGCCGGGAACGATGGCTTCGCCGCGGATGCTATCCCAACCCCTTTGTTGGATGATCTCGTCAGTATGACGAACGCCGTCGATCAGATTCCGCCTGTCCTGCTGCTGCTGGAGATAGTTCAACACGATTGACGGGTGCAGTCTCGGGTCAGCAGATTTGAGCGTCACCGCCCCTCGGCTTTCCGGCCGGCCAAGGCACACCTGATATTGGAATCCTTCCTCGATGTTGACCTTTCCATGCATCAGTTCGCCGAGCATCGGCAGGAACTCGTGCTGGATGTTGGCATACTCGACGGAATCGCTGCTTTTGAAGAAGGAGCCGACTTCCCACAGATTGGTAATGCCCAAGCCCTTCCTGAAGAACAGCCATTGTGCGCCGATGAACGCCATCTTGATGAGGTTCATGTCGACCGCCGGAGACACGCCTCTATGCGAGGCCCGGTACTTGACGGATACGGCGACATGATCCTGCAAGCCTTTCCCCACACCGGGAACGTCAGCCACGCTCTTGATCCCATACGAGGCAAGTTCCGCGGCGGGACCAACACCGGAAAGGAGAAGCACATGGGGCGAGTTGAAGGCGCCACCGCACAAGATAACCTCGCGCCCGGCTTCCACTGACTGAACCACGCCATCCTTCTCGAAGGTGACGCCGACAGCTTTCCGCCCACTGAAATCGACCTTGTGAACCAGGGCGTTCAAAAGCAGTTCGACATTGCCGCGCTTGATGGCTGGGCGAAGATAGGCCCTACCCCCACTCGCGCGGATACCATTATCGATGTTGGCCTGATAGGCATGGACGCCTTCCTGGCGATAAGCGTTGTAGTCTTCGCTCAACGGGTGCCCGGCCTGTTGCCCGGCTTCCAGGAACGCACGGAAGGGCTCGAGCTCGGCCTTCAGCGTCGTGATCCGTATTGGCCCCTGCCCGCCCCTGTATTCATTGCTTCCCTTGTCATACGATTCCAGTTTCTTGAAATAGGGAAGGCAATGGGCATAGGACCAGTTGGGAAGACCATCTTCCGCCCAGCGGTCGAAGTCGCGCGGATTTCCCCGCACATAGACCATGCCATTCAGGGATCCCGAGCCGCCAAGCATCTTGCCGCGAAGATGGGTGACCATGCGGCCATCGAGAGCCGCCTCGGGCCCTGTTTCGAATTCCCACGTCCGCTTTTTGTCAGTCAGCGGATAGGACATTGCGGCGGGCATGCGAACATAGATCGAATTGTCGTGCGGCCCCGCCTCGAGGACGAGAACATTGACATTACGGTCCTCGCCGAGCCGGGCGGCCACAATGGAGCCGGCCGCTCCAGACCCCACGACAATATAATCGTATTTCTTCGAACGCACCTGTCTCACTCCGGCTTCAAAATTCGGCGATGAAACCGGCGGACAACCGTAGTGCCACTGTCCGCAAGGTTCTTCTCAATATGACGATCCGAAGATCATGACGATGATCCAGAGATCATGCGGCCTGCGGCAGCGAGTAGTTTTCGAGCTGCTTGATCGCGTCTTTGATTGTGCGCGTCACGAATTCCCGCTCGTCGCCAACGAGCGGCAGGCGCGGTCCACGCACCCACTCGGGCGCGCCGTAGACTAGGCTCTCGGAGAGCTTGATGTACTGGACGAGCTTCACGTGAGTATCGAGGTGGAAAGCCGGCGTCAGCAATCTGTAGAGCTGCAGCGCCTCATCCTTGCGCCCCTGGTTGCAAAGGTTGAACAGCGTGACGCATTCCTTGGGCCATACATTTGTCATGCCCGACACCCAGCCGACCGCACCGAGCGCGACGCTCTCGACGACCTGATCATCGACGCCACAGAAAATCTGATACCGATTGCCGAGCGCAACATACATGTCAGTCACGCGACGGACATCGCCGGTCTCTTCCTTGACGGCTACGATGGTCGGAGAGTCCGCCAGTTCCTGCAAAACCCGAGGGGTAACGTCGACACCATAGGCGATCGGATTGTTGTATATCATGATCGGTAGCCCACTGGCCCTGGCAAGGCTCTTGTACCATTCGGCTGTCTCTCGAGCATCGGACTTGTACCCAAGGGTGGGGAACGCCATCAGGCCCTCCACACCAAGTTTCTCGAATTCACGGGCACGAAAATTGGCGTCGGCCTGGGTGATCTCGGCGAGTCCGGACAGAATTGGAACCCGCCCGCCCGCCGCTTCCTGTGCGCTGCGGATGACGAGTTCCTTCTCGGAAGGAGTGAGGCAGGCATTTTCGCCGAGCATCGGCAAAACGATCACGCCCGAAACCCCGTTGGCGATCAGCCTGTCAATGGCAGACTGATTAGCCTGTACATTGATCGAGCCGTCCTGATTCAGCTTGGTGGTTACGGCGGGAAACACCCCAGTCCAGTTGTTCATTTTTTCCTCTTGCGTTCGATGGCATACCGCACACCATCATTATATCCAATCTACAATATCCAATTTTTCGAGTCTAGCCCCGACCTTCCTGGCAGTTCGAAAACCTTGGACGAAGAGCTCCGTTTTCGGAATTGGGTGGCCTACGCCTTCCGCAGAAAGTGACGGAGCACGTTGCCCGTCAGCGTCGCAACATTGTTGTCGTAGTTGTCGTAGGCAAGCGACCCGGCCCAGCAGATCGACCCGACGGAGAATATCCCGCCGCCAGCACCGGTTTCGATGAAGACGACATCGGACCTGACATTCGGGTTGTTCGGTCCGCTGACATTCGGCTCGACCTGCGTGACGGACTCGAGGAACGGGTAGTAGGTGTCATTGTGCCGCGAGTTCAGGATCACGCGGGCATTGCCCGGCGTCCCGGCCGCGAAGTCAGCGCTGTCCAACTCGTCGCCCGCGGCGCCCCCGAGGACATAGCCAAAGTCGCCGATCATCTCATCGCCGATGCCCTCGAACATGAAGGCGAGGTCGGGACTGTACGAGTCCTGCGTGCGAGAATAGCCCGAAGCCGTGCCCCAACCGACGCCAGCCGATGCGACGCCGAAAAACAGGCGGCTGCTTTGACCTCGGTGGGAATAGAGGCCTCCGATCTCTCCCGTCGTGGCATGCATCAACTCAGCCGGATGAGACGTCCAGTTGCGCTCACCCGAATAGCCGCGCCGGCACTCCAGCGTCATGGTGTCGTCGCCGTCATAGCTCGTCACCCAATACCAGCCATTGCCGCCGAGATACATCAGGCTCCCGCCCTGGCCGGCATAGGCCTTCAGCGCATCCATCTCCAGTGATGTCGGATATTCCGGGTGAGATCCTGAGACAACGACATCATAGCGGGCCAGAAGTTCCAGGCCCATTCGATGCAGGTCCTCGTCCGTCGCCACGTCGAAACCGACGCCGGATTTCTCCAGCCAGCCAGTGATGTAAAAGTCAGCCGCAAAGTGCCGGCGCGCGGCGTTGAGCCAGGTGATGTAGTTAGGCGAAAAATTGACGACAGGCCGCTTCCAAGAGGAATGCATGACCCCGCTGCCATCCGCATGTCGATCGTAAATCGAAAGCCCCAGTTCGGGGTGCGTATGAACGAAAACATCCGTCTCATTGAGCTGGACCTTGTCGCGCATGCGCTTTTGGTGAGCCTCGCCGCGTTCACCGTATCCCAGATGCTCGTTGGCATAGGCGAGATAGGTGTTGGTGGGCGCCAGAAACAGGACCTTGTTTTTGGATCGCTCGGTCGGCTGGATGTAGAAGGGCAGATGCTCGACCTGATCGCCCTGCGTGAGCTTGGCGGCATAAATGCCGCTCGGCGTCGCCTCGGGAAACGTGGCACTGAAGTCAGTTTCCCATCGTGCATCGTTCAGATCATCCTCATGGAAATGGATGGCGGACCACTCGGATGGATTTTCCTGATAGCGGACCTTCGTTCCTTTCCACAGATGCCCCCGAACCCCGCGAGCCGGCCGATTGACAAGCGTCCCATGCAGGCCGTTGCCTGAAACATCGGTGACGATGCGTGTGTCGATCCCCATCGCAAAATCCCATGACGCGATCGGCCTTGCCCCCTCTCCGGGTGCGGACAACACGGAGGGATTGTCGATCCGGCCGTTGAACCGGTCCACCGGGCGGTCGCGCTCATCCAGGTTGGAACCTATGAGAATGCGATCGACTCGGGTGGGTTCGGGCGTATCCGGCAGCGCGAGAAACCGCGTTTGCCCAAAACGTTGGGATGGCCACAATCCATCGACGGCAAACTCAAGGGCGATGCCGCGATCGCTGCGCCCGCCCTTGATATGGATCCACTTCCCCTCGTGGTCATCGAGGTTCATGGAGAGAACCCTGGCGTCTTCTCCCCCGCCGACGCGCAGTTCAAGCTGGTCTCTCGCGATGACGAGAGACCAGGAAGCCGTGGTCCGGTCGGTGGCGACAGCCAGGATTGTCTGGCACTCGCGATCTTTGAGAGTTGGCTGGACCCAGACCTCGAAACCAAAAGTTGAGATTAGCGGGAAAAACGCGGGCACCACGATCGCGTACGAACCCGGGGCAAGATCCTGAAGCCGCCCCTGATAGAGACCGGCCGCCGCGTTGCCGATGCTTTCTTCTCTCACTGATTGGTCATCGCCATTGATCGCGACGCCATGCAGCCGGACAAACTCGACCGAATATGGCGCCTGGGCCGCGCTGACCTTGAAATCGATCGTACCGCCCGGCTGGATGCTCACATGGCTTGAATACCCTAGGATTTTCACCGTGTTTCCTCGACATACGCTGCCGCACACCCGGCTAAAGCCGCGGCCGAAGCGGGTTGCGTGCCCAAACTCATGATTTTGCATCCCGCGACAGGAGCCCATCGGCGGTGACGGCAAGCACCAGTATCAATCCCTGAACTAGGTACTTGATCTCGGTTGGGGCACTGAGCAGCGAAAGCCCATTGGTGATGCTGCCGATAAGCAAGGCCCCAAGGAGGGCCGCCCATACGGACCCACGGCCGCCAAAAAGGCTGGCCCCGCCGATGACAGCGGCGGCCACCGCCTCGAGCAAGAGCGTTCCGCTGCCGGATTGAGCGGAAACGCCCAATGTGCGTGACGCGGAGATGATGCCGGCAATGCCGGCCAGCGCGCCAGCAATGATGAACGTATAAATGCGGATCTGGCCAACATTGATGGCGGCGCGTCGGCTGGCCTCCACGTTTCCGCCAATGGCGTAGAGATAGGTGCCGAACTTCGTCTGGGTCGTGACATAGGCCATGATCGAGAGGAGAACGATCAATATCGCCACCGGCGTTGGAACGCCGCGATCGAGGTTGAGAATGGCGACGACGAGACCGCCGGCGAGGCTCAAGGCCGCGATTGGCAGCAAAACATTGCTCGGGATTGATTGGTGGATGCCGAGACGCCTCTTGTGGTTTGACGATTGGACAAGGAGCGCGGCAACCACGCCGATACCGATGGCCAGAAGCAGGTAGCCGGCCATCGGCGGCAAGAAGCTGTTGGCGATCCACTGGATATCGGTCCCCGATAGCGGGATCGACCCGCTCCTCGGCAAGAGCATCAGCAGCACGCCCTGCATGGCAAGCGAGGTGCCGAGGGTAACGATGAAAGCGGGCGCCCGGAATCTCGAGATGATCAGACCCTGGACCAAGCCGACCGCCGATCCCGTGACAATTGCCGCCAACAGGCACAGCCACGACGGAAGGCCGACCGTTACCAACAAATAACCCATGACACCGGATGCCACCGCGCTAAGTGCGGCCACCGAAAGATCGATCTCCTTCACGATGAGAACGAGCACGAGACCCAGCGCCAGCATGGCCGTCACAACGATCTGAACGGCGAGGTTCGTCAGGTTTCGCGGCGAGAGGAAGCGGTCGTTCATCGCATAGAAGAAAGCCCAGACGAGCGCGATCGCGATAAGGACGGGGATAAACCGATACTTGCCGCTGACCCCACTCAGTATCCGTCTCTGCAGATCCCGGGAGCCCGTACGATCATTTTGCAAATTGGCACCCTTGCTTATCCGCAGGCCTTTTGAATTGTTCATGGGCTTTCCTAGGCGGCTGATGCGGACAGGCCGGTGATTGCCGAGACCAGATCGTCACGCGAGAACGTTCCACGGCTGAATTCAGCCACTTTGCGACCAAGCCGCAGGACGACAACCGTATCGGCCATCTCCTGCACATCGGCCAGGTCGTGCGAAATGACGATGACGCCATGATTGGTCTGGCGAAGTCGCATGATCAACGCCATGACCTCCTTGCGCTGGGCGACCCCGAGTGCCGCCGTCGGCTCGTCGAGCAATACAACTTTCGGCTCCCAGAGCACCGAGCGGCAGATGGCGACCGACTGGCGTTGCCCGCCCGAGAGACTGCCCACTGGCACCGTGAGGTCGCGCAAAGTGCTGACCCCCAGTTCGCGCAACACCTTCCGCGCCCGGCTCTCCATGTCGGCACGACGCAAACGGCCGGCGGTCAGGATCCCGCCCTGCAGTTCACGCCCCAGAAACAGGTTCTGGACCGTATCGAGATTGTCGCACAGGGCGAGATCCTGATAGACGGTCTGGATACCCAGCCGCATTGCATCATGTGGCGCGGTGATCCTGACCTTTGCGCCGTTGACCCGCATTTCCCCGGCATCGGGCATGTTGATGCCGGCAATGGTTTTGACCAAAGTGGACTTTCCGGCGCCATTGTCGCCAACCAGTGCGACAACCTCTCCAGGACGAACCGCCAGGGA
The DNA here is from genome assembly GCF_013170705.1 of Mesorhizobium loti. Lineage (NCBI taxonomy): Bacteria > Pseudomonadati > Pseudomonadota > Alphaproteobacteria > Hyphomicrobiales > Phyllobacteriaceae > Mesorhizobium > Mesorhizobium loti. The sequence goes on along the minus strand of NZ_CP033334.1, from coordinate 2,804,743 downwards.
TACGCTTTCGAGAGCGTGGACGCCGCCGAAGTGCTTGCTGATATTTATGAGTTCAAGAACGGGCTGGCTGTTCGTGTTTGTGGAACCCATCGCGCTCACCGTCACTTGGTGCACAAGGCGCTCTTGATGGCAGGGCCCGCGCAGACTTCCTCACGTGTCAGAATTCCCTTGTCGATCAGTTCCGCCTGCACGTTGTCGCGGGTGATGAAGACGTTCTCGTTGAAGATCGCCGGAACCGCCTTCATGCCGTTATCGTAGGTCCCGTTCACCATCTTCTTTTCTTCGCCATTCTTCTCGAGAAGGGCGACGACAAGCCGGACGGCGCTGTCGGCCATCGCACGATATGGCGGCACCATATCGTTCTCGATGTTGCCGGCGAGAAGATGCTGGATCGTTCCGGCCTGACTGTCATAGCCGCCGAAAACCTTGACCTTTCCAAGCAGATCCTGTGCCGCCAATGCGGCTATGGTGCCGTTCGCGGAACTGTCATTGTGGACAAGGATCGCGTCGATATCGCCACCGGCCTGCTGCAGGCAACCGTCCGTCGCGACGCGGGCATTTTCCTCCGAGAGCTGCAGGTTGTCGCTCTTGCAGACGATCTCGACTTCGCCTTTTTGAACCAGGGGGGCAAGCACCCTCTCGGTGCCGCTGACGATCTCGCGGTCAAAGAAGAAGGATGGGTCGCCCGTAATCAGGCCAATCCGGATTGGCTTCTTGGCATCCGCCAGCGTCTTTACCGCAAAGTTGGCAGCCGCCTCGCCGATCGGCTCAAACGGCACGGTGACATAGTAGTCGATGTCGCTGTTGTCGGAATTGTAGGCATACCCGACAATCGGAATGCTGGCATCGTGCGCCACCTGCACGATGCCCTGGCTTTGATTGGGCACAGCCGGCGCCAGAATGATTGCCTTGGCGCCTTGGGTCACGGCTGCCTGGGCCTGCTCGAGTTGCCTCGACGGATCGTTGTCGGCGCTCAGAACGACAAGCTTGAGATTGGGAGCGTATTTCTTCAATGCCTCATCCATCCCCGGTTTGTCATAGGCTTCAAACCGCGTGATTTGGGAATTGGGCGTAAGAAAGTATACCGTTCCCTCGATCTTTGAGGCCGCTTCCTCGGCTTGGGCCGTCAGGGTCTCCATCGCGCCCAATCCCGAAAAGGCAACCGTCAATGCGAAAAGGCCACGCGCAACATTCCCGGTGAGTTTCATACCATTCCCCTTGGTCTTCATATTTATAAAGGATATTGGATACAAAATAAAAGGCTGTCAAGCCGCATGATGACGGGTATGAGGGCCTGAGCTTCAAAAAAACGCTGTTCGCCCTTGAGCAGGCGCGCGCGCTGGTGTTCACGCGCTGATCCCGCAATTTCGGGCGAAGGGTGACCGGCAAACGAAGCCGAGGGATTATGCGCGCCACATGGCGGGCCCGTCGCGAACCCGTGCTGCTTGGGAGCTTTCTCCGAGCAGCAAGGCAGCCCCACAGAGGATATCCGCAGCCTCATGAAGGTCGCGGACCGCTATGGCCTTTAGCCGACGACACCGTTGACTGGGATCGCCTGTCGCATCAATGTATTGTTTTTATTTACTTTTTCGGCCGCAACTCTCGATCTGCATCACAATACGTAACACATTCCCGGTGTCGCTTATTGCGGTGCGGCTGGCGAGCGACGTCGAGGTTTGCGCGGCCGTTCGGAGCCTCGTTCCGGAATGACCGCGATGGGCCGTGAGCAGACCGCCAGCTTTTGGGTTTAAGTCGATCGAGACGACCTTGGCGCCAGCGCCCCTGGCGTAACGAGCGATCTTGAGCGCGTCCCGACAGGGTCATAACAGAGCAGCCGACCGACGAAGCGTTGTGACCCGGCGGCCTTGCAGAAAAGCTTTGGGCTTGCCCGATCTGATGGCCCGCAGGAAGCTTCTCGCCGACGTGCGCAACTTCCGTTTATTCGCAAGCCCGCCGAAGGTCCGGAAAGCGCTGGTTAGGCAACATCGACGGCCGGCCGGGACTCAGTCGCGGCCTAGAAGTTTGCCGCTGGTAAGCCAGAAGGGCGGCAGACAGAGCGGGATGGCGGACAGCAGCAGGATATCCTCCTTCACCGTGATGCCGATCCGCTCGGCGACAAACCGGCGGCGTGCCTCGAACCTCTTCGACAGCGCCGGGTGGCGGTGTGCGATCTCGGCACGCAAGCCGACATCGGCGAAAGTCACCGCATCCTCGCAATTGAGCGTCCATCCATCGGGCATCGGCACGGGTATGATGTCGACCTGGAACGGCATGCCGGAGACGATGCGTTCTGTCGAGCCGGGCCGGATCGGGGAATTCATCCACTCGTCGAGGCCGACGAGATGGCCGGGATTAAGGGCGGGGCGCAGCTTGTCCGCCGCCAGGGTCGAAATCACGGCCTCATGGATCGCGCCGCCCTCGGCGCCGATGCCGGCCGCCTCATACCAGGCGATGAGGCCGCGGAAATAGGCCTTGGCCACGTCCAGAAATGCGTCGTCATGCTCAGCGATCAGGCCGGCTCGGGCCGTCAGTCCGCCCCAGTAGCCAACCGCCGTGGTGACGCCGTCGCCACGGCCGGGCACGCGCGCCGTGGGACCGCGCAGGCCGATCACCTGGCCGGACGCATCATTGGTCGCGAACATCGGATGGCAGTTCATCGGCTCGCCAGCATACCCCATGCGCGAGGCCGCGGTCAGTTCGGTGTCTCCGAGCGTGAAGCCGCTCAAGATACGCCACACCGCGATTGAAGACCGGGCCGCGCCCCATTCGGCCTCGGCGATCTGATCGGCATCGACGACGGCGCGCAGCCCTTCCGTCTGATGCATGAGCACCGCCGTCGCATCGGCGATCGACGAGGCGGACACGATCAATGCGATCGCGTCGACGATGAAGGCCGGCACGAAGAAAGTGGGGCGTGGCGCGGACCATTCCTTCTTTTCGAGATATTTCCAACCGACCAGGCCGACACTGTCGCCCGCCGTGATGCCGGCCTCGCGCAGCACGGCCACGAGGTCCGGCTTCTGCATGCGGTCCTGCGCCATCAGGCTCAGGGACTGCGCCAGCATTGTGATGATGCCAGGCAGTCCGGCGACAGGCGTATAGCCGAGGTTCTCGTTGCCGGTGACGACGATGCGCTGGCCCGATTTGCCGAGCAGCAGGATCGCCTCCTCGAAACGCGGCTCGAAACCGGTCAGGAAGGCGATGTTGGCGGCATGCTCGCGATCGGCATAGACGGCGAGCCAGTCCGTGCCGGCGCGATCGAGCGCCTTGGCGCAACGGGCCTCATAGGTCGCTGGCGGAATGGCAGGGCGCTCGACGGGGATGCCGAAATCGGGAATGTCGACGGTGCGAAGGCTAATGCTCATCATGTCTCTCAATCTGTCAGGAAATGCGGATTTTCGGCTGAAGCCGATCGTCAGTTGGATGCGACGGCGACGGATGCCGTCCTGTTTGCCGGCACGTCATTCATCGGCAAGAAAGCCGATGCTGGAGGGCAGCACGCTGCAGGTGACCTTGTCGCCGGCAACGATGCCGCGCGCCGTCGCCGAGGATGCCAGGACCAGGAGTTCCTGGCCGTCCAGCGTGGACATGGTCATGCGCTCGGACGAGCCGACGAAGGAGATGTCGGCGACAATGGCGGGAAAGGCAATGGCCCCGTGGAGCGGCTCGCCGATGGCTATGGCCTCCGGACGCATCCAGACCGTCAGCGCCGATCGGCCATGCCGAGACGCGTCGTAGCCACCGGGCATCGGCACCCGGCTTCCGAACAGCTCGATGCCGCCATCGACGGCGCGCGCCGAAACGATGTTGTTGCCGCCGAGGAAGCCCGCGACGAAGCGCGAGGCGGGCGCGCGGTATATGTCACGCGGGGTGCCGACCTGAACGATCGCGCCATTGTGGAAGACGGCTATGCGGTCCGACATGGCATAGGCTTCCTCCTGGTCATGGGTAACATAGACGAAGGTCACACCGGTCTGCCGATGAAGCCGTTTGAGTTCGCGTTGCATGGTGTCGCGCAGCGTACGGTCGAGCGCCGATAGCGGTTCGTCGAGCAGCAGAATCTTCGGGCCGAAGGCCAGCGCGCGGCCGATCGCCACGCGCTGCTGCTGACCGCCCGACAATTCACGCGGCTTGCGCGCGGCCAGCCTGTCCAGGCCGACGAGATTGAGGATCTCCTCCACCCTCGCGGCGATCCTGGCCTTGTCCCATTTGCGGACCTTCAAGGGGAAGGCGATGTTGTCCGCGGCGTTCAGGTGGGGAAACAGCGCATAGCCCTGGAAGACCAGTCCGAAATTCCTGTCCTCCGGATCGACGCGCGTGATGTCGACGCCATCCAGCAGGATGGCGCCGTCGTCCGGCTTGGTGAACCCGGCGACCGACATCAGCAGCGTGGTCTTGCCAGACCCCGAAGGGCCGAGCAAGGTTACGAACTCCCCCGCCTCGATCGACAGATCGATGCCGTCGAGCGCGACGGCCGAACCGTAGGCCTTGCGGAGGTTTCGGACGTCGAGAAAGGACATTCAGATCGGGTCCCGGGCAAGCGGACCTGTCGAGCAGTGAATGCCGCCGCCGTTCAGTTCGATACATTCATAGTCCAGCGTCAGGATCTCGATGCCGGCGGCGTCGAGCCGGTCGGCCAGGCGCGGCGTGCGGGTGGCGTGCATGACGACCCGACCCGGTGCGATCGCCAGGCAGTTGAGCGAGAAGGCGTTGTCTTCCGGCGGGAGTTCGATCAGCTTCATGCCGCGCTTGTTGAGGTAGTCGATGAAGACATAGGGCAGTTCGTTGATGTTGATGATCGCCGTCTCCTTGTCGATCATCATGAAGCTGCCGTCGATGTGGATGCGATAGCCGGGCATCGGCACCTTGATCAGCTCGACGCCCAGGCTGTTGAGGATCATCTCGACCTGCCGCACGCCCTCGGCGTTGCAGGCGACGGAGACCGAGCAGACGGCAGTCTTGTCGTCGAGGAGCGCGAACCCACCGCCTTCGAACACCGCTTCGCCATGCAGCGTGCCGAGGATCGGGCAGCCGGCCCTGGCGAGCGCCTGGGTGACCATCAGTTCCTCGCCGCGGCGCGCCCGGCGGGCAAGGCGGGTGACGATCGCCCCGCCCTTCACGCCGATGACGCTGTCGCGGCAGAAGGTCGACTTGAGAGCGCCGGGAGCTGCCTTCTCGGTAAGGATGACGTCGACGCCCTCGGAGCGCAACAGCTTGGTGAAGCTATCGTGCGCCGCCTGCATGGCGGCGAGATCCGGCGGCGTCTTGCCCATGAAGTACCAGCCTTTTTCCGGATCGCCGAAACCGCCGATCTCGGGCATGGGCTTGTTCTTGTCGACGACATTGATCTCCTCTCCAGGCCGGTGCATCAGCACGGCGCGCAGCTTGCCGACATCATTGGTGCAACCCCAGGGCCGGCCCCAGACGCGGGTCTGCTCTTGCGGGTCGTGGAAAGCCGGCGTCGGGACGGAACCGAAGGTCTGAAAGAACTTGGCCTCGCGGTATTCGTGCTCGCTCATTGCGGCGCTGTGGGCAGTCATGTCTTCGATTTCCTTTCTGAAACAAGCGAAGCGATTGAAGGTCGTGTCATGACCGGCGCTGGGCGATACGTTCCCAGACGGTCATGCGCAGGATGAGGCCGACGATGGTGACCGCCAGCATGACGGTAGCGATCGCGGCCAGCGCGGGATCGACGGCATCGGCGATGCTCGTCCAGATCTTGCGCGGCAGGGTGACGATGCCGCGGCTGGTGATGAAGAGCGTCACGGTGATCTCGTCCCAGGAGACGATGAAGGCGAGGATCGCCCCGGCGACCGTGCCCGGCACTATGTTGGGCAGGATCACGCGCCCGAAGATCGTCGCCGGGCGCGCGCCGAGCGAGCGGGCCGCCTGCACCAGACGCGGATCGAGGTTCGACAGCGAAGCGCCTATCGCCAGCACGGCGAGCGGTATCGCCAGGATCACATGGACGATGGTGACGCCAAGCCATGTGTCGAGAAGGCCCAGCTTCGACCACAGGCGCACCATGCCGACCGCATAGATGATCGGCGGCACGATCAGCGGCGAAAGCAGGACAATGCGCAGGATCGTCGGCCAGCGTCCGACATAGACCCATGCGCCCATGGCGAACGCCGCCGAAACGCCGGTCGCGACGATGCTTGAGGCCACGGCGATGCCGAGGCTGGTGAGGATGCTGGGCATCCAGCCCGCGCGCCAGTTGGCCAGGGCCGCGAAATGGTCGAAGGAAATGCCGTTGTTGGGCAGCGACAGATAGTCCCGGTCGGTCAACGCCACGGGAATGACCACGAGCACCGGAACGAACAGGAAGGCGAGCAGCAGCCAGGCCAAGAGCTTCGGCAGCGCGCGTTCGAGCAGACGGCGGGTGCGTGGCGTCATTTGCGGCCGCCTTCGAAGGCGGCGCGCAACGCCGGGCTGCGCATCGCCAGCGCGATGAGGGCGCCGACGACGAGCAGGAGCATCGTCGACAGTGCCGTCGCCACGCCCCAGCGCAGGGTCGAGGATATCTGCACGGAGATGTACTCGGCGACCATCAGCACCCTGCCGGCGCCAAGGATCGCCGGGGTGACGAGGAAGCCGAGCGAGAAGATGACGATGAACAGGCTGGCGATTGCCAGGCCGGGCATGCTGAGCGGCACCCAGACGCGAAAGAAGATGGTGACCGGGCGCGCGCCGAGTGATCGCGCCGCCTGGATGATCCTGTGGTCGATCTCCGAGAGGTTCGCGTAGAGCAGCATGATGGCGAAGGGCATCATGTAATGGACCATGCCGACGATGACGCCGAACTGGTTGTAGACCAGTTCGAGAGGTTCACCGACGGCTCCGCTGCCCACAAGGGCCGAATTGAGCACGCCGTTGCGGCGCAGGATGGTGATCCAGGCAAAGGCGCGCACCAGCACCGATATCCAGAACGGCACCATGACCATGAACAGGGCGACGCGGCGCTGCGCCGGCGGCATGTGGACCAGCGCGAAGGCGACGGCATAGCTCATGACGATCGTAAGCGCGGTCGTCACCGCCGAGACGAAGACGGTCGTGCGCACGACGCGGCCAATCGCGGCATTCTGAAACAGAGCCACGTAATTGCCGATGCCGAAGGTCGGCTCGGTGAAACTGAGCGCCAGCACCTGAAGGATGGGCAGCACGTAGAGACACAGGGTCAAAAGCGCCGCCGGCACCGTCAGGCAGAAGGCCCAACGCTGGAATGACGTCATGGTCTTTCGAACCACCACCGGCCGATGGCCGGTGGTGGTCTCCAATGGTTAGCGCGAAATGAAGTCGAGGAACTTGTTCTGCAGTTCGGCCTCGTTGTCGGCATAGTATTGCGCCGAGACGGCCAGACCTGTCTTGGCGTTCTCGGGTGCCAGCGAATAGACCGCCTTGTCCTCGTCGGTCATCAGCGCCAGCGCCTTCGGGTTCGACGGTCCGTTTCCCATGAGGCGCAACAGCGTCACCTGGCCTTCCGGGTCCATCGACGAATTGATGAAGTCGAAGACCTTCTTGCCGGCGGGATTGCCCTTCGGCACCGACCAGGCGCTGGCGAACATCAGGTTCTGGTTCCAGGTCCAGGTGTAGTCCGGGTTTTCCTTGCGCAGCAGGTTGGCGCGCGTATGCCAGATATTGCCCATGACCACCTCGCCGTCGCGGAAGAGCTGCTGGCTCTGCGCGCCCGACTCCCAGAAAATCAGATTGGGCAGCAGCGGTTCGAGCTTCTTGAAGGCGCGGTCGACATCAAGCGGATAGATATCCTGAGGCTTAACGCCGTCGGCGAGCAGCACGGCTTCGAGCTGCCCCTGGATCCATTTGCACATGGTGCGCTTGCCGGGAAACTTTTCGAGATCGAAGAAGTCGTTCCAGCTCGAAGGGGCCGTGGCGCCGACCTTCTTGGCGTCATAGGCCAGCACATTGGAATAGGTGTAGTTGCAGATGCCGAACTCGGCCGAGAGCCCTTCGCCGACAAGAGACTTGTCGACGATGGAATAGTCGATCGGCTCGAGGTAACCGCCCTTGCCGAGCACGACGGCGTCCGTCATGCCGCCATCCGTGGCATCCCAGGTGACATTCTTGGAATCGACCATGGCGCGGATCGCGCCGGTCGCCGGGCCGGTGCCATCGATGACGACCTCCATGCCGGACTTGGCCTTGAAGGGCGCGCCATAGGCCTTTTGGAAGGCTTCGAGAGCGGCCCCGCCCCAGTTGCAGACAACGATTTCCGAGGCCGCGGCGGAGGCCCGCCCAGGCTTGAACGCGACTGAGATACCAAGGCCGGCCATGGCGGTGATGAAGCCTCGGCGATCGATCTTCCCAGTTTTGAACTTATCAAGCGCAATCAACGCTGCGTCTTGACCAAAGCGATTGATGGACATGTGTGTTCCCCTTTCACGTCCGTGGAAGCGACTAGTTTTCTTGCTTCTCCTCCCTGGCCGGCATCGGGAGCCCATCTGGGCCTCCAGTGCCGGTATGCACTATCGAACGTCCTGACGGACGGCCGTGCGGCGGCGCCACCGAACCGCGTATGACGAGTTCGACGCCGACCCTTTCGATCGCCGTTCCGGATTTCCTGCCGGCGATGAAATCGAGCAGCATGTTGACGCCGCGCGTGCCGAACTCGGCCGCCGACTGACGCACGGTGGTCAGCGCCGGCGCCAGCAGGTCCGCATTATGGATATCGTCGAAGCTGACGAGAGAAATGTCGTCCGGAATGCGGATCCCGGCCTGCCGCGCGGCCCGCATGGCGCCAGTGGCCAGCATGTCGCCGAAGGTGAAGATCGCGGTGGGCGGCTCGTCCTGCCGCAGAAGGTCGAGAAACGCCATCGAGGCCGGCGCCTCCTCGTATTCGCAGAATCTCAAAAGGGCGGGATCGACATCAAGACCAGCCTCGCCAAGCGCCCGCGTGAAGCCGTCGAGACGTTCGGCGGTGCTGAGAAGCCCCTTCGGCCCGCCGATTGCGGCGATACGGGTATGGCCGCGCGATATCAGATGGCGTGTCGCCAGGAGGCCGCCATGGACGTTGTCGGCGAACAGGCGCGGCGCCTTCGCGCCCGGCACGTCCTCGTCGAGAAGCACGACGTTTCCGGTCTCGTTGATCCGCCGCAACAGCCGCCCGTCATCATGATGGTTGGTGAGGAGCAGGATGCCGTCGACCTGCCGGTCCTCGATGCGCGACAGGAAGGAGACTTCCTTCTCCACCAGGTTCCGGCTGTTGAACATCAGGAGATTGTAGCCATGCCGCGCGGCCTCGGCCTCCGACGCGCTGGCGATCTCGGCAAACAGGGGATAGGCGATGTCGGCGGTGATGAGGCCGAGTGTCTCGCTCTTGCCGCTGCTGAGCCTGCGGGCGATCGCGTTGGGGTGATAGCCGAGGCGCTCCGCCGCCAGCTGGATACGGCTCGCCGTCGGCTCGGGCAGGCTGATCTGCCCGTTCAGATAACGGGAAACGGATGTGACGGATACGCCGGCGGCCCGCGCAACGTCACGAATGGTGACCTTCAATCTTCCCGACAAGCGGCTCCACTCCCGCGAGACATGTGCAGATAACCGATTCAGTAAACCGGTTTCATAAACGGGCCAAAAAAAATCGCGCGCGCCTTCCGCGATGGAGAGGGAGCGAAGGACGGCGGCACTCACGGAAGGTCTCCGGTCCGGAAGAATTCCTTATGTTCGCGCTCCAGGCTCAGCTGGTCGAAATCGGCATTTCGGATGTGCGCCGCCATCAGCAGCGCAGCTTCGGCCATGTTGCCGGCCCGCACCTTGTCGAAAATGGCACGGTGCTCGGCGATGATCGAGCGGATGTGATCCGGCTTCATGCCGATCAGGAACTGGACGCGCATCATGTCGGCCGAAACGTGCTGGCATGCGGTCCAAGCCCGAGGATGCGCGAAAGCGCCGAGCAGCCCTGCATGGAAGGCCATGTCGGCGCGGTGCAGGGCACCCATGTCATCGCCGAGGACGAGACGCTCCTGCGCCCGAAGCAACAGCTCGACCTCGTCCAGCAAGGCCGGATCCGGCTTGACACCACTGTTGGCGATCACCGCGCCTTCAAGCGTGGAGCGGATGAACACCGCCTCGCGGACGCGCGCCATGTCAATCAGCGAGACGCGGGTTCCGGTTTGGGGTGAGATCTCGATCAGACCCTCGTCGAAAAGCCGCGTGAACGCCTCGTGCACGGGGGTGCGGCTGATGCCGAGCGACTGCGCGACATCCGTTTCCGAGAAGTTGGCGCCGGGCATGACGCGCGCGGTGATGATCGCCTCGCGCAACTCGACATAGGCCTTCGACGAGATCCTGTTTCGACGCTCGTTCTGATCCGCGAGGAGTGAGGTGCCCAAGTTCAGCATGGCGGTATGCTGGCATTCAGGCACATTTCGAGTCAAGCATAATCTTTGTGCAGTTGCGAAATCGGCTCAATTTTCAACCAGCTTCCCAGGCCGGATCAGCTCCGGAACGCCGTGCCCCTGTTCGAGCGCCGTCGCGACGGCGGCAATGGACGCCGCGGCACCCTGAGGTGTCGGCAGGCCGGCGCGATGCGGCGTCAGCCGGACCCGGTCGTGCCGCCAGAACCAGTGTTCGGGCGGCAGGGGTTCGACGGCAAAGACATCCAGCCACGCGGCGCCGAGCCGTCCCTGATCGAGCGCGGCGCGCAGCGCCTCCTCATCGAGGTGGTCGCCGCGGCCGAGATTGACGACGTAAGCGCCGGGCGCGAGGCGGGAAAACAGCCGGTCCGACAATATGCCCCTCGTCTCGCGCCTCGAGGGCAGGAGATTGACGAGGACATCGGCGCCGTCGACGCAAGCGCCGAGCCCGTCGTCGCCGTGCAGGCAACCGACGCCGTCGATCCGACGGGCGGTTCTCGACCAAGCGGACACCGGGAAGCCGGCGTCCGAAAGCCCCCGCGCGACATGCAGGCCGAGGGGACCCAGTCCAAGCACGGCCATCCGCAGCGACCCGCGGGTCCGGTTCTGGCGATCGGGCGGGCGCCACAGGCGGGCCTGCTGATCCGCTCTGACAACAACATCGTCAAGCAGGCGCGCGAAAGCCGCGTGCATCGCATAGTCCAGCAATTGCTCGGCCTGACCTTGATCCCGCAGGCGTGCGACCGGGAGGTCCGGCGGAATGCGGGGATCGTGGAGAAGCTGATCCGTTCCCGCGCCGAAACAGAAGATCGCGCGCAGCGACCGTGGCAGCGCGGTCATGTCCTTCGGCAGATTCCAGGCGACCAGGAGATCGTATTCGGCGCCATCCGCCAGGTCGGGCCATCGGACGAAGTCCGCCGAGGGAAGCGCGGCGCGCAGCGCGCGCTCGAAGGGGGCACTGTAGGCAAGCGGATCGGCGATGACGATCCGCATCGATCAATGCCCGTCGAGGGGCATTCCGGCGAGCCGGCGCAGCGCCAGCCATTCCAGTTCCGCCGCGCCATCGGGATCGGCCGCATACTGGCTGGCGGTGCGCTCGCACACTTCCTCGCTCGGCAGGTGGATGGGGCGTCCGCTGCCCAGAGCGGAAAGCTGGATGCGACAGGCTTGTTCGAGATTGTACATCAGGGAGAAAGCCTCTCCGATGGATCGCCCGACGGTCAACAGCCCATGGTTTCTCAGGATCATGGCGCGATTGTCGCCGAGGTCGGCGACCAGGCGCTCCTGCTCGCCGGGATCGAGCGCGATGCCCTCGAATTCGTGATAGCCGATCTGCCCGTAGAAGAGCAGCGAGGTCTGGTTGAGCGGCAGCAGTCCTTCCTCGAGGCAACTGACCGCGACACCGGCCGCGGTATGCGTGTGCATGACGCAGACCGCATCCGGGCGCGCGGCGTGGACGGCAGTGTGAATGACGATACCCGCGGTGTTGATCGGCACCTGCTGGCCGCGCATCTGCTGGCCATGGTGATTGATGACCGCCAGCGATTCCGGCGTCACCTCCCGAAAGAGATCGCCGTAGCGGTTGATAAGCAGCAGCTCCGGCTCTTCGGGCAGACGCGCGGATATGTGCGTGTGGATGATGTCATCCATCCCAAACCGCGCGATCAGCCGATAGGCCGCCGCCAGATCCTCGCGCATAGCCATTTCAGCGGTCGACATCGGTGTGGATCATCCTTCCTGTTGATGCTTGCCGCATACTTGAATTCCTGTATGCAGTCAACTTTTCCAAATGAATCGACAGCCGGTCGCCCACGTCGGGTCCGCTTCTCCGGCCCGCAACCAGGGAAACTCGCTTCAGGAAACGCGTAACCACCCAGGACAACCGCGACGGCGAAGACAGCACCGACCCGCGCTCTTCGATCATGGTCCACGGGTGTGCTTCAGGGATAGAAGGGCGGCTCAGTTTGGCCGCGGCCTTGACCTACTACACCCGGCATTTGATCAAGGCCGCCGAAGCGCCTCCCCATTGCGGAACGCGCCAAGGCGCGAGGTCGCCTTGGCGTCATGCAAATGCAGGTGGCCGCCACGAAGACTGGGGCAGTCACCGGGCCGCGATGAAGAAACGGACCTAGCCGCGGCCGATCAGCGGAAGAAGGCCGGCCGCAAGATCGCCATCGACGATCAGCCGGTTGATCGTGCCCGAGCGCAGCAGGGCGACAAGCGCCTTCGCCTTGGACAGGCCGGCCGCAAGCAGGACAACGTCGCGGCTGCGAATATCCTCATAGGACACGCTCGGCGTGCGGCGGTTCAACGTATTGTCCAGCAAGGCGCCGTCCTTGTCGAAGAACTTGCCCAGCATGTCGGCGACGGCACCGGCATTGATGACCTGGTCGATCTCGTCGTCGTGCAGCAGGTCGTGATGGTAGATGAAGGACTGTTTCGAGCAGTCGCCAAAGGAGGCGATATAGAAATCGGCCGAGCGAGCAAGCTTCAGGGCCTGCTGGACGAGCTTCTGGCTCATGATCACCTGATAGTCGGCCTCGCTGTCGGCGATGAACGGGGCCGGCAGGATATAGGCCTCGCCTTCGCAAAGCTGTGCCAGGGAATGGACGCAATCGAACGGGTTGGTCCTGGCATTGCGGCTGAGCGAGCCCATCAGCGAGACGATCTTCAGGTCAGCCTTGGAGAGCTTTGGAAGTTCGTCGACCATCGCGGCGATCGTGCGTCCCCACGCCAGGCCGATCGTCACCGGCTCCGGCACGCGCAGCCGCCTCTCCAGGAACGACGACGCCGCGATGCCGACCGCGCGTCGTGCATTGTTCTCGTCCTCGTCCGCATTGCCGCCAGGCACCGCAATCGCCGGCGTGACGATGCATTCCCTGAGATCGAACGCCGCCTGGATCCGACCGGCAACATCGAGCGATTGCGCCGTCTCGTGCTGGATGGCGATCTTGACCAGCCCTTTTTCACGAGCCCGCGCCAGCATGCGGTTTATCTTGAAGCGCGACAGGCCCAGCTGGTTGGCGATCTCCTCCTGATTCTTGTTGCCCACGTAATAGAGCCAGGCGAGCTGCACCAGCAGGTCTTCTTCATTATGCGTCATGCGTAAACTTTCGTGCAGAGCGTGCACATTTGTGGTTGACCGGCCATTTCAGCTCATCTAGCTTCATTTGTGCAGCCATTGCAACAAAGTGCACGCCGCCAACAAAAATTCAAAGTCCGCTCTCACGCCTTGAACAAGGGGAACTGCCAATGTTGTCGTCCTTACTCCGGCGCGGCCTGAGCCGCAGCCGCGTGACTGTTGCTGCCGCGCTCGTCGCGACCTCGGCCCTGTCGCTTGCATCCGATCCGGCCAACGCCGAGATGAACTGGAAGGCCGCCGACGGCCAGACCATCAACCTGATGCTGATCTCGCATCCGTTCGTCGAAAGCCTGAAGCCGCTGCTGCCGGAATTCACCGCCAAGACCGGCATCAAGGTGACCTATGAGGAACTGGCCGAGCAGTCCGGTTTTGAAAAGCTGCTTGCCGACCTGTCATCCAAGACCGGCACCTACGACGTCTTCATGACCTCGCCGCTCAACAACTGGCAGTATGCCGCCGCCGGCTGGCTGGAGCCGCTCGACGGCCTGATCGCCAATACCGACAAGACCGCCGCTGACTACGACGTCAATGATTTCATTCCCTCCATCCTGTCGGCCGGCCGCTGGGACCTCACCCCGCTCAAGGGCATCGGCGAGGGTTCGCTGTGGACGCTGCCGATCAATTTCGAATCCTACCAGCTGGCCTATCGCCCGAGCCTTCTGAAGAAGCTCGGCCTCCAGGTGCCCAAGACCTATGCCGACCTGCTGGCCATGGCCGACAAGCTGGCCATCGATGGCCCCAACGGCAAGATGCACGGCATCATCACCCGCTTCGATCGCTACTGGGACCTGCCCTACCTGACCTTCGGCACGATGCTGCAATCCTATGGCGTCGAGATGCTGGACAAGGACGGCAAGCTGCAGATCTGCTCAGACAAGAGCATCGCGGCAACGCAGGATTTCGTCACCCTGATCAAGAAGGCGTCTCCCGAGGGCGCCGGCGCGTTCACCTGGTACGAGGCCATGCAGGGCTTCGCATCGGGCCAGTATGTGTTCTCGCTCAACGAGGCGAACCTGTTCGCACCGACCTATGAAGACCCCAAGCAATCCGCCATTGCCGGCGATGTCGGCTATGCACCGACCCCGCTAGGCCCCGACGGCAAGCGCGCCGCCGCCGCATGGATCTGGTCGCTGTCGATGAATTCCGCCTCCAGCCACAAGGACGCCGCCTGGCTGTTCATGCAGTGGGTGACGTCCAAGGAGACGATGATCAAGACGCATCTGGCCGGCAACATGAACCCGGTGCGCAAATCGGCCTGGGATGCGCCCGAAGTGGCCAAGCTGATGGAGAGCTGGGGTGAGACGCCCGGCCAGTACATCCAGGCCGCCAAGACCGAAGCCGAGGTCGCGACCATCCGCTTCCCGCCGCATCCCGAGCTGACCCGCATGCTCGACCGCTGGGCCGAGGCGATCCAGAAATCCTATTTCGGCCAGGGCGACGTGAAGACCAATCTGTGCAACGCGCAGGCCGACATCCAGAAAATGCTCGACGAATAGTCGTCCAGCCCTGCTCCCGGGCTTGACCCGGGAGCGCCCGGTGGGTCTCAACAGGATCCGCCCCGCGCAAGCTCGCTCGCGCGCCGCATCGTTCTTCCCACACGGCGTCCCCTCGCCGAAAATCGCCCACGGGCAATGTGACACCAGCAACCAGAACAGTTCCCATGGCCCGCATCACAGCCCAAGCCGACAAGACATGGATGAGCAAGGCCGCCTTCTATGCCATGCTGGCGCCGGCGCTCATCCTGCTCATGTCGACGACATATCCGTTCCTGAGCGGCATCTACACCAGCCTCACCAACCAGAAGCTCTACATCCCGGCCTCGAAATTCGTCGGCCTCAACAACTACATCAACCTGTTCGAGACGCCGCTGTTCTGGAATGGCCTTGCAAATACGCTGATCTATGCCGGCGCGGCGCTGGCGATCCAGCTGCCGCTCGGCCTCGCCTTCGCCATCCTGCTGGACGTTCCCGGCCGGCTGCAATCCTTCTTCCGCTCCGCCGTCGTGCTCCCGCTGCTGGTACCGCCGGTGGTCGCCGGCCTCATCTGGAAGACCATGATGCATCCCCAGAGCGGCGTGCTGAACTGGCTGCTGGCGCAGATCGGCATCGAGCCGCTGTCCTGGCTCACCAGCCCGTCGACGGCAATGATGTCGATCATCCTGATCGACACCTGGCTCTTCACCCCACTGGCCACCATCATCCTGCTCGCCGGCCTACAGTCCGTGTCGGGCGAGGTCGTCGAGGCCGCACGCATCGACGGCGCCAATGCCTGGCAGGTCATCCGCTACGTGAAGCTGCCGCTGCTGGCCCCCTATCTGCTGCTGGTCGCGCTGTTTCGCGTCTCCGATTCCCTGAAGTCGCTGGAGATCATCTACTCCACCACCAAGGGCGGCCCGCTCGACGCCACCCGAACCCTGCATGTCATGGCCTATGAGGAGGCCTATCGCTGGTCGAGCCTCGGCCGCGCCATGACCATCGTCTTCGTGCTCTGGCTGGTCTGCTACACGATCAGCGGCGCGCTGCTGGCTTTCTGGCAGAAGCAGGAGGCGAAGAACCGTGGCCTCTAGCATGTTCCTTCGCACCCTCGCGCAAAAACTCGCGCTCGCGCTTTGCTACCTCGCCTTCGCCGGCTTCGTGCTGTTCCCGCTGGTCTGGATCTTCATGATGTCGATCAAGAACTTCGGCGACATCATCGCCTATCCGCCGCGTTTCCTGTTCACGCCCACGCTCGAAAACTATGTCGAGGTGCTGTTGGGCAACGATGCGCAGCGCGCCGGCGGCCAGGTCCCCGACCTCCTCAAGTTCCTGATGAACTCTGTCATCATCTCGGGCGGTGCAGTGCTGATCTCGGCGCTGCTCGGCATCCCCGCCGCCTATGCACTGGCGAGGCGCCGGGACAAGACGTCGGACAAGCTGCGTTTCACCTTCCTGTCGTTCCGCTTCGCGCCCGAACTCGCCGTCATCCTGCCGCTCTACGTCATCTACACGCGCATCGGCCTCTACGACAGTTATGTCGGCATGATCCTCGTGCACCAGTTGATCACCTTGCCGCTGATGATCCTGATCCTGGCGAGCTTCTTTCGCGACATGCCGATCGAGATCGAGGAGGCCGCGCGCATCGACGGCGCCCGCATCTGGACCATGCTCACCAGGATCGTCGTGCCGATCGCGAGGCCGGGCATCGCCAGCGCCATGATGATCGCCTTCATCTTCAGCTGGAACAACATGATCTTCGGCCTCGTGCTCGCCGGCGGCAGCACGCGCCCGGTCACCATGGGCATTCTGCAGGCCATGACCTTCGACCAGATCAAGTGGGGCATGATGGCGGCCTCGGCGATGGTTTCGGCGCTGCCCGGCATGATCGCCGCCGTGCTGTTCCAGAAACAGATTACCCGCGGACTGACCATGGGAGCGGTGAAATGAAGGACCTGGAACTCTTCTCCATCGGGTCGTGGACGATCTTCGACCATCTGCTGCGCATGAAGCGGCTGCCGCGCGACGGAGAGACCGTGCCGCTCGACATGCCCATGGAAGAAGTCGAGACCATCCATTTCGGCGATTGCAGCGCCAACATCGCGGCGGTCGCCGGTGCGCTGGGCATGAAGGTCGGGCTCGGCATGGTCGTCGGCGACGATTTCCGCAGCTCTGGCTACGCCGACCACATGACCCGCAACGGCGTCGACCTCGCCGGCGTCGAGGTGATCGAGGGCGCCCGTTCAGGGCATAGCTTCAATTTCTTCGACGCCGCCAATGGCGGCTTCTGCGTCTCCCATCTAGGCGTCGCCGAGAAGCAGGATGATTGGCGCACGCCCTATGGCGAGATCGACCGTTCCGGCGCCGTCGTCATCAGCGAGATGTTCGGCGCCTATACGCTGAATGCCATCGAGCACGCCCGCAAGACCGGCGCGCTGACCGCCATCAACGGCATGGTCGCCACCGCTGGCGATCTTGCGCCACGCTTCCTGGAAGCCTGCGAGGTCCTGTTCCTCAGCCGTGGCGAGGCCGACGCGCTGATGCAGGCGCTTGGCGTCGCGTCGGCGGCCGACATACTGACGCATGGTCCGCGTCTGGTGATCGTGACGCGCGGCGGCGAAGGCAGCGCCTGGTACACCGCCGGTGGCCGACAGGACATGCCCTCGGTCGCGCCCGATGCCTTCGTCGATTCCACCGGTGCCGGCGACTCCTTCGTCGCCGGCACGCTGAAGGGCCTGATCGGCGGCCATTCGCACGAGACGGCGGCGCGCATCGGCGCCACGGTCGCCAGTTTCATCATCGAGAAATGGGGATGCCAGTCGAACCTGCCCTCGCCGCAACGCGTGGCGCAGCGCTTCGAGGCAAACTTTGGAAGGAAGCTATCGCTGTGAGAGTAATCGACGCCCATATGCACTACGGCACCGACAAGAATGTCGCCGCCAACACCTGCGTCCCCTATCTGGTCAGGGGCGAACCCGACAGCGTCATCCGCCTGCTTGACGAGCAGGGCGCGTCGCATGGCGTGCTGTTCCCGCACGACCGCCGGCAGACGCCGCCTTGGGATGCCGACTACAACGAGGCCAATGGCGATGTCGGCCTCGCCGCGCTGAAATACCCCGACCGCATCGTCGGCGTTGCCCGCATCGACCCGACCTTCGGCGCCAAGCACACCCAGGAGCTCATTGACCGCTATGTCGGCGAATGGAACTGCCGCGGCCTGAAGCTGGTCGCCGGCTATGATTTCTACCGGCCCAACGACATGAAGGTCATGGGTCCGCTGCTGGACAAGGCCGAGGAGCACAACCTCACCGTCCTCATGCATTCGGGCGATGCGCCCCGCGACCTGCCCTATCTCCAGGCGCAGGCGGCCAAGGCCTATCCGAACGTCACCTTCGTTCTGGCTCATATCGGCATGCACGCCTTCCTATGGGAGGCGATCCTCGCCTGCCAGGAATACCCCAACATCAATGTCGATATGTCTCAGGCCTATCCGTTCGACATCATGACCTTCCTGAAAAACGTCTCGGTCGATCGCCTGCAATATGGCTCTGACGTGCCCTACCAGTCGCCACGCGTCGAGCAGGAGAAGCTGCGCGTCATCGGCCTTGGCGAGGAGGACCTCGAAAAGGTCTTCTGGAAGAACGCGGCGCGCATCTGGCGCATCGCTTGAAGACAAAAGAACACGAAGGCGCATCGGCTGACTTGTCGTCGTCGGCGCGCCCAACCACCGGAAGCCAAGGAGAGAAGAAGATGTCGAATCTCGACACGAAAAACACGCCGGTTCTGCAGCGCCTGTTCGGCACCAGCAAGCCCATCATCGGCATGGTGCATGTGCTGCCACTACCCGGCTCGCCCTACTACCGGAACGGGTCGCTGCAGGCTGTCTATGATCAGGCGGTCGAGGAAGCGCTGATCCTCGAGGAAGGCGGCGTCGACGCGATCCTGCTCGAGAATGCCGGCGACATCCCTTTCCGCAAGCCTGACGACATCGGCTTCGAGACGATCGGCGCCATGTCGGTCATCGGCGATCGCATCCGCCGCGCCACGAAGCTTCCGCTCGGCTTCAACATCGTCGCCAACGCCGCCAAGGCCTCGCTTGCCTGCGCCAAGAGTTCGGGCGCGCAGTTCGTACGCGTCAACCAGTGGGCCAATGCCTATGTGGCCAATGAGGGCATCATCGAGGGTGCCTCGGCCCAGGCCATGCGCTACCGGCGCGAACTCGACGCTGAGGATATCGTCGTGTTGGCCGACGTGCACGTGAAGCATGGCAGCCACGCCATCGTCGGGGACCGCGACATCGAGGATCAGGCCCGCGACGTCGAGTTCTTCGGCGCCGACATCCTGATCGCAACCGGCACCCGCACCGGCCATCCGACGGCACCCGCCGAAGTCAAGCAGATCCGCGCCGGCGCCGTCGGGCCGATCCTGGTCGGCAGCGGCTTCAGCAGCGACAACGCCGCCGAGCTTCTATCAGTCGCCGACGGCGCCATCGTCGGCAGCTACGTCAAGGGCAACGGCAAGATGCACGGCGACAGGGTCGTGCTGGCCAAGGTCCAGGCGCTGATGGACGCGGTACGCAAGGTCCGCTGACATCCACACGGTCCGGAAGAGAGGGGCTGATCCATGGCATCCATCGAACTGCGCGGCGTCGAGAAATCATTCGGCGCTGCCGCCATCATCCGCGGCATCAACCTCAGCATAGGGGATGGCGAGTTCGTGGCGCTCGTCGGCCCCTCCGGCTGCGGAAAGTCGACGCTGCTGCGCATCATCTCCGGGCTGGAGAGCGCCTCGCGCGGCGACATCCTGCTTGACGGGCGCAAGGTCAACGACGACAGCCCGCGCGACCGCAACGTGGCGATGGTCTTCCAGAGCTATGCGCTCTACCCGCACATGACGGTGGCCGAGAACATGGCCTTCAACCTGAAGCTCTCCGGCAAGGGCAAGGCGGAGATCGCCACCCGCGTCGAGGAGGCCGCGCGCATGCTCGACCTCTCCGACCTCCTGCACCGCAAGCCCGGCCAACTGTCCGGCGGCCAGCGCCAGCGCGTCGCCATGGGCCGTGCCATCGTGCGCAACCCATCGGTGTTCCTGTTCGACGAGCCGCTGTCCAATCTCGACGCCAAACTGCGCGTGCAGATGCGCGGTGAAATCAAGCTCCTGCATCATCGCGTCCGCACGACCGCCGTGTATGTCACGCACGACCAGATCGAGGCGATGACGCTGGCGGACCGCATCGTCGTCCTCAACGGCGGCAACATCGAACAGGTCGGCTCGCCGCTCGAACTTTACAACAGGCCGGCCAACCTGTTCGTCGCCGGCTTCATCGGCTCGCCGGCAATGAACGTGGTCAAGGCCGAGCTTCGCCAGACGGCGGCGGGTATCAAGGCCGTGCTTGGCGATGGCTCGGAGATCGCCCTGCCGGCCCGCGCCTACACTTCGTCGACGAACCGCATCGTCTTGGGCATTCGGCCCGAAAGTGTGATCGTGGACCGCCAGGCCGGCGATCTTGCCGGCACGCTGAAAGTGGCGGAGCCGACAGGGCCGCAGACGCATCTGGTGGTCGACGCGGCGGGAACCGACATCCTCGCCATCGTCAAGGCCGATTTCGCCTCGCGCGACGGCGACCGTCTGTGGCTGTCGTTTCCGGCCGAAGCCCTTCACGTCTTCGACGCGGAAAGCGGAAAAGTCATCTGAAGCACCAGTCGGCCCCACGCGCCAACGTATCGGCTCCGTGCGTGGTCGTCGGGCCATCCCTCGCCGATTTTCCGAGGGATCGCGCGGAGTAAGTTCGAGGATCGGGAGGTTCCGGATCCGGCCGGCTATTTCTGCGTGGCGACCAACAATCGGGCCAAGGACCCCTATGTCGGCCTGTGGATCACCACGGACGGCCACATTCGCCATAATCTGTTCCCAACGGTCGCTATGACGAAGCGCGCGGCCGCCGAGAAGTGCATACCCGGCTGCAGCCACGACATCGGATACAGCTTCACCCAGCCGGGCCACGACTAGTCCAGGTTCAGCACCACCATCGTGGAGGTCTCGGCTACCGACGAGATCGACTGCAGGACGTTGCTGATGAAGTTGCGGAGCGCGGCTATGTCCTTGACCCAGACACGCAGCAGGTAGTCGATGTTCCCGGTCCCAGCAGGCATTCGGTGATCTCCGGCCGTTTGGCGACTTCGCGCAGGAATTCACCGGCCCCTTCAGGGCCTTGCTTGCCCAGACGCACCGAGACGATGACACAGATCGCCAAGCCCATCGCGGACGGGTTGATCCGCGCAGCGTAGCCCTGGATCACACCGCCGTCCTCCAGGCGTTTCACGCGGCGCGCGCAGGGTGTCGGAGACAGGCCGACGCGCGCGGCCAGATCGACGGTCGGTCGCGCCGGGCTTGCGTGTCGGCTGGGTAGTCGCCGCACCCGAGATGATCCGGGCGCTGACCGTCGCCAAACAGGGCTCGGATATGTGCCCGCGGGCTCGGCCAGCGGCTCGTGCTGGACGCCATGAACGCCGGATTGCCCGAGCGGATTCAGCCGCAAATCCTGGCGCTCTACCGCGCGCGCCGCGACGCCTTGTGCGAGGCGATGGAAGGACATCTGGGCTCGCTCTTCGCCTGGGAAAAGCCGCAAGGCGGCATGTTCGTCTGGGCGACGGCGCGCAATCCATCGCTCGACACAGACGAGCTGATGCGGTTGGGGCTGGAGGAAGGCGTCTGTGTCACGCTCAGCAGCGTGTTCGACGTGACCGGCGAGGACCGTCGCGCCATTCGCGTCAACTTCACGCTCAACGCGCCCGAGCGGCTGCACGAAGGGGTGCGCCGGCTGGCTGCCGCGGCCCGCAGGCTTGGTCAATGACCGGAAGGGCTGCTTGATCGCTTGAAGGATGCCTTGTCGAACCCCGCTGGGCTGCGCGGAAGCTGGACGCGGGTCTGTGCGCTAACCACACTGGCATAGGTGAAAACGACGGGTGTTGCCGCGTCAAAAAGCGGACGTTCAGCCCGGCTGGACCTAGAGCTGAAGCTGACACGAAGCGAACTCATCGTGACCACGCCGTGATGGTCAACCCGAGCCAATTCCAAAACTGTTACGCGCGTCGCCTTGGCCTGGTACCATGGCCAGTTGCAGCAGCTGGGAAACACTGATCACACCAAAGGTCAGCATCGCGATCACGATGAGCAACGCGCGGATGCGTATGTTCTCGCATGGCCGGCAACCCAAACAAGGGGCCTGAGCAGTGCAGACCATATCTCAGATCGGAGCCAAGCTCGTCCACGCCCCGTTCTTCTTGGACGATTTCACGCAGGCCTCGATGAAGGCCATGCCTTCGACGCCATCCTCGATGGTCGGGAAGACGACCTCCCTAGCCGGCTTGCCGCCCTTGCGGCGCGCCGCGCGGATGGCGCGCGCGGCCTCCTGATAGATGTTGGCGAAGCCTTCGAGATAGCCCTCGGGATGGCCCGACGGCACCCGGCTGACACGGCCCGCCACCGGCAGCGCGCCGGCGCCATTGCGGGTGATCAACTGCTTGGGCTGGCCGAACGGCGTGTACCAGAGATAGTTCGGATCGGCCTGCACCCATTCCAGCCCGCCCTTCGAACCATAGATGCGCAGCTTCAGCCCGTTTTCGTGGCCCGGCGCCACCTGGCTGGCCCAGATCATGCCCTTGGCCGGATGCGCCTTGCCCGGCGCCTTGAAGCGCAGCATGACGTTGACATTGTCGTCAAGCTGCCGCCCCGGCACGAAGGCGTCGAGATCGGCCGACAGCGAATCCAGCTCCAGTCCGGAAACGAAGCGGGCGAGATTGTAGGCATGCGTGCCGATGTCGCCCAGCGCGCCGCCGGCGCCCGCCTGCTTGGGATCGCCTCGCCATGACGCCTGCTTCTGGCCTGTCGCGGCAAGGTCCTCGGTCAGCCAGTCCTGCGGGTACTCCGATTGCACGATGCGGATGTCGCCGAGCACGCCCTTGGCCACCATTTCGCGCGCCTGCCGCACCATCGGATAGGCGGTGTAATTGTGGGTGAGCACGAACACCTTGCCGGTCTTCTCGACGATCGCCGCCAGCTTCTTCGCTTCGGCCAGTGTCGTTGCCAGCGGCTTGTCGCAGATGACGTGGATGCCGGCCTCGAGAAAGGCCTTGGCTGCAGGCACGTGCACGTTGTTGGGCGTGACGATCGCCACCGCCTCGATGCCGTCGGGGCGTTTCGCCTCGGCCTTGGCCATCTCGGCATAGGACGCGTAGCTGCGCTCCGGATCGAGGCCGAGTTCGACCGCCGACGCCTTGGCACACGCCGGATCGGACGACAGGGCGCCCGCGACCAGCACGAAATCATTGTCCATGCGCGCCGCGATGCGATGCACCGCGCCGATGAAGGCGCCCTGCCCGCCACCCACCATGCCCAGACGAATGGGTTCGAAACGATTGCTCATGGGTTTACTTCGCCATCTGGCTTAGCATGACGAAGCGACGGACATCGACCGGCCGTGCGACGAGGTCGTCGAGGCGCCCAAACAGCGGCTTCAGGTGGGGCATCGCCAGATGCCGGTCGAGATCGTCCTTCGAGCGCCAGTTCTCGTAGAACATGAACACGCAAGGGTCGGCAGGGTCGACATGAAAATCATAATTGATGCAGCCCTCCTCGGCCCGTGTCGGCGCGACGAAGCCCGACAGGATTTCCTGCAGTTCCTCGCGTGTTTCGGGTTTGGCAACGACAGTGCCGATGACCGTGTAGGGAACCGTCATATCACTTTCTCCCCTGGCTGAGTGCAACGGCAAGGATGATGATGGCGCCGCGCGCGATCAGCTGCTGGCTGAACTCCAGCCCCATCAGGATCAGGCCATTGTTGATGAGACCGATCATCAGCGCGCCGACAATCGTGCCGATCACCGTGCCGGAACCGCCGAACAGGCTGGTGCCGCCAAGCACCGCCGCGGCGATGACCGACAATTCGTCGCCCTGGCCGAGCTGGAAGCGTCCGGATTGCAGCCGACCGGCGTAGAGCATGCCGGCCAGTGCCGCCGCCATGGCCGAGATGATGAGGACACGGAATTTGATCGACTTGGTGTCGATGCCGGAATAGCGCGCCGCGATCTCGCCGCCACCGGTGGCCAGCACGCGCCGGCCGAAGCTCGTTCGCCTCAGCACGACATGGCCGACAGCGCCCAGCACCAGCATCCAGATCAGCAGCACCGGCACCGGCCCAACATTGCCGCCGCCAAAAATCCAGGAATAGCTCTTCGAGATGATCGGCACCGCCGCCGTATCGCTGATCCACATGGCGGTGCCAGTGGCAATGCCCATCATGGCCAGCGTGGTGAGGAAGGACGGAATGCCGATCCGCGTCGTCAACAGGCCATTGAAAGTGCCGACGATGACACCGGTGGCGAGACCGGCCATCACACCGGTGAGCGGTCCGCCGGCGTCGATTGCCATTGCCGTCGTCACCGAGGCCAGTCCCGCCACCGCCCCAACGGACAGGTCGATCTCGCCGGCCGACAGCACATAGGTCATGGCGATCGCCATCACCGCGATCATTGCCGTCTGACGCACGATGTTGAGCAGGTTGTTGGGGTTGAGGAAGCCTTTGTCGAACAGCGTGACCGCGAAAATGACGAAGATCACGACGAAGCCGATGTAGATGATATTCTGCCGCCAGTTGGTGAGGCCAAGCCTCGCCGTGAGCGAGGACGTCGATCCGGCAGGCTGGCTAGTGGACATGTGTTCCTCCCTGGCTCTTGGTCAGAGCGTTCTGGATGACGATCTGCAACTTGCGCTCGGCCGCCTGCAGCCGCGCGATCGGATCGTCCTTGGGCGCCGACGGATCGTCGAGATCGCCGCGGCTGATATCATCCATGACACGGCCTTCCGAGATGACGATGATGCGATCGCAGGCCGACAGCATCTCGGACAGCTCGGAGGAGATCATGATGATTGCCTTGCCGGCCTTGGCGAGTTCGCGCACCAGCATGATGATCTCCGACTTCGAGCCGATGTCGATGCCGGAGGTCGGCTCGTCGAGGACAAGGATTTCAGGTTCGGTCGACAGCCATTTGCCGATAACGACCTTCTGCTGATTGCCGCCCGAAAGCGTGCGCACCGCGCTGTCGCGCGAAGCTGTCTTGACGCGCAGTCTTGCGATCTGGCCGTCGGTCACGTCGCGTACCTTCTTCGTCGACACGAACGTCTTGCTGCTCAGCCGGTCGAGCACGGCGAGCGTCATGTTGGAAGCGACCGAATGCTCGGCGATGACGCCCTGGCGCAGCCGATCCTCCGGCACCAGCGCCACGCCGGCCTCGATGGCATCGCTTGGCCTGATGATCGCGACCGGCCTGCCGGCAATGCGGATCTCTCCCTCAACGATTGGGTCGATGCCGGCAATGACGCGCGCGATCGCCGAACGACCGGAGCCGAGCAGACCGGCGAGGCCGACAACCTCGCCGCTGTGGACGACAAAGCTGGCATTCCTGGGCTTCAGGGCTCCCGAAACATTGTCAAGCTCAAGGAGCGGCTTGCCGATGTTCGATTCGCCGCGCACCACATCCGACAGGCCGCGCGAGCGTTTGCCGACGATGTGCTCGATCATCGCCTCGATCGGCAATTCCGACAGCGGTGCGGTGATGACGTGGCGGCCATCGCGCAGGATGGTAGCGCGGTCGGCGATGCGGGCGATCTCATCCATGCGGTGCGAGACATAGATGATGGCCACGCCTTCCGATCTCAGCTTGCGCAGGAAGGTGAAGAGCCGCTCGACATCGGACACCGCCAGCGCCGTGGATGGTTCGTCCAGCACCAGGACCCTGGCGTTCTGCGAGATCGCCTTGACGATTTCGGTCAGCTGTCGCTGGCCGGCGCCCAGATTGCCGACCGTCGCCTTCGGATCGACCTCGACCTGCAGCATCTCGAACAGCTCCCTGGCGCGCCTTTCGGCGGCGAGGTCGTCGATCAGGCCGAACGCGCCCTTGGCTTCGCGGTTCAGAAAGACGTTCTGTGCCACGGTCAATGTCGGGATCAAGCTCATTTCCTGGAAGATCATGGCGATGCCCGCCCGGCGCGAGGCCTCGGGCGAGATCTCCGTCAGTGGCTTGCCGTCGACGAGAATGGTGCCACTATCGGGCACATGCACGCCGTTCAGCACTTTCAGGATGGTCGACTTGCCGGCGCCGTTGCCGCCCAGCAGCGCATGGATTTCGCCTTTCTCCACCTGCAGGTCGACGTCGACCAGCGCCTTGACGCCGCCGAAGGATTTGGTGACGCCCTTCATCTCAACCGCATGAACAGGCGTCGCTGAGGTCATGACCGTACCTTGGTCCACTGGCCGCTTTCGCCCGATTCGATCAGCGCGTCGGCGACCCGCTCCGTCTTGTAGCCATCCTCGAAATTCGGCGAAGGTTGTCTGCCCGAGACGATGGCCGAGAAGAAATCGAAGCACTCGACGATCTTGGTTTCTGAATAGCCGATGCCGAGCGCCGGGATCGGCCACAGTCCGGCCCCATAGGGATGCGCCGGACCGGAATAGACGGTCCTGAAGCCGCGAGCATCGGCAGGGTCATCGGCGAACATCACCTGCAATTCGTCGCGCCGTTCGTAGTTGAAAGCAATGGAGCCCTTGGTGCCGTGGATCTCGAAGGTGATGAAATTGTTGCGGCCATAGGCGTTGCGGGTCGCCTCCAGCGAGCCGATGGCGCCATCGGCGAATTTCAGCAGCGTCACCACCTCGTCGTCGACATCGACTTCGGCGCGTTCGGCGCCAATGTTCTTCTCGGCTGCACCCAGCCTGTCGAGATTGCCGCGCTGGATCGGCCGCGTCTTGTTGTAGGTGCGCACCAGCGCGCTGACCTCGGCGATCTCGCCGACCAGATAGCGGGCAAGGTCGACGACGTGGGTGCCGATGTCGCCGATCGAACCCGACCCGGCGATCTTCTTCTGGAAGCGCCAGGACAGAGGCGAATCCGGATCGGCCGACCAGTCCTGCAGATAGGTGCCGCGGAAGTTCAGGATGGTGCCGATACGCCCCTCTTCTATGTACTGGCGGGCCAGCGCCACTGCCGGCGTGCGGCGGTAGTTGAAGGCGACCATGTGGATGACGCCGGCCTTGTTGACCGCGTCCAGCATGGTCTTTGCCTCGTCGCCGCCGCGCGCCAGCGGCTTCTCACAGATGATGTGCTTGCCGGCCTCGGCGGCCGCGATCGCGATCGCCGCATGGCTGTCGTTCGGGGTCACGATATCGATGACGTCGATGTCAGGCCGCTTTACCACCGCGCGCCAGTCGGCCGATGATTCCTCGAACCCGTAGCGGCGGCGGCCTTCGTCGGCCAACGCCTCGGTGACGTCTACCACCACCTTGCGTACGGGAATGGCGGGGGCCGGCCAGAAGAACATCGGCATTGCCGCGTAGGCAAGCGCATGGGCCTTGCCCATGAAGCCGCCGCCGATCATCGCCACGTTGAGCGTCCTGGTCATGATGGTCTCCTGTCGAATTGAAAAAAGGTGCGGCCGGCAGAGAGGGCGCCGGCCGCGGGCGCGCTACATGCTGCTCTTGATCTTGTCGGTCGCTTCGGTGTGATAGACGGCCTTCCAGCCTTCCAGCAGTGAGTCCTTGGTGACCGGGAGTGCCGGCAAGGCGACGAAAGCCGGTGCCTCCTTGCCGAGCAGGCCGTAGCCGGCGAGCAAGGCTTCGGTGACGCCCTGGTCGAAAGGACGCTGGGCACCGAGGCCCTTCACGAAGCCGCCGCTGGCCATATTGATGGCGACGTTTTCGCCGAGGTCGCAAGTGGTGATGACGAGGTCATCGCGACCGGCGGTGCGTGCCGCCGAGATAACGCCTTCAGCCGGCACGTCCCACACGGCCCAGATGCCATTGATGGTCGGGTGGGAGGTGAGGATTGCCGAGGCCGCCTTGTCGGCGTCGCCGGTGAAGTCCGGGCCGCCAATGCCTTGTTCGGCGACGATCTTGATGTCGGGATAGTTGTCGGCGATCGTTTTCTTGAAGCCGTCGTAGCGCTGCTTGGTGACGAAGAAATCGGCAGCGTGGAAAACCAGGCCAATGTCGCCCTTGCCGCCCAACGCCTTGGCCATCAGATGCGCCGCCGCGACACCATTGCCGTAATTATCGGCGGAGACGACTGAGACATAATCCTTGCCGGCGACGAAGCCGCTCGGCACGTTGTCCATGAACACCAGCTTCACGCCCTTGTCGGCGACAGCCTTGTAGGCGGAGGCCGTCGCCGAAGGATCGGTCGGGATCGAAACGATGATCTTCGGATTCTGCGCCATCACCGTTTCGAGGTCGGCGACCTGCTTTTCCGGTTTGAAGCCGGCATCGGTGGTGGCGATCACGTCGATGCCCATCTTGCCGAACTGATCCTTGAGGCCGGCGACCTGCGCACGTGACCAGTCATTGCCGCCATAGTGCATGACGATCGCCGCCGTCGCCTTCATGTCCTTGATCTTTGCCAGTTCCTCATCGGTCAGCTTGATGGATGCCGCCGATGCCGGGGTTTCGCCGTTCGGGCCCTTGGAGAGCACCGTCTTCTGCAGTTCGGCAAGTGCGGAATCCGGGTCGGCGAAGGCGGG
The DNA here is from genome assembly GCF_013170705.1 of Mesorhizobium loti. Classification (NCBI taxonomy): domain Bacteria; kingdom Pseudomonadati; phylum Pseudomonadota; class Alphaproteobacteria; order Hyphomicrobiales; family Phyllobacteriaceae; genus Mesorhizobium; species Mesorhizobium loti. Next base: position 2,776,190 of record NZ_CP033334.1, on the reverse strand, counting down.
CGACGCGGTGTAGAGACTGGTGGCTAGCAATGCCGCCGTGAAAGCCCCGGCTATTGTCTTGAAACGTGTCATCTTAGGTCTCCTCCCTGATGACGGGCGCAGTACCCGTCGGTTCAACTCTGTTTCAACGCCTCTTTCAGATAGTTCATGCTGAGTACCGCCCCTTCCCTAGGATCGGGCCAAGCGTCGAGTTCGGTGGCGATCCACCCAGAAAATCCGGTGTCCTTGAGCGCTTGGATGATCGGCGCCATGTCGAGGTCGCCGCGATCGAGCGGCGTGAAGGCAAAGGGATCACGCTGCAAGCCCTTCAGGTGCACGTAGCTGATGCGCTTGCTGAATTCGCGGATCTGCGCGGCCGGATCACCGCCCGCGGCCGCCAGATGCGCGGTGTCCGGACAGAAATCGATCGCGGTATGCTTGAAAACCTCGCGAACGTCGTCAGGGCCTTCGACGATGGTCGACAGATGCGGGTGATAGTGCGCGCGCAAGCCCGCCCCGGCCGCGATGTCGATGACCTTGTCGAGTGCCGCGCCGAGGCGCTTGAAATCATCGGCCTGGCGGCCGTTGGCGCGCTTGGCACCGCCGCCGACGACCAGATGTTCGGCGCCGAGTTCGGCAGCGACAGCCGCCCCGCGTTCGATCCGCGCCAATTCCTCGTCACGGATATCCTCGAAGATGAAGTTCGCGCCGGAGTAGCCGGCGACGAGAGCGACGCCGGATTGGTTTAAGACAGCACGCAGGTCGCCAAGCCGTCCTTCATAGTCGAGGAGATTGCCGTCGAAGAGTTCGGTCCCGACATATCCGGCCGCGCCGATGTCGCGGATCGCCTGCTCCATGTCACCGAAGGTACGATAGGTGAGTTGGGTGATCGACGTGACGCCGACGGCATTGCCGCCGAGCGGGCCCCAGCAATTGGCGTGATAGGCGAGTTTCACCGGCATCTCGTATCCTCCCGTGCATAGTCAGCGCGCGACCCAGCCCAGCGTGGATCCCGGCATTGTTGTTCGGCCGATACTCGTGCGGCATCCGTCGCCTTCGCGAGGTCTGCCAACCTTGGCTCTCCTCCGAGCCTGCCGATACTTATGCGCTCTTTTCGGCCTTCGTCAATCATTAAAATGCAGAAGTCGGCATACTTTTGTTGATAAACAGCATAAGTTATCCCTTGATCCGAAAATGAGGCCACGTTACCCATGGCAAAATGGTGCGTTGCGCTGGGACGGCAGGGAGACACCTTGGCCGTCGACCAGACAGCACAGCGGGACCGGCGGATGAGGCGCGGCAAGGATATGGACGAGGGCAGCACCGAGGTAGCCGCGCCACGTCGTGCGGCTGGCCGGCCGCGCGCCAGCGAATCCGCGCATGGCAGCCTGGCCGCGCTGCTCAACCTTGTGCGCACCGGCGCGGCGACGACCCGTCAGGAGCTGGAGCACCAGTCCGAGCTTGGGCGTGCCGTTGTCACCGACCGCCTTGCCACACTGCTTCGGCTGGGGCTTATCGAAGAAGGCGAACTCGGCCCCGCCATCGGCGGACGCGCGCCCCGTCATGTCCGCTTCCGTCCACGCATGGGTATAATCCTTGCCGCCGTACTCGATCATTCCTCGCTGGCGGTCGGTGTCTCCGACCTGTCTGGCCGCTTGCTGGCCGAACATCACGAGGCCGTGGAACTTGGGGCAGGACCCGAGCCGGTGCTGCAGCGGCTGGCGACGCTGTTTGCCTGGATGCTTGAGGAGCACGGCGGCGACGCCAGCATCTGGGGGGTGGGGCTGGCGGTCCCTGGAGCCGTCGAGAAGCCCGACGGCCAGCGGCTGTTCGCGCCGGCATTGAAGGCGTTTCAGAACTGGGATGGATTTCCCTTCGTGGAGCAGTTGGCCACGCTTGTGGATGCACCTGTCTGGGTGCGAAGCGGCGTTCAGACAATGACGATGGGTGAGCTGAAGTCTGGCAGCGGCATCGGCCTGACCGACATGATCTTCGTCAAGCTCGGACGCTCCATAAGTGCCGGCGTCGTCTCGGAAGGCACGCTCCATCGTGGCGCCCAGGGTGCTGCCGGCATGATCGGCTACACTTTTATAGAGGGCGGAAATCTTGAGTCTGTCGCCGGCAGCGAAGCGCTGGTGCGCGAGGCCCGTCAGGCGGCCGAAAGCGGGCGCAGCCCCTATCTTGCCGAAGTGCTGGCCCGTGCCGGCGAGGTTGCGGTTACCGATACCGGCCACGGCGCCCAGTTGGGCGACCCGTTTTGCATCGACCTGCTCGGGCGTTGCGGTCGCGCCGTCGGCGAGGTGCTGGCGCCGTTGGCCAATCTGCTCAACCCGTCGCTGATCGTGCTCGGCGGCAACGTCGCCGAGACCGGTGATATCCTGCTGGCGGCCGTTCGCGAGGCGGTCTATCGCCAGTCGCATCCGGTGGTTACGCGCGACCTGCGCATCGTGCGCTCTCAGATGGGCGGGTCGGCCGGGCTGGTCGGCGCCGCGCAGGTCGTGGCTGAAGCGCTGTTCGATCCGAGATTCCTGCAGGGATGGATTACCTTGGGCTCGCCACGCGAGCATCCGGAATTCAAGGAATTTCTCTCACGGGCCGCGCTCGACACCAGCACCCGGCCGGCCAAACCCCGGCCACCGGGTGGGACGCGTGGATAGTATCGGCGGAATCGATCGAGCGCTGCTGGCGCCTGAGGAGGATTGAACTATGGCAATCACCGGCCTTGGGCCGCATGGCGAACGAGCGGTTCCGGCCGACCAGGTCGGACTGTCGGATGCCGACGCCGATGCCGCCCGCAACCGGCACTTTTCGGTGGCCGTCGTTCTCCACACCACGATGAGCGACTGGGCCAAGGAGGAACTGGCCGGAATCGTCACCACGCTTGGCCGCTATGGTGCGGCGGTCGTCGAGGTCATCGACTGCGCCTTCGACATCGACAGGCAGATTTCCGAATTGCAGCGGCTTGCCGCCGAACAGGTGGATGCCGTCGTCTCCATTCCGATCGGCAGCAGCCGTGCGGCAGATGCCCATCGTGCGATACCGGCGGCCGGAAAGAAGCTTCTGCTGCTCGACAATGCCCCGACTGGGATGCTGCCCGGCAAGGACTATGTCAGCGTCATCTCCACCGACAATTTCGGCCTGGGGCAGATCGGGGCGGAGTTGCTGGCGCCTCATGTGGCCCAAGGTGGCAAGATCGGGGTCCTGGCCTATGGCGTGGATTTCTTCGCCACACACGAGCGCGAGATTGCCTTCCGCAAGTGGATGGCAGCCCACCGGCCGGATCTCTCGCTGGTGCGAGGCAAGTTTGCCGATGTATCGCAGGCGAAGGCCGCGACCGCTGGCCTGCTGCAGGCCAATCCCGATCTTGCCGGCCTGTTCGCAGTCTGGGACGTGCCGGCGACTGGCGCCGTCGCCGCGATCCGCGATGCGGAAAAGACGATCCCGGTGACAACCGTCGACCTCGGCAATGAGGTGGCGGCGGACCTGGCCGCAGGTGGCTTGATCAAGGGCATTGCCGCACAGCTACCTTACGACCAGGGCGTTGCCGCCGGCATCGCCACCATTCTCGGTCTGCTCGAAAGACAGCCGCCGCCCTGGATCGCGCTTCCCGGCCTCAGCGTCACCGTCAGCAATGTAGTGGAAGCCTATCAGGTCGTCTGGCGCACGCCGGCCCCTGCAGCCTTGCTCAGGGCGCGAAAACCACCGAAGAAAATGCTTAGCGGCAAGGCCGGCTGACATGCGGCGATCGGCACTCCTGAGAATGAGCGTCGCGCAGGGCCGCCTCGTCTTCTAAGCGGCCGGCGAGCCGCAAGCTGGCGGCGGCACAGCGGAGCGCGAACCGCTGCCGCCAAGCCCCGGCCCAGCTGGCTTGCGCGCGGGCCAGCAGGTCGAGCGAAGGCGCCGGCCTGGAAAGCGGCGTCGACCTCACAAGCGTCACTGCCAGGAATCAGACGGACCGATCGAACGGTAGCACAATATGTACCACATTCTCGGCGAACGAACGGACCGCAGGCGAGTGTCGAAGCCAGGGCATCATCCTCGCACAGTATCGGCCTTGGCGCTTCGACCGCACAGCTTTGCGGCAGCGATGTGATGCAGCCATGGTTGCGAACATTGCCATAGATGACCGCCGGCTCGCCGGTCCACACCGAGTTCACGATAGGGCTGTTGACTGTTGCGACTTTGCTATCGGCGAAAGCCAGGAGCCTTACGCCAATAACGCTCCGTATGCCGCGCAAGGCCGCAATGTAGTCGTTGTAGTCGTTGGGGTCGCAAGCGGAACGACAGCTTCAGGCCTTGAAAATGTAATTGCGACAGGCGGTGTCACCTGGCCCAAAAGGCTGACACGGCCTGCTGGAGATTCCGAAATTAAGGACGTTGGCCGATTCCAGTTCGGATCGGCTTGCCGCAGTGTCGAGCGTTTCAACCTCTGACGGCACGAACGCGGCAATTTTGACTCAGCTTCCGCTTTCCTTGGGGGCAAGTCCGGATTCTCCGTATTAGTTCTTCGTCGACGCGCGCGAATCTCTTAGCGTCGCCGACATGGACTTTGCTTGGGCCCGCCCAATCTGCCTGTTTGCACGAAAGCCCGCCGCTCTAAATGGCGACGCTGCGCTGTCGTGCGCTGGCGTGGCATCCGTTGCGAAGGCGATTGGCCAGGCACTGGTGCTGATGCTTGCCGGCTGTGCCCAGCCGCCGCCCCTTGTGCATTCCACCGGAACGAGCCTCGTCGCGTCCGAGACCGCGTTCGCGCTTCCAGCACCCGGCGGCCCGGCCGTCACTGCGGTGCTTGAGCGGCGGTTCGCCAATGCCACCCAGCAGGAAATCCTGCTGTCGACCTCGGCGCACACACCCGGCCAGAACATGTTGCGGGTGCAAATGTTCGGACCAGTGGACGCTGCCGCAGCTGGCGAGAGCCGGCTCCGCGAAGGCTATCTTCCCCTCGGCAACATCGGCTCGGAAATCCGACAGGCGCTGCCGGGCATCCGGATGCAGACATCGCCCTACTACGTGCAGAATAAATACGGCCCGTTCGGCTATGCGGCGGGCCGCTCGGCTTCCGGGGATACCTGTCTTTATGCCTGGCAACGTATCAGCTCGACGGGCATCACCCAGACCTGGATCGGTAACAAGGGCTCAATCCAGGTGCGCCTGCGCATCTGCGACCAGAACGAGCCGGAGCAGAAGCTGCTCGAGGTCATGTACGGCTACACGATCACGTCCTCCTTCAAGACGCGCAACTGGAACCCCTACGGTGAACCGCCTGCGCCGGAGGCTTCGCTTGGCAAGCCCGGGCAACCGATCTACCCGGTCGGGGTTGCGCGCTTCGAGACGGTGACATCACCGCAGGCCACACCACGGCCACGTCTCACCGCCCTTTCACCAAGGCAGGTTGTGGCCGAGCCGCTGCCTGTGCTGCCTGCTCCCGTGGGCCCGATCGTTCCGCCGCCGCCTGGATCGTCAGCAATCACGCCCGCGCAGTCGACATTGGTGCCGTCTCCGCCCCCCGTGCCCTCGAAAGCCGCCGACAAGCCAGCGGCGCCGATTGTTCCGCCCCCGCCTTGCGCAGCGGCCGACGGGTCGGGGACGTGCAACTAGGCGCTGCATACGGTTTGTTAACCACCAGCGCAACTCGCTGGCGGACACGAAACCCATATCAACCATTGCGTGTTTCCATTAAACACCGGCCATCGGTGGTCATGCCCCCAAGATGTGGCGTCCGCCAGGTTCGCAGCCGGTTCCCGGGATGCCATCGACTGAAAAGCGGTAGGTGTCCGAATGCAAGGACGCAATGAATGCGAAAATTGCTGATCATTGCCCTCTGGGCACTGGCGTCGGTATGCGTGATCACACTGGTAACGCTGCCGATCAGCCTGGAAACCCAGTTGGTCACCGGCCTGTGCGTGCTGTTCGCCATGATGGTGCTAAAGCTCATCCGGCCTGATGGGATCTGGCGACTGGTTGCTCTCGCTTTCGGCACTGCCATCGTCATGCGCTACGTATATTGGCGCACCACCAGCACGCTGCCGCCAATCAATCAGCTTGAGAACTTCATCCCCGGATTCCTGCTCTATCTCGCAGAAATGTACAGCGTGATGATGCTGGCGCTCAGCCTTTTCGTCGTGGCGCTTCCGCTGCCCTCACGCCCGTCGCGAGCGAATATGAACGACAGGCTGCCACAGGTCGATGTGTTCATTCCCACCTACAATGAAGACCCGGATCTGCTGGCCAACACGATGGCGGCGGCCAGGGGGATGGATTATCCGGCCGACAAGGTGCGGGTCTGGCTGCTGGACGATGGCGGAACGCTGCAAAAGCGCAACTCCGAGAAGATCGGCGATGCCAACATTGCCGAGCGGCGATACGCCCAGTTGAAGAAGCTGAGCGCGGAACTCGGCGTTACCTATCTGACGCGCGACCGCAACGAGCATGCCAAGGCCGGCAATCTCAACAACGGCCTTGCCCATTCGACGGGTGAACTCATCGCGGTTTTCGACGCCGATCATGCGCCGGCGCGTGATTTTCTCAAGGAGACCGTTGGCTACTTCGATGAGGACCCTCGCTTATTCCTGGTGCAAACGCCGCACTTCTTCCTCAACCCCGATCCGGTCGAGCGAAATCTGCGCACCTTCGAGAAGATGCCGTCCGAGAACGAGATGTTCTATGGCATCATCCAGCGCGGCCTGGACAAATGGAATGCATCCTTCTTCTGCGGCTCCGCCGCGGTTCTGCGCCGCGCCGCGCTCGCGGAAACCAACGGCTTCAGCGGCGTCAGCATCACCGAGGATTGCGAAACGGCAATTGAGTTGCATTCGCGCGGATGGCACAGCGTCTATGTCGATAAGCCGTTGATTGCCGGCCTGCAGCCGGCGACCTTCGCCTCCTTCATCGGCCAGAGAAGCCGGTGGGCGCAAGGCATGATGCAGATCCTGCGCTTTCGGTTTCCGCCCTTCAAGCGCGGCCTCTCGATACCGCAGCGCCTGTGCTACATGTCGTCGACGCTGTTTTGGCTGTTTCCGTTCCCGCGCACGATCTTTCTCGTTGCGCCGCTCTTCTACCTTTTCTTCGACCTGCAGATATTCACCGCCTCGGGCGGCGAGTTCATGGCCTACACGCTCACCTACATGGTCGTGAATCTGATGATGCAGAACTACCTCTACGGCGCCTTCCGCTGGCCCTGGGTCTCGGAACTCTATGAGTATGTGCAGACGGTGCATCTGCTGCCGGCTGTGATTTCGGTGATCCTCAATCCGCGAAAGCCGACCTTCAAGGTCACCGCCAAGGATGAATCGATCGCGACGAGCCGCCTTTCCGAGATCGGCAAGCCGTTCTTCGCCATCTTCGGCATCCTGCTCGTCGGCGTCTTCGTCACGGTCTGGAAGGTTTACGCCGAGCCTTTCAAGGCCGACGTGACGCTGGTGGTGGGCGGCTGGAACCTGATCAACCTGATCATGGCCGGCTGTGCACTGGGCGTCGTCTCCGAGCGGGGAGAGCGCGCCGCGACCAGGCGCGTCAAGGTCAGCCGGCGCTGCGATTTCGAGATCGGCGGCAGGTGGCTGCAAGGCACAATCGAGAATGTGTCCGCCAACGGTGCCCGCGTGCTGGTGTTCGGCGCGAACCTGGAAGAGTTGGCCAAAGATGCCACGGCCGGCATTCGCTTCAAGCTGTTCGCCGACGGCACGGAAGCCGTGTTGCCGGTGGTAATCCGCAACTTCGAACGGACAACCGACAGCATCGCGGTAGGCTGCCTCTACCAGCCGACGGAAGCCGTTCACCACCGCCTTGTGGCCGATCTGATCTTCGCCAACTCCAAGCAGTGGGAGCAGTTCCAGCTTTCGCGCCGGGGCAACCCGGGCCTGCTGCGCGGCACCGCATGGTTCCTGCGGCTGGCGATTTTCCAGACCTATCGCGGGCTGGTCTATTTCTGGCGCGACCTGCGTGGCCGCACCGGCGGTGAACCTGTCGCAACACTTGCCGAGAAGCGTCAATGAGACGTCGTCTGGCTTCGATCGCGCTGTTGGCGCTTGCCGTGTCGCCGGCCATGGCCCAGACCAGCCCGTTCGACATGTCGAAAGAAGCGCCGGCGATCGTGACGCCGGCGCCGCAACCCGCCGCGCCTGTTGCACCGCCGGATGCGTCCGCGCCGGGTAGCACAGCACCGATGGCGGCCGCGACGCCGCAACCGGCCGTGCCTTCCGCACGACGCTATGTCGTGCCGTTCGCCGAACTGGTGTTTTCCGGCGAATATTCGCGGCGCTCCTGGTCGATCTTCCTGACACCGGAACAGGCGGCTTCGAAGGCCGACTTCCACCTCGGCTATCAAAACGCCGTCGTCGTAGCGCCCGAAGCGTCGCGTCTGAAAGTGTCGGTCAATGGCAGCGATCTCGTCGATGCGCCGATCGCCTCCTCGGACAATCCCTCCGATATGTCTGTCGCCATCCCGGCAAAGCTGCTGCATGCCGGCCTCAACGACATCACCATGTCCGCGGTGCAGCGGCACCGCACCGATTGCACCGTCGAATCGACCTATGAATTGTGGACGCAGATCGATACGAGCAGGACCTTCATTTCCTTCGACGATCCCGAGGCCGGGCGCTGGAAACGCGTCGAGGACCTGCGCGCCATCGGCGTCGATGACGCCGGCGCCACGACATTCAACCTCATCGTGCCGTCGATGAGCCAGACCGTCTCCACCGCGCCGGCGGTGCGCCTTGGCGAGGCCATGGCGCTGATGGCTAACATGCCCAACCAGGCCTTCGCCGTGAGCGAGGCCGGCCCCGCCGCGACGAAGCCGGGTGTGGCAAATATCGTCCTGGGGCCGGCCGCAGACTTGTCCAAGGTGCTGGCGGCCGTACCAGCCAGCGCGGAGGCCGGGCCAAGCGCGACGCTGATCGACGATCCCACGCTCGGCCCTTCGACATTGGTGGTGAGCGGGCCGAGTTGGCAGGCGGTCGACCTTGCTATCGACGACATCGCCAAGCAGGTCGACCGCCCGCGCGGCAGCCTGCGGACCAGCCTTGCGACGCGCACATGGCGCACGCCGGACGTCCCCATGCTGCTGGGTCCACGCCGATTGACGTTTTCCGAACTGGGGGTCAGCACGCTCGAATTCGCCGGGCGCAGGGTGCGCACCGACTTCGCGGTGGGCGTGCCTTCGGATTTCTACGCCGAGTCCTACGGTCAGGCGACGATCCTGCTTGATGCCGCCTATTCGCAGCAAGTGCTGCCGGGAAGTCATATCGACGTCTATGTCAACGACAGCATCGCGGCGACCGTGCCGATTACCACCTCGGGAGGCGAGATCCTGCGCCACCTGCCGATCAAGGTGACGATGCGGCACTTCAGACCAGGCGACAACACCATCGCCATCGAGGCTGTGCTCATGACCGGGGTCGACGCGATCTGCGCGCCCGGCGCCACGGCGGAGGGCGCTCAACGTTTCGCCGTATTCGACAGCTCCGAATTCGTGATGCCCGCCTTCGCGCGAGTGGCCAGAATCCCCAATCTCGCGGGGACAAGCGGAACCGGCTATCCCTACAGCATCGCCGAATACGCGACTCCGCTGATCATGGATCGTACACAGCCCGAGACGGTCTCCGCCGGGGTCACGCTCTTGGCGCGCATGTCGGTCGCGGCGGGCCGCCTGATCCCGGTCGACACGTTGAGCGCGGCAACCGCCGTCAACGACAGGAATGCACTGTTCATCAGCGCTATTTCGCAAGTGCCGGCGGCGGTCCTGGCGCAGGTGGGCGTGGCGAGCGACGCCGGCTCGACATGGGGCGAACGCGTGAGCTCCATTCATCCCGACACCGACGCGACATTCAACCAGTGGCGTGAAAAGCTGCGCGGCAGCGGCTGGCGCGGCCAGGTCAGTTCGTTCGAGGACTGGATGAGTCGGACTTTCAACATCTCGATGAATTCGTTACGCATATTCCCTGGGCCGGAGGCACCGTTTGCGCCGCAGGGAAGTGTGGGCATCGTCGTGGCCCAGCAAGAGAGCCCAACGGGCGAGGCAACCTGGACGCTGGTCACGGCGCCATCCGTCAATGCGTTACAGGACGGTGTGCGGTCCTTGAGCGGTCAGAGCGCCTGGCGCAAAATGACGGGTCATATCACCTCTGTGGATGCTGGAGACGATAAGGTTGTTTCCATGCCCGCCACCCGTTTCGACTTCGTCGAGACACAGCCGTTTTCGCTGTCGAACTATCGCCTGATCATCGCCAATTGGCTCTCAGCCAATGCGCTGTCCTATGCCGTGGTGCTGATTGTGCTGTCGATCCTGCTTGGCTTCGCCACATCCGTTCTGCTCGGTTCTCTGGGCAGGAGACGATGAGTAGGCTGAGGGTGATGATGCTGGCAGCGATGGTTTCCATCCTGACCGCCCAATCCGCGCCCGCGGTGGCAGGCGCAGCCATCACCACGGCGGAATGGACCCTTTACCGGGACAAGTTCCTCGACCCGGCCGGCCGAATCGTCGACAATGCCAATGCCGGCATCAGTCACAGCGAAGGTCAGGGATACGGACTGCTCTTGTCATATCTTGCCGACAACAGGGGTGATTTCGATCGCATCTGGGCATTTACCCGCACCGAGATGCTGTTGCGGAATGACGGGTTGGCGGCCTGGAAATGGGACCCCTCCGCGACGCCGCGCGTAACCGACACCAACAACGCTACCGATGGCGATCTGCTGATCGCCTATGGGCTGGCGCTCGCCGGATCCGCCTGGCGTCGCCCCGACCTGACCACCGCCGCCGCCACGATCGCCTCGGCGCTGGCCGCAGGCGGCCTGGAACGGGTGGGCGATGCTGTTCTGCTCAAGCCTGGCAATGCCGGGTTCGGCGCCGCCGACCGCCAGGATGGTCCCGTCGTCAACCCGTCCTATTGGGTGTTCGAGGCACTGCCGGTGATGGCCGAGCTGGCGCCGGACGGTCCGTGGCGCGAGCTGGCCAACAATGGCCGCGCCCTGATCGCGACCACAATGAAGATCGGGGAAGCGGGCCTGCCGCCGGACTGGGTGTCGCTGAAGGCTGCGCCACGCGCCGCCGACGGGTTTCCCCAGAACTTTGGCTACAACGCGATCCGCATCCCGCTTTATCTCATCCGCGCGGGAATTCGCGACCGTGCACTGTTGGAGCCGTTCGCAGTGCATATGGCCGACCCCGAAGGGAGGCTGCGCATCGTCGACGTCGCCAACGGCCAGACGCGGCAACTGCTCGACGATGCGGGCTACCGCATCATCCCAGCGCTGGTCGCCTGCGTCATCGACGGCAAGAAACTGCCTGACAGCGTGCAGTCATTTGCCCCGACCGACTACTATCCCTCGACCTTGCATCTGCTTGCGCTCTCCTATGCACGGCGTCACGAACCGGAGTGCCTATGAAGCTGTTCATGCTCACGGCCGCCGGTATAGGGCTACTCGGAGCGGTCGCGCTCCACGGCGGTTATTTCGATATGGTTCCGCCGATTCCGAGTGACGTTCAAATCGCCACCGGCGGCGGACAATCGCAGGCAGGCTACTCGCAGCCGCCAACGGTCGCGCAGGCGGGGCGGAGCGCGACGACGACTGCCCCAACGACGAATTCGGCGTCCACGACCGGTCCTCCAGCGGCGAATTCCGCTGCCACGCCGCCGCCACAAGTTGACGAAACGGCGCTGCGCTATTTCGCGTCCAAGGGCGACACGAGACGGCTCGAGGCGGAGATCGCCAGGTTGAAGGCACTGTATCCGCAATGGACACCGCCGGAGAACCCACTGGCGCCCAGCCAGGCAGGCGACCCGCGACTTGACCAGATCTGGAAACTCTATTCCGAGGGCAAGCTCGCCGAGGTGCGCAAGGCCATCGCCGACAGGCAGGCCGCGCAACCGGGCTGGCAGGCCCCGCCGGATCTGCTCGCCCGGCTGGCCGTCGCGGAGGCCAGGGAACAACTGGTCAACGCGTCCGACCTCAAGCAATACGACACCGTCATCCGTATCGGGTCGGCCAATTCCAGCCTGTTGACCTGCGGTGATGTCGATGTGCTGTGGCGGGTCGCGGAAGCCTTCGCGCAGACGGACCGCAAGGACCGTGCGCGCGACGCCTATCTTTACGTGCTGAACAATTGCAAGAAACCCGAGGAACGTGTCGCCACCATCCAAAAGGCGCTGCCGCTGCTGTCACGAGCGGACCTGGACCAGCTTCTCGCGACCGAGCAGAAGACAGCAGACGGCAAAGGTGAGTTCGCAAGCGTGCGCAACGACATTGCGAGGCAAAGCCTGGCCAATGGCGATGCCGATCCGAAGCTAATCGTGGCGCCGACGGACATCGCCACCGTCCAGACGCTGGCAGATCAGGACGGCCTGTCCTCCGACGACCTGCTGCTGGGTTGGTACTTCGTGCGCCGTGAGAACCCGAAAGAGGCAGAAAACTGGTTTCGCAAGGCCCATGACAAGGAAAACACGGCCGCCGCCTCGCAGGGCTTGGCATTGGCGCTGATCCAACAGGAGCGCTCGGCCGATGCCGAGGACATCCTCTATCCTTGGCGCGACACCAACGACGACACGCGTCGCGTCTACCTGGCCGCGGTAGCCAATCTGCTGGCGGTGACGCCGCAAGCGCCAATTAGTCCGGACGTGCTCCAGCGCATGGTCCAGGCCATCTATGCAGCAAAGGACGCCGCCGCCGCGCAACAACTGGGTTGGTATGCGGACGGCCTCAACCAATCGCAAACGGCGGCACAATGGTTCAAGCTGGCGCTTGACTGGAAGCCAGACGACGAACCTTCCGCCTATGGGCTGGCGCTGACGCTGTGGAAGACCGGCGACAAGGCCGGCGCGCGGGCCATACAGGCCGCCTGGGCGGGACGTTCCGAACGCATCCCCACGGTGGGCGAGCGAAGCATCGAGACGTCGGCGTTCGGCAAGGGCGCGGGGACCGGCGCGCGCGCGCGTCAACGTGCCAGCCGGGAGCAGGCGACAAACCAGACCGGCACAGGCCAGGACAATGTGCGGGTGGGCGGAATGACAAAACAGCAGGCGCGCGGCTGCTCCAGCACACTTGACCCGACCGGGTTGGCGCCGGCTCGGGCGTTGACGCGGGGCTGGTGCCTGATGGGCGCGAACCGGCCGATGGAGGCGGTCGCGGCTTTCGAAGTGGCTCTGCACGGTACCGGCAAGACCCGCGCTGATGCCGCCTACGGGCAAAGCCTAGCGTACCTGCGCGCCGGACTGTCGGATATGGCCGCGGTCGCGGCGTCCAAGGCGCCGCAAGATGCCGACCGTAGCGCGCAACTAAAGACAGCACTCCTGGAAAACCAGGCCAACAGCGCCTTCGATCAAGGCCGTTATGTCGAGACGATCATGGCGCTGGATGAGCGGTCGCGCATTGCGCCGGAGCGCACGGGCCTCATGGTACTGCGCGGCTATGCCTATCTGAAGCTACGCCGCTTTGCCGATGCCGAGCAGGTTTTCCGCGCCGCCGCTGGGACTGGGAGCCGCGAGGCCCTGAAGGGCCTAAACGACGTGAAGACTGCGAGAGAGGCAAAAATCCAGTAACCGCTGCAGGACTCGCGAGGGGTCGCTTCCTCCATACGGGTTTTCATCCGGGCCGATCGGCGCATCATGTTGCCACCAGAGCGCAATCAAATCCGCAATTCGGCTGACCTCGCTGTAATCAGCTATCAACGCCCGATTTTGCCAAAAGCTATCGGTCGGAAAATGTTCATGTTAGCCGCCGCCCGAAGGTGAGCGTACGGCAGCTTTCGGGCTTGGAGAGAGGATCGGCGGATGGCCACTATTCGATTCACTCTCCGTTGCCCATCGAACGCGGATATCAGTCATCAGAGTGTCGCTGTCCGGAAGCTGCGGACGAAGCGGTCCATTACGTCCTCGACATCCGCCATCGAAAGGCAAAGTGGCGGGCACATACGGATAACGTTCCGGTAGGGACCCGAGCGGCTCGCAACGAGGCCGTTGCGTCGGGTCTCCTCGAATACCGCGATTGCCGCCTCCGGTGCAGGTTCCTTCGTAGTCCCGTCTTTCACCAGTTCGATCGCAAGCATCAAACCTTGTCCTCTGATGTCGCCGATCAAGGGATACTGCTTCTTGAGTTCCTCCAGTCTCGTCTTCAGGGCGCCGCCAACGGCGCGTGCATTCTCTTGCAGTCGTTCTTCACGGATGACCTTGAGCACCGCGCGTCCGGCAGCGCATGCGACAGGATTGGCTCCGTAGGTATGAAACAGGAATTTATCAGCCATGGACTCGGCGACGTCTCGCTTCGCGATGACGGCGCCCAGCGGGATGCCATTGCCGACGCCTTTGGCGACAACGACAATATCAGGAACGACGCCATGGGATTCGAACGCCCAGAAGGCATCGCCCGTACGTCCGACGCCGGATTGCACTTCATCAATGATGCAAACGCCACCGGCTGCGCGAACGCGTTCGAAAGCGCCAGAAATATAGCCCTGGGGCATCGGTACGATGCCGCCGTAGCCCTGGACCGGCTCCACAATCATCCCGGCAAGCCGGCCGCTGGTCGAACTGGCTATGGCGCGCTCGACCTCGCCCAGATACGGCTCGACCCCTTCGCCATGAGCGCCACGATATTGGTTGGGCTCGGCCACGAAGGTCACGCCTCCAAGCTGGGGGACGGGGTGACGAAATCCCGAGATTCCGGTCACCGACTGAGCCCCGAAGGTGGCGCCGTGATAGCTCGAGGCAAGCGCAAGCATGTCGATATTGCCCGTATGCGTGCGCGCCATCAGCAAGGCGAGATCGATTGCTTCCGCGCCGCTGTTTGTGAAATGCACCACCCAGTCATGCCCCGCAGGCATCGTTGCAGCGAGTTCCTCGGCATACTGGGCGGGAACCGGATGATAGAACATCGTCGTACAGTGGGTCAGTTCAGCCAGTTGCTCGGTGGCCGCCTTCACCACCTGCGGGTGGGCATGGCCGACCGAAATGCAAAGGTTCATGCCAAGAAGGTCAATGTATTTCTGGTCCTTTTCGTCCCAGACGTATTGGCCTTTTCCACGCTTCAGGATCAGCGGCTCCTTGTAGGGAACGAACTTCCGCTGCGAAGCGGAATAGAAGCGGTTCCTTCGCTCGACGATGGACTCGGTCGACCAGTCGACCTCCAGATTCGAATGAACGTGAGGAGCATTCATGCCCGCCTCCTGCGTGTTTGAAACCGGGGGGATTGAACACAGAATGTGAAGGGCGCGCACGGGGCAAAATCGCCCATCAGGATAAATGATGGAGCCGATTAGTCATGCGATGCGGGACTGTCGACGACGTAGCAGTCGGCGGGAAGGTCGGGCAGGCGTGCGCTGATCGCTTGGGTCAGGACTTCGGCGGTGCGCGCGGCGAAGGCTTCCGGCAGGTTCCCCAGTTCGCGCTCCCGCGCGACGAGCAGGATGTTGCGCGTCAGTCCGGTGAAGGGCAAGGGGTGTACATCAATCTCCATGCCTTCGGCCAGGCCATCGATGAGCAGTGTTGGCGTCAGGATCGCAAAACCCATACCGGACGCGACCGGTGCCATCACCACACTGGAGCGGTCTCCTTCCATGGAGCGGGGTATCTCGATGCGCAGCCGGCTCAAATGCTGATCGACCCGCAGCCCCACCGGTGTCTCGCGCGAAAACCGTACGAAGGCGAGCTTCTTCGAAAGCTTCGTTATGTCACCGACATCCCCCGCGAACCCTTTCGGCGTCACCAGCAAGAACTTCTCAGTCATGATCGGATAGCGCGTAAGGCCTTCGATTTCAAAGAGTTCGCCGGATGTGACGGCGAGATCCGCTCGCCTGGCCCGCAGCAAGGCAACGTGGTCCGTAGCCAGGCCCGCGAAGAGGCTGAGCTCGGGAATGCCGAAGGTCTTGCGGGCAAGCACGGACAGGGCTGGCGCCAATGTTGTGGCGATGGATGCAAGGAGAGCGACGCGCAGCAGTGGCAGCGGCGCGGCATTGACGCGGCGCGCATCCGTGCGAAGCCCCTCGACCTCGGCCAGTATGACGATGGCGCGCCGATGAAGTGCTATTCCCGCCTTGGTAAGTTCGATCGGCCTGAGGTTGCGATCGATCAGGCTGACGCCAAGGGCGGTCTCCAGGTTCTTCAGATGCTGGGACGCTGCGGACTGCGTCATGCCCAGCATTTGCGCGGCTTGGGTGACATGTCTTGTCTCGACCACGGCGGCGAAAACCTCGATGGATCGGAACAGATTGAAATCGAAACTGCCGGTCTTCACTTACCAACTCCCAACGCATCGAGGCTTCATAAGTTTTCCTAATGTTGCAAAAATTCGGTTGAGTGCAAGTGGTTCGATGGAAAAGATCGCGCCGTTGCAACCAACAAAGGTATCGACTCGGTGAATGACAGCGCACGCATCGTGATCATTGGCGGCGGCGTCATCGGCCTGGGCATCGCCTATCATCTCGCCGAACTCGGGATGCCCGATGTGGTCCTGCTGGAGCGCAACCAACTGACCAGCGGCACGTCCTGGCATGCCGCCGGGATCGTCGGCCCGCTGCGCGCCAGCCTCAACCTGACGAAGCTTGCGCAGTACGCGACGGAACTGTTTCCGCGCCTTGAGGAACTGACCGGACAGGCCTCCGGCTATCGGCGGACGGGCGGCGTTTGGCTGGCGCGACGGCCGGAGCGGATGGACGAGCTGAAACGCATCGCGCATATGGGCGATGTCTGCGGACTGAAGGTCGAGATCGTCGATCAAGCCAGCATATCGGAGCGCGTGCGCGGTATCGTCGTCGACGATATCGAGGGTGCGCTGTGGGTCGAGGAAGACGGTCAGGCCAATCCAGTCGACATCTGCGCGGCCTATGCAAAACGCGCCCGTGTCGCCGGCATTCGTATCCTGGAGGGGGTGGCCTGCGCAGGCTTCGTGACGAAGAACGGCCGCGTCGCCGGCGTCAAGCTCGCTTCCGGCACTATTATCGACTGCGAGACGGTCGTGAACTGCGCCGGCGCCTGGGCACGCGATATCGGCGCTCTTGTCGGCGTACCCGTGCCGCTGCAGGCCGTCGAGCATATGTATGTGGTGACGGAGCCGGTTGCGGGCCTGCAGGATCCGTTCCCGATCGTTCGCGACCTTGATGAAGGCATTTACATCAAGGGTGATTCCGGAAAGCTGGTCCTTGGCGGGTTCGAGCCGAATGCCAAGATTTTTGACATTCGCGGACCGGCGGGCAGCAGGCCTTTCCTCGAATTGCCCGAGGATTGGAATCAGTTCGAGCCGTTCATGTCGGCTGGGCTGAAGCTTCTGCCGGCGCTCTCCGAAACCGGCATCAGGCACTTCATGAATGGCCCGGAGAGTTTCACACCCGACACAAGGCCGCTCATGGGAGAGTCACCATATCTGCGCGGTTTTTATGTCGCCGCCGGCTTCAACTCGACCGGCATGATGTCGTCGGCGGGAGCGGGCAAGGCTATGGCCGAATGGATCGTCGACGGAGAACCCGGCCTCGATCTGTGGGCGCTCGACATTGCCCGCTTCGACCGGTCCGCTGCGGCGCGGTCCTTCGTCGGGGCCAGGATGGAGGAGGCGGTCGCCGATCTCTTTCGCATGCACTGGCCCTACAAGCAGGCGACCGCGGGACGCGATATCAGGCGTTCCGGCTTTCACCAGGCCTTCGCCGATGCCGGTGCCGTGTTTGGCGCGCCAACCGGCTGGGAACGTCCGCTCTGGTTCGGCCAGGATGAGGCCGGTCGGACCCCCAACTATTCCGTGGGCGCCCAAAAATGGTGGGCTGCCGCCAAGGCCGAAGTCGACCGCATGTCTCGAGGCGTCGGCCTGTTTGAGCTCTCTCCCTTCACCAAGCTTGAGGTCACCGGGTGCGACGCGGTGAAGCTGATGCAGCATTTGTGTGCCAACGACATCGATGTCGCCGAAGGCCGCGCCGTCTATACGCAAATTCTCAACCCGCGAGGCGGCATCGAGGCCGACGTGACGGTTCTGCGAAGTGGCGAGGACACATTCCGGGTCATTTCCGGCGCGGCGACGAGACAGAAGGATCTTGCCTGGATTCGGCATCATGCACAGGATCTCGATCTCAATGCTTCGGTCTTCGACCTGACATCGTCCGAAGCCGTCCTCGGTGTCATGGGGCCACGTTCGCGCGAACTGCTGCAGAGCCTGACCGACGCCGATCTTTCAGATGCGGCGTTTCCGTTCTCGACCTCGCGGCGCATCGACATCGGAATGACCGATGTCCGGGCAACGCGTGTCAGCTTTGTCGGCGAACTCGGCTTTGAGCTCTACGTGCCGGTTGAGTGCGCGCAACATTTGCTGGCCACGCTCGCGGCGGCAGGCGCCGCGCACGGTCTTGTCTTCTGCGGTCACTATGCACTGGACGGCTGCCGGCTGGAAAAAGCCTATCGCCATTGGGGACACGATATCGGGCCAAAGGATACCCCTTTGGAAGCGGGCCTATCCTTTGCCGTATCCTGGAAGAAAGGCGATTTCATCGGTCGTGAAGCGCTGCTGGCGCAAAAGGCCGAAGGCGTGAAGCGCCGGTTGATGCACTTCGCGGTGGTGGACGCCAACCCGCTCCTTCTTCATGACGAACCCATCTACCGGGACGGAAAGCTTGCCGGCTTGACGACGTCGGGCGGTCTTGGTTTCCGCACCGACTTGAGCCTTTGCCTTGGCTACATCACTTGCGAGCCCGGCGAGACAGCGGCGCGGATGCAGGCGTCCCGCTACGAAATCGCAGTCGCCGGCACACGCCATGCGCTCCGGCCGCTCGACAGGCCCCCCTATGATCCGACTGGCGCCAGGATGCGCCCACGCGAGGAGAGAAACTCATGAGACAGCATGCCCGCGTCGTGATCATCGGCGGTGGCGCCATGGGCGTGTCCCTGCTCTACCATCTCTCCAAGCGTGGTTGGAGCGACGTCACCCTTGTCGAGAAGCATGAGCTCACCGCAGGCTCCACCTGGCATGCGGCGGGGCTTTGCACGCATTTCGCCCACAACGCCACGATCATGGCGATGCGCGCTCATTCGGTGCGGCTTTACCGGGAAACACTGACAGCCGAAACCGGGCTGCCGACCGGCTTTCACCCAAGCGGCGCACTGCGCATCACCCGGTCAAAGGATCGAATGGATGAATTCCGCCATGTGCAAGGCCTCGGCCGGTTCGTCGGTCATGATTTCCATATCCTGAGCCCGCGTGAACTCCAGGACATCTATCCGCTCTGCGTGACGAAAGGCATCATCGGTGCGATCTTCGAACCCAATGATGGTCATGTCGACCCGACGTTGGCGACCAATGCGATGGCGGTCGGCGCGCGCTCGCGAGGTGCCGAGATCATCCGCCACAATCAGGTCTTGGCAATCGAGCGCAAGGCATCGGGCGAGTGGCTTGTGCGCACGGCGCAAGGCGACATTGTTGCCGAGCATGTGGTGAACGCCGCCGGCACCTGGTGCCGCGAGATTGGCACCATGATGGGTCTTGACCTGCCAGTCGTGCCGATGCTGCACCAATATGTCGTGACCGACACCGTTTCAGAGATTGCGGACCGCATCGCCGCCGGGGCCAAGGAACTGCCGATCATCCGTGATCCGGAGGAGAGCTGGTATCTTCGCCAGGAGCGCGACGGCTACATTGTCGGCCCGTACGAGAAGTCGGCCCAGCCCTGGGCGGTCGACGGCGTCCCGCCGGCGTTCGGCATGGAACTGCTGCCGCCCGATCTGGACCGCGTGGAGCACATCATTGCACTGGCGATGGAGCGCGTTCCCGCGCTCGCCAACGCTGGCATCAAGACGGTGGTCAATGGTCCAATCACCTTCACGCCGGATGCCAATCCGCTGATCGGCCCGGCCTTCGGTCTCGGCAATGCATGGCTGCTGACCGGGTCGAGCATGGGTGTCATGGAAGGCGGCGGCGCCGGAAGCTTCCTTGCCGATTGGATCGTCGGCGGTGCGCCGCCAAGCGATGCGCTCGCCATCGATCCGCGCCGCTTCGGCAATTATGCCGACCGCGATTATCGCATCGACAAGGCGGTCGAAGGATTCGGCCTGCAATTCGGCATTCATTTTCCCAATGAGGAACGTGAAGCCGGACGCCCGCGCCGCACGACGCCCGCGCTGGACATGCAGAAAGACCAGGGAGCGGTGCTCGGTGCCGCCTATGGCTGGGAGCGGCCGAACTGGTTCGCCGCCGGCGGAGGCGATCGACACGTGCCGCTTACCTTTCGCCGGCCCGGCTGGTTCAATGCGGTGCGGGACGAATGCCTTGCCGTGCGCGACGGCGTCGGCGTCATCGACCTGTCGGCCTTCTCCAAGTTCGAGATCACCGGCGCTTGCGCCGGCGCATTCATGGCTTCTCTCGGCGCCAATCGGCCGCCGGCACGCCAGGGCCGCATAGGCCTCGTCCACGCGCTGACGTCAAAGGGCGGTGTTGCCTCGGAATTCACCGTGACGCGCCTTGGCGACGAGGCCTTTTATCTCACCAGCGCGGCGGTCGCCGAAAGGCACGACGAGGATCTGCTGCGCGTGCGCGCAGCCGCCTTTGCGGACGTCACGATCGAGAACGTAACCGAAAAGCGCGGCGTGCTGGCCATCATGGGCCCGCGCGCCCGTGACCTGCTCGAAACGGTGAGCGAGGTCGACCTGTCGAATCCTGCTTTCCCCTGGCTCTCGGCCCAGATCATTCGCATCGCCGGCATCAAGGCCGCGGCCCTCAGGGTCTCCTATGCCGGCGAGTTGGGATGGGAACTCCACGTCCAGCTTGTGCAGGTCGGCAATCTTTATGATGCGCTTACGAGGGCCGGCCGGCGTTTCGACCTGCGGCCGTTCGGTATCTACGCCCTGAACGCGATGCGGCTGGAGAAGGGCTATCGCGCCTGGGGCGCTGATCTGACGACGGAGCGAACGCCGCTGGAAGCCGGACTCGACACTCTGGTCAAAACCGAGGGGCGCGCTTTCGTCGGCCGCGAGGCCATGCTCGCACGCGTTGGCGACGGCGCCTGGAAAATGGTTCTTCTTGAAATCGACGATGACGGTCAACAGCTGCCCTTCTACGCCCATTCTGTCATGCAGGCGGATCGGCCTGTCGGCATCGTCACGTCCGGCGCCCACGGCTTCCGCATCGGCAAGACCGTTGCCCTTGCCTATCTGCGGCCAGGCATCTCGGCGGATGGGCTGACCGTCTCCATCCTGGGCAAGGAGTTCCCGGCGCGAGAACTGCCAGAACCCCCTTACGATCCCGGCAATTTGCGCGTTCGCGGCCTCGGTGCCGGCGAACCGGTTGCCTTGACCCCTGCCTGAGATCGGAGAAGAAAATGGACAAGGATGCGACGATCACGACCGAAACGTCAGCGCCACGAACCGGGGGCCGTGCTGGAAGACAGGGCAGCCGTACCGCGCAGCAGGCGCCGCGCCGTCCCTATATCAATCGCAGGATCGGCACCTTCAATATCCTGGACGAAGAAGGTTTGAGCCTGATCGAGGCGAACGCCGACCGGCTGCTCAAGGAAATCGGCATGGAGTTCCATGACGATCCCGAAATCCTTGATCTCTTCCGCAACGCGGGCGCCGACGTGCAGGGCACGAGGGTACGCTTCGAGCCGGGCATGTGCCGCAAGATCATCCGCGCCACCGCTCCATCCCAGTTCAAGCAACATGCCCGCAATCCCGCCAATACGGTTATGATCGGCGGCGACAACACCGTGTTATGCCCGTCCTGGGGGCCGCCTTTCGTCCACGACCTCGACCGGGGCCGGCGCTATGCCACGATCGGCGACTTTCGCGACCTGGTGAAGATCCACCACATGATCCCGCATTTGCACCATTCGGGTGGCGTCGTCTGCGAGCCTGTCGACCTGCCGGCCAACAAGCGGCACCTCGACATGCTCTACACGCATATCCGTCATTCGGACCGGGCGTTCATGGGCGCCTTCATCGGTTCCAAGCGGGCACAGGATGCGGTCGACATGGCCAAGATCGTCTTCGGCGAGGAATTCGTCGCCAACAACGCCGTGCTCTACAACGTGGCCAACACCAATGCGCCGCTCGTTCTCGACGCCAACATGTCCGGCTCTTTGAAGGTCTATGCTCGCAACAACCAGCCGGTCGCGTGCACGCCTTGGACGCTGGCCGGCGCGATGAGCCCTTGCACGGTCGCCGGCACGCTGGCGCAGGTGCTGGCCGAAGCGCTCGCCTGTCTCTCTCTCGTGCAGTTGATCAACCCGGGAGCGCCGTGCCTGATGGGGAGCTTCGCCAGCACCATCTCGATGCAGAGCGGCGCGCCGACATTCGGAACGCCGGAAGCGGGAAAGATGGTGCTTGCATGCGGGCAGCTGGCGCGCCGCGTTGGTGTGCCGTTCCACACGGTCGGCTCATTGTCGGCCTCCAAGCTTCCCGACGCCCAGGCCGAACAGGAAGCGACGTGGGGCATTCTAATGTCGATGTTTGCCGGCGCCAACGTGATCAATCACGCCACCGGCTGGCTGGAAGGCGGACTGGTCACCGGCTTCGAGAAGACCATCATCGACGCTGATCTCTGCGGTAAGGTCGCCAGCCTGTTCGAGGGCATCGATCTCTCGGTCAATGCGCAGGCGATGGAAGCGATCGAAGCGGTTGGACCGGGGTCGCATTTCCTTGGCAGTGCGCATACGCAGTCCAATTTCCTCTCTGCGTTCTACCGGTCGTCCAGCAGCGATAACAATTCCTTCGAACAGTGGAACGAGGACGGGCGGCTCGACGCCGCACAACGCGCCAACCGGCAGTGGAAGCGGCTGCTCGACGACTATCAGGATCCCGGCCTCGACCCGGCAATCGACGAAGCGCTGCAGGCCTTCATCGCTGGACGCAAGGCGAGCGAGCCTGACCAGGCCTATTTCTGAGCGGGACGTTTCATCGCGATGTGTAGCCTTATGCGGTCCATCGTTTTTCCTAATGCGAGGAAATTTAGGACGGATTGGCTGCACGTTCCGCTAACCTGCTGAATAGACTGAAACGAATTCAGCGCAACTTCGATTGGGGAACGACATGAAATACCACCTTCTTGAAAGAGCTTTCGGCGTCCTGCTTCTCGCGCCCGTCTCATCGGCGATCGCCGCTGACGTTACGATGCCTGATCCTAACTACGCCACCGCGACGGCGGTCATGAACGTCATCAAGGACGCCGCCGAGCAGGAACTCGGGCTGGACATCTCGACCGTCACCACAACCGCTGTTCCAGTGATCTGGGAGGCGATGGCACGCAACAAGGGCGAGGTCGACATCTGGCCGGACGTCTGGCTGCCTAATCAGCAGGGCCTGGTCGACAAATACGTAAAGGGTGCCGGCACCGTGAAGCTGGCGCAGAACGGCTACGAGGCCAAGCAAGGCTACTGCGTCACCCAGGTCACCGTCGACAAATACGGCATCAAGGATGTCTCCGACCTCGCCAATCCCGACAACGCCAAACTGTTCGATACCAATGGCGACGGCAAGGGCGAAATGTGGATCGGCGCATCGGGCTGGCAATCGACCAACATCGAGAAGGTTCGGGCCCGCGACTACGGCTTTGCCGATTTCTTCGACTTACAGGTGACCGACGAGGCGGTGGCGGCAGCTTCGCTCGACCGCGCCGCGAAAGCCGACAAGCCATGGGTCGGCTACTGCTACAGCCCGCACCAGAATTTCGCCCGCTACAAGCTCGCTTTCCTGACCGAGCCGAAAAATGATCCGGCAAAATTTGTCGTCGTGCAGCCCAACGATGACCCTCAATGGTTCGAAAAGTCGAAAGTCTCATCGGCCTATGCTGACACCACCGTGCACGTCGCTTATGCTGCCTCGCTTGCACAGCGTCAGCCCGATCTGGCCGCCGCGCTGGAGCGGACCCAGTTCAATCCGGACGACATCAGCAAATGGGCTTATGCGATCATCGTCGACAAGCAGCCTGCCGACGAGGTGGCCAAGGAGTGGATCAAGGCTCACCCCGGCGACGTCGCAAAGTGGTTCGGCCGCTGATCGTCGCGAAGCGCTGGAATTGCGCCCGCTGGCTGACCGGTCCTTGGCAGCCTGAAGATAAATCAGATGGGATAATCGTGGGCGCCCCTTGGTATGGCCTTATCGTTGAAAACTGACCTTCATCCGGCCGCTACCGCGATCGCGATGAGGGGGGTCTGGAAGGTCTTCGGCGCCCGCGCGCCGGAGGCAATGGCAGCCATCCAGCGCGATCGGCTGGACAGGGACGAAGTCATCAAGCGCTTCGGCTGCGTCGTGGGCGTAGCCGATGTAAGCATATCGGTCCGCCCGGGTGAGATCTTCTGCGTGATGGGCCTGTCGGGCAGCGGGAAATCGACGCTGATCCGCCACATCAACCGCCTTCTCGAACCTTCCGCCGGAGAGATTTTCGTCGACGGCGAGAACATCATGGCGAAAGCTCCGGCCGAACTGAGGGCGCTGCGGTCGCGCAAGATCAGCATGGTGTTCCAGAGTTTCGGGCTGCTTCCACACCGGACCGTGCGCGACAACGTGGCGCTTCCCCTGGAGATCCAGGGGGCCAGCAAGCAGCAGCGTTTTGATGTTGCCGAGGCAGCGCTCGCCAAGGTCAATCTTTCCGATTGGGGCGACCGCTATTGCCACGAACTGTCGGGCGGCATGCAGCAGCGCGTAGGGCTGGCCCGCGCGCTCGCGGCGGATTCGGCGATTCTCCTGATGGACGAACCGTTCAGCGCGCTCGACCCCTTGATCCGGCGGCAGCTTCAGGATGAATTCCTGGCGTTGTCGCGTTCGATGGGCAAAACGGTCGTCTTCATCACCCACGATCTCGACGAGGCGATCCGCATCGGCGACCGCATCGCCATCATGAAGGATGGCGTCATCATCCAGATCGACACGCCCGAGGATATCGTCACCGTTCCCAAGCACGATTATGTCGCCAAGTTCGTCGCGGACATATCGCGGCTGAAGGTGATCACCGCCGGTCGCATCATGGAACCTGTCGAGAGCTTCAGAAGGCGGAACCCTTCAGGGCTGGACCTAGAGCGATTGCGCAAGGTGAGTTCCCAGCAGCCACTGGGCGAGCTTGTGGAACTCGCGGCGCGAGATGCCGCGCCGCTCGCGGTGATAGACGGCGACGGGGTCGTTGGCGGTATCGTCGACCGGCAGGTCCTTCTGGAAGGGTTGCGAAAGGGCGGACGGTCGTGAACGCCTATGATCCGGTTTCCAAACAGCCGCTCGAGCAGGATCGATCGGCGGAGAATCGTCTCGTCGCGGAATTCGTTGTTCAAAACCCGGCCTATTATGTCGATGCGTTCGCGCGCATAAGGCGCGCGCGCAACTCCGTCTGGCCGTTCAATGTCACTGCAGCCCTGCTCGGGCCGGTATGGGCCGCCGCCCGTGGCATCGTGGTCCTGTTCTGGATCGCTTTTTTCCTCGAGATGTTCGCCGTCGTGCAAATCGGCGTTGGCGTCGCCGGCAACCTTGGCACGGCCGAACAGGCACGCGCCGAGCGGCTGACCAAGCAGGCGACAGCACGCGAAGAACAGGCAAAGGCCGCGGAGGCAGCGGGAGCGGACAATGCCGCGGGCTTGAAATCGTCGGCGGCAGCCCTGCAGAAGGCGGCAGACGCCGCGAATTCGCAGGCGGACGCAGCCAAGGGGAAGGCCCCCCTGCTGATAGGGTTGGGCCTCTTCACGTTGCTGCTGGCCAAGCTTGCGAGCGGCTTTCTTGCCAACCGGTTGCTTGAGCGACGGTTTGCGCGATGGCGATCGACGCCCACGATGGGGCACGGAATCAGCTACCCTCTTTCGCTGTGCGCTCTCGTTTTCTGCATTCTGGCTTACGGGTTCTCAGCCTATCGCTTTGCCGGGGCGGCGCCGGCCGCCTGGCTTACGGTCGCGCCGTCAAATCGCGACTGGCAGGCTGCCCTGTCCTCGACCCTGGATGGGCTGATGGAGGGGATTTCCCATGCTGGAGAAGGCTTTTTTGGTGCGATAACCGGAGCCATCTCCCTGGTGCTGGACGGGCTGTCCTACGCGCTGACGGGAATGCCGTGGCCTGTGACCATGGCGATCATCCTCATTCTGGCCTGGCAACTAGCCGGGCCGCGCGTCGCTATCTTCACCGCCGCGGCACTCGCCTATCTCGCCGTCCTTGGTTTCTGGGAAAAGAGCCTTGAAACAGTCGCTCTGCTGGGCACAGCCGCGATCCTCTGCCTGGTGATCGGCATCCCCCTCGGCATCTGGTGCGGGCGCCGGCCGCGCGTCTACACGGCGCTGCGGCCGGTGCTCGATTTCATGCAGACGATGCCCGCCTTCGTTTATCTTATCCCGGTCATTGCTTTGTTCGGCATTGGTAAGCCGCCCGGAGTCATAGCCACGCTGATCTTCGGTACGCCGCCCGTAGTGCGCTTGACCGCGCTTGGCTTGCAAGGCGTCCCTCCGGCCATTCGGGAAGCAGCGCAAGCTTATGGTGCCACGAAATGGTTTGTCTTGACACGCGTGGACCTTCCGCTCGCGATGCCATCCATCATGGCTGGGATCAATCAGACGATCCTGATGTGCCTTTCGATGGTTGTCATCGCATCGCTGATCGGCGCGAAGGGCCTAGGCGAGGATGTCTTGAACGCCCTTCAATACGCAGCCGTGGGGCAGGGCCTTATGGCAGGCTTCGCGATCCTACTGTGCGCCATGATCATTGACCGGATTGTACAGGGACGAACCAGGTAGGGCTCGCATAAATGGATGTGGGCGCGGTGTTAAGACGTTTGAAATGAAGCAGCCAACCCTGTGGCCTCGACTTGAAGATGTCCGCTTTTGGCGGCCTTGGAGAGACGATCGGCGGCCGGTGCGCCCGCTCCTATACGTCGTATGTTCTCGAGGCCAGGCATCTGCTGGTGGGCATACGCAAGCTGGTCTATGTCGCACTACCCCAAGACTGGATCGAAATCGACCCCACAGCGGCGGTCGAATGGCGGCCCGCCTATTCCGGCTGGAAAGCGTGGTCGCGCGAAGCGATGACGCAATTCGAAAACCGTTGGCCGCTCGGCACCGCGGCACGCACTTGCTAGGGCTTGCACTTTGGCTTGGCAACCGTCGCGGCGACGTCGCGGGTCTGCGTTGGGACCAGAGGGGTCACCGGATGCGGCCGATAGGCGCGGCGAGACTGTCCTGGTCAACGGCAATGGCGAGGCGTTCTCCGCCAAGTCGCTGACGGGGATGGCGCATTGGTGCAAGCTCGCCGCCCTCCCAAAAGGCCTGACGCCGCACGGACTGAGCAAATCGCTCGGGGTTTGTCTGGCCGAAGCAGAGGCCTTATGGACGTTCTCGGTCATGACGATATCGATCATGCCGAGCTCTATTCGCGCGAGGCATCCCCAGGTTCGGCTGGCGGTGCAGGATGGATCGAGTCGTGCGTCTGGTGGTGGGCCCGGAGGGGAAGTCATCTCGTCAACGAAAACAAACAGTTAGCGGGTGATTGCTCTACCTCAAGCTACGAGCAAATTCTTCAGCAAGTCGAAGTCCGTCGGGATCAACTCCCGTCGCGTAACCTTTTTGTGTTAGATGGGAGTTGATAACTCCGGTGCCAATGTTGCCTGCAGCACCTGGAGCATAAGGACAGCCCCCTAGGCCGCCCGCGGAACTATCGAACGTAGCAATGCCCCAATCCAACGCGACGTCCACATTCGCACGAGCTCGACCGGAAGTGTCATGGAAGTGGCAGGCTACCATCGGTGCTGGAACCCGGTCGAGCACGCGTTCCAGCATGAGACTTACGCGTTCCGGCAATCCCCGGCCGATCGTGTCCGCTACCGAGATCTCATGGCAACCCAGGTCCATCAGTTGCGAAGAAACCATTGCGGCTGCTTCGGGCGCGATTTCGCCCTCGTAAGGACAATCGACGGCACAAGACACGTAGCCGCGAACTGGAATGCCGTGCGACCTCGCGAGGCTTATCGCCGGCACGAATCGTTCCAGGCTTTCAGCTATGGTGCAGTTGATGTTTCTGGACGCGAAAGTTTCCGAGGCGCTGGTAAAGACGGCCAGTTCGTCAGCGCCCGCGGCAATCGCGGCGATGGCACCCTTCTCGTTGGGCACCAGCACGGAGCGTATCAAGCCTTTCCGCGCCGGCGCCCGTCGCATCACCGCGTCATGATCGGCCATCTGGGGCACCCATCTTGGCGAGACGAACGCGGTGACCTCGATACGAGAGAGACCGGCATCTGCCAGCAGACGGATGAGCTTCAGCTTGTCCTCG
The DNA here is from genome assembly GCF_013170705.1 of Mesorhizobium loti. NCBI lineage: Bacteria > Pseudomonadati > Pseudomonadota > Alphaproteobacteria > Hyphomicrobiales > Phyllobacteriaceae > Mesorhizobium > Mesorhizobium loti. The sequence goes on along the minus strand of NZ_CP033334.1, from coordinate 2,748,030 downwards.
GTCGAGACGATATTTTTCTCGTTTTGCAGGCCGTCACGAGGGCCCACCTCGACAATCGTGACCTTGCGATCGCCGCTCATTAATGGACGGCCGCGTACATGATCGTTTCTTCCGTGGCAATCCGGCGGTCCATTTCCTCGACGATCTTGCCCTGGCGGGCAATGAGGATGCGGTCGGAAAGGCTTAGTATCTCCGGCAAGTAAGACGAGATTACCGCGACTGCGATCCCCTGGTCAGCAAGCTGGTTTATGAAGGTATGGATTTCGGCGATAGCGCCGACGTCGACGCCGCGCGTCGGCTCATCGAAGACCACAAGTCTAGGCTTCTGGACGAGCGCTTTGGCAATCACGACCTTCTGCTGATTGCCGCCGGACAGTTCGATGACTTTCGCGTCCGGGTCGATGGCCCTCACATTGAGACGTTTACGCCATTCATCGGCAACGGATCGTGCTTGCTTCATGGACACGATGTTGAAGCCGCCAAAGGATTGTCCGCCGAGCTGGCCCATGTAGATGTTTTCGGCAATGCTCATCGTCTCAAAGAAGCCTTCCGCCTTTCGCTCTTCGGTCACATAGACAATGCCGTCGCGCACAGCCGGCGCGGGCACCAGATAGCGCTTGGACTGGCCATCGATCTTGACTTCTCCGCCATGAAAGAAATCACGTTTCAGAACCCCGGATACCACCTTCAGCGTCTCGGTCCGGCCGGAGCCGACCAGGCCGAAAATCCCGGTCACCTGCCCCGCATACAGCGAAAACGATGTGTTGCGCACCATATTGCCCATCGAGAGATTTTCCACCGAGAGCACTTTTGCGCCACGCGGCCTTGGAGCGCGCATGCGCGAGGCACCGCTGTAGATCTCATCTGTCAGCGTTCGACCGACCATGGCCTGAATGATCTTCTGCCGATCGAACGCGGCGGCCTTGTCCGAGGCCACCAGCCTGCCATCTCTCAGGATGGTAATCCGATCCGCAACCATGAGCGCCTCTTCAAGCGCATGCGAAATGAATATGATGGAGACCCCCTCGTCCTTCAGCTTCCTGATCAGCTTGAAGAAGTAGCTCTTTTCCTCCGGTGTGAGGGTCGCCGTCGGCTCATCGAAGATAATTACCTTTGCCTTGTGATGCACCGCTCGCGCGATCTCGACCATCTGCTTCTGTGCGGCGCCTAAAGAGCCTACGATGGCAGACGGATCAACGTGGAAGTTCAGGGACTGGAGGAATTGCTGAGCGGAAATATAAATGCCGCGAAGCCGGTTCAAAGGCTTCTCTTTTCCCAGATAAATGTTCTGAGCGACCGACATAGATGGAACCAGGCTGTTTTCCTGGTAGACCATGGCTATCCCTTTCGCGAGCCCCTCAGCGGGCGTTGCGAGCTTCTCCTCACGGCCGTTAATGAACATCTTGCCGCTGCTGAGCGGATAGACTCCGGCGATGATCTTCGTCAGTGTCGACTTCCCGGCGCCGTTCTCGCCGAGCAGCGCATGAATCTCGCCGGGTAGCAGCTGAAAATCGACGTCCGAAAAAGCGGGATTGCCGCGAAAATCCTTTGTAGCGGCCTTGAGTTCGACAATCGGTGTCATGCCGCCGACCCCATGAGAACCGAGAGGTCGTCCGGCTCGGTCGGAGAGAGATGATCGAGCGCAAGGATTTCGCCGCGACCTTTGGAGGTGATAAACAGCCTGTCGCGGATTTCAACACAGGATGTGATGCCATGCCGGCGGCCATCGGCCCTGCTGTGGGCGCTCCAAATGGGCTGAATGCTGTCATCGAGACGAAGCAGGAGGCCATATGAACGGCTCGGTGCCCAGGGTTTGTGGATGCCCAGTCGGATGACGCTACCCGCTTGCAGCGGTTCCTTGAAACTGCGTCCGCTCGAAAGCGTAGGTGCGATCCAATATTCCGGCGCAATGGTTTCCATCATTTCGCGCCTGTAGCGGTTTTCGCGCAGCACAAATTCCTGCAGCTGGGAGCGGACCGCAAACATCGTTAGCCAGTATCCATTCTGGCTGGCTGGCTGAATCCGTCCGGGATATGCCGGCAAATCCGCAAGCACCGTTGCGATGCTGCGGTCGACAACGTCCAGCGCCAAAAGGCGATGTTTCCAGGCTTCAGAAATGACCAGCTTGCCGTCCCTTGCTACGGTGATGCCCGAGGGAAATCCCAGGCCTCCTTTGATGAGGCTCGCGTTTCCGGCTCCCAGATCAATTCTCACGACGCTTCCGCTGCGGCCAAGATTCAAGAGGTCCCGGCTCCATTCGAGGGCCGAATGGGCGCTCGAACCATTGCAAACGACCAGCGTGTCCTCATCCAGGAAAACGGCTGCCGTTGGACAGTTGAGCTGCTGGCCGGACAGATTCGCGGCAAGTCGCTTGCCGTCATGCCGACCACCGACGATCGCGATACCAAGATTGTCCAAGCCCACGGCAAGGACCCCTTGCGGTGATGCGGATAGGAAGGTGATCTCGGTATCGTAAGTGCTCCGAATGGAGGTACTTCCGTTGTCGTGAAGTTCAACCAGCTGATTGCCAGACGTGAGCAGCATTTGCCCCCTCGCAATCGTCAGATTGTCCGCTCCATCTATCATCGAGATGCTGGCAATGCGCTCCAGGTAGTTGTTGGGCTTGAGCGCACCATCCATGACCGGAACCGTGATGGAATGATCGCCGCGCCCACCCATGAACTTGTCGAAGATACTGCCGATGCGACCAGACATGTTCATGCGTTTGCTCCCCAATAGGACGCTTGTGACGTCCAGGTTGGATCAGCGTCGGGCAGCTTGAGACGGCCTATCCGATCATTGTAGAGCCCGCCGAGATACAGATATCCCTTGTGCTCGCGCATCGACGTCACCATCGGGTGGTTCTTGCCTCCAAGGTCCCAATAGGATTCCACGATTTCGCCGTTCGGCTTGAATTTGAGCACGCACCCCGTGTTGATGTTCGGGAACAGCCATTCGTCGCGGGCGACACGCTTGGCCATGCGTTTGCGCAGCGACGGCATTCTCATCGCCAGGTCGAGAGCCGGCGATCGCATGCCGACAAGAGCCACCCAGAAACTTCCATCCGAGGCTCGATTGATGTTGTCGGGATACCCCGGAAGATTCGGGATCGTCGTTTCGCACGTGCCCTTCTTGGGACCGTCGAACCAGTATCGATTTACACGGCAGCCCCAGGTCTCGGCAAAGAAAAACGATTGTCCGTCGCCGGCCATGCAGACCCCATTTGGGAATTGCAAATTTCTGAGGATCGTTTTGGTCGAACGATCGCGTGGGTCAAAGCAGATCAGGCGGCCGTTGCCCCTGCTCTCCAGCGCATCTGTCGCCCAGTCGTGCATGTCGTAACGGATGGTTGCTTCAGAAAAAAAGATGCGGCCGTCCGGCGCGATGTCGAGGTCGTCGGCAAGCTTCAATCGGGAATCGTCGATCACCGACAGGACCGTCCGCTTGGTCTCGTCGGTCAGCTTCGTGACCTGTCGATCCGGCGAAACCTGATAGAGACCCATCCCCCCAATACAGACATTCAGGTTCTCGTTGGCATCAAAGGCCAGGCCAAGGGGATGGCCGCCAATATGAACGAATATCTCCCACTTGGTGTAGTCAGGCGCGAAGAAGCGAACGATGTCGCCGTGCCGATTTGGACAATAGAGATTGTCGTTCCGATCGAAAATGACGTCCTCCGGGCCTTCGATCTCGCCCTTGCCGATGAGCGAAACATCCTTCAGCCGATCGTTGAGTGCGTAGGGACTGTCAGATCCCGGGTCGGTCTCTGGAAGTGCCGGGAGACGGAAATACCCGGGTGACACATACACCTTGTTCAGAAGCTTGTGCCGGTTCTTCAGCCAACGGACGTCGATGGCCACCACGACGAGCAGAACAATTCCAAGGATCATGGAACTGATGCCGCCGCTGATACCGACGCGAACCATGCTGTCGGTCAGAATGAGCACGACCACCGCGCCCAGTACGGATTTCACCACCGACCCACGGCCGCCGCCCAGACTGTTGCCTCCAAGGACGGCCGCGGTCAGCGCCGCGATTTCGAGGCCGACTCCGGTATCTGATCCGGCGCTGCCGAGGCGTGCCGCGAAGAACACGCCGGCCAACGACGCAAGCACGCTCGACCAGACATAGGTGGTGAAGATGGTGAACTTGACCCGCAGGCCGGCATTGTAGGCGGAACGACGGCTGCCGCCGACAGCCGTAATATGCCATCCGGCGCGCGCCCTGGTGAGAATGACGTGCCACAGCCCTATGACGACGATGGCGACGAGGAACGAGAAGGGAATGCCAAGGACCTCGCCTTCTCCGATAAAGAACCAGAGATCGGACTCCGGGAAAACCGCCGATATCTGAACCGCGTAACGCAGGAGGATGATATCGACGATCGATCGAATGATGATGAGCGTGACCAGCGTTGTCAGGAATGCGCGGATCCGCAAATAGCCAATCAGGAAGCCATTGACCGCCCCGCACAGGGCGCCGACAGCCAAGGTGGCTATCACGGTGGCCCAGACCGGCCATTCCAGTATGGTGATGCAAACAAGGGCCGTGATGTTGGCCAGGGCAAACACGCTGCCGACCGAGAGATCCAGGCCTCCCGCCAGCAGCACAACGCCCATGGCGACGACGACCAGCGAAAATTCCGACAGTTGGCGCGACGTCTCCGTTAGACTCGACAGCGTGAAGAAATGCGGATTCTGGAGGAGAAAAAAGCTGATCGTCATGATCGTCGCAAGCACGGGAACGGCGTTGTCGCTCCAGCGCTTGGTCAGCACTTCGCCAAGCACCTTTTCCGGAAAATAGCGAAAATAGAGGCGCTCGATCGCTTCCATCTTAAAATCCTAACTGCAGACATTGTCGGGAAGATCACCGCGTTTCCACGCGGTGACCCGATACAAAATTACTTTTTGAGCTGATCCAGATCCCAACAGCTGTTCGTCGACATCGTTTCCTTACTGATGATCTTGTTTGGCGTGTACAGCGCGAACTTCACGGCGCCTGCCGCTTCTTTCGATTGCAGCAACACCTTGATCGCGTTGTTGAGATCGCGCCCCTGGCCTTCGACGTCGTAGGAAATGACCTCCTTGAACGTTCCGTTTTCCACGCCCTGGCATGCCGTCTTGTTGCCGCCGCCGGATGTGATGAGATAAATATCCTTGCCGGACTCCTGGATCGCGGCGCCGGTTCCGGCGTCCATCACATCCCAAAACCCGATGATGCCACACAGGTCTGGATTCTGCTGGATCACCGTCTGTGCGATACCGCGTGCCTTCGACTGATCCCAGTCGCCGGTCTGGCTGGAAACGATCTTGATGTCGTCATGACCCTTCAGCGTCTCGGAGATCGCATTGAGCTGATAGACGCTGGCCGCTGCTGTCGCCGGCCCCTGGATGATCGCGATCTTGCCGCTTTTGCCGCTCGCCTTGCCGCACTTCTCGATCATGCGATTGGCAGCATACTGGCCGATGCCATACCAGTCCGCCCCTACAAAGGCGTCCGTCTGGTAACTTGACTTCATGTTGACCTGGATCACCTTGATGCCCGAGTCCTCGGCCTTCTTCAGCGTGCGGGCGTAGGATGCAACGTCGAAATTCTGCACCACGATGACGTCGGGCTTCTCGGTGATTGCCTGGGTCAATGCACGCGTGCCGGTGTCCGTGCTCCAGTTGGCGTCGCGGATATCGAGGGTGTAGCCCAGCCGCTTCGCCTCCTTTTGCATGATCGCCGCCCACCCCTCCGGCAGATCGAAACTCATGGACATCGGCACGAAGACGACCTTCTTGCCGGCGAGTGAATCAAGCGTCGGCTGTCTCAATTCGTCGACCATGCCGTCCTGCGCATGGGCAGCTCCAAGTGAGAGAATGCCGGCCACCACCGCTGCCGCGGCATACTTTGCTATCATCATGTTGGTTTCCTCCCGTTGGATGATATTGAGCGTCAGATATCTCCCTGCTGCGACGTCTGTTCATCGCGAGGGTTGAGGAGTGCGTCCACAATCAAGGCGCCAAGCAGCACCGTGCTTTTGACCAGGTTCTGGACGGTGTAAGAGATGTCGAGGATCGTCATACCGTTGAGCAGGAGGCCGATCAGAATCGTGCCTACCAGCACGTTGCGGACCCCCCCTCGTCCACCAGTGAGACCAATGCCGCCCAGAATGACCACCAGCAGAACGTCGTAGATGAGTGTCGAATTGACCATCCTCATGTTCATGCTGGCGACGGAGGCCGCCGTCACGCAACCGGCCAGGAAGGCCATCACGCCCGAGAGCACGTATTGAAGAATGATGACCGGCCTGACGGGAATACCCGTGATCCGTGCGGTCGAGATATTGTCGCCGATAGCGTAGATGAACCGTCCGAATCCTGTCCTGCGAAGAAAGAAATAGAGGGCGGCGGCGCACACCGCGAAAAGCCAGATCGGGATCGGGATGCCTAGAAAGCTACCGCGCCCCAGAAACAGGAACCAGCTCAGATTGTCCGGCACATTGTTGACATCGAGCGTGGCGATCACGCCGCGCCCCAGTCCGTAAACGATCGCGGAAACAGCAAGCGTTGCGAAGATCGCGGGGATTTCGACATAGGCAATCAGAAAGCCCATGACGATCGCGACGACGATCACGAATGCAAGGCCGAGCACCAAAGCCGTTGAAAAGGCGTAGCCCTGGTTGGCGAGAACAATCGAGAACGTCAGCGACACGGCCATCACCGCGACCAGCGAAAGATCCACACCGCGGCCGATCACGACGACAGCCATGCCGAGGCTCAGCATCCCGAGCATGGCGACATTTCGGATCAGATTGAGGATGTTGTCCCGACTGAGAAAGTTGTCGAGCGTGATCGAGAAATAGGCGAAGAGAGCGATCGAGACCAGGAATACGATCAGTTCCTGCGTCACGCCTATGCGATGGCCGACGCCTTTGCCCGCGGCATTCGATGCCAGGTTTTGAGGGGTGCTGGACACGGTCACTTCCCCTTTCCGGCGAAAGCAGCAAGGCCACGCTTGGCATCGTCGCTCCTGAAAGTCCGCTGTCCCAGTATCGCTTCTTGGCGGAACGCCTCTGTCAACGGCAGATCCTGCAATGTGAGTGCTGCTTCCTTGATCGTCTGGACGGCGGTTGGGCTCAGGCTTGCAATATGGTGCGCTGTTTCAAGAGCGACGCGCTCGACGTCCTGGCTGTCCACCGCCTGATTGACCACGCCTTTGGCGAGCATCTCGGCCGCCGTAAAACGCCTCGCGGTCAACATGATCTCCATCGCGTGAGCGTAACCGATCTGCCTGACGAGGCGCACCAGCGTCCCGCCGGCAGGCACAAAACCGAGCGTCGCTTCAGGCAGCTGGAAAATGGCGTCATGCGCCACAATCCGGATATCGGTCGCGAGCATGATCTCGAAGCCACCGCCAAAGCACATGCCCCGGATCGCGCTTATGATCGGCTTGAAGAACCCGGGAAACTTAATATGGGCCGGGTCCCAGGCAGAGATGTCGAAAGTATCCGCGGCAAGCGCCGGAATGGATTCTTTTAGATCGGCTCCGACACAGAAGGCGCGCTCGCCGCTGCCCGCCAGGACGACTACCCGAATGGCATCATCCTCCTTGGCGGCCTTGAAGGCGCGGCCTAGATCCTCATACATGGCCAAGGTCAACGCATTGAGCTTCTCCGGTCGATTGATCCGGACAGTGGCGACGTAACCGTCTTGGGCAAGATCAATCGGCATCTAGATCACTCCCCCGGCCTTGAGCGCATGCAGTTCCTCTGGAGAAAGGCCTGCCAATTTCCCAAGGATCAGTTCATTGTGCTCTCCCGGCGCGGGCGCCGATTGGGGCGCGGCCTCAACCGCTCCCGAAAGCTTTATCGGCAGCCCAAACATGCCGATAAGTTTGCCGGCAATTGGAACTTTGACGATCATGTTCCGCGCGGCGATGTGCGGATCCTCGACGACTTCCGCAATGGTCTTGATCGCGCTCAGCGGGATCTTGTCGCCCGCAATTTCCTCCAGTTCGGCCTTGGTGTAGCGGCTGAACCAGCGGTTAAGCAGCGGATTGACCTTCGTCTCCGCCACTCTTGGATCGAAGCGCTTCTCCATCGTGTCGATCGCAGGGTCGCACGCCTTGTCCGGCTCGCCGAACAGAGCACATGTGATGGCCCAGAACTTGTCCGTGTAGCCGCCGAAGAACACGTAACCATCCTTGCAGGGGAACTGGCCGTAGGGGCGCACGAAGGGATGTTCATTGCCCAGTGGTGACGCGATCTCGTTCTTCGCCGTGTAGCGGACAACGGCATTTTCCGTCAGCGTAAGCACAGAGTCCTGCTGTGAGACGTCAACCACCTGTCCGAGGCCGCTTTTTTCCGCCTCGCGCAGGGCGGCAAGAGTGCCTATGGCAGCATACAAGGACGCCGCGAGGTCGCCGATAATGGTGCCCACGCGAACCGGAGGCCGGTCCGCGTAGCCGTTCATCGACCACAACCCGCCTGAAGCCTGCCCGGTGTTGTCATAGGCAGGCTTTGACGCGTTTGGGCCGTTGCGACCATAACCGCTGATCGCGGTATAGATCAGCTTGCGGTTTTCGGCTTTGAGCACCTCGTATCCGAGATCCAGCTTGTCCATGGTTCCCGGTCGAAAATTCTCGACCAGGACGTCGGCTCGGCGTACGAGCTTTTTTAAAAGCGCCTTACCTTCAGCGGATTTGAGATTGATCGTAATTCCGAGCTTGTTGCGGTTGAACTGCGAAAAAAATGCGCTGAGTTCCTCTCTCTCTTCGCCGACGAAAGGCGGGAAGCCACGCGCGTAGTCCGGCTCGTCCGGATGCTCTACCTTGATCACGGTCGCACCAAGGTCAGCCAGCAACATCGAGCAGAACGGGCCGGCGACGACACGTGTGATGTCGAGAACAGTCAACCCGCTCAGGGGGCCCGTCCGTGTTGGAATCGCGTCATTCTGAAGTGTTTCGGTCACGTCATTCTCCCGGAAAACAGGCCTGGGAGATATCTGCCCGGATTTTTGGATCGCGCAATGAACATTGCCGGTCGCCGCATCGCCGACCGACCGCAAATGATTTTTCAGCATCGCGGTATCGCACGATCTCAGACCTTTTCCGCCCTGATCAGCTCAAGTACATCCTTGGCGCGATCGACGCGCACGTCATCATTCGCTGACAGCGTCGACGCCACTCTGTCGATCTCATCACCGGTTGCGCCGGCCACAATTGCGATGTTGCGGGCGTGCAGCGCCATATGGCCTCGCTGGATGCCCTCGGTGGCCAATGCACGCAACGCTCCCATGTTCTGCGAGAGCCCAACTGCCACCGCCACCTCGGCAAGTTCCTGAGCACTCTCGACGCCCAGGACCTTGAGGGCGGCACGGGCTGCCGGATGGGTCTTTGTAGCACCACCCACAAGGCCCAGAGCCATGGGCATTTCCAGAGTACCGACAAGATGGCCTTTGGCATCGATTTCCCATGTCGACAGCGAGGTGTAGCGGCCTGAGCGCGAAGCCCATACATGCGCGCCCGCTTCTATGGCGCGCCAGTCATTGCCAGTGGCGACCACAATGGGGTCGATGCCGTTCATGATGCCCTTGTTGTGGGTGGCGGCGCGGTAGGGGTCGACGATCGCAAGGGCACATGCTTCGACAATGCCGCGGGCGATACGATCACCCTTGTACTCGTCGGTCTGCAGCGTTTCGGGGGCGACCGTTACCATTGCGCGGGCGATGCGAAGATCGGCAAAGTTTGACAGAATGCGCAGCCGCACCACGCCGCCGCTTATCGCTTCAATCATCGGCGCGACGGCTTCAGCCATCGTATTGACCGTGTTTGCGCCCATGGCATCACGCACATCGACGATCAGATGAACGACAACCATGGGGCCGGCAGCCGTCTGATCAAACACATGTACTTCGATATCGCGGCACCCTCCGCCAAGCGATATCAGGACCTTGTCCTTGACATTTGCAGCGGCAATGATCGCCTCTCGTTCCCTCAGGATGCGGGCCCGCGCGCCGTGCGGGTCGCGCACTTCAAGAACTTGCACCTGTGCCCGCATGATCGGTCCGGTGCTCGAGGTGAAGAAGCCACCACTCTTGCGGGCAAGACGGGCCATGTACGACGCTGCTGCCACGACCGATGGCTCTTCGACGGCCATCGGAATCAGGTAATCTCGGCCATTGATTGTAAAATTTGTGGCCACGCCGATCGGCAGCTCAAATGTCCCAATGACGTTCTCGATCATGCCATCGGCCAGCGCAATCGGGAGGCCGCCGCCTGCAAAAACGCTGCGTTCGGTATCGGTGAGCGACATCACATCGCCCACCCGGCCAAGTCTCTCAGCTGGTGAGAGATTCCGCAGGTTCTCGATGCGCGAATTTATGGCGGAACGCGTTCTGCCGTTTTCTGTATCGGTCACAGGCGCCTCCCACGCGATGTGTAATTTTTCTTCTTGAAACAAGCATGATCATTGTTACCATCTCTCGAAAGGTACAGATTGCAGAATTTGTCTGAATCTGTACCCATAGGAGGCGACGTTGAGGGCGACAAATCCAAGCGGCAAATCCGGTGAAACTCTTGCGGAGAATGTCGCAGCGCGGCTGGTCCAGGACATTGCGTCGGGCAACCGGGCGCCAGGAAGCAAGCTCCCTTCGATCAGGAATGCGGCCCGCGAATACGGCGTGTCGAAGAACACCATTGTCGAGGCTTACGAAAGATTGGCCGCATCCGGTCATGTGACGCCGAAGGCACGGTCCGGATTCACGGTCAGCAAGACTGCGCAAACGAACGGAACGAGGCCAAAGCACGTATCGGAAGCCGTCGACATCGCTTCGCTTCTCAATGCGCAATTGGAGGAGAGTTTCGAGATTCGAGTTGGTGACGGCCGCCCGCCCCCGGCATGGACCGAGGAGTCCGAGATAAGGCGTCATCTTGGGTTGTTCGGTCGAGGCCCTTCCCCGGGGGCGGACGCCTACGGGTCCGCCTGGGGCTTTCCTCCTCTGCGGCAGCAGATTGCGCGACGCCTGGTGAACCAACACATTCAAGCCACTGAAAAGGAAATCCTGCTCACGTTCGGTGCCAATCATGCGCTCGATCTTGTCGTTCGGGCGTTCCTGGCACCTGGCGACGTCGTGCTCGTTGATGAGCCCGGATATTACCCTCTCTTTGCCAAGCTCAAATTGGCGCAGGTCCGAGTCATTGGCGTCCGGCGCCTGCCTGACGGACCAGATATCGAAGACTTTGCAGAGAAGGTTTCGGTGGAACGGCCGAAACTGTTCTTCACGCAGTCAATCGGCCACAACCCAACCGGCGGCTCCATCAGTCTGTCTGTCGCGCACTCTATTCTCACGGTTGCGGCGAAGCACAACGTAACCATCATCGAGGATGATCCTTTTGCGGATCTCTCCCTCGTTCCTCCCAATCGGCTTGCAACGCTCGACCAACTCAACCACGTGATTTCGATCGGCACCTTTTCCAAGACCCTGTCCGCGAGCTTGAGGTCAGGCCATATCGCAGGCCGCGCCGACAAGGTCGCCGCACTTGCAGAACTCAAGATGCTGACAACAGTGAACAGTTCTGGCCACGTAGAACGGCTCCTTCACCGCCTGACATCGGAAGGCCACTATGATCGCCACCTCAAGCGCCTTGCCCAACGCATCGAGACGGCAGCAACTCGCGTGCATTCAGCGCTCAGCCGGAATGGTTATTCGATTTTCGCCGGCAATGGCGGTGGCTACTACCTCTATCTCATGCTGCCCGGAGGGATCGACGACATAGAACTCGCCCGACTGGGCGCCAAGGAAAGCATTTTCATAGCGCCTGGAAGCGTCTTTTGCGTCGACAAACAGAGTCCAATGGCCGCCGGGATCCGCATAAATGTCTCACGGGCGGATGACGAAAGATTTTTCGACTTTTTGCTGCGAAAACTCTCCTAGTCTTGGGCATCGGCACAACAGGTGCCCGGCGCCCACATGGCATTGGTGCCGCCACGAATGGACCGATGACGCCATCGACCGCCGCGCGGAAAGGCTCCGCACAGTCATGTACGAAGCGCGTCCGCGCCTTGGCGCGGATTTGTAATTGGTTAAGGCACGGCATTCTGGCTGCGAGCAAATCCTCGATGGCCTTCGACTTGATCAGTTTGCTGAAGTGATGGCCCTGTATTTCGTCGCAATGGTTGTCGTGCAGGAGGGCAAGCTGCTCGTCCGTCTCGACGCCTTCGTCATCCTGATAGGCTTCGGGTACGCCGCTCAAAGCATCAAGAGTCTTGCGGCCGATCAGTGTACGATGCGGCTGGGTGCTCTTCTGCGCCAGCCATTCCATGAATTCCGGCCCAGTATACCGGTTATAGGCAAGCGATTCCTCGCCCCGCGCCGAGCCATCGATGGACAGCATGATTTCAGAAACGATTTCAGTGTCGGAGATGAACCGCAACTCCAGCAAATCTGCGTTAGAGCAAAATTGCACGCTGGCTTACAGGCTGTGCGCAGCAGAGCCAGTTCCCTTGCGATGTCGCCCCGCTTACGACAGGATTGCCGCAACTGGAGGTTAGCCTATGACGCCAGATACCTTGCGACCCGACCACCCGCCACTCGACACTCCGCCCGTGCAATACCTGAACTTGGACCCGTCGCTCTATGTCCGCGATGATATCTGGCAGCAGGAGCGGTGCAATATCTTCGCGCACACCTGGCAGTTCATGGGGCCTGTCGCCTCGGTCGCGACATCAGGTCAATACCTTGCCATCGACATCGCCGGCACGCCGATCTTCGCCATCCGGGGCCGGGACGGGACCTTGCGCGGATTTAAGAACGTCTGCCGCCACCGGGGTGCGAAACTTCTGGCCGATGGCACGGGCAAATGTGGGTTGATCGTTTGTCCCTATCACAAATGGTCCTTTGCCGACACCGGACGGCTGGTGCAGGCCCCATGGTATGGCAAGGATCCCGCGATCATCGCCGAAGACTGGCCGCTGGAGACGGTGCAGTTGTCCGAATGGCGCGGGCTGCTCTTCGCGGCACTCGACCCGAAGGAAAGTCTTCTGGATCAACTTGGCTCTCTGCCCGCCGAACTGGCGGACGAGCCGTTGGAGACCTATGCCGCCACCGATCAGGCCACTGTCAGCTTTGCGGCGAACTGGAAGATCTACACCGACAATTTCGTCGAAGGCTACCACATCCCTGGCACGCATCCCTCGTTCTACGCTGCCATCGACTTCGAAGCTTTCCAGACCACCGCCCATCCCGGCTATGTCCGGATGACCGCACCGCCGAAAGACGGTCTGTTCTATCGCGGCAAATGGCTTTGGATGTGGCCGAACTGGACGCTGTCGCTTTTCGATGGCGGCATGAACGTTAGCCGGATCAATCCGACCTCACCGCATCACACAGACCAGCATTACCATTTCTTCTTTGCCGATATCGCTGCTGAAGCATCCGAGAGCAGGGCGAAATCAGTGCAAGGCACTCTGGCCGTGGTACGCGAGGACTACACCATCTGCGCCGATACGCATCGCAACTATGCCGCAGGGGCCTATAGCTCCGGCCCGCTCTCGGGGCGGCATGAGCGGGGCGTGCAGTATTTCCAGGAACGGGTCGCCGCGGCACTGGGACTGTGACAGCCCCTGGCGTTCCCTGTCCGCCGGAGAGTGCTCCGGCTCGGGGCCGGCACGAGCCCCCGGTGCCAGTCGAGAGTATCGGGCGGCCACGGTAAGACGAGTTACGAGCGTCGCGGCAATCGGAGCTCGCTCAAAGTGGAGAGCAGATCGGCGAACGCGGCTTTGACGACCAAGTTTAGCGCGCGCTGTCCGTACATTTTAGGATCAGTCCGAAAAATGATGCCCATCGAGCGGAAAAGCCCGCGGGCCGATCGCTGAGCTTCGGAAGGTGTAATCAATAGTTTTACGAAAAACCTGAAGTTTCGCCATTAGCTAATCGGTCAGCGTTTTCGTGGAATACGTCTGCTGTACGGCAAGATCCAAGACAAGCTGAATGACCGAAACGCGGCGCTAAGCTGGCCGTGCCTGGATCTGGCAAAGTCGGGCCGTTACCCGATCGACCGCTAGACTAGCCGGAAAGAAACGGCCTGGTATGGCCCGGCGAAGCTTTTAGCGATGAGAGCCAGCAGCGCGAGCACGATGATCGGCAAGGCCGAGCGACGCACTGTGGACAGAAACAACTGCGCGCGACGTCACTCCCTCTGCGCAGCGCTACCAAGCAAGAGGTTGGTTGCGGAAATCGACGAAATGAATGCCACCAGCGCCCGAACGGGCGATCAGTGTCTCGGCAATGCCGGCGGCGCTCGTCTCTATGTCGAGCGGCGCCCCATTGCCACCCATGTCCGTGCGTACCCATCCCGGCGACATGGCGATATAGGTTCGCCCGTCTCCTTTGCGGATCGCGAAACTTTTCATCATCTGATTGAGGGCCGCCTTGCTGGCGCGATAGATCTCCCATCCGCCGCCGGCATTGTCGTTGATGCTGCCCATGCCCGAAGACATCGCTGCGACAACGCCTTCGGGATCGACCAGATCGTGGAGCACTCCAATGACGCGCAGGGGAGAAAGCGCGTTCGTGACCATGACGTCCACGAAGTCCTGCGTCGGGACGATTTCCACGGCGATGGAAGGGTCGATGGCAACGCCCGCATTGACGAACAAAACGTCGAGCGCGCGCCCCGTGAGCGTCTTGCGAAGGGCCGTTATGTCTTCTGGTCTGTTGATGTCCATGTGCGCTATGGAAACCAGCCCATCGCCGGCAACGGTTTCCAGGGCGCCGTGGCCATGCGCGCTGCGTACGGTCGCGATCACTTCCCATCCGCGTGACACGAAGGCACGAACGAGCCCGAGACCCAGCCCTCGCGAGGCCCCGACGACGAGAGCGACTTTTCGATCTGGCATCCTAGTCCCTTTCTGGCCCTGCTCCTGTCTGGCGAATAATAAGCGCCATGCCTCACCCCACCTTCAGTCCGCCGAAGCAGGCATATTTCAGCTCCACATATTCCTCGATGCCGTACTTGGAGCCTTCGCGGCCGAAACCGCTTTCCTTGATGCCACCGAAAGGGGCAAGCTCGGTGGAGATCAGGCCTTCGTTGATGCCGACCATGCCGAACTCCAACTCTTCGAGGACGTGCCAGATGCGGTTGACGTCACGGGCGTAAAAATAGGCCATCAGGCCGTAGCGCGTGTCGTTGGCGAGGCGGATGACTTCCGCTTCGTCCTTGAAGCGAAAGACCGGAGCGATCGGACCGAAGGCTTCTTCCCGAGCCAGCCGCATCGGCGCCTGCATTCCGCTCAGCACCGTCGGTTCGAACCAGGTACCGCCGAGCGCATGCGGCTTGCCGCCAGTCTCGATGCGCGCTCCGCGATCCACGGCGTCGCCGACAAGCTCCGCCACTTTCGCCACGGCTTTCGCGTTGATGAGCGGCCCCTGCACCACCTCCGGCGCGGCGCCGTCACCGACTTTCAGGCTAGCAACCTGCTCGGTCAGCTTTGCCACGAAGGCAGCGTGGATGCCGTCCTGCACATAAATGCGGTTGGTGCAGACGCAGGTCTGGCCGGAATTGCGGAATTTCGAGGCGATAGCACCAGCGACGGCGAGATCGAGGTCGGCGTCGTCGAAGACAATGAACGGTGCATTGCCGCCGAGTTCCAGCGACAGTTTCTTGAGCGTATCGGCGCACTGCCGCATCAGGAGCTTGCCGACTGCTGTCGAGCCGGTGAAGGAGAGTTTTCGGATGACCGGATGCTCGCAGAGCAGGCGCCCGATGCCGGCGGCGTCCTTCGACGGCACGATGTTGAGCACGCCGGCCGGAATGCCGGCCTGCCGGGCAAGCTCGGCCATTGCGAGCGCCGTCAGCGGCGTTTCCTCCGAGGGTTTGACGACCATGGTGCAGCCGGCGGCGAGTGCGGCCGCCGCCTTGCGGGTGATCATCGCCAGCGGGAAATTCCAGGGCGTGATGGCAGCACAAACGCCGATCGGCTGTTTCAACACGATGAAACGCCGGTCACGACCGGCCGACGGGATGACGTCGCCATAGACGCGTTTGGCTTCTTCCGAGAACCAGTCGACGAAGGAGGCGCCGAAGGCGACCTCGCCGCGTGCCTCGTAGAGGGGCTTGCCCTGCTCGGTCGTGATCATCTGGGCAAGGTCCTCGGTATGGGCGGTGATCAGGTCGAACCAGGCGCGCAGTAGCTTGGCCCGTTCCTTGGCCGGGCGCTGGCGCCAGTCCACGAGCGCGCGCTCGGCCGCCAGGATCGCCCGCTCGACGTCGGCGGCCGCAAGATCGGCGACGCGCGCGATAATCGTGCCAGTCGCCGGATTGCGAACCTCGAAGGTCGCGCCTGTGTCCGCCCCGGCCCAGGCGCCATCGATGAAGGCCTGGTCGTGAAGCAGCGCGAGTGTCATTGTCCGCTCTCCACCTTTTCCAGCGCTGCCCGCAGGCTGTCCTTGAGGATGGCGATGCCTTCGTCGAGATGGTCGAAGGGAATGGTCAGCGGCGTCAGCACACGCACGACATTGCCGTGCACGCCGCAGGAGAGCAGCAGCAGGCCCTTTTCGGCAGCGGTGTGCGTGATGGCTTTCACCAGTTCAGGCCAAGGCTGGCGCGTCTCGCGGTCACGCACGAATTCGATCGCCACCATGGCGCCAAGGCCGCGCACCTCGCCGATGCAGGAAAACTCGTTGCCCTCCTGCCAACCCTCGAAGACCGCCTTCAGCCGTCTGCCGACCTCGTTGGCGCGGTCAATCAGCTTCTCGTCCTCGATGATCTCCAGCACGGCGATCGACGCCGCGCATGATAGCGGATTGCCGGCAAAGGTGGAGCCGACGCCGCCCATCGGAATCTTGTCCATGATATCGGCGCGGCCGGTGACGGCAGCGATCGGGAAGCCGCCGCCAAGGCCCTTGGCCATGACGACGATATCGGCGGCAACGCCGGCATGCTCCATCGCGAACATTTTTCCCGTGCGGGCGAAGCCCGTCTGGATCTCGTCGGCGATCAGCAGGATGCCGTGCCTGTCGCAGATCTCGCGCAGCGTGCGCAGGAAGGTGACCGGCCCCGGGTAGAAACCGCCCTCGCCCTGCACCGGCTCGACGAAAATGCCCGCGACGCGCGTCGGGTCGACCTCGGAGCGGAAGAAGCGGTCGAGCGCGGTCAGGGATTCCTGCTCGGAAATGCCGTGATAGGGGATCGGAAACGGCAGGTGGAAGACATCCGGTACCAGCGGACCGAAGCCGGCCTTGTAAGGATTGGTCTTGCCGGTCAGCGTCATCGCCATCAGCGTGCGGCCATGGAAAGCCCCGGAGAAGGCGACGAATGCCGAGCGACCGGTCGCGACGCGGGCAATCTTGGCGGCGTTTTCCACGGCCTCGGCGCCGGTGGAGACGAGAAAAGTCTTCTTCGGGAAGTCACCCGGCACCAGGTCGTTCAGCTTCTCGCAGACCGTGACATAGTCGATATAGGGTGTGGTCTGGAACGAGGTGTGCGTGACCTTGTCGAGCTGGTTGCGCACGCGCTCGACCACCTTCGGATGGCGATGGCCGGTGTTGTTGACGGCGATGCCGGCGGCAAAATCGATGTAGCGCTTGCCTTCGACGTCCCAAAGTTCGGCGTTCTCCGCCTTCTCGATATAGACGTCGAGATGTTTCGACAGGCCAGCCGGAATGGCGGCAGCGCGCCGCGCCGTGAAGGCAGCGTTCGTGGACATGGGTATCTCCTTGGACAGTTTGTTATGGTGCGGCGCCATCGCGGCGCTTCAAGTGGCCGGCCCCATCCCTGACGGACGGGGCCGGCGCATCAATTGATTTGGAGGCGGATTAGGATTTCAGGCCACACGACCTGAAATCATCCGGCTCTAGACAGCGGCCTTGGCGCGGCGGGCGTCCCGTTCGATCTTCCAGTCGACGCATTCCTGAGAGCAATAGATGCTCCCGTCATGCATCTTCCTGCGAACGGAATCCTCGGCCGACGCCTCATAGATCAGCACGCCGCAGTTGGCGCATTTCGTGTAGCTTTCGATGTAAAGCCCGTTCAGCGAAAACTTCATGGTCTCAGGCCTCCTGATAGCCGTAGTGTTTGTGGGCGGCCGCCTTCGAGACGTAGCCCTCGCGGACATCCTCCGCGACCGCCACCGGATCGCGCTTTGCGGGATCGCCGTAGCCGCCGCCACCAGGAGTGACGAGCCGCACGCGATCACCGCGGCGAATGGAGACGTTGGAGTAGCGGCTGGTCGAGGCCTTGCCATAGGCCTCGCGCATCGTCTGCCAGTCTTCGCGGCCGTTCTTCATGACCAGCGTCGCGCCGACGCCGCCTTCCGTGCCGCCGTTCAGACCCCAGGGGGCGAGCAGATGGCGGTCGGTCATCTGCGAGCAGATGATTTCGTCGTTAAGGCACAGCATCTGCTTGGAATAGCCGACCCCACCGCGATATTCGCCGGCACCGCCGGCATCGACGTTGAAGGCGAGGCTTTCGATGCGCCAGGGGAAGCGCGTCTCGTAAACTTCGACTGGCGTGATGCGGCAATTGCCGTTGATCGAGTCGACGCCGTCATTGCCATCGGCAAAGGCGCGGCCGCCCCAGCCGACCGCTTCGAGGTCGTAACAGGCGAAATACTCGCCTGTGTCGGCATCGACGCCGCCGAAGACGAAGTTGCAGTGGGTCGCACCCTCCGCCGCCATCACCCGGTTCGGGATCGCCGGGGCCATGGCGCCGAGGATCGTGCCGACGATGCGGGGATGGGTTTCGGTGTTGCCGCCGACTTCCGGCGCGGGGAAGTCCACGTTGACGATGGTGCCGGGCGGCGCCATGACGCGGATCGGCCGGAAGCAGCCGGAATTGCGTGGGATCGTCGGGTCGGTCATGTGCAGCACGGCGTTGTAGGCCGCCGATGTGGCAACGCCGAGCGTTGCGTTGATCGGGCCGGAGGCCTGCGGCGAGGAACCGTGATAGTCGACGATGATCTCGCCGCCGCGCTTATGCACCTCGACAGCGACCGTGTAAGTGCGGTCGGCGTCGATACCGTCGCTCTCAATCTTGTCGGAGAAGGCATAGATGCCGTCTGGGATCGCCTCCAGTTCGGCACGCATGCGGCGCTCCGAATAGAGCAGCAAGTCGTTGACCGTCTCCTTGATTTTCTCCTTGCCGTACTTCTGGTAGATCTGCGTCATCTGCTTTTCGCCGAGGTCGACGGCGGCGATGAGCGCGCGCAGATCACCATAGTTGACGCGCGGCGTACGCACGTTGGCGAGAAGCAGCTTCCAGACCTCGATATTGTCCTTGCCGCGCTTCTTGATCTTGACCGGCGGAATGCGAAGGCCCTCCTGGAAGATTTCCGTCGCCTCGCCGCAGAAGCCGCCGGGCGCCATGCCGCCGACTTCGGCGATATGGCCGATGGCGACGGCAAAGCCCATGATCTCGCCGTCGACGAAGATCGGTTTGAAGAAGGTGTGCTCAGGCGTATGCAGGCCACCGCGATAGGGGTCGTTGTGCAGAATGACGTCGCCCTCCTCGATCTCGTCAATCGGGATCTCCTTGAGGCAGGATTTGACAAGCAGCGGCATGCCGCCGATCTGCGCCGGGCAATAGTCGGCGACCGCGATCATGTCGCCGTTCATGTCGGCAAGCCCGCAAGTGAAGTCGAGCGCCTCGTTGAAGATCGTCGAATAGGACGTCTTCATCAACACGATCCCCATCTCCTTGCAGAGAGAGACCATGCTGGATTCCAGAATGTTCATCGTAACGAAGTCCATGATGGTACTCCTCAGGCCGAAATGATCAGATTGCCGAGCCGGTCGACGCGGAGCGTCTGTTTCGGCTGCAAAATGGTGACGGAGGCGCTTTCCTCCACAATGGCGGGACCGGCGACGGTCTGCCCCTGCTTGAACGTACCGCGGTCGTAGGTCTTCACCTCGTGCCAGCCGTCCTCGAAGCGTACCTTGCGGCTGCCCGAGGACGCCGGCGTGCCTTCGCCCTTTTCGAGCTCCCGCATCTTCGGCTTTTCAGAGACGGCGACGGCGACGACCTTGAGATTGACCGTCTCGATGGTCTCACCCGGAATGGAGAAGCCGAAGCGGTTCTGGTGCTCCTCGTGGAAGCGTTCCCAGAGGCTTGCTATGGTCTCCTCGGTGAACTGGTTGGCCGGGAAGCTCAGTTCCAGTTCGTGATTCTGGCCGAAGTAGCGGGCCTCGATGGAGCGGTAGACCTCCACCTTCTGCTGATAACCCTGGGAGACCAGCTCGGCGATGGCGCCATCCACCAGTTCCGTCATCGCCGCCGTGGCGCGGGCACCGTCGAAGTATTTCGAGATCTGCTGCACCGTGCGATGCCGGTCAACACGCGCATCGGTCATGATGAAGCCGAAGGCTGAGAACTGGCCGGGATAGTTCGGCACGATGCCCTGCGGAATGCCGGAAATATCCATCAGGTCGCAGATATGCACCGGCCCCGCCCCGCCCGAGGCGACGAGCGTGAAGTCGCGCGGATCGAGGCCGCGCTGGAGGAGAACGGCACGCAGCGCACCCAGCATGTTGTTGTTGGCGATCTGCACCATGGCGAAGGCAGCCGCATCAACCTCGAGGCCGAGCTGATCGGCGATCGTCTTGACCGCGCGATGCGCTGCCTCGGCGTCGAGTTTCATTTTGCCACCGAGGAAATAGTCGGGATTGATGCGGCCGAGTACGACATTGGCGTCCGTCACGGTAGCACTCTCGCCGCCACGGCCGTAACAGGCGGGCCCTGGTGCCGCACCCGCCGATTGCGGACCCATGCGCAACATGCCGCCCTTGTCGATCCAAGCGATGGAACCGCCGCCAGCGCCGATCGTGTGGATGTCGATCATCGGGATCTGGATCGGCAGGCCCCATTCGATCTCGAAGTTCGTCGTCACATGCTCCATGCCGTCCACGACGGTAGAGCAATCGGTCGATGTTCCGCCCATGTCGAAGGTGACGAGGTTCTTGATGCCGGTAAGTTCGGAGAGGACGCGGGTGGCGACGACCGCACCGGTCGGACCGGAAAGCGTCATCTGCACCGGCGTTTCGGCAGCGCCCTTCAGCGTCGATTCACCGCCGTTCGATTTGATCACGCCGATCCTGTCACCGATGCCAATGCCATCGAGGCGCTTCTGCATGCGGTGGAAATTGTCGGAGACGATGGGCTTCAGATAGGCGTCGGCAATCGTGGTCGAGGCGCGGTCGTATTCCTTCCACTTCGGCAGCACGTCGTACGAAATCGAGATCGGCATGCCGGGCAGTTCTTCCGCGAGGATGTCGCGGATGCGCTGCTCGTGGCTCGGATCGATATAGGAGAACAGCGTACAGACGGCGATCGCCTCGATCGTGCCGTCGGCCTTGATCGTTGCGGCCATCTGGCGCACGGCCGCCTCATCGAGCGCGGTGACGAGCTCGCCCTTGGCGCTGAAACGCCCGCCGATCTCATAGGTGTCGGCGCGCTTCATCAGCGGCTTGGTCTTGATCCAGGTAATGTCGTAGTGGCTGCGACGGTCGCCACGCTGGATGAAGGGAACATCGCGAAACCCGGTGGTCGTGACATAGGCGACCTTCGCGCCGCGGCGCGTCAGCAGCGCGTTGGTGGCGATCGTCGTGCCAAGACGGATCTTGTCGACGCTTGCGACGTCCTCCACCTGTCCGAGCCCCTGGAGCACACCTTCGATCGGTTCGGAGGGTGTCGTCAGGTTCTTCCAGTTTTCGATGGTGCCGGTCGCCGCATCGTAGGAAACAAAGTCGGTAAACGTTCCCCCGATGTCGATGCCGATGATTTTCCTGTCAGGCATTATGTCCTCGTTTCTCATGGATAGGATCAGGACGAGCGGGGCTTTTCCCGGTCGTAAGCTTCAAGAAGGTGACGCCAGGAATCGCGGATGTGATCGCGGATGGCATCCATCGCCTTTTGGGGATTGCGGGTACGCAGCGCCTCGACGACCGGCCAGTGATCGACGGCCGCCGCCATCTGGCTCTCGAACTGGCGTTCCGCCATGGTAATCAGCATCTGCACTTCCGCCTGGATGTTGGTGAAGGCGTGTAGCGTCTGGCGGTTCTTCGAGAGCCGGCAGATCTCGAGGTGGAAGGCGAGGTCGTTCTCGACAAGCGCCATCTCGTCATTGGCATTGGCGGCAGCGACCATGGCATCAACGAAACCGGCAATGCGGTCGATGTCGGCGTCCGTCATCTGCGGCAGCGCCTGTTCCATCGCGAAACGTTCGACGACGACGCGGAAGGAGAAGATTTCGTCGATATCGCTGTGCAGGAAGGTGCGAACGAAGGTGCCCTTGCGAGGAACCGCGACGAGCAGACCGCGCTCCTCCAGCCGCCGGATCGCCTCGCGGATGGGGTTGCGGCTGATCCCGAGCTGGCGGGCCAGTTCCGCTTCGTTGATGCGTTGGCCGGGCTGGAGTCGGCCGAAGATCAATTCGCGCACGAGTAACGTCGAAACCTGGTCGGACAGCATCCGGTGGTCGATGATGCCGATCGGCTCATCTGTATTGAAGAGATTGTTAGCCATTGATGAGCCCCTTCTCGCGCTGTGATTGCCCCGGCAGGCCTATCTCTCGCCCTGCCATGATCCCGTCTTTGCGGAAGACCAGTATCAACAGCATAATGCCCGCGATGATAAGTTCCTGCGTGCCCGCAGGCAGAGACCACTGCTGGCCGCCGATCGAAATCCCACCTTCGAGGCGGCGGAAGATATCGACCAACGCCGTGATGACGACAACGCCGACCACCGCGCCCGCAAGGCTGCCCACGCCGCCCACGATGAGCATGGCGAGCGCGAGGAAGGTGAAGCTCAAGAAGTAATTGTTGATCGACACGGTGCCGAGGTAATGCGCTTGCAACACGCCGCCGAGGCCGACCAGGAAGCCCGAGAGTGTGAAGGCAATGAGCCGCGACCAGTAGAGCGAGATGCCCGACGCGGCAGCGGCGACCTCATCTTCCCGCGTCGCTCGGATTGCGAGGCCAAAGGCGGAAATCTGGTAGAGATAGGCGATGACGATCGCGAGAACGGCGCAGATGAGCGCAATCCAGGCCGTCACATAGGTCGGCAGGCCGACGATCGAGGCGGAGCCCATCGTGACGCTGTCCCAATTGGAATAGACCACGTTCAGGATGAAGAGCACGGCAAGCGTGGAGATCGACGCCGCAAGGCCCGTGAGCCGCATGATGACGAGGCCGGTAAGGAAAGCGGCAGTGCCGGCGAGCAGCACCGAGACGATGGCGGACGGCAGCAGCGGAATGCTCTGGTCGCGCAGGAAATGCGGCAGGCCGGACATGGTGATCGGCTTCAGCATCTCGCAGCAGGTCTGCCAGGCCGAGGCATAGGCGGCTATCGCCACGAACGTGGCATGGCCGAAGGAAATGACGCCGGAATTGCCGACGAAGACGTAAAGCCCGACGACGATGACAATGCTGATCAGCATTTCTATGACGGTGCGCTGCAGGGACAGACCGCCGAACTGTCCGGTGACCACGACGATGAGCGCAAGCGGCACGACAAGCGCCAGCACCGGAAACCAGAAGCGGCCGATCGCTGCAAAGGATGGCATGGTCTTGCTCTTCATTACACACGTTCCTTCGCGGCGCTGGTGACGATCAGGCCTTGCGGGCGGACGAGGAGGATCAGGATGACGAGTGTGAACACACCGGCATCGCGGAAGGGGCGCAGATCGACCGGCAGGTAGGTTTGCAAGAGCACGCTGGCGACACCCACGAGGAACCCACCGAGTGCTGCCCCCGGCAGCGAGCCCATACCGCCGATGACGGTGGCGAAGAAGCCGTAGACGACGGGCATCAGACCCATGCGCAGGTCGAGCGTTCCCGTCTGAATCGTGAGCAGCAGGGACACCACACCTCCGAGCAGGCCTGAAATAGCGAAGGCGAGCGCGATCACCCGGTTCGCCGGCATGCCGAGCAGGCGGGCCATCTGGAAATTTTCCGCCGCCGCCCGCATCTGGATGCCTAGTGGTGTCTTCTTGAGGAAGAGAACCAGCGCGACGAGCAGGCCGGCGGTGACCCCCACGGTCAGGAGCTGCACTCCCGGTACGCGCACGCCGCCGATTTCCACCGCATTTGCGAGACTCTGCCCGATCCCGACCGATTTAGGCCGGCCGGTATGGATGAGCATGACGAGGTTCTGCAGGAAATAGCTGACGGCGAAGGAGGAGATGAGCAGCGTCGACGGGTTGGAATTGCGCAGCGGCCGGAAGGCGATGCGCTCCGTCAGCAGCGCCAGCACGACAACTACGAAAAGCACGCCGCCGATCATGAGGGCAGCGGGCAGCGCACCGAGCAGCAGCGGCGGCGTGACGCTCGCCGTCGGCACGACCAGCGCGTAGGCGCCGATGGTGATGTAGTCGGCCTGCGCGAAATTGACGAGCCGCATGACGCCGAAGACGAGGCCGATCGCCAACGCGACAAGGGCATAGAGGCTGCCCAGCGCGATGGCATCGACGAGAACTTGAACGATGTTGGCCATGGCGTCCGGTCCTAGATCGCAAGGGTACTGTCGGCCGCTTTTTCGCCCAGATAGGCGCGGCGCACGGCGGGATTCATCTGGATATCCTGCGGCGAACCCTCGGCGAGGCTCTGCCCGCCATCGAGCACATGGATGCGCTGGCACACCCCCATGATCACCTTCATGTTGTGTTCGATCAGCAGCACGCCGCAGCCGAATCGGGCCGGCAGCTCGGCGATGACCTCCATCAGCGCGTCGCACTCCGCGTCATTCATCCCTGAAGCCGGCTCGTCGAGCAGCGCGAAGGACGGCTGCAAGGCAAGTGCTCGGGCAATGCCGACGCGCCGCTCGTCGCCATAGGAAAGGCTGTCGCAACGGTGGTCGGCCTTCCCAGCGAGGCCCATCCAGTCGAGGATGTCGAGCGCCCGCTCCCGTGCCTCCCGACGAGACAGCCCACTGCCGATCGCCGCGACGGAGAGGTTCTGCTCCACCGTCATCGTCCGGAACAGCCGCGCCGCCTGAAAGCTACGGCCGATGCCGGCCCGGGCGATCTTGCGGGCGGTCAGCCGCGAGACGTCGATGCCGTCAAGGCGGATGCTGCCGCTCGTCGGCCGCTGGAAGCCGCTCAGCACATTGACCATGGTCGTCTTGCCGGCGCCGTTCGGGCCGATGAGGCCGAGGACTTCGCCGCGCCTGAGTTCGAGGTCGACCCCGCTGAGCGCCCGGATGCCGCCAAAGGCGACGGCAACACCGCGGGCTTCCAGCCGCTCTTTCGATCCCGATCTTTTCGATGGACGTGACATACCGGGCGAGACCTATCAGTAAGCTCGACTATGAATTTGCCAGGAGATTTGGTTCCGCCAGCCGCACCACCATGCGGCCGGCGGATCGCTGCCGGTTACTGACCGACGCGGAACAGGAGCTTCATGTCCGGCTTGAACGAGTTCCGGTAGACCTCGACGGCATGGAAGGAGCCGTTCTCGACCTTCATGATCAACCAGGGGCGGTCGACCTGGATATGCAGCTGATCGGTAAACGAGGTCGGGCCGGCCGTGAACGGCTGGTCCTTGAAGGAGTTCATGACGCCGACCACCGCTTCGGATTCAGTCGTCTTCGCCTGCTCGACCGCATACGCCCACTGCTCGATGAGGCTGTAGCCCAGCACCGAGTAGGAGGAGACCGGCGCCTCGCCGTAACGCGCCTTGTGGCTTTCAAGGAACTTGTTCATCTCCGGCCGCGGATCATCGCCGTAAAGCGACATGAAGGCGGGCAGGTAGAAATCCTTCAGGCCCGGTACGGCGTTGAGCCAATAATTGTCGACCATCGCCGTGTTGGCGAGGATTGGCTGGTCGATGCCGGCGGCGCGCAGCTGGCGCACTGCAGAAGCGCCACCCGGCGTGAACGAGCAGACGAAGACCGCGTCCGGCTGTTTTGCAAGCCCCTTGAGGCGGGTGATCTGCGAGGCGATCGACGGGTCGTCGTTCTTGAAGGTGTCGTTGCCGAGGATCGTTTCCTCGCCGCCACCCGCGGCCCAAGCCGCGCGGAATCCGGCGCAGGCCGACTTGTTGTATTCGATCGTCAGGTCTTCGAGCATGTAGACCGACTTCAGGCTCATCTTCTTTTGGGCATATTCGGCAATCGCGATGCCTTCCGACTGCGCCGCGCTGTTGGCGGTGAAGGTGAGCGGGCCGACGCCCTGCACGCCCATCTTCGGATCGGCGGCGCACAAGCTGAAGGCGATCTTGCCCGCCTGCTTGGCGGCGAGCGCAGACGGGGCGCCAAAATCGTAGTCACAGGAGACGACCAGCATGTCGACGCCGCTATCGACGAGCTGCGCGCCGACGGTTGCAGCGCGGGCCTGGTCCGTCTTGGTGTCCATGACGGAATACTTGATCTGGCGTCCCAGCAGGCCGCCAGCCTTGTTGATCTCCTCGATCTTCATGACCGCCGCCTTGTAGGGCGCGCTGTCGTAGTTCGAAAGCCAGCCGGATTCTGCGATGGCGAAGCCGACCTTGATCGGCTCTTCAGCGCGCACGCCAGCAATAGGCAACAGAAGGGCGATTGCGGCCGAGGCGGCCACAGCAACAGATTTCATCGTCGTTCCCCTTGGCGGTGAGCGGTGCACCGCTTCAATTATTTGTACATAGTCCTCTGTGGACAGAAGACAGAATGCGGGTTAGATTTTTTTTGTCAACGGCAAAAATGCGGCGGGGCCCTTCCGAGTTCGATCGGCGCCCATAGACCGTCAAAGGGGAACCACATGCTTGAAATACGCGGCCTCACCGCCGGTTATGGCCGGCTTGCTGCCCTGAAATCGGTCGATCTTGAGGTCAGAAAGGGCGAGATTATTTTCGTCGTCGGCCCCAACGGCGCCGGCAAGTCCACGCTTCTGAAGTCAATTTCCGGGCTCATGGCGCCGACGGGGGGCACGCTTGTTCTCAATGGCGAGTCGATCGCCGGCCAGGCGCCGGAAAAGCTGTGCCGGAAAGGTTTGGCACTGGTGCCGGAAGGCCGCAGCATCTTCCGGACACTGACAGTGCGGGAAAACCTGTTGCTCGGCGGCATGGTTCGCAAGGGCAAGGCCGAAGCGGCCGCCGACCTGGAGCGGGTTCTGGAAACCTTTCCGATCCTCAGGAACCGCTACCGCGGCGTTGCCGGCCACCTTTCCGGCGGCGAGCAGCAGCAGCTTGCCATTGCCCGCGCCATCCTGCAGCGCCCGTCGCTGATGATGATCGATGAACCGTCGCTTGGCCTTGCGCCGCTGGTGATCGACCAAGTCTACGAAAGCCTCCGCCAGCTTAACGCCAGCGGGCTGAGCCTGCTCGTCGTCGAACAGTCCACTGCCCGCATCCTCGACCTCGCTTCCCGCATCTACGTGCTGCGCAACGGCCATGTCGCGCTCGAGGGTTCGGCAAGCGAGCTTGCCGACGGGCATGCGCTGGAAGAGGCCTATTTCGGCTACGGCGACCGTCAGACTGCACACCCATAAGCAGGCAGACAGGGGCAAGGCATATGATTTTCGACTATTGCGTCATCGGCGGCGGGATCGTCGGCCTGGCGACGGCCATGCGGCTGCTTGAGACCTATCCCGGCAGCAGCCTGATCCTCCTGGAGAAGGAGGTGGCTCTCGGCAAGCACCAGACCGGCCACAACAGTGGCGTCATCCATGCCGGCATCTACTATCCCCCGGGCAGCCTGAAGGCCGAACTCTGCCGCAAGGGCGCGGATGCCACCAAGGCCTTCTGCCAGGAAAACGGCATCCGCTTCGATGTCTGCGGCAAACTCCTCGTCGCCACCTCCGCCCTCGAAGTGCAGCGCATGGAGGCGCTCCACGAACGCTCGAAGCAGAACACGATCGAAGTCCATAGCTTCAGCGAGGGTGAATTGAAGGAGCGGGAACCGAACATCAGCGGCCTCGGCGCGCTTTTCGTGCCCTCGACCGGCATCGTCAGCTATGCCGACGTCTGCCAGGCCATGGGCAGGCGCATCAAGGCGCTCGGCGGCGAGATCCGCCTGTCGACGCGCGTCACCGGCATTCGCGAAGCCAGGGATTCCGTCGACATCTCGTCGGTCGGCGAAAACTGGCAGGCGAAGCAACTGGTGGTCTGCGGCGGTCTCCAATCGGACCGACTGGCCGTGCTCGCTGGGCTCTCGATCGAGCATCGCATCGTTCCCTTCCGCGGCGAATACTATCGCCTGCCCGCATCGAAGAACGACATCGTCCGCCATCTGATCTATCCCGTCCCGGATCCCGCCTTGCCCTTCCTCGGCGTGCACCTGACGCGGATGATCGACGGCAGCGTCACGGTCGGGCCGAATGCCGTGATCGGCTTTGCCCGCGAGGGCTATCCACGGCTTTCGTTCAATGTTTTGGACATGGCCGACTACGCGCTGTTTCCCGGCTTCTGGAAGACCGTGTTCGCCAACCGCGGATCGGCGTTGGCGGAACTCCGTAACTCGCTCTGGAAGCCAGGCTATCTGGAGGAGTGCCGGAAATACTGCCCGAGCCTCGACCTCACCGACCTGCTCCCGCACGAAGCAGGCATCCGCGCGCAAGCCGTGCGCAAAGACGGCGCCCTCATCCACGATTTCCTATTCGCACAAACGGAACGCATGCTGCATGTCTGCAACGCCCCCTCACCCGCCGCCACGTCGGCGATCCCGATTGCGGAGATGATCGTGGGGCGCATGGCGGATGGACGTCGACGCATGCCAGCGAACTGAAAAAACGGCAGATCGGGATAGGGCCGGCTGGAAGCTGTGCACGGGCATCGCGAGACGCGCCCACAATCCGGCGCGATCACCCGCCGAGCAGTTCTATATTCCGGCAGCATGAACCGCGGATGTTGTACGCTCTGTGCTCGTAGCCTACCCGCAGCCAACCGAACGCCCGTTCGCCGCCGAAATGGGCCGAGTCCCGGACATTCCGCCACCGATGCGAAAGTCCGCTTTCAGATGACGCACAAGCTGATTTGAACGGCCGAGATGCTACGCAAGGCTGTCGTTTGACTACGGATCTGGAAATTCCGCTGCAAGCATGAAATTCGCCAGACAGTCGTCTGGATTCACAACCCAAGTGCTCGCTTCTTCCGATGGCCCAATCTACTCCGCCTCCTTCGCGGGCAACACCGGAAACATGCTCGCGAAGCGGCCGGAGGCGAGCGAAAAGCACTGTCGATAGATGCCAGCTACCTGGTCAGCTTCAGAAGCTCTCGCAACGGCAGTCCGGTCTCGGCAGCGAGTCGAGCGCCGAGCGCATTCACCTCTCCATCGCGTAGCGTGTCGATGAGGTTGCGAGCGAAGCCGCCCTCCCCGACTTCGACGGGCGCGCGCGACGAGTTGACGGTCGAGCTGCGTCCAGCGCTCGGCATCGACCTACCGTGCGATGTCGCTCGCCCGGTTGTGCATGCCCTGACGGATGTAGTCGCGCGAGATGACGAGGTTCTCACCATTGTCGGCGCCCCCTCGTACCAGCATATGAATGTGCGGATGTTCAGTGTTCCAATGGTCAAAGGCCTTCCATGGCGCGAGCTTGTCCGCGGCAAAGACGGCGACCCCGTCGCGCACCATGCGCTCGACTTCCGACAGTTGGTCTTCGATCAGGAAGGGATCTTCCCAGACGAATGCATTCTTGTCGACGGCCATGGCGATGCCCTCTAAGTTTTCAATAAAAGCTCAGATCTTGCCCGGCCTGGACTGGCGATAGTCGCGCCGAGCTTTTCCAGGAGCCATTTCGCCTTCTCGACGAGTTCGGCATTGCTCTTCACGAGTTCGGTCCGCGACATCCGGATAGTGTCCTCCATGCCGATCCGTACATGGCCGCCGAGCAGGTAGGACTGCATCAACATCGGATAAGCAGCCCGGCCAATGCCGAAACCTGTCCAGATGGCGTCCCGAGGCAGCATGTTGCGGGCGAACATCATCGTCTCCGGCGTCGTCGCGAAACCGTACTTCACACCGAGCACAAGGCTTACGAGTGGTGGACCGCGAAACACGCCGCTGGCGAGAAAGTCGTTGAGGAGATTGATGTCCCCGCTGTCGAAAAGCTCGAATTCGGGCCGGACTCCACAATCATAGATGATCTCCGCCATCTTCTTGACGTTGGGTGGCGTGTTGATCACGACCTCGCTGCCGAACGTCATCGTGTTGAGATCGAGTGTGCAGATATCGGGCCGTAAATCGCGGATATGCTCGACGCGGCGTTCGGCCGTCACGAAATTCGTCCGTGGGCCGGCAATTTTGGGATCCTCTTCACCGGGTTGGAACCGGCCGCCGGGGCCGGTGGTGATATTGAGGATCACCTCCGTGTTCTTGGCGCGGATCAGGCGAACAAGTTCGCGATAATGATCGAGTACCATCGATGGCCGGCCGTCGGGATAGCGGACATGAAGATGCAGGATGGCCGCGCCCGCATCGGCCGCCTCGAGTGCGGAGGCCGCGATCTGTTCCGGCGTGACCGGCAAATTTTCATTGTCTTCCAACCGCGTGAGGCTGCCGGTCACGGCGCAGGTAATGATGGTGTCCTTGGACATGTGATTTCTTTCAGCTTGCAAGGATAGCCGTGGCGGCGATCTCGACGAGCAGGCTGTCGTCGATGAGCGCCCCCGCCTGAACCATCGTCGTGGCCGGTCGAACGTCGCCAAAGACGGCGCCATGGGCCCTGCCGACAGCTTCCCAATCCTTCATGTCGCGCAGGAAGATACGCGTCTCGACGACATCCTCGATCGAGGCGTCGAGTTGGCGTAGCGCCGCGCCGATGCGCTCCAGGACCACGATGGCTTGCCCCTCCGCGTCACCGGGGTGAAGTACGCCGTTGGGTCCAGAGGCAGAGGTGCCCGATACGACAATGGTGTTTCCGGCGCGGACCGCCCGGGAATAGCCGATAGCCGATCCCCAGTTGTTGGTCACGGTGACCTTTTGCCTTTTCATACGCCGCTCCTTGGCTGTCCGGAGGTTTTCCTTGCCGCTGATCGTCATGCGAATGCCGGCAATGCTCGGTCGAAGGCCCGCACTATTTCATCGATATCCGCGTCTTCCATGACGGTGGAGAACGCCATCAGCCCGTTGCTCGCAATGATCACGCCCTGGTCGAACAATGCCTTGGCGAGGGCCGAAACCCGCGCGCCGCCATCGGCCGCCGCGAATGTGGAGCGGTAGTCGCTCAACGGTGCGTCCGTCAGGTGGACACGGCGCAGCGAACCCAGTCCGGTCACCTGTCCCTTGATTCCATGTCGGCTGAAACAAGCATGAATCCCTTGGTCGAAGCGATCGCCGAGCGCCTCGAGCTTCTCGAATAGAGGAGGCGTCAAATCTTCAAGAGCGGCTATCCCGGCCGACATCGACATGGGATTGGCACTGAACGTGCCGCCATGCGGCACCGCGGGCTGGCCCTTGCTCGGATCGAACACCGACATCACTTCCGCGCGACCGCCGATGGCCCCGATTGCAAAGCCGCCGCCGATAATCTTGCCGAGCGTTGTGAGGTCCGGGTCGATGTCGAAACGGCCCTGTGCGCCATTGTAACCAAGGCGAAACGTGATGACCTCGTCAAGGATCAGCAAGGCTCCGAGTTCGCGCGTGACGCGGCGCAGCATGGCCAGATATTCGGGCTTTGCCGGGACGAGACCGGCGCGGTTGGGCATGACATCAACGAGCACGGCGGCAAGGCTGTTGCCGCTGGCGCGCAGAATGGCCTCGGCGACCGGGGTATTATTGAAGGGAATGACGACGACATCGTCGAGCACGCCCTGGGGTGTCCCTTTGGCGGTCGGCACGGATCCCGGCCTGTCGATATCGCCCCAGGTAGCGGGGCTGGCGTCCTGGCTTGTCTCGGCCGGATCGTAGGTCCCGTGGTAGGCGCCCTCGCATTTTGCAATCTTCGGCCGGCCGGTATAGGCGCGCGCGGCCTTGATCGCGTTCATCACCGCTTCCGTGCCGGAATTGGTGTAGCGAAGCTGCTCGACGGACGGCAAACGATCGCACAGTATTTCCGACAGTCGGATCTCGCTCTCGGTGGGCATGCCGAAACAAGTTCCGGCTTCGAGCTGCCGTGTAGCCGCCTCGAGAATCCGGCGGTTGCCATAGCCATGGATCAGAGAGGTGAAGTTTCCCAAGGCGTCGATCCGGACATGGCAATCGACATCGGTGATCCGGCACCCATCGCCGCGCCAGGCATAAATCTGATGTGGTTTTCGATAGACAGTCGTACGGGTGTTTCCGCCAGGCATGACCTCGCGGGCGCGGGCATAGAGCTTTTCGGAATTTGGTGTCGCTGGTGCTGACATGAGAATGCTCATCGCTTGGTTCTAGGTGGCAAGGTTGATCCGCTCGCGACGCAACGTCGGGTTGCCGCTCTCGAATTCTTGAGCAAAACGGTGGCCTGAGTATACGGCGGCATAAATGGCAGCCGGCGCTTCGCAATCCCCGATGCGTGAGACGCGGCGCAGGCGGCCTGCATTGCCCTGATCAAGACGCGCGGTCAGTGCTTCAAACAGTTCGTTGCGCGGCAGCCGAGCCGTGACGAGGACAAGGGCGTCGGCCTCCTTGTGCGCCGTGGCCCCGGTTCGCGCATCGACGAAGAGTGCCAGGCTGTCTCGGGTGTCGGCCAGCGCCATATGCGTAACCATCCCGACGCCGCGCTCATGGAGCCGCTTGGCCGTGCGGATGTTTTCAAGGGTATTGACGGTGAAGGAGGAGACGTCGGCCGCCGGCGTGACCAACGTGACTGTTTTG
The DNA here is from genome assembly GCF_013170705.1 of Mesorhizobium loti. Lineage (NCBI taxonomy): Bacteria > Pseudomonadati > Pseudomonadota > Alphaproteobacteria > Hyphomicrobiales > Phyllobacteriaceae > Mesorhizobium > Mesorhizobium loti. The sequence goes on along the minus strand of NZ_CP033334.1, from coordinate 2,715,351 downwards.
CCCGCTAGCGCCAGCTTTTCGGCGATCACGGCGCCCATGTAATAGTGGTCGTCGTCATAGACGATAATCCGCCCTGAAGGGATGTTGCCGCCCATAATGTCGTCCGGCGTGAAGACAGGCACTCCGGCCGACAGGGCAAGCGGTTTGAACGCCGCGCGCCCTACTCCATCGGCGCGCCATTGAGACCCAGTCGCCAGCACGACCTCATCTGCGTCGAATTCGAGAATGTCGGCCAATCCGAGATCGCTTTCGAGATAGACCCCGACATTCCTGAGCTTGTCGATCTGCGTGATGCGCCAGTCCCGAACCCTCAGCCACTCACGCAGGCCCGGCAGCTCGCCCTCGAGGGTCACACGGCCACCGAGACGGTTCTGCCGCTCAGCCAGGGTTACCTGGTAGCCGCGCTGCCCGAGGGCCCGGGCGCATTCGAGGCCCGCCGGTCCACCGCCGACCACGAGCACGGTCGCATCGCTTGATCTGGCGGAAATTCGTTCGGGGTGCCAGCCTCGCCGCCATTCCTCGCCCATCGTCGGATTCTGCGTGCAGCGCAGGTTCGTCATGGCAAAGTGGCTCGACACGCAGATATTGCAGCCGATGCACTCGCGGATGTCCTCGTAGCGACCCTCCTCGATCTTCTTCGGCAGGAAGGGATCCGCGATCGACGGGCGCGCGGCGCCAATCATGTCAAGCACGCCGCGGCGGATCAGGCTCGCCATGGTGTCGGGCGAGGTGAAGCGCCCTACACCCACGACCGGCCTGGTGGTGACGCCCTTGATCCCGGTCATGAACGGCTCGTGGTCGTTCTCCGATGCGAAGCGCGAGGTTGGTGAATCGTCCGCCCAGGTTCCTACCACGAGATCCCACAGGTCCGGCAGTTCGGCGAGCAGGCTGATCGCCTCGATCCCCTCCTCCGCGACACGAAGGCCCTCGGGGCCAAACAGCTCATCAATGATCAGGCGTACGCTGACAGCGCAGGCATCGCCGCCACCCTCTCGCGTCGCCTCGATCAACTCCTTCAGCAGGCGGACCCGGTTCTTCAGCGAGCCGCCATATTCGTCGGTTCGTTGATTGCGGGGCGAGATGAATTGGAAGGCGATGGTGGAAAAATTGCCGTCGACATTGAGGATGTCGAAGCCGGCCTTGCGCGCACGCTGCGCCGCGGCCTTCCACCAACCCAGCAGCGCCTTGATGTCGGATTTGTCCATGGCGCGAACCTGGACCGGATGGTGTCCGCTGACGGGCCGGTCCATCGGGCCGAGCGGCACTTCGCGGGTCATGCGATTGGCATTGTAGTAGGCGGGGTAGGCAAGTTGGACGCCGGCGAGCGAGCCGTGCTCGTGGACCGCTTCGACCATCAATGCGAGCGGAGGAATGTCGCCGTCATCCCACAGCATCTGCAGAACCTCCGGCATGAGGTCGCCAGAGGGATGAACCGAGCAATGCTCGGTGTTGACCACCGCCCATCCGCCTTCGGCCTTGATACCGCGCATCGCGGCATGGGCTTGCGGTCGCAAATTGCCCATGCCGTTGCAGTGAGGTGTCTGGTAGAACCGGTTGCGGGCGACAACAGGTCCGATCTGTACCGGCTCGAACAGGATATCGAAGCGTGGATCCCGCATGCGTGGCTCTTTCTGTACCTCGCATCATAGGGCGAGGAGACGTGCTTGGTCAGGGGGATGATCCGGCTCTAGGCGCGGATCTTGATCCAGGTTGCCTTGAGCTCGGTGTATTTGTCGATCGCATGCAGCGATTTGTCCCGTCCGAAGCCCGACTGCTTGTAGCCGCCGAAGGGCATCGTGATGTTGCTCTCGTCGAAATTGTTGACCCAGACCGAACCCGCTCTTAGCCGTCGGGCGGTGGAGAGCGCGACGTCGATGTTATCGGTCCACACCGCGGCGGCGAGGCCGTAGATGGTGTCGTTGGCAAGCGCGACTGCTTCTTCAGCCCCGGAAAAGGAGATCGTGGCAAGGACGGGACCGAAGATCTCCTCCTGCGCAATCCTCATCTTGTTGCTGACATTGTCGAAGACGGTCGGTTCGATGTAGTAGCCGCCGGTCTCGCCGAGGACACGCTTGCCGCCGGACTTGAGCTCTGCGCCTTCCCTGGCACCGATGTCGATGTAGTCGAGCACACGGTCCATCTGGACCTGGCTGACCATGGCGCCAAGCTTCGTGGCGGCGTCAAGGGGATCGCCAATGGTAAGCGTTTTCCCGACGGCGATAACCTTCTCCAGGAACACATCCTTGATCTTGGCGTCGACCAGCAGGCGCGAGCCGGCGTTGCAGACCTCACCCTGGTTGAAAAAGATGCCATAGGCCGCCGCCGTCGCGGCTTCATCGAGGTTGCCACAATCGGCCATGACGATATGCGGGGTCTTGCCGCCGCATTCGAGCGCAACGCGCTTCATGTTCGACTGGGCAGAATAGCTCATGAAGAGCTTGCCGACTTCAGTCGAGCCGGTGAACGTCACCGCGTCGACGTCCATGTGCAAGCCAAGTGCCTTGCCCGCAGTCTCGCCAAGGCCGGTAACCACGTTGAACACGCCATCCGGAATGCCGGCTTCCGCCGCGAGCTCCGCGAGCCGAATGGCGGAAAGCGGCGACTGCTCGGCTGGCTTGAGGATGACTGAATTGCCCGCTGCAAGTGCCGGTCCGAGTTTCCAGCATGCCATCAGCAATGGAAAATTCCATGGAACGACCGCTGCCACAACGCCTACGGGCTCGCGCGTGATCATGCCCAGTGCGCCGCCGCCGGTCGGAGCGATCTCGTCGTAAATCTTGTCGATAGCCTCGGCGTACCAGGCGATCGTATTGGCCGATCCCGGGACGTCGATGGACCGTGCATCGGAGATCGGCTTGCCCATGTTCAGGGTCTCAAGCAAGGCCAGTTCATCACCGTGTTGATGCATCAGCTCGGCGAACCGCTGCAGCACTTTCTTGCGCTCGCTCGGCGAGCGCCGCGACCAGGAACCAGAGTCGAAAGCCCTCCGCGCGGAACGTACCGCCAAGTCAACATCCGCCGCGTCGCAAGACGCGACCTGGGTCAGCGTTGTCCCGTTGGCGGGATTGATCGCGCCGAACACGCCACCGGACACAGCGTCGACGAACCTGCCGTCTATGAAGGATTGCCCGCGCAGGGTGAGATTGGAGGCGGCCAGCCGCCAGTCGATCACGGTCATTGAATTGCCTTTCTCGATAATCGATACCATAAATCAATTTACGAGAAAGTAGGCCGAGGGCGTGTTTCGTGTCAATATAAAATCGACCGAGAGGTTGATTTCTCGCTGAAAAGGCTAATCTAGGAGAGTCCTACCTAGAAAAATACCAGGACGAAACCCGCAGATCCCAAATCAACGAGCGTCGATCTTTAATATAAATGCCAAATAGAGCGCCATAGAGCATTCCCAGGCGCTTCGAAATAGAGAGATTACTTTCCAGTCAAGTGCTGGATTTCACGGTCAGCTGGAATTGCTTTTCGAGTATCTTGGAAAGTTTCTCCGCGAGTCGCTTGATGAGCGAGACGTTACGGTCTCGATTGGCCTCCAGGATCCCATGGATCGTGCCCGTCACGCAGAGGCTGTGCAGCGTACGCTGGCCCTCGATCCTGATCGGGGCGGCGATCCCGGCAAATCCTTCCACATCCTCCCCGATGCAATATGCCACGCCGGTTTTGCGCACGGTCTCCAACTCGCCCAGAAGCTGGGCGAAGTCGATTTTTGTGGCTGCGGTGAGCCGCTTCAACGGCCTGTCAAGCACGGAAGCGATAAAGTCGGGGTCCTGAAAGGCGAGGATCGCTTTGGCGGAGGCGCCGGCATGGGCCGGGATTTCAAGCCCTGGAACGATGTAGGCCCTGACCAGATTGCCAGGCGAGACCATGTCCACGCTGCGGACGGTATTGCCGGAAAGTCGCGCGATGAAGCAGGCTTGCCCCGTCTGTTCGGATAGTTCCTGGAGGGTGGGCCGCGCGACGACCTTGAGCCATTCGTCGCTGACGCCAGAAAAGAGCAGCCTTTCCAGCCGTCGCCCGAGCTTGAAGGTGGCCGTCTTTGGGCCGCTTTGCTCGATCAACTCAACATCGGCCAGACTCTTCATCAGCCTGTAGGCCGAGGCTTTCGGCAAATCGAGCATCTCGCCGACGGTCGTTCCCGAAATGCCGTCCGGAAAGCCGGCTACGATCTCGAGAATACGGACATAGCGTTCCAACGGCTTTTCTGTCGCCGTCTTGCTCGATGTGCTCTTGTCCATGATGTCCGCGCTCTAGCCCTTTGCGATTCGATCATCATGCCAGTCGAAATAGCGCATAGCCAAGGGCACGAACCACGGGGAGCCGCCATAGAACGGGGCCGTGGGGAATTTTTCGACATCGAAGACGGACGACGGGTCTCCTCGTTCAAGAATTCTGGCTGCAAGTTTCTCCCCGAAATGTGTTCCGAGCGGAATGCCGGCGAAGTTGTAGCCGAGAGCGAAATGCACGCCGTCCTTCGTTCCGATATGGGGCATGAAATCGAAAGTTCCAGCGCAGTGCCCGGTCCAGGCACGACTGAGCCGGACACCCTTGAGATCAGGCAGAATCCTCACCAGGCGATCGCGTAGCGCTCCGGCGAGAGGCGTCGCCGTCGGGCTCGCCGTACCGGTCATGCCACCAAAGAGAAGGCGGCTCGAATCGGGTGCCGGGCGCAGGAAATCGATATTCATCTTGGTATCGAGATAGGTACGGCGGTGCGGTATGACCCTGTCGATCGTTTCCGGCGGCAACAGCTCGGTTGCAATCAGAAAGCCGCGGAACGGAATGACCCGCCTTGCAAGCCATTTCAGGTCGCGGCTCGTATAGCCATTGGTCGCGATAATGACATGACGGGCGGCAATGCCGCCTCTCGACGTTCGAACGGTCTTCCCACGCGCGTCATGATCGACGCCCACGACATTCGTGAGGGGGTACAGCCTGACGCCGGCTTCGAGCGCCTTGCGGACAAGGCCTGCGTGATAAAGCCCTGGATGAATCGAACCGAGGTCTGGAATGACCGCGCCGCCATGGTAGCCGTCAGAGGCGATCTCCGATCGAACTTCATGCTTCTCGACCACGGAATAGTCAAAGCCGACGGCCTGTCGGGTCTGTTCGAGTTCTGTAACCAACGCTCGAAAATGGGCGTTCGAATTGGCGGCAATGAAGCGGCCGCAGGTTTGGTAGTGGCATTCGATCCGTTCGCGGTCGACGAAGGCCTGGACCCCACGGAGAGCGGCATCAAGCTCGCGATAGACCCGCACCGCGTGGTCGCGCCCGGACTTTGCCGTCAGCCATTCAACGGACCGCTTGAGCGTGCGGCCAACGAAACCGGCATTGCGGCGTGCGGCGCCTTCGCCGATCCTCTGCGCATCGAGAACGGCAACGTCACAACCCTCGCGCGCCAGATGCAGCGCGGCGACCAGACCCGTGATGCCGCTGCCAACGACGACGACGTCCGCCCTACCGTCAAGCAACGCCGGTTCCATGTTCTCGCTGACGGAGGGCAGCGGCGCCGCCGACCACCAATAGGGCTCCTCGAGATAATCGTCGGCGAACAATCCGGCTTCCGCCGCCCCGCTCGTCCCGGTCTCTTGCGACATGATGTGCAGCATCACCTTACCTATTCTTGTTGGCGTTGTAGGCTACGGCCATCAGGCAACTCGTCAGTATGATCATCACCGCGGCCGCAGCGAGGATCGTGGGATCGAGTTGCTCACGCAGTCCCGTGAACATCTGCTTTGGAAGCGTGCGCTGCTGAGGTCCGGCAATGAACAGGACCATCACCACTTCGTCGAATGACGAGGCAAAGGCGAAAACCGCCCCTGCGGCCACGCCTGGCGCGATGATTGGAAGCATCACCGTTCGAAATGCCGTTGCGCGGCCGGCGCCAAGACCTGCCGCAGCCCGCATCAGGTTGAAGTCGAAGCGCGTCAGTGCCGCCGTGACAGTGATGACAACGAAGGGCGAGGCCAGAATGGTGTGGGCAATGACGACGCCAGCGTAGGAATAGTTGAGGCCGAGCGGCGAAAAGAAAATGAACAGGCCGAGACCCAACACGACGACGGGAACGATCATGGGCGAGATGGCAAGCGCCATTACTGCCGTCCGGAAAGGAAACCTTGGATTGACGAGGCCGATTGCCGCGAGTGTGCCCAGCGTCGTGGCAACGACGGTGGTCGAAATCGCAATCACCAGACTGTTGATCATCGCCCCGATCCACAGGGGCGAGGAAAAGAGCTGTTCGAACCAGCGGAGAGACACTGCACGGAATGGGTAGGTGAACCAGGGATCGGCATTGAACGAAATCGGGAGAGCGACTGCCAGCGGCAGGACCAGCAGGAGAAGAGCGATCCCAACAAATCCGTAAAGCGGTATGCGAATGTAGGCGGGAAACTCGGTGTAGACGCGGCGGCCCATGGTCAGATCCGATCCGATGAGTGACGTGCGACATGGCGCGCCAGGGGGAGTGCCACAATTCCCGCTCCAAAAATGAGTATGACGCTAAGTGCCGAAGCGAGCCCCCAATTCAGATCTTCATTGGTAAACCTCGCAATGAAGAAGCTCACCATCTGATCGGACGGTCCACCCACCAATGCTGGCGTCAAATAGAAGCCAAGGCACAGCACGAAGGTGAGAAGTCCGCCGGCGGCGATGCCCGGAACCGCCTGCGGCAGAAAAATCGTCGCATGTGCCAGAAGAGGACCTGCACCGAGGCTGCGGGCGGCCTTTACATGGTTCGCTGGAATCGCGCGCATCACGCTGATCATGGGCAGGACCGTAAACGGCAACTGGATCTGGATCATCGCGATGATCGTCGCCATGCGCGTGTAAAGAAGGGGTAGCGGCTCGGATGTCAGTCCCGTTCCGGCCAGCGCATTGTTGAGAACGCCATTGGTCTGGAGGAAGACTATCCACGACATTGTCCGCACGAGGAGCGAGGTCCAGAACGGAAGGAGGATGAAGAACAGGAGGACCGCAGCGGTTCGCCCGCTCGAATTGGCGATGACGTATGCGACCGGGTATCCGATCACGATTGTGAGGCCCGTGACGACAAGGCTGATCAGGATCGTCCTGAGATAGATCGACCTGAAATCGTAGCTCGATTCCCGAGACAGGCTGCCATCGGCTTCGATCTTAACGGGAAAGCCGGTCGCCCAACGCAAATAGAAAGCGCTGTAGCGACTGTCATGTTGCTTGATGATGCTCCACACGCCACCTTGTCCCCACGCCCCGTCTGCCTTGATCAAGTGGGCTTTCCAGGCCTTCGGATCGGCGCGATCGAAATCCTCGGAAAGCGCCCGCTGAGCGTTGAGGATGGCACTCGCCCCACCGGTCAGTTCGTATCCCAGCCGACGGGCTAGCGGGCGCACGGATCCGACATGTCCCGCGGCCTCCAGTTCCTGCCCGAGCTTCATGAAGATGGCAGTGGCTGGAAGCTCGTCGCCATCCCAGGCCTGAAGTGCCTGCGTCGTCAGTGGCAGTGCCTTGGCGATTTCTCCGTCCGATATCGCCGTATGAACGACAGACCCTATGGGAATCACCAGGAACAGAAGCAGGAAGATCAGGAGCGGCGCCGCCGGAAGGGCAGCCCGAGTTGCCCTCCGGTTGTTGTCGCTCCTGATCGAGGACCGAACGACGACACCAGCCGTCGATGACGCGATGTTTCCCGTCAGGGCATCTTGCTGCGTCATTGCCAAGCCCACGTCGCCGTATGGCAGTGTCATCCAATAACTCCCACCCGGCCTACTGGGAAATCCAACTGGAGAAGCGCGCGTTCAGCGCGTCCCCGTTCTTGGCCCAGAACGCTCCGTCCTGGGCCAGCGCGCCCTCGCTGTTCTGAGGGGCGGACGGCAGGTTCGGCAGCACGTCCTTTGCTATGAGATCGCTGGCTGCCTTTACCGTTGGTCCGTAGGCGATGTAGTTGCTCAGTGTGGCGTTGACATCCGGCTTGACGCTGAAAGCCACGAACTCCTTGGCGGCGGCGAGATTCTTCGAACCGGAGGGGATGACCCACATGTCAAAGCCGCGGATCTGATTGGTCCAGGCGACCCCAAGATCGGCGTTTTCCTTGGCGTTGGCATCGGCAATGCGGCCGTTCCAGGCCAGCGCCATCTTCACTTCGCCGGATTTGAGAAGTTGTGGCGGCTGCGCGCCAGCCTCCCACCAGACGATGTCTTTCTTGATTGTGTCGAGCTTCTTGAAGGCTCGATCAACGCCGGCGGGCGTCGCCAGGGTTGCATAGATGTCGGACGCCGCCACACCATCCGCGAGCAAGGCGAGTTCGAGCGTGTCCACCGGGCTCTTGCGGAAGCCGCGTTTGCCCGGGAAGGTCGTCGTGTCGAAAATGTCGGTCAATTTGGTGGGCGCGTTCGGGAATGCCTGTTTCTGAAACGCCAGGATCGTGGCGTAGACGCTCGTTCCCACCGCGCAGTCGGTGAGGGCGCCTTCCACGAGGCCCGCGGACTTGAAGGCCGCGTCGTCACCAATCTTCTCGAGCAACCCCTGGTCGCAAGCGGTCGCCCCCGTTTGCGGATCGACGTCGATGACGTCCCAGGCGACATTGCCGCTATCGACCATGGCACGCAGCTTGGCCAGTTCGCCGCTCCAGGTATCCTGGGTCAAGGTGATGTTCTTTGCCTTCGCGTAGGGATCGAGGAAAGCCTTTGTCTGTGCCTCCTGCAAAGCCCCACCCCAGGAGACGACCGTCAGGCCGTCTGCCAGGGCTGGAAAACTCGCCGCAGTCAGGACAAGCCCGACAAGGCATGACTGTTTGAACGAACGCACTCCCAACATGTGATGTCCTCTCTGGATTTTCAGTTGTGTTATCTGCCGTCAAGCGCCCAGGCATCGTGGGGCTCCCAGTCGAGACGGACATGGCTGCCCATCTCCATCTGGATTCCGGCCGATGATGAGCTCTTCGCAATCAACCGTTCCCCGCCCGGCAGTTCGACGTGGATCCGGAACTGGTCGCCGCAATAAATGATGTCGCTGACCTGCCCGCTGAGCGTTCCGCCGCGGTCCTGCCCGGTGACGCGGACGCTCTCGGGCCTGATGGCGATCGTTGCCCGTCGATCAACCTTTGCGTGCGCGCTGCTGCGTGCCCAGATTTCTTGACCGCCGGCCAGTCTTGCGCGGGCCAAATCGCCTTCGATCGAGACGATTTTCGCATCGAGGCAGTTATTGTCACCAACGAACTCGGCTACAAAGCGGTTCGCGGGACGGCCATAGATATCCTGCGCTGAGCCGATTTGCTGGATGCGACCGTCGTTGAAGATGGCGATCCTGTCGGACATCGTCAGCGCTTCGTGCTGATCGTGTGTCACATAGACGACTGTCAGGGCAAGCCGGTCGGCGATTCTACGGATTTCGAGTTGCAGGTCCTCCCGCAGCTTCTTGTCCAGGGCGCCGAGCGGTTCATCCATCAGCACAAGGCTGGGCTCGAAGACAAGCGCGCGAGCGAGCGCGACCCTTTGTTGTTGGCCACCCGACAAGGCGGTCGGCTTGCGTTGCGCAAGGTTCGAAAGCTGGACCATCGCCAGCGCTTCGCCGACGCGAGCGGCGATCTGCTCCTTGGATGAGCCGCGCACTCGCAACGAATAACCAACATTTTCAGCGACTGTCATATGCGGGAAGAGGGCATAGTTCTGGAACACCATGCCGATGTTTCGCTTCTCCGGGGGTTTGTCCTGAATCGGCCTTCCATCCAGGGTGATTTCACCGCCAGACGGATATTCGAAGCCGGCGAGCATCATGAGCGTCGTCGTCTTGCCCGAACCCGAAGGACCAAGAAGCGTCAGGAATTCCCCCTTGGCGATGTCGAGGTTGAGATCGCGCACGACGAAGCTATGACCGTCGTAAGTCTTGGATATGCCGGTCAGGCCGACATGCATTGGCGGCTGAACCATGGCTGAAGATGATTGTCCCATTTGCATTGTTCTCGATTATTGAGAATCATTATTGAATATCGAGAATAGAAGCATTCGGGTTGGCCTGCGTCAATCCCCCATGCACAAATTGTGACCCACTGGGGTTTTGTTGCATTCACATCGTGCAGCATTCGCAATGCGCAGGATCAGCTTTCGCGGCGGCGTGATCGCACATCGAGCTTGCGGTAGAACGGCCTGTGCAGCATCCAACCCGCTCGCGTTAGGCGGATCAGATCGCTGACAAAACGCGTCCTAGGATCATGGTGGGATCAAGGAACGGCGATAACCTGTCAGCCCGCGGCCCCAAGCGGCGCCCATCGGCCATCGTTTCTTCTGATCAGAACTTTTGGTGCGGAGTCCGTCGCGGACGATCTCATCGAAGTAGAGCCTTGTGGAGCTCAAGAGGTTGTCCTGGGAAAGATCGAGGCGACTGATGGGTGGTTTTGACTTTAGGCTGCCGTGTGGGCGATGCCAGTTGTATCTGTGCAGCCAGACAGGCGGTTCAGCGGCGCGGTGATCTGAAGTGGGATAGGCGATTGCGTAGGCCCATTCTCGCAATGCCGTCTGGATGAAGCGCTCGGCCTTGCCATTGGTCTTGGGCGTATATGGCCTTGTCCTGACGTGCTTGAGACCGAGATCGCGGCAGGCCTTGGCGAAGGCCTTCGATCTGTAGCAGGGAGCCGTTGTCGGTCATGACGCGCGCTATCGAAACGCCGAGGCAGGCTTAGTAGGCGAGCGCCGCCTTGAGGAAGGCGATAGCGCTCTCCTTTTTCTCGTATCTCGCCTGGATGCTCGCGCTCGTAGCGTCGGATCGGTTCAGCCGGCTCGATGTCGCTCAGCCGCGACAGCCCGGCACGCTTGAGAACCCGGCTGACGGTGGCCGGCGACACGCCGACCTCATAGGCGATGTGCTTGCCGGTCCAACGTTGCCGCCGCAGCGCCACGATGGGCTCGGCGATCGACGCAGCAGTGGCCTGTGGCATATGGATGGGCCGCGAGGAAACGATCGATCATGCCGGCCCGCCCTTCGGCCTTGTAGCGCTCGACCCAGCACGCCACGATCTTGGCCGACACGCCATAGACGCGCGCCGCATGGGCTTGGGAAAGAGCGCCTTATATCACCGACAGTGCCATCTCCTCTCGACGTAGCGGTGCGAGACGGGCATTCTTGTGGATGTTCATTCGGACCTCCGGTGAGTGCTGAAGCGTGGTAACTCCAGTCTCCCCGGTCCGGTCCGAATGGACAACCTCCCGAAAGCTCACACCTAGCTCAGGCCGAAATAGAGGCGTTCAATTCGGTTGAGGACCAGCGATGGTTCGCTGTCGTGGTCGAGCAAGGTCGGTTGCTGGCCTTCCACCTCGACGAAAAGGCGCCATTTGCCATCCGCCCCGTTGAGCTTGCAGGCCGGAAACATCATGTGATGGTGCCAACTCTTGCCCGCCGTCGCGGCCGCACCAATCATATCAAGCAATTCGCTGCCGGCGGCGTCGATAGAGCCCTCGGCCGCCTTCTTGTCCGACAGGGCGTCAGTGCCATGGAGCAGCGCGAGCAGTTCCTTGTTTACGGCCACCGGCCTTTCATCGAAGAAGCAGCAGACCATCCGATCCTGATCTGTCAGTTCAAGAAGGAAGGTGTAGGCTTTCGGGTTCGGACTGAACGCGCAGTTCGGCGCCAGCACATGGAAATGCCATGCCTCCCGCTTTTCGTGGGCAGATTTCGCCGCCGCGGCCATCGCGTCCTTGTCCGCCATCTCGAAGGCGAATTTTCCATTGCAGGAATTGCACATCATCGATCCTTTCCGGCCGATCAGTTCCCGGTCATTCGCAACCGATGACGGCGACGGCGGCGATCTCGACCAGGACTCCCGGCACCGGGAAGCCGACCACGAGCGCGGCATTGGTCGGCGTGATGTCCTTGAAGATGACGCCAAGTTCCGGACCGACCTCCTTGAAGATTTCGGGCGCGCTGACATAGGTCGTGATCTGCACGATATCGCCAAGCGAGCCTCCAGCCGCCTGCAGCGCGGGCTCGAAGTTCTTGATGATCTGCCTGACCTGGCCGACGGCGTTGTCGGGCATGACGCCGGCCGCATAGTCCATCCCGATCGTTCCCGAGATATAGAGTGTGTCACCCGCCTTGACGGCGCGCGAATAGCCGTAGGCCTTTTCGAACTGCGAGCCTGAGGAGATGTTCTGACGCTTCGCCATGGTTTAGGTCTCCGATGATTGAAATTTACATGAGATAGCCGTTGGCCAGCCAACCGCCATCGACCCGAAGGTGATGCCCGGTAACCATGCCGGCCTCGGAACTGATGAGAAAACCGCAGGCAGCCGCTACCTCTTCCGGCTCAGCCAGCCGCCTTAGCGGCGTACGCCGCGACACAGCATCGACGTTGTATATGCCGCGATCGATCAGATCCTGCACCATGGTTGTGCGCGTGCCGGTCGGCACCACGCTATTGACGCGGATATTGAACGGCCCCCATTCCACCGCCAGCGAATCGGTGAGCGCGATCACCGCTCCCTTCGAGGCGCAATATGCGGTGCGTTTGGGCGCTCCTTGAAAGCCGTAGACGGATGATATGTTGACGATGGCGCCGCCGCCGTTGTCGGCCATTTGCCGGGCTACCGCCTGGCAGACGATCCACGTGCCTGTCAGATTGATGTCCACGACACGGCGGAACGTCTCTAAAGAAGCCTCAAGCGCCGGCTCGACCGCAACGACGCCGGCCGAATTGACCACCGCGTCGATACCGCCATAGCGCGCGACCATGTCGCCCACCGCCTCTTGCACCGCCGCTTCGTCGGTTACCGAAAGATGGAGTAGCGCGACCTCGCCTTGCCCGCGCAGCGCGAGGGTGCTTTCCTCAAGCGATGATCCGGGCAGATCGACCAAATAGAGCCTAGCCCCTTCCGCGGCAAGAAAGCGCGCCGTCGCAAGGCCGATCCCGGTGGCCGCGCCGGTAACCAGAATACGTCTGCCTTGATGCCGTTTCATCGAAACCCCTTCACGATCTTTTATATAACAAATTACATTTCTGCCATCATTGCAAGACGCGATATGGACAGACGCCAATATCCCAGAACCGCGACAACAGCGCTTTTTGGATCAAAAAATCGTTTATTTTCAAATTGATATATTGACGCACCCGGCCTGGTTGCGGTTCCGCCAAAAACTTCGTTTGACATGATTTGAAAAATTTATACGATATAACAAAATAAGAAAACCACAAAAATCGGCGGATGGAAGAGACCATGGCCGGCTAACCGACGAACAAGGGGATTTATGATCATGAAAATAGCAGATCTATGGAAACTTACCGCGGATCGTTTCGGCCGCGGTGCCCGGGCCGGCATGCTTGGCGTGGCCAGTATTGCCGCAGCCATGCTGGCAACCCCGGCCGCTCATGCCGACGGCTTCTGGAAAGCAGTGCAGGATCGTGGCGCATTGCGCTGCGCGGCCGCGATTTCTCCGCCCTACGTGATGAAGGATCTGAAAACAGGGGAGTATGGCGGCGCTTATCTCGACCTGTGCAAGCAGTTCGCAGACGTCCTCAAGGTCAAGGTCGAGTTCGTCGATACCACTTGGGACAATGTCGTCGCGGGTTTGCAGGCCGGCAAATGGGACATGTCCCCCGCACTGAACCGCACCCCTGCCCGCGCGCTCGTCATCAACTACAGCGCGATCGCCGGCTACGATGAGATGAACTTCGCCTACATGCTCGCCAATACCAAGGTAAAGGATCCGGCTCACGATCTTTCCACCTTCGACAAGCCCGGCATCCGCGTCGGCGTCATGTCCGGCTCGGCCCAGGATCACAAGGTCACCGAACGATTCAAGCAAGCCGAAATCGTTCGTCTTCCCGACGCCAACGGCCTCAATCTCGCCCTGCTCTCGGGCCGTGTGGACGTCGCGGGCGCGGACTCCACGACCAACTTGCTGCTACAGACCGCCAATCCCGAAAAGGTCGGCCTTGTCGACGCGTCGCCGGCTCTGATGAAGCAGGGCATCTCCTTTGGCCTGCCATCCACGATCTCGCAGCGCGATCTCGACGTCCTCAACATCTTCCTCGAGGAGAAGGTTGCGCTCGGCGAGGTTGACAGGCTGCTGAAGCACTGGAGCGAAATCTATCTCGCCGGTGCGAAATAAGATCTCTCGCCTTGCAACGGATGCCGCCTTGGTGGCATCCGTTCTTCATCCCAAAGAAAAACAAAGAGGGGTGGCGTCATGGCGTCTGGCTTCCTGAGCGTACACAATTTGCGCAAATCCTATGGCGGGCACGTGCACGTCCTGGATGGCATGAACTTCCAGATGGAGCCAAGCGAGCGCATCGTCGTCATCGGCCCCAGCGGCAGCGGCAAAAGCACCCTCCTGCGCTGTGTCATGGGGCTCGAAAAGATCGACAACGGTCGTATCGAGTTCGAAGGCGCGCGTTACATCGAGGCGCGGGCGAACGGCCGCAAGGACAATCTGATCGACACGGCTGTCCGTGCCAAGATCGGCATGGTTTTCCAGCACTATACGCTCTTTCCGCATCTGACTGTTCTCGGCAACCTGATCCTGGCGCCGATCCGGTCACGCGGCGAAAGCCGCGCGACCGCGACCGAACGCGCCATGCAACTGTTGAAGCGCCTCGGCCTGGAGAACCGCGCCGGCGCCTATCCAGGCATGCTTTCGGGCGGCCAGAAACAGCGCGTGGCCATCGCCCGCGCCCTGCTGCTCGATCCAAAGATCATGCTCTTCGACGAAATAACCTCCGCGCTCGATCCCGAACTTGTCGCCGAAGTTGAAGGGCTGATGCTTGAGCTCGCCGAGCAGAAGATGTCAATGATGATCGTGACGCACGACATGTGGTTTGCCAAGCGCATCGCCACGCGCGTCATCTTCTGCGCCGACGGCCGCATCGTGGAGGACGCCACGCCCGCCCGTATCTTCTCGGATCCGGCCGAGCCCAGAACAGCGGATTTCCTGAAAAAGGTGCTCCACGTCGAGACGATTTGCTGAGGGCACGCCATGAACGGCTATAGCTGGGATTTCTCCGTCATCTCCTCGGGCTGGCCGCAACTGATGAGCGGCCTCGCCATCACGCTGCAGTTGACCGTGATCTGCGCCGTCATCGGGCTCGTCGGC
Source organism: Mesorhizobium loti (assembly GCF_013170705.1). Taxonomy (NCBI): domain Bacteria; kingdom Pseudomonadati; phylum Pseudomonadota; class Alphaproteobacteria; order Hyphomicrobiales; family Phyllobacteriaceae; genus Mesorhizobium; species Mesorhizobium loti. The sequence goes on along the minus strand of NZ_CP033334.1, from coordinate 2,700,291 downwards.
GGGTTCCTGGTCTGCCTGATGGCCATGAGCCGGTTCTTGCCGTTGCGTTGGCTGGCGGTCACGTTCATCGAATTGTTCCGCTGCACTCCGGCGCTCGTCCAGATCATCTGGATCTTCTATTGCCTGCCATTCTTCTTCGGCATCTTCATCGACCCGTTCACGATGGCGATCCTTGCGCTTGGCATGAACATCACGGCGTTCAACGCCGAGGCCTACAGGGCGGCGATCCAAGCCATCCCCTCGTCCCACTACGATGCGGGCACGGCGCTCGGCCTCTCTGCCTTCAAAAGGACTATATACATCGTCCTCCCCCAGGCGCTGCTGATTGCCATTCCGGTTCTGCTCACCAACACGATCGGCCTTCTGCAGCAGACGTCGCTGGTGGCGATCGTGGCGATCGGCGACCTGATGTATCAAGGCAAGAGCCTTGCCACGCAAAGCTACCGGCCAATCGAGATCTATTCGGCCGTCGCCCTCATCTACTTCCTCTTCTCGCTGCCCTTGTCGCAAATCGTCGGCTACTGCGAGAAGCGGCTTCGCGACCGTCTGGCCTGAGGAGCGACTCCCATGGATCTGGCAACATCGCTCTCCTTTCTCTACGATTACCGCTTGGCCCTGTTCACCGGTCTCGGCAATACGCTGTACTTTACAGCCATGGGCCTGGCGATCGGGCTGCCGCTCGGCTTTGCCGTCAGTGTCATACGTCAGTCCGGCCACCCGATCCTGAAGGCGATCGCGACAGCCTACGTGGAGATATTCCGCGGCACTCCGGTCCTGGTCCAGCTTTTCTGGTTCTTCTTTTGCCTGCCGGCGCTTCTGGGCATCGATCTTGGCAACGTCACCTCCACCATCGCGACGCTGGCGCTCTACATGGGAGCGATTTCCAGCGAAAGTTGCCGCGCCGCCCTCAAATCTATCGGCGCCGAGCAGCGCGACGCTTGCATCGCGCTTGGCCTCCCCTCCAGAGTCAGCGTGCCCTATGTGATCCTTCCGCAGACCATCATGCGCGCGGTGCCGACCCTGCTCTCAAACTGCGTGACGCTATTCAAGGAAAGCGCCCTGGTCTCGGCGGTCGGGATGGCGGATCTCATGTACCAAGGCCAGATGATCGCCGACGCCACGGCCCGGCCGATCGAGATCCTGACCGCGACGGCGCTGATCTACTTCTTCATCGCGTTCAGCGTCACGCGCATCGTGACCTACTATGAGCAGAGTTTCCTTGCGCGCCTGAAGCTCTGAGGCCATGGTGCGATTCACCGTTTTCACGGAAACGCCGAACCGTTCCGCGTCCTTTTTCATGCAGTTGCGGACGGAAAGCCGTTCGCTCCTTCCGGGATTGCCTCAGGCCTAAGATGTATTGAGAGGCCGGCTACGGGGCCATCCGTTCCAGCCTCAGTTGAGTCTGCTTCAACCCGCTCCGCGCTCGAGACTGTCGCCGTTGCGACCGGCTTCCCGAGAACAGCAAAGGCCGGAGCGCGAAATACGCTCCGGCCTGGTAGTGCACGAATACAGTGAAGGAACGGTCCCTATCGAACCCCTTGCCTTTGCAGCGAGACCAGCGTGGCCACGTTGAGGGCATTCCAGGGAATGTAGGCATCGAGCCATGCCGCCGCGCGGCCGGTGTAGAGGATCAACTCCTCGACGACATCGTCAACTGTTTCCGGCTGGGCGAGCAGGGATTTGGCCGATTCCAGCCTGGCACCGATCTCGTGGAGACCGCAGAAGCCGTCGATGCGCGCATTGAACGCCTCGATCAGAAAGGCGATGACCTCGCCGCGATTGCCGGCGTCGATGCCGTGACCGCCGCCACGCAGCCGCCAGAGCAGTTCATGCAGCTTGCGCAATTCACCCTCGGCCATTGCGAGCGGGCCATAGGGCAGCATCATGCCTTCGCGCTTCAGAAGCGTGAACATCTCTTCGGGCGCTTCCTGCCAGATGGCCTTGCGCGCCTCGCGCAGCGCAACGAGCCCAGGCGAAGACAGCGGCTTCTCCTTCGCGGCCAGCGGCAACGCGTCGGGGGCGGCCGTCAATTCGGCCAGGATCAGCCCCTGGCCGTGGTTCTCGACCACGTGGCGGCCGAATTCCTTGAGCCAGCCGATGTCGCCCTTGAGGCGGCCGAGCACGCAGACCTGCGCCTTCTCGGCCTGCAACTCGCCATAGATGAGTTCCAGGAACTGCCGTTCCGGCCAATAGAGGAACGTACCCGGCGGCAGGGTGAGAATATCCTGCGCCTTCTCGATGTCGGCGACAATCGGCGCATGCCAGAAGATATGCTGGCCGGCGATCTTGGCGCAGTGGATATCAAGCTTGGCCGGCAGCGACGCGACCAGTTTGCCGATCGTCTTCGGCGCCAGGTCAGGATAGAGCTCGACCTCGTGCGAGGCCCCGTTCAGATTAAAAAACAGCGATGGCATCCAGTCCTCATCCCTTGGAGAAGTGCGCGCCGCCGACAACCTGCCTGGTTGGCATCATCTCGATCGTTCCCAGGCTCACGGAAGGCGGTGTTTCAAGCATATGCAGAACGGTTTCAGCCACGTCCTCGGGCATGACGCATTCAAATCCGCTGTAGAGGTCCTCGCCGCTTGCAAGTTGCTCATGGATGCCGGTGCGCACGCGGCCGAGCAGGATCTCCCCGACCCGTAGCCGGCTGCCGCGCAGATCATATCTGAGGTTCGCGGCCATGGAGTGCATCGCCGCCTTGGTCGCGCTGTACAGAGCAGGTCCCGTGCCCGGTGCGGTGGCGCAGATCGACCCGAGCAGCACGATCGTTCCCCTGTCGCGTTGCAGCATCGGCGGAACGAGCGCGCGCAGCACGTTCACGGTGCCGAGTATGTTCGTGGAAACCAGTTTGGAGGCCAGTTCGTCCGATGTGTCATACAGCGCCACCTGCGGCCCGAGTAAACCCGCGCCATGGATCAGGACGCCCACGTCCAGACCTGCAAGCACCGCCTGGCTTGCACTGGCATCGGTGATATCGAGGACAAGCGTGCGGCAGCCCGTTTCCTCGCCCAGCGCGGCAAGTCCGGCACTCTTCGTTCCAAGAGCGATAACCGGGAAACCCGACCGCACCAACCGGCCGACGATCATCCTGCCTATCCCGCCGGTCGCCCCCGTTACGATAGCCGCCGGTTTCATGCCGCAATATTCCTTATGTTGCGCACGAAACATTCTGCAGGATTAGACGCGCCACCGTCGAGGGCTCCTCGACATGAGGCATGTGGCCGACGCCCGGCATGAAATGAACAGCCGCCGCCGCGCCGGCATGCAGCGCATGCCGCATCGGTATGATACGGTCCAGCTCGCCCCAGATGATCTTTTGCGGCTGGGTCAGGCGCTTCAGCACGCCGCGCAATTCCGATGCTTGGGTTCCATCGGGAAAGAACGCGGCGGCAAGCTCGATCTGCCGCTGCCTTGCGACATCGCCCCGCGCCTGCAGCGTGGCGGCGACGAAGCCCGGCGTCACGATCGAGGCGTCGGCGAAAAGCCTAAGCAGCCACGGCTTGAGACTCTCGGGCCGGGTCGCCCTGTTGTATCCGTCGACGAAGGCCCCATCGATCTCGGGGCCGAGGCCTGCCGGCGCCAGCAATGTCAGCGACTGGATCTCCAGCGCGCCGCTTTCCGCCAGTGCGAGGCAGACCGCGCCACCCAACGAATGCCCGACTAGGTGGACGCCTTCTATGCCCAATTCACGCAGGGCCGACGCCAGCACTTCGGCAAGACCATGGATGGAAGGCTTGCCTTCGGGCGGTGGCGACTTCCCATGACCAGGAAGATCAACGAGGATGATCGAAGCGCTGTTGCCGAGCGCGGCCACCAACGGCTGCCACGAAAGGCTGTCGCTCCCGAACCCATGGACGAGCAGGATCGGGATTCCGCCTGGCTTACCGCGCCGGGTGACATGGATGGCGCCGCTCGAAGGCCTTGCTGGCGCGACGGTCGCGGCCGGCCGGCCGATTCCTCGTCCTGTCGTTTCGTAGGCTTCGATATCCCGCAGCTTGATCCTGCCGGACACGCTCGACGCCGTCAGCTCGGAGAGGTCGATGCTCTTCTGCGCGGCCACGCGCCTGGCGAGCGGAGAGGCAAGCACCCGATTGACGGAGGGGCGACGGGAGCCGGTTTTCGCGACCTCCTTCGCAGCCAGGGTCGGCCGCTCCACAAGGGACTCGGCGGGTTCTGCGCCTGGCGACTGTATGGCGCCCGCTTCGGCAATCACGCCGAGAACGCCGCCCAATTCGATCTCCTGGCCGACCTCAGCCTTGATCTGTGCCAGGATGCCGGACGCCGGCGCCTCTATCTCCGTCGCAGCCTTGGCCGTTTCAACGGTGACCACAAGCTCGCCCGCCGTGACCGCGTCTCCCGGCTTCTTGTGCCATTCGACGACGACGACGGACTCCATATACTCCCCGCCGGCGCCCACAACTGTGATGTCGGTCACGATCTGGTCCTCCTCACTTCAGCGTATCGTGGACCGCCTGGGCGATCTTGGCAGCGTTGGGAAGAACAGCCATCTCGAGCGACTCGCTATAGGGGATCGGCATGTCCGGCAACGTCACCCGTGCCACGGGCGCGTCGAGATCGTCGAAGGCGTGATCCATGATCGTCGCCGACAATTCGGCGCCATACCCGCAGAAGCGCCAACCTTCATTGACCACCACCGCGTGATGGGTCTTGGCAATGGACGAGGTGATGGCCCCAAGGTCCAACGGGCGCAGGCTCCTGAGATCGATGACCTCGGCGCTTATCCCCTCGCCGGCCAGTGTCTCGGCCGCCTTCTGGCTTTCCAGGACCATGCGCGACGTGGCAAAGATGGAGACATCATTCCCCTCGCACACCGTTCTCGCCTTGCCGATGTCGACGATGAAATCAGCGTCGTCGGGAACCTCGTCGCGCAGATTATAAAGCAGCTTGTGCTCGAGGAAGATAACCGGCTGGCTGTCGCGAATGGCTGCCTTGAGCAATCCTTTCGCATCGGCCGGCGTCGCCGGCGCGACGACCTTGACCCCGGGAATATGGGCAACGAGTGAATCCAGAGACTTGGAATGCTGGGCGCCCGCGCCGGCGCCTCCGCCCCCCTGCGTGCGCAGGACGAAAGGCATGGACACGTCCTTCCAGAGATATTCATAGATGGACGCCTGGTTGATCAGCGCGTCCAGGACCAGCGGCATGAAATCCGCATACATGATCTCCAGCACCGGGCGCGTGCCGGTCATCGAAGCGGTCACGGCCATGGCGGCCAGGGCCTGCTCGGAGATAGGCGTGTCCCTGACGCGGCTTTCGCCAAACTCGTCCATGAGTCCGCGCGTCACCTTGAAGACGCCCCCATAGCGAGCAATGTCCTCACCGAAAAGGAAGACCGAAGGGTCGCGCAGCATCTCCTCGCGGAGCGCCTGATTGAGCGCCTCGGCATAACGCATCTTGGCCATGTCAGAGAACCTCTGCGTAAGGGGCGGTTTTTTCGTAGACCGCGAAAGCGGGGAATGGTGCAGCCAGCGCGGCATCGATCGCCGCCTCGACCTCAGCGGATGCTTCGCGTTCGATCTCCTGGAGGCGTTCGGCCCCGACGGCATCGACAAGCGACTGAAAGCTGATCGCTATCGGATCCCGCTCAGCCCAGGTGGCAAGCTCTTCCTCGCCCTGATATCCGCCCATGTCGGACGTCGAGAAGCCCTGCATCCGGTAAGTCTTGGCCTCGATCAGCGACGGACCTTCGCCTCGACGCGCTCGCTCGACCGCCGTGGCGACCGCGCGGTAGACCGCGACCACATCATTGCCGTCGATGATCTCGGACGGAATGCCGTAGCCGGCGCCGCGAATGCTGAGATCCTCGACCGGAGACTGCACCGAATGATGCACAGTCAGACCGTATTGATTGTGTTCGAGCACGAAGACGACAGGCAGCCTCCAGAGCCCAGCCATGTTCATGGACTCGTGGCAGATCCCTGTCTGCGCCGCGCCATCGCCGAAGAAGCACATGGCCACATCGGAGCCGCCGCGTATCTGGATCGACAGGGCCATTCCCGTTGCCGCAGGTATGCTGGCGCCGACGATCGCATTGCCGCCGATCATGCCGTTCGCCTTGTCGCCGATCAGCATGTGGCCGGCGCGCCCTCCGCAATAACCGGTTTCGCGGCCAAGGATCTCGGCCGCGATACCGTGCACGTCGAGGCCCTTGCCTACATAGTGGGCATGGCCGCGATGAGTGCTGGTCACGTAGTCCGAAGAGAACAACATCGCGGTCGCTCCAATTCCGACTGCCTCCTGTCCATCGCAGCGATGGATGGGGCCACGCGTCTTGCCAGCCTTGTGAAGATCGCCGAGGCGCTCCTCCAGCCGCCGCACGAGAATCATCCGGCGATGCATCTCGAGCCTTTCGGGAATCGATGGGGAGTTCTTCATGCGGCTTACCTTCGGGCGACAACAGTGACAGTACGATATTTGTTATAACAAATTAATTATCAAAGTCCGCCCGCCCATGCAAGCCTCATCAGCTCCTCTCCAGAGCCCGCAATACAAGATCGGCCGCGTAGGCATCCTCGGTGGCGATGCCAACCGAAATGAAAACCGTGGTGCTCGATGGATCGGCGACGGCCCGGCCCGCGAGGACTTCGCCGAGTTCGGCATGGATGCGCGCGCCCGACATGAGGATGTTTCCGGACTCCTGATTGGCGGCGTCCCTGGACTCGACCACAATGAGGGATTTCATCACCGTATCGTCCAGTTCGCGCCCATCGAGCCCGTTCCAGCCGACCGCGCTCACATGAGCGCCGGGCTTGAGCCACTCGCCTTTGACGATCGGCTCACGCGCCGAGGTGGTCGTGGCGATCACGTCGGCACCGCGCACGGCCGCCTCGCTGCTGTCGCAAAGCCGGGCGCCGGTCTTCTCGGCAAAAGCGCGGGCATGGTCGGCATTGCGGCTCCAGACACGGATTTCCTCGAAGGCACGCACCCGCCGCATGGTCTCGAAATGGCCGTGCGCCTGAGCTCCGCTACCCAGGATCGCCAGGACCTTGGCGTCCGGCGACGCCAACCGGCGCGCCGCCATGGCCGACACCGCGGACGTGCGCATCTGGGTGATATAGGTGCCGTCCAGCACGGCGCGCGGCAAGCCCGTCCACCGATCGAAGACTATGACAACGGCGTTGTGACTGTCGATCCCCCGCTCATGATTGCGAGGATAGTTGCCGACAAGCTTGACCGCCAGGATATCGGTCACGGCCGGCATCAGGCAGAGGTCGCCTCCCGCCTCCTCGTCGATGACCCGCATGCGCACCGGCTGGATCACCTTGCCGGTCGAGAAAGCGACCAGTGCTTGTTCCATGGCGTCGATCAGCGCATCGGTGTCCAGCACGGCGGCGATCTTGTCCCTGTCATAGTATGGCAGCATGGCAGGCAACTCCTCAGAAACGCTCGGGCCGGAATGGAGTGAGGTCCACGGGTGGCGTTTCGTCGGCGGCCAGCGCCGCGACTATGCGGCCGGTCACGCAGCCGCTGGACATGCCTACGTGCTGATGGCCGAAAGCGAGGATTATCTCCGGGGTTCGCGGCGATCGACCAATCACCGGCAGCGCATCCGGCATTGAGGGCCTGAAACCCATCCAGGTCGACGACGGACTTTCTCGCAGGTCGGGCAGGAAACGCCGGGCCGTGCGTTCCAGATAGGCGTGGCAAGCCGGATTGGGACCTTTGTCCAGTCCAGCCAGTTCGACCATGCCTGCGCAGCGGAGCCCCTCATTCATCGGCGTCATGGCAAAGCCGGCCGTGGCGCTGGAACAGGTGCGGCTGATGATACCGCCATGGCCGCCGAAGACGACGTGGTAGCCACGCTCCGTCTCGAGCGGAACAGGCGCAATCGTTGTGCCAAACAGCCGCCTGGAGTGCGCACCGGCGGAAAGCACCGCCTGGTCGACGACATGCGCCCGTACGCCCTTCAGAACCAGCTTGCCGGCCGTATTCTTGTCGATCGACGCAATGTCCTCACGCAGGAAAGTGCCGCCCTCGGCACAGAAATGCCTGGCCAGCGTTGCGCAGACGTCGACCGGGCTGAGATAGTGCAGGGCAGACTTGAAATAGAGCCCCTTGACGAAGACGGGCGCCAGGTTCGGTTCGAGCCGGCCGACCTCGGCGGCATCGATCTCCTCCATGTCGCCGGCAAGGTCCCTGTACATCTGGATTTCAGTGGAAAGATCGCGGCAGTCGGCCTCGTTTTCATAGAGATGCAGGTAGCCACCGCCCCGGATGAGGCTGTCCGCGCCGCTTTCCCTGAAAAGCGGCAAGGCGAATTCGAGATTGCGCGACAACAGCGAATGCAGGGCGTGCGAAATCCTGGTCACTTCGTCATGCGAGCAGTGGCGCAGAAAGGATATCAGCCAAGGCATCATCCGCGGCGCATAGGCCCAGTTGATGCTGAGCGGACTGCCGCCGGAGAACATAAGCTTCAACAGGCGTCGCGGTATGGATGGACTGTTGACCGGGACGAAGGCATGCGGGGCGATTGCGCCCGCATTGCCGAAGGACGCGCCGGTGCCAGGCTCGTTGCGATCGAGCAGAGTGACCCTAAACCCTGCCTTCTGAAGATAGAGCGCCGAGGAGATCCCGACGATTCCAGCGCCCACGACGGCAATATGCGTGTCACCTGGTGCAGACATTGGCATGGTCCCTGGCGTCCATCGGTGAAGCGGGCGGCGTCAGGCCGCGGGTAAGCGCTGGAACATCTTGGTGCCGCCAACAACCTGGTGGGTCGGAACCACCTCGATCTGGGCGACGCATACATGCGGCGGGGTCGACAGCACATATTGGATGGCGTCCGCGATGTCCTGAGGCCATAGGCACTCGTAAGGGTCATACAGCATCGCGTCGGACTTGGCGTGATCGCCGTCGAACATCTCGGCGTGCATCCCAGTGCGCACGCGTCCCGGACGAACCTCTGTTACGCGCACATCGGTACCAAAGAGCTCCATCCTGAGGTTGGCGCTCATATTGTGGATGGCCGCCTTGGAAGCGCTGTACATGGGCTGCCCCGCCGACGGATAGGGCCCGGCCAGCGAGCCGATGTTGACGATATGCCCACGATTGCGCTCGACCATTCCCGGCACCACAGCCGACAATGCGTTGTGCACGCCGATGACGTTCACATCGATGATGCGCTGGGCCGAACTGGTCGGCACTGAATAGAGAGTTCCGGTGACCCCGAGAACACCGGCGGCGTTGACCAGGATGTCGATATGCTGTCCCGAGAAGGCCTCCTTGAGCGCGGCCGCGTCGGTGACATCCATGAAGACGGTTTTGACATTATCTATGCCCTTGAGGGCGTCTAGTTTCTCCTGGTTGTTCGACAAAGCGACCGTTTCGACGCCATGGCTGCCCAACATCTTCACCAGAGCCGCGCCAATACCGCCGCTGCCGCCCGTAACGAGCGCCCGCATCCCCTTCTCGAGCATTCCGCGATCCCTTCCTTACATGCCTTTGGTGTGAAAGCAATGTTATTTGTTATATCACATAAACGTCAAGTGCAAATTTTCCGCGGCAGGAGCGTCCCTGACGGCACCGTGGACGAGCACGCCTAGCCGAGGCCGTCCCCAGCACCGCAAGGGGAGGCGTTGGCGGCGACGGGAATGATGAAAAACGCAGCGCGTCGGAGCTACCGCCCTTCGCTCACAGCCTCAAAAAACGCCTGGGAAGAAAATTCAATGTCGTGAGCGATCGCCTTCGCCACGGCTTCGGGATCCGCTTCCCTGATGGCACGGATGATGGCGATGTGATTGAGCACGCCATTGTCCGTCTTGGCGAAGTCCGGATAGATGATCTTGAGGTAGGAGCCGGTCCTCAGCCAGCAGCTTTCGATCATCTTGACCAGGAACGGCATACGGGCCGCTTCATAGATGCTGAAATGGAAGCTCCAGTTCAGCTCCGTCAGCAGCTGGTAGTTCTTTTGTTGATTTGCTTCAATAAGTTGGTCATTCAGCGCACCGATGGCGATGATGTCTTTCGAGGTCAGGTTGGGCATCGCCTCGCGCGCCGCCAGACTCTCCAGCGATATGCGCACCTTGGTCAGCTCGCGGATCTTCTCCGTATCCAACTGCGGGATATAAATCGAGCCGTTGTCGCCCAGTTCGAGCACGCCCTCGGCCGCCAGATTGAACAGCGCTTCGCGGGCCGGTGTCAGGCTCACGCCAAGCGAGGCGGCAACTGCCCGCATCGTCAGCTTTTCGCCTGGCTGGAAGAGACCCGCCATTATGGCGTGCCGCAATTGCTCGCGGACCCGAACGCCGAGCGTCTCGGTACGTGGAAAGGGAGAAAAATTGGCAAGCGCTTCGACCATTGGACCGTCCCTTGGCGTCATTCCCGGTCATGACATATATCGCGCCCGACCTATTGATAAAGAAAATTCGCTTCTTTCCGCCACTTGTCCAGAAATTTGTTCCCGGATTCGTCGGCGGAGTTGCAAAAGTTTTATAACATATTACACTTAGCGGCAACCCGGGAGCAGCGGAGCCGTGACGTGAGAATTTGCTGGATTCATCCAACCACCCGTAATGACGCCCTCGAACCGCTATGGGCGAAGCTCGACGAGGTGGTCCGGCCCGTGCTTAACAAGGAGACGGAACTGGAGTTCCGCTTTCTGCCCAGGAGCGGCAATTTCGTCCGCTCCCTCTATGCCGAGCACATCAACTCTGTCCACATCGTCGAGGCGGCCATGCAGGCCGAACAGGACGGTTTCGACGGCGTCTTCCTGGGCTGCTGGAACGACCCTCTGTGGGAAGCGCGCGAAGTGCTCGATGTCCCCGTTGCCTCCGTCAGCGAGCAGTCCATGCTCGCCGCACTTTCCCTGGGCAGGCGCTTCGCGGTGGTGACCGTCTCCCAGAAGACCTCCGTGTCGATCGAGAATGACCTGCTGGCCTATGGCCTCAGCGATCGTGCGATCACCCGGCCGGTGCGCAGCATAGCCCCCGAATCCGACGGCGATCTGCTGGCGGGAGCGGTCAACGACCCCTACAAGGAATTCATCCCGCGCGTCGAGCAGGTGGCGCAGGAATGCATTCGTGACGGCGCCGACGTCATCCTCATCGGCTGCGCCTATTATGGCCCGCTGCTGCGCGCCGCCGGCTACACGGAAATTCCTGGGACCGGCGTCCCTGTCGTCGATTCCAGCACCGTGGCGCTGAAGTATCTTGAGACGATGACCGACATCGCGCTGCAGACCGGCCTGGTCAAGAGTAGGCGCCTCCAGCTCAAGCCTCCCGCCAGGGATGCGCTCGACCGGGCCCGTCAAAGCCTGGCACTCGCATAATCTTATCCAGATCGCGCAATTCGAAACGTGAGCGTGCGTGCAATGTCCCTGGCAAGTCCGATCGACAGCGAACTGCAAGGCGTGGTGTGGAAACGCACCCTGAAGGAGCACGTGCATCGCTATCCCGCTCTTTCCGGCACCGAGGAAGCCGACCTGGTCGTTGTCGGCGCGGGATATTGCGGCCTCAACATCGCCATCCATGCCGCGAAGGCGGGGCTGAGCGTCGCGCTGGTCGAGGCCGGCATCGTCGGCAACGGCGCATCGGGCCGCAATGGCGGGTACAATGTCCCCCAATTCCCCGGCGCCATAACGCCATCGGCGGTCCAGGCGATGATCGGCCGAAAGAAAGGCGAGCGCCTTTCCGCCCTTGTCCTTGACGGCGCCGATGCCGTTTTCCGCCAGATCGAGGCCTACCAGATCAACTGCTCGGCGGTTCAGAACGGCTGGGTGCAGCCGGCCCATTCCGAGGCGTCGCTTGGAAAGGTCCGCCGGGTCTTCGACGAATGGAAGGCATGGGGCGCGGATATCTCCTGGCTTTCGGCGGCCGACGTCGCGGACCTCGTGGGAGCCTCCGGCTATCTGGGCGGCTGGTCGAATCCGAGCGGCGGCACGGTCAACCCCTACGGGCTGGCGATAGGCCTGGGCCGCGCCGCAAGCCAGCAGGGCGTCAGGATTTTCGAACGCAGCCCGGTCGATGGCATCGACGATACGCCCCAGGGCGCTGTGGTGCGCTGCGGGCCAAACCGCGTGCGCGCGCGCCGCGTGATCGTCGCGACCAACGCCTATACGGGTGACTTCCTGCCCGAGGTGCAGCGTTCGGTGGTGCCGGTCTATCTCTATCACGCCGCGACCAAGCCGCTTAGCCAGAAACTGCGCAAGGAGATATTGCACAGCGGCCTTTGCTTCACGGACCTGCGCAAATCGGGCGGCTTCGGCCGCCTCGACGACGACGGGAGGCTGATCTCGGGTGGCGCTGTCTTTGCCTTCGGCAACAAGCGCGCCTACGGCATTGCCCACGCCCGAAAGAGAATGCGGCTGCTCTTTCCCCAACTCACGGCCGCCGATGTCGAATTCGACGACTATTGGGAAGGATATTGCGCGGTCACCGACAGCTACCTGCCGCGCATGCAGCGCCTCGGCCGCGAGGTGTTCTCCGTCGTCGGCTTCTCGACGCGAGGTGTAAACCTGGCGCAGAATCTGGGCCGGGTCGTGGGTGAATTCGCGGCCGGCAAGCTGGCGCTCGACGACGTCCCGGTCGAGGTAGCCGAAACGCGCCGGGATGTTCCCTTCTGGCGGATCAAGGCGCGCGCCGCGCGGCTGGTCTTCCCTTACTATCAGGCGAAGGACCGGCTCGGACTGAGCTGAACTGGTCCTTCATATTCTCGATCCGGAGCGTGTGATGGCAAACTACGATGTTCTTTTCCAGCCGTTGCGGATTCGCAACCTGACAATCCGCAACCGATTTCTCTCCACCAGCCATGAACCGGGCTACGTGCTGGCCGGCGACATCACCGACCGTTACATCGCCTATCAGGCCGAGAAGGCCAAGGGCGGGGTCGGACTGACCCAGTTTGGCGGAGCCACGGCGGTCTCGGCCGAAAACTCATTCTACTATGGCCAGATCAACGGCTCCGTCGACAAGGTCATCCCTCAGTTCAGGAAGATGGCGGCGGCCATCCATGAACATGGCGCCCTGTGCACCGTGCAGTTGACGCATGGTGGGCGGCGCGAGCGCTGGGACCTGACCAACTGGTTGCCAACCTTCTCGGCCTCGCCACTGCGCGAGATCATCCACGGCACCTTTCCCGCGACCATGGAAGACCACGACATCCGCAGGACCATCGACAACTACGCAGCGGCCGCCGCGCGCGTTCGTGATGGGGACGTCGACGGTGTCGAGATATCCTGTCAGGCCGGTACGCTGATCGAGCAGTTTTGGTCGCCAGCCATGAACAACCGGACCGACGGATACGGCGGCACGTTGGCCAACCGTATGCGCTTTGGACTGGAGATTCTCGAGGCGGTGCGCCGCAGACTCGGCGACGACTACGTCATCGGCATCAGGATGCCGGGAGACGAGATGTTGAAGGGCGGCCTCTCGCAAGATGACTGCATCGAGATCGCCAAGACCTACGCGGGCAGCGGCCTGATCGACTTCATCAGCGTCGTGGCGGCCCAGGCGGTGGACTATCAGTCGGAAGCCAGGATCTGGCCGACCATGTGGGTGCCCTCCGCCGCCTACCTGCCCCTGGCCAAGGCCATTCGCGACGAGGTGAAGGACAAGGTCAAGATTTTCCACGCCGCGCGCATGACCGATGCGGCGACCGCGGAGCATGCGCTGAAGAGCGGCTCGGTGGATATGGTCGGCATGACGCGGGCGCTCATAGCCGACCCCTACCACATCAACAAACTGAAGGCGGGTGATGAAGAAAACATCCGTCCTTGTGTCGGCGTCGGCTACTGCGTGGACCGCGCCATCCGCGGCATCGACGCGCTGTGTGCGCACAATGTCGCGACCTCGCGCGAGGCCACGATCCCGCAGATCGTTCGCCCCGCCGAAACCCGCAAGAAGGTGATGGTCGTCGGCGGGGGCCCCGCCGGCATGGAGGCGGCGCGCGTCAATGCGCGGCGTGGCCACGAGGTCGTGCTCATGGAGGCCGCTGGCGAACTCGGCGGACAGCTTCTGCTGGCCGCCCGCGCGACCTGGCGCCGCGACCTCGCCGGCGTCACGACATGGCTGGCACGGCAGATGGATGTCCTGAAGGTCGATGTCAGGCTCAACACCTATGCGGAGGCCGACGAGGTGCTCGGCGAAAAACCAGACGCCGTGATCATCGCTACGGGCGGCCTGCCCAATGTCGGCCGCTTTGTCGGATCGGAACTCGCCGCCTCGGTGTGGGACGTCCTATCCGGCCAGAAGGCCGTTGGCGGCGATGTGCTGCTGGTCGACGAAAACGGAACCGCTTCGGCAGCCTCCTGCGCGGAGTTCGCCGCCGCGCAGGGCGCACGCGTCCGCATCATCACCCCCGACCGCGAATTCGGCCGCGAGATCGGCGGCACTAACCTCGGTGCCCATATGTCCGAACTCTACAAGCGCGACGTCCGTATCGAGACCGACACCCGGCTTCTCTCCTTGCGCAGGCAGGGCAACAAAGTCATCGCCGTCACCCAGAACACCTACAGCGACAAGACACGCGAACTGGAGCTGGACCACGTGATCGGCGACAACGGTACCTTGCCCAATGACGATGTCTACACCACCCTGAAGCCGCTTTCGCGCAATCTGGGCGAGGTGGACCTGCGCGCGCTTGCCGATGCCCGCCCGCAGACCATCCTTACCAACCCCGACGGGCAATTCTCCCTATACAAGGTCGGCGATGCCTGGGCCTGCCGCGACCTGCACGCCGCCATGCTGGACGCCGCCCGCATCAGCCATCCCCTGTGAACCCGTTCCAGAGGCCGTCCGGAAGGAAACCGATTCGATGAGCACGATCACCCACGGAAACGTCGACTACCGGGTCGTTCCCCTCGAAAACTGTCTTGATCTGGTGAAGCAGATTCAAGCGGCGGGTCGGCGCTGGCATTCCCATGTCCTGTCACCGGGGTGCGATTTCAACCCCTACGACGGCCTCTATGCCATAGTCGTAGAGGACGATGCCGACGGCGTGGTCTATATCGCCCCCTCGGACGGCTTTCCCGAGGTCGATAAGGTCTTCGTCAAGATGCTGCATGGCGACGATATTCTGGACGTGCAGGCGACGCTTGGCGAGAACGGCGAACTGGCAAGGACATCGGCGCTGCTTGCCCGCGTTGTCGAGATCAACAGCCAGGGCATTGCCTGGCACCACCACATGAACTTCCCCGACTGCGTTCTCAATCCGCACCGCGGACGTTGGGCGATCACCGTGGAAAGCGCCTCCGGCACGTTCTCGGAAAGTTACGAAGCCGAGCCGAAGTCGGTCCTGCGCGAGATCGAAGTGCTCTATTTCCGCAACTTGGCGAATGCCTGAACAGGCAGTGGCGGTTCCCTTGCCGTTGCCGCGCGTCAGGGCACGTCCCTGGGCACGGTGTCGGCGTCGAGCGGCTCCTGCCTGACGACCTTCCGGTGGAATATGAACAAGCCGGCAAAGACGATGATGCAGGCCCCGGCCAGAATCCGACTGCCCGGCACATCGCCGAAGACCAGGACGCCCAGCACGATGCCCCACAACAGCAGCGTGTATTGGAGCGGAGCTAGCATGGACACCGGCGCCAGCTTGATTGCACGGGTGATCATCAGATGTGCCAGGCAACCGACGATGCCGAGCAGCAGCATTGAGGCCGCCTGAGCCGGTGACGGCGTGATCCAGTCGAAGACCGCGAAGGCCATGCCGCCGATCAGCGCTCCGGTCATCTGGAAAACGCCGAGCGTCGTGTCGCTGGTCCTCGACAGCACCTTGTTGAGCATCAGCGCAACCGAATAGGAAATGCTGCCGGCGATCGGATAGATCGCGTCGGGCGTAAGCGAGGCCGACGAAGGGTCAAGTGCGATGACGACCCCGCCAAAGCCGGCTAGGATGGCGAGCCAGCGCCGCCATCCTAGCCGCTCGCCGAGAAAGACGTGCGACATCGCCGCGACATAGATCGGGCCGGCCATGTAGAAAGTGAGGACGTCGGCCAGCGGAAGGTGCACGACCGCGGCGTAGAAGAGGCCGGAATCGATGGTTGCCAGCGCGACCCGCAACACATGCAGCACTGGCCGGTCGACCTTCCAGAAGATTGGATCACCCTGTTGGTAGAGCATTGGCCCGAGAATGACGAAGGAGCCGATCGCCCTTGATGCCAGCACCTGGCCGACGCTGAAACTGGCAACGAGGATCTTGCCGAGCGCATCGTTCAGGGCGAAGAAGAAATTACCGAGCAGCATCAGTGCGATACCGATCCAGATCGCGTTGGCGTTCGCCGGACTGATCAGTCTGTGGAAGAATGCCGCCATGCCGATTTTACGATCCTCTGGGTTACGCGCTTCACACCCTAGGACAGCAGCTGGGAAGCGAACCTCGCAGACGCGGGCGCCGGCGACGAACTCAATGCGCGCCGAGTTCGACCGAGCGGACGCGTGCTGCTTCCACCGTCCGCGCCAGCAGTGTATCGAGCCCGCCCTCACCCATCAGCACGGCGAGAGCAGCGGCGGTCGTCCCATTTGGGCTGGTGACCTGCCGGCGCAGTACGGCGGGGTCGTCGCTGCTTTTCCGAGCGAGCAGCCCTGCGCCATAAATCGTCTGCAGAACGAGATCCCGTGCCAGAGCGTCCGGAAGTCCGCCCGCTGTACCCGCCCGTTCCAAGCATTCGAGGAAGTGGAAGACATAGGCTGGCCCGGAGCCCGACACCGCCGTCACGGTGTGCATCAACGCCTCGTCGTCAATGAAGACGACCTTGCCGGCTGGAGACAAGAGCCGCTCCGCCAGATGCCTTTGCTGCTTGCTCGTCATGACGTTGGCGCAGCAAACGAGCATGCCGGCTCCCACCGCGGCCGCCATATTCGGCATGCAGCGCACGATCGGCACGTCTGTCCCGACAACGTCAGCCATTGCGGCGATCTCGATGCCTGCGGCTACCGAGAGGAAGAAGGCGCCGTCTTGCGCAAAACGGAGATAGGCCGGCAGCAGATCGCACAGATGTTGCGGCTTGACGGCGAAGACGATGGCTGCCGGATCAAACCCGGGCGGTATTCCGCTGATATCGACGGAGGCCGTCGCGCCGATAGCCTCGGCGCGCTCCCGAAGCGCCACCACCGGCTCGACTATATGGGCCTTGACCATCCTTTCCCCTGGAAGCCACCCAGCCAGAAGAGCGTAGCCCATGTTGCCGCAGCCGACGATCAGCACGTCGATCGGTTTATCTGCTTGCCTGACAATTTCGGTCACTAGCCAGACCCTTCCTGAGTGAGCGAAGAAAATGTTATGACGAATTTGTTATAAAATCAACTCGGCAATTCGGGCCGACCACATTCTCACCGCTCGATCAACAGGCACTGTATCGTGAGGTGGTTGCCTCCAACATTTACAGGCTCGTCGGTTCAAGCGAGATCGACGTGGTCAAGGCCGCGATGTACGAAATCGGCGCCAAGCTAGGCGCTGCGAAATTCACCGAGGTCACCTCGCCTTCCATTTTCGGAAAGCTTCGATGCCGCATTCGAATCCAGTCAGTCGGGAACGATGGACGACTGCGTTTCGACTTGTCGCCGCATGAGAGATCGGCGAACGGATTCTTCTGTTCGGGTGAACCGAGATGACGATAGTAGTCGCCATAAAGGGTTCGCAAGTTCCCCATATTTCGGTTTCCAGTCGACGCCGAACGGTCTGGCCTCCCCTTCTCGGGTGCAATTCTGTCCAACCAATATTTATGCACCGCACGCGCGTCGTCGCGTGTGATCTCTCCCATCGGCTTGTCGCCGAAAAGGTGATGAAGACATCGACGCTCATTTGGCGCTTTGCCTTCCATCGTTTCTTCTGATCAGAACTTTTGGTGCGGAGTCCGTCGCGGACGATCTCGTCGAAATAGAGCTTCAGCGCTTCCGAAATCTTGTCGTCAGGACGGGACACAATGCCAGTAACAGCGTCAACCACGGGAGAGCTGGCAGGCTCTCCGATCGTGGCCTCGGCCCGCTGTAGGATGGTATCCAGCGGCTCGGCAACGAGGATGTCGGTGAGCGGCCGACAGACGAACCCTAGCGCCTCTGCACGCTTGATAGCGCGCTGGTAACGAATGTGCGCAGCTTTTGGGTTTCGCCCAACATAAGAGACGACCATAGCGTTGTCGGCGGCTTCGTGGAGATCGCGTGACGTACGCGCCTTCAAACGGTCAGTGGTGTCCAAGGCGCGGCGTACGAAAGCACCGCAACCATCGAGCTCTCGTAGCTCCTTTGGGACTCGTCGGTAGTAGTGGAAGCGGTCGCCCCTCTGTTGCAGAAAGCGATCAGCATGGCGCAAGCGCGAAATCAGATAGCGCTAATTTATGCAGCAGAACCAATAACTTGCGGAAGAAGCCGGTGGTACCGTTGGCTGGGATCGAACCAGCGACCTCCGGATCCACAATCCGGCGCTCTAACCAGCTGAGCTACAACGGCACATTTGCCTGGGCGTGATCTCGTCGGAAACGCGTTCCACTTGACCCACTCTGTCGTTCGGCGATGCGTCCTTACGGGCTTATGGATTTTAATTCAAGGCTTTTGCGAAGCAAAGACCACTTCCCCACATCTCGCCGCGTCGAGCAGTATCCCCCGGGCAAAGAAAAAGGCCGGCGGGAGGAGGTGCCGGCCTTTTCCTGTTACGAGCCAGCGGGAGGAGGAGCTGGCTGGTCACCCCGGGAGCAGAGGGAGGAGGTTCCACTCGCCGGGTATTCCTTGATGGCTGGCATCATACGCCTGATCAGTTTGAAGAAAATGCGACCTTTTGTTGCATCTCCTGATCCTGCGCAAATATTAGGCAGCCTTAATGTCCTTGATCGCCTTCTCGAAGGCGGTCTTGATCGGCTTGGAGACGTCTTCGGCCGCCTTGGAAGCGACAGCCTGCAACTCCTTGGCCTGCTCGACCGACAACTCGACGCGCTTGCGCAGGAAGGCGGTCTGCAGTTCGATGACTTCCGACAGCGACTTGGCGCCGATAAGGGCTTCGAGATGCGAGAAACCGGCTTCGGCATTGGCGCGCAGTGCCGCGATGGTCTTGAGCGACAGGTCGCTGGAAACGGTCTTGGCGGTCTCGTAGGTCGACTCCAGAGCCTTCTGGGTCTCCTCGGCGCCGGTCTTGAGCTTGGCATAGGCCTCTTTCGACTGCTCAACGCCCTTTTCGGCGAAAGCGCGGATCTGGTCGGTGGCCTTGGAAGCGTCGAAGCTCGGGAATTCAACGTTTTCGATGGTCTCGGCAGTCTTGGTCCTGGACATTTTCCATCCTTTCAGCGGCAGCGGCTTTGACAGAAAGCCGTCTCGTTCATGTATGGTGGCAATATAAAGGCAAATTTTGTGCATTGCAATATCTTTGTTGCAGTGCACAAAAAATCTTTTGGGCCGTTAACCAAGAGCCCAAATTCCAGCCTTTGCACGTTCTGGCTTGTGGACCTTCGTGGCTGCGGCTTTTATTAACAAAGCGTTAACTGCAATTTTCGCCGCTCCGTGAGGGTTCGCCAAGCGCATGCCGTCCGAATATTCCTTCCTCGACGTCGCCGTGCTCGACGCGGTCCGCCAGCGCTTTGCCGCCGGCGACGCGATCGCGATCCTGTCGGGGGACCTGGAGCAGGTGATCTGGGCCAACGGGCCGGGCGCAGCCGTGTTCGGCTACCCCGACATTGAAGCGATCATCGGCGCCTCGGCGCGGCTGCCGCTGATCGCCCGCCGCCAGATCATGGCCACCAGCGGCTTTCCCGAGATCGGCAGCGACCGCGCCATCATGGTGCGGCTGGCGACGGGAATGACCAGCCGCGCTGTCAGCTTCCTTGCAAGTGCCGTGACGCTGCCCGATGGCGAGAAGGCGATCATGCTGGCGGTACCGGCCGCGCAGACAGGCTCGCGTAGTGCCGCCGAGATCGCCAGCCGGGCGATCGGCGGCTTCACCGAAGACGGCCATTTCATCGCCTTCATCGACGCGGGGGGCAATGTCGAGGCGGCATCGGACGGGTTTTCGAGGCTCGGCATCCAGCCCGCGACGCTGGCCGCCCTGGTGGCGGACGTGACCGCCGAAGGCGAGCGTATCGTCAAGCGCCTCGTTCCGGGCGGCAGCACCTCCTACCCGGCCGGCCTCGCGCGGCTGACGCCTGAGCGGCATCTCCTTGTGGTGATCGACGAGGATCAGCTCGAGGACAACATGCCTGCCGCAGAAGCTCCGGCGGACGGACGGTCCGAAGCGACGGAAAGCCGCGCCAACCGGATTGGCGGCGCGACAACAGCGGCCAAGAGCTTTTCCGCGGAAACCGAGTCTCACCAGGACAATCAGCCGCCGGCGGATGTTTCAAAGACAAAGGCGATCGAGGGACTGACGGGCAATGCCGCGCCCGAGCAGCCGCCAGCCCTCCCTCCAACCGGGCCAGCGCCAGCTGCCGCCGACAATGATCAGCCGGTGGCGGACCGCACGACTGCACAGCATGATCATTGGTACTTCAATGCCGGTGAGGACGACGCGCCAGCCGCGCCGGAGCCGAAGGCCGTGGCCGAAGCAATCGGCACCGAGGCTTCGGCGGACAGCGCGAAAAGGGACGAGGCCGCCTCCCCGACCGCATCGGCCACAGCCCCAACTCGCACCATAGATCGCTCGGCGGCACCGCTGCGCTTTGTCTGGCGCACCGACGCCGAGGGCAGGTTCAGCGCGCTGTCGCCGGAATTCGCCGACATCGTCGGCAAGCCGGCCGCCGACGTAATCGGCCGGCGTTTCAGGGATGTCGCGGCGACCTTCGGCCTTGACGCGTCCGGCGAGATAGCCGGCCTGCTGGAGCGACGCGACACCTGGTCAGGCCGCTCCGTGCTGTGGCCCGTGGTCGGCACCGACCTCAAGATCCCCGTCGACCTCGCGGCTTTGCCTGTCTATGGCCGCAGCCGCGCCTTCGAAGGTTTTCGCGGCTTCGGCGTTGCCCGCGCCAGCGACGCAGTCGTCGATCCGGAAGCGATCGGCATGGCCCTCGTACCCAATGGCCAGGCCTCAGCTTCGTCCGTACCGGAAACCGTCGAAGCTCCCACTGAAGAGCCAAAGACCGAGGAGCCGAACGCGGCGGACCCGTTCAAGGGCGAGGTGCCGGCGCTGACCATCGTGCCAAAACAGGAGCGGCGCTTTGCCGACAAGGTCATCCGGCTGGCCGAACACCGGCAACCGGCCAATGACAAGGGACTGTCGACGCTGGAGCGCAGCGCCTTCCGTGAGATCGGCGAGCGGCTGAAGAAGGAGAGCGCGCCGGCCGAGCCGCCGGAAACCGAAAAGCCCGGCATCGAAAGCCCGACGGAACCGGCGATCAAGACGCCGGCTGAGCCCACGGCGGAGGCCCCGGCCGCGAAGACAGAGGCTTCGATCGAACCCGCCGGCGAGATCGCGGCGACACATGATGCCGTGCCGGATCAGGAGGATGCGGCGCTGGCCGAGCCATCCGAGACCGATGCCGAGGACGAGGCCGATCTCGCACGGCTTGATGGCGGTCACCCGGACGAAGTGAATGATGAGGAGCCCGTCAGCACCTTGCCAGGTGTGAGCGGCTCGTTGCTCGACTACGCCGACCGGAACGATGAATCCGGTCCTGTCGCGAACAATGACGAGCCCCCGGTTTCAGAACCCGCGGTGGCGGAACCGCAGGGGACCGAGCCGGTCGCGGCCGAAGGACCTGATACCAAAGACACCACGCATGCTGCCGTCGAGGATGACGACAGCATGACATCGGCTGATTTTCGCGATGCCGAGGACAATGAGGACTGGGCCGACGGCGAGGAAGCCGCGGCCGCTGATGAGCAGGCCGCCGCACTCACCGGTGAAGCCGCCAGTGCAGCCGACACCGTCGAGAGCGCGGCTGAACGTCCTCGCTTGCGGGTGCCGCCGCTCAAGACCGAAGGGTTCGTGCCATCGGCTTTTTCCGTCGGCGACGAAAGCAAGGCTCCGGACACCTTGCTGCTCGGCAAGCTGCCGGTGCCGCTGCTCATTCATTCGGGCGACCAGTTGCACTATGCGAACGAGGAGTTCCTGAACCTGACCGGTTACGCAGCACTCGAGGACCTCGCTGATGCCGGCGGCCTGGGCGCGCTGTTTGCCGACCCCTATGGGGATGACGGCGCCTCCGACGGGAGCGACCGGACGCTGCGGCTGAAGACGCGCGACGGCCAGGAATTCCCGATCGACGCCATCCTGCGCTCCGTGCCCTGGCGAGACGGCAAGGCCCTGATGCTGGTCGTGCGCCGTTCCGGCGAGGATGACGCGCCTGTGGCCCTGCACGTGGTGGGCGAGGAGCCGACGCAGCCCGACATTTCCGAACTCAAGGCACGCATCGCCGAGATGCGCACCATCATCGACACCGCCACCGACGGCGTCGTGCTGATCGGCAGCGACGGCACCATCCGTTCGATCAGCCGCCCGGCCGAAGCGCTGTTCGGCTTCGACAGCGACGAGGTGACCGGCAAGCCATTCGCCTCGCTGTTTGCCATCGAGAGCCAGCGCGCGGCTCGCGACTATCTCACCGGCCTGTCCGAGCCCGGTGTGGCAAGCGTGATGAATGACGGTCGCGAGGTGATCGGGCGCGAAGCACAGGGGCGCTTCATCCCGCTGTTCATGACCATCGGCCGGCTGCCCAACGACAGCGGCTTCTGTGCCGTGGTGCGAGACATCACGCAGTGGAAGCGAGCGGAAGAGGATTTGACGCAAGCACGCGCGGTGGCCGAACGGGCATCCTCGCAGAAGACCGATTTCCTGGCTCGCATCAGCCACGAGATCCGCACGCCGCTCAATGCCATTATCGGCTTTTCCGAATTGATGGTCGACGAGAAGTTCGGGCCGGTCGCCAATGACCGCTACCGCGACTATCTGCGTGACATCAACCGCTCGGGCAACCATGTGCTCGACCTGGTCAACGACTTGCTCGACATCTCTAAGATCGAAGCCGGCCAGCAGGAAATGGCCTATGAGGCGGTGTCGCTCAACGACACGCTGGCCGAGACCGTGGCGATGATGCAGCCGCAGGCCAACCGCGAACGCGTCATCATCCGCTCAAGCTTCGCCTCGCGGCTGCCGGAAGTGGTGGCGGATCTGCGTTCCGTGCGCCAGATCGCGCTCAACATCCTGTCGAACGCCATCCGCTACACCCAGGCCGGCGGCCAGGTGATCGTCTCGACCGCGTACGAGACCTCGGGCGATGTCGTCATGCGGGTGCGCGACACCGGTATCGGCATGAGCCAGGCCGAGATCGAACAGGCGCTCAAGCCGTTCAAGCAGATCAATGCGCTGAAGCGCGGGCGCGGCGACGGCACCGGGCTCGGCCTGCCGCTGACCAAGGCGATGGTGGAAGCAAACCGTGCTCGCTTCACCATCAATTCGACACCCGGCGAAGGCACGCTCGTCGAGGTCGCTTTTCCCTCGACCAGGGTGCTCGCGGAATAGCGGCTCCAAAAGAAAAGGCGCCCAAAGGACGCCTTAAGAGATGGGATTGCTGTCACAACGGGGGCTTGAGCGAATCAGATCCTCCGGGGGCTGAGGAACGGGATTTCTCCCTCAAGTTACATGCGACTATCGGGGTCGGGCCTTAACAAGTCCTTACCGGGTCGCCAAAAAATTTACGAATGTGTACCACTCGTGAAATCTAGGTAAATTCCCGAGACATGATCCGTTAACCATGACGGGCCGGTCATTCGGCAAGCTGCGGCAGGTTGCGGAACAGCTCCAGCGCCTCCGGGTTGGCAAGCGCTTCCTTGTTCTTGATGGCGCGCCCATGCACCACGTCGCGCACGGCGAGTTCGGTTATCTTGCCAGACTTGGTGCGGGGAATGTCCGGCACGGCGACGATCCTGGCCGGGACATGGCGGGGGCTCGCGCCGCCGCGGATCTTGGCACGAATGCGTTTTTCCAGATCCTCGTCCAACTGGACGCCCACGGCCAGCCGCACGAACAGCACGACGCGCACATCATTGTCGAAATCCTGTCCGATGCACAGCGCTTCCAGGATTTCCGGCATCTGTTCGACCTGGTTGTAGATCTCCGCCGTGCCGATCCGCACGCCGCCCGGGTTGAGCGTGGCGTCCGAGCGGCCGTGGATGATCATGCCGCCGTGCTCAGTCCATTCGGCGAAATCGCCATGGCACCACACATTGTCGAAACGCTCGAAATAGGCCGCCTGGTATTTCTTGCCGTCGGGGTCGTTCCAGAAACCGATCGGCATGGACGGAAAGGCCTTGGTGCAGACCAGTTCGCCCTTCTCCTGCCGGATCGGCTTGCCGTCGTCATCCCAGACATCGACGGCAAGGCCAAGGCCAGGACCCTGGATTTCGCCGGTCCAGACCGGCTCGGTCGGCACGCCGAGCACGAAACACGAGACGATGTCGGTGCCGCCGGAAACCGAAGCCAGATGCACGTCCTTCTTGATGCCTTCGTAGACGAAGCGGAAATCCTCGGGCGACAGTGGCGAACCGGTGGAGGATATCGCCCGCACGGTCGACAGATCGTGACTGCCGATCGGCTTGAGACCGGCCTTGCGCACGGAATCGATAAACTTCGCCGAGGTGCCGAAGAAGGTCATCTTCTCGACGTCGGCGAAGTCGAACAGGACATTGCCGTTGGGATAGAAGGGAGAACCGTCATAGAGCAGCAGCGTCGCACCGGACGCGAGGCCCGACACCAGCCAGTTCCACATCATCCAACCGCAGGTGGTGAAATAGAAGAAGCGATCGCCGTCGACGAGCCCGGCATGCAGCCGATGCTCCTTGACATGCTGGATCAGCGTCCCGCCGGCCGAATGGACGATGCATTTGGGAATGCCCGTGGTTCCGGATGAAAACAGGATGTAGAGCGGATGCGAAAACGCCAGCCGCTCGAAGGTGACGGGCTTGACGGCGAAGGGCGCCAGCGCCTCCTCCATCGCCATGGCCTTGTCGATGACCGCGGCCACATCGACCGAGGTGCCGAGATAATCGACGAGCAGAACCTTGCGGACACTGCTGAGCTTGGCCGCGACCGCCGCGACCTTGTCGGCGACCTCGATCGCCTTGCCATTGTACCAATAGCCGTCGGGCGCGATGAAGATGACGGGCTCGATCTGGCCGAAGCGGTCGAGCACGCCCTGCTCGCCGAAATCGGGTGAGCAGGATGACCACACCGCGCCGATCGAGGCCGCCGCCAGCATCGCCGCGACGGTTTCCGGCATGTTGGGCATCATCGCGGCGATGCGGTCGCCTTTCTTCACCTTGAGCGACAGGAAAAGCTGCTGCAGACGCGAGACCAGGCCATGCAGCTCATTCCAGGACAGCCGCCGCTCGACCTTGTCCTCGCCGCGAAAGACAATCGCCTCGCCGGCACCGGTCTTCTTCAGCAGGTTCTCGGCGAAATTCAGCGTCGCGTCGGGGAAGAAGGCAGCGCCGGGCATCTTGTCGCCATCGGCCAGCACGCGCTCGCTCCCGTTGGTCCATTTGTCGCCGACAAGGCCGGAAAAGTCCCACATCAGGCTCCAGAACGTCTCGCGATCCTCGATCGACCAGCGGTGAAGGTCGGTATAGGAGGAGAACGTGGCGCCGGCTTTCGCCTCCGCGGCCTTCAGGAAAGCCGTCAGTGGCGAAGCTTCGATCCGGTCTTGCGTCGGGGTCCAGAGCGGTACTTCTGCAGCCATGATCGATCCTCCCACGGTCGTCATCGCTTATGCATATCGCAGCGCAGCAGAGCAAGATTTTGTTGGGCCGAGGCGACCAGGTGTGCGCAAATGCCATCGCCGGGCCATAAAGACTTGAAATGCCTCAGTCCTAAGTCGTAGTGACGACTGGGGCACACCCGTCGGGCGATTAATCGGAACGGAAGCATATAGGGCGAGATGCCATCATCCTTGATCCGCCGCGGAGTATGGGCGATCGGCGCTGCCGTGATCGTCATTGCTCTGGTGGTCGCCGCGCTGCCGCTGATCGCCTCGACGCGCATCGTGCGCGACCGCATTGCCTGGGAAATGAGCGCCTGGAGCGGCTTCCGGGTCGCCATCGAAGGCTCGCCGCGTATCGAGGTCTGGCCGAAATTCCGGGCAATCCTGACCGATGTGACGCTGTCCAAGTGGACGGATACCGATGCACCGCCGGTCGTCGAGGCCGAACGGGTGGAAATCGACCTCTCGGCCATGGCTGCATTGCAGGGCGACGTGGCGTTTTCCACGGCGCGACTGGTGCGTCCGACGATCCGCGTGCAGCGCACGACCGATGGCCTGTTCCTGCCCACCGCGCCGACGGGCGGGCGCATCGCGCGCTCCATCGACACGGCGCGCGGCGTGGTCAGTGCCGATCCCGCCAAGCCCGACCTCGACAAGCTGCCGACCGACGCCTTCGGCACGGTCGAGTTCAGGGACGGCCGCATGGTTGCTTCCGTGAACGGCAAGGACGTGGAAATCCTCAGCAGCCTTAGCGGCCAGGCGACCTGGGCGGCGATGAACAGCAATGCGACATTGTCGGCAACCGGTATCTGGCGTGGCGAAAGCGTCGCCCTGGACGCGGCCTCGCCGAAGCCGCTGGTGCTGTTTGCCGGGGGCATGGCGCCGCTCACCCTGTCCTTCAAGGCAGCGCCCGCCACCTTCTCCTTCGACGGCACCGCCAACATGTCCCAGAACGCCTATTTCGACGGCCAGGTGAAGTTCGCGGCACCTTCGCTGCGCCGCGTGCTGGAATGGTCGCAGGCCGGTATCGCGCCGAGCGCGGCGATCGGTTCCGTCAGCATTTCCAGCAAGGTCACGGCGTCGGCCGGTCGCGTCAAATTCGAGAACACCGCGCTCACGCTGGACAACAATCCGGGTATGGGCGCGCTGGACCTGTCGCTTGGCGACGCCCAGCCGGTGATATCTGGCACGCTCGCCTTCGATACGCTCGACCTCAGATCGTTCCTGTCCGCCTTCACGCCGCTGGGGCCGGCAAGCGGGGCTGGACCGGGTGACGTCGACACAAGCTTCGCCGATCGGGTCAATCTCGATCTCAGGCTGTCGGCGGCGCATGCCACGGCTGGCAGTATCCAGCTTGCCGACGTCGCCGCCACCGCCCAGGTCAAGGACGGTCTTTCCGTCTTCGATATCTCCGACGCGTCGGCCTTTGGCGGCAACATCCAGACCAGCCTTCGTTTCGACCGCAAGCCCGAGGGAACACAGGTCGAGATCCGGCTGCTTGCTTCCGATGTCGACGGCGGGGCGTTCGGTACGGCCGCCGGAATGACCCGGCTGGTGCCGGTTGGCACGGGCACCGTTTCGGTCATCCTCAAGGGACCGGGCAGGACCTGGGATTCGATCTTTGAAAACGCCGATGGCTCGGTCTCGGCGACCTTCGGCCCCGGCGCGCTCAGCAAGTTCAACCTGGCGGCCTTTCTCAAGCATACCGAACAGGGCGGCTTCTTCGCGCTCGACGATGTTTCGGACGGAACACTGCCGATCGACGGCGCCGAAGTGAAGGCGACCATTTCGCGCGGCGTGGCGAGGCTGGACAAGGCCGAGGCCAATTCGGCGAAATACAAGATCTGGCTTTCCGGCATCGCCTCCTATGCGGGGCGTGGGCTGGCACTGTCGGGCGGCGTCATCCAACCTGACCAGGCGGCGGCGCAGAAGAACGGCCAGCAGGGGCCCAACCAGTCGTCCTTCTTCGTCGGCGGAACCTGGAGCACGCCGTTCATTTCCCCGATAAGCCGCGGCGTTTCGGGCGAATAGCAGAAGCACGCACCCTTCAGTTGAACGTCGCCTCGTGCGAGAACCGGTTGTCACCCTCGGGGCCAAGCCCGAGGGCACACTTTCGAGCTGCTCACCCGCGCTGCGCCGCCTGTTCGTCGATCTGACGCTGTACCTCCCGCCGCTTGTTGGCGATCGAGGCGACGATGACACCGACCGCGACGACGGCGATCAGGATGGTGCAGGCGGCATTGATCTCCGGTGTCACGCCGAGGCGGACCTGGCTGTAGATCTTCATCGGCAGCGTCGTGGCGCCCGGCCCCGAGGTGAAGCTGGCGATCACAAGATCGTCGAGCGACAGCGTGAAAGCCAGCATCCAGCCCGACACGATCGCCGGCAGGATGACCGGCAGCGTGATCTGGAAGAAAGTCTTCGCCGGCGTCGCGCCGAGATCCATCGCCGCCTCCTCCAGCGAACGATCGAAGGAGACCAGCCGCGATTGCACCACGACGGCCACGAAGCACATTGTGAGCGTGATGTGGGCGAGCGTTACCGTGAAGAAGCCGCGGTCGAGGCCGACGGCAACGAAGAGCAGCAGCAGCGACAGGCCGGTGATGACTTCCGGCATGACCAGCGGCGCGAAGACCATGCCGGAAAACAGCACCCTGCCCCGGAAGCGGGTGTAGCGCGTCAGGGTGAGCGCGGCCAGCGTGCCGAGCACGGTCGCCACCGTCGCCGAAATGACGCCGACACGCGCCGTGACCCAGGTGGCGTCCATCAGGCCCTGATTGTGGAACAGCGACACGTACCATTTGGTCGAGAAGCCGCCCCATACGGTGACGAGCTTGGATTCGTTGAAGGAGAAGACGATGAGCAGCACGATCGGCAGGTACAGGAAGGCGAAGCCAAGCACGATCGAGGTGACGTTGAAGCGGCTCCAGGTGGCGTTCATTTGCCCTGCTCCTGGGCACGCGCCTGTGCCTGTTGGAAAAGCATGATCGGCACGGTCAGCAACAACAGCAGGATGACGGCCACGGCAGACGACACCGGCCAGTCACGATTGGCGAAGAACTCGTTCCAGAGCGTCTTGCCGATCATCAGCGTCTGCGATCCGCCGAGCAGATCGGGGATGACGAACTCGCCGACGGCCGGGATGAACACCAGCAGGCAGCCGGCAATGACGCCGGGCAGCGACAGCGGGAAGGTGATCTTCCAGAAAGCCGATGTTGGCGGGCAGCCGAGATCCTTGGCCGCCTCGATCAGCGAATAGTCCATCTTCTCCAGCGACGAATAGAGCGGCAGCACCATGAACGGCAGATAGGAATAGACGATGCCGATGAAGATCGCCGTGTAGGTGTTGAGGATGATCAGCGGCTGACTGACGATGCCGGTGGCAAGCAATAGCTGGTTGAGCAGCCCCTCGGGCTTGAGAATGCCGATCCAGGCATAGACGCGGATCAGGAACGAGGTCCAGAACGGCAGGATGACCAGCATCAGCAGGGTCGGGCGGATGGTGGCCGGTGCACGTGACATGCCATAGGCGATCGGGTAGCCGACGATCAGCGTCAGCACGGTCGAGATCGCGGCAATGATGACGCTCGTCACATAGGCCTTGAAATAAAGCGCGTCCTGCGTCAGCCAGACATAGTTGTCGAAATTGAGGTCTCGGAACCCGGCGAAGAAGCCGGAGACGCCATCGCTGAAATCGAGCACCGGCGTGTAGGGCGGCATAGCGATCGCCGTCTGCGACATGGAAATCTTGAAGACGATGATGAACGGGATGAGGAAGAAGAACAGCAGCCAGAGGTAAGGGACGATTATGACGAGCCGGTTGACGAAGCCGGCACCCAGCCGCGTCAGGAACGGCGTGGCGACAGTCGATGGTCCGGCGGCATCGGTGACGGCGATGTTGGACATGTCAGCCCCCTACCGCGCCAGCACGACGCCGGCGTCGGGCCGGAAGGACACCCAGGCGCGGTCGTTCCAAGTCAGCGGATCGTCGGTCACCCGCGCCGCATTGAGCGCGCTTGCCCTGATGATCTGCCCGTCATCCAGCCTGATGTGGTAGACGGTCATGTCGCCGAGATAGGCGACGTCGTAGACCTCGCCTTCCAGCGCATTGACAGCGTCCGCCGG
Organism: Mesorhizobium loti; assembly: GCF_013170705.1. Classification (NCBI taxonomy): domain Bacteria; kingdom Pseudomonadati; phylum Pseudomonadota; class Alphaproteobacteria; order Hyphomicrobiales; family Phyllobacteriaceae; genus Mesorhizobium; species Mesorhizobium loti. The sequence continues at coordinate 2,670,548 of NZ_CP033334.1, read as the reverse complement.
CTTCTTCGACGACACCTTGATCTTCTCCGGCCTGATGGCGAAAACGATGTCGGAACCGGCTGCGGTATCGGCGCTGTTTTCAACGACGATCTGGGCACCTGTCGCGCCGGTGATGCGGGTGGTGTTGGCCAAGCGCTCGGCGACCTTGCCCTCGAACATGTTCACGTTGCCGACGAAATGCGCGACGAAGCGCGAGGCCGGGGCTTCATAGACTTCCGCCGGCGTCGCCACCTGCATGACCTCACCCTTGTCCATGATGGCGATGCGATCGGCCATGGTCATCGCTTCTTCCTGGTCGTGGGTGACCACGACGAAGGTCAGCCCAAGTTCCTGCTGCAAATCCATCAGTTCGAACTGGGTCTCCTCGCGCAGCTTCTTGTCGAGAGCCCCCAGTGGCTCATCGAGCAGCAGCACCTTCGGCCGCTTGGCGACCGAGCGGGCAAGCGCGACACGCTGGCGCTGGCCACCGGAAAGCTGGTGCGGCTTGCGCTTGGCGAACTGCTCGAGCTTGACCAGTTTCAGCATCTCGGCGACGCGTTTTTCGATGTCGGGCTTGGGCATGCCTTCCTGCTTGAGGCCGAAGGCGATGTTGTTTTCCACCGTCATATGCGGGAACAGGGCATAGGACTGGAACATCATGTTGACCGGCCGGCGATAGGGCGGAATGCCACGCAGGTCCTGGCCGTCGAGCAGGATGCGGCCGGCCGTCGGTTCCTCGAAGCCTGCGAGCATCCTGAGGAGGGTCGACTTTCCGCAACCGGAGGCACCGAGAAGGGCGAAGAATTCTCGCTCGAAGATCGTCAGCGACAGATTGTTGACGGCGGTGAAGTCACCGAACTTCTTGGTCACTTTGTCGAACTGGATGTATGGCTTGGCGTTCGGGTCGTTCCATGGCGCGAAATCCCTGCGGATGCTGCCAAGCGATTTCATGTCCCCACTCCGTGCTGTTTCTTGCTTCGTGCCCCAAAAATACGCGACCCCGGCAGTTGTCTGCCGGGGTCGCTTCAGATGCTTATTGGCCGGTGACGATCTTGGTCCAGCTGCGCGTGATGATACGCTGTGTCTTGGGATCGTAAGGGGAGACCGTGTAGAGCTTCTGCAAGGTCGCGGCGTCCGGATAGACAGCCGGATCCTCCAGCAGCGCCTTGTCGACAAATTGCTGCGATGCCTTGTTGCCGTTGGCATAGAGCACGTAGTTCGACGATTTGGCGATCACTTCGGGCGTCATCATGTAGTTGATGAATTCGAGTGCCTCGGCGACATGCGGCGCATCGGCGGGGATCGCCATCTGGTCGAACCACATCTGTGCGCCTTCCTTCGGCACGGAATAGCCGATTTCAACGCCTTGCTTGGCCTCGACCGCGCGGTTGCGGGCCTGGAACACGTCACCCGACCAGCCGACCGCGAGGCAGATGTCGCCATTGGCGAGCGCGTTGATGTACTCGGACGAATGGAACTTCCTGATGTAGGGACGGACCTTGAGCAAAGCTTCCTCGGCCTTGGCTATATCGTCCGGCGAAGTGCTGTTCGGGTCGAGGCCTAGATATTTCAACGCCGCCGGTATGATGTCGGCCGGCGAGTCCAGCACGTAGACGCCGCAGTCTTTCAACTTGGCAAGACTATCCGGATTGAAGAACACGTCCCAGCTGTCGATCTTGTCGGTGCCCAGTGCCGCCTGCACTTTCTTCGTGTTGTAGCCGATGCCGACCGTGCCCCACATGTAGTTGACCGAGTATTCGTTGCCGGGATCATATTTGGCGGTTCGCTCGGAAACCGTGTCCCACATGTTGGAGAGGTTCGGCAGTTTCGACTTGTCGAGCTTCTGGAACACACCGGCCTGAATCTGGCGGGCGAGGAAGTTGCCGCTCGGCACGACGACGTCGTAGCCGCTGCCGCCGGCGAGCAGTTTGGTTTCCAGGATCTCGTTGGAATCGAACGTGTCGTAGACGACCTTGATGCCGGTCTTCTTGGTGAAGTCGTCTATGATCGAACTGTCGATATAATCCGACCAGTTGAAGACGTTGACGACGCGATCCTCGGCATGCCCGGCGGGCGTGAACAATGTCAGAAATACCGAGGTCGCCGAAAGCCAGAGCGCTTTGCGGATCATGCTATTCTCCTTTGGTGAGTGTTCCGTCGCCGGCTCGTCGCGACGCGCGACCGGACTTTTGTTTCAGACTATTGAGCTTTCCAGGGGACAACAAGCGGCGATTGGCGCGCCGGTCGCGGCCGCGCGATTGACCCGGACTGGGGGGAATCGCAGTGCCGTCAGAAGCTTTCGCCGCCGCGCGGACAGAAATACAGAAATATGGTCCGGTCTCGATCGGGCCGCCGGGGAGACTTGGCAAGATACGCCTGTCTTGTTGTTGCCGTGTTCCCAGCCTGCCCGGGCGGCAGCGAGGTTGTCAATGGCAAAGCATCGGCCCCCGCATCAATTCGGCGACGGCACCCCAGTGACGCCTGCCCGCCGCGGCCGTGCCTGGCGTTTGAACTCGAGACCGATATGGACAAGCAGCGCCGTGACCACCACCGCGCCGCCGATGATGGTGCGTCCGGACGGCACTTCGGAATGGATGAGCCAGACCCATATCGGCCCAAGGATCGGCTCAAAAGTGCCAAGCAGTGCCGCGATGGCAGCCGGGATCAGCCTCGCGCCGGTGGCGAAGAAGGCAAGGCCGATGCCGAGATTGACCACGCCGAACGCGAAGAGAAAGCCCATGTCGCCGGCCGAGACCGTGAAGGTCGACGCCTGCGAGGCGGCAAGGCCCGCGGCCAGGATCGTGCCGAGACAGGTCGCCGGGGTCATCCTGACGCTGGCGAACCGCCTTGTGATGACGGTGGCGATCGAGAACATGAACGCGATCAGCAGCGCCAGCCCGTCGCCCATGGGCGAGACGGCGCCATTGAGCGATTCCGACACCATGATGGCGACGCCTGCGATGACGGCGGCAATCGCCACCCAGGTCACGACACCAATCCGTTCGCGAAACAGCGCCCAGGCAAACAGCGCCGCCAGAAGCGGCACGCCGGCCTGCATCAAAAGTATGTTGGCGACAGTGGTGTAGGCGAGCGCCACGACGAAGGAAGTCGATGCGATGGCGAAGCAGAAGCCGACGGCAAGGCCGGGCAGGCCCATGTCGCGAAACGATCTCAGCATGCCGCGCCAGCCGTCACGCCAGGCCATGAAGGCGAGCAGGAAGGCGGCGGCCCAAACCGAGCGCCAGAAGACAACCGTCCAGCTGTCACCCACGGTGATGAAGCGGGCGATGGTGCCGCCGAAACTCCACATCAGCGCCGAGAGGAAGACCAGAAGCATGCCGACGCGTTCCTCGCGCGGCGAGGCGGTCGAAGCGACAAGGGCCGGTGATGATGCTGCGTCTGTCATGGGCGCGACTGTCGAGCTTGTGTGGACGGGACGATGCGCAAGAGACGACAAAAAACTGCCCTGTTCGCGTAACGCAAAGACTTGACCCGCGGGTGATCCAGACACAGGCGACGATTGTGGCACCTCTGCCGCCGCGTTACTGGAAGTCGAAAGCGCTCAGGCCCGTCACCATCTCGTCGAGGCCGAGCGGGCGCGTCACCGGCGGTTCGGCACGCGCCAGGCAGCCGACACGCTCGCAAAGCCGGCAGGCGGGTCCGACCGGCGTCGCCACGACGGCGCCTGTTCCCGACTTTCCGGCGGCCGCGCCGGGCAGCGCCGCGCCATAGACGATGTCGTCGCGAAAGCCGATGTCGCAACCGAGCAGCAGCGCAGTGCGGCGCGGACGCTCCGAGAATGCGCCCTGCGGCCCCTCCAGCGTGCGGGCAAGGCACAGGAATTCGGCGCCATCGGGCATTTCCACCGCTTCGACGAAAACTTGGCCGGGCTGGGTGAAAGCGACGTGCACGGGCAGCTTCGGACAGCCGCCGCCGAAGCGGCTATGCGGAAAGCCCTGGCTGCCGGCCCTGCGGAAGCGGTTACCCGCATTGTCGACCTCCAGCATGAAGAACGGCACACCAGGTGCGCCCTGCCGCTGCAGCATCGTCAGCCGGTTCGCCGCCTGCTCGAAGGAGACGCCGAAGCGTGAGCGAAGGACGTCGATGTCGTAGCGCGCGCGGACGGCCGCCCCATGAAAGGCCTGATAGGGCATCATCAGCGCATGCGCGGCATAGCGACCGAGTTCGAAGCGGGCAAGGCGACGGGCTTCGTCCGTGCTCAGCTTGAGCGCCTGGATCTGACCGGCGACCACGACCGTCATGCGGATCAGGCAGGCTTCCATCGCCACTTCGCGCAACTGGTCGAACGGCGACAGCCGCTCCGACAGGAACAGGCGCTGCGAATGGCGATCGTAGCGGCGGCGCCAATTCGGCATTGTGGCGACCGGCAGCACCTTGACGACGATGCCGTATTCGCGCTTCAGCCAGGCCTTCAAGGCACCGAACAGGTCATCGCCGGGATCAAGGACCGCGGTGAACGCCTCCGCCTCCTCCTCGAGTGCGGTAAAATGGTTCGGCCGCCGCTCGAAGGTCTCGTGCACCTCGTCGATCGGCAAACGGGCGCCCGAAAGCGCCGTCGCCCGGCCCTCGCGCGCCAGAAGCTCGTTGAGGTCGGACAGCCGCTCGGCCTGCTCGCGATAGGCGCGGAATAGTTTTATCACCGCGGCCGACGCATTGGGCGCCGCCTCGGCAAGTTCGATCAGCTCCTGATCTCCCGGCAATTCGCCGACCAGCAGCGGATCGGTGAACACCTCCTTCAAGGCCGCGACCGACCCTCTTGCCTCGCCCTGCAGCTCGTGCGGATCGACCTTGTAGACGGAGGCCAACTTGAGGATCAGCTGCACCGTCAGCGGCCGCTGGTTGCGCTCGATAAGGTTGAGATAGGACGGCGAGATGCCGAGCCCCTCGGCCATCGCCGTCTGGGTGAGGCCCTTGGCATTGCGGATGCGGCGAATGCGCGGCCCCGCGAAGATCTTCTGGTCAGCCATCGACTGCCCTTGACAGAAATTTACACGGCATCCGCGATAATTCGATCCTCACCAGTTTACAAACATGACAAATTTACAACAGCCTTCTGTCAAACGCAACACAGGTTTTCCCTTATCTGCGACTATGATTGCTGATTTTTCTGGGAGATTTTGCGCCGCAATGTAAAGTCAGTCACATCGCAGCTCGCCAAAGATTGGTGCGCGGACAAAGTACAGCAATCCTTCGGAGTGACTCATGACTGATTTTTACAACCTCGTTCCCTCGGCGCCGGAAGGTCGCTTCGACGGTATTGAACGCCCCTATTCGCCGGAGGATGTGAAGCGGCTGCGCGGTTCGGTCCAGATTCGTCAGAGCCTTGCCGAAATGGGTGCCAACCGGCTGTGGAAGCTGATCCACGAGGAGGATTTCGTCAACGCGCTCGGCGCCATGTCCGGCAACCAGGCGATGCAGCAGGTGCGCGCCGGGCTGAAGGCGATCTATCTATCGGGCTGGCAGGTCGCGGCAGACGCCAACACCGCCTCGGCGATGTATCCCGACCAGTCGCTTTACCCGGCCAATGCAGCGCCGGAGCTGGTCAAGCGCATCAACCGGACGCTGCAGCGCGCCGACCAGATCGAGACCTCCGAGGGCAACGGGCTCTCGGTCGAGACCTGGTTCGCTCCGATCGTCGCCGACGCGGAAGCCGGCTTCGGCGGACCGCTCAACGCCTTCGAGATCATGAAGGCGTTCATCGAGGCGGGTGCCGCCGGCGTCCATTACGAGGACCAGCTGGCATCGGAAAAGAAGTGCGGCCATCTCGGCGGCAAGGTTCTGATCCCGACAGCCGCGCATATCCGCAACCTCAACGCCGCGCGGCTCGCGGCCGACGTGATGGGCACGCCGACGCTCGTCGTGGCGCGCACCGATGCGGAAGCCGCCAAGCTTCTGACATCCGATATCGACGAGCGCGACCAGCTCTTCGTCGACTACGATGCCGGGCGCACGGTGGAAGGCTTCTACCAGGTCAGGAACGGCATCGAGCCCTGCATCGCGCGGGCCGTCGCCTATGCGCCGTACGCTGACCTGATCTGGTGCGAAACCTCCAAGCCGGACCTGGCGCAGGCCAAGAAATTCGCCGAGGGAGTGCGCAAGCATCATCCAGGCAAGCTGCTCGCCTATAATTGTTCGCCCTCGTTCAACTGGAAGAAGAATCTCGACGACGCGACGATCGCGAAGTTCCAGAAGGAACTCGGCGCCATGGGCTACAAGTTCCAGTTCATCACGCTGGCCGGCTTCCACCAGCTAAACTACGGAATGTTCGAGCTGGCGCGTGGCTACAAGGCGCGGCAGATGGCAGCCTATTCCGAGTTGCAGGAAGCCGAGTTCGCCGCGGAGGCCAATGGCTACACCGCCACGAAGCACCAGCGTGAGGTCGGCACCGGCTATTTCGACGCCGTGTCGATGGCGATCACCGGCGGCAAGTCGTCGACCACCGCCATGCATGAATCGACCGAACACGCACAATTCAAACCGGCCGCCGAATAGCGGCTCGGAAAATACCGAGGAAACGCCCAGCAGGGCTTCAGAAACAGGAGAAGACCAATGGCATCGATAAGCCGCGTCAAGGAACGGGCGGAAGAGCAATCGACCACGATGAGCGTCGACCAGCAGGCGACGATCCGCATGCTCGCCAACGATCTGCACAGACTGAACCAGTCGGTGATGAAGGCGGTCGAGGCGGGCGTCTCGGTGGAGCTGGTGCGCTCGGCCAGGCACCATGGCGGCGATGGCAATTGGGGCGATCTTCTGATCCCGGTAATCGTCACACAGCAGAGTCATGGCTGACCGGCAATCGTTGCAACCGACCTCTCACCTGCGCAGCGGATGCGCAGGTGAATTTTATTTTTATGCAACCAATCCATGGACAGGACAGTACAGTACTATTGCTTGACTCCACTGTTGGGGGAGGCGTCTCCAAGCTCTTTTATTTCAACTTGACATGGAGTGCGATCTCACGCCAATTGTCACCCAGATTTCAACTCTGCATTGAAATAGGGGCGAGCTTTTGGCCGACTTGGGTGCCCAGTGAGTAGCGAGGGGGAGACCGCGAAACATCCGAATCTGGTGACCCAGGGTTCAAGCGCCGAAACGATCCGCAGTCCCTCGCAAGTGCTTGTTGTCGGGAAATCGCCGATCAATCGTGTGGTGGTGTCGAAGATCGTCGAGCGATCCGGGCTCAGGCCAATCTCGGAATCGCCTGACATGGCGGCGAAGACCTTGCGAACACTTGTGCCGAGCGTGATTGTCCTGGACGGCGGCGCGGACAACAAGGACTGCGACAATCTGATGTCCGGCATCGAAACGTTGCGGCGGGCGTCGGGCAAATCGCTTCCTCCCGTCATCCTGCTTTCAACCAAGAACGGCACGCCGGAAAGCCTGGGCCTGCCGAGCGTGATCGACGTCGTGGTCGCGAAGCCGATCACGCCCGAACGGCTGCAACCGGTCATCGATCGCCTGATCAGCCGCTAACCAAGGCGCGATCAATCTCGCTTCGTGATGCTTTGTATCAGTTCGGGCAATTGCCCAAGGTTGGATATCTGGCGGAATCGCGGGTCGGCGACCGGCGCCTCGACATGCTCGAGCACCCAGGTCAGTTCGTGCGGCACATGGACACCCCAGCCGCCGGCCTCGATGGCCGGCACCACGTCCGACTTCAGCGAATTGCCCACCATCATGCTCTTTGCCGGACCGTCGCCGTGGCGGCTGAAGAGGCGGGCATAAGTCGCGGCGTTCTTGTCGCTGACGATCTCGACCGCATCGAACAGGTCACCGAGGCCGGAGCCAGCCAGCTTGCGCTCCTGGTCGAAGAGATCGCCCTTGGTGATCATCACGAGGCGGTACACGCCGGCGAGCTTCTCCACCGTCTCACGCACATGCGGCAAGACCTCGATCGGGTGGGCCAGCATCTCGCGGCCGGCATCGAGGATCCGCGCTATGACCGAAGCCGGGACCCGTCCGTCGGTGACCTCGATCGCCGTCTCGACCATCGACAACGTAAATCCCTTGATGCCGAAACCATAAACGGCAAGGTTGCGCCGTTCGGCTTCGAGCAATCGGGCCGAAATCTGTTTCTCCTCGCCATGGTCGGCAAGCATGGCGGCGAAGCGCTTCTCCGTCATGCGGAAGAACTGTTCGTTCTGCCAAAGCGTGTCGTCGGCGTCGAAGCCTATCGTGGTCACTTCGCTACTGGTTCGCATCGTCGAGTTCTTGAGTTCAGGGACGGGCCGAGCCTAAGCCGAGCCGGGTGCGATTTTCAACCGCGGCGGCAAATGCCGGCAGCGGCTCCCCTTCCCTTCCACAGTGGGGCACGGCTATACTCCGAAATCCGCAACCCAATCTGGTGAATGATGCCGCCTGCAAAAAAGGAAGTCCGTCCGTCGAGCCGCGGAGGACGAGCGCGCACGCCTGCCTTCGTGAAAAACCTGCGTGGTGTGAAGAACTGGAAGGAAGTCAGCGAATGGCTGGAATGGCGTGGCATCGAGGATATCGAATGCATCACGCCTGATCAGGCTGGCGTGGCACGCGGCAAGATGATGCCGTCGAAGAAATTCACCTCCAACACCTCGCTGGCGCTGCCTTCGGCCGTCTTCATGACGACGATTTCAGGCGGCTATCCCGAAGATGGCAACGGCTTCCACTATCCCGAGGATGATGGCGACCTCAAATTGATGCCGGATCTTTCGACACTGACGGTGGTGCCGTGGGAAGAAGACCCGACGGCGGCCGTCATCTGCGACCTCGTCCACCAGGACGGACGCTCGGTCGAATTCACGCCGCGCAATGTGTTGAAGCGCGTGCTTGCAGCCTACGACAAGCTTGGGCTGAGGCCGGTGGTGGCGCCCGAGATCGAATTCTACCTGGTGCGCAAGAATCCGGACCCGGACTATCCGCTGACCCCGCCCGTCGGCCGCTCGGGGCGCGCAATCGGCGGCGGCGCCGGCTATTCGATCGCCGGCGTCAACGAGTTCGACGAACTGATCGACGACATCTACCATTTCTCCGAAAGCCAGGGCCTGGAGATCGACACGCTCATTCACGAGGAGGGCGCCGGTCAGCTCGAGATCAATCTGCGCCATGGCGACCCGATCGAACTCGCCGACCAGGTGTTCATGTTCAAGCGCACCATTCGCGAAGCCGCGCTCAAGCATGAAATCTACGCGACCTTCATGGCCAAGCCGATCCAGGGCCAACCGGGTTCGGCCATGCACATCCATCAGTCGATCGTCGACAAGAAGACAGGCAGGAACATCTTTTCGGCCGAGGACGGCTCGGAAACCCCGGAGTTCTTCCATTTCATCGGCGGCATGCAAAAGCACGTGCCGAACGCGCTGGTGATGTTCGCGCCCTATGTCAATTCCTACCGTCGGCTGACGCAGGCGGCTTCGGCCCCGGTCAACAACAAATGGGGCTATGACAACCGCACCACCGCGTTCCGCGTGCCACGCTCCGACCCTGCGGCGCGACGCGTCGAGAACCGCATCCCGTCCTCCGACGCCAATCCCTATCTGGCGCTGGCGGCATCGCTTGCCTGCGGGCTGATCGGCATCACCCGGAAGATCAAGGCCGAGCCTCCGGTGCTGACGACCGCCAATGCGGACGAGATCGACCTGCCACGCAGCCTGCTTGAAGCCGTCGACCTGTTCGAGGGCGATGAGGAGCTTTGCGCATTGCTGGGCAAGTCCTTCGCCGCCACCTATGCAGCGATCAAGAGGGCGGAATTCGAGACCTTCATGGAAGTGATCAGCCCGTGGGAGCGGGAGTATTTGTTGCTGAATGTTTAGGGGAGTAGGGGGTGACAGACGGTGGCGAAGATCGAATCGTACAGAGATTTGATCGTCTGGCAGCAGGCAATGGACCTGGCTGTATCAATCTACGAAGCGACAAGAGCTTGGCCCAAAGAAGAGATCTATGGATTGACAGCTCAGTTGCGCAGGGCAGCCACCTCCGTGCCCGGCTTCTGATCCGCAAATTGTTCCCTGAATAGGTTCACCCTACTGCCCTATTCCCCTATTCCCCTATTCCCCTATTCCCCTATTCCCCGTGAGCACCATGCCTTACCAATCCCCCATTTCTCCCGGCCGCTCATGGTATGAAGACACGGCGGGACCTAGACCCGAATACCCGGCGCTCGACGGCGACCGGGCCTGCGATGTCGTCATTATCGGCGGCGGCTTTACCGGGCTGTCGGCGGCGACACATCTGGCCAAGGCTGGAACCAATGTCGTCCTGATCGAGGCGTATCGCTTCGGCGACGGCGCTTCCGGACGCAATGGGGGGCAGCTCGGCACCGGCCAGCGCGCCTGGGCCGAAGACCTGGAAGCGGAGTACGGCTTGTCCCGTGCCAAGGCTTTGTTCGATCTTGCCGAGGAGGCGAAGGCGCATCTCATCGAATTCGCCGCCGCCAACCAGATCGATATCGATTATATGCCGGGCCAGCTCTCCGTGGCGCACAAGCCTCGCTATGTCGACGACTACAAGGCGCATGCGGAGATCATGGCCAGCCGTTTCTCCTACCCGCATATCTCTTTCATGGATGCCAAGGAGACGGCGGAGCGGCTTGGTTCGACCGCCTATTTCGGCGGTACACGCGACACCGGCACCGGCCATATCCATCCCATGAAACTGGTGATCGGCACGGCGCGGGTGGCGGCGCAGGCGGGCGCGCAGCTGTTCGAGGGAACGCCATCGACCGGCATCGTTTCGACCGGCGGCAAGGTCAGGGTTTCGACGCCAAGAGGCACCGTGACGGCGCAGAAATGCCTGATCGCGGTCAACGCCTATGGCGGCGCGCTCGAACCGGTGAGTGCCGCGCACATCATGCCGATCGGCTCCTTCATCGGCGCGACCGTGCCTTTGGGGGCGGATTTGAAAGTGCTGCCCGGCGGCGAAGCGGTCGACGATTCCCGCTTTGTCGTGCGCTATTTCCGCAAGTCGAGGGATGGACGGCTGTTGTTCGGGGGACGCGAAGTCTATGGCGTCAACGACCCCAAGGACATCCACATCCATATCCGCCGTCAGATCGCGGAGCTCTATCCGGCATTGAAGGATATCGAGATCACCCATGGCTGGGGCGGCTATGTCGGCATCACGGTGCCAAGGAAACCGTTCGTGCGCGAAGTGATGCCCAATGTGATCTCGGCTGGCGGCTATTCAGGCCACGGCGTCATGCTGTCGAACTTCTTCGGCAAACTCTATGCCGAGACAGTTGCCGGCAACCGCGACCGGCTGAAGCTTATCGAGGACCTGAAAATTCCGCCATTTCCAGGCGGCCGCCGTTTCCGTACGCCCCTGCTTTTCCTGGCGCTCAACTGGTTCGCGCTTCGCGACAGGGTTTAGTGAATGTCCCCCAAGCTGGCTCCGCGGTTTGGGAGAACAACATCCGCGAAAAGAAGGCTTGAAGCGCGTCGCTGAACCCGTTTCGGCGCGACGCAGTTCGGACGGGATCGGATCGCCGTCACGATCTGATGTAATATTGTAATATTCATTGTAACATTTGTTGCCCTAGCGGCACATTGCGTAAATGCCGGCAAAGGGGCAGAATCCCTTATAATGGCGTACTGATGCCACAATCGCGGGTGAAAGGTTCCCGCTTCTGGGCGACTATTCGGGGATTGCTGCGGGCTTGCCCGCGTTGATTTTGGGACCGATGCCGATCGGACGCCGGACTTCCGGCACCGATCGAAAGAACATTGGCCCGCTTATGGAGGTGGTGAGAGTGAGAGAGCCCTTCAGTTTCGGTGCGCCGGAACGTCGGCGCTTTGCCATGCAGTTTGGATACGACATGCGGCCGTCCTTCTGGCAGGAAGTCCGTTCGAACTCGCATCTGGTGATTGCCGCGGTCGGCACCGCCGCGCTGCTTGGCGTCGCCGCGGTGGCGCTCTGGCTGGCATTGCCGACGAGCGAGCGGCAGGCAGCCGCCAGCCCGGAACAGAGCATTCCGGCCACTCCGGTAAAGACGACGAAGATCGTCCCTGGCGGAACCACGGTGGCCGCGGCGGTCGTGCCGGCCCGCAAGTCCGACCAGGTTTCATCGACCGTGGCGCCAGCAAAAGCAAGCATACAGGCGCTTGCGGCCAACGATCCCCGCTGGACCGAGGCACAGCCGAAGCCCGCTTCCGACTCCACTGCCCCCAATCAAACGGCCAAACAGGCTGCGGCGGCGGGCAAGGCAGTGGCGTTCGCGCAGCCGTCAACCAGCACCGATGCCGTTAACGAGCTTGCCAAGGTTGCCGCGCCGGCGCCGGCCGCGAATGTCGGCAAGCCCGATGGCGCGCGGACCGCCGCCATCCCTGAGACGCAGCCGCAAGTGCCGGAACAAAAACCCGCGAATGCACAAGGCGACGATGGCGCGGCCAAGGCGAAGCCGCGAAAAGTGGCGGCGGCAGGCACCGGCCGCGTCCTGCGGGCTGTGACCATGCGCAATGCTCCGAAGAAGGGCGCTACTCCCATCGACACCGTGCCTGCCCGGACTTCGGTGCAATTGATGGGCTGCAAGCAGTGGTGCGAGATTGTCTACAACGGCAAGCACGGCTGGGTCTACAAGAGCTACATCAAGCCCGGCACCTGAGGTTTAAACCGCCAGGCGACCACCCAAAGCGACGCCTCCTGCCTTGCTACTTGTGAGCCTGCAGGGCGCGATGGCGCCGCGCTCGACGTCTCAAGTCGCTCCGGATTTCTCCGCAGCCTGATCGATACAAGCTCATCGGATGAAGAGCCGCCGGAAACGTTGCAGGCGACGCGCCGATTTGCGTTGCATCAGATGCAGCGGCCGCCATCGACCTCCAGCGCCACGCCGGTGATGAAGGCGGCTTCATCCGATGCCAGCCAGAGTGCGGCGTTGGCGATATCGAGCGGGGTCGAAAGCCGGCCGAGCGGGATCGAGGCACGGAATGTCTCGCGGATCTCTGGGGTGTCGGCGCCCATGAACTTCTCCAGCATGCCGGTTTCACCGGCGACCGGGCAGAGACAGTTGACACGGATGTTCTTGGGCGCCAGTTCCACCGCCATCGATTTGGCGGCGGTGATCGCCCAGCCTTTCGAGGCATTGTACCAGGTGAGGCCGGGCCGCGGCCGCAGGCCCGCGGTGGAGGCCGTGGTCAGGATGACGCCACCGCCTTGCCGGTCCATGATCGGCACCACGGCAAGGGCCGCGTGATAGATCGCCTTCATATTGACAGCGGTAATCAGGTCGAAAGTGTCCTCGTCGACCTTGAGCATGTCGCCGTTGCGATGGGTGTAACCGGCATTGTTGACCATGATGTCGATGCGGCCGAAGGCGCTTTTTGCGGCATAGACCATCTCGTCGAATTCGGAGCGCAGCGAAACGTCGGTCTGCGTCCAGATCGCCGCCTCGCCGATTTCATTGGCGACGCGCTCCGCGCCCTTGGCATTGAGATCGGCGACAACCACCCTGGCGCCTTCTTGCGCGAAGCGCTTGGCCATGCCTTCGCCAAATCCCGATGCGGCGCCGGTGATGACGGCAACCTTGTTTTCCAGACGCATGCTTTTCCCGCTCATCGATGTCTTCCAGGAATTAATAAAGCGGCCGACCGCCATGGCCCATGCGGCAACAGACGGAGCGCCATTTCTCCCTTAGCTTTCGTCACATTCACGTTCTATGCTGCAACTGCGAAAGCTTCCGGGGTCTTCGTCCACCGACAAGCCTCCGGCAAGCGCCAGTGTCAAGGGCACATGTGGACCCAATCAATATCGTGCGATTGGTCCTTGATGTGACACCATGGCACTGGAAAATTTAAATCGATTAGAATATATCAGCCGCGTACTCGCGACCGGCGTCAAAGCGGACAGACCATGACCAGCCAGATCATCCCCGTCGACCCTTTCGACTTCATCATTTTCGGCGGCACCGGCGACCTGTCGGAACGCAAGCTGCTGCCGTCGCTCTACTACCGCCAGCGCGACCATCAATTCTCCGAGCCGACGCGCATCATCGGCACCTCGCGCTCGAAGATGAGCGACGAGGAGTTCCGGGCCTTCGCCAGCCAGGCGATCTCCGATCACGTCAAGCCGGCCGATATCGACGCCAAGGAGCTGAAGACCTTCCTGGCACGGCTTTCCTACGTCCCGGCCGATGCGACGAGCGGTGCGGGCTTCGACAAACTGAAAAAGGCGATCGGCGAGAGCGACAGCATCCGCGCCTTTTACCTCGCCGTTGCGCCGGCGCTGTTCGGCGATATCTCGCATAAGCTCAAAGAGCACAAGCTGATCACGTCGAACTCACGCATTGTGCTGGAGAAGCCGATCGGCCGCGACCTTGCCTCGGCGCAGGCGCTCAACGATTTGGTCGGCGACGATTTCCACGAGAGCCAGATCTTTCGCATCGATCACTATCTCGGCAAGGAGACGGTGCAGAACCTGATGGCGTTGCGCTTCGCCAACGCGCTTTACGAGCCGCTGTGGAACTCCGCCCATATCGACCATGTGCAGATCACGGTCGCCGAGACGGTCGGCCTGGAAGACCGCGTCACCTATTACGACAAGGCCGGCGCGCTGCGCGACATGGTGCAGAACCACATGCTGCAGCTGCTCTGCCTCGTCGCCATGGAGGCGCCGTCGTCGATGGACGCGGACGCCGTGCGCGACGAGAAGCTGAAGGTGCTGCGGGCACTGAAACGCATCAACGGCAACGAGGCGCCGAAACACACGGTGCGCGGCCAGTACCGCGCCGGTGCGTCCGCCGGCGGGCCGGTGAAGGGCTATGTCGAGGAGCTCGGCAAGGACAGCAACACCGAGACCTTCGTCGCCATCAAGGCCGAGATCGGCACCTGGCGCTGGGCGGGCGTTCCGTTCTACCTCAGGACCGGCAAGCGGCTGGCGACCCGGGTTTCGGAGATCGTCATCGAGTTCAAGCCGATCCCGCACTCGATCTTCGGCGACAGCGCCGGACCGATCTTCGCCAACCAGCTGGTCATCCGCCTGCAGCCCGATGAAGGCGTCAAGCAGTTCATCATGATCAAGGATCCGGGCCCGGGCGGCATGCGGCTGCGCCAGATCTCGCTCGACATGAGCTTTGCGCAATCCTTCGATGGCCGTGCGCCCGATGCCTATGAACGGCTGATCATGGATGTCATCCGCGGCAACCAGACGCTGTTCATGCGCCGGGACGAAGTCGAGGCGGCATGGAAGTGGATCGACCCGATTCAGAATGCCTGGGAAGGCGCCAAGCAGGAAGCACAGGGCTACACGGCAGGCACCTGGGGGCCGTCGGCCTCGATAGCGCTGATCGAACGTGATGGGCGGACATGGCACGAGAGCAATTGAACAGCGCCAGTTACAACTGGAACGCTTTCCCAGACCGTCCGCATCTGGCGGCGGCACTGGCCGGCCGTGTGGCCGATCGCCTGACCAAGGCGATAGCCGAACGCGGCACGGCAGTGCTGGCGGTCTCCGGCGGTACGACGCCGGGAAAGTTCTTTGCCGCGCTTTCGGTGGCGCCGATCGCCTGGGACAAGGTGATCGTGACGCTCGTCGACGAGCGTTTCGTGCCGGCCTCCTCGCCGCGTTCCAATGCCGGGCTGGTGGCCGCCAATCTGTTGCAGAACGCGGCCAAGGCAGCACGCTTCGTGCCGCTCTACCATGAGGCATCAGGCATCGAGGATGTCGCCGCATCCGACGATGCGGCACTGCGATCCCTGCCCTGGCCGCTCGACGTCGTGGTGCTCGGCATGGGGCCGGACGGCCACACGGCCTCGTTCTTTCCCGATGCCGACGATCTGGCAAGGCTGCTCGACCCGGCCTCCGACAGGATCATCCTGCCGGTTCATGCGGCCAGCGCGGGCGAACCGCGGCTGACTCTGACGCTCGCGCGCGTCATCGATGCCGGCTTCATCGCGCTGCACATCGAGGGCGAGGACAAGCGCACCGCCTTCGACGGCGCGGTCGCGCCCGGACCGCGAAAGCCGATCCGTGCCGTGCTCGACGCCGCACCCAGGCCCGTAGAGGTTTTCTGGGCGCCCTGATTTTACGTTAGTGGTCCCGGCAATTGCGGGAGGATGTTTCCGGGACCTCGCCTGAAAGGACCGACCGCCATGACCGCAAGACGCGACATCGAAGCCATCACCGAGCGTATCCGCCAGCGCTCCAGACCGGGCCGCGAGCGCTATCTCGGCCGTATCGCCGAAGCGTCGAACCAGACCGCCAACCGCTCGGTGCTGTCCTGCGGCAACCTCGCCCACGGCTTTGCGGTCTGCAGTCCCTCGGAAAAGCTGGCGCTCGGTGCCGACAAGGTGCCCAATCTCGGCATCATCACCTCCTACAATGACATGCTTTCGGCGCATCAGCCTTTCGAGACCTACCCTGCCCTGATCAAGGAAGCGGCCCGCGAGGCCGGCGGCATCGCCCAGGTGGCCGGTGGCGTGCCGGCGATGTGCGATGGGGTGACACAAGGCCAGCCCGGCATGGAGCTGTCGCTATTTTCACGCGACGTGATCGCCATGGCCGCGGCGGTCGGCCTGTCCCACAACATGTTCGACGCCGCCGTCTTTCTCGGCGTCTGCGACAAGATCGTACCGGGCCTGGTGATCGCGGCGCTGACCTTCGGCCATCTGCCCGCTGTGTTCATCCCGGCCGGGCCGATGACGACAGGCCTGCCCAACGATGAAAAGGCCAAGGTCCGCCAGCTCTATGCCGAGGGCAAGGCGGGACGCGCCGAACTTCTGGCAGCCGAGTCCAAATCCTACCACGGGCCGGGCACCTGCACCTTCTATGGCACGGCCAATTCCAACCAGATGCTGATGGAGATCATGGGCCTGCACACGCCGGGCGCCTCCTTCGTCAATCCCGGCACGCCCTTGCGCGAGGCCCTGACCCGCGAGGCTACGAAGCGGGCGTTGGCGATCACCGCGCTCGGCAATGCCTATACGCCGGTCGGGCGGATGATCGACGAGCGCTCGATCGTCAACGGCGTCGTCGGCCTGCACGCAACCGGCGGCTCGACCAACCACACGATCCACTTGATCGCGATGGCGGCGGCGGCCGGCATCGCACTGACCTGGCAGGACATTTCCGACCTCTCGGAAGCGGTGCCGCTCTTGGCGCGCGTCTATCCGAACGGGCTTGCCGACGTGAACCATTTCCACGCCGCCGGCGGGCTCGGCTTCCTGATTCGCGAGTTGCTCGACGAAGGCGTCCTGCACGAGGACGTGCAGACGGTGTGGGGCGAAGGCCTGCGGCCCTACGCTGTCGAGGCAAAGCTCGGCGCCGATGGCTCCGTGGTGCGCGAGGCGTCGCCGCGTATCAGCGGCGACGAAAAGGTGCTGGCGCCATTCGGCAAGGCCTTCCAGCCGACCGGCGGCCTGAAGGTGCTGGCTGGCAATCTCGGCCACGCTGTCATCAAGACTTCCGCCGTCAAGCCGGAACGACGTGTCATCGAGGCGCCGGCCAAGGTGTTTGACAGCCAGCAGGGCCTGAACGACGCGTTCAAGGCCGGCACACTTACCGGCGATTTCATCGCCGTGATCCGCTTCCAGGGTCCGAAGGCCAATGGCATGCCGGAATTGCACAAATTGACCACCGTGCTCGGCATCCTGCAGGATCGCGGCCAGCGCGTCGCACTGGTCACCGACGGACGCATGTCGGGCGCCTCAGGCAAGGTGCCGGCGGCGATCCATGTGACACCGGAAGCGGTCGAGGACGGGCCGATCGCCAGGCTCCATGACGGCGACATCATCCGGCTGGACGCCGACGCCGGCACGCTCGAAGTGCTGGTGCCGGGGACCGAGTTCGCGCTGCGCCGTACCGCCGAAGCCGATCTCATCGGCAACGAGTTCGGCTTTGGCCGCGAGCTTTTCGCCGGCTTCCGCCAGTTGGTGGGCCGTGCCGACCACGGCGCCAGCGCCTTCGGAACCGCCTGATCGTCTTCTGGTTTTTCAACAAAAAGGGCGGCCTTGAGCCGCCCTTTTTGCTTGTTCAGCTGGCTGCTACTCGACCTTGAGCTCACTCCGCTCGCCGGCCTTGACCGTAAAGGGTGTTTCCTTGTCGGCCTTGTCGGTGGTGAAATTGGTTACGAGCACGTAGTCGCCCGCCCCCAGCGTGGTCTGCATCTTCTCTCCATAGGCGTAGGTCACCTGCTTGCGCTCGCCCTGGATGTTCTTCTTGGCCTCAAAGATCTTGAAGCCATCCGCGCCGGGCGCGTCGACGGCCAGGACGCCCGCGTTCAGCGTCACGTTGACATCGGTCATCTGCCCGACCGTCACGCTGAAGGGCTGTTCCGTGGACACGGCCTGCACATCGACGCCCATCACATAGTCGCCCGGAGGCAGGTCGAACTGGCTATCGGGCCCGTAGGCGTAGGTCACCTGATCGCGGGTACCGTCGAGCTTCTTGGCGGCCTTGTACACCTTCCAACCCACATCGGTTTCGGCTTTCTCTCCGCCCTGCGTGTAGAAAGCGTTGGCCTTGGCCTTGCCGACACCGACGATGATGTCCTTGTCGACGACCTGGCCGGCGACTAACTGCATGGTCTCGCTCGCCTCGCCGGCTCCCAGCTTCACCGTGACCTTGGTCTCGCCGGCCGGAACGACGTACTTGACCTCGCCGTAATTGCTGTCCGACGTGCCGCCGGGATAGGCGATGCTGATCTGCGCATTGCGGTCGACATCGGCCCCAGGGGCCGGCCGCGCATGGATGGAAATCTCCGCGGCATTCAGGTCAAGCGCCACCTCCGTCGCCTTGTCGGCCGTCAGCGAGACCTTCTGCTCGGCCTTGGCGGCGCCGCTGGTGGCGACGACGACGTAATTGCCGGCAGCAAGATGGAACTTGACGACGTTGTAGCCGGAGTCGACATGGTCGCCGCCGCTTCCCTTGGCGTCATCCTTGAAGATTTCGAAGTAGACGTCGGTCTTTGGTGCCTGACCACCTTCCTTCAGCAACGCTGTCGGGATCAGATTGTAGTCGACCTCGACTGCTTTCGGTTCAGGCGCGGGAGCCGGGGCTGGTGCTGGAGCCGGCGCGGGGGCTGGTTCGGGAGCCGCGACGGTCTCCACCAGCGCTTCCTGCAGCGCCTTCTCGTCGGAGGCCTGGATGTACTTGCCGCCGGTGTTGTCGGCGAGGCAGGCGATCTGCTTGCCTTCATCGGCGGTCAGGCCGAAGCCGACGACGTCGGCGGTGAAGTCGACGCCGGACGCCTCGAGTTCCTTGCCAAGCGCACACGGGTCGCCGCCGCAGGTTTCGAGCCCATCGGTGATGAGGACGACGGTCGCCTTGTCCTCGGTGTATTTCAGCGCTTCGGCCGCCTGCTTGACGGCCGCCGTGAGCGGCGTTTTGCCGAGGAATTTCAGACTGTCGGCGGCGTCCGTGATGGCGCTTGCCGAGCCCGCCTGGGGGGGCACGATCAGCTGGATGTCATCGCAGCTGCCTTTTTCGCGATGGCCATAGGCCATGAAGCCGATTTCGTCGTCGACGGGAACCGATTTGAGCACGGTCCTCAGCGATTCCCTGGCGATTTCGAGCTTGGGCTTGCCGTCGATCTGCGCCCACATCGACCCGGAAGCATCGAGAATGATGATGACCTTGTTGGCGGCAAAGCCGAACGTCGTCATCGACAAAAGGAGGATCGCCGCAGCGATGCTCCGTGCAAGTCCCGCCATCAAAATCTCCTGAGTAGCCGCCCCGCCTGCGGCCCAAAACTATTTGAGCGCGCGTCGCGACACAAGACCGGACGCGGCCATGTTGCTCAGGCGCCAACCGGCGGAGCCGGCCTGAAACTTTCGTGCTCGACGATGGCGCGGTATCGGACATCAGACCGCAATCTCTAGAGGGCGCGGAGCGCAGATTCGGCTCGGCCTTGGCCAGTTGCTGCAGGATCATCACGGCGTCGTCGATGCGACCGGCATTAAACAGGATGAGCGCCCTGTTGGCGATGATGGCGCGGGTTTCCGGATTCAACTGCTGCGCCTTGCCTATCTGGGCCAATGGCGTGGCGGTCTCGCCTGTCAACCCGGCGAAAGGTTGGGAGTCGGGGCTGCCTCCAGGCGGCTCAGTAGGTGGTGCGGCGCTCTTCGGAAGGCGGACGGCCAAACTGCAGCCGGTAGCTCTGGGCAAAATAGGAATGCGAGGTGAAGCCGGTGGCGATCGCCACGTCGAGGATCGGCATGTTGGTCTGGCGCAGCAATTCGCGCGCCCGCTCCAGCCGCAACCGCATATAATAGCGGCCGGGCGTGACATTGAGGTGGCGCAGGAAAAGACGTTCCACCTGGCGCACCGATAGACCCGCCGACTTGGCGAGTTGCACCGCTGACAAGGGTTCATCGAGATGGTCGGCCATCAGTTCGACGATCCGCCTCAACTTCTCCGACTTGCCGGTCAGGTCGCGCTCCGGACCGACGCGCTGGCGGTCGCCGGCCGAGCGGATGCGCTCGTGCTGGAACTGGTTGGCGACGCCATTGGCGAGGTTCGAGCCGAAATCGCCACGCACGATCTCCAGCATCAGGTCGATCGAGGTGGTGCCGCCGGCGCAGGTGTAGCGCTTGCGGTCGATCTCGAAGACATTGCCAGTGCAGTTGATGTCGGGGAAGCGCTCCATGAAGCCGGCGCGGTTCTCCCAATGGATGGTGCATCTGTAGCCGTCGAGCTGTCCGGCCTCCGCCAGCAGGTAGGAACCAACCGACAGCGCGCCGAGCGCGTTGCCGCGCCGGCCCCAGCTGCGCAGGGCCGCCAGCACCTTGCTCTTACCTGGAAATTCCGTCGTCAGGCCAACCGAGACGAAGAGGATATCGACCGGCGGCAGGTCGGCGACGCCGTAGTCGATCTTGAGCGGCAGGCCATTTGAGGCCATCACCGGATCGCCGTCGGCCGACACTGTGGTCCAGCCATAGAAATCGCGGCCGAGCAGACGGTTCGCCGAACGGAACGTGTCTATCGCGGCGGCCAGCGAGAACATGGAGAACTTATCGACCAGCAGAAAGGCGAACTGCCGGCCACCTTGAACGGGATCACTCGTGACCGGCCGTTCCTGGGAAACAGAGGGGTTCGGCAAAGCTGCGGCTTTCAGGTTCAACCCGGGCTCAGAAGGAGGGCCGTTTCAATCCGGCCGCAAGGTATGCGGAAGCTAACGTATTGGCCATCAGCATGGCAATGGTCATCGGCCCGACACCGCCGGGCACAGGGGTGATGGCGCCAGCCTCCCTGGCCGCCTCCGCATAGGCGACGTCGCCGACCAGACGCGACTTGCCCTCGCCTTTCTCGGGCGCGGGAATGCGGTTGATGCCGACATCGATGACGGTGGCGCCGGGCTTCACCCAATCCCCCTTGATCATTTCCGGCCGGCCGACGGCGGCGACAAGAATGTCGGCCGTGCGAGCAAGGGCCGGCAGATCCTTCGTGCGGCTGTGGGCGATGGTGACGGTGCAGTTGGCGGCAAGCAGCAGATTGGCCATCGGCTTGCCGACGATGTTGGAGCGGCCAACGACGACGGCGTTGAGGCCTGACAGATCCTTGCCGCGCACGCGCTCGATCAGAAGCATCGAGCCGGCGGGCGTGCAGGGAACAAAGGCCGTGTCGAGTTCGCCGGTGCCGAGCTTGCCGACATTGATGAAATGGAACCCGTCAACATCCTTCTGAGGCGCGATGGCCTGGATGATCTTGCCTGCGTCGATATGGGCAGGCACCGGCAGCTGAACCAGGATCCCGTTGATGGCCGGATCGGCGTTGAGCTCGGCGATGATCTTGAGCAGCGCCTGCTCAGAGGTCTCGGCCGGCAGCGTGTGCTGCAGCGAATGAAAGCCGCATTCCTTGGCAGTGCGGGATTTGGAGGCGACATAGACCTGGCTCGCCGGATCCTCGCCGACGATGACCACGGCCAGACCGGGCTTGGCCTTTCCCTTGGCGACCAGTTCGGCAGTCAGGGTCTTGACCGTCCGCACCACATCCTCGGCGACGCTTTTTCCGTCAATCACTTCGGCCATGAACCATCCTCAACACTGTTTCGTCCAACGCCGCTTTCGGGAACACAACGCAGCGGCGCCGGCAACATGCAGCGCGGCATTGTCACGAAAATCCCACCACGCAATCCCGCCAAAACGCCGTCCGATGCCGTTTACGCGAAACCGAGCCGCTTTTGTTCGGCCTCGACGACGTATCTTTGTGGCTCAGAAGTAGCGGCGGCGGGCGCGGCTCTCGGTGAGTTCGCGGACCGCCTCGCGAAATTCGCGCAGGCTGGCGCGGATTTCCTCGATCGGCGCGTGCTCTGTGCTTTCCTCGGCCTGCGGAGCCTCCACCGGTGGCTGAGCCGGATAGGCCGGTGGCTGCGGCTGAACGGGCTGCGATGGATGCGGCATTTGCCCGGCATAGGGCGCCATGGCCTGGGCGTAGGGATTGCTGGCCGGCGACTGCGCCTGCCACGGCTGCATTTGCGGATAGCCGGCCTGCTGTGCATGGGGATAGGGCGGCGGCGGATAGAGCGGGTGCAGCGGCATTATCGGCGACCGCGACGGCGGCCCCATCGGCTGGGAATAGGCGGCATCGAAGCCTGACGGGAAAGGCGGCCGCGCATAGTCCGATATCCCTGGCCGGGGCATGAAAGCGGCATCCGGGTTTTGGAAGCCGGAAGGCATGGCAGCATCCGCCGGCCGCGCGTTCTCACCAAAGGCGGCGAACTCGCTGGCATCATCCACCTCCGCGGAGGGCTTGCGGGACACGGCATCGCGCAGCTTCGCCATGAACGCACCGATACGGCCGGGCCTTTCGACGGGAGCGGCTCCGGCCTGTGCCAAGGGCGGTGGTGATGCAGGCGGTGGCGATGCAGGTGCCGGCGGTGGCGGCGCTGGGGGCACCGGCGCTGCCGGCATTGGCGGTGCGGGCGGCGGTGCCGTCCGCAATGCCTGGTCCTCGAGAGGCGGCTTGCGGTCGCGGCGCGACCGCGATGTCGCGGTCTCGCGCAGGCTTTCATAGGCGCCGCGCATCGCGCCGAGACCAATTCCAGAGGCAAAACCCAGGACCAGGCCGGCAAGCGCCATCAGGGCCCGCGACGGGCCTTTCGCTTCAAGCGGCGCGAAAGCCTTGGAGATGACGTTCATATTGGCGGTGTTGATGTCCTTCTGCTCGCCGGTCTCCTTGGCGCGCAGAAGATACTGTTCATAGACGGAGCGCTTGGCGCTGGCCTCGCGCTCCAGTTCACGCATCGACACCAGGTCATTGTTGACGTCGCCGCTGCGCACCTTGAGCTGGGCAAGGCGGGAAGAGAGATCCTGTTCGAGCTGGACGGCCCGTTTCAGGTCGACCTGCAGCGAGGAAGCGATGCGGCGCAATTCACCGGCGATGCGGTCGCGCGCGCCGGCGATCTGCGCGTTGAGCGCCTGGAGTTCGGGATGACGCGGGCCGAGCCGGATGGCGGCGCGGTCGGCCTCCTGCTTGAGCGTCGCATATTGCGAGCGCAGGTCGCTCATCGAGTTGGAGTTGATCTCCTCCGGCAAGGTGCCGGAAAGAACCGAATTGACGTCGATCGAGCGCGCTGAAGCCGCCCTTGCATTGAGCTCCAGCGTGCGGGCGCGGGCGATGGACAGCTGCTCGTTGAGCTTCAGCATCTCGTCGTCGCTGATCAGATGACCCTGTGCGTCAACGAGGTCATGCGAAGCCCTGAAATCCTCGACCTTGCGCTCGGCCGCCTCGACGCCCTTGCGCAGTTCATCGAGCCTTGCCGTCAGTTCGTCGGTCGCGCGGCCGGCCGTATCGGACTGGATCTGGCCGAATGTCTGCAGAAACACATCCGTCATCGTGTTGGCGATGAGAGCCGATTTCTCGCCATTCTGCGTGGTCGCGCTGACGGTGATGACGAAGGTCTTGCCGCCACGCTCGACCGAAAGGCTTTCGGCCAGATTGCCGACGGCAAGCGCACGCCGGCGAACCTCGTCGGCACCGCTCGCGCCATCCTGGCGCGACAGAACCGAGCGAATGAGAGACCTGATGCCGAGCCCGCCGGCACCCTGGCCATTGAACTCCGGATCGTTGGTCAGATTGAGCTTGTCGACGACCTTGTTGAGAACGGTGCCCGAGGTCAGCACCCTGACCTGGTTCTCGACAATGGCAAGGGTGGCGTCGGAGGCGACGACATTCTGGGTGAGGTCGCGATCGGTGAGCTTGAGGTCGCGCGGATCGACGATCAGTTCGGCGGTGGCTTCATATTTCTTCGGCGTCGACAACGCGATCGCTATACCGAGGCCGGCACCGATCAGCGTGGTCGTGATGATCAGCAGCTTTGACCTGGCAATGCCGCGCACCACCTGCATCGGATCGATCAGCGGTTTCCAATGCTGGTCGTCCCCACGATCGCCGAAAGAGCCATCCGTTTCGCCAGATCGGCGGGATACGGATGTGTCATAAGATCGAGCGCTGCCGGAAGGTTTTTCAGGTGCCATCCGTGCGCCCTGCACGGCCGGCGGCAGATCGCCGCTGCCGGCGTCCTCCCGCGAGCGCCAGGCATCGTCCTGTGCGGCCGCTTCCGGCTGCTCGTCCGGCCGGAACGGCTCAACTTCGACGGCGGCCGCGGATGGCGTTGGGTTCGTCCGCGCCTCACGCCGTGAACGGGCAAGGCGATGGCGCGTGGCGGCATCTTCGCGCCATGACGGGTCCGCCCGATCCCCTATCGAGACCAGGGACGCGTCGTCCTCACCGCGCATGGCCTGGCCGAGCGCCAGCAATGAACGCTCGCGCCTCCAGTCTTCACGGTTTTCCCTGTCGACCATTGTCTTGGAGCTTTACCCTTTGGCCACTTGGCAGCGGCGGTCGGCTATTCGTTAAGCCACGCTAAACAAGCATAGGAAACAAAAGGTTAATTTCGGCAGGCCCGCGTGCAAGCTTTTCATAACCTCAAGTGCCGGATTTTCCGGGCATTCGGGCCTCAGAACGGCACGTTAAGCTTTCCCGCCTATGGCTTCCCGGTACATGACCGAAGCTCGCGGCATACCGCAAAGGCGTGCTCTCGCCCGGATCGGCACTTTCGTGGCCGAGCGACGGGGGCTGGTCCGCGACTATTTCTCGGCGATCAGCGGCGCCGGCGGGCGACTGGTGTTTTCGCTGGCCTATTTCATCGCGCTCGCCAACACCTTGTCGATCTCCGAGTTCGGCATGTTCGCCACCGCTTCGGCGGCCGGCGTGATGCTGTCGCGGATCCTGGCCTTCGGTTTCATCTCGGCGCTCTATCGCACCGCCACCATCCGCCCCAACCTGATCGGCACCTTCACCGCCGGCTTCCTGCTGCTCGGCATCGTCTCGCTGCCGCTGCTGGCCGCGGCCTCGTTCGGCGTCTACCTGATCTTCTTCGCCGGCACCGTGCCTCTGTCGGTGTTCTCGGCGATCGTGTTCGCCGAAGCGCTGTTGTGGCGGCCGGTGGAGGTGGCCCTGATCGTCAACAACGGGCTGGGCAAGTTCGGCCGTGCCGCCGTGCTGGCAATCCTGGCGACGGCGCTGCGGGCGCTTGGCGCGGTGCTGTTCATGATCTCGGCGCAGCACAGCATCTGGGCGTGGTCGTGGTTCTATATCGGCGCCAATACCGCCTCGCTGCTACTGGCCTTCGGCTGGTTCTATCCGCGCCAAAGACTGCGGCTGCGCATCGCGCTTTATCTGCGGCGGCTTGCCGATTCCATCTATGTCGCCGGCGCCGAAGTGCTGTTTTATCTGCAATCGGAATTCGACAAGCTGCTGGTGCTGGCGATCGGCGGCCCGCATCTGGCCGGTATCTATGCCATCATCATGCGGCTGGTCGACCTGACCGCGATCCCGATCCGCACCTTCTCCATGATGCTGGTGCAGCGCATGATGCGCGCGCCGGACCTGTTGTCGCGGCTGACGGTCAAGAGCGGCATCGAAGGGGGCGTCTTCCTCGTTTCGACGCTGGCGCTGCTGGTGCTTGGCATCGTGCTGCACTTCTTCCCCAACGCGCTTGGCAGGAATGTCTCCGAGGCCGCGCCGCTGGTGGCGCTGGCGATCTGCGTTCCGGGGCTGCGCAATCTGGTCGAATACCAGGCCGAACTCCTCTTCGCGCGCGGCCAGACGCTGGTACGGGCGCTCAATCTGGGCCTGCTCGCCGCACTGAAGGCGCTGCTTTTGACCTATGTGCTGACCACCATCTCCGATACGTCGAAGCTGGTGCTGTCGCTCAATGTCGTCTTCCTGTTGCTCTATCTCGCGTCGATGCTGCTGACCTATTCGGCAATGCGCAAACCGGCGAAGGCAATCTGAATTCGGGTGAGGCTAATCGAGCCCGATCAGGCGGCGGATGCGGCCGATATCGGTGCCGATGAAGGATTGCATGCCGATCGCCACCTGATCCGGCGCCATGCCGGCAACGAAGCGGCGGAACTCGTCGTCCGACAACGCTTCGCCCGTCCAGTGGACGCGGCAGAATTCTTCCGAACCGTGGAAGTGGCCGGCGCCGTCCAGCAGATCGTCGACATAGCGGCCATAGATCATGCATTCGGAGAATCTGCGCGCCGAGCCGACGACCTCGACCCAGTCGCGGCCATGGACCTTCTCGATCTGACCGCACATGGCAATCACGGCGTCGCGACGCCAGGCAATCAGGGTCGAGATGTAATCGTGGGCCGATATGCGGGACGGGTCGATGCCAAGTGCCGAACCCGCATTGCGTGACCAGATGCGATGCTCGTCATGACCCTCATCCGCCAGCACGCCGTCGCGGCGAAACAGGCGCGCCTTGCCGTCGCGCCAGAAGGCGGCACAGTGGAAAGGCTTGAGGAAAGCGACGTCGGAATCGCAGAAGACCAATACGTCTTCACTAGCATGGGCCGAAATGGCGATACGGCGCAGTTGCTGCACGTGCCAGCCGCGCAGCGGCTGCGTCTTCAGGCTGAGCCAGACACGCCGGCGGAACAGGCTGAGCGGGTCGTCCAAAGCGCGCAGCCAGCGCGGCAGCAGGTCGCGCTCATCGACGATAGTGCGCCGGCTTGTTTCCAGCTGGCGGAAAAGCGCGACATCGCGACGCTCGACCAGGATGTAATGGTGCGCGGCACCCGAGACATGCCGGTCGAGGGTCTCGCACAACAGGCGGCAGCGTTCGAAATCCGGCGCATAGCTTGCCGTCACCACCGCCGCCGTCGGCGTTTTCGGCAACAGGCCCGGGCCGGCAAGGGCGTCTGGAACGAACCGTTTGTTCAACGGAATTCTCCCGCCGTCTCGGCTCCGCGCGACCATCTCTGCTTGATGACCCGCCACAAGAACACCGGATTGCCGACCACATAGCGGCGCCAGAGGCGGCCCGGCTCGACCGCCAGCCGGAACAGCCATTCCAGGCGCAGGCGGCGCATCCACAGCGGCGCGCGCGGCACCGAGCCGCTGAGGAAATCGAGCAGCGCACCGACAGCGACCGGCATGGTGCAATGGCGCTCGTCGATATGACGCGCTATCCACAGTTCCTGTCTTGGCACGCCCATGGCGACCAACAGCATGTCGGGCCGCAGCGCCGCGATCCGGCCGATGATCTCCGGTTCCTGCTCAGCGGAGAAATAGCCGTCATGAACGACCACGAAATTGTGCTGCACGGCAAGGGCGGCCAGCTTGACCGACGCCGCCTCGGCATTGACACGCGTCGCGCCGAGCAGCCCGACGGTCAGCGGCCGCGTCGAGGCCTGCAGGAAGGCTGGCACGAAATCGGTGCCGTTGAGATTGTCCGGAAACGGCGAGCCATAGAGAAGCTTGGCGGCGAGATCGACGCCAATGCCGTCCGGCAGGATGAGGAAATCATCGAGCGCCTCGGCGAAGACCGGGTCGGTATAGGCGATATTGGCATTGTGGGCGTTGAGGAAACTGACCTTGGTGAAGCGCCGCTCGGCGATCAGCCGGTTCAGCAGGGCGATCGCATCGTCCCAGCGGATGGCGAGCACCGAAATGCCGAGGACCGTCTTCAGGCTGTCGAGGCCGAATGCGGCGCGGGCGGTGTGCATGTTCATGCAAACACCTCCCGCCTGACTGCCCCCAGCTTTTCCAGGCCGAGTTGGATGGCGGTATCGAGCGCCTTGACCTGCCGGCGATGGAATGCGCTGCCGTCGACGTCCCGGATGTCGGCCGCGGCAGCCTCCAGCGACCTGGCGAAAGCGACTGGATCGTCGGTGACGACGCAATTGTCGGGACGATGGTCGATGCCGCGCAGCGAGCGGCCGGTGGCGACCGACGGCAGACCGAGTTCGAAGGTTTCGATGGTCTTCAGTTGTACGCCGCTGCCGGCGGTGCTGATCAGCGGGATGACAGCCGCGCCGCTTACGAACGCCCTTGCATCCGGGACACGGCCGACAAACTCGACACCAGGATGCACCGAGGTCACACCGGAAGGCATGTGGCCGGCGATGCGGATGCGGAAATCCGGCCGCAGATGCGGCACCACCTTGGCCAGGAACCAGTCGAGGCCGATGCGGTTCGGCTGCCAGGTCCAGGTGCCGATCAAGGCGGCGTCGCACTCGATCCGGCGCGGGCCTTTCAGCGCGGGCGCGCTGGCGCCGGTCACCAGCGGCAGCACCGCCGAGCGGTTATCGGTGGCGACGCCGAGTGCAGCGCGGTCTTCCTCGGCCAGCGTGAAGACGAAGCGCGCGCGGCGGCAGAGACGCTCTTCGACGATCTTGAGCAGCCTTGCCTCGCGGCGAAACAGCAGGCGCTGGAAAAGGCCGCCGGCGGCGGCCGCATTCTCCCGCGCCGAGAGATGCTCGACATTGTGGGCGACGAAGAGCGAAGGCCGGTCTTCCAGAAGCTTTTCGAAGGCACCGGCGAACTGCACGGAGTTCAGCACATAGCCATCGAACGGACCGGCCCGTTCGATGGCGGCCCGAACATCGCGGTCGGACACCGCGCGCAACTTGACCGATGAGAAGGTCAGGCCTGACAGCATCGCCTTGCCGACCCAGCTGAGCTTTTTCAGTGCCGAGGCGCTTTCCGTGCGAACGTCGACCGCACCCAGCACCACGGTGTTTTCAGGATCGGAAGCGGCTTTCCCGGGCCAAATGAAGCCGATGACCGTGACGCGCGCGCCAGCCCGCCGCAAGGCGGCGATGATCGCGGCATTGGCGATCTCGTAGCCCGAGGCGAGAGCACCGTCGGGCACGATCGATGTGACGAACAGCAGATGCATCTCACCTATCCTGTGGTGTAGCCGGTAGCAAAACGCGGTGAACCCTTGATTAAGCGAGCACAATCGACGCCCGAAAGCCCCTGCCCGACGGGCTTCTCCATGCAAGGTGATTAACGAAACCTTATCACCGTGGTGCTACCAGAACGCGACTCACCATGTGGCTGGACACGGATGATCCCTTTGCCATCGGATGGTTCGGTATCGATCGCTGGACGGTCTCCCCGGCTTGACGTGGAGGCTGTCGAAGCGGTGGTCACCTTGCCGACCTTCAAGCGGCCCGAACAGGTGCTGGAGACGCTGGCTTCGCTCCGCGCCCAGCGGACCGGCAGGCGCTTTGCGGTCATCGTCATGGAGAATGAAGCCGAGGCGCGTGACGGCGCCAAGGCGGTGCTGCCGCTGTTCGAGAGCGGCGAGATACCGGGCATGGTCATCATCGCGCATGAGCGCGGCAATTGCAGTGCCTACAATGCGGGCTGGCAGACGGCGATCCTGCACTTCCCGAACTTCAGGCACCTGCTGGTCATAGACGATGACGAGATCGCCGATCCGCATTGGCTGGAACGCATGTGCCTGGCCGCCGAGACGCTCGGCGCCGATATTGTCGGCGGCCCGCAGGTGCCTGTCTTCGCCGACCCCGCCCACGCGAAATGGGCCGAACATCCTGTCTTCGCGCCACCTTACCGGGAGACGGGACGCGTGGCGGCGCTCTATTCGTCGGGCAATCTCCTGGTCGGTCGCAACGTGCTGATCGCCATGGGGCCGCCCTTCCTCGATCTCAGGTTCAACTTCATGGGCGGCGGCGATTCCGACTTCCTCAGCCGATCGGCCCAAAGGGGCTTCGTGCTCGGCTGGTGCGCCGAGGCAAAGGTGCGCGAAACCGTTCCGGCACGGCGTATCGAAGCCGACTGGATCCGGGCCCGCAGCCTGCGCAACGGCGTGATCTCGACATTGGTCGAGAAGAAGAAGCGCGCCGGCACGCCGCTGGCCGGCGTCAAGGTATTCGCGAAGAGCCTGGCACTGCTTGCCGCTTCGCCGTTTCGCGGCCTGATCCGGCTGGCGCGGACCGGATCGCCGGCGATCGCCGTCTACCCCATCCATGTGGCGCTCGGCCGCGTGCTGGCCGAATTTGGATATGCCAATGAGCAGTATCGCCAGCCCGAGAAAAACTGAGCGCGCCCCGCTCAGCGACGCGTTCACGCGCGACGGCGTCGCGACCGCGGTCGCCGCGCTCCTGTTCACCGTCATCATGGTATCCTTCCGGCCGTTCCAGCCGGCCGGCGCCGAACTCACCGGCGAGGGCGGCGACATCGTCAACCAGCTCGGCTTTGGTTCGCTCGGCGCCATTTCGATCTTCTCGTTGATGGCTTTCGCCGATCCCCGCATCGTGCGCTCGCTGCTCAGCCCGTCCTGGATACTGATGCTGGGTTTCTTCTTCCTGTCGGTGGTGCTGGCGACCGACCCGCCCTCGGCCATGCGCGCGGCTTCCTTCACCATGATCGGCATCCTGACCATGGCAACGATCCTGGCGCTGCCGCGTGATGCCGAATCCTTCTCCAAAGTCATCATCTTCACCGCCGTCGTGGTCATGGGCCTTTCCTATCTCGGCCTGATCGTCTTTCCGCATGAAGCGCTGCACACGGCCGACTCGCAGGAGCCGGAACATGCCGGCCTGTGGCGCGGCGTTTTCACCCACAAGAACATCGCCGGCCCGATCATGGCCTGCTTCAGTTTCGCCGGCCTTTACCTCTACCGGCGCGGACAGCGCTGGTGGGGCGCGGGCATCTTCTGCGCTGCGATGATCTTCATGCTGCACACCGGCTCCAAGACGACCGCCGGGCTGGTGCCGTTCTCGATCCTGATCGTGGTGCTGCCGAGCCTGATGGGCATGCGGCTCGGTACGCCGATCCTGTTTGCGCTGGCGATCATCGCGACGGCGGTCGGCACGCTGGGCATTGTCTTCCTGCCGCCGGTGAAACATCTGGCGGCGATCTATTTCCCCGACATGACCTATACCGGCCGCACGACGCTGTGGGAGTTCGCCGGCTCGATGCTGGCGAAGAAGCCGTGGACCGGCTACGGCTATGAGAGCTTCTGGGGCACGCCGCTGCTGCTCAACCAAGATCAGCCCTTCGATCGTCCCTGGGACATCAGAACGATTGTGCACGGCCATGACGGCTATCTCGACATCGCCGTGCTGATGGGCGTTCCGGCGCTTTGCGTGGCGGTCTACACCTTTCTCATCGCGCCGCTGCGTGACTACATGCGCATTCCGCTGCGCAAGGAAAACATCTATCTCGGCGACTTCTTCATGATGGTGGTGCTGTTCACCGCGCTGAACGCCTTCCTGGAAAGCTTCTTTTTCCATCGCGGCGATCCGGTCTGGCTGTTCTTCGTGCTTGGCGTGCTTGGCCTGAGGCAAGTGTCGCTGCGTCCGATCGCGGTGCGCAAGCCTGCCCGCCCAGTCTGACAGGGCTTTCCGGACGCGGCGCGAACGTTTATGTGAGGCCTTTCCTCGGAGGGCTTTCAGATGACGATCAGGCTTGTTCTCGCCGGCTGCGGCAATATGGGTTACGCCATGCTCGCGGGCTGGCTGAAATCCGGCAAGCTTGCGCCGTCGGCGGTTTTCGTCGTCGAACCCAACGCCGATCTTCGCCAACGCGCCGCCGCACTCGGTTGCGGCACGGCTGGAGATGCCGGCGCTCTTCCAGCCGACGCAGTGCCTGATCTGGTCGTCATCGCGGTGAAGCCGCAAGTGATCCGCGACGTCACCGCCGACTACAAGCGCCTTGGCGACGGGCGCACCACGTTCGTCAGCATCGCCGCCGGCACGCCAGTGGCGACCTTCGAAGGAATCCTGGGAAACCGCGCGCCGATCGTGCGCTGCATGCCCAACACGCCTGCTTCGATCGGCAAGGGCATGATGGTGGTGTTCTCCAATCAACTGGTTTCCGACGACACCAAGCGTTTCGTCGCCGACCTGCTGTCGGCCAGCGGCGAAGTCGCGACCATCGACGACGAGGGCCTGATGGATGCCGTGACCGCCGTGTCGGGATCGGGGCCGGCCTATATCTTCCACTTCATCGAAGCGCTTACGGTGGCCGCGGAGAAGGCGGGCCTGCCGCCGGCAACCGCCAAGCTGCTCGCGATGCAGACAGTCTATGGCGCTGCCTCGCTTGCCGCCGAAAGCCAGGAGGAGCCAGGCGTGCTGCGCCAGCAGGTGACCAGCCCGAACGGCACGACGGCGGCCGCCCTTGGCGTGCTGATGGGCGACGACCGGCTAACCAATCTGCTCACCGAAGCGGTTGAGGCGGCGCGGCTGCGGTCAATCGAGTTGGGGAAGTAAACTCAGGTCGCCCCGTACAGCATCTCGTCCTGCAGCCGGCGCAAGGCGAACAGCCTTGTCGTCGGGTCGGGCACGGCGTTGTCGGCGGTCAGCAGTTCGCCTTTCCTGACCGGCTTCAGCACCCTGCCACCCTCGAGCAGGCCGACCGGCAGGGCGCGCTGGGCACGAGCATCCTCGACCGTCATCGTCCAGGAGCGATAGCAGGTCTCGCCGATCGCATCGAAAATCTCGCCGGCGGCCAAATCCCGCTTGGCGACGGCGCAGACTTCGGCGACGGGCCTTGGCAACGGCACCATGTCGGGCTTGCCGAAAAGCATGATGCGGGCGGCGGTCAGCGGCACTTCCAGTGACGTCAGATGATAGGGCCTGAACAGGCTGTAATAGGGACCGTGGCCGATATGCAAATCGTCCATGCGCTCGATGATGCGCGGATGGGTCGCCTCGACGATGACGAAGACGCCGGGCGCGACGCCCTTGCCGATGGTATAGTCGACGACGCCCTTTTTCGTGAGCAGCCCGCCGTCCTCGCGCGGGATCAGCACCTTGACGAGATCGTCGCGGTCGGCTTTCGGGCCATGCATGCCCGGCACATCGGGCACCAGGCCGGTGGCGTTGGCGATTGCGCACATCTCGACCATGGTCTTGGAACCGTCGACGAACTCGACCAGCATGCGCGGGTTCATGTTGCGGCGGATCGCTTCCTCGCGATAGTCGTCGGGCACGGCGTCACGATTGAGCGGGTTGTTCTTGCCCTTGCCGGCCGAGATGATGGTCAGGCCGAGCGCGGAAGCAAACTCGATCAGTTCCATGCAACTCGACGGCTCGTCGCCGGCGCCGACCGAATAGACCACGCCAAGCCGGTCGGCCTGCTGCTTGAGGTAACAGCCGATGGTGACGTCGGCCTCGACATTCATCATCACCAGATGCTTGCCATGCTCCATCGCCATCAGGTCGAAATCGGCGGCGACGCCCGGCTTGCCGGTGGCGTCGATGACGACGTCGATGAGCGGATTGGTGACCAGCATCTCGTTGGACGTGATGGCGATCCTGCCACTCTCGATGGCGCCGGTGACTTTCGACGCGGAGTCGGCTTCGACCGCCATCGCTTCATCGCCATAGGCGATGCGAATGGCCTCGCGCGCGGTGTGCGGACGCCGCGTGGAGACGGCGCAGACCGAAATGCCCGGCATCAGCATGCCTTGCGTGACCAGATCGGTACCCATTTCGCCCGAACCGATGACGCCGATGCGCACCGGGCGGCCCTCGGCGGCACGCTGGGCGAGATCGCGGGCAAGGCCGGTCAAGGCGACATTGGTCATGCAGATGTCCACAGCTTCTTGATTTGCGGCCGCATTAGCAGGGACTGGTCCCGTGTGCCAACGAAACCGCTCGCAAGCCGCGATTCCCAGCCCAAAATGCCCGAAAAAGGCGCCCTCACCCGACCGATTGGCCCAAAGGGTTGCCAATTGACATTGTTGTGAACAGTCTAAATAAAACATTCGTTTGCTGACAAAGGCAAATGTTCATCGGACCGATGGGTCGACGGGCGTTCGCCGCGAGGCAATTTGGGGAGTGCCTTTGCGCCAAGCTGGCGGCAAAGGCGTGGCTGAGATCAAGGAGCATTGCGAGGCGTAGGCTCGGGCTCCAGGGGAGGAAGAATGGATACAGTTCTCGCTGGCCTGAAGGGGGCCATCGACACGCTCGGTGCGACAATCCTGCTGCCGATCGTCATTTTCATCATAGCCGTGGTCTTGGGGGCCAAGGTCAGCAAGGCCTTCCGTGCCGCCGTCACCATCGGCGTCGCCTTCATCGGTATCAACCTTGTGCTTGGGCTGATGTTCACGTCGATCGGCGACGTCGCCAAGGCCATCGTCACCAACACCGGCATCCATCGCGACATCATCGATGTCGGCTGGCCCTCGGCGGCGGCGATCGCCTTCGGCTCGTCGGTCGGCCTGTGGGTCATTCCGGTCGGCATCCTGGTCAATATCGTGCTGTTGCTGACGCGCATGACGCGCACGCTCAATGTCGACGTCTGGAATTTCTGGCACTTCGCCTTCGTCGGCTCGCTCGTCGTCGCCGCCACCAACAATCTGGCCTACGGCATCGCGATCGCGGCCCTGGTCGCAGCGCTGTCGCTGCTGTTCGCCGACTGGTCGGCGCGCGCGGTGCAGCAATTCTATGGCGTGCCCGGCATTTCGGTGCCGCATCTCGCCTCGGCGCAGATCCTGCCGATCGCCATCATCCTGAACTGGATCATGGACCGCATTCCCGGCATCAACCGCATCAACATCAACACCGAGACCATCGAGCGCCGCTTCGGCGTGTTCGGGGAACCGGTCGTGCTCGGCCTGATCATCGGCCTCGTGCTCGGCGCCATCGCCTTCTACAATGCGGGCGATCTCGGCACGGTGCTGGCCAAAGTGCTGGGCACCGGCATGACACTGGCGGCTGTCATGCTGCTCCTGCCGCGCATGGTGAAGATCCTGATGGAAGGCCTGCTTCCGGTTTCCGACGCGGCGCAGGAGTTCGTGCGCAAGCGCACTGGCGACCGCGAGCTGCTCGTCGGCCTCGATTCGGCGATCCTGATCGGCCATCCGGCCGCGATCTCGTCGTCGCTGATCCTGGTGCCGATCGCGATCATCCTGTCGGTGATCCTGCCGGGCAACCGCGTCATCCTGTTCGCCGACCTCGCGGTCATCCCGTTCATCGTCGCCATGACCGCGCCTCTGGTCAAAGGCAATGTGTTCCGCATGGTGGTGATCGGCACGGTGACGCTGGCCATCGGCTTCTATGTCGCCAACGCGCTGGCGCCGCTGTTCACCAGTGCGGCCGTCGCATCGGGCTTCAAGCTGCCGGCGGATGCGCTGCAGATCACCTCGGTGGTCGACGGCTTCCTGTGGGTTCCCTACGTGATCATCGAGGCGATCCAGGGGCTTGGGCTGGTCGGCATCATTCTGATCGCCGTCGTCATCGCCGCGCTGTTCATCCTCTACCGCCGCAACCCGCTCGGCTGGGAACGGGCAGCGGGCGCCGAGGACGAGCCGGCCGAAGGCACCGCTTAAGCGCCATCGCGCCTTGAACTTGAAACCGTCGTGCGCCCTCCTCGGGCGCACGACTTTTATAGACGGAGCAGAACATGTTCGACAGCCTCATGCAGCTTCTGGATCCCGAAGCGATCGTGCTCGGATCGGATGCCTCGACCAACGAGGAGATCATCCGCGTCCTGGCCGAACGGCTCGAGAGCCTTGGCTATGTCAAAAGCTCCTATGCCGATGCGGTCGTGCGCCGCGAAATGACCATCCCGACGGGGCTGCCGCTGGAGCGCGCCGACAATGTCGCGGTGCCGCATACCGATCCCGAACATGTACTGAAGCCCGGCATCGCGATGGGCACGCTGAGAAAGCCGGTGACGTTCGCCAACATGGAAGATCCCGACGAGAAGCTGCCGGTCGGCTTTGTCTTCCTGCTTGCCATCAATGACAAGGACAAGCAGATTGAAGCGCTGCAGTCCGTCATGGCCACCATCCAGAATCCAGAGGCATTGGACGGCTTGAGGTCCGCCAGGACGCTTGACGACGTACGTGCCGTGCTCGGCTGATAACCAGGGAGAAGCAAGAGATGTCCAGACAAAAAACTATTCTCTTTGCCTGCGGCACGGGCATCGCGACATCGACGGCGGTCAATGTCGCGGTCACCGAGGCCATGAAGAAGCGCGGCCTGACCTTCAACGCGCAACAGGCGAAAGCCACCGAAGTGCCGGGGCTGGCCGACAGCGTCGACTTCATTGTCGCCACCACCCCGATCTCGGCTTCGGTGACCAAGCCGGTCATCAAGGGCCTCGCCTTCCTCACCGGCATCGGCAAGGACAAGGTGCTCGACGAGATCGAGGCGCAACTGCGCAAGTAGATCACCGACGACGCGGCTCCGGCAACGGCGCGCGGCGTCAGGCCACCCTGACGTAGCTCGTCATGCCCGATTTCTGGTGCTCGATGATGTGGCAGTGCAGCAGCCAGTCGCCCGGATTGTCGGCGACAAAGCCGAGCTGAACCTTCTCGTTGGGCTGGATGAGATAGGTGTCGGAAATCAGCGGCTGCACTTGCCGTGTCGAGGACGACAGCACCTTGAAGCTCATGCCGTGCAGATGCATCGGATGCGACTGCGGCGTCAGGTTCTCCATGTCGATGACATAGCTCTTGCCGAGCTTCAGTTCGGCCAGGGGCGCGGTCGGGTCCGGCGTATCGCCCGGCCACGGCACCTTGTTGATGGCCCAGAAACCATAGCCGAGCGAACCGCATATGCTATCGCTCGGGATGTTTTCGGCCGTGGCGCTGAGCGCCAGCGAAATATGCTGGGCGGCGGTGAGGTCCACCTCAGCCACCGGATTGACCTCCAGCGGCGCAACATCACCAATGGCGCGCTTCAGCGAGCGGCCGACCGCGCGCAAGGTGGCGAGCACCTTGGGCTTGGTGCCCCTGACGTCTCGCAGGCTGACGACCGCGCCCTCATCATCCGGCATGCGGATGGCTAGCTCCATGCGCTGGCCCGGCCCCAGCAGCAAGGCATCGGGCGAAAAACGCCGCGGCACCGGATTGCCGTCGAGCGCCATCACGATCGCCTCGGCGCCGTCGACCCGAAAGGCGTAGATGCGGGTAACATCTGATATCGCCACCCGCAGACGCACGAGCCCGCCAGCCGGCGCGTCATATTGCGGCTGATCGAGCCAGTTGGCGGTGCGCACCGTGCCGTAGGTGCCGGTCCTGGCGGCATCGCGCGGCCGGAACTGGTCGATGAACTGGCCGTCGTCGCCAAGACGCCAATCGCGCAGATTGAGGACGAATTCGGCGTCGAATTTCGGGTCGTTCGGATTCTCGACCACGATCACGCCGGTCAGGCCGTGGCCCATCTGCTCCAGCGTGTTGCAATGCGGGTGATACCAGAATGTGCCGGCATCGGGCGGGGCGAAGGCGTAGTCGAAATGATCGCCGGTATAGACATAGGGCTGCACCAGGAAGGGCACGCCATCCATCTTGTTCGGCAGGCGAATGCCGTGCCAATGGATTGTCGTCGGATCGTCGATGGCGTTGACCAGGCGAGCGGCGAAGGGTTCGCCCTTCTTCATCCTCAGTACCGGCGGCATTCCGGCGCTGCCATAGGTCAGCACATTGTTGGTCGGGCCGACGTCCATCAGGCTGGCCTGGATTTTCGCCGTCTGCAGCACCACCGGTTCAGGACTGGCCGCGGCCCAGCTGCCAAACCTGCCGATGGCCGAGAGTCCGACCCCACCGGCGCCAGCAACCGCTGCCGTTTTCAGAAGCCCGCGGCGTGTGAATACGGTCATTTAACGGTCCAACTGCTGAGGTGCCGGGCATCCAGTGCCGCCTTCGACCACAGGCGAGCCACTGGCGCAATGCCGATACTTTGCATATTGGCGATTGTTTGCGCCATGCCTTCGCAACCGAAGACGGTTTTACGTGCATGCGCCTATTGAAGGCACCGGCAAGATCGGAGCCATTGCCTCGCAGTATTCTGCCTGCCGACAGCTGTCGGTCGCGAAGGCCGTCCCGCGAAGTTACCCCTTGTCGACGCTCGCCAGGAAGCGGGCGAAGATTGGATCGAAGCGGTCGGGCGAATCCCAGAACGGCGCATGGCCCGAATTGTCGAGCAGATGCGCCTTGCCTTCCCACAGGTTGGAAATCTTCACGGCCGCGACGAAATCGGTGTTGACGAACGGTTCGTCGATGCCATTCAGAACGGCGATCGGCGGCGTCTTGCCGGCGACGATCTCGCGCTGGTTGCGGCCGGTGCCGGCCGCGAATTTCTCGAACATCAGGCGCCGTGCGCGACCGTCTGTGCGTGCGACAGTGTCGAGGAGAAATGGTTCGAACGGCTCACCGCAGGTGCTGCGCGCATAGGCCTCGACATCGGCGGGAGTGAAACTTTCCTGCCCGGCAAGGTGCATGTGCGGGCTCGGCTTGAAGCCGTTGCCGACCTCCGAGGGCGCCACGGGCGGGGTGCCGGTAATCATCAGCCCGAGCAGGCCGGGAAAGCGATCGATCATCTCCAATCCGATATGGCCGCCAAGCGACCAGCCGAAGACGATGGCCTTGCCGATACCGAGCAGCCCCAGCACTTCGGTCATCGCATCGGCATAACCCTCCATGCTGTAGGACCGGTCCGGATCGATCGCATCACCCGATGCCCCGTGGCCCGGCAGATCGGGGGCGATGATGTGGTAGCGCTCGCCCAGAGGGCTCTCGAGCTGGTTGCGGAAAACAGCTCCGGAAGAGGAGTTGCCGTGGATCAGCAACACGGCGGTGCCTTTGCCACCGGTCTCGCGAACGGCGATCTTGCCGTGGCTGGTTTCAAGGGTCTTCTGAGAGATCGTCATGGTCCGCTCCGTCTGGAATTGCCTTGTTTTAGTGCAGATGCGCAGCAAAGCGCCACAGCTTCCATACCTTTTGCGGGAACCGTCTTCCCGGTCAGGTTGCGTTGAAAAATCCTTTTCAAATAAGAACAATTATGCGTAGATTGTCAATTATCCAACTCCCGATGAACGGGAGGAAAACAGGGAACCGCACGATGAAATCCAAATCCGCAGGCAACAGAATCCGCCATATGCTGATGAGCAGCGCGCTGATCGGCGTGTTTGCCACGGCGAGCGCGCCCGCTTTCGCCGACGTCGTCAAGATAGGCCTGCTCGCACCCATCACCGGGCCCGCCGCGGCGGACGGCCAGGAATTCCAGCGCGGCGTGCAGATGGCGATCGACGAGGCAAACGCGGCCGGCGGCGTTGCCGGCAACACGTTCGAACTGGTGGTCGGCGACGTCAAGGATCAATCAGCCGGCAATGTCACCAGCGCGGTCGAACGCCTGCTCGGCGATCCCGGCGTGCAGTTCATGCTCACCGGTTACGCCAGCTTGACGAATTTCGAGATCGACAACATGGCCGAGGCAGAGATGCCCTACATGCTCGCGGCCACCTCGCAGCAGACCAAGGACATCATCGCGCCGAACCCTGACAAATACATGTGCTGCTGGTCGCTGACGCCATCCTTCGACGCCTACAACACCGACGTCACCCTGTTCGTCGAGAAGCTCGCGGCCGACGGCAAGATCACCTTGCCGACCAAGAAGGTCGCCATCATCTCCTCGGACAACGCCTACTCCAAGACCATCTCCGAAGGCATGAAGAAGACCTTCAAGGAGAAGGGCTGGACCATCACGGTCGACGAGATCGTTCCGTTCGGCGAAGTGACCGACTGGCGCTCGATCCTCGCCAAGGTGCGCGAGAATGTCCCGGACGTCGTCATCAACACCGACTATCTGCCGGGCAATTCGGCATCCTTCCTGAACCAGTTCCTCGAGCAGCCGACCAAGAGCCTGGTCTTCCTGCAATATGCGCCGAGCGTTCCGGAATTCGTCGAACTGACCGGCAAGAAGTCGAACGGTGTCATCTACAATCTCCTGGGCGGAGCGCTGACGACGCCGAAGAACCCGCGCGCCGACGAGGTGGCGGCCAAGTTCAAGGCGAAATACGGTGTCGAGAGCGGGACCTATGGCGTCGGCCTCTACGAAATGACCAATGTCTATTTCGACGCGGTCAAGAAGGTCGGTGGCGCATCGGACCACGCCGCGATCATGAAAGCGCTGTCGGAGACCGACAAGCAGGTCGCCGAGGGCCGGTTGAAATTCGATCCCGCAACCCACCTTGCCACGCAGGGCGACGACTATATCCCAATCACCTTCTTCCAGATCTGGGACGGCCAGCGCACACTGATCTCGCCGGAGAAATACGCAACCGGCGCCTTCAAGCCGCAGCCCTGGATGCAGTGAGGCATGGCCCTGCTTGAACTGGACGACGTGTCGAAGGCCTTCGGTTCGCTGAAGGCCGTCGATGGCGTGTCGTTCAAGGTCGAGGCCGGCGAGATTTTCGGCATCGCCGGCCCGAACGGCAGCGGCAAGAGCACGCTGTTCAACATCATCACCGGCATCCCGTTCGGACCTGACCGGGGCCGCATCCGCTTCGACGGGACCGCCATCAACGGCAAACCAGGGCACGCCATCGCGCGCCTCGGCCTCGCCCGCACCTTTCAGCGCGAGACCTCCTTCGACGGGCTGACCGTTTTCGAGAACGCCTTGATCGGCGCAAGCTACGGCAAGCAGGAAAAGGCGGCCGCGGCCGCCCGCGAAGCCGCCGCCGAAGCGCTGGAGTTCGTCGGACTGGGGTCCTCGTCGTTCGGGAGGCTGGCGGGCGAACTGTCCGTCTTCGAGCGCAAATGCCTGATGCTTGCGACCGCGATCGCCATGCAGCCGCGCATGCTGTTGCTCGACGAGCCGGCGTCGAGCCTGACCAAGCCCGAGATCGAGACATCGATCGGCCTGATCCGCCGCACCGCCGAACGCGGGATCACCATCCTCCTGATCGAGCATGTGCTGACCTTCCTGATGAGCCTGTCGCAACACCTGCTGGTGCTCAACAACGGCCGCGTGCTCGCCGCCGGCGAACCGGGGAGCGTGATCGCCGACCAGCGCGTCATCGAAGCCTATCTCGGAACCAGGAGGGCGGTGGCGTGAATCCCATTCTCACCGTCGAGGGCGTGACCGCAGGCTATGGCCGCGTCACCGTGCTGCACGACATTTCGCTGGAGGCAGGCCGCTTCGGCAATGTCGGCCTGTTCGGGCCCAACGGCCATGGCAAGACGACGCTGCTGCGCGCCATCTCCGGGCTGCTGCAGCCGAAAAGCGGCCGCATCCTGTTCGACGGGCAGGACATCGCCGGCCGTAGCGCCCGCGCCATCGTCGGCACCGGGCTGATCCATGTGCCGCAAGGCAACCGGCTGTTTCCCGACCTCTCCATCGCCGACTGCATGGCGCTGGGCGCCTATTCGTCGCGCGCCCGCCCGCATGAGGCGGAGAACCGCGAGAAGGTGGTCAAGCTGTTCCCCAAACTGGCCGAACGCTGGCGCCAGCGCGTGCGCACGCTGTCGGGCGGCGAGCGCCAGATGGTGTCGATCGGCACGGCGCTGATGAGCCACCCGCGCCTGCTGATCCTCGACGAGCCGACGCTGGGCCTCGCACCCAAGATCAAGGACGAGCTCTGCGCTTCCGTCATGGACATTTCGCGCGGCGGCGTGCCGCTGATCGTCGTCGAGCAGGACATCGAATTCCTGCTCGAGCTGACGCAGCAACTCTACCTCGTCAATCATGGCGCGGTGGCGACCGAGATCAAGCCGGGCGAAAGCCTCGACCACGGCGAGATCATGTCGATGTATTTTGGCCATTAGGATTTCGAACATGAGCGCATTGGCGGAAATCCTGTTCGGCGGCCTGTTCCAGGGCTCGCTCTACGCCATGATGGCGGTCGGTCTGGCCCTGGTCTGGACGACGATCGGCGTGTTCAATTTCAGCCATGGCGTGTTCATGATGCTCGGTGCCTATGTCGCCTGGCAACTGGTTGAACTCGGCCTGCCGGCGGCGGTGGCCTTTCCGGTCGCCGTCGTCGTCATGGCCGGCGTCGGCTGGATCCTGCAGGCGAGCGTCGTGCGGCCGCTGATCGGCCGGCCCAACATCGTGCTGGTCGTCGTCATCACCACGCTTGCCGCCGGCTCGCTGATCGAGAACGGCGCCTTGACCATCTGGGGGCCGCGTTCGAAGCAGATCCCGGCACTGATCGACGGCAACGCCACCATAGGCGGCGTCGGCGTGTCGCTGCACCAGATCGCCATCATCGTCATCACGCCGTTGATCCTGGCGGCGCTATGGATGTTCCTTAACCGCACACGGCTCGGACTGGCGCTGCGCGCCGTGGCGCAGAACGAGGATGCCAGCCATCTGGTCGGGCTGAATGTCACCGCGCTCTACGGACTGGCCTTCGCCATCGCCGCTTCGCTGGCGGGGCTCGCCGGCATCTTCATGGGCGGCTATCGCTTCATGTCGCCTGTCATGGGCAGCGACCCGCTGCTCAAGGCGCTGATCGTCGTCGTCTTCGGCGGCATATCCAGCATATCGGGACCAATCTTCGCCGCCTATCTGATCGGCTTCTTCGAGGCCGCCTGCAGCTACTATTTCGGCCTCTACTGGACGCCGGCATTGCTGTTCGGCGTGCTTATCCTGACCCTGATGGTGCGCCCCGAGGGCATCTTCGCCAGCCGCTCGCGAGGCCTCGCATGACCGACACGACCTCGACGATGGCACCAATCCGCACGGCAGCGGGAACCCCGATCGCGCCGGGCCGCACGCCGTGGAAGCATGAGGCCGTCGGCTTCGTGCTCGGCTTCGCGCTTCTCGCGCTGCTGCCGCTGGTCTTCGGCGACACCTATGCCCGCCACATCCTGATCATGGCCTTCATCTATGCCATCGTCGCCTCGAACTGGGACCTCAGCCTCGGCTATGGCGGCGTCTTCAATTTCGGCCATCTGGCGCTGTTCGGCATCGGCGTCTATGCCTACAGCCTGCTGACCAAGCTGGCCGGGCTCGACCCCTGGATCGCGCTGTTCGCCAGCGGCATCATCGCCACGCTGGCGGCGATCCTGGTAACCATCCCGATCCTGCGGCTGAAAGGCATCTACATCATCCTGGTGACCTTCGGCTTCGCGCAACTGGTGATGCAGGTGATCCTCAGCCAGTCCGACATCACCGGCGGCACGCAAGGCATCGTGCGCATTCCAGGACTCTACTGGTTCGACCACAACATGGTCCGCGACGGCAAATCAGCCTATTTCTACATCGCCCTGGCGCTGCTGGTGGCAAGCACTTTGTTCCTGCGCGTGTTCGTGCGCTCGCGTGCCGGCGCCAGCATCGTGGCGTTGCGCGACAACGAGGAATACGCCATCAGCCGCGGCATCTCGATCGTGCGCCAGCGCATGCTGACGCTGGCCGCCAGCGCCTTCTTCACCGGCATTGCCGGCGCCTTCTATGCCGCTTACCAGCGCAATGCCTCGATCGACGTCTTCGGCATGAGTCTGGCGACCATCATCCTGTCGATGGTGCTGCTGGGCGGCACCAGCACCATCTATGGCGCCATCATCGCCTCCTTCGTGCTGACCGTCTTTGCCGAGTGGATGGCCGATTTCGGGGCATGGCGCCCGATGATCACGGCGGTGCTGATCATCGGTGTGATGCTGGCCTATCCGAGCGGGCTGGCCGGCATGATCAAGGCCGCATGGGGCGCTGTGGCCGGGCGGATCAAACGCCCGGCCTGACGGCCGGAAACAGCAGCGCTGCTCAGCGCACGCCGCACCAGTCGATCACCGAAGCGGCAATCACCTTGGCGGTCTCGACCACCGATTCCACCTCGACATATTCGTTGGCGCCATGGAAACCGTCGCCCGACGGGCCGAAGATGACGCCATCGACACCCGCGCCGGCATAGTGCGCGGCATCGCACACGGCGACGAAGCCGCGTGCCTGCGGCGCCTTGCCGACCGCGGCCTTGCGCTTCATCAGCGACGTCACCAGCGGATGGTCGACGGGCGTATTCATCGGCGGGAAATGAAGACCGCCGAGCTCCCACTGAATGGTCGGCGGATTGTCGCGCAGCCAGGCGTCGGTCTGGGCGAAATGATGGACGAACGCCTCGAAGTCGCTGCGATAGTCGGCCGAATTCTCGTCCGGCAGGAACTTCATGTCGAGATCGAGCACGGCGACATCGGGGATGATGGCCGGGTTGGTCATCACCGTCGGCAAGCCATGCTCGCCAAGACCCGTGCCGCCATGCACGACGCCGATATTGATGGTGTTCATGCCGAGCGGCAGCAGCGGGTGCGACTTTGCCCGCGTCCGGTCCAGCTCATACTGGCGGACGGCCGCAATGAAGCGCGCCGCGATCTCGATCGCGTTGACGCCCGGCGTCAGCCGGTCCTTGTCGTGGCGCTGCGGATAGATCTCGTTGTAGCGCAGCGCCGAATGCGCGTTACGGCCACGGA
Source organism: Mesorhizobium loti (assembly GCF_013170705.1). Taxonomy (NCBI): domain Bacteria; kingdom Pseudomonadati; phylum Pseudomonadota; class Alphaproteobacteria; order Hyphomicrobiales; family Phyllobacteriaceae; genus Mesorhizobium; species Mesorhizobium loti. Next base: position 2,626,183 of record NZ_CP033334.1, on the reverse strand, counting down.
TCGTCACCCGCGCCCATTCAAGACCGCCCTCGACCGGCAGGACATCGCCCCAGGTCGGCTCCGCGACAAGCACCGCCTTGGCGAGCTTGCCCTTCTTCACCGCGTCTATCGCGCCGAAGCCGCCGGCCTCCTCGTCAACGACGGAATGGATCGCCAATCGGCCTTGCAGCGTGATGCCAGCCTTTTTGATGGCATGCGCGGCGGCCACGCAGGCCGCGACGCCGCCCTTCATGTCGACCGCACCGCGACCATAGAGCCTGCCATTGGTGATCTCGCCGCCGAACGGGTCAACGGACCAGTCCTTCATCTCGCCCACCGGAACCACATCGATATGCCCGCACAGAATCAGGCTGCGGTCTTCGTTTCCAGCCCACTCGCCAACCAGATTGGGCCGGCCGGGCAAGGCATCCCATTGTTCGGTGCGGAAGCCATCCCGCTTGAGGATCGGTTCGAGCAGCGCCTGGACATCCGCCTCGCGGTTGATCGCCGGGTTGGCTTCGAATTTGGGATTGACCGAGGGTATGCGGACCATGTCGCGGGTCAGCCCGATCAGCCAGTCGCGGTCGGCCTCGATCTCGGCCTGCACGGCATCGATGATGGTCTGGGTGTCGGGCATCGTCGTTCCTTCCTCGCATCGCCGCGCTGTCGCTTCGACGCTATTTCCTGGGGGTTCTGGGTTTGGCGGCTTCGTTCTCCGGTGCCGACAGAGCGGCATCGAGGGTGACGGCATTGGCGCTGCGGATCTTCTCGATATCCTCGATGCGCTTGCGCACCCCGGCGCCATGGCCTTCCAGCGCATGGGCGAAGACCGTTTCCATCTGCGCGACGGCGGTGGCCAGCGTGTCGAAGGGCGAGTTGGCGTCGATCGCCGCGACCATGGTCAGATCGGCGATATCAGATATCGGCGACAGCCACACATCGGTGAACAACAGGATGGAGACGCCGCGTTCGTGCGCCTGTTGCGCGAAGCTCACCACGTCCGACTGGTAGCGCCGATAGTCGAACACGACGAGGAGGTCGCGCCTGCCAAGGTCGATCAGGAGATCGAAATCGGCAGGGCTGAGCGAACCGATGTCGCGCACGCCCGAGCGGAATTGCAGGAGGTAGCCGGCAAGCATGGAGGCGATATGCCGGCTGAAGCGGCCGCCCAGCAGCACGACCTGGCCCTTGGTTTCGAGCAGCAAATTGACCGCGCGCGTATAGGCCTGCAGCGGCACCGCCGTGCGTGTGCGCTCCAGGCTGTCGGAAACCGAGTGGAAATAGGCCAGTGCCGTGCCTTCGCTGGAGCCGCCCGGGCGCTTGGCCTCCATCATCAGCAGCGGCGAGTGCAGCCTGGATTCGACCTCGGTGAGCAGACGCGCCTGGAAATCGGCAAAGCCGACATAGCCGAGCTTGGTCATCAGCCGTGTCACGCTGGGGTCGCTGACCCCGGCGCGCCGTGCCAGACGGGTCGCTGTTCCAAGCCCCGACATCGGATAATCGGCTAGCAGGACCTGGACGATCTTTTCTTCCGCCGACGTGAACGCCAAGGTCGTGTTGGCCAGTTCTTCGCGGATCGACATGGTCATCGCCTCTCGCTGACGGGAAGACGATTACCTTACAATTTCATGTGAGATTGTCAAATTTGGAAAATATCTTACAGAACCGTCAGCGCGGTTTCGGCAGGGGTGACGGCCCGAGCATCCGTGTTGCACGACATCTGTCCACGCCGGCCGAACGGCCGCGTCCGCCCCTATTTGAAGCTGGCGATGGGCAGGAACTTGACCGCCGAACCGGTGAAGCGGCGGTGATCGGACGTCTGTCCACGCGGCTGGAATCCGTCGAGATAGACCTGCTCCGGCGCCGTGCGGATGAAATTGGCGGCGATGACAGGTGCCGCCGTCGGCCCGGCTGCCATGCCAAGGCGTCCCGCAAGCGGCCGGCCGGTTGACGCGGCTGGCACAATCATGGCGGTGGCTTCGGGATCGAGACGCGGCTGGACACGATCGGCCTTCGGGCTCGTCCTGACGCGATCCTCGGGTTTCGATGCAGGGACCGCAACCTGTCGAACTGGCAGTCCATGCCCATCGTCGGGATGATGCATGGCCAGCAAGGCAGCGACGGCATCAGCGGATTTGGCTGCTTCCGGCTGAGGCGCCGGGCTTGTCCGGCTCTGCGGCCGCCATGTCGGCACGGGGATGTTGAGCGCCACCATGACCGGCGCAACGGCCGCCGGAGCGGCATCCGTCTTGCCCAAGGGCAGTTCGGCATTGGCTGCCGCCGGCTTGACGCCCGCCAATTCGGCACGTGCCGAGGACGCGCTGGCTACCGCGAACGGTGCGGGTTGCGGCGTCGGAATGCTGGCCGTCGCGGTGGCACGCGGGGCGAAGGCCGGCAGCGGTACCGAGTCCGGCGCCATCGCCATGACGATTGCTTCCGGTGTCTTGCTGTTTTGCTCAGCGAGCGGTTCCTCGGCCGTACCGGCGGAAGCCACCTGGATGTCCGCGCGCCGGGCATCCTGCGGCGGCACGATGGCGATGCCTTGTCCCGCGGTCTTGGGTTCGACGGACCTGGCCGGTTTGCGTGGCGCAGGCACCGCCTCCGCGACATCCTCCGCCTCGTCCGCGCCGCGCCCGCCCAGAAGCGTTGCCAGCAGGCCTCGCGCCGGCCTGCGTTGACCGCCGTCGGCGCTTGCCAGCTCGATATTGGGCGTGCCGGCGGACTTGCGCGACTTGTAGGCGGCGAGCGCCTGGTCATAGCCGGGCAGCGGCCGGCCGTCGCTCGGCACATGCAGCGTGTTGCCGTTCGGGAAGACCCTGGCGAGTTCCTGCCGGCTGATGCCCGGCCAATGCCGCACATTGCCGACATCCATGTGAATGAAAGGCGAACCGGAGGTCGGGTAGTAGCCCACGCCGCCGCCCTGCATCTTGAGGCCGATGTCGCGCAGCTTCTTCAGCGGCACGTCCGGCAGGAAGAAATCCATCGCGCGGCCAACCATGTGCTGGCTTTCCCGGGCAACGCCCTTCGAGCGGCTGCGCAGCATGGCGTTCGTCGCCGGTGAGCGATAGGCGCTGACCACATGGATGTAGGATGTCGAGCCGCTGGCGCGATAGGCCTGCCAGACAAGGTCGAGCAGGCGCGGATCCATCCTGGTCGGCTCGTTGCGGCGCCAGTCGCGCAACATGAAATTGATCTTCTTCAATCCCGCCTGATCATAGCGCCCGTTGCGCTTGAAGACGATCTCGGCCTTCTCGCCGGTATGAAGATGTTGAATCCTCAAGGCGCGCGTCTCGGCGGACGCGCTGGTGACGCACAGGCAAAGGAATGCGACCACGATGGCCGGCAGCCATGTCCAACGATGGGAGGCGCCGGGTGCGCTCTGTTCGCTTTCAATCACGTTCATGCCTTGCACATTGATTCTGTTTCGGGCGATTTGACGTCTTTCGCCAGCCGCCGAGCCTTCTTTCTAAACCTCGACCTGACAAGCAGGGTTGAACAGGCGGACGGGCGGCCGTCGCACAAACTCGTCCTGTCGATGAACAGCATCTTGGTTAACGAATCGTGTCCGTACCGGGAATGGGCCTATCCGCACTGGCCGCTGCCCGGACTGAATTCAATCGATGGCTTCAGCGAAACAGATATTTCGAGACTTCCGGATTGCCGCGCCGCCACATCACATTGTCCAGGAAGTAATGGTGCACGTTGATGAATATCCAGGCGATGAAGAGGAACAGCGACGAGCCGAGCACCGCCTTGTCATAGGGAACGATGGCGGACAGCGCCATCGGCACCAGCCAGAAGCCGAGCGCGCCTAGAATTGCGCCAAAGACGATGAAGGCCAGGACGCGCAGCCTGTAGAGCGGCCCAAGAATGGACAGGGCCTTCAATCCCGGCTTCGCGACGGCATCCGCGCGGTCGCGCTCGACATTGGTCTGGTAGCGCCAGACCACCGCCAGGTATTGCAAGGAATGGAGCGCCGGCACGACGAGCAGCCAGAGCGGGTTCAGCGTCACGAACAGGATCCAGGCATAGAGCGACACGACGTAGGCAACGACGCCGTTATAAGGCAGCGCCCCACCATGCCTGCGCCAGCGATTGATGAACATCACGGCGGTGGCGGCCGACGAGGCGGCGGCAATCGACATGGCGATGGTGATGAGCCATGGCGGGACCGCGAAGGTGTAGTACTCCAGACCCCAGAATTGCCTCTCGGTGATCACCACATTCGTCTGAAGCCAGGCGAACAGCCACACGGCATAGCCGTTGAAAAGCAACACCTTCTTGTCCTGATCGCTGAAGAATTTGCGCTTCAGCACGGCATCCACCATCAGCATGCCGTAGCCTTGCTTGACATAATGCCAGCCGACGAAAAAGCCCATCGCGTTGGTCGCATAGCCCAGAAGACGGACGTTGCCCGTCAGCGAGCCATAGGCAAAGAAGGCGATCATGGCGAGCGGGACGACAATGCCCGCGAGAACATAGCGGATCTGGAGATTGCGGCCGTACCCCTCACCACGCACCTTGCGGGCGAAGTTGCGATAGAAGATCTGGTACGAATGGCCGAAATGCGGCTGGTTTATGAGGTGCGAGAGCAGGAACATCGTCAGCGTAACGGCGGCTTCGTAGCGCAAAGGCAGAAAATACAGGACCGGCAGGATCAGAAGCGCGCTTCCGCCAAGCATGAAGAAGTCGATGAACGGGCCAAAGAGATATTTTTGCGGCGTGGCAGCGACCGAAGCCGGGGCATCCGCCGAAAGGTGAAGTGCCATGGTACCTTCCCCTGTGGATGGTTCATCTAGCCATCGACCTGGTCGCTCGGCAAGGTGTCGACGCAATTCATGATCATGATCCCGTCGAGTGTCCTGGTGCGAAAACCCATTTCATCGACATGATCGCCGACGCTTCTATCGGCTTGCCTCTATCGTCCTCGTGTGCGCTGTCTCAACGAGAGATGCCATCTGACTTCACTTAAAGGGAAGTGGAGCGGCCATCACTGGCCAGGTGCAGGCACTTCCACATGACGGAAACGCGGAAAAAGCATTGGGACGCGCCGGGCATATGCATCATATTCGGGAAACGTCTGCCGAAGGATGCCTTCCTCGTTTCGTGCACGTCGATACTGCGCAAAAAACTGGACCGCGCCTAGCGCCACCATCAAAACCGAAAGATGCGAAAGGATCATTCCAAGAATGAATGTCGCCTCGCAGATGTAGAGCGGATGGCGAACAATGGAATATGGGCCAGAGGTAACCAGTTGGCGGGCCGTAGCCATGATGGAAAACGAGCGACCGAGCCAGTAGAGGCAAAACACAGAACTGACCATGCCTATGAAAATCAAGCACAACGCCGCCACTTGCACGGCCGCGCTTTCCAGCGCCGGGGTCAGAAACATTGCAATGATGATCAGGAAAGTTCCGGCTACGGAAGTGACCCTTGGTTCGATTCCCCGGGCGGTTCCTTTCGGTGGCAGACGACCGACCGTCAGGAAAACCTGCAAGCCGGAAAATACCGTCGCCAAGGCTTGGTTGACGATGGCCAGCGAATTTATCGATCCGCTCTGGTGGAAATAGTAGAACAGAGGAATCGCACTGAGAACTGTCAAGACCGTCATGACACTAACGATCGCGATACGACCAAGAAAATCTTCTTTCAACATTTTGCTCCCCCTGCGAAGCGGCACTGAAGCATTACTTGCGTGCGCCGACAAGAAAATCGTTTCCTAAGCGTTAACGGCCAAGCTAGCCGCCAGTCGACATGTATGATCGAAATCATCAAAGCCACCTGACTAGTCTAGAAAGCCAGCGCATGCTGATTAATTGTCCTGAAACCATTGCCTTGTGTGGCGGACACGAAGTGGTTCTCTCGTCCCGCTATGACATTGGAGATGGAGCGATGGCCGTTGGTCTTATTCTTTCTGGGATTTTTTGAAAGTAGCCCAGCGCCCGCCGGTTACCCCATCAATAGAGATCCTGGGGTCATAAAGCCGTATCCGAGTTGCAAGGCAATCATGCAGATGGAAGCAACTGAGATCGGTACGCCAAACGGGACTACACCCTTGCGATCAAGGTGTTGAACGTAAAGGCGGAAGGCCCCTTGCGGCAGCAAGAAGGGATTTTTCACGACCATGGCCGTGGCGAGGGCGAAAAGCAGAAGCAACACAGAAAACCCGACGAGATCATTTCCGCCGACCAGAAACGGCACGACTGCCATCAGCTTGACATCGCCCGCGCCGACCTTTCGCAACAGCCAAAACGGGAAGAGCGCCACGAACAGAACAAGCGCGGCGATCGTGCTCGCCCCTATGTCCCACCACGATCCGGACTGGAGCGACAGCAGCAAGAGCGATCCGCCTCCCAAGCAGAGCAGCAGTAGCACGTCACGGTTGGCTATCTTCTGTGTCGTGAAGTCCAGCCACGCAATCCTCGCCAGCAAGGGGATGGCGAGTGCTTTCAGCAGGAACACCTCGATAAGCAACATGCTAGCGCTCGATGTTCTGTACGCTCGACGACAGCAGCTTCAGATTGTTGGCCACGGTCGGATCGTTGGGCGCCAGTTCGTAGGCCTTGAGGAAGTTGCTGCGTGCATCCTGCAGCTTGCCGCGCAGCAGGTAGGAATAGCCGACATTGTTGTAATATTCCGGCGTAGCACCAGCCAGCTTGAAAGCCCTGCCATAGGCCCGGTCGGCGAGGTCGAAACGGTGGATGCGATCGCAGGAAGCGGCCAAACCCATCCAGGCGTTACCATCATTGGGGGCCAGTTGCGTCGCCTTGAAGAACAGCGCGCCGGCATTGCCGTAGTTTTCCGCGCGGAACTGGTTCTTGGCTTCTGCCACGGCCTGGTCCGAAGCGTAGTATTCCACGTCGCTGACGGTCTTCAACCCATCGAAGGCATCGCCAAACGACGTGACGTCGCCTTTCGACGGCTCGTTGGTGCGCACGACACCAGCAGTTGTGTCCGCCCCGTTCGTTTGACAGCCGGCGAGCGTCATCATCGACAGAATGGCTGCGGCTGCGAGGCGCATTGGCCTTGTCATTTTTGCCCCCAAGAGTCCACGACTCTATTTTAGAACCAAAGCATATACCTATTCAGAAGAAAATGCCCTTCATGCGAATGATGAGAGGCAGCATGATAACCATCATCACCACCGGGAAGATGCAGAGCCCCAATGGAATCATCATCTTGACCGGCAAGGCATTGGCGCGTTCCTCGGCCTGAAGAATCCGCTGGCTGCGCATCTCGTCGCTGTAGACGCGCAAGGCATCCGTCAGGCTGGTGCCCAGTTCTTCCGACTGCCGGAACAAAACCGCCAGCGCCCGCGCCTCTTCGAGGCCGATACGGTCCGAAAGCTCATGCAGCGCTTCTCGCAACGGCTTACCGGCACGCAATTGCAGATTCATGATCGATAGCTGAATGCCGAGCCATTTGTGGGTGCCGGCCAATTCAGTGCCGACGCGCTCAACCGCCGCCTCCAGGCTCATGCCCGCATCGGCGCAAGTGATCATCATGTCCATGAAGTCGGGAAAGCCGCGGCGGTATATCTGCTTCTGCCCATTCTCGAAGCGGTCGAGCAGGATGCTTGGCACCACGATGCAGGCGAGACCGAAGAGAGAAGCACCGGCAAAAGCGAGAAACCCGGGCAATTGGGGCGGCAACAGCCGGGACAGGAGAGCGTAACTGGCCAGAAAACCGACACAGACCGCACCGAGCCGCGACAGCGTGTAGATTATCGGCGCACTTGCTTGATGGAATCCGGCTCGAAACAATTTCGCTTCCAGCGCATTCGGCTGACCGCGCTCCTTCTCCAGCGCGCGGAAGTAGGCATCCACCGGCCGCTGCGCCGAAATCCTGGCCAATTGTTCCTGACCCAAAAGTGAGCGGCGATTGGTTATGCCCTCGGACAACAGGCTGCGGGCAACCAGCCTTCTGGTCTGGAGGACTGGCGTTATGACGAACGCGACCACCAGAAAAAACGCCGCCGCCGCCCCAAAGACGGCAAGAGAGAGTAGCACGGGCGAATTTCCAATATTGGTCACGAAGTCTATGTCCCGTCCCTCAGAGATCCAAATTGACCATCCGATACATGATGAAATCGCCCAGCAGCGCCCATGATCCAAAGATCAGAAAAACCGGCAGAATGAGCGGACTGTCCCACACGTCGCCATAAAAGGTCGGTGCGATGAAATAGAGGATGCAGAACATGAAGACTGGAAACAGCGAAATGATCCAGGCCGACACTCGGCCCTCGGCCGAAAGCGCCCTTATCTTCAGCCGCATCTTGCGCCGTTCGCGCAGCACGGATGACAGGTTGGACAGGATCTCGGTGAGGTTGCCGCCGGTCTTGGATTGGATCGAGAGCGACACGGACAGAAGGTGAAGCCCCTCGAAACCCACCCTCTCCGACAGCTTTCGGACCGCCTGTTCGAGACTGAGGCCGAATGTGATTTCATCGGACACGATGCCGAATTCGGTTCCCAGCGGATCCGGCATTTCGCGAGCGACCAGCCCGATCGCCACGGTGGTCGGGTGGCCGGCGCGTAGCGAGCGTACGATCATGTCGAGCGCATCTGGCAGTTGCGTGGCGAATTTCTGGATACGCTTGTTCCGGGCGCGCCGCAGAACCAGAATCGGCAGCGCGAATCCGACGAGCAGCAAAACAATGACCGCGACCGTAACGGAAAAATCCAGAAGCAAAGCCATCACAAGTGCCAGCGAGAGGCCCGCGAACAGGAACACTGCCGCGAAAGCCAGTGGGTTACCGGTGATGCCGGACTGGGTGTAGAGCCGGTTCAGCCCTATCGCACCGAAGCTGAAATCGCCGGCCCCTGTCAGGCCGCGCTCTTGCAGCAGTCCCTGCAAGCTCTGTTCCGCGGTCGTTTCTTCTCCAAGCCGCTTGAGCCGCCGGTTGATCGCGCCCGCACGCGCTCGTCTTCCGGCGAAGGACAGATAGAAGGATTCGCCGGCAAGGATAACCGACGCCGCCGCCAGCACGTAAATGAAGTAGAGCAAAGCCTGCCCTGTCAGCATCAGAGTGGAACCTGCGGGTTGAAGGCGTCCTTGGCGAACTGATGGCCGAGCGTCGCCGCTTCCTGGGCAAAGCGCGGCCGAACACCGGTGGCGCGGAATTCGCCCACGATGCTGCCATCGGCGCCCATATCGCGCCGGACGAAATGGTAGATTTCCTGAAGCTGGACGATATTGCCCTCCATGCCAGTGATTTCCGAGATCGAAGTCACGCGCCGGCCGCCGTCGGAGAGACGTTGCGTCTGCACGATGATGTCGATGGCCGACGCGATCTGCGCCCGGATTGAGTCATGGCTCATCGGCATGCCGGCCATGCCGACCATCTGCTCGAGCCGCGAGATGGCGTCGCGCGGTGTGTTGGCATGGATGGTGGTCATCGAGCCTTCGTGACCGGTGTTCATCGCCTGCAGCATGTCGAAGGCTTCCTCGCCGCGCACCTCGCCGACGATGATGCGATCGGGCCGCATGCGAAGCGCGTTTTTCAGCAGTTCGCGCTGGCGGACTTCGCCCTTGCCTTCGACATTGGGCGGCCGCGTCTCGAGCCGGCCGACATGCGGCTGCTGCAACTGCAACTCCGCCGCATCCTCGATGGTGATCAAGCGTTCCCTGGACGGGATGTAGGCTGACAGGGCGTTGAGCAAGGTCGTCTTGCCACTGCCTGTGCCGCCGGAAACCAGGATCGACTTGCGCGCCTGCACGGCGATGCGCAGCAGCTCGATCATCGGCTGACGGATTGAATTGAGCGCCATCAATCGTTCGAGCGAATATGGATTCTTGGAAAATTTGCGGATCGACACCAGCGGCCCGTCGACCGAGACCGGCCGCACCGCAATATTGACGCGAGACCCGTCTTCCAGGCGGGCATCGACCATCGGCGCCGATTCATCGACGCGCCTGCCGATCGCCGAAACGATCTTGCCGATGACGCGCAGCAGATGCGCCTCGTCGCGAAACCGGATTGCGGTTTCCTCGATTACACCGCGCCGTTCGATGAAGACGCGATCGTGGGTGTTGATCAGGATGTCGGAAATCGAATCATCCTTCAGCAGCGGCTCGATCGGTCCCAGCCCCAGCATTTCATCGGCGGTGTCGCTGGTCAGTTGGTCGAGTTCGCGTGCGTTCAGCGGCACGCTTCTGTTTCGGACGAACTCGCGAACGATCGGGCGGATCTCATCCAGGATCTCATCCTTCGAGGCATTTTCAAGAGTGGCGAGGTTGAACCGGTCGATAAGGTGGCGATGGAGCTCGACCTTGAGCGTCAGAAAATCGTCGCCATGCGATTCGATATCAGCGGCTGGCGAAAGGGACGGAGTGACAGGCAGCACCGCCGCCGACTCGGCCTTTGTCGCCACCTGCTGTTCGCCTGCCCCCCTGATGAATCGCCCCAGCATAATCGCTTATATTCCTCTCAGACGCATATTAGTGGAAACTAAACGTTAACCACCGTCGGCACAAGCGCCAGGATGGCCTGCGTACAGGCAATACTTTCAACATAGTTAAGGTCGTCGGCCCGGTAATCCTTTGTTTATTTGATATGGTTCGCGAACTGCAATCGTGCGATTCGCACCCCTTCCGTGCACGGCCATCCCTCCGCCCGGAACCACCGCGATGCCTCGCTTAAACCCTTAGATATAAAGGAATATGCGGTATTGCTAATTTATCCATAATCGTGCCGCATGCAGGACGGAATTGTGAACGAATGGTTAAGAACGGTTGAAAAATGATACGAATCAATCCCTTGCCAAGATGTTGAGCCGCTTTTTTCTTGGCGAATCAGGTATATGAAAGTTAAGGGACCCTTAATCCCGTTTGACTCTGCTTTTTGGCGCGACCTAGGATCAACGTGACGGGGGATGCTGGGTATGGAGTACATCCTTGGCTCTGTCTCGTCGGGTTCAACCTCCAAAAGGAGAAATTGGCATGAAGAAACTCATGACGATGACCCGGCAGTTCCGCGACGATGAAAACGGCGCTGCCATGGTCGAATACACGATCCTGCTCGGCATCATCACGGTGGCCGTGATCGCAACGATCATCGGGGTAGGCGGCTGGGTCAACACGAAGTGGACGGCCCTGAACGCGAATCTTACAACGGCGTCATAACTATCTAGCAGGCCCAACAGAAAGGTTTGGGCCTGCCGTCTTACCAAGATGGCGAGTGGCTTGAGCGGAGTTATCCTCAGGTTGTCTCGTCGTATTCAACCTCCAAAGGGAGAAATTGACGTGAAGAAGCTCATGACGATGACCCGGCAGTTCCGCGACGATGAAAACGGTGCTGCCATGGTCGAATACACTATCCTGCTTGGCATCATCACGGTGGCCGTCATCGCAACGATCATCGGGGTAGGCACATGGGTCAATGGTAAATGGACAGCGCTCAATAGCGCACTCCCCGCGTCTTGATGTTCGAGCAGGCCCAAGCCGCGTGGACTTGGGCCTGCTCCTTCGACTGAAAGATCGATCGACCTCTCGATGCGATCTTCGGTTGGCAGGCAGGCAAAGACGGTCGATTTGGGATGGCGAGAGATGCTTTGGTGGAAATCCTCGGCTCGTCAGTTCAAATCTTCAATTCAACGGAGAATTGGCGTGAACAAGCTCATTATAATGACCCGGCAGTTCCGCGACGATGAAAACGGCGCTGCCATGGTCGAATACACCATCCTGCTTGGCATCATCACGGTGGCCGTGATCGCAACGATCATCGGGGTAGGCACGTGGGTGGGTGGCCAGTGGAACACACTTAACACGGCGCTCGCTGGCTCGTGACGCTTCGGGTTGGCCCTGGCGTGGACGCCTGGGCCTACCCTCTTTTCAACCAAAGACAGGCGACCTTGGGCGGCACGTAGTCGATAGAGTGGGTTGGGGTTATGCGCGCAAACACCGTCATCATGATCGTCCTTGCCGGCGTGTTCGGCGTGCTGGCCGTGGTGCTCGCCAATATCTGGCTGGCCAACCAGCGCAGCGCCATGGCGCGGACGGAGGATGTTCAGCGCGACACGGTTGTCGTGGCCACCGTGGCGCTGAAGTTTGGCGACACACTGTCCGCCGACAAATTGCGTGAGGTCGCATGGCCGTCGGGCGCGATTCCGGCCGGCGCTTTCAAGACCACGGAAGAACTCCTGACGAAGGACGTTCCGGCCGGCGGAGCCCCCAAGCAGGCATTGCAGGCGATCGGCGTCAACGAACCCGTGCTCGCCAGCAAGATCACGGGTCCGGGCCAGCGCGCCACGCTTTCGGCGGTTCTCGGCGAGGGCATGAAGGCCGTTTCCATCCGCGTCAACGACGTGCTCGGCGTCGCCGGATTCGTCTTTCCGGGCGACCGTGTCGACGTGTTGCTGACGCGAACCGTGCGCGGCAATGATGGCGCGGACCAGAGTTTTGTCGACGTGCTTCTGCAGAGCATGAAGGTGCTCGCCGTCGACCAGGTCGCGGATGCGAGCAAGGACAGCCCGACTGTCGTCAAATCGGTGACACTCGAGGCCAGCACCAAGGATGCGCAGAAGCTGACGCTGGCGGCAGGCGCCGGACAATTGTCGCTGGCCCTTCGCCAGGCCGCGGCCAGCAAGGGCGAGACCACCGAACGTGTGACGCTTTCCGACCTGACCGGCGAAACACCGGCCGACGTCGCCGCAAGGCAGGCGGAGCTCAGCAAGAAGGCCGCGGCGGAAGCGGAGGCCGCGGCTGAGCGCAAGCGCGCGGACGACAAGATCGCCGGCCTTGCGCAGGCGGTGGAGCGGGTTGGCAGCCAGATCGACCAGTTGAGCAAGGTGAAGCCGGCTCCTGCCGTAACGTCGGCGCCGGAAGTCCACGAAGTCGTCAAGGAAGTCGTCAAGTACGTGCAGCCGGAACCGCCGGCGCGCGCGACGGTGGGCGTCTTCCGAGGTGTGAAGCTCGAAACATATGACGTGCCGCGGCAGCCATAAAGGCGCCGCGACCAGTTTGGCGCCGCCGCCAGCGGCGATTGGGGAGACCGGGATGCAAGGGTTTTGGGTGAGGATGGGGGCGGCCGCGTTGTCGGCTCTGGCTGCACTGTCGCTATCGAGCCTTGCGGCCGATGCGGCCGACCGCTTCATCGACGTGTCGAACCCCAGCGTCCATCGTGTTTTCCTGCCGATGTCGCAATCGGTGACTTTGCAGGTGAATGCCAATCTGGGCGATATCGTCGTCGGCGACGAGAAGATCGCCGATGCGCAGCCGATGACCGACCGCACGCTCTATGTGATCGGCAAGGGCGCCGGCACCACCACGGTCAATCTGTTCTCCACCGACAAGCGCTCGCTCGGCGTCATCCAGGTCGAAGTCGGCGTCGATGTCTCCGACATGGCGCAAGCGATCCGCCAGGTGGCACCCAAGTCGCGCATCGAGATCGGCTCGGTCAACGGCAGGGTCAGGCTTGCCGGTCATGTCAAGGACGGCGCCACGCTGGCGGCGATCATGGAAGTCGCACAGCAATATGGTCCTGATGCCATCATCAACTCGGTCATCGTCGACGACAGCCAGCAGGTCAATCTGGAAGTGCGCGTGCTGGAAGCCAAGCGCAACTCCGGCCGCGACCTCGGGGTGTCGCTCAAGAGCACGAACGGCAGCGGCACGACCAAAGTCGGAACGGGTATTGCCGCGGTTGATGAAAACAAGGAGGTGCTCGGCTCAGGAGCTCTGCTAAGCAACCTCCTGTCCAACTCCACCCCCTTCGGAGCGCTGCTCACCCGCGTCATCGACAGCAATATCAAGGTCGATTTGTACATCGAGGCGCTTGAGGCCAAGGGGGTGGTGCGCACACTCGCGAACCCCAATCTCACCACGCTTTCCGGCGAGCAGGCCAGCTTCAACGCCGGCGGTGAAGTGCCTATTCGCAGTCTCGACAAGGATGGCCAGATCAACATCGTCTACAAGCAATTCGGCGTCAATCTTCTGTTCACACCGGTCGTACTCGACGACGGCAAGATCCACATGAACCTGGCGCCGGAAGTCAGCGACCTGAACGGCTTCACCACCGCCGGCGACCCGATCTTCACCAACCGCAAACTGTCCACCGTCGTCGAATTGCGCGACGGCCAGAGCTTCGCGGTCGGCGGGCTTTTGTCCAGCAAGACCACCAAGCTGCAGAACCAGGTGCCGTGGCTTGGCCAGGTCCCGGTCATCGGGACGCTGTTCCGCAATTCGAGCAGCCAGAAGGAAGAAACCGAACTGGTGGTCATCGTCACGCCGCACATCGTGCGGCCGGTGAAGCCCGGCGAGCAGCTGGCGACGCCGTTCGACAAGACGCGGCCGGCCAATGATCCGGAATTCTTCGTCCTTGGTCAGCTCGAGGTGAACAAGGACATGATCCGAAAATATGAGACCGGCGACGGCGTCACCGGCCCCTATGGGCACATGCTCGACTTCAAATCGAAGGACAAGATGCTCTATGTCAAGAAATAGGATCTTGATCCCCATCCTGTGCGCCAGCGCATTGTCAGGCTGCGCCGCGGACTATCTGAATCACTACGATTCAGTGACTTTGGCGGCCGGCGACACGCAGAGATACAACTCGCTGGCGCAGACGGTCGATCCATTCAATCCGGCGTCCAGGAATACGCACATCGAAGGCGACGGTGCGCGCGCGGCCGCCGTGGCGCACAGCTACAAATTTCCACCGCCGCCGCCGCCGCCACCGGCCATCACGGTCAATGTCGGCGGGGCGGGTGTGACTACGGGGCAGTGAACAGAAGGACGCGGTTTCAGCGCGCCGGACCATACGAGGGGTCCTGGCGTCAGGGGAGCAAGGGGCAAGGACCATGCTGCGGACCATTCGCGCATTCTGGCGCGACCAGAGGGGAATAGCGCTGATCCTCGTCAGCATTACGCTGCCGGCAATCATCGGCTTTTCGCTGCTGGCGATCGACATGAGCCGGGTCAACAATCTGCACAATGATTTGCAGAAGGCGGCGGATGCCTTTGCGTTGGCCGGAGCAGCCGAACTTGATGGCTTGCCCGGTTCATGGGCCAGGGCCGAACGCGCCATGGCGACACTGGTTGCCAACGATGCCACTTTCTCGACCGTTGGCTCTACTGGCCGGTTCACCTTGACGTCTGGGCAACCAGGCGGCACCGCACAATGCAACAGCGCCGGCAACATTTCGTGGTGTTTCCTGAAGACCATACCCGCGTCGGACGGGACTTTGGTCACCAGCGCAAACTATGCCAATGCTACGCAATCCATCGGCGAGGGTGAAACCGCATTCATTGAAGTGAAGGTCACGCCAGTCGGTTTCGCCGCGATATTCCCAGCGTCGTTTCTGACGGGCAATTCGGCCAGTAATAGCTTGAACGTCGCTGCCCGGGCGACTGCCGGGTTCACGTCGGGTGTCTGCGATTACACGCCCGTTTTCATGTGCAACCCGTATGAGGACACAACCATCACCGGCGGCGTCACGCTGGAGCAGGCTGCACAGACCAGGCAATACCGTCGCCGCCAAATCGTGCTGCGCGGCGACGGATCCTACTTTCCCGGCAACTTCGCTTTCCTGGCTTCTCCGTTCGGCAACGGCGCCAACCAGCTCGAAAAAATGCTCGCCGACTCCAAACCGCAGAATTGTTATTCGCGCGACGGCGTCACCACCGAGCCGGGGCAGAACGCTGGCCCTGTCGAGAACGGCATCAACTCGCGCTTCGGCATCAATTCGTCCAACTACTCGGACGGACCCGCGGTCAATGTGCGCAAGGGCGCCAAGAACGGCAGCCAGTTCGTCCAGAGTAACAAGGTCGACTATGAAACAGACCCGACAAAGGGCGTCGGGCTTGAGCGCGATTCCTGCCAGATCGCCGGGAACTGTACGATGATGGGCGGCCGCATGGGCGCCGGTGACTGGAATTTCGCGCGCTACTGGGCCGCCAATCACCCGACACGTGCCGTGCCAGCGGCTCTGTCAGGAACCGGCACCAATCTCCCGACACGTTATGAGGTCTATCGCTACGAGATCGACAACAATATCTATCAGGACGCTGCCGTCGGCGGCGAAACGGGAATCCCGCCTGCGGCGGCAGGCACCCCGATCTCGATCCCAGACCGCCGGCTGCTTTACGGCGCAATCTTGGACTGCAATGCGCTCACGGCTGCGGGCACGAATTTCAGCGGCCGCCAGACCGGCATCCCGGTGAGGAGGTTCGGCAGTTTCTTCATTACCGAGCCGGTCAAGGACGGGAAGAATATTTACGTGGAGCTGGTCGACATCACCGGCAAGGGCGGCAGCGGCACACTCGACAACTACCTGCGCGACGAAGCGCAGCTCTATCGGTGACTGCGATGTTCCAGACGCTGTCCCGATATCTTGGTCGATTTCGACACGACCAACGCGGCGCGGTGATTGTCGAGATGACACTGATCACGCCGCTGATGCTGATCTTGTCCGCCGGGGTGTTCGAGTTCGGCAATCTGATCCACGACAAGCTGCTGATGGAGGCCGGACTTACAGACGCCGCCCGCTATGCCGCGCGCTGCAACAGTCAATTGTATACCGACTCCGGGCTGGCGGCGATCAACTGTTCCACCATTGCCGCGAACATCGCCGTCTACGGCAAGCCATCTGTAACGGTTGTTAACGGCGTCGTGACTGATAGTCCGCGCGTGAGCGGCTGGCAGACATCGAATGTCACCGTGACCACGAACAATTCCTGCCAGGACACCGTGGTGGGCGGCGTTACCCAATATCGCTCCACCACGGCACAGGTCTGCACCGTCCGCGCTTCCGGTACCTATCCATACACCGGTGTCGGTATGTTGTCGTTCATCGGCATCGGTCCGATAACGCTGCAGGGCTACCACGACGAGCGGTTGATCCGGTTCTGACCATGATCCAGCGTTTCGCAAAATCGGAAGACGGGGCGGTGATGGTGGAAATGACCATCGTATCGTTGCTGCTGTTTACGCTCGTATTGGGCTTCGTCGACTTCGGCTACGCCTTCTATCAATGGAACGCGGCCACCAAGGCGGTGCAGGTCGGCGCCCGGTTGGCTTCGATATCGGATGCTGTGGCGACCAACCTCGCGACTGCGGGCCCGATCTCGTCTCCCGGCGCCCCGACTGTCGCCGGCGCCTATGGTCCTTTCGTTTGCACCTACACCGCCGGCACGGGCGGCTGTAGCAACAGTGGCGGCTTCAGCGCAGCCAATTTCAGCCGCATCTTTCGTGGCGACACCGCAAACACCGATGACGATGTCTGCCCTGCGCTTGCCGCAAACCAGCGGCCCGGTATGTGCCACTTCTTCCCGGGCCTGCTGCGCAGCAACATCGTCGTCACCTACACGGCCACCGGCCTGGGCTATCAGACCCGGCTAGGCGGCCCGGTGCCGACCATCACCGTCAATCTCCAGAATATCACCTTCCAGTTCTTTTTCCTGAGAGGACTGATGGGTTTCACCAACATCAACATGCCCTCCATGCTGAGCACGGTCACGGGCGAAGATCTGAAGAGCACCTGGCCATGAATGCCATCAACACCAAGGTTACACCGACCAAGCGAAAGCAGGTGGCGTTGTTTTCGTCCGATCCGGCTTTCAAGCGCGAGGTGGCGACGCGGCTCGATGCCCTGGCGATCTATGATGTCAGGATCTCCGAGACGGATGATTTTCTGAAAGGTCCGCCCGCCGATACGCGCCCCGGCATCGTCATCCTCGATCTGGGCAATGGCGCCCTGCTCGGCAGGTCAGGCATTGTCGAGGCACGCGCGCTGTGGGCGTCGGTGCCGCTGATCGCGGTTTCCGATGAGCTGACGTCGGAACAGACGCGCGTGCTGGTGCGCATGAATGCTTCGGACTGGCTGCACAAGCCGCTCGACGGCAAGGAACTGCTCAACGCGGTGACCTTCCATGATACCGGCAACCAGGGAACCAAAAGCCGCATCATCACCTTCATCAGCGCCAGCGGTGGCGCCGGCGCCACGACGCTCGCTTTGTCGGCGGCCGAATTCCTGGCCTCGAAATCGACCGAGCGCGCGGCTTCGACCTGCCTGGTCGATCTCGATTTCCAGAGCGCCAATTGCGGCGCCTACCTCAATCTGTTCAACCAGTTCGACCTGGCGGGCATCATCGGCCAGCCGGAAAGGCTCGATGTCGAGCTGATGGATGTCATCAAGCTGTCGCGCCCGTCGGGTCTCACCCTCTACGCGTTCGAGAGGCCGCAGCTGCCGTTCGAGCCACAAGGCAGCGATTTCGTCTTCCGGCTGCTCGACCTCGTCGCCTACCGCTTCGACGACATCGTCATCGACCTGCCCAATCTCGAAACGCCGTGGCACAATTCGGTGCTTTCGACGAGCGACGAGATCTTCATCGTCTTCGAACTCAACGTCGCCTCGCTGCGGCAAGGCAAGCGGCTCTACAAGAAGATCCGCGAGCTGCGCGGCAATGCGGTCAGCATCACGCTCGTCGCCAACAAGCACAAGCGCAAATGGTTCGGAAACCATTTCTCGCGCAGCGAGCTTGAGAAGATATTCAAGGCGCCGCACATCAAATCGGTGGCCCTGGACAACACCCTTCTGGCCGATGCCTTGAACCGGGCGATCCTGCCTTCCGAAGTGGATGGCCGGGCGCGCTTCAACAAGGATCTGAAGAAGATGTTCAAAGAGCGGCTCGATGACGCTGCCCGGTAGACATGACGCCGCCGTGAGGCTGATCGGCGCCGGCGTGCTCGGCCTGGCGCTGGCGCTGTCGGCCCAGGACTTCGCCCAGGCGCGATCGAGGCTTTCGGATCGGCCACCGCTGCCGGCGATGGGCCCCAGCCTGCGCAAGGCGGTTGCCTTCGCAACCACGGAGCAGCCGGGAACGATCGTCATCCGCAAGAACGAGAAGGCGCTTTACCTGGTGACCCGTCAGGGCCAGGCGCTGCGCTACCAGATCAGCGTCGGACGCGACGGATTCGGCTGGACCGGCGTCGTGAAGGTCGGCGCGAAAACGGAATGGCCGCAGTGGCGCCCGCCCAGGGAAATGCGCGCCCGCCAGCCGGAACTGCCGGAGCTGGTGCCTTCAGGCCCCTATAACCCGCTCGGCGCACGGGCGCTCTATCTGCTTCGGGACGGGCACGACACGCTCTATCGCATCCATGGCACCAACGATCCCTCGGGCGTGGGGTTCGACGGCACATCTGGATGCTTTCGCCTTACCAACACGGATGTGATCGATCTTTTCAAGCGGGTGCCAATAGGCACCAAGGTGGTGGTTCAATGACGACGATCAGTGACCCGCACGTGCCGACCGTGGCCGCCGAGCCCATCGAACCGCAACTGCTCGACAAGGATGCGAGCCGGTCGCGGCTGGCCGTCGTGGTCGGCGTCGGGTTGACACTGTTCGCGGTGCTGAACGCGACCGCCGCCATCTACCTCTATCGCGGCATCACCGACCTGCGCGCCGTGGAGGGACGTCTGGAGGAGCTTGGCGCGTTCGAGCAGCGGATCGTTGCCCGGCTCGACACGGTCAACAACGGTTTTCAGAGCCGATTTGAAAGGCTGGACAGCCAGTTGCAGGGCAGTTTCAACGAAGTCAACGGCAACATATCCCGGCTGGAACAAAACCCTCCGCCAGCGCGTGACGATGGCAGCGCGGGCGCGGCGGAACCCGCCGTCGTCACCACCAGCACCGTGGCCGATGCATCCTCCAACAATATCGCGGCCGAACCCGCCGCTGTCGATACGCCGCGGCCAGCCAAGCGCAAGAGCACCGCGCCCCCTGCCCCTAACCCCTCCTACCAGCGAACCGAAACGCCGGACGGAAAGGTCTATTATCGCAAGATCAATTGAGGCGGCTCCGGATTTGGCGAAGCCGCCGGATCCGGGAAGCTGCTGATGTCCGGATCATTTGGCACTCTCTCGAACGCCCCCGTGCGCCGGCTAGATATCGCGTCGCAAAGTCATGAGACGCAGGGCGGGAGACTCTCCACGCAGCCGCGTTTCGCGGAGGAACGCGACATGGCAGTACGCACAGGCCGCGAAGCCCAGAACAAGCACGAGACTGTTCTGCCAGGTAAAATCGACCATCAGTGCGACTTGGAGGCCGTTCGACAGCGGGAATGCCGCGACAGTGCTCGCCGTCTCCGAATGACTGCTGGAAGCGATCATCAGTCCGGCAAAGAGCAGGGCGACGTGGTTGGCGAGGAAGAAGGCGGCCGGCCGCCTCATACGGCAAGCGCCCCAGCACGCCGCCGCCGCCGCAACCAGGATGACGGCATCCAGGACCATCGATCCGCCCAGTCCAAGATGGACCTGTTGCCAGAACATCGCCGTGGGGTGCAGTTCAAGCCAGATCCGCCACATGGCAGGGCTGGCGGCATAGCGTCCGAGCAGCAGGGTCGCTATTCGCTCGCTTGCCAGAAGCATCAGGATCAAAGCCGGAAAAGCGAAGAGTAATATCGGCCTGCGCTTCATTTTATCCTCGACAATCTGGCGTCAGCATAGACTGCAGAGATTGAGTGAAGCTTAACGCAGGGCGCGACTGCTTGCTTGGGGGCTCATCCCGGCGGCCAGCAATTCAGCATCGGTCCATTCGTCCCGCCACGGCGTGATCTTGGCTGAAACGTCATCAAATTTCCGCGACGGCCTTTTCAGTTCATGCGGGCCTAAGAGTCTCCCGCGTGGACCACGCCGTGCCTTTCGGCTTTCCGCTCCTGGAGACGGTCAGGCACACCCAACGGGCCAGTTGTTGTGCCATTTTTGCTACATTTCACAACCTTATGGTGAGAATTCTCCTTTTGTTGGCTTCTAATTTAATATTCACTCACATATCGCGTGAAATTGTTGGATAATCAGGCGAGCTGAGGCTTGGTTTTAGCGCTGGAAAAAAGCGTTGGGAAACGTTGGGGCGGATTAGATGAACACGACAAGCATGTCGACCATGGGCAGGCGCCTTGGTCTTTTGATGGCGGCTACGATGTTGGCCTGCGGAAGCGCGAGTGCACTCACGCTCAAGGAAGCAGTGGCGGTTGCCGTCGAATCCAATCCCGAAATCGGCCAGGCCATAGAAAATCGCGAAGCAATCGAGTTCGAATTGCGTCAGGCCAAGGGGCTCTATCTTCCCAGCGTCGACCTGGAAGCGTCGGCAGGTGCTCGCCGTCTCGACAATTCCTCCCGACGCGTGCTCTCCATACAGGACGACGCGCTTTATCCGGCGGAAACCGATCTGACGGTTTCGCAAACGCTCTATGACAGCGGTGCGAGACGGGCCGAACTGAACCGCCAGGCCTCGCGCGTCGACGGCGCGTCGTTTCGTGTTTTGGAGCGGTCCGAATTCATCGGCCTCTCGGTTGTCCAGGACTACCTCGAATACATGCTTCAGGCCTCGATCGTTTCAGAGGCAAAGAAGAATCTCGGCTTTCATCAAGCAATGCTGCACGACATCCAGGAAGGCATTGCCGGCGGCGGGTTGAACGAAGCCGACCGGCAGCAGGCCGAAGAGCGGCTGTTCGCAGCCAAGGCCCGCATGCAGGAAGCCTCGGAGGAGCTCGAGGCCTCGAGGATACGCTTCTTCAAGACTGTCGGGAAACCGTTGACCAATGCGTCGAGGCCGGCCGATGTTTCCGGCGCACTGCCAAGGTCGCTGGACGATGCGATCGGCCTTGCGCGGGAGAGCAATCCGCGCGTCCATATGGCCAACAGCGACATCGCCGCCGCAGCCTCCCTGGTCGACGCGGCCCGCGCGAAGTACGGCCCCTCGATCGTCGCCGAAGGCGTCGCCCGGGCCGGGTATGACATCGACGGCGACAATGGTGACACATCCGACCTGCAGGCACGCCTGGTGCTGCGGTGGAACCTGTACCGGGGCGGCATCGACAAGGCCAACGAGCAGGAGCAGATCCGTCGCACCAGCGAGCAGCGCCTCGCGATGCATCAGGTGCTGCGGGAAATCGAGGAAGCCGTTCGCACCTCCTGGGATCGCCGCTTCCGGCAAGCCGACCTGGCAAAGACCCTGAAGCTGCAGGCCGCCTCCAACGAGAAGCTGGTTGCGTCCTATCGCGAGCAATTCAAGGTCGGGCAGCGCTCGCTGCTCGATGTGCTGGATGCACAGAATACGCGGTTCAACACGGCGACGCTGGCCGACACCGCCTCCTATGCCTCGCTCTTTGCCCAATATCGGCTTCTGGCGGCGACCGGACAGTTGTTGAAGACGATGGATATCCGCCCGCCAAAGCAGGCCGCGGCCTACGCGCGGACCGAGTTCGCCGCACCGGAAACGGCCGACACGGAAACCTACGCGCGCACCCCTTCGGAACAGAAGAACGATCTGCCGTTCGATATCCTGGCGCCGGTCAGGAAAAAGTAAGCGGATGTAAGGGGCGATCGAAAGTCCCCGTGGGCGGATCGTGAACCAGCAACCCAATATCCTCTCCCCGAAGGAGGCGTTCAAAGCCTGCTTCTCGGCCATTGCCGGGTATCTCGGCAGACCGAGCGCGCACACGGTGCTGTTCGCCGGCGTGCCGCTGTCGGACACGCGTATCGACATCGATGCCATCCGGCATCTTGCCGAGCGCATCGGCCTTGAGATCACCGAATTCAGCCATCGCGACTTTCTTCGGGGGCGTCTCGATCTTCCCGCCATTGTGTTTCGCGCCGGCCAATTGCCGGTTGCCCTGCTGGCCGAAACAGAGGACGGCGCGTTCACCACCGCTCCCCAGGAAGACGGCCGCGTAACCATCACCAGATCAGAGCTGGCCGCCAGCTACATCAGTGGCGGCGTTTCCTTCTCGATAACCTATGCAAACGCAGCCGAAGGGATGAGCGTCGGTTCCGCGCCGAAGATCGAGCGGCGACACTGGCTGACGGGAACGATGGGCCCGTTCTGGCGCACTTATTCGAAGGTCATCCTGTCGGCAGTATTCATCAACCTGCTGGCCATCGCCTCGCCGATATTCACCATGAATGTCTACGACAGAATCCTGCCGAACAAGGCGATATCGACGCTCTGGGTTCTGTCGCTCGGCATCGCCGCGGTCATCCTTTTCGACCTGCTTTTGAAGACCGCCAGGGCGTCCCTCATCGACTATGCCGGGCGCAAGGCGGATCTGCGCATCTCATACATGCTGTTCGAGAAAGTGCTGAACTCATCCCTGTCGGCACGACCGGGCTCGACGGGTGAATATGCAAATCGGGTGACGCAGTATGAGTTCGTGCGCGAATTCTTCACGTCGAACACCATCAGCGTTTTCATCGACACGGCCTTCGTGTTCGTCTTCCTCCTGGTCATCTATGCGATAGGCGGCTGGCTGGTCATCATACCGGCGCTGGCCTTCGTGGCTTCCGTGATCGTCGGACTGGTCACCCAGCGGAGCATCGGCAAGCGCGTCGCGGCCTCCATGAACGAGGCCTCGCAACGGCAGGCCCTGCTGGTCGAATCCATCTCCACGCTGGAGACGATCAAGTCGCTGCGGGCCGAGGCGTATCTGTTGCGAAAATGGGGAGAGCATTCCAAGAACGCGTCCAACACGTCCGAAAAGATCAAGCAACTGTCGGCGGCGGCGGGCAATATAACGCAGGCCATCCAGCAGATGGTCACCGTCGCGCTGATCGTTGCCGGCGCCTACGCCTTCTCTGAAGGGCACGTCTCCACCGGAGCCATCATCGGCACCGTGATGCTGGCCAGCCGGGCGGTGTCTCCCCTTGGCCAGATCGCCATCACCTTGTCCAGACTTCGCCAGGCCATGCTCTCCTTGCGCATGGTCAACTCGATCATGGAGCAGCCGGAGGATCGCCCGGACACGGTGGGTTTCGTCAACCGGCCCATTCGCAATGGCGCCATGGTGTTCAGGAATGTCGGCTTTGTCTATCCAGGCTCCGAAAATGAAGTCCTGACCGGCCTGAATTTCTCGGTAAGGCCAGGCGAGCGGATCGGCATCATCGGCCGCATAGGCTCGGGAAAGACAACCATGGGCCGGCTGATCGGCAGGCTCTTCCTGCCGACATCAGGCGAGCTGCTGCTGGACGGGATCGACATCCGCCAGTATCACCCATCGGAGGTTCGCGCCGCAGTCGGCATCGTCGCGCAAGCCAACGATCTGTTTTCGGGCACCATCAAGGAGAACCTCCTGATGGCATGTCCGGAGGCGACCGACGAGCAGATTGTCGAAGCGGCCAAGGCCGCCGGCGTCGACGATTTCGTCTCCCGTCACCCGCGTGGCTACGACATGAATGTCGGCGAGCGCGGCACCAATCTCTCGGGCGGCCAGAGGCAGACGATGGCGATCGCCAGGCTGTTGCTGACCAAACCCAAGATCGTCTTCCTGGACGAGCCGTCGGGGTCGATGGATCTGGCCTCCGAGCGGCAACTGATCAAGCAGCTCAAAGTGGCTTTCGACCGGAACACGACGCTGATCGTTTCGACGCACCGCTTCAGCATGCTCGAGCTGGCCGACCGGCTTATCGTCATCGAGCAAGGCAGGATCGTTGCCGACGGACCAAAGGACCAAGTGATACAGGCGCTGCAGAAAACAAACGCCTGAAAAACAAACTTATTTAACGTATTCAATGCGTTGGGGCCATATGACATGCTTGCAAGGGAAGATCGGCCGCCGCTCTTCGCGTCGGCGTCCTTATTGATCGTAGGGGCACTCTTTGTGTCTTCCGTCGCCTGGGCGTCCTTTGCCGAGGTCGATGAGATCGCACGCGGCGAAGGCAAGATCATACCGGCATCCAAAACCCAGATCATCCAGGCCAGCGAGCCGGGCGTCGTCCAGGAAATTGCCGTGACGATCGGGCAGGTCGTCAAGAAGAACGACCTCATCATCCGCCTCGACAATACGTTCAACACCTCCAGTCTTGGCGAGCAGCAGGCCAAGGCGCGGGCTCTGGAGACACGCATCGCGAGGCTCAAGTTTGAACAGGCCGGTAATCTCGAAGGCTCATTTCCGTGCCCTTCCGAAATTCAGAAGGTGGCGCCGGAAATCTGCGACAACGAGCAGAAACTGCTCGGCGCGCGCCGCGACAATTTCCAGGTCAAGCTCTCGGTTCTCAAGTCGCGCCTCGATCAGCGCGAGAATGAATTGGACGAAGCCAACGCCAATCTCGAGCGCCTCACCAAGAACCTCGAAGTCAGCGACCGGGAAACCGCGCTGGTCGAATCCATGGTCAAGAAGGGGCTGATGGCGAGGACCGAGCAGATCCGCGTCGAGCGCGAGCAGACCGAACTGCATGGGCAGCTGAACCTCGCCGGTGAAACCATCAAGAAGGCCAAGGCGGCCATCACCGAGGCCCAGCTTCAAGTCAACGAGCTCGGCCTGCAGTTGCAACAGGAGGCGCTGAGCGATCTGACGCAGGCGCTGGCCGACCTTTCGGTTGTCGATGAAACCATACGCGGGGCCACCGACAAGGTGGCGCGCACGGACATTCGCTCCCCTGTCGACGGGATCGTGAACACGCTTGATGTCAACACGCTTGGTGCCTTCGTGCAGCCCGGCGCGGTCGTGGCCGGCATCGTGCCGACTTCCGAGACGCTGCTGGTCGAAGCGCGGGTTTCACCCCGGGATGTCGCCTTCATCAGGCCGGACCAGGACGCGCTGATCAAGATAACCGCTTATGATTTCTCGATCTTCGGCGGCATCGAAGGCAAGGTCTCCAACATCACCGCCGACAGCCTGGTCGACCAGAAGACGGGCGAGCCTTATTACCAGGTGCGCGTGGCAACGGAGAGGTCGACACTGACCCGGGATGGCAAGACCTATTCGATCATCCCCGGCATGATCTGCTCGGTCGACATCAAGACCGGACGCAAAACCATCCTCACCTATCTGCTGAAGCCGATCAACAAGGCCCGTGAGGAGGCAATGAGTGAGCGATAGCGCCACCTCCCCTCTCGCCGGTCGCGAGCGGCTTCTTCCACCCATGGCGACAGAGGATTTCGGGCTTGAATTCCGGGTTGTTGCGCGTGGCGGTACGCGACGCGGCATTCGTCTGGAGCGGGCTTTCTGGACCTCGCTGAAGCAGATGGCCGAAAGCCGCAAATGCACCATCGGCATGCTCATCGACGAGATCGCGGAAAGCCATACCAACACAGGAAACCTGACATCGGCAATTCGTGTGGCCTGCATGCGCGGATTGGCCGACGAAAACCAGACCTTGCGAAGGCTCGCCTCGATCAAGACGATCAGCGCCATTCTGGTCAGCTGCCCGTCACCGGCTTTCGCACTGTCTTCGTCGAAGAAGATCCTGACCTTCAACGCGCCGTTCCAGCAACTGGTCCGGCGTCAATTGCCGGTGGCGCCGAATGAAGATTCGCGCAACGACCTGAAGCTCGCCCTGGACCTCAATGTCGCCGACATATTCGCACGGCTCGACGCCAATGGCGAAACGCCGGTCGCCACCGGTTTCGTCATCGGGGCGGGCGACCGCCGCTACCGTGGGCAGTTGAACGCGGTGCGGGCGCCGGTGCTCGAGCCGGAATTGCTGATGGCCTTCGTTTTCGGCGGCTGAAGCATGTCGTCCGAAAATGTCCCGTCCCGGGAAGGCGACAGGCGCGAAAACAGGAGCTGAAGCGCCTCGCACGGATCCATTGCGACCCGGCGCACTTCACGGCGAAGACGCACCGAACCGGGCGCTTCGCCTTTCTCAGAGCGCTTACGGCTGCAGGCCTTCGCCAGGTGCGACCGTCGCAAGGCCGCCTTTGATATCGGCGACTTGGGCCGCGCCGGCCCTGGCGCCGTGGATCCACGCGCGGTCGGTGCTGAACGAGTACAACGGCACATAGTCGGGGAGATCGCTGTCGCGCGAGACAACGTTGCTCAGGCTGTCCAGGATGAACACACCGCTGCCGGTGCTGACAGACAGCACGGCATGGAAGAAACCGCGCTTGCGGTCCTGCAGCACAACGAGCGACATGCTCTGCGCCGGAATGCCTGCGCGCAACAGCGCCGCCATCTTGAGAATGGCGAAATCCTCGCAGTCACCTGCCCGCCGCTCGAGAGTTTCCGAAGGCTTGGCCCAGTAGTCGAGCTTGCCGTAAACCACGCTGTCCTTCTTGTAGGCGATTGCGTGGTTTACGCTTGAGTTGATGAAGGACAGCTTGTCGATGAACCGCTTGTCCTTGGCAACATTGACGATGGCGGTGAAGATGCTGTTCTTGCCGTCGCACGCGCTGCCCGTGGAACAGTCGACGATGGCCTTGTAGACCGGTGCCCAACGCGCGGAAACCGGGAAATTGTGCATTGACAGCGCAACCGATCCAAACACGCCGGGAATTATCGACGCCGTCTGGATGGGATCGATCCCGACATTGCCCTGCATCGCCGAAGAGCCGCTTTCCCGATCGATGGAGGCAGGCCCGTAGCTGCCGAAAACCGAACCGATCCTGTAGGCCGAGGCGGGCTGCCAGGGCTGCGGCCGCAGCAGCGAAATACCACCGAGGGTGGGAGGCGTTTCGACCCTTGCCAACAGCGAATCGACCGGACCGACGCTGCTCGGGAACGCGCTCGCGGACGATGGCTGCGGCAGGCCCGTGATTCCGATTGCCAGCAGCAGCGCCTTGAGCCCGATTGCCCCCAGGGCAGATTTTTCTTTTTTCATAACGCCCACCTTTGACTGTGGACGCTACCAATTCCGCCTCAAGTTATTGCAAATGAAGGTGGATAAGTTTCCTGTACTTGATAAGTCTCATTTTGTTTAAAATTTTATGCAAATTATACTTGTGTTTACCAAGCAACCGGAGCCGACCCGCGAAAGACGTATCTAATGCCAGTCCATGTATATCAGGTTATATGTTTCAAGTTTACCACGCGTAAAAAATCCTGAAGACCGCATATCCGAATATATGAAACAGATTGCAGGATAGTTGCAAAGTGGAAGGCGCCACTGTCTCTTTCCGGGAAATGCCGGAGGGGTTTTGGCTATGACGAACAGTAACGATTTGGACACCGTCTCGAATTCCTGGGACGAGCACTCTGAACACAATGGCTTGCCGTCGCAGGCGCAGATTCAGGTCGCGGAAGCAGCCACGGCGCAAAAGGCGGCTCCGGCAGCCGCCGAACCGGTTCCGGTCGACGTCGGCAACGGCACGCCCGTCAAACCGGAACCACCCGCGGAGGCCAAGGCCCCGGCGGCGGCGCACGAATATGTGGCCGACACCAGCAACGTGGTGAAACTGCCAGCCAACGTCTCGATCGACAACATCAAGGTCGACGGCCACAATCTCGTGCTCGAACAGGCCGACGGTTCGGTGATCGTCATCAAGGACGGCGCCCTCAACGTGCCGACCTTCATCATAGGCGACGTCGAGGTGCCGCGCGTTGCCTTGATCGCGGCGTTGGAAGCAAGCCATGTCGATGTCGCCTTTGGCGCCGACGGGTCGATGTCGGCGGGCCCGGGAGGGTCGACATCGAGCGCAGGCGGAGACTTCTCGGTTCCCCCAGGCGGTATCGGCGACGGGTTCGGCCTGTCGGCACTGTTGCCGCCGACGGACCTGGCGTTCGGCCAGCCGGACAACCGCGAGCTGTTCCCGTCTCTTCTCAAGCCCGATTCCACACCGTCGATCGGCGGCCTGACGCCCGAGCTCGGTGGCGGAGACACCATCGTGTACGAAAAGGGCCTGACCTCGGCTCCCGACACCAGTGAGATCAATACCGGCACGTTCACCATCTCCTCCCCCGACGGCGTCGGCTCGCTGACGATCGCCGGCCAGGTGATTTCGGGTGCCGCGCTTGCCAACAGCGCATCCACTTCGGTCAGCATCACCACGCCGCTCGGCAATACGCTGACCATCACCGGCTACGATGCCAGCACCGGCCAGGTGAGCTACAGCTACACGCTTGTCCACAGCGAGCCCCATCCCGGCGCCGGCATCGATTCCATCTACGACAACATGACCGTGACCGTGACCGACACCGACGGCGACACCTCCGCTCCCGCCACGCTTTCGGTCCAGATCGTCGACGACGTGCCGGTTGCGCACAATGCGAATGCCGGCGCGCTGACCGAGGACGGCGCCACGACCACGGTCGGGGGCAACGTCACGACCGACTACAACAACACGTTCGGCGCCGACGGCCCGGCGGCTTCGGGCTCGGTGGGCTGGGGCACGGCGACCGCCACGCTGAACGGCAACACGGTCAACCTGGCCGACTACGGCACGCTGGCGCAGAATGCCAACGGCACCTGGAGCTTCGTGCTGGACAACAGCAAGCCCGCGACGCAGGCGCTGGGCAGCGGCGATACCATCAACGTCTCGCTCGGCTACACGCTGACCGATCATGACAGCGACGCCGACAGCAAGACCATCACATTCGAGATCAACGGCGCCAATGACAACGCGACCGTCACGGTCACGCCGAGCGACGACGCCAATGCCGATGGCGCCGCCAGCGTCGTGTACGAACACGGTCTGACCTCGGTTGCCGACACCAGCGAGACCGACACCGGCACATTCAAAGTCACGGCCACCGACGGCATCAAGGACGTGACCATCGGCACCGAGACCCACACGCTGGCCGACTGGGTCGGCAAGACCATCAACACCGGCGAAGGCACGCTGACGATCACCGGCATGACGCCGGCGGGCGGCGGCACCGAAGCCACCTTCGCCTACAGCTATACGCTCAACGGCGCGCAGACCCATCCTGCCGGCAACGGCAACAACACGCTGCCCGACAGCGTCGCGGTCGCCGTCGACGGCATCGGCGGCACCCATGGCGAGGGCACCATCAGCATCGTCATCGTCGACGACGTGCCGGTTGCGCACAATGCGAATGCCGGCGCGCTGACCGAGGACGGCGCCACGACCACGGTCGGGGGCAACGTCACGACCGACTACAACAACACGTTCGGCGCCGACGGCCCGGCGGCTTCGGGCTCGGTGGGCTGGGGCACGGCGACCGCCACGCTGAACGGCAACACGGTCAACCTGGCCGACTACGGCACGCTGGCGCAGAATGCCAACGGCACCTGGAGCTTCGTGCTGGACAACAGCAAGCCCGCGACGCAGGCGCTGGGCAGCGGCGATACCATCAACGTCTCGCTCGGCTACACGCTGACCGATCATGACAGCGACGCCGACAGCAAGACCATCACATTCGAGATCAACGGCGCCAATGACAACGCGACCGTCACGGTCACGCCGAGCGACGACGCCAATGCCGATGGCGCCGCCAGCGTCGTGTACGAACACGGTCTGACCTCGGTTGCCGACACCAGCGAGACCGACACCGGCACATTCAAAGTCACGGCCACCGACGGCATCAAGGACGTGACCATCGGCACCGAGACCCACACGCTGGCCGACTGGGTCGGCAAGACCATCAACACCGGCGAAGGCACGCTGACGATCACCGGCATGACGCCGGCGGGCGGCGGCACCGAAGCCACCTTCGCCTACAGCTATACGCTCAACGGCGCGCAGACCCATCCTGCCGGCAACGGCAACAACACGCTGCCCGACAGCGTCGCGGTCGCCGTCGACGGCATCGGCGGCACCCATGGCGAGGGCACCATCAGCATCGTCATCGTCGACGACGTGCCGGTTGCGCACAATGCGAATGCCGGCGCGCTGACCGAGGACGGCGCCACGACCACGGTCGGGGGCAACGTCACGACCGACTACAACAACACGTTCGGCGCCGACGGCCCGGCGGCTTCGGGCTCGGTGGGCTGGGGCACGGCGACCGCCACGCTGAACGGCAACACAGTCAACCTGGCCGACTACGGCACGCTGGCGCAGAATGCCAACGGTACCTGGAGCTTCGTGCTGGACAACAGCAAGCCCGCGACGCAGGCGCTGGGCAGCGGCGATACCATCAACGTCTCGCTCGGCTACACGCTGACCGATCATGACAGCGACGCCGACAGCAAGACCATCACATTCGAGATCAACGGCACCAATGACACACCCACGATCACGGGCGACACCACGGGTGCGGTCGTCGAGGCCGGCAATGCCGACCCCGGCACTGTGATTGCCGGCACGACCTCGACCGATCCGGGCGCGCTGACGGCCGGCTCGCCGACGGTGAGCGGCACGCTGACCGCGCACGATCCCGACGCGGGCGCCACGGCCACCTGGAGCGGCGATACCGCCGGCACCTATGGCAGCTTCGCCGTCAACCCGACCACGGGCGTGTGGACCTACACGCTGGACAACAGCAAGCCCGCCACCAACGCACTGGCCGAGGGTGCCAGCGTGACCGAGACCTTCACCGTGACGGTGACGGACGACAAGGGCGCGACCTCCACCCAGAACGTGACCGTCACCATCACCGGCGCCAACGACAGCCCGGTCATCAGCTATGCGGCGGGCAACGCGGCCGGCGGCGTGACGGAAGACAGCACGCTGACCACCAGCGGCCAACTGGCCTCGGCCGATCCCGACACCGGCCACACGGCCACCTGGAGCGTCAGCCCCAACAGCCCGCAGGGCACCGGCACGGCCTACGGCACATTCAGCGTCAACAGCAGCGGCCAGTGGACCTACACCCTCAACAACGGCAGCGCCGCCGTGCAGGCACTGGCGCAAGGCCAGAGCGTGACCGAGACCTACACGGTGCGCGTCACCGACGACAAGGGCGCCTGGGACGACCAGCAGGTCACCGTCGTCATCAACGGCACCAATGACACACCCACGATCACGGGCGACACCACGGGTGCGGTCGTCGAGGCCGGCAATGCCGACCCCGGCACTGTGATTGCCGGCACGACCTCGACCGATCCGGGCGCGCTGACGGCCGGCTCGCCGACGGTGAGCGGCACGCTGACCGCGCACGATCCCGACGCGGGCGCCACGGCCACCTGGAGCGGCGATACCGCCGGCACCTATGGCAGCTTCGCCGTCAACCCGACCACGGGCGTGTGGACCTACACGCTGGACAACAGCAAGCCCGCCACCAACGCACTGGCCGAGGGTGCCAGCGTGACCGAGACCTTCACCGTGACGGTGACGGACGACAAGGGCGCGACCTCCACCCAGAACGTGACCGTCACCATCACCGGCGCCAACGACAGCCCGGTCATCAGCTATGCGGCGGGCAACGCGGCCGGCGGCGTGACGGAAGACAGCACGCTGACCACCAGCGGCCAACTGGCCTCGGCCGATCCCGACACCGGCCACACGGCCACCTGGAGCGTCAGCCCCAACAGCCCGCAGGGCACCGGCACGGCCTACGGCACATTCAGCGTCAACAGCAGCGGCCAGTGGACCTACACCCTCAACAACGGCAGCGCCGCCGTGCAGGCACTGGCGCAAGGCCAGAGCGTGACCGAGACCTACACGGTGCGCGTCACCGACGACAAGGGCGCCTGGGACGACCAGCAGGTCACCGTCGTCATCAACGGCACCAATGACACACCCACGATCACGGGCGACACCACGGGTGCGGTCGTCGAGGCCGGCAATGCCGACCCCGGCACTGTGATTGCCGGCACGACCTCGACCGATCCGGGCGCGCTGACGGCCGGCTCGCCGACGGTGAGCGGCACGCTGACCGCGCACGATCCCGACGCGGGCGCCACGGCCACCTGGAGCGGCGATACCGCCGGCACCTATGGCAGCTTCGCCGTCAACCCGACCACGGGCGTGTGGACCTACACGCTGGACAACAGCAAGCCCGCCACCAACGCACTGGCCGAGGGTGCCAGCGTGACCGAGACCTTCACCGTGACGGTGACGGACGACAAGGGCGCGACCTCCACCCAGAACGTGACCGTCACCATCACCGGCGCCAACGACAGCCCGGTCATCAGCTATGCGGCGGGCAACGCGGCCGGCGGCGTGACGGAAGACAGCACGCTGACCACCAGCGGCCAACTGGCCTCGGCCGATCCCGACACCGGCCACACGGCCACCTGGAGCGTCAGCCCCAACAGCCCGCAGGGCACCGGCACGGCCTACGGCACATTCAGCGTCAACAGCAGCGGCCAGTGGACCTACACCCTCAACAACGGCAGCGCCGCCGTGCAGGCACTGGCGCAAGGCCAGAGCGTGACCGAGACCTACACGGTGCGCGTCACCGACGACAAGGGCGCCTGGGACGACCAGCAGGTCACCGTCGTCATCAACGGCACCAATGACACACCCACGATCACGGGCGACACCACGGGTGCGGTCGTCGAGGCCGGCAATGCCGACCCCGGCACTGTGATTGCCGGCACGACCTCGACCGATCCGGGCGCGCTGACGGCCGGCTCGCCGACGGTGAGCGGCACGCTGACCGCGCACGATCCCGACGCGGGCGCCACGGCCACCTGGAGCGGCGATACCGCCGGCACCTATGGCAGCTTCGCCGTCAACCCGACCACGGGCGTGTGGACCTACACGCTGGACAACAGCAAGCCCGCCACCAACGCACTGGCCGAGGGTGCCAGCGTGACCGAGACCTTCACCGTGACGGTGACGGACGACAAGGGCGCGACCTCCACCCAGAACGTGACCGTCACCATCACCGGCGCCAACGACAGCCCGGTCATCAGCTATGCGGCGGGCAACGCGGCCGGCGGCGTGACGGAAGACAGCACGCTGACCACCAGCGGCCAACTGGCCTCGGCCGATCCCGACACCGGCCACACGGCCACCTGGAGCGTCAGCCCCAACAGCCCGCAGGGCACCGGCACGGCCTACGGCACATTCAGCGTCAACAGCAGCGGCCAGTGGACCTACACCCTCAACAACGGCAGCGCCGCCGTGCAGGCACTGGCGCAAGGCCAGAGCGTGACCGAGACCTACACGGTGCGCGTCACCGACGACAAGGGCGCCTGGGACGACCAGCAGGTCACCGTCGTCATCAACGGCACCAATGACACACCCACGATCACGGGCGACACCACGGGTGCGGTCGTCGAGGCCGGCAATGCCGACCCCGGCACTGTGATTGCCGGCACGACCTCGACCGATCCGGGCGCGCTGACGGCCGGCTCGCCGACGGTGAGCGGCACGCTGACCGCGCACGATCCCGACGCGGGCGCCACGGCCACCTGGAGCGGCGATACCGCCGGCACCTATGGCAGCTTCGCCGTCAACCCGACCACGGGCGTGTGGACCTACACGCTGGACAACAGCAAGCCCGCCACCAACGCACTGGCCGAGGGTGCCAGCGTGACCGAGACCTTCACCGTGACGGTGACGGACGACAAGGGCGCGACCTCCACCCAGAACGTGACCGTCACCATCACCGGCGCCAACGACAGCCCGGTCATCAGCTATGCGGCGGGCAACGCGGCCGGCGGCGTGACGGAAGACAGCACGCTGACCACCAGCGGCCAACTGGCCTCGGCCGATCCCGACACCGGCCACACGGCCACCTGGAGCGTCAGCCCCAACAGCCCGCAGGGCACCGGCACGGCCTACGGCACATTCAGCGTCAACAGCAGCGGCCAGTGGACCTACACCCTCAACAACGGCAGCGCCGCCGTGCAGGCACTGGCGCAAGGCCAGAGCGTGACCGAGACCTACACGGTGCGCGTCACCGACGACAAGGGCGCCTGGGACGACCAGCAGGTCACCGTCGTCATCAACGGCACCAATGACACACCCACGATCACGGTTGATACCGGCAATCCTGGTGGCGCCAACGATGTGGTGTACGAAGCCGGCCTGCCCGCAGGCTCCAAGGTCGGTCCAACTACCATCGATGTCGACGGCACATTCAAGGTTTCGGATCCGGACGGCCTGAGCGATGTTGCCTCTGTCACCGTCAAGGGCACGACCATCCTCATCGCCAATCTGGGCAACAACAATGTAATCAACGGTGATCACGGCACACTCACGATCACGAGTTACAATGCGGCAACCGGGGTTGCGACCTATGTCTACCACCTGACCTCTCCAACCACCGATGTGCCCAACGTAACGGAAACCGACGTCTTCGGGCTAACGGTTACGGACAAGACCGGCGCCAATGCCTCGGCAGCGATCACCATTGAGATCGTCGACGACGTTCCGACTTTAGGCGCCGTGCAGAATCAGCAGACCAACGATGATCCTTCGCAGACGCCTGCGGTCGGCACGCTCCATTTTGTCGCCGGTGCCGATGGCGTCGGATCAGCAATGACAATCACGGCCGATACAACTGGTCTGACCTCAGCGGGACATCACCTTGTGACGGCGCAGTCAGGCAATGTTTTGACCGCCTACGCCGACAATGACGGCAGCGGAACCTTCACCACGGGCGATACGGCGGTTTTCACCCTTACCGTCAATCCCACCGCCGGCACGTCAGGGCAGTATGTGTTCGACTTGCTGGCGCCGCTCGATGGCACGGTGACCCCTGTTTCGATCGGGAGCGGCAGTTCTTTCGGCGCAGGCCCAACTGCATCCATCGTTGTGGATGTGAGCAAGACGAACCACGAGCATATCGTCATGGTGACGGGCTGGGGTGCGTCTATCGATAACAAAGGCGATGTCTCATCCCCAATGTCCCCAAGCCAGGAAGCGGCGTGGCTATCGGGGGGCAACCCGGTATTGAAGCAGGACGTCAACGTGAACGGCTCGGCAGCCGGTTGGGGGCTGGACAACAATAATTTCGATCAAGGGGAGTTCATGCGTTTCGACTTCGGAACGCCGAACTCTTACGCAAACTCTTACACCGATCCAGCTGGCACCAACCCCTATGTTGCGCCAAATGGTATCACCATGGATAACGTCTCCTATGCGACGTTCACCTTTGGCGCGGTTGATCCTGTCACCAACAAGATTGAATTCGTCGCCCATTACGTCGACGGAACATCGCAAGCCTTTACTCCAGCGACCGGCGCTACGTCGGTGACCATCCAATCGCCGACCGGATTACAGATTGCCTGGATCGATGCGTACGAGTCCTCGGGCTCGACGAAACTCAACCTGACGAGCGTCGGGACGATTTCCACCAGTGTCGACCATACGATCCCCTTTACCCTGCAACTCGGGGATGGCGACGGGGACACGACAACGACCGCCAATTTCTCAGTCCACGTGAAAGACGGATTGGCGCCTCTCGCTGTTGCCGCTCCGATCTTGCTCGACCTCAACCACGACGGGATCCACACCACCGATCTGACGCACTCCACCGTTTCGTATGACTACAATGGCGACGGCGTCGCTTCGAAAACCGCGTGGGTCGACCAGCATGACGGCATCCTGGCGATCGATCTCAACGGCGACGGCAAGGTGAGCAATGCGCCGGAGTTTGTGTTCACCCAGCAAGCCCCTGGTGCCAAGACCGACCTTGCCGCGCTCGAGCAGCTCTACGACACGAACCATGACGGCAAGCTGACCGCCGCCGATCACGACTTTGCGCAATTTGGTGTCTGGCAGGATGCCAACGGCAACGGCGTATCGGATCCAGGCGAGTTCAAGTCACTGGCCGCCTTGGGCATCGTCGAGATCGGTCTCGAGAGCAACAATCAGTACTCGGTTTCGGCAGACGGCTCGGTCTTGACCTATGGCGAAGCCACCTTCACCACCGCCGATGGCCAGACAGGTGCGGTTGGTGACATCGGCTTCGGCAATTTCGATGGTGCAGGCCCCGCGGGCACGTCGACCATCGCCGGCACTTCAGGCGCTGACACTTTCAAAATCGACAATCTGAACATCAAGGACCTGATCTCGGACTATCATAGCGGCGAAGGCGACAAGATCGACTTGAGCGCGTTGTTCGACAAGGCGCCAGTCGGCAACATCGCCGACTATGTGCATTACAACAATGCGACCGGCGCCGTGAGCGTCGACACCAGCGGCTCGGGCAACACGGCCAACTTCGTGGATGTCGCCGTTCTGCAGAACACGCCGGCCGCCGGGACGATCAACATCCTCTACGACGACACGCAGCATCAACAGCACACGGCCACGATTTAGTACTTATGCGTGGCCGTGCTCCCGTGCTATGCATTAGCGAAACATAAAATTGCAGTTTGGAGAGGGACTTACATGAAGCGTTGTGGAAGATTGCTGGCTACGGCCGCCGCGCTGCTGCTGGCTGGATCGACGGGCTTCGCCGCCGACATCATCGAGGGACCTGTAGGCGACTATTGCCGCACCGTCGGCACGTCCAACCTGGTGCTGACCGACAATATCGTCGATCTCAAGCAACAGGTGGTGAAGCTGATGGACGAGTCGGTTGCCGTCGCCAACAGTTCGGAATGGATCAATTCATCCCGGCCGGCATTCGTGTGGGCATCGGAAGCCAAGGTCGCCTGCGGCATGGCCTATGGCTATCTGAAGACGAACTACAAGGACGAAGACACACTCAACAAATGCGAGTGCTTCCACGATCGCATGGTCGAGTACATGCACTGACCGGATAGGCCGTGCCTGTTGGCCGTCATGACAGCCGAGCGATCGATCCTGGGGGCGGTCGCCGGCATAATCCCCCTGACCAGCGTCGCCCGTTTGCCGCGCAGTCCAGTGGAACTTGGCGCGGACGGCCCGTACACCACCGCACGAAGCATCGCGCCGGGCACAATGAGCCGGGTCCCGGGTGATCCGCGCCCGCTGCCGCAGGCGAGGTCGACCAATGCTCAAGGCGGTGAGGGCCCGCCTCCTTGAAGAGCACGGCAAAACAGCACGGCACATCCGCCGCAACATGAATTGAAGACCAGACCGGGAAATACCCGGCGACAGATAGGGTGGAGCAATCATGGAAGCAGGCCGGCAGGTCCGCAACCCGCCGATTTTGGCAATCACCCTGGCGCTCGCCACGATAGTGTCGGGCTGCCAGTCGAAAGGCGGCGTTTCCGACGTGCTCGATCCGGCCGCGGTTGCCGCGCCCGCCGGCCAGAGCGGCGCCGCCGGCGCCGGTCCGGCCCAGGCGAGCCAGTCGCTCGGCACCGGTTCGACCAAAGTCACGATGTTGCTGCCCTTGTCGGCTCCCGGGACGTCGGGGGAGAACGGCAGGAAGATGCGTGACGCCGCCAAGCTGGCGATGACCGATATCGGCAATGGATTGCTGACGCTGACGATCGAGGACACCAAGGGCGACAGCGCACAGGCCAGCAAGCAGGCCGTGCAGGCCATAACGACGGGATCGAAAGTGGTCATCGGTCCGACCGAACTGCCGGCGGCGCAGCATATTGCGACGCTGTCCGGATCGAAGCGGCCGCCGGTCCTGGCGCTTGCCGACAATTTCGCTGGCGGCGCTGGGGTTTATGCCGTGCGTCTCAGCGAAGCCGACAGCGCCGCGGCGGGCGCAGCTGGGCTCGCCGCGAAAGGCCGCAAGAAGTTCGTACTGCTGGTCGCGGAAGGCTCAAACGCCAGCGCCGTGGAGAAGCGGGTGGCGAATGGCCTTAGCATCTATGGCGCAACGCTCGCGGTCACCCTGCCTTATTCGGCCGGTGACGGCGGCGCGAAGGCCATCGACCAGATGGGCTCGCTCGTGGACGCTCCCGACGCGGTCATCGTTGCCAGCGGCGACGGCAGCCCCTCGCCCGTCCTTGCCGCTCTCAAATCAAAGGGCATTCCGGGAAAGGCAATCTCCGTCGTCGGAACGGACCGCTGGCTGGAACATCCCATGGATCCGTTGTTCGAGGGGGCATACATCGCCACGCTCGATTCAAGCGAAACCGGACCGATCGCCGACCGTTTCAGGACGACATACAACTACCCGGCCGACGTCAATGTGGCCTATGCCTATGATATGGTTGCCCTGACAGCTGGGATAGCGAGCGCGGTCGGACCTGACGGCTTCAGCAAACAGGTGCTCGAAAACCCGAACGGGTTTCGCGGATCGACAGGTTTGTTCCGTTTTCGCGCTGACGGATCCAGCCAAAGATCGATGCCATTCTATCGGATAGAAAAGGGTGCGCTCAAACTGGTTGCCAAATCGACGTCGGGTTTCTGACCGGCTGCCGGGGGGACCTTGCTTGAACGCCGCGATGGCCTGATGGGCACGCCTCGGCATGTCCGACTGATGATCGCGGTCGGGAGCCTTGAACTGCTGGTCGGAATAGTCCTGATCATGCACGCCGGAGCCTTGCTTTCGGTCGACCGGCCCGGCCCTGCTCCGCCGCTGGAAAATTCCGGCAAGCAGGCGGCCCCGGCGGACACCGCCACTGTCGACGGATCAAGACGAGAACCGGCACGGCGGATTGCCGAGAGCCTCATCGCCCCGCCGCCGGTTGACGCCTCGGAAATCGAGCGGGTCGAAGCCCGGCCGCCGCTCGGTGAACTCGGCCTCGCCATCCGCCCCAGGACGCCAATGCCGCAAGACTGGCGCGAAACCCTGCTCTACCATCCCATTGCAACGTCGTCGGCGACTTTCGAATCGATGGGGCGGAAAGTGGCGATCAGCGGGGCCCTGGACATCGACGTGGCCCAGACCTGCTCCTTTCGCGACGAAGCCTGGCCCTGTGGGCTGCGCGCCCGCGCGGCCTTCAATGCCTGGCTGCGGGGGCGCGCGCTGACCTGTTTCCTGCCGCCGGAAGCCGAGCGCTTTGCCATCGCCGCGCCGTGCCGGCTGGGCAAGCAGGATGTCGGCGCCTGGCTCGTCGCCAATGGTTGGGCCATGGCGCTGCCGGGCGGCATCTATGGCAAGGCGGAAGCAATTGCCAAAGATGCCGAGATGGGTATCTTCGGGCCACCGCGATAGGCTGGGAGGGGCAGGCTCGGTCGCCAAGGTCGCGCGATGACAAGGATGGATCGTTCAAATTGTACGGTTCGGCGAAACCGAAATTACGGCAGACAGGCCTTATATCAGCCGATCTGACAGGAGATCGGCCGATGACGAGACCAATGGCGACCACCACTGCCCAGGCCTGGAAGCACGTCGCGTGGCTGACGTTCCTGGGAACCGCCGGGAGCCTCGGCCTTTCCCTTGGACTGAACTACCTGCTCCTGTTCAGCGACACGCTAACGCCGTTCGCCCGCAGCATGATCACCGCGGGACTGCTGCCGGTGATCATCGGCCTGCCGCTTTTCGCGCTGATCGGCTGGAACCGGGTCGAAATCCACCGCTACCGCCAGGAACTCAACAAGTCCGGGACGTATGACAGGCTGACGGGCTGCCTGAACGGGCCGGTCTTCACGTCGATGATTGAACGACGGGCCGCCAGGCGATCGGGACCAGGACCACGCTCGGGCGCCTTCCTGATCATTCATCCCGAACACCTTCGATCCATCAACATGCGCTTTGGCCTCGAATGGGGCGACGAGGCCTTGCGGCTCATCGTCTCGACCATACAGTCGTCGGTGCGCGAGGAGGATCTGGTCGGACGCATCGGAGCCTCGATGTTCGGGGTTTTCCTCTCGGGCGCGACGGAAGCAGAGGCCAAGGAAGTCGGCGAACGTATCCGGACGCGTGTCGCACAGGTCTACTTCGCGCCAAAAGGCACCGAGGATGCCCTCACCATAAAGGTCGGCGGTGTGATGTTGGAGAACGAGATGGAGTTCTCGGACATGTTCCGGTCCGCCGAACAACACCTGTCCGACGCGCAGGATGACGCCGGGTTCGAACTGACGCATATGCACAGCTGACAACGGCCGGGGCGCCAAGGCAGGCCGATTCAAGAACCAGGAAACTGGTTCTGCGAGAATATAGGAAACGGCCTTTCCGCCCATTGGCGAGCCGGGATGATCCTGTCAGGCGAGCCCACGCTCCAACCTCGTAGCGGCCGACGACGACGCTTCCGTTGGTGGTGGCCTCTGCGTCTGCACCGAGCTTGGCATGCGTCCGCCGAAGACCGCCGCCACCATGCGAGTGCTGAAGCCATTGTCGCGGATTGCCATTGCGGCGGTCCCGGCGCTCCAGCGGTATGCTTCAAGAGTGCGTCCCACGCCATTCAAGGTGCTCTGTCTGCCGTGGAGCGCGTGGTTCAGGTCGGGAAGGCCCGGGCCATTTCGGTCGCAGGAGACCTCAAGGCTGGAATGACGGCTCTCGATGAATCGCTGCCTTATCGATTCGTTCAGATTGCCAATACCCCGCTGGAGCCCAACATTGACAAGTTGAAGGAGCGCTCACGGGCACAGAACGTTTGTGACGCATGGGATATTCTCTGGCCGAGATCGAATCGTCGAGACGTCAAATACGTAAAAGGAAATACTGGCCGCTCTTGGCGACCTGCCGCGGCAGTCCGACTGAAGTTGCCGGCGCATTTCTAGCCGATTACGCATTCGCAACCAATTCAGCAGGCGTCACCCTGGTCTCCATGTTCAAGAAGAAGCACCTCGATTTCAATCTGCTGCGATTGGAGAACCATCCAACGCCCGAGCGGCCAAATGCCATCGCCGCCGCGCTCGCCATGGCCTGAAAGACTGATCAACTCGCGGCCTGCCGAGGTCTCCAATGAGGCGCGAAGCGGCCATTGATTGCGGATCGCGGCTATGCATCGAGCACAAGCGCATCCTCGACGTTGAACCCAAGCCATCCTGACAGGCTCACCGATCGATTCCTTACAAATTCGTAAGGAGCGGTTCATGCGAACGGAGGAAGCTGGCTAACAAAAAATGGTGCGAATTCACGTGCGTAGCAGCCTGCTGGTTGCTTCGAGAACGTGTTCGAATTCGCCCCTTGGTCGTTGTTCCCGTGGCCGGTCGGGGGACTTGGCTTGGAACATATCACCGGAGCCGGATCGCGTGATTGTCGAGTTATTTGGCCCTGCCGGGTCGGGCAAAACAACATTTGCACATGCACTTCAGCGCCGTCTGCAAGCTCAGGGCTACGTTGCGAAAGTCGTGCTTTCCTATCAACCCGGTGCCCATTCCACACCATTTGACCCTGGCGGGCTTTGGTACGCTTTCCAGCGTGTTGTCAGGGCGATACTGCGAACGGCCGCGTTTGCCTTGCGTCCCTTGAACAAGGCGGATGAACTCAGGCTGACAGTCAAGCTGGTCCGAACTTTAACGCCGAAAAATCCGATTTGGTTGATAAGGTTCAGCCGCTACATCCTTGCTCTATCAGTGGCTTGGCAGTATTCGGTCGGCGATCGGGAAATTGTGATTTTCGATCAGGGTTTCATTCAGGCCGTCTGCTCTCTTAGCCTGTTTAGCGGAGTTGCGGACACGGCGTCACTGGCAACGGTCCTGGATCTGATACCCACTTCGGATCTTGCGATAAGTGTGGACGCCGCCGAACCATTATTGTCGAAACGGCTGAAGGACCGGCTCTTTCATCAGAGCTATATGGAGCGGCTGTTCGAGGCAGATCCGAAAACCAACTTGCAATCGATACCAATCATCCACCGGGTAAAAAGCCTCCTTCTCGGCAAAGAGAGATCAACATTAAGCATCGACATGTCCGATGAACGCAGCCTCCAGGAGGCTGTATTTCGCGTCGAAAGAGAGATTGCCGAAATGCGTGGCTAGGATCGTTTCAGGTCAATCAAGCGGCCACGATCTCAAGGCAGGTGCAGGTAAGGTAATCACGCCGCGGGGTTGCGAGAACGCAAGGGAGCAAAGTCCGTGGAAATTCCACCGGCAAAATGCCGTGCTGCGCCTTCGTCCGCCTGCCAGTGCCGGGAAAAAGTGACCGGCAACGACATCACATTGAAACTGGTTGGAAGAACTGGTGCTGCGAGAGAGGATTGAACTCTCGACCTCTCCCTTACCAAGGGAGTGCTCTACCACTGAGCTACCGCAGCCGCTGATGGCGGGGCTTCTGCCATATCGAACCGGTAAGCGCAAGGCCAAGAACAACGCTTCTGTGAAAGCCTTTGCCGGATAGCTTTCAATGACATGGCGGCGCCACAATGTTGGCTATCCCTGAACGACAGGCCGCCGGCCGGGACGGGACGATGAGCGACAAGACGATATCACCGAAAAAGGGCGGCACGGACCGCAAGGACCGGCTCGCCGAGCAGTTGCGCGCCAATCTGCAGAAACGCAAGGCGCAATCGCGCTCGCGCCGTACAGGGGAAGCCGACCAGAGGCCGGATGGGCTCGGCACGGCCAGGGAAATACAAAAAGATTAACTCAAATCGGCCACTCTTGGACCGGAGCGGGCGAAATCCTATTTCTTGAACCAGATTGGCCAATGGTCTAGACGGGCCGATACTCAAACGATTGAACCGGCCTTTTTGAGCCGAGAGGGACGTTCTTCCATGGATCGCATCAGAATTGTCGGCGGCAACAAGCTCGCCGGAAGCATTCCGATCTCGGGCGCGAAAAATGCCGCCTTGCCGCTGATGATCGCCTCGCTTTTGACCGACGACACGCTGACGCTGGAAAACGTGCCGCATCTGGCCGATGTCGAGCAGCTGATCCGCATCCTGGGCAATCACGGCGTCGACTATTCGGTCAATGGCCGCCGCGAGAAGCAGAATGAAGGCTATTCGCGCACCATCAATTTCTCCGCCCGCAACATCGTCGACACGACGGCACCTTACGAGCTGGTGTCGAAGATGCGCGCCTCGTTCTGGGTGATCGGCCCGCTGCTGGCCCGCATGGGCGAAGCCAAGGTGTCGCTGCCCGGCGGCTGCGCCATCGGCACGCGCCCGGTCGACCTGTTCCTCGAAGGCCTGCAGGCGCTCGGCGCCGATCTCGACGTCGACACCGGCTATGTCATCGCCAAGACCAAGAATGGCCGCCTGGTCGGCAACCGCTATGCCTTCCCGAAAGTCTCGGTCGGCGCCACCCATGTGCTGATGATGGCGGCATCGCTGGCCAAGGGTGAAACCGTGCTGGAAAACGCCGCCTGCGAGCCCGAAATCGTCAACCTCGCCGAATGCCTCAACGCCATGGGCGCGAAAATTTCCGGCGCCGGCACGCCGACCATCACCATCGATGGCGTCGAAGCGCTGTCGGGCGCTCGGGTGCGCGTCATTCCGGACCGCATCGAGACCGGCACCTATGCCATGGCCGTCGCCATGACCGGTGGCGATGTCGTGCTCGAAGGCGCGCGTCCCGAACTGCTGCAGACCGCGCTGGACGTGATTTCGCAGACGGGAGCCGAGATCACACAAACCAATTCCGGCATCCGCGTGAAGCGCAACGGCGCCGGCATTTCGCCGGTCGACGTGACGACCGCGCCCTTCCCGGCCTTCCCGACCGATCTGCAGGCGCAGTTCATGGGCCTGATGACCATGGCCAAAGGCAAGTCGCGCATCACGGAGACGATCTTCGAAAATCGCTTCATGCATGTGCAGGAACTGGCCCGGCTCGGCGCCCACATCACGCTTTCAGGCCAGACGGCGATCGTCGACGGCGTGGCGAAGCTGAAAGGCGCGCCGGTCATGGCCACCGATCTTCGTGCTTCCGTCTCGCTGGTCATCGCCGGCCTTGCCGCCGAAGGCGAGACCACCGTCAACCGCGTCTATCATCTCGACCGGGGCTTCGAGCGGCTGGAGGAGAAGCTCTCCAATTGCGGCGCGGTGATCGAGCGGATTTCGGCGTAGCAAGGG
The DNA here is from genome assembly GCF_013170705.1 of Mesorhizobium loti. Lineage (NCBI taxonomy): Bacteria > Pseudomonadati > Pseudomonadota > Alphaproteobacteria > Hyphomicrobiales > Phyllobacteriaceae > Mesorhizobium > Mesorhizobium loti. The sequence goes on along the minus strand of NZ_CP033334.1, from coordinate 2,581,958 downwards.
CGACCCTGCCTTCGGCGCTGGCGATTTGCGAAAGCAGATGTTGCATCCAATCTCCCTCCTTGCGGGGGAGATCGGCAGCTTGACCGGTCGCAGCTCCCTTGGCGCGGTTGCACGGATCGCCAAGACCGCCTAACAGAAGGGCTGAACCGTCAACTTCAGGTGCAAATTCCGCATGGCCCTCAAGCTTATCGCGCTCGACGACCAGGATCTGAGCATCGTTTCGGCTCATGTCCAGGACGCCGTCCTGAAAGTCAGTGATCTCGAATACCTGCCCTCGGCCAAGCGCTTCGTGCTGACCATGAACCGTTTCGTCTGGGAGGCGAAGTCGGGCCTGTTTCGCCAGCACAATGAGCGGCGGCAGGCCGTTCTGCATTTCGATCGGGTGCTGGGCGCCAAGACCAATGGCATTGCCCGCGACAAGCCCGCCGAGGTGCTGTCCCTGCTGGCGATCAGCTTCATCGAGATCAGCAAGCCGGCAGGCATCGTCGAGCTGATCTTTTCGGGCGGCGGCACCATCATGCTCGATGTCGAATGCATCGAGGCACGCCTTGCCGATATTGGCGGCGCGTGGGAAGCCACGTCGCGTCCCGTCCACAAGGCTTGAGCGCCCCATGGCCATCACGCTTCGCCAGTCCGATGCCGATTTCGAGCAGCGTTTCGCCTCCTTCCTGACGACCAAGCGGGAAGTATCCGCCGATGTCGAGGCCGCGGTGCGCGCGATCATCTCTCGGGTGCGCGCCGATGGTGATGCGGCGCTGATCGACTATTCCAGTCGCTTCGACCGCGCCGACCTGAAAAGCGTCGGCATCGCCGTATCGAAAGACGAAATCGCCAGTGCCTATGATGGCGCCGACGCACAGACGATCAAGGCGCTCGAATTCGCGCGCGACCGCATCCGCGCCTATCATGAACAGCAGCTTCCGAAGGACAATCGCTATACGGATGCCGCCGGTGTCGAACTCGGCTGGCGCTGGACGGCGATCGAAGCCGTCGGGCTCTACGTGCCGGGCGGCACCGCAAGCTATCCAAGCTCGGTGCTGATGAATGCCATACCGGCCAGGGTTGCCGGCGTCGAACGCGTCGCGATCTGCGTGCCCGCCTCCGGCGGCGCCATACCGCCGCTGGTGCTTGTGGCGGCCGACATCGCTGGCGTTTCCGAAATCTATCGCGTCGGCGGCGCCCAGGCGATCGCTGCCCTTGCCTATGGCACCGAAACGATAAGGCCGGTGGCCAAGGTCGTCGGCCCCGGCAATGCCTATGTCGCGGCAGCCAAGCGGCAGGTTTTCGGCACGGTCGGCATCGACATGATCGCCGGCCCCTCGGAAGTGCTCGTGGTGGCCGACGGCAACAACGATCCTGACTGGATCGCCGCCGACCTGCTCGCCCAGGCCGAACACGATGTATCGGCGCAATCGATCTTGATCACCGACGATCCGGCCTTCGGCAAGGCAGTCGAACAAGCGGTCCAGCGCCAGCTGCAGAGCTTGCCGCGCGGCGAGACCGCGGCTGCGAGCTGGCGCGATTTCGGCGCGGTGATCGAGGTCGCGACCATCGAGGCCGCGCTGCCGCTGGTCGACCGCATCGCGGCCGAACATGTCGAACTGGCCATCGACGATGCCGAAGGTTTCCTGTCGCGGATGCGCAATGCCGGTGCCGTCTTTCTCGGCCGCCACACGCCGGAAGCCATCGGCGACTATGTCGGCGGTTCCAACCACGTGCTGCCGACGGCCCGCTCGGCGCGCTTCTCGTCGGGCTTGTCGGTGCTCGACTTCGTCAAGCGCACCTCGGTGCTGAAACTCGGGCCGGAGCAGTTGCGTGTCCTGGCGCCGGCGGCGATCGCGCTCGCCAAGGCGGAAGGGCTCGAGGCGCATGGGCGCTCCGTCGCCATACGGCTGAATATGTAGGCTGAGATGACGGGCCCCGATCAAACCCGCGCAAAGCTGATCGATGTCGAACTCGATGAATCGATCGGCCGTTCCACGCCCGATGTCGAGCACGAGCGGGCGGTGGCGATCTTCGACCTCATCGAGGAGAACAGTTTTCAGCCCGTCAACGACAGCGGCGCCGGTCCCTACCGGTTGAAACTGTCGCTGGCCGAGCAGCGTCTGGTTTTCGCCGTGGCGCGCGAGGACGGTACCGCGGTGGTCACCCACATCCTGTCGCTGACGCCGCTCCGGCGCATCGTCAAGGACTACTACATGATCTGCGAAAGCTATTACGACGCCATCCGCTCCTCGACGCCGAGCCATATCGAGGCGATCGACATGGGCCGGCGCGGTCTGCACAATGAAGGTTCGCAGACTCTGATGGACCGGCTCTCCGGCAAGATCGACATCGACTTCGACACGGCGCGACGGCTGTTCACGCTGGTCTGCGTGCTGCACTGGCGGGGCTAGCCCTGGTACCCGGCGCCCTGCCCCGCTCGATCCTGTTCCTGTGCGGCATGAACGCCGTGCGCTCGCCGATGGCCGAACAACTGGCGCGCCGGATGCTGCCCGCCACCATTTTTGTCGCCTCGGCCGGCGTGCGTGCCGGCGAACGCGACCCGTTCGTCGACGCCGTGCTTGCCGAGGAGGGCCTCACGCTGGGCGAGCGTCATCCAAGGACGCTCGACGATCTCGAGGACGACTATTTCGACCTGATCGTCACGCTGGCGCCGGAGGCGCACCATGCCGCACTGGAGCTCACGCGCTCGCTCGCCGTCGAGGTCGAATACTGGCCGACGCAGGACCCAACCGGTGCCAGCGGAACGCGCGAGCAGATCATGGCGGCCTACCGCGACGTGCGCGAGCGGCTGAAGTTGCGCATAAGCCGGCGTTTTTTGCCTCCGGAAGCAAAAAACGCGACGGATTAAGCGTGTTCACAAGCGCTCGATTATCATATAGGTTCCGCCGAAATTCCGGCCTGGGCGCCGGAACTGCCATCCAAGCAAAGGTATCGAATGCCGAAGGAAGAAGTCCTCGAGTTTCCGGGTGTCGTGACGGAATTGTTGCCCAACGCGATGTTCCGGGTAAAGCTCGAAAACGAACACGAGATTATCGCCCATACGGCCGGCCGCATGCGCAAGAACCGCATCCGCGTACTGACCGGCGACAAGGTTCTGGTCGAGATGACGCCATACGACCTGACCAAGGGCCGCATCACCTACCGCTTCAAGTAAGATCAAGGCCGACTGGTCCGCGATGAGCATTTTGCAGAAGCTGGTGCTTGCCTCGGGGTCGCCGCGCCGCATCGAACTCTTGCAGCAGGCCGGCATCGAGCCGGACCGGATCCTGCCAGCCGATATCGACGAAACGCCGTTGCGTGCCGAGCATCCGCGTTCGCTCGCCAAGCGGCTGTCGAAGGAAAAGGCCGAGAAGGCGTTCGCATCGCTGAAGACCGAGACGGACTATGCGCCAGGCTTCGTGCTGGCCGCCGACACGGTGGTCGCGGTTGGGCGGCGTATCCTGCCCAAGGCCGAAACGCTCGATGATGCCGCCAACTGCCTCGGCTTGTTGTCCGGTCGTTCGCACCGTGTCTATTCCGGCATCTGCCTGATCACGCCAGGCGGCAAGCTGCGTCAGCGGCTGGTCGAGACGCGGGTGCGTTTCAAGCGGCTGCCGCGCGAGGAGATCGACGCCTATGTCGCCTCGGGCGAATGGCGCGGCAAGGCCGGCGGCTATGCCGTCCAGGGCCTCGCCGGCACCTTCGTCGTCAAGCTCGTCGGCTCCTACACCAACATCGTTGGGCTGCCGCTCTATGAAACGGTGGCGCTGCTGTCGGGCGAAGGCTTCAAGATCCATCAGAGCTGGCTCACCGCACGGCCATGAACTCCGACTCCAAGGTCACGCCGCTACGCCGAAAGCGCCCCTGCCCCGAATGCGGCAAGCCATCGGCGCGCGACACCTTTCCGTTCTGCTCGACGCGCTGCAAGGACATCGACCTCAACCGCTGGCTGAAGGGTGCCTATGTCATCAAGGCACGCGACGACGAGGAAGAGCCCGACGCCGACGAGCCGAAATAAGGCCAGGCCATCGGCACGGAGCCAGTGGCGGTTGATCACATGCAAAGGGAACGTCAGTACAAGCGCCGTCGGTGAGGTCTTTCCCGCGGTTGCCTTTGATCAGGCCGCGTGCGTCTTGCGGCTTGTCCGCGCCCAGGCCGGCAGCCAGTCGCCATGGGCCTCCAGGAGATCATCGACCAGCGACCCGATCTGGTCGAGATCGAGCTCCGCCGCCGTGTGCGGATCCATCATTGCCGCGTGGTAGATGTGCTCGCGGTTCTTGCTCACCAGCGCCCGCACCGTCAGTTCCTGGACATTGATGTTGGTGCGGATCAGCGCCGTCAGCTGCGGCGGCAGGTCGCCTATATAGGTCGGCTGGATGCCAGAGGCATCGACGAGGCAAGGCACCTCGACGGCACAATCGCTGGGCAGCGAGGTGATGCAGCCATTGTTGCGGACATTGCCATAGATCACCGACGGTTCGCCGGTCCAGACCGAATTCATGATCGAGGAGGCATATTCCGAGGACTGCTCGACCTCGATGCGGTCGGCCGAACGATAGGCTTGCGCCTGGCCCTTCCAGCGCTCGATCTGTTCGATGCAGCGCTTGGGATATTCATCGAGCGGGATGCCGTATTTCTCGATCAGGTCGGGGCGGCTTCCCTTGATGAAATAGGGCGTGTATTCGGCGAAATGCTCCGAGCTTTCGGTGACGAAATAGCCGAGCCTGGTCAGTATGTCGTAGCGCACCTTGTTGGGGCAGCGCGGGTTCCAGCCGGTTTTTGGCGCGCGGCCTTCGCGATAGGCGCGAACGAGATCCGGATAGAGATCGCGATAGGAACCGTCCGGCTGGCGATGCTCGAATTTCAGATAGAACGACATGTGGTTGATGCCGGCCGAGCGATAGCGGATCTCCTCGTAGGGAAGATCGAGATCGTGCGCCAGTTCCTTCGCCGTGCCCTGCACCGAATGGCAGAGGCCGACCTGCCGGATGTCAGGGTATTTCTCCGATATCGCCCAGGTGTTGATCGCCATCGGGTTGACGTATTGCAGCATGATCGCCTGCGGGCAGACGGCGAGCATGTCCTCGCAGATCGCCCACAGATGCGGCACGGTTCTCAAGCCGCGCATGATGCCGCCGACGCCGAGCGTGTCGGCGATGGTCTGGCGCAGGCCGTATTTCTTCGGCACTTCGAAGTCGGTCACGGTGCAAGGCTCGTAGCCGCCGATCTGAAAGGCGACGACGACGAAGTCCGCACCGACCAGCGCCTTGCGCTGGTCGGAATAGGTCTCGGCCCTTGCTTTCACGCCGAGCGTCGCGATCAGCTTGTTGACGACGACAGCGCTTTCTTCCAGCCGCTGCGGATTGATGTCCATCAGCGCGATTGTTGCTCCCGACAAGGCCGGTCGCTGCAGCACGTCGCCGACAATGTTCTTCATGAACACCGTCGAGCCGGCGCCTATGAATGTGATCCTGGGATTTCTTGCCACGCCACTCTCCGGCATAAGTTCAGGCTTGATGCGGCCTCGACTATGCCGCGTGCAAGCCGCCCCCGTCCAGCCTGGGCGAACCGGACGACAGCCTGCGGGCGCTGGACATCGCGCTTTCGCCTGCTGAACTCGAGTGCGAGCTCGAGCGCATGGTCGCGCCCGACGCGATCGGTGAAGAATGGCAGCACCGGGACGGAGGCTGGCTGGCGACAAGGGGCCGGACCTCAGGCCATTCCGGCGATGAAAGCGCCGAGGAAGCCGCCTTTCGACGGCATCTCTTTTCCTACCAGAAATCGACAGCTGGGCGCTGGACAGGCCGAATTCCCGTGCTATAACCCACGCGCTTTCAAGGGGCGCCCGTGGCGCCCTCATGAAATCCGGTTCACGAGAATTCGTTTGCCGGAACAGGCCCAGATAGCTCAGTTGGTAGAGCAGCGGACTGAAAATCCGCGTGTCGGTGGTTCGAATCCGCCTCTGGGCACCATCCCCCCTTCTCCCGACTGTCTCTTTCGCCGAAGCATCTACGCTTTTGTCTCGGCAAATGTCTGAAATCCTTGGTGATTTTTGCACGCAAGGCGCGGTTGGTCGTGTTTTGTGGAATTTCGGCGTAGTTGGTCCAACGAGGCGGAGGGCTGGTATTTTCGGTGGTATTGGAGATCCTGATGGTATCGATGCAGCCAAATGGAGCTCCCGAAAATGGCGCTTTCCGACGTAAAATGCCGAAATGCCCGACCCGCTTCAAAGCTCGTGAAATTGTCTGACGGTGGCGGGCTCCAGCTTTGGGTTCAGCCTACCGGATCTCGCCTATGGCGCCTCGCCTATCGTTTTGGCGGCAAGCAGAAGCTTCTGGCGTTGGGCAGCTATCCGCTCATCTCCCTCGCTGAGGCACGCGAGGCGCGCGATACCGCCAAACGTATCCTCCTACGTGGCATCGACCCCGCCCAGGAGCGTAAGTCACAAAAGGCTTCGGCAGAGGACACCTTTCGCTCAATCGCGGAGGACTATGTCGACAAGCTGAAGAAGGAGGGTCGTGCCGACCGGACCATCACCAAGGTCAAATGGTTGCTCGACTTTGCCCATCCAACGTTGGGGGACAAAAGCGTTCGGGAGATTGATCCGGCCACAATTCTTGCCGCTCTCCGCAGCGTGGAGGTTCGCGGTCGATACGAGTCGGCCAGGCGACTGCGCTCCACTATCGGCAGCGTGTTTCGATATGCAATCGCAACCGCACGCGCCGATACAGATCCGACGATCGCCCTGCGGGGAGCACTCGTCGGTCCAACGGTCACGCCGCGCGCCGCCGTTACCGATCCTAAGGCCTTGGGAGGCTTGCTGAGGGCGATCAATGCATTTGACGGGCAGCCTACAACCCGAGCCGCCCTAAGGCTGATGGCCCTGCTGTTTCCCCGCCCCGGCGAGCTGCGCGCGGCCGGATGGGACGAGTTCGATTTCGAAAGCTCGGTGTGGAGCATCCCTGAAGGGCGCATGAAAATGAGACGGCCGCACCGCGTACCTCTCTCGAGGCAGGCCGTCGGGGTCCTGACCTCACTTAGAGAAACCTCTGGTGGTGGCACGCTGTTGTTTCCCAGTGTTCGATCGGGCTCGCGTCCGATTTCCGACAACACCCTTAACGCCGCCCTGCGCCGCATGGGCTACGGTAAGGAAGAAGCTACCGCGCACGGTTTTCGAGCAACGGCATCAACTCTGCTAAACGAATGCGGAAAGTGGCATGCGGACGCCATAGAGCGGCAACTGGCCCATGTTGAGAACAACGACGTTCGTCGCGCCTACGCCCGGGCAGAGCACTGGGAAGAGCGAGTAAAGATGATGCAATGGTGGGCCGATTATCTGGATGAACTCGAGCGCAAAAACGCGCGGGTGAAAATTACCGACGGTTGAAGATCCCAAAAACTGGGCGACTTATGGTCTGGCAAACCCGATGACCAAGACGAATCGTGATTTGAAGCGCTACGCCACTGTACTGAATTAAATTCTGCGAGAGGGTGATCCTCCCGCTTTTCGGGACACATTAACACTGCCCAAGGTTCCATGCCTTGGTCGAGACTTGCGCGGCCATTCGCTCCGTCATGCCAAGTAGCTGCGCCGCCCGCCACGGTCTGGCGATGAATCTGTCATCGCGGTCACATGATCCCTACCAACGCTTGTGGCACCCGTAAATTTGGTCTGGCGCACATCTTCTTTTAAGCGTCAGAGTATTGTAAACGCGGCAGAAATAACTGCGTTGGGGCGCAAACAACAATGCACGACTGCGGACCGCCATCCAGGGCGATGGATCGATGGCTAGAACCTTATTCAACAGTCGAAGGGACCTATGGTCATCTTCTGCTTGAAGAAAAAGAGGACAGAAATCGGAACCTCGCTTCCGCTCTTGTTCCATATTTTGAGTCAGCCCACCGCGACGCCCGCGAGCACTTTGCTGAACAGATAGGGATCGACCTCCATCCAGACGCAGAACAGGACGACGTCGATGACGCGGCACTGCTGTATCCCGGATGCCTTCCCATGACCGCCAAGCGGGGCCTTTTCGGAGAGGTAATCGCAGGGCTGGTCACCGAGCAATATGAGTTTGTGGGCAAACACAAATGGTCGATCCCGATTTTTCTGTTTCGCTATCATGCTGATGTAGAAAAATATCTGTTCGATCTTGCTCGCGATGCGGCTCGCGTCAGAGCTGTCTTTGGACGCTTAGGCTCCGATTTTCTCGGCATATCTCTCGACCACGACGGCGCGGTTGTTCGGCTGATTGTGGGGGAAGCGAAATGGCGCGAAACGCTTAATAGGAGCACCGTCGACAACTTGATGTTGGGCGACTGGAAAGTACGAAGATCAACTGGAGAAAGGTTCCGCAAGGGTGGCGTTTGGTTTGAAATCAACCGCGACCTTCCCGTTCCCCATGGTGTGCGCCAGCTTCAGCGCCTTCTCTCGGAACGCGACCGGGATGGTTATGCAGCAGCAATTGTTTCTCTCGACAGGGCATTGGTACTGCGCAACCCGGTGCCCATCCCGCGGACAAACTTGATAATGATCGCCGGTGATGGCGCCGCGACCAGGGAGCCTCGGTCGGCCTTGATCGGATGGGAGGAAACGCCTGCAGAGTACACGTCGCCCAACGACCTTCAAGTTGTCGAACTGATCTTAAACCGCGGGGCCGCGCTGATCGACCAAATCTACGACCTTCTCTGGGCAGAGGACTAGTCAGTGGCGGAACGAGATGAAGAACGCCTCGGGATAGCCAACGAGGTGAGGCTCGAGATCGGCGTGGAAAACGTGCTTTCCTCTAGGCAGGCACGTTCCTTTGTGCGTTGCCTCCAGACGGCTTGGCAGGTACCGGTGATCCAATGGGGCGATCCGGAATCCGGCTCAGAGCTCACCGATGCCCGCCGGCTGCTGCATGTCGCTGAGATCTATCGAGAGATAGAAGGCAGCGCCTCGGCTGGTGCAATAGAATGCTATCGGAGGGCCGGCGAGCTTCTCGAATGGCTCACCCGATCGAATGACCGAACCCGAAGTGTGGCGCCGATTGAACTTTTTGCCGCCGCTGCGTATCAGTTGGGCGGCCTTCCGGCGATGGCGAATGGCTTGCTCGCACAAAAAGCAGGTGAGGATGAGGGGTCCCGGCTCTACGCCAGCTTCCTGCGTGCCGACTTCGACGAGGTTCTGGCTATCGCCGCCTCATTCTGGCAGCAAAACTCGGAACTGACCGACCGCGAGGCCCCTCGGCGGCTGCTCGAGGATGATGGAGAAGGCCGGATCGCGTGGTACTTCACCGTTGAACTTGTCCGAAGTCTTGGCCTCGTTGCCAACGCCTTGCGACGAGGACAGGCCGATCGCCTCGCCCGCGCAATCCAGAAACTCGACGCATTGGAAAAAATGGCGACGCGGACGTTCAGCGAGGACACGTCGCTACTGATAACGCTCGCGCGGGCGGTGGCCCACAGCTACACCGAGGCCTCAATTTACCTACCGGTGAATGAGCTGGCCGCCCTTAACCCCGCAAGGGCGCCGCGCCTCGCGCGCTTCGCCCGCGGGCAATATAGCCGTCGCCGAGGTATCTTGTGGTCGTCGCAGCGCGCCGGCCTCTCCCGGCTCTTGACCGATTCATCGTTCGCGCTGTGTACCCCCACAGGCTCCGGGAAGACCCTTGTCGCCAACCTTGCTCTTGTAAAAGAACTCCTCATCCCAACGGGTCTCGCCTCCTCCCCGCTCGCCCTCTACGTCGTGCCATCACGGGCATTGGCGGGAGAAGTGGAAGCGAAGCTCAAGAGCGAACTTGGCGATGACATGATCATCACAGGCCTCTATGGGGGCACCGACTGGGGAATTACCGACTATTGGCTGGAAGCTGAAACGCCTACCGTCCTTGTTGCGACCGTTGAGAAAGCGGAGGCCCTGATGCGATTTGTCGGACCTCTTTTGGTCGCGCGGCTGCGGCTGTTGATCATCGACGAAGCCCATCAAGTCGTTGCCGAAAACAACACCCGAACCAAGGCCGACCTGGCAGAACATAGCAATCGTGCCATTCGGCTCGAAAGCTTCGTTTCCCGGCTATTGGTGCGGGCTCCCCACATAGTTCGCATCGCCCTTACCGCTGTCGCAGGCGGCGCAGCACTTCCAGTGGCCAAATGGATCGAAAAAAGGAACGACGCCACAGCAATTGGGACACGCTATCGCAGCACGCGCCAGTTGATCGGGGTTCTGGAGACGAACCCGAATGCGTCGGATCGGATACTGCTTGATGTGATGAACGGAAAACCTCTGTCCGTCCGCGGACGCGATGCGCCCGTCTATCTGCCTTTGCGCACACCAGTCATGCCCGTACTGCCGAGGCTTATGCGACAAAGCCTTTACCGCTTCAACCAAACGAGCGTCTTGTGGACGGCGCTGCATTTATTGGAGACGGATCGCCGCATCCTGATCTCAGTTATGCAAGAGCCGGAGCTGACCATGCGCTGGTACGTTGAGGCGTTTCAACTTCCCGACTGGGCAAATATTCCCGCTTTCACGCCACCCGAAGGCCGAGCCGGTGAACTTTTCCAGGAGGCGCGTGCCGCGGCCGCCGATTACTGCGGCGCCGAATCCTACGAGGTCGCCCTGCTCGACAAAGGCATCGCAACGAGCCACGGGCAGATGCCTCAGCGCCTTAGGCGGTTGATGGTCGATCTCATCGATAAGCGCATCTGTCCGATCACGGTCGCGACGGCTACGCTGACGGAAGGGGTCAACCTCCCATTCGACATTATCTTGCTGACCTCGCTGAAGCGGCGGTCATTCGATCCCTTAACAAACCAACCTGTCGTGGCACCACTTCCAACGGCGGAATTCCGCAACCTGGCCGGAAGGGCAGGGAGACCCGGCGCCTCTAGCGGGATGGAAGGTATGACCCTCATTGCAATCCCACAGGCCAATTCCAGCAAGACGGCATCCGAGCAGCGGTTGCAGACTCGGCAACGGCGGGAATTGCAGGCGGATTATAATACTCTCTTGGTCAACGTCCTGCGAGACGAGCGAGAAGCAGCGGCTGTGCAAAGCCCTCTGGCCCTGTTGCTGACTGCAATCCGCGAGCGGGCGGCGGCCATTGGCATTGGCGCAGACGAATTTCTGGATTGGCTCGACGCGATAACCCCAAATGCCATAAGTGTTAACGCTGGCGTCGCAGCCACCACGTCACGGGCCCGGTTAGCAGACAGTGTCGATGAGCTCGACGGTTTTCTCCTGACGGCACTGGAGGAACTGGGCCATGATGACGTGGCCGACATGGATGGACCACAGGCCGAATCCTATTTGATCGCCCTATGGCAACGGACTTTCACCAGCGTTGCCGCAGTCCAGGAAGCATGGATGGAGGATGCTTTCATTCGTCGAGGCCGGGCAATTATCGAGACCATCTATCCGGATTCCGATGAACGCGAGCGACTATATCAATACGGTTTTACGCCTTATGTCGGCCGCCGTTTTGAGGCGATCGCCGTTGAAATTAAGCAGCTACTGGCGGACGCTACCGAATACGGCGACGCTGCCACCGCGGAACGCCTGCAGGCGGTTGCTGGCCGACTGGACTGGCGTCCTCGCCTGGTGGTTACAAGGTCCCGACGCGCCGGCACCCATTCCGGCCGCTCTTCGCAGCTGGCAGCGTTTTCTCGCCGACAATCTGGAATTCCGTCTCGGAACCGTTATCGGTGCCGTAGTCGCCCAAGCATGGTCGAGCGGTGCCGATGATCCCGCCGCTGTCCCCTCGCTCGAAGATTGGCGAGCAACCACGGGCCTGCCCTGGTTTGCCTTTTGGGTCCGTGAGTTGCTTCGCTGGGGTACGTTAGATCCATTCGTCGCATTTGCACTGGCACAGGGTTTAGCGAAAACCCGTGACGCCGCCGCCGTAAGACGGGCTGACTTTGAGCAATGGTTGGCAGCGTCAGGCTACGGTGCCGATTCCGAGAACAAGATTGATCCTCAGCTATACCTGGAATGGCAAAGTAGTATTCGACGCGATGAGAGCGATCTTTTTGACGAGGAAGCAGACGAAGCTACGTTGGTTGGAACCGATGGTCGGAATAGGCGCTATTCGGTCATTCCGGTACCTTCCGATGACGCAATCAATTGGCTGGATCCGTCGGGCTTCATACTTGCGAGAACGAAGGGAAGAGAAGAAGGTCTTTCCTCCACCTCAAACCGCGACGATTTTGAGCTTATAGTTCGTCCCAGACGCGTGACTGTCTCGCGCATCTTCATCTCACCGCAATGACGTCTGAGTTCGATGGCGGGCGGTCACGACTCATTTGGCGGAGTTAGCGGCGCGAGCGGCATGTGGCGGCGCTTGTCGGGATCGATGCGTGCAGTTCGTGCATCATTGGGCTCGCGAGCTAATCGCGCGTGGCCACGATGTGCGGCTGGTGCCGGCACAGTATGTTAAGCCGCATCTGAAGCGGCAGAAGAATCATGCTGCAGAGGCGATCTGCGAGGCCGTGACACGCCGACGATGCGCTTCGTGCCGGTGAAGTCGCCTGAGCAACAGAGTGTGATGATCTGCACCAGGTTTTGATTGATGCTCGACCGCCAGAGCACCGAATCGAACGCACTGCGGGCGCACCTACCCGAGTTCGGGGTCCTGGCGCCGATCGGGCGTAATGGAATTGAGCAACTTCTCGTGGTCATCAACGACGAGAACGATGCCAGGATACCGGCCGACGCACGGCTTTGCCCGAGGATGCTTGAAGCACAGCTTCGTGTCGTGAAGGAACAGATCCTCGAAAACGATCGTCGGGTCCGTGCGAGTGCGCGAGAGACCGAACTGGGTCGCAGGTTGATGGAGATTCCGAGCGTTGGCCCGCTGCTGGCGAGTGCGTTCGTTGCGACCGTCGCCGATCCGCACGCATTCAAGTCGGGGGCGATGCCTCTCGGCTTGGATCGGGCTCGTGCCGAAGCAAAACTCGAGCGGGGTAAAGAGAAGCTCGGCAGCATCTCAAAGGCAAGTAATCGCTAACTGCGCCAGCTGCGAGGAGTATCTGGCTTGCCGCCTGATGACGGCCCGTCCTCCGGCCCTCGCCTAGCGACGCTCGATCTTGTTCTCGGGAAGGCCGAGCTGGCGTTCATAGGCGACGATGTTCAACATCATCCGCTCGAATTCCCACGGGAAGTGCCCTAGGATCTCGGCCATCAGCTCGCCTGCCAGGATGGTGAGCTCGCGCGCACGAGGCTCGCCGATCCTCTCGGTCGGCGTGACGGCGCGCCCCTCCGCCATGTCGACATAGAGGCACTGTTGCCGTGTCTTCTCCAGCTCGTCGCTCTCGGCCTCGTGAAGCACGCGCCGGACGGTGTTCTTCCCCAGAATGCGCTCCAGTCGGGCGTTGACCAGCGCGCCGGACATGACGCTGATGAAATGCTTCTTGCGATGACTCTTTTCGACGACTGGGTGGCGGGCGATCGGCAACGGCGCGTCGAGATAGATCAGCTCCTCTGCCAGCCGCGTGAGCTTGCCAACTTCCTCGATGACGAGGATCGACATGAACGCCGCCATCGGGAAGTTGCCGCGATGGAAGAGCTCGCAGGCATCCGTCCAGAGCTTTTCGACGTAAGCGATGAGAACCCCGTACTGCTCAAGCCGCTCGGGAAAGGTATTCGCTGTGAGCAACGAAGCCTGCGTGTTGAAAGCATCGGCTCGCTCGGCGAGCAATCTGGGGAAGCGTCTTGCGCCATCCTTGCGCGCGAGTTCCTTGTAGATGTCGCCGTTGTCCGGGTCGTGGATCAACTTACCGCGCATCTCCACCATGAGGCGTTCAAGAACGCGACGGTCCGCAATCAGCATCCGGGATAAGCGTGCCTGCTGCACGAACGCGAAATAGTCGCCCTCCGGCGCGGAGCGCATGACCTCCATCACGGACAGACGGCCCGCAACGATCTCTTCGACCAGATCTTTGAGCGCCGCCATGGCATCCGTGTCGGGCGCGGCCGGTTCCATTTGTACTGTCTCGGTCGCCATCGCCGCTACATCAACAGGCGGTAGTCATAATTCGCCTCGCCAAAATTTTCCATCAAACGCCCGATGCGCGCGATCTGACCGGACGTCTCGAGGGTGGCCGGTACCTGGGTGTAAAGATCGAAGCTGTTCCAGTTCATCTTTGACAGGCCGAGGATCTCGGTCGCCAGCGTCTGCAGGTCGGTCGTACCTGCGTGCCGGCGGATCCGCAGCGGCGCGGGGATGCGCCGCTTGCCTTGGTAGTAGCGCCAGTTGTTGCGTATCGCCGCGGCGCTGCCATGCACCCAAAGCAGCGCTTCCTGGTCGCCTATTGGAATGACGGTCCCTCGGGCAACCGGGAACTTGTCGACCTCAAGCTTGCCCGAATACATCTTGGAATTCACGTAGCGGAATGCATCGTCGACGGTGATCTCAACCATATCGACCTCAGCTATACCGGCGAGACCCTCAAGCAAGCCTTCGCGCTCGTCCCGCCGGAATTCGAAGCGCTTATGGATGATGATGCGGCGAGGCAGGGCGCTACGAGCCTCGAAGAACAGCTGGCGAATGGATTCGCCGACGCGCCGCGCATCGTCGCGGGACAGGAACGCGTTGCGCTGGCGGCGGTCGAAGCTCGGGTTCTCGACCTTGCTCAGACGGTACTGCAGGCCTTGGCCCTGCTGGTTGAAGATGTGGCTGCAGCCGAGCACGACTTTGCGGCCGTGTGGGCCATGACGGTCGATGCTCGTACCGAGGCCGACATAGGCGGTATCGGCGCCTGCCGCCTGCAGGACGAACGGGGTGCGGAAGCTCTTCGCGTACAGGGCTAGCGACAGCCACCACCGGATGCGGCAGGTCTGCGGATCGGTCAGGGTATCCTCGTCGAGGAATTGCGTCGCGATGCCTTTGCGGGCGCAATAGGCCTTGACGAAATCATGCAGGTCGAAGCGTTCGTTGTCGGTCTCGAAGGAGCGCCAATTCGCCCAGCGAAGCGGCGTGACGATCAGGATGACGTTCACGCGCTGTGCGCTGCGTAGTTCATCGATGGCCTGTATCACAGCACGCGCCGCGAAACGGGTACCACGCTCCTTCGTCAGGTCCGGGGACGGCTCATCGGGCGCGCGCCATGACAGGTCCTGCGGTCGGGGGATGACGAGGGGTAAGCCGAATGCCTGCGCGAACCCCGGAAAGTCCAGGAGGTAATCCTTTTCCGTTTCACTGGGGCTTGCCGCTTGCTCCAGCATGGTGAGCCGCGCGGCCGTGGCAGAGCCCTCGGGCTGTGGGCAGATGACCCCGAGCTTGATGTCGTGCGCCATGCCGGAACGCGTGAGGCTGAAATCGAACGGGCGGTTCGACACCAGGCCCCGCACCGGGTGCGGGTCATTAACCATCCCTGTGTTGCCCTTGCTGGCGAATAGCAGGTTGGGCTCCCTGATCCTGAAACCCTTCTGCACCGATTTCGCCGCGGCCTTCTCGGGTATTGCGGCCTCTCCCGGCGCTGCCACGATCGCCGCCGACACGGGCGCGCGGTCGATCGTGAAGACGAAGCCGCTATCCTCGCTCGGCGGGCAGCTGAACTGAGTACCCTCGCCAAACAACTGGCGGCGCCAGCGTTCGACGGCCGCGTCGAACTTGTCGTTGTGCTGATAGCCGAGAATACCGAGCTTGATCGCCTTCTCGTCCTCCTTCGGGGCCGGCGACCCATCGGCAGCAAGGACCTTCACCGTAGGCTTCAAGACCAGGAACGTGTCCCGGCCGGCGCGACGGATGAACAGCAGGACCGCGTCCTGGACCTTGTAGCTGCGGCCATCGACCTGCCTGCGTTGCGGCTTTTCCGGATCCCACAGCAAAGGTCCCTCCGATGGCAGGCTCCGGGCGCCGGCGATCGCAAGGGCGAGGGAACGCACAAGCAGATGCGTGACCCCGCCGTCCTCATGGCGTAGCTCGCTGATGTCGATCGGGACGCGAATAGGCGCTTCGGCCATAGGATCCGCGAACACCTCATGGATACTGGTCAGGGTGCCAAGCGCCAACACCCTTCCCTTGTAGGGCACGGCCATCAGGTCGCGGCGTTCGCCGATCGCCTCGCGCACCCATCGCCATACGCCCTGCTCGGGCATCGAGGCAGGTTTGAAGGAGTACGCTTCGACCGGGCAGCGGAGCTTGAAGGCCGTGCTCTTGACTATACCGCCGATCGCGCCCGCCGGCACAGTGAAGGGCATCGAGGCCGGCTGTTCCGTGCCCGATTTGGCGATGATGCCGAGCACATCCTCGCGGTCCGCACCACCCAAGGTGGCCAGGGCCAGGCGACGCATGACGTCATCGAAGGCGGCACCCGGGACATAATACGCGGTACGTCCGGCCTTGCGCGCAACGGCGATGAGGCTGGCAACAGCTTCAGGCGGCGGCCCGTCACCGAAGCCGCACCAGTAAAGCACGCCTGTACCGGAACGCGAGTAGCAGTCGGTCAGAGCTTCCATGATCGAGTTGTCTCGGCCGCTATAGCCGAGCACGATGATTGGGGAGGAGATGGACTGGTCGATCAGTGCCTGCCGCAATTCTCTGTCGAGGCGCTGCACTTCGGCATCGGTGTTGCGAAGCGTGTCGTAGCGGTAGTCGCCATGCAGCGCGACGCAGCTCAGTTCGCCGGCGCGGTTGGTGCGGACGATCCTGTTGGTCGAATCGAGCCCGATCTCCACCGGGGTGACGGACGTCTCCGCGAGCGCTCGTGCAATGAGGCCGTCGAAGTTGGTGGTCCAGGCCAGCCGGAACAGGTTGTTCTTGGCTAGGCGCGCAGCGATCCGGTAGCCGCTGCTCAGTTTCGCGCCCTGGATGTGCCGCTGGAAGAACGAGCGGCGATCCTCGATGCGCGGATAGCAGCGGTCGATATAGAACCCGTACTCCCCTGCATCGCCAGCACGCGGGAAGCCCGGCTGCGTATCGAGCCAATCCTGGATGCGTTCCTGGACCATGCCGAGCGACAGCTCGTCGAAATTGCGCTCCATCCCAGGATGGTTTGACAGGAAGATCGATCGCTTCCATTGCCAGATACAGGTCGACGCGGACGGTATTCGCGATGATATCGACGCGCCGGCGCCGAGCAGCAGCATGTGGCCCACTTCGGTGTTGATGGAGATCGAACGGACGAACGCGTCGAGGGGGAGGACGCTTTCATCACGACCGCCGATGCGGCCGAAGGTATGATCCTGGTGATTCATCGTCACTCCGCCGGCTCGAGCAAATGGCCAAATGGTTAGGCAATCTGCGCGATTCCTTCCAGTATTGCCACTCGGAGCATTCTGTTCGAATCGGATTTCATCCCACATCGAAGAATCCGCGGGAGCCCCGCAAGAATGGCAGCAGTAGCCTCGTCGGAATGGCACTCCGAGCGTCGGCTTTCGTCAAGGCGGAACAACAGCTTCTCGCGTCATCCCAAGACCTGTCAGTCCGCTCCCGTGAAGATTTTCGGGCGCCGGCAGGCGTACGAAAGTCCGCTGACGCGACGTCTGAGTAATGGCTCACTGATCGCCAGCTCAGCGAAATGCCGTCCGCCCACTTGCTTCACGGATTGCTCTCCTGCCGGAATGCCCCCGCTCACACGTTGCTGCCGGTTTACGCCGAACGAACTAGTCAGGCCGCTTCCGCTTAACGAGGCTCTTCCTATTTTAGCCACACACGATCTCCTCGCTACGAAACGGCAACTAGGATGTGGCTTTGTGCTTCGATACCCACATGCCCGGAATATCAGGACCGAGGCAGCGTCCATGAAGAGTGACGCAATCTCGTATGCCCCACGAGGGTTATCTCGTGAGGAAGCGGCTCGCTACATCGGTGTCGGATCAACGCTTTTTGACGAGATGGTTGCCGATGGGCGGATGCCGAAGCCCAAGCGCATCAACAGCCGCGCTGTCTGGGATCGTGTAGCCCTGGATATTGCTTTCACCTCGTTGCCGGACAAAGATAGCGGCCTTCAAGAGTTGTTGGAACGAAGCAGGCGGGACGTAGAAAAACGATAGCAACTACGCTCATTGCGTATGTTCCATCGAAAGCAAAACCCGTTCGGTACGGGCAGATCTGAAAGGGTCCTGAAAGGAGCATTTGATGGCTCGTCCATTTAAGGACCCCAGTTACCCTGGGGTATCTTCGCGCCTCAAGAACGGCAAGCTAATCTATCGCTACCGCGCAAGAGGCGTGCCCGAAATCCGCCTTCCGGGTAAGCCCGGCGATCCCGAGTTCGAGGCCGCTTACGAGAAGGCCGCGCAGGGCCAACACAAGAAGGCAGCTATCATCGATTTGCCCGGTCGGGCATTGCCAAAAACTTTTGGGCATGCCGCGCGCCGGCTTGAAACGACAATGGAATGGCTCGATTTTGATGAAGCGACGCAGCGGAAGAATGCGCGACTGATTGAGCGTTTTCTTAATCTGCGGG
Organism: Mesorhizobium loti; assembly: GCF_013170705.1. Lineage (NCBI taxonomy): Bacteria > Pseudomonadati > Pseudomonadota > Alphaproteobacteria > Hyphomicrobiales > Phyllobacteriaceae > Mesorhizobium > Mesorhizobium loti. The sequence goes on along the minus strand of NZ_CP033334.1, from coordinate 2,563,586 downwards.
TCGATCCAAATTACCCACTCACTTGGCGCGATACTCCGGTGCAACATCTCGACGCGGATCGGCTTCGCGCCATCATCGAAAGCATCTTCAGTAGCAACCGCACAGTCGCCAAACATATGCTGGTTGCCATCAAGAAGCTTGTATGGGTCGCGACCGATGTCGAGAAATGGATAAAGCCGCAGGATGATCCTTCACTGTCAATCCGCGTACGCGTGCCCAAATCGACCAAGAACCCGGCTTGGCCAATTGCGATCCGAGAAAAGTACGAGGAGCGGCATCCGATCGGAACGCCGGCTCGGACGTGCTACGCGCTTGGTTTCTGGCTCGGCAACCGACGAGGCGACATCGCTGACCTTGAATGGGATGATCTCGTGACCGAGGAGATCGAACTGTTCGACGGTTCCTTGGCATTGATCGAGGCGTTCGCCTTCCGACAGAAGAAGAACCGAAACCGTCATGGCGGACGGGAGATGTTTATCCCGGTGGTGGACAAACTGGCGGCTGCGCTAGACCCGCTTGACCGCTCGAAGGGTGGAACCGTCTTGAAGAATGGCTATGGCAACCCGTTTTCAGAAAAGAGCCTGACAGGCATGATGCAGCATTGGGCACGACAGGCCGATATTCCTGACGGCTATACGCTTCACGGCCTGCGCCGTACCTTCGGCACCTACCTCGCTGAATGCAACATCCAGGCCCGGGCCATCATGGACGCCATGGGGCATTCCTCCATGACGGTGACGGATGACTACGTGCGTGAGGCCAACAAGAAGCGGATCGCGGTTGATATTGCTCGCGCGATCAACGAGCGCGAGGCCAAACGCGACGCCATGAAGCGACGGGCAAACCTCCGCATCGTCAGATAATCACACCGAGTCGGAACAAACCGGGACCACGGTCCTTGTTTTGGCCCATAATGGACCCAAAACGTTTTGGGCCGAGGGCACTTTTCCGAAATAAAATCAATGGTCATGGTGGGCCCGGAGGGACTCGAACCCCCAACCAAGCGGTTATGAGCCGCCGGCTCTAACCATTGAGCTACAGGCCCCACGCCGGCTGGATTAATGTTTTTCGCATCGCAGCACAAGGCTTTCGCGACGGGCTTTCGCTGATCGCCCAAATCAACCCATAATCGCGCTCTAGGCGACGCTTGCGACCTGATCGCATACCACGGAGATTTTCATGACCAGACATCTTTTGCCCCTCGCGCTCGCCGCTGCAATCGCTTTTCCGGCGATGGCTGGAGCCGCCGATTCGCCGACGCCCGCCCGCATCATCGTGTCGGGCGAAGGCGAAGCGACCACGCCTCCCGACCTGGCGTTGCTCTCGCTCAGCGTCATGCGCGAGGCCAAGACGGCGCGCGCGGCGCTCGATGCCAACAACGACGCCATGGCCGCGGTTATCGCGGCGATGAAGGCGGCCGGCATCAAGGATCGCGACCTGCAGACCGCCGGCATCCAGATCAATCCGCGCTACAACTTCACCAACAAGCCCGACGGCAGCCAGGAGGCAGAGCTCGTCGCCTACCAGGTCACCAACACGCTGGCGGTACGGGTGCGCGACATCGACAAGACGGGCGAGATCCTCGACAAGGCGGTGTCTCTCGGTGTCAACCAGGGTGGCGGCATCTCCTTCACCAATGACAATCCTGATGCCACCATCACCGAAGCCCGCAAGAAGGCGGTTGCCAACGCCATCGCCAAGGCCAAGACGCTGGCCGAGGCCGCCGGCGTCAGCATTGGCCGGGTGCTGGAAATCTCCGACCAGAACATCGCTCCCGCGCCGATGGCCATCAACGCCAAGGCATTCGACGCGGCCCGGTCGGCGGTGCCGACCCAGGCCGGCGAAAACGCCTACAATGTCCAGGTGACCGTCACCTTCGAGCTGAAATAACAGCCGGCTGAAGCAACGGTCATCCGTCGCCGGCAGTGCCGGCGACGGATGATCCGCAGCCGATACGATGCAAGGAAAAAACCCCGCGGGATCGCTCCCGCGGGGTTTTTTCGAGCCGCGCCCGTCCGATCGGACAGGGGCTCTGCCATCAAGAGGCCTCAGCGGTTGATGATCGGGCAGCCGCGCTCATTGGCGAAGACGATGACGACGCGATCGCCATACTGGCGGCCCATCACCTTCACCACGCGGCGGTTGGCGTCGACGATGCGGGCACGGCGCAGCCCCATGCGCTCGGCCTTGTCGAGGGCGCGGTCGGGCGAGCAGCCACGGCGCCAGTCGTCGCGGCGCTCGTCGCGGCGGTGGCGATAGCCGTCATCACCGGCATAGACGCCGAAACGCGGATCCTGGTTGTTGCCGAAGCCGAGATAGAGGCTGTCGGCATGGGCGGGAATGGCGGCCAGCGTGCCGAGGCCGACCAGCGCCGAAAGGGCTGCCGTCTTGATCTTGGTGTACATGGTTCTCTCTCCTTGTTGCGGGCTTGCGCCCGTCCTCGTGAAACCGATGGCGGGACAATGCACTGGCCTGTCTGAACTATTTACGAACTCGCCGTTCATCTGCGGTTCATGTGGCGGTAAGGAAACCTCCGCCGATCTTCGAACCCCCAATACCCCGCCCAGATTCCTGGCGCCTGGCGGACACCAGCCTCAAGGCTCGTCGTCGAGTATATAGTCAAAATAATCTTCGAGCTCGGCCAGTTCGGTCTCGCTCGCCTTGACCCGGCCGCGCATCGAGATACCGGCCTCGTGCACGGTCTCGGCACTGCCCGACACCAGCCGGTGCCACCAATAGAGGTCGCGGCCCTCGGCCACCAGCCGATAGGCGCAGGTGCTGGGCAGCCAGCTGATGGTGCGTACATTCTGCGGCGTCAGGCCGACGCAATCGGGAACGCGCGCCAGCCGGTTGGCATAGTCGGCGCAGCGGCAGCTCTGCGCATCGAACAGCCGGCAGCCGACACTTGTCCAGTAGATCTCGCCCGTATCCTCGTCCTCGAGCTTCGACAGGCAGCATTTGCCGCAGCCGTCGCACAGCGATTCCCACTCGGCCGGGCTCATCGCTTCCAGCGTCTTTGTTTTCCAGAATGGCGTTTCCATCTCGCGGATGTGGCCCCGCCCGCCGTCGAGGTCAAGCGCGGTAGGGACTGGAATCGGACCTTAGGCTGGCCTAATGACATGAAGTTGCCTTCAAAAGGCCGGCCAATCGCCCTGTACGGCATCTATCCCCACCAAACTGGAACCAATCGGTCCAAGATCGGTTTCGGCAAGGATGGGACCCCACAAGGAGAGCTTTCGATGAAACGCCAACCACGGATTCTGGCAGGTACCGCACTTGGCCTGCTGATGGCATCCGCGCCGTTGGGCGCGTTCCCGCTTCAGGGAAATGCCGCGTTCGACACCATGCAACGCGGTGGAACGCCGCTGATTCTGGCCCAGGACGCACCCGCCGACGAGGGACAACAGAGCGACCAGGAGCAGCGGCGCAAGAAAAAGCGCGACCAGCAGCAGACCGAGCAGGCCCCCGCCGAGAAGGCGGCACCGGCAGCCGAGCAGGCCGCTCCAGCCACCGAGGAACAGCAGCCGCGCAGGAAGAAGCGCGATCAGCAGCAACAGACCGAGCAGGCGCCAGCCGAGCAGGCCGCTCCAGCCGCCGAGGAACAGCAGCCGCGCAGGAAGAAGCGCGACCAGCAGCAGCAGACCGAACAGGCTCCCGCCGAACAGACAGCCCCTGCCGCTGAAGAACAGCAGCCGCGCAGGAAGAAGCGCGATCAGCAGCAGACCGAGCAGGCTCCCGCCGAACAGACAGCCCCTGCCGCCCAAGAGCAGCAGCCGCGCAAGAAGAAGCGCGACCAGCAGCAACAGACCGAGCAGGCGCCGGCCGAACAGACAGCCCCTGCCGCCCAAGAACAGCAGCCGCGCAAGAAGAAGCGCGACCAGCAGCAACAGACCGAGCAGGCGCCGGCCGAACAGGCGCCCGCTGGGCAGACAGAACCCGCCAACGACAACCAGCAGACCAAGCCCGGCAGGAAACACAAGCCGGACCAGCAGAAAGAGGCTCCCGCCGCCCCGGCGGTGACGCCGGAAGCCGCTCCGACGCCGAAGCAAGCTCCCGCCGGCGAAGCGACGACGCCCAAGGCTGAAACGGCTCCGGCCGGCGAACAGCCGGCGACCCAGGGTGAGCAGCCCCAGGACAAGACGAAGAAGCACGGCAAGAAGCCGACGGGCGAACAGCCCGCGAATGGCGAGCAGCCGGTCACGGGCGCGCAGCCAGCCACCGGCGAACAGCCGGCCAATGGCGGCAAGACCGCGCCTGTCCAGGGCGAAAATCCCGTCCAGGGCGAAGCGCCCGCCGACAAGAACGCTGCCCCCCTCCTCGACAGCCAGAAGGACGCCGAACGCAAGGGCGGCGGCCGCAGGCAGGGCGACAAGAACGGTCAGCAGAGTGGCGAGCAGCAGAATGGCGGCCAGAACGCCCAGCAAGGCGGCGATCAGGGGCGGAAGCCCGCGGTCGCTCCCGTCGACCAGGGTCCGCCTCCAACCGACGACAAGGCAGCCCAGCAGGAGATCAAGCCCGAAAAGTTTGTCCCGGTGACGGAAGAGAAGGGCAAGCGCCGCGACCGTGCGCCCGATGAGAACATCCGCGACCGCCGCCGTCCCCAGGGCGTTGACGTGCTCAAGGAGATCGGCGACCGCGTCATCATCCAGCTCGGCGGCCAGACGATCGTCCAGAGCAATGAAGGTCGGCGCATGAACCGCGGCGCCAGGGACGTCTACTACGAGGACCTGCCGCAGGGCCGTACACGCGAGACGGTCGAGCGCGACAACGGCATCCGGATCGTCACCATCCGTAACCGCTACGGCGATGTCATCCAGCGCTCACGCATCACGCCTGACGGGCGCGAATATGTGCTGAGCTATGTCGACGAGCGGGACTACCAGGATGAGGGCGACTGGCGCGATCCCGGCGATGACCTGCCGCCGATGCGGCTGACCATCCCTCGCCGTGACTACATCCTCGATTCCGAGGACGTCCAAAGCCCTGACGACTACTACACCTTCCTCGAACAGCCGCCGGTGGAAAGGGTCCAGCGCCTCTATTCGATCGACGAGGTCAAGCGTTCGGCCCGTGTGCGCGACATTGCGCGCCGCGTCGACCTCGACACGCTGAACTTCGAATTCGGCTCGTCCTCGATCTCCGACACCGAGGTGCAGAAGCTCGAGGGCGTCGCCAACGCCATGGAGAAGCTGTTGAAGAAGAACCCGGCCGAGACCTTCCTGATCGAAGGCCACACCGACGCCGTCGGCACGCCGGAGGCAAACCTTGCTCTGTCCGACCGCCGCGCCGAAGCGGTTGCCGAAGCGCTGACCAATGCCTTCGGCATCCCGCCGGAGAACCTGACGACGCAGGGCTATGGCGAGGAGTATCTGAAGGTAAACACCTCGGCGCCCAACCGTGAGAACCGGCGTGTCGCCATCCGCCGCATCACGTCGCTGGTGGCACCCGTTGCCAGCAACAATTAGATCATGATTTCAAAATCATGACCTGATTTGCGGACTCAACGCTGGAAGCACCCATCCCCGGCTCGGCCGGGGATGGGAAAGGTTCGGATCCGGAGCCTCGGCTCAAGAAGATTTGTCCCGGCATCAAAGCCGGCTCATTGAATCGCGAGCCCGCTCACCCCAGATTCAGGACTGGGCGTTCCCTGCCCCGTCCCGACTCCAGCGGGACGCATTGAGCCCCGCCGGCCCTCTCCGGCGGGGTTTTTTGCTGTCTTGCAAAAAGCGTTCGCGTGGTCGAAATACCGCCTGATCACCGATCAGAGAACAACTGGAACCACTCTATGAAGCGTCTCGAACTCGCCATCGAATCCATCATCCTCGCCTCGCGCTGGCTTCTTGTCGCCTTCTATATCGGTCTTGGCCTGGCATTGGCCGTCTATGCGTTGTCGTTCGCCAAGAAGCTCTACGAGTTCATCACCATGGTGTTCCTGCTCGGCGACACCGACACAATCCTGAAGATGCTCGGCCTGATCGATGCCGCCCTCGTTGCCTCGCTGGTGGTGATGGTCATCATCTCAGGCTACGAGAACTTCGTCAGCCGCTTCGACGACCCGGATGGCAGCGGCGTGCATTGGCTGGGCACGATCGATGTCGGATCGCTCAAGGTCAAAGTGGCCTCGACCATCGTCGCCATCTCCTCCATCCACCTCTTGCAGGTCTTCCTCAACTCGTCGTCCTATTCGACCGACCAGCTGATGTGGCTGACCATCATTCACCTCACCTTCGTCGTCTCGGCGCTGATGCTGGCCTATATCGACCGGCTGATGGGCCTGAGCAAAGGCAAGAAGGACGAGGCGTGAGGCTCCCTTGTCCCCGTCACTGTACGGGGACAAGGTGCCGGCAGGCGGATGAGGGGCAGCGCCGGCAGGGCGTGGTTTCCATCAGTAAATGCTTCTGACCTTCGTCTCCGAATTCGCAAACACCTCGTCCGGCACGAAAAAGTCGCCGGCCAGCGGCCCGGCCGCGTCGGGCGCATAGACCGAAAAGTCGCTGACGCCCTCGGCGCGCAGCACCTCTTCGTCGATGTAGAAATTGCCTGATGCCTCGCGCGAGGGCCGCATGAAGATGGCGTGCGCGGCGTCGGCCATGATGTCGGGCGACCGGCTCATTGCCGCCACCGTGGCGCCCCCCAGCAGATTGCGCACCGCCGCCGTGTCGATGGTCGAGATCGGCCACAGCGAATTGACCGCGATACCGTCCTTGGCGAATTCGGCGCTCATGCCCAGCGTGCACATCGACATGCCGAACTTGGCCATGGTGTAGGCGACATGGTTCTTGAACCACTTGGCCTTCATGTCGAGCGGCGGTGCCAGATTCAGGATGTGAGGATTGTTGGCCAACTTCAGGTGCGGAATGCACATTTTGGACACAAGGAAGGTGCCGCGCGTGTTGATCTGGTGCATGAGATCATAGCGCTTCATGTCGGTCTCCAGCGTGCCGGTGAGCTGGATGGCGCTGGCGTTGTTGACGCAGATGTCGATGCCGCCGAATCTCTCAACGGTCTTTGAAACCGCCTCGGCGACCTGTGCCTCCTCGCGGATGTCGCACAACACGGGCAGCGCCTTGCCGCCGGCCCGCTCGATCTCTTCGGCGGCGGTGTAGATCGTGCCAGGCAGCTTCGGATGCGGCTCTGCGGTCTTGGCCGCGATCGTCACATTGGCGCCGTCGCGCGCCGCGCGCAGCGCGATCGCCAGCCCGATGCCCCGCGATCCGCCGGAGATGAACAGCGTCTTTCCCTTGAGCGACATTCCTTGCGCCTCCCTTGCAACATGGCAGGCGCGAACCTTTGCGCGGCGGGCGACCACGGCGCAAGACCCGAGATGCCTGCATGTGGGTTACGCAGCGGAGGCTAGACCAGCACCAGCCCCTGCCGCATCGCGATCGCGATGGCATCGGTGCGGTTGGCGGCCCCCAGCTTGATCAGGATCGCGGCGACGTGGAACTTCGCCGTGTGCACCGAAATGTTGAGCCGCCGCGCGATCACCTTGTTGGGCGCGCCTTCGGCGAGCAGCGCCAGCACTTCCGCCTCGCGCGGCGACAGCGCCGGGCGAACGGCATGGTCATCGGCCGGTTCATCCTCGAATGGCGCACCCTCGCCCGTATTGAAATCCTCATCGCGTCCGTGGCCGCCATCGCTGGTGACGCGATAGCCGGCCGCCGCCAGCCGCGCCGCCGCGGCGATCAGCAGATCGTCGGCGCCCGAGGGCATGACGGCGAACACGTCGCCGCCGGGGCGCTCGCCGCCCGCACGCCCCAGCAGCACCCGTGGAACCGAGGCCGGCACGGCATCTCCGCTCCTGTCGTCGATGATGGCGACGTCGGCCCTGCCGCCGCCTGCCGCCACCGGCAGCAGGTCGTCGCTGGCGGCAAGCGTCGCAGCCAGGCGCTCGGCGCGCGCGGCATCGGCAAGCGCAACCAGCACCACAAGCCGCCGCGAAGCGGCACCGTCACTCATGATCCGGTCGCTCGAGAGCGCTTCCATCAATCCTCTCAGCTCAGCGGCTTTTCGCCGATGGTCAATGTCACATCGCGCTGTTCGCCGCCACGGACCACGCCAAGCGTCACGGAAGCGCCGGCGCTGTCAGGGCCGAGCCTGCGGATCAGGTCGCGCGGGCCGTGCACGGCCTCGCCGTTCCAGGCCACGATGATATCGCCCAGCGACAGGCCAGCGGCCTTGGCCGGGCCATTGTCGTCGAGGCTCATCACCATCGCGCCCTTCGCGTCACGGTCGCGCACCGGATGCAGGCCCGCGCCGAGATAGCCACGGGCGACATGCCCCTTCTCGTGCAGCGTCGCGACCGCTCGCTCGATCGTCTCATAGGGCATGACCAACGCCCGGCCGCGCGGCCCGAACAACAGCATGCCGATCAGCCCGCCCTTGGCGTCGAGGACCGGACCGCCCTCGAAACGGCCGCCGGCGCCGACGGCCAGATTGATGCGCCGGTCGATCGTGCCGCCGCGCATTGAACGCCAGGCCGGGCCGACTTCGCCGACCGAGCCCGACACCGCCAGCGCCGAGCCCTGGCTGTTGCCGATGGCAATGGCGACATTGCCGGGCCTTACAGCGCCGGCCTTGGCCAGCGGCGCGGCATTCACGGCAGTTGCCGGCTTCAGCAGGGCAACGCCCGTCGAAGGATCGCGCCCGGTGAGCTCGGCCTTCACCGTCTCGCCCGAAGCCAGCGTCAGCTCGATCTCCTCGCCGGCCTCGACCGCCTCCTCGGCGGTGACGAAATAGCCGTCGCTCCAGTGGAAGGCGCTTGCCGTGCGTTGATGATGGGTAGTGAAGCTCGCGGTCGCCGGCGCCGCTTGTGCCGCAAGGTCGGCAACGGCTTGCGAAAACGCATTCAGATTGAAGTCACTCATGATGGTCTCCTGGGGTTCGTCATGTCCCAGATATCGCCCGACGGCGCCCCTGGAGGTACTCGCCTGACGGCTAGTTGGCGGTTTGACTGGCCATCTGGTCAGGTCGCGGCGGTTCCAGCCGCTCCGCACATATAGTGCGTGTTGCCCAAAAGTGCTCAGCGGTTTTGGAACAGCGATACGCACAAGACAAAGGCATCGTCATGCCTGAAAACACGGAGCCCGCCCATGGCCCTCGCCGCCGCCAAATTCCAATCCGACGACACGCTGCTCGACGCCTATTCCATGACGGTCGCCGATGCTGTCGACCGCATCGGCCCGGCCGTCTGCCGCATCGAACGCATTGGTGGCCAGGGCGGCCATGGATCCGGCTTCGTGATTGCGCCGGACGGGCTGGTCGTCACCAACTTCCACGTCGTGGGTGACGCGAAAACAGTGCGCGTGTCGATGCCCGACGGCGCGTCCAGCGAGGGCCGTGTGCTCGGCCGCGATCCCGACACCGATATCGCCCTGGTGCGCGCCGACGGCAGCTTTGCCGATGTCGCGCCGCTGGGCGATTCCAAGCGGCTCAGGCGCGGCCAGATCGCCATTGCCATCGGCAATCCGCTCGGCTTCGAATGGACGGTCACCTCGGGCGTCGTCTCCGCACTTGGCCGCTCGATGCGCGCCTCGACCGGCCGGCTGATCGACGACGTCATCCAGACCGATGCGGCACTCAATCCCGGCAATTCCGGCGGGCCGCTGGTGTCGTCGGCGGGCGAAGTCATCGGCGTCAACACCGCCATGATCCACGGCGCGCAAGGCATCGCATTCGCGGTCGCCTCCAACACGGCCAATTTCGTCATCTCGGAGATCATCCGCTTCGGCCGCGTGCGCCGCGCCTTCATCGGCATCTCGGCCGACACCACCAATCTGCCGCGCCGCGCCGCCCTTTTGTCGCAGGTGTCGACCAGCACGGCAGTGCGGCTGCGCAGCGTCGAGAAGAACGGCCCGGCGGACAGTGCCGGCCTCAAGGAGGGCGACATCATCGCGGCAATAGATGGGCGCCCGGTTACAGGCGTCGACGACCTCGTGCGCATGCTCGACGCCGAGCGCATCGGCCGCGAGACGCTGTGCACGGTGGTGCGTCGCACCGGCGTCAGCCAGGTGGCGGTGACGCCGGTGGCACGGGCTGGGTGATCGCCTATCGCTGCTGGAAAACGCGCGTCAGCGCCGCCCCTCATCCGCCTGCCGGCACCTTCTCCCCGTATAGTGACGGGGATAAGGTGGCTGGACGCAACCTCGGCGCTTTTCTTGCAAGGTTGATGGCTGGCGAAATCACCGATGAGGGCGTCTTTCTCCCCGTCACTATACGGGGAGAAATGCCCGGCAGGGCAATGAGGGGCGGCGCGGACTTCAGCGATAAATAAATCTGGCCACAGCCCTCCCGGAACAGTCGCTCACATCCCCGCGGCGCCCTCGGCGTACTGCGCCAGAAATTCCTCGCTGGGCGGGATCGGTTTGATGACATCGATCAGAACGCCATTGGGATCCCTGGTGATGAAATGGCGCTGGCCGAAGGGTTCGTCGCGCAGTGTTCGAAGAACCGGCAGGCCGGCGGCCAGGACCTGCTCGTAGACCGCATCGGGATCGCGGACCTCGAAGTTGATCAGCAGGCCCGAGGTGCGCCCCCGCCCCTCTTCCGGGATGGTTTCGTGGTCGCCCTGGACAATGCCCAGATTGACGCGCTTGTTCTCGATGGATTGCAGATGCACGTACCAGTCGCTTTCAAACAGCGGCTGGAAGCCGAAATGCTTGACGTAGAAGGCCGCCGTGCCGGCGACGTCGCCGGTCATCAGCACCGGGTAATAGCTGGTGGTCTTCATCTTTCCTTCTCCCTGGACATAACATACAGTCTGTATGTAAATTGAATTAACATACAGGCTGCATGTATGCAACAGGACCACGGACGCCGTTCCAACCGCGACCGCACCGAGGCAACGCGCGCCGATTTGATCGCGGCGGCGCGAAAGCTGTTCACCGAGAAATCCTATGCCGAGACCGGCACGCCGGAGATCGTCGTCGCGGCCGGCGTGACGCGCGGCGCGCTCTACCACCACTTCGCCGACAAGCAGGCGCTGTTTGCCGCCGTGGTCGAGCAGGAGGCGCAGGCGGTGGCGCAGGAGATCGACCGCGCTTCGCCACCCTCGCTCGAAGCCCGCGATGCGCTGATCGCCGGATCCGACGCCTATCTCGCCGCCATGCGCGTGCCCGGCCGCACGCGGCTGTTGCTGCTCGACGGCCCGGCCGTGCTCGGCCGCGCCGCCATGGATGCGGTCGACAACCGCCACGGCAACCGCTCGCTGCGCGAAGGCCTGGTCGCGGCGATGCGGGCCAACATGATGACGAGATTGCCGGTGGATGCACTGACCGCGCTGCTTGCCTCCGCCTTCGACCGCGCCGCACTCGCCATCGAGGCCGGCGGGTCAGTCGAGGATTATCGCGCCGTGCTCATGGCGCTGATTGACGGATTGTCTCCAACTCCTCGCCAGGCACCTCGCCCGGCTCGAACTCGTTGAAGCAGCCGAGCTCCCGCTTGAACTCCTCGATCAGCCAGGCGGCGGCCGGCTTCGGGCTGCGATCGGCGCGGTGCATGGCAAACAGCGACGAATTCACTTCCTTGTAGGGTTCCAGATCGAGTTCAACGAGGCGACCGGCGGCCAGGTCGTCGGCGATCAGCCAACGCGGCAGCCCGCCCCAGCCGAGCCCCTCGCGCATCAGCATATGTTTGGTGCGCACGTCCGTCAGCCGCCATGTCCGGTAGGCAAAGACGCCATAGTCGCGCCCCTTGGTGCGCTCGGACTGGTCAGTGACGACAAGCTGGATATGCTCGCGCACATCCTCGATCGCCACGGGCTTCGGCAACTGTGCCAGCGGGTGGCTGGGTGCGGCGGCCGGAACCAGTGTCATGAAGCCAATGCGAATGAGATGCACGTCGACCTCGCCGAGAAGGCCGCCAATGCCAAGATCGGCCTGTCCGCTGACGACATGATCTGGAATCACGCCGAGCGTGCCGATATGCAGGCGCAGCATCACGGTAGGAAACTGCGCCTCGAACGCCTTCAGCACCCGCACCAGCACCGGTGCGGGCAACGAGACATCGACCGACAGCGCGACTTCCGCCTCCAGCCCATGATGGTGGCCGTCGACCCGAGAACGCATACGCTGCAGCACGCCGATCATGCGCCTTGCATCCTCCAGCATCGCCCGGCCGATCTCGGTCAGCTGCGGCTCGCGGGTGCCCTCGCGTTCGAAAAGCTTCAGCCCAAGCTGCGCCTCGAGATTGGCGATGCCGTAGCTGATGACCGATTGGGCGCGGTTGAGCTTGCGGCCGGCGGCCGAGAAGCTCCCGGTATCGGCAACGGCGACAAGGATCTGAAGCTGATCGAGGGTCGGGTTGGGTTGCGCCATTGTACCTACTTTGTGGATGGATTGTATAGAAAATATACCAGTTTATCTGATGGGTTGATAGCCCCATATACAGCGGGACAATTCATTCCACTGGAGAGACCCGCTATGTCCATTCTTCTTGTAACCTCGAGCCCGCGCGGCGCTGCCTCGCACTCAACCCGCATCGCCACCGAATTCGCCGAGAAACTCCTCGCCGCCGACCCGTCGAACACGCTTGTCGTGCGCGACCTCGTCGCCAACCCCCTGCCGCATATCGATGCCGACTATTCAACCGGCATCTATACGCCTGCCGAAGCGCGCACGCCGCGCCAGGCTGAAGTCGTCGGCGTCTCCGACGTCGTGCTCGACGAGCTGTTCGCCGCCGACACGGTGATCCTGGCCACCGGCTTCATCAACTTCAACATCTCCTCGACGCTGAAGTCCTGGGTCGATCACATCGCCCGTTCCGGCAGAAGCTTTGCCTATGGCGAGAACGGCCCCAAGGGCCTCGTCACCGGCAAGAAGGTCTATATCGTGCTGGCTTCGGGCGGCATCTATTCCGAAGGTGCTGCCATCCAGTTCGATCACGCGGTTCCCTATCTGCGCGGCGTGCTCGGCTTCCTCGGCATGACCGACGTCGACGTCATCCGCATCGAAGGCGTCGGCATGGGCCCCGACGCGGTGACCGCGGCGCTCGCCAAGGCGACCGCCAAGGTCGACGCCGTGGTGGCCAGCCAGCAGGTTGCTGCGGCTGCGTAAGCGCAGGCCATTCCCGACCCGAATTCAAAAAAGGCAGGCGCTCCGGCGCCTGCCTTTTTTGTTGTTCCAGGAACGTCAACCGGAACGGAGCAGTGCATGTCGTGAAACGCGCTGCGAGATCGCCACGTAACCGTATGCGCTTTGTCGGGTAAATCCTCTTCACATGTGTTTGATTGTTCAGATAAGTTCCATTTTGAGTTTTATGCCAAGTACAGTAAGCGCAAGTCACATGCGTGATGAATGACAAGCCACCTCAAAACCGCTCATGGAGACTTGTTTGTCTGAGTTCCCAATTCTCGGCATTGACCTTGGCACGACAAATTCGTTGGTAGCTCATTTTACCGAACAAGGCCCCATATTGATCCCCAATGCTATCGGCGCTTTTCTGACGCCTTCCGCCGTTGGACTTAGCGACAGCGGTGACTTGCTGGTCGGCCAGGCAGCCAAGGACAGGCTCGTGTCCAATCCCGATATAAGCACGGCACGATTCAAGCGTTACATGGGCACGGACCATGTGGTTCGTCTCGGCCGCAAGACATTTCGACCGGAAGAGTTGTCCGCGTTCGTTCTGCGCTCCTTGAAAGCGGATGCGGAGGCGCATCTCCAGCACCCTATCGACGATGCGGTTATTTCCGTGCCGGCCTACTTCAACGATGTGCAACGCAAGGCAACGATCGCTGCCGCACAACTCGCGGGCCTTAAGGTAAGCCGGCTGATCAATGAACCGACCGCGGCTGCCTTGGCTTATGGCCTGCACCGCAAGCACGATGAAAGCACCTTTCTCGTCGTGGATCTTGGCGGCGGCACATTCGACGTTTCAATTCTGGAGATGTTTTCTGGCGTTATGGAGGTGCGGGCCTCGGCCGGGGACGCATTTCTGGGCGGAGAAGACTTCACGGATATCCTTGTGGCGTTGCTGGGCAAGGATCTTGGCCGTGATGATTTGGGGAAGGGAGATCTGTCACGGCTGCGTGCGCTGGCTGACGAAGCAAAGCACAAGCTTTCAACCAGCAAAGACGCCGATATCCGATATGTCCTGGACGGCGAGCAGAAGCATCTCTCTGTCTCTGCAGATCGTTTTGAGGAGGCAACGACGCAGTTAGTCAACCGGATGAAGGCCCCTTTACAGCGCGCGATGCGCGACGCACACCTAGGCAACGACCAGATCGACCGGATCATACTCGTTGGCGGCGCAACGAGAATGCCGGTCATCAAGTCTGCAATAACCAAACTTTTCAAGCGTTTTCCGGAACATGATCTCGACCCCGATCATGTCGTGGCCTTGGGCGCGGCTGTACAGGCCGGGCTTGCTTCCCGGCATCAGGCGCTCGACGACATCGTCATGACCGATGTTTCACCCTTCACCTTGGGTATCGAGACAAACCACAAAGTCGGACCGAACGGCCAAACCCTGCCCGGATATTTCGCTCCGATCATTGAGCGCAACACGGTCATTCCGGCGAGCCGGGTTGAGCGTTTCTATAGTGCCGTTCCTGGCCAGCAGAAAGTGGAACTCAATGTCTTTCAGGGCGAGGCGCCGCTGGTACGCGACAATGTGAAGATAGGCACATTGAGCGTTCCTATTCCCGTCAATCACAACGCAAATGAAGCGGTCGATGTTCGCTTTACCTACGATACGTCCGGAGTGCTTGAAGTCATCGCAACGGTCGTCACCAACGGCAAGGTTCATCGACTTGTCATAGAAGGCAATCCGGGCGCTCTTTCGCAAAAAGACATTCTGCAACGCCTGGCGGAACTTGAACGGATCAAGATCCACCCACGCGAAGAAGCGGTTAACGCGGCGCTTGTCGCGCGCATCACGAAAGCTTTTGAAAATGCCTTGGGGCCGCAACGCAAGGTGTTGTCGGCACGGCTTGGGGAATTCGAGGCGACCCTTGCCCGGCAACACCCCAAGGAAATCGCCGCCGCGCGATCCCAAATCACGGAAGAACTCGAAGCGTTAGAGAAGTACGATGTTTATTGATGCTTTTTCCACGCTCGGAATATCCGACGGGAAAGACGTCACCGAACGCGAGATCAAGCGCGCCTACGCTACAAAGCTCAAACTGATCAACATCAATGGCGATCGCGACAGCTTTATCGCATTGCGTCAGGCATTCGAGCAGGCGCGCGATCAAGTCAACAGGCGGGAGTATTTCAGGGAAATTACTTCGCCTGACGAGGCACACATTGCCGAAGACATCGACGCGCTCGCGTTGAAGAACGTGCCGGTACCCAAAGAGAGGCCGGTTCCCGCTACCCTCGAAGCGCACGCTTTACGGGCCATCGAAGATGATATCGAGACGCTCCTTATCGAAAATATCGAACCACATGCGCCGAGAGAAGCGGCTCTTGCCCGCACGGCTTCAATTGCCATCGAAGCGCCTGCCCTGCGCGCCATGAATGCTGTTGAAACGCTTATCGCCGAACCATCGAAATGGCAGAGAATAGACAGCTGGCTGGCCATTCTGGATGGCGAGCTCCTGCAGACGATTGATGATATTCAAGAGTTTGAAACCCGAATGCGGACCTATGTTTGCGAGCAATCAGGCTTTGGCGAGCGGCAGCGTCCGTTGGCCAAGCCCTGGATGATGCCGCGCTTGCTTGACTTGCTTGACGAACGCTTTGGCTGGACACGCAATCGCGGATCAAACTATTGGGAGCGTCAACAGCTTGACTGGTTGCACGCGCTAATCGATCCTGAGACGGCACCCCAATATCGTATTGCGTCCACGCCGCGACAAGACCCTGAGCCCGAAACGATCGCACCATCGAGCCAGACCACCGGTTCGGCGCGTCAATCACCCATTTCCGGGTGGGTGTGGGTTCTGATCATCCTTGTGCTTATCAAACTTGCCGCCGCTCTTTCAGGCTCAGATGAGCCCGCGAAAACATTCCCACAACCCCATGCCACACAACAAGTGCCCGCAGGCGTTCTTGGTGACCTCTGTCGTAATCTGTCGTTTGACGAATGTTTCAAAAAGATGACTGGGATGCCGAAGCCATAAGTCGAAAAATTATCGAACGGAAATCGGAGGGAATATAAACAGCTGGTGCAATGTTGGCCACCGATCATCTGAACTGAGAGGCTGGCGCCCCGCGCCTGCCTTTTGTTTTATCAGCCGTCCCCTGCATGCCCAGTCGTACCCGTCGCGTCCTGCTGCTGCTCCGACAGCGGTGGCAGCACGACAGCCGGATGGCGGCCTTCGCGCAGCATCAGCCCGAGGCTGTAATCGACAGCCAGCTTCATCGCGCCGAGCGCCGTGCCGCCGTCTTCCAGCGAGCTGACGGCGATCCGTGTCGGCCAGGCGAGTTCCGCCGCGACATGCGCGACATTGTCCGTCATCAGCGGGTTTCTGCCGACGCCGCCGCCAAGCACGATCAGCCCGGGGTCGAGCATGCCGATGCAGCCCGCCGCCAGCCTGCCGATATCGGCGGCATGGCGCGCCACGGCCGCCACCGCCGGCGGCGAGCCCTCCAGAGCACGCGCGAACAGATCCTTGGCCGAGTCCGGCGGCATTCCTTCATGTTCTGGCCAGTCGACACGGCAGCGCTCGATCAGCGCCCGTGAGCCGAGATAGTGTTCCAACCCCTCACGATAGGGCGTCTCGCTGGTCGACCACGGAAACGGCATGCGGCCGATTTCGCCCGCCGCACCGCCGGCGCCGCGAAACAGGCGCCCCTCGGTGATGAAGCCGAGGCCGACCCGGACGCCAACCTGCAGGAAGGCGAAGGTCTGGTGGCCTTGCGCGGCGCCAAAATGCATTTCGCCGATGGCCGCGCAGTTGACGTTGTTTTCCAGGATGATCGGCACCTCGATGCCGCGGCGCAGCAGGCCAAGCACGGCGGACGGCCCACCAGGGCGGTCAAAACGATCGTTGGACACGATGCGCGGCACCGCCACCGCGATGGCGCGCAGCGCGCGAAAACTCCTGGCCACCCCAGCCATGGTGGCACGCGCCACCGACAGCACGACGGCGCCGATCTCGTCGGCATCGCCGGCTATCGTTTCCGGGATGGGCTCTTCCGCCGACGCCAGCTTCTGCGCGTCCATCGAATAGGCCACAGCGCGCACTTGGGCGGCGCCGACATCGATGCCGATCGCATAACCCGCACCCGGGCCGATGCCGTAGATCGTCGCCGTGCGGCCGATGGCGCCGCGCTCAATCCCACGCGAGGCGACGAGGCCGAGCGCGCTCAGTTCCGAAACCGCCGCCGACATGGTCGGCTTCGACAGGTCGAGCATGGCGCCAAGCTTCGGCCGTGTCACCGGCCCATGCGAAGCGAGCAGGCGCAGCACGGCGCGGGCGCTGTCGGTCAGATTGGGGATTTCCGCAGCCGCCATCTCAGCCGTTCGACCTTTGCCCGAAATCCTGCCTCCAGTCGGTGAAAGCGAGATCGCCGCCCCGACTCGAAAGCCGCATCCCTCTCTCAATGCCCCATTGCCAGCCTGTTTGGCAATTTCCACGCTGACGTCAGACTTCCGTCGGCGACCACGGCTTAAGCTTGGTGTCGGTCTGGCGATAGCGGAAGGTGATGTCCGTGAGCCCGGCCGCGTCCTGCATGTCGCCGGCGACAAGCTGGATGGCGATGATTTCCAATATGGCGTCCGCCATGGCGTTGCCGAGGGTTGGAATGGAGATCACCACCAGACTTTCGGCATCGGCGACATCCGTGCGCCTCGTCACCAGCGCGCAAGGACAGCCGAAGCCGGCCATGTCCTGCGCGATCTTGACCTCGCGGCCGTCGCCGATGGCGATCACGCCGGTGGCCACATCCTGAGATTCCATCGGCCCATGCAGGTAGTTCAGCGTATCCCATCCCGAGGCCGGCACCCGAACGGCTTCGCGGATCAGCATCGCGGCCTCGCCGGCATTGGCGAAGCCGACACCGGCGCCGACAATGTCGATTGACGTCCTGCCTTGCAGCAGCCGCGCCGCTTGCCCGGCCGCCTGTTGTGCGCCGGACAGGACGTTGGCGACAGCACCGGGCAAACGCGTCCAGTCGAAACCGTTGCCGGCAAACCTGTCGATCAGCATGCCGAGCGCCAGCAAGGTCCCTGTGTAGCCCGTCGAACTCGCACCATTGTCGGCGCCCGAATCCGTGGCCAGCACCGCGCCGGTCAGATCAGCCAGCGGATTGTCGCTGCCCCGGCAAACCGCCAGGCGTGGCGACGCTGATGCCTCGCGCATGACATCGCAGATTTCGCGGCTCTGCCCCGAGGCAGAGAGCGCGATGAAGGCATCGGCGGCTTCATCCGTGCGGCCATAGAGATCGGTCGGCGTGTAGGCGAAAGCCCTGATGCCGGAAGCGCGCAGGTACAGCGCGCCGGCCAGCGCCGCCTGATAGCTGGCGCCGATGCCTGCAAGCCCGATCGTCTTGCCGGCAAAAGCGCTGAGATCGAGACCCTTGAGCGCCGCGGCCACCGACGCCCGGCCGATCTCGAGACTTTCCGTCTGGCGCGCCACCGCCTGGCGATAACCGATACGCTGCTGCATTCAAATGGCTCCAATTTGTGAGGACAACCCTTGGCCGACGAGCAGTCGCCTGGCCAAGGCGACCGCGCCAAGCACCGGTGGCTCGCGCAGCAGCAGCACCTGGCTCGACGGCGACACTTTTGCCATGGCCTCGACGAATGCCGTCATCAGCATCGGCTGCTCCGAAATGACACCGCCACCGGCCACCACAAGGGCGGGATTGGCGCCGCGTTCGATCAACAGTTCGACCAGCGCGGCAAGCCCAGCCCCGCCTTCCCGAATGACGCGGTTTGCCAGCACCGAGCCGGCGATCGCCGCATCGAACACGGCGTTGGCATATCGGCCCCAGACCGCGGCACCGCGCGTTTCGTTGAGCAGGATGCCGAGCTTGGTCTGGTCGTCGGTGTTGAGTTCGCGCATCAGCGCGGCAATCAGCGGATCGCCCTGCTGACCCCGATCGAGGCTGTGGCGGATTGCCTTCGCGGCCTCGCGCACCAGGGCCGGCGCGCTGCCCTCGTCGCCGAGGATCCAGCCCCAGCCGCCGGCCGCCAGCATCTTGCCGTCAGCCGTGCGCGCCACCGCGATGGAGCCGGTGCCGGAGACGACACCGATGCCATCGACATGGCCGGCGGCCGGCACCATGAGCTCGGCGTCGTTGACCACCTGCACCGCGCCGCCGGTCCTGGCTGCCAGCAGCGCCTGGAAGTGCAGGCATTGTTCACCCGTGTCGCAGCCATGGGCGCCGACCGCCAACGCGGCGGGCGCGACGCCGCCGCACAGATTGGTGACGATGCCGGCCAATGTCGTCGCATCGGTCTCCATCTGGCGAATGCGCCAGCTCTCCGTCACCAGCACCTCGTCGGCGATCATGCGCTCGCCCAGATACGCCATGATGCGCGTCTTGGTGCCGCCGATATCCACGCCTGCAATGATTTTCTGGGTCACCGATATCCACCGCGCATGCCGGACGGAGCGGGTTGCCGCGTCCAATTCACATTAGTTAGGAAACTTTACAAACTATCTTTCCAGACGGCAAGAACTATGATTTGATAATCGTCGTAAAAAGCGCATCAAGCGCATTGGGAGATTGCAACATGAGCAGGAGAAGGATGGGTCTGGCCCTCGCGGCCGCGTCTTTCGCATGGGGATTGGCAGCCGGCGTGGCGCATGCAACCGACATCTCGTTCTGGACCTGGCGCCAGGAAGACAAGGCCGCCTACAACGAACTTTTCGCCGATTTCACCAAGGAGAACCCGGACATCCATGTGAAGTTCGAGTCGTTCCCGGATGAGAACTACCCGACCATCGTCTCGACGGCGCTGGCCGCCGGCAAGGGCGGCGACGTCATCCACACCCATGCTTACGGCTGGCTGGAGCAGTTCGTTAAATCAGGCTATTTCGAGCCGCAGGATCTCACCACCGTCCCCTCGCTCGCCAACCAGCCCGCCGATGCGCTGGTGGCCGGCACCTACCGCGCCGACAAGAAGGTCTATTCCCTGCCCTTCGCTTCGCAGACGCTCGGCCTGTTCATCAACAAGAACGTCTTTGCCAAGGCCGGGTTGACGCCGCCGACCACATGGGACGAGTTCATCACCGTCAGCAAGGCGCTGAAGGACAAGGGTATTTATCCCCTCGCCAACGGCATGGGCACCAGCTGGTTCAACGAGATGTTCGTGGCCATCTTCACCAACCCGTTCCTCGGCCAGGATTTCGTCAGCGACCTGACGTCGGGCAAGACCACCTTCAAGGACCCGCGCTATGTCGCGGCGCTCGGCAAGCTGCTCGAACTGCGCGACTACATGCCTCCCGGTTTCGAAGGCATCGACTACGACACCGCGGGCCAGCTGTTCATCAGCGGCAAGGCGGCGATGCTGGCCGGCGGCAGCTTCGACATCGCCACCTACAGGAGCCAGAACCCGGCCATCAACATGGACTTCGTCGCCCCGCCCATGGCCAAGGCCGGCGATACACCGCAGGTGACCAAGTTCTTCGACGGCGGCTATGCGGTCAACGCCAAGTCAGCCAACAAGGGGGCGGCGCTCAAGCTGGTCAACTGGATGGGCACCAAGGAGTTCGGCGACAAGTTCTCCGCCCTTCTCGGCAACATCTCGCCCATCAAGGGCGTCGTCATCAAGGACGAGCTGCTCGCCCACGTCGCCAAGTTGAACGAAACCGCCATGCCGCATATCAATGTCGTCTACTTCCGTTTCGAGAAGCCGACGGGATCGGAACTGCTGCAGGGCGACATCACCAAGATGATGTCGGGTTCGATCACCCCTGACCAGTTGGCCGCCGACCTGACCGACGGTCTCGCCAAATGGTACAAGCCTTTCCAGGGCAAGTGACATGAACATCGGCCGGCGCCACACCACAAAAGCCTTTCCGTGGCGCCGGTCACTCTGGATCGCGTCCCTGCTGACACCGGCCCTGGTGGTCATGGTGCTGTTCGTGCTGTGGCCGCTGCTCTCGGCCTTCCGCCTTGCCTTCTACGAGTTCAACGGCTTGCAACCGACCGGATTCATCGGCTTTGAAAACTTCCGCAAGGTGCTGTTTGAACAGCCTTATAGCGGCTGGACCTACAATGCGCTGAAGCACAACATCATCGCTTTCGTGGCGCTGATGGTGTTCGAGAACGGCACCGCCTTCCTGCTCGCCTATTCGCTGTTGAAAGCCCTGCCCGGTCACCGCATCCACCAGGTCATCGTCTTTCTTCCGGTCGTGCTTTCGGCGGTCATCGTCGGCTTCCTGTGGAAGCTGTTCCTGCATCCGCTGTTCGGCCTGGTGAACCAGACGCTGGCGCTTGTCGGCATCGGCGCCGTCCCCTGGCTTGGCAATGAATCGACGGCGCTGGGCAGCGTCCTGTTCGCCAACATCTGGCACTGGCTCGGCTTCCCGACACTGGTGCTGCTCGCCGGCATGCAGCGCATCAGCAAGGAAGTGATCGAGGCCGCCCGCCTCGACGGCGCCGGCGACTATGTGCTGATGACCCGCATCATCTGGCCGCTGATCGCGCCCAGCGTCACCATCGTCACCATCCTGACCTTC
This sequence comes from Mesorhizobium loti, assembly GCF_013170705.1. Taxonomy (NCBI): domain Bacteria; kingdom Pseudomonadati; phylum Pseudomonadota; class Alphaproteobacteria; order Hyphomicrobiales; family Phyllobacteriaceae; genus Mesorhizobium; species Mesorhizobium loti. Next base: position 2,542,012 of record NZ_CP033334.1, on the reverse strand, counting down.
ATCGGCAGCTTCAACTGGTTCGAGATCCCCTATGTCATGGCCGGCCTCACCGGTTCGCCCGGCGGCGCGACGGACGTGCTCGGCCTCTATTTCTACCGCACCGCCTTCGGCTCGACGACGACAGGCATCCAGGATTTCGGCCAGGGCAGCGCGCTGGCCGTGATGATGTTCATTATCGTTGCCGGCGTCACCGCAATCGCGCTTCGCTACCTGCGCCGTCGTGAGATCGAACTGTGAGCACAGCGGTCGGCACCAGGGAAACAGGCGAGCTGTTGAAGAACGGCGCCATCCAGCTGATGCTGGCGATCAACGCCGTCATCATGATCTATCCGCTGTTCGTCATGGTGATGTCGTCCTTCAAGACCAATGCCGAGATCTTCAGCTCCCCCTTCGCCCTGCCGGCGCATTTTTCGCTGGCCAATGCCGAACGTGTGTGGAGCGAAACCAATTTCGTGCGCTACCTCGCCAATTCGGTGGGCATCACCGCGGCCGCGGTGGTGCTGATCCTTCTGTTCAGCACGATGGCGGCTTACGCGATCGCCCGCTACCAGTTCCGGCTGAGCGCGCTGGTGCTGATGTTTTTCCTGAGCGGCATGACCGTGCCGCTGAAGCTGGCGATCATTCCACTGTTCATCCAGCTGGATTCGCTTGGCCTGGTCGACAGCTATGCCGGCCTGGTGCTGGTCTATGTCGCCATGGGCATTCCCTCGGCGGTGTTCATCATGACCGGCTTCCTCAGGACCTTGCCGCGCGAGCTGGAGGAGTCCGCTCGCATGGACGGCGCCAGCGAATTCCGCATCATGCGCTCCATCATGCTGCCGCTGGCGCGCCCGGCACTGGTCATCGTCGCGATCCAGAACGCGGTTCCGATCTGGAACGACTTCTTCTTCCCGCTGGTGCTGATCACCTCCGACAATCTCAAGACGCTACCACAGGGCCTCACCGTCTTCGTCGGCGAGTTCACCACCGACTGGGGCGTGCTGTTCACCGGGCTGACACTGGCGGCGCTGCCGATCACACTGCTCTATATCGTGCTGTCGAAGCAGTTCATTTCCGGCATCACCCAGGGCGCGGTGAAATAGGCGCGGGCAAACAAGCGAGGATCCTTTCAAGTGGCGAACCAGAACAAGATCATCATCACCTGCGCGGTCACCGGGTCGATCCACACGCCGTCCATGTCGCCGCATCTGCCGGTCAGCGCACAGGAGATCGCCGACGCCGCGATCGGCGCGGCCGAGGCCGGTGCGGCCATCGTTCATCTGCATGCGCGCAATCCCGCCGATGGCCGGCCCGACCAGTCGACCGAGGCCTTCGCGCCCTTCCTGAAAGTGATCAAGCAGCGCTCCGACTGCGTGGTCAACATCACCACCGGCGGCGCGGCGACGATGAGCGTCGAGGAGCGGGTCAAGCCGGCGGCGACCTTCGCGCCGGAGGTTGCCTCGCTCAACATGGGCTCGATGAATTTCGGCCTCTATCCCATGCTCGAACGCTTCAAGACCTTCGAGCACGACTGGGAACGGCCCTATCTCGAAGGCTCGCGCGACCGCATCTTCCGCAACACCTTTGGCGACATCGAACACATCCTGCGCACCTGCGCGGAAAACGGCACGCGTTTCGAGATCGAATGTTATGACATCGGCCATCTCTACACGCTGGCCCATTTCGTCGAGCGCGGCCTGGTCAAGGCGCCGTTCTTCGTCCAGAGCGTGTTCGGCATATTGGGCGGCATCGGCACGCATCCGGAGGATGTCGCGCATATGAAGCGCACCGCCGACCGCCTGTTCGGACAGGACTACCGATGGTCGGTGCTGGGCGCTGGCCGCAGTCAGTTGCCGATCGCCACCCAGGCGATTGCGCTCGGCGGCAATGTGCGTGTCGGGCTGGAGGACTCGCTGTGGATCGGCAAGGGCCAACTGGCGAAATCCAACGCCGAGCAGGTGATGAAGGTGCGCCAGATCATCGAGGGTCTCGGCGCCTCGGTCGCCACCCCCGACGAGGCGCGGCAGATCTTGCAGCTCAAGGGCGGCGACAAGGTCTCTTTCTGAGGAACGACAAATGAGTGCGGTCACCATATCCGATGTCGAGAAGGCCTATGGCAAGGCGCGGGTCATCCACGGCGTGTCGGTTGATATCGCGTCGGGCGAATTCGTCATCCTGGTCGGCCCGTCCGGCTGCGGCAAGTCGACCTTGCTCAGGATGATCGCCGGGCTGGAAGACATCAGCGCCGGCGAAATCGCGCTCGACGGCAAAATCATCAACGACGTCGCGCCGAAATCGCGCGACATCGCCATGGTGTTCCAGAACTACGCGCTCTATCCACATATGACGGTGCGCGAGAACATGGCTTTCGCGCTGACCCTGAAGAAGACCGACAAGAGCGAGACCGACGCCAAGATCGCGCGCGCCGCGACGATCCTCGGGCTGCAGGATCTGCTGGACCGCTACCCGCGCCAGCTCTCCGGCGGCCAGCGCCAGCGTGTCGCCATGGGCCGCGCCATCGTGCGCGATCCCAAGGTCTTCCTGTTCGACGAGCCGCTCTCCAACCTCGACGCCAAGCTGCGTGTGCAGATGCGCACCGAAATCAAGGCGCTGCACCAGCGCCTGGGAACCACCATCGTCTATGTCACCCACGACCAGGTCGAAGCCATGACCATGGCCGACAAGATCGTCGTCATGAATGGCGGCATCGTCGAACAGGTCGGCGCCCCGCTCGATCTCTATGACCGGCCAGCCAATCTGTTCGTTGCCCAGTTCATCGGCTCGCCGTCGATGAACATCCTGCAGGGCCGCACGACGGCGGACGGCTTCACGGCCGGCGACGGCACCGTGTTTCCCTTGCCGGCGCTGGAACAGGGCGAAAGCGCTTCAGCCTGGGGCATCCGCCCTGAACATCTCAGGCTCGCCGATAGCGGCGTGCCGGCCGTGGTCGAAGTGGTCGAGCCGACCGGCTCTGAAACGCTGGTCATGGCCAGGGCCGGCAACAACACGCTGAGCGCGCTGTTGCGCGAGCGGATTCCCGTGATGCCTGGCCAGCAGGTTTTCCTGGCGCCGGACCTGACCCAATTGCATCTGTTCGACACCAAGGGTCGGCGCATCACGTCCACGGTCCAGTAGACGCAGGCGCCATGGCGGAGTTTGCCGGGGCTAGCCTATCAAATGCCTCAGCAGACCCGCCGAAGCGACCCCGGTCAACACGGTCGGCAGCATGGACAACCGCGTCGCGGCGACGAAGATGATCGCCAGCGCCAGAAGGTCGGCCGGGTTCCGCGACACGAAGGCAGGCGCGATGACCGAGATCAGCACGCAGCCCGGTGCCGCTTCCATCACCACCGTGGCGCGCGCGCTGAGCACGCGGTTGCGCAGCACGACATAGCCGCCGATCCGCGTGAGATAGGTGACGCCGGCCATCAGCACGATGGTGAGCAGGGTTGCCATGCCGATCATGCGTCACCTGCCATCAACCAGGCAGCAAGCAGCCCCGACACCGCGCCCGCCGCGACATACCAGGCGCCGGGAACGAGGAGATAGGCAAGGGCTGCGACGACGAGGCTGACCAGCCAGGGCCGCGCCGCCGCCACGTTTTTCCACATGCCGCGCATCAGCACCAGGAAGACGGCCGGAAACGCCATGTCGAAACCATAGGTCTCGACATGGCCGAGCATCGGGCCGAGCAAGGCGCCCAGCGTGGTGAAGGCCACCCAGGTCAGATACATCGCCAGGGCCGCGCCCATGTAGTAGCGGGGGCTGAAGGCCGGAGTGATGCCCGCCGCGGCACGCCGTTTGGCGTCGGCCAGGCCCAGCGCCCAGCTTTCGTCGCACAGGAAGAACAGCGCCGGAAACACCTTGCCCCGCGGCAGGTCGCGCAGGAACGGCGCGAGCGCCGCCCCCATCAGCAGATGCCGGCTGTTGACCAGGAAGGTGATGGCGACGATGAGAAGGATATGCGGCGGTGACGTCCACAACTGGATCGCCGCGAATTCCGAGCCGCCGGCGAAATTCAGCCCGGTCATCATGGACAATTCGACCGGGCTCAGTCCTCTCTGGGTCGCTTGGGCGCCAAGCACCAGCGCATAGGGAATGGTGCCGAACAGCACCGGCGCGCAGGATGCCACGCCGCGGCGGAACTCTGACCCCGAACCATCGCCCGCCGCTTCGACTGCCTGTGAAATGCTCATGGCTTGCCATCGGCCGGCCTCGCGGCCGCCGCTTCCCTGGGTTCGAACTCTCATGATACCGGCGGCAAATGTACCCACATTTCTCCGCAATTTGGTTGCGAAGATTGTTGTATGTCGTTCAATTTTGGCATCTGATGTCACGCGTGGCCAATAAAATGGAATTGTGAGCCATGAAGCTGGATGACATCGACAAACGCATCCTGCGCGCGCTGCAGCGCGACGGCCGCATGGCCAACAACGATCTGGCCAACGAGGTCGGCCTGTCGCCCTCGCCTTGCCTGAGGCGCGTCAAGCTGCTGGAGGAAGCCGGCGTCATCGACCGCTATGTCGCCGTGCTCAACCCGGCCAGCATCGGCAAGGGCCTCACCTTCTTCACCCGCATCTGGCTGAAGGCACAGGACGAGGACACGATCGAGCATTTCGCCACCGAAGTGGCCAAGCTGCCCCAGGTCATGGAATGCTACCTGATGCTGGGTGACTGCGACGCCATGGTGCGCATCGTGGCGGCTAGCATCGACGACTACCGCCGCTTCCAGTCGGAGCATCTGAGCCGCATCAAGGGCGTCCAGAACGTCAAGACCGACGTCCCCAGCCAGACGATCAAATACACGCTGGAACTGCCGATCTGACAGCGCCCGCAAGGCGCGGGGGCAGCTGGAAAACAGCGCCATTCCAAACTGGATAAAAAATGCAACCAGATTGTAGGATCGGCCTCGACGGAAGCGTCCTTCGGACGCAAGCAGCGCTCGGCGCTGCGCTCTGGCATGGGAGATTTGCATGAACCTTTCCTATCGTTGGGTCATCGTCGCGGCAGGCGCGCTGATGTCCTGTGTCGCCATCGGCACGATGTTTTCGCTGGCGATCTTTCTTGAGCCGATGGCGCTCGACACGCAGTGGTCGCGCGCCGGCATATCAAGCGCCATGACGCTCAACTTCCTGGTGATGGGCCTTGGCGGCTTCGCCTGGGGTGCCCTTTCGGACCGCTTCGGCGCCCGTCTCGTCGTGTCGATCGGTGCCGTGCTGCTCGGGCTGGCGCTGGTACTGGCCAGCCGCGCCGGCTCGCTCCTGACCTTCCAGATCACCTATGGCGTCCTCGTCGGACTTGCCGCCAGCGCTTTCTTCGCGCCGATGATCGCGCTGACCACGGGCTGGTTCGACACCCACCGCGGCCTCGCGGTTTCGCTGGTCTCCGCCGGCATGGGCGTCGCCCCGATGACGATCTCGCCCTTCGCCCGCTGGCTCATCTCGGCCTATGAGTGGCGCGCCGCCATGTTCGATATCGGCATCATGGCCTGGGTGCTGTTGCTGCCGGCGGTGCTGTTGGTGCGCCAGCCGCCCAAGCCCGCTATTGCCGACGCGGCTTCCGCGCCGGTCGCCGAGGGTGCGGGCATGAGCGTCGGCCAGGCGCTGCGCTCGCCGCAGTTCATCGTGCTCGGGCTGACCTTTTTCGCCTGCTGCGCGGCCCATTCCGGCCCGATCTTCCATATGGTGAGCTATGCCATGCTGTGCGGCGTCGCGCCCATGGCGGCGGTCACGATCTACAGTGTCGAGGGTCTCGCCGGCCTGGGCGGCAGGCTTCTCTACGGCGTGCTGGCCGACCGGATGGGCGTCAAGCCGGTGCTGGTCGCCGGCCTCGCGATCCAGGCAATCGTCATCGCCGCCTATCTAACGGTCAGCCAGCTCGACCAGTTCTATATGCTGGCCGTCATCTTCGGCGCCACCTATGGCGGCGTCATGCCGCTCTATGCCGTGCTGGCGCGCGAATATTTCGGCCAGCGTATCCTCGGCACCGTGTTCGGCGCCGCCACCATGCTGTCCAGCCTCGGCATGGCCTTGGGACCGCTCGCCGGCGGCATGATATTCGACGCCTACGCCAGCTATCACTGGCTTTTCATCGGCTCGGCCCTGATCGGGCTCGGAGCGGCGGGCATAGCGATAGCCTTTCCGCCGCTGCCGCGACGGGAATTGCAGGCGGCGTAGGAGCCGCTGTCTTCGAAACAACGAACGATCCCGGTTTTCAGCCGAGATCGTTCATTCGCGAAAAATGGCTTTGCAGCGCGGTGCGAAACTTCTGCATCGTCTTTTCGGTCGTCTGCGCATCGGCCGCCGCGAAGCCCATGACAAGACCGTTCTGCTCCGTGCCATGGCGGTACTGGATCGACAACGCCGAGACGTTGATGCCTTGCTGGAGGGCCGCCTCGGCAACGGCCCTGTCGCTGCATCTGCCGCGGAAAATCCCGACGACCTGGATGCCGGATTCGGTCGTGTGGAAATCCAGCCATTCCCCGAGATGCCTTTGCGCGCTTTCCAGGAAGAACTGCCGCCTCTCCGCGTAGAGACGCCGCATGCGCCTGAGATGGCGGGTGAAATGCCCCTCATTCATGAAATCCGCGAGCGCGGCCTGGGTCAGCAACGGGGCGAACTGGCCGCTGACGCTCAGCGCCGAGACGATCGTGTGATCGATCGCCTTGGGCGCCACCATGAAGCCGAGGCGCATGGCCGGGAAAAGGATTTTGGCGAAGGTCCCGACATACACCACCCGGTTTGACGCGCCGATGCCTTGCAGGGCCGGGATAGGTTGTCCCTGAAACCGATACTCGCCGTCATAGTCGTCCTCGATGATCCACGAGCGCCAGGTCTCGGCCATATGCAGCAGATTGAGCCGCTGTTCCATCGGCATGGTTATGCCGAGCGGGTGATGGCAAGAGGGTGTCACGAAAATCATGCGCGGAATGACAGGCGGCGGATCGAGGTTCCAGCCTGCATTGCTGACGCGCAGCGGCGCCAGTTTCGCCCCGGCCGAGACAAAGGCTGAACCGGCGCCATAATAGCCCGGCTCCTCCATCCACACCGTGTCGCCCTCATCGATCAGCAACCGGGCCAGCAGATCGAAGGCCGACTGGGCGCCATTGGTCACCACGATCTGCTCGGCGGTGCACTTCACCCCGCGCGAGGCGGTGAGGTAGCGTGCTATCGCCTCGCAAAGCGGCGGATAGCCTTTGACGTGATAGGTGCCGAAAAGATCGATATGCGCGAATTTGGCGCGGCGGCTGAGCAGTTTGGACCAGGTGTTGAACGGGAAATTGTCCGGATCCGGCATGCCGGGATGAAAGGCGAGCATGCCCGGCCGGCCATGATGATAGGGTTGGGCGAGCATCGTCTGCCCGCGCAGCGATAACGGATTGGCGTCCTCGACAGACACATGTTCCGCTGCCGCTGAACGGGTCGGCAGGTCCATGACCACCGAAGGCCTGCGTGGCCGTATGGCCAGGTAGCCCTCCAGCGCGAGCTGGTCGCAAGCGGCAATCACCGTGTTGCGCCCCACATTCAGATCCCGTGCCATGACCCGTGTCGAGGGCAGCGCATGGCCGCTCGGCAGCACGCGCCGTTCGATCAGGCCGCGCAACTGGACATAGAGCTGCCGGTGCAGATTGACGGGACCGTCGCGATCCAGGGCGATGCCGTCGATGGGAAAACTGGTCTTCATCTGGTTCCTGAAAATCAATGGAATCTGGTTCTAACAATGGAACCAAAGGCGTCCTAGGCTCAAGAAAAAAGCGTTCGGATTCAGATGGGGCTGGCCGATGCAGTGCATGAAAGTGGGAGTGATCGGGGCGGGTGGCGTCGCCCAGGTCGAGCACATACCGAATCTGCTCAAGTTGCACCGGCAGTTCAAGATCGTTGGCGTCTACGATCCGTCGCGCAAGGTCCGTGCCTTCGTCGGCGAGGAATTCGGCCTCGAGACATTCCCTGATCTCGACGCGCTTCTCGCGATGCCGCTCGATGCCGTGGTCATCGCCTCGCCGGACGCGCTGCACCGCGAACAGACTCTCGCCGCCTTCGCCCGCGGGCTGCATGTCTTCTGCGAAAAGCCGCTTTGCTACGGCGCCGCGGACATCGACGAATTGATCGCCGCCAGGGATCGCGCCGGAAAGGTGCTCCAGGTCGGCTACATGAAGCGTTTCGACCCGAGCTACGAGGCGGCGCTGAAAATGCTGCCGGGCACGGCGCGGACGCTTCGCTACATTTCGGTCGAGGTCAACGATCCCGACGCCTGGCCCTTCATCCGGCACACCTCCACTCGCCGGGGTGACGACGTCGCGGAGGGGTTGGTTGCCTCGACCGAAGCCAAGCAGCGCGAGCAGGTGGAGCGCGCGGTGCCCGGCATCGATCATCCCGACGCCTTTCGCGGCTTTGTCGGCGCCTATTGTTCCTCGATCGTCCATGACGTGAACGCCGTCCATGGGCTGCTCGATGCGCTCGGCGTCGCCGATGGCGAAATTGTCGGCGCCTCGCTTTTCGCCAGAGGCGAAGGCGGCCAGGGCACTGTCCGGCTGCTCGACGGCCAGGCGCTGTGGACCATGGCGCATGTCGCCATTCCGAGGCTGCCCGACTATCGCGAGCGCATCACGCTCTACTTCGACGACGCCTCGCTCGAGCTGGAATTCCCCTCGCCCTACCTCAACCACCAGCCGACGCGGCTGACGGTTCGCACCGGCAGCGGCCACACGCTTTCCAGCGCGGACATCCGCAGTGGCTACCAGGAGGCGTTCGTCGAGGAATTGAAAGGCTTCTGGTCGGCGATCGTCGAAGGCACGCCCGTGCGCAACACCGCCGAGCATGCCCGTCGCGACATGACGCTGCTGGCCGGCCTCGCCCGCCATCACCTTGCCCAGTCTAAGCAATCAGGAGTTCGCCCGTGAAGGTTCGCATCGGCATCAATCCGATCACCTGGACCAATGACGACGTGCCGGAACTCGGCGGCGACACGCCGCTGGAGGTGTGTCTGGCAGAAACCAGGCAGGCCGGCTATTCCGGCACCGAACTTGGCGGCAAGTTTCCGCGCCGGTCGTCCGAACTGAAGCCGATCATGCAGCGCCATGGCCTTGCGGTGGTTTCCGGCTGGTATGATGGCCGCTGCGACGAAAAGGACGTCGGCGCGGAGATGGATGCGATCACGCCGCATCTCCAGCTTTTGAAGGATATGGGCTCGACTCATGTTGTCTATGCCGACACCTCGCGCGGGCGCCACAACGCCATCTGGGGGCCGATCTCGCAGCGCCCGGTCCTCAGCGCGGAGGAATGGCCGGCCTATGGCCGCAAGCTGACGGCACTCGCTGAACGGATGGCGGATTTCGGCGTGCGCATGGCCTTTCACCACCATATGGGGACCATCGTCGAGACCGATGCCGAAGTGGCCCTCTTGATGCGCCACACCGGCCAAGCGGTCGGCCTGCTCTACGACACCGGCCATTCGATCTTTTCGGGCGGCGACCCGCTGGCCCTGATCAAGGCGCAGGTCAAACGCGTCGTGCATGTGCATTGCAAGGACACCCGCAAGGCCGTGCTCGAGCGTGCCCGCGCCAGGGACATGAGTTTCATGGGCGCGGTCATGGAAGGGATCTTCACCGTTCCCGGCGACGGCTCCATCGACTATCCCACTATTTTGCGCGTGCTGGCCGACAATGGTTACAGCGGCTGGCTGGTCGTCGAGGCCGAGCAGGATCCCAGCAGGGCGATCCCACTGACCTATGCGACAATGGGCTTCCAGAACCTGTTGCGCATGGCGAAGGAAGCCGGATTTACCGTCATTGAATGATTGGGGCCGCGTGCGGCCCCCAGGGAACCAGTGCTGAGGAATGGAACTGGAATAAAGGGGCAACTGGAACCGCCGACCGTAATTGCGGCGGCGGAAAACAAACAGGAGGTTCTATGTTTTCGCTTGCGAAATTAGTAAAGCCTGCGCTTGGCCTGCTGGCCGGCTTCACGATGATGGCGGCGGCCACGACCCTTGCGGCCGCCGATGAGACGCGCGTGGTGTTCGTCACCCATGGCCAGAGCGGCGACCCCTACTGGTCGGTGGTCAAGAACGGCATGGACGATGCCGCCAAGACCCTGGGCGTCAAGGCCGAATACCTGGCGCCCGAAACCTTCGACATGGCCAAGATGGCGCAGATGATCGACGCCATCACGGCTTCGAAGCCCGACGGCATGGTTGTCTCGATCCCCGACGCGGCCGCCCTTTCGACGCCGGTCAAGAACGCGGTCGCCGCCGGCATCCCGGTGATCGTCATCGATTCCGGCGGCTCGAAGCTCACCCATGACCTTGGCGGCCTGCTGTTCATGGGGCAGGATGAATTCCAGGCGGGTGTCATGGCCGGAGAGCGCATCAAGGCGCTCGGGCTCACCAAGGCGGTCTGCGCCAACCATGAGGTCGGCAATTCGAGCCTTGACGACCGCTGCGCCGGCTTTGCCAAGGGTCTGGGGGTCGACGTCCCCGTGATGAACGGCGTCATCGACCCGACCGAAATGAAGAACCGCGTGATCGCCTACATGACCGCTCATGCCGACACACAGTTCATCCTCGCCGTCGGCGCCAGCGGCGCCGAGCCAACGCTGGCCGCCCTTGATGAAATGGGCCTCTCGGGCAAGGTGAAGACCGGCACGTTCGATCTCTCCCCCACGATCCTGCAGGCCGTCGTCGCCGGCAAGATGGAATGGGGCATCGACGCCCAGCAATATGCCATGGGCTACATCCCGGTCGCCATGTTCGACCTCTGGAAGAAGTACAAGATCATGCCGATCGCCGACTATCCGACCGGCCCCGGCTTCGTCACCAAGGACACCGCCGCCTCGGTTATCGAGCTGTCGAAACTCGGCAAGCGCTGACATTGGCGGCCGGGGCTTCGCTCCGGCCGCTTTTACTAGCTGAAGGGCAAAAGCAGTCATGGTTTCAGAGATTCGCGACGAGCGGGTCCGGTCGGTCTCACGCCTGAGCCGCCTGTTGAGCAGGCCGGAACTTGGCGCGGCGGCCGGCACCGTGCTGGTCTTCGTGTTCTTCGCCGTCACGGCGGGAAGCTCGGGACTTTTCAGTGCCAAGGGCATCGTCAACTTCCTCGAAGTCTCGGCCCAGCTTGGCATTCTCGCCGCACCCGTGGCCCTGCTGATGATCGCCGGCGAGTTCGACCTGTCGGTTGGCTCGATGATAGGCTTTGCCGGCATCCTCATCGCCATCCCTTCGGTGTTCTGGGGCTGGCCGATCTGGCTTTCGCTGCTGTTCACCTTTGCCGTCTGCGGTGGCATCGGCGCGTTGAACGGGCTCGCCGTCGTCAGGACCGGCCTCCCGTCCTTCATCGTGACGCTCGGAAGCCTGTTCATGCTGCGTGGCCTCACGCTCGGCCTCACGCGCGGCATCTCAGGCCGAACCCAGGTGTCGGGCGTGCACGAGCTGGCGTTGCACGATCCGCTCAACAGCCTGTTCTCGGGGCAGGTGTTCTCCGGCCTGATCGCCTGGCTTTCCGACATCGGCCTGATCGGCAAGCGGGCGGACGGCCTGCCGTCCATATCAGGCATTCCGGTGTCGATCGTGTGGTGGATCGTGCTGACACTGGCCTGCACCTGGCTGCTGACGCGCAGCCGCTTCGGCAACTGGATCTTCGCCGCCGGCGGAGAAGCCAATGCCGCGCGCGATCTCGGCGTGCCGGTGGCGCGCACCAAGATCACGCTGTTCGTCATGACCGCCCTCGCGGCAGCCCTGTTCGCGGCGATCCAGGTGCTGGTCACCGGCTCGGCCGACACGCTGCGCGGCACGCAGAAGGAATTTGAGGCCATCATTGCCGTCGTCATCGGCGGCACGCTGCTCACCGGCGGCTATGGATCGGCCATCGGCGCCATGTTCGGCGCCCTGATCTTCGGCGTGGTGCAGATGGGCATCTTCTACACCGGCATCGATACGGACTGGTTCAAGCTGTTCATGGGCGCCATGATGGTCATCGCGGTGCTGTTCAACAGCTATGTACGCAACCGCGCCATGAGGAGCCGGTGATGGCCGAGCCCTATGTCGAACTGAAATCGGTGAGCAAATATTTCGGCTCGGTCGTCGCACTCAAGGACGTGTCTTTCGATGTCTGTCCCGGCGAGGTGCATTGCCTGCTCGGCGACAACGGCGCCGGCAAGTCGACGCTGATCAAGACGCTATCGGGCGTCTACACGCCGGACGAAGGCGAAATCCGCGTCCAGGGCAAGCCGACACGGTTCGCCTCGCCCGCCGATACCCGCGACAGCGGCATCGCCACGGTCTACCAGGACCTGGCGCTGGTGCCGCTGATGAGCGTGGCGCGCAACTTCTTCCTCGGGCGCGAGCCGATGCGCAAGTTCGGGCCGATCAGCCAGTTCGACAGCGACTTCGCCAACCGCACCGCCCATGACGAGATGTCGGCCATGGGGATCCAGCTGCGTGATCCCGAACAGCCCGTCGGCACGCTGTCGGGCGGCGAACGGCAATGCCTGGCCATTGCGCGTGCCGTCTATTTCGGCGCCAAGGTGCTGATCCTCGACGAGCCGACATCGGCGCTGGGCGTCCATCAGGCATCCGTGGTCCTGAAGCTCATCGTCCAGTCCAAGGCGCGCGGCATCGGCGTCATCTTCATTTCCCACAACGTCCATCACGCCTATGTCGTGGGCGACCGCTTCACGCTCTTGAAGCGCGGTCGGAGCACCGGCACCTACGCCAAGGGCGAAATCGACCGCGATCAGCTGCTCAATCTGATGGCCGGCGGCAAGGAACTGGTGGACCTGGAACAGGAATTGGCAAAATCGGCCAAGAACGGCCCGGCTTGAGGCGCGGCGCGCCTTTGCCGGCAACGAAACGCGCCGCCAAACAAGCACTCACGCGGGCGAAGGCGCGCATGGCTGCCTTGCCGCTCGAGGCAGCCATTGGCGCCAGGCATCAGGCGCGGATGCGACGAAAAAGCGTTTCCACAATCACGTCGAAACGTTCCGGGTCATCAAACGCCCGGGCCGCAGGCATGGCTCCGTATACGGTCGCCATGAATGCTTGTGCCTCGATGTCGGGGGATGCCTCGATATGCACCGCCCCTGCTCTGATCAGGCTCCGTATGTGGCGATCGGCTGGCCGAACATGCCGGGCTCGGGCTTCACGCCCAGGCCTGGCCGCTGCGGCACGGCGATATGCCCCTCGCGGATGACAATCGGATTGCCAGGGTCGAAATGCCCGTCGATATACTCTTGGGCGATCCATGCGCCTTCCATCCGGCGCGGCTCGACGGTCGCCGCGAGATGAACGCAGGCCGCCGCGATGATGTCGCCTCCCCAGGCATCGTCGCAGCTGTGCGGCAGCGAGCGGATGGCGCAAAGGTCGCGCACGGTCGTCATCTTGGTGAGGCCGCCAAGGCGGGTGACCTTGAAGCCGAAACCATCCGCGATGCCCAGCGAGATCGCCCGCAGCACCACGTTCTGGTCCTCGGTGCTCTCGTCGAGATAGACCGGATGTGTGACGCGACCCTTCAGCGTCGCGACCTCGTCCATGGTGTTGCAGGGCTGTTCTAGGACGAAAGGGATCGCCTGGCAGAGCCTGTCGAGATGGATTGCCGCGGCCGCCGTCAGGCCTCTGTTGCCGTCCACAGCGATGCGCGCCTTGTAGCCGACCGCCTCCCAGACCTTGTGGACAGTGGCCACGTCCTCTTCGAGATTACGCCCCGAAATCTTGACCTGCAGACGCGGATAGCCTGCCTTCACCTTGTCGGCCGCGATCCTGGCCGTTTCATCCGGCGGGCCGACGATCAGCGAATAGTAGGCCGGTACGCGATCCGTGAGCGCGCCGCCCAGAAGCGTCGACACGGGCACGCCGAGCTTCTGGCCGAGGAGGTCGAGAAAGGCCATGTCGAACGCGGCCTTGGCGTAGCCATGCCCGTTCAGGCGCTCGTCCATCCGCTTCGCCAGAAGCCTGATCGAGGCAATCTCCGCGCCGATCAGGCCTGGGGCAATTTCGGCGATCGCGGCGCGGGCGCCGAGCGCGTGATGCGGCTGGTAGATCGGTCCGATCGGGCAGGTCTCGCCCCAGCCGGTCAGGCCGTCATCCGTCACGATCTCGACCAGGGTACTGTCCAGCGACTTTACGTCGTCGCTGGCCATGCGATAGGCGCCGCCCTTGACGGGCAGCCGCGCCGTGTAGACGTTGATCCGGTCGATGCGCATCTTCTCTCGGCCCTTGCGATCAGCCGCGCGCCCTGGCCGAGCTGGGATCGTAGGGCGAGTCCGCGATCACCTCGGCGACCTTCCATTCGCCCAGGATCGCCACGTCGAGCTTGGTGCCGGGCTTGCCGAGGCGCTCGGGCAACAGCGCCAGCGCCACGTCATGCCCGAGCGTATAGCCATAGCCGCCCGATGTGATGCGCCCGAGGAGTTCGCCATCGATGTAGAGGCCCTCGTTGGCAAGCGTGCTGGCGCCGTCGGTCTCTATCCTGAGCGTCACCGACCGGCGCTGGTCGTTACGATCCTTGTATTTCAGCACCGCCTCGCGGCCGACGAAATCGCCCTTGTCGAGGCGGATGAACCGCTCGAGCCCGCTCTCCAGCGCGTTGAGCTCGGGATTCATGTCCCGGTACATGGCGCGGTAGGATTTCTCCAGCCGCAGCGATTCCAGCGCATGCAGCCCGACGAGCCGCATGCCGTGTTTCTCACCTTGCTTCAGGATCGCGTCGAGCAATTGCCGCTGGTAGGCCATGGGATGATAGAGCTCCCATCCGAGCTCGCCTTCGTAGTTGACGCGCAGCAGCCGCACGTCGCTGGCAAGCGCCACGCTGCCGGTCTTCACGCCGAACCAGGGAAAGGCGGCGTTCGACAGGTCGATCTCGGTCAGCGGCTGCAGCACATCTCGCGCGTTCGGCCCGACGACCGTGAAGCAGCCGCGCTCATTGGTGACGTTCTTCAAGCTGACACCGCCCTCGGCGGGGAGCAGTTTTGAGAGGTCGTCGAAATTCCAGCGCTCCGCGCGCGGCGTCGAGATGAGATAGAAGCCGTCGTCGGCGAGGCGCGCCACCATGTATTCCGCCTGCACCCCGCCCGCGGGGGTGAGGTGATGCGCCAGAACAGCCTTGCCGACTGCTGGCAGGCGGTTGGCAAGGATCCTGTCGAGCCAGGCGGCCGCGTTTGCTCCCGAGACCTCGAACTTGGTCATCGGCGTCATCTCGACCAGGCCAACGGCATTGCGCACGGCCTGGACTTCCTCGCCGACGAAAACGCCCTTGGCGGTCCAGCGCCAGCTATACTGGTCCTTGGCCTCGACGCCCTTGGGCGCGAACCAGTTGGGCATCTCCCAGCCGTTGAGCACGCCCCAGACCGCGCCCAACTCGCTCAGCCGCGCGTAGGATGGCGCAGTCTTCTGCGGCCGGGCGGCAGGCATGTCCTGTCCGGGATATTTCTGCTCCGCATGCGTGCCCCAGGCTTCGCGGACTTTCTCGCGCGTCCAGGCCTTGTTGGCGTAGTCGCCGAAGCGGCGAGGATCCAAATCCGAGGTGTCGAGGCTGTTGCCGCCTTCGACGATCCGCTCCGACAGATAGTAGCCGATCGTGCCGCCCCACAGGATGCCGCCCGGCACGCCCTCGGCCAGCCACACATTGGGCAGGCCCCAGGCCGGTCCCATCAGCGGAAGCTCGTCCGCCGTCATCTGGAAGGGGCCGCGGACATTGGCCTTGATGCCGGCTCGTCCCAGTGACGGCACAAGTTGCGTTGCCTGCTCCCAGTTCCATGATACCGCCTCGAAATCCTCTTCGACGAGGTCCGCGCCGAACCAGGTGGGAACGCCATCCTCGGCAAACAGCTTGAGGTGTTCGGTCCGCTCATAGGGCCCGAACATGAAGCCGTCGCCCTCCTCGCGCAGATAGCCCTCAAAACCCTCGTCGCGCAGGATCGGCATTTCGGGACGTCCCTGCTTTTTGCGCTCCACGACCTCCGGCACCGGCTCGGTGATCCAGTACTGGTGCAGGATCGGAATGGCGGGGATCTCGAGGCCGAGCAGCGCGCCGGTCTGGCGCGCGTAATTGCCGGTCGCGCAGACCACATGCTCGCAGGTGATGTCGCCCTTGTTCGTCTGGACCCGCCATTCGCCGCCGGCGGTCCGCTGGAAGCCGGTGACCTCCGTGTTCAGATAGATCTTGGCGCCCAGATCCCGCGCGCCCTTGGCCATGGCATGGGTCACGTCGGCCGGCGCGATATGGCCGTCGTCTGGATGATAGAGCGCGCCGAGCATGTGCTTGTTGTCGAGAAGCGGGCACAGCGCCCTCGCCTCCGCCGGCGACAGCAGATGCGCCCGCATGCCCTGAACGTCGGCGACGCTCATATAGCTCTTGTATTCGTCGAGCCGGTCCCTGGAATTGGCGATGCGCAGCTGGCCGCATTTGTGCCATCCGACTGGCTGCCCGGTCTCGGCCTCCAGCCCCTCATAGATCTCGATGGTCTTGTTGATCATCCGGCCGACATTGATGTTGCGGGCGTAGGACGGGACGAGGCCCGCCGCATGCCAGGTCGAGCCGGCCGTCAACTGGGTGCGTTCGAGCAGTGCGACGTCGGTCCAGCCGCGTTTGGCAAGACCGTACAGGATACCCGCGCCGACGCATCCGCCGCCAACAATCACCACCCGCGCATGTGTCTGCATCGATCCACCAAATCCCTGGCATTTTCAACGAACCATCGTCGAGGCTACAGGCGGCGAAAGCCCCTGTAACGTCTTCAAAAACTGGGGATCATGATAAGCTGGATTTATGCAGCTGGGCCCTTTCGGCAGCGCATATGCGCCGTCGCTAAAGTCCTCCCCCACGCGTTGCCCCTGCCGGCTGGTAACACTATAGATGGACCATCGTGCGCGAAGACATTCACACGACGGGCATTCCTGTTCTCTGCGTTTCATGCGAAGCGCGGCATCGCGGCATTTGCGGCGCCCTCAACCCCGATCAGCTTGTCGCCCTGTCCAAGTCGACGAAACGGCACAGGGCGGAGACAGGCAAGGAATTGATGAGCGACTGCGGAAGCGTCGACCGGTTCTCCAACGTTCTTTCCGGTGTCGTGAAACTCACCAAGACGCTGTCCGACGGCCGCCAGCAGATCGTCGGCCTGCAATTCGCTCCCGATTTTCTGGGCAGGCCTTTCCAGGCCGAGAGCACATTGACCGCGGAAGCCGCGACCAATGTCGAGCTGTGCTCTTTTCCGCGCCAGACGCTGGAGCGGATGATGAAGGAGCAACCCGACCTCGAGCATCGGGTGCTCGAACAGAAATTGCGCGAACTGGACCAGGCGCGCGACTGGATGGTGGCGCTCGGCCGCAAGACCGCCGCCGAGAAGATCGCGAGCTTCCTGTTGATGATCGCGCGCAACATAGATCCGGCCGCCGGCCCGGAACACCGCGTCACCGCTTTCGACCTGCCGCTGTCGCGCGCCGAAATCGCGGATTTCCTCGGCCTGACCATCGAAACGGTGAGCCGGCAATTGACCAGGCTGCGGGGCGACAACGTCATTCGCATCGACAACAACCGTCACATTGTCGTCGGCGACCTCGCGCGCCTGGCAGCGCGTTCCGGGGACTGATCGCCAACCAGACGCGATGCGATGAAGCGCTCAGCGCTGCCCGAGAATCCCCGGCAGCACATGGTCGCGCTCGAAGGCGATATGGCGCCGCATGGATTCGAACAGCGCGCGCAGCATGTAGCCGAGCGCCTCGGGGTTCTCGATGGGCCTCCCGTGGCCATGCGCAAGCAGGACCTCACTGAGATCAGCCGCCGCGCAGTCGTCCTCCAGATGCTCCACCTTGAGCCGCGCGACGATGTCTTCCCCGCACTGGAGCCGCGCGAAGGCGGGGAAGACAGTCTCTTCCTCGAAGCGATGGCACTCTCGCAGCACCGGCAACAGATCGGCCGCCACGGCAAGGCACTGGAAGCGGTCGACGCGCGACGGCAGATCGTCGGCGATGCCTTCAAGCATGTGACAGAGCGCAAGCATCCGCACATGCGCCCGCTTCATGTCCGCCGGCCCGCGCAGCGGTCCGAGATTAGACTCGTTCATGATGCCTCCTCCGCCACGGCGGGCTCAAGGCGTGGGCAGGGCGACGGTGTCCTCGGCGGGCTCCTCGCGGACGGTGCGCAGTTCGTACCAGAGCGCATTGAGGATGCCGACGGAGGCGGCCAGTCCGAGGCCGAGGATCCAGGCAAAATACCACATGGTCAAAACTCCGGTTGAATCAATAGGCCGACGAGCCGGCTTTCTCGACGCTCTTCTCGCCGACCTTGCCCCACAGCACGCTGTAGACCCACGCGGTGTAGGCAAGGATCAGCGGCAGGAAGATCACCGTGGCGATCAGCATGTTGCGCAGCGTGGCGCGGCTCGAAGAGGCATCGAACACGGTCAGCGAATGGCTGGGATTGCTGCTCGACGGCAGAAGGATGGGGAACATGGCAAGCCCCACCGTCGCGATGATCATCGCAACGCCGAACTGCGAGGCAAGGAAGGTCCAGCCTTCACGCCGGGCCCGGAAGCCGATGGCCGCCAGCAGCGGTGCGACGACACCGAGCGCCGGCACGATCCACAGCAGCGGATGAGCATGGAAATTCGCCAGCCAGGCACCGCTGTCCGCCGACACCGTCTTGAGCAGCGGATTGGACGGCCCGTCCCACACGATCGGCGAGGTCACGCGGTAGCCGCCGAGCAGGCCGAGCCAGACCAGCACGCCACCGCCGGCAAAGAGCAGCGAAGTGATGACAGCGGACCTGGCGCCGACCGCGCGCGCTCGGTCCCCGACGATGCCTTCCGCCTTGAACGCGAGCCAGGCCGCGCCGTGGGTTATCAGCATGGCGACCGAGACGAGGCCGCAATAGAGCGCGAGCGGGTTGAGCAGGCCGAACAGGCTGCCTTCATAGATGGGGCGCAGATCCGGTGTGAAATGGAACGGCACGCCCTGCAGCGTGTTGCCGAGGGCGACGCCGAAGATGAGCGCCGGCACCGCGCCACCGACGAAGAGCGCCCAGTCCCAGCGGCTGCGCCAGGCGGGATCGGGCCGCTTCGAGCGATACTTGAACGCAACGGGGCGCAGGATCAGCGCCAGAAGCACCAGGAACATGGCAAGGTAGAAACCTGAAAAGCTCAGCGCGTAGAGGGCCGGCCACGCCGCGAAGATGGCGCCGCCGCCCAGGATGAACCACACCTGGTTGCCTTCCCAGACCGGGCCGATTGTGTTGATCGCTACACGCCGTTCGGCATCGGTCCTTGCAACGAAGGGCAGCAGCGCGCCCACGCCCATGTCGAAACCGTCGGTCGTGGCGAAACCTATCAGGAGGATGCCGAGCAGGATCCACCAGATCACGCGCAGCGTTTCATAGTCGAAGAGAAAGTCGATCATCGTCGTGATCCTTTTTCACTCTGCGGGTTGCAGTGCGGGGTCGGCGTTCGGGCGCAGGTCATCGATGACCCTGGCGATCTCGGGCCCCTTGCGGATTGCGGCCAGCATCAGCTTGACCTCGATGATGGCGAGCACGCCGTAGACGAGCGTGAAGCCGGAGATGGTGAGCGCCAGGTCGGTGACGCCAAGCTCGGATGTGGCGAGGAAGGTCGGCAGCACGCCATCGATGATCCAGGGCTGGCGTCCGAACTCCGCCACGAACCAGCCGACCTCGATGGCGATCCAGGGCAGCGGCATGGCGATGAGCGCGGCACGAAAGAGCCAGCGTGGCGCTTCGGTCTCCCGTGTGGTGTGCCACAGCGACACCGCGAACAGCGCGGCGAGCACGAAACCGCAGGCCACCATCAGCCGGAAGCCGAAGAACAGCAGCGGCACGTAAGGCACGGTCGACCAGGCGGCATCCTTGATCTGCTGCTCGCTCGCCTGCCTCGGATCCGGCAGGTACCGCTTGAGCAGCAGCGCGTAGCCGAGATCCCCGGAGCTGGCATCGAAGGCGGCGCGGGCGGCGGTATCGGTGCGATCCGACTTGATCTTCTCCAGCGCGTCATAGGCGGCGATACCGTTGCGGATGCGCATTTCGGCATGGGCGACCAGTTCGTCGATGCCGGCGATCTGCCTGTCGATCGAGCGTGTGCCGATGATGCCCATCACCCACGGGATGCGGATGGCGAAATGCGTCTCGCGGTCGCTTTGGCTGGGAATGCCGAATGCCGTGAATGACGCCGGCGCGGGCTCCGTCTCCCACATGGCCTCGATGGCCGCGAGCTTCATTTTCTGGTTGTCGGTCAGCGCATAGCCGCTTTCGTCGCCGAGCACGATCACCGAGAGTGACGAGGCCAGGCCGAAGGCCGAGGCAATGACGAAAGAGCGCTTGGCGAGCTGGACATGGCGCCCGCGCAGCAGGTACCAGGCCGAAACGCCGAGCACGAAGGTGGCAGCGCAGACATAGCCGGCCGAAACGGTGTGCACGAACTTCGCCTGCGCCACCGGATTGAAGATCACCGCCATGAAGTCGGTGACCTCCATGCGCATCGTGTCCGGGTTGAAGGCCGAGCCGACCGGATTCTGCATCCAGCCATTGGCGATCAGGATCCAGAGCGCGGAGAAATTGGTGCCAAGCGCCATCAACCAGGTCA
Organism: Mesorhizobium loti; assembly: GCF_013170705.1. NCBI lineage: Bacteria > Pseudomonadati > Pseudomonadota > Alphaproteobacteria > Hyphomicrobiales > Phyllobacteriaceae > Mesorhizobium > Mesorhizobium loti. The sequence goes on along the minus strand of NZ_CP033334.1, from coordinate 2,521,457 downwards.
CGATCATATGCGCGCGGGCCGACAGCCTGTCCCAGCCGAAGAAGAAGAGCCCGACAAAGGTGGCTTCGAGGAAGAAAGCCATCAGGCCCTCGATGGCGAGCGGCGCGCCGAACACGTCGCCGACATAGTGCGAATAGTAGGCCCAGTTCATGCCGAACTGGAATTCCATGGTGATGCCGGTGGCGACGCCGAGGGCGAAATTGATGCCGAACAGCACGCCCCAGAACTTGGTCATGTCGCGCCAGATGGTGCGACGGGTCATGACATAGACGGTCTCCATCATGGCGATCAGGATGGAGAGGCCAAGCGTCAGCGGCACGAACAGGAAATGGTAGAGGGCTGTCAGCGCGAACTGCAGCCGGGATAGGTCAACGAGGAGAAAGTCGGGCATGGGAGCATCCTTTTTGGACACCCGCTCATAACGCGCCGCGAACATCCGCGGCTTGATCTGGATCATTTCGTTTCATCATTGCGTGTGCGAGAGCCGGGGCATGAAAACGTCAGCTGTTCCCGCACCGGATCCGAAGGGCATCCCCTCCGGCCCCGCCCCTTTCCAGGCACTGTCGATCGCCGAACGGCTGGCAAGGCGCGGCTTGCGTCGGCTGCTCGTCCTGCAAGTCGCGCGCACCGGGCTGCGCCTCGGCTTCGCCGCGTCGGCGGCGATCGCCACCGGACGGCTGGTGATGGGCGATCCCGTCGATCCATGGCCGGCCGCGGCTGTGATCGTGCTTCTCGCTTCTGTGTGCCTCGCCGGGCTCGCCTCAGACAGGGCGCAGGCATCGGCCGAAACCGCCGTGTCGGTAGGGTTGCGCGGGGCTGCGGGCGAGCGCCTGGACGACATGCCGGCGCGACAACTGCAATCGCTGTCGGTCGGCGGCGTCATCGTCTCGATGCAGCGACATCCCGAGGCGGTGGCCGGCCTTGTCGTCGGCCATCGCGCGGCCAGCAGGATGATGGGTGCCGCACCGGTGCTTGCGGCCATCGCACTTTTCCTCGTTTCCTGGCAGGCTGCGCTGCTGGTCGTGTGCCTGACGCCGGTGATGATCCTGTTCCTCGCGCTGGTGGGCGATGCCATCCGCCGGCGCGCCGACGCCCAGGAACACGCCTTCGGCCGGTTGGCGGGCCAGTTCGCCGACCGCATCCGCACGCTGCCCACGATCCTCGCCAACCACGCGATGGCTACCGAGGACGCCAAGCTGGCCCGACGCCTCGAAACCTATGCGGACAACACCATGAGCGTGCTGCGCATCGCTTTCATCAATGCCGGCATCATCGACTTCTTCGCATCGCTGTCGATCGCCATCCTCGCCGTCTTCCTCGGCCTTGGCCATCTGAAGCTCGCGATGATTCCTGGCTTCTCCAACCTCGCGCTCTGGCAGAGCCTGTTCATCCTGATGATCGCGCCGGAATATTTCGCACCCTTCCGGCGCTTTTCGGAACAGTATCATGCCAAGGCGGAAGGCCTAGCCGCGGCGGCCGCACTTGACCGGCTGCTCGATGCCGAGCCGGTCGGGGCAAAGGCCTTGCCGGTTCTCGACCGCCTGTCCCTGGCGTTGCCGGAACAGGGCCTCGTCGCCATTGTCGGCCCGAGCGGATCAGGCAAGTCGACATTGCTGCGCCGACTGGCCGGGCTCGAACCAGGCGGAGCGCTCGACGCCGATGCACTCGCCGGCCGGGAAATCGCCTGGGTTTCCACCGACAGCTACGTGCCCGAGGGAACGCTTGCCGAGGCCCTTTCATGGAGTATCGACGTGCCGGCCGGGGACAACCTCAAGGCAGCCGCCGGCGCGATCGGCCTGGTCAACGATGCGCTGTTGCCCGGCGGCCTCGAAGCCAGGCTGGACAGGGGCGGAGCCAATCTTTCCGGTGGGCAACGACTGCGCATCGCGATCGCCCGCGCGCAGCTTTCCGGCCGGATCGTACTGGCCGATGAACCCACGGCAAAGCTCGACCGCCAGACGGCCGAAGCGGTGCGGCGCATGCTGCTTGCGATCTCGCGATCGCGGCTTGTCGTCGTGGCCACCCATGACCGCGATCTCGCCGCCGCCGCGGACATGACGGTCGATCTCACCCCCAACGATGCCATCGAGGTGGCGGCATGAACACTCTCCTTCAATCCTCGAGCCGGAAGTCGTGGCGGCTGGCTACGGGCTTTGCCTTCTCGGCACTCTGCTGCGGCGTATTGCTCGGCGGTGTTTCCGCCTGGCTGTTGGGATCGGTGGCGATCGCCGGCCTTTCCGCCACCGCCTTCACCTTCAACTTCCACATACCGGCCGCGCTGATCAGGCTGTTCGCGGTGGGCCGCACGGCCGCCCGCTATGGCGAGCGGCTGGCCGGCCACAAGGCAGCACTCGCGGACCAGGTCGCGCATCGCGTCGAACTTTTCGCCGCGATGGCGGCGGCGCCCGCCGTGCGCCGGGCCGGGTGGCAGCTCGGCGATGACGCAAGGCTGGCCGACTATCTCGATGATGTCGAGGATCTCGACTACGCCCGGCTGCGTGCCGGCCTGCCGGCGCTGACGCTGGCCTGCGGCCTCGCCGTCCTCATCGCCGGTTCGGCGGTGCTCGTACCGCCCTCGCTTCTACCGATCCTGCTTCTGCTGCTCGCCATCCTGTTCGCGGGGAACCGGGTGGCCAAGGCTGGCGCCATGGCATGGGAGCGCGCCAGGTCGATGCGTCGCGGGGGCGCAGGCAGGCTTGGCACGGCCATGGCGTCAGCCGTTCCGCTCAAGGCCGAGGGTGCCTGGCGCCACGAGTGTGGCGAGGCGCTTGCCGCACTCTCCCGCGCGGATGGCGAGATGCTTGCCCTTCGCCGCCTGCAGGCCGGGCTCGACACGCTCTGCGCCGCCCTCGGTCCGATCGGCGGCATAAGCGTGATGGCGGCTGCCTGGTATGCCGGCCGGCAAGGCACGGAGCTTCTCCTGCCAATGCTGCTCGCGTTCTCATGGTTGGCGCTGGGCGAAGCGCTGAACGGCGCGTCGCGCATGCTCGTGGCCGTGCTTCGCCGCAATGCCGCCCGGGCCGAGATCGGCAGGTGGACCGAGGCCGCTTCGGCGGACAGGCAAGCGCACATGCCGACCGAACCGCGCCAACTGCGCAACGGCGCCCTGCAGCGCCGCGCGCCGGACGACCGTCCCATTGGTGCGCCGGTCGCGCTGACACTTGAAAGAGGTCGGCCGACGGTGTTCGTCGGCGCCAGCGGCTCGGGCAAGACCAGCCTGCTCAAGCAGGTCGCCGGCTGGATCGGCGAGGATGGATTTGCCGCCGGCGACCGCATCCTGTCGGCAGGCGAGCGGCGGGCACTCTCGGCACTGGTGCTCCATGATGCTGTCATCATGGAGGACACTGTGCGCGCCAACCTCTTCGTCGGCAACGCACCGGACGCGGCCCTGTGGCGCGCGCTGGAAATCGTCGAGATGGACCGGCGAATCCGTGAGGCAGGCGGGCTGGATACCTGGATCAGGCAGGACCGGTTTTCGCTCGGCGAGGTGCAGCGCATCAACCTCGCGCGCGCCTGGCTGTCCGCCATGCCGCTGGTGCTGCTCGACGAGCCGACGGAGCATCTCGACGACGAGCAGGGCGAGCGCATCCTGGAGCGGCTGCTCGCCCAGCTGAGCGACCGGATCGTCGTCATTTCCACCCATCGCGCGTTCCCGCTTCGCGACACGGGAACCATCGAGCTGAAACCTTGAACCCGGGTTTCGTGGCGAGGACCATCGCCTCGCATTTTCGACACCTGTCTGGCCTCGGGCAATGCGGTTTGAGTGGGACAAGGCGTTACCGAGGTTTGCTCCGCGAGCAAGCCTCGCGACAAGCTTGGCCGCGCCGGCATTTGCCGCCTCTGGTGCAATGCGGGCGGTCGCCTCGAGCAGTCCGCCTAACCGAAGATCCGGTCGCCCTGTTCATCCACCAGCTGGATGCCCTTCTTGATCGAAATGTCGACGGCGTCGTCCAGCCCGGCGAAACGGTCGGCGCGGATGAATTTGTGCTCCTTCACCACGCCGTCGACCTCCTTGGAAACGACACCGCAGGTCTGGTACTGGCCATCGGTCTTGTAGGGCGTGGCGCTGATGAGGAAACCCTTATGCTCGACCTGCTTGGCTGGCGCCGCACTTTTGGGCTCGGCCGTCTCACCGCCGCCGCCACCACCGAAAAGACGCTTCAGAAAAGACATCGCTCAAATCTCCTTGTTCGTCCTGCAAACCACGGTCTGTTCGCGATTCACGACGCTGTCGTCCCAGCATGCGCGAATGCGCCGCCGCGTTCCAGCCCCCTGATGAAGACGGCGACCAGGAGGTCGATCTGCTGGTCGATCTCGTCCGTCTGCCCGCGCACGGATCTGGCCGCATAGCCGCTGGTGACGATGCCGTGCACGCTTGACCACAAGGTGCGCGCGGCGATCCGTCGCGTGTCGGCGTCAAGGTCGAAATCGCCGCTGGCGAGCACGCCGGCAATGATCTCGAACAGCTGGTCGAGCCGCGCCTCGTAAGCATCGGGTTCGGCCAGTGTTGGACGCCGCCTGTTGAAGGCAAGCAATGCGGGCCAACTGCCCGGATGCGCTTCGACGAAGCGCACATAGGCGCCCGCCAGCGCCAGCAGGCGCTGGCGCACATCGGTGATGCCGCGCCGGGAAAGATCGGCCATCGCCGCTGCCCCCGCCGCCCCGAGTCGATCAAGCAGCCGCATGTTGACGGCACGGTGCACCCCGTCGAGATCGGAAAACAGATTGTAGACCGAACCGACCGAGATGCCCGCCTGCTCGGCGATGGTCCTCGCCTTCAGATTGTCCATGCCGCCCTCGTTGAGCAGCACTTCGGCAATCGCCAGCACCCGCTCGCCCGTCTCTTCCTTGTCCAGTGCCATATCAGTCCTTGTGGGTGCGAATGCTTTGCGCGGCACGCTGGTTCGAACCGCGATTTCCCCCTGTTTACCATATGCGAAGTTTCGTGAACAGCGTTCAAAAACGTCTTGAACAATGTTCATTTCCTGTTATGTTGGCCTCGTGAACATTGTTCACAGAACAATTCGAAGGGAGAAGAACCATGCTTAGCCTGATCAGAACATTGCTCGACGGCGCCAGCGCGCGGGCCGAGGACGGCCTGAAGGATCGCTTCGCCATCGACCTTCTGGCACAACGCATCCGCGACGCCGAGGCGGGCCTTGCCGCCGCCAAGCAGACCCTCGCCTCGCTGATCGTGCGCCAGCGTGCCGAGCAGGCCGGGCTCGACCACCTCGAACGCCGCCACGCGGATCTCGAAAGCCGCACGCTGAGCGCACTGGCCGCCGGCAACAACGGGCTTGCCGAAAGTGGTGCCGCGGCTGTCGCGGAGTTGGAAAATGAACGCGAGGTTCGCCGCGCCACCGTGCAGAGCCTTGGCGAAAAGACCTTGCGGATGCGCGTTTCGGTGGAGCGGGCGCATCGCCGCATCATCGACCTCAACCAGGGCATGATCTCGGCCCGGGCCATCGATGCCGAGCGCAAGGCGCAGTCACGCCTCGTCAGGTCGATCGGCCATTCGGCGAGCCTCAACGACGCCGAGGAGCTTTTGGCCCGCATCAAGGGAGCCGGCGACCCATTCGAGGAGGCCGGCATTCTCGACGAGATCGACGGCGAGCTGCGTCACGAAGCAATCCGCGACCGCCTTGCCGACGCCGGGCACGGCGCGGCGGTGAAGGTGCGCGCCAAGGACGTGCTCGAGCGCCTGAAGACCATCAACTGAAACCCGCCTTGAAGACCTGACTTCCATCAAATCCATCAAACCAACGGAGAACACCCATGAACGCCAATCAGACCTACATCATGTTCAACACCGCCTCGGTCGGTGCCGCCTATTTCATGCTCGGCCTGTCGCTGTGGCTGGCGCCGGTCGACCTGGCGACCAAGGGTTACTGGGCGATGGGCATTCTGCTGCTCACCGGCAGCCTGGTGAATCTGGTCAAGTACCGCACCGACGAGCGCCTCTCGGCCGAGATGACCGCCAAGATCGAAAAGGCCCGCAACGAAAAGCTGATCAGCGAATATGTCGGCAAGGAATAATGCCGGCCCGCCCTGACGCAAAGAAGCCCGGGTCGTCGCCCCGGGCTTTCTTGCGTCTGTCGCGACGAGATCAGCGATGCGTCAGCGCTTCCAGCGCTTCCGCCGCGGCTTCGAGGATGGCGATCGCCTCGGCCTGCTTTTCAGCCGGGGCATCGACGATGTCGCCCAGCGCCGCGCGCAGGCGATGGCGGATGGCGCGGAATTCGTCGCGCGTTTCCGAACGCTCGCCACGGCCGCCGCGACCGCCGCGCCGGTCCTCGCCATCGTCGTTCCAGCCGAACCAGTCGCGCGCCTTGGCCATCTTGCGCCCGAAGCGTTCGAGGTGGTCGAGCACGCCGTCGATCATCTCGCGATTGTCGGCGAGATGCGCCTGGCCGGCCTCGGTGATGGAAAATACCTTCTTGTTGCCTTCGCTCGATGAGACGGCATAGCCTGCCTCTTCCAGGAAGGTCAGCGTCGGGTAGACCACGCCCGGGCTCGGGCTGTAGATGCCGCTGGTGCGCTCTTCCAGCGCCTTGATGATGTCGTAGCCGTGGCGAGGCGCCTCGGCCAGCAGCGACAGCGTGATCAGCTTGAGGTCGCCGTCGGCCAGCATCCGCCCGGCGCGGAACATGTCCCCCGGCCCGCCGCGGCCGCCACCGCGGCCGCCATGGCCGAACGGGCCGAAGCCGCCGCCCCCTCTGCCACCGAACTTGCCGGCCATGTGCATGAACATGCGCTCACCGAAATGGCCGCGTCCGAAATGATTGTCCTTGTGCATTGGATTGCTCCTTGAGTTCTATCTTACGATATATCTTAGTTAGGGTCGCCTTCCCATGGAGTCAAGATATATCTTACGATGTATCTGAATGTCATGCCAGACGCTTGCTTTCGCTGGCCGATAAAGCCGGCGGACAAGGGTTAGGAGACACGCTCCGAACCCTTGCGCATCACCGCGCGCTACCAGCGGCCCTTGCGGCGGTTCCAGGCGTAGAGCAGATCAGCGAACCGGTCATAGGCGAAGCGCGTCATCGGCAGGGTCAACCGGTTGCCGAGAAGCGTGGCCAGCCAGCCCTCGCCCGGCGTTATCCGCCACACGGCGATGGCAACATCGGCGCCGACCAGCAAGCGGCCATCCGCATCGGTGGCGTGCAGCCGCCGGCGGATGTCCTCCAGCGAGGCGCCGTGTCCGGCCAGGGCCGCCGGCTCCAGATTGATGTCGCGAAATTTGATCCGCCCGGCCCTGACCGCTTCGATCAGCCGCCGCTTCTGCCTGGTAATGCCGCCATCGCAGACGGGGCAACGCGTGTTGTACCAAACGGTTAGTTCAGGCCTTGGCGTTTGCTTGAGCATGATTGGCATGCTCAGCCGTGGCCGTGCCTGTGGTGCAGGTCCGGATAATGCGGATGGCGGTGGCGCATCGGCGCATGCCGGTGCCAGTGCGAATGCGGCTCGCTCACCGGCCCGTCATGATCGTGCTGGTGGTGTTCGTCATGCACATGGCTGTGCTCATGTTCCAGCGCCTCGTGGTCGTGCTCATGGTCGTGGCGTTCCGACAGATGCAACCATAGGCCGATACCCATCAGAAGTCCCGCCAAGGCCAGCTTGAAGGTGACGGCATCGCCCAGGATGACGATGGCCAGCAGCGCACCGATGAACGGAGCCAGCGAGTAATAGGCGCCTGTCCGCGCGGTACCAAGATGGCGCAATGCCAGGATGAACATCACAAGGCTGACGCCGATGCCGAGGAAGCCGACGGCGGCCGTGGCCACGACAATGGATACCGCGGGAAACGACGCTCCGGCGGCAAGCGCCAACCCGACATTGGCCGCGCCCGCCACCAGCCCTTTCAGCATGGCGATCACCACCGGGTCGGTCGCCGAGATTTTGCGGGTGAAGTTGTTGTCCAGTCCCCATGCCAGGCAGGCCCCGGCGACGAGCAGCGCGCCGAGATTGAAGGCGACACCCTCGCCCTGCCATGACAACAGGACCGCGCCCGCCAGAATGGCGAAGGCGCCAACAAGCAGGCGCCGGTCGACATTCTCGCGATAGACGAGCCAGGCGATCGCCATCGTCGCCAGCCCTTCCAGGTTGAGCAGCAGCGCTGAACTGGATGCCGTGTTGAGGCTGAGGCCGAACATCAACAACACCGGCGCGAGGATGCCGCCCATGCCGATCGCCAGCGCCAGCCAAGGGACATCCCTGGCGGCCAGCTGCGCTTCGCCGGCCGCGGCCTGTTTGCCGCGAAGCAGGCGATACAGGGCAAGGCCAATGCCGGCGCCGAGATAGAGCAGGCCGGCCAGCATGAAGGGGCTCACGCTGTTGAGCAGCAGCTTGGAGAGGGGCGGCGTGGCGCCAAACAATGCGGCCGAAAACAGGGCAAGCGGCACGCCGGGCCACAGATGGGAATGCGGGTGCGGGTCTGACATGGTCCTATCCTTGTACCCAGGCGGCGACGTGGCTGCTATTTGTGGCGCATCGCGGCCTTTGGGCCGATGCATTTGTTGTCGCGAAACAGCGCCCATTCCTCGCACAGGCGCCCATCGGGCAAGCGGCAGAAGCCATATTCGTTGCCGGCCTTGTCTTTCCTGATCGTCAGGCGGCCGCCAATCTGACCGCAATGGACCGAGGCCGGATTGGCCATGCCGACCGGTTTTGTCGTGGCGCCGGCCTCGAGCGGCATTGATGATATCAAGGCAAAAGCGACGGCCAGTATCGAAAAATTGTTCATCGCGATCCCTCCTGGCCGCATATCTACCACGGCGAGACGTCCTGTCCCGAGACAACTGTCAAATATGTCGGAACGCGCGGCGGATCAGGTGCCATCAAGGCGGCACCTGATCCGGTTGTCCGCAAACACTAGCCGAGCGAAGTTATGATCTCGCGATAAGCGAATTCGGGGAAGGCCTTGAGCGTTCGCGTCCGGATATTGCCGCTCGCCGCCAGCATCAGCGAGAAACGCGCCAGCACCGCGTCGTCGGGGGCTTCGACCACGGCCACCATGTCGTATTCGCCCATGGTCAGATAGAACGACTTGAACGAGCCGCCCATATCTCCCAACTGCTTCCTGGCGGCGTCGAGCCGCTTGGGTGAATCGCGCACGTTTCTGGCGCCCTGCTCCGTCCAGTTCATAAGCACGATGTAGCTTGTCATGGCTCACCTCCCTCCGGGGCCACGGAGCACGGCGGCTTCGCCGGGGCGGGCATCCGGGTTGTCGCCCAGAAAATGCATCCGACGTCAAATTATCCTCCCGCGGCGAACGTCCTGCAAGGACGCATCCACGCATCATTTGCGGGCTGGAAGGGACACTCGGCGGCGACCGGCGAAAGCCGGTTTGAAAACCCGCCTGATTGCTGCAATCTCCTTCGTGGCCATGGTGGAAATCCCAGGCCGATGTCCAGGATCGATCCAGCCGCCGGAGGGCTTCATGCGCGAGACGACAGACCTGCCCCCGGCATCGATCGAAATTCCCGCCGCATGGACCGGCGAGGACATGGCGAAGCATCCCGGCCGCTGGCTGGTCGAACTGGACCCTCGCGACGTCGCCGAGCTGGAATTGGCGGCAACCGGCTTTCTCGCCGGCTCGCGCGATATAGGCGGCCTGACCAAGGCCGATTTCCCCTTGCCCCGGCTTGCCGGCCATCTTGCCGCCCTTCACGGAAAACTGATCGCCGGCATCGGCTTCGAGGTCCTGCGCGGCCTCCCGGTCGAGAGATATTCCGCTGAAATGGCGGCAACCATCTTCTGCGGGATTGGCGCGCATCTGGGAAGCGCACGCTCCCAGAATGCCCAGGGCCATATACTCGGCCATGTCCGCGACATCGGCGCCGACGCCAGGGACGCCACGACGCGCATCTACCAGACGGCGGAGCGCCAGACGTTTCACACCGATTCCGCCGATGTCGTCGGCCTGCTCTGCCTGCGCGATGCCATGCAAGGCGGCGAATCCCTGCTGGTCAGCACGGTTACGATCTACAATGAGATGCGCAAAAGCCGGCCCGATCTGGTCCGCCTGCTGTTCGATCCGATCGCAACCGACCGGCGCGGCGAGATCCCGGAAGGCGAAAAGCCCTATTTCGAAATCCCGGTCCTCAACTGGCATGCGGGACTGCTGACCGGCATCTACCAGCGCCAGTACATCGACAGCGCGCAGCGCTTTCCGGATGCCATGCGGCTGAGCACCGCCCATGTCGAAGCGCTGGATCTCTTCGACAGCCTTGCCAATGATTCGAAGCTGCACCTGTCGATGCGGCTTCAGCCCGGCGACATGCAGTTCGTCTACAATCATTCGCTGCTTCACGACCGCATGGGGTTTCGCGACTGGCCGCAACCCGACAGGCGGCGCCACATGCTGCGCCTATGGCTGTCAATTCCCGGCGACCGCCCGCTGCCCGAATGTTTCAGGCAGCGTTATGGCTCGATCGAGATCGGCGACCGGGGCGGCATCATCGTCAAGGGGGCGCGGCTGAACGTGCCGTTGTAACGCAATTCCCGGAAGGTCCGAAAACGACTTTCCATTGATGTGAAAACGAAAAAGGGCGCCAGTTGGCGCCCTCAATTCTTCGCGTCGGATAAAACTCAGCTGTCGAGGAAGCTGCGCAGCTTGCGGCTCCTGCTCGGGTGCTTGAGCTTGCGCAGCGCCTTGGCTTCGATCTGGCGGATACGCTCGCGGGTGACCGAGAACTGCTGACCGACTTCTTCCAGCGTGTGGTCGGTGTTCATGCCGATGCCGAAGCGCATGCGCAGGACACGCTCCTCGCGCGGCGTCAGCGAGGCGAGAACCCGCGTCGTGGTCTCGCGCAGATTGGCCTGGATCGCCGCGTCGATCGGCAGGATCGCCATCTTGTCCTCGATGAAATCGCCCAGATGCGAATCCTCCTCGTCGCCGACCGGCGTTTCGAGCGAGATCGGCTCCTTGGCGATCTTCAAGACCTTGCGCACTTTTTCGAGCGGCATTGCGAGCTTTTCGGCCAGTTCTTCCGGCGTTGGCTCGCGGCCGATCTCGTGCAGCATCTGGCGCGAGGTGCGTACGATCTTGTTGATCGTCTCGATCATGTGCACCGGGATGCGGATGGTGCGCGCCTGGTCGGCGATCGAACGCGTGATCGCCTGCCGGATCCACCATGTCGCGTAGGTCGAGAACTTGTAGCCGCGGCGGTATTCGAACTTATCGACCGCCTTCATCAGGCCGATATTGCCTTCCTGGATCAGGTCGAGGAACTGCAGGCCGCGATTGGTGTATTTCTTGGCGATGGAGATGACGAGGCGCAGGTTGGCCTCGACCATTTCCTTCTTGGCGATCGCGGCTTCGCGCTCGCCCTTCTGCACCTGGTTGACGATTTTTCTGAATTCCAGGATCGAGATCGCCGTTTCGGTGGCCAGGTGCTGGATCTCGGCGCGCAGGTCCTTGATCGCATCCTTCTCGTTCTTGGTGAATTCCTTCCAGCCGCGCGAGGTCAGGTTGGCGATCGAGCGCGTCCAGTTCGGGTCGAGCTCCGAGCCCTGATATTCCTTCAGGAATTCCTCGCGGCGCACGCCGTAGCTTTCGGCCAGCCGCAACAGCTTGCCCTCGTTTTGCACCAGGCGCTTGTTGATGTCGTAGAGCTGCTCGACCAGCGCCTCGATGCGCGCCGTGTTGAGCGACAGCGACTTCACCGCCTTGATCAGCTGATCCTTCAGCTCCTTCAGCCGGCGGTCCTGGCTGGGCGACAGCGTGCCGGCGGCAGCCAGACGGTTCTCGACCTGCTGGTCCTGCAGCTTGCGCAGCTTCTTGTAGGTGTCGGCGATGACGTCGAGCGTCTCCATCACCTGCGGACGCAGTTCGGCTTCCATCGCCGCCAGCGACAGGCTGGCCTCGTCCTCGTCTTCCTCGTCGTCGTCCCCGATGCCGCGCGTATCGGCGCCGACATTGGTGATGTCGTCTTCATCGTCGCGCCCGCGACGCGGCTTTTCCTCGGCCTTGGGCGCTTCCTCAATGCGCTCGACCACCGGCGCCTGCTTGGCTTCGGGGCCGGCATAGGTGGCTTCGAGATCGATGATCTCGCGCAGCAGGATCTTGGATTCGTTGAGTTCGTCGCGCCAGATGATGATGGCCTGGAAGGTCAGCGGGCTTTCGCACAGGCCCGCGATCATCGTCTCGCGGCCGGCTTCGATGCGCTTGGCGATGGCGATTTCGCCCTCGCGCGACAGCAGCTCGACCGAGCCCATCTCACGCAGATACATGCGCACGGGATCGTCGGTGCGGTCGGTCGGCTCTTTCTTGGTGGTGGTGGCGGCGACCGCCGTACCGGTCTGTTCGGCCAGTTCGTTGGCGTCTTCCTCGGCGTCCGCCGCGGTGTCGCCGGCCTCGGCCTCTTCGCCCTGCTCGTCATCCTCGACGACATTGATGCCCATGTCGGACAGCATTGCCATCGTGTCCTCGATCTGCTCGGAGGTCACTTCCTCGGAAGGCAGCACCGAATTCAGCTCGTCCATCGTGACATAGCCGCGCTTCTTGGCGGCCTTGATCATCTTCTTGACAGCATCATCGGAAAGGTCGAGCAGAGGGCCATCGGTGGCGCCTTCGCGTTCGGTCTCGACCTCTTCCTTTTCCTTAGTCGCCATAATTTTTATCTTCTCCTAGCGGCCAAACTTTGGGGCCGCGTAAGCTGTCGGACCAGTCAAATCGGATACGCTCGTTTTTTGAAACGCGCCTCACCGGGCCACTAACCGCATCATCTCTTTTGTTTGGTGCATGCCATCACCCCAAAACCGGTTCCAATCTCGGCTGACCACTCTTGGGCGACATGCATTAAGTCCAGATTAACCCTGATATCTGTGGCAGGCGGCCTGCCTGTCCAGTGACCAGTACCTCACATCGCTCATTTCCCGTCGGCGCGGGTGCGGGTTAACGTTTCGAATCGTCCTGATTCCGCCATTCTGTCGGAAGGTCAAGCGCCTCTGGCATGATTCGCATGAAAAAAGCGAATCAATTACCCGACTTAGCGCGCCCTGCTCCTTGGGGAAGCCCGGCCACGCTCTCATTCCTGTTCTCAGCTGCACTTAGGCTCGCCCGGCCCTGCCCGACGAAACGCCAAATCCTTCGATCAGCGCTTCCGTCGCCTGTACATCCTGAAATTGCGCCTGAATTTCGATCAGATGGCGGAAGTTTTCGTCCGAAGGATCCGCTTCGAGAGCCGCTTCCGCCTGTTTCAGCTCCTTATGTAAGGTGCGCGCGCTGCGCTGCAAGTGCAGGGCCTGGTTCAGGGCATCTCGGGCATCGTCGAGCGCGGCCGTCTCCAGCGCCGGCCATTGCCGCGCCCGCCGGATCAGGCCGACGGCGCGCTCCCAGATCTCCGCGCAGCCGGCGCGTTCGATCGTCGCCACCACGGCATGGCGGTCATTGGCCATGTCATGCGCCATCGCGTCGAGGATGGCGGCGTGCAGCCGCTGCAGCTCGGAATTGGCGAGGTCGAGAAATTCTACATGGGCGAAATTCTCGTCGATCAGCGCCGGATGGTTGACCAGCGCGACAATGATCGTCGCCTCGCGCACCGACATGCCCTCGCTGCCGCGCTTGACCAGCGCCGACTGGCCGAGGCTTTCGGTGATCGCCATGCGGCCGCCACCAGGCTTGGCGAATTGCCCGCCGGGCGCGGCTGCCTTGCCCTGTCCCGGTTTCCAGTCCTGGCGCCCTTGCCGCGCATCGCGCTGCGAGCCGAAGAAGCTCTTTTCCCGCTCACGCATTTCCTGCTGGTAGTGATAGCGCGTGCTTTCGTCGCGGATGCGGCTGGTCAACTCCCGCAGCGTCTTTCCCAGTTCCGCCCGCCGTTCCGGCGTGTCGAAGACACCGCCGGCTGTCTCGCGCATCCACAACAGGTCGACCAGCGGCCGCGCATCGGCAAGCACCGCGCGGAAAGCGTCAGGCCCCTCGGCCTTGACGAGGTCGTCGGGATCCTTGCCTTCCGGCAGCAGCGCGAAGCGCGCCGAACGGCCGGCCTGCACCGAGGGCAATGCCAGATCCGCGGCACGCCATGCCGCCTTCAGCCCGGCCTTGTCGCCGTCGAAGCACAGCATCGGCTCCGGCGCCATGCGCCACAACAGCTCGAGCTGGTTCTCGGTGAGCGCGGTGCCGAGCGGCGCCACGACATTCTCGAAGCCGGCCTGTGCCAGCGCGATCACGTCCATGTAGCCTTCGACGGCAATCACCGTGCCGCCCTTGGCCAGAGCCTTGCGGGCACGGGCGAAATTGTAGAGCACATTGCCCTTGTGGAAGAGCTCCGTGTCGGGCGAGTTCATGTATTTGGCCAGCGCATCGGGCGCCAGCGCCCGGCCACCAAAGGCGATGATCTTGCCGCGCGAATCCGGGATCGGGAACATGATGCGGTCGCGGAACCAGTCATAGGAGACCGGAATGTCGTCGCCGTGGCGCACCAGCCCGCACGCCTCGATATCGGCTTTCGGCACGCCCTTTGCGGCGAGATGCTCCTTCAAGGCATTGCGGCTATCGGGCGCGAAGCCGAGCCGGAACGAATGCTGCGTCGCCGGCGTCAGCCCGCGGTCCCGCAGATACGCGCGGGCCTTGGCGCCCTCGGGTCCCTGAAGCCGTTCCTGGAAGAAGGCGGTCGCCATTTCCATGACGTCGGTCAGGCTGGCGCGTTCCTTCTCGCGCCGTTCCTCCTGGACGTCGCGGACTGGCATCGGGACACCGGCCATGTCGGCGATCTTCTCGACCGCTTCGGGGAAGCTCATTCCGTCGAGTTCGGTGAGGAATTTGAAATGGTCGCCCGAGACCGAGCAGCCGAAGCAATGGTAGCGGCCCTTCTTGTCCTCGCAATGGAAGGACGGGCTCTTCTCGCCATGGAAGGGACAGCAGGCCCAATAGTCGCCGCGCGACGTATTGGTCTTCTTGCGATCCCACGCGACGCGCTGGCCGATAACAGATGAAATCGGCACGCGGTCGCGGATCTCGTCGAGAAAGGCGGGCGGAAAGCGCATTGAGGGAACTCGTTTCCCCTCCATATAAGCATACCCGCGAAATCCGACGACCCCCAATGCGGACGATGCCCGGTTTCCACAGGGCAAAAAGAAAGGCGGCCCTTTGCGGACCGCCCTTCCCAGCTCAATCCAGCGATCGAACCTTACCGCGCGGCAAGCGCGCCGAAGACGACGCCGGAGAGGATGCCGACCAGCACGTAGTCGTTGCCGACGCGGATCCATTCCTGGCCGCGGCCGGGACGATGCAGGCCGTAGCGGCCATAGTCGCGGATCGGCTGGTGTTGCCTCCAGCCGGAATACTTCTGGCCGTTGCGCCAGTTGTTGCGCTTCACGACGACCTTCTTCTTGTAGACGCGCTTCCTCACGTCGTTGTGGTGGCCTGGCTTCTGCCAGTCGACCTTGGTGTAATTCGACTGCGGCGCGACCGGGGCGTTCATCGGCGCGGCCTGACCGGTCATGGAGGTGGCGGCCAGCATCGTGACAGCGAGAGCGGAAAGGACAATGCGTTTCATAAGAGGTCTCCTTGGTTGTCGATGCCCGAGGAATAGCGGCCGGGGGATGAACTGAAACTGAACGGCGGCATTACAATTGTGTAATGAAATCCTCCGCTTATTTCGAATATTTGAACATCATCGCAAAGACAGCCGCCACAAGCACGCCAACCGGCCGCTTCCCTGTCCCACCGCGACCCGGCGATGCAACCATTTGCGCACCCGTCCATTTCCCGACACCGCCTGTCGCCTTGCGGCGGCCCCTTGAAATCGACAAGATTTTATTATCCGGCTAAAATATTCCAGTTATATATGACGACTGCCATGACCATGATTCGTACCCTCGCTTCCCTTCCTGACCGCAGCGCCGTCCGCACCGCGCGCCCCGCCCGCATGCAGGCGCCGCAATGAGCGGTTCCGTCGTCCTTCTGCATCTGGCCGGCGCTGTCGCGCTGATGCTGTTTGCCACCCGCATGGTCAAGACCGGCGTCGAACGTGCTTATGGTGATGTGCTGCGCCATCGTCTGCGCGCCACCATGCGCAATCCGATCATGGCGGTGCTGGCCGGCACCGGCCTTGCGATCGCGCTGCAAAGCTCGACCGCGGTGACGCTTCTGGTGGGCTCCTTCGCCGGCTCCGGCATCGTTTCGGGTGCCGCAGGCCAATTGGCCGTGCGTGGCGCCGAGATCGGCTCGGCGCTGGTGGTCAAGCTGCTGACCTTCGACCTCACGCTTTTGGTGCCGCTCTGCCTGATCACCGGCACGGTGATGTTCATGGCCACCGAACGGCGCGACTGGCGCCAGACCGGCCGCATCCTGGTCGGCATCGGCCTTTTGATCCTGTCGCTGGAAATGATCGGCCAGGCATCGGAGCCGCTGCGCAACAGCCAGCTCATGCCGGTCATCATCAATTACTTCTCCAGCGATTCCATCACCGCCTACCTGCTGGCGGCGCTGATCACCTGGCTGTTCCAGTCGAGCATCGCGGCGGTTCTGCTGATGGCGACGCTGGCCGGCCGTGGCCTGATCAGCCCGGAACTCGGCGTCGTCCTCATCCTCGGCGTCAATCTCGGCTCCTCCATCATCGCACCGATGCTGACCCGCTCGGCCGGGCCTGCCGTGCGCGTCGTGCCGATCGGCAATCTCCTGATGCGCGGGCTTGGCTCGCTGGTCATGCTGATCCTGTTCATGATCTTCCGGCCGCATGTCGGCTTCCTCGGCGCGACGGCCGCGGATCAGATCGTCAACGCCCACATCCTGTTCAACGTCATCATCCTGCTGGCAGGCCTGCCGCTGGCCGGTTTCGTCTACCGCGCTTCGGAGAAGATCGTGGCGCTTGGCACCAAGCCGGAGCCAACGGCCTCGCTCGACGTCGTCGAGTTGTCCGCGCTCAACGAGAGCGCGCTCGACGTGCCGAGCCAGGCGCTGGCCAACGCCACGCGCGAGGTGGTGCGGGTCTGCGAGACGGTCGAGATCATGCTGAAACGCATCATCGAGCTCTATGAGAGCGCCGACGCCGACAAGATCAAGGCGCTGGCCGCCCTCGACGACCGCGTCGACCGGAAGCATGCCGCCATCAAACTCTACCTCGCCAAGGTCACCAAGAACCCGCTGACCGAGGACGAGGCGCTGCGTTGCCAGGAGTTGATCGGCGCCTGCGTCAAGCTCGAGCAGGTCGGCGACATCGTCGTGCGCAACATGCTGGTGCATGTGAAGAAGAAGTTCGATCGCGGGCTGGAATTCACCGACGAAGGCTGGAGCGAGTTGTGCGCCTTCCACAGCTCGGTGCTGGCCAATGCAAGGCTCGCCTTCAACGTGCTGGTCTCCCGCGACCCTGAAACCGCCCGCCAGCTGGTGCTGGAAAAGGACCAGTTGCGCGACCGCGAGAAGGAAACCAGCGCCAGCCATTTCCTGCGGCTGCGCGAAGGCACCGCCAAGAGCGTCGAGACCAGCTCGATCCATCTCGATACCATCCGCGACCTGAAGCAGATCAACTCGCTGCTGGCGTCGATGGCCTATCCGGTGCTCGAAGAGCGCGGCCTGCTGACGGGGTCAAGGTTGAAGGCGAGCTGAAGCCACCCCACCGGCTGCGGTGCTCACTTGACGGCAAAATACCTTTGCTCCGCTTCCGGCAGACAGGATAAGGATCGGCTACCCAGGCTTTCGGAGGAATCGATGGACACCCATTCGCGCAGTTTTGCCAAGGCGCTGTCCTGGCGCGTGACCGGCACCATCGACACGCTGATCATTTCCCTGGTCGTCACAGGAAGCGTCAAACTCGCCGCGGCCATCGGCATAACCGAGGTCTTCACCAAGTCCCTGCTCTACTATTTCCACGAGCGGGCGTGGCTGAAGATTCCCTATGGCCGCAAGAACACGGCCTGAAGCTGCCGGTCAAGAAAACCTAAAGTCGCGACAAAAATTTCTGGATTGCCCCCGCGGTCCATCCGTGGTTTGAGGCCATTCCAGCCAAGGCTTCCCCATGTCGCTTCCGCTTATCGCCCTGTTCATCGCCGCTTTCGCCTTCGGCACCACCGAATTCGTCATTGCAGGCGTGCTGCCGCAGGTGGCGCAAGGGCTTGGCGTCTCCGTCCCATCCGCCGGCTATCTCGTTTCCGGCTATGCTTGCGGCATCGCCATAGGCGGCCCGCTGCTGGCGCTCGCGACCAAGTCCTTGCCGCGCAAGACCTTGCTGCTCGGGCTCGCCGTCGCCTTCACCATCGGCCAGGCGGCCTGCGCGCTGGCGCCCGACTTCACCTCGATGCTGCTGCTGCGCATTGCCGTCGCGGTCGCGCACGGCGCCTATTTCGGTGTCGCCATGGTGGTCGCTGTCGGCCTCGTTCCCGAAGACAAGCGCGGCATGGCGGTGGCGGTCATCCTGTCCGGCCTCACCGTCTCCAACGTCATCGGCGTGCCGGCCGGCACGGCGATCGGCAACATCTGGGGCTGGCGCGCCACCTTCTGGGTGATGTGTGGGTTGGGCGTGGCGGCAACTCTTGCCATGGCCGCCCTGTTGCCGCGCACCACCGGCTCATCGGCCAAGCCCGCCGGCCTTGCCCGTGAGGTCCGCGTGCTGGCGCGCCAGCAGGTCTGGACCTCGTTGATCCTGATGCTGATGCTGATGCTCGGCCAGTTCTGCCTGTTCACCTACATCACGCCGACCCTGCTGGAAGTCACCGGGCTCGACGAGAACCTGGTGCCCTGGGTGCTGCTGCTCAACGGCGTCGGCGCCACGCTTGGCGTCTTCCTCGGCGGCAAGCTGTCGGACTGGAAGCTGATGCCGTCGCTGATCACCATGCTTGGCCTACAGGCGGCGACGCTGGCGGTGATCTACGCCGTCAGCCCCTACCCCGTGCCGATGGTCATCGCGATCGTCATCTGGGGCGGCCTCAATTTCGCCATCGGCACGCCGATCCAGACCCGCATCCTTGCGTGGACGGCGGATGCCGCCAACCTCGCCTCCTCGCTGATCCCGTCCGGCTTCAATGTCGGCATCGCGCTTGCCGCGTCGCTGGGCGCCGCCATGCTCAATGCCGGCTACGGCTACCGCAGCCTGCCGCTGGTCGGAGCTTTGGCGATGCTGGTCGCCGTGGTGGTCGCAATTGTCTCCCAGGTCTGGGAAGGGCGCAGCAACGCCACGCCGCCGCTGACGGCTCCAGCCGAGTAGCGGCTTCAGCTTTCGGTCTCCTTCAGCACGTCGATGAAGGCGCGCAGCGCCGGCGGCACCAGCCGATGGCCCGGATAATAGAGGAACAGGCCGGGAATGGGCGGACACCAATCGTCCAGCACGGTGACAAGCGCTCCCCGGTCGAGGTGAGCCTTGGCGGATTTGTCAGAGATGTAAGCAATCCCCATGCCGCCGGCGGCGGCCTCGGCCATCAACTCCATATTGTCGAGTGTCAGCGCGCCAGGGACATCGATCGCGATCTCCTGGCCATGTTTCTCGAACTCCCATCGGTAGGGTTTGCCACTCGGCAACCGAAACCGGATGCAGGTTTGATCCCTGAGATCATCCGGGACGCGCGGAACCGGGCGACCTGCCAGATAGGCCGGCGATGCAACGGCAATGAAGCGTGTCGGCCCGCCGAAGCGCACCGCAACCATGTCTTGCGGCACGGCCTCGCCCAGACGGATACCGGCATCAAAGCCTTCAGCGACGACATCGACCAGTCTTCCCTCGGTGACGAGATCGAGCGAGACTTGGGGGTAGCGCTGAAGAAAGACCGGCACCACGGATCCGAGCAACAGTCGCGCACCGATCTCGCTGGTGTTGATCCGCAGCGTCCCTGATGCAAGACCACGGAAGTCGTCGACCTCTGCCAATGCGGCGTCGATATCCGACAGAAGCGGCCGCAGGCGCGTAACGAGCCGCTCGCCCGCCTCGGTCGGCGCGACGCTGCGCGTGGTGCGATTGAGCAGGCGCACACCCATGCCCCGTTCCAGCGTCCGCATCATGTGGCTGAGCGTGGACGGCGAAAGGCCGAGATCGTCGGCCGCCTTGCGGAAGCTGCGATGCGAGACAATCGCGGCGAGCGCAGTCAATTCCGGAAGTCCGGGCTTACCACTCATGGGAAATCTTCATCAAGCTATATAAAATTGAACGGATAGTATCATGAATTGGATCGAGTAGTCTTGGCTGAAGTCAACATGAGAGGACATTTCCCATGACCAGGACATGGTTCATCACCGGCACCTCATCCGGTTTCGGGCGACTTTTGACAGAAAGGCTTCTGGCCCGTGGCGACCGTGTCGCCGCGACTGTACGAAAGCCACGGACGCTCGCCGATTTGAAGGCGCAACATGGCGATCGGCTCTGGATCGCGTCGCTCGAAATAACCGACACCGATGCTATCCGGGCGACGATCGGCAGGGCCTTTGGCGAACTGGGACGCATCGATGTCATCGTCAGCAACGCCGGCTATGGCCTCTTCGGCGCCGCCGAGGAACTGGAAGACGGCCAGATCCGCGACCTGATCGACACAAACCTCATCGGCTCGATCCAGCTGATCCGGGCAGCACTGCCGCATCTGAGGAAACAGCAGGGCGGCCGCATCCTGCAAGTCTCCTCGGAGGGCGGACAGATGGCCTATCCCGGCTTCAGCCTCTATCACGCCACCAAATGGGGCATCGAAGGCTTCGTCGAATCCGTTCGCCAGGAAGTTGAGCCGTTCGGCATCGGGCTGACGCTGGTCGAGCCCGGGCCGACACGCACGAACTTCGGTGCCAGCCTGGTCAGTTCCGGGTCCACGGATGCCTACGAGAACACCCCGGTCGCGGACTTACGCCGGGCTTTTTCCGAGGGTTCGTTCGACATCAAGGGCGATCCCGGCAAGGTGGTCGAGGCGATGATCGCCTCGGTGGAGCAGGATCCCGCGCCTCGACGATTGACCTTCGGCGCCACCGCCTACGCCTCGATCCATAGCGCGCTCCAGGGCAGGCTTGCGGAGTTGGAGAACCGGAAGGACGTGGCACTCGCCATGGATATCGACCCCTGACCCAAACGGTAGCATGCGGTCACCCGCGCCAGCGCAAGAGGCGCATGGCGTTGGCGGTGACCAGCACCGTGGCGCCGGTGTCGGCCAGGATCGCCGGCCAGAGGCCGGTGATGCCTAAGACGGTCGTGACCAGGAAGACCGCCTTCAGCCCCAGCGCCACGGTGATATTCTGGCCGATATTGGCCATCACCGCACGCGACAGCCGCAGCATCCGGACAACGTCCGTGACGCGGCCATGCAGGATCGCCGCATCCGCCGTTTCCAGCGCCACATCGGTGCCGCCGCCCATGGCGATGCCGATGTCGGCGGCGGCGAGCGCCGGCGCGTCGTTGATGCCGTCACCGACCTTGGCCACCGTCAGCCCTTCGCGCTGCAACTCGCCGATCATCCGCTGCTTGTCCTGCGGCAGCAGTTCCGCCCGCGCCTCGATGCCGAGCGAGGCGGCGATGGCTTCCGCCGTGCGGCGATTGTCGCCGGTCAGCATCACCGCGCGGATACCCTCGGCCTTCAGCGCCGCGATGCCCGCCGCCGCGTCCGGCCGCGGCTCGTCACGCATGGCGATCAGCCCGGCCAGCACACCATCGGCCACCAGCACAGACACGGTCTTGCCCTGGCCGTTGAGGCTGTCGATGGCAAGGCGCTGCGCTTGCGTCATGTCAGTGCGTTCGCCCGCCGCCGGGCCCGAACCGAGGAAGATGGAGACGCCGCCGACGCTGCCCTCGACTCCCTTGCCGGAGATCGCCTTGGCCGAGAGCGCCGGCGGCACCGGTGCCTTGTCCGCCTTTGCCCTGTCCAGGATCGCCACCGCCAGCGGATGGCTGGAGCCTTGCTCGAGTGCCGCCGCCAACGCCAGTACGCTGCGTTCGTCGCGGCCATAGGCCACGATGTCGGTCACCACAGGCTTGCCCGCGGTCAGCGTGCCGGTCTTGTCGAAGGCGACCGCGGTGATCCGGCGAAAGCCTTCCAGGACCGCGCCGCCCTTCATCAGCAGGCCCCGCCGGGCGCCGGTTGCCAGCCCAGCGGCGATTGCCGCCGGCGTCGAGATGACCAGAGCGCAGGGACAGCCGATCAAAAGGATCGCCAGGCCCTTGTAGATCCATTGGTTCCAGTCGCCGCCGGCGACAAGCGGCGGCAGCACCGCCACCAGCGTGCCGACTGCCAGCACACCGGGCGTATAGTATCGTGAAAAGCGGTCGATGAAGCGCTCGGTCGGCGCCTTGGCCTCCTGCGCTTCCTCCACCAGCCGCACCACGCGGGCGATGGTGTTGTCGGAAGCGGCCGCCGTCACCCGCACCTTCAGCACGCCGTCGCTGTTGATCGTGCCGGCGAACACAGGCTCTCCAACGCTCTTGCGCTTCGGCGTGCTCTCGCCGGTCACGGGCGCCTCGTCAATGTCGCTCGAACCCTCCGTGATCTCGCCATCGGCCGGGATGCGGTCGCCCGGCCGCACCGTGATGACGTCGCCGACCGCAAGGTCTTCGGCGGGAACCTCAACCGTGCCGCCTCCCCGCTCGACCAGCGCCGTCTTCGGCACCAGATCGGCAAGGCCCTGGATGCTGGCCCGCGCACGGCCGGCGGCGACACCCTCGAGAAGCTCCCCGATCAGGAACAGCACCACGACGGCTGCCGCTTCTTCCGTGGCGCCGATCATCACGGCCCCAACAGCGGCGATGGTCATCAGCATCTCGATCGAGAACGGCGTGCCGGCGAGTGCCGCCATCAGCGCACGCCGCGCGATCGGAACGAGACCGACCAGCAAGGCGGCCAGGAAGACCCAGCGCTCGGTCGTGGGATACAGGTGACCGATGCCATAGGCGGCCAGAAGCGCTGCCGCGCAGGCCAGCGTCAGCGCCGCGCGACGGCCGCGCCACCACGCCTGCCCAGGCTCGGCATGGCTGTGGAGATGGGATGACCCTGCGGCCTCCTTGGTGATTTGTTGGCCGCCGACATGGTCGTGGCCTTCGTGTCCGTGACCTTCATGGTCATGGCCTTCACGGTCAGGGCCTTCATGGTCAGGGCCTTCGTGGTCATGAGCGGCATGATCGTGCGCCTTGGCCGTTGGCCTGCCGGCAAGAGCCTCCGCCTTGACGATGCCGTAGCCCAGCCGCGCCACCTGCCGCAGCACCTTGTCATCGTTGAGCGGACCGCCATGGCTGACGGTCATCGAGGCGCCGGTCACCGAAACCGAGACATCGGCCACACCGTCGAGGCGGCGCACCGCCGTATCGATCTTGGCCGCGCAGGAGGCGCAATCCATGCCGCCGATCCTGAACCGTGTCTGCTTTAGAAGAGCCGTCATCACATCACCTGTCTGCTCTTTCACCGGCTGCCGCGCCGGACCTTGCACCTTGATGTCAGCCAATGTAATTGCTCTAGTCACTAGAGCTTCAAGAGGCAAAATGCATGTTTTCGATCGGTGATCTCTCGCGCCGCACCGGGGTCAAGGTGCCGACCATCCGTTATTACGAACAGATGGGCCTGGTCGCCGCGCCCGAACGCTCGGAAGGCAACCAGCGCCGCTACTCCAGGCAGGAGCTGGAACGGCTGGCCTTCATCCGCCACGCCCGCGACCTGGGCTTCGCCGTCGAGGACATCCGTTCGCTGATCGAGCTCAGCTTCCATCCCGAGCAGCCTTGCGGCCATGCCGACAAGATCGCGCAGGAGCAGCTGGTTTCCGTGCGCGAAAAGATCGCCCAGCTGAAGCGGCTGGAAACCGAGCTGGAGCGCATCGCCTCTTGCTGCGACGGCAAGACGGTCGGCGACTGCTACGTCATCCGCGCGCTGTCCGACCACGCGCTCTGCGCCGATGAGCACAAGTGAGACTTTGATTTCGGCGAGGAGATTCATTTTCGCGGCGAAAGGAGTTAATCGGCGGAAAAGAATCGAACAGCGGCAAGGCAGGGACAACGGATGAAAGTGTTTATCAGCGCCGACATAGAGGGTACCGCCGGCATAGCGGACTGGGACGAGGCGCTGAAGGAAAGACCGGATTACCAGGAATTCCGCGAACTGATGACCGCCGAGGTCGCCGCCGCCTGCGAAGGCGCCAAGGCCGCCGGCGCCAAAGAGATCCTGATCAAGGACGCGCACCAGACCGGGCGCAACCTCATTGTTTCGAAACTGCCCGACCATGCCAGCATCGTGCGTGGCTGGAGCGGCCACCCCCATGTCATGATGTTCGGCCTCGACAAGAGTTTCGACGCGGCACTTTTCACCGGCTATCACGCCAAGGCCGGCGTCGAGGCGAACCCGCTTGCCCACACCATGAACGACAGGATTTCGCGGCTGATCATCAATGGCGAGGTCGCCTCGGAGTTCACCGTCAACGCCTATACCGCGGCCCTGCTCGGCGTCCCGCCAGTGTTTCTGTCGGGCGATCGCGGCATATGCGATGACGCCCGCGCGCTCGTGCCGGAAATCGGCACGGTAGCGGTGAGCGAAGGCTTCGGACGCGCCGCGCTGTCCATGTCGCCGGCGCGAGCGATCGACCGGATTCGCGAGGGGGTGGAAAAGGCGCTGTCGCGTGACCTGACGGCGTGCCGCCTCGATCTGCCCAGGCATTTCGACGTGGAGATCGAGTTCAACAATCCGACCGACGCCTACCGCGCCAGCTGGTATCCGGGAGCGGAGCATCCGCGCGAGCGCACCTTGCGCTTCGTCTCCGACGATTATTTCGAGGTGCTGCGCGCGCTGCGCTTCCTCACCGTGTGACGCCACTGGCCGAGCTGGCCGCCGCTTCCCAGAAACGGTTGGCGATCGGGCGCGCGCCATCGGCGTGGCGATAGAGGCGGATCTCGGTGGTCAGCTCCCAGTCGGGATCGACGGACGCCGGCACAAGTGCTCCCTGGGCCAGTTCGCCGGCGATCAGACGTTCCGGCAGCCACGACACGCCCCAGCCGGCGAGCGCCATCGCCTTGTGGCCGATGCAGATGGTGTTCTCATGCGTTGTGTTGCGCACGAAGGGCGCACGCTTGGCGAACAGCTTGTTCAGCGCCATGCCGAAAAATGAGAAGTCGCCATAATCGATATAGGGCAGCGGCGTGTGTGTCCTCAGCGCATGGTCGAGCAGCGGTCCCTCCGGATGCGGCGCCGCCACCGGCTTCACCTTCTCCGTACCCAGCACGAGGAAGGAAAAGCGCGAACTGTCGAGCAAGAACGGCACCGAGGGATGGAAATAGGTCAGCAGGAAATCGCAATTGCCGTCGAGCAGCGTGTCGATGTTCTCCTCGATGCCGCCCTTGTCCGGGCTGACATGCGAACTGAAGCGCGGCAGGTGCGCGCGCATGTCGTCCAGCCATGCGGGCAGGAAGGTGACAGTTAGCGTGTGCAGCGCCGAAAACGTCACCCTGTGCTTTTCCGCCTCGTTGCGCGGGCGCAGTGAATCGCGATTGCGATGCATAGTGCGTATGGCGTCCTCGGCCATCGGCAGGAAGCGCGCGCCCTCCGCCGTCAGCGTTATGGGAAAGGTCGCCCGGTTGACGAGGGTGGCGCCCATCCAGCCTTCGAGCTGCTTGATGCGCCGGCTGAAGGCCGGCTGCGTCACGCCGCGCAGATAGGCAGCCCTGGAAAAACTCAGGCAGCCGGCCAGGCAGCAGAAATCCTCCAGCCATTTCAGTTCCATGCAATCCAGTCTCCCGCGTCTTGCGCAGCTCCGTATAGCGGCCTTTCCTCACGCCGCGCAAATCCCATGCAAAAAATGCATAAGCACGAAGAAACATGGCATTGGCCACGGTCCAGCGATGCCACTAGCGTCCGCCCACTTCATCAAAACGGGAATGATCGTGGCGCGCGAAGTCTATGTGGAAGGCAGTTTCGTCAGCGAGCACGAGGCGAGGATTTCGGTCTTCGACAGGGGGCTGCTGTTCGGAGACAGCATCTATGAGGTGACCGCGGTCATCGAGGGACGCCTGATCGACAATGATCTCCACCTGGCGAGGCTCGAACGGTCGCTTGGCGAACTCGAAATCCCGATGCCGCTCTCGAAGGAAGCAATCGTCGAAGTCCAGACCCAGTTGATTGCCCGCAACAAGCTGCGGGAAGGTGTCATCTACCTGCAGATCAGCCGTGGCATCGCCGACCGCAACTTCGGCTATGCCGAAGACATCAAGCCGACCTTCTTCGCCTTCACCCAGGCCAGGGATATCAGCGACACGGCGGCATTGCGCGACGGTATCCGCGTCGCCGTCGTCGACGACCAGCGCTGGGCACGACGCGATATCAAGACCACCATGCTGCTTGCGCAGGTCCAGGCCAAGCATGTCGCCTCTCAACGCGGCTGCAAGGAGGCCTGGCTCGTAGAGGACGGCTTCGTGACCGAGGGCGCCTCCTCCACCGCCTATATCGTCACCGCCGACAACCGCATCGTCACCCGTGCCAACTCGCGCGCCATCCTGCCGGGCTGCACGCGCCGTGCCGTGATCAAGGTGGCCGATCAGTTGAACCTGGTCGTCGACCAGTCACGCTTCACCGTCGAAGAAGCGCAGAACGCCCGCGAGGCCTTCCTCACCAGCGCATCGAGCCTGGTGACCCCGGTGATCGAAATTGCGGGACGAGCGATCGGCGACGGCAAGTCCGGGCCGGTCACGCGGCTCCTGCAGAAGACCTATCTGGACCTGGCATTGGGGAGCCCTGCACAGGTTCAGTAGGAGAAGACCCGCAACGACAATCAACAATGGGGAATTGAAAATGAAATCCTTGAAATACGCATTATGCGCCTCCGTCCTGACATTGGCCTGCGCCACCTCGGCCGTGGCCGAGACCCAGGGCTATGGCGACTGCCAGGTGACCGGCGAGCGCGGCACCGACAAGATCACTCCGGCGGTTGCCGGCCAGTTCACCGTCATCATCAATCTGCCGGCGGTCGGCCAGTTCAACGGCGATACGCCCGACACGATCAAGGACGGCTACGAGTTCTGCATGGCGGTCAACATCGCGCATCGGCTCGGCCTCGATACGGTGAAGCTGGTCAACGCCTCGTTCGATTCCATCGTCGCCGGCCAGAACAAGGATTACGACATCGCGCTGGCGCTGATCTCGGTGACGGAGCCGCGCAAGAAGGTCGTCGACTTCTCGGTGCCCTACATACAGTCGGACAATGGCGTGGCGGTGAAGGCCGGCGACACGGTCACCGAAGAAACCATCAAGACCAGCCGCGTCGGCGTCCAGGCGGGCACGACGCTGGTGCAGTTCGCGCAAGAGACCCTCAAGGCCAAGAGCGTCGATGTGTTCGACGACACGGCCTCGATGTTCACCGCGGCAGCAGCCGGCAAGGTGGACGCCGTGATGACCGACCTCGGCATCGTGCTCGGCCAGGTGGCGAATTCCAACGGCAAGCTTGCCGTCGTCGGCAAATACGCCACCGACCGGCCGACCGCCGGCATCTACCCGAAGGGCTCGCCGAACGGAGCGGTCATCGACAAGGTCATGACCGACCTCAAGAACGACGGCACGCTGAAGAAGCTGGAGGCCGCTTATCTGCTGCCGTCCTGGGGTGGCCTCTCCCCCGACAGCGTGCCGACCTGGAAATACTGATGTCGATTCCGACAGCCGAATCGGGAAGCGAGCGCGCCAGCCAATGGCGTGCTCGCAGCAAGGTCCGCACGTATGGCAGGCGGGCCTGGGTCGTGCTCGGCGTGGCTGTCGCGATGTTCCTCGCCATTGCCTGCACGTCCCTGCACATCGCCGCCTATGTACTGCGGCAGGGCTGGCCGAACGTCCCTGTCCAGATCATGTCGGCGCTCGCCTGCGTGCCGCCGCTATGGGTCATCGGGCTTGCCTGGCGCGCTGTCAGGCTGTCGGCGCGCGCGGCATCCTCGGATGATGTACATGCCGGCCGCGAACTCGGGTCCATATCCTCGGATGCATCCTGGAATGCCCTTTCCTATTCGGTGGCGCTCCTGATCATCTGCGCCTTCGCCTGGTTCCTGGTGGTCAACGATGCCGCCGTCAGCCGGACGTTCTTCGATCTCGACCTGATCTGGAAGTCGGCCTGGACCATTCTCAAGGCATTCGGCACCAACATCTCGATCTTCTTCTTTTCCGCGATCCTCATCCTGGTCTGGGCGCTGGTCGTCGCCATCGCCCGCACCTTGCCTGGCAAGGCCGGCCGGCCGATCCGCACGCTTGCGATCGTCTATGGCGACCTGTTCCGCGGCCTGCCGGCCATCATCACCATCTATCTCATCGGCTTCGGCCTGCCGCTGACCGGACTGCCCATCCTGAAGGACCTGTCCTCCAACGCCTATGCGATCATCGCGCTCACACTGACCTACGGCGCCTACACCTCGGAAGTCTATCGCGCCGGCATCGAAAGCGTGCATCCGAGCCAGATCGCGGCGGCGCGTTCGCTGGGCCTCTCCTATTTCAGGACGATGCGCTATGTGGTCGTTCCGCAGGCGGTACGCGGCATCATTCCGCCGTTGATGAACAACTGCATCAGCCTGCAGAAAGACACCGCGCTGGTCGCCATCATCGGCACCATCGATGCCTTCAACCAGTCGAAGATCGTCGCCAGCAATAACTTCAACCTGTCGGCGGTGACGACTGTGGCGCTCCTCTTCATCCTCATCACCATCCCGCAGGCCCGGTTCGTCGATCGGCTGATCGAGCGGGACCGCCGCAAAATGCGCTCGGGATCCTGACGAGCGGGGAGTAACCACCATGGCATTGGTCGAAATCGACAAGGCCTACAAGCGATATGGCGCGGTCGAGGTGCTGAAGGGCATTTCGCTGGACATCGAGGAACACCAGGTGGTCTGCCTGATCGGCCCTTCGGGTTGCGGCAAGTCCACGCTGCTGCGCTGCATCAACTGTCTCGAGCCCATCCAGGGCGGCGAGATCAGGCTGCATGGCGACCGCGTCACCGGTCCGGGCGTCGACCTCGACCTGCTCCGGCGCGAGATCGGCATCGTCTTCCAGAGCTACAACCTGTTTCCGCACATGAGCGTCATCGAGAACATCACGCTCGGCCCGGTCAAGGTGCTGGGCACGCCGCGCAAGGCGGCCGAAGACAAGGGCATGGCGCTGCTCGAACGGGTCGGCCTCGCCGCCAAGGCACGGGAATATCCCGACCGCCTGTCCGGCGGCCAGCAACAGCGTGTGGCGATCGTGCGCGCGCTGATGATGGACCCTGCCCTCCTGCTGCTCGACGAGATCACCTCGGCGCTCGATCCCGAGCTCGTCTCGGAAGTCCTGGACATCGTGCGCGACCTGGCGACCAAGGGCATGACCATGGTGCTGGCGACGCACGAAATGGGATTTGCGCGCGAGGTTGCCGACAAGGTCTGTTTCCTGCAGGAAGGGCTGGTCTATGAGGAAGGCCCGCCTTCGCGGATTTTCGGCAACCCGCAGGGCGAACGCACCCGCGCCTTCCTGAAACGGATCATCGACGCGGGACGTTTGTAAGGAGCAGGGATGATCAGGACTGTCGGTGATTTCGGCCTGACCTGCGGCACCTTGCCGGCGGGCGCAAGGAATTCCATCACCGACGTGCCCGGCGTGCGGGTCGGCCATTCCACCCTGCGCGATGGGGACATCAACACCGGCGTGACCGCGATCTTGCCGCATGACGGAAATCTGTTCCGCAAGAAGGTGACGGCGGCAAGCCATGTCATCAATGGTTTCGGCAAGACGGTCGGCCTGACGCAGGTGCAGGAACTCGGCACCATCGAAACACCTGTTCTCTTGACCAACACGCTCTCGGTCGGCACCTGCGCCACGGCCCTGATCCGCGACGCCATCCGCCAGAATCCGGATATCGGCCGCACCACCGGAACCGTCAATCCGGTGGTCGGCGAGTGCAATGACGGTCCGCTGAACGACATCCAGGCCCTGGCCGTGACCGAAGAACACGCCCTCGCCGCACTGGCGGACGCTCGTGAAGGCGCGGTCGAACAGGGCAATGTCGGCGCCGGAACGGGAATGAGCTGCTTCGGCTTCAAGGGCGGCATCGGCTCGGCGTCCAGGAGAATCGCGCTTGGCGGCGAACATCACCTTGGTGTTCTCGTGCTCTCGAATTTCGGCAGGCCGGGCGACCTCATTCTGCCCGATGGGCGCCGGCCCGACCCCAGGCGGCCGGCCGAGGCCGAACGCGGTTCGATCATGGTCGTGCTGGCAACCGACGTGCCGCTCGAACACCGCCAGCTCGAGAGAGTAGCACGCCGCGCCGGGGCAGGCATCGCGACACTTGGCTCCTTCTGGGGCCATGGGAGCGGCGACATCGCCATTGCCTTCAGCACCGGAAATCCGGTCGACCACGACGAAAGCCGCGATCTGGTACCACTGCTGACGCTCAACGAAGCACGCATCGACATCCTTTTTCGGGCGGCGGCGGAAGCCACGCAGGAGGCCGTGCTGAACTCCATGCTGTCGGCCGAAGCCTTCACCGGCAGGGCCGGCAAGCACCGCGCATCGCTGGCCGACTGGCTGCGCGATCAGGCCTAGCGGCGAGGCGGCCTACAAATCGATCCGGAACCGCAGACTCTCCACCCCGCCATAGGCGGCATCCTCGAGGAAGCGCTCGACGAGCTTGCCGCCATTGGCCAGGATCACCTTGTGTGATGCCGGATTGCCCGGCTTGGCGGTGATCTCGACATAGGGAAGGCCGACCGCCCTCGCCTCGTCGAGCATCAGCCGCAGGGCCTCGGTTGCGTAGCCGCGCCGCTGCTTCCAGGGCACCACCGCATAGCCGATATGGCCAAGCACATGCGACGGCAGCATCGCCGTTCCTTTCTGCCAGCGAAAGCCGATCGAGCCCGACGCCTCGCCATCCCAGATCCAGCGGCGGAATCCCGGCAGGCGCGGCACTTGCGTGCCATCGGGCAAGGTGATCGGGCCGCCCCTGGCTTCAGGATCATCCAGGCTGGCCAGGAAGGCCACCGGAGCCTGCTCTATCGCCGCGAGCTGCTCGCGCGTTGCCTCCACGGGCCGAACATTGTCCGGCGACCAGCCGCGCTCGAGCGCCGCCTTGTAGGACGGCAGATGTTCAAGCGCCGGTTTGACGATCTCGACCATGATCCATGCTCTCCCAGTGACGCTGGGATAGCCTTGGCCGCTAGAGCGCTCAAGCCGCCTGGAAGCGGATCTCGCCCTCGTTCAGGAAGCAGGCCTTGTCGAAGAGGGACAAATCAAGCGGGTTGGGCAGGCGAACATCACTGATATCCGGGACCGGCTTCTTCGCGGGATCGTAGGACCGGTCGATCTGCGAGATGAAGACCAGGATCACGCCGCTATCGCGCGCGAAAGCCTTCAGCGTGCGGACCTGGTCCATCAGGCCTGGATTCTCTCGTTTCTGATCGAGCAGTTGCAGGTAATCGATGACCGCCAGCGTGCCACGCGGCGCCGACCCCAACACCCTGACGATATAGCCGGCGCTGATGGCATCGGAAGTGTCGAACTCGAACAGCCGGTCGAACCGGGCCGGCTCGACGCCGATGGCGCGGAGCCGCTCCAGTACATCGCGTTGCGTATATTCCAGCGTGAAGAACACGCTGCGGTGGCCCGACTTCATCGCTTCGACCGCCAGTTCGAGGCTCATCAGCGTCTTGCCATGGCCCGGCCGCGCGCCGACCAGAACCAGGTCACCAGGTGTGAGTTGCGCGAACAACCTGCTGGCGGGCGCCGTCTCGGACAGCTTCGCCGCAAGCAGGCTCCAACTGGCAAATCCCTCTTGCGCGGCAATCCGGTCAAGCGCCCGGTGGAGCGGGATTTTTGCCTCGCGCGACAACAGCCTGGCTTGACGCTTCAGATGGTAGGCGGGCGCG
The DNA here is from genome assembly GCF_013170705.1 of Mesorhizobium loti. Classification (NCBI taxonomy): domain Bacteria; kingdom Pseudomonadati; phylum Pseudomonadota; class Alphaproteobacteria; order Hyphomicrobiales; family Phyllobacteriaceae; genus Mesorhizobium; species Mesorhizobium loti. The sequence continues at coordinate 2,489,721 of NZ_CP033334.1, read as the reverse complement.
GATAACATCATCTCAAAAACCTCCTGGTGCGAGCAGTTTTCGCAACCCCTCCTTATGCCTGATGCTCGAACAGTCGGTTCGGTGACGAGAGTGCCCCGCATGAACGAATGCTTTCCCGGTGGAGGGAGGAGGCGTGGGCCACGCCAGAATCAGATGATAGCTCAATCCGAACGGACGTAGAATTGGCGTCGCGAAAATCGTTGCACCCCGCTCGCACCTTCAGCCCGCGTTTGCCAGGGCGACCGCATCCTGGCCTGCCGGAAAACGGAGTTTGCCCGAAGTGTCGTGGACAGCGGCCCAGATAGCTTCGGCAACGTCGCTTTCCTTGGTGGTCAGCGCGGGCCGGGCGAAGGCCGCGAAGATCGGGGCCGCGAAATCGGCATAGGCTTCAGGGATCATGTCTTCGATGCGCACCGAAGTATTATGCGAAAAACGCGTTGTTGGCGCGTATCCGGGCTCGACCAGCTTTGCGCGGATACCGAAATAGGCAAGTTCGTGCGCGAGCGATCCGGTGAAGCCCTCGATGGCCTGCTTGCTGGCGGTGTAGGCGGCCGCCAAGGGCATTGCGGCGAGGGTGGCGCTTGAGGTGACGTTGACGATCACGCCGGACCGGCGCTCGCGCATCTGCGGAATCACGGCCTGCGCCATGGCCATCACGCCAAGCGTATTGGTCTCGAAGACCTTGCGGATGTGCGACATCGTCGTCGCCTCAAAGGCGCCGACCACGCCGATGCCTGCATTGTTGACAAGAACGTCGATCGGACCCGCGGCTTTGACGGTGGCCGAGATACTGGCCTCGCTGGTGACGTCCAGCGGCAGGACCCTCAGGCGCTCCGAGCGCGGCAGTATGTCCTCCCGCGGTGTCCGCATGGTGGCGATGACGTTCCACCCATTGACGAGAAAATGGCGGGCTGTCTCGAGGCCATAGCCAGATGAACAGCCGGTGATGAGGATCGTTTGCATGCTTGGCTCCGTTGGTTTCAATGCCCTTTCGTAGGCTTGCCAACACAGACGATCCATAATCAATAGTCTTATTTTTATTTCCAACTGTCCAAAAATGGCTCATACCGGGCGAGCAAGTGACCTTGAAGAGGCTACGCCGCGCGAGGCACTGCCCTATGCGGTCACGCGGGCGTCGCGGGCGAACTTGCCCGGTGAGCAACCAAGCCGTTTCCTGAAAGCAGTGCTGAAGGCGCTGGCGGACTCGTAGCCGATCTCACCGGCTATTTTGTCCAGGGTTTTCGAGCCTCGGATGAGAGCATCCTTCGCCAGCGCCATGCGCCAGCGGGCCAGGTACTCGATCGGGCCGCAACCGAGCACGTCCACGAAGCGAGCCGCGAAGGCCGACCGCGAAAGTCCCGCGATCCTGGCGAGTCCCGCGACCGTCCAACCCGCCCGGACATCCCCGTGCATGGCGCGGAGCACGCGCGCCAGCGCCGGATCCCGCATCCCACCGAGCAGGCCGGCCGCGCCGGAACCGATGCCACGCCATCGCAGCGCTTCGACGAGCAGAATCTCGAGCAATCGCTGCAAGACCATTTCCTTGCCCGGATCTTCGTTCTCGCACTCCTCCATGATGAGGCTAATGACCCTGCCAAGCCTGGAGGAACGCCCCTGCGATCCCGGCACGTGGATGACGCTCGGAAGGAGCGCGAGCAGAAGCGCGGCATTGACCGGCTCGATTCGAAACGTCCCGCCGAGCGCGACAAAATCCGGGTCTCCATCTTGCTCGCCATGCTGGACGGCAACGTCCATTGGCGTCCGGAGCTCACAGTCGATGCCTGGATGGCTGCTGAGCGAGAAGGCCGGCGTGGAAGGCAGCAGGAGGAAGTCTCCCTTCTCGAACTTGACTGGATCCTGGCCCGCAAAGGCGATCCAGCACGTGCCCTCCACGATTATTGTAAAGCCAGGCGCATCATAGGCGGCGTAACGCACGCCCCATCGACCACGCCCCTTGATGGGCTTGGAAATCGCCGTGCTGGGTTGCAAAAGAGCAATGATGTCACTGAGAGGATCCATTCCAGACGATCCATAATTATTTTGCGCTCGGTAATTATAGATCGTCCTCCCGGCCTGTCCAGTTTGGCTGGGAGCGCGGCAGGCGTCCCTGCAGTGCGTCATCCGCAGGCTGATCGCAAAACGATCGCTGCGGGCAAGCTAAACAAGATGTGTCTCGCCGATGGGCGCGGGACATTTTATGATTGCTTGCGGATATGACGCTGCAAGGATTCGCATGGCTTCGGCAGGAGAATTGATCCGGTGCGGTTGAGATCTGTCCCATTGGGTGTGGTCGTCACCCTCAGCCTCCTTGTCATGGTCATTGCCTTGACGGCGACGGCCCGATCCTTCGCCGCATTGCAGCCATCAGGTGTTCCGGCCTGGCTGCAGGCCCATGTCGGCGACAGCGACGGCCAGATCTCGGCCGTGGTGCTGGAGCGGGCGCGAGCGCTCTACCTGAAAAAGGTGGCGCAAGGCGCGGTCAGGAACCCCTGTTACTTCGCCATGGACGCTACACGTCCCGGCGATCTCGGCAATGGCGTGCTGGGGCGCCGGTACTATGTCATCTGCGAGGCCAGCCAATCGTTTCGCGCCATCGCGTCAGGCCACGGCGGCGGAAAAAATCTGAAAGGCACTGCCGATTTTTCAAATGGCAGGCGCTGCTCCAAGAACTTCGGCAATGCCATGGATTCGGAGCTGACCGCCGGCGGCGCCTATGTCACCCGCGAGGCGAAGACCTCCTTCAAGGGCTTCTACAGCACCGGCGCGAAACAGGATGCCGCCTTCCTGCGGACTTTCATCCAGTTCGACGGCGAGGGCGAAGCCGCCAATGCGAGACAAAGGGTGATCGGCGGCCATGCGGCGCAAGTGCTGCGCGCCATGTGCATGCGCAAAAGCCCGAACAGCTCCTATGCCGACCATGATGGCCTGGTGCCGTTCGGCAAGCTGGTCGAGTATGCCGGCGGCCGCAGCAATGGCTGCACCAGCTGGTCGCCGGCGGACGCACGGCAGATCATCGCGATGGTGAAGGACAATCCGACGACACTCTACATCTATCCGGAATCGCGCGACATCGCCGCCGTCGCGCAGGCGGCCAAAGGCCATTCGCCATCCGGCGAGGCGCCCTATTGGAACGCATCATGCCTTAAGGAAATCGGCGCGCCGAAATTCTGGCCGCAAAAAACCCTCGAGCCGATGATCGCCCAGTACAAGAAGGATCACCCCGCCCCACCCGTGCAGCCGCTGCCGATGTGCAAGGGGCCGTGAACCGGCAGGACGGCTTGGCGGCCACCATCAGGTCGAGCCGGGCAACGAGTGCCCGCCAGCCCTTGAACCTTCCAGGGCGGACATGCTGGATGAGATCGGCGAAAGGCACCGTCCTGCTCTGAGGTGAAAGAAGACAATCTCGGTCGTGATCCTCGGCCAGCGATAGGCCCCTACTGCAGCAGCCCTTTGACGATGCCACTCGCCTTGCCGAAATCCATCTGGCCGGCATATTTCTGCTTCAGCGCGGCAATCACCTTGCCCATGTCCTTCTGGCTGGCGGCACCGGTCTCGGCAATCGCCTCGCGCGCCGCGGCGGTGATCGCGGCATCATCGAGCTGGGTCGGCAGGAAGCCGCGGATGATCTCCATCTCGCCGCGCTCCTGCGCCGCCAGTTCCGGCCGCTTGCCGTCTTCGAACGCCTTGGCCGATTCCTCGCGCTGCTTCACCATCTTGGCCAGGATCTGCAGGATTTCCTCGTCGCTGGCGGGGTCCTTGCCCGAACCGCGATTGGCGATGTCGCGATCGTGGATGGCGGCCTGGATCAGCCGCAATGTCGGTAGCCTGTGCTTGTCCTGCGCCTTCATCGCGCTCTTCAGGGATTCGGCGATTTTTCCGCGCATGATGTTTTCTCCTTCGGTCGGCGCGGACAATAGCGCCGGGGCCCAGCCAAGGCAAACCCAGATATTGTGGACCAAGCCTCTGATATTGCTTGATGAAATAAATCATGGCGGCATTTCGCATGATCATTGACCGCCCTGCCCCCTTCCCCTATGTACTGGGCCTTGCATGAACTGAAGCTTGAATGCGTGGAGGCCGCGAATTCGCCGCTCCGCGCCGTTTGCTGCGCGGATGGCCCGCCGGGCCTTTTGCAGCGCGCAGCCTGATAGGAGTGCCGCCATGGCCGAGACGACGCCCGCGCTGACCCCACCCTGGGCCACCGAAAAGCCGACCGCTCTTCTGGTGCTGGCCGACGGGACCGTCATCGAGGGCCGCGGCCTCGGTGCCACCGGCTCCGCCGTCGCCGAAGTCTGCTTCAACACCGCGCTCACCGGCTATCAGGAAATCCTCACCGACCCCTCCTATGCCGGCCAGATCGTCACCTTCACCTTCCCGCACATCGGCAACATCGGCACCAATGACGAGGACATCGAGGATCTCAACCCGGCCGCCCGCGCCGGCGCCGTCGGCGCCGTGTTCAAGGCCGATGTCACCAACCCGTCCAACTACCGCGCCGCCGGCGATCTCGACCAGTGGCTGAAGAAGCGCGGCATCGTGGCGCTCTCGGGCATCGACACCCGTGCGCTGACCGCGCTGATCCGCGAAAAGGGCATGCCCAACGCCGTCATCGCGCATGCGCCGGACGGCGTCTTCGACCTGGACGATTTGAAGCAGCGCGCCGCCGCATGGTCGGGTCTGATCGGGCTCGACCTCGCCAAGGAAGTCACCTCGGGCCAGTCCTCGGTCTGGCGCGAGACGCCCTGGGTGTGGAACGAAGGTTTTGGCGAACAGACTGATCCGTCGCTGCACGTCGTGGCCATCGACTACGGCGTCAAGCGCAACATTTTGCGCCTGCTCGCCGGCCTCGGCGCCAAGGTCACCGTGGTGCCGGCCAAGACAGGCGCCGAAGAAATCCTCGCCATGCGGCCCGACGGCATCTTCCTCTCCAACGGCCCTGGCGATCCGGAAGCCACCGGCGACTATGCCGTGCCCGTCATCCAGGATCTGCTGAAGACCAACATCCCGGTGTTCGGCATCTGCCTCGGCCACCAGATGCTGGCGCTGGCGCTCGGCGGCAGGACCGCCAAGATGCATCAGGGACATCATGGCGCCAACCATCCGGTCAAGGACCACACCACCGGCAAGGTCGAGATCGTGTCGATGAATCACGGCTTCGCCGTCGATGCCGACTCGCTGCCCGAGGGTGTCGAGGAAACCCATGTCTCGCTGTTCGACGGTTCGAACTGCGGCATCGCGCTGACCGGCCGTCCGGTGTTCTCGGTCCAGCATCACCCTGAAGCCTCGCCCGGCCCGCAGGACTCGCACTATCTGTTCCGCCGTTTCGTCAACCTGATCCGGCAAAAGCGCGGCGAGGAACTGCTGGCGGAGCGGGCTTAATTCGATCCGTCAGCGCGGCCCCTCATCTGCCTGCCGGCACCTTCTGCCCGTGAACGGGCAGAAGGAAGCTGTGGCGACCTCAGCGCTCCTATTGCAACGTCGACGATTTGCGAAAGCGGCGCTGGCTGCATCTTTTTCCCCGTCACCATAAGGGTAGAAATGCCCGGCAGGGCAATGAGGGGCAGCGCCAACATCTCGCAGCCCTGCACCGCCCCACCCTTACGCCACCGGCCGGCCTTCACTCGCCTCCAGTATGGCGAACCATTGCTGGCGGTCGAGGCTGATCTCCAGCGCCTTGACCATGGCCGCCAGCCGCTCCGGCTTCATTGACCCCAACACCGGCACCAGCCGGGCCGGATGGCGCAGCAGCCAGGCGATGGCAACAGTGGCGAGATCACCGGCGCCGACTTCGGCGGCGACCGCCGCGAGTGCTGCCCGCACGCGAGCCTCCCGGGCTTCCTTGCCGGTGAACAGCGAGCCGCCGCCAAGCGGCGACCAGATCATCGGCGCGTAGCCCAGGCGCTGCGCGTGGTCGAGACTGCCATCGGTCAATGCGGACGTCTTCAGCACCGACATCTCGATCTGGTTGGTGACCAGGGCAAACGGCAGCCGCGAGGCCAGCAGATCGAACTGTGATGGCGTGAAATTCGAGACGCCGACCGCTCTCACCTTGCCGGCCTTGACCAACCCGGCCAGTGCCGCCGCCGTCTCGTCGGCATCCATCAGCGGATCCGGCCGATGCAACAGCAACAGGTCGAGATAATCGGTGCCGAGATTGCCGAGCGAGCGGTCGACCGAGGCGGTTATGTGGGCGGCGCTGGTATCATAGTGCTTCAGCCGGTTCCGCGGCCGGTTGGCCGAGGCCAGCATGATGTCGCATTTCGAGATCAGCTCGATCTCCTCGCGCTTGCCTTTCCAGCGCGACAGCCCCGCGCCGAAGGCCGCCTCCACCTCGTAATTCCCGTAGATATCGGCGTGGTCGAAACTGGTCAGGCCGAGATCGACAGCGGCGCCGATCAGCCTCCCGACCTGATCGGCATCAGGGCGGGCGTCGCCGTCGAGCAGGCGCCAGGCACCGAAGACCAATCGCGACAGCGACACCCCGTTCCTGGTCAGCACCATGCGGCTGTCACGGCTCATATCCGCGCTCCATCTTCCGCCACGTTGGCGGTGATAGTCCCGACCACGGCCGGTCTCGCCACCCTGGTGACGAAGACGATGAGCGCCAGCACCAGGAAGCAGGCACCGACCAGATAGGGCGCCCCGCCGAAGGCCACCGGCGCGCCAGGCCCAGTGAACCAGGAAAAGATCGCCGTGTAGAGCAGCGGCGTGATGATGGAAGTGATCGAGAAGATCGAGGTCATCGCGCCCTGCAGTTCGCCTTGTGCGGAAGGTGGCACCTTGGCGGCGGCGAGGCTCCTCAACGGCGGATCGGCCAAGGCCTCCAGGCAACCCACGACGATCACCGCGTAGACCATCCAGCCCTGCGTGGCGAAGGCATAGCCGAAGGCGCTGGCCGCCGTGAAGGTCAGCCCGATTGCCGCCGTCTTCCATTCACCGAGCCTCGAGACCACGCGCGGCAGCACCGTTGCCATGACGATCGCGCCGCACAGGCCGAAGGCGCCGAGCGAGAAGCCGATCTGCTGCTGGCTCCAGCCATAACGGTAGCTGGATACGAAAGACCACACCGCCGGATACATCATGTGGCCGAGCGTCATCAGGAAGAAGACGAGCCCGATCCAGCCAATGCCTTGATATTGGCGCATCTGCAGAAGCGTGCCGACCGGGTTGGCGCGTTTCCATTCGAAGCGGCGGCGATGCTTTTCATCGAGCGTTTCCGGCAGGAGGACCATCGCGATCAGGAAATTCACGAAGGCGAGCCCGGCGGCGAAATAGAACGGCACGCGCGGTCCGAACGTGCCGAGCAATCCGCCCAGCACCGGTCCGATGACGAACCCGACGCCGAAGGCGATGCCAAGCAGGCCAAAATTCTTTGCTCGGTTCTCGTCGTTCGAGATGTCGGCGATGAAGGCCGATGTCGTCGAATAGCTGGCGCCCGAAATGCCGGCCAGCACACGCCCGATGAACAGCATCGGATAGGACCAGGCGATAGCGCAGATCAGATTGTCGATGGAAAAGGTCAGCACCGAGGCCAGCAGGATCGGCCGCCGCCCGAAGCGGTCGCTCAGGCCGCCCATGATGGGTGCGAAGAAGAACTGCATGGCCGCGTAGACGAAGAACAGCCAGCCGCCCTCGATGGCCGCCTCGCTGACGCCGACACCGGTCAATTCCTGCAAATAGGCCGGCAGCACCGGCATGATGATGCCGAACCCGATAATATCGAGCAGCAGCGTGGTGAAAACCAGCGCGAGGCCCCGCCTGGCGGTTTTGGGATCGATCATGATGGGTCAAGCTCCTCCAGCCGCCCCGGGGGCACGGGCGGACGCACCTTATAGGCGAGCCGGCGAAAAGGAACAATGAGGGAACAGGCAGGAATGCGCGTTCCTGACACTCCCTGACGGCGACTTTGCCGTCAGGTCGGCGCCTGGAAAGGAGTGTTCAGAGAGGCCCGCTCATCGTGTTGCAGTCTGAAAGCTTGCCGCTCTTGTAGCCGCGCGCCAGCCAGGTCTGCCGCTGCTGCGAGGTGCCGTGGTTGAAGCTTTCCGGCACCACATAACCCTGCATCTTCTTCTGCAGCGTGTCGTCGCCGATCTGCTTGGCGGCATTCAGCGCGCTTTCGATGTCGCCCTGCTCCAATATGCCCTTCTGGGCCGTGTAATGCGCCCACACGCCTGCGAAACAGTCGGCCTGCAGCTCGATGCGCACCGACAGCTGGTTGGCATCGGCCTCGCTCATGCCCTGCCGCATCTGGTTGAACTTGCCCATGATGCCGGTGAGATTCTGCACATGGTGGCCGACCTCGTGAGCGATAACATAGGCGCGGGCGAACTCGCCGGAAGCGCCGAACTGCTGGTCGAGCTGCTGGAAAAAGGTCATGTCGAGATAGACCTTGTGGTCGCCGGGACAATAGAACGGCCCGGCCGCCGCCGAGGCAAAGCCGCACGCCGAGCGCACCTGGCTGGAAAACAGCACCAGCTTGGGGTCCTCATAGGTCAGCCCTTGCGACTTGAAGATGCCGGTCCAGGTGTCCTCGGTCTCGGCCAGCACGGTCGCGACGAACTGCTTCATCTCGTCATTGGCGGGCGCCGCGCCGCTGTTCTGGCCGCCGCTGTTGTCCGATATCTGCCCGCCGCCGCCCGGCAGCAAGGCGCCGCCGTCACCGTTGAGCAATTGCAGCGGATTGATGCCGAAGACACCCCAGGCGATCAACGCCACGACCGCGAAGATGATGAGGCCCGAAAGCGACATGCCGCCACCGCCGGAACTGCCGCCGATGGGAATGCGGAACTGGCCGGGGCTGCCGCCCAATCCTCCGCCGGAGCCGCTGTCGCTGCGGTCGTCCTCGATATTGTCACTCTGACGACGGCCTCTCCAGAGCATGGCAACTCCTCGCGCTGCAAACTTTTCCGTTGCTCCGGCAGGCCGGCTCAACCCAACAAACAATTAGCCCAATGGTTGCGCCAAGTCACAGTATTTTTCGAGACCGCCGGGGTGCCGGCATGGTGCTCTGGCCGAGAGCCAGCAGGGCCTGTAGCTTGCCCGCAAACCGGGGGCGTGCGAGACTTGATGGGGTGCAGGATGTGCAGGCGTGAACAAGCGGGGCGCCTTGACGGCGGCCCGGCCTCAGCCCTTCTGCTTGGCGCCGGCACTCTTGCCGTCGGAGCTTTTCGAGCGCTCCTCGAAACGCGCGGCGCCCTTTTTCAGCGGACGGCCGGTTTCGGCCTCGGTCTTGCGCTCGTCCTTCGCCGCCGCCTGTTTCAACCCTTTGGCGGCTTGCTTGCCCTTGGCGGTCGGTGCTTGTTCAACGCCCATTGCTTCCTCCCCTGGTGCGACATCATCGCGATGTCAGGAGCAACGCGCGTAACGTGCGGTGGTTCCGAGACGGCTAAGCGGCCTAACGCGGCGCGGTCATGGCCTTGCGAAACGCTTCCAGCGTCTCGGCGCTGACATGGTGCTCGATGCCCTCGGCGTCGATGCGCGCCGTTTCGGCGCTCACGCCCAATGAACGCAAGAAGGCTTCCACCGTCTGGTGGCGGATGCGGCTTTCCTCCGCGACCTTGCGGCCGGCATCGGTCAGGAACACGCCGCGATAGGGTTTTCTCGAAACGAGCCCGTCGGCGCACAGTCGCGTCAGCATCTTGGCCACCGTCGGCTGGGCGACGCCGAGCCGTGCGGCGATGTCGACCTGGCGCGCCTCGTTGCCGTCCTCGATCAGATCGGCGATCAGCTCGACATAGTCCTCGACCAGCGCGCTGCGGCGCGCCTCGCGCGTCTGCCTGAACCCTTCCGAATGGACATCGGCATCGGGCAATGGCTCGCGCGGAACCGGTCTGTTCTTCAGCGCCAATGCGCGCTCCTCCTCGGGAGTTTGGCCGTCGGCGCTTTTATAGCACGGGCTCTGATTCTTCAGGCCGTTTATTTGCATTCCCCCACAGGCGCAACCGGCGTTTCCGATTGGCACCTTCACACGCAATTCGGACCATCCGGTAAAAAGCACCGACAATGAAATATAGCCTATTGCATAATGTTGAGCCATGGCATAGGTTGCGGATATACCCCCGGAAGTCGCGGAAAGCCTTTCCATGTCAGATGCAGACGTTACAGCCACCCGGTCCGAATGGCGGCTCGCCGGACGGGACGAGGACGACCAGCCCAGCCTGCGCGAGGTCAATTCCTCGGTCGCGGTGCCGAGTTCCGGTGTCTGGTTCCGCCGTCTGTTCGCCTTCATGGGCCCCGGCTACATGGTCTCGGTCGGCTATATGGACCCCGGCAACTGGGCGACCGACCTCGCCGGCGGCGCCCAGTTCGGCTACACGCTTTTGTTCGTCATCATGCTGTCCAACCTCATGGCGATCCTGCTGCAGGCGCTGGCCGCACGCCTCGGCATCGCCACCGGCCGCGATCTCGCCCAGGCCTGCCGCGCCTATTACCCGCGCCCGGTCAATTTCGTGCTGTGGATCGCCTGCGAACTCGCCATCATCGCCTGTGACCTCGCCGAAGTCATCGGCACGGCGATCGCATTGCAGCTGCTGTTCGGCATTCCGCTGATCGGGGGCGCCATACTCACCGCGCTCGACGCCTTCCTGGTGCTGCTCCTGATGAACAAGGGGTTCCGCTATCTCGAAGCCTTCGTCATCGCGCTTTTGATCATCATCTTCAGCTGCTTTGCCATCCAGATCTTTGTCGCCGCCCCACCGGCCGGCACGATCCTGCATTCGATGTTCGTGCCGTCCTCGGAAATCGTCACCAACCCCGCGATGCTCTACATCGCGATCGGCATCATCGGCGCCACCGTCATGCCGCACAATCTCTATTTGCACTCCTCGATCGTGCAGACCCGGGCCTATGAGCGCACGGAGAAAGGCAAGCGCGACGCCGTCAAATGGGCGACGATGGACTCCACCATCGCCCTGATGCTGGCGCTGTTCGTCAACGCCGCCATCCTGATCGTGTCGGCTGTCGCCTTCCACGACACCGGCCACCAGGATGTCGCGGAGATCGGCCAGGCCTTCGAGTTGCTGTCGCCGCTGCTGGGCCTGGGCATCGCCTCGATCCTGTTCGCCGTGGCGCTGCTTGCCTCCGGCCTCAACTCGACGGTGACGGCGACGCTCGCCGGCCAGATCATCATGGAAGGGTTCCTGCGCCTGCGCATCCCCAACTGGGCCCGGCGGCTTCTGACACGCGGCCTCGCCATCATCCCGGTGGTGGTCGTCACCGCGCTCTACGGCGAAAAGGGCACTGGCCAGCTGCTCGTGTTCAGCCAGGTCATCCTGTCCATGCAATTGCCCTTCGCGGTCATTCCGCTGGTGCAGTTCGTCTCTGACCGCAAGAAGATGGGCAGCCTCGCCATTCCACGCGTCGTGGCGGCCCTTGCCTGGGTGGTCGCCGCGATCATCCTCGTGCTCAATTTCAAGCTGCTCTACGACACGATGTTCGGGGTCGGCTAAGGCTCTTCCGGATCGCGAGACAAACCGCCAAATCGCGCTATCTTGGCGCCATGAGCACGATAGAAGATACCAGGAGATTCTACGCCCGGCTGATGGCGGCCAATGCCGGCTCGTCGGATCCACGCCTGGAAGAGGTTTTCGCCAGCGTGCCGCGCGAGGCCTTTCTCGGCCCCGGACCGTGGACGATCGTCGCCGGCAACGGCAGGGTCACGACGCCCAGCGCGGACCCCTCCCATATTTACCAGAACGTGCTGGTGGCGCTCGATGCCGACAAGGGCATCAACAATGGGGAGCCGTTCCTGCACGCCATGTGGATTGGAAAACTGGCACCGAAACTCGGTGAGACCGTCACCCATATCGGTGCCGGCACCGGCTACTACACAGCCTTGCTCGCCAGGCTTGTGTCGCCCGGCACCCTCACCGCTTTCGAACTCGACGACAAGTTGGCCCATCTGGCACGCGGAAATCTCAAGGCTTACGGCAACGCGACTGTCGTCCATGGCGATGCCGTGACCATGCCCTTGCCGCCATCCGACATCATCTATGTCAACGCCGGGGTCGTCGCCCCTCCGGCCGGATGGCTGAAGGCATTGCGCCCCGGCGGCCGCATGATCTTCCCCTGGCGCCCGGCCGAGCGCGTCCCGCTGGCGGTGATGGTGACCCGCACCCAAAAGGGCTTCGCCTGCGACCCCTTCATGCGCTCCTGGTTCATCCCATGCGTCGGTGCCTCGGTTGCGGATCTTGCGGCGAAGATCCCGACCCGGGAGCAAGCCGCGCGCAGCCGCTCGATATGGCTGACGAGCGACAAGGCGCCGGACCGCACGGCCACGGCCATCTTCGGCGACGTCTGGTTCTCATCGAAAAACCTCGGCGCCAAACCCGGCGACTGACGGATCGATGGGCAGGCTTTTCCAAAATTTCCCGAACCCTGTCGGAATGGTCGCCGGCGCTCCGTCCTTGGGCCATGGTCCTGCCGCGACGGCGTGGACGACACAAGGGAGAGTACCATGAGGAAGATCATCGCCGCCACTTTCGTCAGCCTGGACGGCGTCATGCAGGCGCCGGGCGGCCCGGAGGAGGATCCGGTCGGCGGCTTCAAGTTCGGCGGCTGGACCTTCCATTACTTCGACGAGGTGGGAGGCGCGGCAATGGAGGAGCTCTTCTCCAAACCCTTCGCCCTGCTGCTCGGCCGCAGGACCTATGACATCTTCGCCGCGTACTGGCCGTATCAGAAAGATCCGATCGCGGATGCCTTCAACCCGGCGACCAAATATGTGGCGACGCATCGGCCCGACACCCTCACCTGGCAGAACACGCAATCGCTTGGGCCCGACATCGTCGCGACATTGCGCCGCGTCAAGCAGGAGGATGGACCTGACCTGCTCATCCAGGGATCGGGCAACCTGATCCAGACCCTGCTCGCCAACGGGCTGATCGACGAGATCCGGCTGATGATCTTCCCGCTGCTGCTTGGCAAGGGCAAGCGGCTGTTCGGCGATGACGCCATGCCGGCCGCCTTCAGGCTTGCCAAGTTGCAAACCTCCAGCACCGGCGTCATCATCGCGACCTACGAGCGCTCAGGCGAAATCGAGGTCGGCTCCTTTGTCACCGGGGAACCGTCCGACGCCGAACTCGAACGGCGCAGGAACTGGAAATAGCGGGACCCGGCCCTGGCACCTTTCCTCTCCCCTGATCGACCGGGGAAAGGAGCCCAAGTGCTGCTTGGTCTCAAGCCGCGACAGGCCGTCGCGCCAGTCCATCGCGTATATGCCGCGCGAATTCCTGCGCCGCCGGCCCGACGCCGTGCCTTGGCAAATGCAGGTTGATCGAAAAATTCGGCAGCGGCGGCAGGCCGGTCTCGAACGGCAGGATGTCGAGATCGGCCGGCACGGTCGAAGCGAGCCACGTGGTGACGGCAAGGTCGGAGCGCACCGTCGCCGTCGTTGCGTCGATATTGCCGTTCTCGAACACGGTGCGCCATTCCAGTCCATGCTCGTTGAGCGCCGCCAGCACCACCGGCCGGAAGGCGCAGGTGTCGGCAACGATCGACACCGGCAGCGGCCGCTTGGCACGCGCGGTGCCGCCTCTGGCGCCGACCCAGACCAGCCGGTCGATGGCCAGGCATTCGCCTGATGTCGGGCCGACCCGCTCCTCGATCACCGCAAGGTCGATGGTTCCGGCCGCGAGCGCTGACGCCAGTTCCGGCGACGAGGCGCAGACCAGCGAGATCTCGACCTGCGGATAGGTCTCGGCATAGGCCTTCAGCACCGGCGCGAGCAAGGTTCCGACCAGATCATAGGGCACGCCGAGCCGCACCTGCCCGGCAACCGCCGAGCCAGTCATCTCCGCCCAGATCTCGTCGTTGAGGCTGAGCAGGCGCTTTGCCTTGTCGAACAGGCGCTCGCCCGACCGCGTCAGGCGCAGGCCGCGCCGGTCGCGCTCGAACAGCCCGCAGCCAAGCGTCTCCTCCAGCCGCCTCACCTGCTGGCTGACGGCGCCCTGCGTCAGGTGCAGCGCATTGGCGGCCGCCGTCATGCTGGCCTTGTCGGCGACGGTGACGAAGGTGCGCATCAGTGCGGTATCGAGATTGCGGATCATATCCGCATTATAGATACTAATGCCTGACATCACAAACATTGCATTTACTGATGCTAACCCTGGTCTACCATCGGGCCTCCGAAAAGGACGTCCCATGCTCCAGCCCATCCTGCCGCTCATCCTGTTTGCCTTCGTGGCCACGGCCACGCCAGGCATCGCCACCACCTTGTCCACCGCTTCGGGCGCGCGGTTCGGCTTTCGCCGGTCCGTTCCGCTGATGGCCGGCAGTGCCGCCGGCCTCGCCACCGTGACAGGCGCGGCCGCCGCTGGGCTCGCCGGCCTGCTGCTCGCGGTCCCTTCGCTGCAACTGGCGATGAAGATCGCCGGCTCGCTCTATCTCCTTTGGCTGGCGGTCAAGATCGGCCGCGCCGGGCCGCCCAATCTCGACGTGACCATGGCCAGGCCGAACAGCTTCCTCGGCGGTGCCGGTATCCAGTGGATGAACCCCAAGGGCTGGGCGATGGGGCTGGGCGCGGCGGCCTCGTTCGCCGCCCTGGCCGACGGACCGGGACATCTGGCCTTGCTGCTCGGCTCGACCTTCGGCCTCACCGCCGCCATCTCGCTGTCCGTCTGGTGCCTCGCCGGCATGGTGCTGGCCCGGCTGCTCAAGACCGAATGGCAATGGCGCGCGCTCAACATCGTGCTGGCGCTGGTGCTGGCGGCGTCGGTCATTCCGATGTGGCGGTCGGCTTAGAGACGCTCAAGCCAGGTCTGCACCAGCACCCCCAACCGGACCTTCGGTCCGACCTCCCCACAAGGGGGAGGTAGGGAGTCCAACTTCTTCGCACCTCCACGAGACCATTATCGCGTAGGCGGAACAGGCGCTTCCTCACCCTCCCCCTTGTGGGGAGGGTCGCTGCGAAGCAGCGGGGTGGGGGTGCTGGTTCGCAAAGGCGAACCAGCCCTTGGCTCTTCAAACCCCGTAGCGGGCCGCCGGCTTGTCGGCGTGCAGGCTGCCGTAGAAGGCTTGCCGGGCACCGAGGAAGGTGTCCAGCTTGCCGGTGTCGGCAAGAGCGGGCACGGTGACGGCCTCGCCACTGGCCAGGCCAACGAGCGCCGCATCGACCATATCGTCGGCGGACATGATGATTTCCTTCGGGAGCTGGTCGATATCACTGCCGGCAAGGTC
Organism: Mesorhizobium loti; assembly: GCF_013170705.1. Lineage (NCBI taxonomy): Bacteria > Pseudomonadati > Pseudomonadota > Alphaproteobacteria > Hyphomicrobiales > Phyllobacteriaceae > Mesorhizobium > Mesorhizobium loti. The sequence continues at coordinate 2,474,547 of NZ_CP033334.1, read as the reverse complement.
CCAGAAATCGGTCCGGGTCGCGCCAGGCAGCACCACCTGCACCTTCACATTGGTGCCCGCGACCTCGCGGTGCAGGGCCTCGGTGAAGTTGACGACATAGGCCTTGGTGCCGCTGTAGATACCGCCGAACGAGGTCTCATAGGCAAGCACCGATGCGATGTTGACGATGGCGCCGCGGTTGCGCGCCAGAAGACCCGGCAGCACGGCCCGGGTCAAACGGGTCAAGGCGATGACGTTGACCTTGATCATGCGTTCGGCGGCGTCGGCGTCGGCGGTCGCCACCACCTGCTGGCCGCCAAGGCCGGCATTGTTGACGAGCAGCGTCACGCTGTCGTCGGCCGATATCAGCCGCTCTACGCGGCGCAAATCGTCGTCATCGGACAGGTCGGCTGTAATGAAGCTGACCTTGCGATCGTAGGCGTAGCGCAGCTTCTCAGCCAGTTCCTCGAGCCGGTCGGCGCGGCGCGCCACCAGAACGAGATCATAACCCTGCCCGGCCAGCCGGTCCGCATAGACCGCGCCGATGCCCGATGATGCACCGGTGACGACCGCCGTGCCCTTGTTTGCCTGTCCACTCATTGTCCTGTTCCTTCTATCTCGAATTGTTCGCTTCGACCTGGCCGCCGGCACCGTGGACGTCAGCCCTCACCTTGCCGGCAAGCCGCCTGATTGATTTAGTGGCATATGCCACTATCATCGAAATAGGCATATGCCACTATCTTGTCAATGAGCGGATCCGGGATTATTTGTCAGGCAGCAGCCGGGCATCATGTCCGCGCCGCCGAGGGAATCGCCATGTCGAAAGAGGCCCTGCCCGGACTGTCGCTCTGCAACAACGCCATGCTGCGTCGCGCGACGCGCAAGATTGGTCAGTACTACGACGATGTGCTGGCGCCCTCGGGCCTGAAAGCCACGCAGCAGGGCCTGCTCTACCAGATCCACATCTCCAACGAACCGGCGATGGGCGCCATTGCGTCTGCCCTGATCATGGACCTGTCGGCGCTCGGCCACACGCTGAAGCCGCTGATCCGCGACGGCTATGTCGAGACCTTCGCCGATCCGGCCGACCGCCGCATCAAGCGGGTGCGGCTGACGCCTCGAGGGTTGGTCAAGCTCGATGAGGCGATGAAGCTGTGGCAGGTGGCCCAGCAGCGTTTCGAAGACATGGTCGGCAAGGAGAAGGCGGCGAAGCTGCGCGCGGCGCTGGATGATATTTCCGCGCTGGATTTTGATCTTCCGCCGGCCAGCTGAGCTGGCCGGCGGATTCAAGACAGGTCCTACTCAGCTGGCATCGCGACCGGCCGTGCCGCCCAGCGGCCGGCCAGCACGATGCCCAGCCCGATCAGCGGGAAGGCGGCGGCGACCAGGCCGAGGTCGGCCGGCGCGCCGTAGCGCAGCACGCCACCGCCAACCACCGCCCCCAGCGCCACGCCGAGATAGAGCGCCGAACCATTGAGCGACAGCACGATCGGGGCCGCATCGGGCGCCAGCTTGATGATGCGGCTGGCCTGCGCCGGCGGGAAAGCCCAGCCGACGATGCCCCACGGCACCATCATCGCCATCAGCGCCGGGCCGGCAATATGCTGCGGCAGGAAGGTCGGCACGACCGACAGCATCACCAGCATGGCCGCGCTCAGCGTCAACGACCAGCCGACGGTGCGCGTGGCGCCGAAGCGGTCGGCCGCCTGGCCGCCGGCGATGTTGCCGATGACCGCGCCGACGCCGAAGGCGAGCAGCATGCCGGGCAGCGCGATCTGGCTGAGCCCGGCGCCTTCGATGGCAAGCGGCGCGACATAGGCAAAGACGGTGAAGGCGCCGGTCAGTGCCAGCAATGTCGTCACAAGGATTGGCATCACGCCGGGCCGCATCGCTGCCGCCAGACGGCGCCTGAGCGGCAGCCTGGTACCGACGATGCCGCGCGGCAGCCGGTACCACAGGATCGCGCCGGCGAGCGCGCCAAGCCCGGCAATGGCATAGAAAGTGCCACGCCAGCCAGCGACCGCCGCGACCAGCGCGCCAAGCGGCGCCCCGACGGCAACGGCCACGGTGGTGCCGCCGACGACGACGGCGATGGCACGCGCCCGGTGATGGTCATCGACCAGCGCCACCGCCGTGCCCTGCGCTGTCGCGGCGAACAGGCCGGACGACAACGCCATGATGATGCGCGCCGCCAACAGCACTTCGAAGGATGAGCTCAAGGCGGCGGCAACGTTGCCGATGACGAAGAACACCAGCGTCCACAGGATGACGCGGCGTCGGTCCCATTCGCCGGTCAGCGTCGCCAGGATCGGCGTGCCGACCGCGTAGGCGAGCGCGAAAGCGGTGATCAGCGAGCCGGCGAGCGGGATGGAAATGCCGGCATCCCTGGCGATGTCGGGAAGAAGGCTGGAGATGACGAAGCCTTCGGTCGAGATCGTGAACGATCCGAGCGCGAGCCAGAAGAGCCGCTTATCCATGGCAGGGTGTCCTTAGTTCAAAAGTTATTGAACAATTGGACATAACAGGCCATGATGTCAATGAAGCCAGGGGAAAATAGCTGAACCATCCTGACAGCCCTGTGTCAGCACGGATCCCGGAACGGAGAAACAGTGTGCACGGCCACGGCGGGACGGACGCGTTGAAATCGGCCCGAACTGTGCTTAGGTTCCAGCCATGACGTTACCTCATCCCAATACGGACCAGATCAGCCTGCCCATCGTGCTCGGCGTGCTCGGCGACCCGACGCGGCTTGCCATCGTGCGCTATCTCGCCAGCAAGGAAGGCGTGCCGCTGAACTGCAGCCAGTTCCTTGATCTCGGCTCCAAGACCAATCTCAGCTACCACCTCGCCAAGCTGCGCGAGGCCGGCGTTACCCGCGCCGAAGTGGTCGGTACCAACCGCATGATCACGCTGCGCCGCGCCGACCTCGACGCCCGCTTCCCCGGCCTGCTCGACAGTGTCATCGCCGCCGCCGGCGACGATCCCGCACTGCCCGCGGTCGGCGGCCACGACATCGAAGTGCTGGCTTAGGCTCACGCCTTCGAGCCAGGAGTAAGCGATGCGTAGCTTTCAAATGGAAAAATACGTCTGGGCGTCGGTCCTATATTACACTGTGGCCGTGGCGGCATCTGCGCTTCTTGTAGCCGCTTGTATGAGCGGCCTTGGCATCCTGTGGACCCTGATTGCAATATTTGGATACGTTGCGCTGATTGTATCTCTTGAGATGTGGCAACGCAGAAGGCACCCACGAAGCGTCCATCAGATAGAATTGGCCAAATGGCGATTGGACAGCTAGTCGCCAACGCAACCCGCGACGCAGTCGGATACTTTTGGAGAACTCACCGCTTCTCGCCCCTAGCGCTGCCAGAAACCGATATGCGGGGCGAGAAGGTCCTCGTCCATCTCGGGAAAGGGGCCGTGGACCTCGACCGGCTTCTGCCCGGAGGCGAGAACCGTGCGCGACGAGAGATTCATCGTCGGATTCTCGGCGTGGTCGCCGGTCAGCGCCAGAAGCTGGGTCTCCTCGAAGCCGTAGACCAGCCGGCCGATATTCGCCCAGTAGAGCGTTCCGGTGCACATCGCACAGGGCTCGCCGGTCGAGACCAGCGTGCAGGACCACAGGAATTCCGGCGGATAGGCGTCTGCGGCACGCCGGCTAAGCTCGGTTTCGGCGTGGCGCACGGTGTTGATGTTGCCTTGCCGCATGAGGATGCGATCGTCGGGGCCGACGAGCACACAGCCGAAAGGATGGTGCCCATGCGCGGCAGCCTCGCGCGCCACGTCATTGGCGGCGCGGAGGTGGGCGAACATCTGGTCGCGGGTCATCGCCTGGTGCCTTTCGAGGCTGTCTAAGCGGATATTCCCATATGGACTTCGGGATGGCGTGGACGCTAGCAGATGGAGGGCTTCCGCGATAGCCACGGGCGCGCGGTGCTTCCCAACTGGCCCGAACAATCTCAAGGGTTGATAACGAAGGCGGGGGCTTGATAACGAAGATGGGCCGGAGCCGCCAATGGGGCTGCACCAAGGAGCCCGCCGCATGCGCATTGCCGTCCTCGCCGATATCCATGGCAACGTCCTGGCGCTGGACGCCGTGCTCGAGGATCTGCGCCGGCGTGGCGGTGCTGATCTCACCGTCAATCTCGGCGACAGCGTTTCCGGCCCGCTCTGGCCGCGCGAGACGTTTGCCCGGCTTGAGGCGCTGAACCTGCCGACGGTGCGCGGCAACCACGACCGCCGCGTCGCCGCCGATCCCGCGGACGAAACCATGTGGGCGTCCGACGTCCACGCAAAGGAGCGGCTGACCGAGGCGCAGCGCCAGGTCCTCTTCGGCCAGCCGCTGACGCTGGAGATCGCACCGGGCATTGTCGCCTTCCACGCCCGGCCCGACCATGACGAGAAATATCTGCTCGACGCGATCGTCGATGGCCAACTGGTGCGCGCGCCGCTGGCGGCGATCCGGCGGCGGCTGAAGACACTCGACCCCGCCTGCCGCATCGCGCTCTGCGGCCACAGCCACCGCCCGGAGCTGATCCGCGTCCCCGGCGGTCCCGTCATCTTCAATCCGGGCAGCATCGGCTGCCCCGCCTATGATGATTCCACCCCGCCGGCCCATGTTTCCGAACAGGGCTCGCCGCATGCGCGCTACGGCATCGTCACCTTGGGCGGCGAAGGCCGGCCCGACCGTTTCGAAGCCATCGCCGTCGACTACGACCACGGGGCGGCGGCGCGACAGGCCGAACAGGCGGGGCGCCCGGAATGGGCTCACGCGCTCAGGACCGGCTTCATGCCGTAGGCATCCCCGCACGGCCAAATCCGCGATCCCGACCCATGAATCCGCACCGCCGCCGGGGCTTTGGAGGCAACGGCAGGGAGCCTCCCGCCCGACCATCACCATGGCTTGCTTGAATTTTCGGACTTACATGGCGGCGCTTCGTCCCTTATAAAACCGGCCGGGCACGCGGCGGAACCGCCACGGCATGGTGATTTGAGTATCGGCGCACGGCCAAATGAAGAGGCGCACAGTTACGCTCCGAAAAAGTTTGCATGCGCTGATTGCGGCTCCGTTGCTGATGGCGGCGTGGCCGGCTGTCGTGCCTGCCCAGGCCGAAGAGGCGCCGTTCATCTCCATCGTCACCGGCCTCGCCCCAGACGATTTGCTCAATATCCGCGCCAAGCCATCGGCGATCGGCAAGACCGAAACCCGTCTGGCTGCCGGTGCAAGCGTCAGGAACCTTGGCTGCAACGACATTGACGGGCACCCATGGTGCAAGGTTGTATCAGACAATCCCAAAGCCACCGGCTGGGCGCCCGCGCGCTACCTCGTTCCCGTCAATCCGGCAACCGTGCCCGACCCCGACCAGGCGGCGGATGCGCCAACCGCCGCGAGCGCCGCAGCCGATCCGGCCATGCCCGCCGACGGGGACCCAGCGGCGGTGGCACCTCCCGCCGCCCAGGCATCGAGCAGCGCCACGCCGCCGCCCGACCTGACGGCAAGGCTGGGCGGTGCGGCCCAACCTGTTGCTCCCGAAGCTCCGGTGAAATCCGCCGCCACCATCGCCATGCAGGATGCCTACGGCCTGGCCCTGGTGGCGAGCGAAACGCCGTCGACCGGGGAAATCCCGGTGCCAGACGGCGAAGCCGGCATGGCCGCGGACAGCGGCTCGGCGGGAGGATCCCTTCCCGTTCCCACGCCGCGGCCGGAATCCGCCGATGCCGCGCCCGCCGTCGACACGCAGACCGTGGCCGAACTGCCGCCACAGCCCGCCGCCCTTGCCACCGGCGGCACTCTCGAGATTCCCTGCGCCCGCTATGTCGGCCAGCCGATGACGCCCTGCGCGGCAACCGTCGTGCACAAGGGCGCTGACAAGGCCGACGTCACCGTGACCTGGCCCGACGGCGGCACCCGCGTCATCTCCTTCTATGCCGGCCTGCCGGCCGGCTCGAACGCCAAGAACGAATTCCGCTTCACCCGCGAGGGCAGCCTCAGCATGATCCGCATCGGCGTCTCCGAACGCTTCGAGATCACCGACACGGTGGCGTTCGGGCACTAGGTGCCAGGGGAGTAAGGCAGCAGGGCAGCAGGGCAATATGTTAAAAGGCGCTCAAGCCTCCCCTACTGCCCTGGTCCCTCATTTTCGGGGTTACATCTGCCAAAACTCTTCCCTATAAGGCCCACCTAGCCTGATACCAGAATCGCGAGCACAACCGGCCGGGTCTTCCCGTCCCGGTTTTTTGTGCAAGCCGCCCGCCGAACGGACCTATGACATGCCAAGACGCACCGACATCAAGTCGATCCTGATCATCGGGGCCGGCCCCATCGTCATCGGCCAGGCCTGCGAGTTCGATTATTCCGGCACCCAGGCCTGCAAGGCGCTGAAGGAAGAGGGCTTCCGCGTCATCCTGGTCAATTCCAACCCGGCCACCATCATGACCGACCCGGAACTGGCCGACGCCACCTATATCGAGCCGATCACGCCCGAGGTGGTCGCCAAGATCATCGCCAAGGAGCGGCCCGACGCGCTGCTGCCGACCATGGGCGGCCAGACCGCGCTCAACACCGCTCTGTCGCTGCGCCGCATGGGCGTGCTCGAGCGCTACAATGTCGAGATGATCGGCGCCGACGCCACGGCCATCGACAAGGCCGAGGACCGCGCGCTCTTCCGCGAGGCGATGAGCAAGATCGGCCTGGAAACGCCGAAGTCGATGCTGGCCAACGCCACCGACGTCAAGAACGCCGACCGCAAGACGCATGAGGCCGAGCGCGCCGCGCTCAAGGCCGAGAAGCCCGACAATCTCGACGCCGCGCTCGACGCGCTGGAAACCCGCTGGAACCTCGGCGAAGGCGACCGCAAGCAGCGCTACATCAGCCACGCCATGGCGATCGCCGCCCAGGCGCTCGACCATGTCGGCCTGCCCGCCATCATCCGCCCCTCCTTCACCATGGGCGGCACCGGCGGCGGCATCGCCTACAACAGGGCCGAATTCTACGAGATCGTCCAGTCAGGCCTCGACGCCTCGCCGACCACCGAAGTGCTGATCGAGGAAAGCGTGCTCGGCTGGAAGGAGTATGAGATGGAGGTCGTCCGCGACAAAGCGGACAATTGCATCATCGTCTGCTCGATCGAGAACATCGACCCGATGGGCGTGCATACGGGTGACTCGATCACCGTCGCCCCTGCCCTGACGCTCACCGACAAAGAATACCAGATGATGCGCAACGCCTCGATCGCGGTGCTGCGCGAGATCGGCGTCGAGACCGGCGGTTCCAACGTGCAGTTCGCCGTCAACCCGGCCGACGGCCGCCTCGTCGTCATCGAGATGAACCCGCGCGTCTCGCGCAGCTCCGCCCTGGCCTCGAAGGCGACCGGCTTCCCCATCGCCAAGATCGCCGCAAAGCTCGCCGTCGGCTACACGCTGGACGAGCTGGAGAACGACATCACCGGCGGCGCCACGCCCGCCTCCTTCGAGCCGTCGATCGATTACGTCGTCACCAAGATCCCGCGCTTCGCCTTCGAGAAATTCCCCGGCGCCGAGCCGGTGCTGACCACCGCCATGAAGTCGGTCGGCGAAGTGATGGCCATCGGCCGCACCTTCCAGGAATCGCTGCAGAAGGCGCTGCGCGGCCTCGAAACCGGCCTCACCGGTCTTGACGAGATCGAGATCCCCGGTCTCGGTTCCGCCAACCATGCCGACGACCGCAACGCCATCCGCGCCGCCCTTGGCACGCCGACACCCGACCGGCTGCGCATGGTGGCGCAGGCGATCCGCATGGGGACCTCGCTGGAAGACGTGCACGCCATGTGCAAGATCGACCCGTGGTTCCTCGAACAGATATCAGGCATCCTGGCCATGGAAGCCCGCATCCGCGAGCACGGCATCCCGCAGGATGCGGTCAACCTGCGCATGCTGAAGGCCATGGGCTTCTCCGATGCCCGCCTCGCCTCGCTGACGAAGACCGACGCGGAAGTGATTCAGAAGATTCGCGAAAAGCTCGACGTTCATCCAGTTTATAAACGCATCGACACCTGCGCGGCCGAGTTCGCCTCGCCCACCGCCTACATGTACTCGACCTATGAAGTGCCCTTCGCCGGCGCGCTCGCCAACGAGGCGCAGGTCTCGTCGCGCAAGAAGGTCGTCATCCTCGGCGGCGGGCCGAACCGCATCGGCCAGGGCATCGAATTCGACTATTGCTGCTGCCACGCCGCCTTCGCGCTACGCGATGCCGGCTATGAAGCGATCATGATCAACTGCAACCCGGAGACGGTCTCGACCGACTACGACACGTCGGACCGGCTCTATTTCGATCCGCTGACGGCGGAGGACGTGCTGGAGATCCTGCGCGCCGAGCAGGCGTCGGGCGAACTGGTCGGCGTCATCGTGCAGTTCGGCGGCCAGACGCCGCTGAAGCTCGCCGACGCCCTGGAGAAGGCCGGCATCCCGATCCTCGGCACCTCGCCTGACATGATCGATCTGGCGGAAGACCGCGACCGCTTCCAGAAGCTGTTGCACAAGCTCAACCTCAGCCAGCCGAAGAACGGCATCGCCTATTCGGTCGAGCAGGCCCGCCTCGTCGCCGGCGAGCTCGGCTTTCCGCTGGTGGTGCGCCCGTCCTATGTGCTCGGCGGCCGCGCCATGCAGATCATCCATGACGAGGGCATGCTGCAATCCTACCTGCTCGACACCGTGCCCGGCCTGGTGCCGGAGGACATCAAGCAGAAATACCCCAACGACAAGACCGGCCAGATCAACACGCTCCTGGGCAAGAACCCGCTTTTGTTCGACACCTATCTCAGTGGCGCCATCGAGGTCGATGTCGACTGCCTCTGCGACGGCAAGGCGACCTTCGTGTCGGGCATCCTGGAGCACATCGAGGAGGCCGGCATCCATTCGGGCGACTCGGCCTGCTCGCTGCCCGTGCACTCGCTGCCCTCGGACCTGGTCGACGAGCTGGAACGCCAGACGGCGGCGCTGGCCCGCGCGCTCAATGTCGGCGGCCTGATGAACGTGCAGTACGCGATCAAGGACGGCACGGTATACGTGCTGGAGGTCAACCCGCGCGCCTCGCGCACCGTGCCCTTCGTCGCCAAGACGATCGGCCGCCCCATTGCGAAAATCGCTGCCCGCATCATGGCCGGCGAGACGCTGGAAGATGCCTTCGCCCATTATGGCGCGATGCCCGACCCGCGCAATCCCGGCCACATCGCGGTCAAGGAAGCCGTCTTCCCCTTCGCCCGCTTCCCCGGCGTCGACATATTGCTCGGGCCGGAAATGCGCTCGACCGGCGAGGTCATGGGCCTCGACCGCGACTTCGCGCTGGCCTTCGCCAAGAGCCAGCTCGGCGCCGGCGTCGACCTTCCCCGCTCCGGCACGCTGTTCGTCTCGGTGCGCGACGAGGACAAGAAGGGCATCTTGCCGGCGGTGAAGCGCCTGGCCGGCCTCGGCTTCAAGGTGCTGGCCACCTCAGGCACACAGCGCTTCCTTGCCGAAAACGGCGTCGACGCCCAGAAGATCAACAAGGTGCTCGAAGGCCGCCCCCACATCGAGGACGCCATCCGCAACCGCCAGGTCCAAATCGTCTTCAACACGACGGACGGCCAGAAGGCGGTATCGGACTCGAAATCGCTGCGGCGCGCCACACTGATGCAGAAGGTGCCGTATTACACCACGCTGTCGGGTGCGGCTGCGGTGGCGGAGGCGATTGCGGCGCTGAAGGCGGGGAGCCTGGAGGTCAGGCCGCTGCAGGAGTATTTTGCTTAGGCGACTAGCTGATCTCCCCCCTTGTGGGGGAGATGGCCGGTAGGCCAGAGGGGGGCGCTGTCCCGCCGGCGCTGCGATTCTTCTGACAAATCATTCAGCACAACACATCAATTACCACCCGCTCCAAAGAGAAGGCGGCAGAAGCGTTACGCAGCCAAACCTTCATTTGGCCTGTCTTCGTCTTCACGGTTATCTCTTTCCGCAGCGTAAGTAGATTCGCGCGAGCGGGTAGAATTTCCCGACGCAAAAATTCGATACGAATCGCCAGAAGCCGGCTTCCAAGACCAGTCTTCAGCAGAAATGGTTTCGTTGGATTGCATCGTCTCCAAAAAACGCTCACCAAATACTTTCATTAGCCTTCCCTTTCAATTTCTAACAATCGACCGTTGAGCTAGCGATTCCGCAACTCTAGCAGAAATAGGAAGCCCCACCAAGTCTTCAATCCAAAGCCACTGCCCCGAAGAATTTACCTCCAGATACCACCAACGGTCGTCGTCATCCACGATAAAGTCAAATGCTCCGTAATATAGGCCAAGCTTACTCATAATTGAATTTATTCGCCTTATAACTTCTGGCGGTGAAGCGATGGCGGAATGCGGAGTATTAGGCACATCATACCGGCGCCAATCTATGCTTGCTCGACTCGAAAGCTGCGATTCGATCTTACAGCTAAAATGACTCCCATCCACATAGGTATGACGAACCTCATAGCTCTTTCTTATATATTTCTGAAGTGTAATTGGATTTTCGTCATGCCCACCAAATTCACTCAAATCATCTTTATCAATCTTATTAACATACACACCCTTAAATTCGCCATTTGGCATCATATATATGTCTTGAGACATAAATTTCACAGCAACACTCTCGCTACGCTCGGCAAATTTCAGTAGATCTATTTTTGAATTGGACGATAGGATAGGAGGCAGGAGGAATCCTTGACTTTTGGCCACCTGAAATTGAAAGTATTTATTGTCCGCTAGCGACGCCGCCGCAATCGGATTCATCCAGAATATATCTCGTAGATGGGCGTACAGGCCATAAAGGCAACGGTTCCACTCCGCGCGCCATATCTTGGACGTGACATCTTCCTTCAAGTTCTGCTGTTCCAACGTTAGGCTCACCGTAAGGCGGCGCGCCCACACACAGCTGATATCCGCTGAGCTGGTTTCGATCCCATTTTGGCTGAAAACCCAAATGTCTCCGTCAAATGAAATAGATGTTTGTCGAAGAGACTCAACGTCAAGATTGAGCCTCGAGAATTCAGACCCAGACTGCCTGAGGTAAATTTCGACTGCGTCAACATGAGAGTCGAAAGCGTCCGCCAAAATCAGAATCATCAATCACCTTAGAATTCTTTGACGCATGCTCAGCAATCAAGAGACAGGATCGATATCTGGAATCTTGGGAATTTTCTTTTTCGCTCTCTCCAGCTTGTTCAGTGCCTTTCGCATCCTGGCGACTGCCTCCTTCGCCTTGTCGCCTTCGATCGTGTCCCGCTTGACCACTTCGTTCTCAATCAACTGAGATAGGTTCTCGTTGCCGACCTTGATGTCAGGAAACAGCTTCCGGATTTCGCGACGCACCACCGAAATTACAGCTTCGGACCGGATGATCGCCGAAACCGTAAACTTGTTGAACAGCTGGGCCTGCTGGTGGAAGGCATCCATCGCATCGGTCGTCAGCCCTTCCTTGGCGAACAGGAAAAGGCACTGCAGATGATCCGCGTTTTTGGGATTCATATCAGCAAGTACAATGCGGCAAACCTCTTCGTGGCTGATCTGGTTTGCCACATAGATACGGACCAGCCGCCACTCGACTGCGTTGGTCAGGATCACCCAATGAATGCCCTGATGAGCTCCATAGTCGATAACTTGTCTCAGGTGATTGTCGGCCAAGCTGCTGCCAGCTGATTTCACTTCGACAAGCAATCGCAGTTTTCCTGCGATCTTGATCGCGAGGTCACAATATGTCGCTTTGATCTGATGTTCCGACGTGAGTTCATCATATTTATCGTAGCCAAAAACGTCGGCCAGGATATCCTTGACCAAGGTAACCGTGTCGGCCTCCGCGACATCGGATTTTTGCTGGGCCACCGTGATCCGCTGATACTTCTTGAGATTCGACGCAACGCGCTCGATGAATTTCTTCGGTAGTTTGTTCAATGACTCGCCCTCCCTATCCCCAATAGGAATTGAGGACGAGTTTACTTGAAATACAAGTAAAAACTTACGCTAGGCATTGCCGGCCCTTCGCAGGCTCAGGGCATTCGAAGCTCGAAAAGCCGATTGGCTTTTCGTCCGCTGCGCGGACCGCTTCCCACCCTCAAGCCACCGCCACGCACTCAATCTCGATATCGAACTCCATCGGCCAGGACGCCACCGGCACGAAGCTGCGCGCCGGCGGGTTGGTGGAAAAATACTTCGCATAGACCCTGTTGATGGCGTTGTAGAACCCTGAATTGACCGCGTAGATGCGCACCATCACGACATTCTCCATCGAGGTGCCGGCCGCTTCCAGGCAATGTTTCAGCGCCTTGAGCGATGCCTCGGTCTGCGTTTCGATGTCGCCGCGCACCATCTCGCCGGTCACCATGTCCACCGGCGGCGTGGCCGAGATGAACACGAAGCCATTGGCTTTCACCGCGGTCGAACAGGGCAGGCCGAGCGCCCGCACCTTGGCCGACATGACCGGCACTTCGATGACTTCCTTCTTCATGGCAATCTCCCCGTTTGCGGGGAGCTTATAGCGCTACCGGCCGAACGCCAGCGCCGAGGCATGGGCCAGGCCTCAAGCCACCGCCACGCACTCGATCTCGATGTCGAACTCCATGGGCCATGACGCCACCGGCACGAAGGTCCGCGACGGCGGGTTTTCGGGAAAATACTTGGCATAGACGCGGTTGATGGCGTTGTAGAAACCGGAGTTGACGGCATAGACGCGCACCATCAACACATTGTCGAGCGAGGTACCGGCGGCTTCCAGGCAATGCTTCAGCGCCTTGAGCGAGGCCTCGGTCTGCACCTCGATGTCGCCCTTGACCAGCCTGCCGGTCGAGATATCGAGCGGCGGCGTGCCGGACACGAAGACCAGCCCCGCGCCCCTGGTCACCAGCGACAGCGGCACGCCGAGCGCCCGCACGGCCGCCGACAGCACCGGCACTTCCACAACTTCCTTCTTCATGGCAATCCTCCCCTTGGTTTGCGGGGCAGCTTATCCCGATGCCGGCCGAACGCCAGCGCAGTTCCTCCCTTCTCCCCTTGCGGGAGAAGGTGGATCGGCGCGATAGCGCCGAGACGGATGAGGGGTGTTCCAGCGGAGTGAGGCGTTGGTGTTCCCTGGAACACCCCTCATCCGACCTCGCTTCGCGAGGCCACCTTCTCCCACAAGGGGAGAAGGAAAAGCCAACGCCGTCCAGCGCTCACCCCTGCCCCGGATAAGGCGTGCCGTCCTTGTGCAGGAAGCGCCCGTCCGAACTCGGGCTCATCATGTCGATGTCGGAGCACGTGATGACATCGTCCGGGTCGCGCGAGCCGACTTCGAGGTAGCGGGCTGTAACCGACGACCGGTTGATCATGTGGTGGCCGTTGCCGCTGTTCTTGGCGAAGGCAGCACTATCGCCCGCCTTGAGCAGCGTCTCGCCGCCATCCTCGACCAGCGTCAACTCGCCTTCCAGCACATAGACAAGCTCATCCTCATGGCTGTGCCAGTGGCGCTGGCTCGACCAGCCGCCGGGCGGGAGCGTCATCAGGTTGACGCCGAAATCGGCGAGGCCGCCGGCGTCCCCCAGGCGCCGGCGCGTGCGGGTGGCGCAAGGGGCATCGAAGGGCGCGGGATAGCCGGAGCCCTTGCGGATGGGGACGGATGAGAGGTCGATCTTGGGCATGGGTGCGTCCATGGGTTGGTGGGGGAGTGTATACGACCGCTCACCACCAAACCATCGAAGTCAGCGCCGCCCCTCATCTGCTTCTCCTGTGCGGAAGAAGGGTAACGGCGGCCTCACGACAGCAGCGTCACCTCGCCCTCATCCTCGCCGTCCCAGTAATGGGCGCGCGTGGCCTCTATCTTGATCATCGCCAGTCCCGGCGTGTCGGTGCCTTGCTCGAACCATTCGTCGATGTCCTCGTTCCAGTGTTCCTCGAACGCCGCCTTGTCGCGGATGATCTCGGCCTTGCCCGCGACGGCGACCCAGAAGCCATCATCGCCCTTGAAGGCCAGCGAGACATTGGCATCGCGCTCGATCTCGGCCACCACCTCCGATTTCTCCCAGGTGAAGTAGTAGGAAGAGCCGTCATACTCGACGTCCTGGTTGTTGCTCATCGGCCGGCCGGCAATGGCGCCGCCTTGGGAATGGGTGGACAGCATGGCGACATCGATGTCGCGCATCTTCTCGGCGATTTCGGCAAGGCTGCGGTTGGGCATGGTGTGCTCCTGTCAAAGGGGTTGGCTAGGGCAACGTGCGATCTCCCCTTTGGTTCTCAGGAATATCTGGAGCGCCGAGCATTCATCCGCCATCGGCACAGGATGCGGCATGCAGAGGCCGCGCACCATCACGCATGGCCTTCTTGACGCTATGGGCGACGAGGCCCCAGCAGAAAGGCTGTCACCATCGCACTCACGCATGCCACCGCCAACAACGCAACGGCGCCCGACGGGCTGGCCTCCCGGCGAATTGAAACAGTTTGTCCTGAAGTGGACGCATTTTGAACCAAGCCGTCCAGGTCCGACCTGCTGCCATGTCGAACGGAATACGCGCGGGTCAACTCCGCGCCGAGCAGAAAGATCTCCGATGAATAGTAGACCCAGAGCAGTATGACGAGCAGCCCTCCGGCCGCGCCGTATGACGATGCGATCGCACTTGTGCCGATATACCAGCCTATAAGCGACTTCCCCAATGTGAACAGTGCGGCGGTCACGACAGCACCGATCCCGACATCCCGCCATTCCAAGGCACGATCCGGCAAGACTTTGTAGATGGCGGCAAACATCACGGAGATCAGGGCAAAGGAAATCAAGGTGTTGATCGCGCTCAGAACAAATTCGCCAAATGGCAATTGAGCGCTGATCATGTCGCCCAGGGCCGAGATCGCGGCGCTCGCCACCAGGGACACCAGCAACATGAAACCGAGTGCGGCGACCAGGCCGAGACTTGCCGCACGCGCACGCAGGAGACGCGACAGCGAACTTCCTTTCGTCTCAACCTTCCATATCGCATTCAGGGCCTGCTGCATCTCGCCAAAGACCGCGGAGGCGGTAACGAACAAGGTGACCACGCCAACGATGGCCGCCAGCGTCCCCGATGATCTGCTGGATGCTCCTTCGAGCGCTGTCTGAAGGAGCGCCGCGCTTTCTGAACCCATCAGCCCCGATATCTGGGCAGACAAAGCCAACTGCGCTGCGTCATGACCAAATGCGATGCCAGCTATCGCAACGACAATTATCAGGACCGGGGCCAGCGACGTGGCGGCATAAAAGGCCATCGCCGCGCCGTGACTAAGGGCGTTGTCGTTGACAAAGCCGACCACGCTTTCTCGCAGCAAGTCCCATGCGTTTCCAGTTGTGAGTCGCACTTCGAATCCATGAAGAGGGTCGCAAACCGTCCACTATCAATGCGGCGCACCCTCCGATGTTCCGGCCGACCTGAGCGGGAGCTTCACCAGCGATGTGAAGCGCACGATCAATGGTACCGAAACCGTGCGCAAGGCGAGCAGGTAAGGCCCCCTTCTCCCCTTGTGGGAGAAGGTGGCCGAGCGAAGCTCGGTCGGATGAGGGGTGTTCCAGCTTGGCGATGCGCCTGTTCAAAACCCCTTCAATGTCGGAGACGAAGCAGAACTACTGCCGCCTCGTTTTCTTCTCAGCGAGAGAAGGCACCTCCATCAGCGCCATGGCTGCAAACTTGTGTCCCGAACATAGGCGATGATGGTGTCACAGACAGAATCCAGTTCTCGCAACACATCATCATTCCAGAAGCGTAACACGCGGAACCCTCGCAACTTCAGCTCGGCGCTCCGCTCACGATCGTGGACAGAGTCTGCATGCTGGCTACCGTCTATCTCAACGATCAGCATTGCCTCCGCGCACAGAAAGTCAGCAATGAAACGTCCAATCGGCACTTGGCGGCGGAACTTGATCCGATCCAGTTTTCGACCGCGCAACTCATGCCTAAGCTTGTCCTCGGTCTCGGTCGGCTCGTGCCGCAAGGTTCGGGCAAAACGTCTCTTTTCTGGCAGGACAGGATGGTGTGGCATTGCGAAACAATAAGTGAGGTTGGCGTTCACTGGAACACCCCTCATCCGACCTCGCTTCGCGAGGCCACCTTCTCCCACAAGGGGAGAAGGGAGGCCGCACCACCCTCAGTGGCAGCACCTCTCGCCATATTGCAGCTGCTCGTGCCAATCCGGCCTTCCCTGCGGCGTGAAATCCATCAGGTTCCACAGGATCTCGCAGGTGCCGATGGCGCGCGGGTCCTGGCCGGGCTCCGTCGGCGCGAAGCCGAGCTCCGACGACCAGAAATGGCGGATGCCGTCACCGTCCCGATGGAACACCGACAGCAGCGGGATCTGCGCGCCGTCGGCATCCTCGGCATTGTAGTCGCGCTTGAAACTGTTGGCGGCCGACGACACCAGCCGCATGTTGCGCCAGCCGCGGTCCCGGCCGAGCGTGACGAGGTTTTCCAGCGCGGTCTTGGCCACCACGGCGAAGTTGAAGCCGGCCGCTTCGAGATGGCCGACCGCGCCGTCGAACTGGTCTAGCAGCGCCGTGCAGGACGGGCATGGCTGGTCCGGCCGTGCGAGCCTGGCCGTGCCGCCGCTTGCCGCCACATCGCGCGTTTCCCGCGGGTGGCGCGGAAACATCATGTTGTACAGGATGAGCGAATCCCTGCCGGGCGCGAACAGCTCCGACAGTTTCACCTTCGCCGGCCTGCCGCCGGCATCGAGCGCGTCGAAGACATAATCCTGGCGGACAAGCCCGCCCGGCGGCAGCGCACGCCGCGCCTCGGCCACGGCTTCCATGGCACGGCGCAGTTCGATTTCCTTCTTCAGGAGTTTTTCGCGTGCGGTGCGGTACCTGGCGGATTCGTTGGGAAAGGTGATCATGATCGGCTCCTTGGGTCCGCGCGCCGGCGTCCCGGCGCGGTTGCTCTGCGACCCAAGGACGTCTGGCCGCGATCGGTTCCGACATTCTTGCGCGGCTTGCGGCGACGATAGCCAAACCCTGGAAAGAGCGGATGACGGCTACTGTGCCGCCGGCACCGGGCAGTCTAGGTCGCCTTCCTCGCAATGGAGATAGCTCTGGAGCTCCTTCAGCCGGTTCTCGGTGAGCCCCGCCTGGCAGTTGGCGACGACCATGGGATAGACGCTGCCGGCGGTTTCGCGCGGCCCGCCCTGGAAGGCACATTCGGAATCGCGGAAGGCGACCCAGGCGCGTTGCGCGTCGACCAGCAATTTCTTCGAAGGCGCATTGTCCTTCAGCCGACCCATGATCTGCTTGTAGGCCTCGTTGAGTTTCTTGTCGGCCGCATCGAAATCCTTGCCGGCGCATTGGTCCATCGTCGCCTGGTCCTGCGCATTGGCGCAGTCGTCGGCGGCCCGCGCGGCGCCGGCAACGAGCGGGGCCGCAAGGACCAGGGTGGCAAGGCTGGAGAGCAGAAGCCGCATCATGTTTCCTCCGGTTTCAGTCGAGACCGGAGCTTAACCGTCAAGCCACTTCGGGCAAGATGCGACGTGCCACCTTGGTGGATAGTTTCTTTCGCGTGTTGGAACCCCTCCGCCTTTCCCGCATTGCCTCCATCGGCTACGGCTTGCGGGACCAGGGAGAAGAATGCACGACGCCGACGAGATCGACCTGCGCTGTCCGCAAGTGGTGGCCGACAATGCCGCCAGGGGGCTCAGGCTGCGCGAGCGGTTCGGCCGTGGCGGCACCGAGATCGGTGTCGCGCGGGCGACCGAGCTGAAGAATCGCGAGAAGCTCGCCTCGTCAGCTATTTCGCGCGCCACGAGGTCGACAAGCGCGGGAAAAACTTCGGCAATGAGGACAACCCCTCAGCCGGCCACATCGCCTGGCTGCTGTGGGGCGGCGATGAGGGCCGCGCCTGGGCGCTCGAGCCCAAGAAGAAGATCGGCAATGCGCCGGATATCTAGAGAGAAGACCGCGCAGGACGGCAGGCCCCGGAACCCCCGCCCCGGGACCTGCCGCAGGCACATGCCGATGCGGCCTCCTCCTGTGCCTAGCTGATCGACGGTCCCGGATCAGCTGAAGGCGTCATCACGCTTCGTTAGCATAAGCCGGCGGCCGCCTCTGTGAAGCAGTTCACAGAGCGCTGGGTTTTCCGGGAAAATCGGCCGGCAGGAAGCGATTGGCGGCGGCAATTCCAGGAAAGCGTGAACGGTTTTTCCCGGGAAAAGCGCGCGCTTTCCCCATGGAATTGCCTCAAAACAAAAGAGTCACGAAGAGGTTCGCCGTTTCCGTGAAACGGTGAACTGTTCTAGCCTTCCCAGGCGACCGGCGTCATCCCCAGCCGCTCGTAGAGCCGTACCGCGGCGGGATTCTCGACCGTATTGGTCTTCAGGTCGACACGGTCAGCGCCCCGGTCGCGAAAACTGGCAAAGACATGCCACATCAGCGCTTCGCCGATGCCCTTGCCGCGCGCCTCGGGATGAACGGCGAGGTCCTTGACGAAGGCCGACGTCCAGCACAGTGCCGCCGCCGCCAGCCGGCCCTTGGCATCGATGACGAGGAAACACAATTCCGGATCGAATTCGGGGTCGCCGGAGATGCGCGGCCACCATTCGTCGAATGGGCCGTCGGTGCCGTCGTCGAACACCTCGCTCAGCAGCGCATGAAGAGGCGGCGCGTCGCCGGGCTCGAAGCTGCGCATCACAAAACCGTCCGGCCAGTGCGGTGCAACGAGGGTCTCGTCGAGGATCTTGCGCAACCGGATGTCGTTGAGGGCCGGCGGGCGCGGCTCGGGCATCGCGCTCAGGCGTCTGGCTGCAGGCGGCGCCGCTTGCGGTCGACACCGAGGCCGGTCGCCTCGAGCAGGCCCTTGCGCTTGGCGTCGAAATAATAGCCAGTCTGGTAGAGCCAGTCGGCCTTCTTGGCGTTGCCATCCGCCACCAGCCAGGCGCCACGCAGATATTTGACCGCGTATTTGAGATTGGTCTCGGCGTCGAACAGGCCCTTGGCCGGCCCGTCATAGCCCATGCCGCGCGCCGTCGCGTGCTTGATCTGCATCAGCCCCCAATGGCCGTTGTTGTAGGCCTTGGGGTTGTAGGTGCTTTCGCGGTTGACGACATGGCGCACCAGATCCACCGGCACTTGGTAGAGCGCGGCGTATTTGACGATCAGCCGGTCGACATCGCCGCGCATGCCTGTGTGCTCTTCCGGGGCGGCGGGGCTGAGCGGCGCCGACGGGAACTGCACGAGGGAAGCCGGGTTCTGCGGCACGACATAGGCCACCTGCTGCACGCCGGGCATGGCTTTCTGGCCGCCAGCGACCGCCGGCACGACGAGGCCGGCTGTCGTATAGGTTTCGGCGGACTTGATCACGGGCTGCGCGGCCTTCACCGGCTGGCCTGCCTTGGAGGGCGGCGGCGCCTGCCAGGCACTGGGGCTGGCGATCATGATGGCGGGCACGGCCGGAGCCGTCGGCGTCGCGCCGGCAAAGGCCGCGGTCGCGGCGGTCGGCTGGCTGGCTGGCGCGACTGCGGCCTCACCTTCCGAAATGACGGCGCCAGGGGCGAGTTCGGCGGTCTGGATGGGGGCGATGCCCGAGGATTGCGGCAGCACCGAAACCGTGTCCGGCAGCGGTATGGTGAAGCCGGCATCGGCACCGGCGACAGTCGCGGTCTCGGTCAGGGACGGCGCGGCCTTCATCTGCGAGGTCGAGGTGCAGCCGCTCATGCTGGCCGCCGCCATGATCACGCCGATCGCGATAAGGGTATGTTTTGCTGGCAAGCCGCGCTCTGGTCCGGTTTGTCGGGTCGTTAAGATTTCCCTTACACCAGCGATTCCTGGGGGGCAATCGGGGCCATATGGTGGTTTTCGGGTGGCCGGACACGGGCACGGATGCCATATTGTTCCTGATATGTACTGCATGGAATCCCGGATTTCGCCGCTTTGCGGAAAGGAGCGCATCATGGAAACGACATCTTCGATCACAGCCGGCCACGCAGTGTTAGAAACAGTGATCGGTTTCATGGGCATTGCCTGGAGCGAAAAGGGCCTGATCCGGCTCTGCCTGCCCGAACGCAGCCGCGAAGCAGTGGAGCGGCGGCTGATGCGCCATGCCGGTGTTTCCGCCTCCTCCGCCCTGCCATCATGGGTGGTCGACCTGATCGTCTCGATCAAGGCTTACGCCGCCGGCGAGGACGTCGATTTCTCCGGCGTCCCGGTCGATCTCGACGGCGTCGACGAGTTCCGCCTCGCCATCTACGACGCGGCACGCAAACTCAGCTATGGCGAGACCACCACCTATGGCGAACTGGCCAAGCGCGCCGGCCATGCCGGCCTGCCGCGCGAAACGGGTGCCGCCCTTGGCGCCAATCCGGTGCCGCTGGTCATTCCTTGCCACCGCATCCTTGCGGCCGGCGGCAAGATCGGCGGCTTCTCCGCGCCCGGCGGCTCGGTCACCAAGGAGAAGATGCTGGCCATGGAAGGCGTGCGCGTCGGCCCGCCGCCCCCGGCGCAGGTGTCCTTCGGGTTCTAGGGCTTGGTCTTGAGGCGCGTCGAGATTCAGGTCAGGCCGAGCCGGGGATCGTTCGCAGGCGGCATCACCTGTGAGCGGCTTTCCGTCCGGCAATGCGTCAAAAACAAAGCTCTAGTGACGGCGCGGGAAACGGCGGCGGAAATGGTCATTGTCCGGACGCTTGCAGTTGTAGACCGGGCAGGACTTGGTGTCGGCGCTCGGCACATAGGCCCGCGTCCTCACCTCGCCCATGGTGCAGAACTGCTGGCTCTGCACATAGCGGTCGTAAAGCGGCAGCCCCGGCACGCGTGTCGACTGGTAGCGCAGGATGACCGCGCCCTGGCGCGCGATCGTCGACTGCACCTTGCCGCAGCTCATATGCGTCGGGTCGTAGCGCGAGATCGCCCGCGCCTCGGCGGCCACCAGCGTCAGGCAGGCGGCAAGCAGAATGGTTTTCATGGTCCTCTCCCCTGATCCGCGACCCAAGGACAGCGCGATCTGTGGCAACGGTTTCACCAGATTGGGGCGGCCGTTGGGCAGTCCCGCGATCACGGCTTTCTCACACAGTCTTGTTTTTGGTGCGAAAGCAGCCTATATCAGCCCCATTGATATTTCGGCCGATCGATCCGGGCCTCGCGATCTTCGCGTTTGCTGACGTCTATCTCCAAAATCTCGATGCACACCGGCTGGACTTCGGTCTGGTCAAACCAAAGCAAATGCAAGGACTATTTTTATGGCAACTGGAACGGTCAAGTGGTTCAACGCCACCAAGGGCTTCGGCTTCATCCAGCCTGACGCGGGCGGCGCGGACGTTTTCGTTCACATCTCCGCTGTCGAGCGCGCTGGACTGTCGACCCTGGTCGAAGGCCAGAAGATCAACTTCGAGATCGAGCAGGACCGCCGCACTGGCAAGTCGTCCGCTGGATCTCTGAGCAAGGCAGCCTGATTTTGCGAATGGCGCGCGCCGGGCGATAGCTCGGGGCGCGCGGCAAGTCACGGATGTACTGACGGTCGCGCGAGAAGCGCGCCCGGAGCGGAAAGACCCGATACGCTGGAACAGCAGATAGCTGCCAGCCCGGACCGGACGCTCCCGATCAGGCTACCAAGCATGGGAAGGCGGGATTTATCCCGCCTTTTTGTTTGTCTGGGGTTAGGTGCCGCAACCGGCGCGATGGTCCCACCGATGGTATTTTTAGCCCAATAGTGGTACCATTCGGCCATGACCAAACTCGAGCAAATCGAAAAATCCGTCGCCGAATTGAGCCCCGAGGAACTGAAGGCGTTTGCCGCCTGGTTCGAGGCGCTTCGATCAGACATGTGGGATCGGCAGATGGAGGCTGACGCGAGGGCGGGTCGGCTGGACAAGCTTGCCGAACAGGCACTGGCTGATCATCGCGCTGGCCGGACCCGGCCTCTGTGAATCACGTCGCCTCTCCATCATTCTGAGAGGCTTACGAAAAACTGCGATCGTCGATCAGAGCAAAAGCGGACAGGCGTTTTGCCAGACTGCGTGCTGATCCTTTTCATCCATCACTGCATTTCAAACAGGTGGGACGTTATTGGTCGGCGCGGGTCGACGATAGTTACCGAGCCGTTGCCATCCGTGACAATGATGATGTGATCTGGTTCTGGATCGGCAGCCATGCGGGCTATGACCATTTGTTGAAATAGCCCCCGCTTTGCTT
The DNA here is from genome assembly GCF_013170705.1 of Mesorhizobium loti. Taxonomy (NCBI): domain Bacteria; kingdom Pseudomonadati; phylum Pseudomonadota; class Alphaproteobacteria; order Hyphomicrobiales; family Phyllobacteriaceae; genus Mesorhizobium; species Mesorhizobium loti. Next base: position 2,452,437 of record NZ_CP033334.1, on the reverse strand, counting down.
TTCGGCCGAAGGCCGCAAGCCCGACCGGGCGTCGCGCCTGTTGGCGCGCCCCGTCCGGAGCGAGCCGCGGAGCGGCTACGAGCGTGAGGACAAGGGTATCCTATCCAACCCACTCGATTGGCACATGCCCCGGATCCGCCTCGACGCGGCCAAGCCAGGCCATGACAGCCGGATAGGCGTCGAGCTGGAAGCCGCCCTGCTCGGCCGTATGCGTGTAGGCATAGAGCGCGATGTCGGCGACGCTGAAGGCGTTGCCGGCGAAGAAGGCGTTGTTCTCCAGATACTTGTTCATCACGCCCAGTGCCTTGTTGCCGCGCTCCAGCGTCACGGCCAGCCGCTCGGGCGTGGCATCCCTGGCGCGCTCGGGAAAGGTCAGCAGCGCCTTGCGCACGGCGATGTAGGGCTCGTGGCTGTATTGCTCGAAGAACAGCCATTGATAGGCGAGCCCGCGCTCGTATCTGTCCAATGGCAGGAAGCGCGTGCCTTCGGCGAGATAGAGAAGGATGGCGTTGGATTCGGCCAGCCGGCGACCATCGTCGAGTTCGAGCAGCGGCACCATGGCGTTGGGGTTCTTGGCGACGAAGTCGGCTTTTCGCGTGTCGCCGGTATGCGAACTCACCTCGATCGTGGTGAAGGCGAGGCCAAGCTTGGCCATCAGCAGGCGCGGCTTGTAGCAATTGCCGCTGTCGATCATGCTGTAGAGTATCATGGACGATCCCCGGAGCTGCCTTGGCCAGACGATTATCGCAGCCGCCGTGCCTTGAACCAATGATTTGTTTTGGCGCGACCATCAGCGGCAGTGATGAAAGCGTCCTTCTCCCCGTTTACGGGGAGAAGATGGCGGCAGCCAGATGAGGGGCGGCGCCGGCGTCTCTCAGCATGGCTCAGCTCCGAAATGGACAATTCCGATTCGTCGCGCCGCCCCTCATCGCCCTGCCGGGCACTTCTCCCCGTAAACGGGGAGAAGGACGCTCTTGCAATGGCTTTCGCCAATTGCCGACGTGCCTATCCAAAAAGCGGCACGACATTGTTCTCCTTGCCCAGCAGCGCATCGATGGCGATCGGCTTTTCGTCGAAGATGGTGCCGGCTAGCGCCGGCCGGGCCAGAAGGAAGCCCTGCAGCAGGTCGACGCCGCCATCGAGCGCGACGCGCAGATGGACGGGCTGCTCGATGCCTTCGACCAGCACCCTGGCGCCGCGATCGTGCAGGCTGGACACCAGCGGCCTGAAGAAACGTTCGGCGGCGGTGTGGCGACAGAACTCTCCAAACCAGCCGCCATCGATCTTCACGATATCGGGCTGGAGCAGGCTCACCCGCTCCTCGGTCGAGTGGCCGGTGCCGAAATCGTCGATGGCGATGCGGATGCCGTCGCGCCGCATTTCGCGCACCAGCCGTGCCAGAAGCGCGTCGTCCGCCGCCTGTTCGGTGATTTCGCAGACCAGCATGCCGGGGGCAAGGCCGAGCTCGCCGAGATGCCGGCTCATCAGCCGGATCTCGGCCAGCGCCCGCCCGGGATGGTCGTTGACCATGGGATTGTAATTGAAGAACAGGTCGAGCCCGTCGACGCCGATGTTCTGGAAATTCCTGAGATGCAGAACCCGGCACATGGTTTCGACAAACAGCCGGTCCGACACCGCAATGCTCTCGAAGAACGCCCGCGGCGACCCTGCCCGGCCGTCACGGTGCGGCTCGATCAGCCCTTCGACCGCCACCGCGTGCAGCGTGCCGCCGAGCGGCGCGAAAATCGGCTGGTAGGCGCTGCGCAGGCGGAAATCGCCATGGACGCCGTATTCGATGCCGACCTCGTCGACGAAGATCGCATCGCCGACATTGCGCCGCCGCTCGAGCCTCATGGCGTTACCCGGCGCCCGAAGGTTTTCGTCGATCGCGCCGTACGTGGGGCGACGGTGCGGGCAGTGGGCGCATCACTCGCGGCGGCAACCGGGTCTGGATTGCTTTTTGCGAAAACACGGAAACTCGTCGGCGCCAGTTCGGGCCGCGCCAGCACGAAGCCCTGCACCATCGAGGCGCCGGACTTCTCGGCGAGTTCCAGTTGCCACCCCTCCTCGATACCCTCGAACACCGTGCGGATGCCTTGCTCCTCGAAGCTCTTCACCATGGAGGTCAGCAGGGCGAAACCGGCGCCGGATTCCATCAGCTGCGTGATCCAGAGGGCATCGAACTTGACGATGTCGGGCCTCAACTCCTTGATGCGGTTGATGTCGGAATCGTCGGCGCCATAGTCGTCGACGGCGATGCGAAAACCGTTGCCCCGCAGCGCCGCGACGAAACCGTGCAGCGTCTCCTGCGATGCCGATCTCTGCTCGGTCACCTCGCACACGACGCGGCCCGGATCGATGCCGGCCTCGTGCAGCACCAGCCGCATTTCACGCAAGGCATTGTCGGCGACCGCCCGCTCGGTGAACACCGACGGGTCGAAATTGACGAAGATCGATGCCTCCCGCGGCAGGCAGGCGCCGGCATTAAGAAGATGCAGCGTCCTGGTCAGCGCCTCGATATGCAAACGGTCGGCGGCCGGACAGGTCGAAAAGAAGGTCATCGGCGATTGCGCCTCGCCATCACGGAACGGGCGGATCAGTCCTTCGAAGGCGGCAACCGACAGCTTGCCCTCCTTGAAGGCGAAGATCGGCTGGAAGGCACTTTGCAGCGTGTAGAGACCCCAGACACCTGACGTGGTGCCGTCATCATGACGGATGATGTGGGCAAGCCCGATGCTGCGCGACACGGTTCCTCGCTCCGCGGATTGGCGGAATGGATTGCGATCCTGCCATGCAAGCCTCTACCGCCCGTTAATGAATTTAGTGTTGCCGATCACGCCTCATTGACCTCGCCGTCGCACCTGGCCCAGCCGAGAAGGCTTGCACTGGCGGGAATGATGCGACATGAGAAGCGCCGCGGCCGCTCCTGGCCGCGCCGATCTTCTCAGGAGAGATAAAAGGTCATGGCCTTTCTTGCCGACACCCTTTCCCGCGTAAAGCCTTCCGCCACCATCGCGGTGACGCAGAAAGCGCGCGAGCTGAAAAATGCCGGCCGTGACATTATCGGCCTTGGCGCCGGCGAACCGGATTTCGACACGCCCGACAACATCAAGAACGCGGCGATCGAGGCAATCCGGCGTGGCGAGACCAAGTACCCGCCCGTGTCGGGTATCGTGCCGCTGCGCGAGGCGATCGCGAAGAAGTTCAAGCGCGAGAACAATCTCGATTACAAGCCCGAGCAGACCATTGTCGGCACCGGCGGCAAGCAGATCCTGTTCAACGCTTTCATGGCGACGCTGAACCCTGGCGACGAGGTCATCATCCCCCGCCCCTACTGGGTCAGCTACCCTGAAATGGTGGCGATCTGCGGCGGTACGTCGGTGTTCGCTGACACTTCGATCGACAACGGTTTCAAATTGACGGCCGAGGTGCTGGAGAAGGCGATCACGCCGAAGACCAAATGGCTGCTGATGAACTCGCCGTCCAACCCCTCGGGCGCCGCCTACACCGAGGCCGAACTGCGCGCGCTGGCCGACGTGTTGCTCAGGCATCCGCATGTCTGGACGCTGACCGACGACATGTACGAGCACCTGACCTATGGCGACTTCGTCTTCAAGACCATCGCCGAGGTCGAACCGAAGCTCTACGAGCGTACGCTGACCATGAACGGCGTGTCGAAAGCCTATGCCATGACCGGCTGGCGCATCGGCTATGCGGCTGGTCCCGTTCAGTTGATTAAGGCGATGGACATGATCCAGGGCCAGCAGACGTCGGGCGCCTGCACCATCGCGCAATGGGCTTCGGTCGAGGCGCTCAACGGCCCGCAGGACTTCATCGCCAGGAACAAGGCGATCTTCCAGGGCCGGCGCGATCTGGTCGTGTCGATGCTCAACCAGGCGCGCGGCATCACGTGCCCATCGCCGGAAGGCGCCTTCTATGTCTATCCGTCCTGCGCCCAGCTGATCGGCAAGAAGACCAAGGCCGGCAAGGTGATCGACACCGACGAAGCCTTCTGCTCGGAATTGCTCGAGGCCGAGGGTGTGGCGGTGGTGTTCGGCTCGGCCTTCGGCCTCGGACCCAACTTCCGCATCTCCTACGCTACCTCCGACGCGCTGCTGGAGGAAGCCTGCACGCGCATCCAGCGTTTTACGGCATCGCTGACCTGATCAACCCCACCTGAAGACAACGGAAACCCGGCGATGACGCCGGGTTTCCGCAAGCTCGGCCTCGGCGCTCAGCTGCCGTACTGCTCGCCCGAAACCGCCTCCAGCCAGTCCACCGCGACGCCGTCGAGCGCTTCCTGCATGGCGATATGCGTCATCGCCGATTTCGGCGCCGCACCATGCCAGTGCTTCTCACCAGGGGCGAACCAGATGGTGTCGCCGGCCCTGATCTCCAGAATCGGACCACCCCATGTCTGGGCAAGGCCGGCGCCAGAGGTGACGTGGAGCGTCTGGCCGAACGGATGCGTGTGCCAGTGGGTGCGCGCGCCCGGCTCGAAGCTCACCAGTGTCGCCCTCAGCCGCGCCGGGGCCTCCGTCTCGATGATCGGCGTCTGCAGAACCCGGCCGGTGAAGTATCTGTCCGGCGCTATGATGGTCGGCACGCTGCCGCAAGCAATGATCTTCATCGTATGATCCTGAAACTGGTGGTGAAACGACCCGCTTATCGGGGCAAAACGCATTCTCGGCCGATATCATCCAGGGCGCAACCGGCCGTTCGGCCCGCCATCGCGAAGACGCGGTTTTCTCTCCTTAACCATGAACCTTCCCCGCATGGCGCAACAGGGCGAAACAGGGGCGAATTCAATGTCTTCTTAACAGCTGCGCACTAGCCGTGAGCCTGCATTGCAGGGGGCGATGAGATGAGCATACTGGCGACGATCAAGGACCATAGCGGCCGGATCTACCGTGCCATCCAGGCGCTGCTTTTGATCAGCATCGGCGCCGCGTTGCTTGGCACCCTCGAGATGTCGGAAAACCTGCCCTCCAACAGCGCCTATGCGGTCTCGATCCTCGCCACGGGGTTGGCCCTGCTGGCGCTGATGTACATGCGCAGCAGCGTCGTTCACAGCCTGAGATCCGCCGCCGCCGCCGAGGCGGAAAAGCATCATTTCCTGACCAGGGACGCGATGACCGGGGCGATGACCCGCCGCTATTTCCTGGAAGCGCTGGGCAACAGCCTGGGCACAATGCGCGACCGGCGCGATGCGGCCTTGCTTTTGATCGACCTCGACCATTTCAAGCAGCTCAACGACACATTCGGTCATCAGTTCGGCGACCGCACCCTGTCGCATCTCGTCAAGACCACCGAGCGCATCTTTTCCGGCTGCATGGTCGGTCGGCTCGGCGGCGACGAATTCGGCGTCATCATCCCGCACGGCGATCTCACCGCCATCAACAAGGACATCAGGCAATTGCTGGATGCCATGCGGGCCGGCAAATCGCACGAAGGCAAGACCATTCCGCTCTCCATCTCGATTGGCGTGGCACTGGCGCCGGCCCATGCCTCGAACACGACAGAACTGATGCTGGTTGCCGACCTGGCGCTCTATGAGAGCAAGGCGGCGGGCCGTGGCCGTGTCACCGTGTTCGACGAGGAGATGCTGTCCGACAAGCGCTACCGCCGCCTGGTCGAGCGGGAATTGCGCGCCGCGGTCTATCTCGGCGAGCTCGAGCTGCACTACCAGCCGATCGTCAACCCGGACGGATCCACCTGTGCGTTCGAGGGCCTGATCCGCTGGCGCCATCCGGTTCGCGGCCTGATCTCCCCGGCCGAGTTCATCCCGATCGCCGAACGCTCGACTCTGGTCGACATGCTTGGCGAATGGGTGTTCAAGCGAGCTTGCGCCGATATCGGCCATTTCCCCGGACGCCGCATCTCGATCAATGTCTCTGGCGAGCAGCTGAAGCGCGACGAGATCGTCACCATGTGCGACCGCGTGCTGAAGGAAACCGGACGTTCGGCGACACAATTCATCATCGAGATCACCGAGACGGTGGCAACCGCCGCCACGCCCGAGACCCTGCGGCGCCTCGAAGCCTTGCGCGGTCTCGGCTTCCACATCGCGCTCGACGATTTCGGCACCGGCCATTGCGGCTTCAACTATCTGAAGACCTTGCCCATCGACAGCATCAAGATCGATCGCTCCTACATCCGCAGCCTTGCCCATGACCAGGTGGCGCAGATCTTCGTTTCGGCGCTGGCGCAGATCGCGCGCATCCAGGACGTCACCATCGTGGCGGAGGGTGTCGAGACACAAGAAGAGTTCAAGCTGGCCAAGGCCGCCGGCTGCAATCGTTTCCAAGGCTATTTCTTCGGCAGGCCGGCGCCACGCGACAAGGTGGGGCCCTTGCTCGCCATCGATGATGCCGAACCCATGGCGCTGAGCGCCTGAGGTCACGCACGGGCACCCGATTTCTATTTCCCTTGCCCTGCCGACAAACAAGTGGGACGATGCGCCAGGGCAGGTGGCGACAAGAAAAGAACCCCGCCCGCGACGGTCGAACAGGCCGGCCGCCGCTCAGGACCGATTGACCACGCCTGAACCATGCATGCCAGTCGGTCCCTAGGGAAACGCCTGAGTGGAGGTCAGCCATGGGTACTCGCGCCGGAGGACGACGCACGGGACCGAAATGCATTGCCATAGTCGGTCCCTTTGCAAGCGGTAAGACGACACTTCTCGAAGCCATATTGGCCCGTACGGGCGCCATTCCCCGCCAGAACCCGGTTTCCTCGGGCAGTACTGTCTCAGATCATTCGCCGGAAGCACGCGCCCACGCCATGAGCGTCGAGGCGACCGTCGCCACCACCGATTTCATGGGCGAGCAGATCACCTTCGTCGATTGTCCCGGCTCGATCGAATTCTCCTTCGAGGCCGAGCCGGTGCTGGCCGCCTGCGACCTCGCGGTGGTCGTGGCCGAGGCCGACGAAAAGAAGATTCCCGCCCTGCAGCTCATCATGCGCAAGCTCGATGATCTCGGCGTGCCGCGCATCCTGTTCCTCAACAAGGTCGACAAGGCGATAGCAGGCGTTCGCGACACGCTGAAGATGCTGCAGCCGGCAAGCTCTGTGCCGCTTCTGCTGCGCCAGATTCCACTTCGCAAGGACGGCGTCGTCATCGGTTCGATCGATCTGGCGCTGGAGCGTGCCTACATCTACCGCGAGTACGCCGAAAGCGAGGTGGCCCAGATACCCGGCGACGACAAGGCGCGCGAACTGGAAGCACGCTTCTCCATGCTGGAGACTCTGGCCGACCATGACGACCAGCTGATGGAACAGCTGCTCGAGGAGATCGAGCCGCCGAAGGACGCCATCTTCGACGACCTTGCCGCCGATCTGCGCGATGGCGTGGTGACGCCGGTGCTGATCGGTACCGCCGAGAAGGGCAATGGCGTGCTGCGCCTCTTGAAGACGATCCGCCACGACGCACCCGACATCGAGGCGACCCGCAAGCGGCTTGGCGCCCCCGACGGCGGCGCCACCGTGGTCCAGGTGATGAAGACGATCCACACACCGCATGGCGGCAAGCTGTCGGTGTCGCGCATCCTGTCCGGCCAGGTCGCCGACGGTTCCGAACTCTGGCTGCCCGGCGGTGAGACGGCGAAGGTTTCCGGCATCTACAAGATGCTCGGCAAGGACCAGTTCAAGCTCACCGCCGCCAAGCTTGGCGACACCGTGGCGCTGGGCAAGCTGGACGAGGTCAAGACCGGCCAGACGCTGACTTCGGCCAGGGGCGGCACCAAACAGCTGTTCGCATTCGAGCCACCGCAGCCGGTATTCGCTTTCGCGCTGCGGCCGAAGGAGCGCAAGGACGAGGTCAAGATGTCGGCCGCCATCCAGCGGCTGGCGGAGGAAGATCCCTCGCTCAGCCTGCGTCACAACCAGGACTCGGCCGAGACGGTGCTGTCTGGCCATGGCGAGATGCATCTGCGCGTCGTGCGCGAGCGGCTGGAGGGCAAGAACCAGATCCCGGTCGAAGGCCATGCCCCGGCCGTGCCCTATCGCGAGACGATCCGCAAATCGGCGCAGCAGCGTGGCCGCCACAAGAAGCAGTCGGGCGGCCATGGCCAGTTCGGCGACGTGGTGATCGAGATCAAGCCGTTGCCGCGCGGCTCCGGCTTCCAGTTCACCGACACCATCACCGGCGGCGTCGTGCCCAAGACCTACATCCAGTCGGTCGAAACAGGTATACGCGATTACCTGAAGAGCGGCCCGCTCGGCTTCCCCGTGGTCGACGTCGCCGTCAACCTGTCGGACGGCTCCTATCATGCGGTCGATTCCTCCGACATGGCCTTCCAGATGGCCGCGAAGCTCGCCATGAAGGAAGGCATGGCCGCCTGCTCACCGGTGCTTCTGGAGCCGGTGATGAAAGTCGAGATCGTCACGCCCTCGGACGCGACCTCGAAGATCATCGCGCTCATCCCGCAGCGGCGCGGCCAGATCCTCGGCTATGACGCCCGGCCCGGCTGGCCGGGGTGGGATGTCGTCGAGGCGACCATGCCGCAAGCCGAGATCGGCGACCTGATCATTGAGCTGCGCTCGGCAACGGCGGGCGTCGCCAGCTATCGCGCCGCCTTCGACCACATGGCCGAACTCACCGGCCGTCTCGCCGACGAAGCGATGAACACCAACGGCAAGGCCGCCTGATTTCGCCGCAATCCACCACCTCTCGCCGTTAGCGGTGAGAGGTGGCTGGCAGGACAGAGGGCGGCATCAACGTTTGGGAGGTTCATGACCAGCGGGACCGGCGCATGGCCTCCAGATGCGAGCCCCGCCGCCTCGCGACAGCAACATGCATGAAACCAAAAACGACGCCCGGGGGGCCGGACGCCGTTTTGTTTGCGGACCGTTTTCTTGGGAGGAGAAACGGTAGGCCCGCCGCATGTGCCGTCGCCGGGTTTCGGCGAAAAAAGGTTCGGACGCGGTAGCCGCCTGAGCCCGGGCCGTACGAGTGATGCCCCCATCTCTCGTCCGAACCACACCGCGTCCTAGCGTGTACATAGCATCGGAAGGCATCGTTGTCATGTTACCAGAGGTTACATGACACTGTTACGCGGCAATTCTGGTGAATTCCTGGTCCGCCCCGGTAAGGTCCGGGCAACAAAAAAGCCGGATCAACGAAGATCCGGCTGAGTTTGATTGGAAGTGCCTGTTAAGGCTAACCTCCAGAGGGGAACACTCGAGGGCGCTAATGGGAGGAGAACGCGCCCAGGAGATGATCTATATATCTGCTCATCATGCCCAAGAAACAAGCATCTATTTTGCAACACACGCATGCAAAAAGACGCAGGCTGTGGTCTAACCCATTCCGAAAGCCAATAGGACCAGCAGAATCCCCAAAACGGAGCACGCCGCGGGCCATTTGTCGTTGTGAAAACGCCAATCCAGGCCGATCTTGCTCCAAAATGCCGAAAACGCCTGATGACCTGGAATCAGGCAGTGGCCGTTCAATTCTGAGGCAACCAGGCGGGAAGCAGCCAATGCGTCCTTTTTCAGCCATTGCCGGCAGCGGCGTTTTCCTGATCGCGGCTCCGGGCGTGGTTGCCGGTCTTGTCCCCTGGCTGCTCAGCGACCATTGGGGCTTGCCGTGGTCCACCGTACCGGGCTTTGTTCTTGCTGGCGGCATCCTCATCGTGGTCGCGGCCGCCGTGCTGCTGCATGCCTTCGCCCGCTTCGCGCTGGAGGGGTTGGGCACGCCGGCTCCCATCGCGCCGACCGAAAAGCTGGTGATCGGCGGCGTCTATCGCCATGTCCGCAATCCCATGTATGTCGCCGTGCTGTCGATCATCCTTGGCCAGGCACTGCTGTTCTCCAGCTGGACGCTTCTCGCCTATGCCGCCATCGGCGCCATTGCCATGGGCTCCTTCGTCAGGTTCTACGAGGAGCCGACGCTCGCAAGCCGCTACGGCGCCGACTATGAAACCTACCGCCGCAACGTCCCTGGCTGGCTGCCACGCCTGACACCCTGGCGGGATTGACGAGCAGCGAGCAGCGCAGCCCAAGGCATGTCGAGGTTCAGGTCAGGCCGAATGCCCTCAGAAGGACCAGCTGCGCGCCTTGGCAATGATGAAGTCGCGGAACACGTGCAGCTTGGCCTGGTTCTTCATCGCGTCGGGATAGGCGAAATAGGTGTCGAAGGACGGCACCTCGGTTTCCGGCAGCAACTGCACCAGGCCGGAGTCCTTGCTGATCACGTAGTCCGGCAACATGGCAATGCCGGCGCCGCCCTGCACGGCGCGCTTGATCGACAATATGTCGTTGATCTGCAGCGACGGCACGCGCTGGCCGCCCTCGAAATCACCGACTGTCTCCAGCCAGTTCAACTCCGATAGATGCGACGGAACCGGCAGGCCGAAGGTGACGATGCGATGGTTTCTGAGTTCGGCGACCGAGGCCGGCTTGCCATGCTTGGCGACATAGGATGGCGCCGCGTACAAGTGGAAATGCACGGTGAACAGGCGGCGCTGGATCAGGTCCGGCTGCTGCGGCTGGCGCAGCCGGATGGCGCAGTCGGCCTGGCGCATGGTGAGGTCGAGTTCCTCGTTGGCCAGGATCAGCTGCAGGCTGATTTCGGGATAGAGCTCGATGAACTCCTGCACCCGCTCGGTCAGCCAGCCCGCGCCAAGGCCGACGGTCGTCGTCACGCGGAGCACGCCGGAAGGCCGATCCTTGGTCTCGGTCAGGCGCGACTTGATGGTCTCAAGCTTCATCAGCACGTCATGCGCCGTGCGGAACAGCATCTCGCCCTGCTCGGTCAGCACCAGGCCGCGCGCATGGCGATTGAACAGCGGCACGCCGACATCATGCTCGAGCGCACTGACCTGCCTCGATATCGCCGATTGCGACAGGTGCAATGTCTCGGCCGCGTGCGTAAACGACCCCGCTTCCGCCGCAGCGTGAAACACGCGTAGCTTGTCCCAGTCCAACGCCATGATTCCCCTCGTTCTGTTTGGCGTCTGAATGAAAAATCAGGCTTTTACACGGCGTCTCTAAGCCGTTTTTTTAACAGTCCGACAGCCGCTCTTATTCCGCTGCTTCGCGATGCACCTCGATGCCGGCCAGATACTTTTCCGCCTCGAGCGCGGCCATGCAGCCAAGCCCCGCCGCCGTCACCGCCTGGCGATAGACATCGTCGGTCACGTCGCCGGCGGCGAACACGCCGGGCACGTCGGTGCGGGTCGAATCCGGTGCCGTCCAGAGGTAGCCGTTCGGCTTCTGCTTCAGCTTGCCGACGAACAGTTCGACGGCCGGTGCGTGGCCGATCGCCACGAACACACCATCCACCTTGAGGTGGCTTTCGGCGCCTGTCACCGCATGCTTGAGCTTCAGCCCCTCGACTGAAGGCGGCAGCGGCGCCTTGCCGGGACGGCCGGTGATCTCGTCGACGATCGTGTCCCAGATGACGCGGACATTCTCCTTCTGCAACAGCCGCTCGCGCAGGATGCGCTCGGCGCGGAAGTCGCTGCGCCGATGGATGACCGTCACGCTCTTGGCGAGATTCGACAGATAGAGCGCTTCCTCCACCGCCGAATTGCCGCCACCGACCACAGCGACATCCTTGCCGCGATAGAAGAAGCCATCGCAGGTGGCACAGGCCGAGACGCCGAAGCCCATGAAATCCTGCTCGGTCGGAATGCCCAGCCACTTGGCCTGCGCGCCGGTGGCGATGATCAGCGCGTCGGCGGTGTAGGTCGTGCCGGAATCGCCCTTGGCGCGGAACGGCCGCACGTTGAGGTCGACCTCGGTGATGATGTCGTTGATGATGTCGGTGCCGACATGCTCGGCCTGCTTGAGCATCTGTTCCATCAGCCACGGGCCCTGGATCGGGTCGGCGAAACCGGGATAGTTCTCGACATCGGTGGTGATCATCAGCTGGCCGCCCTGCTGCAGGCCGGCGACGAGCATCGGCTTCAGCATGGCGCGCGCGGCGTAGACAGCCGCGGTATAGCCGGCAGGGCCGGAACCGATGATGAGAACAGGCGCGTGCTTGGTGGTCATTTAAAGCCTCAGCGGGGCGGACAATCGGGGGTGCCTTGGAGAAAGACGTGAAATTCGCGCTTAATGTAAGGGTTGCCAACCACGCCAGCAAGACGAACGGGCCGTCGTCCCCGGAAAGGTTCGGCCCACGCGGTTATTCGCACGATCGCCGCTTTCGTTACGCTTCAAAAATCGCGTTGATGAGGGCTGGCGCCATCACAAAAGTCGTTTAATTACAAAATCGCGAAAGATTCTTGCGCCGAGCAGAGACAACCATGCCCCTGAAAGCCGACCTCGACGCCATCGACTGGAAGATCCTGCGCGAATTGCAGGCCGACGGACGCATGACCAATGTCGAGTTGTCGAACCGCGTTGGCATTTCCGCCCCGCCCTGCCTGCGCCGGGTCAAGCGGCTGGAGGAAGCTGGCATCATCCGCGGCTACCGCGCGCTGCTCAACGCCCCGGCGCTCGGCCTCGACGTCGTCGCCTTCTGCCTAGTCGGACTGCATCATCAGGCCGATGCCGAACTGCGCACCTTCGCCGAGCGCACGCGCGGCTGGCCGATCGTGCGCGATGCCTGGATGGTTTCGGGCGAATCCGATTTCCTGCTGCACTGCGTGGCAAGCGACCTCGGTGCCTTCCAGACGTTCGTCATCGAGGAACTGACCTCGACGCCGAATGTCGACACGGTGCGCACCGCGCTCACCATCCGCCGTGTCAAGGATGAAGGCCTGGTCTCCTTCGAGCGCCCCTGAACCGGCAACCGCCTTCGCGCCCGCGAATTCCTGGTCTCCGCCACACCGGTGCCGCGTTGGTATTCGACAGAGGCTGATGTACAAGGCTGGACGGCTCCGCCGAACTTCGCCGCCGAACTGACCGCCTGATTGGTTTCTCAAGCAATTGCTGGAAAAATGTGTAACGGTTTTCCGCCCGGGATTGCGTAAGAACAGATGGCACAAGCAGCGTTTGCTCCGGGGACGGCCCGCCATGGGAAGGGGACCATGACTCGATTTGCAAGCCCGGTCTCGGCGCTTATCATTTGCGTGGACGAAGCCGACATGATCGGCCCGTGTCTGGAAAGCATCGATTTCTGCGCCGAGATCATCGTCGTCGATTCCGGCTCGACCGACGGCACTGTCGAATGCGTGAAAGGCTATATCGCCAAGGGCTACCCGATAAAGCTGCTGCACAATGACTGGCCGGGCTTTCCCCGTCAGCGGCAATTCTCGCTCGACCATGCTACGCAGCCCTGGTGTCTTTCGATCGACCCGGACGAGCGCGTCGATGACCAGCTGCGACAGTCGATCGTGGCCATCACGCAGGCGGCCGACAACAAGGTCAGCGGCTGGTACATCCGCCGCCGCGATTGGCTGAAGGGCTACGGCTATGCGCACCGCTGGGTACTGCACAACAGGCTGATGCGGCTTTTCCGCCGGGAAGGCGCCACCATGGATCTCACCGCGCGGGTGCATGAAGCCTTCCACGTGCCGGGCGAGACCGGCACGATCGAAAAGGGTGTCCTGCTGCATCGCCGCGAAATATCGGTCGAGGAGGATCTCGCCCGGGCCAACGCCTATTCCGGCCTCAAGGCCGTCACGCTGGTCGAGAAGGGCAAGAAGCCCGGCCTGGTGCGGCTGGTGCTGTCGCCGTTCGGCAACTTCCTGAAATTCTACCTGGCCAAGCGCTACTTCCTGTGCGGTCGGCACGGTTTCGTCTACTCGATGTCGGTGATGATCTATTCCTTCGCCACCGAAGCCAAGCTTTACGAAGCCTCGGAACGCAACGATCCTGTATGAACTGCCTGTCCTGGATCAGGACCTGTTGTCCCGGCCGAGCATTTCGATGGCTGCGAGCAGGCCACCGAGGTCGCTGCCGTCGCGCAGGGGCCTGATGGCGAAACCGGCCTGAGCCGCCGCCTCGCCGTCGACCAGCCAGCCTTGCGACAGGCCAGCACGCTTTCCCGCCTGCATGTCGGCCAGCTTGTCGCCGACGATCAGGGACCGCTCAAGATCAATGCCGAGGCGCTTGGCAGCCTCGACCAGCATGCCCGGATTGGGCTTGCGCATCGGATGATCCGATACGCCCAATGGCCCGACACCCGCCTCGTGGTAGGCGCAGGCAAGCACCATGTCGACGAACACGCCCCGGTCGTGCAGCAGATCGAGGACGCGGCCGTTCACCGCGGCAAAGACGCTCCAGCCGAAATAGCCGCGCGCTATGCCGGACTGGTTGGTGACCACGACAACTGGAATCCCGGCCTCGTTCGCGGCTGCGATCGCCGGCAGCATCTGCCGCCTGAGCTCGATCTCGCCCGGATCGCTGGGATAGTCGGTATCGATGTTGATGGTGCCATCGCGGTCGAGGAACAGCGCCGGCACGTGCCGCGGAAAAAACCGGTCGCCGATCCGCTCGATCCACACACCCGGCTCGACCAGCGGGTGCGATACCCCGTCAGCCATTGTGCAGGCGCGTTTCGACCACCTCGCACAGATGGTGGTAGAGGCACAGATGCCCCTGCTGGATGATCGGCGTCGAGGTCGAGGGCACGTTGAGCAGTATATCGCACAGCGGCTTGAGCTTGCCGCCGGTGTCGCCGGTCAGGCCGATCACCGTCATGTCCATCATCCGCGCCTGTTCGGCGGCGGCGAGAATGCTCGGAGAATTGCCGCTGGTCGAGATCGCCAGAAGCACGCCGCCGGCCGAGCCATGCGCCTCGACCTGGCGCGAAAACACCGTGTCGAAGCCATAATCATTGCCCCATGCGGTCAGCACCGCCGCGTTGGCTGGCAGTGCTATGACATTGTAGGCCTTGCGCTCCTTCAGGAAACGGCCGACGAGTTCGCCGGCTATGTGGATGGCATCGCTGGCCGACCCGCCATTGCCGGCGATCAGGAAGGCCTTGCCCGACGAAAGCGCCGTCACCACGGCGCTCGCCGCGCGTTCCATCTCGCCTGTCAGGTCACGCTCGACCATCGCCGTGATCGCGGCCGCCGAGCGGACCAGATAGTCATTCAGTTCAGACATGAAACCCTCAGTTGGTGCTGCCGCCCGCGCGCAGTTTTCCGATGGTGCCGGTCGTGCTCTTGCCGGCGACGAGATCGACCAGCACGACGCGTCCGCCGGCCTTCTGCACCACATCGGCGCCCACCACCGTCTCGATCGTGTAGTCCGCGCCCTTGACCAGTATGTCGGGCAGAAGCGCCTCGATCAGCGCCAGCGGCGTATCCTCCTCGAACACCACGACAGCATCGACCGAAGCCAGGGCCGCGAGCACGCAGGCGCGGTCATGCTGGTCGTTGACCGGACGGCCCGGCCCCTTCAGCCGCCGCACCGAGGCATCGCTGTTCAAGCCAAGCACCAGCCGGTCGCACTGGCTGCGCGCCGCGTGCAAGAGGCTGACATGGCCGGCATGCAGGATGTCGAAACAGCCATTGGTGAAGCCGACGCTCAGGCCCTCTTCCTTCCAGGCCGCCACCATGCGCGCGGCCGACGCGGCATCGAGGATGGCGTCCTTGTGGGCGGTCGGTCCATGCGAGCGCAACAGCGCGCCGGTGAGCTCCTCGACCGTCAGCCGCGCGGTGCCGCGTTTTCCCACAACAACCCCGCCGGCGGCATTGGCGATCGAGGCCGCCGCGACGGGATCGGCACCCGAAGCGAGCGCCAGCGCGAACGTTGCAATGACCGTATCGCCCGCGCCCGAGACGTCGAACACTTCGCGCGCCTGGGTGGCGATGTGGCTGGCCTCATCCGGGCCGACGACGCTCATGCCTTTTTCGCTGCGTGTGGCGACGACAAAGTCGAAGCCGTGCGCCGAGATCAGCTCACGGGCCGCCGCGACGATCTCGTCATCGGCGAACACCGGATGGCCGACGGCCTCGCCAAGCTCCTTGCGATTGGGGGTGATGGCGGTCGCGCCCGCATAGCGCGCATAGTCCCTGCCCTTCGGGTCGACCAGTACCGGTTTGCCCGCCTCGCGGCAGATGGCGATCAGTTCGGCGGCGACGCCATCAAGCAGGATGCCCTTGCCGTAATCGGACAGGATGACGATGTCGGCCGCCGCGAGCGCGGCGCGAAAATGCCGGATCAAACCGGCCCGCTCCGTTTCGCCGAGCGGCTTGATCTCTTCTTCGTCGAAACGCAGCACCTGCTGGTTGAGTGCGCTGAAACGGCTTTTCGACGAGGTCATGCGGCCACCCTGCTGCGCCAGGCCCGCCGTGTCGGCGCCAAGCTCGCCAAGCATCCGCAACAGGCTGTCGCCGGCCGTGTCGGTGCCCATCACCGAAACCGGAATGGCGCGCGCGCCGAGCGAGATGATGTTGGCCACGACATTGCCGGCGCCGCCCATCGCCGAGGTCTCGCCGCGCCCGTGCAGCACCGGGATCGGCGCTTCCGGAGAAATGCGCTCGATGACGCCGTTGACGAAGCGGTCGAGGATGATGTCGCCGACCACCAGCACGGCGACGTCGCCAAAGCGCGCAATGGCGCGGTGCAGGGGTTCGGGTGAAGGCGGATTGTGCTTGATCATGTCACTGGCAACGCGCTGGGAAAACCGTCTCTGGAATATAGGGGGCGGCTGGCGGCCGTTCATGCCTGCCGATATACCGCAATTCGAGCCGGCGCAACGGCGATGCCCGTCAGCTCTTCTGCAGGGCGACGTGGACGCCGAGCCCGACCAGCACCGCACCACCGGCCCGCTGCATCAGGCGCTGCGCCCGGCTCGAACGCCGCAGCCGGCCGATCACGAGGCCGGCCAGGAACACGCAGACAATGTCGGCCGACGAGAACATCAGGTTGACGATAGTACCCAGTATGACGAATTGCAGCCAGACCGGGAAGGCCGACGAGGCGTCGATGAACTGCGGCAGGAACGCCATGAAGAAGATCGCGGTCTTCGGATTGAGCACCTCGACGGTGATGCTTTCGAAAAAAGCCCGGCGCGCCGATTTGCGCTCGATGGCGGGCAGTGCCACGTCGCCCTCGACGCGCTTGCGGAATAGCGAGACACCGAGCCAGATCAGATAGAGCGCGCCGACGAGCTTGACCGCCATGTAGAGCGGCGGCACGGCGTGGAACAGCACCGACAGGCCGGCGGCGGCGGCAAAGACATGCACGTAGCCGCCAAGATGAATGCCGAGTGCGGCCGTCAGGCCTGACCAGCGCCCACGCGCCATCGTCTGCGCCGCGGCATAAAGCATGGCCGGACCTGGGATATAGGCGAAGATCGCCGTCGTGGCGAAAAATGCGATGAGCAATTCGGTCGACGGCATTTTTTGTCCCTTGTGATCTTGACCTGCCCCCGTTGCAGACCGTTCAGTCAGCCCGTGGGATGGCTTTGGATCGGCCTCCGCGAACAGCCGCAATGAAAGCCGGCATGACTTTTTTGTGGAATGACGGACTGAAGGCGCCGATGCGCGCACCCGGTTCGAAATAGGCCGACGATTCCAGGATATCGTGGTTGTACTCGTCGACTATGACCCAAAGGGGGATAGCGTCAAGGCCGGCACGGTGGCGTTCAATTTCCGGAACCCCAACGGCTGAGCGATCACGGCCCGGCTGCGCGGAGGTGATTGCAAGGATGAAAAGGTTCGTGCCTCCGGCCTTCCCCGGGAGAACGGCGACGAATGCGACAGGCCTCGTCTTGCGGCCTTCGGTCTCGCCATCTCCGTGTTGGCGATGCCATAGATATGGATATCGCCACACATCCGCGGCAACAGGTTTAATCACGGTCCAGTTCCGCGGCGTACTCTTCGAGTATCTCGACATGTTCGGATGGTGCATCCTCCGACGCATAAGCGCGCCGGCTGTCGTTGGCGAATCGAGCTTCGTAAGCCTCGATGCTCATCAGGACGTATCTCGGCTTGTTGTGACGAGTGATGGAGACGGGCTGCTGGCTGGCGGCCGCAAGCACGTCGCCGAGATTCTGTTTCAGATCGGTCGATGGATAGTGTTTCATTGGACACTCCGTTTTGCCCATAATAGACAAAATGGACAAAACAGACAACCACCTGCTTTGTCGACAGCCCGGCTGGCCTCCCTTATAAGGACCGGAATCGCAAGCAACCAGAGGCCTTCATGATCATCGTCACGGGCGGCGCCGGCATGATCGGCTCCAACATCGTCGCCGCGCTCAACGCCGAGGGCCATGACGACATCCTCGTCGTCGACGATCTCACCGACGGCCACAAGATCGCCAACCTCGCCGATCTCAGCATAGCCGACTACCTCGACAAGGATGACTTCCTGCCACGCCTGGAGTCCGGCGGGCTCGGCCGCATCGAGGCCGTCTTCCATCAGGGTGCCTGTTCGACCACCACGGAGTGGAACGGCAAATTCATGATGGAGGTGAACTACGCCTACTCGAAGCGGCTGCTGCATCAGTGTCTCGCGCTGCGCGTGCCCTTCCTCTACGCCTCTTCCGCATCCGTCTACGGTGGCGGGTCCGAGTTTCGCGAGGAAGCCGAGCTTGAGCGGCCGCTCAATGTCTACGCCTATTCCAAGAAACTGTTCGACGACTATGTCAGGCGCACCGTCTTCGACACGGATCATTCGCCTGTGGCCGGCTTGCGCTACTTCAACGTCTACGGACCGCGCGAGGCGCACAAGGGCGCGATGGCATCGGTTGCCTTCCATCTGTTCAACCAGGTCGAGCAAGGCCAGAACCCGAAACTGTTCGGCGCCTATGATGGCTTCGGACCCGGCGAGCAAAGCCGCGACTTCATCCATGTCGGCGATGTCGCGGACGTGAATCTGTGGCTTTGGAACCGCGGTTCGAGTGGCATTTTCAATTGCGGAACCGGCCGAGCCCAGCCTTTCCGTGCCATCGCGGAGACGGTCATCGACACGCTGGGCAACGGAGAGATCGAGTTCATCCCCTTTCCCGACCACCTCAAGGGCAGCTACCAGAGCTTTACGCAAGCTGATATGTCCCGTTTGCGCGCGGCCGGTTATAATGGCCAGTTCCGGACAGTGGAAACCGGTGTCAGAGACTATGTCGAATGGCTGAAAGCCCAACGATCCTCGTGATCGGCCCACGCTGGGTTGGCGACATGGTGATGGCGCAGTGCCTGTTCTCGGCGCTGAAGGAACTCCATCCCAACGCCGCGATCGACGTGCTGGCGCCGGCCTGGGCCGCGCCGCTGGTCAAGCGCATGCCTGAGATCCGCCAGCAGATCGACTTTCCGCTGAAGCCCGGCGCGTTCGAATTCACCCATCGCCGCCGCTTCGGCCGCCTGCTGCGCGGCCGCTACGACATGGCCTATGTCCTGCCCGGCAGCTGGAAGTCGGCGCTGATCCCATTCTTTGCCCGCATCCCGCGCCGTTTCGGCCATCTGCGCGAAATGCGCTACGGCCTTTTGACCGACGTCGTGCCGCTGCCGGAGGCCCTGAAACGGCGCACCGCGCAGGCCTATTTCAGCCTCGCCAGGGGCGGCAGTTTTCGCGCGCCTCATCTGACAGTGGATGCGGGCAACCAGGCCACTTTGCTCCACCGTTTCGGGCTGACCCGACAGGGATTTGTGGCCCTGATGCCTGGCGCCGAATTCGGCCCGGCCAAGCGTTGGCCGAGCGAAAGCTATGCCGGCCTGGCCCGCGAGTTCATGGGCAAGGGCTTGAAGGTCGCCCTGTTCGGCTCGAAGAACGACCGCGCCGTCACGGCGGAGATCGCGGCCCTGGCTCCCGGCGCCGTCGACCTCGCCGGCCAGACGCGGCTGGAGGACGCCATCGACCTGATCGCGGCGGCAAGGCTCGCCGTCTCCAACGACAGCGGGCTGATGCATGTCGCGGCGGGCGTCGGCACGCCGATCGTCGCCGTCTACGGCTCGACCTCGCCCGACAATACGCCACCGCTGGCGGAACGCCGCGAACTGGTCTGGCTTCACCTCTCCTGTTCGCCCTGCCACCAGAAGGTCTGTCCGCTCGGTCATCTCAACTGCCTGAAGACATTGGGAGTCGGCCAGGTCGCTGCGGCGGCGGACCGGCTGCTGGAACTTCCGACAGCGGCATGAAGGTCCTGATCGTCAAGACATCGTCAATGGGCGATGTCATCCACACCTTTCCGGCCGTCGAGGATGCCAGCCTGAACCGGCCGGACGTGTCCTTCGACTGGTGCGTCGAGGAGGCGTTCGCCGGCATCGTGGGGCTGCACCCGGCGATCGCGCGGATTCACACGGTCGCCATCCGGCGCTGGCGCAAGGCGCTGTTCAGTGGCGGCACCTGGCGCGAGGCAGCCGCGTTGCGCCGCACGTTGCGCGAATGCCGCTACGATCTGGTCATCGACGCGCAGGGCCTGCTGAAATCGGCCCTGGTGGCACGGCAGGCCGGCGCGCCGATCGCCGGCTTCGACCGTTCGAGCGCGCGCGAACCCTCGGCGACGCTGTTTTATGACGTCACCTACGCCGTGCCGCGCGAGCTGCACGCCATCGAGCGGACAAGGCGGCTGTTTGGGCTGGCGCTCGGCTATCAGCCCGATCTGTCGACGCTCGACTCCGGCATCGTGCCACCACTCGGCACTCTACCCGGCACCATCGGAAAAACCGCCTTCCTGCTGCACGGCACCAGCCGCGAGGACAAGAAATGGCCCGTCGAGGACTGGATCGGAACGGCCCGCCTGCTGGTCGAGCGCGGCATGATTCCGGTCACCACCTGGTCGAACGAACGTGAGAAGTCCGTGGCTGAAGCGATCGCCAGGGCCGTGCCGTCCACCGTCGTGGTGCCGAAATCGCCGCTGGCCGACATCGCCGGCATCCTCGGCCACTCGACGCTGGTCATCGGCGCCGACACCGGCCTGACCCACCTGGCCAGCGCCTTCGGCCTGCCGACGGTTGCCGTTTTTTTGGCGACGGAACCGGGTTTGACGGGTCCACGTGGGCCCTACGCGTCGACGCTGCTTGCCGCTCCTGGTGGGCGTTTGGCGCCGGCTGAGGTGGTGGAGGAGGCGGAGAGATTGCTGGAGCTTAGTCGGGCAAGCGCCGCCAAGAATTGATTTTCATTCGATCAATTCAACCGGAAAGGTCAGCGCCGCCCCTCATTGCCCTGCCGGGCATTTCTCCCCGTAAACGGGGAGAAAGAAGCTGTTTGCAACGCCGGCTATTGGCGAAATCGCCGATGACAGCGTCCTTCTCCCCGTTCACAGGGAGAAGATGGCGGCAGCCAGATGAGGGGCGGCGCCAACGCCGATTGGAAATGCGCAAATCCGCGCCCAATTCCCTAGATGAACTGCACCTGGACGATCTCATAGCCCCTGGCACCGCCAGGCGCATTGACCTCGATGGCGTCGCCGACTTCCTTGCCGATCAGCGCACGCGCGATCGGCGAGGAGATCGAGATACGGCCGGACTTCACGTCGGCTTCCTGGTCGCCGACGATCTGGTAGGTCTTCTTTTCCTCGGTGTCCTCGTCGACCAGCACCACCGTGGCGCCGAACTTGACCTTGTCGCCGCTGAGCTTGGTGACGTCGATGACTTCGGCGCGCGCGATCAGGTCCTCGAGTTCGTTGACGCGGCCCTCATTGAGGCTCTGCGCCTCTTTCGCGGCATGATATTCGGCATTTTCGGACAGGTCGCCGTGCGAGCGCGCTTCCGAGATCGCCTCGATGATGCGCGGCCGCTCTTCCTGCTGGCGCCAACGCAGTTCTTCCTTCAATGACGCGAACCCCTCGCCTGTCATCGGGACCTTGTTCATGATGCCTGACCTTTCCTGCCGCCACCCCCGCGTTTCGGGGAAAGCCTTGTCGATGGGTACAAAAAGAAAACGGTCCGGCAGCCTCGGGCTAACGGAACCGTTTCACCACAATTTCCCCCAATATAGCAATGTCAGCGGGTTTTTCACGCCCAAAAATCGGTTTTGCAAAAATCATCCCCGCTTTCACCAAGAGGAGGCAGACAATGGGGCTGGAGGCAAACAAAAAACGGCCGCGATCGCTCGCGGCCGCTTCGACAAGCCCTGGGAGCCTGATCAGCTCCGCATGAAATGCTCGATCTGCTCGGACAGCATGCCGTATTCGCGCGATCCCTTGCCGGTGCGCTTCTCGATTTCCATCAGCTGCTGCTGTGCGCCGGCGAGATCGCCGATCTGCAGGTGCGCCTCGCCGAGATATTCACGCACCAGCGTGTAGTTCGGGTCGATGCGCAACGCTTCCTCGTAATAGCCGAGGCCCACGGTGACACGTCCGGAATGGCGGTGCGAATAGCCGAGATAGTTGAGAATGCGCGGATCCTGCTTGTTGGCGGCAAGGGTGAGCACCGAGATCGCCTCGTCATAGCGCCCGGCCATCGCCAGCGCATGGCCTGCATCATAGATGCTGTCGTCGTCCAGCATGCCTTCCTGGGGGGCGACGCATTTTTTCTTCTTCTTGTCCCACACCTCTCCCTTCTTGCACTGGGTGACGGTCTGGTCGCTGCCACCACTGCTGCTGCCCGCCGCGAACACCGGGACAGCGAAGAACTGCAGCGCGACAAGGGCAGTCGCGGCCTGGATCAGCATTCTTTTATGCATCGAAGCCTCCTTGAGGGGTGAGAATGTAACACTAACGCCAAGCGCCCCGCGTTTCATCCCGGAAAAAAATTCGAGTGGAGAACATCAGGTGACGGATGCCGCAAATCCGTTATCATCCGGCAAACGACTGACGGAGATGGCCCGTGCAGCGGCGGCTTGAAAAGGACTGGGAACTCTCGATCGGCCCCGATACCGTGCGCCTGTTCATCCTCAAGGCCAAGGCGCTGAGTGCCGCGGTCAACGAGGATTATGTCGATGGCGCCGAACACGAGATCGAGTTCGATGGCGACACGCGCGACAACCATCATCATGACGGCCTTGCCGAGGAAAGTTCGGAAAACCTGACCGAGGAGGAGTTGCGCGAACTGATCAACGACCTCAACGTCGACGAAGCCGCCGAGTTGATTGCACTGGCCTGGGTCGGGCGCGGCGACTACGACGCCTCGGAATGGTCCGACGCGGTGACCGCGGCGCGCGAACGCGCCAACAGGCGTACGGCAAAATACCTGCTTGGCATGCCGCTGCTCGCCGATTGGCTGGAGGAAGGCCTCGAAGCGATCGGCGCGTAACGGCGTGGTTACCGTTCGTGATGGGCTGAAGGCAACCTCCGGGCGCGCGCGCCGTTGACGGCGATGGGGTCGTCTGTCTTTTCCCGAATATACAGGATTGCACTGGCTACGGCCGTCACCGCCTTGCTGGTGATGCCTGCCGATGCCAAACATCGTCACAAGCATCACAGGCCGCTGACACCGAGGGTGGAGCAGCCGTTAACACCGCGGGTCGACCAGCCGTTGAAGCCGCGTGGCCGCCATAAGGCGAAAGCGCGAGTGGAGCAGCAGTCCACGCGGAAACCGGCTCCGCAGAAAAAGCAAAATCCCCCGCCGCGAAATTCCCTGCCATCGTCTCTGACGCCGCCGCCTCCGACATCATCCCCAATGCTACCATCGCCTGCCAATGCGCCGGTGCCTGAACCACGTCCCGCCGCCGCTCCAAAGACGGAAGAGCAGAAGACCGACCCTCCCAAGACAGACGGCCCCAAGGCAGACGGCCCCAAGACAGGCACAACGTCCGACCAGTTCAATGAAGAAGAATCACGTCGGAAGAAGCAGGCGCGGCCCGAACCTTCAGCCCGGGAGCCATCAGCCGAAACGGAAAGCGAGCCGGAGCCGCCACCCGAGGTGCCGATCCCGACACACAGGCCCGACAACACCGCTGAACCTCAGGCTGAGCCGCCTGATGTAGCGCCGCAACCGCCTGAAAAACCGGCTGAAACCGGCGACAGGAAGATGCTTCCCGACCCGCGCTCGGCCGATCGGCCCGGCGAAGAGATGCCTGCCGAGGAAGTCGTTTGCCGCGAGCGGCTGAAGGCGCTTGGCGTCGAATTCGAGGAGCACAAGGCTGAAAGCGATCCCGAGATCGGTTGCTCGATCCCCTATCCGATCGTCATCAAGACACTCAACAAGTCGGTCGCCATCGGTCCCGGCACCGAGTTGAATTGCTCGATGGCCGAGGCGGCCGCCCGCTTCACCGCCGATGTTGTTCAGCCGGCAGCCAAGGCGGAGTTCGGCACGGAGGTGAAGTCGATCAGCCAGGCCTCGGCCTTCGTCTGCCGGCCGCGCCACGGCACCCGGAAACTGTCGGAGCATGCCTTCGGCAACGCGCTCGACATCGCCGGCTTTACCTTGTCGGACGGCAGGAAAATCGACATCAGCCCGTCACCGCCGGAGAAGGACGCCAAATTCCTCAACGCCGTGCGCAAGGCCGCCTGCGGTCCGTTCAAGACGGTGCTCGGGCCGGGCGCCGATGCCGATCACGCCTTGCACTTCCATCTCGATCTCGAGCCACGCAGGCACGGCGGCACGTTCTGCCAATAGGCGCATCAGCAGCCCGCCGCAATTCAGCCTCAGGAATGAACGCGGGCGCTGAGTTTTCCTTTACCCTTGATCGTTAAAATGCCGGATATCCACTATTGGGATTCCGCCAATGACCGGCAAAACTCGCGCCGTGTTTCTCGCCACTGCGCGTCACTCGAAACCTGCAATGCTACTGGCCGCCGGCCTCACGCTTGCGGCCGTTTCGGCCTGCAACACCGGTAGTGTGCTGTCATTGCAGCCGGCGGTCGATGTCGGCGCGCAAACGTCGGCGGTACCGCAATATACGGGCATGCAACGGCTTGTCCCCTCCAACCCCTACATGACCCAGGCCGCCTATCCGCGCATGGATGAGCCGATGTCGCCGGTCGAGCAGATACCGGCCAGCGAAACCGATTGCCGCCAGCAGCTCAAGCGCCTCGACGTCGCCTATACCGACCTGGCGCCGATCCACGAAGGCCAGTGCGGCATCGACTATCCCGTAAAAGTCACGGCTATCGGCAGCATCCAGATGAAACCCGCCGCGACGCTGACCTGCGACATGGCCGCTACCTTCGCCGCCTGGACGAAGAACGAACTCGTTCCCTCCGCCCGCTGGCGTTATTTCTCCGGCGTCAAGACCATTCACCAGGGCTCCAGCTATTCCTGCCGCAACATCGCCGGCGAAGGCGTGCTGTCCGAGCACGGCAAGGGCAACGCGCTCGACGTCATGAGCATCGAGCTCAACAATGGCGACGACATCGACGTGCGCAAGCCCGGCCTCTTCGCCTTCCGCACCCGCGGCTTCCTCAACAATGTGCGCGCCGACGGCTGCCAGTATTTCACCACGGTGCTCGGCCCCGGCTACAATTACGATCACCGCAACCATTTCCACTTCGACATCAAGAACCGCAAGAACGGTTATCGCGCCTGCCGATAGTGCGTGCCGCCCAAAAGTGCCCTCGGTTCTGGTAGAACAACATGCCTTGGCATTGGCGCTCGTACCCTCTGCCAGCGGCCGACGACTCCGCATAGAATGACGCCGGAACGGTCGGGCGACGGCATATGAGCCAGCGGAGTATTCAGCGACGCATCGCGATCTGGGTGGCGGCCTTTTTGGCCGCCTGGCTCGCGCTTGCCTATTTCGCTGCGCCGGAGTTCTGGACGTTCCGGGAGCGCGGCTTTCGCGACCAGCGCTTCGAGATGGTGACGCACACGCAGCAAGGCATTCCCGGCGACCCGATCAATGTCGGCCTTGTCGGCGCCGAGAAGGAGGTGGTTCATGCCCTCGCCGTCGCCGGTTGGGACACCGCCGATGCCGTTACCCTGAGAACCGCCATCGATATCGGCGAAAGCGTCCTGTTTTCGCGTCCCTATCCCGATGCGCCGATGAGCCGCCTGCTGTTCGAAGGCCGCGCCCAGGACCTCGCTTTCGAAAAGCCGGCCGGCGACAGTGCGGACCGACGCCACCACGTCCGTTTCTGGCAGACGGAAACGGTCGGCGACGACGGCCGTCCGCTCTGGTTGGGAGCCGCCAGCTTCGATCGCGGCGTCGGTCTCAGCCACGACACTGGCGCGATCACCCATCACATCAGTCCCGACATCGATGCCGAGCGCGACTTCCTGATCGGCGACCTGAACGCGGCAGGCCTGCTGGCATCGACCAGCGATATGGCGGGCATCGGCGCCACCAGGACCGGCCGCAACGGCGGCGGCGACCCCTATTTCACCGACGGCAAGGCAATCATCGGCGTGCTGAAGGACCTGAAGTGAATGGAATGGGCCTTGCGACAAGGCCGCGATCGCAAACAGTCGAAAGAGCCAGCGTCTGCGCGCCGCATGGTCGTATCGCCTCATCAGCCAGCACTGTCATTTTCCAAAAATGCTGGCGGACTATTTTCGAAGGCCGCGCCGCAATGCTATTGAGCCCTCATGCTATACGTTGAAATTGCTATCGTGGTCGTCCTCATCTGTGTGAACGGCCTTTTGTCGATGTCCGAGCTCGCCATCGTTTCATCGCGCCCGGCACGGCTCAAGGCGATGATCGACCGCGGCGTCAACGGCGCAGGGCGGGCGCTGGATCTTGGCTCTAACCCCGGCAAGTTCCTGTCCTCGGTGCAGATCGGCATCACGCTGGTCGGCGTGCTTTCCGGCGCCTTCTCCGGTGCCACGCTCGGCGACCGTTTGTCCGTCTTCCTGGCCTCGGCGGGCATGCGCGAAAGCGTCGCCGATCCGCTCGGCGTCGGCATCGTCGTTGCCATCATCACCTATTTCTCGCTGATCGTCGGCGAACTGGTGCCCAAGCAGATCGCGCTGCGCGACCCGGAGCGGGTTGCCGCCCGCGCGGCACCGGCCATGACCATCCTTGCCACCATCTCGGCACCGCTGGTCTTCCTGCTTGACATTTCCGGCCGCGCCATATTGTGGCTGCTTGGCCAGCGCGGCGAAAGCGAGGAAAAGGTCACCGACGAGGAGATCAAGATGCTGGTCGCCGAAGCCGAGCATCACGGCACCATCGAATCCGACGAACGGCGCATGATCGCAGGTGTCATGCGGCTTGGCGACCGCGCGGTACGCGCGGTCATGACGCCGCGCACCGAGGTCGACTGGATCAATCTGCAGTCCGACGACACGACGATCCGCAAGCTGCTGATGGAAACCCAGCATTCGCGCCTGCCGGCGGGCGATGGCGGCGTCGATGTGATGGTCGGCGTCGTCCAGACGCGCGACGTGCTGGCCGCGATCCTTGCCGGCCGTACGCTCGACCCGCGCAAGCATGTGCGCGCCGCCCCCATCGTCTACGACCAGGCCGACGCGCTGGACGTGCTGCATAAACTCAAGGAATCCGATGTGCCGATGGCGCTGGTGCATGACGAGTACGGCCATTTCGAAGGCATCGTCACGCCCGCCGATATTCTCGAAGCCATCACCGGCGTGTTCCGTGCCGACCTCGATGCCGGCGACGAGGAAAACGCCGTCAAGCGCGAGGACGGCTCATGGCTGCTCGCCGGCTATATGCAGGCCGACGAGATGGCCGAGCTTCTGGGCTTCGACCTTCCCGAAAACCGCGACTACGAGACCGTCGCCGGTTATGTGCTGTCGCACATGCATCATCTGCCGGCGACCGGCGAATGCGTCGACGCCCAAGGCTGGCGCTTCGAGGTGGTCGACCTCGACGGCCGCCGCATCGACAAGCTCATCGCCACCCGCCTGCCCGGCGCCCACCGCGAGGCGGTGCGGTGACCGCGACATTGCCCGCGAGCCCCATTGAAACGCCGCAAGTGGGTGAAGCGGACAGCACGTCATCGCTCTCGGAACAGCAAATTCGCGCGCCCCTTTGAAAAGCCGATCCGGCCATAGAAGGAGACGAGATCGTCGGGGCAGTACAGTTCAAAGCTGCGCACCTGAGCCAAGGTCTCGTGGTCCACAATCCGATTGACGATAGCTTTTCCAAGCCCCTGGCCACGAAAATCGCAATGGACGATGACATCGAAGATCATCGCCTTGAATGTGTAATCCGTCAGCACGCGTGCGAATGCGACCAATCGGTCATCATCCGAGCAAAGGCCGATCGCTAGATCGGAATGCTCCATCATCTTGATTACATCCTCAAAATCACGCCCTGCGGTCCACCACTCCTTGCTGTACAGATCATAGAGTTCGCGCTGACGCTCATCTTCGAACGTTTCTATCCATCGGCCTTGCATGTCGTCTCCCGCTTCTCGACCTCTCAATAGAGCAGGAGGAAAACTTGATGGGAAGGTATGTGAGGGCAGGCAAAGACGTACGACAGCACGCGACTATTAAATGCTCATGGCCTCTTACGTGCTCCGGGCGTTCTGAACCCGCCTGCCCGGCACCCACCGCGAGGCGGTGCGGTGACGATCACGAGTATGCATTCGGCTTGATCAAACCGCGGCTTCGATCGGCTCGGCCAGCCTGGGGTTCGAGCGCGCGGCGATCAGGCAGCTTGCCACGATGAGGCCGGCTCCGGCCAGCGTGGTCCAGGTCACCGCCTCGTCGAAGAAGAACCACCCAAGCGCGATCGCCCAGATGAAGGCTGAATATTCGGTCGGGATCAGATATTGCGCCTCGGCACGCGCATAGGCCCAGCTCATCAGGAACTGGCCGGCGAGCGACAGTGCCGTCACCCCGGCGAGCGGAAGCCAGAGATTGCCGGGCAGCGCAATGGCGAGCCAGGGTGCTGCAAGACCAAGGGTGACCGCAACGCCAAGGTTCTGGAACAGCATGATCTCGACCGGCTTGGCCAACTGCGCCTGTTGCCGGGCGAGGATCAGATTGTAGGCATAGAACACCGTCGACGCGAGCACCGCAGCGGTGCCGAGCAGCGCATCCCCGGCATAGGTTTTCTGCCCGAACTGGCCGGCCACGATGATCACGACACCGGCAATGCCGGCAAGCGAGGCCCAGATCGCCTTGCGCTGTATCCTTTCGCCCAGAAGCAGTGCGGCCAGCAGCAGCGCGAACAGCGGCGCCACGAAACTGAGCCCGATCGCCTCCGCCAGCGGCAGCCTCGCGAGCCCCCAGAAGAAGCACAGCAGGACAAAGCTGACGACCACCGCACGCAGCGCATGCAGCCTCAGCACCGAGGGAGTTGGAAGCGAGCGCGGCCCCGCCAGCCAGGCCGCGCCGGCGACCAAGGTCGCCAGCATGCTACGCCACAGCACTGTGTTGTAGACCCCGACCGCGATGACCAGCACCTTCATCGCCGCGTCCATGCCGGACAGGAGAAAGATGCCAAGCGCGCAGACGAGCACCGGGATCATGGGGGAAGCGGTGCCGGCCAGGTTGGGTGATTTCACGCGGGTTTACTCAAGGTGATGGATGCAAGCTGACATATCAGGGCAAACTGGCAGGGCCAGATGGCAGCCTCGCCCATGTGGCGGTCCAACGCTGTCGGTCCTTGGCGCGACCGGGGATTTGAACTCTTTTGCCATTCCTGTCGATTTCGCCATCCCCCGTTCGTCGTATCATCGAACCAACCCCACGAAGGAGAAAGACCATGCGGTTCATGATGCTGATGATCCCCGGCGGCTACGCGGAGGCGGCGCCCGATGTCAGGCCTGGCGCCGAGGCGGTGGAAGGGATGATGCGATACAACGAGGAGCTCAAGAAGGCCGGCGTGCTGCTAGCGCTCGACGGACTGCATCCGCCGTCCGAGGGAGCGCGGGTCAGCTTCAAGGGCGGAAAGCCTGTTGTCACCGATGGCCCCTTCGCGGAGGTCAAGGAAGTGCTGGGCGGCTATTGGGTGATCGACGTGCGCTCGCGTGAAGAGGCCATAGAATGGGCCCGCCGCTGCCCCGCCGGCGCGAATGACCTGATCGAGGTTCGACGCGTCTTCGAGATGAGCGATTTCCCCGAGGACGTCCAGAAGGTAGCTGAAGGTTTTGGCGAGCTGAAGAGTTGACGCCCAACAGCACCATTGAAGCGGTCTGGCGGATCGAGCAGCCGAAGCTCACCGCCAGGCTTGCCCGCTATCTCAGGGATATCGGACTGGCCGAGGAGATCGTGGGGGATGCCTTTCTGCTGGCGTTGGAGCGCTGGCCCCGGGACGGCATTCCACGCAACCCGGCCGCCTGGTTGACCAAAGTCGCTGGGAATCGGGCGCTCGACCGGCTGCGCCGCACCACCATGATGGACGGCAAACATCGTGAACTCGCCATCAACCTCGCTCAACTGGAGCGCGAGATGCCCGACATCGAGGCAGCGCTCGACGAGGATATCGATGATGACCTTTTGCGGCTGATCTTCACCGCTTGCCATCCCCTGTTGCCGGCCGAGCAGCGCGCCTCACTCGCTCTGCGGCTGCTGGGCGGGTTGTCGACGCCGGAGATCGCCCGCGCTTTCCTGGTGCCCGAAGCCACAATCGCCCAGCGCATCGTGCGCGCCAAGCGGACGCTTCGTGATGCTGCCATCCCGTTCGAGACGCCGCGCGGCGATGAGCGTCGTGAACGCCTCGCCGCCGTGCTGGAGGTGGTCTATCTCACCTTCAACGAGGGCTATGTGGCGACCGCCGGGCCGGCCTGGCTGCGCGCCGATCTCTGCGGCGAAGCCCAGCGACTCGGCCGTTCGCTGGCGGCACTGATGCCTGATGAGCCTGAGGTGCAGGGGCTGGTGTCGCTGATGGACCTCAATGCCTCGCGCTTCCCCGCCCGCACCGGCAAGGCGGGCGAGCCGATCCTGCTGCTCGACCAGGACCGTACCCGATGGAACTGGTCGCTCATCCAACGCGGCCTCGACGGCCTGAACCGCGCCATGACCCTGACGACCACGCCCGGCCCTTATCTCCTGCAGGCGATGATCGCCGCCTGCCATAGCCGCGCGGCAACCGCCGCCGACACCGACTGGATTGCAATATCAGCCTATTATCAGGCCCTGGCCTTGGCGGCCCCTTCGCCCATCGTCGAAATCAACCGCGCGGTGGCCGTCGGCATGGCGTTCGGACCCGCGCAGGGCCTCGCTATCGTCGAGGCGCTGAAGGACGAGCCGCGATTGAAGGACTCGCATCTCCTGCCGACGGTGCGCGGCGATCTCCTGGAGAAACTGGGATATCAGGCGGAAGCCCGCGCCGCGTTCCGCCAGGCCGCGGAATTGACCGGCAACGACAGGGAACGCGCGCTGCTGCTTACCCGCGCGGGCGACTAGCCCAAATGCCCGCACTCTGCCGGCGCGGTGGCGAGTTTGATCTCAATGGGCGTCCGGCGGCGGCGCCTTCGGCGCGACATTGCGCAGGAACGGAACCAGCGCTGTCGCGATGACGAAGGCGACCATGATCACCAGGAACGCATCCGCGTAAGCCATGGTCGATGCCTCGCGGTAGGCCAGCGCCCAGAGTTGCTTCAGCGAGGCGGTGTGACCATCGGCGACCGCGCCGGGCAATTGGCCATAGCGCAGCGCGACATTGTCGACGAGCCGCATCGCGGCCTCGTTCTGTGGCGTCAGATGCGAGGCGATCGTCAGGAAGTGGAAGTTGGTGCGGTCGTTCAGGATCGCGCCGCAAATGGCGATACCGACGGCGCCGCCGAGATTGCGCATCGTGTTGAACAGGCCGCTGGCATATTTCAGCCGTTCGGGCGGCAGGCTGCCGAGGCCGAGATTGACGCTCGGCGCCACCGCGAAGACCTGCGGGAAGCCGCGGAACAGTTGCGGGATCAGCAGTTCGGCCGCACCCCACTGGCTGGTGATGGCGCTGAAGCTCCACATCGACGCGCCGAAAGAGGCAAGCCCGAACATCATCAGCCAGCGCGTGTCGAAACGCTTGGCGAGAAAGATGTAGACCGGAACGCCGACCATCGAGGCGACGCCGGTGGAAAACACCGCCACCCCGGTCTGGAACGCGTCGTAGCCGCGGACATAGCCGAGGAACAGCGGCGTCAGGTAGATCGTGGCGAAGATGCCGATGCCGGTGACGAACGAGAGAAAACAGCCAATGGCGAAATTGCGGTTGCCGAAGGCGCGAAAATCCACCACCGGCTGGGAGTAGGTCAGGCTGCGGATGATGAACAGAACCATGGTAGCGCTGGCGACGATGGCGCCGTTGCGGATCGTCGCATCGTCGAACCAGTTCCAGCGCGTGCCCTCCTCCAGAACGTATTCCGCCGTGCCGAGACTGACGGCCATCAGAACCATGCCGATATAGTCGGCGCCCTTCAGCAGCGACGGGTCGGCCTTGTCGATCTTGACCAGCCACGCGACGAGCACTGTGATGATGGTGCCGGGAATCACGTTGACATAGAACAGCCAGTGCCAGCTCAGCGTGTCGGTGATCCAGCCGCCGATGACGGGCCCGAGCGTTGGTGCGATCGAAGCGATGCTGCCGACCACCGCGGCCGCGTAGACCCGCCTCGGACCCTGGAAATAGTGGAACGACGAGGTGAAGACCGTCGGGATCATCGACGCGCCGAGCAGCCCTTGCAGCGCGCGGAACACGATCATGCTTTCGATGCTCCAGGCGAAGCCGCATAGCATGCTGGCGAGCGTGAAGCCGGCCGCCGAGATGGTGAACAGCCAGCGTGTCGAGAACACCCGGGTGAGCCAGCCCGACAGCGGGATGACGATGATTTCCGCCACCAGATAGGAGGTCTGCACCCAGCCGATCTGGTCCTGCGCCGCCGACAGGCCGCCGCCTATGTCCTGCAGCGAGGACGCGACGATCTGGATGTCGAGCAGCGCGATGAACATCCCCACGCACATCACCATGAACGGCAGGATGCTGGCGATGAAGGATTGTGGTTCGGCGCGCTCGGCCATGGCGTCCTCAGCGCGAGCCGGTATCGACCGTCACGACGGTGGACAGGCCCGGCCGCAGCTCCACCTTGTGCGCCTGATCCGGGTCGATGGTGATCCGGACGGGAACGCGCTGGACGATCTTGGTGAAATTGCCGGTCGCGTTCTGCGCCGGGATGACGCTGAAGATCGCCCCGGTCGCCGGTCCCAGGCTGCTGACATGGCCCTTGAGAGGCGCGTCGGGGGCAATGTCGGTATAGACCGTCGCCGCCTGGCCGTCTGCCATGCGGCGCAGCTGGTCTTCCTTGAAATTGGCATCGACCCACAGACCCGTCTGCGGGACGATCGTCAGGAGATAGCTGCCCGGCGAGACATAGGTGCCGACCTGCGCCAGCCGGTTGCCGACGAGGCCGTCGATGGGCGAGCGGATCTGCGTGAAGCCGAGATCGAGCTCAGCCGTATCGAGATCGGCCGTGGCGGCCGCCACGGCGGCGGTCGCCTCCGTAATCTGCGTGTTGAGCACATTGAGCTGTTGCTTGGCGGCTGCAAGCCCGGCGCGCGAGGCGGCGACGGAAGCCTTGGCCTGGCCGTCGGCGGCGAGACTCCTCTGCGCATCCTGTTGCGAGCCGGTCTTGGTGCTGGCCAGCACCGCATAGCGTTGAGCGTCCTGTGTGGTGAACGTGGCGGCGGCACTCTTGGCTTCGAGATCGGCCTGCGCTTGTTCGATCAGCGAATTCTGCAGCGAGAC
The DNA here is from genome assembly GCF_013170705.1 of Mesorhizobium loti. NCBI lineage: Bacteria > Pseudomonadati > Pseudomonadota > Alphaproteobacteria > Hyphomicrobiales > Phyllobacteriaceae > Mesorhizobium > Mesorhizobium loti. The sequence goes on along the minus strand of NZ_CP033334.1, from coordinate 2,419,122 downwards.
CTGGGCACGGAGATTGTCGAGCGCCGACTGCTGCTGCTGGACGGATGCCTGCGCACGCTCCACCGCCGCCTTGAAAGGCCGGTCGTCGATGCGGATGATGAGCTGGCCAGCGGCGACATGCTGGTTGTCCTCGACGAGGATCTGATCGATGTGCCCGGCGACCCGTGGCGCCAGCGGCGTGACGTTGCCGCCGACATAGGCATCGTCGGTCGACATGAGGAAACGGCCGGCCAGCCACCACTGAAAGCCATACCAGCCGGCGACGCCGATCGCGATCGCGGCGCCCAGCATGACGAACGGCTTGCGCCGGTTCTTGGCGGGCGCGGGAAGCTGGACGGCCGACGGCTGCGCCGGCTGCAACTCGGCGGCTGAGAGAACCTTGTTCATTTGCTCCGCGCCTCTTCGCGGCTTGGATCGAAATTGTCGATGAGCGGCAGGCCGGAGGCCTCGCTGCTGAAGCGGTAGCGCCGCCGCATGCGATCGGTGGCCTTGGGTGCCGTCGCCATGGTGAAGCCCTCGCCGTCGAGTTCCTTGCCGCTCTCGCGGTCGACCAGCACGGGTTCGGCCCAGCGCCCGTCGGCCTTGTCCACCACCACCAGGCTCGGGCCTTCGGGGGCGAGGTGCTTGTTGCCCCAGGCCAGCAGGGAGAGCAGCACCGGACGGAAATCACGCGCCTTGGCGGTCAGCACATACTCATGGCGAAGCGGCCGCTCGCAGTAGGCGCGCTTTTCGAACAGCCCACGCTCGACAAGGCTGTTCAGACGGCGCGTCAGAATGTTGGGCGCGATCTCCAGGCTCTTTTGAAACTGATCGAAGCGCGTCAGCCCCTGGAACGCGTCCCTGAGCAACAGGATGCTCCACCACTCGCCAACCTCGTCGAGGCTGCGCGCTATGGGGCACGGGCGTGTTTCGAAGCTTGTTCTTGCAACCATTGCCGGAGTCTCTTTCAATATGAAAGTGACTATTAGCCAGTTTAGTTGCATTATGCAAGTCACTCAGCCGTGATCGGAAACAAGGATGCCGTTCTTCGTTGGAGATCGTGGACGGAGCTCGATCCGACCCATTGTGTGAAACAGGTGTTAACGGTCGCCCGTCAAGGCACCAGCACCACCTTCCCTGTCGCGCGGCGTTCCTCCAGCAATCGGTGCGCCTCCCCGGCCCGGTCGAGTGGGAAGCGGCCGCCGATCGCGACCCGCAGCCGCCCGCTCGCCGCCAGCTGGAACAGCTCGGACAGGCCGGCTCGCAGCACATCCGCCGGCAATAGCGGCAGCAGCGCGAAACCCCTGAGCGACTGGTTGCGGCCGATCATGACTTCCAGATCGGACGCCGCGAGCCCGTAGCGGCCGAGCGCCGCGAACACCAGTTCTCCGCCCGCAGCCAACGCCTGCAAAGATGCCGCCGTCAGCGCGCCGCCGACGGTGTCGTAGATGATGTCGACGCCGTCGCCGCCCGTAAGGTCGCGGACACGGGCCGGCCAATCCGGCTGGCTGTAGTCGACCACGCTATCGGCGCCGAGCGACAAGGCAAAATCCAACTTTGCCCTGTCGCTGGCGGCCGCGATCACCTGGCTTGCCCCCTTTTGTCCGGCAAGCTGGACAAGCAGCGATCCGACGCCGCCCGACGCGGCCGGCACCAGCACGGACTTGGCCCCCGGCGGGCTTTGGCGCAGCAGGTGCAGGGCCGTCAGCCCCTGCACCATGAGGGCTGTCGCCTCTTCGAACGGGACGGCATCCGGCAGCGGCACAACGAGATCGGCCGGCATCGTCACCTGCTCGGCATAGCCGCCATGCGGACGCTGCGAGACGAACAGCGGCACCGCCACGCGGCGTCCGAGCAGCCCCTCATCCACCTCTTGGCCAATCGCCTCGACCACCCCCGCCACTTCCACGCCGGGAAACATCGGCAGTTGCGGCGTTACGGCGTAGCGGTCCGCGCGCATCAGCACCTCGAAGAAGTTTATGCCCGCCGCCTTCACCCGGACCAGCACCTCGCCAGCCTGCGGCACCGGCGCGGGCAGCTCGGCGACCTCCAGCACCTCGGGACCGCCGAAACGGCTGAATTGAACGGCTTTCATGGCAAACTCCAATCGCACTGGCATCGGCGATGGTTTGCCACTATCTGCGAGGCCGCGACTACACACTCATTAGTCCGCTGCTGACCAGGAGGTGACCATGGCCGGTTCAGCCAGGAAGACGCCGATCAAGAGACTGCCGATGCTGCCGGCCGAACGGGCGCTGAAGGTGATCGCCGGGCGCTGGAAGGCGGTCATCCTCTACCATCTCTTCGATGGCCCCCGGCGGCTGTCGGCGTTGAAGGCGATGATGCCTGGCATCACCCAGAAAGTGCTGATCCAGCAGCTGCGCGAAATGGAGGAGCACGGTCTCGTCAGCCGCGCGATCTTCGCCGAGGTACCCGCCCGCGTCGAATATTCGGCGACCAGCCTCGGCCTCAGCCTCGAGCCGATCCTGCTGGCGCTCTGTCAGTGGGGCCAGCACCACGCCGACGAGCTGAACGAGAAGCATCGCCTTGCCGACTGCATCATCCGGCCAAGGCGGGCGCAGCACGCACACATGGCCTGAATCGGATTGACGGGGGGTGCCGACACCGGTTGGCCATCGCGGATTATCTGCAAAACGGATCGGCAAATGCATCGCATAGCTTCGGGCGAACTTCACTCCACCTACACTCTTGGTGACCTGCGCATCACGTCCTTGCGCGATGGCTATGTCGACATGCCGGTCGGACGGCTTCGGCAAAACGGCGACAAGCCATTTGGCGATGACTTGCCGGAACAGGTCGCATTGTTTGGCGGTCAGCTCAGGCTCTCCGTCAACGCCTTCGCGATTGACGATGGAAATGGGATAACGCTGATCGATACGGGCGCCGCGAATGCCTGGCACCCCTCCATGGGCCGGCTTCCCCAGGCGCTGGACGAAGCCGGCATCGATGTCGAAAAAATCCGCACCGTCTGCTTCACCCATACACATCTCGACCACATCCATGGCCTTGTGCTTGCCGACGGCCGGGACGCCTTCCCGCGCCTGGCACGCCTGCTCGTTCCCAGGCAGGAACTCGGCCTCTTCCGCGCCGTAGCGCGGCTCGAGCGATTCCACGAGATGGCGCAATTTTTCGAAGCCGGAGACCATCTCGGAGCCCATGTCGACATTATCGGCGCCCATGGCCACGAGGTCGGTCACAGCTGCTTTCGCGTTTCGAGCGGCGGCGAATGCATTTTGATCTGGGGCGACACCGTCCACGTCCCGTCGCTTCAGTTCGATCGGCCTGACGTGACGTGGGAATTCGATGGGGATCAGGACCAGGCGCGCGAGAGCCGGTTGCGGCTGCTGGCGCTTGCGGCGGACGATCACTGCTTCGTTGCGGGCGCGCATCTGGACTCGCCCGGCATTGGCCGTGTCGTGCGGTCCGGCGGCGGCTTTCGATTTGAGCCGCTATAACCGCTTTAATGAAAAGGGCGGCGCAAGCGCCGCCCCATATCCCTTGGGAGGATAATCTCGAAAGGCGATCAGGCCGCCTTGATTTCTTCGTCGACCACGTCGGCGTCGCGCGCCTTCTTCAGAGCCTTGGCCCACCAGGCGACGTCGTTGACCAGTGCGGTGGCGGCCTGGTTCAGGTGCTCGAGGTCCTCGAGTTTCTTCTCGCCCTGGCGCACGGCGAGGAAGTCGCCCCAGGCGATATGGACAGCCGACTTGACCGGCGCCATCTGCAACTCGACGGCATGGAGACGGAGCTGCTCGACGGCGCGGGCACCACCAACGCTGCCATAACCGACGAAGCCGGCCGGCTTCTTGTTCCATTCGTTGGCGGCGTAGTCGATGGCGTTCTTCAGCACGGCCGTCGGGCCGTGATTGTACTCGGCGGCGGTGAAGATGAAGCCGTCATATTCGGCGACCTTCTTCTGCCAGCGCTGCGCCACCTCGTTGGTCGACGGCACCCAGGCGGAAGAGGCCACTTCGTCGAAGAAGGGCAGCGGGAAGTCACGCAAGTCGACGATCTCGACATCGATGTCGGCATGCGACTTGGCGATCTTTGCGATCCATTGTGTGGGCACATCGGCGAAGCGCGCGGCGCGCGTCGAACCGACGATGATGGCGATTTTCGGCTTTGACATGGGGGGCTCTCCATTCCAGTAAAAAGCTGGTATCGTTTAGATACCGGAGCTATATGAGATACTGTCAACTGCAGGCGCAAGGAGGCACCGTTTTGTTACTGAGGCACCCGCATAACACCGAGGACTGCCGCGCCGTCTCGGAAATCCTGCAGCGCGTCGGCGACAAATGGACCGTGCTTGTGGTCGGCAAACTTGGCGACGGACCGTTGCGTTTCAACGAGCTGCGCGCCGCTGTCGGCGGCATCTCGCAAAAGATGCTGACCACGACCTTGCGCGGGCTGGAACGCGACGGCTTCGTCACCCGCACCGTGTTCCCGACCATCCCACCGCGCGTCGACTACGAGCTGACGGAACTCGGCCACGAGCTGCTGATCCCGGTCAGCGCGCTTGGCGAATGGGCGCGCAGGAATACGCAGCGTGTGCGGGCGGCACGTGAAAAATTCGACGGCATGCACGGCTGAAACCCTTGCATGGCAAGGTGTCGGGCGTTTCGCGTTGCGTGAAGTCGCCTGCTGGCTGGAAATTCGTGGCTCTCTAAACGAGGCCTCGCAAGCTTGTCCGATGGCGCTTCAGGCCGGCCAACGCTCGGCGCTGCTTCCACGAAGACAATCGTAAATCCAGGATGACCCTTCAGCTTCCTGTCGCCAGGCTCTCGCAAGGCGCCGGGCTGCAGATCGCGCATGTCGCGGCTGGCTGCCTGACGCCCTTGCCGGCACGCAGGCAGGAGGTGCGCGGAAGGTCCTCCTTGACTGCCGCATAGGCGGTGACGCCAAGCAGGCAGATCACGGCCACAAGGGCTGCCACCAGCCAGCTGTTCAGTATGTGTTGACGCATTGTCGCCCCTCCAACGCCGGCACAATCAGGCGTGAAGGCAACCATTGGATGTCGCGGAGCGCATCGCCCGCGCGGATGATGTTACAATTGCTCCTGGACTGGGAGAACGGGGCTTGCGGGAATGGCTTTCATCAACTCTCGGCCGGCACGGCCTTCGGCTTGCCCTCGCCGTCCAGCGCCACCATGACGAAATCGGCGTGCGTCACCTTTTCCATCAGGTCGGAGAGATAGCGCTGCGCCCAGGCCTCGACCTTCAGCGTCATCGAGGTGCGGCCGACGCGTTCGACATGGGTGTAGATGCACAGCGTGTCGCCGATCTTCATCGGCTTGGCGAAGGACATCTCCTTGACCGCCGCCGTCACCACGCGGCCCCTGGCGCGCTCGGCGGCGCGGATGCCGCAGGCAAGGTCCATCTGCGCCATCACCCAGCCGCCGAAAATGTCGCCGGCCGCATTGGCGTCCGAAGGCATGGCCAGCGTGCGCAGCGTCAGGTCTCCGATCGGCCGTCCTTCCGCGTAGTGCACCATGGGCAGAATCCTTGTGAGGTGATGGTCATCGATCCCGTATCGCCGCTGCAGGAACAGGTCAACGCGCAGCAGCTGCTGTTTCCTCGCCCCCACGGGTCATGGTCTAACATTGGCATTCGCCCGGCGGTGCCTGATTTTCAGCGGCTCCGGGCTTTGGAGCGGGCTTCCCCCACTCCGTCGCTGCTTCGCAGCGCCACCTCTCCCTGCTCCGGAGGGAGAGGAAGTCGCCAGCCCGGCCAAGCTCGCTCCCTCCTCTACCCCGTCGAACGGGGGAGAGGTGGCGAGCGAAGCTCGACGGAGTGGGGGTCGACTGCGCGGCGTAAGACCAGGCGCTGGCTGAAAGGCGCACCTCTCAAAAATAACCTGCCAGGTTCGCCCGGATGCGATCGAGAACCGTGGCGCCGGAAACGTCGGGGATGAACGCCTTGCCCGTGATCGCCTCATAGGCCTGCCTATAGACGTTGGAGGCCTGCTCGACGATCTCGTCCGGAATCCTCGGGATCGGGTCCTTGTAGGGATCGCAGCGCGCCGCCACCCACGAGCGGATGAAATCCTTGTCGAAGCTGTCCGGCCGGGTGCCGCTTGCCAGCGCCTGTTCGTAGCTCGCCGCGATCCAGTACCGGCTGCTGTCGGGCGTATGGATCTCGTCGGCCAGGATGATCTTCCCGTTCTTGTCGGTGCCGAATTCGTATTTCGTGTCGGCCAGGATCAGGCCGCGCTCGGCCGCGCGCGCCTGGCCGCGGGCGAACAGCCGCAAGGCGTAATCCGAGACGGTGTCCCATTGCGCCTGGGTGAGAAGACCTTGTTCGAGGATCTCGGCCCGCGACAGCGGCTCGTCATGGGCGCCATCCGCGGCCTTGCTGGTTGGCGTGATCACCGGCTCGGCCAGCTTCTCATTGTCGCGCAGGCCGTCCGGCAGCCGCATTCCATACATGTCGCGTTCGCCACGACGATAGCGGGTCAGGATCGAGGTGCTGGTGGTTCCCGCCAGATAGCCTCGCACGACGATCTCGACCGGCAGGATGTCAAGCCTCGTGCCTACGACGACGTTCGGGTCGGGATATTCGAGCACATGGTTCGGGCAGATATCGGCGGTTTCCTCGAACCAGTAGCGCGCCGTCTGGGTGAGGATCTCGCCCTTGAACGGGATCGAGGTCAGGATGATGTCGAAGGCGCTGAGACGGTCGGTAGCGATGATGATGCGCCGCCCATCCGCGAGGTCGTAGTTTTCGCGGACCTTGCCCTTGTAGTGGCCGGGCAGTTCGGGAATGAAGGCATCCGGCAGCGTACGCATATGATTTCCCGACTTCCTCGGATTGGCTGATGCCATCGCATAAGCTGTCGACCCCATGCATATCAAGCGCGATTGTCGGGATTCCCCGCAACTCGGCCTGGCATCGCGGTCGCATTTTTCACAACGCATGCCGGAAGGCGCGGCGACGCGGCGAACCCGTCGCGTCTAGGCTGCGGCCAGTTTTCCGGAGCCACCCATTTCCATCATGCAGACTTTTGACTTCATCATCGTCGGCTCCGGCTCGGCCGGCTCGGTGCTCGCCGACAAACTGTCGGCCTCGGGCCGTTTCTCGGTGCTGGTTCTGGAGGCCGGCGGCACGGACCGCCGTTTCTACGTGCAGATGCCGCTCGGCTACGGCAAGACCTTCTTCGACCCCGCCGTCAACTGGAACTACAAGACCGAGGCTGATCCCGGCCTCGGCGGCAATGTCGACCATTGGCCGCGCGGCAAGCTGCTCGGCGGGTCGAGCTCGATCAACGCCATGGTCTGGATCCGCGGCGCGCGCGAGGATTTCGACGACTGGCGCGCCGCTGGCAATCCCGGCTGGGGTTATGACGATTTGCTGCCCGTCTTCAAGGCGCTCGAGGACAATGAGGCGGGCGCCGACAGATGGCGCGGTACCGGCGGCCCCCTGCATATCAGCAACACGACCAACGCCGTCCACCCGCTGACCAAGCGCTATCTCGCCGCCGGCCAGCAGGCCGGCCTGCCGCTCAACCCCGATTTCAATGGTGCTGCCCAGGAAGGTGTCGGCACCTACCAGATATCGACCAGGAACGGCCGCCGCATGTCCGCCGCCCGCGCCTTCCTGCGCCCGGCCATGAAGCGTGCAAACCTCCGCGTCGAAACCAACGCGCTGGCGAGCCGCATCCTGTTCGAGGGCAAGCGCGCCGTCGGCGTCGAATATCTGCGGAACGGTCAGACGAAAACGGCACGCGCCGGCCGCGAAGTCATCCTTTCCGCCGGCTCGATCAACTCGCCGCAGCTCATGCAACTCTCCGGCATCGGTCCTTCGGCTTTGCTCAAGGGGCTGGGCATCCCGGTCGTCCATGCCAACGAGAATGTCGGCGCCAATCTGCAGGACCATGTCGGCATCAACTACACCTTCAAGGGCAATGTGCCGACACTAAACCAGATCCTGCGCCCCTGGTGGGGCAAGCTGCTGGTCGGCATGCAGTACATCCTGACCCGTTCCGGGCCGCTGTCGCTGTCGATGAACCATGGCGGCGGCTTCTTCCGCACCGACCCGACATTTACGCGCCCCAACATGCAGCTTTATTTCCAGGCGTTCTCGACCGTCATCCCGAAGAGCGGCGAGCGGCCGATCCTGACGCCTGACCCCTGGCCGGGCTTCTCCATCGGCCTGTCCAACTGCCGTCCGTCGAGCCGGGGCGAGATCATGATCCGCTCCAGCAATCCGCTGGAATATCCAAGGATCGTCGCCAACGCCTATTCCACCAACGCCGATGTCGAGGAGATGCTGGCGGCGGTGAAGTTCGTGCGCAAGATCGCCTCGATGCCGGCGATGGCGGAAATCATCAGGGAAGAAGTCCTGCCCGGCCCGTCGGTCCAGTCGGACGCCGACCTGATCACCGATTTCAGGAAACGCTCCGGCACCGTCTATCACCCGGTTTCGACCTGCCGCATGGGGCCCGATCCCTCTCGCTCCGTCGTCGATCCGCGCCTCAAGGTACATGGGCTCGAAGGCCTGCGCGTCATCGACGCCTCGATCTTTCCCGACAACATCACCGGCAACACCAACGCCGCCTCGGTCATGACCGGATGGAAAGGCGCCGAACTGGTTCTGGAGGACCAAAAATGAAGATCACCGACGTCAAGACCTGGGTTGTCGGCAACCCCCCGCCCGGCATCGGCGGCAAGTATTTCATCTTCGTCAAGCTGACCACCGACGGCGGCGTGGTCGGCTATGGCGAGGCCTACAACGCCACCTTCTCCGCCCACGTCACCGCCAGGCTAGTCGAGGACATGGCCGAACGCTATCTGATCGGCCACGATCCGCACGACATCGAGAACTTCTTCCGCCGCGCCTATTCCTCCGGCTTCACCCAGCGTCCCGACGTGACCGGCATGGGTTGTTTCTCGGCACTCGAAATGGCCTGCTGGGACATCGTCGGCAAGGAGGCCGGCAAGCCGGTCTACAAATTGCTCGGCGGCCAGGTGCACGAGACGCTGCGCTCCTACACCTATCTCTACCCGCACACCGGCAGCGTCCACTCCGAGGACGCGCCGGACGGCAGGAACGTCTACAACGACCCCGAAATGGCGGCCGCCTGCGCGCTCGAATATGTCGAGCAGGGGTTCAATGCCGTCAAGCTCGACCCGGCCGGTCCCTACACCGCCTTCGACGGCCACCAGCCGCGCCTGCTCGACATCGATGTCGCCACCCGCATGATCAAGGCGATCCGCGAAGCGGTGGGAAACCGCGCCGACATCCTCTTCGGCACGCACGGCCAATTCACCGCATCCGGCGCGCTGCGCATGGCCCGCGCCATCGAGCCCTATGATCCCCTGTGGTTCGAGGAGCCGGTGCCGCCCGACATGCCCGAGGTGATGGCGCAGGTCGCGCGCGGCACGTCCATCCCGATCGCCACCGGCGAGCGGTTGACGACCAAGTTCGAATTCGCCCGCGTCATCGAGAACCGCGCCGCGACCATCCTGCAGCCGGATCTTGGCCGCTCCGGCGGCATTCTCGAAACCAAGAAGATCGCCGCCATGGCCGAGGCCTACCACATCCAGATCGCGCCGCACTGTTATTGCGGGCCGATCGTGGGTGCGGCCAACATCCAGCTGGCGGTGACGCTGCCCAATTTCCTGATCCTGGAATCGCTGAAGCAGTGGGACGGCTTCCACGCCACGTTGCTGAAGAAGAAGATCGAGTGGCAGGACGGCAATGTCATCCCGTCGAAGGAACCGGGGCTGGGCGTCGAGCTCAACGAAGCGGTCTGCGACGCCCATCCGTACACCGGCAAGGACCTGCATCTGCAGATGATGCAGACGCCGCTGATGCCGTGAGCGAAAGCTACGCCTTCATTGGCCTCGGCCATCTCGGCGGCAACCTTGCCGCCAGCTTGGTCCGCAACGGCTTTGCGGTCACGGTCTTCGACCGCGACCCGGCGGCGGTCGAGCGCCTCGTTGCGCTCGGCGCCACCGCCGCGAGCAGGCCCGCGGAAGCGGCCGCCCGCGCCGGCAACGCCATCTCTTGCCTGCCCTCGCCAAAGGTCAGCGAAGCGGTGCTGGCCGGCCCAGGCGGGTTGCTCGAAGGCCTGCCTGCAGGCGGCACCTGGATCGAGATGTCGACCAATGGCCGCGACGAGATCGTGCGGCTTGCCGCCCTCGCCTTGGCCAGGGGCGTCGAGACGCTGGAGTGCCCGGTTACCGGCGGCGTGCATCTGGCGGCGGTCGGAAAAATCACCGCGCTGGTCGGCGGCGATGCCGCGCTCTACGAACGCCATCGCGCGGCGATCGAGGCGATGTGCGCGCGGTCCTTCCTGATGGGGCCGATCGGTTCGGCGGCGGTGATCAAGGTCATCACCAACATGCTGGCCTTCATCCATCTCGTCGCCGCCGGCGAAGCGCTGATGCTGGCCAGGCAGGGCGGGCTCGACCTCGCCCAGTCCTATCACGCCATCGTTGCCTCCTCCGGCAACAGCTTCGTCCACGAGACCGAAAGCCAGCTCGTCCTCAACGGCTCCTACGACATCGGCTTCACCATGGACCTGGCGCTGAAGGACCTTGGCTTCGCGCTGGGCATGGGCAAGGATTTTGGCGTGCCGCTCGAACTGGCGTCCCGCGTCAACGCGATTTTCCAGCAAGGCAAGGAAGCCTATGGCGGCGGCGCCTGGTCGACCCAGATCGTCAAATTGCTTGAGGATGCCGTCGGTGCCGACCTGCGCGCGCCCGGTTTCCCGGCCAAATTGGAAATCTGAGCCGAAGCCAGAAAACCAAGCGATTTCATCAGCTTGAATCGGTAGCCGGATTCAGTTTCGAAAACACCTGAATCAATCTGGCAACGCCTTGATTCAATATCTGAGCGTCAGCGCCCCGGGCAGGATCTCGAAGGTCGCCGGTATGCGCCCGGGCGACTCGCCGTCTATGTCGACCAACGCGCCGTTCTTTTCCACATCACCCAGCGGTTCGACAACCACCTTCTTGCCGCGCAGGATCGTGATCGCCGGATGGTTGCGATGCCGGCCGCCATAGAGCAGGCGGAGGTCCCAGATCAGCCTCAGCTTGCCCGCCGCGCGCAGGATGACGATGTCGAATTGCCCGTCGGTCAGTTCGGCATCCGGCGCGATCATCATGCCGCCGCCGAAGAACTTTCCGTTCGCCACCGCCACCAGCGCCACGCGCGCTTCGACAGGGGTGCCGTCGTCGACCGTGATCCGGACATCCTGGAAGCGGTAGCGGACGAACTCGACCACGGTGCGCCACAGGAACAGCGTCTTGGCCGACATCTTGCCCTTGCGCTTGTCGGCATTGACGGCGCGGTCGGTAGCGCCTGACAGACCCAGGCTGGCGATGTTGATGAAGTGGCGGCTCGCCAGCGCCCCATGATCGTCGATGTAGCAGATGCGGCCGGCATCGATGGCCCTGGCCTTCGCCTCCGCGATCCGCTTCAGGGTCGCGTCCACCGCCTTCGGCAGACCGAGCCCGCGCGCGAAATCGATCCCGGTGCCGCATGGCAGAAGGCCGAGTTCAGTCGTCCTGCCGCTCTCCTGGAATGCCTGCAGCAACCCGTCGGCCACCTCGCTTGCCGTGCCGTCGCCGCCGGCAGCGATCACCAGGTCAAAGCCACTTGCCGCGAGGTCGATCGCCAGGCGTTCGGCATCTCCTTCGGCCTGCGTCTCGCGCAGTTCGAAATCGCCGAAATGCTTGTTCAGCGAGGCGGCAACGTCAGGCCAATGACGCTTCAGCCAGCCGCCACCGGCAATCGGATTGAGAACCACCCCGACCTTCAACGCGTATCCTCCCCCGGAAGGCGCCTTGCAGGCGGCGCCCGATCCTTTGCCGGCATTGAAACCCGCCCCCGCCGGCGGAGCAAGGGGCGCTGTCATTGCGAGCATTGAAAAGCGGGCAGGCTGTCTAAGGCAGCCAGCGCCGGAATTCCGGGCTTGCGGCAAACGGTCCCCGATAATCCCGCTATCCACAGGCTCGTGGCCATTTCCCGAGACCCTTACCCGGCGTACGTTAAACCCCATCTCAGGCGGCTACCGATCGCCAAGCCGAAAGGCGGAAGTGAAAGGCGGATTTCCTGAGGCCCGTACGGCCCGAAGCGAGAGCAGGCTTGCCTGTTTTGAGGGACGGTAGCCGAGACCTACGGGGCCGCGGAAAGCGTGCCAACGCCGACGGCGGACCGATGCTGCCATGAAGGACGGCAAAAACCTTCGATGGCACGCAGGGCAAGGCCTGCAAGGGCCAAGACCGGCGTGGTCTGGAACGGACGCTGCCTTCGGGTGGCGGCTGGCAGGACCGTCAAAATCAAGGCCGGCATGGCGCGACGACTTTACGGAAGTTGCTGCCGCGACCGTGTCCTGATCTGACAGGGAGGCGCTGGGAGAAATCCCGGCGCCGACTGTCCTTGAAATCTGTTTCCCACAATTTTTACGGTGTTTTCGGCTGGGGCTGCAACCGGCGGCAAAATCGGCTAACGTTCGATGTCGTCAGAGTCCGTTTGAAAACGAGCTCGTAGAAGGGGGAGACTTCATGACGCTCATCCAGAAGCTTGCCGTTGGCTATGCCTTCCTGTTCTTCGCCGTCGTCGCCATCGGCTACATACCGGCGTTCAACGATGCCAACGGCAATCTGTTCGGCCTGTTTTCACTGCAATGGTACGATGACCTGCTGCACGCCTTCTCGGGCGTCTGGGCGCTGGCCGCTGCCTTCATCTCGCATCGCCAGGCGGTGTTCTATTTCAAGCTGTTCGGCTCGGTCTATCTGTTCGACGGCGTACTCGGGCTGATCACCGGTTCCGGCTGTCTCGACGCCGGCATCTTCATCAACGGCTTCCGCTCCCTCAACGACATCGAATTCCCTGCCCGCTTCTTCGCCAACCTGCCGCACATCGTCATTGGCGGCTTCGCCGTCTATGTCGGTTTCTGGCTGTCGAAGCGCATACACGACCACTTCGCCACGGCCTGACCGGCCATGCTCCTGTTCCGCTGGCTGAAGCGCCTCATCAAGACGGTCCTCTGGCTGATCGTCATCGTCATCCTGATCCCGATCGCGGGGCTCGCCTACGGCTTCCTGACGACGCCGTCGCTCGACAAGACGCCGCTGCCCGGCATTGCCGATGGCGCGCCACCCAAGGCGCTGGCCGACAAGGTCCGCGCTGAGATCCCCGGCTACCAGCGGCCCGAGGAATCGACCTTCCTCACCTATCCGGAATGGGCGATCGTCTATGCCGCGCGCGAATATGCCGGCTTCGTCGCCAAGGACCAGCCGAGCGGCTTTCCCTACTGGTCCTATGTCGGCCGCTTCTGGCAGGACTACGCGACCGTGATCCGCGCCAGTTCTCCCTACAAGTTCAACTACGCCAACCACCAGATGCTGGTCATCATCGGCACCAGCCACTCGATCGAGCATATATTGCAATGGGCCTATGAGAACACGGTCGGCCGCATCACCGAGGCAACATCGGCCAAGCGCACCGCCGCCGACATCTACCAGGCCAAGGTGGCGGCCGAATACGCCGCCTTCCTGGACCAAGTGCCGTGGTACCGGTTTCCCTATGGCGAGAAACGCGCCGGCCTGTTTGCCGTGCGGCCGGCGCCGGGAGACAGTTCCGTCCGCACAAGCGAGCGCAAGCTCGCCTTCGGTCTCGCCGACACCATCAAGCAGGGCTATGCCGGCCTGATAAAGCAGGCGCTCGCCGCCACCTCCGACCCGGCTTTCCTCGACATCCATGTCTGGGCCAAGGGACCGGTCGGCGAAGCCACCCGCAACGAGCCCGACACCTTGCTGGAACGAGACATGGGAGCCGACGGCACCATCTTCGTCACCAAGCGCTATCAGGTCTTCACCGACATGATCCCGCGGCTGATCGACAAGGGTGTCTCCTTCGTCGAGATCGGCGGCAATGACGAGATCATGGTCACGATGCTCTCGACCGACTCGATCGCCGTTCCCGAAGGCATGCGCATCCTGTTCAGCTATCCGCTGCCGGCCGACACCGCGACACGCCGCACCGGCATGGTCGTTGCCGTACGCAAGCTGCATCTGGTGCTGCCGTCACTGATCAAGGCCGGCGCCAGGCTCGAACATGTCTACGACTACTGAGGCGACAGCCCAATGCATGTCGCCCAAAAGTGACCTCGGTTTTGGGAGAACGACATGCATAAAAACAAAGACCTAAAGAGCGTCGCATGAATCCGTTTCAACGCGACGCGCTTTAGCCATGCGTCGATTGATCCGGATTGTCGGCTGGCTCGCACTCACGCTGGTCGTGCTGATCGTTGTCGTGCCCATCGGCTTTCGCGGCGCCGCGGCCTTGCGCGAAACGCGGTCACCCCAGGAGGCCGCTCCGCCGGGATCCTTGTTCGCGACCGTCGACGGGCTGAAGATGCACTATCAGGTCTGGGGCCCGCAGGACGGGCCACCCCTGCTTCTATTCCATGGCACGGCCTCCTGGGCCGAAACCTACCGCGATATCGCCGCTCCGCTGGGCGAGCAGGGCTTTCGCGTTATCGCGGTCGACATGCCGCCCTTCGGCTATTCGGAAAGACCTGCCAACCAGGACTATTCGCGCGCCGCCCACGCAAAGCGCGTCCTCGGCTTCGCCGATGCGCTCGGCCTTCGCCATTTCAGCGTCGGCGTCCACTCCTATGGTGGCGGCGGTGTGATCGAGGCCGCTTTCTCCGCCCCGGATCGTATCGACGCGCTGATCCTGCTCGACGCGGCGCTTGGCCTCGGCCAGACCGAGGCGCCGGCCTTGCCGTTCGCATCCCTGCTCGACAGGGACTGGCCGCGCCAGCTCCTGACCGCCTCGACCTTCACCAATCCGTTCATGACCGGGTTCGGTTTGCGCCAGTTCATCGAGAATGACGATCTCGTCACGGCGGAGCGCATTGCGATCTACACGCGCCCTTTGAACGTCAAGGGCACCACCAATGCCGTTGGCCACTGGCTGCTCAGCGGCCTCTACAATGACGAGCGGAAATCGCTTGCCGCCAATCGGGCGAATTATCGCGCCTTCACGCCGCCGGTTCTCGTCATCTGGGGGCGAGATGACACGACCACCCCCCTCGCACAGGGCAAGGAGATCGCTTCGCTGTTTCCACATGCCGAGCTGGCCGTTCTCGATGGCGTCAACCACATCCCTCAGGTCGAGCGCCCGCAAGACGTGGTCCGGCTGATCGCCAGTTTTCTCAAACGGACCTTGCCGGCAGCCCAATAGGCACGCGCCGCCATGCTCATTCCACAATCGCGGCAAAATCCCGCCTTGTTCGCGCGCGATGGAGGGTGCAAGCCGCCTGAAAGCCCGGCATGCACCGAATGGGCGCTGGGGCACCTCGAAGGGACAAGACCGTGATCAAGACCGCCCTTGTCGCCATGACCATTGTCGGCTGCGACTGCGACGCCAAACTGTGCGAATATATCGGCGAGACGCCCGCCAAATGGTCGAGCATCGCCGAGTGCGAAGCCGCGATGAAGAGCCAGATCCTGCACGAGCGCAACTTCGACTATCCGCTGGTCTCCGGCATCTGCCGCACCAAGGGCTCGTCGTCATCCTCGCATCTGGCCGCGATTGCATCCCAGCCGGAACTGAAGCCGGCCGACAGGGTCGTTCGCAGCGAAAGCCCGCTGCCGCCGGAATTGAGCCATCGGCCAAGCGTCCCGGTCGGTTCGCCGACAACGGCGGTCGAAGCGGACGCTGCTCGGCCCGTCTCCTATGAGCAGGTCGTCGATGGCGGAACCGGCGTGCTCTACCGCACCAAGAACGGCTATGCCGTGGTCAAGACCGATCTCGGCCGCGCGGCTTCCGCGACCGCCGACGCGGCAAAGCGTTCCGTGAACTGGCTGGCCGGCCTGGTGCCGACGGGACTGTAGCCCCTACATCTTCAGCTTCAGGCTCTCCCAGAACTTGTCGATCAGCGGCTGTTCCGTGGCCGCGTCCTCGCCGGCAACGCGCGTGATGAACAACAGCCCCTGATCGGCGAGGCCGAAGCCGACGATCTCGAAATGAGCGGTATCGGTGCGCGTCTTCACCTCGGCGCGGATGCCGGTCAGTTCCTTGCCGTCGGCAAGTTTGCGCGTCGTCGGCTGCTGCGTCAGCTCCGCGCCGGCCTGCACCGATTCCCTGGTCATCTCCTGCAGCATCAGCTGGTTGAGCGACACCGGGTTCATCTTGCCGTATTCCTGCACCACGACGATCGTGCCCAGCGCCGAGGCCATCAGATATTGCGTGATGTTTTCGCCCAGATCAGTCTTGGTCACCGAAATGCCGCTCGGATGGACGAAGGAGAAACTGTCGCCGGAAAAGGTGGCGAAGTCGTTGCGCTCGAGCGTCACCTTGCTCTGCTTGCCGCCGGGCAGCGTAATGGTCGTGCTCTCACCGGGATCGATATCGACCGCCACGCCGTCGATGGTCAGCTTGAACGCCTTGAGGTCCTCGGCCCCTGCCGGCCCAGCGCACAGCGCGATAAGAGTGAGGGCCGCCGCTGATACCATACGCATTGATTGTTCTCCTGCTCTATTCCTGAGCAGTTCCCTGGGGAAAGCGCTGCGCGGTTTCCCGGAAAAACCACTTCACGCTTTTCCTGGAACTGCTCCTACGCCACCCCGCTCAGCGCCTTGATGGCACGATAGAAGGTCGAGGAAAACAGTTCCGTCGGGTCATGTTGCCGCTTCGCGGCCAGGAAGGCCGGCAGTTCGGGATAGGAGGCCAGCAACTCCCTGGCCGTGTAATGCAACTGGTAGGGCAGGAAGAAGCGCCCGCCATGCTTGATCGTCACATCAATCAGCGCCCGTGTCAGCGCCCGCATCCTGGCATTGCCGTCGGCATCGGTGGGCTGGTTGATGTAGAGCACCAGCGAATAGGCGGGCTCCGGCGCGTAGGTCAGCGCCACATCCTCCTTGTGGACGATGCGCACCGAGGCGTTGAGCACCGGCAAAGACTGGTTGCGCAGGATCTCGCGGGCTTCGTTGATGAACCCGACATAGGCGGCGCGTGGAATAAAATATTCGTGCAGGATATCGGTTTCGTCAGCCAAATCGTTGAACAGATACGGCACCGAATCGTGCATCGGATTGTTGCGGGTGACGAGGCAGGCCTCGCCTTGCGCCATGGCGGAGGTACGCGCCACCGTGCAGCTTTCGAACTTCGGCTCCAGCGTCTTTTCGGTGAACCACTTCAGCTCCTGGAACACGCTGCCCAATTTCGCCAGGTTGATGATGACCCGCTTCAGTCCGACGCCCTCCGGTTCGCCGATTTCAGGCTGGTCGGCCGGCGGCTGGTCGGCCACCTTGTCGTAGCGATAGACGATCATGTCCTCGAGGAAATTGCCGGGTGCCGTCGACAGGTGGCCGTAGAACAGGCCGATATCCTTGTTCGGCTCCAGCACATCGGCGAAGAATCTCGGGAAATCGTCGGATCTGATGATCTCGCGCGAGGTGCGGTAGACCACGTTGTCGACGATATCGAGCGTCGCCTCCAGCACCGCGCCGAACAGGCCGTAGCCGCCGACGACGTGGCGGAACAGGTCCGTGTTCTCGCTCGGCGAGCACGTGGACACCGACCCGTCGGCCAGCATCACCCGCATGGAGCGGATCGAGCCGGCCACCGAGCCCGCCTGATGGTCCATGCCGTGCGCGTTGACCGACAACGAGCCGCCGACTGAAAAGATGTCGGTCGATTGCATCGCCTTCACCGCGAAGCGCGGATGCAGCAGGTTCTGGATATCATGCCAGCGCGCGCCCGGCTGCAAGGTCATGGTCATGGCCGCCGCGTCGACGGTGACCTTGTTGAATTTCCTGAGGTCGAGCACCAGGGCGTTGTCGTCGAAGGCATGCCCCCCCATCGAATGGCGGATTGCGGCCAGCGATACTTTCAGCCCGTTGGCGCGTGCGAAGGCCAACGCCTTGGCGATATGATCTTCCTCGCTGACCTCGACCACGCCATAGACCGGTGTCCGCGACAGGCCGCTGGCATCGTTGATATCGCCGCCCCTGGCCGACCAGGGCAGCGAGGGATCGAAGGCTGGGACATTCTCCGGTGGCTTCAGCGGCAGGGCTATGCCGTCGATATCAGCGATACGTCCGGCATTCTTCGGCCCCGAAGGCCCGCGCGCGAGCCGTGCCATGGTGGTGCCGCCCCACAGCACCGCGCCACCGACCACCGCCGCGCCGAGCACCAACCGGCGCGACAGGCGAAACCCTTTCCGTTCGTCAGCCATGCGGATCCCCCGTTGCCCAAGGGATAGCGCGGCTCTTTGGCGAAAACCATAGGGGGGCTGGGCAGAGCCGTGGCGCCACTTCGGCATCACGGTGGCTGATGTTCCGACATCACGGGGCTAGTCTCGCTGGGTTGCGCTGCCCCTCATCCGCCTGCCGGCCCTTCTCCCCGTGGGGAGAAGGGCGAAGCCTCTACGAAGCCTTCTTGATCGACGTCACCATGCCGGTCTTGTCGTCGACAGTTACCGCCACCTTGGCGCCGACCTTCAATTTGCCGATCTTCGCTTCCGGCGACAGCTGGTAGATCTTGCCATCGTCGAGCGTGATCGACTTGGTCGTCGGGTCGACCGCCTGGATGGTGCCCTGGACGGACGCGGCATAGGCCGTGCCGAGGAAGGCGAGCAGAGCGGCGGTGGTTGCGAGGGTCTTCTTCATCGATAGCACTCCGTGCTGTTTCAGTTTTCCGGGCCGTCGCCTTGGGCAACGACGACAGCACCGAACGAGCCGACACTGGCCGCAAAGCCTGCTGGCTGCAAATCACGTTGGATGAATTTTTGCAAACAAAATCAGAGGCTTAATTCTGACACATTGCTTGCGGCCGGTGTGACATCCAAGCGTCTCGGTTTCCCCGATGAGCGCACTTCATTCCATGAATAGAGTCCTTTAACCGGATTGCGGCGGACGGCCTCCAACCATCACGCCACTGCCGCAATCCGCATCGCCCGACATCACGAAACAGCCTGATGGGAGTCCATCGGGACAAATTTTGTTTCATGGATCGGTGAAACGCCGGACGAACACCATCCGTCGGTTGAAAACCCGAAACCGATGCACGATGGTGTCGACTATTGTGGAAAGGGAAGCTCATGAAGCTCGCGGTTCGCACCATGCTGTCCCTGATGTTGGCCTTGGCTCCGATTTCGGCCAGGGCGCAAGATTCCCAGCAGGGCGACGACAAGGTCGTTAACGTCGCCAGGGATGACCCGGATATGACGGCGGCCATTGCCCAGGCGCGCGCCAGCCTCGATCAATTCCTGGCATTGTCGGACGCACCACCAGCTGGAACGTCAGACTACAAATTGAAAGTCGAGGTCAGGGACGGAGACACCTCGGAACATTTCTGGATCATCCCCTTCCATCGGACCGCGACCGGGTTTGCCGGAACATTGGCGAACGAACCGCAGGCCGTCCACAACGTCGTGGCCGGCCAGGAACTCGAATTCACCCGCAACGATGTTTCCGACTGGGGCTATACCAAAAACGGCCGCCAAGTCGGCAGCTTCACCGTCTGTGTGTTGTTCAAGACAATGGCGAAGGAAGACGTCGACTATTATCGTGAGAATTATGGCTTCGACTGCTGACGACGAGTCGGCAGATCAACCTGCCTCGTCCTTCACACCGATCTTGCGCACCAGTGCGGCCGTCGCCAGCATGGCGCCCATGTCGGAGATCATCGGCGCCACATGCCTGGTGTAGTCGAGCGGCACCGAAATCTCAGGCAACTCGAAGAAATTCTTCGCCTGCGGCAACAGCAGGAAACCGTCCCCGCCATTGAGGGCGACGCGGGCCGGATCGTCCGGCCAGGTTTCACCGAGCCATTTCAGCGCCTGCGCCAACCGGCCGGTCACCAGCGGCCGTGCCGCCTCGATATTGTCGGTGCGGAATTCATAAGCCGCGTCGATCAACGGCTCACCCGACGACAGTTCCTGCAGCTTGGACCCGAACAGGCCGCGGAAGAAGCCGACGACAGCGTTGGTGCGCCGCGTCGCCACCAGGATTCCCGGGAACGGCTCGACAGCCTCGAAGGCGACGATGACGCCCTTGAAGGCGGTCGATGAGCCCTTGCCGGTCCCTTCCCGCAGTTCGGCTTCGTAAAGCTCGAATGGAAACTCTTCGTAGCGCCCGGAAACGACATCGTCGAAGGCTTGCCGGTTGAAAGGCCCGACCGCCTCGCGCGGCAGCCGGTCGAACGAGTTCGGCCTGCCGCCATGCTGGTAACGCACCTCGCGGATGAAGCCGAAGATGATCGGCAGCAGCGTGTCGCGGAACGATTGCTGCAGCCGCGTCGCCGGCTTGATGGCCTGGAAGTAGAGCAGGATCGAGGCGGCGAAGCCGATGAAATAGAGGAACACATGCGGCGTCGAGAACCATTGCTCGTTGGGGTCGGCGACCTTGTTGAACAGCCAGGCGATCACCACCACCGCCGCCAATGTCAGGCCGACGAACAGCGGCACCCGCCAGCGCACCTGCCGCGCCGCCGAGGCCCGCGCCGCCTCATAGGCCTCGATATTCTTCCGGATGCCGGCGATGACAGTTTCATCAGGCATGAAATCCGCTGTTTCCACCGCCACCCCCGCTGCCTCGACAGATTCATGATAGCTGGTTTTGCAGGAGCGGCGCCAGACGGATGGCGCTTCTTCCTTCTCCCCTTGTGGGAGAAGGTGGATCGGCGCGTCAGCGCCGAGACGGATGAGGGGTGTTCCAGCGGAGTGAGACGCTGGCATTCCCTGGAGCACCCCTCATCCGTCGCCTTCGGCGACACCTTCTCCCACAAGGGGAGAAGGAAAGATCGCCCTCAGCCGCTGCTCGAACTTTCCCCGCATCCCACCGTCCAACCCCTCGACCGGCACCAGCCGCTCATGGCCCTTGCCCCGCAGCCGCACGAACGGATGCATCCGGTAAGCCGCTACAGCACCACGCGTCCCCGCATCGGCGCTGACATCGACGACGAAAATCCCGCCAATGCGCCCCGGCCACCGCTGGCGGGCAAGCGCGGTGCCAAGGAAATCGCCGAGCCCGTAGGCGACGATCGCGTCGCGCATTCGTTCCACCGGCTGCACCACATGCGCATGATGGCCGGCGATCAGCCCGACGCCCTGCCCGGCCAGGCGCCTGGCCAAAGCCCGCGTCCCGGCGCGCGGAAAATGCCGGAACTCCCAGTCCCAATGCGGCACCGCGCAGAGAAGATCGACGCGCGGCCAGCTTTCTGGATCGCTGGCCATCGAAACGCGCCCGGCAAACAGGCTCTCATCTGCATTGCGCCACAGTGTGAAGGCCGCCAGGCCGACATCCAGCGGCCCCACCTTGACCATCTGCACCGGGCCATTGGCGGCCAGGCCGATGGTGCGGATGCCGAGCCGCTTCAGTGCCGCCACCGTCTCGTCGAAACCCGCGACGCCCTGGTCGAGCACATGATTGTTGGCCAGCGAAAGCACGAGCCTTTCGCGCGCAAGACCGGTCGCGGCGAGCGCCTCGGCCAGAAAGCGCTCGCTCATCGCGTGGTGCGTGCCGAGCCTGGTGCCCAGCACCGCGCTTGGCCTGTCCACGACAGGGCTTTCGCAATTGCCGATCACAAGGTCGGCGCCGCCAAGCAGCGCCTTGATCGCCGGGTCGCAGTCCGGCGCACCGCGGTTGGCCACCGCCGAGATGTCGCCGACGAAGGCCAGCCGCACGGTCTGTGCGGGTAGCGGCTCCATGAGCGTTCCCGACGCTGGCGCAAACCCATCGGCGCCACCGCCAAGCGACGGTTTCAGGAAACGCGGCAGCCAGGACAATTTGTAGGAAAGCGGATAGTTCGACACGCAATGTCCAATCGTTTGCCTTGTGTAGACGGTCTGCCGGACAGGTTGAAGCGTGTGGGTCGACAATCGCACATCTTCGACGATGACCGGCTGGGCCACACCGACACCGGCGGGCGCGACGCCGCAAATGGTGTATATTTGCTCGGCGCGACACATAGTTTTGGGGGAAAAGATGAACCGAATTTCGAGCCTGCTGGCATCCGCCTTCATTGTGCTTTTGCCCTTGTCTTCCGCCGGCGCGGCCATGCCCGAAGCGGCAACCGCACTGTTCCAGGCCAAGACCGTGGCGGCGCGCGACAGCGCCCTGTCGACGCTGGAGGCGGCCGCACCGAAAGATCCGGCATCGGCCTATGCCGCCGGCGCCGGCGAATTCTTCACGGCGCTTGAATTGCTCGCCAGCGGTTTGCACCGGCACGGTTTCGAAAGCCCGCAATCCTTCATGCTGCCGCTGATGCAGTTGCCGGTGCGGCCCAATCCGAACCCCGAGCCGCTGACCTACGAACAGTTCCGCGCCATATTGGTCACCTTCCGCGACCGGCTGGAAAAATCCGCCACCACGCTGGGCTCGGTGCCGGCCGATGCCGATATCGGCATGGTCATCGACCTCACCCATGTCGGCATCGACCTCAACGAGGACGGCACCATCGCCCCGGATGAGAGCATGGCGGCGATCATGGCCGCGCTGTCGCGTGGCAGCATCTCGCAAGGCGATAGCGCACCCGCGCTCACCTTCCGCTTCGACCGCGCCGACGGCTATTGGCTGCAGGGCTATGCCGAGTTCCTGATGGCGCAGGCCGATTTCTGGCTGGCGCATGATTTCAAAAACACTTTCGACGGCTCCTTCCACATGCTGTTCCCGCGCGCCAGGCTGCCGTTGCAGGATATTCTCGTGCCCCCGCCGAGCGAGATGGGCTCGAACATCTTCTCCTCGGAATGGCGCATCGCCGATTTCATCTCGATGGTGCACATGATCAACTGGCCGGTGGTCGAGCCGGAACGCCGCAAGGCGGCGCGCCAGGAATTGCTCGAGATGATCCGGCTGTCGCGCGAGGACTGGAAGGCGATCCGCGCCGAGACCGACAATGACCGCGAATGGCTGCCCGGCCCGCAGCAGAAGGGTGCAAACCCGCTGACGGGCCTCGAAGTCGGCGAGGAACAGGTTCAAGCCTGGCTCGCCGCCTTGACCATGGCCGAGGATTTGCTCGAGGGCCGTGCGCTGCTGCCGCACTTCCGCATCACCGGCAAAGGCATCAACATGAAACGCTTCTTCGACGAACCGAAAAACTTCGACCTGATGCTGTCGATCACCGGCCCCGGCATCGCGCCCTACCTCGAAAGCGGCAGGATCCTGACCAGCGAGGATTTCGACCAGATCCAGCGCGAGTTCGGCGGCGGCGGATTTTTGACGTTCGCGCTGTGGTTCAACTGAGAGAAGTCATCTCAAGTCGAGAGGAGCGCGCTGCAAGGCGTGTTGAGATTCAGGTCAGGCCGAGTCGAAAACGGTGGGTTCCGAGAACCGGAGCGAAGCGTACTTTTGGGTACATGAGCACCGGAAGCGCAGGAAACCATCGTTTGCAGACCGGCATCACCTGAATATCAATGCGCCTCAAAAAATCGCCCCCTGATACAGCACCGCCTCGGCCTCCTCGGGCGCGAACCGTCTGGCCAGCGAGCGAAAGGCGCTGTGCACACCGTCGCGGTCGATGTTGCAGCTTCTCAGATGCCGCACCGCAAGCGTTGGATCAAAGGCGCTGCGGCCATGCAGGACGCGCTGGTTGTCGAAGACCAGCACTTCGCCCGGCTGCAACTGGTGCTGGAACTGGTTCTGGGGATCGCGGATCAGCCGCGTCAGTTCGGCAAGCGCTTCGATCAGCCCATCGATCCGGTCAAGGGGCGCCCATTGCGGCGCCAGGCAGCGGTCATTGTAGCGGATGCCGGTGACCGCGCCTGCGGCATCTAGGCTGATGACATGCGCCTCGGCGCTGAAGAACACCTCGCCTTCATGTTCGCGGTGGAAGGTAACGCCGTGCCGCGTCAGGAGATCGAACAGGTCGGGGGTGCGCGTCCGCATCAGTTCGGCGACATGAAAGCCGTCGACCATCAGCGAGGTGCCGCCGGTGCCGGCGCCCGTGCGGATGGCGTGGAAGAAGATGAAGCCCGGCGGCGCGTAGCGGAACGGCTCGTCCGTGTGCGGGATCTGCGCCCGCGCCGTCTCGCCCGCCACCCGCGCATCGGGCCGCGAGATGAGATCGAACACCTTGCCGTAGCTGGTCTCGCGGATCGGCCCGTAGCGGCCCGCGACCCGCGCCGTTGCTTCCGTCTCGGCCGGAACGCCGGTCAGCATCGCGATGCCATTGTCCCTTAGCGCCCGGAGCGACTGGAACAGCGCTTCGTCATTCGCGACCACCGTGTCGAAGGCGAAGCGACCGAGCCGTGCGGTGAGATCGTCATTCCAAAGTTGCGGCCGGAAACGGGCCGGACCCGAGCCGCCGGCATGACCCGCCAGGACGGTCGAATCGTAATGCGACACATGCCCGTCCTGCCAGATGGCCGTGACCAGCCCCGGCACGGAGACATCGAAACTTTCCGCATGGATTGCCTTGTCGACATCAGCCGGCGTCAGCCACCTCTTGCCCGAGGCGGTATCGCCGCATTGCCCGCATTCGCAGGCCAACCGCAGCCAGCGCGTCGAGAGTTTTGCCGATCGGCCGTCCGCCAGTTCGACGGCAATGCGTGCGCCTTCCGCGCGCATGGCGCGGATCGGCGCGACGGCATGTCTTTGCTGTTGCTTTGGCGTGTCGAGCATCTGGCGTCCCCTGCGGTTGAATTCCTTCGACCAGCCTAGGCAAGGAAAATCCCGTAATCAAACGAGTTCCCTTCTCCAAGCTTTGAGCTAAATTCAAAACATGACGACGCTTAGGGATTTACCGCTGTCGGGGTTGCGGGCGCTGGTGGCCGCCGCCAGAGCCGGCAGCTTGACGCGCGCGGCCGAGGATCTGGGCGTCACGCCCGGCGCTATCGGCCACCAGATCCGGCAGTTGGAAGAACGGCTGGGCGTCAAGCTGGTCCGGCGCGAGGGCAACGGCATCGTGCTCACCCGTACCGCCGAGGCCGTCTTGCCCGATATCGATCGCGGCTTCGATGCGCTGGCCTCCGGCATGCGCCGGCTGCGCTTCGAACGACAGGCCGAAACCTTCACCATCTCGGCCGATCCGTCTTTCGCCTCGCTTTGGCTGGCGCCGCGCCTGGCCATGGTGCGGCCGGCCTTGGGGCGGCTCGAGGTTCGCATCGTCGCTTCCGTTGCGCTCGATGCCATGGCCGAGGAAGGTGTGGACCTTGCCATCAGCTATCGCAAGGGATCGGCATCTGATATCGCCGCACTCGACCTCTTCACCGAGCGGGTCATCCCCGCCTGCGCACCGACGCTGGTCCAGGATCGTGCCGGGCCGGACAGGGCCGAAGTGCTGGACAGGATGCCGCTGCTGCATATCGACCCGATGATGGGCGACGATGTCTACCCCAACTGGCGGGACTGGTTCGTTGCTGCGGCGCGGCAAAGGAAGGACATCGACCAGGGTCCGAGCTTCGGATTGACCATCATCGCCGCGCAAGCGGCGATTGCAGGCATGGGTGCGCTGCTGGCCAGCGAACTGGTGCTGCGCCGCCATCTGGACGCTGGCCATCTCATCGAGATCGCGCGCGAAGTACCGGCCCTGACCATCAGGCGCCGCCTCGCCTGGCCCGAACACGGCCCGAAAGCACGCAGCGCCGCGACGGTGGCGGCGGCGCTTCTGGCGGCGGCCGGCGCCGGCATCGATGGCGCCCTGCCGCGGTGAAACTCTATCGCCCGACGCCCTTTAGAAAAACAGCCGCTGTAGCCGTAGAAGCCCGGCCACCGCGCCGGCAATGAGCGCGTTCGAGATCACGCCGATCGCAGCGGTCGTCCAGGCGATGTCGCCGGACTGGCCGAATATCACGAACGGAAATCCGGCGGCGATGACGACAATCGCCACGAGCAACCCAAGCCAGCCGACATTTGGCCGCTTGGCCACCCGGCTGAGGAAATAGGCGATCCCGACCAGCAGAATCCTGAGCGGGTCCAATATCTGGGCAATGACGATGGCGGTCAGAAGCATGGCCGGGAACTGAAACCTCCAAATCTAGCGCTGGAATCCAGACAGCCGGGCAAGCAGCCATTGCACCGGATTGCCGACGAAGGCGCGGGTGACGAACGTATCGTGGGCGGCGTCCGAGGCAAGGAAGACAACCGTCCCGGCTTCGAGGCGGCGTGGCGGATCGGAACTGGCGTTGATGCCCTGGCCCGCCAGCAACTGCCTGATCTCGGCATTGCCGGAGGCCGAGGATTTGCCATAGGCGCTGACGAAGAAACGCTTCCGGTGCCGCGCGACCCAGTTGGCGAAGATGTCGGCCTCGTCGAAGACGGCGTCGAGCAGGATGACGCCGAGCAACCGGTCGCCGACGTCACCATTCCTGAGAATAAAGGCGGCGGGATTGTAGCCGCCACTATAGGCGACCAGCACCACCGGCATGGCGTCGAATTTCGCCACCTTGGCGCCGGTCAGCTTGGCCAGGCCTTGCGCCGCCTCGGCCATGAACTCCGCAAAATAGCCCGGCGTCCAGAAATTGCCGGCGCTGGAATCCTGCGCGTTGCTGGCGAATTGCGGCGCCACCAGCACGGCGTTGAGGCCGGAGGCCTCGACCTGCGCGACGACACGCTGGCGACCGACCACATCGCGCTGCAAGGTGGCGCCATTGCCGTGGAAGAACACGACAATGACCGCCGGCTTGGCCGGATCGAAGCCTTTTGGCACGGCGAGCAGCGTCGAGCGGTCGGAATAGGTCTCGTTCTCCCAATAGATGCCGCCGCGCGGCGAGGTGTGACCGCGCCTTCCGTCCGCCGCCGTCACGTCGAGAAACGGCGCGGAGCCGTCGGGCAGCTTGCCCCGGTAGGGAAAGGGTGACGCCTTGAACGGCACGATGGTCGAGATGGCCTTGTGCAAGCGCGCCCCCTGGCTTGCCACAGGAAACGCCGCCGTGGCCAGCAGTCCGGCAACGATGGCGCGCCGGTCCGGCATCAGGCCGCCACCAGCCGCACATCAGGCGCCTTCGACGGCAACAGCACGGCGAAGAAGGCCGGGATGGCGATGAGATAGGCGATCGCCGACCATTGCAGCACGGCGCTCAGCCCGAAGCTGGTGGCGATGATAGGCACAGCGGCCGAACCGATGACCGAGAAGCAGCCATTGATGCCCCAGGCCCAGACGAACAGATGCTCCTTGCCGAGCCGCGCCAGCCAGGTCATGGCGATGGCCATCGGCATGCCCATCAGGAAGGCCGGCGGCGACACCAGCAGAAAGCAGAGCAGCAGCCGCACCGCATAGGGATAGGCGCCGATCCGGTCGAGCACCGGCGACAGATAGAAGCCATAGGCGAAGAGCAGCACGCAGACCGCCAGCAGCACGACGGGCAGCAGCGTCCTGGCGCGGTCGAAGATGCGCTCGGCGAACAGGCTGCCGAGCCCGGAAAACACCAGCATCGAGGAGATCAGCACCGAGGCCGACACGGTCGGATTGGCGAGCGCCACGGTGAAGCGGCTGATCAGCCCGACCTCGACCATGATGTAGCCGAGGCCGAGACAGGCGAAATAGAGGATGGTGCCGAGCTTGCCGCGCGAGCGCGAGAACACGATGCGCCAGCCGAAGATGACCGGCAGCAGCACCAGCGATGCGGCCGTGATGCAGGTGATGCCGAGCGTCGCCCAGATCAGCAGGTAGCCCCAATCGTCCTGGAACAGGTCGAGCCGGTCCAGCGTGCGCGGCAGGTCGGCGACCTTCACATAGGCCGCGAAATAGGGCTGGTCGTTGCTCAGCGCTCGTGCGTCGAAGACATAATCGTTGGCAAGCTTCTGCCAGCCACCGGTCAAGAGCGCATGCCAGGTCATGCGTTGCAGTTCCGTCGCCGGCAACACCTGCGGGCCGGCCTCGCCGCCGGCGCCCGCGCAGGCATCGAGCGTCGGATCGGCGGGTGCCGTCGGATCGCAGTCGGGGTTTGCAGGCCCGGTAGCGTCGGCTGGCGCGGTCGCATCGGCGGCGGGCAGCGTCAGCGTCGCGTCCTGTCCGCTGCCGAAGATCGAGGCACGGTAATCATCGAGCACCTTTTGCGCGCCCGAACCGTCATAAGCCATTCCCGGATAATAGACTTCCTCCCAGGACATCGACCTCGTGTAGTCCCGCAGCGTCTTGATCTCGGCCTCGGTGAAGCCGCCGCGCTTGAACAGCACCGTTGTCGTCGACAGGTAGCTCGACACGGCGAAGATGTCGTTGGCCGCGCCTTGGCTGTCGAACGTCCTGGCGGCCTCGGCGATGGTCGCATAGAGCTTCAGCACCGACTTCGGCGGCTCTTCCTTGTTCCACAAGGTCACCGACAGCACGCCGCCATCGGCCAGGGCGTGCATGTAGCTCAGCATCGCCTCATGCGTGTAGGCGTATTTCTCCGAAATGGCGAAGCCGCCGGGATTGGACAGGCCGACGCTGTCGGCGAGGCTGAGGTCGATGACGTCGTAGCGCTCTGTCGTGTTGGCGAGGAACAGCCGCCCGTCATAGTCGATCACCTTGAGCCGAGGCTCGGCCAGGATGTCGCCGGTCACGTCCTTCAGCACCGGATCGCGGAACGCCCGCAACGTCATCGGGTTGCTCTCGGCGACGGTCACCGAGGTCGATCCGGCATTGAGCGCGGCCTGCGTCGAGATACCGCCGCCGAATTGCACGACGAATGTCTTGGGCTTGTCCTTGATGACATAGGGATAGTGCATCGGCAGGTAGCGGAAATAGACCTGCTCGGCCGGCGCCAGATTGCGCATGATACCTTCCGGCCCCTCGCCGTCGCGATACATGCCGACATAGGTGTTGGCCGGAACCTCGGGCATGCCGAAGGCGGCGTTGTCGCTCAGGCCCGGCGCGAAATGCATGTAGGAGCTGGCATAGACCTGCAGGTCGCCGAAGGGCGAGACGCTGCGGTAGATACGCTTGCCGTCCGGGAAGTTGCGGGCATAGGCGACACCCTTGTACTGCGACACGGCGATGTCGGGGATGCCGAGCAGGCCGGGCAGCATGAGATAGCCTGATATCGACAGCGCCGCGACGACCACGCCGGCGACGACACTCTTCCAGGCACCGAACGCGAGGAACCACAGCAGCGCCCCGGCCGCCCACAAAAGCAACGGCACGACGATGATGGTCTCCGGCGCGAAAAGATAAAGCGACACCAGAACCACGAGGCCGGCCAGCCCCGAACCGGTAAGGTCGGCGAAATAGACGCGGCCGAAGGCGGTGCGGCTTTTCAGGAAGACGATGCCGAGAAAGAAGGCACCGGCCAGGAACGGCAGGAGATAGAGCAGGAAATTCGCCAGGAGTCGCCACTTCTGCTCGGGGTCGGAAACCAGGAAGATGGCGTTGAACGGCACTGTCTGGGCAATGAGGTTGGAGCCGACCGCGAGCGGGCCGATCAGCAGCAGGGCCGCCGTGGCGGCAACTTGCCAATGGCGATCGAACCAGCCCTTGCCGGCGAAGATGACGACGCTGGACAGCGAGAAGCCGAGCATGGCGAGGCTGACCACCAGCGAGCCGAAATGCGACCAGCTGCCGACAGCGAAGACGCGCATCACCGCGATCTGCAGCGCGATGATGGCGCCGGCGATCAGCCCGACCGCCAAATAGTGCGCGAACCGCGGCGCCTCGAGCGAGGCGATGCTTGGCCGGGAGGTCGATACGACAGCCGTCATTCAAGCCCCTTGATGCGGCGGTTCAGCCCAACAGGCTTGGACCGGCGCGGCAACTCATCCGTTGTGCGTGCCGACGATCTGGTCGCCTTCCAGCTTGGTGAACGGCACGAACGGCACCACCTTGCCATTGTAGATGTCCGAGCGGACGATGTTGAACGTGCCGTCGACGAGTTGCTGCTTGATCACCTTCAGCACGTGCTGGGCGCCCGGCGGACCGACCGGAATGACCATGACGCCGTTGGGCTTGAGCTGCTGCAGCAGCGAAGGCGGGATGTGGTCGATGCCGCAGGTGACGATTATCTTGTCGAACGGGCCGACGCTCTCCCAGCCATAATAGCCGTCGGCACTGCGGCTGGTGACGGAGCCGAACACGCTGTATCCGCGATCGATCAGCGCGTCATAGGTGCGGCGGGTGCGCTGTGCCAGCGGATTGATGATCTCGATCGTGTGTACCTTGTCGGTGAGATTGGCCAGATAGGCCGACTGGTAGCCGGAGCCTGTGCCGACCTCGAGCACGGCTTCGCCAAACTGCACATCGATAGCCGTCGTCATGCGCCCGACGAGATGCGGGCCGGAAATGGTCACGCCGTAGCCGATGTCGAGGAAGGCATGATCATAGGCTCGCGCCAGATTCTGCGGCAGCACGAATTCCTCGCGCGGAGTGGCGAGGAAAGCACGCTTGTTGCGGTCGTCCAGCACGTCCTTGTTGTAGACCATGACCTGGAAGCGATCGAATCGCTCGGCCAGGAACTTCGGATCCTCGCCCCGATTGGCCACCATCCAGTCGATGAACGATTTTTTGTCATTGAATGGGAGTTCGGCGTTGCGGTCGTAGGGAACCGGCACATTGGCCCTGACCGAGGCCGGAAGAATGGAAAACGCCGCAGCACCCGCCGACAGCGCCAAGAAGTCGCGACGCTTCATGGAAAAAGCCTCCAAAAGTGGCCTTTGCCACCCCAAAACCAAGCACTTTAATCCGATTGCACCGCCTCCCAAAACGAGTCAATGGCCGCCGGAAGGCAGCCGCCGGGCTCAGGATTTTGTGGCAGGAGGGCAACAGTTCGGCCGATCGACAGGGTCTTTTTCGGCCGAAACGATCGGCAACCACCCCTCACCCAGCATGATCCCGGGTGGCTTTTTGCTGATTTGGCGCAGGCTGTTTCGCTTGACTCGGCCGTCAAAAACAGGCAGCAAACTTGCTTCGGAAGGGCTGCAATACCGCGTGCATGATCGTGGACGAGCCTTTTTTGGCACAAAGTCCACGTCTCTTGGTTGGTTTTGAGAGGGATTGGTTAACCAACTTTGTCCATATTTTGAAGCAATCGGCAACCAACGACAGGCGCGGCAAACGCGTCGGGGACCACCTGGGATCACTCGCAGAATGGTCGTCGCGGCTGACAAGGCCACGTACGGGGAAAACCGATTGGAGCAAGATTGGTTGCATGGCGTTGTCGAGTAAACGAAAAATAATCCGGGACCAGCGCGAGGGCGGCGAGTTCGTCGATGCGCCTCGCACCCCTTCCTTCAACCCGCAACGGCTCGTCCGCTGGGTCGCGGTGCCCGGTGTCAGCGCTGCCGTCGGCCTCTGGCTGGTCGGCACCATGGCCGGCCTCAGTTCCGTGGGCGCCTCGTTGTCGGCGACATCGGGCGGCCTGCCGCAGACGCTGTCCATGCCTGGCTCGCTGGCGCTGGCCGATCCGCTGAAGCAGCATTTCCTCATATCCTCGGCGCCTTTCGTGCTCGCCAATGCCCATGGCGGCGCGCAGGCGCTGCACGATCATGCCGTGCAATGCGGCGCCAGTTGCTTCAAGCTGGCCCGCGTGAGCCCGCTGGCGAAGAAATCCGCACGCCTGGTGGCGCAGGCAAAACCGGAACAGCCAATTGTGAAGTCGAAAGCGCAGGAGCGTTTCGAACGCGTGGAAGCGTCGCTGTCGCCGACCAAGCTTGCCGCCGCCCTTGCCGGTGCCGGCAAGCCTGTTGCCACGGCCGACGCCCGCCCGGTGATTTCCAAGGCCGCGCCGCGGATTACCGAGGCCTCGCTGGTGCCTTCCGTTCAGGTCATGGCCAGCCTGTCCGATGACATGCCGGCTCCAGCGGCGGAACGCTTCGCTCCTGCCGATACCGGTTCGGTTGTCGTGCAGACCGCGCCCGCGCCGATGGGCTTTGCCCAGTCGGAGACGCCTGACAATGCGCAACTGGCGCTGGCCCTCGTGCAGTCGATGCCCGTCGAGGACGAAGCATTCGCCTCGCCGCTGCCGATGACCGAATCCTCCGCCGATGTCGCGGTTGCGCCTGTCGAGACCCAGCAGGAACAGCCCGGTGATGCCGCCTCCTTGCCGGATGCGCTGACCGACGACGTGCCGCTGCCGACCCGTCGCCCGCAATATGACGCGCCGCAACCCAAGGCCGTGGAGCAGGATGAGCCGGCGCCGCAGCCCAGGATTGCCCAGCCCAAACTCGCCCAGCAGAAGCCGGCGCCGCAGGCAAGGCCGGGCCAGCAAGCCCAGCCGGCAAGGCCAGCCCGCGCCGGCCGGTCTGGCGAAGGCGGCGACGTGCTGGCCTATGCCAGGCCGGATACGCCCTCTGGCGGCCTTGGCCAGGCGTTCAGGAACCTGTTCAACGGGCCGAGCGCCGGAAGCGGAGCCGGCCACGGCGTCGCCGTCTATGACATCAGCGCCAAGACCGTCTACATGCCCGACGGCCAGCGGCTCGAGGCACATTCGGGTCTCGGCGCCATGGTCGACCAGCCGCGCTATGTCGACGTCAAGGATCGCGGCCCGACGCCGCCCAACACCTACAATCTGTCGCTGCGCGAATCCCGCTTCCATGGTGTCGAGGCCATACGCCTGACACCGGTGAATGGCGGCAACAAGTACAACCGCAACGGCCTGCTCGCCCACACCTACATGCTGCGCGGCGGCCGCGCCGAGTCCAATGGCTGCGTCGTCTTCAGGGACTATGCCCGCTTCCTCGCCGCCTTCAAGAAGGGCAAGGTCACGCGGCTCGTCGTGGTGCCGCGCCTGAACGGATCGGCGACCCGTGTGGCGGCGGACAACGCACGCGGCGCCTGACCGCGACACGCAGGCAATCCCTGGCACTGCCTCCTCCTGACAGCCTTCTGTCAGGAGCTGCGTCGGGGCATGCGGCTTGCCACATCGCGCTCTTTCCATTTTCACCAAGACCTCCCATATTCGGGTCATGGCCAAATCCCCCGAAAAAAGAACGCCGCCGACGGCGGACGACCGCGCCGCGCCGAAGCGGCGCAGCCCACTGACAGATTTCCTCGACGCCTCGGAGCCGCTGCACAGGGGCGGCTTCGCCGAGATGCCTCAGCCTGAACTCTCGGGCACGCCGCTGAGCGGTTCGATCGCCGACTGGGCCGAGCAGATCGAACAGGAGGCGGAACGCGAAGGCCGCCCCTTAATCTCCCCCCTCGAGGGGGAGATGTCGCCAAAGGCGACAGAGGGGGTCGCCGCGGAAGGCACCGCTGGAGCGCCGAGCCCGGTCGAACCGACCCCACCCGGCGGCGCTGCCGCCACCCTCCCCTCGAGGGGGAGGGAAAGCGCCAAGTCGAAGAAGATCCCCGAACGCTCCGCCGCGCCCGGACGCACCGCCCGCGGCACCTCGATGGGCGGCGCGGCCACCGCCCGCGAACGCGCGGCGGCGGGCCTCAATCCGGTCGCCGGCCTCGATGTTTCGCTGGAAGAAGCCGAGACGATGACGTCGAGCGGCGTCACCGCGACGGTCGCCGCCCTCTCGGCACTGATCGAATCCGGCAATCCGCTGCACAAGGACGGCGTGTTGTGGACACCGCACCGTCCCGCCCGGCCGGAAAAGTCCGAGGGCGGCATCGCCATCAAGATGGTGTCGGATTTCGAACCGGCCGGCGACCAGCCGACCGCGATCAAGGATCTTGTCGAAGGCGTCGAAAACAACGACCGCACCCAGGTGCTGCTTGGCGTCACCGGCTCCGGCAAGACCTTCACCATGGCCAAGGTGATCGAGGAGACGCAGCGCCCCGCCCTGATCCTGGCGCCCAACAAGACGCTGGCCGCGCAGCTCTATTCCGAGTTCAAGAAATTCTTTCCCGACAACGCGGTGGAGTATTTCGTCTCCTATTACGACTACTACCAGCCGGAAGCCTACGTCCCGCGCACCGACACCTTCATCGAGAAGGAATCCTCGATCAACGAGCAGATCGACCGCATGCGCCATTCGGCGACGCGGTCTCTGCTCGAGCGCGATGACGTCATCATCGTCGCCTCGGTGTCCTGCATCTACGGTATCGGCTCGGTCGAGACCTATACGGCGATGACCTTCCAGATGCAGATCGGCGACCGGCTCGACCAGCGCGCTTTGCTCGCCGATCTCGTCGCCCAGCAATACAAGCGCCAGGACATCAATTTCGTGCGCGGCTCGTTTCGCGTGCGCGGCGACACGATCGAGATCTTTCCGGCCCACTTGGAAGACCGCGCCTGGCGCATCTCTATGTTCGGCGACGAGATCGAGCAGATCACCGAGTTCGACCCGCTGACCGGCCAGAAGACCGGCGAGCTGAAGAGCGTCAAGATCTACGCCAATTCGCACTATGTGACGCCGCGCCCGACGCTGAACCAGGCGATCAAGTCGATCAAGGAAGAACTCAAGCACCGGCTGGTGGAACTGGAGCGGGCCGGCCGCCTGCTCGAAGCACAGCGGCTGGAGCAGCGCACCCGTTTCGACCTCGAAATGCTGGAAGCCACCGGCTCCTGCGCCGGCATCGAGAACTATTCGCGCTACCTCACTGGCCGCCAGCCGGGCGATCCACCGCCGACCCTGTTCGAATACATTCCCGACAATGCGCTGGTCTTCATCGACGAAAGCCACGTCACCGTGCCGCAGATCGGCGGCATGTATCGCGGCGACTTCAGGCGCAAGGCGACGCTGGCCGAATATGGCTTCCGCCTGCCCTCCTGCATGGACAACCGGCCGCTGCGCTTCGAGGAATGGGACGCCATGCGCCCGCTCTCCGTCGCTGTTTCGGCGACACCTGGCAGCTGGGAAATGGAACAATCCGGCGGCGTCTTCGCCGAGCAGGTCATTCGCCCGACCGGCCTGATCGATCCGCCGGTCGAGGTGCGCCCGGCGAAAAGCCAGGTCGACGATGTCGTCGGCGAGATCCGCGAGACCACGGCCGCCGGTTATCGCACGCTGGTCACGGTGCTGACCAAGCGCATGGCCGAGGATTTGACGGAATACCTGCACGAGCAGGGCGTGCGCGTGCGCTACATGCACTCCGACATCGACACGCTCGAGCGCATCGAGATCCTGCGCGATTTGCGCCTCGGTGCCTTCGACGTGCTGGTCGGCATCAACCTTCTGCGCGAGGGCCTCGACATTCCCGAATGCGGCTTCGTCGCCATTCTTGACGCCGACAAGGAAGGATTCCTGCGTTCGGAGACCTCGCTGATCCAGACCATCGGCCGCGCCGCCCGCAACGTCGACGGCAAGGTCATCCTCTATGCGGACCAGGTCACCGGCTCGATGGAGCGAGCGATGGCCGAGACCAACCGCCGCCGCGAAAAGCAGATGGAATGGAACGCGGCCAACGGCATCACGCCGGAATCGGTCAAGTCGCGCATCTCGGACATTCTCGACTCGGTCTACGAAAAAGACCACGTCCGCGCCGACATCTCGCAGTTCACCGACAGCGCCGGCGCCATGATGGGCAACAACCTCAAGGCCCATCTCGACGCCATGGAAAAGCAGATGCGCGACGCCGCCGCCAATCTCGACTTCGAGAAGGCCGCGCGCATCCGCGACGAGATCAAGCGTCTGCGCGAGATGGAACTCTCGATCTCCGAAGACCCGCTTGCCAAATACGCCGACATGGAAAGCCCGGTCTCGGGCCGCGAAAAGGGCAAGCACAACAAGGGCGTTGCCAAACACCGTACGGCGGAGGAGCAGGAGCGGTTCCGGAAGCTCGACGAAGCGCGCGCCACCGAAGAGGCAGCCAAGGCGGCCCGGCCCAACCTCTTCCGCAAGCCGGCGCTTGACGAGATGGGCGCCGATGGCGCCGTGCCGGTGAAGAAGCCGCTCTTCGCCAAGCCATCGATTGACGACATGGGCCCGGGCACCGACATGCCGACGCCGGCAGGTGCCGTGTCGCGCTCGCTGTTCAAGAAACAGTCCGCCCAGGAAGCACACGGCTCCGATTTCGGCATTCCCGGCGAGCCGGTCAAACCGCTGTTCAAGAAAAACTCGCTCGACGAGATGACGGTGCGGCGCACCGAAAAGCCGGTCGAGGGAAAGATGCCGGCAAAGCCCCAGCCGATCTCCGCCCAAGCGAGGGCCGGCAGGACAGAGGGGGCCGCGAAGGAAGGCGACGATTCCGCCAAACCAATCGTTCGCCAGCGCGCCGGCATTGGCTCCTACGAGGATCCAGGCGATGCCCGCAGAGAGAAGCGCCGGCCGGGCAAGACGGGGCGGCCGGGGCGGTAGCGCTCTTCCCCTTCTCCCGTTGTCGGAGAAGGAAACTTCGCTCCACTTGCCTCCACCCCTGCCTTTGGTGTAATCGCTCCACACACTCGAACGTTTTGAAAGGAGGGCTCACGTGTTTACGTTTCATCGTCACCATCGTCAGCGTGGCCCGATTTCTGCCCTGCGAGCTAGCTTGCAGGGCTGACCAGGGACGGTCCGGGTTTTTTCCCGCTTCGATTTTTTGGTCTGCCCTTCGTGGTGCGCAACGCCGAGCCTGATGGCCAGCACGCGCACCGTCAAAGTGCATCCGGAGGTGTCTCCGGCAAGAGCGCATGACCCCAAAACCCGGATGGTTTTCGGAAAGGATCATGCGCCAACCAAAAAGCGGAATCCAATGGCCCTGATCAGCCTCAAATCCCTCGGCGTCACCATGAGTGCGCCGCTTTTCGCTCACCTCGACCTCACCATCGGCACTGGCGACCGGCTCGGCATTGTCGCCGCCAATGGCCGCGGCAAGTCGACCTTGCTGAAATGCCTGACCGGCGAGATGGAACCGACCTCCGGCGACATCACCCGCACACGCGGCCTGCGCGTCGGCCATGTCGAGCAGGCCGTTGCCCCTGCCTTGCTTGGACGCACCTTCCATCAGGTGGTTGCCGATGCCTTGCCCCCCGAGCAGGCCGACAGCGAGATGTGGCGCGTCGACGTGGTGCTGGATTCGCTCGACGTGCCCGAGCCGATGCGCGAACGGGAAATGCGGGCGCTGAGCGGCGGCTGGCAGAGGCTGGCGCTGATTGCCCGCGTCTGGGTCACCGATCCCGACGTGCTGCTGCTCGACGAGCCGACCAACCATCTCGACCTTGCCCGCATCAGCCAGCTGGAAAGCTGGTTGAACGCCCTGCCGCGCGAAGTGCCTGTTATCATCGCCAGCCACGACCGCGCCTTCCTCGACGCCACCACCAACCGGACGCTGTTCCTGCGGCCGGAACAATCGCCGGTGTTTGCGCTGCCCTACTCCCGCGCCAGGCAGGCGCTCGACGAGGTCGACGCCTCGACGGCACGCAAGTTCGAACGTGACATGAAGGTCGTCCAGCAGCTGCGAAAGCAAGCCGCCAAGCTCAACAACATCGGCATCAATTCCGGCAGCGACCTTTTGACGGTGAAAACCAGGCAGCTCAAGGAACGGGCGGAAAAGCTGGAAGAGGCGGCGGTATCGGCGCATCGCGAGAAATCGGCCGGCGCAATAAAACTGGCCAATCGCGGCACCCACGCCAAGGTTCTGATCACGCTCGACGACGCGGCGGTGGAAACGCCGGACGGCACGCTGCTGTTCAGGACCGGCAAGCGCCATATCTGCCAGGGCGACCGCATCATTCTGCTCG
Organism: Mesorhizobium loti; assembly: GCF_013170705.1. Lineage (NCBI taxonomy): Bacteria > Pseudomonadati > Pseudomonadota > Alphaproteobacteria > Hyphomicrobiales > Phyllobacteriaceae > Mesorhizobium > Mesorhizobium loti. Next base: position 2,381,706 of record NZ_CP033334.1, on the reverse strand, counting down.
GCCGCAACGGTGTCGGCAAATCGCGCTTCGTCGGCCTGATCCGCAACGCCGTCGTCGAGCCCGACACGATCGCGAATGTGAAGGTGACGCCGTCGACGGTGCTCGGCTACAGCGACCAGGCGCTGTCGGGCATCAGCGGCGACGACACGCCGCTGGCGATGGTGTCGCGCCGCTATGATGTTGGCGAACAGCGCGCCCGCTCGTTGCTTGCCGGCGCCGGCGTGGTCATCGAGATGCAGGAGAAAAAGATCGGCGTCCTGTCCGGCGGCCAGAAGGCGCGGCTGATGATGCTGGCGCTGAGGCTCGCCAACCCCAACTTCTACCTGCTCGACGAGCCGACCAACCATCTTGATATCGATGGCCAGGAAGCGCTGGAGGAAGAACTGCTCAAGCACCAGGCCAGCTGCGTCCTGGCCTCGCACGACCGCTCCTTCATCCGCGCCATCGGCAACCGCTTCTGGCTGATCGAGAAGCGGCGCCTGACCGAGGTCGAGGACCCCGAGGACTTTTTCCGCCAAGTGGCTGACGCGGGTGGTTGAAGGCGATGCCTTTGGCCGGGCCGGCATTCGAGCTTGCCGGCCCGCACTTTCCCGCCAGCCGAAAAAGGCGCATCCTCGGGGTTTCGCAAGCCGAGGGAGGAGACCGGTCATGCGCGGGGTGGACGTCGTCAAGACCCTTTATGATGCCTATGCGAAACGCGACATCGTGGGCGCGCTGGCCCACTGCTCCGACGACGTCGTCTTCCGCTGGGTCGCCGAACCGCAGGCGCCTTATATCGGCACGGGCAACGGCAAGCAGGAATTCCTTGCCCGCCTCATGGGGCTCGACGGTGATTTCGAATACCGGAACTTCGTCCCGGTGGACATTATCGACGGCGGCGACAAGGTCGCGGCGCAGGTCGAAATCCATTTGACGCGAAAAACCACCGGCAAGGAATTCGTCATGCGCGCCGCCAACTTCTGGACCCTGCGCGACGGCAAGGTCATCGAGATGGTGGAATATTACGACACGGCGCTGGCCGCCTCGGTCAGCTGAAATAATTTGGACGACCTGTCGGATCGCCTGAACCCGCCTCGTCCTTGGGATGCCTACACGATGATGCCGGCATCAACCCAGGGAGAACCTTGTCATGTCCGTCCTTTCATCCATCGGTCGCATCGCCACCCAATATGCGGCAGCACGAGCCCGCCATCGCAGCGAACGCATCCTGCTCTCGCTGCCAGCCGAACTGCGCAAGGACATCGGCTTTCCGGAACTCTTCGACGCGCAGAACAGCCGTCGTGCAACCACCTTCACGGCCAAGGTCATATGACCGCGGCCAGCCTGTCCATGCGATTGTCGCTCAAGACCTCCAGTCGTCCGGCCTGCCCGGGCCCGGCCCGCTAAAAAAATTTTCGCGGCCATGTAGAATTGCCGTCACCTCGTGCGTCCTAGGCTTTGCAAGGCCAAGCCAAATGCAAAGAGGAGCAAGACATGACCGACCAGACCCCACCACGAGCCGAAGTGCTTGGCGGACTGACCCCCTATCTGCAGGTCGACGGCGCCATCAAGGCCGCCGAATTCTACAAGAAGGCCTTTGGAGCCGAGGAAGTCTTCGCCTATCCGGCCGACGAAAAAGGCCGCACCATGCACATCCATCTCCACATCAACGGCTCGACGCTGATGCTGGGCGATGCTTATCCCGAACACGGCCACCCGCATAAGGATGCGCAAGGCTACACGCTGCAGCTCCATCTCGACAACGACGATATCGACGCCTGGTGGCAACGCGCCGTCGATGCCGGCTGCGAGATCGTGACACCGCTGCAGGTGATGTTCTGGGGTGACCGCTGGGGCCAGGTGAAGGATCCGTTCGGCGTCGCCTGGGCGATGAACGCGCCGGTGAAATAGGTTCCCTGGCGAGCAGGCGTCGCCCGCCAGGGTTGACGCGCTCACCGCGCCGGGTCGTACCCCCGCCGACCCGGCGCTCATTTTTCAACAGAGGAGTTTATCATGTCCTATGTCGATGGTTTCGTGCTGGCCGTGCCAAAAGCCAAACTCGACGACTACAAGAAGCTCGCCAACCTCGCGGGCCCCATATGGATGGAACACGGCGCGCTGGCCTATGTCGAATGCATCGGCGACGACGTGCCCTATGGCGAGGTGACCTCGTTTCCGCGTGCCGTCCAGGCAACGGACGACGAGATCGTCGTCTTCGCCTGGGCGGTCTATGAATCCAGGCAAAGCCGCGATGCGGTGATGGCCAAGGTGATGGCCGACCCGCGTTTGACACCCGATCTGGGCCCCATGCCCTTCGATATGAAGCGCATGATCTTCGGCGGCTTCAAGCCGTTCATAGAGCTTTGAATTGCTCGGCCCCAAGGTAGGTTTGGATTGAGGTCAGGCCGGCCTCACCTCAATATCAGCCTAGCTTGTCGAGCAGCGGCTTCAGCCGATCGCCATAGCGCTTCCACAGATCGACCGAGCCTTGATACATCGGCTGGCGCACCTGCGCGGCGGAAGCCGTGCGCACCGGCCGGTCGGTATCGTGGAAGGACAGCACGGCATCGTCCCATGGCAGGCCGAGATAGTCGATGAGGGCCCGGCTCTGCCCTTCCTGATCGGCGACGAAATCCTCGTAGCGCACATCATGCACGACGCCGGGCAGAACGCTATGCCAATGCGCCATGATATCGGTGTAGAGATTGTGGAAATCTGCGAGTTCGCCCAGGTCGTAGCCGTAGCGGTGGCTGTCGCCCCGGAAATGCACCTTGTAGATCGACAGGCAGGTTGCCGCCGCATCGCGGGCGACGTGGATGATCCTGGCCTTCGGCATCATCATGTGGATGAAGCCGATTAGCAGGAAGTTGCCCGGCATCTTGTCGGTGACGTGGCTGATATGCGGATAGCGGGCATGCAGCATGTCGAGATAGGCTTGGCCTGCCTCGGCAAAATCCGAATCGTCCACGTCCGATACACCCCAGGGGAAGCCACCCGGCATGGTCGACGGAAACTGCTTGCCGACCGCCTTCTTCAAGATGCTGAGCTCGCCCGCGCCATAGACCTTCGGATGGCTGGCGATGATCTGCTCGACCAGCGTCGTGCCCGAACGCGGCATGCCGACGACGAAGATCGGCGCGTCATCGGTGATTGGGCTCGGTCTGTGCCTTTGGAAGAACCCGGCATCGAATACCGTCTTCATCGCCTCGAAATCCGCACGCGTCCTGACGGGATCGTAGTTGATGCCCTTGCGGCGAATGGCATTGCCTTCGGCGAAATAATCGAAGGCCCTGTTGTAGTCCTTCAAATCGTCATTGGCCTTGCCGAGGCCGAAGGACAGCTGCATGCGTGCCAGGCTGTCCTGCGGCGCCTTGGCGTGCTGGGCTTCCATGCCGGCCAATTCGGCATCGCGCTCCTTCTGGCGCTTGACCTGCGTCAGCATCAGCCAGGCCGTGGCCATGCCGGGATTGATCGCCAGCGCCTGCCGGAACAGATCGGCCGCCTCGTCAAGCTTGCCCTTTTCCATAAGCCCGACGCCGAGCCCGTGCAGCAGGTCGGCATCCTTGGGGCGGATGGTCAGCGACTCGCGAAAAGTCGCCAGCGCCTCATTCAGCCGCCCGGCTTCCTGCAGGGTTTCGGCAAGCCCGATGCGGGCGCGCACATGAAATGGATTGCGCGCGACCGTGCCGCGATAAATCTCTTCGGCCTCCTCGAACTGGCCGAGCTGGTTCAGCGACGAGCCGAGATTGTCGCGCGCCGCGAGCTGGTCCGGCCGCAGATCGACCGCTCCACGGAAGAAATCGATGGCCGCGGCAACGCGGCCGAGGTCGCGCATCACCGTGCCGAAATTGTTGAGGAAATCGGGATTCGTGGGCTGCAGGCTCACGGACTGCTCGAGGAGATCCAGCCCTTCTTCACTGCGTCCGGTCTGATGCAGCAGCAGCCCCAGGAAATGTGCCGCGGCCGCGTGTCTGGGCTGACGCGCCAGCACCTGCCGGTAGATTGACTCAGCCTCTTGCCGGCGCCCTGCCTGGTGCAGTTGCAGCGCCTGCTGCACATACTGGTCGAGGCCCAGCGGCGGCTGTCCGCCCGCGCCAGACCTGGCTCCCGCACCCGCCGCTCGTCTCTGATCTCTGTTAATGGGAAACCTGCCGTGTTTGTCCGCCTCCCGCGATCTAGGCCATTGGCGCGGCGGGTTCAAGTCTCCGTGTGGTTCCGCGGCCTTTCCATCGCCTTGAACGCGATCAGATCAGCCGGTTGGTCTCGGCGACCTGTCTGGCCCGCCTTGCGGTGCCATCGGTATCGGCGATCGTTCGCCTTGCCGCCTCATCGCTTCTGATGGTCAGCCGTGCCGACTTGACGATCATCGGCTGGCCATTGGGGCCAACGGCAATGGCATGTATGGCGATTGGCTTGATGACGGGATTGACCGCGACGGTCTTCGCCCTTGAGCTTCTTGTGGAAACCATGGTTCTATCCTTATTCCGGAGTAAATAAAAATATGAGCACTGGGAAAATACCCCAGCGCGCTCTCAAGAATTTTTAGAAATATGCCAAACCATAGCAGAAATATCTGAACGTCTATAGCGATCTATTTTTCGGCTGCGGCGAGTTTATTTGCTGAATCACCTTGAAGTGGTCGCCCGATCGATCTACATAAAGGACATCGTTTTGGCCAGAATTGGCATCTCGCGGCGTCAGAGGTTCTCGACCCGCCAAATCTCATTCCAAATCGTTGCTACCGGACGCGCCGCACCTTCGCCGCGCGACGATCTCTCGATACGCGAAAGACACATATGAACACCGGAACCGTGAAGTTCTATAATGGCCAGAAGGGCTTCGGCTTCATTCAGCCGGCCGATGGCGGCAAGGACGTTTTCGTCCATGTCAGCGCGCTGGAGCGCGCCGGTTTCCCGGGGCTTGCGGAAGGCCAGAAGCTTCAGTTCGAACTGGAGCGTGACGGCAAGGGCCGCGATTCGGCCGCCAATCTGCAACTGATCTGATCAGGCCGAATTCGATGAACGCTGACCACGGATGTACTGGCAGCTCTCGAAAGAGGCTTATTTCCAGCGATAGCCGGAGATAGGAAAGCGGGGCTTGTCCCCGCTTTTTTTGCATTGGGTTTTACGTGACGCCCAACGCGTGGGCACATCAAGGCCAGGACAATGTCGGACCGAACAACCCATTCCATCGCGCATTTCGCGGCTCCCTTCATGCTCGGCGGGCTGGAAGGACCGTTGCCGGCTGGCGACTACGACATCGATCAGGACGAAGAACTGATCGAGGGCGTGTCACGCATTGCCTGGCGCCGCGTCGCCACCTTTATTCACCTGCCTGCAAGGGCGGTGAAAAACCCGGCCACCAGCCAGCTTGTCGCCATCGACCACCTCGAACTCGAAAACGCGCTGAAGCGCGACCGGGAGAATGCAGCATGATCCGATTCCAGCAGAATGCGCGTCCGCGCACAGACACCCCCTCGCATCTCTTCGCCATCGGCCAGACCGTGCGCATGAAAAGCCGTGGCGGCCTCCTCCTCAAGACGGCCGAACTGTTCGAGATCAAGAGCAGGCTGCCGGTCAAGGACGGCTCGCCGCAATACCGCATCCGCAGTGACCAGGAGACCCACGAACGGGTCACCACCGAAGACAATCTCGAACCGGCCGGCAATCCGGTGGTTGGCAACAATCCGGCGGCCTGAGACCTCAGCAACGTCAGACAACCCGCACGAGGAGCAGACAATATGGCCAAGGGCCAACAGCGCAGCAACCGCGAAACACGCAAACCCAAGAAGGACAAGGTGGTGGCCAAGCCCGCCTCTCCGTTCGGCTCGTCGGTCAAGCAGGCCGAGAGCGGCCTGAAGCCGAAATCGAAGGGCTGACAGCCTGGGGTGCCTCGCGCGCGCCATCCCTGCTCTGAGGCAGGCGGCTGACAAAAGAGGCCCTTGCCAAGTCCTGTCACGGAGGCTTGCTTGAACTTCGTCATCGAGTTCTACCGGTCGCGCGACGCCGAGGAGGCGACGCTCGACAGGGTGTCGCTGGAAGCACCGACGCTACGCGCCGCCCTGCAGGGCGCGGCCGCTCTGTTCCATAGCCTGGCCATGCCGCAAATCCCCGACCGCCTGCGCATTTCGGATGAGCATGGCAGCGAGCTTTATGCCGGTCCGGCCGATGGAGAGTATCCGGTCTAGGGCCGCCTAGCGCTTTGGTTTCGACGCAATTCCGGGCGGAAAACCGTTCACACTTTTCCTGGAACTGCTCCGGGCAGCCACACCTGCATCATTGCCGCGCAACCGCGACCGGCCCGCGACGTTCACCCTGCATATCGACACGCAGGAGCCGCCAATGTCCCTCACCGCCTTTGCCATCAACTGTTCCCTGAAAGCCTCCGGCGACAAGGAAAAATCCTCCACCGACAAGATCGTCGCCGATCTGCTCTCGGCGCTCAAGCCGCATGGGGTGAAGGGCGAGGTCGTGCGCGCCCTCGATCACGACATCAAGGCCGGTGTGCTCTCCGACATGGGCAAGGGCGACGACTGGCCCGACCTGCGCGCGAAGATCATCGCTGCGGACATCTTCATTCTTGGCCTGCCAATCTGGATGGGTCAGCCTTCCAGCGTCGCCAAGCGCGTCATGGATGCCTTTCTCGAGGAGGCCGACGACAAGGGCCGCATGCCGGCTGCCGGCAAGGTGGCGCTGGTGGCGATCGTCGGCAATGAGGACGGCGCACACCATTGCCATGCCGAATGCTTCCAGGCGCTCAACGATGTCGGCTTCACCATACCGGCCAATGGCGGCGTCTACTGGGTGGGCGAAGCCATGGGCGACGTCAACTATGTCGACCTGCCGGCGACCCCCGAAAAGGTCACCGGAATGATCGAGATGGCTGCATCAAATGCGGCACATCTGGCTGCCCTGTTGAAGGGCAAAGCCTATATCGGCGTGGACAAGTAACGGAGTTCCCGCCTCCTCAGCATGGCCCATCGCCGACAATGCGGTAGTCCGCGGCGCGGGCTTCGCAGGCATTGGGGAAGCTGCGCGTCTCGCCGTGGCGGCGGGCGCAGACCGGAGCATATTCGCGGGTGCAGAACGTCTGCTCTTCACCGCCACCACCGCCACCGCCGTCGCGGCAAGGACCGTCGCGCACGATGCGGTAACCGGCGCGGTCGGCAAGGCAGGCATTGGCGAAGGTCTGGCGATCGCCGCCGCGCCGGGCACAGACCGGCTCGTATTGCCTGGTGCAGAATTGCGGTTCTGGACGCGGCGGACGTGGACGAGGTCCCGGCCCGTCATCGACGACGACGGTACAGGCGGCCAGCAGCGCCGACAGGAACAGGATGGCAAACCCTTGCCTCGAAAAAACCGACGCCAGGAATTTCATGCTGATCTCTCCCTCGATCCCATCCCCGATTTCGATCCTCGCCATTCGCCCTTCAAATGCAACCCCGTTCGCGGCTGTCCACACGGCAAATGGCGGTTGGGCCATGGCGGGCATTCGACCGCGCCGCTGGCAACGCTGGCCCATGAGTGACCTTGTCCGTGGGCCGATGACCGGCCGGGCAAGCAGGCCTATTTGCGGCCGGTCGACGCCCAGATCGGTCGATTCTTGCGTCGGGATGCGCCCAATGTGGCGGCCCGCGGCGCTATCTTGCAACCTTCACGTTTCCGTGCGATAAATTCCGTGTTCGGGCATTTGCGACCCGGAGAGCGGAACGTTTTGGACGACCTTTCCCCGATACTGTGAATCTCTGACGGCCCCGTTTTCGGCGGGGGGTTTGACCATGCGCCAATGCATGACTGCCGAAGCAACCACCGGGAACTGCCCTCGACGCCAGGTGGCGGGCAGGACCACCAAAGACTGAACGGGTGAAGGAGTTTCCCCAATGGCCCAGACCGGCACCGTTAAATTCTTCAACGCGACCAAAGGCTTCGGTTTCATCACGCCAGACGGCGGCGCCAAGGACGTGTTCGTCCATATTTCCGCGATCGAGGCATCGGGCCTGCGCACGCTCGTCGACGGCCAGAAGGTCACCTTCGATGTCGAGCCGGATCGCATGGGCAAGGGCCCGAAGGCGGTCAACCTCCGCGCTGCTTGAACCATCGGCGCGCCGCGCCTCCCTGAGGGCGAGCGAACGAGGTTCCAGAGCTTGCCCAGCCTCTGGGCACGCAGACAGATTTTGAAAGGCGCGGCGGTTTTCGTCGCGCCTTTTTCATGCCCGCGATGCAGCATGAATGCATGCCGCCCCAAAGGGATCCGGCTTTGGATCGACGACATGCATCATAACAAGGGCTTAAAGCGTGAGGCGCTCTAAGTGCCTAAAAAACTTTCTCTTGCCGATGACGCTAAAATAAAGGACAAATTTCCTCTCGGGCATTTGCCGGCCCGAGACTGGAGTTTATGGGATCAAAGGAGCTTCCCATGCCGCAGACCGGCACCGTCAAATTCTTCAATCATGCCAAAGGCTTCGGCTTCATCACGCCGGACGATGGCGCGAAGGATGTCTTCGTCCATATTTCGGCCGTGCAGGCGTCGGGTCTTCCCGGTCTCGAAGATGGGCAGAAAGTAACATTCGACACCGAGCCGGACAAGCGCGGCAAGGGGCCCAAGGCGGTCAACCTGTCTGTCGGCTGAGCGGCTTCACGCTGTCGGCTCCAGCAGGGCAGCCCAGCTCATTTGGAGCGTGGTTCTTGACGCCCTCTCGGACAGGCGGGGCGAAATCCGTTCAGCCTCCGTTCAGCCACGGTCGCATATTAGTCTTGGGTAAAGCCGGACCGCATCCCCTGCAAAACTGCACGGCCCGGTACGAAGGAGACCAAGATGAACAGAATTTTCAAGACAGCCGTGCTGTCCGCCGCCATGGCCGCGACGATGCTCGTGGCCCTGCCCGCGGCCAATGCCGATGAGTGGCGCCATCACCGCCACCACGGAAATGGCGACGCCATTGCCGCCGGCGTGCTTGGCCTCGCCGCCGGCGCCCTGATCGGTGGCGCGCTGGCCAATGACCAGCCCCCGCCTTACGCCGACCGCTACTACGATGACGGTTATTACGATCGTGACGTGCGGATCCGCCCGGCTCCGGTCCGCCGCTACTATGCGGAGCCGCGGGTGGTCTATGCCGATCGCTATGCCGAACCGTGGACGCGTGACTGGTACGAATACTGCTCCGACCGCTACCGCACCTTCAACTCCCGCACCGGCACCTTCACCGGCAATGATGGCGAGCAGCATTTCTGCACCGCCAACTGAGTGCGTGTCGCCCAAAAGCGCGCAGCGGTTTTGGGACAACGACTTGCACCAAACAAAGCGCGAAAGCGCTTAGGGCTTCCCTGCCCCAGACAAAAAAGCGCTGACCGCAAGGTCAGCGCTTTTTGTTGGGCGCCCGGGTGTGGTTCACGTCAGGAACGGATTGGTCCTGCGCTCCTCGCCAAAACGGCCGCCAGGACCGTGGCCGCAGATGAAGCCGATATCGTCGCCCAGCGGCAACAACTTGTCCTTGATCGAGGCGATGAGCGTCGCATGGTCGCCGCCCGGCAGGTCGGTGCGGCCGACCGAGCCACGGAACAGCACGTCGCCGACATGGGCGAACTTGGCCGCGCGGTTGTAGTAGACGACGTGGCCCGGCGCGTGGCCGGGGCAATGCAGCACCTCGAAGACGTGGCCGCCGAACGACACGGTCTCGCCCTCGGTGAGGAACCGGTCGGGCACACAGTCGCGTGAGCCGACAATGCCATAGCGCTTGCCCTGGTTCTCCAGATTGTCGAGCAGGGGCTTGTCGGCTTCGTGCGGACCGATGATGTCGATGCCGAGCGCCTCCTTCAATTCCATGGCACCGCCGGCATGGTCGATATGGCCATGCGTGATCCAGATTGCCTCGGCCCTGATCGCATTGTCCTTCAGCACTTCCAGCACCTTGTCGATGTCGCCGCCCGGATCGACGACGACACCACGCTTGTCGTCCATGTCGAACAGGATGGTGCAGTTCTGCTGAAACTGTGTGACCGGCACGATGCCGGCATTGAGCTGACCCATGATCGTCCTTTCGTATCCTTGGGGTGATGTAGAGGTGCCGGCGAAACGCGTCCACCCCCCGAAAGACGAACAGTCAGTCGTCTGAAAAACAGAAATGGGCGGCCGAAGCCGCCCATTTGAACAAACCTGAGACCGTCGGACCTTACTTCTTCATGGCGCCCAGGACCGCACCGATGATGCCGGTCAGGATCGCGCCGCCGCCGGCGCCGCCGACGATGTTCTGCAGGTTGAGCGCGCTGCCCAGGCCGCTCGTCGCAGCCGCTGCCGCAGCCGGATCGACCCCGTGGCCGAGCAGGCTGCCCAGGATCGCCGCGCCGCCGACGCCGCCAATGGCGCCACCCAGGATTTTGGGCAGCTGCCCAAGCGCCGCGGTCTTGATCGCAGCACCCACCGCCTGACCACCGATGATGCCTGTAATGATCTGGATGATGATCGGAAGAAGCGTGTTCATGTCCATAAGATGAGTCCCTCCATAGCTGCCAGCCTCCCGGGCCGACACCATCATGAGACGCCGAATTGGATGAAAGTCAAATGCAGAAACGCTGAAATAAAAGGGGCGGCTCGAAAACCGCCCCTGCTTGCGTGAAAAGCTGTGACTATCGTTATTCTGCGGCGATCGCGTGCTTGGGCTGAACCGCGGCAGAATAGTCGTTCATAAGGTTCTTGGCGATCTCGCCGACCTCGAATCGGTAAGGGCCGATTTCCGAAACCGGCGTTACTTCCGCCGCTGTCCCGGTCAGGAAGCATTGCTCGAAGCCTTCGAGTTCTTCCGGCATGATGGCGCGTTCGATCACTTCCAGGCCGCGATCCTTGGCCAGGCCAATGACCGTGCGGCGGGTGATGCCGTCGAGGAAGCAGTCGGGCGTGGGCGTATGGATCTTGCCGTCCTTGACGAAGAAGATGTTTGCGCCCGTTGCCTCCGCCACTTGCCCGCGCCAGTCGAGCATCATGGCGTCGGCATAGCCCTTTGCTTCGGCCGCATGCTTGGACATGGTGCAGATCATATAGAGGCCGGCGGCCTTCGACTTCGAGGGCGCCGTGCGCGGGTCGGGCCGGCGCCATTCCGCCATGTCGAGGCGGATGCCCTTGAGCTTCTGAGCCGGGTCGAAATAGCTCGGCCACTGCCAGATGGCGATGGCGACGTTGATACGATTGTTCTGCGCCGAAACGCCCATCTGCTCGCTGCCGCGCCAGGCGATCGGCCTGACATACGCATCCTGGAAACCCTGCTTCTTCAAAAGCTTGGTCGAGGCATCGTTGAGCTCGGCGACCGCATAGGGAATCTTGAAGCCGAGCAGGCGCGCCGATTCATGCAGGCGCTCGGTGTGCTCGTTGAGCTTGAAGATCTCGCCTCCATAAGCGCGCTCGCCCTCGAAGACGGCGCTGGCGTAGTGCAAACCGTGCGTCAGCACATGGATCTTGGCGTCGCCCCACGGAATGAACTCGCCATTCATCCAGATAAAACCGTCCAGTTGATCGAAGGGAACGGATGCCATGGTAACCTCCCGCGGGCCGCGGCCCGAATATCTCAGTGTCGTTGCGTGTTCTTTTTGGCCGCGCGGTACGATTTGAGACGCCGGCCGGTGTCTCGAAGCGTAGGCGGATAATCGCGCTCTGGCAAACTCAGGAAATTCCGGAAAAACCGGCTTGCCTTGCCTTTTCGTTCGCAATCCGCCCAAAAGCTTGTCAAAAATTACCATTGCAGGGAAATTACGTCAATAGTACTGACATAATCTCCCGTTCCCATGGAGAAATGATGACGGATCGAAGCCCATCTGCCGGAAAACCGATCAGGACCGCGATGTCAGTCGAGGACGGCATCGACTTCGCCATCATCGAACTGTTTTTCTTCGCCTATCGCGACTTCACCTCCGATCCCGACCAGATCCTGGCCGACTATGGCTTCGGCCGTGCCCACCACCGGGTGCTGCATTTCGTCAACCGCAGGCCGGGCCTGACGGTTGCCGAACTGCTCGACGTGCTGAAGATCACCAAGCAGAGCCTGGCGCGGGTGCTCAAGCAGCTGATCGACACCGACCATATCGTGCAATTGCAGGGCCCGCGCGACCGCCGCCAGCGCGAACTCTACCCGACAGCCAAGGGCCGGGCACTGGCACTGGCGCTGGCGCGGCCACAGTCGCGCCGCATCCGTGCTGCATTGGAAGATTCCGGCGCCACCGAACGGACCTTGGTGGAACGCTTCCTCGAAGCGATGGTCAATCCGGAACTGAGAGCTCAGATCGACGTTGGGTCCGCAAAAATGTCAGGAAAAAGCCATGGAGAGCACTGAGAGGGTCGATCAGGCGGTCGCACCGGACGACGATGCGCCGCATCTGCTTGTGGTCGACGATGACACGCGCATCCGCAATCTTCTCAAACAGTATCTGACCGAAAACGGCTTTCGCGTTACCGTCGCCGGCAATGCCGGCGAAGCCAGGCGCAAGCTCGCCGGCCTCGATTTCGACCTGCTTGTACTCGATGTCATGATGCCAGGCGAAAGCGGCGTCGATCTCACCAAATCGCTGCGCGCCGAAAAGAACGTGCCGATCCTGATGCTGACGGCATTGTCTGAAACCGACAGCCGCATCTCCGGGCTGGAGGCCGGCGCTGACGATTACCTGCCCAAGCCCTTCGATCCGCGCGAGTTGATCCTGCGCATCAACAACATCCTGCGTCGCGGCGGCCCGGCGACGACGCCCAAGGTCGAACAGCTGGTCTTCGGTCCCTACACCTTCCAGATCGCCAGGCGCGAACTGAAGCGAGGCGGCGAGGCGCTGAAGCTGACAGACCGCGAGCAGGAGATCCTGGCGATCTTCGCGGCGCGGGCCGGCGAGACCATCCCGCGCCACGAACTGGTCGGCGACGATTCGGAAGTCGGCGAGCGCACCATCGACGTGCAGATCAACCGGCTGCGCCGCAAGATCGAGCGCGATCCGTCCAACCCGGTCTGGCTGCAGACCGTGCGCGGTATTGGGTATCGGCTCAGCGTGGAATAGAATATCGGGCGCGGCTCTAGGGCATGATCCCGAAAAATGGGAATCGGTTTCGGAAAGATCATGCTTCAACAAAGAGTTGGATCAGGAAGGCGATTGAACCAGACGTCGTTCTGATCTAGTGCCGCGGGCGAAATGAAAAGAGCCAATGGCGACCACGGAACTGGAACAGCCGGGAAATGACGGCTTGAGCGCACGCGCCACGCGAACGCTCAAGGCGGTGCCGCGCATCTGGAACCGGTTCTGGCGCCTCGTTTCGCTTTACATGCCCAAGCGCCTTTATGCGCGCTCGCTGATCATCGTCATCGCTCCGATGATCCTTTTGCAGTCGGTGGTCGCGTTCGTCTTCATGGAACGCCACTGGGCAACGGTGACGCAGCGCCTGTCGCAGGCCACCGTGCGCGACATTGCCGCCATCATCGACCTGGTCGAGACCTACCCGCACGATGCCGATTACGCCAACATCATCCGCATCGCGCAGGACCGCATGCAGCTGAAGGTCGATTTGCTGCCGCCGGATCCCTTGCCGCCGCCCGGTCCAAAACCGTTCTTCTCGATCCTCGACGACGTGCTCTCGGCCGAGATCACCCGCCAGATCAACCGGCCGTTCTGGATCGACACGGTCGGCAATTCCAACATCGTCGAGGTGCGCGTCCAGCTTGAAGGCAAGGTGCTGCGCGTGTTCGTGCGCCGCAGCCAGGCCTATGCTTCGAACACCCACATCTTCCTGATCTGGATGGTCGGCACCTCGCTGGTGCTGTTGATGATCGCCATCCCCTTCCTGCGCAACCAGATCCGGCCGATCCTGACGCTCGCCGAGGCCGCCGAAAGCTTCGGCAAGGGCCGGCCGATGCCGCGCGATTTTCGCCCGCGCGGCGCCGAAGAAGTTCGCCGTGCCGGCTTTGCCTTCATCCAGATGCGCGAGCGCATCGAGCGCCAGATAGAACAGCGCACCGCCATGCTGACCGGCGTCAGCCACGACCTCAGGACCATCCTCACCCGCTTCAAGCTGCAGCTGGCGCTGGCCGGCGGCAAGGCCGAGACCAAGGCCGCACTCAACCAGGACATCGATGACATGCAGTCGATGCTGGAAGGCTATCTCGCCTTTGCCCGCGGCGAAGCTTCGGAGGACCCGGGACGTTTCGATCTCGAAGCCTATTTCCAGAAGCTCGGCGAGGAAGCCGCCTTGCGCAAATGCAAGCTGTCGACGACGCTTTCCGGCGACCCCACGGTGCATGTACGGCCGAACGCCTTCGCGCGGCTGCTGTCCAACGTCATCGGCAACGCCTTCCGCTATGCCAAGACGGTGGAGGTCGATGCCAACCACGGCCGTGGTTCGCTCGTGGTCACCGTCGACGACGACGGTCCCGGCATTCCGGTCGACAGGCGCGAGCACGTGTTCAAGCCCTTCGTTCGGCTGGACGAAGCTCGCAACCTTGATGCCAGCGGCACCGGGCTCGGCCTGTCGATCGCCCGCGACATCGCCCGCAGCCATGGCGGCGACATCACCCTCGACGACAGTCCGCTCGGCGGCCTGCGCGCGGTGATCAAGGTCCCGGCCTAGGCGAGCTCAAGTACCAGGCGAAGGATCAAGCTTCATCCGCCCGTCATGAAATCATGGTGAAGAGCGCGCATGAAGCGCGCGACCACACTTGATTCGGCCCAACCGCCTCACTTCGACCCCGTGCCCACCCGGGTGCGCTGGAGCGAAGCGAGGGCGGCAGGCTGGTCGCCGTTCCGGCATCGTCTCAAGGCAACAGTCGACCTTTCCAGCAAAGGGCCGCCATGCGCATATTGATGGTCACCGACGCCTGGCGCCCGCAAGTCAACGGCGTCGTCCACACGCTGGAGCGGCTCACCGAAACGCTCAAGTCCTTCGACGTCGCGGTGGATTTCCTGACGCCCAACATCTTTCGCACGCTGCCCCTGCCGACCTATCCCGACATCCGCCTGGCGCTGACCACGCCCGGCCATGTCGCGAAGCTGATCGACGGCTACAAGGCCGACCACATCCACATCGTCACCGAGGGGCCGCTCGGCATCATGGCGCGGCGCTATTGCCGCAATGCCGGCCGGCCGTTCACCACCAGCTATCACACACGCTTCCCCGAATATCTGAGCGCACGCCTGCCGGTGCCTGAGAGCTGGGCCTATCGCTGGCTGCGCGATTTCCACAATTCCGGCCAGGGCACGCTGGTGGCCACCCAGTCGCTCGCCGACGACCTTTCGGCGCGCGGCTTCAACAAGCTGAGGCCATGGACGCGCGGCGTCGACACCGACCATTTCCGTCCGGACAAGAGGAAGGATCTCGGCTTCCCCGGTCCGGTGTTTCTCTGCGTCGGACGCGTCGCCATCGAAAAGAACCTGCCTGCCTTCCTCGACCTCGACCTGCCCGGCAGCAAGGTGGTGGTCGGAGAGGGTCCGGAGCTTGCCAGGCTCAAGGCGCGCTACCCCAACGCGCATTTCCTTGGCCACCGCCCCAATGACGAACTGGCGGAGATCTACGCCTCCGCCGACGTCTTCGTTTTCCCCAGCCGCACCGACACGTTCGGCAATGTCATCATCGAGGCGCTGGCCAGCGGCACGCCGGTCGCCGCCTATCCGGTCACAGGCCCAATCGACATTGTCGGTGACGGCATCGGCGGCGCGGTCTCCAACGATCTGCGCGAGGCCTCGCTTGCAGCGCTCAACGTCAGCCGCGATCAGGCCCGCGAACGCGCCATGCGCTACAGCTGGAAAGCCTGCGCCGAGATGTTCATGGATACGGTTGAAGAGGCGCTCGGCAGGACGCGCAAGCTGGCGGCGTGATGGATCTCGCGCAGGGCGGCGGAGGTTAGAACAGCCGCCCGCCGTCCGGCACCTTGCGCTCGATGGCGCCCAGCACCACGGCGCCCTCCTCGTCGGGAAAACCGAGCGTCAGCACTTCCGACATGAACGGCCCGATCTGGCGTGGCGGGAAATTGACCACCGCGAACACCTGCCGGCCGACCAGCGTTTCAGGCGTATAATATTTGGTGATCTGCGCCGACGATTTCTTCACCCCGATGTCAGGTCCGAAATCGATCTTCAGCTTGAAGGCAGGCTTACGTGCCTCGGGAAACGGTTCGGCCTCGACGATCGTGCCGGCGCGGATGTCGACACGATCGAAATCGGCAAAACTGATCTCGGGCTTACGCTCGCTGCTCGAACTCATGTCTCTGCCCTACTGGCTCAGGCGTTGCCGTAGGTCTCGAACAGCACGCCGGCAAGCGCATCCTTGGCCGAGGTTCCCGACCAGACGACGAACTGGAAGGCCTGGAAATAGCATTCGCAGGCTTCCAGCGCCGAGGACAAAAGCACCTCGACCTGCTGGCTCGACGGCTCGACCCCACCGGCCAGCAGCAGCGACTGGCGGAACATGATCGCGCCCTCCTGCTCCCACAGGTCGAAATGGCCGAACAGCATCTGTTCGTTGATCAGCGACAACAGCCGCATCACTTCCAGCGCACGGGTCTCCGGCACCTTGATGTCGAAGGCGCAGGCTAGGTGCAGCGCCTCGAAATCCTCCATCCAGGAGAAGGAGACGTGATAGTCGGTCCAGCTGCCAGCGACCGAGATCGAAATTTCATCATCGCCGGCCCTTTCGAAGGACCAGTCATTGTTGTGGGCCACCTGCTCGATAACATCCACCGGATGGATTTCGCGGGAGAATTCGAGTTCGAGAAGTTCCATGGAATGCTTCCTGTCGTTCTGAGGAGCGCCGCCACACGCTCCGCGGGAGGGCACACACAACGAACAATCTGATCTAGAACTCGGACGGCCAGGACTTTCTTCGCGCTAAAGACTACTTCTCGACGCAAAGACCCCAGACCGGACCCCACCGCCCGGCCGCATGACCCTGCTCCGAATCATGCAACAAATTCAGTCTATTGATCGGGAGTCGCGTGAACAGCCCAATTTTTCGCACTGCGTCATTCGCATGTGGAAAGGCGCTGTCACAAAGATTCATGCAATGCCGTTAAGCGATTCACGGCAAAGCGCTTTTCAAGCTCGGACTATGTGGAAAAGTTTAACGATTATTTTTTTGCGCGGGGCTTCGCCGCCGCCGCTGGTGCGGCATCGCCGGCCAGTTCGGCGAGCCTGGCCTCGAGCGCCTCGACGCGGGCGGCAAGGCGGGTATTCTCGTCCCGGGCCTTGGCGGCCATCTCGCGCGCGGCCTCGAATTCCTCGCGCTGCACCACGTCCATCGAATTGAGGATACGCTCCGCCTGGCCCTTGAAGGCGGTCTCCACCTCGCGCCGAACGCCTTGCGCGGCACCGGCGGCGTCGGTCATCAGCTTGGCGAATTCATCGAGAATGCGGTTCGGTCCGGTCGACATGGCAAATCCTCGCTTGCTCGAAATGACGTAGTGGCGCTGAGCGCCGAATGCAAGAACGTTGAGGCCCAGTACGGCCTCTGCGTTGCTATGGCGCATGGGCGCTGCCATGCCGGAGGGAAGCTCTCTAACCGCCTCAAGCTATACTTGAGAACACCAAATCGCCTATGGTGTTGTCGTCTTCTATTGCGTCAGAACGCTCCAATCAGGGTCAACCAATGGCAACGCCTCCGCGCCGACCGACAAATCCGTTCGCAGCCGCCGAAGCGGCCTTCAAGCCGGTCAAGAAACCGGCAGCCCCTATTCGCGAACCCTCGGCTGCTCCCAATGTGCGCGAGCTTGTCTCGATCCGGATCGATCGGGCCGTGCTCGACCATTTCCAGGAGGATGGCCCCGGCTGGCAGGACAGGATCAACGACGCATTGCGGCAGTGGGTGGCCGCCAAGGGGTGAGTTGACCACGCACGGCACGATGGCTCGCAATGGTGATCCGTCGCGACACTTGACGGCGACCGGCTTGCCTTGACCCTGCCAAAACCCTGCCGCATGGTCCGCGCCCGAACACGACCGCAACCGAGAGCTTCCCGTTGAACGAATATTTCCTGCTGCCGCTGGCCTCGTTGCCCTTCCCCAACATCAACCCGATCCTCATCCAGATCGGGCCGTTGGCGGTGCACTGGTACGGCGTCGGCTACATCGTCGGCATCCTGTTTGCCTGGTGGTACGCCAAGCGTCTTGCCGCCAACCCGAAACTGTGGCCGGACGGCGTGCTGCCGATGAAGCCCGAGGACCTCGACGATTTCATCGTTTGGGCGGCGATCGGCGTCGTGCTCGGCGGCCGCACCGGTTATGTCCTGTTCTATGACCTGCCGCGCTACATCGCGCACCCGCTCGACATCTTCGCGGTCTGGCAAGGCGGCATGTCCTTCCATGGCGGCCTGCTCGGCGTCATCCTCGCCATGACGCTGTTCTCCATCAAGCGCGGCATCCGCACCTGGTCGCTGTTCGATGTCGTGGCCGCCGGCGTGCCGGTTGGGCTTGGCCTGGTGCGCGTCGCCAACTTCATCAATTCCGAGCTCTGGGGCCGGCCGACGGACGTGCCCTGGGCGATGGAATTCCCCAATGGCGGGCCGTTCACCCGCCATCCGAGCCAGCTCTACGAGGCCCTGCTCGAAGGCCTGGTGCTGTTCCTGGTCCTGCGCATCCTCACCCATTCGCGCCTCAAGCTGAAGACGCCGCGCTTCGTCGGCGGCGCCTTCATCTGCGGCTACGGCCTGTCGCGCGTCTTCGTCGAATTCTTCCGCGAGCCCGACCAGCAGCTCGGCTACCTCCTTGGCACCAACTGGCTGACCATGGGCATGATCCTGTCGACCCCGATGGTGCTGATCGGCATCTGGGCGATGGCGACAGCCAAGCCGGTGACGCAAGCGCAGCCGCAGGCGACATGACGCGGCTGAAGACCCGTATCGTCGACCTGATCGAGGCGCTGGGGCCCCTTCCCGTCAACGAATACATGGCGCTATGCCTGTTCGACCCCGCGGACGGCTACTACACGACGCGCGAACCGTTCGGCGTCGCCGGCGACTTCATCACCGCGCCGGAGATCAGCCAGATGTTCGGCGAACTCGTTGCAGTGTGGCTTTACCAGGCTTGGGCAGCGATCGGCCGGCCGATGCCGGTCACCATCGCCGAGATCGGCCCCGGTCGCGGCACGCTGATGAAGGACATGCTGCGCACGCTGTCGCGGCTTGATCCGACCCTGGCCAATGGCGCCGCCTTCGCCATGATCGAGACCAGTCCACGCCTGACCGAAGTCCAGAAACAGACGCTCGGCGCGACGCCTTTCGCGGTTCGCTGGCACGAGACCATCGACACCTTGCCCCATCAGCCGCTGCTCATCGTCGGCAACGAACTGTTCGACGCCATACCGATCCGCCAGTTCGTCCGCGCCGGCACCAGCTGGCGCGAGCGCATGGTGAGCCTGGACGACGAGAACACCCTTTGTTTCTTCGCCGGCGCCGGCTCGGTCGACCCGACGCTGCTGCCCGTCGACGCGGCTGAAGCGCCGCAAGGGGCGATCATCGAGATCGCGCCCGCCCGCACCGCCCTGATGGCGGCCATCGCCGAACGCGTGGCCCGAAACGGCGGCGCCGGGCTGTTCCTCGACTACGGCCACCTGCAGCCGGGTGTCGGCGACACGCTGCAGGCCTTGCGCAAGCACAATCACGAAGATGTGCTGGCCAATCCAGGCGAGGCCGACCTCACCTCGCATGTCGATTTCTCCGCCCTTGCAGCGATCGTGCGTGCGCATGGTCTCGACGCCCATCTGTCGACACAGGGCAGTTTCCTGCTCGGCATGGGCATACTCGAGCGTGCCGGCCGGCTTGGCGCCGACGCCGGCCAGGCCGCCCGCGACAAGATCACCGAAGACGTCGAGCGCCTCGCCGGGCCGCGGGCGATGGGCGAACTGTTCAAGGTGCTTGCCGTCGTGCCGCGCGGCGCCGCCGTCCGGCCCTTTGCGACAGCGGATTGACTTTTCGCCGCTGCCCCTTCCAATCTCCCGTCCGGCAAGAGAGCGGCCGAACCGCCGGCCGCCCCGCTTCTGCTTTTTCTTGACGAAACCGCCCATACGGACAACAACGCCCGCATGCTGAATCAGACCAAACCGGATCCCGTTCGGTCCCCGCTGCTGGACAAGGCGCAGGCACAAGGCATCCGCCACGGCTATTTCACCCGCGCAGGTGGCGTATCGACCGGCATCTACCGGGGCCTCAACATCGGCACCGGATCGGATGATGACCAGACGCTGGTGGCCGAGAACCGCGCCCGTGTCGCCGCCTGGATGGGCGTGCCGACGAACCATCTGTTGACCGCCTGGCAGATCCATTCCCCCGACGTCATCGTCGCCAGGGAACCCTTTGCCGGAGAACGGCCCAAGGCCGATGCCATCGTCACCGATCGCCCTGGCATCGCCATCGGCGCCTCGACCGCCGACTGCGGCCCGGTGCTGTTCGCGGATGCCGGGGCGCGCATCATCGGCGCGGCGCATGCCGGCTGGAAAGGCGCCTTCACCGGCGTGCTGGAAAACACCATTGCCGCCATGGAAGGCCTCGGCGCCCGGCGCGAAAACATCGTCGCCGTGCTCGGCCCCTCGATCGGCCCTGACAATTACGAGGTCGGGCCGGAATTCATTGCCCGTTTCGTCGAGGCCGACGCCGAAAACATCGGCTACTTCGCACCCTCCGCCACATCAGGCCATGCCATGTTCGATCTCAATCGCTATACGGTCGACCGGCTGGCAAGGGCCGGCGTGACCGCCGAGGGCCTTGGCCGCTGCACCTATGCCGAGGAAGATCTGTTCTACTCCTACCGGCGCACCACGCACCGCAAGGAGCCCGATTACGGCCGGCAGGTTTCGGCCATCGTTTTGGAGAATGAATAATGGCGCTGCATTTTGAACGGTCGGAATTTGACGCGCGGCGCGACCGGCTGATGATCGAGATGGCCGAGAAGAAGCTCGACGCCATCCTGCTGTTCGCGCAGGAAAGCATGTACTGGCTGACCGGCTACGACACGTTCGGCTTCTGTTTCTTCCAGTGCCTGGTGGTGAAGGCCGACGGCTCGATGGTGCTCTTGACCCGCTCGGCCGACCTGCGCCAGGCGCGCCACACCTCCATCATCGACAACATCGTGCTTTGGACCGACCGCAACGGCGCCAACCCGGCGGTCGACCTGCGCAATTTGCTCAACGATCTCAATTTGCTCGGCGCCCGCATCGGCGTCGAATACGACACCCATGGCTTGACGGCCTATAATGGCCGCCGGCTGGACGAGCAGTTGCAGACCTTCGGCCAGATTGCCGACGCGTCCGGCATCGTCGGGCGGCTGCGGCTGTTCAAGAGCCCGGCTGAAATCGCCAAGGCCGAGAAGGCCGCCAACCTCTCCGACGATGCGCTGGACGCGGCGCTGCCCCTGATCAAGCAGGGCGGCGACGAAGCGCTGATTCTGGCTGCCATGCAGGGCGCGGTCTTTGCCGGGGGTGGCGACTATCCGGCCAATGAATTCATCATCGGCTCCGGCGTCGATGCGCTGCTCTGCCGCTACAAGGCGGGCCGCCGCAAGCTGACCAAGAACGACCAGCTGACGCTCGAATGGGCCGGCGTGTTCCACCATTACCATGCGCCCATGATGCGCACGGTGCTGACCGGCAAGGTGTCGAAGCGCCACCAGGAGCTGTTCGACGCGGCGCGCGCTGCCCTTCTCGCCGTCGAAAAGGCGATGACGCCGGGCAATACATTCGGCGACGTCTTCGACGCGCATGCCCGCACCATGGAGGCACATGGCCTGACCAAGCACCGGCTGAACGCCTGCGGCTACTCCGTCGGCGCCCGCTTCACGCCGTCCTGGATGGACATGCCGATGTTCTACCAGGGCAACCCCGAGCCGATCGCGCCGCACATGACGCTGTTCGCCCATATGATCATCATGGATTCCGAGACCGAGACGGCAATGACGCTTGGCCGCACCTACCTGACCACCGAATCCCAGCCGAAGCCGCTGTCCCGCCATGATCTCGACTTGATCGTACAGTGAATCCATAATGGGAGGCGTTCTTCGCCAAGGAGTTAGAAGGCAAATGAGACGATCGCATGTGACGACCGTGTCATTGCTTGTGGCATTGGCTCTTGCCTCCTGCACCAACGCAAAGGACGTTCTCGAACCTTCCGCCATCACCCCGCCGGCCGCCTCGGCGCAGCCCGCGCCGGGAGTCCAGGGCAGCGCGGCGGCCACCGTTCCGGCCCCATCGACAGCCGCGCCTGCGACCTCCACGGCGGGCGCGTCCGCGACCACCACCACGCCGCTCACCTCAGCCCAGAGTGCCGCCATCCTGTCGAAGACCCGGCTGCAGATCGCGCCGATCGTCGGCGCTTCGGTGGAGGCCGCGACCCCGCTGACGGCGGAACTGCAGACGCGCGCCAGGCAGCGCGGCATCACGCTCGCGGGCAGCGCCGACCAGACCGCGACCCATGTGCTGAAGGGTTATTTCTCGGCGATTTCGGAGGGCAAGGACACCACCGTCATCTATGTCTGGGACGTCTACGACCCGGCCGGCAACCGCCTGCACCGCATCAACGGCCAGATGAAGGCGCCTTCGGCCAGTTCCGGCGCCAGCGCGGGCGCCGACAGCTGGAAGGGCGTCTCGCCGGCCACCATGCAGGCGATCGCCGACCAGACCATCGATCAGTTCGCGGCATTTCTGGGCGGCAAGGCTGGCTGACAAGGCCTGCTCGAGTGTTGCCTCTCGGCGATGGCACGAACCTTTCTTCAGCTTAGCCGGCGGATTCCCGATCTCGGCGCTTGCAATACTAGCGCGGGCCGCTAAAAGCCCGATTAAAAGGTGCGGGAGAGTCTGTCAGGCCTTCCCATCCCCCACCAGGAACGGTGCATGAAACTCTTCGCGGGCAATTCCAACAGGGTGCTGGCCGAAGCGGTCGCCCGCTATCTCAACATCCCGCTGGGCAAGGCCAGCGTCAGGCGCTTCGCCGACCAGGAAATCTTCGTCGAAATCCAGGAAAACGTGCGCGGTGAGGATGTCTTCATCCTGCAGTCGACCTCGTTCCCGACCAACGATCATCTGATGGAACTGCTCATCATGATTGACGCCTTCATGCGCTCATCGGCCAAGCGCATCACGGCGGTGATTC
This sequence comes from Mesorhizobium loti, assembly GCF_013170705.1. Lineage (NCBI taxonomy): Bacteria > Pseudomonadati > Pseudomonadota > Alphaproteobacteria > Hyphomicrobiales > Phyllobacteriaceae > Mesorhizobium > Mesorhizobium loti. The sequence goes on along the minus strand of NZ_CP033334.1, from coordinate 2,358,649 downwards.
CCTATTTCGGCTATGCCAGGCAGGATCGCCGGGCCTCGGGCCGTACGCCGATCTCGGCCAAGCTGGTCGCCAACATGATCACCCGCGCCGGCGTCGACCGCGTTCTGACGCTCGACCTGCATGCCGGCCAGATCCAGGGCTTCTTCGACATCCCGACCGACAATCTGTTCTCGGTGCCGGTGATGGCCCGCGACGTGAAGGCGAAATACAAGCAGCTCGGCAACGTCGTGGTGGTGTCGCCCGACATTGGCGGCGTGGTGCGGGCGCGGGCGCTGGCCAAGCGCTTCGATGCGCAACTGGCCATCGTCGACAAGCGCCGTGAGCGCCCGGGCGAATCGGAAGTGATGAACATCATCGGCGCGGTGGCCGGCAAGGATTGCCTGCTGATCGACGATATCGTCGATTCCGGCGGTACGCTGTGCAACGCCGCCGATGCGCTCTTGGCCAACGGCGCCACCAGCGTCACCGCCTATATCACCCACGGCGTGCTGTCGGGCGGCGCTGTCGCCCGCATCAGCGGCTCGAAGCTGCAGGAACTGGTGATCACCGATTCCATCCAGCCGACGCAAGGCGTGCTCGACGCCCCCAACATCCGCGTCATCTCGATCGCCGACCTGATGGGCGAGGCGATCTCGCGCACGGCGACCGAGGAATCGGTGTCGAGCCTGTTCGACTAGAGCAATTCCAGGAAAAGTGTGAAACGGTTTTCCGTCCGGAGTTGCGTTAAAACAATGAGTTAGAGCAGTTCGCCGTTTCCGTGAAACGGTGAAATGCTCTAGAGCGTGTTTCACTTACATTGAAGCATATCCAGCGTTGACGAGATAGTTGGCGCATTCAGCGGGTTGAAAGCTTTCGAGGAGTGTTCCGATACGTCGCCATGTGGCCTCGACGGTCCGTTCTGAAGCCTTTCGCATGAGGTGCTTGAGCTTGGCGAAGACCTGCTCGATCGGGTTTAGGTCTGGACTGTAGGGTGGCAGGTAGAAAAGCTTGGCTCCGGCCGCGCGAATGGCACGACGAATGGCTTGCCCCTTGTGACTTCCAAGATTGTCCATGACGACGATGTCACCGGGCGAGAGCGTCGGCACGAGGAACTGCTCAACCCAGGCCGCAAAGCTTGCACCGTTGATGGGACCATCAATGACGCAGGGCGCGTCGATGCGCTCGCAGCGCAGCGCGGCCAGGAAGGTCAGCGTGCGCCATTTGCCATGCGGAGCCTTGGCGACCAATCGGTGCCCACGAGGCCCCCAGCCTCGTAGCGGCGCCATGTTGGTTTTTGCCCAGGTTTCGTCGATGAACACCAGGCGCCGTGGATCAAGCCTGCCTTGATACTTCCTCCATTGCGCCCGGCGCCGCGCAATCGCCGGCCTGTCCTGCTCGCTGGCGAACAGCGTTTTTTTTGAAGCTGAACCCGGCCTCCTTCAGCACCCGCCACACCGACACCGGGGCTGCCACGATGCCGCGCTCGGCAAGCTCCGCCGACAGCGCTCGCACGCTCACATGCGACTGTGAGGCTACCCGCTCCAGCAGCCACACGCGATGTGGCTCCAAATCCCGGCCGGATTGACGCCCCATGCGCAACGCCGATGCGCTTCCGCTCAATCGTTGGCGTTGCGACCACTTCACAACACTCGCCACGCTCACCCCGAACAATGCAGCCGTTTCCCGGCATGTCCGGCCAGCCGCAACCGCTGCCGCAACGCGCTCACGAAGATCGTTTGAATAGGGTCTTGGCATCCGATGCTGGCCTCCGCCCAGCCAGCATCTTGAATCACAAAATCACCTCGGCGTGAATCCCAACCGATTCAAATCAACAGCAACACGCTCTAGTCTGGAGCGTTTCCACCATTTCATGGAAACAGCGGACCGCTCCAACTCTTCGTTTTGACGCAATTCCCAAGGGCAGGCGCTACGCGCTTGTCCCGGGAAAACCGCCCACACTTGTCCTGGAATTGCCCTAGGCTACAGGGCCTTCCAGCCGCGCCGGCACGTTTGGCCGGCGAACACTTTCGCCATTGTCGCGCGCGCCGCGCATATACCCGCGCGGCGAGGAGCCCAGCATGCGCTTGAACATGGTGATGAAGGCCGGCACGCTGTCATAGCCCAGGTCGAGCGCCACCCTGGTGATGGGCTCGCCATCGGCGAGCCTCGGCAGCGCGGCGAACAGGCACGCCTGCTGCCGCCATGTCGACAAGGACAGGCCGGTCTGGCGCTGGAAGGCGCGCGTGAAGGAACGGCGGCTCATCCCGGCGGCATCGGCCCATTCGTCGATCGTTGCGTGCGGCGAGGGCGCTGCGACGAAGCGCCGGCACAGCGCCGCCAGCCTCGGATCGGACGGGAATGGGAGCCCGAGCGGCCGTTCCGGCAAGGTCGGGATTTCATGCAGCAGCAGGTTCATGATCAGCCCGCCGCGTCCTTCCAACTCGCCGCCTTGCGGCAGTTTCTCCGATTCCACGATCAGGCTGTGCATCAGCTCGGTGACGCCGACGACGCGCAAGCCTTCGGGCAGCCCGGGGATCGCACCAGGCATGACATAGACCGAGCGCATCGACACGTCGCCCAGCATCTCGACGGAATGTTCGATGCCGGCCGGAATCCACATCGCATGGTCGGGCGGCACCATCCAGCGCCCGTGCCGCGTCGTCACCAGCACGACGCCGACCAACGCGTGCAGCAGTTGGCTGCGGCTGTGTCGATGTTGCGGCACATGGTAGCCGTCAGGATATTCGGTCGGCAACGCGACCGCCGGCCCGGCCACTTGTTCCAGCCACTGCCAGCGGCTCTCGTGCAACTTGCCGAGATCGGCGTTACCGGCGTGGAAGATTTCCCTGCCATGTGGCATCGGCTATGGCCCACTCGCGAAATTATTGGACCAAACCACGAAAGAAGTCGCCCTGCAAGCAGCTTATAAGGCAACCGTCCTAAGGCAGCCGCAGGAGCGGCCGCCAGATTGCCCGCGGGCGTGCCCGCCAAAAAGACCACGGAGCCTACCTTGACCGATACGACAGCCGCCAGCGTCGCGCCATCCACGAGCGCCAGTCACGCTTCAGCCCAGGCGACGGCCTTCACAGTCATCCTGGCGGTGAGCCTGTGCCATTGCATCAACGACATCATGCAGTCGCTGCTATCGGCCATCTACCCGCTCCTGAAAGACAATTACGGCCTCGACTTCTGGCAGATCGGCCTTTTGACCTTCACCTTCCAGGTCACGGCGTCCCTGCTGCAGCCGATCATCGGCATGATCACCGACAAGCGGCCGATGCCCTATTCCCTGCCTTACGGCATGGCGGCGTCGCTGATCGGGCTGGTCGTGCTGGCCTATGCCGGCCACTACTACCTGCTCCTGATCGGCGCCTCGCTGATCGGCATCGGCTCGGCGATCTTCCATCCGGAATCCTCGCGCATCGCCCGTTTCGCGTCTGGCGGCCGGTTCGGCCTGGCACAGTCGCTGTTCCAGGTCGGCGGCAATTTCGGCCAGTCCATGGGCCCCTTGCTGGCCGCCTTCATCGTCGTGCCGTTCGGCCAGACCAGCATCGCCTGGTTTGCCGTCGGCTCGCTGATCGGCATTGTCATCCTGTGGCAGGTCGGCGGCTGGTACAGCCGTCTGCGCGCCGCGCAAGGCAACCGCAAGGCGGCAAGCTTCGTCTCGCCCTTCCCGCGCCGCAAGGTGATGTCGGCATTGATCGTGCTGACCTTGCTGGTGCTGAGCAAGAACGCCTACATCGCCAGCCTCGCCAGCTACTACACCTTCTATTCCATCCATAAGTTCGGGGTGTCGGTGCAGATGAGCCAGGTGATGCTGTTCCTGTTCCTCGGCGCCTCGGCGCTCGGCATCCTGCTCGGCGGCCCATTCGGCGACCGCTACGGACAGAAGGCGATGATCTGGTTCTCGATCGTCGGCGTCCTGCCCTTCACGCTGGCGCTCCCCTACGCCAATCTGGAATGGACGATGGTGCTGACCGTGCTGATCGGACTGATCCTGTCGTCGGCCTTCTCCAACATTGTCGTCTTCGCGCAGGAACTGGTGCCGGGCCGCGTCGGCATGATCGCCGGCATCTTCTTCGGCTTCGCCTTCGGCATGGGCGGCATCGCGGCGGCCGTGCTCGGCGTCGTCGCCGACATGAAGGGCATCGATTTCGTCTTCCAGGTCTGCTCGTATTTGCCGTTCCTGGGCCTGCTGACGGTGTTCCTGCCCAACATGAAGGAAGCCCGGAAGGCGCAGGCGGCGGCCTGACCCGGCGGATCCGAATTCAGATGAGAGCACCCGCCCAGATGGGCGGGTGTTCTGTCTATCGATCAGAAGGCACTACGCCTTGAAGAAGGCCAACAGGTCGGCATTGATGACATCCGCGTGGGTTGTCGCCATGCCGTGCGGAAAACCCTTGTAGACCTTGAGCTCGCCCTTCTTGAGCAGCTTGATCGAGAGCAGCGCCGAGTCGGCGATCGGAACGATCTGGTCGTCATCGCCATGCATGACCAGCACCGGCACGCCGATTGCCTTCAGATCCTCGGTGAAGTCGGTTTCCGAGAACGCCTTGATGCAATCATAATGCGCCTTGGTGCCGCCCATCATTCCCTGACGCCACCAATTGTCGACGACGCCCTGCGAGACCTCGGCACCCGGGCGGTTGAAGCCATAGAACGGACCGGCCGGAACGTCGCGGAAGAACTGGGCGCGATTGGCCGCCTGGGCAGCGCGGAACCCGTCGAAGACCTCGATCGGCAGGCCGCCTGGATTGGCCGCCGTCTTGAGCATGATCGGCGGCACAGCGCCGATCAGCACCGCCTTGGCAACGCGGCCGCCCGAGCCGTACCGCGCCACATAGCGCGCCACTTCGCCGCCGCCGGTCGAATGGCCGACATGGATGGCGTTCTTGAGGTCGAGATGCGCCGCGAGTTCGGCGACATCGGCGGCGTAGGTGTCCATCTCGTTGCCGATATCCGTCTGCGTCGAGCGGCCATGGCCGCGCCGGTCGTGGGCGATGACGCGGTAGCCTTGTGCCAGGAAGAACAGCATCTGGGCGTCCCAGTCGTCGCTGCTCAGCGGCCAGCCATGATGGAAGACGATGGGCTGGCCGGTTCCCCAATCCTTGTAGAAGATCTGCGTGCCGTCCTTGGTGGTGATCGTGCCGCTGCCGGAACCGGATTTTGTCTGCGAAGCCATCTCAATCTCCTTTGATTGTTTTCGCGATAAACAATATCGCGATACCTATATGGCTAGCGCAGCCTTGAACCCCTGTCCACCAAAAACATGTATCGCGATATCATTTTTCGTGGTACCGGATTTCCTGCGTCGGCAAACAAGGAACGCGTCGTGCCTCTCCCGTTGGACAACCAGCTCTGCTTCACGCTCTATGCCACCAGCATGGCGATCAACCGCACCTACAAGCCGATGCTGGACGAGATGGGGATAACCTATCCGCAATATCTCGTGCTGAACGCACTGGGCGAGGCCGATGGCATGTCGGTCGGCGGGATCGCCCACCGGCTGGCCTTGGAATCGAGCACCGTCACGCCGCTGGTCAAGCGCATGGAACAGGCCGGCCTTGTCACCCGCCAGCGCAGCCAGACCGACGAGCGCCAGGTCCAGGTCGACCTGACGGCAGCCGGGCGCGCGCTGCTCGTCCAGTGCAACTGCCTGAACGAGACACTGATCGAGCGTTCGGGCATGACGCTGGCCGGGCTCGATACACTGAACCGGCAGGTCCAGGCGCTGCGCGACGCGTTGAGCGGCGACCGGTAGTCAGCCCTTCCCGCCGCCGCTTGCGCCTGTCGCTGCCTTCCGCTATAGAGCCGCCACCCGCGTAGACACCCTTGGAGGCAACGCGGCGGAAGGCTGCCTTCCCTTGTGATCCCGAACAAAAGGTCCGTCTCGAAGCGGTAGCCTTCATTCGGAAATCCAGGACCGGCGGCTTTCGACGTTTACGGCTCGGGCACATTGCCCACCGCGAACGCTCCATAACACGCGAAAGGAAAAGCCATGAGCCACGATACTTACGAGCTCAAGGCCGAAGCGCGCGAACAGGTCGGTAAGGGGTCCGCCCGTGCAGTTCGCCGCAACGGTAAAGTGCCTGCAGTAATCTATGGTGACAAGCAGCCTCCCCTGGCGATCGCTCTCACCTACAAGGACATCTACTACAAGATCCATGGCGGCGGGTTCCTGACCACGGTCGCCACGATCGATGTCGACGGCAAGAAGATCCAGGTCCTGCCGAAGGACTTCCAGCTCGACCCGGTCAAGGATTTCCCCGTCCATGTCGACTTCCTGCGCATCGGCAAGGACACCGAGGTCAATGTCGACGTGCCTGTCCACTTCATCAATGAGGACAAGTCGCCAGGCATCAAGCGCGGCGGCGTGCTCAACATCGTGCGTCACGAAGTCGAGTTCCACTGCCCGGCCAATGCGATCCCGGAATTCATCACCGTCGATCTCACCGGCACCAATATCGGCGACTCGATCCACATCTCGGCGGTCAAGCTGCCGGCCGGCGTCAAGCCGGTGATCTCCGATCGCGATTTCACCATCGCGACCATTGCCGGTTCGTCGGCGATGAAGCCGGAGGCGGAAGAGACGGTCGAGGCCGCACCTGAGGCGGCTCCCGCCGCCGAAGAGAAGTAACTCTTTCCCGCCCGGAGCAGACGATGCTTGTCTTTGCAGGCCTCGGCAATCCGGGCGCGAAATATGCTGATAACCGGCACAATGTCGGCTTCATGGCGGCGGACGCTATCGCCCGCCGCCATTCCTTTTCGCCCTGGTCGAAGAAATTCCAGGGTCTGATCGCCGAGGGCACGCTCGGCGGCGAAAAGATCATCCTGATCAAGCCGCAGACCTTCATGAACCTGTCCGGCCAGTCGGTCGGCGAAGCCTTGCGCTTCTACAAGCTCGATGTTTCCGCGCTCACCGTCTTCTATGACGAGATCGACCTTGCCGAAGGCAAGCTGCGCATCAAGACCGGCGGCGGCGCCGGCGGCCACAACGGCATCCGCTCGATCGACGGCCATGTTGGCAACGCCTATCGCCGCGTGCGCATCGGTGTCGGCCATCCCGGCGTCAAGGAAATGGTCCAGCACCATGTGCTCGGCGACTTCGCCAAGGGCGACCGCGAATGGCTCGATCCCTTGCTCGAATCGATCGCCGACAACGCCGCCATGATCGTCAAGGGCGACGAATCCGGCTTCATGAACAAGGCCGCCCTCGCCGTCCAGGGCAAGGCCGCGGCCGAGCCGGAAAAGCCGGCGCGCAAGCAGGAACCCAAGCAGCAAAGTCACGTCCGTCAGGCGCGTCCGCAGCAGCCGGCGGTCAAATTGCCGGAATCCGGCCCGATGGCCGCCATGCTGAAGAAACTCTTCGGCAACAAGGACTGAGCGCCACGCATGCGGCCTTACAGGGCTTGACGTTGATCACCCCTATCGCCCATAGCCCTCATCAAATTTCGTTTTCCCGATAGGACCGGACACAATGGGTTTCAAATGCGGCATCGTTGGCTTGCCCAACGTCGGCAAGTCGACGCTCTTCAATGCGTTGACCAGGACGGCGGCGGCGCAGGCCGCCAACTATCCGTTCTGCACCATCGAACCGAACACCGGCGAGGTGGCGGTGCCCGATCCGCGCCTGCAGAAGATCGCGGCCATCGGCAAGTCGAAGGAGATCATTCCGACCCGCATCTCCTTCGTCGACATTGCCGGCCTGGTGCGCGGCGCCTCCAAGGGCGAAGGGCTGGGCAACCAGTTCCTCGCCAACATCCGCGAGGTCGACGCCATCGTGCACGTCCTGCGCTGCTTCGAGGATGACGACATCACCCATGTCGAGGGCCGCATCGACCCCGTCGCCGACGCCGAGACGGTCGAGACCGAGCTGATGCTCGCCGACCTCGACAGCCTGGAGCGCCGCATCGTCCAGATCCGCAAGCGCGCCGGCAGCAAGGACAAGGAAGCGGTGACCGTGCTGCCGATGATGGAGGCCGCGCTCGAGCTGCTGCAGGCGGGCAAACCGACCCGCGTGCTGCTCAAAGGCATCTCGGCCGAAGACTTGCGCATCCTGCAGGGCTTGAACCTCCTGACGTCGCACCCCGTGCTCTATGTCTGCAACGTCGCCGAGGCCGATGCCGCCACCGGCAACGAGCACACCCGGGCCGTGGAGAAGATGGCAGCCGCGCAGGGCGCCGGCACGGTGGCGATCTCGGCCGCGATCGAGGCCGAGGTCGCCCAGCTCTCCGACGAGGAAGAGATGGAATTCCTGTCCTCGCTCGGCCTCGACGAGCCGGGCCTCAACAAGGTGATCCGCGCCGGCTATGAGCTTTTGCATCTCATCACCTATTTCACCGTCGGGCCGAAGGAGACGCGCGCCTGGACCATCCACAAGGGCGACAAGGCCCCGCAGGCCGCCGGCGTCATCCACACCGATTTCGAGCGCGGTTTCATCCGCGCCCAGACCATCGCCTACAACGACTTCGTCACGCTGGGCGGCGAAGTGGCGGCCAAGGAAGCCGGCAAGGCGCGCGACGAAGGCAAGGAATATGTCGTCCAGGACGGCGACATCATGCTGTTCAAGTTCAACACGTGAACAGCCGCGTCGCATTCCAGACAGGGTGAGGCCGTACGCGGCTGCCATCAGCCGGTCCTTTCCGCTATCCCGTCAATGAAGCGGAAGGGCGAACATGAACAGGACGATCCCAACCCTGGTCGGTTTCTCGGCCATTCTGACCTGGTCGTTCCTCGCGCTGCTTTCGACCGCGGCCGGACCGATTCCGCCCTTTCAACTCGCCGCCATGACATTTCTGCTCGGCGGCTCCGTCGGAGCGGCCAGCTGGATCGTTCGGCCCTCGGCGATCAGGTCGCTGCGGCAGCCATGGCAGGTCTGGGCAATCGGCACGGCAGGGCTGTGCATCTACCATTGTGCCTACTTTTTCGCGATCCAGTCGGCCCCGCCCGTTGAAGTGAGCCTGATCGCCTATCTCTGGCCATTGCTGATCGTTGTCTTCGCCGCCTTCCTGCCGGGAGAACGGCTTAAACCTCACCATATTGCCGGTGTGGTCCTCGGCCTGGCAGGCGCCATCGTCGTCATCACGAAGGGCGGAAGCGTCGGGCTCGCCGACGGGGTGAAACCGGGCCACGTCATCGCGCTGTTCTGTGCTTTCGTCTGGTCCGGTTATTCCGTCCTGTCGCGCCGCTTTGGCCAGGTTCCGACCGATGTGGTCGCCGTTTACTGCCTCATCACCGCAGCGGTCGCCTTCACGCTGCACCTCACGCTTGAGACCACGGTCTGGCCTCAAACACCGACGCAATGGAGCGCCATCGCCGTTCTGGGCGTGATCCCTCTCGGCGCCGGCTTTTACGCATGGGACTATGGCTGCAAGCACGGAGACATCATGATCCTGGGCGCGATCTCGTATGCCGCGCCGCTGTTCTCGGTGATCGTGCTGCTGCTGGCGGGCTTCGGCGTCTTCCATTGGTCCGTGGCGCTCGCTTGCGCGCTGATCACGGTTGGCGCGCTGATTGCCGCCAAGGACATGCTGCTCAAGCCGAAGAGCGAGGCCGCTGCGGAAACAGCGCGCGCCTAGAGCATTTCACCGTTTCGCGGAAACGGCGAACCGCTCTAGCTCTTTGTTTTGACGCAATTCCGGACGGAAAACCGCTCACACTTTTCCTGGAATTGTTCTCGTCCAGGTCGATTGGCGGGACGCAGCCCTTCTATTGCCCCGCCACCATCCGGCCGCTCACCCAGACCCTGGCGATATTCGCCCGCGCCGCGTTGAGCACGATCTTCTGGAAGACATCGTCAAGCGTGTCGTCGGCGGCGTTGATGCGGATGTTCGAGGTGCTTGCCTTGGTGTCGATCAACAGCGCGTCGAATTCGTGCCCGACGCGAAAGCTGCCTGTCGGCAGGTCGAGCGCTTCGGCGCCGCCGGCGGTCGCCAGCCAGAACGCCTCCTGATGCGTGATCGGCTCGCCGGGCGCGCCGCGCTGCTCGGGCGGCAGGCCGGCATGCACGCCGCTATGCAGCGTCCTCGACGCCGACAGAGCGTGCCGGCAGCCGTCGAACAGAGAGGGGCTGTAGCCCCCCGAAACATCCGTTCCCAGTCCGACATGCATCTGCCGGTCGAGTGCCACGCGCAGCGGGAACGCCGCATTGGCGAAGTAGACATTTGAGAGCGGGCAATGGGCGACGCCGGCACCCTTCTCCCTGATGAGGTCCATGTCCTGCCCGTCGATGAAATTCGAATGCGCCAGGATGGTGTGGCGGGTGAGCAGGCCGAAACCGTCCAGGCTGGCCGCATCGGTCTGACCGAAGCGCTCCTCCACGAATTGCTTTGCCCAGTCACTCTCCGAGCAATGCGTCTGCACATGGCAGCCGAATTCCGTCGCGAGTTCACCCAGTCCCCGCAAGGCCGCATCCGTGCAACTCGGGATGAAGCGCGGCGTGATCACCGGCTGGACCAGCGGTCTCTCGCCCGAATCCAGTGACTGGACCGCCACGATGAACCGCCTGGTGTCCGAAACGGCACTCGCCGCATCGGCATCGCGGTAGAAGGGCGGGCACTGCTGGGCATCGTCCATCGCCACCTTGCCGACCAGGGCGCGCTGACCCTTTTCCAGGCAAATCCCGGCAAGCGCCAGGCTCGCCTCGACATGGACGGTGGCGAAATAGAGCGCCGTGGTGGTGCCGTTGGCCAGAAGATTGTCGACCAGATCGGCATAGATCTCGCGGGCATAGTCGACGTCCGCGTAGCGGGCCTCGAGCGGAAATGTATATTTCTGCAGCCAGACCTCGAGCGGCACATCGAGCGCCTTGCCCATCTGCGGCCATTGCGGCGCATGGATGTGCAGGTCGACCAGGCCGGGCAGCAGGAACTGGCCGTCGGCAAGCCGCACCAGCGTACCGGACAGGCTGGCATCGCTTACCCGCGCCGCATGGTCCGGATGGCCGGGCGCCAGGATCTCGGCGATCCGCCCCTGCGCATCGATGCTGAACAGATGATCTTCCAGCACTTCCAGCCTGCCGCGCTCCGGCGTGTGGAAGGCGGTGCCGAGCAGCGTGAAAGGTTCTCTTGTCATCTGTCGCTCCGGTTGCGCTGGCGCGTGAGACCGTCACTGCGTGGCCCACTAAAAAACAGTTGGCAAACCTTTGCGCCGCTGTCCTTTGCCGGCGACTGATCACATGATCGTGTTGAGATTTCCAGAGGGGACATCATGGAACGCGTTGCGCCAGAAATCACTTTGATCGCCCAGCCGGACGATCCGTTGCCCCTGGGCAAGGCCGCCCTGCTCGGCCTCCAGCATGTGCTGGCGATGGACGTCTACATCGTGCCGTTCATCATCGCATCGGTGCTCGCCTTCAGCGTCGGCGATGCCGGCGCCTTCATCCAGTCGGCCTTCGTGGCGGCGGGCATCGCGACGCTGATCCAGTCGCAGCTCCTGATGCGGCTGCCTGTGGTGCAAGGACCGTCCTTCGTCCCGATCGGCGCGGTGCTGGCGATCGCCTTCGGTGCTGGCGGTGGCGTTGGCGGGCTGTCGGCGGTGATCGGCGCGCTCATTCCCGGCGCCATACTGGTCATGCTGCTCGGGTCGCCGACAAGGATCTTCCATCGCCTCGTCAACCGTTTCGTGCCGCCCATCGTCGGCGGCGCCATCATCATCGTGGTCGGCGTCGCGTTGATGCCGGTGGCACTCAAGGAAAGCGTGTTCGCCGTCCACGCCACCGCCACCGTCGGCGGCAACATCATCCTCGCCTTCATCGCGGCGGCGGTGCTTGTCGGCTGCATGCTGACCGGCATGGCGCTTGGCGCGAAAGGCGCGTGGCTGCGCCTGCTTTCCGTCATCATCGCGCTTGTGGCCGGCAGCGTCGCGGCCGCCTTCATGGGCCAGCTGGACATGACGGGCGTTTCCGCCGCGACCTGGTTTTCCATGCCGCGCATTGCGTTCCTCAACCTCGACGTGACCTTCTCGCTGTCGGCGACGCTGACGATGCTGATCGTCTATATCGTCGTCCTGGCCGAAACCACCGGCACCTGGTTCGCGGTCGGCGCCGTCATCGACAAGCCGTTGTCGGATGAACAGCTCGACCGGGGCGCCACCGGCGAAGGCCTCGGCTGCCTGGTCAGCGCCCTGCTGTGCAGCACGCCGGTCACCGGCTACTCTTCCAATGCCGGCATCATCGCCATCACCGGCATCGCCAGTCGCGCCGCCTTTGCCGCGGCCGGCATCTTCCTGGTGCTGTTCGGTCTGATCGGCAAGCTGTCAGCGGTCATCGCCTCGATCCCGGGACCGGTCATCGGCGGCGTCTTCGGCGTGCTGTGCGTCGTCATCGCCATGAACGGCTTTCGCGTGGTGCGCGGCACGCCGCTGACCGAGAGGAACATGCTGGTCATCGGCCTGCCGATCCTGATGGCACTGTTTGCCACGCTGGCGCCGCCGGATTTCGTCAAGACGCTTCCGGATATCGTGCAGTACATTCTCGGCTCGTCCATCGCCTTCGGCGCCGTCTGGGCCATCGTGCTGCACCAGATCCTGCCGAACGCCAGATAGGGATATCGGGAGGCCGGACACCAGAGCCCGGTCTCCCAATCCCCGGCCTGCCGATCCCTGTCGATGAACTTCGTCTCCGAAAATGAACTGCCGCGGGAGCTGAAGAACAGGCTCTCCGGCTATCGCTGGCACCGGCAAACCATCGGCAGATCACAGGCCGGCGTGTTCCGACTGGTGGCCGACGACAAGCCGGCCCTGTTCCTGAAATGCGAGCGGAACGGTCCGTTTGCCGAACTCGCCGATGAAGCCGCGCGGTTGCGCTGGCTTGCCGGACAAGGCATCGCCTGCCCCGATGTGATCGCCATGGAAAGCCATGCCGGTCACGACTGGCTGCTGATGTCGGCCGTCGCCGGCGAGGATTTGGCGTCGGCGCCGATCGATCCGGCTGATGTCATCGAGATCATGGCCAGCGCGCTTCGCGACCTGCACGCGCTGGATATCGGCTCCTGCCCCTTCGACCATCGCCTCTTCAGGCGCATCGCGGCCGCGCGATCGCGCATGGAGGCCGGCGTCGTCGACGAAGACGATTTCGACGATGAGAGGCAGGGCTGGAGCCCTGCAAAAGCCTTCGCCGAGCTTGAGGCGCTGAGGCCAGCAAGCGAGGATCTTGTCGTCACCCATGGCGATGCCTGCCTGCCGAATGTCATGGCTGCCCGGGGCCGTTTCAGCGGTTTCATCGATTGCGGCCGGCTGGGCGTCGCCGATCGCCACCAGGATCTGGCGCTCGCCTGCTGGAGCATCCGCTATAACATCGGCGAAACCTGGATAGAGCCCTTTCTCGAACGCTACGGACCACCGCAAGCAGAGCCGGCGAAGCTTTCCTGGTATCGGCTCCTCGACGAGTTTTTCTGAGCGGCCGATGGCGGCCTGTCCCGGTGGGGCTTGTCTTGATTTTGTCATGCCACGGGTCTAAGCGGCAGGCACACGGTCGCGCACACGACGAAGAGCCGTGCAATCCGACACGACGCGCAATCCGAACGCACCTTCGCAGGGGAGATCTGGCGATGATCAAGGCATTTGTCGTGGACAATGATCGCCTGCGCGTCGTCGACGACCTGCTGGCGGATGGCGACAGGGTCGTCTGGGCCGATCTGGTCAATCCGACCAAGGAGGAAGAGGCCACCATCGAAAGCTGGCTCGGGGTCGCCATCCCGACCCGCGAGGAGATGGAGGAGATCGAGATTTCCAGCCGCCTCTACATCGAGGACGGCGCCTACTTTATGACCGCCACCTTGCCCGCGCAGACCGAGGTCGACGATCCCCTGATGTCGCCGGTCACCTTCGCGCTCGCCGGCAACAGGCTGATCACCATTCGCTATCATGAACCCAAGGCCTTCAAGACCTTCCCGCTGCGCGCCGAGAAGGTGGCGACCGGCTGCACCAGCGGCGACACCATCCTGATCGGCCTGCTGGAGGCGATCGTCGACCGTCTCGCCGACATCCTTGAGCGCGCAGGCCGCGACATCGAGGGGATTTCGCGCGACATTTTCGAGGCACGCTCGACCAAGGTGTCGAAGCGCAACCGCGACTTTCAGGAATTGCTCAAAGCCATCGGCCGCAAGGAGGACATCACCTCTTCCGTCCGCGACAGCCTGATCTCGCTGCAGCGCCTCGCCGGCTTCCTCGCCCATGTCGCCACCCAGACCAAGATGAGCAAGGATGTGCGCGCCCGCATCAAGACCTTGTCGCGCGACGTGCTGTCGCTCGCCGACCACGCCACCTTCCTGTCGCAGAAGATCTCCTTCCTGCTCGACGCCACGCTCGGCATGATCTCGATCGAGCAGAACGCCATCATCAAGATCTTTTCTGTCGCCGCCGTCATCTTCCTGCCACCGACGCTGGTCGCCTCGATCTACGGCATGAATTTCGATATCATTCCCGAGCTGAAATGGGAGCTTGGCTATCCCTTCGCCATCGGCCTGATGATCCTGTCGGCGATCCTGCCCTTCTGGTATTTCCGCCGCCGCGGCTGGCTCTGACCGCTGCCGCGGGTGCCCGCTGCCTACGCTGGCTCACCAGAAAGGACTTGACCAAATCGCCCCTGGCCTGCATCCGGGTTTGCCGATCCATGCGGGTCGCGCGTTCCGCAGGGATTCCAGACCATGACCGGAAAGACATGGGCCTATGAGGATTTCGTCGAGGGTGCCTCGTTCGACCTCGGCACCAAACAGGTAACCGCCGCCGAGATCATCGAATTCGCCAGCGAGTTCGATGCCCAGCCCATGCATCTCGACGAGGAAGCCGGCAAGGCCAGCATCCTGGGCGGCCTCTCGGCCTCCGGCTGGCACACCTGCGCCATGTTCATGCGCATGTGGTGCGACGCGTTCCTCTTGGACTCCACCTGCCAGGGTGCGCCCGGCGTCGACCAGGTCAGGTGGAAGAAGCCGGTCCTGGCTGGCGACAGGCTGGTCGGCACCATGGTCGTGCTTGCCAAGCGCCTGTCGAAGTCGAAGCCGGATCTCGGTTTCGTCACCTTGCGCAGCGAGTTGGTCAACCAGCGTGGCGAAAGCGTC
The DNA here is from genome assembly GCF_013170705.1 of Mesorhizobium loti. Lineage (NCBI taxonomy): Bacteria > Pseudomonadati > Pseudomonadota > Alphaproteobacteria > Hyphomicrobiales > Phyllobacteriaceae > Mesorhizobium > Mesorhizobium loti. The sequence goes on along the minus strand of NZ_CP033334.1, from coordinate 2,343,614 downwards.
TTCGAGCTTGAGAACTCCGTCATGTTCCTGACGCGTGACGCGGCGGGGAATATGGCATGACCCTGGACGAATTCTTCCGCATCGGCACCACCGTCACGCTGGGCTCGCACAAGTTCGAAGCCGAGGCGATCAAGGCGTTTGCCCGCAAATACGACCCTCAGATCTTCCACATCGACGAGGAGGCGGCCAGGAAAAGCCTGCTCGGCGGGCTCTGCGCCTCCGGCTGGCACACCGCCGCCACCTGGATGAAGCTCAACCTCGAAAGCCGGATGGGCGCCGAGTGGACCGGTCCTGGCCCGGCGCCCGAATTCGGCCCTTCGCCCGGCTTCAAGAACCTGAAATGGCTGAAACCGGTCTTCGCCGGCGAGACCGTCACCTTCACCCGCACCGCGCTGTCCCACCGCCCGATCTCGTCACGCCCCGGCTGGCGGCTTTTGTCGCTGCGCTCGGAAGCTTTCGATTCGACCGGCGACAAGGTGCTGGAGTTTGAGAGCGCCGTGCTGGTGAAAGTGGAGTGATTTCTTCCTTCGCCCCGTTTACGGGGAGAAGGTGCCCGAAGGGCGGATGAGGGGCGGCGCCAGCGGTGGTGTCTTGCACTCGACGGTCGTACTATACCCCTGCTCCGCTCGCCTTGCTCGCCTCCCTCCTCGCAAACCGGGCGAGGGAAAGATCTAATGTCCCTCGAACCCGATCAGCGTCCTTACCGGAACACCGAGCGCCTCGAGCTTGGCGCGGCCACCCAGATCCGGCAGGTCGATGACGAAGCATGCCGCCAGTATATCGGCGCCGATCTGGCGCAGAAGCCTGACCGCCGCTTCCGCCGTGCCGCCGGTGGCGATCAGATCGTCGACCAGGATCACCTTCTCGCCCGGTGAAACGCCGTCCTTGTGCATCTCCATCTCGTCCAGCCCGTATTCCAGGCTGTAGGCGACGCGCACCGTCTCATAGGGCAGCTTGCCCTTCTTGCGGATCGGCACGAAGCCGGCCGAGAGCTGATGGGCGACGGCGCCACCCAGGATGAAGCCGCGTGCCTCGATGCCGGCTATCTTGTCGACCTTCTGCCCGGCATAGGGATGCACCAGCTCGTCGATGGCGCGGCGAAAGGCGCGCGCATTGCCAAGCAGCGTGGTGATGTCGCGAAACAGGATGCCTGGCTTGGGGTAATCGGGGATGGTGCGGATGGCCGACAGCAGGGTCTCTTCCAGGGAGGATTTCATGGGCAATTGTTCCGTTGCCTTACAGTTTTGCCGGTAAGCGGCCGAAAAGAAAAGGGCGCCTTTCGGCGCCCTTGCATTTTCAGGTGCCGGCGCGGCCTTAGTGCGCCACGCCTTCCCACACCTTGCGCTTGGTCAGGTAGACGAGCGCGCCGAACAGAAGCAGGAACACCAGCACGCGGAAGCCCATCTTCTTGCGGGCCTCCATGTGCGGCTCGGCTGCCCATGTCAGGAAGGCAGCCACATCGCGGGAATACTGGTCGACGGTCTGCGGCGAGCCGTCGTCATAGGTCACCTGACCGTCGGAGAGCGGCTTGGGCATCTTCAGCGACACGCCCGACATGAAGTACGGGTTGTAGTGCGTGCCTTCCGGGATGACCATTCCGGCCGGCGGCGTCTGGTCGTAGCCGGTCAGCAGCGAATGGATGTAGTCGGGACCGCCGGCGTCATACTGGGTGAAGATGTCGAAGACGAACTGCGGAAAGCCGCGCTCGACGCCGCGCGCCTTGGCCAGCAGCGACATGTCGGGCGGGGCAGCGCCGCCGTTGGAGGCAGCAGCGGCTTGCTCATTGGCGAACGGCGCCGGGAAATGGTCCGACGGCTTGCCGGGACGGTCGAACATGTCGCCGGCATCGTTGGGGCCGTCATGGATGGTGTATTCGGCCGCCAGCGTCTTGATCTGCGCGTCGTTGTAGCCGAGGTCCGACAGCGTGCGGAACGCCACCAGGTTCATCGAATGGCAGGCCGAGCAGACTTCCTTGTAGACCTTCAGGCCGCGCTGCAGCTGCGCCTTGTCATAGGTGCCGAACGGGCCGGTGAAGCTCCAGCCCATTTCCTTCGGCTCGTTGATCGGGAAATGCGTCGGAGCCGCCGCATTGTGCGCCTCTTCGGCCGCGAACGCCGCGGTGCCGGCGGCCACAAGGCCGATCAGCGCAAGCGAGGTGAGAATCTTTTTCATGCCAAATCCCCTTAGATTCTCTACCGCTCAGCCCTTGGTCTGTGGTGCGGCCGTGGCGCCCGCCGGATGCCCGCTGCCACCCTTGTTCTTCTCCAGAACCGCCTCGGTAATCGAGTTCGGCAGCCTGCGCGGCGTCTCGATCAGGCCGAGGACCGGCATGATGATCAGGAAGAAGGCGAAGTAGAACAGCGTTGCCATCTGCGCCATGAACACATAGCTGCCTTCCGCCGGCTGCGAGCCCAGCCAGCCAAGCAGGATGGCATCGGCCACGAACAGCCAGAAGAACAGCTTGTACCAGGGCCGGTAGACGGCCGAGCGCACCTTGGAAGTGTCGAGCCACGGCACCAGGAACAGCATGGCGATGGCGCCGAACATGCACAGCACGCCGCCGAGCTTGGAGTTGATCGGCCCGATGTTGAACGTGATGGCGCGCAGGATCGCGTAGAACGGCAGGAAGTACCATTCAGGGACGATGTGGGCCGGGGTCTTCAGCGGGTTGGCGACCGTGTAGTTGTCCGGATGGCCGAGATAGTTCGGCAGGTAGAAGACGAAGTAGGCGAAGAAGAACAGGAACACGATCATGCCGAACGCGTCCTTGATCGTCGCGTAGGGCGTGAAGGCGACGGTGTCGGTCTTCGACTTGACCTCGATGCCGGTCGGGTTCGACTGGCCCACGACATGCAGCGCCCAGACGTGCAGCACGACAACGCCTGCGATCATGAACGGCAGCAGATAGTGCAGCGCGAAGAAGCGGTTGAGCGTCGGATTGTCGACGGCGAAGCCGCCAAGCAGCAATTGCTGGATCCACTCGCCGACCAGCGGTATGGCGCTGAAGAAGCCGGTGATGACGGTGGCGCCCCAGAAGCTCATCTGCCCCCACGGCAGCACGTAGCCCATGAAGCCGGTCGCCATCATCAGGAGGTAGATGATGCAGCCCAGGATCCACAGCAGTTCGCGCGGTGTCTTGTAGGAGCCGTAATAGAGGCCTCGGAAAATGTGGATATAGACGGCGACGAAGAAGAACGAGGCGCCGTTGGCATGCATGTAGCGCAACAGCCAGCCGGAATTCACGTCGCGCATGATCTTCTCGACCGAATCGAAGGCGAGCGTGGTGTCGTTCGAGTAGTGCATGGCCAGCACGATGCCGGTCAGGATCTGCGCCACCAGCATGATCGACAGGATGCCGCCGAAGGTCCACGCATAGTTGAGGTTGCGCGGCACCGGATAGGCGATGAAGCTGTCATAAACCAGCCGCGGCAGCGGCATGCGGGCGTCGAACCAGCGTCCGAGACCGGTTTTGGGCGTATAGGTCGAGTGTCCCTCGCTCATCGAAATATCCCCTGCCTCAACCGATAAGGATCTTGGTATCGGAAATGAACTTGAATACCGGCACAGCCATGTTCTCTGGCGCCGGGCCTTTGCGGATGCGGCCGGCGGTATCGTATTGCGAACCGTGGCATGGGCAGAACCAGCCGCCGAAATCGCCTTCCTGGCCGAGCGGGATGCAGCCCAGATGCGTGCAGACCTGAACCATCACCATCCAGGCTTCCTTGCCGGGCGTGGTGCGGTTGGCGTCGGTCGCCGGCGCGTCGGCCGGCAGATTGGCGTTGCGGGCGATCGGATCCTTGAGATCGGAAAGGTTGACCGCCTCGCCGTCCTTCATTTCCTTTTCGGTGCGGTTGCGCACCACCACCGGCTTGCCGCGCCACTTGACGATCAAGGACATGCCCGGCGTCAGCGAGGCGACGTCGACTTCAACCGAGGCGAGCGCCAGCGTCGAGGCATCGGGGCGCATCTGGTCGATGAACGGCCAGGCGACGGCACCGGCTCCGACCACGGCCGCCATGCCGGTGGCGACGTAAAGAAAATCTCGACGATTGGGATCGTGGATGTCGGTTGCGCTCACGGGTGCCTGATCCTTTCGCCTCTTCCGCGCCGGTGGCCGAGCCTTGTTCCCCGCTCAATCACGCCAACCCGACAGCGCATGGCGAACAGGCTAGCGAATTCCTCCGGCATTTGGACTTCGGTTTATGCGTGAAGCCCGTTTTTGTCCAGACGGGTCAAGGCACAAGGGCAGATTGTCGCGGGGACAAAATCCCCTATTGCGCGGCAAGGCGGGGAACGGCCGCGAAAGGACGCTAAACAACCGGGAAATATCAGCAAAATCGGGCGTCCTTGTTTACCTCGACTCAGGACACCGGTGTGATCTATCTTCCCTGGCATGGCGCACGTCATCGACCGTGAGGAATGGGCCGTTCGTCCCGACCGCTGGAAGGGCGAGCTGCAATGCGGTGCCTACGGCTCCAACTCCTGCCTGATCTTCAACTACCTGGCCGATGTCGGCGGCGGCCCGCGGCTGCACTCCCATCCCTACGCGGAGATTTTCATCATCCGCCAGGGCGCCGGCCTGTTCACCATCGGCGACAGGGAAATCGAGGCCTCCGCCGGCCAGATCGTCATCGTGCCGCCTCACACGCCGCACAAATTCACCAATCTCGGTCCGGGGCCGCTGGAGACCACCGACATCCACGAGAACGGCAGCTTCATCACGAAATGGCTGGAGTGACCATGATCCCGAAAAGTGGGACCCGGTTTTCGGAAAAGATTATGGTCGACAAAAAGTCCCCTACATGGCGCCAAGCCTGACCAGGACGGCTTTGGGGATGTCGTATTCGCGGATCACGGCGTCGTGCCTTCGCAGGCCGCACAGTTCTCGCTGGATGAAATAGCCATGCACCGCGGCGGCCGCCTCCTTGAGCAGAAGGGGGCGCGACTGCTCGTCGCCATTGTCGCGCAGCCTGGCCAGGGTTTCTTCCACGCGCTGTCCGGCACGGCCGAGCGCGGCCGCCTTCTCGGCCAGGACCTCATGGCCAAGCGCATCGAAGGCCGCTTCAGCGGCCGAGGCGCCGGCAAGATGAGATGGCGGACGCAAGGACATTTCAGTTCCCCTTTCCGAACACCATGCGATGGGTGACGAATTCTTCGCCTTCCACGCGCTCAAAGCCAAGCCGTTCATAAAAAATGAAGGCTTCCCGCGGCGCGCGGGTGTTCAACACGGTGAAATAGCGGCGTGCCCGATCGATGACGGTCTCGACCAGCATGCGGCCAAGGCCGGCGCGACGGTGAGGCGCGCCGACGAACAGGTGCCGGACCCGGCCATGGCTCCTGCCCTCGACATAAGGATCGATGTTCAGCCCGCAGACACCGGCGAGGTCGCGGCCATGCCATGCCCCGTAAAGCGCCTCGCCTCGCTTCAGGAACTTGTTACGGCCACTTGACCAGCCATCCGCCAGGCGCACCAGCATCCAGTAGCCCTCCAGCCGGCTCTCGTCCTTCAGCCTGTCGAAGGCCGGCGTGGTCGGCCGGAGCCGCTTGAGCTCATAACCGATCCCTGGGCTGGCCCTGAGCGATCCACCCATGCGCCTACTCCGCCGGCCGCGTCTCTTCGAGCACGCTTTCCTCGTGATAGAGGAAGCCGCCGGACTGCCGCTTCCACAGCCGCGCATAGAGCCCGTCGAGCGCCACCAGTTCGTCATGCGTGCCTTGTTCGACGATGCGGCCGCCATCCAGCACGACGAGGCGGTCGAGCGCGGCGATCGTCGACAGCCGGTGGGCGATGGCGATGACCGTCTTGTTCTCCATCAGCCGGGTGAGGTTCTCCTGGATCGCCGCCTCGATGTCGGAATCGAGCGCCGAGGTCGCCTCGTCGAGGATCAGGATCGGCGCGTCCTTGAGGAAGACACGCGCGATCGCCACGCGCTGGCGCTGGCCGCCCGACAGTTTCACGCCGCGCTCACCGACAAAGGCCTCGTAGCCGGCGCGATCCCTGTTGTCCCGCAGGCCCAGGATGAAATCATGCGCCTCGGCCTTCTTCGCCGCCGCGATCACCTCGGCATCGGTCGCGTCGGGCATGCCGAGCTTGATGTTGTCGCGCAGCGAGCGGTGGAACAGGGCGGTGTCCTGGCTGACGACGCCGATATTGGCGCGCAACGAGTTCTGCGTCACCCGGGAAACATTCTGGCCATCGATGGCGATGGAGCCGCTTTCCAGCTCGTAGAGCCGCAGGATCAGATTGGCGAGTGTCGTTTTGCCCGCACCCGACGGCCCGACCAGCCCGACCTTCTCGCCCGGCCGCACGACAAGGTCGATGCCGTTCAGCACACCGAACCCCTTGCCGTAATGGAACTCGACATTCTTCACGTCGATGCGCCCGCCGGCGACGACGAGCTCCTTCGCATCGGGTGCGTCGGTGAGTCCGAGCGGCTGCGAGATCAGCGCCTTGGAATTCTCCAGCACGCCGAGATTGCGCAGAATGCTGTTGAGCTGCATCATCAGCCGGCCGAGCAGCATGTTGAGCCTGAGCACCAGCGAAAGCGTGAAGGCGACCGCGCCGACGGTGATCGAGCCCTCGACCCAGAGATAGACGGCAAAACAGCCGATCGCCGTGATCATGATGCCCGACAAGGTCGTCAGCGCCATGCGCACGCCGGTCAGCCTGCGGGTGAAAGGCCGCAGCGCGTCGAGATAGATGTCGAAGCCGTTCCTGATATAGCGGTCGTCGCCATCGGCCGCGAACAGCTTCAGCGTCTGCACATTGGAATAGGAATCGACGATGCGGCCGTTGATCATCGAGCCCGCCTCGGCGGTCGCCTCGGCATGTTTGCGGATCGCCGGCAAATAGAGCCTGGCCAGCCAGCCAAAGGCCACGATCCAGATCACCACCAGCGCCGCCAGCCTGAGATCGAGCCCCGCGACCAGCGCCAGCGTCGTGACCGTATAGACGAGCATGAACCAGACGACCTCGATGAAGCTCTCCATCAGGTCGCCGGTGGCCTGGCCCGCCTGCCAGACCTTGGTGGCGATGCGGCCGGCGAAATCGTTCTGGAAGAATGCGTAGGACTGGCGCGACACGTGGCGATGCGCCTGCCAGCGGACCAGATTGTAGAAGCCGGGCGTGATCGTCTGCTCGTCGACCAGCGCCGACAGGCCGACGACGATGGTGCGGACGACCAGCACAACCGCGACCATGAACACCAGTTCGGGGCCGGCGGCGGTCCACAGCGCATGCCAGCTGCGCTCGCCGGGAAGCTGGTCGAGAATATCGACCAGCCGCCCGACGAAGTAGAACAGGCCGGCTTCGACCAGCGGCGCGATGCCGCCTATGACCAGCATGGCGAAGAAGGCGAATTTCGCTTGGCCGACATAATGCCAGAGAAAACCGCCGACGCTCGCCGGTGGCCGAAGATTCGCCGGCTCCCTGAACGGATAGACCCAGTTCTCGAACCAGCGATAGACGGCTGTCATCATTCGGCAGCTTGGCCCTTTGCAATTGCGTCGTTGGCGACTTCGGTCGGTATGTCCTCGAGCAGGAACCCGCCCGACTGGCGTTGCCAGAGCTGCGCGTAGAGCCCGCCCTTGGCGACCAGTTCGTCGTGCGAACCTTCCTCGATGACACGACCCTGATCCATCACCACGAGCCTGTCCATCGCCGCGATGGTCGAAAGCCGATGCGCGATGGCGATGACGGTCTTGCCCTGCATGAGCTTGTAGAGATTCTCCTGGATGGCCGCCTCGGCCTCGGAATCCAGCGCCGACGTCGCCTCGTCAAGGATAAGTATCGGTGCATCCTTCAACATAACGCGAGCGATGGCGATGCGTTGCCGCTGGCCGCCGGACAATTTGACGCCGCGGTCGCCGACATAGGCGTCAAACCCCTTGCGGCCGTTGTGGTCCGAAAGTCCGCCGATGAAGTCCAAAGCCTCGGCCCGCCGCGCCGCCTCGACGAGCATCTCCTCGGTGGCGTCGGGGCGGCCATAGAGGATGTTCTCGCGCACCGAACGATGCAAAAGCGAGGTGTCCTGCGTGACCATGCCGATCTGGGCCCGCAGCGAATCCTGTTTCACACCGGCGATCTCCTGGCCGTCGATCAGGATCCGGCCGCCCTCCAGGTCGTAAAAACGCAACAAGAGGTTGACCAGCGTCGACTTGCCGGCCCCCGAGCGGCCGACAATGCCGACCTTCTCGCCAGACTTCACCGCCAGCGACAGGTTTTCGATGACGCCCTTCTGCTTGCCGTAGTGGAAGCGGATATCCTCGAAACGGATCTCGCCCTTGGAGACGGCGATCTCCTTCGCATCCGGCCTGTCCTCGACAAGGCGCGGCAGCGAGATCGAGGCGATGCCGTCATGCACCGTGCCGATGTTCTCGAACAGGCCCGACATCTCCCACATGATCCATTGCGACATGCCCCACATCCTGAGCACCAGGCCGATGACCACGGCGACCGCGCCGATCGTCACCACTTGCCCCATCCACAGCCACAGCGAGATGACGGTGACCGAGAACAGGAGCAGCGCGTTCAATATGTAGAGCGTGCCGAAAAGCACCGTCACCAGCCGCATCGACCGGTAGACCGTGTCGAGGAAGCCCATCATGCCTTCCCTGGCGAAAGTGGCCTCGCGGCGCGCATGGGAAAACAGCTTGACCGTCTGGATGTTGGAGTAGCTGTCGACAACGCGGCCGGTCATGATCGAGCGCGCATTGGCCTGCTCCTCGCCGACCTTGCCCAGTCGGGGAATGAAGAAGCGCAGCAACAGTACGTAGCCGACCAGCCAGACGCCCAGCGGCGCGGCCAGCCGCCAGTCCGCCGAACCGACGATGAACAGCATGCCGAGGAAGTAGACGATGACGTAGTTCAGGACGTCGATCACCTTGATGACGCATTCGCGCACGGCGAGCGCCGTCTGCATCAGCTTGGTGGCGATGCGGCCGGCGAACTCGTCCTGGTAGAAGCTCATCGACTGCTTGAGCAGATAGCGGTGCACCTGCCAGCGGATGCGCATGGGATAGTTGCCCATCAGCGTCTGCTGGTTGAGCAGCGAATGCAGCCACACCGTGCCGGGCAGCGCGAACAGCACGATGAAGGCCATGCCGGCGAGCTTCCAGCCCTCCGTCTGCAGGAAGGTTTCGCGATTCTGCCCCGACAGCCAGTCGACGATGCGGCCAAGGAAGCCGAACATCCACACTTCCGCGATGGCGATCGCCGTCACCAGCACCGCATCGATGAGGATATAGGGCCATGCCCCGCGCGTATAATGCAGGCAGAAGGCCACCAGGGTCTTGGGCGGCTCGACCGGTTCCGCTGCGGGGAACGGATCGAGCCTTCTTTCAAACCAGCTAAACAACAACATGAGTCATGCCTGTAAAATCTGTTTTCCGCTTATGCGGCTTGGCGACGTACGAGGTCCCCGGCCCGCATGGCGCCGAGGGCCGACGGTCCGGAATCACCCTGACCGTCGGCCCTGCTTCGCGCTATATAGGGGTTCGCGGGCTTTTCGCCGACAGGCGCGTTTGCCGATCCTGCCGACACCGTGCCGGCAGCCCGGTTTTTCGCGCCCGGCCGGATCAGCCGGATGATCCGGCGCACCAAAGACGGCCGGCTCGGATCGGGAACGGCGCGCGAGAAATCGACATCCGGCAGCATGCCGCGATGCGGGCGGCGGCGGACTTCGGCATGGACCGCAGACGAATAGGTTTCGCCGATCAGCAGCGCCCAGGTCGGCAGCCGGTGGATATGCAGGCTCCTGGAGCCCGGTATTCTGTAGGGATCGAACATCGGTCCGTCCTCCGTGTGAAAATAGAGATAAAAAGGCGAAGCAACATCCTCCGCCGGCATTCGGCCGGAGGCGTGGGTCGCGTCGGTCCGGACACGACGCCAGGCGTCGGTCTGGACATGTTCAGATTGGGCGTTCAGCCCTTTTGACTTTTTGAAAAACATCGCAGGATTCCTTCGAGAGCCGAAAAGGTGTTTCGGCGGGAATCGGTGCGATCAAGTCTTAGAGAGTCAGGAGAATCGTCGTACCGAAACCGCCGGCAGGCAGGTAAGCCCACGAGAGGGGCGCTGGATGTGCATGGTCATCATGAATTACCCCTCCATCGGTTCGGGTTGACAATGCTGGCCGTATACCCGACTTCGCAAAAAATGGCCACCCGCAGGTCCAGCAATTTCCAAAACCGGGAGGTCCCTGTGGCCGATCTGCCACTTATTAGAAGGACGCGGAAATGAACGGTCGTCTCCGCATCGCGCTCTACCAGCCTGACATTGCCGGCAATACCGGGACAATCCTGCGCTTCGCCGCGTGCCTCGGGCTTGGCGTCGACATCATCGAGCCGGCCGGCTTTCCGCTCTCCGATAAGGCGCTCAGGCGCTCCGGCATGGACTATCTCGAAATGGCTGCCCTGACCCGCCATGTCGACTGGCAGGCCTTCGAGGATTGGCGCAAGGCCGGCGCGCACCGGCTGGTGCTCTTGTCGACCAAGGCCACGGCCGCCTACACCGGCTTCACCTTCGCCGACGGCGACATCCTCTTGTTTGGCCGCGAATCCGCAGGCGTGCCGGATCCTGTCCATCAGGCGGCGGACGCGCGGCTGACCATCCCCATGCAGGGCGCCGCGCGCAGCATAAACGTCGCGTTGTCGGTCGCCATGGTGGCGGGCGAAGCCATCCGGCAGCTCGGATAGGATCGGCGGCCCGTCGACAGCGCTCTTGCCGTCGCCGACGACAGTGGTTTCTCCGGTCATTCTCACCCAGGCGCACATCGCCTTCTCCTGTCATTTGCCCGATCAGCATTTCTTCGCTACAAGCTCAACTTAACTTGAGGTCAAGCGGAAAAGTCGGAAATGGCTCCAGTAACGGAATTGACGGTCGGCCAGGTGGCCATGCGCAGCGGCGTCGCGGTGTCGGCGCTGCATTTCTATGAGGCGCGCGGGCTGATCCGCAGCCATCGCACGTCGGGCAACCAGCGGCGCTACGGCCGCGACGTGCTGCGGCGGGTGGCGATCATCCGGATCGCCCAGGAGGTCGGTATCTCGCTCGCCGAGATCGGCGAGGCACTGGCATCCCTGCCGGAAGGCCGCACGCCGACGCGCGACGACTGGAGCCTGCTTTCAACCGCCTGGCGCGATGGGCTCGACCACAAGATCGCTCAGTTGAAGAAACTGCGCGACGGGCTGACCGACTGTATCGGCTGCGGCTGCATGTCTATCGACAAATGCCCGCTCCGGAACAAGGGCGACCGGCTGGCAAGGCAAGGCACGGGGGCGAGGCGTCTGGTGATAGGATCCTAATCCGCCACCGGCAACCGCCTTATCGTGAACTCGATGAGGTCGCCCGGGCGCTCGAACCAGCTTTCGATCTCGGTCCAGTAGGCTTGCTTGGGAAAGCGCTCGAACCATTCCTTGGCCTTGAGCCGCGCATCGGAGCGCGGCAGGACGAAGGTTTCGCGCAGGAAACCGTCGCGCGGCATGCGTGCGCGCTCGGCCCGGCTTTGATCGAGCCTTTTCTTCAAGCCATCCAGCGGCGGTCTTGCCGGGGTGCGCACGAAAAAACTCCTTGCACCGCAGCGCATGATCCGAAACCGGGTTTCGGCAAGGATCACGCGCAAAACCAAAGTCCTGCGGCGTTCCCTGCGCGTCCAATAGACGCGCGGCCCTGCAGCGGGACTTGACCCTGTTCCTCAAGAGATTAGGGATCGCGCCCGGAAAAGACGAGTCTTTTGTCGACTCGCCGCCCCGCAATCGGAGACGGCACTTGGAACGACCCGAAATACCCGCCGGCCTGCCCGCCGACATCGAAGAGAAGAAGATGAAGGCCCGCCTGTGGTTCGAGGCGCTGCGCGAACGCATTTGCGGCGCCTTCGAGCAGATCGAGCAGGATCTCCAGGGCCCACTGGCCTCCTGGTCCCCTGGCCGTTTCGAGAAGACGCCTTGGGAGCGTGACCAGGGTAAGGGCGGCGGCGGCACAATGTCTATGATGCATGGCCGCGTCTTCGAGAAGGTCGGTGTGCACACCTCGACCGTTTACGGCGAGTTCTCGCCTGAGTTCAGGAAGCAGATGCCCGGCGCCGAGGAAGACCCGCGCTTCTGGGCATCCGGCATTTCGCTGATCGCGCACCCCTGGAATCCCAACGTGCCGGCCGTGCACATGAACACGCGCATGGTGGTTACCTCGCGCCAATGGTTCGGCGGCGGCGCCGACCTGACCCCGGTGCTCGACCGCCGCCGCGTCCAGGACGATCCCGACACCGTCGCCTTCCACCGCGCCATGCAGTTCGCCTGCGAGAAGAACGCCGGCGTCGCCGACTACCCGAAATTCAAGACCTGGTGCGACGAGTACTTCTTCCTGGCCCACCGCAACGAGCCGCGCGGCACCGGCGGCATCTTCTTCGACTGGCTGCATTCGGGCGAGGAGAAAGGCGGCTGGAATGCCGACTTCAACTTCGTCCAGGATGTCGGGCGCTCCTTTCTTGTCGTCTACGGCCACCTCGTGCGCGCCAACTTCAACGAGAACTGGACCGACGGCGACCGCGACGAACAGCTTATCCGCCGTGGCCGCTACGTCGAATTCAACCTGCTTTACGACCGCGGAACCATCTTCGGCCTGAAAACCGGCGGCAATGTCGCCTCGATCCTGTCCAGCCTGCCGCCAGAGGTACGCTGGCCGTGAATGTCAGGTAAGCGCAAGGCGCACGGCGCTTTGATGCAACCAGACAGCCCCTTCCGTGTTATCGTTTCTACCCTGCTCATGGTCCGAAGCCCTCATCTGTAATCGACCGTGGGCCAAAGGGAGCCTTGACTGGCTCCATGGAGGAAAAGGAGAAATCCGATGAAGCAATTCCACTGCGGGTCGCTCGTTCCCGGCTGTGACTGGCACACCCGTGCCGACGAGGAAGCCGAAGTGATGCGCCGTGCCGTCGAGCATATGCGCGAGACGCATGGTGAGACCGTCATCCGCGAAACGATGATCGAGGCGATCCGCTCGCGCATCGAAAAAGTCCGCGACGCAGCCTGACTTGAAGCATTCCCTGAGGAATCGCTGCTAGAGCAATTCCAGGAAAAGTGTGAGCGGTTTTCCCGGGACAAGCGCGTAGCGCTTGCCCTTGGGAATTGCGTCTAAACAAGGAGTTAGAGCGGTTCGCCGTTTCCGTGAAACCGTGAAGTGCTCTAATACCCTATCTGGCGTTCAGGGCTTGCGCGGCGCGTTCGAGCAGCGCGCCGCGGTCCGGCGCAAATCCGGCGTCGATCCATTCCGCCTCGAGGTTCTTGAGGATCTCACCCAGCTTCGGCCCTGGCGTCGCGCCGAGCGCCGTCAGATCGGCGCCCTTCAGCGGAAACACCGGCTTTTCCCATTTGAGTGCGAAGGCCAGCAGGCGCGAAAAGCCGCCGGCCTCCAGCAGCGCGTCATTGTTCTCGACAGCGCGCACCCGCGCCGCCGCAAGCGACAGCCGCAGGCGATCGACAAAGCCTTTCCGGTCGCCGCGATAGAGTCGTTTGGCCAGTTCGCCCTCGGTGATCTTCGGCTCGACGGCGGTCGTGAGTGTCCAATAGCGCAGGCGGTGTGCTTCATCGGTCGAAAACCGGAGCCGCTCGGCAAGCGTTTGCATGCGCGCGGCATCCGGCGGCACAAGCGCCTCCAGCCGCAGCAGCGGATCCGCCGCCCAGCCGAGATCCTTTTCGGCCTTGGTCAGCCCATGGATGGCATCGATGCCCCATTTCTCGCTTTCCGGCAGCGCGGTGGTCAGCACACTCGCCTGCCGCATCCACAGCAGCGCCCGCGACGGGTCAGGTGCCGACAAGAGCTTCTTCAGTTCGGACCAGACGCGCTCCGCCGAAAGCTGGGCCAAGCCCTCCTTCAGCCGGGCGCAGGCCTTCAGCCCTTCGGCGTCCGGCCGGCCCTCGCCATACCAGGCGAAGAAGCGGAAGAAGCGCAGGATGCGCAGATAATCCTCGCGGATGCGCGCCTCCGGATCGCCGATGAAGCGCAGCTGGCGCGCCTCGATGTCGGCGATGCCGCCGACCAGGTCGACGACGGTGCCGTCGGCGTCGGCATAGAGCGCGTTTATGGTGAAGTCGCGCCGCTCGGCGTCCAGCTTCCAGTCGCGTCCGAACGACACCTTGGCGCGGCGGCCGTCGGTCTCGACATCGGCGCGCAAGGTGGTGACTTCATAGGGCTTGCCGCCGGCGACGACGGTGATCGTGCCGTGCTCGATGCCGGTTGGCACCGGCTTGAAGCCTTCCGCCCCGGCGCGGCGGATGGTTTCCTCGGGCAAACAGGTGGTGGCGATGTCGACGTCGGCGACCGATTGGCCCATCAGCGTGTTGCGCACCGCGCCACCGGCGACACGCGCCTCTTCGCCGCCTTCGGCCAAGGCGGCAAGCAGGCGCTGCAAATGCTTTTCGGTGAGCCAGTCGGCCCTGCCCGCGATCGAAACACTCACGCATAAAGCCTTTCATAGAGTGTACGGATGATGCCGGCGGTGACGCCCCAGATGCGCCGGTCGCCATAGGGCATGTCGTAGAAGAACCATTCGAGATCGTTCCACATGCGGCTGTCGCGCTTGTGGTTCAACGGGTCCATCAGGAAGTGCAACGGCACCTCGAAGGCGGCATCGACCTCGTCGGCGTTCAAGGTCAGCTGGAAGCCGGGCCGAACGATGCCGAGCACCGGCGCGATCCTGTAGCCGCTGCCGGCGACATAGTCCGGCATGCGGCCGATGATCTCGATGCGATCCCGGCCAAGCCCGATCTCCTCGAAGGTCTCGCGCAGCGCCGCCGCTTCCGGGCTTGCGTCGGTCGGGTCGATGGTGCCGCCGGGAAAGGCCACCTGCCCCGAATGGCTGCGCAGCTTTTCGGCCCGTTTGGTCAGGAGAACCGTGGCCTCACCATCATGATCGACCACCGGGATCAGCACCGCCGCGTCGCGCAGCGCCTTGCCCTGGTTGAGGCGCGGATGGCCTGGATTGAAGCGATGGTCGCCATAATCGTCGCCGGCATGCGCTTGCGGCTGCGCAGCAAAGCGCGCGCGAAAATCCGCCGATGAAAACGGCGCCGGTGACACCTGGTCCATCATGCGCTCAGCCGCTTAAGTTGGCCAGCCGGCATGATTGGAAACACAGCGCCCTTCGAGCGGACCGCGAACATGGTCTCGCCGCCGACCTCGATCTCCTCGCCATGTCCTACCAGTTCGTACATGACGGGCCGCGCCACCAGCGCTTCCAGCCGGCCGCGTACCAGCACATAGGGCTTCAGGCCGCCGGTCTCGTTCTCGTCGACGAAGCGCAGCGGCCGCTCCGGTCCGGCCTCGACCACGTCGCCGACATTGGTGCGAAAGGTGATGATCTGTTCCTCGCCGCTGCCCGAAACATCCAGTTCGACGGCGATGAACGGCGCGTCGGCGACGCGGATGCCGACTTTTTCCACCGGCGTCACCAGATAGGTCCTGCCATCCGCGTCCTTGCGCAGCACCGAGGAGAAAAGCTGCACCAGCGGCATCCGGCCGATCGGCGTTCCCAGGTAAAACCAGGTGCCGTCGGCCTTGATCTCCATGTCGAGATCACCGCAAAAATCGGGATTCCAGCGCTCGACGGGGGCCGCGCCCTTGCCGGCCCGCGCCGCGCGCGAGATCAGCGCCTCCAGGCCGCGTGCCTCGGTCGCCTGCGTAAGGCTTTGTTGGCGATGTTCGTCGTGTTCCGTCATCGTCACGAAATAGTCACTGTTGTTCCGCTTGTCAGCCTAAGTCTGTGATTTAAGTTCGACCATAGGCGCTACGCGAGGCCGAATCGCGGCAACCTATGATATGGTGCGGGCCGGTATTTCCAACCAAAGGGATCGATACGACATGAGCGTGATGGTCAAGGAAAGCCCGATCAGCGAAACGGACATGATCGCTGAGGCCGAGAAGGCGCTGGCTGACATTTCCAGGATCCGCGACGGGGTCGGCCGGGTGATCTTCGGCCAAGAGAATGTCGTCGAGCGCACTTTGGTGGCGCTGCTGGCCGGCGGCCATGCGCTGCTGGTCGGCGTGCCGGGCCTTGCCAAGACCAAGCTGGTCGAGACGCTGGGCGTCGTGCTCGGCCTCGATTCGCGCCGCATCCAGTTCACGCCCGACCTGATGCCATCGGACATTCTCGGCTCCGAGGTGATGGAGCAGGACGAGACCGGCAAGCGCTCCTTCCGCTTCATCTCCGGGCCGATCTTCGCCCAGTTGCTGATGGCCGATGAGATCAACCGCGCTTCGCCGCGCACGCAGTCGGCGCTGCTTCAGGCCATGCAGGAGTATCACGTTACCATCGCCGGCGCCCGCTACGATCTGCCGGCGCCCTTCCACGTGCTGGCGACGCAGAATCCGCTGGAGCAGGAAGGCACCTATCCGCTGCCCGAAGCCCAGCTCGACCGCTTCCTGATGCAGGTCGACATCCTCTATCCCGAAATCGAGGCCGAACGCCGCATCCTCCTGGAAACCACCGGCATCGAGGATGCGAAGGCCCAGAACGTGCTGCAGCCGGCACGGCTGAAGGAGATCCAGACGCTGATCCGCCGCATGCCGGTGCCCGAAAGCGTCGTCGAGGCGATCCTGACCCTGGTGCGCTCGGCGCGTCCGGGCCAGGGCAATGCCGAGACCGACAAGCATGTCGCCTGGGGCCCCGGCCCACGCGCCAGCCAGGCACTGATGTTGTGCACGCGCGCCCGAGCGCTCTACGATGGGCGGCTGGCACCTTCGATCGACGATGTGCGGGCCCTGGCCGAGCCGGTGCTGCAGCATCGTATGGCACTGACCTTCGCCGCCCGCGCCGAGGGCACCAGCGTGCGCGATGTGGTGGCGAAACTTGTGAAAGGGATTTGATGACGCGTATCGGCGAGGTCCAGGCTCCGGCAGCGACGCGCGACGCGCTCGCCCGTGGCCGGTTGCGGGCTTCGCTTGTGCCCGACCTGCTGGTCGAGGCGCGCCGCATCGTCAACACCGTGATCGCCGGCTGGCATGGCCGCCGCAAGCGCGGCATCGGCGAGAATTTCTGGCAGTTCCGGCCCTATGTCGAAGGCGACTCTTCGCGCATCGACTGGCGCCGCTCGGCGCGCGACGACCACACCTATGTGCGCGACCGCGAATGGGAGGCCGCCCATACGGTGTGGCTGTGGGCAGATCCCTCGCCATCCATGCTCTACAAGTCAACCGGCGCCAGCGTTTCCAAGCAATCGCGCGCACTGGTGCTGGCGCTGGCCATGGCCGAGTTGTTGTCGCGCAGCGGCGAGCGTATCGCCTGGCCGGGACTGACCGATCCGTTCACGGCCCGCAACGGCGCAGAGCGCATCGCCGCCCAGCTGATGCATGCCGGCGACCTGCCGGCCAAGCCTGATCTGTCGGACATCAGGCGGTTCTGCGACATCGTCATCGCCAGCGATTTCCTCGATCCGGTCGAAGAGACGATGGAATGGCTCGACGTGCTCGCCCGCCACGGCGTGCGCGCGCATCTGATCGAGGTCGCCGACCCGGCCGAGGAAACCTTCCCCTATGCCGGCCGTACCGAGTTCACCGATCCCGAGACGGGCGAAAAACTGACCGCCGGTCGTGCCGAAATGCTCGGCGACGAGTATCGCCTGCTCTACACCGCCCGCCGCGCGGAATTGGCCGGCTGGTGCAAACGGCTCGGCTGGAGTTTCACCGTCAACCACACCGATCGGCTGGCGTCCGACGCACTGGTGCGCCTGCACATGGCGATGACCGCCGATGGGGGTTATTCCGGGCCAACCTCCGCTCGCGCCGGAAAGGTGGCTGTCGCATGAGTTGGCTGCCGCTCTCCTTTGGCGCTCCCATGGTGCTGTGGGGCCTGCTGGCATTGCCGGTGATATGGTGGCTGCTCAGGCTGACGCCGCCCAAGCCGCAGAGCGAGATCTTCCCGCCGCTGAAAATCCTGGCGCGGGTGCTGAAGCGCGAGGAGACGCCGCAGCAGAGCCCATGGTGGCTGACGCTGCTCAGGCTGCTGATGGCGGCGCTCATCGTCGCGGCATTGGCCGAACCGGTCTTCAACCCGCGCGAAAAGCTGCCGGCCGAGGGGGCTGCCCTTGCGCTGGTCATCGACAATGACTGGGCAAGTGCGGCCGACTGGAACAAGCGCGTCGCCACCGCCGAACGGCTGATCGCCGACGCCGGCTCGAACGGTGTGCCGGTCATCATCGCCTTCACCGCCGAAAAGGCCAATGCGGAGATCGGTCCCTTCGATGCCGCCGCCGCGCTCGACCGGCTGCGCGCCGCCAAGCCGCGGCCAATCCCGACCGATCGACCCGCCGTCTATGCCCGCGTCGCCGGCGTTCTGGAGGGCCTGCCCGGCGCCAGCGTCGCCGTGCTGGCCGACGGACTGGCGGCCAAGGGCGACGAGGCCGCCTTCAACACGCTTTTGTCGAAAAATGCCGCCCGCATCGTCTGGGCAACCGCCGACCGGCTTTCCCTGACCGGCCTGACCGCCGCCGACAACCAGGTCGACGGCTTTGCCCTCACCGCCATCCGCGCGCCGGGCGACCCGGCGCCCGCGCAGGTCATCGCCGGCGCCTTCGACGACAAGGGCCGCCGCATCGCCGATGCGACGCTGACCTTCGCGCCCGGCGAAGCCACCGCCACCGGCACCATGGCGGTGCCGTTCGAGCTGCGCAATGATTTCGCCTCGATCGCGCTCGACGGCGAGCGCCAGGCGGGCGCGGTGCGTGTGCTCGACGAAAGCTCCAAGCGCCGCCGTGTCGGGCTGCTGTCACAGGCCGAGGCAGACCAGGCGCAGCCGCTTCTGTCGCCGCTCTACTACATCAGGCGCGCGCTGCAGCCCTTCGCCGACTTGGTCGAACCCTCCAGCGCCGATCTCGCCGACGCCATCCCACAGATCCTCGACCAGAAGCCGGCGATGATCATCATGGCCGACATCGGCACCATTCCCGCACAGGTCCGGCAAAGGCTGGTCGACTGGGTCGACAATGGCGGCACGCTGGTGCGTTTCGCCGGCTCGCGGCTGGCCGCCGCCGGCAATGATGACGATTTGCTGCCGGTCCGCCTGCGCATCGGCGAGCGTTCGCTCGGCGGCGCCCTGTCATGGACGTCGCCGCAGCCGGTCACCGAATTCCCCAAGGCCGGCCCGTTCGCCGATCTGGCGCCGCCCACCGAGGTCACCGTGAGCAGGCAGGTGCTGGCCGAGCCGACACCCGATATCGTCGAGCGCACCTGGGCGGCGCTGGCCGATGGCACCCCGCTGGTCACCGGGCTGAAGAAAGGCAAGGGCACGCTGGTGCTGTTCCACGTCACGCCCGAGGCGACATGGTCGAACCTGCCGATCTCGGGCAGCTTCGTCGAGATGCTGCGCCGCATCGTCCAGCTGTCGCGCAACCAGGGCGCGGCGGTCGCCAATGCCGAGGCCGCCGCCACCTCGCTGGCCCCCTACCGGATGATCGCGGCCGACGGCTCGCTGGGGCCGCCGACGCCGGATGCGCGGCCGCTGGTGCCGGGCGCCGGCGCTTTGCCGGTGACCTTCGAGAACCCGCCGGGCCTCTATGGTTCCGAGACCGGCGTCTTCGCCCATAATCTGCTCGATGCCGCAACCAAGTTCGAGCCGCTGGCGCGCCCGCAGGTCGCCGTTCCGGTCACCACGATCCAGTATGCTTTCGACGAATCCCGCAACCTGAAGGGCGCGATGGTCGCCGCGGCGCTGGTGCTGATGCTGCTCGACACGCTGGCGGTATTCTGGATGGGCGGCCTGTTTTCACGCCGGCGGCGCCGTGCCGGTGCCGTGGCCACGGCCGCGGCAGTCCTGATGGCCCTTGGCGCACTGTTCGCCAATGCCGATTACGCCCGCGCCGACGATGCCAAGCCGGGCGACGAGGCGGCGATCGCGGCGATCTCCAAGACCCGCATCGCCTATGTGCTGACTGGCGTGCCGGGCGTCGATTCGATCAGCCGCGCCGGGCTCGAGGGCCTGACGCGCTTCCTGATCGAGAAGACAGCGCTCGAACCGGGCGCGCCGGCCGGCGTCGATATTTCGAAGGACGAGCTATCCTTCTATCCGCTGATCTACTGGCCGATCGATCCGGCGGCACCCATGCCGAGCCAGGCCGCGATCGCCCGCATCGATGCCTATATGCAGCAGGGTGGCACCGTATTGTTCGACACGCGCGACCAGTTCGCCAACGGCATCGGCGCCGATTCCACCAGCCCGGCGACCGAGCGGCTGCGCGACATCCTCGGCAACCTCAACGTGCCGCCGCTGGAGCCGGTGCCGTCGGACCACGTGCTGACCAAGTCCTTCTTCATCCTGCCCGAATTTCCCGGCCGTTTCGCCGGCAGCCCACTCTGGGTCGAGGCATCGCTCGATGCAAGCAACGCCGACAACCGGCCGGTACGCACCGGCGACGGCGTCTCGCCGATCATGATCACCGCCAATGATTTCGCCGGCGCATGGGCGGTCGACGAGAATGGCGATCCGCTGCTGCCGACCGTGCCGGCCGACCCGATGCAGCGCATCTATGCGCTGCGCGCCGGCGTCAACATCATGATGTACATGCTGACCGGCAACTACAAATCCGACCAGGTGCACGTGCCCATACTGCTCGAACGATTGGGGCAGTAGCGGATGAACTGGTCAATCTCCCTCGAACCGCTGATCTCCTGGCCGCTGCTCGCTGTGGTGCTGGTGCCGCTGGCGCTGCTTGCGCTCGTCGGCCTGTGGTTTCGCCAGCGCGGTGGTGTCCTGCGCTTCGTCGCCCTGCTGGCGCTCGCTGCCGCGCTGTTCAACCCGGTGTTCCTCAATGAGGAGCGCGAGCCGCTGAAGAGCGTCGTCGCGCTGATCGTCGACCGCAGCCAGAGCCAGGACATCGGCGACCGCACCAGGCAGACCGATGAAGCGCTGGCCGGGCTGCAGCAGCGTCTTGGCCGCTTCAAGCAGTTCGACGTCCGCGTCGTCGAGGCCGGCAAGTCCGATGCCGCCGAGGAGCGCACCGCAACGCGGCTGTTCGGCGCGCTGGAAGGCGCCTTCCGCGACGTGCCGCCCTCGCGCATCGGCGGCGCCATCATGATCACCGATGGCGAGGTGCATGACACGCCTTCGGGCGCGCCCGACTTCAACGCCCCGCTGCATGCGCTCATCACCGGCAACGACCACGAAAAGGACCGCCGCATCCGCTTCGAGAACGCGCCGCGCTTCGGCCTTGTCGGCAAGCCGCTAGACATGACCTACCGCGTCATCTCGGCGGAAAACGAGGCCGGCCCGGTCGATGTGCGTGTTTCGGTCAATGGCGAGCAGGTCTCGGTCGAGCATGCCACCGTCGGCCAGGCCATGCCGCTGCAGGTGACCATTCCGGGCGCCGGCCGCAACATCATCGAACTCGCCATCGACCGCGAGCCGGGCGAACTCACCGACACCAACAACCGCGCCATCGCGCTGGTCGACGGCATCCGCGAGAATTTGCGCGTGCTGCTGGTTTCCGGCGAGCCGCATGCCGGCGAGCGCACCTGGCGCAATCTGTTGAAATCCGACGCCTCTGTAGATCTCGTCCACTTCACCATTCTGCGGCCGCCGGAGAAGCAGGACGGCACGCCGATCAACGAATTGTCGCTGATCGCCTTCCCGACCCGCGAGCTGTTCGTCGAGAAGATCAAGGATTTCGACCTCATCATCTTCGACCGCTACCAGCACCGCGACGTGCTGCCGATCCTCTATTACGACTACATCTCCGAATATGTCGAAAAGGGCGGCGCGTTGCTGATCGCCGCCGGCCCCGAATATGCCGGCGAGGCTTCGATCGCGCGCACCCCGCTGATGTCGGCCCTGCCCGCAATGCCGACCGGCGAGGTGGTCGAAAAGGCGTTCTATCCGCGTCTGACCGACCTTGGCCAGCGTCATCCGGTGACGCGCGGCCTCGACGGTTCGGCCACCGAGCCGCCGCATTGGAGCCGCTGGTTCCGCACCATCGGCGTGCAGAACCCGCAAGGCGAAGTGGTGATGAAGGGCGCCGACAACCGGCCCCTGCTCCTGCTCGACCGCAAGGGCGAAGGCCGCGTCGGCATGCTTCTGTCCGACCAGGGCTGGCTGTGGGCGCGCGGCTTCGAGGGCGGCGGCCCGCATGTCCAGCTCTACCGGCGCATCGCCCACTGGCTGATGAAGGAACCCGAACTCGAGGAAGAGCGGTTGACCGCCGAGGGACGCGGCATGGTGCTTGATATCCGCCGCCAGACCATGGCCGACGATCCCGGCCCCGCACAGATCATCACGCCCTCCGGCAAGACCGTGACCGTCAAGCTCAACAAAACCGAGCCCGGCGTCTTCCTTGGCAGCGTGCAAACCAATGAGATCGGCCTGTTCCAGGTTGCCAATGGCGATCTCACCGCGCTTGCCCATGTCGGGCCGGTCAACGCCCCGGAATTCGCCGACGTCATCTCAACCGAGGATCGGCTGAAAGCGCCGGCCGAAGCCACCGGCGGCAGCGTGCGCCGGCTGGCCTCGTCCGCGGCCACTGGCGGCGACGTGACCCTGCCTTCCATCGTGCCGGTGCGCTCGGCCGGCGATGCCTCCGGCAGTGACTGGATCGGCCTGCGCACCACCGATGACAGCGTCCTGAAGGCCGTCTCGCGCGTGCCCCTGTTCGGCGGCTTCCTCGGCCTCGGCCTGCTGCTCCTGGCGATGGGTTCGATGTGGTACCGCGAGGGAAGGTAGCGCGGCGCCGTTTTCCTTCTCCCCTTGTGGGAGAAGGTGGATCGGCGCGCAGCGCCGAGACGGTTGAGGGGTGTTCCAGCGGAGTGAGGCGTCGGTGTTCCCTGGAACACCCCTCATCCGACCTCGCTTCGCGAGGCCACCTTCTCCCACAAGGGGAGAAGGGAAGAACCCCTCCTCACTCTTCCGGTTCCGTCGTGAACAGCAAGGGATAGCCCTTGGCCTTGCCGGCATCGGTGGCCCGCGTCGCCTTGGTCTCGGCGACATCCCTTGTGAAGACCGCGACCACACAGGCGCCGCGCCGGTGCGCGGTGATCATGATCCGGTGCGCCTGGTCCTCGCTCAGCTTGAATTCACCCTTCAGCACCGTCACCACGAATTCGCGCGGCGTGAAATCATCATTGATGAGGATGACCTTGTAGAGCTTCGGCCGCTCGGTCTGCGGCTTGACCTTGGTGCGGGGTTTCGTGGTGGTTTCAGGCATCGGAACCGACAGTTTCGCGATCGGGCTTCACCGCGTATTTTGCCACGGGCGGCGGCGATCGTCCATTTTGATTGGCGTGCGGACCGCCGGCGGGCGGGCCCGGTCATTCACAATCATGTGGGAGATTGTCGGTCGCGGTTCAACGGCCCTGGCGGCCGAAGACGCGGCGGTTTGCTCCGGCGTCCGCCCGGCGTTCCATCCAGGCCGCGATCGGCCATCCGGCAACGCAGACCAGCGTCACGGCAAGAAGCACGATCAGCAGCCACGCCTGGACAGGCGTGATGTAGTCCCAGTTGCTGGAAATTATCGGCGCGAACAGCGAGGGTTCGGTGCGGCCACTGGCAGGATCGGGCACGGGGCTCGCGGTGAGCAGAATCAGCGCCCTGGCGACACCGGTGGCAACCAGGCCGCCGATCACCATCGAACGCAAAATGGACGAAAGCCGCTTCTTCATGCGGATTGTCCTACACGGCCGGCGTTGAAAACGGGTTAAGTCAGATCGAGATTACAGGCTGTGGGCGCCGGTGCTCAGCCTCTCGATCGGGTACCTGGCAGAAGGCCGCCCCAGCCGGTGCGGCTGGAGCGGCCTTGATGAAAATCGTCGGACCTGGATCAGGCCTTCGGAGCATCCTTGGCCTTGGCCTTCTTCACGGTCTTCTTGGCGGGAGCCTTCTTGTGCTTGACCTTCTTGACGACCTTCTTCACCGGGGGCTTGGCGGTGGCGTCAGCAGCCGGAGCGGTGGTGGTCGTCGTGGTCGAGGCAGCCGGAGCAGCGGTCGTGGTGGCAGCGGCGTTGCCGAGAGCGGGCATCGCGAAAGCCAGGGCAACGGCGAGACCGGTGGCGGACAGGATGGACTTTTTCATGGCTTCATTTCCTTTTTATGCGGGTCGATTTTGAGTGTCACTGGACCGGGTCGTTCGGTGCCACTCCAAGCAGCTTCAAAGCATTGGCGAGCATCCGAATTCCCTGTGCCTGTTTCTTGGCGGCGCAGTACCGGTTGCCCTTTCTCTGAAGTGCCTTTGCCGCGGTGACCTGCGTTGCCGTGGCGTGGGTTTCGAGGGCTTCATCAAATTGGTGGCTGAGATTGGCGCACCGTTCGCTCCGGGTGAGCGGCGCCTTTGCATCCGATTGTCCAACAGCGGCAGTGACCAGGCCAAGGCCCAGCAACGCACCCAACAAACTGATCGACAAGCTTGGCATCGGTTTTTCCGTGAACCCGGAGACTTTGCGTCGCAGCCGGTAATCTGACCGCCACGGCACCGTTATGCCGCCTTACCTTTTCAGGAGTTTTTCCCGATTGTAGAATTTTGTTTCTGGATTGTGTCTGCCAGGACCCCGCCGCTTTCCATGTGGAGAAGGCGGAATTCGTTCTCCCTTGAAATCCAAGGCACTGGCCAACATATGGCCCGAATTCTATCGTGTGGCTCACCTGCCAGGAATGGCTTGGCCGGCAACCGGGACAGGGTACCTCGTGAAATCCGACGCACACATACTGATCGTCGACGACGACAAGGGCATCCGCGACCTGCTTCAGGAGTTCTTCCAGAAGCGAGGCCTGCACACTTCGGTTGCCGCCGACGGCACCGAGATGGAGACCATCCTGCGCCGCTCGCAGGTGGACCTCATCGTCCTCGACGTGATGCTGCCCGGCAAGAGCGGGCTGGAATTGTGCCGCGACCTGCGCGCCCAGTACACGACGCCGATCATCATGCTGACCGCCGTCACCGAGACAACCGACCGCGTGGTCGGCCTGGAGATGGGCGCCGACGACTATGTCCCCAAGCCCTTCGATCCGCGCGAACTCCTGGCCCGGATCCGCGCCGTGCTGCGGCGCAATGGTGCCGCCGAGCCGAAACGCGCCGCGACCAAGCAGATCTATCGTTTCGCCGGCTGGACGATGGACTGTGCGCGGCGACGGCTGACCGCGCCCGACGATGTCAGGGTCGAGCTGACCATGGCCGAATTCAACCTGCTGCAAACCTTCGTCAAGAGCGCCCAGCGCGTGCTGACCCGCGACCAGCTCATCGAGCTGTCCGGTGGCGACAGCGACTATTCCTTCGATCGCAGCATCGACATCCTCGTCAGCAGGTTGCGGCGCAAGATGGAAGATGACCCCAAAACGCCCAAGCTGATCCTCACGGTGCGCAGCGGCGGCTACCAGTTCCTGCCCGAGACGACCTCCGAATGAGACGTCTCCTGCCGCAGACCTTGCCTGCCTGGGTGCTGCTGATTGTCATTGCCGGCCTTTTGATCAGCCAGGTCGCGACCCTCTATATCGTGTCGCGCGACCGCGCCGCCTCCAACGACGTGGTCGACCTCTATCGCCTCAACGACCGCGCCTTCTCGCTGGTGCAGCTGATGAGCGGCGCCACGCCCGAGGAGCGCAAGGCGACCGCGGCAGGCCTGTTCAACTCGACCTACGCCCTTACCGTCTCGGACACGCCCGCCGTCACCTCCTCGATCGCCGGTGACGACGAACTGGCCGAACTCGAGGACATCCTCGTTGGCCGGCTGTCGAAGTTCGGCGTCACCGACGCGCGCGTGCGGCGCGATCCGGCGACGCGCGAGGCCGACGACGCCAGCGGCACCGCATCCGGCCCCGATATCGGCCAGGTGGAGCGCGACCTTCTGGTGCTCGCAGCCGATTTCGCCCAGAGCGACAAGCTGACGGCCTCCTTGCGCTTCGCCGACGGCCAGTGGCTGAATTTCACCGAGCCGATCACGCCGATTGGCCCGATCCTGAGCTTCGACAGCCTGCCGCTCTATGCGCTGATCGCCGGGCTGGTGGTGATCATGTCGATCTGGTCGCTGCGGCGGCTGACGGCGCCCTACCGGATGATGGAAACCGCCGTGAACAGGATCGGCAAGGACCTGAAGAGCCCGCCGATCGCCGAGAGCGGCAGCCGCGAGGTTAAGGCCGCGGCGAGGGCAATCAACGCCATGCAGGCCAGGCTGCGCGAATATGTCGAGGACCGCGAGCATCTTGCCGCCGCGCTGGCGCACGACCTGCGCACGCCGATGACGCGCATGCGGCTGCGGCTGGAATTGTTGCGCAAATCGGCGGTTCGCGAGGCGCTGGCGCATGATCTTGCCGATGTAGAGAGCATCGCCAGTTCGGTGATCGACTTCGCCACCTTCGAGGTGAACGAGGAAAAGACCGAGCGCATCGACTTCTGGTCGCTCGTGGAATCGATCGCCGACCCTTATCCGGAGGTCTCATTCGACAATGACGACACCCGTTCGCGCGGCCTGATCTGCATCGCGCGGCCGGTCGCGCTCAGACGCTGCGTCACCAATCTGGTGCAGAATGCCGTCACCTACGGCAAGAAGGCGCATCTCAGCCTGCACCGCTCGGACGGCACGATCACGCTCACCATCCGCGATGAAGGACCTGGTATACCGCAGGCCCAGATCGATGCCGTGTTCGGCTCCTTCGTGCGCCTCGAACAGTCCCGCAACCGCCAGACCGGCGGCCTTGGGCTGGGCCTCACCATTGCCCGCAACATCGCGCGCGCCGCCGGCGGCGAGATCCGCCTGTCCAATCATCCGGATGGCGGATTGCTGACGGAGCTGCGCCTGCCACTGGCGGCCTGACGCGGGAATTGCGTCAAACGGGAGATTGCGAGGCGCCTACCGACGCAACACCGCGCTCAGCACGTCGCGGATGCCGATGGCGCCGACGAAGCGCGACTGGTCGTCGAACAGCGCCACGGGCGCCGTCTGCGAGCGGTGCATGGCCAGCATCACGGTTTTCAGCGACGTGCCGGGAGTGGCCCAGAAGACTTGCGCCGCTTCCTCCGACTGGGCCTCGACATCGGCGCAAGATACCCACACCGCCGGCTTGCCGTCGCGCTCGGCCGCCGCCACCAGCCCGTGCTCGTCGATCTTGAAGCGTGTCGTCTTGCGCCGGTCGAGCCACACCCAGCCGTCCTTGCCCTCTTCGAGGTCGCGGCGGTCGCGCATCACGTTCCAGGCGGTGAGCACCGAGAGCGGGTTCACATTGGCGATGAAGTCGCGGACATAGTCGTTGGCGGGCCGCAGCACGATGTCCTCCGGCGCCCCGGTCTGGACGATGCGCCCGCCCTCCATGATGGTGATGTGGCTGCCGATCTTCAGCGCCTCCTCGAGGTCATGGCTGACGAATATGATGGTCTTCTTCAGCTCGGCCTGCAGCTGCAGCAATTCGTCCTGCAGCTTGGTGCGGATCAGCGGATCGAGCGCCGAGAACGGCTCGTCCATCAACAGGATCGGCGCCTCGGTGGCGAAGGCGCGGGCGAGACCGACGCGCTGCTGCATGCCGCCCGACAGTTCATGCGCGTATTTCTTCGACCACTGGTCGAGATTGACCAGCTTGAGCTGCTTGTGCACGCGTTCCTTGCGTTCGGCTTCCGGCACGCCGGCAAGTTCGAGGCCAAGCCCGACATTCTCCTCGACCGTGCGCCATGGCAGCAGGCCGAACTGCTGGAAGACCATCGCCACCTGCTTCTGGCGCAAGCGCCGCAAGGTCGGCTCGTCGCAAGTGACCACGTCGACAATCTTGTCGCCGTCCTTGACCAGAACCTGGCCGCGCGACACCACGTTGAGCCGGTTGACGGCTCTGAGCAGCGTCGACTTGCCGGAGCCCGACAGGCCCATCAGCACCGAGATTTCGCCCTCATGCACCGTCAAGCTGGCGTCGGCGCAGCCCAGCACATTGCCGGTCTTTTCGAGGATTTCAGCGCGCGTGGCGCCCTTGTCGATCATCGCCAGCGAACCGGCCTGGTCGGCGCCGAAGACGATATCGACGTTCTTGAAATCGACGGCGACGGTCATTTCTTGCCTCCAACGCCAATGCGGGTCATTCGGTCGAGCACGATGGCGAGCACGACGATCGCCAGCCCTGCTTCAAGCCCGAGGTCGATGCGGCGCGAACCGAGCGCGCGGTTGATTTCGGTACCCAGGCCGCCGGCGCCGATCAGGGCCGCGAACACCACCATCGACAGCGACAGCATGATCGACTGCGTCAATCCCGCCATGATCGTCGGCAGCGCCGAAGGCAGTTCCACCTTCCACAGAAGCTGGCTTTTGGTCGCGCCGAACGCCTCGCCGGCCTCGATGATCGACTTCGGTACCGAGACGACGCCGAGATGCGTGAGCCGGACCGCGGTCGGGATGACGAAGATGATGGTGACGATGAGACCAGGCGCGTTGCCGAGACCGAACAGGGTCAGCACCGGGATCAGGTAGACAAAGGTCGGCAGCGTCTGCATCAGATCGAGCACCGGCAGCATGACGCGGTAGACCTTTGGCTTGTGCGCCGCCCAGATGCCGAGCGGCACGCCGATGGCCATGGCCATGGCGGCGGCGGCGACGACCAGCACCAGTGTCTGCACCGTCTGCTTCCAGAGGTTCTGGTTGATGATGAAGATCAGGCCGAGGAAGACGCCGATGGCAAGCGGCCGCGAGCGCTGCAGCAGCCAGGCGATGACGGCGATGACCAGCGCCAGCAGCACCGGCGGCACCATCAGCAGGAGCTCGACCAGCCCGTCGAGCAAGAAATTCAAACCGTTCGAGAAGGCTCTGAAGATGGTGTCGAAATTGTCGGTGAGGAAGCCGAAGAACGCCTTTCCCCAGGCACCGATCGGGATTTTGTGATCGACCATGAATTGCGAAATCGGATCCATCTTACCCCTCTTCGTCATGAGCCGCCCTGCTCTCGGCTCGCGCAACGTCATCTTGTCACAGGATATGGAAAAGGGCAGCCTTTTCTAAGATGGCTGCCCTTCCTGTTTCGGACTTGCCGAATGCAGTCGGCTCAGCTTCCGAGCGCGGTCTTGATCGCTGCGGCGGCATCGCCACCGTCGAACGTGGTAACGCCCGCGATCCATGGCTTGATGGCATCCGGATTCTTCTTCAGCCAGTCGGCCGCCACCGTGTTGGCGTCGCCGCCTTTCAGGATCGCGTCCATCATCTGGCCTTCCATGTCCAGATTGAACTTCAGGTTGGCGATGAACTTGCCGGCATTCGGGCATTCGGTGGTGTAGCCCTTGCGCGCAACGGTGTAGACGGTCGCCGCGCCGAAGCCGCTGTCGCCCATGCCGTCGAGGTAGGTGATCTTCATGGCGCCCATCACCGGATGCGGCGTCCAGCCGAGGAACGCGATCCACTCATTGTTCTTCATCGACTGCTCGGCTTGCGTCAGCATGCCGGCCTCCGAGGACTCGACCAGCTCGAAACCTTCGAGATTGTCCTTCGGGTTCTTGATCATGTCGAGGATGATGCGGTTGCCGTCATTGCCGGCCTCGATGCCGTAGATCTTGCCGTTGAACTTGTCCTTGAACTTGCCGATGTCGGTCAGCGACTTTACGCCGGCATCGGCGACATAGGTCGGCACGACGATGCCGTAGCCGGCACCGGTCAGGTTGGTGCTGATCGTTTCGACCGAACCGTCGGCGGTGTAGTCCTTGATGTCGTTGGTCATCGACGGCATCCAGTTGCCGAGGAACACATCGAGGTCCTTGTTCTTCAGCGACGCCATGGTCACCGGCACCGACAGCTGGATCGTTTGTGGCGCATAGCCGAGCGCGGTAAGCAGCACCGATGCGACGCCAGTGGTCGCCTGGATGTCGGTCCAGCCGACATCGGAGAGACGCACCGCCTTGCAGCTCGCCGGATCGCCGGCAAAGGCAGCGCTCGTGGACAACAGAGCCGCAAGGCCGAGGCCGGCGGCGAAGGAATTCATACGCGACATAGACAGTCTCCCATTGTGATTCTTTGGCGAAGCGTGGTCACGGTTTCTCTGCCCGCCTTGTTTCGTCAGCCAAACACCATTCTGTTTAGGATTCAAGCGTCAAGGCAATCACGATCAACGGCGCGGACTGGCCAATCAGCGACACGGCTGACGCTTTTATGGTGCCAATATGGTGCCGAGTATTTTTTTAGAGGCTCGGCATCCTTTTCGGAGGCGAGCCGGCTTTTTCAGGGGAATGCGGCGGCGGCCCCTCCCCGCGCGGCGGCAACTCGGCTTAAAAGAGCGGCATGGCCAAGCTCTACTTCAACTACGCAACGATGAATGCCGGCAAGACAACGATGTTGCTGCAGGCGTCGTACAATTATCGCGAGCGCGGCATGACCACGATGTTGTTCGTCGCCGGTCATTACCGCAAGGGCGACAGTGGCCTGATCTCGTCGCGCATCGGACTGGAGACGGAAGCCGAGATGTTTCGCGATGGCGACGACCTGTTCGCCCGCGTCGCCGAGCATCACGACCACACGACGGTGCATTGCGTCTTCGTCGACGAGGCGCAATTCCTTGAGGAGGAGCAGGTCTGGCAATTGGCCCGCATTGCCGACCGGCTGAACATCCCTGTGATGTGCTACGGCCTGCGCACCGATTTCCAGGGCAAGCTGTTTTCCGGCTCGCGTGCGCTGCTGGCGATAGCCGACGACCTGCGCGAGGTGCGCACCATCTGTCGTTGCGGCCGCAAGGCAACGATGGTCGTGCGCCTCGGCGCCGACGGCAAGGTTGCCCGCCAGGGCGACCAGGTGGCGATCGGCAAGGACGTCTATGTCTCGCTCTGCCGTCGTCACTGGGAGGAAGAAATGGGCCGCGCCACGCCCGACGATTTCATCGGCTTCATGGAACCCTGAACATGCTTCCTGCGATCCGCGTCAGGCCGCCGAGACACGCCGTCGCGGGAACCGCCAGCCCAACCGGACACCAAGCGTCGCCACTGCGATCAGTACCATGCCGGCGGCCTGTGCCGGCCCAAGGGGATGCCCATAGATCGCCCAGTCGATGATGATGGCAACGACCGGATAGATGAAGGTGATGATGCCTATCACCGGCGTCGTCAGGCGCGGAAAGGCCGAGTTCATCAGCACATAGGCAATACCGGTGTGCAGCACGCCAATGCTGACCAGCCAGCCCCATGAATGCGCGGGAACATGCTGGCCGATCCCGGCGAAGGGGGCGAGCATGACAAGTCCGACGATCGTCTGGCAAAGCACGGTGACCTCGGCGCGCTGCTGGCCCAGACCCTTGGCGAGGATCGTCGCCACCGCATAGAGCAGCGCGGCGACCAGCGTCAATGCGATGCCCAGCGCCCATGCCGTGCTGGCTTGCGCATGCGAGACCAAAAGACCGCTGGCCAGCACGACGCCAAGGAACGCGCCGAGCATCCACAGCATCTGGTCGAGCGAGATACGCTCCTTCAGGAAGACCACCCCGATGATAACCACGAAGAAGGGCTGGACGTGATAGACGATCGTCGTCGTGGCGATCGACGTCATGGCGAAGCCGGCGAAGAAGGCCGTCCAGCTCAGCACCATGCAGGCCCCGGCAAGCGCTGCCAGCGCGAGGCGGGACAAGGACAGGGTGCGGTCCGGCAGATAGCCACGCAGAAGGCACCAAGTGCCGAGGAACGCGGCGCCGAACACGCATCGCCAGAAGACGACGGTGACGGGGTGCAATCCCGATTCCGTGACGAAGGCGCCGACCGTGCCGGCGATCGTCATCGCAAAGGCGAGGCTCGCAGCTGGAAAACGGGAAGTTGGCAGGTCCTTCATCGACGTTTCCTCAAGCGCACGCCCTATCTGGCCAGGAATACAGCTTTCAAACAAGCGAATAGATTTGGAGCAAGCTATTCGATATGCTGATAGCACTATGGCCGCTCCACTTGACCTCAACCTCTTGAAAACCTTCGTCGCCGTCGTCGAGAGCGGCAGCCTGTCCAGTGCCGCGCCGCGTGTTGGCCGCAGCCAGTCAGCCGTCAGCATGCAGATGCAGCGGCTGGAGGAGATGGTCGGCAACCAGCTTCTGGTTCGCGGTCCCCGAACCGTCACGCCGAACGCGATCGGCGAGGATTTCGTGATCTATGCGCGCCGGCTGCTGAAATTGTCGGACGAGGCATGGGCGAGCGTCACCCGGCCAAAGGAGACAGGCAGCGTGCGCCTTGGCGTGCCGGACGACTATGCCGCATTCCTGCTGCCGCCCGTCCTGTCACGCTTCGCCGAGGATCACCCGCTGGTGACGGCGGAACTGATCTGCGAACAGTCGACCGCACTGGTGAAGACCCTGGCGGAGGGGCGGCTCGATCTGGCGATCGTCACCCGGCTGCCGGAGCAGCCGCTTGACGTGATCCGGCTGGAACGCTTCGTCTGGGTCGCCTCGCCCAACCACGTCGCCTGGCAGACCGATCCCTTGCCCGTCGCTTTGTTCGAGCCGGGCTGCGCCGCCAGGATGAGTGTCCTGCAGGCGCTTGGCGATGCCGATCGCGCCTACCGTTGCACCTATTCCAGCGCCTCGCTGCTGGGCCTGGTCGCGGTCGTGCAGGCCGGCCTGGCGGTCGCCGGTTTGGCGCAGCGCAGCGTGCCGCCGTCGCTGCGCATCATCGGCGGCAATGAAGGTCTTCCAGTGCTGCCGGATCTCGAAATAGGCATCCTGCGCAACCCGCTGTCAACGACACCGGCGGTCGATCGGCTGCACGACTTCCTGCGCCGCGATCTGGCGCAGGCCTGAGTCATCCTCCGGTCGCGGGAGATCGGCCGAAGGTCCGCCTTGCCAACCCGCCACGATGCAGCGTTTGTTAAGGCCTCGGTCCTATAAGGCCGTCAGCCAAGCTCTTCGGGGTCAGCCATGCTTCGAGCCGTTTCCAAAGCCAGCCTTCTTCTGCTTGCCACCTCCATTGCCGCCCATGCCGGCGGCGACCCCGTGCAGGGCAAGCACGTCTTCAACCGGTGCATAGCCTGTCACGAAGCGGCCAGCGACCGCGACAAGGTCGGCCCGCACCTCATGGGTGTGGTCGGCCGCACCGCCGGTACAGCCGAGAGCTTCCTTGGCCATTATTCCGAAGCGATGAAGGGTGCGGGCGCTGCTGGTCTCGTCTGGGACGAGGCCAATCTTGCCGAATATCTCAAGGCTCCCAAGCTCAAGGTTCCCGGCAACAAAATGGCTTTTGGCGGCCTGGCCAATGACGACGACATCGCCAATGTCATTGCCTATCTGAAGGCCGATCCGAAGCCCTGAGCGCGCGCCGGCGCGCGCGACCGCATCGATCTGTTTGCCTGCAACCGGTCCAATCCCCTTTCGAATTCAGCATTTCCGCGTCGTTGGGGGCCGACTGTTTTAGCGGCATGAAAGTTCAATGGCAGTTGAACCAGCCCCGACGGACCGGCTAATCACGCCATGACCCCACCTGCATTGTCTTTCAAGGCCTTGGCGGATTCCTTTGTTTTCATGCGACCCTTGTCTTCACGTCTTTCAATCCCCGGAAGCCCCACATATATTCGCCGCTGTTCGCAACCAGCGACCGGAAGCCGATGCGGGAGGCCCCTATGGCGACATTGCAGAATTTCGACGCCGAAATTGCCAAGACCAAGCAGGTCGTCCAGGACATGCGAACCAAGATCGAGCAGTCCGGCACCGTGCTCGACACACTCGCCACCGCCGACAAGAAGATCGGCGACGCCAATTTCGACATCGAGAACGCCCGCATCGAGGATGTGCTGAAGCAGCAGAAGGTGATGGAAGGCAACATCGCCGACCTGATCATTGGCCTTGAGGACGCCACCAACGTCTTTGGCGCCGAGTTCGAGAGCATGAAGAACTATACCGGCTGGGAGAACTTCGTCGGCGTCTTCTCCAGCCAGCGCAAACAGCGCCTGCGCACTGACCGCGTGCGCAACATGTCGCTGGCCGGCAACCTGCAGGAACTTCTCGCCAAGTCCGACACCATCGTCGGCATCCTGAAGGCGCAGAAAGAGGTTCTCGACCAGCGCTACAAGACTTCCGAGACGAGCCTGTCGCAGGTGATCGAGCGCCGCAAGACCACCATGACCAACCTCGAAGCCGTGCAGAAGCGCATCGAGGAACTCAACCCGATGCTGCTCGACATCGAGAACAAGATCGCCGCCTCGACCAGCCAGAAGGACCGCACGCAGCTCGAGGGTGAACGCTCCAAGCTCGCCACCGAATACAATGAGAAGCAGGCCAAGGAGCAGGAACTGCTCGCCGAAAGCCAGACGCTGGAGCGCTATACCTCGATGTTCCAGACCTTCGTCGATTCGCTCAACAACCAGATCGCCGCGCAGTCGACGCTGATCAACAAGCTGACCATCGATACCGAGCAGCGCATCGTGCTCTACAAGGCGCTGGAAGATTCGCTGAAGACCGCGGCCCAGCAGGACGTCGCCCACAAGATCAACACGCTGGGCAGTCAGGTCGACAACACGGCGGAAGAAACCATGGCCGGCATCGGTGCCGCCTCGCAGAAGCACATCGGCGACCTGCTCGAGATGCATGAGAAGAACATGGTCGCCAGCGCCGATATCCAGCGCCGCAAGAAGCTCGCCGACGACGCCTTTGCCCGCCGCTTCGACGAGGTGCTGAAGAAGCACAATTCGGCCAACTACGTGCAGTCATAATTGCCGCGCGCACCGGTGCGACAATCCCAGGGCTGACAGCATGACCCCCGAAAACGACGCGGCGGCGCGGTATTTCTCGGCAATAACGGCCGCGCTCAGCGGCCTTGAAGTGTTCATGCGCGACGACCGCTCGCCGCTCTACCGGCATGGCATCGTCGCCAAGATCGTTGCCGAATATATCGCCCGGCTCGACAAGTCCTTCTCCTGCTGGCGCAACCGGCTGGGCTTCATGGACACATTCCGCATTTCGCGCGCCGAAAGCGGTTTCCCGGTGTTCCAGAACCTGCTCGAACTGGAGAACGACCGCCGGCAGGCTGATGCACGCCTTGCCAACATCCCGCTGGCCGGCGAGCTGCGTGAGGAGATGGCCGACTTCATCCTGCGCCACAAGGAATTCCCCGAAGCGTTGCAGAAGTCGATGGCCGAGCGGCTCTACCTCGAGGACGTCAGGAGCGAGCAGACCTTCGGTCCCTTCACGCTGGCGCAGACCGCCAAGGTCTCTGTCAATCCGAAGACGGCACGGCCCTATTATCTCGTCCATTGGGCCACCTTCGACGGCAGCGCCAACCTGCCGCTGGTCTACATGGTGACGGTGGAGGATTCTTCTGAAAGCATGATCCGCCAGCTCGTCGACCGAGACGGCAAGCTCAACGAAAAGGTCGACATCCCGCTGCCGGTCGACGGCCTGCTCAACCCCGAGCTTGCGCACCGTTTCGATGATTTCACCGAAAAGAATTCCGCCTACACGCTGTCGCCGGCGACGATCGCGGTCAATCTCGACAAGGATTTCGAACCCCTGCACCCCAAGCAGTTGCGCCGCGTCGTGCTCGGCCCTTTCTATTCCGCGGGCATTACCGACAACAATTCGACGGTGACGGAAGTGCTGGCCAAGGTGCGCAAGCCGGAAAACGCCTGGCTGCTGACCTGGACCATCCAGGAGGTCTACTCCAAGGGCGAGAAGCCCGGCCGCAAGGGGCTGTTTTCCAGCGAAAAGACGACGCAGGAATTCTTCATCAACACCGATGACCTGGAAGCCGCGCGCCAGGGCGTGTCGAGTTACGAGAACCACGCGCTGATCCCGCACGAGGCCTACCAGGCGCTCTACGCCGCCGGCGAGGCACAGAAGATCTTCGGCGGCTACAAGGTTCACATCCTGTCCAATGGGCAGGTCATCTCAGACGTCTGACCGTAACACCACGGAGCATCCTTCATGGACACCGGCCTGACCACCATCCCGGAAGCGGCGATCGAGAAGCACCGCGCCACCGCGCAGAGCTTCATCACCCGCATCGTCGTGCTGGAGGATCCTTCGCGCGAATCCGGCACGGCATTGGCCGGCACCAACCGCCGCTTCGTCTCCACCGTCTCGGTCGGCTCGGTGCGCCGCACGCGCGAGGTCGAGCTGTCGAAGACCGTTGGCGCCGTCCATCCCGACGACCAGTTGCTCACCATCCCGCAGCATACGCTTCTGTTCCGCGCCCGGCGCGGCGCGGCAATCGCGCTCGCCATATCGGATGTCTTCGCCGAGGGGTCAGACCTCGAAAGCCTGCAGGCGAAAAACACCCGCGCCCCGCTCGAGGGCGACGAGGCGTCGGCCTTCAAGAAACTCCTGTCGGCCTCGGCCTACATCTCGGCTTTCAGCCTCGCCTCCTATCTGTTCCAGCTTATCGACAGCGACGGCGAGGCGCCCAACGACATCCCCGAGCCGGATTTTCTGTTCGACACGCCGCAGGATGCGGTGAAGTCGATCCTGGCCGGCCTCGACAAGGCGATAGCGGGCTCGAAGGACGATGCCGACCTGGTGACGCGGGCACGCGCCTTCGCCCGCGTCGCCATCGACGGGTTGCTGGCCCGCAAAGGCCGCTTCGACGGCATCGGCCCGTTCGAGAACGCCCATATCCGCATCGACGCCGACGACTTCACCCTCGACGGCTTCGACGTCGCGCCGGGCAAGCGCTCCAAGCCGCTGGTGATGACCTTCAAGAAGCCCGAAGAGGTCGTCGGCAACCACATCGCCAAGTACCAGTCGGTCAAGCTTGCCAAGATGCTGATGGCCTATGATTTCGAGCGCGAGCTGAACCCGTTCGTCGAGCTCGGCGGCTTCCTGTTCACCTTCATCGGCGACGGCGCGCCCGGCACCGGCAAGACGACGCTTATCCAGATGATCGCCGGTCTCGTCAACGGCTACTGCCAGGTCGCCGGCTATCCTTTCGCCTATGAGAATTTCGGCGTCGACCAGATCTCGTCCTACCAGGGCAAGTCAGGCCAGAACTGCCGCCAGTTCATCAACAATGTCTTGAACCCGCGCGTCATCGGCTTCGGCACCATAGACGACATCGACCAGGTGGCGGCACGCCGCTCCGACGACCGCGCCTCGGCCGGCCAGCAGGAGATCACCGGCGTCTTGATGGATGCCTTCGCCGGCGCGGCTACGGTGGTGCGCGGCAACTGCTCGTTCGGCATGTTCTCCAACTATCCCGAAAACGTCGATGATGCGCTGCGCCAGCGCGCCGGCGCCCGCTGGCTGGTCGACGGACCGCAGACCCGCGACGACTATATCGACATTTTCGTGCTGCTCGCCGGCAAGAACCACAAGATACCGCTCGGCGATCACGAACTCTACGCCGCGCAGGAGATCCAGCGCGCCGTTACCGAGGCTTATGAGGAACACGAGAAGCCGCGGGAAGACGGGCTGATGAAGGTCTATGAGCGCTACATGAAGGAAAATGGCGCGCCCAAGACGATGGCCGACATCGGCACCTACTTGCACCTGATCAAGGATGCCGAGCCACGCTTCACCGGCCGCGCCATCAAGAACGTCACCGACGCCATCAAGATGCGCGCCATGGACATCGAGCTTCCCGACGACTGGTTCGAGAAGCCGGAAGCCTTCATGCACAAGGGCTACGACGAGAAGAAGGCCATGATCGAGGAACTGCGCGGTCCGTTCTCGATGGACATGGTCATGCAGGAGATCAACCGCTACGCCGACAGCGAGTTCCGCTATTCCGACAAGTCCGACGACGCCGCCGTGGAAAAGCTGCTGCGCGACGCCCGCCTGCGCGAACGAGCCGCGCGCGAGATGGAGGAGATGAAGAAGAAGGGGCTGTGGAATGCGTGAGGTGAGCCCGCCTTCCCTTCTCCCCTTGTGGGAGAAGGTGTCGCCGAAGGCGACGGATGAGGGGTGTTCCAGCTTGGCGCCGACGGTACTCTGTGGCGCACCCCTCATCCGTCTCGGCGCTACGCGCCGATCCACCTTCTCCCACAAGGGGAGAAGGGAAGACCGCGCCCCTCATCCGTCCTTCGGGCACCTTCTCCCCGTAAGCGGGGAGAAGGAAAGGTGAGCAAAAAACCCGACCTCCTTCGCGACAACGAGCTGATCTACGGCCGGCTGCTGCCCGTCGACGAGCCGCATCTCATCCAGCGCTACAACAAAGCGCTGGCCGCCTTCGGCCTCAAGCCGACCAGGCTGAAGAGTTTCCAGATCGACCGCACGGGCTTCTCGCCCGAAGTGGCCGAGGAATGCGGCGACTATGATTATCTCGACCCCAACGAGGTCAATCGCCGCTTCATCATCCTGACGCCGTCGCAGATCGACCTGCCGGTGGTGCACACCGCCTTCTCCAACACCTCGCAGCTGATGTTCGAGTTCATGTCCAAGAACCAGCGTGCCATCGACGCGCTGACCATCAAGGACGTCATCTACGGCGAGATCGAAGACTCCGTTCCCAAGGTCAACGACATTGAGGACTTGCTGTCGATCAACCAGGTCGAGTTCAAGGTGCTGTCGGCGGAGGATGTGCTGGGCAAGGCCGCCGAACTCGGCAAGCTGGTCGACCGGCTGAAGCAGGAGCCGGATGCCTGGCGCGACAATGCCATGCTGACCCGCATGGTGGACCTGGCGAAGGTCTGCGGCGATATCCGCGAGAACGCGCTGGTGCCCGACCAGGTGATCTTCCGCCACAACGCCTACTGGACCAGCCATTTTGGCGGGCTCTACGTGTTCGTCGATCCCGACATGACGACGGTGATCAGCGATCCCGCCGCGCCGGGCTTCCGCCGCTCGCGGCCGTGGCAGGTGAGCTATCTCTCGATCAACGACGCCGACAAGGTGTTCAAGTTCCTGGCCAGCACCGGCCGCATCGAGTTGCCGCGCGCCTCCTGGATCGAGGCGTCCGGCTATCTCGAGCACCGGGCTGAGATGGTGGTGCGTGCGCTGATTCGCGACGCCGAGCCGAACCGCAATCTGACCGATGTCGACAAGGTCTTGCTGCAGACCTGGATCCAGAGCCACGCAGACCTGATCACCAGGGACGGCAACTTTCCCTTCCTCAACGCCGCCAAGCGCGAAATCGCCCAGCTTGGCCATCTCAAGATCGAGGATGTGTTCCCGCAACAGCGCTTCCTGGTGATCCGTGCCAAGCCGGACCATCCCGACGCCTGGCTGACCAACCGGCTGATCTCGGATTTCGTGCCGACCGACTTCGTCTCGCGCTATATCTTCAACAAGCAGGGCTTCTACAAGGACTATGAGGGCTTCAGCGACGCCTGGCGATCGCATGTTGTGGACGTTCTGAAAACCACATATTTGAAGGACAAGGTGGCGTTTCGCACACGCCTCTACGGCCTGACTGACTAGAACGAAATGAACCCGTCATTTCGTTCTGACTTATTGTTTTGGCGCATGATGTCATCCAAAAAGTCTGCAACTTTTTGGCATCATGCTGAGGGGTGACACAGCCATGCTCGATCCGATCGTGAACTTCTTCGTCCGGATTTTCCAATGGATCGGCCGCGGCATCGGCCTTTTGATCGGCGTCATCCTGTGGCCGTTCCTGTGGGCCGGGCGCTGGTACGCGCAGCGCGGCTGGATCCTCAAGGCGATGGTCGGCCTGGCCCTGCTGGTCTTGATCGGCCTCTACGCCAACTTCTTCTACGCCACCCAGTGGTGGAACAATTTCAACCCCGACTATCCGGACACCTACACTTTCGAGAAGCGCAATGTTTCCGCCGGTGAGCAGGTGGCCGCGGGCACCGGCACCGACACGGCCAAGACTTGCGGCAACTCGGGCATCGCCCAGGTGGCGGCGGACCTGACCGACTTCAACGTCAACCAGAATGCCTGGATCTCGTCGATGATCCTCTACAAGCTTGGCCTGTTCGGCATCGACTGGGACAACACGCCGTGGATGGACAACAAGGCCTCGTTCCAGCGTGGCATCAACCAGGCGGTGCGGCGCACGGCGACCGAGCTTGCCGACAATCTCGGCCGCGTGCGCACGACCTCGCAGATCGATGCCGACCTGCAGGATGCGCGCGGCAATCTGCAGTTCGACGAATACACCTGGTATTTCGGCGTGAGCCCGTTCGGTCCGAAGACGCCGACGCCGAGCTATTATCGTGACGCGGTGCGCAAGCTGCGCTCGTTCAACGCACGGCTGGCCACCTGCCAGGCCACCTTCGATGCCCGCGCCGACAATCTGAAGCAGTATATCGACCGCATCGCTTCGGACATCGGCTCCACCTCGGCCATCCTCAAGGAGCGCGCCGAGAACCACAACAATGGCTGGTTCGACACCCGCGCCGACGACCGTTACTGGTTCGCCTACGGCCAGCTATATGCCTACTACGGACTGATGAAGGGCGCCCAGGCCGATTTCGAGGACGTCATCAAGGAAAAGCACCTGCAGAGCCTGTGGGACACGATGGACGCGCAATTCGTCTCGGCCCTGCGCATCCAGCCCTTCATCATCGCCAATGGCCGCGAGGATGGCTGGCTGCTGCCCACGCATCTGACGACGATGGGCTTCTACATCCTGCGCGTGCGCTCCAACATGGTCGAAATCAGCAACGTGCTGACACAGTAGCGTTCGCCCGGCGATGGCGAATTTGCGCCGTCGCTTCTGTCGCATTCCGTGCATTGTGCGGCTGTTTTGAGACGGCGGAAGCGCCCCTGCTCTGGCTTCTATACGGCGCGGCAAGCGGAGCCAGAAGGAACCGAGAGCAGGTCGGCCGACCGCAGAGGAATTTTCTCTATAGGAAACATAGTTGCATGAAAGTTGACGCCACGGCAGCGACAGGGTTAGAACATGCCCGCGCTCCCGGTTCAAACCTGCTTGCGATAGAGATCAACCCCGTCCCCTCCACCGTCCAATCCAGAGGAAAGCCGTTATGGCCGAAGTGAAGTCCGACATCGAGATCGCGCGCGCCGCCAAGAAAAAGCAGATCCAGGAGATCGGCCAGAAGATCGGCATCCCGACCGAGCACCTGCTGCCCTATGGCCACGACAAGGCCAAGATATCGGCCGAGTTCATAAAGTCGGTGAAGGGCAACAAGGACGGCAAGCTGATCCTGGTCACCGCTATCAACCCGACCCCGGCCGGCGAAGGCAAGACCACCACCACGGTCGGCCTCGGCGACGGCCTCAACCGCATCGGCAAGAAGGCGATCGTCTGCATACGCGAAGCCTCGCTTGGCCCGAATTTCGGCGTCAAGGGCGGTGCCGCGGGCGGCGGCTACGCACAGGTGGTGCCGATGGAGGACATGAACCTCCATTTCACCGGCGACTTCCATGCCATCACCACCGCGCACAATCTGCTTTCGGCGCTGATCGACAACCACATCTACTGGGGCAATGAGCTCGGCATCGACACCCGCCGCGTGGTGTGGCGCCGCGTCATGGACATGAACGACCGGGCGCTTCGCGAGATCATCTGCTCGCTCGGCGGCGTCGCCAAC
This sequence comes from Mesorhizobium loti, assembly GCF_013170705.1. NCBI lineage: Bacteria > Pseudomonadati > Pseudomonadota > Alphaproteobacteria > Hyphomicrobiales > Phyllobacteriaceae > Mesorhizobium > Mesorhizobium loti. The sequence goes on along the minus strand of NZ_CP033334.1, from coordinate 2,302,300 downwards.
GGTTTCCCGCGCGAGGCCGGCTTCGACATCACCGTCGCTTCGGAAGTCATGGCGATCCTGTGCCTTGCCACCGACCTGAAGGACCTTGAGAAGCGCCTCGGCGACATCATCGTCGCCTACCGCCGCGACAAGTCGCCGGTCTATGCCCGGGACCTCAAGGCCGACGGCGCCATGGCCGTGCTTCTGAAGGACGCCATGCAGCCGAACCTGGTGCAGACGCTGGAGAACAACCCGGCCTTCGTCCATGGCGGCCCGTTCGCCAACATCGCGCATGGGTGCAACTCGGTCGTCGCCACCACGACGGCGCTGAAGCTCGCCGACTATGTCGTCACCGAAGCCGGTTTCGGCGCCGACCTTGGCGCCGAGAAATTCTTCGACATCAAGTGCCGCAAGGCCGGCCTCAAGCCGGCGGCGGCCGTCATCGTGGCCACCGTGCGCGCCATGAAGATGAATGGCGGCGTCAAGAAGGAAGACCTCGGCAAGGAAAACATCGAGGCGGTGAAGAAGGGTTGCGCCAATCTCGGCCGTCACATCGAGAACATCAGGCAGTTCGGCGTGCCGGCGGTGGTTGCCATCAACCACTTCTATTCCGATACCGACGCCGAAATCCAGGCGATGAAGGACTACGTCGCCTCGATGGGCGAAGAGGCGATCCTGTGCAAGCATTGGGCCAAGGGCTCGGCCGGCATCGAGGACCTCGCCAACAAGGTGGTGGCGCTTGCCGAATCCGGTGCCTCGCAGTTCGCGCCGCTCTATCCCGATGCCATGCCGCTGTTCGAGAAGATCAACACCATCGTCCAGCGCATCTATCGCGGCTCGGAGGCGATCGCCGACAAGTCGGTGCGCGACCAGCTCAAGGCCTGGGAAGACGCCGGCTACGGCAATCTGCCGGTCTGCATGGCCAAGACCCAGTACTCCTTCTCGACCGACCCGAACCTGCGCGGCGCGCCGACCGGCCACACCGTGCCGGTCCGCGAGGTCAGGCTTTCGGCGGGTGCCGGCTTCGTCGTCATCATCTGCGGCGAGGTCATGACCATGCCCGGCCTGCCCAAGGCGCCGTCCTCGGAAAAGATCTTCCTCAACGAGGCCGGCCAGATCGAAGGCTTGTTCTAAAATCCTTCAATTCGAAATCGCAAAGGGCGCCGCGGCTATGCGGCGCCCTTTTTGTTTGCGGATAGTCCTACGCGGCGTTGCGCGCCAGCGCCCGCTGATTGGAGGCGTGGATCGTGTCGCGCTCCGGGAGGACACCGGTCTTCAGGCACTCGGCCCATTCGGCGGTCTTCAGCACCGCGGCGAAGCGCGACTGCAGAATGATCGTGACCACGCGGTGGATCTCCTCGGCCGAGGCATAGCCGGCGCTGTTGGCATAGGGAACCGAGCCTGTCGCATCGGACAGGAACTCGACGGCAAACCCCATATGCACGGCGTGGATGATGGTCGACAGGTCGCAATTATGCGTCATGTAGCCGACGACCGTGATCGTATCGATGGCATTGGCGCGCAGCCAGTCCTCGAGGTCCGTGCCGGTGAACGCCGAGGGCAGCATCTTCTCGACATAATGGTCGCGGCCGCGCCTGGCGATCTCCGGATGCAGTTCGCCGCCATGGCTGCCCTTGGCGAAGATCGGTGACGTCTCGGGGGCCATCTGCTTGATGACAACCACCTTGATGCCGGCGGCGGCCGCGGCGTCCATTGCGCGCGCGACATTGACGACGCTGTCGCGAAACGGCGGATGCTGGATAGCCAGGTTGCCGCCATCGTAGTCGTTCTGGACATCCACGACGACGAGTGCGCGGCGCGGTGTGGTGTTGGCTCTGTCGGACATGGTGTTTTCCTTCCGGCTTGAATGCGATGGGCTGAAATTAGACCGGTCGACAAGCGGCCAAAAGTGGCCCGATTGACATCATTCGAAAGAATTGGGACAATCAGGCTTCCCACACTGGAAACGCCCATGACCGCCCCGATCATTGCCGTCCTCGCCTTCGACGGCATCAGTCCGTTCCATCTCTCCGTGCCTTGCCTGGTGTTCGGCGCCGACCGCACCAGACTTGGCCTGCCGCGCTTTGATTTTCGCGTCTGCGGGGCCGAGGCAGGTATGATCGAGACGGATGCCGGGCTGAGTATCCTTGTCCCACATGGACTCTCCGCGCTCGACGACGCCGACATCGTCATCATCCCGAGCTGGAAGGATCTCGAAGCCCCGCTGGCCAGGCCGATCAAAGAAGCGCTGTGCCGCGCGCACCGGCGCGGGGCGTTGATCGTCGGCCTGTGCCTCGGCACCTTTGCCATTGCCGCGGCCGGCCTGCTATCGGGCCGGAAGGCGACCACGCATTGGGCCTATACGGACCAGTTGCAGGCCTTGCATCCCGACATCTCGGTCGATGCCGATGTGCTCTATGTCGATGACGGCGATATCGTCACTTCCGCCGGGGTCGCGGCCGGGTTGGATTGCTGCCTGCATATCGTGCGTGCCCGCTATGGCGCGGAGGCGGCACTGCGGCTCGCCCGGCACGTCGTGCTCTCACCGCACCGGCAGGGCGGGCAGGCGCAGTTCATCGAACGCCCCGTGGCAAGAAGCGCGAATGCCGACCGCTTCACCCAGGCGCTTGACGCGGTGCGCGCGACGCTCGGCGAAACGCACAGCCTCGACAGCGTCGCCGAATTGGCCGGCCTCACTCGGCGCACCTTCACCCGCCGCTTCCAGAAATCGATCGGCACCAGTTTTGGCGATTGGCTGACCAGCCAGCGCATCGAACTGGCGCAGCGGTTGCTGGAAGCCACGGAGAAATCGATGGATGTCGTGGCCTTCGAGGCCGGCTTCGGCAGCGCCACATCGCTGCGCCAGCATTTCGCCGCGAGGCTGAGGACATCGCCGGCGCAATACCGGCGGGAGTTTTCCAGGCGGGCCGATCAGGGCACGCGCGTGGCGCACGTCCTTTCATCCTGAACGGCAAAGGCGCCGTATCGATACGGCGCCTTTGCATTCCAACCGCCTGGATCAGGCAACGTCTTGCGACGATGGCGCACGCTTGCGCCCGTGATCATGGCGCGAACCAGAGTCTCGTGATGACGCAGGCTGGCCAGCAGCACGCCGCCGACATGAAGCCCGATCAGCACCAGAATACCATTGCCCAGGATCTTGTGCGTGTCCTCGACCCAGGCCACGCCCCACCAGGCATCGGCGAGGTTGTCGTGCGCATCGACGAGGACGCCCGGCTCAGTGTGATCAACCAAGGTCCGGTGGTTCCCGCCCCGGAGAGCTTGGTCAAAACGGTACGAACGCGGCGCGACTCGTGCGGAGGGGTCGGGCCTCGGATTGGCCATCGTCAACAAGATCCTGCAACAGATCGATGCGACGCTGGTCCTGTGAACTCGCCAGCATCCGGCCGGCAGGATGGTTTTGAGGCAACGATCCGGTTTCCCGCGGTGTACGTCAACGACGCTTGACCGGTCGCGCCGGATTGCCGACCACCGTCTCGTTCGCGGGCACATCGCGCGTCACCACGGCACCGGCGCCGACGATGGCGCCTTCACCGATGCTGACGCCGCCAAGGATGATGGCGCTGCCGCCGATCCAGGCATGGGCACCGATCCCGACCGGCCTGGCGATCTCAAGCCCCGCCTGTCGCCCAGCGGCTTCCTTGTGGTGCTCGGCGCAATAGATCTGCACATTGGGGCCAAGCAGCGTTCCCTTGCCGATGCGCACGCTTGCCGTGTCGAGTATGATGCAGCCGGCATTGAGGAAGACGCCATCATCGAGAACGATGTTGAAGCCATAGGCGCAGTGGAACGGCGCCTCGATGCGGGCGCCCTCGCCCACCCCGCCGAGCAATGCCTTCAGGCCTGGCCCGAGATTGCCGCGCTGCTTTGGCGGCAATGAATTGTGCTCGAACACGGCTTCGCGCGCCGTGACGCGCAGCGCCTCCAACTCGTCGTCGAGGCAAGTGTACCATTCGCCGGCCGCCATCTTCGCGCGCTCGCTTCTGGCCATGGCGTGGTCTCCCATCGACGTCTTTGAAATGCATGAGTTCGGCCGGCACAAAAGCATCAATCCGAGTACTGATCAAATATCGGACCTATGGTAGCCTGCCGTTTCGAGGCCGTTCTGGCCGATGATCGAGGGGATCAACATGCTCTTGCTTCTTGCACTTCTGATCGGCGTCATTGCCGGCCTGCGCGCCATGACCGCGCCGGCGGCCGTCGCCTGGGGCGCCTATCTCGGCTGGCTGCCGGTTGCCGGCACCTGGGCGAGCTTCATGAGCCATTGGGCGGCCGTCGGCATCTTCACCATCCTGGCCATCGTCGAGCTCGTCGCCGACCAGCTGCCGTCGACGCCAAGCCGCAAGGTGCCGCAGCAGTTCGGTCCCCGCATCCTGCTTGGTGCTTTCAGCGGCGCGGTGATCGGTGCGACCGGCGGTTCCACCATAGGCGGCCTGATCGCCGGCGCCATCGGCGCGGTCATCGGCACGTTGGGCGGCGCCGAAGCGCGCGGCCGGCTGGCGGCGGCCTTCGGCAACGATCCGCCCGCCGCCTTCATCGAGGACGCGGTGGCGATCATCGGCGGCCTGCTGATCGTGGCGGCGGTGGCATGACGGCCCAGAGCCTAAACGCAAAGACCTTCGACGCCATCATCATCGGCGCCGGCCAGGCGGGGTCGCCATTGGCGGGCCACCTGGCCGCCGCTGGCATGAGCGTGGCGCTGATCGAGCGCAAGCTGGTCGGCGGCACCTGCGTCAACACGGGCTGCATGCCGACCAAGACCATGGTCGCCAGCGCCTATGCCGCGCATCTGGCGAGGCGTGCCGCCGACTATGGCGTCACGCTCGGTGGCCCTGTCGGTGTGGATTATCAACGGATCAAGGCGCGCAAGGACAAGGTGACCAACGACGCCCGCGGCAATCTGGAAACATGGATCGCCGGCATGAAAGGCTGCACGCTCTATCGCGGCCATGCGCGCTTCGAATCCGCCAACACGGTGCGCGTCGGCGACGAGGTTCTGACCGCCGAAAAGATCTTCCTGAACACCGGCGGCCGTGCCTCGGTGCCTGACCTGCCCGGCATTAACGACATCGACTACCTGACCAATTCCTCGATGATGGATCTCGACGTGCTGCCACGCCATCTCATCGTCGTCGGCGGCAGCTACATCTCGCTCGAATTCGCGCAGATGTTCCGTCGTTTCGGCTCTGACGTCACCGTCATCGAGAAGAGCCCGCGCCTGACCGGCCGCGAGGACGAAGACGTCTCGGCCACCATCCTGTCGATCCTCGAGAACGAAGGCATCGCGGTCCATGCCGGCGCCGACGGCATCGGCTTCGCCAAGCGAGGCAACGACATCGCGGTGACCTTCTCGGCCGGCAAGCAGCCGGCCGTCGGTTCTCACGTTCTGCTGGCGCTGGGACGCACCCCCAACACCGACGATCTTGGCCTCGACAAAGCCGGCGTCGCGGTTGACAGGCGTGGCTTCGTCATCGTCGACGATCAGCTGCGCACCAGCGTGCCAGGCATCTGGGCGATGGGCGACTGCAACGGCAAGGGCGCTTTCACCCATACCTCCTACAACGACTACGAGATCGTCGCCGCCAATCTGCTCGACAATGATCCGCGCAAGGTCAGCGACCGCATCGAGGCTTACGCGCTCTACATCGACCCGCCGCTCGGCCGCTGCGGCATGACCGAGGCAGCCGTAAGGAAATCCGGACGCCGCGCGCTGGTCGGCCAGCGGCCGATGACGCGCGTCGGCCGTGCCGTCGAAAAGGGCGAAACGCAAGGGTTCATGAAGATCCTTGTCGATGCCGACACGCGCGAGATCCTCGGCTGCTCGGTGCTCGGCCCGGGCGGCGACGAGGCGGTGCATTGCGTGCTCGACCTGATGTACGCCAAGGCGTCCGTCGACACTCTGGCCCGCGCGGTGCACATCCACCCCACCGTGTCGGAACTGCTGCCCACGATCGCGCAGGAACTGAAGCCGCTGGTCTGAAATCTATTCGCTATCCGGCCCGCTCAGCTTCGTCTCCAGCCGGCCGAGCAGCAGCAGCGCCCCTTTCAGCTCGTCGTCACCGACATCACTGAGCAGATCGGCGCGCAGCACCGCCAGCAGGCGCTCGATCTCGGTCACACGGCCGCGCCCCGCATCGGTGAGCGACAGGATCTTGGCCCGCCTGTCGGCGGCATCCTCGGTGCGCGTCACCAGCCCCTCCTCGACCAGCAGGTCGACGATGCGCACCAGGGACGGCCCTTCGAAACCGAGATGATCGGCGAGGACACCCTGGCGCCGATTGTCACCCAGCCGCGACAGCATCACCAGTGGCATGGCGGTGGCATGCGACAGACCGCAATCGTCGAGCGCCTTGTCGGCCGCGCGCCGCCAAAGCCTTGCGACTGATATAACCAGTTGGCCAAATCTGGCACGATCCGGGTCTTGCTTGGGCATGGCGAAAAAGATAACATGCTATTTATTAGGTTGCGATAAAATTCTTTTCCCTGGCGAAGCCCCAATCGCCAAGAACCGGAAGCCGACGACCGAGCTCCAAAGATCGCCCTGACGGCCCGTTCGGCCGCCGCGACCGCGAGGCGCCGCCCCGGAAAAGCGTGAGGACCGATATGTCGAAACAAGATTCCAACAGCTCTGGCGGCATCTGGCTGCTCGTGCTTTTCGGCCTGGTGCTGATGATCATCGGCCTGCCGCTGCTCTATGGCGGCGTCCAGCTCATCGGTCTTGGCGGCTCCTGGTATTACGCGCTGGCAGGCGCCGGCATCATCGTTTCCGGTTTCCTCTTCGCCTTGCGCCGGCGCGCGGGCTTCTGGCTCTACCTCCTCATCTTCCTCGCCACCATTGCCTGGGCATTGTGGGAGGCTGGGCTGAACTTCTGGCCGCTGGTGCCGCGGCTGGTCGCGCCAGCGGTGCTGGCGGTGATCGCCCTCCTGCTGGCGCCGCTGTTCCCGTCATCCGGCGGCGGCAAGCGCGGCCCGTTCGCCGTTGCCGGTGTCCTCGTGCTCGGCCTGATCGCCACCGCCGCCTACGCCTTCCAGCCGCATGGCGTGATCCGCGATACGGTCGCCGCCAGCGAAGCGCCGCCACTTGCCGCGGCCGCCTCCAGCACCGACTGGCGCCATTACGGCCGCACGCCCGCCGGTACGCGCTATGCGCCGATCGGCCAGATCAACAAGGACAATGTGAAGGACCTCAAGGTCGCCTGGACCTTCCGCACCGGCGACATACCGGTCAAGGGCGCCGAGGACCAGAACACGCCGCTGCAGATCGGCGACACGGTCTACACCTGCTCCTCGAAAAATGTCGTCAACGCGCTCAATGCCGAAACCGGCGAGCCGCGCTGGAAATTCGACCCGAAGGCTTCGGCGCCGCTGTGGCAGCGCTGCCGTGGCGTCAGCTACTACGAGCCGGCGCCCGAAGCCGCGGCCAGTGGCGCCCCAGCGGTCTGTGCCGGACGCATCGTCATGACCACCATCGATGCGCGGCTGATCGAGATCGATGCCAAGACCGGCCAGCCCTGCGCCGACTTCGGCCAGGGCGGCACCGTCGACCTCAAGCAAGGCATGGGCGAGGTGAAGGCCGGTTTCTATTTCCAGACGTCGGCGCCCACCGTCATGCGCGACCTGATCATGGTCGGCGGCTGGGTCTGGGACAATGTCGAGACCGGCGAGCCGTCCGGCGCCGTCAGGGCCTTCAACGCCAGGACAGGCGAGTTGGTATGGGCCTGGGACCTCGGCAATCCGGCGATCACCAAACTGCCGCCGGAAGGCCAGAGCTACACGCGCGGCACGCCCAACGTGTGGTCGACGCCGAGCTATGACGACGCGCTCGGCCTCGTCTATTTGCCGACCGGCAACGCCACGCCCGACTTCTTCGGCGCCGAGCGCAGCAAGGCGGCGGAGGATTACACCGCTTCGGTCGTCGCGCTCGACATCGCCACCGGCCGTGAGCGCTGGAAATTCCAGACCGTGCATCATGACCTGTGGGATTATGACCTTCCCTCGCAGCCGGCGCTCTATGACGTGCCCGACGGCAAGGGCGGAAAGGTACCGGCGCTGATCCAGGTCACCAAGCGCGGCCAGATCTTCATGCTCGACCGCCGCGACGGCAAGGCGATCGCCGAGGTGCAGGAAAAGCCGGTGCCGCAGGATGGCGGCGCCAAGGAGGATTTCCTGTCGCCGACCCAGCCCTATTCGGTCGGCATGCCTTCGATCGGCGATCAGCCTTTCACCGAGGCCAGCATGTGGGGCGCCACCCCGTTCGACCAGCTCTATTGCCGTATCGGCTTCAAGAAGCTGCGCTACGAGGGCGAGTTCACCCCTCCAGGTCCGACGCGTTCGCTGCAGTTTCCCGGCTATTATGGCGGCATGAACTGGGGCAGCGCCTCGATCGACGAAGCCAACGGCTACCTGATCGTCAACGATATCCGCATGCCGCAATTCGTCGAATTGCTGCCGCGCGCCGTGGCCGACAATTATGGCCCCTCGGCGGCGCATGACGGTCTGGGCACCCAGCTCGGCACGCCGTATGGCGCGCTCAAGAACGGCTTCATGTCGCCGCTCGGCGTGCCCTGCCACCAGCCGCCCTACGGCACGATCAGCGCCATCGACCTGAACACGCGAAAACTCGTCTGGCAGATTCCGGCCGGCACGCTGCAGGACACCGGCCCGCTCGAGATGAAGACCGGCCTGCGGATCCCGATCGGCATGCCGTCGCTCGGCGGCCCTGTGACGACGGCGGGCGGGCTCGTCTTCTATGCCGGCACACAGGACTACTATCTGCGCGCCATCGACGTCGCCACCGGCGAGGAGCTTTGGAAAGGCCGCCTGCCGGTCGGCGCGCAGGCAACGCCGATGACCTACACCTCGCCCGAAAGCGGCCGCCAGTTCGTCGTGGTGTCGGCGGGTGGCGCGCGTCAGTCACCCGATCGTGGCGATTACATCATCGCCTATGCCTTGCCGAAGGCGCCATGATCGGGAAAAGCTTGTTCCCCCAAGGCTGATCACCAACGAGGCGCTGCGGCGCCTCGTTTCAATCTGCTCCACGCTTTCTGCATCGCTGCAATGCAGCAATATACATTGCGCCCGGCACGGCTCCTCGCGCAGACTAAAAATTGAACCGATTCAGTCTGGACGTCCCATGCCCTTGCCGATCCTTGCGCTTGCCATTGCGTCTTTCTGCATCGGCACCACCGAGTTCGTCATCATGGGCCTGCTGCCGGAGGTCGCCGCCGACCTTCGCGTGTCGATCCCGTCGGCCGGCCTGCTGGTCACGGGCTATGCCTTGGGCGTCGTCTTCGGGGCACCGATCGTCGCCATGGCCACCGCGCATCTGCCGCGCAAGCCGGTGCTGGTCGGGCTGACGGCTTCATTCGTCGTCGGCAATCTGTTTTGCGCCATCGCGCCTGATTATTGGACGCTGATGGCGGCGCGTGTCTTCACCGCTTTTGGGCACGGCGCCTTCTTCGGCATCGGCTCGGTCGTTGCCGCGAGCCTGGTGCCGCGCAACAAGCGCGCCAGCGCCATGGCGCTGATGTTCGCCGGCCTGACGCTTTCGAACATTCTGGGCGTTCCCGCCGGCACAGCCCTTGGCGAAGCGTTCGGCTGGCGCTCCACATTCATCGCCGTGGTCGGCATCGGTCTGATCTCGGTCGCGGCCATCGCCTGGCTGGTGCCGTCCGATGTCACTGAGCCGAGCGGCGGTGGCCTGCGCGGCGAGTTGCGCGTGCTCGGCAGGTTGCAGGTCTGGCTGGCGATGCTGATCGCCTCGCTGGCCTCGGCCAGCCTGTTTGCCGTGTTCACCTACATCAAGCCCTACCTGACCGACGTGTCCGGCCTGTCGACCTCCGCCGTTACCTGGGTGCTCCTGTTGTTCGGCGCCGGCATGACGATCGGCAACATCATTGGTGGGCGGCTGGCCGACTGGAAGCTGATGCCGACCGTCATCGGCACGCTGCTGTTGATGGCGGTGCTGTTTGTCGGTTTCATGCAGTTCGGCGCCATCGCAAGTGTGGCCGTCGGCATCGTCTTCCTGTGGGGATTGCTCATCTTCGTCGTCGTGCCGCCACTGCAGATCCGCGTCGTCGAGGCGGCCTCGGAAGGGCCAAACCTTGCCGCCACGCTGAACCAGGGCGCCTTCAATGTCGGCAATGCCGGCGGCGCCTGGATTGGCGGCGTGGCCCTGTCGGCCGGCGTTTCCTACGCCAATCTGCCGCTGGTCGGCGCGGTGCTCGCCTTGCTGGCCGTCACCGTGGCAGTGCTGTCGCAGGCATTGGACCGGCGCGCGCCTGTCCCGCTCCAGGCTGCCGCGGAATAGACTTCTCTTCCGTCAGAGGGATGGAAAGCTTGCGCCCATAGCGCGGCCGGCTGGACCAATCGACATCGACAGCCTCAAATGGGCATGTCTTCTTGCTCTTGATGGAGGAAGTCATGCAGAAATCGATCGAACGCATCGCCGGTGACAGCGAAGGCGTTTCCTACGAATTCCCGGTATTCCGCTTCACAGGCGGCGACAAGGCGGCGCCCTCGGCCTATCTGCAGGCGGCACTCCATGCCGGTGAACTGCCAGGCGTCGTCGCCATCGACGCGCTGATGCCGGCGCTGAACAAGGCGGAGGCCGAAGGCCGCATCAAGGGCAGTATCACCATCGTGCCATGGGCCAACCCGATCGGCCGCGCGCAATATCATTTCGGCGAGCACCAGGGCCGCTTCCATCTGGGCACCCGCACCAACTTCAACCGCGGCTTTCCGCTGCTTGCGGCGCCCGACGCCAAGCTCTTGCCGGACACCTCGTTTGGCGGCGCCGACCAGCGGCTGAAGTCACGCCTGGTGCAGCTGTCGCTGGGCCACGACATCGTGCTCGACCTGCACTGCGATGACGAAGGTCTTGCCTATCTCTACGTCCACACCAGCCTGTGGCCGGCCATGGCCGATTGCGCCGCAGCCATGGGCGTCGATGCGGTCGTGCTGTGGAGCGAGGATACCGACGGCACCTTCGAGGGCGCTTCGATCATGCCGTACCAGAACGTTCCCGCCGATGTGGCCAAGTTCGACCGCCGTGTCGCCACCACGGTCGAGTATCGCGGCATCCTCGATGTCGATGGCGTCCTGGCCAAAGCCGATGCCGAAGGCCTCTACCGGCTGCTGGTGGCGCGCGGCGTGATCGCCGACAGCGCGCTCCCCGCACCCGGCCCCTTCACCGGCACCGTGGCCCCCCTGGAAAACATCGATATGATGCCCGCGCCCCGGGCGGGTGCTGTGCTCTATGACGTCAAGCCCGGCGACCGTGTCGCCAGGGGCACGCGCCTCGCCACCATCGTCCACGCGCCGGGCGAAGCCGATGGCCGCACGGAAGTGTTCGCGCCGCAGGACGGCATCATCCTGACCCGCCGCTCGCGCCGCATCATCCGCGCCGGCGAGGATCTTCTGAAGCTGGTCGGCGACAGGAAGAGCGCCGACGCAAGGTCGGGTACGCTCGAGGATTGACCTAGCCAGAAATGGCCAGCCGCGCCTTGGCCTCCAGCCATTCCGCCATCTGCCGGTAGGGCACCGGGCCATGGCTGATACGGGCGACGCCGAGTTCGGCCAGCCGCTGGCGCGGCGGCACATGTGCCAATGCGATGATGTTGACCGGCAGTGCCGTGGCCTTGCAGAGCGCCTCGATGAGGCCCTCGTCGCCGAGACCCGGCGCGAAGAAGCCGCTTGCTCCGGCCTTTTCATAGGCATGCGCCCGCTCGATCGCTTGGTCGAGCAGCGCCTTGTCATGCGCATCGGGCTTGGCCTTGAGGAAGATGTCGGTGCGGGCGTTGAGGAAAGCCGGAATACCGGAGGCCTTGACGGCAGCGGCGGCCGCTTCGACCCGCTTCACCTGCATGCCGATGTCGTGCAGGCCCATGCCGCCAACGATCTGGTCTTCGAAATTGAAGCCGATGGCACCAGCCTGCAAGGCCTGTGTCACCGTCTGGGCAACGACCCCCGGTTCGACACCATAACCGCCTTCGAGGTCCATCGTCACCGGCAGGTCTACCGCCGCCACGATACGCTTGATATTGTCGAGCGCCAGCTCCAGCGGGATCTTCTCGCCGTCGGCATAGCCGAACGCTGCCGCGACCGGCCAGCTTCCGGTAGCGATGGCCTTGGCGCCGGCCTTCTCGACGATCTTGGCAGAGCCCGGATCCCAGGCATTGTAGAGAACGATGGGGTTGCCCTTGACGTGAAGGGAATGGAACGTCCGCGCGCGCTCGGCCTGTTCGGTCATTGGTGTTTCCCGTCTTCGCAGTGTTGAAGGTCCAGCCTAGACGCGACCGCCGGCCCTGGCGATGTGCCATGAGCCTGGGAAGCGGCGGCCACCGAAGAGGCTTTTCAAATCAGTTGCGCATCCAGTTTTTCGCCGCTATGGATTTTGCCATGAACATGCGTTCGACCAAGACCATTTGGTGGTGGGCCTGCTGACAGCGGCCTGTTCGAACGCGCGTGCGTGAAAAGAGAGGGTGGCCGCAACGGAAAGTCCGGGCGGCCATTTGTTTTTTCCAAGCCAGTCCCGGGTCCGTTGCCCAACAAGCCAGATGGAGACGGCAATGACGATGAAGGTTCTGGAAAACGGCGCGGAAAGCTTCGTGACCGCAGGTGGCATCACCATCACCCGCGAGCGCCACGACCGGCCCTATGCAGGCGCGATCGACACTTACGTCGACGGGCTGAATTCGCGCCGCGGTGCCGTGTTTTCCTCGAATTACGAATATCCCGGCCGCTATACGCGCTGGGACACGGCCATCATCGACCCGCCTCTGGTCATCTCCGCGCGCGGTCGCGCCATGCGCATCGAGGCGCTGAACGGGCGTGGCGAAGCGCTGTTGCCGGTCATCGGCAAGACGCTGAGCGGCCTGGCTGATGTCACCATCGCCGAGACGACCAGCAAGCTGATCCGCCTCGATGTCGCCAAACCGGGCCGTGTCTTCACTGAAGAGGAACGCAGCCGCGTGCCTTCGGTCTTTACCGTGCTGCGTGCCATCACCGCTTTGTTCAAAACGGCGGAAGACGCCAATCTCGGCCTCTATGGCGCCTTCGGCTACGACCTGGCCTTCCAGTTCGACCCGGTCGACTACAAGCTCGAGCGCAGGGAGAGCCAGCGCGACCTGGTGCTGTTCCTGCCTGACGAGATCCTGGTCGTCGACCACTATTCGGCCAAGGCCTGGACCGACCGCTATGATTATTCAGGCGAGGGTTTTTCGACCGAGGGCTTGCAGCGCGACGAAATCGCCGAGCCGTTCCAGACCGCCGACCGCATCCCGCCGCGCGGCGACCATGAGCCCGGCGAATATGCCAACCTTGTGCGGCGCGCGATGGACTCGTTCAAGCGCGGCGACCTGTTCGAGGTCGTTCCCGGCCAGATGTTCTACGAGCGTTGCGAGACGCAGCCATCCGAGATTTCGCGCAAGCTGAAGTCGATCAACCCTTCGCCCTATTCGTTCTTCATCAATCTGGGCGAAGGCGAATACCTGATCGGCGCCTCGCCGGAAATGTTCGTGCGCGTCAACGGCCGCCGTGTCGAGACCTGCCCGATCTCCGGCACCATCAAGCGCGGCGACGACGCCATTTCCGACAGCGAGCAGATCCTGAAGCTGCTCAACTCCAAGAAGGACGAATCCGAGCTCACAATGTGCTCGGACGTCGACCGCAACGACAAGTCGCGGGTCTGCGAGCCGGGCTCGGTACGCGTCATCGGCCGCCGCCAGATCGAGATGTATTCGCGCCTGATCCATACCGTGGATCATATCGAGGGCCGGCTGCGCGAAGGCATGGATGCCTTCGATGCCTTCCTCTCGCATGCCTGGGCGGTCACCGTCACCGGCGCGCCGAAACTGTGGGCGATGCGCTTCATCGAGCAGAACGAGAAAAGCCCCCGCGCCTGGTATGGCGGCGCCATCGGCATGGTCAATTTCAACGGCGACATGAACACCGGCCTGACGCTGCGCACCATCCGCATCAAGGACGGCATCGCCGAGGTGCGCGCCGGCGCCACATTGCTGTTCGACAGCATCCCCGAGGAAGAAGAAGCCGAAACCGAATTGAAGGCATCCGCCATGCTCTCCGCCATCCGCGACGCCAAGACGGGCAATTCCGCCAGCACCGAGCGCACCACCGCGCGCGTCGGCGACGGCGTCAACATCCTGCTCGTCGACCACGAGGATAGTTTCGTCCACACGCTGGCCAACTACTTCCGCCAGACCGGCGCCAATGTCTCGACCGTGCGCACGCCGGTGCCGGAGGAAGTCTTCGAGCGGCTGAAGCCGGATCTCGTCGTACTATCGCCCGGACCCGGCACGCCGAAGGATTTCGACTGCGCCGCCACCATCAAGAAGGCGCGCGCCCGCGACCTGCCGATCTTCGGTGTCTGCCTCGGCCTGCAGGCGCTGGCCGAGGCCTATGGCGGGGAACTGCGGCAGCTGCATATCCCGATGCACGGCAAACCCTCGCGCATCCGCGTCTCCAAGCCGGGCATCATCTTCTCCGGCCTGCCCAAGGAAGTCACCGTCGGCCGCTACCACTCGATCTTCGCCGATCCGGTGCGGCTGCCCGATGACTTCATCGTCACGGCGGAGACAGAGGACGGCGTGATCATGGCCTTCGAACATCGCAAGGAGCCGATCGCCGCGGTGCAGTTCCACCCGGAATCGATCATGACGCTCGGCCACAATGCCGGCATGCGCATCATCGAGAACATCGTCGCCCATTTGCCGCGCAAGGCAAAGGAAAAGGCAGCCTGACGAAATGGTCGGAGCCGAGAACGCCATGACGATCGCGACGAAAGCCGCCGGCAAGCGCAAGGTCGCCAACCTTGCCTTCTGGTCGATCGTGATCGCCTTTGTCGTACTCGCGCTGAAGGTCGCCGCCTGGTACGTCACCGGCTCCGTCGCGCTCTATTCGGACGCGCTGGAATCCATCGTCAACGTCATTGCCTCGGTCGCCGCCTTCTGGGCGATCCAGGTCAGCTACAAGCCGGCCGACCAGGACCACCCGTTCGGCCATCACAAGGCCGAGTATTTCTCGGCCGTGCTTGAAGGCGTGCTGATCGTCGTCGCCGCGCTTTTGATCCTGAACGAAGTCTGGCGCTCCTGGCAAACGCCGGCGCCGCTCGAGCAGCCCTGGAAAGGACTTGCCATCAATGGCGTCGCCACCGCCATCAATGCCTTCTGGGCCTGGACGCTGATCCGCGTCGGCCGGGCCGAGAAGTCGCCGGCGCTGGTCGCCGACGGCAATCACATCATGACCGATGTGGTGACCTCGATCGGCGTCTTCGGCGGCCTGGTCGGGGCGATCCTGACCGGCTGGCAGATCCTCGATCCAGCCCTTGCCGTCATCGTCGCGCTCAACATCCTGTGGCAGGGCTGGCACGTCATCGGGTCGTCGATGAACGGGCTGATGGACCGCGCCGTCGACACGCAGGAACATATGCGCATCCGCGACATCATCTCGGCCAACTGCAAGGGCGCGCTGGAGGTGCACGACCTCAAGACCCGCATCGCCGGCCGCGCCACCTTCATCGAGTTCCATCTGGTCGTCGACGCCGACATGTCGGTCGGCGCCAGCCACGTCATCTGCGACCGCATCGAGGACGCGCTGAAAGCCGAAATCCCCTCGGTGCGCGTCACCATCCATGTCGAGCCCGACGATGAGGCGAAGTTGCCCAAGGGTACGACCGCCGTGCCTTTCGCCTGACGCGATTCCTGGTACGACCTTGGAAATTTAGCCGAAGCCTCTCGACTTCGTCATCCACGGGCGGAGCAGGAGCGAAGCTCCGTCGCGAAGACCCGAGGATGACGAGGCGATAGGCTTAGCTCCCGAAAACGTCCGCGCCGAGTAATTCGTCGCTATCGGCCGTCTAAGGCCGCCTCGACAAAATCATCGTCAAGCGGTCCAGTCAGACGGTCGAGCCAGCCCCAATCCTGCGCAAGCGGTTCGAGAACGACCGCTCGGCCCTCGCGGCGGATTGAAACCTCGCTGGTTTCGAAACGATATTTCTTCGGCAGACGTACCGCTTGCGATCGGCCAGACCAAAAGACCTTCGCCTTATCCATTTGCGCTCCTCCATCCGAGCTCAAGGTGCGCAGGCCGATTGCGGCATAGGCTCCAGCCGATAGACCTTGTCGTCCGACTTCGTCTTGCCGTCGGCGGCCTTCGAGCACAGATCGACGATCGCCAGGCTGCTATTGGGGTTGGCCAGCATCATCATGCCGTTGGCGCCGCGCTTGAGGAAGATCTCCTTCTGCGCGATGTCGCAGGAGAAATTGCTCATCTTCGCACTCGCGGCGCAACGCCACTGGTCGGCCTCGCCCTGGCAGGAATAGGTCTGCGTGACCTTGGCGCCATTCTTTCTGGCCGTCACTGAGACGGCAATGTCAGCGCCGTCGGGCCAGTTGGCGGCGTCGCCCCCTGAGGCGAAGGATGCCAGTTCCACGGGTCCGCGGAACACCCGGATCGACTGCGTCAGCTGGTTGGGGTGCGAACTCATATGCGCCGCGTCATAGTCCCGCCCATAGCAGAACGGCTGGTCCGGCTTCAGCCGCACGCGCAACGGGTCCCCGAGCGCCGGATCGATGGGATCGATGCGTGCGAACTCGGCCTTGCAGGTCGCGGCCGGCATCGGGTCGAGGCGGAAATTGTCATCCTCCGGGCCGAGCGCCTGGCGGTTGTATTCCGCCTTGCCAAGCTGCTCCTCCGAGTCCGGATCGAGGTAGATATCGGAGGACAGGTCAGAAAGCAGCAGCCGGCCCTTGTCGTCGACCTTCAGCGAGGCCAGCGTACGGTCGCAATCCATGCCGCAGCGGATTGGACCTGATGTGCCGTCCCCGGATTCATGATTGCACCAGCCGCCGGCCCATTCCGGCGCCTTGGCGCCACGCACCGTGGTGGAGAGAAAGCCATTGTACGACGTGACGGCGTTTGCCGTGGGCTCTTCGTTCGGCCGGCTGACCGGATCATGGCCGTAGTAGAAGAAGATCCGCGTCACCTTCTGCTTCGGATGCACCTTGAGATGGGCCGCGTCATAGACCCGGCCGAAACAGGCATCCGCCCCGTTCGGGCTGAGTTCCCTCAGTTTAAGCGTGTCGCCGGCGACAGCCGTGCCCGACAACAAACAGAGCAGCACCACGCCAAATCCAGCGCCCGCAATTATCTTCCATTCCCCTGCCCTGAACGTCACGTGACCCCTCCCCGCATCGACAGGACGCAGCGTCAATTTATGCTAGTATTGCGGCCGGAGCCATGCAAATCGCGGTGAAATTGGAGGAGGAAGCCATGCGCCGGCGTGACATGTTCCGCGCGGTTCTTGCCGGAACCGCAACGTTTCTTGGCTTGCGGGCGGTGCGGGCGGCGGCCACCGAGCCCGCCAGGCTGAAGGTCGCCTATCACCTGAGCGATGTGGACAAGGTCAATTTCGTGCTCGGCAACATCAAGAACCACTATGAGGGCACCGGCGGCAATGTCGACATCGTGCTGGTGGTGCATGGCCCGGCGCTGGCCGCCTTCAAGTCGAAGGGCATATCGGCCGCGGTCTCCGGCCGCTTCGCCGGCCTGATGCGGCAGGGGCTCGAGCCGCAGGCCTGCGCCAACACCATGCAAGGCATGGACATTTCGCTCGCCGACCTGCTCGACGGCTTCCATGCCGCCGACAAGGGCGGCGTCGTCAAGCTCGCGGAACTGCAAAGCCAGGGCTATGCCTATCTACGGCCATAGTGCACAGTCTCGGCCATGGGACCTGGAACGGCAGCTCCCGTTGAACCCTCCGGAGGACCGACAGTGCCCACCACGACCGCGCTTACCATCCCCGATCTCGCCGGCAAGGCGGTGCTGGTCACCGGCGCCTCGACCGGCATAGGCGCGGCACTCGCACTGGCCTATGCCGCCCAGAAATCCAAGGTGGCGCTGCATTACAATTCAAGCCAAGAGGCCGCCGAGAAACTGGGCAAGACCATTCGCGACAGCGGCGGCGAGGTCTTCCTCGTCCAGGGTGATTTTTCCTTGCCCGCCGATGTCGAACGCGTTGTCGAGGACAGTGCGCGGCATTTCGGCCGTCTCGACGGACTGGTCAACAATGCCGGCGGCATGCTCGGCCGGGTTCCCTACGCCGAGCAGACCGAAGCACATTACGACGCGGTGATGGACCTCAACGCGCGCTCGGTGCTGACCGCCTCTCGAAAGGCAATCCCGTGGCTGAAGAAGCAGGGCGGCTTCATCGTCAACACCTCCTCGATAGCCGCGCGCAATGGCGCGGGCGGCGGTGCCGGTCTCTACGGGTCGGCCAAGGCCTTCGTCTCCAATGTGACGCGCGGCATGGCCAAGGAGCTGATCGGCTTCGGCATCCGCGTCAACGCCGTGGCGCCTGGCACCATTCTCACCCCGTTCCACGAGCGCTATTCGACCGAGGAGCAGATCAAGGGCATGGTCGCCACAATTCCGCAGGGGCGGGCCGGCACGGCGCAAGACTGCGTCGGCGCCTATCTGTTCCTCTCGTCCGATCTCTTGAGCGGCTACATCACTGGCCAGGTGATCGAGGTGAATGGCGGCCAGTTGATGCCGTGACCGGGCAATTGCATACTGGTGACCCATATACTCTTGTCGGAGACTTCAAAGGGAGGCGAAGGAATGTATGGACTGATCGGCAAGATGCGGGCGGCGCGCGGCCAGCGCGACGCGGTCATGGATGTGCTGCGTGACAGCACCGGCGCCTTGCCGGGTTGCCTCAGCTACATCATCGCCACCGATCCGGCCGATGCCGATGCGATCTGGGTCACCGAAGTGTGGACCGACGCCGAAAGTCACAAGACTTCACTGCAGCTTCCGGAAGTCCAGGCGGCCATCGCCAAGGCCCGACCGTTCATCGCCGGCTTCGAGTTCCAGGTGGAGACCCACCCCGTCGGCGGCTTCGGGTTGGTCGACGGCAAGACGGGCTGAGCCGGACGGACGGCTCGATACCTGCTCCGAGCACAGATCTCGCGTCATATCGATACGGTGAACGGTGATAGCCGCGGGTTTCGCAAGCTCAGTCCTAGCGACCCGTGATGGCAATCGTGGAAGGCATTACCCTGCCGACAACGGACGATATTGTGGCTCGTTACCCTGGTCCCATCCGAAAGTTCTGATCAAGGCTTTGGAATCGCGCTTCATTTCTCGGCATTGCGGGGTTCGCATCACGCCGCTCCAGGTCTAAGACCGAAGAATGGATTCCTCGGCCGAGTCTCCACCCCCGGACCAGCCTGCCACCGAGCGCATGGCGCGGATGGGCAAGCCTTGGCAATGGCTGGTCCTGCTCGCCATCTCCACCCTGTTTGCCGGTGCGCTCGAGCTCGCCGCTCTGCCGGCGGCGCTGCTGATCGGGCCGATGCTGGCGGCGATCGTCGCCGGCACCAATGGCGCCACGGTGCGCGTGCCGCGCCTGCTGTTCGGCTCCGCCCAGGCCATTGTCGGCTGTCTCGTCGCCGCATCGATCTCGGCCGACATCTTTCCCGTCTTCTACGCCGAGTGGCCGCTGTTCCTGGGCGTTGTAATCGCCACGGTCGCGGCCTCCAGCCTGCTTGGCTGGCTGATCAGCCGCTGGCGCATCCTGCCCGGCACCACCGCCGTCTGGGGTTCCTCGCCGGGCGCGGCCACCGCCATGGTGCTGATGGCGGGCGCCTTCGGCGCCGACCAGCGCCTCGTCGCCTTCATGCAGTATCTGCGCGTCATCTTCGTTTCGATGACGGCCGCCATCGTCGCCAAGATGTGGGTCGACACGTCGGGCATCGAAATACCGCCCATCATCTGGTTTCCGCCGATCGATGCCCAGGCCTTCGCCGCCACATCAGGAATCGCGCTGGTCGGCGGCCTGGCGGGCAAGCTCTGCCGGCTGCCCTCGCCCTTCTTCCTCGGCACCTTCATCTTCGGCAGCGTCATCCATCTCGGCCTGGGTGTCGAGATGCAGTTGCCGCCCTGGTTGCTGGCTGTCAGCTACGCCATGGTCGGCTGGTCGATCGGGCTGAATTTCACCAGGCCGATCCTGCGCCATGCGACGCGGGCCTTGCCCCAGATCATCGCCTCGATCGTGGCGCTGATCGCATTCTGTGGCGGGCTCGCCTTCCTGATCAGCCATCTCCTGGGCATCGATCCGCTGACGGCCTATCTGGCGACCAGCCCCGGCGGCATGGACAGCGTGGCCATCATTGCCGCCGCGGCGCAGAACGTCGACATCTCTTTCGTCATGGCGCTGCAGTCAGCGCGCTTCCTGCTCGTGCTGCTCGTCGGCCCGAGCGTCGCGCGCCTGGTGGCCAGGAGCATCCGGGATTGATCGGCCTCAGCGCCATCGGCGCCCTATTCCTCGCCGCCGCCATTCTCGCCTTGCGCGCCGCGGCGCCAATAGGCGGTGACCACATGCCTGTCGCGTGGCAACCCCCACTCGATAGCGCTTCAAACGAAGCCGCCGAAAAATCCTGGCCTCGTTGCCATCACGGAGCATGCCACCGCGTCGCCGGGGTTTCCACCAAAAACTTTACCTAAGTATTCATATCTATCGGGACGCCGGAGAAGACCCTATCCGGCCTCCGCCGGCTCGGCTTTGCCATCATCGTGATCGAAGCGGAGACGTCCGGCCTCGATCCGCACGCGCAAGCGGCGATACCTCGCGAGATAGCGAACCCCGACGAGAGCCGCAGCAAAGCCGGCAATGGCGGCCACGCCAAGCGCCCAGCGTGGACCGACATCATCGGCCACCCAGCCGACCACCGGGGCGCCGAGAGCGGTACCGCCCAGCGTTGTGGCCAGCAGGATCGCCATCACACGCCCGCGCATGGCAGGTTCGGTCGAAAGCTGCACCAGGCCGATGGTCGAAGTGGTCATCGTCTGGGCCGAGACGCCGATGACAACGAGCGCCAGGCCGAACAGCCAGTAATTGGGCATGATCGCGGCCAGGCTGAAGCCAAGGCCGAAGATCGCGGCACCCGCCAGAAGAAACGCCAGGCGGGGCTGCTCGCGCCGGGCCGCCAGCAATGCCCCGGTGACCGATCCGATCGCCATGGTCGACGTCAACAGCCCATACTGGCCGGCACCCGCGTGAAAGACGGAAACTGACATGGTCGAAATGAAGATCGGGAAGTTGAGCCCGAACGTGCCGATCAGGAAAAGCATCAAAAGGACGGCTTTAAGGTCAGGACGCTTCCAGACATAGGCAAAACCCTCGGCAAGGCTGCCGCGGCTCCGCTGCGTCTTGTCCTTCAGGTGAAGCTCACTGAGGCGGAGCAGGCCGAGCGAGGCAAGGACAGCGGCAAACGATGCCGCGTTGATCAGGAACACCCAGCCGGAGCCGACGGAGGCGATAAGGGTGCCGGCGACGGCAGGGCCGATCATGCGCGCGACATTGAACGAGGTGGAATTCAACGCCACGGCATTCGACAGATCCGTCTCGCCGACCAGATCTGAGACGAAGGTCTGGCGCGCTGGTGCGTCGAACGCCGTCGTGCAGCCAAGCAGGAATGCGAACACATAGACGTGCCACAATTGGACGAGCCCAGCGACGGTGAGCAGGCCAAGACCGAGCGCGATCAGGCCCATGGCGGCTTGCGTGGCGAACAGCAGCTTGCGCCGGTCGAGATGATCGGCGGCAAAGCCCGTCCATGGCAGCAAGAGGATCTGCGGCGCGAACTGCAGCGCCATCACCACACCCATGGCGGTCGCGTTGTTGTGGGTCAGTTGGGTCAGCACCAGCCAGTCCTGGGCGGTGCGCTGCATCCAGGTTCCCACATTGGACACGATCGCGCCGCCGGCCCAGATCCGGTAGTTGAAATTGGCCAGCGAACGGAACGTGCCTTTTGCCGGGTCGCTCATCCGTCGGCCGGGGCATTGCCGCCGTTGAAGCGGCCGAACATGCGCGCCATTGCTACCCCCATGAGGAGGGTGCCCAAACCCAATGCGACGACATCAGCCGTGGATCGCAGGTCGAAATCTCCGACACGGACCACCAGGAGATAACCGACCGCCAGGTTCAGAAATCCCCACAGGGCATTCACTGTCGAGGAGGAATGGCCCTGGCCGCGCGGCTGGGCGAAGGGGCTTTGAAAAGGCCGCCCCATCACGCCGCTGACGAAATGCGGCACGGCATTCGTCAGCACGGCGCCACCAAGGAAATAGGACACACAGTCGATCCATTGCATTGTCAGGCACCTCCCTTGTCCAAGAGATCGAGGATGTCCCGTGTCGTGCCGTTTTCGCCCAGCCTGGGGAAAATATGCCCGATGCTGTTGGTGTGGGCATCGAGGTTCATATCGGTCATGGCATCGATGGCGAGCGTAACGTTGAACCCGAGATCGCGCGCGTGACGGGCGGTCGCTTCGACGCCCATGCTGGTGGAGACGCCTGATATCACCACCTGGGTGACGCCCTCGCCCTTCAGCCAGGCTTCGAGGCCGGTGTTGACGAAGGCGTCCACAGTGCGTTTGGTCACGATGTGATCCCACCGCTGCTGCTTCAGCTCAGGGACAAGATCAGTCCAGCCGGCGGGAAATTCCCGCACGCGCGGCGCCTGCTCCGTCCGGCCCGAAGGGGCGCCGGCGACGTTGACGAGCACGACCGGCAAGGCGCGGCCGCGGAACGCGTCGGCGAGCGCGCCGGCCCGCTGTACGACGTCGCCGATGGGATGGGCACAGGGTAGCGAAACGATGCCCTTTTGCAGATCGATGACGATGAGTGCGGTCTTCGGGTCAAGCGTGGTGACTGCCATTATGCTTCCTTTCGGCGATCGAAGGGCGGCGTGGATCGTGGATATTGAAGGGTCAGGAGTCAGCGAGCCGTTTCAACAATTCGACGGCGCCCGCGAGTTGCTCCTGCTCCTCGCGGTCAAGGTTCGCCTGGATGGCGCGGAACAACCAGTCCTGTCGTGCCGCCCGCCCGGTCGCGATCATGTCCAGGCAAGCAGACGTAAGCGACAGGAGGACCTGCCGGCCATCGGCCGGATCCGGCGCGCCTTCCACCAGACCGGCCAGTTGCAGAGCCGACACAATGGCGCCCATCGACTGCGGACGCATGTCCTGGGCGCGCGCCAGCGTCGTCACCGTCGCCGGACCCTCGCGCTCCAGATGCAGCAGCGCCGACTTCTGCGACGTGGTCAGATCACCGGTATCGGCCTGTTCGCGCAGCCGCCGGATCAGCCTGCCGGCCACCACCCGAAGCTCGGCCGCCAGGGCCAGCGCATGCGCGGCTTCGGGGTCGTCCTGCGGGGGCAATTGATCTTTCATGGCGGGCTTCTACTAGATACGAAGCTAAACTTCAAAGTTTAACTTCGCATCTGAAATCACAAGACCGTGACCTCTGGCCGGTCGAAGACCGTGACCCCGGGCCGGCCTGTGGCCGTGACCCCGGGCCGGCCGAAGGCCGTGCCCCCTGGGCCTGCCTATCGCACCACGGCGAGGCGCTCGGGAAGAAAATCGACGAGGACGCGCACCTTCGGCGACAAATGGCGATTGGACGGCCACAGCATCCGGAACTGGCCACGGCCATCGACATGATCGTCCAGCACGGTGCACAGCCTGCCGTCACGCAACGCTTCCCGGACCAGGAAATCGGGCATGCAGCCGATACCAAGGCCGGCGATCGTGGCGCCCTTCAAGGCTTCCATGTTGTTGCAGGTCAGCATCGAGCGTGGGTCGGAGCGATCGGCGATGAACGGCCACTCCTGCAGCTTGCCGCTGTTGGGGAAGCGGAAGCGGATGCCGAAATGCCGGGCGAGATCCGCCGGCACCCTCGGTGTGCCATGACGCTCAAGGTAGGAAGGCGCGGCGCACAACAGCAGCCGGAACGGTGCGAGCGGACGCGCCACCAGGCGGGAATCCGGCAGCTCGCCGCTGCGGATGGCGACGTCGATGCCTTCCTCGATGACATCGACGATGCGATCGTTGAAATCGATATCGAGTTCGATCTCGGGATAGCGGGCCATGAACTCCGACAACACCGGCAGCAGCAGATGATAGGTGACGATCGGGGTCGAGACCCGCAGCCGTCCGTGCGGCATCTCCCGCGTCCGCGACAGCATCGCCTCGGCATCGTCGATGTCGTCGAGGATGCGGCGCACCCGCTCGTTGAACAGCCTGCCCTCTTCCGTCAGCCCGATGCGTCTTGTGCTGCGTTGCAGGAGGCGCACGCCGAGTTCCTGTTCGAGCCTGGCGACACTCTTGCCAACGGCGGAGGCGGAGATGCCGAGCGCACGCCCGGCGGCGATGAAACTGCCGAGTTCGGCCGTGCGGGCGAAAGCCAGGAGGCCACTGAGACGATCCATCGCGTTCCCATTCGAGCGTTTCAGTCCGGTATATCAGGAGATATAGTAGCATTTTTCCTGAAAGGCCACCGACCTATCTTGTGGCTGCGACCGGCGCCGCAACCCACGCGCCATGCCGGCGATGCTTCTTCAGATAGGAAAATCCATGACCTTGCAGACCACAACCGGCCCGACCGCGAGATGGCTCGTGCTCTTGTCGGTATGCCTTGCCGCGATGACGATGCCCTTGACCTTCACCGGCCCGGCCGTCGCGCTCTCCCGCATCGCTGCCGATCTCGGCGGCAGCCCGATCGCACTCAACTGGGTGACAAACGCCTTCATGCTGACCTTCGGCGCCGGCCTGATGGCATCGGGAGCGCTGGCTGACAACCACGGCCGCAAACGCGTCTTCCTTGCCGGCCTCTGCCTTTTTGTCGTGGCATCACTCGGCGCGATGCTGGCGCCCGACATCGCCTGGTTCGACATGTTCAGGGCCGCGCAAGGGATCGGCAGTGCCTTGGCCTTCGCCGGCGGCGCCTCGGCACTTGCCCAGGAATTCGAAGGGCCGCTGCGGCTGCGCGCCTTCTCCTTCCTCGGCACCAGTTTCGGCATCGGCCTGGCCTTCGGCCCCATCGCCTCGGGCCTGCTCATCTCCGCATTCGGCTGGCGGTCGATCCTTGTTCTGGTGGCAGTGCTCGCGATCGCGGCGGCAGCCCTCGGCCTGCGCACCATCAGGGAATCGCGCGACCCGGATGCGACCGTGCTCGACTGGGCGGGAGCCGGCACCTTCACCATCGCGCTGGCCGCGCTGACCTATGGTGTGCTGCAGGCGCCGCAGGTCGGCTGGACCGATCCCGTCGTCATCGCGTTGCTGGTGGCGGCAGTGCTCTTCTTCGCGGCCTTCATCATCGTTGAGCGGCGCGTGCGCCGGCCGATGCTCGATCTCACCCTGTTTCGCTTTCCCCGCTTCGTCGGCGTCCAGTTCCTGGCGGCGGCACCAGCCTATGGCTTCGTCGTCCTGCTGGTGCTTTTGCCGATCCGCTTCATCGGCATCCAGGGAATGAGCGAGGTCAAGGCCGGACAATTGATGATCTGCCTGTCGGGGCCACTGCTGATCCTGCCCTTGCTCGCCGGCCAATTGGCGCGCTGGATAGCACCGGCCACGATCTGCGGCGTCGGTCTGCTCATCGCCGCCGCCGGCCTCGTCTGGCTGAGCCTGACACCACCGGTTGCCGTCGCTCTGGTGGCGCCGCTGATGCTGATCGGCGTCGGCATCGCTCTACCCTGGGGATTGATGGACGGGCTCGCCGTCAGCGTCGTGCCGAAGGAGCGCGCCGGCATGGCGGTCGGCATCTTCAACACCACCCGTGTCGCCTGCGAGGGCGTGGCGCTGGCCATCGTCATGGCGACCCTGTCGGGCTTCACCGCGACACAACTCGCTCCTCGAGGCGTATCTTCCGCGGATACGGCCGCCGCGGCGCAGTTGCTTGTCACCGGCAATGTCGGTGAAACGGCGCAACATCTGCCATTGGCCAATGCCGGCGTGCTGGTGCAAGCCTATGAGACGGCGTTCGATCGGCTGCTGGTCGTGCTGGCCGTAATCACCATCGCCACCGCCCTTGTCGTCTTCCTCGGCCTGCGGCGCGGATCGGCGACTGAACACGAGACTGTTTCGCTGCCGGTCTGCCAGGAAGGGTAAGTTGCCCAGGCGTCCGCCAAGTGATGGCGAGGCAGTCGACCCGCCGCTGGATGTCAATGGACCTCAGTCGAGCCTGTGCATCAGGTCATCATCCAGCCAGCGGCCGAAGAAATAGACCAGCTGCTTGTGCCACCATGGCCAGTCATGGCTGACATCGCCCCCCCAATAGTCGACCCAGGCCGGAATCGACTTGTCGCGCAGTATCTGCTCCAGCTGGCGCGTCTCGACCAGCATGCGCTCTTCCCAGGCGCCCTGCCCGGAGCAGAAGATCAGCCTCAGCGCCTTCAGCCGGGCCAGCAGCTTGGGGTCGACGATGCCGGGCAGATAGTCGAGCGGCGAGTTGTAGAAGATATCGCCCTCCAGCGCCTTGCCGAAGAAATCGCGGGCCGAATAGACACCCGACAACGAGATGACGCCGCTGGCCAGCTCCGGAAAGCGGAAGACGAAGTTCGAGGAGTGGTAGCCGCCCATCGAACAGCCTGAAAACAACGGCTTCAGCTTGCGCCCGCCATTGGCGGCCGCCGCGGTGGACAAGAATTCCGGCAGTGCCTCCTCGCGCACGTAGCGGAAATAGGCCTCGTGCCGGGCGATGCGCTGCGCGGCGTCGTGATGCTTGTCGAAGAAGGATTCAGAATCGACGCCGTCGACCGTGAACAGCTGGATGCGGCCGGTGTCGACGAATTCGGCCAGTGCGCCGACCCCGCCGGAATCCTCGAACTGATAGAACCTTCCCTGCGAGGTCGGGAACACCACCACCGGCCGGCCGGCATGGCCGTAGCGCTTGTATTCCATGTCGCGGCCGAGCTTGCCCGAGAAATGCTTATGATAGGAGATGTCCATCGCCTTCAGGCCTTTTCCGCATGGATATAGGCGACCGCTTCACGCAGATCAGCCTGATCCTTCGAGCGCATCTGGTAGGCGTAATTTCCCATGGCGCGGCTGAAAACCTCTTCTATCGGCTGATGGTGGACGATCTTGTCGCGGTGCGCCGCTAGCACGTCCTCATGGCTGTGCAAATAGTGGAGGTGCCGCTTGCGGCTGGCATAGGCGGTGAAATATTTGCCCTCATAGGGCCCGCCGGCGGCGTCCTTGACCACCATATCGGCCCATGCCGCGTAGACGTCGATATCGAACGTGTAGTTGATCGCATCGGTCATCCAGGCGCCGGGCGGCCGCATGTTGACCTCCAGCGCGATGATCCGGTCGTCCCTGGTCTCGAACAGCTCGATGTGGAAGAAGCGCTCGCGCACGTCGAACGCCTTCAGGATCTTGCGTCCGGCCTCCTCGACGACAGGTCGGATCCGGGGAAAGCAGGTGTAGCTCATGTGGCGGTCCTTGTTGACCACCTCCATGACGCTCTGGTCATAGCGGTGGCTGGCCGCCAGCACCACCTCGCCGTCGCGGTTGACCAGCCCGTCATAGGTCACCACCAGCCCTTCGATGAACTGCTCCATGACAAAGGTCACGTCCTCGGGCTTGTCCCGGAAGAACTGGTCGAGCTCCCTGGCGTTGGAGATCTTGAAGGTGTTCGAAGCCCCGGAGCCCGAATCCGGCTTCACCACGACGGGATAGCCGACGCGGCGGATGAAGGTCATGGCGCCGGCGCGGTCGGAGCATTTGCGCTGCGCGATCGTCTCGACGCCGCTCTTGCGGAAGAAGGCGCGCATGCGGCTCTTGCGCTTCAGGTTCTTCACGAAATCGAGCTTGGTGCCGTAGATGTTGAAATCGGTGCGAATGTTGGCTTCCAGTTCCAGCCAGTGCTCGTTGAGCGATTCGAAGCGGTCGATGCGGCCCCATTTGTGGATGAAATGGCCTATCGCCCGGAACACCGCATCGTAGTCCTCCATGTCGGCGACACGGTAATATTCCGAAAGCGCTGCCTTCAGCTTGCCGTCCAGCGCGTCATGGGGCGCATCGCCAATGCCGAGCACGGTGGCGCCCGCCTTCTTCAGCCGGTCGCAGAAATCGGCGCCGTTGGCGGGGAAATGCGGCGAGAAGAACACGAAATTCATGGACGACCCCCTTCCCGGCGATGGTGCACCGCAACCCTCCGGCGCCCAAGTCTGGCGCATTTGCGGCGCGCGGGAAAGAGCACCCGCATCAGGGATAACAATCGACGGATCCCGGCCCGCTTGCCTCTCACGGGCCGCTCCTGTATGAGAGCCGGCATGAACACGCGCGCCACCACCGCTTCCCGTCAGACCGGCTTTGCCGGCGAGACCGTGCGCGCGTTTGCCTCGACCCTGCTTCTTCTCGGCCTTATCGGCGATCGCCGGGTTCGCTGAAGGAGCGCCCGGCGGTCGAACCGCCGCGCAAGCGCATGCTCCTTGGCAGTCATATCAAGCGAACGAAAATCTGGTAAAGGCGCCACTCGCCACCCATCCGTCCAAGACGGATCCGAGGGCCGCCGGGAGAACAAGACGATGAACGCACGAGAAGAAATCCGCCCTGATGCCGCGGTAGCCGGCAAGAATGCTCCGAACGGCATGACCGGGTCGGCCCAGGGCACGACAGGGTCAGCCCGCGGCATGCCGGATGCGGCCAGCAAATATCAGCCCTATCCGACCGTGGGCCTCACCGATCGGACCTGGCCCTCGAAGGTGATCGACAAGGCGCCGATCTGGTGCTCGGTCGATTTGCGCGACGGCAACCAGGCGCTGATCGATCCGATGGGTCATGAGCGCAAGGCGCGCATGTTCGGCCTGCTGCTCGACATGGGCTTCAAGGAAATCGAGATCGGCTTCCCCTCGGCCTCGCAGACCGATTTCGACTTCGCCCGCTGGTGCATCGAGGAAGGCAACGTCCCCGCCGACGTATCGCTGCAGGTGCTGGTGCAGTGCCGGCCTGAGCTGATCACCCGCACCTTCGAAGCGCTGAAGGGCGCCACCAACCCGATCGTGCATTTCTACAATTCGACAAGCGAATTGCAGCGCCGCGTCGTCTTCGAAAAAGATGTCGGCGGCATCAAGCGCATCGCCACCGACGCCGCCAAGATGATCACCGACATGGCGGCCAAGGCCGGCGGCGGCTACCGTTTCGAATATTCGCCGGAGAGCTTTACCGGCACCGAGCTCGAAGTGGCGCTGGAGATCTGCAACGCCGTCACCGAGATCGTCAGGCCGACTTCAGACAACAAGCTGATCATCAACCTGCCGTCGACGGTCGAGATGTCGACGCCAAACGTCTATGCCGACCGCATCGAATCGATGTGCCGCAATCTCGACAACCGTGAAAATCTGATCATCTCGCTGCATCCGCACAATGACCGCGGCACCGGCATCGCCACCACCGAGCTCGGCCTGATGGCCGGCGCCGACCGCGTCGAAGGCACGCTGTTCGGCAATGGCGAGCGCACCGGCAATGTCGACATCGTCACCCTGGCGCTCAACATGTATACGCAAGGCGTCGATCCGGGCATCGACTGCTCCGACATCAACCGGATGAAGGACGTCTATGAATATTCGAACCAGCTGAAGATCCCCGAGCGTCACCCCTATGTCGGCGAGCTCGTCTACACGGCCTTTTCCGGCTCGCACCAGGATGCGATCAACAAGGGCATGAAGGCCTTGAAGAAGGCCAACACCAGCCTGTGGGAAGTGCCCTATCTGCCGATCGACCCGGCCGATGTCGGCCGCAGCTACGAAGCGATCATTCGCATCAACTCGCAGTCGGGCAAGGGCGGCATCGCCTATGTGCTGCAGGCCGATTACGGCTTGAACCTGCCGCGCAATCTGCAGATCGAGTTCAGCCAGGCGATCCAGGCGATCACCGATGCCGAAGGCAAGGAGGTTCCGGCCAAACGCATTCATGAACGCTTCCTCGAGACCTATGTCGACCAGCCGGGCGCGCGCCTGAAATTCCTCGACCACCACACCTATCCCGATACCGAGGTGAAGGGCCGGCGCGTTGTCGAGGCGGTCATCCTCGACAACGGCAAGGAAGTGACCATATCAGGCACCGGCACCGGTCCGATCGACGGCTTCGTCGACGCTCTGTCGCGCCATGTCGGCGTCGAGATGTCGGTGCTCGACTACTCCGAGCACTCGATGCAGCGCGGCTCGAACGCGTCGGCCATTTCCTACGTCGAGATGGAATATCCCGGCGGCAAACTGTTCGGCGCCGGCATCAACACCAACATCGTCGCCGCATCGCTGGAAGCGGTGACTTCGGCCGCCAACCGCATCGTCGGCCGCAAGGCCAAGTAGCATTTGCCGGTTATCGGCGCGAGAGCTTCGACTGGCTCTCGCGCCGCTATTTTTTCAAGCCGGAACAAAGGCTTGGCGATATCAACCCGCATCGTTCGGCGATCGGCGGCGGCCCCGGTCATTAACCACCGGAAAATTATCCGGTTAGGTACGCGATCGCATAAGGGCTGCATACTTGTGTGGCGATGGGGGCACTATATGATCGTGCCTCACCCTGTGCCGACTTCGAGAGGATCGACACTTGCAGCATGCCACGCCTGCCGCCCCCGCAGTGCGCGAGACACTGGAGCGACTGCTTGCCAGCGAAACGTTCGGACGGTCCGAGCGTGCGCGCAAACTGATCCGTTATCTCGTCGAACGCGAGCAGGCCGGCGAAGCCGACAGGCTGAAGGGCTTTTCCATCGCCATGGACGTCTTCGGCAAGGACGGCGATTTCGATCCGTCGACCGATGCCGTGGTGCGCGTGCAGGCAGGCAGACTGCGCGAACTGCTGCAGCAGTATTTCGCCAATGAAGGCATCGCCGAGCCCGTCCGCATCGCCATTCCACGCGGCGGTTACGTCCCGGCCTATGAGCTCAACGCGATCCGTTTGCCGGAAACCGTGGAACCTGCCAGACAGGCCGAACCGGCGACTGCTCCGCCCGAACCATCCGGCGATGCCCCTGCCGCGGCATTGCCCTCTATCGTGCCCTCTGCCGCCCCCTCGGTGGCGCGCCATCTCAGGTTCTTCTGGATGGCGATCGCCCTGGTGATCGCCATGCTCGGAGTTCTGATCATGCGTCAGGGCAGCGGCGCGCTGCTCGCGGGCGGCGACGTGCCGGCCGCGGTCGAGGCCGCAGGCCTGAGCAGCAGCACTGCATCATCGCCTGCGAGCGAAGCCTTGCCGCTCGTCTATATCGCCGTCAAGGCCAGCGGCACCGACGCCAGCCGCGTCGCCGCGGCGCTGCGCGCCGGTCTAAGTGGCTTCGACACGATCGACTTCATCGGTCGCGATACGGTCGACAAGACCGATTCGGTCGCCAGCGCGACAAGCTTCATCTTCGATGTCCTGCCTGGACCGGATGCTGGCGACGTCACCATCGAATTGCAGAGCGTGGCGACCGGACGGGTGCTTTTGTCACGCAACCTGACCGCGGCCGACAGCGCGCCATCGGCAGTCGAGGACCGTATCGCCGGCATACTGAGTTCCGCCCTTCCCGCGTCCGGCACCATCTACAGCTATATCGAGCAGAGCGGCATTCAGACCGCCCTGACGCAGTGCCTGTTGCTCAACGACAAATATTATCTCGACCAGAACGCCAAGACGCACGAGGCCGCCTATCGCTGCCTCGAAACCCTTGCCGACAATGGCGCCAGATCGCCGCTGGTCTATTCGGAGCTTGCCTCGCTGCATCTGGAGGCTGTGAACGACCACTACGCCTATCCGCCGGACGCGACGATCGAGAAGGCGGTGACATTCGCCCATCGCGCCGTGCAGATGGGGCCGACCAGCCCCTACGCGCATCGCTCGTACGGCTACATCAATTCGCGTATCGGCAACGCCGACGAGGCCCTGCGCTGGATGCGCAAGGCCTATGACCTCAACCCCTACGATCTCGCCATGGCCGCCGCTTATGGCTATGGGCTGATCTTCACCGGTCGGTACGCCGAGGGAACGCCGATCCTGGCCCATGCGGTGGACGCCTCCAGCGGCCATCCGACCTGGTGGGATTTCGGGCTTTTCGCTGGCGAACTCATGCTCGGCGACACGAACAAGGCAGCCATCGCCAGTTCCGCCCTGCGAACGACCGCAACCAAATCGCACTATCTCGCCGCCCGGCTGATCGGCGCCAAGATCTCCGGCCAGGACGGTCAAGCGCGAAAGCTGGTCGATGAGCTGAGCGCCAAGTTTCCGAGATTCGCCGCCAATCCGCGCGCGACCTTCATCGACCGAAAATATCCGGCCGACCTGACCGAACGCCTGGTCGGCGCCTTGCGCGCCGCCGGACTCGGCAACGCCAGCTGATGTCAAATGGACCGGACCTGTTTGGATCAACGGGATAGTTGGACGCCCGCGCGCGGCGGACAAAGCCACAATCGCGCTGATTTAGCCGGCTTTGCCGGCAAAGCCACGGAACGGCATGCTCGCGCCCAGGCGCCAGTCGCGAAAACTTTACTGGCCATCCGGTTGGACAAGGAGCAATCCAGCCACATTTCGAGTTTTCCCGCAATTTAACACCTTCCGCGATCATGATCTCATCGCTCCATGCCACCGAACAGGGTGTTGGCTCGAAGACCATCGTCCTGCTGCACGGTTTCGGCGGTTGCTCCGACGGCTGGCGCGACGTGGTCGCCTCGCTCGCGCCTTCCATGCGCACGCTTGCTTATGACTTGCCGGGGCACGGCCTGTCGCTCGATTTTCCGGGCGCCGGGCCTGCAAAGGTCGCGGCAAGGGCCGTTCTTGCCGACCTTGCGGCGCGCGCGGTCAAACGGATCCACCTCGTTGGCCATTCGATGGGCGGAGCGGTGGCGACGCTGATGGCGCTGGCCGAGCCCGAGAAGGTGGCCTCGCTGACCCTGTTGGCGCCCGGCGGCTTCGGTCCGGAAATCAACGGGCCACTGTTGCGCCGCTATGCCTGCGCACGCAGCCCATCAGAGATCCGCGCCTGCCTTGCCGCCATGTCGGGACCACGGGCACGGCCTTTTGATCACGCCGCCGACACCCTCTGCGGCATGCGCCAACGCCCTGGGCAACTGGAAAAACTCGTCGAGATCGCCGCCGCCATGACCAGGGACGACCGGCAAGGCGTCATCCCGCGCGACCAGTTGGAGAGGCTGGCCATGCCGGTGATGGTGGTGTGGGGCAGTGATGACGCGGTACTGCCCTTCACCCAGGCGGACGACCTGCCGGCGCGCTTTCATGTGCATCACGTGCTGGAGGCCGGCCATATGCTGGTCGAGGAAGCACCCGATCTGGTGGCGAACATCATCCAGCGCAACATGAGCCGTCGCGCCAGGCCCATTCGCCCGAGACTCGCCACCGCGACTGGTTGAGTTCTTCCAGCGCACGGCGCCCCGCGCCGCGCGCCGTCTTCTCGCCAGTGCATTTTGCCGGCGGCTGTGTTAACTGCGTGTTAACCAACCCCGCGAGGCAGACGCCGATGAAGGACGCAGGCGAAAAGATCGATCCGTCGAGAAAACTGTCCGATGCCATCCGTGATGTGAAGAACGCTTTCGCCGACCGCGACGATGTCGTCGTCGACATGCGCGAGGCGCATCGCATGCGCCTCGATCTCCTGGCAGCCGAACTTGCGCCTGTCTTCGCCGACGTGCCCGCCGACATGGACAATTTCGATTTCGTCGTTTCCTCGGGACTGCAGCCGCGCCTCTGGATCGATGCCGTCAGCCATGTCGCGATGGGCCGCGACCGCCGCACCTACCGCTTCCTCAAGGACACCCGTATTGGCCGCGTGGTGCTTGCCGAATCGACCGAGATGAAGCCGATTGCCGATTCCGTGACACGCTATGTCGCCGAGCGCATCGTCGAGCGGCAGAGGATGATGGAGGGCGGGGTCGAACCGGCCGTCGCCGGCATGAAGCGCGCCCAGGTGGCGGAAGCCGAGCCGCCGCTGCGCTCGACGACGCGCGGCAATAGCTGGTCGGCCTTCCTGTCAGGCCTTGGCCTGATCGCTGCCGGGGCCCTGGTCGGCCTGGCGGTGTCGGTCGCCCTTTTCTGGGACCGCCTCGTGGCTATGGTGTTCAGCCTGCGGCAATAGAAGCGCTGGCCTCCACACCCAGTTCCATGGTCTGCAGATCGGCAGGCGGTATCGCCGGCCCGGTCAGGCCGCGCCGGGTCAGGCGGATGCGCCAATTGCCCTTTTCGCCATCGATGTCGAACAGATTATACTGTGCCGCCGGATGCTTTCCCCCCGGCGCCTGACCGGCGGCGGCGACGCCGACCACCGGGACCTTGGCGTCGCGCGGGCCGATCTGGAACAGCGACGGTAGATGCGAATGTCCGTGCAGGACGAGCTCCGCGCCGTGCCGGCGGATGATCTTGTGGAAGCGGGCGATGCCGAACAGCCGCTTGTGCTGCGAGACGGCGCCGCGCACCGGCGGGTGGTGGATCATGATCGCGCGAAACAGGCCTTGGGCGGCCGTGTCGCGAAGAATCTTGCCGAGCCGCTCCGCCTGCCCCTCCATGAAGAAGCCGTTGGCCATGAAGGGGGCCGTGGCCCGCGCCGTCGAGACGCCGATCAGCGCGACATTGCCGCGCACGCGCAGATAGGGAAATGCGTTGCGGTCGACCGGTGCGTTGACGCCGTCGCCGCTCATCCAGGCCGCCCATGCGCGGCAGACCTTGTCGAAGGCGCCCGGCACATAGGCGTCGTGGTTTCCCGGAACCACCGAAACATCATGCGGCGATCCCAACGTCTCCAGCCAGTGCTTGGCCATCTCGATCTCGCCGTCGAGCGCCAGATTGACCAGGTCGCCGGTGACGGCGAGATGGTCGGGGTTCTGCGCCTTGATATCGGCGGTGATGGCATCGATGACGGCGTCATGCATGTGGCGGCGGCGGTTGCGCTGCCAGTTTACGTAGCCGAGCACGCGCTTGGAGGCGAGATCGCGATAGGATACATCGGGGAGCGGCCCCAGATGGACATCGGAAATATGCGCGAGCCTGAACATCCATCCCTCATAGGCGACCAGCGTCCCGCTTTCCACTCAAGGTTTCCTTATCACCCACGGTTTCGCACCTGATGGCAAATCCGGAAGATGCCTTCCGCCAGACCGGTTGGTCGGGGCTGCGCGCCAGACTGTTCCATCTCTATTTCGTGCTGCGGCGGCCAATGACGCTCGGCGTGCGCGGCCTCATCCATGATGCCGCCAACAATTCGGTGTTCCTCATCCGGCATACCTATGTGCCGGGCTGGCAGCTTCCCGGCGGCGGCGTCGAAACGGGCGAAACGCTTGCCGAGGCGCTGGCGCGCGAACTGGCCGAGGAAGGCAACATCGCGCTGGCAGCACCGCCGGTTCTCAAATCGATGCATTTCAACCGCCGCTCCAGCCGCCGCGACCATGTCGGCCTCTACCTGATCGAGCACTTCAGCCAGACGGCACCGAAGCAGCCGGACCATGAGATCGCCGAGGCCGGCTTCTTCCCGCTGGATCGCTTGCCGGAAGGCACGACGCCGGCGACGCTGCGGCGCATCGCCGAGGTTTTTCGGGATGAGCCGACATCGCCCTACTGGTAGATCAGGCCCGCTCCCCGAACCGCGCGCGGTCATGCGGCGCGCCATAGTCCAGTTCCGGCCCCACCGGCACGATCCGTGTGGGATTGATCGTTTCATGACTGCCGTAATAATGCGCCTTGATGTGATGCAGGTTTACCGTCCCCGCGACACCAGGCACCTGATAGAGGTCGCGCAAATAGTTCGACAGGTTCGGATAGTCGGCGATGCGGCGCAAATTGCACTTGAAATGGCCGACATAGACCGGGTCGAAACGCACCAGCGTGGTGAACAGCCGCCAGTCGGCCTCGGTGATGCGATCGCCCACCAGATAGCGTTGCCTGGATAGGCGATCCTCCAGGGTGTCGAGCGCCGAAAACAGCTCGCCGAAGGCTTCCTCGTACGCCGCCTGCGTGGTGGCGAAGCCCGCGCGGTAGACGCCGTTGTTGATGGCGGGATAGACCAGCGCGTTGACCGCATCGATCTCGCCCCGCAACGCTTCAGGATAGAAATCGAGGCTGGCGTCCCCCCATTCGTCGAAGGCTGAATTGAGCATCCGGATGATTTCGGAAGACTCATTGGAAACGATGGTCCGCTCCTTCTTGTCCCATAGCACCGGCACCGTCACCCGGCCGGAATAGGCCGGATCTGCCCTGGTATAGATCTGGTGCAGGAAATCGAGGCCGTAGAGCGTGTCGCCGGTGGCGCCGTCCTCGGCGAGAAACGTCCAGCCATTCGCGCCCATGAAATGATGCACAACCGAGACCGAGATGATGCCTTCGAGCTTCTTCAGCGCGCGAAAGATCAGCGTCCGGTGCGCCCACGGACAGGCGAGCGAGACATACAGGTGATAACGGCCGGGCTCGGCCTTGAAACCGCGGCCGCGGTCTCCGGCGGGCATTCCGTCGCGCGTGATCCAGTCGCGCCATTGCGATTGCGGCCGCACGAACTTGCCGCCGCTATCCTTGGTGCCGTACCAGCGGTCCTGCCATTTGCCGTCGACCAGCAATCCCATGAGATGTCCTTTCGCGTTTCCACCTGATGTAGAGCGCGATGCGGCAGGCCGGAAATCATTCGGGGCTGAACAGATTGTCAATCGGTAGGGCCAGCGAAGGCGCCGATTGCGGCGGCCGAAAATTGATGCTAGCGGACACTCCGCATGTTCGACTTTGCTTTGATCCGGTTTGACCGACGACGAAAGGGCGCCCGCGCTTGAAGCGCTGACTGGCGAATGCTGCCGTTTGCAGCAACCTTTCCTCCCCTACCGGAACGCAAAGACCATGAGCCTTGCCGACGTGAAATACCTGCCGGAAACTCCGGCGCACGACCCTGAAATCGAAGCCATCAATGACGAAGCCTTCGGGCCTGGCCGTTTCGTGCTTGCCGCCTACAAGATCCGTGAAGCCGGCGGCCACGAGCGTGGCTTGTCCTTTGTCGCGGTCGACGGCGATATTGTCGTCGCCTCGGTGCGCATGACCCGCATCGCCGCCGGTGCCGGCCGCGCGCTGATGCTCGGGCCGCTTGCCGTGCGGCCGGCCTTCAAGAATCTCGGCATCGGCCGCCGGCTGGTGGCGATCGCACTGGAGGCCGCCGCAAAGTCCGGCGCGCCGGCCGTCATACTGGTCGGCGACGAGCCCTATTACGGGCCGCTCGGCTTCAAGCGCATCCCGCGCGGCCAGATCTCGATGCCGCGTCCTGTCGACCTCGACCGCCTTTTGTCGCACGAGATCACGCCGGGCGCGGTTGCCAGGCTCACGGGCGAGGTCGGTCATGCCAGCCAGGCCAGGGTCGCCGAGCACGCCTAGGCGGTGGCTTGACCTGGCCTGTCGATCCGGGCCTGATCCGTCCTGTTCTCCTGGAGCAATTCCAGGAAAAGTGTGAAACGGTTTCCCACGGGAATTGGAACCGCTTTAGGAAAGGATGACGCCATGAATCCGAACGGCCAGATCGCGATCGTGACCGGCGGCGGCTCCGGCCTTGGCGAGGCAACCGCGCGTGCGCTTGCCGCCAAGGGCGCTCGCGTCGCCATCTTCGACGTCGGCATCGATCGCGCTGCCAAGGTCGCGGCCGACATCGCCGGCATTGCCGTGCAATGCGACGTCAGCAGCGCCGACAGCGGCACCGCGGCCCTCGCCGAGACGGCGAGCAAGCTGGGCGAGCCGCGCATCCTGGTCAATTGCGCCGGCATCGCCATTGGCGTGAAGACGATCGGCAAGGATGGCCCCCATCCGCTCGACCAGTACCGCAAGGTGATCGAGGTCAACCTGATCGGCACCTTCAATATGATCCGCCTCGTTGCGGACCGCGCCGCCAGGCTCGAGCCTCTGCAGGGCGGCGAGCGTGGCGTCATCGTCAACACCGCTTCGGTCGCCGCCTATGACGGCCAGATCGGCCAGGCCGCGTACTCCGCCTCCAAGGGCGGCGTGGTGGGCATGACACTGCCGGTGGCGCGCGACCTTGCCCGTTCCGGCATTCGGGTCTGCACCATCGCGCCCGGCATCTTCAAGACCCCGATGATGGCCGGCATGCCGCAGGACGTGCAGGATTCGCTGGGCGCCGCCGTGCCCTTCCCCTCCCGCCTCGGCGAACCATCCGAATATGCCGCCCTTGCCCTCCACATTGTGGAAAACCAGATGCTGAACGGCGAAACCATCCGCCTCGACGGCGCCATCCGCATGGCGCCGAGGTAATGCAATGCCGCCCATGAGCCTGCCCACGCCTCGAGTCACCAATGCGAGGGAGTTATGGGATGGCGACATGCATGGAACGCTTGCCAAGACCGCCATCATCGTCCGATAAGTGGAATAGAAAAATCAACTTAGCAGGGCGAGAATTTTGGACGACCGAAAGAAGGATGTGATCCGCGAGACCGACGCCGAGGCAATCCGATTGGCGAAAACGCTTCTGCGCAGTGCCCGCTTCGGCGCACTGGCGGTGCTGGAGGTACAGACCGGGTCGCCGCTGGCAAGCCGGGTCGGCGTCGCCACCGACATCGACGGCGCGCCGCTGATCCTGGTCTCGATGCTCTCGGCGCATACGCCTGCCATCCTTGCCGATCCACGCTGTTCCCTGCTGCTCGGCGAGCCTGGCAAGGGCGACCCGTTGGCGCATCCGCGCCTGACCCTGATCTGCCGGGCGTCGCGGCTGGAGCGTGGCTCTGACGCGCATGCTCGTGCCGAGCGCCGCTATCTCAACCGCAATCCCAAGGCGAGCCTTTATGCCGGGCTCGGCGACTTCTCGATCTTTCGCCTCGAGCCGGAGCGCGCCAGCCTCAATGGCGGTTTCGGCAAGGCCTATCTGCTCGATCGCTCCGATCTCGTCACCGGCGGGCCTATCGTCGAAGAACTTGCGACGAGCGAACAATCCGCCGTCGAGCACATGAACGCGGACCATCTCGACGCGATCGCGGTTTATGCGCACCATTATGCCGGGGCATCCGGCGACGGCTGGAGCATCGCGGGTTTGGACGCCGATGGCATGGATCTGGTGTCGAAAGACAATGTTTGCCGGGTATTCTTTCCGCAACCCCTGGTGGCGGCACAAGACCTGCGACCCGTTCTGGTCGCCATGGCCAGGAGCGGCCGCGCCGCCGGGCAGGCAACCAACGAAACTTAATTGCATTTGATCGAAAGCAACACTTGAGATTTGAAAGAAATGTTCTACCCTTTGCGAAGGGCGCTGAATCGTCGGCGGCCTTTCGCTAGTGAATTTATGGATTCAGGCACCATTGCCCCCATGGCGCCTCGATGAACAAACAGCATGGGGCATTCATGGTCTCGACAAAGCTAATCGCCAACGCCGAATCGGCTGCCGAATTTCTGATGCTGATGGGCAACGAAAAACGGCTGTTGATCATGAGCCATCTGATCGACGGTGAAATGTCGGTCGGCGCTATCGCCGAAAAGGTGATGCTCAGCCAATCCGCCCTCTCGCAGCATCTGGCCAAGTTGCGGGCGCTCGACCTCGTGGAAACCCGCCGCGACCGCCAGATGATCTACTACTCCTGCAACTCAGACGCGGTGCGGGAGTTGCTTGTCGTGCTGGATGGTATTTTCGGTGGTGGCAAGGAAGATCTGTCCCAGATGGCACAGAGATTGCGCCGCGCCGGCACTTGACCGAACGCGGCCTCGGCCGTCTACCTCGCTGACGATTTCCGGAACGTGGCTTGCGCGCGGTCATCGACGCACGAACCACGCTCTCGATGTTTGGGCGGAGGATATGGACCCAATTCGCATCGAAGACCCAGGCGATCCCAGGGTCGCCACCTATCTTGATATCCGCGAACGCGATCTCGCCGGCCGGCAAGGGCGTTTCGTCGCCGAAGGCAAGGTGGTGCTCGACCTGCTTCTGTCGTCCGGCCGCTTCGGTGCCGAATCCGTTCTGGTCCTGGAAAACCGGCTCGGCGGCCTGAGGAACATCCTGTACAAGGCACCGGCGGACCTGCCGGTCTACGTCGTCACCAGCGCGGTGATGGACGCGATCGCCGGCTTCCACATGCATCGCGGCATCCTGGCCATCGGCCGCAAGGAGACGCCGCAAGCGGCCGGGCCATTGCTGGATGCCTTGCCCGACCGAGCCCTGGTGGTGGTGCTGGTCGGCATCGCCAACCACGACAATATGGGTTCGATTTTTCGCAATGCCGCTGCCTTCGGCGCCGATGCGGTACTGATGGACGCGACATGCTGCGATCCGCTGTACCGCAAGGCGATTCGCGTTTCCGTCGGCGCCGCGCTCAAGATCCCGTTCGCATCCTTCAGCGACGCCCCTGGCTTTGTCGCAACGCTCGCCGAACGGAGTTTTGAACAATTCGCCCTGTCGCCGCGCGGACGAACCGACATACGCGATGCAAGGCCGGCCGAACGCCTGGCGCTCTATCTCGGCACCGAGGGCGAAGGCCTGCCCGAAAACCTGCTAGCCAGCCTGCGGACAGTGCGGATCACAATGTCGAAAGGCTTCGACAGCCTGAACGTCGCCGCTGCTTCGGCCATCGCCCTGCATCATTTCTCGCATCGTTGAACAAGCGTGACGGCGGCATCACCGCTTAAGGTGCGTTGAGATTCAGGTCAGGCCGAGCCTAAAATGGTGGCTTTCGAGAACCGGAGCGGAGCGTACTTTTGGGTACGTGAGCACCGGAAGCGCAGAAAGCCGCCGTTTGCAGGCCGGCATCACCTGAATCTCGACACACCTTAGTTCGCGGCCGCCTTCTGCAAGGCCCGCACGCGGTCGGCGAGACTGAGATTGCCGCCATCGGATCGGCTGTCCTGCGGGCCCGCCAGCGCTTTTGCGATCGGCGAATCGGGCCCCTCCAGCTTGGCCGTCAGGTGGACGACTTCAGCCGCCAACTCGTTCATCTGCTCGCGCAGCGCGGCACTGCCATTCGCCGAACCCGACGATGCCAAGGCGCCGAGATCCGCCTTGAGCAGCTTGTTCTCGCGCGCCAGCGCCGTTAGCCTGGCCTCCAGCCGTTCGCGATC
The DNA here is from genome assembly GCF_013170705.1 of Mesorhizobium loti. Lineage (NCBI taxonomy): Bacteria > Pseudomonadati > Pseudomonadota > Alphaproteobacteria > Hyphomicrobiales > Phyllobacteriaceae > Mesorhizobium > Mesorhizobium loti. Next base: position 2,261,444 of record NZ_CP033334.1, on the reverse strand, counting down.
GCTGTCGAGCTTGGCGATCGCCTGGTCCAGGTCGTCGCGCCTCTTGGCCTCGTCGTCCCCTCCCGCTTCATCCGGCCTGCCGACCAGGCGCAAGGCCGGTCCGCCCTCCTCGGCCTTCGGCTTTTCGCGCAGCCGCGCCAGTTCCTTCTCGCGGCGGTCGAGCTTGTCCTCGCGGTCGGCGAGCGTCGCCAGCAGCCGTTCGACCTTCTTGTCGAGTTCAGCCACCCTTTTCTTCTCCACCTTCAGGGCATCGCGCGCGGCCTTGCTTTCGGCCGCGATTTCCTGATTGCGCCGATCCGCTTCCTTGCGCTGGCCGCGCAGCAGCGAGATGTCGCTGGCAAGCTTCTGCAATTCGGACTCACGCGCCACGAGTTCGATTTGCCGGCTGCTGGAGGCAAAACTGGCATCGTCGTACATATGCTCCAGCTTTTCGAGTTCGAGCGCCCGCTTCTCCAACTTGCGCTCGGTTTCCTTGAGCCGCTCCGAAAGCTGGTGCAGTTCCTCTTCGCGCTGCCGCAATGCTTCGCTTTTGGCGCCGAGTTCCGCGAGCGCGTGATTCTTGTCCGTGCGTTCGACCGCCAGCCCCTTCAACGCCTCGTGGCCGCGAGTGATCTCGACGAGTTGTTCGGCCACCTTTTCGCGCAACGCCTTGACGTTCATCTCGAGGCGGCGCGTCGACATGGCGTACTCGGCCCGGATCCGGTCCTTGTCGGCCTGGATCTCGGCCTGCGTCAACGGGATAGAGGCCTCGATGCGCCGGCGGGTCAGGGAGACCGCACGCCGCCAGACGGCCGGGGCCACGATCAGCGCCAGAAAGCCGGCGCAGAGAAAGCCGAGGGCAAAGAACAGGACCGACTGAACCAAAAGACAACCCGCTATCGGCGGCGACCACCTGGACTGGACCGCATCATACTGGCATGGCGGAAATCCGGCGCTGCGGCAAGGGCCTGCCGCGACGCATGGAGCGTCGCAGGCCTACAATTCCCACGGAAAAGCCGGCTTTGCGGCGACGACGGCTGGAATCAGAATGGATTCCAGGTCGCCCGTTCGGTCAGCTTCAGGTAGCCGAGATTGACGCCGAGCCGGGCGCCGACACCGGTGCGGATCGGTACCAGAAGCACATTGTTGTTCTTCAGCACATTGAAGCCGACACCCGCCACCACATAGGCCGAACCGGCCACACCGCCATAGCGGTTGTAGAGGTTGCCGACATCGTCGAGATTGTAGACCAGCATCATCACCCGGGACCCCTCGCCGCCGAAATCCCAGCCCAGCGACGGGCCTTGCCAGAACACTTTGTGGTCGCCGGCATTCTTGGTGTAGAGCGTGCCTTCGCCATAGGTCAGGCCGCCGATCAGCGCACCCGACCCCTCCTCACCGAGGAGATAGCCATTGGGCAAGCCGTAGGAGGCGAAGATCTTCTCCACGACCGTGGCGAGTCCACCCGATGTCGCGCCGAAGAACTTGTGACCGGAATCGATAATCTCCTGAGCGGTATATTCCTGGGCCCGCAGGGCTGAAGTCGAGAAGACGAGGACGCCCATGAGCGTGATCGCCATTGAGAGGACACGGAGGACACTCCGGTCATAGAATCGGGAAAACATGCTTCCAATCTCCGTCATGGAGCACTTTCGCCGACGCCTCGCATCCGGTCCGGCTCTTTAGGCGGCCGTTAAGGATGACAGTTAGGGCAAACTATGCCGTAATTCTTTTTCAACCATTAACTCCCACAGGAAGATGGCGGTTCGAAGGCTGGCTTTGGGGTCGCGCGGCGCTGCGGCCTGCGCGAACACGCCACTTGCCAGACGAAAATTTTGGGTTTGTTGCTGTACCTACGAGTGCTGTGTATTCAGAAAGCCTCGGGTTGGAGCATGATTCGTGTGCGCAGGCGCGGTAATCAATCGCTCGGCCATGAATTGTGGATTTTTGCAGGGATTTTCACCGATGGCCGATCTGTTCACCCTTTCCGCGCCTGACCTGGCGGCGCTTCTGTGCAGCCGCGTCTGCCACGACATCATCTCGCCGGTCGGCGCGATCAACAACGGGCTTGAACTGCTTGACGAGGGCGGCGCCGACGAAGACGCCATGCGGCTCATTCGCCAGAGCGCCAAGAACGCCTCGGCCCGGCTGCAGTTCGCCCGCATCGCCTTCGGCGCGGCCGGTTCGGCCGGCATGCTGATCGACACCGGCGATGCCGAAGCGGTGGCGATCGCCTTCCTCAAGAATGAAAAGCCGGAGCTGACCTGGAACGGGGCGCGGGCGCTGCTGCCCAAGAACAAGGTCAAGCTGCTGCTCAACCTGATCCTGGTCGCCAACGCCGCCATTCCGCGTGGCGGCAAGCTGGTCGTCACCCTCGAGAATCTCGAAACCGAGCCGCGCATTTCCCTATCGGCAAGCGGCCCGATGCTGCGCGTGCCGCCGAAATTCCTCGAACTGCATTCCGGCCACAAGCCGGAAGAGCCGATCGATGCGCATTCGGTGCAGCCCTACTACACGCTGCTTCTGGCCCGCGAGGCCGGCATGACGATATCGATCCACGCGACGGCGGAAGAAATCGTACTTTCGGCTGCCTGAGCTGCCCGACTTGCCGGCAGAGCAAAGTATTTCAGCACCGTAATATTGTCGTGATGGCTCGGCTGGAAGCGCCAGCGAAGCATCCGCAAAGAAAAGCGCCTCATCCGCATCTTTGCAAAAATTTTACCCAATGGCTTTCCGGGTTCTTTACCAGATTGGTCTAGGGTGCGCAGCAGATGCCCGCACGACCGGATTGCCCAAGGGCAAAGAGGACCCGGAATGAAACGCTGCATGTTCGTCGACGATTCAAGCGTCATCAGGAAAGTTGCAAAACGCATCCTGGGCGGTTCCGACATGATGGTCATCGAAGCGGCCAGCGGGCTTGATGCGCTGGAGATGTGCGCCGCCGACATGCCCGACATCATCGTCGTCGACGGCGCCCTGCCGGACGTCCAGGCGGTCGACCTCATCCGCCGCGTACGCGCCATGGAGAGCCCGATAAAGCCGCAGATCCTGATCTCGCTGGTCGAACTCGACATCGCGTCGATCATGCGGGCCAAGCGCGCGGGCGCCCAGGGTTATCTCCTGAAGCCGTTCAATCGCCCGCAGCTGCTCGAGCGCTTTCGCACCCTGAAGATCGCAGCCTGAGACGCCGGAACGTTTCGCCGTTTCACGGAAACGCCGAACCGCCCTATCTCATTTTTTGCGCGAAGTTCTGGACGGAAAACCGTGTCACGCTTTTCCTGGAATTGCTCTGGCAGCCCACCGTCATTGCGGCCGCTGACGCAAAAACCCGGCTGAAGCCGGGTTTTATTGAAGATGACAATAGTCGGGCGGCTCACGCGCTGACGCGGATGTCCTCGGGTTCGCGCAGCACATAGCCGCGGCCCCAGACCGTCTCGATGTAGTTCTGGCCGCCGGACGCGGCGTCGAGCTTCTTGCGCAGCTTGCAGATGAAGACGTCGATGATCTTCAGCTCCGGCTCGTCCATGCCGCCATAGAGATGGTTGAGGAACATTTCCTTGGTGAGCGTGGTGCCCTTGCGCAGCGAGAGCAGTTCCAGCATCTGGTATTCCTTGCCGGTCAGGTGCACGCGCTGGCCGCCGACCTCAACGGTCTTGGCGTCGAGGTTGACCACCAGGTCACCGGTGGTGATGACCGACTGGGCGTGGCCCTTGGAGCGCCGCACGATGGCGTGGATGCGCGCCACCAGCTCGTCCTTGTGGAACGGCTTGGTCATGTAGTCGTCGGCACCGAAGCCCAGGCCGCGGACCTTGTCCTCGATGCCGGCCATGCCGGAGAGGATGAGGATAGGCGTCTTCACCTTGGAGAGACGAAGCGTTCTCAAGACCTCGTAGCCGGACATGTCGGGCAGGTTGAGATCGAGAAGGATGATGTCGTAATCGTAAAGTTTGCCCAGATCGACACCCTCTTCGCCGAGGTCCGTCGTATAGACATTGAAACTTTCCGATTTCAGCATCAGTTCGATGCTTTGTGCGGTTGCACTGTCATCTTCTATCAGCAGAACACGCATTTCATTCCCCTTTTCTGCTGCCGGACCATTTCACGACCCGTCCTGCCCCGGAGCAGTGGTTGCCTTGTGCAGAGGCTGCCATCGAATGGTTAACAAAACCTAATTTCCCGTCCATGACGGTATCAGATTTTTTAACCCCTTTCTACACCCTCTTGAATCTAATAACGAATCCCAGACCCAAATTCCTAATGCAACACATTAATAACCTGGACTAAGCGACTCCAGGGACTCATCGACGCGCCTTCGCTTCGGCGACCGGAATTTTTACCCGGCCTTAAGCCCTGACCCGTATGATTAACAATGCCCGTAAACGAATGGTTACCGCCGGCAAAAAACTTTAGGGTTTTGTTTCCTATAGTCCGGGGAAAGCCGGTGGACACGGGCAACGCCTGGGCGTTTCCAGGTGGTTTGGACGATATGTGCGGGTGTGCGTTTCCGGGAGTACCGAATCATGAAGTCACGTGAAAACCTCGTTCGGCTGAAACAGTTTCAGGTGAATGAGAAGCGGCGGCAGCTGCTGCAACTCGACATGATGATCGCCGAGTTCGAACGCATGGCCGTCGAACTGGAGCTTCAAATCACCGCCGAGGAAAAGAAAGCCGGCATCACCGACATCAATCATTTCGCCTATCCGACCTTCGCCAAGGCGGCGCGCTTGCGCCGCGACAACCTCAGAAATTCGCAAAGCGACCTCGCACAACAGCGAAGCGCTGCCGAATCACTACTCGGCGAAGCTGAAGCGGAGCTTTCCAAGGCCGAAATGCTGGAATCGCGTGACACCAAGATTCGCGAAGCCGAGACCGGCGGCCGCAGCGCCATGATCGGTTGAACAGGCCGGGACTGTCGGCGTGTAGCTGGAGCAATTCCAGGAAAGTGTCTGGCGGCTTTCCGTCCGGAATTGCGTAAAAGCAGAAAGAATGCGGTTTCCGGGAAACGGCGAGCTGCCTAGAGCGTGTTTCACTTACATTGAAGCATATCCAGCGTTGACGAGATAGTTGGCGCATTCAGCGGGTTGAAAGCTTTCGAGGAGTGTTCCGATACGTCGCCATGTGGCCTCGACGGTCCGTTCTGAAGCCTTTCGCATGAGGTGCTTGAGCTTGGCGAAGACCTGCTCGATCGGGTTTAGGTCTGGACTGTAGGGTGGCAGGTAGAAAAGCTTGGCTCCGGCCGCGCGAATGGCACGACGAATGGCTTGCCCCTTGTGACTTCCAAGATTGTCCATGACGACGATGTCACCGGGCGAGAGCGTCGGCACGAGGAACTGCTCAACCCAGGCCGCAAAGCTTGCACCGTTGATGGGACCATCAATGACGCAGGGCGCGTCGATGCGCTCGCAGCGCAGCGCGGCCAGGAAGGTCAGCGTGCGCCATTTGCCATGCGGAGCCTTGGCGACCAATCGGTGCCCACGAGGCCCCCAGCCTCGTAGCGGCGCCATGTTGGTTTTTGCCCAGGTTTCGTCGATGAACACCAGGCGCCGTGGATCAAGCCTGCCTTGATACTTCCTCCATTGCGCCCGGCGCCGCGCAATCGCCGGCCTGTCCTGCTCGCTGGCGAACAGCGTTTTTTTTGAAGCTGAACCCGGCCTCCTTCAGCACCCGCCACACCGACACCGGGGCTGCCACGATGCCGCGCTCGGCAAGCTCCGCCGACAGCGCTCGCACGCTCACATGCGACTGTGAGGCTACCCGCTCCAGCAGCCACACGCGATGTGGCTCCAAATCCCGGCCGGATTGACGCCCCATGCGCAACGCCGATGCGCTTCCGCTCAATCGTTGGCGTTGCGACCACTTCACAACACTCGCCACGCTCACCCCGAACAATGCAGCCGTTTCCCGGCATGTCCGGCCAGCCGCAACCGCTGCCGCAACGCGCTCACGAAGATCGTTTGAATAGGGTCTTGGCATCCGATGCTGGCCTCCGCCCAGCCAGCATCTTGAATCACAAAATCACCTCGGCGTGAATCCCAACCGATTCAAATCAACAGCAACACGCTCTAGGCGGCCCATTCCCCTGCATTTACAGCAATCGCCTTGGCTCGCGCATCCTTGATGTCTGGCGCATGCTGTTCCGCCCAGGCCCTGATCTGGGTGAGCAGTCCCGCCAGGTTCTGGCCGAGTTCGGTCAATTCATATTCGACGCGCGGCGGAATGACCGGGAAGATTTCACGCCGCACCAGCCCGTCACGCTCCAGCACGCGCAACGTCTGCGTCAGCATCTTGGGCGTGATGCCTTCGAGCTTGCGGGCAAGCTCGCCATTGCGCAGCCGGCCTTTGCGCAGCGCGCACACCACCAAGTAGACCCATTTGCTGGCCAGCATCTCCAGCACGGTGTGCGACGGACATGTCCGCCGGAACGCGTCATAACCGAAGGGGGAGTTATCTTCACTATCCATAAGGTACCTATATATCAAAAAGGTACATACTGGACAAGAGAATATTACTATCCAAATGATAGCGGCAGCAACCAAGCAGGAGACCTCCCATGCGTGCCGTTATCCAGACTTCCGTTGGCGGACCCGACGTCCTTGTCATTGCCGATCAGCCCGACCCCACCGCAAAGCCCGGTGAAGTGCTGGTCCGCGTCAAGGCCGCCGGCATCAACCCGGTCGATGGCGCCGTGCGCGCCGGCTACTATCCGCTGCTTGGCGAACCTCCCTTCATCCTCGGCTGGGATATTTCGGGAACGGTCGAGGCGCTGGGGGCCGGCGTCACCGATCTCAAGATCGGCGACGAGGTATTCGGCATGCCGCGTTTCCCCAAGCAGGCGGCGGCCTACGCCGAACTGACCGCTGTGCCAGCCGATGAAATCGCGCTGAAGCCGAAGGCGGCGGACCACATCCAGGCGGGCGCATTGCCGCTGGCCGGCCTGACCGCCTGGCAAGGCCTTGTCCGCCATGGCGCATTGAAGCCGGGCCAGCGTGTGCTGGTGCATGCGGGCGCCGGCGGCGTCGGTCATCTGGCGGTGCAGATCGCCAAGGCGCGCGGCGCTTATGTCGTCGCCACCGCCAGCCCGAACAAGCTCGATTTCGTCCGCGAGCTCGGCGTCGACGAGGTCATCGACTACACACAAGGCGATTTTACCAACCGGATCAACGACATCGATCTGGTGCTGGACCCGATGGGCGGCGAGCACGCCGAACTCTCTTTGAAGGTCATCAGGAATGGCGGTGTGCTGGTGTCCTTGCTGAACCTGAACGACACCACCAGGGCACTGGCCAGCGCGCGCGATATCCGGGTCGAGCGCATGTCCGTCGTGCCTGACCGAAAAGGCCTTGTGGAGCTTGGTCGGTTGATCGACGCGAACAAGCTTGCCGTTCACGTAGCAAGGAGCTTTCCACTCGAAGAGGCCGGTGCCGCTCACGCGTTTCTCGCCACCAGGCCGATCGGCAAGGTGGCGCTGACGGTCTGATTGCGGGAAATTGCCTCGGGACGAAGGCCCTGCAAAAGCAAAAGGGCGCGGAGTGCCGCGCCCTTTGACTGTGCCAGGCCGGCTCTAATGCCGGTATTGCTGGATGCGCGTGGTGCGCAGCCCGGCAAGGCCATATTCGTCGATCGACGCCTGCCAGGACAGGAATTCCTCGGTGGTCAGCTTGTAGCGCTGGCATGCCTCTTCAAGGCTCAAAAGCCCGCCGCGCACCGCCGCGACCACTTCCGCCTTGCGCCGGATAACCCAGCGACGCGTGTTCGTCGGCGGCAGGTCGGCAATCGTAAGAGGGCTGCCGTCAGGCCCAATAACATACTTGACTCTAGGTCTAACCAGATCGGTCATCGTACTCTCTACAAAAAACTCAAAGACCCAATCCCCGCCACGTTACCGCCACAGCTTTAAAAATTGCCTAAGCAGACCCTAATGACTAGGTAAGGATCGTGAACGGCGCGTTAGTCTTTTCGCAGGCATTTGAAACATCGGGCTCGAAGCCTTGAATTGGTTGGGAAAAATCCGACGGATGGCGGATCGACCGCAATCCGTGAATCGGCCTGCAAGCTGGCGTCGTGGGAAAGCTTGACCTATATTCTCGACATTGGCATTCAGACGCCGCGCAGAATGAAAGCATCATGAACAGTCTCGACCTTCCCGGACGTCCCGAAAACACCCGCATCGTCGTCGCCATGTCGGGCGGCGTGGATTCGTCCGTGGTCGCCGGCCTGTTGAAGCGCGAGGGCTATGATGTTGTCGGCGTCACCTTGCAGCTTTACGACCACGGCGCGGCAACGCATCGGGCCGGCTCTTGCTGCGCCGGACAGGATATCGACGATGCCCGTCGCGTCTCTGAGACGCTGGGCATCCCGCATTATGTGCTCGACTACGAAGAGCGTTTCCGCAAGGCGGTCATCGACCCCTTCGCCGAGAGCTACGTCGCCGGCGAAACCCCCATTCCCTGCGTCTCCTGTAACCAGACGGTGAAGTTCGCCGATCTCCTGGCCACCGCCAAGGAGCTTGGCGCCGACGCGCTCGCCACCGGCCACTATATCCGCTCCGGCGCCAACGGTGCCCACCGCGCGCTCTACCGGCCGGTCGATGCCGACCGCGACCAGAGCTATTTCCTGTTCGCCACCACGCAGGCGCAGATCGACTATCTGCGCTTTCCCCTGGGCGGCCTTTCGAAGCCGCAGGTTCGCGCGATTGCCGAGGAGATGGGGCTGACGGTGGCCGCCAAGCAGGACAGCCAGGACATCTGCTTCGTGCCGCAGGGCAAATATTCCGATATCATCGCCAAGCTGAAGCCGTCCGCCGCCAATCCGGGCGACATCGTTCACATCGATGGCCGAGTGCTCGGCCGCCATGAAGGCATCCTGCGTTACACGATCGGCCAGCGCCGCGGCATCGGCATCGCGTCGGGCGAACCGCTCTATGTCGTCCATCTCGACGCCGAACGGGCCCGCGTCGTGGTCGGCCCGCGCGAGGCGCTGGAGACGCACAAGATCTATCTGCGCAACATGAACTGGCTTGGCGACGGTCCGCTCGCCAATGTGCCCGCCGGCGGCATCGAACTGTTCGCCAAGGTGCGCTCCACCAGGCCGCCGCGTCCAGCGGTGCTGCGCCATGAGGCAGGCGTGACATCAGTCGAATTGGCGGACGGCGAATCCGGCATCGCGCCCGGACAGGCCTGCGTGCTCTATTCCGATGACGGCAACGAAGCCCGCATCTTCGGCGGCGGTTTCATCGAGCGCTCCGAGCGGGGCGCCGAGGCCGAGGCCATGCTGACGAAGCTGGCGGCAAGGCCGGCGCGAATTCCCGCCGAATAGACGGCCGGCGCCTTCTCAGTCTTTCGATTTGGTGTGGGTGACGGTGCCCGCCGTCAGGATGCGCAGCACCCTGATCGCTTCCTCGCCGCTGGTGCGGGGTTCGGCGCGCGTCTCGATGCAGTGGATGAAATGCTCCAGCTCGCGCGTCAGCGGCATGCCTTGCGCGACCGCGACATAGGATGGCTCGTTGGTGGTGAACGCCCATTGGCCGCTGTCCTGCCAGACCGCGTGGCGGTACACGGCAAGCTTGCGCTCCCACGGCTCGACATCGTCGAACACCGCCATCGCCTTGGTGCCGACCACGGTCAGCCGCCGCTCGCGGTAGGGATTGAGCCGCGAGGTGAAAAGATGGCTGCGCAGGCCGTTGGGAAAGCGCATGTGCAGATGCGCGAAGTCGCTGAGATTGTCGAGGAGGGCGGCGCCCTCGCCGCGTACCTCGATCGGCTCGGTGCCGGTGATGGCCAGGATCATCGACAAATCATGCGGCGCCAGATCCCACAGCGCATCGTTCTCGGTGTGGAACTTGCCAAGGCCAAGCCGGTGCGAATGTATGTAGCGGACCTCGCCGAGCTCGCCATTGTCGATCAGCCCTTTCAGCGTCTCGAAGGCGGGATGGAAACGCAGGACATGGCCGACCATGAAGACGCGGCCATTGTCCTTGGCCGCCTGCACCGCACGCTCGGCATCCGCCACCGTCAGCGCGATCGGCTTTTCCACCAGCAGGTCCTTGCCGCTTTCAGCGGCGCGCACGGAAAGGTCGGCATGGAACTGCGGCGGCAAGGCCATGACGATGGCGTCGATGTCGTCCCGGCCGAACAACTGGTCGGGCTCGATCGCCAGGCAATCCTGTTCGCTGGCAAAGCCTTCGGCTCGCGCCCGGTTGGCGTCGGAAACCGCGTACAGCGCGCCAAGCGCCTTGAGGGTGCGGATATGGTTGCTGCCCCAGTATCCGCAACCGAGGACTGCAATGCGCGGCTTCATCTGTTTCAAACTCTAAAAACTCGTGGCCGAGACATAGCGACGTGCCCCTTCGAACTCAACCCCGGCGGTTGCAACCAAATGTCCACGCGGCAAAGCTTTTTTCGGCAATGAGAATATGCTGCGATATGGAATGCTTCGAAGCTTGACAGGCTCGCCCTCCCAACCTTATATCCGCGCGACCTTGGCGAACGCCTCGAAATGCCTTTCGATTTAAGGCGGATTTCGGGCCTTTCGCCGCCCTGGCGGGGTAGCTCAGTTGGTTAGAGCACGGGAATCATAATCCTGGGGTCGGGGGTTCAAGTCCCTCTCCCGCTACCATTTGGTCAACAAGATCAATCAGTTACATGAAAATCCGCTACCGCCAGCCACACTGATTACTCTCACTCACATCGACGCCGCGAACCCGCCAGTCGCCCCGTGCAGACAAATGAGGCTCGACAACAGTGCCCTACTCGGCAGCCATTGCTAGCCGCTGTTCCGGTTCCTCTTTCGAAGCCTCCTGGATCTCATCCGCGGTCGGCTTGATCCGGAACCACGCGATGTAGAGCGCGGGAAGGAAGAGCAGGATTAACACCGTGCCGGCCGCTGTTCCGCCGATCAGCGTATAGGCCATTGAACCCCAGAAAACGGAGTGCGTGAGGGGGATGAAGGCCAGCACGGCTGCAAGTGCTGTCAGGATGACGGGCCGTGTGCGTTGCACCGTGGCCTCGATGACAGCGTGATAGTCATCAATGCCGGCAACACGGTTTTCCTTGATCTGTTCGGTCAGGATCAGCGTATTGCGCATCAGGATGCCAGCCAGTCCTATCATGCCCAGAATGGCGTTGAACCCGAAGGGCTGGTTGAAGATGAGCAGCATCGGCACGACGCCGACAAGGCCAAGCGGCGCCGTCAGCATGACCATGAACATCGTCGAGAAGGATCGCACCTGCAGCATGATGACGATCAACATGGCGGCTATCATAGCTGGGAAGACCTTGCCTAGCGCGGTGTTGGCCTTTTCAGCCTCCTCGATCGATCCGCCCATTTCGATGCGATAGCCGGCCGGAAGGGACGCGATCAGCGGCTGAAGGGCCTTCATGATCTGCTTGGAGACCTCGGGAGGCTGGCTCGCCTCATTGATGTCCGCGCGGATCGTTACAACGGGCATGCGGTCGCGGCGCTTCAGGATTGGCTCCTCCTGACGGATTTCCGAATGCCCGATCTGGTCGAGCGGAATCGAGCGGCCATCTCGGCTAACGAGTGAGAAATCCGCCAGACGTGCCGGATCCAGCCGTTCGCCGCCGGCGCTGCGCGCCACGATGGGGACATTGCGAATGTCCTCGCGGACCTGGGTAACGGGGATGCCGGTGAGAAGGAATTGCAGTTGCTGAGCCACCTCCGCCGACGAGAGGCCGATGAGGTTCAGTCGATCCTGATCCGGGACAAAGCGAAGCACGGGCGTGCGATTGCCCCAATCGCGGTTGGCCTGTCGCACGTCCGGGACGCCCCGCATGATGTCGAGGGCCTTTTCGGAAATGCTGTAGAGTTGTGTGGCATCGGGTCCCATGACCCGGAACTCGACCGGGAACGGCGTATAGGGACCGAACACGAGCTGCGTAACGCGGACATACGCCTCGGGTGCAAGCCCCTGCGCCACCGCCTCTCGGAGCCGGTTCTTCAACGCCTCACGCGCCTCGGCGTCCGGGGTCAGCACGACGATCTTGGCGAAAGCGGGATCGGGAAGTTCCGGCGCCATTGCGAAGAAGAAGCGCGGAGCGCCCTGACCGACATAGCTCGTGACGATCTTGGCCTCGGGCTGTCTGTCCAGCCAATGTTCGAGCTTCTCGACCGCGGCGGTCGTTGTCTCGATGCTACCACCTTCCGGCAGGCGAACCTCCACCAGCACTTCGGGGCGATCGGACGTCGGGAAGAACTGCTGTTTGACGGCGCCCATCCCGATGACGGAAAGCGCGAAGGCGATGCCAACGATACCACAGGTTACGAATTTATGGCGCACGGCAAACGTGATGGCCCGCCGTAAACGTCGATAATTGCGCGTGTCGTAAATAGCGTGGTGACCGCCTTCGACCGGTTTGATCGCCGGCAGCATCTTGACACCGAGATAGGGCGTAAAGACCACCGCGACGATCCAGGAAACGATGAGGGCGAACCCCACCACCCAGAAGATGTTGCCGGCGTATTCGCCCGCCGTCGAGCGCGCAAAACCCACCGGCACGAAACCGGCGATCGTCACCAGCGTTCCAGACAGCATCGGCGCCGCAGTGTGGCTCCATGCATAGGCCGCCGCCTTGATGCGGTCCATGCCCTCTTCCATCTTCACCACCATCACCTCGATGGCGATGATGGCGTCGTCCACGAGAAGACCAAGCGCCAGGATGAGGGCGCCGAGCGTGATGCGATCGAAGAACCGGCCGGTTTCCAGCATGATGAGGAACACGACGGCAAGTGTCAGAGGAACGGCAGCCGCTACGACGATCCCGACGCGCCAGCCCATGCTGAGCAGGCTGATCAGCAGCACGACGCCGAGCGCCATAGCGAACTTCAACATGAACTCGTCGACCGCCGAAGTGATGTTGACGGCTTGGTCGCTTACCTTGTCGAGCGTCATACCAAGCGGCAGGGTCTGTACGATCGCGGCAGTCTTGTCTTCTAGCGCCTTGCCGAGCGCGCGACCATCCCAGCCTTCCTGCATAACCGCTGCAAGCATGATGGTGGGCTCCCCCTGACGGCGGATGAGGTAGGTGGGAGGGTCTTCGTAGCCGCGGCTGACGTAGGCAATGTCGGAGAGCTTCAGCGTTCGACCCCCAGCGACAATCGGCGTGTCCGCGATCGCCTGAACGCTGTGATAGGCGCCGTCGACCCGAATGAGGAGGCGTGGCCCCAGGGTATCGATCGAGCCTGCGGGCGTGACGGTGTTCTGCCGCTGCAAGGCAGCGGCGATGTCCTGTGCCGACACGCCAAGGGTTGCCAGTTTGGCGTAGGAAAACTCGACGAATATCTGTTCGGGACGTTCACCAAGGATGTTGATCTTCTTAACGCCTGGCACGTGCAGGAGGTCCTGGCGGATTACCTCCGCCTGCCTCGCCAGTTCCCGCATCGGCATGCCTTTGGCCTTCAGCGCATAAAGGGCGAAGCTCACATCCGAATACTCATCGTCCACGAAGGGGCCGAAGACGCCGGGCGGCAGGTTGGGGGCCTCGTCGCCGAGCTTCTTGCGAGCCTGGTAGAACTCCTCCTGCACGACGGATGACGGTGTGCTGTCCTTCAGCGTGACCGTCATATACGCGTAACCTGGCCGTGTCGTCGTCTCCACCCGGTCGTACCAGGTCAGTTCCTGAAGCCGCTTCTCCAACGGTTCGGCAACGAGGTCCTGCATCTCTCGCGCCGTCGCGCCCGGCCACGCCGTCGTAACCGTCATGGTTTTGATGGTGAAGTTCGGGTCCTCCGCCCGGCCGAGCATGAGGAAGGCGTAGGCACCGGCAGCCACCAGCAAGAGGATGAAGAACAGCGTGACCGCGCGTTCGCGAACGGCGATCGCGGAAAGATTGAAGCTCATCAGTTGCTCCCGCTTTCGGACTCGGTCCGGACGCGAGCGCCTTCCTGGAGGAGGTGGGCGCCGAGCGACACAATGGGAACGTTGGAGTTCAATCCGGAGATCACAGCGGTTTCGCTGGTTACACGAACAAGCTGGACGGGCTGAAAGTGTACGGTCGAGGTGGCGCTGTCCAGCACCCAAACGCCGGTCTTGCGGCCGTCATCAAGCACGGCTCCCAGTGGCACCTGGACCTCTGGCTGTTTCATCTGGCTTGCGAGCCGAATGGTTACCGTCGCGCCAAGCGGTGCTGCGGCAGCCTCACCGTCGAGCACATAGCGGGCCTCAAACGTTCGGGTCTGGGCATCGGCCGAGTCCGACAACTGCCGCAAATGCGCTGAGTAACGACGCTCATTGCCGGCGTACACGCTGGCTTCGGCCACCGAGCCGATCGCCGGTCGGATCGTTTCGGGAAGTGCGACGACTGCTTCGCGAGGGCCGGCCTTCGCGGTCCGGATCACTGGCTGGCCGGCAGCGACGACCTGCCCCGGCTCGCCAAGCGTTTCAACCACCGTTCCATCCGCATCCGCTAACAGGACTGCATAGGCCGCCTCGTTCTCGGCAACCCGTGCATCGGCTTCGGCGGCGGCAAGTTGCGCTTGGGCTGTATCCATCGCAGCCTTCGCCTGCTCGTAGCGCTGCGGTGTCACCCACCCACTGCCAAGCAAACTGGCGTATCGCCGTTCATCAGGCTGTGTCTGAGCGACTGTTGCTCGCGCTGCGGCAACGGCATTGCGTTTCGCCGACAGCGCAAGGCCCAGGTCGGTATCGTCAATCCGCATCAGCGGCTGACCGGCTTTGACCTCCTGACCGACGTCCACCAACCGTTCCACGATCTTGCCGGGAACGCGAAAGCCGAGATTGCTCTGCACCCTTGCCGCGATAATCCCGGTGAAGCCACGTTCCGATTCGGTGACGGGCGCTGCCGACACAAGCCTGACGAATGGTGCTTCCTGCCTTGGGTCGGTCACCAACGGAGCTTCCCGCGCAGGAGTGGCAAGCGTGGCGAATGCCGCCGCCCATGATATCGCGGTCAGGGTCGATCCCAATACTACAACGGTTCTCTTTTTCACACCCATCGCCTCATCTCGAAATAGATTGCATTCGACCGCTATACTGATTATAGATTACGAACGCAATCAAAAAGGAGAGCGATCATGCGAGTAAGCCGAGTTCAAGCTGCGGAAAACCGCGAGACCGTCATCAATGTGGCAAGCCGGCTTTTTCGCGAGTGTGGCTTTGACGGCATCGGCCTCAAGGATCTGATGAAGGGTGCCGGCCTGACGCAGGGCGCCTTTTACAAGCAATTCGCGTCAAAGGAGGACTTGGCGGCGCAGGCGTCCAGGCGGGCGATGGAGAGCGCCACCCACAGGTGGTCGGCGGCAACTGCGGCAAACCCTGAGAATCCGCTCGACGCAGTGATCTCATTCTATCTCAGCATGGATCATCGCGGAGAGAGGATGGACGGCTGCCCGGTCGTTGCGCTTGGCTCGGATGCCGCCAGACAGGGCGCCGAGGTGAAAGCGTCATTCGAGGCCGGCATCGGGGAATACCTTGAAATGCTCGGCAGTTGGGTTGGCGGGGCCGACAATGATGAGGCCGGCGGCAAGGCCATGGCCATTCTCTCGACGATGGTCGGCGCGGTGCTCCTATCGCGGGTCGTCAACGACCCCAACCTCGCGCAGGCCTTTCTGGATTCGGCAATCGATCGGATCCGCGAAGCAGTCGCCGCTTGAACGGCGTCGGCAGCGCTGTCCGCGCACCAAAGTGACAGGAGAATAGATGCGACGGGTTGTTGTTACAGGCATGGGGACCGTCACGCCCCTTGCCGCCAGTGTCGAAGCGTCATGGTCGCGCCTGCTGGCCGGGCGTTCGGGTATCCGTAGGCTTCCGGACGATGTGGTGCGAGACCTGCCGTCGAAGATCGGCGGCGTGGTGCCCTCCCTGGAAGAAGATCCGGACGCCGGTTTCGATCCCGATGTCATCCTGTCTGCGAAGGATCAGCGCAAGGTGGATCGGTTCATTCTCTTTGCGCTGGCTGCCGCAGAGGAGGCGCTTGCACAGGCGAAATGGAAGCCTGCCTTGGAGACGGATCGCCTGCGCACGGCAACGGTCATCGCTTCGGGGGTCGGCGGGTTCCCCGCCATCACAGAAGCCGTGCGTACGGTCGACCTGCGTGGCGCCCGCCGCCTGTCCCCTTTCACGGTGCCGTCCTTCCTGGTGAACCTCGCAGCAGGCCAGATCTCAATCCGTCATGGCTTCAAAGGTCCGCTCGGCGCGCCAGTGACGGCGTGCGCGGCCGGCATCCAGGCGATCGGCGACGCCGCCCGTCTCATCCGCGCGAACGAGGCTGATATTGCCGTGTGCGGGGGAACGGAAGCATGCATGAACATAGTCAGTCTCGGTGGGTTTGCTGCGGCACGCTCTCTTTCAACCGGCTTCAATTGGGGGCCGGCTCAAGCCTCGCGTCCCTTCGACATATCGCGGGACGGCTTCGTCATGGGCGAAGGAGCCGGCGTGCTGGTCATCGAGGCGTTGAGCCACGCGCTGGCGCGCGGCGCAACACCGCTCGCCGAACTCGTCGGCTACGGCACGACGGCGGATGCCCACCACGTCACTTCTGGCCCCGAGGACGGCGGCGGTGCGCGCCGGGCCATGGAGATCGCGATTGCCCAGGCAGGGATTTCGGCGCGCGAGGTTCGTCATCTCAATGCGCATGCGACCTCCACGCCAGTCGGTGACCTGGGTGAAATCGAAGCGATCAAGAGCGTATTCGGGCGCGATTTCGCGATAGCTGTCAGCGCAACGAAATCGGCGACCGGACACCTGCTGGGTGCGGCCGGCGGGCTTGGTGCCATTTTCGCGATCCTAGCGCTCCGGGACCAGGTGGCACCACCGACACTCAATCTGAGCGCTCCCGATCCGGCTGCGAACGGCATCGACTTCGTCGCAAACGAGCCCCGGCCAATGGAGATGGAATACGCGATCTCCAATGGCTTCGGCTTTGGCGGCGTGAATGCCAGCGCCTTGTTCAGGCGCTGGACCGCCCCGGCGGCCCGACGCGAGGGCCAGGGGCGCTAATGATTGGCACCTTTCACACCGACCTTTCATGCTTCTCCAACTCCGATCCAACACGAAGAAAGAAATGATCTCCATGAACAAGACCAATCCTGGCGTCGCCCTGGTGACAGGGGCATCTTCCGGCATCGGGCGGGCTACCGCCGAAGCCTTGCTTGGCGCTGGCTTTCGCGTATTCGGAACCAGCCGTCGTGGAGCCTCCAACCAATCCGACAGCGTTACCATGCTGACCTGCGACGTGACCGACGACGCGTCCGTTGCGAAAATGGTCGATGACGTTCTGGCCAAGGCCGGACGCATCGACCTGCTTGTCAACAATGCCGGCATGGGTCTGTTTGGCGGAGCGGAGGAGTCCTCGACCGGCCAGGCTCAGGCGCTGTTCGACGTGAACGTCTTCGGCGTCCTTCGCGTGACCAACGCGGTGTTGCCGGCAATGCGACGCCAAGGGAAGGGCAGAATCGTCAATTTGAGTTCGGTACAGGGGTTCATCCCCGCTCCCTATTTCGCGCTTTACGCGTCGACCAAACATGCCATCGAGGGCTATTCCGAATCGCTCGATCACGAACTGCGCTCGTTCGGCATTCGCGTGTCGTTGGTGGAGCCCGCCTATACCCGTACGTCATTCGAGGACAATCTCGCCGCGCCCGATCAGTTGCTTGATGTCTATGACTCCGCGCGCGCTGGCATGACCATAGCCGTGCGGAAATCGATGGAAAAAGGCGATGCGCCCGAAGTGGTAGCCGAGACCGTTTTGGCGGCAGCGACGGATCCCACGCCCAAGAGGCGCTATGCGGCGGGCAAAATGGCGCGCCAAGTCAGTCTCCTACGCCGCTTCGTGCCCGCGTCCGCATTCGACAAAAGCCTTCGAAAGCAGCTCGGGCTGCCGGTCTGACGATTTCGGTTGCGGGCAATTCAAAATGATCCTCATCCAAGACAACGGAGCAGGAACCGCCGATGCGATGAGTGTTGGGAAAGGCGGTAGCGCCCTCCCGCATCGCGAAAAGTGTTACTATGTGTCCGGTACGTTCCGTCACCTATGTCTCGGGTCACTCACACTGCTTTGACGCCGTCGGGTACTCTCGCCCAGGGTCGGGTACTCTCGCCCAGGAATGCGGTGAGACGCTCCACGACTTCGACTTCCCGATCACCAATGAGGTCGAAACACAGAAACGACCGTCTCAATGCCGATCGACACCGTGTAGCTGTTCGCACCAGTGGGAATCCTGGCTCGCGAAGCTGCGATTACTCGCTCAATATGATCCCGGATGCCACGATTTGCGCTGTGCGCTCGGTTAGCTTTTCGCGTTTCACAAGCGTGGGTCTGACGTAGGTTTTCTTCATGGTCACGCTCCGATGGAGTGGCACCGGCATTAAACGACCTCGGCGCGGCGACGTTCCATGGGACCCGGCAAGGCGACGCTGGAGTATGCAGCGCCGATGTTTTTGCCCAGGCCAATCCCGTGGCGCAGATGTCTGTCCAAAGTGCTGACCGAGCCATGGGGCGCCACTGCGGATGCGAAGCATGATCGGCCGCATTGCCTTCTGCAATCGCGCGCTGGATAGTCCCGGCAATGTTCGACACCATTGCGACTCACTGGACCCAAATCCTGGCAATCATCTCGGTGGTGATGGCGACCGTCGGCATCGCCCACGCCGTCATGACCAAGGAAGATGTCCGCGCCGCCACCGGCTGGGTCGGCGTGATGGTGCTTTCACCGATCCTCGGCGTGCTGATCTATGCCGTGGCCGGCATCAATCGCATTCGCCGCGCCACGATCACCGCGCAGCGCCCGCTTGCCGGCGATGCGGTGGCCGCCAAGCACGAGCGTGACGTCGCTGCCGAGGAGGCGCTCATTGTCGAACGGTACGGGCAGCGCTTCACCGGTCTGCGGACGCTGGGCGACAGGGTGGCGCGGCGCGCGCTCAACCCGGGCAATGCCATCGACGTATTGGAGACCGGCGACGAGGCCTATGCCGCCATGTGCGCGGCGATCGATGGCGCCGAACGCAGCCTCCTGCTCGAGACTTACATTTTCGACAATGACGCCGTCGGCCTGCTTTTCGTTGAATCCTTGGCCGGTGCCGTCCGGCGCGGCGTCACCGTTCGCGTGCTGATCGACGCCGTCGGCGCGCGCTATTCCGTCCCCAGCATCCTGGGTCATCTGCGCAAGGCCGACATTCCCGCCGACGTCTTCAACGGCAACATCGTCATGGGCCTGCGCCTGCCCTACGCCAATCTCAGGACCCACCGGAAGATCCTTGTGGTCGACGGCACGGTTGCCTTTACCGGCGGCATGAACATCCGCAAGGGGTTTTCCGCCGAGTTCGCAGGCTCCAACAGCGCAAGGGACACGCATTTCAAGGTTACCGGGCCTGTCGTCGCCGACCTGTTCTCGGTTGCCGCCGAAGACTGGCGCTTCGCCACCAACGAGGCCCTGAAGGGCGATGCCTGGAGAATTGCCCCGCTGTCGCCGCCACCTGGCAAGCCGATGCTGGTGCGGGCGGTTGCATCCGGGCCTGATGCAAGCAATGAGACCAACCACAAACTGCTGATCGGGGCGTTCTCGGTCGCGCGCAAGTCGATTCGCCTGATGTCGCCCTATTTCCTGCCGGACCGGGAGCTGATCAGCGCCTTGATCACCGCCGCCCGACGCGGCGTCGAGATCGATGTCGTGGTGCCCGCGGTGAACAATCTGTTCCTCGTCGACCGCGCCATGACCGCGCAATTCGACCAGATCCTGAAGAACTATTGCCGCATATGGCGCACGGCAGGCCCATTCGACCATTCCAAGCTGCTTTCGATCGACGGCGTGTGGGCGTATGTCGGCTCGTCCAATCTCGACGCCCGGTCGTTGCGGCTCAACTTCGAGATCGATCTGGAGGTCCTTGACGCGGGCTTTGCCCACGAGATCGAAACCCGGATTGGATCGGCAATCGAAACGGCCATGCCTGTCACTCTGGACTCCCTGCGGTCCCGGCCCTTCATCATCCGGCTGTTCGACCGTATCCTATGGCTGGGATCACCCTATTTGTAGAAAGGCCTGACTTTAACAAAACGACGTGTTTGGCGGATAGTTTGACGTCGATCATGGAACATAGGCGCAAAGACTCTATTTGAAGTGCATGGCGAAGGCAGCAGAAACGGCAAGCACACGATGCGAATGAACGGACGCAGCCTTCCGGCAAGCATGCTTTTGACCATCCGTGACCGGCGGATGCGGAAAGCAAACGCCGCTGCGCACAAGGCGACCGCCGCCACCGGCACGCTGGTCGCTTCCTACAACGTCCATAAATGCATCGGTGTCGACCGGAAGTTCGACCCTGAGCGGACCAGCCGCGTCATCCGCGAAATCGACCCCGATGTCATCGCCCTGCAGGAGGCGGACAACCGTTTCGGCGACCGAGACGGCCTCCTGGATCTGCCCCGCCTCGAGCGGGAAACCGGCCTCGTGCCGGTGCCGATTTCGGCCACAGGCAAGGGTCACGGCTGGCATGGCAATGTCCTGCTGTTCAAGAGGGGTGTCGTTCGTGACGTGCATCAGATCAGGCTTCCAGGCCTGGAACCGCGCGGCGCGGTGGTGGCGGAGATCGACCTCGACGGAAACCGGACATTGCGCGTCATCGCCGCCCATCTCGGCTTGCTGCGCCATTCACGCTCCCAGCAGGCTCGCGTCGTGCTGGACATCATGAGCAGCGCTGATGAGAAGCCGACCCTGCTGCTTGGCGACCTTAACGAATGGCGGCTTGGGAACCGCTCCGCGCTCAACACGCTGCATGCGACTTTCGGGCCGCAACCGCCGGCGGTCCCCACCTTCCCCTCCAACCTGCCGCTGTTGGCGCTCGACCGGATCATGACCAATCGGCACGGAATGATAGCGGCGGTCGAAGCGCACGATACGCCGCTATCGCGCGTTGCCTCCGATCATCTGCCGCTTACAGCCTTCGTTCGCCTGGATCATATGGTTTCGGCCGATCACACCACAATATCTAGAGCATGATGCTGAAAAATGTGAAGCGGTTTTCGGAAGACATCATGCTCTATCTATTTGATTTAGAGGCGGATTCAGATTTCCGGTCGACGCGACCTGAAATCATCCGGCTCTAGGCGTCGCAAAGCGTGTAGATTGACAGTGGAACGCTCGGTTCCTCCGCGAGTTGATATGTCGAGTTAAGTCTTGAACTCGCAGGAGGACGAAATGAAAAAATTGATTTTAGCTTCCCTTTTGGCATTGACGGCGACAGCGGCAGTCATTGCGCCAACGCAAGCCGCCAGCGTGATTATCCAGTCCGACGACGGCAACCGATATTCACCGGATGATGAGTCCGATAATGGCGGTATTATTGTTCGCCGGCACCATGACCGCCGCTACGACAATCAGTATGATGGCGACCAGAACGTCCAGTATGAAGGCGAATATCGGCGCCACCACCGGCATCACCGCTGTCACACCGAAACGGTCGTGCATTGGCGCCATCACCACAGGGTGATCGAGGACGTTCGCATCTGCGGCTAAGGTGACCGCCCTCCCCGTCAGCTCACAAAATAGCGCTGCCACTCGAAGTCGGTGATATGCGACGCCTGCCAGGCATCGAACGCTGCCTGCTCGGCGCGCCGGCTTTCGGCGTAATTGTCGCGGAACGCTTCGCCGAACGCCTCGGCGCAGAAGTCCGACGCGGCGAATGCCTCGATCGAGGCATTGAGCGTGCGCGGCAGTTTCGGCTTGTCGAGAGTGGCGAGGTTGGATGTCACCGGCGCCTCGAGCGGCAGGTCCTTTTCGATGCCCTCGCAGCCCGCCGCCAGGATCGCCGCGATCGACAGATAGGGATTGATGTCGGCGCCCGGCGCGCGATGCTCCAGCCGGCACGCGCCGTCATTGGGCGTGGTGATGGCGCGGATTGGCGCGGTGCGGTTCTCGAAGCCCCAGGCGACGTCTTCCGGTGACCAGGCGCCACGATCGAATCGGCGGTAGGAATTGACCGTCGGCCGGAACAAGAGATGCGTTTCCTGCATCCGGTTGAGCACACCGGCGAGGAATTTCTCGGCGACCGGCGTCAGTCTGTTCGGGCCAGCGGCGAAGGCCGGCTTGCCGTCGCGCCACAGGCTGACATGGTGATGCGCGCCACAGGCGCTTTCCTTGCCCGGCGGCTGGAAGCGGGTCATGAAGGTGGCGACCAGGCCCCGCTCGGCGCAGAGCTCGCGCAGGTGCAGCTTGGCGCGCATGGCGTCGTCGGCTGCCTGCAGCGGGGTCTTCGGCGTCAGCGCATATTCATACATGCCGTAGCCATATTCGGTGACCAGCGAGGCAACGCCGATGCCGATGCTCTTCATCCGGGTGATGAACTCGGCGGCGAAATCCTGGTACTCGCCGCTGCGCACCAGATCATAATTGATCAGTGAATGGCCCCAGGGCTTGAGCTCGCGATAGCGCCCGGCGCGCATCAGATCGTGGTCGGCATGGAAGATGCCGAACTCGTATTCCAGCGCGAACATCGGCTCGTAGCCGAGCGCCTTGGCGCGCTCCTCGACACGAGCCAGCACGCCGCGCGGATCGAACGGGCAGACCGCGCCGTCAAGCATGTAGGAACGGGTGATGGCCGAAGCGAATTTCGGCTTCCAGCCATGCCGCACCACGGTCGCGGGATCGATGATCCCCTTGATGTTGGGAAAGCCGTTCTCCTCATTGGCGCTGGGCGATGCGAAGGCGACATCGCCCATAGGCTGGCCGTCACCATGGGTGACGCAATAGAGGATGGCGTTGATGGATTCGCCATGGGTCGATAGCTTCAACGGTGCGATCTTGGAGCGGAACGCGCCCGACGTGTCCACCGTATGCACCTCGATGAACTCGACCCCGTCGGCCGCGAGTTTCTTCTGCAACGCCTCGAGCTGGGGCGCGTAAGCCGCGGCCTTGTCCTCAAATTCCACTTTCAGTCCTCCACCAAGAATGCCGGGCGCCGCTATTTCGCGTTGCGCCGAAAAAATCGCGATAGCAGTTCGTCGAGCTCGTAGCGGCCGCTGATGCCGCTTGGCCGGAACGCCATGCACAGCACGATGACGACGCCGAGCGCCACACCGGACAGGCCGAGCAATTGCGGCAGCTGGACACTGCCGATCGTCACGCCGGATTCGATGCTGCGGATGAATTCGAGCCCGACCGAAAGCACGATCACGCCGGTCACCGCGCCCGTCACCGTGGCCATGCCGCCCAGGATCAGCATCGCCAGCGTGTTGAAGATCATCTGGAAGTAGAAGAGCTTCGGGCTGATCGTGCCGGCGAAATAGGCATAGAGCACGCCGGCAAGGCCGCAGATCAGCGCCGACAGCACCCACGACATCAGCCGCAGCTTCTTCGCGTCGATGCCGAGTGCGGCGGCGGCTTGCGGGCTCTGGGCGCTGGCCCTCAGCTGCAGCCCCCAGCGGCTGTCCTTGAACAGCCGTGCCAATACGATCACCACCACCGAGAACACCAGCATCCAGGGCAGGCCGACCACTTTTGGAATGCCGAAGAAGGCTTGGTTGCCCTTGAACAGATCCGTCCAGTTGAGAAACACCGAATGGACGATGATCAGCAGCGCCAGGCTGACGATGGTTGCGGCGACACCTGACAAGCGGCTGATGACCTTGCCGCTGATAGCGGCGACGATGCCGACCACAATGAGAGCGATCAACGCGGAGGACACCGGGTCGAGCTGCAGGGTTGCGAAGCCGAACGGCGCGTTGGGGATCGACAGCTTTTTCATCGCCAGCGGTGTCGAGAGAATCGCGACGCCATAGGCGCCAAGGCCGACAAAGGCGCTGTGGCCGAGATTGGCGATGTTGGAGTTGCCCATGAACACTTGCAGGCCGACGACGACGATCAGGTTCACGAAGGCGCCGAGCGCCAGATAGGTGTAGTAGGTCGGCGCGAAGCCGAGGATCGCCAGCCCGATCGCCAGCACCGGCAGCGACGTCACCAGCCCGCCGATCAGCGAGCGCGTCAGGGCGCTGCTGGGCCGCGTCACGGTGGCGACGGGGGGCGCGGTGTTTTCTATTACCTGCGACACCTCAGATCTCCCCCACTTCAAATCTCCCTCACTTCAGATCTCCTTGTCGCCGAGTTCGACCCGCTGGCCGAGCAGGCCTTCTGGCCGGTAGACCAGCAGCGCGACGATGATCACGTAGGTGAGCGCATCCTTGAAGCCCCCATATTCCTGCGGCAAGGCAACCAGCAGCCCGACTTCGATGAAGCCCAGCAGCATGCCGCCGGCCGCCGCCCCCGCCAGCGAGCCGAAGCCGCCGATGACGCAGGCGACGAAGGCCTTCAACACCAGGCTGAAACCGAGATCGGGCGAGACGCTGCCGCGCCGCGCGATGATGAAGACGGCTGCGATGCCGGCCAGCGCGCCCGAAATGGCGAAGGCGGTGGCGATCACCCGGTTGGCCTTGATGCCCATCAGCCGCACCGTGGCGAAATCGCGCGATGCCGCGCGGATCGCCAGGCCAAGAGTCGAGCGGTTGAGGAAGAGCACCAGCGCCAGAATGGTCAGGCCGGAGACGATGAGTTCCATCACCTGCAGCGACGACACCGCGAACGGGCCGAAGAACCACATCTGGTTCAGCCCGTTGAGGATCGAGACCGACTGCGGCTTGGGCGAAATCAGCAGCATGAACAGGTTCTGCACGACGATCGAGACGCCGAAGGCGGTAAGCAGTCCTGTCGTCGTCGGCGCGTAGCGTACCGGCCGGAACGCCACCCGTTCAAAGGCGACCGCCGCAAGGGCGGCGGCGGCGACGGCAAGCAGCACGGCCACGAATGGCGAGGTCAGGCCAAGGGCGGCCGCCAGGAGCACGCTGTAGGCCGAGACGCCGATGATTTCGCCATGCGCGAAATTGACCAGCCCCATGATCGAGAACACCACCGCCAGGCCGAGCGCGACCAGCGAATATTCCGCGCCGAAGGCCAGCGCGTTGAGAAGCTGCTGCAAGGCATAGTCCATGTCGCCGCCTACCCGCCAATATAGAGGTTGAAGAGGCCATGTTCGTCGGCAAGCTCGGCCGGCGGCCCGTCGTAGCGGAGCGTGCCGGCGCTGACGACGTAGACGCGGTCGGCGAAGCGCAGCGCCTGCTTGGCGTTCTGCTCGACCACCAGCAGCGTCAGCCCTTCCCGCTTGAGCTCGCCGATGAAATCGAAGATCTGCACGACGATCTTGGGCGCCAGCCCGAGCGATGGCTCGTCGAGCAGCAACAGCTTCGGCCGTGACATCAGAGAGCGGGCGATGGCAAGCATCTGCTGCTCGCCGCCCGAAAGCGTGCCGGCCGCTTGGCCGTAGCGCTCGGACAGCACCGGAAACAGTGCCAGGAAGCGCTCGATATCGCCGCGCACGCCCTTGGGGTCGCGTCGTGTCGCGGCCCCCAGCCGCAGGTTCTCGCCCACGGTCAGATTGGCGAAGATGTGCCGGCCCTCGGGCGTCGAGGTCAGCCCGGCGCGGATACGATCCTCGGTGCGGACACGCGAGATGTCCTGGCCGTCAAGCACGATGCGACCGGAGGCCGGCGTGACCAGGCCGGTCAGCGCGTTGATCGTCGAACTCTTGCCGGCGCCGTTGGGACCGAGCAAGGCGACAAGTTCGCCCCGCCCGACCTTCAGGCTGAGGTCACGCACCGCGCTCACCGCGCCGTAGCGGACGACCAGATTGTCGACGCTCAGCACGACCGGGCCTGCCAGGCTCTCATCATCATCACCTGCTGCCCGTCAGTTCAGCGCCGGCACGAAGGTCGGCGGCGTATCGGTGATCAGCACTCGCTTGCCGTTGGAGAAGCCCATCACCGGTACGGCTTTCACCGGATAACCCTTCTTCTCGGCGAAGGAGATGGTAGGCGCGGTGGTGCCAGGATAGCCGCCCGGTGCGCGGATCGCATCACGCAAGGCGGCGGGTTCGACGGTGCCGGATTTCTTGGCCGCCTCGTAGCTGATCTGCACCATGTCGGCGCCGAGCGCGTCGAAGATGCCGTTGATCTTGTAGCCGTCGGCCTTGCACTGGGCGAGGAACTTGTCGATCGGGCTGTCGATGCCGGTCGCGCCATGGGTGGCGAACATCACCTTCTCCAGCGACGCCGGATCGCCGACCGTGCCTTCCAGGGACTTGTCGTCGAAGGCATCGCAGCCGGCGACCCAGCCGTCATAGCCATTGGCGCGCAGCTGGCGGATGAAGATCCCGACATCGGGCAGCACGCCGCAGATATGGATGGCGTCCGGCTTCTGCGGCAGTGCCTTGATGCTGGCGATCTGCGGCGACCAGTCGGTGGTGCCCCAGGAATAGTTGAACTTGCCGACGACCTTGCCGCCCAGATGCTCGAACACCTCGCCGAACCATTCCGGCAGCTTTTCCGAATAGGAGCCGGCATCGGGCGAGACCATCAATGCCACGCTGCGCGCGCCCTTGCCGTAAAGCGCGTTGGCGGTGGCCGCCGCGTTGATCGGATCGGGCACCGCGCCGGCGATGAAATTGTCGAGCCCTGCCTGCTGCATTTCAAGCTGCGTGTTCGGCGCCGAAAACACGGTAGCGCCGTAGGGTGCCGCGATCTGCGCGGTCGGGATCAGCGCGTCGGGGAACGGCACACCGGTGATGATCTGCGCGCCCGCATCGAGGAACTTCTGGCCGAGCGACACCGACAGCTGCGGGTCGGAGCGGTTGTCCTCGATCATCAGCTCGACCTTGGGATCGCCTGCCGCAGCCGCCTTGTTCAGCTTGTCGGCCATGCAGCGTGCGCCTTCGGCTTCGCTGTAAGGTGCATAGGTGCCGGTCATCGCCACGGCGAGCCCGATCTTCAGATCGGCGGCCCCGGCATGCGCCACCTGCAAAAGCCCCGCCGCGACGACCGCGGCTCCCAAGATCATCTTCTCCATTTGAACCCCTCCTTCTGCCTTGTTGTTGCTGGCCCGGGAGCCGTCACGATGTGGCGGACTGCCCGACATAAACCTCGATGACGCGCGGATCGCGCCACACCTCTTCGGTCTCTCCGGAGGCGATCACCTGGCCCTGGTCCATGACACAGAGCCGGTCGCACAGCCGGTTGATGAAGCGCAGATCGTGGTCGATGACGATGGTGGCGCAGCCGACATCGCTGCGAATGCCTTCGATCGCCACGGCCAGCGTCTCGGACTCGCCTTCGTTGAGGCCCGCGGCCGGCTCGTCGAGCAAAAGCAGCGATGGGCCCAACGCCAGCGCTCTGGCGATTTCGAGCCGGCGCTGGCTGCCATAGGACAGCGTGCCGGCCGGGACGTCGGCAAACCCATCGAGCTGATACTGGGCGAGCAACTGGTCGATGCCGATGCGCGCCGCCGCATCCGGGCGAACCGCCCGGCAGGTGATATGGGCGACCTCGACATTCTGCCTGACGGTCAGATCCTTGAACAGGCGGATGGTCTGGAAGGTGCGCGCGACCCCCGCCCGGGCGCAATGCTCGGGACCATGGCCGGTGATCTCCTGGCCTCCCAGCCGGACACTCCCGGTATCGGGCTTGAGCACGCCGGAGATGGCATTGACCAGGGTGGATTTCCCCGCGCCATTGGGGCCGATCAGGCCGAGGATTTCGCCGGCCTCACACGACAGCGACGCATTGCGCAATGCCTGTACGCCGCCAAAGGTCTTGCTGACTGCCTCAACCGACAGCATCGGTCACCTCTCCCATCCCGGTCGATGGCTATTTCTCCTCTCGGCCGGTCAAGTGGATGCTAGACCTCTGACTTTTCCATAACAAGTATTTTTTTCCATTTTAGAAAATATTCTGAGATGAGCAGCTGTGCGGTCAGCTTTGGGCTCAAATTCCAGCGCCGGCGGGAAGCCCGTCGCGCGGCACCGTGTTCGACATGAGCATGACGACGGGCTCGTCACCAAGCGCGATATAGGCGTGCTGCATTTCGCCGTCGAAGAGGATGCTGTCGCCTGGCAGCAGCACCGTCGGATCATAGTGGATCGTGTGCAGTTCCAAGCTGCCGCTCAGCACGTGGATGAACTCTTCGCCCGAATGGCTGCGCCAGCCGCCATTCTCCTCAAAACTCTTCGCGCGCAGCGTGACGCGCCAGAAAATGTTGGTCTTGTCGCGGAAATCGCTGCACAAGACCTCGAATTCCATGGCATTGCCCTGGTGCAGGATGCCGCTGCCGGCGCGCGTGATGGAACGGCGTGCCTGCATGCCGGGCTTGGGACTGAACAGGAAGGAAGCCACCGGCACATGCAGCACGCCGGCGATCATCAACGCGACATCGACCGTCAGCCGCGCCTTGCCGTTCTCGAGTTTCGACAGTTGCGACACGGAAAGGCCGGAGCGTTCGCTGAGATCGCGCAGCGTGATATTCTGCTCCTTGCGCGCGTCGCGGATCTTGCTGCCCACATTGCCCTGCATCGCCCACGCCCTTGGCTGTCGTGTTTCCAATTCGACAAGCTCTAGCGGGGCCGCCTTGGGGCGTCCAGCCTTTAGACGGCTACGGCTGGTTTCGGCCATAGCGACATCGCAACAGTTGCGAAGACGGTCTCGAGCGTGCGGCTGACAAGCTCGAATGTTTCCGGATCGGAAAGCAGGTCGTTGCGGACCTCGAGGTAGAGGCAAGGCCTGCCCTGCTCCAGCCCGTGCCGGTTCAGCGTGTAGCCGATCGCCTGGCGCCAGTCATAGGGTTCGTTGTCGCTGATCCTCAGGCCTGCTTCCGCACCGTGCGCGCCTAGGGTCTTCAGCACTGAGGTGACAAAGGCGGACGGCTCCCGCCACAAGACGCCAATGTCGACATTGCGCCTGACACCGCCCATAACCGGGGTGAAGGAATGCACAGAGACCAGCGCCTGCCTGCCGGCCGCGGCCTCGACGATTGCCTGTTCGACCGGCGCCCAGGCGATGGACTTGCGCAGCCTGACATCGGTGGCATCCGGCGCGACATTGCCGGGCACCGGGATGCCGCCGAGATCCGGGCGCATGAAGTCCCACTCGCCGGCCGGCCTGTTGTAGTCCAGGAACAGCCGCGAATAGTGCGCGATAACGGCCGGCGCCCGCAACATGCGCGACAGCCGGCGCGTCAAGGCGTCGATGCCGATGTCGACCGCGAAATGCGTGCCGAGATAGTCCCCTGGCAGGCCAAGGTCATGCCAGGGCGCGGGCACGACATGGCCGGCGTGCTCGGCGATCAGCAGGTAGGGGCTGGCGGCATCGATGTGCAGCCGCTCGACGCCGGCCGCGGCCAGCGCGGCGATGGCCGCATCGTCAAGCCCTGCAAGGCCGGGACCGTTCATAGCACCAAGCTCCGCATCAGCCGATGACGGAGCGGACATGATAGGCCTTAGCCGCTGTCGCCTCCGCCAGTCCAGCTCGGCCATTGGTGCGGCCAAGGCCGGAGTTCTTGATGCCGCCCCAGGGCAGATGCAGGTCGGCATGATCGCAGCGGTTGAGATAGACGGTGCCGGCCTCGACTTCGTCAAGCAGCGCCACGCCGCGCTCGATATCCCTGGTCCAGATCGAGGCGCTCAGCCCGAAATCGCTGTCGTTCATCAGGCGGATCGCCTCGTCGTCGCTGCCGACCGGCTGGATGCAGGCCACCGGCCCGAACAGTTCGTCGCGCATGATCTGCATGGTGTGATCGACACCCACCAGCACCTCCGGCGCGACATAGGCTGGACCAAGGCCGGAGGCCTTGAGCGCGCCGTCCCGCGGCATCAGGCGCCTGGCCCCTGCCCGCACCGCGCTGTCAGTGAGACCGCGAATGGTGTCGGCCGCACTTGCCCGCACCACGGGGCCGACCATCGGCTTCTCGTCGAAGGGATGGCCGATGGTCCATTTGGCCGTCTCGGCGACCAGGGCTTCGACGAAGCGGTCGTGGATCGCCTTGTCGACATAGATGCGCTCGACCGAGCAGCAGGACTGGCCGGCATTGGAGTAGGTGCCCTCGGCGATCTGCGGGATCGTCGCCTCGATATCGGCATCGGCCCTGACATAGGTCGGGTCCTTGCCGCCGAGTTCGAGATGCACCTGTGTGAAGGTGCCGGCGGCGGCCGCATGGACACGCCTTCCGCCATTGACCGAGCCGATGAAATTCACCGCGTTGAAGGCACCCGACGCGATCAGCTTCTCGGCATCGGCATGGTCGAGGTGCAGGCTCTGGAAGACACCTTCCGGGCCACCGGCGGCATGGAAGGCATCCTCGGCCAGTTCGGCGATCAGCGGCGTCTGCGGCGAATGCTTGAAGATCACGACATTCCCGGCCGCGAGCGGCGACGTCACGAGGTAGCCGAGCATGGCGGTCGGGTAGTTCCAGGCGCAGATCGACAGATGCAGGCCACCTGCCACGGGCTTGGCGTAGCGGCGGATGTTTTCGTCCGAAGGATACGCCACATCGGCCAGCGTTTCCGGTGCGACGCCGGCCAGCAGTTCGCCAACCAGTGCCAGGCGCGGCGTCTCATCGGCCTGCCACAGCGGCCTGCCGATCTGCCACGCCACCATTTCAGCGAGCGGCGTTGCCCGCGCTTTCATTTCCTCGCCGAAGCGCAGCAGGATCGCCAGCCGCTCGGCCAGCGGCGTGCGCCGCCACGACGGTAGCGCGGCACGTGCCCGGCTCAGCGCGGTCTCGATCGCCACCCCGTCCGCATAAGCGCGCGTCGTGTAGGTCGAGCCGTCGACGGGAGAAGTCACGGAAAAGGTCCGCGCGCCGGAATGCAGGTTCATGGTCGTGAAATCCATCCGAGATGAGAGGTCATTCGGGGCACGATATCGCGATTTTCCATTTTGGCAAATTTTTTCTAATACCGCTTGATGGAATTTTTATCCGCCCCTATTGTCCCGACATCGCGCATTGGCGGCAGCAAATGAGGGGAGTTGAGATGATCGCTTACGATTTCACCGGCAGGCATGCGGTGGTCGCCGGCGCGGGCGGCGGCATGGGCGAGGCGATCACGCTGGCCCTGCTCGATGCCGGCGCCTCCGTCACCGCCATCGACGTCAAGGCCCGTCCGGCGTCGCTGGCCGCCTATGACGACAGGCTCACCTTCGCGCAGGGCGATCTGACCGACGCCGCCTTCGTCGAACAGGTCGTCAACACGGCGGGCCGCGAACGCGGCGGCATCGACTATCTCGCCAATGTCGCAGGCGTGCTGTGGTTCGGCCGTGACAAGTCGGCGCTCGAAATGGACCTCGACGTCTGGGACGAGGTCTTCAACATCAACTTGAAATCCTTCGTCCACACCGCACGCTCGGTCGTTCCGCATATGCGCTCGGGCGGGCGCGGCGGCGCCATGGTGCATTTCTCGACCATCCAGTGGTATCGCGGCGACGCCAATCCACAGGACGCCTACCAGGCCTCGAAGGCAGGTGTGTGCGCGCTCTCCAAATCACTCGCCATGCAGCTCGCCGGTGAGCGCATCCGCTCCAACGCCATCTGCCCCGGCATGGCGTTGACGCCTTTGCAGGCGCGCTGGGACACCGAGGAAAAGCGCTCGGCCGTGGCGAGCTACGCACCGCTCGGCCGCATCGGCACGCCGCAGGACATGGCCAACGCCGCGCTGTTCCTCCTCTCCGACGCGGCAAGCTACATCACCGGCATCGAGCTTGCCGTCGATGGCGGCCTGTTGATGCGCATGTAGAAGGCGCCCACCAGGGGGCGATGGCGCGACCGAGGCGGATGGCCGCGGAGAGCCGGTGTCGGCGTTTTGTTGGCGCTGACCCTGTTCAACATCGAGTTCTCGATCATGGCGCTGATCGGCATCATCCTCCTGATCGGCATCGTCAAGAAGAACGCGATCATGATGATCGACTTCGCGCTCGCTGCCGAGCGCAACGAAGCCAAGCCGGCGCACGACGCCCATCTACCAGGCGTGCCTGCCGCGCTTCCGCCCGATCATGATGACGACCATGGCGGCATTGTTCGGCACCGTGCCATTGGCGATCGGCCTTGGCGAGGGCGCGGAACTGCGCCAGCCGCTTGGCATCGCAATCGTCGGCGGCCTGATCCTCACCCTTTACACGACGCCGGTCATCTACATCTATGTCGACCGCTTCAGTCGCTGGTGCGGGCAATTGCGTTCACGGGCACGGTATCCCCAGCAACCAACCGTGCAAGCTGGGGAGTGAGCCCGCCGTCGATCACAAGCTGTCAACTTTCCGTTCCTCTGCCATGCCGGGCCACGGAACATCCCTATATCGACTTTGCGGGCCACGATCCGCCGGCGATGACAGGATCATCACGACGCGACGCAGCAGATTGCCCGCGATCGGAAAGCGATAACCTACCGCTTTCCCGTTGAAGGGAGGCGCAACCATGCGCGGTTTCACACCAAGGATCATAGCAATCGCATCGCTCCTGGCGGCGGTGCCACTATCGAGTGCCTACGCGGTGCATCGCCACCGGGTCGAGCCTGGCGGCATGTCCGTCGAGGCACGGGCGGTCCTGGACCAGTTGCAGGGCGTCAAGCAGGGGATTGTCGAGGCAATGGATGCAAAGGCGATCACCCCTGAGCAGGAGCACGACCTGATGATGCGGGCCGACAGCATCCATCGCTCGGCCACGGGTGGCGGTGCATACCAGAGCTTGCTCGGCCAGATCGAGAGGCTGGATCAGCAACTGCAAACCGATTCAGGCGGCGGCACCTACATCGGCGACGGCGCCGATGGCGGCTATTACCCGAACGGCTGACACGGGCTGACCATGATCGCACGGCGTCTCGGACAGATTTCCGGGGCGCCGTTTTTCCATCGAGCCTCGCGAACGAGCAAGGCAGGAGCCTGTCGGACCGAGCCGATTGCGCGGATGGAAGCGGTTTCGGCCATGCGTTGGCCGAAGGCCAAGCTGGCCGGTGAAGAAGGCCGTCACCGGCTGCAGGCATCACGTGCATAGGCGTTGTAGGCCA
The DNA here is from genome assembly GCF_013170705.1 of Mesorhizobium loti. NCBI lineage: Bacteria > Pseudomonadati > Pseudomonadota > Alphaproteobacteria > Hyphomicrobiales > Phyllobacteriaceae > Mesorhizobium > Mesorhizobium loti. The sequence goes on along the minus strand of NZ_CP033334.1, from coordinate 2,228,632 downwards.
CTGTACTGGTGGCTTGCGATGAGGCACGCACCGGCATAGGTGATATCGTAGTTCGGGTTTGCCGTGTTGGAAGATCAATCCAACGCGCGCTCCTTCGGCTGACTATGATTGGGAGGATTTTTCCAAGCCATCGCAATCAGTTAGCAGACTGAACCGTGAACCTGTCGCCGTGGATCCGTATCTCGGCTGGCCCTGTTCTTCGCAATTGGTACGTCTGGACACAAATACCGAAGGCTGGAAAATGAGGAACGCAGTCTCGCCATCAGAGTTGTTTCAAAGCTTCAGGAGATCCGCGCTGAAATTGGAAGACATAGCGGCCCATCCGGCCTTGCACCGCTACGTTCAGGAACAGTCTCAGTCCCTGATCCGAATCTATGAGGAAACCCCGCGGCTGGCTTCCATCTTCGCCACGCAGCAGCGCTGGCTCATGGGCCATGTCGGCCTAGCCATGCACTTCAGGCGCGATCCGAACGACCGCCGCAAGGAACTGACGGTCTCGCGTTTCATCGAGGTCGTGCACAAGAACGCGGTGGCCAGCCGCAACACGGCGGACGCCTTCATCAAGGAGATGCTGCACTACAACATCGCGGAGTATGTGGCGGGCGGGGACGGCCGCACGCATCCCCTGCAGCCGACGGCGGCCACCATCGAGAGGTTCACCGGCTGGGTGATTGCCCATCTGCGCACGCTTGACCATATCGATGGCGGCGACCGGTTGACCAGATTCCTGGACCGGCCCGACATGCTTGCCACGCTGCAGCCCCTGATCGCCGACGGCCTGCTGGCCTCGAAGCCGGTGCGTGAACCCAACCAGACCTTTTCCCTGTTTATCTGGCTCAACAATGGCGGCATCGTCATGGACTGGCTGATGTCCGGTATCGATCCCGATCACGCCAGTCTGGAGCGAATCCCGACCAGCGTGGTTTCGATCGGCGATTTCGCCAGATGGCTCAAGCTGTCGCGCACCCATCTCGGCCGCAAACTGCGCACCGCCGAGGAATTAGGCAGCATCGGCTGGCTTGGTCAGCGCGGCCATTCGGTGATGTGGGTGTCGCACGGGTTCTATGAGGAATACATGACTGTCCAGGCCGCCAAGCTGGCCGTTGTCGATACCGCCTTCGAGACTTGTTTTCCGCCATCGCCAGGCGGTGGCTGAGAAGCGGCGTTTGCGCGAAGCGATGAAACGCTGCCGTGATTTGTACCCGCTAACGCATTCACCCACTGTTGACGGCCGGCGTCTGGACACGAGCCGCGAAGACTGAAAATGTGTTCCTGCGTCTTCGCGACAAGGGGGCTTATCGCAGCGGGGGGAATGGCGCTGACGTTGGAAGAAATTGCCGATCATCCGGCACTGCATCGCTGTATCCGCGTCCAGGCACAGGCGATGAACCAGACCTATGAGATGAATCCGCGGCTCGCGTCGGTGTTTGCCACGCAGCAACGCTGGCTCATGGCCCATATCGGTCTTGCCTTGCATTTCAGGCGGGAGCCAGACGACTATCGCAAGGAACTGACGACGGCGCGTTTCCTCGACGCGATCCGGCAGAATTCGGTGGCCAGCCGCAACACCGCCGACGCCTTCGTCAAGGAAATGCTGCACTACGGTTTCATCGAGTATGTGCCCACGGCACAGGATGGCCGCATCCGCCCCCTGCGGCCGGCCACCGCCTCCCTGGAGCCGGTTACCCTCTGGCTGATGGCGCATCTGCAGACGCTGGACAGTCTCGACGGTGCGAACCGCCTGGCCGTGTTCCTGGCCAGGCCGGACGCGCTCGCCATGCTGCAGCCACGGATTGCCGATGGCTTGCTCTCGTCCAATCCAGTGCGCGAGCCCAAGCAGACCTTTTCCCTGTTCACCTGGCTCAACAATGGCGGCGTCGTGATGGACTGGTTGATATCGGGCGTCGATCCCGGGCATGCCGGCCTCGATCGGATCCCCACCGGCGTCGTCTCGATCGGCGATTTCGCCAAATGGCTGAAACTGTCGCGCACCCACCTTGCACGCAAGCTTCGCGCCGCCGAAGACCTCGGCAGTGTCGGCTGGCTCGGCCAACGGGGCCAGTCGGTCATGTGGGTGTCGCGCGATTTCTATGGGGAATACATGGCCGCCCAGGCGGTGAAGCTGGCGATTATGGATGCCGCCTTCACCGAAACCTTTGGCGCGACGGCAGGCCGCTGACGCGTGTGGCGTCTCCCGCACGGGGGATGCACGAATCCGTCATGCCTACTGGCACTCCAATAGCCGTTATGCGCGGCGCCATGATTGGAGAGGAACTACATGAAAAGACGCTAGAGTAATTCACCGTTTCACGGAAACGGCAAACTGCTCTAACTCATTGTTTTAACGCAACTCCGGACGGAAAACCGTTTCACACTTTTCCTGGAATTGCTCTAGAAAAGCCGACCCTGGACAGGCGCGAACGACTGTCCAGCGTCACGGCGCTCTGCACGCCGTCGACCTGCGTGAATTGATCGCCGAAGCGCCTCCTGCAAGCGAGACACGCTTGCACGACAAGACATACCGGGAGGACCCTGCATGAAGAGACGGCACGAAAAGCCAACGCTGGACAAGCGTCGGAAACTGTCCAGCGTCAGTGCGGCATGTACGCCCTCCACCTGTGTCGATTGATGCTCGCCGAGCCTGATCGACACCAGCCTTGGACTACCCCCGGCGGTCTCAGTCGATGTCGAATGAGACGCCCTGGGCCAGCGGCAGCGCCTTGGAATAGTTCACCGTGTTGGTGGCGCGCCGCATATAGGCCTTCCAGGCGTCGGAGCCGCTCTCGCGGCCGCCGCCGGTTTCCTTTTCGCCGCCGAAGGCACCGCCGATCTCGGCCCCCGACGTGCCGATGTTGACGTTGGCGATACCGCAGTCCGAACCGTCAACGCCGAGGAAGCGCTCCGATTCCTGCAGGTCGCGCGTGAAGATCGACGACGACAGGCCCGCACCCACCGCATTGTGCTCGTCGAGCACGGCGTCGAAATCCGAATATTTCATCACATAGAGGATCGGCGCGAAGGTCTCTTCGGTCACCGGCGAGACCTGCTTCGGCATTTCGACAAGGGCGGGATGCACGTAATAGGCATCGGGATGACCGTTTTCCACCCGCGTGCCGCCGGTCACCTTGCCGCCATGGGCGGTGGCTTCAGTGAGCGCCTTCTGCATGGCCTCGTAGGCAGCCTTGTCGATCAGCGGCCCGACCAGCGAGGACGTCTCCAGCGGATTGCCGACCGAAACGCTCTGATAGGCCTTCTTCAGCCGCGGCAGCAGCGCGTCATAGACACTCTCATGCACGAACAGGCGCCGCAGCGTCGTGCAGCGCTGCCCGGCCGTGCCCATGGCGCCGAAGGCAATCGCCCGCAGCGCCATGTCGAGGTCGGCGCTGGGCGCCACGATGCCGGCATTGTTGCCGCCGAGTTCCAGCACCGCGCGCGCAAAGCGCTTGGCCAGCCGCGGCCCGACCTCCCTGCCCATGCGCGTCGAGCCGGTAGCCGACACCAGCGGCACCTTGGGATGATCCACCAGGACTTCGCCGACGGCACGGTCGCCGATCAGCACCTGCAGCAGGCCCTGCGGCGCGTCGGCGCCGAAACGCTTGACGGCGCGCGCAAAGATCGCCTCGCAGGCAAGTGCGGTCAGCGGCGTCTTCTCCGACGGCTTCCACACCACCGCGTCACCGCAGACCAGTGCCAGCGCTGCGTTCCACGACCACACCGCGACCGGGAAGTTGAAGGCGGAAATGACGCCGACGACGCCGAGCGGGTGCCAGGTTTCCATCATGCGATGGCCGGGGCGCTCAGTGGCGATCGTGAGGCCGTACAATTGGCGCGACAGACCGACAGCGAAATCGCAGATGTCGATCATCTCCTGCACTTCGCCGAGCCCCTCGGACGGGATCTTGCCGACCTCGATCGACACCAGCCGGCCAAGCTCGGCCTTGTGGATACGCAATTCCTCGCCGAGCAGCCGCACCAGTTCGCCGCGCTTGGGACCCGGCACCAGCCGCCAGGACTGGAACGCCTTGTGCGCGGCATCGATCGACCTGGCCGCATCGGCCGGCGAGATCGTCTTCAGCGCCGCGACCTCTTCACCCGTCACCGGGCTCTTCACGATGAGGTCGCCGCCGACAAGCGCCTCCCTGGCAACACCCAGTTTCGCCAGAAGCTCGGCCGTTTCCTTGGCTATGGTCATTTTTGTCCCTTTCAGATCCCGTCGTCACCATATGGCGTCGGGTCGAAGCCTCGCGCCATGCCGCCCGTGTGCCGGAAAGGCACTTCAGGCAAAGTCATGGCGTGGCCTTACTCGTTTCAGGGGAAAATCGCCACCCCGGCATGGTCCAAGCCCAAATTACAAGATTGAGCCAGAGACGATTGAGCCAGGCGGGCGAATACTGCTCAGTTGGCCTTTTTTGCCGGCGTGCGCACGGCCCCGTCTTTCATCAAGCGGTCGATATGCATCCGGATGTGGGCTGCTTCCGCCGCCGTGTTGGCAAGCGCGATGGCCCGGTCGAAGGCGACGCGTGCTTCCTCGCCCCGATCGAGCTGCATCAGGAGCCCACCCTTGAGGCCGAAGAAATGGAAATAGCCGGAAAGCCTCGGCTCCAGCGGCTCGATCATGGCAAGGGCGGCTTCCGGGCCGCGCACCTTGGAGACCGCCACCGCGCGGTTGAGCGTGATGACCGGCGACGGCTGCATCTGTTCGAGCAGGCCATAGAGCAGGTCTATCTCCACCCAGTCGGTGTCCTCGGCCTTGTCAGCCCGCGCATGCAGGGCGGCGATCGCCGCCTGCACCTGGTAAGGACCGGGCTTGCGGTGGCGCAAGGCCTTGTCGACAAGGGCCAGCCCTTCATCGATCATCTTGCGGCTCCACAGGCTGCGATCCTGGTCCTCGAGCAGCACGATCTCGCCGTCTTCGTCGAAACGGGCCGGTGCGCGCGCATGCTGGAGCAGGAGCAGCGCCGCCAGCCCCATGATTTCCGGCTCGGTCTGGAACAGCCGCAGCAACAGCCGGGCCAGCCGGATCGCCTCCTCGCAGAGTGGCGCGCGGGCCGGCGCCTCGCCGCTGTTGGTGGAATAGCCCTCGTTGAAGATCAGGTAGACCATGGCCGCCACCGCCGCGAGCCGCTCGGATCGCTCGACGGCGCCCGGCGTCTCGAACGGCACACCGGCGTCGGCTATGCGCGCCTTGGCGCGGGTGATGCGCTGCTCCATGGCGCTCTCGCCGACCAGGAAGGCGCGCGCGATCTGCTTGACGGTCAGGCCGGAAACGATGCGCAGCGCGACCGCGATCTGCTGGGTCGCCGGCAGGTCCGGATGGCAGCAGATGAAGAGCAGCCGCAATATGTCGTCGCGGTAATGCGCTCCGTCCAGCCGCTCGGCGATATCGCTCTCGGCATCGTCCAGGTCGGAGATCTGGTCTTCTTCCGGCATCGGCGCCTGCTTGGCGCGCTTGCGCACCGCGTCGATGCCGCTGTTGCGGCCGACAAAGATCAGCCAGGCCGCCGGATCGCGCGGCGGTCCGTTCTGCGGCCAGTTCTTCAACGCCCTGAGACAGGCATCCTGGAAAGCTTCCTCCGCCGTATCGAGATCGCGGAAATAGCGCAGCAGCGCGCCCATCGCCTGCGGGCGGGCGGCGCTGATCGCGGAGCTGATCCAGGCAAGTTCGGTCATACGGCAACCCCGGTGGGATTGAACACCGAGACCGGCCGTATCTCATAGGATCCGCCGCTCGGATTGACCTCGGAAAGCTCCCGGGCGAACTCGACGGCCTCGTCGAGATCGGCGCATTCCAGCGTATAGAAACCGAGGAACTGCTCCTTGGTCTCGGCGAACGGGCCGTCGATGACGATCGATTCGCCCTTGACCTTCCGCAGCGTGGTCGCCGCCGTCGTCGGCAGAAGCCGCGCCACGGGACCAAGCCGGCCGGCCTTGGCGTATTTCTCCTGGACGCCGAGGAGGTTGGCCATGACTTCATCGTCCTGCGCCTTGCTCCACGAGCTGACGACGTCTTCGGAGGCATAGCAGAGGATGGCGTAGAGCATGGCTGGTCCTTTCTGTATCAAAGGACGGAACAGTAGGGCCGATCCCGACACGACGTCGATAAAAAAATCCCGAGATGGCGGCTGACGATTGCCTTCAGTCACCGTTCGTGCGTTTCAACCATCTCAGCACGAGCGCCTCCTCCTCATCGAGACCCTCGATGGACCGCTTGCGCTTGTTGGCGTCCGCCATTTCGGCAAGCAGACGCCCCTCCAGCCAGGCCTCGAAGACCAGCGGGTGGATATAGCATTTGCGGCAGACCGCGCGGGTGTTGCCCAGCCGCTCGGCGACCTTGTCGATGACACTGTTCATCGCTCGCTTTTTCTGTGCCTGGCTCTCAGGCAGCTCCGTCTGCGCAAACAGCGACGCGGCATGGATGGTGCCGCCCCATGTGCGGAAATGCTTCGAGCTGAAGGCATCGCCGACCGCCTGGCGGATATAGCGGTTGACGTCGTCGGAGCGGACCGGGCGCCGGTTGCCGTCCTCGTCGAGATACTGGAACAGCTTCTGGCCCGGCAGATCCTGCGCACCCCGTACGATCCTGGCGATGCGGCGGTCGACAAGCTTCAGTCTCCATTCCTTGCCGGATTTGCCCTTGAAGGCAAAGCGCAGGCTCGATCCCTTGATGTCGACATGACGGTCGCGCAATGTCGTCAGGCCGAAGCTCTTGTTGTCACGCGCATAGGCGGCATTGCCGACGCGGATCATCGTGTTGTCGAGCAGCCAGACGACCGCAGCGACGACACGCTCAAACGGCAGGCCGCGGCGGCGGAAATCGCGGTCTATGGTGCGCCGGAGATCCGGAAGGCTTTCGGCGAAGGCGACGAGGCTTGAATATTTGGCACCATCGCGTTCCTCGGCCCATTGTGGATGATAGCGATACTGCTTGCGCCCCCGCTGGTCCCTTCCCGTCGCCTGGATATGCCCATGCGCGTCGGGCGAGATCCAGACATCCGTCCAAGCCGGCGGAATGACGATCGCCTCGATCCGGGTCCTGGTGGCATCCGAGACTGCTTTCCCGTCCGGCCCCTTGTAGGAAAACCGCTTGCCTGCCTTCAGCCGGCGGATACCGGGCTCGGCATCGCTGACATAGGTCAGCGCGGCATCCCTTGCCGAAAGCTGCGCCCCATTCTTCGCTACACCGCCGGCCGATCGGCTGTAGGATGATCCGGATTTCTGCAGCATGACGGCTCCCCGCGGATGTCGGTAGATAAGCCATTGGCTGACTGCTGGTTCCACAGCCGTGCGAAAAGTCGGTAATGCGACGTCGAACGGGGGCCGACTTGCTCTAAAGAACGCCTTGTAGTTCTATCTGTTGAGCTGACAGCCGGCGGCGCACGGCGAGCTTGAGCTTGTAGCGCAGGCAGCGCCATGCCTCCGACCGTCGCTTCGGCGCAACCGCCGCCACCGCCAGGAAACGCGCGGCGGTGTCCAGGTCGCCACGGGCGTAGTGGACGCGGGCGATCTTGAGGGCGACCAGTCCCTCCCTGGCCTTGAGCGCCGAGACCGGGATGCTGCAATCCGTGAGCGTGCGCAGTTCGCGGCGCCACTCCAGGAAGCGCCGCGCCGGGTTTATCGCAAAACGATCGTCCGAACGGGTGGGCGAAACCTCATAGACCATCACCGGCTGCGGCATCATGGCCAACGAGGCTTTGCTCATCAGCCGTGCCCAGAACAGGGTGTCCTCGTCATAGGCAAGCCCCACAGGAAACCGCGTCTCGCCGATGAGGCGCCGGGATGCCAGCACGCTGCCCACCGCGACCGACCGTATGTCGCCTTTCACATAGGCGGAAGCGTTCGCCAGGCAGGCGGCCTGGTAGCCGTTCGGCACCTTGATCTGCCGATCCTCACCGCTCACCCGCCGCCGATAGGCGCCAACGATCATGTCGGCTTTCGGCTGGCTCTCGGCCTGCCGCAGCAGTGCGCGCAATCCGCCATCAAGATGCAGATCGTCGGCGTCGATCAGGTAAACCCAAGGATGGAGTGCCTCAGCCAGCGCCACGTTGCGGGCGCCGCCGGCGTCGAGGCAATTGGACGGCAGCACACGCAGCGGCAAGGACAGTTGCGCCGCGGCCCGCAGCGCCGTCGCCGTCGTGCCGTCCGTCGATGCATCGTCGACCAGCAGGACCTCGCCGATGACCTCGGCTTCGCCGGCGAGTGACGCCAGTGTTGTGGCGATTGTGGCCGCTGCATTGTGGGCAGGAATGACGACGCTGACCGCTTTCAATGACAAAACCCCGCGCTCGCGCGCCTTGGCAGTACGATGGTTGTCCCTCGGAACAAATACAGACTAGCGGCCCGTTCAATGTTTGAGAAGTCGCCTTCGACAATCCAGAATTGCAACAACGGGACGCCTCGGCGTTTCGCTCGCATTCACGCCTTTTCGAGCGCGACAGGAATGACGTCGACAGCCTGTTCGCCCACCTGACCGCCCGTGGTCTTGAGAACGCCGACGATCGGCGCGACATCCGAATAGTCGCGGCCGTAGCCGACGGTGATGTGGTCGTTGCTCGCCCGCATGCCGTTGGTCGGATCGAACTCCTGCCAGCCGGCGTCACGCCCGCACCAGACCTTGACCCAGGCATGCATGGCATCGGCGCCTTCCAGCCGGGGCTTCCCCTTCGGTGGAATGGTGCGCAGGAAGCCGCTGACATAGCCGGCCGGAATGCCGAGCCCGCGCAGGCCGGCGATCATGATGTGCGAAAAATCCTGACAGACGCCGCGCTTCAGCTTGAAGGCATCGCTGGCCCGGGTCCGCACCGTGGTCGCTTCGCCGTCATAGGTGAAGTCACGATGGATGCGATTGCAGAGGCTCATCGCCGTACCGGCGGCCGAGCCGGCAATGCTGTCCCCCGCATAGGCGGTTATCGCCGCGTCGATGCCCGAGTGAGCGCTTCCCACCAGAAAATGGTGCGGCGCATCAGGGGCCAGCGACCGCACGGCGGCCAGCTCCTGCCTCAGCCGGGCGATATTGGGCGACACGTCGAGCCCGGGTTCGGGCCGCGACACCGAAACGCGCGCGCTCATACGGATGTCGAGCGCATCATGCGCGTCGCGAAAGGCGATGGAGGTGACGTTGTTGCCGAAGAAGTCCAAAAAATCCGACCGTTCATTCGGCGCCGGCGTGAAGGACAGGGATGCGGCGATGACGCGCTGCACGCCTGATATCGTCGACGGCAGCACGCGGATCTGATGGCGGCCGCCGCCGGCCGCGGCTGCATAGTCGTAATGGAGATGGAGCCTGATGTCGTAGAGCATACGCTAGCCGAAATAGGCCTTGGCGAGGCTGTTGTAGAGACCGCCTATTTCATAGGCGAGTTCGTCGAGCGCCTTTGCCGTCATGTCCGAAGGCTCCTTGATGGCGATCTGGGTGTTGAGCTGCAGGATCTCCTTTGCCGCGGGCGACATATGCCCCTCGCCGCCAAGCGACGGTAGCAGGCCGATCTCCGCCTTCAGCCTTTCGAGCTGGAACAGGATGGATCGCGGATTGAGTGGGTCGAGCGCCAGAAGATCGATCACCGTGCGCCGGCCGGCCTGCACCGGGTACTGCCGGCGGTGGGTCATGACGCTGTCGCCGATCTCCAGCATCATGTCGAGCGCTCCATCCGGCGCCTTGGCGGCGGTCAGCCGGGACAGCGTACGGGCGATCTGGATGCCGCGCTCCAGCCGCCGGCCGATCTCGAGGAACCGCCAGCCGGCGAAGCGGTACATGTTCTCGTGCAGCAGGCCGGAGAAGCCGGCGAGCTTGCGCAGGATCACCGTCATTGCCCGTGTCGCATCGTCGCCCGGCGCCACCGTCTTGGCGAACTGATGGATGGTCTTGGACAGGTCCTTCAGCGCCAGCCAGCCATCGGGCGAGAAGCGGTCGCGGATCTGTCCGGCGCTGTAGACGGCGCTGTCGAGCGTCCCGATCAGCCCCAACGGGATCGCCGTCGCGACGTCGATGCCGAACGGTTCGAGATAGTCCCTGATATCGGCCAGCAGCGGCATGTCCGGGTCGGACGTCTCGGCCAGCCGCACATGGTAGGCGCGCAGGATGCGCACCGTGTCTTCCGAGCGCTCGATATAGCGCCCGAGCCAGGTCAGGTTCTCCGCCGCGCGGCTGGGCAAGCTGCCCGGCCTGGTGCGGCTGAAGCTGTCGCTCTCTTGCGGCAGCAGCGTTTCACGCTCGACCGGCCTGTCGCTGACCACCCAGACGTCCGCCGCCTGGCCGCCGCGCTGCATGGCGATCGCGGTCGGGTCGAGCGACAGGCCGACCCGGGCGAACCCGCCCGGCATCACCGTCCAGCCCTCGGGCGTGCGGGCCAGATAAACGCGCAGGCTCGCCGGCCGCGGCTCCAGCCAGCCCCCGACAAAGACCGGTGTCGTTGACAGCGTCACCGCTTCCTGGCCGACGAAGGCAACGCCATCGCGTTCGATGCGCGCCACCAGCTCGGCCCGCTCTCCGGCCGACAGCGTCGAGCCCAGCGTGGTCTGGCCATCATCCTCGAAGGCAAGTCTCGTCGAGAGCGCCGGACCGACCACCATGCGGTCGATATTGGCTAGCACATGGGCGCGTTCCGTCGCCTGCCCGCACCACCAGGTCGCTACGCTCGGCAGCAGCAGCTCCTCGCCGCGCAATTCGCGCGCGATCTTGGGTAGGAAAGCAAGCAGCGCCCGCGTTTCCATCAGGCCCGAGCCCAGCGCGTTGACGGTCGCAACAGCACCCTGGCGGATCGCTTCGACCAGCCCCGGCGTGCCGATCTGCGAATCCGATCGCAATTCGAGCGGATCGGCGAAGGCGGCGTCGAGACGCCGCCAGAGCACGCTGATCGGCATCAGGCCGGAAACGGTGCGCACCATCAGCCTGCCGCCGGAAACGGTGAGATCCTCGCCCTCGAGCAGCATGATGCCGAGGTAGCGGGCGATATAGGCGTGTTCGTAGTAGGTTTCGTTGAGCGGCCCCGGCGTCAGGATGGCGACGCGGCCGTCGGTTTCCCTGGCCATGCCGATCAGCGCATCGCGGAAGCGGCGGAAGAAGCCGGCGAGCCGGTGCACGTGCATTTCGCCGTAGATGTCGGACAGCGCGCGCGTGGTGGCGACGCGGTTCTCCAGCGCGAAGCCGGCGCCCGATGGCGCTTGCGTGCGGTCGCCCAGCACCCACCAGCGGCCATCGGGCCCACGGCCGAGCTCGAAAGCACAGAAATGCAGGAAATGCCCACCGGCCGGCGTGGTACCGATCACGGGCCGCAGATATTCGGGGCTGGCCGCGATCAGTCCCGCCGGCAGGATGCCTTTTTCGACCAGCCGGTTGCGCCCATGGATATCGGCAATGGTTTCCTCGAACAGCTCGGCCCTCTGGATCAGCCCGGCGCTGATTGCGGCCCATTCGGCGTCTTCGATGAGCAACGGCACATGCGCCAGCGGCCATTCGCGCTCATTGGCGCCGGCCTTGTCGTAGACGCGGTAATAGACGCCGGCATCGCGCAGATACTGGTCGGCGCGGGCGAAACGCTGGCCGAGCTTTTCAGACCCTATCTCGTCGAGCGCCTCGATGAACTGCTTCCACACCGGACGGGGATTGCCTGACGCATCGACCATTTCGTCGACGACACCGTCGATCGGCTGGTAGTGCCCCAGCAGGCTGTGGATCTGCGGCTTGCCGCGTACCCTCTTGTGATTCCCCTTTGCCATGTCCGATCACAGTCTGGGTGGACGCCGAAGGTCAAGGGTCATCGGGAAATCTTCCGCCGGTTGTTCCTCGCGCAGCACATAGCCTGATGGCGTGTGGCCGCGCGGTTCGAAGCGGGCGAGCCGCCGCGCTTCCGCCTCGTTGCCGTTGACCGGGAAAGTGTCGTAGTTGCGGCCGCCGGGATGGGCGACATGGTAGACGCAGCCGCCGACCGCCCTGCCCGACCAGCGGTCGTAGATGTCGAACACCAGCGGCGTGTTGACCGGCAGCGCCGGATGCAGGCCCGAAGCCGGCTGCCAAGCCTTGAAGCGCACGCCCGCCACCGCCACCTCGCGATTGTCCGTCACCTTCATCGGCACGATGCGGCCGTTGCAGACGATTGCGTGGCGTTCCGGATTGAGCCCTTCGGTCCTGACCTGAAGCCGTTCGACCGAGGAATCGACAAAGCGCACGGTGCCGCCGATCGCGCCCTGCTCGCCCATGACATGCCACGGCTCCAGCGCCTGCCGCAGTTCCAGCTTGATTCCGGCATGCCGCACCTCGCCGCAGAAGGGAAAGCGGAATTCGAGCTGTGCGTCGAACCATTCAGGCCGGAATTCGAAACCGTTGAGCTTGAGGTCGTCGAGCACGTCGAGAAAATCAGCCCAGACATGATGCGGCAGCATGAAGCGGTCGTGCAGCGACGTGCCCCAGCGCACGAAACGGCCGTCGAGCGGGTTCTTCCACGCACGGGCGATGATGGCACGGACCAGAAGCTGCTGCGCAAGGCTCATGCGCGCGTTGGGCGGCATTTCGAAGCCGCGGAATTCGACCAGGCCGAGCCGTCCGGTCGGCCCATCCGGCGAAAACAGCTTGTCGATGCAGATTTCCGAGCGATGCGTGTTGCCGGTCACGTCCGTCAACAGGTTGCGGAACAGCCGGTCGACCAGCCACGGCAGGGGTGCCGCGCCCTGGTCGGGATGCGGCACCTGCGCCATGGCGATTTCGAGTTCGTAGAGCGAATCGTGGCGCGCCTCGTCGAAGCGCGGCGCCTGGCTGGTCGGGCCGATGAACAGGCCCGAAAACAGGTAGGACAGCGACGGATGCCGCTGCCATTGCAGCACCAGGCTCTTCAACAGATCGGGCCGGCGCAGGAACGGGCTGTCGTTTGGTGTCGCGCCGCCGACGACGACATGATTGCCGCCGCCAGTGCCGGTGTGGCGGCCGTCGATCATGAATTTGTCGGCGCCAAGCCGCGTCAGCCGCGCTTCCTCATAGATTGCCGTCGTCGTCGCCACGCAATCCTGCCAATTGGCAGCCGGATGAATGTTGACCTCGATGACGCCTGGATCGGGCGCGACGCGGATGACGTTGAGGCGCGGATCATGCGGCGGGCCATAGCCCTCGATATGGACGGGAAGACCGATGGCTCGCGCAGCGTTCTCGGCGGCCGCGACGAGTTCGAGATAGTCCTCAAGTGCTTCAACCGGCGGCATGAACACGCAGAGCCTTCCGTCGCGCGGCTCGACCGAGAGCGCGGTGCGCACCGCGCCGCCTATCTCGGTGATCTCCTGTTCGACCCGGTCCTGCTGGCCGGTGGCGGCGGTGAACGACGCCGCCTGTTGCCGGCGCGCCATCTCGTCGGCGCCTTCAAGTTCGGCCGGCGCGGCGGAGGGCAAGATGGCTTCACGCGCGGGCAGCGCTCCACGCGGCAGCGACGGATCGACCGGCACGATGTAGGGGAATTGCGCCGGTGGCACATAAGGCAGCGTGCCGAGCGGCAAGCGATAACCGACCGGCGAATCGCCAGGCACCAGGAACAGCCGCCCGCGTCGCGTCTTCCATTTTTCCGAGCGCCAGCGCGGCCCCGACGCCTGGCTGTTCCAGCGCTGCACCGGCAGCACGTAGCCGGACGGTTTGGTCAGCCCGCGCTCGAACACTTTCGCCATACGGCTGCGCTCTTCGGGATCTTCCAGCTTGGAATTGGACGGATCGACATTCTCCGGCAGTTTGCCTTCCTTGAGCAGCCACTCGGCCGGGTCTTCATAAGCTTCGCTGACCATCGACGTGTCGATGCCGAGTTCACCGGCGATCGCGGTGAGCAGGCTTTCGGCCTGTTTGGGGCCGATATCGGCCGAACTCTTTTCGCGTGCGATCAGCGACGGGTCGCTCCATACGGGCTCGCCATCGGCACGCCAGTAGAGCGAAAAGGTCCAGCGCGGCAGGCTTTCGCCGGGATACCATTTGCCCTGGCCGTAATGGAGGAAGCCGCCCGGCGCGAAACGTTCGCGCAGCCGACGGATCAGCGCATCGGCCTTTTCGCGCTTGGTCGGCCCGACGGCGGCGGTGTTCCATTCGGCCGACTCGAAATCATCGATCGACACGAAGGTCGGCTCGCCGCCCATGGTCAGCCGCACATCGCCTTCGCCAAGTGCTGCGTCGACCTTGTTGCCGAGCGCGTCGAGCGCCCGCCAGCTTTCATCCGAGAACGGCTTGGTGATCCGCGGATGCTCGGCGATGCGGTCGACCCGCATGTCGAAGCCGAATTCGACATTGGCAAAGCTCGCCATGCCGGAAATGGGGGCCGCATTGCGGAAATGCGGGGTGGCGGCAAGCGGCACATGGCTCTCGCCGGTGAGCAGGCCGGAAGTCGGGTCGAAGCCGATCCAGCCGGCGCCGGGAAGATAGACCTCGCACCAGGCGTGCAGATCCGTGAAGTCGACCGATGTGCCGGCCGGCCCATCGAGCGCGATGAGGTCGGGTTTGAGCTGGATCAGATAGCCCGACACGAAGCGCGCGGCGATGCCGAGATTGCGCAGGATCTGCACCAGCAACCAGCTTGAATCCCGGCACGATCCCTTGCCGGCGGCCAATGTTTCCTCCGGCGAGAACACGCCGGTCTCCATGCGCACGATATAGGCGATCTCGCGCTGCAGCCGGGCGTTGAGGTCGACGAGGAAATTGACGGTGTTTTTCGCGCCGGTGTCGATGGTTGTCAGGAAAGCCGAAAGCAGCGGCCCCGCCGGTTCCGGCGTCCGGTAGATAGCGAGGTCGTCCCTGATCTCTTCCGGGTATTCGAACGGGAATGTCTCGGCCGATGGTTCGACGAAGAAATCGAACGGATTGTAGACCGTCATGTCGGCGACGAGGTCGACCTCGATCTTGAGCTCGCTCACCGGCTCGGGAAAAACGAAGCGGGCGAGGAAGTTGCCGTAGGGATCCTGCTGCAAATTGACAAAGTGGTTCGCCGGCTCGACCTTGAGCGAGTGGCTCAAGACCTTGGTGCGGGAATGCGGTGCCGGCTGCAGCCTGATGATCTGGGGCCCGAGAACCACGGGCCGGTCATATTTGTAGTGGGTCAGGTGGTAGACGGCTGCCAGAATTGCCATGGGACCCCGGAGATCGGCGTTTATTCAGCCGAACCCTGACACATCTGGCCGCCATTCTCCAAGCGGATGTTGCGCTGCACCTAAATTAAAGAACCGGTTGCCGGCGTAAAGTCGCTCAAAAGAACGCCTGTATCCCCGTCTGGGCCCGCCCCAGGATCAGCGCGTGCACGTCGTGCGTGCCCTCATAGGTGTTGACGGTCTCCAGGTTCTGCGCGTGGCGCATGACGTGGTAGCCGATCTGGATGCCGTTGCCGCCATGCATGTCGCGGGCCTGGCGGGCGATGTCGAGCGCCTTGCCGCAATTGTTGCGCTTGACGATCGAGATCATCTCCGGCGCCATCTTGCCTTCGTCGAGCAGCCGTCCGACGCGCAAGGATGCCTGCAGCCCGAGCGCGATCTCGGTCTGCATGTCGGCGAGCTTCTTCTGGTAAAGCTGCGTGCCGGCCAGCGGCTTGCCGAACTGCTTGCGGTCAAGGCCATACTGGCGGGCGCGATGCCAGCAATCTTCCGCCGCACCCATCGAGCCCCAGGAGATGCCGTAGCGAGCCCGGTTGAGGCAACCGAACGGGCCGCCCAGGCCCTTGGCGTTGGGCAGCAGCGCGTCCTCGCCGACCTCGACGCCTTCCATCACCACCTCGCCGGTGATCGACGCCCGCAGCGACAGCTTGCCGCCGATCTTCGGCGCCGAAAGCCCCTTCATGCCCTTCTCCAGCACGAAGCCGCGGATCTCGTCCTTGCCGTTCTCACCCTTCAGCTTCGCCCAGACGACGAACACGTCGGCGACCGGCGCGTTGGAAATCCACATCTTGGAGCCGGAGAGCTTGTAGCCTTTGGCGGTCTTCTCGGCGCGCGTCTTCATGCCGCCCGGATCGGAGCCGGCATCAGGCTCGGTCAGGCCAAAGCAGCCGATCCACTCGCCGCTGGCGAGCTTGGGCAGGTACCTCTTGCGCTGTTCGTCCGAGCCATAGGCGTAGATCGGATACATCACCAGCGACGACTGCACCGACATCATCGAGCGATAGCCGGAATCGACGCGTTCGACTTCCCGCGCGACCAGCCCGTAGGTCACATAGTTGGCGCCGAGCCCGCCGAACTCTTCCGGGATGTTGATGCCGAGCAGGCCGGCATCGCCCATCTCGCGAAAGATCGCGGTGTCGAAGGTCTCGTTGAGATACGCGTCCTCGATGCGCGGCGCGAGCTTGTCGGCGGCGAAGGCCGCGGCACCATCGCGCACCATGCGCTCATCTTCTGAAAGCTGGTCCTCGATCAGGAACGGATCTTCCCAGACGAAGGCATTCTTATCGGCGGCCATGGCTCTCTCCCGGACTCGATGAATGCCGGCGAAGGATCTCTGGATCCTTGGCAACAACGGCATGCGTGCAGCAAAATCTTGGCCCGGCTTATCGACCCGGGGCCTGAAAAAATCAAACGAAATTGCTTCACCGATCAATGAGCGTTAGGAATGGATGATGAGTGTCCAGCGCCGTCTCCTGCCCAACATCAGCGCCCTCGCCGCCTTCGAAGCGGTGGCTCGGCTTGGATCTTTTACCGCCGCTGCCCAGGAGCTGGATCTGACCCAAGGCGCGGTAAGCCGCCAGATCAAGCTGTTGGAGGACCAGTTTGGTCGCCGGTTGTTCGAGCGCGACAGCCGCAATGTCCGGCTGTCCACGGCGGGTGAAATCTATGCCGAAGCGGTACGTTCAGCGCTTGGCCAGTTGCGCGATGCCGCCCTTGGATTGATGAGCAATCGGCATAGTGGCATCTTGAACCTTGCCATATTGCCGACCTTCGGCACCCGCTGGCTGATGCCGATGATCCCCGATTTCGTCGAGAACAACCCCGACATCACCATCAACTTCGTCACCCGCGTCGGCCGTTTCGACTTCGCCAGGGAGCGGTTGGACGCCGCCATCCACTATGGCCTGCCCGATTGGCCGGACGCCGACTCGACCCTCCTGGTGCGCGAAACCGTGGCGCCGGTGGTGTCGCCCGAATTTCTCGCCGGCCGCGCCATCGCCACGCCGGCTGATATCGGCCGCCTGCCCTTGCTGCATATGGCAACGCGCCCCGGTGCCTGGACCGAATGGTTCGAGCATCAGGGCCTGAGCGCGCCGACCGGGCCCGGCATGCAGTTCGAGCAGTTCGGCACCGCCGCCCAGGCCTGCATGGAAGGGCTTGGCGTCGCGCTCCTGCCGCTGCTGCTCATCGCAGGCGAATTGCAGCGCGGCCAGCTTGTGCCGGCGCCCGGCCAGCCCATGCAAAGCCGCAGCGCCTATTATCTCGTCGTCCCGCACGACAAACGCGGCCATCCCCCGGTCGCCAGTTTTCGCGACTGGCTGCTGAGCCAGGTTGAGAAGGAGCCGTCCGTCCTGGCGTGGTAGCTACTTCCGCTTCAGCGCATCCGCCAACGCGGCACCAAACGCGCCCTGCTGGGCCGGCCGCTCCGGCTGGCGTTGCGGTGTCGGGCCACGTGGCGCCGGCCTGCCGCCGCCATTGTCGCGGGGCCCACCTTTTGACGCCTCACCGCCGTCCTTGCGCATGGAAAGCGCGATGCGCTTGCGCTTGATATCGACATCGACGACGCGCACCTTCACCACGTCGCCCGCCTTGACCACCTCATGCGCATCCTTGATGAAACGGTCGGCCAGTTGCGAGACGTGCACCAGGCCGTCCTGGTGCACCCCGATATCGACAAAGGCGCCGAAGGCCGCGACATTGGTGACGGTGCCTTCCAGCAGCATGCCTGGCTTCAGATCCTTGATGTCATCAATGCCGTCGGCAAAGGTCGCCGTCTTGAAGCCGGGGCGCGGGTCGCGTCCAGGCTTTTCCAGCTCGGCAAGAATGTCGCGGACCGTCGGCAGGCCGAAACGCTCGTCGACGAAGACGCGCGGGTCGAGCGCCTTGAGCGCGGCGCTGTCGCCCATCAGCGAACGCACATCACGGCCGCAGGCGGCGACGATCTTCTTCGCCACCCCATAGGCTTCCGGGTGGACCGACGAGGCATCGAGCGGCTCGCTGCCATTGGCAATGCGCAGAAAGCCGGCGGATTGCTCGAACGCGCGCGGCCCAAGCCGTGGCACCTTGAGCAGGTCCTTGCGGCTGGCGAAGGGACCGGTCGCGTCGCGATGCGCGACGATAGCGTCGGCAAGCGACGCGCCAAGGCCCGAAACGCGCGCCAGCAACGGCGCCGAAGCGGTGTTGAGATCGACGCCGACGGCGTTGACCGCGTCCTCGACCACCGCCTCCAGCGAGCGGCCGAGCCGATACTGGTCGACGTCATGCTGATACTGGCCGACGCCGATCGACTTGGGTTCGATCTTGACCAGTTCGGCGAGCGGATCCTGCAAGCGCCGCGCGATCGACACCGCGCCGCGCAGCGACACGTCCAGACCGGGGAATTCCGCCGCCGCCGCTGCCGACGCCGAGTAGACCGAGGCGCCCGCCTCGCTGACGATGACCTTGAGCGGCTTGGGTCCGCCGTCGGAAGGCATGTCGGACAGCATGTCGGCGACCAGCTTTTCCGTCTCGCGGCTCCCGGTGCCGTTGCCGATCGAAATCAGCTCGACCTTGTGCAGGCGGATGAGTTTGGCGAGTTCCGCCTGCGTGCCGCGAACGTCGTTCTTCGGCGGGAACGGATAGACCGTCGTGGTCGCCACCAGCTTGCCGGTACCGTCGACCACGGCCACCTTGACGCCGGTGCGGATGCCGGGATCGAGCCCCATCGTCGGCCGCGAACCCGCTGGCGCGGCCAGCAGCAGATCCTTCAGATTGCGGGCGAAGACATGGATCGCCTCTTCCTCGGCCCGTTCGCGCAGATCGCGCATCAGGTCCAGCGTCAGGTGCAGCGACAGTTTTATCCGCCAGGTCCAGCCGGCCACATCCATCAGCCAGCGGTCGCCCGGCAGGCTGGCGCCGATGGCATAGGCGTTGGCGATCATCCGCTCGACCGGCTTCACCGGCGAGGTGTCGTCGGCGTCGACCTCGATGTCGAGCGACAGCACCTCTTCGTTGCGGCCGCGCAACATGGCCAGCGCCCGGTGGCTCGGCACATTTGCCCAGCGCTCGACATGATCGAAATAGTCCGAGAATTTCGCGCCGGCCTCCTGCTTGCCGTCGACAACCCGCGCCCGCATGAAAGCGCGTTCCTTCATGTAGCTGCGCAGCTTGCCGACCAGATCGGCATTCTCGGCGAATTGTTCAGAAAGGATGTCGCGGGCGCCCTCAAGGGCTGCCTTGGTATCGGCCACCTCCTCGGTGACATAGGCCACCGCCAGTTCGGCGGGCACCAGGGAACGGTCGGCAAGAATGGCCTCCGCCAGCGGCCCCAGCCCGCGCTCCCTGGCGATCTCGGCCTTGGTGCGGCGCTTGGGCTTGTAGGGCAGATAGATGTCCTCCAGCTCCGCCTTGGTAGCGGCGGCGGCGATCTTGGTCTCAAGCTCCTGCGTCAGCTTGCCCTGTTCGCGGATCGAGCCCAGGATGGTGTCGCGGCGGGCGTCGAGCTCACGCAGATAGGCGAGCCGCTCGGCAAGGTCGCGCAATTGCGTATCGTCAAGCCCGCCGGTCACTTCCTTGCGGTACCGTGCCACGAACGGCACCGTCGCGCCCTCGTCCAGCAGTTCGATCGCCGCGGCCGCCTGTTCGGGCCGGGCAGCGATCTCGGCCGCGATGATGGCTGCGATGCGCTTGATGTCGGATGCCATGTCATTCCCACTCTCGTCGAAAAGAGCGGCGACCATAGGCGCAGATGCCGACCTCGCCAACCGCGACGCTTTCAACCGTCGCGGCCGGTCCACAGGAAAGCATGTCTGCTGTCGAAAGCCGGCGCTGCTCCTCACCTGCCTGCCGGCGCCCTCTCCCCGTATGGTGACGGGGAGAGGGCGCTCTGTCATTGGCTACGCCAATCACCAACGCCGCAAGGAAGCGAGCCGACATTGCCGCCAGCCCCTTCTCCCCGTCACTATACGGGGAGAAGTGCCCGGCAGGGCGGTGAGGGGCGGCGCTGCCGTTTGATAAACCGGCTCACCATCCCAACTCAAATCATCCGGCTCAGCGCTTCGAAGAAGGCGACGATCTCGAGATCAAGCGAGTCATCGACCGGCTCCGGTTGCGACGACATCTTGGAGATCACCACTTCGGTCCTGGGATCGATATAAAGCCACTGGCCATGGATGCCGATGCCGCAATAGGCACCATTCTCATGTCCGGTCTGGTACCATTTGTTGCGGTAACGGCCCTTGGGGAACAGCGGCAGCATCGCGCCGCGCTGCCAGGCTTCCGTACTGCCGCCGGTGCTTGTCGTGTCGCGCACCCAGGTCTCGGACACGATGCGGCGACCATTGGCGGTGCCCCCTTGCCGCATCATTTCGCCGACGCGCGCCAGGTCGCGCGGCGTCACCGAAATACCGCCGGCGGTGCGCGCCGTGCCTTCCATGTCGACGCCGATCGAGGCTTCGCTGACGGCGCCAAGCGGCAGCCACAGCTTCTCGCGCATCAAGTCGGGGAAGCGCTGGCCGGAAGCCCGTTCCAGCAACAGGCCGAGCAGGTCTGAATTGGGCGAGCGATAACGGAAGGTCTGGCCATGCGGCTCGGCCAGCCGCTGCAGGGTCAGGATGAATTCGCGCAGGCTTTCCGTGCCGCCGCCCGGATTCCACAACGTGGCGCGCCGGTAGCGGGCGAAAGCGCTTTCCGGATCGAGATAGGCTTCCTCGAAATCGAGGCTGACGCTCATGTCGAGCACATGCCGGCAACTCGCATCGCCATAGGCCGAGCCGGTGGCTTCGGGGATGTAGGTCGTCACCGGCGCTTCCGGATCGAACACGCCCTCGCCTTCCAATATGCCGGCGATAATGGCGGTCACCGACTTGCTGATCGAGAAGATGATATGGCGGGCGCCGAAATCCATATGCGGCGCGAACCAGTCGCCGATCACCTTTCCGCCCTTCATCACCGTCAGCGCATCGGTGCTGGAGCGCACGAGAAAGTCCGCCACCGTCTCCGGAGCGCTGGCAACCGAAACCTTTTCACCGAGCAACACACCGAAATCGCGCGCGGGTGCCTCGGCACCGCCGGACGCCGCGGCCACGCGCGCTGTCGGCACCAGTTCGCCCAGATTCTGGAACGACCATCGATTGAACGGGTTTACGCGCCAGTTGGAAAGCAGCACCTCGTTGCGGGGAAAGCCGTAGCGGGTCTCGAACGCGGTCTTGCCGGTCATGGCGTTTCCTTCCAGGTCGTTTCTTGTGGGGGTTCAGAGCAGCGCGGCGGCGATGGCGTGCACGGCCTTCAGCGTCGCCGTGGAATAGGCGAGATTGCTGAAATCCGGCCAGGTCGAAAGCTTCACCACGACCATTCCTGTGTTCCAGTCCATATGGATCATTTGCCCGAACACGCCCCGGCACATCAGTGCGCGCGAGCCGGGATCCTCGATCCAGAACTGGTTGCGATAGCTGCCTTCCGGCAGGCTGGCGGAGAAATCCGGCCCGTGCTTGCCATTGCGTGTCGTCTCGATCCAGCCGGCCGGCACGATGCCGCCGCCATTTTCGAGGATCATCTGGCCGAAGCGGGCATAGTCGCGCAGCGTCGCGTTGAAGCCGCCATCGGCGAGCGCATAGCCGGCGCTGTCGACGGTGAAGCAGGCGCTTTCATCGGCACCGAGCTTTTGCCAGAGTTCTTCCGAAACCAGCTGCGCCAGCCGCTTGCCGGTCACGCGCTCCATGATGAAGGCGAGCACGTCGGTCTCGATGGAGCGGTATTCAAATGCGGCGCCATGCGGGCGGACCGTGTCCCTCAGGCCCAGGATAAGCTCGAACATGTGCGAGGGCCATCGGAAATCCGGATCGCTGCCTGGCGGCACCGGCTTCCAGCCGGTGGCGACATCGACCTGGCCGATATCGGAATAGCGGTCGGTGTATTCCTCGGAAAAACGCACGCCCGTCGTCATGTCGAGCACATGCTGGACGCTGGCCCCGGCCCAGCCGGTGGCGGCGAGTTCCGGCAAATAGTCGGTCACGGGCCTCGCCGGGTCGATCAGGCCGCGTCCGGCCAGTATGCCGAACACCGCGCCGGTGACGGACTTGGCCATCGACTGCGACAGATGCAGCGTGCGCTCGTCCATGCCGTTGAAATAGCGCTCATAGGCGACCTTGCCGTGCTTGAGCACCAGGAAGCCGTCCGTATAGGTCTCGTCGAGCAGCCCGGCGAGCGTTGTCGGCTTGCCCTCGCTGTCCTCGACCGCCAGCCCGTCGAGATCGACCTCGGCGCGTTCGAGACGATGGCGATGGCCATTGCCGCGCCAGACTTCGGCGGTCGGCAGGATTTCGCGGATGTGCTGGAACGCCCAGCGGTTCCATGGCGGCCGGTCCCAGTCGAGCTTCGGCGGCACCATGGCGGGCGGCGAGCCCTGCATGATCGGCGGCCGCGGATCGCTGTTGCGATAGGAGTCCATGAAAGGCTATTCCCGGAAAAGAAAAAGACCCGGCGGGTACCGCCGGGTCTCTCATGCAGCGATTACTTCTGCAGTTCGGTCCAGATCTTGGTATAGAGTTCCTGCGTTTCGGGAGCGCACATCTTCTGGAACTCGCCATGCGGCTTGGCGTCGGCCGGAATGACGACTTCCGGCGCATCCTTCATGTCTGCCGGCATGTACTTGTCCGAGCCGGTGATGGCGTTGGCATAGCGGTGGAAGGCCGAGAGGCCCGCCGCGTTTTCCGGGTCCATGATGAAGTTCTGGAACAGCTTGGCGTTCTCGACGTTCTTGGCTTCCTTGAGAACGACGACGTTGTCGCTCCACAGGCCAAAGCCTTCCTTTGGATAGTTGTAGTGGATGGCCGGGTTGGCCAGACGCTGGCGCAATGCCGAGCCGTTCCAGTCGCTGGTGGCCTTGAAGTCGCCGGCGCCCATCTTCTCGATGGTGTTGTATTCCATCGCGATCCAGTTCGGCTTGGCCGCCACCAGGAGGTCGCGCACCTTCTTCAGCACCGCCTTGTCGTCCGTGCACTGCTCGCCGCCGACATATTTGATCGCCGCGAAGATCACGTCACCCATCTCGGGAACGACGTTGACCTTGCCCTTCAGCTCGTCGGGCGTGTTGAAGACGATACCCCACGTGTTGGCCGGCCCCTTGTAGGCATCGGTGTTGACGACGACGCCGATCGTGCCCCAGGCCCATGGCACGGAATATTTGCGGCCCGGATCGAACTCAGGATTGGCCCATTCCGGAGCGACGTTCTTGAAATTCTCCATCTTGCCCGGATCGGTCTCGAGCACGAGACCTTCCTTGATCCAGATCGGCACGTAGGTCTGCGAGGGCACGGCGATGTCGAAGCCGGTGCCGCCCTGCCGGACCTTGGCGAGCGCGGTGTCATTGGAATCGTAGTCGGTGATGGTCACCTTGATGTTGTATTTGTCCTCGAACTTCTTGATCACGTCGGGGCTGGTGTAGTTGCCCCAATTGTAGATGTTGAGCACGCCATCGGCGTGGGCGAGGCCCGTCGAAGCGAGCAGCGCCAACCCCATGGCGGTCGCTGTGGTCTTCCAGTTCATCGTTCTAACTCCCATTTCAGGTTCAGTCTCGTTTCCTGCTGACAAAGAAAAACAACGTGACGATCGCGACCGAAAGCAGCAGGAAAGCGGTCGATATCGCGTTGATCTCGGGTGTGATGCCGCGGCGGATCTGGCCGAGCATGTAAGTGGGCAGCGTGTCCTGGCCGCCCGATTTGACGAACTCGGTGATGACGACGTCGTCGAGCGAGATGACGAAGGCCAGCATCAGGCCGGCCAGTATGCCCGGCCACAAAAGCGGCAGCGTGATGCGGCGGAAGGTCTTCCACGGCGTTGCGTAGAGATCGGCCGCGGCACGCTCCAGCGTCAGGTCCATGTTCTCCAGCCGCGCCCGGATCGGCAGATAGGCGAACGGAATGCAGAACGCCGTATGCGCGGCGACCAGGTAGCCGATGCCGGAATAGCCGGTGAATATCTTGATGCGCGAGAAGAAGATCAGCAGCGCCACGCCAGTGACGATCTCGGGCACCATCAGCGGCTGGTTGATCGCCGCGTATTTGAAGGTAAGGCCGGGATAGGAGGCGGTGCGCGTGGTGGCGAGCGCCGCCATGGTGGCGAAGATCGTCGACAGCACCGCCGCGATGGCGCCGATCTGGAACGAGCGCAGCGTTGCATCGATGACCTGCGTGTTCTGGCACGCCGACTGGAACCACTTCAGCGAGAAGCCGCCCCATTCTGAGGTCGAGGTGGCAGCGTTGAAGGCATAGATCACCAGCACCACGATCGGCAGGTAGAGCACGACGAAACATGTCGCCGCGATCGCGGTGAAGCCCGGCTGGTGCTTGATGGAGAAGTTGCTAGCCATGACGCACCCCCGACTTGCCGGCATTGCGCACATAGGCCAGCAGCGCCACCATGACGATGATCATCACCGTGATCGAAAGCGCCGAGCCAAGCGGCCAGTTGCGACCCTGCCCGAACTGCAATTCGATCAGGTTGGACAGCATCATGTTCTTGCCGCCGCCAAGCACGCTCGGCGTCACATAAGCGCCGAGGGCTGGAATGAAGACAAGGATGGAGCCGGCGATGACGCCGGGTTTGACCAGCGGAAAAATGATCTTCCGCAGCACCTTGAAGCGTGTCGCGTAGAGATCATAGCCCGCCTCGACGAGGCGAAAGTCGAGCTTCTCCATGCTGGCGTAGATCGGCAGCACCATCAGCGGCAGGTAGACATACGCCATGCCGATCAGGATCGCTGTGTCGGTATAGAGGATCTGGATCGGCGCCGAGATGATGCCGAGCTTCAAAAGAATGGTGTTGATGATGCCTTCGTTGCGGATGATCTGCAGCACGGCGAAGGTACGGATCAGCAAGTTGGTCCAGAACGGGATGGTGATCAGGAACAGCCAGAGATCCCTAGTCTTTTCGCTGCGCGTCGCCATGAAATAGGCGGTCGGGAACCCGAGCGCCAAGGTCGCCAGTGTCGTCACTATGGCAAGCTTGATCGAGCGCCAGAAGATGGTGACATGCGCCGCGGCCAGTGAAAGCGTGTCGTCGAAAATATCGCGTTCCAGGAACACCGATGTCCAGGCGTCGGACGAGAACTGCCATTTCACGTCGCCATAGGCGCCGGGCGTCAGGAACGAATAGACGAGAACGATCAGCAACGGGCCGGTGGCGGCGAGCAGGATGACCAGCAGCGCCGGCGCCGACAAAAGCCAGCGGTCACGGACATCACGCCGTTCGGCGGCCTTGGCGACTTCTTCCGCGGTGGCCATCAGTCCCTCAGCACTTGCGCGGCGTCGTTGCCGATCAGGATGCCGACCTTGTCGCCGCGCTCGAAACCGCAGCCGGCGCTGCGCGTGTTCTGCTGGCGCACGGTGAAGGGATCGCCGCTGTCGAGCTGGACGTGGATATGCGTGTCGGTGCCGAAATAGACGATGTTTTCGACCGTGCCCGACAGGTCGCCCTTGTCCTTGGTGAGCTTGGCGTGCTCGGGCCGCACCACCACGGTGGCGTTGTCCTTCGGCTGGAACCCTTCGGCAACGGTGGCCTCGATGGTCGTGCCGGACTTGAGCGTCGCGCGTGCCTTGCCATTGCCGGCGCCCGATATGGCGGCGGTGAGGAAATTGGTTTCGCCGATGAAGTCGGCCACGAAGCGTTCCGCAGGCTTGTCGTATATGTCCCAGGGCGAGCCGACCTGCAGGATCTTGCCCGACGACATCACCGCGATGCGGTCCGACATGGTCAGCGCTTCTTCCTGGTCATGGGTGACGAAGATGAAGGTGATGCCGGTCTCGTGCTGCAGCCGCTTCAACTCGATCTGCATCTCCTTGCGCAGCTTGTAGTCGAGCGCGGAGAGCGGTTCGTCGAGCAACAGCACTTTCGGCTGCGGCGCGAGCGCCCGTGCCAGTGCCACGCGCTGCTGCTGGCCACCGGAAATCTGGGCCGTGCGACGGCCCGCCAGCGCTTCCATCTTGACCAGCTTGAGCATCTCGGCGACGCGCGCCTTGATCTCGGCCTTGGGCTTGCCGAGCATCTCCAGGCCGAAGCCGATATTGTCGGCCACGGTCATGTGCGGGAACAGCGCATAGGACTGGAAGACGGTGTTGACCGGCCGCTTGAACGGCGGCAGCGGCGCGATGTCCTGACCGTAGAGCAGGATCTCGCCGGCGGTTGGAAAGTCGAAGCCGGCAATCAGCCGCAAAAGGGTGGTCTTGCCGCAGCCGGACGGTCCCAGCAGCGTGAAGAACTCGTTCTCGCGAATGGAAACCGAGACCTTGTCGAGGGCAGCCACCTGCCCCTCACCCGATCCGAAAATTTTGCTGACGTCTACAACTTCAATCGCATTCCGATCCGGTTTGTCCGGCACGATTACGCCTCACTGTTGACCCCGCTCTTGCCGGCGGAGCTGTTCCCCTGTTCGATGTGACCACACGGCCGGTAGGTTGGCAAGCCCGGCATTGAATCACAGTTCAGTCCGTCTTTAGCCAGCAAGCCTCATGCCATGTCAGGCCTGATAGGTGATCTTGCCACCGCAGATCGTCGTCACCGGGCGCACCTTGTGCAGGTCGGCCGGCGCCGTTTTCTCGATGTCATCAGACAGAACCACCAGATCGGCCATATAGCCTGATTTCAGCGCACCTTTGCGATGCTCTGCGAATTCGGCATAGGCGCCCTCGACCGTGTAGGCGGCGATCGATTCCCGCAGCGAAAAACTCTGGTCCGGATCGCTGTCTGCCCACGGTTTGCGCATCACTGCCGCCTGAATGCCCAGGATCGGGTCGATCGGCGACACCGGCCAATCCGAGGCGAAGACGACGTGCGCGCCGGCGTTCTTCAGGGTTCGCCAGGCATAGCTCAGCGGCCAGCGGGCCGGCCCGATGCGAGACACGGTCGGCTCCAGCGGGAAATCCATCGCGCCGGGCGGATGCGGCGGTTGCATCGAGGCGATGACGCCGAGTTCGGCAAACCGCGGCACGTCAGCCGTGGTGGTAACCTCGATGTGTTCGACGCGGTGACGGCTGTCGCGCTTGCCATTGGCCTTCCGCGCCGCCTCGTAGCCGTCGAGCACCGCACGCACCGCGCCATCGCCGATCGAGTGGACGGCGATCTGCAGCCCGCGCCTGTCGACGGCGACGGCCAGATCGATGAATTGCCGCGGCGTGAACAGCGGCTCGCCAACCCAGTCCGGACGGTCGGCGTAGGGCTCGACCATGACGGCCGTCCAGGAATCGAGCACGCCGTCATAGAACACCTTGACCATGCCCGACGACAGCCACTCGCTGCTGTAGCGCTCGGCCATGGCGGACGCCTTGTCGAGCATGTCGAGCGTCATGAAATTCTTGTAGTGGAAGGGGATCTGCACGCGGCAAGGCAAGCCCTCCTCGGCGTCGATCTCGGCCAGCAGTTCGAGCTGGTAGAGATTGCCGTCCATGTTCTGGATGGAGGTGATGCCGTGGCGCGCGCACCAGGCGAGGCCGCGCCGCATGATGTCGCGGTCGGCGGCGCGTTCGGCGGCCGACGGCATCGGATCCGGCTCACCGCCAGTGGCCAGCCCCAGCCGCACCCGGCCCTCGCCGGCAAGATCGAGCACCGGCCCGAAGGCCTCGCCCTCGCGCAATTCGCCCGCCGCCAGGCCATCATCGCCCATGACGATCTCATTGCCCGGACCAAGCGCGCGTCCATGTAGGATGCCGGCCATCTCCAGCGCCTTGGTGTTGGCCCACATCGTATGATGATCGGGCGCAGCCATGCAGAACGGGCGATCGGGCAGAATGGCGTCGAGATGGTGGCGCGTCACCCGCTCGCTGCCGAGCACCGTATAGTCGACACCCTGCCCGACCAGCATCGGGGCATTGGGCTTTGTCGATGCATAGTCGCGGATCGCCTTCTGCAGCGCCTCGAAGCCGTGGACACCGCCAAGCTGAAGATGCGCGAGTTCGGCGCCTCCCGAGAACAGATGCATGTGGGCTTCGATGAAACCGGGCAGGACCGAACCGCCCTTGGCGTCGATCACCTTGGTGGTCGATCCCTTGAATTCTTCGATCACAGCACGGCTGCCGATGGCGATGATGGCGCCGTCCTTGACGGCCACGGCCTCGGCTGCGGGATTGTCGTCGTCCATGGTCAGCACACGACCGTTGATGACGATCAGATCCGCATTGCGACCCGCACCCGTGACAGACATCGCGACTCCGCGCTCTTGATGACCGACTGAGACCGACAACCCTGCGCTCAACGACCGGCCACCCACCTGAGCGGCGCCACGGAACAAAAAACGATGCCAGTCCGCTGCCTTCGAAATTCCCCTTGTTATCCCTTGGGACAGCGTGGATAAAGAATGCGACTGATTATTCGCGTTTGTCAACATGCGGAATTTAGAATGTATTGTGGACAGCACCCCGCGCCTGTGTTGGGACCAGGCGGGGAACGAGGGCATCGAGCAGTGAAGCGCAGTCTCGACCGCAAGACCAGGATAGCGCTCGAGCCGCGCAAGCAGCCGCGGCAGCAACGGTCGAGCAAGGTTGTCGACCGGATTCTCGACGCGGCGCTGATCTTGACGCGAGAGCAAGGAACCAGGACGCCGACAACGCTCGCCATAGCGCAGCGAGCGGGCCTGTCGGTCGGTTCGGTCTATCAATACTTTCCCAACAAGGAAGCCATTCTTCTGGACCTCGCCCGGCGCTGGCTGTCCTCCTTTCCCCAGGTGATCGAGAAGCGCATCAAGGTCCCGCGGCCCACCAATCGCGAGGAATTCCGGCGCGAAGTGCGCAAGCTCTTCATCGACACGTCCAGTATCTATCTCGAGAACGCGACGCTGATGCCGGTGATCGAGGCCATTTCAGGCAACGCCGATCTCAGGCCTATCCAGGACGAATATGACGAGCAGATCGTCGCGCTTTACGCCGCCTGGCTGCGGCATGTGAATCCGGCTCTCGAGGACAAGATCGCCAAACGGCTCGGCCTGGTGATGATGGAGGTCGGGCATGCCTGCCGGCTGGTCGGACTGAAGAGAGACCGCAGGACATTCGACCTCATCGAGGACGACGTCGAAGCCATGTGGCTGGCTCTGGTGAACCCCTATCTCAACCTGGACTGATTTCGCATTTCGAGAGGAATTTCATGAAGACTGTCTATTCGCCGCTTCATGCCGGCCATGCCGGCCAGATGGAACTGGTCACATCGGCCATCGTGCCGGGTTTCGAAAAGCCCTCGCGGGCCGAATTCATCAAGGCGCGGGTTGAAAGCGAGAAGCTCGGTCCGATCGTCCTGCCGCTCGAGCACGACCTTGCCGCCGCCAAGCGCGTCCACAGGGCTGACTACATCGACTTCCTGCCGACGGTCTGGCCGCAATGGGTGGAATCCGGCTTCCAGGGTTCGGCGATGCCGTTCACCTGGCCGACGCGCGGCCTGCGCGGCGACGTGCCGCCAAAGCGCATCGACGCCCTGCTCGGATACTATTCGTTCGACGGCGGCGCCACCTTCGTCGAAGGCACATGGGCGGCGATCAAGTCCTCCTACGACGTGGCGCTGACCGCGGCCGGCCTGGTCAAGGGCGGCGAAAGGTCGGCCTTCGCGCTCTGCCGCCCGCCCGGCCACCATGCCGGCGCCGGCTTCATGGGCGGCTATTGCTACATCAACAACGCCGCCGTCGCCGCTCAATGGTTCCTCGACCAGGGCGCAGCCCGCGTCTCCATCCTCGACGTTGACTACCACCATGGCAACGGCACGCAGGAGATCTTCTACGACCGCGCCGACGTGCAGGTCCTCAACCTGCATGGCGACCCGATGGTCGAATATCCATTCTTCCTCGGCCATGCCGACGAACGCGGCGCGGGCGCCGGCGAAGGCTTCAACATCAACTATCCCATGCCGTTCGGCACCAACTGGGACGCATGGAACGCCTCGCTGGAGGATGCCTGCGCCAGGCTCGCCGCCTACGCGCCCGACATCGTCGTCGTCTCACTTGGCGTCGACACCTTCGAGAAGGACCCGATCAGCCAGTTCAAGCTGAAGAGCGCCGACTATCCCAAGATCGGCCGCCGCATCGCAAAGCTCGGCCTGCCGACGCTGTTCGTCCAGGAAGGCGGCTATGCCGTCGAGGAGATCGGCATCAATGCCGTCGGCGTACTGACCGGTTTCGAGGATCGGTAAGCCTACCGCCTGAAAGCGGCAGCCCTTTAGGAGAAAAGGACAAAGCGAAGGGCGGCGTCAGCCGCCCTCTATGTATCTGGCCGATATGGCCGGCTTGCGCAGTCCCGGCATTTTCACACCCTCGAAATTAGCAAAAATGGCTTCCTGAGTCGCGCCTGAGTCCATCGGATTCGATTTTGTCAAATCGCGTTTGATGTCAGATTCATCTGCGGGTAGATTAGACCCGAATCAGCCGGTCCTCGGGGGGCGCGGCGACCACCCAAAGTCTCACGTTCCGGAATCTTCCGGCGCCAGACGCGGACGGCTTCGCGTTCCCTGAATGGATTCCGTCTGGTTGGGCGCGACCCCGCGCCTCGTGTGTGTCTCGTAAAAGTAACGCGTTTTCGGGTTCGGCGGCTGGCTCTCCAGCATCCGGACATCAGAAACGATTCCGGCCAAAAGCAACAGATGAGCAGTCCCGCCGCGCCTCTTCAATCCGACACTTTGGGCTCGCGCCTGGCGTCGCGCGGTGATCTGACCAGCTTCTTCATGGAGTTGACCGCCGAGATCGGCGCCGACAGCTACATGCTGGTTGCCATCGTCCACGACCAGGACCGCAACGACGCGCGCATCGTCTCCTCCAATTGGATCTTCGACGCCATCGAACTGATCGGCAAGCGGCTGATCGCCGGCCTTGCCCAAGGCGCGCTTACCGTCGCGCCCGGCATCCGGCCCAGACCGCTGGTGGCGGCGGAGGCGCCAGACGTCGGCGGGCTGGTCTCCGGCGAAGAGGCCCGTCTCCTCGACGTGCTCGGCCATGCCGAGATCTATTCGCTCAGGCTGAATGTCGGCCGCCAGCGCCTGTTTGCCCTGTTCTCGGCGGCGACGACCGGCCAGATCGACCAGCCGGCGCTGATGAAGGCGCAATTGAAATGCTGCTACGCGCTCTCGCATATTCCGCAGCTGATTGCCGCCGCGGCCATGCAGGATCCGCTGTCGGATCGTGAGCGCGAATGCCTGTTCTGGGTTTCGGAAGGCAAGACCACCGATGAAGTGGCGGTCATCCTTGGCGTCTCCTCCAACACCGTCAACAGCTACATCACCCACGCCATCCAGAAATTCGCGGCCAGCAACCGCGCGATGGCCATCGCCACGGCGATCAGGAGTGGCATCATTTGAAACAGGCCGACATCAAGGACGCCGCCGAGGCGATCTTCAACGATCAACGCAGCCCCTTCGGCGCCTTCTCGCTCGGCTCCGAAACACATCATGCCGTCACCATTCCCGATGCCGTGCGCCGCTGCCGGTGGATCGCGGTCGACATCAATGCCTCGGCCTTCGGCCTGTTCTTCGTCAGCCCGTCGCCGGAACGCGCACGGCTGGTCCCGTGTTTCGATTCCGACTATCCCGGCATTGCCGTGGCGACGAAGTTTATCTCGGGCGCCAATGGCGAGGAGATCGTGCGCCACACCCACAACTCGACGGAGCCACGCTGGTGGACGGATGATGGCGTCGCCGCGATGACCGAGACGTTCGGCAATCTCGCCTGGACCGAGCAGATGGCGCCGCTGGCGCCCGGCACCAGCGGCATCGCCTTTCCCGTCCATGCCGATCGCGGTCAGTGCGGCCTTGTCGTCTTCCTGGGGTCGGAGATCGCGCTGCCGCAGGATGCACTCTACGAGATCCACGCCCGCTGCTTTTCCCTGTTCGCCGCGGTCGCCCGCATCCGTCCAGGTGACACCGGCAGGATGCGTGCCATCTCAAAGCGCGAGTTGGAGTGCCTGAAGCTGACCGCCAACGGCAACACCAGCGAGGAGATCGCGCGGCTCCTGAAGCTGTCCGTGCACACAGCCAATCAGTATCTGACCCAGTCGACCCAGAAGCTCAACGCCGTCAACCGCAACCAGGCGGTCGCCAAGGCGCTGCGGCTCGGTCTGATTGAGTAGTAATGAAACGATGAGGCGCGAGAGCCGGAGCGGAGCGTAGGCTTGGGTATGTGAGCACCCGAAACGCGGGGGACCGCCATTTTGCAGGCCCGCCCCACCTGACCCGCGACAGCCCTCAGAAAGCCATGGGCTCCACCTTGCGGATGCGGGCCTGTTCGATCACCGCTTCCAGCAGCGCCGTATTGTGCTCGGGATCCTCGCCAGGCTTTTCGAACGACACGTAATTGACCACCACAGAGTTACCGGCCTCGCTCAGCGTCAGCTGGAAATAGACGGTCACCCCAGGCGGCCGCAACTCCAGATCGAGCACGATGCGCGGGCCGCCGCTCCAGTCGACATGCGCCTCGCCACCGTGGCCGAGCCTGAGCGTGCCGGGCATGAAGAACAGTTCC
This sequence comes from Mesorhizobium loti, assembly GCF_013170705.1. Taxonomy (NCBI): domain Bacteria; kingdom Pseudomonadati; phylum Pseudomonadota; class Alphaproteobacteria; order Hyphomicrobiales; family Phyllobacteriaceae; genus Mesorhizobium; species Mesorhizobium loti. The sequence continues at coordinate 2,196,081 of NZ_CP033334.1, read as the reverse complement.
ACCGCTGAATCGACCAGGTCCGACAGGCACGCGAAATGCTCCAGCCGGATGAAGGCGATATAGTCGGCGACATCGATCAGCCGCAATTCGCCAACCACCTGCTCGATGGCGTTGGCGACGATGATCTCGCGGGATTTTGCGTGCGGTTGGCGGTTCATGAAATCTGTCTGCGCTCAGCCTTTTTCGAGTAGACGATCCGCACCAGTTCGGCGACGGCCTGGTAGAATTGCGACGGGATCACATTATCGACCGAAACTTGCTTGTACATGGAGCGGGCGAGCGTCACGTCCTCGAAGATCGGAATGTTGTGCTCCTTCGCGATCTCGCGGATTTTCAGCGCCACCAGATCCTGCCCCTTGGCCACCACGAGCGGTGCCGCATCCTCGTCGCGCACATATTTCAGCGCGATCGAGAAGTGGGTCGGGTTGGCGATGATCAGCGTCGCGCGCGGCACCGCTGTCATCATCCGCTTGCGCGCGCGATCGCGCGCCAGCGAGCGCAGCCGGGACTTGACGATCGGGTCGCCCTCGGACTGCTTGAATTCGTCCTTGACCTCCTGCTTGCTCATGCGCAGGTCCTGCCTCCAGTGGAAGCGCGACCAGACGATGTCGATTGCCGCGATCAGTCCCATGACGAAGACGATCGCCACCAGTATGTCGACCGCGATGCCGCGGATGACGAGACCGAAGGCGACTGGATTGGTGATCATCCCGGCGAGCAGCTTGCGGTGATCCTCCGACAGTGTGAAGGTGAGCACGGCGATGGCGAAGCCGACCTTTGCCAGGGATTTCAGGAACTCGACCCAGCCCTGGGCACCGAACATACGGTTCCAGCCCTTGGTGATCGAAATGCGCGAAAGCTGCGGCCTGATTCGCTCGCCGACGAATTGCGGCATGTTCTGGAGCACCGAGGCACCGATACCGGCGACGGTCAAAAGCACCAGCAGGCTGAGGATGGCTCGGCCCACTTCCAGCATGACAATCTTGTAGAGCTCGATGACGTCGGTCTCGGTGTCCATTGGCCAGGCTTCGGGCTTCTCGAGGAACATCGACAGGAACATGCCTAGATCGATGATCGCGTCCTTGGCATAGAAGACGGTGAAAACCAGTATGGCGACGAAGGAGGCCAGGATCGCGGTTTCCCTCGAATGGGGCAGCTTGCCCTGTTCGATGGTGTCGCGGATCTTCTTCTCCGTCGCCTCCTCGGTTTTCGAGTCCTTGTCGGTGGCGTCGGACATGCCTTAGGCGGCGTCTTGGGTCGAGGGAAGTTCGAATGCGCCTTCACGCGACAGCCGGATGGTGGTCGTCACGATGGTCTTGCGCGCCGTCGCGATGTCGGCGGCAGGCACTCCATCCGACCCCTGCCCGAGTTCGGCCTCGATCATGCGCCGCGACCGCGCGCCGATCGCCGACAGCACGGATTCGGCGAGCGCCGCCGAGGTGCCGCGCAGCGCCAGAGTGACAAGCTCGGTCGACAGTCCGTCGAACAAAAGCACGCGCGCCTTCTGGGTGAGCAGCGGCAGATCGTCGAAAGAAAACAGCCGTGCCCGCACACCGTCGAGGTCGGGCGTGCCGGCTGCTTCCAGATCCTGCATGACCTCCTCGAGCAGCGGCTTGTCCAGTTCGTTGAGCACGCTCGCGACGCGCGCCTGTCCCGCCGAGGTGTCCTTGGTCGACGTCTCCGCCAGCACGTTGGTCCGCAACCGGTTCTCGACGATCCTGGCAGCGGCATCCGGAACATTGGCCATCGTCACCATGCGCTTGATGATTTCGCCGCGCATTGGCTTGGTCAGCGTCAAAAGAACGCCCGCCGCCGTCTGCGGCGCCAGCTTCGAAAGCACCATGGCCGCCGTTTGCGGATGTTCGCCCGCCAGGAAGGTGCCAAGCCGCGCCGGTTCGAGCTTCTCGAGCTCCGGCCAGATCGGCGGCGGTCCTTCCGGCGCGACCTCGAATTTCTTGTCGCCCATGATCGCGCTCATCTCTTCGGGCGACAGCGACTCGTTGAGGATCGTGTCCATCCTGTCGGCGGAATCGAGGAGGCCGGCACCCTCGGTGAACTCTGCCTCGAATTCGGCGACGATGCGTTCGAGATCGTTCTGCGGAATGGTCCTGAGCAGCCGGGCGCCCTCGATCAGCGCCTTCAACTCTTCCTGCTTGAAGAATTTCAACAGGCGGCTGGCGGACGGCTTGCCCATCGCCACCAATATGGCGGCCGCCTTCTGCGCGCGCGTCAGGCTCATCAGCGGCGTCATGCTGCTTCTCGCCTCCGCTGCAACCGGCAAGCCCCACCAGCCATGTCTAGGCGCCCTTCGTGCCGGTGATGATTTCGGTCAACCTGATGCCGAAGCGCGAGGGGTCGCTTTCAAGCACCGTGATCTCGCCGCGGGCGATCTTGCGGCCGTTGACCACGACGTCAACCGGTTCGCCGATGCGGCGGTTGAGCGCCACCGTCGAGCCCTTCTGCAATGCCATCAGGTCGGCAACCGCCATCTCGGTGCTGCCGAGGATGATCTGGACATCGACAGGAATGTTCATGATGACGTTCGAATTGGCGCCCGCGGCGGACCTGAACGCCGCGTCGGGGCGCTGCTCTTCCTCATGCAGGACCCCGCGCAATTCCTCGATGGCACGGTCGAGTTGCTCGTCTGGCTGGTCGAGCTCTGCTTCCACTTTGGTCTTGGCCATGAATCGTCTCCAAAAGCTCAGGCGCGCCCGGCACCGGCCGGCATGAGCCCATCGATGAAATCCTGCCCGGCATCGAAAGGATGCTTGATTCGGACGGTGTAATTCTGCCCCAGTTTGCCGAACTCGCATACGAACAGCGTCTGGCCGCGCGCGCTGAGGCGCGCCCGCGATTGCGCCGTTTCGTCGAAGTCGATGACCTGGCCCACTTCGAGATTGGCGAGGTCGCCAAGCGTCAGCCGTGTCAGCGGCATGGTGGCTTCGAGCGCCACTGCCGAGCGCATCACCTCTTCCGAAAAACGCGCGCGCCAACTGGTGCCGTGATCGGCCTCGCTGACACTGGCGGTGCCGTCGCGGCCGGCGAGCACGACACGCTGCGGCATCGTCACGGTGATGGAGCCGCTGTCGACCGGCGTCGAGATGCCGAGGACGACGCGGATGGCAGCACCATCGCGCAGCACATGCCGTTTCGCTTCGGTACCCGACATCGCCCGCGGCACCGGCAGCCGCAGGTCGAGCGACCGTGGGCCCGATCCGTTCAGCGCCTGCGCGACCTGCTGGAACACCATGGTCGAGACATCGGTCTCGATCGGCGACAGGTCGCGCTCGATCGGCGACACCGGCATATCCGGGTCGCCACCAAACAGCGTCGAGACCATGATCGCGATCGCGGCGGCGTCGATGACGAGCGTCATCGCATCCGAGGATGCAGGCGAGCCGACGACGGTCATGGCGAAATTGTCGCCGGCGTGTGAGCGTGCGTCGGGTACGCGGCTGACCTCGACGGCCTTGAGGTCGACGATCACGGGAACGCGAAGCTCGCCCGAGAGCCCGTTCTGCAGCAGCGGCACGGCGCGTTCGGCCATGGCGCGGCCGGCTTCGATGACCTGGTCGGCCTCGCCGCTGTCGCCGACCAGACGCTCGATGATCAGCGAGCGCGCCTGCGCGGGGCTGCCCGGACTGGTCATGACAGTTTTGCCGCCGTTCTGTCGAACATCGCTCAGGCGGCCTTCTTTTCAGCGGCGGCGGTGTTCATGGTGCTTTGCTCGACGGCGTCGATGGTCGGCCGCTCATAGGACGAGATGGTCTTGCGGCCGAATTCGATCGCCACCTGCGGCAGCGCGCCGTTCATGTAGGCGAGCAGCGTCTGCTTGACGATGATGTAGAGGCGGTTCTTCTTCTCGCGCACCGTCTTGATCTTGGTGGCCACGGGTCCGACCACGGCATAGGACAGGAAGATGCCGAGGAAGGTGCCGACCAGTGCGGCGCCGATCAGGCCGCCGAGGATTTCCGGCGACTGGTCGAGCGCGCCCATCGCCTTGACCACGCCCAGCACCGCGGCGACGATGCCCAGCGCCGGCAGACCGTCGCCGACCGCGACCAGCGCGTGATAGGCCTTCATCTTGTCGGTCTTGATGGTCTGGATCTCCTCGTCCATCAGCGCCTCGATCTCGTGCGAGCGGGCATTGCCGATGATGATGATGCGGCAGTAGTCGCAGATGAAGGCCATCAGATCGTGATTCTTGAGCACCGTCGGAAAGGCCTGAAAGATGGCTGATTCTTCCGGATTGTCGATATGCGCCTCGACCTCGCTTCGCGACTTAGAGCGCAGTTCGCGCATCAGGCTGTGCAGCACGCCGAGCGTTTCCAGATAATCCTGTTCCTTCGGCACCGCCTGCTTGAAGGCTTCCAGAATGCCCTTGCCGGTGTCCTTGACCGTCTTCATCGGATTGGCGACAAGGAAGGTGCCCAACGCAGCGCCGCAGATGACCACGGCTTCCCAGGGCTGGACCAGCACGTGCAGGTGCCCGCCCATGGCCATGAAGCCGCCGAGGACGCAGCCGAGCGTCACCACAAGTCCGATCAGAATGCCCACGGCAGGTCCTTCCGCATTTCACACCAGGTGCAAGGGATAGTCCCCGTGCCTTGTGTGAGGCTTGAATCCGAGCTGCCGTGGAACCGAATGTCAGGGCGATTCAGTTTCGCGCAAGGAAGTGCGGCTACTGTACCGGCATAGCTTCGGCCGGAGGCACGTTCTTGCTCGATACATTTACCAGCTACCAGTTGATCACCAAGGACATCAACAAGTCTATCGACCGCATCGAGCAACAGCCGACGGTTGATCGCGACACCAAATATTATCTCGCCAACATCACCAAGGTGAAATCGATCGACGATTTCGTCAACAATGACCGGCTGTTCAAATATGCCATGAAGGCCTACGGGCTGGAGAACATGGACTACGCCAAGGCCTTCATGGTCAAGGCGCTCAAGGAAGGTGTCACCGACCCCAACAGCTTCGCCAACAAGCTGACCGACAAGCGCTATGCCCAGTTCGTCAGCGCTTTCAATTTCGCCGCCAACGGCGCCGACGCCACCATCTACAACAAGGCGCAGCAGCTGGTGACAAAGAACTACGCCACGCAGGCTCAAATCGCGGGCGTCGACCCGAATTCAGACTATGTGAAGGGCGAGACCACCTATTATCTCGCCAACATCACCAAGGTGAAGTCCATCGACGACCTGATGTCGAACGGCCGGCTCTATACCTATGCACTGGCAGCGTTCGGTCTCGATTCGGCGACCGAGAACAAGGACCTCATCAAACAGGTCCTGCAGGGTGGCGTGCGCGACCCCGACAGCGTCGCCAACAAGCAGACGGATCCGGCCTACGCGGCACTGGCCTCGGCCTTCAACTTCGAGCAGTACGGCGAGAACGCCACCACCATCAATGCGGCCCAACAGCCGACCGTCGACAAATACATGCGCCAGACGCTGGAGGAGGATGCCGGCAAGACCAATGAGGGCGTGCGGCTGGCGCTCTATTTCCAGCGCAAGGCGCCCGACATCACCAGCTGGTACGACGTGCTGGCCGACACGGCGCTTGCCAGCGTCGTTCGAACCGCGCTGGGGCTCCCCGATTCCTTTGCCACCGCCGACATCGACAAGCAGGCACAGCTGTTCGAGCAAAAGCTCGACCTCACTGATTTCACCGATCCCGCGAAGCTCAGCAAGTTCCTGACGCGCTTCACCAGCATGTACGAGATCAACAACCCGACCTCGACCGCGGTGACGTCCATCAGCGTGCTCTTTGCCAAGCCAGTCACGTCGGGCATCTCCACCGACCTGATGATGGCCATGCAGAAGTTGAAGTTCTGACCATGCAAGACAGTCTCTACGTCGCCCTTTCCGCTCAGATGGCGCTCGAGCGCCGGCTCGACACGATCGCCGACAATGTCGCCAACGCCAACACCGTCGGCTTTCGCGCTACTGGCGTGAAATTCGAGGACGTCGTGTCGGGCACCGGGCAGAAATCGGTATCCTTCGCTTCGTCCGGCAAGACCTATCTTTCCGGTGCCCACGGATCCCTGACCGAGACCGGCAATCCATTCGATTTCGCCATCCAGGGCGACGCCTGGTTCGCCATCGACACGCCGGCCGGCACCGTCATGACCCGCGACGGCCGATTCTCGATGAACGAGAATGGCGAATTGATGTCGATCGAAGGCCATCCGGTGCTCGACGCCGGCGGCGCGCCGATCCAGCTCGACCCTCGCAACGGCCCGCCCAAGGCCGGCGCCGACGGCTCGCTGCGTCAGAACGACCAGCTTGTCGGTTCGATCGGCCTCTACAATTTCGACCCGGGCGAGAATTTCGTGCGCTACGGCAATTCAGGCATCGTGCCTTCGCGCACTCCCGATCCGGTCACCGATCGCTCCGATGTCGGCATCGCCCAGGGGTTCGTCGAAGAATCCAACGTCAATCCGGTGATGGAAATGACCCGCCTGATCATGGTCCAGCGCGCCTTCGAGAACACCGCCGCCCTGATGCGGCAGACGGATTCCTCCACCGACGAGGCGATCAAGACGCTCGGCTCGAAGTCGTAGCATGCCGCTCGGCCAGCCATCCATCCGCGCACCCGAAATTCCGCTCCAGCCGACGCCGGAAGATCGGCTTGCCGCGTTGGAGCGGGTATGGCGGCGCTTCAGCAGCGCCGATGGGCTGGTCAAGCGTGGCGGTCTGGTCACCGAAGTCACGCCCACGCACTACAAGGTTCGCGGCCTTTCCGATTTCGCCAGGCTGGGCGACATCGTCGAGCAGCGCGGCCAGGCCGGCACGCGCCGCGGCGAGATTGTCAAGATCAGCCGCGACGAGGTCGTCATCGCTCCCTTCGAACGCAGCGCCGATGCCGGTATCGGCGATGCCGTGTTCCGCAGGGGTCCGCTCGCGGTGGCGCCGCACGGCTCATGGCGCGGCCGTGCCATCGACGCACTCACCAGGGCGATCGATGGCGGCCCGCCGCTGATCAGGGGCGACGACATGTCGGGCGGCACCACGCCCGGTGCCATGGCACGTCAACGCGTCGGCACCGCCTTCATGACCGGCGTCAAGGTCATCGACATCTTCACGCCGCTCTGCTTCGGCCAGCGCATGGGTGTCTTCGCGGGCTCGGGCGTCGGCAAGTCGACGCTGCTCGCCATGCTCGCCGGCGCCGATGCGTTCGATACCGTCGTGGTCGCGCTGATCGGCGAACGCGGCCGCGAAGTCCGCGAATTCCTCGAGGACACGATCGGCGACAGCATGGCCAAGACCGTGGCCGTCGTCGCCACCAGTGACGAGAGCGCCATGATGCGCCGGCGCGCACCCGACACAGCCATGCTGGTCGCCGAGCACTTTCGCGACCAGGGCCATCGCGTGCTCCTGGTGCTGGATTCGATCACCCGCTTCGCCCATGCCTTGCGCGAGGTCGCGACAGGCACCGGCGAGCCGCCGGTCGCGCGCGGCTATCCCGCATCGGTTTTCACCGAGCTGCCCAAGCTGCTCGAGCGCGCCGGGCCTGGCGCGGAAGGCAAGGGCTCGATCACCGCCATCATCTCCGTGCTGGTCGACGGCGATGACCATAATGATCCGGTCGCCGATTCCGTGCGCGGCATTCTCGACGGCCATGTCGTGCTCGACCGCGCGATCGCCGAACAGGGCCGCTATCCGCCGGTCAATCCGCTGTCGTCCATATCGCGCCTGGCCGGCAAGGCCTGGAGCGTCGAACAGCGCGCCTTGGTGACGCGGCTGAAATCGATGATCGCCCGCTTCGAGGACACGCGCGACATTCGCCTGCTCGGCGCGTATCAGGGCGGCGCCGACGCCGAACTCGACATCGCCGTGCGCCAGGTGCCGCTGATCTACGAGGCGCTGACGCAATCGCCCAGGGACCGCCCTTCGGCCGATCCGTTCTCCGATCTTGCCCGCCATCTCAAGGGAAAGCTGAATGCCGAACCAGGAGACTGAACGCCAGTATACCGAGCGCATCCTGAGCGAGATGCTTGCCGAGGCGAAAGCCGCCGAGGAAGCTCGAGCCGAGGAGACCAGGATCGCCAAGGCAAAGGCCGCCAGCGCCATAGCCGCCAAGACCGCCGCTGTCCTGGCCAGGGCCGCCAAACCCGCTCTGGCCAGAGCCAAGCCGGCTGCACCCAGATCCCAGCCTGTTCTTGCTCAGACTGCCGTGCCCTCCATGCCTGTTCCCCACGTCGAGGCCGCCGAGACGACCCAGGCAAGCCGCGAATCGTTGATCGACGGCCTGTTTCCCGTCACTGAATGGCCGCAGCCGCCAAAGCCGCAATTTCCAAAACTGGCCAGGAAAGCGGACCGGCGGAGCGACTTCGTCATCGCCGCGCTCGGCGTCACGCTCGGCCTGATCTGCGCTTTGTTTCCCTGGTATATCTTCTTCAACCAGGACCAATTCGGCGTTCAGGCGATCAAGTTTGGCGGCACCGGCACCAATTCGGGACGCGAGGGTGGCGGCGTGGTCGCCGAGCGCAGCGCGCCGCTGACGACCAGGGATGTTCCCAACACCAGCATCGATCTTTTCGCCACCGGCACGGTTCCGGATGGCGCCACCCCGGCACAGCCGCCCGGCGACCAGCCCTTCCCCGCCGATGTCGCGAAATTCCGCATGGTCCATGTCGCCAACGGCCGCGCCATGATCGAGGACGATACCGGCCTGTGGATGGTCCAGCGCGGCTCGACACTGCCGGACTCGAGCACGGTGTCGTCGATCGAGCAGCGCAACGGCAAATGGGTCATGCTGACCAGCACCAACCAGGTAATCCCGCTTTCCAGGTAAGACCGTCGCGGTTGTGCCCTGCCCTGGATCAGGAGAGAGGGCATGATGTCTTCCGAAAACCGGCTCATGCTTTTCGGCGTCATGCCCTAGCGGCTCTCCGCAAGGTCCGCGCAAGACTGGCGGCCTAGTCTTTGGGCACATGCCCGGAGATTCCCATGGAGCCTGTTTCCCTTTTCGATCTCGCCGCCAAGCAAGCGCAGTGGCTTTCCGTGCGCCAGTCGGCGATCGCCGGCAACATCGCCAACGCCAACACGCCGGGCTACACGGCAAACGATGTCGAACCCTTCGAGAAGGTGCTCGACCGTACCGCGGTGTCGCTGCAGACCACCGAGGCCGGCCATCTCGGCAGCGCGGCGACCAATGCCGGCTTCACCATCAAGCCGCAGGAAAATGACGGCGTGATCATGCCGTCCAAGAACACCGTCGTGCTTGAAGACCAGCTTCTCAAGGCCGGCGAAGTGCGCCGCTCCTTCGAGCTCAACACGGCGATCGTCAAGGCTTTCCACTCGATGATGATGATGGCGGTGAAGAGCTGATCATGGACGCGCTGACCGCAGCCCTGAAAGTCGCAGCATCCGGCCTCGGCGCGCAGTCCGAGCGCCTGCGCGTGGTTTCGGAAAACCTCGCCAATGCCCAGTCGACCGGCACCACGCCCGGCGCCGACCCCTATCGCCGCAAGACCATCAGCTTCGTCTCCGAACTCGACCGGGCGACCGGCAGCTCGACGGTTGAAGTGAACTCGATCGACCGCGATCCGAGTGATTTTCCCGTTGAATTCCAGCCCGGCAACGAGGCCGCCAACGAGAAGGGCTACGTCAAGATGCCCAATGTCAACGTGCTGATCGAAATGGCCGACATGACCGAGGCCAACCGCTCCTACGAGGCCAACCTGCAAGTCGTGAAGCAGGCGCGCGACCTCATTTCAATGACCATCGACCTGATGAGGAACCAATGATCGTGAACGGCATCGGCGCGCTGAACCTGAAGCCCGGGCTGGGCGATACGGCGACGGACCTGCTCCAGGGCGGCGTCGCGCCGGCCACGGCCGGCAACCTTGGCACCTCCTTCGCGGAGGCGGTGAGCCAGGCGGCGTCCAAGACCGTCAACACGCTGCAGAATGCCGAGCAAGTGTCGCTGCAGGCGCTCAAGGGCGATGCCGATACCCGCCAGGTCGTCGATGCCGTGATGGGCGCCCAGCAGGCGCTTCAGACCGCCGTCGCCATTCGCGACAAGGTCGTCTCGGCCTATCTCGAAGTCAGTCGCATGGGCATCTGAGGAGTAGGTCATGAAAGCACTCGCCATCGCCGCCACCGGCATGAATGCCCAGCAGACGAACCTGGAAGTCATCGCCAACAACATCGCCAACATCAACACCACCGGCTACAAGCGTGCCCGCGCCGAATTCTCCGACCTGCTCTACCAGGTCGACCGCACGCAGGGCGTGCCCAACCGCTCCAACGCCTCGCTGGTGCCGGAGGGCGTCTCGATCGGCCTCGGCGTCAAGACGACGGCCGTGCGCAACGTGCACACCCAGGGCGAACTGACCAGCACCGGCAACAGTTTCGACATGGCGCTGACCGGCAGGGGCTGGTTCCAGATCGAGGGCGCCGATGGCGGTACGCTCTACACCCGCGCCGGGGCCTTCAACACAAACGCCACCGGCCAGCTGGTGACGGTGGATGGCGCGAATGTCATTCCGGCCATCACCGTGCCTGTCGACGCCGTCGAGGTCATCGTCAACAAGACCGGTCAGGTCTTTGCCCGCATCGGAGGCCAGACCGACCTGCAGAATCTCGGTCAGCTCCAGATCGTCAACTTCGCCAACGAGGCCGGCCTCGCACCGCTCGGCGACAATCTGTTCCAGGAAACGACGGCCTCCGGACCGGCCAATGTCGGCGTGCCCGGCGACCCCGGCTTCGCCACCATCCAGCAGGGTTATCTCGAGGCTTCCAACGTCGACCCTGTCAAGGAAATCACCGAACTGATCTCGGCGCAGCGCGCCTATGAGATGAATTCCAAGGTCATCCAGGCCGCCGACGACATGGCCTCGGTCGTCTCCAAGAACATCAGGTAACGGATGATGATCATGCCGATCACCTGCTCCGCATTCCGCCGCACCGCGCTGATCCTTGCGCTGGTGGCCGGCGGCATGCCGGCTTTCGCCCAGGAATCGGCAAACCAATCGGCAAATCAATTGGCGACGCAGATCGCCGGCAATCAGACTGCCGGCGAGGTCGTGCTGATCCCCAACCGGGTCATCTATCCCGGCGAGACGATCGAGCTTGCAGCCCTGAAGCAGGTGACCCTGATCCCGGGCAAGCACAAGCCTGAAGCGATGGCGACCCGCGCCGAGGAGCTTCAAGGCAAGATCGCCAAGCGTACGCTGCTGCCCGGCCGCTACATTCCGTCCGCCGCCATCCGCGAGGCCTGGCTGGTCGAACAGGGTGCCGCGGTGCAGGTCTTCTTTGTCGCTGGCGGGCTGACGATCACCGCAACCGCCGTAACGTTGCAGCCAGGTTCGGCCGGCGACCTCATCAAGGTTCGCAACAGCGACAGCGGCAAGATCCTCTCCGGCACGGTGATGGCCGACGGAACCATCCAGGTCAGCGCTTCATGATGCGCCCGCTTGCCCTTCTGCTCGCGGCCGCGCTCGGCCTGCAGCCGGCGCTGGCCGACGGCCTGACCCCCAAGGCCAAGCGCGATCTCGCCGCCAAGAATGGCGGCGTCTACGACGATCCGGAATATGATCCGGCGACCACCACCCGCATGTTCCGCGTCTCGCCCGGGCCAAGCTCGTTGCCGCCCGGCCAGGTCGCCTCGCGCATCAAGGACATCGCCCAGCTGCAGAGTTCGCGCGATAACCAGCTGGTCGGCTACGGCCTCGTCATCGGGCTCGCCGGGTCCGGCGACAGCCTGCGCAATTCGCCGTTCACCGAACAGTCTATCCGCGCCATGCTCGAAAATCTCGGCATCGCCACCGAAGGCGGCAGCGCGCGCGCCAAGAACGTCGCCGCCGTCATCGTCACCGCCAACATGCCGCCCTATGTGCAATCGGGTGCCCGCATCGACATCGACGTCTCTTCGATGGGCGACGCCACCTCGCTTACCGGCGGCACGCTGATCATGACACCGCTGAAGGCGGCGGATGGCGAGATCTACGCCGTCGGCCAGGGCGCGGTGATCGTTTCGGGTTTCACCGCGCAGGGCCAGGCCGAGCAGGTGACGCAAGGCGTGCCGACCGCCGGCCGGGTGCCGAACGGCGCCATCGTCGAGCGGCAGGTGAAAGCCGAGTTCGACGACCAGTCGACGTTGACGCTGCAATTGCGCAATCCCGATTTTTCGACCGCCATCCGCATCGCCGACGCGATCAACGACTACACCAGCCAGCGCTTCGGCATGCGCGTGGCGGCCGAGCGCGATTCCCGCACCGTCCAGATCAGACGGCCGAAGAGCGTTTCGGCGGCCCGCTTCTATGCCGAGATCGAGAATCTGGTGGTCGAATCCGACACGCCGGCCCGCGTCGTCATCGACGAGCGCACCGGCACCATCGTCATCGGCAACGACGTCAAGATCTCGCGCGTCGCCATCAGCCATGGCACGCTGACGGTGCGCATCACCGAGGCGCCGCGCGTCGTGCAGCCCGAACCCTTCTCCAAGGGCGAAACCGCGGTCGAACCGTTCACCGCCATCGATGTCAGCCGACCCAACGCCCGCGTCGCCGTGCTTGACGGCCCCGACCTGCAAACCCTCGTTTCCGGCCTCAACCGTCTCGGCGTCAAGCCGGATGGCATCATTGCCATCCTTCAAGGCATCAAGTCGGCCGGCGCCCTGCAAGCCGATCTGGTTCTCCAATAGGCCATGCCGATGATCTCGTCTCCCTCATCCCATGAAAGGCGCCGCCCCGGCGCAATCCTGTTCGCGGCCGCGGCTCTCGCGGCCGTGTCCGTATCCGGTGGCGCACATGGTGAGGATACTGTTCGCCAGGTTCTGCCGGGAGCGCAGCCCGCGGTGGCACCGCAGCAATTGGCGCGGGAGAAAGCGCCCGACCAGAGCGAGATCGAGCGCTTCTGCTCCAACATCGCCGACGCCGCACGCGACCGGCGCTATGCCTTGCAGGCCGAGGAGTTGAAGCAGCTCCAGGCCGGTATCGACGAGCGCATGAAGGCGCTGGACGCAAAGAAAACCGAATACGAGACCTGGCTGAAGCGGCGCGAGGTATTTCTCGCCCGGGCCGAGGACGGCGTCGTCAAGATCTATGCCGGCATGAAACCCGATGCGGCGGCCGAACGGCTGGCAATGGTCAATGCCGACCTGGCGGCGGCCATCCTGATGAAGCTCGATTCACGCAAGGCCGGCGTCATTCTCAACGAAATGGACCAGAAGGCGGCGGCGACGCTCACCGGCATCATGGCCAGCGCAGCCCGAAGGGTAGATCCGTCATGATCCGCAGAATGCTCATCCTGTGCGCGGTCACAGCACTGTCCGGCTGCGGAACCAACCTCAAGGAGGTCGGCAAGGAACCGTCGCTTTCGCCGGTGGGCTCCGGTATCGACGGCGGCAGCACCGGATCCATGTACAAATATCCCGAGACGCCGCGGCAGCCGGTGAAGAAGTTCTCGCTGTGGGACGATCGGCAGAGCCGTCTTTTCACCGATCCCCGGGCGCTGTCCCAAGGCGACATCCTGACCGTCAAGATCAAGATCAACGACCGCGCCAACTTCAAGAACCAGAACGACAGGAGCCGCACCGCCAATCGCAAGCTCGGTTTCGACCTCAGCGCGCAATGGGACAAGGTGGGCAGCACCGCCGGCAAGGGCTCCGGAGCGCTCAACTCCCAGACGGACACGACCGCCGATGGCGAGATAAAGCGATCGGAAACACTTGAGCTCAACGTCGCGGCTGTCGTCACGGACGTCCTGCCCAACGGCAATCTGATGATCAGCGGCTCGCAGGAAGTGCGCGTCAACTATGAACTCAGGGTGCTGACCATCGCAGGCATAGTGCGGCCGGCCGATATCGGCGCCGAGAACACGATCCCCTATGAGCGTATCGCCGAGGCGCGCATCTCCTACGGCGGACGCGGCCGCATAAGCGAGGTTCAGCAGCCGGCCTACGGCCAGCAGGTTCTCGACCAGGTTCTTCCGTTCTAGGAATTGGAGAACAAGACGCCATGGCCAATATCGAACAGGTTCCGCCTCGCAAGGGTCCTTCCCTTGCGGTCCAGGGCGCCATGCTGCTGGTGGTGACGGCCGCCGCGATCGGCATGGGCTGGATGTCCGGCGGCTATCTCAAGGGCGTCGGCGCACCGTCATCGGTGCCGGTTGCGCCCGAGAATGAAGGCAAGGTCGCAGAGCCTGCCGCCGCGCAAGAACCTGGCACGGGACCGACGCTGGTCGCGCTGGCGCCGATCACCACCAACATGGCCTCGCCCGCCGGCACCTGGATCAGGATGGAAGTATCCGTGGTCTACGATGCACCGCAGCCGCCAACGATGACGGACGACATCCATCAGGACCTTCTGGCCTTCGTGCGTACGCTGAAGATGCATCAGATCGAGGGCGCCAGCGGTTACCAGCACTTGAAGGCGGACCTCGAGGAACGCGCTTCGATCCGCAGCCAGGGGCACGCCAAGCAAATTCTCATCAGGACATTGCTGCTCGAATGAGAAAATTCCTTCTCGCAATCGCATTGATCGGTGCCGCCACCTCCGTCGCGGCGGCGCAGCAGCTGGACCTCGGCGGCATCGGCAAGGCCGACGGCACCACCGTCGGCTACATCATCCAGATGTTCGGCCTGCTGACCGTGCTGTCGGTGGCGCCGGGGTTGCTGATCATGGTGACGAGCTTCACCCGTTTCGTCATCGCTTTCTCGATCCTGCGCGCCGGTATCGGTCTGCAGTCGACGCCGGCGAACCTCATCCTGATTTCGCTGTCGCTGTTCATGACCTTCTATGTCATGGCGCCTACCTTCGATCAGGCCTGGAACACCGGCGTCAAGCCGCTGATGGACAACCAGATCAGCCAGACCGAGGCCTTCGAAAAGATCTCGGATCCGTTCCGCACCTTCATGCTGCACAATGTTCGCGACAAGGATTTCGACCTTTTCGCCGATCTCGCCCGCGAGCGCGGCCAGGTCGTTGCCAAGGAGACGGTCGACCTGCGTATCCTGGTGCCCGCCTTCATGATCTCCGAGATCCGTCGCGGCTTCGAGATCGGCTTCCTGATCGTGCTGCCATTCCTGGTCATCGACCTGATCGTCGCCACCATCACCATGGCGATGGGCATGATGATGCTGCCGCCCACCGTGGTGTCGCTGCCTTTCAAGATCCTGTTCTTCGTCCTGATCGACGGCTGGAACCTGCTCGTCGGCAGCCTGGTGCGCTCCTTCACCTGATTCTTTTTCCGCCGCGCACCGGCGAAGGAGGCCATCCCCGACAGGGGTTGGGCGGTGCGGAGCCGTCATCGAATTCTACCGAATTATTTTCGATTAACCGTCCGATTTAGTTCTTTGGTAGGGACTTGCCGCCATAGTCGCTCGCAGATGGCGGGTGACCCAAACGCAACGGTCATTGGCATGATGCCGCTCCGTCATACCGGACAAACCGGTATGTCAAAAAAACCTGTAAAATTAGGGTACGAGTAGCCATGGCCAGTATCATGACCAATGCCTCGGCGCTGACCGCGCTGCAGAGCTTGAACGCCACGCAGAAGAACCTTGACACCACCCAGGCCCGCATCTCGACGGGCTATCGCGTCTCCCAGGCTTCGGACAACGCCGCTTACTGGTCGATCGCCACCACAATGCGCTCCGACAACCAGGCCATGTCCACCGTTTCGGACGCGCTCGGGCTCGGCGCCTCGAAGGTCGACACCGCCTACACCGGCATGGACAGCGCGATCAGCACCATCAACCAGATCCAGCAGAAGCTGACCGCATCTTACGGCCAGACGGATGCTTCCAAGGAAAAGACCCAGGTCGAAATCGCCGCCCTTCAGAAGCAGTTGAAGGCCTACGCCGATGGCGCCACCTTCTCCGGCACCAACATGCTTTCGGTAGACAGCGGCGCGACTGCCACCAGCGCTGCGGACGTCAAGATCGTTTCGGCCTTCAACCGTACGTCCACCGGTTCGGTTTCGATCTCGACGATCGATGTCAACGTGGAAAGCATCAAGCTGTATGAAGCCGGCACAGCCGCGACCGTGTCGAAGGGTATTCTCGACTCCAATCGCCTGGGCACCACCGGCGCCACAGTCGCCGCTGCTTCGGCTCCGACCCTGGGTAATGCCGCGGCGGCAACCGACACCTATACGGTCGCCAGCATGGCCATCTTCTCGGGCACCACTGCTGCCAGCGACACCCAGATCCAGCAGATGATGACCGTCGTCGATGCCGCGCTCAAGGACATGACGAACGCCGCCACCAAGCTCGGCGCCGCCAAGAGCTCCATCAGCCTGCAGAAGACCTTCACCTCGAGCCTGATGGACTCCATCGATCGCGGCGTCGGCCAGCTCGTCGATGCCGACATGAACAAGGAATCGACCCGCCTCCAGGCTCTGCAGGTTCAGCAGCAGCTGGGCGTCCAGGCACTGTCGATCGCCAACGGTTCGTCGCAGTCGATCCTGTCGCTCTTCCGCGGCTGATCGCTCTCAAACGGCTTCAAAGTCAAACGGGCCGCGCCAAAAGCGCGGCCCGTTTTGCGTTTGCTCCAGCCCCACGCAACCCTCGTTTCTTAACCCTCGAAAGCACGCCTTTAACAGGGCGTTAACCATAACGCGCTAGTCATGGTTAACCATAGCTTACAACGGATTGGCGAATCGGCCCGGTCGGTCGACGGCAATCGATGGGGCGGGCCAGCGGCTCGCGAGGGCAACGCCGGTTTTAAGAAAGCCGGCCTGGGAAAAAGGAGCGAGTTTCTTGGCGAGCATCATGACAAACGCTGCGGCGTTGACTGCACTTCAAAGCCTCAACGCCACCAACAAATCGCTTGAGCAGACACAATCCCGAATCTCGACGGGCTACAGGGTCTCGGAGGCCGCCGACAACGCCGCCTACTGGTCGATCGCCACGACGATGCGCTCCGACAACCAGGCGCTGTCGACGGTGCAGGATGCGCTCGGCCTCGGCGCCTCGAAGGTCGACACCGCCTATACCGGCATGAACAATGTTCTGACGACGATCGGCCAGATCAAGACCAAGCTGCTCTCCACCGTCGGCCAGACGGACGCCGCCAAGGCGAAGACGCAGACGGAAATCACCGCGCTCCAGGCGCAGATGAAGTCCTTTGCCGATGCCGCCACTTTTTCGGGTTCCAATTTCCTGTCGGTGACGTCAACGCAGGTGGCCACCAACAATGACGGCGTCCAGCCCGACGCCAAGATCGTCTCGTCCTTCAATCGCTCCTCGTCAGGCGCCATCTCGCTCGGAACGATCGACATCAATGTCGAGAGCACGAAACTGTTCGATTCCGGTCTCTCCACCGCCGTCAAGAACCAGGGCACGCTCGACCGCAAGACTTCCATATACGCGACAGCCGCCGCCCAGACCCTTTACGACAACGCCTATAAGACCGCGCTTGCCGGTGGCGCCACCGACATCGCCGCCAACACCGCCGGCCAGACGGCGGCGGGATCGACGGTTGCCAGGATCGACAACGTTTCCGCCTTCAATCTCGACATCACGGCTGCAGGCGTAACCGACGACATCATCACCCAGATGATCGGCAAGATCGACAACGTCATGAGCCAGCTGACCGACCAGGCCACCATCCTCGGCTCGGCCAAGAGCAGCATCTCCCTGCAGAAGACCTTCACGCAGAGCCTGATGGACTCCATCGACCGCGGCGTCGGCCAGCTCGTCGATGCCGACATGAACAAGGAATCGACCCGGCTGCAGGCGCTGCAGGTCCAGCAGCAGCTGGGCATCCAGTCCCTGTCGATCGCCAACAGCTCCTCGCAGTCGATCCTGTCGCTGTTCAAGAACGGCTAATTCAGCCGTAACCGACGCCACCCCTACTTCCAATTCATGGGCCGCGCCGCAAGCGCGGCCCGATTTCATTTTCGCACAAGCTTCGAGGGCTAGTGTTCCGGCGGACAATCATGCTGGGAGTCGCTCTACCGTGCCGGAACAGATCCAGAGCATCATCTCGAATCTCCGCGATTTTGGTGTGAAGCGCCTCGCCATGCTCGCGGGCATCGCCGTTCTGGTGATGGGTGTCATCGGCATCGCCTCGGTCTACCTCAACCGTCCCGCCTACGACACGCTCTATGTCGGGCTCGATCGCTCCGACGTGAACCAGATCGGCCTGGTGCTGGGTGAGGCCGGCATCGGCTTCGACGTCGGTTCGGACGGAACCTCCGTTCTGGTGCCTGCCGGCACCACGGCGCAGGCACGCATGCTGCTTGCCGAAAAGGGCCTGCCGACCAGTTCCAATGCCGGCTACGAGCTGTTCGACAATGTCGGCTCGCTCGGCCTCACCTCGTTCATGCAGCAGATCACCCGCGTGCGCGCGCTCGAAGGCGAGATCGCCCGCACCATTCAGTCCATATCGGGCATCAAGGCGGCACGCGTCCACATCGTCATGTCCGAGCGCGCCAATTTCCGACGCGACGAACAGCAGCCCTCGGCATCGGTCGTCATCCGCTACGCCGGCATCGACGCCGAGAAAAGCGCCCAGTCGATCCGCCATCTCGTTGCCGCCGCCGTCCCCGGCC
Organism: Mesorhizobium loti; assembly: GCF_013170705.1. NCBI lineage: Bacteria > Pseudomonadati > Pseudomonadota > Alphaproteobacteria > Hyphomicrobiales > Phyllobacteriaceae > Mesorhizobium > Mesorhizobium loti. The sequence goes on along the minus strand of NZ_CP033334.1, from coordinate 2,177,569 downwards.
TTTCGGCCGACAAGGTGACGGTGCTCGATTCCAACGGCAACCTGCTGGCCGCCGGCGATGATCCCTCCAACACCAGCGCGGCCCGCACGCTCGGCGTCGAGCAGACCGTGGAGGCGCAGATCGGCGACAACATCCGCCGCGCGCTGACCCCCTATCTCGGGCCCGACAATTTCCGCGCCAGCGTCAAGGCCGATGTCAACACCGACACCCGCCAGACCGAAGAGACGATCTTTGATCCGGAATCGCGCGTCGAACGCTCGGTGCAGTCGGTGCGCGCCAATGAGAACAGCAACCAGAAGCAGGCCTCCACCCCGGCCAGCGTCGAACAGAACCTGCCGGAGACCCAGGCGACCAGCACCGAGGGTCCACAGACGTCCTCGGCCAACGACCGCAAGGAAGAGATCACCAACTACGAGATCAACTCCAAGAGGATCGCCACCGTCTCCAACGGCTACACGGTGACCAAGATGTCGATCGCCGTGGTCGTCAATCAGGACCGGCTGAAGACGATCCTGGGCAAGGACGCGACCCCCGAGCAGATCGCCAAGCGCGTCGCCGATATCCAGAAGATGGTAAGTTCCGCCACCGGCTTCGACGACAAGCGCGGCGACGTGATCGACGTCTCCGCGGTCGAGTTCATCGACGGACTTGATGGCGAGGCGATCCCGCAGGCTGGAATGCTGGATTCCATCGGCCAGCACGCCGGCACGCTGATCAACGCCGGCGCTTTCATAGTGGTGGTGTTCCTTGTGGCCTTCTTCGGCCTGCGGCCGATGGCGGCGGCGCTCACGGCAAAGGCGACGCCCGCTTTGTCGGGCCCCAATTTCGATGAAGTCCAGCGTTCGCTGCCGACACCGGAGGCAGCCGCTTCCGCCGATGCGGGTGCCGCCATCGGCGCCTTGCCCGGCGCGCGGCCCGGCGGCGCCACCCCGCTCGATGATCTTCGCCAGAAGATCAGGCCGGCGCCACAGGAGCGGCTTGCCCGCATGGTTGACCTCAATGAGGAACGCACCGCGCAGATCTTGCGCAAATGGGCGGCCCAGGAAGTCGCGGCGTAACCCATGGCCTCCGCAGCCCTTTTCGATCTTCTCCCTGATTTCGGCACGCGCGCGCCGCGTGTGAGCCAGCCCCAGGCCACGTCCGAGCACAAGCTCGAGGCATCCGCACCGCCGCAGGCCGATATCGGCACGCTGATCGCCGAGGCGGTCGCCCAGGCGGAGGCAACGCTGGCGGAACGGCTTGTCGCTGCCCACGACGCGGCACTGGAAGCGGAGCGTCAGGCCAATGCCGAGGAAGCACGTATCTTTCTCGAAAGCTTGGGCGGTGACATCGGCAACGCCGTTTCGACACGCATCGACGCCATGGAGGCGCGCGTGACGGGGCTTGTCGCCGCCACGGTCGCCCGCATCATCGGCGGTGTCGTCAGCGACGATCTGCAGAAGCGCTCGCTCGAAGCGCTTGCCGGCGCGGTTCGTGAGGCGGTCGGCGATGGCGAAGCGGTGCGCATCGCGGTGCGCGGGCCGCTGTCGCTGTTTGAAACGCTGAAGGCATCGCTTGGACCACGCGCCGCGAATCTCGATTTCATCGAGGCGCCCGGCTTCGACCTGACGGTGACCATCGACGAGGCCGTGTTCGAGACACGCATGGCCGAATGGTCGGCAACCCTTTCCGAGGTCTTGTCATGAGCGTCGCCGAGGCCGATCACGGCAGGCACGAGATCATCATCGTGCGGCGGGGTCATGGTGATGACGACGAAGGCCACCATGGTGGCGTCTGGAAGATCGCTTTCGCCGACTTCATGACCGCCATGATGTGCTTCTTCCTGGTCATGTGGCTGATCAACGCCGCCAATGAACAGACAAAGGCGGCCGTCGCCAGCTACTTCAACCCCGTCAAGCTGGTCGACCGCAATTCAAGCCGCAAGGGCCTGGAAGACCTCGGCGACGGGCCGAGCGCGATTGGCACGACCGCCCAAAACCCGCAACCGGCGACTGCCAAGCCAGGTCAGGGCGGCAATGGCGAGGCGGGCTCATCCGACCGCAAGCAGGACAAGCAGGCCCCACAGCAGCCGCAACAATCCGACGATCATCTCTTCGCCGACCCTTACGCGGTGCTCTCGGAAATCGCCACCGACACCGGCGTGATGCAGAATGTCAGCCAGAAGGGTGACGGCGGCGCGCAGAGCGCCGGTCCCGCGACGGGCGCCTCGGGTGGTGCATCCTATCGCGATCCCTTCGAACCCGATTTCTGGTCGCAGCAGGTGGCCACGCCGGCCGCAGAGGCGAGTGCGCAGCGCGCCAAGATCGAGGGCGACCCTCTCAAGCCAGGCGACAAGGCCGCCGAGACGCAAGTTGCCAAGGTCAAGGCCGTGCCGCCCGCCCCGCCAGCCGAGGACGCGCCGCTCGAGCCCCTGGCCAAGGATGGCAAGGAGGTTGCCGCGGCTGTGGCCAGGGCCGGCGAGACCAAAGCCAGCGATGCCAAGGCGGCCGATGCGCCCCAGCCGGATACAACCGTCGAGAAGCAAGAGGCTGCAAGGCCCGAGACTGCGGAAAAGGCGCCCACCGCCGCCGCGCTGAAGGCGGCGGCCGACGTCAAGCAGCAGCTGGCTGACGTCTTCAAGCCCGGCGACAAGCTTCATGATGGCGTCTCGGTCGAGGCCACCGACAAGGGCGTCGTCATCTCGATCACCGATCAGCTCGACTTCGGCATGTTCGAAGTCGGATCGGCCGTGCCGAGCCGCGAACTGGTGCTGGCGATGGAAAAGATCGGTCGCATCGTCAACGGCCAGAAGGGCACCATCAGCATCAACGGCCACACCGATGCGCGCCCCTTCCGCAGCGCCAGCTATGACAATTGGCGGCTGTCGACGGCGCGCGCGCATTCGGCCTACTACATGCTCGTGCGCGGCGGCGTCGACGAACGCCGTATCACCGAGGTTGCCGGCTTCGCCGACCGCCAGCCGAAGGATCCCGCCGACCCCATGTCGGCGGTCAACCGCCGCATCGAGATCCTGATGGCGACCGGCGGATGAAGCGCGCGGCCGTCACCAGCCGGCTGATGGGCCTGTTGCTGCTGGCCGCAGTGTATCCGTCGGCCGGCTTTGCCCAGGACACGCTGCAGCCTTACCAGCTGGTGCGCTCGCTGCAGCTTATCCAGGATCGGATCGCCGCCGGCGACCACGCCGCGATGCCGATGCAGGCCAAGCTGCTCGAGATGACCGACGCGCGCCTGCGCGCAGCGGACGCCGAGGACTTCAAGGATCCCAGGAATTTTCGCGCGCTGCTGGTCTACGGCATGAGCGGTGGCAATCCATCCACCGTCGAGGCGGCGGTCTCCCGCGCCAACCCGGTGGATGCCCAGGATCTCTCGATTGCCAAGGGCGTCATCAACTATCTGGTTGGCCGGCCCGCCGGCGCTATTGAAGTCCTGAAGCCGATCGACCCCATGACATTGCCAAGCGACCTCGGGGCCTTTGTGGCGCTGGTCAAAGGATCGCTGATGGCGACGGACGACCCGGCGGCGGCGCTCACGCTGCTCGACGAGGCCAAGCTGCTCAGCCCCGGCACCCTTGTCGAGGAAGCCGCCTTGCGGCGCTCGGTCGGCATCGCCGCGGCGCAAGGCGATGCCGCGCGGTTCGCGCTCACTTCCACCCAGTATGTCGAGCGCTATCTCTATTCGCCCTATGCCAGCCAGTTCGCTGATTCCTTCGTTTCCGGCGTCATCGCGCTGCACATGTCGATCAGCCAGGACAAGCTGGCCGATATCACCTCGATGATGGATCCCGAGCGCGAGAAGGTGATTTACCTGCGCATTGCCCGCCGTGCCGCGATCGACGGCCTCAGTGAATTGTCGGCCTTCGCCTCGGCGCGGGCCCAGGGCCGCGACGGCAACACCAATCAGGGCGATCCGCGCGCCCAGCTTTACTCCAGCCTGTCCACCGTGACGTCGGACACGATCGAGGACGTGCGCACCAAGCTTGGCAAGATCGACCGCAGCAGGCTGTCGGACGGTGACCGTGCCCTGCTCGACGCCGCCCAGGCCATCGCCGGTGAGGTTGTGGCGCCGCCTGCTTCCCTTCCCGCCGCGAATACGGCGCCGGCAACCGTTGCACCGCGGTCCGAGACCGAGGTCACCGCCACGCAGGCCGCCGACGAGGCCGGATTGCCGCCCGTCGAGGGTGCGGTCTCCGAACAGCCCGCTGTCGCGCCATCCGCCGCCGCGCCGGCTGCACCAAGCGCGCCGGCGCCTTCGGCCCCATCGGCGACGGTCCTGCCGGCATCGGCACCGGCAACCCCTGCCAGTCCCGACACGAATGACCCGACCGACGCCGCCATGATGAAAACCCGTCGACAGCTCGACCTGATCGACCAGATGCTTGGAGCCGCCCCGAAATGACCCCCAGCCTCGGCCCGGCCCTCCCAGGATTTACCGCCACGCGCACGGCGGAGCAGCCGGCCGTGCCTGGAAAGAAGGATGATGCTGGTTTCGGCAGGATGGTGCATCGCGGCGCAGTCCAGGCGGAAAAGCAGCCGACGACCGAGACCGGGGCACACGATCCGCGCTGGAGCAAGCTTGCTGCCGGCCTTGCGGCGCAAACCGGCGAGGACGAACCGGTGCCGGCAGGCAAGGCGAGGATCGCAGAGACCGGATTGACGACTGCGAAATCCATGAAAGACGGCAAGGACGTCGAGGCGGACAAGGACGCCGACACCGAAACACAGACGACCGACGCCGGCGCAACACCGCTCGACGACCATCTGCCTTTGCTGATGGCGTTTCATGACCTGCGCCATTTCTCGACATCGGCCAAGACGGACGTAGCGGGCCAGGCCGGACAGGGATCGGCGCCCGACGGACAGATCTTGCCCAAGGCCTATCGGGCGACTTCCGCCGGGCATGACGACCTCGAGCCGATATCGAAGCCCGAGCGGGTATCGCTCGTCGACGGACCGCTGACAAAGCTCGACAGCCAGTCCGTCCGCGACGCCGCCACTGGCGTATCGCGACATGACAATGCAATCGCTGCCGGCCCGCTACCCGAGCCCACGGCCGCCGAGGTGCCTGGTACCGGGTCGAAGCAGGCGGCACCGCAAATGAAATCCATCGCCGACGTCCAGTCCTCGTTGCGGCTGGAGCCAGGAAAACAGCTTCCGGCGTCGGCGCGCATCGACGTGGTCTCCGAACGCAGCTTCCCTGCCCCGCCTCAGGCTCCCATGAGCCAGGCAGCGCTCAGCATAATCAACGCCGTAGCGGCAGATGGTGGCCCGCGGCAGGCGTTTTCGACGACCTCCGCGGCCGCCCAGACGGCCGGCTCTGTTGCCGTTCCGACACATGTGTTGAAGATCGAACTTCACCCGGCCGAACTGGGCATGGTCACCGCCCATCTTCGCCTCTCCGGAGAACAACTCTCGATTGAACTGAAGCCCGAAACACACGATGCCTACCGCAGGCTTTCCAGCGACAGCGAGGCGATCGTCAAGTCGCTGCGTGGGCTCGGCTTCGAGGTTGACAAGGTCACCATCATGCAACCGTCAGTGGCCGTTCCGGCTACAACCCGGGCGGATACAACCGCCTCGCCCGCCGCCGCGCCTGGCCGCGACCAGTCCTCCTTCCAACCTGGAAACTCTGGCGGTGGCAACAACGGCGCCGGCGGCCAGCAACCGGGCCAGCAGTCCGCAAGGGGTAACCATGATGACGCGCAGGATTACGGCCGCGCCGCTTCGCCATCTCGCGAGCGCGCTGGCGGCGATATATTTATCTAGCCTCGCGAACGCCGCCCTCGCCGCAACCAATCCCTGCGAGCCCGAGATCCTGCGCGCCGCCGACCGCTACGGCGTGCCCGCCGGCATCCTCTATGCCGTCGGCCTGACCGAGACGGGCAAGAAAGGCAGCCTGCAGCCTAACGCATTGAATATAGAAGGAAAAGCGGTTTTCCCGAGGAGCCGGACCGAGGCGCTTGCCACCTTCGCCAACGCGCAACGCGAGGGCAAGACGCTGATCGATCTCGGCTGCATGCAGATCAACCACCACTACCACGCGTCGCATTTCCGCAGCGTCGAGGACATGCTGGACCCGCGCCAGAACGTCGACTACGCGGCGCGTTTCCTGGCCAGTCTCCATGCCCGCCACGAAACATGGTCGATGGCCGTCGCCCGTTATCATGCCGGCCCGGACAACGACCCGGCGCAGAAGGTCTATGTCTGCCGGGTGATCGCCAACATGGTTGCCACCGGCTTTGGCAGATGGACAACCAACGCCCGCGCCTTTTGCAACCAGTGAGCGCATTTTCTGCTTCTAATGTGCCGATTCCGCTGCTTTGGGCTTGCCGTTTTGACTTGCCCAGAACTTCCCGCCGCAAGCATATCTGGCTGCACGCTAATGCAACCGACACGATTCCAGACTCCCAAGAAACTAGTTACAAGAAATGACGGTTGTTCACGATTCCCACCAGCGGTTACGCCTTTCCCCACGGGGCAGATGTGCTGATTCGGAAGGCGGGGCCGATGATCGTTATCGTTGACGAGCGAGAGCTCGTGACTGAGGGATACAATTCACTTTTTGATCGCGAGGGCGTCGCCTGCGCGGGCTTCGCGCCCGGCGAATTCGGCGAGTGGGTGAACTCGGCCGCCGACACCGACCTGCGTTCGGTGCGGGCCTTCCTTATCGGCGACTGCCGCGAAGGCGCCATCTCGCCGCGCCAGATCCGCGACCGCACCGGCGCTCCTGTCATTGCGCTCAGCGAGCAGCATTCGCTTGAGAACACGCTGCGGTTGTTCGAGAGCGGCGTCGACGACGTCATCCGCAAGCCCGTCCATATCAGAGAGATCCTGGCCCGTATCACCGCCATCCGCCGTCGCGCCCATGAGGATGTCGCCTACACCGAGATCGGCGCCATGCGCATCTTCATGGACGGCCGCGATCCCGAGATCGACGGCCAGCCGCTGCCCTTGCCGCGCCGCGAACGCCGCATCCTCGAATATCTGGCGAGCAACCGCGGCCGCCGGGTTACCAAGACCCAGGTCTTCAACGCCATCTACGGCATCTTCGACGAAGAGGTCGAGGAGAACGTTGTCGAAAGCCACATCAGCAAATTGCGCAAGAAGCTGCGCGAGAAGCTGGGCACCGACCCGATCGATTCCAAACGCTTCCTCGGCTACCGGCTCGTGTTCTGATGCCGTGCCGCGCCAGCCTCGCGCAAGACAGGGCGCGTAGCCTCGCTGCCAGTGGCATGGATATTGCGGAGACATCTCGATGAGCCTCTACGGAATGATGCGGACCGGCGTTTCCGGCATGAACGCCCAGGCAAACCGCCTGTCGACGACAGCCGACAACATCGCCAACTCCGACACCAACGGCTACAAGCGATCCTCCACCGAATTTTCGACGCTGATCATGCCGTCCACGGGCGGCGCCTACAATTCCGGCGGCGTCACCACGACGATCCGGCAAGCGGTCAGCGATCCGGGCGTCCTGCAATACACGACCTCGGTCTCCGACCTAGCCGTCAGCGGCGATGGTTTCTTTGTCGTCCAGGACCCGAGCGGCACGCCCTTCCTGACCCGCGCCGGCGCTTTCGTTCCCGACGCACAGGGCAGGCTCGTCAACGCGGCCGGCTTCCAGCTCATGGCCTACAGCTACGAAAACGGCGTGCCGGCGGCGACGGTGAACGGCTTCGAAGGTCTGGTGCCGGTTGTCATCTCCGACCAGGGATTGACCGCAACGCCCAGCACCGCAGGCATTTTCAGTGGCAATCTGCCGGCGGGCGCGACACCGGTCGTCGCCGCCAACCTGCCCAGTGCCAACGCCGCCACCGCACAATACACCCAGAAATCGTCGATGGTCACCTACGACAATCTCGGCAACAAGAAGCTGCTCGACGTCTATTTCACCAACACCGGCGCCGGCACCTGGGAGGTGGCGGTCTTCGATCAGTCCAAGGCGACGCCTGGCACATCGTTCCCCTACACCGGCGGCGCACTCGGCACCGCCAACCTGACCTTCGACGCCACCACCGGCAAGCTCACCGGCACGCCCACCGACGTCACGTTCACCGTGCCGGGCGGCGCGAGCCTCGATCTCGACCTGTCGAAACTGACCCAGCTCGGCACCGGCTACACGGTTTCCGACGCCCAGGTGAACGGTAACGCGCCGAGCACCATCGACAAGGTCCAGATCGGCAAGGACGGCACCATCTACGCCCAGTACAAGGATGGCTCCACCAAGGCGCTCTACAAGATTCCGCTGGCCGATGTGCAGAGCCCTGACCAGCTCAAGGCCCTCCCCGGCAATGTCTACGCGCAGGGCACCGAATCCGGCGCGATCCGCGTCGGCTTTGCCAATGAAGGCAAGCTGGGCTCGATCATCTCCGGCGCGCTCGAGAATTCCAATGTCGATATCGCCGAAGAGCTGACCGACATGATCGCCGCGCAGCGCAGCTACACCGCCAATTCGAAAGTCTTCCAGACCGGTTCCGACCTGATGGACGTCCTTGTCAACCTGAAGAGATAAACCGGGCGTGGCCCGTGAAAGACCAGCATGTCGTTATCTTCCGCATTGAGCATCGCCCAATCGGCGCTTATGAACACCGCGCGGCAGACCAGCGTTGTCTCGCGCAACGTCGCAGACGCCTCCAATCCAGACTATACGCGCCGCATCGCCGTCGTCACCAGCACGGCGCCAGGCGCGCGTTCGGTTGATATCCAGCGCGTAACCAACGACCTGCTCTTCCGGCAAAATCTCAGCGCCTTGTCGGCGTATAGCGGCCAGAACGCGCTCTACAGCGGCATGGATCAGCTGGACGTTTCGGTCAACGGCGTCGACAACGCCTCCTCGCCCTCGACCGCCATCGCCAATCTGCAGCAGGCGCTGCAACTCTACGCCACCTCGCCGTCCAACCAGAATCTCGGCTCCAGCGTCATCGACGCGGCCAGGCAGGTCGTGCGCTCCCTGAATGAAGGCTCCCAGGCCGTTCAGGATTTCCGCACCCAGACCGACAGCCAGATCGACACGGCGGTCAAGGACCTCAACTCGCTGCTCAGCCAGTTCCAGGACGCCAACCAGGCGGTCATGTCCGGGACCCGTTCAGGCACCGACGTTTCCGACGCGCTCGACCAGCGCGACGCGCTGCTGAAAAAGATCTCGGAGTATGTTCCCGTATCGACCTTCACGCGCGGCGACAACGACATGGTCATCACGACGGGCGATGGCACCACGCTGTTCGAGACCATACCGCGCACGGTGAGCTTCACGCCATCGGCCGGCTATGCCGCCGGAGCCACCGGCAACACCGTCTATATCGACAACGTGCCGGTCTCCGCGGGAGCCGGCGGCAACACCAGCGCCAGCGGCAAGCTCGCCGGCCTGCTGCAATTGCGCGACGGCGTCGCCTCGACCATGCAGAGCCAGCTCGACGAGACCGCGCGCGGCCTGATCACGGCCTTTGCCGAGACCGCGACCTCGATGCCCAATGCCGCTGGCCTGTTCACCTGGTCCGGCGCGCCGGCGGTGCCGGCCGCGGGCACTCTGGTCAATGGCCTGGCTTCCACGATCAGCATCAATACGGCGATGGATCCGAGCACCGGCGGCAATCCGACCTTGCTGCGCGACGGCGGCGCCAACGGCGCTGCTTACGTCTCCAACACCAGCGGCGGTGCTTCCTATTCCAGCCTTCTGGTTGCCTATGGCGATCGGCTCGACCAGCCGATGACGTTCGATCCCGCCGCCGGCATTTCGGCTACCTCCAGCGTTTCCGACTACGCCGCCAATTCGATCGGCTGGCTCCAGGGCATGCGCCAGCAGGCTTCGACAGCCGCCAACGCGAAGGAAGCGCTGGCACAGCGCAGCTCCGAGGCGCTGTCCAATGCGACCGGCGTCAATGTCGACCAGGAGATGTCGCTGCTGCTCGACCTCGAACACACCTATCAGGCATCGGCCCGGATGATGAAGACCGTCGACGACATGATGACGGCCCTGTTGAACGCGGTGGGATAATACATGACCTCAGTTTCCTCGGCCGCCCTCTCCAATGCCATGCGCTATCAACAGATGCGCATGCAGGCCGACCTCGTCAAAGCAACGAAGGAATCATCGACTGGCAAGGTCGCCGATGTCGGCCTGGCATTGGGCGGACGCACCGCCCAATCCGTCACCTTCTCGCGCGACCTCGACCGGCTGAACGTGATCGTCGATTCCAACGGTCTGGTCACCGCCCGGCTTGCGTCGACCCAGACCGCGCTCGGCCAACTCTCCGGCGTGGCGCAGACCTTCCTGTCCAGCCTGACCACCGCGTCTTCGGGCGACAACTCCGACAGCCTGACCCAATCGACCGGGCAGACGACGATCCAGCAGCTTGCCTCGATCCTCAACACCAGTGTCAACGGCGAGTATCTGTTCGCCGGCACAAACACCGACGTCAAGCCGATCAACGATTTCACCGCCGCGGGCTCAACGGCCAAGGCCGCCTTCGATGCCTCCTTCGTCGCCAAATTCGGCTTCACGCCCAATGATCCGGCCGCCGCCAATATCACCACCGCCCAGATGGACGACTTCATCACCAATGATGTTACGCCGCAATTCCTCGGCGCGGGCTGGCAGGCCAACATGTCGAACGCCACCGACCAGCAGATCGTCAGCCGCATCGCCCTCAACGAAACCACCGCCACCTCGACCAGTGCCAACAGCGACGGCATCAAGAAGCTCGCGATGGCCGCCGCCATCGTCTCCAGCCTGATGTCCACCAACATCAGCCAGGCGGCGAAGGACAGCATCGTCAGCCACTCGCAGACACTGGTCGGCGAGGCGCTGAGCGGCATCGCCCAGGTCCAGTCCGAAACCGGCATCGTGCAGAAACGTGTCTCCGATGCCAGCGACCGCATGAAGACGCAGGTCGACCTGTTCGAACGGCACATCCTCGATCTCGAGGCCGTCGACCCGGCCGAAGCCGCGACCCGCGTCGCCGATCTGACGCAGCATATCGAGACGTCCTTCGCTCTGACGGCGCGCCTGCAGCAGCTCAGCCTGTTGAATTACCTGACCTGACAACTCCCAGCGGAACGGTAGAGCCAACGATGTACCAATTTTCCTATGCCGACGTCCAAAGCACCTCCGTCTCGGACGCCAAGGATCGTGAGCGCGAACTCCTGACCCGCTCGATCGACATGCTGGCGGCGGCGGCGGTGGCCGGCCAGGCTTCGATGGAGGCGGTGGAGGCGCTGCATTTCACCAACCGCGTCTGGACCACCTTCGTCGAGGATCTCGGCTCCAGCGACAACGCGCTACCCAAGGAATTGCGCGCCAACCTGATTTCCATCGGCCTGTGGCTGCTGCGCGAGGCCGAGGACATTCGCCAGGGCCGCACCAACAATTTCGAAGGGCTGATCGAAGTGTCCCAGATCATCCGCGACGGCATTCAATGACCAACACGCTGAAGATATCGCTGAAGCCCAACGAGAAGATCTACATCAATGGTGCCGTCATCCGTGTCGACCGCAAGGTCACCATTGAACTGATGAACGACGTGCAATTCCTGCTCGAAAGCCATGTGATCCAGGCCGACCAGGCATCGACGCCGCTCAGGCAGCTGTATTTCATCGTTCAGGTCATGCTGATCAACCCGGCTGGTGCTGGCGAGGCGCGCGAGATGTTCCGCCGCTCATTGCCGCTGCTCATCGCGAGTTTCGAGGACGCCGACATCTGCAGCGCCCTGAAGCAGATCGACCGCATGGTCGGCGAGGATCATATCTACGAGGCTTTGAAGGCGATCCGTTCGCTTTATCCTCTCGAACGCCGCGCGCTTGGCGGCAATGACGATGTTCCGGGCGCACCGCGCCCGCTGGCCGTGGGAGCACGCTACTGATGACCGTGGACATGACGACGACGATTCCGGTTGGCGCCAATTCGACGACCACGCCGACTTCGAAGACAGCGGTCGACTACCAGTCGTTCCTGAAGCTTCTGATCGCCGAGATGAAGAACCAGGACCCGACCAAGCCGATGGATTCGACGCAGTACGTCGCGCAGCTCGCCACCTTCTCGCAGGTCGAGCAATCGGTGCAGACCAACACCAAGCTCAACCAGATCATGCAGTCCTCGGCGTTGTCGCAGGCCGACGCTCTCATAGGCCGCAACATCACCTCGGCCGATGGCAAGACTACCGGCACGGTGGCTTCGGTGACGCTTGGCAGCAACGGACTGATCGCAGTGCTCCAGGATGGCACCACGGTTCCCGTCGGCTCCGGCGTGTCGATCAAGCCGGCAAGCTAGGCCAACGTCCCGCATGAACGAGGCCGACGCACTCGACATCGTCCAGTACGCGGTGTGGACGGTGCTGACCGCCTCCGCGCCGGTTGTGCTGGTCGCCATGGCGGTCGGCATCGGCATTGCCCTCATCCAGGCGCTGACGCAGGTCCAGGAAATCACCTTGACCTTCGTGCCGAAGATCGTCGCCATCATGCTGGTGGTGGCGCTCACGGGTCCGTTCATCGGTGGCCAGATATCGGCCTTCACCAACGTCATCTTCGAGCGCATCCAGAACGGGTTCTGAAGCAACCTGCGGGGATGCACGGGGCTTTTGCCCGCGACGTCCATCATCCGGCAAGTCGCCGGAGCTCGATAGCGCGGTAGTCGTCGCAATGGCCTCTCGCAAAACCCCCAGGTTAGCCCTGGCCGATCGGCGGACCATGTGCGCCATGGCCGGCGTCCGGCCGCGAGTGATGGCCTGGCTTTTCGCGATGCGGAGGTGTGGCCCTCCTCTATCCCCTTGTTGGACCATGATCTTCCTCGCATGACATTCGCCCTTTGCGGCGCGATGCCATAGTTTCGGCAAACGATGCGGAGAAACGGATCACCGCAAGGATCAGCACGCCGTGGCAGGGACCTATCCATGATTGACGAGAAACCGGAAAGCGAAGGCGCTTCGGCGCTGGCGCCCTTCCGGCATGGCATTTTCCGCGCCGTCTGGTCCGCAAGTCTCGTTTCCAATTTCGGTGGTCTGATCCAGGGCGTCGGTGCCGCCTGGATGATGACCACGATCGCCACCTCGCCCTATCAGGTCGCCCTGGTCCAGGCCTCGACCACCTTGCCGATCATGCTGTTCGCGCTTGTCGCCGGCGCCATCGCCGACAGCTTCGACCGGCGCAAGGTGATGTTGGTGGCGCAGACCTTCATGCTCGTCGTTTCGGTGCTTCTGACGGTGTTCACCTGGTATGGCCTGATGACGCCCTGGACGCTGCTCGCCTTCACCTTCCTGATCGACAGCGGCACAGCGCTCAACAGCCCATCCTGGCAAGCGTCCGTCGGCGATATGGTGCCCCGCAACAAGGTGCCCGCGGCCGTTGCGTTGAACTCCATGGGCTTCAACCTGACACGCAGCGTCGGGCCGGCGATCGGCGGCATCATTGTCGCGGCCGCCGGCGCCGCGGCCGCCTTCGCGGCGAACGCGGTCAGCTATATCGGCCTTATCGTCGTGATGGCGCGCTGGAAGCCTGACGTGCCGGTATCGACCTTGCCGCGCGAGTCGCTGGGTGCTGCCATGGGCGCCGGCCTGCGTTATGTCGCCATGTCGCCCAACATCGGCAAGGTGCTGGTCAGGGGTGCCGCCTTCGGCTTCAGCGCCGGTGCCGTCCTGGCGCTCTTGCCGCTCGTCGCGCGCGACGTCGTCAAGGGCGACGCCTTGACCTACGGCATCATGCTGGGTTCCTTCGGCATCGGTGCCGTCGGCGGCGCGCTGATCAGCGTGCGGCTGCGGCAAATGCTCTCCAGCGAGACGATGGTGCGCTGTGCCTTCGCCGGCTTCGCCGTCTGCGCCTTCAATGCCGCGATCAGCCATCACGCCTGGCAGACGTCGCTTGGCCTGCTGGTCGGCGGCGCCTGCTGGGTGATCGCGCTGTCGCACTTCAACGTCACCGTGCAGATGGCAACGCCACGCTGGGTGGTCGGCCGTGTGCTGTCGGTCTATCAGACCGCGACCTTTGGCGGCATCGCGCTGGGCAGCTGGATCTGGGGTGTCGTGGCCGATGCGCATGGCGCCGAGACGGCGCTGATCGCGGCCGCCATCGCCATGCTCGCCGGCGGCGCCATCGGATTTGTGCTACCGCTGCCGCAGCAGCAGGTGCTGAACCTCGACCCGCTCAACCGCTTCAAGGAGCCGCATCTGGCGCTGGACCTGAAGCCGCGCAGCGGTCCCATTGCCATCATGATCGAGTACATCATCCGCCATGAGGACGAGGCGGAGTTCCTAGCCACCATGGCCGAACGCGGCCGCATCCGCCGCCGCGACGGTGCCCGCAACTGGACGCTGGCGCGCGATCTCGAAAATCCGACGATATGGATCGAGCACTACCACACCCCGACCTGGCTCGAATATGTCAGGCACAACGGCCGCATCACCCATGCGGACGCCATGGTCGGCGAACGCTTGCGGGCTCTGCACAGTGGCGACGAGCCACCGCGCGTACGCCGCGTCATCGAGCGTCCGACCACCGCCGGCACGGCGCTGGTGATGGCCAAGGGGCCGATCGAGCACTGATTTCGGTGCGGCGCCGACGTCCGTCGATCACCCCGCCGACTGGATCATATAGAGCTTGCGCGTGGTCTCCCGGATCCGCCATTCGCCCTTCCATCCCCGCGGCAGCACGAGAAGGTCGCCCGGCCCCAACTCACGCACCTCGCCGTCGGCGCGGCTCACCTCCACCCGTCCGGAAATGATGTGGCAAATTTCGGACGAATCCGACCGGTCGGCGGTGAAGCGGCCGGGCGTGCACTCCCAGATACCGATATCGACGGTGCCGTCCGGTGACTGGAAAAGTGAGCGCGCGGCTTCGACCTGATCTCCCTCGATGGATGTGGGCTTGGGTGAGAACGCGCCGATGTCGGCCTTGGCGAGATCGTGGAAGGTCGAAAGATCGATCAAATTGGGCTCCATGGATCAGTGACCGGTAATGCTGTCGGCGAGCGCGGCCAGTCTCGACGTATGCGCAAGCCCGGCGGCTTCGCGCCCGTCAGCGATGCGATAAAGCTGGTACATCGAATGCACGCCGAGCCAGCGAAACGGCTCCGGCTCCCATGGCCTGACCTTGCGGTTGACCCAGGGCAGCTTCGTCAGCTCCGTCTGCTGGCCAAGGATCAGGTCGGCCAGCGTGCGCCCCGAAAGATTGGAGCTCGACACGCCAAGCCCGACATAGCCGCCGGCCCAGCCGATACGGGTGGCGGGATCGAGGCCAACGGTCGTGCACCAGTCGCGCGGCACGCCGAGCACGCCGCACCAGGCGTGCTCGATGCGGCAGTTCGCCGTCTGCGGCAGCAGCGTCGTCAGGATCTGATGCAACTGGTCGATCGTGGCCTGCTGCGTCCGCCCATTGATGTCGGTGCGCGAGCCGTAGCGATAGGGCACGCCGCGCCCGCCCATGGTGATGCGCCCCTCGCGCGTACGCTGGGCATAGCAATAGGCGTGGGCGGCGTTGCCGAGAAGCTCGTGGCCTTCCCAGCCGATCTGGCGCCAAAGCGCCTCGGACAGCGGCTCGGTCACGATCTGCGCGCTGTTGAGCGCCAGCCAGGTCCGCTCCTCGCCGGGAATGCCTGCGGTAAAACCCTCCGTCGCGCGGATGACGGTCTCCGCCCGCACCGTGCCGCGGTCGGTCGTCACGATGCCCTTGGCGATGGACGTCACCGTCGTCTGTTCGTAGATCGGCACGCCCAGCCGCTCGACGGCGGCGGCAAGCCCGCGCACCAGCTTGGCCGGCTGCACCCGCGCCTGGCCATGGACCACGAAACCGCCCATGACATTGCGCACATTGATGCGCGCCCGCGTCGCCGCTTGATCCAGCATCTCGACGCGGCCCGGATCGACGTCCCAGGCGCGGATCGTTTCGCATTCCTCGCGCGCGCGTTCGAGCTGCGCCGGGTTGGTGGCCACCGTCAGATTGTCGACGCGGCGGATATCGGCATCGATACCTTCCGCGCTCGCCACCCGGATCACCTCGTCGACGCAACCCGCCATGGCCGCCTGCATGGCGCTTACCCCTTGCCGGGTCGAGGTCTTGAGATACTTTTCGCGCGACCAGGAGAAGCCACCCGACAGCCAGCCGCCATTGCGGCCCGAAGCGCCGAAACCGGCAAACTCGCGCTCGATCAGCACGACGCGCAGCGACGGCCTGGCCTTCTTCAAATAATAGGCGGTCCACAGCCCGGTATAGCCGGCGCCGACGATCGCGACATCGGCCTCGATATCGCCGGGCAAGGGCGGCCGGGGCGTGGGAACCCCGCCCAGATCCGCATACCAGAATGATATGTCGCCGTTGCGTTTGGCTTGCATGGGATGGACTTTCAGGAAGAGCAATTCCAGGAAAAGTGTGAAACGGTTTTCCGTTCGGGATTGCGTTAAAACAAAGAGTTGGATCAGGTCAGCGTCGCGTCGGCCGTGCTGTCATCGGCCAGAATCTTGGCATCGGCACCGTCGAAGCAAAGCTCCACCTTCTCGCCCAGGCCAAAACTCTCGCCGGTCAGCGGCGAGCGCACGATCGCCGTGGTGCCGTCGGCGAGCCTGACTTCATATTTCGATCCCGAGCCGAGATAGATGGCTTCCGCGATCGTCCCCGGCAGCCGGTTGTTGGTGCCCGCCGCGATCTGGCCGGGCCGGCGGATGGCAAGCTTTTCGGGGCGCAGCAGCATGACCGGACGGGCTTCACCCGCCATCCGCCGCGGCACAGTCACCGTCTCGCCGGCGATGCGCAACGCAGTGCTGGCGCCATCGCTTCGCGCCTCTCCGCGCAGCACCGTGGAATCGCCGATGAAGCGGCCGACGAACAGCGTCGTCGGTTCATCGTAGAGTTCGCGGCCGGTGCCGACTTGCTCGATCCGCCCGCGGTTGAAGACGGCGATGCGGTCCGACAGGACCAGCGCCTCTTCCTGGTCGTGCGTCACGTAGACGAATGTGGTGCCGAGCTCACGATGGATGCGCTTGATCTCGAGCTGCAGCCATTCGCGCAGCTTCTTGTCGAGCGCGCCGAGCGGCTCGTCCATCAAAAGCAGCGGCGGATCGAAGACGATGGCACGGGCCAGCGCGACGCGCTGCTGCTGGCCACCCGACAGCTCGCTGGGATAGCGATGCGCGAAGTCGCCCATCTTGACCATGTCCAGCGCTCTTGCCACGCGTGCTTTTCGCGCTGCGGGTTCGACGCCACGCAGCGTCAGCGGATAGGCGACGTTGCGGCCGACGCTCATATGCGGGAAAAGCGCGTAGTGCTGGAAGACAACGCCGATATTTCGCTTGTGCGCCGGGACGCCGACCACGTTCTTGCCGCCGACCAGCAGCTTGCCGCTGGTCACGTCGGTAAAGCCGGCCACGACGTTCAGCGTCGTGGTCTTGCCGGAGCCGCTCGGGCCAAGCAGCGTCATGAACTCGCCGGGCTCGATCCGCAGCGAAACGCCATCCAGCGCCTTGAAGCCGCCATAGGCCTTGCTGATCGATTCGAGATCGATCGCCGCGCCCTTGCTCTCCTGTTCCGGCTTCATGGGCGTCCTTTCCGCTCGTGGCCAAGAAGAAGCATGCCCCCGCCGATCAGGATCGTGGTGGCCAAAAGCAGGATCGTGCCGACGGCGGCAACCGTCGGGTCGGCGTCACGCGTGATCGAGGCGAATATCTGCACGGGCAAGGTCTTGAGGTAGGGGTTGGTGATGAACAGCGACACGACGATCTCGTCGAAGGAGGTGGCGAAGGCAAAGAGCAGGCCGGACAGCATGCCGGGCAGGATCAGCGGCAGCGTCACCGTGCGAAACGCGGTCAGCGCTCCCGCGCCGAGGCTTGCCGCCGCCGTCTCGAGGCGCCTGTCGAACACTTCGAGACTGGCGGAAACCGCGATCAGCACGAAGGGAAGAGCAAGGATGGTGTGGGCAAGCACGAAGCCCAGCAGCGTGCCGACGAGATGGGTGTCGAGATAGACGGCGTAGATGCCGATGGCCAGCACCACGCCCGGCACCACCATCGGCGTCAGCATCAGCATCCGCAACAGGTTGGCGGGCCCTGCCTTCATGCGATCAAGGCCGAAGGCCGCCAGCGTGCCAAGCACCGTCGCCAGTACCGCGACCACCGAGGCGACCTTCAGCGAGTTGAGGAAGCTCGACGACCAGTCAGGATTGGTGAAGAAATTCTGGTACCACTGCCAGGAGAAGCCTTGCGGCGGGAAGGCGAGCGACTTGTTCTCGTTGAACGACATCGGCACCACGACCAGGGTCGGCGCGACAAGCCATATCGCCACCAGCAGGCAGACGAGGCCGAGGATCACGCGGGTGAGCGGCTTCATCTCCATCAGTTCCGTCCCGCTTCCCGGTATCGCGAGCGCATCACGGGTGCCGCGAGCGCCAGAAGCACGAACGTGGTGACGAGCAGCACCACGCCCATGGCGCCGCCGCGGCCCCATTGCAGCAGGCTGAGCACCTGGGTCTGCACCAGCGTCGACAGCATGGTCGAGCGCGGTCCGCCGAGCAGCGCCGGCGTGATGTAGAAGCCCAGCGCCAGGATGAACACGATGATCGCGCCGGCATAGACGCCGGGCAGCGACAGCGGCAGGTAGACGGTAAAGAACGCACGCGAAGGTCGCGCGCCCAGGCTTTGCGCGGCCCGCATCAGCCTGAGGTCGATGCCCTTCATCACCGAATAGAGCGGCAGGATCATGAAGGGCAGAAGCACTTGCGCCATGCCGATAACCACGCCGGTCTGCGTACGGATCAGCCGGATGCCGTCAAAACCGGCCGCCCGCAGCAGCGAATTGATGACGCCCGAATCCTGCAAGAGGATCACCCAGGAGAGCGTGCGCACGACACCGCTTACCCAGAACGGGATGAGCACGCAGAGCACCAGGACGAGCCGCACGCGCGGCCCGACGGCGGTCATCAGATAGGCGTAAGGGTAAGCGCAGATCACGCAGACGATCGTCACCCAGGCCGAGATGGTGAAAGTGCGCTGTAGCACCGTGAGATTGATGGGCGCGCCGAAGAACCAGACGTAGTTCTGCGCGCCCCATTGCGGCTCCGACAGGCTGCGCAGCACGATGGTGAGCAGCGGATAGCCTATCACCGCGGCAAGCAAGACCAGCGCCGGCAGCGTGAGCGCGAACGGCCGCCATGCCCATCCGGCCCGTGTCGGGGCGGATGGCGTCGTCGGTTCGTGCGCGCTCACGGGCCTTGCCTTTGCTTCAGCCGGTCAGTTGCCGGCCATCAGCGCCGACCACTTCTCCTGCGCCACCGCGAAGTTCGGGACCCAGAACTTGAAGTTCTGCTTGTAGCCCTGCTTCTGGCGGTCCGGAGTATTGGTCAGGAAGGCGGCGACGGAAGCGTCGACCTTGGGCTGCGCGTCGCTGTTGATCGGCGTGTAGGACGTCTGTTCCGCCAGGACTTCCTGGGCATGCTTGCCGAGATAGGCATTGAGCAGCGCGTAGGACGCGTCCGTGTCCTTGACGCCGACTGGGATCGTCATCTGGTCCATCACCACCAGCCAATCCTGCCAGGCGGGCGCATATTTGGCGCCGTTCTTGACCGCGGTCATGGCGCGGCCGGTCCACATCATCAGCATATCGGCTTCGCCGGATTCGGCGAGCTGCTGCGATTCGGCACCCGTCTTCCAGAAAATCGTGTCGGGGCCGAGCTTGCGGACCACGTCGATGGCCTTGTCGATATCGGCCACCGTCATCGCGTTCGGATCGCCGCCGGCGACCTTGAACGCCTGTTCGAGCAAGCCGCCGGTCGGGCTGCCGGAGCCGTCGATTCCGCGCACGCCCGGGAACTTTGCCGTGTCGAAGAAGTCGGCCCAGCTCTTGGGCGGATTATCCTTGTACTTCTCGGTGTTGTACATCAGCACGACGCCGTAGTTCATCGCCGGCACCGAGCATTCGCCGACCTGGCCTTCCGGGATTTTCGAGACGTCGAGCTTCGTCAGATCCAGCTTCTGGAACAGCTTGCCGCAATAGACGTAAGGCGGCAGGTCGTCGGTATCGACAACGTCCCAGGTGACGTTGCCGGACTCGACCTGCGCCTGCAACTTGGCGATCTCGGTCGGGCCGTCATTGAGCAGCTTGACGCCGGACTTGTCGACGAATTCCTTCAGCGCCGCGGCCTGGCCGTCCTGGTAGATGCCGCCATAGGAAACGAGCGTCAGGGTCTTGCCCTTGAGCGAACCTTCCTTCACCTCGCCCGCCACCGGCTTGTCCTGCGCAAAGGCCGCGCCGGCCACAACGCCAAGCGCCAGAATGGCGCCGAGGCCTGCAAATCTCGATTTAAACATCACACTAACTCTCCCATTCATGCCCGCGTTTTGATCGGACTACCTGGCCGCGAGCGGTTTCCAGGCCGTATATTGTTCGAGTTCGGCGCGCGCCGAGGTCGGCGGCGCGATGATCCACATCACTTCGGCTCGGCCGCTGCCGATGTTCTCTGAGCGATGCGGTGTCGACGTCGTGTATTCGATGCTGTCGCCCTCCTCGAGGACGTGGCGCGCCTCGCCCAGCGAGACCTCGACGATCCCGCGCAGCACGACGAGCATCTCGTGCGCGTCGCCGTGAGTGTAGCGATCGGGCCCGGTCGAGCCGCCAATGTCGAATTCCCCGACATAGACTTCCATGTCGCTCAGCGGCGGGCGCGACAACAGCATCTTGCGGCAGCCGTCGCTGGGCGGCAGGCTCGGCCGCTCGCTTCGTCTCAGGACGCCATGATTTTGCGCCGCGCTTTCCTCGAACAACATGGCGACGCTGACGCCAAGCGCCGAAGCCATCTGGTTGAGCGATGCGGTGCTGGCCCCGGTCAGGCCGCGTTCGAGCTGGCTGATGAAACTGGCGCTGGTTCCAGTCGCCTCCGCAAGCTCCCGCAATGACAGCCTGCGGGCGAGGCGAAGGCTCTTGAGGCGCATGCCCAGCACTTCATGTGCATGGGTCGCGGCGGGCGCGTCGCCCGTCTTTGCCGAAGCCGCGCCAGAGGCCTTGCGCATGCTGTCTCCTCGCTTCACTTAACAATCTGTACAGTACCACTGCACAACTGGCAAGCCACGCGTGGCGCCAGGACCTCGCCAATGGCTGGGCCAGGCTCGCAAGCTGGGAAGATCTGTCGGTGAAATATGCAGCAACCTTCGGGAAAGCGCAGGGAGAACCTCTACCCCTCGCCGGACAGGTCCCGACGCGCTTTTTCGAGCTCCTCGGCATAGCGCCGCATAAGGTGTCCCTCGGTCAGCAGCCCGAGCACGATATGGTCGGTGAAATCCTCGACGACGGCCAGTTCCTCGGCTCCGGCGCGCTGGAACGTCTCGGCGGCGGCCTGCACGTTCATGCTGGGAACCAGAACCGCGTCCTTGTACTGGGCAAGATCGCGTACCGGCACGTCGCCGCCGGAGGGGTCGCTGTGCAGTTCGGCCACAATCAGCACGCCGACATACTGATCGCCCGGGTCGACGGCGATGACGCGTTGGGCGGAGCCCAGCGGAATCTGCTTGCGGAAGGCGCCCAGTGTCGTCGAGGCATCGATGGTCTTGATGTCCTTGCGCATCATCGAGCCGACGGTGAGGCTGCGCATCCAGCCGACATCGTGCGCGCTGCGGATCGTCTCGCCGCGCAGGTGGAAGCGCCACGTCGAGAACGAATAACCGAATGTCTCGCGCACCAGGATCGCCGCCATGATCGAGGCCGCCAGCACGACGCCGGTCAGTGTCAGGTCGCGGGTCGATTCCAGCGCCAGGAAAGTCATCGTCAGCGGACCGCCGACGACACCGACGGCAAGCGAGGTCATGCCAACGACGGCGGCGACCGAGGGGTCGATACCGGTTGCCGGCGAAACCAGCGCCATCACGCCGGCGAATGCCTTGCCGAGCAGCGCACCGAGGAACAGCGACGCAAAGAACAGGCCGCCGCGAAAGCCCGAACCAAGCGAGACCGCCGACGCCGCCAATTTCAGCACGAAGACGCTGGCCACCACGGTCAGACCATAGTTCATGGCGAACTCGCGATGCAGCGCGCCGTGGCCGCTGGACAGGACCTGCGGCGTGATCAGCCCCAGGAGGCCGACGATGACGCCACCGATGACGGGGCGCAGCGAGGCATCGACCGACAGCCTGTTGAAACCACGTTCGATCAGCGTCACCAGCTGCATGATGGCGATCGAAGCGGCGCCGCCGAGCAGTCCGAGCAGCAGGAACGGCACGTACTGGCTGGCGGTGAGTTGCGGCAGTCCCGAAAGCTCGAGCGGAAACGGCACGCCGCCGAACATTTCCGCCGTCAGCGAAGCGCAGATGGCCGCCGTCATGACAGGCGCGACATTGGCGACCGAGTAGATGCCGATGACCAGCTCGAAACCATAGAAGGCACCGGTCAGCGGCGCATCGAAGGCGGCGGCGATGGCGCCGGCCGCGCCGCAACCGACGAGGACGCGGACATCGTTGCGCCGCAGCCTGAAGATGCGCGCCAGCCGCGATGCCAGGCCGGACCCGACCTGCGTGTAGCCGGCTTCCAGTCCGACCGACGCGCCGAAGCCGCTGGAGATCATGGTCTGGCCGGCGATGATGAACGTGTCGGTCAGCGACATGCGCCCGCCATAGAGCGCGTTGGCCTCGATCGGATCGACCGGAGTGCGGAATTTACGCAACCGCAGCCAGATCACCGTCAGCCCGAGCAGGGCGCCGCCGATCGCCGGTATCAGCGCCTGCACGGGATTGGCGAGCGAGAACATTCCGGACAGCCGGCCGCCGGGCTGAACGCCGAACAGAAGCCCGTGCAAATCCTGCACGATCTGGCTCATCGCGGTCACCAGTATGCCGGCCATGATGCCGACGACGCCGGCGAGGATGACCACGGCGATGCCGCGCGCCTCGAGCAGAGGAATGGATCTCAGAAGCACCGCGCGCAGCCGGCGGGCGTAGACTTCGCTGTGGTTTCTGGAAAGCACCGGGGCGGCTCGCCGACATCAAAAGGCAGACCCGCCTGATACGCCGGGCGGCACGACATGACAACCACAATGGCGACATCAAAGGCGCCATTGTGCCCGTGAAACCAGCTGATTTCGTCTTGCAGGCCTCTGATCGCGAGGCAGCCTGCCCCGCGCTCAGTCCGGTATGGTCAGCGTCCCGCAATCGTCGTCGGCGACAAAGGTCGCCAAGAGTTCGGCGGGCTCGGTGGTGCTGACATTCTCGGCGAAGAGATGGACCGCGCCGGACGGCTCGAACCATGTTTGTCCTTGGGTGTAGGTACCGGCCGGGCTGCCTTCGAGCCGCGAGCGCAGAGTGCCCTTCAGGACGAAGGCGCTGACCGAGCCCGGATGCCGGTGACGAGGCGTAAAACCGTCTGGTGGAAATGCCACGATCACCGTGGTGATCGACTTGCCCGGCACGTCAGGCAGTTTTTCGCAGGAGACCGGCGTGACGACCGTTTTCGGCCGCGCCCCGGCAACACCGTTCACATCGGCATTTGCCATCTGCATATGCATTTCCATGCCTTTCGACGCGACGCGCGTGAAATCCGGGCCGGTCCACTTTGCCGCGAGCGCGAACAAAACCCCGACAGCGCTGACCGCGATGACAGATTGGCCGGCGCGCGGACGAGCTTGATTGCCGATCATCTCGACGTCTCCGAATTCAGGCAGGCAAACGGAAATCAGCACGCCAACCCAGTTCCTCGACCGCCTTTTGCGTCGAGACAGCCTGGTTGGGTTCCGCCACGTTGAAGACGCCGGGCGCACCCTTTTCGAGTGCTAGCAGCGCCGCATGGGCGGCAGCATCGACATGCACCGGCGACGCGCCGGCAGCCGCATCGGTTCCCGTTCCCGGTCCATAGAGCTGGCCATATCGCAGGACGACTCCGGCGAATGGCGCGTTTAGAACAGCCTTTTCCAAGGCGATGACGCCGCCGACGCTGATGCCGCGGTTGCCGCTCGCCTCGCTATCCAGCGGGTCGGCTTCGCCATGCGGCTCCGGTCCCGGCGCATAGGCCCAGGCGATGCTTTGAGCGACCATGCGCCGGGCGCCGGACGCGGCGGCCGCAGCGACCAGATTGCGGGTACCCTCCTCGCGGATGCGGGCATTGCGAACAACCGCCTCGCCCATCCGGCTCGGATCCAGCCCTGGCGGCAGGTCGGTCAGCTGATGGACGACGATGTCCGGCCGGGCGGCAAGCATGCGGCGCGACAGGACCTCGGCATCGAAGACATCGACGATCACCGGTTCGATGCCGAGGGAACGCAATGTCGCGGCCTTGTCAGGACTGCGCGTGGTACCCGTCACATGATGGCCGGCGGCCAGAAGCTGCGGGATGAGCCGCTGTCCGATGGCGCCCGAGGCGCCGGCAAGAAAAATTCGATGCCCCATCGTCATGAACTCTACATCGTCATAGTATCAGCACACGAACAATATATAAGAGCTCTGATATCATGCGCAAGGCAAATCCGACAGTTCCCGCTCCGGGCGAAGGCAAACGTGGCGAGGAAGGCTATCTCGGCTATCTCCTGCGGCAGGCTGCCGGCGCGCATCGGCTGAGGGTCGACAGGGCGCTGGCCGATCTTGGCGTGACGCAGCCGCAATTCGCCACGCTGACCATGCTTGGCGCCTATCCCGGCCTCTCCAACGCCGATCTGGCCCGGCTGGCACTGCTCACCCCGCAAACGCTCAGCGTCATCGTCGCCAATCTCGAACGGGCCGGCTCGCTGGTGCGCAGGCCGCATGCCGTCCATGGCCGCATCCAGCATATCGAGCTGAGCGACAGCGGACAGGCGCTGCTGCGGGAATGCCGCGAGCGGGTGCATGCCATCGAGCGCGAACTGACGGAAGGCCTCTCGTCCGGGGAAGAAAGGGCCGTCAGGCGCTGGCTGGTCGGCGTCGCCACGGCCGAGACAGCCAGGCCCTAACTGTCTGCCGGCGGCTGACGATTATCGAGCGGCGGCCGATCAACTCGGCACCGGCTCACCCGCCTCATAGAGCATGAGGTTGCGCTCGCCTATGCCAAGCGCCGGCCAGTTCGAGCGCCACTCGGCGATGTGCGGCGAGCTGAAATGCGCATCGAGTGCCGCCTTGTCGCGCCACACCTCGGTCACCCGGATCAGCCCAGCGTCGAGCACATCCCGCGCATAGGAATATTCGAGGCAGCCAGCCTCGGCACGGCTGCCTGAGATCATGCGCTCCATCGCGGACCTTGCCTCCTCGAACCGGCTGGGCGGCAAACGGATCGTGCCGATGATCACGAGCATGGGCCTTCCTTCTTGCGAAATAGTCTATCCGCCTGCCGCACATCGCCCAAAAGCGGCCGCGGCTCTGGGAAGACGACATGCATAAACCAGAGTCTCCCACCCTCGCGCAAGCTTGGCCAGCTACCCTCGCCGGGCTGTCGTATGCACGGCAGGCTATGGTTCGAGGACTTGAATGGCGATCAGCGAAAGCATCCAGCCCGGCGCGGTGGCCAAGAACGGCCGCGACATCTTCTTCGCGCTCGGCATCGTCATCATCCTGGCCGTGCTGTTCCTGCCGATTCCGGCCTTCCTCATCGACATCGGCCTCGCCTTCTCGATCGCACTTTCGGTGCTGATCCTGATGGTGGCGCTGTGGATTCAGCGGCCGCTCGATTTCTCCTCGTTCCCGACCGTGCTGCTGATCGCCACGATGCTGCGGCTATCGCTCAACATCGCCACCACGCGCATGATCCTGTCGCATGGCAATGAGGGCACGCACGCCGCCGGATACGTGATCGCCGGCTTCTCCAAGCTGGTGATGGCCAGCGACTTCGTCATCGGCCTCATCGTCTTCATGATCCTGATCGTGGTGAACTTCATCGTCATCACCAAGGGTGCCACCCGTATCGCCGAAGTCGGCGCCCGTTTCACCCTCGACGCCATCCCGGGCAAGCAGATGTCGATCGACGCCGATCTCTCCGCCGGCATGATCGACGATAAGACCGCGCAGTTGCGCCGCCGCGAACTGGAGGAGGAATCCTCCTTCTTCGGCTCGATGGACGGCGCCTCGAAATTCGTGCGCGGCGACGCGATAGCCGGCCTCATCATCACCGCCATCAACATCGTCGGCGGCATCGCCATCGGCTACATCAGGCACGGCATGGGCATGGGCGAGGCCGCCGATGTGTTCATCAAGCTGTCGGTCGGCGACGGCCTGGTCACACAGATCCCGGCGCTGATCGTCTCGCTCGCCGCCGGCCTGCTGGTTTCCAAGGGCGGCACCCGTGGCTCGACCAACCAGGCCGTGTTCGGCCAGCTGGGCGCCCATCCGCGCGCGCTTTACGTGGCGGCCGCGCTGCTGGTGTTGCTAGGCCTCATGCCGGGCTTGCCGCTGTTTCCCTTCTTCGCGCTGGCCGGTGGCATGGCCGGGCTCGGCTACGTCATTCCGATGCGCGCCAACCGCGTCCTCGCCGAGGCCGAGGCGCTGAAGGCCCAGGAGAAGGTGTCCAAGGCCGAGGAAGAGAAGAACTCGGTCAAGGCTTCGCTCGCCACCGCCGAGATCGAACTGCTCATCGGCAAGCAGCTGTCGACCCGCCTCCTGGTCTCGCATCAGGAACTGGTCTTCCGCATGGCCAAGATGCGCAAGAAATTCGCCCAGCAATACGGCTTCGTCGTGCCGGAAGTGCGCGTTGCCGACGACTTCGCCATCCCGCCGAAGAGCTACCAGATCAAGGTGCATGGCACGGTGGTGGCCGAATATTCGATGCGCGTGGGTGAGATCATGGTGCTGCTCGGCAGCCGCGACGTGCCCGAAATCCCTGGCGAAGAAATCCGCGAGCCGGCCTTCGGCATGCGCGCCTATTCCGTCATGGAAACCTTCGCCGAGGATTTGAAGCGCGAGAACTACACCTTCGCCGACAACATGTCGGTGCTGCTCACCCATCTTTCCGAAGTCATCCGCAACAACCTGCCGCAGCTCCTGTCCTACAAGGACATGAAGGCGCTGCTCGAACGCCAGGACCAGGAATATCGCAAGCTCGCCGATGAGATCTGCACAACGCACATCTCCTATCCCGGCCTGCAGGCGGTGCTGAAGCTGCTGCTCGCCGAGCGCGTCTCGATCCGCAATCTCCACCTGATCATCGAGGCCATCGCCGAGATCGCGCCGCATGTGCGCCGCACCGAGCAGATCGTCGAACATGTCCGCATCCGCATGGCGCAGCAGATCTGCGGCGACCTATCGGAAGGCGGCGTGCTCAAGGTGCTGCGCCTCGGCAACCGCTGGGACCTCGCCTTCCACCAGAGCCTCAAGCGCGACGCCAAGGGCGAGGTGCGCGAGTTCGACATCGATCCGCGCCAGCTCGAGGAATTCGGCCAGGACGCCACCAAGGCGATCAAGAAATTCCTCGAGGCCGGCGAGCGTTTCGTCCTCGTCACCGCCCCGGACGCCCGTCCCTATGTGCGCATGATCATCGAGCGCCTGTTCACCACGCTGCCGGTGCTCTCCCATGTCGAAATCGCCAAGGGCGTCGAGATCAAGGTGCTCGGAACCATATCGTGAGCGTTCTCTCGCAGAGCGTCGTCATCGCGGCGTTCCTCGCCTTCTGCCGCATCGGCGCCTGCTTCATGCTGATGCCGGGCCTGTCCAGCGCCCGCGTGCCGGTCCAGGTCCGGCTGTTCGTGGCGGTCGCCGCCACTGGCGGCCTGCTCGCCTTCCTGTGGGACCGCATCATTCCCTTCGTCGATCCGCGCCCGCAGATCCTGGTGCCGATGATCATATCGGAACTTCTGGTCGGCGGGCTGATCGGCGCCATGACCAGGCTCTACATGGAGGCGCTGCGCTTCATGGGCTCGGCCATCGCCATGCTGATCGGCTATGGCGGCTCGGGCGGACCGGCGATCGAGGAACCGGAACCGCAGGCCGCCCTTGCCGCGATCATCTCGTTCTCGGCGCTGCTGATGCTGTTCGTCTTCGATTTCGACCATGAGATCGTGCGCGCCCTGGTGGCGTCCTACACGGTCGCGCCAGTCAACGTCTTCTTCAACCCGCAGGCCGCGCTCGTCGACATCACCGACACCGTGTCGGACACCTTCTTCCTGGTCATCCGCCTCGGCAGCCCGTTCGTCGCCTATGCCATTCTGGTCAATCTGACGATCGGCTTCGTCAACAAGCTGACCCCGCAGATCCCGATCTATTTCATCTCCCAGCCCTTCGTCATCGCCGGCGGCATGATCATCTTCTATTTCGCCATCGGCACCATGCTGTCGCTGTTCGTCGACGGCTTCGTCGACCTGACTCTGGCGAGGTGACATGAGCACGCGCAAGGACCGCCTGCGGAAACTGGTCAAGGTGCAGGAGCAGCTGAAGGCGCTGCACGAGACCCGACACGCCACCTTCCTGGCCGCGGCAAACGCCGCCGAGGCCGAGGCCAGGGAATTGATCGGCCATTTCGACCAGGAGAATTCCCTCTCCGGCCTGTTCCCCGATCTCTATCATCGCCGCATCGCGCAGGCGGTGGTACGCCAGGAGAAAAGCCTGGAAAGCGCCCGGCAGGAGGTCGGCCTTATCGCCACGGCAAACGCGCGCACCAATATGGTCGAGCGCGCCTACAAGGATGTGCGCAACCGCGACGAACGCGAACGCACCGACCGCGAGCGGCTTGATTTGATCGCGCAGAAGCGGGCCGAGGAGTAGCGACCTATCGCTTTTGATCCCCGCCGGAAATCGAGCTTTTCCCGATCAAGCAAGAGGGATCGGGCTTCAGCTTAGTCCTTCTCCAGAACATACAACCCGACATCTATCGTGCCGACCCGAAAGCCTGCTTCGCAGTAGCTGAGGTAATATTCCCAGATTCTTTGAAAGTTGTGACTGAAGCCGATTGCCTCGATCATCGGCCAGGCCTTCAAGAATCGACGCCGCCATTCAGCCAGTGTCAGGGCATAACTGGCGCCAAAACTGTCCACCGAAGCCAGTGTGAGATGGGCCTGCTTCGCCAGTTCGGTCATGATCGTCTTGGTAGGAAGCATCCCGCCTGGGAAAATGTAGCGCTGGATGAAGTCGGCGTTTGAACGGTAGCTTTCGAAACGCTTCTCATCGATCGTGATGACCTGCAAAACAGCCTTCCCGCCAGGCTTCAGGCGCTCGCGCAATATGCTGAAGTAAGTTGGCCAGTATTTTTCGCCGACAGCCTCGAACATTTCGATCGAGACAATGCGGTCGAACGTTCCCTGCGTGTCGCGGTAGTCCTGCAGTTCCAAGGCCACCGTGCCGTCGAGTTTCTCTTTTTGAACGAGATTTCTTGCGTGGGCCAGTTGTTCCGCGGAGAGCGTTATGCCGGTGACGCGCGCCCCGTGCCGACCCAGAACAACGGCAAGGTTTCCCCATCCGCAGCCGATCTCCAGAACCTCCTTGCCACCGCCCAGATCAAGCAATTCCACGACGCGTTGCAGTCTGGCCTGCTGGGCTGTCTCAAGGGTTTGCCCGGACTGCCGATAGAGCGCGGACGAGTAGGTCATGCTGGGATCAAGCCAAAGCGAATAGAAGTCGTTGCCGAGATCGTAGTGGAAGGCAATGTTGCGGCGGCTCCCGGCCTTGCTGTTCGCCTTCAGCACGTGGCGAAGCCGATTGACAAGGCGGACCGGAAGAAGCCCGCCAACCACCTGTTCGATGTGTTCCAGGTTGAGCGCGGCAAGTTCAATGAGCAATGTGAGGTCGGGGCTGGACCAGTCGCCCTCGATGTAGGCCTCCGCGAAAGCGAGGTCGCCCCCCGTCAGGAGGCGGCGGATCGCGCGCCACCGGTGCACGATCAGAACCGCTTCCGGGCCAGGCGCATCGGATCGATGGTCGATCCGCTGGCCCGAGGGCGTCACGATCGTGATCCGCCCTCTTTCGAGGCAAGCAAACATAAGCTTGAGGATATAGGCTCCTGGACCGCTCGCACGGGCCACGGTCCGCGTGGCGCCGGTTTCACTTTCGAGGGACATGCGGCTCCGGCCCTATCGGGATGCTGTATTGCGCGGACTGCGCGACTTCAGGAGTTTCAGGGCTCGGATGAAACCGCGCGCCTTTCAGCCACAACTTCAGTGCTTCCCAGTGAATGCCGAGAATGATCTTCAAAGTCATCAGTGGAAACTTGGCCAGGCATGCGCCAATATCCGGCGTGGCGAGCGGGCGTGCTGTCCCAGCAAAGGCCGCTGCCAAGAGTGGTTCGCCATTTTCCGTCTCGTGGATGCGAAGCCTGACCGTCTTGCCTGGCGGCAGAATGCGAAAGTGATACCGCGCATCCATGCCGATGAAGGGCGAGACATGAAAGAGCTTGGCTTGTGTCTGGCGCACTCCTGCGGGGCCGAGTTCGCCCGGTCGGATCGGCGACACGTAGATTCGCCGGCCACCGAACGTGTTACGCACCGCATAGATCAAGGCGATCAGCGCGCCCGTGGCGTCGTAGCAGAAATACACCGAGATTGGATTGAAGACGTAGCCGAAGATGCGGGGATAGGCGAGCAGCAGCACGCGCGCCGCCGGTTTGCCAAGGCCGGCATCGACGAGCAGCCCGTCGACGAAAGCCCGTAGCGTCTCGCCTGGGGTGTTGACATGATCGCTTTCGTGGAAAGATGCCAGGCCGGGCCGATTGACCCGCAACAGCCATGTCATGCGTCCGAGCTCGGCGAGCCTGTCTATATCGACCAGCAACGAGAACACGCGGTAGACAAAGC
This sequence comes from Mesorhizobium loti, assembly GCF_013170705.1. Lineage (NCBI taxonomy): Bacteria > Pseudomonadati > Pseudomonadota > Alphaproteobacteria > Hyphomicrobiales > Phyllobacteriaceae > Mesorhizobium > Mesorhizobium loti. The sequence goes on along the minus strand of NZ_CP033334.1, from coordinate 2,146,951 downwards.
GGTGGCCGAAGGGCTTCAGCCGCGCATGCATCACCTCACCGGGATAGAGCACGCCGGCCGCCTGCGGCGGCGGGCCGTTCTGCTCCAGTGTTGTGATCCGTTCGCCCATTCCTACAGAGGCCTTATTCCGCCGTCAGCAGCGCTTTGGACAAAGCCGTCTCGCGTCGACGCCACGGCACATCGGCGCCGAGCGCAATCGCCGCGTCGAGCCCCGAACGCAAGCCATCCTCATGAAAGCCGTGTCCGGTCCACGCACCGGCGAAATAGGTGCCGCGCGCACCTTGGATATCATCGAGACGGGCTTGCGCTGACAAGGCACGCGCATCGTACTGCGGATGGTCGAACATCCATTCCCCGAAGACCAATTCCGGGCGTGGCTCGACGACCGGATTGAGCGACACGAAGAGCGGCTTTGCCGCGTCGATCCCCTGCAGCCGGTTCATCCAGTATGTGACCGACACTTCCGGTTCGTCGCGGTCACATGAGCAGCGCAGATAGTTCCACGCCGCCCAGGCGGCCCGCCGCTTCGGCATCAGGCGCGGGTCCCGGTGCAGGACGACCCGGTTGGGGCGATACGATATGGCTGACAGGATCCTCTCCTCGACGCTCGAGGCGTCGCCGAGCATGGCCAGTGCCTGGTCGCTATGGCTGGCGATGATGACATTGTCGAAGCGCTCCGGCGCGTCATCACCAGCCCACACGGTAATGCCAAACGCATCGCGCACCATTGTCTTGACCGGTGACGATAGGCGTAGTGCCGACCCGAGCGGCGCCAGCAGCTTTTGCAGATAGTTGCGCGAACCGCCGCTTACCGTGCGCCACATCGGTCGCGTATCATTGTCGATCAGGCGATGGTTCTCGAAGAAGCTGATGAAGCTTGCAGCCGGATAGTCCAGCATTTTGGCGCGCGGCGTCGACCAGATCGCCGCCGCCATTGGAATGAGATAATTGTCGCGAAAGCCTGCGGAGAAACCGCGGGTGCGAAGATAGTCGCCTATCGAGACGTCGCCCAGCGTGCCGTTGTCGCGCTCGGCAATACACGCCTTGTTGAAGCGCAGGATCTCCCTCAGCATCCACAGAAAGCCGGGCGAAAAGACATTACGCTTCTGGGCGAAGATGGTGCGCAGCGTCGAGCCGCACCATTCGAGCTTGCCGCCATCGAGCGAAAGCGAAAAGCCCATGTCGCTCTCATGCGTGGCCACACCAAGATGCGAGAACATCGCGCTGAGATCCGGGTAGGCCAGTTCGTTGTAGACGATGAAACCTGTGTCGACAGAAATCGGTGTGGAGTCATAGTCGATGTCGACCGTGGCGGTATGGCCGCCCGCGCGATGCGACGCCTCATAAAGGATGATTTCGGCACTCGGGTGCAAAGCCCATGCGGCGGCGGCGCCTGATATGCCCGATCCGATGACGGCGATTTTCTTCCGGCCGTTGGAGCCACCACGGTGAATGGGCACAATGTTCATCGAAAATCCTTTTGGAAATCAAGCCTGTAAGGTGCGGGCGGCACCCTGGAACTTTTGTAGATACGGGAGGATCCGGCGTGAGTTTCACTGTGCAGTCGAGGTATTTTGTCGCGAGGTGAAGAGGCGTCCGACCTGCCCAGTCACTTGCATCGTCAGCGGGCGCGGGACCAGCTGACCGACTTGCAAACCAGGCCGCCGACCAGGCAACCTCGCGTGACCAGTTTCTGCCCGGCCACCTTGAGTTGGATCGCATAGGTCAGCGCGCGCTTTGCATCGAAAGCCTTGCCGGTCAGCGTGTCGGCGGACTTCGGCTTCAGCGTCATGACGAGCTTGTCGCCGACAGCTTCACCGCCGCTGGTGTCCTTGATCCAGACATTTGTGGCACAGATGTTCGAACCGCACGGGGCGATCCGTACTTTTGCGTTTCCATCGCCGCGGTTCCATGTTCCGCTGGGGTCAGGCGCCGATGCGGCAAACGCCGCGCCGCTGAACGAGACAAGAAAAAGAAGACCTGCCGCCACTGCCAGTCGGTTCATCATTCCTCCTTGTCATTCGGTTTACGAAGCTACGGACGACATGCCTGGTGAGTTTCGGCCGGTCGAAACTATCGCGGCTGAAAACCGTTGCTGAGATCAACAGCCAATGGGATTTCAGGAGCGGACATGATCAAGACCTACGGCATCGCCTATCTGACGACGGCAGTCGTGTTCCTGTGCATCGATGCTGTCTGGCTGACGGTGATGAGCAGCCGGCTTTACAAGCCGCTGCTGGGGCCGATCCTGCTCGATGATTTCAACGTCGCGGCGGCGGCACTTTTCTACGTCATCTACATCGCAGGCGCCGTCTATTTCGCGGTGCTGCCCGCCTTTCAGAGCGGATCATGGACGACCGCGGCGGTAAACGGCGCCGTGTTCGGCTTATGCGCCTACGCCACCTACGATCTGACTAACCAGGCGACACTGAGGAACTGGCCCGTCGCGGTCACCATCGCCGACATCTGCTGGGGAATCGTGCTCACCGCAATCGCGGCGACGGCGGGTTTCCTCGTCTCCAGTGCCTTGTCGCGATCTGCGTAGCAGTCGTCAGCGCTTGGCCGGGGGATTGATCAAGTTCATCACGAGAAGACCTATGAAGGCGGTAAGCGTGCCAGCGCTGAGGGCGTTCATTTTCAGAAAACCCGCATATTCCTCGGCCGAGTAGATGTGGACGGGCGCGCCGTAGCGCCCGTGTAGGACAGTGAACGCCAGCATGCCGACCGCCGCTATGGCGATCGCGATGATGCGTTCTCCAGGCCTAAACAGCACGAAGCCGAGCAGCACGCAGGGCAACAGAAACATCTCGACGCCGGAGGCGACGCCGAAGACCTCGGCGCTAAGCACCGTGTTACCGATCCCGGCGATCGGCAGCAATGCACGCCCGGCACGGCCGTTGGCGCGACCCACTGCCGGAACCGCCAGGAAGAACGGCGTCGAAAGGAATGTGTAGAAGGTTGGCGCGATGTCGGTGCCCACGGACCAGTAGACATAGAGCGGATAGAACGGCTGGTTCCAAAGCACGACAAGAGCGACCAGATTGGCGGTGGCCACGAGAGGGTCGTCGTGGGCGAAATACGCCTTCGCCGCGTTCCAGAACGTCCTCAATATTCCCGATCGGGCGCGCGTTTCCAATCTCATGTAGCCGCGCGCAGGCGATAGTGGCTGACCCCCCATTCCTCGCCATTCGCATGTCCGAACAGCCCTGCGGTGGCGAGGAAAAACAGACGCCAGCGCCGGCGCCAGATCAAGGCCTCCTTGCCGTAGACGTCGGCGAGGATGCGGTCAACCTCGGGCAGGTTGGCGTCCATATTGGCGAGCCACTGGTTTGCGGTGCGCTGGTAGTTGCGGCCATTCCATCGCCATTCCTGCTCGACGTCGAACAGGGCCGGGAAATGCCGGATCAGATCGTGGCTCGGCATGATGCCGCCGGTGAAGAAGTGCTGCGCAATCCAGTCGGACTTGTCGCGATGATCGAAACGGTAGGACCGGCTCTTGTGGGTGAAGACATGGATGAAAAGCCGCCCCTCCCGTGTCAGCCAGGAGTGTACGCGTTCGAGCAGCTTTTGCCAGTTCGACATATGCTCGAACATCTCCACCGAGACGATGCGATCGAACATGCCGTTTGGATGGAAGGCGTTCATGTCGGCCGTGATGACATGGATGTTGGCGAAGCCCCTCTTTCGAGCCTGCGCTTCGATATACGCCTTTTGAGGCGCCGAGTTGGAGACCGCGGTGATCCTGGCGGCGGGAAAACGCTCCGCCATGAACAGCGTCAGGGAACCCCAGCCGCACCCGAGTTCGAGGATGTCCTGGTCATCGGCGAGATCGGCGTGAGCAACGGTTTCCTCCAGCGCGAGCACCTCGGCCTGCGCCAGGCTCTCGTCGCCGCGCCGGTAAAGGCAGGAGGAGTATTTGCGCTGCGGCCCGAGCACCAGTCCAAAGAAGGCCGGCGGCAATTCATAGTGCTGCTCGTTGGCCGCTTGCGTGTGCTCGGCAATCGGATGATCGGCCATGGCATCAGCGAAAGCCTGCTCTTGCATGGCCGGGTGTTCGAGTAGGTTTCGACGCGTGCGTCCGACCAGAAAGCCGATACCCGTTCTGGTCACGGGATCTGGAAACGGGCTGCGTTCGACGGTGCGTATGGCGGATGCGATGAGGCTCACGATGCCTGGCCTTTCGATGTCTGTGGAGGGATATTGCGGGGCGGCCCCGGCCAGAACGCATTGACGCGCGCCTGGTAGGCACGGAACTTCTCGCCACGCGATTTCAGCATGTGCGCTTCGAGCGGCGGAATGCCGGACACATGAACCAGGAGCCAGTACATGAAGAGTGGGCCTGAGATGGCGACCCAGCCCCATGGGTAGGCGCCGGTCATGTCCAACGCGATCGCGACATAGGCCAGCCAACCGAACCACTCGAAGAAATAATTGGGATGGCGCGAGAGGCTCCAGAGACCGACGTCGCATACTTTTCCTCTGCTGGCTGGAGCCTGGCGAAATCGCGCAAGCTGGCGGTCGGCCAGGCCTTCGCCAAGGATGGCAATCGCCATAATCGCGATGCCCAGCCAGTCGCCGATTTGCAGATGCGGCACCGGATTGCGTGCTGCGGCGAAAATGGAGAGCACAAGCAGCAAGGCGGCGCCGGCCTGCACCTGCAGAAACAGAAAAAGCCGGCGAGGAAAATCCTTGCCCCATTCGCTGCGCAACTGCGCGTAACGCGGATCGTCGCCACCGTGCAGGGTCCTGACGACGATATGCAGTCCAAGCCTGATCGACCAGATCGCCGCGAGCAAGGCGACGATGACAGGTCTTGTCGTCGATTGCTGCCAGCCGGGCAGTGGAACAATCGCCATGGCGATGCCGGCGGCGCCCACGGCAAAGGACCATATCGCATCCACCCAGCCGGACTTGCCGCTTCGAATGGCAATCGCCCACGCGATCGCCATTACAAGCGACAGGCATATGGCTGCACCGAAAAACAAGCTTGCAAACGTCACATCGTAGCCCTGCGCGATCATCGCGATCTGTTGCGTGAGGTACGGATCGGTGTGGAGGCAAGTTTCCGCGCCCCACTCAAATTCGAACCGGCAAGCCTGCCACAAGCTTGTTGAGGCATGGTCTGGCTAAGGAAACCTGGCAAAAGGCGGACCTTCTTGGCGATTTCTCCACCCAGCGACATCGTTATGGATGTCGCCCGAGCCGCGGAGCCAGCGGACATCGAGGCTGCCCGTGCCGCGCTGACGAAGCGTGCGGGCGGCGCTGCCGGCACGTTCTCGGTCGACACCGCCGCGTCGGTCGATGCCGGCTCCATCCTGTCGCGCGCCACCGCCGAACATGCGGCCGGAACCGATCCGGCCAAGAAATTCAAGAAGTTCGAGGCGATGGTCCTGCAAACCTTCATCCAGAACATGCTGCCCAAGGACACCGAAGGCGTCTACGGCGCGGGTCTTGCCGGCGACATGTGGAAATCGCAGCTGGCCGAGCGCGTCGCCGACGTCATGGCCGAGCGCGGCGGCATCGGCATCGCCAAGTCGCTGCTCGCCGACCACTATCTAGACGGCAAGCGCAAGGTGCCGATCGGGCCGGTTTCAAATGGACCGGAAAAGGCCGAGATCGATCAGCAAACCCGTCTGTCCACCTCGCTCGTCCAGGAATTGCAGCGCAAGGCCGCCAGGTCGATGACCGGCGACGAGACAACCATAAAAACAGACACCAAGATCTAGACTGGGAAACGCCATGGCCGACTCTTCCGAATTCACCGCCAACCTGCCAGCGCGCACGACCGCGCCGGAGGCTCCGATCCCGTTCGCGCGGCCTGGAAACCTTGCCGCCATCATTGGCCGCATCGAGGAGGTGGTCGAGGAAGAGACCGCCGGCATCCGCAGGGATACCGGTTATGACCTCAAGGCCTCTAACGCCCGCAAGAGCCGCTATCTCTACGAGCTGACCCGCGCCATGAAGGGCGGCAGCGAAGCCGAGTTCCTCGAACAGCACCGCGAGGGCCTGACCCGGCTGCGCCAAAAACTGGTGAAGAACGAGGCGGCGATCCTGGCGCATCTGAGCGCCGTCAACGAGGTCGCCAACCTGTTGCGCAGTGCCATACAGCGCGCCGAAACCGACGGCACCTACTCCGCCGGCGAGTTCGGCCGGCTGAAAGGCTAGAGCGCGGTCATGCCGGGCTCGAATTCCGAATGATAAAGGTCATCGCCATCGCGGTCTGGGTCTGCGCCGCCACGCTCGGCGCGGTCTTCTATTCGTTCCAGGCCGCCGGCGACCGCGGCGTCGGCGAGAAACCCAAGCCGATGCTGGGCGGGCTGGATTACGTCAAGACCGACGTCATTTCGGTGCCGCTGATCCACGATTCCAGGATCGACGGCTACTTCCTGGCCAAGCTCGTCTACACCGTCGAGCCGGAGCAGATAAAGAAACTGTCGATTCCGGCCGAGGCGCTGATCACCGACCAGGTCTACAGCTATCTCTACGCACACCCCCAGATCGACTTCGGCAAGAAGCAGCCAATCGACCTCGACACCTTCCGCGCCGCGATCCGCGACACCGTCAACGCCCGCGTCGGCGCAACCCTCGTGCATGAAGTTCTGATCGACCAGGTCAATTTCCTGAGCAAGGACGAGATCCGCGACAACTGGCTGCGCCGCCGGCAGGATGCCGGCACCACGGCGCCCGAGGCGGCCAAGCCGGTCAGCGCGCACTGAGCGGCACTGGCCGGGCATGGCTGGTCCCGGCACCTCGCCCGGTGCGGCGATAGGAACCAGTCTCCGCAATTCGCGTTGACGTAAACGTCAATCCAAAGCTATATGCGCCTGCGACCATGATCGCGAAGTGCTGCGTGGGCTCCAGCCGGACCGAAATGCCCTGCGCGACAGATGCAACCAGACAGGAGAACAGCGTGAGCGTTCAGGAGATTGCCGAGAAGATCAAGTCGCGCGTGGCCAGCAGCGGATTCGATCGTTCCGTGAAATTCGACACCGGCAGCGACGGCGTCATCGTCATCGACGGCGCGACCGTCTCGAACACCGATGCCCCGACCGACTGCACCATCAAGCTCTCGCTCGACGATCTCGACTCGCTGATCGCTGGCGATCTGAACCCAACCATGGCGTTCATGACCGGCAAGATCAAAGTCGAAGGCGACATGACCGTCGCCATGGCGCTCAGCCAGTTGATCGGCTGAGCCGACTCCATTGCCGCGACGGGCTCATGGCCCACGAAAAAACGCCGCCTTTTCGGGCGGCGTTCTGTTTTGAGCGGACTTGGCGCTCAGGCCGCCATTGTCGGGGCCGACGCCTTCAGCTTGCGGCCGGAAGCCTTCAGCGTCCCGTGCGCGCCGTCGAGCGCGCCGTCCACCAGCTCCAGCGCCAGCAGGCGGTGCCGCTCATAAGGTCCCGGCATCGCGAGCGAACCGGTCCTTTCGGCCGAGAAGCCGAAACGTCCATAGTAGGGCGCATCGCCAACCAGCAGGATCGCCGCGTGACCGAGACGCGCCGCTTCGGCCACGGCATGACGCATCAGCGCCGAGCCTATGCCTGCATTCTTGAGCGACGGATCGACCGCGAGCGGGCCAAGCAGCAGCGCTGCCGGACCGCCCTCGCCCAGCGTGACATCCCACAGCCGCACCGTGCCGACCACGTCGCCCGACGCATCGCGCGCGACGAAGGCCAGGCCTTCCGAGGGCCGGCGGCCACGCCGCAGCTTCTCCGACGATTTGGTCTTGCGCTTCGGCCCCATGGCACGATCGAGCAAGGCTTCGCGCACAGCCATGTCGGCGGCGGTTTCGGCGACCATGGAGAAGGCCGGCGCATGAGCTACGATTTCAACTGACATTTCCATTTCCGCAATCCTTCACGAGCGGAGATCTGTTCCACAAGCGAGACCCGGGTGGACGACAGGCGACCACCTGGGATGATCTGACCGCCTCTCAGCGCACTTTCAGGCGAAGTTGTGTCCGGTTCGCCGTTCGAAAATGCGCTGAGAGAGCGCCGTCAGATCACGTAGGATCGGAGAGGCTCGAAGCCGTTGAACGCGACCGCCGAGTAGGTGGTCGTGTAGGCGCCGGTGCCTTCGATCAGCACCTCGTCGCCGATGGTCAGCGACAGGGGCAGCGGATACGGTGTCTTCTCGTACATCACGTCGGCCGAATCGCAGGTCGGGCCGGCGAGCACGCAAGGCGCGGTCTCCGAGCCGTCATGGCGGGTGACGAGGGGATAGCGGATCGCCTCGTCCATCGTCTCGGCGAGGCCGCCGAACTTGCCGATGTCGAGGAACACCCAGCGCACATTGTCGTTGTCCGCCTTCTTGGAGATCAGCACGACTTCCGACTTGATGACACCGGCATTGCCGACCATGCCGCGACCCGGCTCGATGATGGTCTCGGGCAGCGCGTTGCCGAAATGCTTGCGCAGCGCCGAGAAGATCGCCTGGCCGTAGGCCTGTGCCACCGGCACGTCCTTGAGGTAACGGGTCGGGAAACCGCCACCCATATTGACCATCTTCAAGACGATACCTTCCTCGGCGAGCGTGGCGAACACCTTCTTGGCGTCGGCCAGCGCGCGGTCCCAGGCGGTCAGGTCGGTCTGCTGCGAGCCGACGTGGAACGACACGCCATAGGCATCGAGGCCGAGGCCCTTGGCATGGCGCAGCACGTCGACGGCCATGGCAGGCACGCAGCCGAACTTGCGCGACAGCGGCCACTCGGCGCCTTCGCCGTCGGTCAGCACGCGGCAGAACACGCGCGCGCCGGGAGCGACGCGGGCGATCTTCTCGACCTCCTCGACGCAATCGACCGCGAACAGGCGGATGCCGAGCTGGTAGGCGCGTGCGATGTCACGCTCCTTCTTGATGGTGTTGCCGAAGGAGATGCGGTCCGCGGGCGCACCCGCGTCCATCGCCATCTCGACTTCGGCAACGGAAGCGGTGTCGAAGGACGAGCCCATCGCAGCAAGGAGGCGCAGGATTTCCGGCGCCGGGTTTGCTTTCACCGCATAGTAGATCTTGGAATCGGGCAGAGCCTTCTCGAAGGCGCGGAAATTATCGCGCACGACATCGAGGTCGACGACGAGGCAGGGGCCGGACGGACGTCGGGTGGCGAGGAAGTCGAGGATGCGCTGGGTAGCCATCGGATTCTCCATCACGCCTTTCGGCGCGCACAAGGGTGCGGACGCGGGCTGTCGGCCTCGCGAACACGCGGTCAAACAAAGGCGGGACGAAAATTCCATGGAACCAGCCGGTGGAGACCCCGGAACCATGAAACGCCGTCTCGCGGCGATGAACCTAGCCTTGCCCGGCTTCGGTTCGCTTTGTCTGCCTTGGCTTGGATTGGGAGAACCCCGTTCCGCACTGCCGGCAATGAAGGTGTGCCTCTTCAGTAACCCCGGTCTTTGGACAACCGGCAGAGAACCAGAAAGGCCCGCACCGTCGTTGCTTCAAGGTGTCCTCGGTCTGGCGGTTGGCCGCTAAACCGACTGGAGGGGTTAGCTCCAGTTACCTTACCGATTTCCCTCACCATTCGAGGATCGGCGGACACCCACAGGCACGTGCGACTTTGGGCAAGCGCGATATAGGGGCGAAGGATTTCACAATCAATAAAAATCGTATCGCAGGTTGTAAAATTTCTGGCATCGAACAATGTTGGTGCAACCGTATCCGGATATCGAACGATGACAGGCACGCACGGCCCCTACAACGCCTTCCTCGATCTTCACCAGATGCCGGTGGCCCATGCCGAAATCGGCCCGCTCGCCGGCCTGCGGCTGGCCGTCAAGGACATCTACGACGTTGCCGGCTATCGCACCGGCTGTGGCAATTTGCGGAAGTTCGCCGAAAGCCAAACCGCCTCGCGCACGGCGCCCGCCGTGCAGGCGATTCTCGATGCCGGCGCGCGCTTCGCCGGCAAGACCCAGACCGACGAGCTTGCCTTCGCGCTGTTCGGCCAGAACGCGCATTTTCCGTTTCCGGTGAATCCCGCCGCGCCCGATCGCGTCACCGGCGGCTCCTCGTCGGGGTCGGCATCGGCGGTGGCGGGCAGGCTGGCCGACATTGCCACCGGCTCCGACACTGGCGGCTCGATCCGCGCGCCGGCGAGTTTTTGCGGGCTGATCGGGCTGCGCACCACGCATGGCCGCATTTCGCTCGATGGCACGATGAAGCTCGCGCCAAGCTTCGACACCTTCGGCTGGTTCGCCGACGACATCGAGACCTACGAGACCGTCGGCAAGCTGCTGCTCGGCCGCGATCCGCACCAGCATTCGCTGGACCGCCCGCTGTCGCTCACCTGGCTCGACGAGATGGTGGCGCGCCCCGCGCTGGCCGAATATGCCAGGATGAAGGCCCTGGCGGGCGCGGTTTTTGGTGCCTTGGCGAAGCCGACGACGTACTTCTCCTCTTCCCCTGATGAACTCTACTGGTGCTTTCGCCGGCTGCAGGCCAAGGAAGCCTGGGGCGTGCATGGCGAATGGATCACCAGCGGCGAGCGCGACCTTGGCCCCGGCGTCGAGGAGCGTTTTGGCTTTGGCCGTGCCGTCGATGACCGGACAGCGCAAGCCGAGAAGGTGCGCCGGCTGACCTTTCGCGGCGAACTGGGCGCCCTGCTCGGCAAGGACGGCTTCCTCATCCTGCCGACGGTGCCGGGCCCGGCACCCTATATCGACTCGACGCCGGAGCAGTTCCAGGCCTATCGCGAGCGAGCCCTGCATCTTCTGTGTCTCGCCGGCCTTTCCGGCTTCCCGCAAATCACCTTGCCCATCGGCTCTGTCGCCGGCGCACCGTTCGGCCTGTCGCTCCTTGGCCCTTCCGGCAGCGACGTTGCCCTGATACGGCTCGGCCGAAAACTACTCGACGCAGCCAAGAGGGCCTGAACCATGGACACACTGACCCGCATGCGCGCCTTCATCGACGTCGTCGAGGCCGAGGGCTTTTCGGCGGCGGCGCGCAAGATCGGCCGCTCCAAGGCGTTGCTGTCGAAATATGTGCGCGAACTGGAAGACGAGCTCGGCGCGCTGCTTCTCAACCGCACCACGCGCCAGTTCTCGATGACCGAGGCCGGCCATACCTACTACCGGCGTGCCTCGGAGATCGTGCGCGAGGTCGACAGCCTGGCGGACGCCGTGCGCGAATCCTCCGGCGACGTGCGCGGCAGGATCAAAGTGTCGGCGCCGCGCACTTTCGCCGACGCGCCGATCGGCCAGTCGCTGATCGACTTCGCCAAGCAGCACCCCGACATCGTGCTCGACATCCAGCTCGACGACCGCTTCGTCGACCTGGTCGAGGAGGGCTTCGACCTCGCGGTGCGCATCTCGCGCCTGGAGAATTCGTCGCTGATCGCCAGGCGGCTGGCGCCATTTTCGATAAAACTCTGCGCCTCTCCCGAACTGATCGCCAAGCATGGCATGCCGACGCGGCCCCAGGATCTCGGCCACATGCCCTGCATCGTCGACACCAACGGCCGCGGGCTGAACAACTGGCCGTTCAAGGGCGACAACAACGATCAGCTGAGCGTCGCGGTGTCGGGCCCGATCGAAGTCAACAGCCCGATGGCGGCGCGGGCCGCCGCCATTTCCGGACTTGGCTTCTGCGTCCTGCCGGATTTCATCGCCGCTCCCGATCTCAAGAGCGGCCAGCTGGTGACGGTGCTCGATGACCGAATCCTGTCGGGCGGCGGCATCTTCGCCGTCTACCCGCACCGCCGCTATCTGCCGGCCAAGGTCCGCGTTTTCGTCGACTTCCTGGTGCAGTGGTTCAGGACGCGTGAGATCGCGTGAGCGGCCTCGAATTCTCGCTGCGTGCCTGTCGTTACCTCAAGACCGCCGCGCACCTTTGGGCGACACGCTTTGAGCTTGGCGGGTGTCGTCGCCCCAGAGCCGCTGCGCACTTTTGGGTGACACGCACTGGCGGTCCCAATTTCGCCCCCTTTCTGGTGACCTTCGGTTCCTCTCCAAAGCCAAGGGAATCGCGACCGGGAATGCATCTCAAGCGGCACGCAATCACACTGGCTTCGGCCTTGGTGGCGACCTTTGCCGCCACGGGACCGGCTTACGTGCATCCGCATGTCTTCGCCGAGGCACGCCTCGACGTGATCCTGTCCCCGGATCACCAAAGCGTGAAAGCACTGCGCCATCTCTGGCGCTTCGACGACCTGTTTTCGAGTACTGTCATGATGGAGTTCGACAAGAACTCGGACCTGAAGCTTGACGACAAGGAGCTGAAGGATGTCGCCGACACCGTTCATGCCTCTTTGGCCGAATTCAACTACTTCCAGCTCGTCACGCAGAACGGCAAGGACGTGACGATGGTGCCGCCGCCACACCTGATGGCCAATTTCGACAACGATCAGCTGATCATCCTGTTCGAGTCCGAACCCAAGGAGCCGATCAAGCTGACCGGCACGATCGACATCGGCGTCTATGATCCGACTTTCTACACGGCGATCGACTTCACCGAGGATTCCAACATCACGGTCGAAGGCCTGCCGTCGAATTGCACCAGCAAGGTGATCCGTCCGGATCCGGATGAGGCCATCAAGGAAAACCAGAAGACCCTGACGGATGCCTTCTTCAACGACCCGACAGGCACCGACATGAGCAAGATCTTTGCCACCAAGCTCGAACTGACCTGTCAGCCAGAAGGATGAAGCCGGTGACGAAACCGTCCCTGCGTTTGGCATTCGGCCTGTTGGCCCTCACCTTTGCCGCGATGCATTTCGCCAGCGCCGCGCACGCCCAGAGTTCACTTGGCATCGGCGTCAATGACGGCATGGCGCCGACCACCGGTCCGTTCGCCCACATCCTGATGTGGATCAACCTGCGGCAGCAGGAATTCTACCGCGCTCTCGCGGGCGCCATGAAAGCGATGCGCCAGGATGGCAGCAAGATCTGGATCCTGATCGGCCTGTCCTTCGCCTATGGCATTTTCCATGCCGCCGGCCCCGGCCACGGCAAGGCGGTGATCTCGTCCTACATGGTCGCCAATGAAGTGGCGCTGCGGCGCGGCATCCTGTTGTCCTTCGTCTCCGCCCTGCTGCAGGGCCTGACGGCGATCGTGGTCATGCTGCTCGCCTATTTCGTCCTGCGCGGCACCACCATCTCGATGACAGACGCGGCCTGGTTCATGGAGATCATGAGCTTTGCCCTGGTCACCCTGTTCGGCGCCTGGCTGTTGTGGCGCAAGCTCGGCCCGTCCATCCTGCGCCTGTTCGGCAGGGCGCCCGCCTACAGCCTGTCGGCCGCTCACGCCGGGCATTCGCATGGTGGCCACTCCCATGCAGGGCATTCTCACGCGGGCCATTCCCATGCCGATCATTCGCATGCGGCCCACGGCCATTCGGCGCATGCCCATTCGCACGCGCTCAAGGTACATGACGATCACGACCATGTTCATGACCATTCGCACGACCACGCCGCGCATGACCCCCATCACGATCACGGCGCCCACGATCATGCGCATCACGATCATGCGGATGGCGAGGTCTGCGAAACCTGCGGCCACTCGCATGCGCCCGATCCGGCGCTGCTGTCGGGCGACCGCTTCGACTGGCGCACCGCCTGGTCGGCGGTGGCGGCCGTCGGCATCCGCCCCTGCTCCGGCGCGCTGATCGTGCTCAGCTTCGCGCTGCTCAACGGACTCTGGCTCGGCGGCCTGCTGTCGGTGCTGGCAATGTCGCTGGGCACCGCCATCACCGTCTCGGCGTTGGCAACGCTTGCCGTGACCGCCAAGAACTGGGCGGTGTATTTCGCCGGCGATGGCCGCATGGGCAACCGCATCCATTCGATCGTCGAGATCGGCGGCGCCGCCTTTGTCTTCCTGTTCGGGTTGCTGCTTTTGTCAGCCAGCCTGACCGGCAGCGTCTAGGCCATCCCCATCCCGTAAGAATGGGATGTCAAACTCCTAACCGGGAATCTTGCCGCCCAGCTCATCCTCGATATGCGCCTGGATGATCTCGTCAAAACTCTTCTCGGCGCTGAAGCCGAGTTCTCGTGAGCGTCTTGCCTCGAAGCGGGTCGGCCAGCCCTTGACGATCGCCCAGATCGTCTCGTCCGGCACCTCGCGGATCAGGCCTGCCGTCTTCGGCCCGGCGATGCGCTCCAGCGCCTCGATCTGCTCGCCGACGGTGACGCCGACGCCAGGCATCGTCAGGTTGCGGCGCGGTCCGACGGCGGCACCTTCGATCTCGGCCGCATGGATCAGGAAATTCACCGCCGAGCGCGGACTGGCATGGGTATGCACGACCGAGCGCGGCACCGGCAGGATCGCCTCCTGGCCGCTCAACGGCTCGCGGATGATGCCGGAGAAGAAGCCGGAGGCCGCCTTGTTCGGCTTGCCGGGCCGCACGCAGATCGTCGGCAGCCGGATCCCGATGCCGTCGAAGAAGCCGCGCCTGGAATAGTCTGCCAGCAGCGCCTCGCTCATCTGCTTCTGCGTGCCATAGGAGGTCAGCGGCGTCGGATGGAACTCGTCGGGGATGACATCCGGGAACGGCGCGCCGAACACCGCGATCGACGAGGTGAAGACGACGCGTGGCGCAAAACTCGCCAGGCGGATGGCATCGAACAGCGCGCGCGTACCGTCGAGATTGACGCGGTAGCCAAGATCGAAATTCGCTTCCGCCTCGCCCGACACGATGCCGGCGAGATGGAAGACGACATCCGGTCGCGACGCGACCAGGCTCTCGGCGGCGCCCGCCTCCGCAAGGTCGCCGGTATGGGTGTCGATGCTGACGCCGTCCATGGCCGGGGCCTGCGGTGGCACGATGTCATGCAAATCGAGCGCCGTGATCTTTTTGCCGCGCAGCATGCCGTCCTTGGCCAGCCTGGCGATGAGCTTGCGGCCGACCATACCCGCGGCGCCAGTGATCAGAATGCGCATGTCAGATATCCCTTACTTGCCCTGATTTTTGCGCTGGCTGCGCGCGCGCAGCCAGAACACGAGGAAAAACGCCAGCACGAAAACGATGCCGAAGATGCCGGCCAGCACGGTCGAAAGACTGCCCAGTGCCAGCATCACCGTCGGCAGGTAGAAGGCCGCGATGCCGAACAGAAGCATGATCCACAGCGCGGCAATGGCCGCGTTCCTGGTGTCGCGGTCCATCATGCTGCACCGGGACAGCAGGCGTTCGTCGGGCTGGCTTTCAAACTGTGGAACTCCTGAGGCAAGGCCGATCGATATCAAACGGATCGAACCTAGTGGTGGTGGTCGTGATGCGGGGCCGCATCGTGCCCGTGATCGTGGCCGTCGCCCTCGTCGGCGCATTGGTCGAATTCCGGCTCCACGGTGGCATGGCTGATGCCGTGCTCGCTGGCAAGCCGCTTCTTTATGGTGCTGACCGCCTGATGCGCGTCGACGCCCTCGTCAAGGCAGGCATGCAGCGTGGCCATGTTGCTTGAGCCGTCGATCGACCAGATATGCATATGGTGCACTTCGCGCACGCCCTTCACCGTTACCGCGAGATCACTTGCGATGAGATCCCGGTCGAGGGTTGGCGGCACGCCCTCCAGCAGCACGTGGGCGGCGGCGCGCATCAGCGACCATGCCGTCGACAGGATCAGCAGCGAGACCAGCACCGACAGGATCGGATCGATCGGCGTCCAGCCGGTCGCCAGGATCACCAGTGCCGCCACGATAGCCGCCGCCGAGCCGAGCAGGTCGCCAAGCACATGCAGGATGGCGCCGCGCATGTTGAGGCTCTCGCGGTCGCCGCCATGCAGCACCAGGAAGGAGGCGACATTGACCAGGAGGCCGAGGATCGCCACCGCCAGCATCGGTCCGCCCAGCACTGGCGCAGGCATTTGCAGGCGCCTCCACGCCTCGTAGACGATCCACAGCGCGATGACGAAGATAGCGATGCCGTTGGTGTAGGCCACCAGGGTCTTCACCCGGCCGAAACCGTAGGTGAGTTGTCCGGTCGCCGGTCGCCCCGCAAGATGGAAGGCATACCAGGCAAGGCCGAGCGCGATCGCGTCGGCAAGCATGTGGCCGGCATCGGCCAGCAGCGCCAGCGACCCGGTGAAGAGGCCGCCAAGCGCTTCCGCAACCATGAAGCCTGCCGTCAGGCAGGCCGCGACCAGCACACGCTTCTTGTCGGTAGAGCCGTGCACGTGACCGGCACTGCCATGATCATGGCCGCTGTGGTCGTGGGAATGCGTATGCGCCAAATGGCAAACTCCCGTTGAGCCCCGAATTCAGCTCACGCCCCGAACTGCGAGCGAAAATCCTCGAGCCGCCGCGTCTGCTGGCCGTCGCCATCGAAATTGGCCGGATCGAGCCACGCCCCATAGGCGTTGCGAAGGGCCGGCCATTCCTTGTCGATGATCGAATACCATGCGGTGTCGCGGTTTTCACCCTTGACGATGAGGTGCTGGCGGAAAATGCCCTCGAACTTGAAGCCGAACCGTTCCGCGGCGCGCTTCGACGGTTCGTTGCGGTTGTTGCATTTCCATTCGTAGCGGCGATAGCCAAGATCGTCGAAGACATATTTCATGAACAGGAACTGCGCTTCCGTCGCGCCCGGCTTGCGCGAGATCAGCGGCCCCCAATAGATGTTGCCGATCTCGATGACGCCGTAAGCGGGATCGATGCGCATCAATGTCTGGCGTCCGGCGACCTTGCCGCTGGCCTTGTCGATGACGGCAAAGAACAGCGGATCCTCGCTGGCCTCGACCTTGTCCAGCCAGGGTTGGAAGGCGGCGCGGGTTTCCGGCGGATAGTCGGGCAGCCAGGCGAAGCGGCCGTCGACGTCGGACACGGAAGACGCTTCATATAGCCCATCACCGTGCCTTGCGGCGCTCAGCGGTTCAAGCCGGACATATCGACCGTCGATCGCCTTGCGCTCCGGACGCGGGCGTGGCTGCCAATTCGCGAGATTTTCCGACACCGAAGACTCCAATCCGTTTGACTTTTGCGGGCCGAAGCTCACAAAAACACGACCTCACAGCAAGAACCACATGGACGGGAAAAATGCTCCACACGATTTCGGCCTTCGACCGTCTCGGCGAGGAAAATGCCTTCGCGGTGCTCGCGAGGGCGACGGCACTTGCCCAGCAGGGCCGCGACATCGTCAATCTCGGCATCGGCCAGCCGGACTTCAAGACGCCGCAGCATATCGTCGAGGCGGCGATCAAGGCGCTGCGTGACGGCCACCACGGCTACACGCCGGCCAACGGGCTTTTGGCAACGCGCGAGGCAGTGGTTCGCCGCACGCTGACCACCACGGGCGTCGAGGTTTCGCCCGAGACGGTGATGATCCTGCCCGGCGGCAAGCCGACCATGTTCGCCGCCATCCTGATGTTCGGCGAGCCCGGCGCGGAAATCCTCTATCCGGATCCGGGCTTTCCCATCTACCGCTCGATGATCGAATTCACCGGTGCCGCCCCCATTCCTGTGCCGATGCGCGAGGAAAACGGCTTTGCCTTTTCGGCCGAAGAAACGCTGGCGCTGATCACACCGAAGACCAGGCTCTTGATCCTCAACTCACCAGCCAACCCGACCGGCGGCGTCACGCCGCGTGCCGAGATCGAAAAGCTGGTCAAGGGACTGGAGAAGCATCCCGATGTCGCGATCCTCTCCGACGAGATCTACGATGTCATGACCTATGACGGCGAGACGCATTGCTCGCTGCTCGGCTATCCCGAGATCCGCGACCGGCTGATCGTGCTCAATGGCTGGTCCAAGACCTGGGCGATGACCGGCTGGCGCATGGGCTGGTCGATCTGGCCGAACGGCGACAAGGGCGCGCATCTCTACGACAAGGTGCGCAAGCTGGCGGTCAATTGCTGGTCCTGCGTCAACGCGCCGAGCCAGTTCGCCGGCATCGCCGCCATCGACGGCCCGCAGGACGACGTCGACACCATGATGCGCGCCTTCGACCGCCGCAGGAAGGTCGTCGTCGAGGGCCTGAACGCCTTGCCAAACATTTCCTGCATCACGCCCAAGGGCGCATTCTATGCCTTCCCCAACGTGTCGAAGACCGGCTGGAAGGCAAAGAAGCTGGCCTCGGCGCTGCTCGACGACGCCGGCGTGGCGCTGATCGGCGGCCCCGATTTCGGCATTCTCGGCGAAGGCTATGTCAGGCTCTCCTACGCCAATTCCGAAGAGAACATCTTGCGCGCTCTGGAGCGGATCGGGGCGTTCCTGGCCAAGTAGGCCTCAAGGCAGGCCGGAGCCATTTCCGGATGGCTTGCGGCGGGCCGCCATGTCGATGTCATGATCCGTCCGGAGGCTCACGGCCAAGACTGTGCGTCCATGTCTGGAACGGTTACGGTCCCGAGATCAGGATCGAACCGGGATGCCCTAGATGTTTTATGCAATCCTTGCCTATCACGTGGAAGACGCGATCAAGGCGCTGACGCCGCAGGAAGACGCGGCCCTGATGGCCGAACTGCTCAAGATCAACACCCGGCTTCATGAGGAAGGCACTCTAGGACCGTCCGCGCGTCTGGGAGCGACACAGGACGCCTGCACCTTGCGCGGCCCTGGCGACGGCGTGATCATCGACGGCCCGTTCGCCGAGACCAAGGAACAGTTGCTCGGCCTCTATGTCGTGGACTGCGCCGCGCGGGACGAGGCAATCGCGATCGCCCGCGACCTTCGCCGCGTCAATCCGACCGCCGTCTACGAGATCAGGCCCATTCTGCTCTTCAAGCCGGGCGTACCACTGGCGGGAAAATGAGGTGGCGAGAGCCCTGCCTGTGCCCTCGGCTCAACCACGTCCGACGAACGGCATCTTGGTCGCCATGACAGTCATGAACAGCACATTGGCGTCGAGCGGCAGGCTCGCCATGTGCACGACGGCGTCGGCAACGCGCTGGACATCCATTACCGCTTCGGCGGCGATGGAGCCGTTGGCTTGCGGTACGCCGACGGTCATCGGCTGCGCCATGTCGGTCAGCGCGTTGCCGATGTCGATCTGGCCGCAAGCGATGTCATAGGGCCGGCCGTCGAGCGCCAGCGTCTTCGTCAATCCCGTGATGGCATGCTTGGTCGCTGTATAGGGCACCGAGCCCGGTCGCGGCGCGTAGGCCGACACAGAGCCGTTGTTGATGATGCGGCCGCCCATCGGCCGCTGCTTGCGCATGGCACCGAAGGCGGCACGGGCGCACAGGAACGAACCGGTGAGATTGACGCCAACGATATCGTTCCACACCTCGACCGGGATCTCGTCGATCGGCGTCGACTTGTAACCCATGCCGGCATTGTTGAAGAGCAGGTCGACGCGGCCGAAGGCTTCCGCCACCGTCTCGAACAGGTCGTCGACCTCGCCGGCCTTGCTGATGTCGCAGGCGACCGCCAACGCCCTGGCCGGGGTCCGGCCGGCCTCGGCGATGGCGGCATCCAGCACCGACTTGCGGCGGCCGCAGAACACGGTGTTCCAGCCGGTCTTGAGCAGTGCCGTGGCAACGCTCTTGCCGATACCCGTCCCGGCGCCGGTGACGATGGCGGTTTTTTGCTCGGTCATGACAGATATCCTCCGGCAGCGCCGCGCGCGCCTGACTGATTTTCCAGGATTTTGCTCGGCAGAAGGCATCGCAAATGACGGCAGCGATGGCAAGCGCCCCAGGGCACGCCCTTGAGAAGTTGGAATCCGCTTTCGGAGGAAGCCCGGCAGGGGTCGACAAAAAGGGCGGTCATTGGCGACCGCCCTGATCTGAACCGGGCTTGGGAGGAGGAAAAGCCGATCCGACTGTGTAGAATCATGCGCTTCCTGAGTTAACGAAAGGTAAACGGCTCTCTGTGCCGTTTTGGCCTACCAGCGCGGGTTGGGCGAGGTGCCCGCCTTGCCAGCCGGAACCTTGGCCGCCGAAACCGTCGCCTCGACATGATCGACCAGAGGGTCCGGCAAACCGAGCCGGCCGGCCAGCAGGTCGAGATAGCCGCGCTCGGCGCGTGTGTCGGGATCGATGGTGAGGCGCGATGCGGTGTAGAGTTCGAGCTTCTGCGCGTCGGTCTTGGCACCCGCGACCAGCGTGTCGAGGTCGAGCGGGCTTTCCAGCTCCGCCATCAGGAATTTCTCGGCATCGGTGCCGATTCCCGCAAGACTGAGCTTGCCGGCGATCTTCTTGCGCTCCTCATCGTCGACATGGCCGTCGGCCTTGGCCGCCGAGATCATCGCGCGAACGAGCGTCAGCGTGAACTCATCCTCGCCTTGCGGCGCCTGCGAAGGGTGGAAGGCGGTGTCCTTGGGCGGCGGCAGCAATTCCGGTTCGCCGGCCGCGGGCGCCTGCTCCGGAGCATTGCCGGCCTTGTAGTTCTGGTAGGCCTTGTAGGCGAGACCACCGATCGCGGCCAAGCCACCGAGCTTCACCGCGGTGCCCGTCACCTGACGCCCGGCGCCAGTTCCAAGCAGCACGGCCGCGAGCGCGCCGGCCGCAAGCGGATTGTCCTTGGCCATCTGCACAGCCTGGCCCGCCTTGTCGCGGACGGTGCCGCTGGTGCCGGGAATTTGCGAGCCGAGCAGATCGTCGAGAAGCTTCTTGGGATCGAACATTCAGTGCCTCCAGCATGCGCCCGGCCGAACGGGCAGGTTTCGAACGCCGAAGACGTAGGTCCCGGAACTTGACATTGCAATGACAGGTCGCCGCTTTGCCGCGGCCCCGGAGCCTTGGGTTCAGGACCCGATATGCGGCCCCTTGCCCCGCGCCTCGGCGAGCTCGACCTGCCGCTGGCGCTCGGCATAACGCTGACGGTCCTCGTCCGACCGGGCATCGAAGCAATGCGGGCACGAGATACCCGCTGCATATTTCGGCGACGACAGCTCGCCTGCCGTCAGCGGATGGCGGCAAGCACGGCAGAGTTCCGCGTCTCCCTCGGCGAGGCCGTGCGAAACGGAAACCCGCTCATCGAAGACGAAGCACTCGCCTTGCCACAGACTCTGCTCGGCCGGAACCTCCTCGAGATATTTGAGGATGCCGCCCTTGAGGTGGAACACGTCCTCGAAGCCGAGCGACTTCACGTAGGCCGTCGCCTTTTCGCAGCGAATGCCGCCGGTGCAGAACATCGCCACCTTGCGGCCTTCGAGTTCGGCTCGATGCGCTTCCACCCAGGCCGGGAATTCGCGAAAGCTCGCGGTCGCCGGATCGACCGCGCCCTTGAAGGTGCCGATCGAAACTTCGTAGGCGTTGCGTGTGTCGATGACGATCGTGTCGGGCTCGGAAATCAGCGCGTTCCAATCGGCTGGTGCCACATAGGTGCCGGCGCTCGTCGCCGGGTCGATAGTCTCGATGCCCATGGTGACGATCTCGCGCTTCAGCCGCACCTTCATGCGATGGAAGGGCATTTCCGCGGCGCCGCTGTACTTGACCTCGAGGCCCGCCAGCCCGTCGATGGCTTCGATATAGTCGATCAGTTCGGCGATCGCTGCTTCGCTGCCCGCGACCGTGCCGTTGATGCCTTCATGCGCCAGGAGCAACGTGCCCTTGATGCCGCGGCCGCAACAGAAGGCGGCGAGCGGCGCGCGCAGTTCGTCAAAGGCATCGAGCCGGGCAAACCGGTAGAGCGCGGCGACGCGGATGGGCTGGCTTGTTGTGGACGGTGTCATTGCCAGAGCAACTAGACGCTCGTAAATCCTGTTTCAAGGTGAAACGGGCTTTGGTGCTTGTCATGGCCCTGTCGGGGAAGAGCCGATAAGTTGTCCGACAGCGCGTGACATCGCGACGCGACCGGTTTCGTGGACAGGCAAACACGCGTCTGCTAATCGGTTGAAATGAACCAGGAGCGCGCCACGCCGAGACGGATTCATACGGCGCGCTTGGGATACGGAGAGACAGATGCCCAGCAAGACCGAGAAACTCCTGTCACTCCTCAATGGCCAGCCGGTCATACCGGTGCTGAAGATCGCCAATGTTGCCGATGCGGTGCCTCTGGCCCGTGCCCTGGCACGTGGCGGCCTGCCGGCGATCGAGATCACGCTCAGGACCGCCGATGCGTTGGAAGCGATCCGCCGCGTGGCGGCCGAAGTCGAGGATGCCATTGTCGGCGCCGGCACCATTCTCGACGCCCGCCAGTTCGACGAAGCGGCGGCCGCTGGATCGAAATTCATTGTCAGCCCCGGCATCACCAGCCAGCTTCTGGCCGCGGCGAAAGACAGCGCCGTCCCATTGCTGCCCGGCGCCATCACGCCCGGCGAGATCATGGCCGCGCGCGAGGCAGGCCTGCGCTTCCTGAAATTCTTCCCGGCCGAGCAGTCCGGCGGCATCGCCTCGCTGAAGGCTTTCGCCTCGCCGCTCGCCGACGTCAAATTCTGCCCGACCGGCGGCATCACCGGCAAGAATGCCGCCGACTATCTCAGCCTGCCCAATGTCATCTGCGTCGGCGGTTCCTGGGTCGCGCCCGACGACATGGTCAAGGCGGGCAAATGGGACGAGATCGAAGCGCTTGCACGTGAAGCGAGCAAGCTCAGGAAATAGTCGATTCCCGCTCACCAGGGCAACGGACCGTTCTCATCGAAATAGCCGCCGGTGGGTCCGCCCGCCTTCAGCGTCGCCAATTGCACGATGATCCCGGCAGCCTGCTGCACCGTACGCCCGCCCCTATGCGCATTGAGGTCCGTTGCCGTGTAGCCGGGAGCGGCGGCGTTGACCATGATGCCGCGCGGGGAGAGCTCCCTGGCGAAGGCCACGGTGATGGCATTGAGCGCTGTTTTTGAGCTGCCATAGCTCATCACATTGGGCGACTGGCTGTTGCCGGCGGCGCGCGCGATCGAGCCGAGATAGCTGCTCACCATGACGATGCGCGCGGCGGGCGATGCCAGGAGCAGCGGCAGGAACGCCTGGGTGACGCGCACCGGGCCGAAGACGTTGACGTCATAGGTGGCCTTCATATCGGTGATATCCTCGCGGCTCGGCGGCCGTTCGTAGCGGCCGTCCGGTCCCAGCGCGTCAACATAGCCGGGGGCAATGCCGGCATTGTTGACCAACGCGTCGAGGCTGGATACCTGCGCTCCCAGGGTCTTGGCCGCGGCTGCCACGCTGTCGTCGCTGGAGACGTCGAGCTCGAGCCATTTGACGTCGAACCCTTCGTTGCACAACGCCTTTGCCGCGGCCTCCCCGCGCTCGGCGTCGCGGGCGCCAGCCCAGACCTTGAACCCCAGGGCCGCCAGCCGGCGAGTGGTCTCGAGGCCGATACCCTTGTTGGCGCCGGTGACCAGCGCATTTCTCTGCGTCGTCATGTCGATGTCTCCGTCTTTGGTGACCTGGAGATGACGTGCCTCGGCCGGTTTCGCGCGCCGGATACTCGCGCCCTCTTGCCTAATCCTCTCAATTGGTTGCGCGGGCCGCCCGGATCGGCAATGCTGGGGGATGGAAGAGGTTTTGCGGGAATTGATCGGCATCGCCGGCCGCCATGCGCATGGGCGGCGCACCAAGACGGCGATCCCGCGCGTCACGATCGGCCGCAGCGAGGTCGCGACCCCGCCCCTGCCCGAGCTTTGCCAGCCGACGGCGCTGTTCGTGCTGCAGGGGACCAAGACGGTGCTGATCGGCGACCGCACGCTTCGCTATGGCGCCGGCAGCTATTTCATCTATGCGGTGGAAACGCCGGCCACCAGCCAGCTCCTCGAGGCGAGCAGCGCCCGTCCTTACACGGCCATCGCCTTCGCCCTCGATGTCGGGCTGATCGCCGCCCTGATCATCGACCACAAGCCGGCGGTGGACGGCGACGGCTTCGTGACCAACCGGGCCGATGATGAACTGCTCGATGCATGGCGCCGCATGCTGCGGCTGCTCGACCGGCCAACCGAAATTCCCGTGCTCGCGCCCATGCTCGAACGCGAGATCGCGTTCCGCTTGCTGCAAGGTCCGCAAGGGGCGAAGTTGCGGCAGCTCGCGCACGCCGATGGCCGCCTGTCACAGATACGCCGCGCCACCGCCTGGATACGAGCACACTACAACGAACCCATCGATGTAACGGAGCTGGCCGAACTCGCGCATATGAGCAACGCTTCGTTCCATCGCCATTTCAAGGCGGCGACCGCCATGAGCCCGATGCAGTATCAGAAGCAGGTGCGTCTGCTGCAGGCTCGTCATCTGCTGATCGCGGAGCCGGGCAGCGCCATGCGTGTCGCCTTTGCCGTCGGCTATGAAAGCGCTTCGCAGTTCAGCCGGGAATATGCGCGCCATTTCGGACTACCGCCGGCGCGCGACGCCGCCCGGCTTCTGGCCAAGGGCGAAGCAGCCACGCTGGAAATCGACTAGAGCGTGTTGCTGTTGATTTGAATCGGTTGGGATTCACGCCGAGGTGATTTTGTGATTCAAGATGCTGGCTGGGCGGAGGCCAGCATCGGATGCCAAGACCCTATTCAAACGATCTTCGTGAGCGCGTTGCGGCAGCGGTTGCGGCTGGCCGGACATGCCGGGAAACGGCTGCATTGTTCGGGGTGAGCGTGGCGAGTGTTGTGAAGTGGTCGCAACGCCAACGATTGAGCGGAAGCGCATCGGCGTTGCGCATGGGGCGTCAATCCGGCCGGGATTTGGAGCCACATCGCGTGTGGCTGCTGGAGCGGGTAGCCTCACAGTCGCATGTGAGCGTGCGAGCGCTGTCGGCGGAGCTTGCCGAGCGCGGCATCGTGGCAGCCCCGGTGTCGGTGTGGCGGGTGCTGAAGGAGGCCGGGTTCAGCTTCAAAAAAAACGCTGTTCGCCAGCGAGCAGGACAGGCCGGCGATTGCGCGGCGCCGGGCGCAATGGAGGAAGTATCAAGGCAGGCTTGATCCACGGCGCCTGGTGTTCATCGACGAAACCTGGGCAAAAACCAACATGGCGCCGCTACGAGGCTGGGGGCCTCGTGGGCACCGATTGGTCGCCAAGGCTCCGCATGGCAAATGGCGCACGCTGACCTTCCTGGCCGCGCTGCGCTGCGAGCGCATCGACGCGCCCTGCGTCATTGATGGTCCCATCAACGGTGCAAGCTTTGCGGCCTGGGTTGAGCAGTTCCTCGTGCCGACGCTCTCGCCCGGTGACATCGTCGTCATGGACAATCTTGGAAGTCACAAGGGGCAAGCCATTCGTCGTGCCATTCGCGCGGCCGGAGCCAAGCTTTTCTACCTGCCACCCTACAGTCCAGACCTAAACCCGATCGAGCAGGTCTTCGCCAAGCTCAAGCACCTCATGCGAAAGGCTTCAGAACGGACCGTCGAGGCCACATGGCGACGTATCGGAACACTCCTCGAAAGCTTTCAACCCGCTGAATGCGCCAACTATCTCGTCAACGCTGGATATGCTTCAATGTAAGTGAAACACGCTCTAGAACGCTCGGAACCAAGCCCTGAGCGCTGCGTCGGCTGGCACATGAAAAGCCCGGCCGACTCTCGTCGACCGGGCCAATTCTCCCGGACCCCATCGCTTCCGGATCAGCGGCAGACCTTGACCTTCTCGGTCACCCTGTGATGGTGCACCCAATGCGTGACCAGCTTGGTCCTGCAGTGATGCTTGCCATTCTTGATGATCACGGTTTCGGCTCGCGACGGAGCGATCGCGGCGGATGCTGCAACCAATGCCAGAACGGATGCCAGTAGAATTTTCTTCATGAATTTCCCCAGGGTTGGAACGTACCCACGCTAACCCGCAAACAGCCAGGCCGTTCCGGCTTCACGAGAAGTTCAGTCCGCGTGATTCACCGGGTTGGGTGCCGGATGCATCACCCCGGACAGCAAAAAGCCGCGCTGGTCGCCCGGCGCGGCTTTGTCTCGTCTGGCCAGCAGGCTATTTCGTCTGGAAGCGGGCCACCGACATGAACTTGACGGCGTTGCCGGTGAACCGGTTGGCGTCGGCGACCTGGTTGCTCGGCTGGAAGCCGGCCGTGTAGACCTCGCTCGGCGGCGTATGCACGATGTTGTAGGCGTAGCCCGGCGCCGTCGTCGCAGCCGAAGCGGTGGCGACGTTCTCGCCGCTGGTCAGCGCCCAGCGGGCGGCCTGGGGCGCGGCGGCGACCACCATGGCCCTGGGGCCGGGCTTCTGGTCGCGGGGGGTGGCCCTGGCTTCCTTGCGGGTCGTCTTCACGCCGGCGCCGATCGCGGCGGCCGGATCGGAACCGGCCGGGCGGGCGGCAACCGCCTGACGCGGCGATGCGGCATCGACACCTGACGGATCGTTGAAGGCCGAGCGCGGTTCTTGCGACAGCGACGCAACCTTGTATTCGTCGGCATTGCCGACCTGGGCATTGGCCTCGTCAAGCACGGCCTTGACGGCGTCCGGCTTGGCCGGTTCGGGACGCTCCGTCGGCAGCACCGAGAACGCATCGGACGCGGTCTTGCCCTGTTCGGCCGTATCCGCCAGCGCCATCAGCACATCCTTGCTGGGCGGCGGTGCGAGATCAGCCGGCAGCGTGCGTTCGGGACGCCACGTCGGCAAGGGGATGTTGTTGACGGCAACCTGTGCCGGATCGGCCGCCGCCGCCACAGTGGCGGGATCAGCCTTGGCGAACGGCATGTTCGCCGGCGCCTGCGCGGTCGCCACGGCCTGTTCGGTGGTCGCGGTCGCGTCCGCCATGGCGAACGGAACATTCTCAGGCTGAGCACCGACATCGGCCTTCGGCCGCGGCGCGAAATCGGGCAGCGGAATCTCCCTGGCCGGCAGCGCGGCGATGATCGTTTCCGGCGTGTCCTTCGCCGGTTCCGGAGCCTGCTCGTCGGCAATCTGCGGGATATCGGCGCGCTGTGCATTCTCGGGCGCGACGATGGCGATGCCCGGCAGGTTGCTGCTCTTGGCGGTCGCGGCCGGCTTCAGGTTTCTAGCCTTGGGCGCAGGGGCGGCCGAAGCGGTCTCGACGTCGGCGCTGTCGTCGGCTTCGTCGTCGCCGCCACCACCGAAGAAGGCGGAGAGGAAGCCGCCGGACTTCTTGCCGCTGCCGCCGGCGCTCGCAAGCTCGACATTGGGCGTACCGGCGCCCTTGCGCGCCTTGTAGGCGGCCATTGCCTGCTCATAGCCCGGCAGCGGCCGGCCGTCGCTCGGCACATGCAGGGTCTTGCCGTTGGGGAACAGGCTGACCAGTTCCTGCCGGCTGATGCCGGGCCAGTGGCGTACATTGCCGACATCCATATGGACGAACGGCGAACCGGAGGTCGGGTAATAGCCGACGCCACCGCCCTGCATCTTCAGGCCGATGTTGCGCAGCTTCTTCAGCGGCACGCCGGGAATATAGAAATCCATCGCCTTGCCGAGCATATGCTGGCTCTTCTCGGCAACGCCCCGGCTGCGGCTGCGCAGCATCGAGTTCGTCGACGGCGAACGGTAACCGCAGACGACCTGGATATAGTCGGTGGCGCCGCTTTCGCGATATGCTTCCCAGACCAGGTCCAGCAGGCGCGGATCCATCTTGGTCGGTTCGTTGCGGCGCCAGTCGCGCAGGATGATGTTGATCTTCCTCAGGCCCTCCGGATCGTAGCGGCCATTGCGCTTGTAGACGATCTCCGCCTTCTCATGCGTGTGGAGGTGGTAAAGCTTCAGCGAACGAACTTCGGCCTGGGCGCCGGTGGCGACCGCGGCAACAAAACCAAAAGCGACAATCACCGCTGCCAGCCATCTCGGCCAGACGCTCAGATGATGATGCCGCCCGTTTGTGAGTCGTTCGATTCTGTTCAAATCAAAAGGCCTTGCAGGCTGCCGTTTGTCCCCGGATTTGCCCAAACGGACGTGTCGTTTTCACATCCGAATATCAATCCTAATGGTTAATCATCGCTTATTGAAGCCGAAATGCGGTAACACCATGGCGATATCCCGTCAAAAATTGTTCACAAGGTTTCTTGGTAAACCGCTGGTTTAGATCAGGATTCCGGCTTTTGAGAGAACACGATCTGTTACCATTAGCCTTAATGCGTGAACAGAGCTGTCCACGGGCATGCCATATTCCGGCCGAACCCCGCTGACAGCGGGACAAACTCTGGCATCGCAAGCTGGTCCCGGCCTTGCGTCCGATGCATGTTGCCCAAACCTGGCTTCGGTTTCGGGGCGAACGACATGCACGGGACATGACCTGACACGCGGCGCGGAGGTCCGGTTCGGCGCGACGCGATTAGGACGCCAACCGTTCCACGCGGCCGGTTTCCGGGTCGATGCCATATTCCTTGAGCTTGCGGTAAAGCGTCGAGCGGCCGATGCCGAGGCGGCGCGCGACTTCGCTCATCTGGCCGTTGTAATGGTCGATGGCGAGCTTGATCATCTCGAGCTCGACGTCGGCGAGCGCCCGCACATTGCCGCGTTCGTCGAGCGCCCGCAGGGTGCCGAAGCGAGGCTGAAGCCGCGGGGGCAGTTCGGCCTCGGCCATCGCCTCGCCGCCCAGGATATCGTCGTCGCGAGGTTCCAGCGACGGTGGCGCGGCGACGTCAGTTTCGAGATTGACGGTGCCTTCGACCTGCGCCCGGATCTGTGGAAAATCATCGACATCGAGCACGTCGCCGTCACACAGCACCGAAGCGCGGAAGACGGCGTTTTCCAGCTGCCGGATGTTGCCGGGCCAGTCATAGGCCTGCAGCACGGCAAGTGCCGGCGCCGAAATGCCTTGCAGGCGATGGCGCGGGTCGGCGGGTGCCACCTTCTCCATGAAATGCGTGACCAGATGCGGAATGTCGTCGCGGCGGTCGCGCAGCGGCGGCACGAAGATCGGATAGACGTTCAGCCGGTAGAACAGATCCTCGCGGAACTTGCCGTCCTTGACCTGCTGCAGCAGGTTGCGGTGCGTCGCCGAAATCAGCCTTATGTCGACCTTGACGGTCGAGCGGCCACCGACCGGATCGACCTCGCCCTCCTGCACGGCGCGCAACAGCTTGACCTGGACGTCGAGCGGCAAGTCGCCGATCTCGTCGAGGAACAGCGTGCCCGTATGCGCTTCGACGAACTTGCCGGTGTGCTTGTCGGTGGCGCCGGTGAACGAGCCCTTCTCGTGGCCGAACAGGATCGATTCGACCAGATTGTCGGGAATGGCGCCGCAATTGACGGTGACGAAAGGCTTCGAGCGGCGGTCGCCGCTGCCCTGGATGGCGCGCGCCACCAGCTCCTTGCCGACGCCGGATTCGCCTTCGATCAGGATCGGGATGTTGGAGGCGGCCGCTTTCTGGCCAAGCCGTATCACCCTGTCCATGGCCGGGCTGTGGGTGATCATGTCCCTGAAGGTCAGCAGCCCGCCGCGCCTGCGCGACGTGCGCTTGACCTCACCCTCGACCGCTTCGACCTTGAGCGCTTTGGCGATCGACGCCTGCAGCCTGTCGGGCGACGCCGGCTTGACGACGAAATCGAAGGCGCCATGGCGCATCGCCGACACAACGGTTTCGATGCCGCCCTGGGCGGTCTGGACGATGACCGGGACGGTGATGTCGCGTTCACGCATCGCCTTCAGCACGCCGATGCCGTCGAGGCCGGGCATGACCAGATCGAGGATCACCACCGAAACGTCGCGGGCCGTTGGCCCGTCGAGCACTTCAAGGCCGGCGGCGCCGCCGTCGACGACGATTGCCGCGTGGCCGAAGCGCGTCACTGCCGCCTCGAGCAGCCGGCGCTGCACGGGATCGTCATCGACTATGAGTATGGAACCTGTCATGACTGTCTTGATTTGCCCGCGCCCGAAATCCCCATGGATCATCTTGGCACAGGGTTCTAAACAAGGTTTCAAAAAACCCGGTGAACGAATTCCTTAGGATTTGACCGGCTTCTCCGTTCTCCCTGATTCTGGGCCCTTGATTCTGACCCCGTGATTCACAGAAGGTATGTCGATGCGCATGATGTTTGGTCGGCGGCTTGCGGCACCAGCGTCCGGTCAGGGCGCGGCCGAGCTTGGCGATCTGCCGGAATGGAACCTTGCCGACCTCTATGCCGGCATGGAAGCCCCGGAACTGAAGCGTGACATCGCCAGGGCCGCCGCCGACGCGATCGCCTTCGAGACCCGCTGGAAGGGTACGCTCGCCGCCGAGGCCGGGCGCGGCGGCGCCGGCAAGCTGGGCGAAGCGCTGGTCGCCTACGAGGCCCTGGAGGAACTGATCGGCCGCATCGTCTCCTATGCCGGCCTGGTCTATGCCGGCAACACCGCCGACCCGCAGCGCGCCAAGCTCTATGGCGACATCCAGGAGAGGATGACCGACGCCAGCGCGCATCTTCTGTTCTTCGCGCTCGAACTGAACCTGATCGACGACGCCGCGATCGAAAGCGCGCTGGCCGGCGATCCCGCTTTCGGCCACTATCGGCCCTGGGTGCTCGACCTGCGCATGGACAAGCCCTACCAGCTCGAGGATCGTGTCGAGCAGCTTTTCCATGAGAAGTCGATCACCGGACGCGGAGCCTGGAACCGTCTGTTCGACGAGACGATGACCGACCTTCGCTTCAACGTCGATGGCGAGGAATTGACGCTGGAGCCGGCACTCAACCGTTTGCAGGATGCCGACGGCGAGGTGCGCCGCCGCGCCTCAGAGGCGCTGGCCGCGACCTTCCGCAAGAATTTGCGCACCTTCACGCTGATCACCAACACGCTGGCCAAGGACAAGGAAATATCCGACCGCTGGCGCGGCTTCGAGGACATCGCCGATTCACGCCATCTCGCCAACCGTGTCGAGCGCGGCGTGGTCGACGCGCTCGCCGCCGCGGTGCGCGAGGCCTATCCGCGCCTGTCGCACCGCTACTACGCGATGAAGGCGCGGTGGCTCGGCATGGAGGTGATGAACCACTGGGATCGCAACGCACCGCTGCCGGAGACGCCACAGGCGGTGATCGGCTGGGACGAGGCCAGGAACACCGTACTGTCCGCCTATCAGCGCTTCTCGCCCGAGATGGCCGAGATCGCGCGCACCTTCTTCGACCGCAACTGGATCGACGCCCCGGTAAGGCCCGGCAAGTCGCCTGGCGCCTTTGCCCATCCGACCGTGCCGTCGGCGCACCCCTATGTGCTGCTCAACTACATGGGCAAGCCGCGCGATGTGATGACGCTGGCGCATGAGCTCGGCCACGGCGTGCATCAGGTGCTGGCCGCCGGCCAAGGTGCGCTGATGGCCTCGACGCCGCTGACGCTGGCCGAGACCGCTTCCGTGTTCGGCGAGATGCTGACCTTCCGCTCGCTGCTCGAGCGGACCACCGACAGGCGTGAGCGCAAGGCCATGCTCGCCCAGAAGGTCGAGGACATGATCAACACGGTGGTGCGCCAGATCGCCTTCTACGAATTCGAGCGCAAGGTGCATGCGGAACGCCGCAACGGCGAACTGACGTCAGACAGGCTCGGCCAGTTCTGGCTGGAAGTGCAGGCCGAAAGCCTGGGGCCCGCGATCAAGCTGCGCGAAGGCTACGAGGTCTTCTGGACCTACATCCCGCACTTCATCCATTCGCCTTTCTACGTCTATGCGTATGCTTTCGGGGACTGCCTGGTGAACTCGCTCTACGCGGTCTACCAGAACGCCGAGCGCGGCTTCCAGGACAAGTATTTCGAGATGCTGCGCGCCGGCGGCACAAAGCATCATTCGCAGCTTCTGGCGCCCTTCGGCCTCGACGCCACCGATCCCGCCTTCTGGCAGATCGGGCTTGGCGTGATCAGCGGCCTGATCGACGAACTGGAATCCCTCGACAGTTGAGACGCGTCTCGCATGGGCAAAACAGTTTAGCCGGAATGCATGTTGGGATCGCAGTATTCTTGCGCTAAATATTTGTTCTTGAAGAACTCTAGGCAGAAGTTTTTCCCATAGCTTTCCGTAAGCTCTATGATAGCCTTCGCTCCAAGCTCAGCCGGAGCGCATGCGGATCGGCGAGGGAAATCTCAGCCGGCCGTGACGCTCAGGCGAACGCGACAACGGCCGTTGGCCATGGGCAAGCAAAGCCGATTGCCAACAGCTCGAACCGAAGCCGGCTGTTCTGCGAACCCGCGGAAACATCACCGAGTAGTCCATCGCCGAAGGTCATGACCCACGGCAGACGGATCTGACTGGAGAGAGACAATGGGCACTTTTTTCTACGTGGTCCTGGCGTTCCTGGTAGGCGTGTTGGTTGGCTGGTTCATCTGGGGTCGCCTGCGTGGCGAGCTCGACAGCCTTCGCGGCGACCTTGACCGAACCCGCGGCGAGCGCGACCGGCTGCGTGCCGACAGCGACCGGCTGACCGGCGAACTGAATGCATGCGGCAAGACCCGCGCCGACCTCGAGCGCCAGTTGCGCGACGCGCAGGCTTCCGCGGGTGGCGGAGCAAAGGCCGCCAGCCAACCCCCGGCAGCCCTGCTGTCGACGCCGGCCGCCGCCAAATCCGCTCCACCCGCGGCCAAGGCTGCGCCTGCCAAACCTGCCGCCCCGGCGAAAGCCGCCGCCAAACCCGCCGCGAGCAAACCTGCGGCCTCCACGGCTTCGGCCACAAAGAGTTCGGCCGCGCCCAAGCCGGCAGCCGCCAAGAAGGCCGCACCGCCGGCAGCCAAGCCAGCGGCGGCCAAGCCAGCAGCGGCCAAGCCCGACAATCTGCGCCGGCTGATCGGTATCGGCCCGGTCAACGAGAAGCTGCTCAAGGCGCAGGGCGTCACCACCTTCGCCCAGATCGCCGCCTGGACGGCAGCCGACATCAAGCGGATCGAGGACGTAATGAACTTCGACGGCCGCATCGCGCGCGAACGCTGGATCGAGCAAGCCAAGCTGCTCGCCGCCGGCGACGAGAAGGAATTCGCCAAGCAATTTCCGACAGCCGGGACCGCCAGCAACACCTGAACCCGCACAGGCGGATCATCAAATAGGCGGGGCCACAGCCCCGCCGATTTATTTTTGGCGGACAAGGCCGCCAAGAGGTCGGCTTTGAGGGGCAAGGTGCCGTTCCCTCGATTGCACGCGGCCCGCCCCCCATATAGAGCGATCGACGGCTTCATCGATCCCGGTTCCCATGTCCCTGCCCGCCGCCATTTTCCGCAACGACGAAAGCGCGCGCCAGCTCGTTTTCGACCGGCCGGCCGACATCATCGTGGCGCATGAGGCGCGTGATTTCCTGCCGGCGCTGGAAGCAGCGCAGGCCGCGCACGACGCCGGCAAATGGCTGGCCGGCTATTTCTCCTATGAGGCGGGTTACCTGCTCGAACCGAAGCTCGTTCCCTTGCTGCCGGGCCGGCGCCGCGCACCGCTGATCTGCCTCGGCGTCTTCGACGCTCCGGCCGAGGACGCCGTGCCGCCACGCAACGCAGCTGCGACCAACGGCCCGATCTTCGATGCAAGGGCGGCCTGGTCGTTCGAGGATTACGAGAAGCGTTTCTCGCGACTGCATCAACACATCAGGCAAGGCGATTGCTACCAGGGCAATTTGACCTTCCCGGTGCGGGCGCAATGGTCGGGCGACCCGCTCGCCGCCTTTGACGCGCTGACCGAGCGCCAGCCGGTGAAGTATGGCGCGCTGGTGGCGCTTGGCGATCCCATCGTGCTGTCGCGCTCGCCCGAACTGTTCTTCGAGATCAATGCCGCCGGGATGATCGAGACGCATCCGATGAAGGGCACGGCCCCGCGCGGAGCCACCAGGGACGAGGACGAGGGGCAGAAGACCTTCCTGCGCCATGACGAGAAGAACCAGGCCGAGAACCGGATGATCGTCGACCTCCTGCGTAACGACATCTCGCTGATCAGCGAGGTCGGCACGCTGGAGGTGCCCGAACTGTTCCGCATCGAGAGCTACCCGACCGTCCACCAGATGGTGAGCGACGTCAGGGCCAAGCTGCTGCCGGGCCTCACCATCCGCCAGGTCTTCGCGGCTTTGTTTCCCTGCGGCTCGATCACCGGGGCGCCGAAGATCCGCGCAATGGAGATCCTGCACGATCTGGAAGGCACGCCGCGCGACGTCTATTGCGGCGCCATCGGCTGG
This sequence comes from Mesorhizobium loti, assembly GCF_013170705.1. NCBI lineage: Bacteria > Pseudomonadati > Pseudomonadota > Alphaproteobacteria > Hyphomicrobiales > Phyllobacteriaceae > Mesorhizobium > Mesorhizobium loti. Next base: position 2,113,172 of record NZ_CP033334.1, on the reverse strand, counting down.
ATCGCGCCCGGCGGCACGATGCGCTTTTCCGTGGCGATCCGCACCATCTCGCTCTTTGCCAGTGGCGAGGCCGTCTACAATGTCGGCGGCGGCATCGTCTTCGATTCGACGGCGCAGGAGGAGTATCAGGAGTGTCTGCTCAAGGCCCGCTTCGCGACGGGGACACCGCCGATTTCGAGCTGATCGAGACCATGCGCTGGCAGCCCGGGACGGGCTTCCTGCGCTTCGACCGCCACCTTGCGCGCCTCTATGGCTCGGCGGCGGAGCTCGGCTTCGCCTGCGATCCGCAAAAGGTTGGCGCCGCGCTGGCCAACGCGGTCGACGGCGCCCGCACCGCCATGCGCGCGCGGCTCGCCTTGGCGCGCAACGGCGAAGCAACCGCCTCGGCGCAACCCTACGAACCGCTCGCCGCCGACAAGGTCTGGGTGCTGCGGCTGGCGCGGACGAGGCTCGATTCGAGCAACACGCTGCTGCGCCACAAGACAAGCCGGCGCCAGCTCTACACCCATGCCCGTTCCGAATATCTCGTCACCCAGGCCGACGAGGTGATCCTGGCCAATGAGCGCGGCGAAATCTGTGAAGGCACCATCACCAATGTCTTCGCCGATTTCGGCGACGGCGTGCTGGCCACGCCCCGGCTGGACTGTGGCCTGCTGCCTGGCGTATTGCGCGCCGCGCTTCTGGATGAAGGCCGGGCGGCGGAAGCAATCTACACCTGTGACGACCTGAAGTCGGCCAAGGCTCTCTTTGTCGGCAATTCGCTGCGCGGCTTGATCCCCGCAACACTGGTGTGACCGGGAGAATGCCATGTTCGTCGTTTCGCTGAACTACAAGGTGCCTCTGACCGAGATCGACCGCTTGCAGGCGGCGCATGTCGAATGGCTGAAGGCCTGCTATGCGGAGGGCGTCTTCATTGCCTCCGGGCCGAAGAAGCCGAGGACCGGCGGCATCATCGTCGCGCAATGCTCGCGCGAGATCCTCGATGCCAGGCTGGCCGCGGACCCCTTCGCCAAGGCAGGCGCCGCGGATTACGATGTCACCGAATTCCTGGCGAGAATGACCGCCGCCGGTCTCGACGCCTTCAAGGAAGCATGAGCTTGGTCGAAGCCCTGCCCACCCATACCCCCTATGACGGTTCGTCGAAGCTGTTCAACATCGGGCTGAAGCCGCTCGACCCGGCGAACTGGATCGAGGTCGACGGCCATCTCCTGCCCTATCTCGCCGAAAAGCGCCGGCTTTATGCCGAAATTCCCGAACGGGTTTTCGTCGAGGAGGACGGCACGCGAGACGCCCAGCAGGAAGTGCTCGACCTGCTCGGCGCCTATCTGCCGGAGCAATTCCCGCGCACCCATCGCCGCACCGATGCGGGCATCAAGGTGGTCGGCGCCGCGAACCACCCTGCCTTGCCTTCGGGTCTGGTCGGCGCCCCGCTGGTCGCGGCTTCGCTGCTGGTCCAGGAAGACCTGATCCTGATGCGCCGCGACAACAGCGGCTGGCGGCTCGCCGCCGGCTCGCTGTGCTTTCCCTCGTCCTGGTCGCTGCTCGAAAAATTCGGCAAGCCGCTGCAACAGATTCACGAGCCGGTGCCCGGCTTCGGCCCGGGCACGCGCCCCGCCGAACTCATCAACCGCATGTTCGACGGCCTGCAGGGCCAGGCGGTCGAGCGCTTCAACTGGTCGATCCAGGCCGACAATGCGCTTTACCATCCGCTGTCCAATGTCGAGCGCATCGACCGTGCCACCAACCGGCCGACGCGCTTCCCCGATGGTGACGTCAAGGCGCACGCCTTCATCCGCGTCGAGCGCCAGACGCTGCGTAAACTGCCCGCCTCGCGCGACATCCTGTTCACCATCCGCATCCATCTGGACCCGCTCGCGGTGCTGGAGCGGCACCCGGAGCGCGCAGCGCTCGCACTGTCCTTTGCCGCCCAGCTCGAAGCGCTCGATCTCGACCAACTCGACTACAAGGGCCTGACATCGGACCGCGACCGGCTTGTCGCCGTCCTTAACCACATGGCCAAGGACGGCTAGCCACAGGTTGGCGCTTTTCGCTGGTTTATGACAATGATCTGTGATGTAGCGCAGGCCGTTGGCAAAAATGCCCGGTTTTTTGCAGATGTCTGCCCGGCTTTTGTACATGGTTGAAGGAGTGCTCGATAAAATGGCGAATGAAAACTGGCCCGTCTACGGCGAGATCACCGGCCCTGTGGTGATGATCGGCTTCGGCTCGATCGGACGGGGAACGCTGCCTCTCATCGAGCGCCATTTCAAGTTCGACAAGTCGCGCATGACGGTCCTTGATCCGCGCGACACCGACCGCAAGCTGCTCGACGAGCGCGGCATCGCCTTCGTCCAGGAAGCGGTGACCGAGAAGAACTACAAGAAGCTTCTGACGCCGCTGCTGACCAATGGCGGCGGCCAGGGCTTTTGCGTCAATTTGTCGGTCGATACCGGCTCGGTCGACCTGATGCGGCTCTGCCGCAAGCTCGGCGTGCTCTACATCGACACCGTCGTCGAGCCGTGGCTTGGATTCTATTTCGACGCCAACGCCGACAATGCCAGCCGCACCAACTATGCGCTGCGCGAATCCCTGATCAAGGAAAAGCACGACAAACCGGGCGGCGCTACCGCGGTTTCCACCTGCGGCGCCAATCCCGGCATGGTCTCGTGGTTCGTCAAGCAGGCGCTGGTGAACCTCGCCACCGATCTTGGCCTTGAGTTTTCCGAGCCCGCACAGGAAGACCGCGAGGGCTGGGCGAAGCTGATGAAGAAGGCCGGCGTCAAGGGCATCCATATCGCCGAACGCGACACCCAGCGCGCCAAGAAACCAAAGCCGATGGATGTGTTCTGGAACACCTGGTCGGTCGAGGGCTTCATCTCCGAAGGCTTGCAGCCGGCCGAACTCGGCTGGGGCACGCATGAGAAATGGATGCCGAAGAACGCCAAGAAGCACAAGCACGGCTCCAAGGCCGCGATCTACCTGGAGCAGCCCGGCGCCAACACGCGCGTGCGTTCCTGGTGCCCGACGCCGGGCCCGCAATACGGCCTCCTGGTGACGCACAACGAGGCGATCTCGATCGCCGATTTCTTCACCGTGCGCTCCAAGAAGGGCAAGGTGCAATACCGGCCGACCTGCCATTACGCCTACCATCCCTGCAACGACGCGATGCTGTCGCTGGACGAGATGTTCGGTGCCGCCGGCAAGCCTCAGCCGGTACACCATGTGCTTGACGAGAACGAACTGGTCGATGGCGTCGACGAACTCGGCGTCCTGCTCTACGGCCACGACAAGAATGCCTATTGGTTCGGCTCGCACCTCTCGCTCGCCGAGGCGCGCAAGCTGGCGCCCTATCAGAACGCCACTGGCATGCAGGTCACCTCAGCGGTTCTGGCAGGCATGGTCTGGGCCCTGGAAAATCCGGACGCCGGCATCGTCGAGGCGGACGAGATTGATTACCGGCGCTGTCTGGAAGTGCAGTCGCCCTATCTCGGACCGGTCGAAGGCCATTACACCGACTGGACGCCGCTCGACAGACGCCCGGGGCTCTTCCCAGAGGACCTCGACCGCAGCGATCCGTGGCAATTCCGCAACATCCTGGTCCGATAGCGTCGCGCACACCCTGCGCCATTGCCTTGCAATCGCCCGGAAATCGGGCGATTGAAGAGATGCGGCCTGGGGCAGCGTGCGTCTTGCGGGACGCATGCCCGTTCCAGCACTTTGGACGTTCGCACCATGCCTTCCAAAATCGAATCCGATTTTTGGGCCGGTGCGTTTGGAGAGGATTTCAGATGACTATTGCGCGCAAAATTCTTTCGATGGGCGTGGCGGGCTCCTTTGCCGTGATGCTCGCTGCCTGCACCACAAGCGGTCCCGATGCACCGCCGATGGCAGCCGCGCCGAAAGGCGTCGAGGGATCGTGGATCGATGCCAAGGGTACCGGCCTGTCGACGCTGACAGGTGGTAAATTCACGACCGTCGCCACCGACACTGGCCAGAAGCTGGCCGATGGCAGCTACACGATGACCGGCGCCACGTCGGTCGAAATCAACGGCACGTCGCTGATCCGTCAGACGCCGGTCAGCTTCAACTGCCTGCTGGTGTCCACCAGCCAGCTGAACTGCACCAGTTCATCCGGCCAGAACTTCGTGCTCACGCGACGCGCCTGACCGGCGAACATCGGGACTCATCGGGGACGGCGGCCATTGGCCGCCGTTCTTTTCTGCGCGCCAGGTTTTTACCCGGGTTTTTCGTCAGAAAATACCCCTGGTTTTTCGCCAGAAAATACCGACGGCATTTCTGCTTGCGTCAGCCGGAACGCGATGGGAACATGGTCAAAACGCTGGCTGTTATTTCCCAGTCAAGCAAGCGCGTTAAACGCCACTGATCAGCCTACCGGGAGACGAGAATGAAGAAGATTGCCGCCATTCTGGCCCTGTCCGCATCGGCGCTTGGCCTGTCGTCCGGCGCATCTTTTGCCGACTACACATTGAACATTCTGCATTTCAATGACTGGCACAGCCGCATCGAAGGCAACAACAAATACGAGTCGACCTGTTCGGCCGACGAGGAGACCAAGGGCGAGTGTATCGGCGGCGCCAGCCGGTTGATCACGGCGATCGCCCAGGAACGCAAAAAGCTCGAAGGGCAGAACGTGCTGCTGCTCAATGCGGGCGACAGTTTCCAGGGATCGCTGTTCTACACCACCTACAAGGGCGCCGTGGAAGAGGAATTCCTCAATCAGTTGAAACCCGACGCGGTGACGCTAGGCAACCACGAATTCGACGACGGCGAGAGCGCGCTGGTGCCTTACCTGGACAAGGCGAAGTTCCCGATCGTCAGTGCCAATGTCGTGCCCAACGACAAGTCCGGCGCGGCGGGCAAGATCAAGCCGTCGATCGTCGTCGAGGTCGGCGGACAGAAGATCGGCATTGTCGGTGCCGTCACCAACGACACGCCCGAGCTCGCTTCCCCCGGCCCGAACATCGCCATCGCGGACGACGTGAAGTCGATCACGGCGGAAGTCGAGAAGCTGAAGGCGCAAGGCGTCAACAAGATCATCGCGGTGACCCATATCGGTTACAACAGGGAGCGCGATGTCATCGCCAAGATCCCGGGCATCGACGTGGTTGTCGGCGGCCACAGCCATACGCTTTTGTCCAACACCGATCCGAAAGCGCTAGGCCCCTACCCGACGATGGTCGACAACCCGGACGGCTACAAGGTGCCGGTGGTGCAGGCGGCGTCCTATTCGAAATATCTCGGCGAGTTCAAGGTGGTGTTCGACGACAATGGCGTCGTCAAGTCGGCGAGCGGCGACCCCATCTATCTCGACAAGTCGATCACGCCCGATCCGGCCGTGCTCGCCCGCATCAAGGAACTTGGCGCGCCGATCGAGGCCCTGAAGAACAAGGAAGTGGCCGAGACCACCGACGTCATCGACGGCAGCCGCGAGAATTGCCGCGCCAAGGAATGCGCGATGGGCAACCTCGTCTCCGACGCCATACTCGACCGCGTCAAGGGACAGGGCGTCGAGATCGTCATCTCCAATGGCGGCGGCCTGCGCGCCTCGATCGACAAGGGCACCGTCACCATGGGTGAGGTGCTGACCGTGCTGCCTTTCCAGAACACACTGGCCACCTTCCAGATTTCCGGCAAGGACCTGGTCGCCGGCCTCGAAAGCGGTCTTAGCCAGATCGAGGACGGCGCCGGCCGCTTCCCGCAGGTGGCGGGTCTCAAATATTCCTTCGACAGGTCGGTCGCGCCCAATGCGGGCCGCGTCAAGTCCGTCGAGGTCATGGAGAACGGCGCCTGGGCGCCGATCAATCCCGACAAGGACTACCTCGTCGCCACCAACAATTACGTGCGCCAGGGCGGCGACGGCTACAAGGTCTTCGCCGACAAGGCCAAGAACGCCTACGACTACGGCCCCGGCCTCGAACAGGTCGTTGCCGACTACCTCGGTGCCCACCGGCCTTACACGCCCAAGCTCGACGGCCGCATCACCGAAATCGCCGCGACTGTCGCGGCGGCGCCCGCCGCCGACCCGGTCAAGCCAGCCGAACCCGCAAAGCCGGTGGAGACAGCGCCGGCCGAGGCCGCGAAACCGGCAGAACCGGCAAAGCCCGCCGATGCCGCACCCGCCATGCCTGAACTTCCTGCCAACTCGGGCGACATCGCCAATACGCCACCGGCAATCTCGACAGAGGCAGCGCCTCCCCCGCCGGCACCCGCTGCTCCAGCCCCTGCACCAGCCGAACCGGCAAAACCGGCCGAAGCCGCACCGGCAACAGGCAGCCATGTCATCGTCACCGGCGACACCTACTGGGATCTGGCAAAGAAGGCCTATGGCGACGCCACCAGGTGGAAACTCATCTATGACGCCAACAAGGGTCAAAGGCCGCACCGGCTGACCCCCGGCGCGACGCTGACCATCCCGCCGAAGTAACATCGCTTCAGGGTTCTTCACCGCAAACCCTTCCGGGACACCGGGCGGGCTTTTCATTCTCTGCTAAGGTGCGGCCAGACGCTGCATTGAAAACCGGCGCGCCATCGCTAGTTTCACGCCGTGTCCGGAGAACCCTTATGACGCTATCCACGCCTGTCGATCCCAAAGCCGCGAAGGCCCTCGGCCCGCAGCCGGCCGGGCATCCACCGGTCAAGACTGGCAAGATCGGCGTCATGCTGGTCAATCTCGGCACGCCTGACGGCACCGACTTCAAGCCGATGTGGCGCTATCTCCGGGAATTCCTGTCCGATCCACGCGTCATCGAGCTCAACAGGGCGATCTGGTATCCGATCCTCTATGGGCTCGTGCTCACCACGCGGCCGAAGAAGTCCGGTGCCAACTACGCCCGGATCTGGAACCAGGAGAAGAACGAGTCACCGCTGCGCACCTACACGCGCGCCCAGGGCGAAAAGCTGGCCGAGGCGTTGTGCGACCTGCCCAATGTCGTCGTCGACTGGGCAATGCGCTACGGCAATCCTTCCACGGCAAGCATCGCCGAGAGGCTGGTCGCGCAAGGCTGCGACCGCATTCTCGCGTTCCCGCTCTATCCCCAGTATTCGGCGACCACCACCGCGACCGCCAACGACCAGCTGTTTCGCGCCCTGATGAAGATGCGCCGCGCACCGGCCATCCGCAGTGTGCCGCCTTACTATGACGAGCCTGTCTACATCGAGGCGCTGGCGCGTTCGATCGAGCAGAACCTCGCAACGCTGGATTTCGAGCCGGAGGTGGTCATCACCTCCTATCACGGCATTCCGAAACCCTATTTCGAGAAGGGTGATCCCTATTACTGCCACTGCCAGAAGACGACGCGTCTGTTGCGTGAACGGCTGGGTTGGGATGACAAGAAACTGATCACCACCTTCCAGTCACGTTTCGGCGCCCAGGAATGGCTACAGCCCTACACCGACAAGACCGTGGAGAAACTCGGCAAGGACGGGGTGAAATCGATCGCCGTCGTCAATCCCGGCTTTTCCGTCGACTGCATCGAGACGCTGGACGAGATCGGCCGCGAGGCGGCCGAGACGTTTCATCACGCCGGCGGCAAGAATTTTGCCCATATCCCTTGCCTCAACGACAGCGCCGAGGGCATGGCGGTGATCGAGGCGATGGTGCGGCGCGAACTGTCCGGCTGGGTCTGACACCGGAACAACGGCCACTCCGGAGCGTTGAGCCGCACCTTCCGGAGAATTCGATGCCCCGCAAACTCGACCTCAGAACTGGCCGGCCCGTCTGGTCCGCCTATCGCGCGCCTGCGGTGCCGACGTCGGCGCTGACCCGGGACGTCAAGACCGACGTCCTGATCATCGGCATGGGCATCAGCGGCGCCATGATGGCCGAGGCGCTGACGGCGGATGGTCACTCCGTGATCTGCATCGACCGGCGTGGACCGCTCAAGGGTTCGACCGCCGCGACCACCGCGCTCGTCCAGTTCGAAATCGACCAGCCGCTTTCAATGCTCTCGAAGATGATCGGCAGAGCCCGCGCCGAGCAGGCCTGGCGGCGCTCGCGGCTCGCGGTTTCCAACCTGGCTGGCCGTATCGAGGATCTCGCAATCGACTGCCGCCCGCGCCGCAGCCAGTCGCTCTATCTGGCCGGCACGATGCTCGGCCCCTCGGAACTTCGCGATGAAGCCGAAGCGCGGCGGCAGGCGGGCATTGCCGCGTCCTATCTCACACCGCGGCCTCTGGCGGAGACATTCGGCATCGACCGCGATGGCGCCATCCTCAGCCATGACAATATCGCGCTCGACCCGCGCAAGCTGACGGCCGGGCTGCTGCTCAGGGCGCTGGCGCGAAAGGCACGGCTTTACGCTCCCGTCGAAGCGACGGCGATCAAGGACAGTACCGACGAGGTGGTCGTGGCCACAAAGGACGGCCCGACCATCACCGCACGGCACGTTGTTCTGGCCACCGGCTATGAACTGGTCGACATCGTGCCGGCGGCCGCACACCAGATCATCTCGACCTGGGCGATCGCAACCCGCCCGCAACCGCGAAAGCTCTGGCCGGGCGCGGCGTTCATCTGGGAAGCGTCGGACCCCTATCTCTACGTCAGGGCGACCGCCGACGGTCGCGTCATCTGCGGCGGCGAGGACGAGGATTTTGTCGACGAGACGCGGCGCGATGAACTGATCGCCGACAAGGCCGCACGCATCGCCGAAAAGCTTGGCCTTGTATTTCCGCAACTCGACGTCAGGCCCGAATTCGCCTGGACCGGGTCCTTCGGCACAACCACCACCGGCCTGCCCTATATCGGCGCCATCCCCAGGCATCCGCGCATCCATGCGGTCATGGGTTATGGCGGCAATGGCATCACTTTCTCGCGCATCGCTTCCGAAATTGTTTCCGCTTCGATCAAAGGAATGACCGACGCGGATGCAGAGCTGTTCGCCTTCAACCGTTGATTGCGCCCCGCAAACAATCCCTCATCACCTGATTGTAACGCACCTGAAACACACTTAAGTCTTTGGTGAAGTCGGCTGCGCGGGAATGGCTCTCGCGGCCCGCTTCTGAGGGAGAGCCAAATGGATTTCAGTGGTTTCGATATTGCGGTCATTGTTCTTGTCGCGCTCGTCGTGCTGGTGCTGTTCAAAGGCATCAAGACAATTCCGCAAGGCTATAACTATACCGTCGAACGCTTTGGGCGTTATACCAAGACACTGAGCCCCGGCCTCAACATCATCACGCCGTTCGTCGACCGCATTGGCGCCAAGATGAACATGATGGAGCAGGTTCTCGACGTTCCGAGCCAGGAGATCATCACCCGCGACAACGCCATCGTCGGTGTCGACGGCATTGCCTTCTACCAGATCCTCAATGCGGCTCAGGCCGCCTATCAGGTTGCCGGCCTGCAGAACGCCATCCTCAACCTGACGATGACCAATATCCGCACCGTCATGGGCTCGATGGACCTCGATGAGCTCTTGTCGAACCGCGACGCCATCAACGAGCGCCTGCTGCGTGTCGTCGACGAGGCGGCGCATCCATGGGGCATCAAGATCACACGCGTCGAGATCAAGGACATCAACCCGCCGGCAAACCTCATCGAATCGATGGGCCGCCAGATGACCGCCGAGCGTAACAAGCGCGCGCAGATCCTGGCCGCCGAGGGCCTCAAGCAGTCGCAAATCCTCGAAGCCGAAGGCCGCAAGGAAGCCGCCTTCCGCGACGCCGAGGCGCGAGAACGTTCGGCCGAGGCCGAAGCCCGCGCCACCCAGGTGGTGTCTGAAGCCATTTCCAAGGGCGATGTGCAGGCGCTGAACTATTTCGTCGCCCAGAAATACACCGAGGCGCTGACCAGGATCGGTTCGGCCACCAACAGCAAGGTCGTGCTGATGCCGCTGGAAGCCTCGTCGCTGATCGGCACGCTTGGCGGCATTGGCGAGATCGCCAAGGAAGTCTTCCGCAGCGAGGGCACGACCGGCGCCCAACGCCAGGCGGCCCGCCCGCCCGTCGTGCGGCCGAACGAAAACTGAGTCCATAGGAGGTCCCTCTTATGTTCGATCGCGTCATCTCCGAACTCGGACCCTGGACCTGGATGGTTCTGGGCTTCGTCCTGCTGGTCATGGAAATCATCGCGCCGGGCATCTTCATGCTCTGGATCGGCATTGCTGCCCTGATCATCGCCGCAATATCGCTGCTGATCTGGGATGCGGCGATCTGGACCTGGCAGGTTCAGGTCCTCGCTTTCCTGGCGCTGTCGCTGCTCTCGGCCTATGTCGGCAAGCGATGGGTCAGCCGGCGCCACGACCCCACGGACCAGCCGCTGCTCAACCGGCGCGGCGCCCAACTGGTCGGCAGGATGGCAACGCTTGCCGAACCGATCCGGGACGGCCGTGGCCGCATCAAGCTCGGCGACACGCTATGGCGTGTCTCCGGCCCCGACCTCCCGGCCGGCACGCAGGTGCGTGTCACTGGGGCAGCCGATACCGACCTGGAACTCACGGTGGAGCGGGTCTGATTTTTTCACAGCAGACCCACCTCGCTAGGTGTGTTGAGATTCAGGTCAGGCCGAGTCGAAAACGGTGGCTTCCGAGAACCGGAGCGGAGCGTACTTTTTGTATGTGAGCACAGGTCTACTATGACGCAGTAGAACGAGGAATCAGGAGGCCGCCGTTTGCAGACCGGCCTCACCTGAATATCGACATGCCTAGGCAGCGCCGATGCGCAGCAGGTCGTGGAAATGCACCACGCCGAGCGGCATGTTGTTTTTGGTCACCACCAGCGCGCCGATATTGTGCTCGTTGAGCAGCGCGATCGCGGTGCCCGCAAGCGTCTGCGGATCAACCGTCTTGGGGGTGCGGGTCATCACCTCGTCGACGATGACGTCGGCCAGGTTGCGGTGCAGGTTGCGCGCCACGTCGCCGTCGGTGATGATCCCGGCCAATTCGCCATTGGTGTCGACGATCAAGACGCAGCCGACCTTCTTCTGCGACAGCGTCATCACCGCTTCCGGCATCTTGGTGCCGAGCACGGCCAGCGGCATCTGGTCGCCGACCCGCATGATCTCGGAGACCATGGTCAGGTTGGCGCCGAGCTGGCCGCCGGGGTGGAAGGTGCGGAAATGGTCCGGCGTGAAGCCGCGCGCCTCGAGCAGCGCGATCGCCAGCGCGTCGCCGACGACCAGTTGCAGCAGCGTCGACGTCGTCGGCGCCAGGCCGTGCGGGCAGGCTTCCGGCGTGCGCGGCAAAAGCAGCACGACGTCGGCCGCGCGCGCCAGCGCCGATGTCTCTCCGGATGTGACGGCGATGAGGGGGATGGAGAAGCGCCTGGAATAGGCGACGATGCCCATCATCTCCTTGCTCTCGCCCGACCATGAGATGGCGATGATGGCGTCGTCCCTGGCGATCATGCCGAGATCACCATGGTTGGCCTCGACGGGATGGACGAAGAAGGCCGGTGTGCCGGTCGAGGCCAGCGTGGCCGCGATCTTCGAGCCGATATGGCCGCTTTTGCCGACGCCGGTCACGATCAGCCGGCCTTCGATCTTCGAGATCATGTCGACAGCCTGCGCGAAAGGCGCGGCCAGTCCATTCTCGAGCGCTTCGGCAAGGGCGGCGATCCCCGCCTGCTCGGTCGCCACCGTTCTCAGGGCCGAATCAATCGACGCTTGCCTGTCCAGGGGCTTCTTATCGAGGGGTCTCGCACGCATGGATGATGCGATTAGCGCTTTGCCGTCCGCCTGTCCAACGGAAATGGCACCAATGCCCCGGGCGGGACTTCCCGCGCGCCGCGCAATCCCGGCTTGACCGGCCGAACGGCCCGCCGCCTCAACCCTCCGTTAACCATCCCCATTTACGGTTCGGTAAGTATGGCGCGCATAGCGCCGCGCAAGCAGTGGTGGCGATGTCCGGGGCCCAGCCAGAAAAATCAAGAGGACGACAGGGCAAGGCGGTATGCGCCTTGTTGCTGGCGACCAGCATCTTTGCGCTGATGCGTCCGGGCCTGCTTCATGCCCAGGAAACGGAGCTGCGCGGCGAGGTTTCGGAATCGGCGATCCTGTCCGACCAGCAACGCAAGGCAAGGCAACTCGCCCTTGCCGCTCAGGGCCAGCAGGCGCCGGCCGCGCAGGACGATGCGCCGCCACGCACCTATTTGCCGGCCAGCGCCGGCGCCGTCCCCGACGATGCCGACACGAACACGGCCACCGGCAGCATTTTCGATCCGCAGGCGACCGACGACGCCTCGACCGACACTCCGACACCACCCAAGCCTCGGCGTCGTCCATCGACCGCCGGGCAGACTGGCGCGGATCAGGACAAGGCCAAGACGGACGCCAGAACAACCGGCAAATCGAAAAAGAAGAAGAACACCACGGCCGCGACCGTGGAAACCACCGCCGCGACAGATGATGCCGACAACGCCGCGACCGATCAGGAAGCCGCCAACCGCCGTGCCCTGACTGTCGACAGCGCCGACAGGCAGAAACTCGATCCTGGCGCCGAGCGCACCGCCGCCATCGAAGGCCAGAACAAGAAGGCCGAGGACGATCCGTTCGCCGCCACCGGCGTCAAATGGGGATCCTTCGTCATCCGGCCGTCGATCGAACAGGGCCTGACCGCCACCACGAACGGCGATTCGAGCAGTGCCGGCACATCGGCGCTGCTGTCGGAGACGGCGTTGCGCTTTTCCGCCATTTCCGACTGGCGCGAGAACTCCGCCACCATCGACGGCTATGGCCTGTTCCGCGAGACCGTGTCGGGCTACCCGGTCCACGACGCGCAGGGCCGCATTGAAGGCCAACTCAATGTCGATCTCGACAATGAACTGCGCGCCATCGCCAAGCTCGGCTATGAAGCCGTGCCGGAAACGGCGTCATCACCCAACGCCATCGCCGGCGTCAGTACCCAGCCGCTCCGGCAGACGATCGACGGCAGTCTCGGCGTCGAAAAGGCCGCCGGCAAGATGCAGTACAAATTGACCGGCGCGGTCTCGCACGACTTCTATGGCGACGCCGAGCTTTCGGACGGCACCTCGCTGTCGCAGAAGGATCAGGACAATACGCTCTATACGGCGACCTTGCGCACCGGTTACGAAATCTCTCCGGCCCTCACTCCGTTCACCGAAATCGAGGTCGGCCGCCGGGTCTACGATCAGCGCATCGACAATGAAGGCTTCGAGCGCTCCTCGACGCGGCTTGGCGCGCGCGCCGGCCTGCAACTCGACATGGGTGAGAAGCTGTCGGGTGAATTCTCGGCCGGCTGGCTGAGGGAAGCGATCGATGACAAGAGCCTGGAAGCGATTTCGGGCGCCACCGTCAATGCCGACCTCAAATGGTCGCCGCAGCGCGGAACCACGATCGGCCTGACCGGCAAGACCACCGTCGAAACCACGACCACCGCGGGCGAAAGCGGCGATATCCTCTATTCCGGCCGTCTGACGGGGGAACGGCTGATCCGTGCCAACCTCACCGCAAATGCGGCTCTGGGCCTCGACTGGCGAGACTATGTCGGCATCGATGGCCATGACAGGATCTTGAGCGCCGAGGCCGGGCTGACCTGGTGGGTGAACCGCTATGCCGGTCTCACCAGCCGGGTTAGAACCGAGAAGCTGACCAGCAACCTGCCAGGCCGCGACTACACCGCCAACAGCGTCTATCTCGGCCTCAAAGTGCAGCGCTGAGGACGCCTGATCTTCCTCATCCCGGGTCTCCGCGACGGAGCTTCGCTCCTGCTCCGCCCGTGGATGACGAAAACCAGAGGTCTAGAATGCGGCCCCGCGGCGCTCCGACGGCTTCATCTCGTCGAGCAGCGTGCGGATGACGCCGGCCATGTTCTCGTTCATGTCGCTGCGCCACAGCGCGAAGGCGACATTGGCCTCGACAAAGCCTTCCGGCGAGCCGCAGTCGAAGGTGCGGCCCCGATAGTGGTAGCCGTAGAAGGCCTGCTGCTTCTCCAGCTTCAGCATCGCGTCGGTGAGCTGGATCTCGTTGCCGGCGCCCTTTTCCTGGCCTTCCAGGATCTTGAAGATCTCGGGCTGCAGGATGTAGCGGCCGTTGATGTAGAGGTTGGAGGGTGCTGTGCCGGTCTTCGGCTTCTCCACCATCTCGGTGATGCGGAAGCCGTGATGCGTATCCTCGCCACGGCCGACGATGCCGTATTTGTGGGTCTCCGCCGGGTCGCATTCCTGCACGGCGATGATGTTGTTGCCGGTTTCCTCGTAGAGCTCGACCATCGACTTCATGCAGCTCTTTTCCGACTGCATGATCATGTCGGGCAACAAAAGCGCGAACGGCTCGTCGCCGACCAGTTCGCGCGCGCACCAGACGGCGTGGCCGAGCCCCATCGGCACCTGCTGGCGGGTGAAGCTGGTCTGCCCCGGCGCCGGTTGCAGCCGCTGCAGGCGGGCCAGCTGCTCGTCCTTGCCGCGCTGGGCCAGCGTGTCATAGAGCTCGAACTGGATATCGAAATGGTCCTCGATGACCGCCTTGTTGCGGCCGGTCACGAAGATGAAATGCTCGATGCCCGCTTCTCGCGCCTCGTCCACCACATACTGTATGACCGGCCGGTCAACGACGGTCAGCATCTCCTTGGGAACAGCCTTGGTGGCCGGGAGGAACCGCGTGCCGAGACCGGCGACCGGGAAAACTGCCTTGCGAACTCTCTTCATGCTTTCAATTATCCGCTTGCTGGCCGGCTCCGCAATCCCCGTCTGGCGACATTTTCGCGCCGGAATTGAAGATTACTGGAGCGAGTGAGGAAAACTTCCACCGGTTAAAGCATCAAGGTGTCTTTTCGTTCCAGGCGACGCCTATGGTAAACTAATTCCTAACCCGGTTCGGCGATGAATGGTCTTTCCTGAGACAGAGAAGGAGGAAAACATGTCCGTTCGCAATGCCGCAAAACGTTTGACCAGCGTCATGACGGCAGCCAGCCTCTCGCTCGCCCTGCTGATGCCCACCGGTCCGGCTTTCGCCGACGCCGGTTTCCGGCAATGGGTCGCCGGCTTCCGCGCCACCGCTGTCGCGGGCGGCGTTTCCGGCGCGGTCTACGACCAGGCTTTCCGGGACATCAAGGAGCCCGATCCCGTGGTGCTGGAGAAAGCGCGCACCCAGCCTGAATTCACCGCGCCCGCCTGGGATTATTTCGACAACCGCGTCCACGACCAGTCCGTCGCCGTCGGACAGCAGATGGCGAAAAAGTGGAAGCCTTGGCTGGACAGGATCGAGGCGAGATTCGGCGTCGACCGTTACATCCTGCTCGCCATCTGGTCGATGGAATCGAACTATGGTGAGATCCTCAAACGCGACGACATCATGCGCAATGTCATTCGTTCGCTGGCGACTTTGGGGTATGGCGACCCGAAGCGGTCCAAATATGCCCGCACCCAGTTGGTCGCGGCCCTGAAGATCCTGCAGACCGGCGACATCGACGAAAGCCACCTGATGGGCTCCTGGGCCGGCGCCATGGGCCAGACCCAGTTCATCCCCACCAGCTACCAGCATTATGCCGTCGACATGGACGGCAATGGCAAGCGCGACATCTGGAATTCCATCCCCGATGCGCTGGCGACGTCAGCCAATCTGTTGAAGAAGAATGGCTGGCAGGCAGGCAAGACCTGGGGCTACGAAGTCTCGATACCGGCCGGCAAACTGCCGGGCGGCTCGAAGACGCTGGCGCAATGGCAGGCGCTCGGCGTCGTCAGGGCCAGCGGCAAGCCGTTCAAGAACCTCACCGACAAGGCGACGCTGAAGGTGCCGGACGGCCGTGGCGGCCCGGCTTTCCTGATGATCAGGAACTTCTCGGTCATCAAGGCCTACAACAACGCCGACAAATATGCCCTTGCCGTTGGCCTTCTGGCCGACGAGATCGCCGGTGGCAACGGCCTTGTCCAGGACTGGAAGCGGCCCTTCACCAAGCTCTCCTTCGAGGAAAGGCAGGAGTTGCAGAAGCGGCTTTCGCAGCACGGGCTTTACGACGGCAAGTTCGACGGCAAGATCGGTGACGGCTCGAAAACCGCCATCATGGCCTATCAGGCAAAGGTCGGCTTGACCCAGGACGGCTATCCGAGCATGGAAGTGCTCAAATGGCTCAGGCAAAAATAGAGCCAGCCACGGCGCCGCGCGCATTTTTGGCGCATGCATCCGGCGCCATGGCAATTTGAACTTGCGCCCGGCCGCAAAACCGGCTCCGGTTTGCGGGCTCAGGGCGCAAGGGGATGGAGGAGTGATTGGTTTCGGCCGCGCGTATCGCGATCCTTGTTCGTCGCACGCCGATCCTTTTTCTGGCGATCGTCCTGCTGGCAGTCGGCGCCGCCGCTGCCTTCCATGCGCCTGCCATGGCGCAGGAACAGCCGCAGCAGAACCGTGGGTGGTCGTTGCGCGATCTGCTTTTCCCGCGCCGCAGCGAGCGCGTCGAGCCACCGCTCGATATCGAAACGGCAAAACCAAAACCCAAGCCCAAGAAACCGCGGGCCCCGCGCCCTCCGGCCCAACCTGAAACTCCCGTGGTCGAAAAGACGCCGGACGCCCGTACCGTGCTCGTGGTCGGCGACTTCATGGCGTCCGGCCTTGCCGAAGGCCTGGACACCGCCTTCGCCGACAATCCCGGGGTCAGGATCGTCGTGCGCAGCAATGGCTCGTCTGGCTTCGTTCGCGATGACTTCTACAACTGGCCCGAACAGATCAAATCGCTGATCGAGACCGAGAAGCCGGCCGCGGTGGTCGTCATGCTGGGCTCCAACGATCGCCAGCAGATGAAGGTGGGGGACGTGCGCGAGCAACCCCGGTCCGAGAACTGGACCAAGGAATATGAGCGCCGGACCGACGCACTCGGCAAGGCTATCGCCACCGCCAAGGTACCCTTCCTGTGGGTCGGCATGCCGGCCTTCCGGGTACCGAAGATGACCTCCGACATGTTGGCCTTCAACGACATCTATCACCAGGCCGCCGAAAGCCACGGCGGCGAATTCGTCGATGTCTGGGATGGGTTTGTCGACGAGAACGGCGCCTTCATCACCACCGGCCCCGACATGAACGGGCAGCCCGTGCGGCTGCGCGCCGATGACGGCATCAACGTCTCCAAGGCCGGCAAGCGCAAGCTCGCCTTCTACACCGAAAAGCCGCTGATGAAGATCCTCGGCCTGGCCGCGCCCGGCAGCATGGCCCCGGCGACGGCACCGGCGGGTGCGCCCGTCGAGGCCCCGGCGCCTGCCTCGGCGCCCATCGTGATCGACCGCACCGCACCCATGCTGCTCAGCGACCCCGCGCTCGACGGCGGCACCGAATTGCTCGGCGCCGCGCCGCCGGCAAAAGCCAATCCGGCTCTTCCCGGGGAACGACTGGTGGTCGAGGGCAAGGCTTCCGAGGCGTCGCCTGGACGCGCCGACGATTTTTCCTGGCCGCCCAAGGCCGAGCCGCCGGCGACGGCCGCAGCGGCCGACACGACGACGGCGATTACCCCTTAATCACGCGGAACTTCCGAGACCGTTTCGACACTCACTTCTACGTGTCCAAACGGTCAGCGCGGCAATACGGTCGACCCCATCAGAGCCTCGTCGATCGAGCGCGCCGCCTGGCGGCCTTCGCGGATCGCCCAGACGACCAGCGACTGGCCACGGCGGACGTCGCCCGCCGCATAGAGCCGGTCGACGCTGGTCCGGTAGTCACGGTCATTGGCCTCGACATTCCGGGAGCGGCGGCTGTCGGTGGTGATTTTCATCTCACCTTCCAGTTCCTTCGCCACGCCGGCCATCGCCGGGCCGGCAAAACCGATGGCGATGAAGGCGAGATCGGCGCGGATGACGAATTCGGTGCCGGCGATCGGCTTGCGCTTCTCGTCGACCTCGCAGCATTTGACGCCGGTCAACTGGCCTTCCTCGCCGATGAATTCGAGTGTCGCCACCTGGAACTCGCGCTCCGCACCCTCGGCCTGCGAGGACGAGGTGCGCATCTTGGTCGCCCAGTAGGGCCAGACCGCGAGCTTGTCTTCCTTCTCCGGCGGCTGCGGGCGGATGTCGAGCTGGGTGACCCGCACCGCGCCCTGGCGAAAGGCGGTGCCGACGCAGTCGGACGCGGTATCGCCGCCACCGACGACGACGACATGCTGTCCGCCGGCGATGATCGGATGCGACGGCCACGCCACCGACTGGATCGGCTCGCCGCCGACGCGGCGGTTCTGCTGCACCAGATAGGGCATGGCGTCATGCACGCCGCCGAGATCGTCTCCCGGAATATTGGCCGCGCGCGGCGTTTCCGAGCCGCCGCAATAGAGCACCGCATCATGTTCGGCCAGCAGTTCGGCGACGGGCTTGTCGACGCCGACATTGACGCCGCAATGGAAGGTCACGCCCTCGCCCTGCATCTGCTCGATGCGCCGGTCGATATAGTGCTTCTCGATCTTGAAGTCGGGAATGCCGTAGCGCATCAGCCCGCCCGGGCGACTCTCGCGCTCATAGACATGGACGTCGTGCCCTGCACGGCCGAGCTGCTGGGCAGCCGCCATGCCGGCCGGGCCGGAGCCGATGATGGCGACCCGCTTGCCGGTCTTCTTCTCCGGCGGATAGGGCCTGATATGACCGGTCTCATAGGCCTTGTCGGCGATCGCCTGTTCCACCGTCTTGATGGCGACCGGAATGTCCTCGAGGTTCAGCGTGCAGGCTTCCTCGCAGGGTGCGGGACAGATGCGGCCGGTGAACTCCGGGAAATTGTTGGTCGAGTGCAGGTTGCGGATCGCGTTGTCCCAGTCCCTGTTGTAGACGAGGTCGTTCCAGTCCGGGATCTGGTTGTGGATAGGGCAGCCTGTCGGCCCGTGGCAGAACGGAATGCCGCAATCCATGCAGCGCGCGGCCTGTTTCTCGACTTCCTTGTCCGACATCGGCAGCGTGAACTCGCGGAAATGCCGGATGCGGTCGGAGGCCGGCTGGTACTTGTGCACCTGCCGGTCGATTTCGAGAAAGCCTGTTACCTTGCCCATAGTCCAGTTCCTGCTGTCCAGATGGTGCGGTTCTCGCCGCACCGGTTAACCTCTTGAGGCAGCCATGGCAACCTTGCCCCGGAGGTCAAACTGTCGATGAAGGTGGGCCGGGAAGCCTGGGCTCCCCGGCAGTTCTCATAGGTTTATTCGGCCGCGACGCCCATGCGCATGCGCTCCATCTCGATCAGCGCGCGGCGATATTCGACCGGCATGATCTTGCGGAATTTCGGCCGGAACGTCGTCCAGTCATCAAGGATCTCGCGGCCGCGCACCGAACCCGTGTAGTGCACGTGGTTCGAGATCAGCTGGTAGAGCCGCTCCTCGTCATGGCTGGTCATGTCGCCCGAGACGTCGACACGGCCCTTGTGGTCGAGGTCGCCGCCATGGTGCAGCAGCTTTTCCATCAAATCGTCTTCTTCCGGAACCGGCTCCAGCTCGACCATCGCCATGTTGCAGCGCTCGGCGAAATCACCCGCCTCGTCCAGCACATAGGCGACACCGCCCGACATGCCGGCGGCGAAGTTGCGGCCGGTCTTGCCGATGACGACCACGACACCGCCGGTCATGTATTCGCAGCCATGGTCGCCGACGCCTTCGACGACGGCAGCGACGCCCGAATTGCGCACCGCGAAACGCTCGCCGGCGACGCCGGCGAAATAGGCTTCGCCCTCGGTCGCGCCATAGAGCACCGTATTGCCGACGATGATGGAGTCGGCCGCGACGATCCTGGCCTCTTCCGGTGGCCGGATGACGAGGCGTCCGCCCGACAGGCCCTTGCCGACATAGTCGTTGCCGGCGCCGACGAGTTCGAACGAGATGCCGCGCGCCAGGAAGGCGCCGAAGGACTGGCCGGCGGTGCCGGTCAGCTTGACCTGGATCGTGTCCTCGCGAAGCCCCTTGTGCTTGAAGCGCTTGGCCACTTCGCCCGACAGCATGGCGCCCGTCGAACGGTCGACATTGCGGATGTCGACCTCGATCTTGACCGGCTGCTTGGCCTCCAGCGCGGGCCTGGCCAGTTCGATCAGCTTGCGGTCGAGCACGTCGTCGATCGGATGCTTCTGGCGTTCGGTCCAGTGCGCCGCTTCATGCGGCACATCGGGCTTGTAGAACATCCTGGAGAAGTCGAGGCCCTGCGCCTTCCAGTGCTGGATCACGTCGCGCTTCTCCAGAAGGTCGGCGTCGCCGATGATCTGGTCGATATGGGTGAAGCCCATTTCGGCCAGCAGCGCCCTCACCTCTTCCGCCACGTAGAAGAAGAAGTTGATGACATGCTCAGGCGTGCCCTTGAAGCGCTTGCGCAGCACCGGATCCTGGGTGGCGACGCCAACCGGGCAGGTGTTGAGATGGCACTTGCGCATCATGATGCAGCCGGCCGCGATCAGCGGAGCGGTCGAGAAGCCGAACTCGTCGGCGCCGAGCAGCGCGCCGATGATGACGTCGCGCCCGGTGCGCAACCCACCATCGACCTGCAGCGCGACCCTGCTGCGCAAGCCGTTGAGCACAAGAGTCTGGTGCGTTTCGGCCAGGCCCATTTCCCACGGGGAGCCGGCATGCTTGAGCGAGGTCAGCGGCGAGGCACCCGTGCCGCCATCATAGCCCGAGATGGTGATGTGGTCGGCGCGCGCCTTGGCGACACCCGCCGCGACCGTGCCGACACCGACTTCCGAGACCAGCTTGACCGACACATCGGCCGCCGGGTTGACGTTCTTCAGATCGTAGATCAGCTGCGCCAGATCCTCGATCGAATAGATGTCGTGATGCGGCGGCGGCGAGATCAGGCCGACGCCGGGCGTCGAGTGCCGGACCTTGGCAATGGTCGCGTCGACCTTGTGGCCGGGCAACTGGCCGCCCTCGCCGGGCTTGGCGCCCTGCGCGACCTTGATTTGCATGACATCGGAATTGACGAGGTATTCGGCCGTCACGCCGAAGCGGCCCGAGGCGACCTGCTTGATCGCCGAGCGTTCCGGGTTCTTGCCGCCGCCAGGCAGCGGCAGATAACGGTCGGCCTCTTCGCCGCCCTCGCCGGTGTTCGACTTGCCGCCGATCTGGTTCATGGCGCGCGCCAGCGTGGTGTGCGCCTCGCGCGAGATCGAACCGAACGACATCGCCCCGGTCGAGAAACGCTTGACGATGTCGGTCGCCGGCATGACGTCGTCGAGCGCGACCTTCTTGCGCCCGGTGTCGTCCGCCAGCCTGATCTTGAACAGGCCACGGATGGTCTGCGCGCGGGCCGTCTCGCTGTCGATCTGCGCGGAATAGTCCTTGAACGTCTCCCACGAGCCCTGACGCACGGCGTGCTGCAAGGTGGCGACCGCGTCGGGCGACCACATATGCGCCTCGCCACGCATGCGGAAGAGGTATTCACCACCGACGTCCAGGCTGTTGCGCAACACCGGATCGCTGCCGAAACCATCCGTATGGCGGCTGACCGTCTCGCCCGCGACCTCATCCAGCCCGACGCCTTCGATCAGCGTCGCGGTGCCGGTGAAATACTTCTCGACGAAATCGGTCTTCAGCCCGATGGCGTCGAAAATCTGCGCGCCGCAGTAGGACTGATAGGTCGAGATGCCCATCTTGGACATCACCTTGAGGATGCCCTTGCCGATCGACTTAATGTAGCGCGACACGACCTCGTAGGCGTCGACCTCTTCCGGCAGTTCGCCGCGCTTGTGCATGTCGAGCAGCGTGTCGAAGGCAAGGTAAGGGTTGATCGCTTCGGCGCCGTAGCCGGCGAGACAGCAGAAATGATGCACTTCGCGCGGCTCGCCGGATTCCACGACCAGGCCCACGGAGGTGCGCAGCCCCTTGCGGATCAGGTGATGATGCACAGCGGCCGTCGCCAGCAGGGCGGGAATCGCGATCCGGTCCGGCCCGACCTGGCGGTCGGACAGGATGATGATGTTGTAGCCGCCGGCAACCGCCGCCTCCGCGCGTTCGCAGAGCCGGTCGATGGCGCCCTGCATGCCTGCGGCGCCCTCGTTCGAGCCATAGGTGATGTCGATCGTCTTGGTGTCGAAACGGTCCTCTGTGTGGCCGATGGAGCGGATCTTTTCGAGATCGCCATTGGTCAGGATGGGCTGGCGAACTTCGAGCCGCTTGCGGCGCGAACTACCCACAAGATCGAAAATGTTCGGCCGCGGCCCGATGAAGGACACCAGGCTCATCACCAGCTCCTCGCGGATCGGATCGATGGGCGGATTGGTGACCTGGGCGAAATTCTGCTTGAAATAGGTGTAGAGCAGCTTCGACTTGTCCGACATCGCCGAGATCGGCGTGTCGGTGCCCATCGAGCCGACGGCTTCCTGGCCGGTGGTCGCCATCGGCGACATCAACAGCTTGGTGTCTTCCTGGGTGTAGCCGAATGCCTGCTGGCGATCGAGCAGGCTGACATCCTTGCGCAGCGCGCGTGGCTCGACCGGCTTCAGATCTTCCAGGATGAGCTGCGTGTTGGCGAGCCAGGTCTTGTAGGGGTGCTTGGTGGCGATCTCCGACTTGATCTCCTCGTCAGGCACGATGCGGCCCTTGGCAAGGTCGATCAAGAGCATGCGGCCGGGCTGCAGCCGCCACTTCTGGACGATCTTCTCCTCCGGCACCGGCAGCACGCCGGCCTCCGAAGCCATGATGACGCGGTCATCGTCGGTGACGATGTAGCGTGCCGGACGCAGTCCGTTGCGGTCGAGCGTGGCGCCGATCTGGCGGCCATCGGTGAAAGCAACTGCGGCCGGCCCGTCCCACGGCTCCATCAGCGCCGCATGGTATTCATAGAAAGCCTTGCGGTCGGCATCCATGAGCTTGTTGCCGGCCCAGGCTTCCGGGATCAGCATCATCATGGCGTGGCTGAGGCTGTAGCCGCCCTGGAACAGGAACTCGAGCGCATTGTCGAAGCACGCCGTGTCGGACTGGCCGTCATAGGAGATCGGCCACAGCTTCGAGATGTTGTTGCCGAACAGCTCGGAATCGACGGACGCCTGGCGCGCAGCCATCCAGTTGTTGTTGCCGCGCACCGTGTTGATCTCGCCATTGTGCGCGACCATGCGGTAGGGATGCGCCAGCTTCCACGACGGGAAGGTGTTGGTCGAGAAACGCTGATGCACCAGGATCAGCGCCGTCTCGAACCGAGGGTCCTTGAGATCCTTGTAATAGGCGCCGACCTGATAGGCCAGGAACATGCCCTTGTAGACGATGGTGCGCGCCGACAGCGACACGCAATAGGCGCCGATATCCTTGTTGTCGTTCTCGGCATAGATGCGGCCCGAAATGACCTTTCGCAGCAGGTAGAGCCGGGCCTCGTACTCCTCATCATCGGGAATGTCCGCCGTGCGGCCGATGAACACCTGGCGATGGAACGGCTCGGATGCCGCGATGTCGGGCGCCTTCGACAGCGACGAATTGTCGACGGGCACGTCGCGGAATCCGAGCAGCGGCAGCCCCTCGGACTGCGCCGATTCGGCGATGATGTCCTCGATATGGGCGCGCAGCGCCGCGTCCTGCGGCATGAACCAGTGCCCGACGCCATACTGGCCAGCCGGCGGCAGTTCGATGCCGTTGGCCGCCATTTCCTCGCGGAAGAACTGGTCGGGAAGCTGCACCAGCACACCAGCGCCATCGCCGACCAGCGGGTCGGCGCCGACGGCGCCGCGATGCGTCAGGTTTTCGAGCACGGCAAGGCCGTCCTTGACGATCTGATGCGATTTCACGCCCTTCATGTTGACGATGAAGCCGACGCCGCAGGCGTCATGCTCGTTGCGCGGATCGTAGAGGCCCCGAGCGGCAAAACCGGTTCGGCCGATGTCGGTTCGAGGCGTATTTTTGACGGCAGCCGCTTTCGTCTGCGCGGCCTGGCCGTTCGTCGCAGAGAGCGTCATGTCCGTCATTGTCCTGTCCTCCATTCCAGCCCTTCAGGCGCTGGCCATTCGTCGGTCGCTAATTTGCCTCGGCAAGCGCTTGGCTCACCCTGATCCTTGCGGCACGTCTTGCGAAATCCTTGCCGAACCAGGCGGCTTTCCGCATGGTTCGCATCTGGTATCGTACAGGCCAGCGTCTGGCCGTCCACCTGTCGCTCGCGGCAACAGCCGGAGAGGCCAATATGTTACGCCAATCCAGCCTGTTTTGTGCGACAAAATAAGACAGCACTACTGTCCTAAATTTTTATGGCAGAATTCCCTGGCGCACACAAGACCGATTCACAAAAAACTTGAGGCTTCCGCGACATAAAATTACGTGAAGATGAGAGAAAACGTAAGCTTCAGTCGCCGTTTCCCGCCTGCGCCACGGCTGGCTTTAACGGTTTTCCAGCATCTGGCTCTTGCGGTTGGAACATGAAACCGGTCAACTCCGCACCGATTTCCCCAACACAGGCAGATGCATGTTCTTCGCTTCCGACAATTGGGCAGGCGCCCATCCCAATATCGTTGCCGGCCTGTCGGCCGCGTCCGCCGGCTTCGCCACCGCCTATGGCGACAGCGCGCTCGACCAGGCAGTCTACCAGCGCTTCAACGAAATTTTCGAACGCGAGGTCGCGGTCTTCTTCGTGGCGACTGGCACCGCCGCCAATTCGCTGTCGTTGACCACCTTCAACAAGCCCGGCGGCATTTCCT
The DNA here is from genome assembly GCF_013170705.1 of Mesorhizobium loti. Classification (NCBI taxonomy): domain Bacteria; kingdom Pseudomonadati; phylum Pseudomonadota; class Alphaproteobacteria; order Hyphomicrobiales; family Phyllobacteriaceae; genus Mesorhizobium; species Mesorhizobium loti. The sequence goes on along the minus strand of NZ_CP033334.1, from coordinate 2,088,655 downwards.
TCGCCCACCGCGAATCGCACGTCATCGAAGACGAGTGCGGTGCGCCGGAATATTTTTCCGGCGGCGCGCGGCTGCATGCCGTCGACGGCGCGCTCGGCAAGATCGACCCGCACAATCTGGAGCGAACCATTGGCCGCTTCGCGCCCGAAATCGTCCATTGGGGACGGCCAATGGCGGTTTCGATCACCCAGTCGACCGAGGTTGGCACCATCTATGGCCTGAACGAGATCGAGACGATTTCGGCCATCGCCAAACAGCATTCCGTGCCCTTGCACATGGATGGCGCCCGCTTTGCCAATGCGCTGGTCGCGCTCGACACGACGCCGGCCGAAATGACCTGGAAACGCGGTGTCGACATCCTGTCCTTCGGCGGCACCAAGAATGGCTGCTGGTGCGCCGAGGCGATCGTGCTGTTCGACCTCGACCGCGCCAGGGAGTTGGCCTTCCTGCGCAAGCGCGCCGCCCAGCTGTTTTCCAAGTCGCGCTTCGTCGCGGCGCAGTTCGAAGCCTATTTTAGGGACGACCAGTGGCTCGATACGGCACGCCACGCCAACGCCATGGCCGCACGCCTCGGGGCGGCGATCGAGGATTCGGCCCATGCGAAGCTGGCCTGGCTGCCGCAGGCCAACGAGGTGTTCGCGGTGATCAAGAAAGCCGAGGCCGACAGGCTGCAGGCCGCCGGTGCCGCCTTTTACGACTGGCACAAGCCGCATGGATTTGACGGCCATATCGGCGAGGACGAGTTGCTCTATCGCTTCGTCACCAGCTTTGCGACGTCAGCCGAGGAGGTCGACCGCTTTGGCCAGCTGATCGCCGGATAGGCGACCTTGCGGATAACAAAAAGCGGCGCCTTTCGGCGCCGCTTCCGTCTCGGGAGGAGACTTAAACGTTAGGCAGCGGTCTTGGCCTCGATCTGCTTGGCCTTGGCCGGAGCCGAGGTGATCGCGATCTTGCGCGGCTTCAGTTCCTCGGGAATGTTGCGCTTGAGATCGACGAAGAGCAGGCCGTTCTTCAGCGCGGCGCCGACGACTTCAACGTGGTCGGCAAGCTGGAAGCGGCGCTCGAAGGCCCTGGAGGCAATGCCGCGATAGAGCAGCTCGGAGCCTTCGCCGGTGCCCTCATCCTTGCGCTCACCCTTGACGGTCAGCACGTTGCGGTGGGCTTCGATCGAGATCTCTTCGTCCGAGAAGCCGGCGACCGCCATCGAGATCCGATAGGAATCCTCACCGGTACGCTCGATGTTGTAGGGCGGATAGGTCTGCGCGCCATCCGGCTGCGCAAGCGAATCCAGCATGGTGAAGAGACGGTCGAAGCCGACGGTCGAACGGTAAAGCGGGGAAAAATCAACGTGACGCATGAGGTGTTCTCCTGTTGAGCAACATGGTTTGCGTATGGTCGGTGCGAAACCCTTGAGCGGCGTTTCGGGAGGACCAGCGGCCCCGACATTGGCGACCGCATTCCACATTTGGGGAGCGCCCGAATGCATTTCAAGTTTCGCCGGATGGCAAAAAACCACGCCGCCTGCCCCCCTGATGAACGGCAGATGAACCGGACCTTCGGCGCGCGTTCAGACGGGTGCCGCTAGAGTGACCTCAAGATCAAGGATTGGCGGTGCTGGATTTTGCAAAGGTGCCGCAACGAGGCCGAACCGGGTGTTAACGTCCCTTCCTCCCGGATCGACAGGGGCCGGAAGTGCGCTCTCAAGCGGCTTCCGGCTTTCCCGTTGCCGATCTTCCCTCGCCCGGAATTCCTTTGCTTTTGACGCATTGGCGTCTATCACCTTGACGAGGCCAGCCGCGACGGGCTGGTGAGACGCCGAGCACAAAGCGCCGAATGACGGACCTTCTCCACGAGACGCCGCTTTTCCACGAAACCGAGGGCAATCCGCGACCGGAAAACGCCACCGGCGGCTTCTTCGTCACGCGCGATCGCAAGAGGATCCGCTATGGCCTGTTCGCGGCGGTGGCGCGGCCGATGCGCGGCACGGTGGTGCTGCTGTCCGGCCGCAACGAGTGCATCGAGAAATATTTCGAGACCATCCGCGACCTTGCCGCCCGAGGCTTCGGCGTCGCCACGCTTGACTGGCGCGGCCAGGGTGATTCCGACCGGCTGATCCGCGACCGCCAGCGCGGCTATGTCAGGTCCTTCCGCGATTATACCGCGGATCTCGAGCAGTTCTTCGAGGAGATCGTGCTGCCCGACTGCCGCGGGCCGTACTATATCCTGGCCCATTCGGCGGGTGCCGTGATCACGCTGCTTGCCGCGCCATCCATGGTGAACCGTGTGCGCCGCATGGTGCTGATCGCGCCCTTCCTGACCTTGCCCGACCTGCCGGTCTCGATCAGGACGGTCCGCCGTGTCTGTTCGTTTTTCTGTGCATTGGGGCTCGGCCGGCTCTACGCCGCGTGGGGTCCACGGCCGAGACAAACACTGCCTTTCGAGGCCAACAAGGTCACGACGGATCCGCTGCGCTATCGCCGCAACACGCGCATCTATGAGGAGCATCCGCAATTGGCGCTTGGCGGCCCGACGATCCGCTGGCTGCAGGCAGCGGCGAAGGCATCGGAAGCGATCAGCGACCCCGACTTCATGGCCCGGATCCAGGTGCCGTTGCTGATCATCGCCGCCGGTGCCGACCAGGTCGTCTCGACCAAGGCGGTCGAAACCTATGCCAGAAGTCTGCGGCTCGGTTCCTTGCTGATGATCGACGGTTCCAAGCATGAAATCCTGCAGGAAGTCGACCTCTACCGCGAGCAATTCCTGGCCGCCTTCGACGCCTTCATTCCCGGCTCCGACGACCCGACGGCCTGACCCATGGCGCTGTGCTCCACGGGCGGGCATAGCTGACACACCGTTGTCAGGAACGGGGCTTCGGCCAGCCGAGCAGCACGCAAAGTGCTAAAGATTCTGACAGCCCGGCCCACCTGGGAATGCTCATTTGCATGCGTTGAATTGAACGCCATGGAGATGAGATCATGACCGAGAAAACCTGCGCCGCCTGCGATTGCCAGCTGGACGCCAACCCGATCCGCGTCAAGGTCGGCGGCAAGACCGTCGAGGTCTGCTGCGAGGAATGCGCGAAGGCGCTGAACGAAGCCGGCGCCTCGGCGTCTGGCGTGAGCGAGGATTGAGCCATGCGCCCCGATCATGCAGCGGCGCAACGCCTGGCTGGCCGAGGCCCGGCGCCGGCAATCCGCACCGAAACCCTCCGGCCGACCGTGCTCGCCCAATGCGTCGCGGGGGCCAGATGGCTTGGCCGTCAGGTGGAGAAACGCCGAAGCCGCCTTGCCTTGCTCGAAATGAGCGACGAACAGCTCAAGGACATCGGCCTGTCACGCGGCCAGGTCTATTCGGAATTCAAGCGCCGATTGCGGGACTGAGGCGCGTTTTCCAGAAGTCTCCTGACAGGAATAGACAGGCCGTTCGCGTAAAATGCCACCGCGATGCCGGAGTGATTTTTCGGCGAGAGGAAAGCGCAACGGCCATGTCGCAATTCGCGGTTCAGCCGCTTCTAGATACCGGCATAGTCAAGGTGCGGGACGTCGTCTGCGGCGGCCAATGCCGTCACAGGAGCGATGAGGAATGCACGGCGGCCACGCATTTGGTGTTTCCCTATCGCGGCGTCTTCGTGCGCCATGTCGGCCGCAACGACGCTGTCGCGGAAGCCAACCAGCTGCTGTTCTTCAATGAGGCCGAGCCCTATCAGGTCAGCCACCCCGTCGAGGGCGGCGATGCCTGCCTCGACCTCGTCATGGAGGAAGGCCAGTTGCGCGAACTGGCGCCGAAGGAGCAGTTGCGCGCTGGCGACCGCGTGGCGTTTCGGCGCCAGCGCCGGCGCATCGACCCGCGCGCTCAGGCGCTGGTGGCAATGCTGCGCCACAGCCTGAACCGCAATATCGCCGAAACGCTGGAAGCCGAGACGCTTGCCCTGACCCTGGTGCGGCGCTCGCTCGGCGAGCGCACCTCGCATGTCGCGGGTGCCAGCCTCGGACGGCAGAAGCTGGTCGACCGGGCCAAGCTTGTGCTGTCTTCGGACCTGACACGCCGCTGGACGCTGGCCGGGATTGCCGCCGAGGTTGGCGTGTCGCCGGTCTATCTGACCCAGGTGTTCCAGCAGGTCGAGGCCATGCCGCTCTATCGCTATCATCTGCGCCTGCGCCTGGCGCGCGGGCTCGACCTGCTCGGACGCTACGACAATCTGACCACGCTGGGCATGGACCTCGGCTTTTCCAGCCACAGCCATTTCAGCGCCTCGTTCAAGCAGGTCTATGGCCGTACGCCGGCGGAATTCCAGCGCTCGATCCGATCGCGCTGAAGCCGATCAGCCGCGCAGGGCAGCCATGGCGGCCGCGTGAAGCTCCGGTGTCGCCGCAGCCAGCACATCGCCACCCTTTTCCGCCGGTCCGCCGTCGAAAGTGGTGACGACACCACCCGCCTTCTCGATGATCGGGATCAGCGCCACGATGTCGTAGGGCTTCAGGCCGGGGTCGGCGACGATGTCGACGCTTCCCGAGGCGATCATGGCGAAGGCATAGCAATCGGCGCCGTAGCGGGCGAGCTGGACCTGCTTCTCGAACGCGTCGTAGCGCGTGCGCGCCTCGCCCTTGAACAGCGCCGGCGTGGTGGTGAACAGCGTTGCCTCGTCGAGTTTTGTCGTCTTGCGGGTGGAAAGGTGGCGCGGTCCGCCCGGCCCTTCATAGTGCGAGCCGGAGGCGTTGGCGTAGAACAGTTCGCCGGTGAAGGGCTGCGCCATCATGCCGGCAACCGCGTCGCCGTCGACCGTCAGCCCGACCAGCGTCCCCCACACCGGCAGGCCGGAGATGAAGGCCCGCGTGCCGTCGATCGGGTCGATCACCCAGACATGCCGGCTGGAGATGTTCTCGCTCCCGTGCTCCTCGCCGAGAATGCCATGGTCGGGATACTGCGCCGATATCAGCGCCCTGATGGCGCGTTCGGTCTCGCGATCGGCTTCCGTGACCGGGTCGAAACTGCCTTTTTCCTTGTTGGCCACGGCACCCTGGGCGCGAAAGCGCGGCAGGGTTTCCGCCGCTGCCGCCTGCGCGATGCGGCGCATGAAATCGATGCTGACGTCCAACTGATTCTCCCGCATTGCAGAGTGCCCAACCGGGCTCTGCCGACACTTTCTCGCCAAAACAAGCCTGTTTATCGATTTATTCGCCGCGACAGACGTTGCCAGAATGTCACATCAGCGCCATCGAAACCCAGTTTCCACATCACTCTGAATTAAAAAAGCCTGAAGGTCGCTTGACATTTGTGCACCGCACAATACCCTCGGCCTCGGACAGGTTTTCCTGTCCATGCCCTCCTTGGGCGTTTCCTCCCTAGACTTCGACCGTATCGTGCAAACGATGCGGTCTTTTTTTACGCTGCGGTTTCAATGGTACGTCGCCCAAGGGTGCCTGGCGGTGAGTGTCTGCTTCGGGACAACGACACGCATGACCCGATTTCACTCAGCGGCCAGCGGCAGGTCGATGAAATGATGGTCCGGCATTGCCATCAGATCCGCTGAAAATCGCGTCAGGTCATCGGCCAGCGCGTCGAAACCGGCGGCCTTCTCAAACGTCCGCTCATTCATGTAGAGCCCGCGATTGACCTCGATCTGCAGCGCATGCAGATGGCGCGCCGGGCGACCATAGTGCTCGGTGATGAAGCCGCCCGCATAAGGCTTGTTGTGGGCGACGGTATAGCCCATCGCGGTCAGCAGGCCGATCGCGGTCTCGGTCAGGGCAGCGGTGGCCGAAATGCCGAAACGGTCGCCGATGATGAAATCGGGCCGCAGTCCGCTGTCGCCGACGCGGATGCTCGCCGGCATCGAGTGGCAGTCGATCAGCACGGCAAAGCCGAAGCGGGCATGGGTCCTGGTCAAAAGCCGCTTCAGCGTTTCGTGATAGGGTTTGTAGACGGCCTCGATGCGGGCAATGGCTTCTGCCAGCGGCAAGCGGCCGGAATAGATGTCGAGCCCCTCGCCGACCAGCCTCGGCACCGTGCCAAGCCCGCCCGCTACCCGCGCCGAGCGGATGTTGCAGAAGGATGGCACCGGTTCGGCGAACATGCGCGGGTCGAGTTCCCATGGCTCGCGATTGACGTCGAGATAGGCGCGCGGGAAATTCGCCGCCAGCATCGGTGCGCCCAGCGCCACGGCGCCGCCGAACAGCTCATCGACGTAGCAATCCTCCGAGCGCCGGATGGCGTTGCGGTCGAGCCTCGCCATGGCAAGGAAACGCTCGGGATAGTAGCGGCCGCTATGCGGTGAGTTGAACAGGAAGGGAACGCGCTGCTCTGCGCCCGATCGGATTTCGAAGGGTTGAACGACCGAAAAATCCTCGGCTGCCGTCTTCAATTTGCACGAACCCGAAAACACCAATGCATCATCGCATGAAAGTGCCACCTTGCTGGCCGCATGTCCAGCTTTTCGCCATCCGCATCGCCTTGCCGAATGCTGATAATGCTTCGCCACGTTCACTTGATGTTTACCGTCACCTCCTCATATACAGGATGGTTAACGGGCTGCCCGGGCGGCAGTCTCGGGCGGGTGATTCGGACGGGATATCATGGCACGCATTCTTCTGGCGGAAGACGACGACGATATGCGTCGGTTCCTCGTCAAGGCGCTGGAACGCGCCGGCTACCAGGTCAGCGATTTCGACAACGGCGCCAGCGCCTATGAGCGGCTGCGCGAAGAACCGTTCTCGCTGCTGTTGACCGACATCGTCATGCCGGAGATGGACGGCATCGAGTTGGCACGACGCGCCACCGAGATCGATCCCGACCTCAAGGTCATGTTCATCACCGGTTTCGCCGCCGTTGCGCTGAACCCGGATTCCAAGGCGCCGAAAGACGCTAAGGTGCTGTCGAAGCCCTTCCACCTGCGCGATCTCGTCAATGAGGTCGAGAAGATGCTGCAGGCGGCCTGAGCCGCTTTCCACAAGGGCATCGCCGCTGCGGCGAGACGACGCCTTCTTTCCTTTTTCCTGCTATTGACGCGCCGGACCAAAAGTGGTGTATGCGCGGCTTCGGATGGGCGTGTAGCTCAGCGGGAGAGCACTGCATTGACATTGCAGGGGTCACAGGTTCAATCCCTGTCACGCCCACCATCCTTTCAGATACTTAGAAGGCTTTGTGCCGCTTGGCACGGAACCCCGGGCCAAACTCGGCCGCGTTTTTCTGAAAATCAACGTGGTGGTGACCGTGGACCTTATCGCCATGCCGCGCGCCATGTGGCTCACGACATTCAGATAGATCGATACGGGTTCAACGGCCTGGCCGGCGGCTTCGTCACGCGCGAGTTGTCGAACCTCTTCCATCGGCGCGAATGTGCGCTGATTCGCCTTCCCGGACGTACCGGCGGTCGACGCGTGTAGCAGTCGGGGAATCGCACACCGGCCTCCTTCATATGAATGAAGCTACGGTTTTCAGATCAGCACATATTGATGGAACTGAAGGCCCATGAGGCATCAGGTTGGTTAGGCTGCTCAAGGCCCACCCGCCATAGCGTGGCCGCCGGACAACCGCATATGCATGGCAGGTGGCTGCAGACGATGATTGACTGGTGGAGCACGGAGCACAACGGGAGACCAACCTCGCCAACTGATCAAGCGCAATGGCAGCGCTCTTGAAACGCAGATGCTACGTCAGGAGATCGGTTCAACGTGGCGAGGAATATCGCGGCTGGGGTTCGAAGAACCGCGGCGCATGCGAGCGTTTGGCCAATGGCTCCGTCGCCGGTCGACGCACGAACCAAGCTGTACCAGCAAACGCTTCGCTGACCGCCGGTCACCGAACAAAGGCCCGATGCGCGGCGGCAGCTTCTCGGAACGCTGTCTGAACGGCGGTCGTCCAGGGGCGGTCGAGTGGGTTCTCCGCAGTTCGGAATCGTCTCCGAGACCGGTGCACGTTCAACGCAACGATCACCGCGGCCTTGTCGCCAAAACTCTACAAAATACGGGGGGTCGTCATGCCTGGCGAGGGTGAACGCATTGATCAGGCTCCGGCCCATCATCGCAATCACTGGGGCGTTATAGCCATATGTGTCAAATTGACCATGATCGCCATTTTCGTGGCAATCACCAATTTCGACTTCTGGGATCGCGTCGGAAATCTGTTCGCCAACGGGCGCTTCACCACCCTGGCTCCATTCCTCGCAATCTGGGGACTGGCCATGGTGGCGTTGTTGTCTGCGTCGTTCCAGCCCCGGCTCGTGACACGCCTGTTATGGGCCGTGCCGCTTGCACTGTCGAGCGGGGCAGCCTGGGTCTATTTCCAGGCAAGTCACGCCGATCTGTCGGTCTTCGATATCCTTTCCCTTTGGGCCAGCCGTAATTCCGTCGGCGAGGCCGCCGGTTTCTATGATCGGCTGATCTGGCCTGCCCTCGCGATCATGGCCCTTGGCGTGACGTCGCTTTCAATTCCGCCGGGAGTGACAGGCGCCTGGCTCTCGAGATGGATAGGGCGCATGGTGTGGCTTCCATTGCTGCCGATCCTGATTATTGCGGCCGTGGTTTATGCCAAGGACGGAGGCGGTTCCTCCGGCCTGCCGAAGCAGTTTGCTCCGCTGGCTCTGTCCGCAATGGCCGCAGAGCGGATCCTGACCCAAGGCGCCCCGGAGCGCCGCGCTGTCACATGGAACGCCACGGCACAGGTCAGGCCTCGCAACATCATCATGATGATCGACGAAAGCGTTCGCGCCGATTTCGTCGACCTCTCGCCTCGCAATTCGTACACACCAAACATCGCCGCCCTCGCCGACAGATTCGTCGATTTCGGTCCCGCCGTGTCTGGCGGCGACTGCAGTATTTATTCGAACGCCATACTGCGCCTCACGGCGTCGCGCCGCGATCTCGCCAATTCCGTCAATACCAACCCGACGATCTGGCAGTACGCGAAGAAGGCCGGATACCGGACGGTATATATCGATGCGCAGTCGACCGCCAAGGCAGTCGTCCTCCTGGGGAGCACGAATTTCATGACGGCGCGGGAAAAGCGCGACATCGACAAGACCTATTTCATGGACGACGTGCAGATGGACCGCGCCGATTTCCGGTTGATCGACATCCTACGCGGCGAGTTGGCCGGCAGCCAGCCAGTCTTCATTTACGCCAATAAGAACGGCGCGCATTTTCCCTATGACTGGTCCTATCCCGCATCGGAGGCCGTCTACGGACCGACAGTCACGTCGGCCGGCAAGGACACGGTCGTGACACGCTTGGCGTCGTATCGCAATGCGGTCCGCTGGTCGGTCGACCAGTTCATGAAAAAGCTGTTCGAGAGCGCCGATCTTTCGAAGACCGCGATGATCTATACGTCCGACCACGGACAGGCGATAAAAATCGGCCAAGCAACCCACTGCACCATCTATGATCCTGATCCGCGTGTGGGTCTTGTTCCACTGATGGCCTATACCGCCGATCCGGCGCTGAAGGCGCGTTTCGCGGCCGGCGCCGCGGCCAATCGCGACAAGGCGAGCCATTTCCAGATCGTTCCCACCGTGCTGGAGCTGATGGGCTATAGTCCCGCCGACATCGCGTCCGAATACGACGAGTCGCTCTTCGCGGCGACGTCCCGCCCTCCGCAATTCACCAGCGGTGACATCTTTGGGTTGTTCTCCGACTCCATGCACTGGAATTCGATAGATCTGTCACTGGACTACCTCGAGCCTGACGCGAAAAGATTGCTGCCGGATGTGGCGTCAGCGAGGGCTGAGGGCCCCTGATGGCGGGTACATCGCAATGAGCTTGGCGGGCTTGATCGCGGACACCAGATCACGCCAGTGGGCCAGCGGGTGGTGCACTCCATCGCCTGTCGCAGATCGGGTCTCCGATGCGGCGCGCGGCAGTCACACCGTGAGGCGTCAGATCCAGAACGTCTTCAGGCGGCCGAGCCGCCACCGTGCCTTCGCCAGCCGACCGGATTTCGGCTTCTTGCCAAGCTCGACCCGCCGCCTGATTCTTCTGAAGATCGCATTCCCAGGCTCGATCTTCACCAACCTTGCCGCCACCTCCACCGCCGACTTTCTGTCCTCCAGCACTTCGAGCAGGACATAGGCCGAGCACGCCATGGCGTAGGGATAGCCGGCCCTTGCCGCCGCGAAAAACACCTCGAAATCCCTGGCCATCGTCAGGAAGCCGCCAATCCGGTCGGTCAGGATGTCCATCATCGGCAACGGAATTTTGGAGCGCCGCCGGGATTGGCTGATCATCAGCGATTTCAGCATGGCCTCGCCGGCCGGATAGTTGCCTTCGCGAAAATGCGCCGCCGCCAGCTTCAGGTCATAGGCGTCGTTTTCCGGATCCAGCACCTGGGCTTTTTCCAGCAACTCCCTCGCCCGCGCCGGGTCGATCTTGTCTTCCAGCGACAGGAACGACCATTGGTAGCCAAAGGCGGCTTCAAGGGGATGATAGTCGGCTTGATGCGCCTGCAATTCCTGCATGATGATTTCCGCCGCGCGCGGTTTGCTGAACAGCGTGCTTATGTCCAGGCACGGGACCTCGCCCATGACGGACGCAACCACCGCGTAGATGCTGTTGCCGGCATGGATCCGCTGGCACCTTGCCATCAGCGCCATCTCGAAGAATGCGCTGAGCGCCTCCTCTCCCTTGAAGTCGGCGGCGCCGAAATCGTCGGTCCGCAGTGCCCCGGTTTGCGCGCTGACATAGTCGAGCGTCGCGCGATCCTGGCCGACAAGGAGCGTCGTCAGGCCCTTCGACGAGAGCTCCGACACAACAGCCTTGGCCAGGGTCGAAGGGATGACCTTGTCGGCGAAAACCAGCCTTCTGCGATGGTGGCCATGGACGATGTCGCCACTGCGAAGATGCAAGGCGGCCATCGGGCCGGGAAAGCGGCATTTGCCGGCGGCATCCAGGGCCCGCCGCACGCCCGGCGCGAACCCGAAGGCCCGCAGCGCTTCGGACCGATCCGGTTGAACACCCTGGCCACGGAAGAAATCCAGAACATCGAAGTCGTCGCAGATCCAGCCGCGCTGCCTCCCCTCTCTTGCAGCTGCTTCAAGGTCCGACGGTGCGAAGGCCGCGCCGCCAAGGACACCGAAGTCGGCAACCTTGATCGTCTCGCCCAGCCAGTGCTTGTCGATGAAGTCCGCGGAGAAGATCTTCCCGACCACGTCGACGGTATGCGATTGCTGGTCGATGATATCCCGGCTGCTCCAGGTGAAGCCGAAACGGTAGCCGAGCCTGTCGGCGAGGGCCTTCGCATTGGCCATCGCCAGCAGTCGGCCGCCCAGCCCATCTTCCCTGTTGACGACAATCAGCATCGATCCTCCGTCACGCGGCACCGAGTCGGACATCGCCCTTTTCAATGTGGAGGAGAAACCATGCATATGTCTGTTCCAATCCACCGCGAGGTTCGACCGCGTCAACCGCCGGCCAGCTGCCGCGAGGACGAGCTGTCACTTGCCGTCGCGCTTGCCCGGATCGCCAATTCGATTTCCCGAAAAAGCCGATTGGCGGGTTCCGCCTTGAGGGACAGCGTGGCCATCGTCAAGGCGGCCTCGGTTCTGCCCAGGGCCGTGTGAAGGATCTGGGCCGAGCATGCCGCGGCGTAGGGGTATCCTGCCTTGGCGGCGGCAAAGTAGAGTTCAAAGTCTCCTGCCATGATGTGGCCACGCGCCGAGGGGCGGGTCAGAACCCGCAGAATCCGCATCGGATTTTCGGCGCGGGCGTCGACTTCCTTGAGCATGAACGCTTTCAGAACCGCCTCGCCGCCTTGATAATTCCGTTCTCGAAAATAGCCGGCCGCCATCTTCAACGCATAGGCGGGGTTTTGTGGATCGAGCGCGGCCGCCTTTTCGAGAATCTCCCTCGCCTGCGCCGGGCTGGTCCTGTGTTCCGTCAGCACGAAGGCCGACTGATAACCAAAGGCGGCCTCCAGCGGATGGTAATCGGATTGCCGAGCCTTCAATTCGTCCAGGATGACCTCGGCTGTCCCGCGATTGCCGAACAAGGCTTTTGGCCTGATGACCCGGATGCCGCCCATCACCGACGAGATTGTCGCGAACACGCTGCTTCCCGCATGGATCTGTCGACACCTAGCCATCAATGCCATTTCGAAAAACGCCTTGAGTGTCTCGTCTTCAAACTGGCTCGCGCCGAAATCGTCGGCGAGAAAGGCCCCGGTCGCCGATTTCAGATAGTCGAGCGTTGTCCGGTCCTGGCCGATTACCAGCGTCGCCAGGCCTTTTGACGCCAGGTTCGATACGATCGCCTTGGCTAGCGGCGCGGGAATGACCTTGTCGCAAAACTCCAGCTCCGAGCGATAATTCCCGTGGATGATGTCGCCGCTGCGCAGATGCAGCGCGGCCATCGGCCGGGAAAACCGAGGCTTGCCGGCGGCGGCGATCGTTGCTCTCACGGATTCGGAAAAGCCAAACGTGCCAAACGTCCGATGCCTCGAGCGGGCCGACCTGTTGGCGGGCAGCATAGCCCTGAACCAGTCCTGCCGGAACGATCTCAGGATGCGGAAATCATCGCAGATCCACCCCTGGAGGCCGTTTTGACGGGCGTCGGCCGCCAGGCTGGACCGGGTGAACCGGGTTCCATCGAGGACGCCGAACCGGGCCGTGTCGATCTTCTCGCCAAGCCAGTGTCTTTCGATGAAATCGGCGGCAAAAACCTTGTCGACGGAATCGACAATATGGAATTGCATGTCGTCGATGGACCGGCGGTTCCAGGTGAAGCCGAAACGGCACCCCATTTTGTCGGCGAGACATTTTGCATTGACCATGGCAAGCAGGCGCCCTCCAAGGCCATCCGTCCTCGTCGCCGCCAATGTCTTCATCGAGAAATCGCTCAAGCGGCATCAACTTTCGGGTGCTGTCAGCCGGACCTGGCCGGCTTCGATATGCCGGAGGAACCATGCATATGTCTGCTCCAGCCCGCTGTGCAGCGAGTACCGGGGGCGCCATCCCATGGCAAACAGCCGCGAAACGTCCAGCAACTTGCGCGGTGTACCATCCGGCTTGGTCGCATCGAACGTAATCTCCACGTCGCCGCCGACGATCGAGGCGACCGTCCTGGCCAATTCGGCGATGGTGATGTCCTGACCCGAGCCGACATTGACATGGCTTTCCCCGCTGTAGGTTTTCAGGAGGGAGACCAGGGCATCGGCGGCATCGTCGACATGCAGGAACTCACGCATCGGCGTGCCCGATCCCCATACCTGCAGGGTCTTGTGACCGGCCTGCTTCGCTTCATGTGCCTTGCGCATCAACGCAGGTATGACGTGACTGGATTCAAGGTGGAAATTGTCCCCTGGACCATAGAGATTGGTTGGCATCGCCGAGATGTAGTTGACACCGTATTGACGCCGGTAGGCTTGGCAGAGTTTCAACCCGGCGATCTTGGCGATCGCATACCATTCATTGGTTGGTTCGAGCGGGCCGGTCAGCAAGGCGTCCTCGGGGATCGGCTGCGGCGCCAGTTTTGGGTAGATGCAGGATGAACCGAGGAACAGCAATTTGCCCACTTCGCTGCGGAAGGCGCCCTCGATGAGATTGGTCTGCACCGCGACATTGTCATAGAGGAAATCGGCCGGAAACCGGTCATTCGCAAGGATGCCGCCGACCTTGGCCGCGGCCATCACCACGGCATCCGGCCGACGGTCGGCCATCCAGCGTCGCACACCGGCCTGATCCAGGAGATCGAGTTCGGCGCGCGTCGCGGTCAGGATCTCGCAGTCTTCGACCGCCAGCCTGCGCAGGACGGCGGACCCGACCATGCCACGATGTCCGGCCACGAAAACCCGCTTGCCTTTGAGATCGAAGGTCTCGTTCATCGCATTGCCTCCGTCAGGAACGGCCACTGGGCCTGTTGTCGGCGCGTGCCAGATCCGACCGCACCATCTCCGCCACCAGGTCCTTGAACCCGGTCACATGCGACCAGCCGAGCCTGGTCCTGGCCTTGGACGGGTCGCCGACAAGCAGGTCGACTTCCGCCGGCCTGAAATAGCGCGGATCGATACGCACCAGAACGGCGCCTGAGCCTGCGTCGATGCCAATCTCGTCCACACCGTGCCCCTGCCAGAGAATGGTCCTTCCGGTCTCGGCAAAGGCCAGTTCGGCGAATTCGCGCACTGAGTGCGCCTCGCCGGTCGCCAGCACGAAATCGTCGGCCTCGTCGTGCTGCAGGATACGCCAAATGCCCTCGACATAGTCGCGTGCATGACCCCAGTCGCGCCTGACATCGATGTTGCCGAGATAGAGCGTTTCCTGGCGGCCATGGTGGATCGAGGCAACTGCTCGCGTGATCTTGCGGGTCACGAAGGTTTCGCCGCGAACCGGGCTCTCATGGTTGAACAGGATGCCGTTGGCCGCGAACATGCCGTAGGCCTCGCGATAGTTTACCGTCGCCCAGTAGGCATAGAGCTTGGCGGCCGCATAGGGTGAGCAGGGACGGAAGGGCGTCGTCTCGCGCTGCGGCACCTCGAGGGTCTTGCCGTAAAGTTCCGAAGTCGAGGCCTGGTAGAAGCGCACGGTCTTTTCCAGGCGCAGGATGCGGATTGCCTCAAGCAGCCTGAGCGTTCCCAGGGCATCGGCATTGGCCGTGTATTCAGGTGTCTCGAAACTGACCTGGACATGGCTCTGGGCGCCCAGATTGTAGATTTCGCTGGGCCGCGTCTCTTGCACCAGCCGGATCAGGTTCGTGGCGTCGGTAAGATCGCCATGGTGCAGGAAGAAGCTGATATCGCGTTCATGCGGGTCGACATAGATATCGTCGATACGCTCGGTGTTGAACGAGGACGAACGGCGCTTGACGCCATGGACGATATAGCCCTTCGCCAGCAGCAACCGCGCGAGATAGGCCCCGTCCTGGCCGGTTACCCCGGTTATGAGGGCCACTTTGTCCGCCATCGGCTACTGGTCCACTGATCCGCGCTCCCCTCAATACGGGCTGAGATCAATATCGCAAATCTCCCGAGCGGGGGATACTTCTAGCCGAATTTCATTCGGCTCAGACGCCCGCGACGGCGCACAGGCTCTTCATCCGCGCTATGGCAAGGTCGGGATCGGCCAGCAGGCCTGCCTGGTCGGCAAGGCGGAAGACCTCCGCATAGTGGCGGATGCCGCGTGCCGACTGCATGCCGCCGACCATCGTGAAATGATCCTGGTGGCCGTTCAGCCAGGCCATGAAGACGATGCCGGCCTTGTAATATTCGGTCGGCGCCTCAAAGATCTTTCGTGACAGCGGCACCGTCGGCGTCATAAGCGCGTCATAGCCGGCCCGGTCGCCCTCGGCGAGCCTTGCCAGGGCGGCATTGGCGACCGGCGCGATGGCGTCGAAAATGCCGAGCAAGGCATGCGAATGCCCACGGCTGTCTCCGGCGATCAATTCGGGATAGTTGAAATCGTCGCCGGTGAACATCACGACGCCGTGCGGCAGCCGATCGCGCAGCGCAACCTCCTTGCCGGCATCGAGCAGCGATATCTTTATGCCTTCGACCTTGTTTGCGTGACGTTCGATGATGGCGACCACCGTATCGAGCGCGGTCTCGAAATCGTCGCTGCCCCAATAGCCCTTCAAGGCCGGGTCGAACATGTCACCAAGCCAGTGCAGGATGACCTTGCCGGAAGCTTGGCTGAGAATCCGGTCGTAGACGGCGGCGTAGTCGTCCGCTCCCTTCGCCACCGCCGCCAATGCGCGGCTGGCCATCATGATCGCCTTGCCGCCTTCTCCTTCGATGAAAGCGAACTGCTCCTCATAGGCGGCGATCACATCGTCAAGTGTCCTGGCCGACGCCGGCGCCAGATGGTCGGTCCCCGCGCCCGAGGCAAGATCCGCGCCATCGACGGTGCGGGATTCGGCGATCGACCTGCGGATCAAGTCCCGTGCGCTTGGCCAGTCGAAACCCATGCCGCGCTGAGAAGTATCCATCGCCTCGGCGATGCGGAAGCCGAGCCGCCACAGATGGTGGCGGAACGCCATCGTCCTGTCCCAGTCGACCACGGGCCGCGACCATGGATCGGTCATTTTGAGGGGATCGGCAACGACATGCGCGGCGGCATAGGCGACGCGCGAAAACCGCGCGCCGATTACCGGCCGCACCGGCTGTCCGACAAGCGCGTAGCGGCTGCTATGGCCACCCTCACCAGGCAAGGAAATATCCATCGAGCTCTCCCTTTACCGCGCCTATAAATGGAACGTTCCAATAAATCAAGAACCTTTAAGATTCGGGAGCGGCCTTCTTGGAAATGCTGCATCGCAGCACGGTACTCGTTACAAGACATGGCCTGTGACACCAGATTATCGATTCTCCAGGTGAGAGAAAAATCTCGATTGACTCTCGATTGGAGCAGTGATTAGAACGTTCCAATAATTTGGGACCGAAACCGGGAGGAGCTATCGGGATGGCCAGCCGGGCCAAGGCGACGATCTTCGACATTGCCCGCGAGGCAGGCGTGTCCAAATCGACGGTGTCGCTCGTGCTCCAGGGCAGCGGGCTCATCCGGCCCGAGACGGCGGTCAAGGTGCGCAAGGCGATCGAGGATGTCGGCTATGTCTACAATCGCGGCGCCGCCAATCTGCGCAAGGCCCATTCCAACGTCATCGGCATGGTCATCAACGATCTCACCAATCCGTTCTTCGCCGAACTGGCGGTTGGCATGGAGCGCGTCTTCCAGTCCGCCGGCATCGTGCCCTTCATCGCCAACACGGCGGAGAATCCGGTGCGCCAGGAAGAGGTACTGAAGTCGCTGATGGAGCAAGGCGTCGCCGGCCTCATCGTGTCTCCGGCGCGCGGCACCACGCCAGGCGCTTTCCGGCGGCTGGAAATGGCTGGCGTGCCGGTTGTCTTCGCCATGCGCCGCCTGCCTGAAAGCCGCATCCCGGTGATCGCGCCCGACAATCATCGCGGCGCCTATCTTGCCGCTGCTCATCTTATCGGCAAAGGCCATCGCCGGCTGGCCTTCTTCGGCGGCACATCGGACCTTGTGGTCTATCAGGAACGGCTGGGCGGCTTTCGCGAAGCCTGCGAGACGCTGGGCATCGCCGCTCGCGACGTGCTCGTCATCGAGGGCGAGACCAGCCGCAAGGGTGGCATTGCCTGCCTGGAAACCGCACTCGCAATGGCCGAGCCGCCGACATCGGCGCTTTGCTTCAACGATGCCGTCGCCTTCGGCGTGATGCTGGCATTGCGCAAGCGCCGGCTTGAGCCGGGACCGGATTTCGCTGTCGTCGGCTTTGACGACGTGGTCGAGGCCGAACACTACATGCCGGCGCTCACCAGCGTCGCGGTTGACACAGCCGGTCTCGGCGAACGCGCCGCACACGTCATGCTCAAGATGATCCAGTCGCGCACCACGCGTGCCGAAGACCATATCGGCGCGGTCAATCTCGTGGTCAGGGAAAGTTGCGGCCCGGATCGCCGCACACGAAACAGGCCTGCAGGAACGGGGGGCGCGGCATGAGCGTCAGGTGGGGACTGATCGGCGCCAGCACGATCGCCAGGCAATTCATGATCGATGCCATTCGTGCGCAAGAGGGTGGCGAGATCGCGACGGTGATGAGTTCCAGCCCGGAACGCGCCACGGGCTACGCGCGGGAAAATGGCATTCCGGCCGCCGTGTCGAGCCTCGATGCCTTGCTTGGATCCGGCATCGACGCCGTCTACATCTCGACCACCAACGAGTTGCATCTCGAGCAGGCGCTTGCCGCCATCAAGGCTGGAAAGCATGTGTTGTGCGAGAAGCCGCTGGCGCTGACCAGCGCCGACGCACGCAAGATGGTCGCGGCCGCCAGCGCTGCCGGCATCGTGCTCGGCACCAACCATCATTTGCGCAACGCCGGTGCGCATCGCGCCATGCGTGAAGCGATCGCCGCCGGCCGCATCGGCAAACCGATCGCCGCACGCGTTTTCCATTCCGTCTATCTGCCGGAAAACCTGCAAGGCTGGCGCATCACCAAGCCCCAAGCGGGCGGCGGCGTGGTGCTCGACATCACCGTGCACGATGCCGACACGCTGCGCTTCGTGCTCGGCGACGATCCGGTCGAGGTCTCGGCCTTCACGCAAGCTGCCGGCATGGCCGGCAGCGGGCTGGAGGACGGCGCCATGTGCATCTGGCGCTTCAAATCGGGCCTCATCGCCCAGTCGCATGAAGGCTTCACCACCCGCTTCGCAGGCACCGGCTTTGAGGTGCATGGTTCGGAAGGCTCGCTGATCGCCGGCAATGTCATGACCCAGAAGCCGGACGGCTCGGTGCTGTTGCGCACGGCCAAGGGTGAGGAGCAATTGAGCTTCGACCGCGAGGATCTCTACGTCAGGTCCGTGCGTCGGTTCCATGCCGCGATCCGCGGCGACGGCCAGCCCTCCGCCACCGGCGAGGACGGTATCTGGTCGCTGGCCTCGGCCGAGGCGGCACTGCAATCGGCTAGCTCCGGCAAGGCCGTCAAGATCGACCCGAAACTCGGGAGCATGAAGTGAGCAAGGTCGTTTCCGCAACGCACGCAGC
This sequence comes from Mesorhizobium loti, assembly GCF_013170705.1. Taxonomy (NCBI): domain Bacteria; kingdom Pseudomonadati; phylum Pseudomonadota; class Alphaproteobacteria; order Hyphomicrobiales; family Phyllobacteriaceae; genus Mesorhizobium; species Mesorhizobium loti. The sequence goes on along the minus strand of NZ_CP033334.1, from coordinate 2,070,180 downwards.
CAGCCTGATCAAGGACGGCACGGTTGTTTCCGTGTCGTCGTCGAGCGGCCTTGGCTGTCCGGACGCGGTGCTGGCCGCCATCGGGGAACGTTTCGACGCGGAAGGTCACCCGAAGAACATCACCACGCTGCACCCGATCGCCGCCGGCGACATGTATGGCATCAAGGGCATCGATCACCTTGCCAAGCCCGGCTTGCTTAAGCGCACCCTGTGCGGCTCCTATCCATCCGGCCCCTCCTCCGCCGAGCCGCCGCAGATCTGGAAGATGATCGGCGACAATTCGGTCGCCGCCTACAATGTGCCCTCCGGCATCCTGTTCGACATGCACCGCGAAGCCGCCGCCAAGCGGCCGGGCGTGCTGACCAAGGTCGGTCTCGACACATTTGCCGATCCGCGCCATCAGGGTTGCGCCATGAACGCGGCGGCAAGCGAGCCGATCGTTTCGGTGCAGCAATTCGACGGCGAGGAATGGCTCTATTTCCGCTCGATCGTGCCGCAGGTGTCGATCATCCGCGCCACCACGGCCGATGAGCGCGGCAACCTCACCTATGAGCATGAAGGCGCCTATCTTGGCGGCCTGGAGCAGGCGCTCGCCGCCCGCAACAATGGCGGCGTCGTCATCGCGCAGGTCAAGCGCGTGGTGGAGAACGGCACGCTGAAGCCGCATGACGTGCGCGTGCCCGGCGTGCTGGTCGACCATATCGTGGTGGCGCCCGACCAGTTGCAGACGACGCTGACGCCTTACGACCCGGCGATTTCGGGCGAGATCTTCCGGCCGCTGTCGACCTTCCGCAACGCCGAGATGAACGTCCAGAAGGTGATCGCCCGCCGCGTCGCCATGGAATTGCGCGATGGCATGGCCGTCAACATCGGCTTCGGTATCTCGGCCAATGTGCCGCGCATCCTTCTGGAAGAAGGCCAGCACGGCAAGGTCACCTGGGTGATCGAACAGGGCGCGGTCGGCGGCGTGCCGCTGCTCGACTTCAAGTTCGGCTGTGCCTCCAACGCCGAGGCGATCATGCCCTCGCCGCACCAGTTCATCTATTTCCAGGCCGGTGGCTTCGACGCCTCGCTGCTCTCCTTCCTGCAGATCGACCGCCACGGCTCGGTCAACGTCTCGAAACTGTCGGCCCGGCCGCATGTCACCGCCGGCGCCGGCGGCTTTGTCGACATCACCGCGCGGGCCAGGAAGATCGTTTTCTCCGGCTTCTTCAATGCCGGCGCGAAACTCTCATTGGCCGATGGCGGCATCCGCATAGACCAGGAGGGCAAGGTCAAGAAGATCGTCAGCGAGGTCGAGCACATCTCGTTTTCGGGCAGGCGCGCGGTCGCCCAGGGCCAGGACATCACCTATGTCACGGAGCGCTGCGTGATGAAGCTGACGCCTGACGGGCTGATGGTGACGGAACTGGCGCCCGGCATCGATCTCGAGCGCGATGTACTGGCGCAGTCCGAAACACCGCTTGGCGTCGCCAACGACCTCAAGGTGACTCCGGCCGCGCTCTATCAGGATCGGCCTATCGGCCTGTCGCTCGATGGCGGCGCTTCGCTCGGAGGCGTGCATGGCTGAGCCTCTCGTCACCTTCGAGCGGGACGGCGCCATCGGCATCGTCACCTTGCGGCGGCCGGAAAAGTTCAACGCGCTGGATATTCCGATGCTGCGGGCGCTGGAAACGGCGCTCGAAACGGCCGAGGCGGCTGAAGGCGTGCGCGTCGTGCTGTTGCGCGGCGAAGGCAAGGGCTTTTGCTCCGGCGGCGATGTCGAGGCGTGGGCGCAGATGAACGCGGCCGACTTCCAGGTGCAATGGGTGCGCTACGGCCACCGGGTGTTCGACCGGCTGGCAAGGCTGCGGCAACCGACGATTGCCGTGCTGTCGGGCCATGCGCTGGGCGGGGGGCTGGAGCTTGCCGCCGCCTGCGATTTCCGCGTCGCCGAGGCGCATGTGAAACTGGGTTTCCCCGAAACCTCGATCGGCGTCGTGCCCGGCTGGTCCGGCACGCAGCGCGCCGTGCGCCGCTTCGGCGCCCAGACCGTGCGCCGCTTGGCCTTGGGTGGCGAGATACTTCTCGCCCCCGAAGCGCTGGCCCTTGGCGTGGTCGACAGGGTCGTTGAAACCGGCAACGGGCTGGCCCAGGCCAGCGCCTGGGCGCAGACGATCGCCGAGCGCGGGCCGTTGGCGACCGAAGCCGCCAAGCTGATGATCGCTGTGGCCGAAGGCGAGGAAAGTGCGGCGGCAACGGAAGCGCTGGCCAGCGGTTTCATCGCGCTCTCCGGCGACCTCAAGGCTGGTGTAAGCGCTTTCAAGACCAAGCAGAAACCAGCATTTTCAAGAAGCTAGAGAAAAAATCCTGATGAACGCCCCCCTCAACATCGCCATGCCCGCCGAAGCGTCAGCGGCGCCAAGAACCTATCGGCTGCTGATCGACGGCAAGCATGTCGACGCCGGGGATGGCCGCACGCTGGAACGCAAGAGCCCCGGCCATGGCTTCACCGTTTCGCGCTATGCGCAGGCCGGCGAGGCCGAGGTGGAAGCGGCGATGCAGGCCGCGCACAGGGCGTTCGAGACCGGCCCGTGGCCGCGCATGAAGGCCTCCGAACGCGCCGCAATCCTGTTCAAGGCGGCCGACCTGATCGAGACGCGGCTGGAAGACATCGCCCGGCTCGATGCGCTGGAATCGGGCAAGCCGATCGCCCAGGCGCGCGGCGAGATCGGCGGCGCCGTCGACATCTGGCGCTATGCCGCCTCGCTCGCCCGCACGCTGCACGGCGAGAGCTACGCCAATCTCGGCGACGCCATGCTGGGCGTGGTCGTGCGCGAACCGATCGGCGTCGTCTCGATCATCACGCCGTGGAATTTCCCGTTCCTGATCGTCAGCCAGAAAATGCCCTTCGCGCTTGCCGCCGGCTGCACGGCCGTGGTCAAGCCGAGCGAGATGACCTCGGCCTCGACTTTCGTGCTCGGCGATATCCTGCTTGAGGCCGGCTTGCCCGCCGGCGTCGTCAACATCCTTGCCGGCCTGGGCGGTGATGTCGGCGCGCCGATGGTCAGCCATCCGCTGGTCGAGATGGTGTCGTTCACCGGCTCGACCCGCGTCGGCAAGATGACGATGGCGTCCGCCGCGCAGTCGCTCAAGAAGGTCTCGATGGAGCTCGGCGGCAAGAACGGCCAGATCGTCTTCCCCGATGCCGATCTCGAAGCTGCCGCCGACGCGGCGGTGTTCGGTGGCTTCTTCAATGCCGGCGAATGCTGCAACGCCGGCAGCCGGCTGATCGTGCACGAGGCGATCGCCGACGACTTTCTTGCCGCCGTAAAGGCACTTACGTCGAGAGTAACGGTGGGAGATCCACTGGACGATCGAACCAAGGTCGGCGCGATGATCTCGTCCGACCATCTGGCCAAGGTGACCGGTTACGTTACGGCGGCTGCAAGCGGCGGCGGCAATGTTTACAACGGCGGCCGGCAGCTGGTCTCCAATGCCGGCCAATATCTCGACCCGACCATCATCCGCGGCGTCACCGAGGACATGGCCATCGCGCGCGAGGAAGTGTTCGGCCCGGTGCTCTCCGTGCTGACTTTTGAAACGATTGAAAAGGCGTTGCACATCGCCAACAACACGCCCTATGGTCTGTCTGCAGGCGTGTGGAGCGCCAGCATCGACACGTGCATGTCGGTGGCGCGTGGGGTGCGTTCGGGGACGGTTTGGGTGAACACATTCATGGAAGGTTATCCCGAGCTGCCTTTCGGAGGCTACAAGCAGTCCGGTCTCGGACGCGAACTCGGCAAACGCGCCGTCGAGGACTATACCGAGGAAAAGACAATCCAGTTTCATCGCGGCCAGCGCACAGGATGGTGGGTCGGCTGAGTTTGGAAGAACCCGGTGGGCTTCCACCGGTCGTGCAATGCAACAAGGGAGGAAGTACATGTTGCGCAAACTGCTTATCGGAACGGCTCTCGCGACGAGCTTTGCGTTCTCGGCGCATGCCGCGGACGTCAAGGAAGTGCAGATGCTGCATTGGTGGACGTCGGGCGGCGAAGCGGCTGCCCTCAACGTCTTGAAGGGCGATCTCGCCAAGGAAGGCTATGCCTGGAAGGACGTGCCTGTGGCCGGCGGTGGCGGCGACGCCGCCATGACCGCGCTGAAGGCGATGGTCGCTGCCGGCAACTATCCGACCGCCTCCCAGATGCTCGGCTACACCGTGCTCGACTATGCGGCGGCCGGCGTCATGGGCGACCTGACCGAGACGGCGAAGAAGGAAGGCTGGGACAAGTCGGTTCCGGCCGCCCTGCAGAAGTTCTCCGTCTATGAAGGCAAGTGGGTCGCGGCCCCGGTCAACGTCCACTCGGTCAACTGGCTGTGGATCAACAAGGCTGTCATGGACAAGATCGGCGGCACCGAGCCGAAGACCTTCGACGACTTCGTTGCCCTGCTCGACAAGGCCAAGGCGGCGGGCGTGATCCCGCTCGCTCTCGGCGGCCAGAACTGGCAGGAAGCCACCATGTTCGACTCGGTCGTGCTGTCGACCGGCGGACCCGAGTTCTACAAGAAGGCCTTCAACGACCTCGACGACGCTTCGCTCAAGTCCGACACGATGAAGAAGTCGTTCGACAACCTGGCCAAGCTCGTCACCTACGTCGACCCGAACTTCTCGGGCCGCGACTGGAACCTTGCCACCGCCATGGTGATCAAGGGTGATGCGCTGGTGCAGGTCATGGGCGACTGGGCCAAGGGCGAGTTCCACGCCGCCAAAAAGACCCCGGGCACGGACTTCCTGTGCTATCGCTTTCCGGGCACTGACGGCTCCGTGATCTACAACTCCGACATGTTCGGCATGTTCAACGTTCCGGACGATCGCAAGGCCGCCCAGGTCGCACTGGCCACCGCCACCTTGTCGAAGAGCTTCCAGTCGGCCTTCAACGTCGTCAAGGGTTCGGTTCCGGCCCGTACCGACGTTCCCGACACCGACTTCGACGCTTGCGGCAAGAAGGGCATCGCCGACCTGAAGGCAGCCAATGACGGCGGCACGCTGTTCGGCTCGCTGGCCCAGGGCTATGGCGCGCCTCCGGCGGTCGCCAATGCCTACAAGGACGTCGTCTCGAAGTTCGTCCATGGCCAGATCAAGACCTCGGACGAAGCCGTGACCGAGCTGGTCAAGGCGATCGACGACGCCAAGTAAGCGCCGGCCGCGAAAACACCTTCCCCGCTTCGGCGGGGAAGGTTTCATCCCACGATTGGCCGGCTCGACACCATGCCGACCAAGGACCCGTCCGCACGGGCCGCCTTGCCGCCTGACAGCAGCGCAGGGACGATCCGAAAACGGGAGGAGCTCATGAGCACGCTAGCAACAAGCCAGATCAAGCTGACGCCGGAGCATGCACGGCCCCGCGCCACTGTGCGCTCGCGCCTGCAGGACGCCCTGCCGAAGATCGTGCTGGCGCCAAGCTTCGCCATAACGATCGTCTTCGTCTACGGCTTCATCCTGTGGACGATCTATTTGTCCTTCACCAATTCCAAGACCTTCCCGTCCTATGTCATCACCGGCTCGCGCGCCTATCAGCGGCTGTGGGGCTGGACCTTCGACACCGACCCGCCGTCGAGCTGGTACACGTCGATCACCAACATGGGCATTTTCGGCTTTCTCTACATCCTGATCTGCCTGGCGCTCGGCCTGTTCCTGGCCATCCTGCTCGACCAGAAGATTCGCGGCGAAGGCGTGCTGCGGCCGATCTACCTCTATCCCATGGCGCTGTCCTTCATCGTCACCGGCGTCGCCTGGAAATGGTTCCTCGATCCAGGACTCGGCCTCGAGCAGACCTTGCATCAATGGGGCTGGACGAGCTTCCACTTCGACTGGATCAAGAACAAGGATTTCGTCATCTACACGGTGGTCATCGCCGGTGTCTGGCAGGCCTCCGGCTTCATCATGGCGATGTTCCTGGCCGGCCTGCGCGGCATTGACGGCGAGATCATGAAGGCGGCGCAGATCGACGGCGCCACCACCTTCCAGCTCTACCGCCGCATCGTCATTCCGCTGCTCAGGCCAATCTTCCTGTCGGCCTTCATCGTGCTCGCCCACCTTGCCATCAAGTCCTATGACCTTGTCGTTGCGCTGACCTCAGGCGGCCCCGGCGGCTCGGCCTGGCTGCCGTCCAATTTCATGTACGAGTACACTTTCAAGCGCAACGAAATGGCTGTCGGCTCGGCCAGTGCCGTGATCATGCTGATGACCATCGTCGCCATCATCGTGCCCTATCTCTATTCGGAACTGCGGGAGAAGCCGCGATGAGCGCTGTCGCCACCCCTGCCCGCCAGGCCTCCAGCGGCATGAGCACCAAGACCCTCAACCGTGTCGTCATCTACGGGCTGCTGGCGCTGTTTGCGCTGTTCTACCTGATGCCGCTGTTCGTCATGCTGGTCACCTCATTCAAGACCATGGACGAGATCCAGAACGGCAACATGCTGGCGCTGCCCAAGGCCCCGACCTTCGATCCGTGGCTGAAGGCCTGGGGCGAGACCTGCGTCGGCCTCACCTGCGCCGGCATCAAGGGTTATTTCTGGAACTCCATCAAGATGGTGGTTCCGGCCGTGCTGATCTCGACCATGCTCGGGGCGCTCAATGGCTACGTGCTGACCAAATGGCGTTTTCGCGGCGCGACACTGGTGTTCGGGCTGATGCTGTTCGCCTGCTTCATCCCGTTCCAGTCGGTGCTGCTGCCGATGGCGACGATCCTGGGCAGCCTCGGCCGCTTCGGCGTCTCGCTGCAGAACTCGGTCGGCACCAGCTTCGGCCTCGGCAATCCGACGGTCAACCTGGTCTTCGTCCATGTCGTCTACGGCATCGGCTTCACCACTTTGTTCTTCCGCAACTATTACGAGGCCTTCCCGACCGAATTGATCAAGGCCGCACAGGTCGACGGCGCCTCCTTCTTCCAGATCTTCCGCCGCATCATGCTGCCGAACTCGATGCCGATCTTCGTCGTCACCGTCATCTACCAGTTCACCAACATCTGGAACGACTTCCTGTTCGCTTCCGCCTACGCCGGCACCGGCGACGCGATGCCGATGACGGTGGCGCTCAACAACGTCGTCAACACCTCGACCGGCGTCGTCGAATACAACGTCAACATGGCGGCCGCGATGATCGCGGCTCTGCCCACCCTGATCGTCTATGTCGTCGCCGGCCGCTATTTCGTGCGCGGGCTGATGGCGGGCGCGGTCAAAGGCTGACCACATTCAGAAGGAACGATCATGGCTTTTCTGGAAATTGATGGGCTGAAGAAGCGCTTCGGGAATGTTGAGATCCTGAAGGGCATCAATGTCGAACTCGAAAAGGGCGGCTTCCTGGTGCTGGTCGGCCCGTCAGGCTGCGGCAAGTCCACTTTGCTCAACACCATCGCCGGCCTGGAGCAGATCACGGAGGGCGAGATCCGTGTCGACGGCCGCGCCATCAACGATCTGCACCCTTCCAAGCGCGACATCGCCATGGTGTTCCAGAGCTATGCGCTCTACCCGAACATGACGGTGGCCGGGAACATCTCCTTCGGCATGGAAATGCGCGGCGTGCCCGCCGACGAGCGCCAGAAGGCGATCGACAAGGTGGCCAAGGTGCTGCAGATCGGCCATCTCCTGCAGCGCAAGCCAAGCCAGCTTTCGGGCGGCCAGCGCCAGCGCGTCGCCATGGGCCGGGCGCTGGTGCGCGACCCCAAACTGTTCCTGTTCGACGAGCCGCTGTCCAACCTCGACGCCAAGCTGCGCGTCGACATGCGCATCGAGATCAAGCGCCTCCACGCCACGACAGGCACAACCATCGTCTACGTCACCCACGACCAGATCGAGGCGATGACGCTGGCCACCAAGATCGCCGTGATGCGCGACGGCGAGGTGCAGCAATTCGGCACGCCGGCCGAAATCTACAACAACCCGAGCAACCTGTTCGTTGCCGACTTCATGGGTTCGCCGGCCATGAACCTGATCCCGGCGACCATCGCCACCTCGGGGAATGCGCTGTCCGTCGTGCTGCAGCGCGAGGCGCGCGAGCCGATCACGCTGCCGATGGCCAATGCGCCGGCCGGTCTCTCGGCATTCCAGGGCAAGCCGATCATCTTCGGCGTGCGGCCGGAAGCACTGACCGATCCGGAAGGCGCCGAGCGCAATGCCTCCAACATCGCCACCGCCGACCTGCACATCGAAGTCGTCGAACCGGCCGGCTCCGACACCTTCGCCGTCACCAATCTCGGCGGCAAGGGCGTGGTGGCGCGGCTGCGCGCCGACGCCAACATCCAGCCGGGCACCAACACGCCACTTGCCTTCAACCTGACCAAGGCGGTGTTCTTCGATCCGGCGACCGAGAACCGCATACGCTGATGTATGTCGCCCAAAAGTGGATCCGGTTTTGGGGCAACGACATGCATCAAAACAAAAACCTAAAGCGCGTCGGGACGCGATTTAGGCCATGACAAATCCAGACATCGTCATCATCGGCTCCGGCATCGGCGGCGCCACGATCGCCTCCGGTCTGGCCGGCAGCGGCGCCTCGATCCTGATGCTGGAGCGCGGCGAGCCCCTGCCCGCAACGCCGCATGCGCGCGACACGCGCTCCATCTTCGTCGACGGCCACTACCGGCCGAAGGAGATGTGGCGCGAAGCCGGCGGAGCCGCCTTCAATCCTGGCAATTACTATTATGTCGGCGGCAATTCGAAATTCTACGGGGCGGTGCTGATCCGCTACCGCAAGGAAGATTTCTCCGCCATGGAGCATTTCGGCGGAGTCTCTCCGGCATGGCCGTTTTCCTATGACGAGTTCGAGCCCTGGTATTCGAAGGCAGAGCAGCTCTTTCGCGTGCGCGGCACGCTGGGGGAAGACCCGACCGAGCCGTTCCACTCGATCCCCTACGCCTACAAGCCGGTGCCCGACGAAGCGCCGATCGCCCGCGCCCGCGCCGAACTCAAGGGGCTGGGCCTGCATCCGGCCTCGCTGCCGCTCGGCGTCGACATCGACACCTGGCTGAAAGGAGGCAGAACCGGCTGGGACGCTTTCCCAAACACCGGTCAGGGCAAGATGGACGCCCAGACGGCACCGCTCGCGGCAGCGTTGAAGGACAGCAACGTCCGGCTCGAGACCGGCTGCTATGTCGAATATCTCGAAGCGGCGCCCGATGCTAAAAACATCGCCGCCATTCATTACCGGCAGAATGGCGAGGCGAAGAAAGTCACGCCAAAACTGGTCATCCTGTCCGCCGGCGCGGTCAATTCCGCCGTCATCCTGCTGCGTTCGCCGTCAGCCAACAACGGCAAGGGCGGCAAGGGCCTTGCCAACCGCTCCGACCAGATCGGCCGCAATTTCATGAACCACAATTCCAGCGCCATGCTGGCCATCGACCCGCGCCGCAGAAACGATGCCGTCTACCAGAAGACGCTGATGCTGAACGACTACTATCTCTCGGACGGCAAGGGCGGCAAACCACTGGGCAATGTCCAGTTGCTCGGCAAGATCGACGGCAACATGCTGAAGGCCAATGTCAAGACGATGCCGAGATTCGCGCTCGATTACATGGCCGGCCACGCTGTCGACTGGTACCTGATGTGCGAGGACCTGCCGGATCCCGAAAGCCGCATCATGGTCGACGGCAACGACATCGTCATGCAATGGCGGCGCTCCAACATGCAGTCGCTTGACGGCCTGACCAGGGTGATGCGCGAAAACTTCCGCGCCTGCGGTTATCCCATCGTGCTCTCGCGCCCCTTCGACAAACGCACCCCCTCGCACCAGTGCGGCACGGTCAAGATGGGCGACGATCCGGCGACTTCACCGCTCGATCCGTTCTGCCGGTCGTTCGACCACCAGAACCTGTTCGTCGTCGACGCCAGTTTCCTGCCCAACTCGGCTGCCGTGAACCCGGCGCTGTCGATCGCAGCTCAGGCGCTGCGCGTGGCCGACCATATCCGCAAGTCGGACCTCGTGGCATGACCCGCCCGTCGGCCATCGTCACGGGCGGTGCGCGCGGCATCGGGCTAGCCTGCGTCGAGGCGCTGGCGGATTCAGGTTTCGACATTCTGGTCGCTGACCTCGCTGAACAAGCGCCGGACAGGCTTGCCGCCGACATCGCCGGGCGTGGTGGGAAGTTCGCCTACATCAAATGCGACATCGCAAACCTCAACGATCACCCTGTGTTGGTCGATGCCGCCATGCGCGCCTTCGGCCGCATAGATTGCCTTGTCAACAATGCCGGCGTCGGTGCCGTGGTACGCGGCGACCTGCTGGAGCTGAAACCGGAGAATTTCGACCGTACGCTCGGCATCAATCTGCGCGGCACGGTGTTCCTCAGCCAGGCGGTCGCCAAGGCGATGCTGGCCGCACCGGGCGATCACAAAAGATCGATCATCACCATCACCTCGGTCAGCGCTGACATGGCCTCGCCGGAACGCTCCGACTACTGCATCTCCAAGGCCGGCCTTTCCATGTGGGTGAAGAACCTGGCGCTCAGGCTTGCCCCGGAGAACATCGGCGTGTTCGAGCTGCGGCCGGGCATCATCCGCACCGACATGACGGCAGGCGTGAGCGCCAAATACGATGCCTTGATCGAGGCCGGGCTGGTGCCGGCCAAGCGCTGGGGCGAAGCAACCGACATCGGCGCGGTGGTGGCGACGCTTGCCGCCGGCAAGCTCGGCTTTTCGACCGGCTCGATCATCAATGTCGACGGCGCGCTCTCCGTGCCGCGATTGTAAGTGGAAACGACATGACCGATTACATCATCGTGGGCGCCGGCCCGGCCGGCTGCGTTCTGGCCAACCGGCTGAGCGAGGATCCGGCGAATTCGGTGCTGCTGCTCGAAGCCGGCGGCAAGGACTGGCATCCCTACATCCATATGCCGGCGGGCTTCGCCAAGATGACCAAGGGCATCGCGTCCTGGGGCTGGTCGACCGTGCCGCAGAAGAACATGAAGGACCGCGTCTTCTGGTACACGCAGGCCAAGGTGGTCGGCGGCGGCTCCTCCATCAACGCCCAGATCTACACGCGCGGCAACGCCCGCGACTACGACGCCTGGGAGAAGGAAGAGGGCCTCGCCGGCTGGGGCTATCGCGATGTGCTGCCCTACTTCAAACGCGCAGAGAACAACCAGCGCTACGCCAACGATTTCCATGGCGATCAGGGGCCGCTGGGCGTATCGAATCCGATCTCGCCGCTGCCGATCTGCGAGGCCTATTTCCGCGCCGGCCAGGAGATAGGTATTCCCTTCAATCCGGATTTCAACGGCGCCAGCCAGGAAGGCGTCGGCTATTACCAACTGACGCAGAAGGACGCCCGGCGCTCATCCGCTTCGGTCGCCTATCTCAAGCCGATCCGCGCGCGCAAGAACCTCACCGTCCGAACCGACGTGCTGGTGACCCGCATCGTTGTCGAGAAGGGCCGCGCCATTGGTGTAGAGGTCGTCGACCGCCCCGGTGGCGAGAAGAAAATCCTGCGCGCCGATCGCGAGGTGATTGTCTCGTCCGGCGCCATCGGCTCGCCGAAACTGTTGATGCAATCGGGCATCGGTCCGGCCGATCATCTGAAATCGGTCGGCGTCACGCCGGTGCACGACCTGCCCGGCGTCGGCTCCAACATGCAGGACCATCTCGATCTGTTCGTCATTGCCGAGTGCACCGGCGACCATACTTACGACAACTACGCCAAGCTGCACCGCACGGCCTGGGCTGGCCTGCAGTACCTGCTGCTCAAGAAGGGGCCGGTAGCCTCCAGCCTGTTCGAAACCGGTGGCTTCTGGTACGCCGATCCGACCGCCGCCTCGCCCGACATCCAGTTTCACCTGGGTCTCGGCTCCGGCATCGAGGCCGGCGTCGAGAAGCTGAACAATCCCGGTGTCACCTTGAACTCGGCTTTCCTGCGGCCGCGCTCGCGCGGCACGGTGCGGCTGAAGAGCGCCGACCCGGCCGACCATCCGCTGATCGACCCGAACTACTGGTCCGATCCCTACGATCGGGCCATGTCGCTCAAGGGGCTGCGGCTGGCGCGCGAGATCATGCGGCAGAAGGCGCTTGCCCCTTACGTGCTGCGCGAAGTGCTGCCCGGCCCGTCGCTGGCCAGCGATGACGAGCTGGTCGACTATGCCTGCCGCACCGCGAAGACCGATCACCATCCTGTCGGCACCTGCCGCATGGGCCACGATGACATGGCCGTGGTGACACCGGACCTGCGGCTGCGCGGTATCGAAGCCTTGCGCGTCTGCGACGCCTCGGTGATGCCGCGCGTGCCCTCCTCCAACACCAATGCACCCACGATCATGGTCGGCGAAAAGGGCGCCGACCTGATTCTCGGTCGCGAACCGCTACCGCCGGCGGTGTTTTCCGGAAACCGGGCTGCTTGAAAGGAAAGAAATGATCAGGCACTGTGTCTTCGTCAGGTTTCGCGATGATGTCCCCGACAGCGAGCGCGCGGCGATCCATGCCGACCTGGAAGCGTTGCGGCAGGTGATCGACGGCATGGACACCGTCCACTTCTGCGCCAATGTCAGCCCGGAGCCTTTCGGGCGCGGCTTCAATCATGGCTTCACCATCGATTTCCGCGATGCCGCCGCGCGCGACGCCTATCTCGTGCATGAAGCGCACCGGCGTGCCGGCGCGAGACTGGTCGCCGCACTTGAAGGCGGCACCGATGGATTGATGGTCTTCGATCTCGATCTTACGAAAAAGTGACCAGCGGCTCTTCGAAAGCCGGCTGATCGCTGTTCTCTTTTGCGAGCAGGGCGACATATCGTTCCTTTGGGGGGACCAAAGGAGGATGCCTTGAATCTCACTGCCGAGCAGAAGAAAACCGTTCTGGCCTCATTTCTGGGCTGGACGCTCGACGCTTTTGATTTCTTCCTTCTGACATTCCTGCTCACCGATATTGCAAGTGAATTCCACACGGATGTCCCGGCAGTCTCAAAGGCACTGTTCCTGACCTTGGCGACGCGCTTCATCGGCGCGTTCTTCTTTGGCATGCTCGCCGATAAATATGGGCGCAAACCCATGCTCATGCTCAACATCGTCAGCTATTCGGTGATCGGCGCGCTCGCCGCCTTCTCGCCCAATCTCGGTATTTTCCTGGCGCTGCGCGCTCTGTTCGGCATCGCCATGGGCGGCGAATGGGGGCTCGGCAGTTCGCTCGCCATGGAATCCATCCCTCCGAGTGCCCGCGGCATGGTCTCGGGCATCCTGCAATGCGGCTATCCGGCAGGCTACCTGCTGGCGGCGGTGGTCTACGGCCTGCTTTATCAGCAGACCATCGGCGGCTATACGATCGGCTGGCGCGCCATGTTCCTGCTCTCCTTCGTGCCGGCGCTCATCGTGCTCTTCATCCGCTCGCACGTGCCGGAATCGCCCGCTTTCGTCGAGGCGCGGAAATCGGTGAAGCCGGGGCTGCTGGAAACGCTGCGGAAGCACTGGGGCGTCGCGCTCTATGCCGTCGTCCTGATGATGTTCTTCAACTTCTTCAGCCACGGCACGCAGGATCTCTACCCGACCTTCCTGAAGAAGCAGCACGGCTTCGACCCGCACACGGTGAGCTGGATCACCATCGTCGCCAATCTCGGCGCCATTGTCGGCGGCCTGGCATTTGGCGCGCTGTCCGAGAAGATCGGCCGCGTCAACGCCATCACGCTGGCCTGCCTGATCGCCCTGCCGTCGATCCCGCTCTGGGCCTACAGCACCACGCCCTTCATGCTGGCCATCGGCGCCTTCGTCATGCAGGTCGCGGTCCAGGGCGCCTGGGGCGTCATCCCGGTGCATCTCAACGAGCTTTCGCCGGGCGCGGTCCGGGCGACCTTGCCCGGCTTCATCTATCAGGCCGGCAATCTTGCCGCCTCCTATGGCGGCCCGTACCAGGCGGGAATCGCCGAGGCGCCCGGCGGCAGCTATGGCTACGCGCTGGCGCTGTTCGCCGGCGTGGTCGCCGTCTGCATCATCGTCGTCATCCGCTTCAGCCCGGAACGACGCGGCCAGGTGATGACGGTGCTGGGTTGACGAGGGCTAGCTAGAGCAATTCCAGGAAAAGTGTGAGCGGTTTTCCGTCCGGAATTGCGTCAAAACAAGGAGTTAGAGTGGTTCGCCGTTTCCGTGAAACGGTGAATTGCTCTAGCCCAGTCTGAGGGCGATGACGCCGGCGACAATGCTGAGCGCGGCCGCGCCGCGCCAGCCCGTCATCTTCTCGCCGAGCGCGTAAACCGAGATCATCATGGCGAACAGGATCGAGGTCTCACGCAGCGACGCCACCGAGGCGATCGGCGCCTTGGTCATCGCCCACATCACGATCCAGTATGCCGCACCGCTGAGCACGCCGGTGAACAGCCCGGTCTTCCAGTCGCGCGCCAGGACGGGAAGCGCCTTGGGGCCACGAAAAATCAGGCACAGCACCAGCGCGCCAAAAGCATCGCAGACGAACAGCCAGGCGGCGTAGCTCTGCGCCGTTGCCGCCAGCCGCGCGCCGCTGCCGTCGGACAAGGTGTAGCTGGCGATGAAGACCGAGGTGCCGAAGGCGAAACCGACCGCGCGCAGATTGAGCTTCTCCAGATGCGCGCCGCCGCGAAACGACATCACCAGCGTGCCGGCCGACAAAAGCAGTATGCCGACAATGGCAAGCGGCGCGGGTACTTCGGCGACGACGAACATGCCGCCAATCGCGGCCAGCAAAGGGGCCGTGCCGCGCGCCAGCGGATAGGTCTGGGCGAAATCGCCCGCTTGGTAGGCGCCGATCAGGAAGGTGCGGTAGCCCATGTGGAAGATGACCGAGGCGATGATGTAGGGCCACACCTCGGCCTTCGGCACTTCGACGAAGGGGAGCACCACGAGTGCGGCGGCGCCCATGCCAAGCGTCATCAGCGTGATCGACAGGAAGCGGTCGAGATGGACCTTGACCAGCGCGTTCCAGATCGCGTGCATGGCGGCGGCGGCAAGCACCGCGAAGAAGACGAAAAGCGTCATTTCAGGCTTATCGACCTCCCAAGCCGAAGGGCGTCTCGAGATCGACATCGATCCAGACCGGGAAGTGGTCGGACGCCACCTCGCCTATGTCGGATCCCACCGAGCGCACCCGTCCGGCGAACACCCCGCCGACGAAACAATGGTCGAGCCGGCGCTTTGCCAATCTGCCGTCGATGATCTTCTCATGCGTGTGGAAATCGGCGGCCGGTTCGCCGGCGACGGAAGCCGCATCGACGAAGCCGTCGAGATAGGCGGCACCGCGATGATAGGGCGTGCTGCCGACGATGCGGCGGTATTCGTCGCTGCCCGGCTCCATGTTGAAATCGCCCATCCAGATCGCCGCCAACGGATTTTCGGGCTCGGCCTCGCCGCTGGTCCAGTTTCGCGAAGGTTCATCGTCAGTGCCGCTCCACGGCCCGCCGTCGGACGGCGCGCGGCGATGCTCGGCCAGCAGATAGTCGATCTGTTCAAGCCGCTCTTCCGCGGCGATATGGGCGAGATGCAGGGAAAACACCCGCACCGGACCGGCGGGCGTGCGGATCATGCATTCGAGTGCCGCGTTGCGGGTGTTGAGCGGCCGCAGCGTCCGGCGCATCGGCAGCGCATGCAGCCGAGACCAGACGATCGGCAGCCTTGACAGCACCATGGTGCCGAATTGCCGGCGCCGGTTGATCAGGCGGCCGTCGCGCCGCTCGCTCGCATCCATGTCGAAGGCCGGCCCGTAAACCCAGTGATAGTCGGGCAGCAGGCGCGACAGCAGTTCCGGCTGGTCGTCGAAATTGCTGCGCTGCCAGTGGCGTTCAACCTCCTGAAGCGCAATGATGTCGGCGCCCTCGACGACCCGCGCCGCGCGCGAAAGATCGTAGCGTCCGTCGCCGCCGAACCCGTACTGGATGTTGTAGCTGACCAGCTTCATTGCTTATCCGGCTCACTTTCGGCGATGGCAGTAGCGGTTCGGTGGATCGGTTGCAATGTGCAGGAGAATGGCAGCGGCTTGGGCCAGAAGCCTCCCCTGCCCCTGCTGTGCGATCATGCACCGATTCCGGATCGCTTCGGTATTCTCCGCGCGCCGGAAAACGCCGCGAGGCGTCTCCTGCCAACGCCCCGGGGGTCAGGTCCGGCGGTGGACCGTCCTAATCCGTCGTCAGCGGCTGGAACCGGCCCGCAGGCGACGCCGCCAACTCCGCCCAGTCGATCTCTTCCTCCAGCCGATGATAGGCCTCGTCGCCGATCGTGCCGTTGCGGCGCAACTCCTCCAGCGTGTCGCGCTGGCGATTGATGGCGTAGAGGCGCAACCGGTCGTATTCGGTTGCCGCCTGTGCGTCCTCCGGGTTTTCGGCGATAACACGCTGGGCCTCGTACTGCTCGCGCACGACAGCCGCGGCCGCCGAATTCTTGCGGCTCAACACGTCGAGTGCCGCCTGCATGATCGCGACGCGAGCCTGGGCCACCTCGCGGTCTATCGTGGTATCCCGTTCGAAGTTGAGTATCCGCAGCAGGGGTTTCAGGCTCATGCCCTGCAGCACCAGCGTGCCCAGGACCACAGCGAAGGCGGCAAGCACGATCGGATCGCGGCCGGGAAAACCCGCCGGCAGGGCAATGGCCACCACCAGCGTCACAAGCCCGCGCATGCCGCACCAGCCGACGAGCACCGCGCCGCGATACGTCGGCACGTCCCGCCTCCGGTCTTCGCCGCCGAAGCGGGCGAACCACCGGATGATCGCAACGTAACTCGCCACCCAGACGAGACGTGCCACAATGACGACAACCAGCACCGTCGCGGCAAAGAGAAAGGCTTCACCCTGCCCTTGGCCGGAGAGCCGGCCGACGATCGAACGTGCCTGCAGACCCATCAGCACGAAAGCCAGCACGTTGAGCACGAACACCGCCGACTCCCAGACCGAATAGGTGCTGACGCGGCGTCTCGCCGACATGCGGCGCGGCGCCCGGCGCGCGATGGTGATGGCGTAGACGACGATGGTGATGATGGCGGAAAGACCGAGCCTGTCGGCCAGGATCCACACGCCGAATGTGCCGGCAAACTGCACCACGGTGCTGCTCGCCGCATCCTCGATGCGGGTGAGCGTCAGCAGCGAGAAGCGACCAAGCACATATCCCGCGACCAGGCTGCCAATGGTCGACAGCAAGATCGTCGGAATGGCGTTGCTCAGCATGATCGAGCCGAGCGCCGACGAAACGGCCAGCCGGTAGATCAGGAGGGCCGTGGCATCGTTGAGCAGGCTCTCGCCCTGCAGGATGGCGGTGATGCGGTGCGGCACCTTGAATTGCCCCAGTACCGCGGATGCCGCCACCGCGTCCGGCGGCGCGACGATGGCGCCGAGCGCGATCGCCGCCGCTATTGGCAGGCCGGCCATCTTCCAGCCGACGAAGGCGACGACGACAGTGGTGAAGACAACGGCGCCAAGCGCCAGCAGCACCAGCGACAGCCTGTAGCGCTTCAGGTCGCGCAGCGAGGTGTCATAGGCGGCATCGAGAAGCACCGGCGCGATGAACAGCGCAAGCGCCAGCTCCGGATCGATCTCGATCATTGGCGCACCGGGCACGAAGGCGATCGCAACCCCGGCCAGGGCCAGCAGCGATGGATAGGGTATCTCCAGCCGCCGCGACAGCGCCGTCAGCGCGACGGCAGTCAAAAGCAGGACAAGCGTCAGTTCGAAAAGAGCCATGAGCGGTACTTCCGTGAGACGGGATTGCCGGCGCGGATATGCCTGCAGGATGCGGTGGATTGGCCATCAAACTCAAGCCCTCTGGCAGTAGGCGTCAAACCACCTCCCGCTTAAAAGACCGGTATGATCCTCATCGGCCAATATGACTCGCCCTTCGTGCGCCGTGTCGGCATCGCGCTGACCATGTATGGCATCTCCTTCGAGCACCGTCCCTGGTCGGCCTTCGGCGATGCCGAGAAGATCCGTCCCTACAATCCGCTGACGCGCGTGCCGACCTTGGTGCTGGACAATGGCGAGGTGCTGATCGAAAGCCATTTGATACTCGACTATCTCGACAGCCTTGTTCCGGCCGATCGCAGGATGTTTCCGGTGAGCGAGCCCAAGCGTCATCAGGCGCTGAAGGTCTCAGCCCTGGCCACCGGGCTCGGCGACAAGGCAGTCAGCCTGTTTTACGAGAAGCGGCTGCACGAGAAACTCTCCGAGCTCTGGGTCGGGCGCTGCCGCACGCAGATAGAGGCGGTGCTCGCCGTGCTGGAGGCCGAACGGGCCGAACGTCCGACAGCGTATTGGTTCGGCGACCATATCGGTCATGCCGATATCGCGGTCGCCGCGGTGCTGCGTTTTATCGGCGAGGCGCATCCGGGACTGGTGTCGCTGGCCGATTTCCCCGCCCTCGGCGCACACGCCAAGCGTATGGAGGCCTTGGCTGCCTTTCAGGAGATATCGCAGCCGTTCATTGCGCCGGCTTGAGGTCCGCGCTCAACGGCATTTTCAATGAAGGACCAGCATATCCCCCGACGAGAACGAAATCTCGGCCTTTTCGCCAACGGCGGGCGGCGGTGTGGCCGGACTGTTGAACGTATCGAGCGACACCGTGTTGCCGCCAATGCCGACACGAACCCGGATCACCGAGCCGAGGAAGTGCACTTCGGAAATTTCGCCGGACAGGCTGGAATCGCGGCCGGGCTGGCGGCCGAGCGAAATCGCTTCCGGCCGCAGCGCCAGCGACAGCGTGTCGCCGGACTTCGAGCCGTTGAGCTTGCCCTTGAGCGAGACTTCCTGCGTGTTGACCTGAACCGTGCCGGCCGCGGCGTCGGTGACCTTGCCTTCGAGCACGTTGAGCGTGCCGACAAAATTGGCGACGAACTTGGTCGCCGGCCGGTTGTAAATCTCGAACGGCGTGCCCACCTGCTCGGCCTTGCCGCCATACATGACGGCGATGCGGTCGGAGATCGACAGCGCCTCTTCCTGGTCATGGGTGACGAAGATGGTGGTGATGCCGAGCTTCTTCTGGATGGAGCGTATTTCCTCGCGCAGCGACACGCGCACCTTGGCGTCCAGCGCCGACAGCGGCTCGTCGAGCAAAAGCAGCTTCGGTTTCGGCGCGATCGCGCGCGCCAGCGCGATGCGCTGCTGCTGGCCGCCTGAGAGCTGGTAGGGATAGCGGTCGGCCATCTGCGGCAGCTTAATCATGTCGAGCATCTCGGCGACGCGCTTGTCGGCATCGGCCTTCGACATGCCGGCGACCTTCAGCCCGAAAGCGATGTTCTGTGCCACGGTCAGGTTCGGGAACAGCGCGTAGGCCTGGAACACCATGCCGACATTGCGCTGGTTGGGCTTCAGGCGCGTAATGTCCTTGCCGGCCACGACGATCTTGCCGGCCGACGGCTCCTCGAAGCCGGCGACCATGCGCAGCACCGTTGTCTTGCCGCAGCCGGACGGTCCAAGGAACGAGACGAATTCGCCCGGCTCGACATCGAGGCTGAAATCCTGGACCACGGTGTTGGAACCGTAGGACTTTCGCACATGCTGGATGGACAGAAATGGCTCGGCCATGGCTTTTTCTCTCAGGTCAGTTCGGTCGGTTCGCCGATTTCGGCGCGAAGCGGGACAGGATCTGGATGAGCGACATGCAGCCCCAGGTAATGGCGAAAGCGATGATGGCAAGAGCCGCGGGCTCATAAGCACGGTTGGCGCCGATATTCTGCAGATAGGGGCCAAAGGCCGGGCGGTTGAGCAGGCTCGCCATGGTGAACTCGCCGATGACGATGGCAAAGGTGAGGAAGGCGCCCGACAGCACGGCAATCAGAACATTGGGCAGGATGACACGGCCAATGATCGTGCCCCAGCCGGCACCCAGGATCTGGGCCGCTTCCGTCAGCGTGCGCACATCGATGGTGCGCAGGCCGGTGTCGACGGCGCGGTACATGTAAGGCAGCGACAGCGTTGCATAACCGATGACCAGCAGGGCGTTCGCACCCATATTGCTTCCCAGGAACGGCAGCGGCGAATTCGAGCCGTACATCCTGATATAGCCGAAAACGATGACGATGGCCGGAATGACCAGCGGCAGCAAGGTGATGAATTCGACGATCGGCCTGAGCTGCGGCAGACGCAGCCGGATCCAATAGGCCGCCGGCACCACGATCAGCACTCCGAGTATGATGGTGAAGATGGCCGCGATCACCGAATACAGGAAGGTCGACTGGAAGCGCGCGTCGCCGAGCACGATCCGATAGGCGTCGAAGGAATGAACGCCGCGGCGCATGCGCAACGAGAACTCGACCGTCGCCATCAGCGGTATGAAGAAATAAGCCGCGCCGACAATGAAGATGACCCAGGCCCAGAACTTACCCGACTTCATTTGAGCCACCTTTCGGAGCGAGTCCGGAACCAGATGTAGAAGACGTTGGCCAAGCCCGTGATGACGATCATGCCGAAGGCGATGGCATAGCCAAGCTGCGGATTGTGCAGCACGTCACCATTGATCTGCGAATAGAGCTTGATGGGAACGATGTTGAGCGCCGGACCGGCAAAGGCGTAAGCCGTGGCGATGGCGCCGAACGCATTGGCGAACAGGAGGATGACGGTGCCGAGGAAACTCGGCCATATCACCGGAATGACCACCATGCGCCAATACTGCGACTGCGTGGCGCCAAGCGTGGCCGCCGCCTCGCCCCATTCCTTCTTCAATCCGTCGATGGCCGGCACGATGATGACCACCATCAGCGGGATCTGGAAGAACAGATAGACCGCGATCAGGCCCGAAGTGGTGAGGAAATTGAAGCCCATCGCATAGATATTGATATTGAGGACGTCACGCAAAAGCGTGGTGACGATGCCGACGCGGCCAAGCGTTGCCAGGAACGCGAACGCCAGCGGCAAGCCGGCAAAATTGGAGGCGACACCCGAAAAAGTCAGGGTTGCGGAGCGCGTCCAGCCTGGCAGGCCGCCACGCACGATGGCGATGGCTATTGCGAGGCCGGCAAAGGCGCCGATGATGGCCGACCAGAAACTGATCTTGATCGAAACCCAATAGGAGGCGCTGATCGACGGGTCGGTGACCAGCTGCAGGATGTTGTCCAGGGTGAAGGAGCCGTCACCGCGTTGAAACGCGCCCAGCACGAGATAAAGCGTGGGCAGGATCAAGAACATCAGGGCAAAGATGAAGAAGGGCGCCACGCCGATCCATTGCGTCGGCAGGCGGAAGGCGGTCGCCTCGTTCGGCGGCGCGGGCTTGGTGGCGAGTGCCTGATTTGAAAGCGTAAGATCGGTCATGCGCCGGCTACCGTCTTCGAGGGAAAACCGGGCGGCCTCGCGGCCGCCCGGTGGATTTCAAGTCTTACTTCACGTTGGCGCCGACAACGGCGTCCCAGTTCTTGCTGATCGCTTCCTTGGCCTTGCCCTGCTCGTCGAGCGTCGGGAACGCGGCCGAGGCATAGGATTCCGCCGGCGGCAGCTTGGCCAGCACGTCCGCGGGGATCTTGCCGTTCTTGGCGAGATCGTTGAAGCGGATCGGGTGGCAATAGCCCTTCAGCCAGCCGATCTGGCCTTCGTCGGAATAGAGGTATTCCATCCACAGCTTGGCTGCGTTCGGATGCGGCGCATAGGCGCTGATCGCCTGCACATAGACGCCGGCGACCACACCGGTCTTCGGCACGATGACGTCGACGGGCGGGTTGCCCTTCAGCGTATCGCGGCCGGCGAGCGCATTGTAGTCCCAGTTGATCAGGATCGGGGTCTGGCCCTGGGCGAGCGTTGCCGGCTTGCCGACGACCGGAACGAAATTGCCGGCGGCGTTGAGCTTCTTGAAGAAGTCGAGGCCGGCGGTGCCGGCGGCTTCACCAGCAGCCGCGCCACCGGAAAGGCCGGCGGCGTAGACGGCCTGGATGGCCTGGTTGGAAGCGCGCGGATCACCGGCAAGCGCGACCGAATTGGCGAATTCCGGCTTCAGGAGATCGGCCCAGTCCTTGGGCGATTCCTTGACCAGGTCCTTGTTCACCATGAACGAGAGAACGCCATAATAGTCACCGTACCAGGCGCCATCGGCATCCTTGGCGCTGTCCGGGATCGAGTCCCAGGTCGACACCTTGTAAGGCATCAGCAGGCCGTCGGCCTTGGCGGTCGGGCCGAAGGACAGGCCAACGTCGATGACGTCGGGTGCCTGCGGGCCCTTGTTGTCCTTGTTGGCCTTGATAGCCTCGACCTCGTCGCCGGAGCCGGCATCGGGGTTGAGTTCGTTGATGGTGATTTCCGGATACTTCGCCTTGAAGCCGGCGATGACGTCGCCGTAGCCGCACCAGTCATGCGGCAGCGCGATGGTGGTGAGTTGGCCCTCGGCCTTCGCCGCCTTGACGAGATCGTCCAGCGAAGCCGCGGACGAAATCACCGACGACACCATAAGGGTCGCGGCCGAAAGGGAAAGCACCTTCCCCGTGAATTTGAACATGTGTTCTCTCCGTTGAACTGACGCTGTTGAACGCCTGCGATGCGGTATCGTTTTCATGTGACAGCCAGATGAAAGCTTTGTGAAACCCTTGGCCGGCAGCAGAAAAAGTTAACTCTTTTTAACCGACTGTAGCAATTAGCCGTCACTTATTTTTCCGGCTAAACACTTTCTGCCTTGCATTTCATCCTTTCCCCCTTGGTTCGCCCTGATTTTCCAGATCAATTTTCTGGCAGTCATACGCCGTCAGATCGTGCCGGCGATAGCGTTTTCCAGCAGCGTCAGCGCCGCCTTCTTGGTGAGCTTGACCGGGTTGCCGCCGGCCGTGGGATCGACCACCGCCATGTCCGCGATCAGCGCCTTGCGTTTCTTGTCCATGTCGAGCCCCTTGATCAGGCCCGGAAGCGCGTGCGGCACCTTCAACTCCTTGCGCAGCTTGATGATGGCCTTGGCAAAGCCATCGAAGCCTCCCTTGATGCCGCAATAGGCGGCGAGCCGGGCAATACGCTCCTCGATGGAGTCGCGATTGAAGGCGAGCACATAGGGCATGAACACGGCATTGGTCATGCCGTGATGGGTATCGTAGAGCGCGCCGACTGGATGCGACAGCGAGTGGATGGCGCCCAGCCCCTTCTGGAAAGCGGTGGCGCCCATGGCGGCCGCGCTCATCATATGGGCGCGCGCGACGAGGTCCTTGCCGTTGGCGAAGGCCTTCGGCAGGTTCTCGAACACCAGGCGAATGCCCTCCACAGCGATGCCATCGGCCATCGGATGGTAGCCCGGCGCACAATAGGCCTCGAGGCAGTGGGCAAGCGCATCCATGCCGGTGCCGGCGGTGATGAAGCCAGGCATGCCAACCGACAGCTCCGGATCGGCGATCACGATCGCCGGCAGCAGCTTCGGATGGAAGATGACCTTCTTGGTGTGCGTCTCCTCATTGGTGATGACGCCGGCGCGGCCGACCTCCGATCCGGTACCAGCCGTGGTCGGAACCGCGATGATCGGAGCGATGGCGTCGGAGTTGGCGCGCGTCCACCAGTCGCCGACATCCTCGAAATCCCACACCGGCCGCGTCTGGCCCGCCTGGAAGGCGATCAGCTTGCCGAGATCGAGCGCCGAGCCGCCGCCGAAGGCGATGACGCCATCATGCTTGCCCTTCTTGAACACGGCAATGCCGGCGGTGAGGTTGGACTCGACCGGGTTCGGTCTCACCTCCGAGAAGACGCCGTAGGGCACCTTGGCATCGTCGAGAATCTTCAGCGTCGAGGCGACGACCGGCAGTTTCGCCAGGCCCGGATCAGTGACGAAGAGCGGCCGCTTGATGCCGGTGGCCGCCAGGACCTCCGGCAATTCCTTGATGCGCCCGGCGCCGAAGCGGACGGTGGTGGGGTAGTTCCATTTGGAGATCAGCTTGGACATTGCTTGTCTTTCGAAAAATCAGATGGCTTCGCGCAGGTGGAAGGATTTCGGCCGGGTCAGATTATCGTAACCGATGGCTGACAGTGCCGCACCCTTGCCGGTGTCCTTGACGCCGGTCCAGACCAGGGCCGGATCGAGATAGTCGCAGCGGTTCATGAACACCGTGCCGGTCTCGACGCGGTTGCCGATCGCCACCGCATGCTCGGTATCCCTGGTCCAGATCGAGGCCGTCAGCCCATAGGGGCTGTCGTTCATCAGCGCGATCGCCTCCTCGTCGTTGCGCACCTTCATGATGCCGACGATCGGGCCAAAGCTCTCCTCGCGCATGACGCTCATCTGATGGTCGACGTGGGTCAGCACCTCCGGCGCCAGATAGGGCGAGCCCGCCCTGTCGTTAGCCACCTTCATGTTGATGTGCGCCTTGGCGCCCTTGCGCAACGCCTCTGCCTTCTGCTCGCGGATCAGGTCGGCGAAGCGCGCCTGCGCCATCGGCCCCATAGTCGTGGCCTGCTCCAGTGGATTGCCGACGACGTAGTTCCTGGTCTCGGCGATGAAGCCCTCGACGAACTCGTCATAGACCTTCTCGTGCACATAGACGCGCTCGATGCCGCAGCAGCACTGGCCGGAATTGTAGAAGGCGCCGTCGACCAGGTTGGCGACAGCATGATCCATTTTGGCGTCGGGCAGCACATAGGCCGGATCCTTGCCGCCAAGCTCGAGGCCGAGCGTCATGAAGGTGCCCGCCGCCGCCTTTTCGATGGCGCGGCCGCCGCCGACCGAACCGGTGAAATTGACATGGTCGATCTTGCCAGAACCAAGCAGCTTTTCGGTCTGGGCGTGGTTGAGCACGATGTTCTGGAACACGCCCTTGGGCAGGCCGGCCTTGTCGAAGGCCTGCTGAAAGCGCTCGCCGACTAGCAGCGTCTGCGCCGCATGCTTGAGGATGACGGCGTTGCCTGCCATCAGCGCCGGCACGATCGTGTTGACGGCGGTCAGATAGGGATAGTTCCAGGGCGCGATCACCATGACCAAGCCGAGCGGATCCTTCTTCACATAACGCCGAAAGCCGTCCTTCGGGTTGGATGCCGGCACGGATTTCAGCGCCGCCTCGGCGATCTCGACCATGTAATTGGTGCGTTCCTTGACACCGCCGAACTCGCCGCCATAGCGCACCGGACGCCCCATCTGCCAGGCGATCTCGGGCACGATCTCGTCGGTCATCGCGACCAGCGCTTCGAGCATCGCCAGCATGTACTTGCCGCGCTCGACGATCGGCGTTTCGGCCCATTTCTCCTGCGCCGCCTTGGCGCGCTCGACAGCGGCATTGATCGCCTGGTCCGTTGCCACGGGCCGCTCGGCATAGATCGAGCCGTCAATGGGGGTAATGAGTTTGACCGTTTCGGTCATTTTGCAAGTCCTCGTACTTTTACAACAATCGAAAATCACACGGTTTGGCGCTACCCTCATCCTCCGCATCTTCTCCCGTGGAAAGGAGAAGGGAAGCGCTCCGACGGTGGCGCCCTTCCCATTCTCGCCGGGAAAGGGTGGGGGCAGCGCCGACGTTGGCTGCTACCCTAGTACCGCTCGAACCCTCTGTGCAGTTCCCAATCCGTAATGCGGCGGTCGTATTCGAACTGCTCCCATTTTGCCGTGTGGACATAATGTTCGAGCACGTCCTCGCCGAGCGCCTGCTTCAGCATCTTCGACTTCGCCAGCGTCTCGGTCGCATCGCGCAACGTCTTCGGGATCTCCGGCAGGCGAGATGCCTGATAGGCATCGCCGACGAAAGGCTTCTGCAACTCCAGCTTCTCATCGATGCCGGCAAGGCCGGCGGCGATCAGCGCGGCGAAGGCGAGATAGGGGTTGAGGTCGGCGCCGCCGATGCGGCACTCCATGCGGATGCCCTTGGTGCCCTCGCCGCACAGGCGGAAGCCGGCGGTGCGGTTGTCCTCGCTCCACATGATCTTGGTCGGCGCGAAGGTGCCGGCCTGGAAACGCTTGTAGGAGTTGATGTAGGGCGCCAGGAACCAGGTGAATTCCTTGGCGTATTTCAGTTGCCCTGCCGCCCATTGCTGGCCGAGCGTCGACAGCGTCCAGTCGGCCTTCTTGTCGAAGAACAGCGGCGTCTTGCCGTCGGCGCTCCACAGCGAATTGTGGATGTGGCTGGAATTGCCGGCGAGCCCGTAATTGTACTTGGACATGAACGAGATCGCCTTGCCTTCGGACTCGGCGATCTCCTTGGCGCCGTTCTTCAGGATGACGTGCCGGTCGGCCATGTCGAGCGCTTCGGCGTAGCGCACATTGATCTCTTCCTGGCCCGGGCCCCATTCGCCCTTGGAGTTCTCGATCGGGATACCGGCCGCTTCCATCTCGTTGCGAAGCCGGCGCATGACACCTTCTTCCTTGGTGGTGATGCCGATCTGGTAGTCACCGATATAGGGCGAAGCGGTATCAAGGCCCTGCCAGTGCTTCTTGCGTGCGGAATCGTAGGTCTCGTTGAACAGATAGAATTCGAGTTCGGAAGCGAAGTAGCCGATGTAGCCGCGCTCCTGCAGCCGCTTGACCTGCTTCTTCAGGATCGCGCGCGGCGAATGCGGCAGGTCGTCATGGGTGTGGTGGTCAAGCACGTCACAGATCACCAGCGCGGTCTTTTCCAGCCAGGGAATGCGCCGCAGCGTGGCAAGGTCCGGCTTCATGACGAAATCGCCATAGCCCTTCGACCAGCTCGCCGCCTTGTAGCCGGGCACCGGCTCCATATCGATGTCGGCGGCCAGGAGATAGTTGCAGCCATGCGTTTCGTCATGCGCGGAATCGACGAAGTACTGCGCCAGGAACCGTTTTCCCGCCAGCCGGCCCTGCATGTCGACGATGCAGGCCAGAACCGTGTCGATCTCGCCGCTGGAGACCGCTTTCTTCAACTGATCGAACGAGAAATTTCCGGCCATTCCTTCGGCACTCCAGTGCTTGGTCATTGAAAGGGATAAACGAAACCATGGCCGGCTCGATGCCGGCCATGGCCTTGATGGTCGAGGTCAGTGGCCGGTTTCGCCGACCGCCTGTTCCGCCGCCTTGATCGCCGCCTGACGCGCCGCGATGATGTCGCCGAGCGGCGGCCCCTGGAAGCGGTTGCGTTCGAAGGCGAACCACACGATCGCCGTCAGAACGAAGAAGCCCACGGTGATGTAGAGCGCCCAATCGTTCGGCGGCTGGATGCCGATGATGAAGATCAGGATCATCGACACGATCGACAGGAAGGCGAACAGCATGAACACGCCGCGCCCCATGTTCCAAGGCCCCATCTTGTCCCACTTCGGCGTGCCCCAGGCCAGCATCCCGAGCACGATCGGCACGGTGAAGGACAGGAACAGGAAGATGACGGTGCAGGACACCACGATGGTGTAGGCCGAGGTCCCGGCGACCGAAACCAGCGTCGAGCCCCAGACGAACAGCACCGACAGGATGGATGCCGTCCAGATCGCCGCCACCGGCGTGCGATAGGTCGGGCTGACCTTGGCGAGTGCCGCCGAGCCGGGCAGGCCGCCGTCACGCGAGAAGGCGAAGATCATGCGCGACGCCGAAGTGACGGTGGCGAGACCGCACAGAAGCTGCGCGATGAACACGACGAGGTAGACGAACTCCTTGAGGCCGGGGCTGACGCGCTGGTCGAAGGCCCAGAAGAATACGTTCCAGCCCTGCTTGGCGGCATCGTCCATATTCGGGATCATCAGCACGAAAGCGGCCAGGAACAGATAGCCGAAAACGGCCGACCAGATCACCGACATGACCATGGCGCGCGGCACCGAGGAAGCCGCCTTGATGGTTTCCTCGGAGGTGTGGGCCGAAGCGTCGTAGCCGGTGATCGTGTAGATCGGCAGCAAGAGGCCGAGTGCGAACACCCATGCATTGGAGACGGACGGCCAGACACCGGCGCCGGCGTCGCCCGAATAGTTGTGGAAGGTGAAGAGACGGCTGAAATCCCAGGTCTCGGCGGAGAACAAGCAGACGACCGCGATCAGGATCGAGCCAAAGAAGATCAGGTAGCCCGAGAAGTCGGTCAGCTTCGCCGTCAGCTTGATGCCGAGATGGTTGATCAAGGCTTGTGCGCCGGTGATGATGACCAGGAAGATCATCTGGTTGGTCAGCGAGCCGTCAATCCCCAGCGCTGGCCCGAAGGCGCCGACGAAGAACGTCCAGGTGCCGACATTGATGGCGCCCAGCACGGTGATCAGGCCGAGCAGGTTGAGCCAGGCGGTCACCCAGCCGGTGCCGCGATTGCCGAGGATCGAACCCCAGTGATACAAGCCGCCCGCCGTCGGATAGGCCGAGCTGATCTGCGACATGGCAACGGCAAAGGTCAGCGACACGAAGCAGCCGACCAGCCAGCCGATGCCGATACCGATGCCGCCGGCGCCGGAGGTTGCCTGGGCCAGCGAATTGATACCGCCCGACAGGATGCAGATGATCGAGAAAGAAACCGCGAAATTCGAAAAGCGGCTTAGCCGCCGCTCCAGTTCCTGGGCATAGCCCATGCTGTGGAGGTGCTTGACGTCCTCCGCCTTGTCAACGTCTGTATAACCCGGTGCTGCCATTGGAAGTCCCCTGTTTGTTTTTCAGCTGGCCGATTGGACTGACTTTCTGACTGAATGCGATCTGGGCCGCGTGGCCTCCTCTGGTTCCAGATCCGAAAAAATGCCCGTGAGCAGATCCGCCCATTTCCGCTGCCCGGTCTCGCCGGAGATTTCATCGTTGCGGATTTCGATCATCGCGCAGGGTAGCCCGCGCGAGCGCGCATGCCGTTCCAGCGTGAAATAGACGCGGTCGGCTGGCGAATAGGGTTCGTTGACGCCGACGGTGATGCCGGCAAGCCGCCTGAGCGCCGATATCAGCGGCGAGGCCAGCCGACGGTCCTCATCGTGGATGATGCCGATATGCCAGGGCCGGTCGCGGCCCTTGTAGACGGGCGTGAAGGAATGCACGGAAACCAGCCGGGTCTCCTGGCCGCGCGCCAGCCGTTCCTCGACGATGCGCTCGATGGCGCCGTGAAACGGCTGCCATGACAGGGCGACCCGCGCCGCGCGCTGTTTTTCCGACAGGCCGGCATTGCCGGGAATGACCGTCGTTTCGCTGACCGGCGGCACAAGGTCCGGCGCATCGAGCGGCCGGTTGCAGTCGACGACGAGGCGCGAAATTCGGCTTTCGACCAGCGTCGCATCGAGCGCCTGCGCCATGCGCAGCGCAACCGGCAGCGCGCCGGGATCCCAGGCGATGTGGCGGGACAGGTCCTCGGCGGCAAGGCCGAGCGTACCGAATTCGGCGGGCAGGAAGTTGGAGGCGTGATCGCAGGTGAGCACGAAGGGGCTTGATCCGCCAGGGTTGGTCACCCCCACGGTATCAGACGATGCAAGGCTGGCGGGCCGTGCTTTCTCCATAGTCTGCCGTCCCCGGGGAGCGCTGTATCGTATGTTACGTATTTTGCCTCATTGCGTCCCTATGGATGATTTCATACAGTTTGCCCGGCTTTGTCAAATGCGATCTCGTGGGCGGGGCCAGCGGGTGGGGGAAAACATGATTTCCAGCATTGCCGAACTGATCGCCGACCGGATTGGCGCGATGCCGGCCGGCGAACGGCGCGCGGCCCAGACGCTGATCGCGAGCTATCCGATGATCGGCCTGAAGACGGTCGCCGAATTCTCGGCCGCGGCCGGTGTCTCCTCGCCGACGATCCTGCGCTTCGTGGCCCGGCTCGGCTTTCAGAACTATCCGGAATTCCAGTCGACCCTGCAGGACGAACTGGCGGCGCAATTGCAATCGCCGGCGATACGAACCCTCAACCCGCCCTCGCCCGGCGGCGGCACGGTCTCGCCGATGCTGGAAGCCACGCTCGACAATATGCGCGAGACCTTCCGCCACCTCTCCGACAAGCAGCTTGCCGACATAGCCGCACGGCTTGCCGACCGGCGTGGCAAGACATTTCTGATTGGCGGCCGCTTCACCGACCCGCTGGCGCGCTACATGGCCGCCCATCTTGCCGTTATCCAGCCCGATGTCTTTCACCTCGCCGGCCAGGAGAGCATGTGGCGCGATCGGCTGATCGACATGGGCAAGCGGGATGTGCTGGTGATCTTCGATATCAGGCGCTACCAGGACAGTCTCGTCCGCTTCGCCGAGAAGGCGCACCAGCGCGGCGTCCAGATCGTGCTGTTCACCGATCAGTGGCTGTCGCCGATCGCCCGGTTTGCCCGCCATGTCATCGCCGGACGAACCGCCGTGCCCTCGGCATGGGATTCTTCGGCGGCACTTTTCGTCGTCGCCGAAACATTGATCGGCGCCGTCACAAGACAACTCGAGGCCGACGGCGCCCGTCGCATCCGCGAGATGGAAGGGCTGCGTTAGGCCAATCGCATCCGCTCCAACCGGGCGTCGCGGATTTCACGTTACCGAGATTTAATGTGCACGATTGCGTGATAATTGCCATAAACCGGTGATATCGGGTGTGGCGTGGCCGGTGTTCGCTGCCAGCCCGTATCGTCGCTGCATCCTCTTCAATCTGGAACCGGCAGACGATTCTTGCCGCTGGAGTATCGATGCCGAGCTGGAAACAGATTGTCCTTGCGTTTGTGATCGTGGTCGCCGCAGCGGCCGCATGGGCGCGCTTCTACCCCGGCGCCCCGCAGGTGCTGGCACGCTGGGGTATCGACTGGGCCTATGGCGCGACACCTCCAACGAAAGAAACGGTGGCGGGTGGCTCCCGGCAGACGGGGGGCAACCGCGCCCAGATTGCCACCATCGTTGCATCGCCGGCCGCCTCGGCTGTTATCAACGATCGCCTGCAGGCGATCGGCACTGGCCGCGCCAACGCATCGGTGACCGTCAATCCCTACAGTTCCGGCCGCCTTGCCGAACTGCTGGTCGAGTCCGGCAGCCATGTCGACAAGGGACAGATCATCGCGACGCTCGATTCCGAAACTGAGATCATCGCCCAGAACCGGGCGAAACTCGCTTTGCAGGACGCGCAATCCAAGCTCGATCGCGTCAAGTCGCTGCGCGCCTCGAATGCCGCCACCCCGGTGGCGGTGGCCGACGCCGAGGTGACCCTGTCGAATGCCAAGCTGGCGCTCCAGGACGCCGAGCTTGCGCTGCAGCGCCGCTCCATTCTGGCACCGATCGCCGGCACTGTCGGCATCCTGCCGATATCGGCAGGCAACTATGTGACCAACCAGTCGGCGATCGCCACCCTCGACGACCGCTCCTCGATCCTGGTGGATTTCCAGGTGCCCGAGCGCTTCGCCGCCGCCGTCAAGGTCGGCGCTCAATTGACCGCGACGCCGATCGCCAATCCCAGCAACGCCTATACCGGCACGGTTTCAGCCATCGACAACCACATCGACGAGAAGAGCCGCACGCTGCTGGTCAAGGCCAAGATCGCCAATCCGGCTGATTCGCTGCGCGCCGGCATGTCGTTCTCCATCACCATGAAATTCCCCGGCGAGACCTATCCGGCCGTCAGCCCGCTGGCGATCCTGTGGGGGTCGGACGGCGCCTATGTCTGGCAGATCGAGGACGGCAAGGCCAGACGCGTGCCGGTGCGCATCATCCAGCGCAACACCGAGACCGTGCTGATCGACGCGGAGATCGACAGCGGCGACATGGTGGTCACCGAAGGCACCCAGAGCGTCAGCGAAGGCGGTGAGGTCCGCATCGCCGGCCAGGAGCAGCGCGCCGCCAACACCGCCGAAGGCTCATGACCGCGCCCGCCAACGCCGCCAGCGATACCGGCTTCACCGCCCTGTTCATTCGCAGGCCGGTCATGGCCTTCGTGCTCAACGTGCTCATCGCGGTTGCCGGGCTCGCGGCCTTTTACGGCGTCGAGATCCGTGAATTGCCCGACGTCGACCGCGCGGTGGTCACCGTTTCGACCACTTTCGAGGGGGCGGCCGCCGAGACCGTCGACCGCGAACTGACCGATACGATCGAAGGCGCCGTTGCCCGTGTCTCCGGCGTCAAGTC
Source organism: Mesorhizobium loti (assembly GCF_013170705.1). Classification (NCBI taxonomy): domain Bacteria; kingdom Pseudomonadati; phylum Pseudomonadota; class Alphaproteobacteria; order Hyphomicrobiales; family Phyllobacteriaceae; genus Mesorhizobium; species Mesorhizobium loti. The sequence goes on along the minus strand of NZ_CP033334.1, from coordinate 2,038,383 downwards.
GATCTCTTCTTCCTCCTCCTTCGGCTCGAGCCGTGTCACCATCGAGTTCAACGACGGTGTCGACCTCAACGTCGCCGCCTCCGACGTGCGCGATGCCGTTGGCCGCGTCGCCAATCAGATGCCGGACACGGCCGATCCGCCCCGCATCGTCAAGGCCGATGCCAATTCCGACGCAGTGATGCGCTTGGCGGTGACCTCGGACAACATGTCGATCCAGGACATGACCGTGGTGGTCCAGGACCAGATCGAGGACGAACTGGCCGCCGTGCCTGGCGTCGCCGACGTCCAGGTCTATGGCGACCGCGACAAGATCTTCCGCATCGATGTCGACCAGAACAAGCTCGCCAGCCTCGGTTTCACCGTGGCCGACCTCAGGGCGGCCCTTGCCTCGGTTGCTTTCGATTCGCCCGCCGGTTCGATCACCACGACCAACCAGGACCTGATCGTCCGCACCACGGCCGACGTGACCACGCCCGAGGAATTCGAAAACATCATCATCGGCGGCACGACGCGCATCCGCGATGTCGCCACCGTCACGCTCGGCCCCGATGTCGGCCAGACCACGTTGCGTTCCGATGGCAAGACCGGCATCGGTATCGGCATCATCCGCCAGGCGGAATCGAACACGCTGGATATTTCGACTGGCGTCCAGGCCGCCGTGGCCAAGCTGCAGGAAAACCTTCCCAAGGGCATGGCAATCAAAGTCACCAGTGACGACGCCGTCTTCGTCAAGGGCGCCGTACACGAGGTCGAGATCGCGCTCGGCCTGTCGGTCACCATGGTGCTGATCGTCATCTACGTCTTCCTGCTCGACTGGCGCGCGACGCTGATCCCGGGCCTGTCGATGCCGGTCGCCATGATCGGCACCATCGCCGCCATCTACCTGGCCGGCTTCTCGGTCAACATCCTGACGCTGCTCGCCCTCGTGCTGGCCACGGGCCTTGTCGTCGACGACGCCATCGTCGTTCTGGAAAACATCGTGCGACGGCGCAACGAAGGCATGGGACCACGCGCTGCCGCCGTGCTCGGCGCCCAGGAGGTGTTCTTCGCCGTCGTCGCCACGACGCTGACGCTGGTCGCCGTCTTCGTGCCGATCTCGTTCCTGCCGGGCCAGACGGGCGGCCTGTTCCGCGAATTCGGCTTCGTGCTCGCCATGTCGGTGCTGCTGTCCTGCGTGGTGGCGCTGACGCTTTGTCCGATGCTCGCCTCGCGCATGCTGACGAACGCATCGCTCCATCATGAAGGCGGCCAGGGCATCGGCGCCCGTATCGGTGGTGCGTTGAATGCCGCCTACAAGCGCGCGCTGCACGCCTGCCTCGATGCGCCCTGGATCGTGGTTCTGGTCGCTGTGCTGTTTGCCGGCACCGCCTTCACCCTGTTCGGCACCATCCGCCAGGAACTGACGCCGACCGAGGATCGCGCGGCGGTGCTGCTGCGCATCAATGCCCCTCAAGGCGTCAGCCTCGACTACACGACGCAGCAGATGCAGAAGATCGAGAAGCTGATCCAGCCGATGCGCGATTCCGGCGAGATCCGCTCAACCTTCGAGAATGCCGGCCAGAACGGCTCCTACAATTCCGGCTTCATGGTGATGACGCTCGCCCCTTGGAACGAGCGCAGCCGCAGCCAGCAGGAGATCATGGCCGAGATCAGCCAACTGACCAAGCAGGTGCCGAGCGTGCGCATCTTTCCGGTTCAGCCCAACAGCCTTGGCATCCGCGGCGCCGGCAACGGCCTGCAGTTCGCGCTCGTCGGCAACGACCGCAAGGCGCTTGGCGACGCGGCGGTCAAGATCATCGCCGAGATGCAGAAGGACCCGCGCTTCCAGACGCCGCGCCTGTCGATCGACCCGACGCAGCCGCAGCTGGCCGTCGCCATCGACCGCGAGCGCGCCTCCGACCTCGGCATCGACATCACGGGGCTCGCCAACACCATGCAGGCCATGCTTGACGGCAATGATGTCGTCGATGTCTACATCGCCGACCGCAGCTATGGGGTGAAGCTGGTCTCCACCACCAATCCGATCAACGATCCGACCGATCTGGAAAACGTCTTCCTCAAGACGGGCGACGGCCGCTTCGTGCCGATGTCGACCATCGCCAGGCTGACCGAACGCGCCGTGCCGCCGTCGCTGTCGCGCGAGCAGCAGCAGCCATCGGTGGCCATCACCTCCAACCTCTTGGGCAATTTCGCGCTTGGCGACGCGCTGAGCCGCGCCGAGGAGATCGCCGCGCCGCTCTTGCCGCCGGGCAGCCGCATCCTGCCGCTGGCCGAGGCCGCGACGCTGGGCGAGACCAACAGCGCCATGGTCACCATCTTCGGCTTCGCGCTGGTCATCATCCTTCTGGTGCTGGCCGCGCAGTTCGAGAGCTTCGTCAGCGCCGTCATCATCATGGCGACCGTGCCGCTCGGCCTCGCCTGTGCGATCTTCGCGCTGCTCTTGTCCGGCACCAGCCTCAACGCCTACAGCCAGATCGGCCTGGTGCTGCTGGTTGGCGTCATGGCCAAGAACGGCATCCTGATCGTCGAATTCGCCAACCAGCTGCGCGACCGCGGGCTCGGCGTGCGCGAAGCGATCGAGCAGGCTTCGACCATCCGCCTGCGGCCGGTTATGATGACCATGATCTGCACCATACTTGGCGGCGTGCCGCTGGTGCTGGCCGCCGGCGCCGGCGCCGAGGCGCGCGTGGCGCTCGGCTGGGTGATCGTCGGCGGGCTGGGACTGGCCACCATCTCGACGCTGTTCCTGACGCCCGTCGCCTACCTCCTGCTTGGCCGTTTCGTGACGCCAAAGACCCATGAGGAGGCACGCCTCAAGCGTGAGCTCGAGGAAGCCGCCTACACCAATATGGAGCCGGCGGAGTAGGCAATATCCGGGAAACGGGATGGCTGTTTTCCGCTCGCGGCTTCGTCAGGGAAGACCGTACCGCTATTTCAGCAGCCGGCCCTCGATCGACCAGCGCGCGGCGAGGAAATTCAGCACTGCCGCCACGATGACACCGCCGATCTTGGCCGGCCACACGCCGGCGATGCCAGCGAAGAGTGCGATCGACAGGCTGGAAACGCCGAGCGAAATCAGCGCCCCAAGCGAGACGAAACGCAGGAAAGCGTCATGCAGCCGGATAGCGTGGTTGCGCTCGAACGACCAGAAGCCATTGGCCACGAAAGAGAAGACGACGGCGATGGACCACGAGACGACATTGGCCGGCAGCGGCGAGACATGCAGCTTGAGCAGGAGGAAAAAGCCGGCAAGGTCGATGGCCGTGTTCGCCAGCCCGACAATGGCAAAGCGCACGATCTTGCTGCCGGTCGAACGGCGGGGCTGGTCCGCGCCGCTCATCCCTTGCCGCCCATGATCTCGACACCGGCGCGGGCCAGGCTCGCGCCGAACGCGTCCGAGGCCAAGACCGAGAATTCCACCTCGCGCACGCCTTGCATCGGGTCGCGTGCCCGCAGCGTCTCGTCGACATGGCCGGGATGGCACATGAACAGGCCCCGTTGCGGCAGTGCTTCGACCGAGGCTTGCAGAACCGGAGCAAATCTTTCGGGTTGCCGCCAGTCGTAGATGCCCGCGAGCGGCTCGAAAACGATGAAGCCGGCGCGCGCCATCGACCGGTTGAAGCCGGCGGCCAAGGCAGCGATTGCCGCGACTTTAGGCGCCACCGCGGCCCCGCCAATTGCCGGGGCACCACGCAGCGCCGGCCTGCCGCCTTCGGAAAACCGCGCCCGCAGCCATGTGCGCACGGCCGGCAGGAAATGCACGTGCTGGTGCCCGTCGATGAAGTCAGGCTGGCGGCCCAACGCCTCGACGAAGCGGTTGTACTGCGCGTCGAGCTCGGCATGGACGTCCCGCGCGTCGACGCGGCCGCGCAGGACCGGCAATGCCAGCGAACGCAGCGGCGGCAGCCGGCCGTCCGGCGCCAGGCTCGACCGGCCGGTGATGGCCGGCTGGTCGGTGAGGGTCAGGTGCAGACCGACCGCCGCGCGGCCGCACAGCGGCTTGATACGCGCCGCCGCGTCAGGCCATTCCGGAAAGCCGGTCATGCAGCTGGTGCCGGTCAGGCGTCCGCGATCGAGCAGGTCGAGAATCCCGGTGCAGACGCCGGGTGCCAGGCCGTAATCGTCGGCGATCAGGCGGATGCGCCGCGTCATGTTCCGGAAGCGCCCGGCGGCCTGTCAGGGGCCATCTCGCCGCGCATGACATCGCGCACGATATAGACCGGCCGGTCCTTGCTTTCCGAGAGCGTGACCCAGACATATTCGCCGATCAGGCCAAGCAAGGTGAGGTTGAGGCCGCCGAGCAGGACGACGGCGACCATGAGGCTGGGATAGCCGGGAACGGCGATGCCGTAGAACATCACCTCGAAGAAGACCTTGGCTCCGTAGACGAGGCCCGCCAATGCCGCCAGCATCCCGCTCAGGCTGATGATGCGCAACGGAATGACGGAAAAGGAGGTAAACCCTTCCAGCGAGAAGGCGATCAGGTTGAGCCGGCTCCATTTCGACGTCCCGGTGGCACGGCTCTCGGGCGAATATTGTATGGCTTTCTGGCGGAAGCCGGCCCAGGCGAACAGGCCCTTGTTGAAGCGCCGCTTGTCGCGCAGGCTCGTCAGCGCGCGCACCACGGCACCACGCATGACGCGAAAATCTCCCGCATTCTCGGGAATGTCGAAACGCTGGCTGCTGTTGATCAGGCTGTAGAAAAGCCGCGCCAGCTGGGAGCGCCGCCAGCTCGCCTCCCGGCGGTCGTTCTGCGCGTAGACGACATCGATATCGGGGTTTTCCACCAGCTCCGCGATCATCTTCAGGCTGGTGTCCATCGAATGCTGGAGGTCGGCATCCATGACCAGCGCCATGTCGCCGCGCGACCGGTCGAGGCCGGCGAGCACCGCGACCTCCTTGCCGAAATTGCGGCTGAGCCGCACGATCTCCCAGGAACCCGACAGCGCCCGCGAAAACCGCTCGGCGCCATCGTCGCGACTGCCGTCATCGACCAGGATCTTGTGGACGTCCATGCCGAAAAGCTGCGCCACCGCGGCTTCAAGCTTGTCGAGCAATGCGGCAAAAGCCGATGCCGATTGCGCCTCGTTCAAGAACGGCGCCACGATATCGAGAACAGGCCGCGACTCAGCCATTTGCGACAGGCCTCTCATTCATCATCTTGTCTCGCGTCATCATGTCTCGCGCCCTCTTGTTGCCGGATCTCGCCCAAAACCACCAGATCAGCGAACCGGCGATAAGGGTGACCGCGATCGGCCGGAACCAGGGGTACGTGAAATCCTGGATATGGCGCTCGACGCCCGTCAAGCCTGTCAGGAGCAGCATCACGGACAGCACCGAGGCCAACATGCCGCCTCGTTCCTCGCGCCACAACAGGGCAATAGCGAGACCGGCTGGCACGGCGATCATGGCATAGGTGTTGGGCTCGACGCGCGGGTTGAAGACGCACATGTAGAACGTAGCCGTCAGGAAGATGGCGAGGCCGGCCGTTCCGCGTTCGAGCTTGCGGTCAAACCAGATGACGGCTGAAAGCGTAAACAGGGCCATGACGATGCGCACGATCGTGGCGCCGGATTCCGGGATGGGCAGCCCCATTTTGGTGAACGGCGCCGTGAAGTCAGTGGGGACAAAATGGCTGGTGTTGTCGACCGCCATCGAGGTCAGCATCCCGGCGAAATCACGATATTGGTCGTTGAGATAGCCGGCGGGCGCGAAAGCGTAGGGTAAGGCGAGCACGAACAGCACCGCCAGCACGAGCACCGGTATCAGCCGGAAACGCAGGGCTCCCACCAGCAACAGCATGATGACCGCGGTCGGCTTGGCTATGATGGCAAGCGAAGCCCAGAAAAAGGTTTCGGCGCGCCGTCCTTCGAGCGCCGACAAAGTGAGAAGCCAGCAGGCACCGGTCAAAAGGATAGTCGCCTGGCCGTTACGGATCGCACCCAACGCCATCGGCAGGGCAAGGAACAGCCCGAAGGAAAGCAGCCATGGCAATTCCCCGCCGCCGAGTTTGCGCACCTGCCGCATCGCGGCAAAGGTCAGCGCCGCGAAACCGATAGTATGCCATACCAGGCCGCCCAGATGCGGGCCGAGCTTGACCATCGGAACATAGAGCGCGGCAAAGGCCGGCGCATAGAGATATCCCATCTCGGACTGGATATTGTAGAGCGGCCGGCGGGCCAGCAGCGCCTCGCTGCCGTCTATATAGGCTTGCCAGACCGTCCGCGTATGGGGCGACCACAAGACCAGGACAAGAACGACCAGGAACGCTCCGATCCACAGGCCAAGTCCCAAACGGTCGAAAACCGGCTTGGACATCGTCATCAAGACACCCCAACAACATCCGGGACAGGCTCAGTCGGGCACTGTCCCGGTATTCGATGGCGGCGGCATATCACGGACAAAGCAGCACGGCATAGGGGGCTGAAAGACGCGGCCATCAACTTCGCGGGACGTCGCGGATGGTCAGGCATTGCAACGACCTCGCTGGGAAAGGTGTTCGGAAAGCCTTCTATTTCGCGCTCCCGCACTCCTTCGAACGGCATCAAGGCCGAATGAACACCTTGCCATTGGGCTTGGCGAGCTCCGCCGGCACCCGCGCGATTGCCTCGGCGAGCGGCACGACGGCCGTGACGTCGGTCGACCAGCGTCCGTCGGAAAAACGCTTCTGCGCTTCCAGGATCGCGGGAGCGCGCCGCTCCTTGAATTGCCGCATCCATTCGCTCAGCCAAAAGCCTTCGATATGCTTGTGCTGGAAGATCAACTGGCCGGGCTCGCGGATGACCGTGGCGTCCGTGTCGAGCCGGCCATAGATGATCCAGCGCGCCCGTTTCGGCATGGCATTGAAGATGGCGGAAGCCAGCGGCCCGGTGACAGCATCGAGGAAGATGCGCGGCTGTTCGGCTTTCATCACCTCGCGCAGCGTGGCCTCGAAATCCGGCGCCTTCTCGTTGAGCACATGGGTAGCGCCGATCTCCTTCAACAGCGCGATCTGCTCGTCGCGCCGCACGGTGACGACAGGGCGGAAGCCTTCCTCCTTGGCGAGGCCGATGATCAGCTTGCAGAGCTGGCTGGCGCCGGCGGTCATGACGAAGGCCTTTTCGCCCTCCTGTTTGACGATGTCGAACATGGCGATCGCGGTGAGCGGATTGACGATCATCGCCGCGCCGTCCTCGTCGCGCACCGTGTCGAGCAGCGGAATGCAGGCCGCTGCCTCGGCGACGGCGTATTCCGCCCACGAGCCCCAGTTGCTGAGGCCGGTGGCGAAGGCGACGCGCTTGCCGACGAGGTTTTTCGGATAAGGTTCGTCGCCACCGGCAACGATGGTGCCGACCCCCTCGAAGCCAGCCGGACGGCCCTTGACGCGCGGCTGGCCGTACTGGCCCTTGATGAAGGCGACGTCGGAGGGATTGATCGAGGCCAGGCTGACCTTGATCAGCACCTGGCTCGGTCCAGGCGCCGGCACCGCGATGCTACCCCGTTCGAGATAGGGCTCCATCGCCTCGAGCACGCTGCCGCTCGGCGTCCTGGTGTAGCCGTCACCGACCAGGAGCAGCGCCTTCATTTCGGAGGGAATGGTCATTGTCACACTCCTTGGTTGTCAGCGAAATCCGCGAATGCGGCGGGCCGAGCTGCTCAAATCTTCTCCTGCGTGTATTTCCTCAGCTCAGTCCGCGCCACCTGGCGGCGATGCACGGCGTCGGGCCCGTCGGCGAGACGCAGCGTGCGCAGATGCGTCCATGAGCGCGCCAGCGGCGTATCCTGGCTGATGCCTTGCGCGCCGAACATCTGCACCGCCTCGTCGGTGATCCTCAGCGCGACGCGCGGCGCGATAACCTTGATCTGGCTGATCCAGGGGGCGGCCGCGCGCGCATCGCCCTGGTCGATCATCCACGCCGCCTTGAGGCAGAGCAGCCGGGCCATCTCGATGTCCATGCGGCATTCGGCGATGATATCGAAATTGGCGCCGAGTTTCGCCAGGGGCTGGCCGAAGGCCTCGCGTCGCACCGAACGCTGGCACAGCATCTCCAGTGCCATTTCGGCCTGGCCGATGGCGCGCATGCAGTGATGGATACGGCCGGGGCCGAGCCGTCCTTGCGCGATCTCGAACCCCCTGCCCTCGCCAAGAACGAGGTTCGAGGCCGGGACCCGGACATTGTCGAAGCGAAGGTGCATGTGGCCATGCGGCGCGTCATCGTCGCCATAAACCTGCATGGCGCGAACCTTGGTCACGCCCTTTGTGTCCGAAGGCACCAGGATCATCGAATGGCGGCGGTGCCGCGGTTCCTCGTCGCCACCGGTCCGCACCATGACGATATAGATGGCGCAGCGTGGGTCGCCGGCGCCCGACGCCCACCATTTTTCGCCGTTGAGGACGTAGTCGTCGCCCTGCCGCTCGCAACGCATCGAAATGTTGGTGGCGTCGGATGATGCCACGTCAGGTTCGGTCATCAGATAGGCCGAGCGGATCTTGCCCTCGAGCAACGGTTCCAGCCACGTTTTCTTGTGGTCGGCCGAACCGTAGCGTTCCAGCACTTCCATGTTGCCGGTGTCGGGCGCCGAGCAGTTGAAGGTCTCGGCGCCCAAATGCGCCTTGCCCATCTCCTCGGCCAGATAGGCGTATTCGACAGTGGAAAGGCCGTAGCCGCGATCCGAGCCGGTCAGCCAGAAGTTCCACAGGCCGCGCTCCCTTGCGGTCTTCTTCAGCCCTTCGAGGATCTCGCTTTGGCGCGCGCTGTAGACCCAGCGGTCGCCTGCCTTGCCCACTTCGCCCAGGAATTCCTTGTCGAGCGGCATGATCTCGTCGCGCACCATGGCCGCGACGCGGGCGTGGATCGGCTTCAGCCGCTCGGTCATGCCGAGATTCATCTCCGTCATCGGTCGCTAACCCTTCATGCAGGCCGGGCATTTTACCCGTGGCAAGGATGACCGTACTTCGGATAGCCTTGTCAACGCGAACTCTTTGCCCGACGACGAGGCGAAGCGTGGAGGATTGGAATGGCCTATCTCGACGAGCTGTTTTCCGTGGCCGGCAAGACAGCGCTGGTAACGGGAGCGGCAACCGGCATCGGCCGCATGGCGGCAACGGCGTTGGTGAGAGCCGGCGCCGGCGTGATGATCGCTTCGCGCAAGGGCGAGGATTGCATCAAGGTCGCCGCCGAACTGAACGGGCTTGGCGCGCCAGGCCGGGCCGAGGGCTTTGCCGGCGACGTCTCGAGTGAGGCTGGCATCGCCGCACTCGTCGCCGAGGTCAAGGCGCGGACCGGAAAACTCGATATTCTGATCAACAATGCCGGCGTTTCCTGGGGAGCGCCGCTGGAAAATTTCCCTTATTCGGCATGGGCGAAGGTTTTCGGCGTCAATGTCACCGCGGTCTTCCATCTGACGCGCGAATTGCTGCCGCTGCTCGAAGCCGCCGCCAGCGATGGCGATCCGGCCCGGGTGATCAATCTGGGTTCCGTGATGGGCACGCAGCCGCTGGCCGACGATGCCTATTCCTACACGGCGTCCAAGGCCGCGGTGCATCACCTGACGCGTACGCTCGCGCTTGAGTTCGCCGCCCGCCGCATCACCGTCAATGCCTTTGCCCCCGGCCCCTTCCAGAGCCGCATGACGGCTTTTGCCACCGGCACGGATGAGCAGGCCAGGCATGTCGGCAGCCACGTTCCGATCGGCCGTATCGGCGCACCGGATGACATTGCCGGCGCAACGCTCTATTTGTGCAGCCGTGCAGGCAGCTATGTCACCGGCGCCATCCTGCCGATCGACGGCGGGCAGTCGGTGCAGCATGGATTGACCTTGTTCAAGGAATGACATTTTCCGGCCGCAGAAGCCGGAGGTGAACTGGAGGACATGAGCGTGGAACCAATCAGTCTCGATGTGCTTCTGGCCAGTGTCGGCAAGGAAGTCGGCGTCTCACCGTGGCGGGTGGTCACGCAACGCATGATCGACCAGTTCGCGGACGCCACCGACGACCACCAGTTCATCCACTGCGACCCCGAGCGGGCCAAGCGCGAGACGCCGTTCGGCGGCACCATCGCGCATGGCTTCCTGTCGCTGTCGCTGCTTTCAGCGATGACGTTCGAGACCATGCCGCCGCTGGAAAACGGCAAGATGGGCGTCAACCATGGCTTCGATTCGCTGCGCTTCCTGGCCCCGGTGAAGACCGGCGCGCGCATCCGCACCCGTTTCGTGCTGGCCGACGTCAAGGTGAGGCCCTCGGGTTGGGTGCAGACGGCGCACGACGTGACGATCGAGATCGAGGGCTCGAAGAAGCCGGCGCTGACAGCCCGCTGGCTGACGCTGACCCTGATCGAACGCCAGCCCGAGACCGCATGAGCGACGCCAACGCGCTCGACCAGACAGCGCTTGCGCCTTATCTCGAGGCGGAAATCCCGGGCTTTTACGGGCTCGCGTCAATCGAGAAGTTCAAATCCGGCCAGTCCAACCCGACCTATCTCCTGACGGCGGCCAGCGGCCGCTACGTGCTGCGTGCCAAGCCGCCCGGACAATTGCTGAAATCGGCGCATCAGGTCGACCGCGAATTCCGCGTGATGGAGGCGCTGGCCGGCACCGCCGTGCCGGTGCCCCAAATGCTGCATCTGTCGGCGGAGGACTCGCCGATCGGCCGCATGTTCTACGTCATGGATTTCCTCGACGGCCGCATCCTCTGGGATCCGGCCCTGCCCGAGGCGCGCGACAATGACGAGCGCGCCGCGATCTACGACGCCATGAACTCCACGCTCGCCGCCCTGCACGATGTCGAGGTCGAGGCCGTGGGTCTCGCCGATTTCGGCCGGCCGGGCAATTATTTCGAACGGCAGCTGGCACGCTGGACCGGGCAGTATCGCGCCTCGGAAACCGGCACCATCGCCGACATGGACCGGCTGATCGCCTGGCTCGAAACGCACATGCCCGCGGATGACGGCCGTGTCTCTCTTGTGCATGGCGACTACCGGCTGGACAATCTGATCTTCGCGCCGGACCAGCCAAGGGTACTGGCGGTGCTCGACTGGGAACTGTCGACATCAGGCCACCCCTTCGCCGACATAGCCTATCAATGCATGCAATGGCGTCTGCCGCATGCTTCCGGCTTTCGCGGCCTGGGCGGTATCGACCGCGCCGCGCTCGGGTTACCCTCCGAAGAGGCCTACGTCGCCGCTTATTGCCGCCGGCGAGGGCTGGATGGCATCGGCAACTGGACCTTTTTCCTCGCTTTCTCCTTCTTCCGGTTGGCGGCGATCTGCCAGGGTGTCTACAGGCGCGCGCTGGATGGCACTGCCTCCAACCCCGAAAAGGCCAGGACCTATGGCGAGGCGGTGAAGCTGCTTTCGCGTCTCGCGGCGGAACTGATCGACGAGCAGAGATGATGGGGAGCCATGATGGGCCGCTTTGACGGAGCAACGGTGCTGATCACGGGTGCCACCGGCGGGCTCGGTCGTGGTGCCGCGAAAGGCTTCGCCGCCGAGGGAGCGCGGCTGGTGCTGTCGGACATCGACGAAAGGGCGCTCGCCGATCTCGCCGCGACGCTGCAGGCCGAAACGGCGACGCTTGCCGGCGACATCGCGGACGAGAAACTGTCCGAGGATCTGGTCGGGCTGGCGGTCGGGAAATTCGGCCGGCTCGATGTCGCCGTCAACAATGCCGGCATCGTCCAGAGTTTCGTGCGCCTGCCACAGGTGCCATCGGACGAAGCCCGCCGCGTGCTGGAGATCGACCTGCTTGGCGTCTTCTACGCCATGAAGCACCAGATCCCTCAGATGGAACGACAGTTCAGGTCCACGGCCAAGGGTGGCGCCATCGTCAACATCGCCTCGGCCGCCGGCCTGTCCGGCGCACCGAAACTCTCGATCTACGCCGCCGCCAAGCATGGCGTCGTCGGCCTGACCCGCTCGGCAGCGATCGAATATGCCAGCAAGGGCTTGCGCATCAACGCCGTCTGCCCGGCGCATACAAGGACGGCGATGGTGGACGGCTTCGTGCGCATCTCCGGCGCACCGGAGGCGGAGGCCCTGGCCGAGCTGACACGGGGCGTACCGATGAGGCGCGTGGCCGAGGTCGACGAAATCATCACCGCCATCCTGTTCGCCGCCGACCCGGCCAACTCGTTCATGACCGGCCATGCACTGGCCGTCGACGGCGGTGTCGGTGCCATCTGAAGCCTGCCGTGTGGGAACCTGTGACGCCCTTGTCCGTTTCCGTACAGCGTATATAATTTAGCCACGCACCAACCCAAGGAAGGCACGGAATCTTGCCGCCGAGCGTCCAGACACGCCGCGAAAAACAAAAGGCCGAGCTGCGCTCTGAACTGGTCGAGGCCGCGCACAAGCTTGTCCAGGAAGAAGGCTATGAGGGCCTGACCATCCGCAAGCTGGCCAAGCGGGTCGGCTATGCGCCGATGTCGGTCTATTCCTACTTCGCCGACAAGCAGGACATCCTGTTCGCGCTGGCAGAGGATGCATTCGAGACCCTTGCCCGCCGCATCGAGGAGCATCCGTCCGACGATCCGATCGAGGCTTTGCAGGCGGTGATGACCGAGTATGCAGCCTTCGGGCTCGGCAACCCCAATGAATACCGCACCGTCTTCATGACCGAAAAGACCAGGCCGCCGGAAGGTCGGAGTTTTGAAGAAATGCACGAGGCCAACCCGGCGATGAAGGTGCTGATCACGCGGGTCGAAGCCTGCGTCGCCGCCGGAAAATTGCAAGGCGATCCACGCGCCATTGCCACCATGCTGTGGGCGGTCGGCCACGGCACGATCTCGCTGCTGATCACCTTTCCCTTCTATCCCTTCGGCGACCCGCATGCTTTCGTGAAACGCATGTGCGATTTCCAACTGGCCGCACTCAGCACGCAGAACGTGCCGCCACTGACCGACACACCGGTCAACTGCTGAACGACATCTCCTTCCTTTCCATGCTTCCTCGCCACCCTTTCGAACCAACCGAGGGTAGATTCTTGGTTACCAAAAGATTTATTGTACACGTACGATCTTGACTTGAACTTCGCGATCGGCGGGCGTATTTGTACGAAATAGCGTACATGTACGGAAAAAAATTCAACCGTCGAAATCGGAGACTGACGATGAAAAAGACGCTCCTCACCCTCGCCGCAGTGCTGGCCCTTTCCGGCTCCGCCTTCGCCGCCGGTGCCCCCCAGCCGGTCAAGCACCTGCCGGCCACGACCTGCATCGACACCAGGACCAATGTGAAGCTCGATTGCGCATCGACCGGCTCGGTCGAGAAGAAGGCCGCCACGGAAAACAAGGCCGAAGACAAGGGCCCGCGCCTCGGCATCAGCATCAATCCCTGGATCGTGCCCAGCACGTTCTAAGAGCAATTCCAGGAAAAGTGTGCAGCGGTTTTCCCGGGACAAGCGCGTAGCGCTTGCCCTTGGGAATTGCGTCCAAACAGAGAGTTACGCCGAAGCGCGCCTGGCCGGCACAAGCCGGTCGGGAGGCCATGTCAGCCTGTTGTAATCGGCAGCTTGGCGGCTGAACTCTCGAAGGCGGCATCGATCAGCCTCTGCATGTCGGCGGCGCGCCGGAAGGACGGATCGCCGTTCTGCCGGCTATCCAGCGCATCGGCGAAGCGGCGCGCGTTGCGCTTGACGTCAGGCGGCGCCAGCGTGCGCCAACGCTGCTGGTCGACATCCGCGCCAAGGCACGCCGACAGGCTCGATATTTTACCGTCGGTCTCGACCTTGACGGCCCCCTTGGTGCCATGCAGCGCCAGCGACAGATCATTGGCATGTCCGGTCGTGTAGCGGCTCGCCACGATCGTGGCGAGTGCGCCGGACGTCAGCCGCGCCGTCATCGCCACGCTGTCATTGGCGTCGAGCACGTAGTCGCCGATCTGGTCGCCCTCGGCCTTCGGAAACGTCACCAGATCGGCATGCAGACTGAGGATATCCTGGGCGGCGCCATAGGTGGCGAAGTCGAGGATGTGGATGCCGACATCGCCCAGCACGCCGGTCGAACCGTGCCGGCTCGACAGGCGCCACAGCCATTTGTCCTCGACCCGCCAATCGCCCCAGGATTTACTGACCAGCCAGCTCTGCCGGTAGCTCGCCTCGACGTGGCGCAACTCGCCGATCTTCCCGGCCTGCACCATGCGCCGCGCTTCCTGGATCGCCGGCGAATTGCGGTACGTCAGGTTGACCATGTTGACGACGCCGGCCGCCTCGGCCGCTTCCGTCATCGCCAGCGCGTCGGCATGGTTTGGCGCCAACGGCTTTTCGCAGAAGACGTGCTTGCCGGCGGCCAGCAGCGCCAGCGTCGTTGCCTTGTGCACGCCGTCCGGCGTCGCGTTGATGGCGGCGTCGAACGCGCCCCAGGCGATCGCCGCCTCCAGGCTCTCGAAAAAGTCGCCGATATTGTTTGCAGCAGCGAATGCAGCCGCGCGGCCCGGCACCTGATCGACACAAGCGACGATGATGCAGCCGGGTAACGTTGCGAATTCCTCGACATGATGCCCGGCAATACCGCCGGTGCCGAGCAGGAGAAGTCGATGCATCAGCCCAGACCTCTAATCAACTAAGCCCCTTGTCGCCATCGGCATGCAGGCGCAGGCCCTTCTGCACGATCTTCTCCTTGGCCTTGTCCGTCGGCACGTTGGGCGCATTGGTGATGCCCGACCATGCGGGCGCCGGATTGTGTGCCCAGTGCACGGCGTTGCGCAGCACCTGCTGCACGCCCTCATTGTGATAGATCGGATAGGTCTCGTGGCCGGGCGAGAAATAGAAAATGCGGCCCGCGCCGCGCTGGTAGGTCAGCCCGGACCGGAACACCTCGCCACCCTCGTACCAGGAGATGAACACCGTCTCCAGCGGCTCCGGCACCGCGAACGGCTCGCCATACATTTCCGTTTCGCCGATCTCAAGGCATTCGCCGATGCCTTGCGCGATCGGGTGGCCGCGGTTGATCGCCCAAACGCGCTCGCGTTCGCCGGCCTCGCGCCATTTCAGCGAACAGGGCGTGCCCATCAGGCGCTTGAAGATCTTCGAGTAGTGGCCGGAATGCAGCACGATCAGCCCCATCCCTTCCCAGACCCGCTTCTGCACCCGCTCGACGATCTCGTCCTTGACCTCGCCATGCGCGGCATGCCCCCACCACAGAAGCACATCGGTGGCGGCGAGGCGCTTCTCGCTCAAACCGTGTTCAGGTTCCTGCAGAGTTGCGGTGGTCGCCTCGATGCCCTGGTCCTGGTTGAGCGCCGCGGCAATCGTGCCATGCATGGCCAGTGGATAGAGGTCGCGCACGGCGGCATTGGTCTGCTCATGGACGTTCTCGCCCCAGACAACAGCTTTTATCGGCATTTTCCCTCTCCAAAGCGCTTTGAATATCGCATCCACAGAGGCCTTGGGAAGATGCCTCGCGACCAAAATTACGGGAAATCAGGGCTTGCGGGTTTTCCGGCCAGGCACGGTCTTGGCCTTGCCGGGCTTGGCGGGCGCGCCGGGGATAGCCGAGCTGGTGATCGACACCGGATCGCTGGCCGGAAAAGTATCCTCCAGGCCTTCCTCGAGTTCCTCTTCGGCGTCGGCCTCACGCCGCTCATGTTCGAGCGAGCGGACCGCCGCGGTCTTGGCTTTGGGCTGCGGCGACTTCGGCGCGGACTTCGACGGCATCGGCGTTTCTCCCTCGAGCTGTCGCCGCACAACGGACGCGGGCGGCAAAACGTTCCGGATCAGCCAGCCGCGTCGCGGGCTCCCTCGGAGAGGAAAGTAAAGACATAGTCCGAGAAGGAACGCCAGCACTCGACCCGGAAGGCGTCATCGGCGGTGCGCAACAGCACGATCTCGGCCTTGCCCAGGATGGTGCGCGACGCCGCCCCGACCGGGAAGGCTTCGAGCGACAGATCCTGCGGGCAGCCTGAGTTGATCGCGGCTTCGGCGGCCGGGCCGGCGACGGAGATCGCGACGTTGCGGTGCGAGATGCCGACCGCCGAATGCAGCGCGGCAACCCCTGCGCAATCGGCTAGCGGATCCTTGCCTGCCTCGTCGATGACAAGCCATTCGTCGGGGCCGAGCCACAGAGCGGTGCGGCCCGCCTTCGACACCGAGGTCTTCGGCTTCTTCGGCAAGGTCAGGCCAAGCGCCTTCGAAAGCGCCGCCAATGAAGCTTCCGGCGCACGCAGCGAGATGCGCTCTGCCGGCGGCAGCACTTCAACCTTCACGCCGGTCGCCGATGTGGCGCGACCGGCCAATGCCGGGCGGCGGTCCACCGAAGGCGATGCGGCCTCAGCCGTCTTCTTTGCAGCAGCCTTAGCCATTGAGGCGGCCTCCCGTCTCGTCGAAGAACACCATGCCGGTAACCTCCACTTCGATCACCCCGTTCGGCATCGGCACATAGAGCGTGTCGCCCATGCGATCACGGCCGCCGGCGACCAGCGCCAGCGCGATCGAGCGGCCGCAATTCTGCGACCAGTAGCTGGAGGTGACATGACCGATCATCTTCATCGGGATCGCCTGCTTGGGATCCTCGACGATCTGTGCGCCTTCCTCCAGCACCACCTTGGGATCCTTGGTTTTCAGGCCGACCAGCTGCTTGCGTCCCTTGGCGACCAGATCCGGCCGCGCCATGCCGCGGATGCCGACGAAATCGGTCTTTTTCTTGCCGACCGCCCAGTCAAGACCAGCATCGTTCGGCGTCACAGTGCCGTCCGTATCCTGGCCGACGATGATGTAGCCCTTTTCGGCGCGCAGAACGTGCATCGCCTCGGTCCCGTAGGCGGTGGCGCCATGCTTCTGGCCCTCGGCCCACAGCGCCTCCCAGACGGCCTGGCCATAATCGGCCGGCACGTTGACCTCGAAGCCGCGCTCACCGGTGAACGACATGCGGAACAGCCTTGTCGGCACACCGCAGATCCTGCCTTCGCGCACCGACATATGCGGCAGCGCCTCATCCGACATGTCGATGCCTTCGACCAGCGGCGCGATGATGTCGCGCGACTTGGGTCCTTGCACCGCGATGACCGCCCACTGTTCGGTGATCGAGGTCAGCCAGACATTCAGATGCGGGAACTCGGTCTGGAGATAGTCCTCCATGTGGTTCATGACGCGCGGCGCCCCGCCCGTCGTCGTCGTCACATGGAAGCGGTCCGGCGCCAACCTGCCGACGACACCGTCATCATAGATGAAGCCGTCCTCGCGCAGCATGATGCCATAGCGGCAACGGCCGGGCTCCAGCTTCTCCCACGGATTGGTGTAGAGCAGCTCCATGAATTTGGCCGCGTCCGGCCCGACCACTTCGATCTTGCCGAGCGTCGAGGCGTCGAACAGGCCCGCTGTCGTGCGGACCGCGACGCATTCGCGGTCGACCGCCGCATGCATGTCTTCGCCCGCCTTGGGAAAATACCAGGCGCGCTTCCACTGGCCGACATCCTCGAACACGGCGCCCTGCGCTTCGGCCCACGGATGCGTCGCCGTCCTGCGTGTCGGATCGAACAGCGGACCACGCGCATGGCTGACGATCGCGCCGAAGGTCACCGGCGTATAGGGCGCGCGGAAGGTCGTCAGGCCGACTTCGGGGATCGGCTTGCCCAGCGTCTCGGCGGCAATCGCCAGCCCGTGCATGTTGGAGGTTTTGCCCTGGTCGGTGGCCATGCCGTTGGTGGTGAAGCGCTTGACGTGCTCGATCGAGCGCATGCCTTCATGCACCGCCTGGCGTATGTCCTTGGCGGTGACGTCGTTCTGGAAATCGACGAAGGCCTTTACCGTCGTGTCCGGCCCGGCGCCGGGTGCCGCACCCAGCATGCCGCGCGACCAGCTTTCCGAGGTGTCGACCTTCGGCTTGGTCCCCTTGGCGGTCTTCGCTCCATAATTCCTGGCATTGGCATCCTTGGCCGCCTTGGTGCCAGCCGCATAGGCTTCGTCAACCGTCGCCGAGAGGCCGTCGGTGCCATTGCAGGCGCCGACCGAGACGCAATCCTGCGCATAGATGCCGGGCACGAAGCGCTTGGTCTCGTCGTTGAAAGCAACCTTGCCGCGCGACTGCGAGAACAGATGCACCGAGGGTGTCCAGCCGGCCGACATCAGAATCGCGTCGACGGGAATGGTGCGCTCGCCGCCGCCATTCTTCGGCTGCACCGTCATCGACGACACCCGCAATTTGCCGCCGGCGCGGATCACGGCGCGGCCGAAATTGATCTCGATGCCAAGCGCCCGCGCCTCGTCGATCACCGGCCCGGTCGGATTGTCGCGCAGATCGACGATCGCCGCGACGTTGACGCCGGCCTTCTTGAGGTCGATCGCCGCCGCATAGGCTGAATCATTGGCGGTGTAGACGCCGACATTCCTGCCGACCGCGACGCCATAGTGGTTGAGGAAGGTGCGCGCCGCGCCCGCCAGCATGATGCCCGGCCGGTCATTGTTCGCGAACACCATGTGGCGTTCGATGGCGCCGGAGGCCAGCACGACGCGCCTGGCACGGATCTGCCACAGCCGCTCGCGCGGCAGGTCATGGCCGGGGGCTTTCAAATGATCGCTGACGCGCTCGACCAGGCCAACGAAATTCTGCGCGTAGTAGCCAAAGGCCGTCGTGCGCGAGAGCACGCGGACATTGTCCATGGCGGCGAGCTTCGCCACCGCCGCTTGAGCCCAGGTAAAACCGTTCTGTCCGTCGATCTTCGCGCCGGTCTCGAAACGCAGGCTGCCGCCGAACTCGGCCTGCTCGTCGGCGAGGATGACGCGCACGCCGGTTTCGGCCGCGGCCAAAGCCGCCGCGATGCCGGCGGCACCACCGCCCAGCACCAGCACGTCGCAATGCGCGTAGCGCGAAGAATAATGGTCGGGATCAGACTTGTCCGGAGAAACACCAAGGCCGGCGGCTTCGCGGATCTTGGGCTCGTAAAGGCTCTTCCAGGCTGCCTTCGGCCACATGAAGGTTTTGTAGTAGAAGCCGGCCGAAAACATCGGCGACGCCAGGTCGTTGACCGCGCCGACGTCGAAGGACAGCGACGGCCAGCGGTTCTGCGAGTTGGCGGCGAGCCCGTCATAGAGCTCCTGCACGGTGGCGCGCACATTCGGCGTCTTGCGCGCATCGTCCCGCACGATCTGCACCAGTGCGTTGGGCTCTTCCGCGCCGGCCGACAGGAAGCCGCGCGGGCGGTGATACTTGAACGAGCGGCCGACCAGATGCACGCCATTGGCAAGCAACGCGGATGCCAGCGTGTCGCCCTCGATGCCGGTATGGGACTGGCCGTCGAAGCTGAACCGCGCGGTCTTGGCCTGGCTGAGGCGACCGGCGCCCGGAATGCGGAACGCGCCGCTCATTTGGCAACTCCCGGCAGCTTGGCGGGTTTGGGTTCGCCGGCCTTGTAGGTTATGACGAACTTGTCGGTGACGGTGTCGCGCACGGCATTGAAGAAGCGCGCGCAGCCATGCATGTGCCGCCACCGCTCATAGATGATGCCCTTGGGGTTCGAGCGGATGAAGAAGAATTTCTCGAAGTCGTCGTCGCTCTCGCCGGCAATGTTGGCCGAGCGCGCTATATGCGCCTCGCCGGCGTTGCGGAATTCGAGTTCCGGACGCTCTTCCTCGCAATAGGGGCAGCGGATGAGAAGCATTCTGTTCGTTCCTACAATTCGCCGTGGCCGACGCGGGCGCCGGGGGGTTGGTCGCAAAGCTTCTGGCCCATGGTCACGAACGGCGCGACGAGCCGCAGCCGCTCCTCGACATCAGAGGAGGCGCGGAACAAAGCGCGGTTGGCCATGTTGCCGAGCGTCAGTTGCACGGGGTCGGTCGTGACGATGACGCCACGCGGTTTGAAATCTTCGTCTTCATCCAGGCCCTTCGGCCGGCTTTCAAAGAACATCACAACTTTCTGGCCGGCGCTCCACACACAGGCAAGCGTTCCCTCATCAACCGAAAACGGCCATCCCGCCTCGTTGCCCGCGCGCGTGATCGGCTGCAGCCGCACCTCTTCCGCCGACGGCAAATGGAACATGCCCTGTTCCCCCGCCAGCATCAGCGGCATCGCTACAGCCATTTCGGCCATCATCATCAGTGCGCCACCGCCGCCGCGGCCGCCTCGTCGATCAGGCGGCCGGTGCGGAAGCGTTCGATGGTGAAGGGCGCGTTGATCGGATGCGGATCGTCCTTGGCGATGGTGTGGGCAAAGACATGGCCCGAGCCAGGTGTGGCCTTGAAGCCGCCCGTGCCCCAGCCGCAATTGACATAGAGACCGGGCACCGGCGTCTTGGCCAGGATCGGCGAGCGGTCGGGCGTCACGTCGACGATCCCGCCCCAGGAGCGTAGCATCTTCATGCGCGTGAAGATCGGGAACATCTCGCAGATGGCGTCGAGCGTATGCTGCAATATGTGCAGGCCGCCGGTCTGCGAATAGGAGACGTACTGGTCGGTGCCGGCGCCGATCACCAGTTCGCCCTTGTCGGACTGCGAGATATAGGCGTGCACCGTGTTGGACATCACCACGCAGGGCACGATCGGCTTGATCGGCTCCGACACCAGCGCCTGCAGCGGATAGCTTTCCAGCGGCATGCGCACGCCGGCCATGTTCATGATGACCGAGGAATGGCCCGCGGCGACGACGCCGACCTTCTTGGCGCCGATGAAGCCGCGTGTCGTGTCGACCCCCATGACCGCGCCGTTCGGCGCGCGCTTGACGCCGGTGACCTCGCAATTCTGGATGATATGGACGCCGCGCGCCGAGGCGCCGCGCGCATAGCCCCAGGCAACAGCGTCGTGGCGCGCCGTGCCGCCGCGGCGCTGCAAGGCAGCCCCGACGACCGGGTAGCGTGCGTCCTTCGAGATGTTGAGCGGCGGGCAGAATTCCTTCGCCTGCTCCGGTGTCAGCCACTCATTGTCGATGCCGTTCAGCCGGTTGGCATGGACATGGCGCTTCAGCACCTGGATGTCGTGCACATTATGCGCCAGCATCATGACGCCGCGCGCCGAATACATGACGTTGTAGTTGAGCTCCTGGCTGAGCCCGTCCCACAGCTTCAGCGCGTGGTCGTAAATGCCGGCGCTCTCGTCATAGAGATAGTTGGAGCGGATGATGGTGGTGTTACGGCCGGTGTTGCCGCCGCCCAGCCAGCCCTTTTCCAGCACAGCGACATTGGTGATGCCGTGCACCGTGGCGAGGTAATAGGCGGTGGCCAGGCCGTGGCCGCCGGCGCCGACGATGATGACGTCGTATTCCTTCTTGGGCTCGGGCGAGGACCATTGCTCCTCCCAGCCCTTGTGGCCGCGCATGGCCTCACGGGCGATGGCGAATACCGAATATTTTTTCAACGTCCCAGCCTCGCGCCAACAGATCTCGCGGATTGCAGCCGGGCTTTTGTCAGGCCCGGCGCGCGAGGTGTATCACTAGCGAAACAGCGCTTCCACCCTTGCGCTGTTTGCGACGGCGCTTGCCGTTTTGCGCCACGACGAAAAAGACCCATGCGAGACGTCAAGACATTGGCCGGTTCGGCGGCCTCCGTCGATCAACCGGACGTGAAGGGTTTTTGCCGCCAACAGGCCTGTTCGTCCAAGTGACGCAGCTCGCCGGTCTTGCTTTTTCCACGCGATTTGGCGATTCCGTTTCCTGTCGAAACGGGTCCCGAAACCATGATGCTGATCCGAACCTATGTCGCCGCGAGCGCAATCGAGGGCGTTGGCATGTTCGCCGCCGAACCGATCCGGAAAGGCGCCTCGATCTGGCGGCTCGACCCGGATTTCGACCGGCTGATCCCGATGGACAAATACGAGGCCGCACCCCCGCCTCTCAAGGAGTTGCTCGACCGTTACGCCTATCCGAGCCCTGATCGGCCGGGTTTCATGGTCTATGAGGTCGACAATGGCCGCTTCATGAACCATTCGGCGACGCCGAACACCGACTTTTCGCAGTATGGCGGAGCGACCGCGACGCGCGACATCGCCGCCGGCGAGGAGATCACCTGCGACTACGGCGAATTCTTCGAGGATTTCGAGCGACTGCACCTGGCCACGGCGTAGTCGGCGCCCTATCTCGGCGCTACCGTGGCAATTTGGCAAACGTCCTTCATTTCGACTGTGGACAGAGCGGCCTGATTCTGCTATCAGCCGCCACAATTCGTGGTGTCGACCGCCGCGGAGGCTAGTGGCTATGGCCACTTGCCTGTTGATATCAAACCCGAAAGACAGGATTGCCCGTGCAGGTACTCGTCCGCGACAATAACGTTGATCAGGCGCTTCGCGCGCTCAAGAAGAAGATGCAGCGCGAAGGCATTTTCCGCGAAATGAAGATGCGCGGTCACTACGAGAAGCCTTCCGAGAAGCGCGCCCGCGAAAAGGCAGAGGCCGTCCGCCGCGCTCGCAAGCTGGCCCGCAAGCGCGCTCAGCGCGAAGGCCTGCTGCCGATGACGCCGCGTCCCGTTCCTGCCGGTGGTGCTGCTGGTGCAGCGCGTCCGCCGCGCTGATCATCGCCAATATTTCGTCCTTTTCGAAGGATACCAAGGTGGCGCGATGCGGAATCGCCGCCACCTTTTTGTTTAGAGCGACTCGCGCCCATCCGGGCGCACAAATCACGCTCTGACAGTTTATGACATTGTGACCCGGCCCGGAGGGGGGAACCGGACCTGAACGACGGCGCAAGTGAGGACAGGGCAGACATGAACGCAACGAGCGTGGAGCGCGGGACCGCATTGCGTGGTTTCGCCCTGACAGCGGCCCTGCTTTCCGGATTGGTGCTTGCCGGCTGCCAGACATCGGGCCCGACCGGCGAGTTCAACAACATCGACAAGGCGCAAGGATCGAGCGAGAACATCTCCTCGCTGTCGGCGGTGATCCAGCGCAATCCCCAGGATCCCGAAGGCTACAATGTGCGCGGTTCGGCCTATGGCCGCGGCGGCCAGTACCAGGCGGCGCTCAAGGACTTCAACCAGGCCATCCAGCTCAACCCGAATTTCTACCAGGCCTACTCGAACCGGGCGCTTATCCAGCGCTTCCTCGGCAATCAGGCGGCCGCGCTCGACGACTACAACAAATCGATCCAGATCAACGGCAATTATGATGCCGCCTATATCGGCCGCGGCAATCTCTACCGCAAGGCGGGCCGGACCCAGGATGCCTTCAACGATTTCCAGAAGGCGATCCAGCTCGACACGACCGATGCCCGCGCCTACCACAATCGCGGCCTGATCTATCAGAGCCAGGGCCAGCACAAATTCGCCATCGAGGACTTCTCGACCGCCATCTCGCTGGCGCCGGATGCGGCAGAGCCCTACAACGGCCGTGGTCTCTCCTACCTGGCGACGGGCGACGAGGATAATGCCTTCTCCGACTTCAACATGGCCATCAAGCTCGACAGCAAGAACGCCGAGGCCTGGGCCAATCAGGCGCTGATCTACGAGCGGCGCGGCGACAAGGCCAAGGCGGCGAAATCCTATCGCGAGGCCGTGCGCCTCGACCCCACCTATCAGCCGGCCAAGGATGGTCTGTCGCGTGTCGGCGTCGGCGCCAGCTGACATCGGCTTCGGCAGATCCGGCTAACCATTGCGGCTGTTTGCGTGTCCAAAAGGACACGCCGCGCTGAATATCGTCGCCAATGCGGCAACCCGGCGTTAACCCCCGCGACAAGCCGTCGGCGCTTGCCTTGTTCGCGCCAAGTTTTCG
Organism: Mesorhizobium loti; assembly: GCF_013170705.1. Lineage (NCBI taxonomy): Bacteria > Pseudomonadati > Pseudomonadota > Alphaproteobacteria > Hyphomicrobiales > Phyllobacteriaceae > Mesorhizobium > Mesorhizobium loti. Next base: position 2,014,785 of record NZ_CP033334.1, on the reverse strand, counting down.
ACGGAACGGTCTGGCCATTGAAGCCGTTATTCAATGGCAATTGCGAAAGGACGCTCCCATGATCAAGAAACTCGCCTGTGCCGCTGCCCTCGCCGCGACGGTGTTCGCCGCTGCCCCGGCCAGCGCCGGCAAGCTGCAGCTCGGCACGCTCGACTGCACCATCGACGGCGGCACATCCTTCGTCGTCGGCTCCAACAAGGGCGTGTCCTGCGTCTTCCGCCCCTACCACCACGGGCCGTCGGAGATTTACACCGGCGTCATCTCCAAGCTTGGCGTCGATCTCGGCCAGACGCATCAAGGCCAGCTGATCTGGGCGGTCTTCGCCGCGACCCGCGACCGTGATGCCGGCGACCTTGCCGGCAGCTACTACGGCGTCAACGCCGAGGCGAGCGTCGTCACCGGCGGCGGCGCGAACCTGCTCGTTGGCGGCTTCGACAGCGCCTTCATGCTCGAGCCGCTCAGCGTCCAGGCTCAGACCGGCGTCAATCTCGCCGTGGCTGTGACCTCGCTTCAGCTGATCCACTCGCTCAAGTGATCGCAAGGAGCCAAGCGCTCCTCTCTACCTTGCGGCGCGGAACCATACAGGATGGTTCCGCGCCGTTTGATTTTTCGAGCAATTCCAGGAAAAGTGTGAAACGGTTTTCCGTCTGGAATCGCGTCAAAAAAGATAGAGCGGTTCCGAACCGCTCGGGGAACGCCATGCCGAAGACAGCCATCGCCGCTGCCGTGATTGCATTCGTGCTTGGCGTGGCACCGGCGCAGGCGCAGGACCGCGGCATCGAACTCGGCACCCTTGAATGCGCCATATCAGGCGGCACCGGCTTCATCTTCGGTTCGTCCAAGGACCTCAGCTGCACCTTCACCCCGACCGACAGGACCTTCGCGCCGGAAGCCTATTTCGGCGCCGTCAACAAATACGGCCTCGACATCGGCACGACAAGCCAGGCGGTGATGCAATGGCTGGTGCTGACGCCGCTGAAGAACATCTACGCGCCCGGTGCGCTGGCTGGCGACTATATTGGCGCCAGCGCGGAAGTCACGGCGGCCGTCGGAGCCGGCGCCAATCTTCTGGTCGGCGGCTCTTCGCAGGCTTTCACGCTCCAGCCACTCAGCCTGCAGACCCAGACCGGCGTCAATCTCGCCATCGGCGTCAGCCAGTTCCAGCTGCGCAGCACCGAGAATTGACCTCTTGAAAAACCGCTTGTCCTCAACCGCGGTTGAGGTCCTACAAGCCACCCCGACCGGACCGGCACCTCGATAGGCACGTCATCCGGGACCACGGCCGCGCATGGTCCTGCCGGAAAGCCTTGCTGGCTTCTGGTGCCGTACGCCGTGATCGAGATATGCAAAGCATAGGGTGGATATGACTGAAATCAGCACAAACAGGGTCGACTGGCGTGCATTGTGGGCGAGCGGCGATCTGGCGCGCTTCTGCTTCATCAGCCTTGGCATCCTGCTGCATGCCACCAATGAAACGATGGTGGCCACCGTCATGCCGGCCATGGTCGGCGAACTCGCCGGCGTGCAGCTCGTCGGCTGGTCGCTGGCGATCTACGAACTTGGCGCCATCGTCGCCGGCGCCGCCGCCGGACGGCTGGTGAGCTATGTGGCGCTGCGCACCAACATGGTGGTGGCGGCCCTGCTCTACGCGGCCGGCGCGCTGATCTGCGCCACGTCGCCTTCCATGCAATTGTTCCTCGCCGGCCGCCTGATTGAAGGGCTGGGCGGCGGCGCGCTGGTGTCGCTGGCCTTCGTCTCGGTCGAGCGGCTGTTTTCACGCGCCATCTGGCCCCAGCTTTTCGGCATCATGTCGGCGATCTGGGGCGTCGCCGCCTTCAGCGGCCCGTTGCTGGGCGCGATCATGACCGAGCTTTTGTCGTGGCGCTGGGCCTTCGGCGTCTTCACGTTCGGCGGCACGGCCATGGCTCTGGCCAGCTTCCTCGTGTTGAACACCCCGGAAGCGAAGCGACCCATCGCAGGAGCGGGCAAGGCTCCTCCCTTCCCGTTCGCCGCGCTTGGCTGTCTTGCCGTCGCCGTGGTGCTGATCGCCTCGGCCGGCGTCGATATCGCGCTGCTGCGCTCCTCGCTGCTGATCGTGCTGGGCCTGGCCGGCCTGGCGCTGTTCTTCTACGTCGACGCGCTGAAGCCGCGCTCGCGGCTTTTTCCGGCGCGGCTGTTCTCGTGGCGGACGCCGGTGGGCGCGGGCATGACCATGGTCGCGGCCTTTTCCATCGCGACCTGTTCCTTCGGCGTCTACGGACCGCTGCTCTTGACCAGCCTGCATGACATTCCGCTGCTGACCACCGGCTACATCATCGCCGCTGAATCGATCGCCTGGTCGATCCTGTCGATCCTTGTCGCCAACGCCCCGCCACAGCGCGAGCGGCTGATCATTGTCTGCGGCGCATTGATGATCGCGGCGGGCATCGCCGGCTTCGCCTACACGATACCGCTGGGCTCGATCCCGCTGATCCTGGTCTGCGCCCTGCTGCAAGGCGGCGGCTTCGGCATCGCCTGGCCGTTCCTGACCCGCGTCATAGTCGCCTCCGCCCCGGACGACGAACAGACCATCGCCTCGGCCGCCGTGCCGACCATGCAGCGCATCGGCTATGCCGTGGGCGCGGCTCTCGCCGGCATCGTCGCCAATGCCAGCGGCTTTTCGCAAGGGCTGAACCATGACGCGGCGGCCAATGTCGCGAGCTGGCTGTTTCTGGCCTTCGTCCCGCTTGGCATTCTCGGCTGCCTGGCGGCCTTGCGGGCCTCATCGGCGGCAAACCGGCCGCTGGAGGCCATTGGCTGACGCGGGCTCAATCGAAGGAGATCGGCCTACTCGACCCGCAAACGATAGCCAACGCCGGTCTCGGTGGTGATGTAGCGTGGCTGGTCCGGGGTCTTCTCGATCTTCTGCCTGAGCTGCCTGACATAGACCCTGAGATATTGGACATCGGTCGAGTCCCCCCAGATCTGCTTCAGGATGAAATGATGGGTCAGCACCTTGCCGGCATGCTGCACCAGGATGCGCAATATGTCGTATTCCTTCGGCGAGAGCTTTATCTCCTTGCCCTCGACCTTGACGATGCGCTTGACCAGATCGACGCTGAGGTCGCCGCTCTGGAAAACCGGCTTCTCGCCCTGCTGCTGAAATTTGTGCCGCAGCGCCACGCGGATGCGCGCCACCAGTTCGTTCATGCCGAATGGCTTGGTGACATAGTCGTCGGCGCCGAGTTCCAGCGCGTTGACGATACCGGCCTCATCGGTGCGGCTGGAGAGGATGACGACGGGAATGTCGACGCCCTCGTCACGCCATTTGCGCAGGAGATCGTGCCCGCCCATGCCGGGCAGGCCGAGGTCGAGCAGCACCAGGTCCGGCTTTTCCTGTTCCATCAGCTCGATCGCCACCTTGGCGTTCGGCGCCTCGCTGACCGAATAGCCCTGGCTGCCGAGCCCGACCCGCAGCAGCTTGCGGATCGGCGGCTCGTCATCGACAACCAGTATCCTGACATTCGAGTTGGTCATCACGGCTGATCCATACTGCCTTCTTCGCCACGATTGTCGGCATCGGGCCCCTCCGCCGGCACCGGCATCCTGATGGTGAACGCGGCACCGGGGCGGTCGGTCCGGTTGGCGGCCGAGATCGTGCCACCCATCGATTCGACGAAGCCACGGCAGATCGACAGGCCAAGCCCGGTGCCGGCGCGCACCTGGTCACCCTTGCGCACCCGATAAAAAGTGTCGAAGACGCGTTCCAGGTCCTGCGCCGGGATGCCCGGTCCCTCATCGATGATCTGCACGATGACGGACCCATTGTCTGCCCACCCCTGCACGCGGATCGTCGAGCCGGGCGGCGAATATTTCGACGCATTGTCGAGAAGATTGAACAGAACCTGTTCGAACAGCACGGGATCGAGCTTCAGCATCGGCAGATCGGATGGAATGTCGACCTCGATCTTGTGTTCACTGGTGATCTTGCGGGCGCGGTTGAGCGCCGTGCCGACGATATCGCCGACATAGTGGAGGGCGTAATTCGGCTCCATCGCACCGGATTCGATCTTGGTCATGTCGAGCAGGTTGGCGATGAAGCGATTCAGCCGCTCCGATTCGTCGATCACCGTCGACAGAAGCTCCGCCCGGTCCTGCTCGGGCAGATCGGGCGCGAATTCCTTGAGGGTGCCGGCCGCTCCCATGATGGCTGAGAGCGGCGTTTTCAGATCATGCGAAATCGAGGTCAGCAAAGCCGAGCGCAGCCGGTCGGCTTCGGCCGCGAGCTTGGCCCGATCGACATCGGCGACGAGCTGGATGCGTTCGATCGCCACCGCCGCCTGGTCGGCCAGCGCATCGAGCAGGCGCTGTTGCTCGGGCGTCAGCAGCGGGCCTTGCTTGTCATTGTCGAGGCCGACGACACCGATCGCGGTGCGCCCCGTGCGCAAGGGAAGGTAGAGGCGCTTGGCGCCGGGCAACGTGTCGGCGCCGCGCCCGGCGGCGCGGTTGTGCTCCCATGCCCAGCGGGCCGCGGCAATGTCGGCCTCCGCCAGCGTGTCGTCGGGCGGATAGCCGGCCTTGACGGTGATCGAGCCGTCTTCCGGCAGCAGCAGCACCACGCGCAGCTTCAGCATCGAGGCGATCTGGAAGGCGGTGGCCCACAGCACATCGTCGAGCGTGCCGGCGCCGGCGAGCTTCTTGGAGAAGAGATAGATATCTTCCGTCGCCCGCGCCCGTGAGCGGGCGGCGACCGCCTGGCGCTGCACGCGCGCCGTCAGGTTGGAGGCGATGACGGCTACGACCAGGAACACGCCAAGCGCGACAATGCTCTCCGGATCCCGGATCGTCAGCGTATAGCGTGGCTCGAGGAAGAAATAGTTGAAGGCAAGGGCGCTGGCGACACAGGCATAGAGAGCCGGCCAGAGACCGCCGGTCACCGCCGATGTCAGCACCCCGATGAGGAAGATGATGGCGAGGTTGCGAACGTCGAGAAACTGGTCGAGCAGGGCGGCGAAGGCGAGCGAGCCGGCGACAAACCCCGTAGCCTTGAGATAGGGCCATATCTGGAATTGCCATTGCTCGTCGGCCGCCCTGACGCTTCTCGAACTAGCCTCGGCATCCCGCTCGGTTCCCGAAATGACGTGGACGCTGATGTCGCCGGCATTGCGGATCAGGTCATAGGTAAGCGAGCCCTCGATCAGCTCGCGCCAACGCGACCGCGTCGGCCTCCCGACCACGATATGGGTGAAATTGTTCGCCGTCGCATGGCGCACAATATCCTGCGCGACATTCTGGCCGGGAATGGTCGTCACCTCGGCGCCGAGTTGCTCGGCAAGGCGCAGGAGCGTGGCGAGCCGGTCCTTGTCTTCCTCGGACATGCCGGCCGAGCGAGGCGTATCGACATGAAGCGCCGTCCATGGCGCGCGAAGCCGGTCGGCCAGCCTGCGTGCGTAGCGAATGCGGGCCGCGCCGCCCGGTCTTGCGTCGACGCAGACGAGCACCCTCTCGCCCGCGGCCCAGGGGCCCTGGATGGCATGGGACTGCATGTGATTGAGCAATTGCTCGTCGACGCGCTGGGCCGTGCGGCGCAGCGCCAGTTCCCGCAGTGCCGTCAGATTGCCTGACGAGAAATAATTCTCGATGGCGCGCTGCGCGGTGTTGGGAAAATAGACCTTGCCCTCCTCCAGCCGCTTGATCAGGTCGTCGGGCGTCAGATCGATGATTTCGACATCATCGGCCTGGTCGATGATGGAATCGGGAACCGTTTCACGCACCCTGACCCGCGTGATCTGCGCCACGACGTCATTCAGGCTTTCGACATGCTGGATGTTGAGCGTCGTATACACGTCGATGCCTCGCGCCAGGATCTCCTGGACGTCGAGATAGCGCTTGGGGTGACGGCTGCCCGGAGCATTGGTGTGGGCGAGTTCGTCGACGAGAACCAGCGCCGGACGCCGGGCCAGGATGGCGTCGATATCCATCTCCTCGAGGATGCGCCCCTTGTAGTCGACCTTGCGGCGGGGAATGACTTCATACCCCTCGACCAGGGCCTGGGTTTCCCTGCGGCCATGCGTCTCGACGATGCCGATCACCACATCGATGCCGTCGGTCAGCCTGGCGCGGCCCGACATCAGCATTTCGTAGGTCTTGCCGACACCGGGCGCGGCACCGAGGAATATCCGCAGACGGCCGCGCCCCTCCCGCTCGGCATGCTCGAGCAGCGCGTCGGGGGAAGGTCTGTTTTCGCTGCTTCTTTCTTCCGGCATCAAGAACCGATCATGAATGGCGCCGGGGATGCTGTCGATCCCCGGTGCCGGCCATCACTTATTTCGCCGCATCCAGCGCCATGTTGAGCGCCAGCACATTGACCGCCGGCTCTCCCATGAAACCGAGTTCCCTTGCCTCGACCTGGCCGTCGACAAGCGCCTTGACCTTGGCCTCGTCGAGGCCCCTGGCCTTGGCCACGCGCGGCACCTGGAAATAGGCGGCCAGCGGGCTGATCTGCGGATCGAGGCCGCTGCCGGACGTCGTCACCAGGTCCATCGGCACGGGCTGGTTCGGATTCTCCGCCTTCAGCTTCTCGGCATCACCCTTGATGCGCTCGATCAGCTTCGGGTTGGTGGGGCCGAGATTGGAACCGCTGGAGGCGCCGGCATCATAGCCGTTGCCAGCGGCCGAAGGCCTGCCATGGAAATATTTGTCGCTGGCGAAGGCCTGTCCGATCAGCTCGGAGCCGATGACCTTGCCGTCCCTCTCGATCAGGCTGCCATTGGCCTGTCGCGGGAACAGCGCCTGGGCGATGCCGGTCATGCCCAGGGGATAGACCAGGCCGGTCAGCACGGTGAAGAAGACGATCATGATGATCGCGGGTCTGATTTGCTTGAGCATCGGAATGATCCTTATGCGAGGCCAAGGGCCGTGACGGCCATGTCGATTATCTTGATGCCGACGAACGGCACGATGATGCCGCCAAGGCCGTAGACGAGAAGGTTGCGGCTGAGCAGCGCTCCGGCGCCGATCGCCCGGTATTTGACGCCGCGCAGCGACAGCGGGATCAGCGCGATGATGATCAGCGCGTTGAAGATGATGGCTGACAGGATGGCACTCTGCGGCGTTGCCAGATGCATGATGTTGAGCGCCTGCAGCGGGCCGGTCGTCTGGCCGGGCGCGACGTAGAAGACGGCGAACATGGCCGGGATGATGGCGAAATACTTGGCCACGTCGTTGGCGATCGAGAAGGTGGTCAGCGAGCCGCGCGTCATCAGCAGCGCCTTGCCGATCTCGACGATCTCGATCAGCTTGGTCGGATCGCTGTCGAGGTCGACCATGTTGCCGGCTTCGCGCGCCGCCACCGTGCCGGTGTTCATGGCGACGCCGACATCGGCCTGCGCCAGCGCCGGCGCGTCATTGGTGCCGTCGCCGCACATGGCAACCAGCTTGCCCTTGGCCTGCTCGTCCCGGATCAGCTTCAGCTTGTCCTCTGGCGTCGCCTGGGCAAGGAAATCGTCGACGCCGGCCTCCGCCGCGATTGCCGCCGCCGTCATCGGGTTGTCGCCGGTGATCATCACCGTGCGGATGCCCATCTTGCGCAGCTCGGCGAAACGCTCGCGGATGCCGCCCTTGACGATGTCCTTGAGGTGCACGATGCCGAGCAGGCGCCCGTCCCGCTCGACCGCCAGCGGCGTGCCGCCGGACTTGGCGACCTCGTCGGCGATCGCCTGCAGATCCCTGATCGTGTCGCTGTTCGGCCGCGTCGCGTGGCTGGCTGACGACGACTGGTTGACATGGGCAAGCACGGAATCGACCGCGCCCTTGCGAACCGAGGAGCCATCGATGTCGACGCCGCTCATCCGGGTCTGCGCGGTGAAGGGCACGAAGGTGGCGTGCAAGGTCGCCATGTCGCGGGCGCGGATGGCGTATTTCTCCTTGGCCAGCACGACGATCGAACGGCCTTCCGGCGTCTCGTCGGCGAGCGAGGCAAGCTGCGCGGCGTCGGCCAGTTCCTGTTCGGTGACACCCTTGACCGGGCGGAATTCCGTCGCCTGGCGGTTGCCGAGCGTGATCGTGCCGGTCTTGTCGAGCAGCAGCGTGTCGACGTCGCCGGCGGCCTCCACGGCACGGCCAGACATGGCGAGCACATTGAAGCGCACCAGCCGGTCCATGCCGGCAATGCCGATGGCCGACAACAGCGCACCGATTGTGGTCGGGATCAGGGTGACGAACAGGGCAACGAGCACGGTCACCGAGATGTAGCCGCCGGAATAGGAGGCAAAGCTCGGAATCGTCGCCGTGGCCAGAACGAAGATCAGCGTCATGCCGACCAGCAGGATGTTGAGCGCGATCTCGTTCGGTGTCTTCTGGCGCTCGGCACCTTCGACCAGCGAGATCATGCGGTCGAGGAAAGTGTGGCCGGCTGCGGCGGTGATGCGCACGCGGATCCAGTCGGACAGCACCTGCGTGCCGCCGGTTACCGCTGAGCGGTCGCCGCCGGATTCGCGGATGACCGGCGCGGACTCGCCGGTTATCGCCGCCTCGTTGACCGAGGCGACGCCTTCCACCACTTCGCCGTCGGACGGGATGATGTCTGCGGCCTCGACCAGGACAATGTCGCCGACCTTCAGGCTGGTGCCGGGCACCAGCCTGAACTTGGCGCGGTCCTCGCCGGCCAGAAGCTTGGCCTGGGTCTCGGTGCGTGCCTTGCGCAGCGAATCCGCCTGGGCCTTGCCGCGCCCCTCGGCGACGGCTTCGGCGAAATTGGCGAACAGCACCGTGAACCACAGCCAGATGATGATCTGCAATGTAAAGCGCAGATCGCCGCCGCCGATGATGAGATCCCTGATGAACAACACCGATGTCAGCGCCGAGACGACGGCGACGACGAACATCACCGGATTGCGAGCCAGCGTGCGCGGGTCGAGCTTGCGGAAGGCACCGCCAATGGCGGGCCAGAGAATGCCGGCATCCATGATGCTGGCCGATTTTGTGTGACTCATTTTGAAGCTCCGGCTTCAGTGTTGGTGGGCGGCACCGGTCGGTTGGATGCCGAAAAGGGTGGGCCGTAGACCAGCAGCCAGATCACGATCATGACCGCCGCAATGCCCAGGAATGTGGACACGGTCGGGAAGGGAGGAGGCTTCGCCTCCCCCTCGCTGCCGGCTGGCGGCCGGGTCCTGCGGCGCATGGTGTTGAACCAGGGCATGATCGCCTCAGAAGGTCTGCCCGTGGATCATCGCCAGGTGCTCGACGATCGGTCCGACGGCAAGCGCCGGGAAGAAGGTCAGGCCGCCGACGATGACGATGACGCCGACCAGCAGCCCGACGAACAGAGGACCGTCTGTCGGGAACGTGCCGGCCGAGGCGGGCACCGTCTTCTTGGCCGCCAGCGCGCCGGCGATGGCAAGCGCGGGGATGATGACCAGGAAGCGGCCCATCAGCATGCCGATGCCGATGGTGATGTTGTACCAGGGCGTGTTGCCGGTGAGGCCGCCAAAGGCCGAACCGTTGTTCGCCGCGGCCGAGGTGTAGGCATAGAGCACTTCGGAGAAGCCGTGCGGGCCGCCATTGGCCATCGAAGCCACGGCGCTGGGCAGGACAACGGCGATCGCCGTGAAGATCAGCATCGCCAGCGGCAGGCACAGTATGGCCAGCATCGCCATCTTGACCTCCTTGGCCTCGATCTTCTTGCCGAGATATTCGGGCGTGCGGCCAACCATCAGGCCGGCAACGAAGACGGCGACCACGATGAACATCAGGATGCCGTAGAAGCCGGCGCCGACGCCGCCGACGATGACTTCGCCGAGTTGCATGTTGATGAGCGGGATCATGCCGCCAAGGGCGGTGAAGCTGTCATGCATGGCGTTGACGGCACCGCATGATGCGGCCGTCGTGACGACAGCGAACAGCGCCGACAGCGCGATGCCGAAGCGGGTTTCCTTGCCTTCCATGTTGCCGCCGTCGATGCCCAGCGCATGGACCAGCGGATTGCCCGCGGCCTCCGCCCAGTAGCAGACGGCGACGCCGACGATGAACAGCACGCCCATGGAGGCGAGGATCGCCCAGCCCTGGCGCTGGTTGCCGACCATGCGGCCGAAGACGTTGGTCAGCGCGGCACCCAGCGCGAAGATGGTCACCACCTGGATCAGATTGGAAATCGCGTCGGGATTTTCGAACGGATGGGCCGCATTGGCATTGAAGAACCCGCCACCATTGGTGCCGAGCATCTTGATGGCAACCTGGGAGGCGACCGGGCCGAGAGCGATCGTCTGCTTGGCGCCTTCCAGCGTGGTGGCGTCGACGTAAGGCCCAAGCGTCTGCGGCATCCCGAGCCAGACATAGACAAGCGTCAGCACGATGCACAGCGGCAGCAGCAGGTAGAGCGTGCAGCGGGTCATGTCGACCCAGAAATTGCCGATCGACTTGCCGGAGGCACGAGCAAATCCGCGGATCAGTGCAACCGCAATCGCGATGCCGGTGGCCGCCGAAACGAAATTCTGAACGGTCAGCCCGGCCATCTGCACGAGATAGGACATGGTGCTTTCGCCGCCATAGTTCTGCCAGTTGGTGTTGGTGACGAAGCTGGCGGCGGTGTTGAAGGCCAGCGCCGGGTCGACCGCGCTCATGCCGGCCGGGTTGTAGGGCAGGCTGCCCTGCAGGCGCTGCAGGAAGTAGAGCACCAGGAAGCCGGCAAGGTTGAAGAGCAGCAGGGCCACCGCATAGCTGGTCCAGTGCTGTTCCTCGCGTTCGCTGGTTCCGCAAATGCGGTAAAGCCCGCGCTCGAGCGGGCCGAAGATCGGTGAAAGCAGCGTGCGATCGCCGTTGAAGACGCGGTGCATGTAGAAGCCAAGCGGCTTCGTCAGCAAAGCGATGATCCCGCAGAAGACCAGGATCTGTATCCAACCGTTGAGTGTCATGGCTGTGGCTTTCCGTGCCTTCAGAAGCGTTCTGGACGAACCAGGGCGTATGTGAGGTAGGCGAGCAGGAACAAGGTCACGCCGCCACCGAGGATGTAATCGAAAAGCATGATCCGACCCTTCAGCTCAAATTCTGTCGCAGGCTTTGACGTAGACTAGGGACAGGGCAAAGAACAAAACCCCTATCCCGATAACAATGATGTCCATTATGCTTCTTCCTTGCTTCCATTTTTTCCACTGCTCGCCTGCTGGAGCAGGTGGACAATTACGTGAAACGGAGCGCCTTCACTTTGAGCGGTGACGGCGTTCGACGTTTTCCAATGCGGAATATGGACCCGATCGCCATAAAGGTTCGAGACGGCCAAGGGCGAAAAGAAATAGGAATTTTATAAAGGTTTTCCGTTTGCAACGGCGGGAACGAATCCTGCGGCCGGAGATTGTCGACCTTGAGGGGATCACCAAAGGAGATGACAATGGCAAAGCAGAAAATGCTCGACGACCTCTTTCACGACACGTTGAAGGACATCTATTTCGCCGAAAAAAAGATACTGGCGACGCTGCCGAAAATGGCGAAGGCCGCGCAGAGCGCCGAATTGAAGGCCGCCTTTGAAAAGCACCGGACCGAGACCGAGGGCCATGTTGCGAGGCTGGAGAAAGTCTTCGGCGTCATCGGCAAGAAGCCGGTCGGCAAGACCTGTGCGGCCATCATGGGCATCACCGAGGAAGGCGCCGAAATCATGGAGGAGTACAAGGGATCGCCCGCGCTCGACGCCGGTCTGCTGGCCGCCGCGCAGGCGGTCGAACACTATGAGATCTCACGCTATGGCACGCTGAGGACGTGGGCCGGTGAACTCGGCCTGAACGAAGCCGTGGCACTCCTTGAAGCAACGCTGAAGGAAGAGAAGACGACTGATGAGGCGTTGACGCAGATTGCGGAGTCGGCGGTCAACGTCGCGGCGGAAGCAGCATAGACCCCCAAGGATCGGAGGCAGCCCCGAGGCGTGGGAGATTACCCGAGGGTGTGAGATTAAAGGTCAGGCCGCGCCGAAAGCGGTGGTTTTCGAGAACCGGGGCGGAGCGTGCTTGAAGCACTTGGGCACCGGGAGCGCTGAAAGCCATCCTTTGCAGGCCGGCCTCACCTGGACATCGACATGCCTTTAGCGCGGTTCCCGCATCATGCTGAGGTAGGTTGGATCGAACTCGGCGATCTCCTGCAGCCGGTGCCAGTCGAGAATGGTCACCGTGTGGTTTGCCCAGCTGACAACGCCGACCTTTCGCAGAGCGCCGATGACCCGGTTCATGTGCACCACCGACAAGCCAAGCACGTCGGCCATCTCTGCTTGCGAGAGCGGCAGGTGGAAGCTCATTCCGTTGGTCCGCTGCACCACTTGCAGCCGAACGAAAAGCTCACAGACGAGATGGGCCAGATGCGAGGTCTTGGAGCGCCGCCCCATGGCGACGATCCATTCGCGGTGGATGGCGCCGTCGACCAGCGTGTCCAGCCATAACAGCCGTGTCAGGTGCGGCGCCTGCTCGGTGATGGTGCGAAGCCGGGCGTGATCGGCGAACATGACATGGCAAGGCGACAACGCGACGATGCCGTGATCCATGGTCTTCAGCAGGAAGGCGTGAAGATCGACGAAGTCGCCGGGCACCTGCAACGAGGTGAACTGCCGGCCGCCATTCTCCAGCACCTTGTAGCGCGCCGCCAGCCCGTCAAGGATTAAAGTCGAGTAGGTCGGCCGCGACCCGGAAGCGACGATGTCCTGGCCGGTGGCGAAATGCCGTTCGAAGGTCATGGCGCCGGCCAGCAGCGCCTTCTCGGCGTCTGACAGTGCGTCATGCTGGCCCAGGTTGAGGTAGAGGGATTCAAGCACCGCAATCTCCGGCGAAAGGGCTTCAGAAGCCGATCGCCACGTGTTCTGTCGGGAGCAAAGGCGGCTCGGGATGCACTAAGCCTTTGGCCGCTGTCAGGCATTAACATTTGTTAGGGCCGCTTGTTCCACGGCAAATGCCGCCGCTGATGGAACAACTGCCCAGTCTGCGAATTGTCGATTGAATATCTCGCCATTTCATCAGCCTGAGGTCCACCCCATCATGCCTCGATATTATCTTGACCTCTACAATGGCGATGGTCTCACGGTGGATGATGACGGCCAGGTCTTCGAAACGCGCGAGCGCATGCGGCGCGAGGCAATCCGCATCCTGCCCGACATCGTCCGCGACGAGATTATCGAAAACGACCACACCGCCATCACGGTCAAGGTACGCGACGAAGGCGGACGCCAGATCTTCCAGGCGTCACTCGTCGTCTCGTCCGGGTGGTGTGACTGACAGCTCTCGGCTTCAGGCATTGATGGCAAAAAGTGTACCGACCATCATTTGTAATCGCGACCCTGGCCGCAACGCTGCACCATGCGGAGCCGGCAGATGATGGAGGCGGCGATTGTTCCGAACCAACGCCCCGTGGGATGGAGGTAGCAGCACATGGTCCGTGCAAAGGTCGACACCCAGCGTGACGAGCGCGCCAAGCGCGAATCGCAGATCGTGATTGACGCCGAGCGCGCGGCTCGCGAGGCAAAGACAGCCAGGTTGAGAGAATTGCGTCTTGCGGCGCAGTCAGCGCCGGGGCCCGATTTGGCGAGGCCCAAGCCGACGCGCCGGGACGAACATTCGAAAGGTTGATGCACGAAGGCGCCGCGCGACCTTAATCGATGAATAACTGTGATCTTTGCGATCTTCGCGTGGCAAAGACGAAAGCCCGGCTCGGGAGGGCCAAGCCGGGCTTTCCATGATGATCCATGCGGAATTGGCCACCATAACGGAGGCGGCCTCGAACTCAGGCGGCGTAGCCGCCATAGCCGCGCGCGACGGCGCGCGCCACGATGACCGGCTCGATCTCCGGCCAGAGGATGCCGGTGGCTTTCGCGAATTCGACGAGCGCATGGCGCGCCTCATCCCTGGTGATACAGCCTTCCAGCGCGAGGCCGCACGCTTCCACCGCATTGCGATGGAGGGGACCGCGGCGCGAGGTTGTCCAATTGGTCAGGAAATCGTGCATTTCGGCCAACGAGGCAATCTCGCGCTTGAAGCCGAGGCCGACGGTCAGTGCGACCGGTGAATGAAACAGCTTGTCGTGCATGAAGCGGGCTCCTGATTGTCGCAGCGCCAGGAGAGTTATCCGGGCTGGTCCACGAATGGGACGCCATGAAACGCGCGGAGGGCCAAGAGGTTCCGGGGGCAGGAATTGCCGGTCGAAAAACGGCGGTTGCCCGCTTGCCGCTTGTCGCCAGCCACCGTTCGCGCCGGTCAGGCGCGATGCCCCCCACCCCAGTATGCGAACCTCCGCCCAACTGGCCTGGCCCGTACACCCGGTTGAGATGTCGCCAGCTATCGGCTATCGACAACCATGAGGGACTTTCAGGCTTGGACAATTTCCGGGTTTTGCCCGATTTGCCAGAAAAACACGGAATTTGTGGCAAAGGGCGCCTGGCTGCGTGACAATTTGGTTTGCACTTCCTGCCCGCAGGGATCAATCCCACGGGAACGAGCACTGGCGCTCGTCCTCAACGAGCAAAGACCCGACTGGCGGGGTTTGCATATCCATGAGTCTTCGCCCGTAAGCAGGGGCATATCGGTGGTCATGAAACGTGACGCACGACACTACATTGCGTCTCAATACTTCCCGGACCAGCCATTTGGCTCGATGCACAAGGGGGTCCGCAACGAGGATCTCGAAAATCTGACTTTTGATGATTGCAGCTTTGATATCACGGTGACGCTCGACGTGATGGAGCACGTATATCATCCGGACAAGGTAGTTTCCGAGGTCTTCAGAACTCTGAGACCCGGCGGAATTTACATCTGTACCTTTCCGGTCCGGAAGTCTCAGACCAGCGCGTGGGAACGGAGGTTCATCCAGCATGGGGATGGAACGAGAGAGCATTTGAAGGAGCCGGAAATCCACGGAAATCCGGTTAGCAACGAAGGTTCGATCGTGACCGTCGACTATGGCTACGATCTGCATCTGGCCATCGCGGAATGGGCGCCATTCGACGTTCGCGTGTATCGTTTCGCCGATCGCACGCACGGCATCCTTGGCGAATACACGGACCTGATCGTCTGCACAAAACCTGCGTCGGCCAAGGCAGACAGGACGGCAATCCAACCAACGCGGCCGGAAACGAGGTTTGATCGCTGGCTTGCTCGCTTTGCCAAACGGGCTCGCTCCCTTGATCGCTGATCAACCGGCCAGGCGTCAGATGGCCCACGCGTATCCCCAACATTGACCGAGGAGCCAACCCCTTTCGGCTGACCTGCGACGATATCACAAGCGTGAAGAATGGTGCTGCTAAGGCCATCTGGCGCGCACTGCGGGTAGCACCTCACATCATCTGTTCAGGTAGCCAATTTTCGACCGCGAACCATATCGCCAGCGCGATCAGCGCAATGATTGCCGCGTATTCCATTAGACGACGAGGAGCAGGCATGAACGACGCTCGGGCTGAATAGGACTGCTTGGAGACATAGGCCTGCATGCCGAAAGGGGAATGGCCGATTCGGCTTGTTGGGTTGCGGTGGTAGTGGCAACCAACTCCTCGGCGGCTCGTTGACATATGCTGGTTGATCCCAGCACTCAGACCCTGGCCCGCTGCCATTACCTATCCGGCAGCGGGCCTTTTTGACGCTTGTTGACTCGGGAAGCCGGGGCAACGATTTTGCTCCGCTGCGGGCAGGGACATAAAAATGGCCTCATACGTCAGGCAAAGACTTGCGGAAATCAGGGCAAACCCCGCTCTGCGGTGGCGCCGGACCAAACGCCTTACGCTCCGCAAGCAGGCGGGCGTCGCGGCACGGTGGGTTGCTGTCCTGGCGCAGGACAAGCGCCTGTTGATAGTTATTCATCTGGTGGATCAGGAAAGAACGGTGACCGACCTGGTCTCCCGGGTGGGCGGCAGTCAGACCACCCTTTCAAAACATCTCAGCGTGCTTGTCGAACACGGGATTGTGGAATGCCGCGCCGAAGGCACCTGGCATTACTATTCCTGCAAGTCGGAGGACGCCAAGGCTGTCATCCGGCTGCTGGATAACCTAGCCCGAAACGACATGCTTCCCGGGACACCCTCAAATCCGGCGGGTTGACAATTTTGGTTGGAGCAAGGCACGTTGCCGGCTTGAGGGATAAACGGGGGATTCCCATGAAGAAAGCTTACGAGAAGCCGATACTGACCAAACGTGAGCGTTTGGCGGCGGTAGCCGCGCAGGCAATTTCACCGACGTCCAAGGGGTTCTAGGAATGAGGAAAATCTACGAAAAGCCCGTGATCACGAAACGTGAGCGCCTTTCGATCGTCACTGCCGCATCGGGCCCTTCGATCACACCGCCGGTTGGCTGACCGCCGAAAGCAAGCCATTGAAGGCCCGCCGGCTCCGGTCGGCGGGCCTTTTGCGTTTTTGGGCTGCTATTGATGCTTGCTGCTGGCGGCTTCATCACGGTTGGCGCGGATTTCCGGCCGAAGGCAATGCCTGGAATTGCCAAGAGCCGCGCTCGCGGTATCGATCATTCACAGCGAAGCTCGAATTCTTGGTGGGACCGAAACACCGTCTACTTCGACGGCCACGGCTCGCGGTTCCTGTGGAATGGCGGAGAGAGCGGGATTCGAACCCGCGTTACGGTCTCCCGTAAACACACTTTCCAGGCGTGCGCCTTCAACCACTCGGCCACCTCTCCGTCCTTGCCTTCGCGCCGGCCGGTTTCGCCGCGCGGGTTGGGGAGATGCTCTCCCTTGGGGCTTCGGTGCGGAATGTCCGCGCCATGGATGCCGCCCAACCAGTGGACATCCTTCCCGGCACCTGAGCCGTCAAAGCAACAGGCGCGGGGCTCATCTAGTCGATCCCGCGCCGAATGCCAAGCCATAACGGCAGTCTATTCGCTTTGCCGGCCACATGGTGTTTCGCAAGGCCGCTGTCGCTCCCGTTTTCGGGACGCCCGCGCCGCGAATGATGTGCACAGGCAAGGCAGTAAGGCTGGCCGTGCTTGACTTCGCCGCCGGCCGCCTGTCGAGTGAAGCAGAGGCTTTGCGGGGGGGGGGGGGCATCGTCCGGACATGACATCAGCCGAGCAACCGGGCAGTGGACAGATGCCGGCCGGGCGCCCGGGCAACGACCTGTCCTACGTCCCCGTGGGCTGGCTCATCTTCGTCATGGCGTGGTCGGTCTATGGCCTGGCGTCGGCCTGGTGGCTGGTCGGAAATTCCGGCCTGCCGGACAAGATCTTCTATTTCCTCCTTGGCGGGCTTGTCGCCAATGTCATCACCATCCTGTGGGGGCTTTATCTGCTCGGCCTCGCCCTTGGCCGTTCGGCGCGATTTCCACGCCATTTCACCATCTGGCAGGCCGCCACCATCGTCTGGCTGCTGGCAAGGCAGGCCTATGTGCTTACCGTGCCGGATTTCGTCTTCTCCGCCAGGGGCCTGAGCATCACCGCCATCGAGATCGGCATCGGCCTGCTTTGCATCTACCTGCTGCGCCGCGGCTCCGGCGCCGAGACCGTTTATGCCAAGCCGCAAACCGAGGCACCGCCGGTCTTCGTTTCGATTGTCGCCGCCTTGCTCGGCATCATCCTCGGCGCCGTGGTCGGCGCCCTGGGCGGCTTCTTCGCCGGTTCTGTGATCGCCGAGGTCGCCGAGGTCAGCTGCTTCGAGGGTGGCTGCGGCTATTTCGCCGCCTTCATCGGCCTGGCCGGGCTGGTGGTTGGCGCGATCGGCGGCGGCATTCTCGCCGTCTGGTTCGTTCACCGGCGCAGGCGCAAGCCCATGGCGTAGGGGGCGGCAGGCCCGAACCTTCAAATTCGCGTATCGCGGTTGCGGGCAAGTCGCGCGCATTCTATTTCTCGTTTCGGGACACGTGCCGGAGATCCCAGGCAAAGCGTCTGGGATCGGCCGGGGGAGAGCTTGATGTTTCGATTCATTTTTCGTCTTGCCGCCATGGTCGCGCTGTCGGTCTCCGTCATCATGGCGGTGCTCGACACGACGCGCACGGTGGCGGCTTCGGCCCTTGTGCTGACCCCGCTCAACGCCAGCTGGCTGGCCGTCTCGCCGGACACGCGGGCGGCGGCCGAAACCTTTGTCCGCGCCAAGGCCGGCCCGCTTCTTTGGGATGGCGCCGTCGCCTGGGTGCTCAACCAGCCGGGCTTTGCCGTGTTCGCGGTGCTGGCCTTCCTGCTTTACGCCATCGGCTACAGGCGCCAGCGGCGCACGGGCCAGTTCGCCGCCAATTGATCGATTTCCCGCATCACTCCCAAGGGAAGGAAGGCCGCGCATGTTCTTTCTGAGCGACATGCTGAACCGGAAACTCAATCTGCCGAAGCCGTCCGAGGCGCTGCCCGGCCGCGCCAAGGCGATCGCGACCGCGCCCAGGCACTTTGTTTCCAAACGGCCGCTCAAGGGCCCCTATCCCGATGGGCTGGAGACGGCGATGTTCGGGCTTGGCTGCTTCTGGGGCGCGGAGCGCCTGTTCTGGCAGACCGACGGCGTCTGGGTCACGGCGGTCGGCTACGCCGGCGGCATCACGCCCAATCCGACCTATCAGGAGACCTGCACCGGTCTGACCGGCCATGCGGAAGTGGTGCTGGTCGTCTTCGACCCGCAAACCGTCTCCTATGCCGACCTTCTGCGGCTGTTCTGGGAAAGCCACGACCCGACCCAAGGCATGCGCCAGGGCAATGATGTCGGCACCGCCTACCGCTCCGCGATCTATACATCGGGCGATGCGCAATTCCAGGCGGCGGGCGCCTCGCGCGAGGCCTACCAGGCCTCGCTGCGGAATGCCGGCCACGGCGGTATCACCACCGAGATCGCGCCGACGCCCGCCTTCTACTTCGCCGAAGCCGACCATCAGCAATATCTGGCGAAAAACCCTCACGGCTACTGCAACCTCAAGGGCACCGGCATCGGCTGCGCCATGCCGGCCGCCACTTCCTGACGGCCAGAGCAATTCCAGGAAGTGCGAGGCGGTTTTTCCCAGGCAAAGCGCATGGCGTTTTGCCTGGGAATTGCGTCAAAACAAAAAGTTAGGGCGGTTCGGCGTATCCGTGAAACGGCGAACCGCTCTATCGCGCAAGGATCGGACCGCGGCACGGCCTGCCCGTGGCACGCTTTTCCAAAAGGTCAAAATTCCGCGTGAATTTTGTTTCGGGCCGTGCCAGATTGCCGCCGAGCGGGAGGAAATACACTCCTGGCTGACGTCGCATGCCTGCCGCGGAACCGGGCGGGCAGGCGGGGCGTAACGGAAAAAATAACCGACAGGGTGTGGATCACATGAAACGTATCGTTCTCGGCCTCCTGGCCGCAACCGCAATGGTTCTTCCGGCTTTCGCCGCCGATGTCCAGCCTGCCATCCTTTATGATCTGGGCGGCAAGTTCGACAAATCCTTCAACGAGGCTGCCTACCATGGCGCCGAGAAGTTCAAGACCGAGACCGGCACGCCCTATGTCGAGTTCGAGGTGTCCAACGCCTCGCAGCGCGAGCAGGCGCTGCGCCGCTTCGCCGAGGACGGCCACAACCCGATCGTCATGGCCGGCTTCGCCTGGGAGGACGCGCTGAAGAAGGTCGCGGCCGAATATCCCGATCTCAACTTCGCCATCATCGACGATGCCGTCGACCTGCCCAATGTCCGTTCGCTGGTATTCAAGGAGAACGAAGGCTCCTACCTCGTCGGCATCATGGCTGCGATGGCATCGAAATCCAAGAAGGTCTCCTTCATCGGCGGCATGGACATCCCGCTGATCCGCAAGTTCGAATGCGGCTATGTCGGCGGCGCCAAGGCGGCCGGCGCGACCGAAGTCATCCAGAACATGACCGGCGACACGCCGGCTGCCTGGAACGATCCGGCCAAGGGCGGCGAAATCGCCAAGACGCAGATCGATCAGGGCTCCGACGTGGTCTACGCCGCGGCCGGCGGCACCGGCGTCGGCGTGCTGCAGGCGGCGGCTGATGCCGGCAAGCTCGGCATCGGCGTCGATTCCAACCAGAACGGCCTGCAGCCCGGCAAGGTGCTGACCTCGATGATGAAGCGCGTCGACGTTGCCGTCTACACCGCCTTCATGGACGGCAAGAACGGCACCTTCAAGGGCGGCCTCGAGAACCTCGGCCTCAAGGAAGGCGGCGTCGATTACGCCATGGACGACAACAACAAGGCGCTGGTGACCGACGAGATGAAGGCCGCCGTCGAAAAGGCCAAGGCCGACATCATCGCCGGCAAGATCCAGGTGCACGACTACACGGCCGACAACGCCTGCCCCTATTGATCGGCAGACACCAATTTGCGAACCGCCGGGCCTTGTCCCGGCGGTTTTGCTTCTGGAAGACCCTGACGGGCGCACCGAGGCAAGAGTGACGCCGATCATGGAACCCATGACCGAGCGCGGGTCGATCGGTGCGGAGAGGCTCTGCCTCTGTAGCCGGAAGCGCGTGAATTCTGCGCCGGGCTCGGTTGGGTAGGGGTCGAGGTGCTCGAGCAGGACGGTCACCCAGTGCTGCTTATGGCGCGAACTCGGCCTATAGTTGGCCCAGCAGATAGCCGAGCGCGAAGACAACGATCAGCGCGATGGCGGTGACGATGCCGCGCTGGTCGCCAAGCGAATGCAAGCCAACGCCGTAAGGCCTGCGCTCCAGCCCGCGGATCATCGCCGAAGGTTTTGCCTCGTCATGACCGCGCATCTGCGGCAGTTCGGCAATGCGTTGCGAGACCAGCCGCCACCGATCGTCGCCGCCCGGCGGCGTGGCGCGGTCGAAGATATGCATGCGTTCGGCAAGCCGCACCACCGCGTCGCGGAAGGCAGGATCGATCTCCAGATCGCGCTCTGCCCGTTCACGCTCGGCATCGTTCATCAGGCCGAGCACATAGTCGCCGGCCCGTGCGATGCGATCGCTTTCACTGGCCATGGCTCCCGCCCCTCCCCTACCAATGCGGCGGCTTGGTCACGGGCACGTCGGGCGCCGCCTGTTCCTCCAACGCCAGGAAACGCTCGGTCAGGGCATCGAGCTTGCGCTGCATGCGCTCGATCACCGTCCACTGCTCGGCGATCTGGCCCGACAATTCCTCGATGGTCTTCTCCTGCTCGGCGGCGCGGATTTCCAGCGTCGTCAGCCGGTCGGCGGGCATGGTCATGCAAAGTCCCCAGTTCTGTACCGCGATGCCTTGCGCCACAAGTGTCAAATCGGCTTCGCCATATTAGCGAATGTGAGAGCGTCGGCCACGTTCGAAATTGACAAGCGCGCGGGGATTTGTCGAGAGTGGGCTCCGCTCGGGCCAATTGGCATGAGCGGAGCGTCATGCTAGGCATTTTGACCAAGCGATAAAAAAATAAGAGTGGGACAAGGCTGCATGGTGCAAGCGGCAATCGAACTGATTGGCATCAACAAGAGTTTTGGCGCGGTTCGCGCCAACCGCGACATCAATCTGGAGATCGCGCGCGGCACCATCCACGGCATTGTCGGAGAGAACGGCGCCGGCAAGTCGACGCTGATGTCGATCCTCTATGGCTTCTATCAGGCCGACAGCGGCGAGATCCATGTCGGCGGCAAGCCGGCTTCGATCAAGACGCCCAATGACGCCATCGCGCTCGGCATCGGCATGGTGCACCAGCATTTCATGCTGGTCGACAACTTCTCGGTGCTGGAAAACATCATCCTCGGCGCGGAGAACGATGCGCTTCTGAAGAGCAGCATCGCCAAGGCGCGTTCGGAACTGGAGCGGCTGGAGCGCGAATACGGGCTGGAGGTCGATCCAGACGCCATCATCGAGGAACTGCCGGTCGGCCTGCAGCAACGCGTCGAGATCCTCAAGGCACTCTATCGCGGCGCCGAGATCCTGATCCTCGACGAGCCGACGGGCGTGTTGACGCCGGCCGAGGCCGACCACCTGTTCCGCATCCTCAGGCAGTTGAAGGAACAGGGCAAGACGGTGGTGCTGATCACCCACAAGCTGCGCGAGATCATGGCCATCACCGACACCGTGTCGGTGATGCGCCAGGGCACGATGGTGGCGACCAGGGAGACGAAGAAGACCACTGTCGAGGAACTGGCCGAACTGATGGTCGGGCGGCGCGTGCTCTTGAGGGTCGAGAAGGGCGAGGCGCAAGCCGGCGCCGTCAAGCTCGCGGTCGACAAGCTGACGGTCAAGGATACGCGCGGCGTCACCATGGTCGACGACATCTCCTTCGACGTGCGCGCCGGCGAGATCGTCGGCATTGCCGGTGTCGCCGGCAATGGTCAATCCGAACTGCTGGAGGCGATTTCCGGCATCAGGCGCGCCGTTTCCGGCTCGGTCATGCTCGACGGCAAGCCGATCGACCTGACCGGCGCGGCCGATCCGGGCGAACTGCGCGACCGGGGGCTGGCCCACGTGCCGGAGGATCGCCACCATGTCGGCCTGGTGCTGGCCTTCGAGGAGCACGAGAATTCGATCCTCGGCTATCACGACGACCCCCGCTATCTCAAAGGACCGTTCCTCAACGTCGATGCCATCATGGCCGATGCCAGGGACAAGATCGAGAAATACGATATCCGTCCGGGCAATCCGCGCCTCAAGACCGCCAATTTCTCCGGCGGCAACCAGCAGAAGATAGTGCTGGCGCGGGAGATGGAACAGGATCCCGGCGTGCTGATCGTCGGCCAGCCGACGCGCGGCGTCGATGTCGGCGCCATCGAATTCATCCACAAGCGCCTGATCGCCATGCGCGACCAGGGCAAGGCGGTGCTGGTTGTGTCGGTCGAGCTCGACGAGATCCGCTCGCTCTCCGACCGCATCCTGGTGATGTTTGCCGGCCGCATCGTCGGCGAGCGCGGTCCGGAGGCGACCGAGGGTGAGCTTGGCCTGCTGATGGCAGGTGTCGAGCAGGAGGCCGCCGCATGAGCACGCCTTACGCCAAACTGCCGGCCTGGGCCGACTATGGCCTGATCCCGGTGATCAATCTCTTCGTTGCCTTCGTCGTTGCCGGCTTCGTCGTGGTTCTGGTCGGCGAAAACCCGTTTCGCGCCGCGGTCATCCTGGTCGAGGGCGCTTTCGGCAAGGGGACAGGCATTGCCTTCACCCTGTTCTACGCCACCACCTTCATCTTCACCGGGCTTTCGGTGGCGGTGGCGGCGCATTGCGGCCTGTTCAACATCGGCACCGAGGGACAGGCCTACATTGCCGGTCTCGGCATCGCCATCGTCTGCCTGTCCTTCGACAGCGTGCTGCCCTGGTGGCTGACCTTCCCGCTGGCCATCGTCGCATCGGCGCTCGTGGGCGCCCTGTGGGCGCTGATTCCCGCCTATCTGCAGGCCAGGCGCGGTTCGCACATCGTCATCACCACCATCATGTTCAACTTCATCGCCGCCTCGATCATGGTCTACCTGCTGGTCGGGCCGTTGAAGCCGGCCGGATCGCAAGCTCCGCAAACCCGCAACTTCCTCGCCGGCGCCGAACTGCCGAAGCTCAACTGGATCATCGAACTGTTCGGCGCCAAGATCCGCTCGGCGCCGCTCAACGTCACCTTCCTGCTGGCGCTGGTCATGGCCTTCCTGGTCTGGCTGCTGATCTGGCGCACCAGGCTCGGCTACGAGATGCGCACCTATGGCCACAGCCCCAAGGCGGCGCGCTATGCCGGCATCTCGGAAACCCGCATCATCATCACCGCGATGATGATCTCGGGCGCGCTGGCCGGCATGATGGCGCTCAATCCGGTGATGGGCGACCAGCACAATGTCGCCATCGACTTCGTCTCCGGCGCCGGCTTCGTCGGCATTGCCGTGGCGCTGATGGGGCGCCTGCACCCGGTCGGCATCGTGTTGGCGGCGATCCTGTTCGGCATGCTCTATCAGGGCGGCGCCGAACTCGCCTTCGAGATGCCGGCGATCAGCCGCGACATGATCGTCATTATCCAGGGGCTGGTGATCCTGTTCGCCGGCGCGCTCGAACACATGTTCAGGCCCTACATCCAGGCGCTGTTCGCCTCGTTCAGTCCGCGGTCGGTCGGCATGGAAGCGGTCAAGGGAAAGGGCGCCTGAGATGGATCTTCTCAACGCTGTCGTCCAGGTCCTCGACTCCACCATCCGCCTTTCGGTGCCGCTGCTGCTCGCCTGCCTTGCCGGCCTCTTCTCCGAGCGGTCCGGCATCTTCGACATCGGTCTGGAAGGCAAGATGCTGGTCGGCGCCTTCGCCGGGGCCGCCGCGGCCTCGGTCTTCCATTCGGCCTTTCTCGGCCTTGGCATGGCCATCCTGATCTCGGTCGCCTTCGCCATGGTGCACGGCTTCGCCTCCATCACCCATCGCGGCAACCAGATCGTGTCCGGCGTGGCCATCAACTTCATCGCCGCCGGATCGACCATCATCCTGGGCCAGGCCTGGTTCCAGCAGGGCGGGCGCACCCCGGCCCTGCAGCCGGGCGAACGGTTTGAATCGATAACGGCTGATGTGATCTCGAACTTCCTGTCCACCTACAGCTTCAGCACCGCAAGCCTCGCCGATGTCCTGGCTTCGATCCGTGGGCTCATCCTTTACCTGCCGGCGCTGCTGTTCGATGCGCTCGCCAGGATCCCCGGCTTCGGCCCGGTGTTCGCCGAGCTTGTGCTTGGTCATTCCATCCTCGTCTATTTCGCCTTCGCGATGGTGCCGTTCACCTGGTGGGTGCTGTTTCGCACCCGCTTCGGCCTCAGGCTGCGCGCCGTCGGCGAAAACCCGGCCGCAGTCGACACCGCCGGCATCTCGGTCGCCTGGCTGCGCTATCGCGCGCTGATATGCACCGGCGTCCTGACCGGCGTCGCCGGCGCCTATCTGTCGATGGTGCAGAATGGCGGCTTCGTGAAGGACATGACCGCCGGCAAGGGCTACATCGCGCTCGCCGCGCTGATCTTCGCCAAATGGAAGCCGGTCAACGCCATGTTCGCATGCCTGCTGTTCGGCTTCCTCGATGCAGCGGCAATCCGCCTGCAGGGCTCGCCGCTGCCGATCATCGGCAAGGTGCCGGTGCAGTTCATGCAGGCGCTGCCCTATATCCTCACCGTCATCCTGCTCGCCGGCTTCATCGGCAAGGCAATCCCGCCACGCGCCGGCGGCGTGCCCTATGTCAAGGAGCGCTAATGCATGTCGCCCAAGAGTGACCTCGGTTTTGGGAGAACGACATTGCATAAGACAAAGAGTTGAATCGCGTCGCCTGGATCCGTTTCGACGCGACGCGCTTTAAGGAGCGACGGCTCGGCGCAAGGACGCGCCGGGTTTTGGACACGATCATCGGAGAGAACAACTGAAATGTCGCATGATCTGTTCGAAGCGGCCAGGACCGCCATGGCCAAGGCCTATGCGCCCTACTCGAAATTTCCGGTGGGTGCCGCCTTGCGCACCGAGGACGGACGCGTCTTCACCGGCGCCAACATCGAGGTTGCCTCCTATCCGGAGGGCTGGTGCGCCGAGACGACGGCGCTAGGCCACTACATCATGGCTGGCGGCGGCAAGATCGTCGAAATCGCCGTCCTTGCCGAGCGCATGGCCAAATGCTCGCCTTGCGGCGGCTGCCGCCAGCGGCTGGCCGAGTTCTGCCGGCCGGACACAAGACTCTACCTCTGCGACAACACCGGCGTCGTCGAGACCGTGACCATGGGCGACATGCTGCCCTATGGTTTTCGCGGCGACATCTTGAAATGACGGGCTCGCTGCAATGACAGAGAAGGCGGTGGACCATCTTATCGAAAGGCTGGACGGGCTGGCGCCGTCGACGGCGCTGGTGCTGGGTTCGGGCCTCGGCGGCCTTGTCGACCGCATCGAGCACCCGGTCCGCGTCTCCTATGCCGACCTGCCCGGCTTTCCCGGGAGCGGCGTTAGCGGCCATGCCGGCGAGGTGGTGGCAGGACTGTTTGCCGGCACGCCGGTGCTGATGCTGTCCGGCCGCGCCCACTACTACGAGCATGGCAACGCCGCGGCGATGCGCCCGGTGCTGGAAGTGCTCGCCGGCATCGGCATCACCAAACTGATCCTCACCAATGCCGCCGGTTCGGTCGATCCCGATATGTCGCCGGGATCGGTGATGCTGATCACGGACCACATCAATTTCTCGGGCACCAACCCGCTGATCGGCGAACCGAGCGACCGCCGCTTCGTCGGCCTGACCGAAGCCTATGATGCCGGCATCCGCAAGGCCATCGAGCGCGCGGCGAAGGCGACCGGCACCGCGCTGCACAAGGGCGTCTATATGTGGTTTTCCGGCCCGTGTTTCGAAACGCCGGCCGAAATCCGCATGGCGCGCATCATGGGCGCCAACGCCGTGGGCATGTCGACCGTGCCGGAAGTCATTCTCGCCCGTTTCCTCGGGCTGCGCGTCGCCGCCTGCTCGGTCATCACCAATCTGGCCGCCGGCATGACCGGGGCCGAGCTTTCACACCAGGAGACCAAGGATATGGCGCCGATTGGCGGGTCGCGGCTGGCAACGGTCCTGCAGCGCGTGTTCCGCGACGGACTGCTGGAGAGCTGATGCTTCCCCAGGAAATCATCCGCCACAAGCGAGACGGCCAGAGGTTGCCGGCTCGCGAAATCGCAGCCTTCATCGACGGTGTGACATCGGGCGCCGTCACCGATGGCCAGGCCGCGGCTTTCGCCATGGCTGTGTTCTTCAACGGCATGAACCGCGACGAGGCCGTGGCGCTGACGCTCGCCATGCGCGATTCCGGCGACGTGCTGGACTGGTCGGACCTGCCGGGGCCTGTCACTGACAAGCATTCGACAGGCGGCGTCGGCGACAATGTCTCGCTGATGCTGGCGCCGATCGTCGCCGCCTGCGGCGCCTATGTGCCGATGATCTCGGGCCGCGGCCTTGGCCATACCGGCGGCACGCTGGACAAGATGGATGCGATCCCCGGCTATGTCAGCCAGCCCGATATCGCGCTGTTTCGCCAGGCGGTGCTGGAAACGGGCTGCGCCATCATCGGCCAGACCGGCGATCTCGCGCCTGCCGACCGCCGGCTCTATGCCATCCGCGACGTCACCGGCACCGTGGAATCGGTGCCGCTGATAACCGCCTCGATCCTGTCGAAGAAGCTGGCCGCCGGCCTGGGCTCGCTGGTGCTCGACGTCAAGGTCGGCAATGGCGCCTTCATGGAGAAGTCGCGCGACGCGACCGCGCTCGCCAACAGCCTCGTAGAGGTCGCCAGCGGCGCCGGGCTGAAGGTTTCGGCGCTGATCACCGGGATGAACGAACCGCTGGCCTCGGCGGCCGGCAATGCCGTCGAGGTCCGCAACGCCGTCGATTTCCTGACCGGCCGTCTGCGCGAGCGGCGCCTGGAGGATGTGACGCTGGCGCTGGCCGCCGAAATGCTGCAGTCGGCGGGACTGGTGTCGTCCAACCAGGATGGCCTGCGGCGCGCCACGGAGACACTTACCAGCGGCCGCGCCGCCGCCACCTTCGCACGCATGGTGGCGGTGCTCGGTGGCCCCGCCGATTTCATCGAGAAGCCGGAAAAATATCTGCCGGAGCCGGCAACCGAATTCGCGGTCAAGGCAACGGCGCACGGCTTCGTCACCGGCATCGCCACCCGCGACATCGGCCTAGCGGTGGTTGGTCTGGGCGGCGGGCGCACAAGGCCTGACGACAGGATCGACCCCAGCGTCGGCATCACCAGGCTGCTGCCCATAGGCGCGGAAGTGCATGCCGGAGATGCCCTGGCGCTGGTACACGCCCGCTCGCCCTCTGACGCGGAGGCGGCCGCCGCGACTGTGGTTTCGGCCTATGCGATTGGCACTTCGAAACCACCGGCGGACAAAACCGTCATCCGGCGGATCCTGCCGCGCGGCTGACTACTGGACGAGCAGCAACGTGCCGTTCTCGGCCTGATATTTGCCGAGCCGGGTGAGAAAGCTCATGCCGATCAGGTTGGTGCGCAACGCCTTGTCGTCGAGCACGATGGCCTGCACGTCGTTGACGCTGATGCTGCCGATCTGCAGGCGATCGATCATCACCACGGCCGCCTTGATCGAGCCGTTGGCGGTGCTGACCTCATGGCTGAAATCGGACGGGTTGAGCGACAGCCCGATCCTGCGCGCCGTCGACATGTTGACCGCGACCAATGTCGCGCCGGTGTCGATCATGCCGTCGACCTGACGGCCGTTGAGTTTGAAGGTCGACGAGAAGTGTCCGCGCCCGTCCGCGGCGACCACGACCTTGCGGCCGATTGGCAGCGGCGCCACAGGCTTGTCGGGAACCGACGCCAGGTTGACATCCGGTTGCGTCCGCGTCTCGGGCCTGGCCGTCACCGTCGATTTCAGCAGGTTCTCGAAAATCCGCGGATTCGATTGATAGACGACAGGGATCGATGCCGACGTACCGGCAAAGATGCTGAGGATGAGAAGCTTGCGCAGCATGGATCGGCCTTTGTTACGGTCGATCCTTTAGCGCCGGATGGTGTTTGCCGCTTTAACGCACGGCGAAACCATGTCTTTGCGTAAACGCTTGGTAAATCCTATCAGGCAGCTTTGCCTGTATTATTTCGTCCCGTACATGCGATCGCCGGCGTCACCGAGACCCGGCATGATGTAGCCCTTCTCGTTCAGTTGCCGGTCGATGGACGCGGTGAAGACCGGAACGTCCGGATGTGCCTTGGTGAAACGCTCGATGCCTTCGGGTGCCGCCAGCAGGCACAGGAAGCGGATGTTGGTGGCGCCGCGTCCCTTCAGCTTGTCGATCGCCGCGATCGCCGAATTGGCGGTCGCCAGCATCGGGTCGACCACGATCACCAGCCGGTCGGCGAGATCGCTTGGCGCCTTGAAGAAATATTCGACCGCCTCCAGCGTCTCATGGTCGCGATAGAGGCCGATATGGGCAACGCGCGCCGCCGGCACCAGGTCGAGCAGGCCTTCCAGCAAGCCGTTGCCGGCGCGCAGCACCGAAGCGAAGACCAGTTTCTTGCCCTCCAGCGTCGGCGCTTCCATGGTCTCGATCGGCGTTTCGATGGTCGTCGTCGTCAGTTCGAGATTGCGCGTGACCTCATAGCCGAGCAGCAGCGATATCTCGCGCAAGAGCCGCCGGAAGCCGGCCGTCGAAGTCTCCTTCTTGCGCATGATGGTCAGCTTGTGCTGGACAAGCGGGTGGTCGACGACGGTGACGCCCTTCATGATGTTCTCCTGATGCGTGTCGCCCGAAACCGCGCGCATGATCCTTTCGGACGTGTCGCGCTTCAAGCTACCTGGCCGAACCCTAGCGACAATGGACCGGCCAAGGAACCGCTTGGCCGCCACCGACCACAGCTTTGTCGGAACAAAATCAGCGCGCCGCGCCGTTCAGCCGGGCCAGAAGTGCCGCCTTGGTCTTTCTGTCGACGAAGGCGGCCTCGATGGCGGTCCTGGTGACGGCTGTCAACGCCTTCTCGTTCATCGAGAAATGCTCCGCCGCGATATCGTATTCGCGCTTCAGCGAGGTCCAGAAATAAGGGGGATCGTCGGAGTTCAGCGTCACCTTGCAGCCTGCCGCCTGCAGGGCGGGAAACGGATGATCGGCAAAACTGTCGAACACCTTGAGCGCGATGTTGGAGCCGGGACAGCACTCCAGAACGATGCCTTCGTCGGCGATACGCCGGACAAGGTCCGGATTCTCGATGGCACGCACACCGTGGCCGATCCGAGAGGGCTTGATATGGTCGAGCGCCGCCTGCACGGTTTCCCACCCCGTCAGCTCGCCGGCATGGACGGTGATGCCGAGCCCAGCCTCGCGAGCGATCTCGAAAGCCCTGACATAGTCCTCCATGTCGCCCATGCGCTCGTCGCCGGCGACGCCGAAGCCGGTGACCAGCGGATGCCCGCAGCGCGCCGCGAAGCGCGCCGCCTGTTCGATCGACTCGACGCCGACATGGCGCACGCCGGTGACGATCATGCGGCCCTCTATGCCGGTCTTGGCCTTGGCGCGAAGCATGCCTTCGCCGAGCGCGTCCGTATAGGCCTTGGGCGACAGTCCGGCTTTCGTCGCATGGTCTGGCGAAGTGAACACTTCGGAGTAGATCGCTCCGTCGCGGGCAAGGCTGGTCAGATAGTGGTCGGCCAGCCGCGCATAGTCCTCCTCGGTGCGGAACAGGTCGGCGGAAAAGTCATAAGCCGCGAGAAACGAGGTAAAGTCGTGCCAGACGAAGGAACCGTTCTGGATATAGGGTGAAGTGTCCTTGCCGTATTTCTGCGCCTGCCGGATGACGAGTTCGGGCGCCGCTGCCCCTTCGACGTGGCAGTGCAATTCCGCTTTCAAAGGCATTCAAACATCCCGTCGGTCAGTCCAGGTCTCGAAAACCCACCACCTGGAAGCGCGGCTGAACACCGCGCCTTAAACAATAGCGCCCACAGCATCGATCGGCTATGGTCCCGCCGGTTTTATGACGGATCAAAAAAATGTCAGTTGAGAGAACCACGGCCGCGGGCGGCATGGAAACCTCCTATGGTTTCAAGCGTGTGGGGGAAGGCGAGAAGCAGTCCCTGGTCAACGATGTTTTCCACAAGGTCGCCAACCGCTACGACTTGATGAACGACCTCATGTCGGGTGGCCTGCACCGGCTGTGGAAGGACGCCATGGTCACCTGGCTCAATCCGCCGAAGCGGGCGGGCTGGAAAGTCCTGGATGTGGCCGGCGGCACCGGCGACATCGCCTTCCGCATCGTCGATGCCAGCCATGGCAACGCGCATGCGACGGTGCTCGACATCAACGGCTCGATGCTCGCCGTCGGCCGCGACCGGGCGCAGAAAAAGGGCTTGTCCGGCAACACCGATTTCGTCGAGGCCAATGCCGAGGAATTGCCCTTCGCCGATGCCACATTCGACGCCTACACCATCGCTTTCGGCATCCGCAACGTGCCGCGCATCGATGTCGCGCTGAGCGAAGCGTTCCGCGTGCTCAGGCCCGGCGGACGGTTCCTGTGCCTTGAATTTTCCGAGGTCGAGATGCCGCTGCTCGACAAGGCCTACGAAGCCTGGTCGTTCAACGCCATTCCCAAGATCGGCAAGATGGTTACCGGAGACGGCGAACCCTATGCCTATCTGGTTGAATCGATCGCGAAATTCCCCAACCAGCAGAACTTCGCGGCAATGATTTCACGCGCCGGTTTCGATCGCGTTTCCTTCCGCAACTATTCCGGCGGCATCGCGGCACTGCATTCGGGCTGGAAGCTTTGAGGCTGCACCGCATTTCCCATCCTCGCCATGACCTGTGCCGGTTCGAAGAGCCGGCGGGATCGGTCCATTCATGAGCACGGTCAGCGCAGGATTCCGGCTGGTGCGGGCCGGCTGGGTGCTGGTGCGCGAAGGCGTCGTTGCCGCCTTGCCCGGCGAGGAACTCTCCGGCCTGCCGAAATTCGGCTGGCGGCTGGCGCGGCTGTTCACCCGCCGCCGCGCACTGGACTATGAGCGCAGCGACCGCTTGGCCAAGGCCGTGGTCCGGCTCGGGCCTTCCTATGTCAAGCTCGGCCAGTTCCTGGCGACACGGCCCGACGTCGTCGGCAACGACATGGCACTCGACCTCGCCATGCTGCAGGACAAGATGCACACCTTCCCGAAGGCCGAGGCGGTGGCGGCGATCCAGGCCTCGCTCGGGCGCAAGGTGGGCGATCTCTACGCTGAATTCGGCGACCCGGTCGCCGCCGCTTCCATCGCCCAGGTCCATACCGCCGAAACCATCCATGACGGCGCCGCGACCAAGGTGGCGGTGAAGGTGATCCGGCCTGGCGTGCGCCGCCGCTTCTTCCAGGACCTCGAAAGCTATTTCCTCGCCGCCCGCCTGCAGGAGAAGTACATCCCCTCCTCGCGCCGGCTGCGGCCTGTCGAGGTCACCGAGACGCTGGCGCAGACCACCAAGATCGAGATGGACCTGCGCCTCGAGGCGGCGGCACTCTCCGAACTCGGTGAGAACACGAAGGACGATCCCGGCTTTCGCGTGCCATCCGTCGACTGGGAACGCACCGGCCGCGACGTGCTGACCATGGAATGGGTCGACGGCGTCAAGATGAACAACATCGCAGGCCTCGAAGCCGCCGGCCACGACCTCAAGGCGATCGCCGCCAACCTCATCCAGTCGTTCCTGCGCCACACCTTGCGCGACGGCTTCTTCCACGCCGATATGCATCCGGGCAATTTGTTCGTTGAAGCCAACGGTACCATCGTTGCTGTCGATCTCGGCATTGCCGGCCGCCTCGGCAAGAAGGAGCGCCGCTTCCTTGCCGAAATCCTCTACGGCTTCATCACGCGCGACTACCTGCGCGTCGCCGAAGTGCATTTCGAGGCCGGCTACGTGCCGCGCCAGCACAATGTCGCGGCCTTCGCGCAGGCGATCCGCGCCATAGGCGAGCCGATCCACGGCCAGCCGGCCGAGACCATTTCGATGGCCAAGCTTCTGACGCTGCTGTTCGAGGTGACCGAACTCTTCGACATGGCGACACGGCCTGAACTGATCCTGCTGCAGAAGACCATGGTGGTGGTCGAGGGCGTCGCGCGCACGCTCGACCCGGCCTTCAACATGTGGAAGACGGCCGAACCGGTGGTTGGCGGCTGGATCGCCGGCAACCTTGGCCCGCGCGGCATGATGATCGACGCGCGCGATGGTGCCAAGGCGCTGCTGACGCTCGCCCGTCAGATACCCGAGCTTGCGGCGCGCACCGACCGGCTGTCGCGCGAGATCGACCTGATGGCCGAGCACGGCCTGCGCTTCGACGAAACCACCGCCCACGCCATCGGCAAGGCCGAGGCGCGCTACAGCCGCTCCGGCCGCGTGGCGCTGTGGGTGATCGCGCTGACGCTGGTCTATATCGCGTGGAAGATTCTTTAGGCCCGACCGTCGAGGCCTGGTCCGCAACTTGCAGCGATTTGATCGCATTGCTATCATTGCTATCGATAGAGATGAGCGGAGTGCAATCAGATGGCAAGCATCACGATCCGCAACCTTGATGACGAGGTCAAGGACCTGCTGCGCCGGCTGGCGGCGGAAAATGACCGTTCAATGGAAGAACAGGCGCGGGTGATGATCCGGGCCGCCGTCGACGGCCAGATCGGACCCGGCCGTATCGACCAGATCGAAAAGACCCTTCGCGAACTGACCAGCACGCACGGTACGGCGGCGCCGGTGGCCTCTCCGGCAGGCAGGATATTCCCGCGAGGCACGCTTTCCGGCAAGCGCATCCTGCTCATCATCGGCGGCGGCATTGCCGCCTACAAGGCGCTCGACCTGATCCGCCGGTTGCGCGAGCGCGGCGCGGCTGTACGGGTAGTGATGACATCGGCGGCGCAGGAATTCGTCACCACGCTGTCCGCCGGCGCGCTCTCGGCCGATCATGTCTTCACCGAACTGTTCGACCGCAACGACGAACACGATGTCGGCCATATCAGGCTGTCACGCGAGGCCGATCTGCTGGTGGTGGCGCCCGCAACCGCCGACCTGATGGCCAAACTCGCCAACGGCCATGCCAACGATCTTGCCTCGACCGTGCTCATCGCCACCGACAAGCCGGTGCTGATGGCGCCGGCCATGAACCCCAGAATGTGGGCGCATCCGGCCACCCGCCGCAATCGCGCGACATTGGGCAAGGACGGCGTCGGCTTCGTCGGCCCGGCCAAGGGCGAGATGGCCGAGAGCAATGAGGCCGGCGAAGGCCGCATGGCCGAACCGCTGGAGATCGTCGCCGCGATCGAGGCGCTGCTCGATGCCGGCCCCAGGCCGCTGGCGGGGCGCAAGATCATCGTCACCTCCGGCCCGACGCATGAGCCGATCGACCCGGTGCGCTATATCGCCAACCGTTCGTCCGGCAAACAGGGCCACGCCATCGCCGCGGCATTGGCAAGACTTGGCGCCGACGTGCATCTCGTCTCCGGTCCGGTCAGCATCGCCGATCCCGTCGGTGTGAAAACCATCCATGTCGAGCGTGCGCAGGAAATGCGCGATGCGGTCGAACAGCTTCTGCCCGCTGAAGCCGCGGTGTTCGTTGCCGCCGTCGCCGACTGGCGCAGCGAGAATTCGGCCGGTGAAAAGATCAAGAAGGTGGCGGGTGAAGGCCCACCGGTGCTGCGCATGGTGGAGAACCCCGACATCCTTGCCGGCGTCGGTCATCACAGCCAGCGGCCTGGCCTTGTCGTCGGCTTCGCCGCCGAGACGCAGGATCTCCTGCGCAACGCCGAGGCCAAGCTCAGGAAGAAAGGCGCCGATTTCATCGTCGCCAACGACGTGTCGCACGAAAGCGGTATCGGCCCTTCAGGCGTCATGGGCGGTGACCGCAACCGGGTGCGGATCGTGTCGAAGGCCGGTGTCGAGGAATGGCCCGAAATGACCAAGGACGAGGTGGCGGCGCGGCTCGCCGCCTTGATTGCCGAGCGGCTCAAAACAACAGTCGTTTGACGCGCAACGGATAAGATGCGCGGGCGCCTGTTGGACGCCGCGTGTCAGATTCCGCCCTGAGCCGTCAGTTTGACAAGAGTTCCGCTGTGCGGGCGAGCGCCCCGCTGAAGCCGTTGAGCGGAATGGAAAAGCTCACGGCTTGCCCGGTGTCCGCCGCGAAGGCGTCGATCTTCAGCGTGGTGCCGTTCTTGAGCAGTGGCGTGACATTGCCATCGAACGCCACCGGCACCAGGCAGCCGACCACCTGACAGGTGTTGAAGGCCAGGCTGCCGTCCAGCATCTGGTCGTCGATGGTCAGGGTGACGCCCTTGGCGAGCGCCAGTCCAAACGGCAGGGCGAGCGTGCCGGTCGCATCGTCGCCGGTCTTGCTCGACAGCTCGATCGCCAGCAGCCGCTGGTTGCTCTGCTTGTTGAACTGCTGATGCGACAGGCTGCAGACCTTGTTCGTGCCCGCTATCTGGCAATTGACCGTCCAGTCGCCATGGGTTTCGGACAAGGCCGATGCACCACCCGGCAGTTGCGGTGCATCGGCGGCGGGCGGCTTCGCCACCACCTTGTCACCCTTGGTCTGCGCGGCCATGGCCGGCAAACCGACAATGCAGGCCGCCCCCAGCACTGCCGCGAAATACGCGTATTTCCTCATCAAGCCCCCTGCCCGGCTCGGTCCCGGGCCAGCTAGAAGCTGACCCTGAGAGACGCGCCGACTGCGTTTTGTTTCACGATTTCGCCGAAGGCGCCGTTGTACCTGACGGACATGCCGACGCCATTGACGCCATTCAGCTCAAGCCCGGCGCCAACCCGATAGAGCGGCGAATCGACCGTTTCCGTCAAGTGCAATGCGGGGTGCCGGGCAGATTCTGCGTCGCCGCGAACTGCCTTCGATTTCCCAGTCCTTGTTGGAGAACTCCACCCCCGCCCTGGTCAGCCCACGCAATAAAATGCCGGCATCCTGCAATAAGTTTCGATGCATCGAGCCCAGCATATCCGCATTCCCACTTATGGAGTTCTGGCTCAATTAGACTGTATTGACTTGTGCCGGGTGAGATCGAAAACTTGCGTAAGGGACGCTGGCCAAGCCTCCAGCCTTTCATAGCCGTCATATGACGGCAACCTGCGGTCACGGACCGGATGACGGTATGATTGATTTTTGGGAGATCCATGCATGGCCATGGCATCGCCTGACAGGCCGCCCTATATGTTGGGAATGAACAAGATCTTTTCGCACAATGGGCGCGTGTTCGCGCGTAGACCAGCGTTGATTCTGGCATCGGCGGCGCTGGCCACGATGGTTCTGGCCGGGCTTGGGTTGCCCGCCTCCGCGCAGGTGCTCAATCCCGCCGCCAAAAGTAACGCGCTGATCCAGCAAAATGACCTGCAGACCTTGCAAAGCAGGATTCAGCGGCAGCAATTTCAGCAACAGCAACAGCAATATCGTGCCCAGGATCGGGTGATCGTCCAACAGCCGCAGCCGGTGGTCCCGCAAGTCAGGCCGAGTTGCCAGACGCAGATAATCGGCACCACTGCCGTGAGCACCTGCCGCTGACAGGCGGACTACCCTTTTATTTAGCCGACTTACATGATAGGGGCGTTCGAGTACCCTGCGGCAGTTTGGGGTTTTGCAAAGGCGCCGTATCAAGCTATGGGGCACTGCACCGACTGGATTTTTACGAATGGCAGCCACCAAGAAAAAGGCCGTGCGCAAGGCCAAGAAAGGCGAGCGAATCCGCCAGGTCGCGGCGATCCCCTTTCGGTTGACCGCGGGCGGTGATTTCGAAGTCATGCTGGTCACGTCGAGAACGACGAGGCGCTTCATCGTTCCCAAGGGTTGGCCTATGAAAGGCAAGAGTGGACGCAAGGCGGCCACCATCGAGGCGCAGGAGGAAGCCGGCGTGCTCGGCAAGGCGCTGAGGGAGCCGGCCGGCACCTATTCCTACTGGAAACGGCTGGCCAACCGCTTTGTCCGCGTCGACGTCATCGTCTATCTGCTTGAAGTGACCGAAGAGCTTGCTGATTGGCAGGAAGCCAAACGCCGCCAGCGCGCCTGGCTGGCGCCGGCCGACGCGGCGATGCTCATCGATGAACCCGATCTGTCGACGCTGGTGAAGACCCTGAAGCTTCCCGAACCCTTGCCGCCGGGCCAAGCATAGGCAATTCCAGAAAAGCGTGGAACGGTTTCCCGGGAAAAGCGCATGGCGTTCCCCTGGGGATTGCGTCGAAGCAAAAGACCCTGGGTGTCAGTCGCCAGTCTCATTCTCGCCGGGGAATGGTCGCAGCGGCGTGCCGGTATAGGCCCACAGCCACTCACGCGGCAGGGGCCCCTTGTTGCGCTCACCCTGTTGCGACTGTTCCCAGGCATGCGCCAGGATGCCGACGGAGCGCGACAGCACGAAGAGCCCGCGCGTCAGCGGCGGCGGAAAGCCGAGTTCGCCATAGATGACGGCGGTCGCGCCATCGATGTTGAGCGGGATCTTCCTGCCCTTGCGCCGCGCGACCTCCGCCTCAACAGCCCCGGCGATGTCGGCGAACCGTCCATTGACCACCCCACGCGCGGCAAATGCGCGGGTCAGTTCCAGCAGGCGCGGCGCACGTGGATCGATCGGGTGAAAGCGGTGGCCGAGCCCTGGCACATACCCTTTTTCCTCGGCGAAAAACCGGTCCAGACGTACCGAGACCGCCTCATCCAGCACTGTCCCGCCATCGATCGACACGGCGATATCGCCGTAGAAAGACAGCGCCTGCTCGCCGGCACCACCATGCACGTCGCCGAGCACATTGATGGCCGAAGCCATGGCACTGTTGATGCCGACACCGCAGGTCGCGGCCATGCGGGCGATGGCGATGGATGGTGCCTGCGGCCCATGGTCGACGGCCGCGCCCAGCGCAATGCCGAGCAATGCGGCCTGGTCCTCGCTTGGCAATTC
Source organism: Mesorhizobium loti (assembly GCF_013170705.1). NCBI lineage: Bacteria > Pseudomonadati > Pseudomonadota > Alphaproteobacteria > Hyphomicrobiales > Phyllobacteriaceae > Mesorhizobium > Mesorhizobium loti. The sequence continues at coordinate 1,977,595 of NZ_CP033334.1, read as the reverse complement.
GCCACGCAGCATCAGCCAGATCATCGCGGGGAAGCTGACGCGACCGATCAGGTCCTGTATTTCATAGCCGCGCAGCCGGATGACGCCGGGGCTCATCTCGATGATGCCGGTCTGCCACCACTCCTCGCCGCGTTCACGGCCTGACTTCTTCCCGGAACTGCTCATGCCCGTGCCTTGGCCTTGGCGCGCGGCGGCAGGAGGGCGAAAACCTCGTCCATATGCTCACCGAGCACCGGTGGCGGCTTTGTCGGCAAAGGCGCCTTGCCGTCGACCATGAAACCGCCGCGCAGAACGGTCAGCGGCCTGTCCATCCCGGCGACATCGTCAAAATTCGCGGTCACCTGCCGTTCCAGTACCTGCGGTTCGCCCAGCACTTGCGGGATCGTCAGCACCCTGCCCGCCGGGACGCCCGCCCGATTGAGCGCCTCTTCCCAGGCCGCCGCCGACGCGCCTGCCAGGGCCTCCTCGATCTCGACTTTCAGCGCCGCGCGGTTGCGCTTGCGTGTCTCGCGCTCCGCAAAGCGCGGGTCCAAGGCCAGCTCCGGTCGCCCGATCAGCCGGCAAAGCGTTACGAACTGCTCCTGCTTGTTGGCGGCGATATTGAGCAGCCCGTCGCCGGTGCGAAAGGCGCCGGAGGGTGCCGCCGTCATGTTCTCATTGCCCATCGGCTTGGGATCGACCCCGGCCGTCAGATAATTCGACACCGGCCAGCCGAGCGCGGAAAGCGTGCATTCGAGCATTGAGACGTCGAGGAAGGCACCCTCGCCTGAGGTCTTCTGCTTGACCAGCGCCGATGCAATCGCGAACGCACCGACCAGCCCGCCCAGCGTATCGGCGACGGGATAGCCGACACGCAGCGGCGCCGTTTCCGGCGTGCCGGTAATGCTCATGATGCCTGACAGGCCCTGGATGATCTGGTCATAGGCGGGATTGTCGCGCATCGGCCCGGTCTGGCCGAAGCCCGATATCGCGCAATAGACAAGGCCGGGGCGGACCGCCTTGAGCGCCTCGTAGCCAAGGCCGAGCCGATCCATCACGCCGGGGCGGAAATTCTCTACCAGCGCGTCTGCACTGGCGACAAGGTCGAGGAAGCGTTCACGATCGGCTTCTGTCTTCAGATCGAGCATGACGGATCGTTTGCCGGCATTCTGCGCCAGGAACGAGGCGCCCATGCCGGCTTGGTTGAGCCTTGGCGAACCGCCGAGCTGGCGCGCCAGGTCGCCGCCATGCGGCCCCTCGACCTTGATCACGTCAGCCCCCAGCAGCGCCAGCTGATAGGCACAATAAGGCCCGGCCAGAACATTGGTCAGGTCGAGGACGCGGATACCGGAAAGCAGGTCAGTCATATCTTCTCAAATCGGTCAGGCATCGCCCGGCACGTGCTCTGGGCCACGCCGCCGGCGATGCTCGATGAAGGCCCAGATATGCGGCCCGACCAGGCCGATGAAGGCGAGCGTCAGCAGCGTCAGCGACAGCGGATGCTTGTAGAACACCGACCAGTCGCCATTCGAGATGGTCATTGCCCGGCGGAACTGGGTTTCGGCGAGCGGCCCCAGGATCATGCCGATGATGACCGGCGCGGTCGGGAAATCGAAGCGCCGCATCAGGAAGCCCGCCGCCCCCAGCAAATAGAGGATGACCAGATCGATGGGCGATTGCGAAATGCCGTACGTGCCGACGGTCGCGAACACCAGTATGCCTGCATAAAGCTGCGGCGCCGGGATCTTCAGCAGCCGCACCCACAGCCCGATCAACGGCAAATTGAGGATGACGAGGATCACGTTGGCGATGAACAGGCTGGCGATCAGGCCCCAGACCAAATTGGCCTGCGTCGTCAAAAGCAGCGGCCCCGGGTTGATGCCGTAGCTCTGGAAGGCGGACAGCATGATCGCGGCCGTCGCCGAGGTCGGCAGGCCAAGCGTCAGCATCGGCACCAGCACGCCGGCTGCGGACGCGTTGTTGGCTGCCTCGGGACCGGCGACGCCCTCGATGGCGCCGACCGTGCCGAACTCCTCCTTGTGCTTCGACAGCTTCTTTTCGATGGCATAGGACAGGAAGGTCGGGATTTCCGCGCCGCCGGCCGGCATGGCGCCGATCGGGAAGCCGATCGCCGCACCGCGCAGCCAGGCCTTCCATGAGCGGCCCCATTCGGCCGCGGTCATGTAGAGCGAGCCTTTCAGCGGTACGATCTCGTCCTTGCCGGCATAGCGGCGCGAAGCCATGTAGAGCGTCTCGCCGACCGCGAACAGGCCGACGGCTGCGATGATGACGTCGACGCCGTCGAGCAGTTCGGTCGTGCCGAAGGTGAAGCGCGGCTGGCCGGTCTGCAGGTCGACGCCGATCATGCCGATAACAAAGCCGGCAAACAGGCTGGTGAGCCCGCGCACCGAGGAGGAGCCGAGCACGGCCGAAACCGTGATGAAGGCCAGCACCATCAGCGAGAAATATTCGGCCGGTCCGAAGGCCAGCGCGAACTTCACCACCACCGGCGCCAGGAAGGCGACGCCCAGCGTGCCGAGGGTGCCGGCAACGAAGGAACCGATCGCCGAGGTGGCAAGGGCAGCTCCGCCACGGCCGGACCGCGCCATCTTGTTGCCTTCCAGCGCGGTGACGATGGTGGCGCTTTCACCCGGCGTGTTGAGCAGGATCGAGGTTGTCGAGCCGCCATACATGGCGCCATAATAGATGCCGGCGAACAGGATGAAGGAGGCTTCCGGCGCCACCTGATAGGTGATCGGCAGAAGCAGCGCGATGGTCAGCGCCGGCCCCAGGCCCGGCAGCACGCCGATGGCGGTGCCGAGCGTGGTGCCGAGCAGGCACCACAGAAGATTGACCGGGGTGAAGGCGACCGAGAAGCCGTGGGCGAGTTGTTCAAGCGTGCTCATGGCCTCACGCTCCAAACCCGCCGATGATCGCGTCGATCACCGTGTTCAGCTGGCTCTCGATGAAACCGGCACCGATGTTGACGCCGAGCGCCCTGGCGAAACCGAAATAGGCGGCCAGCGCCAGGACAAGGCCGGTGAGCGCGTCGCGCAGCGTATGCCTGCTGCCGAAGCCGTAGCAGACGAGAACGAACATGATGACCGATGCCGCCGTGAAGCCAAGCGGCCGAATAAGCAGCAGGTTGGCGACAAGGCCGATGACGACGAAGCCCATCGCCTTCCAGTCGGTCGGCGTTTCCTTTTCCTCCTCCGGTTGCCAGCCGCCACGAAACGCGGCGAGGATGAGCAGCAGCGAGAGCACCACCAGACCGACCATGGTGAGATAGGGAAAGACGGTCGGCCCGACCTTGGAATAGAGCGGCGACACCGGGATCGCCAGCGTCTGCCAGGCAACGGCGCCGGCGCAGGCGAGAAGGCCGATGCCAACAAGCAATTCCGGCACGGCAAGGCGCGGGGGCGCCGTCGGCTGGTTGATGGTGCTCATGAAATGTCCTCCCCAGGATTACGGGCCAAGACAGCTGTCATCGGCCCTCTCTGCCAGCCATGACCGATCTCATCCGCGATGCGATCGATGGACTTGAGAATTGGGGGACGGCTTGCGCCATCCCCCTGGGGAGATCAGGCGAGGCCGAGATCCTTGAGGATGGCTTCGATACGCGCCGAGTCCTCGGCGACGAATTTCGCATAGTCGTCGCCGGTAAGCAGGATGGGCGTCCAGTTGCGGTTCTTGCACTCCGTGGCCCAGGCATCGCTCTTGGCCATGGTCTCCACCAGCGTGATCATCGCCGCCTTGTCGGCATCGGACACGCCGGGAGGCGCGAAAACGCCGCGCCAGTTGAACAGTTCGACATCGATGCCGGCTTCCTTCAGCGTCGGCGCGTCGATGCCGTCCTGGCGCTTGTCGGCCGAGATGGCGAGCAGCCTGAGCGCACCCGCCTTGACCTGTTCGGAGAATTCGCCAAAGCCGGAGATGCCGGCCGCCACCTGGTTGCCGAGCAGCGCCGACAGGGCCTCGCCGCCGCCGGCGAACGGCACGTAGGAAAGGCTGGTTGCCGGAACGCCAACGGTCTTGGCGATCAGGCCGAACAGGATGTGGTCGGAGCCACCGGCGGAGCCGCCGGCCACCGGAACCTTCGTCGGATCGGCTTTCAGCGCGGCGACGAAATCGGCGGCGGTCTTGAATGGCGATTCCGCCGGCACCACCAGCGCTTCGAATTCACCGGTGAGACGGGCGACCGGCGTGACCTGCGTCAGATTGTTGGCGGCCTTGTTGGCGATGATGGCGCCGACCATGACCATGCCGGCGACCATCAGCGAATTGCCCTTGCCGTTCCATTGGCTGATGAACTGCGGCAGCCCGACCGTGCCGCCGGCGCCGCCGACATTGGTGATCTGCGAGCCGGAGATCAGCTTCTCCGAGCGCAGCACCTGGTCCATCGTGCGCCCTGTCTGGTCCCAGCCGCCGCCGGGTGCCGCCGGCACGAAAATCTGGATCTGCGGTGCGCCTTCAGCGAAAGCGGGAGTGAGATGAAGTCCTGCAAGGCCGGCAGCGCCTGCCGAGGCCGTGCTCATCAAAAATCTGCGTCTGTTCAGCATGGGATTCCTCCAAATCACGACACCTCCTCCGGTGCCTGCCAAACGTGCCTGCATTCACAGACCCGTGATCGAGTTCAAGCAGATGTTACCAAGTTCTGTCAACGGGAACGATATTCTGCTGGACAGAACGGTCTGGGAGCGCGACAGAGTGACCCCGCTCGGGTTTCTCCGAACTGGGACTGCAAATGGACTCACCAAACAAACCGGCGGATACAGAGCTTCGGCGTAGATCGGCCGAAGGTGTCGCGGCACTTGATCGAGCGATTGCGATCCTCGATGCCTTTACAGCCGCCGACCGCTCGCTCAGCCTGGCCGAGATCGCGGCGCGCACCGGCCTCTACAAGAGTACGATCCTGAGGCTGGCGAATTCACTGCTGCGCGGGCAGTTGCTCGAGCGCCTTGACGATGGGCGCTACCGCGTCGGGCCCGCCGCCTTCCGGCTCGGCGCCCTCTATCAGCGTTCGGTCGTGGCGGTCGACATCCTGTTGCCGATCATGCGCGACCTCTCGGAGCACAGCTGGGAGAGCGTCGCATTCTATGTCCGCTCGGGTGACGTCCGCACCTGCCTCTACCGTGTCGAATCCAAGCATCCGATCCGCTACACCATACGCGAGGGCGACGTATTGCCCTTGCTTGTCGGCTCCGGCGGACGCGTGCTTGCGGCGTTTTCCGGCCAACCGGGGGAACCCTACGAGACCATCCGAAGAACCTGCAACTGCCTCGCCATCGGCGACCGCGACCCCGAGACGGCGGGCGTCTCGGCACCGGTGTTCGGGCCGGGGCGCAACCTGCTCGGCGCGTTGACGCTGGCGGGTCCGAGCACGCGCGTCGATGCCGCCTTCCTTCAGCGTATGAAACGTCCGCTGCTCGAGGCGGCGGCCCGCGCCACCCGTGCCTTCGGCGAGGACGCCTCCCTGCTCGAACAGGCAAGTCTTGCGGCGGAGGCGCTGCCCTGACCCGCGGTTACGAGCCCGAAAAGGATCGATAAGCGTCGAATACAAACTGATTCAACTTGAAGCAGTCACTTGACGTTGCGTAATATTCAGCCACCCAAATCAAGAAATGGCTTTATAGAGAACGGAACTATTTATTTGCTGTTAAGCCCCCCGTGATACCCGGTTGCTGTCGCCATTTGCGCGACATGAGGGGAAGAAAATCGTCTCAACCGACGGATGAAACAGTCGGACAGACACGCTGACAGGATCATGGCACGTCCGTGAATTCGAAGAAGCCGTCATCGATGGACGCCAGCCCCCGTCTTCTCGGGCTCGTCTGGCCGTTCATCGCCGTCGTGCTTATCCAGGCGCTGGTCGCCAGCCTCAGCCTGTACACGCTTTCGGCGGTTCGCGCCTATGTCGGCGGGGAAAGCCAATGGTCCAAGGGGCAAAAGCACGCCATCTATTTCCTCAGCCTGTATGCGGACACCGGCAATGAGGAGTTCTTCACCGAGTATCGCGAGGCGATCGCCGTTCCGCTGGCCGATCGCTCGGCGCGCCTGGCGCTCGAGCAGCCCGAGCCCGATACAGAGGCAGCGCGCACAGGCTTTCTGCAGGGCAGAAACCACCCGGACGACGTCACCGGGCTGATCTGGCTGTTCCAGAATTTCCGGAAGTTCAGCTATCTCGATACCGCTATTCGGCACTGGGCGGCGGCCGACACGATGATTCTCGCCATCCAGCGGCTCGGCGACACCATGCATGCGACGCTCAGCAAGGTGCCGGCGTCGGCAGCCGAGATCAGTGCCTGGAAAGCGGAAATCCATCGGCTCGATCGTCAGGTCAGCCCACTGTCCAAGGCCTTCTCGGACAGTCTGGGCGAGGGATCGCGCTTCATCCGCACGCTGCTCACCTTGGCCAATCTCGTCACCGCCGCCTTGCTGATCCTGCTGGCCGTATGGCGTACCCGCAAGCTCCTGGCGCAGCGCCAGGCCTTCCAGCTGGCGCTCAATGCCGAGCGCGAGCGCGCGCAGGTTACGCTGGCTTCGATCGGCCAGGCTGTCATCAGCACCGGCCGTGACGGGCGGCTGGACTACATGAACGCGGTGGCCGAGAAACTGCTGGCCTGCCCGCTCGGCGCTGCCAGGGGCAAACCGGTCGCATCGCTGTTTCGCCTTGTCGACAAGGATACCAGCGTCGAGGATCCGCAGCTGGTCGAGCGTCTGCTGGCCGGTGAACCGCGCCGTTCCAGCGCCCGTCCGCAATTGCTGCAGCGGCTGGACGGCTCTGTTGTTCCCGTAGCGCTGACCGGCGCGCCGCTGATCGTTTCCGGTGAAATCGTCGGCGCGGTGCTCGCCTTCCACGATATGACGCGCGAAGAGGACTATATCGAGCGGCTTTCATGGCAGGCCTCGCATGACGCATTGACTGGGCTCGCCAACCGGCGTGATTTCGAAAGCCGGTTGGAAAGGACCATCGTCGAACTGCAAGGCAAGCCCCGGCAGCACGCCTTGATGTATCTCGATCTCGACCAGTTCAAGCTGGTCAACGATACGTGCGGTCACGCCGCGGGTGACCAGTTGCTGCGCCAGATTTCCTCACTGCTGACCCGCGAATTGCGGTCCGGCGACGTACTCGCCCGGCTGGGCGGCGACGAGTTCGGCGTGCTGCTCGTTGATTGCGATGCCACCAACGCAGCCGATATCGCCGAAAGGCTGCGCGCGGCGGTGCAGGACCTGCATTTCGCCTGGGACGGAAGACCCTTCAACACCAGTGTCAGTATCGGCATGGTGGAGATCGCCAACGCGCAGGTGACGATCGAGGAGACGCTGCGGGCCGCCGACGTCGCCTGCTACATGGCCAAGGAAAAGGGCCGCAACCGCGTCCAGATCCACAGCGATGGCGACATGGCCTTGCGTGAGCGCTTCGGCGAGATGGCCTGGGTACAGCGCCTGCACGCCGCGCTGGAGCAAAACCGCTTCAGGCTTCACGCCCAGGAAATCTGGCCGCTCAACGACGACGTCGTCGAGGCGGGAGCGCATATTGAGATCCTGCTGCGGCTGGCCGACGAAGACGGCAGCTTCGTCACCCCGCAGAGCTTCATTCCCGCTGCCGAGCGCTACGGCCTGATGCCGTCGATCGACCGCTGGGTGGTGCGCAACACCTTCCGCATCCTGGCCGCCCGGCAGGCCGATCCGCGCACGCCACCGATCGCCACATGCGCCATCAATCTTTCCGGAGCGACTTTCGGCGACGAGACGTTTCTCGGCTTCCTGCGCGAGCAGTTCCTCATCCACGGCATTTCGCCTGCCATGATCTGCCTGGAGATCACCGAAACCAGCGCTATCGCCAATCTCACCAACGCCATGCGCTTCATTGCCGATCTGCGCGGCCTGGGCTGCCGCTTCGCGCTCGACGATTTCGGCTCCGGCATGTCATCCTTCGCCTATCTGAAGCACCTGCCGGTCGACTACCTCAAGATCGACGGCAGCTTCGTCAAGGACATGCTTGACGACCGCATCGACCGCGCCATGGTCGAGATGATCCACCACATCGGCAAGGTCATGGGCAAGCGTACCATCGCCGAGTTCGTCGAGAGCGACGATATCGCCGCCGCTCTGAAGATCATCGGCGTCGACTATGCCCAGGGCTATGGGATCGCCAGGCCGACGCCTTTCGATGTCTCGACGGTGCTGCTGGGCCGGAGCTTGACGCCGGCCGCGCAGAGCGCCGATCCATGGGCCGACCTTGCGCGGAAACTGCGCCGCAAGGCGGGGTAGAGGCCCAATTCCAGCTCAGGCGAGCCGCTCCAGCAGCACTGTCGGGGCGTCATGATAAGTGGTCCGCAACACTTCGCGATAGCCGACCTTGCCAGCGACATTCAACGATGCGGTGTTCTCCGGATCGATGATGCAGACGGTTTTCGTACGTCCGAAGGTTTCTTCTCCCCAGGCCAGCACGCGGCCGACGACCTCGGTGGCGAGACCGGCGCCGTGCACGGCCGGAGCCAGTGCCCATCCGGCCTCGGGAATGCCTTCGATCGACGGTTGCATGTCACGCTTGAGGTCGTGAAAACCGGCCTCGCCGACGAAGCGGCCCGTCGCCTTCTCCTCGATCGCCCAGAAGCCGTAGCCGAGCAGCGACCACAGGCCGGCATGGCGCAAGAAGCGCATCCAGCTTTCCTCGCGCGTGCGCGGCTTGCCGCCGATGAAGCGGGTGACGGCCGGGTCTGCCCACATCGTGGCATAGGCGTCGAAATCCTCCAGCCGGTGCGCCCTGAGAATGGTTCGCTCCGTCTCGATGACCGGAGCGCCGTGCGGATTGTTCATGGGATTGCCTCGCTGAAATTATCCGCGCTTAGCAAATAGCCCCCGCTGTGCAAGGGCCAGCGCGAAACGCCCCATCATCCAGAAAAGCCGCATGTCCGGTTCCGTGGCTCCGCTATGGGAATTCCGCCCGACGGTGTTATTTTCCCGGCAGGCTGATGTCAGCACATTGCCACGCGATCTTCTCCGACGCGGGCTGGTGCTCAAACCCAAGGGAAGAAGCATGGACACGACCGACCTTGTGCTTGCCATTGTCCATCATCTGCTGGTGTTTTCCCTGGCGGGGATCATCGGCGCCGAATTCGTGCTGATCCGCGGCGACCTGCCCGCCGCGACGCTCAAGCGGCTCGCCGGCATCGACCGCCACTATGGCATCATCGCCGCGCTGATCATCATCGTCGGCATCGGCCGCGTCTTCTGGGGCCTCAAGGGGTGGGAGTTCTACGTCTCCAACTGGGTGTTCTGGGCCAAGATGGTGGCCTTTGGCATTGTCGGCCTGCTGTCGATCGTCCCGACCGTGCGCTTCATTTCCTGGAACAGGCAGGCCAGCGCCAACCCCTCCTTCGCCGTGCCGGCGAGCGAACTGGCCTCGGTGAAGACCTACATCCGCGCGGAAGCCTTCGTCTTCCTGCTGATCCCGGTCTTCGCGGCGGCGATGGCGCGCGGTTACGGCTACTGATCGTCAGCTGGTACGGTTTCAAGTGGGGCGATCGGCACCAGGGGTGCTGGAATGCTGGTCGTCTTCTCCTCGGCCTTGCAGATATCGGCGATGACGCAGGCCGGGCAGTCCGGCTTGCGCGCCTTGCAGACGTAGCGGCCATGCAGGATCAGCCAGTGATGCGCATGGCGCATATACTCGTCCGGGATGATCTTCAGCATCCCCTGCTCGACCTGCTCGGGCGTCTTGCCGGGCGCCAGGCCTAGCCGATTGCCGATCCGGAAAATATGCGTATCGACCGCCATCGTGTGCTGGCCGAAGGCCATGTTGAGCACGACATTGGCGGTCTTGCGCCCGACCCCCGGCAGCCTGACCAGCTCATCGCGGTCATCAGGGACCTCTCCGCCATGGTCGCGGATCACCGCCTCCGACAATGCGATGACGTTCTTGGCCTTGTTGCGCCAGAGGCCGATGGTCCTGATGTATTCGCCGACCTTGGCTTCACCCAGCGCCACCATCTTCCGTGGCGTATCGGCGGCCTTGAACAGCGCCCGCGTCGCCTTGTTGACGCCGGCATCGGTCGCTTGCGCCGAAAGCACCACCGCCACCAGCAGCGTGAAGGCGTTGACATGTTCAAGCTCACCCTTCGGTTCCGGCCGCTGCACCGAAAAGCGCCGGAAGATCTCATGCACTTCGGCCGGAGTATAGCGTGACGTCCGCCGCACCGGCCGTGGACGCGGCTTGGCGTTCGATCCGTCACGTCGTCCGGCCGGTAGCTTTTTTTCGGGCATGGAAGAATCTTTGGACTTGGGGCTCGCCATTTCCCTCCTATAATATCCTGTCATGAGCTACACAAACGCCTCGTTCCAGGCTGACGAGCCCTTCTTTCACGCATTGCTGACCCCACACCGGTCGCTGGGCAGGACAGGTTTCCTGGTCCTGATGGGCGCGCTGCTGTTCGGCTGGCTGGTGACGGGCGCGTTTTTCCTGTCGCGTGGTGCGTGGCCGGTGTTCGGCTTCTTCGGCCTCGACGTGGTCGCCGTCTACATCGCCTTCCGCGCCAACTATCGGGCCGCCCGCGCCCGCGAGGAGGTGTCGGTGTCCCGCACCAGCCTCGATATTCGCAAGACAGCCCCTTCGGGAAAATCGGAAGCGCACCGCTTCAATCCGTTCTGGGCGCGGTTTTCGGTCGCCCGTCACGCCGAGATCGGCATCACCAGAATGACCGTGGAAGCGCAAGGCCAGAACGTGCCGATCGGCGGCTTTCTCGACCCCGATTCCCGCGAGAGCTTTGCCACCGCCTTTTCGCGCGCTCTCGCGACCGCAAAGGCGCGCTGAATCTAGAAGCGATAGCGCAGAAGCCTGCCTACTTTTCGCAGCGCCGGAATGTGTTTCCAAAGCCGAACGAACAGTTTGGCGGACCAGCCCATGCGGGCGGCGTGTTCAGGCTTGTAGGCGGAAATATCCTCGACGAACCGCAGTTTCGGAACCGCCAGTTCCAGCTCGTGCGGATCATCGATCGCCCAGTGGACCTCGGCACCCGTGACCTTGATGGTCGGATTGAGGCGAAGCAGCGTCAGCCCGAAACGGCTGTAGGCGTCGAACATCAGTTCGCCGCCGGCAAGATGCGAGACAAGCCGCGAAACCAGGCGCAGCCCCTCGTCGGCGGGGAGATAGGGTGTCAGCCCTTCCGCCACCACCATGGCCGGGCGGTTGCGCGGCACTGCAGCCAGCCAGCCGGCCTCGGTCACCGACGAAGCGATGAGATGGTAGTGGTCGCGGGACGGGTAGAGCCTGCGCCTGAGTTCGATGACCTGGGAGTAGTCGACATCGAACCAGTCCACGCCTGGCGGTGGATCGACACGGAAGACGCGCGTATCGAGCCCGCAACCCAGGTGCAGCACGATGGCGCCGGGGTTCCTGGCCAGGAAATCCTCGACACGGACATCCAGTGTCTTGGCCCGGATCGCCAGGCCGATGCCGAGATTCTCGTCGACCTTGAGCCTGGAGAAATCATAGTCGATCTTGCGCACCGCCTCGTCGGCGAAATGATCCGCAAGCAGTGAATGGGGCAGCCGGCTCTCCAGCGCCTTGCCGTAGAGCGTCATCAGCAAGGTTTCCTTCGCCCCGGTCAGGTGCACTTTCTCGCCAGCCATGAGCGACTCCTGGGCATGAATCCCGAATCTATCTGGACATGCGCGGCAAGAAGGCAAGTTTCGGGTGGCGATCGGCGCCCCAAGGGGCGATATTCCCGGCCAAGGAGACGGTTCGATGAGCACACACACAGCAGTCCTCAAGAAGGACATCACGCCGCAAGGCAGCGACTACGAGATCGTGCGCCGCGCCATCGAGAAGATCAGCCTCGACTACCGCGACCAGCCCTCGCTCGAGGAGCTTGCCGAGGAGGTCGGCGAGACGCCGACCGGCCTGCAAAAACTCTTCACCCGCTGGGCCGGCCTGTCGCCAAAAGCCTTCCTGCAGGCGGTGACGCTCGACCACGCCCGCCGGCTGCTCGATTCCGGCATGCCGCTGCTCGAAACCTCGTTTGAACTGGGCATGTCCGGACCCGGACGGCTGCATGACCTGTTCGTCACCCATGAGGCGATGTCGCCAGGCGACTACAAGACGCGCGGCGCCGGCCTCACCATCCGCTACGGCTATCACCCCTCGCCCTTCGGCACCGCCCTGATCATGGCCACCGACCGTGGCCTTGCCGGCCTCGCCTTCAGCGACCCGGGCGAGGAACGTGCGTCGTTCGCCGACATGTCCGGCCGCTGGCCGAACGCCGTCTACGTCGAGGACATGGCTGCCACCGGCCCTTACGCCGCGCGCATCTTCGATCCGACATTGTGGCGGCCCGACCAGCCGCTGCATGTCGTCATGATCGGCACCGACTTCCAGGTGCGGGTATGGGAGGCGTTGCTGCAGATTCCGATGGGCAAGGCCCGCACCTATTCCTCGATCGCCGCCAGCATCGGCGCGCCGAGCGCCAGCCGCGCGGTCGGTGCCGCCAATGGCGCCAACCCGCTCTCCTTCGTGGTGCCTTGCCATCGCGCCATCGGCAAGTCCGGCGATCTCACCGGCTATCACTGGGGCCTGACCCGCAAGCGCGCCATCCTGGGCTGGGAGGCGGGGCAAGTGTCGTCGTAAAATATCGATTTTCCAGTTATTGTCCATAGAAATCTACATATCTTTATGAATTAGAAGTATTGATAACAATTGTGTGGCGGTTTTCTTCCCTACAACCAACGACAACCCACCGGTTGCACGACAACTACTTCAACTAGCTATTTTAGTTTACCCTAAATTAACCACGATAAAGCGATGATGACCCATGTTAATTCGGGCGATCCGGCTTAATAGGAGGTCTCGATGAGGTTGTTTCGCACTGTCGTCGGTGCAGCCATGCTGGTCGGCTGTATGGACCAAACGGCGTTGGCCACGACGCAGAATGTCATTTTCAACGGCACGATCACCGCGACCTGTACGCTGGTGGTCGCCACCAACGGTACGATGACGGTGAGCCCCGATCTCCAATCATTGAGCTCGCATAACAGCGGTGGCTCGGCGGGGACGGTCACGCTCACCACCACCGGAGGTGTGTCGCTAAGCGTCGACCCGGTCACCACCACCACGGTGCCAGCCGCCGACACCACGGCCATCACCTGGACGCCAACCTATTCGGCGAGCGGTGCCCACACGATCGCGGAGACAGGCTCGGCCACCAGCCTGACCACGCCCGGCGCCGATCTCGTCACGGTCCACCTCGCCGGCACCAAGGGCGGCAGCAACCGCTTCGCCGCCGGAAACTATCAGGCAACCGTGACAGTGCGCTGCGAATAGCCCTCGGGAAGGAGGCATCCTTGACATTTTCTGAAACCTTGGCGACGGCGCTGGCCGTCGGCCTGATCCCTGTTGCCGCGGCGGCTCAGTCGATGTCGCCGATGCGCGGCGAGGTCAACAGTTTCACTGACGTCTTCGCGGTCCGCGTTTTCCCGGCCAATCCCTACGACCAGAAGATCAAGATCGAAGTCCACGTCTATGATCAGGATTTTCAACCAGTGGAAGCCAAAATCTCTCCCAGTGTCTTCCAGCTGGCTTCGCAGGCTTCCCGTCCCGTGCTTGTGGTCGTGCCCTTCGACGGCGCCGCGGACCGTAAAGTGCGTATCTGTACCGAAAGCATCCCCTTTCCCAATCAGCAGACCCAGATAAAGGCACAGATATGCGGAAAGTTCTTTGGACATCGCAAGTCCTGACGCTGGCACTCGCGGTTACCGTGGCAAGCGCTGCGCCGGCTCTGGCCCAGGATGTCTACAACCTCAACCAGAACGAGACCGGATTCAATCTGCCCGGCGTCACCTTGCCCCAGGGGCAAGACGAGGTGCACGCTGCCGATGGCACCACCTGCCGCTCGGCGGTTTCCGGAAGCGGCGCCTATCTCGATCTCGGCGTCATCAGGGGCAACAACCAGTCGAACAATGACGTCGCCACCTATGGCCGGGTGGTGATCCCGATCGGCCGGACACCAAGGCGTCTCGACTGCAGCCGGCTCTATGAACTCGAGGTGCAGCGCCTGCAAATGGAACTGAAGCTGTTGAAGATGGGCGTCAATGTCGACGGCGGCACGACGGCAAGCGTTGCCACCACTGCTCCGACGGCCGCATCACCCGGATGGGCCAACGAGGGCTGGAGCCTCAGGACCGGAAATAGCGATGGCAAGAAAAAGAAGAAGAAGAAATAACCGCGCGCTGCTTGCGATGGCAGCATTTGCCGGCTTCTGTGTTCCGGCGCAAGCGGCGATCATCGGCACCTGCACCATCATGGTCGGGGCATCGGGAACGATGACCGCAAATCCCGCCATCAGTATACTGGGGTCCAAGCAGGCAGGCGGATCGAGCGCCAGTGCCACCGTGGTGGCGAACTCGCTGCTGTGCTCGATACTTAACTTGCTTGATTGTTATTCTGTTTCGGCGCCGCCACCTGCCGCGTTCTCGTCCGCGCCGAGCGGCGGCAGCACCAATGTGACCTTCGCCTCGGTCTTCCGCCTCGATGGTTCGGGTGTCGATATCAACGGCAGCGTGCCGCAAAGGGTCGTCAACGGCACCCACCCCATGCAAGTCGATCTAACCGCCACGAAGTCGAGCGGTATCTTTCCCGCCGGCAGCTATCAGGGCACCGTCACCGTGCGTTGTGAATAGCGCACGATACCACAAATCGAGCTGGACCATTCGCGTGGTCTGGCAAGCCGCGACCTTACAGGCTAGCTTCCCGCGCGATTGGAACGGCCCGTCTTCGCCCCCACGCACCGTGGACGTTCCGGAACCTTGAATTCATACCGGCAGGAGGCCTTGCTTGATTATCGTCATCGGCTCAATCAACCTCGACCTTATCGCCAAAGTCGACCGCCTGCCGAGTCCCGGCGAAACGGTGAGCGGCTCCGGTTTCGCCACGGCGCCCGGCGGCAAGGGCGCCAACCAGGCGCTGGCCGCCGCACGCGCCGGTGCCCCGGTGCGCATGGTCGGCGCCGTCGGCAAGGACAGTTTCGCCGGCGAGGCGCTGGCATTGCTGCGCGAGGCCAAGGTCGATCTGTCGGGCGTGGGCGAAACCTTTGCCTCGACCGGCACGGCGCTGATCATGGTCGGTGACGACGGCGAGAACATCATCGCCGTGGTCCCCGGCGCCAATGCTTCCGTGGTGCCCGGCGACCTTTCCAAGGCCTTCCTGAAAAAGGGCGACGTCGTGCTGCTCCAGCACGAGATCCCGCTGGCGACCGTCGATGCCGCGCTCGACCAGGCGCGGGCGGCCGGCGCCGTCACCGTGCTCAACACCGCTCCTTTCCAGGGCGACGCGGCGGCTTTCCTCGGCAAGGCCGATTATGCCGTCGCCAACGAGACCGAGTTCGACCTCTATGGCGAGGCGCTGGCGCTGAACGGCCGCGACCGTGCGGCACGCATGCGCGACTTCGCCGCGAAAACCGGCCGCACCATCGTCGTCACGCTCGGCGGCGACGGCGTCATGGCGGCGACGCCGACCGACTTCCTGACCGTTCCGGCAATGAAGATCACCCCCGTCGACACGGTCGGCGCCGGCGACACCTTCTGCGGTTACTTCGCTGCCGGCCTGTCGTCCGGCCTCACGCTCGAAAAGGCGCTGGCGCGCGCCGGTACGGCTGGCTCGCTGGCCTGCCTGAAGCCGGGCGCTCAACCGGCGATCCCGCTGGCCAAGGATGTCGATCAGGCCTTGCAGAAAGTCAGCTGATGATGCGTCCCCGGACCAAACATGCGGTGCCTTCGGCCGGCGACATCTGCCGCCTGTCCGCAGTCGAACTGGCCGACGCGATCCGCCACAGGAAGCTTTCCGTACGTGAGGTGGTGACGGCCTTCCTCGACCGCATCGAAGCGGTCAACCCGCTCGTCAACGCCATCGTCTCGCTGCGCGACCGCGGCGACATCCTGCGCGAGGCCGACGCGGCCGATAGCAGGCAGGCGAGCGAAACCGGAACGCTCTTCGGTCTGCCCATCGCCATCAAGGACCTTGCCTCGACCATTGGGCTCAGGACCTCCTTCGGCTCGCCGCTCTTCGCCGATTTCGTGCCGCAGGAAGACGATTTCTTCGTCGAGCGCATCCGCGATGCCGGCGCCATCATCATCGGCAAGACCAATGTCCCCGAATTCGGGCTCGGCTCCAACACCTACAACAACGTTTTCGGGCCGACGCTGAACGCTTTCGATCCGGCGCTCACCGCCGGCGGGTCGAGCGGCGGTGCGGCGGTGGCGCTGGCGCTCGACATGGTTCCCGTCGCCGACGGCAGCGACTTCGGCGGCTCGCTGCGCAACCCGGCCGCCTGGAACAATGTCTACGGCTTCCGCCCGTCGCAGGGGCTCGTGCCCGCCGGGCCGGATTTCGAGGTTTTCCATGCGCAGATGGGCGTCGAGGGTCCAATGGGCCGCAACGTCGCCGACATGGCTCTGCTGCTCGACGTGCAGGCGGGTTATCATCCGCGGGCCCCACTGTCCTATGAGAAACAGGGCTCGTTCCTCGCAGGGCTCGCAACGCCCTCGACTGGCGGCCGCGTCGCCTGGCTCGGCGACCTCGGCGGCCACTTGCCGGTCGAACCCGGCATCCTCGGTCTGTGCGAGGCAGCGCTCGGCCGGCTCGCGGGCCAGTCCTTCGTGATTGAACCCTTGCTGCCGGATTTCGACTTCGAGGCGCTGTGGCAGGCCTTCGTGAGGCTGCGCCAGGCCAGCAGCGGCTGCGCCCTCCAGGCCCATTACGACGATCCCGCCAAGCGCGACCTTCTGAAACCTGAAGCCATATGGGAAATCGAGAACGCAATGCGGCTGACGGCGCCGCAGATCCGCGCGGCCTCGGTCATCCGCACTTCCTGGCATCGTACGCTGCTGTCGATCTTCGACCGCTTCGATCTCATCGCGCTGCCGACCGCGCAGGTCTTTCCTTTCGATGTCACCACGCACTGGCCAAGCGAGGTTGCCGGACGGCCGATGGACAGCTATCACCGCTGGATGCAGGTTTCCGCCTTCGCCACTCTGGGTGGCTGCCCGGCGGTCAACGTGCCGGTCGGCTTCGACGAAAAGAGCCGGCCAATGGGCATGCAGTTGATCGGCCGTCCGCGCGGCGACCTCGCCGTGCTAAGGGCGGCGGCTGCCTATGAGGCGACACTGCCCTGGCAGGCCGGCGCTTGACCCGCGTGCCACGACGCAGCGATTCGCGGATGTCTTGCGCGGAGGCTATTGTCATGCATTGATTATCCCCTGTTGCGCCGCGTCGGCGGCAAGCCAAGGGAAAAAATCATGTCGCTGGAACTCTATGCCGCCTATGTTCTCGCTTGCATCGTCATCATCCTGGTGCCGGGACCGACGGTCACGCTGATCATCGCCAACAGCATCCGCCACGGAACCCGCGCCGGCCTCGCCAATGTCGCCGGCACGCAGGCTGGCCTTGCCATCATGATCGCCATTGTCGGCATTGGCCTCAACACGCTGATCTCGGGCATGGGCCACTGGTTCGAATGGGTCAGGCTGATCGGCGCCGCCTACCTGATCTGGATGGGCGTGCAGATGTTCCGCTCCAAGGGCACACTGAACGCCGACGGAACGGCGCGGAAGCCGCGCGGTGGCTTCTTCCTGCAGGGCCTGCTGGTGGCGCTGAGCAACCCCAAGACGCTGGTGTTCTTCGGCGCGTTCTTTCCGCAGTTCATCGCGCCGCAAGGCAACTACTCGCTGCAGATCGTCGTCATGGGCCTCACCGCCATGATCTTCGCCGCCATGTCGGATTCGACCTACGCACTCGCCGCCGGCCGCGCCGGGCGCCTGCTGTCGGCCAGCCGCATCAAGCTAATGTCCCGGATCAGCGGCAGTTTCCTGGTCGGCGGCGGCCTTTGGCTGGCGTTTTCAAGGTCGAAGTGACATCGCCCCTTCCCTCGCCCCGTTTGCGGGGAGAGGGTGGTCGCGAAGCGATCGGGTGAGGTCAGCGCCGAGGACGCAAGGCAAAATATCAGCGTTTGTGCCGGCCTCATCCCCCTGCCGGGATCTTCTCCCGCGACCGGGGAGAAGGGAGTTTTCACAACCGACCCAGCCTCTCCACCAGCAGCGCGAAGAAGCCGTCATGGTCGATGTCGCGCATCACCATGGCGTTCTTTTCCCGCTTGGTCACGCCCCACCAGTCGATCACGGTCATGCCCATGGTCAATTCCGAGGCGGTTTCCACGCTGACATTGCAGTTGCGGCCTTTGAACAGGTCCGGCTTCAGCAGATAGGCGATGACGCAGGGGTCGTGCAGCGGGCCGCCATCGGTGCCGTACTTGCCCTCGTCGTAGCGTTCGAAGAATTCCAGCATCTCGGCGGTCGCGATGCCGACCTTGGTGCCGAGCTTGCGGAAGGCCTGCGTGCGCTTGGCGGTGGTCAGCGCCTTGTGGGTGACGTCGAGCGGCATCATCACGATCGGGATGCCGGACTTGAACACCAGATCGGCGGCCTGCGGATCGACATAGATGTTGAATTCGGCCGCCGGAGTGACGTTGCCGCCCTCGAAGAAGCCGCCGCCCATCAGCACGATTTCCTTGATGTGCCGGGCGATGCGCGGTTCGCGGATCAGCGCCAGCGCGATGTTGGTCAGCGGCCCGAGCGGGCAGAGCGTGATGGTGCCGCTCTCTTCCTTCATCAGCGTCTCGACGATGAAGTCGACGGCATACTGCTCCTGCAGCTTCATCGTGGGTTCGGGCAATTGTGGCCCGTTGAGGCCCGTCTTGCCATGCACTTCCTCGGCGGTGACCAGCTGGCGCGCCAGGGGACGGATGGCCCCGGCATAGACCTTGATATCGGGCCGGCCGGCCAGTTCGCAGATCCTGCGGGCATTCTTCTCGGTGAGCTTCAGCGGCACGTTGCCGGCAACGGCGGTGATGCCGACGATCTCCAGTTCACTGCTGCCAAGCGCCAAGAGAATGGCGACGGCATCGTCCTGGCCGGGGTCGGTGTCGATGATGATCTTGCGTGGTTGGGGCATTTCAATTCCTTGTTTGGCTGGCCGTGGGCTCACCGGGCCGATCGCATGCGTTTAGGGCGCCGAACCGGCTGCAAGCTGCCGAAGCGACCAACCGGGAACGGTCCCGGCCCCAGCGCTTCTCCCTGCATCCGCGCGTCGCTTCAAGCGCCATGTCGATTATTCCTGTGAGTCCAAGGCCTGGTCTTTTTGGGCGGGTCTTCAGGTGGCTTGAACTTGGTCGCGGAGCGGACCATATCAAGGGCATCGGGAAAAATGCCATCCGGGTTTTTCCAGTTTATGTCGCTCTTGAGAGGACAGTGTAACATGAGCCGAATGACGCCTTTCTCCAGCCCACTTCTCCTTGGTTTCGATGCCATGGAAAAGACCTTGGAGCGCTTGGCGAAATCCGGTGACAGCTACCCTCCGTACAACATCGAGCGCCTCAGCGGCACTGACGGCAACGCCGAAAGGCTGCGCATCACGCTCGCCGTCGCCGGTTTCGCCGAAAACGATCTCGATGTGACAACGGAGGAAAACCAGCTGGTCGTGCGCGGCCGTCAGACCGACGACACCGAGCGCGAATTCCTTCATCGCGGCATCGCCGCGCGCCAGTTCCAGCGCTGTTTCGTGCTGGCCGACGGCATGCGGGTTATCGCGGCGGAGCTGAAGAACGGCCTTTTGTCGATCGACCTCGATCGGCCGGAGTCCGAACGGTTGGTACGGAAAATAAACATATCGGTGAAAGACTGATCTTCACCGATGGCTCTCATGCGGGATGGCCTTCAGCGGCGTCCTCGCGCCAAGGAGGCTTGAAATGACCAGAACTGAAGAGAATATCACCATGACCAGCGGTGAATTCGCCCATCTGGGCGAGGGCTCGGTCGCATATCTGCGCAAGGTCTCGAGCGACGACCTGCTCGGCCGCTTCCCGAACATCGGTGAAATCGCGCCCGGCTTGGAGCTGTGGGCGCTGTTTGCGGCCAACGGCCAGCCGATCCTGCTTTCAGATGCGCGTGACCGCGCACTGGCCGGCGCCATGGAAAACGACCTGACCACCGTCGCCATTCACTAAACCGGCTTTTCACCGGGGCGATTGGCTGGAACGAAAAGGGCCGCTCACGGCGGCCCTTGCAGATTGCATTCAAAATGGCTTCAGGCCGCGTGCGAGGCCTGCGTGTCCGACAAAAGCGCGTGGATTGCCGTGGCGTCGCGCGTCCCCCTGATCTTGGCGACCGTATCGGCGTCGCGCAGCACGCGGGCAATGCGCGACAGGGCCTTGAGATGATCCGCGCCCGCTCCTTCCGGCGCCAGGAGAAGAAACACCAGATCGACAGGCTGGTCATCCAGCGACTCGAAATCGACCGGCGTTTCCAGCCGGGCGAAGACACCGGCGATGCGCTTCACGCCGGCGAGCTTGCCGTGCGGAATGGCGATGCCGTTGCCGACGCCGGTCGAGCCCAACCGCTCGCGCTGCAGGATGGTGTCGAACACTTCCCGCTCCGGAATGCCCGAAATCGCCGCCGCCCGCTCGGACAGCAATTGCAGAAGCTGCTTCTTGGAGTTCGCCTTCAACGCCGGCAAAATCGCCGGAACGCTGATAAGATCGCTCAGATCCATGCTTGAAAATCCCTTGTTCGCCTGCCGTCGCCAGTCCCCACCCCTCGTGCGGCTGGCTTTTATCCCTGCGCGACCTTGGTCGTGGACGGGTCGATCCAGCCAATGTTTCCGTCGGGCCGGCGATAGACGATATTGAGATGATCGGTTCCGGCGTTGCGGAAAACGAACACCGGACTGTCCTTGGTATCGAGCTCGATAACCGCCGAGGCCACCGACATGGTCTTCAGCGTCATGGTCGATTCGGCGACGATGGCCGGCGCGAAATCCTCCGGGATTTCCTCGTCGTCATCGGCAAGCGGCGCCATCACCGTATAGGCGATATCGGTCAACTCACCATTGCCATTGCCTGAATTGTGAGATTTGAGACGGCGCTTGTAGCGCCGAAGCCGGGTCTCCAGCCGGTCGGCCGCGGCCTCGAAGGCGAGCGTCGGATCCTGGGCGTCGCCGGTAGCCTGCAGCGAGGCGCCCGAATCCAGCCTAATCATGCAATCCGCCGAATAGCGCGAGCCCGATTTGATGACGGTGACGTGTCCCGCAAAGCCGCGATCGAAATATTTGCCGATCGCTTCGCCGACACGATCGTTGATGCGCGTGCGGAACGCATCGCCGATATCCATGTGTTTTCCCGATATGCGCAGATTCATCTGAAAACTGACCTTCCTTGCTCAGGCTTCAAACTGGCCTGAGTTTATACTTGTGGTCCGTGCGCACAAGCTTTGCGGCGTCACTGGCGCCGATTTAAATCCGAACTTTCCGGTTGATCACAAGCCGCCTTTTTGACCGTCCCGAGGCCATTGTCGTGACGGACCATCCGCTAGCGGGCATCGGGCCCGTCTCATGCGGGCGGGCTTCTAGCCACTTCCCCCGGGCTTGTCAATGAAGCTCGAAAGCTGTGGAAAATCAGGAGGGCATGGAGCGGTTCATCGTTTCACGGAAACGCCGACCCACTCCACCACTTTGTCTCGACGCAATTCCTGTCGGAAAACCGCTTCACGCTTTTCCTGGAATTGCCTTAGCGGCCGGCGCTGGCGAGCGCCCGCTTTTCGCGCCGGCGCTGCACGGAAGACGGAATATTCATGCCCTCCCGGTACTTGGCGACCGTGCGCCGGGCGATATCGACGCCGCTTTCCCTGAGCATATCGACGATCGCGTCGTCGGACAGAACGTCGACGGGTTTCTCCTCGTCGATCAGCTGCTTGATGCGATCCCGCACTGCTTCCGAGGAATGCGCGTCGCCGCCGCCCGACGCGGCGATCGAGGCGGTGAAGAAATAGCGCAGTTCGAACACGCCGCGCGGGGTCAGCATGTATTTGTTGGCGGTGACGCGGCTGACGGTCGATTCGTGCATGCCGATGGCGTCGGCCACCGTGCGCAAATTGAGCGGCTTCAGCTGGCGCACGCCATGGACCAGGAACGCATCCTGCTGGCGCACGATTTCCGAGGCCACTTTGAGGATCGTCTTTGCCCGCTGATCGAGGCTGCGCGTCAGCCAGTTGGCATTTTGCAGGCACTCGGCCAGAAAATCCCTTTCCGCCTGGTTCTTCGCATGCGGCGACACCTGGGCGAAATAGATATGGTCGACCAGCACGCGCGGCAGTGTTTCGGCATTGAGTTCGACTGTCCAGCTGCCGTCATTGGCCGCGCGCACCTCGACATCGGCGACGATGGCGTCGCTCGCACCGCCCGAAAATGCCATGCCCGGGCGCGGATCGAGGGCCCGGATCTCGGCCAGCATGTCGAGCAGATCCTCCTCGTCGACGCCGCAGATCCGCTTCAGCGTCTGGAAATCGCGCCGCGCCAGGAGTTCCAGATTGGCGACCAGGGCCTTCATAGCGGGGTCGAGGCGGTCGCGCACCGCAAGCTGCAGCGAAAGACATTCGGCAAGGTCGCGGGCGAACAGTCCGGCCGGCTCGAAAGTCTGGCACACCGCCAGCACCTTGGCCACGCTCGCTGCATCAGTGCCCAGACGCGTGGCGATCTCCGCGAGATCGACCCTGACATAGCCGGTCTCGTCCAGGCCATCGGCGAGTTCGCCCGCGATCAGCCGGGCCGCGGGATCGGCAAAGGCGAGTGCCACCTGCTCGCCGACATGGTCGCGCAAGGTGATGGCGCTCGCCGCCATGTCGCCGGCGTCGAGCCCCTCGGACGAGGAGCCGCCGCCGCTGCCCGAAGCCGACTTCCATTGCGCCGTCAGGTCAGGCCCGAGCCGCTCGCTGGTGCCGGGATCGTCGGGAAACAGGTTTTCCAGCGACGTATCGAGCTTTTCCGAAATCGCCTCGGCGCTCCATCCCGCCTCCTTGTCGAACCAGTCGCCATCGGCGGCCGCTTGCGGCTCCACGTCGATCTTCTGCGCCTGGTCGCTCGCGGCGTCGTCCTGCGGCTCGGCGCGCTCCAGAAGCGGGTTGCGCTCGATTTCCTCGTCGATGAAGTGCTCGAGCTCGACATGGGTGAACTGCAGCAGCCGAATCGACTGCATCAGCTGCGGCGTCATCACCAGCGACTGCGACTGTCGGAGCTGTAGTTTCGCCGCCAACGCCATGGTTCGGTTTCAAACGCCTCCTCTACGCGTCAGGACTTCCGGAAATGAATTTCACGGCCGACCATAGAAACTGGCCCGGCTTTTGCTTGTCAAGGCAAAGCCTAGCAAAAGCCGCTTACCGGAGCGTTATGCCGGAGCAAAATTGCCGAAAATCAGGCTGTAACGCGCAAAAAATCGTGTCAGGAAACAAATTTCACGCCCAAGGCGATTCCGGAAAGAAAACCGCGTCAGGGCTTCCCGTCCCGAATTGTGCGGGAAAAGTCAGAGCGTAAAACCCTCACCGAGATAAAGCCGCCGCACATCCGGGTTCGCCACCACTTCGTCGGCGCGGCCATGGGTCAGCACCTGACCGGCGTGGATGATGTAGGCGCGGTCGATCAGACCA
Source organism: Mesorhizobium loti (assembly GCF_013170705.1). NCBI lineage: Bacteria > Pseudomonadati > Pseudomonadota > Alphaproteobacteria > Hyphomicrobiales > Phyllobacteriaceae > Mesorhizobium > Mesorhizobium loti. The sequence continues at coordinate 1,954,096 of NZ_CP033334.1, read as the reverse complement.
AGCGTCTCGCGGACATTATGGTCGGTGATGAGGACACCGATCCCGCGCGCCGTCAGGTGGCGAACCAGTTGCTGGATATCGGCGACGGCGATCGGATCGATGCCGGCAAAGGGCTCGTCGAGCAGCATGTAGGCCGGGCGCGTCGCCAGCGCACGCGCGATCTCCAGACGCCGCCTTTCGCCGCCGGAAAGCGACATGGATGGCGCCTTGCGCAGATGGCTGATGTGGAACTCCTCGAGCAGTTCGTCGAGATTGCGCTCGCGCACTTTGCGGTCCTTTTCGACCACTTCGAGCACGGCGCGGATATTCTGCTCGACGTTGAGGCCGCGGAAGATCGATGCTTCCTGCGGCAGATAGCCGATGCCGAGGCGCGCGCGGCGGTACATCGGCATCGAGGTGACGTCGAAGCCATCGATCTCGATCGTGCCTTCATCCACCGGCACAAGGCCGGTGACCATATAGAAACAGGTCGTCTTGCCGGCGCCGTTGGGACCGAGCAGCCCGACGGCTTCGCCGGCACGCACGCCAAGCGTGACGCCACTGACCACCTTGCGGCCCTTGTAGCTCTTGGTCAGGCCCTTGGCGATCAAGGTTCCCTTGAACTTCGTCTTGTCGACGGTGATCGTGGCAGGAGCCGAAACCTTGCCTGCGGCTCGTCCCGGAAGACGCGCCGTCAGCGATGACAGGCTGGCCATCAGGGGTTCGTCGCTCCGGATTTCGACGCATCCGACTTCGGCGGTGGCGTGATCGACATCTGGACACGTTGCCCAGCGCATGGATCAACCTGGGCCAGCCCGCTTTTCATCTGCACGGTGAGCTTGCAGCCCACCAGGACGTTGTCGTTCTGAGACAGAACGACTTTTTTGCCCGAAAGCACCAGCACCTGGCTCTTCATGTCGAAGCTGCCCTGATCGCCGGTCGCGACCTGCTGATCCGACTTGATGTAGACCTTGTCGGAAATCTCCAGATGGTCGATGTTGGCCGAGCCGGTCATCGCCGCGCCGGCGGCTTCCGTGCCCTTGGCCGCGGCATTGGGATCCTTGATGTAATAGACCATCATCTTGCCGGCCTTCATCAGCGTCGGCCCCTGGACGACGGTGACATTGCCCGTGAAGATGGCGACGTTTTCGGCCTGCCGGACTTCCAGCTTGTCGCTTTCGATCTGGATCGGCTTATCGCCCGCCAGTTTCAGGCCCGACACCTGACTGGTGGCACCGGACTGTGCCAGCGACGGCACGAGGCCCAGCAGGAGCAGCGCCGAAGTTGCGGCCGCAAGCCGTGTCGAACTATTGAGCCACATTCGCTTCTTCGCCCTTTGCCTCAGCCGCCTTCAGAGCGGCGGGATCGATGTTGACGCGCACCCTGTTCTCGAACACCAGGACCTTGCCATTGTCCTGGACCGTCAGGGAATTCGCTGTGATCTGTGACCCGCCACGGCTGACATCGACGGGATCATCCGTCTTCATAGTGCCTTTGCCCATGTCGAGGAAGACCGATTTGAACTTGGCTTGCATGCCGTCGGTCGTGGTGATCTCGACGTCGCTGCTCAACTTCATCGTGTTGCCTTCGCGATCGTAGGTACCGCGCGACGCTTTGACCGCCGCCACATTGTCGGGACCGACCGGCACTTTGGCGTCTATGCCCTCGAGCTCGATGATGCCTTGCGTGCTGACGTCCTGTATCGCCCGCAGGGCCGTCATGGAATAGGGCTGCTTTTGCTTGGTGAACCCGTTGAGCTTGGGATTGGCCATCACCAGCTTGCCGTTGGAAAAAGCGGTGCCGTCCGCCTGCACCGCGACGGAGACGGGTGCGGCCAGATAGGAATAGACCGGGAAGGCGACGGCGATCAGCGCCGCGGCCAGGGGCACGGCGAATTTGAGCACGCGCACGCGGCGCGAATGACGCTGGGCGCGGTCGAACGCCTCGCCCCGCGTCCAGCCATCCGCCGGGGGAGCCAACTCCATCTCGGGGCTGGTCGGTTCATTCGATCGCGCTAACATGACTGCTTTCTTCTAGACCCCTGCCGCCAGGGAGCACCGCCTATAGGTGGGGGGCCGGCGCCTTCAAGCAAGCACAAGCCCACGAAAACCGCAAAAATGTGACAACTGTGGTTGTACAAACGAAAACGAGGTCAGCACAACAACCGATACTTCATAGCAGAAATGCACGTCCTTGCGCCGTTTTTTCATCACTGCCGTCTCTCCCCTTACCTTGCGTCCCTGGCGCAGGCCAGTCACAAAACAGATAGCGTCGGGATTGCCGAAGACGGAACTGCTTCCCGATAAGGACATCATGGTCTAAAAGCGTCTCTTCCCGCCGACTGTGAGGCTGACCATGGCATTGAGAGCCGACGACCTGATCGACCGCCGCCGCTTGCGGCGCAAGCTGACATTCTGGCGAGTGGTGGCCATCGGCATCGTGGCACTCGGGGTGATTGCGCTGTCGGCCTGGCTCTACGGCGACGATCTCGGCGGCTCGGCCGTCGACCATATCGCCAAGGTGAGGATCGAAGGCACCATCACCGAGGACGAGGAACTGATCAAGCGGCTGGAGAACATCCGCGAGTCGTCGAAAGTGAAAGGCGTGATCCTTGCGATCGATTCACCCGGCGGCACCACCGTCGGTGGTGAATCGATCTACGAGGAAGTGCGCAAGCTGGCCGCCGACAAGCCGGTGGTGGCTGAAGTCGGCACGCTCGCGGCATCGGCGGGCTATATGATTGCCAGTGCGGCCGACCACATCGTAGCCCGCAAGACCTCGATCGTCGGCTCGATCGGCGTGCTGATCCAGTACCCTGACGTCAGCGGCCTGATGGACAAGCTCGGCGTCAAGCTGGAGGAAGTGAAATCCTCGCCGCTCAAGGCTTCCCCCTCTCCCTTCAAGCCGACCAATGACGACGAGCGCGCCATGGTCCGCAAGCTTATCCTCGACAGCTACGACTGGTTTGTCGGCATCGTCGCCGAGCGCCGCAAGATGACGCACGAACAGGCGCTGGCGCTCGCAGACGGATCGATCTTCACCGGCCGCCAGGGTGTTTCCAACGGATTGATCGACGCCGTCGGTGGCGAGGCCGAGGCGATCGACTGGCTGGAGACCAAGGGTGTCGACGCCAAGCTCAAGGTGGTCGAGTGGAAGGACACGGGACGGCGCGGCGGTTTCCTGTGGTCAAAAGCCATGGTGAAAACGATCGGCAGCGCCCTCGGCCTGCCTGATTACAGCGGTGACGTCATCCACGAACTTGGGGCCGACCGCTTGTTTCTTGACGGCCTCGTTTCCGTCTGGCACCCTTGAGCGCCGTTTGGAACAGCTGAAAAAGCCAATAAAATCATCCTCATAATTTTGACCGAACTGCTTTCACGGGGACCCGTCTGATGATCAAGTCCGAACTTGTGCAGATTATTGCCACGCGCAATCCGCATCTTTTCCTGCGCGACGTCGAAAACATCGTCGGCGCGATCTTCGATGAGATCACCGACGCCCTTGCCGAAGGCAACCGGGTGGAGCTGCGCGGCTTCGGTGCTTTTTCGGTGAAAAACCGCCCCGCCCGCACCGGCCGCAACCCGCGCACCGGCGAATCCGTCGAGGTCGAGGAGAAATGGGTGCCGTTCTTCAAGACCGGCAAGGAACTGCGCGAAAGGCTTAACGGCGGCAAGTAGGCGCGGCGTCAGCGCCAGAAGGCCTTGTCCGGCCCGCTTGCACGGAAGAAATCATGCTCAATCGCTTCATTCTCATCGTGGTCTTCGTGCCCCTGGCGATCATTCTGATCGCGCTTGCCGTCGCCAACCGCGAACTCGTCGCTTTCACGTTGGACCCGTTCAATCCCGGCAATCCGAAGCTGACGCTTACCTTGCCGCTGTTTATTTTCCTCTTCCTGGCGCTCGCCATCGGCATGATCGTCGGCAGCCTGGCAACCTGGGCCAAGCAGGGCCGCTACCGCAAGCTGGCGCGCCAGCGCGGCGTCGAGGCGGAAAACCTGCGCCAGGCGATCAGTCGCGCGCCGTCGGCAACACAGGGACCGATCCAGGGTTCGGCCCAAGGCTCGGCGCAAGGTTCGGCATTGCCAAAGCCGACCAATTGAGCGGCCTCCCGGCGCCTTTCTTTCCACGGAGCTTTTCATGCTGACCATTTCGGCCGCCGAGGTCGACCGTGCGCTGACCTTTCCCGGACTGGTCGAGACGTTGCGCGCTGCTTTCCGTGACGGGGCGGTACAACCCGTCAGGCATCATCACGCGGTCGAACGGCCCGACGGCGAGGCCTCGACCCTGCTGCTGATGCCGGCATGGACCGATTTCAACGCCGCCGGCACGTCTTCCGGTGGCCATATCGGCGTGAAGATCGTAACCGTCTCACCCGACAACAACGCCATCGGCAAACCCGCCGTGATGGGGCTCTATCTCCTGCTCAACGGCAGCACCGGCGAACCGGAAGCCTTGATCGACGGCCAGCGCCTGACTCAGTGGCGCACGGCTTGTGCTTCGGCACTGGCGGCGTCCTACCTCGCCCGCGACGATGCCTCGCGGCTGCTTGTGGTCGGTGCTGGCGCCCTGTCGCCGTTCCTCGCCAAGGCGCATTCGGCGGTGCGGCCGATAAAAACCATCCGCATCTGGAACCGCACCCCCGCCAATGCTGAAAAAGTCGCGACCGATTTGTGCGCCGAAGGCTTCGCCGCCAGCGCCGCGACCGACCTCGATGCCGAGCTTGGCCAGGCCGACATCGTCTCTTCGGCGACAATCACCACCACGCCGCTGATCAAGGGCGCGCAGCTGCGGCCTGGAACCCATGTCGACCTGGTCGGCGGCTTCACCCCGACAATGCGCGAAAGCGATGATGACGCGATCGCGCGTGCCCGGGTCTATGTCGACACCCGCGACGGCGCCACCAAGGAAGCCGGCGACATCGTCCAGCCACTGGCCTCCGGCCTGCTGAAGCCGGACGCCATCGTCGCCGATTTGCACGAACTGGCGCGCGGCCAGAGGAACGGCCGCACAACCGCTGACGAGATCACGCTGTTCAAGTCGGTTGGCGCGGCACTCGAGGACCTTGCCGCCGGTATAGCCGTTTATAACGCGCTGAAGGTCTAGCTCACCGTCCCCCGCATTTCGGCGCCCATCGCGTCGGCGATCAGACGAAAATCGTGATCGGTGATTTCGAACAGGCCAAAGCGCAGCTGATATCCCCAGTTCGCCTTGCCGGCGGTGAAGTCCAGCCGTTCGAGCAGCGGCTTGATCGGCGCTTCTTCAGCCGCCATCCACTCAACGTCGCGGCGGAACGGCGTGAAGCCGCCGCCCATTTCGCCTTGATAGGGCTCTCCTTCCCGCACGGTGCCGATTGCGGTGAAGGCCTGCAGGCCATCCTTTTCGCCCAGAACCGTGGTCGGCGAATAGTAGATGACACCATCGCCGGGCTTGACGCGACGCAACGGCGCTGCCTTGCCGTGGTTGACCTGCATGAAGCCGTCCTTGCGGCCGCGCCGGACATGTTCCGCCGACGCCACAGCGATCCAGTACGCCCTCATTTATGTGCCCCATCCGACAGCCAGTAGACACGCAGGCGGTGATTGTCGGGATCGAGCGCAACGAAAGTGCGGCCGAAATCCAAGTCGGTCGGCGCCTGCAGGATCTTCAGGCCCCGCCTCGACCAGTCGGCATGGGTCGCGTCGACCGCTTCCGGCGTCTCCAGTGCGAACACGATCTCGGCACCGCCGCCCGCCGCTTCTGCCGCCGGCTCCACGGTATGGCGCGACCAGAGGCCGAGCTTGAAGCCGTTGTCGAGCACGAACAGCACGAAGGTCGGCGCGCTTTCGACCGGCTCGCGACCAAGCAGCGCGCTGTAGAAGGCACCGCTCCGCAGCGGCTGGTCGACATAGAGGATGACGAAATTCGGCGTGGTCATGTGTACTCTCCGCGGTTCAGCGTTTCGATGCCCCGAACCTAGAATAGGCTACTGTCAGATTCTGGCAGTAGCCTTATGACCCACGCGGCTTGTCGAGCGTCGCCCGCCATTCCATGAGCAGCACCTGGCGGCGACGCGGATAGCGCGTATCGATGGGATTGAGCCCTGATATGCGATCGGCGCGGAAATGCCGGAAATCCTGCCGCATCTCGCACCACGCCACCACCACCCGCACTTTGTCGAAGAAACCGAGCGCGAACGGCCAGACGACGCGTTGCGAAGCCACACCGCCGGCATCGCGGTAGAGAAAGCCGAGTTTTCGCTCGTTGCGGATGGCCTGCCGCACCATGCCGAGATCGATGCCCTCCATGGCGTGTGCCGGCGGCCCGACCAGCAGGGTGGAGGCGTCGAGATCCTCACGCAGATCATCTGGCAGCACGGCCGCGATCTTGGCCAGCGCATTGGCGGCTGCGGCCGAGAGACGCTGGTCCGGCTGCTTGGCGACCCAGCGCGAGCCGAGCACGATCGCCTCGATCTCGTCGTCGCTAAACATCAGCGGCGGCAGCATGAAGCCGGGCTTGAGCACGTAGCCCAGGCCCGCTTCCCCCTCGATCGGCGCGCCCTGCCCCTGCAGCGTGGCGATGTCGCGGTAAAGCGTTCGAATGGAAATCCCGAGTTCATCGGCCAGCGTCTGTCCGCTCACCGGCCGGCGATGCCGGCGCAGGCACTGGATGAGGTCGAGGAGACGTTCGGAGCGGGACATCCAGCAGATTTGCCTGTTTCTTTGACATCGGTCTATCTCGGACCGACATGAACAGGAGAGGCGGCAGCTCCGGACTTGGTTGCGAAGCTGGTTGCCCTATGCCAAAAGCGGCACGCCGCTCGGAGATGCCCCCGCTTGAAGTCTTTTCGCGACAAACGCCGCGACAGCCGCCCGCCCGCCAAGGGCGGAACCGGAGAGGTACGTCCGCACGAGGCGCGTGGCGCGGCACGGCCGGACGCCAGGCCGCGCGAAGCGCGTGACGTGAAGCCGGATAGCCAACCCGCACCGAAATCGGCGCCGCGCATCCTCGCCCGTCGTGACGGCGTCCTGCCGGCCGAGCAGCTGCCGCTCATCCTCGAAGTGGCGCCGAATGCCGATTATGCACTGCTCGACAGCGGTGCCGGCCAGAAACTTGAACAATACGGCCCCTACCGCATCGTGCGGCCCGAGGGGCAGGCGATCTGGCAGAAGGCCCTGCCAGCCAGGGACTGGGAACGGGCCGACGCCATCTTCACCGGCGACACCGACGAGGAAGGCATCGGCCGCTGGCGCTTCCCCAGGACGCCGCTTGGCGAGACCTGGCCGATGAAGCATGATGGCATCGACTATCTCGGCCGTTTCACCTCGTTTCGCCATGTCGGCGTGTTTCCCGAACAGGCCTCGCACTGGGACCACATGGCCGGGTTGATCGCGGCGGCCAAGCGGCCGGTCAAGGTGCTGAACTTGTTCGGCTACACTGGCCTTGCCTCCTTGGTGGCGGCCCGCGCCGGCGCCGAGGTCACCCATGTCGATGCCTCGAAGAAGGCGATTGGCTGGGCACGTGAAAACCAGGAGATGGCCGGACTCGGCAGCAAGCCGATCCGCTGGATCGTCGACGACGCGGTGAAATTCGCCGAGCGCGAGGAGCGCCGCGGCAGCCGCTACGACATCGTGCTTTTCGATCCGCCAGCCTATGGCCGCGGCCCCAAGGGCGAGGTCTGGCAATTGTTCGAGGATCTGCCGGCGCTCACCGACCTTTGCCGCGCGATCCTGACGCCGAAGCCGCTTGCCGTGGTACTGACCGCTTATTCGATCCGCGCCTCCTTCTTCGCCATCCACGCTTTGATGCGCGACACGTTTGCCGGCATGGGCGGCAAGGTCGAATCGGGCGAGTTGATCATCCGCGAAAAGTCCGCCGGCAGGGCGCTTTCGACCTCACTGTTTTCGCGTTGGGTGGCCTGAATGCCCCGGAGTCCTGAATGAACGAGCGGCACGCAGGCGCACCCGGCCAGGTGAAGGAAGTCACCAGCCTCGCCAACCCGCTGATCAAGGACATCAAGGCGCTCGCCCTGAAGAAATTCCGCGACCAGCAGAACGCCTTCATGGCCGAGGGGCTGAAGCTGGTCATCGATGCGCTCGACCTTGGCTGGCAGATCAGGACGCTTGTGTTCGCCAAGGCAGGGCGCGGCAATGCGGCCGTGGAAAAGGTCGCGGCACGTACGGTTGCCGCCGGCGGCACAGTGCTCGAAGTGTCGGAAAAGGTGCTTGTCGCCATCACCCGCCGCGACAATCCGCAAATGGTGGTCGGCGTCTTCTCGCAGAAATTCCTGGCCCTGAAGGACATCCGCGCCGACAATGGCGACGTCTGGGTGGCGCTCGACAGGGTGCGCGATCCCGGTAATCTCGGCACCGTCATCCGCACCGTCGACGCCGTCGGCGCCAAGGGCATCATCCTGGTCGGCGACACCACCGATCCGTTTTCCGTGGAAACGGTGCGCGCCACCATGGGCTCCATTTTCGCCGTGCCGGTGGCCAAGGCGACGACAGAGGCTTTCCTGGCCTGGCGCGGCGGGTTTTCAGGCCTCGTCGCCGGCACGCACCTGAAGGGTGCCGTCGATTACCGCTCGGTCGATTTTTCCCGTGGGCCGGTTCTGCTGATGATGGGCAATGAGCAGCAGGGCCTGCCCGAAAACCTGGCGGCGAGCTGCGACCGATTGCTCAGGATCCCGCAAGCGGGCCGTGCCGATTCGCTCAATCTAGCCGTCGCCACCGGCATCATGCTGTTCGAGATCAGGCGCGGCGCGCTGAAGCTCGAGCCGACCGCCGACCAGCAATGAAGGTTGCCAGCCCGTGAGATCATGGTCCCCCTACGCGATGCTCGTCGTCGCGGCCATAGCGCTCGATCAATGGATAAAGCATCTGGTCGAGACCGGCCTGCCGTTTCAGGAAAAGGTCGATCTGGTGCCGTTCCTGGCGCTGTTTCGCACCTACAACACCGGCATCGCCTTCTCGATGTTTTCCTCCTTCGGCGACACCGGCCTGGTGGTCATCGCCGTGCTGGTCGTTGCCTTCGTGCTCTGTCTCGCCACCCGCACGCCATCGGCCCATGTCATCGCCCGCACCGGCTTCGCCCTGATCATCGGCGGCGCGCTGGGCAATCTGATCGACCGCGCCGTCTACGGCCACGTCATCGATTACATCCTGTTTCACACGCCGGTCTGGTCGTTTGCCGTCTTCAATCTCGCCGACGCCTTCATTTCCGTGGGCGCGGCACTGGTCGTCTTCGACGAACTCATCGGTTGGCGGCGCGAGCCCAAGCCTTCGAACGCCAAGCCCTCCAAAGATTGACCCCGCGCGGCCATCGCCGCACAGTCCCAGACCGACAAGCAAGCTCGCGGAGAAAAAGATGTCCGAAACCTTCAAAGCCATCCTGATTTCGCGCGACGCCGACAAGAAACAGTCGGTCGCCGTGACGGATCTCACCGAAGCCGACCTGATGGAGGGCGACGTCACCGTCGCGGTCGAGGCGACGACGGTGAACTACAAGGACGGGTTGGCCATCACCGGAAAGGCGCCGGTGGTCCGCCGCTGGCCCCTGGTGCCGGGCATAGATCTTGCCGGAACAGTGATTTCGTCCTCCAATCCAGACTGGCGCAAGGGAGACAAGGTCATCCTCAACGGCTGGGGCGTCGGCGAAACGCATTTCGGCGCCTATGCCGGGCGCGCCCGCGTCAAGGGCGACTGGTTGGTGCCGTTGCCGGATGGCCTCAGCGCGCACGACGCGATGGCGGTCGGCACCGCCGGTTATACCGCCATGCTTTGCGTCATGGCGCTGGAGCGGCACGGCATCCTTCCCGACCGCGGCCCGGTCGTGGTGACGGGTGCCGCCGGCGGCGTTGGTTCGGTCGCGGTCTCCATCCTGTCCAGCCTCGGTTACCATGTCATTGCATCGACCGGCCGCAACGCCGAAAGCCCTTATCTGATCAACCTCGGCGCCGCCGAGGTGATTTCGCGCGACGAGCTCAGCCAGCCCGCCAAGCCGCTGGCCAAGGAGCGCTGGGCCGGCGGCATCGATTCGGTCGGCAGCCATACGCTGGCCAACGTCCTGTCGATGACCTCCTATGGCGGCGCCGTGGCGGCCTGCGGCCTAGCCGGCGGCATGGATCTGCCGTCGAGCGTCGCCCCCTTCATCCTGCGCGGCGTCTCGCTGCTTGGCATCGATTCGGTGATGGCGCCGAAGGCCGTGCGCCTCGAGGCCTGGCGCCGTATTGGCTCCGATCTCGACCTGCGGAAGCTTGCCAGCCTGTCCACGACCATCGGCTTCGACGGCATCGTCGAGACGGCACGCGACATCGTCGACGGCAAGATCCGCGGACGCGTCGTCGTCGACATGTAACGTCCTCGCGGATCAGTGGACTGAATTGCCAGATCCGGTGGCGAATCCGCCGCCACCAGGACAAAAACGCCCTATCCGCTAAAATTCGAACGATCCGCCGCAATTTTCCATAATCTCTGTCTGGCAAGGGTTTCGCATGATCGCGGAATCCGACAGCCGGCAGGCAAGCAAGGGCGACGACGTCGATGCGGTGGCCGCGCCGACGGCGGCGCGGCGCTTTATCGCCGCGCCGCCGCTGGTGCCCGAGCAGCGATTGGCCAGGCGCGAAGGACTGCCGCTGCTCACCTTCGTTGCCATCATTATACTGGCGGGCATTGCGCATCTGACCGGGGCGCCGATCTTCATCAGCCTCGCATTGCTGGCAACCGGCCTCGCCGGCCTTGCGCTGCATCTGCACGCCAGACGCAGCGTCCATCGCACCGCGGTGCTGCTGGACGAGACCACCGCGCGCAGCCGCGCCGAGATCGAGACGCTGGCCGACCGCATGTGGGAGATGCAGGAAAGCGAGGAGCGCTTTCGCGGTCTCATCGACGCGCTTGGCGATCTCGTCATCCATCGCGATCGCGACGGCAATATCGTCTATGCCAACAAGGTGTTCGCCGATCTCGTCGGAGCGGATCACCGCGACCTTGCCGGCAAGACCCTGGCCGAACTCGGCATCGAGGTCGGCATCGTTCCCGATGCCGCCTTTTCCGATCACGAGTGCCTGAGTTCCACCGATGTCGCCATCCGCACGCCGGGCGGCCCGCGCTGGTTCTCGTGGATCGAACTGTCGGTGCGCGACAAGGACAGCGGCGCGGCCTCGCATCGCGCCATCGCCCGCGACATCACAGCCCGCAAGCGCGCCGAATCCTCGCTGATCACAGCGCGCGAAAGAGCCGAATTCGCAAGCCAGGCGAAATCGCGCTTTCTCGCCACCGTCAGCCATGAAATCCGCACGCCGATGAACGGCATCATGGGCATGGCCAGGCTGCTCGCCGACACCAGCCTGTCGCCGGAGCAGCAGACCTATGTCGGCGCCATCTCGACCTCGGCCAGCGCCTTGCTCGCCCTGATCGAGGATCTGCTCGACTATTCCAAGATCGAGGCCGGTCGCTTCGATCCGGAACCGCAGCCGATGTCGGTGCGCGAGATCGCCGACAACATTATCGAATTGCTCGCCGCGCGCGCCTTCGCCAAGGATATCGGCCTCGGCTGCCATGTCGAGCCGGATGTCCCGCAGATGATCACCGCCGACCCGGGCCGGGTCAGGCAGGTGTTGCTCAACCTCATCGGCAACGCCATCAAGTTCACCGACAGCGGCGGCGTCCTGGTCAGCGTCGCGCGCGCCCGCACCGAGACCAGTGATCGCATCTGCTTCACCATCGCCGACACTGGTCCCGGCCTGCGCGACGAGGACATGGAGCGCATTTTCGAGGAGTTCGAGCAGGCCGACGGCACCTCGACGCGCACGCATGGCGGGGCGGGACTGGGACTTGCCATCTCCAAGCGCCTGGTGACTGCCATGGGCGGCACGATTTCGGTCTCCAGCCGGCTTGGCCAAGGGTCGGAATTCGTCTTCGAAATCCCGGCCACGGAGGCCACCGAGGCACCGCAGGGCCGGCAGAATGCGCTTGCCGGCAGGCACGCGGTGATCCTGTCCAGGAACGCCGTCGAGGCCGACGCCATCGCCCGCACCATCCGCGCCAATGGCGGTACGGCCGGTATCGCCGCCACCGCGGCGCAGGCCGCGTCCCTGGCCAACGGCTGTGACGTGCTCCTGGTCGACGCGGCCATGGAAGAAAGCGACGGGAGGCTGCTCAAGCGGCTGCGCCTAAGCGGCTTTTCCGATTGCGAAGCCGTCACGCTGATAGCGCCGACGGACCGCGGCATGCTTGGCGAGTTCCGCGCCAGCGGCTACGCGACGTTCCTTGCCCGGCCGGTGCGCGGGGGAACACTTCTGCGTGTCCTTTTGACCAGCCATGCGCCGGCGCTAGCGCAGCCGCAGCCGGAAAAGCGCCGCGCCCCGGCGCTTCGCACGTCGACTGGCCGACAGCAGGGCCTGTCCGTGCTGATCGCCGAGGACAACGACATCAATGCCATGCTGGCCCGCGCCACGCTGTTGAAGGCGGGACACCGCGTCAAGGTGGTCGGCAATGGCAAGGCCGCCGTCGAGGCCGTCACCAGCGCCGGGCACAAGCATCGCTTCGACGTGGTGCTGATGGACCTCCACATGCCGATCATGGATGGGCTGGACGCGATCGCCGCGATACGCCGCCACGAGGAGGAAACGTCGGTCCCGCCGGTGCCGATCATGGTGCTGTCGGCCGACAGCCAGGAAAAGACCCGCCATGCGGTGCTCGCCCACGGCGCCAGCGGCTTCGTCACCAAGCCGCTCGACCCCGATGCGCTGGTCAACGCCGTCGAGGGCCAGGTCGCCGCTTGAACCGGTTTTCTGGCGCGCGGCCAATGCATTTCAACCAAAAGTGACCCCTGGCTTTGCCGGCAGGACATGCATGAAAACAAGGAGCCTGGAGCGCATCGCCGCGCCCCGCGTGGGCGCGAGACGCTTCATGTTTTCTCATCTAGCGTAGCCGGTTGACCGTTTTCGCCAGCCGACGAAGTATTGCCCGCGACGCCGTATCACGGTACTGTCACAATCCTGTTGCACCTACACCGTATCCCCGTGCCAAGAGGGATGGCTCGAAGGAGAATCACTCGTGCATACAGTTATGCCGGAATGTGACACTCGGCCAAACGCCAGCAGCGCCTTGCTTGCCGGGCGTAATGTCGATTCCGTCATAAAAGGCGCGGCGCTCGGTCGTATCGGCAACCTCGAAGTGCGGCTCGCCCGCAACGAGGCCGAGATCGCGGCCGCGCAGGAAGTGCGCTACCGGGTATTTTACGACGAGCTTGGCGCCAGGAAGGACCTGTTCCAGGCGCAGGACCGTCGCGACGCCGATCGCTTCGATCCGCTCTGCGACCATCTTCTGGTGCTGGATACGACGCTTTCCGGCCCCGAACATCGCCGCATCGTCGGTACCTATCGCCTGCTGCGGCAAGAAATCGCGGCCACCGCCGGCGGCTTCTATTCCGAAGGCGAGTTCGAACTGACCAAGCTCATCGCCCGTCATCCCGGCCAGCGCTTTCTCGAGCTCGGCCGCTCCTGCGTTTTGCCGCAATACCGCTCGAAGCGCACCATCGAGGCGCTGTGGCAAGGCATCTGGGCCTACATCAACCACTACGAAATCGGCGTGATGACCGGCTGCGCTTCCTTCCATGGCACCGTGCCGGCCGCTCACGCGGAGGCGCTCACCTATCTCGCCCATCACTGCCGCACCAACTCCGCCTGGGACGTGCGCGCGGTTTCCGATCGCTACTGCTCCATGGATTTGATGCCGATCGAGGCGGTCAACGCCAAGGCGGCGATCGCGGCGATGCCGCCTCTGGTCAAGGGCTATCTGAGGGTCGGCGCCCGCATCGGCGACGGCTGCGTCATCGACCGTGAATTCTCGACGGTCGACGTGTTCGTGGTGATGCCGGTCAAGGAGATCGGCGCCCGCTACGTCAACTACTATGGCGGGGAAGCGCAGCGTTTCGCGGCTTGAAGCGAGTACGCCGCGACATCACGGACTGCCTGTTGACCACTGACTATTTCCTGCTCACTCACGGAATATCCTCCGGCCGCCTTCCCGGCCGGCTCCTGTACGACGGAAACGACCAGCCAAAACGCAGCGCGCCACCGCGCACGGCGAGCGCCACGACGAAGCCGGCCAACCCCGAGACAATCTGCGGCAATCCGGCGACATCGCCCAGAGTGAAGATGGCGGCGCCGGCCAGGGCCGCCGTGACGTAGATTTCCGGCCGCAGCAGCACGGAAGGCTCACCGGCCAGGAGATCGCGCAATATGCCGCCAAAGGTCGCGGTCAGCATGCCGGTGATGATCGAAACCACGGGCGAACCGGTGATTGCGAGGCCCCTTGCCGCGCCCATCACCGAAAAGGCGGCCAGCCCGATGGCGTCGAGCCACAGCAACAGCTTGTAACGGGATTCGACACGGTGCCCGGTGAAGAAGACCAGGACCGCAACGACAGCGCAGATGAGCACATAGTCGCGGTTTCCCACCCAGAACACCGGCACATTGAGGATGAGGTCGCGAAACGTGCCGCCGCCAATACCGGTGACGCTGGCCAGGAACAGGAAACCGATGATGTCGAGTTGCTTGCGCGACGCAGCCAACGCCCCGGTCGCCGCGAAAACGGCAACGCCGGCATAGTCGAGAAGGGCGATGGGATGCATGGCTAAGGCAGTAGGGGAGTAAGGAAATGGGGCAGTATCTATTATAGATAACACGAAGCCAGGCGATTGATACGGCTCTCAGTGTTCCCTACTGCCCTACTGCCCTACTGCCCTATCAAGCATCCTTCTCCGCCTGCTCATTCACCGGCCCCGGCTCGACCGGCGCCTCGGCGGCGATTTTCGGGCCGCCCTTGGCGACGCCGACCATGGCCGGGCGAAGCACCCGTTCGCCGATCGAATAGCCCGGCTGCACAACCTGGACCACCGTGTTGGCCGGAACGTCGGGATTGGGCACTTCGAACATTGCCTGGTGGAAATTGGGGTCGAACTTCTCGCCTTCCGGCGCGAGTTTCTTGACCCCGTGCCGTTCCAGCGCCGACAGCATGGCGCGCTCGGTCAGGTCGACGCCCTCGATGAGCGCCTTGAAGCCGGCATCACCCGACGCCTTGGCCTCGGCGGGAATGGCGTCTAGTGCGCGGCGCAGATTGTCCGACACCGACAACATGTCGCGGGCAAAATTCGCAACCGCATAGGTGCGCGCGTCGTGCACGTCGCGTGCGGTGCGGCGGCGCAGGTTCTCCATCTCGGCCGCGACGCGCAGCGCGCGGTCCTTCAGCTCTTCATTTTCCTTCAGCAGCCGCACAAGCGCTTCATAATCGCCGTCGATACTGCCTTCCGTGCGCTCGGCATTGGCCTCTGCCGCCTCGACTTCACTGGGCGCGCGTTCGTCTTTTGCCTGGTCGCTCATCGCCGTTTCCCGTCATCTCGAATGGTATGGATTTTGTGCCCGATATCGAGGTTTGGCGGCCAAAAATCAAGGGGTAAGCCACCGGACCGGCCTGAACCGCGACCAATGGCGTTACTTTGATTTTAATTCAAACTTTACCTTACCTGCCGGCTTCGCTTGCCACGGAAGCGTGATGCGGGAACCATTCCCTTGCTGGAGGAGTTTCGAAGCCGACACAGGATTTTGAAAATGATGACTCGCGACAAGGCAGAAAAAGGAGAAAAGCTCGCCACCGAAGTCAGGCGCCAGTTCGGTGCCGAGGCGATGACACGCTTTCTGCGCACCTTGCCGGCTTTCCGCGCCGAGGCCGACATTCCCACCCGGTTCAGCGAGTTGCTTGACCGGCTGGACCGGGTGGAGAGAAACAGCCTTGGTGACGGCCGCCGATAGCCATCTGGCAGGCTTCGCTGCATTGCGGAATTCGGAAGACCAGGCCGGGATGGCCTGTCGCGCGACAATTACACACAGTAATTTCGCGTGATTGCCATCTTGCGGGAGGGCAGCACCTCCGCCTATGCTTCCTGATGAACATGATTTCTCCTGACGCGGCCGCCAACAGCAAGCGAGCCTGGCTGAAGATCCTGGCACGCTACAAGAAGCCGGACCGGCGGCGCAGCGCCATAGAACTCGCGATCACCCTCATTCCTTTCGCCACGCTCTGGGCCATGTCCGCGGCCGCTTATGCCTACGGCCATTGGTGGGGGCTGATCCTGATCCTTCCGGCGGCCGGGTTCCTGGTGCGCATCTTCATGATCCAGCATGATTGCGGCCATGGGTCCTTCTTTGCCAACCGCTATGCCGACGACTGGATCGGCCGCGCGCTCGGCGTCCTGACGCTGACTCCATACGATTGCTGGCGGCGCGCCCACGCGACCCATCATGCCAGCGCCGGCAATCTCGACGAGCGCGGCATGGGCGACATCCTGACGCTGACCGTTGCCGAATACCGCCGATTGTCCTGGCGCGGGCGCCTTGGCTATCGTCTCTATCGCCACCCGCTGGTGATGTTCGGTCTGGGACCGATCTGGCTGTTCATCTTTTCGCAAAGGCTGCCCGTCGGCATGATGCGCGGCGGCTTGACGCCCTGGGTATCATCCATGACCACCAATCTCGCCATCACGCTTGCGTCGGCCCTGCTTATCTGGGCCGTCGGCCCCGGTGCGTTCCTGGTGGTCCATCTGCCGATCGTCGTTCTCGCCGGCTCGGCCGGCATCTGGCTGTTCTATGTCCAGCACCAGTTCGAGGAGACGCAATGGGCAAAGGATGACGATTGGGAATTCCAGCATGCCGCCCTGCATGGCTCGTCCTATTACGACCTGCCGCCGGTGCTGAACTGGTTCACCGGCAATATCGGCGTCCACCACGTCCATCACCTCTCCGCCAAGGTGCCTGGCTACCGGCTGCAGGAAGTGTTGCGGGATTATCCGGAACTGCGCGGCATTGGCCGCGTCACTCTGCTCGACAGCCTGCGCTGCGTCAAACTGGCATTGTGGGACGAAAACCGCCGCAAGCTGGTGTCGTTCGGTGAGGCACGAGCCTCGGCCTAGGCAATTCCAGGAAAAGTGTGAAACGGTTTTCCTGGGGAGGCGCGTGGCCGCTTTCCCCAGGGAATTGCGTCAAAACCAGAAAATAGCAAGACCGCCACGCGATGATGCGCGGCGGCCGTTTCCCTGTTCATGCTGCTTGGCGCTCATTGCGCATCAGGATCTCGCCGTGGCGGATCTCGGTGCCCAGCACCTTCAGGCACTCCCGGATGAAGTTGGACAGACCCGGCCAGCCCTTGGCTGAAACGAGATTGCCATCGACATGGGCACCGGTCGGCGCGACATCGATGTAGATGCCCCCCGCCAACATTACCTCCGGCTCGCAATAGTGCAGTGCCGCGACTTCCCTGCCCCGGACCACACCGTCGACAGCAATCAGGATCTGTACGCCATGGCAGATGGTGAAGATCGGCTTGCCGGCCTCGTGGAAATGCCGCACCAGCGCCTGCACGCGCTTGTCGATGCGGATGTATTCGGGACCGCGTCCTCCCGCTGCGTAGACGGCGTCGTACTTGGCCGGATCCACCTCGGAGAACGTCTTGTTGAGGATGTAGTCGTGGCCGGGCTTTTCCGTGTAGGTCTGGTGGCCTTCGAAGTCATGCAGCGAGGTCTTCAGCACATCGCCGGCCTTCTTGTCCGGGCAGACGACATGCACTGTGTGGCCGACGGCATGCATGGCCTGTTCAAAGACGAAGATCTCGTACTCCTCGCTGAACTCGCCAACGAGCATCAATATTTTCTTGCCAGCCATTCCCGGTTCCTCCCTTGTGGCCTTATTTATTTCGGGTCATGAAATAATAGCTTATCCTAAGGGCAGGACGACAAAAGGAAAAGCGCAAATCGCACAATTGGTACGACCAGTTTTCTTCCCGGAGGGCGGAGCAAGCCCTTCATGGCACACGAAAACAGTATCCCGGGTCGACCTGGACCGGAGTCAAGCGGCTGCTCTGATCATATCCGCCGCCTTTTCAGCGATCATGATGGTCGGCGCGTTGGTGTTGCCGCCAATCAGCGTCGGCATCACCGAGGCGTCGACCACCCGCAACCCCTGCAGTCCGCGCACCCGCAATTGCGGATCGACCACCGCCATCTCGTCGACGCCCATCTTGCAAGAGCCGGCCGGGTGATAGATCGTGTCGGCGCGGGCACGGATGTGGGACATCAACTCCGCGTCGCTCGAAGCACCGGCGGTGTAGATTTCCTTGTGGCGATATCTGGCCAGCGCCGGCGCCTCCAGGATACCACGCATCATCCTGGCCCCCTTGAGCAAAAGCTCTGCGTCGCGTTCGTCCGAAAGAAAGCGCGGATCGATGCGCGGTGGTGCCATGGGATCATGAGTCGACAGCCCGACCTCACCGCGCGAATGCGGCCGCAGCACGCAGACATGGCAGGAAAAGCCATATCCCATATGCAGCTTGCGGCCGTGATCATCGACGATGGCTATGCAGAAATGCAGTTGCAGGTCGGGCCGTTCCATCGCCGGATCGGATTTGAGGAAGGCGCCGCCTTCGGCATAGGGCGTGGCGATCATCCCGCCCCCATCTTTCCGCCAGCGCAGCATGTGCCGTAGCAGGCCAGGCAGGCCGCGCAGGCCGATGCCCATCATGTCGGCGTCCTTCGACGTCCAGCCCATGATGAAATCGAGGTGGTCCTGGAGGTTCTTGCCAACACCGGGCAGTTCATGAATGACCGGAATACCATGCATGGCTAGCTCGGCGGCCGGGCCAATGCCCGACAGCAGCAGGAGCTGAGGCGAACCGAAGGCGCCACCACAGACGATCACCTCGCGCCTGGCTTTCGCAACGGCTTCGCCCTTCCCCGTGCGATACCGCACGCCGGTGGCGCGCTTGCCGTCGAGGATGACCGCGGTGGCATGCGCTCCGGTGATGACGGTCAGGTTCGACCTTTTCATGGCCGGCTGCAGATAGGCAGCGGCCGCCGAGCAGCGCTCGCCATTGCGGCGTTCGCCCCAGAATTGCGTCACCTGATAAAGTCCGGCACCTTCCTGTTCGACTCCGTTGAAATCATCGTTGCGGCGAATCTGGTTTTCACCGCAGGCCTCGACAAAGGCCCGGGAGAGCGGACGTGGCTCTTGCTGCTCGGCAACCCGCAGCGGGCCGTCACCGCCATGCAGGGCATCAGCGCCGCGTTGATTGCCTTCCGCCCGCCTGAAATAGGGCAGCACCTCGTCCCATGACCAGCCGTCGCAGCCGAGGTCCGACCATTCGTCATAGTCGCCGCGGTGTCCGCGCGTATAGAGCATGGCATTGATGGCGCTGGATCCGCCCAGCGCCTTGCCGCGCGGCTGGTAGCCCTTGCGGCCGCCAAGCCCCTGCTGCGGCACCGTTTCGAACGCCCAGTTGTTGATCTTCGGCCGCCCCGGCAACAGGGCGATGATGCCTGCCGGCGCGCGGACAAGCAGGTTGCTGCCCGCGCCGCCGGCCTCGATCAGGCAGATCGTTGTCGATGGATCCTCGGACAGCCGCGCGGCAAGCGTGCAGCCGGCGGACCCACCACCGGCGATGACATAGTCGAAATCCATGACGTCCTCCCTTGCACCCGGCGGATGTTTCCGTCCGGATGCCCAAGAGAAAGCTCGATTACGGCCTATGTAAAGATGTGCGGAATTACCCCAACGTCAGCTGTTGCGAAGGCGCCGCCAGGAATATTTCGGGCCCTTGGGCTCCGGCACGGCGGCTGGCTGATAGTAAAGACCCAGCCCGCCGGTGCGGCCCTCTTCCAGGCGTTTCAGCAGCACCGGATTCGAGATCTCGAACTCGTCGAAACCAAGGCGCAGCATATGCGGCAGAGGATCGACCAGCACCTGGCCGGTGGCGCGAACGGCACCTTCGAAATGATAGCGGCTGCGCAGCAGTTCAGCCTTGGAGAAGGAGCGCCCATCGCTGAAGGCCGGGAAAACCAGCGCCACCAGCGACAGCTGGTCGAGCAGGTCGGCGATCTTCTCGAGCTGATCGCCTGGCTGCAGCACGACACCGAGCCGCTCCTTGGCGGACCGGCGCACCTCGGGATCAAGGTCAAGGAATGCCTGCAGCGGCAGGATGAAGCGGCCATTGCCGGAGAGCGCGTCCGCATTCTCGGCATGAGCCCATTCGTCCTCGCGGAACCCCTCCGGAGTCCAGAGCCGTGTCTCCGGTGTCGTCGTTTCGGTCATCAAGAATTCCTAAATATTCAAAGGAGCCAAGGATGTGTCGAGACTCAAGCCAGGCTGCACCGAGACGGCTTCCGAGAACCGGGGCGGAGCGTACTTGAAGTACATAAGCACCGGAAGCACGGGAAGCCTGGAAGGCCAGCCTCACCTGATTATCAGCATATCCTACAGGGATGCGTCGGTCAGCGACTTCTCCAGCCCCGACAGGTGAATGCCGCACTCGGTCTTGGCGTGACCCACCCAGCGGCCGCTGCGCGCGTCCTCGCCCGGCTGTACCGGCTGCGTGCACGGAAAGCAGCCGATCGACAGATAGCCATAGGCGACCAGCGGATTTTCGCGCAGCGCGTGCGCCCGCATGTATTCAGCCTGGTCCGATGTCGTCCAGTGCGCCAGCGGATTGATGCGGATGCGCGCGCCGACCGCCTCGAACACCGGCAGCGCCGCCCGCGTCGAGGCCTGGAAGCGCTTGCGCCCGGTCAACCAGGCCCGGAACGGTGCCACGCCGCGCGCCAAGGGCTCGACCTTGCGCACGTCGCAGCAGGCATCGGTGTTGCTCTGGTGCAGATTGCCTGTCGGGTCGATCCGCTCCAGTGCGGCTTCCTCGGGCTTGATCACCTGGATGTTGGTCAGCCCGAAATCGGCGACGAGCGCGTCGCGGTAGCCGAGCGTCTCCTCGAAATGCTTGCCGGTATCGAGGAAGATGACGGGCAGCGACCGGTCGACCTCGGCGATCATGTGCAGCAACACAGCCGAATCCGCGCCGAACGACGACACGGCGGCGATCTCGTCGTGAAACAGTTCGCGAACCGAGCGTTCGATGATCTCGAGCGGCTTCAGATGACCGTAAAGCGCATCGAACCCCGCCGCCTTGGCGGCGACGCCGTCATCGACAGCGGCGATACGGTCAAGCGGCCTTGGCTTCGCCAGCATAGAGCGCCTCCTTGAACGGCGCGGGACCGACACGGCGGTAGGCGTCGATGAACTTTTCCTGTGGGTTGAGCCGAAGGCCGAGATAGGTCTCGACGATCTGCTCGATGGCGTCGGTGATCTCTTCCGATGAAAAGCCCCGGCCGATGATCTCGCCGACCGACGTGTTCTCGTCGGCCGAGCCGCCCAGCGTCACCTGATAGAGTTCGGAGCCCTTCTTCTCGACGCCGAGGATGCCGATATGGCCGACATGGTGGTGGCCGCAGGCATTGATGCAGCCGGAGATCTTCAGCTTCAACTCACCGATTTCGCGCTGCCGTTCCAGGGAGGCAAAGCGTTGCGAGATTTCCTGCGCGATCGGGATCGAGCGTGCAGTGGCCAGCGCGCAATAGTCGAGGCCGGGGCACGCGATGATGTCCGATATCAAATTGGAATTGGCCGTCGCCAGCCCGATATCGACCAGCGCGTCATAGACCGCCTTGAGGTCGGCGCGCGCCACATGCGGCAGGATCAGGTTTTGCTCATGGCTGACGCGCAGCTCGTCGAAGGCGTATTTTTCAGCGATGTCGGCGACCGCTTCCATCTGGCTGTCCGACGCATCGCCCGGCACCTCGCCGATGCCCTTGAGCGAGATCGTCACCGCCGCGTAGTCTGGATGGCGGTGCGTCACCACGTTCTGGTCGAGCCATTCCGAGAAACCCTTGGAATCGAGACGCGCCAGCTTGACGGCGGCATCACCTTCCGGCCGCTCGGTCAGTTCCGGTGGCGCGAAATAGGCTTCGATGGCACGGATGTCGGCGTCCGGCAGCTTCAGCTCGGCGTCCTTCAACTCCTGCCACTCGGCCTCGACCTGACGGGTGATCTCATCGACGCCGGTCTCGTGGACGAGGATCTTGATGCGCGCCTTGTACTTGTTGTCGCGGCGGCCATAGAGGTTGTAAACGCGCAGGATCGCCGTGCAGTAGGACAGCAGGTCGGCTTCCGGCAGGAAGTCGCGGATCTTCCTTGCCACCATCGGTGTCCGGCCCTGGCCGCCACCGATATAGACGGCAAAGCCCAGCTCGCCGGCAGCATTCTTCTTCAGGTGCAGGCCGATGTCATGCGTCTGGATGGCGGCGCGGTCGCGTTCGGCGCCCGTCACCGCGATCTTGAATTTCCGGGGCAGGAACGAGAATTCCGGATGCACCGACGACCATTGCCGCAGGATTTCCGCATAGGGGCGCGGATCGGCGGCTTCGTCGGCCGCGGCACCGGCGAAATGATCGGCGGTAACGTTGCGGATGCAGTTGCCGCTGGTCTGGATGGCATGCATCTCGACGCTTGCCAGATCGGCCAGGATCGCCGGAATGTCCGACAGCGCCGGCCAGTTGAACTGGATATTCTGGCGCGTGGTGAAATGGCCGTAGCCCTTGTCGTACTTGCGCGCGATGTGGCCAAGCATGCGCAACTGCTTGCTGTTCAGCGTGCCATAGGGCACCGCGATGCGCAGCATGTAGGCGTGCAGTTGCAGGTAGACGCCGTTCATCAGCCTCAACGGCCGGAACTGGTCCTCTGTGATCTCACCGGACAGCCGGCGCTGGACCTGGTCGCTGAACTCGGCGACGCGGGCCTGGACAAAATCGTGGTCGAACTCATCGTAACGGTACATGCTTTGTCTTTCAGGGCGCGTCCGCCCGTTTCATCTAAATCCTGGCTATGCGGCCCGCTCGGCCTGCTTGCCGAGATCGCCGCGAATGGTCGGCCCGGCGGCGCGGATCTTCTCGCGCAATCGCACCGGCTCGACCACGCCGTCGACGACGTCCGCGTCGATCAGATTGACGTCGACCACTTCATTGTCGGCATAGGCCTTGGCGCCGATCGCCTCCAGGCGGTCCTCGGCCGCCTTGTCATGGGCAAGGTCGGCGTGGCGCACCGTCTCGGCCCAGCGGCCATCGGCATACCAGACGGCGATGCCATCGGTCAGGCGGTTGGCGGTCAGTATCTTCATGGCTGAACTCTCTCGGTGGCGGCTGTTGCCGCACTTTCGTGCCCCAAATCTTCGTGCCTGTGTGCCGCGAGCGGCTCGGACCGTTCGAAATTGGCGCCGGCGACGGCATCGCCGATAATGGTCATGACCGGCCCGGAAAGATCGCCGCGCGCTTCCAGCGACGGCAGGTCGGCCAGCGTGCCGTGGAACCGGCGCCGATTGGCAAGGCTGGCATTCTCGACCACGGCGACCGCCGTGTCCGGCGACAGACCGGCCTCGATCAGGCGGCCGGCGACTTCGGCCGCGACCGAGCGGCCCATATAGACGGCAACGGTGGCGCCGGAAATCGCAAGCTTGGCCCAGTCGGGCAGCGAATTGCCCTTGAGGTCGTGGCCGGTGGTGAACACCATCGACGAGGACACCCCGCGCAAGGTGAGCGGCAGTTCGAAATCGGCGGCGGCGGCAAAGGCGGCGGTGACACCGGGAACCACCTCATAGGCGATGCCGGCATCGCGCAGCGCCGCCATTTCCTCGCCGGCCCGGCCGAAGACCAGCGGATCGCCCGACTTCAGCCGCACGACACGCTTGCCCTGCCGGCCAAGTTCGACCAGCAGCGCATTGATTTCGGCCTGGCTCTTGGTGTGGCAGCCCTTGCGCTTGCCGACGCCCAAGCGCTCGGCATCGCGGCGGCCCATCGCAACCACCGCCTCCGGCACCAGCGCGTCATGGACGATGACGTCGGCCTCCATCAGCAGGCGGTGCGCCCGCAGCGTCAGAAGGTCCTCGGCGCCCGGACCGGCGCCCACCAGGGCGATGTGACCCGAAGCCGGCGCGTTCGACAACAGAAGATCCACGGCGGCGTCATGCGCCCGCGACAGCTGGCCGGCTTCCACCGCATGGGCAGGCGCACCCTGGAAAAAACTGCTCCAGAAGCGGCGGCGGGCATTGCCTTTCGGCAGCAATGTCTCGGCGGCGCCACGCAGTGAAGCGGCAAGCGTCGCCAGCGATCCAAGCGACGGCGACAGCATCTGGTCGATGCGGCCACGCAGCATCTGGGCCAGCACCGGGCCCGCACCCTCGGTGCCGATGGCGATGGCGACCGGCGCGCGGTTGACCAGGGCCGGGGTGAAGAAATCGCAGAGCTCCGGCCGATCGACGGCATTGACAGGAATGCCCAGTTTGCGCGCGTCGGCGGCGACGCGGCGGTCGAGCGTCTCGTCGCCGCTGGCGGCAAACACCATGACCGCGCCGTCGAGCTGCGAGGCATCGTAAGCCGCCGCGACATGGCTGGCGCCGGACTGAGCGATGAAGGCAAGCAGTTCCGGCTCGGCGTTCTCGGTGATGATGCGCAAGACTGCGCTCGACTGTCCGATCAGCCGTGCTTTGGCCAAGGCCTCCTCACCGCCGCCGACGATGGCCACGGCTTCGCCCTCGACCCGCACGAAGACGGGGAAGGCATTGAGCTTGGCATTGGCCTGCGGCATGTGAAAAGCAATCCGGGAACAGTGTCGCAGTTTTACGCCCGGGCGCGAAAAACCAGAAGCAAAGCACTCGCGCATCCTGTGATGGCAGGCAATCGCTTTTTCGCAACCGCGAAAGGCAGGAGAAAAATATTCCACATCCTTTGTATGGGCGAACTCAAGCGGCTGAGGCAGGCCTTGATTTCAGGTCTTTTTAGCCGCCGGCCCGCCGTCGCGCAAAACAGTTTTTTCTAATTTCTACCAATTTAGTAGATTAAAGCCGCCGGCCGACGATCATCGACCTCCGGCCTCGGGCAGCACGCGTTCAAGTGACCTTGGCGGCGGGAACATTACCGCTTCGCAAGGCGTTCCCGTCTCGTCCGCTATCCAAAACCGAAACCGCGGCGGGGTGCCGCGCAGGGCGTGACACAGCAGGGAAAGGAACCCGTCATCATGGGCACGATCAAGCTGAAGCACGGCATCTGGATCATGGTGGCCGATGGCGAAAAAGCGCTCTTCCTCAAGAATATCGGCGACAACAAGTTTCCCAACCTGGAGGTCGTGCAGATGATGGAGCAGGACAATCCGCCTACCCGCGAACAAGGGACCGACAGTCCAGGCCGGTACAATGACGGCCCGTCCGTGCATCGCAGCGCCGTCGAGGAGACGGACTGGCATCGGATTGGCAAGGAGCGCTTCGCCGATGACATTGCCGCCCGGCTCTACAAGCTCTCGCATGGCGGGGCGTTCGACGAGATCGTCCTTGTCGCACCGCCAATGGTGCTCGGGACCATGCGCAAGAAATTGCACAAGGAGGTCGAGGGCAAAGTGACCGCCGAAATTCCCAAGACGCTGACCAACCACGCCATATTCGAGATCGAGGCCTTGCTGCGGGCCGCCTGATCGCCGGCGGCCGACTAGCACGACACCGGGGCGACAACATTGCGGGACGTCCCGCAGGCCGGCTGCTTTTCAGCCGCCGGCCGAGTATTTGCCGCCGCACCGTCGATTTTCGCGGCCTGCGGGTTGCATCAACGTCACCCCTTCCACCATATTGCAAAACAGGCGACGGCTTCGGGCGGCGCACATCCGACATCGCTAGCTTGAAAGGCGCTCCATAGACAATGCCGCATGACACGCCCCTTATCGCCACCATCGTCGCCGGTCTGGGGCTGGCTTTCGTCTTCGGGGCTCTGGCCAATCGGTTCCGAATTCCACCGCTGGTCGGTTATCTCATAGCCGGCGTGCTGGTCGGGCCGAACACGCCCGGTTTCGTCGCCGATGCCGGCCTTGCCAATGAACTGGCAGAAATCGGCGTCATCCTGCTGATGTTCGGCGTCGGCCTGCATTTCTCGCTCAAGGACCTGCTGTCGGTGCGCGCCATCGCCGTACCCGGCGCCATCGTCCAGATCGGCTTCGCCACGGCGCTCGGCACCGGGCTGTCCTGGATGCTCGGCTGGTCGATGGGAGCGGGCCTCGTGTTCGGCCTCGCGCTGTCGGTCGCCTCGACCGTGGTGCTGCTGCGCGCGCTTCAGGAGCGCCGGCTTATCGAGACCGAGCGCGGCCGCATCGCCGTCGGCTGGCTGATCGTCGAGGATCTGGCCATGGTGCTGGCGCTGGTGCTGCTGCCTGCCCTTGCCGGCGTGCTGGGTGGCCAGGAACAGGCCGAAGCCCATGTCAGCGGCCTGCTGTCGTTGCCGGCCAGCTACGGCATCTGGGGCATCGTCGGCATGACGCTGGCCAAGGTCGCCGCCTTCGTCGTCGTCATGCTGGTGGTCGGCCGCCGGGTCATTCCCTGGATCTTGCACTACGTGGCCCATACCGGGTCTCGCGAACTGTTCCGTCTCTCCGTACTCGCAATAGCGCTCGGCGTCGCCTTCGGCGCGGCAAAACTGTTCGGCGTCTCGCTGGCGCTTGGCGCCTTCTTCGCCGGCATGATCATGAGCGAATCCGAACTCAGCCACCGCGCGGCGGAGGAATCGCTGCCGCTACGCGATGCCTTCTCGGTGCTGTTCTTCGTCTCGGTCGGCATGCTGTTCGACCCATTCAGCCTGATCAGCAACGGCCTGCCGATCCTGGCGACGCTGGCCATCATCGTCATCGGCAAGTCGCTGGCCGCGTTCGTCATCGTCGTCGCCTTCGGCTATCCCGTCGCCACGGCCCTGATGATTTCGGCAAGCCTTGCCCAGATCGGCGAATTCTCCTTCATCCTGGCCGAGCTCGGCGTCGGGCTGAAACTTCTGCCCGAGCAAGGCCGTGACCTGATCCTGGCCGGCGCCATCCTGTCGATCGTGCTCAACCCGCTGATGTTCCTGATCATCGACTGGATGAGACCTTGGCTGGAAGCCCGCGCCGCCAAGACGACACCATCGGCGGACGCAAAGCCGGTCGGCCCGGCGACGGAACCAGGCCAGGTGGCTTCGGTCGCCGCCGCCTCCAGGAAGGAAGACGGCCCGCCGCCGAGGACGACACTTGCCGGCCATGCCATCCTGATCGGCTACGGCCGTGTCGGCAGCCTTGTCGGTGCCGCACTGAAAGACGCTGCGCTGCCCTTCCTCGTCATCGAGGACGCCGACAAGACGCTGGCCAGGCTGAAAGCCGACGGCATCGAAACCGTCGCCGGAAATGCGGCCAACGCCGAAGTGTTCGCTGCCGCCAATCCCGAAGGCGCCAGCCGGCTGATCCTCGCCATCCCCAACGCGTTCGAAGCCGGCCAGATCGTTCTGCGCGCGCGCGCCGCCAAACCCGGCATCAACGTCGTCGCCCGCGCCCATTCCGATGCCGAGGTCGAGCATCTCAAAGGGCTCGGCGCCGACACGGTGATCATGGGCGAACGGGAGATCGCGCGCGGAATCGTGGAAGAGGTGCTCGGTCACAAGCCATTCGCGACTGAACCGTCCGCCGCCTGATCAGGCAGCGAATGCAGACCCGCCATTCCGTGCGATGCTGCTGAGATACCGTGCGGGAGGCTTGCCGAGCGCCTTTTTGAACATGGTAATGAAGGCGGTGACGGACTCATAGCCCAGATCGCCCGAAACCCGCTGAACGCTTGCCCCGGAAGCCAGCTCCCTTATCGCAACGATCAAATGCAATTGCTGGCGCCAGCGGCCGAAACTTAAGCCAGTCTCCTTTACGACGAGACGAGCAAGACTGCTCTCGCTGAGTGCGACGCGGTTGGCCCACTCCGCCAGCGTGCTGCGGTCAGCCGGATCGTCCGCCAACGCTTCGGCGATCTGCCGCAAGCGCGGCTCGGAAGATAGGGGCAGATGCAATTGCTGGCCCGGCATATCGGGCAGTTCGGCGAGCAGGACCTTTCCCAGGAAAGCGCACCTCGCGTCGTCAGGCGCGCAGTCGGACAGTTCGATGATGAGCTCGCGCAGCAGCGGCGAGATCGAAAGCGTGCAGCACCGATCCGGCAGTTCGGCAGCACCGGGCTCGATGTAAACGAAGAAAATCCGCGCATTGGCCGTCGCGATGTTGCTGTGCTGCATGCGGCTTGGCACCCACACGCCGCAATGTGGCGGCACCATCCAGAGGCCACTGGGAACGCGGCAGGTGACGCCACCGCCGAGCGCGAAGACGAGTTGCCCCTTGCGGTGCCAATGCTGCGACACCTCGGCCTTGGTCTCGGTTACGTCGACGCGCACGGCGATCGCCGGAGCAAGAACGTCATCGACATCGAAATCGAGCCATGGGTAGCTCAGAGGTTGTCTCATGATTGCCTATTTTTAGCGATTGATTGATTTTATATCTAGATTATTCGATCGCGCAAATCGGTAGGCTCGGGGTCGTTCTCGCCGCAATTGGCAAAGGTGTACCCCATGCTCGCGCTCACCGTCTGTTCCGACAACGCAGCCAGATTGAAACTTACCGAGGTGAACGAGCCACCCCCCTGCGCGAACGAAGCTCTTATCGCCGTCCACGCGACCTCGTTGAACCGCGGCGAACTGCGCCTGCTGACCATACGCCCGAACGGCTGGATACCTGGCCAGGACGTCGTTGGGATCGTGGAGCGGGCGGCGGCCGATGGCTCCGGGCCGGCCGTGGGCACAAGGGTCGTGGCCTTGGTCGACGAAGCCGGCTGGGCCGAACGTGTCGCCGTTCCGACCGACCGTCTCGCCGTCCTGCCCGATGAGATCGGCTTCGTCTCGGCGGCCACGCTTCCGGTGGCGGGCACGACGGCGCTGAGGACGCTGCGCCATGGCGGCGATCTCGCTGGCCTGAAGGTGCTGATCACCGGCGCGAGCGGCGCGGTCGGCCGGTTCCAGATCCAGATCGCCCGCGAACAAGGCGCCTCGGTGACCGCGATCGCAGCCGCCCGGCATGCAGGGGATCTCCGCGATCTCGGCGCCGAGCAGGTGGTCGAGGCGATCGAACTGGCCGAAGGCCCTTTCGCGCTGATCACCGAAGCGGTCGGCGGCGAAAGCCTCGCCCACGCGATCGAACGCGTCGCACCCGGCGGGACCATCGTCATGTTCGGCTCGAGCAGTGGCGAACTCACCCCGGTTGGCTTCCGCCAATTCGTTCCTGGCCACGAGGGAGCGAGGCTTCAGACCTTCGCCTACTACACATCCGGCTCGGGCATCGGCGCCGATATCGCCACGCTGCTCGCCCTGGTCGCGGCTGGCCGGCTGGAAACCCGTGTCGCCCTGACCGTGCCGTGGACTGATATCGCTCAGGCCCAGGACGCCCTACGGCAGCGCAGCTTCAGCGGCAAGGCCGTTCTCAACATCGCGGGATGAGCACCCGCCTCACACGTGCTGGCCACCATTGATGTGGATTTCCGAGCCGGTCACATAGGAGGCCTGCTGCGAGCACAGGAAGAAGATGATGTCCGCGACCTCGGCCGTGGTGCCGAGGCGTCTGAGCGGAATGGTCTCGACGATCTTGTCCGTGCCCGGCGACAGGATCGCGGTGTCGATCTCGCCCGGCGCGATGGCGTTGACGCGGATGCCGTGCGGGCCGAAATCATGCGCCATCTCGCGCGTCAGCGAGCCGAGGGCCGCCTTTGAGGTTGCATAGGCGGTGCCGGCAAAAGGATGCACGCGCGTGCCGGCGATCGAGGTGACGTTGACGATCGAGCCCTTGGCCGCCGCCAGTTCCTTGAACAGGCCGCGCGCCAGCATGATCGGCGCGAAGAAATTGACCTGGAAGACGTCGCGCCAGACATGCATCGGCGTGTCGATCGAGTTCATGCGGCTGTTGCCGTCCTTGAGCTTGGGCGAGATGCCGGCATTGTTGACCAGGGCATGCAGCTGGCCGCCATGCGCTTCCAGCCGGTGGCGGATTTCCGAGACGGCAATGCCTACATCTTCCTGGTCGGCGAGATCGACCTTGATGTGGTCTTCCGGGCCGGCAGGCCAGGGACAATCCTCGGCAAAGGCTTGCCGCGAACAGGTGATGACGCGCCAGCCCTCGCGCGAAAAGCGCTTGACCGTGGCGTGGCCGATGCCGCGGCTGGCGCCGGTCAGCACGATGGTTTTTCTGGTGTCGGGTTCAGCCATGTCACGGTCTCCGGGCCGGAGATGTAGCCGAACACCGTGGCGCTGGCGAGAGGCGGATTGACGCCGCTAGGGAAGACAGTCTCAGCCGCCGCCAAGAATATCCAGGATCGAGGTCTGCCGCTTCTTGAGCGGGCCGCCGACGCTGCCTGGCGGCACGGGATGGCCCACCGAAGCGGTGGTGCCGTCGTCCGCGGGCATGTTGAAGCCGTCGGCATCGACGGTCTGGGCAGGCCGCGCCACGCGGGCCGGCGCCGCCGGCTGCGCGGCCGGCGCCTGCTGGCCAACGGATACCGACGGAACCGGCGCCTGCTGGTTGTTGTCGGCCGAAGGTATGTCGTCGGGCACGATCGTATCGGCCGGCGTCGACTTCCAGGTGCCGGGCAGCGGCCGTACCGGTACGCCTTCATGCGCGGCGACCATGAACTCATGCCAGGCCTGCGCCGGCAGAGCACCACCGGTCACCTTCTTCATCGCCGTGCCGTCGTCATTGCCGAACCACACGCCGGTGGTGAGATTGGCGGTGTAGCCGACGAACCAGGCATCGCGCGAATTCTGGCTGGTGCCGGTCTTGCCGGCCGACGGCCAGGCGAAGGCCGCCTTCTTTGCCGAGCCGAACTCGACCGTGCCCATCATCATCGAATTCATCATGCCGACGATCTCGGGCTTGACGACACGCGGCGCGTTGCCGCCACCGCTGTCATAGAGCACCTTGCCCTCGGCGGTGGTGATGCGGCGGATGAAATGGATGTCCGGCTTGTAGCCGCCATTGGCGAACGGCACATAGGCCGAGGTCAACTCAAGCGGCGTCACTTCCGAAGTGCCGAGCGCAATCGAGGTGTTGGCCTGCAAATCGGACTGGATGCCCATGCGGTGCGCGGCCTCGACCACCGCGT
This sequence comes from Mesorhizobium loti, assembly GCF_013170705.1. NCBI lineage: Bacteria > Pseudomonadati > Pseudomonadota > Alphaproteobacteria > Hyphomicrobiales > Phyllobacteriaceae > Mesorhizobium > Mesorhizobium loti. The sequence goes on along the minus strand of NZ_CP033334.1, from coordinate 1,923,258 downwards.
TCGGCCCGACCTCCATCGTCAGCTGCGCGGCGACCGAGTTCAGCGATTTGGCCAGAGCCGTCGCCAGTGTCACCTTGCCAAAGTACTTGCCGCCGTAATTGTCGGGTGTCCAATTGCCGATCTTGATCGGCGCGTCGTTGCGCACACTGTCGGGCGTGCGGCCCGCCTCAAGGGCGGCCATATAGACAAACGGCTTGAACGCCGAGCCGGGCTGGCGGCGCGCTTCCGAGGCGCGGTCGAACTGGCTGGTCGAATAGTCATAGCCGCCGACCATGGCACGCACCGCGCCGGAATCGTCGATCGACACCAGCGCGCCCTGGGTGACGTTGAGCTTCTTGCCGCTGTCGTCGATCAGTTTGCGGATCGATTGCTCGGCAAGTTTCTGCAGGTTCAGGTCGACGGTAGAATCGATGACGATATCGCCGCGAACATCGCCGATCAGGTCGGGCAGTTCTTCCATGATGGCGTCGGCGACATAGTTTTCCGAGCCCGTCCAGTAGGACGGCGAGCGCGTCGCCGGCGCGCTGAGCGCCGTCTTCAGCTCCTTGTCGCTGATCTTGCCCTCCTCGCGCATGGCGGCGAGTACCAGTTGCGAACGCTCCTCGGCGGCCTTCGGATCGCGCGCCGGCGACAACCGCGACGGTGCTTTCAGCAAGCCGGCCAGCAGGGCTGCTTCCGACAGGGTGACGTCGCGCGCGCTCTTGCCGAAATAGCGGCGCGAAGCCGCTTCCACGCCATAGGCGCCGGAGCCGAAATAAACCCGGTTGAGGTACATTTCGAGGATCTGGTCCTTGGTGTGCTTGTGCTCCAGCCACAGCGCCAGCAGCACCTCCTGCACCTTACGCTCCAGTGTGCGGTCGGGCTTGAGGAACAGGTTTTTCGCCAATTGCTGCGTCAGCGTCGAGCCGCCTTGCGAGAAATGCCCGCCGAGCAGGTTCGTCACCATGGCGCGCGACAGGCCGATCGGGTCGACACCGAAATGCGAATAGAACCGGCGATCCTCGATGGCGATGACGGCTTCTGGAATATAGGGCGACATTTCGTGCAGGCCGACGGCTTCACCGCCGCTCATGCCGCGATTGGCGAGCAACTGACCATCGGCCGAAACAATCTTGATGTTGGGAGCGCGGTCGGGGATCGACCAGGTCGTGGCCGCCGGCATCTTGGCGCCGTAGTAGATGACGACGCCGGCCACCGCGATGCCGCCCCAGATGGCGAGCACGAAGCACCAGTAGAACAGCCGGCCAAGCACGCCGAACAGGCCGCGCCGGCTTCTGCCACGCCCACCGCGCGACGATTTCGCCTTCGACGATTTGCGTTTGGCGGAGGCTTTGCGGTTGCTTGGCACGACGCGGTCCTCCTCGCTCACCGAAAGACCCGGCTGGGATCGCGCCTGTGGCGGTCCCTCGAAACTGGGCTCGATGCGGCTGTCTCTGCGGTTCGCCATGCGCTGTGCTTGATATCCCCGGGGCCAATGGCGTCCGAGTTGAAGAGTAGATGCGGCGATTTAAGGGCGGGTTAAGTCGGAAAAATTCAAGGCGATTGATAATCAAATGCCTGGGGTCCGGCAGTCGGCGCTAGGTTCGAGGTCCTGATTTTGGCGCTGGCAACCGGCCCGCCGCGACAGAACAATCCTGGCGGGGCATTTTTTTCTGGGGCGCCAAGCCCAAGCCGCCCCCGACCGCGAGCCAAGCGGTCGCGGACATGTTCCTCGTTAGGGCGCGATCGCAATGGTTGCAACTTCGCGTTCGATCGCGCCCTAAATCACCCGGCACCAGGTGATCACCTGGTGGACATGCGTCAGCCGATCGCGGCACGAACCGAGAGCGCTGCCCTGGACGATTGCATAACCTCGCCGACATGGCAGTAGCAGACGATCTCGTGCAGTTGGTGGTCGGTCAGTTCGAAGAAGCGCTTGGCTTCACCATAGCTGTCGTCTTTCAGACCTTCGTCGTGCAATATCGGGTCCGTGAAGGCAACCGCTATCGGCGAGTCATCGCCTCGCATGACATCGCGCTCGGGCGGCGCACGGTATTCGGTCCCTGCAAGCGCGGTAAGCAGCCGGCTGGGCTCACGTTCAAGAAGCTCGGCCCAACGTACGAGACGTTGGGTTCGGCTCATTACCGGCTGTTTGTTGACCTCGGCCACTGCATGCAGCTGGTCCAGTGTTTGGTGTTTCATGGCAACCTCCTAGCAATAGGTTGGTTGACCCCAAACGCCCTGTGTCGACATCATAGCGCCGAAGCGCCGATCCGTCATCTAATTCCATATCGGGGTTTGATCACGCCTCCGGCACTACGCCGAAGCAACGGCCCCGCCTTGCCGGCAATTTTCAACGCCACCGCGCATCGACGGCAGCGCGAAAAAGGCCAGCGTCCGCTCCTCGCAGGTCATCGCCCTCCTCGATCGAGTCTGCCCGCCATCCGGAAATCAAGCGGCATGACGCATCCCAAATCGGCGGCTGGCTCAGTTCTGCTGGATCGAAATGCCCTTGTCGTCGATCTTGAGCTCGACGCCTTTCGGCTTCGTCTGCTCGCGGTAGACATAGGCGCCAAGCGCGATGACGACGACAACGAGCGCGCCAATGAGGAGGTAGAGTGTGTTCTGTTTCACGGCGCGCCCTTTGTCGTTTCGAGCCTCAGGCTCGCTTCAGAACCTTGACCAGCACCAAAAGGATGATGGCGCCGATCGTGGCATGGATGATGGAAGCGATGATGCCGCCGCCTATGGAGAAACCGATCCGCGGGAACAGCCAGCCGGCGATGAAGGCGCCGACGATGCCGACGATGATGTTGCCGATCAGGCCGAAGCCGAAACCGGAAACGATGAGACCGGCAAGCCAGCCGGCAATGGCACCAATGATGATGAAGACGAGAAGGCTTTCGACGCCCATGGCGATTTCCTCCGAGCAAGAGGGCGAGCGCGGAGCGGAAGGCTCCGAATCGGCCCCGATATCAACGGCTTCAGGCTATTCGAAAGCAGCTGGCCCCGCCAGCGGCGCTCATTGATCGTTGTCGTCGCCGGAAGTCGGCCGCCAGCTGGTCGGCTCGACCTTCTTTTGCGTATGGCTGTCGGTATAGACCCACCAGCCGTCATCGCGGTATTGCCCGATGGATTCGTTGAGAACGCCGTCGCCGTCCTTCCAGGTGATGGTGACCTTGGAGCCATCGGTCGGCGCGGTCGATATCGGCTTCCTGTCCACCATTTCGTCCCCCTTTTTCAGCCCACAGAACGCCACGGCCGGCATCTGGTTCCCAACCGTCCGTCAGGCGCGGATCGTCGCGAAGGCGGTCAGCTGTGTGCGAAGATATCCTCTTCGTCCCAGCCCATCAGGTCAAGCTTGGCCCGAGTCGGCAGGAAGCGGAAGCAGGCATCGGCTTCCTTGGCCCGCCCATCGCGCGCCAGCCGCCCGGCCAGCACGTCGCGCAGCCGGTGCAGATAGAGCACGTCGGAAGCGGCATATTCGAGCTGTTCGGGAGACAGCGTCTCGGCCGCCCAGTCCGATGATTGCTGCGCCTTGGACAGGCCGACGCCGAGCAACTCGAAGCAGATGTCCTTCAACCCGTGCCGGTCGGTATAGGTGCGTGTCAGCCGCGACGCGATCTTGGTGCAGAACACCGGCTCAGGCATCACCCCGAAGGCATTGTAAAGCACGGCGAGATCGAAGCGCCCGTAGTGGAACAGCTTCGTCACGCCGCGGTTCCTGAGCAGGCTGACGAGGTTCGGCGCCTTCTTCTGGCCGGGTGCGATCTGGATGACGTCGGCGCTGCCGTCGCCAGGCGAAATCTGCACCACGCAGAGCCGGTCGCGATGCGGGTTCAGCCCCAGCGTCTCGGTGTCGATGGCCACTGCCCCGACATTGTAATGCATGAGGTCGGGCAGATCATGCTTGTGGAAACGGATGTCGGCCATTGTCTTCTCCGGTCGCGGCGTATCCCGTCCTCGCCGCGATCCGGTGAAAAATCAACAGGAAAACGACTTTTCCGCGCTCAGCGCGTCAGCGCGTCCAAAATGCGGGCCCAGGAGCGCTGCCCCTTGTGGAAGGAGCTCAACTCGTATTTCTCGTTGGGCGAGTGGATGCGGTCGTCGTCGAGGCCGAACCCGACCAGCAGCGATTCCATGCCGAGATAGGTCTGGAAGTCGCCGACCACGGGAATAGAGCCGCCGCTGCCGGTCGTCACCGCGGGCTTGGGCCATTCGTCGGACAGCGCATCCTTGGCCTTGGCCAGGAAAGGCGAGTCGTAGGAAAGCTGGATTGCCGGCGAGCCGCCATGCGGATGGAATTCTACCGAGCAGTCGGCCGGAATTCGCTCCTCGACGAATTTCTGGAAGGCGGCGCGGATTTTCTTGGGATCCTGCTTGTGGACGAGGCGGAACGACACCTTGGCGGAGGCCTCAGCCGCGATCACTGTCTTGAACCCCTTGCCGGTGTAGCCGCCAATGATGCCGTTGAACTCGGCTGTCGGCCGCGCCCAGGTCAATTCCAGCACCGAGCGGCCCTTTTCGCCGGACGGGATGGACAGGCCAACGGGTCCAAGGAAGGTCTCGGCCGTCTCGCCCAGCGTCTCCCAGGATTTCAGCACCTGCGAAGGCGTCTCCTCGACACCGTCATAGAAACCCGGAATGGTGATGTGGCCATCCTTGTCGTGGATGTCGGCCAGCACCCTGGCCAGGATGCGGATCGGGTTGGCGGCGGCACCGCCATAGAGCCCCGAATGCAGGTCGCGGTCCGCGGCCTTCACCGTGATCTCCTCGCCGACCAGCCCGCGCAGTGCCACGCAGATCGACGGCGTATCGCGGTTCCACATGCCGGTATCGCAGACCAGCGCGAAGTCGGCCTTGAGCTCTTCGGCGTTGGCTTCGAGGAACGGTTTCAGCGACGGCGAGCCCGATTCCTCCTCACCCTCGAACAGGATGGTGATACGACACGGCAGATTGCCATGCACCTGCTTCCAGGCGCGGCAAGCCTCGACAAAAGTCATCAACTGGCCCTTGTCGTCGGCCGAGCCACGCCCTGTGATCACCTTGTGGTCGGGTCCAACCTCCTTGATCGCTGGCGCGAACGGATCGTTTTCCCAGAGTTCGATCGGATCGACCGGCTGCACGTCGTAATGGCCATAGAACAACACATGCGGCGAACCAGCCGGCCCGTCATGATGCGCGACCACCATCGGATGTCCTGGAGTGTCGCGCACGCTGGCATCGAAGCCGATCAGCTTGAGCTCCGCCACCAGCCATTCCGCCGCCTTATGGCAGTCGGCGGCATAGGCGGGATCGGTGGAGATCGACTTGATCCTGAGCAGGCCGAACAGGCGTTCCAGGCTCTGGTCGAGATTCTGGTCGAGGCGGTCGAGGACGGGGGAAACTGCGGACATTTGGCAAGCCTTTCGATTCAGTGCCGGAACCGTAAAGGCAGAGCGGCGAAACGAAAAGCCCGGGACCATTGGACCACGGCCCGCAACAGCCGCCGCAAGGCAAAAAAAGACCGCCGTGGTGGAGGGGGAACCACGGCGGCCTCATACTCGAAACGATGCGGCAGCCCGGAGAGGGGGGATAGGCTGCCGCAGGTGCCCGGGATAGGCGGGGGACGGGCCTTGCTCCGGACTTCGGCGAAAACTGCCGATGAGGTGTATTTGGGTCTGTGAAGGTGGCGATTCAAGGGCATCAACGTTACACTTTTGTAACGTGCCCGTGAGGGGAGCTTTATAAGCCAATCTGTCAGGGTGTTGACGGAACCGATATCCGCCGATGTCTTTGGCATGGACCAAGCCATCGCGCCGCGCTATCCCTGCCGGCATGAAAAAAGGCGACCATCTCTTCCTCATCGACGGTTCCGGCTACATCTTCCGGGCCTATCACGCCCTGCCGCCGCTGACCCGCAAATCCGACGGCCTGCCGGTCGGCGCTGTTTCCGGTTTCTGCAACATGCTGTGGAAGCTGATGCAGGATGCCCGCAACACCGATGTAGGCATCGTGCCGACGCATCTCGCGGTCATCTTCGACTATTCCTCCAAAACCTTCCGCAACGATCTCTACCCCGAATACAAGGCCAACCGTTCGGCGCCGCCCGAGGACCTGATCCCGCAATTCGGCCTGATCCGCCAGGCGACCAAGGCGTTCAACCTGCCATGCATCGAGATGGAAGGCTTCGAGGCCGACGATCTGATCGCCACCTATTGCCGGCTGGCATGCGAAGCCGGCGGAGACACCACCATCATCTCCTCCGACAAGGACCTGATGCAGCTGGTCGGCGATACGGTCGGCATGTACGACCCGATGAAGGATCGCCAGATCGGCATTCCCGAGGTCATCGAGAAATGGGGCGTGCCGCCGGAAAAGATGGTCGATCTGCAGGCGTTGACCGGCGACTCGGTCGACAATGTGCCTGGCGTGCCCGGCATCGGGCCGAAGACGGCGGCGCAGTTGCTGGAGCAGTTCGGCGACCTCGATGGCCTGTTGGCCCGTGCCGGCGAGATCAAGCAGGAAAAGAGGCGCGAATCGATCATCGCCAATACCGACAAGGCGCTGATCTCACGCCAATTGGTGACGCTGAAGAACGACGTGCCGGTGGCCGAGGGGTTGGACGATTTCGTCCTCCACGCGCCCGACGGGCCGAAGCTGATCGGCTTCTTGAAGACAATGGAATTCACCTCGCTGACCCGCCGCGTGGCGGAAGCGACCGGCACCGAGGCCGGCGACGTCCAGGCCGTCGCGGTGACCGTCGAGCGCGCCGACAACGCACATGGCCCCGATGTGGGCGCCGGATCGCCGGTTATGGCCCGGAGCGGTGCCGCCACGGGGCCAGGTCAAGCCGAGGACGCAACGGCGCCCGCGACGGACGTCGCGAAGCAAGGCGATACCCCTTCCCTGCTCTCGGCCTTGCGGCTGGAGCGCGCGGCAACCCGCAAGATCGACACCTCGGCCTACACCTGCATTCGCGATATCTCGACCTTGAAGGCATGGGTCGCAGAGGCGCGGGAGGCCGGCGTCGCCGCCTTCGACGTCAGGGCGACATCGGCCGATCCCATGCAGGCCGAACTGATCGGCATGGCGATAGCCACGGCGCCCGGCCACGCCGGCTACATTCCGTTCGCCCACAAAAGCGGCAATGGTGACCTGCTCGGCGGCGGCACGCTCGAGAACCAGATCCCGCTTCGCGAGGCGCTGGCGGTGCTGAAACCGCTGCTCGAGGACAAATCGGTCCTCAAGATCGCGCAGAACCTGAAATACGACCTGGTCATCACGAGCCGCTACGGCATCGACGTCGCGCCGTTCGACGACACCATGCTGATCTCCTATGTGCTCGACGCCGGCACCCCGCATGGCCACGGCATGGACGCGCTGGCCGAGAAATGGCTTGGCCACACCCCGCTCCAGCTCAAGGACGTCACCGGCTCCGGCAAGAGCTCGGTCGGTTTCGACCAGGTCGACATCGACAAGGCGACCGCGCACGCCGCCGAGGACGCCGACGTGACGCTGCGCCTCTGGCTGGTGCTGAAGCCCCGGCTTGCCGCCAAGGGCCTGGTCTCGGTCTATGAGCGGCTGGAGCGGCCGCTGGTGCCGGTGCTGGCGCGGATGGAACAGCGCGGCATCTCGGTCGACAGGCAGATCCTGTCCAGGCTGTCGGGCGAATTGGCGCAAGGTGCCGCCCGGCTCGAAGAGGAAATCTACCAGCTCATCGGCGAACGCATCAACATCGGCTCGCCCAAGCAGCTCGGCGACATCCTGTTCGGCCGCATGGGCCTGCCCGGCGGCTCCAAGACCAAAACCGGGCAATGGTCGACCTCGGCGCAGCTGCTGGAAGACCTTGCCGCCGAGGGCCACGAATTGCCGCGCAAGATCGTCGACTGGCGCCAGCTCACCAAGCTGAAATCGACCTATACCGATGCGCTGCCCGGCTTCATCCACCCCGACACAAAACGCGTCCACACCTCCTACGCGCTGGCCGCGACGACGACCGGGCGGTTGTCATCATCCGACCCGAACCTGCAGAACATTCCGGTGCGCACCGCCGAAGGCCGCAAGATCAGGACCGCCTTTATCGCCGACAAGGGCAACCGGCTGGTCTCGGCTGATTACAGCCAGATCGAACTGCGCGTGCTTGCCCATGTCGCCGAGATCCCGCAGCTGCGGCAGGCTTTCGCCGATGGCGCCGATATCCACGCCATCACCGCATCGGAAATGTTCAACGTTCCCGTGGACGGCATGCCTTCCGAGATACGCCGCCGCGCCAAGGCGATCAATTTCGGCATCATCTACGGTATCTCGGCCTTCGGCCTCGCCAACCAGCTGTCGATCCCGCGTGAGGAAGCCAGCAACTATATCAAGAAGTACTTCGAGCGCTTCCCTGGCATCCGCGATTACATCGAGGAGACCAAGGCCTATGCCCGCGAGCACGGCTTCGTCGAAACGATCTTCGGCCGCCGCATCCATTATCCCGATATCCGCTCGTCCAACCCGTCGCTGCGTGCTTTCAACGAGCGCGCCTCGATCAACGCCCGCCTGCAAGGCACCGCCGCCGACATCATCCGCCGCGCCATGGTGCGCATGGAGGAAGCGCTGGAGAAGGCCAAACTGTCGGCCCGCATGCTCCTGCAGGTGCATGACGAACTGATCTTCGAAACGGTCGAAGCGGAAGTCGACACGACGATCCCCGTCGTGCGCCACGTCATGGAGAACGCGGCGATGCCCGCGGTGTCAATGTCAGTACCGCTGCACGTCGACGCGCGGGCCGCCAACAACTGGGACGAGGCTCATTGAGGCTGTGAGGCGCCCGCGGCCACCAGGTCGCGTTCCTTCACATCCCTCTGCCCTGCCGGGCATCTCCCCCACAGGGGGAGATCGGCATCTTCGCGGGCAGCGCTTTTATTTCAGCATAGGGTAATTGGCGAAGGCAGAAACGACAGCTGATCTCCCCACTTGAGGGGGGAGATGTCCGGCAGGACAGAGGGGCTGCCCCTCCAGCATCGAAGATTTTCTTATCACTGACTAGACTTCAGGCAGCCTCGGCCCGGCACTTCGCACACACGCCACGAAACTCGATCACCGCCTTCTTCGCGGCAAAGCCCGTCGAACTGACCCATTCGTTCAGCCGGTGGTCGACGTCGTGATCCGACATTTCGGTCACCTGCCCGCACGTGTCGCAGATCGCGAAAGCGGTCATCGAATGACTGTGGTCATGCGGCTCGGCGCAGGCAACGAAGGAATTGATGCTTTCCAGCCGGTGCACAAAGCCGGACTTCACCAGCGTGTCGAGCGCGCGATAGACCTGCAGCGGCGCGCGGAAGCCGCGCTCACGCAACTGGTCGAGCAAGGTATAGGCGCTGAGCGGCCCGCTGGCGGTCTCGAGCTTCTCGAGCACGCACAACTGGTTTTTCGTCAGCACATCCCTCGCGGCCATGGTCCTGTTCCAACTTGTTCTGCGCCATCCCCAGGCTGTTTGCCGGTGCAAACGGCCCGATCCCATTCAAATAGCGACGAACCGTCGTCTTTGCTACTCTTCTGTTGTTGTCCGGGACCAATCGACGGCGTTCCGGCACATTTGATTATGGCAGGCCTGATCAGCGGCAACATTCAAAATACTGACAAAATCCTCGACGAGGGTAATCTCGCTTGGGAAATTCGATCGGGCTTGGGGAAGCAATATGATCAAATTGACACGCCGGACGCTGCTTGTCGGCACGTCCGCGCTGATAGCGGCCGCTACGGTTTCGTTCCGGGCCCTTGCGGCATCGCGCACCTATCATGCGCTGCTGGTGGCTTGCACCGAATATCCTGCCTTGCCGCAGAGGAACTGGCTGATCGGGCCGAAGAACGATGCCGGCCTGGTGCACGAGTATCTGCTGAAAAACGTGCCGGACCCGGTGCGGTTCGCGCCGGAGAACGTCACTCTGCTTGCCAAGGATGTGCCCGGCGCCAAAGGACTGCCGACCCATGCGGCGATCAAGGCGGCACTCGCCGACCTTGCGGCCAAGGTTCAGCGCGACGACTTCGTCTATCTGCATCTGTCGGGCCACGGTGCCCAGCAGCCTGAAATGGTCAAGGGCGACGAGACCGACGGGCTCGACGAGATTTTCCTGCCGGTCGACATCGAGAAGTGGGTCAACCGCGACGCCGGCGTGCCGAACGCGCTGGTCGACAATGAGATCGGCGACGCGCTCGACGCCATCCGCGACAAGGGCGCGTTTGTCTGGGCCGTGTTCGACTGCTGCCATTCCGGCACCGCGACCCGTGCCGTCGAGGTCGATGACGAGTTGGAGCGCAAGGTCGAATTCGCCGATCTGGTCGGCGGCGACGAGGCCGCAAGGGCGGCGGCCGTCAAGACCTATGAGGACACGGTCGCAAGCGCATCGCGCGGCCTTGACGAGAATGGCACGCGCAAGCCCGCCTTCAACCTGACGCCGACCGGCGCCGAGCCGATCACCAAGGGCAAGCTGGTCGCCTTCTACGCCGCTCAGACGGTGGAGACGACGCCGGAGATGCCGCTGCCCAAGGGTACGGCGGACGCGCCACGCTTTGGCCTTTTCACCTTCACCATCCTGTCGAAGCTCGCCGAAAACCCCAACGTCACCTACCGCCAGCTTGGCCAGGCCGTTCTGCAGCAATATTCCGCCGACAGCCGCACCCGGCCGACGCCGCTGTTCGAGGGCGAACTCGACGCGCGCGTCTTCGGCACCGACAAGACAGAAGCGGTCATGCAGTGGCCCATCGTCGTCAAGGACGGTGAGGCGACGATCGGCGCCGGGCTGCTGCATCGCCTGACGCCCGGCAGCAAGCTTGCCATCCTGCCCTCGGCACTGTCGTCGCTGTCCGACGCGGTCGGCTATCTCGAAGTGCGGTCGGCAAAGAACCTGGAGAGCCAGGTCAAGCCGGTCGAGTTCGAGAACAAGCCTGCGCTGAAGCTCGCCGACATTCCCGCCAACGCCTATGCGCGGGTGGCGGAGATCGCCGTCGACTACAAGCTCACCGTCGCGCGGCCGGCCGCGGCCAAGGAGCTGGAGAAGGAAACCACGCTGGTCAATTCGGTTCTGGACGAACTGGCCGCGGCCAAGGAAACCGGCTTCAATATAGAGCTGGTCGATCCCGGCAAGAGCGCCGAGTTGCGCTTCGCCGTGATGCGCGAGAACGCCATTGCAGGCGCCGCCGGGGACGCCACCGGCAAACCGGCGCTGTGGTTCCTGCCGGCGTCCGGTGACGTGACCTTGAAGGACGGCGGCAAGCCGCCGCTGGTCATCATCCATCGGGACGACCGCCAGAAGCTGGTCGACGCCACGACCAGGAATTTGCGCACCATCTTCCGCGCCACCGGCCTTTCGCGGCTGGCGGCGGCCTCCGACTACAAGCCCGAGGACGTCGACGTCCAGTTCCAGGTCAAACGCCTTGACAAGGATGGCCTGGAGCCGCTGCAGGCGTCGGTGGTGCCGCGCGTCTCGCCCGGCGATGAAGTGCATGTGCTGGCCAAAAACAGCTCGGACCAACTGGTCGACATCAACGTGCTCTATGTCGGCAGCGACTATTCGATCACCCACATCGTCGCCGAGCGCCTCGCGCCGCGGGCCACGCTGGAGGAAGGGCTGCTCGCCTTCACCGACACCAGCTTCGGCATGGAGCGGATGATCGCGGTGCTGACCGAGGCGCCGCCGGAAAGCGAAAAGGAAGATCTGAGCTTCCTGGCACAGGAGGGCGTCACGTCGATAACGCGCGGCCTCGGTCCCGCCAGCTTCTCCGACATGCTCGCCGATATCGGCATGGCGCCGCCGACCCGCTCGGTGATGCGGCTTGCCGACAAGGGCGGCCCGAAGGGCGCGGTGATGATCTTCCCGATGGAGACGGTGCCGCGCGCCTGAGCTCCGCCGCCGGGCCGCACGGCCCTGGTGCCGGCTCTTGCGTGATTGGCGCGATATGAGAACATTCCCAGCCGCAACCCAAGAGCCCAGCGGCAGGATGAAGCAGATAGGATCGATTGTGACGAAGTCTATTTTCTCCTGGCGCGGAACGGTTGCCGGACTTGCCGGCGGCCTGTTGCTGATTGCCAATGCCTCTGCCCAGGACAGCTGTGGCCTCTGCGCCAAGCAGGTGATCATCAATTCGGAACTGGCAACGTGCTTCCTCGACCAGTACGACCAGTTCGCCAAGACCAGCAGTGACGCGGTGGTGGTCGATCTCTCGAGCTGCGCCTCACGTGGCGTGGTCGAAGCCTTGCCGTCGCCCAACAAGGCGCCGGCGGAGCCGGACGTGCAGTTCATTGTTTCGCGCCCGCAGCTCGCATGCCTGAAAAAGCAGCTTGAGGCGCCCGGCATCGTGCTTGATCCCTCCGCCACCATCGAACTGGACAGCTGCAAATGAAGAAGCCGGGGGGCACGACGAAACAGACACAGGCGGCCGCGCCCGCCAAGGCGCCGGAGGCGAAGCAGACGCTGCCGGAGACCACGGAAGGTTTCCCCTGGCCAAGCAGCCATGAGATCAAGAAGGAGAGCAATCCCTTTACCGATCGCGACTGGCGCATGCTCGTCTATGCCTGGTCGGGCATGCTGGTGCGTTTCGCCATCATCTTCACCCTGGCATTCTCGGTCTACCAGTTCCTGGCCAACCAGGAACAGAAGCGCGTCGAACAGACCATGTCGCTGGTCGAGCTCTGGGAAACCAAGGACTACCAGCAGGCGCAGCGGGCCTTGAAAGATCGTCTCTCCGCCCTCAACGCCAAATACGACAATCTGCTCAGCGCCAACCCCTCGCCGACGGAAGAACAGGTTTTCCGGCAACGCATCGGTATCGAGGCGATGACAGCCTCCGGTGGCGACATGCCGCTCGCCGATTTCGGCGAGAATTTCGACCGCATCGTCTATTTCCTCAACCGTCTGTCCTTTTGCGTCGATGGCGACCTGTGCTCGCGCAAGGTGACCGATGCCTATTTTCGTGATTATGCCGTCTCGTTCTGGAGTTATTTTGCCGGCTATATCGACAAGCAGCGCAAGGCGGGTTCGCCTACTTTCGCCACGGCGATCGAGGCTTATGTTCGCAATGGGCAACCGGCGCCTGAAGCCAAACAGTGATGGGAAAAGCCAGGATCAGCGTCCGCCTCATGCGTGCCTGCTGCTGGTTGGCCATGGCTGGAGAGGAACTGCACCCGCTCCGCCCAGGCACCGCCGACAGGGGCGGGATCGGCAAAAACCATCGAAAGCATCAACGCGCCCAGCATTGATCCCCTGGATGCCTCGCCCCCTTGGCAAGCCACGCGTAATTGGCGAGCCTGCCTCGTGCAAGAGAAGCCCGTGCGGAACGATCGGCACGAGGCGACGGGATTGACCCGCCGCCTCTTTTTCACAGCCGCGCGGGCGCGTGTTATTTATACAGGCTGTTGATCCACTGGACGTTCGCGGCGTTCAGGCGCACGGCGGTATTCGCGTCGGGGCTTTCCGCCACGTTGACGCCGGTGATGATGCGCTGCTTGGAGTTCGTGTCATAGGCATAGACCGAGCTGCCGCTCGACCCCGGGAACGTATCGCAGTCATACTGGAAATATTCCGGAGCGATGTTCTCGGCACGCACTTCGCAGCTTGTCTTCCACATCGTGCCCATCGGCTTGTCGCCGGGGTAGCCGACGAGATTGGCGGTGAAGTCGCCGAGATCGTCATAATTGGCATAGCCAAGCCAGCCAAGGTTGGTGCCGACATCCTGCTTCAGCGTGATGATGCCCAGGTCCCACGGGATCACCGAGCCGTAATAGCCCTGGTAATTGTCGATGAAGCCCTGCAGCACATAGGCGCTTTCATAGGAGAAGGCACCGAAGGGGGCGTCGTCGGCAGTGCTGCCATTGAGGCCCGGCACGAACAGATATTCCGAGAGCCAGTCCTTGTCCTCATGGCTGTAGAGGCAGTGCGCCGCGGTGAGCACCGTGCGCGGGCCGATCAGCGTTGCCGAGCAGCTGCCATAGCTGCCGGTCTTTGGCGATTTGGCTTCGAGATAGCCGATTGCCGAGAACGGATAGGTCTTGGTGTTCCTGACCTGCTCTCGGTCATCAGGGCCGAAAACCTGTCGGCCGGCTTCGCCTTCTCCGAGCCCGGGATCTTCGGTCTTGCGCTCGACCCCATCCGCTCCATTGGCCGGAGCGTTCAGCTCCTTGATGATGAGATCGCGCAGAGCTTCGCTCGGCTCGATCTTGATCTCCTTGCCATCGGCGGACCGTCCGACGATGCCATAGGATTTGACAGCCGTCGCCTCATCAGCAAGCGGCGCGGCGCGGCTGTCTTCGTCGGTAAGCTTCGGCGTGGTGATCGGTTTTGCCCGACCGGCCTTGAAGTCGCCTGAAGATACATCCCGCATACTTTCGCCACTACCGGCACTGGCGGAGCCAGGATCGGCGGCGAAAGCCGGGACCGTCCACATTGCAGTGGAAAGCAATGCGGACACCATCATGAGGTTTGTCAGTTTTGTCATGGTGAGACTCTCCCAAAAGTCAGCAAGGGCTGGATAAAAATACAGAAATATTGTCGAGATCGTGGTGACGCCGGAAAAACGAGTTTGCTCGCCAGCATCTCCTGCGAGCGTTCTTCTAGGCTGTCATTTTCAAGGCCCCCGCCAAAAAAATTCTGCACGGATATACTGCCTAAAATAATCCAAGATCGGCAATGACAAATCGCTTCCACGTAGCCCGTGGGGGGCTATAGGATTTTGTGCGGGTTCTGCTCGCGGGCACGGTTAGCAAAAGTGGGATTCGGTTTTGTGACCGATCGCGCGCCGTTTCGATGCGGCGCGCATGCGGATCGTCGAACCGGCAACACCTCCTTGCACAATGCCCTGGGCCGATCCGCATGGGAGAGTTGCTCAGGAGGTTCAGGTGCACATCACAAATCTGTTCGGGCCAATCGCTGCCGCGTCGCTGCTCGGCGTTGCTGCTGCCGTTGCATTCATCAACACCGTCCGGGCGGACGAGAGCGCCGTCAGGCCGGAGGCGGCCGTCTCGCCGATGCAGCGGGTGACCGATGCCAGGGCCAAGGCAGCGGCGGAAAACCCCGACGGCGCCGACCGCGTCTATGGCGGCAACCAGGCCGAAAAGGGCGCCTATCCGTTCCAGGTCGCACTCCTCACCACCGCCAGGCTGGACGAGAACCCGGCCTCGCAGGCCAATGCCCAATTCTGCGGCGGCAGCTTGATCGCGCCGCAATGGGTGCTGACGGCGGCGCACTGCCTCAACGACAAGGGCGAGCCGATCTCGCCGGACTCGGTCACAGTGCTGACCGGCGCCACCGACCTCAGCGAAGGCACGCGCCACAAGGTGGTGGAGGTCATCGTCAACGAGGGTTACAGCGAGCAGACGCTCGACAACGACCTCGGCCTGCTCCGGCTTGCCGAGCCGGCCGACGCGCCAACCATCAAGCTTACGCGCGAGGCGACCCCCGACAACGGCAAGACCACCGTAACCGGCTGGGGCAAGATGCAGGACGGAACGTTCCCGACCACGCTGATGGTCGCCGATCTCGATCTGCAGCCGAACAGTACCTGCAACAGCGGCATCAAGGCCATCTACGCGCATGATCTGAAGGCGGCACTTGGCGATCTGTCCCACCGCATGCGCTATTCCGAAAAAGGCATCGATGCCGCCGCCGATGCGATCGCCGCCGACATGACCGATCCGCTGACCGGCAACATGATCTGCGCCGGTACCACCAGTGGTGTGCGTGATGCCTGCAACGGCGACAGCGGCGGCCCGCTGTTCATGACCGGCGCCGACGGCCCGGTCCAGGTCGGCGTCGTCAGCTGGGGCGAAGGCCCGGCCGACGGCAGCGCGGCCTGCGGCCACAAGGACGCCTATGGCATCTATACCCGGCTGGCCAATTACAGCGGCTGGATCGAGGCGAAGATGAAGACCGCGGCTCCCGCGCCGGCAAAGCCGAAGGCAGGGCTGGGTACGGCCCAGAAACCAGCGACGCCCTGAAGCCCGGCCATGTGCGTCAACGTGAAAACGGCGGGACATGTCCCGCCGTTTTGTTTGCCGGCTTGCCAGGCCAGCCTATCTCCTGGCGAGGCTACTTTCTCGCAGGGCCTTTGCGCTCGGCGGAGGCCGCCCACAGATTGATGTCGGATTCGCGCGCGTAGCTATCGATCTCGGCCAGTTCGGCATCGCTGAAGTCGAGCACCTTCAGCGCGCCGACGCAGTCCTCGACCTGTTCCGGCCGGCTGGCGCCGATCAGTGCCGACGTTACCTTGCCCTTGCGCAACACCCAGGCCAGCGCCATCTGCGCCAGCGTCTGGCCGCGCCTGCCGGCAATGACGTTGAGCGCCTTGATGTTGGTGACGGTCTTGTCATTGATGAAAGCGGTCTTCAGCGATTTGCCCTGCGTGGCGCGGCTGCCCTCGGGGATACCACCGAGATATTTGTCGGTCAGCATGCCCTGGGCCAATGGCGAGAACACGATCGAGCCGACGCCGAGCCCCTCAAGCGTGTCGAGCAACCCGTCTTCCTCGACCCAGCGGTTCAGCATCGAATAGCTCGGCTGGTGAATGACGCAGGGCGTGCCGAGCTGCCTCAATATGTCCGCCGCCTCGCGGGTGCGCTGCGAGTTGTAGGACGAGATGCCGGCATAGAGCGCCTTGCCTGAGCGCACCGCATGGTCGAGCGCCCCCATGGTTTCTTCAAGCGGCGTGTCGGGATCGAAGCGGTGCGAATAGAAGATGTCGACATAGTCGAGCCCCATCCGCTTCAGGCTCTGGTCGAGACTGGCCAGCAAGTATTTGCGCCCGCCCCATTCGCCGTAAGGCCCCGCCCACATTTCATAGCCTGCCTTGGTCGAGATGATCAGCTCGTCGCGGTAGCCGGCGAAATCGGTGCGCAGGATTTCGCCGAAGGCGGTCTCGGCCGAACCGGGCGGTGGTCCGTAATTGTTGGCGAGGTCGAAATGGGTGATGCCGAGATCGAAGGCCTTGCGCACGATCGCCTGCTTGGTCCGGTGCGGCGTGTCATTGCCGAAATTGTGCCACAGACCGAGCGAGATCGCCGGCAGCTTGAGGCCGGAGCGTCCGCAACGGTTGTAGATCATTTTTTCATAGCGATTTTCGGCGGCGACATAGGGCATGGGAAATATCCTCGAATCTGAACAGACCGGCCAGCCTCATCACACCGCGGTAAGCTGGCCCGGCGCCCTACCCTTTATTCTCTCCCCAAGAAAACGGGGAGAGGGACCGATCAAAATTATCGATAATCTCGTGACCTACTTCTTCTTCGCCAGCAGTTCCTTGGCTGCCTTGACGCCAAGCGCGGCCGGCCGCTCGCAGGTCGTCTGCATGACGACGAATTTTCCCGTCTCGCCGGAGCGCAGGATGCCGGTCATGACATCGACGGCGTGCAGCGCCAGTTCCATCGAACAGCGGTGCGGCCGCCCCTCGACGATCGCCAGCGCCATGTCGGCGAGGCCTGACGTGCGGTAATTGGCCATCATGCCCTGGCCGTGCATTTCATTCGGGACGCCAAGCGGGTGCTTCCATTTCGGCAGCTTCTTGACCGGCTTGCCCTCTTCGGTGAAGCGTACGTCGCCGCCGAAGAAGTTCGGATCCGGCACGAACACCGTGCCCGCCTCGCCATAGAGCTCCATCGGCGCGTGGTCATGGGCCCAGACATCCCAGCTGGTGTTGAGCGTCACCACGGCGCCGTTCTCGAATTCCAGAACGGCATGAATGGTGGTCGGCGTGTTGACCGGGATTTTTTCGCCCGCGCGCGGTTTCGATGAAATCGTCCGCTCCTTGGCAGGCGTCGTCGCGAAGGCCGCCACCTGCTTCACCGGCCCGATCAGCTGGATCAGATTGGTGATGTAGTACGGCCCGATATCGAGCACCGGTCCGGCGCCCGGCTGGAAGAAGAAATCCGGATTGGGGTGCCAGTGTTCCATGCCGTGGCCCATCACATGGCAGGTGCCGCTGGTGATCTTGCCGAGCTTCCCCTCATCGATCAGCTCACGCACCAGCTGGTGCGCGCCACCGAGGAAAGTGTCGGGCGCCGAGCCGATGCGCAGCCCCTTCTTCTCGGCGCGCGCCTTGAGGTCCTGGCCCTCCTTGAGCGAGAGCACGAACGGCTTTTCCGAATAGACGTGCTTGCCGGCGTCGAGCACCTGTTTCGACACCTCGTAGTGCACCGCCGGGATCGTCAGGTTGACGATGATGTCGATGTCTTCGGCCTTGAGCAGATCCTCGACAGTCTCGGCGCTCAGCTTGAACTCCTTCGCTCGCGCCCTGGCCGCGTCCATGTTGATGTCGGCGCATGCACGCATCTCGATGCCGCGGAACAGCGGCGCCAGCGTGAAATACGCCTTCGAGATGTTGCCGCAGCCGATAACGCCAATACCCAGTTTCTTTGCCATGGTGATCGGTCCTAGTAATTCTTGACGGTTGCGATCGAACGTCGGGCGAAACGCTCGATGTCGTTTGGATTGTCCTGTTCCATGACAAAGTATTTTGCCGCGCTGCTGGCCCGCAGCAGCTTGATCAGGCCGGCCCAGTCGATGGTGCCATGGCCGACATCCGACCAGCCGTCCTCATCCAGGCCTTCGCCCGGCCTGGCGATGTCCTTCACATGCACGGCGACGATGCGCTTGCCATGCTTTTCGATCCACGGCACTGGATCGGCGCCGCCGCGCACCACCCAGGCGAGGTCCATCTCCCAGCCGACACCGGGGGCGGAAGACAGGATGTGATCCTGCGGCACCGAGCCGTCGGCAAGTGCCTTGAACTCGAAATCATGGTTGTGCCAGGCAAAGCCATAACCGGCCTTTGAGGCCGCTTCGCCAACCCTGGCCAGGCGCTCGCCGAAGCCGCGCCAGCCGGCAGCGTCCGACGGCCTGCCCTCCGCAACCAGATAGGGGCAGATCAAAAGCTTGATGCCGAGCGCCTCGGCGATCCTGCGCACGCCGTCGAAATCCTTCTCCAGCGCATCGATGGAGAAATGCCCGGTCGGCATGGAAAGGCCATTCCTGTCGAGTTCGGCGCGGAAGGCCTTGGGATTTTCATAGACGCCGCCGAAGCCTTCGACTTG
Source organism: Mesorhizobium loti (assembly GCF_013170705.1). NCBI lineage: Bacteria > Pseudomonadati > Pseudomonadota > Alphaproteobacteria > Hyphomicrobiales > Phyllobacteriaceae > Mesorhizobium > Mesorhizobium loti. The sequence goes on along the minus strand of NZ_CP033334.1, from coordinate 1,904,237 downwards.
CGTGTAGCCGAGCTTGCCGAGTGTGGCGAGCACGCCCTCCCAGGGTTGGAAATTGCGGGCGCTGTAAAGTTGAAATGACCAGTTCATCGTCTCTGTCCGTTTGCTTGTGGAGTGTCTTTGGAAGGATGGCTTTGGAAGCTACATGCGGCCGCCGGATGGGGTGTCGAACAGCGAGGCGCGGGCCGGGTCGAAGCCGATCCGGACCGGATCGCCGGTGCGCAGCGTCTTTTCCGCCTCGACGCGGAAGGAAAAATTACGGCCGCCGAGCTTTGTCCACACCAGTGTATCGGAGCCCATCGGCTCGACGATCTCAACCGCCGACTCGGCCGTGAAAGGCATTGCCCTGGCCGCATCTCCAAAGGCTATGTGCTCGGGCCTGATGCCGAACACGCAGGACTTGCCGGCGCTGCCGCCATCCTTGTCGAACTCATATCGGTCGAGCGGTATCGAAACGCCATCGGCGGCGAATACAGGGCTGTCGCCCGCTTCCAGTTGGCCCTCGATGAAATTCATCGCCGGCGACCCCAGGAACCCGGCGACAAACCGGTTGACCGGCCGGTTGTAGATGGTTTGCGGCGCGTCCAGTTGCTGGATGACGCCACCCTTCATCACCGCGATGCGATCGGCAAGCGTCATCGCCTCGATCTGGTCGTGGGTGACGTAGATCATGGTGTTCTGCAATTTGCGGTGCAAGAGCTTGATCTCGACGCGCAGTTCCGAGCGCAGCTTGGCATCGAGATTGGACAGCGGCTCGTCGAACAGGAAGACGTCGACATCGCGCACCAGTGCCCTCCCGATCGCAACGCGCTGGCGCTGGCCCCCGGAAAGCGCGGAGGGCTTGCGTTGCAGCAGCGGCTCGATCTGCAGGATCTCCGCGGCACGCGCGATACGCCTGGCGATCTCGTCCCTGGGCACGCCTGCGACACGCAGGCCGAAGGACAGGTTCTTCTCCACCGTCATTTGCGGATAGAGCGCGTAGGACTGGAACACCATGCCGATGCCGCGATCCTTGGGCTCTTCCCAGGTGACGTTCTTGCCCTTGATGAAGACGCGGCCCTTCGAAATGTCGAGCAGCCCGGCAATGCAGTTGAGCAAGGTCGACTTGCCGCAGCCGGAGGGGCCCAAGAGCACGATGAACTCGCCCTCGGCGATATCGAGATTGAGGGTCTGCAGAACCGACACCGCGCCATAGTTCAGCGACAGATCCTGGATCGACACGCTGGGGTTTGCGATTTCGGCCATCCTTATCCTTTCACCGCGCCAGCAGCGATGCCACGCACGAAAAGCCTGCCGGAAATGAAGTAGATGACGAGCGGGACCAGCCCGGTCAGGATGGTGGCCGCCATGTTGACGTTGTATTCCTTCACGCCCTGCACCGAATTGACGATGTTGTTGAGCTGCACCGTCATCGGATAGGTGTCGGGGCGCGTGTAGACGACACCGAACAGGAAGTCGTTCCAGATGCCTGTCACCTGCAGGATGACGGCGACGACGAAGATCGGCAGCGACATCGGCAGCATGATCCGCAGATAGATGCCCCAGAAGCCGGCGCCGTCGACACGCGCCGCCCGGAACAGCTCCTCCGGCATGGAGGTGAAATAGTTGCGGAACAGAAGTGTCAGTATCGGCATGCCGAAAATCGAGTGGACGACCACCAGTCCGCTCAGGCTGCCATAGAGCCCGATCTCGCGCAGGATGATGACGATCGGATAGATCATCACCTGGTAGGGGATGAAGGCGCCGACGATCAGGATGATGAAGAAAGTGTCGGCGCCCTTGAAGCGCCAGTTTGCCAGGGCATAGCCGTTTACGGACGCAATCGCGATCGACAGGATCACCGAGGGGACGGTGATGCGGACGGAGTTCCAGAAGCCGCGCGAAAGCCCGTCGCAATTGAGGCCGGTGCAAGCCGTCGACCACGCCTTGACCCACGGCTCGAAAGTGATCTCGAGCGGCGGCGAAAAGATGTTGCCGAGGCGGATTTCCGGCATGCCCTTGAGCGAGGTGACGATCATCACATAGAGCGGCAAGAGGTAGTAGAGCGCCACGACGATGAGCGTGCCATAGAGAAAGATGTTGCGGCGAGAGAACATGTGGCGCGGCTTCGACCCGCTCGGCCCCGAGGCATCGGCGCGAATGGCGCCGGACGGCGCGGACAGGGAGACGGCATGGTCAGACACGCTTCCTGCCTCCGAATTCGAGATAGGCCCACGGGACGATGACGATCATCACCGAGAGCAGCATCATGGTCGAGGCGGCAAAGCCCTGGCCGAGATTCTGGGCGAAGAACATGTAGTCGTAGACATATTTTGCCGGCACTTCGGAGGCGATGCCCGGCCCGCCACTGGTCTGGGCGACGACGAGGTCATAGACCTTGACGATGCCCGACGCGATGATGACCAGCGTGGTGATGAAGACCGGCCGCATCATCGGGATGATGATGAACAGATAGGTCTTCCACATCGGTATCCCGTCCACCCGGGCGGCCTTCCAGATATCCTCGTCTATGCCGCGTAGGCCGGCCAGCATCAGGCACATGATGAGCCCGGTGCCTTGCCAGAGCGCCGCGATCGATATGCCGTAGATGACGATGCTGGAATCGTAGAGCGGATCGAAATTGAAGCTCGTCCAGCCAAGCCTTCGTATCACGCCCTGGATTCCGAAATCCGGATTGAGCAGCCATTGCCAGACAAGGCCGGTCACGATGAAGGACAGCGCGAAGGGATAGAGGAAGATGGTGCGAAACGTGTCCTCGAAGCGGATCTTCTGGTCGAGCAGCGCCGCCAGGATGAAGCCGATCACCAGCGAGAACACCAGCGAGATCACGCCGTAGATCAGAAGGTTCTCGATCGAAATCAGCCAGCGTGGCGTCGCCCACAATCGGTAATACTGGTCGAGGCCGACGAAATTCAGCCGCGGCAGCAGCTTCGAATTGGTGAAGGAATAGAGCACCGTCCACGCCGTGCCGCCGACGAACACCACCAGCGCGGTGAGGATCATCGGGATCGAAGCGATCTTCGCATTGAGATTGCGAAAAAGCTGGTTCGGGCGTTCGCTCTTGCTCATCTCGCCAGCCGCGTTGAAAAGGGAAAGGTGGTCACTCCCGGTCCTGCGCTTGCAAGACCGGGAGTCGGGAGGACCCCGGCGGTCAGTCAGCCGAGGCGATGATGGCGGCGAAGCGCTTCTGCGCCTCTTCCACGGTCATCTCCGGCTTGGCGAAGAACTCGGAGAACAGGTCCTCCTTCTGCTTCTGGCTGTCCTGCGAAAGCAGCTGGTCGGTCCAGGGGATGACCGCGCCCTTGGCCAGGATGGCGAGGCCTTTCTTCATGCAATCGTTGGCCGCGTTGAGGTCGACGTCGCCACGCACCGGCAGCGAGCCTTTCTTGAGGTTGAAGGCGACCTGGGTCTTGGGATCGAGCAAGGTCTCGGCCAGCACTTCCTGCGCCTTGGCCTTGTCGCCATCCTTGAGCAACGGGAAGTAGAAGGCATCGCCACCCGTGGCGATGACCTCGTTCAGGCCAAGGCCGGGAAGGCAGGTATAGTCCTTGCCGGCGGTCTTGCCGGCGACCTGGAACTCGCCTTGCGCCCAATCGCCCATGATCTGGCCGCCGGCCTTGCCGGTGATGACCATGTTGGTGGCCTGGTTCCAGTCCTGCACATTGGTGTTCTTGGCCATCTTGCGCGCATCGTCGGCCGCTTTGAACACCTTGGCGACTTCCGGACCGGCCGCGAACTTGGCGTCCTTGTCCTTGTAGACCTTGAGGAAGGTGTCGGTGCCGCCGACCGCGGCAAGCAGCACGTCGAAGGCGCCGGACGACTGCCAGGCCTGCCCGCCCACCGCCAGCGGGACAATGCCTGCCTTCTCCAGTGCCGGCGCGGCCGCCACATACTCATTCCAGTCCTTCGGCACCGGCACGCCCGCCTTCTCGAACGCGGCGTTCGACAGCCACAGCCACTGCCAGGAATGGATGTTGACCGGCACGCAGTAGATCTTGCCGTCGATGGTGCAGCTGTCGAGCAGGCTCTTCGGCCGCACGACCTCGGTCCATTTGCCCTTGGTGGCGACATCGGTCAGGTCGCGCATCAGGCCGGCCTGCACCAGTTCCTCCGCTTGCCGTCCGTGATTGAACTGGGTGGCGCCCATCGGGTCGCCGCCCGTGATGCGGCTGATCATGATCGGCCGCGCGGTGCCGCCGGACCCGGCAATCGCGCCGTCGACCCAGTGATTGCCGGTGGCATCGAAAGCCTTGGCGAGTTCGGCGACCGCCGCCGCCTCGCCACCGGAAGTCCACCAATGAGTGACTTCCAGGTCCGTCGCCGCTGCCGGGCCGGCGAACTGCAGCGCGGCCGTTGCCGCCAGCGCGGCGGTCAGAAATTTGTATCGCATTTCGGTTCCTCCCAGAATCTGAAACGTTACAGATTTTCGATACGGCAATTGCGCGGATGGCGCAACCCCAGGCGTGAAGCCGTCGGATATTTTTTCGAGTCGCGAATAAAATACCTCGATCGGCTGCTTCATTGTGCGTCGCAATATGAGCAATCGCAGAGCAAAACAGGCCGTGGCTCATGAAAATCGCCGGAAACATGCCGAAATGGCGTTTGACCTTGGATTCTCAAGGGAATTTCACGGCGTCCAAATTCGTCATCGGCGCAACGCGATTGGCAATCTGTAACGTTTCAGTATATTGACGCACTGCCGGGCTTGAAATCGTGCTTCGCGGCAATCGCGAAGATTGCCGGGCCGCCCGGCGACTGCTATGCGCCTGACGGGCGGGACGAATGGACAGACAGCGTACGGACAAGAACGAGGAAGCGTCGGCGCAGGAACGGCCGACGTTGAAGACGCTCGCCTTCATGACCGGGCTCGGCGTCACCACTGTGTCTCGTGCGCTGAAGGACGCGCCGGAGATCGGCGCCGAGACCAGGCGGCGTGTCCAGCTCGTCGCCAAGCAGATCGGCTACCGCCCGAACCGCGCCGGCGTCAGGCTCAGGACCGGCAAGACCAATGTGATCAGTCTTGTGCTGAACACCGAGCACGAGCTCATGAGCTTCGTCTCGGATATCATCTATGGCGTGACCGAGGTCATCGCCGACACGCCCTACCATCTGATCGTCACGCCATATTCGCGTTCGCAGGATCCGCTGGATCCGGTGCGCTATCTGGTCGAGACCGGCTCGGCCGACGGCGTCATCATCTCCCGCACGCAGCCGAACGATCCCCGGGCCCGCTACATGCTGGAGCGCGGCATTCCCTTTGCCACGCATGGCCGCACCGACATGGGGCTGGTGCATCCCTATCATGACTTCGACAACTACGCCTTTGCGAACGAGGCTGTGCGCTATCTCGCCGCCAAGGGCCGCAGCCGCCTTGCCCTTGTCACGCCGCCCGTTGGCCTCACCTATTACGGCCATACGGTGAACGGCTTCGTCGATGCTCTGAGTGAAGTCGGCGCCAGCGAGGTGCCGTTCAACACCGTTTCCATCGATCAATCGATCGAGCAGATCAGGATGAGGACCGCGCAGTTGATGCGGCGCAAGGACCGGCCGGACGGTTTTGTCAGCAGCGCCGCCGCCGCCACGCTCGCCATCGTGGCCGGCATCGAGGATTCCGGTCTCAAGCTCGGCCGCGACGTCGACGTGGTGTCGAAACAATCCTCGGAGCTGCTGCATTTGTTCCGGCGCGAACTGCTCGTCGTCAACGAGAGCTTCCGGCTGGCCGGCTCCGAGCTTGCCCGTGCCGTGCTCGGCTGGATCGGCGGCGCCGCACCCGGCTCATTGCAGACGCTGAGCAAGCCAAGCGAGGTTCTGCCCTATCGCGGCTGACTTGGCCCGACCTGAGCATCCGGCCAGGCCAAACCGCAATGTCCGGGCCGGCCCTGCTTCAGCCAGCCGCGCCGCTGCCCCAGGGACCGTGGAAGGCACCTTGCTCGCCGATGCGTTCGAAGCCGTGCGCGCCGAAGAAATCGCGCTGCGCCTGGATCAGGTTCGAGGTGCCGCGGCCCTGGCGATAGCTGTCGAAATAGGCAAGCGCGGAAGACAGTGCCGGCACCGGCGCGCCGGCTTCGGAAGCCCTTGCCACGATACGCCGCAGCGACGGATGCGCCTCCTGCATCAAGCCGATGAAAGCCGGCGCCATCAAAAGGTTGGTCGAAGCGCCGCCGCTGCTGAAGGCCTCCGCCATCGTATCCAGCATCTGCGAACGGATGATGCAGCCGGCGCGCCAGATCTTGGCGATGGTCGGCATCGGCAGGTTCCAGTTGAACTCCTTAGAGGCGCCGCTCATCACGGCAAAACCCTGCGCGTAGGCGGCGATCTTGCCGGCGAACAGCGCCAGTTCGAGGTCTTTCAGCAGCGCGTCCTTGTCTCCGGAAATCTTCGACACGCCGATAGCGCCATAGGCTTTTTCCGCCGCCAGCCGCTCATCCTTGATCGACGACAGAACGCGCGCCGCCACCGCGGCCTCGATCGCGGTTGCCGGAATGCCGAGCTGCTGTGCCTCGATGACGGACCATTTGCCGGTGCCCTTCTGGCCTGCGCGGTCGAGGATGATGTCGACCACGGGCTTGCCGGTCTTGGGATCGTCGGCCGCCAGCACCTTGGCGGTGATCTCGATCAGGTAGGAGTTGAGCCGGCCCTTGTTCCAGTTCTCAAAGACCGTGCCGATCTCCTTCGGCCCCATGCCCAGGCCGTCGCGCAGAATGCCGTAGATCTCGGCGATCATCTGCATGTCGGCATATTCGATGCCGTTGTGGATGGTCTTGACGAAATGCCCGGCACCGTCGGTGCCGAGCCAGGCGGCACAGGGCTCGTCCTTGAACTTGGCGGAGATGGCGGTCAGCACCTTCTCGACACGCTTCCAACTATCTTCCGTGCCGCCGACCATGATCGACGGGCCATGGCGCGCGCCCTCCTCGCCGCCGGACACGCCCATGCCGATGAAGGTCAGACCCGAGCCGGACAGCTCGGAGAAGCGCCGCATCGTATCGCGGAAATTGGCATTGCCGGCATCGATGACGATGTCGTTGTTGGACAGCACGCCGCGCAAGGCTTCGATCTGTTCGTCGACCGGCTTGCCGGCCAGCACCATGATGATGATCGGACGCGGCGGCCGGATCGCCGCGGCTAGTTCCTCCAGGCTGTAGCAGGGGACAACCATGTCCTTGAGCGCGCCGGCATTCTCGACGAAAGCGTCGGTGCGCGCCCGGGTGCGGTTGAAGACGGCGATGCGGTGCCCGTGCTCGGCGATGTTCAGCGCCAGGTTGGAGCCCATCGTGCCAAGGCCGATCAGACCGATTTCGGCTTGTTCCATCGTTTCTTCCCTGCTTTCGGATCTTGTTGGTTGGAGCCCGCGATTGGGTGGGATGTCCACTCTTTCCGAGATGCCCATTCTTCCCAAGATGATTGACGGGCCTTTCGGGCCGCGTCAACCGCCTCGCCTATTTGTGCTGCCTGCAAGACCGGGCCGCGTCGCAAGCGGCCATATAGACCGTCATGGCCTGATGTCCACCGGCGCTTCGATCTTCACGATCTCGAAGTCCGAGACCAGTATGTCGAGGCGCACCGTCCAGCGGCCGGGAATCGGGATGACGAGGTTGTCCACGCGCCAGCTGCCGTCGCCGGGTTTGGTCGCCGCGCGCTTCAGCGGTTCGATGCCGGAATCCGGTTTCGACAGCACCAGCGTCACCTCCTTGGCGTCAAGCGGCCCGAAATCGCCGGTCATGATGACCATCGAGGCGGCGACCGGACCGGCATGGCCCGGCGTGATGCTGAGATCGGCCATCGCCTGCAGCGTGTGGATGTGAATCGAGACCGGCTGCGCTGCCGCAATCGCCAGCGCGCGCGGTGGTGGCGTGAAGCGCCAGCCGGCAGCAACCCCGAAGATTGCCAGCACGATCAGCATTTCGGCGCCGATCGAGCGGGTGAGCCTGCGTTGCACCTCCGTTGATCCCGCCTCGGCCGAGGCGGTGAGCCTCCAGCGATTGATGGCGGCCAGCGTGAACAGGAAGATCAGCAGCACGAGCTTGACCAGCAGCAGCCGGCCATAGGCGGTGCCGATCAGCGCCGAGGGCGTCTGCACCTGGATGACGGCCAATACGATGCCCGCTACGGCGAGCATGGCCACGGCAGGCAGGATCGCCCGGGAGAAGCGACGCAGGAAACCGACAGCGTCGGTCGTCCGGTGCTTCAGCGCGAGACCGAGCGGCACCAGGGCGCCGGCCCAGAAGGCGATGCCGGCGCCATGCACAAACACCATGGGCCGCGTCAGCCATTGCGGCTCGGCCGCGCTGGCGTGGCCGCTGGCGGCGAGGGCGACGCCGACGCCGGCAAGGCCGGCAAGGGCAAACGGCTTGGCGGCCACACGCGGTCCGGCCAGCGACAGCAGACCGAGACCCAGCGCGATCAGGGCGACCAGCACGGTCCAGCCAAAGCTAGTGCCCAGCCCGTTTCGCCAGATCACCGGCTGCGCCAGATGGCTGAGCGGCGCTCCCAGCGCATCGAGCCCCTGAAAGCCGAGCGACAAGGGTGCCGCTACCAGCCCGAACAGGATCGCGGCCATGACAAATCGCTGACCGGCGCGGCCATCTCCGGCCAGCCAGGCAAGGGCAAAAGCGCCGCCGACACCGAGGAAAAGGCCCGCATAGAGGAGGACCTTGCCGATCCAGATCGCCGATCGCTGCGGCCAGTCGACCGCTTCGGACACGACGGGCGGCTCGCTTGGCGCGCCGACGGAAAACAAGAGCGAGCCGCCGACCGGATGGCCGTCGGCGGAAATGACACGCCAGCTCAGCACATGCGTGCCGGATTTGAGGGCCTGCGGATTGTCGACCTCGACCGTCTGGTCGCTGAGGCGGAAGGACGTCAGCGCAACCGGCGTGCCGTCGGGCTTCACCAGCGTCAGCACCAGGGGCGAAACCGGTTCGCTGAAGGTCAGCGAGAACTGCGCCGGAGCCTGCGCCAGCACCGCACCGTCTGCCGGGTCGGTCTTGATCAGCGCCGCATGGGCAAAGGCCTGACTTGTCGAAGCAATGACAATGAACGCCACGGCCAGCAGCCCGCAGGCAATCCAGCCTACGAGCCTGCTGGTGGTATCGGCCATCCGAAACGGTATTGCGGTCATGCCATGCCATGGGATGCGGTGCGATCCGGCAAGCAGAGCGCACCAGGGAAAGTTATTTCTTCGGCGTCAGCTTTATGCCGGGCGCCGGATTCTCCAGTGCGTCCTCATCCTGCCCAGCTGCCGGAATCTCGATCCAGCGGTCGGTGGCGCCGTCGCATTCCTGCACCACGGGGAAATAGAGCTTCTGGCCAACAGGCAGATCCGCCGTCAGCGTCGCGCGGAAGACGAACTCGTCGTAGAATTCATCCGGCAGATTGCCGCCGCTCCAGTCGACTTCCTTGACGCCGTCGCTCACCGCCTGGCCATAGAGCTGGTAGGATTTTTCATATTTGCCCTTCTTGGTCTGCAGCGTCCAGCCAGGCTTCGGCATCGGCTTCACCGCGATCACTCCTTCGGGAATCTGCACGCGTACGGCGGTCGTCGCCTTGCCGTCGCAGCCATGCGGCACGCGCAGCACTGCCTTGTAGGTCGAGCCGACTGGCGCCTCCTGGGTTTCGAGCGTGATATGCGCGAAGGCGGCATTCGTCCCCAGCGCGACAAGCGCGCCAGCCGCCAAGAGATACTTGTTCATGATGGTCCCTCTGATTTCAAAATTCTAGAATTGGACCGGTCAATTGGCGTGGTCGTCCATGCCGCCGCCCATGCCTTCCACTGCGAACTCGATATTGACCGTGCCGGCCTTCTCGAAGGTCAGCGTGGCGGCGAATTTCTCGCCTTGCTTGGGTTGCCGCTTCAGGCCGATGAACATCAGGTGATAGCCGCCTGGCGCCAGGGCCACCTTACCGCCGGCGGGGACGTCCAGGCCGCCGGTAACCGGCCGCATGGTCATGACACCGTCCTTGACGCCCATCTCATGCAGTTCGGCCTTGTCCGAAATGTCGGAGGAAATCGACACGAGGCGGTCCGGCGCGCTGCCTTTGTTGATGATGGTGAAATAGCCGCCGGCAACCTTGGCGCCTGCCGGCGTGGCGCGCGACCAGGGATGCTCGATCTCGAGATCGCCGACCTTGAACTCATGCGCTAGGACGGACTGGGCGCCGGCGAACATGATCGCAAAAGCCAGCGCGACACGGCCGAGATGCTCCCGGAAACGGGACAGAGTGCGGCCGAACAGAGTACCCGCCGCTTTGGGGGAAAAATGGGACATGGTTGCTCCATGAGGGGATGATCGCGCCGTCACCGGTCGCGAGCCGTTTGGTCTTTGGATGGGTGCGCCCGCGAAAGGTTCCGCCGGGCAAAAAGGCTCAGACGGCCAACGGCGGCGCGCGCGGGTTCGACGGCGAGCGTTCGCGCGCCAAGTCGAGATGAATGCTCGCCGGAAAAACGAAGGCGACCGTTTCAAAGGACAGGCCGCCCAGGGCCAGCCCGGCATTGGATGGCGGCGCGAAGGCCGATGAAAACATGCCGCAGCCAAGCGAGCAACAGGCCGGCAGATGGGACGGGTGCTGGTCACCGCCGGGGAGTTGGGTGGCGCCGTCGCGGGTACAGATGACGTTGCCGAAAGCGTCGAGCTGCGCGGCATTCGGGCCGGTGCCGAAGGCGAACGCGCCGAGCGTCGACTGGAGCAGCAGCAGACAGGCCGCAACAAGCGCGGCCGGCATGCTCCAGCGTCTCGCCTTCTTGCTCAAATGACTTGCCTGTTCAAACCATCTGCCTCTTCGAGCAGTCCTCGAAAGGATACCTATCACGCAACCGGCGACCGGAAAATCGCCAATTCGAGGCTGCGGCAACGCGGCGCGACTGATGCATGTCGCCCAAGAGCCCGCGCAGTGGTTTTAGGACAACGACACGCATAAACGGAAATTCGAGCCTTGATGCGGCCTTCAGCGCGGCTCAGGTTTTTGCGGCGAACGGCTTTCGGGAATCGAGGTCAGCAATGTCTGGCGCGCCGACTTCAGGTGCTTGCGGCAGGCGGCGTCGACCTTGCCGAGGTCGCGCGACTTGAGCGCCTCGATATAGGCAAGATGCTCGCCGACCGCGACTTCATTACGCTCGCGCTCCTGCGCCTTGTTCCACTGATAGTGGTAATGGAAGATCATGGCGATGACGTCGTAGAAATCGACGATGAAGCGGTTGCGCGAGGCGCGGTGGATCAGCCGGTGGAAGCGCTCGTCCAGTTCCGAAAACTCGTTGAAGCGCGTGGCGATCTCGCGTGCCAGCTGGCGATGTTCGTCCTCCAGCCTGTCCAGATCGGCCCACACCGAGCTGTCCGGCGGCAGAGCGGCAAAGGCTGCCGCCGAGCGCAATTCGAACATTTCGCGGATCTCGGTCAGTTCGAGCGCGAAGGCCCGCGTAAAGCCCTTCAGCACCCAATGGCTGTTGCGGCGCTTCTCGATCAGGCCGAAGCGCGAAAAACGGATCAGGAACTCGCGCACGCTGGTCGTGCCGACGCCGATCTCGCGCGCCAGTTCGAGCTCGTTGATCTGCATGCCGGCCTCGGCGCCGTCGGCGAGCAGCCTGCGCATGAACGATCGCTCGATGATCTCGGCCAGCGTGTCGGTCTCTTCCTCGGGGAAGAAATCGCCGGGGCCTGGGTCCCGCAGCACCGTCTTGGCGCGCTTGTTCCAGGCGATCAGCCCGGTTTCCTCCATGCGCGCCAGGATACTGCGCACGGTGGTGCGGCTGACCCCGAGCAGCGCGCCCAGTTCCGGCTCCGACGGCAGGCTGCGCGTCTCGTCAAGCAGCCTGAGGCACCTGTTATAGGCGTCCTTGTAGACGTTGTTGCTCTTCGACATCCCCTGACCCATTCATGCCGGCGCTTGCGGCGGCCGGCTTGAAGCGCAATATGACGTTCCCATGACCCTGAAAAGCAGGAATTGCTTTCGCCGGGATCCGATCCATTGTTTGCGGCGCTACCATTTGCCGAGGAGCACCCGGTACCGCCGCGAAAAAACAATTGACGCAAAATTGTTTTTTCACGATAAAAGACATTAACTCTTAACAGGCGCGTGTCAATCCGCGCGCATCCCAGGATCACCCAGGAAACCGCCCGTGAACGTGTCGAACACCATCCTTCTGTCCCCCGCCGACAATGTCGCCGTTGCCAATGGCCGCATCGAGATCGGCACCGTCCTGCCGGGCGGCGCGCTTGCCACCGCCCTCATCGAGCCCGGCCACAAGGTCGCGATCAAGCCGATTGCCGCCGGTGAAGCCGTGGTGAAATATGCCCAGGCAATCGGCCGCGCCACGCAGGACATCGCGCCCGGCGAGCATGTCCATTCGCACAATCTGGTTTTCGAGGCCGGCCGTTTGCCGGTGGTGCCGCCGAGCGAGGCCGAGCACGCGACCGAGGCCGATCGCGCTCGAACTTTCATGGGCTACCGCCGTGCCGACGGCCGCGCCGGCACGCGAAATTTCATTGGCATCATCGCCAGCGTCAATTGTTCGGCCACCGTCTGCCATTCGATCGCCGACACAGCCAACCGGACCTTGCTGCCGAAATATCCCGGCATCGACGGCTTCGTGCCGATCGTCCACGGCCAGGGCTGCGGCATGAGCGGCACCGGCGACGGCATGATGGTGTTGCACCGCACGCTCGCCGGTTATGCCCGCCATCCGAATTTCGGCGGCGTGCTGATGGTCGGCCTCGGCTGCGAGGTCAACCAGCTCACCCTTTACGGCCAGAAGGGCGTCGCCGCCGGCAAGCGCCACTTCAACATCCAGGACGCCGGCGGGTCGCGCAAATCGGTGGAAAAGGCGATGGGCGTGCTGGCCGAGATCGCCGAGGAAGTCGGCCAGTTGAAACGCGAGCCGATCCCGGTCAGCGAGATCGTCGTCGGCCTGCAATGCGGCGGCTCCGATGGCATGTCGGGCATCACGGCCAATCCGGCGCTGGGTGCTGCGGTGGACATACTGGCCGGCGTCGGCGGCATCGGCATCCTCTCCGAGACCACGGAAATCTACGGCGCCGAGCATCTGCTCGCCTATCGCGCGGCGACGCCAGAAATCGCCAAGAAGCTCGATGGCTATGTGAAATGGTGGGAAGATCACGTCGCCAAGCATGGCGCCTCGATCGACAACAACCCTTCGCCCGGCAACAAGCGGGGCGGCCTCACCACCATCCTGGAAAAGTCGCTTGGCGCGGTCGCCAAGGGCGGCCAGACGCCGCTCAACGGCGTGTTCGGCTATGCCGAAAAGGTCACCGGCAACGGACTGGTGTTCATGGACACTCCCGGCTACGACCCGGTCTCGGCCACGGGCCAGGTCGCGGGTGGCGCCAATGTCATCGTCTTCACCACAGGTCGCGGTTCCTGCTTCGGCTGCCGGCCGACCCCTTCGATCAAGGTCGCCACCAACTCCACCATGTATCACCAGATGGAAGAGGACATGGACGTCAATTGCGGCGTCATCGCCTCGGGTGAAAAGACCATCGCCGGCATGGGCCGCGAGATCTTCGAACTCATCGTCGAGACGGCCTCGGGCCGCAAGACCAAGAGCGAGGATTTTGGCTATGGCGACAACGAGTTCGTGCCCTGGCATCTCGGCGCGACGCTCTAACTCTTTGTTTCTGCGCAATTCCGGACGGAAAACCGCTACACACTTTCCCTGGAATTGCTCAGCATTCACCTGACATGTGGTAGACTGCCGGGCGAGACAGCGGCCGGCAACGGGGAGGGTTTGCATGGAAAAACGCCGCATCGGCCAGACGGCGCTCGAGGTCACCGAGGTCAGCTTCGGTGGCGCCGCGATTGGCGGCCTTTACCGCACCTGCTCGCGTGAGGCGGCGATGGAGACGCTGCAAGGCGCCTGGGAGGCCGGCTTGCGCTATTTCGACACCGCGCCCTTCTATGGTTTCGGCCTGTCGGAGCGACGCTTCGGCGATTTCCTGCGCTACAAGCCGCGCGATTCCTACGTGCTGTCCACCAAGGTCGGACGCCTATTCCGTCCGGTGCCTGAGGACCAGGTACCCGATCACTCCTATGTCGATCCGCTGCCGTTCGCACTCGACTACGACTATTCCTATGACGGCATCATGCGGTCGGTCGACTTCAGCTATGCGCGGCTTGGCCTGAACAAGATCGATATCCTGTATGTGCACGACATCGGCGTCTACACGCATGGCGTCGAGAAGACAAAACTGCACTTTCGCCAGCTGATGGACGGCGGGCTCAAGGCGCTCGAGGACCTGAAGCGGGCCGGCACGATTTCCGCCTATGGACTGGGCGTCAACGAAGTCCAGATCTGCCTTGACGTGATGCGCCGGGCGCCGCTCGACTGCATCCTGCTGGCGAGCCGCTATTCCCTGCTCGACCGCAGCGCGGAGGCCGAATTGCTGCCGCTATGCCGGGCGCAGCGGACGTCGCTGGTGATCGGCGGCGTTTTCAACTCCGGCATATTGGCGACCGGACCGGTGCAGGGCGCGCATTTCGATTACCAGCCCGCCAGCCGCGATGTGCTCGGCCGGGTCGATGCCATGGAGAAGATCGCCGGCGAAGGCGGTTATCCGCTGGCGGCCGCCGCCTTCCAGTTTCCCCTGCACGAGCCGACGGTCGCCACCGTGCTGACCGGGACCGCAAAACTTGCGAACCTGACACGCAACCTCGACCTGCTCGACATCGACGTGCCGCAGACGGAATATCAAAAATATCGTCCCTACACGGTGGTGCAGAGCCTGGCGTGACGCCGGCATCCATCAGCTTGATGGGAGGGGCTCCCCTTCACAAATCCGCGACATCGAAGAAAGAATGAATGTTCCATATTGACTAATACATGGAATTAATATTCCATGCGTTTACAGAACGGAACGGGAGCGTTGGCTGCGTCCGGGGAGGAGCGGCATGAGTCTGTGCCTGCCATTGGGAGGTCGGGCGCGAAACACCGCTTGCATCGTCCAGATCGATGCACTATCAAAACAGCGTAAATGTTTTTTATTGATAAAGTTCCGTTTGGGCCGCGCCTATCCGAACGGAACTTCCGTAACGTTCACCGGGCGACTTAGGGAGGAATCCTATGAAATTCGTGACCAGCATTCTCAACCGCCGTGCCGTGATGGCGATGGCAGCAGCCTCGATGCTCGCCGGCGTCATGCATTCGGCGCCGGTTTCGGCGGCGGATGTGACCATTCCGATCATCGTCAAGGACACCACGTCCTTCTATTGGCAGATCGTGCTCGCCGGTGCCCGCAAGGCCGGCAAGGATCTTGGCGTCAACGTGCCGGAACTCGGCGCCCAGGCTGAAACCGACGTCAACGGCCAGATCTCCATCCTCGAGAACGCCGTCGCCGGCAACCCGGCCGCCGTCGTCATCGCGCCGACTGAAGCCAAGGCGCTCGGCAAGCCGATCGACGAGGCAGCAAGCAAGGTCAAGGTCATCGGCATCGACTCCAGCGCCGACTCCAAGGCCTTCACCTCGTTCCTGACCACCGACAACGTCCAGGGCGGCCGCGTCGCCGCGGATGGTCTCGCGGCGGCCATCGGCGCGGCCAATGGCGGCAAGGTCGAAGGCAAGGTTGCGCTGATCACCGCACTGCCTGGCGCCGGCTCGCTCGAGCAGCGCGCCCAGGGTTTCAAGGAACAGCTCAAGGCCAAGTATCCCGGTCTCGAACTGGTCGCCGACAAATATGCCGACGGTCAGGCCACGACCGGCCTCAACATCGCGACCGACCTGATCACCGCCAATCCCGACCTGAAGGGCATCTTCGCCTCCAACCTGATCATGGCGCAGGGCGTCGGCCAGGCGATCGCTGAGAACAAGCTTGCCGGCAAGGTTGGATTGATCGGCTTCGACAGCGACGAGAAGCTGATCAAGTTCCTGAATGACGGTGTCATTTCCGGCCTCGTCGTCCAGGATCCCTACCGGATGGGCTATGACGGCATCAAGACCGCGCTCGCCGCTTCCAAGGGCGAGAAGGTCGAGGCCAATGTCGACACAGGCGCCAACCTGGTCACCAAGGCCAACATGAAGGATCCCAAGATTGACGCGCTGCTCAACCCGAAGCTCAACTAAGCCTAGGCGCAGCCGCACGGTTTCCGGGGCCTCGTGCCCCGGAAACGACAGCCATATCGCTTGGAAATCCGCCAGCCTGGGCTAGGCTGCTCCGGCGGGCGTTTTAAGAGCCTTGCCGCGCACCGGATTGTAAGACCAATCTGGGAGGCCAATCTGGGAGGATTGTCATGACATCGACGGCGCAAGACCTGCATCCTGCCCCCGTGCTGGAGCCCGGCAGGACGATCCTCGAACTGCGTGGCCTCGAGAAGAAATATCCGGGCACCCATGCGTTGAAGCCGGTGACGCTGGCCTTCAAGGCGGGCGAAATCCACGCCATCGTCGGCGAGAACGGCGCCGGCAAATCCACCCTGATCAAGCTCCTGACCGGCGTCATGCCGCGCACCTCCGGCGAGGTCGTCTGGGAAGGCAAACCGGCGGCGCTGGCGACCCCGCATGAAGCGATGGCGCTCGGCATCAACGCCGTGCACCAGGAAGTCGTGCTCTGCCGGCATTTGACCGTCGCCGCCAACATGTTCCTCGGCGAGGAGAATTCGCGCTTCGGCATCCTGCAGCAGCGCGCCATGGTCAAGGAAGCGCAGAAGATCATCGACGATCTCGGCTTCGATCTGCCGGCGCATGTCGTGCTCGGCGACCTCACCATAGGCCAGCAGCAGCTGATCGCCGCCGCCCGCGCCACCGTGCGCGGCACCAAATTCCTGATCTTCGACGAGCCGACCGCCTACCTCACCCGCAAGGAGGCCGACCAGCTCTTCACCCTGATCCGCCGGCTGAAGTCCGAAGGCGTGACCATCATCTACATCAGCCACCGCATGGAGGAAGTGTTCGAGCTGGCCGATCGCGTCTCCGTGCTGCGCGACGGCACGCTGGTCGGCACCAGGAACATCGGTGAGACCAACGACGCCGAACTGGTCAAGCTGATGATCAACCGTTCGATCGAACAGGTCTACCACAAGGAACATTTCACCCCCGGCGCCGTGATCGTCGAGGCCAGGAACCTGTCGGGCAAGGGCTTCGAAAATGTCTCGATGACGGTCCGCGCCGGCGAGATCGTCGGGCTGTACGGCCTGATCGGCGCCGGACGCAGCGAGTTCGTCACCACGCTCTACGGCCGCCATCGCAAATCGGCCGGCGAGATTTTGTGGGAAGGCAAGCCGGTTCAGATCAACTCCGAGCACGACGCCATCAAGCTCGGCATGGCGCTGGCGCCGGAAAGCCGCCGCGACCAGGGCCTCTGTCTCAACCTGCCGGTCGGCCTCAATCTCAACCTGCCGATCTACAAGCGCATCTCCAACAACCTGCTGATCTCCGGCGCGCAGGAAAAGACCCAGGCCGACCGCCAGATCGCCGATCTGCGCATCAAGACGCCGACACGCAATGCGCTGGCCTCCAGCCTGTCGGGCGGCAACCAGCAGAAGATCGTCATCGGCAAATGGCTGGCGCATGGCGCCAAGCTGTTCATTTTCGACGAGCCGACAGTCGGCGTCGATGTCGGCACCAAGGCCGAGATCTACCGCCTGTTCGGTGCGCTCTTGTCGAAGGGTGCAGGCATCATCCTGATCTCGTCCTATCTGCCCGAAGTCTATGAGCTGGCCGACACGCTGCATGTGTTCCGCCGCGGCAAACTGGTGGCAACACATGGGTTCCGCACCGCCGATCACGAGGAAATTCTCACACAGGCGCTCGCCGAGAAACAAGAAAAGCTGGGAGGAAAGATATGAGCACCGAGGCGATTCCTGCCGAAAAACCCAAGCGCAACTACAACGCCCTTTTCGGGCTGACGCTGCTGGCGCTGCTGGTACTGCTCTGGGTCATCCTGTCGCTGTCGACATCGAGCTTCGCCTCGGCCAACAACATCTCGAACCTTCTGCGTCAGGGTTCGATGATCGCCATCCTGGCGGTCGGTCAGACCTTCGTCATCATCACCGGCGGTATCGATCTGTCGGTCGGTGCCGTGGTCGGTTTTGCCACCGTCATCGCCGCGATGCTGATCAATGCCGGCATACCGGTTTTCCTCGCCATCCTGATCACGCTGCTGGTCGGCGTCGCTATCGGCCTGTTCCACGGCTTTGGCATCGTCAAGATGGGCCTGCCGCCCTTCATCATCACGTTGGCGACGTTGACCTCGCTGCGCGGCATCGGCCTTTTGATGACCAACGGCAATTCGATCTCCATCAACAACGATGCCTTCCAGGAATTCTCGCGCAACTCCTTCCTTGGCGTCCCCAATTTGTTCTGGATGGTGATCCTGGTCGGCATTCCGGCCTACATCTTCCTGCATCACAGCCGCTGGGGCCGCTATCTCTTCTCGGTCGGCTCCAACGCCGAGGCCTCGCGCCTTTCCGGCGTCAACGTCCAGCGCACCATCTACATGGCCTACACGCTGTCGGGCCTCTGCGCGGCCTTTGTCGGCGTGCTCCTGGCCTCGCGCATCGGCATCGGCAACCCGACCCAGGCGGAGGGCTGGGAGCTGCAGGCGATCGCGTCCTCGGTGATCGGCGGCACCTCGCTGTTCGGCGCTGTCGGCTCGGTGCACGGCCCGTTGCTCGGCGCGTTCATTCTCGCCACCATCAACAACGGCGCCAACCTGCTCAACGTCAACGCCTTCTGGCAGCGCATCATCACCGGCGCGCTGATCATCGTCATCGTCTATTTCGACGGTCTGCGCCGCCGCGGCGGTAAATAGCAACAAACCGAAAGCGATCGCCGGCCTGTCTGAAGCATTCCAGGAAAGTGTGAAACGGTTTTCCGTGCGGAATTGCGTCAATCGTTTCAGGCCGGCGATTTCATTGGAGACTGGATTGAAAACATGAAAGCCGTCGTCTGCCGCTCGCCCGGCGAACTCGTCCTGGAAGACCGTCCCGAGCCTGGCGCGCCACCGGCCGGCTGGGCGCTGGTCGCCGTCAGCCATGTCGGCATCTGCGGCACCGACTACCACATCTTCGAGGGCAAGCACCCTTTCCTCGCGTACCCCCGCATCATGGGCCATGAGGTGTCGGGAACCATCGTCGAGACCGGCGAGGGTGTCGACCTTCCCGTTGGCGAGCCGGTCGTCATCAACCCCTACCTGTCCTGCGGCAAGTGCATCGCCTGCCGGCACGGCAAGCCGAACTGCTGCGTCAGGATCGAGGTGCTAGGCGTCCACCGCGACGGCGCCATGTGCGAAGATATTCTCGTCCCGGCGCAGAATCTCTATCCGGCCAATGGCCTGTCGCTGGCCGACGCCGCCGCCGTCGAATTCCTGGCCATCGGCGCGCACGCCGTGCGGCGCGCCCGCGCCGATCCCGGTGCCCGCACGCTGGTTATTGGCGCCGGCCCGATCGGGCTCGGCACCGCCATCTTCGCCCGCATCGCCGGGCTTGACGTGACCCTGCTTGACATGAGCAGCGAGAGGCTCGCCTTCGCCGCAACCGAACTCGGCTTCAAGACCCTTGATGGCTCGCGCGGCGCGGCGCCGGATCTGGTCAGGGAAGCGACATCAGGCGAAGGCTTCGACGTGGTCTTCGACGCCACCGGCAACACCCAATCGGTGCAGTCGGCCTTCGCCCATGTCGCCCATGGCGGGACGCTGGTGCTGGTCAGCGTCGTCAAGGACGACATCGTCTTTTCCGACCCTGAATTTCACAAGCGTGAAATGACGCTGATCGGCAGCCGCAACGCCTTGCGCGCCGACTTCGACCATGTCGCTGCCTCGATCCGCAATGGTGCCGTGCCATTGGCCAAGCTCGTCACACACCGCACCACACTCGGCGGCACCCCGCGCGATCTCGCCCGCTGGGCGCACGAGAAATCCGGCCTGATCAAGGCTGTGATCGAGGTGGGGTAGCCCGCCGCCGTCGACTCACAGCGCCGACAGCTTCAACTCCACCCTCTCGGCCGGAAACCGCGATTCGGAAAACTGGATCGGCTGGCCGTCCGGGGTGACGTTGACGGCCACCGTGACCAGCACGATAGCGCCCGGTTGCAGGTCCAGGTCGGCAAGATCGGCGGCATCGGCATGGCGCGCCGACAGCACGGTCGATTGCCGGAGATAATCGTCTATCCCGAAACGAGCCAGCGACGCGGTGACAGACCCGGTCTCGGCCATCACCCTGTCGATGCCGGCGAAACGTCTGCCATCGAACCAGCCGGCAGCACGCGACACCGCCCGTCCATCGGCTTCACCGCGTGTCTCGAGCCGGATCACCTCGGCACCCCTGGCCAACCCAAGACCCTCGGCGACACGCTGGCTTGCGGGCTCGACCGATGAAGCGAGCAGCACGATATGCCGTTCCGATGTCTGCCCCTGCAGGCCTGTTGAAAAGCGCGTGCGCGCGCCGATCGGATAGGACAGCCGCTTGCGCGACAAGACGAAGGTGCCGCGCCCTTGCTCGGCCCGCAGCACCCCTTCCTGCACGAGCGTTGATATGGCGCTGCGCACCGTGTGACGGTTGACGCCATAGCGCTCGGCGAGCGCCACCTCCGGCGGCAGCGCGGCATTCTCGGCGAAATCCCCGGCGGCGATCGCCTGCAGGATCCTGTCGGCAATCTGGCGCCACAGCGAGACGCCGCTGCGCCGTTCGATACTGTCGGCTTCCTGTCGTCCGGTCATGAATTTGCCCCGCCCTTCATCGCCTGTCATCCACGCGTCATGGACTCGCGTTAGGTAATATGTATAATTTGTATAGTTGTCTATATCAATAGACAAATTTGGCAAAGAGGAATGCTGCTGATGCGAGGACAGGAAGCCCGCGACCAGGCCGAGCGCAAGGCCGCCATGGCGACTTTGGCGCAATCGAGCGGCGACGACATCGTCCGGCTCTGGAACGAGGCCGGCCTGCCCTCGCAGGCCGAACTGCTGCGTGGCCCCGAGACCGGCCTGGTGACGCTGCGCGGCCGTATCGGCGGCGGCGGTGCGCCCTTCAATGTCGGCGAGGCGACCGTCACCCGCGCCACCGTCCGGTTGCCGTCCGGTCAGGTCGGCCATTGCTACGCGCTTGGTCGCGACAAGCAGAAGGCAAGGCTGGCGGCAATAGCCGACGCGCTGTGGCAGGACCCTGCCAGCCGCGCCGAAGTCGAGACCAGGCTGATTGCGCCTCTGAGGTCGGCGCTTGCCGCTGCCAACGAAAAACGCCGCGCCGAGACGGCGGCAACGAAGGTGGATTTCTTCACCATGGTTCGCGGAGAGGACTGATGGATATCGCAGCACAATCGATCGAGGGCGGCTTCGCCGATCCGGTGTTCAACGCCCAGACCGTGTTCCGCGCAATCATGGATGCGATGGCGCGGCCAGGCAGCGTGCAGGCTTTGCCTGTCCTGGCCCGTCCGCCGGCGCCGCTCTCGGCAACGTCAGGCGCGGTGGCACTGGCGCTGTGCGACAACGACACGCCGCTCTGGCTCGACCCGGCCCTTCACACCTCCTCCGCGATCGGCTCCTGGCTTGGTTTCCACACCGGCGCGCCGCTCGCCAACACGCCGGCCGACGCGCATTTCGCGTTTGTCGCAACACCGGCCGAGATGATGGCGCTCGACGGCTTTGCGCAAGGCACGCAAGATTATCCCGACAGATCGACCACACTGATCCTCCAGGTCAGCGACCTCGCTTCAGGTGCGCCGCTCTTGCTTGAAGGCCCCGGCATCGAAACCAGCGCCGTGATCGCGCCGGCACAGATGCCGCGTCATTTCATCGAGCAGTGGAAGCAGAACAACAAGCGCTTTCCGCGCGGCGTCGACATCATCCTCGCCACATCGCAAGGCATAGCCTGCCTTCCGCGCACGACGCGTATCAAGACGATGGAGGCTTGAAGATGTATGTCGCGGTAAAGGGCGGCGAGGCCGCAATCGCCAATGCCCACAGCCTTCTCGCCGACCGCCGGCGCGGCGACCGTTCGGTGCCCGCCCTGCGCCTCGACCAGATCGTCGAGCAACTGTCGCTCGGCGTCGATCGGGTGATGAGCGAAGGCTCGCTCTATGATCGTGAACTGGCCGCACTCGCCATCGTCCAGGCGCGCGGCGACATGATCGAGGCGATCTTCCTGGTGCGCGCCTATCGCACCACGCTGCCGCGCTTCGGCTATTCGAAGCCGATCGACACCGGCACGATGCGGGTCGAGCGGCGCGTGTCGGCAACCTACAAGGACCTGCCCGGCGGCCAGCTTCTCGGCCCGACCTTCGACTACACCCACCGGCTGCTCGATCCCGAGCTTGCCGCCGGCGCCGATGTCGCCGAGCCGTTGCAGCGCGAGACGGAAGCGCAGGCCATGCCGCGCGTCTCGGCGATCCTTGCCCGCGAAGGCCTGATCGAACCGGATGGCGAGATGCCGCAGGACCACGTGCCTGGCGACATCACCCGCGAGCCGCTGGAATTCCCGATGGCGCGCGACATCCGCCTGCAGGCGCTGTCGCGCGGCGACGAGGGTTTCCTGCTGGCGCTCGGTTATTCCACCCAGCGCGGCTATGCCCGCAACCATCCCTTTGTCGGCGAAATCCGCATCGGCGAGGTTGAACTGGAACTCGACACTCCCGAACTGCCCTTCGCCGCCCCGCTCGGCACGGTGCGGGTCACTGAATGCCAGATGGTCAATCAGTTCAAGGGATCGGCCAAGGCGCCGCCGCAATTCACCCGCGGCTACGGCCTCGTCTTCGGCCAGAGCGAGCGCAAGGCGATGGCCATGGCGCTCTGCGACCGGGCTCTGCGCGCCTCCGAACTCGGCGAGGACATTGTCGCCGCCGCCCAGGACGAGGAGTTCGTCATCTCGCACTCCGACAATGTCCAGGCGACCGGCTTCGTCGAGCATCTGAAGCTGCCGCACTATGTCGACTTCCAGGCCGAACTCGACCTCGTGCGCCGTATGCGCGCCGAGTACGACGCTCGGGAGCACCCCACAAAGGTGGACGAAAAGCGGGAGGCCGCGGAATGATCGAAGGCCTGTCCCACATGACTTTCATCGTCCGCGACCTCGACCGGATGAGCGCCATCCTCGAGGGCGTCTTCGACGCGCGCGAGGTCTATGCCAGCGACGCCGACCAGTTCTCGCTGTCGCGCGAAAAATTCTTCCTGATCGGCGACATCTGGATCGCCATCATGGAAGGCGAGGCATTGCCGGAGCGCAGCTATAACCACATCGCCTTCAAGATCGATGACGCCGATTTCGACCGTTACGCCGAGCGTGTCGCCAAGCTAGGCCTCCACATGCGCCCGCCGCGTCCGCGCGTCGAGGGCGAGGGCCGCTCGATCTATTTCTACGACGACGACAACCACATGTTCGAACTGCACACCGGCACGCTTGCGGACCGGCTGGCGCGCTATGCCAAGGGATTGGAGATAGCATCATGACCGACATAGCCACCTACAACTTCGCCTATCTCGACGAGCAGACCAAAAGGATGATCCGCCGCGCGATCCTCAAGGGCATCGCCATCCCCGGCTATCAGGTGCCGTTCGCCTCGCGCGAGATGCCGATGCCCTATGGCTGGGGCACCGGCGGCGTCCAGGTCACCGCTTCGATCATAGGTCCGGATGATGTGCTGAAGGTCATCGACCAGGGCGCCGACGATACCACCAACGCGGTGTCGATCCGTGCCTTCTTCAAGAAGGTCGCCAATGTCGCTGTCACCACCGATACCGCCAGCGCCACCATCATCCAGACCCGCCACCGCATTCCCGAACATCCGCTGACCGCGGGCCAGGTGCTGGTCTACCAGGTGCCGATCCCCGAGCCGCTGCGCTTCCTCGAGCCGCGCGAGACCGAAACGCGAAAAATGCATGCGCTGGAGGAATACGGCCTCATGCATGTGAAGCTTTACGAGGACATCGCCAAGCATGGCCGCATCGCCACCACCTATGCCTATCCGGTGAAGGTCGAAGGCCGCTATGTCATGGATCCCTCGCCGACGCCGAAATTCGACAATCCCAAGATGCACCGCTCGCCTGCCCTGCAGCTGTTCGGCGCCGGTCGCGAAAAGCGTATCTACGCGGTGCCGCCCTTCACCGATGTTGTCAGCCTGGACTTCGAGGACCACCCCTTCGAGGTGCAGACCTTCGACCAGCCCTGCGCGCTGTGCGCCGCCGAGAACGTGTATCTCGACGAGGTCATCCTCGACGACCACGGCGGCCACATGTTCGTCTGCTCCGACACCGACCACTGCGAGAAGCGGCGAGCCGACGGCCATCGCGGCCACCTTGCCCCCGATGCCGATCATGCCTCGGAAAAAATGGAGCCGGCACAATGACCGACGAACCGTTGCTGCGCGTCTCGGCGCTCTCCAAATTCTACGGTTCGCGCGTCGGCTGCGACAACGTCACCTTCGACCTGTGGCCGGGCGAGGTCCTGGCTGTCGTCGGCGAATCCGGTTCCGGCAAGACGACGCTGCTCAACTGCTTGTCGACGCGGCTCTTACCTTCCTCCGGCACCGCCAGCTACCGCATGCGCGACGGCCAGTTTCGTGAGCTCTACCGCATGAGCGAGGCCGAGCGCCGCTTCTTGATGCGCACCGACTGGGGCTTTGTCCACCAGAACCCGGCCGATGGCCTGCGCATGACGGTGTCGGCCGGCGCCAATGTCGGCGAACGGCTGATGGCGGTCGGCGACCGCCACTACGGCAAGATCCGCGCCACGGCCGTCGACTGGCTGTCACGCGTCGAGATCGAGGAAGACCGCATCGACGACGAGCCGCGCGCCTTTTCCGGCGGCATGCGCCAGCGCCTGCAGATCGCCCGCAACCTCGTCACCGGCCCACGGCTGGTGTTCATGGATGAGCCGACGGGCGGCCTCGATGTCTCGGTGCAGGCGCGACTGCTTGATCTCCTGCGCGGACTGGTCACCGATCTTGGTCTCGCGGCCATCGTCGTCACCCACGACCTTGCCGTCGCACGTCTTCTCTCCCAGCGCATGATGGTGATGAAGGACGGCCGCGTCGTCGAAAGCGGACTCACCGACCGCGTGCTCGATGATCCGCGCGCGCCTTACACGCAGCTTCTCGTTTCCTCGATTCTGCAGGTGTAGCCGCATGATCCCGAAAAGTGGAAGCCGGTTTTCGGACCGGATCATGCGGCAAGACAAAGGACACTGATCATGCCAACCCCGCTCGTTGTTTCCGACGTCGCCAAGAGCTTCACCATGCACCTGCGCGACGGCATCAAGCTGCCCGTCGTCGCTGGTGTCTCATTCTCGATCAAGGCTGGCGAATGCACGGTGCTCGGCGGTCCGTCCGGTGCCGGCAAGAGCTCGATCCTGAAAATGCTCTACGGCAACTATGCCGCCGATGAAGGTCAGATCATCGTCAGTCACGAGGACGGGCTGATCGATCTCGCCAATGCCAGCCCGCGCACCGTGCTTGCCGTGCGCCGGCAAACGATCGGCTATGTCAGCCAGTTCCTGCGCACCGTGCCGCGCGTTTCGGCGCTTGATGTCGTCGCGGAGCCATTGGTCGAACGCGGCGAGGAGCGCGAGGCGGCCAGAGGCAAGGCGCGCGCACTGTTGGCAAAGCTCAACCTGCCGGAAAAACTCTGGGCGCTGCCGCCAGCGACCTTCTCCGGCGGTGAGCAACAGCGCGTCAACATCGCGCGCGGCTTCATCACCGAACACCCGATCCTGCTGCTCGACGAGCCGACCGCCTCGCTCGATGCCACCAACCGCGACGTGGTGATCGAACTCATCGCCGCCAAGAAGGCGGCTGGCGTCGCCCTCCTCGGCATCTTCCACGATCACGATGTGCGCGAGGCGGTTGCCGACCGCATCATCGACGTCACCGCCTTTGCTCCGGGAAAACTCGCCGCATGACCAGGAAATTGTCGGAGACGCCGCTGGTCCACCCGACGGCGGAGGTGCACAACTCGACGCTTGGCCGCTGGACCGAGATCGCCGACCGCAGCCGGGTTTCGGAAAGCGAGCTCGGCGATTATTCCTACATGATGCAGGATTGCGCCGTCTGGTGCGCGACGATCGGCAAGTTCGCCAACATCGCCGCAAGCGTGCGCCTCAACGCCACCAATCACCCGACCTGGCGGCCGACGCTGCACCATTTCACCTACCGCGCCTCGGACTATTGGGACGATGCCGAGCATGAGAGCGAGTTCTTCGCCCAGCGCCGCGCCAAGCGCGTCAGCATCGGCCACGACACCTGGCTCGGTCACGGTTCGACCGTCCTGCCCGGCGTTAGTGTCGGCGATGGCGCCGCGGTCGGCGCCGGCGCCGTCGTGTCGAAGGATGTCGCGCCCTACACCATCGTCGCCGGCGTGCCGGCAAGGCCGATCCGCGAGCGCTTCGACCGCCGCACCGCCGAACGCTACCAGGCGCTTGCCTGGTGGGACTGGGACCATGCCAGGCTGCGCGCGTCACTTGATGATTTTCGCGAGCTTTCGGCCGAGGCCTTCCTGGAGAAATACGAGGGGTAGGTGAATCCCCACATCATCGTCATCGGGGAGCCTGTTCACATCCTTGACACAGGACTCGGACAGGACGCCATCTCCCCAAGGAGATAGCCATGCCCGACACCCTCAGACCCTCGCTCGCCGGATTCTTTGCCGGCTCCAATCCGACCCCACCGACGCATCTCGGTACCCGGTACGACACATCGGGCAATTTCCTGACCGAGCCAGGCAACACCGTCGTCAGCCATCTGGTCGGAGGTTCGCCATCCGAGGCCGTGGTGCTTGGCGTGCGTGAGAAGATGCTGGCGATGCCTGACGCCCACCGGCTCGCCTTCACGCCCGTCTCCAGCCTGCACATGACGCTGTTCCAGGGCATCATCGAATATCGCCGCCGCCTGCCCTTCTGGCCGCACGACGTGCCGCTAGACACCAGCATCGATGCGATGACTCGCCTCTATCTGGAGCGCCTGAAGGGCTTCAAGGGCTTCGGCCCCTTCAACATCAAGGTGATCGAGGTCGTGCCGACCGGCCTCACCGTTGCCGGCGCGACGGACGAGGATGTGCGCATCATGCGTCAATGGCGCGATGCGCTGGCGGTGCCGTTCGGCTACCGGCATCCCGATCACGACACATACGTCTTCCACATCACCTTCGCCTACCAGATCCAGCGTCTCGCCGACGACAGGGCCGCGGCCTGGCAGGCACTGTTCGACGATTGCCTGGCGCTTTTCGCAAGGCAGGCTCCGATAATCGAGATCAAGGCGCCCGCCCTCTGCGCCTTCCGCGACATGAAGCATTTCGAGGAATTGCTGGTGCTCGGCTGATTGCCCGCAAGTCGCCGTTCGCCAAGCCTGTGGAGTGTAACAAAACTGACATGCTGGCGACACGGCAGGTTCATGTGGCTGCGTTAGGCGAATGCCTGACGATCAATATGGACCGGACTGGAACCAGCCCATGTCAGCAAGCCCTGCCACGCTCGAAATCCGCGGTGTCAGCCGACGATTTGGCAAGAACACCGCCGTCAGCGACGTCACCATCTCGATCCCGCAGGGTCAGATGGTCGGCGTCATCGGCCGTTCGGGCGCTGGCAAATCGACCCTTCTTCGCATGATCAACCGTCTCGTCGACCCCAGCCAGGGGTCGATTTGTTTTGACGGCGCCGAGGTCTCCCAGTTGCGCGGCTCACCGCTGCGGCGCTGGCAGCGCGATTGCGCCATGATCTTCCAGCAGTTCAACCTGGTGCCGCGCCTCGACGTGCTGACCAACGTGCTGCTCGGCAAGTTGAACCATCGTTCGACCCTGTCCAACCTTCTCGGCATGTTCTCGCGCGCCGAATGCGCCGAGGCGGTCGCGGCCCTGGAGCGGCTCGACATCGCCCGTACCGCCTTGCAGCCCGCCGGCACGCTGTCCGGCGGACAGCAGCAGCGCGTCGCTATCGCCCGCGCCATGATGCAGCAGCCCAAGGTTATCCTCGCCGACGAGCCGATCGCCTCGCTCGACCCGCTCAACGCCAAGGTGGTGATGGATTCCCTGCAGGACATCAATCTGCGCGAAGGCATCACCGTCGTCACCAATCTGCATACGCTCGATACCGCGCGCGCCTATTGCAACCGCATAATCGGCATGGCCGCCGGCAAGGTCGTCTTCGACGGTCCACCCGAGGAACTGAACCGCGAGGCCGTGCGCCTCGTCTATGGCGCCGACAGCAACGGCGCAGAGATATCGGAGGCCATCACCTCCACCAGCGTTGCCTTCAAGCAAAAGATCGCAGCATCCGCCGGACCGCTCGAACCTGCTTTCCCAGGTTACTGAGTTCAAGAAAGAGCGGCTGGATCGTCCGCCCGCGTCAAGGGCACTTGTCAAGATCAAGAACGCTGCCGGCGCGGGGCCGGAACTTACAGGAGAGACATCAATGTTCAGGAAGATGGTTTTGAGCGCCGTTTCGGTGCTCGCGATGGCGACCAACATGGCCCACGCGGCCGACATGAAGGAATTCCGTGTCGGTATCCTCGGCGGCGAGAACGAAACCGACCGCCTGCGCAACTACCAGTGCCTGGCCGATCACCTGAAGGCCGAATTCGGCTTCGAGAAGGTCTCGCTGTTCCCGGCCGCCGACTATGACGGCGTCATCCAGGGCCTGCTCGGCGGCACCCTCGACTTCGCCGAACTCGGCGCCTCCGGCTATGCCAGCGTCTATCTCAAGGACCCCAAGGCGGTCACCCCGATCCTCACCACCAAGCAGACCGACGGCTCCACCGGCTATTACTCGATCGGCCTGGCGCTGAAGACCTCGGGCATCACCGACATCAAGTCCGCGAAGGGCAAGAAGCTCGGCTATGCCGATCCGGACTCCACCTCCGGCTACCTGATCCCGCTGACCCAGATCCCGAAGGACACCGGCGCGTCGAACGAAACCTTCTTCGCCTCGACCCAGTTCAACGGCGGCCACGAGAACAACATCCTGGCCGTACGCGACGGCAAGGTTGACGTGGCGGTGGACGATTCCTCCGGCATCGGCGATTTCAAGAACGGCTTCACCTCGGGCACCTTCCACAAGGTCGTCGCCAAGGGCGCCGTCGACCCGAACGACTTCGTCGAAGTCTGGCGCTCGGGCCTGATTCCGAATGGCCCGCTGGTCGTGCGCACGGCGATCGGTGAGGACATGACCGCCAAGCTCGCCGCCTTCTTCACCGAACTCCCGACCAAGGACAAGGCTTGCTTCGAAGGCGTCGAAGGCGGCGATTTCACCGGCTATGTGCCGGTGAAGCCGGACTTCTACAACGTCATCGTCGAAGCCCGTAAGGCAGCCATCGGCGGCTAACGGCGAAATTGCAGGGGGCGGTACCTCAGGTACCGCCCTTTTTGCATCTCCGACCATGACCCTCTCCGTGACAGCCCCCTCTTTGACAACGCCGTCTGGCGCCGCCCATCAGATGGCCGATGCCTGGCGACGCCAGACGTCGCTGCGCCGGTTTTATACCGTGCTCGGCGTCGGCCTGCTTCTCGCCGCGATGCTGGCAAGCATGTGGTTCGCCGACGAAGCCAATGCCGGCCATTTCTTCGACCGGCTGCCGCATATTCTGGATTTCCTGAGCTGGCTCGTCCCCAAGGACTGGAACGACGTCTGGCGGGCGCTCTTCGATATTGCCTCGCCGCACGACAACGGCTCACAGGAATTCAACTTTCCGCTTGGCCGCGTCTATGTCTGGGGCGGTTTCTACGTCCCCGAATATTTCGAGCTTATGTTGACCACGGTCAACGTGGCGCTCGTCTCGACCGTCATCGGCTTCGTCCTCGCCGTGCCATTCTCCTTCATCGCGGCGCGCAACCTGACGCCGCACCCGCTGCTGCGGCTGGTCGTCAAGCGCGTCATGGAACTGCTGCGCGCCTTTCCGGAGATCGTCATCGCCGGCCTGTTCGCGGCAATCGTCTCCATCGGCCCGATCGCGGCCATCATCGCCATCGGCCTGCATTCGATCGGCGCGCTCGGCAAGCTGTTCTACGAGGTCAACGAAAACATCGACATGCGGGCCGAGGAAGGCCTGCGCGCAGTGGGCGCCAACTGGTTCGAGCGGGTGCGCTTCGCCGACCTGCCGCAGGTCCTGCCCAATTTCATGTCCTACACATTGCTGCGCGTCGAGATCAACGTCCGCGCCTCCACCATCATCGGCGCCGTCGGTGGCGGCGGCATCGGCGAGGAATTGAAGCTTTCCATCTCACGCGGCTTCGGCGCCAAGACGCTGGCGCTGGTGCTTCTCCTGTTCACCACCATCTTCATCATCGACCAGTTTTCCGCCTGGCTGCGCCGCAAGCTGGTTGGCGAACAGGCCTTCATGATGGGCGCTTAGACCATGATCCCGAAAAGTGGCATCCGGCTTTCCCGGACAAACGGGAACCGTTTTGTCCAAGAGATCATGGTCAAATGGAAAGAGAAATCATGGCTTCCATGACCGCAGACGAGATCCTGTCGATCGAGGAGCGCTACCCTCAAGTGTTCCGGCGCCCGCTGTACAAGCGCTTCTCGCCGCTGTTCCTGTTCGCCGGCATCCTGCTTTACCTCGTCTATGTCCTCTGGTTCTTCAACCTGCCGCAGGTGCTGCGGGAGTCGCATTGGGAGCGCCTGCCGCTCTTCCTGACGCAGTGGATCAGCTACGACCTGCAGCCGGAATTCCGCCTCGACCAGCCTGAGATCACGCCGAAATATCCGCGCTTCTCGGCACTCGGCGAGAATCCCAACCCCGACTGGGTGATGAAAAATCCGGACGGCACCTATACGATCCTGATCGACGGGCCGGCGAAATCCGTCACTTTCGACAAGACTCGGGCGACGATCACGGCCAACGGCCAGACGGTTCCCGTCCTGTTGACCAGCGGTAAGCCGGTCGTCCAGGGTCCGGTGCCCGAATGGGTGACGGCGCATGACGACGAAGTGGTCGCTAAGATGGGCTTCGTCGGCGAGGTCCGCGTCACCGTCGACCGCGTCAAGGTGCGCAAGCGCTTCCTCGGCTGGGCGAACTTCGTTTTCGACACCCGCTCACCCTTCTTCGGCAAGCCGGCCGGCGAGGTGATCTCGCTCCTCATGTCCGGCCCCGAACTCAAGCCCGGCACCTCGAACCTTGCGCTCGCCGCCGACAACATCTGGAACAATGCCCAGTGGCAGCATGGCGACGTCTGGACGAAGCTGCTGCAGACCATCGTCATGGCGTTTCTGGGCACGCTGCTCGGCGGCATCGTCGCCTTTCCGCTTGCCTTCTTCGCCGCCCGCAACATCACGCCGAGCGGCGTGCTCGGCCAGGTCCTCAAGCGCTTCTTCGACTTCATGCGCTCGGTCGACATGCTGATCTGGGCCTTGTTCTTCACCCGCGCCTTCGGCCCTGGCCCGCTGGCCGGCAGTGCGGCGATCTTCTTCACCGAGATCGGCACGCTCGGCAAAACCTATTCCGAGGCCCTGGAAAATATCGACGACAAGCCGCGCGAAGGCGTGGTTTCAACCGGCGCCAACGGCCTTCTGGTGCAGCGCTACGGCGTCATGCCGGAAGTCATCCCCGTGTTCATCAGCCAGACGCTTTACCAGTGGGAATCCAACACCAGGGGCGCCACCATCATCGGCGCGGTCGGGGCCGGCGGCATCGGCCTGAAACTCTGGGAAGCCATGCGCACCAACTCCAACTGGGCCAATGTCTTCTACATGGTGCTTTTGATCCTGCTGGTCGTCTTCATCTTCGACAACATCTCGAACTTCCTGCGCCGGCGGCTGAGCCGCACCATCCACGACTACAACCGGATCCAGGCCGAGCAGGGGTAGCGATCTCGGCATCTCAGGCATGTTGAGATTCGGGTCAGGCCGCGTCGAAAATGCTGGGTTACGAGAACCGGAGCGGAGCGTACTTTTGGGTACGTGAGCAGCGGAAGCGCAGGAACCCCGCATCTGCAGGCCGGCCTCACCCGAATATCGACATGCCCTAAGCGGCCTTCTTCCACCCGTTCCTGATATGCTTGTAGCCCTCGCGATAAACCGCTTCCGGCGTTTCCGAGAAATCGCGCCACACCTTGGTCGCGGCCGCCAAATCCTTTAGCGAGCGGCCGAACGACTCGATCGTCAGCCAGTCGTCATAGCCGCTCTTGCGGATCGCCGCGAACGTCTCTTTCCACGGAATATTGCCGCGCCCCGGCACGCCGCGATCGTTTTCCGATATGTGGATGTGCACGACATTCCTGCGGTGCTTCGTATAGGCGCCGATCGGATCGGCCTCCTCGATATTGGCGTGGAAAGTGTCGTACATCGCCTTGATGTGCGGCCGGTCGATGGCGTCGATGTGTTCCGAGAGATCGGCCATCGTGTTGAGGAGATAACATTCGAAGCGGTTCAGCGCCTCGAGCCCGATGGCGACATTCTTCTTGCCGGCATGGTCGCCGATGGTGCGCTGCGAGGAAACCGAGCGCTTCTTCTCCGCCGCCGTCGGCCCGGAACCCGAAAAGGCGCCGAGTGTCGAATGCAGCGGCCCGCTCAGCGTCCTTGCGCCAAGCGCATCGGAGCAATCGATGGCCCATTTCATGTAATCGACGCCGGCCCTGCGCGTCGCGGCGTCGGCTGAGATCAGGTTCATCGAGGGATCGCCCATGGCGGAGACGGCCGTGCGTTCCAGACCGATGCGATCGAGCAGGTCGCCGAGCTTCTTGTAGTCGTCCGGCGCACCGACGAAGATGGGTATCTCAACGCCGTCGAAGCCGGTTGCCTTGATGTCGCGCAGCAGCGGCTCGTGCTTCTTCGATACGGCCGTGGTCCACAAAAACATGCACATGCCGATTTTCATCGACGCCTCCCCTTTTTGATGGCGCGCCGGCTGTTGCCTCCAGCTCTGCGCCAGGCAGTCCCCTCATCCGGCCGTTTCGCGGCCACCCTCTCCCGAAGGGAGAAAAGACTTGGCACTGGCGCCGGTCACCTCCTCTTCCGTGGGGAGAGGTCGGATTGCCCCGAATTACCCTTTGCAATTCGGCTGGCAATCAGCGTGAGGGGCGCGCGCCTAAAGCTTCGTCCACGCCCCATTCTTCTTGGAAGACTTCACGCAGGCCTCGATGAAGGCCATGCCTTCGACGCCATCGTCGATGGTCGGGAAGACGACCTCCTTGCCCGGCTTGCCACCCTTCTTGCGCGCCGCGCGGATGGCGCGCGCGGCTTCCTGGTAGATGTTGGCGAAGCCTTCGAGATAGCCCTCGGGATGGCCCGACGGCACGCGGCTGACACGGCCCGCCACCGGCAGCGCGCCGGCGCCATTGCGGGTGATCAACTGCTTGGGCTGGCCGAACGGCGTGTACCAGAGATAGTTCGGATCGGCCTGCACCCATTCCAGCCCGCCCTTCGAACCATAGATGCGCAGCTTCAGCCCGTTTTCGTGGCCCGGCGCCACCTGGCTGGCCCAGATCATGCCCTTGGCCGGATGCGCCTTGCCCGGCGCCTTGAAGCGCAGCATGACGTTGACATTGTCGTCAAGCTGCCGCCCCGGCACGAAGGCGTCGAGATCGGCCGACAGCGAATCCAGCTCCAGTCCGGAAACGAAGCGGGCGAGATTGTAGGCATGCGTGCCGATGTCGCCCAGCGCGCCGCCGGCGCCCGCCTGCTTGGGATCGCCTCGCCATGACGCCTGCTTCTGGCCTGTCGCGGCAAGGTCCTCGGTCAGCCAGTCCTGCGGGTACTCCGATTGCACGATGCGGATGTCGCCGAGCACGCCCTTGGCCACCATTTCGCGCGCCTGCCGCACCATCGGATAGGCGGTGTAATTGTGGGTGAGCACGAACACCTTGCCGGTCTTCTCGACGATCGCCGCCAGCTTCTTCGCTTCGGCCAGTGTCGTTGCCAGCGGCTTGTCGCAGATGACGTGGATGCCGGCCTCGAGAAAGGCCTTGGCTGCAGGCACGTGCACGTTGTTGGGCGTGACGATGGCAACCGCCTCGATGCCGTCGGGGCGCTTCGCCTCGGCCTTGGCCATCTCGGCGTAGGACGCGTAGCTGCGCTCCGGATCGAGGCCGAGTTCGACCGCCGACGCCTTGGCACGCGCCGGGTCGGACGACAGGGCGCCCGCGACCAGCACGAAATCATTGTCCATGCGCGCCGCGATGCGATGCACCGCGCCGATGAAGGCGCCCTGCCCGCCACCCACCATGCCGTAGCGGATCGGGCCGCCTCCCGCTTCCGCCTTCGATGCGCCGACCATGTCTCTCTCCCTCGTGCTATTACCTCTCCTCGAGGAGGGGTCGATCCGCGCAGCGGATCTGATGGGTCGTAAAAGGCGGAGTTCGGGATGAACCGACCCAGCCACTCGGAGCACCCTCCCCTCGAGGGGGAGGGAAAAGTCGCGCTAGATGCCCATCATCGAGCGCAGCAGCTTCTTGTCGGTGGTGCCGCCGGCAAAGTCGTCGAATGCCTTTTCCGTCACGCGGATGATGTGGTGCTGGATGAAGGGCGCGCCTTCGGC
Organism: Mesorhizobium loti; assembly: GCF_013170705.1. Classification (NCBI taxonomy): domain Bacteria; kingdom Pseudomonadati; phylum Pseudomonadota; class Alphaproteobacteria; order Hyphomicrobiales; family Phyllobacteriaceae; genus Mesorhizobium; species Mesorhizobium loti. Next base: position 1,869,850 of record NZ_CP033334.1, on the reverse strand, counting down.
CGCGCCGTCTTCCGGATGCTTCAGGCAGCACTCCCACTCCAGCACCGCCCAGGAATCATAATTGTACTGCGTCAGCTTGGAGAAGATGCCACCGAAATCCACCTGCCCGTCACCAAGCGAGCGGAAGCGGCCGGCGCGGTTGGTCCAGCTCTGATAGCCGGAATAGACGCCTTGCCGGCCGGTCGGGTTGAACTCGGCATCCTTTACGTGGAACGCCTTGATGCGCTCGTGGTAGATGTCGATGAATTCGAGATAGTCGAGCTGCTGCAAGAGGAAGTGCGACGGGTCGTAGTTGATGTTGCAGCGCTTGTGGCCGCCGACCGCATCGAGGAACATCTCGAAGGTGGCGCCGTCGAACACGTCCTCGGAAGGATGAATTTCGTAGCCGACATCGACGCCATTGTCCTCATACACATCGAGGATCGGCTTCCAGCGTTTGCCGAGTTCGCCAAAGGCCTCCTCGATCAGTCCGGCCGGCCGCTGCGGGAAGGGATAGAGGTAAGGGAAAGCCAGCGAGCCGGTGAACGACACCGAGGCATTCAGCCCGAGATTGCGCGATGCCTTGGCGCCGAACTTCATCTGCTCGACCGCCCATTTCTGCCGCGCCTTGGGATTGTTGTGGACCGAGGCCGGCGCGAAGCCGTCGAACTGCGTATCATAGGCCGGATGGACCGCCACCAACTGCCCCTGCAGATGCGTCGACAGTTCGGTGATCTCGACGCCGGCATCGGCACAGATGCCCTTGACCTCGTCGCAATAGGTCTTGGAAGAAGCTGCCTTCTTGAGGTCGAACAGGCGCCCGTCCCAGGTCGGGATCTGCACGCCCTTATAGCCGAGACCGGCGGCCCATTTGGTGATCGAGGCCAGCGAATTGAATGGCGCCGCATCACCCGCGAACTGCGCCAGAAACAGCCCAGGGCCCTTCATTGTCGTTGGCATCGGCATCCTCCCTCATTTTGTCGCGACCAAGCATAGCGCCGATTGGAAGCAGGGCCAGCCATTTTGGTCTTTCGCACCAGGCGCTTTGGAGGCACTGCCATTCTGGTATTACCAAATAGCGGAATTTGGTCAAGCCTCGCAACGTATCATCAAAGCCGTCGGCAAGCTCGAAATATCGCCATATATCACAATACAATCAATGGAATAATTCGCACACGAAGTTGCGCTTCCGCGCTTCTTGCCGTTCCAGGAAATTTGCTGTAGACCTCACTTCAGGCCCAATTGGTCGAACCAGTTTGCAGGAAAAGGCTGGGGGTGCCTTGGGGAGGAACCCTTGCGTCGCCTTTCGGCGATGCATGTCGCAGGCAAACCATACGGACGAATTGGGAAGGACAGACCATGCATCTTTCGACGCACAACTGGATGCGCGCGGAACCCTTGGAGACGACCCTAAAGCGCATCAAGAAGTTCGGCTATGAGTCGATCGAGATTTCCGGTGAGCCCGAACAGTACAAGACCAAGGAGACGCGGGCGCTGCTGAAGGAGCATGGCATCCGCTGCTGGGGCGCGGTGACCTTGATGCTGGGCGAACGCAACCTTGCCGCCAAGAACCAGGGCCAGCGCGAGCGCTCGGTGCAGTACGTCAAGGACGTCCTGACCATGGTCAGCGAACTCGACGGCGAGATCATCACGCTGGTTCCGGCAACGGTCGGCAAGGTAGTGCCGGACGGCACCGAGGAAGAGGAATGGAAGTGGGTGGTCGACGCGACCCGCGAGTGCTTCACCCATGCCAAGAAGGTCGGCGTCAAGATCGCGGTCGAGCCGCTCAACCGCTTCGAGACCTACCTGTTCAATCGTGGCGCCCAGGCGCTGGCGCTGGCCGATGCCGTGAGCCCCGAATGCGGCGTCTGCCTCGACGCCTACCACATCCACATGGAGGAATTTAACGTCTACGACGCCATCCGTAAGGTCGGAAAGCGCCTGTTCGACTTCCATGTCGCCGACAACAACCGCTTCGCCGCCGGCCTTGGCCAAATCGACTGGCCGAAGATCGTCGCCACCTTGAAGGAAGTGGGCTACGACGGCGCGCTGACCAACGAGTTCGTCGCCCCGGTCGACCGCACGCCGGCGGCGCCCTATCCCGAAATGGTCGAGCGCCACCCGGTCGATATCTCGCCGGAGCAGCTGAAGTTCATCCAGGATCACGGCTCCAGCGTGCTCACCGAGAAATTCTACACCGACCAGATGCGCATCACCGCCGAAACGCTGCTGCCGCTGATCAAGTAGTCGATAGCTTTTGGGAAATTTGCCCTTCCGCCCTGACCGGCGGCAGGGCTGGGGAAAGACATGCGCATCAAGACCGTCCAAGCCTGGTGGGTCCGCATCCCGATCGAAGCCGCTCGGCAGCACCGCAGCGATTTCGGCCAGGTGACGACCTTCGACGCCGCCATCCTGCGCATCGAAACCGATGACGGGCTGGTCGGCTGGGGCGAAGGCAAGAACGCCGCCGGCAGCGCCGGCAGCTACGGCGCCCTCGTCCACATGCTGAACCATGAGGTCGGTCCGCAGCTGATCGGCCGCGATCCGGCCGATATCGGAATCATCTGGGAGATGCTCTACAATGGCGTGCGCCACGACAGTGCCGCGCGCACCGGCCACGCCATGCCGCAGCTGGCCCGGCGCGGCATGAGCATCGCCGCCATCAGCGCGATTGACATCGCGCTCTGGGACATCCTGGGCAAGTCGCTCGGCGTGCCGGTCTGGCGGCTGCTCGGCGGCCGCAAGGTCGACCGCATGCAGGCCTATGCCTCGGGCGGCTGGGCGTCCGCGGATGCCATCGGCGAGCAATTGAAATCCTACATCGCCCGGGGCGGCTTCAAGGCGCTGAAGATGCGGGTCGGCGCCATGGATGGGGCAGCACACGTCTCCGCCGCGCGTGTGCGCGCCGCACGCCAGGCGCTCGGCCCCGATGTCGAACTGATGGTCGACGCCCACGGCACCTATACGGTGGCGGAAGCCAAGCGCTTCATTCACCTTGTCAACGACCTCGATCTCGCCTGGTTCGAGGAGCCGATCATTGCCGACGACAAACCGGGCATGGCGGAAGTGCGGGCCTCCGGCGCTGTTCCGATCGCCACCGGCGAGAGCGAGGCGACGCGTTATGCCTTCCGCGATCTTGCCGTGCTCAAATCAGCCGATATCTTCCAGCCCGATCCCGCCTTCTGCGGCGGCATCAGCGAGGCGATGAAGATCGGCACCATCGCCAGCGCCTTCAACCTGCGCTTTGCGCCACATCTGTGGGCCGGCGCGCCGTGCTTCTTCGCCGGCTTGCATGTCTGCGCCGCCTCGCCGTCGAGTTTCATCGTCGAATATTCGCTAGGCGCCAACCCGATGATCCATGATCTGATCGAAGAGACTGTCGAAGCAACGGACGGTATGATAGCGATCCCGGAAAAGCCCGGATTGGGGTTCACCATTTCGGAGCGATTCCTAGAGGCGCACGCGCAACGCAGTTGACGATGAAAGAAAAGAACCTCCTCGCGGAACTCGCCGCCTATCTGTTCTCCCACTCGGACAGCGAGACCGGCCGCACGCCGTCGGAGCGTGAACTGGCCGAGCATTTCGGCGTCAGCCGCGGCCAGATCCGCGAGGCGCTGGCCATTCTGGAAGCCATGCGCATCGTCGAGCGTCGGGCGAAGTCCGGCATCTACATCGACACCAAGCAGGCGAGCGTCGAGGCGTTGGCCCTGTTCGCGCGCGCCGGGCTGCCGCTCGATCCGTTGCAGATCTACGAGACGGTCGAGTTGCGCAAGATCCATGAGATCAAGGCCGCCGAGCTTGCCTGTTCGCGCGCCACCGAGGAGAATTTCGAACGGCTGCGCGAGATCCTCAAGGCTTCCGAGGAGCGCATCGCCGCCGGCGAAGGCCTCGCCAAGGAAGACCGCGAGTTCCACCTCGAGATCGTTCGCGCCACCAAGAACAGCGTCTTCCACAACATCTGCAGCGTCTACTATCTGATGGGCGAACAGCGCCTGCCGATCTACTTCAACGATCCCGAACGCAGCGTGCGCTCGCATGCCGAGCATGTGCAGATCTACGAGGCTTTGCTGCGCCGCGACGGCAATCTCGCCCAGGCGCTGATGAGTGCCCACCTTCAAGGCGCGGAGAGCTATTGGAAGGGACTGATCGAGGGCGGCAACGCGGTTGCCGCGAGCCCGGCGCTCGAAAAGGCCTGACCGTGGTCCAGTCCGTGCCAAAGATCCTGTCGACCCATCCGCTGCACCCGCGCGCCTCGGCCAAGCTCGCCGGCGCCGGTCAACTCGTCATCGCTTCGGCCCTCGATGCCGCCACCTTGACCCGGGAGGCGAAGGATTCCGACATCGTCATCGTGCGCGCGCCGCTGCCACCAGCCCTGTTCGAGGGTGCCTGGAAGCTGCGGGCGGCGATCCGCCATGGCGCCGGGCTCGACATGATACCAATGGAAGCGGCGGCCGCCGCCGGCGTGCTGGTGGCCAACGTGCCGGCGGTCAACGCGCGCTCGGTCGCGGAGCACGTCATGTTCACCGCGCTGGCGCTGCTGCGGCAATTCCGCAGGGTCGACCGCGACCTGCGCGCCAAAGGCTGGCTCGCCGGACGCGAGCATGCCAACACCAATGTCGAGCTTGCCGGCAAGACCATCGGGATCGTCGGCCTCGGCGCCGTCGGCCAGGCCGTCGGTCATATCGCGGCGCATGGTTTCGACCTGAAAGTGGTGGCAACGACGCGCAGCATGCAGCCGGCGCCGGACAAGGTCGGCTTCCTGTCGATCGACGCGCTGGTCGAGCAGAGCGACATCATCGTGCTCTGCTGTCCGCTGACGCCGGAGACGCGTGGCCTGATCAGCCGCGAGCGTATCGCGCGCATGAAACCCAACGCGCTGCTCATCAACGTTTCGCGTGGGCCGGTCGTCGATGACGACGCCCTGATCGAGGCCTTGCGGGAGCGCCGCATCGGCGGCGCCGCGCTCGACGTGTTCTCGACGCAGCCGCTGCCGTCCAATCATCCCTATTTCGGCTTCGACAACGTCATCATCACCCCGCATATGGCAGGGATTACCGAGGAATCGATGATGCGCATGGGCGTCGGCGCGGCGGGCGAAGCCTTGCTCGTGCTGGCCGGCAAGCTGCCGGTCAATCTGCGCAATCCGGAAGTTGTCGATCATTACCGGAGACGGTTTCCGGTCGATATCTAGAGCATCGCGGTTTCGCCGCAATTCTTCGTGACGGTGCGGCCATGTCCGGTGTTCGCCTTGCATTTCTTGGTCTTGCCGCATGTTTGACTGCGGGCTTGCCCGTGCTCGCTGCGGCACAAAGCAGCGATTATGTCTACTGCAGCAATGGGATCGTCTGCATCAGGGACCCCTGCCCGTCGGGCAATGCACTCGACTTGGTCACTGGCAAGATCATCAAGGGCGTGGCGCTGAACACCACCGAATTGTCGCCGCTGAACAGATCCGAACCTGGCTTCTCCGACAAGCTCCATGCGGGAAAGCTCGTCATCCGAGGATCCATCCAGCATCGCGGTGAGCCAAACGACCCGCCGATGCTGGTCGTTACCAATGTCGAACGCGCTTCCAAGACAGGCGAACGCAAGCGCTGCGCGGCGCACTGATTGCCTATCTGAGGCACACCGCCCCGTCAGAACAGGCGCTCCACTTCGGCGGCAATCCGCAGCAGATGCCGGTCGTGGCCATTGCGCGCGACCAGCATCAGTCCGGCCGGCAGCGCCATATCAGGCATCGGCAGCGAGATCGCGCAGAGGTCGAACTGGTTGGCGACCTGTGTGTTGCGCAACAGCAGGCCTTCGACGTGGTCGCGCAACTCGGCATTCTCAGCCATGGAGACGATGGTCGGCGCCGTCACCGGCGTGGTCGGCAGCACCAGCACATCGACCGACGCCAGCCGCTCATCCATGGCGGCGACAAGCGCGCGGCGGCGGCGCAAGGCCCTGATGTAGACCGGCACCGGCAGCATTGCCGCTCGCGACAAAGGCCCGCTGACGTGCGGGTCGACCGGCACCGATGCGCCTGTCGCCAGCCAGTCGGCATGCACCTCGGCCCCCTCCATGGCAGCGATCGAGCCACGTTTGGTCGCCGCGCGCAGATCGGCGATCATGTCGTCGATCGACAGATCCGCAATGCGCGCGCCAGCCTGCTCGATCTTGCCGAGACAACGCTCGAACGACGTCATGACCTCACCGTCCGTGTCGCCGAAAAGAACGCCCCGCGGCACACCAACGCGAAGTCCCGCGAGCGACATGGCCACCAGCTCGGTCGGCGCCTCGCCGGCCATCACGGCGTCGGCGGCGGCGCATTGCACGACGGTTCGGGCAAGCGGCCCGATCGAATCCAAGGTGCCAGACAGCGGAAAGGCGCCGGCCAGCGGCACGCGCCGCGCCGTCGGCTTGAAGCCGACGACGCCATTGAGCGCGGCGGGAATGCGGATCGACCCGCCGGTGTCGGATCCGATCGAGATGTCGCTCGTTCCCTCGCCGACGGAAACGCCGGCGCCGGACGACGAGCCGCCGGGGATGCGTGCGGCGTCAGCGGCATTGCCTGGCGTGCCGTAGTGCATGTTGTCGCCGATCGCGGTGAAGGCGAATTCGGTCATGTTGGTCTTGCCGATGATGACCGCACCGGCCTGCCGCAGACGAAGGACAATGGCGGCGTCACCCGAAGCGGGCGCGCCGGTTCCGAGCATCAGCGAGCCGGCCCTGGTTGGCTCGCCGGCGACATCGAACAGATCCTTGATCGAGACGACGGTGCCGTCGAGCGGTCCGAGCGTCACACGGGCGCGCTTACGGGCGTCGCTGGCGTCCGCCGCGGCCCGCGCGGGTTCGACATAGAGCCTGGTGAAAACCATCTCGTCGGCAGCACGATTGGCAAGACGTGACAGGATGATTTCGAGACGGTCGCGGATGGATTGCATGTCGATGTCGGACTCCGTCAGAATGCAACGTCTTTAAAGCAATTTCAGGAAAAGTGCGTGCGGTTTTCCCCGGGCAAAGCGCATGGCGCTTTTGCCCTTCGGAATTGCGAAAAAACAAGGACTTAACGCAGCCGGTTGGGCCTGCGAAAGGCATAGCCCGGCTAGCGTGCCTTTGCACCTGCCAGCGATAGGAAGATACTGATGCTGTACAAAGGCAGCTGTCACTGCGGCAAGGTCGGCCTCGAATTCAAGGCGGAACTGACCGGTGCCATCAGGTGCAATTGTTCGATCTGCTCACGCAAGGGCGCCTTGCTGTGCGCCATCCCGCATGAGAGCCTGACCGTCCTGGCCTGGGGCGATGATCTGGGCACTTACACATTCGGCAACCACACCATGGCGCACCGCTTCTGCCGCACCTGCGGCATCCACCCTTTCGCCGAGGATATCCGCGAAAGCGGTGAACGCACCGCCTACATCAACCTCAACTGCGTCGCCGATATCGACCCGTCCACCTTGCCGGTCTTCGATTTCGACGGGCGTTCGGCCTGAGCGCTCCCATGCCGCATCACCGGTAGCCCGTTGCGTCGGCTGGCTTGCCGGCGTCCTGGACCTCCGGCACGTAGCGCCAGGCATCGGGCCGCGAACCGTCGAGATCGGTAAAGCCGTAGACCTGCGCCAGCCCGCCGCTGGACAGCGACTGCCCGTTCCAGCGTGAGCGATTGGGATCCGCAGCCAACGCGGCAACGGCGCGCCCAACGAAGCGCGGCGTCTCCGAAATGACGAAATGCGGCACCGTCGCGGTCGCATCACGCCAGTTCTCCTCGCGCACCCCGAAGGCTTCCAGCATCATCTCCGACCGTAACCAGCCGGGCGTCAGCGAGACTGAGGTGGCTCCGTGTTTCGCAAGGTCCTTGGCATGGGCCCAAGCCATGCGGTTCACGGCGACCTTGGCGAGATCGTAGAAAGGCGACAGGCGGTAGTGATCGGCATTGTATTCGGCGGTGCCGTCCGTGACTTCGACCAGCAGCCCGCCTGGCTGCTCGATCATGAGAGGTAGCGCATGGTGGGCGGTGATCAGATGCGTGTCTATGGCCAGACGCAGCATGCGCAAACCGTTCTCCAGATTGTGGTCCCAGACTGGCTTGTCCCATTCGAACAGCTTTTCACCGCCCCAGATGTCGTTGACCAGGATATCGAGACGGCCCTGTTCGGTGCGGATGCGCTCGACCAGACTGCGCACATCGTCGGCCACGAGATGATCCACCTGCACGGCGATGCCCCTGCCGCCGCTCGCCGTAACCATTTCCGCCGTCTCCTCGATTGTTTCGGGCCGGGCATACTCGGATTGCCGCGCGCGCGTGCTTCGCCCAGTGACATAGACAGTGGCGCCGGCAGCGCCGAGCTCGACCGCTATGCCGCGCCCGGCACCTCGTGTGCCACCGGCAACCAGGGCAACTTTTCCTTGCAACGTCATTGAACGCTCCCAAAAACAGCACCATCGATCAAATGGGGATGGCTTGCGCCACGTCCATCATATATAAATGATCATTCGGTTATATTGGAATGTCAAGATGACCCGCCCCAAGACCCAATCCGACGAGCAGGTGCTGGAGAGCGCATTGCGGCTGATCCACGAGCATGGCCCGGAGGCGCTTACCTTCGAGCGTCTGGCAAAGGCCTGTGGCCTCTCCGGTGCAACATTGGTGCAGCGCTTTGGAAATAAGGCGCGGTTGAATCAGCGCACTTTGCTGCATGCCTGGGACGGTCTCGACGACAGGACCAGGACGCTGGCCGCCAGCGTGCCCAAGACCCCGGCCGGCGCCATTGAATTGCTGGTGGCTCTGTCGCAAGGTTATGGCGGCATCGAAGCCTATGCCGAAGGCCTGCTCGTCTTGCGCGAGGATTTGCGTGACCCCGTGCTCAGGACGCGCGGCGCGGCCTGGAAGACAGCCCTTTGCAAGGCACTGGCGGCTTGTTTCGTGGCAACGCCCACACCGCCCCCGGACATCGGCCTGCTGATGGCGTCGCACTGGCAAGGCGCCCTCCTGTGGTGGAGCTTCGACCCGACGACTGAAGTCGCCACCTATATCGAGGACAGTCTCAACCGCTTCGTTGCCGCCATCACAACGGCAGCGGCCCGAGAACCATAATGGCTCTCGGGCCGCTGGGCAGGTCAGGGATGGGAGATCATTCGGCCCGCTTCGGGCCGCGCAGGAACACGACGATCGCCGCCAGCAGCGTTGCAATGCCGCAATAAGCGAAGGCGCTGGCCACGCCGGTATGGTCGACCAGCAAGCCGCCGAAGACGGCGCCCAGCGCGATCGCCACCTGGAAGGTTGCCACCATCAAGCCGCCGGCACTTTCGGCCTGGTCCGGTGCTGCCCGCACCAGCCAGCTCTGCAGCCCGACCGGCACCGCGCCGAAGGCAAAACCCCAGGCGGCGACGGCGGTGGCGGCAATCGTCGGCGAGGCGCCAAAGATCAGCATCGAGGCGGCGGCCAGCGCAATCAGCAAGGGCGCCAGGGCAACGGCCGCCTTGAGATTACGCTCCGCCAGGATGCCGCCGGCGATATTGCCGAAGAAACCGCCGACGCCATATGCCAGCAGCACCAGCGAGATCGTCTCGATGTCGAGCACCGGCACCTTTTCGAGGAACGGGCGCACATAGGTGAAGCCGGCAAAATGCCCGGACGCGACCAGCAGCACGACCAGCAGGGCCACCCGGATCGACGGCCGCTCCAGCACATCGAGCAAGGTGCGGAAGCTTGCGACGCCCACCGGTGGCAGCTTTGGAATGGTGGCCAATTGCACCAGCAGCGCCAAGGCGCCGACGATGGTCGCAATCATGAACGCCGTGCGCCATCCCCAGATGTCGCCAACATAGGCGCCGACCGGAGCGGCGGTGACGGTGGCCAGCGAGACGCCGGTGAGGATGATCGACATGGCGCGCGGCATCAGCCGCATCGGCACCAGCCGCAAGGCCATTGCCGCCGACATCGCCCAGAAACCGCCTAGCGCAACGCCGAGCACGACGCGGGCAAGCAGAAGCATGGACAGCGATGAGGCAAAGGTTGCCAGGAGGTTGGACAGGATGAGGAATGCCGTCAGCATCCACATGACAAGCCTGCGGTCCATGCGCCTTGTGATGATGGCCATGGTGGGCGCTGCGATGGCGCCGACTATGGCTGTTGCCGTCACCGCTTGACCGGCCACGCCTTCGCTGACACCGAGATCGCGCGCCATCGGCGTCAGCAGGCTGGCGGGCAGGAATTCGGCGGTGACGAGACCGAAAACGCCAAGCGCCAACGAAACCACCGCACCCCATGCCGGCTCGGCTCGTTCATCGGATTCTGTGGAGTTCAGAAGTGCGGCGTCGATGACGCCTGTCGCGGGTTCGGCCATGGTCAGTCTCCGATTTGTTTGCAGCGCAACATTTGGCTGCGATGCAACATAGGGAGTGACGGGTTGGAGTTTCCATGCTAGAAACCCCATCATGCATGACCATTCGTCCAAAATCCCGATTACCGGCGACCCACTGACAGACATATTGCGGGGCCTGCGTCTCGACGGTGTCGAGTATGGCCGCTGCGAAATGAAGGAGCCTTGGGGTATCCAGTTCCCGGCTCAGCCCGGAGCCCGGTTTCATTTCATCGGCCGCAAGGGCTGCTGGCTCAAGCAGCCATCCGGCGAATGGGTGCAGCTCAATGCTGGCGACGCTGTGCTGCTTCCACGAGGCGAGGCGCATGTGCTGGCCAGCGAACCCGGAGCGCAGGCCTGGCCGATCCATGGCTACGAGCTCGAGGAGGTCTGCAAGGACGTCTATTGCACGTCAAACGCGGAGATGTGCGACAAGAATTGCCAGCCCGGAACGCTGCTGTTCTGCGCCGCGATGTATTTCAACATCGACGGCCTGCACCCCCTGCTCGGCATGATGCCGGACGTGATGCGCACGCACGAGCTGGAAGCCTACGAGCCCGGCATTCCACATTTGCTGGAGTCCATGGCGCGCGAAGTGACGATGGAGCGTGTCGGCTCCGGCGGCATCCTGGCACGGCTGGCCGATGTGCTTGCCGCCACCGTCATCCGCTCCTGGGTCGAACGTGGTTGCGGCGATTCCTCCGGCTGGATCGCCGCGGTCAAGGACCGCGACATTGGTCGCGTGCTGGCCGCCATCCATCTCGAACCTGACCATGACTGGACGGTCGAGTCGCTTGCCCGGATGATGGGCGCCTCGCGCTCGGGCTTTGCCGAACGCTTCGCCACCATCGTCGGCGAAACGCCGGCAAGATATGTCACCCAGGTCAAGATGCATCAGGCGCGTCAGTGGCTGGTCCGCGACCGGATGAAAATATCAGTCGTTGCGGCCCGCCTTGGCTATGAATCGGACGCCGCCTTCAGCCGTGCCTTCAAGCGCGTCATCGGCGCGGCGCCCAGCCATCTGCGCGCCGAGGAACAGGCCGAAATCCGCCAGGCCAGTTGAGCCGATGTCCTTCGTTGCAAGGCTACCCGGCTGATCAGAAACAGCGCTTCACCCGGCGTGGCGCAAGCTGACACCGCTGCCCTTGTCGAACAGCACCACCTTGTCCGGGTTCCAGGCAAAACGCACCGGCTGTTCGATCGCGACATCGGTCCTGGCCGGCACCGTGGCGCGCAGTGTTGTCTCGCCGACGCGCAGCGTCAGGATCTTCTCGACGCCATGATTTTCCACGTCATGGACACGCGCCTCGACCGGAGCGCCGCTTTCCAGATAGACATCTTCGGGACGGATGCCGAAGACGAGCGGGCGACCGTCGGTCGCCGCACTCGTCTTGGCTCCCCCAGAAAGCGGCAGCTCGAAATTCATCGGCGCCATCACCGCGCGGTTGTTGACCAGCCTGCCATCGATGAGGTTCATCGGCGGCGAGCCGACGAAGCTCGCCACATAGGTGTCGCGGGGATTGTTGTAGATCTCGTGCGGCGTGCCGGTCTGGACGATGCGGCCATGGTTGAGCACGCCAACCTTGTCACCCATCGACATCGCCTCGATCTGGTCGTGGGTGACGAACAGGAATGTGGCGCCCAGCTGTATCTGCAGGTTCTTCAGTTCCGTGCGCAGCGCCTCGCGCAATTTGGCATCGAGCGCCGACAGCGGCTCATCCATCAGGAACACACGCGGCTTGCGCACAATGGCGCGGCCGATCGAGACACGCTGCATCTCGCCGCCGGACAGGCGGTCGGTCTTGCGGTCGAGCAGGTGCTCGATGCGCAGTGTGCGGGCAGCGCGGTCGACGCGGTCCTTGATCTCGGCATCGGGCAGCCGGCGGATCTTCGGCTTCAGCGGGAATTCGAGGTTTTCCCGCACCGTGTAGCGTGGATAGAGCGAATATTGTTGCAGCACCAGCGCCACGTCGCGTTCGGCCGCGCCCCAGTCGGCCACGTCGACGCCGTCGATGACGACCTGACCTTCGCTCGGTTTCTCGAGGCCCGCGATCAGCCGCAGCGTCGTCGTCTTGCCGGCGCCCGTCTCGCCGAGCAGCACGAAGAACTCGCCATCGGCGATGTCGAGATCGAGCCCGGTCAGGGCCGTGTGATTACCGAAACTCTTTGAGATATTCTTGAGCTGGATATGGGCCATCACAATCTCACTTCCAGCGACTTGCCGCTTGCCTTGTCGAAGAAATGCGCCTGCGTCGGATCGATCCGCGCAAAGACCTTCTCGCCAGGCCCCGAGATGAAGCCGCTCTTGGTACGCGCGCGCAGCATCTTGGAGCCGACCTTCAGGTCGACAATATCGAAGGACCCGAGCGGCTCGACGATCTGCGTCTCGACGGCCATGAAGCCGTCGGCCGCGTCACGGCGAATGAGCACGCCTTCCGGACGGATGCCGAGCGCCAGCTGGCCGCCGGCATGGCCGTTGAGCTTCGACAACAGCACGCGCGGAAACTCGAAGCCGGTGGCCGCGTCGCCGACCGTCACCGATGCGGACGCGGCTTTTTCAGCCACCGCCGCGTCGGCGACATTCATCACCGGGCTGCCGACGAATTGCGCCACGAACAGATTGGCCGGGCGCGAATAGACCTCGTCGGGCGTGCCCACCTGCTGCAGCACGCCTTCATGCATGATGACGATGCGGTCGGCGAGGCTCATCGCCTCGATCTGGTCGTGCGTGACATAGATCGTGGTTGAGCCCTGCTTGATGTGCAGCCGCTTGATCTCGGCCCGCATCTCCTCGCGCAGCTTGGCATCGAGCGCGCCGATCGGCTCATCCATCAGCATCGCCTTGGGCCGTCGCACCAGCGCCCGGCCGATGGCGACGCGCTGCATGTCGCCGCCCGACAGCGCCGATGGCTTCTTGCCAAGCAAATCCGATATCTGCAGCGTCTTGGCGACCGAGCGCACCTCGCTGTCGATCTCGGCCTTGCTCTTGCGCGTGGCGCGCAAGGGAAAGGCGATGTTCTCGTAGACGCTCATATGCGGATAGAGCGAGAACGACTGGAACACCATGGCGATGTCACGGTCGGCGGCCTTCAGATGCTGGACCGGCTTGCCGTCGATGAGGATGTCGCCCTCGTCGATCGTCTCCAGCCCGGCGATCGCGCGCAGCGTCGTCGTCTTGCCGCAGCCCGATTGGCCGAGCAGCACGATGAACTCATTGTCGGCAATCTTGAGGTTGAGGTCCTTGATGACCTGGACGGCGCCGAAGAATTTCTGGACGCCGCGAAGCTCGATCTGGGTCAATGCTCTGCTCCCGGATTTCGCACTGCATGCCCGGTGCCGGCCTCCTCCTCAGGCGCGATCTTCGAGGTGATGTTGAAGCCGATCAGCCCGATCAGGATGATGGTCAGGCCGTATGTGTGCAGCAGCATGTTCCAGGGCTGGCACAGTGCCACGATGCCAAGCACCATGAGCACCTGCGAACCAGGCTCCAGATATTTCTGATTGATGGCGCGAAAGCTCATTTGCGGATCGCTCCGAAGGACATGCCGCGCAACAGATGATTGCGGAGCAGGAAGGTGAAGATCGCGACCGGCAGCAGGAACAGGAACGTCCCGGCGGCGATCACCGTCCAGTCGGGCAGGCCGGAGCCGACCTGGCTGGGGATGAAGGGCGGCGCTGTCTGCGCACGGCGATTGGTCATGATCAGCGCGAAGGCATACTCGTTCCATGCCGTGATGAAGCAGAACACCGCGGTGGCGGCGATGCCTGTGGCGGCCTCCGGCAGCACGATCTTGAAGAAGGCCTCCATGCGCGTATAGCCGTCGACGAGGGCCGCTTCCTCATATTCTTTCGGGATCTCGTCCATGAACCCCTTCATCAGCCAGACCGAGAAGGACAGGTTGAAGGCGGTGTAGAGGATGATCAGGCCGATATGGGTGTCGTTGAGGCCGACCGCTCGGTACATAAGGAACATCGGGATCGCCACCACCACCGGCGGCAGCATGCGTGTCGACAGGATGAAGAAGAGCAGATCCGCCTCCCCCTTCACCTTGAAGCGCGAGAAGCCGTAGGCGGTGAACGTTCCCATGCCGACCGCCAGCACCGTCGAGGTGATGGCGATGATCAGCGAATTCAGGAAACGGCTCGGATAGCCCGACCACTGCACCTGGCCCTTGCCGTCGCGCACGATCTTCTCGCCGCCATCGAAAACAACCCGCTCCCACCATGGCGCCGCCGCATACTCTTCGGGCGTCGGCGGACTGCGCAATTGCGAGCGCTTGGTGAACAGCTTCACGAAAGGCGAGATTTCCGGCTGGAAGACGACCGTCGGCGGGATGGTCGTGGCCAGGTTGCGCGGCTTGAATGCCGTCGAGGCGATCCAGTAGATTGGAGCGAGGAAGATGATCGTCACCACCAGCACGGCGACGATGGCGACGCGGTTGAAGCCGATCTCGGAAGAGGTGCGCACGGCAGCCATCTCAGCGCTCCTTCACCTTGTTGAGGTATTTGACGTAGATGTTGGTGATGGCCAGCACCATGATCAGCACGATGTAGGCCATCGCGCAGGAGCGCCCGGTCTGCCATTCCTGGAACGCCATCTTGTAGAGCCGGATCGAGATCAGTTCAGCCGTCGGCTGGCTGGTCAGGATGTAGGCGAGGTCGAAAGTCTTGAACGCTTCCATGGTACGGAAAATGACCGCGATCATCAGGATCGGCGCCACCAGCGGCAGCGTGATGCGGAAGAACGTATAGAACGGCCCGGCGCGGTCGATCGCGGCGGCCTCGTAGAGATGCTTCGGCACCGCCGAGAGTCCTGCCAGCGACAACAGCATGACGAAGGGCGACCACATCCAGATGTCGGTCAGCGCGACGGCGTAGAGCGCCATCTTGGGATCGGCCAGCCACTCGAAATTGCCGAGCCCGAGCGCATAGTTGATGACGCCCCACGACGGGTCGTAGAGAAGCTTCCAGAACAAGCCGACAACAGCCATCGACAGCATCATCGGCAGCAGCAGCAGCGTGGTGATAAGGCCCTTTAGCGGGATGTCGCGGTTGAGCAGCATCGCCACGCCGAAACCGACAAGCAGCTGACCGGCGACCGAGATGATGACGTATTTCGCCGTGATGGCGAAGTTGGACCAGACATAGGGATCGTTGAGCAGGTCGCGATAATTCTGCAGCCCGACGAAATTCGCCGGCGCGTTGGTCGAGGCCCGGAAGTCGGTGAAGGAATAGCCAAGCGAATAGATCAGCGGAAAGATGTTGAAGACGATCAGGAACAGGACCGTCGGAACAATGAAGAGGTTGCGGATCGAAATGTCGCTCAGGCCGCGCGTGGCCGCCCGCGAGGACCTGTCCAGCGTTGTGATCATCGTGGTCGCCAAGACCCCTCTCCCATTTGCAGAAAAAGAAACGGAGGAGGCACCACCGCCCCCTCCGTGAGGCATGATTGTTACTGAACGCGGCCGTACTTCTTGAACGTCGCGTTCCAGTCTGCGGCCAGCGCGTCCAGCGTTTCCTTGGCGGTACCGTCGCCGCCGATCATGTAGGGGTAGATGCGCTGGTTGAGCTGCTGCAGCAGTTCGGCGTATTCCGGCACAGCCCAGAAGTCCTTCACCTTGAACATGGTCTCGTAGAAGGCCTTGTTGTAAGGCGTTGCGCTCTGGAATTCCGGCGATTTGAGCACCGCCGCGCTGCAGGTGTAGCCGCCAAGGGCCGCCCACTTCTTCTGGGTCTCGTCCTTGATGAACCATTCAAGGAACTTCATCGCCTCGTCCTGCTTCTTCGAGTACGAGATGACGGAGATGCCCTGACCGCCGAGTGCGGCGAACTGGTCGCCATTCGGTCCCGGCGGGTTGGCGAAGAAGCCGGTGTTCTTGGCGTTCGGGTTCGAGGCCTCGTTGATCAGCGAGGGGAAGAAAGCGAAGAAGTTCATGCTCATCGCCGCCAGGTTCTCGGTGATCGCCTGGTTGTCCTCGACGAAGAACGATTTGGCCCAGCCGGGAGGCGTGAACTTGTAGAGTTCCTTGTAGGCGTCGAGCGCGGCTACGGCCTTGTCGGAATTGATGTGGCCATCGACCTTGTAGGTCGCATAGTCACCCAGCTCGCCGCCGTAGGAGAACAGCGCGTTCTCGAAGCCCATTGCCATCGCGTCATAGGAATTGTCGGTATAGATCGCGATGCCGTAGCGCTTCTGGTCGGGCCGATGGAAGAACTCGGCTATGTCGCGCAGCGCCTTGAAATCCTTCGGCACATCGAGGTCGTAGCCATACTTGGCCTTGAACGCTTCCTTCTCCTTGGGATCCTCGAACCAGTCCTTGCGGTAGGACCAGCCGACGGCGTCGCCTTCGAGCGGAATGGCCCAGTACTTGCCGCTGTTGCCGGGATATTCGGCGTAATATTTCACCGTCGCCGGCGCCATGACATTGCCGAGATCGTGCTTCTTGAAGAAGTCCGTCAGGTCGACATAGTGGCCACCGGTCGAGCCGGCGCCCAGCCATTGCGAGTCGCCGACGACCAGGTCATAGGCGTCGCCATGGGCGTTGAACTCGGTGAAGGCCTTCGTCTGGAAGTCGGCCCACGGCGTGGTCTCCACCGTGATCTTGACGCCGGTTTCCTTCTCGTACTCGTTGCCGAGTTCCTGCAGGTAATTGGCCGGATCCCATTCCGCCCAGAAGATGGTGAGCGACTTTTCCTGCGCGTAGACGGACGTTCCGCAGGCAAGCGTTAAGCCGATACCAGCAAGCATGCTGGTCACTAACTTGCGCATAATGATTTCCTCCCTTGTGCGCATTCTACCTTGTCGTACGAGCCGGCGACGAAGCCGGCCCTGGTAGTTCCTCCCGTGATCGCACCTTTCCGGTTCCGGGCCTCCTCGCCCTGCCGGAAAATGGATCGCAGCCCTCACTTGATCCACTTTTCTTTTCTAATCTGGTATTACCAATTTTGCGTCGTCGTCAAGCCCTTTCTTGGAAGACGGGGCTGGCCATTCCGACGGAATCCAGGCTTTATCTGCCTGTTTTCCAATGATTTTCCTACTCAATGATACGCAAGGGTGTTGCACAGCTCCCTGCGTCAGGGATAATATTGATAGTCGACATGCAAATCTGGTCGAACCAGATAGATCCTACTTCATGGCCACCCCTGAGCCGTCGTCGCCTCCATCACCAATCGATTCCGCCACCGCCGCGCGCACCAGGGCGCCTGCCGCCCATTGCGCGACGGACCGCGTCTTGCGGCTGTCCAGACCCCAGATATCCTTGAGCACGATCAGCACCTCGACGCCGAAGATCAGCGACAGCGCCTGCGCCAGACGCTTGAAGTCGCGCGGCGGCAAATGGCCCTTGAGCGGCGCGATCGCCTGCTGCAGCAAATCGACGCGATGACCGCGCGTGAAGGCCGGCTCGCCGCCCAGCGTACCGGCCTGGCGTCGCGCCCATTGATCGAGCGACAGTTTCAGCGCCGCCTTGAACGTCGCCTCAAAAGCCTCGATGCGCGGCATCGCCGTGTCGAACAGGTCCGCGACCCTGCGCTCGGCGTCGGCAGAGGTCGATTGCCAGGTCAGGATTGGTCCCAGCCCCTCGTCGACGACGGCCTGCACCAATGCCGCCTGGCTGGGGAAATAGCGGTAGGCCGTGGCGCGGGAAACCTGCGCCGCTTCCGCCACCTCGCTCACCGACGGCGTGACGCCCGCCTGCATCAACCGTATCGCCGTCTCAAGCATCAGGCGTTTCGTGCGCGCCCGGGGTCCACGCTCGGCGGCCTGGCCGCTTCCCCGCTCCGTGTCGTCGCGTGCAGTGGCTCGTTGACGTGAGATATCCATATCAATATGATACGCGCGTCTCAAAAATTTGCAATGACCTGGGAACCGCCCATGAAGCGCATCTACGTCGTGGGCACCGCCGACACCAAGGGCGAGGAACTTGCCTTCCTGGCGGACGCTATCGCCGCCACGGGCGCTGCCGTTTCTCGCGTTGATGTCGGAACACGTGCTTCAAGCGTTCCCGTCGACATCAGCGCGAAGCAGGTGGCCGGTCATCATCCTGACGGCAGCGCGGCCGTGCTCGGCGGCGATGACCGTGGCGCCGCGGTTGCCGCCATGGGCACCGCCTTCACCCGCTTCGTCCGATCGCGAAGCGACATCGCCGCCGTAATCGGCATAGGCGGCGGCGGCGGCACCTCAATCATCACGTCGGGCATGCGTGCGCTGCCGCTCGGTCTGCCGAAACTCATGGTCTCGACGCTCGCCTCCGGTGACACGGCGCCTTATGTCGACGTCTCCGACATCATCATGATGCCATCGGTGACCGACATGGCGGGGCTGAATAGGCTTTCCCGCGTCGTGCTGCACAACGCCGCCCAGGCGATATCGGGCATGGCGACAAGCCCGGCGCCGGCGCCCGACGGCAAGCCGTCGATCGGGCTCACCATGTTCGGCGTCACCACGCCTTGCGTGACGGCGATCGCGGGCCAGCTGCGCTCCGGATATGATTGCATGGTCTTCCACGCCACCGGCACCGGCGGCCGCAGCATGGAAAAGCTGGCCGACAGCGGCCTGCTGTCCGGTGTCATCGACATCACGACGACCGAGGTTTGCGACCTCCTGTTCGGCGGCGTGTTGCCGGCAACGGAGGATCGCTTCGGCGCGATCGCCCGCAGCAAGCTACCCTATGTCGGTTCGGTCGGCGCGCTCGACATGGTCAACTTCTGGGCGCCGTCGACCATACCGGAACGCGATCGCGGCCGGCTTTTCTACGAGCACAATCCCAACGTCACGCTTATGCGCACAAGCGCGGACGAATGCCGCGCGATCGGTGAGTGGATCGGCACCAGGCTCTCCCTCTGCGAGGGGCCGGTGCATTTTCTCATTCCTGAAAAAGGCGTCTCGGCACTCGACATCGAGGGCGGTGCCTTCTTCGATCAACAGGCCGACGCTGTGTTGTTCGAAGCCATCGAGCGCTCGATCAAGCCAAGCGCCAACCGCCGCGTCACGCGCTTGCCATTGCACATCAACGACCCCGAATTCGCCAGGGCCGCGGTCGCGGCTTTTCTCGAAATAGCCAGACACTGAGGTTCCAAGAAATGCCCGCAATACCGCGCAAGGACATACTGAAGAAATTCCGTGGAATGATCGACAAGGGCGTGCCGATCGTCGGCGGCGGCGCCGGCACCGGCCTGTCGGCCAAGGCCGAGGAAGCCGGCGGCATCGACCTGATCATCATCTACAATTCCGGCCGCTATCGCATGGCCGGTCGCGGCTCCGCCGCCGGCCTGCTTGCCTATGGCAATGCCAACGAGATCGTCAAGGAAATGGCCTATGAGGTGCTGCCGGTGGTCAAGAAGACACCGGTGCTGGCCGGCGTCAACGGCACCGATCCCTTCGTCATCATGCCGCTGCTTCTGGCCGAGCTGAAGACGATGGGCTTTTCCGGTGTGCAGAACTTTCCGACCATCGGCCTGTTCGACGGCACCATGCGGCAGAGTTTCGAGGAAACCGGCATGGGCTTCGGGCTCGAGGTCGACATGATCGCCGAGGCGCACAAGCTCGACCTCTTGACCACGCCCTATGTCTTTAACCCCGACGAGGCCCGCGCCATGACCAAGGCCGGCGCCGACATCGTCGTTGCCCATATGGGCGTGACGACGGGCGGCTCGATCGGCGCCACCTCGGCCAAGTCGCTCGACGACTGCGTGGTCGCGATCGACGCCATCGCCGAGGCGGCACGCTCGGTGCGCAAGGATGTCATCCTGCTTTGCCATGGCGGCCCGATCTCGATGCCGGATGACGCCCGCTACATTCTGTCTCGCGCCAAGGGCCTGCATGGCTTCTACGGCGCGAGTTCGATGGAGCGGCTGCCGGCGGAAGCCGCGATCGCCAGACAGACGGCCGATTTCAAGGCTGTCACACTGGGCGACACAGCGACCACGAAGAAAAAGAAGGGATGAGAGAGATGACGGACAAGAGCAAGGTGTTTGTCTATCCGAAGGACGTCAGCGCCTTCGGCTTCGACTGGGGCAGGCTGGCGCTGACGGTGGCACCGGAAGTGAATGGCGCTACCCGCTTTTCCGGCGGCGTCGTCGACCTGCCTTCCGGCAAGGGCCACACCCGCCACAACCATCCGGGCGCGGAAGAAATCATCTTCGTCATCTCGGGCCATGGCGAGCAGATGGTCGAGGACGAGAACGGCAATCCGGTGGTGGCGAAGGTCGGCCCCGGCTGCACCATCTATGTGCCGGAAAGCCGGTTTCATTCGACTCTGAACACTGGCGATGAACCGATGCAGCTCTTCGTTGTCTATTCACCGGCTGGGCCGGAACTGGTGCTGCGTGAGTTGCCGGATTTCAGGCTGATCCCAGCGGGGCAACTGACCGACTAGATTTATGCGAGGGCAGCGCTGCCCCTCATTGTCCTGCCGGACATTTCTCCCCGTATAGTGACTGTGAGAAAGCGCTGCTATCGACGCTGCACCCTTCTCCCGTTCTACGGGGAGAAGATGGCGGCAGCCAGATGAGGGGCGGCGGCGGCGTTCGACGTTAAAGACCACCCCGGTTCCATCCCCTGCCGCGATCACCGAACATCACATAGCCAGCGTCCGTCACCGCAAGCGTATCCTCCAGCTTGATGAAGCCGCGTGTCGGGTGAAGCATGGTCGTCTCGACCGACAGCACCATGTTCTTTTCCAGCGGCTTGGCCGCATAGGTGCCTTCATAGGTCACCGGATGGTTGGTCATCAGGAATGGCGCCTCATGCGTGATCAGGCCCATGCCGTGGGCGAAGAAATCCGTATAGGCCGCGACCTTGGATTTCTTCAGCACGCCTTCGGCATGCGAAATCATGTCACCGCCCAGCGTGCCCGCTCTGACCTTCGAGAACGCCGCCTGCTGCACCGCCTCGACCTCGGCCAGCAGATCCTCCAGTTCGGCGTCCGGTTCACCCAGAATGCCCATCCGGCAGAGGTCGCCGATATAGCCGTGGTAATTGCCGCCGGAATCGATCGACAGCACCTCGCCCTTCTTCCAAGCCTGCGGTGAGGCGGCGCGGTTGTGGCTTGAACCCAGCGTCAGCAGGCAATATTCGAAATGCGCGCCGCGATTGGTTTCCTCGCGCCGCAAATGTTCGATCATCTCGACCTTGGTCGTGCCTTCGCGCGCCCAGCCGATGGTCGCCAGCATGGAATCGGTGATCAGTTCGGAGGCGGTGCGCAACTTCTCCAGTTCGGCGTCGGTCTTGATGGCGCGCATGCGTTCCAGCATGTCGGTCGCGTCGATCAGCTTCGCTTCCGGCAGCGCCTTGCGGATCAGCGTGTAGGCATCCGACGGCAGGAAGCCGGGCTCGATGCCGATGCGGGCACCGGCCTTGCCGATCTTTTGCAGATGTTCGACGGCAAGATTGGCGGCGTCCAGCGTGCCCCAGCAGGCGGCGTGCAGCGTCGGTGTCCAGAACGGATGGTTCTGGTGCTCGCCGCCTTCCATGCGGTTGCCGATATAGGCCGCGTGATCCGGGCCGCCCTTTTCGTAGACGACGATGGGCAGGTAACGGCTGTGGCCGATCGCATCCATGGCGGCGAAGAAGATGAACTTGTAGCCGCCGAGCAGGTACTGGGTGTTGTGCTTGGAAGTTGCGAGCAGCACATCGATGCCGGCCTCCTCCATCAGCCGGTCGACCCTCGCCTGGTCAAATGGGATATTGCTGACGGCATTCTTGCCCGGCGCAATATTCATATCTCTCTCCCTGAATTTGCCTGGGATCGATGCTGTTTCGCCCATATCCCTTGGCTGCGGATCAAATCTGCACCATTTTGCCCACTCTGGTCTAGCCAGAAATACGTGACCGGCGCTGCCGGACGGTCACCAACTCGTCATCTGTCGCATATGCGCCAAATCTGGTCCTACCAGATTGGTGAACCTGGATCCGTTCTGTCAAACTGGTCCAGCGGACGAAAATTTCAAAGCCAAGCGAGGATGCGCCAATTCCGTCTCTGGCGAAACCCTCGGCAAGGCTCATAATCGCCGCCGCAAGGATGCCGACGCCGGCATTCGAGGGGTGTTGTCGCGCCCGAAGGGGTCGCGGAGAGGACGGAGTTCGATCATGCCAGGTTCCACGATTTCCAGACGCACGATGCTTGCCGGCTCGGCGATGCTTCTGGCCTCCACGGCCATGCCGACATTGGGCTGGACGCAGACGCCGAAGAAGGGTGGACGGCTGGTATTGGCCGCGGACTCCGAACCGCGCAACCTCAACCCGGCGATCGTCGCCTCCAACGGCGTCTTCTTCATCTCCAGCAAGATCGTCGAAACGCTGGCCGAAGCCTCCTTCGATGGCAAGGACGGGCTCGCGCCACGCCTGGCGCTGAGCTGGGAAGGTTCCGCCGATGGGCTCTCGGCGACGTTCAAACTGCGCGAAGGCGTCAAATGGCATGACGGCAAGCCGTTCACCTCCGCCGACGTCGCCTTCTCGGCGCTGCAGATCTGGAAGCCGCTGCAGAACCTCGGCCGCACCGTGTTCAAGGACCTTGCCAGCGTGGAGACGCCTGACGATCTCACCGCCGTCTTCAAATTCGCCAGGCCGACCCCGTTCCAGCTGATCCGCAACGCATTGCCGGCGCTGAGCAGTGTCGTGCCGAAACACGTCTACGAAGTCGGCAAGATCGAGGACAACCCGGCCAACACCGCCCCCATCGGCACCGGCCCGTTCAGGTTCGGCGAGTACAAGGCCGGCCAGTATTATCGGCTGATCAAGAACACCGATTACTGGGGGAAGGACGAGCCCTATCTCGACGAGATCATCTACCAGGTTCTGCCCGACCGCACCTCGGCGGCGAGCGCGCTCGAAGCCGAGGAGATCCAGCTCGCCGCCTTCTCCGCCGTGCCGCTGGCCGACCTCGACCGCATCTCCAAGGTGCCCGGCCTGAAGGTGATCTCCAAGGGCTATGAGGGACTGACCTATCAGCTCGTCGTCGAGATCAACCATCGCCGCAAGGAACTGGCCGATCTGAAAGTGCGCCAGGCCATCGCGCACGCCATCGACAAGGACTTCGTCGTCAAGACGGTGTTCCTCGGCTATGCCGCGACTGCCACCGGTCCGGTGCCGAAGAACGATCCGCAATTCTACACCGCCGACGTGCCGACCTATGCCTTCGACGTCGCCAAGGCCAACGCGTTGCTCGACGAAGCCGGCTACAAGAAAGGCCCGGACGGCAAGCGCTTCACGCTGAAACTTTTGCCGGCGCCCTATTTCAACGAGACCAAGCAGTTCGGCGACTATCTGCGCCAGGCACTGGCAGCCATCGGCATCGACGCGCAGTTGGTCAACAACGATTCCGCCGCGCACATCAAGGCCGTCTACACCGACCATGCCTTCGATCTCGCCGTCGGCCCGCCCGTATTCCGCGGCGACCCGGCGATCTCGACCACCATCCTGGTGCAGAGCGGCATTCCCGATGGCGTGCCGTTCTCCAACCAGGGCGGCTACAAGAACGATGCGCTCGACGCGCTGATCACCAAGGCCTCGGAAACGCTCGACACCACGGCCCGCACCGACCTCTACAAGGAGTTCCAGAAGGAGGTGACAGCCGACCTGCCGCTGATCAACGTCGCCGAATGGAGCTTCATCAGCGTCGCGCGCGACACGGTGGGCAACATCGCCAACAATCCGCGCTGGGCTGTCTCGAACTGGGCGGACACATATCTGGCTGGCTAGCGTTCCCTGCAGGCTTGCGCGTCGCAAATCCGGGTGCTCAAGGTTCGAGAATGAGAGTTCCTTCGTGCCCCCCTCTGTCCCGCCGGACAGCGCCAACCTCACCCTCCCCCTTGTGGAGAGGGTAAGGCGACCATGACCCGCGCCCTCACCCTCATCCGCCGCCGCCTCCTCGGCAGTGTCTTCGTGCTGCTGATCGTCGTCATCGGCACTTTCCTCTTGCTCGAGGCCGCACCCGGCGATGCGGTCGACGCATACATCGTCTCGACCGGCGGCGACGCCGGCATGATCGAATTGCTGCGTCATCGCTGGGGTCTCGACCAGTCGGAACTGACGCGGCTCGCCAACTACCTCTGGGCGCTGCTGCATTTGGATCTCGGCCAGTCGGTAACCTTCTCCAGGCCGATCCGCGACGTCATCCTCGAGCGTCTGCCCAACACGCTTCTCTTGATGGTCAGCGCCACCGCGCTGTCCTTCGGCCTCGGCTCGACACTGGGGATCTATGCCGGTGCCCGCCCCGGCAGTTTCCGCGACCGCTTCCTCTCGATCGGCTCGCTGGCGCTCTATGCCGTGCCGGGTTTCTGGCTCGGCCTGGTGCTGATCGTGATATTTGCCGTCGACCTGCGCTGGCTGCCGATCGGCGGCATTGAGAGCCTCGCCTCCGACAAGACCGGTCTCGACCGTGCGGCCGACATCGCCGTCCATCTTGTCCTGCCGGTTTGCGCCCTTGGCTTCATCTATCTGGCGCTCTACCTGCGCATGATGCGCGCCGGCATGGCCGAGGCCTGGCGCCAGGATTTCGTGCTGGCCGCCCGCGCCAGGGGGCTGTCGCGCCGCCGCATCGTGCTCGCCCACGTCGCCCGCAATGCGCTCTTGCCGCTGGTCACCATGCTTGGCCTGCAATCGGCGCAGATGCTCGGCGGCAGCGTTGTTATCGAGAGCGTCTTTTCCGTGCCCGGCCTCGGCCGGCTGGCGCAGGAAGCGGTGGCTTCGCGCGATACGCCCCTGCTGCTCGGCATCATCCTCACCAGCGCCGTCCTGGTCATCATCATCAACCTTCTCGTCGACATCGCCTATGCCTTCCTCGACCCGCGCGTCGGTGCTGGCGAGGCCAGCGCATGAACCCGCTGCGCCGCTTCCTGCGCACGCCCGAGGCCGTCGCCGGTGCCATCCTTCTGGCCGCGCTGATTGCGATGGCGCTCTTCTCGCCGCTGCTGTTTCCCGGCGACCCGCAAGCCATCGCCGGCCCGGCGCTGCTGCCACCCTTCCAGGATTGGTCGCTGCCGCTCGGCACTGACCGGCTCGGCCGCGACGTGCTGGCGGAGCTTTTCCATGGCGCCCGCACCTCCCTGGCCGTCGGCCTTGCAGCAGCGGCGGCGGCACTCGCCATCGGCGCGGTGATAGGCACTCTGGCAGGCTTTGCCGGTGGCCTCGCCGACGAGGTTCTGATGCGCATCACCGACGCCTTCCAGACCGTGCCGAGCTTCCTGCTCGCGCTGGCCTTCGTCAGCGTCGTCGGACCATCGCTCGGCATTGTCGTCGCGGCGATAGCGCTCGGCACCTGGACCGGACCGGCTCGCATTGCCCGCGCCGAAGTCCTCTCCATTCGCGAGCGCGATTATGTCGCCAGCGCCCGCGCCATCGGCATGCATCCGCTGGCGATCGCCTTTCGCGAGGTGCTGCCCAACGCCTTGCCGCCGGTTCTGGCAATGTCCTCGGTGATCGTCGCCGCCGCGATCCTCACCGAGGCGGCCTTGTCCTTCCTCGGCCTCGGCGATCCCAACCTCGTCACCTGGGGCGGGATGATCGCGGAAGGCCGCGCCGTGCTGCGCACCGCGCCCTTCCTGTCGATCGTCCCAGGAATAGCGCTGGTGTTGACGGTACTCGGCGTCTATCTGGCCGGCGAAGGCATCGTCGAAACGACGGCGGTCAGAAGAGGCCTGTCGTGACCGTGCTGGCGTCGATCCGCGACCTGACGGTGACTTACCGCCGCGACGGCAGCGAGGTGGCGGCGCTGAAGGACGTCAGCTTCGATATTATGGCCGGCGAGCGCCTTGCCATCATCGGCGAAAGCGGCTCCGGCAAGAGCACGCTGGCGCTGGCGATCGCGGGGTTGCTGCCGGCTTCATCATTGGTTGGTGGGAGACTTGAATGGCCCGGCCATGGCCAACCTCCCCTCGGCGGTCGCGACATCGGTTTCGTCTTTCAGGACCCTTCCGCCAGTCTCGATCCTGTCATGACCGTCGGCAAACAGATCGCCGAAGTCGCCCGCACTCATCTCGGCCTTGCCTGGCCTCAGGCATACGCGAAGGCAAGAACCTTGCTCCAACGCGTCCACTTGCCCGACCCGGACTCGGCCCTGCGTGCCTTTCCGCATCAGCTCTCCGGCGGCCAGAAGCAGCGCGTGGCGATCGCCGCCGCGATCGCTGCCGGACCGAAGCTGCTGATCGCCGACGAAGCGACCAGCGCGCTCGACACCATCGTGCAGGCCGAGATCGTCGCTTTGATCCGCCGGCTGGCGGCCGAGGACGGCATGACGCTGCTGTTCATCAGCCACGACATCGCCCTGGCGGCAGAGCTCGCCGAGCGCATCGCCGTCTTCCGCCACGGCCAGCTGGTCGAGCTTGGCGCGACGGCACGGATTGTCGGCGCTCCAACTCAAACTTACACCCGCGCCTTGCTCGACGCCCATATCGGGCTCGACGCTGAACCGCTACTGAATCGAAGCGAGCTCCACGGATGAGCTTGCTCTCGGTGTCCAACCTCACCAAACGCTACCGTCGCGGCGGCAAGACCGTCATCGCGGCCGACGATATCTCTTTTCATATCGAACCCGGCGAAACACTGGCATTGGCCGGCCCCTCCGGCAGCGGCAAGTCGACGATCGCGCGGCTGGTGCTGCGCCTGATCGAACCGGATGCCGGCCGCATCGAATTCGAGGGCGATGACTTCCTGGCCTTGCGCGGAGCGACACTGAGAGCACGCCGCGCTCGCCTGCAAATGGTGTTCCAGGATCCACTCGCCGCCTTTAACCCGCGCGCCACGGTGGCGCGTGTTCTCGATGACCCCTTGCGCATCCATGGAGTCGCCTCCCGCACCGAGCGCCCGCGGCGCATCGCCGCCTTGCTCGAGCGCGTCGGGCTGACGGCCGATCTGGCGCCCCGCGCCATCCATGAAATTTCCGGCGGCCAGCGGCAGCGTGTGGCCATCGCTCGCGCCATCGCCACGAAACCGTCGTTGATCGTGCTTGACGAAGCGGTCTCGGCGCTCGACGTCTCGGTGCGCGGACAGATCCTCGATCTGTTGCTTGACCTGCAAAGGCAGGAACGGATCGCCTATCTCTTCATTTCCCATGACCTCGGCGTCGTCCGCGCCGCCGCCCACCGCGTCATCCTTCTCGATGCCGGACGGATTGCCGAGAGCGGCGACGCCCGTGCCGTCATCGATGCACCGCAATCGGCCATCGGCAAGGCGCTGGTGGCGGCGGCGCCGAGATTGAACAGGACCAGACCATGATTCGAAAGTGGGACCCGGTTTTCTCGGACAGACGGGAACCGTTTTGTCCAGAGATCATGGTCAAACAACAAACCAGGACACATCATGACTGATCCGCAAGCCAGAGCCGAGAAACTGTCGCGCGAACTCGATACCGCCTTCCGCAACCGCGCCGATCTCTATCGCCTTTTCCTCGACGAACTGACCGGAGAGCTGGGCCCGGAAAGGGCGGAGGCGATCATGATCCGCGCCATCGAACAGCGCGGCAAGGAGGTGGCGGCCGCGGCCTTCGCCAGCTTCGGCGCTAATGACGCGCGCGCCATCGGCGAGGCCTTCCTGGCCGTCAGCCCTGATGGCGGCCAGATGTATCCGACCGATGTCGAGCGCGGCGATGACCGCATCGCCTTCAAGGTTAAGCGCTGCCCGCTGAAGGATGCCTGGGTCGAGGCCGGCGTTGGCGATGAAAAGCTCGCCACGCTCTGCCGCATCGCCGGCGCCTTCGACCGTGGCCTGTTCGAGACGACCGGCGTGCGCTTCGACAACGTCACCTGGACGCCCGGCCACGGCTCCTGCTGCTGCCACATCGCATTGACCAACCGCGATGCCGGCTAGGCGATCCAGAGTCTAAGGGGCGGCGGGATTCAGGTCAGGCCGAGCGTTTGCAGGCGGAGGCCTCGGCCGGGCGGCACACGCAGAACTCGGCCGCGCGCCGGCGCTGGCGCCCAGGTATCAATGTCAGGTCGAACCCGCCCAGCTCGGCGACGACGCCGGTGTGGTCGGCGCTGGCCTGCAGGCGCTGGCGGCGGGGCCGCAAGCGATTCCGGTTTAGCCCTTGGCCCTGTCCAGTCACGCCAGGCTCGACCGGCGCCCGCCGGCCATCCCGGTGCGGCCTATATCCCCGAACTGATCGAACTCGCCAAGCGCGCCAAGCCGCTGCGGCGCGGGCCGCTCTTCGACGTCGACACGACCAGGCCGATCGACTTCGACGCCATCACGGCCTGGCTGCGACCCAAATTGCTGGCGACGCATTAGATAGTCGGACGGCCCCGTTCAGCCGCCGCCCAGGACGTGGAGTTCCGTCCCAGCCGCTTCGATGACGGCGCGTAGCGCCGGCTGCGGCTCGCGATCGGTGACGATGTCGGAAAGCTCGCCGATTGCGCATACGCGTTCGAGGCTGTTGCGACCGAACTTGTCGTGGGTCACCACAAGCGCTGTCGACAGCGCTCGTGCGATCATTGCCCGTTTCACGGCGGCCGCCCCCGAGATCATGTCGCTGGGCCCGTCCACGGACAGGCTCGAGGCGCCGATGATCGCAACATCGGCATTGTAGCGCCTGACGAATTCCACCGTGTCCTCGCCGAGCACGCTGGCTTCGCGACTGTCATAGGTGCCGGGGCACAGGATAACCCGGAAGGTTGGATTGGCGCCGGCCACCGAGGCCACGCCGATGGAGTTGGTGATGATGGTCAAGTCGCGCCTCAGCTGCGAGAGATTGCGCGCCGCCTCGTAAGTCGTCGAGCCGCCGTCGATCATCACGACCTGGCCTTTCTCAACCAGTCCGGCCACGCCACGCCCGATACGGGCGCGCTCCTCGATCATGGTCTGGCTGCGCTCGGCGATTACCGGCTCGGACGTCACCAGCGAGATCGTCGCGCCGCCATAGGTTCGATTGAGCAGCCCCGCGTCGCCGAGCTCGATGAGATCGCGCCGAATCGTCTCGCCGGCGACACCAAGGCGAGTCGCGAGCCTGGAGATACGGATGGAGGCCGAGCGCCGCACTTCCGACAGAATGAGCTCATGCCGCTCCTTCTTCGATAGCCGGCTTTGTTCCATGATCGATCCTCCGCGAAGTCGACACTATTAACCATGCCGAAGCAGATGGGAAAGAGTCTCGCGAGGCCCGGCTGATTTGCCTCGATTCGAACGGGTCAAGCCGGATGCCGGCTGACAAGCGCAAGCGCTGCTGATCAGATGACGATTCTGACGAATCGTCGCAAAATGACGGAGATCGCAATGCATGTCGTGACATTGCTGAAGGCTGATATGTTCGACGTCGAGATCGATGGCAAGCCCGCTTCGATCTCGCAGGCCTTGCCGGACTGGACCCCGCATGACCGGTTCGGCCTGGTGATCGACGATGCGCTTGGCGGCATCGGTGCCACCCATCTGCTGCAGATCGCCATCACCTCCTTCTACGACATCAAGCCAAGCCGGCGCACCGAACTCACGGTCTATCCGGAGATCTATGCCTTCCACATCGGCAAGGGCTATGGCGCGCATGCACCGTATGATTTCTGGCCGGCCAGGCGTGAGGTGATCACCTCGCGTGATCATCGCGAGGTGCTCGACGCCATCAATGATCGCGGCATCACAAGGCTGGCCGTTCCCGACCGCCCGCCGCGCGAGGTAGTCCATCGGCCGAAGGAAGTCGATGCCGCGCTGGACCGCATCGCCTCGGCATTCGTCTACAGTCCGTCGGGCCGGGTCCCGGATCCCGACCTCGTCATTTCTGGCAACGACAAGCGAACCGAATACAACCCCAACAGTGCCTTGCGACCGCGTTACACCGGGAGCCGGCCGGCTTCTTTTTCAACGGCGGCCAAGCCGGTCAAGGAACTCGACTCGTCTTACCAGGACTGGCTTCGCAAGCGCGAGCACGATTTGACCGCCGAGGAACGCACCTTTGTCGAACGCCGCCGCCAAGAGTTGAGACGGGACGGCCTCGTCACCGAAACCTATCGGCGCGTCGATGTCCGTGAAGCCTTGATGCGACTGGCATCGGCCGGGCTCCGTTAGGCCCGGCTTTCCGCCCTTGCCTGAGGCGAGAAGCGTGACGCTGTCGCCGTCTTGGAGCTTGGATTGCGATTGTTTGGGTGGGCCGATCTTCTGGTTCTCCGCGCGGTGAAGGCGGGAGGGAAAGACCCTGAGCGGCTAGATTCGTCTGGGCTTGGTTTGGGATGGTCGCTCTGATTCGGCTTTCGCCGTTGGGTCGGGCGTTGGGTCCGGCTTCGGAAGGGTCTGCGCTTTGCGGCGGCGTCAGCGGAGGCTGAGCACCCGGATCCGGGGAGCGGATTGATGGCGGCGGCCGCCTTCCAGGACGGGAGCGGCCCGCGGGCTGTGAGCCAGGCGGGCTGATTTGGGTGTTGTGGTTCATCCGGATAGCAAAACGGCCCGCCGGCGGGATGCCGGGCGGGCCGTTTATTGTCTGGTTTTGGGGACGGGATTTGGGTTTCTGTCCCGCGGCGTCGGCTTTGCCGCCTTGCGGGGCGATGATGACGGGTTAAATCGGTCGGCCACCACGGCCAAATACAAAAGAGCCCGCACAAGGCGGGCTCTTTTGTATTTGGTTGCGGGGACAGGATTTGAACCTGTGACCTTCAGGTTATGAGCCTGACGAGCTACCGGGCTGCTCCACCCCGCGTCAACCCTAGGCAAGCGTTTGCTTGCCGAACTGAGCAAGCGTTTGCTTGCTGATCCGAGCAAGCGTTTGCTTGCTTTGGCGGTAAGCGCACACCTACGAATAGGATGGCCTACAGATAGGTAGATGGCTCACCAAATGAAAGGGCCGCTTTCGCGGCCCGAGATCCCGTTGGCGGGCCTGTTCATAAAGAGAAGATTTCTCTGCGTCCGGATCATTTTGATCCTGGATGAGAGACGAACGTGCGTTTAGCAGACCTGGCAGCGACCTACTCTCCCGCGTCTTGAGACGAAGTACCATCAGCGCTGGAGCGTTTCACGGCCGAGTTCGGAATGGGATCGGGTGCAGCCGCTCCGCCATAACCACCAGGTCGGCAAAACGCACGTTGTTCGAGAAGCTTTTTGAGCGAAGAAGCATAGAGAGACGTCGGCAGCGGAGCTGTCGGTCGCCTCTCGGGGCTTTTTCGCTGGTCTTGTTGTGCCTTCATCGTCCCGATTGGGAGTGATGAGCATAAGGAATGAGAACGATCAAGCCGATCGAACTATTAGTACCGGTAAGCTTCAAGCGTTGCCGCTCTTCCACACCCGGCCTATCAACGTGGTCGTCTTCCACGGTTCTCAGGGAATACTCGTTTTAAGGTGGGTTTCCCGCTTAGATGCCTTCAGCGGTTATCCCGTCCGGATATAGCTACCCTGCTATGCGGCTGGCGCCACAACAGGTCCACCAGAGATCCGTCCATCCCGGTCCTCTCGTACTAGGGACAGATCCTTTCAATATTCCTACACCCACGGCAGATAGGGACCGAACTGTCTCACGACGTTCTGAACCCAACTCACGTACCGCTTTAAATGGCGAACAGCCATACCCTTGGGACCTGCTCCAGCCCCAGGATGCGATGAGTCGACATCGAGGTGCCAAACAACCCCGTCGATATGGACTCTTGGGGGTCATCAGCCTGTTATCCCCGGCGTACCTTTTATCCGTTGAGCGATGGCCCTTCCACGCGGGACCACCGGATCACTATGACCGACTTTCGTCTCTGCTCGACTTGTCAGTCTCGCAGTCAGGCAGGCTTATGCCATTGCACTCAGCGAACGATTTCCGACCGTTCTGAGCCCACCATCGCGCGCCTCCGTTACTCTTTAGGAGGCGACCGCCCCAGTCAAACTACCCACCATACATTGTCCCGGACCCGGATAACGGGCCGCGGTTAGACATCCATAGTAATAAGGGTGGTATTTCAAGGGTGGCTCCACCTGAGCTGGCGCCCAGGTTTCAAAGCCTACCACCTATCCTACACATGCCACTACGAATGCCAATGTAAAGCTATAGTAAAGGTGCACGGGGTCTTTCCGTCTAACCGCAGGAACCCCGCATCTTCACGGGGAATTCAATTTCACTGAGTCTATGCTGGAGACA